>CAVPQC010000001.1:0-561570 GCA_963707475.1 uncultured Actinomycetota bacterium
GCGGGTCAAGCAGCAGGCGAAGCAGGCTTGAGCACTCCGGCACCGCATCTCACAGGCTGGGGACAGACCTGTGGAAACCGGACGAATTCTTGTGGCGCGGGTGTGGACGCACTGCGGCCTTCCCGCACACGCCGGCCGGCGGTACACAGGCAGCACCTGCTCGTCCACCGCCACTCCACAGGCCCTGTGTGCGCTCCGACGCCGCCTGACCTGCGCAAAGACCGGTTCTCCACAGGTTCCACCGCACCTACTACGACTACGAATTCCGTAATTGCTCCTCGACCCGACAACACCTGCTGCTGCCGTTCCTGGGGACAACTCACCAGCGGCCGGATGTTCCGTGACAGGATCAGCCACCCCAACGAGCCCAACGCCTGCACTCCAGGGAGACACCAGTCGTGAAGTTCCGCGTCGAACGTGACGTCCTCGCCGATGCCGTCGCCTGGGCGGCCCGCGCCCTTCCGGTCCGACCCAGCGCGCCGGTGCTGGCCGGTCTGCTGATCGAGGCCGGCCCGCTCGACGACGGCGGCGAGGGCCTGCAGCTCTCGACGTTCGACTACGAGACCTCGGCCCGGGCCACCCTCAACGCCGACGTGGCCGACGAGGGCCGGGCCCTGGTCTCCGGCCGGCTGCTCGCCGACATCTGCCGCAGCCTGCCCAACAAGACCGTCGAGATGGCGATCGACGGGCCGAAGGTGGTGCTGACCTGCGGGTCGGCCCGGTTCAGCCTGCAGACGATGCCGGTCGAGGACTACCCGTCGCTGCCGACGATGCCCGAGGCACGCGGCTCGGTGCCGAGCGGCCTGTTCGCCAACGCGGTCAGCCAGGCGGTCACCGCCGCCGGACGCGACGACATGCTGCCGGTGCTGACCGGCGTCCGGCTGGAGATGGAGGGTGCGGGCATCGCGATGCTCGCGACCGACCGGTTCCGGCTCTCCAGCCGCGAGCTCACCTGGTCGCCGGGGGCCGCGGACACCACAGCCGCCGCACTGGTGCCGGCCAAGGTGCTGGCCGACACGGCGAAGTCGCTGACCGGTGGCACCGACATCACGATCGCGCTGGCCTCCTCCGGTGCCGGCGAGGGCATCATCGGCTTCGAGGGCTCCGCTGGCGGCGGCGTCCGTCGTACGACGACCCGACTGCTCGACGGCGAGTTCCCCAAGGTGCGCTCGCTGTTCCCGCAGGAGCACCGGACGACGGCGCGCGTCGACCGGGCCGCCCTGGTCGACTCGGTCAAGCGCGTGTCGCTGGTCGCCGAGCGCAACACGGCCGTGCAGCTGACCTTCAGCGACGGGGTGCTGACCCTCGACGCCGGCAGCGGCGACGAGGCGATGGCGTCGGAGTCGATCGAGGCCTCGATCGTCGGCGAGGACATCACCACGGGCTTCAACCCGCAGTTCCTGCTCGACGGCCTGACCGTGATCGAGTCGCCTTTCGTGGAACTGGCCTTTACACAGGCCTCCAAGCCCGTCGTAATCTCGGGGACGGACGCCCTCGACGGGGACACCGACACGGACTTCCGCTACCTGCTGATGCCGCGCCGCCTGCTCTCCTGAGCCGCCCACCCACAGCACGCCGCACTCGAGAGGGAGACACGCATGGACATCGGACTCGTCGGGCTCGGCAAGATGGGCAAGAACATGCGCGAGCGCATGCGCAATGGCGGGCTCACCGTGATCGGCTACGACCGCAACCCCGACGTCAGCGACGTCGCCAGCCTCGAGGAGCTGGTCGGGCAAGCTGCCCAGCCCGAAGGTGGTCTGGGTGATGGTGCCCGGCCGGCGAGCCGACGCACGCAGACGATCAAGGAGCTGGGCGGGCTGCTCGGCGAGGGTGACGTGATCGTCGACGGCGGCAACTCGCGCTGGACAGACGACCAGAAGCACGCCGACCAGCTGGCGGAGAAGGGCATCGGCTTCGTCGACTGCGGCGTCTCCGGCGGGGTGTGGGGCCTGCAGAACGGCTACGCGCTGATGGCCGGCGGCTCCGAAGGACAACGTCGCCAAGGTGCAGCCGGCCTTCGACGCGCTCAAGCCCGAGGGCGAGTTCGGCTGGGTGCACGCCGGCGAGTCCGTGGGCGCCGGGCACTTCTCCAAGATGGTCCACAACGGCATCGAGTACGCGATCATGCAGGCCTACGCCGAGGGCTGGGAGCTGCTCAAGGCCGTCGACGAGGTCGACAACGTGACCGAGGTGTTCCGGTCCTGGCGCGAGGGCACCGTGATCCGGTCCTGGCTGCTCGACCTGCTGGTCGCCGCGCTCGACGAGGACGACGCGCTGGCCGGCATCCGCGGCTACGCCGACGACTCCGGCGAGGGCAGGTGGACGGTCGAGGCGGCGATCGACAACGCGGTCCCGCTCCCGGCGATCACCGCGGCACTCTTCGCGCGCTTCGTGTCCCGCCAGGACGACAGTCCGGCGATGAAGGCGGTCGCGGCGATGCGCAACCAGTTCGGCGGGCACGCGGTGCACACCGACGCGCCGCCCGGCGGCGACCAGAACCCTGCGTGAGCCTTGTACGTCGCCCAGCTGACCCTGCACGACTTCCGCTCCTGGCCGGACCTCGACCTCGAGCTGGGTCCGGGGGCGACCGCGTTCGTGGGCCGCAACGGCCAGGGCAAGACCAACCTGGTCGAGGCGATCGACTACCTGTCCCGGCTCGGCTCGCACCGGGTCGCCGGCGACGCGCCGCTGGTGCGCGCCGGCACCGACCAGGCCGTCGTCCGGGCCGCCGTGATCCGCGACGAACGCCGGGCCGTGCTCGAGATCGAGATCAACCCGGGCCGGTCCAACCGCGCCCGGATCAACAAGTCGCCGCTGCCCCGTGCCCGCGAGCTGCTCGGCCTGGTGCGCACGGTCGTCTTCTCTCCCGAGGACCTCGCCATGGTCAAGGGCGACCCGTCCGAGCGCCGGCACTTCGCCGACGACCTGCTGGTCCAGCTGCAGCCGCGCTACGCCGGGGTGCGCGCCGACTACGACCGGGTGCTCAAGCAGCGCAACTCGCTGCTCAAGAGCGCCCGCGCCGCCCGCTTCGGGTCGGCCTCGGCAGAGGGGGCACTGAGTGGTCCCTTGGCCACGCTCGGGGTCTGGGACGCCAACCTGGCCCGGCTCGGCGCCGAGATGGTGTGCTCCCGGCTGCGGCTGGTGGCCGATCTCGAGCCCCTTGGTGGGCAAGGCGTACGAGGCCGTCGCCCGCGGCGCGACCCGCGACGACGCGACGATGGTCTACCGCTGCTCGTTCCCGGCCCAGACCGGAGCGGACCAGCCCGGTGCGGACCAGGTCGAGCTCGAGCAGCGGCTGCTGGCCGAGCTCGAACGACGGCGCGGCGACGAGCTCGACCGCGGGATCAGCCTGGTCGGCCCGCACCGCGACGACCTGGTGCTCTCCCTCGGTGACCTGCCGGTCAAGGGTTACGCGAGCCATGGTGAGTCGTGGTCGTTCGCGCTCGCGTTGCGGCTGGCGTCGTACGACCTGATGCGGAGCGCGGGCGACGATCCGATCCTGGTCCTCGACGACGTCTTCGCCGAGCTCGACACCGGCCGCCGCCAGCAGCTCGCGGAGCTGGTCGGCGACGCCGAGCAGGTGCTGGTCACCGCCGCCGTCGCCGATGACGTGCCCCTGGCACTGCGGGGCACCCGCTACACGGTGGCCGAGGGGACGGTGACCCGCGATGAGTGACGACCCGGCCGCGAACCAGCCCCGGGACGAGGACGCCCGCCGGGACGAGGGCCTCGACCTGGCCCGCACCATCGCGCGGGGACTGGCGGGCCGCACCCGCCGGCTGCCCCGACGGAGCAAGGGCGGCGCTGGCGGCAGCTATGAGACACGCCGCAGCGAGCCAGGACGGGCCAGCGGCGCACACCCTGACGAGCGGGACCCGCAGACCATCGACGTCACCCTCGAGCGACTGGTCGCCGATCAGGGCTGGAGCACGGACCTGCGTGTGCACGGGGTCTTCGCCCGGTGGTCGGCGATCGTCGGCCGCGACATCGCCGAGCACTCGAAACCCGAGTCGTTCGCCGACGGCCGGCTCATGGTGCGCGCCGACTCGACCGCCTGGGCCACCCAGCTGACCCTGCTCGCCGGCTCCCTGGTCCGCCGGCTCAACGACGAGCTCGGCGACGAGACGGTGCGGGTGATCGACGTCCAGGGACCCCGCGGTCCGAGCTGGCGCAAGGGCCGGCTGCGGGTCAAGGGCCGGGGCCCCCGCGACACCTACGGCTGAGCCCGGCAGGCGGCCGTCCCGGGACGGCCCAGATCGGCCCGGGACCGATCTGGGCGCCGTGCCGCCGTACCCGCCCCTCATTGCGACCCCGTTCGGCGCTGCAAGTGCCGGTTTCTGGCCCGTGAGAGCACTTTCCGCGCAGACGTCCCCCCTCTCCTGTGGACCCATGCGTGATTCAAGGCCGTTGACGGGTAAACTGAGCACAGGTCGCTCACCCGCTTCCGGTGCCCTCGGCACCACCCCATGAGCGGCCGTTCGTGTGTGCAGCACGTGCACCGGTTCGAGAACAGCAGAGAGGGCAACCACCTGTGGCCGACGAGAGCGAGACCGTCACCCAGATCCAGGAGATTGCGGCGGAGAAGGCCTCTGGACATGCCGTCGAGGACGGTCGCTACGACGCCAGCGCGATCCAGGTGCTCGAGGGGCTCGAGGCGGTGCGCAAGCGACCCGGCATGTACATCGGCTCCACCGGCGAGCGCGGCCTGCACCACCTGATCTGGGAGATCGTGGACAACGCGGTCGACGAGGCTCTCGCCGGGCTACTGCGACCGGATCGTCGTCACCCTGACCTCCGACGGCGCGATCCGGGTCGAGGACAACGGCCGCGGCATCCCGACCGACACGGCTCCCGGCCAGGACGCTGCCGGCGGTCACCCTCGCCCTGACCATGCTCCACGCGGGCGGCAAGTTCGGCGGCGGCGGCTACAAGGTCTCCGGCGGTCTGCACGGTGTCGGCGTCTCGGTCGTCAACGCGCTGTCCAGCCACCTCGTGGTCGAGGTGCGCAACCGTGGCCACGAGTGGCGCCAGACGCTTCACGATCGGCGTCCCGGACGGTCCGCTGGAGCAGGTGCGCCCGATGGAGCCCGGCGAGCACACCGGCACCACCGTGACCTACTGGGCCTCCAGGACGATCTTCGAGACCACGACGTACTCCCTCGAGACGATCACGAGCCGGTTCCGCGAGTACGCCTTCCTCAACAAGGGTCTCGAGATCGTGGTGCGCGACGAGCGGGTGCACGCCGAGGAGTCCGCGCAGGACCTCGAGGGCGACCCGATGCAGCACGAGGGTGCAGGCGAGACCGACGCCACCGAGGCCGACGTCGTGCGCGCCGAGGGCGGTGCCATGGAGCGGCGGTTCCGTTACGACCGGGGTCTCGTCGACTACGTCGAGCACCTCAACCGTCGCAAGGACAAGGCCAACCCGACGGTGATCAGCTTCGAGGCCTCGACCCCCGAGAGCCTCGAGCAGCAGATGAGCCTCGAGGTCGCGATGCAGTGGAACACCTCCTACCAGGAGTCGGTCCACACCTTCGCCAACACGATCAACACCCACGAGGGCGGCACCCACGAGGAGGGCTTCCGCTCGGCGCTCACCGTCCCTGGTCAACAACTGGGGCGAGGAGTGGGGGCTGATCAAGAAGCGCGAGGACCGGGTCTCCGGCGACGACATCCGCGAGGGTCTGACCGCGATCATCTCGATCAAGCTCGGCGAGCCCCAGTTCGAGGGCCAGACCAAGACCAAGCTCGGCAACACCGAGGCCAAGGGCTTCGTGCAGCGCATCGTCAACGACCAGCTCGGGCACTGGCTCGCGGAGAACCCGGCCGAGGGCAAGGACATCGTCCGCAAGGCGCATGGCCGCGGCATCGGCGCGGCTGGCCGCGCGCAAGGCGCGCGACCTGGCCCGCTCCCGCAAGGGCCTCCTCGGTGGCGGTGGCCTGCCCGGCAAGCTCAGCGACTGCCAGTCGACCAACCCGGAGGAGTGCGAGGTCTTCATCGTCGAGGGCGACTCGGCGGGCGGCTCGGCACGGCAGGGCCGCGACCCGCGGGTGCAGGCGATCCTGCCGATCCGCGGCAAGATCCTCAACGTCGAGAAGGCGCGGATCGACAAGGTGCTCGCCAACACCGAGGTGCAGGCGATCATCTCCGCGCTCGGCACGGGCATCCATGAGGAGTTCGACCTCGACAAGCTGCGCTACCACAAGGTGGTGCTGATGGCCGACGCCGACGTCGACGGCCACCACATCAACACCCTGTTGCTGACCCTGCTGTTCCGGTTCATGCGGCCGCTGATCGAGCACGGCTTCGTCTACATGGCGCAGCCGCCGCTCTACCGGATCCGCTGGAACAAGCCGGCCGAGCACGAGTTCGTCTACTCCGACAGCGAGCGCGACCTGCTCACGCGCGACGGGCTGGCAGTCCGGCAAGAAGCTGCCCAAGGAGAACCCGGTCCAGCGCTACAAGGGTCTCGGCGAGATGAACGCCGATGAGCTGTGGGAGACCACGATGAACCCCGAGCAGCGACTGATGCTGCAGGTCACGCTGGACGACGCCGCCCAGGCCGACGAGGTCTTCTCGATCCTGATGGGCGAGGACGTCGAGCAGCGTCGCTCGTTCATCCAGCGCAACGCGAAAGACGTTCGCTTCCTCGACATCTGACCATGCCTCCCGGTGATCGAGCCTGTCGAGATCTCGATACCGGTCATCTCGACAGGCTCGCCACCGCACGCAGCTCGACCACCGAACAGACGAAGGGCACGGAACATGACGGAGATGACCGACAACCTCGCCGGACCAGGCGGAGGTGGCCGGATCGAGCCGATCGAGCTGCAGACCTCGATGCAGCGGGCCTACATCGACTACGCGATGGCGGTGATCGTCGGCCGGGCCCTGCCCGACGTCCGCGACGGCCTGAAGCCGGTGCACCGCCGGGTGCTCTACGCGATGTTCGACGGCGGCTACCGGCCCGACCGCGGCTTCTCCAAGTGCTCGCGCGTGGTCGGCGACGTGATGGGCCAGTACCACCCGCACGGCGACACGGCGATCTACGACACCCTGGTCCGGCTGGCGCAGCCGTGGGTGATGCGCGCCCCGCTGATCCACGGCCAGGGCAACTTCGGCTCACCGGGCAACGACTCCGCAGCCGCGATGCGTTACACCGAGTGCCGGATGGCTCCGCTCGCGCTCGAGATGGTCCGCGACATCGATCAGGACACCGTCGACTTCCAGCCCAACTACGACGGTCGCTCGCAGGAGCCGACGATCCTGCCGTCGCGCTACCCGAACCTGCTGGTCAACGGCTCGGCCGGGATCGCCGTCGGCATGGCCACCAACATCCCGCCGCACAACCTGCGCGAGGTGGCCGACGGAGCCCGGTGGGCGCTCGAGCACCCCGACGCGACGCGCGAGGAGCTCCAGGACGCCCTGATCGAGCGGATCAAGGGCCCCGACTTCCCCAACGGCGCGCTGATCGTGGGCCGCGAGGGCATCGAGCAGGCCTACCGCACCGGCCGCGGCTCGGTCACCCAGCGTGCGGTGATCGAGGTCGACGAGGACAGCAAGGGCCGCACCTGCCTCTCGATCACCGAGCTGCCCTACATGGTCAACCCCGACAACCTGGCCCTGAAGATCGCCGAGCTCGCCGACAACGGCAAGGTCCAGGGCATCGCCGACGTGCGCGACGACTCCTCCGGCCGCACCGGCCAGCGGCTGGTGGTGGTGCTCAAGCGCGACGCGGTCGCCCGCGTGGTGCTGAACAACCTGCTCAAGCACACCGAGCTGCAGACCAACTTCTCGGCGAACATGCTGGCACTGGTCGACTACGTGCCGCGCACGCTCACGATCGACCAGTTCATCAGCAACTGGGTCGCGCACCAGATCGAGGTCATCCAGCGGCGCACGCGGTTCCGGCTGGCGGAGGCCGAGCGCCGCGCCCACGTCCTGCGTGGTCTGGCCAAGGCGCTCGACGCGCTCGACGAGGTGATCGCACTCATCCGCCGCAGCCCAGACGCGTCGGAGGCACGCGAGGGCCTGATCCAGCTCCTCGACATCGACGAGATCCAGGCGACCGCGATCCTCGACATGCAGCTGCGCAGCCTGGCCGCGCTGCAGCGACAGAAGATCATCGACGACCTCGCCGAGTTCGAGCGCCGGATCGCGGACCTCCAGGACATCCTCGCCAACGAGGCACGGCAGCGGCAGATCGTCGGCGACGAGCTGGGCGAGATCGTGGACAAGTACGGCGACGACCGCCGTACCCAGATCATCGCGGCCGACGGCGACCTCTCGATGGAGGACCTGATCCCCGACGAGGAGCTGGTCGTCACGATCACGCGCGGCGGCTACGCCAAGCGCACCCGGGCCGACCAGTACCGCACCCAGAAGCGGGGCGGCAAGGGCGTC
Organism: uncultured Actinomycetota bacterium; assembly: GCA_963707475.1. Taxonomy (GTDB): domain Bacteria; phylum Actinomycetota; class Actinomycetes; order Propionibacteriales; family Nocardioidaceae; genus Marmoricola. Next base: position 8,408 of record CAVPQC010000001.1, read on the forward strand.
CGCGGAGCCACGCTCCGCGGCGATGACGTGGTCGAGCACTTCATGGCGACCTCCAACCACCACTGGCTGCTGTTCTTCACCACGGCCGGCCGGGTCTACCGCACCAAGGCCTACAACCTGCCCGAGGCGCAGCGCGACGCCAAGGGCGGTCACGTGGCCGGGCTGCTGTCGTTCCAGCCCGACGAGCAGATCGCGCAGGTGCTGGCGATCCGCGACTACGAGCAGGCGCCGTACCTGGTGCTGGCCTGCCGCTCCGGCCTGGTCAAGAAGACCCGGCTCGGCGACTACAACTCCCCGCGGCAGGCCGGCGTGATCGCGATCAACTTCCGGCAGGACGACGACGAGCTGATCGGCGCGGAGCTGGCCGATGCGCGACGACGACATCCTGCTGGTGTCCCGCAAGGGGCAGGCGATCCGGTTCCGCGCCGACGACACGCAGCTCCGGCCGATGGGCCGGGCCACGTCCGGCGTGCAGGGCATGAAGTTCCGCGGGCGCGACGACCTGCTCTCGATGTCGGTGATCCGTGCCTCGCAGGTGGCGGCCGAGGAGGCGGCCGAGTCCGACTCGCCGGTGGTCGAGCTCGTCGAGACCGTGAAGCCGCAGTACGTCTTCACGATCACCGACGGCGGCTACGCCAAGCGCAGCCGGATCACGGACTACCGGCTGCAGTCGCGCGGCGGCATCGGGATCAAGGCGATGAAGCTCGACAACGAGGAGCGCGGCAACCTGGTCGGCGCGTTCATCGTGGTCGACGGCGACGAGGTGCTCTGCGTGACCAGCAGCGGCCAGGTCGTGCGCAGCCCGATCGACGATGCGTTCCGGCCGACCGGCCGGTCGACGATGGGCGTGAAGTTCGTGACGCCCAAGGCCGGTGACTCGGTCGCGGTCGTGGCCCGGAGCGTGGAGAAGGCCGAGGAGGTCGAGGAAGCGGTCGACGAGGCGATCGAGGCGGCCGGCGGCGACCCGGGGGCTCCGGATGCAACAATCGGTGACGACGACTCACCCGAGTCACCCGAGGAGCCGTGATGACCGAGCGCGACCAGGGCACCGCCCGTCGCGGCTTCGACCGCGTCGCGGAACAGGTCTCCACCGGTCCGCAGCCGGCCGTGGACAAGGCGACGCCGGAGTCCTCGCGCGGTGACGGGGCCGGCGATCCGGCGGGTGGCCGCCAGGCCGGGCGCCAGGGTCGGCGCCGCGCCGGCCAAGGCCGGCCCGAGGCGGCGTCCGCGCAAGGCCCAGCTCCGGCTGGTCCAGGTCGACGCCTGGTCGGTGATGAAGACCGCGTTCCTGCTCTCGATCGCCTTCGGCATCGTCACCATCGTGGCCGTCGCGATCGTGTGGAGCGTGCTCGGTGCCGCCGGCGTCTGGGACTCGCTGAACACGACGGTGCAGACGGTGATGGGCAACGACTTCCGGGTGCAGGACTACATCGGCACCGGACGCGTGCTCGGCTTCACGATGCTGGTCTCCGCCGTCGACGTGGTGCTGCTGACCGCGATCGCGACGCTCGGGGCGTTCCTCTACAACCTCGCCGCCACGCTCCTCGGCGGCATCGAGGTCACCCTGGCGGAGGACAGCTGACCGCTTTGGTCGGCCCGCATCCGGTGCGGTAACGTTCCTCGTCGGTCGTCGTCGTCGCGGACCATCCCGGGCCTATAGCTCAGACGGTTAGAGCGCTTCCCTGATAAGGAAGAGGTCAGAGGTTCAAGTCCTCTTAGGCCCACCAGTACGGGTTGCCAAGGGTGGTCATCACAGGCGGCACCGGCCAGAGCGTCCCCGGATGCTCTTGTTGTTTAGGACGGGTACGCGGTGATGGCAGTGGGGTGGACGGACGCCCATAGTTGGCCGCCGTCATCGAGCTTGAGCTCGTCGACCGCGGCGGGCAGGACCTGGGCGGTGATCGTGGGATCTCCTTTGATGCGGACTCGCACCCGGTCGCCCATCAGGTCGACCGCGGTGACCTGCCCCGGCCAGATGTTGTCTTCGTCCGCCTGGGGCTGCTGCCGGGATACCGCGACCTCGGCGGGATCGATCACCGCGAAGACGGGGCCGGTTGAGGGGGCTGCACATGTGAGCCGGCCGCCGTCGTCGAGTTCCAGCACTCTGTCGTGTGCGGTTCCCCGCAGCAGGTTGACGCCGGCCAGGTCGGCCACGTAGCTCGATCGAGGTCTCGCGGTCACCTCGGCGGGTGTTCCGGTCTGGACGATCTGTCCGTCCTGGATGACGACCATCCGGTCGCCGAGCGCCACGGCGTCGAGCAGGTCGTGGGTGACGAGCACGTTCGCAGCGTGGGTCTGGCGCAGGACGCCGCGCAGGAGACGCCGGATGTCGGTCTTGGTCGAGACATCGAGCGCGGCCAGCGGCTCGTCGAGGAGCAGGAGGCTGGGATCGGTGACCAGGGCTCGGGCCATCGCCACGCGTTGCTGCTGGCCGCCTGACATCGAGCCGGGCTTGGCCTCAGACAGGCCGTCCACGCCTAGACGGGCCATTGTCTGGGACGCCTTCTCGCGCGCGGCCTTCTTGTCGGTGCCCTTGGCTCGCAGACCGAAGGCCACGTTCTCCAGGGCGCTCAGGTGGGGGAACAGCAGGTAGTCCTGGAACATCAGGCCTATGGGCCGGCGCTCCGCCGGGACCCTCACGTCCCGGGCGGGATCCTCCAGGACGGTGCCGTCCAGCACCACACGCCCCCCGGTGAGTGGCAGCAGACCCATCAGCGCCCGAAGCGTGGTCGACTTCCCGGAGGCGTTGGGGCCGAGCAGTGCAAGCACCTCGCCGGAGGCCACCGAGAAGGAGGCGTCCAGCTCCAGCCTCGACAGACGCAGCCGAATGTCCGCTTCGAGCATCGGGGGGTCAACCCGCGCCCGCGCCCTGGCGCCGGAAGACCATGACCATGAGGCTGACCAGCACCAGAACCAGGCTCAGGGCCAGCGCCTCGTCGGTTCTGTTCGAGCTCTGGTTGATGTAGATGGCCAGCGGCATGGTCTGGGTGACACCCGGCAGGTTCCCGGCGAAGGTGATGGTGGCGCCGAACTCGCCCAGCGCCCTGGCCCAGGTCAGCACGGTGCCGAGGACCAGGGAGGGCCAGATCAGCGGCAGCGTCACGCGACGGAACACCATTGCCCGGCTTGCCCCGAGGCTGCGGGCCGCGTCCTCCAGCCGCAGGTTCATCGACCGTAGGCCGGACTCGACGGTCAGGACGAAGAACGGCATGGCCACGAAGGACTCGGCCACGACGACTCCCGCCGTCGTGAACGGCAGCGAGACCCCCGTCGCCTCGAACAGCGGTTCGCCGATGATCCCGCGGCGGCCGAAGGCCAGCAGCAGTGCGATTCCGCCCACCACCGGAGGTAGCACCATCGGAAGCGTGGTCAGGCCGCGCAGCAGCCCCTTGCCACGGAACCGCCCGCGGGCCAGCATCCAGGCCAGCGGGAACCCGAGCACCAGCGCGATGACCGTGCTGGACAGCGAGGCAACCAGGGAGAGCCCGAGCGCATCCAGCGCGGTCTTGCTGGTGATCACCTCGACGATGTGACCCCACGGGGCGCCGGTCAGCAGCCCTATCAGCGGGAACACGAAGAACAGCACGGCGAGTGCAGCCAGGCACGCCACAAGGGGGTTGAACGGCAGCTTATGGCGGGCCATCCCACTCACGCCGGCGGCTGGAAGCCAAAGGTGGCCAGCACCTGCTGCCCTTTGGGCCCGGTCACGTAGTCGATGAAGGCCTTCGCTGCCGCCGCATTCGGAGCGTCCTTGAGTGGTGCGATCGGGTAGACGGTGGACTGGTTCTGTTCCGCGGGGATGGGCACTCCGGCCGTCTTGTTGCCGTTCGCCTTGACGTCGGTGACGTAGACCATGCCCGCGTCCGCTTCGCCGAGCGTCATCTTCGTCACGACTCCACCGACACTGGTCTCCTCGCTGGCCGGCTTCACCGCCACCTCGGCCTTCTTGAAGATGTCCTGGGCCAGCGCGCCGCAGGGAACGTCGGGGGCACAGACCACGACCTTGAGGTCAGGCTCCGCAAGATCGTTGACGGACTTGATGGTCTTCGGGTTGCCCGTCTCAACCATGATCTCGGCCTTGTTGCTGGTGAACGTCTCAGGCGTCCCGGACGTGAGGTTCTCGTCAGTGACGGTCTTCATGTTCTCCGGGGCCGCCGACGCGAACACGTCGGCGGGTGCACCATGCACGATCGAGGTCGCAAGCGTGGAGCTGCCGTCGTAGTTGAACGTCACCTTCACGCCGGGGTTCGCCTTCTCGAACTGGGCACCGATCTTGTCGAAGGCCCCGGTCAGCGAGGTGGCCGCGAACACCAGCAGCTTGCCCGAGGCACCGCCTGACGACGAGGACGTGGCATCCCCGCTCGAGCCGGAGGAGTCATTGCCGCCGCAGCCGCCGACCACGGCCAGCAGCACCAGCGCACTCACGGTTGCCAACCATCGCTTCATGTCACACTCCTGCCGGTTTTTCGACGATCACCGTCGTGGACTTGATCACCGCTACCGCCACCGAGCCGAGCTCCAGTCCCAGCTCGCGTACCGCCTCGCTGCTCATCAGCGACACCACCCGGAACGGCCCACACTGCAGCTCCACCTGGGCCATCACCCGGTCCAACTCGATGTCGGTGACCAGTCCGACGAACCGGTTGCGCGCCGAGCTCGCCATCCCGCCGGGTACCCCCGGTAGAGACGCGTGGCTGCGGGCCACCTGCGCTACCTCGTAGCCGTCGACCACCTGGCGGCGGGACGAGTCGGTGGAGACGTTGAGCAGGCCGCGGTCGATCCAGCGGCGGACGGTGTCGTCGCTCACGCCGAGGTATTCAGCGGCTTCTCGAATCCGCATATAGGGCATCAGAAGGATGCTAGAGCAGAAACCTCGGAAGTTTCGACCCTGTCGTGCCGGAACTGAGCAAGTGCGGCTGCCCGGACCTCCCGGCCCGGACAGGCGCAGCGAGGATGCAACACGGTGGCAGGTCCGCAACTACGGCCGGGGGCACCTGATAAGGAAGAGGTCAAGGTCCAAGTCCTCTCGGGCCCACCCGGATTGCCAGCGAGGTCTCGTGGACACCACTCGCCACAGCATCGTCAAGACCTACCGCTACCTGCGGATCGCGATGGTGCTGCTCGTGCTGCTGCTGGCGGCCTCGGTGCTCCGGGAGGCGGCGGCGGTCGGGTTCGAGTGTGCGCAGAAGTCGATCAGCGGGTACTACTACACGCCCGCGCAGGGCGTCTTCGTCGGCGCCCTGGTCGCCATCGGGGCGTGTCTGGTCGTGATCAAGGGCAGCACGGACACCGAGGACGTGCTGCTCAACATCGCCGGCATGCTGATGCCGGTCGTGGCATTCGTCCCGACGCCGTACGAGGCGGGCTGCAGCTCGACGCCGGTGCGGGCAGCGCGGGTGAACGAGAACGTCACGAACAACGTGTTCGCACTGCTGGTGATGGGCGCCGTGGCGCTGCTCGTGGCGGCGTACCTCAAGTGGCACGGGCCGGCGGCGATGGAACGCCGGGTGTTCGCTTGGGGCACCGGCGCGAGTGTGGCGGTCTACCTCGTGGTCGCCGTGACGTACGCCGTGGACCGGGGGTTCTTCGTCAGGGTTGCCCACTACGGCGCTGCGATCCCGATGTTCGGCTGCTTCGTGGCCGTCGCCGTGATCAACTCCCGGCTGTTCGGGCTCGGGCCGGACCCGACCCGGCGCACCCGACCCTGGCTCAACCGCTACGCGCTGGTGGCCGAGGGGATGGTCGCGAGCGTCGTGCTGGGCGCGGCGGCGTACCTGGGCTTCGGCTGGGAGCACTGGCTTCTCGCGGTGGAGTCGGCGCTGATCGCGCTCTTCGCGTGGTTCTGGGTGCTCCAGACCCGGCAGCTCTGGTCGACCGGTTTCTGGGAGCGCGGACCGACCCCCTAGGCTTGGTGCTTGCCCGAAATCCGCTCGTTGGAGGTTCCGTGAAGAAGATCCTGCTGGTCACTCTCGTCGTCGTCGCCGGCGTGGTCGCGAAGAAGAAGATGGACGACGCCAACAAGGAGCAGGCACTCTGGCACGAGGCCACGGACCCGGTGCAGAAGGCCTGATCCTGACCGACAGGGGCCATGGCGCAATTGGTAGCGCACCTGCTTTGCAAGCAGGGGGTTAGGGGTTCGAGTCCCCTTGGCTCCACAACTATGAACCGGCAGTTCAGCCTGCAATCTCTTCTATTTTCAGCGACTAACCCCATGCTGCCTGTCGTCGTGCTGTGGGGGACTGGTGGGGGAAAGCGATCGGTCGTCTGGTTCACAAGCGTCGGGTCGCCACCGCTTACCGCCAGCAAGGCCTGCTGACCACGCAGCGCGTGGCGTGGTGAGGTCTAGCCTTTTTCGTCGATCGGTGACCAAGCTTGGGCTATGCGGGACTCGTCGAGAGCATCGTCATCGGGGCTTTCGTTCCCTTGCTTGAGTGCGCGACCTGTAAGGACGGAGGCGCCCTCGATGACTTGGCTCCTCAAACGCAGCGGGCGAGCGTTCGGCTGGGCCTGGGCAATAGCCGGTCGCAGCCGGTCGCGGCCGTGGCTGGAGTGCCATGATGAGGCATACGATTCGGGTCTCCACCGCGTAGGCCCCACCAGGCCCGATGAGCACGTGGTCGATGTCGTCCTGAGTCCCGGCGCGACCGACGAGTCCTTGACCGGAAACCACCCCTTCCGGAACTGCTCCGGCAGGCATACGTTGACCCCCGAGTCCACATCCGGGGGCTCGTAGCACGTCCTATTCGGGGACACATCGAAGGGATCGTCCATGCGTCAACTCAGGTTGGCGGCAGCTGCGGGATCCGCAGTCCTGCTCGCCACATTCACCGCGACAGCCGCGCCGGCCACCACCCTGGCCTCCGTGCTGCCGCTCGCCGCCCAGGCACCCGAGTCGGCATTCACCGACGCCGCAGCCGCGGCCGACCCGGTCGCGTGCCAGCGCCCGGCGCCCGACAACCGGGTGTCGACCACCATCCACTGCTACACGCCGAACCAGATCCGCGCCTTCTACGGCCTTGATCCGCTCACGCCGCAGACCACGGACGGCAAGGGCCAGACGATCGTGCTGGTCGACTCCTACGGCAGCCCCACCGCCGCCGAAGACCTGAGGTTCTTCGCGCAGACCTTCAATGGGCCGGCTCCGGACTTCGAGGCGGTCTTCCCGCTCGGCAAGCCGGGCTACAAGGACCCGCCCGGCAACGGCTCTGGCACGTCCGGCCCGGCAGCGGCAGTCGGCTGGGCGGGCGAGGCGAGCCTCGACGTGCAGTGGGCTTACGCGATCGCCCCGAAGGCGCACATCGTGCTGCTCGCCACGCCTCCGGCCGAGACGCAGGGCGTCCAGGGGCTGCCCAACCTGATGAAGGCCATCGACCAGGCCATCGCCACCTACCCGCAAGGCACGGTGTTCTCGATGTCGTTCGGCACCAGCGAGGAGGCGTTCGCTTCCCCGGCAGCAGCGAAGCGGGCCTTCGACCGGTTCGACAAGACCTTCAAGCGCGGCCAGGCCAGGCACGACACCTTCTTCGCCTCTTCGGGCGACGACGGCTCCCTCGGCGTCGGTCGTGCCCACCACCAGACGCAGACCCTCGACCACCCGTCGACCAGCTACCCGAACTCCTCGCCCTTCGTCACCTCGGTCGGTGGTACGCAGGTGCAGTCCGGGTGGACTTGGGCGCCGACGTCGGACAAGCCGTTCAACGACGACGGCACCCGAAACCCGGCGTACTGGGCCTGGACCCCGGGCGGCAGCTCGGAGGCCGTGTGGAACGAGACCTGGGGACCGATCGGCACCGGCGGTGGCCTGTCGGCCGTCTACGGCCGTCCGGCCTACCAGGACAGTGTCGCGGGCGTCGTCGGCAACCACCGTGGCGTGCCCGACGTGGCATGGAACGCTGCGGTGAACGGTGGCGTGCTGGTGTTCCACACCTACTTCCCGAGGGCGGCGGGTCCGGCGGCCTGGGGAGTCTTCGGGGGCACCTCCGCGTCCTCACCGCAGGTGGCCGCGCTGACCGCGATCGCGAACCAGGGCCGCGCCGCAGCGGGCAAGGCGGGCATCGGTGACCTCAACGCGGTGATCTACTCGCCTGGCTTCGCCAAGACGACGGCGTTCTCCGACATCGTCCCGCGGGTCTACGGCACCGCAGCCAGCGGCGTCCTGGACGACAACCAGATGTGGGAGTACGCGGCCGACGGCACCGTGCATCCGGGGCCGATCCCGGGCTTCCCGACCACCAGGGGCTACGACCTCACCACCGGGTGGGGTTCGCCGAAGGCGGCCGGATACGTCGCCCAGCTCGTGGCGCAGTAATTGGCGCAGTAGTCGCCCCGTAGCAGCGGCAACGAGGCCGTCGGCGGTCACCTTCGGGCCCCGCCGGCGGCCTCAGCCGGTGACGTCCGCCAGGGCGTCGAACTCGACCGCGCCGTGATCGCAGAAGAGCGTGACGACGTCGTCGGCACCGGGAGTCGGGGCCGTGCTCGGCGTGCAAGGGAGCGGACCCGGTCGGCGCTTGCGTGGCGGGCCTTGCGGTCCATCTGCACGAGCTTCTGGAACAGCGGAGGCCTGAGGGGCAGGTCGGCGGAGTGTCCTTCTCGCCGTGCGCGAAGTACAGGGAGGTGGGAGAGGAAGGGGAAGGAGAGGCGGATGAGGGGAGGCGGATGAGGGGCAGTTGCCGAAGGCTGGGTGCCTGAGCGGGCATTCGCGGCGGTGTGACGCACCTCGACGTGCGCACGGACCGCGTCATGAGCGGATCGCGACACCGTGGCACGCCGAGTCGAACGTGGTCAGGCGCTGGTCGGCAGGAGGACGACCTTGCCAGTGAGGGTGCCGTCCGCGGCTCGGGCGTGGATGGACGGGAGGTCGGTCATCGGAACGCGCTCGGCGATGTCGATGGTGAGCTCACCCCGGTCGACGCGGGCGGCGAGCTCGGCCAGTTGCGTGGCGTCGCTGCGGACGAACAGGTCGATGCCGCGTACGCCGCGGGTCTCGTCGGACGGGGCGGGCATCCACACGGTGGTGTTGACGATGACCCCGCCGTCGCGGACGACGCCCGCCAGGGTGGTGAACTGGTCGGGACTGATCGGGGCCAGGTTGAGCAGCACGTCCACCGGCTCGCGGATCGCCGCACTCACGTCGCCGGCGGTGTGGTCGACGATCTCGTCCGCTCCCTGCCTCGTCACCTGATCGCGGGTGCGCGGGGTCGCCGTGGCGATGACGTGTGCGCCGACCGACTTGGCCAGCTGGACGGCGTAGCCGCCCACGGCTCCGCTGGCACCGTTGACGAGGATCCGTTGCCCGGCACGCAGGTTCGCGTGCTCGAAGAGCGCCTGCCACGCGGTGAGCCCGACCAGGGGCAGTGCGGCGGCGTCGGCGAGCGGGATGCTCGTGGGTGCGGGCGCCAGGTCGGCAGCGGTGGCCAGCACGTACTCGGCCGTGGCGCCGTCGTCGCCGAACGGCAGGAACCCGATGACAGGGTCGTCCTCCCGCAGTGCGTCGACGCCATCGCCGAGCGCGTCGACGGTCCCAGCCACGTCGAGGCCGGGGATGTGCGGGAGGTCCATGGGCATCGGTCCCTGCATGCGCCCGGCCCGGATGTTGCCGTCGACGCCGTTGAACGACGTGGCCGCAACGCGCACCCGCACCTGTCCCGGGCCGGGGGTGGGGAGGTCGACCTCGTCGAGGCGCAGCACCTCGGGGTCGCCGTACTCGTGGAATCGGATCGCCTTCATGGTCAGCTCCTCGGTCACTGGGTAGATGCTTCGAATTCGAAGCACGTGGCCACGATAGCGTTGCTTTGAAGTCGAAGCAAGTGCTTCGAATCTGAAGATTCGTCGTAGAGTGTCGTGCGTGACCTTCGCCGCGCCGTACGCCGACCTGAACCTCGACGAGACCCAGCTGCGCGCCTACTTCGCGTTGATGGACGTGGCCGGCCTCCTGCGGCACAAGGTCGAGCAGCAGCTGCGCGCGGCCGCAGACCTCACCTACGTGCAGTTCAAGGTGCTGGCCCGCCTCGGCCTGGACTCACCGACCGGCAGCCTCCGGATGACCGAGCTCGCCGACGAGGTGGTCTACAGCCGCAGCGGCCTGACCTACCAGGCCGGCCAGATGGAGAAGGCGGGCTGGGTCGAACGCAGCCCGTCGCCCGACGACGACCGCGGCGTCACGCTGACGATCACCGACGCCGGCCGCGAGCGGCTGGCCCAAGCGCTGCCCGGACACGTCGAGGTCCTGCGCGAGCTCCTGTTCGCCACCCTGACCGAACGACGACGTCAGCGCCCTCGCCGCCCTGCTCGAGCCGGTGCTCGACCACATGCGCGCCAGCCCGCCACGCTCGGCCACACCTCGGCGGCGCGGAGCGGCTGCACCACACCCCTGACACCGATCTCACTACACGAATTTCGGCTACTTCCGGATGCCCGCGACGCGGCGGTAGGGCGCAGCTAAGGCGTCCGCCCGGATCGCGGCGGTAAGACGCGCTTGTGGCGCGTCGGGGTGGTTGGCGATGTCAACCATCGGTTCGCCCGGGCGGCGGTGACAGGTTGACTGACGAGCCCACGACGGGCCTCGGTCGAGTGGCGCCCGAGGACTACCTGCCGTGACGGCTCGGCGCTCGGGCGGCGGTCCGGCGCCTTCCCACATGTCGACGTAGACCCGCGACCTGGCGCGGGATGCTGGATTTCCCCGACTGGCGGCCGACGTTCTCGGCTCCCCGACCCGGATGAGCCCCTACTGGGGGCGGTGAGCAACGAGGGAAGTCGTCGTCCCATTTCTGGTTCGTCGTCTTCAGGAGCAGCGACCTGCTCCCGAAACCAGCCGCCACTCGAGGGGTCGACTGGGTCTACTGACTTCCCATCTCGCTCCGCTTCGACACGACCGCGGCCGAGGCGGGCCCGGCGATTCACGGCACCCCCGATGGGGGTCCTCTCGAGCTCGGCGGATCAGCACCGGCCGGTGTTCCTGATCAGGAGCATCGCCAGGTCGTCGACCAGCGTGCCGCCGTGGAAGGCCCGGGCCGCGTCGAGGACGACGTCGGCGAGCTCGTCGGTCGGCAGCTCGCCGTGCCGCCGGAGAAGGTCTGCGACGCGCTCGGCGCCGAACAGCTCACGCCCGCGGCGGGCCTCCACCAGGCCGTCGGTGAAGACGCAGAGCACCTCCCCCGCGGCCAGCTCCAGGCTCGTGTCGTACAGCTCGGGCTCGTCGAAGAGCGCCAGTGCCGTTCCGAGGCTGCCGACCTCCTCCACGGCTCCCGTTCCGCGCAGGACCAGGGGCGGCGGGTGGCCGGCCAGGGTGAGGGTGACCGACATAGACGGCGTCCGCTCGTCCGCCGGCACCAGGTGGCCGTGGACCAGGGTGCAGTGCCGTTCTGTGTCGTTCTGCACCAGGAGCCTGGCGTTCACCTCACGCAGCGTCGCAGCAGGTCCCGACCCGGTACCGGCCAGCGCGCGCACGGTGTAGCGGGCGGCCGCACTGACGGCCGCGGCCTCTGCGCCCTTCCCGCTGACGTCCCCCAGGACGAAGGCCCAGCTGCCCGCGCCGAGGGGGAAGACGTCGAAGAAGTCGCCACCGATCTCGCCGCCGTCGCCCGCGGGCTGGTACCTGCTCGCCAACTCGGTCGCAGGCAGATCGGGCAGCCGCCGGGGCACCATGCTGGCCTGAAGCGCGGCGGCGACGCGTGACCTGTCGTGGAGCACCTGCTCGAGCCGCTCCCGGTCGCGGACCCGCTCGGTGACCTCGCGGAGGACCACCAGCTGGCCCGCACGCCTCCCAGAGCCGTCGGTGAGCTGTTGCTGGCTGACGTCGAAGGTCCTGGGGCCGGCGTCGTCCGGACCTGCCTCGAGGGTGAGCCCGCCCGGACCGACCTCGGCACCCTGCGCGCGCGACATAAGGTCCTCCAGCCGACGGCCGAGCAGGGCCGAGCGAGTCGTCGAGGCCAGGGCGGCACCGGCGGGGTTCACGTCGACGACCCGGCCGAAGGCGTCGACGACGAAGACGGCGTCGGTCATGCTCTCCACGACGGCGCTGCGCGCGAGGGGGGCCAGGTCCACGAGCCTCTCGCGGAACAGGCCCCACACCAGCACGCCGCCGGTGATGGTGAACGCGAACGGTGTCAGGTCGATGCGGGCGAACCAGCCGACCTCGAAGTTGTGGAGGAGGTTCGCCGCCCACGGCAACAGGGCGGCGGCGAGCAGCAGCAGGGCCATGCGGAGGTAGATACGCGCCAGCCTGACCATGCTCGCCACAAAGAGCGCGGTAGCCCCGACGAGCAGCAGGTTGTTGTAGCCGAAGATCACCCAGAACGCCGGGCCCGTCTCGACGATCGGCAGGTCCTGCGTCGACGCTGCGGGCGGGTAGGACCGGACAAGGTCGTGGGTGGCCGGCACTGCCAGCACCGTCATCGCCGCGACGACCGGGATCGCCAGCAGCAGCAGCAGCCGCCTCGTCACGAGGCGTCCACGGCCGGTGTACTGGAGCACGAAGACCAGCCACGCCGGCGCGAGAGTCACCACCCCGATGTACTTGAGGTCACCCCACAGGCTCTTCGTTGCGACGTCATCGACCGACAGCTCGACGGAGTACGCCAGCCCCCACCACGCGACGGCCACCAGGAGCACCGCGAGGCTCCACCCCATGCGGTTCTGGCGGCGCCACGCGACGTACGCCGCCAGCGCCGCCAGGACCAGGCCGGCGACGGCCATGAGGACGGCGAACAGCGTCAGCACCCGAGGCCCCTCCCGCACCTCGCACCTGTTCCACGCCCCGTTGCGTGGCTCCGTGCGTGGCCCACTTAACGCTACCGCGGGGCCCAGCACGTCCCGCTATTCACCGCGGTTGGCGTGGGCGGCTCGGCGTCCTGATCCCCGTGACGGGCCACCGTGGGGGCAAGGTGGGCACACCTACCGAGAGGCACGACGATGGTGACCCACCCGCTGCCCGCCCCTGGCGCAGCGGCTCCCGGTCACCCGTGCGCCCAGCCGTCCGACATGGGCCGACGTTTCTTCGCCCCGCAGCCTAGCCTGCGTCAACTGGGCGGTGTGCAGCTCGTTCTCGGCTCACTCAACTGGGCCAAGGCTCTTGGACTTGGCGACCTGACCGCCGCTCCGCACGACCTACGTTCGGCTCTCTCGCCAAGCCTCGTACGTCGCCCCGATCTTCTCTGCCAGGGACTTGTCGCGGTCGAGGGTGGCGTGTTGGTAGATCGCCATCGCGGCCTGGGAGGCGTGGCCGGCGCGGGCCTGGAGTTCGGCGGCGGTGGCGCCGTGCTGGCCGGCGAGGGTCAGGGCGGTGTGGCGCAGGTGGTGGATCGTGAGGTCCGGTCGTCCGGCGGCCTCGCGGGCGGGCCGGTAGCGGTCCATCAGGTAGCGGACGCTCATGTGGTCCGTGCGGTCGCCGGGGAAGAGCAGTCCGGTCGGCCCGGGCGCGGTGTGCTCGAGCAGGTGCCTCTGCAGCATTTGCAGGAAGGGCGGGGGCACGTGCACGGTCCGGATGCCGCTCACGGTCTTCGGCGCGGTGATCGGACGGCCGCAGTCGGGGCAAGCACCTCGTGCCCCACGCATCGGCGTTCTTGTCGACCTTCCGTGAAACGACGATCCGACCGGTACGGCCGTCGACGTCCGATCGGCGCAGCTCGAGCGCCTCGCCCTCCCTCAGGCCGACGAAGGCAGCGAGCACGATGAAGAGCCGCAGCCGCTGGGGCACGTTGTCGATGATGACTGCCAGTTCGTCGAAGGTCGCCGGCTTCGCGACGCGCTTCACCCGCGCGGTGCTCGCGCCGCGGATCTTCGGCGGGCGCGGTCGATGAGCTCCTCCTCCTCGGCGGCCTGCAGGAGTGAGCGCAGGAGTCGGTACGCCGCGGCGTTGGTCGCCTCGGTCTTAGGGTCCAGCGATGCACGCCATGACTTGATGTCGGCGAGCGCTACGTCGACGAGCGGGGTGTCCCGGAACGTCGGCAGGATCCGGGAGTCACAGGAGCTGCCGATAACCACTGAGGGTATTCGGCCGCAGAGACCGCTCGGCGAGGTAGCGCTCGGCGAAGCCGCCAACGGTGTTGAACACCGCCTCGCGCTGGCGCCGCTCCACCGCCTCCTGGCGGGCCCGGGGCGGCGACCAGCTCGTCCCGGTCGATCAACGCGCGCTCAGCGGCCAGCCACGCCTCGGCGTCCATCTTGGTGGCGAGCGTGCGGGAGTAGCGGGAGCCGTCGGGCATGGCGTATCGCGCTCGGTAGGTCACCTCGCCGGATCTGCTGACCCGTCGCTCCACCTCGCCGAAGCCCCTGCGCCGTGCCATCCGGGGCCTCCTGAACGGCCAACCCCATGCTGCCTTGGCAGGGACCCTACGCTGTGGGGGACTGGTGGGGGGTAGGGGTTCGAGTCCCCTTGGCTCCACGGACGTCCGGAGGGATCACCATGATCGGAAAGCTCAAGACGGTGGTGCTCGACGCGGCCGATCTGACGGGGCTCGCGGATTTCTACGTCGAGCTGGCCGGCTGGACCAGGACCGACGTCGAGGACGACTGGATCACGCTAGTCACGCCGGACGGCTGGCGGGTGGCGATCCAGCTCGCTCCGGACCACGTACCCCCGCGGTGGCCGGATCCCGCGCACCCGCAGCAGTTCCACCTCGACCTACGCGTCGCTGACATCGACACCGCGGCCATGCGGGCGGAGAGGCTCGGTGCCACCCGGCTCGGCGGCGGCGAGAGCTGGCACACGCTCATGGACCCGGCGGGGCACCCGTTCGACCTGTGCAAGGGCGACGACCCGGCTGTCTCGATCTACGCGGTGACCATCGACTGTCCGGACGCGAAGGTGCTGAGCCACTTCTACGCGGACGCGCTCGGGATGGAGATCCTGTACGACGGCGACGCCGGTTCGCTGATCGGGGCCGGGGGCAGGCAGGTGATGTTCCAGAACGTGGCGGACTACACGGCGCCCCGCTGGCCCGACCCTGCGCACCCGCAGCAGGTACACCTTGACGTTCAGGTGGAGTACAGCGAGATCACGGCCTTGGAGGAGAGGGTGCTGGCGCTGGGCGCGACCAGGCTTCCCGGCGACGGGGAGAACTGGCGGGTCTACGCCGACCCGGCCGGGCACCCCTTCTGCCTCACGGGCTGAGGGCGCAGTCAGTCATCGGCGTCCGCGAGCGCGTCGAGCTCACTTGCATCGTGGGCGCTGAACATCGTCACCTCGTCGCCGTGGTCGGCGTGGAGGGTGCGTAGCCGCTCCTGGTTGACCAGTCGCTGGTTCTTGTCGCGCTGCGTGAGCGTCTGGAACACCGACAGCCCCTTCGAGTACGACGGGGGCGTCTCCTTCTCGCCGTGGAAGAAGTAGCTGTCACCCGCGTGCAGCAGCCAGCCGGACGGACGTCGTACGGCGACGCCGCAGTGGCCGCGGGTGTGGCCGAGCAGTGGCACCAGCAGCACGTCGTCGCCCGTGCCCGAGCCGAGCACCGCGACCGAGCCGAAGCCGAACCAGGCGTCGCCGGCCACCTGGTGCGCCACCCAACACGGGTTGTGCGCCCACTGCGCCTTCCTGTACCGGCCACGCTCGGCCAGCTCTGGGCGCTGCGCCGCGGCCAGCTCGTCGGCGTACACGTGCACCTTGGCCAGGGGGAAGTCGCCGATGCCGCCGACGTGGTCGGGGTCCATGTGGGTGAGCACGATGTCGTGCACGTCGTCGGGAGCGAACCCCAGCCCCCGCACCTGCGAGATCGCGGTCTCGGCCGGGTCGAGCGCGGGCGCCATCGCCTTCACGAAACCCAGCCCGAGCCGCTTGCCGGGCGCCGCCAGGTCGTCGGTGCCGAACCCGGTGTCGACCAGGGTGAGCCCCCGGTCGCCCTCCAGCAGCAGGCAGTGTGCGACGACGCGGGGTGGCGTCAGCCGGCCGCTCATGCTCATCGCCGGAGCCATGGTCGCGCAGTTGAGGTGGTGCACCCGGTTCATGGCGCTGATCCTAGAGTGAACATGTGACCCGCCTCCTGCAGCCGAAGTACCTCGGCGGGCACCTGATGATGCTGCTGGCGGTGGGGCTCGCGATCGGGCTCGGACTCTGGCAGCTCCACGCCTGGGACGTACACCGTGAGGCCGCCGCGCGCGATATCGGCGACGCCGCGCCCAAGGCACTGACCAGCGTGATGGGAGGCGACACCGCGTTCCCGGGGCGCGAGCTCGGGCAGCCGGTGCGCTTCAGCGGACGCTGGCTGGACCATGGCACCGTCTACGTCTCCGACCGCGTGCGCGAGGGCCGGGACGGCTACTGGGTGGTCAGCCCGCTGCGGGTCGACGGCTCCGGCTCGGCGATGCTCGTGGTGCGTGGCTGGTCGCCGACACCCTCCGCCCCCGCGCCCGAGGGCCGGGCCGACGTCACCGGCTCTCTCCAGTACGGCGAGGGCTCCGGACAGGTCGACGACAACCCCGACGACGACGTGCTCCCGGAGCTGCGGATCGGCTCGCTGGTGCAGCGGATCGACACTGACCTGTACAGCGGCTACGTGATCTCCCGGCAGCCCGGCACGGGGCTGGCCGACGGTCACGCCGACCGACGTACCGCAGCCGTCACAGTTCACGGCGCTGCGCAACCTGCTCTACGCGCTCCAGTGGTGGGTGTTCGGGCTGTTCGCGCTGGTGGTCTGGTTCCGCTGGTGTCGCGGACCAGCTCGTGACGGACTGCCCGGTACCGTCGTCGCGCGTGAGAGGTGCCCTGAACGCGCTACCGCGTGATGGCCACGGTCGTCGGTGTGCTGCTGATCGTGCTGATCCTGGTCGGCGTCCCGCTGAAGTACCTCGCACGCGGACGGCACCGGCCCGCGAGCGCACGGGCGAGTTCATCACGACGTACCTCGGTATCGCCCACGGCTACCTCTACATGATCTTCCTGGTCACCGCGTTCCTGCTGTCCCGACGGGCGCGTGGCCGATGCCGCTTCACCCTGGTCACGCTGCTGTGCGGCACCGTGCCCGTGCTGTAGCTTCTGGGCCGAGCGCCGGGCGATCCGGCGGGTGCGCGACGGAGTACCCCGACGGTGGTCTCGACGGCGTCGACCACCGGGGGCCCGTCGACCGGCGCCCGGTCTGACATGGCCAGGGCAGCCGCACCGCGTTCGTGCTCGGCGGTGGCGGCCTGCTCGGCGCGCTCGAGGTCGGCATGCTCCGCGCGCTCCTCGAGCGCGACGTGCGGCCCGACCTGGTGCTCGGCACCTCGGTCGGCGCGCTCAACGGGCTGATGCTCGCGCGCGACCCGAACCTCGCGGTGGTCGACCGAGCTGCTCGGTGCTGTGGCGCTCGACGTCCGAGGGCCGCGACGTGTACGCCGACGGGCCACTGCGCCAGGCCCGCCGGGCGCTGTCGACCGGCACCCACCTGCACGACTCGGAGCCGCTGCGGCAGCGGCTGTTCGCGGAGTTCGGCGACGTCACGTTCGCCGACCTGACGGTCGAGTTCCAGTGCTGCGCCGCCAGCATCGAGCGGGCCGCCGAGCACTGGTTCACCGAGGGCCGGGTCGTCGACGCGGTGATGGCGAGCGCCGCCGTACCCGGCCTGCTGCCGCCGGCGAAGGTCGGCGACGAGCACTTCCTCGACGGCGGCATCGTGAACTCGATCCCGGTCGGGCCGGGCGGTCGCCGAGGGCGCCGACCGGGTGTTCGTGCTGCAGGTCGGCCGGATCGACCGCCCGCTGAGCGTGCCCCGCCGGCCGTGGGAGGTGGCGCGGGTGTCGTTCGAGATCGCGCGCCGGCACCGCTACCACCGCGAGATGGCCGAGGTCCCCGACGGGGTCGAGGCCCACGTGCTCCCGGCCGGCGGCTCGTCGCAGGACGACAACCCGCTGGCCTACCGCGACTTCGGCGAAGGTCGAGCGCCAGATCGCCGCGTCGTACGCCGCCAGCCGCGCCTACCTCGCGGAGCACCTGGAGTGAGCGCCCCAATGATCGCGGCACTGTTCCGGCGGATCGTGCTGGCCCCGGTCGTGATCGTGCTGACCACGCTGATGTGGACGTGCCTGCCGTTCTGGCTGATCGGCACCGGCGTCGCGGCGTCGTTCGTGCCGGGCTGGCTGCGCCCGGTCCGGCTGATCTGGGTGATGGTGCTGCACCTGACCCTGGAGAGCATCATCCTGGTCGAGCTGTTCGGGCTCTGGATCGCGAGCGGGTTCGGGCTCTTCATCCGGCGGCCCTGGTTCGAGCGGGTGCACTACGACATCGTGCAGGCCTACCTCGTCGTGTTCTTCCGCGAGGCCCGCCGCGTGCTGCGGGTCAAGGTGGAGACGATCGGGCCGTCACCGGCGGCGTTCCCGGGCGAGCCGCTGCTGGTGTGCTGCCGGCACGCCGGTCCGGGCGACTCGTTCCTGCTGATGTACGCGCTGATGCACTGGTACGACCGGGAGCCGCGCGTCGTGCTCAAGGACACCCTCGCCTGGGACCCGGCCGTCGGCATCGTGCTGCACCGGCTGCCGAGCCGGTTCGTCCGGCCCAACCCGGGCGTCGGGCGAGGACGTGGAGTCCCAGATCGCCGACCTGGCGCGCAACCTCGACGACAACGACGCGTTCGTGATCTTCCCGGAGGGCGGCAACTTCACGCCGAAGCGGCGCGGAGCGCGCGATCACGCGGCTGCGCCGGCTCGGGCATGCACCGGATGGCCGCGGCGCGCCGAGCGGATGAAGCACGTGCTGGCGCCCAGGCCGGGCGGCCTGCTGGCCGCGCTGGCGGCGGCGCCGGAGGCCGACGTGCTGCTGGTCGCGCACACCGGGATGGACCACGTGCTGACGGTCGCGCGACGTCTGGCACTCGCTGCCGATGGACAAGCGTGATCAGCATGGGCTGGTGGACGCGTGCCGCGCGCGGAGATCCCGGAGGGCCGCGACGCCCAGATCGAGTGGCTCTTCGACTGGTGGGAGCGGATCGACGCCTGGATCGAGGAGCACCGGCCCACCGACCTGCCGCCGGTGCGCTCGCACCGGCAGCAGGTCTGAAGCGGCAGGTCAGGCCTTCGGGGCTTCGGGTCGGGCTCGGCGCGGACGTCGACCTCCTCGACCGGGGCGTCCGGCGTGGTGACCGCGTGGGTCTCCTCGCCCGCGACCGCGTCGGAGACCGCCTCGTCGGGGCTCGCGCCACCGGCGTCGTCGCCGTCACGGCAGCCGGTGCGGCCGGGTCGGGCGTGACCGCGGCGGGCGCGGCCGGCGTCGGCGTGGGCGCCGGGGTGGGGGCGTCGGAGCCGGAGCCGGCGTGTACGACGACTGCCACGCGGTGCTGCTGTCGTCGCGCGTTCAGCTTCTTGAACACGAACGCGCCCGAGGCCGGCCAGGCCGCCGAACACCAGGAACCGCTTGACCTTGGACTTCTTCTTCGGTGCGTCGACCTCGCCCTTGCGCGGCGGCCAGGGCGGCCCTGCCGCGGCGCTTGGCCTCCTCGCGGGCCGGCTCCGCCTTCTCGCTGGCCGCGGCGACGGCGGCGGTCACGGCGGGCACGACCTCGTTGACGAAGCGGTCGCGCGCGTCGTGACGTACGGCGTCGCGCGACGACGGCCTTGTCGCGGGCGTCGGCCAGGGCGGGACCGGCCTTGTCCAGCGCGTCCTCGATCGACCGGGGCGGCCTTGTCGCGGGCGTCGGCCAGGATCGGTCCGATCTGGTCGATCGCGTTCTCGACGTGCGGCTGGATCGTGTCGGCCAGGTCCTCGACCTGGTCCCGCAGGCTCTTCTTGCCCTTCGTTGGCGAACATGTCGTCCTCTCGTCGTGGTGGGCCGGGGCCGGATCGGCCGCCGTCTCCTCCGTCCCATCCTGCCCGTCCGCTCCGGGCGACGAAACCCCCCGTAGGGGCGCCAGCGGACTCGCCCGCGGCGTACGCCCCTTGGCGGTCATGGGAAGATCTCCGTGCCCCGCGAGTCAGGCGGGACTGCACCCAACGGAAGGCGATCCATGTCGGACCTCAAGGCCACGCTCAAGACGAACCGTGGCGACATCGTGCTCAACCTGTTCCCGAACCACGCGCCCAAGACCGTGGAGAACTTCACCGGGCTGGCCGAGGGCACCAAGGAGTACCAGGACGACGCGGGCCGCTCCGGCGAGCGGTACTACGACGGCCTCGGCTTCCACCGCGTGATCGACGGCTTCATGATCCAGGGCGGCTGCCCGCTCGGCACCGGCACCGGCGGCCCCGGCTACACGTTCGCCGACGAGTTCCACCCCGAGCTGGGCTTCACCAAGCCCTACCTGCTGGCGATGGCCAACGCCGGCCCGGGCACCAACGGCTCGCAGTTCTTCATCACCGTGCAGCCGACCGCGTGGCTGACCGGGAAGCACACGATCTTCGGTGAGGTGGCCGACCAGGCCAGCCGCGACGTCGTCGACGCGATCGCGACGACGCCGACCGCGCGCGGCGACCGCCCCGCCGACCCGGTCGTGATCGAGTCGGTCGAGGTGACCCGCAGCTGAGCACACCCCGGACGACGGCACCTCCGCGGGAGCGCCCGCGGAGGTGCCGGTCTGCTACCGGCACCCGGTCAGCGAGACCTGGATCCGGTGCCAGCGCTGCGAGCGGCCGATCTGTCCCGACTGCATGCGCGACGCGTCGGTCGGCTTCCAGTGCCCCGACTGCATCAAGGAGGGCGCGAAGACCACGCGCCAGGCGCGGGCGGTGTACGGCGGCACGCGGCTCACCGGCAGCCTGCTGGCCACCACGTACGCCCTGATCGCGGTCAACGTGGTCGTGTTCGTGGCGATCTGGTCCGCGTCGGCGGCCGGCCTGCTCGACAAGCTCGCGCTGCTGCCGCAGAGCAGCACCCGCGGGCGACGGTGAGGTCGAGGGCGTGTCCGGGGGCGCCTACTGGCAGGTGCTCACGTCGGCGTTCACCCACTACGACGTGCTGCACATCGGCTTCAACATGCTGGCGCCTGTACTTCCTCGGCCCGATGCTCGAGCAGGTGCTCGGCCGGCCGCGCTTCCTCGCGGTCTACTTCGTCTCCGCGCTCACCGCGCAGCGCGGCGGTGATGCTGCTCAGCGACCCGAACAGCCAGACCCTCGGCGCCTCCGGCGCGATCTTCGGGCTGATGGGCGCCCTGGTCGTGGTCGCGCATCAAGGTCGGGGCCGACCTGCGCCAGATCGGCTTCTGGCTCGGCCTCAACCTGGTGTTCACCTTCTACAACACCGGCAGCATCTCCTGGCAGGGCCACATCGGTGGCCTGCTCGGCGGCGCGCTGATCGCCGCGATCATCGTCTACGCCCCGCGGAAGCACCGCGAGGTCGATCCAGTGGACCGGGATCGGCCTGGTGCTGGTGGTCGCGCTCGGCGGTGATCGCGTGCGCAGGCCGTGCCCTCGCCTGAGCGTCACGCCGGCCCGGGAGTTATCCCCAGCTGTGGACAACCCTGTGGGGAACTACACGCGTGTAACTAGCGATGCCCGGAGGAGGCTCACTCCCACTTGGTGGCGAACGCGAACCCGACGGCCATGAAGGCGACGCCGAGGACCAGGTTCTTCTGGCCGAGGCTGCGCATCACGGGGATCGTGGTGTCGCTGCCGACGAAGTAGAAGACCACCACCCAGACCAGGCCGATCAGGAAGCAGCCGAGCATGCCGATCACGACACCGCGACCGCGGCCCATCGGGGTCTTCTTGTTGGCCGAGACGATCAGGCCGAGGAAGATCAGGCCGAAGCCGATCGTGAAGTTCCAGTCGCCGAGGTCGGCCATCAGCGGGAGCGGGTTCGACGGCGCGGGCAGCCCGGACGCCTTGTCGTAGTGCGCGGCGTCCATCGCGAGGTTGATGTAGACGACGATCCAGACGATCCCGACAACCACCAGGCCCGCCGGCGACGAGGCACCGTGGGATCGAGGTCTCGTAGCCACTGATGCCGCTCAGCTCGGTCTGGCGGGCATGGGGCTTGGACACGGGTGACTCCTCTGAGCGGTGGGGACGTGTCGGCTAGCGTAGACAACCGCCGCCCCGATGCAGGAGACACCCCATGGACACGCCCGACGACCCGTCGCCCGAGAGGGGCCTCGGTCACCGGCTTCGACGCACGGCCCGCCGGCCCTGGCCGTGGCTGGCGGTCGGTGCCTTCGCCGTGGCAGGCGGGCTGTTCGTGACCAGCTCGATCGACGCCCAGGGCAGCGACCTCCGCGCCGCGAGCGTCACCGACCTGAGCACGCTGGTGCGCGGACAGCGGACCGACACCGACGCGCTCCAGCAGCGGCTGGCCGCGCTCAACGGCGAGGTCAACCGGCTCTCGCGCGGGGTCGGCGACACCCAGGTGACCAAGCTCCAGCGCCGGGTCGACGAGCTGCGCGGTCCCGTCCGGGCTCCGGCCGGTCTCCGGGCCCGGCGTGACCGTGACCCTGCAGGACGCGCCGCAGGACGTGCTCGACCAGGCGGCGAAGGACGGCGAGCCCCCCGGCGACACGCTGGTCGTGCACCAGCAGGACATCCAGGCGGTCGTCAACGCGCTCTGGCTGGGCGGTGCCGAGGCGATCACGATCATGGACCAGCGGATCATCACCACGACCGGCATCAAGTGCGCCGGCCCGACGGTGATCCTGCACGACGTGCCGTACTCGCCGCCGTACCGGATCGAGGCCGTCGGCGACCCCACCGACCTGCTCTCGGCCCTGGACCGCTCCGACTACATCGACGCCTACCGCACGGTGGCCGACACCTACGGCCTCGGCTACGAGGTGTCGGCCTCCAACCGGGTCGACGTCCCGGGATACCAGGGCACCCTCGAGCTGCGCTACGCCCGGCCGCTGCGCACGAGCTGACCGGGTCAGGTCACCGGTCAGGGCGTCGCTGTCGGCGACGTTGTCGGCGACGTTGTCGGCGACGGCGACCCGGTGGCGCTCGGTGTCGCCGTGGGCGAGGGCGACGCCGAGGGCGGCGGCTCGAACGACGAGACCACGATCGTCACCGTGCGCCCCTTGTCCTCCGTGCTGCCGGCCTTCGGGCTCTGGTCGAGGACGGTGCCCTTCTTGGCCTTGGTGGTCGAGTCGTGCACCACGCTGACCTCGAAGCCGGCGTCCTGGATCAGCTTGCGCGCCTGGTCCTCGGTCTTGCCGACGACGTCCGGCACGGACTCGGGGCCGTCGGAGAAGAAGAGCCGTCACCGTGAACCCGTCGGCGACCTGGCTGCCGGGTGCGGGGTCCATCGCGACCACGTCGTCCTTGGGCTCGTCGGACTCCTTCTGCTGGAGGCTGACCTTGAAGCCCGAGCGACTTGAGCTGGTCGGCGGCGCTGTCCTTGTTGGTGCCGACCAGGTCCGGCACCTCCTGCTGGGGCTTGCCCTCGGAGACCGTGATGTCGATCTCGGTGTTCTCGTCGACCTGCTCGCCGGCGTCGGGGTCCTGGGCCATCACCTGACCCGCGGGGACGTCGGGGCTGGTCTTCTCGCTCACGTGACCGAGCCGCAGCCCGGCGTCGGTCAGCGCGCGCTCCGCCTCGGTCTGCGTCATCCCCGCCAGCGCCGGCACCGTTTCCTGCGGCGGTCCGTTGTTGAGCAGCTTGGGAAGGAGGATCAGCCCGGCGACCAGGATCGCGAGCACCAGCAGCACGAGCAGGATCAGCACCCTCCGGTCGCGCTTCTCCGTCGCGTCGTCCTGGTCGCCGACGGGCTGGGCGGGAGTCGTGGGGCCGTCGGCCGGGAGGAAGGTGGTGTCGTCGGCCCCGGCCGGCACCGGGATCGGCGCCTGCACCGGCTTGCCGGCCAGGTAGCGGTCGATGTCGGCCTTCATCGCGGCGGCGCTCTGGTAGCGCTCGGTGAGCGGCTTGGCCAGCGCCTTCATCACGATCGCGTCGACCTCGGGCGGCAGCTCGTCGTCGAGTGTCGACGGCGGCGCAGCCTGCTCGCGGACGTGCTGGTAGGCGACCGCGACCGGGCTGTCGCCGACGAACGGCGGGCGACCGGTCAGCAGCTCGTAGAGCAGGCAGCCGGTGGAGTAGACGTCGCTGCGCGAGTCGACGGACTCGCCGCGCGCCTGCTCGGGGGAGAGGTACTGCGCGGTGCCGACCACGGCGGCGGTCTGGGTCATCGTGCTGTGCGCGTCGGACATCGCCCGCGCGATGCCGAAGTCCATCACCTTGACGTCGCCGGCCGGGGTCAGCATCACGTTGCCGGGCTTGATGTCGCGGTGGATGATCCCGGCCCGGTGGCTGTAGTCCAGCGCCGACAGCACGCCGGAGGTGATCTCGAGGGCCCGCTCGGGCAGGATCTTGCGGCCCTCACGGATGATGTCGCGCAGGGTGCGCCCGGCGACGTACTCCATCACGATGTACGGCTGGGCGACGTCCGTGCCGTCGGAGGACATCTCCTCGCCGGTGTCGTAGACGGACACGATCGACGGGTGGTTCAGCGACGCCGCGGACTGCGCCTCGCGCCGGAACCTGGCCTGGAACGTCGGGTCGCTGGCCAGGTCGGTGCGCAACCGCTTGATCGCCACCGTGCGCCCGAGCCGGACGTCGGTGCCCTTGCGGACCTCGGCCATGCCGCCGCGCCCGAGCATCTCGCTGAGCTCGTAGCGGCCGCCGACACGATGTGGAGTCGTCACTTGTTCTTTCCCTTGCCGTGGCCCTCGTTGCCGTGGCCCTTGTTGCCGTGGCCCCCTTTGCCGGGACCTGCGTTGTCGCCGCCGTCGGTCGGTGCGGACTTCTCCGGCACGCCCCAGACGGTCAGCGTGATCGGCTCGTCCACGCTCACCTGCCCGGTCGGCGCCATGCTCGCGACCGTGCCGGTCTTCCCGTCGGCGGAGCCCTGCCGCGTCGTGCGCTTCACCTCGTCGTACCCGAGGGCGTGGAGCTTGTTCGTCGCCTCGTCCGCGTCGAGACCCACGTAGACCGCGGGGTCGATGGTGTGCACGTCGGCCTTCGCGGAGACCCGTCCCGACGGGCTGCTGCTCGCGGTCTTGTCCGGACCGGCGGCCGGGCTCCGGCCACCCCCGCCGGCGAGCACGGCGGTCACCAGCAGGACCACGCCGAGCACGGCGAGGGCGGCCAGCGGCCACCAGGTCGGGAGCCGTCGCTGCTCGCGGGAAGGCGGCAACGCCAGGGTCGCCCCGGCCGCACCCGCCGCAGCGGGGGCCGCGTCACTCGGGGAACACCTCGGCGGACGCCCCGAGCGCGGCCGCGAGGGCGGCGGCATCGAGGTAACGCTCGTCGGGGTCCTTGGCGAGTGCCCGGTGGGTGACCGCGGCCAGGTCGTCGGGGACCTCGGCGGGCAGGTCGGGCACCGGTGAGCGGAGATGCGCGAGCGCGGTCGCCACCGGGGTGTCGCCGACGAACGGGCGGCGTCCAGTGAGGCACTCGAAGAGCACCACGCCGAGCGCGTAGACGTCGCTGGCCGGGGTCGCCACCTTGCCCTCGGCCTGTTCCGGGGAGAGGTAGTGCGGCGTGCCGAGCACCTCGCCGGTGCCGGTCAGCGCGACCGAGTCGGCAGCGCGGGCGATGCCGAAGTCGGTGACCTTGACCTTGCCGGCCGGGGTGACCAGCAGGTTGGCGGGCTTGACGTCGCGGTGCACGATTCCGGCCGCATGGGCCTGGGCCAGCGCCTGCGCCGCCTGCCGGACCAGGTCGCGCACCTGGTCGGGATCCATCGGCTGGTCGGGCCGGATCAGCTCCGAGAGCGGGCGACCGTCGACCAGCTCCATCACCAGGAAGGGCCGGCCGTCCTCATCGGCGTGGTTCTCGCCGAAGTCGAAGACGGCGGCGATGTTGGCATGGTGCAGGGACGCGGCGTGCCGGGCCTCGTTCTCGAAGCGCTCCCGGAAGCGCGGGTCGTCGGCGTACTCCCGCTTGAGCAGCTTGACCGCGACCGCCCGGCCGAGAACGGTGTCCTCCGCGCGCCAGACCTCGCCCATGCCGCCGGTGGCGATCCGCTCCTTCATCTCGTAGCGGGACCGCGTCGTCGGGTTGGTCACTGGATCACCGCCTCCATCACCGACTTGGCGATCGGCGCCGCCAGCCCGTTGCCGGAGATCGCGTCGCGCTCGACGCCGGCGTCCTCGACCAGCACCGCGACGGCCACCTTCGGGTTGTCGGCGGGTGCGAACGACACGAACCAGGCGTACGGCGGGCGGCCCGGGGCGCTCTGCGCGGTGCCGGTCTTGCCGGCGACCCGGGTGCCCGGGATCTGCGCCGAGACCGCGGTGCCCTGGTCGACGACGCCGACCATCATCTCGGTGAGCTGGCGGGCGGTGGCCGGGCTGATCGCGTCGGAGAGCACGCTGGAGTCGGTCTTCTTGAGCACGTCCAGGTCGGGTGACTGCACCTCGTCGACGAGGTAGGGCTTCATCACCTTGCCGCTGTTGGCGACCCCGGCGACCACCATCGCCATCTGCAGCGGTGTCGCGCGGACGTCGTACTGCCCGATCGCGGACAGCGCCAGGAAGGCCGGGTCGAGCGTGTCACTGCCCGGCGGTGGGTCGGAGAAGTGGCTGATCGCCTGCTTGGTCAGGGAGTCGTCGAGCTCGGTGAAGTACCGGTGGCCGAAGCCGTATGCCTCGGACTGGGCCCGCATGTCCTTCTCGCCGACCTTGAGCCCGAGCCAGGCGAACGCCACGTTGCAGGAGACCTCGAGCGCACGGGCGAGTGTGATCGTGGTGCCGCCGCAGGAGGAGCCGTTCTCGTTGGTGATCGGCCGGCCGCTGGTGACGTCGAGGATCGTCCCGCCGGGCACCTTGGAGTCGGGGTTGAACCGGGACTTGTCCATCGCCGCCGACGCGGTCACCACCTTGAACGTCGATCCGGGCGGCAGGGTCTCCTCGATCGCACGGTTCTGCAGCGGCTCGGCGGGTGAGGCCTGGAGCCGGGCTTTGGTGCGCCCCGCGGCCGCGAAGTCGTGGGTGGCCAGCTTGTTGGGGTCGTAGGTCGGGCTGGAGACCATCGCCAGGATCTTGCCGGTGGCCGGCTCGATCGCGACGACGGCGCCCTTGACGTCGGTGCCGAGCTGGCGCAGGCCGTCGAACGCCGCCTTCTGCGCCTTGGGGTTGATCGTGACGGTGACGTTGCCGCCCTTGGGGTCGTCGTTGCCGAAGAGGTCGATCACCCGGTTGACGAACAGCGCGGAGTCGCTGCCCGAGAGGATCGAGTCCTGGTTGGACTCGATCCCGCCGAGCCCGAAGTCGCGTGAGAAGTAGCCGGTGACCTGGGCGTACTGCGGCCCCGTCGGGTAGACGCGCTGGAACTCGTAACGGTCCTTGGACTTCACGCTCTCCGCGATCGCCTTGCCCTGCACGAGGATCGCGCCGCGCTCGCGCGAGAACTGCAGGTCGCGCACCCGCCGGTTGTCGGGGTGGGCGCTGAGCGAGGAGAGGTCGTCGGCCTGCCAGTACTGCAGGAAGGTCGCGTTGGCGAGCAGAGCCACGAACAGGAGCATGCAGAAGACGCTGAGGTTGCGGATTGGCTTGTTCATCGGGGCCCCCGCGGAGGCGTGAGCGCAGCGAGCGGCTTCGTGGGGTGAGTCTTGTTCATCGCAGCGACACCACCTGGGTCGCGTCGGTGTCGTTGTCGGGCGCGAACAGCTCGGGGGGTGGCCGCCGGGCCTGGTCGGAGATGCGCAGGAGCAGCGCGATCATCACCCAGTTGGCGACCAGCGACGACCCGCCGTACGACAGGAACGGCGTGGTGAGCCCGGTGAGCGGGATCAGCCGGGTGACACCGCCGATCACCACGAACACCTGGATCGCGAACACCACCCCGAGTCCGGTCGCGACCAGCTTGCCGAAGCCGTCACGGCAGACCAGCGCGGTGCGCAGCGAGCGTTCGACGATCAGTGCGTAGAGCAGCACGATCGCCATCACGCCGGTGAGCCCGAGCTCCTCCCCGAGCGACGGCAGGATGAAGTCGGAGAACGAGAGCGGGGTCAGGTAGGGGCTGCCCTGCCCGAGGCCGCGGCCGATCAGCCCGCCCCAGGCCATGCCGTACATGCCCTGGATCAGCTGCGAGGCGCTGTCCACGTTGCCGAACGGGTCGAGCCAGCCCTCGACCCGGACCTTGACCTGGCCGACGAAGAGATAGCCGACGTAGGCGCCGAGGGAGAACATCAGGGTGCCGATGACCAGCCAGCCGGGCCGCTCGGTGGCGACGTAGAGCATCACCAGGAAGAGGCCGAAGAAGAGCAGCGAGGAGCCCAGGTCGTTCTGGAAGACCAGGATGCCGAGGCTGATCAGCCACGCCGCGAGGATCGGGCCGAGGTCGCGGCCGCGGGGCAGGTCGACGAACAACAGCCGCCGCCCGGCGAGCGCCAGCGCGTCGCGGTGCTGCACGAGGTAGCCGGCGAACGCGATCACCAGCAGCACCTTCGCGATCTCGCCGGGCTGGAAGCTCAGCGGCCCGATGCCGATCCAGATCCGGGCCCCGTTGATGTTCTTGCCGATGCCCGGGATCAGCGGCAGCAGGAGCAGCGCGATCGCGGCCAGGCCCGCGGTGTAGGTGAACGCCTGAAGGCGGCGGTGGTCGCGGAGGAGCACGAGCACGGCGACGAACAGCAGCACGCCGATGGTCATCCACATCAGCTGCGCGCCGGCGTAGGTGTGGGCGTCCGGGTTGTTGACCACGGCGGCGTGGTCGATCCGGTGGATCATCGCCAGGCCGAGCCCGTTGAGCGCGGAGACCACGGGCAGCAGCACCGGGTCGGCGTACGGCGCGGTGAAGCGGATCGTGACGTGGCAGCCGATGATCAGCGCGGCCAGCCAGCCGCCGTAGCCGACGATGTCGGCCGGCACCGTGCCCTCGGTGCCGAGCCCGACCGCGGCGTAGGCGCCGATGCCCACGATCAGCGACAGGATCAGCAAGAAGAGCTCCGCGCCCCGCCGCTGGCGGTGCACGAACCCCATGAACGAGCCCTCGCTGCCGACGTTGCTCATCCGGGGTCCCTGCGGAAGCGCGAGCGAAGCGAGTGGGTTCGTGGGGTGGTTCTCATGGCGTGGAGTCGCAGTCGGCGGGCGACGGCGTGGCCGTGCCGGTGGGCGAGGGGCTGCCAGAGGGTGTGGTGGTCGGGCGGGCCGACCTGCTGGCCGTCGGCTTCCTGGTGCCGGAGGCGCTCGGCCTGGGCGACGCCTGCTTCGTGGCCGTGCCGGACGGGCTCGCCGACGCCGACGGGGTCGGTGTCGCGGTCGCGGTGGCGCACGCCGCCGAGCTCTGGAGCCGGGCCACGATGTTGCGGGCGTCCTCGAGGTTGCGGGCACCGATGCCGTCGCGGACCTGACCCTGGGTGAAGTCGGGGAGATCGGCCATCTTGACCTGGCTCGGCAGGTAGACGCGGTGGAGCTGCACCACCGGCACCTGTGCCTGGACGCCGCGGTAGATCGCGACCGTGCCGCCGGAGGGGGCGACGTAGTACTGCTTCTGGGTCCAGGCGTAGGCGGCCGAGGCGCCCAGCCAGACCAGGACACCGATCACGGCGAGCACGAGGACCCGGCGCAGCCATGTGAACCGGCGCGGTGGCCGGGGCGCGTAGCGGAGCTCCTCGGGGTCGACCGGCGTGTCGGCCTCGGCCGGGACCGGGTCGAGCTCGCCGGTGTCGCTTCGCCACATGGCGCGCAGCTTGCGGCTGCTCAGGCCCTTGCGCTTCTCGGCGGCGGCGCCGACCACGATCGGTCCGATCGCGACCGGACCGGTCTCCTCCGGGTCGTCAGCGGCGGCGTCGGTCACATCGGCCACGACGACGGTGATGTTGTCGGAGCTGCCCGCCTCGAGCGCGGCGCGGATCAGCTCGACGGCGGCGTTCTCGACGGTGCCGGTGCCCAGGATCCGGGCCAGGTCCTGGGCGGACAGGACGCCGCTGGCGCCGTCGGAGCAGAGCAGGATCCGGTCGCCGGCGACCAGGTCGACCAGGAACAGGTCGGGCTCCGGCTCGTGCTTTCCGTCTACGGCACGCAGGATCAGGTTGCGGTGCGGATGGACCCGCGACTCCTCCTCGGTGATCCGACCCTCGTCGATCAGGTTCTGCACGAAGGTGTGGTCCTTGGTGATCTGGCTGATCACGCCGTCGCGCAGCAGGTAGCCGCGGCTGTCGCCGACGTGGCCGACGCCGACCCGGGTGCCGTCGAAGACGGCCGCGGTCACCGTGGTGCTCGTGCCGTCGAGCTCGGGGTGCTGCTCGACCAGGGCCGCGATCTGCTGGTGCGACCGCTCGATCGCCTCGGCCAGCGCGCCCTGCAGGTCGTTGCCCGGGGGTTCGTCGAGTGCCCGGAGCTCGCCGATCGCGGTGCTGCTGGCGACGTCGCCGCGGGCCGACCCGCCCACACCGTCGGCGATCGCGAGGAGGTGCTCGCCGGCGTAGCCCGAGTCCTGGTTGTCCTTGCGGACCCGACCGACGTCGGACAGCGCCGTGTAGCGCAGCCGGAGCCGGCCGGTGGCGCCGGTGGTCGGGTCCCCCGAGGGCTGGTCGGCCATCGGCTACTTCCGCAGTTCCAGGATCGTCTTGCCGATCCGCACCTGGCTGCCCAGGGTCAGGGTGGTGGGCTGGGTGATCCGGGTGGTGCCGACGTAGGTGCCGTTGGTGGAGCCGAGGTCCTCGACGTACCACTGGTCCTGGTTGGCGGCGATCCGCGCGTGGCGGGTGGACACGTAGTCGTCGTCGAGCCGGATCGCCGCGTCGGTGCCACGGCCGATCAGCAGCGGAGCGCGGTCGAGCGACACGGTCTCGCCGCGGTTGGCGCCCTCGACGATGGTGACGCTGGACGGCGAACCGCGGCGGGGCCTGGGGCTCTTGCGGCGCTGCTGCCGGGTCGGCCGCTTGTCTGCGGCCTCCTGGCGGGCGGCGCGGGCGCCGAACATGTCGGAGCGGATGACCGACACCGCGGAGAGCACGAAGATCCAGAGCACTGCCAGGTAGGCGAACCGGATCAGCAGCAGGGTCAGCTCAGACACCAGCAGCACCCCGGCCGGATCCGTCGGTCTCGCCCAGGTGCAGGGTCAAGGTGGTGTTGCCGATCCGGATCGTCGCGCCATCGGCGAGGACCGCCGCCTCGGTCCTGCGGCCGTTGACGCTGATCCCGTTGGTGGAGCCGAGGTCGTGCACGCTCACGTGCGGATCACCGCCGTTGTCGTCGACCCGGATCTCGGCGTGGCGCCGGGAGACACCCGGGTCGGTGATCCGCAGGTCGGCGTCGTTGCCGCGGCCGATCACGATGCCGGGCGGCGCCAGCGGGTGGCGCTTTCCGTTGACCTCGATCGTCGCCGGGGCCCGCCGTATCTGCGTGTCGGAGGGGTCGCCGGTCGGCGTGCTGACGCTGCTGACCGTCTGGCTCCGCACCCGGAACCGACCGGTGGTCAGGTCGTCGGCCGGCTCGAGCTCGATCGTCACCGGGCCGGTGAAAACGTAGGACTGCTGGGCGGCGTGGTCGCGCAGCATCGCGGTGAGCTCGCTGGTGAGCTTGGGGCCGAGGCCCTGGAGGCGCTCCAGGTCGGTGCCGGACAGCTCGACGTGGAACTTGTTCGGCACCAGCCGGCGGTCGCGGCTGAGGATCTGTGCGGAGTTGTCGATCTCGCGGTTGAGCGCCGAGGAGATCTCCACCGGCTGCACCGCGCTGCGGAAGGTGCGTGCGAAGACGCCCGAGATCATCTGTTCGAGGCGGTCCTCGAAACGGCGAAGCCCGCCCATGGAACCTCCTCGTCTCTGCTGAACGCCCGGTCGACCCTCCCATGCCCGCTTCGATCCTAGCCAACGCGTCCCGCTCGGTTTGGGCGCCGCCCTCGCGGTGCGTTAGCCTTTCGCTGCTTCTCGCGCGAGTGGCGGAATAGGCAGACGCGCACGGTTCAGGTCCGTGTGCCCGAAAGGGCGTGGGGGTTCAACTCCCCCCTCGCGCACCGCACCACGACGGCTCCGGGCTCCGGCTCGGGGCCGTCGTCCGTTCCTCCCCGCCACACCCTCCGCGTCAACCTCCGCGTGCCGCCGAGGCGTGGCCCGCGAGGTACGACGCGACCAGCCGGCCCAGGGTCGGCAGGTGGTAGCCACCCTCCTGGACCACCACCGCGGGCAGGCCGAGCCGGCCGAGGGTCGTCCCCGCCTCGCGGTAGCCGTCGCGGGTGACCAGCAAGGGGCTCTCCGGGTCGTCGGCGGCCGCGTCCACGCCGAGGGACACCACCAGCGCGGCGCAGTCCGCGGCGGCCACCCAGTCGGCGAGCCCGCGAACCGCGTCCAGCCAGCCGTCGTCGCCGGTGCCCGGCGCAAGCGGGAGGTTGCGGGTGGCGCCGGTGCCGGCGCCGGTGCCGACCTCGTCGGCGAACCCCACCACGTGCGGGAACCAGCCGGCGCCGGGGTCGACGTGGACGGAGCCGTAGAGCACGTCGCCGCGGTCGTAGAAGATGGCAGCCGTGCCGTTGCCGTGGTGGGCGTCGACGTCGACCACGGCGACCCGGAGGACACCTCCGCGGCGCAGTGCCTGTGCCGCGGCCGCGGCGTTGTTCAGGTAGCAGGACCCGCCGTAGCCGGCGCGCGTGACGTGGTGCCCCGGCGGCCGGCAGAGGGCGTAGGCCAGCGGCTCACCCGCCGTCACCAGCGCGGCGGCGCCGAGCGCGCAGTCGACCGCGGCCCGCGCTGCTGCCCAGGTTCCCGGACCCACCAGCGTGGTCGTGTCGTAGCCGAACCGACCCGCGTCCGCGTGCACGGCCGTCGCACGGCGCGTGGGCAGCCCACCGGTCATCGCCGGGGTCGGGAACAGGTAGGGCACCACCCGGTCCTGGCCGACCAGCTCGGAGTAGGGCCCGGCCGCCCAGCGGTCGGCCGCGGTGCGGAGGAACGCCAGCAGGTCCGCGTCGTGGATCTCCTCGAGCACGTCGTCGGAGGCGTGGCCCGCCTCCACCAGCCGGTGACCGGGGCCCCGGAGGCGCTCGAGGATGGCGTCGACCCGTGCCGCCACCTCGGTGGCGTCCGAGGTGGTGCCGACCCAGACCTCGTGCTTCGGGTCGTGCGCGCGGGTCGTCGGCGACCACACGACCGGGACCTCCTGCTGAGCCATGCGTCAGTGTCCCGCGGCCGGCTCCGGTTCCGGCAAGATGTCGGCATGCCGCGCGCCCGCGAGACCGGGATCCGGATCGGTGACCTGCCGACGGGTCCCACCAACTCGGTCCTCGACGTGCCCGGCGTCGGCCTGGGCCATGCCACGGTCGTCCGCGACGAGCCGGCGCCACCCACCGGCCGGGGCTCGGCGCGCACCGGCGTCACCACCCTGCTCCTGGCCGAGGACGCCTACCACCGGCCGCTGGCGGCGGGAGGAGCCGTGCTCAACGGGGCCGGCGAGTGCACCGGCTTCCTGACCGCGCGCGAGTGGGGCACGATCGAGACCCCGGTCTACCTCACCTCCACGATGCAGCTCGGCCGCGTCTACGACGCCGCCTGCGAGATCGCGCTCGAGCAGCACGGGGGCGTGGCCGACGACGTGGTGATCCCGGTCGTCGGCGAGTGCGACGACTCCTTCCTCAACGACTGCCGGCGGATGCAGGTCGGCGCCGCGGACGTCCGCTCGTCGTACGACGAGGCCGGCCGGTCGCGCGGCGCCACCTCGCCGCCGCGGGAGGGCGCCGTGGGCGCCGGGACCGGGATGTCCTGCCTGGGCTTCAAGGGCGGCATCGGGACGGCGTCCCGGGTGACCGGCGAGGGGCACACCGTCGCGGTGCTGCTGCTCACCAACTTCGGGGAGCGGCACCGGCTCACGGTCTCCGGGGTGCCGGTGGGTCGGCTGCTGCCGGCACCGGACACATCGGCGGCGCCACCCGCGGGGTCGTGCATCGGGGTGGTGGTCACGGACGCCCCCGTCGACGCCGCCGGGTGTGCCAGGCTCGCCCGCCGGATCGGCCTGGGCCTGGCCCGGACCGGGTCGACCGCGCACCACGGCAGCGGCGAGATCTTCCTGGCCGCGTCGACCACGTGCCGGGTCGACCGGGACGGCACGCCCGAGGCGGGACCTCGGGTCGCCGGTCGCGGCCTCGACCCGTTGTTCGGGGCCGTCGTCGACGCCGCCGAGGAGGCGGTGCTCAACTCGCTGCTGGGCTCGGTGACCACCACCGGCCGCGACGGCAACACCAGCGAGGGGCTCGACCCGGCGGTTGTCTCCCGGCTGCTGGCCGAGGCAGGGCATGCCGGGCACTGAGCGCGAGGTGCGCGTGCCGATGGCCGACGGGGTGCGGCTCGCAGCCACGCTCTACCTCCCCGACGCGTCCGCCGGGCCGCAGCCGTGCCTGCTCGAGGCGCTGCCCTACCGCAAGGACGACCTGACCTCGTCGTACGCCGAGGGGTACCGCACGCTGCGCGACGTTCACGGCTACGCCGTCTGCCGGCTCGACCTGCGCGGCACCGGCTCCTCGGAGGGTGACGCCACGGACGAGTACCCGGCCGTCGAGCAGTCCGACCTGGTGGAGGTGGTCGGCTGGCTGGCCGACCAGCCGTGGTGCGACGGTGGCGTGGGGATGTGGGGCACGTCGTACTCCGGGTTCAACTCGCTGCAGGTGGCGTGCGAGCGCCCGCCGGCGCTCAAGGCCGTGGTCTCCATCTACGGCAGCGACGACCGGTGGACCGACGACGTGCACTGGCGCGGTGGCGCGCTGCGTCTGGTGGACCTGGTCGACTACTGCCACTACATGACCCCGATGACGATGCTGCCGCCGGTTCCCGCCGTCTGGGCCGAGGGACGGAAGAGCACCTGGCGCGAGGAGTGGCAGCGACGGCTGGAGACCCAGGAGCCGTGGGTGCTGACCTGGCTCCGGGAAAACCGCGACGGCTCCTACTGGCGGCACGGCTCGGTCCGCAGCGACGCGTCCGGCAACGGCTACGACCGGATCGCCTGCCCGGTCATGATCGTGGCGGGCTGGGCCGACGGTTACCGGAACAACTCGTTCCGGACCGTCGAGGCGCTGCGGCGGGCGGGTGTCCCGCACCGGCTGCTCGCCGGCCCCTGGGTGCACGCCGACCCGGCCACGGCATACCCCGGACCGCGGATCGACCTCGACCGCGAGCTGGCGGCCTGGTTCGACCGGTGGCTGCGCGACCCGGCGGCGGGGACCGAGCCGCACCGCGACGGCATGGACGTGTTCGTCCGCACGTCCACCCGCCCCGAGCCTGACCTCGACCTGCACGCCGGCCACTGGATAAGCGACGCCTGGCCCTCGGCCGCCACGCGCTGGGTGGACGTCCCGCTCGAGGGGCCACGATCCCTCGCCGTCGAGCCCGACGTCGGCACGGCAGCGTGGATCGACTGCGCCGGTCACCTGCCGTGGGGCATGTCCCTGGACCAGCGCGACGACGACGCCCGCTCCCTCACCTGGGAGTGGTCCGCATCGACCGATGTGCTGCTGGGACAGCCGGTGGCCAGGCTCGTGGTGGCTGCAGACGTTCCGGCCGCGTCGCTGTCGGTCAAGCTCTGCGACGTCTTCCCCGACGGCACCTCGGCGCTGGTCACACGGGGGAGCCTCGACCTCGCCTACCGCGACGGCGTCCACGCGCCCGCCGAGCCCGCACCGCTGGCGCCCGGCCGCGCGTACGAGGTGGAGGTGCAGCTCGACGCGTGCGCCTACCAGCCGGCGCCCGGTCACCGGCTGCGGCTGTCGGTGGCCGGGGCGGACTGGCCGAACACGGTGGCGCCGCCGGACCCGGTCACGCTGACCGTGCGCAGTGGCTCGGTCCGGCTGCCGACGTGGTCCGGCAGCGACCGCCCGGCCCCGGTCTTCGCCGACGGCGCGCCGACGGCCTCCGAGGACCCGACCGGCGTCACCTGGACGGTGTCCCGCGACGTGCTGCGCCGGACCACGACGTGCGCGGTGCGCCACGGTGCGGACTACGCCGTCCCGCACGGGGGCACCGCGTCCGAGACGTACGCCGGGGAGGTGAGCGTCGACCGTCGCACGTTCGCCCAGCATGCCGCCGCCGAGTGCGGCTACCGGCTGACCTGGCCCGGCGAGGACGTCCGGGTCACGTCCACGATGCGCGTGGACGTCACCGCCGACGGCTACGAGGTGGCGATCGCGGCGACGGCGTACGACGGGGAGCAGCAGGTCTCCCACCGCACCTGGACCGAGCACGTCCCGCGCTGACGGGTCACGACCCGAACCCTCCCTCGCGGTAGGCCCGGCCGATCCGGGTCACCAGGTCGGCGACGGCGTCCTCCCGGGGCGCGAACGGGCCCGGCCGGAAGTGCGGGCTCGCGAGCCCGCGCTGCACCGACTCGCAGGCCGCCCAGTCCTGCCGGTTGGTGACGTCCCAGAACTCGACCGCGCCCGCGGCGTCCGGCACGGACCCGTCGGCACCCGGCGCCACCAGCCAGGAGCACTCGACCCAGGTGCGGCCCGGCGCGAGCGGCAGCATCCGGTGCGTCATCACGTAGTCGGGATGCGCCGACACGAGCAGGTTGGGCAGCAGGTGCAGGTACTCCACGTGCGTCGGCCTCACCCCGGGCAGCGGGGTCGCGGCCAGGGCGCCGGTCGTGGACATCGTCGCCATCCCGTCGCGCAGCTCCATCGACCCGCCCACCCAGGCACCCGGCAGGTCGTAGTTGTCCCCGGAGTCGGGCGGGCTCACCTCGCACAGCTGCGGGTGGATCAGCGGGCAGTGGTAGCACTCGTGGTAGTTCTCCGCGATCACCTTCCAGTTCGCCGCGACCTCGTAGCTGTGCCGGTCGGCGAGCACCAGCGTCCCGCAGGCGTACGGCGTGACCAAGGGACCGAGGTCACCGAGATGGTCGGCGAACGACGGCACCCGGTCGCTGCCCAGCTCGTGCAGCGCGTGCCCGAACACCCAGCCCTCCCAGACCGTCACCGGCAGCTCGACCAGGCCGTGCTCGGCCGCCTCGAAGGCCGGGTCGTCGCGGAACCCGCGCGCGTTGACCAGCGATCCGGCGAGGTCGTAGGTCCAGGCGTGGTAGGGGCAGGTGATGCTCTGTCGCCGTGAGGTCCCGCCCTCGGGCAGCAGCTCGTGGCCGCGGTGCCGGCAGGTGTTCGCGAACATCCGCGCCCCCTCGTCACTCCGCACCAGGAGCGCCGCGACGTCGCCGACGGCGACCGACCGCTGGGTCAGCCCACCGCCCTCATCGGGAGCCGGCAGCAGGTCGGCGAGGCGACCCAGGCAGGTCCAGCTCCCGGCGAACAGCGTGCGCAGCTCCCAGGCCAGCACCTCGGAGGACGTGTAGGCGGCCGCAGGCAGCATGTGCTGGGGTGCCCCGTCCGGTGGGGCCGCTGCCCGCACCCTCTCGATCGGGTCGACCTGCGGCTGGCTCATCGACGGACCTCCTGCCGGGTGGCTCCTATGCTGCGGCTCATGGGTGATCGCAGGTGACGCGGCGCGACCGCCGCGCGGTCGAGGTGCGGCGCGAGGAGATCCTCACCGCCACCACCGAGCTCCTCGACCGCGTCGGCCTCGCGGCGATCCGGGTGGCGGACGTCGCCGACGCCCTGGGCGTCAGTCCGGCCCTGGTCTTCTACCACTTCGGCACCAAGGACGCGCTCGTCGCCGACGCGTTCGCCCACGCCGTCGACCGGGACCTCGACCGGCTCGACCGGGCGACCGCGAAGGACGCCGACCCGCTGGACCGGCTGCGCCGGGTGCTGCGGCTCTACGGCCCCACCGGGGCGGCGACCGGGTGGCGCCTGTGGATCGACGCCTGGGCGCTGGCCCAGCGCGAGCCGACCCTCCGCGCGGTGCTGCGCCGGATGGACGAGCGCTGGTGCGCCGTGCTGCGCGAGGTGGTCGACGACGGCGTGGCGGCGGGCGTCTTCCGGTGTCCCGACCCGGCGGGCTCGGTGGTCCGGGTCTCGGCGCTGCTCGACGGCCTGTCGGTCGCCGCCCTCGTCTACCGCACGGTGTCGCGTGCCCAGCTGCGCGAGTGGGTCACGGCCTCGGTCGCCCAGGAGCTCGGTCTGGAGAGTCGGCATCTCACACCAGCCAGTGCGCCTGGTAGGCCGGGTCGGTGAGGCCGGGGCGGTCCATCCGGAAGGGCGTGAGGTCGGTCGACGTACGCCCGTCGACGGCCAGGTCGGCCAGCAGCCGGCCGAACGTGGGCGCGAACTTGAACCCGTGCGCGGCCCCCATCCCCACCACGACGGACGGGTGGTCCGGCACCGAGGACAGCACGAAGTCCCGGTCGGGGGTCAGCGTGTACTGGCAGCGCAACGAGCGCACCGGGGCACCGCTGGCCGGGAGCAGGGAGCGCATGTGCCGGGCGAGCCGGTCCTCCAGGTCGGGGTCCCGGTCCGAGGTCCTGTGGTCGGGGTCGACGACCGGCCCGCCGCAGTCCTGCGCCGCCTTGACCGTCGGCTCGCCGAAGCACGGGAACCCGTAGTACGACGGGTCGTCCATCCAGATCCACAGTGGCAGCCTTCCGGGCGCGAAGTCGTCTGGACGTCCCGGCCGGAAGTAGGTCACCTGCTCGAGCGTCACCTCCAGCGGCACCCGCACGCCCAGGCCGGCCAGCACGTCGTTGGTCCAGGCGTCCGCGCACACGACCAGCCCCTCGCAGTGCAGTACGCCGCCCGTGGTCTCCACCTCCAGGCCGCCGGCTCCCAGGTCGCGGACCGCCGTCACCGGCGTCTGCTCCCGGAGGTCCGCGCCGCGGCGACGGGCCTGCTCCTGCAGGACCCGGGTGCCCCTGCCCGCGGGCACGATCGCCGCGTCCGGCTGGTGCAGGACCAGGGTGCCCTCCGGCAGCCGGAACTGCGGCCACCGGTCGGCTACGTCCGACGGATCGAGCAGCTCGTGGTCGATGCCCACGGCGTCGAGAGACGTCGTGTAGTCGACGGGGCTGATCGCAGCCTCCGGCGGGAACAGGTCGAGCCCGCCAACGACCGTCACCAGGTCCTCGCCGGAGTCGCGTTCCAGCCGCGCCCAGTCGGCATACGCCTCCTGCGTCAGCCGGACGTACGACGGGGTGTGGTAGCTGTGCCGCAGGATCCGGCTGGTGTCGTGGCTCGCGCCGCGCGCGTGCCCGAGCTCGAACCGCTCGAGTCCGACGACGCGATGGCCCCGGCGGGCCAGCTCGTGGCAGGTGGCACTGCCCAGCGCTCCGAGGCCGGCGACCACGTAGTCGACGTGCCCCGTTTCGTGGCCCGTTTCGCCGGTCACCGCCGGCCCCCCAGCAACGGCAGCAGCCACCGGCGGACGTCGAGGCTCTCGTCCTCCATCGGCGCGAACCAGCCGTGCCGGTAGCTCCGCGACGACATGCCGCGCTGCACGCCCTCGCAGACCGCCCAGTCCTGGCGGTTCACCAGGTCCCACAGCCCGCCGGCGTCGGCAGGGTCGAAGCGCTCCCCGCGCACCTCGTCGGCGGCGAACAGCAACGTGCACACCACGTCGGTGCGGTCGACGGCCCTCGGCCGGAGCACGAACGCCGCGACGTGGTCGGCGGAGGCCGAGAGCAGCAGGTTGGGGAAGACCAGGTCGCCCTTGTGCCGGGCCTGCTCCTCCTCGCTCAGGCCGGGCAGCGGCGAGCGCGTCGTCGTGCCGGTGGCGGTGAAGGTCCACACGCCGTCCCGGTGCGGCACCCCGCCCTCCCAGTCGAGGTCGGATCCGCCCCCGGCGAAGGCCGGCACCAGCCGGCAGAGCTCCGGGTGCACCGGGCCGCAGTGGTAGCACTCGTTGTAGTTCTCCAGCAGCACCTTGTAGTTGGCAGCCACCTCGTAGTGGAAGGTCGCACCGGTCACGAGGCCGGCCAGGTCGTAGTTCGCCAGGGTGACGTCGGCCCGGGCGACGGCGTCGGCGAGGGGCGTCGCGTCCCCAGGGGTGAGGTGGACGAACACGAAGCCACCCCAGGTGCCCACGCCGACCGGCGCGAGCCGGAACTGATCGAGGTCGACGCCGGTCAGCTCGGTGTGCGGAGCACGCAGCAGCCGGCCGTCGAGGCCGTAGGTCCACGAGTGGTACGGGCAGCGCAGCGCCGACAGGTCGCAGGCCACGGAGGCGTCCGCGGACGGCACCGTCGGCCGGATCTGCGAGCCACGGTGCCGGCAGACGTTGTAGGCGGCGTGCAGCGCACCGTCGTGGT
The DNA here is from genome assembly GCA_963707475.1 of uncultured Actinomycetota bacterium. Lineage (GTDB taxonomy): Bacteria > Actinomycetota > Actinomycetes > Propionibacteriales > Nocardioidaceae > Marmoricola. Next base: position 48,343 of record CAVPQC010000001.1, read on the forward strand.
CGCGCATCACCAGCACCGACTCGCCTGCGACGTCGACCGTGGCGACGCGCGACGACGCCTCCAGCCCCAGGTCGTCGGTGCGTCCCAGGCAGAACCACTGACCGAACAGCGCGACCTCCCGCTCGGCGAGCCAGGTGCCCGGGTCGACGTACATCTCCCGGGGAAGGGCAGCCTGAAGGGGACCGTCGGGCATTCGGGTCTCCTTCCTCCTACTGACTCGGGAGTCAGTAAGCAATCGTGGCACGGGACGCCTGCCCGGGCCAGAGGTTCAGGTAGGGGCCAGCGCGGCCGCCAGGTGACAGGCGGCGCGGTGCCCCCCGGTGGCCGGAAGGATCGACAGCGGCTCGCCGACGCACTGCTCCGCGACCCCGGCTCCGGCGGCGCGACCGTCGGACAGCGCCGGGCAGCGGGGGTGGAAGCGGCACCCTCCCGGGATCCGCGTCGGGTCGGGGATCTCGCCCGTGAGCACGAGCGGCTCCAGTCGCTCCATCTCCGGTACGACGGACAGCAGCGCCTGCGTGTACGGATGCCGCGGTGACTCGAGCACCTCCTCCGTGGTGCCGCACTCGACCACCCGGCCGAGGTACATGACCGCGATCCGGTCGGCGATGTTCCAGGCCAGGCCCAGGTCGTGGGTGACCACGACGACACCGACCCCGAGCTCCTCGCGCAGCCGGAGCAGCAGGGCGAGGATCTCGCCGCGGATCGAGGCGTCGAGCGAGGAGACCGGCTCGTCGGCGATCAGCATCTGCGGCCGCAGCGCCAGCGCACCCGCGATCAGCACGCGCTGCTTCTGCCCGCCGGAGAGCTCGTGCGGGTAGCGGAGGAACAACCGCTCGGGTGGTCGCAGCCCCGCCTCGGCCATGGCCGCGGCGACCAGGGCGGGCTCGCTCCGGCCTTCGGCGTCCGCCGCGACCCGGGCGTGCAGCCGGATGCCCTCCGCCACCGACTCGTAGACGCTCTGGCGCGGGTTCAGCGAGCCGGCCGCGTCCTGCAGGATCATCTGCACCTGCCCGCGGAACCTCCGCAGCGCCCGGTGCGAGTAGTCCAGCGGTCGACCCTCGAAGCGCACCTCACCCGCGCTCGGCCGCTGCAGCCCCACCAGGGTGCGGGCCAGCGTGGTCTTGCCCGAGCCCGACTCCCCCACGAGCGCGACGACCTCGCCGGCCGCGACCGCGAGGTCGACGCCGTCCAGGGCGTGCGCGACCGTGCCCGACCGGGTGCTGAACTCCACGCCGACCCCGCGCGCCTCCAGCAACGGCTCGCCGGTCACGGGCTCTGTCATGGGCTCTGTCATTCCTGGCCGACCCGGATGCAGGCGGCCCGGCGGCCGCCCCCGAAGTCGAGCAGCGGCGGCTCCGCCTCGCGGCAGGCGTCGGTCACCCGCGGGCAGCGCGGTGAGAACGAGCAGCCGTCGGGTGGCATCCGGGGGTCGGGTGGGTCGCCCGCCAGCCCGGACGGCGCGTAGCGGGAGGTGTGGTCGCCGATCCGGGGGAAGGCGGCGGACAGCGCCTTGGCGTAGGGATGCAGGGGTCGCAGGAACACGTCGTCGGCGCTCCCGGTCTCGACCACGCGCCCGGCGTACATCACCAGCACGCGGTCGCACACGTCGGCCAGCACGGACAGGTCGTGGCTGATCACGACCAGGCCGACGCCGAGCTCGCGCACCAGCTCGGAGAGCAGGTTGAGGATCTGCGCCTGGACCATCACGTCCAGGGCGGTGGTCGGCTCGTCGGCCACGATCAGCCGCGGGCTGCAGGCCAGCGCCATCGCGATCATCACCCGCTGCCGTTGCCCACCCGAGAGCTGGTGCGGGTAGGCGCCATCCCGGGTCCGGGGCAGTCCGACCTTCTCCAGCAGGTCGCGCACCCGCTCCCTGACCTTCTCGTCGGGCACGCCCGGCTCGTGCAGCCGGATCGGTTCGGCGATCTGGTCGCCCACCCGTTGCACGGGGTTGAGCGAGTGCAGCGCGCCCTGGAACACGATGGACGCGTCGGCCCAGCGCAAGGCGCGAAGGTCGCCCCAGCTGACGGTGAGCGCGTCGACGCCGGAGACCAGGACGGCGCCGGTGACCTCCGCGTCCTTGGGCTGCAGCCGCAGCACCGTGCTGGCCAGGGAGGACTTGCCGCATCCCGACTCCCCGGCCACGCCGACCACCTCGCCGGCGTGCACCACCAGGTCGACCCCGCGTACGGCAGGCAGCGGCCCCTCCGACGTCTGGTAGGTCAGGCTCAGGTCGTGGATCTCGAGCAGCTCGGCCATCAGGACCGCCGCAGCTGGGGGTTGAGGATCTCCTCGAGCGCCTGACCGACCAGCGTGAACGACAGCACCACCAGCACCACGCAGACGCCGGGCGGCACGATGAACCACCACGCCCCGGTCGTGATCGCCCCGACCGCGAACGCGCTCTCGAGCATCGAGCCCCACGACACCCGGGTCGGGTCTCCCAGGCCGAGGAAGCTCAGCGTGGTCTCGGAGAGGATCGCGATCGCCACCGTTAGCGTCGTGTTCGCGAAGACCATGGGCATCACGTTCGGCAGCACGTGCTTGCGCATCAGCTGCGACCGGCCGGCCCCGAGCACACGGGCCCGCTCCAGGTAGGGACGTTCCTTGATCGACAGCGTCTGGCTGCGGATCAGCAGCGCGGTGCCCGGCCAGCTGGTCACCCCGATCACGATCGCGATGTTGAGCAACGACCGGCCGAGCACGCTCGCCAGCACGATCGCGAGCGGCAGGAACGGCAGCACCAGGAACCACTCGGTCAGCCGGAACAGCACGGCGGCAGGCCACCCCTCGAAGAACCCTGACATCAGCCCGACCAGGGTGCCGATCACCATCGAGATCAGCGTGGCCAGCAACCCGACCCCGAGCGAGATGCGCGACCCCCAGATCAGCAGCGTCAGCACCGAGCGGCCGTTGTCGTCGGTGCCCAGCAGGTACTCCGCGGACGGCGGCTCGAGCACGCCGCCGGTGGCCTTGGTCACCTCGAGGCCGGAAGGGTCCGCGAGCACCGGAGCCAGCACGGCCACCAGCACGAAGAAGGTGAGCAGGCCCAGTCCGAGGGTGCCGGCGCGGTTGGCGCGGAACAGCCGCCAGGTCCGGCGCAGCGTCGCGGACCGCCGCCGGCGGCGCACCTGGCGCGGAGTGAGCCGCTCGGTCGTGTCACTCATGTCCGCACCCGCGGGTCGAGCAGGCCGTACACCAGGTTGGCCGCGAGGTTCGCCAGGATCACGGCGGCCGAAGCGATCAGGAACGTGCCCTGCAGCACCCAGAAGTCCGGGATCGAGATCGCCTCGTAGGAGAGCAGTCCGAGGCCGGGGATCGAGAAGACGGTCTCGATGGTGATCGCGCCGGACACCACGAAGCCGATGTTGATCGCGGACAGGGTCACCGTGGGCAGCAGCGCGTTGCGTGCGGCGTGCTGCCGCCGTACGGCGATGTCGCGGAGGCCCTTCGCGCGCGCCGTGACGAGGTAGTCCTGACCGAGCTCGTCGAGCAGCGAGGAGCGCATCACCAGTGAGTAGTCGGCGAGGTAGGCCAGGGTCAGCGTGATCACCGGCAGGGTCAGGTGCCACATGGTGTCGAGCACGCCCTCGAGGCTCGCCGGGTCGACGTCGGTCGAGTGCAGCCCTCCGGTCGGGAACAGCCCCGGCAACGGCCCGATGCCGACGGCGAACACGGCGATCAGGAGCAGGCCCAGCCACCACTCGGGCATCGAGTAGAGAGTGAGCGTGATCCCGGTCGAGAAGCGGTCGAACCGCCCACCCCGGTTCCACGCGCCGAGCATCCCGATGTAGACGCCGATCACCATCGCCAGCACCGTGGAGGTGCCCACCAGGAGAACCGTGGGCCACAGCCGCTCCCAGATCAGGTCGGCCACCGGCACCCGGTAGCGAAGCGAGATGCCCAGGTGCCCGGTGAACGTGTTCTCCAGGAAGACCACGAACTGACGCGGCAGCGACTCGTCGAGGCCGTAGGTGTGCCGGAACTCCGCCAGCTGCTCAGCGGTGCGGAACCGTCCGCGACCCAGGGTGCGGGCCGGGTCACCCGGGAGCACACGGAACAGGAAGAAGTTGACGACGAGCACGAAGAAGAGGCTGCCGATCGCGCCCAGCACCTTGCTGAGGACGTAGCGGGAGTAGCTCGAGCGTCGGGTGACGCGTTCCGGGGGCGCCGCCCCGACGAGCGTCGTCACCGTCTCACTCGCGCTCGCCCACGGTCGTCCTTCGCCGCATCAAGAGCAGCACCCCGCCGGCCACAAGGGCAACGAGCACGATGCCCCCGACGATCAGGGGTACGTTGCTGGTGCCTCCGCTGTCACTGCTCGACGTGCCCGCGGAGGGCTTCACTGCCGAGGCGACGCCGTCACAGTCGCCCGCGTCGGCGGCGGGACGGAGCTGCGAGTAGTTGTGCGCGCCGTACTGGACCAGCCAGACCCCGCCGGGATCCGGCTGCGGCTGGAAGCAGGCGAAGCGGTCGCTCCGGACCGCCTCGCCCGTCGTGGTGTACACGGTCACGATGTAGGGCGACTCCCGGTACAGCTTCTGCTGCATCTGCTTGATCAGGTCGACCCGCTTGGCGTTGTCCATCTCGCCGTTCTGCTGCTTGTACATCGCGTCGTACGCCGGGTCGCAGTACCACGAGTCCGAGAGCCCGCCCCGCTGGTCGCAGGTGAAGTCGGCCAGGATGCCGTCCGGGTCCGGCTCGACGAACCAGTCCCACTCGAACGCGTCGTACTCGCCGCGCAGGATCAGGTCTCCCAGCTTGCTGCTGTCCATCGCGGTCACCTTGGAGTCGATGCCGAGGTCGGCCAGCCACTCCTTGAAGAAGTCCAGGGTGTCGACGGAGGACTTCTGCTCGGAGCGACCGAAGAGCCGCAGCGAGCCCAGCGGACTGCCGTCGGGCATCGTTCGCTTCCCGTCGGCGCCCTTCTTGTACCCCGCCTCGTCCAGCAGCTGACCGGCCTTGGCCAGGTCGAACGTGAGGGCCTCGGAGGCGGGCGGCTTCCAGTGGTAGTTGGGGTACGCGTCCGGCACCACCATCGAGCCCGGTGTCGCGGCCCCCTGGAACGCGCTCTTGACCAGGCGCGCGTTGTCCACCGCGTAGCCCAGCGCGTGGCGGAACTTCGGGTCCTTCAGGGCCGGGTTGCCGTCGCCCAGCGGCTTGCCGTTCTCGGTGTTCACCGCGCCGGTGTTGAAGCCGATCTCCTCGAACAGCGGTGAGACTCCCTGGTGGGCGGTGATCCCTTCCTGGCCTTGCAGGGCCCGGACCTGCAACGGCGTGATGTCGTAGACGTAGTCGACCTCGCCCTTGATCAGCGCCTGCACCGCCGGGTCGTTGCTCTTGTAGACGCGGTAGTCGACCTCGTCGACGTGCGGTGTGCCGTTCCAGTAGTCGGGGTTCTTCACGAACCGGAACGTCGACCCACCGGCCGTGCCCTGGACCAGCCGGAACGGTCCCGACCCCACCACCGGCTTGCCGTCCTTCGGCTCGGCGGCGTAGCTCTTCATCTCCTTCTCCGAGACGTGCTTCCACACGTGCTCGGGCACGATCGGGATCGGGAGCAGCGGGAGCACTGCGTTGGGCTTGGAGAGCGTGAAGTACCACCGTGTGCGCGTCCGGCGTGGTGACCTTGGTGACCTCGTTGAGGTAGCTCGACCAGTTGCTCGCCTCGATGCCGCCGGCCAGCACCCGGTTGTAGGTGAACGCGACGTCGGACGCCGTGAGCGGCTTGCCGTCGGACCACTTCACGCCGTCGCGGACGTGGAAGGTCCAGGTCTTCCCGTCGGCCGAGGTGTCCCAGCTCTTCGCCAGCCCCGGCTCCGGTGACATGTCCTTCATCGAGTAGTTGACCAGGTAGTCGTAGGTGATCGCCCAGAGCTCGTACGACGTCGCCTCGACGCCCAGGAACGGGTTCAGGGAGTCCACGTCGGAGTTGAAGGCGACCGTGAAGGTCACCTTGTCGGCGGCCTGACCGGCGGTCTGCTGGGTGGCCGCGGGCAGCAGCGCAAGCCCGGCCGTCAGAGCCAGGACGGCGAGCACCCGCGTGGGAGTACGGTGCCCGCTGTGACGTCTCCGCCTCGGGCGGCCCAGGTGCCGCACGAGCACACCGAGCACGGTGTGCACCGCCCGGACCCCTACTACTGGATGCGCGACGTCGGCTCCGCCGACTTCCTCGCGCACCTTGCTGCCGAACGACGCTGGTACGAGTCTGCGACCGGACATCTGAGCTCCCTCGCGGAGTCACTGCGGTCGGAGATGACCGGCCGGGTACCGCCTACTGAGCGGTCGGTCAGTACGCGCTATCAGGCCTTTTACTACTACACGGTGCTTCCGGCGGGAAGGGACTACCCGCAACTGATGCGCGATTTCTACCGCGCAGGACCGGCCACCACGACGGATCCGGTCACGAACGCCGTCATTTCGGACGATTCCGGTGGCGGGCGGCTGGTTCTCGACCACGAGGCGCTCCGCGACGCCTCCGGCTACCTCGAGCTGGGCGTGACCCTGGTCAGCCCCGACAGCCGGCTGCTGGCCTACTCGGTGGACCGGACCGGTGACGAGGTCTACGCGCTGCGGTTCCGCGACATCGCGAGCGGCACGGACCTGCCCGAGGAGGTGCCGGACAGCTACTACGGAGGTGCCTGGACCGCCGACTCGGGCCACTTCTTCTACACGGTCCTCGACGTCGCGTACCGGCCACACGAGGTGTGGCGGCATGCCGTCGGGACTCCCGTGTCCGACGACGTGCTGGTGCTCAGCGAGCCCGACGAGCGCTTCGAGGTGAACGTCCGGGCGTCGCGCTCGGGCGGCCTGGTCGTGATCTGGTCCGCGAGTCGTGACACCACCGAGGTGTGGGTCCTCGACGCGCACGACCCGCGGGGCGCACCCCGGTCGGTCGGCGGTCGGCGGGTCGGGGTGGAGTACCACGCCGAGCACGCCCTGCTGCCTGACGGCACCGAGGTGCTGCTGCTCGTGACCAACGACGAGGCCCAGGAGTTCCGGCTGGCGCGGTGCCCCGTGCCGCGTGCCGCCGACCAGGACCACCACGCATGGCAAGCGGTCCGCAACGAGGATCCGGACGAGCGGCTCGAACGGGTGGATGCCTTCGGGAGCCACGCCGTGCTCAGCCTCCGCTCGGGAGGTCGGCACCGGCTGCGACTGGTGTCGCTCGATGCGCTGGCCGCGCCCGGGACGGTGGTGGACCCGGCCTTCGCAGACGGCACCGTCGTCCTCGCCGCGAACCCCGACTTCGCCTCGACCGCGGTCACGGTCTGCGACCAGTCGTACGTGCAGCCTCCCGTCTGGTCGGACGTCGACCTCGGGACCGGCCGGCGCACCGAGCGGCACCGGCAGCCCGCACCCGGACACGACCCGGACCGCTACCTCTCGGAGCGAATGACCTTCGCCGCACCGGACGGCACCGAGGTACCGGTCACGCTGGTGCGGCACCGGGACACCCCGCTCGACGGCACCGCCCCCGCCCTGGTCTACGGCTACGGCGCCTACGAGTACACCTTCGAGCCGGACTGGGACCCGGCCCTGCCCAGCATCCTCGACCGGGGCGTCGTGTTCGCCCACGCCCACGTCCGCGGTGGCGGGGAGGGCGGACGGCGCTGGTGGCTCGACGGCCGGCTGGCCCGTAAGCAGAACACGTTCACCGACCACCTCACGGTCGCCGACGGGCTGGCCGGCCTGGTCGACGGCCACCGGCTCGCGTCGCGCGGGCTCAGCGCCGGCGGCCTGCTCCAGGGCGTGGTCCTCGCCCAGCGGCCGGACCGCTGGGCGGCCGTGGTCGCGGAGGTGCCGTTCGTCGACGTGGTCACCACGATGTTCGACGCCTCTGTCCCGCTCACGGTCACGGAGTGGGACGAGTGGGGGGACCCCGCGTCGCCGGGAGGAGTTCGACTGGCTGCTCGGCTACTCGCCGTACGACAACCTTCCGCAGGCGGGCCTGCGCCCGGACCTGCTGGTGACCGCTGCCCTGCACGACCCGCGGGTCCGGGTCACCGAGCCGGCCAAGTGGGTGGCGGCGCTGCGTGAGAGCGACCCGGAGTGGTCGCCCCGCTGCCTGTTCCGGGTCGAGACCGGTGCCGGCGCGCACGACGGACCCTCGGGGCGGACGGCCCGGCTGGCCTACGAGGCGGAGGTCTACGCCTGGCTGCTGGACCGGTTGGCGGTCACTGACGCGCCAGTCAGTAGCGGCTACGGTTGCTGAGATGATCCGGACGACGCCGTTCCACGCGCGGCTCAGTGCGCTGAACACCCAGGGGCTCTACACCCACTGGCAGGGACACCTCTCCGCCCTGCGCTACACCCACGCCCCCAAGCACGAGTACTTCGCGGTGCGCAACGGCGTCGGCGTCTTCGACACCTCCCCGCTGTTCAAGTACCGGATCCAGGGGCCCGACGCCGAGCGGTTCCTGGCCGGGGTGCTGGCCCGCGACATCCGCACCTGCCGGCCCGGTCAGGCCCACTACACGCTGTGGTGCGACGAGCGCGGCTTCGTGATGGAGGACGGCGTCGTGCTGCGGCACTCGGCCACGGAGTTCCTGCTGACCGCGGCCCGGCCCGACGCTCGGCTGGTTCGCCGACCTGGTCGGCCGGCTGCGGGTCGAGATCGAGGACGTCTCGGACGACTACGGCATCCTCGCGGTGCAGGGTCCGCGGTCCCGGGCCGCGCTGTCCGCACTGATGCCGGAGGCCGACGCGCTGGGCTACTTCGACCACGCCCCGGCGAAGATCGGCTCGGCGCCCGTCACCCTGTCGCGCACCGGTTACACCGGTGACCTCGGGTTCGAGGTCACCGTGGAGGCGGAGCACGCGCTCGACGTCCTCGACGAGGTGCTCGCCGCCGGCCGCGACCACGGCATCCGGCCGTTCGGCGAGGAGGCGCTGATGATGCTCCGGATCGAGGCCGGGCTGCCGCTGATCGACGTCGAGTGGCACAACAGCCGGCTCGCGTTCACCGACCACGACCGGGTCACCCCCAAGGAGCTGGGGATGGGGTGGATGCTGCGTGGCGTCCGCGACGGCGACCGTGCCTTCATCGGCCGCGACGCGATCCGCCGCGAGCTGGTGCGAGCAGACGTCGCGCTGGACCTCGGTCGGCGTCTTCGTGGACTGGGCGGACTGGGACCAGCTGCACCGCGCCGCCGGCCTGCTGCCCGAGAAGAGCGAGCGCCCGCTCGGCTACGAGTCGGTGCTGCACGACCGGCCGACCACGGCCGGCGGCTCGCAGGTCGGCTACGTGACCAGCTTCTGCTACTCCCCGGTGCTGCAGCGCCACGTCGGGCTGGCCCGGGTGCGACCCGGGCACGCGGCACCGGGGACCGAGGTGCACCTGGAGATCGTCCTCAACCACGCCAACACGACCGTGCTCGCACACACGGCGAAGCTCCCCCTGTTCAACCCCGCAAGGAAGACCTCCCGATCGTGAGTCAAGCCATGAGTCTCGACAAGCTCGACCACCGCGGCGACTCGTACGACGCGATCGTCGTCGGCGGTGGCCACAACGGCCTGGTCAACGCCGGCTACCTCGCCAAGGCCGGGCTGCGCACCCTGGTCCTCGAGCAACGCCACCTCGTCGGCGGCGCGGCGATCACCGAGGAGGTGGTGCCCGGGTTCTCCTTCACGACCTTCTCCTACGCGCTCAGCCTGCTCCGGCCGGAGATCATCCACGAGCTCGACCTGGTCAAGCACGGGTTCCTGCCGCTGATGATGCCGTCGTCGTTCCACCCGACCGGTGACGGCGACTACCTGCTGCTCGGCGACGACCACGGCCAGAACATCCAGGAGATCCGTCGGCACTCGCGACACGACGCCGACGCCTACGACCGCTACCACCACGACCTCGACCGGGTCTGCCAGGCGATCCAGCCACTCTTCGACAATGCGCCGCCCGACGTCTTCGGCAAGGACCCCGAGGACCAGGCCGACGTGAAGTGGCTGCTCGACCACCTCGCCAGCGTCGACCGGAAGGTGATGCACGACGTGGTCCGGCTGCTGACCGGGAGCGCCTCGGACTGGATCGAGGACTACTTCGAGCACCCGGCCGTCCAGGGCTACCACGCCTCGTCCAGCATCATCGGCTCGAAGGTCGGGCCGATGTCGCCCGGTTCCGCTCTGGTGCTGCTGTTCCACAAGATGGGCGAGCACGACGGGCACCTCGGCTCGTGGGCGTTCCACAAGGGCGGCAACGGCGGCTTCACCCAGGTCCTCGCCCGGGCGGCAGAGGCGTACGGCGCGGAGATCCGGCTGGGCGCCCGGGTCGACACCGTGCTAACCCGGGACGGCCGGACCGTCGGCGTCGCTCTCGAGAACGGCACCGAGCTGCGGGCGCCGGTCGTGGTGTCGGCCCTCGACCCCCGTCGTACGTTCCTCGACCTGCTGGACCCGCGCGAGCTGCCGTCGGACCTGGTCGACAACGTCGAGCGGATGAGGTTCCGCGGCGTCTCCGCGAAGGTCAACTTCGCCCTCGACGGGCTGCCGGTGTTCCCCGCGCTGCCCCCTCTGCCGAACGGAGGGGGGGTCGACCACTTCGGCGGCTTCCTCAACATCGGGCCGACGATCGAGTACCTCGAGCGGGCCTTCGACGCGGCGAAGTACGGCTGGTACAGCGAGCGGCCGTTCATCGACGCGGCGATCCAGTCGGTGGTCGACCCGGACATGGCCCCGCCCGGGAAGCACGTGATGTCGTGCTTCGTGCAGTACGCGCCGTACCAGCTGCGGGAGAGCGACTGGGAGTCCGAGCGCGAGCGCTTCGGGGACAAGGCCCAGGCGGTGCTGGAGTCGCACTTCCCCGGCTTCGGGGAGCTCGTGCTGCACCGCGAGGTGGTCACGCCGGTCGACATCGAGCGCACCACGGGGCTCACCGAGGGCAACATCTTCGCCGGGGAGTTCCTGGCTCCCCAGATGTACTTCTTCCGCCCGGCCCCGGGCTGGAGCCAGTACCGGACTCCGGTCGACGGCTACTACCAGTGCGGGTCGGGCACGCATCCCGGTGGCTGCGTGATCGGCTCGCCCGGCAAGCTGGCCAGCCAGCGGATCCTGCGCGACCTGCGCGGGTCCTGACCTACTGCACCGTCTCGTGCACGCAGAGGACGTTGCCGTCCGGGTCCTTGAACCAGGCGGCCTTGTCGCTGCCCAGGACGCAGACGTGGTCGACGGTCTTCAGGTCCGGCAGGTCGTAGTCCTCGAAGCCGACGCCGCGTTGCTCGAGCTCGCGCACCTCCTGGACGACGTCCGTCACCTCGAAGCTCATCGCGGTGCTCCCTGACGGTGTGCTGTCGGGGCGGGGGAGGAGGACCAGCGTCGCCCCGCCAGGGAGGGCATACATGGCCGAGCCCTCCTCGTTGGTCCCCGTGTAGTCGAGCCCGAGCATGTCTGAGTAGAACTTCCTGGCGCGGTCGGTGTCGGTGACCGGGAGCATCATCGCGACCGTGCTCTGCGTGAGTGGCATGAGCACCTCCGGTGGGTTCGAGCGGACGCCTCGACACTGCTCCCGGGAGCGCCCGCCCGCAATCCCGGGATGGACCAGTGCGGCACACTGGAGGCATGAGCATGTCCTCGCGGATGCCGATCACGAACCCGCTGAAGCTCGAGTACCCGCAGTCCCTGGCCGTGTACGACGAGTACGCCCAGGCGCAGAAGGCCGTCGACTTCCTCTCGGACAACAAGTTCCCGGTCGAGCAGTGCATGATCGTGGGCACCGACCTCAAGCGGGTCGAGCGGATCACCGGCCGGCTGACCTACAACCGGGTGGCCATCGGCGGCGCCCTGTCCGGGCTCTGGCTCGGTGTCTTCGTGGGCATCGCCTTCGCGCTCTTCACCGAGGGCAACGCCCTGGCGCGGATCCTGTCGACGGCACTGATCGGGCTGTTCTTCGGCATCCTCTGGGCGATCGCCGGCTACGCCGCCACCCGGGGGCAGCGGGACTTCTCGTCGGTGACCTCGGTGGTCGCGACGAAGTACGAGGTGCTCGTCGAGCACAAGTCCGCCCAGCAGGCGCGCGATCTCCTCGCGAAGCTGCCCGGCGGCCTGCCGGACCCGTTCGCCTGAGGGGCATCGTGACCACCTTGCCGCCGTCCCGGGGAAACTCGGCCGGTCAGCCGACGGTCCGCTTCACCGCGATGGTCGACGGGACCACTGAAGACTACGAGCTGCTGCGTCCGTACGAGGAGCAGGAGCTGGCGCAGGTGCCGGACCGCATCCTCGGCTGGCTTCGGGCCATGGACGAGCACACCGGCTACCAGGTCACCCGACTCGGTCACAGCCTGCAGGCCGCCACCCGGGCGCTGCGGGCGGGTGAGGACGAGGAGATGGTGGTGTGCGCGCTCGTGCATGACGTCGGCGACGTACTCGCGCCGGCGAACCACTCCGAAGTCGCCGCGGCGATCGTGCGGCCGTACGTCTCGGAGCGCAACTACTGGATCATCAAGCACCACGGGGTCTTCCAGGGCGTGTACTGGTTCCAGCACATCGGTGCCGACCCCAACGCACGTGACCGGTGGGCCGGCCACCGCTGGTACCAGGCTTGCGCCGACTTCTGCGCGGACTACGACCAGAACTCCTTCGACCCCGACTACCCGACCGAGCCGCTGGAGGTCTTCGAGCCGATGGTTCGACGTGTGTTCGACCCGCGTCGGGTGAGCAAGCCCGACTCCGCCCCCCACACCGGCCCGGAGGCCGCCGACCGAGCCCTACGAACGGATTCGTGACTCGAGCGCGACCGCGGCCTCCACCAGTTGGGCGTTGCTCCCGGCCCGGGTGCCGTCCGGCAGCAGGACGGAGTCCTCGAAGCCGACACGAGTGTCGTGTCCACGCCGGAACGCGTCCGCCACCAGTGGCCAGGTCCAGTCGTGCATCCCGTGCGTGAGGCGAGGGCAGGTCGATCCCGCCAGGTCCAGCGCGTCGTTCACCTGCTGCGCGAGGTCAGCCGGCTCGCCCTGGAGGAAGTAGGGCTCGCCCGGGTCCAGCTCGATGCTGACTCGCTGCGCCCGCGGTAGCAGTCCCGATCGCAGCAGCTGGTCCATCTCCACCGGCGCCCACAGACCCACATCGATGCCCACGCCGACATCGAGCATGGCTCCCATCACGTCTTCGAAACCGTCCTCGGAAAGATTCACGGTGGCGCAGTCGACGCCTTCCCATTCGCGGATCATCGCGATCCGCTCGGCCAGGTCGGCCACGATCCACTCCCCGGTCGTCAGTCCGATCTCGACCCGGGCTCCGACCTCGGTGGCGAGGTCGCGCACCATGCGACAGGTGCCGTTCACGACGGCCGGCTCGAGGGTCTCCGCGCCGTCTGGGTCTCGCACGTGAAGGTGCACGCCGGTGGCACCGGCCTGGAAGCAGGCCCGCAGGTCGGCCGCGAGCTCACTGAGGGAGACCGGCATCTCGGGGTGGACGTCCTTGCCCCACGGCCCGTTCGGCGTCACCTGCAGCATGGCGCCACGCTAGAGGACGGCAGGACGTGGACGGCCGTAGCCTCTGACTCGATCAACGACACGTCCTGCCCCGGCTGCGGGCTGGCGCTCCCCGCGACAGGGTCCGCGATCGACACCCGCGGCTTCCGCGCGACCCCCGAGTGCCTGGGCACCTCGAACGCGGCTGGTCGGGCATCGCTGCCCGCGCTGCACACGGGCACCTCGCCCGCACTGAGGTCCGGGAGGACTGGCCGTCGTTCGAACCGCCGGTCGGGGGCGGGACGCTGACGGTGCTCGACGTCGCGCTCAGCGCAGACCCGGAGGCACAAGCCGCAGCAATCGAGGCATGGGGTCGCTCGGTCTGGGCGACGTGGAGCCACGTGCACGACGTGGTGCGGCACATGACCGACCGGCAGCTCGCCGGCTGGGTCCCTCACTCGCCGTAGTAGCGGCCGACCTCGTGGCGCGCGCGGACCACCTGGTTCACCAGCTGCCGCTTGGTGCGCTGGTACGACGCGGGAAGCGGCGCGCGGCAGGCCTCGCCGCGGCAGTCCTTGTACTCCCACCACAGCCTGTCGAGGTCGCGCTGCGCCGTCGCGTACGCCGGGTCGTCGATCCTGGACTCCAGCTCGAGCGGGTCGGTCACCAGGTCGTAGAGCTCGCGGTCGCCGTTGGCGTAGCGGACGTACTTGTAGCGGCCGGTGCGGATCCCGATCTCGGTCAGGCCGGAGCCGAAGCCCAACGCCCGGCCATGGACGTCCTTGAGCAGCCCCTCGGTCAGCATCGGGTAGCTCCAGCCGCGATCGGCGCCGTACAGCAGCCCGGCCTTGGACTCCCCGTCCATCCCGCGCAACGTGCCTCCGGCGATGTCGAGGATGGTCGCGGTCAGGTCGAACGTCGTCACCGGCGCGTAGCGCACCCCGTGCGGCACCTCCGGCCCGGCGACCAGCAACGGCACGTGGATCACCGGCTCGTGTGGCTTGATCTTGCCGAGCCGCTGCCGGTGCTCGCCGGTGTAGTAGCCGTTGTCGGAGGTGAACATGATCAGCGTCTTGTGGAACTGCCCGGTGTCCTTGAGCCGCTGCACGATCCGGCCGAACTCGACGTCCCAGGCGTAGAGCGACTCCGCACGCTGCCGCTCCACGTCGCGGAGCCGTGAGTTCTCCTCGGGCGTGGTCTCGAGGAACCTCGCGACGTTCTCCGGCTTGTCCGTCACGTCGGCCTCGCTCGGACCGTGCGCGCGGGTGCCGGGCGCCTTGCTGATCGCGGTGTCGAAGCGGCCCTTGACCCAGCCAGGCCGGGCCGGCGTCATGAAGCGCTGCTGTCGCCCGTTGGCCTCGGTGTACGGCGCCGGGTCGTCGGACTCCCCGGGCCCGCCGTGGTGCGGAGCGACCGGGGTCACCCAGAGGAACCACGGCCTCCCGGTGGCCCTCCGCTCGGCGCCATAGGTGCCGACCAGGCCGATCACCTCGTCGGCGATCACCGTCGAGGAGTACTGCCCGGGGTGCGCGACGGGGGCGCCGTTGATGTTCTGCGTGAAGGAGAAGTAGTTGTAGGTGTTGCCGCGGTACGGCGAGCCGTCCGGCCAGATCGTGTCCAGCCCCGCCATCCAGTCGGTCCACCCAGCGGGCACGTAGTCGATCGACGACCTCCCGGTGACCCGCGACGGCATCACCCCGTACTTGTTGAGGTACTTGCCGACCATGGCCGTCCGATAGCCGACTCGCGCCAGCGCGGTGGCGATGGTGCGGCTGTCGTCGATCGAGCCGAAGCCGTACGGCGCGTCGTGGTAGAGCACGTGGTGGTTGTGGGAGTACTGCCCGAGCAGGAACGACGCGCGCGCCGGGCAGCACAGCGGGTACGGAGAGAACGAGTTGGTGAACCGCAGCCCGCGGTCGCGCACGTAGCGCTGGACGTTGGGCAGGTACCGCACCTCGTCCCAGCGCATGTCGTCCATCATCACGACCATCACGTTGGGCCGCGGGTTGGCCGCCGTCGCGTGCGAGCCGTACTTCGGGGCAGCTCGCGGCGCCGCCGAGCGGACCGCTTCGCCGGCGAGGGTCGACCCCCGGACGGTGACCTCACGACCGTTCGCTGCTCCTGCCGGAGCGGGGTCACCCCGACCGGCGCCGGCCAGTGACATCCCGACCAGCAGGACCGCCGTGACCCCGACTCCCGCGCGCCACAGGCGTGCACGACCGCCCCCCGAGACCATGCGAGAAGCACGAGAAGGGGAAGCGTCGTTCGCGGGTCGCCGCGCCGGGCTCCGAGTGAAATGTCTATAAGATTAGTACAGATAGTGGATTTTGAGAATGATCCCAGGGTCAGTCCTGGTCGCTCATCCCCGCGGCTCCGACGATCCCGGCGTTGTTCTTGAGCGTCGCCGCGACGATCTCCGTCTCGATCTCGATCAGTGGCAGGAACTTCTCGGCCTTCTTGCTCACCCCGCCGCCGACCACGAACAGCTCGGGGCAGAAGAGCTTCTCCAGGGTCCGGTAGTAGATCGTGAGCCGCTTCGCCCACTCCTCCCACGAGAGCCCTTCGCGCTCCCGGGCGCTGGTCGCCGCCTGCTTCTCGGCGTCGTGGCCGTCGATCTCGAGGTGGCCGAGCTCGGAGTTGGGGACCAGCACGCCGTTCCACAGGAGCGCTGAGCCGATGCCGGTGCCGAGCGTGGTGACGATGACCAGGCCGTCGCGGCCCTGCGCGGCGCCGTACCGCATCTCCGCGTGGCCCGCGGCGTCGGCGTCGTTGAGCACGTGCACCGGGCGGTCGAGCCGCTCAGTGAGCTGCGCGTCGGCGTCGACGCCGATCCAGGACTTGTCGATGTTGGCGGCGGAGAGCACGACTCCGCGGCGTACGACGGCCGGGACCGCCACGCCGACCGGCCCGGTCGACTCGGGGAACGAGTCGCACAGCTGGGCCATGATCTCGCCGACGGCCTCCGGGGTGGACTTCTTGGGGGTGTCGATCCGGTGCCGCTCCTCGAGGAGCTCACCGGTGTCGAGCGACACGGGCGCCGCCTTGATCCCGGTGCCGCCGAAGTCGATGCCGATCGCGTGCGCAGTCATGACACGACGCTAAGGCATGGTCGGCAAAGATGCTGCTGCGCAATCCGGCAACTGTTCATCGGTCGTGCCTCGAAGGGGGTAGCCACCAGGCTGGTCAGCGCCGCAGGGTGGCGATCTCCTCGTCCACGTAGGGGTCGGTCGCGCCCTCGGCCTCCAGCTCGGCCTTCAGTTCGGTCTGGATCCTCAGTGCCTCGTCGTCTCGTCCCAGCAGGCGGAGCGCCCAGCCGACCATCCAGGTCGCGATCTGGGTCTCCCGGTGCTCGCCCCGCTCCCGCCGTACGGCGAGCGCCTCCTCGAACGCCGCGAGCGCACCGGCGAGGTCGCCGGCGTCGTGGCGTGCCATGCCGAGGTTGTTGAGCAGGGACGGCACCCAGCGCCGGGCGGCCGGGTCGTCGTCGGCGCGGGCCTCGTCGAGCGCAGCCTCGGTGAGTGCGGCCTGCTCCGTGGGGGAGTCGGCGAGCAGCGCGCTCATGTGCAGCGCGTCGATCCGCAGGCCGGGCAGGTGCCGGCCGGCGAGCGCGGCGGCCTCGGCGAAGAGCGGTCCGGCGCGGTCCGGGTCGCCGCCCGAGCGCAGCACGCGGCCCCGCTCCAGGCGCTCGCGGACCCGTGCCTCGGCGCCGGGCCCGGCGGCCGCGACCTCGTCGAGCAGGGCCCGCGCCTCGTCGTACCGCTGCTGCAGCCCGAGCGCCCGCGCCACCTGGGTGCGGACCACGAGCGCGTCCTGGCCGTCGGCGTCGGTCAGCAGCGCCCGAAGCCGGGCCTCCGACCCGGCGGGGTCCTCGAAGTCCCACGCCTGCTCGATCGCCACCTGCACGTCGTCCATGCCGGCATGTTGCCACTTTACAAACCGTGGAGACTTGTCAAAAGACTTTACATGTCGTAGGTTCGTGTAAAGCAATAGCGGAGTTTTCCATGACCTTGAACCACACCGTGCCCGCCGGCTCCACCGCGCACTGGAAGGACGGCAAGCGCTACCTGTGGCTGATCGGCCTGGTCGTGCCGTCGCTGGCGTTCATCGGCTACGGCATGCACGCGCTGACCGGCTGGGGCGTGTGGTTCTGGATCGGCCCGATCGTGATCCTGGTCGTGGTGCCGGCCATCGACCTGGTCGCCGGGCTCGACCGCACCAACCCGCCCGACGACGTGATCGAGGCGCTGGAGCAGGACCGGTACTACCGCTGGATCACCTACCTCTTCCTGCCGATCCAGTACGCCGGCTTCGTCGGCGCCTTCTGGCTGCATCGCGACCGGAGACCTGAGCGTCGCGCGACAGGTCGGGCTCGCGATCTCGATCGGCTGCGATCGGCGGCATCGGCATCAACACCGCCCACGAGCTCGGACACAAGCGCGAGAGCCACGAGCGGTGGCTGTCCAAGATCGCGCTCGCCCAGAGCTTCTACGGGCACTTCTACATCGAGCACAACCGCGGCCACCACGTGCGGGTGGCGACGCCCGAGGACCCGGCGAGCAGCCGGGTCGGCGAGAGCTTCTACGCAGTTCTGGCCGCGCACGGTGCTCGGCTCGCTGCGCAGCGCGTGGAACCTGGAGAAGCGCCGGATCGCCCGCCGCCGGACAGCACCCGTTCCGGATCGGCAACGACGTGCTCAACGCGTGGCTGATGTCGACCGTGCTGTGGGGCGCGATGCTGCTCGGCCTCGGGGTCGGGATCCTGCCCTACCTGGCTGATCCAGGCGGTCGTCGGCTTCTCGCTGCTCGAGGTCGTCAACTACATGGAGCACTACGGCATGCGCCGCCAGAGCGTCGGCGTGGCGCGCGCCAGTCGCTACGAGCGGGTCGACCCCAGCGCACAGCTGGAACTCCAACAACATCGCGACCAACGTGCTGCTCTACCACCTGCAGCGGCACAGCGACCACCACGCGAACCCGACCCGGCGCTACCAGACCCTGCGCGACTTCGAGGAGTCGCCGGTGCTGCCGACCGGGTACGCCGGGATGATCGTGCTCGCGCGTCCTGCCGCTGGTCTGGCGCCGGGTGATGGACCCGCGGGTGCTCGCGCACTTCGACGGCGACCTCAGCCGGGCCAACATCAGCCCGCGCAAGCGCGACCGGGTCCTGGCGACGTACACCCCCGGCGGTCTCGACGGCTCGACCAGCGGGGGCTCGACCAGCGGGGCTCGACCAGCGGGTCGGCTCGACCAGCGGGCTCGACCAGCGGGGGCTCGACCAGCGGGCGGCTCGCAAGCTCGACCGCGGGGCAAGCGCTCGCGCCAGCGCTCGACCGGCGGGGAGGTGGTGGCCGCCCGCTGTCCCGGGCTGCGGGTACACCTACGAGGTCGACGGCCGGCGAGGAGCGGGAGGGCTTCGCGGCCGGCACCGCCTGGGACGACATCCCCGACTCCTGGTGCTGCCCCGACTGCGGCGTGCGCGACAAGGTCGACTTCGTGACGCTGGTCGAGGCGACCCGCCCGACTGACCGGCATGGCAGGCCGGGAGACCAGCGCCGGTTCGAGTGCTGCGCCACTGAGGATTCGGCTGATCACGAGGCGTCGCAGGTGACCAGCAGCGAGGGCTGGTCAGCGGTCACGATGGCACGCCTCGCCGACGCCGTCGGGCGTCAGCCGGCAGACGGTCTACAACGAGATCGGCGGCAAGCACGCACCTCGCCGAGGCGATGGTGCTGCGCGAGCTGTCCCTGTTCCTCGCGCGACGTCGACGAGCAGTTCGAGCACCCCGACGACCTGGTCGAGGCGATCCGGGAGCCGCACGCGACGTCCTCGAGATGGCGCGCACCAACCCGCTGCTGCACGCGATCCTGTCCGCTTCGCACGGCGCCGGATACCGACCTGCTGCCGCTGCTGACCACCCAGTCGGAGATGTTGCTGGAGATCGCCACCGGCGTGATCCGCACCCACCTCCAGCGCTACGACCTGCCGCTGGAGCCGAAGCAGCTCGACGTCGGCATCGAGATGGTGGTGCGGCTCGTGCTCAGCCACGTCATGCAGCCCTCGCAGGCGCCCGCCCGCACCGCCGACGACATCGCCTGGCTGGCCGGGCGGGTGCTTCAGGTGCGGGACTAGGTTTCGAGACGGTTGCTTCGCAACCTCCTCAACCACCGTCCTGATCGAGGCTCAGGCCCTCGTCCGCGTCGTCACCCTCGTCGGCTGCCTTGGCCAGCGGGTTGTCGTCCGTGGGCCGCAGGTCCTCGGGCAGCTGCTCGTGCTGATCCCTTCCCCCTCGGCGGCGTCGTCGGCCGTGCTGGCGTCGTCGTTCCCGTTCTCGCTCATCCCCCGAACCTAGCCCTTGCCCCGCGGTTAGCATGGCGACCACGGGGAGGAGAGCCAAATGCGCATGCGCACATCGAGGGTGCTGGTCGCGGCCACGGTAGCGACGTTCGCAGTCACAGCCGGTTGCGCGCAGGCGCCCTCGGCCTCCGGGCCCGACGAGCGCCGCGAGGGCCAGCACCCTTCCGACGGCGGTGCCCTCCCCGGCGGCGTCCGCGACGACGACACCCACCACGTCGGAGGTCGCGATGGCCGCGCCGGCTGCGCTTCGCAAGCCGACGCTCACGCCCGACCTGCTCGTCTACTCCCGTGGCAGGCTCCCCGCGAACACTGTCCGTGCGGTGAGCAAGGTTCCGGGCGTGAAGACGGTCGAGACGTTCTCGCTCGCGCAGTTCTTCGCCGAGGAACGGAGCGTCACCTACGCAGCAGTCGACCCGCGCACCTTCCGGCGCTACACACCCTCGACATCGGCGCAGACACTCGCTGTCTGGAAACGGGTCGCGGGCGGCGAGATGGCGATCGCACCCGCGCTCGGACGCAAGATCCAGGACGCCAAGGGCTACGTGCGGATGGGCAACGACACCGGCTCGCCGAAGGTGCACATCGGCGCGTACGCCGACATGGTGCCGCGGCTCCCCGGCACGCCGCCGTACATCGACGCCGTGGTCAACGAACGCTGGGCAAAGCGGCTGAACATGAAGCAGGGCAACGCGATGCTGGTCTCCATCGGTGACAACGCCCCGCGGCCGGTGCAGAAGAAGCTGCAGAAGCTTCTCGGCTCGTCCACCAGCGTGCGCATCCTCGGCGTCAACCTCGACATCCACACCACCCAGACCGCGGTGCTCACCGGTGGCTCGGTGTCCGACGCCCTCGGCACGCTCACCTACACGGCCAACCGCGACGGCACGGTAAACCCGGATCCGGCGTGGGTCACCAGCTACATCCGCAACGAGAGTGTCCCGATCCTCGGTCGCGTCACCTGCAACAAGGTGATGCTGCCCGAGCTACGAGCCGCGCTGACCGAGATCGTCGACCGCGGCCTGGCCAGCAAGATCCACGTCGGGGAGTACGGCGGCTGCTTCGTGCCACGGTTCATCGCGGGCACCTCGTCGCTGTCCTTCCACACGTTCGGCACCGCCATCGACATCAACGTGCCCGGCAACCAGCGGGGCACGAGCGGCCAGATCGACCGGACCGTGGTGTCGATCTTCGAGCACTGGGGGTTCCAGTGGGGCGGCGCCTGGCACTACACCGACCCCATGCACTTCGAGCTGCACCGGATCGTCGCCGCCCGCTGAGCTCCACCACGCGGGTCAGGGGCAGGATGGGCGCATGCGCGCCGCCCTGGTCACCCGGCTCGACGGCCCTTCCGCCGTCGAGGTCACCGACGTCCCTGCCACCGCTGCCGCCGACGGGCAGGTGCTGGTCGACGTCCGCGCGGTCGGGATCTCGTTCCCCGACCTGCTGCTGAGCAAGGGCGAGTACCAGGTCAAGCCCGACCTCCCGTTCCCGCTCGGCGTCGACTTCGCCGGCGTCGTCCGGGAGGCGCCGGAGGGCTCCGGGTTCGGCTCCGGCGACCGGGTCGCCTGCGTCCTGCCGTACGGCGGCGCCATGGAGACCGTGGCCGTCCACCCGGAAGGGGTCTTCCCGCTGCCCGAGGCGCTCACGTTCGAGCAGGGCGCCGCGATCCCGATGAACTACCTCACCGCGCACTTCGCGCTCGCCAAGCGGGCCGGGCTCCGCGAGGGCGAGACCGTGCTCGTGCACGGCGGCGCCGGCGGGGTCGGCACCGCGACCATCCAGGTCGCCAAGGGGTACGGCGCGCGCACGATCGCCGTGGTCTCGACCGCGGAGAAGGCGGAGGTGGCGACGCGCGCCGGCGCCGACGAGACGGTGCTCGTCGACGGCTTCCGAGACGCGGTCCGGGAGCTGACCGGCGGGGCCGGTGTCGACGTGGTGATGGACGTGGTCGGCGGCGACCTGATGACCGACTCGCTGCGGTCGCTCGGCACGCTCGGCCGGCTGCTCGTGGTCGGCTTCACCGGCGGCACGATCCCGGAGGTCAGGGTCAACCGGCTGCTCCTCAACAACGTCGACGTGCGTGGCGTCGGCTGGGGCGCCTACGCGATGGCGCGACCGGGCTACATGCGCAGCCAGTGGGACGCGCTGCTCCCGATGATGACCTCGGGTGTGATCGCCCCGCCGATCGGCGACCTGCGCCCGGTCGAGGAGATCGCCGCCGCGCTCACGGAGATGGACGAGCGGCGGACGCTCGGGAAGACGGTGCTGATGTTCTAGAGGAGGTCGGCGTACTCCGGGTGCTCCTCGAAGAACGCCTTGTAGAACGGGCACACCGGGCGCACCGTTAGCTCCTTGCCGCGCACGTCGTCCAGGGACTGCTGCACGATCTGGCTGCCGATGCCCAGGCCGGAGTACGCGTCGTCGACCTCGGTGTGCACGAAGGCGATCAGGCCGTCGATCCGCTCGTAGACCGCGAACCCGGCCACCTTCCCGTCCACGACCGCCTCGTAACGGCTCTGGTCGGGGTTGTCGCGTACCTCGATGTCACCCGGAGTCTCGGTCATGCGCCCACTCTGGCATGCGGAGGGCCCGTATACATTTCCCCCCGTGACGATTCTCGACGACGCCAGGCCCGGCATGAACCCGGACATCCGCCCCCAGGACGACCTGTTCGGCCACGTCAACGGAACCTGGCTGGATACCACCGAGATCCCGCAGGACCGCTCCTCCTGGGGCCCGTTCGTGGAGCTCGCCGAAGGCGTCGAGGCGAACGTGCGCGAGATCATCGAGGCCTGCGCGCGCGGCGAGGGCGACTCCGACGAGGAGCGCAAGATCGGCGAGGCCTTCACCAGCTTCATGGACGAGGAGCGGATCGAGAGCCTCGGTGCCGAGCCGTTGATGCCGCTCTTCGACGAGATCGCCGCGATCACCGACAAGGACCAGCTCGCCGCGTTCATCGGCGGGTACGAGCGGCGCGCCGGCGGTGGCCTGTTCGGCGTCTACATCGACATCGACTCCCGCAACTCCGAGCGCTACCTGATGAACCTCACCCAGGGCGGTCTCGGGCTGCCCGACGAGTCCTACTACCGCGACGACAAGTTCGCGGAGATCCGCGAGAAGTACGTCGACTACGTGCAGCGGCTCCTCGAGCTCGCCGGCCGAGGGGACGCGCAACGGGTGGCCCGTGGCGTGCTCGAGCTGGAGACCCGGATCGCGAAGGGACACTGGGAGCGCCACGAGACGCGCGATGTCCAGCGCACCTACAACCTGACCACCCACGCCGAGCTGCGCACCCTGCTGCCGGCGTTCGACTGGTCGGCGTACGCCGAGGCGGTCAGCGGGCGCGACCGGGCGTTCGGTGACTCGCTGCTCGCCGAGGTCGTGGTGCGGCAGCCGTCGTTCTTCACACACCTGCAGGAGGTGCTCACCGAGACACCGCTCGAGGCGTTCCAGGAGCTGCTGGTGGTCAAGGTGCTCCGCAGTACTGCCGGCTACCTCTCCAGCGAGTTCGTCGAGACCAACTTCGACTTCTACGGCCGCACCCTCAACGGCACCCCGGAGCTGCGGGCCCGTTGGAAGCGCGGCATCTCCTTCGTGGAGGGCATGCTCGGCGAGGCCGTCAGCAAGCGGTACGTCGAGCGGCACTTCCCGCCGGAGTCCAAGGCGATGATGGACGAGCTCGTCGCCAACCTCCTCGAGGCCTACCGGCGCAGCATCACCGGGCTGGACTGGATGAGCGAGGAGACCAAGCAGCGCGCGTTCGACAAGATCGACACGTTCAAGCCCAAGATCGGCTACCCCGACACCTGGCGCGACTACTCGGCGCTGGAGGTCAGCGCCGACGACCTGCTCGGCAACCTGCTCGCGTCGGCGGCGTTCGAGACCGACCGCGAGCTGCGCAAGATCGGCGCGCCGGTCGACCGCGACGAGTGGCTGATGCTCGCGCACCACGTCAACGCCTACTACAAGCCGACGACCAACGAGATCTGCTTCCCGGCCGGCATCCTGCAGCGGCCCTTCTTCGCTCCGGACGCCCGGGCAGCCGAGAACTACGGCGGCATCGGCGCCGTGATCGGTCACGAGATCGGGCACGGCTTCGACGACCAGGGCGCCCAGTACGACGGCGCCGGCAACCTCAACGACTGGTGGACCGCCGACGACAAGGCGGCGTTCGAGGTGAAGTCGAAGGCGCTGATCGCGCAGTACGACGGGTTCGAGCCCCGCAACCTCCCCGGCGAGCACGTCAACGGCGCGCTCACCGTCGGCGAGAACATCGGCGACCTCGGTGGGCTCACCATCGCCCACAAGGCCTACGCGATCGCGCTCGAGAACTCCCCCGGAGACGTCGAAGCCCCTGACGGTGGGTCGAGTGCGGAGGAGGCGGAGCCGACCGGCAGCCAGCGATTGTTCATGAACTGGGCCTACTGCTGGCGCACCAAGCGCCGCAAGGAGCAGGAGCTCCAGCTGCTCACCATCGACCCGCACAGCCCGGCCGAGTTCCGCGCCAACATCGTGCGCAACCTCGATGAGTTCCACCAGGCGTTCGGCACCACCCAGGACGACGGCCTGTGGCTCGCCCCCGAGGAGCGCGTCCGGATCTGGTGAGGAGGGACCCCTCGCAGCGCCTGTCGGTGAGCTGTCGGGTGGCCGCGCTACGTTCGCCACCGTGAGCTTCGTGCCGTTGCAGGGTCCGGCGACCCTGACCGTGACGCATCCGCCACGCGACAGCGAGATCGAGTTCACCGGTGGGCCGGGCGGTACGCGCGACCGGGTGGTCCGGCTCCCGATGCGCGGCGCGATCCCGGTGCTCAGCCGCGCGCTCCGGGCCGACGACGCACACCCCTCGGTGGGGCTGCTCGGCGGTGCCACGGTGCTGGCGCTCAAGCTCGTGGCCGCCGGCCGGATCCGGGTCAGCGAGTCCGGCGACGCCTGGGAGGCGGGCCCGCTCACCAGCGACGACACCGACGCCGTACGCCGGCTGGCGCAGGCGCGTGCCTTCGACGGGGTCGACGCCGCGGAGGCCGAGGCCCGGATCCGGGGCCTGCTCGACGCCGTGGCCGACACGATGACCCGCACCCCGGCGCGGCCGCAGCCGCAGCGCCGGCCGGTCTCGCTCCTGAACGCCGACGACGACGCCGACCTGCCCGCCGACCTGCCCGCCGACGTGGTGGTCAGCCTGAGGGTCGAAGCCCCGGCCGAGCAGCTCGCCGACGGCCTGCTCACGGTCGTGCTGCAGGTGCACGACCGCGACGACCCCGGCCACGTCACCGACGCGGCCACGCTGTGGGAGGGGTCCGGCCACGGCTTCTCGCGCCGGGCTCGGCTGAGCGCCGGCACCGAGCTGCGCCGGGCGGCCGTGGCCTGGCCGACGCTCGACCGGCTGCTCCGCGAGCCAGTGCCCGACCGGATCGTGCTCACCGGCGACGAGCTGGCCGACCTCCTCGAGCACGGCGTGGGTGCTCTGCTCGCGATCGGCGTCGACGTCTTCTGGCCGCGCGGGCTGCAGGCCCAGCTCGAGCCTCGGGCTGAGGTCGACCAGGTGCGCGGGGACAGTCCGCTGATGACCGGCCTGTTCGGCCCGGAGGCGATGTTCGCGTTCGACTGGCGGCTGGCGCTGGGCACCAGTCCGCTGTCCGACGCCGAGATGGCATCGCTGGCGGCGGCGACCACGCCGATCATCCGGCTCCGTGACAACTGGGTCGTGATCGACCCGGCGCTGGCGCGCAAGGCCCGCAAGCGGGTCTCGACAGGCTCGACCACCGGCACCTGGACACCGGTCTCGCCGGTGGCCGCGCTGCGCGCCTCGCTCACCGGCGTGCTCGACGTCGGCGGCGAGGAGCTCCAGGTGCACCCGGGTGCCTCGCTGCTCAAGGTGCGCGACCGCGTGGTCGACGCCTCGACCGTCGCCCCGCTCGACCCGCCCCCCGGGCTGGAGGCGACGCTCCGTGACTACCAGCTCCGGGGCGTGACCTGGCTGGCCGAGCTGACCGGCGCCGGGCTCGGTGCCTGCCTCGCAGACGACATGGGACTCGGCAAGACGGTCACCCTGATCGCGCTGCACCTGCACCGTCGCGACCGAAAGCTCGCCTCCGGTCCGACGCTGGTGGTCTGCCCGGCGTCGCTGCTCGGCAACTGGGAAGCCGAGATCCGGCGGTTCGCTCCGGGCGTCGCGGTCCGGCGGTTCCACGGGTCGTCGCGCGAGCTGGGGGTCTCGACAGGCTCGACCACCGGAGGCGGCTCGACCACCGGAGGCGGCTCGACCACCGGAAGTGGCTCGACCGGCGACGAGGGGTTCGTGCTCACGACGTACGGCACCATGCGCCGCGACCACGAGACCCTGGCGACGGTGCCCTGGGACCTGGTGGTCGCCGACGAGGCCCAGCACATCAAGAACGCCACCTCCTCCACGGCGCGCAACCTGCGCGCGATCGGCTCGCGGGCGCGGGTCGCGCTCACCGGCACGCCGGTGGAGAACGACCTGACCGAGCTCTGGGCGATCCTCGACTGGGCCACGCCCGGGCTGCTCGGCTCGCGCGCGGCGTTCCGCAAGGTGTGGGCCGCGCCGATCGAGTCCGGGGAGGACCCGGCCAAGGCCCGCCAGTTCGCCCAGCTGGTCGAGCCGTTCCTGATGCGGCGACGCAAGACCGACCCGGGCATTGCGCCCGAGCTGCCGCCGAAGACCGAGACCGACCAGGTGGTGGGCCTGACCCGGGAGCAGGTGGTCCTCTACGAGGCCCTGGTCCGGGAGTCGATGGAGCGGATCGAGCACGCCGACGAGGCAACCCGGCGTGGGCTCGTGCTCGCCCTCCTCACCGGCCTGAAGCAGATCTGCAACCACCCCGCGCACTACCTGAGACAGGCCGCCGGCCGGCTGCGCGGGCGCTCGGAGAAGCTGGAGCTGCTCGACGAGCTGCTCGGCACGATCCTGGCCGAGGGCGGCTCGGTCCTGCTGTTCACCCAGTACGTCGCGATGGCCCGGCTGCTCGAGCGGCACCTGGCCGACATCGGCATCACCACCCTGTTCCTGCACGGCGGCACCCCGGTGCGGGCCCGCGAGCAGATGGTCGCCTCGTTCCAGGCCGGTGAGGCCCCGGTCTTCCTGCTGTCACTCAAGGCCGGCGGCACCGGGCTCAACCTGACCCGGGCCGACCACGTGATCCACGTCGACCGTTGGTGGAACCCCGCCGTCGAGGACCAGGCGACCGACCGGGCCCACCGGATCGGCCAGACCCGACCGGTGCAGGTGCACCGGCTGGTCACCGAGGGCACCATCGAGCAGAAGATCGGCGAGCTGCTGGCCCGCAAGCGCACCCTCGCCGAGTCCGTGCTCGGGTCCGGCGACACCGCGCTGACCGAGCTGTCCGACAGCGAGCTCCACGACCTGGTGTCCCTGCGGACGCCCCATGCCTGACCCCACGATCGTCCCCCGCCGGGCCCGCGTGCGCGGTGCCGCACCGCGCAGCGCCACCTGGTGGGGACGAGCGTTCGTGCGCACCTTCGAGGAGACCGCGTACGACGAGTCCGACCTCCTCGCCGGACGCGCCCTCGCCCGCTCCGGCAGGCTCGGCGCGATCATGGTGCTGCCCTCGATGGCCTCGGCCGTCGTCGATCCCGGCGCCGACCGCGCGGTGATGGCGCAGGCCAAGGTCGCCTCGCTGCCGCGCGAGGCCTGGGCCACCTTCGTCGACGAGGCGGCCCGCGAGTCCGGCCACGTCGCCGCCCTCGAGGCCGGCGACCTCCCGGCCACGCTGGTGGAGGACGCCGACCAGGCGGGCGTGGAGATCCTCCCCGCCTCCGGGGAGATCGAGACCGCCTGCGAGTGCGACGCGTGGGTCCAGCCCTGCGAGCACGCCCTGGCGCTGCTGTACCAGCTGGCCTGGCAGCTGGACACCGATCCCTACGTCCTCACCCTGCTCCGCGGCCATCCCCGCGAGTGGATCCTCGACGAGGTCGAGTCGCGCCTGGTCGCCGAGCGCGGTCCGGCCGAACGAGACGACGCCATGCAGCGGGCCGCACTGCTCCTGTCGTTGGCGGAGCATGCCCCCGCGGGGCACGGCCTCGCGGACTCCTCCGTCGCGGCCTACGACGAGGCCGTCGCCCAGCTGCTGGACCCGGAGGACTGACGCGGACTCTGGCCTACCAGGCCTCACCCGGCCGGATCCCGCAGATCAGGCTTCCGCCCAGGTCCAGCGCGGCCGCGGCCGGGAGCACGTAGATCCATCCGTCCTCGTCCGGGGTCCGCACCGGACCGGTGGCGGTCAGGGCCCAGGTCTCCCCGCGCCACGGTTGCCAGCCCCGGCCGCGGTAGAACGGCACGGCCACCTCGGTCGCCCCCAGCGCGCCGAGGTCGTAGGCGCCGTGGATGATCCGCTCCAGCTCGGCCATCATCCCGGCGCCGTGCCCGCGGCCCTGCCGGTCCTCGCGCACGGCCACACCCTCGACGTACCCCGCCCGCAGCGCCCGGTCACCGTGCAGCAGGCGGCGCATCACCACGCTCGCGTGTCCCACCAGCTCGTCCTCGTCGTACGCCAGCGCGTGCATGCCGCCGACGCAGTGCTCCCAGTCCTCGTCGGTCATCGCGTCGTCGCCGGTGAACACCTCGAACAACAGGGACCGCGCCTGCTCGAGCGTCGTCGCGTCGAGGTCAGCCGTGTGCGCGACCCTGATCCCGCTCATGGGTGCAGCCAAGCACGCGCCCGGTCAGGCGAGGAGCGCGGCGCGGCCCATCGTCATCAGCACGCGGTGCATCTCCATGTCCTCCAGGAACGCGCTGTGCGGCGTCGAGTTGAGCAGCCCGAACGTCGCGTGCACGCGGGCCCGCGCCTCCGGTGCCCGCAGGTCCAGCCGCACCCGACGCAGCGCCCGCACCCAGATCTCGACGTACTTCCGCTGCAGCTCCCGCACCTGCTCCCGGGCCTCCTCGGGCAGTGACGACCAGTCCCGGTCCTGCACCACGATCAGCTCGCGGTGCGCCACCGCGAACGAGACATGCCAGTCCAGCAGCGCCCGCACGGTGTCCTCGCCCCCGGACGCGCGCCGCACCCGGCGCCGTCCCTCGTCGAGCAGCTCCTCGCTGATCTGCACGAGCATCTCGGCGAGGATCGCCTCCTTGCCGCTGAAGTGCTTGTACAGCGCTGGCCCGGAGATCCCACAAGCCGCGCCGAGCTCCGCGATCGAGACGCCGTGGAACCCGCGCGCCGCGAACAGCTCCGCGGCCGCCTGGAGGATCTCTTCGCGCCGGGTCACGACACTCAGGTTAGCGCTCGTTAACATCCAGCCCACGCCGCGACCAGCCCCCAGAGACCCTCGCAGGGGTCCGCGGAACCTTTGGCAGCACACGTGTGCTGCCAAAGCCTGGGTGGACGTCGGCGAAGGCCTGTGGAGGGACGCCACGAGGAGGTGCCCGCCGTGCTACCAAGATCGGGTGCCGCGACTGATCGACATGCCCTCCCGCATCCGCACGGTCCACGGTGCTGTGCTGGCGGAGCTGCGCGAGGATGGCATGGAGGCGGTGACGATGCGCCGAGTGGCAGCCGCAGCCGGTCTGTCTCTCGGAGCGTTGCGCGAGAACTGGCCGACCCGTGAGGCGCTCCTGGACCTCACCGTGGGCTACGCGATCGGACAACGCGAGGACCGCTTCCGGGCCGCTCTCTTCGCCCGGCGCACTCGTGACGCAACGTTCCTCTCCCGAGGCCTCCTTCCGCTCGATCGCGAGGCCGTGCTCCTCGACCGCGCCTACGCGGTGCTCGACAGATCCCCGGGCCTGAGCTCGCGGTCGCTGCGCGCCCTCGGCCTGCAACGGCGCGGACGCCGCATGCAGTGCGCCGCAACCGTCGTGGAGACACTCGGCCGAGAGCCGGAAGACCTCGATGTCCTGGCCGCCTGGCTGCATGCGACGGTCGAGGGTCTGACCGACGACCTGTGCCGGCTGGACCAGCCGATGTCTGCCGGCCTGGCGGTGTCCCTGCTGCACGAGACGGTCGAGATCGTCGTGAGCCGCGCGGGCCGTCGCGCATCCTGACTGCCCCGGGTAGCATGGTTAGCGATCGTTAACCACTCCTTCTGAGAGGCTCGTGCGCATGGCAGTGCAGATGAAGGAGCTCGTCGACGAGCTGCGGGAGCGACTGGCCCTCGTCCGGCAGGGCGGGTCCGAGGCGGCGCGGAAGAAGCACACGGACCGCGGCAAGCTCCTCGCGCGCGACCGGGTCGACGCGCTGCTAGATCCCGGAAGCCCGTTCCTGGAGCTGAGCGCGCTGGCCGCGAACGGGATGTACGAGGACGCGGTGCCGAGCGCGGGGATCGTGACCGGGGTCGGCCTGATCAGTGGCCGTACCTGTGTCGTGGTCGCCAACGACGCCACGGTCAAGGGCGGCACCTACTACCCGATCACGGTCAAGAAGCACCTCCGGGCGCAGGAGGTGGCGCGCGCGAACAAGCTGCCGTGCATCTACCTCGTCGACTCGGGCGGTGCCTTCCTCCCGATGCAGGACGAGGTGTTCCCGGACCGGACCCACTTCGGCCGGATCTTCTACAACCAGGCCACCATGTCCGGCGAGGGCATCCCGCAGGTTGCCGCGGTGATGGGTTCGTGCACGGCCGGCGGGGCGTACGTCCCGGCGATGTCCGACGAGACCGTGATCGTCAAGGAGCAGGGCACGATCTTCCTCGGCGGGCCGCCGCTGGTGAAGGCGGCGACTGGCGAGGTGGTGACCGCGGAGGAGCTCGGTGGCGGTGACGTCCACGCCCGCAAGTCCGGCGTCGTGGACCACCTGGCCGAGGATGACGCCCACGCGCTCGCAATCGTCCGCTCGATCGTGTCGACCCTGCCCGAGCCGGGGGTCTCGACAAGCTCGACCGCCGGTGACGTGGAGGAGCCCGCGGTCGACCCGCGCACCCTGTACGACGTCGTGCCCACCGACACACGCACGCCGTACGACGTCCGTGAGGTGATCACGCGGGTGGTCGACGGCAGCCACTTCCACGAGTTCAAGAAGCTGTACGGCGAGACGCTCGTGTGCGGCTTCGCGAAGGTCTGGGGGCACCAGGTCGGGATCATCGCCAACAACGGGATCCTGTTCAGCGAGTCGGCGCTGAAGGGTGCCCACTTCATCGAGCTGTGCAACCAGCGACGCATCCCGCTGGTGTTCCTGCAGAACATCACCGGCTTCATGGTCGGCAAGGAGTACGAGACCGGCGGGATCGCCAAGGACGGCGCCAAGCTCGTGACCGCCGTGGCGTGCAGCGTCGTGCCCAAGTTCACAGTCGTGATCGGCGGCTCGTTCGGCGCCGGCAACTACGGCATGTGCGGCCGCGCCTACGACCCCCGCTTCCTCTGGATGTGGCCCAACGCCCGGATCTCCGTCATGGGCGGCGAGCAGGCCGCCTCCGTCCTCGCCACCGTCCGCCGCGACGCTCTGCAGGCGAAGGCGGGCTCGGACGCGGGCGACGTGTGGTCGGCCGAGGACGAGGAGGCGTTCAAGGCGCCGATCCGCGACCAGTACGAGCACCAGGGTTCGCCGTACTACTCGACCGCCCGGCTCTGGGACGACGGCGTGATCGACCCGCTCGAGACCCGCCGGGTGCTCGGGATGGGCCTTGCCGCCGTTGCCCATGCCCCGATCCCCGAGCCGTCCTACGGCATCTTCCGGATGTGAGGGCCATGATGAAGACGCTGCTCATCGCCAACCGCGGCGAAATCGCCCTCCGGGTGATTCGCACCGCCCGCGACCTCGGCATCCACACGGTCGCGATCCACACCGACATCGACGCGTCCGCACCGCACGCCCGGGAGGCCGACGCCGCCGTCCGGGTCACCAGCTACCTCGACATCGACGAGGTCGTCGCCGCCGCGCGCGACTGCGGTGCCGACGCGGTGCACCCCGGCTACGGCTTCCTCTCCGAGCGCTCCGCGTTCGCGCGCGCACTCGAGGACGCCGGCATCACGCTGGTCGGCCCGTCCGCCGACGTGATGGACAAGATGGGCCGCAAGGACGCCGCCCGCGAGATCGCGGTGGCGGCCGGCGTGCCCGTGGTCCCGTCATACCCGTTGGTCGAGCCCCCGTTGGTCGAGCCCCCGTTGGTCGAGCCCCCGTTGGTCGAGCCCCCGTTGGTCGAGCCTGTCGAGACCATGGCGCTCCCCGTCATGGTCAAGGCCGCCGCCGGCGGCGGCGGCAAGGGCATGCGCATCGTGCGCTCCGCGGGGGAGTACGACGAGGCGGTGGCCGCGGCGAAGCGCGAGGCGCTGGCAGCGTTCGGTGACGACACGATCCTGGTCGAGAAGTACGTCGAGCGCGGCCGGCACATCGAGGTGCAGGTGATGGCCGACGCCCACGGCACCGTGATCCACCTCTACGAGCGCGACTGCTCCACCCAGCGACGGCACCAGAAGGTCCTCGAGGAGGCACCCGCGCCGACGATCAGCGCCGCGGTCCGCGACCTCGTGACCGGCTCGGCCGTCGCGCTCGCCCGGGAGGTCGGCTACGTCAACGCCGGCACCGTCGAGTTCCTGCTCGACACCGACACCGGCGAGGCGTACTTCCTGGAGATGAACACCCGGCTCCAGGTCGAGCACCCGGTCACCGAGCTCGCGGTGTCCGCAAAGGGGGGCGAGCTCGACCTCGTCGCGCTCCAGCTCCGGGTCGCCGACGGCGAGCGGCTCGGGCTGACCCAGGACGACATCCACCTCGACGGGCACGCGATCGAGGCCCGGGTGTACGCCGAGGACGCTTTCCACGGCTTCCTGCCCCAGGCCGGCACCGCGTCGCTCGTCCGCTGGCCGGCCAGGGCCCGCGTCGACGCCGCGCTCGAGAGCGGGCAGGTGGTGTCGACGGCATACGACCCGATGCTGGGCAAGGTGATCGTGCACGGGCCCGACCGCGAGTCCGCCCGGCGTGCCCTCGTCGACGCCCTCGACGACACCGCGATCCTGGGCTTCACCACCAACGTCGGCTTCCTGCGGGTGCTCGCCGCCTCGGACGAGTTCCGCGATGCGACCATCGACACGGCCTGGCTCGACACCGTGACGATCGGCGGCGGCGAGCTTCCGGCTCCCGATGACGACCTCGCCCGGATCGTGGCGGCGTGGACGCAGGCGATGCTGGTCGCCACGGACTTCAAGAACGGCACCCCCCACCCCTTCCAGTACGACGGGTTCCGGCTTGGCGCGGAGCCGGCGCCACACCTGGTCGAGCTCGACCGGGTGGTGCGGGTCGACCGGGCGCGTGGCGAGGTCGACGGGGTCCCGGTCACCGAGCTGTCGGCCGAGCGGCACGTCGTACGCCTCAGCGTCGCCGGCCACCGGCACCAGGCCGTCGTGAACGTGACCGCGCACGAGGTCGAGGTCGTGCTCGAGGGCCAGCGTCATGTGTTCCACAAGCCCGACATCTTCGCCGACGACGCCACGGCAGCGGGCGACGGCACGATCACCGCGCAGATGCCCGGCACCGTGCTGGCGGTCAACATCGAGCACGGCCAGGAGGTCGCTGCCGGTGAGACGCTGGGGGTGCTGGAGGCGATGAAGATGGAGCTCGCGCTCAAGGCGCCGTTCGACGGCACCGTTACCCAGGTCGGCGCCAAGGCCGGCGATCAGGTCACGATGGGCGCCGTGCTGTTCGTGGTGGAGGAAGCATGAGCGTCACGATCTACGAGGTCGGTCCGCGCGACGGTCTGCAGAACGAGAAGACCGTCGTCCCCGTGCGGGACAAGGCCGAGTTCATCCACCGGCTGCTCGCCGCCGGGCTGCCGGTCGTGGAGGCGACCAGCTTCGTCCACCCGAAGTGGGTGCCGCAGCTGGCCGACGCGGCGGAGCTCATGGCCATGCTGATCGACGGGCTCGGCCAGCGGGGCCGGCAGTTCCCGGTGCTGGTCCCGAACGAGCGCGGCCTCGACCGCGCCATCGAGATCGGCTGCGAGCACATCGCGATCTTCGGCAGCGCGACGGAGACGTTCGCCCAGCGCAACCTCAACCGCAGCCTGGACGAGCAGTTCGCGATGTTCGAGCCCACGGTCACCCGGGCGCGCACCGCGGGCATGGACGTCCGGGCCTACGTGAGCATGTGCTTCGGCGACCCCTGGGAGGGGGACGTCGCGATCGACCAGGTGGTTCGGGTCGGCAAGCGGCTCTACGACCTCGGCGCCAGCCAGCTCAGCCTCGGCGACACGATCGGTGTCGGGACGGCCGGACACGTCACCGACCTCCTCGACGCGTTCAACGCCGCGGGTCTCGCCGACGACGTGCTGGCCGTGCACTTCCACGACACCTACGGGCAGGCGCTGGCCAACGCGCACGCGGCGCTCCGCCACGGGATCCGCACCTTCGACGCCAGTGCCGGAGGTCTCGGCGGCTGTCCGTATGCCGAGAGCGCGACCGGCAACCTGGCCACCGAGGACCTGGTCTGGCTGCTGCACGGGCTCGGGATCGAGACCGGCGTCGACCTCGACGCGCTGGTCGCGACCAGCGTCTGGATGGCCGGCGTGCTCGGGCGCCCCAGCCCCTCCCGGGTCGTCAACGCGCTCGCATGACCGATCCCTAGACTGCCGCCATGGCCCGCCGCGTGTTCCTCCATGTCGGAGCGCCCAAGACCGGCACGACCTTCCTCCAGGACACCCTCGCCGCCAACCGGGCCGGCCTGGCCGACGCCGGCCTGATCTACCCCGACACGAGGTCCGGCAGCCACTTCGAGGCCGCGATCGACCTGGTCCAGCATCCCTGGGGCGGCGCGCTGGACCGGGCGCGCGGCTCCTGGGACCAGGTTGCCTCCTCCGCGATGCGCACCCGCGGTGATGCGGTCGTCAGCCACGAGGTGCTGGCGTCGGCCTCCCGTGAGCAGGTACGACGGGCGCAGGAGTCCTTCGCCGGCGCGGAGCTGCACGTGATCTACTCGGCCCGCGACCTCGGCCGGCAGATCCCCGCCGAGTGGCAGGAGACCGTCAAGCACCGCGGCCGGATGCAGTTCGGCCAGTTCCTCCGCGTCGTCCAGAAGGCACCCCGCACCGGCTCCGAGGAGTGGTTCTGGCGGGTGCAGGGGCTCCCCGACGTGCTTGGCCGGTGGAGCGCCGGCCTGAGCCCGACGCACGTCCACCTGCTCACGGTGCCACCGCCCGGCGCCGAGCCGGGCCTGCTCTGGGAGCGCTTCGCCGGCATCCTCGGCGTCGACCCGGCGCTGGCGGTGGAGACCGTCCCCCGCACGAACGTGTCGCTGGACGCGATCGAGACGGCTTTCATGCGCCGGCTCAACGTCGCGCTCAAGGGACGCTCGATCTCGCAGCCGGTCTACGCCGACATCGTGCGCGGACTCCTCGCACAGCAGACGCTGTCGCGCCGGTTCAAGCAGATCAAGACCGAGCTGCCGCCGGAGAGCCGACCGTTCGTGGACGAGGTCACCGCCGAGTGGAGGGAGTGGGTGCACGGCTCCGGCATCGACGTCGTCGGCGACCTCAAGGACCTCGAGACGCGGTGGGGCGACGGGGAGTGGGCCGACCCCGACCGGCCACGACCACGGGCCATGATCGAGGTCGCGATCGAGGCGCTGGCGGAGATGATCGTCGCGGAGACCGAACGGCGGCGCGAGGAGCCCGAGGTGGTCCGGATGTTCCGCAGGCTGCGCCGTTGAGCAGGTCGCCCACGAGCGCGGCCCAGCATGAGGTCGTCCGACTGCTGGCCGATCCGGCGCCCTGGCTGGCCGAGCTGGTGCTGACCACACCGGTCGGTGGCCGGGGGCGGGTCGACCCGGCCCCGGGTGACCCGCTTACCGACCGAGAGCTGCTCCGGGTCTGCGTCGCCGCCCTGGCCCGGTGGAGCGGCTCGTCCGCGGCCAGGCCGGTGCCGGCTGGGCCGCCGGCCGGGCGACAGGTTGGGCGGCGGGCACACCGGTGGCCGTGGCACCGTCGGTTCGTCGTGGCCGGGCGGTCACTGGACGCGCACGCCGTGCGCACCGCGCTGGCCCGAGCCGGCCGGGGCGAGGGTGGTCGCCGTCCGACCGTGCTCGTGGTCGGCGGTCCGCTGGACGCGATGGTCGCCGTGCACTGGCGGCGACGGGTCGAGCGGGGCGCCGGGTTGCGCTGGCGCCGGCTCTGGTCCGAGATGGCGGCCCGCGACGTCCTTCCACCGGCCGTGGACCTGGCCGCGGTGGCCGAGGACTGGACCCGACGGGTGCCTGCGGAGTCCGT
This sequence comes from uncultured Actinomycetota bacterium, assembly GCA_963707475.1. Taxonomy (GTDB): domain Bacteria; phylum Actinomycetota; class Actinomycetes; order Propionibacteriales; family Nocardioidaceae; genus Marmoricola. Next base: position 84,269 of record CAVPQC010000001.1, read on the forward strand.
CCACGTGCTGCTCGCCGGCACCACCGGCGAGGCGCTGCGGCTGGCCGGCCACCTGGTCGGCACGAGCCTGCGCGAGCCGGACCCCGCTCGCGCGAACGCCGTCGACACCGACCTGCTCCGGCTGCTCAACCAGGCCCTGGCCACGGCACCGGCCGCCAGCCGGCTCCGATGGGTCGACGGCGACCTGGCACGCCACCTGCACCGGCCGTGGACCGGAGTCCCCGGGATCCCGAGGGCCCAGCTCGGCTGGGCGCTCGCGCGAGCCGACTCGCTCGCGGACGCGCTCGGTGCGGGGCCGTGGCAGGTCCACGGCGACGTGCGTCACGTCGTACCCTCGACCGACGCCGGGCTGGCACGCTCGGTGCCACCTGCCGAGACCCTGGCCCTGGCGCTCGAGGTGCTCACGTCGCTGGAGGGAGGACCGCCGTGGCCGACCGCGTGATCCTGCACGTCGGTGCTCCGAAGACCGGCACCTCGTTCCTCCAGGACCGGCTCTTCCACAACCCGGAGGTCCTTGCCGCGCAGGGGATCCGCTACCCGGCCGACCGGGCCGACGCCCAGTTCCTGGCCGCCCTCGACCTGATGCAGCTCACCTGGGGCGGGCTCGAGAAGCAGGCCGGCGGCGCCTGGGCCCGGTTGGCCGAAGCGGTGCGCGGCTGGTCCGGCACCGCGATCGTCAGTCACGAGATCCTCGGCTACGCCTCCCGCGCCCATGTGGCCCGGGCGCTGGAGTCGTTGGCCGCGTCCGGTGCCGACACCGAGGTGCACGTGGTCCTGTCCGCGCGCGACCTCGGCCGGCAGATCCCGGCCGAGTGGCAGGAGAACGTCAAGCACCGGCGGCTCGTGACGTACGGCGAGTTCCTCGACCAGATCCGCGACCCCGACCGGGCGAGCACGCTCGCGTCCTGGTTCTGGGGCGTCCAGGAGGTCCCCGAGATCCTCGACCGCTGGGGCGGGTCGCTCCCTCCCGAACAGGTGCACGTGGTGACCGTGCCGCACCCGGGCGCGCCGCGCGACCTGCTCTGGGAGCGGTTCATGGGCGTCCTGGGCATCGAGCCGACCAGTCTGGTCGAGGGCACCGACCGGGAGAACCCGTCGCTCGGCGTACCCGAGACAGCGCTCGTGCGCCGGCTCAACGAACGCCTGAAGGACGTCGTCCCCAACGAGCGCTACCGGCAGTTCGTGCGCGAGTACCTCGTGCACCAGACCCTGTCGCGCGGCCAGACCTCCGCGCGGCTGTCGGTGCCGCCCGACGTGTTCGCCTGGGCCGACGAGGTCTCCCGGTCGTGGCGTGACAACCTGGCCGCGCGGGGGTACGACGTGGTCGGCGACCTCGACGAGCTGGTACCCGCAGCGCCGCTCCCGTGGGTCGACCCCGACCACCCCGACGCGACCGAGGTGGCGGAGGTCGGTCTCAAGGGCCTGGAGGCGATGGTGCGCGAGGCCGCGCGGCTGCGCGACGTCGAGATCGAGCTGCACGAGGCGATCGGCAACCTCCAGGAGGGGATCGCGCGGTTCGAGCGGCGACCCACCGAACGGGTCAAGCGACGCCTGGTCCGCGAGGCCGGGACCAACCCCGTGGCGAAGGCCGGGCTCGGCGCCTACCGCGCCCTTCTTGGCAAGAACTCGCGCTGAACGTAGCGACCGACCCGCCAGGTCGAGTAGGCGTCGGTGCTGGCCCCGAGCAGTCCGCCCACGATCGGCACCCGCTTGCCTGCCGTGATCACGATCTGCTTGCCGGCGACCTTGGCCACCATCGCGGCCGCGACCTGGCCGGCCATCACCTGGTCGATGCTGTCGTCATACAACGGTGCGGTCGCGATCGCCATCGGGGTGCCCGGGATCTGCTTCTTCTTCAGCAGCGTCAGCACGGCCTCGTCGCCGAGGAGAGCGGCGAGGATCGCGTTGTGGACCCGCATGTCGGCCAGGTCGTAGCCGCGGAGGTGCGCGATGCCCGCGACCATCCGGCACTGGAGGAGCGTCAGGCCCATGATGTTCGCGGGCACCATCACCGGCAGGGTCACCAGCCCACCGAGGTTCGTGACCAGACCCTGTGCACCGGCCCACCGGACGTGGTTCTCGATCACCTCGTGCACGGCGCGCTCGACGTCGCCGTGCTGCTCCTCCAGCTGCGCCTCGGCGGCCAGGGCGGCCGCCGGTAGCGGGCCCACACCGTTGATCGCACGGTCGAGCGCCTCGTGGACGAAGGCACTCGTCAGACCGGGCGCGAGGTGGGGCACGCTGGGCCCGAGGGTCTTGCCGATCCTGCTGGCGATGCTCATGCGTCGAGCGTAAAGGGAGGGTCGTGACGCGCTGCCCACCCCGACCGGTGGCGCCGGTCTAGGGTGGAGGCGGTGAGCAGTCGGCTGCAGGAACCGCCTCCGTCAGGGTGGACGTTCCCCGACCTGAGGGACCCCGAGGTCGATCGCCGTTGCGGCAGCATGGTGGCCGTCGGCGCCGACCTGGCCCCGGGCACGCTGCTGCAGGCCTACCGGTCCGGCATGTTCCCGATGCCCGGACCCGGTCGGCGCGACCCGATGCACTGGTGGTCACCGGCGCGGCGGGGTGTGCTGCCCCTGGACGGAATGCGGGTCTCGCGCTCGCTGCGCCAGTCCTGCAAGCACTTCGAGATCCGGGTCGACAGCGCGTTCGACGAGGTGGTGGCCGGCTGCGCCGACCCGGAGCGTCCGGACGGCTGGATCGACGGCCGGATCAGCGCCGCCTATACGCGGCTGCACCGGCTGGGCTGGGCGCACTCGGTCGAGGCGTGGCAGGAAGGCGCGCTCGCCGGCGGCCTGTACGGCGTGGCCATTGGCGGACTGTTCGCCGGGGAGTCGATGTTCAACCACGCCCGCGACGCCTCGAAGGTGGCGCTGGTCGCACTGGTGGACATCCTGCACGACGAGCACGTCGCCGAGCGCCTGCTCGACGTGCAGTGGGCCACGCCACACCTCGCCTCGCTCGGCGTGGTGGAGGTCACCCGCCGGGAGTACCTTGCCCGGCTCGAGGTCGCGGTGGGCGGCGGCGTACCCCTGCCCCGGGCGTTCACCTGAGCTACACGACCTGCGCCGGATGCCCGCTCTCGCTGACCATCGGCCGCCCGGCGGCCTCCCATTCGAGCAGGCCGCCGTCGAGGTTGACCGCATCGACACCGTTCTGCACGAGGTAGCCGGTGGCCTGGGCCGATCGGGCGCCCACCTTGCAGACCACGAGCACCTGGAGGTCGGTCGGCACCTCAGCGAGCCGCTGCGGCACCTCACGCAGCGGGATGTGCCGAGCGCCGTCGATGTGGCCGTGGCGCCACTCGACCGGTTCGCGCACGTCGAGCACCACGAGTCCCTCGGGCAGGGGGTCGGGGACGCCCTCGACGGCGACGGTGGGGATGTTCACGGGCTCTGCTTCCTGTGATGGGCTTCCTGTGATGGGCTTCCTGTGCCGGCTACTTGAGGAACTTGGAGGTGCGGCGGTCGGCGAGCGGCTTGCCGCCGGTCTGGCAGGTCGCGCAGTAGTTGAGGAACGTGTCGGCGAACGAGACCTCGCGGACCACGTCGCCGCAGACCGGGCACGTCGCGCCCTTGCGGCCGTGCACCGCCATGTGGGTCTTCTTCTCGCCCTTGAGCTCGCTTGCGGGCAGCCCGGAGGATCGTTTCACGGCGTCGCCGAGCACCGTGCGGATGGCGGTGTACAACGTGGCGAGCTCGTCGTCGCTCAACGAGCTGGACGGCTTGAACGGCGACATCTTCGCGGCGTGCAGGAGCTCGTCGGAGTAGGCGTTGCCGATACCGGCGATCGTGCCCTGGTGGCGCAGGACGCCCTTGATCTGGGCACGTCCGGCGTCGTGCAGGATGCGGCCGAGCACGTCGACGGTGAACTCGTCGGCGAGCGGGTCGGGACCGAGCCGGGCGATGCCCTCGACCTCCTGCGGGTCGCGGACGACGTAGATCGCCAGCGACTTGCGGGTGCCGGCCTCGGTGATGTCCAGCCCGGCGCCGTTGTCGAGCACCACCCGGGCCGCGAGCGGCGACTTCGAGCTGGGCCTGGCCGGCAGCGACGGCACCTCGTCGCGCCAGCGCACCCAGCCGGCCCGGGCGAGGTGCAGCACGAGGTGGGTGCCGGAGGCGTCGATGTCGAGGAACTTGCCGTGCCGGGTGACGCCGTCGACGAGCATCCCGTGGAGCGACATCAGGGGCGGGTCGAAGGTCTTGAGCGCGCTGAACGCCGCCAGGTCGACCCGCACCAGCGCGCGGCCGTCGAGGCGTCGGGAGAGGTCCTGGGCCAGCGCCTCGACCTCCGGCAGCTCGGGCACGGCGCAAATCTACCGGGCGGGACCGACTGACAGCGGGCGCCGGACGAGCGATGATGAGGCATGGGGAACATGACGGTGGTGCCGGTGGGTGCCTTCCTCGACACCCGCGGGGACGGTCGCGCGCTCCGGGTGACCTGGCACCACGAGGCCGCTCCCCATGGTCCGGTCGTGCTGCTCTCGCTGTGGCGCGAGAACCTCTGCGTCGCGTCCTTCCGGCTGCCCGTGGCCGACGTCCCGGACCTGATCGACGCCCTGCGCTCGGGACTGGACGACGCCTACGACGAGGTCACCCGTTCAGCCACGCCGTGAACGCGTCGGTGTTGTAGGGACGGCCCAGGAAGTCCTCCACGAGCTCGGCCGCTGCCCTTGACCCACCCGCTGCCAGCACCCGGTCGCGGTAGCGCGTCGCGACCTCGGCGGCGAACAGGTCGTCGGGGTCGAACGCGCTGAACAGGTCCTTCGCGATCACCAGGCTCCACATGTAGGTGTAGTACGCCGAGGTGTAGCCGGAGAGGTGCCCGAAGCTGGTCACGAAGTGGGTGTCCGGGAGCGGCCGCACCAGGCTGTACGCGTCGTACAGCTCGAGCATCCGGGCAACGCGGTCGTCGGGGCGCTCGAGGTGGAAGCGGTAGGCGAGCGCCGCGTAGAACATCTGCGTGCGCGCCAGGAAGCCGCGCCCGAACTCCTCCGCGGCGCGCATCCGCCGCACCAGGTCGTCGGGGATCGAGGTGCCGTCGGCGTCCGTCGCGAAGCCCTGCAGCACGTGCGCGTCCCAGGCCCACTCCTCCAGCATCTGCGACGGCGCCTCCACGAAGTCCCACTCGGTCGCCACGCCGGAGAACCGCACCCACTCGTGGCGCCCGGCGAGCACGTGGTGCATGAGGTGACCGAACTCGTGGAAGAGGGTGACGACGTCGCTGTGGTCCATGAGCCCGCGCGGCAGGTTGCAGACCAGCACCCCCTCGGGCAGCTGCCGGTTGAGCACGCCCGGTGCCAGGTCGAACTGCGCCGCGTGGTTGAACTTGCGCTCCCGAGGGTGCAGGTCGAGGTGGATCCGGCCCAGGACCTCGGTGGTGCCGTCGGGATGGCCCAGGCCCACGTCGTACGTCGTGACGTCGGGATGCCACGTGCGTGCCTCCGCCTGGTCGACCTGCGTGTAGGTCAGGCCGAACAGCAAGCTGGTGACGTCGAGCAGGCCGTCGTGCACCTTGCCGAAGTCGAAGTAGCGGCGCACCTCCTGCGCGTCGACGCCGTACTGCTCGCGCTTGACCGCCTCGTGGTAGTAGCGCCAGTTGGCGAGGTCGATCGTTTCCTCGCCCTCGGTGGCCGCGCGCGCGAGCAGCGTTGCGATCTCGCGACGGCCGGCGGCGTCCGCCTCGTCGCTGATGCGATCGATGAAGGCGCCGATCGCATCGCCGGTGCCGATCATCTTGGTCTCGGCGTCGTAGTCGGGCCAGCTCGCGTAGCCGAGCAGGGTGGCCTTCTCGTGCCGGGTCGCGAGCAGCTCCTCGAGGACGGCGTCGTTCTCCGGCCAGGCGAGGTTGAAGAAGCTGTGCGCGACCTGGCGACGGGCCACGGCGTCGCGCGCGAACGTGAGGAACGGGAGCAGGTCCGGGTACTCCGTGGTGATCGCGACCAGCCCGTCCTCGTTCGGCGTGTGCCCGGCGACGAAGTCCTCGGGGAGCCCGTCGAGCGCGGCGGCGGGCACCAGCGTCGTACGACGCCCGTCGCGGATGTTGCGGTCGAACGCCTGGCCGAGGTCGGTCAGCCGCTGGTCGAGCGTGCGGACCCGCCCGCGAGTCTCCTCGTCGCGGCCGACGCCGGCCCGCCGGAAGTCGCGCAGCGCCTCGTCGAGCATCCGCTGGGCGCCGTCGTCGAGAGGCTGGCCGTCGACCGAGTCGAGCAGGGCGAACACGTCGGCGTCGAGGAACAGATCCGTGCGGAAGGCCTGCACCTCGAGCTCGATCTGCTCCGCGAGCCCGATCACGGCAGGGTCGGGGTGCACGACGGACAGCAGGGAGCAGACAGCGGCGGCATTTTGGAGCGCGATCCCCGCGTCGTTCCAGACCTGGAGGATCGCCTCGTCCTCAGGGGCGGCGTCCTTGAGGGCCGCGATCGTGTCGCCCGCATGCCGTAGCTGGCCCCGGGCGCGGCCCTCGAGCCAGCCCTTCCAGTCGTCGACGGGCAGGGACAGGGGTTCCGGTGCCATGTCCCGACAGTAAAGGTTGAGGTGAACCCGGCTTCAACTCCTAGGCTCGAGGGGTGACCCTGCCCGAGACAGCGGCCCCGCAGCCGACTCCGCTGCTCTCGCCGCGCTACCGCTGGGCGACGATCGGCATGGTGAGCCTGGTCTTCCTGTCGGCGTTCGAGGCGCTCGCGGTCACCACGATCATGCCGACGGTGAGCGCCGATCTCGACGGGCGCGCCTGGTTCTCGGCGGCCTTCTCGGTCACCCTCGCGGCCAGCGTGGTCGGCATGGTCGCGGGCGGGATGTGGGCCGACCGGAGCGGTCCGAACCTGCCCCTGCTCGCGTCGGTCGGCGTGTTCTCGTTCGGGCTGCTGCTGGCCGGGCTGGCGCCGTCGATCGAGCTGTTCGTGGCGGCGCGGTTCCTGCAGGGGCTGGGCACCGGCGCGATGACCGTCGCGCTCTACGTGCTGGTGGCGCGCCTCTACGCACCCGTCGACCACCCGGGAATCTTCGGCGCCTTCGCGGCCGCGTGGGTGGTCCCGTCGATGGTCGGACCGACCGTTGCCGGCGTGGTGGCCGAGGCGACCAGCTGGCGGTGGGTGTTCCTGGGCGTCGTGGCGCTCTCGCTCGCGGCGACAGCGGCGATGCTGCCCGCGCTGCGCGGGGCCGTCGAGCGGCCGGACGCCGGCCGGCCCGCCACCCGTGGCCGGTTGGCGCTGGCGGCGGTGGTCGCGATCGCCGTGGTGGGGCTCGACCTCGCGGGACGATCGCGAGGCGCGCTCGGCTACGCCGCCGCCGCGGTCTCGCTGGTGGTGGTGCTGGTTGCCGTGCGGCCGTTGCTGCCCGCCGGCACGCTCGTCGTACGACGTGGGCTGCCGGCGGTGGTCGCGCTCCGGGGTGCGATCGCGGCGACGTTCTTCGCGACCGAGATCTACCTGCCCTTCCTGCTCCAGGAGCACTACGACGTGCCGCCCTGGCTGTCCGGAGCGACCCTCACGGTCGGTGCACTCGGGTGGGCCGGCGCCTCGCAGGTGCAGGCCCGGATGGGGGCGCGGCTGGCGCACGTGACGGCGCTCCGGACAGGCGCCGTGCTGCTGTTCGCCGGCATCGGCGCCGAGCTCGCCTGCGCGGCGCTGCACCTGTCGCCGTGGCTGGTGGGCGCGGCGTGGGTGCTGGCGGGGGCCGGGATGGGCCTGATGTTCCCGCGGATCAGCGCCTACGTGCTGGCCGCCTCCGGCGTCCGCGAGCAGGGCGGCAACTCGGCCGCGATGTCGATCGCCGACGCGGTGGGGGGTGCGACCGCGATCTCGATGGCCGGCCTGCTGTTCACCGCCGTCGGCACGGCGGCAGACCTGGCCCCCTTCGTCACGGCGCTGGCGTTCACCACCGTGCTGGCCGGGGGAGCGGTGCTGGTGGCCCGCCGTACGGGCACGGCGCCCGTGTCCCAGCCGGTCGCTACGACACGCTAGGGAAATCTACGGCAGACGCTAGACAGCCCGATACCTTCCTGACGTGGACCCGATCCGGAACCCGTACGCCCCCGGCGCCGGCCAGCGCCCACCCGAGCTCGCCGGTCGTGACCGTGAGCTCCGGCAGTTCGAGGTGACCCTCGAACGCGTCGCTGCCGGCCGTCCTGACCGCAGCATGGTGCTCACCGGCCTGCGCGGCGTGGGCAAGACCGTGCTGCTCAACGCGCTGCGCAGCCAGGCGGTCAACCGGGCCTGGGGGACCGGCAAGATCGAGGCCCGGCCCGACCAGTCGCTGCGGCTGCCGCTGGCACAGGCGGTCAACGCCGCCGTCCGCGAGGTCGCCCACCGGCACCGCGACCCGGAGCGGGTCGACCAGGTCTCGGGCGTGCTCAAGGCGTTCGCGCTGCGCACCGAGCTCAAGGACCGCAAGGCCACGACCGCCGCCCGCCGGTGGCAGCCGCCGATCGACGTGCCCGCCGCCAAGGGCCGGGCCGACTCCGGTGACCTCGAGCTGGACCTGGTCGAGCTCTTCACCGACGTCGCCGGCCTCGGCCGCGACCTCGGCGTCGGCATCGCGCTCTTCGTCGACGAGATGCAGGACATCCCGACCGCCGAGCTGGCCGCGCTCTGCGGCGCCTGCCACGAGCTGAGCCAGCAGGGTGCCCCGCTGATCGTGGTCGGGGCCGGCCTGCCGCACCTGCCGGTCGCTCTCGCCGCGTCGAAGTCGTACGCCGAGCGGCTGTTCCGCTACATCTCCGTCGACCGGCTCCCGCGCGAGATGGCCGACCGCGCCTGGACCGTGCCGGCCGGCTCGGAGGAGGTCGGCTACGAACCCGCCGCGCTCGACGAGCTCTACGCGCTGACCGACGGCTACCCGTACTTCGTGCAGGCCTACGGCAAGGTCACCTGGGACGTCGCGGTGACCTCGCCGATCCGCGCCTCCGACGTACGCGACGCGGCGCCGGAGGCCGAGGCCGAGCTCGCCCTCGGGTTCTTCGGTGCCCGCTATGACCGCGCCACCCCGGCCGAGCGCGACTACATGAGCGCGATGGCCGACCTCGGCGAGGGCACCGGCGACCTCGCGGTCAGGACCTCCGAGATCGCGGCCCACCTCACCCGCAGGCCGCAGTCGCTCTCGCCCGCCCGCGACGGGTTGGTCAAGAAGGGCCTGGTGTTCTCCGCCGAGCGCGGCACCGTCGCGTTCACCGTGCCGCACTTCGGGAAGTTCCTGCGCAGCCAGCGGTGAGGGTGGGAGCTGTCGGAAACGTCCCTGAAGTGGTCCGGTTTGTCCCTTGGAACGGCCGTGGCTCAGGCGTAGAATCGAACACATGTTCGAGTCGTCGACCACGTTAGACCCCAGTGCGGTGCACGGGTGGGTCGAGCTGCTGGCCACGGTCGACGGGGCTGGGGAGTCGGACTCCGCCCTGGTCGACGCGCTGAGCGTCCTCGAACGACTCAAGAGCGCTGCAGCGGCCGCGCAGGCACGGATCACGATGGCGCTCGACCGGTCCCAGCGCGCCGACTGCGTGTCGGAGTCCGAGCACCGCGCGTGCAGCCGCAGCGTCGCGGCGCAGGTCGCGCTGGCGCGGCACGAGTCGCCGCACGCCGGCAACCGGCACCTGGGTGTCGCACGCGCGCTGGTCGAGGAGATGCCGCGCACCATGCACAGCCTGACCCGCGGCGAGATAAGCGAGTGGCGAGCGCACCTCATGGTCCGCGAGACCGCAACCTTGAGCAAGGAGCACCGCGCAGCCGTGGACGAAGAGCTGGACGGCCGCCTCGCCCAGATGGGCAACCGCCAGGTCGCCGCCCAGGCCCGGGGAGCCGGCTACCGGCTCGACCCCACGTCCCTGCTTCGCCGCACGCGCGGTGCCGAGAGCGACCGGCGGGTGACGCTCCGGCCGGCACCTGACACGATGACGCTGCTCACCGGCTTCCTTCCGGTGGCCCAGGGCGTCGCCGTCCATGCCGCGCTTCGCCGGCACGCGGACTCCTTGCGCAGCCAGGGTGACGACCGCAGCCTCGGCCAGATCATGGCTGACACCCTCGTCGCCCGGTGCACGGGACGGGCCGACGCGGTCGGCACGCCGGTCGAGGTCCAGCTCGTGATGACCGACCACGCTCTGCTCGCGGGCGGCGACGAGCCGGCGCGGGTGCCCGGACACGGGCCGATCCCGGCCCCGCTGGCACGGCGCCTCGTCCGAGAGGCGGACAAGGCCTGGGTGCGCCGTCTCTTCGCCTCACCGACCACCGGCGAGCTGGTCGCCATGTCCTCGCGGCGCCGGCACTTCCCGGGCAAGCTGCGCGACTTCCTCGTGCTGCGCGACGAGGTGTGCCGCACACCCTGGTGCGACGCACCTGTGCGCCACGTCGACCACCCGCAACCGCATGCGCGCGGTGGCAGCACCACCTCGGACAACGCGCAGGGACTCTGCGAGAACTGCAACTACGTCAAGGAGACACCCGGCTGGTCCGCGACGGCTGAGGGTTCCTCCGTCACCACCTGGTCGCCGAGCGCGCAGGTGCACCTCACGCGACCGCCGCCCGCGCAGCGCGGGAGGGCGCGACCCGTCGTCGTCGAGTTCTACCGACAGCCGCACATGCGCACGTCCCTGCCGGCCGCCTGAATCAAGTCGCTCACCGGAACGTGTCAGCAGCGGCCTGGATCCGGGAGACGTACGCCGCCCACTGGTCGGCAGGCACGTCGTCGGTGTTGCTGCCCGCGTGGCCGTCGATCGTCTCGCGCACGATGTCGCAGTGCCCGGCGTGCTGCGCGGTCTCAGCGACCACCCGCACCAGCAGGTGGCCGAAGGTGGTGTCGCGCCGGCTCTCGTCCCACCACGCGACCCGGGCGGGTGCGTCGAGCGGGATCGTGGCGATCGAGGTGTCGGAGTGCTCCCAGGCCGTGCGGTACCAGGCGAGGAGCTGCTCCCGGCTCTCGTCAGCGGTGGCCCACATGTCGGCCCCCTCCCAGACCGAGCCGTCCTCGTTCCACGGAAGGGTCAGTGGGGCCGGCCGCCCGGCACTGTCGCCGAGGTAGCCGAGCTCGATCCCGATCAGGTGCTTGACCAGGCCGAGCAGGTTGGTGCCTGTCGGTGTCAGCGGTCGGCGTGCGTCGTACTCGGAGAGGCCGTCGAGCGACCCCACGACGACGGTGCGGCTGTCCTGGAGGTAGCGCTGGAGGTCGGTGGAGATCGGTGTCGATGCGTCCATGTCCCCAACAAACCACGAATGTCCGACGGCCCGACTACAGCGGGAACCGCACGCCCGTGAGCTCCTCGGAGAGGTCCCAGAGCCGCCGAGCGGCCTCAGGGTCCTGCGCCTCCAGGGAGCGCGGGACCGGCCCGGGCGCGCCGCGCGTCTGACGGAGCTTCGTCGGCCCGACGAACGTGTTGCCGGGCAGGTCCGCGATCGCCGCGTAGATCGTGGGCCGGGCGCCCTCGGCGGCGCTGGTGGCGATGACCTTGTTGCCGATCCCCATCAGGACGTTCATCAGGGGTACGGCGTGGTGCGACTGCAGGTTCGTCGCGCTGTAGCCCGGGTGGGCCGCCGTCGCGCGTACGGCCGAGCCGGCCGCGTCGAGCCGGCGCTGGAGCTCGGAGGTGAAGAGGAGGTTGCTGAGCTTGGACTGCTGGTAGGCCCGGTGCGGCTGGTAGCGGCGCTCGCCGTTGTAGTCCTCGAAGTCCACCTGCTTGCCCCGGTGCAGCCCGGACGAGAGCGTCACCACGCGGTCGGTCACCTGCGGGAGGAGCAGGTTGGTCAGCGCGAAGTGGCCGAGGTGGTTGGTGCCGAACTGGCGCTCGAAGCCGTCGGCCGTGCGGCCCTCGGCGACCATCATGATCCCCGCGTTGTTGACCAGGACGTCGAGTGTCTCGTCCCACTTCTCGGCGAACCGGTGCACCGATCCGAGGTCGGCGAGGTCGAGCTCGCGCACGTCCGTGGAGCCGGTGATCCCGGCCGCCGCCTCCGCGCCGCGGTCGGTGTCGCGGACCGCGAGAACCACGTGACCACCGGCGCCGGCGAGGGCCCGGGCGGTCTCGAGGCCGAGCCCGGAGTTGGCGCCGGTCACCACGAAGGTGCGGCCTGTCTGGTCGGGCAGGGACGAGGGGGGTCGGCTCATGTCCTCCAACGTACCCAGCGATCCGCCGTCCTCGCGGGTGGTGGAGGTGTCAGGATGGGCCCATGCGAGAGCGGCCACCGCACTGGCCCACGGATCGCCCGCAGGTCGTCGCTCACCGCGGCTCCAGCGACGAGGTGGCCGAGCACACGCTGGGTGCCTACCTCGCGGCGCTCGACGAGGGCGCCGAAGCGCTCGAGTGTGACGTGCGGCTCACCGCCGATGGTCACCTCGTCTGCGTCCACGACCGCGACCTCCGGCGAACGGCGAGCACCCCCGGGATCGTGTCCACGATGGAGCTCGCGGAGCTCGACCAGCTGGACTTCGCGAGCTGGAAGCGGCCGTGGGCCGACCTGGACGACGAGGCTCCCGAGGGTGATCCCGAGCTGGCCAAGGTGCTCACGCTGCGCCGGCTGCTGGAGACCGTGGCCGACTTCGACCGCCCGGTCGACCTCGCGATCGAGACCAAGCACCCGACCCGCTACGGGGGACTGGTCGAGAAGCGCCTGATCGAGCTGCTGGCGACGTTCGGCTGGGCCGGCGCCGGGTCGCCGGCGCGTGTGATGAGCTTCTCCTGGATCGCGCTCACGCGGATCGAGCGCCTTGCACCCGATCTGGACCGGGTGTTCCTCATGCACAGCACGGGGGAGTGGCTGCGTGCCCGGCCCGTGGCGCGACCGGACTGGATAGCCGGGCCCGGCATCGCGCTGGTCCGCGAGCACCCGAAGGCGGTCGCGCGGATCGCCGAGCGCAGCCGGGTGCACTGCTGGACCGTCAACACGGAGGCCGACGCGGACCTCTGCCGTGACCTCGGGGTCGAAGCCGTGATCACCGACCGACCCGGTCCAATGCTGAGATATCTCGCGCACTGAGTTTCGTTTTCCCCCAACCGGGTATGTCTTGCTAAGACTCGGCTAGACGTACGTGTCTCGGATAGGGTCACTAGACCACGGGGAGAGGAGATGCGGGTGCCTTCGCACGACGCGGTCGCACTGGCGCTCCCCTTTGCCGCCAGCAGCGCCTCGATCGCGCGCACCCAGCTGAAGATGTGGCTGACGGACCTCGGTCAGCCGACCGACGTGATCGAGGACTCGCGGCTGGTGGTCTCCGAGCTCGTCGGCAACGCCGTTCGCCACGCGCGTCCGCTCGACGACGGCACCGTCATCGTCGCGTGGAACAAGGCCGATGCGGGCCTCGACATCGCCGTCACCGACGGCGGGGCCCACACCGCACCGCACGCCGTCGACGCGGCGGCGTCCGACCTCGCGGGCCGTGGGCTGACGATCGTGCAGGAGCTGAGCAGTCGCTGGTGGCTCGAGACCGGCCGGTCTCGCTCCACCGTGCATGCCCTCGTCGCGATGTACTGAGGGCGCCGCATAGCCTCTGCCCATGGGCAAGCGATCGCGCGACCGGCAGCGCGCACACGAGACTCCCACCGGCGAGGTCGGGCCACGCCAGCCCTGCCCCTGTGGCTCGGGCCGGCGTTACAAGGCCTGCCACGGCAGTGCCGCCGGGGCGCCGTCGGTGTACGTGGCGCGTCCCTTCGCCGGCCTGGCCGGTGAGTGCGACCTGGTGGCGCTGCGTGAGTTCGTGCCCTCCGGCACCGCACCGGTCCAGGTCCTGGGTCACGAGGACCGCGATGTGATGCTCGGCACTCTGCTGCCTGGGGCCGCCCCGGCGATGGTCCGTGAGGACGGCACCGTCTGGCTGGGCATGCAGGTGCAGCACGGGTTCGGCGACGCCAGCCGGGACCTCGCCGCCGCGCTCCTGACCGCGCTCGAGGGCGAGCCGGGGCAGCTGGTCGACGTGGTCGACGACCCGGGGACCGGGCCGCGGCTGCAGGACCTGCTGGTCGACGTACCGCTCGACGTCACCGTGCACGAGGGTTTCGAGTGGTGGCTCACCGGCGTCGAGGACCCCGACGGTTCGCTCGCCGCGGCGCTCGAGAACGCCAACAGCGTGGTCAACCCCACCCGCCGGCTGGCCTCGGTCGAAGGCGCCTACTGGTGCGACGTCTCCACCAAGGAGTACCTCCGCTGGGCGATGCCGTACGACGAGGACCGGCTGCTCGACGCGCTGGCCCGCCTGCATGCCGCGGGCAACGACCGGCTGGTCGGTGACTCGCGGATGGTGGGCATGTTCCGGGCCCACGGGCTGCTGGCGCCGGTGTGGGACCTGGTGTCCGGCACCGGAGCCGAGGCGCTGGAGGAGCCGGCGGCCGCGTTCGCGACCGCTCTCGAGGCGGCCCTGGCCGCATCCGAGGCGCTCACCGGCGACGAACGCGCTGCCCGCGCCGGCCTGGCAAACCGTCAGCTCACACTCCGCTGAGCCGCCGGCCGCGCGGTTCCTGACGCCACGCTGAACACCATCCGCCTAGACCATGTCGGGTAGCCCAGTCGGGGAGTTGTGAGCAGACTGTGGAACACGTACGTTATGGGCGCCCGGCCGTTGTTGCATCCCCCGTCAACAGCGGCCGGGCCCTTGCTTTCCGATACAGATAACGGTTCAAAACCCGGAATTCGTGGCACAAGCCGGATTTCGGACAGGATCTCGTAGTTGCCTCAGAGCGGGTCGCGGCTGATCGGGCAGGACATGCAGCGGGGTCCGCCACGACCGGATCCGAGCTCCGAACCGGCGATCGCGATCACCTCGATGCCGGCCTCCTCGAGCCGCGTGTTGGTCTCGATGTTGCGCTCGTAGGCCACCGCCAGCCGGGGGGCCAGGGCGAGCGTGTTGTTGCCGTCGTCCCACTGCTCGCGCTCGGCGGTCACCGGGTCGAGGCCGGTGTCGATCTGGTGCAGAGTGTCGATCCCGATCGCCTTTGCGGCGGCGACCAGGAACGGCTCTGCCGGGGCGATGTCGAGGGTGCCGTCGTCGGACGGGGTGACCGCGTGCGCGACCAGCTGGTCGGCGACGTTGGGGTACATCACGATCTTGTCGGTGTCGACCATCGTGCACACGGTGTCGAGGTGCATCGTCGCCCGCTCCTGGGCGATCGGTACGGCGAGCACGGTGTGGGCGAGGTCGTCGGCGAACACCTCCCGGGCCAGCTGCTCGACGCCCGCCGGCGTGGTCCGCTCCCCGACGCCGACCGCGATCACGCCGGGGGCCAGGAGCAGCACGTCGCCGCCCTCGACGTGCTCGTGCCGCCAGCCGTGGATCCGGCGGGCGTCCGCGAACCGCGGGTGGCGGGTGTAGATCAGCTCGGTGAGCTGGCTCTCCCGCACCCGGGCCGGCATCGCCAGCGACGTGATCGCCACCCGGTCGCGCACCCAGACCGAGGAGTCGCGCGTGAAGAGCAGGTTGGGCAACGGGTCGATCAGGAAGTCGTCGTGGGTCAGCAGCGAGGTGACCAGGCTGTGCCCGGCGCGCACCTCGTCGTTGCGGACACCCGCGGTCAGCGCCTCCATCAGGCCACGCGGGTCGAGGTCGGTCAGCGCCTGCCCGAAGTAGTCGCGCAAGGTGTCGCCGAGGTGCAGCGAGGTGGTCACGGACTCGATCGCACCCGCCCGGGCCTCCTCCTGCTCGAGCGTCTCGACCAGCAGCTCGGTCAGGTAGAGCACCTCGACGTCACGACCGCGCAGCGCCTCCGCGAACGCGTCGTGCTCCTCCTGCGCGCGGCTCACCCAGGGGATGCCGTCGAACAGCAGCTTGTCGTTGTTGCGGGGCGTCAGCCGCTTCAGCTCGTTGCCGGGGCGGTGCAGCATCACGGTGCGCAGCCGGCCGACCTCGCTGGAGGCGCCAAGGGTCGTCATGGGGCGCAGCCTAGTGCCGGCCGCGGGTCAGGCGACCAGCTCGTAGGCCGTGGCGAGGGCGAGCAGCAGGCAGACCCCGGCGCCCACGTAGTGCAGCACCGCGAGCCGCAGGTAGCGCAACAGCACCCGGCCGGCCAGGACCGCCAGACCGGAGACCACGAGCAGGGCGGCCCAGGCGCCGACGAAGACGCTGACGTGGTCGTCGTACCGGCCCACGAAGCTGATCGTGAGCAGCTGGGACAGGTCGCCCCACTCGGCCGCGAAGAGGACCAGGAACGACGCGACCACGGCCTTGAAGAAGGACCGGTTCTCCGTGGCCTTGGAGGCGAACTCCTCCTCCTGCTCCTTCTCGGCGGCGTCGGCGCCCGGTGCCGTGCGGAACAGCACGAAGGCGCCGGCCAGGAAGATCGCGATCGCGACGCCCTGGACCAGCGCCTCGGGCAGCAGCGTGGCCAGGAACCCGACCGTGACCGCGACCAGGGTCTGCACCCCGAAGGCCAGGCCCACGCCGATCCAGACCGCGAGCGGCCGGTAGCGGGTGGAGAGCACCAGTGCGGCGATGAACGTCTTGTCCGGGAGCTCGACGATGAAGATCGAGCCGAAGACGACGGCGACGGTGGTCAGGTCCACCGGGACAACCTACGGGTCGGCGAGGAGGGTCCTCGCGGCGGCCACCGCCTGCTGGAGCACGTCCTTGGCCGGTCGTCCGAGCGCCTCGGCGGCGGCCGCCACGTGCTCGTACTCCGGCTGCAGGTTGAGCAGCTCCCCGTCGAGCCGCGCCAGCTTCACCTTGACGGTATGGCCCTCGACGTCGACCGTCACCAGCTCGCGGTCGAGCGCGCGCTTGCCGACCGGCTGCTCGCGCAGCCCGATGCTGGTGGTGTGCCGGTAGACCTCGCGCCGGACCGCCTCCACCCGGTCGGCGGCGACCAGCACGGACAGGGTGTGCGCCGGACGGCCCTTCTTCATCAGGATCGGGGTCAGCCAGGCGTCACTGGCACCGGCCGCCAGGAGCGCGGCGATCGCGGCCGGCCAGAGCCGCGGGTCGAGGTCGTCGACGTTGGTCTCCAGCAGCATCGGGCCCCCGGTGGTCGAGCCGTCCCCGGTGGTCGAGCCGTCCCCGGTGGTCGAGCCGTCCCCGGTGGTCGAGCCGTCCCCGGTGGTCGAGCCTGTCGAGACCCCGACCAGCAGCCGCAGCGCGTTCGTGTGCCCCGCCGGGTCACGGCCGCCGGCACCGAGACCGATCGCGGTCGTGGCCATCGCCGGTTGTCCGCCGGTGCCGGTCGCGTTGGCGACCAGCAGGGCGGCGCCGGTCGGCGTGCAGAGCTCGACGTCGACCGGTCCGCCGTACGACGGGAAGCCACGGAGCAGCTCGGCGACCGCCGGGGCCGGCACCGGGAGCCGGCCGTGCTCGGTGCCGACGTGACCGCCGCCGACCGCGACCGGGGAGACCACGAGGGCCTCGAGTGCGAGGTGCTCCAGCCCGGCGCAGGCACCGACCACGTCGGCGATCGCGTCCAGGGCTCCGACCTCGTGGAAGTGCACGTCGTCGACCGGGGAACCGTGCACGACCGCCTCGGCCTCGGCCAGCCGGGCGAACGTCGCGAGCGCCCGGGTGCGCACGCCGGTGGCGAGCGCCGCCTCCTCCAGCAGCGCACGGACGTCCCGCCAGGTGCGGTGCGTGGCCGCGTCGGCGACAGTGACCTCGACCCGGGTTGCCGCGAACCCGTTGCGGGTGACCTCGGCGACGTCGAGCGTCACCGGTTCCGGCGCCACCGCGTCGACCGCGGTCCGGATCGCGCCGAGCGGCACGCCGGCACCGACCAGGGCGCCGAGGAACATGTCGCCGCTGGCGCCGGACGAGGCGTCCAGCCAGCCGACTGTGTCATTCATGGGGGTCATTCATGTGGTGCGGGGCCTGGCATTGCGGGCCACCCGGGCGGCGTGCACGGCTGCGCCGTACCCGTTGTCGATGTTGACCACGGTCACGCCGGGAGCACACGAGTTCAGCATCGCCAGCAGTGCGGCCAGCCCGCCGAACGAGGCGCCGTAGCCGACGGACGTCGGCACCGCCACGACCGGGACGCCGGTGAGCCCGCCCACCACGCTCGGCAGGGCGCCCTCCATGCCGGCGATCACGATCAGGCAGTCGGCCTTCGCCAGCTCGTCGCGGACGTCGAGCAGCCGGTGCAGGCCGGCCACGCCGACGTCGCCGATCGCGTGGACACGGGCGCCGTGGACGCGTGCGGTGAGCATCGCCTCCGCGGTGACCGGTGCGTCGGAGGTGCCGGCCGCGACCACGGTCACCAGTCCGCGCGGCTCGGGCATCGGTCCGAGGACGGCGGCCCCGGCCACCTCGTCGACGACCGCGTCCGGCAGTCCGTGGCGCACCGCGTCCTGCGCATCGGGGGAGAGCCGGGTCGCGAGGACCGCCCGGTCGGGGTGCCGGTCGTGCAGCCGACCGAGGATCCCGACCACCTGCTGGGGCGTCTTGCCGGCGCCGTACACCACCTCCGCGTCGCCGGTACGGCGGGCGCGGTCGACGTCGAGCCGGGCGTAGCCCAGGTCGTCGGTGCGGCCGTCGTCAGCCACGGAAGTCGTCGGCCGGGTAGACGCCGATCACCTTCACGTCGGTCGTGAAGAAGGAGAGCTCCTCGAACGCCCGCTTCAGCGGCGGGTCGTCGGGGTGCCCGTCGACCTCGGCCAGGAACTGCGTCGCCGTGAACTCGCCGCCCACCATGTAGCTCTCGAGCTTGGTCATGTTCACCCCGTTCGTGGCGAACCCGCCGAGCGCCTTGTAGAGCGCGGCGGGAAGGTTGCGCACGTTGAACACGAACGAGGTCACCACCGGGCCGCCGTCGGCGGCCGCCGGGTCGGGCTCGCGGGAGAGCACCACGAACCGGGTGGTGTTGTGCTCCTCGTCCTCGACGTCCTCGCGAAGGATGGTCAGCCCGTAGATCCCGGCGGCGAGCGCGGGCGCGATCGCGGCCTGGGTCGGGTCCGCGAGCTCGGCGATCTCGCGGGCCGCTCCCGCGGTGTCGCCGGAGATCACGGGCACCAGGCCGAGCTCGCGGATCACCTTGCGGCACTGGCCGAGCGCATGCACGTGGCTGTGCACCGTGCGGATCGTCTCCAGCGTGCTGCCCGGCACACCCATCAGCGTGAACTGGATGCGGAGGAAGTGCTCCCCGATGATGTGCAGGCCCGACGTGGGCAGGAAGTGGTGGATGTCGGCCACCCGGCCCGCGATGGAGTTGTCGATCGGGATCATCGCCAGGTCGGCATCGCCGCTCTCGACCGCGGCGAAGACGTCCTCGAACGAGGCGCAGGCGAGTGCCTCCCACTCCGGGTAGTGCTGCATGCACACGAGGTGGGAGTTGGCGCCGGGCTCGCCCTGGTAGGCGATCCGGGTCGGTCGTCCGTTCACCCGGCCATGCTCCCACGCAGGCCGCGGCGCGGCGTGGTTGCCCGGAAGCCGGAGGCCGGCTCCCTAGGCTGGCCCGGTGGCCACCACCCTGAGCGTTCTCGCCCTCGTCGTCGCCCTTGCTGCGCTGGCGATCGCGGTCAACGGCGCCCGCCGCCGCAGGCCCGCCGACGGCCTCGACGTGCCCGAGGACGTCCCGGCGCTGCGCAGCGAGGTGGCGGCGCTCCGCGCCGACCTGACCGGGTCGCTGCGACACCTGGCGGTGGTGCGGTACGACGCCTTCGCCGACATGGGGGGCCACCTCTCGTGGACGGTGGCCCTGCTCGACGACGCGGGCAGCGGCGTGGTGCTGACCTCGATCCACGGGCGCCAGGACACCCGGTCGTACGCCAAGCCGGTCGAGGCCTGGGTGTCGGAGCAGCAGCTCTCACCCGAGGAGGAGTCGGCCGTCAGCCACGCTCGGGGCTGACCGCCACCGGACTCGTTGTCTCAGAATTGGCACACGGTCCGCCGGACATCACGCGAATCGACGGCACGCCGGGCTCGACCACGACCGTGGCCAGGGTCGCGCTGCGCTGCCACGCCTCGAGCTGCTGCTGGGGGTGCCGGCACACGCCACCCGCCGGGTCGTGGTGCTCCATCGCGGCCAGCACGTCGTCGGGCGAGGCGGGCGGGCGCGCGCGCAGCGCCTGCTCGAGGTGGCGGCGCCGGAGGTAGGAGCTCGGGTAGAGGTCCTCGGGGCTCAGGCACCCGTCGCGCCCTGCCTCGGAGACGAAGTGGTTGGTGCGCACGAGCACCCCGTCGGTCGGCTCGACCACACCCGGCCCGTCGGGGAAGAGCTCGACCGAGGCGCCGCGCTCGCGGTCGAGCACGGTGAGCGACGTCGACGCGCAGACCTTCGTGTCGTGGCACATCGCCGCGGCCTCGTCGTACGACGCGGCGCGGGTGAGGATCCGTCGGCTGAGCAGGTGCACGGGCAGCCCGACCCGGTCGTTGTCGTCTCCGGCGTGGCGGAGCATGTTGAGCAGCACCCCGACCCCACGGCTGGACACCCCGATCTTGGCGAGCAGGCCGTACTCCGTGACCGTCTCCAGCCAGCCGCCGTCCGGCTGCGGGATCCGCCAGCGCAGCCAGGTGTCGGCCATCGAGGCGTACCAGTCCCAGGTCTGCACGCCGTACGCCGGCGCGTCAGCGGGCGTGACCACGACCGACGAGCACTCGCGCTGGCCGTAGGGGTCGGCCTTTGCCAGCAGCTCGGTGCGGGCGTTGACCGCCACCACGTCGAGCGCGTCGACCCGGGCGCCCTCGGCGATGCCGTCGATCTCTGCGAGCGCGTCGGGCTCGAGGTCGCCGATCAGGTCGCGGAAGTCGGCCGCCCAGCGTCGGGCGTCGTACCCGGGCGCTCCTCGTCGCGCGAACAGCGCGACGTAGCCCGCGACCGAGCGCCGCACCTCGTCGGCGTTGGCGCGGCCGAACTCCACGCCGCGCTCGCGGGGCGGCAACGGGGACGACGTGAAGGTACGGACCGGGCTCATGGCCCCGAGGTTAGCGGGGCACCCGCACCAGCAGCCGGCCGTGGAGGCACTCGGCGTGGATCTCGTGGCCCGGCTGGATCAGGTCGCCGTCGAGCTGGCGCGGGGACTCGATTGCGGCCCGGACGCTCACCTGGCGCCCACGCATCCGGGTGATCAGCTCGTCGGTGCGCTTGTTGCGGCTCAGCACCCGCACGGCGAGCGGCAGCCAGGACAGGAACCAGCGCGGGTAGAGCAGCACCACGTCGAGCTCGCCGTCGTCGACCTGGGCGTCCGGGATCAGCGGCAGCCCGGCCTGCAGGAAGCCGACGTTGCCGATCACGACGGTGCGCGCCCGGTGCTTGGTCGGCGGGGCCCCGTCGAGCGAGATCTCGATGCGGACGGCGGGGAACATCAGCGACTTGAGCGCGGACAGCACGTAGGCTAGCCAGCCGACGCGCGCCTTGATGTTGTCGCTGACGCCCTCCATGATCGCGGCGTCGAACCCCATGCCGGCCATCACCAGGAACGTCGAGTCCTCCATCTTGTCGCCGGACACGCGCACGTGGTCGATCGCGCGGTCCTGCCCGTTGAGCGCGATGTCGACGGCGGCGCGGAGGTACAGCGGGAGCGCGAGGTTGCGGGCCAGCAGGTTGCCGGTGCCGGCCGGGACGATGCCGACCGGGATGCCGGTTCCGGCGAGCTCCTCGCACACGATGCGGACGGTGCCGTCGCCGCCACACGCGATCACGAGGTCGGCGCCGGCCACCGCGGCGGCGTGGGCCTGGCCCACGCCCGGGTCCTCGACCGTGGTCTGGTACCAGGACACCTTCGACCAGCCGGACTCGGTGGCCATCTCCTCGAGCATCGCCACGAACTGGCCCGGGTCGTCGACCTTGGCCGGGTTGAGGACGACCGCGAGCCGGCGCTCCTCGCGGGGGAACACCTCGGGGAGGGCCTCGGTGGTGTGCACGATGGAGCGTGGCTTCGGGTCGAAGAAGGCCAGCCAGAACAGCGGGACCGCGGCACCCAGGAGCCAGCCGCCGACCACGTCGGACAGGTTGTGGACGCCCAGCAGGATGCGGTCGGCGCCGACGAGGAAGGCGACCGCGATCGCGGCGACGATCACCACCCGGCGCAGCTCACGGCGTCGTACCAGCATCAGCGCCAGCACGATCGCGACTCCTGCGGCGGATGCGATGGTGCACGCATGCCCGGAAGGGAAGCTGAACGACTTGAGGATCGTGACCGGGTTGTCGAACACCGGCCGCTTGCGCTCGATCACCGGCTTGAGGGCGGTGTAGGCGAGGACGGTCGTGGTCATCACCCCGACCGTCCAGCCCGCCGCCCGACGGTGGTTGCGTGCGAACAGCAGCGCGGCCGTGACCACCGTGAACGCGATCATCGGCCAGAAATCGAAGGCGTACTGCACGGCGAGGAAGATCTGCCGTGCCCACTCGTGGGTGACCGTGTACTCCTCCGGGCGCGCGCCGAAGCGGGCGTCGAGGTCCAGCAGAGGCTGCCACGAGGCGACGACCAGGGCGGCGATCGCAGCGAAGAGGACGATGCAGACCGCGCCCCAGGTCAGCGCGATCCGGCGCTGCGCGAGGGAGTCGGTCACCCGAGGGATGATGCCGTACTGCGCCGGGCGCGGTGCTCCAGGCGCACCACGATGCTCTTCGAGACCGGGGTGTTGGACACCTTTGCCACCGAGTCGAGCGGCACCAGCACGTTGGTCTCGGGGAAGTACGCCGCGGCGCAGCCTCGCGCCGTCGCGTAGGAGACGATCCGGAACCCCTCTGCCCGCCGCTCCGTCGGGTGCTGGCCGTCGCCCCACACGCTGACGATGTCGACCACCTCGCCGTTGTGGAGGCCGAGCGCGCGCAGGTCCTCGGGGTTGACGAACACCACGCGTCGCCCCTGCTTGATCCCGCGGTAGCGGTCGTCGAGGCCGTAGATGGTGGTGTTGAACTGGTCGTGGCTGCGGACCGTCTGCAGCACCAGGTGGCCGGGTGGTGCGACCACCGCGTCGAGGTCGTTGACGGTGAACCTGGCCTTGCCGGTCCTGGTCTTGAACTCGCGGCGGTCGCGTGGCGGGTGCGGCAGCGCGAAGCCGCCCGGCCTGCGCACGCGCTCGTTGTACTGCTCGAAGCCCGGGATCACCCGCTCGACGTGGTCGCGGATCTTGTCGTAGTCGTGGCGCATCCCGGCCCAGTCGACCGTGTCGTCGGGTCCGAAGAGCGCCTCGGCCAGCCCGGTGATGATCGCCACCTCGGACCTCAGGTGAGGCGAGGCCGGGTCGAGGCGCCCCCGCGTGGAGTGCACCATGCCCATCGAGTCCTCCACGCTGACCACCTGCTCGCCGCCGTCCTGGAGGTCACGCTCGGTGCGTCCCAGGCAGGGCAGGATCAGCGCCTCCTCGCCGGTGACCACGTGCGACCGGTTGAGCTTGGTCGAGACGTGCACGGTCAGGTCGAGGCTACGCATCGCGGCCTCGGTCGCCGTCGTGTCGGGAGTGGCCGCGACGAAGTTGCCGCCGACCGCGAAGAACACCTTGATCTGGCCGTCACGCATGCCCTCGATCGTCTTCACGGCGTCGAGCCCGTGCTCGCGGCTCGGCTCGAAGCCGAACTCGTCGCGCAGACCGTCGAGCAGGCTGTCGTGCGCCTTCTCCCAGATGCCCATGGTGCGGTCGCCCTGCACGTTGGAGTGGCCGCGCACCGGACACAGCCCGGCGCCCGGCTTGCCGATGTTGCCGCGCAGCAGCATCAGGTTGGTGATCTCCTGGATGGTCGCGACCGCGTTGCGGTGCTGGGTCAGGCCCATCGCCCAGCACACGATCACGCGGTCGGACTCGCGGTAGCGCTTCGCCAGGCGCTCGATCTCCGGCCGGGTGAGCCCGGTCTGGGAGAGCACCTCCTCCCAGGTCAGGGCCTCCAGCGACGCGGCGTACTCGTCGTACTCCGAGGTGTGCTCGGCGACGAACTCCTCGTCGACCGCACCCGCCTCGATGGTCAGCTTGCCGAGCATCGCGAAGAGGGCCTGGTCACCGGCGAGCCGCACCTGGAAGAAGTCGTCGGCGAGGTCGGTGCCCTTGACCATGCCCTTGGGGCTCTGAGGGTTGTGGAACTGCCGCAGCCCGGCCTCGTCGAGCGGGTTGATGTTGATGATGTGGGCCCCGCCCTCCCCGTTGCCGGTCTTGGCACGCTCCAGCGCGCTCAGCATGCGCGGGTGGTTGGTGCCGGGGTTCTGTCCCACGACCAGCACCAGGTCGGCGGCGTACAGGTCCTCCAGGAGGACCGTGCCCTTGCCGATCCCGATCGAGTGCGCGAGCGCGGCGCCGGACGACTCGTGGCACATGTTGGAGCAGTCGGGGAGGTTGTTCGTGCCGAAGCGGCGGACCATCAGCTGGTAGAGGAACGCCGCCTCGTTCGACGTGCGCCCGCTCGTGTAGAAGCTCGCCGCGTCGGGGGTGGGCAGCGCCTTGAGCCGCCCGGCGACCAGCCGGAACGCCTCGTCCCAAGCGATCGGCCGGTAGTGGTCGTGGCCGGCCGGCTTGTGGAAGGGCTCGGTGATCCGGCCCTGCTGCCCGAGGAACCAGTCGCTCTCGTGCTCGAGCTCGGAGAGCGGGTGGGTGGCGAAGAAGTCCCGGTCGACACGGCGCAGGGTCGCCTCCTCCGCGACGGCCTTCGCGCCGTTCTCGCAGAACTCGAAGGGGCTGCGGTGGTCGGGGTCGGGCCAGGCGCAGCCGGGGCAGTCGAAGCCCTTCTTCTGGTTGAGCCGGGCCAGCGTGAGCGCCGTGCGACGCATCCCCATCTGTTGTTGCGACATCTTCAGCGCGTGGTAGACCCCGGGTACGCCGGCGGCGTGCGTCTTGCGGTTGCCGACCTCTAGGTCGGACTCACCGGCGTCCTTCCGCGGTGCGTGCTTGGCCATGTCTCATTGTTACCGGCGGGGTGGGACGACCGCTCCTCCCCTGGGGGTGTGGCCGCGGGGCTAGACACGCACCCGCTCGCGGGGCAATAGGGAACCGCACGCCGGTCCTGCCCCTCTAACCTGACGTGATGAGGCACGTGGCTGGGCTGACGGCGCTCGCGGCGGTCGCGAGCCTGCTCGCCGGCTGCGGCCAGCAGGCCGCCGACTCGCCGGAGAAGAAGGCCGCGGCGGCTCCCCACGGTGCCGACCGGCCCTGGCTGCTGCGCCTGGACAGCTACTCGGGCGAGGACGGCGAGACCCAGCAGGCGACGTACCTCACGATCACGCCGACGACCGGCGAGGTGGTGGAGGTGTCCACGCCGCGGCTGGAGGTCGCCGAGGCCTCGGGCGACGAGCGGATGCTGCTGGTCGACGCCGACCACTCGTCCGTGCTGCTGGACTCGCGGCCGACGAAGCAGGAGCGAGCGGCCGGGCGCGTGACGCTCTACGACCTCACGAAGCAGGGCCGGACGTCCACGGTCGACGTCCGCAAGGCGACCGGGGACCAGGGCCTGACCCCGGACTGGGTGGTGTTCGACCCGACGAAGCCGGACACCCTGCGCGTGGTCGACGGGCTCACCGTGTGGGTGGTCCCCACCGACGGCGGCAAGGCCACCAAGGAGGGCGTCCTCCCGAGCCGGCCCGGGTGGATCTTCGCCGGCGGCTTCAACAAGAACGATGGGCTGCCGTTCATCGAGGACACCGACTCGTTCAAGACGATCCCGAAGGGCAACGGGGAGACGAGCACCCGGGCCGTGGTGCGCACGACGGGCAAGGTCGTGCCGTCCGACAACGGCGGCTTCGCCGGGCTGCCCGAGGCGCACTGCGGGCTCGGCACGGCGTTCGCGCTCGCCGACGGCCCGACCTGGGCGTTCTGCGTGGAGCAGAAGCGGATCCAGGCGCGCGTGCTCGAGCCGGGCGCTTCGCAGTGGGAGGACGCCGGCAAGCCGACCGGCGACGTGGTGGCCCCGAACGCGGAGCCCACGTTCGTGCTCCCAGCGCCCTGAGCCGAAAACCCGTCGCCACCTCTCGATATCCTCGCCACGTGATCGACCCACGAGTGCTCCGCGACGACCCCGACCGTGTCCGTGCCGCCCAGGCGAAGCGCGGGCTGTCCGGTGACGTCCGTCGACGTGGCGCTCAGCGCCGACGAGGAGCGGCGCGCGTCGATCGCCGACTTCGAGCGGCTGCGCGCGGAGCAGAAGCAGCTCGGCAAGCTGATCCCGAAGGCGGCGGGCGACGAGAAGGCCGACCTGCTGGCGCGCACCAAGACCCTCTCCGCCGATGTCAAGACCGCCGAGGCAGCGCAGACCGCCGCCGACGACGACTGGCGCGAGGCGATCATGTCGATCCCCAACCTCGCCAACGACGAGGCGCCCTCGGGCGGCGAGGACGACTACGTCGTGCTGGAGACGGTCGGCACGCCGCGCGACTTCGGCGCCGACGGCTTCGAGCCGCGCGACCACATCGAGCTGGGCCGGATCCTGGGCGCGATCGACATCGAGCGTGGCGCCAAGGTCTCGGGCGCGCGGTTCTACTACCTGACGGGCCCGGGGGCCGACCTGGAGATGGCGCTCACCGCGATGGCGATGGACCAGGCCCGCGACAACGGGTTCACGACGGTGATCCCGCCCGCGCTGGTCAAGCCGCGCGCGATGGAGGGCACGGGTTTCCTGGGCCAGGCGGCTGACGACGTCTACCGGATCGAGGGGCAGGACATGTACCTCGTCGGCACCTCGGAGGTGCCGCTGGCGGCGTACCACTCCGACGAGATCCTCGATGCCGGCCGGCTCCCGCTGCGCTACGCCGCGTTCAGCCCGTGCTTCCGCAAGGAGGCCGGCTCGCACGGCAAGGACACCAGGGGCATCATCCGCGTGCACTGGTTCGACAAGGTGGAGATGTTCGTGTTCACCACCGTCGAGGACTCCTACGCCGAGCACCAGCGGCTGCTCGGCGTGGGAGAAGGAGTTCCTCGACAAGCTCGAGCTCGCCTACCGCGTGATCGACGTCGCCGCCGGCGACCTCGGCCTGTCCGCGGAGCGCAAGTTCGACTGTGAGGCGTGGATCCCCACCCAGGGTCGCTACCGCGAGCTGACCTCGACCTCGAACTGCACGGACTTCCAGGCCCGGCGGCTCGACATCCGGAGCAAGCTCGCCTGGGGGGACCCGGCCGGTGGCCACCCTCAACGGCACCCTGTGCGCGATGACCCGCACGATCGTTGCGGTCCTGGAGACCCACCAGCAGGCCGACGGGTCGGTGCGGGTGCCGGAGGCGCTGCGGCCCTACCTGCAGGGGCGCGAGGTCCTGAAGCCGGTGAACGGTGGTTGAGGAGGTTGCGCAGCACCGTCTCGAAACCTTGAGGAGTGGCGGCCTGCGCTGGTCGCGCTCGACATCGACGGCACGCTGCTGATCCCGGACTTCGAGGCCGGCCACAGCGCGGAGCAGACCACGCAGCCGGTGGCCGAGGCGGTGCTCGCCGCGGCGAAGGCGGGTGCGCACGTGGTGCTGGCCCGCGGTCGGGCACCGCTGAGCATGGCCGGCATGGCCGACCGGCTGGACCTGACCCGCACCGTCGAGGAGCTGACCGGCGACCGGCTGCACGTGGTGGCGTCCAACGGCTCGGTGGTCTTCCGGCACGCGCCGATGGAGGTCGTGCACGAGGTGACCTTCGACGCGAGCGACGCGGTGCGCACCGTGCTCGAGCACGTGCCCAGCGCGGCCGTGGCGGTGGAGGAGCACGGCGTCGGCTACCGGGTGAACCGGCTCTTCCCCGACGGCGAGCTCGACGGCGAGATGATCGTGACCGACCTCGACGGCCTCGCACCTCGACGCGGTCAGCCGGGTGATCGTCCGCGACCCGGACTCCACGTCGGAGGACTTCGTGCACCTGGCCGAAGTCGCTCGGGCTCCAGGGCACCAACTACTTCATCGGCTGGACCGCGTGGCTCGACCTCGCCCCCGAGGGCGTCAGCAAGGCCAGCGGCCTCGCGTGGGTCTGCCACGACCTCGGCGTCGACCGGGCCGACGTGCTCGCGATCGGCGACGGGCGCAACGACACCGAGATGCTGACCTGGGCCGGCCGCGGGGTCGCGATGGGGCAGGCGCCGCCCGAGGTGAAGGACGCCGCCGACCACGTCGCGGGTCGGGTGGAGGACGACGGCGCGGCCGAGGAGCTGCGCCGGTGGTTCCCGTGACCGATCTGCCGCGCACGCCGCTCGCCGGCGACCTGGTCGTGCTGGAGCTGCTCGACCGGACGAGATCGTCGACATGCTGGCCGAGCCGCCGCGGCGTCGCGACGAGTGGCACCCCGACTTCCCGCGCGAGGACGACCGCGACGGCGTCCGGATCGTGGCGGACGTCACCGGTTGGGGTCCGCGCCGGATCGTGCGCCGGGCCGACGGCCTGGTGGTCGGCATCGGTCGGGTTCTTCGGTCCTCCGGAGCCGGCCGACGACGGCGTGCCCGAGGTCGAGGTCGGCTACGGCCTGGTCGCCGCGGCGCGGCGACAGGGGCTGATGCGCGACGTGCTCACCGTCCTGCTGCGACTCACCGACGCGGCCGGCGTACGGGTGCGCGGAGCCACCACCCGCGACAACGCGGCCAGCCTGGCGTCGCTGCGGGGTGCCGGGTTCGCGGTGCGCGACGTGCGGGAGACACCGGACGACCCCGAGCGCCAGGTGCATCTGGTGCGGGAGCCCGGACCTGACCCGGGTCCGGCTGGTCGCCACCGACCTCGACGGCACGCTGGTGCACTCCGACGGATCGATCACGCCGCGCACCCGTGAGGCGCTGCTCGCGGCCGAGGCGGCCGGGCTCGAGGTCGTCTTCGTGACCGGACGCCCGCTCCGCTGGGCCGAGGAGGTCTTCGACCACGTCGGCGGCCACGGGCTTGGCGATCGTCTCCAACGGCGCTCTGGTCTGGGACGTCGCCGGCGACGCGGTGCGGCATGACCCGCACCGATCGACCCGGTCGTCGGCCTCGAGGTCTGCCGGCTGATCCGCGAGGCCGTGCCCGGCAGTCACTTCGCGGTCGAACGAGCTGCCCGGCATCTCGCTCGAGCCCGGCTTCCTCGAGCGCAACGCGATCCCGGACGACGCCCGCCGCGGGCCGGTCGAGGAGATCTTCGACGGCCCGGCGCTCAAGCTGCTGGCGCGGCACGAGGAGATCGACGCCGCAGGAGTTCTGGGACCGGCGCGGAGGCGGCTGGTCGGCGACCGGGTGGTGATCACCTGGTCGTCCGGCGCGTCGCTGCTCGAGATGAGCGCGGCCGGGGTGACCAAGGCGACGACGCTGGCGCTGCTGTGCGCCGAGCGCGGGATCGCGCGCCGACGAGGTGCTGGCGATCGGCGACATGCCCAACGACATCGCGCTGCTGGAGTGGGCCGGCACGTCGTACGCGATGGGCAACGCGCACCCGACCGTGCAGGCCGTCGCCGACCACGTCGCGCCGAGCAACGACGACGACGGCGTCGCGCGGGTGATCGAGGAGCTGCTCGCGCCATGGATGACGCCACGGCCGACGCCTACCTCGCCCGGATCGGCGCCACCCGCGAGCCGCCCGTCGGTCGGCGGCCCTGCGCCGACGCTGATGGGCCGGCACCTGACGACGGTGCCGTTCGAGAACCTGAGCATCCATCTCGGCGAGACGGATCTCGCTCGACGAGGACGCTCTCGTCGACAAGATCGTCGCCCGGCGCCGCGGCGGCTTCTGCTACGAGCTCAACGGCGCCTTCGCGCTGCTGCTCGCGGCACCTCGGGTACGACGTGACGCTGCTCGCCGCCCGGGTGTACGGCGACGCCGGGCCCGGGCCGCTCTTCGACCACCTGACCCTCCGGGTCGACGTGGACCAGGCGCCGTGGCTGGTCGACGTCGGGTTCGGCCGGTTCGTCGTCGCACCCGTTCCGGCTCGACGTGCGCGACGACCAGCACGACCCGGCCGGCGTCGTCCGGGTCGTGGAGACCGCACGACGGCGACCTCGACGTCCGGCTCGACGACCAGCCCGCAGCTGCGGGTCGAGCAGCGGCCGCGCGCGCTCGCCGACTTCGCGCCGACCTGCTGGTACCAGCAGACCTCGCCGGACTCGCACTTCACGCAGTCGCTGACCTGCTCGCGCCCGACCGGCGACGACGGCCGGGTCACGATCAGCGACCGGCTGCTGATCACGACCGTCGCCGGGGAGCGCACCGAGACCACGCCTGGGTCCGACGCCGAGGTGCTGGCGGCCTACCGCGAGCACTTCGGGTTCACGCTCGACCGGTTGCCGACCGCCGCCCGCGTCCTGAGTCGCCGCTCAGGCGGCGGTGGTCCCGAACGGGAACGTCGCCAGCGTCCGGGTGTCGCCCTCGGCCACCCGCACCAGGGTCGCCGTGTGCGCGACCGCCTCGATCGGCAGCCGCCGCTCGAGCTCGGCGCGCAGGGTCTCGGTGTTCTCGCCGTGGCAGCAGCGGCACGCTCAGGTGCGGCACCACGTCGTCGAACGCGCCGCCGTACGGCGGGAACTCGGGGAACACGTGGAGCAGCCCGAGCGTCAGCCGGCGGAAGACGCCGCCGGGCTCCGGCACGAGGTAGGTCGGGCCGCCGGGGAACTCCGAGACACCCGGACAGCGTGAAGCCGAAGGTGGTCACGTCGGCGAAGTAGCGCTCCAGGTCGCGCGATCACGCCGTCGTCGATGCCGGCTCCGGGCATGAACGGGCCGAGCAGCGTGATGTGCGCGATCACGCTGCCGTCCTGCGGCTGGAACGCGCGACCCGGCGGCGAGCGCCCGGCGCGCGCACGATCGTCTCGGCCTCGCGCACCGGGACCTGGACGACGGTGTGCGTCTCGGACGACCCGGGGCCTCGAGGTGGCCGCGTACGGCGGCCGCGAACGCGTCCGGACGGCAGATGTTGCGCGAGGTGGGCGCTGTGCTTCGAGCAGCACGTGGCCGGCGCCCGGGATGCCCTCGCGCAGCACCGCGGTGACCTCGGGCGGGCAGGTCGGGTCGCCGTCACCGGTGACCACGAGGGTCGGCGCCGTGATCGCAGCCGAGCCGGGCGCGGGTGTCGAACGCCGGCCACCGACTCGCACACGAGGGCGTAGCTCTCCGGGTCACAGGCCACGAGCTGGTCGAGGATCTCGGAGACCCGGAGCGGCCGCTGCGAGGCGCACCTCGTCGGTGAACCAGCGGTCCGCCGTGGCGCCACGCAGCTGCTCCATGCCGTCGACGCGGACGGCCGCCGCGCGGTCGTGCCACGTGTCCGGGTCGCCGAAGCGCGCCGCCGTGCAGGCCAGGGTGAGCGACAGCAGCCGGTCGGGTGCGTCCAGCGCCAGCTGCTGGCCGACCGCGCCGCCGAGCGACAGCCCGACGTAGTGGAAGCGTTCGGCACCGACGAGGCCGGCCAGCGCCAGCACGTCGGAGGCGAGGTCCGCCATCGAGAGCGGACCCACCGCGGTCGGGGAGTCTCCGTGGCCGCGGAGGTCGAACGCCACCACCTGGTGGTCGGTGGAGAGGTCGGCGACCAGCTCGTCCCAGAGCCGGTGCGTGGAGCCCAGCGAGCCCCCGAGCAGCACGAACTCGCCGGAGGAGGGACCGGTCACGCGGTGGTGCAGCGCCACGGAGGCATGCGGGTCACGCTAGTGGACGGACGCCGCGCCTACGCTGGCCTCCATGGGAGCAGGACGCACGACCACGCAGCCGGTCGGGCGGCGGATCGGCGGCGGCTCTGGCTGGTCGTGGGTGTCACCGCGACTGTGGTCGTGGTCGAGGTCGTGGGCGCGGTGCTCTCCGGCTCGCTCGCCCTGTTCGCCGACGCCGGCCACATGCTGACCGACGTCGCGGCGGTGCTGCTCGCGCTCGGGGCGTCGTACGTCGCGACGCGCCCGGCCAACGAGCGGCGCACGTTCGGCTACCACCGGGCCGAGATCCTGGCCGCGCTCGTCAACGCGGTGGTGCTGGCGGGCGTCTGCGGGTACCTCGCGTACGCCGGGATCCGGCGCCTGGTCGACCCGCCGGACGTCGCGGCCGGCCAGATGCTGGCCTTCGCCGCGGTCGGGCCTGCTCGCCAACGCGATCTCGCTGGTCGTGCTCTCTGCCCGGCGCGACGCCTCGCTGAACATGCGGGGCGCCTTCCTCGAGGTGCTCAGCGACACGGTCGGGTCGCTGGCCGCGATCGCGGCCGCGGTGGTGATCCTGGCCACCGGGTGGCTGCGCGCGGATCCGATTGCGTCGTTGATGATCGCGGTCCTGATCGTGCCGCGGGCCGTGAGCCTGTTGCGCGACACCGGGGCCGTGCTGTTCGAGTCCGCGCCGAAGGACGTCGACGTCGCGCGGATGCGCGAGCACCTGATGGCGATGGACGGGGTCACCGACGTGCACGACCTGCACGCGTGGACGATCACGAGCGGCATGCCCTCGCTCTCCGCGCACGTGACCGTCACCGATGCCTGCCTCCAGCAACGCGGCGTCGGTGCGGTGCTCGACGAGCTGGCGCTGTGCGCCCGGCAGGACTTCGGGATCGAGCACGCGACGTTCCAGGTCGAGCCGCAGTCGCACCGCGACCACGAAGACCTCGGCCAGGACCGCCACGCGTGAGACCCCTGCAAGACTCCGCCCCATGACCTACGCACTCGGACAGGGCACCGGACCGCTCGCCGGGGTCAAGGTGGTCGAGCTCGCCGGGATCGGCCCCGGTCCGCACGCGTGCATGATCCTGGCCGACCTCGGCGCCGACGTGGTGCGCGTCGACCGCCCGGGCGGCGGGCTGCTGGGCGGCGGCCCGCACGACATCCTCACCCGGGGCCGCCCCAGCGTGGCGCTGGACCTCAAGCGGCCGGAGGCGGTGGAGACCGTGCTGCGCCTGGTCGAGGGGGCCGACGTGCTGGTCGAGGGGATGCGCCCAGGCGCCGTCGAGCGGCTCGGTCTCGGACCCGACGAGTGCCACGCGCGCAACGAGCGGCTGGTGTTCGCACGGATGACCGGGTGGGGCCAGACCGGCCCGCTGGCACACTCCGCGGGCCACGACATGAACTACATCTCGGTCGCCGGTGCGCTGTTCGGCCTCGGCCAGGACCGGGCGCGTCCGCACTTCCCCTCGAACCTGCTCGGTGACTTCGGCGGCGGGTCGACGTACCTCGTGATCGGCGTGCTCGCGGCGCTGCTGGAGGCGCGCGTCTCCGGCAGGGGACAGGTGGTCGACGCCGCGATCGTCGACGGCACCGCGCACCTCAACGCGATCGGCGCCGTCTTCCACGCCACCGGCGTCCCCGGCGACCAGCGGGTGTCCGGGCTGCTCGACGGCGGCATGCCGTACTACGACGTCTACGAGACCTCCGACGGCCGGCACCTCTCGGTGGCACCACTCGAGGGCCGGTTCTACGGGGAGTTCCTGGACCTGCTCGGGCTCGCCGGCGAGGTGCCGGACCGCAACGACCTCGCCGCGCTCGGCGACCTGCGCGACGGCCATCGCGGCGCGGATCAAGGAGCGCACGCAGGCGGAGTGGGTCGCGACGCTCGAGGGCACCGACGCCTGCGTGGCCGGGATCAT
Source organism: uncultured Actinomycetota bacterium (assembly GCA_963707475.1). Lineage (GTDB taxonomy): Bacteria > Actinomycetota > Actinomycetes > Propionibacteriales > Nocardioidaceae > Marmoricola. The sequence goes on from CAVPQC010000001.1 coordinate 117,540, forward strand.
CCCGCTCGCCGAGGCGTTCGAGCACCCGCACAACAAGGCCCGTGAGGTGTACGTCGACCGCGACGGCCTCGATGCAGCCCGCGCCGGCCCCGCGCTTCTCGCGCACCGCTGCGTCGCTCACCACCGGGCCCGTCGTCCCCGGGCGACTCGACCCGCGAGGCCCTTGCAGCGTGGGGGATCGACGACGTCGACACCCTCATCGACCAGGGCGTCGCGGTGCAGGCCTGATCGTCAGGTGTTGCGCCCGCGCGCGGTGACCGGCCACACCTCGTCACCCGCGACCAGCTCGTCGACGAGGTTCACCGTCGCGCAGACGTGGTTGGGCACGACCGTCACGCGTTCGCCGAGCCGCGGCCGGGCGGCGCCGTCCGGGATCTCGACGACGCCGTGGTGCTCCCAGATCCGGGTGATCCGGGCCTCCGGGTAGCCCGGCAGCAGACCGTGGCCGTCGACGAAGGCCGGCCGGTCCATGCCGAGCAGCTTCGCGCCGGCGTCGAGCACCACCTGGCCGGGCACCGCGTCACTGACCACGGTGGCACGGACCGTGAGCGCCACCTGGTCGGGCGTCGCGGCGCCGAGCGCGAGCTGGCCGGCGTCCATCAGCACGTAGACACCCGGCCGCAGCTCGGTGACTCCCGCGCCGGTCAGGGCCGCGGTCGGCGTGCAGCCACCGCTCAGCACCACGTCGTCGACGCCCGCCGCCCGCAGGCCGGCGGCCGCCTCGTGCAGCGTGCGTGCCTCGTCGGTCGCGGCTTCCGCCCGTGCCCGGCCGACGCCATAGCCGTGGCCCGGGAAGGTGAAGACGCCGCGCACCGGCACCCCGAGCGCCCGGGCCTCCTCGGCGAGTGCCGCCGCGTCCTGCGCGGCGACGCCGCTGCGCGCCAGACCCGAGTCGATCTCCACCGAGACCGCGACGCCGCAGTCCGCGGCACGTCGCACGGCCTCGACGGAGTCGACTCCGACGACCAGGGGCACCCGGGCGGCGACCGCCCGCACCCGCGGGACGTCGGCGGCGACCGGGTAGGCGACGAACAGGTCCTTGCCCGCCGCTGCGACCTGGTCCGCGAACGCCTCGGCCTCCCCGACCGTGGCCACGGACAGCCCGACCGCGCCGGCCGCGAGCTGGCGGGCCGCGATCTCGGCGCTCTTGTGGGTCTTGGCGTGCGGCCGGAGCGCCATCCCGCGGGCGTCGCAGAACGCCTGCATCGCGGCGATGTTGCGGTCGACGGTCTCCGGGTCCACCCGGACGTAGGGGGTCGCGCGCACGGCGCCACTGTGACACGGCCGGCGGCGCTGCACGGAGAATGGCGAGGTGACCGAGCTCCGCGCGGACTGCTCCCGATGTGCCGGGCTGTGCTGCGCCGTGCCCGCGTTCACGGCCTCGTCGGACTTCGCGATCGACAAGCCGAGCCACACGCCGTGCCCGAACCTCGCCGACGACTTCGGGTGCTCGATCCACGCCGACCTGCGCGAGCGGGGGTTCCCGGGCTGCACCGTCTACGAGTGCTTCGGCGCCGGGCAGCGCGTGGTCCAGGAGCTGTACGGCGGGCGCGACTGGCAGTCGGCACCGGAGATCCGGCGGGAGATGTTCGCCGCGTTCGAGGTGGTCGAGCGGCTGCACGAGCTGCTCTGGTACCTGCAGGACGCCCTCGCCCGTCCGGCGGTCGCGCCGCTCCGCGACGAGCTCGAAGGTCTGTGCGACGTCGTCGACGCGGCCTGCCGCGCACCGGTGCCGGTGACGTGGCGGCCGTTGCAGCTCCGGGCCGACGGCCTGCTGGGTGAGGTCAGCGGGCTGGTGCGTGCGGGTAGTGACGGGCCCGACCTGCGTGGCCGGGACCTGGCCGGCCGGGACCTGCGCGGTCGCGAGCTGGCCGGGGCCTCGCTGCGCGGCGCGGTGCTGATCGGCGCCGACCTGCGCGACCACGACCTCGGCCCGGCCGACCTGCTGGGCGCGGACCTGCGGGCGACCGACGTGGCGGGCACCGACCTCTCGGACGCGCTCTTCCTCACGCAGTTCCAGGTGAACGCCGCCCGCGGTGACGCCGGCACGCGGTTGCCCGGACGGCTCGCGCGCCCGCCGTACTGGCGGGTCAGCTGACGGGCTCCTCGTCGAGCCGCTTCATCACCGGCGTCGCGGCGATGCCGTGCACCACCACCGACAGCGCGATCGTGAACGCGGTGGTGGACCACAGCCACGGCGCGGCGTCCAGGTCGGTCTGCCCGGTCGCCCAGGCGAGGTAGTAGATCGACCCGACGCCCCGCACGCCGAAGAACGCGACCACGGCGCGGCCACGGCGCGACGAGCCCACCTGCCGCCGGGGTGCGTCGCGGCCGCACGCCGAGCGCGAGGATCCCGGACAGCGGACGGATCACCAACATCAGCACGAACCCGACCAGCACCCCGCGCCAGTCCAGGTGGTCGAGCACGCCGCCCGAGATCGCGATACCGAGGAGGAGCAGCACGAGCAGCGTGAACAGCCGCTCCAGGCGCTCGACGACCTCGTGCATCGCGCGGTGGTAGTCGTGCTTGCGCTCCGCGGACCGCATCGCCATCGCGCAGGCGAACACCGCGAGGAAGCCGTATCCCTGCGCCACCTGGGCGACGCCGTACGCGGTCAGCAGGGCGGCCAGCGCCAGCAGTGGCTCGCCCTGCTCGGCCAGCCGCAACGGCTCCTTGGACGAGCGGAACGCCACGCGGGCGAGCAGCCGGCCGACCAGCACACCGGCCACGACGCCGATCGCGATCTTGCCGACGACGTACCAGGCGAGCCACGCGCCGACCCCGCCGAGCAACGAGCCGCCGGCGGCCACCAGCACCGCGGCCTGGACGAAGGGGAAGGTGAGGCCGTCGTTCAGCCCGGCCTCGGACGTGAGCGCGAACCGCACCTCGCCGGACTCGCTGCTCACGGTCGGGTCCTCGGCGTAGGGCAGGTCCGCCGCGGCCTCGTCCGGGATCGACGAGCCTGGCCCTCCGACCTGCACGTCGGAGGCGAGCACCGGGTCCGTCGGTGCCAGCACGGAGCCCAGCACCAGGGCCGCGGCGAGCGGCAGTCCCAGCGCCCACCCGAGCAGGGTGACGCCGAGGATGCAGAGGGGCATCGCGATCCCGAGCAGCCGCCAGGTCGGCGACCAGGCCCGCCAGGACGCCGGCCGGAGCAGGTCCAGGGGCCGGTCGAGCGCGAGGCCGACGCCCATCAGGGCGATCAGCACGGTGAGCTCGGTGACGTGCTCGACCAGGGCCCGGTCGGCCACCAGGTCGAGCTGCAGGTCGTCGGCGAGCGGCGTCCAGCCGAGCGCGACACCGACCACCAGCAGCACCAGCGGTGGCGAGACGGCGTACGAGCGCAGCGCAGCAGGGAGCAGGACGGCCAGCAGCAGGCAGCCGCCGGCGAGGAGGAAGAAGGCGTCCGCGGGCATTGCGCCAACCGTAGTCAGGAGACCGGCGTCACATGGGCCGCACCCTTGGACGTTGACAGCATTACTGTCAGAATCGGCAGGACCCGCGCGATCAGGGAAGTTGGGACGACGATGCCAGCAGAAGCATTCGTGTACGACGCCATCCGCACGCCGCGAGGCAAGGGCAAGAAGGACGGCAGCCTCCACGAGGTCAAGCCCGTCGACCTGGTCGTCGGGCCTGCTCGACGAGGTGCGCAAGCGCAACGACGGCTTCGACCCCGAGCGCGTTGACGACGTCGTGCTCGGCGTGGTCTCGCCGGTCGGCGACCAGGGCGGCGACATCGCGAAGACCGCGGCGCTCGCGGCCGGCTACCCGGAGACCGTGGCCGGCGTCCAGCTCAACCGCTTCTGCGCCTCGGGGCTCGAGGCCGTCAACCAGGCCGCGAGCCGCGTCCGCGGCGGCTTCGAGGACCTGATCCTGGCCGGCGGCGTCGAGTCGATGAGCCGGGTCGCGATGGGCTCCGACGGCGGCTCCTGGGCGATGGACCCGGCCACCGCGCTCGCCACCGGCTTCGTCCCGCAGGGCATCGGCGCCGACCTGATCGCCACCATCGAGGGCTTCAGCCGCGAGGACTGCGACACCTTCGCCGTCGAGTCCAACGCGCGCGCCGCGAAGGCCTGGGCCAACGGCTACTTCTCCAGGTCGGTGATCCCGGTAGTCGACGCCAACGGCCTGGTCGTGCTCGACCACGACGAGTTCATCAAGCCCGAGTCGACCGTCGAGGGCCTCGGCAGGCTGCGCCCGAGCTTCGCGCAGATCGCCGAGCAGGGCGGCTTCGGCAACGTGGCGCTGGAGAAGTACCACTGGATCGAGAAGATCGACCACGTCCACCACGCCGGCAACTCCTCGGGCATCGTCGACGGCGCCGCGATCGTCGCGATCGGCAACGAGCAGGTCGGCACCGACCTCGGTCTCACCCCGCGCGCCCGGATCGTCGCCGCCGCGGTCTCCGGCGCCGACCCGACGATCATGCTGACCGGCCCGGCGCCCGCCTCGCGCAAGGCGCTGGCCAAGGCCGGCCTCGAGGTCGGCGACATCGACCTGTTCGAGATCAACGAGGCGTTCGCCGCGGTCGCGATGCGGTTCATGCGCGACCTCGGCATCAGCGACGAGATCACGAACGTCAACGGTGGCTCGATCGCGATGGGCCACCCGCTGGGCGCCACCGGCGCGATGATCCTCGGCACCCTGATCGACGAGCTCGAGCGCCGCGACCTCCGCCGCGGCCTGGCCACGCTCTGCGTCGGCGGCGGCATGGGCATCGCGACGATCGTCGAGCGCGTCTCATGACCGAGACCCAGAGCGCCGTCCACTACGACAAGGGTGACGACGGCATCGTCGTGCTCACCCTGGACGACCCGACGGCCAGCGCGAACACCATGAACGACCTGTACCGCGACTCGATGGCCGCGGCCGTCGACCGGCTGTACGCCGAGAAGGACGACCGTCCGCGGCGTCGTGGTCACCAGCGCGAAGAAGACGTTCTTCGCCGGCGGCAACCTGAACGCCATGGTGCAGGCCGGCCCCGACGACGCCGCCGACGTGTTCGCGATGGCGCAGGCCGTGAAGGCCGGGCTGCGCCGGCTGGAGACGCTCGGCAAGCCGGTCGTGGCCGCGATCAACGGGGCCGCGCTCGGCGGCGGACTGGAGATCGCGCTCGCCTGCCACCACCGGGTCGTCGTCGACGACCCGAAGGTGCAGCTCGGCCTGCCCGAGGTGACCCTCGGCCTGCTGCCCGGCGGCGGTGGCGTGACCCGCACCGTGCGGATGCTCGGCATCGCCGACGCGCTGATGGGCGTGCTGCTCCAGGGCACGCGCTTCAAGCCGGCCGAGGCGCAGGAGAAGGGCCTGGTCGACGAGCTGGTCGCCACCCGCGAGGAGCTGGTCCCGGCCGCGAAGGCCTGGATCGAGGCGCACGCCGACGACGCCGAGGCCGCCACGCAGCCGTGGGACCGCGACGGCTACCGGATGCCGGGCGGCACCCCCTCGAACCCGAAGCTGGCCGCGTTCCTCCCCGCCTTCCCGGCGATGCTGCGCACACAGCTCAAGGGCGCCGACATGCCGGCGCCCGAAGGCGATCCTCGCGGCCGCCGTCGAGGGCGCGCAGGTCGACTTCGAGACCGCGACCCGGATCGAGTCGCGCTACCTGACCCAGCTGATCACGCACCAGAACTCGAAGAACATGATCCAGGCGTTCTTCTTCGACCTCCAGGCGATCAACTCGGGTTCGCTGCGGCCCGAGGGCGTCCCGCCGTACGTCGCCCGCAAGGTGGCCGTGCTCGGCGCCGGGATGATGGGCGCCGGCATCGCCTACTCCGCCGCCCGCTCGGGCATGGACGTCGTGCTCAAGGACGTCTCGCAGGAGGCGGCCGACAAGGGCAAGCAGTACTCGGTCACGCTGCTGGACAAGGCGATCTCCCGCGGCAAGATGACCGAGGAGAAGAAGGCCGAGATCCTGGCCCGCATCCACCCGACCGCCGACCCGGCCGACTGCGCCGGCGTCGACACCGTGATCGAGGCGGTCTTCGAGGACCCGGCCCTGAAGAACAAGGTGTTCGCGGAGATCAGCGGCGTGATCAACCCCGACGCGCTGCTGTGCTCCAACACCTCGACGCTGCCGATCACCGAGCTCGCCGACGGCGTCGACCGCCCCGACGACTTCATCGGGCTGCACTTCTTCTCGCCGGTCGACAAGATGCCGCTGGTCGAGATCATCAAGGGCGGCAAGACCTCCGAGGCGTCGGTGGCGAAGGCGCTCGACGTGGTGATGCAGCTGAAGAAGACCCCGATCGTGGTCAACGACAGCCGCGGCTTCTACACCTCGCGCGTGATCGGCACCATGGTCAACGAGGGCCTGGCCATGCTCGGCGAGGGCGTGCGCCCGATGTCGCTCGAGCGGGCCGCGACCCAGGCCGGCTACCCGGTCGGCACGCTACAGCTCTCCGACGAGCTCAACATGGAGCTGATGGTCAAGATCCGCAACGCCACCAAGGCCGCGGTCGAGCGCGACGGCGGCACCTACACGCCGCACCCGGCCGAGCGGGTCATCGACGCGATGATCGAGGCGGGACGCCCCTCGAAGCTCAAGGGCGCCGGCTTCTACGAGTACGCCGACGGCAGGCGCACCCGGCTCTGGCCCGGTCTCGCCGAGCTGTTCCCGCCGGCCGAGGGGCAGGCCGACATCGCCGAGCTCAAGGACCGGCTGCTGTTCATCGAGGCGGTGGAGACCGCCCGCTGCTTCGACGAGGGCGTCATCGAGTCGTCCGCGGCCGCGAACATCGGCTCGATCATGGGGATCGGCTACCCGGCGCTGACCGGTGGTGCCGCCCAGTTCATGCAGGGCTACGAGGGAACCTGCCGGCCACGGCCTCACCGGCTTCGTGGCGCGCGCCAACGAGCTCGCCGACACCTATGGCGAGCGCTTCCGGCCCCCGGCGTACCTGTCCGAGCTGGCCGAGAAGGGCGAGAGGCTCCCCGCCTGACCGGACTCGGGCGCCGCGGTTTGTCCGTTTTCAGGTCAGGAGCGGCCGGCCTCGGGGAGGATGGTCCGGTGCATCCGACTCCTTGACCTCCCAGCCGCCGGTGGCAGTGCGCCGACGCGCCCCCGGCGATCGTCGACATCCGCGGCCTCCACGTCCGCTTCGGCTCGGTCGACGCCGTCCGCGGCATCGACGTCTCGGCGCGCGCCGGCGAGGGCACCGCCCTGCTCGGCCGCAACGGCGCCGGCAAGTCGACGACGATGCGGGTGCTGGCCGGTGTCGTGCCGCCGACCGAGGGCGTCGTCCTCGTCGCCGGGCTCGACGTACGACGCGACCTGATGGCCGTGAAGCGGCTGGTCGGGTACTGCCCCGACGTCGGCGGCCTGGTGCCGCGGGCGACTCCGTGGGAGCACCTGCAGCTCAGCGCCCGGCTGCGCCGGATGTCGAACTGGGAGCACGCGAGCCCGCGACCTGATCGAGCGCTTCGAGCCTCGGTGACGCTGCGCATCGAGTGACCAGCGGCTTCAGCCACGGCATGGGCCGGCGGCTGTCGGTCGCGCTCGCCGCCTTCCACGAGCCGGAGGTGCTGCTGCTCGACGAGCCGTTCGACGGTGTCGACCCGCTCGGCGTGAGCGCCACCCTTGACGTGATCGGCGAGGCCCGGGCGCGCGGCGCCGCGGTCCTGGTCTCGACCCACCTGCGCGAGCTGGCGATCCAGGCCTGCTCGACGGCGCTGGTGCTGCGCGGCGGATCCGCGGTCGCCCGGCTGGACGCCCGTGAGCTCGCCGGCGAGGAGGGGGCGGATGTCTACCGCGCTCTCCTCGACTGAGGCCCGCTTCGGTGGGTCACCGCTGAACGGCATCCGCGACGCCGTCCAGGACCTGCGGTGCGCTGCTCAGGTTCCGCTCGGCCGCCCTCGACGCCGAAGGGCCGGCGACGGCTGCGCATGGCGGGCCTGGGGGTGCTCCTGCTGAGTGTCGCGTTCGCGGTCGTGCCGGCCGTGTCACCCGGCGCCCACACGGGCAAGGACGTCGGCCGGCTGGTCGCGATCATGCCCTCGATCTACCTCGGCTTCCTGGTGCTCGCCGTCGTCTCCGCGGCGGCGTCCGGCGGCGGCCGCGAGATCGTGCCCCGCGAGCAGGCGGTCGCCTGGCCGGTGTCGTCGATGACCGACCACTTCGGCGCGCTGCTGCTGGCGCCGCTCAACATCGCCTGGCTGCTGCAGGCCTGGACCCTGCTCGGCATCACGGCGTACGTCGTCGGGCGCCCGCGCCACCCTCTGGGCCACCGAGCTCCCCGTGCTGCTCTACCTGGTGCTCGCGACCGCGCTCGGCGCAGGTCGTGGCCTGGCTGCTCGAGTGGGTACGACGCGGTCCACACGGCGTGGTCGTCGTCCGCGCCTCCTCGGAGTCGCTGCTCCGTGTCCCTGGCCGCGCTGGTCCTCACCCACCACCTGACCGACGTCCTCGACCAGAGCCCGACCGTGTGGGTCTTCGTCGACCGCGCTCAACGGCTCGGTCGCTGAGCTGGGGCAACTGGCTCGTCGGCAGCCGGCGTGCTGGTCGCACTGGCCGTGGGCTTCGTGCTGCTCGGCGCCCTGCCCGCCCGGCTGGCCGCCGGCCGTGCCCCGCGCGAGGAGCACCGGCTCGAGTCCGGGATCTACGAGCCCCGCGCCGACGCCGCTCGGCGACCTGCGGGCCCTGGTGCGCGTCGACCGGGTCGGCATCTGGCGGTCGCTGCCGCTGCGCCGCGGCCTGGTCGTGCTCGCCCTGATGCCCGGCCTGATCGCCTTCGGCGGCCAGCTCGGCTGGGACCGGCTCACGATCCTGCCCGGCCTCGTCGCCTCGGGTGCGGCGCTGCTCTTCGGCGTCAACACCTGGTGCCTGGACGGCCGGGGCGCACTGTGGCGCGAGAGCCTGCCGGTCGCTCCGGCGCTGGCCTTCGGGTCACGGGTGTGGGTGCTGACCGAGGTGCTGCTCGGCGCGGCCCTGGTGACCGTGCTGCTCTCGACCGCTGCGCGCCGGCATCCCGACCGTGCCCGAGCTCGTCGCCCTGTTCTTCGCCACCCTCGTCGTCGCGGCGCAGGTGGTCTCGGCCTCGATGCGCTGGTCGGTACGACGCCCGTTCTCGGTCGACATGCGCAGCGCCCGGGCCACGCCCGCGCCGCCCGTCGTCATGGTCGGCTACTCGACCCGGCTGGCGCTCGGCACCACGTTCGTGGGGCTGATGTTCGCCGGGCTCGGCGAGACGGACCAGTGGCACCTGACCGCCCTGATCGGCCTGCTGATGGTGCTGATCTCCGGCTACCGCGTGGCGCGGACGGCGAGCCGCTGGGAGGACCCGGCCACCCGGGCCCGCGTCGTGGTGACGGTCGCCGGCTGACCAGCCCCTCTGGCCCGACTACTGGCCGAGCTTCTTGCGGCACGCCGTGGTCGCCTTGTTGACCTTCTTGGCGGTCGCGGACGGCGTGGACTTGGTGTAGCCGTCGACGATCGTGGTCTTCAGGTCGCCGTCGTCGATCGCGTCCATGCACTTCACGTAGGCGTCGACCTGCTTGTCGCTGGCCCTCGACTGCTTCTTGATGTCGGCCTTGAGCTTGGAGAACTTGAAGCACGTCACGATCGCGTCGCCGTAAGCCTCGGCGGTCTTCTTCGAGAGCTTGCTCGGCAGCTGGGTCGCGGCCTTCAGCTTCTTGTCGATGACCTTGTCCTTCTTCAGCTGGTCGACGCCGGCACTGGTCGACGAGCTTGTCACCGAAGCAGGCGGCGACCGCCTTGCGGGCCTTCGAGGGCTGTGACCCGGCGAAGCTCTTGGCGATGTTGTCCGAGGCGTTCTGCTCGTCGTCGCTGAGGCCGCCGCAGGCCGCGGTGCTGAACAGCAGAGCGGCGACGACGCCGATCAGCAGGAGGGTGCGCTTCATGGGACTACAGACCTCGTTCACGGTGGGGTGGGGAGGCGCGAAGGCCGTCCCGGACGACGACCAGCCTGCCTCATCGTCCCTGAGAAGAACCTAGGGAGGCCCGGATTCGGAGCCGGACTCGGAGGGCCGAAAGGGTGAGGTCCTACGCTCGGGGCCATGGACTTCACACCCTCTGCCCGCGCCGCCGACCTGACCGCACGGGTCCGGGACTTCATGGCCCGGGAGGTGGAGCCCGGCCGAGCCGCAGTACCACCGCGACCTCGCCGACCTGCGGGCCCACGGCGACCCGTGGCAGCCGCTGCCGCTGCTGGCCGACCTCCAGGCGAAGGCCCGGGCGGAGGGGCTGTGGAACCTCTTCCTGCCGAAGGAGCACGCGGGGGAGTACGCCGCCCGCTTCGGCACGGACGGCGGCGAGGGGCTGAGCAACGTCGACTACGCGCCGATCGCCGAGGCAACCGGCCGCTCCTTCATCGCGCCGTACGTCTTCAACTGCAACGCACCCGACACCGGCAACATGGAGGTGCTTCTCAAGTACGGCGACGACGCCCAGCGCCGGGAGTGGCTGGAGCCGTTGCTGGACGGGCGGATCCGCTCGGCGTTCACGATGACCGAGCCCGAGGTGGCCTCCTCCGACGCCACCAACATGGAGGCCACCGCGGTCGTCGACGGCGACGAGATCGTGATCAACGGCCGCAAGTGGTGGTCGACCGGAGTCGGCTACCCGGACTGCCGGATCTTCGTGTTCATGGGGCTCTCCGACCCCGACGCCGACCGGCACCGCCGGCACACGATGGTGCTGGTGCCGCGGGACGCACCCGGCGTGAAGGTGGAGCGGCTGCTCTCGACGATGGGCATCCAGGACGAGCCGTTCGGCCACGGCGAGGTCAGCTTCACCGACGTGCGGGTGCCCGCGGGCAACGTGCTCCTCGGACCGGGCCGCGCGTTCGAGATCGCCCAGGGCCGGCTCGGTCCGGGCCGCGTGCACCACTGCATGCGGCTGATCGGGCTGGCCGAGATGGCGCTCGAGCACGCGATCCGCCGCGGGAAGTCGCGCACCGCCTTCGGCAAGCCGCTGGTCAACCTCGGCGGCAACCGCGAGCGGATCGCCGACGCCCGGATCGCGATCGACCAGGCCCGGCTGCTCGTGCTCAACGCGGCCTGGAAGCTCGACGTCGGCGGCGCGTCGAACGCGCTCTCCGAGGTCAGCCAGATCAAGGTGGCGGTGCCGAACATGGCGCAGCAGGTGATCGACTTCGCGATGCAGATCCACGGCGGCGGCGGGCTGTCCGACGACTTCCCGCTCTCGGCGGCGTGGACCTCGGCGCGTGCGCTGCGGCTCGCCGACGGACCCGACGAGGTGCACCGCGGCGTGGTCGCCCGGATCGAGCTGGGCAAGCACGCATGAGGGCGCTGGTCACCGGCGGCGCGTCCGGGCTCGGCGCCGCGCTGGTCGAGGCGTTCGACGGCCCGCGGCGACGACGTGCTGGTGTGCGACCTCAACGAGCCCGACCCCGGCGGTCGAGCCTGTCGAGACCCATTTCCTCCGGCTCGACGTGCGCTCCGACGACGACTGGGCCGCGGCGCTGGCCTGGGTCGAGGAGCACTGGGGGTCGCTCGACGTGCTGGTCAACAACGCCGGCGTGGCCGGTGGCGGCCGGGTCGACGTGGCGACGATGGACGAGTGGCAGTGGATCACGGAGATCAACCTGTTCGGGGTGGTGCGCGGCACCCGCACGTTCGTGCCGATGTTCAAGGCGCAGCGGTCCGGCCGGATCGTCAACGTGGCCTCGCTCGCCGGCCTGGTGCATCCGGCGGGCATGGGCTCGTACAACGCGGTCAAGGCCGGTGTGGTGGCGTTCACGGAGACGATCGGCCACGAGCTCGCGTCGTACGGCGTGCACGCCCACGTGGTCTGCCCGTCGTACTTCCGGACCAACCTGATGGCCTCCGCCCAGGGCGCCGACACGGCGCTGGTCGGCGTGGTGTCCGGTCTCGTGGAGAGCTCCCGGGTCACCGCCGACGAGATCGCAGCCGCGGTGCTGGCCGGCATCGAGCGCGGCGACGAGGTGATCCTCCCGGACGACGCTGCCCGGCAGGCGTGGGGACTCAAGCAGCACGACCGCGCGTCGTACGACGCGGTGATGCGCGACCAGGCGGCGAAGCTTCGAGCAGGCGGCCACCCGTGAGTGAGGTCGAGGGCGCGGGCGAGGTCCGCGACGAGGACGCGTTCGACGTCGAGGCGGTGGCGGCCTGGCTGCGCGAGCAGGGCACCGACATCGGCGGTCCGGTCGAGGTGCGCCAGTTCGGCGGGCGGTGCGTCCAACCTGACCTACTCGCTGCGCACCCCCACCCACGACCTGATCCTGCGCCGGCCGCCGACGGGCAGGAAGGCCAAGGGCGCGCACGACATGGGCCGCGAGTACCGGATCCAGGCGGCGCTCAAGGAGCCGTTCGGGCTGGTCGCCGAGATGGTCGCCCTCTGCGAGGACGACGCAGTGATCGGCTCGGAGTTCTACGTGATGCAGCGGGTCGACGGGGTGATCCCGCGGCGCGAGTTCCCGCCCGAGGTGGACCTCGACGAGGCCGCCGTCCGTCGGCTGTGCACGGAAGCGCTCGACGTGCTGATCCGGCTGCACCGGATCGACCCGGACTCCTCGGCCGAGCTCAGCGGGCTCGGCAAGGGCACCGGCTACGTGCGACGGCAGGTCGAGGGCTGGTCGGCACGCTTCCGCAACGCGCGCACCGAGGATGTCGGTGACTACGAGACGGTGATGGCCTGGCTGGATGCGCACCAGCCCGACGACGTCGCGAACTGCGTGATCCACAACGACTTCCGCTTCGACAACCTGGTGCTCGACCGGGACGACCCGACCCGCGTGGTCGGCGTGCTCGACTGGGAGATGGCGACGCTCGGCGACCCGCTGATGGACCTCGGCGGCACGCTGGCCTACTGGGTGCAGGACGACGACGACGAGTTCTTCCGCCAGTTCCGGCGGCAGCCGACGCACCTGCCCGGGATGCTCTCGCGCGAGGAGGTGGTGCGGCACTACTGCGACGCGATGGGCTACGAGGTCACCGCGGAGCAGTGGCGGTTCTACGAGGTCTACGGGCTGTTCCGGCTCGGTGTGATCGCGCAGCAGATCTACTACCGCTACTTCCACGGGCAGACCCACAACGAGGCCTACGCGCGGTTCGGCCCGGCAGCGCAGTATCTCGAGGTCCGCTGCAACCAGATCATCGGCACCTGATGGGTCAGGTGCTGCTGGTCCGCCACGGCCAGGCGTCGTGGGGTGCCGACGACTACGACGCGCTCTCGGAGACCGGGTGGGAGCAGTCGCGCCGGCTCGGCCAGGCGCTGGCCGGGCGCGGGGTCGAGGCGACCCTCGTCGTCCACGGCTCGATGCAGCGGCACCGCGAGACCGCCGAGGCCGCCGGGCTCGCCGACCGCGCGACCGTCGACCCCGGCTGGGACGAGTTCGACCACCTCGCGATGCTCGGCGCCGTGCCGTCGCCCGCCGAAGGCCGCGCGCCGACCCGCGGGGAGTTCCAGGCCTGGTTCGAGGCGGCCACCGACCGCTGGAGCGGTGGCGAGCACGACACGGACTACGACGAGACGTTCGACGCGTTCGGCGACCGGGTCACGGCCGCGCTGCGTCGTACGGCGGAGGCGGCCGGGTCGGGGACGGCGGTCGTCCTCACCTCGGGCGGCCCGACGGCGTGGGCCGTCGCCACCCTGCTCGGTGCCGATCTCGAGCGGGAGGGCCGGGTGCGCCTCTGGCGCCGGCTCAACCCGGTCTGCGTGAACTCCGGCGTGACCAAGGTCGTGACCGGCCGACGCGGCTTGACCCTGGTGTCCTTCAACGAGCACACACACCTCGATCCGAAGCCGGACCTGCTCACCTACCGCTAATCGAGTTGCCCCGGCAATATGCCGCTGCCGGATCCGTCGCGTTTCCGGCCCATCAGCGTCTGAATCCGTACACTGACGCCCATGGCCCGCGCTGTCCCTGCCGTGTCGCTGCGCGGCGTGAGCAAGAGCTTCGGAGACGTGCACGCCGTCGTCGACCTCGACCTCGACATCCGAAGAGGGCGAGTTCTTCGCGATGCTCGGGCCTTCCGGCTCCGGGAAGACCACGGTGCTCCGGCTGATCGCCGGCTTCGAGGCACCGACGGCCGGCACGGTGCGGCTCGGCGGCACGGACGTCACGTCCGCGGCACCGTTCGACCGCGACGTGACCACCGTCTTCCAGGACTACGCGCTGTTCCCGCACATGAGCGTTGTCGACAACGTCGCCTACGGCCTGCGGGTGCGGGGGGTCGGCCGGCGTGAACGCCGCGAGCGGGCCGCCGAGGCGCTGGCGACGGTGGCGCTCTCCGGAACCGAGAAGCGCTCGCCCACCCAGCTCTCGGGCGGCCAGCGGCAGCGCGTCGCGCTGGCCCGCGCGCTCGTCGTCGACCCGCAGGTGCTGCTCCTCGACGAGCCGCTCGGCGCCCTGGACCTCAAGCTGCGCGAGCAGATGCAGGTGGAGCTCAAGCAGATCCAGCGCCGGGTCGGGATCACGTTCGTCTTCGTGACCCACGACCAGGACGAGGCGCTGACGCTGAGCGACCGGATCGCGGTCTTCAACGACGGCCGGGTAGAGCAGATCGGTCCCGCGGAGGAGGTCTACGAGCGACCGGGCACCCCGTTCGTGGCCGGGTTCGTGGGCACCTCGAACCTGTTGACGGGCGAGGTCGCGGTGGAGCTCGTCGGCCGTCCCGGCACCTTCGCCGTACGCCCGGAGAAGATGCGGCTGCACCGCGACGGGTCCACCCCGTCGACCGACGTCCGGGCACCGGGCACCGTGGCCCAGGTGGTCTACGCGGGCTCGCTGACCCGCTACCTGGTCGACCTCGACGCCGGCGCCCGGGTGGTCGTCGCCGTGCAGAACCAGGAGTCGGACGTGATCGACCCGGAGCGGATGCGGGGCACCCCCGTGGTCGTGGGCTTCGACCGGCAGAGCTGCTTCGCCGTCGCACCGGACGGCACCCAGGAAACGCAACCAACAGAGGAGTCAGCATGAGGTGGTCCATCAGGTCGTCGAGGACGACAGCGATCGTGGCGGTCACCGTCGCGGTCGCGGCGACCGCGCTCAGCGGCTGCGCAGGCTCGGGCAGTAGCGGCGGCGACGCGCCGGGCACACAGGGGTTCAAGCCCCCGGACGTCCCGATGCAGAAGAGCGTCGGCAAGGGAGAGGGAAAGGTCAGCATCCTGGCCTGGCCCGGGTACGCCGAGGACGGCTCGACCGACAAGACGGTCGACTGGGTCACGCCGTTCGAGAAGGAGACGGGGTGCAAGGCGACGGTCAAGTACTTCAACACCTCCGACGAGGCGGTCAACCTGATGAAGGGCGGCCAGTACGACGTGGTGTCCGCCTCGGGCGACGCCACCCTGCGGCTGATCGCCTCCGGTGACGTCGCGCCGGTCAACACCGACCTGGTGCCGAACTACGCCGACGTCGGCGCCGTTCCTGAAGGACCAGAAGTTCAACTCGGTCAAGGGGCAGATGTACGGCATCCCGCACGGCTGGGGCGCCAACCTGCTGATGTACCGCAAGAAGGACGTGAAGACCGCGCCGACGTCCTGGTCGGCGGTCTTCGACGACGCGGGCGACGTACGCGGGGCAAGGTCACGGCGTACGACTCGCCGATCTACATCGCCGACGCGGCGCTGTACCTGATGAAGCACCAGCCCGACCTCGGGATCAAGAATCCCTACGCGCTCGACGCCAAGCAGCTCGACGCCGCGGTCGCGCTGCTGAAGAAGCAGAAGGCTCAACGTCAGCGAGTACTGGAGCGACTACACCAAGGAGGTCAGCGCCTTCAAGAGCGGCTCGTCGGTGATCGGGACGACCTGGCAGGTGATCGCGAACCTGACCAACGACGAGACACCGGTCGGCGCGGTGCTCCCGGACGAGGGGTCGACCGGCTGGTCGGACACCTGGATGGTCGCGGCCAAGTCGGCGCATCCCAACTGTGCCTACAAGTGGATGGACTACGTCATCTCGCCGAAGGTCAACGCCCAGGTGGCGGAGTACTTCGGCGAGGCGCCGGCCAACCTCAAGGCGTGCCAGCAGACCAGCGACAAGTCGTTCTGCGACGGCTACCACGCGGCCGACGCGGCGTACGCCGCGCAGCTCCACTACTGGACGACGCCGATCAAGCAGTGCCTCGACGGCCGCGACGTGACCTGCACCGACTACGCCGAGTGGACGAAGAAGTGGCTGGAGATCAAGGGCTGACCCCTCGGTGACCACGCCCGGGGCCGGCTACCTCCACCGGCACCCCCGCCTGCGACTGGCGGGGGTGCTGGGCGCGCCGCTGACCTGGCTGCTGGTCGTCTACCTCGGTTCGCTGGCGGCCCTGCTGCTCACGAGTCTCTGGACGCAGGACTCGTTCACGGCCGAGGTGGTGCGCATCTGGACCCTCGACAACTTCACGGTCGCTGCTCACGGAACCGCTCTACCGCGACGTGCTGCTGCGCACCGTGCTGGTCGCGACCGCGGTGACCCTGATCGACCTCACGCTGGCGCTGCCGATCGCGTTCTACATGGCCAAGGTGGCTCGACCCC
Organism: uncultured Actinomycetota bacterium; assembly: GCA_963707475.1. Classification (GTDB taxonomy): domain Bacteria; phylum Actinomycetota; class Actinomycetes; order Propionibacteriales; family Nocardioidaceae; genus Marmoricola. The sequence goes on from CAVPQC010000001.1 coordinate 134,007, forward strand.
GGGTCGCGAAGCTGCTGGTCGTGGCGTGCCTGATGCCGCTCTGGGCGAGCTACCTGATCAAGGCGTACGCCTGGCGGCTGCTGGTGATCAAGGACGGGGTGTTCGAGCACACCTTCGGCGGCAGCCCGGGCCTGGGTCTGGTCGCGGTGGTCATGACGCTGTCCTACCTGTGGCTGCCGTTCATGATCCTGCCCGTGTACGCCGGGCTCGAGCGGGTGCCGGACTCGCACCTGGAGGCGTCCGAGGACCTCGGCGGCCGGCCCTGGCGGACGTTCCGTTCGGTGGTCTGGCCGGCGATCCTGCCGAGCGTGATCGCGGGCTCGATCTTCACGTTCTCGCTGAGTCTCGGCGACTACATCAGCGTCAACATCGTCGGCGGCACGTCGCAGATGCTGGGCAACCTGATCTACGCCCAGCAGACGCTCGACCTGCCGATCGCGGCGGCGACCGCGACGCTCTCGGTGGCGGTGATGGCGGTCTACATGCTGCTGGTGCGACGCACCGGCGCCCTGGACCGGTTGTGAGGCCAGTGGTGAGGACGGCGCGATGACCCTGAGCAGGTTCAGCCGGGCGCTGTTGGCGACCGCGGTCGATGCTGGTGCTGGTGGTGATCTATGCCCCGCTCGCCGTGGTCGTGATCAGCTCCTTCAGCTCCTCGAAGACGTTCGGCTGGCCACCCCCGTCGTACACGCTGCACTGGTGGGGTGACGCCTGGAGCAGCGGCGGCGCGCTGCACGCCGTCGGCGTCAGTGTCCAGGTCGGCCTGCTGGCGATGGGACTCGCCCTGTTCCTCGGGACGCTGCTCGCGTTCGGTCTGTCGCGGTACCGCTTCTTCGGGCGCAACTCCCTGTCCCTGCTGGTGATCCTGCCGATCGCCCTGCCCGGCATCGTCACCGGGATGGCGTTGAAGAACGCGTTCGAGGTGATGCTCGGCATCCAGCTCGGCTACTTCACCCTCGTCGTGGCCCACGCCACGTTCTGCGTGGTCGTGGTGTTCAACAACGTGCGGGCGCGGCTCAACCAGCTCGGCGGCTCGATCGAGGAGGCCTCCATGGACCTCGGTGCCTCGCGCTGGACCACCTTCCGGCTGGTGACGTTCCCGTTCCTGCGCACGGCCCTGCTGGCCGGCGGCCTGCTGGCGTTCGCGCTGAGCTTCGACGAGATCATCGTGACCACGTTCACCGCCGGCGCCGGCATCGACACGTTGCCGCTCTGGATCAACCGCAACCTGTTCCGGCCCAGCCAGTCGCCCGTGGTCAACGTGGTCGGCAGCTGCCTGATCCTGGCCTCGATCATGCCGATCTACCTGTCGCAGCGGCTGTCCGGCTCGACGACCGGTGGGCGGGTCTGACCCGGGCGCAACATCCTGATCTGAGGCAGGATCCAGGCATGGACACAGACGTGATCGTCGTCGGAGCGGGCCTGGCCGGACTGGTCGCGACGGCGGAGCTGGCCGACGCGGGCAAGAAGGTGCTCCTGCTCGACCAGGAGGGCGAGCAGTCCCTGGGCGGGCAGGCGTTCTGGTCTCTGGGCGGACTGTTCCTCGTGAACACGCCGGAGCAGCGTCGCCTCGGCATCCGCGACACCCACGAGCTGGCGCTCCAGGACTGGATGGGCAGCGCCCAGTTCGACCGCGAGACCGACCACTGGCCGCGACAGTGGGCCGAGGCGTACGTCGACTTCGCGGCCGGCGAGAAGCGGCAGTGGCTGCACGACCAGGGGGTGCGGATCTTCCCGGTGGTCGGGTGGGCCGAGCGCGGCGACGGGCGGGCGGGCGGGCACGGCAACTCGGTGCCGCGGTTCCACCTCACCTGGGGCACCGGCCCCGGGGTGGTCGAGCCGTTCGAGCGCCGGGTGCGCGAGGCTGGCCGAGAACGGACTGGTGACGTTCCGGTTCCGGCACCGGGTGGACGACCTGGTCGTGTCCGACGGCGTGGTGACCGGTGTCCGCGGCGCGGTGCTGGCCGCCGACGGCGCCGACCGCGGCCGGGCGACCAACCGCGACCAGGTCGCCGAGTTCGCGTACGACGCGCAGGCCGTGATCGTGACCTCGGGCGGGATCGGCGGCGACCACGCGAAGGTGCGCCGGCAGTGGCCGGTCGACCGCCTCGGTCGCGCCGCCGGAGCGGATGCTGGCCGGCGTGCCGGCCCACGTCGACGGCCGGATGCAGGAGATCACCGAGGCGGCCGGCGGCCAGATCATCAACCCCGACCGGATGTGGCACTACACCGAGGGCCTGCGCAACTGGGCCCCGATCTGGGAGAACCACGGCATCCGGATCCTGCCCGGGCCGTCGTCGCTGTGGCTGTCCGCGACGGGCGAGCGCTTCCCGGCGCCGTACCTGCCCGGCTTCGACACCCTCGGCACGCTGGGCGCGATCCTGCGTACCGGCTACGACTACTCCTGGTTCGTGCTCACGCAGAAGATCATCGAGAAGGAGTTCGCGCTGTCGGGGTCGGAGCAGAACCCCGACATCACCGGCAAGGACATCCGGCTCACGTTGTCGCGGGTGAAGCCCGGCGCGCCGGGACCGGTCGAGGCGTTCAAGGAGCACGGCGAGGACTTCGTGGTCGCCGACAACCTCGGCGACCTGGTCGCCGGGCATGAACCGGCTCACCGGCTCCGACCTGATCGACGAGGTCTCCCTGCGGCGGACGATCGAGCAGCGCGACCGCGAGCTGCTCGAACCCGTTCACCAAGGACACGCAGATCACGTTCCTCCAGCAGCACCGGCGCTACAAGGGCGACCGGCTCGTGCGCACCGCGTCGCCGCACCGGATCCTCGACCCGAAGGCCGGGCCGCTGATCGCCGTCCGGCTCAACATCCTGACCCGCAAGACCCTGGGCGGGCTGCACACCGATCTCGACGGACGGGTGCTGCAGGCGTCGGGCGAGCCGCTGCCCGGCGTCTACGCCGCAGGCGAGGTGGCCGGCTTCGGCGGTGGTGGCGTGCACGGCTACAACGCACTCGAGGGCACGTTCCTCGGCGGCTGCATCTTCTCCGGCCGGACGGCGGGCCGTGCCGCGGCCAGGGCGCTGGGCTGACCGGTGGACGCCTTCGGGTGGACCGTGCTGGCGCTGGTCTTCCTCGACGAGCTGCTGGCGATGGTTGCGGCCGGCGTCTGGGGTGAGTACGCCGGTGGCGTGCTGCTCGCAGTGCTGATGCCGCTGGTCGTGGTGGTGGTCTGGTTCTTGTTCGCCGCCCCGAAGGCACGGTACGGCGGGCCGGTCGTGCGGCCGGTGGTGAAGGTGCTGGTGTTCACCCTCACCTCGATCGGCCTGTCGGCCGCGGGGCACCCGGGCTGGGGCATCGCCCTCTTCGGGTTCTCGCTGCTGGTCAACGCTCTGGCGCAGCTGCCGGCGATCCGGGCGCTGGCCGACCAGGGGATCTCCGAGAAGCCCACCTGATCCGGACACCTGTCGGCGTCTCCCCCTAGGGTCAGTCCCCATGAGCTCACCCGTGACGAGCCGCTGACGTGACCCTCCGGCTCCACCGTGCGCCCCGCGCCGACCAGCTCGCCGAGGCGCTCGGCACCCTGCTCGCGACACCGCCGGACGACCCGTTCGCGCAGGAGCTCGTGCTCGTGCCGGCGCGCGGGGTCGAGCGCTGGCTGAGCCAGCGGCTCTCCCACCGGCTCGGCCGCGGCGACGGCCGACGACGGCGTGTGCGCCGGGGTCACGTTCCGCTCGCCGCGGACGCTGGTCGCCGAGGTCACGGGACTCCGTCATGAGGGGGGTGACGACGACCCGTGGTCGCCCGATGCGCTGGTCTGGCCGTTGCTCGGGGTGGTCGACGCCAGCGCCGGCGAGGAGTGGTGCCGCACGCTCGGCGCGCACCTCGGCCACGGGCAGACCGGCGAGGAGGGCGAGCTGCGGCAGGGCCGCCGCTACGCGGTCGCCCGGCGGCTGGCCCGGCTGTTCGCGTCGTACGCCGTGCAGCGGCCGCGGCTCCTGTCGGACTGGGAGGCGGGCATCGACAGCGATGGCGCGGGCGCCCGATCGACCCCGACCTGCTCTGGCAGCCCGAGCTCTGGCGACGGCTGGTGGCGGCCGTCGGGCGCGCCCAGCCCGGTCGTGCGCCATGCCCGCGTGCTCGACGAGCTGCGCGCCGGACCGCACGCGGCCGACCTGCCGCCACGGTTCTCGCTGTTCGGCCACACCCGGATCGCGGTCACGGAGGTCGAGCTGCTGGCGGCGCTCGGCGAGCACCGCGACGTGCACGTGTGGCTGCCGCACCCGTCCGACGCGCTCTGGCGCTCGCTGACCGCGCTGGCCGGGGCCGTGCCGCGCCGCGACGACACCTCCCACCTGCAGGCCGGCCACCCGCTGCTCGCGTCGCTCGGCCGCGACGTGCGCGAGCTCGAGCGCACGCTGCTGGTGCATCTACCGGTGGTCGAGCCTGTCGAGACCGAGCCTGCGAGACCGAGCCTGTCGAGACCGGATCTCGACAGGCTCGATCAGCGAGGGTCGTTGCTGTCCTGGCTCCAGGCCGACATCGCGGCCAACACCACCGTCCGACCCGGCCGGCCGGGTCCTCGACGTCGACGACCGCACCGTGCAGGTGCACGCGTGCCACGGCCCGGCCCGCCAGGTCGAGGTGCTGCGCGAGGTGCTGCTCGGGCTGCTGGCCGACGACACCACGCTCGAGCCGCGCGACATCCTGGTGATGTGCCCCGACATCGAGGCCTACGCCCCGCTGGTCGAGGCGGCGTTCGGCATGGGTCCGGCCGTCGCCGGCGGCCACCCCGGCCAGCTCCTCCAGGTGCGCCTCGCCGACCGGGCGCTGACCCAGACCAACCCGCTGCTCGCGGTGCTGGGCACGCTGCTCGACCTCGCTGGTGGCCGTGCCGAGGCGAGTGCCGTGCTCGACCTGGTCGCTGCCGACCCGGTGCGCCGCCGCTTCGGTCTGGCCGACAACGACCTCGAGACGATCACCGGCTGGGTCGAGCAGGCCGGCGTCCGTTGGGCCTACGACGAGCGGCACCGGGCGCCGTACGGGCTCGACGGCTACGTCCAGAACACCTGGCGCTTCGGCCTCGACCGGGTGCTCGCCGGCGTGGCGATGTCCGACGACGCGCAGGCCGACGGCCCGGGCTGGATCGGCACCACGCTGCCGCTCGACGACGTCGGGTCCACCAGCATCGAGCTGGCCGGCCGGCTCGCCGAGCTCCTCGACCGGCTGCAGGGACGTCACCGACCGGCTGAGCGGCAGCCACCCCGTCGACCACTGGCTCGACACCCTGCGCGAGGGCCTCGACGCCCTCACCGCCGTCGCGCGTGGTGACGAGTGGCAGACCGGCCAGGTGCAGCGCGAGCTGGCCGCACTCGCCGGCGACGCGAGGCGCCGTCGGCGGCACCCTCGAGCTGCGGCTCCCCGACGTCCGCGCCCTGATGGCCGAGCGGCTGGCCGGCCAGCCGACCCGGGCCAACTTCCGCACCGGCACGCTCACCGTCTGCACGATGGTGCCGATGCGCTCGGTGCCGCACCGCGTCGTGTGCCTGCTCGGTCTCGACGACGGCGTGTTCCCGCGCGCCCCGGCCGTCGACGGCGACGACGTCCTCGCCCGCGACCCGCTCACCGGCGAGCGCGACCTGCGCAGCGAGGACCGGCAGCTCCTGCTGGACGCGATGCTGGCCGCCCGCGAACGACTGGTGGTCACCTACAGCGGCTTCAACGAGACCACCGGCCAGCGCCGCCCGCCCGCCGTCCCCCTCGGCGAGCTGCTCGACGCCCTCGACGACACCGCCGCCGACGGCCGCGCGCACGCGCTGGTCGAGCACCCGCTCCAGGCCTTCGACCGCGCGCAACCTCCGGCCGCCCGCGCCGTTCTCCTTCGACCGCGCCGCGCTCGCGGGAGCCCGGGCCGCCGCCGGAGCCCCGGGTCGCGGTCGGCTCGCTGGCCGACCGCCGAGCTGCCACCGCAGCCACGCCGCCGACCTCGAGCTCGCCTCCCTGGTCGGCTTCTTCCGGCACCCGGTGCGCGCGTTCCTGCGCGACCGGCTCGGCGTCGCCCAGCTCGACGAGGGCGAGGAGGTCGCCGACGGACTGCCGGTCGAGCTCGACAACCTCGAGCAGTGGGGCGTGGGCGACCGGCTGCTGCGCGACCTGCTCCGCGGCCGCACCACCGACCAGGCCCTCGCCACCGAGTGGCGGCGCGGGGTGCTGCCGCCGGGTCGGCTCGGCTGGCGGCTCGGGCAGCGGCTCACCGACGACGCGGCGCCGGTCGCCGAGATGGTCGAGTCGGTCACCCAGGGGCAGGAGCCGCGCGCGGTCGACGTCGACGTCGACCTCGGTGGCGGCCGCCGGCTCCGCGGCACGGTCACCGGCCTCTACGGCGACCGGGTGGTCATCGCCACCTTCTCGCGGCTCGGGCCGCGCCAGTGGCTCGAGGCCTGGATCCCGCTGCTCGCCCTGTGCGCCACCCATCCCGGCCGCTCCTGGTCGGCCGGGGCGATCGGCCGCGGCGAGAAGGGTCGCCACGGTGCCCCCGACGAGGCGGTCGCCCGGGTCGCGTTCGCCGCGCGTCGACGACGCGACCGACCTGCTGCGCGACCTGGTGGCGATGTACGACGCCGGCATGTGCGCGCCGCTGCCGCTCCCGCTGCGCACGGCCCACGCCTGGGCCTCGCGGCGCCGCGCCAGGCAACGACGTCGCGGTCCGCCGCGACGCCGAGTTCAAGTGGCTCTCGCAGCGCTTCCCCGGCGAGAACGACGACGCCGCCCACGTCGCGGTGTGGGGCACCGACGCTCCCCTCGACGTCCTGCTCGGCGACCCCCGCCCGGGCGAGGAGCGCGACGGCGAGGACACCCGGCTCGGCGCCCTCGCGATGCGGCTCTGGCAGCCGATGCTCCAGCGGGGCAAGCGATGAGCCACCCCAAGATGAGCGCCCCCACGCCGTTCGACATCCTCGGACCGCTGCCCGCCGACGCGGCCACCACGGTGCTCGAGGCGAGCGCCGGCACCGGCAAGACGCTACACGGTCGGGGCGCTGGTCGCCCGCTACGTCGCCGAGGGCGTCGCCACCCTCGACCAGATGCTGGTGATCACCTTCGGCCGGGCCGCCAGCCAGGAGCTCCGCGAGCGGGTCCGCGAGCAGCTGGTCGCCGCCGAGCGGGCCCTCGCCGACCCGGCCTCGGTCGACCCGTCCGACGCGCTGCTCACCCACCTGGCGAGCGCCGACGTCCCGCAGCGTCGCAAGCGGATCACCGACGCGCTGGCCGGGTTCGACGGCGCCACCATCGCCACCACCCACCAGTTCTGCCAGCTGGTGCTGCGCTCGCTCGGGGTCGCCGGCGACACCGACTCGCGCGCCGAGCTGGTCGAGAGCCTCGACGACCTGGTGGTCGAGGTGACCGACGACCTCTACCTGCGCGGTTCGGGTCGTCGCGCCGAGCGAGCCGCCGTTCGGTCGGGCCGTCGCCCTCCAGCTGGCCCGGGCCGCGGTCGGCGACCCGCAGGCGGCGCTGGCCCCGCTCGACGCCGCGCCGGGCACCGACGCGGCCGCTCCGGGTCGGACTTCGCCCTCCGCCGTCCGGCGCGAGGTCGAACGCCGCAAGCACCGCCGCGGCGTCCTCTCCTACGACGACCTGCTGAGCCGGCTCGCCGACGCGCTCGAGGCCGACGACGCACCCGGCCCGGCAGCGGATGCGGCAGCGCTGGGAGGTGGTGCTGGTCGACGAGTTCCAGGACACCGACCCCGTGCAGTGGGACGTCCTCGACCGTGCGTTCAGCGACGCACGCCACGCTGGTCCTGATCGGCGACCCGAAGCAGGCGATCTACGCCTTCCGCGGCGGCGACGTGGTCACCTACCTCCGCGCTGCCGGCACCGCCACGCACCCGGCACACCCTCGCCACCAACTGGCGCAGCGACGCCGCCGCTGGTCGACGCGCTCCAGGTGCTGACCCGCGGCGCCGCGCTCGGCGACCCGCGAGATCACGGTGCTCGACGTCGAGGCCCACCACCGGCGGAGCCGGCTGGTCGGCGCACCCGGTCGGCGCACCCGCTGCGGCTGCGTCAGCTCCGGGCGGCCGACTTCCCGACCGGCACGCGACGGCACGGTCCGGATCGACGAGCTGCGCGAGCACGATCGCGAAGGATCTCGCGGCCGACGTGGCGCGGCTGCTCGGCTCCGGCGCGACGTACGACGGGCGGCCGCTGGCGCCGGCGACGTCGCGCTGCTCCTGCTCCAGCGTCAAGCGGGTCGAGCCGATCCGGGCCGCGCTCTGCCCACGGGATCCCGTCGGTGGTCGGCGGTGGCAGCAGCGTGATGCTGAGCCAAGGCGGCCGACGAGTGGCTCACGCTGCTCGAGGCGCTGGAGCAGCAGCGCACCACCCGGGTGCGGGCCGTGGCGCTGACCTCGTTCGTCGGCGAGACCGCCGCAGTCCCTCGACGCCGGAGGTGACGCGCTCGCCGACCGGGTGGCCGAGCGGGTTCGCGGCTGGCTCGACCTGTTCCGCACCCGCGGCGTGGCCGCGGTGCACGAGGCGGTCACGGCCGCCGGCCTGCCGGGCCGGGTGCTCGCGCCGCCCCGACGGCGAACGGCTGATGACCGACCTCGACCACCTCGGCCAGCTGCTGCACGAGACCGCGCGCCGGCAGCGGCTCGGGCTGCCCGCGCTGCTCGAGTGGTTCCGCGCCGAGCGCCGGGAGGCGGTCGCGTCGACGGAGCGCACCCGCCGGCTCGACACCGATGCGGCCGCCGTACAGATCCTCACCATCCACGGCAGCAAGGGACTGCAGTACCCGGTCGTCTACCTGCCCCACGTCTTCGACTGCTACGTCCCCGAGCCGTCCGAGCTGCTCTACCACGACGAGACCGGCGCCCGACGGCTCGACCTCGCCGGCGTCGCCCGAGGCCGCCGCGGCGGGCGCGGGCCGAGGACGCCGGCGAGGAGCTGCGGCTGACCTACGTCGCGCTGACCCGTGCCCAGTCGCAGGTCGTGACCTGGTGGGGGCCCAGCCAGAACGCCGCCCACTCCGGCCTCAGCCGGCTGCTGTTCGGCCGGACTGCGGGGGAGGCCACGGTGCCCGACCGGGTGCAGGTGCCGACCGACTTCGAGGCGCTCGGCCGCCCTCACGGCCTGGCAGGAGGCCGGCGCGCTCGTCGCTCGAGACTGGCGACGCCCGGCGCCGGCGCCGGCTCTCGACCGCACGCGCGTCCGCCGGGCCGCTCGACGTCCGCCGCTTCATGCGCACGATCGACACCGACTGGCGGCGCACGTCGTACTCCGGGCTGATCCGGGCCGAGGAGCAGCTGGCGAGCACGGCGGTCGAGGTCGAGCCGGAGGTGCCGGGCACGGTCGACGAGGACAGCACGGCGGTCGAGGACTGTCGAGACCACGGGGCCACGGGCCTCGACCGGCTCGACCACCGGGATCGTCTCGCCGATGGCCGACCTGCCCGCCGGCGCGACGTTCGGCTCACTGGTCCACGCGGTGCTCGAGCACGCCGACCCGCAGGCGGCCGACCTGCGCGCCGAGCTGCGCCACCACGTCGACGAGCAGCTGCGCTGGTGGTCGGTCGACGCCGCCGCCGACGAGCTGGCCGAGGCGCTGGTCCCGATGCAGCACACGCCGCTCGGCCCGCTGGCCGACGACCTCACCCTGGCCGACATCCCGCTCGGCGACCGGCTGCGCGAGCTCGACTTCGAGTTCCCGCTGGTCGGCGGCGACCGTCCCGAGCCGCGACCTGCCCGACGTCCAGCTGCGGGCGGTGGCCGACGTGCTGCGCCGCCACCTCGCCGCCGACGACCCGATGCGCGGCGTACGCCGACCGGCTGGAGTCGCCGGCGCTCGGCGGGCAGCTGCTGCGCGGCTACCTGAGCGGCTCGATCGACGTGGTGCTGCGGGTGCGCCGGCGACCGGTTCGTCGTCGTCGACTACAAGACCAACAAGCTCGGCGACCCCGACCGGCCGCTCACCGCGCTCGACTACACGCCGGCGCTGATGACCGAGGCGATGCTGCACTCGCACTACCCGCTGCAGGCCCTGCTGTACTCCGTCGTGCTGCACCGCTACCTGCGCTGGCGGCTCCCCGGCTACGACCCGGAGCTCCACCTCGGCGGCATCCTCTACCTCTACGTCCGCGGCATGTGCGGTCCCGACACCCCGGTGGTCGACGGTCAGCCGTGCGGGGTCTTCGCGTGGCAGCCGCCGGCCGCGATGGTGGTCGAGCTGTCCGACCTGCTGGCCGGGATGGTGACCGCGTGACCGTCGACGCTCGATCGATCGAGGATGGGCACGACCGGCGGCTGGCGCTGCGCGCCGACGGGCCTGCTCGCCGACGTTCAACCGTGCCGACGTGCTCGGTGCCGCCGACGTCCACGTCGCCCGCCGGCTCGGGCGATGACCGGCGAGAGCCGACGCCGCAGGTCCTGCTCGCGACCGCGCTCGCCGTGCGCGCGGTCCGGCAGGGATCGACCTGCGTCGACCTGGCGACGGTGGCCGACCTGCCGCTCGAGGCGACGCCGCGGCGCTGCCCTGGCCCGACGTCCGTGGCCTGGCAGGCGACGGTCGCGAGCGCAGCCCGCTGGTCGGCGAGCGGGTGCTCCGGGTCGACAACGGGCTGCTCTACCTCGACCGCTACTGGCGCGAGGAGGTCCAGGTCTGCGACGACCTGCTCGCCCGTCTCGCTCGCCCCGCGCCGGAGGTCGACGACGGCCGCCGCTCGACGCCGGGGTGCTGCGGGTCTTCCCGGACGCCGGCTACGACGAGCAGCGCGACCGCCGCCCGCGCCGCGGCGGAGCGCTGGACCACCGTGCTCACCGGTGGACCCGGCACCGGCAAGACCACCACGGTCGCCGGCCTGCTCGCGCTGCTGGCCGAGCAGGCCGAGCTCGCAGAGCGGCGGGTCGCGTCGGCTCCGGATCGCGCTGACCGCCCCGACCGGCAAGGCGTCGGCCCGGCTCCAGGAGTCCGTGGACGCCGAGACCCGCGCACTGCCCACGGCCGACCAGGCCCGCCTCGGCGAGCTCCAGGCGTCGACCCTGCACCGGCTGCTCGGCTGGCGACCCGACAGCGAGCACCCGCTTCCGGCACGACCGCGGCAACCGGCTGCCCCACGACGTGGTCGTGGTCGACGAGACGTCGATGGTGTCGCTGACGATGATGGCCCGGCTGCTCGAGGCGGTGCGCCCCGACGCCCGCCTGGTGCTGGTCGGCGACCCCGGCCAGCTCGCCTCGGTCGAGGCGGGTGCCGTGCTCGCCGACCTGGTCGACGGGTTCGGCCGGCGCTCGGACGTCCCCGGTGGCCGCGCTGCACGACGGCACACCGGTTCGGCGGCGGCATCGCCGAGCTCGCGGAGGCGCTTCGCGGCGACGACGCCGACCGGGTGGTCGAGGTCCTGCGCTCCGGTGGCGACGTCGAGCTGGTCGACCCGTCCGACGAGCGCGCGATGGCGGCGTTCCGGGCGACGGTCACCGAGGCCGCGCTCGCCGTACGTCTCGCAGCGGAGGCGGGCGACGCCCAGGCCGCAGTCGACGCTCTCGACCAGCACCGGCTGCTGTGCGCCCACCGCGAGGGCCCCTACGGCGTCACCGGCTGGAACCGCCAGGTCGAGCGGCTGGTCGCCGATCGCACCGGGGTCACCCACTACGACGAGTGGTACGCCGGACGCCCGGTGCTGGTCACCGCCAACGACTACGGCCAGGGCCTCTACAACGGTGACCTCGGCGTGACCGTCCGGTTGGTCGACGGCCGGCTGCGCGTCGTCGTCCCCGGTGCCGACGGGCTCAAGGAGTTCGCGACCACCCGGATGGCCGGCGTGCAGACCGTCCACGCGATGACGGTGCACAAGTCGCAGGGCTCGCAGGCCCGCGAGGTGAGCGTCGTGATGCCCCCCGACGACTCGCCACTGCTCACCCACGAGCTCTTCTACACCGCCGTCACCCGGGCCCAGGACAAGGTCCGCGTGATCGGCACGGAGGAGTCGGTGCGGGCCGCCGTGGCGCGCACGGTGCAACGCGCGTCGGGATTGGCGCGGCGACTGGGGTAGTGGGTGTCACACTCGGGATGTGTACGACGCGTCACCCGCTGTGCGCCCCAACGTCCTGGTCGTGATGTTCGACCAGGTCGCACCGACTGCCCTGCGCTGCTACGGCAATCCGGTCACCCAGACACCCGCCATCGACCGGCTGGCGCGCACTGGCGTCGTGTTCGACGCGGCGTACTCCAACAGCCCGCTCTGCACCCCGGCCCGCTACTGCATGATGACCGGCCAGCTGCCCTCGGCGACGCGCGGCTACGACAACGCGGCCTACCTCGCGAGCACCATCCCGACCTTCGCGCACTACGCGCGGATCGCGGGATACCGCACGGTGCTCGACGGCAAGATGCACTTCGTCGGGCCCGACCAGCTCCACGGCTTCGAGGAGCGACGCACCACGGACATCTACCCGGCCGACTTCGGGTGGACGCCCAACTGGCTGCAGCCCGACGAGCGCGTCGACTGGTGGTTCCACAACATGGACTCGGTCACGACGGCCGGGGTCGCCGAGGTCACCAACCAGCTGCTGTACGACGACGAGGTCGGCCACCAGGGGGTCCGCGCCCTGCACGACCTGGCGCGACAGGACGACGAACGGCCGTGGCTGCTGGTCGTGAGCTTCACCCACCCGCACGACCCCTACGTGACCCGTGGCAAGTACTGGGATCTCTACGAGGGCGCGGAGATTCCCCTGCCCACGCTGGGATCCGACGACGTCCCGGCCGACCCGCACACGCTGCGGCTGCGCCAGGTCAGCGCCATGGACGAGGTCGAGATCACCTCCGACGACGTACGACGTGCGCGGCGGGCGTACTACGGCAACATCTCCTACCTCGACGAGTGGACCGCCAAGCTGACCGGCACCCTCGACGCGCTGGGCATGACCGACGACACGATCGTGGTGCTGCTCGCCGACCACGGCGACATGCTCGGCGAGCGCGGTCTCTGGTACAAGATGAACTTCTTCGAGGGCTCCGCCAGGGTTCCGCTGATCGTCAGCGCACCCACGCGGTTCACGCCCAAGCGGGTGTCCGATCCGGTGTCCCTGGTCGACGTGCTGCCGACCATCGTCGAGCTCGCTGGCCAGGGCGTGCCGCCGAGCGTCGACCCGCTGGCCGGGCGCTCGCTTCTCGACCTGTGCCGAGGTCCCAACGGCGTGGCGCCGGTGGAGCGCGAGGTGGTCGGCGAGTACATGGGCGAGGGGGCGATCGCGCCGATCGTGATGATCAGGCGCGGTGACCTCAAGTACGTCCACTCGCCGGTCGACCCCGACCAGCTGTACGACCTCGCGAACGACCCCCTGGAGCGGGTCAACCTCGCCGAGGACTCCGACTGGGCGGTGCGGCTCAAGGCACTGCGGGCCGAGGTCGCCGAGCGCTGGGACCTCGACGCGCTGTACGACGACGTGGTCGACGACCAGGCCCGGCGCCGGCTGGTCAACGCCGCCCTCCGGGTCGGTGTGGTGACGCCGTGGGAGTACGTCCCACCGGTCGACCCGACCCGGCAGTACATGCGCAACCACCTCGACCTCAACGAGCTGGAGCGCACCACCCGCTTCCCCCGCTGAGCACCTCACAGCCAGCGGCGCACCCGCCGCGCGTACTCGTCGTATGGCCTACCGAAGCGCTCGTGGAGGAACCGCTCCTCGGGGCGGATCGCGCCCCAGCAGGACGAGCAGCACCGCGGCCGGGAACAGCACGAGCCCCCACAACGTGGGTGCCAACAACGCCAGCCCGAGGTAGAGCGCGAGCAGACCGACGTACAACGGGTTGCGGGAGCGGCGGTACGGCCCCTCCTCGATCATCGCGTGCGACGCCTGCCCCGGCAGCAGCCCGGTCTCGTGCCGGCGGAACAGCCACAGCGACCACCCGTTCCACCCGACGAAGAACAGCACCAGCGCCCAGCCGAGCGGAACCCGCCACCCGCCGATGTCGATCGGGTCACCCCAGAGCTCCGTGGCCAGCCAGCCGACGAGCAGGGGCGCGCCGATCGCCACCGGCGGCCAGAGCCGGAACGCGACCGATTCCTCGGGACCTTGCACCAGCGCCCGTCACCCCGCTCGTGGGCCTCGGTGACGCCGCGCGGCCACCACTTTGACCACGGTCGTGGGAGCCAACAGCCGCGAGGGCGGGTCCAGCAGGGATGTCACGCGCATGAACGTGGTCGCCACGGCCGGGTTCTGCTCTGCGGCTGCCTGGACGCGGTCGACATACGTGTTGAGCACCCTGACCAGCAGGGGGCGAGGGCCGGGGACGATCGGGAGCGCGAGGTCACCACCGGTGGCCAGCTGCCAGGCGACGCCGCTGGGTTTGCTGATCTCCTTGAAGAACCGTCGCGCCAGCCTGTCGGTGCCGGCTCTCAGACAGTCCCGGAGCACCTGTGCCTCCAGCGCTGCCACTGTCATGCCCTGTCCGTAGATCGGGTTGAAGCTGCACACGGCGTCGCCGATCACGAGGAAGCCGCGCGGGAAGCGGGCGAGCTTGTCGTACCGGCGTCTGAGGCTGGCTGGGTACCGATGGGTGCGCACGGGTGTCAGTCGTTCCGAACCCTCGATCACGGTGACGACCGACTCCGGTACCCAGGTGCGCAGGGAGGCGACGAGTTCGGGCCACTGTGTGGGCGGGTGGTGTCCGGCGTAGCCGGACACGGTCAGGATCCAGGTGTCATTCTCCTGTGCGCACAGCGCGATGGCCGTGGGCCGCTCGGGTACCGGCCCGGTGAGGATGTTCCGCACGGGCCCCAGTGCGTCGCTCGGCATCTTCAACAGGCAGCTGACGTACATCAAGTCGACCTGCAGCTCCTCCTCGATGGGTCTTTCGTGGCCCAATGCCTCCAGCCAGTGACCAGCGCGACTTCCGCGTCCTGTGGCGGCCACCACCAGGTCGGCTTGGAGGGTGCTTGCCTCCCCATCGGATCGACGCTGGACCCGCGCCCCGGTGACCCGTTCGGCCGGGTGGTCGGCGGCCTCGTCGGGAGCCCGGGCGGCGTCGCTGGCCAGGCCCACGACGTCATACCCTTCGAGCACCTCGACCCCTGGCCAGTCCCGGAGCCGCTCGAGGACTCGGCCCTCGAGCAGCGCTCGGCTCACCTGGTACGTCGCGGGAAAGGTGGTGTCGTGATCTTGCGCCAGCAGGTGGCCACCGAACGTCAACTGGAACTGTCGCGCTTCACCGGTCACCGGGACTCCCTCGCGGACCAGGGAGTCCAGGAGGCCGGGGAAGAGGTCTCCGATGACTTCCCCACCCCTCGGCAGCAGCAGGTGCGCGTGACGCGCCTGGGGCACACCCTTGCGCGTCTGGCCCGGTGACGGCAGGTGATCTCGCTCGACGAGGGTCACCCGTTCGTAGCAGTCGGCAAGCACCCGGGCGGCCATCAAGCCAGCCATGCTGGCGCCCAGCACAACCGCATGCTCACCCAGCATCGCCGGGTCACTCCTTGCGCGAGAGGGTCTCCATGCTGACTAGTTTCGCAAAGGGTCTGCGTTGCGGAGGGTGACGTCGCGGGGTCTCATGTCCGGCTGAAGACGACGCGTCCGTTGGGGATGGTCTTCATCTCGTACTTCGGGTGAGTGTGCGTAGGAGTGGTGCCGCGGGCAGAGCAGGCGTCCGTCGGCGAGGTTGGTCTTCCCGCCCCGGCTCCAGGGGGTGTTGTGGTGGACGTGGCACATCGCTGCGGGCCAGTCGCATCCTTGTGCTGTGCAGTGCTGGTCGCGGTGTCGGATCGCGATCCGCTGGTAGCGGTCGTAGAGGCGTTTGCGGCGTCCGAGGTCGAGGGTCTTGGACTTCCCAGCTCAGGACCATCGGGATGATCCCGGCCTCGCAGGCGAGCTTGCGGGCCTGGTCGGCGGTGATCGGGTCCCCGGTGTCCAACACCGCGGGGTCGTGGCTGTCGCCGAGCAGGTTCTCCAGGGTCATGGTGACCACGATCGTGGCGTCCACGCCGCCGGCCTGGGGGAGCCGGTCGATCGGGTAGCGGGTGACGTACTCGCAGAACGCGTGCCCGAGCCCTTGGGGGTGCCGGAGTGGCGGCGGTGTTTGGGTGAGTTGATCGCGAGCACCGCCTGCTTGAGCATCGCCCCGACCGGTGCCGGGAGGGTGAACCGGCCGTGGCACAGGCCGTGGCCGTCGTCGGCGATGGTGAACCGGCAGGCTTCCTCGGCGAGCGCTTCTTGGCGTTGCAGGGCTTTGAGCTGGTGTTCTTCGGCGATCTCGGGGGCGACGACTTCGAGGATGTGGTGTGCGATCCGGCGCAGTGCGACCGGGTCGTGCTCGGCGGCAAGGCCGATCAGGTGGTTCTCCGCCTCGCGGCGGTGCTCGACCGGGAGCGCGTCGACGCCCTTGACGATCACCACCGCCTGGTCCTCGGAGACCCGGCCGGCGGCCATCGCGTCCTGGACCGGCTCGTGGTCGTGGTCCAGCGCGTTGGCGAGAGCGAGACGACGTTTGGCGTCGCGTTTGGTCTGCCGGGTCTGGTTGGCCCACCAGGCTGCGGTGTCGGCGGCACCGGCTTGAGCGCCGAGGTCGAGGCGGTCGGCGTGGTGGGCGTGGCGGAGCTCGAGCTCGGTGATCTGGTGCCGCAGCTGGGCCAGGGCGGTCAGGTTGGTCTCGGTCTCGGCCGGGCGCAGGGTCCACAGCCCGAGGTCGGCGACCTCGTGCAGCTGTTGGGAGATGGCGGCGATCGTGGACGTGACCGGGTGCTGTCCGGTGTCGTCGAATGCCGTTGTCATACAGGGAATTCTGGCATCGACCACCGACAGTCCCGGACCGGGAATGCGGCATTCCGGACAGCTGTGGAGAAGTATTTCGAAAGTTTCTGGAGCCCTCAGCAGTGTGGTCTCGACACTCGCTCGCTGGCGCTCGCTGCTCGACCACCGGAGCGACCCACCGCCATGCGCCAGCCGGGTGCAGACCGCCACCCCGCGTCGTACCCCTCCCCGTCGCTGCGTATTTCCACCACCCCACCGATCCGACCTGTACCGCGTAGGCACTGGTCTCGACACTCGCTCGCTGGCGCTCGCTGCTCGACCACCGGAGAGGCCAACCACCGTCATGCCGAACCCGGAAGCCGACCGCACCCCGCGCCGTACCTCCCCGTGGCTGCGTAATTCCACCACCCACAACCTGCAACCGCGAGGGAGTGGGATCTCGACCACGGAGAGCGCTCGCTGGCGCTCGCTGCTCGACCACCGGACAGCTGAGGCGCCTCCTCGAACACCATCCGACGTCGCTGACTAGGGTGATCGGGTGGCGGACGACACGAGCGAGACGACTGAGCCAAAGACCGACCCCAAGGCGGACCCGAAGGCGGTGACCAAGCCCGCCGAGCCGAAGGACGACCTCGTCGTCACCGAGCACGAGCTCAAGGTCGGCCGGCGGATCCTGACGCTACACCGCGACCACCGGCCGCGTGGTGCTGCGCGACGAGGTCTACGAGGACGGCACGTTCACCGGCTTCAAGGCGAAGGCCGAGATGTCGATCACGTCCTACGTGGTCGAGGGCGACGACGAGCGGCGGCCGGTGACGTTCGCGTTCAACGGCGGTCCCGGCAGCTCCAGCGTGTGGCTGCACCTGGGACTGCTCGGCCCGCGCCGGGTGCTGATGGGCGACGCGGGCAACCTGCTGCCGCCGCCGTACGAGCTGGCCGACAACCCGGAGTCGCTGCTCGCCGTGAGCGACCTGGTCTTCATCGACCCGGTGTCGACCGGCTACTCACGCGTGGTCGAGGGCAGCAAGCCGGAGCCGTTCCACGGCTACCAGGGCGACATCGAGTCCGTCGCCGAGCTGATCCGGATCTGGGTCTCGCGCAACAAGCGCTGGATGTCGCCGAAGTTCGTGGCCGGTGAGTCCTACGGCACGCTGCGCGGTGCCGCCCTCGCCGAGCACCTGCAGAGCCGGCACGGGATGTACCTCAACGGCCTGATCCTGATCTCCAGCGTGCTCGACCTGTCGTCGCTGGACTTCGAGAAGCAGCGCAACGACCGGGCGCACGCGCTCTACCTCCCGACGTACGCCGCGATCGCGCACTACCACGGCAAGGTCAAGCGCCGGTCGCTGCGGGCGCTGGTCAAGGAGGCCGAGGAGTACGCCGCCGGCGACTACCCGACCGTGCTCCGCAAGGGCAACCGGCTGACCACGAAGGAGCGTGCCGCGGCGGTGCGCAAGCTCGCGGCGCTGACCGGCCTCTCGGAGGACTACGTCGACCGCGCCGACCTGCGGATCGAGCACTGGCGCTACTTCGGCGAGCTGCTGCGCGACGAGCGGCGCACGGTGGGACGCCTGGACGGGCGGTTCAGCGGTCCGATGGCCTCCGCCATCGCCGAGAACATGGACGCCGACCCCGCCCACGACGCGATCTCGGGGCCGTACGCCGCCGCGTTCAACCACTACGTGCGCGAGGAGCTCGGCTACGAGAGCGACCTTCCCTACGAGCAGATCTCCCGCCGCGTGGACCCCTGGTCCTACAAGGACTTCGAGGGCCGGCCGATCGACGTGACACCCAAGCTCGAGCGGGCGATGCGGCAGAACCCGCACCTGCGGGTGCACGTCGCCTACGGCTACTACGACGGCGCCACCCCGCACTTCGCGGCGGAGGACGTGGTCGCCCACCTCAACCTGCCCGACGAGCTGCGCGCCAACATCGAGCACGCGCTACTACGAGGCCGGGCACATGATGTACGTCCACGAGCCCACGCGGCGACAGCAGAGCCGCGACCTCGCGGCGTTCGTCACCGGGGGCTGACTACCCGCGCGGGCTGACCTCCTGCGCGTGGTTCTCCGCCATCGGCTCGTAGTGCGCGAAGGACCGCGTGAAGGTGCCGACGCCGTGGGTCGAGGCGCGCAGGTCGATCGCGTAGCGCACCAGCTGGCTCTGGGGTACGACGGCGCGCACCTGGGTGCGGTCCTCGCCCACCTTGTCGGTGCCGAGCAGCCGGCCGCGCCGGGCGGAGAGGTCGGACATCACGCCGCCGATCTGGTCGTCGAGGACGAGCACCGCCACCTCGTCGTACGGCTCCAGCATGCACACGCCCCCGGCGGCCGCGGCCTCGCGCAGCGCGAGCGCGCCGGCGCTCTGGAACGCCATGTCGGAGGAGTCGACGCTGTGTGCCTTGCCGTCGGTGAGCGTCACCCGCAGGTCGACCACCGGATAGCCGTTGCGGACACCGCGCTCCATCTGCGCGCGCACCCCCTTCTCGACGCTGGGGATGAACTGGCGGGGGACTGCGCCGCCGACGACCTTGTCGACGAACTCGAACCCGCCACCCTCCGGCAGCGGCTCCACGGTGATGTTGCAGATTGCGTACTGGCCGTGGCCGCCGGACTGCTTGACGTGGCGGCCGTGTCCCTCGGCCTTGCCGGTGAACGTCTCCCGCAGCGGGACGATCACGTCGCGCCGCTCGACACTCACCCCGAAGCGCGCGCTGAGCCGGTCGAGCGCCACCTCGGCGTGGGACTCGCCCATCACCCAGAGCACCAGCTGGCGGGTCTCCGGGTTGTGCTCGATCGTGCAGGCTCGGGTCCTCGGCGGCGAGCCGGCCGAGCGCGGAGGAGAGCTTGTCCTCGTCGGACTTGGTCGCGGCCTCGATCGCGACCGGCAGCAGCGGCTCGGGCATCGACCACGGCTTGAGCACCAGCGGCTGGTCGACCCCCGAGAGGGTGTCGCCGGTCTCGGCCCGCGACAGCCGGGCGATGTTGGCCAGGTCGCCCGCGACCACCCGGTCGGCCGGCACCTGCTGGCCGCCGAACGGATGGGCCAGGGCGCCGATCCGCTCGTCCTCGTCGTGGTCGTCGTGGCCGGAGCCCTCGCCGAAGAACGACGAGAAGTGGCCGGAGACGTGCAGCGACTGGTCGGGGTCGAGGGTGCCGGAGAAGACCCGGACCACGCTGACGCGCCCGACGTACGGGTCGCTGGTGGTCTTCACGACCTCGGCCACCAGTGGAGCCGACGGGTCGCACGGCGCCGTGCCGGCGGGCGCCGCCGGCCGGCGTGAACACCTCAGGCGGGGTGTGTTCCGGAGGCGACGGGAAACCGCGGACGATCAGGTCCATCAGCTCGGTGCAGCCGACACCACTGGCGGAGCAGACCGGCATCACCGGGAAGAACGTCGCGCGTGCGATCGCCTTCTCCAGGTCGGCGACCAGGACGTCCTCCTTGATCTCCTCGCCGCCGAGGTAGCGGTCCATCAGCGACTCGTCCTCGGACTCCTCGATGATCCCCTCGATCAGCTGGCCCCGTCGTTCGCTCTCGAGGTCACCGGACAGCAGGCCCTCGAGCCCGGTGACCTCGGTGTCGTCGCGGATCGGGAGGTAGAGCGGCAGCACCTTGTCGCCGTACGCCGCCTGAGCCTGGGCGAGCACCCCGTCGTAGTCGGCACGCGGGTGGTCGAGCTTGGTCACGACGACCGCGCGCGGCATCTGCACCTGGGCGCACTCGCGCCAGATCTGTCGGGTCGCCTCGTCGACGCCCTCGTTGGCGGCGACCACGAACAGCGCACAGTCGGCTGCCCGCAGCCCGGCGCGCAGCTCACCGACGAAGTCGGCGTAGCCGGGGGTGTCGACCAGGTTGACCTTGGTGTCTCCGTGGACCAGCGGGGTCACGGAGAGGGACATCGACCGCTGGTGGCTGCGCTCGGAGCTCCTCGAAGTCGGAGACCGTGGTGCCGTCCGCGACCGACCCGGCCCGGGGAATGGCGCCGGACGACGCCAGCAACGTCTCGACCAGGGTGGTCTTGCCCGAAGAGCTCGGCCCGACCAGGACGACGTTGCGTATCCGGTCGGGCCGTGACGCCCCGAGGTCGTGGGTGGTTGCCCTCCGTGTCTGCTTGTCGGCCATGGGTGCCCTCCCGGCGCGTGGTCCTCGGGCCATCTTGGACCCGTTCGACCGGAGACACCAGTGGTCGTCAGCGGCCGTTGGCCGAGAAGTGCTGCAGGTCCTGCAGCGAGCGCCAGGTGCCGCCCCAGGTCCATCCGATGCTCGCGAACGCCTGCACCACGGGCCCGCCGGCGAGGATCATCCCCGGGCGGTGCCGGCCGCGGTCGCGGTACGACGAGGCGAGCTCGGGGAGCACGAGATCGCCCTTGAGGTAGGGGTTCTGGAACGGGTTCACGTCGACGGCCAGACCATAGGCGTGCTGGGAGAACACGGTCTCGCCGCGCACCGGACGGCAGGCGAAGGCTCCCGTGTCGTTGCCGTCGCCGGTCGGGGGCGCATCCTGCTCGGTCTGCGTGGTGATTCGCATCTGCTCGATCGGGAAGCGATCGTCGTACAACCGGCGGAAGACGGTGACCAGCGGGCCGGCGACGGACCGGTCCACCAGCAGCTCACCGGTGTGCCGGCGGTCGTCGAACCCCCAGAACGTGAGCCGCACCCAGGCCAGGTCCCCTGCGGCGATTGGGCAGCCCGGCCGCCAGGTGGATCGCGCGAGCACCCGCGCCGGAGCGCGCTCGACACGTGCGGCGAAGCCGGCGCCGGGCAGTTCCGGCAGCGCGTCGGGCAGCGTGAACCGGCGCTCGCGCAGGGCCGCCGGCGTCGCGCGGACCTCGCCGAACCCGTCGGCGGTGCGCGGCAGCACCCGGGTGCCCAGCCAAGCGGGCGCGACCGTGCCCACGGCGGGTAGCCCGGCGTGCAGGCAGGCCAGAACCGCCACGGCCGCCAACCGTGCCCGCCTCATGGTTCGAGGCTAGGCCGGCGGTGTTTGGATGAGCGGATGCGGATGTTCGCGGCGCTGGTTCCGCCGCCCGAGGTGATCGAGGATCTCGACGCCTTCCTCGACGTACGACGCGAGGCCGCGCCTTTCCGATGGACACCGGCGGAGCACCTGCACATGACCCTGGCCTTCCTCGCCGAGGTGCCCGACCGGCGGCTGGACGACCTCGTCGAACGGCTCGGCCGTGCGGCCGCCCGTCGTACCGCGTTCCCGGCCGTGGTCGCCGGCGGGGGCGCGTTCCCGAACCCGGCGCGCGCCCGCGTCCTCTACGCCGGGCTCGACCTCGCCGAGCCCGGGCGCACCGAGCTCACCCGGTTGGCGACGGGGTGCCGCGCCGCCGCGGCCCGGGCGGGGATCGCCGTGGACGGGCAGCGCTTCCGTCCCCACCTCACGGTCGCGCGGTGCGGCCGCCCGACCGAGGTCACCGCGTGGGTGCGGCTGCTGGACGGCTACCGCGGACCTGCGTGGCTGGCCGACCGGCTCACGCTGGTCGCGTCGCACCTCGGGGAGGGTCCGCGGCGGCGTCCGCGCTATGAGGACGTGGGCTCCTTCCCACTCGGACGAGACTAGGGTCGGGGTGTGTCCCACCTGCTGCGCGTGGCGCTACCCGACGTCCCCGGCTCGCTGGGCCGCGTCGCATCCGCGATCGGTCTGGCGGGCGGCAACATCGAGGCGATCGAGATCGTGGAGCACCGTGCCGACGGGGTCGCGGTCGACGACGTGTTCCTGAGCATGACCGACGGTGTGATGCCCGACAGCGTGGTCTCCGCGTGCACCCAGCTGGACGGAGTCGAGGTGGTCTGGATCCAGCGCTACGGCGCGGGCGGAGGCCTCTTCCTCGACCTCGAGCTGGTCGAGGAGATGACCCAGCGCCGCCGCGACGCCCGCAACGTGCTGGTCGACGCGCTGCCCTCGACCTTCCGTGTGGACTGGGCCGCCCGGCTGCGACCGGAAGTGGGCCGGATCGGCATCGTGCGTCGTACGACGGCGGCACCCGAGTCGATCCCCGACGACATCGCCTGGCCGACCGTCACGCGCGGGATGCGGCTGGAGGTGCCCGAGCCGTGGAGCCAGGTGATCGCGGCCGGCTGCCCTCTCGGCCATGACGGCGACCTGGTCGTCATCGCGCGCCGCGGCGGTCCGGCGATCCTCGACTCCGAGATCGCACGGCTCTCGCACCTGTGCGCGCTGGCCGACTCGATCGCCGGCGCTGAGGCCTGAGCAGGGTCAGATCGCCTCGAGCACGAAGACCGGGATCTCACGGTCGGTCTTCTTCTGGTACTCGCCGTAGGTCGACCAGGTGTCCACCGCGTACTGCCACCAGTCCGCGCGCTCCTCGCCCTCGACGAGGCGTGCCCGGTACTTCTTCCGCTCCGGGCCGTCCTGGAGCTCGACCTCCGGGTGGGCGAGGAAGTTGTAGTACCACTCGGGGTTCTGCGGTGCCCCGCCCAGCGACGCAACGGCGACGTACGTGCCGTCGCGCTCCACCCGCATGACGGGGTTCTTGCGGACCTTGCCGGACTTGGCCCCGAGCGAGGTGATCACCACGATCGGGTCGCCCGTGTCGCGCAACGTGTTCGCCCGCTGCCCGTCTGAGGCCTCGAACTCCGCGACCTGGTCGCGGACCCACTGCTGCTTGCTCGGGACATACTCGCCTTGGATCGTCATACCCCGCGTAACGCGTGGCGCGGTGTGAGGATTCCAGCGCCGCTAGCCTCCTTGAACATGAGCGCAATCGACGGAGTGAGCGAGACCTTCGACCCCGACGCCTGGGACGCGGTGCCCGGTTTCGAGCACCTGACCGACCTCACCTACCACCGCGCGAAGGCGCACGGCACGGTGCGGATCGCGTTCGACCGGCCGGACGTCCTCAACGCGTTCCGGCCACACACCGTCGACGAGCTGCTCTCCGTGCTCGAGCACGCGCGGCAGTCGAGCGACGTCGGCTGCGTGCTGCTCACCGGCAACGGACCCTCAGGCAAGCACGGCAAGTGGGCGTTCTGCTCCGGCGGCGACCAGCGGATCCGTGGCCGCGCGGGTTATCAGTACGCCGACGGCGACACCGCCGAGACCGTCGACAAGGCCAAGCTCGGCCGGCTGCACATCCTGGAGTGCCAGCGGCTGATCCGGTTCATGCCGAAGATCGTGGTGTGCGTGGTCCCGGGCTGGACCGCCGGCGGCGGGCACAGCCTGCACGTGGTGTGCGACCTCACGATCGCGAGCGCCGAGGAGGCCCGGTTCAAGCAGACCGACGCCGACGTGGGCTCGTTCGACGGCGGCTTCGGCTCGGCGTACCTCGCCCGGCAGGTCGGCCAGAAGTTCGCCCGCGAGATCTTCTTCCTCGGACAGGAGTACTCCGCCGAGGACGGCGTGCGGATGGGCGCCGTCAACCGCGCCGTCCCCCATTCGGAGCTGGAGGCCACCGCACTGGAGTGGGGCAGGCTGGTCAACGGCAAGTCGCCAACCGCGCAACGGATGCTGAAGTACTCGTTCAACCTGATCGACGATGGCCTTGTCGGGCAGCAGCTGTTCGCAGGCGAGACCACGCGACTGGCCTACATGACCGACGAGGCCGCCGAGGGCCGCGACCAGTTCCTGGAGAAGCGCGACCCGGACTGGTCGCCGTTCCCCTGGTACTACTGATTCGCCGCGTTTCCGCAGGTCATCAGAGGTCCTGATGGAGGTAGATGCGTGGCAGATGCGTGGCAGGAACTGCGACCGAGCGCGTCGACACCGCGCTCGGAAATTCCCTCGGCGCGATCCTCGGCGGCACATGACTGCTGCCATGACCCTGAGTGCATCGGAGTTCTACGAGGCGGGGCTGGCCCTGCCTCCTTCCGTGCGCAAGGACGTGGCCCTGCGGCTTCTGGAGTCAGTTGAGGTCGTCGACCAGGAGACGATCGACCAGGCGTGGACCGACGAGATCTCAACTCGAGTGGACGACATCCTCAGCGACAAGGTCGAGACCATCCCAGGTGAGCGCGTCTTCGCGGAGCTGGCCGAGCAGCGAGCCGCGCGCAACGCGTGACCCTCGGCTTCGCCATCCATCCGGAAGCCCGGGCCGAGTTCGTTGCGGACGTCGCCTGGTACGACGGGCGTGGGGTTGTCTCGGCATGCGGTTCGAGAGAGCCGTGCGGGCAGCGATCGACGCAGCGGTCGATTCGCCGGAGTCGTGGTCGGTCTGGCCGGGCTGGCAACACGCTCTCGCCAATAGCCCGGCCGCCGCTTCACGTGAGCGCTCCGACCCGGGTGGTGGCGTGTTGCGCGACCCAGCCGACGATCTCGGCTGCGGCCTTGTCCTGTGCTTCGTCCAGCGCCGCCGAGATCTCCGGATGCAGCGCCGCGGCCAGTGACGAGGTCTCGGGTTCGTTGACCGTGACCTCGACGAACCGGAGTGCGTTCGGATCCTTGCGGAGGCGGCCCTTGTGTCTTGCCCGACTCGATGTCGACCCCGGAAACCCACTGCTCGTAGGTGTCACCGGTCGTGGGCCAAGCACACTCGACAACGTCGGCAGTGGCGGTGAATCGCTCAGCGACGCGGGTGCCCTCGGCAGGGTAGTAGTCATCAGCCCGGGATCGATCACGCTCGACGTAGGCCCGGACGGCCTACGCCCCGGTAGAACTTCACACCGCCATGCACCGGACCATCCCCTCAACGACGTCCGTCGACAACCAACGGACCCTAGAAATGCCGCGTGGGCCGCCCGAGCACGGGCGGCCCATCCATGTCCTTCGTAGCTACGACGTGCCATCTGCGGGCGCCCTCGGTCAGTCAGGTTGGGCGTCGAAGCCGGTCATGCGGATGAGCGTTGCGGGGACGGCAGCCACGATGGCGTTGGCCGGGACGTCCTTGGTGACGCCGGCGCCGGCGCCGACGATCGCTCCGTCGCCGATGGTGATGCCGGGGACGACGGTGACGGCGGCTCCGAGCCAGTCCTTGCGGCCGATGCGCCCTCGACGGGGGCGCCGCTGCCCATGTGGGCGAGGAAGTCCTGCAGCTCCATCGTGGTCCCGCACCTCTACGGTGGCCGTGACGGAACCGTCCATCTCGGCGATCCGTCGGCGGCGTCGCCGTTCATTCGGCCAAGGACGACGATGCCGGGGAAGTAGGACTGGTCCCCGTAGTAGAGAACGAGAACGTTGCCGGGGCGTAGTAGCCCAGGTCCCCCCATGGGGTCCGCGCCCTCAGATTGGCCTTCCAGCGAGAGCGGACGGGGGCAGGGGACCGCTCTTCTCGACGCCGCCGGCGTCGGTCATCTGCCCCGTCGCCGGCGGGACTGCGTGAGGGTCCCGGCATTGGGGTGACTGCGGGGTGAGTCGAGGTCGGCAGCGCTCTGGTCGTCGCTCTTCTCGCCGCCCCGGCCACATCCGGCGCGAGCAGCGCGGTCAGGGTGACCGTGGGCACTGCGGTCAGCATCGTTCTGGTGAGGGACATCGGACTCATATCGTGAGCAGGACCTTGGTCGCAGTGCGCTGGTCCATGGCCGCGTATCCCTCGGCTGCCCGGTCGAGCGGCAGGGTGAGGTCGAAGACCTTGCCGGGGTCGATCTTGCGGTCCCAGATGAGCTGGATGAGGTCGGGCAGGTAGCGCCGCACCGGGGCCGGTCCGCCGAGGGCGTGGATGCCGGCGAAGAAGAGCTGGATCCCGGGGATCTGCACGTCATGGTTGACCCCGACGTAGCCGAGGTGGCCACCGCCACGGGTCGCGCCCACCGCCTGCATGAAGGACTCCTGGGTGCCGACGGCCTCGATGACCGAGTGTGCGCCGAGCCCGCCGGTGAGCTCCTTGATCCTCGCCACGCCCGACTCGCCGCGCTCCTCGACGATGTCGGTGGCTCCGTAGAAGCGGGCGAGCTCCTGACGCTCAGGGTGGCGCGACATGGCGATGATCCGCTCCGCGCCGAGCTGCTTGGCGGCGAGGATCGCCATGAGGCCGACCGCGCCGTCACCGACGACCGCGACGGTCTTGCCGGGGCCGGCCTGGGCAGCGTCAGCGGCGAACCAGCCGGTGCCCAGCACGTCGGAGGCGGCAAGCAGCGACGGGATGAGGTCATCGTCCGGCTGACCCGGGCGTGGCGACCAGCGTGCCGTCAGCGTGCGGGATGCGCGCCTTCTCGGCCTGGGTGCCGATGCCGGCGTGCACGAACTCGGCGTGCACGCACTTGGACTGGAACCCGGCCCGACAGATCTCGCAGGTGTTGTCGGAGATGACGAACGAACCGACGACGAAGTCGCCCGGACGTCGAGCGTCTGCACCTCGTCGCCGACCTCCTCCACGACGCCGACGTACTCATGACCCATCAGCGTGTGGTCGACGGGCTCGACGCCCCGGTAGGGCCAGAGGTCGGACCCGCAGATGCAGGTCGCGGACAGACGGATGATGGCGTCGGTCGGCTCGACGATCCGCGGGTCTTCGCGATCCTCGACTCGCACGTCACCGGGGGCGTGCATGACAACACCACGCATGGCAGATGCTCCACTTCGTTGGTCGGGATTGGCGGGCGACTCCCGCACGGCGCGAGCCGGGCGGCTTCACTACCTCGAGTCAACCCGCACGGTCCGCGTAGAGGGAGTCCCTGTTGATGGGTGCACTGACAGGGCACCCCTGGCCGCTCGGACACGATGCGGTATCGGCTTACGCTCGACGACGTGGACAACCGAGCAGAGGTTCGCGAGTTCCTCACCACTCGCCGCGCCCGCCTCACCCCCGACCAGGTCGGCCTCCCGACGGTCGGCACCCGGCGCGTGCCGGGGCTGCGGCGCAGCGAGGTCGCGGCCGTCGCCGGGCTCAGCGTCGAGTACTACGCCCGTCTCGAGCGAGGACAGATCGCGGGCGCCTCTGCTGGCGTCCTCGACGCCCTCGCGCGGGCGCTCCAGCTCGACGAGACCGAACGGGCACATCTCTTCGACCTCGCCCGCGCCGCCGACGGGATCCCCACCTCGGGCCGCGCCCGCCGTCGAGCCCCGAGCAAGTCCGCGTCACGACCCAGCCTCAACTGGGCGCTGGAAGCGATCAAGGACGGCGTCGCCTTCGTCCGAGACCCTCACCAGAACCTGCTCGCCACCAACACCCTCGGCCGGGCCTTCTACTCCCCCGTCATCGGCGAGGGTGGCCGGCAGCCGAACCTGGCCAGGTTCCAGTTCCTCGACCCCGCCTCTCGCGACTTCTACCCCGACTGGGACCTGTTCGCCGAGATGTGCGTGGGCGTCATGCGCGCCGAAGCCGGCCGAGACCCCCACGACCGCGGCCTGCAAGACCTGATCGGAGAGCTATCCACCCGCAGCGACACCTTCCGCCGCCTCTGGGCCGCCCACAACGTCCGCACCCACGGCACCGGGACCAAGCGCTTCAACCACCCCATCGTCGGCGAACTCACCCTCGCCTACGAAGAGCTCGGCATCACCGCCGAACCCGGCCTCGTACTCCTCATCTACACCGCAGAACCCGGCTCGCCCTCCGCCGAGCGCCTTCGGCTGCTCGCCTCCTGGGCGGCCTCGGAGCAGGCGCCAGTTGCCACCGAACGACCCTAGGAAGAGACCGAACAGATCATGAAGATCACCCCAAGCTCCAGCGAGACCGCCTCCGGTCCCGATGACTGGTTCAGCGGCGACGTCTACATCGACGGCATTCGCACCCCTGACGACCAGTCCGCGGTTGGCTGCGCCCACGTCCGATTCACACCCGGCGCGCGCACCGCGTGGCACCACCACCCCAAGGGCCAGACCCTCTACGTCACTGACGGCATCGGGTACGTCGCCCGCCGCGGCGGCGAGCCGCAGGAGATCCGCCCCGGGGATGTCGTCTACATCGAGCCCGGCGAGGAGCACTGGCACGGGGCCACGCCCGGCCGGTTCATGGCCCACGTCGCCATCCAGGAGGCGGACGACCAAGGCGAGGTCGTGACCTGGCTCGAGCACGTGACCGACGAGGAATACACCGCCACACCGGCACACGTCTGACCGGGCGAAAGTGCGCTGTGCCCTGGTGCGGGTGCGCAGACCCGCCGAGCGCTCTCGTCCCACGAAGGGTCAGCCGCCGGAGGCACGCCCTTAGCCGGAGCTGCCAGAGGCACTCCGGGTGAGCACAACATCCGGATCTGATCTAGCCGCTGATCGCGCTCCATCGGGCCGATGTGGCTGAGCTCTGTCAGGTGGTGAGCACGTCGATGATTCCGGCGCCGAACCCGACCAACGCGCAGGCGCCGAGGGTCCGCAGGACGGACCACTTGGCGCGGAAGAGCAGGAGGGCCGCGAAGGCGGCAACCGCGAGGGAGAGTGGTTTGAGGCTGTCCAGGTGAGGCACCTGGAGGTCGACTGGTCCCCACGTAAAGGTGCTGACATCGCGGAACAGCGTGTGGATGGCGAAGTAGATCGCCAGGTTCGCGATGACCCCGACCACGGCTGCCATGATCCCCGTCAGGGCCGCCGACAGTGCGTGATTTCCGCGCAGTCGCTCCACGTAGGGGGCGCCCACGAAGACGAACACGAAGCACGGCACGAAGGTCACCCATGTGGTCAGGAGCGATGCCACGACGGCGGCGACCCATGGGTTGAGGGATCCGGGGTCGTTGTAGGCGCCGACGAAGGCCACGAACTGGACCACCATGATCAAGGGACCGGGCGTCGTCTCGGCCAGGGCGAGTCCTGTGATCATCTCGCTGGGTGTCAGCCAGCCGTAGACCTGCACCGCCTGCTGAGCGACGTACGCCAGAACCGCGTACGCACCGCCGAAGGTGACCAGCGCAGCGCCGGTGAAGAACAGTGCCTGGTCGGCGAAGATGCTGTCCCGCCCTGCGACCGCGAGCACAGCCCCCACTGGAACAGCCCACGCGACGAGTCCGACCCCGATGACCTGCCAGGAATGGGTTCGGCTGGGGCGCTCGGTGTGCAGCTGGTCGTCGGCGATCAGTGGTGCCGGCCTGTCGGCCATGGCGTTGGGCGGTTTCGGTTCGCGCATGATCTGTGGCGCCCAGCGGCCCAAGGCCCACCCGACCGCCGCCGCGACACCGATCACGAGCGGGAACGGAGTCTTGAAGATCGACAACGCAAGGAATGAAGCTATCGCGAGCGCTACCAGTCCGGGATGCCCCAAGGCTCGGCCACCCACGCGCACTACGGCCTGCGCGACGATGACCAGGACCGCGGGGGCGATCGCGGCGAGAACGGCGGTGACGATGGTCGTGTCGCCCGCGCCGACGTACAGGGCAGACAGGCCGAGCAGGGCCAGCATCCCCGGCAGCACAAACAGGCTTCCAGCGATCAGCCCACCGCGCACACCATTCAGAAGCCATCCGATGTAGATCGCCAGCTGCTGGGCCTCTGGCCCTGGAAGCAGCGTGCAGAACGACAGCGCGTGGAGGAACCGCTTCTGTCCGATCCACCGCTTCTCCTCAACCAACGCGTGCTGCATCACCGCGATCTGCCCAGCCGGGCCGCCAAAGGTCTGCAACGAGATCGCGAACCAGGCACGAGTAGCCTCCCCGAGCGGGATCAGGCCGCGCGCGCTTCGCGCTGGCTGGTCAGACTGGTCATCCGGGGAGGTCACCGGGACTTCCTCCCACACCGAGTTCGCGATACGCAACCGCGTCCATCGAGCGGGCGGCACGGCCCGAGTGGACGTGCGCACACGCGGCGATCCCCTCGAGCCGATGAGCGGGCACCCACTCCACGCAGCCCAGAACGACGCTCAGGCGTGCAAATCAGGCGTGGCGCCAGACCTTGACCGCTGAGTAGACCAGGAGCACCGCAAGCAGCGACCAATACCGCCTCCGGAACAGTCCGAGCAGCAGACTGCCGACCACGAACCTTCACCGGTCCCTAGACGGACGCGGCACCACAGCTGCCGGGTGTGGGCCTGGTGACGATCTCCGACGCCGATGTTCCAGGCAGCGAGGTCCCCTACCCGCTCAGCCGGCGGTAGCTGACGCGAGGTCCTCGTCGATCTCGCTGGCGTCGTCAGGCGTATGCGGGGCAATGAGCTTCGCTCCCTCGACGTCCACGTCAGGCAGCAGCCGGTCCAGCCAGGCCGGGAGCCACCACGCCTTGTCGCCCAGCAGGTACATCACGGCCGGGATCAGCGCCATCCGGACCACGAAGGCGTCGAAGAAGACTGCCGCCGCGAGGGCGAAGCCGATCGACTGGATGAGCGGATTGTCCTGCAGCATGAACGCGGCGAACACCGAGATCATGATCGTCGCGGCGGCCGACACAACGCGCGCGCTGTGCCGGAACCCGTCGACGACAGCCTCGCCGGCCGAGGCTCCGTGCACGAACGCCTCACGCATCCGGGTGACCAGGAAGACTTGGTAGTCCATGGCCAGGCCAAAGACGATCCCGATCACGATGATCGGCATGAAGCTGACCAGTGGCTGTCCCTCGACCAGGCCGAACAGGCCTTCCTGGAACACGAGCACCGTCGCTCCGAGCGTGGCGAGCACCGAGAGCAGGAAGCCCAGGGTGGCCGTCAGTGGGACCAGGACCGAGCGGAAGACGAGCATCAACAGTGCGAAGGCGAGACCGATCACCACGGCGAGGTACGTCGGCAGGGCTCCGGAGAGCCGGTCGGAGACGTCGGTCTGGATGGCGGTGAGGCCGGTGACTCCGACGGTCGTCGTGGTGGTGTGCTCGATGTCGTCCTGGTCTGCGCGCAGGTGGGTGAGCAGGGCCAGGGTGGCCTGGTCGTCCGGTCCGCTCGCGGGCGTGATCAGGATCTGTGCACCGGTGCCTGCCTTGTTCATGGCGACGATCTGGGCGTTCTCGACGCCCTTCTCTGCAGCGGCCCACGTCACGACCTTGTCGAAGGCGCTCTGGCGGTCCGCCTCGGGCGCGTCCCGACCGTCGACGACGAGCAGGAGCGGCGCCTCTCGGCCGGGACCGAACGCTTCGCTGATCAGGTCCGAGGCCTTGCGCTGTGTGGTGGTGGCGGCCGACGTCGAGTCGGTCGGCAGTGCCAGGTGGAGTCCCTGCAGGGGGGCGGCGAGGGCGCCGAGGCCGACGACGACCAGCAGAACGACCGCGACGGGTGCTCGGCCCACGGCGCGGGCCCAGCGGACGCCGTTGTTGAGGATCAGGCCGTCCTGGTCGCGCTTGACGTGCTGCTTGCGGACGGTGGCGCCGAATGCCTTGGACTTCAGAACGCCCAGGATCGCCGGCAGCAGGGTCAGCGCCACCAGGACTGCGAGCAGGACGGTGCCGGCCGCGGCGAGGCCCATGCCGGTGAGGAATGGGATGCCGACGACGCTGAGGGCGGAGAGCGCGATCAGCACGGTGAGGCCGGCGAAGACGACCGCGGAGCCCGCCGTACCGACGGCGCGGCCGACGGCTTCCTGCCGGTCCTCGGTGTGGTGCAGCTCGGTGCGGTAGCGCATCAGGATGAACAGCGTGTAGTCGATGCCGACCGCGAGGCCGACCATGGTCGCCAGGGTCGGGGTGGAGGTGCCGATGGTGGTGAATGCGGTGGTGAGGTAGATGCCGATCATCCCGAGGCCGACGCCGACCAGGGCGGTGACGATGGGCAGGCCGGCCGCGATCAGCGAGCCGAAGGTGATGATCAGCACGAGCAGGGCGATGCCTACTCCGAGCAGCTCGCTCTTGCCGCCGGTCTCGGGCATGGACTGCATCCCGGAGCCGTTGACCTCGGCTGTCAGCCCGTGGTCACGTGCTGTGTCCAGCGCGTCCAGCACCTTGGCCTGGGTGGCGGGCTCGACGTCGGCCACGGACTTCACGTCGAAGGTCCAGGTGACGGTGCCCACGCGTCCGTCCTGGCTCAGCGGCAACAGCGTCCTGGCGTTCGCCTGCGCGGTGGCCTTGGGCGTCCCCGCCTTCTCGGCGCCCGCGACGGACCGCTGGTACTGCGCGTCGGATGCCGCCACGGGGTTGGCCAACTCCGTCTTCGGCATCTGCGGCACGGACTGGAGGTCGGCGATCAGGTCGTCGACCTTGTCGGCGTAGGCGGCTTCGCGCAGCGTGTGTCCCTCGGGGGCGGCGATGACCACGGTCGCGCTCGCCCGGTCCTCGGCGTCGCCGGTGTCCGCGAACAGCTCTTCCTGCAGGTCCTGAGCCTTGAGCGAGGGGATGCCCGGGATCGAGAAGCTGTCGACCATCGGCTTGGAGATCGCGCCGGACAGGGCAGCGAAGCCGATCAGCGCGACCAGCCAGGCGGCGATGAAGACCGGCCACCGCCGGTAGGCGGTCTTGCCGAGTCGGTAGAGCAGGGTTGCCATGGGTCTCTCCTGTCAGAGGACGTGTGGGATGACGCCTCGCACCGATCGGGCGCGGCGTACGAGGTTGGACGTGATCAGGCCAAAAGCTCTCGGGCGGTTCCGAGCGCATCGGTGAACAAGGTGTCGAGGTCGGAGGACTCCGCCGTGAGGTAGTGCTTCATCGCTAGGTGGAAGCACGCGAGCAGCACCGCGATCGCCACATCCACGCGGCGACGGTCGAAGTGGGCGCCCTCGCGGGCCTCGATGTAGGGCATGCATGCCTCGACGCACTCCTCGAGGCGCTGGTGGGCGAGCGCGATCAGCCGCGGGTTGGCCAGCATCACCTCACGCCCGCGGGTGACGTCCTCGCGGGTCTCCGGGCTCGCGGCGAGGATGCTGAGCAGGATCTCGGCAAGGTCGTCGACGAGGTGGCCGTGGGGTCCCCCGGCACTGAAGGTCTCGAGCAGCCCGGCGTTGAGAACAGGAGGGCCGCCGAGCACGGCGTCATCCTTTCCGGGGAAGTAGTTGAACAGCGTGCGCCGGGAGACCTCGGCGAGCGCGGCGAGATCGTCCATCGTGAAGCCGTCGAGGCCTCGCTCCAGGGTGAGCCGCTGCGCGCAGCCGGTGATCCGGTGCGCGGTCAGCCGGCGCCTGTCCGCTCGGGTGTCGCCCTGCTCCGCCACCTGGATTGCACTCTGAGCCATGGAGTGCATCTTTGCACTCTCCTACGGCAAGTGCAAATCGGGCGACAGCCCACTCGGCCCGGCGTGCAGGGTGGAGAAGGTGGATGTCGTTGAGGGGACGCGTCAAGCGTTCGTGGGTTCGGATGAGGTGCCGCGCGCGATCGCTGGGGTCGCGGGGCGAGAAAGCTCGACGGTGAGACGCAGGACCGTTTGCCGGCCGGGCCCGGCGTGGTGAATGCGGCGCCTGTCGCGGGGCAGCGACCGAGCTCCTCGCTAACCTGCCGGAGGTCTTGGAGCCGCTCTCCTTGCGCCGCGACGATGGCTTGCATCTGATCCTTGACCCGGGGTCTCTAGCTCGGATCGACATTTGCCGGGTCGCCGAATGGACGGACCTAAGGACGCCCCCATTTCGACAGCGGGCCACCGTGCGAAACCGCTCGGTGCTGACTGATGTCGATCCACCGAGTAACGGCGCGCGTGTTCCCGGTCAGCCCGACCGGCGCCGTCCTGCTGCTCCAAGAGCAGGATCCTGCACGACCGGGCGAGTTGTATTGGTCGAGCATCGGCGGCGCCGTGGACGCCGGTGAGTCGCTGCCCGAGGCTGCGGTGCGCGAACTGCGCGAGGAGACGGGGATCGTCGTTGGCGCCGACCGCCTGACAGCTCCAGTGCACCGCGCAGTGCAGGCCTATTCTTGGGACGGAGTCGACTATGTCGCTGACTCGACGTACTTCGTGGTCTCGCTCGGAGAGCACGTCGAGGTCAACTTCGACCACCTCGAACCCGAAGAGGTCGGCAATGTCCTCGCCGCAGAGTGGTGGAAGCCTTCCGCGCTCGCAGGCGCCGCATTCAGACCTCCGGATCTGCCGGAGATCATGACCACTGGCCTGAGCGCGTACGCCGATCACCCGCGGCAGCGGCTCCCTCGCAGGCTCGGGTGGGCTGGACGCAGTCGGTTTGCTCGTCGGGTTCGCCATCGACACTCTCATCATGTGGATCCTGCTGGGCACCCTCGGCGGTATCCGTCCGTCGGCCTGATCAAGGAGGCTGCTGGAGATCATCGTCGCGTGGCCCCTGGACAAGCCGCAGTACGGCGCCCTTCGCCCTACCGCTGGCGGTCTTGCTCGTCCTGTCGCTGTTGACCAACGAGCTCTATGTCTGCGCAGCCATCGCGGGGGGATCAGCGACCGGGAGCTTCCGTTGGAGGAGTTCGGGCCCAACCCCGACGCCCCGGTCGTAGTCCCGGACCCGACCGGCTGACAGGGCAGTGCGATGCCGTCACCCGGTTGGCGCGGCGTACGGGCGGTGGCCCCAAGCGCTGATCAGCACGCTGGAACCGACGATGGTGTCGGGGTCGGCCATCACCTCGAGGAAGCGATCGATGTCGCCGGGCGAGACGCCCTGGCCGATGAGGCCGTCGCGCACTTGGCGGGCGTTGGCCGCCTGCACGGTGGCCCAGCCGGTGCCGCCGGGGTCGATGGGCACGTAACCACTGGCACCGGTGCCCTCCAGTCCGAGCCCCCGGAGGGTGCGCAGGGCGTTGGCGGCGAAATCGCTGATCCCGCCCCGGGTGCCCAGGAGCCGGTTGAAGGCCTGTGCCATGCGCACGATCAGCTCGTGGTTGGGCCCAGCCCGGTCGACGGTGCGCACCTCACCGGTGTCGAAGTCCTCGACCAGGATCACGCCACCCGGCGCGAGTGCATCCACCAGGCGGGCGAGCACGTCGAGCCGCTCGGGGATGTGTTGAAGCACCAGCCGCTCATGGATCACGTCCCACGGGCCGGACGGGACAGGCTGCCCGACGAGGTCCAGGGCGCGCACTTCAAGTTGCGCGCGGCCCTCGCGCCGGCACCAGCGGGGGTCGAGGTCCACGGCCAGCACCCGCCCGGCGGGCCCCACCTGATCCGCCATCCATCGCGCAATCGAACCGCCGCCCGCACCCACCTCGAGGCAATGCGCCCCCGACCCCAGCCCCAGTCGCGTCAGGTGACCGCGGGTGACGGGATCGGCCACGGCCTCCAACCCTGCAAAGCGATCGGCCGTCTCGAGTTCGGCGTTCGTCAAGAGGTACGGCGCCTCGTCATCACCCACCCAGCCGGTCTACCACGCCGCTGCCGACCGCGGTGGGCCTCTTGTCAGCGCCACCGCCGACGGACCGTGGCAGCCCGGGCCGGCATGAGGGAGGCACAATGGCGGACATGGCCGACCTCGAGCCGTCCTTTGCACGCAACGCCGACGCCGCCGCGTACTACGAACGCGGTGCGGCGGAATACGACGATTGGTACCTGGGCGTCGGGCAGTATGCCGAGTACGATCGCCCCGAGTATCACGCGGAGGTGTCGCGGCTCGTCGGCATGGTTTCTGCTCTTACTCCTGCCCGGACGCTCGACGTGGCCTGCGGCAGCGGGTTCCTTTCCCGGCATGTTCGGGGTGCCACAGTCGGCCTGGACCGGAGTCCCTCGATGGCACGGCTGGCTCGCTCCCGGATACCGGGGAGCAGGGTCGTGCTCGGCGACGCACTGCGTGTGCCCTTCGCCGACCGGTCGTTCGAACGCTTGCTGACCGGACACTTCTACGGCCACCTTGGCCGCGACGAACGGGAAGCGTTTCTTTCGGAAGCCTCGCGCGTTGCGGCCGAGCTCGTCGTGGTGGACGCCGCCCTACGTCCGGAACTAGTCCCCGAGCTCTGGGAGGAACGCCTGCTCAACGACGGCAGTCGGCACCGGATCTACAAGCGATACTTCGCCGCTGAGCAGCTTGCGGACGAGATCCACGGCGAGACTTTGATGGCTGGAGAGTGGTTCGTGGCAGCTCGCGCCTCGCTTCCGGACCGGAGCTGACGAGCTCGGCCTCACGCGGCCCGCGAAGCCACGGTCGGCCTGGACGCACACGCTCGTTGGCATAGGACGTCCCAGCCGACACCCGCATGCCGATGTCCGGACCCATCCGGGCCTCGACTAGGCCCGTAGGCAGGTCGTCAGTCGAGCAGCGAGGTCCACAGAGGATTCGATCTCTTCACGACGGATGGAGACACTCTCCACGTTGAGGCCGAAGGGCACTCCGATGCGGCGGCAGAAGTCGATGAGCTCGACGGCCGTCGCCTGCGCCTGCTCCAGGGAGGCCGCCAACGGGTTGGTCGAGTGCCGGAGGTCGTTCTCGATCCACCGAGGGACGTCGACGCCGAGCCAGCGAAGGAACTCGAGGGTCTTCATCGAGCCGCATACGGAGAACGTGAACACGATCGGGACCGGGGCCAGTCCACGGGACTCGCACTCGTAGCGGTAGTCGGAGACGAGGTTCTTGGCGGCGTTGAGGTCGTAGACGACCTGGGAGACGAAGAACCGGCAGCCCGCCTCCTGCTTCGCGATCAGGCGCAGGTGCTCGTTCTCGCGGCGGCTGTGCCTCTCGGGGATCGCCACTCCTCCGAGCAGCAACTCCGGGTTCAGCTCTGTCCGCAGCGCTTGGGCATCGGCTAGGGACACGGGCGGGGCGGTGTCGCTGGAGGCGGTGCCGACCAGCACGGTCAACGTTCGGTGGGGATCCTGCTCGATGAGCCACGTTCGCAGTTCTTCGCGCCGGTACTTGCCGACCGCGCGGTAGACGATGGCCGGCGTTCGCCACGCCTGGAGGTGTTCCGCCCGGTACTCGGACGGGTCGACGGTCGGGCTGAAGGGAAACGGGCGCTCGACCGGGTTGCGGGATCTCTCGTCGTCGATGTCGTACAGGACCAGTCCGTCGAGGTCGAGGTGGTCCAGCCGTTCGACGGTGGCGCGCGCGATCAGCGGGAGCCGCTCGGCGGGCGTCGACTGCCTCGGCGGGGTGATCGCGAAGAGGACGAAGTCACCTTGACCGGATCTGATGCGCGTGGTGATCTCCACCTCGCGAAGGTAGCGTCATCCTTCGCTACGCAGGAGACGCCTGGACCCTCAAGACCGAGTCGCCGAACGCGAGAGGTCGCTCCTCGACAGCTCGTGGGAGCCCACCACCGCTTAGGTTCTAGGCATGCCGATTCTGATCCACCTGAATGGGCCATCGGGGGTGGGCAAGTCAACGTTGGGGCAGCGATACGCCGACGAGCACCCAGGTGTCCTGAACCTCGATGCCGACGTGGTGCTGTCTCTCATCGGCGGGTCGAGCGCCGACTTCTTCAGGTTCGTGACGCTTGCCCGCAACCTTTCCGTCGCCATGGCCGGCGCGCATCTCCGGAGCGGCTACAACGTGGTCCTGCCGCAACTGGTGACGAGCATCGACGAGGCCATGCGGTTCGAGGCCGCCGCCAGCGATGCGCACGCTCGCTACGCGGAGGTGGCCCTTCTTGTGGAGCCGGAGGAGCAAGTCGAGCGCTTCCGCAGCAAGTCCGGACGAAGCAGGGTGGACAAGCAGGTCGCGCAGGCGGTCGCCGCCCACGGCGGTGACGATCTCCTGCGCAAGATCAATCGGGACTTCTTGGGCTATCTCGACCGTCGTCCCACAGCGCTGCGACTAACTACTTCCGGTGCCGAGCGCGGCAGGACCTACGAACGCCTGCTGGCGCTCTTGCCGTCAACCAAATAGGTGTACGGCACGAGTCCTCATCAGCGATGCTCCCCCCATGACGAGCAGCGACCTTTGGGATGCGGAGACGGCTGAGCACTACGACGAGAGTTCGGCTTTCATGTTTGCACCGGATGTCCTGGAGCCGGTGGTCGGCTTCTTGGCAGATCTGGCAGGCGACGGTGCCGCGCTGGAGTTCGCGATCGGTACTGGGCGGGTGGCCATCCCCCTGGTCGAGCGTGACGTCCCAGTGAGCGGCATCGAGCTCTCGCAGCCCATGGTGGACAAGCTTCATGAGAAGCGGACCGACATCCCGGTCATGGTTGGCGACATGGCGACCAGCACGATGCCCGGGCAGTTCTCGCTCGTCTATGTCGTGTGGAACAGCCTCGGAAACCTTCGGACCCAGGGTGAGCAGGTCGCCTGCTTCCGCAACGCGGCGCGACACCTCGCGCCAGGTGGTCGATTCGTCGTCGAGCTGTGGATTCCCGGAATCCGGCGCTTCCCGCCCGGTCAGGCAGCAGTGCCCTTCCACGTCGGGCAATCCCACGTCGGCTTCGACACGTACGACATGACGACCCAGCAGGGCACGTCCCATCACTACCGACGACACTCGGACGGCAGAGTGACGTACGGCGCCAGCAACTTCCGCTACATCTGGCCCGCCGAGTGCGACCTGATGGCACGGCTCGCCGGGATGGATCTCGAGTGCCGACTCGCTGACTGGAACGGCAACCCCTTCACAGCCGACAGCGAGAACCACGTCTCGGTCTGGCGCAAGCCTGGTTGATCAGAACACCGCCTTTTGGCGCACGCTGCTGACCGGTCATGCCGGCGGCGGTCGGGCTCATGCGTGTGCGATCACGTCGAGGTCACGCAGCGCGAATCGCAGGTGTTCCCAACCCTCTTCGAGGATCACGTGCAGGCAATGGCGCACTGTCTCGGCGTTCGCGGGGTTGTGCGGGTTGCGGCGTTCCTCGTCGAGCACCTCGTCGGTGACGGTGGCCAGGAAGTCGCGCACCATCGCGGCCCGGTCCGCGCGTGCGGCCAGGACGTCGTCATAAGGACCGGGCCTCCGAGACCCTGCTGCCGTACCCGAGACCGAGGGGATGGAAGTCAGCCTCCTCACGCCCCAGCACGCCTTTGCCCAGCCAGATGTCGATGCCGTGCACCAGGTGGCGCAGGGTCTCCGCGAATGACCACTCATCATCGATCCTGACGTCGACGGACCCGGCGGGCAGCGCCGCTGCCCGCTCGATCGCCGCGTCCCACGCCTGGTCCACGGAGGTCCATGCCTCTCGCAGACCAGCCGGGCTCTCCGCCCGCCGCTCGCTGCGGCCAGGAAAGCGGCGATCAAGCTCCTGCTCGACCAACGGCGTCACGTCGACCCCGTTCACCCGCAATCCCGGGCCTTCGCTCAACCAGGGGGCGTCGATGTCCATCCCAGCGATCTCGACGCCGCGCATCACCACGTCAGACAGGTCGCACTCGATGAACCGCGCGCCACGCAAGTCCCGCTCGACAAACTGCTCGCCCTCAGCCACGCGCCAAGCATATGGAACCTCACGGACGTGAGAGTGCCGAGTCGCGGCGGCGCTTCCAGACAAGGTCCAGGACGATCCCGAGCAGCAGGATCGCGAGCAGCGCCACCGCCGTCCCGGGCTCGTCCACGAGCGTGGTCAGGGCGAACGCGACCAGGACGACGACGGTGGTCAGATTGGCGAGCAACAGCAGCCAGGTGTTGGCGCCGGTCTCGTGGCGGATACGCAGGTGCCCGAACGTGACGAGGGTGAACACGACCAGGGCAACGGCGCTGCCGATCGAGGCGATCGCACTGAGGTCGAAGGAGACCGCGAGCAGCATCGCCGCCGCCGCTGTGACCAGAATCCCCATCGGTGCGCGCCCGCCAACCCGGCGACCCATGCTGGGTGGGAACTGACCGATGGTGGCCATCTCCCCTGCGAGGCCGGCCGCGGGGTAGAGCCCGGAGTTGGTCGCACCAGCGGTGGCGAAGAGAGCCGTGACCGTCATCAGCCAGAAGCCGGCCGAACCGAGCACCGGCTCCGCGGCGACAGCGAGGGCGGTGCCCCCCGAGTCGATCACCTCGTCGACGGTCAGCGTCCCGAACACGCCAAGGGCGACAGCGACGTACACGACGGTGGCGATGCCGAGAGCCAGGTAGATCGCCCGGGGAAGCTGGCGTTGCGGGTTGGCGAGGTCCTTGGCCGTGAACGTGATGACACCGAAGCCGAGGAAGGCGAAGAAGGTCAGCGCCACGCTGGAGACGATGTCCCGCAGCGGGGGATACCGCGTGAACGCCAGGAGGTCGAGGTCCAGGTTCGACAGCGTCGCGATCGAGAACACGATCAGGATGCCGACGACAACCACTACGACAACTGTCTGAGCCCGTGCGACGGCCCCGGAGCCGAGGATGTTCAGAGCGGCCATCACCAGCAGGATCAGCACCGCGAAGGGCTTCACCCAGTCGGCGTTGTCGGCGACGGCGTCACTGGCGTAGCTGCCGAACGACACTGCGACCATCGCGGTGATGATCGCGTTGACAGCGAGCAGCAGCCAGGCGAGAACGCCCGTGAAGTGGCCGTCCCCCCAACCACGTACGACGTACTCCAGGAACCCTCCCGCCGAGGGATACCGGGCGCCGAGCTTGGCGAAGGAGTACCCCTGGAGCACGGAGACGCCACCTGCCATCAGGAAGGAGATCCAGACGGCCGCACCAGCCACCTCGCCCGCAGCGCCCAGGAGGGCGAAGATCCCGGCACCCACCATGGACCCGACCCCGATGAACGCCGCCTGGCGCACGGACAGGGAGCGCCGGCCACCAGCCGTGGCGTCGCTGCTCAGCGTTCCACCCTCGCCGGTATCGGCCATCACTCCTCAGCTTCCGGACGCCTCTCGGCCCATGGTGTCGGCTCAGGGACGGTCGCCACTCCCCCGCACCGGGTGATCGTGCATGCCGTGCATCCCCGACGCCGAAGCGACCCGGGTCTCCCTCGCGGCAGGTGATGTGCTGGGGCTCTCCGAGGCGCAGGCTGGCTGGATCTACGGACAACCAGAGGGAGTGTCGAGATGGGGTTGGGGAAGCGGCGTCAGGAACGCCGGGAGGAGCGTCGCGAGTTCGGGATCGGCGGTGATGCCACCAGGTACCAGATGCGGCAGAAGCTGGTCTCCGTGGGTGGGGACTCCTGGATCGAGAATGGCAACGGCGAGCGCGCCTTCCGCGTCAACGGCAAGGCGCTCAGGATGCGTCGCACCCTGGACCTCGAGGACGTCAGTGGCAACGTGCTCTGTCGGATCCAGACGAGAGTGATGCACATCCGGGACACGATGGTCATCGAGCGGCCCGATGGCGAGCAGATGGCCAAGGTCCACAAGGCACTGATCACTCCGCTGCGAGAGCGCTGGAAGGTCGACGTCGAGGAGGGGGACGACATCGAGATCAAGGGCAACATCGTCGACCACGAGTACGAGTTCGAGGTCGACGGGAAGAAGGTGGCAGAGGTGTCCAAGAAATGGTTCCGGATCCGGGACACCTACGGCATCCAGGTCGGCCCGGACATCAGTCCCCCGTTGGCCCTCGCCATCGCGGTCGCCCTGGACGCCATGACCGGCCCCGGCGACTGACCCGCGCGCGGAGCAACCGGCGTCGAGGCCGCTGCGCCACGATGTTCTCGTGAACATCGTCGTCCTCACCGGTGCCGGAATCTCGGCCGAGAGCGGGCTGGCGACGTTCCGCGACGCCGACGGGCTCTGGGAGGGTCACCGGGTCGAGGACGTCGCGTCGCCGACCGGGTTCGCGGCCGACCCCGACCTGGTGCACGACTTCTACGACGCCCGCCGGGCCGCGCTCGACCTGGTCGAGCCCAACGCGGCGCACCGGGCGCTCGCGCTGCTGGAGCGGCGCTGGCGGGACGAGGACCGCGGCGAGGTGCTGCTGGTGACGCAGAACGTCGACGACCTGCACGACCGGGCCGGGTCGTCCGACGTGCTGCACATGCACGGCACCCTGCGTACGGCGTGGTGCCTGGCCTGCGACGCGCACCCGGAGTGGACCGGCAGCACCAACGGGGCGGCCTGCCCGGCCTGCGGAGCCGTGGCGCTCCGGCCTGACGTCGTGTGGTTCGGCGAGGTGCCGCGCCACCTCGACCGGATCGACCGGGCGCTGCGCCGGGTGGACGTCTTCGTCTCCGTGGGCACGTCAGGCGCGGTCCACCCGGCCGCGTCGTTCGTCCAGCACGCTCTGGCCCGGCAGGCGCACACGGTCGAGCTGAACCTGGCCCCGAGCGAGGGCAGCTGGTTGTTCCGGGACAGCCGGCTCGGCCCGGCAACGCGGCTGGTGCCGACCTGGGTCGAGGAGATGCTGGACCGCTGACCCGGCGGCGGCCTACCGTCCCGACATGCCGATGACCATGAACCAGGTGATCCACGCCGCCGTCCGCCGCGATCTCACCCGGCTCGACCGGGCGCTCGATGCGTTCCCCTCCGACCACGCCGAGCGCGCCAACCAGCTGGCCCGGGCCTATCGTTTCCTGCGCCACCAGCTGACCGATCACCACCAGTCCGAGGACGAGCTGATCTGGCCGGTGATTGCTCGGCTCGGGGTCGACCGGGCGCTGCTCGACGCCATGGAGGCCGAGCACCACGAGATGTCCGAGGCACTCATCGAGACGAGCGCCGCAATGACGGCGCTGGTCGCACGACCCGAGAGCGACGTGGCGGCCGAGGCGCTGACCAGCTTGCGGCGCACCCGGGCCGTGGTCGACCGGCACTTCGAGCACGAGGAGAACGAGCTCGAGCCCGCGCTGGCGCCGTACCTCGAGACGCCCGAGTGGAAGGGCGTGGAGAAGCAGCTGCGTCGGCGGCCGATGTCGGAGATCGCGCCGTTCCTGGCCTGGCTGCAGGACGGTCAGGAGCCCGCGGTCCGGACCCACCTGCGCTCCACCATCCCGCCGCCGGTGCTGGCCGCGATCCCCGCACTCTTCGGGCGGTCCTACACGCGCCGGATCGCCCCGGTCTGGCAGGGCTGAGGGCAGCCAATCCTTCGTTGCGACGCCGCGTGTGGCTTGTGACCATGGAGACATGAGCTCCGAGACCGACGTCGCGCCCGAAGGGATCGGGCCGCACGACGACGAGCCGCACCAGGAAGGCATCGGTGGGCGGCTCAACGCGTTGCGTGCGGCGGTGCTGGGCGCCAACGACGGCATCGTGTCGGTCGCCGGCATCGTGATGGGTGTCGCGGGCGCGACCTCCCATGCGGACGCGATCTTCGTCGCGGGCATCGCCGGCCTGGTCGCGGGCGCGCTCAGCATGGCAGCCGGGGAGTACGTCTCCGTGAGCACCCAGCGCGACACCGAACGCGCCCTGCTCGACAAGGAGCGGCGAGAGCTTGCCGAGGAGCCGGACGAGGAGCTCGCCGAGCTCGCCGATATCTACCGCGAGAAGGGCCTCAGCGACGAGATCGCGCTCGAGGTCGCGATGCAGCTCACCGCCCACGACGCGCTCGGTGCCCACGCGGAGGCCGAGCTCGGCATCGATCCCGACGACCTGACGAACCCGTGGCAGGCCGCGTTCGCGTCGATGGGGGCGTTCACGCTCGGCGCGCTGCTGCCTCTGCTCACGATCACGTTGGTGCCGCAGGACGCCCGGGTCGCCGTGACCGTGGTGGCGGTGACCCTGGCGCTCGCCCTGACCGGGTGGCTCAGCGCCACCTCCGGCGAGGCGCCGCGACGTCCCGCGATCCTCCGCAACGTGGCCGGCGGACTGCTCGCGATGGGGGTCACCTACCTGATCGGCAGCCTGGTCGGGCTGGGCGTCGGCTGAGCGTCCACGCCTCGACACGCGGCTGAGACGGTGCTCTCACATGGTGGTGGCCGGTCCGAACGTGCCCTAGGTTGCATCGGGTGAAGATTGCTGTCGCAAGGGAGTACCGCGAGGGGGAGACCCGGGTCGCCATGGTGCCCGAGCTGGTCGGCAAGCTGACCGCGCTCGGCTACGAGGTGCTGGTCGTGCCCGGCGCGGGCGAGGGAGCGCAGTACGCCGACGAGGAGTACACCGCCGCCGGCGCCATGATCGCGGACGACGCCGTCACCGCTGCCGACGTCGTGGTGTCCGTGCAGCCGCTGGAGTCCTCGGTGGTGCGCGGCCTGCGCGAGGGCGTGTCCACCGTCTCCTTCCTGCCCGTGAACCAGTCGCATCGATCTGGTCGCCGACCTGCGCGACGCCGGGGTCACCGCGTTCGCGATGGAGCTGGTGCCCCGGATCTCGCGCGCCCAGTCGATGGATGCGCTGTCGTCGCAGGCACTGGTGGCCGGCTACCGCTCGGCGATCGTCGCGGCCGGTCTGCTGCGCCGCTTCTTCCCGCTCAACATGACAGCCGCCGGCACGGTGCCGCCCGCCCAGATCGTGGTGCTCGGCGCCGGCGTCGCCGGGCTGCAGGCGATCGCTACCGCGAAGCGGCTCGGCGCCGTGGTCAAGGCGTACGACGTGCGCGCGGCCGCGGCGGAGGAGATCCGCTCGATGGGCGCTGTGGCGATCGACCTGGAGCTCGAGACGCTCGAGGGCACGGGTGGCTACGCCCGCGAGATGACCGAGGACCGGGCCGCCCGTCAGCGCGACCTGCTCGCGCCGTACATAGCGGCGGCCGACGCGCCTGATCACGACCGCCGCCGTGCCCGGTCGGCAGGCGCCGATGCTGGTCACCGCGGAGATGGTCGAGCAGATGAGGCCGGGCTCGGTGGTCGTCGA
The DNA here is from genome assembly GCA_963707475.1 of uncultured Actinomycetota bacterium. Lineage (GTDB taxonomy): Bacteria > Actinomycetota > Actinomycetes > Propionibacteriales > Nocardioidaceae > Marmoricola. The sequence goes on from CAVPQC010000001.1 coordinate 178,877, forward strand.
CCTCGCCGCCGAGACCGGCGGCAACGTCGAGGGCTCGCAGCCCGGGCAGGTGGTGCGGATCGGTCGCGCCCAGGTGTGGGGCGGCGCCAACGTGCCGGCACAGATGCCCGGCCCGGCGTCCAAGCTCTACGCGCAGAACATCGTCAACATCGTGACCCTGATGACCCGGACCGCGAGCGACGAACATCCGGCCGCGTTCGCACCGGACTTCGACGACGAGATCGTGAGCGGGTCGGCGGTCACGCACGACCACCGGATCGTGCACGGACCGACCCGCGAGGCGATCGAGGGCACCCCGGTTGTCGAGCCTGTCGAGGCTGTCGAGACCGTCGTGCCTGTCCAGATCGAGGAGCAGCAGTGAGTGAACCCATCGTCTGGCTGACGATCTTCGTGCTCAGCGTGTTCGTCGGCATCGAGGTGATCTCCAAGGTGTCCTCGACGCTGCACACGCCGCTGATGTCGGGCGCCAACGCGATCCACGGCATCATCCTGCTCGGCGCGATCCTGGTGACCGGCACGACGGACAACACGGTCGCGCTCGCGGTCGGGCTGGTCGCGATCGTGCTCGCCGCGGTGAACATGGTCGGTGGCTTCGTGGTGACCGACCGGATGCTGCAGATGTTCGTGCGCAAGAAGGTCTCGACAAGCTCGACCACCGGGGGCGGCGGCTCGACCACCGGGGGCGGCGGCTCGACCACCGGGGCGGTCGACCACCGGGGGCCGCACGTGAACCCGACCTGGGTCCAGCTGACCTACCTGGTCTGCGCGGTCGGCTTCATCCTCGCGCTCAAGGGGCTCTCGGGGCCGAAGACCGCACGCACCGGCAACCTGATCGGCGCCACCGCGGCCGTCGTGGCCTGTACGATCCCCTTCTTCTACGCCGACCTGAAGCACGTGCCGCTGATCCTGGTCGCGATCGCGGTCGGCACCGTCGGTGGGCTGGTCGGCGCCCGGCGCGTGCAGATGACCCAGATGCCGCAGATGGTGGCGCTGTTCAACGGTGTCGGCGGTGGCGCGGCCGCGCTGGTCGCCCTCCTCGAGCTGCACGAGCTGCTCGACGTCGGAGCCGACCCCGGCTGGTTCACGTGGCTGGCGACGGCGTTCACGATCCTGGTCGGCTCGGTGTCCTTCGCGGGCTCGGTGATCACGTTCATGAAGCTGCAGGAGCTGATGACGTCACGGCCCGGTGGTCTTCGTCGGTCTGCCGATCGTGTTCGGGCTGGCGCTGGTGACCGCCGTCGTGCTGTCCGTGGTGACCGTGACCAACCCGGCCGTGCTGGTCGGCATCGTGCTCGCGCTCGTCGGCCTGCTGATCGGCGTGCTGCTCGTGCTCCCCGTGGGCGGCGCCGACGTACCGATCGTGATCTCGCTTGCTCAACGCGTTCACCGGCCTGACCGTCGCGGCGGGCGGCTACGTGCTCGGCAACACGCTGCTGCTGGTGGCCGGCACCCTGGTCGGTGCGTCCGGCACCTTCCTCACCAAGCTGATGGCGTCTGCGATGGGTCGCTCCGTCGTCAACATCCTGTTCGGTGCGCTCAAGGGTGGCTCGACGCTCGGCGCCGGTGAGGCCTCCGACCGGCCGGTGCGCTCGGCCGGCCCGGAGGACGTCGCGATCCTGCTCGGCTACGCCGACCGCGTGATCATCGTGCCCGGCTACGGCCTCGCCGTCGCCCAGGCGCAGCACACGTTGCGCGAGCTGGTCGACGTGCTCGGCGAGCGCGGCACCCGGGTCGACTACGCGATCCACCCGGTCGCGGGCCGGATGCCCGGCCACATGAACGTGCTGCTCGCCGAGGCGCAGGTGCCCTACGAACAGCTGATCGAGATGGACGACATCAACGGCGAGTTCAAGAACACCGACGTGGTGCTGGTCGTCGGCGCGAACGACGTGGTCAACCCGGCCGCGAAGACCACCCCCGGTGCCCCGATCTACGGGATGCCGATCCTCAACGCCGACGAGGCCAAGCAGGTGGTGTTCATGAAGCGCTCGATGCGCCCGGGCTTCGCCGGCATCGAGAACGAGCTGCTCTTCGAGCCGGGCACGACCCTGCTGTTCGGTGACGCCAAGGACTCGCTCGGCAAGCTGCTGAGCGCCGTGAAGGCGCTGTAACGGGTCAGTCGTAGGTGACGGTGGCGATCGCGGTGGCCCGGTCGTAGTCGATCCGGCCGTGCTCGAACGTCGCGGTGTCGATGCCACCGGCGGTGTTCACCCGTGACGTCGGGGCACCGAGGGCGCTGTCGAACTCGCCGAGCTTGCGGTACTTGGTGTCCACGCCCCTGGTGAGCCCGAACGCTTCGTTCTTGCCGTTGCTTTGCAGCACGCGGTAGATCGAGCCGCGCTCGTAGCGCTGGAAGGCCTGCTTGCCGGCGACCACGTCGACGGTGTCGGTGGTCGGGAAGCCGAGTGCGCCGTGCTGGGTGTCCCACGCGGCGTACTCGGCTCGGACCGAGCCGCCGACGAAGTGCGCGCCGTACGGGGTCTTGGCGTAGATGTCGCCGTAGCTGAAGTCAGCCTTGCGGCCGCCTTCGGTGGGGTACTCGCCCACGTTGAGGTCGCCGGTCCTCGCGTGGCCGAGCCGCGCGGTCTCGGACTTGATCGCGGAGGTGTAGTCACGGATGTACGCCGCGACGCGGTCGCGCAGCCCGCCACTCGCCTTCATCCAGGCGTAGCCGTACCGACCCGGGCACGCGGTCGCCGTGCCCGGCCGGATGCCGGCGTTGTAGACGTCACGGTGGCCGGCGATGCGGTTCAGGCGGTGGCCGGCGATCGCGTAGGTGCCCTTGGCCGACAGGAAGTTCGTGCCGAGCCGCCAGCCGACGAGCTTCACCGTCGCGTTCTTCATCGCCGTGGTCGGGCGCACCTTGTCGAGGTTGCCCATCATGGAGACGCCCATGTCGTAGGTGTTCACGCTGTAGTTGCCGGCGTGGGCACCCCGGACCTGGAGCAGCGCGCCGCCGCTGCGTCCCTCGAAGATCTGGCCGTACTTGTCGACCAGGAAGTTGTAGCCGATGTCGCACCAGCCACGGCCCTGCATGTGGTACGCCTGCGTCGAGCGGACGATCGCCTGCGAGTCGCTGCGTGCGTAGCTGTTGATGCCGGCGGTGTGGTGGAAGATCACGCCCCGCGTCTCCGAGCCGTAGCGCGGGGAGTCGCAGCCGCTGTTGGCGAGGGCGCCCCACTGCGAGCGGGTGATCATCGGCGGCATCGGGGTGTATGCCGGCGAGCCGTCGGTGGTTGCGGCTGCGGTCGGGTCGGCCGAGGTCTTGGACTCCGCAGGGGCCGTTCCTGGGTCGACCAGCACCACCTTCACCCCCTGCGGCGAGGTGTCAGCCGAGCGGACCCGGGTCGCGACGCCGGTCGCGTCGTCCACCCAGAGCGGCTCGGTGCCGGCGCGGGTGCCGGACGCGTCGTTGTCCGGGTCGACATCGAGGTGGGTCCAGCCCGACCAGCCGCGGGCGCCCCGGGTGCGCACCTCGACCGACACGTCGCGCCCGCTCGCGCGCTCCCAGGTCACACCGACCATCGAGAAGTGCGCGGTCCGGCGGTCGGCGAGCCCGGCGACGAGGGTCCCGTCGACGGTCCGGCTGCCGATCTGGACCACCGCTGGTGTGGGGGCCACGCGCAGCGAGGTGACGGTCGCGTCATGGTGGTCGGCCGTCGTACGAGCAGCGGGCGTGGCGGCCTGCGCGGTCGCCGGCAACAAACCGGCAACCAGCAGCGCTGCCGCTGGGGCGGCGAGTGTCGCAGGAAGGCGCAGGGCTCGGGTTGGCATCGGGACATCCGCATCGGTCGGGTGACGACCCGGACATGCTAGGCGACGTCGCAAACCGGACATGAGGTCGCTACTGGGCCACGCCGTACAACCGGTCGCCGGCGTCGCCGAGCCCCGGGACGATGTAGCCGACCTCGTTGAGCTTCTCGTCCATGGCCGCGGTCACGATGCGCACCGGGACGCCGACGTCGGCCAGGCCCTTCTCGAGGTTCGCGCAGCCCTCGGGCGCCGACAGCAGGCAGATCGCGGTGATGTCGTCGGCGCCGCGGTCGACGAGGAACGTGATCGCCGCGGCCAGCGTGCCGCCGGTGGCCAGCATCGGGTCGAGCACGTAGCACTGGCGGCCGGAGAGGTCGGCGGGCAGCCGCTCGGCGTACGTCGAGGCCTGGAGCGTCTCCTCGTTGCGGACCATCCCGAGGAAGCCGACCTCGGCGGTCGGCAGCAGGCGCATCATCCCGTCGAGCATGCCCAGCCCGGCCCGCAGGATCGGGACCACGAGCGGCCGCGGGTGCGCGAGGTTGACGCCGTGGGCCTCGGCGACCGGCGTGGTGACGGTGACGTCCTCGACCCGGACGCCGCGGGTGGCCTCGTACGCGAGCAGCGTGACCAGCTCGTCGGCCAGCTTGCGGAACGTCGCCGAGTCGGTGCGTTCGTCACGCAGCGTGGTCAGCTTGTGGGCGACGAGCGGGTGGTCGACGGTGTGCACGTCCATAGGGGACACGGTAGTGGCCGGTCCGCGGGTCCTCGTGGGCGCAATAGACGGTGGTCACCGCTTCCCGGGTCTGCCACCATCGACACATGCCGGACCCGACGGAATCCGAGGCGGACGAGATCGACCTCGCCGTCGCGTGCTACCGCGAGGAAGGGGTGTGGCAGCTGCAGGAGCTGCCGGAGGACTCGCTCGTCGGCGTCGAGTCGATCGCGCGTCAGCTGCGCCGCTACCCGGGGGACAACGGTGCGATGGCCCTGATCTCGGTCGACGAGGACTTCTTCCTGATCGTCCGGTCCCGCGGCGCGGAGGTCAGCCTGCTGCTCTCCGACGCGAGCGCCTCGACGGACTGGGCGCTGGCGCGTTCCGCCGTCGACCACATCGGCGTCCCCGTGGAGGACGACGACGACCCGGCGCCCGCCGGTGACCTCGGCATCGTCGCCGACATGGGCATCCCGGCGATGGACATGGGGGTGCTGCTCGACGACTACGAGCTCTACCCCGACGAGCAGCTCAGCGACATCGCGACCAAGCTCGGCTTCGGCCCGCGGTTCGACGACCTCGCGGGCCTCTCCAACGCGTGAGCTCTCCGCCATCGGATCGGGGCTGGCAGTCGGCCATGCGCGACGCGCTGGCGGAGGCACGCCTCGCCCTGCCCGCGGGTGACGTGCCGATCGGCGCCGTCGTCCTCGACGCCGCGGGCTCGGTGGTGGCCCGCGGCCACAACGTGCGGGAGGCGCTACGGCGACCCGACCGGCCACGCCGAGGTGGTGGCGCTGCGCGAGGCCGCGGCCGTCGCGGGCGAGTGGCGGCTCTCCGGCCATACCCTGGTGGTGACCCTCGAGCCGTGCACGATGTGCGCCGGCGCCGCCGTGCTGGCCCGGGTCGACCGGGTGGTGTTCGGCGCGTACGACGACAAGGCCGGCGCCGTGGGCTCGCTGTGGGACGTGGTCCGTGACCGGCGGCTCAACCATCGCCCGGAGGTGGTGGGCGGTGTGCTGGCCGAGGAGTCGTCGGGGTTGCTGGATGCGTTCTTTGGGGAGCATCGGGGTGGGAATTCCCAACCCCGCCCGCCAACCCTCAGGCCACCTCGCCCGGAGCCGCCTTCCGCACCGTGATCCTGGTCCAGGCGCCGACGTACACCCGCCCGTCGGGCGGGATCTCCTTCTTCTGGCCGACCGGGACCGGGGTCTTCGGGAGGGCGCCCACGGTGTCGCCGACGTAGGTGCCGTTGGAGGAGCCGAGGTCCTCGACCCACCAGCGGGAGCCGTCGGTCGTGAGCTGGGCGTGACGTCGGCTGACGCCGCTGTCGCTGGACAGGTCGATGTCGGGGGTGATCCCGCGCGACCGCGAGGCCGCGGCCGATCAGCACCGACGTGTGCCGGAGCGGCTACGACGACCGGGAGTCCGGGCGAGGGCAGCGGGTCGGTGCTCTGCTGGTCGGCGTACCAGTCGGGGTCGATCCACACCTCGGCCACCCACGCCTCGGCGAGCGGCGGAGCGGGTTCGCGTCACGGACGGGGGTGCCACCGTCGACGGCGGCGCGACCGGACGCGGCATGCGAACCGGTCGTGAAGTCGTAGCCGCAGCTCTCGCAGAACAGCGCGTCCGGGGAGTTGGCGGTCTGGCAGTTCGGGCAGATCGTGCCCGCGGGTGCTGGCGGCGCGTCGGCCGGGGCGTCCACCGCGGAGTGCAGGGACGTCGCGTCGGGATCCATCGCGATCCCGCACACGTCGCAGTAGTCGGTGGCCGCGGACTCGTGTCCGGCCGGGCACCTCACTTCTTGATCCGGGTGGTCTTGGTCGACGCCGTGTCGAGGGCCATCTCGTCGGCCTTGTTGACCGCCGACCTGAGCCGGACCGTGCCCTCCTTCTCGTCCTCGATGTCGACCACCTTGCGCAGCTTGGAGGTGGCCTCGTCGTTGCCGGTCTCGGCGGCGAGCTGGACGGCGCGGCCGAGCTTGGTGGTCGCGGTGGCGTCGTCGCCGGACGCCTTCGCGGCCAGGCCCTCCTGGATCATCTGCGCGAGCTCGGTCTGCCCGGTGTAGTGGGCGACCTGCTGGTCGATCCGGGCGGTGAGCTCGGAGTTGTTCGACCAGGTCGCCTTGACCAGGCCCTGCGCGGCGACGTCGTCACCGAGCGCGATCTGCACGCGCGCGGCAAGCTGTTCCTGACCGATCGCCTTGGCCGGCAGCCGGATCGCGACGTGGTAGTCGCGGGACTCGTCGGCCCAGGCCCCGGTCGGGTAGCTGCCGGTGAGCGGGTTGACCGTCGTACGACGGGCGGTGAGGTCCTCGACCGTCGGGGACACCTGCCGGACGAACAGCACCTGCGCACCCTGCGGCGTCCACACCCGCAGCTGGGCGTCGTTGACGCCGCGCGCCATCGACGCCTGCATCATCGCCCGGAACTGCTCCTGCATCTGGGACGGCTCCGGGATGATGTCGACGGTGCCGAGCAGCGCGGTGGCGATCTGGCGGATCTCCTCGACCCGCCAGTCGGTGCCGGCGCCGCGACAGTCGCACTGGAAGACGCCGGTCGCGGTGCGGATCGCCTCGGCCAGAGCACCGGGTCGCTCGCGGTCCTCGCCGTCGGTGAGCAGGATCGCGTGCCGCTGGGTCACCTGCGGGCACCGAGGCGAACAGCACGCCCGGCCAGGTCGAGCCAGGCGCCGATCGCGGTGCCGCCTCCGGAGGCGAACGCGCCGATCGCGTTCGCCGCCTCTGCGCGCGTCTGGGCGTCCATCTGCACCATGACCCGGCCCCGAGGTCACCCGCGGGTAGGCGAGGTAGGCCTGGTCGGACCCGGCGATCACGGCGAACCAGGTGCCGTCGACGATCTCCGCGAGCGCCGTCTGGGCCGCCTGCTTGGCGCCCTCGAGCGTCGTCGATGCCCATCGACCCGGAGGTGTCGACGATGATGATCTCGCCGGCGGCGCCGCTGCCGGTCTGGCCCGCGGTGCCGGCCCCGGTGCAGGTGATCGTGACGATCGCGTTGACGTCGGTGCCGCCGTCGGGCAGGAACTCGTTCTGGTAGACGGCGGCGGTGAACTCAGCCATGGGACTCCCCTGATCCTGCTCGGGTGCTCTCGGTGCGGTGGTCGCATTCTGCCCGTCACGGCGCCTCGACCCGGGCGAGCGTGACGGTGATGTTGTCCTGTCCGCCCTGCGCGTTGGCGAAGCCCACCAGGGCCAGGGCGAGTGCGGCCGGCTCGGTCGTGCCCCGGCCGCGGATCTGGGCGGCGAGCGTCGGCGGGCTCGGAGGCGTAGTTCCAGAGCCCGTCGGAGCAGACCAGCAGCCACCCGGGCCCGTCGACGTGCAGCTCGAGCCGACGCGCGGCACCAGGTCGGGCGCGTCGCGGCCGAGCCAGCGGGTGATCGCGTGCGCCATCGGCGAGGACTCCGCCTCGGCCCGGAGCGCACCGGCCGCGATCTGCTCCTGGGCCGCGGAGTCGTCGACGCTCAGCTGCACCCCAGGCGCGCCGTCGGGCAGCCAGTAGGCACGCGAGTCGCCGATGTTGGCGTAGCTGACCGTGCCGCCCTCGAGCACCGCCGACGACGTACGTCGCCGAGGCGGGCTTGGTCGTCCCCTCCACGGTCGCGCCCGACCACCGCGTCGTTGGCGCGCGTGGCACGCTCTCGGCGAACACCTTGGTGACCGCGGCCCGGCGGCTCTCGGCGGTGCCCATGCCCCGGGGGAGCGGCGTCCGCAGCACCTCGAGCGCGGCCTTCGCGCCGGCGAGCGAGCCGGCCTGGGAGTCGTCGGTGTTCGAGACCCCGTCGAGGACGACCAGCACCGCCCGGCCACCGGGCTTCTCCGACGCCAGCAGCGCCATCGCGTCCTCGTTGCGGGTGTGCCGGATGCCCTTGTCGCACACGCCCGCCACCCACGACGCGGGCTGCTCGCGGTAGTGGTCGCGCTCGCTGAGCGCCTTCACCCCGCACGACTCGCAGTAGCCGTCCGACCCGACCACGCCACCGCAGCTCAGACAGGCACGTGGCTCCGGCGGCGGCATCTCCACCGTGCGCGGGAGCTGGACCGAGGCACTGATCGGGCCGCTGCCGAGGTCGTCCATGGGGCCCGTCTCAGGCGTCGGGTTCGCGGGCGCGTCTCGGCCCGTCGGCGCCTCCGGCGGCGTCCAGCGGCTTGCCGCACGCCTCGCAGAAGCTCGCCCCGGCGTCCACTGGCTCGCCGCAGTGGGGACAGGTGCCGCCGGCGTCCGGCCCGGACTCGGGCGCCATGGCCGTCACACTAGCGTCCAGTTGCGTACGGCGTTGGCCTCGTTGACCAGCTCCACCCGGGTCGTCAGCTCGCTGGCATCGCGCGCCAGCGCCCGGTAGGACTCCTCGAGCGCGTCGCGGATGCTCTCCTCCTCGGCCGGGTAGCGGCCGACCCGGGCACCCGGCTTCGGACCCGACGTCGTCACCACGTCGAGCGCGTGGGTGAGGATCCGGATCGTGTAGCGCGCCCGCTCGGCCGGGTCCATCCGCACCGACTCGACGCTGGTGAGCGCCTGGTCGAGCACGGCCAGGTCGACCTGCGACCCGGCCAGCAGCACGTCGGCGCGGAGCTGGCGGCTCTCCGGGTAGCCGCGGCTGGTGGCTGGCACCAGGTCGAGCGCCGCCACGGCGCCCGTCGTGTCCTGGCGTCCGGCCCGCACCCGCGCCATGCCGAAGGCGGCAGGGGCGGCGTAGGCCGCGTCGGTCACCGCGCAGGTCCGGTAGAGGCCCTCCGCGACGTCGGGCTGGCCGCCGTTCTCGCAGGCGACGGCGAGGGCCAGCTTGGGCGCCAGCTCACCGGGCACCTGCTGGTAGACCGCGTTGAACGAGGCCTTGGCGTCGTCCCAGTCGCCCTGCTGCATGCGCGGCGAGGCCGTCGACCCAGAGCGCGCGCCACTCCCACGGATCGCTCGACAGCAGCTGGGCGCTGGTCGCGCGCGCCTTGCCCGGCTCGCCCAGCTCCAGCTGCGCCTGCGCCCGCGCGAGCAGCACGTCGGCGGAGTCCTCCGGCGCCTGCTGCAGGTCGGCGAGTCGCTGTGCGGGGTCGGTGGCTCCGATGCTGGTCAGCCAGGCGTGCTGCGGGTCGGTCGCGTCGGGCCGCAGCCTCGGCAGCTCCGACCAGGACAGCGCCGAGGTGGACACCGACGGCGCCTCGAACAGCACCGAGCTGGCCGAGGTGAGCGCGGTGCCCGTGGTCCTCGCCGCGACGGTCTCGCGCAGCACGCCGAGGATCTGGGTGCGCAGCTCGTCGGCCGACGCGAACCGGTCGGCCGGGTCGGGAGCGCAGCACTTCGCGAGCAGCCAGTACAGCGAGTCGTGCTCGGCGAACAGCGGCGTGCTGTCGGGCGGCGGAAGCGTCGAGAGGTAGGTGCCCTGGTAGCCGCGGAACTCCATGCACAGCACCACCAGGGTGCGCCCGATCGTGTAGATGTCCGAGGCGACGCTCGGCCCGACCTCGGCCACCTCCGGCGCCTGGTAGCCGACCGTGCCGAAGATCGCGGAGTCCTCGTCGTCCAGGCGTCGTACGCCGCCGAGGTCGATCAGCTTGACCGCGTCGCCGACCTGGATCAGGTTGTCCGGCTTGAAGTCGCAGAAGACGAGCCCGAGGTCGTGCAGGTAGCTGAACGCCGGGAGGACCTCGACGATGTAGGCCAGCGCCTGGTCGACCGGCAGCGCGTCGTACACCCCGTGGTTGGCCTTCATCCGCTGCTTGAGGATCTGCTTGAGCGAGGTGCCGCCGACGTACTCCATGACGATGTAGCCCGCGCCCTCGTGCGTCACGAAGTTGTAGATCTCGACGATCAGCGGGTGCTCCACCTGGGCCAGGAACCGCTGCTCCGCGATCGCGGCGGCGAGCGCGTCGGGGTCGCCGGCGTTGAGCAGGCCCTTGAGCACCACCCAGCGGTCGGAGACGTTCCGGTCGCGGGCCAGGTAGATCCAGCCCAGGCCGCCGTGGGCGAGGGCGCCCGCGACCTGGTACTGCCCGGCGACCAGCTCACCCGGCTTCAGCTTGGGGGTGAACGAGAACTCCTGGCCGCACTTGGGGCAGAAGCCCTCCGCCCGGCCGGGCCTGCCGTCGCGGCCCCGGCCCACCGGGTTGCCGCACTTGGAGCAGGTGCGCTTGTCCTCGGGCACCTCGGGGTGGGCGACGATCGCCCTCGCGGCGTCGACGGCCGGGGCCGGCGGGACCACGGTCAGGCCGGCGCCGAGCCGGGCAGCGCGCATCCGCTGGGAGCCGGTGCGCAGGCGGCGGGTGGCCGTCGTACCGCCGGCGCGCTTCGAGCCGATCGCGGCCGACTGGACCTTGCTGGCCGAGGTGCCGGTCGAGACGGCCGTGGAGACCGGGTCCGCCTCGGCGGCGGCCGTTCCGGCGGGCGAGCCGCAGACGTCGCAGTAGCCGTCCAGGATGTGCCCCGAGCACCCGGGCTGGGTGCACGCGGCGCCGTCGGCCACACCTTCTGGTGGTCGAGCGCCTCCGGTGGTCGAGCTTGTCGAGACCCGGGGCCGCGGTGCTCGAGGTGCCGGCGGCCGGCGCCATCCCGCACACGTCGCAGTAGCCGTCGACGATCGTCCCGGCGCAGCCGGGCTGCTGGCACTTCGGGGTGTTCAAGCGGACTCCTTGGGGTGCCGGGACGGATGGTCGGCGAGGAGCTGTCCCAGCCAGGTCTGGTACGTCGTGACCAGCTGGCGCGCCACCGCCAGCGGGGTCGGCTCGCGGTCGAGCACGTCGCGCGCCTGGCGCTCGCTGGTGACCAGGTCGGCGTTGCCGGCGACCCCGAGCGCACGTGCCTTCGCGACGTACCCGTCGAGCAGGTCCACCAGCTCGGTGCGCTCGGCGAGCGCCGCCGAGTAGCGGTCCTGCGCGAGCGTGAGCGCTTTGGAGACCCGGTCGAGCCGCATCCGGTACGCGCTGATCTCCGCCGCGGTGACCGGCACCGGGCCGAGCGCCGACACGTCGGGCACGGCGTAGCGCGGCGCGGGGTCGACGGTGCGCACGCAGGTGGCCGCCAGCTGGGCGAGGGCCGCCGCCCGGGCCTCGAGGTCGGCCCGCATCTCCTTGGCCGCGATCACCTGGTCGCGGGCGTCGCGGCGCCGGGCGTTGCCGACGATCAGGTCGCGTTCGAGCCGGGTGGCGTCCTGCTCCAGTGGGCCGAGCATGCCGCCGACGTCGGCACCACGCTGGGCGCGGGCCGTGACGTCGGCCGTGCGTTCGAGGAGCTCCTTCCACTCGGCGGTGGGGGCGTCACGGGAGATCGCGGGCTCGAGCGCCACCTGGTCGCGCAGGCGTTCCAGCTGGGATCGGAGGCCCTTGATCCGGGCGGCGCTGGCGTCGGCGCCGGGCACCAGCGACAGCGCGGTCCGCAGCTGCGCGGCCAGCGCGTCGGAGAGCCGGGACGCCTCCGGCAGCGACACCGCGAGCGCGCCGGCGCCGGGGCGCAGCGAGGGGTCGAGCGTGCCGTCGAGGCGACCCCAGATCAGGGCCGAGAGCCGCTCCCGCTCCTGTCGACCGACCCGGCCGCCGTCGAACGTCGCGGACAGCAGCTGGTAGCGGTCGGACACCGCCTTCCACAGCGCCATCGAGAGGGACATGTCGCGCGAGACGTCCTGGCCGCGTCCCGCCGCGAGTGCCGCGGCGTCGAGCTCGTCGAGCTCGGTACGACGTCCGCGCACCCACTCGTCGAGCTCCTGGAGGTAGAGCTGGGCCGCGCGGGGGTCGATCGCGTCACCGATGCTGCCGGGTGCGGTGGGCGCGCTGGTCACGGCTGGCGTCCGTACTGGGGCCGCGGCTGCCCCGGGGACTTGCCCAGGGTGGGTGCCAGCCAGGTGCGGTAGCTGTTCTCCCAGGCGCCGTCGGAGCGCATCTTCTCGAGCACTCCGTTGATGAAGCGCACCAGGTCGACGTGGTCCTTGTTCACACCGATGCCGTAGGGCTCCGAGGTGAACGGCTTGTCCTTGAGCACCACGGCGTACGGGTCCTGCGCAGCCAGGCCGGCCAGGACGGTGTCGTCACCGGTGATCGCGTCCACGTCTCCCTGCTGGAACTTGAGCAGGCAGGACGTGTGGTTGGCCGCCTCCACCGCAATGGCCTTCGGCGCCAGTCGGCGCAGGTTGTCGAGGCTCGACGTGCCTGTGGGCGCGCAGACCTTGTGGCCGGCGAGAGTGCTCAGACCGGTGATGTCGGAGCCCCGGCGGACCATGATCTTCTGCCCGGACGCGTAGTACTCCGCGGAGAAGGCGATGCTCTCCCAGCGGGTGCAGTTGATCGTCATGTTGCGTACGACGACATCGACCTCGTCCTTCTGGAGCAGCGGCAGCCGGTCGGCGGCCGTGATCACGCGGAGCTGGTAGCGGTCGGGGCTGCCGAAGATCGCGTTGGAGAGCTGCCGCACGAAGTCGATGTCGAATCCCTCGATCTTGCCGGTGAGCGGGTTGCGCGAACCGAGCAGGTAGGTGTCGGCGGAGACGCCGGCGATCAGCCGCCCGCGCTTGCGGATCTTCGCCATCGTCGAGCCGGACGGCAGGTTGCCCGGCCCGGGCAGGGTGCTCGCCGGTGCGTAGGAGCGGAGCGCTGTGCCGGCATCGCAGGTCGGTGCCGGCGAGGGCGCCGCGGACGAGGGTGCGCTCGTGGCGGCGGCCTTCGGCACCCGGGTCTCGTCGTACCCGCAGCCGGCGAGCACCAGCGGCAGCCGCGACGGCGAGGAGCGAGCAGGCGCTTCATGCGTACTCCTTGCGGCGCTGGCCGACGCCCCAGGCGGCGGCGCCGGCGGCGGCGAGACCGACCAGCAGCGTCAGGGCAGCAAGGACCAGGATTCCCGTGTTGCCTGTGCGGAGCTCGTCGGTGGTGGTCAGCGCGGAGGTGGTGACGGCCTCCCGGGACTGCGCGTCGAACGTCTCGAAGGCTGCCGTCGACCCTTGGTCGCCGGTGGTGGTGGCGAGCGCGACCGCATCGTCCCACCGGCCGTTGGTGTCGAGCCTGACGATCTTGCGGTGGACGGCCACATAGCGGGCCCAGGCGGCGTCGGCCGACGTCGTGTTCCTGACCTTGCGGTCGGCCGCCGCCCAGGCGTCCTCGTAGACCTGCCCGGAGCCGCGCTTGATCAGGCGCAGGCTCTCGTTGGCCTTGGCGTCGTTGCCGGCGGTGCGGGCGGACGCGGCGTCGACGGCGTCCTTGTAGCTGCCGTCGAGCAGGTCCTGGTTGGCGCTGCGCTGGCCCTGGCTCACCACGATCGCGACCAGCGTGAGGACTGCGACCGCGGCCGCCGCGGCCACGATGCCGATGTTGAACCGGCGCCGGAAGCGTATGGCGAGCTGCCGGTTGACCCAGAACAGGAGCGCGAACGCCGCCAGGCCCGGCAGCAGGAGGAAGAGCGGTTGCTGCGCACCCATCGCGTCCTCGGACCGCTGGGCGTTGGCATCGACGAGCGCGGTGATGATCGGGCCGGCCTCCGCGCGGAGCTGGCCACCGGCGGTCAGCAGGTACTCCGCACCCACCGGGAAGCCCTGCCGGTTGTTGGCGCGGGCTAGCTCGACCGTGGTGGAGTACCTGTTCACGACCGTGTTCAGGTCGGCGAGCACGGCTCGGTCGGCCGACTGCGCCTCGGCGGCGTCGGTGATCGAGCGGCTGACCTGGTCGATGGCGTCGTCGTACGCCTGGCGCTGGGCCGGCGGCTCCAGCCCGCCGATCAGGAACGCGTTGGTGGCGAGCGCGTCCGCCCGGTAGAGCGTGGACTGGATGCTCTGCACGCGCACCAGCTGCTCGGTGTTGTGGGCGGCGGCCCGGTTGGCCTGCCAGGCGAGCAGCTGGAGCCCAGCCGTGATGACGCCGAACAGGACGCACGCGGCCACGGCCAGGACCTGGAGCCGGTTGAGCAGGGTGGGGACGTCGGCGGTGCGGCCGGGAGCCGTCGCCGAGGGTGCCGCGTCGTGCTGCACGGCAGCGGGTGGTGCGGTCTGGGTCGCAGGCTGGCTCATGCGGACTCCTCCTGCGCGGCGATCGGGTCGAGGTCGTCGGCAACCAGGGTGCGGAGCTCCGCCACGGTGGGCTTGTCCACGTCGCGCAGCCGCCACGCCTGGCGACCGATCGCGGCCTCGAGCAGGTTGCGCACGTAGCGGGCGTTGCCGAACCTCGGGCCCCGCTCGACACCGGCGAGGACCAGGCGGAGCCGCTCCAGCACCTCGTCGCCGGCGTCGTACTCCGCGTCGGTGGCCATCACCTGGAAGATCTGCACCAGCTCTTCGTCGGTGTAGTCGGGGAAGTCGATGATCGTGCGGAACCGGCTCTCGAGCCCGGGGTTCTGGCCGATGAAGACCGCCATCGGGACCGGGTAGCCCGCCACGATCACCACCAGGTCCTCGCGCTTGTCCTCCATCTCCTTGACCAGGGTGTCGATCGCCTCGGTGCCGTACTGGTCGCCGGAGAGCGAGTACGCCTCGTCGATGAACAGGACGCCGCCGACCGCGGACGCGACCACCTCGGCGGTCTTGATCGCGGTCTGGCCGAGGAAGCCGGCGACCAGCTCGGACCGGTCGACCTCGACCAGCTGTCCCTTGGTGAGCAGGCCGAGCGCCCGGTAGATGCCGGCCACCAGTCGGGCGACCGTGGTCTTGCCGGTGCCGGGGTTGCCGTCGAAGATCAGGTGCCGGGTGATCGTGGGCGACCGGAGGCCGGCGTCCTTGCGCAGCCCCTCGACGCGGAGCACGGCCGCCTGCCGGTGGATCTCGGCCTTGACGTCGCCCAGCCCGACGAGCGCGTCGAGCTCGGCGAGGAGCTCCTCGACCGTCTTCACGGGCGGCTCGGGTTCCGGAACTCGTTGAGATGGGCCTCCGGACCCGTCGAGATCTGCCTCGCGCTCCATGCCCTCGATCCGGTTGCGGACCACGCCGAGCTGGTCCGTGACCTGGGACAGGAACTCCGGGGTCGGGCCGAGCACCGGCTCGCTCGGGGTGCCGAGCGCGAGGCTGGGACTCGTCGTACCGGGACCGCGGAGCTGGGCGGCCGCCGCGGTCGCCGCGTTGCCGACCGCCCGCGGGTTCTCCTCGCCGAGCGAGCAGGCGGCCAGCGCGACGTCCGACAGCGCCTCCGCGTACGACGCCACGTGCAGCGAGCCGCGCAGTGCCAGCGCCGCCATCGACGGGGTCGGCGCGGAACGGTAGCGACGACCGCGGGAGGCGGCGTCCATGAACTCCTGGGCCGACTCGGGGCGGCCGGTCTCGCGGGACCAGTCGACGAAGGCGCCGCGCGACGGCTCGGCGATGGTCGCGGACAGCGCCTCCCCCTCGGCGCGGGCGGCCTGCTCGTCGAGGCCGGCGTCCTTCGCGGCGGCCATCGAGCGCGTCGAGCGCGGCGGCGAGCGTCGGGCCGGCGGCCGAGCTCACGGGGGTCCGATCGTGAGGTCGGGTCCGGCGGTCTGCCCGAACTTCGCCTGCAGGAACCGGCCGTGGGCGATCAGCGCCTGGGCGTCGGAGCGGTTCGCGGCGTCGAGGATCTTGTCCATCGTGGAGCCGAGCAGCTCGAGCTGGTCGACGAGCACCATCAGCGAGGTCTTGTAGCCGTCGATCGGCCGGGTGTCGGCCCACTCGCGCGGCAGCCGCAGGTAGCCGCCGACCGCCTCCGGGAGGTAGTCGGTGGCCGTGGCCACGACCGAGTACGCGTCGGCACTGCCGAGGCCGAGGTTGCGCAGCCGGGGGAGCGTCACGTCGATGGTGCGGGCGATCCGGGCGACCCGCGAGGTCACGACCGGCGGGGCGTTGCCGTCGCTCAGCATGGCGTCGACGCGGGCGAGCGAGGCGCGGATGTCCTGCTCGGTGGGGGGTGCGGGCAGCACGAAGTCCGATGCGTCACGGCCCTCCCGTCCGCGCACCCGGTCCCACCACGACCTCACGCCCACCCCGGCGACCTCACTGCGTGGGCAAGCCGGTGAGGTCGAGCTCGCCGCTGGCGTTGCGGGCGTCGTGTGCCTGGACGCGGTCGAGGTACTCCTTCGACTTGGATACCTCGTTCTCCAGCACCCCGATCGTCTGCGACATCGAGTCCAGCGCCTTGATCTTGAACTCGTCGATCGAGTCCATGGTCGCGTAGATGTTCGTGAACGCGGCCTGGAGCTGCTCCATCCCGATCGTCGACGACGCGGCCTGCTCCTGGATCGCCGCGGAGTTCTCGCGGAGCATCTCCGAGGTGCGTTGGATCATGCCGGACGTGGTGGTGTTGAGCGCCGTGATCTGGTCGAGCACCAGCTTCTGGTTGCCCAGCGCCTGCGCCACGATCACCGCGGTCCGCAGCGCGGAGACAGTGGTGGTGGACGCGCGGTCGACGCCCTTGATCAGCTCGACGTTGTTCTTGATGATCACGTCGATGGCGAGGTACGCCTGGATCGACACAGCGAGCTGCGTCAGCAGGTCCTGGTGCTTCTGCCGGACGTAGAACAGCACGTCCTGCGAGAGCGCCTTCGCGGCCTCCGGGTCGGAGAGCTCGAGCTCGGCGATCTTGGCGGAGAGCCTCGCGTCGAGGCGCTCGGCGACGTACACGTACTGGTTGAGGCGGCCCATCACCGACCACAGGTTCGCCTTCTCGAGGTTGAGCGAGACGTTGTCCTTGGTCAGCTCGTCCTGGCCGTTGCGGAGGCTGTGCAGGATCGCGTTGAGCTGGCTCTGCGAGCTCTGGTACTTGCGGAAGTAGTCCTCGACCTTGTCGCCGAAGGGCAGCCGGTCCATCCACCTGCGCACGCCCCGGGCCTCGCTCGGGTCGAGCTCCTCGACGGTACGGCGCAGCTCGAGCAGCGTCTTGCCGACCTGCGAGCCCTGGGCCAGCCCGCCCTCGCGGAGCGCCGTGACCGGCTTGTCGAGCATCCGGTTGGACGTCTCGGCGGCCTTGCGGATGTCGGCGTCGCCCATGGTGCGCACCGCGTCGGCCTGATGCGCGAACTCCGGGCTGCGTGCCGCCGTGCTGGTCAGCGCGGTCATGAAACCGTCGACCTTGGCATCGAGCTCGGGAACCAGCTCGGGCGCGACCTGGGGCGCCATCGCCGGCGCTTGCGTCGCCACGACCGGCGCCGGCGCCGCCGGTGCGGTCAGGGTCAGCGACGCCTGCGGTGGCTCGAGCGGGGCGGGTGCCGCCGCGGCCTGCTCGCCGGGACCTGTGCTCATCGGGTTCCCCTCCCACTACCGTGCGCGTGCGCTGACGATATCCGGCAGTAGGTCGGCGCGGACACCCTTGGCCCGACCGGGGCCGGCGTCGTACGCGATTTCTTGGGAGCCTCGCCCTTTAGTACCCTCGTCCGCGGTGGCGTGTCCGAGCGGCCTAAGGAGCACGCCTCGAAAGCGTGTGTGGGTGCAAGCCCACCGTGGGTTCAAATCCCACCGCCACCGCCATCCGGTCCCCGCGGGATCGGCGACGGACCGGGCCCGACGGGCCCGGTCCGGTTCTCTTTGCGGCCTCGAGCGGCCCCGCTCTTTCGCGTGCCGACGACTGTGCCTAAGGTTAGGCTGGCCTAAGCAGAGGGGAACGACGTGAAGAAGTGGTGCGCGGCGCTGGCCGCGTCGACGATCGTGCTGGCCACCGCGGGCTGCGACGCGGGTGGCAGTGACGGTCCGTCGATCGTGGTCTACAACGCCCAGCACGAGCAGCTGATCAGCGAGATCGCCCCCGCCTTCACGAAGAAGACCGGGATCAAGGTGGAGCTGCGCAACGGCAGCGACTCCGAGCTGGCCGCCCAGCTGGAGCAGGAGGGCGACGCGTCGCCGGCGGACGTCTTCCTCACCGAGAACTCGCCTGCCATGTCCCAGGTCGAGCGCGCGGGACTCCTGCGCCGCCTGCCGGACTCGGCGCTGGCACCGATCCCCGCGCAGTACCGGCCGCGCAGCGGCCTGTGGACCGGCTTCGTGGGCCGCTCGACGGTGCTGGTCTACAACACCGAGAAGGTGCAGCCCTCCGAGCTGCCCTCGTCGCTGATGGACCTGGCCGACCCGGCCTGGAAGGGACGGGTCTCGTTCTCGCCGACCGGCGCGGACTTCCAGGCGATCGTCTCCGCGGTGCTCGAGCTGAAGGGCGAGAAGGCGACCCGGGCGTGGCTGGCCGGCCTCAAGGCCAACGGCACGACGTACGACGGCAACAACGTGGTGCTGGAGGCCGTCAACGCCGGCCGGTCCGACGTCGGGATCATCTACCACTACTACTGGTACCGCGACCAGGCCGAGTCCGGTGCCGCCAGCGACAGCTCGAAGCTCCACTTCTTCGGCCACCAGGACCCCGGCGCCTTCCTCAGCGTCTCCGGCGCGGGCGTGCTGAAGTCGAGCAAGCATGCGAGCGACGCTGAGAAGTTCGTCGCCTACCTCACCGGCGCCGAGGGTCAGAAGAAGCTCGCGGCCAGCTACGCGCTGGAGTACCCGCTCAGCTCGGCCGCGTCGCTCGGGCCGCCGGTCAAGCCGTTCGACGAGCTGGAGCCGCCGAAGGTCAACGTCTCCGACCTCGACGGACCGGCCGTGGTGAAGCTGCTGACCGAGGCCGGGTTCCTCTGAGCGTGACCACCGGCGCGATCCGCCGGGACCGGGCGCCGTCGGCGTCGCCGCTGCTCCTGCTCGCCGGAGCGGTGGTGGCCGGGGTGACCCTGGTCCCGCTGGGCTGGGTGGTGTGGAGCACCGCGCAGCTCGGTCTCGGCGATGCGGTGGACTTCCTGGCCCGTCCGCGGGTCGGACTGTTGCTGTGGAACACCGTGCGCCTGCTGGTCGCGACCGTGGCGCTGAGCGCCGTGCTCGGTGTCGGCTGTGCGTGGCTCGTCGAGCGCAGCGGGGTCCGGTCAAAGGGTCTCTGGCACGGTCTGATGGCGGCACCGTTGGCGGTGCCGGCGTTCGTGAACGGCTACGGCTGGGTCTCCACCACCCATGTGGTGCAGAGCTACCCGGGCGCCGTCATGGTGGTCACCCTGTCCTACTTCCCGCTGGTCTACCTGCCGACCGTCGCCACCCTGCGTCGTGTCGACCCCGGCCTGGAGGAGGTGGCCGCCGCGCTCGGCCGCCGGCCGTGGGGCGTCTTCTTCCGGGTCGTGCTCCCCACGATCAGCCCGGGGGTGCTCGGCGGGTGCCTGCTGGTCGGGCTGCACGTGCTGGGGGAGTACGGCGCCCTGCAGCTGCTGAACTACCCGACCCTGACCACCTCGATCCTCGACCAGTTCCGATCCACCTTCAACGGTCCGGCGGCCGCGCTGCTGGCGGCGGTGCTCGCCGCGTTCTGCGTGGTGCTGGCCGCGCTCGAGCTGTACGCCGCGGGTCGCCGACGCCGCGCCCGCGTGGGTGCCGGCGCTCCGCGAACCGGCGCGGCCACGTCGCGCTCGCCGTGGCCGGCCCGGGTCGGTGGCGTCGTGCTGCCGGCCGTGGCGCTGCTGGCGCTGGCGGTCCCGCTCGGCAGCCTGGTCCGCTGGATGGTGCGGGGCACGTCCACGTCGTTCCCCGCCGGCGACCTCGGGGCCGCCACCTTGACCACGGTCGGGCTGGCGCTCGCCGCGGGTCTGCTGGCGGCGGTGGCCGCCGCCCCGCTGGCCTGGCTCGCGGTGCGCCACCGCGGCTGGCCCGCGATGTTCCTCGAGCGCAGCACCTACATCGCGAGCTCGCTGCCCGGGATCGTCGTGGCGCTCGCCCTGGTGACCGTGACGATCCGGCTCCTGCCCGGCCTGTACCAGACCCTGCCGGTGCTCGTGGTCGGCTACGTGATCCTGTTCCTGCCCCGTGCGGTGGTCTCGCTCCGGTCCACCCTCGAGCTCGCTCCGCCCGTGCTCGAGGACGTCGCGCACAGCCTCGGCTGCGGCAGCCTGGCGACTGCCCGCCGGGTGACGCTGCCCCTCGTGCTGCCCGGCGTCACCTCCGGTGTCGCCCTCGTCGGACTCGCTGCCGCGACCGAGCTGACCGCGACGCTGCTGCTGGCGCCGATCGGGGTGACCACGCTGTCCACGGAGTTCTGGGCCCGGGCGTCAGCGGTCGAGTACGGCGCCGCTGCGCCGTACGCGCTGCTGCTGGTGGTGCTGTCCGTGCCCGCCACGTGGCTGCTCAGCCGGCTCGCCACCGGTGAGACGAGGGCCTTGCGATGACGCGTCGTACGGCGAGCGCGCTGGTCGTCGCCGGCCTGGAACGGTCGTTCGGCGGCCACCCGGTGCTGCGGGGCGTCGACCTCGACGTACGCAGCGGCGTCACGGCGGTCCTCGGGGCGTCGGGGTGCGGGAAGACCACCCTGCTGCGCCTGGTCGCGGGTTTCCTGCGTCCCGATGCCGGCACGATCGAGCTCGACGGGGCCACGGTGGCCGGGGCCGGGGTCGACGTGCCGTCGCGGCGCCGCCGGATCGGCTACGTGCCGCAGGAGGGTGCCCTGTTCCCGCACCTCGACGTCGCCGGCAACGTCGGCTTCGGGCTGCCGCGCGCCGAGCGTCGGCACGGCGGCCGCCGCGTGGCCGAGGTGCTGGAGCTGGTGGGCCTCGCGCAGTCGTACGCGACGCGCTACCCGCACGAGCTGTCCGGCGGGCAGCAGCAACGCGTCGCGCTCGCCCGCGCGCTGGCGTCGGAGCCGACCCTGGTGCTGCTCGACGAGCCGTTCTCCTCCCTGGACGCGTCGCTCCGCGAGGAGACCGGTCGCGCCGTCACCCGCGCCCTGCACGCGAGCGGGTCGACGGGGGTGCTCGTGACCCACGACCGGAGCGAGGCGATGTCGCTGGCCGACCAGCTCGCGGTGATGGCCGACGGACGCTTCCTGCAGGTCGGGCCGCCGGAGGAGGTCTACCTCGCCCCGGCCAACCTCCAGGTCGCCTCGTTCGTCACCGACGCGGTGCTGGTCGAGGCCCGCGTCGTCGACGGGCGGGCACAGACGCCGTTGGGGATGCTCTGCGTCGAGCACCCGGGGCCGGGCGACCACCCGCGGGACCGGCCAGCCGTGCTGGCGATCCGGCAGGAGCAGCTGGTGCTGACCCCCGGGCGCGTGCCCGGGTCGAGCCCGACGGCCGTCGTGCGGGAGGTCGCGTTCCTCGGCCAGCACGCGACCGTGCGGGCCGTGCTCGAAGGCAGCGACCTCGCGATCGGCACCCGGGTGCGGACGGTGGACGCACCGCACCCGGGCGACACGGTCACGGTCGCGGTGGCCGGACCCGTGCGGGCGTTCCCCCGGGAGCCGCGGCCATGACCCTGACACCGACCCTGCGTGAGCAGCCCGCGAGCGCGCCGTACACCCCCGCTTGGCGGGACGGCCTGCTACAAGGGGAGCCCGAGGCCCCGGCGCTGGTCTCGGCGTCCCGCACCTGGACGTACGCCGAGCTCGGCCGCGAGGTCGCGGCGCGCGGCGAGGTGCTCGGTGCCACCCGGCGGCTGGTGATGCTGGAGTGCGCCAACGACCTCGACACGGTCGCGACCTACCTGGCCGCCTTCGCCGGCGGCCATCCGGTGGCGCTGCTCGGGCCGGGAGACCTCGACCGGCACCCCGGACTGGTCGAGCGCTACGACCCCGACGTGGTCGCCACGTCGGCAGCCGGTCTGGTCGAACGGCGACCGGGCACAGCGCACGCCTTGCATCCCGACCTCGCGGTGCTGCTCGCCACCAGCGGTTCCACCGGGTCGCCGAAGCTCGTGCGGCTCTCGCGGGACAACGTGGTCGCCAACGCCGACAGCATCCGGACCTACCTGGGCCTGACCAGGCCGGACCGCGCGATGACCTCGCTTCCGCTGCAGTACTGCTACGGCCTGTCGGTGCTCAACAGCCACCTCCGGGCGGGCGCCGCGGTGGTGCTCACCGACCTCTCCGTGGTGGACGAGTGCTTCTGGGGCCTTGCCCGGTCGGCCGGGGCCACCAGCTTCGCCGGGGTGCCCTACACCTTCGACCTGCTGGACCGGTCCGGGTTCGACGGGCGTCGACTGCCGACGCTGCGCTTCGTCACCCAGGCCGGCGGCCGGATGCGCCCGGAGCAGGTCGAGCGCTACGCCCGGCTCGGCCGGGAGCAGGGGTTCGAGCTGTTCGTCATGTACGGGCAGACCGAGGCGACGGCCCGGATGAGCTACCTGCCCCCGCACCTGGCCGAGCGGCACCCCGACGCGATCGGGGTCCCGGTGCCCGGTGGGCACCTGCGGGTCGAGCCGGTGCGCCAGGGCGGCACCGGGCTGCCCGAGGACGTCGGCGAGCTCGTCTACACGGGCCGGAACGTGATGCTCGGCTATGCCGAAGGGCCGCATGACCTCGCCCTCGGCGGCACGGTCGAGGAGCTCCGCACCGGGGACCTCGGTCGGCTCGGCGACGACGGTCTCTGGCGCGTCGTCGGCCGCCTCAGCCGCTTCGCCAAGGTCTACGGGCTGCGGCTCGACCTCGACCGCGTGGAGGCCTCGCTCCGCGAGGCGGGCCACGACGCTCGAGTGGTCGCCGCCCCGGACGACGCCGACCGGCTCGTGGTGTTCCGACTCCGGTCCCGCGGCCACGACCGGGTGCGTGACCTCGTCGCGGAGGCCACGGGCCTGCCCGCGGGCGCCGTACGCGTGGAGCGGGTGGACGCGTTCCCGACCACGGCGAACGGCAAGCCGGACCACGCCGCACTCGGCGAGCACGCCCGGTTGCTCGTGCCCGCGGCCGGCCGGCCGACCGAGGCACGTCCTACCGCGGCCTCCGTCCGTGACCTGCTGGCCGTCGTCCTGGCCCGCCCGGACGCGACGGCGGACGACAGCTTCGTGTCGCTGGCAGGCGACTCGTTGTCCTTCGTCGAGGCGTCCACGAGGCTCGCCGACCACCTCGGCACGCTTCCGCAGGACTGGCATCGCCGGACCGCCCGCGAACTCGCTGACGCGGCACGTCCACCGAGGCGTCGCGGCTGGGTGCCGACCGAGGTCCCGTCGTTGCTCCGCGCGCTCGCGATCCTCGCCGTCGTGGTCACGCACTGCGACCTGGTGCTGGTCCCGGGCGGCGCGCACGTGCTGCTCGCGGTGGCCGGATACAACCTGTCGCGCTTCGTCCTGGCTGGCTCGACGGGCCGGGTCCGGGTCGGGCGGGTGCTCGGCGCGCTGGCCGCGATCGTGGTACCGGCCGCCGTCTGGATCGCCGCCGTCGCCGCGGTCACCGGCCAGTACCGGTGGACGACCGCCCTGCTGCTCAACCAGGTCGTGGGGCCAGAGCAGTGGACCGACGACTGGCAGTTCTGGTTCATCGAGGCGCTCGCGCTCGCGTTCCTTCTCGTGGCGGGTCTGATGGCGGTGCCGGCCATCGCTCGTCTCCAGGACCGGGCGCCGTTCGGCTTCGCGGGCGGCGTGGTGATGGCCACGCTCGCGCTGCGGTACCTGCTGGTCGGCGTCGAGGCCGGTGCCACGGAGCGCTACGCGGCGCCGGTGGTGCTCTGGTGCATCGCCCTCGGCTGGTGGGCGACCACCGCCACGAGCACACGCCGGCGGGTCCTGGTCGCGGTCGTCGCGGCGGCGTCCATGCAGGGTTTCTTCGGCGACCCGCAGCGCGAGGCGGTCGTCACCCTGGGGATCGCCCTGCTGGTCTTCGTGCCGCAGGTGCCGCTTCCCCGGTTCGCCGTCCACCCGGTCCGCCTCGTGAGTGCCGCGTCCTTCTGGATCTACGTCACCCACTGGCAGGTCTACCCGCCGCTCGAGGACAGCGGACATCCCTGGGCCGGCCTGGTGGCGTCGGTGCTGGTGGGGCTCGCCGCCGCGGCGGTCTACACGCGGCTGCCGTGCATCCGGCCACGGTCGCGCCGGGCGCCGGTGAACCTGACACCCTCCCGGTCCGTCCTACCGTGAGAGGCCGCGTCGCGCGCGGCACGTGAGGAAGGAGTTCGACATGCAGATGCGAGTACTGGCGGCCGCGGCCGTCACGGTCTCCGCGGCCGTGCACCTGTGGCTCTGGTTCGACGGCTATCGCGACGAGAGCGTGGTCGGCCCGCTGTTCCTGCTCAACGTGGCCGGAGGCCTCACCATCGCGGCGCTGCTGCTGCGCTGGGACCACTGGATTCCGCCGTTCCTCGCGGCCGGCTTCGGTGTGTCCACCCTGGCCGGGTTCGTGATCTCCGCGACCGTCGGCCTCTTCGGCTTGCAGGAGACGTGGAGCGGGTTCGCGGTCTGGGCCGCAGCGATCTCCGAGGTGGTCGCGATCGTGGCCGGCTCGATCGCGCTGCTCCGGTCGGACCACCCGCTGTCAGTCGCGCAGGCGCAGCACGGGCGTCCCGTCAGCCGCCAGAACCTCCACTGACGCGATGTTTCGGCTCCTCGCCGCCGTGCCGGCGGTGAGGTGCATCGTCATCCCGTCGACCCCGCGCCAGGTGCCGACCCGCTCGGTGTGCCCGTCGCGGGTGCGCACCTGCAGGGCGTAGGTCACCGCGTGGGGCATTGACGTCCGGTCACGGGCGTAGGTGCACACCAGGTTGAGCCGGGTGCCCCACGTGACCGACTCGAGGTCGAGGCGGCCCCACACCGGGGCGTCGTCGACCCGCCTCATGGGGACGCCGGTCGACGCGTCGTCCGACGGCGCGCCGCTTGCCGACGCCGACGGCGAGGTGCCGGAGTCGCGCAGCTCGACCACGGCGACGGGCACGGCGACGGCCACCGCCACGGACGCCGCCACGGCCCCGGAGACGAGGACGCTGCGGCGGTGCCTCGCCCGTCGTACCTCGCGGGCCAGGCGCGGCAGCAGCGTCGCGGGGACCGGCTCCTCGTTGGCCGCGCCCGTGAGGACGTCCTCGTCGACGCGGGAGAGCAGTCCGGGCATTCCGGCCAGGTCGCGGACGGCGCGTGCGCAGGCGTCGCAGTCGGCGAGGTGCTCCTCGAACGCCAGCCGATCGTCGGGGGACAGGGCACCGATCACGTACGGGCCGGGGTCGTGGACGAACTCGCAGCTCATGCGGTCACCCCCATCTCCTCCAGCGCCAGCCGCAGGGCGCGCAGGGCGTAGTGGGTGCGTGACTTCACGGTCCCGGCGGGCACGCCCAGCAGCCGGGCGGCCTCTGCGACCGGGCGACCCCGGTAGTAGCACTCGAGCAGCACCTCACGGTGCTCCGTGGAGAGGTGGGTGATGGCGTCGGCGACCAGCCACGACAGCAGCAGCTGGTCGGTGCGGTCGGCGGGCTCGGCCGGCTCGGGGACCTCGGCGACACTGAGCTCGCTGTTGTGACGGCGGGAGCGCCACTCGTCGATGACGATGTTGCGGGCAACGGTGAACAGCCAGGAGCGGATGGCGGCCGGCGGGTTGTCCAGGATCGACTTGTGCCGCCAGGCGCGGAGCAGCGTCTCCTGGACCACGTCCTCGGCCCGCGCCCGGTCATGTCCGGTCAGGCGCAGGCAGTACCCCCACAGCACGGCCGCATGGTCGTCGTGCAGCTGCTGCATGAGCGCCGCGTCGGTGTCCGCCATCTCACCTCCCACCATTTGAACGTGACAGCCGCCTCACAGGTTCAGTGTGGACCCTCGGGCAGCGGTGAACTTCCAGCACCCGACCTGCGTTCAAAGGTCAAGGGCAATGGGTCAAGTGCCGGCATGGAGATGTACGTGGACGACGGCGGTCAGGTTCAATCGGGGAACGGGAGGTGGTCCGGATGGCACGAGAGGCCCAGGCCTACTGGCTTCGCGCCCCCGGAGTCGGCGAGATCCGGCCTGTCTCCCTGCCCGAACCGGGTCCCGACGAGGTGCTGGTCCGCGCGCTCCGCTCCGGAATCAGCCGCGGCACCGAGACGCTCGTGTACGACGGTCGCGTCCCGAAGAGCCAGTACGCCGCGATGCGGGCCCCCTTTCAGGACGGCGACTTCCCGGGACCGGTGAAGTACGGCTACCTGAGCGTCGGCGTCGTCGACCGCGGTCCGCCCCGGCTCCGTGACCGCGTCGTGTTCTGCCTCCACCCGCACCAGACGTCGTACGTCGTGCCCGCGGACGCGGTGCTGCCGGTGCCCGACGGGGTGCCACCCGCCCGGGCGGTGCTGGCCGGCACCGTCGAGACCGCCGTCAACGCGCTCTGGGACGCCGCCCCGCTGCTCGGCGACCGGGTAGCGGTCGTGGGTGCCGGCATGGTCGGCTGCTGCGTCGCCCGGCTCCTGGCCCGGATGCCGGGGGTCGATGTGACGCTCGTCGACGTCGACCCCGGCCGACGCGAGGTCGCCGCAGCCCTCGGCGCCGGCTTCGCCCTGCCCGACCACGCGGCCGACACGTGGGGCGGGACGTGCGACCTGGTTGTCCACACCAGCGCCAGCTCCCCGGGGCTGCAGCTCTCCCTCGACCTGCTGGTCGAGGAGGGCACCGTCGTCGACCTCAGCTGGTACGGCGACGCCGAGACCCGGGTGTCGCTCGGTGCGGCGTTCCACTCGCGACGGCTGACCTTGCGCTCCAGCCAGGTGGGTGCCGTCGCCCCAGCCCGTCGCGGCCGTCGCACCACCGCCGACCGGCTGGGACTGGCCCTCGAGCTGCTGTGCGACCCCGCGTTCGACGTGCTGCTCACCGGGGAGTCCGGCTTCGACGAGCTGCCGGACGTGATGGCCCGGCTGGCGGACGGCCGGCTGCCGGCGCTCTGCCACTCGGTCACCTACGGCGAGGAGGTCGCGGCATGTTCAGCGTGACCGTGCGTGACCACATGATGGTGGCCCACAGCCTGCGCGGCGAGGTGTTCGGGCCGGCCCAGCGCCTGCACGGCGCGACCTTCGTCGTGGACGCGACCTTCCGGCGCGAGGAGCTCGACGACGACGGCGTGGTCGTCGACATCGGCCGGGCGACCGAGGAGCTGCGTGCGGTGCTGGCCGACCTCAGCTACCGCAACCTCGACGACGTGCCCGAGCTCGCCGGCACCAACACCACCACCGAGGTGCTGGCACGGTTCGTCGCCGACCGTCTGGTCGGGCGGCTGCACGCGGGTGCGCTCGGGGCGAACGCCGTGGACCTGGCCGCGGTCGCGGTGACGCTGCACGAGTCCCACGTGGCGTGGGCGAGCTACGAGCGGGCCCCATGAGTCAGCCTGTGAGCCCGGCCGCGACCCTGCATGCGGTGGTCCCCGAGGGGATTGACGACCTCGCGCGGCCAAGCGGGGGCAACGTCTACGACCGGCGGCTGCTCGACGGTCTCCGGACCAGGGGGTGGCACGTGCGCGAGCACGCCGTCCCCGGAGCGTGGCCGCAGGCGGAGGCAGGCGACCGCGCGCGTCTGGCCGAGGTGCTGGCCTCCATTCCCGACGGCAGCCTGGTGCTGGTCGACGGCCTGGTCGCGGCCGATGCCCCTGAGGTTCTGGTGCCGGCAGCCGCGCGCGTGCGGCTGGTCGTGCTGCTGCACATGCCGGCGGCCCGGCCCGACGCCGCGGATCGGGAGCGCGCGGTGCTGACCGCCGCGGCCGCCGTGGTCGCCACCAGCGACTCCACCCGCCGGATCCTGATCGGGCGGGACGCCCTCGACCCGGGGGCAGTGCACGTCGCGGAGCCGGGTGTCGACCCGGCTCCTGTGGCGTCGGGGACGACGGACGGCGGAGCGCTGCTCAGCGTCGCGGCCGTGACGCCCGGCAAGGGCCACGACGTGCTGCTTGATGCCCTCTCCGGCCTGCGCGACCTCGCCTGGCGCTGCTTGTGCGTCGGCAGTCTCACCCGTGACCCAGTCTGGGCGGCGCGCACGCTGCGTCTGGCCGAGGTGACGGGGCTCGGCGACCGCGTCGACTTCCCGGGCCCCCGCGTCGGGCCTGCGCTGGAGGCGTCGTACGCCGGCGCGGACGCGCTGGTGCTCGCGACCCGTTCCGAGAGCTACGGCATGGTCGCCGCCGAGGCGCTCGCCCGAGGGATCCCGGTGATCGGCAGCGACGTCGGCGGCCTCCCCGACACGGTCGGGCAGACCCCGGACGGACGTGTCCCGGGGCTGCTGGTGCCCCCTGGCGACGCGCACGCCCTGGCGCACGCGCTGCGGCGCTGGCTCGAGGACGACGCGCTGCGCCACGACCTGCGCGCGGCCGCACGGGAACGTCGCGGCTCTCTGACCGGCTGGACCGTCACCACCCACCGGGTCCAGGCCGTCCTGGCCGGACTGCTGACAGGTGTCGCGGCATGAGCCCGGCCACCCGGCGCCGGCTCCGGGTCCTCGGGGGCGTCCTGATCCTGGCCCTGCTCGTGTGGCGCGTCGGCACCGCGGCCGTTCTCGACGGCTTGCGCGCAGTGGACGCGCGGTCCCTTGTGCTCGCCACCGCCATCGTGGTGCCCACCACGGTCTGCTCGGCCTGGCGCTGGCGGCTGGTGGCCCGGGGTCTGGGCGCCGAGCTGGCCCTCGGCCCTGCCGTGGCTCGCTGCTACCGCTCGCAGTTCCTCAACTCGGTGCTGCCCGGGGGCGTGCTGGGCGACGTCCACCGCGGACTGCAGTCGGGGCGTGACGCCGGTGACACGGCGCGTGGGCTGCGGGCCGTGTTCTGGGAGCGCACGGCCGGACAGGTCGTGCAGCTGGCGATGGCGATCGTGGTCCTGGTCGCGCTGCCGTCCCCGATGCGGTCCTCACTGCCGGCGCTGGCGCTGGCAGCGGTGGCGGTCGTCGTCGTGCTCGCCCTCCTCGACCGGTTCGCGCCGCGGGCTCGTACGGCATGGTGGGCCCGCCTGCTGCATGCCGGTCGTTCCGACCTCCGGCACGGCGTGCTCGCACGGGGTGTGTGGCCGGGCGTGCTGCTCGCGTCGACAGTGGCCGTCGCCGGCTACGTCGCCCTGTTCCTGCTCGCCGCCCGCACCGCCGGCGTGGACGCCCCCACCGCCCTCCTGCTGCCGCTCGGGATGCTGGCACTGGTGGCGATGAGCGTCCCCGCCAACGTCGCCGGTTGGGGACCCCGCGAAGGGGTGGCGGTCTGGGCGTTCGCGGCGGCGGGCCTCGGTTCAGCGGCCGGACTGACGACGGCCGTCGTGTTCGGCGTGCTCACGTTCGTGGCCTGCCTTCCCGGTGCCGTCGTACTGCTGGTGCTGTGGGCGCGTGGCACCCGCGTCGACGCCACGCCCGACAGCGGCGCCGACCTTCCCGAGCAGGCAGGGGTGGGCCACCATGACTGACCATCCCTACACGCTGCTCAGCTGCTCCATCTCGATGGACGGCTACCTCGACGACGCCCGCGAGCAGCGCCTCGTGCTCTCCAACGACGCCGACCTCGACCGGGTCGACGGCGTCCGCGCGGGCTGCGACGCGATCCTGGTCGGTGCCGCAACGATCCGTCGCGACGACCCACGGCTCCTGGTTCGCGAGCCCGAGCGCGTACGACGCCGGCAGGCCCAGGGCCTCCCGGCGAGCCCGGTGAAGGTGACGCTCACGGAGCGCGCCGACCTCGACCCCCGCGCGCAGTTCTTCATGGCCGGCTGCGGCGACAAGCTGGTCTACTGCGCCACCCGGGGGCTGGCGCGGGCACGCGACCGGCTGGGACAGGTGGCCACGGTTCTCGACGGCGGGCACCGGGTCGACGTCGGAGCGGTGCTCGACGACCTGCGGACGCGCGGCGTGCGCCGGCTCATGGTGGAGGGCGGCGGCAGCGTCCACACCCAGTTCCTGCAGGCGGGCCTCGCCGACGAGCTGCAGCTCGTCGTCGCCCCGTTCTTCGTCGGCGACAGTCGCGCCCAACGTTTCGTGGGCGAGGGGTGCTTCCCGTGGGACGCCGGCAACCGGGCCACCCTCGCCGAGGTGCGCCAGATCGACGACGTGGTGCTCCTCCGGTATGCGCTGTCACCCCGGTTCTGCCCCGACCCGCCCGAGGAGTGCTGATGCGACTTCCGTCCGCCGCCACCGTACGCAACCAGGTGCTCCTGCCGCTCCAGCTCGGCGAGGAGCCCGCAACCACCGCGCGGGCGTTCACCTTCGAGGGTCTGCTCGACGGCCGCGAGCACCTCGCGCTCGGTCTCGGGGCGCGGGCCGCCCCGGGCCGGCTGCAGGACGGCTCGCCCCCGCCCCTGGTGCGGCTGCACAGCGAGTGCCTGACCGGCGACGTGCTCGGCAGCGCCCGGTGCGACTGTGGGCCCCAGCTCCGCGAGGCGGTGGAGCGCATCGCGGAGGAGGGCGGCTACCTGCTGTACCTCCGACAGGAGGGCCGCGGGATCGGGCTCTACGCCAAGCTCGACGCCTACGTGCTCCAGGACGCCGGCCTCGACACCTACGAGGCGAACCGGGCGCTCGGCTACGACGACGACGAGCGCGACTACGCCGTTGCGGCGCAGATGCTGGCCGCCCTGGGCGTAGATCGGGTCCGGCTGCTCAGCAACAACCCGGACAAGGCCGCACAGCTGACCCGGCACGGCATCCTGGTGACCGAGGAGGTGCCCACCGCGATCCACCGGTCGCCGGACAACCACCGCTACCTGGCTGCCAAGGCGCGCCGGGCCGCGAGCGTCGCCGACATCCTCTCGGGTGGGTAGGTAGCCGCCGCCCGGTGTGGGCATGATGGCCAGATGGAACGCCGACTCCCACGGGCCCACGACCTGGCGCCACTGCTCCAGTTCAAGAAGCCGGTGCTCGACCCGCGACGACGGCGCCTGGAGCGGGCGCTCACGATCCACGACCTGCGCCGGGTCGCGAAGCGGCGGACGCCGAAGGCGGCGTTCGACTACACCGACGGGGCCGCCGACGCGGAGGTGACGCTGGCGCGGGCGCGGCAGGCGTTCGCCGACGTCGAGTTCGTGCCCTCGATCCTGCACGACGTGTCGAAGGTGGACACGACGCGCGAGGTGCTGGGGCGGACGTCGTCGCTTCCGTTCGGGATCGCGCCGACGGGGTTCACCCGGATGATGCAGGCCGAGGGCGAGCGGGCCGGGGCGAGCGCGGCGGGGACCGCCGGCATCCCGTTCACGCTCTCGACGATGGGCACCACCACGATCGAGGACGTCGCAGCGGCGAACCCGTCGGGACGCAACTGGTTCCAGCTCTACCTGTGGAACGACCGGGACCGGTCAATGGACCTGGTCGACCGGGCGGCACGGGCGGGGTACGACACGCTGCTGGTCACGGTCGACGTACCGGTGGCGGGCGCCCGGCTGCGCGACACCCGCAACGGGATGACGATCCCGCCGACCCTGACGCCACGCACGGTGCTCGACGCACTGCCGCGGCCGGCCTGGTGGTGGAACTTCCTGACCACCGAGCCGCTCGCCTTCGCGTCGCTCTCGTCGTGGTCGGGGTCGGTGGCGGAGCTGATCGACACCATGTTCGACCCGACGGTGACCTACGACGACCTCGCGTGGATCCGTCGGCACTGGACGGGCAAGCTCGTGGTCAAGGGGGTGCAGTCCGTTGCCGACGCCCGCCGTACGACGGACGCCGGGGCCGACGCGGTGCTGCTCAGCAACCACGGCGGCCGGCAGCTCGACCGGGCGCCGGTGCCGTTCCGGCTGCTGCCCGACGTGGTCCGCGAGGTCGGTTCCGACACGGAGGTCTGGCTCGACACCGGGATCATGTGCGGCCAGGACGTGGTCGCGTCGGTGGCCCACGGTGCGACGTTCACGCTGATCGGGCGGGCCTACCTCTACGGACTGATGGCCGGTGGGCGCGAGGGGGTCGACCGGACGATCGAGATCCTGCGGGGCCAGATCGAGCGCACCATGCGGCTGCTCGGCGTGACCAGCCTCGACGAGCTCGAGCCGGGCCACGTGCGGCTGCTGGGCTGAGCCAGCCGCCGCCGTCAGGCGCGCCAGATGCCACGCTTGTACTGGTCCGGCCACCCGGCGTCGTCGGCCGGCACCCCCAGCTCGTGGGCCGCGCGCAGCGGCCAGGCCGGCTCGCGCAGAGCCGCCCGGGCGAGCAGGACCACGTCCGCCTCCCCGTTGGCCAGCACCTTCTCGGCCTGGGCCGGCTCGGTGATCAGGCCGACCGCCCCGGTCGGGACGTCGGCCCCGCGCCGTACGTCGGCGGAGAGCGGCACCTGGTAGCCGGGACCCACCGGGATCGAGGCCGGGGCGTTGCCGCCGGAGGACACGTCGACCAGGTCGACGCCGTGCTCGCGCAGGTGCCTGCCCAGCCGCGTGCTCTGCTCGAGGTCCCAGCCGCCCTCGATCCAGTCGGTGCCGGAGATCCGCACGACCAGCGGCATGCCGTCCGGGATCGCGGCGCGCACCGCGTCGACGGTCTCGAGCAGCAGCCGGACCCGGTTGGCGAAGGAGCCCCCGTAGGCGTCGTCGCGCCGGTTGGACAGCGGCGAGAGGAACTCGTGGAGCAGGTAGCCGTGGGCGGCGTGGACCTCGACCGTGTCGAACCCGGTGGCGACGGCCCGGCGCGCCGCGTCGGCGAACGCGGTCACCACCTCGGCCAGCTCCGGAAGGGTGAGGGGCGTCGGCTCGGCGTACCCCTCGAACGCGACGGGTGAGGGGGCCACGGCGGTCCACCCGCCGTCCGACGCCGGGATCGTGCCGCTCTCCGGTGCCCAGGGCCGGTACGTCGAGGCCTTGCGCCCGGCATGGGCGAGCTGGACTCCGATCGGGGTGCCGCGGCCGTGCACGAAGTCCACGATCCGGCGCCAGGCGGCTGCCTGCTCGTCGTTCCAGATGCCCGCGTCCTCCGGCGAGATCCGGCCCTCCGGGGTGACTGCTGAGGCCTCGGTGAACACCAGCCCGAACCCGCCCGTGGCGCGGGCGCCGAGGTGCACGAGGTGCCAGTCGTTCGGGACGCCGTCGACGGCGGAGTACTGGCACATCGGCGCCAGCCAGACCCGGTTGCGCAGGGTCAGGGAGCGGAGGGTGAGCGGCTCGAACAAGAGGGACATGCGACGTGAACGGCGTGCGGGTCGTGACTTGTTCCCCGGGCACGATGGTGGAGTGAGCGACCGACCCTGGCTGACCCGCAACCTCAAGATCACCAGCGCCGTCTCCTTCCTGCAGGACGCGGCCTCGGAGCTGCTGTACCCGCTGATGCCGATCCTGCTCACCACGGTGCTCGGCGCACCCGCCGCCGTGGTGGGGGTGGTCGAGGGTGTGGCAGAAGGCATCGCGGCGCTGACCAAGTACGTGTCCGGGCGGCTGGCGGATCGACACCGCAAGGTGCCGCTGGTCGGGCTCGGCTACGGGTTGGCGGCGCTGGGCAAGCTGTTCGTGGCGGCGGCGGGTGTCTGGCCGGTGGTCCTCGTCGGGCGCTGTGTCGACCGGCTCGGGAAGGGCATCCGGGGCACCCCGCGCGACGCGCTCCTGGTCGACGGCATCCCGGTCGCTGCCCGGGGCCGGGCCTTCGGCTTCCACCGCGCCGCCGACACCGCAGGAGCCGTGGTCGGCCCGCTGCTCGCCCTGGCCGCGCTCCAGGTGCTGGACGGGGACATCCGGCTGGTGCTCTGGGTCGCCCTCGTGCCGGCCGTCATGAGCGCGCTGCTCGTCTTCGCGCTTCGCGAGCCCCAGCGGCCCGCGGTCCCGGCGCGAGCACCCGGCGTCGCGGTGTCACCGGAGGCACTGCCGCGGGCCTTCTGGCGGGTCGTCGGGCTGCTCGCGGTGTTCAGCCTGGTCAACTTCCCGGACGCGTTGCTGCTGCTCCGGCTGCACGAGATCGGGTTCTCGGTCTCGTTGGTGATCCTCGCCTACGCCACCTACAACGCCGTGTACGCGGCCTTGAGCTACCCGGCCGGGGCGGTCTCCGACCGGCTCGGGCACCGCCTCGTGATCGGGGTCGGACTGCTGGCCTTCGCCGTCGCCTACGCCGGCCTCGGGCTCACCGAGAACCAGGTCGCGGCGTGGCTGCTGCTCGCCGGGTACGGCGCCTTCACCGGACTGACCGACGGGGTCGGCAAGGCCTGGGTGTCCTCGCTCCTGCCCCGGCCACCAGCAGGGCACCGGCCAAGGGGTGTTCCAGGGTCTGCTCGGCGCCGGAGTCCTCGTCGCAGGGCTGTGGGCCGGCTTCGCGTGGGGTGACGACGGCAGCGTTCCGCTCCTGGTCAGCGGCGTCGTGGCCGGGGTGATCGGGCTGCTCGTCCTGGTCGCGCGACCCGCCCGGACCGCGTCGGGTCCCCTCCCCGATGCCGAAAGCTGTGCTCTAATATGTCAAAGTCAATCAATCTTATTCACTTTGAGAGGAGGCTGAGTCACCATGACCGACCCCCACGAGCCGAGCTCCCCGGCCGTCGACATCCACCAGCACCTGTGGCCCGACGAGCTGGTCGACCGGCTGCGCGCCCGCTCCCGGCCGCCGTACCTGCGCGGCTGGACGCTGCACACCGACGGCGAGCCGCCGTACGACGTGGAGCCGACGGACCATGACCCCGCGACCCGGATCGCGGCCGACCACGACGCGGAGGTCGGCTCGGCCTGCCTCAGCCTCTCCGCGCCGCTCGGCATCGAGCGCCTCCCGCGGCCGGAGGCCGGCCCGCTGGTCGACGCCTGGCACCGGGGTCTGCGCGCGCTGCCGGACCACTTCCGGGGCTGGGCGTCCGTGCCCGAGGTCGATCCCGACCCGACCGCGCTCGCCGACCTGCTGCGTGACCCGCGCTTCGTGGGCCTGCAGCTGCCGGCGACCCAGCTCCTCTCGGCCGCTGCCTGGGAGCGCGCCGCCCGGCTGCTGCTGGTCGCGGAGCTCGCCGACAAGCCGGTGCTCGTCCACCCGGGTCCGGTGACCCGGCGCCCGCTCGACGGCGCCGAACCCGGCTGGTGGGCACCTGTGGTCGGCTACGTCGGCCAGCTGCAGGCGGCCTGGTGGGGCTGGCAGTCGTTCGCCGGCCGCGCTGCGTTCCCGCGGCTCCGGGTGGTGTTCGGCGCCGGCGCCGGGCTCGCGCCGCTCCACCACGAGCGGCACGTGCTGCGCGGTGGCGAGGAGCTGGCGCTCGACCCGTTGCTGTTCGTGGACGCGGCCGGCTACGGCCCGCGCGCCCTCGACGCGCTGGTCCGGGTGCTCGGCATCGATCCACTGGTGCTCGGCTCCGACCGTCCGTACGGCGAGCCGGTGCGGACGCTGTTCGGCGACGCTGCCACCCATGCGGTCCGGGTGACCAATCCGGCGCGCCTGCTCGGCGACGCCGTCGGCGACCGGGGAGGTGAGCAGGAATGGGCGTTCGCGAGCTGACCGTCGCTGAGCGGCGCTGCTGGGCGCCGACGTACCGACCGGGCGGGACCTGACGCCGGCGGAGCTGGAGGTGCTGGTCGACGGCATCGCCGCGCATCCCGAGGCCTGGTCCGACCGGTGGCCTTCGACGCCGACGACCGGGTGTACGTCTCGCTCCACCGCGACGCCCACGTCGACGTCTGGCTGCTCTGCTGGACCCCGGAGAACGACACCGGGCTATCACGACCACGACGTCTCGTCGGGGGCGGTCGACGGTGGTCGTCCGGCGAGCTGGTCGAGAACAACCTGACCTTCGCGCGAGGGCGCCCTCGAGACTCCGGGTGCAGGCGGGCACCACGTTCTCCTTCGGGCCCGACCACATCCACCGGCTCAACGGCGCCGTGCACGGCTCGGTCTCGATCCACGCGTACAGCCCGCCGCTGTGGCGGATGGGCCAGTACCGGATCGACGCGGGCGGCCTGCTCAAGCGGGTGTCGCTGTCGTACGCCGACGAGCTGCGGCCGATCGACGACCGGGCTGTCGCTCAGGGCTCGAAGCGGTAGCCCATGCCCGGCTCGTTGAGCAGGTGCCGCGGCCGGGCCGGGTCGGGCTCCAGCTTGCGCCGGAGCTGGGCCATGTAGAGCCGCAGGTTGCCCTGCGCGGTCTCGTAGCCCGGCCCCCACACCTCCCGCAGCAGCCGCCTCTGGCTCAGCAGCCGGCCGGGGTGGCGCACCAGCACCTCGAGCAGGTGCCACTCGGTCGGGGTGAGGCGTACGTCGGAGCCGTCCCGGGTCACCCGCCGCGCGGCGAGGTCGACCGTCGCGTCGCCGACCCGCACGACCGGCTCGTCCTCGCCGCCCGGAGCCGACCGGCGCACCATCGCCCGCATCCGCGCCAGCAGCTCGTCGGTGCCGAAGGGCTTGGTCACGTAGTCGTCGGCGCCGGCGTCGAGGGCGTCGACCTTGTCCGAGCTGTCGGACCGACCGGACAGCACCAGGATCGGCACCGCGCTCCAGCCGCGCAGTCCGGCGATCACGTCGGCGCCGTCCATGTCCGGCAGGCCGAGGTCGAGCACGACCAGCTCCGGGCGGAGTGCGCGGTGGCGACCTCGAGCGCGGCGGCGCCGGTGCCGGCGGTGCTGCACCTCGTACCCGCGGGCGCGCAGGGTGATCGCCAGGGCCCGCAGGATCTGCGGCTCGTCGTCGACCACCAGCACGCGGGTCATGGCTCCACTGCCCGTGTGCGCTCGCGGTGGCCGGGCTCGGTCTCGCCGGGCTCGGCGGCCGCGGCAGGGACAGCACCAGGGTCAGCCCGCCGCCCGGCGTCTCCTCCGGGTCGAGCGTCCCGCCCATCGCCTCGGCCAGGCCGCGCGAGAGCGCCAGTCCCAGGCCGACGCCCTGGGTGTTGTCGGTGTCCCCGAGTCGCTGGAAGGGCAGGAACACCCGGTCCCGTTGCTGCACCGGGATCCCCGGTCCGTGGTCGACGACCCGGATCTCCACCCGGTCACCGACCCGCCTCCCGGTCAGCGCCGGCGGCCGTTCCGGTGGGGAGTAGTGCAGGGCGTTGTCGACCACGTTCGCCAGCACCCGCTCGAGCAGGCCGGGGTCGGCCGTCGCCGCCGGCAGGTCGTCGGGCAGGTCGACCCGCACCCGTCGACCCGCGGGCGCCAGGTCGTCGAGCACGCGGGCGAGAACCTCGTCGACCGCGGTCGGCTGCGGGTGCACGGACATCGCTCCCGCCTGCAGCCGGCTCATGTCGAGGAGGTTGGCGACCAGTCCGGCGAGCCGGTCGAGGGACTCGTCCGCGGTGGCGAGCAGCTCGTCCCGGTCGCCGTGGTCGAGCATGACGTCCTCGCTGCGGAGGCTGGACACCGCCGCCTTCGCAGCCGCGAGCGGCGCGCGCAGGTCGTGGCCGACGGCGGCCAGCAGCGCCGTACGCGTCCGGTCGATCTCGGCCAGCGCCGCCGCGTCGGCGGCCGTGCGGCCGAGCCGGGTGCGCTCGAGCACAGCCGCCGCCTGCACCGCGAACGCCTCGACCACCCGCTCGTCACCGGCACGCAGCCGTCCGCCACGCAGCGCGAGGCGCAGGTGATCGTTCGCGGGGACGACGTGGTCGGCCCCGTCCAGAGGCCGGTCGAGCAGCCCCTCGTCGAGGTCGCCGGCGACCGGCACCCAGACCCCGTCGCGTCGTTCGAGCAGCGTGGCCGAGGTGAGCGCGAACGTCGCCCGCAGGCGGTCGAGCATTCGGGTGAGCGCGTCGCCCTCGTCGAGGGCGCCCGACGCGAGGTCGGCCAGGGTGCCGGACTCGGCGGCTGCCCGCGCCGCCTGTCGGGTACGACGGGCCGCCACGTCGACCGCGGTGCTGACCAGGATCGCCACGGCGAGGAACACCACCAGGGCAAGGGTGTTGTTCGGGTCGCGAATGCTCAGCGTGTGCAGCGGAGGCGTGAACCAGTAGTTGAGGAGCGCCGAGCCGACGACCGCCGACACCAGCGCCGGCAGCATGCCGCCGACCAGCGCGACGACGACGGTGGCAAGCAGGAAGAGCAGCATGTCGCTGACCAGGTTCAGGCCGCCCTGCAGGGGCACCAGCACGAGCGTGAGCGCGCCCGGCAGCGCCACGGACAGGACGAGACCGGTCGTCGTCCGCTTCCGACCGAGGGGCGTTCGGGACGGCCGTCGCGTCAGCACCTGCTGACCGTGCCGGGATCCGCCGCTCACGTCACCAGTCTGCCCCTCGGCACGGAGAGTGCGGCGGCGCAGCAGACGAGCATCGCGAGTCGGAGCAGGTCCAGGTCCGAGAACGTCAGCAACCCGGCCGAGTGCTCGGCGAACCCGGTGAACAGCGCCCAGGCCGAGACGCCGACCCCGGCCGCCCAGGCCAGGCCCAACCCGACGCTCCCGGCCGCCGCCGCGCCGGCCACGACGACGAACGCGAGGGACGTGGTCAGGCCGGCCGCGCCGGTGACCAGCAGCGCGACGACCAGGAGGAGGTGCGCGAGGCCGAACCGCACGCCCGGCTCGGCGACCATGGTCGGCGCGGTGGTGCTCATGGCTCCATGCAAGCGCGCGATCACGCCGACGGAAGGGTTGCTAACGCACCTCTAACAATCTGGCCCGCTGCTCGACCGAGCGATTCCTCCGGGCCCATGATGCGAGGCATGAGCGTGGAGGTGGTCCCGGCCACGGCCGATCGATGGCGGGCGCTGGAGAAGGTGATGGGCACCCCCGGTGACCCGCCGGCGTGCTGGTGCCAGGTCTTCCGGCATCGCGCGAGGACTGGGCCGCTCTGCGCCAGGGGTTCGTCGTGCGCGCCGCGCTCCAGGGTCACCGGATGCTCGTCGTACGGGATCTCTGAGCGGCGCGTCACACTGCCGTCAGGATCCTGTTAGGGCACGGGATTCCGTCGTACGACGGTGCTTGCATCGAGGTGTGAGCACCACCGCGCTGACGCGTGTCACCGAGCACGACGCCCAGGCGACCGCGGACCACGAGCGCCGAAGCTCCTGGTGGCAGGTCATGTGCCTGACTGGCGTCGACTACTTCTCGACGCTCGGCTACCAGCCCGGCATCGCCGCCCTCGCCGCCGGAGTCCTCTCGCCGATCGCGACGCTGGTGCTGGTGTCGGTGACCCTGCTCGGCGCGCTGCCGGTGTACCGGCGGGTGGCGGAGGAGAGCCCCCACGGACAGGGCTCGATCGCGATGCTGGAGCGACTGCTGCCGAGCTGGTCGGGCAAGGTCTTCGTCCTGGTGCTGCTCGGCTTCGCGGCCACCGACTTCGTGATCACGATGACGCTCTCCGCCGCGGACGCCTCCGCCCACCTGATCGAGAACCCCAACGTCCCCGCTGCTCTCCACGGCCAGCAGCTGCTGGTGACCCTCGTGCTGCTCGCCCTGCTGGGAGGCGTGTTCCTGCGAGGCTTCCGGGAGGCGATCGGGATCGCGGTCGCGCTCGTCGGCGTCTACCTGCTCCTCAACGTCGTGGTCATCGGGGTGTCCCTGTGGCAGGTGGCGGCGCATCCGTCGCTGGTGCCGGACTGGGGCGCCGCGCTCACCGAGCAGCACGGCGACCCGATCATGATGGTCGCGGTCGCGCTGATGGTGTTTCCCCAGCTGGCACTGGGCCTGTCGGGGTTCGAGACGGGCGTCGCGGTGATGCCCCACGTGCAAGGTGGCGCCACCGACACGGAGGAACGACCGGCCGGCCGGATCCGCGGCACCAAGCGGCTGCTCACCGTGGCCGCGGTGATCATGAGCGTGTTCCTGGTCACCAGTGCGTTCGTCACCACGCTGCTGATCCCGGCGTCCGCGTTCGAGACCGGTGGCGAGGCGAACGGACGGGCACTGGCGTTCCTCGCCCACGAGTACCTTGGCAACGCCTTCGGCACGACGTACGACGTGTCGACGATTGCGATCCTCTGGTTCGCCGGCGCGTCGGCGATGGCCGGCCTGCTCAACCTGATCCCGCGCTACCTGCCCCGTTTCGGCATGGCACCCGAGTGGGCCGGTGCCGTGCGCCCGCTGGTGCTGGTGCTGACCGGCTGCGCGTTCCTGATCACGTGGATCTTCGACGCCGACGTCGACGCCCAGGGCGGGGCGTACGCGACGGGCGTCCTGGTGCTGATCACCAGCGCGGCGGTCGCGGTGACGCTGGCGGCGCGGAGGGCAGGTCAGCGGCGGCTCACCGTCGTCTTCGGGCTGATCACCGCCGTCTTCGTCTACACCACGCTCGACAACGTGGTCGAGCGCACCGACGGTGTGAAGATCGGCGCCTGCTTCATCGCCGCGATCATCGTGGTGTCGCTGGTCTCGCGCCTCCGTCGGTCGTTCGAGCTGCGGGTCACCGACGTGGAGCTGGATGCGACCGCCGAACGGTTCGTGCGGGACTGCGCCCGGCGCACGATCCGGCTGGTCGCCAACGAGCCGGACGAGCGGGACCACGAGGAGTACGCCGACAAGAGCCGGCAGATCCGGCGCGACCTGGACCTGCCACCGGAGGCCGACATCGTCTTCGTCGAGGTGACGGTGACCGACCCCTCGGACTTCGAGACCCGGCTGGAGGTGCACGGCCACGTGCTGCACGACCAGTACCGCGTGCTGACCGCCGAGTCGTCGTCGGTGGCGAACGCGCTGGCGGCACTGCTGCTGCACGTGCGGGACCTCACCGGTTGCACGCCGCACATGTACTTCGAGTGGACCGAGGGGAGCCCGATGCGCAACTTCCTCCGGTTCCTCGTCCTCGGTGCCGGTGAGGTCGCGCCCAACACCCGCGAGGTGCTGCGCCGGGCCGAGCCGGACCGGGCCCGCCGGCCGCACGTGCACGTCGGCTGACCGGACGGTAGCCACGGACTCGCGCAGGGCAGACTGGACGCATGACCTGGTTCGACAGTCCTGACGACGCGGCGAAGCGGCTCGGCGACGCCGGCTACCTCGCCGACCCGGCGATCGCCACGGTCACCTACCTCGCCGGCGTGCTCGGCAAGCCGCTTGCTGGTGGAGGGTCCGGCCGGTGTCGGCAAGACCGAGCTGGCCAAGGCGGTGGCCCGGGCCACGGGTGCCGACCTGGTGCGCCTGCAGTGCTACGAGGGCCTGGACGAGGCGCGGGCGCTGTACGAGTGGAACTACAAGAAGCAGCTGCTCCGGATCCAGGCCGCCCCCGGCGACCAGGCGTGGGAGGAGACCCACGACGACATCTTCACCGACGAGTTCCTGCTGACCCGTCCGCTGCTGACCGCGATCCGGCGCGAGGACCCGACCGTGCTGCTGGTCGACGAGGTGGACAAGACCGACGTCGAGGTGGAGGGCCTGCTGCTGGAGGTGCTCAGCGACTTCCAGGTCACGATCCCGGAGCTGGGCACGGTGAGCGCCGTACGACGCCCCTACGTGGTGCTCACCTCCAACGCGGCGCGCGAGCTGTCCGAGGCGGTGAAGCGACGGTGCCTCTACCTGCACCTCGACTACCCGGACGCCGAGCGCGAGAAGGCGATCGTGCTCGGGCAGGTGCCGGGGCTCGACGACCGGCTCGCGGACCAGGTGGTGGAGATGGTGGGCCGGCTGCGGGAGCTCGAGCTGCGCAAGTCGCCGAGCATCGCCGAGTCGATCGACTGGGCACACACGCTGCTGGCGCTCGACGCCCGCCACCTCGACGCGGCCACCGCGATGCGCACGCTCGGCGTCGTCCTCAAGCACACGTCCGACCACGAGCGCGCCATCCGCGAGCTCCGGCTGGCCCGCGCCTAGACCATGGACTCCGGACTGCTGGACCGGCACATCGCCTTCGTGGAGGCGCTGCGGTCGCGCCGGCCTGCCGGTCTCGCTGGCCGAGGACCTCGACGCCGTCCGGGCCATGGGGCACCTGTCGCTCGTCGACCGTGAGTCCCTGCGCGCGTCGTACGCCGCCACCCTGGTCAAGCGGTCCACCCACCGCACCGCCTTCGACACCCTCTTCGACCTCTTCTA
Source organism: uncultured Actinomycetota bacterium (assembly GCA_963707475.1). Lineage (GTDB taxonomy): Bacteria > Actinomycetota > Actinomycetes > Propionibacteriales > Nocardioidaceae > Marmoricola. The sequence goes on from CAVPQC010000001.1 coordinate 220,734, forward strand.
CCCCGCGTTGCTCGGTGAGGGGATAGTCCCGAACGGAGAGCAGGAATTTCCGGTCCAGGAACCTGCCGTGCGATCGGGACTATCCGACGGACCCGAGGAACTCGCGGACTTCCGGGAGCGGCTCTCGGACGCGCTGGGGGACGACCACCGGGGGGTGCTGGAGCGGCTGGCTCGGGAAGGGGTCGGGCGGTTCGGGCCGATGCGGGGCCGAGCGCCGGGGCTGTCGTCGTGGTCGGCGTACACGACGCTCCACCGGGTCGACGCGCAGGCGCTGGTCGACCAGGTGGTCGCGGGGCTGCTGCGCGGCAACCCCGACCCGGACGCCGACGAGCCCGCCGTACGACGCCGCGTGCAGCGGCGCGTGGACACGTTCGGGCGGCTGGCCGAGGCGGACGCGCGCCGCCGGATCGCGGAGGACAAGGGCCCGGAGCACATGGCCAGGCACGCCGTCCGGCCGCCGATCGAGGACCTCGACTTCCTCAGCGCCCGTCGTTCCGACCTCGAGGAGATGCGCCGCCAGATCCACCCGCTGGCACGCCGCCTGGCCACCCGGCTCACCCGCGAGCACCACGCACGCCGTCGCGGGCCGCTCGACTTCCGCCGCACGGTGCGCGCCTCGATCTCCACCGGCGGCGTCCCGATGGACACCCGGCACAAGCCGAAGCGACCGGGTCGCACCGACCTGGTCGTGCTGTGCGACGTCAGCGGCAGCGTCGCGAACTTCGCGCAGTTCACGCTGATGCTGGTGTTCGCGCTGCGCGAGCAGTTCAGCGGGGTGCGGGCGTTCACGTTCGTCGACGACGTGCACGAGGTGACCGACCACTTCCGGCCGGGCGCCGACCCCGTGGACACGATGCTGGCCCTGGCGCAGAGCGCGCAGCACTCGACGCTGTGGGGCCGCACCAACTACGGGCGCGCGTTCCAGCGGTTCTCCCAGCAGTACGGCGACGCGCTCAACCCGCGCTCGAGCCTGCTCGTGCTCGGCGACGCGCGTTCCAACCACAGCGACCTGGCGCTGTCGACCCTGCACCGGATGGCGTACGACGCCCGGCACGCCTGGTGGCTCAACCCGGAGCACGTGCGGCACTGGGACACCGGGGACTCCGCCGCCGGGCCGTACGGCGAGCTCGTGCCGGATGGTCGAGTGCCGCAACCTCACCCAGCTCGGCGAGTTCGTGCACGACCTCGCCGGTTGACCTAGGGTCGGGCCGTGCCTTCCGTGACCTCCAGGCGTGTCTTCTTCGGTGCTGCGAGCGCCCTGGTCGCCAGCGTCCTGCTGGTCGGCCTGCTGGTGGCGGCCGCATCGTCCGGTCCTCCGGCGGCCCACCCGGTCGGCGAGAAGCAGATCCTGCTGGAGGCCGGCCGCACCTCCCTCCGCACGGTCGATGTCGGCCGAGCCACAGCGGCCGTCCCCGCCCCGACGCTGGTAGCCGTCGGCGACATCGCCTGCCCTCCCGGCTCGAAGCCGACGACGACGACCTGCCGGCAGGCCACGACGGCGTCCTACGCCGCGTCGCTGAACCCCACCTGGGTGCTCGCCCTCGGTGACCTGCAGTACGAGAAGGGGAGCCTCGACGGCTTCCGCAACTCCTACGACAAGTCGTGGGGCGCCCTGAAGCCGATCACCAAGCCGGTCGTGGGCAACCACGAGTACCTGACCCCCGGCGCCGCCGGCTACTACAGCTACTTCAGCACGACCGAGAAGCGCGGCTACTACGTCTTCGAGGTCGGTGGCTGGCGCGTCTACGTGCTCAACTCCAACTGCGGCAAGATGAGCTGCGGCACCGAGAACCAGTGGTTCAACCAGCAGCTCCGCGACCACCCGGCGGCCTGCACGTTGATGGCGATGCACCACCCGCGCTACTCCTCCGGTCTCGAGCACGGCTCCAGCACCGTTCCTCGTCGGTTCTGGCGGACCGCCTACCTGCACCGGGTCGACGTCGCCCTGGCCGGCCACGACCACGACTACGAGCGGTTCGCGCGGATGGACGCCGAGGGTGTCCACCGGACGAAGGGGATCGTGTCGTTCGTCTCCGGCACCGGCGGCAAGAGCCTGTACCACCTGGGCCGGAGGCGGGCGAACTCCCGCTACTTCCAGGCCAGCAAGTTCGGTGTGCTGAAGCTGAGCCTGGGCGACGGCACGTGGAGCTGGAACTACCGCACCACGGGCGGGACGTCGCTCGACAGCGGCTCCACCCGCTGCGTCTGACCGCCGGCAGTCCACGGACAGCGCACTGGCGGAAATCGGCGCCGACCGTCACCGCGGGCGGGTAGGGTTGTGGACTTGTCGTTTCGTCGGACACGGCGACCATCTCGAAGGCGATCTCGAAGGAGTCTGGAGGGCTTGAACGAGGACACCGCGGCGCGCGAGGTAGCGCGCGAGCAGGAGTTCGTGGACGGCGTCTACCGCCAGCTCGTCCGCTCGGCGGCATCCGCCCAGGCGCTGGCCCAGGAGGGCCACTCGCGGGGCCGGCTCGGCCACGAGGGCGGGCTGGTCGAGCGCGACGCGATGGTGTTCCAGGCGGCCCGCCGGCTGGCGACGCTCGACGCCGCGCACGAGGGGCTGGTCTTCGGCCGGCTCGACATGCGCCGCGAGATCGACCGGGCGCCGCGCTACATCGGCCGGATCGGGCTGCGCGACGACAACCGCGACGTGCTGCTCATCGACTGGCGGGCGCCTGCCGCCGCGGTGTTCTACCAGGCGACGTACGCCGAGCCGAGGGGCGTCGTACGTCGCCGGATCCTGCGCAGCATCGGCGAGCGGGTGCTCGGCGTCGAGGACGACCTGCTCGACACCGAGGCCGAGACCGACCTGCCGATCATCGGCGAGGGTGCGCTCATGGCCCAGCTCACCCGGGCCCGCGACCGTTCGATGCACTCGATCGTGGCGACCATCCAGGCCGAGCAGGACAAGGCGATCCGCGCCCCGGCCAAGGGCGTGGTCACGATCGCCGGCGGCCCGGGCACCGGCAAGACGGTGGTCGCGCTGCACCGCGCAGCCTTCCTGCTGTACGCCGACCGCCGCCGCTACGAGACCGGCGGCGTGCTCGTGGTGGGCCCGTCGGGCGTGTTCATGCGCTACATCGAGCGGGTGCTGCCGTCCCTCGGCGAGACCGCGGTCGCGCTGCGCTCCCTCGGCGAGGTGGTCGACGGGGTCCGCGCCATCCGCCGCGACGACCCGGCGGTCGCCGAGGTCAAGGGCTCGGGGCGGATGGCCGAGGTGCTCCGTCGTACGGCACGCCAGGCGGTGCCCGGCGCCCCCACGGAGTTCCGCTACTTCTACCGCGACGACGTGCTCCACCTCGGCCCCCGTGAGCTGTCCGCGATCCGTCGGCAGCTGCTCGCCCAGACCCGCCGCAACCGCTCCACCACCAAGGTGGCCTCGACGCTGACCGACGCGCTCTGGCGCCAGGTCCGTGGCGAGCGGGCGCGTGAGCGCACCAGGGAGGACTTCGTCGACACGCTGCGCGGCGACGACGCGTTCCTCGAGTTCGCGCGCGAGTGGTGGCCGGTGCTCGACGCTGCGACCGTGCTCGGCTGGCTGCGCGACCCCGAGCTGCTCGACCGGGTCTCCGACGGCGTGCTCGACGACGAGTCGGCGCGGCTGGTGGCGAAGTCGTGGGGCGACGACCTCAGCGTCGACGACGTGCCGCTGCTCGACGAGCTGCGCTACCTGCTCGGCGACCCGCCGCTCACCGGCGAGGTGGAGCTCGACTTCGACCAGGACCCGCTCAGCACGATCGACGCTGCCATGCAGGAGGTGACGACCGCGTCCGAGCGCGAGTTCGGCGGCTCCCGCAGCTGGCAGCCGCCCACCAACCGGGTGGAGGACGACCCCTACGCGCACGTGCTCGTCGACGAGGCGCAGGACCTCACCCCGATGCAGTGGCGCATGGTCGGGCGGCGTGGCCGCACCGCGACCTGGACGATCGTCGGAGACCAGGCGCAGTCGTCGTGGCCGGTGCCGTCTGAGTCGGCTGCGGCCCGCGCGGAAGCGCTGGGGGACAAGGAGATCCACTCCTTCCACCTCTCCAAGAACTACCGCAACTCCGCCGAGATCTACGACTACGCCGCGGCGTACGCCGACCGCGTCGGTCTCGACGCCGACCTGCCCGAAGCGGTCCGCTCGACCGGTGTCGCGCCCGAGGAGCGGGTCGTCACCGACCTGGAGCAGGGTGTCCGCGACGCGCTGGCCTCGGTCAGCGACGTCGTCCAGGGCACGGTCGGGATCGTGGCGCCGGTCGCCCGCCAGGCCGAGGTACGCGCCTGGCTGGGGTCGTGGCCGGAGCACGAGCAGGACCGCGCGGGCGGGTCCGATGCCCGGGTCGCGGTGCTCACGGGACTCGACACCAAGGGCCTGGAGTTCGACGCGATCGTGGTGGTCGAGCCGGCCGAGATCGAGTCCGAGTCCCCGACCGGGCGCGCGACGCTCTACGTGGTGCTCACGCGGGCGACGCAGCGGATGGTGACCGTCCGCCGCGGTTGACGCGCTCAACCACGCCTCTGGATTCACGTTGGTAGCGTGCGGCCATGACCGAGGGAGCCGGCGTCGCGGCGCGCGCGATGCTGGACCGCCTCGTCACCCAGCCCGCCTGGGCAGCGATCCGGCTGCGCGACAGCGCCACCGTCACGCTGGTCGGCGGCCGCCTCTCCACGGTGCAGCGGCTGGCCGACGTCACGCTCGAGGAAGGCGCTCCGGAGAGCGGCCGCCGGTTCGACCGGCTGCTCGCGATCCCGTTCCGGCAGGTGGCCGAGCGCGGGTTCGAGGTGCACGACGACGGCGCCCCGCTCGCCGTGGTCGAGATCGAGCAGGAGGAGGAGGTCCCGCTCGCCGACCTGCTCGCGGCGCTGCCCGACGCTGCCCATCGAGTTCGAGGACCGCGGCGGCTTCGAGTCCACCGACGAGGACTACGCCACCGTCGTCGACCGGATCATCCGCGACGAGATCGGCAACGGCGAGGGCGCCAACCTCGTGGTCGGCCGCCACTACCGCGCCCGGCTGCGCGACGTGGGACGCCGACCGTGCGCTCACCGTCTTCCGGCGGCTGCTCGAGCACGAGCGCGGCGCCTACTGGACGTTCTGCTTCTTCACCGGAGACCGCTTCCTGGTCGGCGCCTCCCCGGAGCGGCACGTCAGCGTGACCGGCGGCCCCGATCTCGCCGACGTCCGGATGAACCCGATCAGCGGCACCTTCCGGCTGCGGGGTCTGGAGCCGGCGGACGCGCAAGGCCCGGCTGCTGGAGTTCCTGGCCGACGAGAAGGAGATCTACGAGCTCTTCATGGTCGTCGACGAGGAGCTGAAGATGATGTGCGACATCTGCCACGAGGGCGGCCAGGTGCTCGGGCCGTTCCTCAAGCCGATGACGCACCTCGTGCACACCGAGTACCTCCTCGCCGGCCGGACCCGGTCCGACGTGCGCGACGTGCTGCGCGACACGATGTACGCCGCCACGGTCACCGGGTCGCCGGTCGAGAACGCCTGCCGGCTGATCAAGCAGTACGAGTCCGAGGGGCGTGGCTACTACGGCGCCGCCCTCGCCCTGATCGGCCGCGACGCCCAGGGTCGCCAGACCGCGGACAGCCCGATCGTGATCCGCAGCGCCGACGTCTCCCCGGACGGCGAGCTCCGGGTCACCGCGGGCGCGACGCTGGTCCGCGACTCCGACCCCGACTACGAGGTGGCCGAGACGCACGCCAAGGCCGGCGGCATCCTCAGCGCCTTCGGCCTCGTGCCCGCGGCGTCCGGGGCGCCCGAGAGCGTCGCCGAGCTGACGCGCGACGAGGACGTGCTGATCGCGCTCGCCTCGCGCAACCAGCGGCTCTCGCCGCTTCTGGCTGACCGACCAGTCCGGCGCCGCTCCCTCCGAGGAGCTCAAGGGCCGGTCGGTGGTCGTGCTCGACGGCGAGGACGACTTCGTCAACATGCTGCGCCACGTGTTCTCCGTGCTCGGCATGACCACGACGGTGGTGCGCCACGAGGACTACCGGCCCGGCGCGCTCGACGGCCACGACCTGGTCGTCGTCGGTCCCGGGCCGGGCGACCCGCGCGACGGCGAGCCACCCCAAGATCGCGGCCTACCGGCAGGCGATCGACGCCCTGCTCGCCTCCGACCAGCCGTTCCTCGCGGTGTGCCTGGGCCACCAGGTGCTGTGCGACCGGCTCGGGATTCCGCTTGCCTACAAGGACATCGTCTTCCAGGGCACCCAGTCGCCGGTCGACCTGTTCGGGCGCCACGAGCGGGTCGGCTTCTACAACACGTTCGTCGCCCGCAGCGACGGCCGGCTGCCCGAGGGTGTGCGGGTGGCCGCCGACCCGGAGACCGGCGACATCCACGAGCTCGCCGGTCCGCACTACCGCGGCATCCAGTTCCACGCCGAGTCGATCCTCACCGAGCAGGGCTTCGCGCTGCTCCGCGACCTGCTGCTCGACCTCCTGGCACCCGCCGGTGGGTGAACCCCGGGTCCTCGTCGTCGACCACTACGACTCCTACACCTGGAACCTCGTCCACCTCGTCGCCGCGGTCACCGGCGAGCTGCCCGACGTCGTCGAGCACGACCAGGTGGCCCCCGACGTCGTCGACGGCTACACGCACGTGGTGCTCTCGCCGGGACCGGGGCACCCGGACGACGCAGCGCTTCTTCGCCGTCGGCCGCGGCATCCTGCGCACCGCGCACCATCCCGGTGCTCGGTGTCTGCCTGGGCATGCAGGGCCTGGTCACGGCGTACGGCGGGCGGGTGCAGCGGGTGCACGCCCGCCCACGGCGAGATCGCGGTCGTCCGGCACGACGGGAGCGGGCTTTTCGCCGGCGTGCCCGACGCCTTCCGGGCGGTGCGCTACCACTCGCTCGCGGCCGTCGAGCTGCCCGAGGTGCTCCGGTCGGACCGCCTTCGACGAGGTGAGCGGGGTGGCGATGGCCGTCGCGCACAGGGAGCAGCCGCTGGTCGGGCGTGCAGTTCCACCCCGAGTCGATCCTGTCCGAGCACGGCGCCGACCTGGTCCGGAACTTCCTTTCATGAAGCCACGGCGCATGTTCTGGCTCGACGGCGGCGGTGCCCGCGACTGGTCCGGGCGGCGCTCGATCGTCGGGCTCCTCCACGACGACGACGTCTCGCTCACCTTCGACGCCGGAGCGCGCGAGGTGCGCCGGCACCGCAGCGGCGCCAGCAACGTGGTCGGCGACGACGTGTTCGCCGTGCTCGCCACCGAGGTGGCGCGCGACGCCGGCGACCCCGACGTGCACTGGGTCGGCTACCTCGGCTACGCCTGCCGCACCGACCTGCCCGGTCGGCCGTCGCCCGGCGTGCCCGACGCGGTGTGGATGCGGATCCGGGCGCCCCGCTTCGTCGACCACCCCCCACCGGGTCGACTGCCTGGCCGGTCGTCGGGGCAACCACCCCAGCACTCGACCCCGGAGTGGTACGGCGAGGCCTTCGGCCGGGTGCAGGAGCATCTGCGCGCCGGCAACTCCTACGAGGTGAACCTGACCTATCGGGAGAGCAGGTCCAGCGACGTCGACCCGGAGACCGCGTACCTGCGGCTGCGCGCGGCCAACCCGGCGCCGTACGCAGGCTACCTGCGGCACCACGCCGACGGTCGCGACGTGCACCTGCTCAGCTCCTCGCCGGAGCGGTTCGCCACCGTCGACCGGCAGCGCGACCTCGTGGCTCGCCCGATCAAGGGCACCACGCCCCGCGGCCCGACGCCCGAGGACGACGAGCGGCTGCGGCTCCACCTGGCCTCGGACCCCAAGCTGCGCGCGGAGAACCTGATGATCACCGACCTGCTCCGCAACGACCTGTCGATGGTGTGCGAGCCGGGCACGGTGCGTGGTGCCGGCGCTGATGGAGGTCGAGTCGTACGCCACCGTGCACCAGCTGGTGACCACGGTCCGCGGTCGGCTCCGTGACGACGTGTCGACGGTCGCGGCGCTGCGCGCGCTCTTCCCGGCAGGCTCGATGACCGGCGCACCGAAGCGGATGACGATGGAGGTCATCGACGAGGTGGAGGCGACGCCGCGCGGCGTGTACGCCGGTGCGTTCGGGTGGGTCTCCGGCGACGGCCGGGCCGATCTCGGCGTGGTGATCCGGTCGCTCGTCGCCGTGCCCGACGGGGACCGCTGGCGCTACACGCTCGGCACCGGTGGCGGGATCACCGTGCGGTCCGACGCTGGCGGAGGAGTGGGCCGAGACGCTGTGGAAGTCCGAGCGGCTCAAGGCCGTGCTGGGGCAGCCTGCGGACGAGCCGAGGCCCGGCGGCCCTCTCGGGTAGGCAGCCGGGCCTCGGTGTCGGTGGGGTGAGTGGTGCTAGGAGGTGGAGCTGCCCTGGTCGCTGCCGAGGTCCGAGGTCACGGTCTGGGTCTTGCCGCCGCGGATCAGGGTGATCGTCACCTTGTCGCCGGGGCGGTGGCCGCGGATCGTGGCGACCAGGGAGTCGGAGCCGTCGATCAGCTTCGAGTCGACCTTGGTGATCACGTCGCCGACCTGGATCCCGGAGTCGTCCGCCGAGCCGCCCTTCTCGATCGTCTTGACCAGGGCACCGGTGGCGGCGCTGTCGCTGGTCGTGTTGTCGGAGACGGACACGCCGAGCCGGGCGTGGGTGGGGGTCTCGCCGTGGCGCAGCTGGTTGACGATCGGCAGCACCTCGTCCATCGGGATCGCGAACCCGAGGCCGATCGACCCGCCCTGCTCCGTCGCGGAGCTGCTGCTGCTGCGGATCGAGGAGTTGATGCCGATCACCTGGCCGGACATGTTCACGAGCGGGCCGCCGGAGTTGCCGGGGTTGATCGCGGCGTCGGTCTGGATCGCGGGGTAGGTCGTGGTCTGGTCGGCCTGGGGGGTCTGGGTCTGGGGCTGCTGCTGGAGACCGAACGGGTCCTGCTGCGAGCCCTGGTCGCCCTCGGACGAGGCCACCGACACCGCGCGGTCGAGCGCGCTGACGATGCCGCTGGTCACGGTCGCGCCGAGTCCGAACGGCGAGCCGATGGCGACCACGCCCTCACCGACCTTGAGGTCGGAGGACCTGCCGATCTCGGCCGGGGTGAGGCCCGTGACGCCCTGGGCCTTGATCACCGCGAGGTCGGTGACCGGGTCGGTGCCGACGATCTTGGCCTTGGCGGTGGTGCCGTCGCTGAAGCTGACCGAGATCGTGCCGCCGTCGCCCGCCACCGCAGCCACGTGGTTGTTGGTGAGGATCGTGCCGTCGGAGGTCAGGATGATGCCCGATCCGGAGCCGGCCTCGTTCTGGCCGGTCACGTTGATCTGGACCACCGAGGGCAGCACCTTGGAGGCGACGCCCTCGATCGCGGTGCTGGAGGTCGTGTTGTTCGTGGACGATGCGTTGGTCCGAGGGCTGGCCGAGAGGTCCGGGCTGCCGCTCGTGGACGAGTCCGGCTGGAACGCGTCGTACGCCGCGGCCCCACCGACCCCGGCCACGCCGCCCACGACGAGAGCACCCGCGAGAACCGCTGCCGACAGAACTCCCGTGCGGCGTCGCGTCGCGGGTGCGACGGACGCGACGCCGGTCGGCGGCGGCAGGATGCGGGTGGCCTCGCCGTGGGTGGTCGCGGCCGGGGGCGGGGACGAGTGCTGCTCAGGAGACCCGCCGGTCGAGTCGTCGTGGTAGGCGTCGCGATCCGGGAACGGGTGCCACTCGTTTGTCATGAGCACCACTCTGGCCGAACGTTCCTGAGCGGCCGCTTAGAGGTGGCTACGAGCCGCCGAAGACTCGGGGAGGTCTTCCGACGTCGGGGCCTCGCGCCCGGGATCTGGAACCAGAACGCGGCACCGCCACCGGGTGCGGCGCCGACCCGGACCGAGCCGCCGTGGCGCTCGGCGACCGCGCGCACGATGGAGAGCCCGAGCCCGGACCCGGGCATCGAGCGGGACGCGGTCGAGCGGTAGAAGCGCTCGAAGACGTGCGGCAGGTCGGGCTCCGCGATGCCCTCGCCCTCGTCGCTCGACGAGCAGCACGCCCTCGGCCAGGTGGGCCGTGACGGTGCCGCCCGGCGGGCTCCACTTGGCGGCGTTGTCGAGCAGGTTGGTCACCGCCCGCTCCAGGGAGGTCGCGTCGCCGGTGACCCACCAGGGCTCGGTGCGCAGGTCGAAGACCAGGCCGGGTGCGCGTCGTCGTACCCGCGCCACGGCCTGCTCGACGACGGCTCCGAGCTCGACCGCCTGCGGCGCGAACGGCCCCGGGTCGTCACGGGCGAGCTCGACGAGGTCGCCGATCAGCGTGGTCATCTCCGCGATCTGGGCCTGCACGTCGGCCAGCAGGTCCGCGCGGGCCTCGGGCGACAGCCGGGTCGGAGCCGCCGGCCTGGGCCAGCAGGTCGAGGTTGGTGCGCAGCGAGGTCAGCGGCGTGCGCAGCTCGTGGCCGGCGTCGGCCACCAGCTGGCGCTGCCGGTCGCGCGAGGCCGCGAGCGAGGAGAGCATCGCGTTGAACGCGCGTCGCCAGCCGGGCGATCTCGTCGTTTCCCTCGACGGGTATCGGGTCCAGCCGCCCGGTGCGGGCGATGTCCTCGGCGGCGTGCGTGAGCACGCCGCACCGGGCGGAGGCCGTTGCGGGCAACGCCCCAGCCGGCCAGCGCGGCCGCGATCACGCCGGCGAGGCCGATCAGCAGGGCGACCAGGCCGAGCCGGCCGAGCATCCGGTCGGTGGGCTCCAGCGACTGGGCCAGCACGAGGGCCATGCCGTGGCCGTCGGCGGGCACGGCCACCATCCGGTAGCGCTGGCCGCCGGCCGAGATGGTGCGTGCGGAGTACGCCGACTTGCCGCTCGCCACGTCGTACTCGGCGGTGCTGACCTTCATCTTGTTGGTGCGGTCGGCGCTGAAGGCATGACCGGCGTCGGCGTCGACGAAGATGATCCGCACGTCGGCGGCACCGAACACCTGCGAGGGGTAGCGCTGCTGGCTCAGGGTCCTCAGCGCATCGAACTTCGCGGCAGCGGTGGCGCGGTCGCGAAGCGAGTCGTCGAGGGCGCTCATCGACTGCGACCGCACGGTCAGGAACGTCGCCAGCGAGACCGCCGTCACCGCCAGGCCCACGGCCATCGTGGTCAGCAGCGTCACCCGGCTGGCCAGCGAACGGCGGTAGTGCGGGCGGTACCAGTCGCCCATCAGCCCGGCTGGTCGCGCAGGACGTAGCCGACGCCGCGCACGGTGTGCAGCAGCCGTGGCTCGCCTTCCGCCTCGAGCTTGCGGCGCACGTAGCCGACGTAGACCTCGAGGCTGTTGGCGGTCGTGGGGAAGTCGAAGCCCCAGACCTCCTCGAGGATGAACGAACGGTCGAGCACCCGTCGCGGGCGGCGCAGGAACAGCTCGAGCAGGCTGAACTCGGTGCGGGTCAGCTCGATCGACCGCGCCCCGCGGCGCACCTCGCGCGTGGCGAGGTCCATGCTCAGGTCGGCGAAGGCCAGCTTCTCGTCGGGGTCGTCCGGGTCACTCGGGGAGGCTGCGCCGCAGCAGCGCGCGCAGCCGGGCGAGGAGCTCCTCGAGCGCGAACGGCTTGGTCAGGTAGTCGTCGGCCCCGGCGTCGAGCCCCTCGACCCGGTCGCCGACCGCGTCGCGCGCGGTGAGGACGAGGATCGGCACGTCGTTGCCCACACCGCGCAGCGCACGCGTGGTCTCGATGCCGTCGAGACGCGGCATCATCACGTCCATCACGACGGCGTCCGGCCGCACGCGTGCTGATGCCGGCCAGCGCCTCGGCGCCGTCGCCGGCGAGCGTGACCTCGTAGCCGTTGAACTCCAGGGACCGGCGCAGCGACTCGCGCACGGCACGGTCGTCGTCGACGACGAGCACCCGCGGACGGGGTCCCGACGGGTGCTCCGTCTCGGTCGCGGACTCGGGATTCACGACCTCAGCCTGCCACGACGACCTGAGCCTTCACTGAGAGCGCGGAGCGATTGCCGCGCGGTCACTCGGGGCGGAGTTGGTCGAGCCGATCGAACGCGATCGCCGTCGATCAGCACACCGGCCATGACACCAGGACGGCGTCCAGGCCACGACGGGGTCGACGGCGAAGTCCTGCGTGGCTGATCCGGTGCCGCACACGATCTCGGCGACGAGCGCGATCGGGGCGGAGATCCGGGCGCAGAGCCCGACCAGGCTGCTGGCTGCGGGCGACCCCACCGAGCATGCCGAGCATCGGGGCCGAGCACGATCCCGAGCGAGCGATCCAGGCGCGGGTCTCGGCGCCGATCAGGCCGAGGTCGTAGCGGCTCACCGGGCTGGGCCGGCCAGGTAGAGCGATCCACGCCGCGAGTGCCGCGACGCGAGCGTGACCAGACCACCGAAGGCCGCGTGCACGGCTTCGGGCGACCAACCAGCCACCGAGCACGGCGACCAGCGCCCAGATCGAGCCACGGTGTCGGTGATCGACGTCGAGGGCAACCATGAAGTTCGACCCCGGGTCGGTCGCCGACCGCGGTGTCGGCGACCGCGGCCGCGATCAAGCCCAGTCCGGCGCCCAGCAGGAGTGCGAGCAACCAGCGCATGCGCAGAAGACGGTAGGACCGCGGTCCGCGCTCCGGGCGGAAATCTGAACGATCCGGGCACGGCGGTCTAGCGCCGGACGACCCGGAGCTTCACAGGTAGTGCCGTGCCGCGCTCCCGGCCCGGGCGCCGTACGACGCTCCGAACAGGCACGTGTGGACCAGCAGCGGGTACAGCTGGTGCAGCGGGACCCGGTCCTCCCAGCCGTCGGCGAGCGGGGTCTCGGCGTGGTAGGCCTCGAGCGCCCGCTGGAGCTGCGGGCAGCCCGAAGAGCGCCAGCATCGCCAGGTCCGTCTCGCGGTGGCCACCGTGCGCCGCGGGGTCGATCAGGTGCGCCTCGCCCTCGCGGGCCCAGATCACGTTGCCGTTCCACAGGTCGCCGTGCAGCCGGGCGGGCGACTCGGCCGGGCCGGCGATCTCGGTGATCCGGCGCACGACCCGCTCGACGTCGGCGGCGTCGGTGGCGCCGATCTGGCCGCGGTCGACGGCCAGCTTGAGGTAGGGCAGCACCCGCCGGGTCGCGTAGAACTCCGGCCACGAGGGCGCGGACGCCGTTGCGCAGCGGGCAGGACGCCGATGAAGCCGTCCTGCTCGGCGCCGTACGACGGGGCGCCCGACGGCGTGCAGCCGGGCGAGCGAGCGGCCGAAGTTGACGGCGTTCTCGGGTGTCGGCCGGCCCGGCTCGACCCAGGCCAGGATCAGGCACTCGGCGTCGTGGGCGAGCACCTCGGGCACGGAGACGGTGTCGGACTCGGCCAGCCAGGTCAGTCCCGCGGCCTCGCGTCTCGAAGAACCCGACCGGCGGGTGCGGCCGGGTCTTGACGACCGCGGTGCGCCCGTCGGAGAGCCGCAGCCGGGTCGCCGTGCAGACGTCACCGCCGGCGACCGGGTTGGTCGAGACGACCGGCGTGCCGAGCAGTCGCTCGGCCCGCTGGGCGATCGTCGGCATGGTGGCCACGACGGTCAGTCTGTCCAAGCGCGCCCGGGGTTCGCCAGTCGCGCCCGACCGCCGGAGGCTCGGGCCGTCAGCGACCGAGGAACGCCAGCAGGGCCTCGCCGGGGTCGCCGGACTCGCCTGCTGGTGGCCGCCCGAACCGCGCCGGGCGGTCGGCGTCGGCGACCAGGTCGACGGCGACGTCGAGCAGCGCAGCGGCCAGCGAGCCCGGGATCGGATGGTCGAGGCCGCAGGCCTGGGCGACGTCCCAGCCGTGCACGGTGATCTCCAGCGCCCCGGCGGCGGCCAGCACGCCGGCGTCGAGCGGGGCGTCGCCCGACGGCGATCGGGTCGTCGCCGTGCTGGGCGCTCCAGGCGCCGAGGGCCGAGCAGGCCCGCAGCCGGAGGCTCTCGACCAGCCGGTGCTCCTCGGGCTGGGTCGGCCAGCGGCCGGAGGTCGACGGTGCCGAGGTCGGCGGCCTCGGTGAAGGCGGCCAGGGCGTCGTCCATGTGCTCCAGCAGGGTGCGCAGGTCCCAGCCGGCACACGGTGTCGGGGCGTCGAGCAGGTCGGCGCGCACGCCACGCGAGCGCGACCCGCGTGTAGTCGATGGCCCGCTCCAGCAGGGCCACCGCCTGCACCGTGGGGGCGGGGGTCGACGGCATGGCTCAGCTCGCGGCGGCGTACGACGCCGGCAGCCGCGTGGGCAGCCCGAACGTCTCGAAGAGCGCGTCGTCGAAGAACGCCGCCACGTGGGTGACCTTGCCGTCCTCGATCGTGAGCACCTGCAGGTGGAACGGCGTGAAGCTGCCGTCGGGCTGCCGCATGTAGAGCCCGAACGCCGGCTGGCCGTTGGCGGTGGTCTCCAGCATCGGCATGTCGTGCGTGCCGCCCGGGCACTGGGTGTCGATCAGCCGGCCGATGTTCTCGCTGCCGGCGTACCAGCCGGTGAACGGCGGCATCTCCCAGACCGCGTCGGCCTTGAGCAGGGAGACGATCGTGGTGACGTCCTTCTCCCAGAACGCCGCCACGTAGCGGTCGAGCAGCTCGCGCCGGTCGTCGGCGAGGTCGTCCTCGACGGTGTCGGCGGTGAGCCCGGCGTCGGCGAGCTGCGCGTGGGCGCGCTGCAGGGCGCTGTTGACCGCGGCGGTCGTCGTCTCGAGCGCCTCGGCGACCTCGCTGGCCTGCCAGCGCAGCACGTCACGCAGGATCAGCACCGCGCGCTGCCGCGGGGGCAGGTGCTGGAGGGCGGCGACGAAGGCGAGCCGGATGCTGTCGCGCGCGGCGACCACGGTGGAGGGGTCGGAGCCGGCGTCGGCGTCGACCATGCTGTCGGGGATCGGCTGCAGCCACGGGACCTCGCTGGCCTCGACCAGCTCGTCGCCGGCCTGCCCGCCGGGCGCGCCGAGGCCGGTCGGGAGCGGTCGGCGCTGCTTGCCCTCGAGGTTGGTGAGGCAGACGTTGGTGGCGATCCGGTGCAGCCAGGTGCGGACCGACGACCGGCCCTCGAAGGCGTGGTAGGCCTTCCAGGCGCGCAGGTAGGTCTCCTGGACCATGTCCTCGGCCTCGTAGACCGAGCCGGTCATCCGATAGCAGTGCGCGACGAGCTCGCGTCGGTAGCGCTGGGCCACCTCGTCGAACTCCTCGGGGGTCTCGCTGATGGGGCTCTGGGTCTGGGTCATCTCGGTCTCCTGCCCTCGCGTCCCACCCTAGGTGGGCCTCCGGTTGTTGTGACCCGGTGCGGCGCGAAAACTCATCGGTGCCTGGTGGACCGATGAGTTGCCGGCGGGTTCGGTCGGTACGGGTGTGCGCCGCGACCGGAAGGAGCCCGGATGTCCCGGATGCTGTTCGTCAACCTGCCCGTGAGCGACTTGACTGCCTCGACCGCGTTCTTCAGCGGTCTCGGCTTCACGTTCGACCCGGCGTTCACCGACCAGAACGCGACGTGCATGGTGATCAGCGAACAGGCGTGCGTGATGTTGTTGCGACGTGACTTCTTCGAGAGCTTCCACCGCCGGGGCACCGCGCGGCCCGGGGACCCGCTGGAGGTGCATGACCGCCGTGTCCGCGACCAGCCGCGAGGACGTCGACGACCTCTGTGACCGGGCGCTGTCGGCGGGGGCGACGCCGGCGAGCGCCCCGGACGACCAGGGGTTCATGTACGGCCGGAGCTTCGTCGACCTCGACGGCCATGTCTGGGAAGTGATGTGGATGGACCCGCAGGCGGCGGGTGCCGCCTAGTGGTGTCACGCGTCGCCGAGCAGCTTCTCGAGCTCGGCGACCAGCGCGATCGAGGTGCGCTCGACGATCCGGAGCACCTCGTCGAAGCCGTCGGGGCCGCCGTAGTAGGGGTCCGGAACGTCGCCGCTCCCGACCGGGTCGAAGTCCCGGAACAGCAGCACGGCGCCCCCGCCCTGGCGTCGTACGTCGGCCAGGTTGTCGTCGTCCATCACCAGCAGCAGGTCGCGTCCGAACCAGGCGGCGTCGAACTGCCGGGCGCGGTGCGCGCTCGGGTCGTAGCCCTCGGCGAGCAGGGTCGCCGCGGCGCGGGTGTCCATCGGCTGACCGACGTGCCAGCCGCCGGTGCCCGAGCTGGTCACCTCGACCGCGGACGCCAGCCCGGCCCGGTCGAGGAGCTCGTTGAGCACCACGTCGGCCATCGGCGAGCGGCAGATGTTGCCCAGGCAGACCAGGCCGATCCGGTACGGCGTGCCGCTGGGCGCCGGCAGGTGTGGTGGCATCGGCGATCGCCTACGCGTCGGGGAGGACCGGCTGACGACCGCCGAGACGATCGAGATCACGATCGAGCCGAGCACCGCGGTCACGAAGCCGTCGACGTGGAAGCCGAGGTCGAGGCCGTCCGCGATCGCGCTGGTGAGCAGCAGCATCAGGGCGTTGATCACGAGCAGGAACAGGCCGAACGTCAGGACGATGAACGGCAGCGAGAAGAGCTGGATCACCGGCTTCACGAACGAGGTGATCGCCGCCGAAGATCGCCCCGACGATCACCAGCGTGACGACCTGCTCGCTGCGGTCGGCGCCGGTGACGGTGATCCCGTCGAACAGCAAGGCCGCCGCTCCGAGGGCGACGACGTTGACGAGGATCCAGACCACGAAGCGCATGGCGTCAGCGTAGTGGCGGGTCGAAGGCTCAGACGTCGAGCCCGAGCGCGCCCAGCATCGACCGCTCGGCACCTTCGAGGTGGTGGGCGAGCCTCTGTCGTGGCGTCCTCGATCCGGCCCTCCTCGAGCAGCCGGACCAGGTCGCCGTGGGAGTGCACCTGGTCGCGCGCGTTGCGCCGGCTGCGGTCGACCGTGGCGAGGGCGAGCCGGATCTCGGCGTTCAGCGCGGCGGCCATCGCCACCAGCCGTTCGGACCCGGTCAGCCGGACGAAGGCCAGGTGGATCGCGAGGTGGGCCTCGTTGAGCTCGGCGTTGGTGGGCTCGCCCTCCACCAGGTCCTCGTAACGCGGCCAGCGCCGCACGCACCTCGTTGCGCAGGTCCTCGGGCGCGTCGGGCCAGCGCCGCACGCCGGCCACCTCGAGCACGGTCCGGGCCCGGGACACGTCCTGGATCGCGTGCGGATCGGTGGTCCGGACGGCGGTGCCCTTGTTCGGCACCCGGACCGCGAGGCCCTCGCCGACCAGCATCCCGAGCGCCTCGCGCACCGTGGACCTGGAGACGCCGAGCGACTCGGCGAGCGCGACCTCGCGCAGCGGCGTGCCGGGCTGCAGCTCGCCGTCGAAGAGCGCCCGTCGTACCTCCGTGAGCACGCGGTCGACCGTGGTCTCGTGCTCCACGCTGAGCGTGCCGAAGGTCATGCCCCGATTGTCCGACAGGAAGTTGCATGTGTGCACCATCGTCCGGCTACACTCTGATTGTCCGACAATCGGGCAATCAGACGATTCAGATGTGTGGAGGTGTGTGATGGGCAAGACGCTGCAGTGGGGATCCCGGTACCTGATGGTGGAGCCGGAGCACTTCCGGGTCGACTACGCGATAAACCCGTTCATGCGCCTCGACGACCAGCCCGACCCGGCGCGCACGCGGGCGCAGTGGCAGGCGATCGTGGCGGCGGTCGAGGCGGCCGGCGGCAGCGTCGAGTCGCTCGCACAGCGCGCCGACGCCCCGGACATGGTCTACGCGATGAACCTCGGCCTCCCGGTCGAGGCGGAGTCCGGCAACCGCGCCGTGCTCTCCCACATGCGCTTCCCCGAGCGGCGGATGGAGACCGAGACCGCGGAGGCGTGGTTCGGCGACCACGGCTACGCGCCCATCCTCGTCGGCAGCGAGGGCATCGGGGCACACGTCGAGGCCGGGGACGCGTTCGCCTGGCGCGGCGACCTGGTCGTGGGATATGGCCCGCGCACGGAGGAGCTCGCGCTCAAGCACCTCGCGACCGAGCTCGGTGTGCGGGTGCAGGGCGTGCGGATCACGCACCCCGGCATGTACCACCTCGACCTCGGCTTCTGTCCGCTCGACTCCGCGCACGCGATGGTCTGCCCGTCCGCGTTCGACGACGCCTCTGCCCGCGCCCTGCTGGCCCTGGTGCCGGAGCCGCTCGTGCTGTCGGAGGAGGAGGCGCTGACCTTCTGCGCGAACTCGATCGTGGTCGGCCGCACCGTCGTGATGCCGGCCTGCCCGCCCCGGGTGCGCTCGGTGCTCGAGGGGTGGGGCTTCGAGGTCGTGCTGGTCGAGGTGGGCGAGTTCCTCAAGGGCGGCGGCGCGATCCGCTGCCTCACCAACCCCCTCGACGTACGCCTCGGGCGGGACCTGGTGTCCGTGCCGGGTGGGCAGGTCGTGCTGCCTTAGCCGGCTCTACCGCCTGACCGTGAACGACTTCGTCAGCTGCGCCGTGGAGTCGTCCCCTGCGAACAGGTCGATCACGCCCGGCTCGACCACGAACTTCCCGCGGTTGTCGTAGAACCCGACGTCGCTCCTGTCGATCGTGAAGCCGACCCTCTTGGTCTGCTTCGGCTGGAGCGTGACCCGCTGGAAGCCGCGCAGCCGGCGGACCGGCTGGGAGATGCTGGCCACCGGGTCGTGCAGGTAGAGCTGGACGACGTCGTCGCCGACCTTGTCACCGGTGTTGGTGACCCTCACCGTCACGTGGACGGCGCCGCGCCGGCCCATCGTCGTGGCGTCCAGGGTCAGGTCGTGCACGTTGAACGTCGTGTAGCTGAGGCCGAAGCCGAACGGGTACAGCGGGTCGCACGTGCGCAGGTCGCGGTACCGCGAGACGAACTTCTGGGTCACGTCGCACGGGCGCCCGGTCGGCTCGTGGTTGTAGTAGATCGGCACCTGGCCGAGCCGCTGCGGGAAGGAGACGGGCAGCTTGCCGCCCGGGTTGACCTTTCCGAAGACGACGTCCGCGACCGCGTTGCCCGCCTCGATGCCCGGGAACCAGGCCTCGAGGACCGCGGGCGCGGACGCGGCGACGTCCGAGAGCGCCAGCGGCCGACCGTTGAAGAGCACCACGACGAACGGCTTCCCGGTCGCCTTCACCGCGTCGATCAGCCGCTGCTCCTCACCGGGCAGGTCGATCACCGAGCGTGATGCGGCCTCACCGCTCATCTCGCGCGTCTCACCGAGTGCGAGCACCACCTGGTCGGCGGCGTTCGCCGCCCTGGTCACCGCCGCCGTGTCGGCGGAGAAGCAGGCGTCGGAGTCCTCGGCCTGGGGCGGCTCGTTGTTGTTGTGCTGGCAGCCGGCCGTGAACGTCGCGCCCGGCGACTGCCGCGTCACGCCGTCGAACACGCTGACCGCGTCTCCGTCCTCGCCCCGGCCCCACCACGGACCGAGCATGTCGTGCTGGTCGTCGCCGAGCGGCCCGATCACCGCGGTCTTCTTGCTCGCGTCGAGCGGCAGGGTCGCGCCCTGGTTCTGCAGCAGCACCATCGACTTGCCGGCCGCCGTGCGGGCGGCCCTGCGGTCGGCCGCGGTCACGAAGCTGGCCGGGTCGGTGGCCTTCGCCTGGTCGACGTACGGGTGCTCGAAGAGCCCGGCCCGGAACTTCACGCGCAGGATCCGGCGGACGGCGTCGTCGAGCCGCGTCATCGTGATCCGGTGCTGTGCGAGGAGGTTCTCGCCGAAGTCACGGATGTTGGTGCTCACCATCTCCGAGTCGGTGCCGGCCATCAGCGCGTTCGCCCCGGCCTCGGGCCCGTCGGCCGCGGTGCCGTGCCCGCACGGACCCTCGTCCGGGTTCTTGGGCGGGCAGGCACGGGTCTCGGAGACGGCCGTGAAGTCGCTCTCGATGAAGCCGTCGAAGCCCCACTCCTTCTTGAGGATCCGGGTCTCGGTGTACTTGTTGGCGCAGCCCGGCACCCCGTTGATCGAGTTGAACGAGCACATGACGGTGTCCGCGCCGGCATCGACCGCCGCCTTGAACGGCGGCAGGTAGAGGTTGCGCAGCCGTTGCTCGGACATGTCCGTCGTGTTGTACTCGCGCCCGCCCTCCGGCTGCCCGTAGGCGACGTAGTGCTTGACGCTGGTCACCACCTTGTCGGTGGCGGAGTAGTCGTCACCCTGGGCACCCTCGACCCGGGCCGCGGCGAACACGGAGCCCACGTACGGGTCCTCGCCGTTGCCCTCGACGATCCGGCCCCACCGGGGCTCATGCGACACGTCGACCATCGGGCTGTAGATCTGCTTGAGGCCGATCGTGCTCGACTCCCGGGCGCCGATCAGTCGCGTCGGTGCGGGCGACGTCAGGGTCGAACGAGCTCGCGGCACCGAGCGGCACGGGGAAGATCGTCCGGAAGCCGTGGATCGTGTCGTAGGCGAACAGGATCGGGATGCCGAGCCGCGAGTCGTCGACGGCGATGTGCTGCAGCTCGTTGATCCGGGTCGGGTCCACCAGGCTGAAAACGCCGCCCACGCCCGCTTCGGCGTCGGCGTCCGTCACCTGGCCGTCCGAGAGCAGCTGCACCTGCTGGAGCTTCTCCTTCGTGGTCATCCGCTTGAGCAGCGCGTCGACGCGCTTCTCGACGCCGGCGCTGGGCGCCAGCCTGGTCGGCGAGAGCGCACTCTCGTCGCTGGACCGCAGGGGTGCCGGGGCGCTGCTCGCCACCGATCCCGCTGCCAGTACTCCCGCGGCCACCAGGGCCACGCTCACGTGTCGGATCCTCATGCTGACGCCTCCGAGCAGATCGACTCCGAGCAGACCAGCCGAGCGGCCGGCCTACGCCCTCGCGGAGGACCCTCGCACCCACACGCTCCGGGCCTTGTCACACTCCTCGCGCCCCGGCGAGCATGTCAACGGTCACGTCGTCAGGTGATCGCCGGCGGCTCCACCTCGACGTGCGGCGCGCGTGCCGACTGGGCGATGATGATCCCGGCCACGACGGCGAAGCAGCCGATCACCGCCACCACGCCGAGGGTCTCGCCGAACCAGGCCCAGCCGAGCGCGGTGACGCCGATCGGCTCCAGCATGGCCACGGTCGTCACCGTCGTCGCCGAGGCTCGGGTCAGCGCGAGCAGGAACAGCCCGAACGGCGCCAGCGTGCCCACCAGCACGATCCACGCGAGCAGCGCCCAGACGGGAGCATGGAGGTGCGCCAGCGCGCCGAGCATCGAGACCTGGTCGTCGAGCAGGTCCCGGTCGAGCCCGGTCAGCGGCGCGAACAGGTTCATGCAGACGGCCGCGACACCGAAGGACCAGACGATCACCCTCGTCGGCGTGAGGTCGGCCACGCCTGCCTCCCCGATCAGGAAGTACGCCGAGAAGGTGAGGGCCGCTCCGATCCCGGCCAGGATTCCGACGGTGTCGAAGCTGGCGCCGTTCCAGACCTCGGTGGCCAGGGCGAGTCCGAACACCGCGAGCGCCAGCCCCAGCCAGAGGCGCGGACGCGTCGCCTCCTTCTGCACCAGCCGCGCCCAGAGCGCGACCAGCACCGGCGCCTGGTACTCGAGCAGCAGCGCCATGCTCACGGGCAGCCGGTCGATCGCCACGAAGTACGTCCACTGCAGCGCGGCCACCCCTACGGAGCCGTGCAGCACCAGCAGCAGCAGGAGCCGTCGGCGCGGCGGCACCAGCGCGGTACGACGGAACAGCATGGCCAGCCCCAGCAGCACCAGGAACGTGAAGGTCACGCGGGTCGTGGTCAGCAGCGCCGGGGACAGTCCGGCCCGCAGCACCACCCGGGAGACCCCGGCGTTCTGGATCAGGCAGAGCGCGCTCAGCACCACCAGGGCGATCCCGAGGGGCTGGTTCCGGCGATGCACCGGGCAACCCTAGGGTCAGCACATGAGTGAAGCCCCACGTCCCCGAGCCGCGATCGACGCCCTCCCGGCGTACGTCCCCGGCAAGCCGCCCGCCCCGCGCGAGGGCCTGACGACGTACAAGCTCTCGTCGAACGAGAACCCCTACCCGCCGCTCCCCGGCGTGGTGGCGGCGGCGCACCAGGCGGCCGAGCAGATGAACCGCTATCCGGACATGGGGTGCACGGCCCTGTACGCCGCGCTCTCGGACCGGCTCGGCGTGCCCACCGAGTCGCTGGCTGCGGGCACCGGTTCGGTGGCCGTGCTCTACCACCTGCTCCAGGCGTACTGCGACCCCGGCGACAACGTCGTGTACGCATGGCGCTCGTTCGAGGCCTACCCGATCGCGGTCGCGGTGACCGGGGCAGTGTCGGTCCAGGTGCCGCTGGGCCCGGGTGCCCGGCACGACCTCGACGCGATGGCCGCGGCGGTCGACGACCGGACCAAGGTGGTGATCGCCTGCACGCCCAACAACCCGACCGGCCCGGCGATCACGCACCAGGAGATGGCCGCGTTCGTGGCGCAGGTGCCCGCCCACGTGCTGGTCGTGATCGACGAGGCCTACCGGGAGTTCGTGCGCCTCGACGACCCGGTCGACGCGCTGGCACTGCAGCGCGCGCACGCAAACGTGGTCGTGATGCGCACGTTCGCCAAGGCCTACGGACTGGCCGGCCTCCGGGTCGGGATACGTCGTGGCGCACCCGGTGGTGGCCGCCGCGGTGCGTGCGTGCGCGCTGCCGTTCGGCGTCTCGTCGATCGCCCAGGCCACCGCGGTCGCCTCGCTGGCGGCCGAGGAGGCGCTGCTCGAGCGCGTCGACGCACTGGTCGGCGAGCGCACCCGGCTGGTCGACGCCCTGCGCGGCCAGGGCTGGGACGTGCCCGATGCCCAGGGCAACTTCGTGTGGTTCGCGCTCGGCGACCGCACCGCCGCGTTCGCCGCGACCGCCGACGAGGCCGGGATCATGGTCCGGCCGTTCGCCGGCGAGGGCGCCCGGGTCAGCATCGGCGAGCCGGCCGCCAACGACCTCGTGATCGAGGTCGCCGGCTCGTTCATGAGCTGACCGACTCGCGTTCGGCCAGCGGGGCGCGATTGTCGATCTCGCGCCAGCGCGGCTGGACGGCGGGCAGCATCGTGGTCAGGAAGTACGCCGTGCCGATCGCCAGCAGCGCCGGCGACAGGCCGATCGCGGTCACCGCGATGCCGCCGAGCAGGCCGCCGAACGGGATCAGCGACCAGCTCATCGCGATGTTCATCGAGCTCACCCGGCCCATCAGCGGCTTGGGGATGCGCTCGAACAGCACGGCACCCAGGATCGGGTTGAGGAACCCGCTGCCGCAGCCCCCGACGAAGCCGACCACCAGCACCACCCACAGCGGCGCTCCCACGGCGAGCGCGACGAACCGCGGCACGCCCCCGATGAAGAAGCCGACCAGGTAGACCTTGAACCGAGGCAGCCGCTCGCCGTACGTCGCGGCCACGACCGACCCGAGGATCGCTGCCGCACCGAACGTCGCGCCGAGCAGGCCGACGGCGGCGACGCCGTAGCCGCTGTCGCGCGCCCAGACCGGCACCAGCACCGAGGACCAGGCCTGGTCGAGCAGGTTGGTGATCGCCACCATCACGCCGATCCCCATCAGCACCTGGTCCTTGCGCATGTAGTTCCAGCCGTCACGCAGCTCACCGAGGTATGACGAGGTGGCATCGCCCACCTGGGGCACCCGAAGCTCCGGGGCGGGAATGCCGCGCGTGGCCCACCAGAGCACGGCACCGGCGAGCGCGAACGAGGCGGCGTCGACGATCAGCGCGTTGGCCGGGCCGACCAGCGCCACCAGTCCGCCGGCCACCGCGGCGCCGACCATCGAGGCGGTGCGCTCCACCGCTCCGGTCAGGCCGGTCACGCGCTCGGTGGCCGACCCTGTCTGCTCCACGACGGCGGGGATCAGGGCGTGGCCGGCGGCGTCGCCCGGACCGCGCAGCGCGCCGGCCACGGCCACGGCCCCGAGCAGCACGGGGAACGAGAGCATGCCGGCCAGGTGCAGCACGGGGATCATCCCGACCACGACCGTGCTCGCCGCGCTGCAGCTGACGACCATCCGCCGCGCGCCGATTCGGTCGGTGAGCGGGCCCGAGAGCACCTGCGAAGCGACCAGCGGCGCCATCTCCGCGAACGCGACCAGGCCGGTCTTGGTGGGCGAGCCGGTGGTGGTGAGGACCAGCCACGGGATCGCGATCATCGACACCCGGGTGCCGGTGATCGAGATCGCGACCGCGACCAGGTATCCCCACAGCGTCGTGCGAGAGCTCACGACTCGTCCTCGGCCACCACCGTGCCCGGCCGGACGAACGCGTTGACGTTGATCCGGAACGACTCCGCGTCCTCGTCGTTCTCCGCGTCCTCGCCGTACTCCTCGATCAGGGCGTGCACCGCCTCGACCAGTGCCTTGGCTCGGACGGCGGTCAGCCGGAGGTTCCAGTCGCTCATGTCCCAGGCGTCGTGCCAGGCCGGCGGCAGGCTCCGGCGCTCGGTGAGCGACTGCTGGAGCTGGTCGTGGTAGCTGATCGCGACGGCCTGGAGGTAGGCGTCGTACGTGTCCTGGTCCTCCGGCGTCCTCGCGGTGGTGGAGTCGGCGCGCGTGGCCTGGTGGGCGGCCCGCCACCACCGGTCGCGACCGTTGCCGCGCTCCTCGTCCTCGACGATGAAGCCGGCCTTCTCCAGCTGCCGCAGGTGGTACGACGTGGCGCCGGAGTTGAGCCCGAGCCGCACGGCGAGCGTGGTCGCGGTGGCCCCGCCCTCGGTTCGCAGCAGGCCCAGGATCCGGAGCCGGACGGGGTGGCTGAGTGCCTTGAGGCCCTCGGGATCGGGATAGACGGCGGTGCGTTCCATGGCGCCACGATAGACCGCAAAGAGTTCTTTGCAAACCTCTTTGCAAACGTTTCTTTGTGGAAATGTGTTGACCGACCGATCACCGGGCACCCTGCGGACATGACGCAGACGTCGTACGTCGAGGAACAGTCGTTCGAGCGGGACATGGACTACCTCCCGGACCGGATCACCCGCGACTCCGCCCGCTGGCCGGTCGAGCCCGGGCGCTACCGGCTGGTCGCCGCGAGGGCGTGCCCCTGGGCCAACCGGGCGATCATCGTGCGCCGGCTGCTCGGTCTCGAGGACGTGATCTCGCTCGGCCTCTGCGCTCCGACCCACGACCAGCGCAGCTGGAACTTCGACCTCGACCCGGGCGGCGTCGACCCGGTGCTCGGCTACCACCGGCTGGAGCAGGCCTACCTCGCACGCGATCCCCACTACTCCCGGGGGATCACCGTGCCGGCGGTGGTCGACGTCCCGACGAAGGCGGTCGTCACCAACGACTTCCCGTGGATCACGCACGACCTCTTCTTCGAGTGGCGCGACCACCACCGCCCCGACGCTCCCGACCTCTGGCCCGCCCAGCAGCGCGCGGAGATGGAGCAGGTGATGGACCGGGTGTTCGTCGACGTCAACAACGGCGTCTACGAGTGCGGCTTCGCCGGCAGCCAGCAGGCGTACGACGAGGCGTACGACCGGCTCTGGTCAGCCCTCGACTGGCTGGAGGACCGGCTCGCCGAACGGCGCTACCTGATGGGCGATGCGATCACCGAGGCCGACGTCCGGCTGTTCACCACGCTTGCCCGCTTCGACGCGGTCTACCACGGACACTTCAAGTGCAACCGCAACAAGCTCACCGAGATGCCGCACCTCTGGGGCTACGCGCGCGACCTGTTCCAGACACCCGGCTTCGGCGAGACGATCGACTTCGACCAGATCAAGGCCCACTACTACCTGGTGCACACGGACATCAACCCGTCCGGTGTCGTGCCGAAGGGGCCGGATCCCGCCGTCTGGCAGACCCCGCACGGCCGGGTGCAGGGGTCGCGCGTCCCGCCTGGCTCTTCCTGAGCGCCGAGTCGAGCAGGTCGAGCGAGGCCGCGAGCTGGTCGGGGCCGAAGACCGGCACGTCGTACTCCTCGCGGGCCTCCGGCGAGACGGCGGACCAGTCGTAGGTCAGCGCGACCTCGCTCTTGTCATGGCCCTGCGGCTCCAGGTCGTAGCACCAGGTCCAGCCGAGCCGCTCGCCGTCGACGATCCCGACCTCCCAGGCGATCCGGCGGTTGGGCTGGAACTGCGTGACGTGGTTGTCGACCTGGTACTTCTCGCCCGCGCCGTCGATGGAAGACATGTTCATCCGGAAGACCTGGCCGACCTTGGTGATCGGGGACGCGTCCTCGTCGTCGCCGACCATGCCGGAGGCGTCGATCTCGTGGTGCCGGTCCGGGTTTGCGAGCAGGTCGAACACGACCGCAGCGGCCGCGCCGACCTTTCGGGTCACCCGGATGCTGGTGTCGGTCACCCGCTCAGTAAAGCAGCCGGTGCGCCCCGGACCGGGAGGCTCACGCGACGCCCGCACCCGGATTGGCCCTCGGGCGCTGCGGCCCGGTAACTTGGACCGTCGGAACCTGTGGCAGGCGCCACAGCCCGCAACGACCGATTGGCGCGCCACCCCTGCGTCCGACGTCGTGAACCGAACCCACCCGGGACCAGCGGAGACCCCGCCGGCGGCGCGAGCCACACCCGGGCGAGCAGAAGGAGTGCAGGTGAGCCCTCAGTCAACCTCTGACTTCGGACCCGATCTGGTCGAGGTCTTCGGCCCCTCCCAGCGAGACGGCGGCCCCGAGTTGGTCCAGCTGCTCACCCCCGAAGGTGAGCGCGTCGAGCACCCGGAGTTCCGCTTCGAGCCCGAGGGCGGCGCCGACGAGGCGGAGACCATCCGCGGCTTCTACCGCGACATGGTCCTGACCCGCCGCATCGACACCGAGTCCACGGCGCTCCAGCGCCACGGCGAGCTCGGCATCTGGGCCCAGCTCCTCGGCCAGGAGGCCGCGCAGATCGGCTCCGGCCGCGCCCTCAGGCCGCAGGACTACGTCTTCCCGACCTACCGCGAGCACGGCGTCGCCTGGTGCCGCGGACTCGACCCGCTGCGCCTGCTCGGTCTGTTCCGCGGCGTCGACCAGGGTTCGTGGAACCCCTACGAGAACAACTTCGGCAACTACACGATCGTGATCGGGGCGCAGACCCTGCACGCCACCGGCTACGCGATGGGCATCCAGCGCGACGGGGCGGTCGGCACCGGCGACCCCGAGCGCGACGCGGCGGTCGTCGGCGTACTTCGGTGACGGCGCGTCCAGCCAGGGCGACGTCAACGAGGCGTTCATCTTCGCGGCGTCGTACAACGCGCCGGTGGTGTTCTTCTGCCAGAACAACCAGTGGGCGATCTCCGAGCCGATCGAGCGCCAGACCCGGATCCCGCTCTACCAGCGCGCGCTGGGCTTCGGCTTTCCGGGCGTGCGGGTCGACGGCAACGACGTGCTCGCGACGTACGCCGTCACCAGGGCGGCGCTGCAGCGGGCCCGTGAGGGCAGCGGCCCGACGCTCGTCGAGGCATACACCTACCGCATGGGCGCGCACACGACCACCGACGACCCGACCCGCTACCGGCTCTCCGACGACGTCGAGCACTGGAAGCTGAAGGACCCGATCGCGCGCGTCGAGGTCTACCTCAAGCGCAACGGACTCGCCGACGAGGCGTTCTTCTCGGACGTCGCGAAGGAGGCCGACGAGCTCGGTGCGCACCTGCGCGAGGGCGTGCGGGCGCTCCCTGACCCGAGCCCGCTGGACATCTTCGACCAGGTCTACTCCGAGATCACGCCCGAGCTCGAGGAGCAGCGCGACGGCTTCAAGGCGTACCTGGAGAGCTTCGAGGAGGCCCGCTCATGAACCAAGGTCACGCTCGCAAAGGCGCTCAACGCCGGTCTGCGCAAGGCGATGGAGGACGACCCCAAGGTCCTGATCATGGGGGAGGACGTCGGCAAGCTCGGCGGCGTCTTCCGGATCACCGACGGCCTGCAGAAGGACTTCGGCGAGGACCGGGTGATCGACTCGCCGCTCGCTGAGTCCGGCATCCTCGGCACCGCGGTCGGCCTCGCGATGCGCGGCTACCGGCCCGTGTGCGAGATCCAGTTCGACGGCTTCGTCTACCCGGCGTACGACCAGATCGTCAGCCAGGTCGCGAAGATCCACTTCCGCACGCGCGGCTTCGTGAAGATGCCGATCGTCGTGCGCATCCCGTTCGGTGGCGGCATCGGCGCGGTCGAGCACCACTCGGAGTCCCCGGAGGCGCAGTTCGCCCACACCCCGGGCCTCAAGGTCGTCGCCTGCTCCAACCCGGTCGACGGCTACTGGATGATCCAGCAGGCGATCGCCTCCGACGACCCGGTGATCTTCCTCGAGCCGAAGCGGCAGTACCACGCCGACAAGGGCGAGCTCGACGAGTCCGTGAGCCCCGCGCCGCTGTTCACCTCGCGGGTGGTGCGTCCGGGCACGGACCTGACTCTGCTCTCCTACGGGCCGATGGTGAAGACCTGCCTCAGGGCCGCCGAGGCCGCCGCGGGCGAGGGCCGGTCGGTCGAGGTGATCGACCTCCGCACGCTGTCGCCGCTCGACATGGGCCCGGTGTTCGACTCCGTGCGCCGCACCGGACGCGCCGTGGTCGCGCACGAGGCCCACGTCAACCTGGGCATGGGTTCCGAGGTCGCGTCGCGGATCACCGAGCACTGCTTCTACTCCCTCGAGTCGCCGGTGCTGCGTGTCGGCGGGTTCGACACGCCCTACCCGCCGAGCCGGATCGAGGAGGACTACCTCCCGGATCTCGACCGCGTGCTCGACGCGGTGGACCGCACGTTCGACTTCTGAGGAGCGACATGCCTGAGTACCTCCTGCCCGACGTGGGCGAAGGCCTCACCGAGGCCGAGATCGTGACCTGGAAGGTGAAGGTCGGCGACACGATCGCGATCAACGACGTCGTGGTCGAGATCGAGACCGCGAAGTCGCTGGTCGAGCTGCCGTCGCCGTACGCCGGCGTGGTGGGCGCGCTGCTGGTGCCCGAGGGCGAGACGGTGCCGGTCGGCACCCCGATCATCCGCATCGGCGAGGAGGCCCCGGCCGCCGAGGCCGCTCCCGCCGCCGACGGGTCGGCCACCGCGCTGCCGGACCTCAGCCAGATGGACCTGTCCAACCCGGCCGCCAGCGGTGGCGGTGAGGGCGAGAGCCTGGTCGGACGCAACAAGGCCGATCGCGGCGCGCAGCGCCGGGTCCGCAAGGGCTCCGCCGCGCCGTCCAGCGAGGCCGTCGCCAGCACGCACATGCAGGTGCAGGGTGCGTTCGAGGGCGGCACCGAGGTCGCCGACGTGGTCGAGGCCGACGACGAGCCGGTGCCGGCAGTCCAGGCCCAGCCGGTGGCGTCCTCGGCGGCCGAGCCGGTTCCTCGGTGGTCGAGCCTGGTTCCTCGGTGGTCGAGCCTGGTTCCTCGGTGGTCGAGCCTGTCGAGACCCCAGTCCGCGTGCTGGCGAAGCCGCCGGTGCGCAAGCTCGCCAAGGACCTCGGCGTCGACCTGGCCACGCTGACCGCGACCGGGCCCAACGGCTCGATCACGCGTGCCGACGTCGAGGGCGCCACGTCGGTGGCGGAGGAGGGCGCGCCGCAACCGTCTCGGAGCAACGTCACGGGCGAGCGCGAGTACCGCGAGCCGATCAAGGGCGTCCGCAAGATGATGGGCCAGGCGATGGTGCAGTCGGCGTTCACGCTGCCGCACGTCACCGAGTGGGTCACCGTCGACGTCACGCCGACCATGGAGCTGGTCGCCCGGCTCGAAGAAGCACCGTGCGTTCAGGGACGTGAAGGTCTCCCCGCTGCTGGTGCTGGCCCGCGCCGCGATGCTCGCCATGCGTCGTACGCCGGAGATCAACTCGTGGTGGGACGACGCCGCCCAGGAGGTCGTCTTCAAGCGCTACGTCAACCTCGGCATCGCCGCGGCCACGCCGCGCGGCCTCGTCGTACCCAACGTCAAGGACGCCGAGTCGCTCTCGCTCGTCGAGCTGGCCGCGGCGCTCAACGACCTGACCGCGGTCGCCCGCGAGGGCAAGACCCAGCCGGCCGACATGAGCGGCGGCACCTTCACGATCACCAACGTCGGCCCGTTCGGCGTCGACGCCGGCACACCGATCATCAACCCGGGCGAGTCCGCGATCCTGTGCTTCGGCGCGGTCAAGCGGCAGCCGTGGGTGGTCTCGACAGGCTCGACCTCCGGTGGCGAGGACACCGAGTCGATCGAGATCCGCGACGTCTGCACCCTGGCGCTGGCCTTCGACCACCGTCACGTCGACGGCGAGAAGGGCTCGCGCTTCCTCGCCGACGTCGCCGGGATCATGGCCGACCCCGGGACCGCCCTGCTCTTCTGAAGACGTCGTTGAGATGTGCCTCCGGCCCCGTCGAGCGGCTGCCTCCGGCCCCACTGACCGGGGACCGGAGGCACATCTGAAGGGGGCGCGAGGCACCACTCAACGAGTTGTGGGCCAGGCGCAGATACGCTGACGACCATGGGGGCACCTGCGCGCATCTACGCCGACCCGGCCCGGGAACGGGTCGGCACGTCGGCGACGGTGATCACCGGGGTCCGCACCGTGATCGCGGTGGCGCTCGCGGTCTGGGCGGCGTACCACGAGGACCTGACGCTGCTCGTCGTCTCCCTGGTCGTCTACTGGGTCGGCGACTCCCTCGACGGGATCGTGGCCCGGATCCGGGACTGCGAGACGCGCACCGGGGCGGCCCTCGACGTCCTCAGCGACCGGTTCTGCGCGGCGGCGTTCTACGTCGGGCTGGCCTGGACGCTGCCACACCTGGGTCCGGCGATCTTCGTCTACCTGGCCGAGTTCATGGTCATCGACTGCTTCATCTCGCTGTCGTCCCTGGCGTGGCCGATCACGAGCCCCAACTACTTCCACGTCGTCGACCGGCGGATCTGGCTGTTCAACTGGTCGCGCGCCGGCAAGACCGTCAACTCCGGCCTCTTCGCGGTGATGCTCCTGCTGACACGTGACTACGCCTGGGGGATGTGGCTCGGGCTGGTGATCGCGATCGGCCTGTTCACCATGAAGTCCGTCTCCCTCGTCTGGATGATGCGCCTCGGCATCCCGGTGCCGACCGCCGCCCCGCCGAGCCCCGCCGAGGCGCCGCTCTCCACAGGCCGCCCGTGAAGCTGGTCCTGACCACGCTCCTGGTCGGGTTCGGGTCGGCGCTGCTGCCCTTCATCAACATCGAGGCCTACCTCGGTGCCCTCGGCGCGGCCGTGACCAGTACGACGCCCATGGTCGTTGCCATCGCCGCCGCGGCTGCGGTCGGCCAGACGATCGGCAAGGTGGTGCTCTACTACGCCGCCGAGTGGGCGATGAACCTGTCCTGGATCAGGAAGAAGACGTCCTCGCCGAAGTTCCAGGAGTCGTACGAGCGCTGGCAGACCCGGATCGACGAGCACCCGGGCCAGACCGGCGCCGTGCTGTTCGCGTCGGCGTCGCTCGGCTTCCCGCCGCTGCTGGTCGATCGCCGTGCTCGCCGGTCAGCTGCGCGTGAACATCGTGCTCTTCGTCAGCACCTGCGTGACCGGTCGCTTCCTCCGGTTCCTCGTGATCCTCGGCGCCGTCGACTTCCTGGCGCACTGATGGACGTCCGCACGATCGCGCCCGCCGACAGCGCCGACCTGCGGCGCGCGGTGCTGCGCGGCGGCCGCGACGTCCCGCTCCCCGGCGACGAGGCGCCGGCCCACCACGTCGGCGTGTACGACGGGCCGCACCTGGTCGCGACCGGCAACGTGCGCCGCGAGCCGGCGGCGTGGGCACCGGACGAGCCGGGCTGGCGGTTCCGCGGCATGGCCACCGACCCGGACCGTCGCGGTGAGGGCGCGGGTGCCCTCGTGCTCGACGCCCTCGTGGCACACGTGGCCGCTCACGGCGGCGGCGTGCTCTGGTGCAACGCGCGCACCCCGGTGCGCACCTTCTACGAGCGCGCCGGCTTCGTCGCTCGCGGCGAGGAGTGGGTCGACCCGGAGATCGGGCCGCACGTCGTCATGTGGCGACGGGTCCGCGGGCACTGACGAAACGGTCCGTGCGATGCCGGACCAGGTCCTCCGGGTCGCGACCGTGGAGCCGGCCGAGCTCCCAGCGGAGCACCTTGCCGACGCGCCGGCAGAACTCCTCCGGCTCGTCCGCGGCGTCCGGCTTCTCGGCCACGATCCGGTCGACCATGCCCAGCTCGCGCAGGTCCGTCGACCGCACGTGCTGGGCACGGGCCAGCTCCGGCGCATGGTCGACGTCGCGGTACATGATCGCGCTCGCGCCCTCGGGCGGCAGCGGCGACAGCCACGCGTGCTGCGCGGCGATCACGCGGTCTGCCGGGAGCAGCGCGAGCGCGCCACCGCCGTTGCCCTCGCCGAGCATCAGGCACAGCGTCGGCGCCCGTAGCGTCACCAGGTCGGAGAGGCAGCGCGCGATCTCACCGGCGAGGCCGCCCTCCTCGGCCTCGGCCGACAGCGCCGCTCCCGGGGTGTCGATCACGGTCATCAGCGGCAGCCCGAGCTCGACCGCCAGCCGCATCCCGCGTCGTGCCTCGCGCAGCGCCCCGGGACCGAGCGGGTGTGCCTTGGTCTGGCCACGTCGGTCCTGGCCCAGGAACACGCACGGCGCGTCACCGAACCGCGCGAACGCGATCAGCAGACCGGGGTCGCTCTCGCCCTGCCCGGTGCCGTTGAGCGGGATCACGTCGGTGGCGGCGTACCGCAGCAACCGGCGCACGCCGGGGCGGTCCGGCCGACGCGACCGCGTGATCGCGTCCCACGCGTCGAACTCGGGGATCGGGTCGTCGGCCGGCTCCGGTGCATCCGCCGGCACCGGGCGGGACATCAGGATCTCGACCGCGCGGTGCAGGATGTCGCCGATCTCGTCCGGCGGCAGCACCGCGTCGACGATGCCATGCAGGTAGAGGTTCTCGGAGGTCTGCACACCCTCGGGGAACGGGTGGCCGTAGAGCGCCTCGTAGACCCGCGGCCCGAGGAACCCCACCAGGGCGCCGGGTTCCGCCACGGTCACGTGGGCGAGTGAGCCCCACGAGGCCATGACGCCGCCGGTGGTCGGGTGCCGCAGGTAGACGAGGTAGGGCAGGCCGGCAGCCTTGTGCCCGGCGATGGCCGCGGAGATCCGGATCATCTGCAGGAACGCGGGTGTGCCCTCCTGCATCCGGGTGCCGCCGCTCGCCGGCGCCGCGAGCAACGGCAGCCCCTCGGCGGTGGCGCGTTCGACGGCGGCCACCAGCCGGTCGGCGGCGACCTGGCCGATCGACCCGGCCTGGTGCCCGAACTCGCTGGTCAGCACGGCCACCCGGCGTCCGCGGAGCAGCCCCTCGCCGGTGAGCACCGACTCCTCGACCGACCCGTCCCACGACGACCACGACCCGTCGTCGAGGACCAGGTCGATCAGCTCACGGGCGTTCAGGTGGCTCATCCGGCGGATGGTAGTCCCGGGACGCGAGGTCGCGTCCGATCTCGGTGTAGACCCGCGCCTTGCGTGACCACGTGACCACCCGACGGCAGGCCAGCGCAAGAACGCCGGCGACGATCCCGACCACCTTCGCCGTGTCGTTGTCCTCGGCGTACCCGATCACCAGCAGGCCCGCGGCGAGCAGCAGCAGGAGGAGCGCGGCCGCGGCGAACCAGCGGACGACGGTCACGACGACGTCGGGGTCTTCTTCGCCAGCAGCCAGGTCGTGAAGAATCCGGTGCAGGTCCTTGCCCGACTCCTCGCTCCACCAGGCGGCGAGCCGGTCGCGGTCCTCGTTGGAGAACAGGTGGTCCTGGATCCAGTCCCGGCGCAGCCGCGCGAACGTCGCCTCGCCGATCTCGTCGCGCAGCGTCCGCCACATCAGCGCGGCGCAGAAGTAGACGTTCGCCTGCGCGAACTCGTCCGCATGGAACGCCCCGGGCGGGCCGTACGTGCGCCGGAGCGGCTGGTCGGCGGCCCGGAGCTGGGTCTCCCAGCCCTCCCAGGTCGCCCTGCCATGAGTGACCGTCCACTCCTGCCTGCAGGTACGTCGCCATCCCCTCGTTCATCCACACGTCACGCCAGTCGGACGGGGTCACCGCGTCGCCGTACCACTGGTGCGCCAGCTCGTGCGTGACGACCTGGCCGTCGTCGGCCCTCTGGATCGATTCCCGCCCGAGCGTGATCATGTCCTGGGTCTCCATGCCGCTCGCGTCGGGGACGATCGACGAACCCCATCCGGTCCGTGGGCAGCGGTCCGAGCCGATCCTCCAGCCACCCGATCGCCTCCGGCGCCCGGCGTACGACGGCAGCAGCCGGCGGTCGCCCGGCCGCACCCAGTACGTGATCGGCAGCCCGTGCGGACCGGTGTCCTCGTAGCGCCGGTAGGGCCCGATCGCGATCGTGACGAGGTACGACGCGGCGGGGTGCGTGAGTCGCCACGCCGTCCGGGTCCGACCGGCCTTCGTGCTCCGCGCGAGCAGCCGGCCGTTGGAGATGCCGACCCAGCGACCGGGCACGTCGACCTTCACGTCGTAGAACGCCTTGTCGGCCGGCTGGTCGTTGACCGGGTACCAGGTGTACGCGCCGTACGGCTCCTGCATCGCCCGCACCTGTCCGTCCGGCTGGGTGGTCCAGCCGAGGCCCGGGGTGTCGTCACGGCTCGTCGGGGCGGCCGCGGGCCTCGGCCGGCCGGCGTACGTGACGCGCAGCGTGTAGAGCCGGTCCTTCACCACCGGCGACGTGACCAGCAGGTCCTTCCCGGGGTGCTGGAAGGAGACCTTCTCGCCGTCCAGCCGGACCGCCGAAGGCTTCAGCTGGGGCGCCAGGTCGAGCTTGACGTGGTCACCTGTCGTAGTCGCCCGGAAGCGGATCGAGGCCGTGCCGACGAGTCGCCGCGGCCCCGGCTCCCACCGCAGAACGAGGCCGTAGTGCAGGGCGTCGATGGTCGGCTCCCCGACGTCGGGGTAGACGCTGTCCTCGCGCACGGTCGACGCGGCGTCGCCGTAACGGCCCGGAACGTGGGACGGGGGCGGGGTGGCCGCGGAGGTGGCCGGCGCGCTGGCCGTCGGGACGCTGACCGGCGGGTCGCCGCCGCAGCCCGAGACCAGGAGCGCGATCACGGCGATCGCGGCCGGTAGCGCACGCATGTCCCGGAGTCTTCCTCAGCGACCCGGCTTCTGTCCGAACCTCTCCCATAACGACGCCACTTCGTGAGGTTCGTCGGCCGCCGTCAGGCTCACGGGGTCATCGAGAGACTGCGACGGAACCGGTCACCGAGGTCTGGGTCGCCGGCGACCTCCACGTGCTGGGTCTCGGGAGCACGGCGTCCGCCGCAGAGGACGACGAAGGTCCCGGTGTCCATGCGCAGCGTGGTGTCGGTCGTGGCGTTCTCGGGTGCGGCGACGCCACGGCCGTTCTCGCCGAGGATGACCGCGAACCGGTCCCCGCTGTCGGACAGCTCGATCGCCCCGGACTCCCCGAGCGCGGCCCCGACCTTCTTGCCCCAGACGTACCCGAGCTGGCGGGCGAAGACGCGGACGACGTGACGCGCGGCCGCGGAGTCGAGGTGGCCGGGCCGGTCGGTCGCGCGCCGGATGTCCTGCTCGTGCATCCACACGTCGAGCGGGCGGTTGGACAGGAGCGTCTGCCAGCTCCAGCCGATGTCGCCCGGTGTCTTCGGGGCGTCGCCGGCTCCGTCGTCGGGCGGGGCGGCCCGGGTCTCGCCGAGGCGCTGGCCGGCCGCGGCGCCGATCTCGGAGAGCAGCTCGTCGCGGGTGCGCTCCTTGCGGGCGATCACCCCCTGCTCGGTGTAGAAGCCCATCAGGCTGGTCACGTGCGGGAGCCCCTGCGGGACGGCGACCGTCTCCTCGGGTGAGCCGGCGATCACCGCTTCGAGGTGCGCGGTGTGGCTGACCAGGTCGTGCACGGTCCAGCCGGGGAGGTCGGTGGGCAGCTCCCACTCGTCGTCGTCGCAGCTCACGCACCAGCGTCGGTGAAGTCGGAAAGGGCCGACTCGAACACGTCCAGCAGGGCGAGCAGCCGCTCCCGATCGGTCATGGCGGGCAGCCTAGGGGACACGCCCGGACCGTTTAACTGACTAAAGTCGATTAACTTGCTATGGTTAGGCCATGCTTCGCCCCGAGATCCCCACGCTCCCGCCTCCGGCGTACCTCCTCGAGGAGACCGAGGCTCAGCGCATCGAGGAACGGCACGCCGAGGACGGCACACCGAGGAACGGCCGAGCGCCGCCTGAGCCGCACGTGGTCACCGGGGAAGGCCGCGTTACGCACACGGCGCCTCCGAGCTTCTCCCGGTGACCACGTCGTGGCGGGCGCAGGTCAGCGCTGGATGTCGCGCCGCTCCTCGACGACCTTGGTGCGGCTGCGCTGCTGGTTCGTGACCAGCGCGAGGACGATCGCGATCACGCCGACGACCATGAGGATGATGCCGAGCGTGTTGTCACTGACCCCGGGGATGTCCGACCTCGACAGCGCCAGTAGAGGATCGCGCCCACGATCAGCAGCACGACGCCAATTCCGACTCCCATAGCTGTGCTCCTTCGCACTCGGTGATGCCGTTGACCCGATGGTTGCGATGGTAGGGCGTCGGGCGTGTGCAAGGATCCGCACGCCGGTACGTTCGCGGCATGCCAGCGCCCGCGTCGTACCGCCGCTACGTCGCGCTCGGTGACAGCCAGACCGAGGGCCTCAACGACGGGGACGACGTCACCGGCCTCCGTGGCTGGGCCGACCGGTTCGCCGAGGCGCTGGCGGCGACCACCAGCCCCGGGCCTCGCGCTACGCGAACCTCGCGCTCCGCGGCTGCCGCGCCCGCGACGTGCGCCACGGCCAGCTCGACGCAGCACTCGCGATGCAGCCCGACCTGGCCAGCGTGGTGGTCGGGATGAACGACCTGCTGCGCCACGACTACGACGCCGACGCCACGGTGCGCGACGTCGAGGAGACGTTCGCGGCGCTGCCGGCGACCGGGTGCCGGGTGGTCACGATGACGTTCCCGGACATCGGCCGGATGCTGCCGGTGATGGCCTGGCTGCGGCCGCGCGAGGTCGAGCTCAACCGACGGCTGGTCGAGGTGGCGGAGCGTCACGACGTCGCGGTGCTCGACCTGTTCCCGCTCGCGATGTGCGGCGACCCGGCGCTGTGGAGCCACGACCGGATCCACGGCAGCCGCGAGGGACACCGCGCGGATCGCCGCCGGCATGGCCGAGGTGCTCGGGCTGCCGGGCAGCGACGACACCTGGAGCGAGTCGTCGCCGTGGCCGCACCGGGCTGTTCCACGCCGTACGACGGGACGCGTGGTGGACGGCGACGCTTCGTCGTGCCGTTCCTGACCCGGATGCTGCTCGGCCGCGGCCCGGGCACCGGCCGCACGGCCAAGCGCCCGACCTGCTGCCGGTCTGCTGCCCGCCGGAGGTCGAGACGGTTGCCGCGCACCTCCTCAACCGCCGGACGGTGGTTGAGGAGCGAGCCCTCAGAAGCTGGCCTCGTCGAGATCCATCAGCGACAGGTCGGTCGCCTCGGCGATCGCCCGCTCGGCGGTCAGGTGCGGAAGGTTGGTCGCGCGAAGAACTGCGCGGCCGCGACCTTGCCCTCGTAGAACGCCTTGTCCTTCGCGGAGACGTCGCCGCCGAGCTTCTCCAGCGCGACCTCGGCGCCGCGCAGCAGCAGCCAGGCGCAGACGATGTCACCGATGGCCATCAGCAGCCGGCTGGTGTTGAGGCCGACCTTGTAGATGTTGCGGATGTCGCCGCCCTCGGCGGACTCGTCGGCGCTCATCAGCGTGTTGATCATGTCGCCGACCATCGCCTGGCCGTCCTCGAGCGCGGTCGCGAGCAGGGCCGCGCTCGACCTTGAGCCGGCCGTTGCCCGCCTCGCTCGTGATGAACGTCTCGATCTCGCCGGCGAGGTGGCCGAGCGCCTGCGCCTGGTCCTTGACGATCTTGCGGAAGAAGAAGTCCTGGCCCTGGATCGCAGTCGTGCCCTCGTAGAGGGTGTCGATCTTGGCGTCGCGGACGTACTGCTCGATCGGGTACTCCGGCAGGAAGCCGGAGCCGCCCAGGGTCTGCAGCGACTCGGTGCCGAGCAGCACCCACGAGCGCTCCGAGCCGTAGCCCTTCACGATCGGGAGCAGCAGGTCGTTCACCCGCATCGCCAGCTCGTCGGTCTCGCCGTTGTGCTCGGCGATCATGACCTGGTCCTGCCACGACGCGGTGTAGAGCACGAGCGCGCGCATCGCCTCGGAGAACGACTTCTGCGTCATCAGCGAGCGGCGTACGTCGGGGTGGTGGGTCACTGTGACGCGCGGCGCGGTCTTGTCCGCTGGCCCGGGTCAGGTCGGCGCCCTGGACCCGGGTCTTGGCGTAGTCGAGCGCGTTGAGGTAGCCGGTCGAGAGCGTCGCGATCGCCTTGGTGCCGACCATCATCCGGGCGTTCTCGATCACCTGGAACATCTGCGCGATGCCGTCGTGCACCTCGCCGAGCAGGTAGCCGACGGCCGGCTCGCCGCCGCCGATGGAGGCGTCGCCGAAGGTCAGCTCGCAGGTGTTGGAGACCTTGATCCCCATCTTGTGCTCGACGTTGGTGACGTAGACGCCGTTGCGCTCGCCGAGCTCACCGGTCTCGAGGTCGACGTGGAACTTCGGTACGACGAACAGGCTCAGGCCCTTGGTGCCCGGACCGCCGACGCCCTCGACACCGACCGGCCGGGCCAGCACCAGGTGCACGATGTTGTCGCTGAGGTCGCCCTCGGCGGAGGTGATGAACCGCTTGACGCCCTCGATGTTCCAGGTGCCGTCGTCGTTCCGGGTGGCCTTGGTGCGGCCGGCGCCGACGTCGGAGCCCGCGTCGGGCTCGGTGAGCACCATCGTGGTCAGCCAGCCGTTGTCCACGATCAGCTGGGCGATCCTCTTGTCGCGGTCGTTGCCGTTGCGGTGCACGATGCCGGCGAACATGGGTCCCGCGCCGTACATCCAGATCGCGGGGTTCGCGCCGAGCACCAGCTCGCCCAGCGCCCAGTTGAAGCTCGAGGGAGCAGGCGTGCCGCCGAGCTCGGCCATGGTGCCCAGGCGCCAGTACTCGGCGTCCATCCAGGCCCGGTAGCTCTTCCGGAACGACTCCGGCACGGGTCGCGGTGTTGGTCGTCGGGTCGAACACCGGCGGGTTGCGGTCGGAGTCCTCGAACGAGGCGGCGAGGTCCTCGCGCGCCAGCCGGTCGACCTCGCCCAGGATCGACCTCGCGGTGTCGGCGTCGACCTCCGCGAACGGCCCCTGGCCGAGGACCTCGTCGCGCCTGAGCACCTCGAAGAGGTTGAACTCGATGTCGCGGATGTTGGACTTGTAGTGGCTCATGGCCTCCACCTTCGCGTCGGGGCGGGCTGCGGGCTACCCGTGGGTAACAAGGCAATAGTACCCACGGGTAACCCAGAAGAACCAGCCGAACGGGATAGTCCCGACCAGATGCGTCGTTCCGGAGGGCGGGGACGACACATCCGGCCGGGACTATCGGCTCAGTGGTGCATGTGCATCGCACCCGCCGGTGCTGCGGGTCGCCGGCATCCGGACCAGCGCGAACGCCGCGAACAGACCAGGGTCCAGACAGCGGCACCGACGAAGCCACGACTGACGGCGGCGGACGCACCGTCCACCGTGGTCAGCGCTCCGGCGGTGGTGGCGACCGCGGAGAGGACCGCGACGCCGAGCGCGGCGCCGACCTCGTGACCGGTCATCAGGAAGCCCGAGGCCATCCCGGAGTGCTGGGCGGGGATGCCGGTCATCGCCGAGGCCGAGACCGCGACGAAGACCATGCCGGCGCCGAAGCCGAGGACGACCAGGCCCGGGAGCACGCCGGTGGCGTAGGAGTCGCCGGCCGAGACCCGGGAGAGCAGGACCGCGCCGACGGTGGCGACGAGGAGGCCGATCGACGGCGACGGTCCGGGCCGTGGCGTGCGCGCTCGACGTGGGCGGCGACGTGGGTGCCGACGACCAGGGCGGCGGCGAGCGGCAGGAAGGCCAGGCCGGCCTCGAGCGCCGAGTAGCCCAGCACGGTCTGGACGAAGATCGAGCCGAGGAAGACCGCGGCGACCAGGACACCGGTGACGCCGAGCATGACGACGGTGCCGGAGACCAGGGAGCTGATCGACCACGTGTGCGGGTGGACGAGCGGCTGTGCGGACGCGGCGCTCGACGAAGGATGAACGCCGCTCAGCAGGACGGCCGAGACGACCAGCGCGACGATGGTGCGGGCCGAGGTCCAGCCGTGGCTGGGGGCGCCGGCGAGGGCGAACATCAGCGCGGCCAGGCCGCCGACGGCGGTGGCGGCACCGGCGAGGTCGAAGCTGGCCAGCGCGGGCCGGACGGCGCTGCGTGCCTGGGCAGCACCTTGGCCGACAGCGCGAGGGCGACGCACCCCGATCGGGACGTTGACCCAGAAGATCGACTGCCAGCCGGCCCAGGTGGTGAGGGCGCCACCGACGACGACGCCGGCGGCGATGCCGAGGCCGCCGACGGCACCCCACAGCGCGAGCCCCTTGGCGCGCTGGGCGCCGGAGTAGGTGGTCATGATCAGGGACAGGGCGGCGGGGGTCATCAGCGCGGCGCCGACCCCCTGTGCGCCGCGGGCAGGGATCAGCTCGGCGGCGCTGGAGGCGAACCCGCTGACCAGCGAGGCCGACGGTGAAGACGAACATGCCGGTCATGAAGACCCGGCGCCGGGGCAGCAGGTCGGCGATCCGACCGCCGAGGAGCAGACCGCCGCCGGACATCAGCAGGTAGGCGGTGACCATCCACTGCAGGTCGGAGCTGGCCAGGTGCAGGGACCGGCCGATGGTCGGCAGTGCGGTGTTGACGACCGAGATGTCGAGCACGACGAGGATCTGCGCGGTCAGCGCCAGCGCGAGCACGGTCCAGGGGCGGCGAGGCCCTCGTCGGCGTCCGGCTGGGCGGCTGGTGGCCGTGGGTGGTGGCGGTGCCGTGGTGGGCGTGGACGCCGGGTTCGGTGGTGGACATGTGCTTCTCCTTGGGTGGGTGGGGTGGTGGCGGGGTGGTAGCGGCGGGTGCTCATCGGACGGCCACCGGTGCGCCGGTGCGGACGGCGTCGACGACGTCGGTGATGGCTCGCGACGCTGGTGGCCGCGTCCTGCGGGTCCTCGAGGAGCCCGACGTGGGTGGCGGTCGCCGACGCGGTGGCTGCTGTTGGTCGACAGCGCCGGCCATCCGGTCCTGTGCGGCGCCCCAGCCCGGGCATCTTGTCGAGGTTCTCGGTGGCGGTGAGCACGACGAGCGGCTTGCCGTGCAGGCTGGTCAGGGCCTGCGCCTGGGCGAACACGTCGAGCAGCACCGACTGCTCGTCGCGGATGTTGCGGAGTCCCGGGGGCTGGCGCTGAACGCGGCGACCTGGTCCGCGGCAGGCTGCGGGAAGGTCGGCGCCCCCGGGCACAGGTGGCCCAGGCCGAGCCGGGCCAGGCTGGGCAGCAGGGCCAGCGCCACGGCGGGTCACGGCGTACTGGCCGGCGAAGCTGGGGATGGCGGTGTAGCTGGTAGGGACTCGAGGAGTCCAGCAGCACCAGGCCGGCGACCTGGTCGGGGTACCGGTGGGCGTAGGTCAGCGCGTAGGTGCCTCCGGTGGAGTGTCCGACGAGCACGAACGGGCCGGTCTCGCCGGCGACGGCGAGCAGCCGGTGCAGGTCGCGGGCCGACTCGCACGCCGTCGAGCGGGTGCGCGGCGTCGTCGCTCCATCCCTGGCCGGCGCGGTCGTAGGCGCAGACCCGGGTCGTGGCGGCCCACCGCGGGGGCGATCCTGGCCCAGGAGGCGGACATCTCGCCGAGAGCCCGTTCTCCAGCACGACGGTCGGGCGCGCCGGTGCCGCGGCAGTCCAGGTGCAGCCGGTGTCCGTCGACGTCGTAGGTCTTGCCCGGGGCGGCCCAGCGGTGCTGGTCGCGGACCTTGGCCGACGTTCTCGACGCTCGGCGCCGACGGCCGCGACACCGATGGCGACGACGACCGGGTAGAGCAGCCAGCGGCTGCGACCGGACAGTGCCTGTCGCACCTGGGCGAACATCCAGACCGCCAGCGCCAGCGCGACCGGCGACCAGAGCCAGCCGAGGGCGGTCAGGCCGGCGTCGCCGGGGGCCAACGCCCAGAGGCCCGAGACCCGATGCCGTCATCAGCGACCGCGGGAACGAGGGCCCACCGCTGCGGCTGGCTGGTGAAGCGGGTGGTGAGGATGGCCAGCATCGCCCAGCCCGCGCCGAACGCCACCAGCCCGCGCCGGTGATCACGTGCTCGGACGCCCCGGCGAAGACCACCAGGGTGAGCACCAGCGCCGCGGAAGCTCCCGCGGCGAGGGACCCTGCGATGACCCGGGCCACCGGGGTGCGATGCCTCTCCGGCATGTCGGTGCGGTCCGGGTGAACGGTGGGGTGGATGTCGACGGCCATGACGATCTCGCTCTCGAAGTCGGTGGTGGACTGCTGCTGAGCGTGGTCTGCAACGCATCTGCTCACCCCGGTCAAAGTGCCGGGATCCGCGCTACCTTCTCGACGTGCTGCATGGGCGAGAGACCGAGCGGGCACAGCTGGCCGCGCTCCTCGAGGCAGCCCGCCTCGGCAGGGCCGGGAGCCTCGTCGTCCAGGGGGAACCCGGCGTCGGGAAGTCCGCGCTCCTCGCGGAGGTCACCTCGACCGAGGCCGACGTACGGGTGCTGCGCACGCAGGGTCTGGAGTCGGAGTCGCCGCTC
This sequence comes from uncultured Actinomycetota bacterium, assembly GCA_963707475.1. Lineage (GTDB taxonomy): Bacteria > Actinomycetota > Actinomycetes > Propionibacteriales > Nocardioidaceae > Marmoricola. The sequence goes on from CAVPQC010000001.1 coordinate 263,140, forward strand.
GCCGTTCGCGGCCCTGCACCGGCTGCTCCGTCCCGTCCTCGACCTCGTGGACGAGCTACCGGCGCCCGCAGGCGCAGGCGCTCCGCGTGGCGTTCGGCCAGGAAGCCGGGTCCGCGGAGCCGTTCCTGGTCGCGGTAGCGACCCTGTCGATGCTCACCGAGGCGGCGGAGGACAAGCCCGTCGTGTGCCTTGTCGACGACGCACACTGGCTCGATGCGGCGTCGGCCGACGCCCTGTTGTTCGCGACCCGACGCCTGGACGCGGATCCGGGTCGCGATGATCTTCGCGGCCCGTGACGGGGACGACCGGACCTTCACCCCGGAAGGGGTGCCGTCGCCTGCGGGTGCGCGGGCTGGACGCTTCCTCGGCGCGGGCGCTGCTCGCCGAACGTGCACCGGTCGCGGTGCCGGCCGAGGTCAGCGACCGGCTGCTGGCCGAGACGGGCGGCAACCCGCTCGCGCTCGTCGAGCTGCCGACGGGCCTCAGCGACGCGCAGCTCTCGGGGGCGGCGCCGCTTCCGCCCCAGCTGATGCTCACCACGGGCGTCGAGCGGGTCTTCCTCGAGCGGTGCCGCCGCCTGACGGCGCCGGCGCAGACGTTGATGCTGGTCGCGGTCGCCGACGACACCGGACGGTTGGTGACCGTCCGGCGCGCCGCGGCCACGTTGGGTGCCGGCGCGGGCGCGCTGGCGGAGGCGGAGCGCTCAGGACTGCTCGTGACCAGCGGCGACTCCGTGGCCGTCCGGCACCCGCTCGTCCGGTCGGCGGTCTACCAGGCTGCCGCGGGGGACGAGCGACGTGACGTGCACCGCGCGCTTGCCGACGTCCTGGACGGGCTCGAGGATGCCGACCGTGCCACCTGGCACCGGGCGGCAGCGGCCGAGGGGCCCGACCAGAAGATCGGCTCCCTGCTCGACGAGGTCGGCGCTCCGTGCCGAGCGACGGGGTGCCTACCGGGCCGCAGCGGACGCCCACGAACGCTCCGCCGAGCTCACGGTCGACCCGCACGCCCGAGCCGGGCGTCGGCTCGCGGCGGCTCGCAACGCGTGGGCGGCCGGTCAGGCCGCGCGGGCATCGGCCCTCCTGCCCGCGGCTCGCGAGCAGGCCGACGACCCGCTGCTGCTCGCGGACGTCGACCGGCTCCGGGCCCGGATCGAGTTCAACGTCGGCTCCGCGTCCAACGCGCACCGGATCCTCACCCGGGCCGCGCACCGGGTCTCCGCCCACGACCCGGTCCGCGCCCTCGAGATGGCCTCGGCGGCCGCGGTGGCCCGCAGCCACGGCGCCGACAGCGGAGCCACCCTGCCGCCCGGCACCGTCGACGTCCGAGTCGTCCTCGCATGACACCACTCGCACCCGGTGCCTCAAGCTGCTCCTGGCGCAGCACCCAGCACGACATGGCAGGCAACCGGGATGCGGCCCGCGAGGAGCTCTCCATTGCGATGGACGTGGCCGTGGACGGAGGACCGGACTCCGATGGGCCGGTAACGGATCTCGACCTGCTCGGGAACCTCGGCAACGCGGCCCTCCACCTGGGCGACGACGATGCGCACCGACGCTGCTACGACCTGATGCTGTCGACGGCCCGGGAGAACAGCGACGGCATGGCCGTCCTGTACGCGCTCCAGCGACTCACGTTCGGGCTGTACGTCTCCGGCCGGTGGGTGGCGCTGCGCAGCGCCTCGGAGGAAGCGGTGTCGCTGGGACACGGCGTCGGCCAGCGCGGCCTGAGCGCACGACGCCACGGGCGTGGCTGTCGCTCCTCGCAGCGCTCGAGGGCAGGCCCGACTTCGAGGAGCGCCTGGCCGCCCTGGAGCCCTGGTCGCCGCGAACCCGGAGCCCGGCATCCTGGCCCGGCCGGTCGAGGACCTGGCGCGCTGGGCACGAGGCACCCGGGCGGCGCTCACCGGGGATCCGGCCGGCGCGCTGCACCAGTTCCGCCAGATGCGGCTGCCCACCCTGGCGCTGATGGCCGCCCAGGAACGCATCGATGCCGCCGTCCGGGCCGATGACCGGGATCAGGCCGTCGCGTGGGTGCGGGACCTGGACTCGTTCACCGGTGGCACCGCGCCGCCGTGGGCGCAGGCCGCCGCCGACTTCGGCCGAGCGATGACGGCCGACTCCGGGGCGAGCGAGCTGTTCGAACGGTCCCTGTCCCACCACGCCGCTGCGGACCGGCCGTACGACCGGGCGCGCGTGCAGCTTGCGTACGGCGAGTTCCTTCGTCGGGCCCAGCGTCGCGTGGACGCCCGCATCCCATCTCCGGGCCGCGCTGGAGACCTTCCAGGACCTGCACGCCGAGCCGCTCGCGGACCGCGCCGGCCGCGAGCTCCGGGCGTCGGGCGAGACCGCCCGCAAGCGCGATCCGTCGACCCTGCTGCACCTGACGCCGATGGAGCTGAAGGTCGCGGAGCTGGTCAGCCAGGGCCTCTCGAACAAGGACGTGGCCGCCCAGTGCTGGGTCTCGCCGAGGACCGTCGCGTTCCACCTGCGCAACGTGTTCACCAAGACCGGCGTCACGTCGCGCGGGGAGCTCGCCCATCTCGACCTGGGCTGAGGGGGTGGGTGCGAAGGGCTCGGGCGAGACCCGCACGGGTCAGGTCGGCAGCACGACTGGTCGGCTTGCGTTCGGCCTGTTCGCGCAGGCACTCGGTGAACTCGGTGGCCAGGCCCAGCCGGGGCCACGCCGACATCACCTCTGCCCGGAGGTCGGCAGGGATCAGGTCCACGCCACGGCCGGAGATGTCGATGCCGGTCGCGACCTCCAGCACGTGACCTTCCGGGTCCTCGACCGGGTCGACGGCAGGCCACATGTGTCTCTCGATGACCTCGGCGACCCGGTTGCGTCGTACGTCGGGCCAGCCTGCTGCGGCGGCGAACACCCAGCCAACCTGACCACCGGCCTCCTCGAACGGCATCTCGTGGGCGTCGAACGGCCGGGTGAGGCCGAGGTCGTGCAGCATCGCCGCGACGTACAGCAGCTCGAGGTCGACCTCGAGATCCGTGTCATGTGCATAGGCGACACCCCACAGGTAGGAGCGGACGCTGTGTGCGTACAGCGCAGAGGAGCAGTAGCGGCGCGCAACCTGGTTCGCTGCGACGGCGGCCGCGGTGTCCGGAGTCGGCAACTCGTGCAGGTGCATCGGGAGCTCCTCGAGGTCGGTGGGGCTCTAGGCTCCCAGCGAAGGTACGACGCTCGCACCGGCCGAACCGCCGGGTTCGGTTGCCGCATCAGCGCAGGGTCGACCCGCGGGCGACCAGCTCGGGCCGGAACAGGACCTGTCGGTGGGTGTGGTCCGGGTCCGCCTCGGCGAGCAGCAGCTCCGCGGCCGTCCGGCCGAGCTCCTGACGCGGCTGGGACACCGAGGTGAGCGGGACCGCGGCGGCGGCGGCGAACTCGATGTCGTCGTACCCGACGATCGCGAGGTCGCCAGGCACCGAGCGGCCCGAGCCGATCACCTGCTGCAGGAGGCCGAGGGCCACCAGGTCGTTGCCGCAGAAGGCGGCCGTGGGGCGGGTGCGGGCGGGCATGCCGGCCAGCCGCTCGCCGGCGCCACGTCCGGCCGCCACGGTCAGGGACGCCGTCGGCAGCACCACGAGGTCCTCGGCCGGCAGACCGGCGGCGGCCCAGGCCTCGCGGGCGCCGGCGAGCCGGTCCCGCACCTGGCCGAGGGAGTCGCGGCCCGGCGATGTAGGCCACCCGGCGGTGGCCCAGGTCGACGAGGTGCTCCACGGCCAGCCGGCCACCGAGCACGTCGTCGACGGCGACCGAGCAGAACCGGGTGTCGTTGCGCGTGCGGTCCACGATCACCAGTGGCACCCCGCGCTCGGCGACCAGGTCGATGGTCTCCGCCTCCGGGTCGACCGGGGTGAGCAGGATGCCCTGCACGCGCTGCTGCATCAGGTGACCCAGGTGCGACTCCTCGCGGGTGCCGCTGTTGTTGCTGTTGCAGATGAAGAGCGAGACGTTCGCGCTTCTCGGCGGCCAGCTCGATGCCCTGCGCCACGTCGGTGAAGAACGGGTTGGTGGCATCGAGCATCACGTAGGCGAGCGTGCTGCTGGTGCCCATCCGGAGCTGGCGCGCGAACTCGTTGCGCACGAAGCCGAGCTCGGCCATCGCCTGCTCCACGCGCTGGCGGGTGCCGGCACTGACCCGCTCGGGTCGGTTGAGCACGTTGGAGACGGTCCCCAGGGACACGCCGGCGAGGGCCGCGACGTCCTTGACCGAGGAGCTGCGAGGCGTGCCGTCGGTGCCGGACATGGCGCCTCCCTCGACCTGGTGTGAAACGTCAGCAAGAGGCTAGCCCCTCGGCGCGCGAGCAGGTTCCGCGTCTCGATTCGGCGCCATCTGGTTCTCACGCTTGACACATGTGAGGGCGGTCACCTACCTTTTCGACATCGAGTTGAAACCTTTCAATCCATGACTCACCCGGAGGACAGATGACCGACCCCGCCGCCGCGCTGGAGCTGCGTGACGTGACGAAGTCGTTCGGCTCCGTCGTGGCCCTTCGGTCCGGCTCGCTGCGGGTCGAGGCCGGGTCGATCCACGGCCTGGTCGGCGAGAACGGCGCCGGCAAGTCGACGCTGGTCAAGGTCGTCGCCGGAGTGCACCGACGCGACGGGGGCGAGTTCCTCCTGGACGGGGACCCCACCGACTTCGGGTCGACGGCCGAGTCCAAGGCGGCCGGCATCGCCGTGATCTACCAGGAGCCGACCCTCTTCCCGGACCTGTCGGTCACCGAGAACATCTTCATGGGCCGCCAGCCGTTCGGCCGCGGCCGCCGGATCGACCGCGCCGCCATGTACAGCGAGGCCGAGCGACTGTTCACCGGCCTGGGTGTGAGCATCGACCCCCGTCGTCCCGCGCTCGGCCTTTCCATCGCCGACCAGCAGATCATCGAGATCGCGAAGGCAATCTCCCTCGACGCGCGGGTGCTGATCATGGACGAGCCCACCGCCGCGCTGAGCGGCGTCGAGGTGGAGCGGCTCTTCACCGTCGCGCGCCGGCTGCGCGACGAGGGCCGGGCGCTCGTGTTCATCTCCCACCGCTTCGACGAGGTCTTCTCGCTGTGCGACACGGTCACCGTGATGCGGGACGGCGCGTACGTCGACTCGATGAAGATCGCGGACACCGACGTGGACACGCTCGTCGGCCTGATGGTCGGTCGGGAGGTCGGTGACCTGTTCCCGAAGACGCCGTCCAGCATCGGTGCGCCCGTGCTGGAGGTCGAGGACCTGACCTCGGCCGGGGTCTTCCACGAGGTCACCTTCCAGGTCCGGTCCGGTGAGATCGTCGGACTCGCCGGACTGGTCGGCGCGGGCCGCAGCGAGATCGCCCGCGCGGTCTTCGGCGTCGACGGCTACGACAGCGGCCGGATCGCTGCTGCACGGCAAGCCCGTTCCGCCCCGCAGCCCGCGCGCCGCGATCCGTGCGGGGCATGGCGTTCATCCCCGAGGACCGACGCCAGCAGGGCCTGGTCACCGACGCCTCCGTGGCGCACAACGTGGCCGCCGTGATCCGCGGCAAGCTGACCCGCGCCGGCATCCTCACCCGTGCCGCCGAGAACCGGGCCGCCGGTCCCTGGGCCGGGCGGCTCGAGGTGAAGACCAGCGCCCTCGACATGGACGCGCGCACCATGAGCGGCGGCAACCAGCAGAAGGTCGTGATCGCCAAGTGGCTGGCCACCGAGCCGTCGCTGCTGATCATCGACGAGCCCACGCGCGGGATCGACGTCGGCACCAAGGCCGAGGTCCATCGGCTGCTCTCCGAGCTGGCCGGACAGGGGCTCGCGATCCTGATGATCTCCTCCGAGCTGCCCGAGGTGCTCGGGATGGCCGACCGGGTGCTGGTGGTGTGCGAGGGCCGGATCACCGCCGACATCCCCAGCGACGAGGCAACCCCGGAGAACGTGATGCTCGCCGCGACCCGGACCCGCGAGGTGACGGTGTGAGCGACCTCCGAGAGAAGGACCACCGCGTGAGCGACCACTCCGACCACGGGCTCGTCTCCGCCACCGATCAGCTGGTGGCGCCGAGCCGGATGTCGCCGGGCCAACGTGCCTTCAACACCGTCGTCCGGTCCCGCGAGTTCTCGATCCTGCTCGTGCTGGTGTTCGTGGTGGCCGCGGCGACCCTCTCCAGCCACAGCGTTCCTCTTCGGGGGCAACGGCTGGCGGGACCTGCTGCTGACGCCGTCGATCCTGCTGCTCCTCGCGATCGGGGAGGCGGTCGTGATCATCTCGCGCAACGTCGACCTGTCGGTGGGTTCCGTGCTCGGCGTCACGGCGTACCTGACCGGCCGGCTCTTCATCGACCATCCCCGGCATCCCGATCGTCGTCGTGGTGCTGGCCGGCCTGCTCGCAGGGGCCCTGCTCGGCCTGGTCAACGGCCTGCTGGTCGGGTTCGGCAAGGTGCCCGCGCTGGTGATCACGCTCGGCACGCTCTACATCTACCGCGGCGTCGTCCTCACCTGGGCGGGCAGCAACCGGATCAACGCCTCGGACATGCCCGACTCCTTCGGTGATCTGGGCACCAGCTTCGCTGGTCACCATCCCGGTGCTCTTCCTGGTGGCGCTGCTCGTGCTGCTGGTCGTGGGCTACTACCTGCAGACCGCACGCGGCGGCCGCGAGGTCTACGCGATCGGGTCCGACCCGGACGCCGCCGTCCTCTACGGCCTGCGCGTACGACGCCGCGTGATCAGCGCGTTCGTGCTCTCGGGAGCGCTCGCCGGTCTGGCCGGTGTGGTGTTCGCGGCCCGCTACGGCAGCGTCAGCTCCAGTGCCGGCACCGGCATCGAGCTCCAGGCCGTGGCCGCGGTCGTGATCGGCGGGGTCGCGATCTTCGGCGGCAGCGGCACGGTGTGGGGCGCCGCGATCGGCGCGATGCTGCTGGTGACGATCAACCGCGCGCTGCCCGACCGTGGGCATCCCGACTTCTGGCAGCAGGCCCTGGTCGGAGCCCTGATCCTCGGCTCGATCGTGCTCGACCGGGTGCTCGCCACCCGGCGGGCCCGGCGCCTGGTCGAGGCCCGCGACGAAGAACCCGGCGAGCTGGCCCCGAGCGCAGGAGCGACCGCATGAGCACCGACCTGGACACGACGACACCGCGCGGCTACGCGTCGTACACCCATCCGGTGTGGTGGCGGCTGCTGTTCAGCCGCGAGGCCGCCGTGATCGCGGTCGCTCGTCGCGGTGATCCTGTGGGCGATCTACTTCGTGCCGTTCTTCGGCAACCAGCTCACGATGACGTTCCTGATGCTCGACATCGCACCGATCCTGCTGATCGCACTGCCGATGACGCTGGTGATCGTCACCGGCGAGATCGACCTGTCCGTGGCCAGCGTGGTCGGCCTGAGCAGCGTGCTGCTCGGTTCGCTGGTCGACCACGGCTGGTCGGTCCCGGCCGCGATGGTGGTCGCGCTGCTCGCCGGCGCTGCTGTGCGGCCTGATCAACGGGTTCCTCGTCGCCTACGTCGGACTCCCGTCGCTGGCGGTCACGATCGGCACCCTGGCGCTCTTCCGCGGGATCGCCGTCGGGCTGCTCGGCACCAAGGCCGTGACCGACTTCCCGCGAGCGCTGGACGAGCCTGGCCAAGGCCGAGATCGGTCGGACCGGCTTCCCGGTGATCGTGGTCCCGTTCCTGGTGCTGGCGCTCGTCTTCGCCCTGCTGCTGCACTTCTCCGCCTTCGGCCGCGGTGTCTACGACATCGGGCTCAACGCCGAGGCGGCCCAGTTCACCGGGGTGTCGGTCGCCCGCACCAAGCTGCTGCTCTTCGTGATGACCGGCGTGGTCTCGGCGTTCGCCGGCATCTACTTCACGCTGCGGTTCTCCAGCAGTCGCGGCGACAACGCGACCGGGCTCGAGCTCCAGGTGATCGCGGCCGTCCTGCTCGGGCGGCGTCTCGATCTTCGGCGGTCGCGGCAAGCTCCACGGGCGTCATCGCCGGCGTCCTGCTGATCGGGGTCCTCTCGAGCGCGCTGCGCCTGCAGGGGATCACGGTCAACGTCATCAACATCATCATCGGAGTGCTGCTGATCGCCTCCGTGATGTCCACGAGTGTCCTGGCCTGGTTCTCGGACCTGACCGCCAGGCGTCACAACCGGGGCCGGAACCAGTCCGGCCCCACCACGCTCGCGCCAGCAGGCGTCGGAAATCCGAAAGAGGTAGATCGATGAAGTTCCCCAACGGGAAGATCGCCGGAGTCGCCGCCGTCACCCTGGCGATGCTCGCTGGCACTGGCCGGATGCGGCGCCGGCAACGGCGGCGACAGCGGCGGCACGTCCACGGCCGCTCGAAGAAGATCGACGCGTCACGTTCATCCCGAAGAACCTGGGCAACCCCTACTTCGACACCAGCGACAAGGGTGGCGACGACGGCGGTCAAGGAGTTCGGCGGCACCTACGCCCAGGTCGGCCCGCAGGACGGGCAGCCCGGACGCGCAGGTCGCAGTACATCGACACCGAGGCGCAGAAGCACACCAGCGCGATCGTGCTCTCCGCCAACGACCCGAAGGCGCTGTGCGACTCGATCGGCAACGCGCAGAAGGCCGGCACCAAGGTGGTCACCTTCGACGCCGGACACGAGCCCCGACTGCCGCGACCTCTTCGTCAACCAGGCCACCGCCGACGGCATCGCCAAGGTCGAGGTCGACATGATCGCCGACGCAGATCGGTGACACGGGCGAGATCGCGATCCTGTCCGCGTCCGCCAACGCGACCAACCAGAACGCGTGGATCGACGATCATGAAGAAGGAGCTCGCCGCGAACCACCCGAACATCAAGCTGGTCGACGTGGTCTACGGCAACGACGACGACCAGACCTCGTTCGACAAGACGGCCGCGCTGCTGCAGAAGCACCCGAACCTGAAGGGGATCATCTCGCCCACGACGGTCGGCATCGCCGCCGCGGCCCGCTACCTGTCGACCTCGAACAAGAAGGGCAAGGTCGCGATCACCGGGCCTCGGCACGCCCAACCAGATGCGCAAGTACGTCAAGGACGGCACCGTCACCGAGTTCGCGCTGTGGAACCCCGAGGACCTCGGCTACCTGGCGGCGTACGCCGCGAAGGCGCTGGTCGACGGCGACATCACCGGCAAGGAGGGCGACAAGTTCAAGGCCGGCAAGCTCGGCGAGTTCACGGTCGGCGCCGACGGCACCGTCCTGCTGGGCGACCCGTTCAAGTTCAACAAGGACAACATCGACCAGTTCAACTTCTGAGTCGACCCAGTCCCAGCACGACGAGAGGGCGGGCCGGCGCCACGGCCGGTCCGCCCCCTCGGTGCCACCTCCCACCACGCAGGAGGGCAGTCCGATGGAGCGCGTCTGCTTCCAGCTCCAGGTCAAGCCCGAGCGCCTGGCGGAGTACCGCGACCGGCACGCCCAGGTGTGGCCGGAGATGGTCGCGGCCCTGGCCGCGCACCGGGTGGCACAACTACTCGCTCTTCGTCCGCGAGGACGGCCTGCTGGTCGGGTACTTCGAGACCCCCGACCTCCAGGCGGCCCTCGCCGGCATGGACGCCACCGAGGTCAACGCCCGGTGGCAGGCAGAGATGGCCGAGTTCTTCGTCGAGCTCGGCGACGCACGACCCGACACCGGTTTCCTCCGACTGGCGGAGGTCTTCCACCTCGAGGACCAGCTCGCCGGGACCGCGGAGCAGAAGGAGAACCCCCCGATGAGCACCAGACATGAGCAGCTTCAGCGACATCGCCGGCGCCCTCGAGGCGCTCGCGATCGAGGTCCCCTCGTGGGCCTACGGCAACTCGGGCACCCGGTTCAAGGTCTTCGGCTCGCCGGGCACGCCGCGCACGGTCGAGGAGAAGATCGCCGACGCGGCGACGGTGCACCGGTTCACCGGGCTCGCCCCGACCGTGGCGCTGCACATCCCGTGGGACCGGGTCGACGACTACGGCAAGCTCGCGGCGTACGCCGAGGACCAGGGCGTGCGGCTCGGCACGGTCAACTCCAACACGTTCCAGGACGACGACTACAAGCTCGGCAGCCTCACCCACGCCGACCCCGCCGTACGGCGCAAGGCGATCCAGCACAACCTGGACTGCATCGACGTGATGGACGAGACCGGGTCGCGCGACCTGAAGATCTGGCTGGCCGACGGCACCAACTACCCGGGCCAGGGCGACATCCGGGCCCGCCAGGACTGGCTGGCCGAGGGCCTGGCCGAGATCTACGCGCGGATCGGCGACGGAGCAGCGGCTGGTGCTCGAGTACAAGTTCTTCGAGCCGGCGTTCTACCACACCGACGTGCCCGGACTGGGGCACGTCGTACGCCCAGGTGGCGGCGCTCGGCGACCGGGCGATGGTCTGCCTGGACACCGGCCACCACGCGCCGGGCACCAACATCGAGTTCATCGTCGCCCAGCTGCTGCGGCTCGGGAAGCTCGGCTCGTTCGACTTCAACTCGCGCTTCTACGCCGACGACGACCTGATCGTCGGTGCGGCCGACCCGTTCCAGCTGTTCCGGATCCTGGTCGAGGTGGTGCGCGGCGGTGGCTACGGCCCGGGCAGCGAGGTGGCGCTGATGCTCGACCAGTGCCACAACATCGAGGCCAAGGTGCCGGGCCAGATCCGCTCGGTGCTCAACGTGCAGGAGATGCTCGCCCGCGCGCTGCTGCTCGACACCGACGCGCTCGCCGCGGCCCGCACCTCCGGCGACGTGCTGCTCGGCCAACGAGATCTTCATGGACGCGTTCTACACCGACGTACGACGCGACCTGGCCGGCTGGCGCGAGGAGCGCGGCCTGCCGGCGGACCCGATGCGGGCCTACCTCGCGAGCGGCTACCAGCAGCAGATCGAGGCCGAGCGGGTCGGCGGCGCGCAGGCGTCCTGGACCTGAGCGGAACTGAGCACTGCTCATGACCACCCCCATCGAGAAGGACATCATGACCAACCAGACCGTCACCGAGCTGATCGAGCGATCCAACCGGCTCGGCGCCGACAAGAAGAACACCAACTACGCCGGCGGCAACACCTCCGCCAAGGGCATCGACGTCGACCCGGTCACCGGCGAGGACGTCGAGCTGGTCTGGGTCAAGGGGTCCGGCGGCGACCTCGGCACCCTGACCGAGTCCGGGCTCGCGGCGCTGCGGCTGGACCGGATGCGCGCGCTGGTGAACGTCTACCCGGGCGTCGAGCGCGAGGACGAGATGGTCGCCGCGTTCGACTACTGCCTGCACGGCAAGGGCGGCGCGGCCCCGTCGATCGACACCGCCATGCACGGACTCGTCGACGCGGCCCACGTCGACCACCTGCACCCCGACGCCGGGATCGCGATCGCGACCGCCGCGGACGGCGAGGAGCTCACCGCGCAAGGTCTTCGGCGACAAGGTGGTCTGGGTGCCCTGGCGGCGCCCCGGCTTCCAGCTCGGCCTCGACATCGCCGCGATCAAGGAGGCCAACCCGCGACGCGGTCGGCTGCATCCTCGGTGGCCACGGGATCACGGCCTGGGGCGACACCTCCGAGGAGGCCGAGCGCAGGCTCGCTGTGGATCATCGACACCGCGGCGGCGTACATCGAGGCGAACACGAAGCCGGAGCCGTTCGGACCCGCACTCGAGGGGTACGCCGCGCTGCCGGAGGCCGAGCGCCGGTCGAAGGCCGCCGCCCTCGCACCGACGATCCGCGGCATCGCCTCGCACGACCGGCCGATGGTCGGCCACTTCACCGACGACGCGGCGGTGCTCGAGTTCCTGGCGTCCGCCGAGCACCCGCGGCTCGCGGCGCTCGGCACCTCGTGCCCCGACCACTTCCTGCGCACCAAGGTCAAGCCGCTGGTGCTCGACCTGCCGGCCGGCGCCACGGTCGAGGAGTGCGTCGCCCGGCTCGGTGAGCTCGCGGTCGCCTACCGCGAGGACTACCAGGCCTACTACGACCGCAACGCGGTTCGACAGGCTCGACCGCCGCCTGGCCGGCGATCCGCGGCGCCGACCCGCTGGTCGTGCTGGTGCCCGGGGTCGGGATGTTCTCCTACGGCAAGGACAAGCAGACCGCGCGCGTGGCCGGTGAGTTCTACCTCAACGCGATCAACGTGATGCGCGGCGCCGAGGGGCTCTCGACGTACGCCCCGATCGACGAGGCCGAGAAGTTCCGGATCGAGTACTGGGCGCTGGAGGAGGCCAAGCTGGCAGCGGATGCCGAAGCCGAAGCCGCTGGCGACCCGGATCGCCCTGGTCACCGGTGCGGCCGGCGGGATCGGCAAGGCGACGGCGAAGCGGCTCGCCGCCGAAGGTGCCTGCGTGGTGATCGCCGACCTCGACCAGGCCAAGGCCGAGGCGGCCGCGGCGGAGATCGGCGGCTCGGACGTCGCGATCGGGGTGGCCGCGGACGTGTCCGACGAGGACGCGGTGCAGGCGATGGTCGACGCCGCGGTGCTCGCGTTCGGCGGGCTCGACCTGGTCGTCAACAACGCCGGGCTGTCGCTGTCGAAGTCGCTGCTGGAGACCACCGCCGCGGACTGGGACCTCCAGCACGACGTGATGGCGAAGGGCTCGTTCCTGGTCTCCAAGGCCGCCGCGAAGGTGCTGATCGACGCAGGGGCTGGGCGGCGACATCGTCTACATCTCCTCGAAGAACTCGGTGTTCGCCGGCCCGAACAACATCGCCTACTCCGCGACCAAGGCCGACCAGGCGCACCAGGTGCGGCTGCTCGCCGCCGAGCTCGGCGAGCACGGGATCAAGGTCAACGGGGTCAACCCCGACGGCGTCGTGCAGGGCTCCGGCATCTTCGCCTCCGGCTGGGGCGCCAACCGCGCCGCGGTCTACGGCGTGGAGGAGAAGGACCTCGGCAAGTTCTACGCCCAGCGCACGATCCTCAAGCGCGAGGTGCTGCCCGAGAACATCGCCAACGCGGTCTTCGTCCTGTGCAGCGCCGACCTGTCGCACACCACCGGCCTGCACGTCCCGGTCGACGCCGGCGTGGCGGCGGCGTTCCTGCGATGACCCGATGAGCAGGAGCAGGCGCGTCGTCGCGGTCGACCTCGGCGCCACCTCCGGCCGGGTGATGGCCGCCGTGGTCGGCGTCGACCCCGCGCGTGCTCGACCTGGTCGAGGTGCACCGCTTCCCCAACGGCGGGGTGCGGGCGCCGGACGGCTCGCTGCGCTGGGACATCCGGCGGATCCACGACGAGGTGCTGGACCGGGCTCCGGCTGGCCGCCGTCGCGGGACCGGTCGACGCGATCGGGATCGACTCGTGGGGCGTCGACTACGGGCTGCTCGACGCCTCCGGCGAGCTGGTCACCGACCCGCTACAGCCACCGCGACGCGCGCACCGACGGCGTCGCCGAGCACGGTGGTGGCGCGGCTCGGCGCGGACCGGCTGTACGCCGAGACCGGCATCCAGCAGCTGCCGTTCAACACGCTCTACCAGCTGAGCGTCGACACCGCGCTCGACAAGGCGGAGACCCTGCTGCTGGTGCCGGACCTGCTCGGCTACTGGCTCACCGGCGAGCGCGGGTGCCGAGCGCACCAACGCCTCGACCACCCAGCTCTACGGCGCCCGGTCGCACGAGTGGGCCACGGACCTGCTCGCCGAGCTCGACCTGCCGACGCGGGTGCTGCCCGCGCTGCGCAGCCCCGGCGACGTGGTCGGCACGCTCCTGCCGGAGGTCGCCGCCCAGACCGGGCTGCCGCCGGAGACCCCGGTGATCGCGGTCGGCTCGCACGACACCGCGTCGGCCGTGGTCGGCGTGCCCGCCGGCGACGAGCCGTTCGCCTACGTCTCCTCGGGCACCTGGTCGCTGGTCGGCCTCGAGCTGGACGAGCCGGTGCTGACGACCGAGGCCCGCGAGGCCGACTTCACCAACGAGGCCGGCGTCGACGGCACGGTCCGGTTCCTGCGCAACGTGTCCGGCCTGTGGGTGCTCTCCGAGTGCCTGCGCCAGTGGGCGGAGGACGGCACTCCGGACAGCGACCTGGCCTCGGTGCTGGACGCCGCGGCCGCGCTGCCGGCGAGCGGCCGGGTCGTCGACGTCGACGACCACCGGCTGCTGCCGCCGGGCGACATGCCGGCCCGGGTCGCGGCGCTCGCGGTCGAGGCCGGCGTCGCCGTGCCGCAGACGCCGGGGGAGTACGCCCGGCTGGTGCTGGACAGCCTGGCCGAGGCCTACGGCCGCAACGTGCGTACGGCGGCGGCGCTGGCCGGCGTACGGCCGGAGGTGGTGCACGTGGTCGGCGGCGGCTCGGAGAACCGGCTGCTCTGCCAGCTCACCGCCGACGCCTGCGGCCTGCCCGTGGTCGCCGGGCCGAAGGAGGCGGCCGCGCTGGGCAACGTGCTGGTGCAGGCGCGGGCGCTGGGAGTGGAGATGCCGACCCTGACCGACATGCGGGCGCTGGTCCGCGCGACGCAGCGACCTGACGCGCTACGAGCCGCGATGAGGGTCGCGCTGCAGGTCACCTGCATCAACGACGCGCTGTTCCCGGACACCGGCAAGGCCGTGGTCACGCTGCTGCGCCGGCTCGGCGTCGAGGTCGACTTCCCGGCGGCGCAGACCTGCTGCGGGCAGCCGATGGTCAACACCGGCTACCTGGACGAGGCGGTGCCCGCGGTGCGCGCGTTCGTCGACGCGTTCGCGGGCGTACGACGCGATCGTCACGCCCGTCGGGCTCGTGCGCGGGCTCGGCCCGGCACCAGCACCGGATCGTCGCCGAGCGGTCCGGCGACCCGGGCCTGGTCCGCGCGGTGGCGGAGACGTCGCCGCACGTCTACGAGCTCACCGAGTTCCTCGTCGACGTGCTCGGCGTCACCGACGTCGGGGCGTCGTTCCCGCACACCGTGACCTACCACCCGACCTGCCACTCGCTGCGGATGCTCGGTGTCGGCGACCGGCCGCGGCTGCTGCTCGAGCAGGTGCGGGGGCTCCGGCTGGTCGACCTGCCGCGGGCGACGGAGTGCTGCGGCTTCGGCGGCACGTTCGCGATGAAGAACGCCGACACGTCGATCGCGATGGGCTCCGACAAGGCGCGCCACGTCCGGGAGACCGGCGCCGAGGTGCTGGTGGCGGGGGACAACTCGTGCCTGATGCACGTCGGCGGGCTGCTGTCGCGGCAGCGCGGCGGCGTACGGGTCATGCACCTGGCCGAGGTGCTCGCGGCCGCAGGAGGGTGTCGGCATGACGCGGCACCTTCGTCGGGCATGCCGGCGTTCCCGACGGCCGCGCCGCGCTGCGCTGGCGGACACCCAGCTGCGGCACAACCTGGCGCACGCGACGTCCACGATCCGCGACAAGCGGGCGCGCGTGGTCGCCGAGGTCGCCGAGTGGGAGGACCTGCGGACGGCCGGGGCGGCGATCAAGGACCGCACGCTGCACGACCTCGCGTCGTACCTCGTCCAGCTCGAGGAGTCGCTGACCGCGTGCCGGTGCCACCGTGCACTGGGCCCGCGACGCGGCGGAGGCCAACGCGATCGTCGCCGGCGGTCGCGAAGGCCCACGGCGTCGACGAGGTGGTCAAGGTCAAGTCGATGGCCACGCAGGAGATCGGCCTCAACGAGGCGCTCGCCGAGGAGGGCATCGCGGCCTGGGAGACCGACCTGGCCGAGCTGATCGTGCAGCTCGGCGACGACCTGCCCTCGCACATCCTGGTGCCGGCGATCCACCGCAACCGCGCGGAGATCCGGCAGATCTTCCTGCGACCGGATGGCGGGTGCCGGACGTCCGGCGCCCGACGGACCTGACCGACGACCCGGCCGAGCTGGCCGAGGCCGCCCGGCTGCACCTGCGGGAGAAGTTCCTGCGCGCCAAGGTCGCGGTCTCCGGCGCGAACTTCGCGGTCGCCGAGACCGGCACCCTGGTGGTCGTCGAGTCCGAGGGCAACGGCCGGATGTGCCTGACCCTGCCCGAGGTGCTGGTCAGCGTGGTCGGGATCGAGAAGGTGGTGCCGACCTGGCAGGACCTCGACGTCTTCCTCCAGCTGCTGCCGCGCTCCTCGACCGGCGAGCGGATGAACCCCTACACGTCGACCTGGACCGGGCGTGACGCCGGGCGACGGCCCGCAGGAGGTGCACGTCGTGCTGCTCGACAACGGCCGCACGCGCGCGCTCGCCGACGAGGTCGGCCGGCAGGCGCTGCGCTGCATCCGCTGCTCGGCGTGCCTGAACGTGTGCCCGGTCTACGAGCGGGTCGGCGGGCCACGCCTACGGCTCGGTCTACCCCGGCCCGATCGGCGCGATCCTCAACCCGCTGCTGAAGGGCGTCGGCGTCGACGCGCAGACCGACTCGCTGCCGTACGCCTCCACCCTCTGCGGCGCCTGCTACGAGGTGTGCCCGGTCAAGATCGACATCCCGTCGGTGCTGGTCGACCTGCGCGCCCAGGTCGTCGACGCGCACCGCGGCGGCCTGCCGTCGGCGACGGACGTCGCGATGAAGGGTGCCGCCACGGTCTTCGGCTCCGGCCGGCGGCTCGGCTTCGCGGAGCGGTTCGCCCGCCTCGGCACCCGGGCTGCCGGGACGGCTGCCGGTCGGGATCGGCGTGGACCGGCGCCCGCGACCTGCCGCAGCGGGCCACGGGAGTCGTTCCGGGCCTGGTGGAAGCGCACCGGGGAGGGACGACGTGAGCGCCCGCGACGAGATCCTGGCGCGGGTCCGGCCGGCGACCGCCGGTGCCGCGTCGGTCCCGGCGCCGCCTCCCGTGCGGCGGCGACCCGGCCTCCGGTGCCGCGCTGCTCGACCTGTTCGCCGAGCGGGTGGCCGACTACCGCGCGGTCGTCGAGCGGTGCTCCCCGGCCGAGCTGACCGAGCGGGTCGCGGCCGCGGTCGAGGGCCGCGTCGCTGCGTCGTACCGCGCGGGGCTGGGGGTGGACGTGCCCGGCGCCGTCGTCGACGACCGGGCCTGACCGCGCTGCGAGCTCGACGCGATCGACGCCGTGGTCACCGAGGCCGCCGTCGGGCATCGCCGAGACCGGCACCATCGTGCTCGACCACGGTCCGGGCCAGGGCCGCCGCGCGCTCACCCTGGTGCCCGACCTGCACGTGTGCGTCGTGCGGGCCGACCAGGTGGTGCCCGACGTCCCGGACGCCGTCGCGCTGCTCGACCCCGCCCGCCCGCAGACCTGGATCAGCGGTCCGTCGGCCACCAGCGACATCGAGCTCGACCGGGTGGAGGGCGTGCACGGCCCGCGCTCGCTGCACGTCATCCTGGTCGGCTGAGCGGCCCCTCAGAGCGCCTCTGCGGCCGCTGAGTCGGACTGGTCCTTCTCGAGCCTGGTCAGAAGTGCCGCGTTCATCGCCTCGAAGCCGGCCTCGGTCTTGCGCAGGAGCTTCCCGGTGAACGGGACGAGGGCGCCCGAGAAGTCCTCGGCCTGCACGAGGCGGGTGCGTCCCTCCCCGACGGGGGTCAGCGTGAACGAGTGCCGGCCATCGAAGAGTCCGGGAATGCCCATGGTTCCGAGCCACTCGAGGCGACGACCCGGCTCGACGACGGTCACCCGCGGCTTGAACGTCATCGGTCGGCCGCCCACGGGCGCGATGCGCACCTGGAGCCGCTCTCCGACCTCGAAGACTCCCGAGAGGAGGTGATGAAGGGGTTCCAGCTCCCCATCGCTGCCGTGTCCACCAGCTGTTCCCAGACGACCGACGGCACAGCCGGAAGGTCGACCTGGGTCTCGATGCGCTTCATGACTTCTCCTCACGCGGTGGACGACGGGCTCGGGGACGCGGTCGGAGCTAGGTGTCCTGACTCCCTTGATCAGCAGATAGGCCAGGAGCGACACCTCGCAGACGGTCTCCGGCAGGACGAAGATGGCGGCCGACGTGTCCGCGAAGGACGGAGCGAGGAACTGGGTCAGCGCGTCGACGACGTAGCAGACGGTGCCGAGCATGAGCAGGAACGAGAGCCACCTGGGGAACATGCCGGACCGGTAGCCGAGCAGGCCGAGCGCGAAGAGCCACAGCCAGGCCAGCTGGGCGATCAGGTACCCGTAGTGCTGCAGGTCCATCAGGAGCAGCACCAGGGCGTCGGAGCCGTCGGCGCCGAAGGCGGTGACGTAGGAGCTGTTCGTCGCGACCAGCAGGGCGCCGAGCTGGTGGACCATGTTCAGGCAGGTGATCGCGGCCGAGACCGCCACGAAGACGACCATGGCACGGGCGATGTTCCTCCCCGCGTGGGCCAGCAACCGGTAGAGGGTCACGGCCAGGACGAGCCACACCAGCGCCTGGACGAGGTCGGCAACGAAGCTGAGCCGGACCAGGGTCGAGTTCGCCACGATGTTCGCCGCGGTTGCCGCGGCGTCCCCTGGCTCGTACACCTTCACCCGCACGATCTGTGCGAAGCCGCCGAGGATCGCGACCACCAGATAGAGCAGGCCCGCCATCCTCGCGAGCCGGACCGGCGACCACGGTGGTCGACCGGTCTCCTCCAGCGTCGGGTGGTTCACCGTGGGAGCACCGTGCTGTAGAGCAGTGGTCATGGCGTTTGCCCGTCCTCGAGGTGGTGCGCAGACGACGACGTCCGAGAACCGGACGCAGTGCGAAAGAGAGCGGCCCGAGGCCTTGACTCCGCACGGCAGATCGCCGATGCGGACGCCTCCAACGTGCGCTCCCTACGTAGCCCACGTCAAGGGGGCAGCTGTGGCGGACCGCGCGGACCACCGCGTCGACGTCGAATCGCTGGTACGGCGGACTCCAGGTGCCGAGATCGCCCTCCACCCACTCGATGCGCTCGGCGATGCCCGCGCCCGAAGCGTCAGCCAGGGACTTGCCGTGTCGAGCGCCGTCGCGGAGAAGTCGACGCGGACGCGTCGTTCGTCATGATGCTCCTCCCCAGGGCTCGTCTCCTCAGAGTCTCATCTGTGCCATCACGGGCATGGAGTCGTGCCCCGGGACGGTGAGACCGGGTAGCGCGCCCGGCGCGAAGAGCATGAGCACGCCCAGTGCCAAGAAGGACGAGCGCCGTGCCATAGGTCGCCGTGCGGCGCCAGGGAAGGATCTTCTCGATGGCGATGAGCCCCGCGACGACGGCCATCCAGGTCACGCTCATGACGCCCAGCGCGAAGAGTGACGCCATCAGAGCCCAGCAGCACCCGACGCACCACGCACCATTCTTCGCCCCCATGCGAAGCGCGCCGGACCATCCGTCGCGCCAGGACCCGAGAAGGGTGCCGAGCGGGCTGCGGCACTTGCCCAGGCAGACGTTCTTGAGCGGGGTCAGCTCGTAGGCGGCCGCCATGATCAGTGTTGCTCCGGCGATGGGACGCCCCGCGTGCTCCCACGACAGCGCGCCTCCTGCCGTGTGGCTCGCGGCCGCGCCGATCACGAAGGCGACGACTCCGGCGCCAGCCCAGGTGACGAGGTAACCGGCGGTGAACACCAGCGGCTTCACCCGCGACGTCCTGCTCATCCGCGAGTACAGCGCGATCGTCGGAGCGACCGACGGGAACATCATCGCCGCCATCATGACCACCCAGATGCCGAGGAACCAGCCGAACGTCCCGAGACCGGTCCAGGGGCCGTTGTCCATGCCGCGCATCTGTCCGACCGTCCACCACCAGGCGGCGCCGGCGAGGGTGAGGAGGACGACGACGAGCCCCAACCGGGCGCGGCTCGCGGCGAACGCGGGACGAAGACCTCCGCCGGCAGACGAGGCCGCCGACCTGATGTCGGTCATGCCCTCAGGCGGTCCACGAGAAGTCCGACTTCGACAGTCCGGTCTTCCCCTCGTACTCGATGCCGAAGGCGCTGATCCTCGACCGCTTCGCCTCGGCCATCGTCAGATCGGAACCAGCCGGGTGGAACATCCCGGAGAACTTCACCGGCTCGCCGGTCTCCACGCCGAACGGAACGATGTCCTCGATCTCGAAGTCGATGGCGTCCCCGATGCGGACGCTGTGGCGCAGCCCGTCGTCGTCGACCTCGATCGCCGCGCGCTCGACGCCCAGCATCTCGCCGATCAGCGGAGCCAGGCCCGCCATCGGCCCACCCAGCTGGCCGCTGAAGACCTTGACGAGCTGATCGAACTGCGCGTCCGTCGCGCCGTCGTCGATGAACACCCCGACCCGCCAGTTGCCGTCGGTCATCACCTTCGGCGTATCGGCTATCAGCGCGACTTTGCGCCCTGCGATGTCCGTGCTCGTCGACCGCTCCCTGCAGGATGTTGAAGACGAGAGTCACGCGACAGAAGTCGTAGGTGGCCCCATGGTCGAACGACATGTTGCACGGGCACATGAGCTCGCACGAGCAGGTCTCGACGTAGCTACCCGCCAGGTTCCAGGACATCGAACCCTCCCTTGCGCCAGAGCCCAAGTCTCGCGCCGGTGCCGGAAGAGCGTCAACGACTCTGGGCGTTATGTCCGGCTGAAGATCACGCGTCCGTTCGGGATCGTCTTCATCTCGTACTTCGGTAGTGCGCGTAGGAGTGGTGCCGCGGACACAGCAGGCGTCCGTCGGCGATGTCGGTCTTCCCGCCTCGGCTCCAGGGGGTGTTGTGGTGGACGTGGCACAGCGCTGCGGGCCAGTCGCATCCTTGTGCTGTGCAGTGCTGGTCGCGGTGCCTGATCGCGATCCGCTGGTAGCGGTCGTAGAGGCGTTTGCGTGCGGCCGAGGTCGAGGGTCTTGGACTTCCCAGCCGAGCACCATCGGGATGATCCCGGCCTCGCAGGCGAGCTTGCGTGCCTGGTCGGCGGTGATCGGGTCCCCGGTGTCCAGCACCGCCGGGGCCTGGCTGTCGCCGAGCAGGTTCTCCAGGGTCATGGTGACCACGATCGTGGCGTCGACGCCGCCGGCCTGGGGGAGCCGGTCGGTCGGGTAGCGGGTGACGTACTCGCAGAACGCGTGCCCGAGCCCCTTCGGGGTGCCGGAGTGGCGGCGGTGTTTGGGTGAGTTGATCGCGAGCACCGCCTGCTTGAGCATCGCCCCGACCGGGGACGGGCAGGGTGAACCGGCCGTGGCACAGTCCGTGGCCGTCGTCGGCGATGGTGAACCGGCAGGCTTCCTCGGCGAGTGCTTCTTGGCGTTGCAGGGCCTTGAGCTGGTGTTCTTCGGCGATCTCGGGGGCGACCACTTCGAGGACGTGGTGCGCGATCCGGCGCAGCGCGACCGGGTCGTGCTCGGCGGCAAGGCCGATCAGGTGGTTCTCCGCCTCGCGGCGGTGCTCGACCGGGAGCGCGTCGACGCCCTTGACGATCACCACCGCCTGGTCCTCGGAGACCTGGCCGGCGGCCATCGCGTCCCGGACCGGCTCGTGGTCGCAGTCCAGCGCGTTGGCCAGAGCGAGGCGCCGCTTGGCGTCCCGTTTGGTCTGGAGGGTGCTGGTTGGCCCACCAGGCGGCGGTGTCGGTGGCACCGGCTTGAGCGCCGAGGTCGAGGCGGTCGGCGTGGTGGGCGTGGCGGAGCTCGAGCTCGGTGATCTGGTGCCGCAGCTGGGCCAGGGCGGTCAGGTTGGTCTCGGTCTCGGCCGGGCGCAGGGTCCACAGCCCGAGGTCGGCGACCTCGTGCGAGTTGTCGGGAGATGGCGGCGATCGTGGACGTGACCGGGTGGCTGTCCGGTGTCGTCGAATGCCGTTGTCATACAGGGAATTCTGGCATCGGCCACCGACACTCCCGGACCGGGAATGCGGCATTTCCGGCAGCTGTGGAGAAGTATTTCGAAAGTTTTCTGGCGCCGTCAGCGGTGTGGTCTCGACACTCGCTCGCTGGCGCTCGCTGCTCGACCACCGGAGAGGCCAACCGCTAGCTCTGCGCCATCCGGGTGCAGACCGCCACCCCGCGCCGTACCCCTCCCCGTCGCTGCGTATTTCCACCACAGTCCACCTGTACCGCGTAGGACTGGTCTCGACACCCGCTCGCTGGCGCTCGCTGCTCGACCACCGTTGGGCGTCCCTCACGTCGACGGCTCAAACCTCCGCAGGCGCAGGCTGTTGCCGACCACGAACACCGAGCTGAGCGCCATCGCGGCGCCGGCGATCATCGGGGAGAGCAGGCCGGCGGCGGCGAGCGGGAGCGCGGCGACGTTGTAGCCGAACGCCCAGACCAGGTTGCTGGTGATCACCCGGTGGGTACGCGGGACAGCCGGAGGGCGTCGACGGCGACCGCCAGGTCGCCGCGCACCAGGGTGAGGTCGCTGGCCTCGATCGCCACGTCGGTGCCGGTGCCCATCGCGAGCCCGAGGTCGGCCTGCGCGAGGGCGGCCGCGTCGTTGACCCCGTCGCCGACGAAGCCGACGGTGCGGCCCTCGGCCTGGAGCCGCCTGATCACGCGCGACCTTGTCCGGCGGGCAGCACCTCGGCGACCACGTCGTCGCGCGGCGATCCCGACCGCGGCGGCGACGCGTGCGCGCGGACGGCCTCGTTGTCGCCGGTGAGCAGGATCGGCCGGAGCCCGAGGTCGCGCAGCAGCCCCACGGCGTACGCCGAGGTGGGCTGGACCGTGTCGGCGACCACGAGCAGCCCGCGCGGCCCGACCGTCCCAGCCGACCGCGACGACCGTCGCGCCGGCCGCCTGGTGCTGCGTCCAGGGCAGTCGTCGAGCGCCGGCGGACAGCGGCAGCGAGCGCTCGGCGAGCAGCCGCGGGCGGCCGACCAGCACCGGCGTGCCCGTCGACGACGCCCTGCACGCCGAGCCCCTCGACGGCCGCGAAGTCGTCGACCGTGCCGAGCGCGCCCGACCCGGTCTCGGGCGCCGGTCGCGACCGCGCGGGCGATCGGGTGCTCGGAGGCGTCCTCGAGCGCGCCGGCCAGCCGCAGCAGCAGCGCCTCGTCCTCGCCGGGCGTCGACCACGACGTCGGTGAGCGCCATCCGGCCGGTGGTGACGGTGCCGGTCTTGTCGAGCACGACGGTGTCGATCCGGCGGGTGCGCTCGAGCGCCTCGGGGCCCTTGATCAGGATGCCGAGCTGGGCGCCGCGGCCGGTGCCGACCATCAGCGCCATCGGCGTCGCCAGCCCGAGCGCGCACGGGCAGGCGATGATCAGCACGGAGACGGCGGCGGTGAACGCCGCGGTCCAGCCCTCGCCGGCGGCCACCCAGAACGCGAGCGTGCCGAGCGACAGCGCGATCACGACCGGCACGAACACGCCGGAGATCCGGTCGGCGAGCCGCTGCGCCGCGCCCTTGCCGATCTGGGCGTCCTCGACCAGCCGGGCCATCTGGGCGAGCTGGGTGTCGGCGCCGACCCGGGTGGCCCGCACCACGAGCCGGCCGCCGGCGTTGACGGTGGCGCCGGTCGACGGCGTCGCCGACGCCGACCTCGACCGGCACCGACTCGCCGGTGAGCATCGAGGCGTCGACCGCGGACGCGCCCTCGACCACGACCCCGTCGGTGGCGACCTTCTCGCCGGGCCGCACGACGAACGGGTCGCCGACGGCGAGCCGCGTCGACGGGCACCCGGGTCTCGACGCCGTCGCGGAGCACGGCGACGTCGCGGGCGCCGAGGTGCAGCAGCGCGCGGAGCGCGGCCCCGGCCCGGCGCTTGGACCGGGCCTCGAACCAGCGGCCGGCCAGGAGGAACGTGGTCACGCCGGCGGCGGCCTCGAGGTAGATGTTCCCGGAGCCGTCGGTCCGCGCGATCGTGAGCTCGAAGGGGTGCTTCATGCCGGTCATGCCCGCCGTACCGAAGAACAGCGCCCACAGCGACCAGCCGAACGCCGCGAGCACGCCGATCGAGACCAGCGTGTCCATGGTGGAGGTGCCGTGCCGGGCGTTGGCCCAGGCGGCGCGGTGGAACGGCAGCGCGCCCCAGACCACGACCGGCGCGGCGAGCGTCAGCGAGAGCCACTGCCAGTTGTCGAACTGCAGCGCCGGGACCATCGCCATCGCGACCACGGGCACGGCTGAGCACGAGCGAGACCAGGAACCGCTGGCGCAGCGAGCGGGTCTCCGCGTCGTCGGCGTCGCCGTCGTCCGGCTCAGCGTCCGCCTCCGGTGGCTGCGGGCGAGCGTCGCGGTGTAGCCGGCGGCCTCGACGGCGGCGACCAGGGTCTCGACGCTGACCGTCGTCGTCGGTCGTGACCTGGGCCTGCTCGGTGGCGTAGTTGACCAGCGCGGAGACGCCGGGGACCTTGTTGAGCTTGCGCTCGACCCGGTTGGCGCAGGACGCGCAGGTCATCCCGCCGATGTCGAGCTCGACGCGCTGCGGGGCTTGTCGGGCATGTCATGCCACGCTGGTAGCCGGCCTCGTCGACGGCCGCCGCGACCTCGTCGTCGGTGAGCGGGCTGGTCGCTGGTGACGGTGACGCCGCCAGTGGCGAGGTCGACGTCGACCACGGTCACGCCGGCGATCTCGAGGACCTCCTCGCTGACCGACGAGACGCAGTGCTCGCAGGTCATCCCGGTGACGGTGAAGGTGGCGGTGCTGGTCATGACCCTCCTCGGGATGCGTGCGGTTCAGGAACGGACGAGGCGGGCGACGGCCTCGGAGGCCTCCTGGAGCTTGGCCTCGGCCTCGGGTCCGCCGGCCTGAGCGGCGTCGAGCACGCAGTGCGCCAGGTGCTCGTCGAGCAGGCCGAGCGCGACCGCCTGCAGCGCCTTGGTGACCGCCGAGACCTGGGTGAGGATGTCGATGCAGTACTTGTCCTCGTCGACCATCCGGGCGATGCCGCGGACCTGGCCCTCGATGCGGCGCATCCGCTTGGCGTAGTCGTCCTTGACGTGGGCGTAGCCGGGGGTGCTGGTGGTGTCCATGCTCGACACCATACCCCCCTAGGGTATTCATGCAAGTCCGGGTGCCCCCCGGTTCCACACGTCCGGCGCCCACGTCGCCTGACCGGTTCGGTGCGGCCCGTCTGCGAGACTGAGCGCATGCGGGTCTCAGCCAAGTCCGACTACGCGCTGCGCGCGCTGATCGAGATCGCCGGACGCGACGACGCCCAGCCGGTCAGCGCCGAGGAGCTGGGCAACGCCCAGGAGATCCCGCACGGGTTCCTCCAGGCGATCCTGGCCGACCTGCGGCGGGCCGGCATCGTGGTCAGCCAGCGGGGACAGGCCGGCGGCTGGCGGATGGGCCGCGACGCCGCCGAGGTCAGCGTGGCCGACGTGATCCGGGCGGTCGACGGCCCGCTGGTCAGCGTCTACGGCCTGCGCCCGGAGGCGGTCAGCTACAGCGGCTCGGCTGAGGTGCTCCAGCTGGTCTGGATCGCCGCGCGCAGCAGCCTGCGCGAGGTGTTCGAGAGCGTCACGATCGCGGCGCCTCGCGTCCGGGTCGCTGCCCGAGGACGTCGCCGTGCGCACGCGCGACGAGGACGCCTGGCAGCCGCACTGAGCTGACCGGTGGACAGGCCGGGGTCAGGCGACGTCGCGCCCGCTGGACAGGCGCAGACGCGACTTGTGCTTGCGGCGCTTGCGGTCCAGCCGCGTGTTCTCAGCCTGCAGGTCCGCCACCTCGGCGCGCAGCCGCGCCACCTCGACCACGGCGTCGGCCAGCGCCGACGTGGCGGTTCCGTCGGCGGCGACCGGCGCCTGGGCGCCGATGTCCTCGGACACCCGGAACTCACCGTGCATGTCGAACCCCTTCTCGGGTCACGTACTCGGCCCACGCCGCCAGCCACTCCTCGCCGGGCACCGGTGGGTACGGCGTCGCGGTCGTCCCGGTGAGCAGGTCGCGGCCCAGCCAGTCGCGCAGCGCCGTCCGCCGGCCCCGCGCGTCGAGCCGGTCGTCGAGCCCGAGCACGACCTCGCGCAGCGCCGCGAGCCGATCGGCGTGCGCGGCGGCCGGCAGGGCGTCCGGCGCGAACGTCGACCTCGGCGCCGACGAGCGTCATCAGCCGCGCCCAGACCAGCGCCGGGTCGGTCTCGGCGATCACGTGGACCTGCTCGGGCAGCAAGGTGCGGGTCCACCGGCGCAGGATGTCGACGACGTCGTGGCCGGCCCGGAACGCCCGCGCCTGCGGGTGGTCCGGGTCTGTGAGCACGCGCTCGGCGTACCGCTCCGGCCGGGTCGTCGCGCCCTGCTCCAGCGCTGCCTGTGCGCCGGCGTAGACCTGGCTGGTGAGGTCACGCACCACCAGCACGAGGTGGATCTCCGCGCCTCGCAGGCCGTCGAGCGCCAAGGAGATCTGGTCGGCTGTGGCTCCGGCCAGGGCCGGGGTGCTCAGGACCGTGGCGCCGCGATGCCGCCAGCCCAGCCGGGCCAGCGCGGCGCACTGGCCGGTGACCTCGCGGCGGCGGTAGCCGAGCTGCTGGTGGTTCTGCCGGAGCTCGGCGGTCGCCAGCTCCCAGGCGGCGGGGGTGCCGGGCACCAGCACGCCGGCCCCGGCCAGCTCCGCCCGTCGTACGTCGAGGGCGTGCGCGAGGT
This sequence comes from uncultured Actinomycetota bacterium, assembly GCA_963707475.1. Taxonomy (GTDB): domain Bacteria; phylum Actinomycetota; class Actinomycetes; order Propionibacteriales; family Nocardioidaceae; genus Marmoricola. The sequence goes on from CAVPQC010000001.1 coordinate 289,372, forward strand.
AGCCGGTGCCGAGGTCGTCGGGACCGATGTGCCAGAAGATCCTGCGTCGGGCCATGGCACGAGCGTGTCGGCCCCGGGCGACCCCGCGGTGAACGGCGAGTGGAATCGGGTCGGAGTTCCGGTGCCGGTCACCCGGTCGGACAGAACGCCTCGCCCGGCCCCAGCTCCGGGTGGATCGGCCCGTCGCGGTCGCTGAGCGAGCCCGCGCCATCGCGCCCGCGCACGGTCGCGACCAGCTCGGCCAGGATCGACAGCGCGATCTCGCCCGGTCCGTCGGCGCCGATGTCGAGCCCGGCGGGTCCGCGCACGCGGCCCAGCCGCTCCTCGTCCACGCCGTGGTCGGTCAGGTAGCCGCGGCGGTGCTCCTGCGTCTTCCGGGAGCCCATCCCGCCGATGTAGACGAGGTCACCGGCCAGGGCCGCCTCGAGCGAGCGGGCCGGCGACGTCGAGGTCGTGGCTGGTGACCACCACGGCCCGAGCGTTCGGCAAGGCGGCCAGGCTGTCCTGGAGCGTCGTTGTCACCCGGGCCTCCCAGCCGAGCAGCCGGGTCATCGGGGCGAGTGCGTCGGCGACGGGTCCCTCACCGACGATCAGCAGCAGATCCATGGCGGCCACCGTACGCCCGCGACTCAGGAGAGCCGCTGCGTGACCCAGTCGACGAACGGCCGCAGCGCGCGCCAGTCCTTGCGCACCAGGTCGAGCAGCTCAGGGGTGTGGATCACCGGCTCGAACCCGTAGCTCTTGCCGAGCGTCATCGACTTGTGCCGGAGCAGGTCGATCCGCGGGTGGTCGGCGTCGTACCCGCGGGGTGTGGTCTTGAGCCTGTCGCCGCCGAGCTCGAACCCCTTGCGCTGCAGGGATTTCAGCAGCTTCGCGAGCTCGGCGCCGGTGCGCTCGTCGGCGATGGCGTCGCGGATCCGGGCCAGGTCGGGACCCTCCGCGTGGTAGAAACCGCGAACCCACCCGCACGCCCGGGGCGCTCGATCTCGACGTACCAGCCGGTGGCCGGCGCGACCGCGACGTACGCGCCCTGGTGGGTCTTGTACGGCGTCTTGTCCTTCGCGAACCGCACGTCCCGGTAGGGCCGGAAGATCTTCGCCGCGCCGAACTCCGGTGCCAGTGCCTCGGTCAGTGCGACCATCGGCGCCTTCACCGAGTCGTCGTAGACCTGCCTTGTGCGCCTCCCAGAACGACTTGGTGTTGTCGATCTCGAGGTCGTCGTAGAAGTCGAGCGCGGCGCTCGGGAAACCCTGGAAACGCGGTCACGGCCCGACCCTACGGCGCGGCCTCGAAGAGGGTGCCGCCGATCTCCTTGCTCCGGCCGACGAAGGTCGCGACGACGGTGCCGTCAGCGTTGCTGACGCTGATGTCGTAGGTGCCGTCGCGGCCCTCGCGTTCGCGCTCGGTCGCCGTCGCGGTGAGCACGTCGCCGAGCCGCGTCGGTGCGCGGAACCGGATCTCGGCCCCGGCGGCCACGGTCACCCGGTTGTAGCTGTTGCAGGCGAACGCGAACGCCGAGTCGGCCAGGGTGAACGTGTAGCCCCCGTGGCCGATGGCGTGCCCGTTGACCATGTCGTCGGTGACGGTCATCCGGAGCGTCGCCCGGCCGGGGCCGACGTCGAGGATCTCCATGCCGAGCGACCGGCTGGCCCGGTCGCCGGCCCACATCGCCTCGGCGGAGCGGCGGGCGACCTCGTCTGCGTGCATGCGGAGCGGATGACGAGATTCGAACTCGCGACATCGACCTTGGGAAGGTCGCGCTCTACCAACTGAGCTACATCCGCCTGCACGTCCCCGGAGGGTACGGCGGGAGCGATAGTACCGGACCTCGGCCGCCCGGTAGGTTGTGGCCGTGCTGCTCTCCGATCGCGACATCTTGGACGAGATCGACGCCGGTCGGATCGGGATGGAGCCCTTCGATCCAGCGATGGTGCAGCCGGCCAGCATCGACGTCCGTCTGGACCGGTACTTCCGGGTGTTCGAGAACCATCGCTACCCCCACATCGACCCGGCCCAGGCCCAGGACGACCTGACTCGCGAGGTGCAGGCCGAGGGGGACGAGCCGTTCATCCTGCACCCGGGCGAGTTCGTGCTCGGCTCGACGTATGAGGAGGTGTCGCTGCCCTCGGACCTCGCCGCCCGCGTGGAGGGCAAGTCCTCGCTCGGGCGGCTCGGGCTGCTCACGCACGCGACCGCCGGCTTCGTGGACCCCGGTTTCTCCGGCCACGTCACGCTGGAGCTGGCAAACGTGGCCACGCTGCCGATCAAGCTTTACCCGGGCATGAAGATCGGGCAGTTCTGCTTCTTCCGGATGAGCTCCGCCTCAGAGCACCCGTACGGCTCGAAGAAGTACGGCTCGCGCTACCAGGGGCAGCGGGGACCGACCCCCAGCCGCTCGTACGCGAACTTCCACCGCACCCGCATCTGAGCGTCGTACGACGGGCAGCCGCGCGGAGCAGACGTTTCGGACACCCGATCCGGGGAAGGTGAGACCGCATGGCTGACCTGTACATCGACGGTGAGGCGCTCTCGGCGACGAAGCGCAGCATGGCCGACATCGAGGACCTGCTCAAGGGTCCCTGCGACAAGATGGCCGACCTGCCCACCGAGGCGGCTGGCCACGAGGTCCTGAAGAGCAAGCTCAACGAGTTCGGTGACCAGTGGGACTATGGCATCGGCAAGCTCGGCGACTTCAGCGGGGCCTGCGTCGACGCGCTGACCACGATCGGCGACACCTTCAGCGGGCTCGACGACGAGCTGGCCAAGTGCTTCGACCAGTGACGGTGCACCGCCCGACCAGGAGGGCACGGTGACGGGGAGCTACAGCGCGCTCGGGTTCGACCCGGCGCCTGGAGACACCTCCACCGGCGGCGAGATGGCGACGACGCTGCGCAACGTCACCCACGCCCTGGAGCAGGTCAAGAACGTGGTCAGCGGCACCGGTGACCAGCACTGGGAGGGCCAGACCGCGGAGGCCTTCCGTGGGCTGATGGCGGAGGACCTCAAGCCGCGGATCGAGGAGGCCTGGAGCAGCTTCGACACCGCCTCGAGGGCGCTCGACAGGTGGGTGGTCGACCTCGGCTCCTTCCAGTCGCGCGCCGACGCCCTGGAGATCGAGGCCGAGCAGGCGCGGCAGGAAATGGCGTCCGCGCAGACCGCCCTGGCCGGGATGGGCGACAAGCCCGACGACCCGGACAAGGCGGCGACGTTCACCCAGCAGCAGAACGCCAGGCAGAGCGCGCTGTCGGGCAAGCAGGCGGCGCTCGACGACGTGATCGCCCGGGCACACACGCTGGCGGACGAGGCCACCACGTCCGCGACGACCACCGCCGGCGCGCTGCAGACCGCGATGGACGCGGCTCCGGACGAGCCGGGCCTCTGGGACCGGATCACCGGCGCGATCGAGGACATCGGCGCGTTCCTCGGCGACGTGATCGAGTACGTGAAGGAGAACTGGTGGAACCTGCTCCACCAGCTCGTGCACATCTGCGCCAACGTGCTCGCGATCGCCTCGCTCTTCTTCCCGGCGCTGGCGCCGTTCGCGCTCGGCCTCGCGATCGCAGACACGCTGATGTCCGGCATCGACTGGGCTCGCGGCGTACCCGGGGCCCAGGGGGCGTTCCTCACCGGCGCCGTCGGGCTCGTGGGTGGCTTCGCGGTCGGCAAGGCGGCCGGCTCGTTCATGGAAGTGGCCGGCCCGTCGCTGGCCACCGGCCCGTTCCGGGTGATGGCCTCCGGCGCCGGGGGCGCGAGCATCGCCGCACCCGCCGCGGCGGTGCTGTCGTTCAACCCGTCGTTCGGCCCGGCGCTGGCCGGCTTCATGTTCATCCAGGCCAAGGACGCCAAGGACGCGAGCGACACGGTGACCACACTGCTCGGTGGCAACACGTACTACAGCGACTCGCTGGCCTCGGGCTGGCGCAAGGCGCGCGAGGACTGATGGCCGACCTCCCCGACGAGCCTGTCGAGTACCTCCGGCTGGCGGTCCCTCCGGGCTGGATCGAGCTCAAGGCGTTCTCCGACGACGACACCGCCTCCGCGTGGTTCGACGCGCTGCTCGACGAGACGCCCGACCTCGTTGACGGGGCCGGTCGGGCCCGCCTCCAGGAGGTCTACCGGCAGGTGCGCGCGGAGGTGGCGCCGTACCCCGTCGACGCGGCGGGTGCGCTGCTGACGCTGCTCGACGACGACCGGCCCACCCTGTGGATGTTCACGGTCACCCAGATCGCGTTCCCGCCCAGCGGCGACGCCAACATCATGGCGGTGGTGGAGCGCTACCTCGAGTCCGGTGAGGGCAGGGCGGGGGCCGACCCGGACGACCTGGTCGAGAGCTTCACCTCCGACGACGGGCGCGACCTGGTCGCGATCCACACGACCGCGCGCCTCGACGAGCGCCAGGGCCGGCTGTCCGGGAACATCCCGGGTGCCGACCCGAGCCGGCTCGGTGCGGTGTACGCCGCGATCCGGCTGCCGCGAGCACCCAGATCGAGGAGCGACCGCGTCGCCGTGGTCACCGGGGTCTCGCCGACCGTGGAGGAGCGCACCCCGATGTCGCTCGTGGCCGCCCAGCTCACCCTGTCGGCGACGATCCACAGCGACACCGACGGGATCCCGGAGGGCCGGATCGCGGTCGACCCGTCCGGCGCCTTCAGCCGGGCCGCGGCGACGCACGTGCCGGCCGACCAGGACGTGACCGCGTGAGCCGTTATGCACCGTGGCTGGTCGGCGAGGAGGCCCGCCCGTACGTCGACGAGGACCTCGCCGTCGTACCCCTGGAGGAGCAGGCCAACCGCACGGTCCAGCGCTCCCGCGCGGTGCGCGTGCTCGGGCGCGAGAGCACGGCGGCGACCCGGGCCGCCGCCGGCGCCGCGGCCTGGCTGGCGGGGATGCTCGGCGTGGCGGCACTGGCGTACGCCGCGTGGCACGGCGCCTCGGTCGGGCTGCGACTGGTGTCGGCGGTCGCGGGCGCGGCCGCCGTCCTGGGCTCCGTGCTGCTGGGCCGTGAGGTCTGGCGGGCGGGTCGCCGGGTGGTCGACGCGTTCTGCTGGTGGACGCTGCTTCCCGAACGTCTCCCGCGGGGCGGTGCCGGGGCCGACGACTGGCGCGGCAACCCCGCCGGTGATGCCGTCGAGGCACGGGTCTTCATGCTCCAGGGAGGCCGGATGGTCCGCGTGGGACTGGCCGTCGTCGCCTTCCTGGTGCCCCTGGCGTTCCTGCAGCAGGCGACCCAGGGCTCGCCGCGGCTGCCGGACACGTGGCCGAGCGACCAGACGTCAGCGCTCCTGGTTGCGTTCTTCGGTTCGGCAGCGGTCAGCTGGCTGGCCGGCGTCCTGACGTTCGGCGGACAGGTGCGGGCCAACTCCGCGCACGCGCGCCGCGACCCGGTGTCGGGCTGGATCAGGCGCAAGGCCGGCGGACACTGACGGGGGTCAGCCGGTCGTCCGCTCCAGGAAGTCAGCGACCGTCTGGTCGTAGGCCTCGGGGTCCACGTTCCACGACTCCACGTGGTTGGCTCCGCGCACCTCGTCGAGCCTCACCTCGCTGGACTCGTGGGACAGCTCCTCGCTGGTCGCGACCGGCACCGTGTCGTCGCGGGTGCCGTGGATGATCAGCACCGGCCCGCGGACCCAGTCCGGGTCGGAGGTGTAGTCGGTGGCGCCCCAGTCGACGCCGTACCGCAGCGAGGCCAGCTCCTCCGCAGACCACGTGAGCGTGGACGGCAGCGGCAGTCCGGGCGGCACGCGCACGTCACGCGCGCCGTACGCGATGGTGTCGCGGAGGTTGAGCATCGGGGCGTCCAGCACCACGGACTCCACCTGGTCGGCGTCGGCCGCGTTGCGCAGGTACGACGCCACGATGCTGCCGCCCATGGACGCGCCGCCGAGCACGATGTCGGACGCACCCTGCTGCTTGGCGTAGCGGATGGCGCGGTCGAGGTCGTGCCACTCGGTGACGCCGAAGGTGTGCCGGTGGCTGGGGTCGCGCGGCGCGTCGGCGTCGTTGCGATAGCCGATCGAGAGCGTCGGCATGCCCAGTCGACGGGTGATCGCGGCCAGCCGGTACATCTCCGCGCGGGTGGCACCCTTGCCGTGGACCAGCACCGCCCAGGTGCTGCCGGAGCCGGGGAAGTATGTCGCCGGCATGTCCCCGCGCGGTGACGGGTAGTGCACGAGCCTCGCCCCGGCGGGAGGCTTCAGCGGGTAGGCGAACCCGTCCAGCGACACCTTCGTGCCCGGTCTCGGCGCCGTCCCCTCGAGCAGCCGCCAGGTGCGGCTGACGTCGTCGCCGCTGACGCTCGGCGGGCCGGACACGCGCCCGTAGCCGCCCGGCCAGACCACGCCGTACACCGAGCGCGAGCGGAGCACGAAGTTCTGCGGCCCCGGGTCGGCCAGCGCGATCCGGTCACCCTCGACCTTGGTGACTGTCAGGTCGCGCGGCGGCGGGACGGCCTTGACCGCGAGCGCGTCGCTCTCGATCCGTCCGGAGAAGTACCAGCCCCCGGTGACGTGGAACAGCACCACGATCACACCGAGGGTGACCAGCAGCCCCCGTACCGGGTGCCGCGCTCGTGTGCTCACCCGCCCAGCCTGACCCACGGGTGGGTGTCGAGTGGGGTGCGACGCGGGGTGGTCTTGGGCCGGCGGCCATTTACCACGGTCCCGTGGTAAGTGGCCTCTTCCCCAGCGAGATGTCGCTAGGGAAGGGGCAGGTTGGGTAGGGAAGTACGACGGGTCAAAGGTCGAACAGCGACGAGGAGTCGTCGATCTTCGCGTCGGTCTTCGGCGTGTGTTTCTCGCCGGAGCCGGACGGCCTGGCGGGCTCGTCCTCCGCATCGTCGTCGGCGTCCCGGGTGTCCTCGGCGGCGTCCGCATCGGAGTCCGCGGCGGCGTCCGTCGCATCGGGCTGGCCGGTCTCCGTCGTCGCAGGAGTCTTCTCGGCCGCGTCACCTTCGTCGGCGAACTCGGCCTTGATCTCCTTGATCGACCGGATCGGCGGCTGCTCCTCCTCGGCCTTTGGCTGCTCCGGCTCGACGTCGGTGTCGGCGTCGTCGGCGGCGCGGTCGGTGTCGCCGTCGGTGGTGGCGTCGCCGGCGGGGTCCTCGCCGGCCTCGAGCGCGGGCTCGGGCTCGTCGGTTTCCTCGATGTCGAACAGCGAGCCCTCGGGGATCGACGAGGCGGGGGTCGGTCCGCTGCCGGACGGCGAGGGCTGCTGCACGGGCTCGGGCTCGACATCGGTGTCAGCGTCGTCGACGGCGCGGTCGGTGTCGCCGTCGGTGGTGGAGTCGCCGGCGGGGTCCTCGCCGGCCTCGACCGCGGGCTGGGACTCGTCGGGCTCGATGTCGAACAGCGACCCACTCGCGGGCACCGTGTCCGCCGGCTCGGCGGCCGGCTTCTCCGGTTCCGGTGCGGCGTCGGCCTCGTCGTCGCCGAGGTCGAAGAGCGACCCGCTGCCTGCGGCCGCGGCGGCGGGTTTCTCCGGTTCCGGGTCAGCGTCCGGTTCGTCGTCGCCGAGGTCGAAGAGCGACCCACTGCCCGCAGCCGCGGCGGCGGGCTTCTCCGGTTCCGGTGCAGCGTCCGGTCTCGTCGTCGCCCAGGTCGAAGAGCGACCCACTGCCCGCGGCCGCGGCGGCGGGTTTCTCCGGCTCCGGTGCAGCGTCCGATTCGTCATCCAGGTCGAACAGCGACCCGCCGCCGGAGGCAGCCGCGGCCGCGCCGACGTCCTCGGTCTCGGTGACCGTGTCCTCGGTCTGGGTGGTGTCGCCGGCGTCGGGCTCCGCCTTGGTCTCCTCGGTCGCGGTCGCGGTCGCTGCACCCGCACCCGCCTTGGCCTTCGCCGGGGCGGAGGACTCACCCTTCACCGACGCGAGCAGCATCTGCGCCACGTCGAGGACCTCGACCTCCTCGCGGGCGTCGCCCTTGCTCTGCACTTCGGTGAGTCCGTCGGAGAGCATCACGCGGCAGAACGGGCAGCCGACGGCGATCTGGTCGGCTCCGGTGGCGACGGCTTCCTTGGTGCGGTTGGTGTTGATCCGCTCCCCGATCGTCTCCTCCATCCACATGCGCGCGCCGCCGGCGCCGCAGCAGAACGACCGCTCGCTGTTGCGCGGCATCTCCACGAAGTTCGCGTCGGGGATCACCTCGAGCAGCTCACGCGGGGGTGAGTAGACCTGGTTGTGCCGGCCGAGGTAGCACGGGTCGTGGTATGTCACCGACCGCGCGGCACCCTGGGCGGCGACCGGGGTCAGCTTCTTCTCGCGCACCAGCCGGTTGAGCAGCTGGGTGTGGTGCACGACCTCGAGCTCGACGCCGAAGTGCTTGTACTCGTTCTTGAGCGTGTTGAAGCAGTGCGCACAGGTCGAGACGACCTTCTTGACCTTGTACTCCTTGAACGTCTCGACGTTCTGCGCCGCCAGCCCCTGGAACACGAACTCGTTGCCGGACCGCCGGGCGGGGTCACCGGTGCAGGTCTCGCCGTTGCCGAGAACACCGAAGCTGACGCCGGCCATGTCGAGCAGCTCGGCCACCGCACGCGTGGTCTTCTTCGCCCGGTCCTCGTAGGCGCCAGCGCAGCCGACCCAGAACAGCCAGTCGACCTCCTCGAGCGACTCGATGTCCTCGCCGACGACCTTGACCTCGAACGGCAGGTCCTTGGCCCAGTCGAGGCGCGCCGTGGCCGACATGTTCCACGGGTTGCCCTTGTTCTCCAGGCCCTTGAACAGCCCGTTGAGCTCGGCGGGGAAGTTCGACTCGACCAGCACCTGGTAGCGGCGCATGTCGACGATGTGGTCGACGTGCTCGATGTCGACCGGGCACTGCTGCACGCACGCACCGCAGGTGACGCAGGACCAGAGCACGTCGGGGTCGATCACGCCCGCGCCGCTGTCGGGCATGTAGAACCAGTCGTCCCCGGTGTCGCCGACCAGCGGCCGCTCCACCTCCCGGGTCAGGGTGTCGCTGCCCTCGAGGAGGCCGACGCGCTTGCCCTCGTCGGCCAGCAGGTACGGCGCCTTCGCCAGCGTGTGGTCCCGGAGGGCCATGATCATCAGCTTGGGCGAGAGCGGCTTCTCGGTGTTCCAGGCCGGGCACTGGTCCTGGCAACGACCGCACTCGGTGCAGGTCGTGAAGTCGAGGATGCCCTTCCAGCTGAAGTCCTCGGCGGCGCCGACGCCGAGCTTGGCGTCCTCGTCGAGGTCCTCGAAGTCGTCCAGCGTGAGCGCCTTGCCGGCGTTCATCATCGGCTTGGCGGCACCGAGCGCGACCGGCTGACGGCCGAAGAGCACGTTGAGCGGTGCCACGAAGATGTGCAGGTGCTTGGAGTTGAGCACGAAGATCAGGAACACCAGCATCACGCCGATGTGCAGCAGCAGGCCGATGCCCTCGAGCACCTCAAGGGCACCCTCGCTCATGCCGTCGAGCACCTTGCCCAGGCCGATCGAGATGAACGCGCCGTCCTCGTAGGGAAGGTTGCCGAGGGCCGCGGAAGCACCGCGGAACAGGAACATCGTCCAGATGACGTTGAAGATCATGAACAGCGTGATCCAGGCGCCCGAGAGGTGCGAGCCGAAGAACCGCGACCGCCGGCCGAGGTCCTTCGGGGCGTTCCGGACCCGGATCCAGACGAACGTCGCGATGCCGAAGAACGCCATCATCGCGATGAAGTCCTGCGCGAAGCCGAGGATCGGCCAGTGGCCGACGACCGGGATCGCCCAGTCCATCGGCCCTTCGCCTCCGGTGAAGAGGATCTTGAGCAACGAGCCGTACGCCTCGAGGTAGACCGTGGCCAGGATCAGGAACGCCCAGAACACGAAGAAGTGGGCGGCCCCGGGCACCGACCACTTGAGCAGCTTCTTCTGCCCGAAGACCTCGACGACCTGTCGCTTGATCGCGGCGCCGAGCCGTGACGTCACGCCCGCGATCCGGTCGGGGGCGGGCTGGCCGCTGCTGATCACGCGGTAGAGGAAGCGGATCCGCACAGCAGCGAGGGGCAGCGCGATCGCGTTCATCACAAGGCCCACAAACAGGACAAAGATCACTCGTAGCTCCCCAACTCGACGGCGGCTTCGCCGGGTGTGCCGCGCGCTTCGCCGAGACTACGGCCATGGCGACACGCGGGGCATCCGGCGTCCGTGTGACTCATCCTACCGACGGGTAACCTCCGCGGCGCACGTGTCGGTCAGGCCAGCGGCGTCAGGTCCTCGTGGGTCAGCGTGAGGATCGGGTGCGCCAGGAAGTCGTGCGTCAGCGCGCGGTCGTACGGCCGGCCGCCACCGGTCGGGGTGATCGTCAGCGCGAGGGTCGTGGCCAGCCCCTCGAGGGCGAGCTGCACCGGCACCTCGACGGCGGTGTTGTCGATCGGGTGGTCAGGGGACAGGGCGACCGTCGGGACCGGCACCTCGGGCGCACGGTCCAGTGCCATCTGGATGCTGACCATCGCGACGTCGTCGCCGAACTGGCCCGCGGCGTTGATGCCCATCGGGTGGTGGATGCGCGCGACGTTCTCGACGGTGACCTCGACGTAGTCCTCCGCACGCAGCGCGGTTCCGTCGTCGGGCAGGTCGAGCGTGCAGCCCACCAGCACCTGGTCGACCCCGTCGGGGAGATCGAGCACGCACCTGCCCTTCGCGGCGACCTTCGCTCCCGACTCCGTGGTGGTGAAGCCGCCGGCGGTGTGGATCGTCTGGCGCCGTACGACGAGCGGGAGGTCGGTCTGGTTGGACAGCTCGGCGTCACCGCCCGGGGTCAGCACGATCGCGACGTCCTCGGAGCCGGAGGTGACCCCGACGTCCAGGATCAGGTCGGCCTGCACCGGCGGCTGGTGCGCGTCGTCGAGCTTCACCGCGATCCGACCCACCAGGGTCTGGGCGTGCGGGTCGGCGAACTGCTTGAGGAGCAGGTTGGCCACGGCGACAGCCGGGAGGTCGCCGTCGACGACGTCCCATGCCAGTGCGAACGTGTTCGGCACCAGACCGCCCACGAACAGCGGGTTCGTCGCACTTGTGGTCTGGATCACGGACGGCACCGTGCTGTCCAGGGCCGTCGGCAGGGTCAGCCGCAGCGACCGGCCGGCCAGGGACGGGAGGACCTGCAGGTCGGCGGCCAGCCGGGCCAGGTCGCCGGGGTCGATCACCGGTCCGAGCCCGAAGTTGAACTGGAAGCGACATCCGCTGGCGGACGTGGGTGACGGGTCGACGATCGCGTGGCAGGTCGCGAGCAGCCCGTCCGGGGTCCGCAGCACGCCGTACGCGGCGGGTACGGCCACCACGGTCCCGCTGACCTCGCCGAGGTAGACCGCGCGGAGCGTGGGGTACGTGGCCCCGATGTTGCCGAGCGCGGTGAGCTCGACGTACTCAGACTGCTTCGATCGGAACTGCTCGAGGTCGTCCGCCCCCACGATGCTGCGGGTGGTGCCGTCGGCGGTCAGGGTGTAGAGCGGCCGGTACGACGGGACGGCATAGGTGCTGCCGAGACCCAGTGTCACCGTCTCGTTGAGCGACTCGTGGACCGCGGTCCGAGGCGCCTCGACGGCGGCCGGTGGCAGGTCGACCACGGTGGACAGGTCGATCAGTCCCAGGCGTGGCTTGAGCCTCGCCATGGGCATCGCCAGGGCCTCCATCCGCAGCGGCATCTCCAGCGTCGCGAGCCGCGGGGTCGCGAGCATCTCCACGGTGGGCGACGTGGCGACCGCGGCGTCCACCGGGTCCGGGTCGTCGATGTGCGGGGGTCGCAGGTCCACGCGGCGCAGGATCATGTCCTGCAGCAGGCGGGCCCGGCGCGGACCGGGGCCCGCCGGCGGCGTCGGCTGGTCGCTCACCCATCGTGCGACCTGGAACGAGTAGCCGAGCCGCAGGCTGGCCTGGCCGCTGGCGGTGAGCTCCGCGAAGGCCAGGATCACGTCGGGGCCGACCAGGCCAGGTGTCGTGAACGTCGCCTGCGTGGGATCGGTGTCGCTGAGCACGACCTGTCCGGCGACCTCGTGGGTGAAGTCGGCTCCGCCGTCGTCCTTGCCGACCAGGAGCAGCGACGCGGCGATGCTGGTGAGCGGGATCTCCTGGTAGGTCAGGGCCGGCGCCGAGGGGTCGACGGGTGCCGCCTGCGCGGCCGCTACGTCATCCGGCACCCGCTTCTGCAGCCCGACAGTCAGGGTGGCCCTGTTGAACGGATGACCGTTCTCGTCGGCACCATCCCGTACGGCGCCGAACGCGAATGCCGCGTCCGGCGCCGTACGAAGCGACCAGGCCGGCAGGTACCAGCGCAGGTTCGGGTCGCCGCCATCGGTGAAGCGGCTGCCGTCCCGGGTGTCCGCCAGCGGGTAGCCACTGGCGTCACTGGTGCTGACGACGGTCGGCACCAGCGTCGCGAGCACGGCGGGAGAGATGGCGAGCCGCGCCATCTTCGCCGTACCCACGTACGCGAGCGGCGCCATCGTGGTGTCGAGCTGCGTGTTGGCGAGCAGCAGGCGCCTCTTGTCGGCCAGCGGGCACACGGGATCCCCCTCAGACCGGCGGGTAGGCGTTGACGTAGGCGTTGATCACGTCGACCTGGTCGGACGGCGTCGGCGGCAGCGCGACCTTGAGCGGGTTGATGTACTTCACACGCCCCGTGGGCAGCGGCACCGTGACCGGTTGCTGGGTCTTCCACGACACCGGCGCGTCGGTGAAGCCGGCCCCGGAGACGGACACCTCGACCGTGTAGCTGAACTCGGTCTCGTCGACGTACTTGTCGGAGAAGATCTCCCAGATGGTGTCCTTCTGGTTGGCGGCCGTCAGCACCATCGTGTCGGTGCGCTCGCCGATGGTGGCGGTCACCGTCACGTTGATGTTCTCGGTCGGGATCGGCCGGTCCAGCATCAGCCGGACGAACACGTAGCCCGCCTCGTCGGCCGTCAGCTTCGGCGCGTGGTCGTTGCCGGTCGTCTCGATCACCAGCGTGCTGGTGCCGTTGGCGAGCTCGACCCGAGGGTCCTCGCCGTCGAAGACGATCGTCTTCCGGAGCCTCACCTGGTCCGACGGCCACTCGGCGATGTCCTTCTCCAGCCGCAGGGAGGCGATGTTGACGATGTCGTGCGGGTTGTCCTTGGTCCACGTCGCCAGCTGGGCGGCGGCGTTGGGGTCCTTCGCACCGATCGTGTAGTGGAACCCCTGGGCCTGGGTGATCAGGTTGGGCGTCTGGTCGGCGCCCAGCGGGTGGCTGTAGTCCGGGTAGCTCACCTCGAGCGAGACGGATGCGATCGGGTCGCTCAGGTCCACGCCGCCGACGTTCTCCTCGAAGTTGACCGCACACGTGGCCGCGACCTGGATCTTCTTGAAGTGCTCGCCGATGTCGATGACCGAGACGTACTTGTCGTGCTCCGCCAACACCGCAGGCAGCAGGTCGTTGAGGTCCCCCGAGATCGTGTTGGAGACCGAGATCGTGCTGTCCAGCTTGAGGACCTGGTCCAGCACCACCGAACGCTTCTGGTGGCTGGCCTTCAGCGAGACCGAGGTCCCGCCGAAGATGCTGGAGAACAGGCCGCGGTCGGCGGTCGCCGGCGCGTCCTCGCGGGGCTGCCAGTCGAAGATCTCCGACTTGAGGACCTGGAACGCCGTCGTCTTCATGTCGTCGACGTTCTTCTTGATCCAGTCCTGGAGCTCCGGCGTCAGGTTCGCGTTGTCCATCTGCATCTCGGTGGTGATCCCGCCACTGGTCACCATGTTGCTGTAGGCGTACTGCATGCTGGCCTCGCAGATCCCGAAGAACCCGCCGGTGTCGAGCGCCGCCGAGAACTGGTCGTAGCACTTGTCGACGTCGACGTGCACCTTGATCTGGCAGCCGTGGATGTACACCTGCTCCTTGAGGTTGCAGTGCACCGTGAACGGTGACTTCCCGTTCTCCAGCGCGCCAGCGATGGCGCCCGCGGCGAACTCGTTGCAGGTCACCAGGAAGCTGCTGAACCCGTGGGCCTCGATGCTTCCCTTGCCCGCCCCCTGCGCGTCGATGTACATCGGCGCCTTGGCCCCGGACGACGCCGCCGCCAGGTTCGGGATCTCGATCGTGACGTTGTTCTCCACGATCGGCACGATGCCGAGCAGCGGGTCGGGTGCGCCGGCGTCAGGAACGCCGAACAGGTGCGCCATCCAGGGCTTGGGTGCCGGGTGGTTGGCCTCCTTGAGCACCTGGAGCGCGTTGGCGACGACACTGTCGGGCACCGCGAACGTGGTGGTGAAGGCACAGAAGCCGCCGCCCTCCTCCACGGCACCACCTGTCGTCATCTCGTCGGTCACCCCGACGCTGTTCTCGGTCGTCATCAGGCCCTTGAAGACGGTGAGTCCGAAGTCGTAGTCCTTCGGGCTGCTCTGCTTCTTGGCCAGGTAGACCCGCCCCGGCTGCCAGTAGTACTGCATCGGGCGTCCTGCCTTGCGCAGGTCCTCGTTGCTCGCGTCCGGGTAGACCTCGAGCTGGTACTGCGTGCCGGTCTCGTCGTTGACGGTGACCAGCACGAAGTCCGGCCCGAAGATCGGTCCTGAAGCGGAGAGAAACTCAGCCACGTGCTTGCTCCTTCTGTGATGGGTGGAACGCTCAGGCAGGGGCCAGGGCGTCGTCGGATTCCTCGGTGGAGCCGCTGTCGGTGCTGGTGTCGTCGAGGCCGCCGTCGTCGGTGGACTCGTCGCTCGTCTCGTCGGAGCTGCCTTCGTCGGTGGACTCGTCGGTCGTCTCGTCGGAGCTGCCTTCGTCGGTGGACTCGTCGGTGCTGCCTTCGTCGGTGGACTCGTCGGTGCGTCTCGTCGGAGCTGCCTTCGTCGGTGGTCTCGTCGGTGCGTCCTCGTCGGAGCTGCCTTCGTCGGTGGACTCGTCGGTCGTCTCGTCGGAGCTGCCTCGTCGGAGCTGCCTTCGTCGGAGCTGCCTTCGTCGGTGGACTCGTCGGAGCTGCCTTCGTCGGTGCTGCCTCGTCGGAGCTGCCTTCGTCGGAGCTGCCTTCGTCGGTGCGTCTCGTCGGAGCTGCCTTCGTCGGAGCTGCCTTCGTCGGAGCTGCCTCGTCGGAGCTGCCTCGTCGGAGCTGCCTTCGTCGGAGCTGCCTTCGTCGGAGCTGCCTTCGTCGGTGGACTCGTCGGTCGTCTCGTCGGAGCTGCCTTCGTCGGAGCTGCCTTCGTCGGAGCTGCCTTCGTCGGAGCTGCCTTCGTCGGAGCTGCCTTCGTCGGAGCTGCCTTCGTCGGAGCTGCCTTCGTCGGAGCTGCCTTCGTCGGTGGACTCGTCGCTGGAGTCCTCCGGCGGCATCGGGTCGCTGGTGTCGACCGGGACGTGCTCCTCCGTGCCGGTGTCGCCGGACTCGGGCGTCGAGACCGGCGCCGTCGTTGGAGTCGTCGTCGGGGTCGGGGCGGCGACGGTGCGCGCATCGGCCGGGTAGTAGAGCGTGGCGGGGTCGAGCCCCTTGGCCTTCACGGCAGCGGCATTGGTGAACAAGACGACGTCGGCCTCGTTGCGTGGCTTGACGCCGGGGTTGCCGGTCTCGTTGATCTTGCAGTTCGCGGCTGCCGCGGCCCAGTCCTGGGCCTTCGCGGCCGCCGTGAACTTGGTCCAGTGCGCCGGGAAGCCGGGTCCGAGCGCCCACGCCATCGACAGGACGCCGAGCTGCGCGTCGGCCGGCCATGCGTCCCAGTCGGCGAAGGTCTTCTTGAGGACGGCCTCGTTGGAGGTCAGCTTGGCCAGGACCAGGTCATCCATGCCCTGGTCGGTCAGTCGCAGGTCTGTGATCGCCTCGCAGGCCTTGTGGCCCTTCTTGGCGAGGTCCGTCTGGCCCTTGAGCTTCGTCCACTCGGCGCGGATCTCGTCGCGGGTGGCCGCGACCTTCGACGTCTTGTGCACGAACGGCAGGCCCAGGGCGGCGTCGACCGGATCGATGAGGTTTCCCACCGCCACGGTGACCAGGCCCTTGATGTCCAGGTACATCCAGGGCACCCGGCCCTCGAACTTGGTGGTGAACGAGTTGAAGGACTTCTTGACGCTGTCGCGCATGATCTACCCCGTACTGCCGGAATCGGCATCTGACGTTGGAGTTCCGGCGACGTATGCGAAAGACGCGGACGCGCCGCCGGAAGCATGTTGTGTCGACCCGTGAGCGGGTCTGGGCGCCGGGAGGCGCTTGGCCAAGGAGCGGCACCGGTGCGGGTCCTTGGCGCCCCACACCGAACGTTTGCGACCGCCGCCGAGAAGCAGCGCGTGCGGGAGGCCGTCGTACCTGTCGCGCTCGATGGCAACCCCCATGCCTGACAGAGCGGTCGCGCGCGGGTGTGATACCTCCGCAACGTGTTTCTTCGATCTGAGCTCGGCCCGGTCAGGCCTTCGGCGCCGCCGGGTTGCCGCCGAGGCGACGGGTCAGTCGGTGGGCGGTGTCGCGGGTGGCCCGGACCAGTCGCTCGAGCGGCATGATCTCGTTCTGGGACGGCCAGGTGACGGCGACGCCGGCCACGGGCAGGTCGTTGTGGTCCATGACGGCGGCGGCCACCGACGCGAAGCCCGGCGTCACCTCGCCGTCTTCGGCGGCGTAGCCGCGCTGCCGGGTCTCGGCCAGCAGCACGCGCAGCGCGCTGAGCGACGTCGGTCCGTTGCCGTGCCGGTCGACGAACGCGTCCTTGTCCGGGAACAGCGCGCGGACCTGGGCCGACGGGAGCGACGCCAGGATGGCCCGGCCGCTCGCGGTGAGGTGGGCCGGCAGCCGCACTCCGACGTCGGTGACCAGCGGTGGACGGCCAGCAGCACGCTCCTCGACGACGTACAGCACGTCGCGACCGTGCAGCACGGCCAGGTGCGCGGACTGGCCGACCCGGTCGGCGAGCGCCGCCAGCGACCGCCGGGCGATCCGCTGGAGCGGCTCCTGGCGGGAGTACCCGGTGCCGACCTCGAAGGCGGCGACCCCAAGGCCGTAGCGGTGCTCGTCCTCGACGTGGAGCACGAAGCCTTCCTCGATCATGGCGTTGACGAGGTGGTACGCGGTGCTGCGCGGCAGGCCGACCGCGCGGATGATCCGTTCCAGTGGCACCGGGTCTGGCTGCGTGGCGAGGAACTTCAGCACCTGCAGCGCACGCGTGGCCGCCGGTACCTGTCCCATTCCCGAGACTCTAGGGGCAGCCGCCCTCAAGGTACGGCGGGCGCACTGGCCCGTACGCCCGCCGCACGTTGTGAGGACAGGCCCACGGTCCGAACCTCGCGGAGGTCCCCGCCCGATCGGGTTGCCAGCTACTACGGTACGACCCGCGCACGCGGCGAGCCACACCCTTGGCGCAGGTCAGCGCGTACGTGCGAAACGCGCTCGGCCGGGACGCTCAGGTCAGGTCGCGTTCCTCGCGCACCGGGACCAGCGGCGCCGCCAGCAGGGGAAAGATCGCGGCGGCCGCGAACGCGGCCGGGTAGCTCGAGGCGGTCACGGCGAGGCCGACCAGGGGTGGCACGAGAGAGGCACCGAGGAACTGCGCGGTGTTCTGGATCCCGAGCGCCCGGCCGGACCAGAACGGTCCCGCCCGCTCCGCCACGGCGGTGAACGCGAGCCCGTTGTCGGCGACGGTCACCGCGGTGGCCACCACCATCAGCGGCACGGCGACGCGCCAGTCCAGGCCGGCGGTCGCACCGAGCGCGAGCATGCTGGCGGTCGCCGCCCAGGTGACCCAGCGCAGCGGCCGCATCCGGCCGCCGACGACGTCGGAGAGCTGACCGACGCCGAGCCGGCTGAACGCGCCGACCACCTGCGCGAGCGCGACCACGGTCCCGGCCGCAGCCCGGCGACCAGCCGCGGTCCTGCACGAGCCACGCGAGGGCGAACGTCCACACCACGAACTGCGGCACCACGAGCAGCACCGAGACCCGATGGATCCGGACCAGGTAGCCGTCCCGGCGGTACGGGTTCGGTGCCGTCTCGCCGGGTGCGCTCCGGCCGCGGCGGGTCCAGTACGACGAGCGCGACGGCGACCGCGGCCACCGCGACGAGCGCGGTCGGCAGCCAGATCGCGGCCGAGACCCCGAACCGGTCGGCCACCACCGCGATGCCGATCGCGGCGATCCCGACGCCCACCGGCTGCGCCATCTGGCGCACGCCCATGGCGAGCCCGCGCCGGTGCGGCGGGAACCAGCCCACCACCACCCGGCCGCTCGCGGCGTTGGTGCACGCCGAGGCGGCACCCGCGAACCCGAGCGCCACCGCCAGCAGCGGGACGCTGTGCGTCAGCGCACCCGCGCGCGCCGGCCAGCGTGGTACCGGTCAGCCCGGTCAGCAGGGCGAAGCGTTCGCCTCGACGGTCGACCACGAGTCCCCACAGCACGAGCGTGAGCATCACGCCGATGGTCGGTGCGGCGGCGACCAGCCCGGCCTCGGCCAGCGAGTAGCCGAGGTCGCGGTGCAGGGTCGGGATCAGGAACGCCGGCCCGTGCACCATCACCGCCGAGGCGGCCTGCGCGCCGGTGCCGACAGCGAGCATCGCCCAGCGGCGACCGTCACCGACCTCGGTCACGCGCGTCGTCGTCCCCGTGCTCACCGGACCATGAAACGCCCGCGAGGTCTCACGCGCCGTCGAGGTCTCGCAGGCTGGCCTGTGAGATATCAGACGGGGTCGCGTCCACCGTCAGAACCGTTGCGGCACGAACGTCTGCTCGTGCATCGGCGGCCGGACGTAGGGGAGCTCCCGCATCGTCGGCAGCTCCACCACCTCGGGCGCGACGTCGACGTAGGGGAACTGGTCGAGCAGGTGGCTGATGCAGTTGAGCCGGGCGGCCTTCTTGTCGTCGGACGGGACGACGTTCCAGGGTGCCTGCTTGATGTCGGTGTACTGGAAGGTCGTGTCCTTCGCCATCGAGTAGCGGATGTAGAGCTCGTGCTCGGCGAGGTCCATGTCGGAGAGCTTCCAGCGCTTGAGGGGCTCGGCGTTGCGGGCCTCGAAGCGCTTGCGCTGCTCGTCGTACGACACCGAGAACCAGTACTTGAGCACCATGATCCCGGACCGCACCAGCATCCGCTCGAACTCCGGGCAGCTGCGCAGGAACTCCTGGTGCTCCTCCTCGGTGCAGTAGCCCATCACCCACTCGACGTTCGAGCGGTTGTACCAGCTGCGGTCGAACAGGACCATCTCGCCGGCAGCCGGGAGGTGCTCGACGTAACGCTGGAAGTACCACTGGGTGCGCTCGCGCTCGCTCGGCTTGGGCAGCGCGACCACGCGGACGGTGCGCGGGCTGGTGCGCTCGGTGATCCGCTTGATGACGCCGCCCTTGCCGGCCGAGCCCCGGCCCTCGAAGATCACCAGCACCTTGAGCCCCTGGGTCTGCACCCAGTACTGCAGCAGCACCAGCTGCTCCTGGAGCCGCGCCATCTCCGCCTCGTAGACCGCGGTCCTGAGCCGGCCACTGCGCGTGTAGTCGTCAGGGTTGCCGCTCGGGGCGACGAAGCCCACGTCGTCGGCACCGTCCGGCAGGTTCACGTCCTTGGCCATCGCGCCTCCCTCGGTCACGCCGATCGTCTCGCCCGATGGAGAGACTTGGCAACGCCGGGCTAGTTTCGCAGCATGGGAGTTCCAGGAGAAGCCACCCGCAACGTCCCGCCCGAGCTCGCCGCGAGCGAGCTGTTCGCGGTGGACGCCTACCGCCACGAGTTCGACAGCACGGTCGCGGAGGTCGACCGCGACGGCGGCCGGATCCGACTGGCGCGCACGGCGTTCTACCCCGGCGGTGGGGGCCAGCCGTGCGACCTCGGCACGATCCTGGGTCCGGGGGGACCACTCACCGTGACCGCGGTGAAGCGCGACCGCGGCCCGATCTGGCACACGGTCGAAGGGGACCTCCCCGACGTCGGCGCGGAGGTGCAGGGGGTCGTCGACTGGGACCGCCGGCACCGGCTGATGCGCACCCACACCGCGCTGCACATCCTGTGCGGGGTGATCTGGGCCGACTACGCGATCCCGGTCACCGGCGGCAACATGGAGCCGCTCAAGGGCAGGCTGGACTTCCCCTTCCCCGCGATGAGCGCCGACCTCGGCGCCAGGGTCGAGAAGCGGATCAACGAGGAGATCGAGAGGGCCTGGGAGATCGTGGTCGACTTCGTGCCGCGGTCGGTGGCGGACGCCGACCCGGCTCTGATCCGCACGTCGGCCAACCTGATCCCACAGGAGATCGATCCGTTGCGGGTGATCGACATCGTCGGTCTCGACCGCCAGGCCGACGGAGGCACGCACGTGCTGTCGACGGCCGAGGTGGGCCGGGTGCGGGTCACCGGCACGGAGAGCAAGGGGAGGGACAACAAGCGGATCCGGCTCGAGGTCGACGACCCCGAGCCGGATCCCTCCTGAGGGTCAGCTGCGCACGCGCCCCGGCGCAAACAGCGCGGCGACGACGGCGATCCCGACCGCGGCGGCACCCGTGAGGAGGGCCGGGCCGATCGCGCCGGCGTACCCCGTCGGCGTCAGCTGGCCGCCGTTGCCCAGGAACACCGCAGTGAGCAGAGCGACCCCGAGCGCGACGCCGAACTCGCGGATCGTGGAGTTCGCCGAGCTCGCCACCGCGAAGTCGCTGTCCGGCAGGCCATCGAGCACGGCGGTGGCACTGGGCGCGAACGTCAGGCCCATCCCGATGCCGGCCATCGCGAGCGCCGGCACGAACGAGGAGTACGACGCGACGTCCTCGGCCAGGGACGCGAGCCAGACCAGCGAGCCGGCCTGCAGCACCAGGCCCACCAGCAGCAGCGACCGGAGCCCGGTGCGCGGCGCGAGCAGCCCGGCAAGTGGCGCGACGACCATCGGCGCAGCCGTCCACGGCAGGGTGCGGATGCCGGCCTCGAGCGGGCTGTAGCCCTGCACGATCTGGAGGTACTGCGCGAGCAGGAACACCGCACCGAACATGCCCAGCGTGAAGAACAGGCCGATCGCGTTGGCAGCGGAGAAGCCCCGGCTGCGGAACAGCCGCAGCGGCAGCACGGCGAAGGAGCGGCTGCGCGCGTGGACGACGTACGCCGGCACCAGCAGCGCCGACGCGACCAGCGAGCCGAGCACCATAGGTGACGTCCAGCCGCCAGCCAACGATTGAGAGTTGCCGTGCACGATGCCCCAGATGCCGAGGAACACCGCACCACCGAGCAGCACCGTGCCGCGGAGGTCGAGCCGCTGCCAGGCGCCGCGGGACTCGCGGACCGCGACCAGCATCAGCGGGACGGCGACGATCGCGACCGGCACGTTCAGCCAGAAGATCGCCTGCCAGCTCACGCCCTCGACGACGGCGCCGCCGATCACCGGACCGAGCGCGACCCCGAGGCCGGACACGCCGCCCCAGATGCCGATCGCCATCGGGCGCAGCCGGGTCGGCACCGCCGCCGCGAGCAGGGTCAGCGAGAGCGGCATGATCGCCGCGGCGCCGAGGCCCTGGAACGCGCGGGCCGTGATCAGGGCCCCGCTGGTGGTGCTCAGGGCGGAGCCGATCGAGGCGAGCGGTGAACAGCACGACGCCGGCCAGCATCATCCGGCGCCGGCCGAGTCGGTCGCCGAGCGTGGCCGCCGGCAGCATGAACGTCGCGAACGTGAGCGTGTAGGCGTTGAGGAACCAGGACAGCTGGCCGACCGACGAACCGAGGTCGGCCTGCACCACGGGAAGGGCGCTGGTCATCACCAGGTTGTCGAGCGTGGCCATGAACATCGGGAGCGAGGTGGCGAGGATCGCCACCCAGAGCGGGATCCGCCGACCGTGCGCCGGCAGGTCCGGGAGGTCGGCCGGGGCCGGTGCGGCGACCGGAGCAAGTGTGGTCATCGGAACTCCTGTGAAGAAGGCATTGAATGATTACTTAGGTCTTCGACGTTAAGTAATCAAGTGATAACCTGTCAAGCGTGACCCCGAAACCCGTTGCCCCGACCTCCCGGATGAAGCCCGAGGACCGACGCGAGCTGGTGCTCGACGCGGCGGTGCGGGCGTTCGCACGGGCGGCTACGCCGGCACCAGCACCGACGCGGTCGCCAAGGAGGCGGCGTGTCGCAGCCCTACGTGGTGCGGATCTTCGGCACCAAGCTCGACCTGTTCCTGGAGGTCTTCCACCGGGTGATGGAGCGGATCGGCGACCGCGTTCGCCGACGAGCTGGCCTCCGGCGCCGTTCGACCCGGACAACGAGGAGGACTGGAGCCGGCTCGGCGCGACGTACACCGAGCTCCTGGTCGACCGCGACCTGCTGATGGTGATGATGCACGGCATGGTCGCCAGCGGTGAGCCGCGCATCGGCGCGCTGTCTCGCGCACTGCATGGCCAAGGTCTTCCGATCCTCACGTCCACCGGCTGCACCGACGACCAGGCCCGCGACTTCATCGCACAGGGGATGCTGCTCAACGTGATGCTGGCGATGGAGGCGCCCGACCACCTCGGCGACGAGGAGGCGCTGGCGCCGCTGACGCTGTGCGCGTTCGGGGAGTCGCTGCCGGCGCTGACCGCCTGACGCTGTCTCGCATCCGAGACGGCCTGCGCCTGGCCGGGCTGGTCGCGGCCGCCCGCGAGCGGTTGCATGAGGCCATGGAGAACACACCCGTGGTCGTCGGGGTCGGCCCGCTCTCGTTCTCCGACGTGGTCGCGGTCGCGCGCGGCGGCGCGTCGGTGACGCTCGGCGACGACGCGCTCGCGCGCTCGCGAAGGCACGGGCGTGGTCGAGGAGCTCGCCGCGGCGCCGACGCCGGCGTACGGGATCTCGACCGGGTTCGGCGCGCTCGCCACCCGGCACATCCCGACCGAGATGCGGGCCCAGCTGCAGCGGTCGCTGGTGCGCTCGCACGCCGCCGGCTCCGGCCCGGAGGTGGAGCGCGAGGTGGTGCGCGCGCTGATGCTGCTCCGGCTGTCGACGCTGGCGACGGGGCACACCGGCGTACGCCCGCAGACGGCGCAGCTGATCGCCGACCTGCTCAGCCACGGGATCACGCCGATCGTGCACGAGTACGGCTCGCTCGGCTGCTCCGGCGACCTCGCGCCGCTCTCGCACTGCGCGCTCGCGCTGATGGGGGAGGGCGACGTGCGCGACCGCGAGGGCACGCTGATGCCGGCCGCCGAGGCGCTCGCGCCGCCGGCCTCGCCCCGGTCGAGCTGGTCGCGAAGGAGGGCCTGGCCCTGATCAACGGCACCGACGGCATGCTCGGCATGCTGGTGCTGGCGCTGGAGGACCTGCGGGTGCTGCTGCGCACGGCGGACGTCGCCGCGGCGATGTCGGTCGAGGGCCAGCTGGCCACCGACCGGGTGTTCGCCCCCGAGCTGCAGGCGATCCGGCCGCACCCCGGCCAGGCCCGCTCGGCGGCCAACCTGGTCGCGATCCTCAAGGACTCCGGCGTCGTCGCCTCGCACCGCGGACCGGACTGCAACCGGGTGCAGGACGCGTACTCGCTGCGCTGCTCGCCCCAGGTGCACGGCGCCGCCCGCGACACGCTCGAGCACTGCGCGCTGGTCGCCTCCCGCGAGCTCGCCTCGGCGGTCGACAACCCGGTCGTGCTCGACGATGGACCGGGTCGAGTCCAACGGCAACTTCCACGGCGCTCCGGTCGCCTACGTGCTCGACTTCGCGGCGATCGTGGCCGCCGACGTCGCGTCGATCTCGGAGCGTCGTACGGACCGGTTCCTCGACAAGGCACGCAGCCACGGGCTGCCGCCGTTCCTGGCGGACGACCCGGGCGTCGACAGCGGGCACATGATCGCGCAGTACACGCAGGCCGCGATCGTCTCGGAGATGAAGCGGCTGGCCAACCCGGCCAGCGTCGACTCGATCCCTTCCAGCGCGATGCAGGAGGACCACGTCTCGATGGGCTGGTCGGCCGCCCGCAAGCTGCGACGCTCCGTCGACGGGCTCACCCGTGTCGTCGCGATCGAGGTGCTCACCGCCGCGCGGGCACTCGACATGCGCCGTCCGCTGGAGCCGTCGCCGGCCACCGAGGCCGTGATCCGGCTGCTGCGCTCCTCCGGGGTCCAGGGTCCGGGGCCCGACCGGCACCTGTCGCCGGAGATCGAGACCACGGTCGGGCTCGTGCGCAGCGGTGCCGTCCTCCATGCCGTCGAAGAAGTGATCGGAGAGCTCCAGTGACCGACAACCCCCGCCTCCCCATCCATGCCGCGCACGGGACCGAGCTCACCGCCGGCTCGTGGCAGACCGAGGCGCCGCTGCGGATGCTGATGAACAACCTCGACCCCGAGAACGCCGAGCGTCCCGAGGACCTCGTCGTCTACGGCGGCACCGGCAAGGCCGCCCGCAACTGGGAGTCGTACGACGCGCTCGTGCGCACGCTGCGCACGCTCAAGGACGACGAGACGATGCTCGTGCAGTCCGGCAAGCCGGTCGGCGTGATGCGCACCCACGAGTGGGCGCCGCGGGTGCTGATCGCGAACTCCAACCTGGTCGGCGACTGGGCGAACTGGGAGGAGTTCCGGCGGCTCGAGGACCTCGGGCTGACCATGTACGGCCAGATGACCGCCGGGTCGTGGATCTACATCGGCACCCAGGGCATCCTGCAGGGCACGTTCGAGACCTTCGCGGCTGTCGCCGACAAGAAGTTCGGCGGCACCCTGGCCGGCACGATCACGCTGACCGCCGGACTCGGCGGGATGGGCGGCGCGCAGCCGCTCGCGGTCACCATGAACGACGGCGTCGCGATCTGCGTCGACGTCGACCAGACCCGGATCACCCGCCGGATCGAGCACCGCTACCTCGACGAGCAGGCCTCCTCGCTCGAGGACGCGGTCGCGCGCGCCGTCGAGGCTCGCGACGCCCGCAGGCCGCTGTCGATCGGGCTGCTCGGCAACGCCGCCGAGGTGTTCCCGCGGCTGCTCGAGATGGACGCGCCGATCGACGTGGTCACCGACCAGACGTCCGCGCACGACCCGCTGTCCTACCTGCCGCTCGGCGTCGCCTTCGAGGACTGGCACGACGACGCGGCCCGCGACCCGGGCGGCTTCACCAAGGACGCGCAGGCGTCGATGGCCACGCACGTGCGGGCGATGGTGGAGTTCCAGGACAAGGGCGCCGAGGTCTTCGACTACGGCAACTCGATCCGCGACGAGGCACGCAAGGGCGGCTACGACCGGGCCTTCGAGTTCCCGGGCTTCGTGCCGGCGTACATCCGTCCGCTGTTCTGCGAGGGCAAGGGCCCGTTCCGCTGGGCCGCGCTGTCCGGTGACCCGGCCGACATCGCCGCCACCGACCGGGCGATCCTCGAGCTGTTCCCGGACAACGAGCGGCTGCACAAGTGGATCACCATGGCCGGCGAGCGCGTGCACTTCCAGGGCCTGCCGGCGCGGATCTGCTGGCTCGGGTACGGCGAGCGCCACCTGGCCGGGCTCAGGTTCAACGAGATGGTGGCGTCCGGCGAGCTCAAGGCCCCGGTCGTGATCGGCCGCGACCACCTCGACTGCGGCTCGGTCGCCTCGCCGTACCGCGAGACCGAGGCGATGCTCGACGGCTCCGACGCGATCGCCGACTGGGCGCTGCTCAACGCGCTGGTCAACACCGCGTCCGGCGCGACCTGGGTGTCGATCCACCACGGCGGCGGCGTCGGCATGGGCCGCTCCATCCACGCCGGCCAGGTCTGCGTCGCCGACGGCACCGACCTCGCCGCCCAGAAGATCGAGCGGGTCCTCACCAACGACCCCGGCATGGGCGTGATCCGCCACGTCGACGCCGGCTACGACCGTGCCACCGAGGTCGCCGCCGACCGGGGTGTGCGGGTGCCGATGTCGGAGGGCTGAGGGGTGGGGGGCGGATAGTCCGTCACGTTTGGCACCGGATTGGGTACGGATCCGGTGCTTTTCGTGACGGACTATCCGCGTCCACAGGTCCCGAATACCGCAGGTTGTCCCCAGCTCCGGAGGTCGGGGGTGCCTCGGGCGCAGGCTGAGTGGACGCTCCCGGGTCGTGGAGGCACATCACTGGGCACCGACCTGCCCGCGACCGACGACCCTGGTCCAGCCGGTACGGCTCGACCCGAGTGGGGAGCGCGGACCGACGCGCGGCCAGGCGCGCGGGAACACCTGGCGGCAGGTGGCGTGGGGTTGGTACGTCCCGGCCGAAACGGACTCGAACGTCGTCGAGCAGCGCATCCTGGAGGCCGCGGCGCGGCTACCCGCGCACTCGGCCGTCTCCGCGTGGGCGGCGCTGCGCTGGCGTGGGGCCACGTTCTTCGACGGGCTCGGCGACGGTGGCCGTACGCGGCTGCCGGTGCCGTTGCTCGTGGGCGGCAACATCCGGCCGGATCCGCGCGTCGTGGTCAGCCACGAGCAGCTCCCACCGAGTGAGATCGAGTGGGTGGCCGGAGTCCCGGTCACGATTGTCGAGCGCGCCGTGTTCGACGAGATGCGCCGCATCGGGTCGGTACCACGGGCGGTCGAGGTGATCGACATGGCCATCGCCGCCAAGCTGACCGACCTGGAGCGGGTGGCGGGGTACATCGCCATCCGGCCGGCGTGGACGGGCGTGCCGATGACCCGCCTCGCGCTGCCGCTGGCCAGCGCGGACAGTCGTTCGCCGCAGGAGACCCGGATGCGCCTGACCTGGGTCCTCAACGCCGGCCTGCCGACGCCCGTCTGCAACCGGCCGGTGTTCGACCTCGACGGCAGGCTCCTCGGGATTCCGGACCTGTTCGACCCGGTGGCGGGGTTGGTGGGGGAGTACGACGGCGCGGACCACCGTGCCGAGGACCGGCGCGCGCGCGACGCCGTACGCGAGGAGCGGTTCCGCGACCACGGCCTGGAGTACGTCGCGCTCGTGCGCGGCGACTTGGGCCGGCCGGCCCACGCCGCCGGCCGCATCCTGGCCGCGCGTGCCCGGGCGAAGTTCCTGGCCGTCGGGGATCGCCGTTGGACGCTCGACCCTCCCTCGTGGTGGACCCCAGTCGGATAGTCCGGCACGAAAAGCACCACCTGGCCGGCATTTCTGGTGCCAAACGTGACGGACTATCCGCCGCCGGGAGCCGCTGCGGGGTCAAGGGCTGGTGGGACGCCCGGAACCGTCGCGACGACGACTCCTGACCCGGTGGGCCCGCACGGTGAGCGGGCCGACCAGCCGCGGACCTGCCAGCCGGACCTCGAGTCGCCGCGCCTCGCGCCGCAGCGGCTGCGCGATGTACTCGCCCAGGATCACTCCCGAGCTGAGCGCGATCGCGATCGCGGCCGCGTTCACGAGCGGCACCAGTCCGCTGCTGCTCCCGTCGGAGAGCAGCGACAGGCCGCGGTAGATCGAGAGGCCCGGCAGCAGCGGTACGACGGCGGACACGACGACGACCAGCGCCGGCACCCGCATCCGGCCGGCCACCGAGTAGCTGACCAGGCCGACTACCAGCGCGGCCACGCCGGACGCCCAGGCGATGCCGAAGTCGCGCTCCCACACCACGGCGTACACGACGGTCGCCAGCGCTGCGATCATCGCGATCGGCAGCAGTGACCGCAGCGGGGCGTACGACGAGAACGCGAACGCCGCCCCCGTGATCGCACCACCGACCGCCATCAGCGGGACCGCCGAGATCGCGAACGCGCCGGGATCGAGCCGTCCCAGCTCCACGCCGGCCACCCGGGCGACCGTCAGCCCGCCGCTCACGCCGGCCGTGACGCCGGCGGTCGCGATGATCGCCTCGAGGATCCGTGCCCCGGCCGTGAGCGGGAAGCCGGTCAGGGCGTCCTGGATCGCGCCCATGAAGTTCACGCCCGCCAGCAGCATGATGATGCTCGCCGTGATCACGCGGCTCGGGTCCACGTCGACGCCGGTCGCCACCACCGCCACCGTGAGCAGCGTGCCGAACAGGCCGCCGGCGATCTGCTGGTAGAACGCCGGCAGCCGGCGCCGGCTCATGGCGTGCGTGATCAGGTCGATCGACACGGCCGCGACAGTGGCCACGAGCACCACCGCCAGGTCGCCCCCGAGCACGAGGCCGACGCCGGCCCCCATCACGCCGAAGCCCGCGGTCACCGACCAGCGCGGGCGGGCATGACCGGACGAGACGATTCGCGCGAGCCGTGCCGACGCCTCCTCGCGGTCGATCTCGCCTGTGATCAGGTCGCGCACGAGGTGATCGACGAGGGTCAGGTCCTCGTAGTCGATCTCGCGGTACCGCACCTGCCGCATCTGGATCAGCGCCGGCTCGTCCACGCTGGCCTGGTGCGACATCGCGAGCTCGGTGAACATGACATCGGCGGAGAACCGCCGCAGCCCGCAGGCATACGCCACGTTGCGCATCTGGGCACTGACGTCGGCCGCTCCGGCGCCGGAGGAGAGCAGCAGCTCACCGACCCGGAGGGACAGGTCCATGGTCCGGTAGATGTCGTTGGTGGGGGTGTGGGTGTGGGCCATCGCGGCCCAAGTGTGGACCCCCGGCGAGGGCCGTCGCCAATCCGCAGGGCGTGAGTTTCGTCGCCCTCGCGAATCACCTACCGGCGCGTCGTACGACGGGCGCGCCAGGCGGCGACCTCGGCCTCGACGTCGCGGGTCCGCGTGATCACCGGCGGGCCTCCCTGGAGCTGGCGCCGGGCCTCGACCACGCGCTTGTTGAAGTCCTCGAGCAGCTCGCGGACAACCCGTTCCGCGCTCTCGCGGTCGAGCGTCGCGTCCAGCTCGGCGTCCTCCTTGCGCAGCGCGAGCGCCGGCGGGAGGACACCGGTGATCTGCTCGCGCTCGATCAGCTTCTTCACCCACCAGTCGGGGTCGTGCTGAGTGCCCAGTCCCTCGATCGGCTTGCCCTTGCCGGGCAGGTTGTCGAAGTCGCCGCGGGCCATCGCCACGCGCACCTGCTGGTCGACCCAGGATTGCTGGTTCTCGATCCGGGCCTGGGCAGCGCTCCTGCCGGTGCGCTTGTCACGACGCGACGTGCGGTCGGCATGCTCCGGCGTAGCCTCGGGCCAGTCCTCGCTCTCGGACATCAGGTCTCACCTCCAACGCGCCGGATTTTACCGACCGATGAGTAAGCGGTCCGGAGGAGGTCTCACCTGCATGGAGATCTTCGCGAGCGGTCTGAGCATGGGTGAGTCACCGCGCTGGCACGACGGCAGGCTGTGGGTCTGCGACTGGATGGCGGGCGAGGTGCTCTCGTTCGACGCCGCGGGGGACCGCCGTGTCGAGCTGACGATGGAGGGTCTCCCGTTCTCGATCGACTGGCTGCCCGACGGTCGCGCCGTGCTCACCAGCCCGTCCGGCGTCGTGCTCGGCGACGGCACGCCGTACGGCGGCACCGGGCGCGGCTGGAACGAGATCGTCGTCGACGGCCACGGCAACACGTTCGTCAACGAGATCGGCTTCGACTTCATGGGCGGCGAGGAGCCGACGCCCGGCACGGTGCACGTCGTCCGTCCCGACGGCTCGACGAGGCAGGTCGCCGACGACGTGTGGTTCCCCAACGGGATGGCGCTCACGCGCGACGGCACGACCCTGATCGTGGCCGAGTCGTATCGCAACCGGCTCTACGGCGTACGACGTCGGCGGCCGACGGCAGCCTCACGGACCGGCGCATCTGGGCGGAGCTCGACGTTCGCGCCCGACGGGATCTGCGTCGACGCCGACGGCGCGGTCTGGTACGCCACCGTGCCCGGCAGGTGCTGCATCCGCGTGGCCGAAGGAGGCGAGGTCCTCGATCGCGTCGACGCCGACCGCGGCTGCTTCGCGTGCATGCTCGGCGGCGACGACGGGCGAACGCTGCTACGTCATCGCCCAGGAGTGGGGCGGCGTCGAGGGCGTCGGCGGCCGCACCGGCCAGGTGCTGACCCACCGCGCGCCGGCGCCGCACGCGGGCCGGCCGTAGGTGGATTGATCGCGTACGGGGGTGGTCGGGGTCGAGCGGGTGCACGGTGTGGACAGGTGTGGAGAGGTGGAGAATTCCCAAGGTCTCTAGGGATTCTTCGGGCGTCCCGCATCCACGGCGTATCGCCGCACGATGGCGGGGGCCACTTCCCAATCTCTGCTGTCACTTCCCACCGCGTGTGCGCCCGTGGAAGTGCCAGAAAGCCTAGATACCTTGGGAATTCTCCGCCCCCGCATGCCCACCGACCTCCCTACCTGCGGGTGTCGCTGAAGGCACCCTTCGGCACCACCAGCAGGCTGACCGCGGCGAGCAGCGCCGACCCGGCGCAGACGGCCCAGACCACGAGGTAGCCGTTGAGCGGTGCGTTGACGTTGCCCTCGACGTCGATGCTGCCGGTCGCGGAGAGCGCGATCGCGAAGATGCTGGAGGCGATCGCGCCGCCGATCGTCTTCGCGGTGTTCGTCATGCCCGGTGGCGAAGCCGGTGCGGTCGGGGGGAGCCGCGGCTGCGGCGGCGGCCGGGAGCGCCGCGACCAGGGCGCCGGACCCGACGCCGGCGATCGCCATGTTCACCAGCGCCTGCCCGGTGCTGTCGTGCAGCGGGATCCAGAGCGCGTAGCCGAGCGCCACCAGCAGCGCGGCGACCACCAGCGCGGTGCGGGGGCCGAGCACGCGCGAGGCGAACGGCAGCAGCAGCGCGCCGGCGATCAGCGAGATCACGTAGAGGCCGATCAGCACGGAGACGAAGCTCGCGCCCGGCTCCGAGCCCGTAGCCGCCCGCCTCGGGATCGGTCTGGGCGTACGTCGACAGCGGGATCTGCGCGCCGAGCACGGACATCCCGAACAGGAACGCCGTGAGCTGCACCGGCCACTGTCCGGCCGTGGCCAGCAGGCGGATGTCGATCAGGGGTTCCGGCTGGGCGCAGCTCGGCGCGCACGAACGGCACGAACGCGCACAGCCCGAGCACGATCGTGGCCCACGCGACGAGGCTGCCCGGGGCCGTCGAGGCGGAGCAGGATCAGCCCGCCCATGAGGATCGCGATCGCGAGCGTGACCAGGGCGAAGCCGGTCCAGTCGATGCGTCCGGTGGCCACCGGCTCGGTGTCCGCCACGCCGTACCAGACCGCGGCGAAGCAAAGGGTCACCGCGACCGCGGGCAGCACCAGCACCACGGTCATCGAGGTGCTCTCGACGAGCGCGCCGCTGGTGAGCGCGCCGACGATGACGCCGAGCTCGAGCGCGGCCACGAGGTACGCCGCGGACCGTCGGGTCAGCCGCGCCTGGGCGCCGGTGTCGGCCGTACGCCGGTGGATGATGCTGACCTCCAGCGGCAGCCACACGACGTAGAAGCCCTGGATCGCCCACGCGATGAGGAACGTGGTGAAGGTCGGCGCGAACGCCACGGCCCATGACGCGACCGCCGTGACCGCGGTCGAGAGCAGCAGCACCTTGCGGTGGCCGACCAGGTCGCCGAGCTTGGCGAGCACCGGCACCACGAGCGCGGACACGACGAGCTGCGCCGCCTCGAACCAGTTGACGCTGGCGTCCCGGATCGAGAGGTGGTCGGCGATCTGCGGGAAGATCGGCGTGTAGTAGCCCTGCAGCACACCACTGGCGAGCTCGACGCAGACCAGGAAGCCGACGATCGCCGCCAGCCCAGGCACCACCGGGTTGCGCACCGGCTGCGTGGTCTCGGCCATCAGGCGATCCTCTCGATCAGGCGCTGGTACCAGAGCGTCCCGTCGCCGAGGTCGTCGATGCCGATGTGCTCGTCGTAGGAGTGGATCGCCTGCCGCTGCGCCTTCGTCATCCGGAACGGTGCGAAGCGATAGACCCGGGGGCAGATCGCGGTGAAGAAGCGGGAGTCGGTCGCGCGCCATCATCACGTACGGCGTGGGCACCGCGTCGGGGAACGCCTCGGCGATCGTGGACTCCAGCAGCCGGAACGCGTCGTCGTCCACGGGGGAGACCGGGCTGGCCTCGCCGGCCTCGACGACGCTGATCGTGACCTGCTTGTCGTGGATCGCCTTGGTGACGTGGGCGACGACGGACGCGACGGTGTCGCCGACCAGCACCCGGACGTTGACTCCGGCGCGCGCGGTCGACGCGATCACGTTGTGGGCCGGCGACCCGGAGAGCGTGGTCACCGCGACCGTGGTGCGGGTCAGCGCCGCAGTCTCCGGACCGGCGGCGACAAGGGCGCGGGTCAGGGCCGGGACGCAGCCGCGCGGCGTTGGCCGATCAGGGCGCGGAGCGGGCGCGGCGCGTGCGGGGCGATCCGGCGGAACATCTCGAGCGTCGGCTCGGGATCGATGCCGGGAACGGGCTGGCGTCCAGGCGCACGATCGCCCGGGCCAGCCGGGCGGTCGCGTCCATGCGCACCGGCGTCGACGCGTGTCCGCCACGGCCGTCGACCCGCAGCTCGAGCGTCGTGGTGCCCTTCTCGCTGACGCCGACCACGGCCAGCGGCGGCTTGATCCCCGGGAACGCGTCGGCGGCGACGGCGCCGCCCTCGTCGAGCACGAACCACGGCTCGACACCCCGTGAGCGCAGCTCCGCGACGGCGAGCTCGGCCGTGTCGCCCGAGACCTCCTCGGTGCTGCCGAACGACAGCCAGATGTCCTGAGCGGGCTGGAATCCCTTCTCCAGCAGACGTTCCACCGCCTCCGCGATGCCGACCAGGCAGCCCTTGTCGTCGAGCGTGCCGCGTCCCCAGAGCTGTCCGTCGACGATCCGCGCCTCGAAGGCGGGGTGCTGCCAGGGTGCGTCCTCGTCGACCGGTACGACGTCGATGTGGGCCATCAGCACCACCGGTCGCTCGGCGCTCGCGCCCGGCCACCGGAACAGCAGCGCGTGACCCGGGATCCGGGTCAGCTCGAGGTGCTCGTGCAGCAGCGGGAACTGCCGGGCAAGCTCCTCGGTGAACGCGACGAACGGCGCCTCGTCGCGCTGCCCGGGATCGACGTGGGAGACGGTCGGGATCCGGACCAGTGCCTGCAGCTTGGCGACGGTCCGGTCGCGGACCTCCGCGAAGTCGGCCGGGCGCACGGACGTCGTACTGCCTCCCATGGGGTGAGGCTAGGGGATGGCGCCCGTCTCGTTCCCGAGACGACCCGCCCCGGGTGGTCATTGCGCGTCGGGCGCGGGACCGGTGGACTGACGGGGTGTCAGTCGTCCCAGTGTCCCCGGTGCACGACCTCGTCGAGGCCGAGCCGGCGGCGCGTGCGGGGCGAGCCGAGGTTGCCGGCGTCGTCGGCCAGGTGCCCGATGGTGACCACGCCGACCGGGTCGAACGTGTCGGGGATGCCGAAGGCCGCGCGCACCGCGGCGTCCCGCTCCGGGGGTACGCCGAAGAAGCAGGCGCCGAGGCCCTCGTCGACGGCCGTCTGCAGGATCAGCAGCGAGGCCATCGCCGCGTCCATGTGCCAGAACGGCATCGGCCAGCGCGCCTCGTCGCGGTCGGTCCAGCCCTTGTCCGGCTGGGCGTAGCGGGAAAGGTAGGCGGTCTTGCTCGAGCACGGCACCACGACCACGGGCGCGCGCATCATGCCGGTGAGCCAGTCGTCCGGTGCCGCCAGGTCCTCGGGGTCGGTGCTCACCTCCCACCAGCGGCGCACGTCGCCGGGGGTGTCGAGCACCAGGAACGCCCAGCCCTGGCTGAACCCGGCGCTCGGTGCCCGGGTCGCGTTGCGCAGGCAGCGGTCGACCACGTCACGCTCGACCGGTCGCTCGGCGTAGTTGCGCACCATCCTGCGCCGGCGTACGACGTCCTGGAACTCCATGCCACCGATCCTGCCGGACGTGGCTGACATGCGCTTCGAGGAGATGTGGACCGACCTGGCGCCCGTCGGCCGGAGTGCGCGCAGCCGTGGCTACTTCCGGCAGCCCTTCGGGTCCGCGGAGCGGGAGTGCCACGCCTGGTTCCTCGACGAGTGTGCCCGTCGCGACCTCGAGGTCGAGCACGACGGCAACGGCAACGCGGTCGCCTGGTGGTCGCCCTGGGAGGCCGAGCCGGGCGCCGTTCTCACCGGCTCGCACCTCGACTCCGTACTCGACGGCGGCGCGTACGACGGGCCGCTGGGCGTGGTCACGGCGCTGGCGGCTGTCGACCTCCTGCGCGAGCAGGGGTTCGCGCCGAGCCGTCGGATCGGGATCGGGGCCTTCGTGGAGGAGGAGGGCAGCCGGTTCGGCATCGCCTGCCTGGGCTCGCGTCTCGCCGCCGGCGCGATCACCCCGGAGGCCGCCCGTGAGCTCCGCGACCGGGACGGCGTCGCGCTCGCGGACGCGATGTCCGCAAGCGGGATCAACCCCGAGCTCGGTCGCAGCGCGATCCTCGACGGTGTGGGCTGCTTCGTCGAGCTTCACGTCGAGCAGGGACGCGACCTGGTGCACCGCGACGCCGCGATCGGCGTGGCCAGCACGATCTGGCCGCACGGCCGGTTCCGCTTCGACTTCACCGGCGCCGCGAACCACGCCGGCACCACCCGGATGGAGGACCGGAGCGACCCGATGCTGACCTACGCGATGACCGCGCTGGCTGCCAACAAGCAGGCCCGCGTAGGCCGGCCAGCGGGCCACGTTCGGCCGGGTCGAGGTCGCCCCCAACGGCACCAACGCCATCCCGTCGCGGGTGACGGCCTGGCTGGACGCCCGGTGCGAGTCCGACGAGCAGCTCGAGGCCCTGGTCGACGCGATCGCCCGGCAGGGATCCGAGCGCGCCGGACGCGACGGCACGCGGCTCACCGTCACCGACGAGTCCGTGTCGGGGGCGGTGACCTTCGACTCCGACCTGGCCGGGCGGCTCTCCCTGGTGCTCGGTGGCGTTCCGGTGATCCCGACCATGGCCGGCCACGACGCAGGCATCCTCTCGGCCGCGGGCATCCCGACCGCCATGCTGTTCGTGCGCAACCCGACCGGCATCAGTCACTCACCCGAGGAGCACGCCCCCATGGCCGACTGTCTGGCCGGCGTCGAGGCCCTCGCCGCCACGTTGCGCGAGCTCGCCGGATGAACGCCGCGGCGTCGTACCTCCTCGAGCGTGCGTACGTCGACGGTTCGGTGCACGACGACGTCCATGTCGAGGTCGAGCACGGCCGGTTCACCAAGGTCGAGTGGTCTCGACAAGCTCGACCACCGGAGGTGGCAGCTCGACCACCGGAGGAGGCATCGCCCGACGTCGACCGGAGGAGGCACAACGCCTTGCTGGGTTGACGATCCCAGGTCTCGCCAACTGTCACAGCCACGCCTTCCACCGTGCCCTCCGCGGGCACACCCAGCGCGAGCGCGGGTCGTTCTGGACCTGGCGCGACCAGATGTACGAGGTCGCCGGCCGGCTCGACCCGGACACCTACTACGCGCTCGCCCGCACGACGTACCGGGAGATGCTCGCGTCCGGGATCACCACCGTCGGCGAGTTCCACTACCTGCACCACCAGCCCGACGGCACGCCGTACGACGAGCCGAACGAGATGGGCCTCGCCCTCGTCCGCGCCGCGCGCGACGCCGGCATCCGGATCGCCCTGCTCGACACCTGCTACCTCTCCAGCGGCTTCGGCGAGAAGCCGCAGGGCGTCCAGGTGCGCTACAGCGACGGCCACGCGCTGCGCTGGGCGACCCGCGTCGACGAGCTCGCGGTGTCCGCGGGGATGGCGGAGACCGACGACGTCGTGATCGGGGCTGCCGTGCACTCGGTGCGCGCGGTGCCCCGCGACCAGATCGGCCAGGTGGCCGACTGGGCACGGCCACGTCGGGTGCCGCTGCACGTGCACGTCTCCGAGCAGGTCGCCGAGAACGACGCCTGCCGGGAGAAGCACTCCGTGAGTCCCACGCGGCTCCTCGCAGACAGCGGCGCGCTCGGCCCTCGGACCACCGCCGTGCACGCGACCCACCTGTCCTCGGCCGACGTGCACCTCCTGGGCGAGGCCGGCAGCTATGCCTGCTTCTGCCCGACCACCGAGCGCGACCTCGGCGACGGCATCGGACCCTCGCGGGCGCTGCACGACGCGGGCGCGAGGCTCACGCTCGGCTCCGACAGCCACGCGGTGATCGACCTGTTCGAGGAGATGCGCGCGGTCGAGCTCGACGAGCGGCTGGCCACGCAGCGGCGCGGGCACTGGAGCAGCGAAGAGCTGCTCGACGCGGCGACCGCCGGCGGCCACGCCAGCCTGGGCTTCCCGGATGCCGGCTCGATCGCGGTCGGCCAGCGCGCCGACCTGGTCACGGTCGCCACCGACACGCCCCGCACCGCCGGCACCGGCCGCGGGCTCGAGACCGTCGTGTACGCGGCGACCGGCGCCGACGTGCGGCACGTCGTGGTCGGCGGGCAGGTCGTGTACACGCCCGACGACCACCCCCGGATCGGCGCCGAGCTCGACGCCGCGATCGGAGCCGTCGGCAGGTGAACACCACCCGTCGAGTCCTCACCGGGCGTGCCGTCGTACGCGGCAGGATGGCCGCATGACATCCCTCCTGGTCACCGGCATCGGCGAGCTGACGACCTGCCGCGCCGAGCCCGGCGTGGCCGCCGTGGACACCCGGCCCGACGCCGCCTTCGTGGTCGAGCGTGGCCGGGTGGCCTGGGTCGGCCCGTCGCGGGAGGCGCCGCCGGCCGACCAGGCGCACGACGTCGGTGGCCGCGCGGTGGTCCCGGGCTTCGTGGACTCGCACAGCCATCTCGTCTTCGCCGGCGACCGCGGGCAGGAGTTCGCGGCCCGGATGGCAGGTGAGCGCTATGCGGCCGGGGGCATCCGCACCACTGTCGCCGCGACCCGCGCGGCGACCGACGAGCAGCTCACCGCCAACGTCGCCCGCCACGTCACCGAGATGCGCCGACAGGGCACCACGAGCGTCGAGATCAAGAGCGGCTACGGGCTCACGGTGCTCGACGAGGCACGCGGGCTGGCGGTCGCGCGCCAGTTCACGGAGGACACCACGTTCCTCGGCGCCCACGTCGTGCCGCCGGAGTACGCCGATGACCCGGCCGGCTACGTCGCGCTGGTGACCGGCGCGATGCTCGACGCGGCCGCACCGCACGCGCGCTGGATCGACGTGTTCTGCGAGACCGGCGCCTTCGACGCGGACCAGGCCCGGGCGATCCTGCTCGCCGGTCGGGAGCGAGACCTCGGCGGGCGGCTGCACGCCAACCAGCTCGGCCCCGGCCCCGGGGTCCGGCTGGCCTGCGAGCTCGGCCTGGTGGCGGTCGACCACTGCACCTACCTCGCGGACGACGACGTCTCCGCGCTGCGCGACTCGGGCACCATCGCGACCCTGCTGCCCGGCGTCGAGTTCTCGACCCGCTCGCCGTACCCCGACGCCCGGGCGCTGGTCGACGCCGGCGTGCGGGTGGCGCTGGCCAGCGACTGCAACCCGGGCTCCTGCTACACCAGCTCGATGCCGTTGTGCGTGGCGCTCGCGGTGCGCGAGATGCGGATGACCCCGGCGGAGGCGCTGTGGTCGGCGACCGCCGGAGGCGCCCTCGCGCTCGGCCGCGACGACGTCGGGCGGCTGGCCGTGGGGTCGCGCGCGGACTACGTGGTGCTGGACGCGCCGTCGTACCTCCACCTCGCCTACCGGCCGGGTGTCCCGCTGGTCGCGGAGGTCTCCGGCTCGACCGTCTGAGGTGCCTAAGACCGGCTCAGGCAGAGATAAGGCATCTGCCCGATGTCCGGGCCTACCTCAGGGAGCGAGTCTCTACTCATCGCAACAACCAGATGAGGAGCCCGAGATGTACAACACCGATTACGCCAAGGTCCAGAGCGACTACCGCCGCGAGCTGCTCCGCCGCTCGTACACGCCCCCTGAACGCCGCGCACCACCGCTTCCTGCCGCACCTGCCGAGCGCTCGCCGCGCACGGCGCGCGGCCTGATGGCGACCACGTCTGCCGCGCTCGCGGCCGACAGGCAGCAGGACAGCCCCCCGGGAGCCGGGCAGGAGTCGGTACCGACCACCACAATGGTGGACGTGCCCCTCCTGCCCGGTTCTACGTCCAGCGCGCGGCCCCTCGTCGGCCGGCGCGACGAGCTGACCACTCTGGCCGCGACTGCTCGGCATCCGCCCGGTCCACGGCCTCGACCCGGTGCGGGCGGTCCTGCTCGCGGGCGACGCCGGCGTCGGCAAGACCCGGCTCCTCACCGAGCTGCGCGACCTCGCCTTCACCGAAGGCTGGCAGGTCGTCGCCGGGCACTGCCTCGACTTCGGCGACAGCGCCCTGCCCTACCTGCCGTTCTCCGAGGTGATCGGCCGGCTCGCCACCGACTCCCCGGCCCTCGTCGACGCGATCGCCGAGCGCCACCCGGCGCTCGGGCGGCTCCGCCCCGGCCGCCGGCTGCTCTCCGGCAGCGAGCCCGACCACCGACTCCGCCGCCGACGCCGCGGTCGACCGCGGCGCGCTTGTACGACGCCGTCCACGCGCTGCTCGACGCGGCCGGCGCCCGAGCAGCCGCTGCTGCTCGTGATCGAGGACACCCACTGGGCCGACCGGTCGACCCGCGACCTGCTCAGCTTCCTGTTCTCGCGGCCGTTCGAGCCCGAGGTGGCGATCGTGGCGTCCTACCGCAGCGACGACCTGCACCGCCGCCACCCGCTGCGCAAGGTCGCCGCCGAGTGGGCCCGCATCCCCGGCGTCGCCCGGATGCAGCTCAACCCGCTGCCGTCCGACGACGTCCGCGCCCTGGTCCAGCAGCTCCACCCGACGCCGCTGACCGAGGCCGAGATCGCGCGCATCGTCGAGCGCGCCGACGGCAACGCGTTCTTCGTCGAGGAGCTGGTCGGCGCGACCCGGCTGGCGCAGTCGCTGCCCGACGACCTCGCCGAGCTGCTGCTGGTGCGCCTCGACCAGCTCGGCGACGAGGCCCAGCAGGTCGTCCGCACCGCCGCCGTCGCCGGCCGCCGGGTCACCCACGACCTGCTGGCGGCCAGCGGCAACGTCACGCCCGAGGCACTCGACGTCGGCGCTGCGCGACGCCATCGGCCACAACGTGCTGGTGCCGGCGAGCGGCGACTCCTACGCGTTCCGGCACGCACTGCTCGCCGAGGCGGTCTACGACGACCTGCTCCCGGGCGAGCGGGCGCGGCTGCACGCGGCGTACGCCGCCGCGCTCGCCGGCGACCGCGCGCACGGCACCGCCGCGGAGCTGGCCCGGCACGCCCGGGCGGCCCACGACCTCGCCACGGCGTTCGACGCCAGCATCCGCGCCGGCGACGAGGCGATGTCGGTCGGCGGTCCCGACGAGGCGGCCCGGCACTACGAGGCGGCGCTCGAGCTGCTCGCCGACCCCGCCTTCCCGCAGGAGCGTGGCGGTCGACCTGGCGTCCCTCGGCACCAGGGCCGTCGACGCGCTGCTGATCGCCGGCAACGCTCCGCGGTCACTGTCGCTGGCGCAGAGCCTGCTCCAACGACTCCCCGCCGACGCGCCTCCCGCCTGGCGGGGGCAGCTGCTGGTCGCGATGGTCCCGGCGATCCTCTACACGGAGAGCCGGCTCGACCCGCGCGACTTCACAGCCGAGGCGCTGCGGCTGATACCCGACGAGCCGTCGTCGCTGCGAGCGCGCGCCCTCCACATGCACGCCCGGGCCCTCGACGCGATGCGTGACTTCGCCATGGCGCGCGAGAGCGCGGTCGAGGCGCTGTCGATGGCCGAGTCGCTCGACCAGCCGCGCCTGGGCAGCGACGTGCTGACCACTCTCGCCGGCATCCAGCGTCGGGCCGGCGGCGAGAGCGACGAGG
This sequence comes from uncultured Actinomycetota bacterium, assembly GCA_963707475.1. GTDB lineage: Bacteria > Actinomycetota > Actinomycetes > Propionibacteriales > Nocardioidaceae > Marmoricola. The sequence goes on from CAVPQC010000001.1 coordinate 328,829, forward strand.
ACATCGAGGCGGCGATCCGCAACGTCGCCACCGTGGCGGCGCAGGCCGGCGCGACGACCACCGAGGTCCGGGCGATCTGGCTGCTCGGCCGCTGGCACTTCGACCACGCCGACTACGTCGCGGCACGGGAGGCGTTCGAGCGGGCCGTACGCCGGGCCGACACGCTTGGGCCAGCCGTGGTCGCCCTACGCCCTCGACGCACGACTCGCCTGCCAGCAGGTGGCGTTCCTGCTCGGCGACTGGGACACGGTGGTCGAGCTCGCCGACCTCACCGGCCAGGTGCCGCCGCCGATACCCGAGGCGATGTTCGCCGCCGGCCGCCTGACTGTGCAGGCGGGGCGAGGCGAGACCGCGGCCCGCCTCGAGGCCACCCGGCTGCGCGGCCGTTCTGGGAGAAGGAGGGGCTGGTCCCGATCACGGCCGGCCCGCCCACCATCGAGCTGCACGCGCTGGCCGGCGACCGCGACGCCGCGCTCGCCGAGCACGACGACCTGGTGGGCGACCCTCGACCCGCATCTGGCGCGAGTTCTTCCACGCCCGCGTGCGCATCTCCGCGGTCACAGTCGGTGCGCTGGCGCACGGCATCGCCGACGAGTCGGCCGAGATCCGCGCGCGCGTCGCCGCACAGGTGGACCAGGTGGTCCAGGGCGGCGAGACCACCTGCGGCACCTGCGCGAGGTCGGCGACGAGTGGGGTCCCGAGGGTGCGGCCTGGGTGCTACGGCTGCGCGCCGAGCAGCTCCGGTTCCGCTGGCTGGCCGGCATCGACGCGCCCTCCGAGGAGGAGCTGGTCGAGGCCTGCCGTGCCGACCTGGCCGGCTTCGAGGCGATGGGCCACGTCTACGAGGTCGCACGGTCGCAGACCCGGCTGGCCGTGGTGCTGCACGCAGCGGGCGACCTGACGCCGAGGCACGGCTCCTCGGCGACCGGGCCCGGGCCACGGCACAGCGGCTGGGGGCCCGACCGCTCCTCGACGACCTCCGGGCCGCCGGTCGCGCCCCGCAGCGCAGCCGGGCCTCCACCCGTGACGAGCAGCTCACCCCACGCGAGCTCGAGATCCTGGCCCTGGTCGCCAACGGCCGCAGCAACGGCGAGATCGGCAAGCAGCTGTTCATCTCGACCAAGACGGTGAGTGTCCACGTCTCCAACATCCTGGCCAAGCTAGGTGCCGCTGGCCGCACCGAGGCGGCGGCGATCGCCCGGCGCACGGGCCTGTTGGAGTGAGCCGGGGTCTCGCCCCCCGAAAGGGTGTGTGAGCTGTTGTGCGGCCGGCGCGAGACTGACCAGACTGGTCCGCGCCCCGCAGTCCCGGGGCCCGCTCCTGCAACCCGCGCCGACCGGCGCCATCGAGTGAGAGGAACTGGCATGACCACGACTCCGGAAGAGCCCCTGAGCGACGGCGACATCGAGAGCAGCGTCCCCGACCCGTCCGCCGTGACCGGTGGCGACGCCGACGGCACCGATGGCGGCGACTCGGACGGCACCGACGGTGGCGACGCGGACGGCACCGACGGTGACTCGACCGACACCACCGACGGCGACGCCGGCGACGCCGACGGCACCGACGCCTGAGAGACGCCCAGAAGACATCTTGTCGGCTCTCGACCTGCTCAGCGGTGACGCCCAGACCTTCCGCGCGAAGGTCTGGGCGTCCCGTGTACACCTCCACCAGACCGACCCCGACCTGCTGGTCGGGCTGCTCTGCCTCGACGACGTCGACCGGCTGCTGACCTCGTCGGCGATCCGCACGCCCGCCGTACGCCTGGCGCAGGACGGCGCGGTGCTGCCGGCCTCGCGGTTCACCCGCTCTGCGAGCCAGGCCGGGCAGCCGATGACCGGGCTGCTCGACGCACGCAAGGTGCTCGACCTGTTCGAGCAGCGGCGCCTCCGTCGTCCTCCAGGGGCTGCAGCGGTACTGGCCGCCGCTGATCGACCTCTGCGCCGAGCTCGAGGCCGAGCTCGGCCACCCGTGCCAGGCCAACGCCTACCTCACGCCGCCCGGCTCGCAGGGCTTCGACGTGCACTCCGACAGCCACGACGTGTTCGTGTTCCAGACCCACGGCACCAAGCTGTGGGAGGTGCACGAGGACGGCGAGCGGCGCGAGGTGCTGCTCGAGCCCGGGCTCTCGATGTACCTGCCGACCGGCACCCCCCACGCCGCGCGCGCCCAGGACACCGCGTCGCTGCACGTGACGATCGGGATCAACCAGCTGACCTGGCGCGACCTGGTCGACCGTGTGGTACAGGCTGAGCTCGAGGGCGGCGACGACCACCTGCCCGCCGGCTACCTCGACGACCCCGAGCTGCTCGCCGACGGACTCGCCGCCCGGCTCGAAGCGGCTCGCCCAGGCGCTCAGCACGGTCGACGTCGAGGCGGCCGCGGCAGAGCAGGTACGCCGGTTCTCGTCCGACCGCCCTTCCCGGCTGCGCGGTGGCCTGCGCGACCGGCTGGTGCTCGACGACGTCGCCGACGACACGCCACTGCGGCGCCGGCCCGGACACCCGATGCGGCTCGCGGCCGCCGCCGACGGCCGCGTCGACGCTCCTGCTCGGCGACCGCACGGTGACGTTCCCGGGCTGGGTGCGCCCGGCACTCGAGGCGCTGCGCGACCTGCCCGAGCTGGTGCCCGCCGACCTCACCGACCGCTCGACCCGCAGAGCCGGGTGGTCCTGTGCCGGCGACTGGTTCGCGAGGGGCTGCTCGAGGTCGTCGGTTGACCGACGCGCGTACCGGTGCGCGACGGCCAGCCTGCTCCGTGACGACCAGCTGGTCGGGCACCGCCACCCGTGTGCCCGCCTTCCTGCTGGTCGAGCACCCGGGACCCTGGGGCCAGGTCGCGCTGCGCGACGCGGCCCTGCCCGGCAACCTGCTCGCCGGCCTGCGGCGCCGGAGCACGTCGACCGGTGTGCGGATCCTGCTGGTGCGCCGGCACCGGCAGCGCGGACAGGACGGCGTGCGGGTGTTCGCCGCCCGGCGCCGAGGCCCGGGGATCGTGGGTGGAGACCGACGCTGCTGGACAGCCACCACGACGTGCTCGACCTCGACCTCGAGGCGCTCGGCGCCGGACGGTCGCCCGGGCCTCGAGCAGCATGCCGAGACTCTCTTCTGCGTGTGCACGCACGGCCGGCACGACGCCTGCTGCGCCGAACGCGGGCGTCCGGTCGCGGCCGCGCTCAGCCGCACCCATCCTGCGCAGACGTGGGAGATCTCGCACCTCGGCGGTGACCGGTTCGCGGCCAACCTGCTCGTGCTCGGCGCCGGTCTCGGCTACGGCCGGGTCGACCCCGGAGGTCGCTCCCGCGATCGCCGACGCGCACCTCGCCGGCCGGATCACGCCCGACCACCTCCGTGGGCGGGCGGCGTTCACGATGCCGGTGCAGGCCGCCGAGCTCGCCGTACGACGCGCGCTCGACGTGTGGGAGGTCGACGCGCTGCGCCTGGACTCCTGGGCCGGGGGCCTCGCGCGGTTCGAGGTGGACGGCGACCTGCACGAGGTGCAGGTGACCCGGACGCTCGGCGACGCCCACCGGCTCACCTGCTCGTCGCACCACGACGACCCGGTGCCGTCGTACACGACCGGGCCGGTGCAGCACGTCGCGGCGTACTCGTAGTATGTGAGAGACCCCGAGGAGGCTGCCGATGTCGGTCACCCAGGAACGGTTCGAGAAGATGCGCCCGATCCCCAGAGGGCGTGGGCCGAAGCTGACCGCCGACATGCTCCCGCCGGGCCCGCGGGTGCCCGCGTTGGTCCAGAGCGTCGGACTGCTCGGCTTCCGGCACCAGTTCGTGCCTGCGATGAAGCGGCGCTACGGCAACGTGTTCTCGCTGCGGCTGCTGCCCGGAGGGCCGCTGGCTCGTCGTGTTCCACAAGCCCGACGTGGTCAAGGAGATCTTCGCCGGCGACCCGGCGACGTTCCACGCCGGCAAGGGCAACGCGATCCTCGGCCCGGTGATGGGGGAGCACTCGCTGCTGCTCGTCGACGGCGCGACGCACAAGCGGGCCCGCAAGCTGCTGATGCCGGCGTTCAACGGGCACGCGCTGCGCGGCTACCAGGAGGTCGTGACCGGGCTGGCGAAGACCGAGGTCGGCACCTGGCGCGCCGGTGAGGAGTTCCGCTCACTCGACCGGATGAACGCGCTGACCCTCGAGGTGATCCTCCAGGTGGTGTTCGGCGTCACCGACGAGCAGCGGCTCGCCGAGCTGCGGCCGTGGTCAACCGGACGGTCAACATCCACCCGCTCGTCTTCCTGGGCTGGGGCCTGCCGCGGCTGCAGAGCGTCGGGCCCTGGCGACGCACGGTGGAGAACCAGGAGCGGCTCGACCGCGTGATCTACGCCGAGATCGCGGAGCGCCGGGCCGCGCCCGACCTCGCCGAGCGCACCGACGTGCTCTCCGCACTGCTGCGGGTCCGCGACACCGAGTCGACGGAGACAGGGGGCGGTGGCGGGCTCACCGACGACGAGCTCCGCGACCAGCTGGTCACGCTGCTGCTCGCCGGTCACGAGACGACCGCGACCGCGTTGTCGTGGGCCCTCTACGAGGTCGGCAGGGACCCGGCGCAGCTGGCCAAGGCACGCACCGCGGCGCTCACGGGTGACGACGACTACCTCGAGTCCGTGCTCAAGGAGGCGATGCGGCTCCACCCGGTGATCCCGATGGTGGTCCGACACCTGATCAAGCCGGCCACGGTCGGCGGCATCGACCTGCCTGCCGGGGTCACCGTCGGCGGCGTCGATCATCCTCGCCCACGCCGACCCCGAGAACCATCCCGAGCCCGACGCGTTCCGGCCCGAGCGGTTCGTCGGCGGGCACCTGCCACCCAACACATGGCTCCCGTTCGGCGGTGGCGTACGTCGCTGCATCGGGGCCGGCTTCTCGCTGATGGAGGGCGTCGCGGTCCTGCGCGAGGTGCTCTCGTCGTACGACGTGACCGTGCGACCGGATTCCACCGACGTCCCCAAGGTCCGCAACATCACCAGCGTCCCGCGCCACGGCGCCCGGATCGTGGTGACCCCGCGATGAGGTTCCAGCGCAAGCACGCGGTCTTCCTGCTCGGCGTCGCGGTCTGGAACGTCGTGACCTATGCCCAGTTCACCAAGGCGCTGGCGACCACCGAGGAGGACCGCCCGACCGGCTACTACGTCGCGCACTCGGTGCTGATCGTGGTCAACCTGGCCATCGCCGGCGTCCTCGGCACCTGGGGCTGGAAGGCGCTGAAAGCGACCCGCGACGAGCGCTGAGCGCACCGCTGCGATCGGCTCGGGGACCGGGACGCGTCACGTACCCGTGCCGGGCGACACCTAGGCTTGCGTCGGAGCAATCGACACGGACCCGAGGGGGAGCAGTGCGCGACGACCAGCGCCGCCAGCTCGTCGACGCCTTCCTCAAGGTGGTCGTGGTCGCGGTCGGCGTGGGCGTGGTGATCGCGATCGGCGTGTTCATCATGGTGAAGGCACTGGGGTTCAGCGACGACACGCCCGCGGCCCACTCGAGCTCCCAGCCCGACGCGTCGCCGAGCACGCTCCCGACCAGGGCGCTCACGACGTCCGGGTCTCCCTCCCCGTCCGAGGAGCCCAGCGCCGCCCGGACGTCGAAGCCGGCCAGGCCCAAGGAAAAGATCAAGCTGTCCGCGACACCCGAGCAGGTCGGACCGGGCGAGCGGATCAACCTGACGGGCAGATACCCGGGTGCCGACAACGTTTCGCTCCAGGTCCAGCGCAAGGAGAACGACGCCTGGGTCCCGTTCGCCGACGTCCAGGCCCAGGTGCGCGTGGGCGCGTTCGAGACCTACGTGATCACCTCGCGCTCGGGCGGGATGAAGTTCCGGGTCTTCGACCCGACGACCAGGGAGGCGTCGAACGCCGTCGGCGTCACCGTCGGCTGAGACGGGCCGCGGCGCCGGTCGCACCACGATGTCCCCCCCGAGCCGCACGAGCGGCGCCGATCATGTTTTGCTACTGACCCACGCGGGAACAACGCCCTCGGAACGGTGCAACGTGCCGGACTCGGGAACAGCGCGGGCCGGGGTGACGGTGCTTGGCCGCCCCTCGGTGCATGACGACAGTCGGCACACATGGAGGGATCGCACTGATGGCCGAAGGCCACGGCAACGAGCAGGCCCGCGGGCGGCTCCCGGTCGCCCGGCGTGACCGACGCCCCGCGCTGGCGGCGCTCGCGGTCCTCCTGATCCTGCTGGGGGCCCTGGGCAGCGCGCTGATCGCGTTCCGCAGCGGCGACCGGGTCTCGGCCCTCGTCGCGGCCGACGACATCCCGATCGGCAAGACCGTGTCGGCGGCCGACTTCGTGGAGACTTCCGTGGCCGCCGACGCGCGGTACCTGATCACGGCCGACTCGCGGAAGTTCTTCGTGGGCAGCCGGTCGACGGTCACCGTGCCGAAGGGCACGCTCCTGAATCGCAACATGTTCACCAACGCGAGCCAGATCCCCAACGGTGCCCAGCTCGTCGGCGTGATGCTCGATCCCAACCAGCGCACCAGCGAGGTCCCGAAGCCGGACGACGTCGTGCGGCTCTACTACGTGTCGGGCACGTCCGAGGGCAGCGGATCGCCGCGCGGGCTGAGTGGCGGCGACACCGTCGTCGAGTCCGCCCGGGTGGTGTTCGTCGGCGGCGGCCGCGGCGCCGACCAGCGCAACGTGACCGTGCTGATCAGCGACACCGACGCGGGCGACGTCGCGGAGTTCGCCTCCTCCGGCAACCTCGCGATGACGATCCTGCCGAACGGCACGGTCCCGAGGCCGGACCTGCAGAGGAGCCAGTAGCCGATGGCTGTCATCTCCGTGATGTCCGCCAAGGGAGCTCCCGGCACCACCACGACCACGCTCCTGCTGGCGACGCTGTGGCCGGCGAACAGCATCGTCCTCGACGCGGACCCGCTCGGCGGCGACGTGGCTCTCCGGCTGCAACGGTCCGACGGCCGGGCGATGGATCCCGAGCGGGGGCTGCTCTCGATGCTGCCCGCCGCGCGACGCGGGCTGCCGCCCGAGAACGTGAAGCAGCACACCCAGGAGGCCGTCGGCGGTCAACCGGTGCTCGCCGGGCTGCCCGGCCCGGAGCAGGCGCTCGCCGTCGCCCCGCTCTGGCCGACCCTCGCCGAGGTGTTCAGGCGGATCCCCGGCGCCGACCTGTTCATCGACGCTGGCCAGGTGCAGAGCCGCTCCGAGCACCTGCCACTGATCCAGCAGTCCGACGTGCTGCTCGTCGTGTACCGGGCCACCGCCTGGAGTGCCCTCCACACCCGCCGCCGGCTCGACGCGCTGGGAGAGACCCTCAAGGACCATGGCGTCCGGGTCGGGATCCTCGGCGTCGCTGCGCCCGATGAGGAGCGCGACCGGCAGAGCGCGGCCGCGGCAATCAGGAGCGGGTTCGACTGGGTGACCGACTACGGTGGGATCGCTCTCGACCCCCGCGCCGTGGTGATGTTCGAGGGCGTTGCCGTCTACCGGCCGGAGCGAAGCCTGATCGCGCGGAGCGGCCGGACGGCCGCCGAGCGGATCTACCGGGACCTCTCCGGCGTCGTGGCCCGCGACGACGGCGAGGTCACGCCCGAGGGCGCGCCGGGCGGCGAGGAGGCGCCGGTGCTGCCCGGCCAGGACGGCGCGCCACGGCGCGGCCGACGCGCCGCGCGACGCAGCAGGGAAGGCAGGGGCGCACGATGAACACCGTCCAGATGTCCGCCGACCCGCAGCTGGTCCGCATGCTCCGCGCCCAGGTGGCCGACCGGCTCAACCAGCAGCGACGTAGCGACGAGGTGCTCGGCCGGTCGCCGATGTCGCCCGAGGACGAGCGCCAGTTCGCCCGCTCGCTCGTCGTCCAGGTGCTCGAGGACCACGCCCGCGCCGAGATCACGCTCGGACGCACGCCCCCGAGCGTCGAGGCGGAGGAGGCACTCGCCTCCGCGATCCATGCTGCGCTCTTCGGCGTCGGCCGGCTCCAGCCGTTGCTGCAGAACCCCGAGGTCGAGAACGTCGACATCAACGGCTGCGACCGCGTGTTCGTCGGCTACGCCGACGGCCGGGAGGAGCTCACCGAACCCGTCGCCGAGAGCGACGAGGAGCTGGTCGAGCTGATCCAGGTGCTGGCCTCCAGCGTCGGCCTGGCCTCCCGCCCCTTCGACACCGCCAACCCGCAGCTCGACCTGCGCCTGCCCGACGGGTCGCGGCTCTCGGCCGTGATGTCGGTGTGCTCGAGGCCCAGCGTCTCGATCCGCCGCTCGCGCCTGGGCAAGGTCGGCATGGAGGACCTCGTCGCCAACGGCACGATGTCCGCCGAGATGTCATCGTTCCTGACCGCCGCGGTCCGGGCCCGCAAGAACGTGATGATCGCCGGCTCCACCAACTCCGGGAAGACCACGCTGCTCCGGGCGCTCGCCAACGAGATCACCCCGAACGAGCGGCTGATCACCGTCGAGCGGGCCCTCGAGCTCGGCCTCGACCACTTCGAGGACCTGCACCCCAACGTGGTCGCGTTCGAGGAGCGGCTGCCGAACTCCGAGGGCCTCGGCGCGGTCAACATGGCCGACCTGGTACGACGCAGCCTGCGCCAGAACCCGAGCCGCGTGATCGTCGGTGAGGTCCTCGGCGACGAGATCGTGACCATGCTCAACGCGATGAGCCAGGGCAACGACGGCTCGCTGTCGACGATTCACGCGAACTCCTCGATGGAGGTGTTCAACCGGATCTCGACGTACGCTCTGCAGGCCCAGGAGCACCTTCCGGTCGAGGCGACCCACATGCTGATCGCGGGTTCGATCAACTTCGTGGTCTTCATGCGCAAGCGCAACGACTACACGACCGGCGGCACCCTCACCCGCGCCATCGAGAGCGTCCGTGAGGTCACGGGGGTCGACGGCCGCGTGCTCTCGAGTGAGGTGTTTGCCGTGAACGGCTCGGGCACGGCCGTCGCGCACGCGCCGATCTCCTGCATCGACGACCTCGTCCAGCACGGGTACTCCGGCGAGATCATCAACAGGTGGTCGTGATGATCCCCCTCGTGATGCCGCCGGAGGCGCCGATGGCCGTGCTGGCCGGCGCCGTCGTCGGACTCGGGCTGTACGTCGCGGTGCTGGCGTTCGTCGGCATCCCGGAACGCCCGGCCGGCAGGCCGCGCCGCCGCTCCGCGTCGCTGAGCGAACGTGGTCGACGCCTCACGCTCGGGGTTGCCAGTGGCCTGCTGGCCCTGCTCGGCACGCATTGGATCGTGGCCGGCATCGGCATCGGCCTGCTTGTCGCGTTCTGGGACAAGATCGCCGGCAGCTCGAAGGTGGAGAAGCTGGCCATCGCGCGGCTCGAGGGACTCGCCAGCTGGACCGAGTCGCTGCGCGACACCATCGCCGGCGCGGTCGGCCTGGAGCAGGCGATCCCGGCGACGGCCGCCAACGCGGCGCCCGCGATCCGCCCGGCGCTCAACCTGATGGTCGACCGGATCCGGATCCGGGAGCCGCTACCGGACGCGTTGGCCGCGTTCGCCGAGGACCTCGACGACTCCAGCGCCGACATGATTTGCGCGGCGCTGTTGCTCAACTCCCGGCTTCGCGGACCTGGTCTCCGCGACGTGCTGACCGCGCTCGCTGCCTCCACCCGTGAGGAGCTCGACATGCGGCGCCGGATCGAGGCCAGCCGCAGGAGCATCCGGCGCAGCGTGCGACTGGTGCTGCTGATCGTGCTTGGCATGATGGGCGGCCTCGCCGTCTTCAACCGGCAGTACGTCGCGCCGTACAACTCCCTTGCCGGCCAGTTCGTGCTGGTGGTCATCGCGGCGCTGTTCCTGCTCGGCCTGCTCTGGCTGCGCAGTCTCGCCGCGCCGTCGAAGACCGAGCGGTTCCTGGTCTTCGAGCACGCGTCCGACGATCCCGCCGACGTGATGGTCCGCGCCGCCCGCGCCGGAGGTGCCCAGTGATCCTCGCCCTCCTCAGCGGGGCTGTCGTCGGCCTCGGGATCTACGCCCTGATCCGGGTGCTGATGCGCCCGAAGCCCGGTGTCGGCACCATGTTGTCGCGGATCAACTCCGGCACCCGCTCGATGTCCACCCACACGGTGAGCGCCGTCGAGGTCGGTGAGGGACTCGGCGACCGGGCCCAGGGCGTGTTCGCCCTGTTCGCCGACCGGGTGGAGGTGGTGGCGGCACAGCGCGGCTGGCAGCTCGGTCGGCAGCGCCAGGACCTGAACATCGTCAGCCGCACGGTCGGCACGCACCTCGCGACCAAGGTCGCGGCCGCAGTCGGCCTGTTCCTCCTGGGCCCGTTCGTCTGGACCGCGATGACGATCGGAGGCGTCCCGCTGCCGGCCGCGATCCCGGCCTTGGCCGCCGTGATGTTCGCGCTGGTCGGCTTCTTCCTTCCCGATCTGGTGCTCCGCTCGGAGGCAACCCGGCTGCGGCGCGACTTCAGGCGCAGCGTGGGCGTCTTCCTGGACCTGGTGGCGATGAACCTGGCCGGCGGCCGTGGCCTCCCGGAGGCCCTGCTGGCCGCCGCCAGCGTCGGCGACCACTGGTCGCTGGTCCGCATCCGGCAGGCCCTCGCCAACGCCCGCCTGTACGGCGTCACCCCGTGGGTTGCCCTCGGCGATCTGGGGAAGGATATCGGCGTGGACGAGCTCGAGGAGCTGTCGGGGGCACTGATGCTGGCCGCCGACGACGGGGCGAAGATCCGGTCCTCGCTCTCGGCCCGGGCGGCGACGCTTCGACGCCGCGAGCTCACGCAGGCGGAGGGCGAGGAGGGGGAGAAGTCCCAGTCGATGCTGGTCGCGCAGATGCTGATCAGCACGGCCTTCTTGATCTTCCTCGGCTATCCAGCGGTCTCGCAGCTGCTGGCGGCCTAGGAACCGGACCGACACGCACCACGTCAACACACGCACTGAGCACGGCTGAGACAGGGAGACGACCAATGACCGATCTGGCGATCATCATGGGGCGGGGCGCCTTCGCCCGGTTCCACCGGGTACGCAAGGAGGAGGACGGCGCGACCGTCCTCGAGTGGGCGCTGATCGCAGCGGTGGTCGTGGTCGCGGCGTCGATCATCGGCGCCGTCATCTTCAACATCGTCCAGGACAAGAGCGGCAAGCTGAACGACTGCGCCAACCAGCCCGTCGGCAGCAGGTGCTAGGCGGCTGTACGACGTGAGGTGGCAGGTCCGGCGGGACGAGCGTGGCGTCAGCGCCCTCGAGCTGTCGTTCCTGGCTCCCGGGTTCCTGTTCCTGATCTTCTTCTGCATCCAGGCGGCCCTGTTCTTCTACGGCCGCAACGTCGCGATCCAGTCCGCGCGCGAGGGCGTGAGCCAGCTCCGGCTGGCCCAGGACCAGGCGACGTACGACTCGATCAAGCCCCGGGTGGTCGGCAACACCGAGGACTTCGCCAGCTCGGTCGGCCGTGAGGCGCTGATCGACCCGCAGGCGACGCCGACGTACGACGAGGCCGACGGCCGCGCCACGATGACCGTTCGCGGGCGCGTGATCACGCTGATCCCGTTCCTGGACCTGACCGTCACCGAGACCGCCGAGGGTTCGGTCGAGCGGTTCGCCGGAAGCGGCACGACGCCATGAGCCGACCGGACCGCGTCAGGGACGACGAGCGGGGCTCGCTGTCGGTCGAGCTGGCGATGATCGCACCCGCCCTGCTGCTGATCTTCGGGCTGATCTTCGCCTACGGCCGGGTGGGTCAGGTCAACGGACTGCTCGACTCGGGCACCCGCGACGGCGCCCGCAGCGCCACCAACGCGCGGTCATACGAGGAGGCCAGGCAGCAGGCCACCGACGCGGTCCGCGACGCCATCCGGCAGGCACCCCCGGATTGCGTGAGCTCGCTCAAGGTGCAGCTGATCGGCCGGTTCGCGATGGGCAGCCCGATCACCGTGACGGCGACCTGCACCTACGGGCTCTCAGACATCGGACTCCCCGGCGCACCCGGCACGGTGCACCCCACCTCCTCGTTCACCTCCATGCTCGACCCCAACCGGGGGCTCGAGTGACCCGGCTGTCCCGGCGACGCGACGAGCGCGGATCGCTGGCGCCGGCCGTCCCGGTGATCGCGATGATGCTGCTCCTGCTCGGCGGGCTGGGCATCGACGGCTCCCGCCAGCTCAACTCCCGCGGACAGGCCGTGGCGTTCGCCGAGGAGGCGTCGCGGGCCGGCGCGCAGGGCGTGGACGTCACCGCCGACGACCTGGTGCTCGACGAGCGGCAGGTGTCGCAGCGGGTCGCGGACTACTGCGCCCAGGTGCGTCGCGACAACCCCGCCGTGATCGAGTGCCGCTGGGTGCGCCCGCTGCTGCCCGTGTCGTCCACCGACCGGCGGCGGCTGATCGTGCGGACGTTCGTGAAGACCCAGATCGAGCCCACCCTGCTCGGCATGGTGCACCCGGCCGCCTTCACCGCGAGCGCGTTCGCCAACGCGCGGCCCTTCGAGGGCATCGACGTCGCCGAGGACTGACGGCGCGGGACACACGGGACTGGTGGCCCGGCTCGAGGTGTGGCACGCTCGGTGCCGCGCTCTCGGGACATCGCCGAACCCTCGTGATTCCGGTTTGGCAACCCTCGAGGCGGGTATCTCAAGCGATGTGGGTCCGGCCACGGGGCAGGACCGGCCGACAAAAGGGGTAGTCACGCCGATGACTCAGGCACGGCGCGCTGCCGCGATCCTGCTGGCCACCGGCGTCGGCCTGGGTGCTGGCCGGCTGTGGTCAGTCCGAGTCGAAGGCGGAGAAGCCCGCGTCCGCGCCGAGCACGTCCCCGTCGCCGTCGCCCTCCGAGTCGGAGAGCGCGACCCCGACGCCGACCCAGCGCCCGCTGTCCCGCTATGAGGACATGCCCCAGGTCAAGGTGGTCCGGGCCTGGGCCGCCGGCTTCGGCAAGTCCGTCAACGCCAACGACCGGTCCATGAAGGCGCTGGCGCCGTCGGTGACCGGCGACCCGGCCCGCTTCGCCGGCTACGTGCAGGAGGAGTTCGGGCTCTACTACCCCGGCCCGCTCCCCCTGACCCCGGTCGCGGTCAAGGTCACCGGCGCCAAGGCAACCGTGCCCGCCTGCGTCTGGTCAGGAGGCTGGGGCCAGAAGCGGGCCACGCACCTGCCGGCGACCAGGAAGTCGATCATCCCGATCAACGTCTACCTGCAGAAGGCCGGAGGTGCGTGGAAGGTCAAGCGCGCCGAGGACGGAAGCAACGACTGCTCGAGTGTTCCAGTGAAGGGAGTCGCGTGGTGATGCGCGGCGTGATGACCAGGACCTTGGTAGCCGTCGCCGTGGTCGGCATGCTGCTCGTGGGGTCGCCCGCGCAGGCTGACTTCGACCCGCCGCCGCCTCCGGGGCCGACGGGACCGCCTCCGGGGCCGACGGGACCGCCTCCGGGGCCGACGGGACCGCCTCCCGGGCCGACCGGGCCGGCCCCCAGCGGTGGCGACACCACCACCGGCAGCGGTGACGCGACCGACTCGGGCGGCACCAACGTCGGGTCCGCCGGCAACTGTGCGGTGGTTTCGTCCCCCAGCTACCTGGGTCTCTCGTGCGGCACCGGCAGCACCGACACCCGCAGCCCCAAGGAGATCCTCGGCAAGTCCGACGTCCCGGGCTGCTGGAACGACAAGCTCACCCAGGCCGAGCTCGACGCGATGGGGTTGGAGAACCGCGACGGCAACACCTGGTACTGGGAGCGCTGCCTGACCGGGATCGACCCGAAGACCAAGGCGCTCGAGCCCGGCGGCATCAAGATCACCGTCGGCCTGGTCGCGAAGGGCCCCGACGACAAGATCGTCACCCTCGACCCGCACCAGCAGGTGCTGGTGGCGTTGTCCAGCATGGACGGCACCATCCCCGCGCCGATCGCTGGCGTGTCACCCAACGCCCGTCCGCGTGTGGGGGGCTGGGTGTCGTTCTTCGACGGCACCGACGACGAGGTCACCGTCGACGCCGGGGCCGTGATCCTGCGGGCGCACGTCGCGCGGCTGCTCGTCGAGCCGCTCGGCGAGGGCAAGGCGCCGCGGATCACCTGTGCCGGTTCCGGCTATCGGGCCCAGCGCGGCGAGACCCGCGTCGACCACCCGGCCGGCTGCTGGTACCGCTACCAGCAGTCCTCCGCCAATGAGGACGGCAACTCCTACCCGGTGAAGATGACCGCGCACTGGGTGGTCGATGTCTCCGCCGACGGCGGCGCCACGTTCAGCAGGTTCAACGCATTCGACAAGTCCCAGACCACCGAGATCCCGGTGACCGAGATCCAGGCGATCGTCGTCCCGTAGGGAGCACAGCATGACACCCACCACCGCCACGCAGACCGCGGCCCGCAAGTCGGGCCTTGACCAGCTGCCACGCGACGAGCGGTCCAGCAAGCGCAACGTCGGTCTCGGCCTCGCGGCCGTCGTCGGCACGCTCCTGCTGCTGGTCGGGGTGCCGGTGGCGCTGGTGATGCTGGTCGGCAACCCCCTGCCCGGCAGCGGTCCCTCCCAGGACTGGCTCACGGCCGACGTCAACGCTGAGCTCGTGATCAACGTGCTGGCGGTGCTGGTCTGGATCGTGTGGGTGCACTTCGTGGTTTGCTTCCTCAGCGAGTGGCGGGCGATCCGCAAGGGCCGGATGCCCGGCAACGTGCTGCTCGGCGGTGGGTCGCAGCTGCTGGCCCGCCGACTGGTCGCCGGCCTGCTGATGCTGAGCGGCGGCCTGAGCCTGGCCCACGGGCTGACCGCCACGGCGACCGCGGACGAGGCGCGGTCTGGCCGGATCGGCGACACGACCAGCGCCGTCGCCACCGACAGCAACCGGGCAGGTGCGGCCGCGAGTGACGTGTCGGTCGTGGGTGACACTCCGGCCACCCAGACGGCCACGGGCACCAAGCACTACGAGGTGATGCCGCCGCACGGCCGCCACCACGACTCGACGTGGGACATCGCTGAGCGCACGCTTGGCGACGGGTTGCGGTGGAAGGAGATCTACGACCTCAACAAGAACCGGCTCCAGCCCGATGGGCGCCGATACAACGACGCCGACCTGATTCGTCCTGGCTGGCAGCTCCTGCTCCCCTCCGACGCGAAGGGGCCGGGTGTCCTCGTCCACGCCCCCGCCACGCCGCGGCTGGCACCGGCCGGTGTCGGCGACACCGTGCTCGGTCAGCCCGGCACCGGGCTGGAACCCAACGCCGCCGTCGGCGGTTCCCTCGGCAGCGAGGTGGGTGGCGGCTCCGACGCGGTCGGTAGCCCGAGCCGCCAGGCTCCCGCGACAGACGTCGACTGGCTGCTGCTTGGCGGCGGCCTGATCCTGGCCGGCGCACTCCGCGCGCTCACCGCCCAGCGGGGCCCGTTCGGCGAGCCCGGCGAGGGTGTCGCCCAACTTGCGGCCGCGGCCGACGTCCGCCGTGCCGAGTTCCTCGACAACGCCCTGCGCAGCCTGGCCGAGATGCGATCCGCGCACGGCCTGCCGATGCCCGACGTGCGCTTCGTCTACGTCAACGACGACCAGGTCGTGCTCCACCTGCTCTCCTCCGCCGAGGGCCCCGATGCGCCGTGGACCGTCGGCGAGGACGAGCGCTCCTGGTCGCTGCGCGCCGACGACCTGATGCTTCCGGGCGCCGGCGTCCCGGCGCCGTACCCGAGCCTGGTCAACATCGCGACCACGCACGGCTTCGACATCCTCGTCGACCTCGAGCTGGCACCGGGGCTGGTGGCCGTCGGTGGCGACGTCAACGTCGCCCGCGAGGTGGCGATGGCGATGGCGATGGACCTGACCACCCACGCCTGGTCCGACGACCTCGACGTCGTGATGGTCGGCTTCGGCGATCACCTCGCCGACCTCGACACCGGGCGCGCCCGCCAGGTCACCGACCTCGACGAGCTGCTCGCCGAGGTCGACAACGGCCAGGCGCGGATTAGCCAGGTGCTCTCCCAGCTCGGCGTCCGAGGCGTCCTCCAGGGTCGCCAGGCCGGCGCCGCCGCGGTGTGCTCGCCGATGATCGCGTTCCTTTCCGGGTCGCCGACGCGCGAGCAAGCCAAGCACCTCTCGCAGCTCACCTCCGGTGGCCGTACGGCGTTCTCCGTGGTGTGCGTGGGCGACTCCCCGAGCGCTCGCTGGCGCTTCGTGGTCGACGCCTCGGGTCACTTCGAGTCCACCGCGATCGGCCTCAGCGGGGAGGCCCGCCGGATCGACCGGGAGGCGCAGCGCCACCTGCGGGCGCTGCTCGCTCAAGCGCAGGCGACCCGCGCCGCCTCCGCCGAGCTGTTCGAGAACAGCAGCCCAGCCGCGATCGCCGCGGACGCCCATCCGGCAGCGACGGTCGCCACGGCGGGCCCGCTGCCCGACCCGGCCTCCGCCGCGGTCGCCGTCCGCCTGCTCGGGCCGGTCTCCGTCGAGGCGCCCGGCTCGGTCGACGACGCCCGTCGTGGCCTGCTGAGCGAGCTGGTCGTGATGGCTGCGCTGCACCCCGACGGTGTGCACCCCGCCGTACTCCGTTCGAGCCTGTGGCCGCGGGGTGTCGACGACGATGTGGTCGAGGCCCGGATCGCGGACGCCCGGGCGTGGCTGGGCACGGACGCCGCCGGGCAGCCCCTGCTCAGCGTCGGCGCCGACGGCCGACTTCGGCTTTCGAGCGACGTCGCCACCGACTACGCCGTACTCGTCGCCGCCGCGCAGGCCAAGGGCCAGGACGGCGGCCGTGATGGTGAGATCGAGCGCCTGCTGCACGCACTGAACCAAGGCACCGGCGAGGTGTTCTCCGGTCCGGGCAGGCACTACGCCTGGCTCACCTTCGCCCGGGAGGCCCGCCAGTGCCGGATGCTCGCGGCCTCGGTGGCCCGTCGTGCCGCCGACCTCGCCACCGCCGCCGGTCGCCACGACGTGGCCATGGCGGCGCTGCGCAAGGGCCTGGCCATGGTGCCAACGTCCGAGGCGCTGTGGCGCACGCTGCTGCGGATCCAGGCCCAGCACTCGTCGGCCACGGTCGACGCCACGATCTCCGAGATGTACTCCGCGCTCAAGACGCACGGGGTCACGCACGAACCAGAGACCGAGGCGCTGGTGGTTGAGCTCGCGCCCGGGCGGGAACGTGCAAGCGGGGCATGATCTCCCCGCTGGGAAAGGCCCCGAGACAGACGTTGTCGTTCGGGGGAAGTTCACACAATGGAGGAGAAGACCATGGCGAACTTGAACGTCACGTACGACGACATGGAGAAGGCAGCTCTCGACCTGGCCGACGGCCACTCCGAGATCGAGGGCAAGCTCCAGCAGCTCAAGAGCGGAATCGACGCGCTGGTCAGCGGCGGCTACGTCACTGACAAGTCCTCGAAGGCGTTCGACCACTCCTACAACGAGTTCAACACCGGCGTGAAGCAGGTGCTGGAGGGTCTGAACGGCATGAGCAGCTACCTCAAGCAAGCCGCCCAGGCCCTCGCCGACACCGACGAGCAGCTGGCCGCCGCGCTTAACAGGTGACCTCCTGAGGCCACCCGATCGAGGGCCTCCTCCGGTGCAGCCGGAGGAGGTTCTTCGGCTTGTGGGCACGCCCGGGTCGAAGAAGTTCCTAGATACCTTGGGAATTCGACGGCCCCCGCGCCACGCACACCAATCCGGGCCGGCACGCTCAGTCCGGCACCGGCACCTGGATCGTCTGCAGCACCCCGGAGCCGTCGTTGGCCATCGCCCGGCCGGCCTGGACTGGGCCGCCGACCGAACTGCGCGGCAGCCGGATCCCGATCAGCTCGCCGTCGGTGACGCCCTGCGGGGCGATCAGGATGCCCTGCCGGCCCTTGGTGTCGACCTGCCAGCCGGTGAACCCGCTTGCCGACCTCGCTGGAGTCGCCGCCGAGGATCAGGGCCTGGCCCTTGTCCGAGCCGGTGCGGATCAGGGTGCGCAGGTAGTCCTTGGCTCGACGTCCTTGAGCAGCTCGCCGTCGTCGATCACGAGCACGACCGGCCTCTCGCTCGGGTCCATCAGCGGCGTCGAGCTCCTCCTGAGTGATCGCCACGTCGGTGAAGACGTGGCGTACGCCGGCGCGCCCGGCCAGGTCGCGCAGCGGTGACGGGCGCGGCGCCGCCAGCGACCACGCTCGGTGCCGCCGCGCAGCAGCGACTCGACGACGGCAGAGCAGCGCCGTGGACCGGCCGCTGCGGGCGAGCCCCCGCCATCACCAGCGGCGTTGCTGCGGGCGAGGTCGAGGCCGACAGCGGAGAGCTCGTCGCCGCCGACGCCGACCAGCGCCCACAGGGGACGCGGCTCGCCGTCGCGCAGCTTCCACGCCTCGTCGAACCCGATCCGGGACGGCAGCACGTCGACCCGGAACGGGCGGCGCGCGCGCGGCACCTCGGCGTACCGTTTCGGCGGCCTCCTCGCCGATCCTCCGCAGCTCGGCGGCCTGGGCCTGGCCGCTGGGGTCCTCGGTCGAGCAGCGCGAACTGGAGCTCGACGCCGGACTCGGAGCGGAAGCCGCGCCCCTCGGGCACGTCGTCGGGCAGCTTGCGGGGCTGGAGCCCGATCAGCGCGTAGTCGGCCTTGTCGGGGAGCCGGAGCCCGATCTTGTCCTCGACCAGCGGCCGAGAGCGTGGCGTTGACGAGCTGGCCGGTCTCCGGTGAGCACCAGGTGGATGCCGACCGACGCGCCCTCGCGGAGCAGGGTCTGCACCTGCTCGAGCGGCGTGCCGCTGTCGAGCCTCGGCGAGGCTGCCGAGGAAGCCCTCCCAGCGGTCGAGCAGCACCACGATGTGCGGCAGCCGGTCGTCCTCGGCCGACGCTCGACGCGCAGCTCGCCCAGGTCGGCGAAGCCGCCGGCAGCCGAGCAGCTCCTGGCGCCGCGTGACAGCTCGGCCATCAGCCGGTTCAGCAGCCGGGTCGCGCGGTCGGTCTGCGTCCGCTGCACGACCGCGCCGCAGTGCGGGAGCGTCGGCGAGGGGCAGCAGGGCGCCGTTGCCGCAGTCGAGGCCGTAGAGGTGGACGTCGGCGGGGCTCGTCGAGCGGCGCGATCGACGCCGCCATCGTGCGCAGCGCCTGGGAGCGGCCGCTGCGCGGGCCGCCGACGATCGCGAGGTGGGAGAAGGTGTCGAAGTCGATCACCGCTGCTCGCCGGGCCTGCTCGGCGGGGAGGTCCTCGACCGCGTAGGGGACCGGCGGCAGCGTCCGGCAGCCGCCGGCACCTCGATGTCGTCGAGCAGGTCGCGGAGCTGGACGTCGGTGGTCAGCGCGGGCAGCCACGGGCTGTGCTGCGCGCGCGCAGCCCGAGCTCGCTCGTTGGCCGTACGGACGGCGCTCGACCAGCACCTTGAGGTCGGTGACCTCGGCGTCGTCGCACCACCGCGCCTTGGGCCGCATCGGGATCGGCTGCGGCCAGCTCGCGCGAGGCCGAGCTCGGCGACCCACGGCGTGCTGGTCGCGGTGGCCGACGGTGCCCGGACGGCGACCACCGACGCGGCCGGACTGGAACGGCACCAGCGAGTTGGCGCCGAGCCGGACGTAGGCGCGGCCGGGCGTGCTCTTCGAGATGCTGCCCGGCGTCGGGGGCGTCGATCACGTCGGAGCTCTCCGAGGCGTCGGTGACGCGCAGCGCGATCCGCAGGTTGGTGTTGGCGCGGATCTCGGGCGAGACCACGCCGCCGGGTCGCTGCGTGGCGAGGATCAGGTGGATGCCGAGCGACCGGCCGCGCTGGGCGATGTTGACCAGGCCCGTGACGAAGTCGGGCAGCTCGCGGGCCAGCGAGGCGAACTCGTCGATGACGATCAGCAGCCGCGGCATCGCCGGCAGCTCGGGCCGCTTCGCGCTGCAGGTCGACGTAGTCCTCGATGTCCTTCGCCCCGGCCTCGGCGAGCAGGTGCTCGCGGCGCGTCGAGCTCGGCGCCGAGCGACACCAGCGCGCGCTCGACGAGGTGCGTGTCGAGGTCGGTGACCATGCCGACGGTGTGCGGCAGGTCGACGCAGTCCTTGAACGCCGCGCCGCCCTTGTAGTCGACGAGCACGAAGGTCATGCCGTCGGGCCGGTTCGCGACCGCGAGCGACGCCACGATCGTCTGCAGCAGCTCGGACTTGCCGGCGCCGGTCGTGCCGGCGACCAGGCCGTGCGGCCCGTCGCGCACGCAGGTCGATCGCGAACGGGCCGTCGAGCGAGACGCCGACGACGGCCTCGGTCGAGCGCGGGCTGAGCGTCCAGCGTGCGCGTGACGACCTCCGGCGGTGGGCGGTTCGATGCGCCATCACCTCGGTCAGCCGGCAGGCACTCGGCAGCACGGAGTCGTCGTCGCCGCCGGAGATGTCGCGGATCGGGGCGAGCACCCGGGCGACGCGGTTGCAGCCAGGCGCCCTCCGAGCAGGTCGGGCACGATCGCGTCGACGACGGTCACCCGCTGCTGGCGCAGGGTCAGCCCCTGCGTGCGTCTGGAGCACGACGGCGCTCGCCTCCTCGGGGAGCAGCCGCTCGTCGGTGTCGAGGCAGATGGAGTAGATGCCGAGCGCCGGCCCCTGCTTGAGCAGCGAGACCACGCCGGGCAGGGAGCGCAGCCGCCGGGCGCCGTCGAAGACCACCACGATGTCCGGGCCGAGGCTCAGCTTGCCGCTGCTGCTGTGCTGGGCGGCGCCTGCTGGCGGGCGGCCAGGACGCGCGAGAGCTCGGCGATCCGTCGCGCGCACGTCTCGGCGTCGATGCCGATCGTGACGATCGGTGTCCTGGCCCATCTGGGGCCGGGCGTGCGGGAGCCAGCGCAGCCAGTCCCAGGCCGGCGGCGCCCTCGCGCGTCGGTGAGCACGTAGACCTGCGTGTCACGCGGGCTCTGCAGCACCGCGAGCTGCGCGATCGCCCAGCGACGCCAGTCGCCGGGGCAGGTCACCCGCGCCCGGCGATGCCGACGACGCCGCGCTCGGCGAGCGGGACCGTGACCGGCACGTCGTACGCCGTGCGGATGGTCCTGCGCCGGTGCTCGAGCTGCTCGGGGTCGTCGACCGTCACCTCGGACACCAGGTCGCCCGACGCCGAGCCGCAGCGGACAGGTAGTCGGGGTCGGAGGTACGGCGCTCCCACAGCCGCATCCGCGGGCCGCTCGCGATCAGCAGGCACAGCGACGGGTCGGGCGCCTCCATCCGCCGGGCGTGGCGCTCGTCGACGACCGCCTGCTCGACGTCGTCCTCGATCCGCTTCTTCTTGTCCTTGTAGTCCGCGAGCTGCTGGCGGTAGCGTGACTGCTTGCCGGTCTTGCGGGACTGCATGTACGTTGCCGAGCATCATCATCGGCGAGAAGACGGCCATCGTGAGCATCGTACCGGGCGCTTGAACAGGATCGCCATGATCACCGCGGCGACGACCGGCGTCAGCATCATCAGCCAGGGGATGCCGCGGTTCTGCTGCTCACCCGGCAGCGTCGGCAGCGCGAACTGGGTCTGCCGCTCCGGCGGCAGCAGCCGTGGCGGGCGGTTGTAGTCGTACCAGCCCGCGTCGGCGCTGTCCTCGACGGCCGCGTCGGGCAGCGTCACCGCCGCCAGCTCAAGCTCGATGTCGCCCACCGTGAGCTGGCCGCCGACCGGCCACTCGGTGTCCTCGTCCTCGGCGAGCGCCTCGCGTTCCATCGCGAGCGCGGTGGCCGCGTGCGGCACCGTCTCGGCCAGCACGGTGGCGGAGTCGTCGACCGGGTGGACCGTGGCCGTGCCGTTGGCGTGCACGCTCATGGTCACGCAGACGGGCGGCACCCGGTCGTCCTTCAGCACGATCACACAGCTGGGGTCGGAGCCGATCGTCGCCTCGCCCATGCTCAGTCGGTGCACGGCGCCGGCGCCGGGACCGGTGACCACCCAGACCTCGACCAGTCCCTCGGGCTCGGTGAGCATCGACGCGGCCGGGTCGCCGACCGAGAGCAGCGAGCCCTGCTTGATGCCGGACTCGGCGATCGGTGCGTCCGGATCGAGTGCCTCGCCTCGCAGGTACAGCATGCGCCGGGGGTCGTCGGCGGCGACCTCGCCGTGGCGTCGGCCCGCCAGCGAGATCACGGAGGCGGACGCGGGAGCGGACAGCATGCCGAGCAGCTCGTCCAGCACCTCGCAGGTGGGGCTGGCGTCGTCGGCCTCGAGCACGACCTCGTTGCGCATGTCCCAGAGAGGGTCGACCAGGGTGACTTCGACACGCATGGGGGCACTCTACGTTTCGGCAGGTACCCCGATCGGCGGTTCGACTGGCGGGGTTCAGGCAGCGCAGACCGCCCGCTCGCGAGCCACCGGTGAGGGCTCCACGACCGGCGCCACGACGGGCTCCGGTACGACGGGCGGTGCCGGCCGAGCGCCGTACCGCTGGCCGGCGACGACGCCGCCGAGCACCAGCGCCATCCCGAGCGCCTGCGGCCAGCCGAACAGCTCGCCGGCGAACGCGACGCCGAGCAGGGTGCCGACCACGGGGTTGACCAGACCGACCAGGGAGACGGCGCCGGCCGGCATCCGGCCCAGGCCACGGAACCAGCACACGTAGGCGATCGCGGTGCCCGCGGTGGCCAGCCACAGCAGCCCGGCGACGTTGCCGACCCCGAGGTGCGGCGGAGCGCCCTCGACCAGCAGGAACACCGGCACCAGCACGGCCCCGCCGACCACGAGCTGCCAGGAGACCAGGGTGAGCATGTCGACGGGAGCCGGCCAGCGCTTGACGAGCACGAAGCCCAGCGCGGAGACCAGCACCGAGCCGAACGCGGCGACCAGGCCGAGCGTGCTCACGTCGCCTGGCGAGCGCAGCACCAGCAGCCCGACGCCGACCAGGCCCACGAGCGCGGACAGGATCCGCACGATGCCGGGACGCTCGCCGATGGCGAGCCACGCCAGCGCCATCACGGCGAGCGGCGAGGTGGCCTGCAGGGTCGCGGCGAGGCCGCCGGGCAGCTGGTAGGCGGCCAGGAAGATCAGCGGGAAGAACATCCCGATGTTGCAGACGCCGAGCACGACCGCCTTCCACCACCAGTCGCCCGTGCGGGAGGCGACGACGGAACGCGAGCAGCACGAGCCCGGCCGGCAGCGCGCGCATCGCGGCGTCGAAGAGCGGGCGGTCCCGGCGGGAGGAAGCTCTCGGTGACGAGGTACGTCGTCCCCAGGCGACCGGGGCGACCGCGGTGATCAGGAGGTCGCGGACTCCGACCGATGTAGTTTCCATGGAAAGTAATATATCTTCCGTGGAAGGTAATATCAACCCATGACCGAGACGCATCAGGATGCCGTCGACCGGATCGCCGAGCAGTGGGCGCGGGAGCGACCCGACCTCGACGTGGGCCCGATGCTGGTGATCGGCCGGCTGCACCGGGTCGCCGAGCTGCTCGACCAGGGGCTGCGCCCGGTGTTCGCGGAGGCGGGGCTGGGCAACGGCGACTTCGACGTGCTGGCGTCGCTGCGCCGCGACCGGTCCGCCGTACCGGCTCAGCCCGACGCAGCTGGCCGGCGACCACGATGGTCACCTCGGGCGCGGTGACCAAGCGGGTCGACCGGCTGGAGCGTCAGGGCCTGGTCGAGCGCACCGTCAGCGAGGACGACGCCCGCGGCCGCGTGATCGCGCTGACCCCCGAGGGCACGCGAGGTCCAGGAACGACTGCACCCCCAGCACCTGGCCAACGAGGACCAGCTGCTGGCGGCACTCGACGAGTCCGAGACGGGAGCGCCTCGCCGGCCTGCTCAGCAAGCTCCTGCTGAGCCTCGAGGACGGATAGTCCGAGGTTCGGCACCGGTTGGGGGCCGAAACAGGTGCTTTCGTGCCGGACTATCCGGGCGGGGGTCAGTCGGGGATGTAGTCGAACGGTCCGGGTTGGGGCCGCGGCGACCCTTCTCGCCACGGTCGAGGGCGCTGAGCGCCTGCGACGTCGGACGGGTCGAGCTCGAAGTCGAAGATCGCGAAGTTCTCCTCCATCCGCTCCCGGTTGATCGACTTCGGGAAGACGATGTCGCCGCGCTGCGACGTGCCAGCGGAGCACCACCTGGGCCGGCGTGCGGCCGAGCCGCTCGGCGATCTCGACCACGGCCGGGTCGTCGAGGACGTCGCCCTGCGCGATCGGGGACCACGCCTCGACCAGGATGCCGCGCGTCGAGGCTGGCCTGGCGGGCGGCCTCGTTGGTGAAGTAGGGGTGCACCTCGATCTGGTTGACCGCCGGCGTACGACGCTCGGCCTCCTTCTCGAGCGTGGCCAGGTGGTCGGGCTGGAAGTTGCTGACGCCGATCGAGCGGGTGCGGCCGTCGGCCGTGAACTCCTGCAGCGTCTTCCAGGTGGACACGTAGTCGCCGTCGTACAGCGTGGGCAGCGGCCAGTGGATCAGGAACAGGTCGAGGTGGCCGATGTCGAGGTCGGCCAGCGTCTGGTCGAAGGCACGGCGGGCCTCGTCGGGCTCGTGGAAGCCGTTGTTGAGCTTGCTGGTCACGAAGATCTCGTCGCGCGGGATGCCGGAGGCGCGGATCGCCTCGCCGACACCCTTCTCGTTGCCGTACATCTCGGCGGTGTCGATGTGCCGGTAGCCGACCTCGAGCGCCTTGGTCGACCGCCTCGGCCGTGTCCTCCGGCGGCACCTGGAACACGCCGAAGCCGAGCTGCGGGATGGTCGTGCCGTCGTTCAGGGTCAGGTCAGGGATCGTGTTGCTCATACGGGCCCAACGACGTCGCGGCGGCTCAGTATTCCGTCAGGCGCTGTAGACGTTCGGGTCGCGCCAGGTGCGCTCGAACGGCAGCCGCCAGGTCGCCGGGGCCACCAGCTGGTGGATCGCGTTGGGGCCCCAGGAGCCCTTCTGGTACGGGCGTACGGCGGGCGGGTTCTCCAGCAGCGGCGCCGAGAGCTCCCAGAGCCGCTCGATGCCCTCGGCGGAGGTGAACAGCGTGCGGTCGCCGCGGATCGCGTCGTAGATCAGCCGCTCGTAGGCCTCGAGCACGGCGCCGGACCAGCCGGTGTCCTGCATCGCGAACTGCATCGAGAGCTTGTCCAGCTTCATGCCCGGGCCGGGGCGCTTGCCGTAGAACGACAGCGACATCTTGGCCCGGTCGGCGAGGTCGAAGGTGAGGTGGTCGGGGCCGTGGTCGCCGACGCCCGGAGCCGGGCGGGAACATCGACCGCGGCGGCTCCTTGAACGCGATCGAGATGATCCGGGCCCCCTCGGCCAGCTCCTTGCCGGTGCGCAGGTAGAACGGCACGCCGGCCCAGCGCCAGTTGTCGACGAAGCACTTGAGCGCGATGAAGGTCTCGGTCTCGGAGTCGGGGGCCACGCCCTCGATGTCGCGGTAGCCGACGTACTGGCCGCGGACGACGTCGTGCGGCTCGATCGGGGTCATCGAGCGGAAGACCTTGTTCTTCTCCTCGCTGATCGCGAACGGCTCCAGCGCGGTCGGCGGCTCCATCGCGGTGAACGCCATCACCTGGAACAGGTGCGTGACCACCATGTCGCGGTAGGCGCCGGTGGCCTCGTAGAAGTTGGCGCGCTGGGCCAGCCCCAGCGACTCGGGCACGTCGATCTGGACGTGGTCGATGTGGTTGCGGTGCCAGATCGGCTCGAACAGCCCGTTGGCGAAGCGGAAGGCCAGGATGTTCTGGGCGGCCTCCTTGCCCAGGAAGTGGTCGATCCGGAAGATCTGCTGCTCGTCGAAGACCTCGTGCAGCTCGGCGTTGAGAGTGCGCGCGGACTCCAGGTCGACCCCGAACGGCTTCTCCATGATGATCCGGCTGCGCTCGACCAGGCCGGCCTCCTCGAGCATGTGCACGACCTGGAGCGCGGCCTTGGGCGGCACGCTGAGGTAGTGCAGCCGGCGGGACTCGTCGACCCGCCGCGTCCGCCTCCGCCGCGGCGACCGCCTTCCGCAGCGCCTCCGGCACCGCCGTCTCCGGGCGCCCAGTGCAGCCGCGGCGTCGAAGGTCGTCCCAGACCTGCACGTCCTTCTCGCCGCCGAACTCGGTCACGGCGGCGCGGGCGAACTCGACGAACGAGTCGCGGTCGTAGTCCTCGAGCGAGGTGCCCGACCACCTGGATCTCGGGGATCAGCCCGGTCTCGAAGAGGTGGAGCAGGCCGGGAAGGAGCTTGCGTCGGGACAGGTCGCCGGTCGCGCCGAAGAGGACGACGGTGGTGGGGGTCGCCATAGAGGCCATCCTTCACCCGGTACCGGCCGCATGGGTCACGGCCGCGTGAAGAATCTCTCCCGAGCCCGGGAATCACGGGGCCGGTCCCGGGTTGGGACAGACGGCAAGAGTTGAGTTGGATCGACTCAAGTTGTTTGACACACTCAGGTCAGCGCGGGAAGCATCCCGAGCACCCAGTCCCAGTACCACAGATCGGCCCGGACAGTCCGGGCCCGCATTCCGGAGGTAGACAACCATGGCACGTGCGGTCGGCATCGACCTCGGCACGACGAACTCCGTCGTCGCCGTCCTCGAGGGTGGCGAACCCACCGTCATCGCAAACGCGGAAGGCGCCCGGACCACCCCGTCCGTCGTGGCCTTCTCCAAGTCAGGCGAGGTGCTGGTCGGCGAGGTCGCCAAGCGCCAGGCGGTGACCAACGTCGACCGGACGATCCGCTCGGTCAAGCGCCACATGGGCACCGACTGGTCGGTGAAGATCGACGACAAGGCGTTCACGGCCCAGCAGATCAGCGCGTTCGTGCTCCAGAAGCTCAAGCGCGACGCGGAGGCGTACCTCGGCGAGACGGTCACCGACGCGGTGATCACCGTTCCGGCGTACTTCTCCGACGCCCAGCGCCAGGCAACCAAGGAGGCCGGCGAGATCGCGGGCCTCACCGTGAGCCGGATCGTCAACGAGCCCACCGCGGCCGCGCTGGCCTACGGGCTCGACAAGGGCGACGACCAGACGATCCTTGTCTTCGACCTCGGTGGCGGCACGTTCGACGTGTCCCTGCTCGAGATCGGCGAGGGTGTGGTCGAGGTCAAGGCCACCTCGGGTGACAACCACCTCGGTGGTGACGACTGGGACGCCCGCGTCGTCGAGTGGATGGTCAAGAAGTTCAAGGACAACAACGGCGTCGACCTGGCGCAGGACAAGATCGCGCTTCAGCGGCTCCAGGAGTCCGCGGAGAAGGCGAAGATCGAGCTGTCCTCCTCCAGCGAGACCACGGTGCACCTGCCCTACATCACGCACGGCGAGTCCGGCCCGCTCCACTTCGAGGAGAAGCTGACCCGCGCCGAGTTCCAGAAGATCACCGCCGACCTGCTCGAGCGCACCAAGGCGCCGTTCCGGTCCGTGATCAAGGACGCCGGCCTCGACGTGAGCAAGATCGACCACGTCGTGCTGGTCGGTGGCTCGACCCGGATGCCGGCCGTGGCCGACATCGTCCGCGAGCTGCTCGGCGGCAAGGAGCCCAACAAGGGCGTCAACCCCGACGAGGTCGTGGCCGTGGGTGCCGCGCTGCAGGCCGGCGTGCTCAAGGGTGAGGTCAAGGACGTACTGCTCCTCGACGTGACCCCGCTGAGCCTGGGCATCGAGACCAAGGGCGGCGTGATGACCACGCTGATCGAGCGCAACACCACGATCCCGACCAAGAAGTCCGAGGTGTTCAGCACCGCCGACGACAACCAGCCGTCGGTGGAGATCAAGGTCGCGCAGGGCGAGCGCCAGATGTGGGCGCAGAACCAGCCGCTCGGCAACTTCGAGCTGACCGGACTGCCCCCGGCTCCCCGCGGCGTCCCGCAGATCGAGGTCACCTTCGACATCGACGCCAACGGCATCGTGCACGTGTCCGCGAAGGACCGCGGCACCGGCAAGGAGCAGTCGATGACGATCTCCGGCGGCAGTGCGCTGTCGAAGGACGAGATCGACCGGATGGTCCGCGACGCCGAGCAGTACGCCGAGGAGGACGCCACGGCGCCGGGAGGCGGTCGACACCCGCAACCAGGCCGACGGCCTCGTCTACAACACCGAGAAGTTCATGGCCGACAACGCCGACAAGCTGCCGGACGACGTGAAGTCCGAGGTGCAGTCCGACGTCGACGCGCTGAAGAAGCTGCTCGAGGACGAGAACACCGAGACCGACGCGTTCGACGCCGCGATCACCAAGCTCGGCGAGTCCAGCCAGAAGATGGGCGCCGCGATGTACGCCAACGCGGAGGCCCCGGCCGAGGCGACGGGCGAGGCGACCCAGCAGGCGCCGGCGGACGACGACGGTGACGTGGTCGACGCCGAGATCGTCGACGAGGAGGCCCGACCGAGGGTGAGTCCAAGTGACCCAGCAGCCGGACGGTGGGAGGCCCCGGGACACCGGGGCTCCCACCGTCGGCCACCAGCGGAGGACATCTCCGGTGTCGACAACTGGGTCGAGGAGGGCGGACCGCTCGAGCCGCAGGACCTGGACCCCGCCGGGGGCTTCGGCGACGCGGCCGCGCGAGATGGCCAACGACACCGAGGTCGAGGTCGAGGAGGATCCCGTCGAGCGCGCAGCTGGCGGAGCGCACCGCGGACCTGCAGCGGCTGCAGGCCGAGTACGTCAACTACAAGCGACGCGTCGACCGCGACCGTGACCTGGTCCGGCGAGAACGCGACGTACGCGCGTGCTCGCGTCGCTGCTCCCGGTGCTCGACGACATCGACCGGGCCCGCGAGCACGGCGAGCTCGAGGGCGGCTTCAAGGCCGTCGCCGACTCGCTGGAGCGGATCGTGAGCCGGGCTCGGCCTGACCAAGTTCGGCGCACCAGGGCGAGCCGTTCGACCCGAACCTGCACGAGGCGCTGATCCACGGGCACTCGCCCGACGTGACCGACGACCGCGGTCGAGCACCTCGCCCAGGCGGGCTACCGGATCGGCGACCGCGTCGTACGCGCCGCCAAGGTGACGGTGCTCGACCCCGAGGGTGAAAGCCGGTCGAGCTGGTTCGACGCTCGACGACCGGCGCAAGCTCGACCATCGGAACAGCAAGCTCGATCACCGGATCAGCAAGCTCGACCACCGGAACAGAAGGAAGGGGGTGACCGCGTGAGCAACGCAGACTGGGCGACCAAGGACTTCTACCAGGTCCTCGGCGTGTCGAAGGACGCCGACGCCAAGCCGACATCAAGAAGGCGTACCGCAAGCTGGCGCGGGAGAACCACCCCGACTCCAACCCGGGCGACGCCGCCGAAGCACGACCGCTTCAAGCAGGTCGCCGAGGCCTACGACGTCGTCGGCGACGCCAAGAAGCGCAAGGAGTACGACGAGATCCGCGCGGCCTACGCCGGCGGCGGGTTCGGCGGTGGGTTCCCGGGCGGGTTCCCCGGCGGCTTCGGCGGTGGCACCGCGGGTGGCGGCACCCAGACCTTCGACCTCAGCGACCTCTTCGGCGGCATGTTCGGGGGTGGCGCTGGCGGTGGCCGGCGTACCCGGGCGCAGCAGCAGCCGCGCCGCGGCGCCGACCTCGAGACCGAGGCCACGATCGGGTTCACGGAGGCGATCGACGGCACCACGCTGCCGCTTCGGCTCAGCTCCGACGCGCCCTGCAGCAACTGCCAGGGCACCGGCGGCAAGCCGGGCACGCGCCCGCACATCTGCCCGACCTGCGAGGGCAGCGGCATGGTGGCCTCGTCGGTGGGCGGCGCGTTCCTGATGAACGAGACCTGCCCGCGAGTGCCACGGCCGCCAGCTCGTGTACGACGAGCCCTGCCCGGTCTGCCACGGCAGCGGGCACGGCGTGTCCAGCCGCACGATCCAGGCCCGGATCCCGGCCGGTGTCAAGGACGGCCAGAAGATCCGGCTCAAGGGCAAGGGTGCCGCCGGCGAGCAGGGCGGGTCGGCCGGCGACCTGTTCGTGGTGGTCAAGGTGCGTCCGCACCGGCTGTTCCGGCGCAAGGGCGACAACCTCACCCTCGACGTGCCGGTGCGCTTCGACGAGGCCGCGCTCGGTGCCGAGATCACCGTGCCCACGCTCACCGGTGGCTCCGGTGACGGTGCGGATCCCGCGCGGCACGCCGCAACGGGCGCGCGTTCCGGGTCCGCGGCCGCGGGGCTCCGCGCCGCGACGGCACGCGGGGCGACCTGCTGGTCACCGTGCAGGTCGCGACGTGCCCGCCACGCTCAGCGAGCCGCAGCGGGACGCCGGTCGAGGCCTACCGTGCGCGCGAGCGACGGGGTCGACCCACGCGCCGCCCTGCTCGAGGACGAGAAGGTGCGGTCGTGAGCCCACGCAACAGCCCGCAGGCTCCCGGCCCGAGGGTGCCGGTCTACGTGATCAGCGTCGCCGCCGAGCTGACCGGCCTGCACCCGCAGACGCTGCGCACCTACGACCGGATCGGCCTGGTCTCTCCGGGCCGCGCCGGCGGCGGTGGCCGGCGCTACTCGCTGCACGACATCGAGCTGCTGCGCGAGGTCGCCGAGCTCACGGCGGCCGGGATCGGCCTCGAGGGCGTCAAGCGGATCCTCGAGCTCGAGAACCAGGTCGCCGCGCTGCGCGCCCGCAACGCCGAGCTGCGCCAGCGTTCCGCCCAGCTCGAGGCCGCGCTCGACGCGGCGGTCGGCGCCCTGCGCGAGCGCCGCCCCAACCTGCCGGCGCTGCGACCCGACCCGCCGTCCTGGATGGGTTGACCCGCTCGGGCACGAAACCTACGTTGGTCGCTCGACGCGGGCCCACGGGGGACGGCGTCCGATCGAAGGACACGCAGATGCGCCGCTCGGGATCCCTGGTCCTCCTGTCCGTGCTGGCGCTGGCCGGCCTGTTCGCGACGTACACCGCCCAGGCTCCCGCCAGCAGCGCCGCCCCGATCCGGTCGATCACGTTCAAGGGCTTCACCTGGTCGCAGGACCTGCACGCCAGGGTCGGCTCGAGGAGCCAGGCGTGGAACCGGCGGCGAGAACGTGACGATGGCCGACGGCTCGATGTTCGTGAAGACCGCCCGCTACTGCACGGCCGGTGGCGCCGAGCCGACGAGTGGAGCCGCTCCGCACCCGGCCCCGTGCCCGAGCATCGCGGACACGACGTACGCGACCGGGCGGGTGCAGGTCGGAGGGCTGAGGTTCGGCACGGACTTCTCGTTGTCGTTCACCGCGAACCTGCCGGGCAGGTCCGGCCCCGGGTCGCGGATGGCGCTGTGGATGGTGCACGGGCCCTACTGCGACAGCGACCCGGCCACGTCGGCGCCGACGGCGAACCCCCAGTTCGGTGAGCTCGACCTGCTGGAGTGGTACAGCCGTACGCCATCGACCAGCCACTCCACCACCCACGTGGCCTGCGACGTCGCCCGCCGCCGCCCGTTCCTCAGCGACGCCAACGCCGCGGCGATCCCGACCCCGGCCGGGACCCACACGTGGAAGGTGGTGCGCCACGGCAACCGGGTCCGCTACCTCCGCGACGGTCACCAGCTCGGCAACACCCATGTGTGCGGCTCCGGCGACCTGACCGCGAACCGTACGCCGCCCAGGTGCGGGGCGATCCTGCGCGGCCCGTGGACGCTGATCATCCAGGGTGAAGTGTTCGCCAACGAGTGCGGTGCGAACTGCGGCATCCTCACCGGTCCCAACGACTTCGACCGATTCCCCACCCAGGTGATGCGGATCCGCGACGTGAACGTCGCCGGTCGCTCATAGCCGTGACGACGACGGTTCCCGGCCAGTAACCTCCGACGGTGACGGCGCTGGAGATCGACTGGTTCCTCCGCGACGTCGACTGGCTGCACTTCGCCACGATCCCGCTCTTCACCGGGGTGGTCGGCTGGCTGATCAACTGGACCGGGCTGATCATGCTGTTCAACCCGATCCGGTTCCACGGGGTCCGGATCCCCGGCATGCGCGAGCTCGCCATCGTGCTGCCGCGCAAGCTGCAGGAGGTGCCCGGGCTCCTCCAGGGCGGCATCGGCTGGCAGGGGATCATCCCGGCGCGGGCCGCGAAGATGGGCAGCATCGCGGTCGACAAGGCGATCGCGAAGCTCGGCACGCCGGCCGAGTTCTACCAGCAGCTCGAGCCGGACGAGATCGCCGAGCACATCGTCGCGGTGTTCCGGCCGGACGTGCCCGACCTGGTCGACGAGGTGATGACGCCGCGAGCGGCCGCGGCTGTGGCGCGACCTGCCCGACGCCGGCGAAGCAGGCGGTGTACACGCGGGTGCAGGCCCAGCTGCCGGGGATCATCCACGAGGTCACCGACGAGATCGGCGTGCACATCGACCAGCTGCTCGACCCGAAGATCATGGTGATCGACCACTTCGAGCGGAACCCGCGCCTGGTCGTGTCGGATCTTCCGCGACTTCGGCCAGAAGGAGCTGAACCTGATGGTCAACTTCGGGTTCGTCTTCGGCTTCCTGCTCGGCATCCCGGTCGCGCTTCGTCGACCACTGGTTCGGCCAGTGGTGGCTGCTGCCGGTGCTCGGCGTGGTCGTCGGCTGGGTCACCAACGCGCTCGGCATGTGGCTGATCTTCGAGCCGCCGGAGCGGCGTCGGATCCTCGGCGTGCCAGGTGCAGGGACTCTTCCCGCGGCGCCAGGCCGAGGCGGCCGAGGTCTACGCGCAGATCATCGCCGACGACGTGATCACCCTCGAGCACATCGGCGACTTCCTGCTCGACGGCCCACGCGGCGACCGGACCCGGCAGATGCTCGCCGACGCGCTGCGCCCGGCGATCGACCGGGCTGCCGGTCCGCTGCGCGGCGCCGTCCGGGTGGCCGTCGGCAGCACGTCGTACGACGAGATCCGGGAGTCGGTCGCCCAGGCGGCCGTCGGCCGCACGATCACGCCGTTCCGGACCAGGACTTCAGCGCGCCAGCAGGCCGAGAAGATCCGGGCGCTCGTCGCGCGTCGCACCGCGGAGCTGCCGCCGACGGACTTCGTGGAGATGATGCGGGCCGCGATCCGGGAGGACGAGTGGATGCTCTACGCGCACGGCGCGATCATGGGACTCGCGGGCGGGTTCCTCCACCTGTGGATCTTCGGAGCGGGGGGCTGATGGCGGTCACGGACGACGAGCACGAGGATGGGCCGGACCGGCGCCTGCCCGCCGGACCGCCGCCGCTCGTCGTCGCCAGGGCGATCGAGGCGCTGCCCGGGCTGGCCCGGATCGCCGCCTCCACCGCGCTGCACACCGTGCAGTGGGGCGCGTCGACGAGCTGGCGGGTGACCCGCCGGCTGGCCGCTGCGGCCCGCGACCCGGAGCTGGCCGCCGAGCTGGCGCACGAGCTCGGGATGACCGTCGGCGTCGTCCGCCAGCTCGGCCGCGCAGGTGAGCGACGGCGTGCCGCTGACGTCCGCGGTGCGCGGTCGACCTGGGACCGGCGCCGGAGCTCGACGCCCGAGCAGCAGCGCGAGGAGCGAGGACGCCGACCTGCGGCGTCGCGGCGAGGAGCTCCTGATGCGCTCGCGCGACGTCTGGAACACCGACCGGGCGCACCCGGCCTACGACCGGATCCTCGACGACCTCGCGCCCGACGAGGCCCGGATCCTGGTGTTCCTGCTGCGCGCCGGACCGCAGCCGTCGGTCGACGTGCGCACCGGCGGGCCGGTCGGGCCTGGTGCAGCTCGCGGCTGGTGGCACCGGGACTGACCATGATCGGCGCCCGGGCCGGCTGTCGGCTACCCGGACGACGTGCCGTCGTACCTCAACAACCTGTTCCGGCTCGGCCTGGTCTGGTTCTCCCGCGAGACGCTGCGCGACCCGGCGCCGTACCAGGTGCTCGAGGCGCAGCCCGACGTGCTGGACGCGATGCACTCGGTGCGCGCTGCCAAGGTGGTACGGCGCAGCATCCACCTCACGCCGTTCGGGGAGGACTTCTGCTCCACCGTGCTGGCGCCCGACGCCGACCCCGCCGAGCATCCGCCGCACGAGGTGCCGCTGGAGGAGGACGAATTTCCCCAGAGTTGAGTGGAATGGACTCAACTCTGGACGCGTTGCACCCATGACGTCGCCGCGGTTGCGGCACCATGACACCTGACCATCGCAAGGGGGACCGCCCATGGACGCCTCGAAGTTCACGACGCGCAGCGTGGACGCGATCAACGCCGCCCAGCTGCTCGCCACCACCGCCGGCAACGCCCAGACCGAGCCGGTGCACCTGCTCGTCGCGCTGCTCCGCCAGGAGCAGGGCATCGCACCCAGCGCTGCTGGAGAAGGCCGGCGCCGACGCCGGTGCCGTCGCGCGGGCCGCCGACCACGCCCTGGCCTCGCTCCCGAAGGCATCAGGAGCGACCGTGCAGACCGCCGCAGCCTCCGGGGCCACGACCCGCACGCTGGCCAAGGCGATCGAGCTCGCCGCCGGCATGAAGGACGACTTCGCCGCGACCGAGCACCTGCTGCTCGCGCTGGCCGAGGTCGACTCGCTCGGCCCGCACCGTGCTGACCGGCAACGGGGTGACCGCGTCGGGACTCCGCGACCGCGGTGACCGCGTGCGCGGCGACCGCCGGGTCACCAGCGCAGGACGCCGAGTCGACGTACGAGGCGCTGGAGAAGTACGCCGTCGACCTGACCGCGCGCGCCGAGGACGGCGCGCTCGACCCGGTGATCGGACGTGACGCGGAGATCCGGCGCGTGATCCAGGTGCTGTCCCGTCGTACCAAGAACAACCCGGTGCTGATCGGCGAGCCCGGCGTCGGCAAGACCGCCGTCGTCGAGGGGCTCGCCCAGCGCGTGGTCGCGGGCGACGTGCCCGACTCGCTCAAGGGACGCCGCGTGCTCAGCCTCGACCTGGCCGCGATGGTGGCCGGGGCGAAGTACCGCGGCGAGTTCGAGGAGCGGCTCAAGGCCGTGCTCGACGAGATCAAGTCCTCCGAGGGCCGGGTGATCACGTTCATCGACGAGCTGCACACCGTCGTCGGCGCCGGCAAGGGCGGCGACGGCGCGATGGACGCCGGCAACATGCTCAAGCCGATGCTGGCCCGCGGCGAGCTGCGGATGATCGGCGCGACCACGCTCGACGAGTACCGCGAGCACATCGAGAAGGACCCGGCGCTCGAGCGCCGCTTCCAGCAGGTGTTCGTGGGTGAGCCGAGCGTCGAGGACACGGTGGCGATCCTGCGCGGCCTCCAGGAGAAGTACGAGGCCCACCACGGGGTCACCATCACCGACGCCGCCCTGGTCGCGGCGGCGATGCTGTCCGACCGCTACATCCCCGGCCGGCAGCTGCCGGACAAGGCGATCGACCTCGTCGACGAGGCGGCGTCGCGGCTGCGGATGGAGATCGAGTCCTCGCCGGTCGAGATCGACGAGCTCCGCCGGTCGGTCGACCGGATGAAGATGGAGGAGCTCGCCCTGGAGCGCGAGACCGACGACGCATCGCGTGACCGGCTGGAGCGGCTGCGCGCCGACCTCGCCGACCGGGAGGAGACAGCTGCGCGAGCTGGAGGCCCGGTGGGAGCAGGAGAAGGCCTCCCTCGAGGGCTCCGGCGAGCTGCGCAAGCAGATCGACGCGCTGCGCACGCAGGCCGAGCGGCTCCAGCGCGACGGCGACCTGGCCGGCGCCTCGGAGATCCTCTACGGACGGATCCCAGCAGATCGAGAAGCAGATCGAGGCCGCCGACGCCGCCGAGAAGCCGACCACCGAGCGCCTGGTCAACGAGAACGTCGGGCCGCAGGAGATCGCCGACGTGGTCGAGTCCTGGACCGGCATCCCGACCGGGCCGGCTGCTCGAGGGCGAGACCGCGAAGCTGCTGCGGATGGAGGAGATCATCGGCGAGCGGCTGATCGGCCAGCGCCCGGCGGTGAGCGCGGTCTCCGACGCCGTACGCCGCAGCCGGGCCGGCATCTCCGACCCGAACCGGCCGACCGGCTCGTTCCTGTTCCTCGGCCCGACCGGCGTCGGCAAGACCGAGCTGGCCAAGTCGCTGGCGGACTTCCTGTTCGACGACGAGCGGGCGATCGTCCGGATCGACATGAGCGAGTACTCCGAGAAGCACTCGGTCTCGCGGCTGGTCGGTGCGCCTCCCGGCTACGTCGGCTACGACGAGGGCGGCCAGCTGACCGAGGCCGTGCGCCGGCGCCCGTACTCCGTCGTCCTGCTCGACGAGGTCGAGAAGGCGCACCCGGAGGTCTTCGACATCCTGCTGCAGGTGCTCGACGACGGCCGGCTGACCGACGGCCAGGGCCGCACCGTCGACTTCCGCAACACGCTGCTGATCCTGACCTCCAACCTCGGCTCGACGTACCTCGTCGACCCGACGCTGGACGAGGAGAAGAAGCGCGACGCGGTGCTCGGACTCGTCCGGCAGTCGTTCAAGCCGGAGTTCCTCAACCGGCTCGACGAGATCGTGCTGTTCGACGCGCTGACCCAGGACGACCTGGCGCACATCGTCGACCTGCAGCTCGCGGCGTTCGACCAGCGGCTGGCGCCGCGCCGGATCACGCGTGACCGTCACCGACGCCGCGCGCGCCTGGCTGACCGCGACCGGCTACGACCCGCTGTACGGCGCCCGCCCGCTGCGCCGGCTGGTCCAGACCGCGATCGGCGACCCGCTCGCGCGGCTGCTGATCGGCGGCGAGGTGGTCGACGGCGACCAGGTCGAGGTCGACCACGTCGACGGGGCCGACGCGCTGACGTTGACGGTGGTCTGAGAACCGGCCACCCGGCTTGGGCGGACATGGTGCAATGAGACACGTGAGTACAGCAGCCGAAGCTCGAGCGGCCGCGCCAGGTGACCATGGCGGGCTGGGTCGGGGGTGTCGCCAGCGCCATGATGCTGGCCTCGGTGTTCACCGTCATGCCCAAGCTGCGCTCGATCGGCACCCGGCAGGCGATCAACGAGTACCTCACCACCGGAGCGGGCAAGGCGCTCGGCATCGACCTCGACCAGGCGCTGGCGCTGGCCCGGATCGGGCTCTTCGTCACCGCCGCTGCCGCCGCTGCCACGCTCGTGTTCACCGTGTTCGTGATGCGCCGCGACCGGCAGTCGCGGATCGCGCTCACCGTGATGGCGCTGCCGATCCTGGTCTGCGGCGTCTTCGTCGACCCGTTCCTGGCCGGCTTCATCCTGGCCTCGATCGTGCTGGTGTGGACCCGGCCGGCCTCGGACTGGTTCGCCGGCCGGGCACCCCAGCCGATGCCCCAGTCCGGGCCCACGATGCCCGACCTGCCGCCGCTGCCCGCCGCGCCCGGAGCGGCGGCCCGCAGATCCCCCGCCGTTCCCCGGCTACGGGCGGCCGAGCGACTCCGCTGGTGACCGGCCGCCGACGGTCACCGCGCCGTACCAGGCGCATCACCAGGCCCGTACCAGGCGCCGGACCCCGCCGACCGCTGGCCGGCCCCGCGGCCGCCCCGCCCGGCCGCCGTGTCCGTCGCCTGCGTGATCAGCCTGTTGGCGAGCGCCGGCACCGGTCTGCTGCTGGCGATCGGCGTCGCCGTCGCCGGCACCTCCGGCTTCCGCAGCCAGCTGGAGACGCAGCTCCACAAGAGCGGCAACGCCGACGTGCTGGGCTCGGTCGACGACCTCGTGGTCGTGGCCCAGGTGCTGGCCGTGCTGGCCGCCCTCTGGTGCCTGTCGGCGTGTGCCCTCGCGGTGTTCGCGTTCCTCGGCCACGGCTGGGCCAGGATCACGCTCGCGGTCTCCGCGATCGTGGCCGGCCTGCTGTCGCTGCTGGCGGTGATCTCGTTCCCGGGCTTCCTCGTGCTCACCCTCGCCGCGACCGTCGTCGCGGTGCTGCTGCTCCGTGGCGACTCGGCGTCGCTGGTACGCCGCCGCGCGCGGCACGTCGCAACACCCGCCGCCAGCGCGTCCGCCCTCCGGCCCGTGGTGAGCTGGCGCGTCGAGTCACGGATCCTCAGCGCCCGCCACTGACTGGGCTGAAAGGGGGCGGGGTGTTTGCGTGACGTGGACGCTGGCGGTGGAATTCCCAAGGTATCTAGGAATTCTTCGGGCGCCCGGCATCCAGGGCGTTCCACTTCCCAATCCAATCTGGCGCTTCCATCGGCGTACATCCCACGGGAAGCGTGAGAAAGGATTGGGAGGTCAGGAAGCATTGGGAAGTGGGCGGAAAACCTAGATACCTTGGGAACTCCCCGGCCCACCCGGCCGGCCTAACGAGCCACCAGGTCGGCGCCGGCCAGCCGGGCCAGGCCCTCGCGGATCACGTCCTCGGTCTTGCAGAACGCCCAGCGCACCAGGTGGCGCCCCTCGTCCTGGTCGTCGTAGAAGGCCTGGCTCGGGATCGCCACCACGCCCGGCCCGCTCCGGAAGGGCGAGGCAGAACGCGAGCCCGTCGGGCCACCCCAGCCGACGGACGTCGGTGGTGACGAAGTAGGTCCCCTCCGGGACCCGGACGTCGACGTCGAGCTTGCCCAGTCCCTCGCACAGCAGGTCGCGCTTGGCCTGCAGGTCGGCCCGGAGCCTGCGGGGGAAGCCGAGCTCGTGGGTCAGCGCGTGCGCGATCGCCGGCTGGAGCGGAGCGCCTGACGCGAACGACAGCCAGTTCTTGGCGCCCTCGACCGCGGCGACCAGCTCGGCCGGGCCGGTCGCCCAGCCGATCTTCCAGCCGGTGAACGAGAAGGTCTTGCCGGAGCTCGAGATCGACAGCGTGCGCTCGGCCATGCCGGGCAGCGTGGCGATCGGGACGTGCTCGCTGCCCGTCGAAGACGAGGTGCTCGTAGACCTCGTCGGTGACCACGACCAGGTCGTGCTCGATCGCGAGCCGGGCGACGCCCTCGAGCTCGGCGCGGGTGAGCACGGTGCCGGTCGGGTTGTGCGGGGTGTTGAGCAGGATCAGCTTGGTGCGCTCGCTGATCGCCGCCGCCAGTCGAATCGAGGTCCAGGCGGAAGTCCGGCGCCCGCAGCGTCACCGGCCGTCGTACGCCGCCCGCCATCTGGATCATCGCGACGTAGCTGTCGTAGTAGGGCTCGAGCACCACCACCTCGTCGCCGGGGTCGACCAGGCCGAGCATGGCGCCCGCGATCGCCTCGGTGGCGCCGGTCGTGACCACCACCTGCGCGGGCTCGAGCTCGAGGCCGTAGCAGGCCCGCTGGTGCTCGATCACCGCCGCGACCATCTCGGGGGTGCCGTGCCCGGGCGGGTACTGGTTGCGGCCGGCCCGCATCGCCTCGACCGCCGACGTCGACCACCGACGAGGGACCGTCCTCGTCGGGGAACCCCTGCCCGAGGTTGATCGCCTGCGTGCGCATCGCGAGCGCGGACATCTCCGCGAAGATCGTGCTCCCGATGCCGTCCAGCCGTGCTGCCTGTCGCATGCCCCCGACCCTAGCTTCGCCAGCCACGCGGCTCGTCAGTAGTCTGCGGCCCATGACCGATCCCCGGCTCGCCGCCGACGTCGACGCCTGCTGCCGCCTCACCGGCGAGTTCACGCTCCGGTCGGGCCAGGTGGCCTCGGAGTACTTCGACAAGTACCTCTTCGAGTCCGACCCGGCAGCTGCTGGCGCGGGTGGTCGCGCAGATGGTCCGACCTGGTGCCGGAGGGCACCGAGCTGCTCGGCGGCCTGGAGCTGGGCGGGGTGCCGATCGTGACCGTGCTCAGCGCCCGGGTCGGCCTGCCGGCGCTGTTCGTGCGCAAGAAGGCGAAGGACGTACGGCACCTGCAAGCTGGCCGAGGGGCCCGACGTCGCCGGCCGCCGGGTCACCCTCGTCGAGGACGTGATCACCACCGGCGGTGCCGTGCGCGACGCCACCAAGGCGCTCCGCGCGGCCGGCGCCCGTGGTCGACGTCGTGGTCTGCGCGATCGACCGCAGCCCGGGCGACGAGAACCCGCTGGCCGACGTCGGGCTCGAGGTGCGCTCGGTGCTGACCAAGGCCGACCTGGACGCCGCGCGCGCCGGCTAGTGCTCGGCGGGTGGCGTCGGCCGTGCTGGCGGTGCTTCCACCACTCCCAGGCGACCGGGATCACCGAGAACGCGAGGATCGCCAGGATCGCCTTGTCGATGTTCTCGCCCAGCGACGGAACGGCAGCGCCGAGGAAGTAGCCGAGCAGCGTGATGCTCGAGCACCCAGAGGACGGCGCCGACCGCGCTCCAGTAGAAGAACCGTCGGCGCTGCCATCTTCGACGCGCCGGCGACCACGGTGATGTAGGTGCGCACGAACGGCACGAACCGGCCGATCACCAGCGCCTTGTTGCCGTGCTTGTCGAAGAACGCCGCGGTCTTGTCGAAGTACTTCCGCTTGAGGATCCGGCCGTCGCGCTCGTAGATCGGTGGACCGATGCGGCGGCCGATCTCGTAGCCGCACGACGTTGCCGGCGAAGGCGCCGGCCGATGAGCACGACCAGCGCGAACACCAGGTTGACCAGCTCGCCGCCGGGCCGATCACCTCGATCTGGCCGGCGGCGATGAACAGCCCGATCGCGAACAGCAGGGTGTCGCCGGGCAGGAACGGGAAGAACAGCCCGCACTCGACGAAGATGATCAGCAGGCTGACCCAGAAGAACTGCGGTGCCGAACTGGTCGAGCAGCCAGTTGGGGTCCATCCACTTGATGCCGAGCAGCAGCGGGTGCACGACATCGAGCGAGGTTCACGTGGTCACGATATCCGGCCGTCCTGACCACTGCGCTGACCGCCGGACCTAGCGTCCGCTGTCGTGGAGCCGGCGAGCGAGCGAGCGGGCGCCGTACGACCCGATGCCGCACGGGCCGGCCGAGGTCGGCGTCGGCCCGTGGCCGGGGGAGTGGCCCGCCGGGGAGCAGTACGACGCCGACCTGCTGGCGCACGGCGACCGGCGCAACGTCGTCGACCGCTACCGCTACTGGACCCTCGAGGCGATCGTCGCCGACCTCGACACGCGCCGGCACGACTTCCACGTCGCGATCGAGAACTGGCAGCACGACTTCAACATCGGGACGATCGTGCGCACCGCCAACGCGTTCCTGGCCCGCGAGGTGCACATCGTCGGCAACCGGCGCTGGAACCGGCGCGGCGCGATGGTGACCGACCGCTACCAGCACGTGCGGCACCACGAGGACGTCGCCGGCGCTCGCGGCGTACCTCCACGAGCAGGGCGTGACGCTGCTCGGCATCGACAACCTGCCCGGGTCGCAGCCGCTCGAGACGACGACGCTGCCGCGCGACGTGTGCCTGCTGTTCGGGCAGGAGGGGCCGGGGCTCTCCGAGGGTGCCCGCGCGGTGTGCGACGGCACGTTCTCGATCGCCCAGTTCGGCTCGACCCGCTCGATCAACGCCTCCGCCGCCGCCGCGATCGCGATGCACGCCTGGATCCGGCAGCACGCCGACCTCGGCGAGGCCTGGCGGGGGTAGACCCGGTCCACCCATCGGGCGGTCGCGGCGGGCCCGTGGGTGACTCACGGGTAGCGACTAGGGTCGTGGGCGACGTCACTTCCGCGCCAGCAGGAGACACCGATGCCCATCGCCACGCCCGAGATCTACGCCGAGATGCTCGACACGGCCAAGGAGAAGTCCTTCGCCTTCCCGGCGATCAACGTCTCGTCGTCCCAGACCCTCAACGCCGCCCTCCAGGGCTTCGCCGACGCCGGCAGCGACGGGATCATCCAGGTCTCGACCGGCGGCGCGGACTACCTCTCCGGGCCGACGATCAAGAACATGGTCACCGGCTCGCTGCGCGTTCGCGGCGTACGCCGCCGAGGTGGCGAAGAACTACCCGGTCAACATCGCGCTGCACACCGACCACTGCCCGAAGGACAAGCTCGACGGCTTCGTCCGGCCGCTGCTCGACATCTCGATCGAGCGGGTGAAGAACGGCCAGCCGCCGCTGTTCCAGTCGCACATGTGGGACGGCTCCGCCGTGCCGCTGGAGGAGAACCTGGAGATCGCCCAGGAGCTGCTGGCCAAGGCCGCGGCCGCGCACATCGTGCTCGAGGTCGAGATCGGTGTCGTCGGCGGCGAGGAGGACGGCGTCGAGGGCGGTGGCGGCGAGAAGCTGTACAGCACCCCGGAGGACGCGCTGGCCACGGTCGAGGCGCTCGGCGCCGGCGAGAACGGCCGCTACCTGACCGCGCTGACCTTCGGCAACGTGCACGGCGTCTACAAGCCGGGCAACGTCAAGCTCCGCCCGGAGATCCTGCAGAAGGCCCAGCAGGCGGTCGCCGAGAAGCTCGGCCTGCCCGACGGGCTCCCGGCCGTTCGACCTGGTCTTCCACGGCGGCTCCGGCTCGACCGCGGAGGAGATCGGCGCCGCCGTCGACTACGGCGTGGTGAAGATGAACGTCGACACCGACACCCAGTACGCCTTCACCCGCCCGGTCGCCGGCCACATGTTCGCCAACTACGACGGCGTGCTCAAGGTCGACGGCGAGGTCGGCAACAAGAAGGCCTACGACCCCCGCGCCTGGGGCAAGGCCGCCGAGGCCGGCATGGCCGCCCGGGTGGTCGAGGCCTGCGAGAACCTGCGCTCGAGCGGCAAGGCGGTCGGCTGAGGTCCGGCCCCGACCCCCGCAACCAACGGCCCGCGTTACAGCTGCGCGGGCGCGGCTGAGTCCTCGGCCACCGCGGCGGCCCGGGCGTCGGCGGCAGCCTGCTGGTGGCGGGGGCGGTCGAACATCACGGCGGCGGCCAGACCTGCGACGAGGATGAGCGGGGCCAGCAGGATGGACTCAGCCATCGCCGTGGCGAACGGGCCGGTGACCGCGTCGGGGAGCTTGCTCACGCTCGACGCCTTGCTGGGGTCGAGCGCGAGGCCCCCGGCGGCGAGCCGGGAGTCCATGAGGACGGCGATCGCGGCGGCGCCGAGCACGGCGCCGAACTGGCGGGTGGCGTTGTAGATGCCGGCGCCGGCGCCGGCCTTCTGCGGCGGGAGGTTGCGGGTCGCCGTGGCGGACGTCGGGGCCCAGATGAAGGCGTTGCCGACGCCGAGCAGGGCCAGCGGGAGCAGGAGCTGCCAGGTCGACGAGCCGGGGTCATCTCGGCGGACAGCCAGACCAGCGAGGTGATCGCGGCCGAGAAGCCGAAGCCGGTGATCAACCGCGGGTGGACGCTGTCGGTCAGCTTGCCGACCCACGGCGCCAGCACGATCGACATCAGCGCCATCGGGATCAGCAGCGCAGCCGACTCGGTCGGAGACATGCCGCGCACCAGCTGGGCGTAGAGCATGAACGGGAACACCAGAGCGGTGATCGCGAAGCCCATCGACGGAGATCGCCACGTTGGCCAGCGAGAAGTTGCGGTCGCGGAACAGGGGCAGCGGCACCAGCGGCTCGCGCTTGTTGCGGGCCTGCCACAACACGAATCCGACGAACACCACGAGACCGGCGATGATCAGGCTCCAGACGCTGATCGGGCCGGTG
Organism: uncultured Actinomycetota bacterium; assembly: GCA_963707475.1. GTDB lineage: Bacteria > Actinomycetota > Actinomycetes > Propionibacteriales > Nocardioidaceae > Marmoricola. Next base: position 371,872 of record CAVPQC010000001.1, read on the forward strand.
ATGGTGCCCCAGTCGTACTGGTGGCCCTCCTGGATGCCGAACACCAGCAGGAACATGCCGAGGCCGGACAGCGCGACCCCCGCCCAGTCGAACTGGTGGGTGTTGGTCGGCAGCGTCGGCACGAGCCGGGCGGCCAGCACGAAGGCGATGAGTCCGACCGGGATGTTGATGAAGAAGATCCACTCCCAGCCGAGCGAGTCGACCAGGACTCCGCCGAGCAGCGGGCCGACCAGGGTCGCCACGCCCGCGGTCGCGCCCCACAGCGCCATCGCCCGGCCCCGGCGCTCGGACGGGAAGATCCGGGTGATGATCGCCATCGTCTGCGGCGTGATCATCGCGGCGCCCACGCCCTGGAACACGCGGGCGATGATCAGGCCCTCGATCGTGCCGGTGACACCGCACCACAGCGAGGACAGGGTGAAGACGGTGAGCCCGAGCAGGTAGAGCCGCTTGGGCCCGAAGCGATCGCCGAGCCGCCCGGTGATCAGCACCAGGACCGCGTAGGTGAGGAGGTAGGCACTGGTCACCCAGACCACGCTGTTCACGTCGGTGCCGAAGTTCGCGATGATCGCGGGCGTCGCGACGGACACGATCGTCGAGTCGACCAGGATCATGAAGAAGCCGAGGCAGAGCGCGAACAGGGCCGGCCAGGGGTTGACCTCGTCGGGTGCCGCCTGGGCAGGAGTGGGTGCGCGGTGGCTCATGGAAGCAGTCAACACCCGACGGTGGACACTTCTTCCATGAACGACTCCTTCTCCGGCCAGGACCTGATGGCGGGCCCCCCGCCGACCCGCCTCCCCGAGGACCCGGCCGCGGCCGAGCTCGGCGGGGACGCCGACGCGCACGACGTCGTACGACGCCACCCGGAGTCGCCGCTCGCGTGGGCGACGCTCGCCGAGGCGGCCCTGGCGGACGGCGCGATCGACGACGTCACGGCCTACGCCTACGCCCGCGTCGGCTACCACCGCAGCCTCGACCTGCTGCGCCGCAACGGCTGGAAGGGTCACGGCCCGGTGCCGTGGGAGCACGAGCCGAACCGCGGGTTCCTGCGCGCGCTGGCCGCGCTCGCCACCGCCGCGGGGCGCATCGGCGAGTCCGCCGGAGGAGTCCCGCTGCCGGGAGTTCCTGCGCGACTCCAGCCGCACGGCGTACGACGCCCTCCTCGGGTGAGGCTCCCTGCGTGCCAGCTCAGGTGACGCTGCTCCTGAGCCTGGCCTGGGCCGCGCCCGAGGCGCCGATCCGATCCAGGCCGAGGAGGGCGGCTCCGACCACGGGCGGGGCGCTCACGACGCGGGCATTGGCCTTCGGTGCGCGCTCGGCCAGTCCCGCGTCGATCGCGTCCAGCAGCAGCGCGTGGCCGGCTGTGAGCACACCTCCGCCGAGCACGATGTCGACGGGGTCGTCCATCAGGTCCAGCCTGTGCATCGCCGAGACGGCGAGAGCCACGATTTCGTCCGCCTGCCTCTGGACCAGTGAGACCGCCACAAGGTCCCCCCGGTCGGCCGCCCGGAACAGGAGGGGGGTCACCTCCTGGACCCGCTCCTCGGTGATCACACCGAGGTGGAGTGACTCGAGCAGTGCGGCCATGTCCGCGACCCCGTAGTGCTCGGGGAGGTCATCCGCCAGCGAGGTGACGGGCCCGCGGCCGTCGACCGAGCGTGATGCCCACCACAGCGCCTCCTCGGCCAGGAAGGCGCCGCCGCCCCAGTCGCCCGAGATCTTGCCGAGGGCGGCGAAGCGTGCCGTGCGCCCGTCCGGCAGCAGTCCCGAGCAGTTGATGCCGGCACCACACACGACCGCGACCGCCGGGGGCGTCTCGTTTCCGGCGCGGAGCAGCGCGAACGTGTCGTTGCCGACGTAGGTCGTGACACCCCATCTCCGTTGCTCGATCTGGTGCTGCAGGCGGTCCAGCTCCACCTCCAGATCGGCGTTGGCCAGGCATGCGGAGACCTGGCCGACCCAGGGTTCTCCGTCGCGCCGGGTCAGCCCCGCCGTCGTCACGAGCCGGTCGAGGAGCGGCTCGAGCCCGGCGACAGCGGCTTCCGGACCGACCACGTGCGGCCGGAACCCTCCTCCCCGTACCCTGCCCAGCACGGTGCCGTCCGACGAGACGAGCAGCACATCCGTCTTGCTGTTGCCGGCATCGATGGCGAGCACGCCGGACTCGGCAGTCGGATGCGACGACATCATGCCCACGTGAGGAACGAGTGGTTGTGGGCCAGCAGCCGGTCGGTCAGCCGGTCGGCGAGGTCGATCTGCCCCACCAGCGGGTGTGCGAGCAAGGCATCGAAGACGCGCCCCCTGCCGCCTTCCAGCGCCGCCGTGAGGGCGAGCCGTTCATAGGCGGCGACGTGACCGACGAGTCCCGCGATCGAGGGCTCGAGCGGCGCCGTCGGCACGGGCACCGCGCCCGCCGCCCCCACCCGCGCAGGCACCTCGATCACGTGGTCGTCGTCGAGGAAACCAATGGTGCGTTCGTTGGCCACGTTGACCACGTGCACGGCCGACGCACCTCCCCGGGCATCCCGCCCGACCAGCGACGCTACGAGGGCGACCGCCGCCTCGGAGTAGAACGCGCCGCCCCGCTTCGCGAGCTCGGCAGGCTTCTCCACAACGGCCGGATCGGCGTACAGGTCGAGCAGCGCCTTCTCGATCGACGCCACCTCCGATGCCCGCGAGGGGCGGGAGCGGAGCTCACGGACGACCTCGTCGTGGGCGTAGAAGTAGCGCAGGTAGTACGACGGCACCGACCGAAGCCGCTCCACCACGGTCGCAGGCAGCTCGACCTCCTCGGCGAGGGCGCCGATGTGCTCAGCGAGCAGGTCCGGGAGCACGTCCACGCCGTCCAGCAGCACGGCCCGCTCCCAGGTCAGGTGGTTGAGCCCGACGTGGTCGAGGCCGACGCGTTCGGGCTCGACCTCCAGCAGAGCCGCGAACCGGCGCTGGAAGCCGATGGCCACGTTGCACAGACCGATCGCCCGGTGCCCGGCCTGCAGCAGCGCCCGGGTGACGATCCCCACCGGGTTGGTGAAGTCGACGATCCAGGCGCCGGGGCTGGCCAGCCGGATCTCCTCGGCGATGTCGAGCACGACCGGAACGGTGCGCAGAGCCTTGGCCAGCCCTCCCGCACCGGTCGTCTCCTGCCCCACACAGCCGCACTCCAGCGGCCATGTCTCGTCGTCCTGGCGAGTGGCCTGCCCGCCTACCCGCAGCTGCAGCAGCACGACGTCGGCGTCCGTGACGGCACGGCGGAGGCTCGTGGTCGTCGTGAGCCGGGCCGGGTGACCCAGGTGGCGCAGGATCCGGCGCGAGACACCCCCGACCAGCTCGAGCCGGTGCTCGGAGGGGTCCATCAGCACCACCTCGTCAACCGTGAGCTCGTCCCGGAGCCTGGCCAGCCCGTCGATCAGCTCGGGGGTGTACGTCGAGCCGCCGCCCACGACGGTGAGCCTCATCCCTTCACCCCGGTCAGCGTGACCCCTTCGATGAAGGCCTTCTGGGCGAAGAAGAACACGATGATCACTGGCGCCATCACCATCAGGGTCGCCGCCATGGTGAGGTTCCAGTCCGTGTGGTGGGCCGATTTGAAGGTCTCCAGGCCGTAGCTCAGGGTCCAGGCTCCGGGGTTCTCGCTGGCGTAGATCTGGGGGCCGAAGTAGTCGTTCCAGCAGTAGAAGAACTGGAACAACGCGACGGCCGCGATGCCCGGCCGCGCCATGGGGACGGCGACGTACAGCATCGCGCGGAAGTCGCCGCAGCCGTCGACCTTGGCGGCATCGATGCACTCCGAGGGAATCGAGAGCAGGAACTGTCGCAGCAGGAAGATCGAGAAGGCGTCTCCGAACCCCATCGGGATGATCAGCGGCCACAGGGTCCCGGTGAGGTGGAACTGCTGGGCCCACACCAGGTACATCGGCACCGTCACGACCTGCGGCGGGAGCATCATGGTGGCGATCACGACGCCCAGAGCCAGGCCGCGACCGCGGAAGCGGAACCTGGCCAGGGCGTAGGCCACCGGGAAGCTCGACACGACGGACAGCACCGTGCCCGCCACGGCGTACAGGATCGTGTTGCGCCACCAGGTCGTGAAACCGGGGGTCTTCCACACGTCGACCAGGTTGTGCCACTCGAAGGTCTGTGGCCACAGCTCGCGGGTCAGCGTCTGCTGGTCACTCATCACGGCGGTCAGCGCGATGAAGACGAACGGCAGCAGGAACGCCAGTCCGATGGCGATCCCGATGGCGTGCAGCGCGATCCACTCCAGGTCGACGCGACGATGCGGCCGTGGCCGGCGCGAGGGTCGGCCCGAGAGGGTGCGGGGGCTGGTCGCGTCGAGGGGGCCGGCGGCGGCCGCGGTGTCGGCCGTCATGTCCCCTCACCAGCTCCGAGCAGGCCGGAGCTCCGGCGCATGAGCAGCACGGTGAACGCCATCGACAGTGCGAACAGCACGAGCGCGACGACGCTCGCCGAGCCGGTGTCGAAGCGCTGGAAGCCGAGGTTGTAGATGAGCTGGGGCAGGGTGAGCGTCGACTTCGCCGGGTAGCCCGGCTCGAACTGCTGTCCCGACCCGCCGATCACACCGCTCGCGACCCTTCCGGCGATCAGCGGCTCTGTGTAGTACTGCATCGTCTGGATGATTCCCGTCACCACGGCGAAGAGGACGATGGGCGAGATGTTGGGCAGCGTGATGAAGCGGAAGGTTGCCCAGCGGCCGGCTCCGTCGAGCCCGGCCGCCTCGTACTGCGAGGTCGGCACGTCGAGCAGGGCGGCCATGAAGATCACCATCAGGTCGCCGATGCCCCAGAGGGCGAGCATGGTCAGCGCGGGCTTCGACCACGTGGGGTCGTTGAACCAGCCCGGTTCGGGCAGGCCGAGCTTGCCGAGCACCACGTTGACCGGGCCGGTGCCGGGGTTGAGCAGGAAGGCGAACGCCATGGTGGCGGCGACGGGCGGGGCGAGGTACGGGATGTAGAGCACGGTGCGGAGAGCGCTGGCCCCGAGCCTGATCCGGGTGACCAGCAGTCCGAGGAACAGACCGAAGACGACCCGCAGGGTAACCATGACCGCCACCAGCCACATGGTGTTGCGCAGTGCCGGCCAGAACATCGGGTAGTGCCCGAAGACGTACCGCCAGTTGTCCAGGCCGGTCAGCTGGGGGGACGTGAAGCCGTCGTAGTGGGCGAACGAGTAGTACACCGTGGCCCCCAGCGGGTACAGGAAGAACAGTCCGGTGCCGATGAGCCACGGGGAGAGGAAGGCGACGTTGCGCGCGGTACGGCGCACCTGCCAGGCGTCCCACCCCCGGGTCCGGCCGGGCGCCTCCGAAGTGCTCACCGTGCCCGATCGATGTCGGTGTCGATCTGCTGCGCCGCCCCGTCGAGGCTGCCCTGTAGGTCGGTCTCCTTGCCGGACTCGTAGGCGTAGCCGACGTCCTGCAGGGTCTGCTGGTAGGCACCGCCGTTGGGGCTGGCCGGTGTCGTGTTGCTGTGCGCGTTCTGTGCGATCTTGATGAACGCGTCGACCGCCTGGCTCCTGTCGAGGTCGGGGGACTCCAGCGCCTTGTTCGTCGAGGGAATGTTGTGGATCGCGTTGGCGAAGCTCACCACCGCCTTGGTGTCGGTGGTGAGGTACTTGACCAGCTCCCAGGCCGCGTTCTGCTTCTTGCTGGTGCTGGCGACCCCGATGATCGTCCCGGAGAGATAGCCCTTGCCGTACGTGTCCGCCTGGTCGTCCGGCACCGGGAACGGCGCCACACCGTAGTCGAAGTGGACGCCGGCCTCGTCGACCATCCCGGCCCGCCACTCGCCGTCGATCGCCATCGCCACCTGACCGGTCATGAACGGGTTCTTCGAACCGAACTCGTCGCCGAAGGTCGACCGGTACTTCTCCAGCTTGTCGTAGCCACCGAGGGTGTCGACCAGGTGCTTCTGCCACGTGAACATGGCGGGGAAGGCCGGGTCGCTGTCGACCGTCGACTTGCCGTCGGCGTCGAAGTACGTCGGGCTCCACTGGGCGACGAGGTGGGTGGTCGTGGACTCGTAGCCGTGGAAGTTCGGCATGAACCCGAGCTGCGAGAACGAGTCCCCATCCGGCTTGGTCAGCTTGACTGCGTCGGAGTCGAACTCGGAGAGCGTCCGCGGGGGCCGGGTGATGCCTGCCTGCTCGAAGGCATCCTTGTTGTAGTAGAGGCCGTACGCGTCACTGAGCAGGGGGAGAGTGCAGCGGACGCCGTCGAACTGGGTGTAGTCCTGCAGTGGCTTCGGGAAGGTCGACGCGGTGTCGATGCCGGACTTCTTCAGGAACGGTGCCAGGTCGACGAACGCGTGCGAGGCGCAGAACTCGCCGACGTTGTCGGTGGTGAACGAGGAGACCGCGTCGGGGGCGTTGGCGCCTCCGGCCCTCAACGCCTGGTTGATCTTGTCGTCGGTGATGTTGCCCACCACCTTGACGTGGATGTTCGGGTGCGCGCCCTCGAACGCGTCGATGTTGGCCTGGATGGCCTTCACCTCGCTGGGCGCGCTCCAGCCGTGCCAGAAGGTGATGGTGACGTCCGCGTTCGGGTCGTCGTTCGCGCTGCCCTGCCTGGAGCCACCGCAACCGGCCGCGAGTGCGGCGATGGTCGCGGCAGCCACGAGACCGGTGAGCGTTCTGTTCGGGAGCGCCATGGCGATCCTCCAGTCGGTGTCGGTCGGACCTGTGCTTGGACGGTCACTCGACGGCGGTCCTGGCGCCGGTGGCCGGGTCGTTGGTGTTGAAGACGAGGTCGCGGGTGACCCCGAGCGCCGCGTGAACCGCGCCGTTGAGTACCGGGTCGTCCGGCACGCCCGTGAGCTCCATCCGGGGCCGGCAGAGTGACAGGTCGTGCAGCTCTCGGCGCACCAGGTCGCGAAGTGGCTCCCCTCCCGCGCTGATCACCCCGCCGGACATGATCACCAGCTCCGGATCGAGGACCGCGACGATGGCGGCGAGCCCGACAGCCAACCGGTGCCCGAGCTCGGACAGGAACGGTTCGCCGCCGTCGGCGCGGGTCGCCGTCGCGACCGCGTCCTCGGCGGTGGCGGCCCGGATGCCGTGCGCCCGGGCCAGGGCCAGCACGGCCCGGGCTCCCGCGAGCTCCTGGAACCCGCCCGCGTTGTTGACGCCGACGTTGCGCACCAGCGGTGTCCCGGGGAGTGGGATGAAGCCGACCTCACCGGCTCCACCGGTGAACCCCCGGTGGAGGTGTCCACCGATCACGATCGCCGCACCCACGCCTTCCTCGCCCCACAGCAGGACGAAGTTCTGGCTGCCCCGGGCGGCGCCCAGGGCGAGCTCGGCCACCGCGGCGAGGTTGACGTCGTTGTCGAAGTCGACGGGCATCGCCACCGCGTCGCGGAGCCGGTCGAGGAGGCTGGGATCGTGCCAGCCGGGTAGGTGTCGTGCGTAGCGGAGTCGTTGCGTGCCGGGATCGAAGGCGCCCGGTGTTCCGACCACCGTCCGTCGCAGCACGGCGCGGTCCACGCCCGCGTCCCTGCAGGCGGCGTCGAGCGCATCGGTGACCAGAGCCACGGTGTCCCCTGCGGCCCGACCAGGTGTCGGCAGGTCGTGGCGGCCGACGATCCGTCCCGTGAGGTCGGCGACGGCCGCGCGGATCCGGCGGGGCGTGACGTCGATGCCCGCGACGTGGGCGGCTCGGGGTTCGATCTCGTACAGCACCGCGTTCGGGCCGCGTCGGCCGGGGCTGCTGCCGCTCGGCCGCACCAACCCGACCGCTGTCAGGCGCGACAGGACCTGGGACATGGTGGGCCGGGATAGGCCAGTGAGGTCCCCGAGTGCCGGACGGGAGAGCGGGCCGTCGGCGAGCAACAGCTCGAGGACCGCACGGTCGTTGATCGCGCGGAGCAGTCGCGGGGTGCCGGGCTCTACCATCAGGATCCAACTGTTAGGTAAGTTTCCTATTAGTTGTGTGAAGGTAGTCCGGCGCCCCGTCGGTGTCAACCGCTTGTGCGGCCGACCCCGGCGCGCGGGGATGTGGCGGAGGTCACAGGAGGAGTAACCTCCGTGGGCATGAGTCTCGGAGATGACACCTCGCGGGAGCCCGCGCACGACCGCGGAGCACCCCCCACCGACACGGGGAAGATGGTGGCCGCAGGAGTCCTGCTGGCCATCCCGCTGGTCGCACTGATGTGGGTGCCCAGCTATGCGAAGGAGACCCCGAAGCTCTTCGGCTTCCCCTTCTTCTTCTGGTACCAGTTCCTCTGGGTGTTCATCTGCTCTGCGATGACCTGGACGGCCTACAAGCTGACGCTCGCGGCCCGGAAGGGTGATCGCAAGTGACGCCGCTGGCCGCCGGCGGTGGCGTCAACGGCGTGGCCCTGACGGTCCTGATCGCGCTCTTCCTCGTGGTCACCGTCGCCGGATTCATGGCGACCCGCTTCCAGCGCGGAGACTCCCTGGACACGCTCGACGAGTGGGGTCTCGGCGGCCGCAAGTTCGGCACCTGGGTGACCTGGTTCCTGCTCGGCGGCGACCTCTACACGGCCTACACGTTCATCGCGGTCCCGGCCGCGATGTTCGCCACCGGCGCGGTGGCGGGCTTCTTCGCGGTGCCCTACACGATCATCCTGTACCCGATCATCTTCATCTTCATGGCGCGGTTGTGGTCGGTCAGCCACCGGCACGGCTACGTCACGACAGCGGACTTCGTCCGCGGCAGGTACGACGACCGCGGCCTCAGCCTTGCCGTCGCCGTGACCGGATTCGTGGCGACGATGCCCTACATCGCGCTCCAGCTTGTCGGCATCGAGGCGGTGCTCGAGGTGGCCGGCCTGGGCGGCGGCGACAACGCGTTGGCCCAGGACCTGCCGCTGTTCGTGGCGTTCGCGGTGCTCGCGGCGTTCACGTACTCCTCCGGGCTGCGTGCCCCCGCGGTGATCGCGTTCGTCAAGGACGTCCTGATCTACCTGGTGATCATCGTCGCGATCGTCTACCTGCCCTCGCAGGTCGGCGGCTGGGAGGGCATCTTCGGTGCCGCCAAGGAGAAGATGGCGACGGTCAACGAGGCGACCGGCAAGCCGACCGGCGCGTTCATCCCGGGCGTCGGGCAGGGCTGGGCCTACGCCACGCTCGCCCTCGGCTCCGCGATGGCGCTGTTCATGTACCCGCACTCGGTCACGGCCAGCCTCTCGTCCGGCAGCCGCAACACGATCCGCAGGAACGCCTCCATCCTGCCGGCGTACTCGTTCGTGCTCGGGCTTCTCGCCCTGCTCGGCTGGGTCGCCATCGCGGCCAAGACCAACCCGATCGGCCTCGACGGCCTGCCCAACCCGCAGCTCGTCGTCCCGCAGCTGTTCGAGGACTTCTTCCCGGACTGGTTCACCGGGGTCGCGTTCGCCGCGATCGCGATCGGTGCGCTCGTGCCCGCCGCGATCATGTCGATCGCCGCTGCCAACACGTTCACGCGCAACATCTACAAGGAGTGGCTGCACAAGGACGCCACCCCCGCCCAGGAAGCCAAGGTCTCGAAGATCACCTCCTTGGTGGTGAAGGCGTTCGCGCTGGGCTTCGTGCTGACGCTCGACAACCAGAACGCGATCAACTTCCAGCTCCTCGGCGGCATCTGGATCCTGCAGACGTTCCCGGCCGTGGTGTTCAGCCTCTACACGCGGTGGTTCCACCGCTACGCGCTGCTCGCCGGCTGGGCCGTCGGCATCGTCTACGGCACCGTCAAGGCCTACCAGGTGATCAACCCGGCCACGGGCAAGCACTTCGGCGGCTCGCTCGCGGAGATCCCGGGTCTGGGCGACATGGGCTACATCGCGCTGACGGCGTTCGTGCTCAACCTGCTCGTGGCCGTGGTGCTCAGCGCTGTCCTCAACGCGACGAAGGTCTCGAACGGTCGCGACGCGACGCGGACGTCGGACTACTACGCGGACAAGGACGACCCCACGGTCGCCCACGACCTGCAGCGGGCCAACGACCTGGAGGCACCGCCGGCGAGGTAGCCGATCAGTCCTGGGTGACCTCGTTGCCGTGGTGGGGCAGCACCATCTGGAAGGCGGCCGGCTCGACGGTCCAGGTGCGGTGACGCTCGGGGCCGTAGATCTCCCCGTCGGCGCTGCACCAGAACTCCTCGCCGGCGATGCTGACCTGCCTGCCGCGCAGGTGCAGCACGTCGTCGCGCTCCTGGTGGTCGCCGTGGCGCATCTTGACGGCGTAGCCGATCCGGGAGAGCGGGCCGGTCGCGAACGAGATCATCACGTCGGCCTTGCCGTCCTCGGGCGTGGCGTCGGGGGTGATCGGGGTGCCGCCGCCCACGTGGGAGGAGTTGCCGACGGAGACCATCAGCACGTGCCGGTCGAGCTCGGCGACGACCTCGCCGTCGACCTCGATCCGCAGCCGCACGAACGGCGGCTTCACGGCCGCCAGGGCGGCCCCGATCGGGTAGCCGAGCTTGCCGAGGTTGACCTTGCCGACGCCGAGGCCGGCCGAGCCGCTTCTTCCAGCGCGCGGCCCGGCGGCTGGCCTGGGCGCTGGCACCGGCGTGCACGTTGTTGACCACGACCTCGCCGAGCTCGTCGACGAGCAGGTCGAGCGGGCGCACGTCGCCGAACAGGGCGACCTCCGCCGCCTCCGCGGGGTCCAGCGGGATGCCCGTGCCGCGCGCGAAGTCGTTGCCGGTGCCGAGCGGGAGCAGCGCCAGCGTCGACCGCGACAGGTCGTGCCGACGGTGCAGCGCGGACACCACCGCGTGCAGGCTGCCGTCTCCGCCGGCCACGACGATCCGGCGGGATCCGGCCCGGTGCAGGACCCCGTCGAGCTCGCCTGGATTGCTGGTCCGGCACACCTCCACGTCCGTGTGGGCACGCAGCACCCGAGTGCGTTCGTCGAGCGTCTCCTGCTCCGCCGTACCGGCGTCGCTGTTGGCGATGAGCAGGAGTGGATCCATGGAGGGGAACCTAGCGGGTCTTGATAGCGTGTCGCCGCAAGAGCCCGGCTGCCGCTTGCAGTCCGGGCTCTCGCGTTCGTCCCGGCCGTCCGTCCAGAGGAGAGGGGTGGGCTGATGCCCGCCATCGTCGTGCTCGGCGCCCAGTGGGGCGACGAGGGCAAGGGCAAGGCGACCGACCTGCTGGGGAGCAGCGTCGACTACGTCGTGAAGTTCAACGGCGGCAACAACGCCGGCCACACGGTCGTCATCGGCGACCAGAAGTACGCCCTCCACCTGCTGCCCAGCGGCATCCTGACCCCGGGCTGCACGCCGGTCATCGGCAACGGCGTGGTGATCGACCTGTCGGTGCTGTTCGAGGAGCTCGAGACGCTCGACGCGCGCGGCATCGACGTGAGCGCGCTCCGGGTCAGCGCCAACGCGCACGTGATCGCCGACTACAACCGCACGGTCGACAAGGTGACCGAGCGGTTCCTCGGCGGCCGCCGGCTGGGTACGACGGGCCGCGGGATCGGGCCGACGTACGCGGACAAGATGAACCGGATCGGGATCCGGGTCCAGGACCTGTTCGACGAGAAGATCCTGCACCCAGAAGGTCGAGGGGGTGCTCGAGCTCAAGGGCCAGGTGCTCGCGAAGATCTACAACCGGCGTGCGCCCGTCGGTCGAGTCCACCGTCGAGGAGCTGCTCGGCTACGCCGAGCGGCTGCGCCCGATGGTCTGCGACAGCGGCCTGCTGCTGAACCAGGCGCTCGACCGCGACGAGACGGTGCTGCTCGAGGCCGGGCAGGCGACGCTGCTCGACGTCGACCACGGCACCTACCCGTTCGTGACCTCGTCGTCGGCCACCGCCGGCGGCGCCTGCACCGGCTCCGGCATCCCGCCGACCCGGATCGACCGGGTGATCGGGATCGTGAAGGCCTACACCACCCGGGTCGGCGAGGGACCCTTCCCGACCGAGCTGTTCGACGACGACGGCGAGCTGCTGCGCAAGGCCGGCGCCGAGTTCGGCACCACCACCGGGCGCCCGCGCCGCTGCGGCTGGTACGACGCCGTGATCGCGCGCTACGCCGCCCGGGTCAACGGGCTGACCGAGTTCTTCCTGACCAAGCTCGACGTGCTCGGTGAGTGGGAGCGGATCCCGGTCTGCGTCGGCCTACGAGATCGACGGCACGCGCGTCGACGAGATGCCGATGACGCAGACGGAGTTCCACCACGCCAGGCCGGTCTACGAGTTCCTCGACGGCTGGATGTCGGACATCTCGGGCTGCCGCACCTTCGACGACCTGCCGCCCAACGCGCAGTCCTACGTGCGGGCGCTCGAGGACATGTCCGGTGCGCCGTTCTGGGCCGTCGGGGTCGGACCCGACCGGGACCAGACGTCGTGCTGCGCTGAGCTGGGCCTGCGGGCGTCGTGGATGTGGGGCCGGCCCGCGATCTCCGCAAATGCCGAGTTGTTTGGGTCCGCAGAGCCGTCTCGACCCCCACAGCCTCGCAAATGCGGGGTTCCACGCCCGCCACCGACCAGGTGCTCGTGCTGCGGTGAGCGGGGCCGGAGGGCGTCTGGATGTGGGGCCGGCCCGCGATCTCCGCAAATGCCGAGTTGTTTGGGTCCGCAGAGCCGTCTCGACCCCCACAGCCTCGCAAATGCGGGGTTCGACGCCCGGCAGCGACCAGACCTCGTGCTGCGGTGAGCGGGGCCGGCGGGCGGCTGGATGTGGGGCCGGCCCGCGATCTCCGCAAATGCCGAGTTGTTTGGGTCCGCAGAGCCGTCTCGACCCCCACAGCCTCGCAAATGCGGGGTTCCACGCCCGGCACGACAGACCCTCCTGCTGCCCTGCGCGGGGCCAGTTACCACGGTCCCGTGGTATCCGGCCGCTTGCCTACCGCTGCACCGCAGGGAAGCGGCAGGTCCGCTAGGGAACCGGCTCACCCGACCCTGCCAAGCGTGAACATCTCGCTGCGCCGCACCGTGGGCTCGTTGCCCCAGACCTGGTCGCCGCGGAACGAGGAGCCGTCCGAGAGCGCGACCGACAGCACGATCCCGGCGAGCTGCGTGCCGGGCTCGGCGTCGGCGATCCGGGCGACGTCGGTGCGGCCGTCGCCGTCGTAGTCGCCGGACGTCAGCCAGGACTGGTGGACGCCCCAGCCAGGGCGGGTGAACCAGGTCTCCCCCGGGAGGAAGGCCAGGCCTTCGGGACGGAACACGCGCACCTCGAGCGCGCCCGCACCGGTGTCGAGGGCGAGCGCCATGTCGCTGTGGCCGTCGCCGTCGAAGTCTCCGGGCAGCAGCTTGACGTCCTTCCAGCGCACCGACGGCACGGTGCGCCACACGGCCGGCGCGACGAAGTGGTCGCCTTGCGAGCGCAGCACCCGAAGCTCCACGCCCCCGCCGGGCGCGCGTCCGACGTCGAGCAGGTCGGTGCGGCCGTCGTCGTCGAGGTCGGCGGGCATCAGCCGCACGAAGCGGAGGTTCCACGGCAGGTTGTCGGCCCAGGTGCGGGCGCCGGCGAAGGAGGTGCCTAGCGACCGCAGCACCTCGACGTCGACGCCGCCGGACGCCGGGTCGTCGTGTGCCACGAGCAGGTCGCTCAGTCCGTCGCCGGTGACGTCCCCGGAGGCGAAGATGTCCTCGGGACCGCCGATGCCCTCGATCGCGCCCCACACCCGGGGCGACCCGAAAGCGTCGCCACTGCTGGGCAGGACCGACACCTCGGCCCGGCTGCCGTCGAACGCGATCGTGATCGCGTCGGTGCGCCCGTCACCGTCGACGTCGCCGTTGAGGCGGCTCGGGCGCACCCCGTTGATCGTGCCCGGCACCCGGCTCCACTCGACGGCGTCGGCGAACGAGCCGCTCTCCCCCGAGGTGAACACGAGCAGCCGGCCCGGCACGCCCAGGGTCTGGATCGCGACGTCCGAGCGGGCGTCGCCGTCGTACGACACGCGGGCCAGGCGGTTCTGGTCGACCGGTTTCTCCCGCGGGTCGGCGGCGGGTGGCGTCGCGTCACCGGAGAGGAGCCGGGTCCCGACGCCGAGCAGGGCGCCCGCAGGGCCGCCGCCACCAGCACCGGCGCACGCCGGGAGCGCCGCCGGGGAGCGGGCTCGTGCCCGTCCGGGGCGGCGAGCAACAAGGTGGAGCCTGCCCGGCCAGCGCCGGGCGTCCGCGACCGCGCCATGGTGCCCGCGACGCTACCCGAGAGCACCCGGTCGGGGCGGGCACGCACACCCCCTAGGCTCGCCCGCGTGAAGACCCTTGTGATCGGCACCGGCGGCCGCGAGCACGCGCTCGCGCTGGCGCTCTCCCGCGACCCGTCCGTGACCGAGGTGCACGCGGCGCCCGGCAACCCCGGGGATCGGCGCGGTCGCCACGCTGCACGCCGGTGGACCCGCTCGACGGCGAGGCCGTGGCCGCCCTGGCCGACGGACCTGGGCGTCGACCTGGTCGTGGTCGGTCCGGAGGCGCCGCTGGTGGCCGGGGTCGCCGACGCCGTGCGCGCGGCGCGGGATCAGCTGCTTCGGGCCGAGCCGCGAGGCGGCCGCGCTGGAGGGCTCGAAGGCCTTCGCCAAGGACGTGATGGCGGCGGCGGACGTGCCGACCGCGCTCGCGCACGTGTGCACGACGCCCGAGGAGGTGGCCGGCTGCGCTCGACGCGTTCGGTGCGCCGTACGTCGTCAAGGACGACGGGCTCGCCGCCGGCAAGGGCGTCGTGGTCACCGACGACCGCGAAGCCGCCCTCGCCCACGCGGCGCGGTGCGAGCGCGTCGTCGTCGAGCAGTACCTCGACGGGCCCGAGGTGTCGCTGTTCGCGATCACCGACGGGCAGCACCGTCTACCCGCTGCAGCCGGCCCAGGACTTCAAGCGCATCTTCGACGGCGACGAGGGTCCCAACACCGGCGGCATGGGCGCCTACACGCCGCTGCCCTGGGCACCGGAGGGTCTCGTCGAGGAGGTGCTCGACCGGGTGCTGCAGCCGACCGTCGACGAGATGGCCCGCCGCGGCACGCCGTTCGCCGGGCTGCTGTACGCCGGCCTCGCGCTGACCGCGCAGCGGGCTCAAGGTGGTCGAGTTCAACGCCCGCTTCGGCGACCCGGAGACCCAGGCCCTGATGGCGCTGCTCGACTCGCCGCTCGGCGTGCTGCTCAAGGCCGCCGCCGACGGCGTGCTCGACGCAGGTCGACGCCGCCGCGCTGGAAGCCGGGCGGCGCGGTCGCCGTGGTGATGGCCTCCGCGCGGCTACCCGGAGACGTCCAGCCGCGGCGACGTGATCGTCGGCACCGAGACCCTCGCCGCCGAGGAGCGACGTCGACGTCGTCCACGCCGGCACGGCGCTGCGCGCGACGGCACCCTGGTCACCGCCGGCGGCCGGGTGCTCGCCGTGACCGCGGTCGGCGCCGACGTCGCCGACGCCCGGGCGAAGGCGTACGAGGGCGTCGTCGTCGATCGCGTTCCCCGGCGCCCAGTGGCGCACCGACATCGCGCCGGCGTCTGAGCCCATCCGCCGGATAGGACTCGCTCCACGTGAGCGTCCCCAACGTCCTGGCCACCCGCTACGCCGGCGCCGACCTGGTCGCGATCTGGTCGCCCGAGCACAAGATCGTGCTCGAGCGCCAGCTCTGGATCGCGGTGCTCGTCGAGGCCCAGCGCGACCTCGGCGTCGACGTGCCCGACGGCGTGGTCGAGGCGTACGAGAAGGTCGATCGACGACGTCGACCTCGCCAGCATCGCGGCCCGCGAGCGGGTCACCCGGCACGACGTGAAGGCGCGGATCGAGGAGTTCGCGCGCTCGCCGGCCACGAGCACATCCACAAGGGGATGACCTCGCGCGACCTGACCGAGAACGTCGAGCAGCTCCAGGTGCGCCAGACGCTCCCTCGGTCGTGCGCCGCAGCGGATGCGTGGCCACGCTGGCCCGGCTGGCGCGGCTGGCCGCGGAGCACGACGACGACCGTGATGGCCGGCCGCTCGCACAACGTCGCCGCGCAGGCGACCACGCTCGGCAAGCGCTTCGCGACGACGGCCGACGAGATGCTGGTCGCGCTCGACCGGCTCGACGACCTGGTCGCGCGCTACCCGCTGCGCGGCGATCAAGGGCCCGGTCGGCACCGTCCCAGGACATGCTCGACCTGCTCGGCGGCGACCCGCGCAGGCTGGCCGACCTCGAGACCCGGGTCGCGACGCACCTCGGCTTCGAGCAGGTGCTCGACCAGCGTCGGCCAGGTCTACCCGCGCTCGCTCGACTTCGACGTGGTCGTCCGCGCTGGTGCAGGCCGTGGCCGGCCCGTCCAGCCTGGCCAAGACGATCCGGCTGATGGCCGGCATCGAGCTGGTCACCGAGGGCTTCGCCGAGGGCCAGGTCGGCTCGTCGGCGATGCCGCACAAGATGAACACCCGCTCCTGCGAGCGGGTCAACGGGCTCGCGGTCGTGCTCCGCGGCCACCTCTCGATGGTGAGCGAGCTGGCCGGCGACCAGTGGAACGAGGGCGACGTCTCCTGCTCGGTGGTCCGCCGGGTCGCGCTGCCCGACGCGTTCTTCGCCTGCGACGGGCTGTTCCAGACGTTCCTGACCGTGCTCGACGAGTTCGGCGCGTTCCCGGCGGTGATCCAGCGCGAGCTCGACCGCTACCTGCCGTTCCTGGCCACCACCAAGGTGCTGATGGCCGCGGTCCGCAACGGCGTCGGCCGCGAGGCCGCGCACGAGGCGATCAAGGAGCACGCGGTCGCGGTGGCGCTGGAGATGCGGCAGGGGCGCACCGACAACGACCTGTTCGACCGGCTCGCCGCCGACGCGCGGCTCGGCCTGACCCGGGAGCAGATCGACGGCCTGGTCGCGGACCCGATCGACTTCACCGGCGCGGCACGCGACCAGGTCGCCGCCGTCGTACGACGGGTGGAGGAGGTCGTCGCCGGCGATCCGGACGCGGCGTCGTACCTGCCGGCGCGATCCTCTGACCGGGCGAGGCGATGAGCGAGATCGCGGTCGAGGTCCGGGTGACGGGCTGGGTGCAGGGGGTGAGCTTCCGCTGGACCTGCCAGCAGGAGGCCGAGCGTCACGGCGTCCGCGGCTGGGTGCGCAACGAGCCCGACGGCTCGGTGGCGGCCCGGTTCGAGGGCGACCGCGGTCCGGTCGAGGCGATGGTCGACTGGTGCCGCAGCGGTCCTCCGGGCGCCCACGTCGAGGGGGTCGAGACCGTGGAGTCCGCGCCCGAGGGCGACACCAGCTTCCGGATCGCCTACTGAGCTGGCCCTCGGCGGCCACGGCCAGGGCGTCAACGCCGCACCTCGTACGATCCGGACATGAACAAACCCACTCGAGGTCCAGGATCCCGCGCCGTGCCGGTGCCCGTCGAGCAGGCGTACGACGTGGCTGCTGCCGGTGCCGCTGACCTCGATCTTCGACCGCTGGTACGGCCCGATCCCGGCGGTCCGCGAGGTCACCGACCAGGAGGGTGACTGGGGCACCGTCGGCCAGTCCCGCACGATCCGCACCGCCGACGGCGGCAGCATGCGCGAGGAGCTGACCAGCGTCGAGCCGCCGCAGCTCCTCGGCTACACGATCTCCGAGGTGACCGGCCCGATGAAGCTGCTGGTCTCGCGTCGGTCGAGGGCCGGTGGACGTTCGAGCCGGCCGGCACCGGGGTCCGGATCACCTGGGCGTGGACGCGTGCACCCGGCCTCGCAGCTGGCCGAGGTCGCGATGCCGCTCTTCGGCTGGCTCTGGAAGGGCTACGCGCGGCAGGCGCTCGAGCGCATCGAGCAGGTCCTGCTCGCCACCTGAGAAGTCCGGACACGCCGATCCGCGTGCCGCGGCCATTGTCGAGTCGAATTGTCTACTATGCTGGCGTCATGGTGACGAGCACGCACGTCCCGCTCCCGTCGTACGACGGGGCGACCGTGGTCGTCCCCGCGCCCGGCTGCGGGCCCCGGCAACTGGTCCGGCGCCGCCTCCGCGGTGCTGGTCGACGGCGTCTTCTGGCTGACCTGGCGCGAGCGCCGCCCGCTGACCGACGGCCGTGGTGTCGCGGTGATCGTGGCCCGGTCCGACGACGGCGAGCGGTTCACGCCGGTCACCGAGGTCCGGCGCGAGGAGTTCGGCGCCGAGTCGTTCGAGCGGCCGGTGCTGGTGCCGGTGCCCGGGCGTCGGCTGGCGGCTCTACCTCTCCTGCGCGACGCCCGACTCCAAGCACTGGTGGGTCGACACCCTCACCGCCGCGACGCCCGGACGAGCTGCCGACCGGCGTCCGGCAGGTGGTGCTGCCCGGCGACGACACACCGCGGTCAAGGACCCGGTGGTGCGCGCGGCGGCCGAGGGCGGCTGGGAGATGTGGCTGTGCTGCCACCCGCTCGACCGGCCCGGCCACGAGGACCGGATGACCACCCGCTACCTGACCAGCCCCGACGGGCTGGCCTGGACCGACCGCGGCGAGGTGCTCGCCGGCCGGCCGGGGGAGTGGGACCAGCGCGGCGCCCGGGTCACGACCGTGGTCTGCCGACGACCCGCTCACCGCTGCTGTACGACGGCCGCGCCGACGCCGCGTCGAACTGGTACGAGACGACCGGCGTCGCCCGCTGGGACGGCGACCGGCTGGTCGCCGACGACGCGGTCGAGCCGCTGCGCTCGCCGTACTCCGACGGCGCGCTGCGCTACGCCGCCGCCGTGCCGCTGCCCGACGGCCGCACCCGGTTCTACGTCGAGGCCGCCCGGCCCGACGGCGCCCACGACCTGGTCACCTGCGTCCGCTGAGGCTGCGCGACCTACGCCGAGCTGTTCGAGGCGGTGCGCCGCGGGCTGGCCCCGCTGCGCTGCGCGAACGACCCGCGGCTCTCGCGTCGAGAGCCAGTCGCCGAAGTCCTGGCCGGTGAGCGAGGCGAGGGTGGCGATGTCGTCGGTGAACGCCGGCAGCAGCCGCTCGCGCTGCTCCGGGCGTGAGCTGCGGTCGATGGCCGTCACCGCGGCCGCTCAGCTGGCCGGACCAGCGGCACGCTGGCCCTGCGCCAGACCTGCGGGCGGCGCGTAGGCGCCGAGCCGGGCGCCGGCCGCGGACGACCGGTCCGAGCACGCGCGGGCCGCCAGCCGGGCTCGACGAAGTTGCGCGAGTTGTCGTGCGGGATGCTCCGGCACGTGCCCCTCGTCGATGCCGAGGAAGCGGCAGGCCCGGTCGACGGTGGCCTGCGGCTCGTCGATGATCTCGCGGTAGCGGATCACCAGGATCCGCTCGGGGTCGACGTACCGGCGCAGGTGCGTCGAGCTGGTCGCCGTACAGCCCGAGGTCGCGGTAGCGCCAGAACGGCGCCCAGCCGGCGGCCACCCGCTCGTCCTGCAGCGCGAACGCGGTCTCGAAGTCCGACTCCGGCTCGAGCCCGTCGGACCACAGGTGCATCCAGTTGCTGTAGGCGCGGTCGATCGGGTCGCGCACCACCGCGATCACCTTGACCTCGGGCAGCGCCTCGCCGATCCGGCGGTGCGCACCGCGGCTCCACAGGTAGAACGGCGTGCTCTCGCCGCGCACCTGGCCGGGCTGCGGCGCCCTCGAACAGCCGGAAGTAGTCGTCGCGCCGCCAGATCCACTCCTGCTGCGAGTGCGCGTCGCCGGGCCCGCGCCAGGCCGGCGGCGGGGCGTCGTCGCAGAGCCAGTACTTCGGCTCCTTCGGCTGCGAGACGAACACCTGCGGGTGCTGGGCGAGGGCCGAGTGGACCGCGGTCGTCCCGGCCTTCGGGGCGCCGACGATCAGGAAGTCGGGCCGGGGCAGCTCTGGGCATCGAGCGAGTCCCTCTCTGCGGTCGGGACGCGAAAGTCGTGTGCGTCAGTACGGCAACCAGAGTATCGCGGTGCTCGCTAGGGTGGCGCGTGGAGCACCCGCCGAGACCAACATCCCGCCCGCTCCCGCGATCGACGGTGCCGAGCACCTCCACTCCGGCAAGGTGCGCGACCTCTACCGGCTCACCGGCGGCCCGTACGCCGGCCGGCTGCTGATGGTGGCCAGCGACCGGATCTCGGCGTTCGACTTCGTGCTCGACACGCACGATCCCGGACAAGGGCGAGATCCTCACCCGGATGTCGCTGTGGTGGTTCGACCGGCTCGCCGACCTCGTCCCCAACCACGTGGTGTCCACCGACGTCCCGGCCGTGGTCGCCGGACGGGCGGTGATCTGCGAGGAGCTCGCGATGTACCCGGTGGAGTGCGTCGCCCGCGGCTACCTCACCGGCTCGGGGCTGCTCGACTACCGCGCCACCGGCGAGGTCTGCGGCGTCGCCGCTGCCCGCGGGCCTGGTCGACGGCAGCCGGCTGCCGGAGCCGATCTTCACCCCGGCCACCAAGGCCGCGGTCGGCGAGCACGACGAGAACGTCTCGTACGACGCGGTCGTGCGCGAGGTCGGCGAGCGCGCCGCGGCCGAGGAGCTCCGGCGGCTGACCCTGGCGGTCTACGCCACGGCCGAGGCGGTCGCCCGCGGATCGCGGGATCATCCTGGCCGACACCAAGTTCGAGTTCGGGCGTCCGGGACGGCGGTCCGACGGTGCTCGCCGACGAGGTGCTGACCCCCGACTCCAGCCGGTACTGGCCGGCCGCCGAGTGGGAGCCGGGCCACGCCCAGCCGTCGTACGACAAGCAGATCGTGCGCGACTGGCTGCTGTCGCCGGCGAGCGGCTGGGACCGCGCCTCCGGCGAGCGGCCGCCGGCCCTGCCCGACGAGGTCGTCGAGCGCACCCGGGCCCGCTACGTCGAGGCGTACGAGCTGCTCACCGGCCGGTCGTGGTGAATGCCCACGCCGCGCACCGTGCAGTTCGCGCAGCCTCCCGACGTCGTCTTCGGCTACCTCGCCGACCCGCGCAACCGGCCGGAGTGGCAGTCCAGCCTGAAGGCGGTCGAGATGAGCGACCTCGGCGAGCCGCGGGTCGGCATGCGCTGGCGGGACGTGACCGGTCCCGGGCTTCCGGCCGGAGATGGAGATCACCGAGCTCGTGCCCTACCGGGTCTGGGCGGAGATCGGCACCTGGCGCGGCGTCACCGCCCACCTGACTCTGCGGTTCACGGCGGTGGGCGCCGGCACCCGGGTCGACGCCGAGGTCGAGATCGAGTCGCGGAGGGTCTGTGGCGCGCCGTGTCCGCCGTCGTCCGACGACTCGCGCCGGCCGCGCTCGCGCACGACCTGCAGAAGGCGAACCGGGTGCTGTCGCAGCGTCGTACGCGGCTGACGAACTGGTCCAGTCAGACCTCCTCGGCGGAAGCCGATCGCGGACCGTGCCGACTGTCCTACAATCTGCGGCGTGAGTACGCCGAGCGCGGGATCTCCGCGCCGCCGGGTCCGCCGGAAGATCAAGCCGACCCGGTTTCGGCCACACCGTGCCGCTGGACGGTCGGTGTGGTCGTGGTCCCCGCGATCCTGCTCGCGGCCGCGGTCCTCTACGTCGTGCCGCACCCACCGCGCACCGAGCTGCTGAAGATCGCGCTCGAGCCCCAGTCGCTCCGTTGGATCGCGGTCGGCTGCGTCGCGGCGATCGTCGTGTGGGTGGCGCTGATCCTGACGACCTACCACCGCACCCGGCCCGCGCGCCCGACGCGCCGGCAGAACGCTGCTCGGCTCCCTGCTCGCGATGGTGCTCTCGATGGCCGTCGCCGCGCTCGCTGGCGACCGGGGCCCACTACGCGATGGTGACCCGCGACCTGATCAAGACGGTCGCCCCCAACGAGCACACGGTCGACCGCGCCGGTGATCACGCACGTCACCGAGGCCAACCCGTGGGGCGCACAAGAAGCGGGTCAACCTGCTGCTGCTCGGCGGCGACGGCGGCGTCGGCCGCACCGGCATCCGCACCGACTCGGTGATCCTGGTCAGCATCGACACCCACACCGGCAGGACGGTGATGTTCAGCCTGCCGCGCAACCTGCGCAACGTGCCGTTCCCCGGCGTGCAGCCCGCTGCACAGCGCTCTACCCCAACGGGTTCAACGAGTGCGACGTGCCGGTGAGTCGATGCTCAACGCGATCTACCGCAACGTCCCGGCCGTACCACCCCGGCGTGCTCGGCAAGTACCGACAACGAGGGCGCCGACGCGGTGAAGCTCGGCGTGTCGGGTGCGCTCGGCATCCCGGTCGACTACTACCTGCTGGTCAACCTCAACGGCTTCCGGCAGATCGTCGACGCGATCGGCGGGATCACCGTCAACGTCAACGAGCGGGTGCCGATCAACGGCGACACCGACCGGCACATCCCGCCGACCGGCTACATCGAGCCCGGGCCCCACCAGCACCTCAACGGCTTCAAGGCGCTCTGGTTCACGCGCGGACGCTACGGGTCCACCGACTACAAGCGGATGGAGCGGCAGCGCTGCGCGCTCAACGCGATCGTGGACGCAGGCCGACCCGGTCCACCTGTTCACGCGCTACACCCAGCTCGCCAACGCCAGCAAGAAGATCCTGCGCACCGACGTGCCCGCAGAAGCTGCTGCCGGCGTTCGTCGACACCACGTTCAAGATGAAGCAGCACCCGATCAAGTCGGTGGTCTTCCAGCTCTCCTCGCGACTTCAACCCCAACGGGCCGGACTTCGACTACGTGCACAGGGCGGTGCGGAAGGCGCTCGCACCCGGCGCCGAAGAGGCTGCCGCCCGAGGGCGACCCCGGGCTGACCGGGGTCGTCAACGCGGGCACGGGCGCTGATCGACGCCCGGCCCCGGCGTCCCGCGTCGGCCGCGCCGGCGACCGACGCCGACAGCGACTGCACGTACCGGCCGGTGGCGGCGGTCGGGTCGGTCAAGAGCACCCCGTAGTGCCGCACTAGGCTTCGGGCATGGCCCGAGTCGTCGTCGACGTGATGCCCAAGCCCGAGATCCTCGACCCGCAGGGCAAGGCGGTCCACGGGGCGCTACCGCGGCTCGGCTTCGAGGGTGTGAGCGACGTCCGCCAGGGCAAGCGCTTCGAGCTCGAGCTCGTGGGCGAGGTCACCGACGACCGGCTGGCCGAGGTGCACCAGATGGCGGAGACGCTGCTGTCCAACCCGGTGATCGAGAACTTCACCGTACGGGTGGTCGACGCATGAGGATCGGCGTCGTCACGTTCCCCGGCTCGCTCGACGACGTCGACGCGGCGCGCGCCGTACGCCTGGCGGGTGGGGAGCCGGTCGCGCTCTGGCACGGCGACCACGACCTCAAGGACGTCGACGCGGTGGTGCTGCCCGGCGGCTTCTCCTACGGCGACTACCTGCGCTGCGGCGCGATCAGCCGCTTCTCGCCGGTGATGACCGACCTGGTCGAGCGCGCCCGGGGCGGGATGCCTCTGCTCGGCATCTGCAACGGCTTCCAGATCCTCTGCGAGTCGCACCTGCTGCCCGGCGCGCTGATCCGCAACGACCACCGCAAGTTCGGCTGCCTCGACCAGCGGCTCCGGATCGAGAACACCGCCACGGCGTGGACCTCGTCGTACGACGAGGGCGCGGAGGTGACGATCGTGCTGAAGAACGGCGAGGGCTGCTTCGTCGCCGACGAGCCGACCCTCGACCGGCTCGAGGGTGAGGGCCGGGTGGTCGCCCGCTACCTCGGCGACAACCCCAACGGCTCGCTCCGCGACATCGCCGGCGTGACCAACGAGCGCGGCAACGTGGTCGGCCTGATGCCTCACCCCGAGCACGCCGTCGAGGACCTCTGCGGCCCCGGCACCGACGGGCTCGGCTTCTTCACCTCGGTGCTGGCGGCTCTCGTGTGAGGGTTCACGCGCCCCAGAATTCCCAAGAGCTCTAGGTTTTCTGGCACTTCCATTGGCATGTCCACCACGGGAAGCGCCAGAACGCATTGGGAGGTTCCAGGCCGTCGTTCGGCAGCCGATTCGTCCGACAAATGCCTAGAGACCTTGGGAATTTTCGCGCCCAGCCCAGCCGCGCCCCGCCCCCTCATACGCCCCGGCCTCGCTCAGAAGCGCCCGTCGTGCAGGGCCCGCCAGGTCGCCGGGGTGACCACGCCGTACCGCGTCATGCCGAGCCGGCCCTGGTACCGCTTCACCGCGTCGACCGTCGCCCGGGTCATCACACCGGTCACGGTGAGCTGGGAGACGTCGCTGGCGTTGAGTGCCCGCTGGAGCTTGCGAACGGCAGAGCGCGCGGAGCCGTACTTCACGACCGGCTTGGGGCCAGTCGTCATCAGCTGCATCCAGATGTGACGCGACCAGGTGTCCGACGCCTGCCAGCCGATCGACTTCCGGTAGGCGCGCACCGCGGCGATCGTGGCGTCGCCGTACGTCCCGTTGATCGCGCCCTTGTAGAAGCCGCGGCCCTGGAGCATGCACTGGAGTGCGCGCACCTGGTCGGTCCTCGTGGTGCCGCGCTGCAGGTTGGCGTACGACGGGTAGTTGTAGACGGCCGTGCCCCCGCAGTGCTTCGCCTCGGTCGGGGCAACGGAGCCCTTGCCCAGGTCGAGCCAGTTGCGGTCGATGTCGATCGTCACGCCGCCGAAGGTCTCGGGCTGGCCGCCGCGGTACTGGTGCACACGCTTGTGCGGCATCCACCCGTCGTTTCGGACGTACGACGAGAAGACGTCGGCGTTGCCGTTCCAGTCGGCGATCCAGAGCTGGTCGGGCAGCACGAACCTGCCCGGCGTCTTGACCCGGGCGTCGTCGAGCATCTTGATCCCGGAGGCGGCGCTGGAGTAGACCCCCGAGACGTAGCCGAGCTCGTGCAGGCGGTTGGACCAGGCGCTGAGGAACCACTTGGCCGACTCGCGGCAGTCGGTCCTGGCGGTGTCGAACGCCTCGATGTCGTACCACTGCGTGCTGCCCTTCGCGATCCCCAGCTCCCTCGTCGCGGCGATGGTCCTGTCGGCCTCAGCGCGACCCTGCGTGCGGGCGGCGAGGTAGGTGTTCGCCGGGTGCCAGTCGATGCGTACCTGGTGCAGGTAGCGGTCCCGCGTCGTGCACCAGGCCTGCGGGCCGAGCGTGATCGGCAGGAGCCGCCAGCCGGCAGCGAGCTGCTTGCTGATCCAGGTCGAGGTCAGGTTCGGCTGGCTGGTGCAGCCGCGTGAGGCGCCCGAGACGTAGATCCCGACGCGCCGTGAACGGCGAGGTCGAGCCACCACCTGTCCATCGCGGACTGGGTCGGCGCCAGGCACTGGTCGAAGCCGTAGCCCGTGAAGTCACCGGGCGTCACGGGGTTGTCCGCGTGCGCCGGAGAGACCACGCCGAGCGCGGTGGACAGCCCCACGGCGAGGGCGACGACGCCGGTCGTCAGTCGTCGGAGAAGGCGGCACGTGGACCCGGTCGGGTGCATGGGAAAGCTCCGGTTGTCTCGGGGTCTGGCCCGAGCAGGAAACCACACAAGTCACATGCGTAACAGACGGTAACCGGAACTACAGATCTGTAGTTCGAGGCGGTGCGGGCAGCGCCCCGGGTTCTCAGGTTCTCGACAGGTGGCGCATGTCGGACAGCCAAGGTGCGCGCGCACGCTCGCAGCAGGGACGGCACCGGGCCGTCCTCCGACACGAAGGACGGACCATGACCGACGAGACCCAACCCGAAGCGGAGGCGGCTGCGCGCCGACGACGCACCCGGACGATCGCCTCCGGCGGTGGCGGTCGGAGCCGCCGGCGTCGTGGCCGGCGGCGTGCTGGCCGGCACCTTGAGCGCCAACGCCGCCGACGACAGCTCCGGCACGGCGACGTACGGCGACCACGGCCAGTTCGGCAACGGGAACACCGACCCGTCGAAGCCGATGCGCAGCGACGAGAAGCTGCTCACCGGAACCACCAAGGCGAAGGTGCTCGCCGCGGTGAAGGCGAAGTACCCGGACGCGACCATCCAGCGCGTCGAGACCGACTCCGACGGCGTCTACGAGGCTCACGTCGTGAACGCCGGCACCCCGACGATCGTGCAGGTCGGCAAGGACTTCACGATCACGGGCACTCAGACCGGCGGGGGCCACGGCGGCGACCACGACGGCGACGGTCCCGGAGGAGCGGAGGCGCCCGCGGCCTGAGCTACGCGCGCGGGTCCTGGCGCGGCGGGGAGGTCGGGCCGTCGGTGTGCGGCTCCTGGCCGTCGCCCTCCTCGCCGTCGTCGGGCCCCCCGGCGCTCGCCGCCGCGGCTGCGCCTGTCTGCGCCTGCGTCGCCGTGGGCACCGCGTCGCCGCCGATGATCGTCTCGTCCTCGTCGTCGACCATCGCGAGCCTCTTCTCGTCATCCGGCGTCGCAGTCAGTATCACCCGGACGACCGGATAGGTTGTGCCCGTGTCCAGCCCCTCTCTCGACACCGTCGCCGTCGCCGCGCTGGACCCGGACCGGGAGCAGCCCTGGCGCGACCTCGGTCTCAAGCCCGACGAGTACCAGCGGATCCGCGAGATCCTGGGCCGCCGGCCGACCAGCTCGGAGCTGGCGATGTACTCGGTGATGTGGAGCGAGCACTGCTCCTACAAGTCCTCCAAGGTGCATCTCAAGCAGTTCTCCGAGATCCCGCAGGAGACGCCGGTCGGAAAGACGCTCGCCGGCATCGGCGAGAACGCGGGCGTGATCGACATCGGCCAGGGCTACGCGGTCACGTTCAAGGTCGAGTCGCACAACCACCCGTCGTACGTCGAGCCCTACCAGGGCGCGGCCACCGGTGTCGGCGGCATCGTCCGCGACATCCTGGCGATGGGCGCGCGCCCGGTGGCGGTGATGGACCCGCTGCGCTTCGGCCCGCTCGACGCGCCCGACACCCATCGTGTGCTGCCCGGGATCGTGGCCGGCGTGGGTGGCTACGGCAACTGCCTGGGGCTGCCGAACATCGGCGGCGAGGCGGTGTTCGACCCGTCGTACCTCGGCAACCCGCTGGTCAACGCGCTCTGCGTCGGCGTCCTCCGCCACGAGGACCTGCACCTTGCCAAGGCCTCCGGGGTCGGCAACCAGGTGATCCTGTACGGCGCGAAGACCGGCGGCGACGGCATCGGTGGCGTGAGCGTGCTCGCCTCGGAGACCTTCGAGGTCTCGACGGGCTCGACCACCGGTGGACCGAAGCGCCCGAGCGTGCAGGTCGGCGACCCCTTCCAGGAGAAGCTCCTGATCGAGTGCACGCTCGAGATCTTCGCGGCCGGCCTCGTGGCCGGCATCCAGGACCTCGGCGGTGCCGGGCTGTCCTGCGCGACCTCCGAGCTGGCGTCGGCCGGCGACGGCGGCATGTACGTCGAGCTCGACCGGGTGCCCCTGCGCGACTCGACGCTGGCGCCGGAGGAGATCCTGATGAGCGAGTCGCAGGAGCGGATGATGGCGGTCGTCGAGCCCGGCGACGTCGCGGCGTTCCTCGCGGTCTGCGCCAAGTGGGACGTCGACGCCACCGTGGTCGGTGAGGTCACCGACGGCGACCGGCTCCAGATCGACTGGCACGGCGAGCGCGTGGTGGATGTGCCCCCGCGGTCGGTAGCCCACGACGGCCCGACCTACCACCGCCCGTACGCGCGGCCCTCGTGGCAGGACGCGCTCCAGGCCGACGCCGCCGAGGCCCTGCCCCGACCGGCCGCGGGCGAGGAGCTGCGCGACACGCTGCTGAGACTGCTCGCCTCGCCGAACCTCTGCGACAAGTCCTGGATCACCGACCAGTACGACCGCTACGTGCAGGGCAACACCGTCCTCGCCCAGCCCGACGACGCAGGCATGGTGCGGGTCGACGAGGAGACCCGGCTCGGGGTCGCGGTGGCGACGGACTGCAACGGCCGCTTCGCCCGGCTCGACCCGTACACCGGCGCGCAGCTCGCGCTCGCGGAGTCGTTCCGCAACGTGGCGGTCTCCGGAGCCCGGCCGCTCGCGATCTCCGACTGCCTGAACTTCGGCTCGCCCGAGGACCCCGACGTGATGTGGCAGTTCGCCGAGGCCTGCCGCGGCCTCAAGGATGCCTGCCTCGTGCTCGGCATCCCGGTGACCGGCGGCAACGTCAGCCTCTACAACCAGACCGGCGAGACCGCGATCCTGCCGACGCCGGTGGTGGCGACCCTCGGCGTGATCGACGACGTCACCATGCGCACGGGCACCGGCTTCGTGGCCGAGGGCGAGACCGTGCTGCTGCTCGGTGAGACCCGCGAGGAGCTGTCCGGCAGCGAGTGGGCGCACGTCGTCCACGGCCACCTCGGCGGCCTGCCGCCCGCGGTCGACCTCGCCGCCGAGCAGGCACTGGCTTTGCTCATGGTCGAGGCGGCCCGCGACGGCGCGGTGACCTCCGCCCACGACGTCTCCGACGGTGGGCTGGCCCAGGTGCTCGCCGAGTCCGTGATGAGGCACGGCGTCGGCGTCCGGGTGAGGCTCGAGGGCGACCCGTTCGTGGCGCTCTTCGCCGAGTCGGCCGCTCGTGCGGTGGTCACGGTCAGTGACGAAAGGCGGGCGGCGTTCGAGGCGGCGTGCGCGTCGTACGGCGTGCCGGTCGTGGCGATCGGCACCACCGGCGGCAACGCGCTCGAGGTGGACGACGCCTTCTCCGTGACGGTCGACGACCTGCGTGCCGCATGGACGGCGACGCTGCCTATCGCCCTGGCCTGAGCACCTCGGTCAGGAGCTCGTCCTGCCAGTCGAACGCCGCCCGCGACCGCCCGGCCAGGCCGTCCGGATCGCCGGGCAGCAGCTCCAGCACCCGTCGTACGTCGTCGGCGGGAAGGTCGGCGTGGACGTAGCGCAGCCCGAAGTCCCAGCGGCTCGGGCAGTGGACCGTGCGCAGCAGCTGCACCAGCGGGTCGACACCGAACCGCAGGTGGTACGCCGCGGCCTCGGGCCAGTGGCCGCGGGCGATCGCCTTCTCGACGATCCAGCGGGCGGTCGGCAACCGGTCGGCGATCCGGCGTGCCGACGTGCGCGCGTCGGCGGCGAGCCGCTCGTCCGGCTCCTGCTCGACCCGGATCAGCCGGTCGGGGTCGTGCAGCACGATCGGCACCCCGTGACGGCGCGGGTCGATCGGGACGCCGCCGTCCGGCACCGCCTCGACCTCGACGTCGACCACCAGGCTTGCGCCTCCGGGCTCGCGGGCGACGCGGCCGAACACCTGCAGCCCCTCCTGACGCACCGGAGCCTCCAGCACCCAGCGGTCGGTGAACACCCAGTCCCGCTCGAGACCCGCGAGCAGGGCGTCGAACACGCGGCGCTCGGTGCCGGGCACGACATGGATGCAGGCGTCGAGGTCCGACCACTCGTCGACTGGACCGGTGGCGAGGGAACCGCCGAGGCGCAGCGCCAAGGCGTCGGGCATGCTCGCGGCGAACTCCCTGAGCCACGTCGCCGGCTCGCGGAACCTCTCCGGCAGCTGTCCCTCGATGGTCACGCCGGTCACCCTCCCACGCAGGATGTGGGGCCGCGCGGCCGGAATGGTCCAATGACGTCGTGCCCCGCCGACTGACACCCGCGCCGGCCGCCGAGGTCTCGGCCGCGCTCGAGCGGCACCGCGCGGACCCGGGCGGACGCGAGGACCTGCGGCTGCTCACCAAGCACTTCCTGGCGCTGCTCCAGCAACGGGCACCCGGCAACTCGGTCGAGGTGCGGGTTCCGCCGTACGCCGCCGTGCAGGTGGTGCCCGGCGTCCGGCACACCCGCGGCACCCCCCCGGCCGTGGTCGAGCTCGACGCCGCCACCTGGATCGCGCTCGCCACCGGCGACCTCGACTGGGACGCCGCCCGCTCCGACGGCCGGCTCCGGGCCTCGGGGGAGCGCACCGACCTGACGCCGTACCTCCCCCTCCGTTGAGATGGGCCTCCGGCACCGTTGAGTTGTGCCCCCGGCACCGTTGAGTTGTGCCTCCGGCACCGTTGAGTTGTGCCCCCGGCACCGTTGAGTTGGGCCCCCCGCCGGGCAGCAGGCACAACTGAAGGGTGCCGGAAGCACAACTCAACGGATGGCTAGGGTCGGAGCATGAACATCGACGAGCTCCGCAGCCGCATCCAGGACGTCCTCCCGGGCATCCGCCGTGACCTCGAGGACCTGGTCCGGATCGAGTCCGTGAGCGCCGACCCGGAGCGGGCGAGTGAGGTCCAGCGCAGTGCCGAGGCGGTGTCCGCGCTCTTCGAGGCCGAGGGCTTCCGGGTCCAGATCACGACCGCCGACGGCGGCGCGCCGGCGGTGATCGCCCACAAGGCCGGCCCGGCCGGCGCTCCGACCGTGCTGCTCTACGCCCACCACGACGTGCAGCCCGAGAACGACCACGCCGACTGGGACTCCCCGCCGTGGGAGCCGACCGAGCGCGACGGCCGCCTCTACGGTCGCGGTGCCGCCGACGACAAGGCTGGAATCGCCACCCACCTGGCCGCGGCGCGGACGTTCGGCGACGACCTGCCGGTCAGCCTGGTGATCTTCATCGAGGGCGAGGAGGAGGTCGGCTCCGACTCGCTCGTCGCGCTGCTGCGGCAGCACCACGAGGAGCTCCGCTCCGACGTGATCGTGATCGCCGACTCCGGCAACTGGGACATCGGGGTGCCCGCGCTCACCACGTCGCTCCGTGGCCTGGTCCGCGCCGACGTCGAGGTGCGGACGCTCACGCACGCGGTCCACTCCGGCATGTGGGGCGGCCTCGTGCCCGACTCGCTGATGGCGATGGCCCGGCTGATCGCCTCGCTCCACGACGACGAGGGCAACGTCACCATCGACGGGCTGTACGCCGGCCCGGCGGCCGAGGTCGACTACCCCGAGGAGCGGCTGCGCGCGGAGTCCGGTGCCGCCGAGGGCATCCGCTGGATCGGCTCCGGCAGCACCGTCGAGCGGCTCTGGACCAAGCCGGCGCTCAGCATCACCGGACTCGACGCACCCAAGGTCGCCGGCGCCAGCAACACCCTGGTGCCGCTGGCGCGCTGCCGGATCTCGCTGCGCATCGCCCCCGGCGACACCACCGAGAACGCCGTGGCCTGCCTGCGCAAGCACCTCGAGGCGCACGTGCCGTGGGGCGCCAGCCTGGGGATCACCATCGTCGACACCGGCGAGGCCACCCAGATCGACGCCACCGGTCCGGCGTACGACGCGGCGCGTACGGCGTTCCGCGACGCGTGGGACGGCGTCGAGCCGATCGACATGGGTGTCGGCGGGTCGATCCCGTTCATCGCGGAGTTCCTCGAGGCCTTCCCGCAGGCGAGCGTGCTCGTCACCGGTGTCGAGGACCCGGACACCCGTGCCCACGGCGCCAACGAGGGTCTCCATCTCGCCGAGTTCGAGCGGGTGCTGCTGGCCGAGGCGCTGCTCCTCGACGGCCTCGGCACGAACTCCTGACGGCACAACGCACGCACAGACCCGAACCCGAAACAGTCTCAGAACCGGGAACAGCGTTGTCGCGTAGCGGCATTTCGGGGCAGGGTGGAAGGACCGTTCAGCCAAGCGAGCCGAGCGGATGCCGTCAGTGGGGAGGGAGCAACAAGCCCCCTCTGCCGGGGGACTGGGCCCGGGCCACAGGCTCGGGCCCAGTCGAGCTCAGGCCGCGGGGATCCTGCCGATCCGCAGGTTGTTCCCGAAGGGGTCGCGAAGTCCGAAGTCCCGTCCGTACGACTGGTCCGTCGGCACCTGGGTGATCTCGACACCCTGTGCGGCGAGCTTCTCGTAGAGACCGTCGACGTCGTCGGTGTTGAAGCCGAGCCAGCCTCCTCCCGCGCCCTTGGTCACCAGGGCGCGCACCTCCTCTGCCGTGGCCGGGTCGTGGGCGGGCGGTCCGGGGCGCTCGAGGAGGATCTCCTTGGTGTCACCGGGGACCCGTACGGTCAGCCAGCGCATGAAGCCGAGATCGGCGTCGGTGGCGACCTCGAGACCGAGGACGCCGACGTAGAAGTCGATCGCCTCGTCCTGGTCGAGGACGTAGATCGAGGACAGTCGGTTGGAGGTGATGGTCATGCCGGCAACGCTAGGCGACCTCAGCCGGCGGACGCTTCTCCGAAACTGCTCGGTCTGGTCCAGGCCATGACGAAGCACCCGTCGGCCGGGGGCAGCGGCCCGCGTCGGCGGTAGACCGTGGGGGACTCGCCGACGACCTCGCGGAACGTGCGGCTGAAGGTGCCGAGGCTGCCGAACCCGACCGCGAAGCACACGTCGGTGACGCTGCGGTCCGTGCTGCGGAGCAGGAACATCGCGCGCTCCACCCGGCGCCGCTGGAGGTAGCGATGCGGTGTCTCCCCGAAGACCAGGCGGAACGTCCGGATCAGGTGGGCCGGCGAGACGGCGGCGATCCCGGCCATCGCGTCGACGTCGAGCTCCGGGCGTAGTCCCGGTCGATGGCGTCGCGCACCCGCAACATCGCACGGTTCACCTCGGGCGCAGGCATCCGGCCATGGTCGCAGAACCTGAGACGCACGGTGCGGCTCACCGCGTCGTCCGGCTCGACACGTAGACTCCGCGACGTGGCCGGCCCAACGCCGGGGCACGCCGTCGCGGAGACGGCCGACTGACGAACGACCTCAACCCGAACGACCTCGGACCCCAGGACGCCTGCGGTGTCTTCGGTGTCTGGGCGCCGGGGGAGGACGTCGCGAAGCTCAGCTACTTCGGCCTCTACGCCCTCCAGCACCGGGGCCAGGAGTCGGCCGGGATCGCGGTCAGCAACGGGCGCCAGATCCTGGTGTACAAGGACATGGGCCTGGTCTCCCAGGTCTTCGACGAGTCCACCCTCGAGGCGCTCAAGGGCCACCTCGCGGTGGGTCACTCGCGCTACTCGACCACCGGCGGCAGCACCTGGGCCAACGCCCAGCCGACGTTCCGGCCGACGGCCGACGGGTCGATCGCGCTCGCGCACAACGGCAACCTGACCAACACCCTCGAGCTGCAGCGGCTGGTCAAGGAGCTGCCGCACGCACCGGGCGAGCTCGACTTCCATGCCCGCAACCTCGAGAACAACACGACCAACGACACCAGCCTGGTCACGGCACTGCTCGCCTACCACCCCGACACCTCGCTGGAGGAGCGCGCCGTCGAGGTGCTGCCGCTGCTGCGCGGAGCGTTCTCGTTCGTGTGGATGGACGAGAACACGTTGTACGCCGCCCGCGACCCCCAAGGCATCCGGCCGCTGGTGCTCGGCCGGCTCGAACGCGGCTGGGTGGTGGCCTCGGAGACGGCGGCGCTGGACATCGTCGGTGCGTCGTACGTCCGCGAGATCGAGCCCGGTGAGCTGGTCGCGATCGACGAGGACGGGCTGCGCACGTGCAGCTTCGCCGAGCCGGCGCCCAAGGGATGCCTGTTCGAGTTCGTCTACCTGGCCCGACCGGACACCTTGATCTCCGACCAGCGCATCCACAGCGTGCGGGTCGAGATCGGCCGCAGGCTGGCCCGCGCGTTCCCGGCCGAGGCCGACCTGGTGATCCCGGTGCCCGAGTCCGGCACGCCGGCCGCGATCGGCTACGCGGAGGCCGTCCGGCATCCCCTACGGCACCGGCCTGGTCAAGAACTCCTACGTCGGCCGCACCTTCATCCAGCCCTCGCAGACGATCCGGCAGCTCGGCATCCGGCTCAAGCTCAACCCGCTGCGCGACGTGATCGAGGGCAAGCGGCTCGTGGTCGTCGACGACTCGATCGTGCGCGGCAACACCCAGCGCGCGCTGGTGCGCATGCTGCGCGAGGCCGGTGCCCGCGAGGTGCACGTGCGGATCTCCAGCCCGCCCGTCAAGTGGCCCTGCTTCTACGGCATCGACTTCGCCACCCGCGCCGAGCTGATCGCCAACGGGCTCTCGCCGGAGGAGATCTGCGCCTCGATCGGCGCCGACAGCCTCCACTACATCTCCCTCGAGGACCTGGTCGAGGCGACCACGGTGCCGATGGACAAGCTGTGCCGGGCCTGCTTCGACGGCACCTACCCGGTGCCGCTGCCCGAGCCGGAGCACCTCGGCAAGCACCTGCTGGAGTCGTTCCCGGACCTGCTCGACGTCGACGGGCTGGCGGTCTCGGTGGCCGGCGGTGGCGCGTCCGACGCGCTTGAGCGTCCATGACCACCCTGCGAGGGCACTCGCCGCGGACCCTCCTGAGCCTGTCGAAGGGCTCCTGCTCCGGCAGGGCCACCGCATGACCGACGAGACCGGCGCGAGCTACGCCGGCGCCGGGGTCTCGATCGAGGCCGGCGACGTCGCGGTCGAAATGATGAAGGTGTGGGTCGACAAGGCCCGCCGCCCCGAGATGATCGGTGGCATCGGCGGCTTCGCCGGGCTCTTCGACGCCAGCGCACTCAAGCAGCTACGACCATCCGCTGCTCGCGACGTCGGCCGACGGGGTCGGCACCAAGGTGGCGATCGCCCAGGCCCTCGACAAGCACGACACGATCGGGTTCGACCTGGTCGGGATGCTGGTCGACGACCTCGTCGTGTGCGGTGCGGAGCCGCTGTTCCTGACCGACTACATCGCCTGCGGGCGCGTCGTACCGGAGCGGATCGCGGCGATCGTCAAGGGCATCGCGGAGGCCTGCCTGGAGGCCGGCTGCGCACTGATCGGCGGCGAGACCGCCGAGCACCCCGGCCTGATGGAGCCAGACGAGTACGACGTCGCCGGCTCGACCACCGGCGTCGTCGACGCGGGCGACCTGCTCGGGCCGGGCCTGGTCAGGGCCGGTGACGTCGTGGTCGCGATGGCCGCGAGCGGTCTGCACGCCAACGGCTACTCCCTGGTGCGCCACGTGCTGCTGGAGCGCGCCGGCTGGTCGCTGGACCGCTACGTCGACGACCTCGGCCGCACCCTCGGCGAGGAGCTCCTCGAGCCGACCCGGATCTATGCCAAGGCCTGCCT
This sequence comes from uncultured Actinomycetota bacterium, assembly GCA_963707475.1. Taxonomy (GTDB): domain Bacteria; phylum Actinomycetota; class Actinomycetes; order Propionibacteriales; family Nocardioidaceae; genus Marmoricola. Next base: position 406,458 of record CAVPQC010000001.1, read on the forward strand.
CGACATCGCTCGCAACACCCGCACCCACGCGATGTCCCACGTGACCGGCGGCGGCCTGGCCGCGAACCTGGAGCGCGTGATGCCGCCCGACCTCGACGCCACGATCGACCGATCGACCTGGTCGCTGCCGCCGGTCTTCGACCTGGTCCGCGAGCGTCGGCGACGTCGCCCGCGACGACCTCGAGCGCACCCTCAACTGCGGCGTCGGCATGGTCGCGCTCAGCGCCGCCTCCGACGCCGACATCGTGATCGCCACCCTCGCCGCGCGCGGCGATCGACGCCTGGGTCGCCGGTGAGGTGACCAGCTCCCGGCCGGGACGACGCGGCGGGTGGCCGGGTCACGCTGGTCGGCGACCACGCCTGACCGGGCCGACACGCGGACAGCGATGTCGGCCCGGCGTGCGGGAATGCCCATCGGGCAGGTACGGTTGGGCCCACGAAAGAGACAACGTCAGACCGGTGACCCACTAGCGGCCCGGCCAATCTGTGCGAGGGGGTCGGACCCTATGGGGCGCGGCCGTGCAAAGGCGAAGCAGACCAAGGTTGCCCGTGACCTGAAGTACCGCTCTCACGAGACGGACTTCGGCGCGCTGGCCAAGGAGCTCCACGGAGAGGACGCCCGCGCCGCACCGTCCGAGGCCGGAGGACTCCAGGACGCGGCGACACCGACGAGTACGACGAGTGGTCCGACTACTCGCCGTCGCGTCGCGACTGACCGACTCGACTTCCTCGGCGGAGTCCCTGCGACCGGCGCGGGTGGTGGCGCGGTCGGCGACCGGGCTGCGTGCCCGGACGACTCAGGCGGCACAGCGCCGGTGGCAGCGAACCGTGCTCAGCGACCCGACAGCCACACGCCGCGCAGTCGCCCGATCGGTCGTCGATGCGCTGCTCGGCGAGGCGGTCGGCGGCGATCGCCGGCGGGATGCCGTCGGCTCGGCCAGCCGGAAGACGTCGCGCGTGGTGTCGAAGATCTTCGTGGCGCGCTGCTTGGCCCGGTCGAAGGAGAAGCCCACGAGCTCGTCGGCGACCTGGATCAGGCCGCCGGAGTTCACGCAGTAGTCCGGGGCGTAGAGGATGCCGCGGTCGGCGAGCAGCTTCTCGATGCCCGGGTGGTCGAGCTGGTTGTTGGCGGCACCGCACACGACCCGGGCGGAGAGCACCTCGACCACGTCGTCGGTGAGCGCGCCACCGAGTGCGCACGGGGCGTAGACGTCGAGCCGCTCGCGCACCAGCGTGTCGGTGTCGGCGACCGTGCGCACGTCGGGGTGAGCGGCCGCGATCGCGTCGAGGGCCGGCTGCCAGACGTCGGTCACGACGACCTCTGCACCGTCCTCGAGCAGGTGGTCGACCAGGTGCCGGCCGACCTTGCCCGACGCCGGCGACGCCGACCGTGCGGCCGTGCAGCGTGGGCGCCCCCCAGGTCGCCTCGGCGGCGGCGCGCATGCCCTGGAAGACGCCGTACGCCGTGAGCACGGAGGAGTCGCCGGCACCACCGTGCTCGACGGTGCGCCCGGTCACGAAGTCGCACTCGCGCGCGATCTCGTCCATGTCCTCGCTGTAGGTGCCGACGTCGCAGGCCGTGTAGTAGCGGCCACCCAGCGACTGCACGAAGCGTCCGTAGGCGCGGAGCAGACTCTCGGACTTGTCGCGTTCGGGATGACCCATAATGACCGCTTTGCCACCCCCAAGGTCTAGACCAGCAAGGGCCGCCTTGTAGGTCATACCTCGCGAAAGCCGCAGCACGTCCTGGACCGCATCCTGCTCGCGCGGGTAGTCGAAGAAACGTGTGCCACCGAGTGCCGGACCGAGCGCAGTCGAGTGAATCGCGATGATCGCCCGCAGATTTGTGCGGATATCGTGGCAGAAGACCACCTGCTCGTGTCCTGCCAAGGCGGAGAACAGACGGAAGCTGGTGGTGCCGATGTGATCGGCATGCGCTGGAGTGACGTCCTCGACATGGGACACGGTGGTGTCTTCCTTCGGAATCCGTTGCGTCGGCCCAGGGGTGGTCGGACCTCGACGCGGGGGTGTCGCGGATCGGTGTGCCCGCGCCCGATCAGCATAGAAGCATTGGTCCGTGATGTTCGAATGGCCCACGGGAAATGGTTGTGCTTAGGCCGTTTTCAACCTTCTCGGCGGCTGGCACACTCAGGGAAGCCGCTTCGGTTGGGGAGCCCGGGTCGGTTGCAACACAAGCACACACAAAACCACACACAAAACGCAGTTCATTGCAAAGAGACCAAGGGGGGCCTCATGGCAGTGCGACCTGATAACGCACAGACGCTGCTCACACCGGCCGAAGTTGCGGCACTGTTCCGGGTTGACCCGAAGACAGTGACGCGATGGGCAAAGGCGGGGAAGTTGACTTCCATCCGCACGCTGGGGGGACATCGACGCTACCTCGAGTCCGAGGTGAAGTTGCTGCTTGACGGGTCGATCCCGCAGCAGCGCGATCGGCGTCAAGGCTGAACAGCTTCGATGAAGCACGGAAGGAACCCAGCGCCTCGGCGCTGGGTTCCTTTTCGTCCGGTCCCTCTGCACCCGCCTGACCGGCACCGCTCAGGCGCCGTGCCGGCCCTCGCCCTCGGCGAACCGGATCACCCCGGCCACCGACTCCCGCGTCAGGCGAGACCTGTCCGTGCCGGAGCTCGTTTGCCATCGCCTCCGGCTCCCGCAAGGCCCCACTGCTCACGCGCGCTGAGCAGGTCGTGCCGCAGGCACGTCTGCGGGAGCGCGGCCAGCTCCGCGGCCAGCGCCCGTGCACCGGCGAGCGCGGCACCGTGCTCGACCACCCGGTTGACCAGCCCGATCGCCGAGCGCCTCCTCGGCCCCGACCGGACGCCCGGTCAGGATCAGGTCGAGGGCTCGCGACTGTCCGACCAGGCGCGGCAGCCGCACCGTGCCGCCGTCGACGAGTGGCACGCCCCAGCGTCGGCAGAACACGCCGAAGACCGCGTCGCGTGCGGCCACCCGAAGGTCGGCCCAGATCGCCAGCTCGAGCCCGCCGGCGACGGCGTGACCCTCGACCGCGGCGATCACCGGCTTCGACAGCGTGAGCCGGGTCGGCCCCATCGGGCCGTCACCTTCGGGCTCGACGCGGTTCGGGTCCCCGGCTGCCATGGCCTTGAGGTCCGCCCCGGCGCAGAACGTTCCGTCGGCCCCGGTCAGGATCGCGACCGCCGCCGTGTCGTCGGCGTCGAACTCCCGGAAGGCGTCGGCGAGCGCCCGCGCCGTACGCCGGTCGACGGCGTTGCGCACCTCGGGCCGGGCGATCGTCACCACGGTGACCGGCCCTTCCCGTTCGACGCGGACGCTCGTCCCGACTTCTCCGGTGGTCACGCCGCCATCCTGCCTCAGACCTGGCCGCCCAGCCCCGCGAGTGTGGATGCCGACCCGCCACACCAGAATTGGGTGATTTCCGTCGAACCCCTCCCGTTGCGCGATCGATAGGCGCATGCTGATCGCCTTGACCACGGGGCCGTTACGGGGTGTGAAGGGCAGAGCTCACCATTGGGGTCCACGACCTAGGTAGTGATCATGACTCTCTCGGTAAAGCTGGCCGCCGTGCTGGCGGACGTTCTTCTGGTTGCCGCGCTCACAGGCGCGCCGGCCGGCGCCAGTGCCAGCTCGGCCTCGCCGGCAACCGCCCCGACCGGGTTCGAGCCGGTCGCCGGTGCGGTCTTCAACGATCCGACCGGCACGCCGGAGGACCAGTTCCGCATCGTCAACCACGTGATCCAGCTGATCGACAACAGCCCGACCGACAGCTTCATCCGGCTCGCGACGATGACGGTCAACGCAACCACCGTCGACGCGCTGATCCGCGCCCACCAGCGAGGCGTGAACGTCCGGGTCATCCTCCCTGCCCAGATGATCGGCAAGCCGTCGCCGTCGCGGCTCACCACCGAGACCGGCACCAACATCCACAGCGGCAGCTATGTCTTCTACTGCCGGAACGCGTGCTACCGCGACGCCGGCTCGGGTGTTCACCACAACAAGCTCTTTCTGTTCTCGCAGGTGGGAACGACGCCGAACGTGATCACGACCTCGTCCGGCAACCTGGACAACTACATGGCCGAGCACCGGTACAACGACGCCTACACGGTGGTCGACGACGCGGCGGGCTACCGGGCCGGTGTCGCCTACTTCGACCTGATGCTCCCGGACAGCTACCACAACGCGGCGGCGCCGACGACGACCGGCAAGGGCGTGACGTACCACTTCTTCCCGCGACGCCGGGCCAACCTCTTCGGCGCGATCATGAACAACGTACGGTGCAGCGGCGCCACCGGTGGCACCGGCATCAACGGCCGTACGGCGATCCGGATGACGACGTCGCTCTGGGACCGGAGCCGGCTCGACGTGGCGCGTCAGGTCGTGGACCTGAGGAGTCGAGGCTGCAACATCTATGTGATCGCGCAGAGCTACAACATCGATCGCGAAATCCTCAGGATGTTCCGCGCGGCCAAGGTGCCGTTCCGGTTCGCGGACACCCCGCAAACGGCCGCCGGCAACCACAGCAAGTACGTCACCATCTCCGGCAACTTCCAGGGCCGGACCAACGCCACCAACGTCTACGCGGGCTCGCTGAACCTCACGGCAGCCGACAACTCCGCTTGTGACAACAACATGATCCGGATCACCGACGCGTCCGCCCACGACGCCTACCGGGCACACTTCGCCGCCCTGTATGCCAAGAGCGACCCGGCCACCCGTGCACAGATCAGGGATGCGCGGACGTTCGTCGCTGGTCCCGGGACGGTGGCCGACGACGACGGGCGCTGATGCGAGAGGCACCGGCGTACTCGGCCCGGTGTGCCGCCCAGCGGCGTTATCGGACCTGCCCGGTCACGACGTAGGAGAGGGCGAAGGCGGCGGCCAGGACGACCACCGCGAGCAGCGCCGTCACCAGCGCCCGTGGTCGCCGGGCAGCCGTAGGAGGGTCGTGCAGCTCGGTGACCGCGGTCGGGTCATCACCGTGAGCCCGGTCCAGGGCGGCGAGGAACGCGTCCACCCCGGGCCAGCGGTCGTCCGGTCGCGGCGCCAGCGCGCACAGGATCACGGGGTCCAGCGCGGCCGGCACGTCGGCGACGGTCGACGGGGCGGGCGGGAGCCGTGGGTCGAGCAGCCCGTTCAGTCCCTCGTCGCGCACCAGCCGCCCGGTCAGCAGAACGTAGGCCACCGCGCCGAGCGCATGCACGTCGGCCCGGACGTCGATGCCCTCGCCTCGGGCCTGCTCCGGCGCCATGTACGACGGCGTGCCGACCACCTGGGTCAGCCCGGACGCGTGCGCGGTCGCCTTCGCCACCCCGAGATCGGCGACGAGCAGCTCGGTGCGGTTGTGCGCGGTGCGCAGCAGCAGGTTCTGCGGCTTGATGTCGCGGTGGATGATCCCGTTGCGGTGCAGCACCGCGAGCCCGCGCCCCGCCTGCCGGACCAGGTCGAGCGCCTCGTCGACCGGCAGCGGCCGGCCGTCGGCGACGAGGTCGGCGACGGTGCCGCGGTCGGCGTAGGACATCACGAAGTACGGCGTGCCGGAGTCGGTCTCGCCGATGTCGTAGACCCGGACGACGTGGTTGTCGTCGGCGCGGCGCAGGATGCGCGCCTCCTCGAGGAACCGGTCGCGGATGTCGAGGCGCTGCGACCAGTTGTCGGCCAGTGCCTTCACCGCCACGTCCGAGTCGAGCTCGTCGTCGTGGTAGCGCCACACGCTCGCGAAACCGCCTGCTCCGATGCGCTCGATCCGGCGCAGCCGGCCGAGCCTTGCGGGGAGGGACACACCGGTAGTGTGCCGCAGACCGGCGAGGGGGTGATCGGCGTGAGCGACGAGGTGGACCTCGACATCCTGGCCCGCGCGGCCGCGGACGGCGACGCCTCCGCGCTCGACGAGCTGCTCGCGGCGATCCAGCCGCGCGTACAGCGGATCGTGGGCCGGATGCTGCTGCACCCGCAGGACGCGGAGGAGGCGACGCAGGACGCCCTGCTCGCCGTCGCCCGCAACATCGGGCGCTTCGAGGGACGCAGCCGGTTCACCACCTGGCTGCACGCGATCGCGGGCAACAGCGCGCGCTCGACGTACCGCTCGCTGAAGCGGCGCGCCGCCGAGCATCCTGTCGACGACCTGCCGTCGGACCCCGACCCGCGTACGACCAGCGTGATCGCGGGCAGCCGGCTCGACCTGCTGGAGGCACTCGAGGTGCTCGCCGCCACCAGCCCGGAGCAGGTCGAGCCGCTGGTGCTGCGCGACGTGGGCCAGCTCGACTACAACGAGATCGCGCGGCTGCTCGACCTGCCGCTGGGCACGGTCAAGTCCCGGATCCACCACGCCCGACAGTTCGTGCGGCCGCTGCTCGCCGTCAGCGACGAGTCCCAGTGACCCCGCCACCCGCACCACTGCCGCCGGCTGAGGACGACCAGCGCAGGGAGTGGGGCGCGACTCAGACGTCGCCGACGTCGACCAGCACCTTGCCGACCACGCCGTGCTCGACTGCCGCGTGCGCGTCGGCCGTGTTCTCGAGCGGGAAGTGGTGCAGCGGCAGCCCGCGCTCCTCGCCGACCCCGAGCGCACCCTCACGCACGGCGGCGGTCACGTCCTCGGCGGCGTTCTCGAGGGCCTCGGTGCCGACCAGGTAGAGGAAGACGAACTGCATCCGGACGTTGGTGGAGAACGTCTGCCGCACCGAGAGCGGCACCTCGTCGCCGCCGTTGTTGGCGTAGATCGCAATCGTTCCGCGGGACCGGATCACGGACAGGTCGAGCTCGAGGTTCTGCGCCGGTGCGACCTCGACCACGATGTCGACGCCGTCCGGCGCGTGCTCGCGGATCGCCGCGGCGGTGTCACCGGCCGTGTAGTCGACCACGTGGTGGGCACCCGCTGCACGGGCGAGCGTGGCCTTGGCGTCACTGCTCACGGTGGTGATCACGGTCGCGCCGGCCCAGACCCCGAGCTGGATCGCGGCATTGCCGACCGCACCTGCACCGCCCTGCACCAGCACGGTGGTGTTCTCGAGCGTGCCCGGGCCGAGCCGGCGGGGGCCGTCCTCCGACGTGGTCAGGGTCCGGTGCGCCGTCACGGCCGGAACACCCAGCGACGCGCCCAGGTCGTACGACGCCGCGTCGGGCAGCGGGAACACGCGCTCCTCCGGCAGCACAACCAGCTCCTGCGCCGTCCCCGTGGGCCGCTGGTGCGCCGCCAGGATCACCCACACCCGGTCGCCGGGGTGCAGCCGGTGTACCCCCTCGCCGACCGCGTCCACGACCCCCGCGCCGTCCACGTTCGGCACGATCTCGGGAAACGCCATTCCCTGGCCGGTCGCGCCCTGACGCACCTTCCAGTCCGTCGGGTTGACGCCCGATCGGACCACGCGCACGCGGACCTCCCCGGCGCCCGGCTCGGCCGGCTCCCGGTCCACGAGCTGGAGGACGTCGCTCGCCCCGGTCTCGGTGAACACCACGGCACGCATGTGCATCCCTTCGTCGTTTCGTCACTGCCCAGAGGACACGGTTCCGACACCGAGCATGCCCGACTACGCCTGTGGAGTCCGACTCGTCCGTCCGATCGGCGATATTCGCGCCCAAAAGTCGTCACACGATGCGATTTGTCGCGTACCTTTTGCCGTTGTGGGGGGCAAACCACTCGTTCTAGACGCGTGTGACCACGCGCTCAGCTTCTACGCGGATGACGCGGAGCTGGTCGCGACCATTGCTGCGTTCTTCGCCGACGGCTTCGCTGCGGGCGAAACCATCGCCGTGGTCGCCACGGCCGAGCACCGCTCGGCCCTGGAGCACGCGCTGCTCCAGCTCGGCGTTCCGCACCGCCACCTTCGTGACCCGATCCGTTACCGGCCCTTCGACGCCGCCGAGGTGCTCAAGGAGCTCATGCCCGACGGCGAGCTCGTCGAGGAGCAGTTCCACGCACGACTGACGACCCTGCTCGGCCCCGGGCACACGCGCGTCTTCGGCGAGATGGTGGCGCTGCTTTGGGCCGACGGCGACGTGGCCTCCGCCATCCGGCTCGAGGAGCTCTGGAACGAGGCCGGCGAGCTCGCGCGGTTCTCGCTGCTCTGCTCCTACCCGAGATCCGTGCTCGACGACAAGAACGGCGGCATCGCCGAGGTCACCGGGGTGTGCGCGGCCCACAGCCTGGTCGCCGGACCCGCCTGGTACGCCGACCCGCCCGCACCCGGCCTCGGTACGGGTCCGCGCTCCAGCGACATCTATCTTCCGGTACCGGAGGCGGTGGCCGCGGCACGCAGCTTCGTGATCGGCACCCTGCCGCTGGCGTGTGCCGACCTTGTCCAGGACGCCGCCCTCGTTGCCTCGGAGATCGTGACGAACGCCGTGCTGCACGGCGACTCGGCGTTCCGGGTGCACGTCACCTGTGACTCCCTCGGGGTGCGGATTGCCGTCGAGGACGCCCAGGGGGGCGTGGTGGTGCCGCGCATCGCCGAGCCCGAGGCGCTCAACGGACGCGGCCTGGTGATCGTCGAGGCGCTGAGCACACGCTGGGGCTGGGAGCCGCATGCAGGGGGCAAGGTCGTCTGGGCCGAGCTCGGGGCCGTCCACGAGCTGACCGCCTGACCGACGGACGGTCAGCCGCGCAGGAAGATGCCGGCGCAGGGCTTCGGCTCGAAGTACGTCGTCTTCGGCGGCATCACCTCGCCGCGGTCGGCGACCTCGAGCAGCAGGTCCAGCGTCGGTGGCGCGAGCGTCACCAGGAGGCCGTTGTCGTCGTCGCACGCGGCGGTGAGCTCCTCGACCGGGAGCCTGAGCCGCAGCACCCGCTCCTCGACGCCGAGCGGTCCGAGCACCCGGTCGTGGAGGATCGCGACGTCGAGTCCCGCCATGCCCGGCGCCCGCTCGCCCCGGTAGGTGACGGTCGACCACCGCCCGGCGACGTACACCCCGAGCTGCCCGGCGCAGTCGGGCGGACCGTCCGCGGGCGCCACGACGAAGTCGCTGTCGAACGCGTCCAGCACCTGGTCGGCGTCCATCGGGCCCGGGACCCGGCGGTGGAAGGAGGAGAGGGACAGCCCGTCCATCGGGTAGACGACACAGGGCAGTCCCGCTTCGGGCACGCCACCGGCTGCCAGCCAGCTCGCGACCGTCGCGGCCACCCGGTGGTGCCCGTCCGCGATGTAGTGCGTGGCCGCCCCCAGCTCCTCGGCCAGGGCGGCCGCGGTCGGCTCCGGCACGAGCCAGACCTCCTGCTCGAGCCCGGCCGGACCGTCGAACCGGACCAGCGGCTCGGCGGACATGGCCTCGGCCAGCGAGCGCGTGTACACCGGGCCGGCGTGGTGGAGCAGCGCCACCAGCTCGGCACGCGCGGGCGCGGTGGCGAAGTGCCTCACCAGCGCCGCGACCCGCGCCGGCTGCACGGCCTCGTGCCCGCGCACCTGCCGGTCGCGGAACGCCTCGCGGTGGACGTCGCAGACCACGCCCACGTGCTGGTCGGCGCCGCGCCGCTGGCGGTAGACGTAGAGACCCACGACCGGGGCGCCGTAGGCGGCGTCGTCCAGGTCGGGCTGCTGCACCGGCACGTCGACGGAGTCGACCATCGGGGTCACCAGATCGGCGGCGCGTTCCTGGTGGACAAGCCGGGACCGGAACGGCCGGACGGGACTGGTCACTTCCGGGTCCCAGCGGCTTCGTGGGGGTGAGCTCATGTGCCCTCGGCGGGGAGCGTGGCCGTGGAGATCCCGAGCACGTGCGGGATCGCCTCCAGGTCGGCCCGCAGCGACGCGGGCACGGTGCCGCCGACGTCGATGGTGGCGATCGCAGCGTGGCCGCCCTCGAAGATCCGGTTCTCCATGTGCTCGACGTTGAGGTCGGCCTCGCTCAGCAGGTCGAGCACCCTGGCCAGCACACCGACCCGGTCGAGGTGGCGGATGGTCAGCGTCGCCGCACCCAGACGGCCAGGTGCGAGGTTCACGCAGTGCCGGCTGCCACCGGTGGCGAAGGCGTCGACGATCTCGACCACGCCGTCGGCGATCGCCTGCTGGGCCTGGCGGGTGGACGCGCCGATGTGGTGGGTGCCGACCACGGCCGGGTGCTGGGCGACCGCGGAGGTCCAGTCGGAGGATCCAGAGCCCGGCTCATCGGCGTACACGTCCAGACCGGCCCGGACCCGGCCCGCGTCGAGCGCCCGCAGCAGCGCCTCCTCGTCGACGACGTCGCCGCGCGAGGTGTTGACCAGGATCGCGCCGGTCCGCATCCGGTCCAGGAACTCGGCGTCGACGAGTCGCTTGGTGTCCGCGTGGGCGGGCACATGCAGGGACACGATGTCGGAGGTCGCGAGCAGGTCGGGGAGTGTGTCGCAGAAGGTGATTCCGAGGTCATCGGCGCGGGCGGCCATCTCCGGGCGGCGCCCCGGACGGGCCAGCGCCTGCACCCGGATCCCGAATGAGGCGGCCCGTTCCGCCACGCACAGCCCGATCGAGCCGAGCCCGATGATCCCGAGCGTGCTGCCGAGCAGCCCGTCGGCCTTCGCGTACTCCTTCTTCTCCCAGCGCCCCCGGCGCAGGTCGGCGACGTTGTCCGCGATCCGGCGGTCGATGGCCAGGATCAGCCCCATCGTCAGCTCCGCCACAGCCGCGGCGTTGCGCCCCGGGACGTTGGACACGAGCACGCCGTGGGCGGCCGCGGCGGCGGTGTCGATGGTGTTCGTGCCTGCGCCGGCCCGGATCACGAGGGCCAGCCGGTCGGCGGCCTCGAACACGGCGGCACCGACCTTGGTGCTGCGAACCACGAGGACGTCGCTGCCGCCGATCCGCCCGGCCAGGTCGCTCCCGCCGAGCGAGGGCTCTACGACGCAGGTGTGCCCGCGGGACTCGAGCTCCGCGATCGTCGCGCCCGGGAGGGCGTCGGCGAACAACAGCTGCATGCCGACCTCCCCATCGAGGCTGCTGAACCGTGGGCACACGCTAGCGTCTGGCCCGGCCGGCGACCATGGCCCGGCCGGACAGTCCGCAGCCGAGGGGTGTTCGAGTCAGAGGTTCAGTCGCGCATCGGCAGCTTGCGCGACTGCCACACGATGCGGCCGAGCATCGTGAGCGCGACCAGGATCGCGACGACAAAGGTCACCAGGGCGATCCGGCTCTGCGTCGAGTCACCGTCCGAGGAGCGCGCCAGGATCGCCGAGGCCAGGATCATCGACGAGAGCACGAGACCCGCGGCGATCACATTCGCGAGCTTGTGCAGCCCGCGGAGGAACTCCGCCTCGTCGAAGGCTCGCACGCGAATCTCGAAGTGACCCTCGCCGATCGCGTCGAAGGCACGGTTGACCCTGCCCGGCAGGGCCTCCGCGAACTCCTTGGCCTCCAGCACCGACGACAGCAGGGCGGCGGGCGAGCTGCGCATCGAGGTCTGCATGATCGCCGCGGCATGCCGCTTCAGGGCGGCGAGCGGCTCGAACGCCGGGATCCAGTGTCCTCGCCACCTGGTCGAGATTGAGGACGGCCTTCCCCAGCATCGTGAGCTCAGGGTCCATCCGGAGCCCGTGCTCCCCGGCCTCCCGGATCAGCTGGAGCAGGAGCGCGCCGAGATCGAGGTCGGCCAGGCTTGCGCCGGCGACTCGCGCGAGCACGTGGCTGACGGTGCGCTGGAACGTCGCCTCGTCGTAGTCGGGGAGCTCCTCACCCATCGTGCGTGCGGCGCGGACGACGTCGTCTGGTCGGGCGTCCGCGAGGGCCAGCAGGAGCTTGAGCAGCTTCTCCCGGTATGCGGGCGGGATCCGCGCCACCATGCCGATGTCGAGCAGCACGAGCCGGCCGTCGTCGGTGACGAGCACGTTGCCGGGATGTGGGTCGGCGTGGAAGATGCCGTCGACCAGCACGTGGTGCAGGTAGACCTGGAAGAGCTCGTCGGCGAGCGTGGCGCCGTCGATGTCGAGCTGCCCCAGCGGACCGATGTCGGTCACCTTCCGCCCCGGCACGAACTCCATGGTCAGCACCCGGCTGGTGGTGAAGTCGCCGTACGGACGGGGGACGACGATCCGGTCGTTGTCCGCGAGCATCCCGCCGATGGTGGTGAGGTTGTCGGCCTCCCGTCGGTAGTCCAGCTCTTCCATGAAGGAGCGCCGGAACTCCTCGAGCAGCTGGCCGAGGCCGTAGCGGCGCCCGAGCTCGGTGTGGTCGTCGATCAGCCCCGCGACCTCGCGCAGGACCTCCATGTCCGCGAGGGCCTGCTGGCGGATGCCCGGCCGCTGCACCTTCACCACGACGTCGCGCCCGTCGCGCAACGTCGCGCGGTGCACCTGGCCCAGCGACGCCGCGGCCAGCGGGGTCGTTGTCGAAACGAGGGAACAGCGACGCCAGACGGACGCCGAGCTCGGAGCTCACGAGGCTCTCGACCTCGTCGTACCCGAACGGGGCTACGTCGTCCTGGAGGCGTGAGAGTGCATCGATGTACGCCGGGCTGAACAGGTCGACCCGGGTCGACATCATCTGCCCGAGCTTGACGAACGTCGGACCCATCGCCTCCAGGTCCGCCGCCAGGCTCGCCGCTGCATCCGGGTCGCCCGGAACCTCCTCGTCGGGCAGGTCCGGGTCGAGCCCCGCCGACCGGATCAGGTCACCTCTGCCGTGCTTGACCAGCAACGTCACCAGCTGGCGGTAGCGCGGCGTGTGGCGCAGCTTCAGGCGGGGGGACATGCAGGCTCCTGCGGTCGGGTCGGGACAGTCGCCCACACGGGGCCGTGGACGGTCGCGGTGGGCCGCCTGGTGCTAGGCGTGCGGCCAGCCAGTGTATCCCTCGGCGAGGTAGGTCGAGCCCGCGCGCGAGTCCACGAGGGTGGTGAGCTCACCGACCTGTCGACGTACGTCGAAGGGCGTCGCGTCGGGCAGGCTGTGCAGCATCGAGGTCATCCAGTAGGAGAAGTGCTGGGCCCTCCAGACCCGGCCCAGCGCGCGGGTGGAGTAGTCGTCGAGCGATGACGCGTCGTTCTTCACGATCGCGCGCTCGAGCTCCTCGGCCAGCACCTTGACGTCCGCGAGCGCGAGGTTGAGCCCCTTGGCGCCGGTGGGAGGGACGGTGTGCGCGGCGTCGCCTGCCAGCAGCAGGTGGCCGTGGCGCATCGGCTCCTGGACGAAGCTGCGGAAGGGTAGAACGGTCTTGGAGGTGATCGGTCCCTCGCGCAGGGTGTGACCGTTGGCGTTGAGCCGGGCCTGGAGCTCCTCCCAGATGCGGTCGTCCGACCAGTCCGTCACATCGGTGTCCGGATCGCACTGGAAGTACATGCGCTGCAGGGTGGGGGTGCGCTGGCTGATCAGCGCGAAACCGCGCTCGGAGTGGTTGTAGATCAGCTCCGGCGCGCTCGCCGGCGCCTCGCACAGGATGCCGAACCAGGCGAACGGGTACTCGCGGTAGTACTGGACACGGGACGGCTCCGGGACAGCCAGGCGACAGGTGCTCCGAGACCCGTCTGCGCCGACGAGGTAGTCGCAGCGGAGCTCGTGGGAGATGCCGTCGGCGTCGGTGAAGAGGACGCCGGGTCGCGGCGTGGCGATGTCGACCACCGAGACGTCACGGACGCCGAAGCGGACGTCCCGGCCTTCGCGGGCGTGCGCGTCGGCGAGGTCCTTGAACACCTCGGTCTGCGGGTAGAGCTGGCACGACGCCCCGGCGAGCGCGCGGAAGTCGATCCGGTGGAGCTCTCCGCCGAACGCCAGCTCGATGCCCTCGTGTGCGTCACCGTCGCGGAGCACCCGGTCGGAGACCCCGGAGTCGACCAGGAGCCGGACGCTGTCCTGTTCGAGGATGCCGGCCCGGTGCGTCTCCTCGATCTCGCGCCGGGAGCGGAGCTCCACGACGACGGACTCGATGCCGCCGATCGCCAACAGGTGGCTCAGCATCAGGCCGGCGGGGCCGCCGCCGACGATGGCGACCGTCGTCCCGGTCAGCGTGCGGGTCATGCCCGAAGTCTCGGACCGGCCGAGCCCGGTGACCATCGACTACTTCTGCTGAGCGGAAGTCAGTCACGCTCCGCGCGAGCCGCCAGCGCCCGGCCGATGCCCTGTGCGGCGACCTGGAGGGCCGCCACGTACCTCGCCCGGTCGTTCCGGAGACCGGGCACCACGATGCCCAGCGCCGCCACCACCCCGCCCTCGGCCAGGACCGGCACGGCCACCGAGCAGGCGCCCAGGCTCATCTCCTCGACCGTCGTCGCGTAGCCGTCCCGGAGGACGCGGGCCAGCTGCCGGCGCAAGGTGCCCGGCTGGGTGAGGGTGTACGGCGTGACCCGGCGTAGGTCGGACAGAACGGCCACCCGCACCTCCGGGGGCGCGTGGGCGAGCAGCACCTTGCCGACGCCGGTCGCGTGCATCGGGAGCCGGGAACCGATGCTGCTGACCACGGGGACCGAGGCGTTGCCGGAGAGCCGGTCCAGGTAGAGCACCTCCGTCCCGTCGCGCACCGCCAGGTGGACGGTGTCGAGCGTGGCGGCGTAGAGGTCCTGCAGGTACGGCGCGGCCAGCTGTCGCAGCCCGGTCTGCACCGGGGCGAGCAGCCCGACGTCCCAGAGCCGGCGGCCGATCACGTAGCGCCCGGTGGCGTCTCGGCTGAGCGCGCCCCAGTCGACCAGCTCGCCGACGAGCCGGTGCGCGGTCGGCATCGGGAGGCCTGCCCGCTCGGCGAGCTGGGAGAGCGACAGCCTCCGGTGGTCCTCGTCGAATGCCCCGAGCAGCGACAGCGCGCGGCTCGTCACGGTCGCTCCGGGAGTCGAGAGGTTGCCCGCCATGGACCAAGGTTCCCACGGCGACTTCCGGCCAGTGGAAGCACAGGCGCCTCAACCGCCCTGAGCCGCCGTACCTTGCTGCTCGTGAGAGAGCAGCAGCCTGCCACCCAGGCCGACATCGACCGCGAGATCGCCGCGATCGCCGGAGCCCACGAACGTGAGGGCCTGGAGGAGACCCAGCCGCGGCTCGACTACCCGCCCTACCGCAGCAGCCTGCTGCGGCACCCCACGAAGGATCTCCATCTCGCCGACCCCGAGGGCGTGGAGCTGTGGGCTCCCGCCTTCGGACACCACGAGGTGGGCGCCCTGGAGGCCGACCTGACCGTCCAGCACGGTGGGGAGCCGATCGGCGAACGGATGGTGGTCACGGGTCGGGTGCTGGACGGAGACGGCCGGCCGGTGCGGCGACAGCTGGTCGAGATCTGGCAAGCCAACGCCGGCGGTCGCTACGTCCACCAGCGCGACCAGCATCCGGCGGCGATCGACCCGAACTTCACCGGCATCGGTCGCTGCCTGACCGACGACGACGGCACCTACCTCTTCACCACGATCAAGCCCGGCCCGTATCCCTGGAAGAACCACGACAACGCGTGGCGGCCGGCTCACATCCACTTCTCGCTGTTCGGGACCGAGTTCACCCAGCGGATCGTGACCCAGATGTACTTTCCCGGGGACCCACTGTTCGCGTTCGACCCGATCTACCAGTCGGTCGTCGACCCGCGGGCCCGCGATCGACTCGTGGCGTCGTACGACCACGACCTGTCCCAGCACGAGTGGTGCACCGGCTACCGCTGGGACATCGTGCTCACGGGCAGCCACCGCACCCTGACCGACCGCGAGACCGGAGCGCAGGCATGAGTGGACGCGACCTCATCGCGACCCCGGGGCAGACCGTGGGCCCGTTCTTCCACGACGCCCTGCCGTTCTCCGGGGACAGCGAGCTGGTGCCGCCCGGACGCGGCGACGCGGTGCGCCTGCACGGACAGGTGCTCGATGGCGCCGGAGCCCCTGTCCCTGACGCCCTCATCGAGCTCTGGCAGGCGGACGCCGACGGCCGGGTCCCGCGCGAGCCCGGGTCACTGCGTCGGGACGGGTTCACCTTCACCGGCTGGGGGCGCGCCGCCACCGACGACGCGGGCCACTACTCGTTCTCCACCGTGCGCCCGGGGCCCGTCGTCGCCGGCTCCGCGCCCTTCTTCGCCCTGACCGTCTTCGCGCGGGGGCTGCCCAACCGGCTCTTCACCCGCGCCTACCTGCCTGCGGACGACGCGGCCCGGTCCGCCGACCCGCTGCTGTCCGCGGTCGAGGAGGGTCGGCGTTCGACGCTGGTCGCCGTTCCGGACGCGCAGGGCTTCCGCTTCGACATCCGGCTGCAGGGGGAGGGCGAGACCGTCTTCCTCACCTATCCGCGACACTGACTGGCATGGCGGACCTCCTCTGGCCCGGCGACGAACGCGCCGGCGATCTCTTCTCGGACGCGGCGATGCTCAAGGCGATGGTCGACGTCGAGAGCGCCTGGCTAGCGGCACTGGTGTCGGCCGGCATCGCACCTTCGAGTGCGGGGGTGCAGCTCGACGACCTGGTGACGTCAGACCTGCTCGAGCGGCTGGCTCCGGAGGCCGAGAGCGGCGGCAACCCCACGATGCCACTGGTCTCCAGGCTCCGGACCGCTCTCGAGGACACCGCGCCCGAGGCGGCGCGGTGGCTGCATCGCGGGCTGACCAGCCAGGACGTGGTCGACACCGCGCTGATGCTCTGCGCACGCGACGCGATGACGCACCTACGCGCCGCGTGCAGGGACCAGATCGGCTGCCTCGTCCGCCTGGTCGAGACCCACCGCGCCACGCCCATGGTCGCCCGGACGCTCACCCAGCACGCCGTACCCACCACGTTCGGACTGAAGGCTGCCGGTTGGCTGACCGGCGTGCTGGACGCGTACGACGACCTCGCCGCGCTGGTGCTGCCGGTGCAGGTCGGGGGTGCAGCGGGCACGATGGCCGGGGCCGTCGAGCTGGCCCCCGTGCTGCCCGAGCCGGTCGAGGTGGTGCACCTTGTGACGCAGGACTTCACCGCAAGGCTGGGCCTGGCCCCGTCCATCCCCTGGCACACGTCCCGGGCCACGATCACCCGCCTTGGCGACGCGACCGTCCGCTGCACGGACGCCTGGGGACGGATCGCCAACGACGTCCTCACCCTCTGCAGACCGGAGATCGGCGAGCTCTCCGAAGGCACCGGCGGCGGGTCGTCGACGATGCCGCACAAGGCCAACCCGGTGCTGTCCACACTGGTGCGTCGCGCCGCGCTGACCACTCCCCAGCTCGCCGCGACCTTGCACCTGGCGGCCGCTGAGGCCGCCGACGAGCGTTCGGCCGGCCCCTGGCACGCCGAGTGGGCAACCCTCCGGACGCTGCTTCGGCGCGCCGTCGTCGCCGGGGGTCAGACCCGCGACCTGCTCAGCGGCCTCCGCGTCCACACCGACCGGATGCTGCAGACCCTCACCGCAGCACGGGAAGACGTCCACGCCGAGCAGCGCAGCCTGGCCGGGCTGACCGGGAGTGCGCCCCGCGGGAGCTATCTCGGTGCGAGCGCGACGTTCGTCGAAGCTACGCTGACGCGTGCGGCGGCGATCGTGGTGGATGCCGTCCCCGTGCCGGCCCGAGCGGAGGAGTCCCGATGATCCCGAGCATCACCGCCCTGCGGCTGTCCGGCGCCCGCAACCGGGCCGAGCTGCCCCTGCTGGTGCTCGGCCCGTCGCTCGGCACGTCGGCGACCACTCTGTGGACGCACTGCGCTGACGGCCTGGCCGACGCATTCGACCTGACCGCCTGGGATCTGCCGGGCCACGGCCACAACCACACCGTTCCGGACGAGCCGTTCACCATGGGTGAGCTCGCCGCGGGCGTCCTGCGGGTGGTCGACGACGTGCTCGCCGAACGCGGCGATGTCGGTGGCTCGTTCCTCTACGCCGGCGTCTCGGTCGGCGGCGCGGTGGGTCTGCAGCTGATGCTCGACCAGCCCGACCGATTGGCAGCCGCCGCGCTGCTGTGCACCGGGGCGAAGATCGGCGACCAGGAGCTGTGGACCGAGCGGATGGGCCAGGTCAGCGCCTCCGGGACGCCGGGCATCGTGTCCGCCTCCGCCGAGCGCTGGTTCGGACCGGGATTCCTCGACCGCAGTCCAGAGGTCGGCTCCGCGCTCCTGCACGCGCTGCAGCGGACCGACGACAAGGGATACATCGAGGTCTGCGGCGCGCTCGCGACCTTCGACGTACGCGATCGGCTCGCCGACATCGCCGCACCCGTCCTGGCGGTGGCGGGCTCGCACGATGTCGCCGCTCCGCCGGCGGGCCTGCGGACGATCGCCGACAACGTCATGCAGGGCAGGTACGTCGAGCTCGACGGCGTGGCGCATCTCGCGCCGGCCGAGGCACCGGAGGCGGTGGCGGGTCTCCTTCGCCAGCACTTCCTCGGCGAGGAGTCGTTCCCAGGCGACGACAGCACCGTTCGCGAGCTGCGCGACGCAGGCATGTTCGTGCGCCGCGAGGTGCTCGGCGACGCGTACGTCGACCAGGCCTCCTCCGCCGCCACCGACCTCACGCGCGACTTCCAGGAGTTCATCACCCAGTACGCCTGGGGCGGCATCTGGACCAGACCCGGACTGGACCGTCGCAGCCGCTCGCTGATCACCCTCACCGCGCTGATCGCGCGAGGGCATCACGAGGAGCTCGCCCTGCATGTCCGGGCGGCCCGCCGGAACGGGCTCACGGTCGCCGAGATCAAGGAGCTCATCCTGCAGACCGCCGTCTACTGCGGCGTACCCGACGCCAACACCGCCTTCCGCATCGCGCAGCAGGCGCTGGAGCACGACCAGGAGAGCCCGTGACCGCAGTCCCTGCGCCGGCCCCGGGTCAGGCCCGGTAGATCGCCACCTCGCTTGCGTTCACGCCGCCGTCGACGAACAGGCCGTCGTGGCTGCGCGCGGGGGTCCGGTTGCCGGGCGTTCTCACCAGCTCATCGCTGCGAGGAGCTCCTCTCGGTGATCGGCCATCACGCGACCGGCGTCCGTGAGGATCAGGTGGCGACCCGAGCGCTGAACCAGGGCGACGCCCAGCGTGGCCTCGAGTGAGGCAGGTGCTGGGAGGCGGCGCCCGGGGTGTAGCCGAGATGCTCGGCGGCGGGTAAGGGTGAGACATAACCGGTCGGGACACCGAACGCGAGATCTCGACACCGCACGGAAATGAGGCCGAGGGTGCCACAGACAGGGCTTCCGTCCCGCGCTTCCGCCGTGATCATCGGCGGCGGGGTCATCGGACTCAGCACGGCCTACCACCTGGCCCGTGCGGGGGTCCCGGACGTCGTCCTGGTCGAGAAGGGCGAGCTCGGCTCGGGTTCCACCAGCAAGGCGGCCGGTGGTGTGCGCGCCCAGTTCTCCGACGCCGTCAACATCGAGCTCGGCGCGCGCAGCCTGCGTGCGTTCGAGACGTTCCGGGCGACGTTCGACCAGGAGATCGACCTGCACCAGGTCGGCTACCTGTTCCTCCTGGAGGAACCGGAGCAGCTCGAGGCGTTCGAGACGAACATCGCGCTGCAGAACGAGCTGGGGGTCCCCAGCCGGCTGATCGAGGTCTCGGAGGCCAAGGCCCTCTCGCCCCTGATCAGCACTGAAGGACTGCTCGCCGCCGCCTACTCGCCGACGGACGGGCACTGCACCCCCGAGAGCGTTGTCGCCGGGTACGCCGGAGCCGCTCGTCGCGCGGGCGCTTGCCTGGTCCGCCACTGCGAGGTCACCGAGATCGGTTCCAGCGGGGAAACCATCACCCACGTCCTCACGGAGCAGGGGCCCATCGCCACCGACACGGTCATCTGCGCCGCGGGCGCCTGGTCCAGGCGACTGGGCGCCATGGTCGGGTTCGACCTTCCGGTCGAGCCGCTGCGTCGCCAGATCATCACCACGGCGCCCATCCCTGGCCTGGATCCGCACACGCCGTTCACGATCGACTTCACCACCTCGTTCTACTTCCACGGTGAGGGCCAGGGCCTTCTGCTGGGCATGTCCGATCCGCACGAGACCCCCGGTTTCCGGCTCACCGAGTCGGACGAGTGGCTGGCCGGGCTGGGCGGCGCTGTCGAGCGACGTGCCCCCAGCATCAGCGAGGTCGGGCTCGGCGCCGGCTGGGCCGGTCTCTACGAGATGACTCCCGACCACAACGCCCTGGTCGGAGAGGCGGACGGAGTCTCACGTTTCCTCTACGCCACCGGCTTCTCGGGTCACGGCTTCCTGATGGGCCCGGCGATCGGTGAGGTGATGCGCGACCTGTACCTCGGTCGCCCGCCCGTCGTCGACGTCGGGCCCCTGACGGCCGCTCGCTTCGCCGACTCCGGCCCCCGACCCGAGCTCAACATCGTCTAGCTCGATCCACCCGACCAGGAGCACACATGACCGACAGGATGCGCCAGATCCCCAGCAGCTCGGCCCTGAACGAGGTCGCCCTTGCCACGGCCCGCCGCTGCGGAGTCGACGCGGCAACCGTGGCGGGCGACGTGGTTACGACATCGCCGATCAACGGTGAGCCCCTCGCGGGGGTCAGCTGGGTCGACAGCTCCGCCGTCGACGACACCGTCACGCGGGCGGAGGCTGCCTTCCTGCAGTGGCGCGGAGTGCCGGCTCCATCAAGGGGTGCGCTGGTCAAGCGGCTCGGCGAGCTCCTGACCTTGCACAAGAACGACCTCGCAACCCTGATCAGCCTCGAGGTCGGCAAGATCACCTCGGAAGCGCAGGGCGAGGTGCAGGAGATGATCGACATCTGCGACTTCGCGGTGGGACTCTCCCGCCAGCTCTACGGCCGCACCATGACCTCCGAGCGCCCGGGTCACCGACTGATGGAGACCTGGCACCCGCTTGGCGTGGTCGGCGTCATCAGCGCGTTCAACTTCCCCGCCGCCGTGTGGTCCTGGAACACGGCAATCGCACTGGCCTGCGGCGATCCGATCGTCTGGAAGCCGTCTGAGCTCGCACCCCTGACCGCCCTCGCCAGTCACGCCATCCTTGCCCAGGCCATCGCCGACTGCGGTGCGCCCGCCGACCTCGGCCAGGTCATCATCGGCGGAGCAGACACCGGGAAGGCGCTCGTGGACCATCCGGGAGTGGCCCTGCTCAGCGCCACCGGCTCCACCCGGATGGGTCGAGCGGTTGGGCCGCGTGTCGCAGATCGCTTCGGCCGCTCCCTGCTGGAGCTCGGGGGGAACAACGCCGCCGTCGTGGCCCCGACCGCAGACCTCGATCTGACGACGCGCGGTGTGGTGTTCTCCGCGGCAGGCACCGCGGGCCAGCGCTGCACGACCATGCGGCGAGTGATCGCCCACAGCAGCGTGATCGACGAGCTCACCGACCGCCTGGTCTCTGCCTACGGCCGGCTCCCCGTCGGCAACCCGCTGGCCGACGGCACCCTGGTCGGCCCCCTCATCCACCGAGCCGCGTATGAGGGGATGGCGAAGGCCGTCGAGCAGGCCGCGAACGAAGGTGGCAAGCTCGTCGCCGGTGGCGCCCGCGAGCTCGAGGAGGCCGCACCCGACGCCTTCTACGCCACGCCTGCCATCGTGCGCATCGACGAGCAGACCGAGGTCGTCGCCCGAGAGACCTTCGCTCCCCTCCTCTACGTCGTTCCCTACGACGACTTCGAGGAGGCGATCGCACTGAACAACGCCGTCCCGCAGGGACTGTCCTCGAGCGTGTTCACCTCGGACCAGGCCGAGGCCGAGAAGTTCGTCTCCGCGGAGGGGTCGGACTGTGGAATCGTCAACGTGAACATCGGTACCTCCGGCGCCGAGATCGGTGGCGCGTTCGGTGGCGAGAAGCAAACCGGCGGCGGCCGCGAGTCCGGGTCGGACGCCTGGCGCGCCTACATGCGTCGAGCGACCAACACCATCAACTTCTCCGGTGAGCTGCCTCTCGCCCAGGGCGTGGACTTCACGGTCTGACATGAGCATCCCCCAGACAGTCAGCAGCACAGAGCTGCGCTCCCGGTTCGCTGCCCGCCTCTCTGGGCTGTACGGCACGGAGGTGCCCGCCTACCGGACGTTGGTCGAGGTGGCCCAGGAGGTGAACCAGCGGGTCATCGCGCGACGGGGCGCCGAGGCCGAACGCCTGGGAAGCATCGATCGAGTGACTGCGGAACGACACGGAGCGATCCGCGTTGGCACTCCCGGAGGAGCTGACCCAGGTGTCGCGGGTGTTCGGTGCCCTGGGCATGTTTCCCTGCGGGTTCTACGACCTGCGCGACGCGGCGCCGGCGCCTATCCCCGTCGTCTCCACGGCGTTCCGGCCGCTCGACCGCGACGAGCTGGCCGCGAACCCGTTCCGGGTGTTCACGTCGATGCTGGTCCCTGAGGACCGACGTTTCTTCGACCCGGATCTCGAGGACCGGCTGTCGCGCTTCCTTGCGGCCCGCGAGCTCTTTCCCGCCGAGCTCCTCGCGCTGGCCGACGTCGCCATCGAGCACGGGGAGCTTCCGGCAGCCGATGCGGACCGCTACCTGGAGCTGGCTGCCGCCTCCTTCGCGCTCTCGGCAGACCCTGTCGACCGGGCCTGGTATGGCGAGCTCGAGCGGATCTCCGGGGTCGCCGCCGACATCGGCGGTGTCACGACCACCCACATCAACCACCTGACTCCGCGCGTGCTCGACATCGACGACCTGTATGCGTCCATGCAGGCCCGCGGGATCGAGATGATCGGCGAGATCCAGGGCCCGCCGCGGTGGGACGGCCCGGACGTGCTCCTGCGTCAGACCTCGTTCCGCGCGCTTGCGGAGCCGCGCACGTTCAGAGACCCCGATGGGGGGATCTCTCAGGGGGCGCTCCGGGTCAGGTTCGGCGAGGTCGAGGCCCGGGGCATCGCTCTCACACCAGCCGGGAGAGACCTGTTCGACGAGCTGGTCGGTTCCGTCGACCGCCGCATGGCCGACGACCCGGACCTCAGACGCGCAGAGGTGGCACAGCAGGTGTGGCGCGAGGGACTGCCCGCTACCGAGCGCGACCTGTGCCTTGCGCAGCTCGGCTTCTTCACGTTCGTCGTCGATCCCGACGTGGCGGCCGGGCGACCGGCGCCGGAGCAGGTCGCCGCGTTAGAGCTGGGTTCCGTTGGCGCGCTCGTCGGCAAGGGGGTGCTGCGTCCTGAGCCGATCGTGTACGAGGACTTCCTGCCGCGTTCCGCCGCCGGCATCTTCGCCTCGAACCTGACCGACAGCGGGACGATGGACGCGGACCAGGGCGGGGCCGAGCGTGACCCGGACTGGATGGCTGGCGTCATGGGACGAACCGTCCACGTTCCCGAGGAGCTCTACGCGCAAGAGGCGTCGGCCTCTCTCCGTGCTGCCGAACAGATTCTGGGTCGGAGGATCAGCGCCATGACTCCATCAGGCGAGCCCTAGAAGCCGCAGGCCGGGCTCTCACAATCAAGCCGGGACGCGCTTGTGGCCCAGCCGCTTGAACACGACGATCCCGACAGCTGCGAACGCAAGGCTGGCCGCCAACCAAGGCCACGGGCTCCACTGCTCGGCGCAAGCGGTGAAGTGCTCCTCGACACGGCAGACCTCGCCAGGTCCGTCGCGGTTCAGCCAGGCCACGTAGAACAGCGGCACGGACATCCCGGACACGGTCCCCACCATGCTGCGATCCACATCAGTGGTCAGCAGCAGCACCAAAGCCAACAGGGCGACCACCGGTCCCACGAACATGCCGATCGACAGGGCACCAAGCAGGGCCAGGCAGCCACCCGCACCCACGACCGCCCACAGGACGAAGCGAACCCGTGGATTGGTCAGCACCTTGCGTGCGGCGGTCATGGGCTCCAGCATGCGACGACCCGGGCCCAACGGCTACCTTCTCGGCACGTACTCCCTCGCGGGCGAACATCGGTACAGCCGCTCGCGGGCCACGGCCATCGTTGCTAATCTCGCAAGGCCGTGCCAAGAACGAGGAGGTGGTACCCGTGAACGTATCGACAAGGGTGCTCCCCTCCGGGGTCACGGTCGGGCGATAGGTAGTCCGGGAGCGCCGTACAGGAGCACTCCCGAAAGGCACGACCATGCATTTCACCTCCGAACAGCGCCTCGACGACGGCATCCTCGAACGCGAGTTCACCATCGGCGAGATCCCCGGCATCCTGTGGACGCCGGTATCGGCACCGGCGCCCCTGATCCTGGTCGGCCACCCCGGCGGACTGCGGCAGATGTACCCCCGGGTGGCGGGGCGGGCCCGGCACTACGCGGCGGGGTACGGCTTCGCTTCGGTTGCGATCGAGCTCCCCGGGAGCGGTGACCGACCCCGTTCGGCGGCCCTCGAGCAAGCCCGCGCCGACCTGCGCAGGGCGTTGGAGGCCGGTCAGGCGGTCGACGAGATCGTCGACGCCCTCGTCGTCCCGCTGGTCGAAAAGGCGGTCCCGGAATGGCAGGCCGCCCTGGACGCCCTCCTTTCGCTGCCTGAGATCGGCGGCCCGGTCGGGTGCGAGGGCGGAGTGATCGCGATCGGCATCCGGCTGGCGGTGGTCGAGCCGCGCATCTTGGCCGCCGTTCTGTTCGCAGGGAGCTTTGTCCCCCGCACGATGTTCGAGGAGGCCCGTCGGGTCACCATTCCACTGCAGGTCCTGCTGCAGTGGGACGACGAAGGGAACGACCGGCAGCAGGCCCTGGACCTGTTCGACGCCTTCGGCTCCGAGGAGAAGACACTGCACGCCAACCTGGGCGGACACACCGGCGTCCCGTCGTTCGAGCTGGACGCCGCGGCCCGGTTCTTCGCCCGCCATCTGAGCTGAGGCACCCGCGCGGTGTGGCTAGAGGTGCAGGCGCAAAGCCGCTACCGAATCCAAACGTGCTGCGGACCCAGCGGCTCGAAGCCTGCGCCGAGCATGGTCTCGAGGTCCCGACCCCAGGCGTAGTCCACGACGGCCCGACCGGGGTGGGTCTCCGCAGCGCTGTCGAGCAGCACGCGCGGATCGAGCGGGTCGTCCTCGGAGGACCAGGTGTTTGAGAGTCCGACGACGGGCCCCGCGTCGTGCAGGATCGCCCCGCCAGTGAGGTGATCGCCGTCGTGGCGGGCCAGGACCGTGAAGCGCGGGTGCGCCCACAGGTCGAACGGCAGCACGCCCACCGTGTCGTGGTGCTGGTTCCACCGAGCCATCAGGTCGGAGTCGAGGACGCGAGTCCAGCCTGGCGTTGGGCCGGCTGATGCGACGCCAGGGTGGTGGAGCCAGGTCGCGGCGAACAGCAGGTCGAACCGCTGCGCGGCCAGGTCGAGGAGACCGAACGAGTCTGCGATCGTGCCGTGCGGGTGCCGCTCCATCCTCATCAGCGCTCCGGAGGGGTCGGTCGTCGGAACCAACGTCTTCACGGCCGAGATCCATCAGACGCCCCCAGTGCCGGGGCTTCCGCTTCCTACGGGGCGATGCCCGGAGCCCGCGCAGGTGGCCAGTCGCTGATCGGCTTGCCGATCTCCCACCGGTGGCCGAACGGGTCGTCGATCCGACCAAGCCGCCATCCGTGCTCGTCGGCGAGGGGGCTGATCGGCGTTGCACCCTCGGCGACGGCCCGCGCCAGCACCGATTCCGGGTCATCGACGATCAACAGCATCCTGACCGTCGCCCCGCCGACAGTCTCGGGACTGAAGTTTCCGTCCGGCGGGGACTCATCCTCAACCCAGAACAGCGAGGTTCCGACCGCGAGCTGCGCGACAACCTCTTCGAGGTCCTCAGTCCCGCCGAAGCGGAAGACCTCGACCGCCCCGAAAGCAGTCTTGTAGAAGTCCACAGCAGCACGACCGTTCCTCACCGAGAGCTGGGCCTGTGCCTGCGGCTGCGACATAGCGGCTTCGGTGATCATCAACCCATTGTCGCGTCCATCCCGCACGATCGTCACCCGACGGCAGTGGCGACTGTCCAATGGCTCCGGCACGAGCGAGTCGCGGTGCGACCGGATAGCCCAGGCGCACAGTCTGCGAACAGGTGCGGATGCCTCCCCATCGCTGCTACTGCCGGGCGAGGATGACGGCGACAGAGAGTGCACCTACCGCCACGACAAGTGCCGCGATCGGATCGGCCCACCACCACCCCAGTGCACCCAGCAACGTGCCCAGGACGGTCACGACACCCAACACGGCCCCCGTGGTCGACAACAGACCGTCAGCGAAGAGTGCCTGGCTGGGGATCCTGCGCCCGAGCGCGAGCTTCTTCGGGCCAGAAGGGTCAGTGCGACGACTGACGCTGAGGCCACGGCGACCCCGACAAGGGTCTGCTCACCATGGGTCTTCGTCAGCAGCCGGCTCACGCTCTCGACCATGGTCGTCAACGCGACAAGGACCAGGCCTCCCGTCACGACGAGGAAAGCGATGTGCTCGTGACGCTCTGAGAAGGTCTCATGCTTCAAGGCGTGCCGAAAGTGAACGACAAGTGCTGTTGAGCCAGCCGCGTCCAGCAATCCCGTGCAACCGAACGCGATCAGGACCAGGCTCGAAGCTTTGACGCCAGCTCCGATGGCCACCGTGCTCGCAACCACCGTCCAGGCGATCGACAACGTGGACACGCGAACACCAGAACGGAGGTCGTCTGTGGCCCTCGATGTGGCATCGGGCATCGGTAAGTCCTCTGCCGACCAGTCTTCCCGGCACGCCCTAGAGTCTCGTTGCGTATGACCCTACAAGCCCGACGGCTCGACCATCCCACCGCAACATGCCGTCGGCGGAGATCGGGCCAACCTCCTGGCCGCGACCTTCGGCAGATGAGCGGTCGAACAGCCGGTATCGGAGCGGGCGTTCAGCACCGGCCGCGGGGGCTTCCACCGCTTGTCGGACGGGACCAGACTGTGGTTGTGCTCGTACTGAGTCGCACGGAGACCGAGTCGCTGCTGGATCTGGATGCTTTGCGTCACGCCCTCCGGGCGGCGATGGCCGACGTGAGTGCTGGCCGAGTCTCGATGCCGCCACGGATCGCGGCGATGGTGCCTGATCGAGGGCTCGTGGCGGCAATGCCCGCGCACCTTCAGGGCAGTGGGGGTTTGGCGGCCAAGCTTGTCAGCCTTTTCCCTGCCAATGCCGGGACGCGTCTGCCCACGCACCAGGCAGTTGTGATCGTGTTCGACGCCGATTGTGGAGAGCCACAGGCATTGCTCGACGGGACCTCGATCACCACCCTCCGGACGGCGGCCGGTTCGGCTCTGTCGGCCGAGCTGCTGGCGCGGGAAGACGCAGCCACGTTGGCCATCTTGGGAACAGGGTTGCAGGCCCGTGCCCACGCCGAGGCCATGGTCCGGGTACGGCGGATCCAGCTCATCCGCGTGGCGGGACGCAACCCGGACCGGGTGGCGTCCCTGTGCGCGGCGTTGCAGGACTCACTCGGAATCCCTGCCATTGGAGCCGATAGCTACCAGGATGCGTGCGCCGACGCGGACCTGATCTGTGCGGCAACCCATTCCCCGGATCCGGTCGTGCGCCGCGAATACTTGAGGCCCGGAGTTCACGTCACGTCGGTCGGATACAACACGGCCGGCCGCGAGGTGGACTCAGCGAGCATCAGCGATGCCGTCGTGGTGGTGGAGTCTCGCGAAGCGGTGCTTGCACCACCCCCGTCCGGGAGCAATGACCTCAGGGCACCGATCCAAGAGGGGCTGATCGGACCCGAGCACATCCACGCCGAAATCGGCGAGCTGCTCCTGGAGACGAAATCTGGCCGGACCTCAGCTGACCAGATCACGCTGTACAAGTCCGTGGGCATCGCTGCCCAGGATGTCGCCGCAGCCAGCCTCGTCCTCAACACCGCACGGGAGCGAGGCTCCGGACTTCAGATCGACCTCTCCGCCTGAGTCGGCTACCGCACAGGTGCAGGTCGGCGCGGATCTCAGCCCCACGCTGCCGACGTACTCACATGACTGTTATGACCTGCGGGTGTTCTTCACCGTGGTTGCCACGGCGTCCCGCTCACCGGTCGATGTGCCGGGCCCAGGCGAAGCAGAACAGGCCGAAGCACGCGAGCCCCAGTGCCATGAGCACGAGGGCTGGCGCGCCGAACGGCTGCGCGAGCACGTCCTGCAACGCTTGGTCGAGGCCCCCGGACTTCTGGGGATCGTGGGTCAGCGCGGCGTAGACGAACAGCGCGCCGACGAGCCCGATGGCGATGCCGCGGCTGACGTAGCCAACCACCCCGAGAAGCACGTAGGCCCTCCCGAGTCGCCCGGTTCGGCCCTGCCGGCTCATCGTTTCGCGAAAGTTGCGTGCCAGCCCGAAGTAGGCGAGGACCAGGCCCACCACGATCATCCCCGCGCCGACCAGACCGACCAGGAGGGGACCGGCGGGCAACGACATCAGCCGCGCCGTGTAGCCGTCGGGGCGGCCACCCGCGCCGCCGCCGCCGCCGCTGGACGAGCCGGTTGCCAGCAGGAGGGCGTTCACGCCGATCACCAAGAAGACGACGACCTTGACGGCCGAGACGAGCCGGTTGGAGAGCTTCTCGACGAACCCGAACCGGTGGTAGCCAAGCACCGCCTCGACCCCGTGCCACGTCGCTAGCGCCGCGAAGCCGGCCGCGATCGCATACAGCGTGAGCCGCCCGACGGCCGACTGGGCCAGCGTGTGCATCGCGCCGCTGCCCGAGGCGGAGCCACTCCTGTCACCGGACGCGAGACGCAGGACCAGCCACGCGACCAGGAGGTGCACGACGCCGTACACGACGAGCCCCACCCGGGCCACGTGGTCGACCCCGTCGCTCTGGGCAGCACGACGCTCGGCGTTCGTGGACTCCTCGGTCACGACCCGACGGCTTCGCAGCCACTGTCATCGCCGCATATCGCGAGCACGACGTCGCCCCGACAGACCGGCATCTGGCTGGTCACGTGTCAATACCGTCCTGACCTCAGCGGATGGGAGGCCCGGAAGGACGGCATCGCACGTCCGGTGCCCGACCCGGGCGAGACCGAATGTAGAACTCCTTGGGCCGATCACGCATCCGCCCGAACGGGGGAATCGTGACGAAGCTGCCCGTCGAACAGTCGTGAGGCGGGGGCGTTGCTCAGGTCGTCGTTGCGCAGTGTGTGATGAAGCGGCGCAGGCTCTCGGCGAATCGAGCGGGGTCGACCAGGTGCACGAAGTGGCCGTCGCCGGGATGTTCTTCGACGCGAACGTCAGGCCACTGCTGGAACCGCTGTCGGTCGCCCTCGGAGGCGGGGTTGCCGTAGACGGCCAGCACGGGCACGGTGATCTTCGCGCCGGCGGAGTCGATGTACGCCTGGAGCTCGGCCGGCGGGGTGTTGAGCATCTGGTCCCAGTAGCCAAGGACCACATCTTGGTCGACGTGGTGTCCGGTCCGGACCAGCGTCTGAACTGGTTCGGGGATCTGGTCGAGGCCGAGCGAGTTCTCGATCATCGCCCAGGCCTCGGCAAAGCCCGGCCCCCGTAGCATCGGCGCCGCTCGTTGCACGAGCTCAGCGAAGGGTTGTAGTTCCGGCCCGTTGTCGACCGTCACCAGGCCGAGGGAGGGGTACGACGCCGCGTACATCGAGGCGACGGCGGCGCCGTAGGAGTGGCCCACGAGCAGGGGACGGGCGATGTCGAGCGTGGCGAGCAGGCCGTGCAGTCGCGCGGCGAGCTGCTCGATCGAGGTCGGTGGGCCGGGGCTGTCGCCGTGTGCCGGCAGGTCGATCGCGATGGTGTGCACGGCTGCGTCGAGCTCGTCGACGATCGGACGCCACGAGGTCCTGTCGAAGGTCAGCCCATGCAGCAGAACGACCGGCGTTCCGGTTCCCGCGGTCTCGTACGCCAGCGTTGTGAGGTTTCCGGCAGTGGTGGTCATGATGGCTCCCCAGTCTCCCAACATCGATCGGTAACACTGTTACGGTAACGTTGTTACGCTATCGTGTCAACCATGAGCCGCCCCCGAGCGCACAACGACCAGATGGCCGAGGCCCTGCTCGACGCCGCCGAACGTCGGATCGCCGCGGACGGGGTAGACGCGCTCTCGCTGCGCACGGTGGCCGAGGACGCCGGAACCACGACGCGCGCGATCTACACCCTCTTCGGCTCCAAGAACGCCCTGGTGGGCGCCCTTGGTGTGCGGGCCATGCAGCTGTTGGGACGGGAGGTCCCAGCGCGGAGCGCAACCGCTGATCCGGTCGCCGACGTGGTGGCGGCGGGCTTGGTGTTCCGACGGTTCGCGCTGGAGCATCCGGCGCTGTTCTCGGTGGCGTTCCACCGCGCGTCGGCCGCGGCGTGGCCGCTGTTCCGCGACGCCGCCGCGGACGCGTTCGGCACCCTCCAGCAGTGGTTCGAACCGCTCGCGGCGCAGGGGCTGCTGGGCGATAGGACCGTGTACCAGGCGGCCCAGCAGTTCGATGCACTCTGCGAGGGCATCGCGTGGATGGAGCTGCGCGGAAACCCGCTTCGCCCCGACCCGGAAACCTTCTGGCGCAGCGCCGTCACTGCCCTGGTCAGTGGCTTCGCCGCCCCACCCGAGCACGAGCGACACGCACCGCCGCTCGAGCGCGCGCACCCAGCACCGGCATGAACGGGCGAGCCAGGACGTGAACATGCTCACGCTGTACGCCGCGGACATGATGTCGTCCAGGTCAGCCAGGACACGGCCCCAGGTCAGGTCAGCGTACACGTCCTGCCTGATCAGGTAGGAAGGCTCTATGTCGAGGGTGACCCGAGTGACGATGCCGAACGCGCCCAGTCCCACCGGCATCCCGGCGAAGTCGGGATCCCCGCGCATGGCTTCCCGGATATCGCCCGCGGCATCCACGTACTGCAGGCTGACGACTGCGGCCGACAGGACCTGGTTGCCGACCCCAGAGCCGTGCGTGCCGGTCGCGATCGCACCGCCGATAGTGATGTGCGGCAGTGATGGCATGTTGGCGAGCGCCCAGCCCCGCTCTTCCAGCCACCCCGCAAGCGCGCCGTAGGTCGCGCCCGCGCCGATGGTCACGGTCCGCGCCCCGGGGTCGAGAACAGGATCAGGTTCGATGCCGGACACCGAGATCAGCGTGCCCGTGGTGTCGGCAAGGTCGTTAAAGGAGTGTCGGGTCCCTACTGCCCGCACCCGCCCGCCCCGAGAACGGCACGCCGGACATCGTCAACAGTCCGGGCATTAACAACCCCGCCTGCGGTGTAGGTGTAAGTACCCGCCCAGTTCCGCAGCTCAGACGTCACCCGGCTGACCCTACAGGCTGGACGCACTGAGGTCCGCCAGCGTTGAGGGCACATACAAATTCGCCATCGGCCGCTGCGGGCCTGCTTGCCTCTTACCTCTGGGTGCTTACATGCGCCACGACGGCCGACCTGGGCTGGCACGTCGGATACATGCATGCGGTGGCATCATCCGTTACCTGCGGGGGCTTCGCACCCGTCCGGCCGCGCCACGCCCGGCGTTCATCACCGGCCCGGGACCTGACTGACCTTCCGGACCGCCAAAGACGCCGACTCTGTCTCTCCTGCCGTGAAGGGTTCGGTCTTCTCCCGGGGCGTGACGGCGATTCCGGTCGCAGCGGGAGGCCCGGCCGTAGGCTGGGTCACGGAACCGGAGTCGCGAGAAGGGGACCGTGTGCCGTACGCCGACAGTGGACAGGCGAGGATCTGGTATACCGAGCAGGGGACGGGGTTTCCCATGCTGACGCTGGCGCCCGGCGGGATGCGCTCGAGCGTGCGGCAGTGGGAGATGGCGGCGATCAACCCGCTGACCGCCTACGCAGGGCAGTACCAGATGATCGCGATGGATCAGCGTAATGCCGGCCAGTCCGCCGGCCCGCTTGAGGCAGGCGACCCGTGGGGCGCCTACGCCGCCGACCAGCTCGCGGTCATGGATCATCTCGGCATCGGCGAGTTCCTGGTGTTCGGCTGCTGCATCGGCGGCCCCTTTATCCTCAAGCTGCTCGCGCTCGCCCCGGAACGAGTCGTCGCGGCCGTCCTTGAGCAGCCGGTAGGGATCATCGCGAGCAACCGCGAGCTTTTTGACAACCTGTGGAAGCCGTGGCGTGAGCAGCTGATGAGCAACCGCGGCGATCTCGGCAGCGACGAGATCGAGGCGTTCGCCACCGCGATGTGGGCTCCCGGCTTCGCTGTCAGCGTGACCCGGGAGCAGGTGCGGTCCTTCCGCACGCCGATGCTCGTCTTGCCCGGAGTCGATGAGTACCACCCGGCCGAGACCGGCCGCGAGATCGCCGCCCTCGCCCCGGCCGCCGAGCTGCTCGAGCCGTGGAAGGACCCCGAGCACCTTCCCGCCGCCACCGAAGCAGTCGGCCAGTTCCTCCGAGACCACATCCCACGCTAGACGAAATGCGCCTGAACCGTTAACGCCCCATACCGCAGATTTTGCGCGGCTTGTAGATGGTCGGGTTGCCGCTTTTGGGGTGATCCGGCGGCGGCGGGCACGGCGGACAGGCGGGCGCGCTAGCCGGCACCTCAGAGCGCGGGTGGCGCGGTGACGGGGCCGGGCAGGAACCGGGTGGTGAGCGCCAGGGTGCCCGGCCCGGGTGGCTACCGGCTGGGGAGCGATCGGGGTAGCCCGAACCAGGGGAGCACGCTGGCCTCGAAGCGGGTCAGGGCGCAGATCTGGTCGCCGGCAAGGGTGAGCACGTAGAAGGCGGTCGCGTGGCGGATGCCGGCCGGGCCGCGCAGGTAGGCTCCGAACGCGGGCTGGCCGTTGGCTCGCACTGGGACGAGGTCGGACCTGCGGCCCGCGGCGAGCAGGCGTGGCGCAGTAGCGGGTCACGGGTCCCGGCCCTCGTATCCGAAGGGCACCGGCGGCATCGCGATGAAGACGTCGTCGGTCAGCAGGGCCACCAGCGCGTCGAGGTCGGCGGACTCCCACGCGCGGGCGAACCTGGCCACGATCGCATCTTCGGCGGGTGAGCCGGCGGCGGGCGGCGGCTGGTGGCCGGCGGCCGTCTGCTGCCGTCGCTGGAGGCTGGCGCGGGCTCGCTTGAGGGCGCTGTTGGCCGACTCGAGGGTCACCTCCAGCATGCCGGCCACCTCGCTGGCGCGGAATCCGAGGACGTCGCGCAAGATGAGGACGGCGACCTGGCGTGGCGGCAGCAGCTGCAGGGCGGTCACGAAGGCCAGCGAGATGGCTTCGGCCTGCTCGTAGCGGGCCTCCGGCCCGGGCGGCACGTCGGCGGCACCCTCGAGGAGGGCGTCAGGGAACGGCTGCAGCCAGACGGCCTCGTCGCGCGGGGTCGGCACGGGCGGTTCGAACTGAGACACGTCCCACTCCCTGGCCGGGCGCCGGCTCGCTGCGCGGCGCGCGTTGAGGCACCGGTTGGTGGCGATCTTGTACAGCCAGGTGCGCAGCGAGGCGCGTTCCTCAGTGAACCCGCCGATGCCTTGCCAGGCGGCCAGCATCGTCTCCTGGACGGCGTCCTCGGCGTCCTGGAAGGAGCCGAGCATCCGGTAGCAGTGCACCTGCAGCTCCCGCAGGTGCGGCCCGGTCAGCTCCCGGAACGCCTCGCCATCCCCGGCCTGCGCCCGTGAGAGCAGATCGGCTGTCACCATCCTGCGCACCTTCCTCCCGCGTCACCTGGCACTTCCACCCGGTATATACACCGCCCGGGGGGCGAACTGGGCGGCTCGCGGACGGCCAGTTTCCCGGTGCCGCGGTGTATGTATCACCGACCGCCCGGACGATCCGAGCGCCGGATCGTGCCGCGGCAGCTGGAAACGACCCTGGGCGCGGCCCGTCCACCCAGGCAGCTACCGGGTCAGCGACATGGCGGCCGACAGCGAGCACCGCAGCCTGAGGGGCCCCGCACCTGACAGGCGGAACACCACCAGCCCGTGACCCGTAGACCACGAAGGGAACCGCCATGTACCCCCGATACCAGCTCATGAAGACCCTGCAAGACGAACGGCTGCGGGCGGCGGCACGAGGCCACCTGGCCGCCGAGGCGCGGAGAGCCCGCACGGCCGGCCGTGACCATGCGGCCGCGACCAGAGCCGGAGCCACGGCCAGGGACGCGGCTACGATGCCCAGGAAGCAGGGGGCGACCATCGGACTCGGCATTCCGCTGGGCGCCATCTTGCTGTTCCCCCAGGGAATCATCCCCGCTGTGCTGAAGCTGGCCCACGCACGGGACGCATGTGGTTCCTCCCGCTGTACCTGCCGAAGCCACTGCAATGGCCAGCCTGCTTCGTGATGATCATCCTCGGCGTGGCCGTGTACTGCTATGTCCTGTGGACAATGCGGCAGCTGAAGAAATCCAGCCGGGAGCTCCATCCCGGAAAAGGCAGCGGGCGGTCACCCAAGTCGGCGCCGACGCGGATAGGGACCGGGCAAAACTTAGGAGGATGGAGTCAGCGACGCGGTTAGGGGATACGGCACGTGAAGACTTTAGGCCATGGCCTGGGCGGAGCCCAGCGGAACATCGACGACCCGCATGAGATCCCCAGAGAAGCGCTTCTGATAGACGGGGCGCTCTTCCGGGGAGTGATCAGCAGGGTAGATGTCCACGGTTGCCACTAGGCGGTAGAGGTCAGCGGGCAGGGCTGGCCCGGTCACCTCGACCGAAACAGGGTCGCTTACGAGAATTGTCCCATGGGTGGTCCCCACGGGCGAGCGATCGTGACCTCCGAACCTACGGGCGGCGACTGTGGCAGCGAAGTCAAAGGTGTTATGGATGGGCGTGCCGGTTGGATTGATGCGCATGGTGAGGCCCACGGAGCTCGGTTCGTTAGGGCTGATGGTGTGGCTGGGCTGGCCGTCACGGATGGGCGCGAATTCCTCGACGCTCAGGGACCAGGACGGCAACCAGTCGGGAGCGGGGGTTGACACCTGGTCCGCCGATGCGGGCTCGGCCGCTTGCCGGTTCCTGATCTCTTATTTCCGCGTGGCCGGCTCGTCTGTCTGCGCGTCGATCGGCTCAACACCGGTCGCATCGGCAGGCGTTGCCGCGCCAGGTAGTGATATCCGGTCGCGCAGGAAGGAGAGCAATCGCTCCTCATCCCATCCTGACCAGGCGTCTCGAGCGTCCGTTTGATGTTGATGAACTTTGGTGCGGCGGACGCTGTTGTCGGACTCGAGAAGGAATTCGACGTGGAAGGCTGCGTAGTGCTGACGCGGGACGGGTGCCTCGGGTGGAGACCCTGCGAGTTCACGCGCCTGGCTGGCTATGCGTTCGGGGGATATCCCAGCCATGGGTGCCAGGATCGCGGCGATTTCTTCGGCGGTGCGCTGCGCCAGATCTTCGTACGTGAAAATCCCAGCATCCCAGAGACGCTGTTCAAATCTTCGGCCTACGCCGTCAATCTTCCGAAGGTCGTCGCCGGACCGTCCTGCACTGCTGGACTTGAGGTCACCACGTTGCGTCATTTAGTGCTCCTGCTCTGACATACGCCGACCAAATCGGCAGTCGCGGAGAGCGCCAGTACATGACGCTCTGGCCCGCCGCTGGTCGAAGACGCTACTGGCCGGGACCCGCGGCGCCTCACCCGGTGGCGGCAAGTCACGTGCGGGTTGACACCCCGGGTCCCGGTCACGGCCACAGTCAGCTCGGGCAGAAGGGCGCGCTCTCGTCGAAGAAGACCACGACGGGAATCACCGCCCAACCCACCATGTCTTGAACCAGACGACCCGGGACGTCACAGCCGGAGGCAGACAGAGTGATGAGGACGACGAGGTTGTATACACCGGCCCCAACCGAGCGGGCGGGGAAGGTGAACGTGTGCTCGAAGCACTTCGTGGCAGTGTCTTCTCCTTCGGCGACCGTCCCTGAATCCAGGGATACCCTCGCCGAGCCGAGCAGCCCGCTAGTAGGCCCGACGCCATCGATGTCGTCGATGAAGACCTGCACGCACCAGCAGCCGGATATGAGGTCGGCGAACCTGCCGCAGATGCACCAGTCGACTTCGAGGCTCCAGGGGTCGGTAACTTCCACGGCCCGGACCCGCTCATTGCCTTCAGTCGGGTCGAGCACGTCCACTGAGATGCTTCCGTCCAGCGCGCCGGGACCCGTGTCTGATCCTGGCGTGAGGAATCCGGTCACGATGTTGAAATTCTGAGTTTGAGGGCATGGCGGTGCTGCTGTCATCTTCTGCTCCTCCGGCGAGGTGGGGCGACCCGGAACTTGATCGTTCTCGGTTCCCGGTTTCAGTGTC
Source organism: uncultured Actinomycetota bacterium (assembly GCA_963707475.1). GTDB lineage: Bacteria > Actinomycetota > Actinomycetes > Propionibacteriales > Nocardioidaceae > Marmoricola. Next base: position 442,305 of record CAVPQC010000001.1, read on the forward strand.
CAGGCGTTCCTATCGTCGCAAGCAGCGCTTAACCAACTTGGGTCTCGGCACTTAACAGGCAATTTGCTGAAATTAAGTGCCTCGATCGCCGGAGCAGCGCTTAATCGACGTGGTTCGAGTGCTTAATCTGCGCGTCCCTAAAATTAAGCGCTCCCTCACCGGTGACATGCACCCAGCAGCCTCACTCACTTCCAGAGCAGCACTTCCCGGCATCGAGCAAAATGCAGGCTGACCTCGTACTTCGACACCATCCTGGGGCGTATGACGTGACTGCCGTCATGAAGATTCCATGCTGGGACCGTCACGATTATGTTTCCGTGTCTAGGCAATCTCGACAGGGTACGTGTCTTGAGTTATACCGAATCTGTGCAACAGCCTATCCAGGGCGATGGCAGCTGCGTCAAGAACGGGTGCACAGGGGAATAGAGTTAGCTCTGGTGTCAGGGGGGCTTGGCGGCCATGGTATTTAGCTGCTCTGAGCGGCTGGCGGGAACCTATCTCGCCCCACACCCATGGCTTACGCTACCGAGCTGGCCGGCGGTCGAGCGAATAGCGAGAGCCAGGCTGACGGCGCTAGCAGCGCCCCCGGACTTCCTGGCCTTGGACAAGGTGGCCATGGTCGTTCAAGAGCGTTACGCCCAAGTCGTGTGGATCCGCCTCCAGGCCGCTGATAGTGACCCGGGTGCTCTGCTCGTCACATTGCTCGGCGCAGCGGCGCGGTTGGACGCGGAAGCGTCGCAAGGGATCGCCGAGGATGTGACCCGCCATGCCCGCCATGGCGAATGGCAGGTTGGACTTCAATTGCTGGCCGACTGGCTGGTGGCGGCTACGATCCCACCAGCGGTACTAGTGCTAGAGGGCGCGGAGCACCTTGAGGCCGACAGCCCAGCCAGTCTTGACATGCTCGTATCGGCCTTCCCGTCCCATTTTAAGGGCGCTCTCGACGTCTTGCTGATCGGCTTTACGGAGTGGGGCCCCTGGCGTCTGGAGCCCCACGGTCAGGTGCTGGGGCGGTCTCGCCTCCAGTTGGATCGCCGTGCCGTTAGGCCTTTGGCCGAGGCCTTTATGCCCGGCCTTTCGCCGGCCGTCCTTGACCAGGCTTTGGCGCTTACCCATGGCGCACCTGGCGCGTTGCAAGCTGCCTTCTCGGCTGGTGCGGTCCTGGAGCCAGGGGTTTTCTCCACCGCGATGGCAGAGGCGGGGAACGGCCAAGACCTGCTCAGCGCACTCGGTCGCCGCCTGCTTGGGCGCTCCGATCAGCACGCTCTCATCTCTCTCGCCGGCGCCAGGCGGCTCGGCGTCTGGCACCCGGCCATGGCGCGTGCTCTCGGGGTCTCGACTCTTCATCGAAACGAACCCTGGTGGCTTGATCTCGCTGAGGGCTGGCAGCAGCTTAACCCCGCGTGGCGTGGTCCCTTGCGGTCCATTTGTAGCAGTCGGGATATCGATCCCGCCTCACTCACCCTCCTGGCCGAGTACGTCTCCAGCCAGGGTGCGGAGGACCAAGCCCTTGAGTTGTATATGGAAGCTAAAGAGATCGGCCGCGCTGCCGACACCGCCGTCAATGTCGCCGGCGACCTTGCGCGTACAGGCTCCTGGGTGACACTGGCCAGATTGGGTCAGTCTTTGGCCCGCGACTGTCCGGCCGCCGGACCCATTCCCGAACTACGCCACATTGCCAAGCGCTCCGCCCCTTGGTGGCGTCGCCGATTCGTCCGGCTCACTTGCCGATCACCCGGCTGGACCGGGTGTGCACCCACGGAACTGCCAGTTCTACTCGCTGACGCTCATACTGCAGAGCCCCCACCTTCCCTCACACAATCCCCCGCCCAAGACGAGGCCCGCTGGCTAGAGCTCATCGCGACGCCTGCAGTGATCCGTACGACCGTACACAACGCAACGCCCGACATTACCGCCCACCTGCTTGGTGCTCTGCGTATTGCCTTTCAAGATCGCCCGGTCGAGATCTGGTCATCGGGTCGAGGCCGCGCTGTCTTTGAGTACCTTCTCGTCAACCATCACAGCAAGGTGCGGCGGGATCGGCTGATGAGCATATTCTGGCCCGAAGTAACGTCCGAGGCCGCGCGCAACAGCCTGAACGTGGCAATCCATGGGCTTCGTCAGTCCCTGCGCGCGGCAGTCGGCGACACCGCGGTAGTGATCCACCATGACCAGTCTTACTTCATTGAGCCGAACCTCGACATCTGGGTCGATATTGAGGTTTTCGAGGAGCAGCTCAAGGCTGCTCATCAGCACCTTGCGAGTGCGGAACTCGTGAAGGCGGAGGCGGCTTTCGAGGCGGCGACCTGGCTCTATCAGGGCGAATTTCTTGCCGAAGAACCCTACGAAGAGTGGGCGATGGTCACTCGGGAACACTTGCGTCTTTGCTATCTGGATGCGCTCGACCGGCTTGGCGCGTTGCGCTTGAACTCAGGCGACTACGCCGGCTGCGTCGCAGTATGCATGAAGCTTCTGGGCTGTGACAGTTGCCGAGAGGACGCTCATTGCCGATTGATGCGATGCTACAGCCGACAAGGCCAAGTGCAGTTGGCCATTCGGCAATACCACTCCTGTGTCGCCGCTCTCCGCACAGAACTTGATGTGGGACCGGCCCCGGCTACCACCGAACTCTATGACTGCCTCCGCCGCCGTGAAGTAATTTAACTATCACTGGCAGGCCAGTTCGGGATATAGGCGGCCCAGTCGCGCGGCCGCCACCGGTCAACATGGCATGACTCGCGTCTCGCCAGAGTCCCCTGGCGTGACCTGACCGCGGCATGAGCGGTAACTCAGTTGAGTTCCATGGCCCGTCCGCCTACTGTGACGGGCGAGGCGATAAGGCGGGGCGATGAAGTTCAATCATGTTGGGATTCCCACGGTCAGCTCATTTGACGGCGAGATCCCGTTGCCGCACCTGAAGATGACCGTCAGCGATCACCTTAACAACCCGTTCGGCATCCAGTGGCAGCGGTACTGGGAAGACGCCCCTTATCCCGGTCTGGTCAAGACGGTGGCACACGTGGCATTCGAAGTCGATAACCTCGCGGCCGCCCTTGAAGGCCAGCACGTCATCATCGAGCCCAATTCACCCAGCCATGGCGTGACCGTGGCCTTCATTGAGGTCAGCGGCGCACCAGTTGAACTCATGCAAATCGATCACCAGGCGCGCCCGGATCTGTAGAACCAGGTCGGCCAACGGTCGCGTACGGCACCGGCACGCCCTTAGCGTGCCCGTGGCAGTCTCAGGCCGCCGTCACCGCAGGCCTGCCCCGCGTCAGGCGAAGGAGGGCAGGATTGCCCGAGGTCATGCTGCTTTCTAACTCCTTCAGCCCGGGGCACGGCGCGCTGGAGCACGCGATGGACGCGCTCGCCGCCTTCTTCGCCGGCTCCCGCCGGGTGCTGTTCATCCCGTACGCGGCCAGCGACCCCGACGGCTATGCCGAGGCGACGCGGGAGATCCTCGGCAGGCTGGGCGTGCAGGTATCCAGCGCTCACCGGGCCGCAAGCCCGCTAGCGGCCCTGGACCAGGCCGACGCGGTGTTCGTCGGCGGGGGCAACGCCTTCCGCCTGCTGCAGGCGGTGCGGCGCAGCGGGCTGCTGGCCGCGATAGGCAGCCGGTCCCGCGCCGGGATGCCCTACCTGGGAGTCAGCGCAGGGGCGAATCTGGCCTGCCCGACCATCCGCACCACCAACGACATGCCGATTGTGCAGCCGGCCTCGCTGTCCGCGCTGGGACTGATTCCCTTCCAGGTCAACCCGCACTACCCGGCCGACGGCCCGCTGCGCACGGCACGCGACCGGCGGCTGGGGGAGTTCCTGGAAGAAAACGACGTTCCCGTGCTCGGCCTGTGCGAGGGATCCTGGCTGCACGTGTCCGCTGACCGGGCGACGGCTGGGCGGCACCGCCGGCGGCCGGATCCTCACCCGCGGGTGCCCGCCCCGCGACGTCCAGCCCGGCGATGACCTCACCGCCCTCCTCCGCAGCCGTCCCCGCTACGATTCACCGGCACGCTAGCCGTGGCATTCCAGCCGTCGAGGAAAGCCCGCGGCTGGCAACGGGAACCTGGTGGCCGCGGGCGGTGTATTCAGGGTGAGTACCGGCTCGTGCAGGGGGTGCCATCGACGACGCGGACGCGGTAGCCCGGTCCCGGGACGGCGACCTTGACGCCTATGCGGTGCTGGTCGCCCGGTACACGCTGCGCGCGCACCGGGCTGCCTGGCTGCTGGGCGCGGGCGAGGATGCCGACGACGTGGTGCAGGAGGCGTTCGTGAAGGCGTTCCGGAGCCTGCCGAAGTTCCGGGCGGGCGAGCCGTTCGCACCCTGGCTGCTGAGCATCGTGGCCAACGAGACGAAGAACCTCCTGCGCTCCCGGCACCGCCGCGATGCGCTGGCCCTGCGGCTATCGGCCCTGGAGCCGGACTGCCGCCACCCCGGACGCTCCGTTCGACGAGGCGGTGGCCGGCGAGCGGCGCGCCCGGCTGCTGGCGGCGGTGAACGCACTGCCGGACCGGGAGCGGCAGGCGCTGGTGTGCCGTTATTTCCTGGATCTGTCCGAGGCCGAGACGGCACAGGTGCTGCAATGGCCGCTCGGCTCGGTGAAGTCCCGCACGTCCCGCGCCCTGGGACGGCTGCGCGGGCTCGTCGTGCCCGAAGACCAGGGCCGGGTGTTCCATGGCTGAGTCTTCCGGGTCCCGTCGCGCACCGCAGTGGCGGGACGCGCTGGTGTCCGAGCTTCGCGCGCTGAGTCCCCGGCTCGACGTGCCGCCCGCCGCAGAGCAGGCCACCACCGTCCGCCAGCGCCTGGAAGCACAGCAGCGCCCGGAGGCACGCCCGCAGCCGATCGCACGCTGGCGCGCGCGGATCCTGTACCCCCGGTGGCGCGCCGCCCTGATCGTGGCGCTGACCGTCGTCGCCCTGGCCGTGGCGATCCCGCAGAGCCGCGCGGCCATCGCCCACGTGCTCCGGCTCGACGGCGTGGAGCTCCGCCAGGCGCCTGGCCCCTCCCCCGCGCCGCACCCGTCCCTGCCCGGCGAGCAGCGGATGTCGCTCGGGCAGGCGCGCCAGCGTGTCGCCTTCCCCATCCTCGTGCCGGCCACGCTTGGCCAGCCGACCGCGGTCACGGTCAGCGACGGCGGACGGGTCGCGACGCTGATCTACGACCGCACGCCGTACGGCCAGGTGCGGCTGGACGAATTCGACGGCCACCTGGACCCGGTCTACTTCGAGAAGTTCGTCCAGGTCGGCAGCGTCACCGAGGTCTCGGTGAACGGCACGAAAGGGCTGTGGGTTACCGGCCCGCAGGAGATCGTGTACGTCCGCAGCGACGGCATGATCGTGCAGGCCTCGGCCCGGCTCACCACCGGCAGCACGCTGATCTGGGGCACGCCGCGGGTCGCCCTGCGCCTGGAGGGCGGCTTCAGCAAGGCAGCCGCGCTCGCCGTCGCCGCCTCCGCTCGCTAACCGGGCACGGCCTGCCGGGAACCTGCCGCCGGGCTGCGGTGTACACCCAGGCGAGGCGCTACGGAAGGAGCCACCGGAATGCTGCGCAGGTTCATCGTTCTCACCTCCCTCGCCGCGGGCACGGCCATCGCCGTCACCGCGGCGGTCGCCACCCCGGCACTCGCGAAGGGAGCAACCCAGGCGAGCATCACCGGCCCGGGCCTGGCCCGCCCGGTCACCATCTCCGCACAGGGCGAGGCCCTGCCGGGACAGGGGGACACGCTCTCCAGCCTCGCCGGGCAGACCGGCCTGTTCACGGTGCTGTTCGGCCCCGGTAGCGGCACGCCGGGCGAGCCGTCCCCGCTGCGCACGCCGCCAGCGGCGGCCTCCCTCGGGCCGAAGTACACCGTCACCTACACGGTGCCCGGCGTCACCCCAGAACCAGGCCAGGCGGACGGGCAGATCCGCCAGGACCTGTACCCGCGCGCGGCCGGCGGCCCGGTGATCTACACGCTGCCAGGACAGCAGGGCTTCGGCCAGCCGCTGCAGGCCACCGGATGGCTCCGCGGCACCCCGCAGCTGACCGCCACCCTGACCCGGCTCGGCGTACCTGCCGGCGCCTCGCTCCCGACCGCCCCCGGCTCCGCGGCCCCGTCCCGGCCGCCACCCCTGCCCCGGCCGCCGCGCCAAAGCCCGACGACACGACAGCCCCGGCCTGGCTGATCGCCACGATCGTGTCCGCCGTCGCGATCGCGATCGCCGGCACCGCCCTGTGGCTACGCCGACGCTCCCGGCCCGCGATTGACCGGCCTGTGACGGACCGGCCGGCCACCGAGGAGACGAGCGGCGAGCCGCGGCGGGAACCAACGGTCCGTTCGGAATGAAGAATGTGTTAATCGACATCGATCGCAGAGCAGGTGGTGCACCCGCGAGTAACGGCAGCACGCTCACCCAACTCTGCAGGGCTGCGCAGATCGCGCAGCTCGGCTTGCCGTGATGCCTCTCGGCATTCTCATCAGGGCTGCAAGAGGTTACGATCTGCGCATCCGCGCCACTGTCGGGGCGGCATCTTGCTGGTCGTTCAGCTTGGATGTCTGATGGATGCGTTTGAGGCCTGGCTTGAGCACCTGTTCGACCTGGGACCCGACGAGTTCGACTGGTACCTCGGGGATGGCCGGGCGACGGAGTGGACGCACGCGCTATGAGGGGCTGACACGCCGACGGCGCGGGCCGAGCGGATCGGGCGCCTGTTCAGCGACGCGGGTGCGCTGCTGCGGCCCTACTCCGACGAGCAGGTGGGCTATGGCGTGGATTCGCTCGTGTTCTCCGCCGGCGGGGACATCGCAGTGCTCGGCGGATGACCGGGTGCCGTTCGCCCTGCGTGCGGCCGGGCTGCGCTCGATCGTCACGCTGTTCGCCGAGGTATTCGCGCCGCGGCTGGCCGCGGGGCGCTGGATTCGCCGGCGTGCCAGGAGGCCGCCCTGCACGGGCTCGGCCACTGGCATCGCGAGGCCCCGGACGAGGCTGCCCGGAGTCGTCCGCTGCTGGCTGCGAGACCACCCGCACGCGCCGGACGAGCTGCGCGCCTACGCTGTCCAGGCCTCCGCCGGACGAGTCATGTAAGGGCGCGTGCGTCGTTAGTCGGAGATACTGCGTCGCGCCTATCACGGATGGGTCTGGGATAGGCGCGATGCCGGGTCGGCAGGGCTTACAGCTGCTTGAAGTAAACGGCGACGTGCACCGGTACGCACCCTAGGCGCTCGTAGAGGGCGCGTGCCGGGGCGTGGAAGGCGTCTGTCCCGCCGGTACTGATGGTGACCACCTCGACATGTTTCCTGGTCATGTCCTGGAATGCGTGCTCGCACAGGGCTGTGCCGATGTGGTCGCGCCGGTCTCTCTCCGCCACGGCGAGGAGGAACACCTCGCCATGGCGCTTGGCCAGGTCGATCGTCCAGGCGACATAGCCGGCGATCGCCCTGTCACTGGTCTCGGCGACGGCCACGTGCTTGCCGGCCGCAGGGTCGTGAAGTGCCGGTACCTGGGCACGGTAGTCTATCGGCCCACCGGCCGTGCTGATGATGGAAGATCACCTCTCCGACCAGTGGCCGGAAGTGGTTCTCGTAGAACGGGCCGAACGTCGCGATCGTAAGCTCAGTCAGGGCATTCAAATCGCGCGGATGGTATGTGCGGATGTTCACGGGGTGCCTTTCTGGCGGCGGGATGGGTGAAGGTCCCACGGCGTGACAAGGCGGCGGGACTGGTCATGCGGCTCAGGACGAGCCGCCCCTCACCGGCGGGTGCGCCAGCTGGCGAAGCACTCCATGACCTGGACAGTACTGGAACGGAAGCCGCGCACCATAGCTGCACACCCCGAGGAGGAGCACGTGAGCGTCCCCGCCCAGCGATTTGTCCGCCGCCGCCAGGCTGACGGCGTGGTCACGGTCGAGCTCGTCAACGCGAAGTCGATGAACATCCTCGGCAGCGAGGCTATTGAAGAGCTGACCGCCGAGTTTCAGCGGCTCTCACGCGAGGACGACTGCAGGGTCATCGTGCTGCGCGGTGCCGGCGACAAGGCATTCATCGGCGGCGCGGACATCGACGAGATGGCAGGACTGGACCAGGCCGCCGCCGAGGCCTTCATCAGCAGGCTGGCCGCACTGTGCGAAGCGGTCAGGGCCTGCCCGGCGCCGGTGATCGCCCGCCTGTCCGGCTGGTGCCTCGGCGCCGGGCTGGAGGTAGCGGTGTCGTGCGACCTGCGCGTAGCGGGCGCCGGAGCCACATTCGGCATGCCCGAAGTCACCGTGGGCATTCCGTCCGTGATCCACGCCGCCCTCATTCCAGCGATGATCGGCGCCTCACGAGCCGCCTGGCTGCTGCTGACCGGCGAGACGATCGACGCCGGCACCGCGGCGAGCTGGGGGCTGGTCCACGACGTGGTCCCGGATGACGAACTAGACGCGCGCATCACGCGACTGGCGGCCCGGATGGCAGCCCTGGGCCCGGAGACCGTCCGGCGGCAAAAGCGCCTACTCAACGAGTGGATCGACATGACCCCCGCAAGGGCGATCGAGGACAGCATCGTGCAGTTCGGACGGGCCTTTCTCACCGGGGAGCCGCAGCAGTACATGACGAGGTTCACCGAACGGCAGGCCGCCCGCAGAAAACAGCCGTGATTTCCGCCGGGGTCTGCGCACTCGTTCCGCGTCAGCATATGTTGACGCAAGAGAGGCCGTCAGCATATGCTGACGGACATGCAGAGCACACTCGAGATCGCCGAGGGCGCGGCCAGCAACGACCCGGACATCGGGTTGCGGGCGGTGGCCGCCCTGCGGGCACTGACGGAACGGCTGGAGATCCTCCAGGTCGACAGCGCGCGGGAACTGGGCTGGTCGTGGCAGGACATCGCCACCCGGCTCGGCGTCACCAAACAGACTGTGCATCGCAAGCACGGCCACCGGACGGGGAGACGATAATGACCGACCAGTTCACCGGCGACGCCCGGCAGGTTGTTGTTCGCGCGTCCGAGCAGGCGCGCCGCCTCGGGCACGGCTTCATCGGCGGCGAGCACCTGCTCTACGGCCTTGCCTCCGCCGACGGCGAGGCCGGTGCGCTGCTGCGCGAGCGGGGCGTCACGCCCGAGCGCGTCGAGGCGGAGTTCGTCCGCCTGATCGGCCCGGGGAACACCGCGAACGGCAGCCTGTTCGATACCCTCGATCGCGACGCGCTGACCACGATCGGCATCGACCTCGACGCGGTGCGGGAGCGGATCGAGGCGGCATTCGGGCCGGCCGCCCTCGCCCCGGACGCTCCGGCGCCGCGCCGGCTGGGGCGACGATCGCGCGGCAGCCGGAGGCCCGCTCACCCCACCGGAGACCTCCCGCTCACCCGCCGGGCGAAGAAATGCCTGGACAGCTCGCTCCGTGAGGCACAAGCGCACTCCGGCGGCCATCTCCGCGCAGAGCACATCGCCCTCGCACTCCTCGCAATGGATGACGGCGTGCCGCATCGCATCTTGTCGGCCATCGGCGCCTCGGCATCGCGTTTGGGTGCCGAGATCCGCGACCGGTACCGAGACGGCGGCGCTCCACAGTCCGTGACGCGGTAGACGCCTGCACATCAGCGCACGGTCGGAAGTGACCCGCGCGGTCCTGACACGACGGTGATCACTGCCGCGGACATCTTCCCCGACCAGGAGTGACCGAGAGATCATCCCGAACGGTTGCGTGGCTTCGCGTCGATGCCTACCGGCAGCTGCTGAGGGATCATGCCGGGCCGGGAGCTACTCACAGGTAGTGCGTCTCGTGGGTGTTATGCGGCTGGTGGTCAACGAGCTGGTCGCAGGTCGGGCAGTACCAGCGGGCCTCGATGGGGGTGCCGCAGGTGAGGTGACGCGGGGCGTCCACCGTATCGGCGTGCCGGGTCCCCCAGTGCGCGAGCAGCCGGAGCGCGCCGGTGAGTTCCTTGCCCTCGGCGGTCAGCTGGTAGGCGGCCCGCGGCGGGCGCTGGGAGTAGGGCCGGGCGATCAGCAGTCCGTCGCGTTCGAGCCGCTTGAGGCGCTCGGACAAGATGTTCGCGGCGATGCCGGGGATCAGGCTGAGAAGCTCGTTGAACCGCTGAGGACCGGGCAGCAGCGCTTCCACCACCAGCAGCGTCCACCGGTCGCCGACCCGGGCGAGCGCCTCGGCGAGCGGTGACGGTTCCAGGTCGGATTCAGCCATGGGCTGATCGTAGCCCCGTTGACTTCTGGCCAGTGAATAGTAAGTTGCAAGTTACTACTTACTGGAGGTGGCGACATGGCGATCCTCGATGAGATCGGGGCAAGCATCAGGCAGCTGGCACAAGGCGCTGGGACCTCGGTCGTGGGCGTCGGGCAGCGCTGGGGGGCAGGCTCAGGTGTCGTGCTCGGCGAAGGCAAGGTCCTGACCAACGCGCACAACGTACGCGGCGACCAGGTGACGGTTACCTTCGCCGACGGGCGCGCCGCGGACGGGAACGTGGCCGGGCGTGACATCGACGGCGACCTGGCCGTCATCAGCATCGACACCGGCGCGGTCACCGCGCTGCCGTGGGCTGACGGCGCCGACGTGGAGATCGGGACGCCGGTCTTCGCCCTGGCCAACCCGGGAGGGCGCGGGCTGCGGGTGACGTTCGGGTTCGTCTCGGGCACCGAGCGGACATTCCGCGGTCCCCGGGGCCAGCGGATCACCGGCAGTGTCGAGCACACCGCCCCGCTGCTGCCCGGCTCCTCGGGCGGTCCGGTTCTCACCGCCGCCGGACAACTGCTCGGGATCAACACCAACCGCCTCGGCGAGGGCTTCTACCTGGCCATGCCCGCCGACGAGGCACTACGGGCCCGGGCCGATGTGCTCGCTCGCGGTGAATCAGCACGGTCACCGAGGCTCGGAGTGGCGATCGCGCCGAACCACATGGCCAGGCGGCTCCGCCGCGCTGTCGGCTTGCCGGAAACCGATGGCCTGCTCATCCGCGACGTGGAGGAGGACAGCCCGGCCGCCCGCGCCGGTCTCGCCCAGGGCGACCTGATCGTGGCGGCCGCTCGGCCGCCCGATCCGCACCCCCGACGACCTGTTCGACGCACTCCAGGCCGCCGCGTCGGACGGCACCATCGAACTCAACGTCATCCGTGGCACCGGCGAACGGACCATCCAGGTCAGCTTCGCATAGGCACGCGAAAGAGGTGTGCTCCTGACCGCCCCGGTTTCGTGGAGTCCGCACGAAACCCGGGGCGGTTCAGGCTGTCGCCGCCAGCCAAATCACCGTGCTTGGGTGACGACCTTTCACCTGCCTGTCGGCGAGCCTCGGAGCGGATGGTCCGCAGGTTCCACTGACAAGGAGGACACGGCATGACATCACCTGGCGAAGGCAACCTCAGTTTCGAGCAGGACATTAAGCCCCTGTTCCGTTCGAAGGACAGGGATTCCATGCTGGCTGCCTTCGATCTTTTCGACTACGCGGACGTCGTCCAGAATGCCGACGCTATCGTCGGCGCCCTGCGCAGCGGCAAGATGCCTTGCGATGGCGCGTGGCCCGCCTCTCAGGTGGAGAAGCTCCAGCAGTGGATCGACGCGGGCAAGCCTGCTTAGCCTCGGCAAGCGGAGCTGAGCGGCGGGCTAGCGCGTGCGGCCGGCGAACAGCAGCCGCAGCTCCCTGGCCCGCTGCACGGCCGCGGACCGGTCACCGACCTGGAGCTTGGCGTAGATGCTGCGGACCTGCGCGTTGACGGTGTTCACCGAGACGGACAGCTCGCCGGCGATCTCGGGCCGGGACAGGTTCGTCGGCAGATACCGCAGCACCCTGAGCTCGGCCGGGCTGAGCTCTTCCGCCGGCGGCAGCGACGACGGCTCTTCGGCCGCCGGCGATGAGCCGTCGAGAACGTCGAGGATGTCGGCGAGCAGCGCGGCGTGCGCGGTCTGGTGCCGGGGGAGCGCCCTGAGCAGTTCTGCTGCGCCGGTCATCGCGAACGGCAGGACCAGCCGGTCGGACTCCGCCAGGGCAAGCGCGCGTTCGGCCGCCTGGTTCGCCGCGCGCTGGTCACCGAGCTCGCGATGGGCAAGCCCGGCGAGCAGGTGCGCTTCAACGACCGTGACGTAACCGAGGACCTGGTGCCGTGCCGTTGAGAACATCACGCAGCGCGTCAAGGGCTCCGGCCGGATCGCCTTCCGCGAGGCAGATCACCGCGCGCGCATTGCGTATCTCACCGGAGCCGGCCATTTCGTCATCGAGGGCCGCGAGGCCGGCGCGGGCTTCGCCGGGCAGCCCGAGGCGGGCCTGCGTGGCGAGCAGCCAGCCGGTCAGCTGGCTCGCCAGCGCCTGCGATCCCTCCAGTCTGAGACGCGCCAGGTCCGGGCCGCACCGAACTCCTCGAGCGCCTCGTGGTGGCGGCCGCGCACTGGCGTTCAGCATGCCGGCCGTCTGGTGCAGCAATAGCCTGATGTCCGGCCCGGTGTCTGTTCGCAGCGCCCGCTCGGTGCGCCGCAACCAGTGCTCGGCCTCGTCGAACTCGCCCACGAACACCATCGTGCCTGCGAGCGTCATGAGCGCGGGCGCGATCGCTGGCTCCGCGCCCCAGCCGTGCTGTTCGGCGAGCGCGATCGCCTCGCGGCAGCGCCGCTGGGTCGCGGCGAACGCATCGCTCTTCGGCTTGTCGGCACTGTGGTAGATATACGCGAAGGCGAGCTGCGCCAGGCAGCCGACTTCGAGGTAGGGGCGGCCGATCTCCCGGGCCAGGACCGCGCCCTCCTGGAGGTGGCGTACGGCGTCCGGCACCCCGAGCGTCCACGCCTCGGCGGTTCCCAGGTTCATCAGCGCCACCGCGCGGAGATCACTGCCGAGGGCGATGTCCGCGTCCGACTGCCGGGATACCGGGGAGTCGAGGAACCTGACGCGCTCGATGACGCCGGCCAGGTGACCGCGTTGCCGGGCCAGCGCCAGCTGCAGCGACGCGATCGCCACCCCGAAGGCGGCGCCCGGCGATCCGGCGCCGCTCGTCCGGACGTGCGCCTCGGCGACCGCCAGGTGGGCGCCCGCGTCGTCCAGGCGTCCCTGGGCGAGGTCACCCATCGCGCGCACCAGGGCCAGCTCGGGGTGATCCGCGCCCGGCGGGAAGGCCCGCACCAGCGCCTGCATGGTGTCTGCGCTTGCCCGTCGAGCGTCAGGCTGAACGAATGGTCGGCGAGCAGCCGGGCCGCATCAGTCCAGTCGCGCGCCTCCTGCGTGTGCCGGATGGCATTGACGACCTCGCCCTGTACGGTGAACCAGCCGGCGGCGCGGCGGTGCAGCGCGGGCACTTCTTCGGGCAGCGTGCGGCGCAGCTCCAGCCGCAGGAAATCCGTCAGCAGGCGGTGATAGCGGAACCAGGCGCGCTCGGGGTCCAGCGATTCGACGAACGCGTTGGCGTCTTCGAGACTAAGCAGGATCCGTTCCGAGCCAGGGCGGCCGGTCAGCAGGTCTGCCAGCTCGCCGTTGACCCGGTTGAGCACGCAGGTGCGCAGCAGCAGATCCTGGACGTCGGGCGGCTGGCGTTCGAGCATCTCGGCGAGCAGGTACTCGGCGACCGTGCGGTCGCTGCCGGAGAACTCCGCGACGAACTGGTCCGGGTCGGGGTGACCGGCCAGGGAGACCACCGCGAGCCGCAGGCCCGCGGCCCACCCCTCGGTGCGCTGGTGCAGCAGCGCCGCCCCGGCCGCGGACAGTGCGACGCCCGAGGCGTCGAGCAGCTCACGGGTTTCACGCTCGGAAAAGCGCAGGTCGGCCGCGCGGATCTCGGCCAGCTCACCCGCCAGGCGCAGCTGATGCAGCCGCTGGCAGCACATCGTGACGCGTGGTCAGTATCGCGTGCACGTCTGCGGGAAGGTTCGTCAGCAGCCGGGTGAGCTGGCGTGAATGCTTCTCGGCCAGGTCAGCTCGTGGAGATCATCGATGACCAGCGTGACGCCGCCGCGAGCATCGGCGAGCTCCGCAGGACCCGGTCGACCATCGCCGCGCGTTGAAGTCGGGGGTGGCTGCCGACGGCTCCGCACGGCCGATCGTGGCCGAAGCCTGACGGACTGCGTTGAGCAGCGCAAGCCAGAACTGCTGGGCGTCTCGCTGGTCGCGCTGTACCTGCAGCACGGCGAGCCGGCGCTGCTGCCCGGGACGGTCGGCCCAGGCGCGCAGCAGCGACGTCTTACCGCTGCCGGCCGGGGCGGAGATGATCGTCACCTTCCGCGTCGCGGCACGGTCTAGGGCAGCAATCAGGTCGCCCCGGTGGATGAGCCGGGGAGCTGCGTGAGCCACTCTCAAAGGCCTGCCTTGGTGTCGTGCCGGACACCTCCAATCCTGTCACATCCGGCCAACATCGCTCAGCGGCCGTGATCGGTCTTGACCCGCATCCGGAGCGTCCCCGGGCCCATCTCGACCGGCGGGACGCCAGGGAGGTGCGCCGTGGCCGTGCAGTTCGGCGGGACGGTCATCGTCACGCGCATCTCCTCGCCGGCGATCTCCCAGGAGATGGCGGCCCGGCCATAGGGCGTCTCGTGGCTGGCGGCGGCGGAGGTGAGCCCGCCGCCGGGCCGCGGGCGGAACACGATCTTCCGGTAGCCGGGCGCGGCCGGCGCCAGGCCCGCGACGACGCGGTGCAGCCAGTCGGCGACCGAGCCGAGGGCGAAGTGGTTGAACGAGGTCATGCCGCCGGGTTGAGCGTGCCGTCCGGGCGCAGGCTGTCCCAGCGCTCCCAGATCGTGGTGGCGCCCTGGGTGACCGGGTAGAGCCACGACGGGCATTCGGTCTGCATGAGCAGCCGGTAGGCGGCGTCCACGTGGCCGGTGACGGTCAGCGCGTCGCAGATGAGCGGGGTGCCGACGAACCCGGTCCCGATGCGGTAGCCGTTGTCCGCGCACAAGCTCCGCGAGCCGGTCGCCGGCCTGGCCGGACGGCATCCTCGTCGTCGAGAAGGCCGAACACGATGGCGACGGCGTAGGACGCCTGGCGTGTCGCTGGTCAGCCGCCCCGATTTGAGCAGGTACCGGCCGCGGAACGCCTTGGCGACCTCGTCGGCCAGCTGCGCGGTATTCCTCCGCGCCTGCCAGGTCGCCGAGGACGTCCGCGGCGATCGAGACGTGCCGGGCCGACCAGGCGAAGTAGGCGGTGGCGATCAGGTGCGGGTCGGTGCGCGCCGGCCGCCGGGTCGTCGGCGGGCGCGGCCGGGTCCAGCCAGTCGCCGAGCTGGAAGCCGGTGTCCCAGAGCCGGGCTGGGCCGGCCAGCGGAGCGACGAGGTCAACCCACGCCCGGGCCGTGCGCGTAGTGCCGCCGCAGCAGTTCCGCGTCGCCGGTGGCCTGGTAGAGCGCCACGGGGGTGAGGGCGGCGACGTCTCCCCAGCCGGCGCCGGGCTGGATGGGCGTCCAGGGCGGCGGGCCGGGGATCACCGGGACGTACCAGGGGACGGTGCCGTCGGGCAGCTGCTCGAGGCCGACGTCGGTCAGCCAGGAGTCGAGCAGCGCGGTGCAGTCGTACAGGAACAGTGCGGTCGGCGCGAAGACCTGGACGTCGCCGGTCCAGCCGAGGCGCTCGTCCCTGGCCGGGCAGTCGGTGGGGATGCCGACGAAGTTGCCGCGCATGCTCCACGCGGACGTTGTCGTGCAGCCGCTGGACCAGCGGGTCGCTGCACGCGAACGTCCCGGCGGGCGGCATGTCGGTGTGGTAGACCCGGGCGACGACCGATCCTCGGCTGCAGTTCGCCGGGCCAGCCGGTGATCGTCGGCGTACCGGAATCCGTGGATCGTGAACCGGGGCTCCCAGCGTTCCGTCCCGCTCACCGCGCAGGACGTACTCGTCGGTGGCGCGTGCCTGGCGCAGCGGCCGCGGTCGCGAGGTCGCCGTCGATCGAGGACCTCGGCGTGCCGCAGCGTCACGCGGGTGCCGCGCGGCCCGGCGACGGTGATCGCCAGCCGGCCGACCAGGTTCTGCCCGAAGTCGAGCAGGTAGGACCCGTCGTCGCGGCGCAGGTGACTGCGACGGGCGCGATCGTCCTGCGGTGCAGCGGATCGGCGGGACCTGTCGCGGCGACCAGGGTCGCCGGGTCCCGTTCGTGCGACCGCGACCGGCGCCCATCCCCGTCGTCTGCGCCGCCGGGCCGGGACCAGTCCGCGGTCGTCCAGCCGCGCGTCGTGGACCTCGCCGTCGTAGAGGCTGCTGGTGATGATGGGGCCGGCGCGGCCTGCCAGGAGGCAGTCGGTCGCGATCACGGTGCATCGGTGCCGTCGTCGTGCGTGATCTCGAGCTGGGCCAGCCAGGACTGGTCGGTGCCGTAGATGTCGCGGGTGCCGCCGTCGAAGCCCAGCCGGCCCCGGTACCAGCCGTCGCCGAGCCACGCGCCGATGGCGTTGCGTCCGACGGCCAGGTGGCTCGTGACGTCGTAGGTGCGGTACTGCAGCCGCCTGCCGTAGACGGTCCAGCCGGGGCTGAGCGCGTCGTCGCCGACCCGTCGCCCGTTGATCTCGGCCTCGTAGACGCCGTGCGCGGTGGCGTACAGGCGCGCCGCGACGACCGGCTGTCCACCGTGAACTCCCGGCGGACCCGGGCGGGCCGGCGGTCGGCGGACGGGTCCTCGCTCGGCCAGGCGCCGCCGACCGGCCGGGCCACCCAGTCGCCCGGCTCAAGCAGCGCCGCCTCCGCCCACGCGGGCTCGCTCCAGCGGGGACGCGCTGGCTCGTCCTCGGTCCAGACGCGGACCCGGACGCGGACGCGCTCGCGGGAGCGCAGCGGCTCCGCCGGCCAGGGCACGAGGTGGCGCTCGGGGCGGTCACGCGGCCGGTGTCGGTGAGCCAGGCCGTCCCGCTGGAATTCGAGCTCGTAGGCGAGCTGCGATCCCGAGGCTTCGGGCAGCCGCCAGGAGATCCGGGGGCAAGCGGTACCGAGGCCGAGGCCGTCGGGGAGCGCTCGAACGTGACAGGACCCGGGGTGGGCGGTAGGGACTGCTCGAAGGTGGCATCGGGTCGATGGTCGCGTGGTGTTCTCGGCAGTCAGCCCTTGACCGCACCTCCGGTGAGGCCCTTCATGACCTGCTGGTTCAGCGCGAGGAAGAGGACGAGCGTGCCGAAGACGGTGATGCAGATCGCCGCGAACAGCGGGCCGTACTGGATGGCGCCGAATTCGCCGGTGAAGTTGAGCAGGCCGACCTGGACGGTGCGCAGGTTGTTGCTGTTGGTGAAGGTCAGCGCGACGAGCAGGTCGTTCCACATGAAGAAGAACTGGACCAGGGCGACCGTCAGGACGGCGTTGCGGACCATCGGGAGGGCGACGGTGAAGAAGATGCGGAAGATCCCCGCGCCGTCGATCGCCGCCGCCTCGATGACTTCGCGGGGCACCGCGCGGAAGTAGGTCGCCATCATGAAGACCGTCAGCGGCAGGCCGGTGCGCGGTGTAGGTGATGATCAGCGGCCACAGCGATCCGGTCAGCCCGACCTGGAAGTAGATGGTGAACAGCGGCAGCAGGATCATCTGGGACGGCACCATGATCCCGGCCAGGAACAGCAGCATGACCGGGCGGCTCAGCCGCCAGCGCATCAGCTGCAGGGCGAAGCCGGCCGCGCTGCCGAGCAGGATCACCAGGGCCAGCGCCGGGAGCACGGCGGTGACGCTGTTCCGGATGTAGATGCCGAGGTCGCCGGTGACCCAGGCGGCCTTGTAGTTGCCCCACATCCAGTGCGGTGGGCAGGCTGTAGCGTCGGGTTGTTCAGGTAGTCGTACTGGGACTTCAGCGAGCCGAGGAACAGCCAGACCAGCGGGTAGATGACGACGATCAGGAGCACGAGGGTCAGCAGCCGGCCCGGCAGGCGCCTGCCGCCCGGCGCGAGCGTGCGGCCGGCGCCTTCGGGCCGCGGTGCGCCCGGCCGTGCTGCCGGTGCGGTCCGGGCGATTGCCGTCGCCATGCGGTCACGCCACCTCCTGGCGTCGCCGGTGCGCGACCACGCGGTACAGCGCGAGCGGTGACGACCAGGCAGATGACGGTGAGCAGCAGCGCGATGGTGGCGCCGTAGCCGTACTCGCCGTAGGAGAACGACGTGTTGAACATGTAGAGCGTCAGGGGTGTCGTGGCGTTTCCCGGACCGCCGTTGGTCAGCGCGAGGATGGAGTCGAATACCTTCAGCGTCCCGTTGATGCTGAAGATGAGGGACGGACAGCAGCACCGGGAAGGACAGCGGCAGCACGATGTGCCGGACGAGCCGCAGCCCGGTCGCGCCGTCGATCCGGGCCGCCTCGATCGTCGTTTCCGGGATGTCGACCAGGCCGGCGTACAGGAGCACCGCGTAGAAGCCCATGGACCGCCAGATGTCCATGATGATGATGATCCAGAAGGCGTTGCCCGCGCGAGCCGAACCAGTCGACCGAGTGATAGCCGACGACGCTGAGCAGCGAGTTGACCGGGCCGTTGACCGGGGCGATCGCGAAGAGGTTCTGGAACATGAGCGCGACCGCCACGGTGGGCAGGACGACCGGGAAGAAGATGAGGGTGCGGATCAGCGCGGACGCCCGCTTGAGGACGAAGACGTAGAACAGCGCCAGCAGGTAGCCGGCGAGCACCTGGCCGACGGTCAGCACGACCGCGTACCGGACCGTGAACCACAGGGCCGTGCCGCACATTCGGGTCGGAGAGCAGGTGCCGGAAGTTGGCCAGGCCGATGAAGTGATAGCCCGTGATGGCGTTGCCCGCGGTCAGGGAGTAGCCAGCCGACCAGAAGACGGGCACGAGCATGACGGCGGTGTAGATCAGCAGGGCGGGCCCGACGAGCGTCGCGATCGCCCGCCGGTTGCCCAGGAATTCGTTCACCGGGTGGAAGTCCTCTCAGTCGGTGGAGGGCCCGGGTGCCTCAGCCGCACGGCGGGGCGGCTGGGGCCAGCCCGCGCATCGTCGGTCTACCGGCTGCGACGCCTGGGCCGCCTGGACCGCGCTCATGAAGGCGGCTCGGCGACATGCTGCCGTTGACCAGCGGAGCGGCGTCCTGCTGGCTGACCGTGGTCGCCTGGGTGCTGAACAGCGCCTCGAACCACAGCACGCTCTGCTTGGAGCTGGCCATGGTCTGCTGGATCCTGGTCGTGCAGCGCGCTCAGGCCGGAGACCGGGGTGCTGACCGGTGAAGCCGGAGTAGCGTGCCGTAGTCCTTCAGGACGCCGGAGCCGTAGTTCTGCGACGATGCACTTCAGCCAGCGCCTCGGTCTTCGGGCCGAGGGTCTTGGCGCCGAAGGTGAAGGGCAGGCCGACGTTGGCCGGGTACTGGTCGCTGCTGCCCGCGCCGCCGGTGACGGTCGGGAACGGCATGAAGCCGATGTTGCCGGCGCCGACCTTGTCGGCGTTCGGGTCGGCGATGTTGGCCAGCACCCAGGTGCCCATGTAGAGCATGGCGGCCTTCCCGGTCAGGAAGGTGTTGACGCCGGTGTTGTAGTCGATCGACTCGACGCCCTTGCCGAAGTAGCCCTTGGCGCCGAGGTTGGCGATCGCCTGGGCGGCCTTCGACGTACTTGGGGTCGGTCAGCTTGGCCTTGCCGCTCGGCGACGTCGTTGAGGGCGTCCGGGCCGAGGAGCGGTACAGGTAGCCGCTGATGAGCCGGGTGATCGGCCAGCCCTGCTGGCCGGAGGCGGAGAACGGCTGGATGCCCTTGGCCTGCAGCTTGGCGGCGTCCGCGGTCGAGCTGCGTCCCAGGTCTGCGGGACCGAGATCCCGTTCGCGGCGAAGATCTTCTTGTTGTAGAAGATGCCCTCGATGTTGAACTCGTCGGGCAGGACGTAGAACGCCGCCGTACAGGTTCTTGATGGTCGAGATGGCCGCCGGCTCGACGTCGTTGATGACGCCGAGCTTGGTGAGCTCGGCCTGGAAGTCGGCGATGTCGCCGGCCTTGACCAGGGTCTTGGTGGTGGCCGGCGCGTTGCCCGCGGCGAACATCGCCGGGAGCGCGCCCTGGCCGGCCAGCAGCTGGAGCTTCTGGTCGAGCGAGGCCTGCGGCACCGTCTGGACCTGCAGCGGCAGCGCCGCGTTCTCCGTCGAGCACGCGCCCGCCGCGAGCTTCTTGAGCTCACCGGGGACCGTGGTGTTCTCGGCGTTGCTGAGCACCGTGAACGCCGAGGCGTCCTGCCCTGTGGCCGCCGGCGCGGACGTCTGCCCGGTGGCGCTGCTGCCGGCGAGCTGCTGCCGCTGGCCGCGCGGTCGCCTGCCCCGCGGTGCTGCTGCCGCTGCCGCCACACGCCGTGACCGTGAGCAGTGCGGCGGCGGCCACGCCCGCCAGCCCGCCGAGCCGTATCCGTCTGTCTCGCGATACTTTGGGCATCACAAGATCTCCCCTTCGCATTTTTGTCGGTGGAAGTCAGGCCAGCATCCGGTGCCGTTAACACCCGGACATTCGCTGGAAGCATGTCCGTTACTAAGCGATACGACACATGGTGCGCGGTCCGGTTACCGCTCGATAGCCTTCGCTGCACCTCTGTTAGCACGATCTGCACCTCGACGGCTGCCGCCGGTCGCTCCGAACGCGCGAATCGCCTGCTCAGGATCCGTGCGTCGGTGTGCATGTGGGCGGCCTGGGTAGCGAACATCCTGCGGTAGGTGGTCGCGACTCAGCCCGTAGTGCACCTTGAACCGGCGGGCGAAGTAGTTCTGGTCGGGCCAGCCGACCGCCCGCCCGATGCCGGTGATGGGCTCGTCGGAGTGCAGCAGCATGACGGCGGCGTGCTCGGCACGTACCTGGGCCAGGTAGGCCATGGGGGGCAGGCCGGTGGCGGCCTTGAACACCCGGACCAGGTAGCCGGGGGCCAGGTGCAGTTCCTCGGCGAGTTCGCTCAGCGTCCAGCGCCGGGCGATGCTGGCCTCGAGCATGCGCATCGCCTGCCCGACGCCGGGATGAACGGCCGGGCCGGCGAGCCGGCCTGTCCGGCGCCGCCCAGGGCTGCGCGACCCGGCCGAGTTCGCTCAGCAGCAGCGACAGCCGGCCGAGTACGTCGCCGCGGTAGCGGTCGAGCGGGCGCGTGCCGCAGCGCCGCGAGCGCCTCCAGGTGGGACATGCACGCACTCGTAGGCGTCCCGCGGCAGGCTGAAGGACAGGACGCCGCGCCCGCGGCGTGGCATACGGCCCGGTCCACAGCAGGTAGCCGAGGAGCGGGTCCTCCCGCGTCCAGGACAGCTCCCTGCGCAGCAGTTCGCTGCTGAAGCAGCAGTTGTACAGCTCCAGCTTGCGGCAGTCCTCGTACCCGTGCCAGACTCCGGGCCGCAGCAGGACGACGTCGCCAGGGCTCAGCTCGCGCGCGCCCGGCCACGGAGTGATGGGTCCCCGTTCCGCCGACGGCGAAGGCGATCTCCACGAAGCTGTGCGTGTGCGCCGGGTTGTCCTCGGCGTGCAGGTAGTGGCCGGCGTAGGCCAGCGCCCCTTCGGTGAAGTAGAAGACGTCCCGGCTGGTGTCCAGCGGCATGTCCTCGTCGCTGTTGTCCAGGGACACGACGTCGTCGTTGGCGTCTATGGGCAGGTCATCCTCCATTGGGGGCACATTACCCGTCTGTCCCGTTTCTGCCTAGCGAACCGGCGACGAACGGGTGGGCGACGATGCCAGGACCTGCGGCTCTGCTCTCACCAGGTGAATTTCGTGCTAATGATGGTGCATTTCGGCCTAGCCAATGTCACCGATGCTTCGCTCCATTTATCGAAATGGTCGCGGAGTGAACATTGTGCTAAAGGAGGTGCATATTCGGCTAGGCGAGGCCATGGCACGACGTGAGTATTGCTGGAGCCATGTGTACCAAGTTCACAAAGGGTGGGAAGGCAATCTGTGTCAAAACGACTCAAATCCATCTCTATCGCGGCAGCGCTCGCCGCGTTGACCGTCCCGGCGATCTCGCTTAGTTCCAGCCCCGCGACGGCCGCGGCGGCAGGCTCCAGCGTGAGCGACTGCCCGTGGATGAACACGTCGCAGAGCGCCGACGTGCGCGCGCAGGAGCTCATGTCGGCCATGACGCTGCAGCAGAAGATGCGCTGGCTTGACGAGCAGGCGGCGAACAACCCCGGCCAGACGACGTTCGGAACCGTCACCTATCCGGCCCAGGTTCCGTGTACCCCGACGATGGCCTACGCCGACGGGCCGTGGGAGGTCACCGGCGTCAGCGGCATCACCACCGGGCTTCCCCGTCCCCGATCGACGAGACGGCCAGCTGGGACACCGCGGAGAGCTACCTCAAGGGCCAGGCCATGGGGGACGAAGCCTTCCAGGAAGACCGCACCGGCATTCTGGCACCCGGCATCGACCTGGCCAGGACCCCGTACGGCGGCCGCAATGCCGAATTCATGGGCGAGGATCCGCTCCTCGCGGGGACAATGGCCGCCCAGGACATTAAGGGCATCCAGCAGGGGAATCCCACCGAGCCGGTCGAGGCGGTGCTCAAGCACTTCGTCGAGAACGATCAGGAGCTCGACAGGCAGCTCAGCTCCTCGAACGTTGACGACCGCACCCTCCACGAGGAGGAAGGCCGCGCCTTCGAGATCGCGATCACGCAGTCGCAGCCGGCGGGCGTCATGTGCTCCTACAACCAGGTCAACGGGGTCTATGCGTGCCAGAACCCGAACACCCTGACGGACTACCTCAAGAACCAGCTCGGGTTCCGCGGCTTCGTCGTGTCTGACTTCGGCGCGGTGCACTCGACCGCGCCGTCGCTGAACGCGGGCCTCGACCAGGAACTGAACCGGCCCAACTTCTACACGCCGGCGAACCTTCAGGCGGCGCTGACGGCGGGCACCATCACCGAGGCGCAAATCGACGAGGCCGCCTTCCGCGTCGCCCGCGCCGCGATCGCCGTCGGCCTCTTCGACCACCCGATGCCCGCCACGCCCGCCGCGAACTCCTCGACGGCGGCCCATCTCGCCCTGGCGAAGCAGATGGCGGAGGAAGGCAGCGTTCTGCTTCAAGAACAACGGCAGCGCGCTGCCGCTGACCGGGAAGGGCTGAAGATCGCGGTCATCGGGCCGACCGCGTCCGCCACGGCCACCAGCGGAGTCAGCGCGAAGACCGTCTGCAGCTCAAGCGGCGAACCGTCGGCGGCTTGCTCGAATAACCCGGGCTTCGTCGCCCCGCTCGACGCGATCACGACCCGCGCCGCGCAGGACGGCGACACGGTCACGTTCGACAACGGCAGCAGTCTCACGTCGGCAGCCGCGACCGCGAGCGCGGCCGACGTCTCGATCGTCTTCGGCTACTACACCGAGGGCGAGGGCGCCGACCGCACGAACATCAACCTCGATAACGGCGGTGACGCGCTCATCTCGGCCGTCGCGGCCGCGAACCCCAACACGATCGTCGTGCTTGAGACCGGCAGCGCCGTGCTCATGCCGTGGCTCAGCCAGGTCAAGAGCGTCCTCGAGGCCTGGTACCCGGGCGTGCAGCAGGGACCCGCGCTCGCCGCGCTTCTGTTCGGCGACGCCGATCCCTCGGGGCACCTGCCGGTGACCTTCCCGCAGTCGACCGCGGATCTGCCCACCGCGGGCTCGGCGGCCCAGTATCCGGGCGTGTTCGCCAACGGCAGCACGATCCGGCCGCCCGGCGACCGGACCAGCATCCGCCAGGTCAACTACACCGAGGGGCTCGAGTCGGGGCACAGCTGGTACGACGCCCAGGGCATCGCGCCGCTGTTCCCGTTCGGCTACGGCCTGTCCTACACGACGTTCACCGCTGACCACCTGCAGGTGACACCCACCACCGTCCAGGACACCAAGCCCATCCGCGTCCGCTTCAAGCTGACGAACACCGGCCAGCGGGCAGGAACGCAGGTGGAACAGGTCTACCTGACCCTTCCCGCGTCAAGCGGCGAGCCGCCGAAGCGCCTGGTGGGCTGGGCTCGAGTCACGCTTGACCCCGGCCAGTCGCGCAACGTCGAGGTCGTCATCGACCCGACCTCCGCCGACCACCCGCTCTCCTACTACGACTCCGCATCGCACTGCTGGGTCACGCCATCGGGCACCTACACGGTGTCCCTCGGCTCGTCGGTCGACAACATCGACCAGACCGACACGATCACCGTCCATCCCTCAGGTTCCGCGAACAACGGCAAGTAGCGCCCGTCTTGGGCGGGGGTCTCTCGTGGAGCGGCCCCCGCCCAATCGGCACCGCGCTGTGCGGCCGGTACTGGGTTGCGCGGTCCCGCGGCGATGCGGAACCATTGCCCAGGGGCGGGCATCCGGCGGGAAGGCACTAAGTGACGAGCGGCCGTGAGCCATCGGGCGAGGGTGTTGTTTTCGACACGAGTCGGCCGCATATGGCACGGGTTTACGATTTCTGGCTCGGCGGCAAAGACAACTACGCGGCTGACCGGGCCGTCGCCGAACAGGTCGCCGCCGCGTACCCGGATATGCGGGCCGCGGTCCGTGCGCAGCGCGAGTTCCTCGCCCGGGCGGTGCACTTCCTCGTCGACGGAGGCGGGCATCAGGCAGTTCCTGGATATCGGGACCGGGCTGCCCTCGGCGAGCAACACGCACCAGGTCGCCCAGCGGGCGGCGCCGCAGTCGCGCGTGGTGTACGTGGACAATGACCCGATCGTGCTTGCCCACGCCCGGGCCCTGCTGGCCAGCAGCCCGGAGGGGGCGACCGCCTACATCGACGCCGACCTGCGCGCCACCGGCACGATCCTGGAGCGGGCGGCCGACGTCCTGGACTTCGGACAGCCGGTCGCGGTCATGCTGCTTGGGATCCTGCAGGGCATACCCGACCAGGAAGAGCCGGGCGCGATCATTGCCCGGCTCATGGATGCCGTGCCGCCGGGCAGTTACCTGGCCATCTCGCAGATCGCGGGCGACGTCGCCACTGAGGAGGTGGCCGACGGCGTGCAGCGGTACAACGAACAGGTCGCCATCCCGGTCGCGGCCCGCACCCATGCCGAGGTCACCCGGTTCTTCGCGGGCCTGGAACTGGTCGAGCCGGGCGTCGTCCAGGTGCACCGCTGGCGGCCAGCCACCGAGAACGCGGACAGCGGCCGCGACCTGGCCATTTATGCCGGGGTCGGCCGGAAACCGTAAACAGGACAGCGGCCGCCGCTCAACACCCACCGTCGGTCATGCTGGCCAGGGCTGATTGTCATCTCTGCCGTTAGCCGCTGAGCTCTTCCGCGGCATCGATCATCTCGGTGAGCAAGAGGATGTCACGCTGCATAGACCGGCCGGGCTTCTGCGAGGACTGCCGGCCGCAGGAGCGGGTGCAGGGAGCGTCGCGACACAGGTCCACCCGGCCGCCGAACAGTTCGCTGAGCTCATCGGTCAGCTGTTCGATCTCCCAGCCCAGCCGCCGTCCGGGGCGAAGCGTGTACAGGACGTCGATGTCGCTGTCCGGTCGGGCAGCACCTCGTGCCTGGGAGCCGAATATCTGAAGTTCGGAGATTCCGTACCTTTCGCAGATGGTCGCTAGGCGTCCCTCGTCGACCTCGACTCCGAAAATGGTCAGCATTGTCTCAGGTTAGCTCTGTAGGCCATCTGGCGCGTGCCGTCGTGGCCGTGTCCGGGATAGCCATAGCCTGAGGACGGCCAACGGTGTCGGCAGCCTGGACTGGACCGCCGGGCTGACCTGGCGGCCGTATTAGGATTTTTCTCAACGACTGGCGCAGTTGCCTCGGTATGCGGCCGCCAGCATGAGCGGAAGCGGAGGGCGAGCCAGTGACCACGGTTACTTTCACAGGCTCTGACCTGCGGAGTTTTCTGGACGGCCTGCCCGGGGTGGACCGGGTGGGCGCAGAGGCGCGCGCGGGGGTGCTCGCCACCAGGTCGATCAAGACGACGGCGAAGCAGTGGGCACTTGACCTGGCGATCTCGGTGGTCGACCTGACCACGCTCGAAGGCCAGGACACGCCGGGGAAGATACGGGCGCTGTGCGCGAAGGCGAAGCGCCCGGATCCCGGCCGACCCGACCGCGCCAACGGTCGCGGCCATCTGCGTCTACCCGGACCTGGTCCACGTCGCGGCGGCCGAACTGCAGGGCACCGGCATCCACGTGGCCAGCGTCGCCACCGCGTTTCCCAGCGGCCGGTCCAGCCTGGAGATCAAGCTCGCCGACGTGCGGGAAGCGATCGCGGCGGGCGCGGACGAGGTGGACATGGTGATCGACCGCGGTGCCTTCCTCGCCGGGGACTACCAGCTGGTCTTCGACGAGATCGCCGCTGTCCGCGACGCCTGCGGTGACGCCGCGCACCTGAAGGTGATCCTGGAGACCGGCGAACTGGCCACGCTGGACAACGTGCGCCGTGCGTCGTGGCTGGCGATGCTGGCGGGCGCGGACTTCATCAAGACCTCGACGGGGAAGGTCAGCCCGGCGGCGACGCTGCCGGTGACCCTGGTGATGCTTGAGGCGGTCAGGGACTTCCGCGAGTCGCACGGACGGCAGGTCGGGGTCAAGGCGGCGGGCGGGATCCGCACCGCCAAGGACGCGATCAGGTACCTGGTGCTGGTGAACGAGACCGCGGGCGAGGACTGGCTTGACCCGGACTGGTTCAGGATCGGCGCGTCCAGCCTGCTGAACGACCTGCTGATGCAGCGGACCAAGCTGGCCACCGGCAGGTACTCAGGCCCCGACTACTTCACCATGGACGCGTGATGGCAAAGTTCGAGTACGCGCCGGCGCCGGAATCGCGCGACGTCGTATCCCTGCGGGAGTCCTACGGGCTGTTCATCGGCGGCGAGTTCGTCCCGGGGATGAGCGACGAGACGTTCAAGACCATCTCGCCGGCCACCGAGGAGGTGCTCGCCGAGGTCACCGAGGCCGGGCAGGCCGACGTGGACCGGGCGGTGACGCGCGGCGCGCAAGGCCTACGAGCGGACCTGGTCGGTCATGCCGGGCAAGGAACGGGCCAAGTACCTGTTCCGCATCGCGCGGATCATCCAGGAACGGGCGCGGGAACTCGCCGTGCTCGAGTCGCTCGACAACGGCAAGCCGATCCGCGAGTCGCGCGACGTGGACATACCCGCTGGCGGCCGCGCACTTCTTCTACTACGCCGGCTGGGCCGACAAGCTGGACTGCGCGGGGTTCGGCCCCGACCCGCGCCCGGTCGGCGTGGCCGGCCAGGTCATCCCGTGGAACTTCCCGCTGCTCATGCTGGCGTGGAAGATCGCTCCCGCGCTGGCCTGCGGCAACACGGTGGTGCTGAAGCCGGCCGAGACGACGCCGCTGACCGCGCTGCTGTTCGCCGAGATCTGCCAGCAGGCGGACCTGCCGCCCGGCGTGGTCAACATCGTCACCGGCGCCGGGCCAGACCGGGCGCGCCCTGGTGAGCCACCCGGGCATCGACAAGGTGGCGTTCACCGGCTCGACCGAGGTCGGCAAGGAGATCGCCCGCGCGGCCGTCCGTAAGAAGGTCACGCTCGAACTCGGCGGCAAGGCCGCCAACATCGTCTTCGCCGACGCGCCCATCGACCAGGCGGTCGAGGGGATCGTCAACGGGATCTTCTTCAACCAGGGCCACGTGTGCTGCGCGGGCTCCCGGCTGCTGGTCCAGGAGTCGGTCTACGACCAGGTGCTCGCGTCGCTGCGCAGGCGGCTGACCACCCTGCGGCTCGGCGACCCGCTGGACAAGAACACCGACGTCGGCGCGATCAACTCGCCGGCCCAGCTGGCCAAGATCCGTGAACTGTCCGAGGCGGGGGAGGCAGAGGGGGCGGAGCGCTGGTCGCCGCCGTGCGACCTGCCGGTGAAGGGCTTCTGGTTCCCGCCCACCGTGTTCACCGGGGTGTCCCAGGCGCACCGGATCGCCCGCGAGGAAATCTTCGGGCCCGGTGCTGTCGGTGCTGACGTTCCGCACGCCGTCCGAGGCGGTCGACAAGGCCAACAACACCCCGTACGGGCTGTCGGCCGGCGTCTGGACCGACAAGGGCTCGCTGATCTTGTGGATGGCCTCGCGGCTGCGGGCCGGAGTGGTCTGGGCGAACACCTTCAACAAGTTCGATCCGACCTCGCCGTTCGGCGGATACAAGGAGTCCGGGTACGGCCGCGAGGGCGGCCGCCACGGCCTGGAGGCTTACCTCGATGTCTGACGCACCCGCATCGCCAATCCAGACGTCCCCGGTCCGGCTGGCCGTAAGGAAGACCTACAAGCTGTACATCGGCGGAGCATTCCCCCGTTCGGAAAGCGGAAGGTCCTACCCGGTGACCGATCACAAGGACGGCTTCCTGGCCAACGCCGCGCTGGCCTCGCGCAAGGACGCGCGCAACGCGGTCACCGCCGCGCGCAAGGCGCTCGCCGGGTGGTCCGCGCGCGACCGCGTACAACAGGGGACAGGTCCTCTACCGGGTGGCCGAACTGCTCGAGGGACGCCGGACCCAGTTCACCGCCGAGGTCCGCGCCGCGGAGGGCCTCGGCGCCCGCGCGGCCGAGGCCGTCGTGGACGCGGCCATCGACCGCTGGGTCTGGTACGCCGGCTGGGCGGACAAGATCACCCAGGTGCGCGGCGCCGCGAATCCGGTCGCCGGGCCCTACTACAACTTCTCGCTGCCCGAGCCCACCGGCGTCGCCGCGGTGCTCGCCCCGCAGGACTCGAGCCTGCTCGGCTTCGTCTCCGTCGTCGCCCCCGCCGTGGTCAGCGGCAACACCGTGGTCGCGCTGGCCAGCGAGTCCCGGCCGCTGCCCGGCCGTCACGCTGTCGGAAGTGCTCGCCACCTCCGATGTCCCCGGCGGGGTGATCAACATCCTGACCGGCCGAACGGTGGAGATCGCTCCCTGGCTCGCGTCCCACATGGACGTCAACGCCATCGACCTGACTGGTGCCGATGACGCCCTGGCCGACGACCTGGCGGCCGCCGCGGCGGACAACCTCAAGCGCGTCATCCGCCCGCGCGACTCCGACGGCGACTGGACCGCCCGGCCCAGCCTGCACCGCTTGCACGCCTACCTGGAAACCAAGACCGTCTGGCACCCCATCGGCACCTGACAAGGAGCGAGCCCCGGGCCGGTAGCGCGTCCTAGCTCACGCTGGCTGCGCGCCGTGCCTGGCTTCCACGCTGCGGAGCACCGTGGCGACGAAGTTGTCGAGGATCTCGGCCCGCGCCGGCCCGTGACTGGTCGTGGCTGGTGATCAGCACCGCGTACAGGCCGAGCATGAAGAACTGGGCGGTGCGCAGCGGGTCGGCCTCCGGGTACGCCTCGCCGCGGTCCCTGGCGAGCGCGATCGCCTGTACCACCAGGGTCATCATGGGATAGTCCGTCCACTGGTCGGTGCCCGGCAGCACCTCGGGCCGATTCGGCGAGAAGTGCAGCGCGAGCATCTCACGGAAGAGCAGCTTGCCGACCCGCCGCTCCATCTGGGCCATCAGCCGGACGGTCTCGGCCAGCGCGCCGGGCAGGTCATGCGGCCGGGCCAGGAACTTCTCCAGCTGGGCGGCCAGCCGGGCCTCCTCATGCCGCTCGAGCTCGGCGAGGATGTGCTCCTTGGTCGGGAAATGGAAGTAGAAGGTGCCGCGGGCCACGCCCGCCTCCTTGACGATGACGCTGACGTCGGCGGCGGCCATGCCGACCCGCCTGAACTCGGCGACCGCCGCGGCGTACACGCGCTGGCGGGTCTCCTGCCGCTGCGCTTCACGCCCGTTGGGCTTGTCTTCCCCAGTTGCCATCGCGCTCCCATGGTACACGTCTGTCACTGGCGATCGTCACTGACATTTGTCAGTGACAGGTGCCAGCGGGGTCTTGTGCGCCGGCGATGAATCTGATTTAGATAGATAATCAACCGCTTACCCAACGACGGGAGGGCTACCGCGTGGACTCCGATGGCCTCTACTGGGACCCGTACGACGCCCGCTTCGCGGCCGACCCGTGGCCGCTGTTCAACCGGATGCGCGAGGAAGCCCCGCTCTACTACAACGAGCCGCACGACTTCTACGCCGTCAGCCGCTACGCCGACGTGGAGCAGGTGCTGACCGACACCGAGACGTACTCCTCCGCCCGCGGGGTCATGCTCGAGCTGATCAAGCTGAACATGGAGATCCCGCCGGGCACCCTCATCATGGAGGACCCGCCGATCCACAACATCCACCGGCAGCTGCTCGCCCGGGTGTTCTCGCCGCGCCGGATCGCCGAGCTTGAGCCGCTGGTGCGCGAGTACTGCACCGCCTGCCTGGACCCGCTGGTCGGCGAGACCCGGTTCGACCTCATCGAGAAGCTGGGCCTGGAGATGCCGATGAAGGTCATCGGCATGCTGCTCGGCATCCCCGAGGAAGGGCAGGTCGCCTTCCGCGACGAGTCCAACGCCAAGATCCTGACCGAGGACGGCGGCAAGATCGACTTCAGCGAGGAGGTCGTCCTCACGCACGAGGCGATGGGCGACTACATCGACTGGCGGTACGCCCACCCGTCCGACGACGTGATGACCGAGCTGATCACCGCCGAGTTCGAGGACGAGAACGGCGTGACCCGCACGCTGACCCGCGACGAGGTCCTGATGTACGTCACGGTCCTCGCCGGCGCGGGCAACGAGACGACGGGCAGGCTCATCGGCTGGATGGGCTCGACCCTCGCCAAGCACCCGCGAGCAGCGGGCGGAGCTCGCCGCGGACCTGTCGCTGGTCCCCGGCGCGGTCGAGGAGGTGCTGCGGTGCGAGCCGCCCGGCCCGTTCAACGCCCGCTACGTGACGCGGGACGTCGAGTGGTACGGGCAGACCGTGCCCGCGGGCAGCGCGCATGCTGTGCATGGTCGGCGCGGCCAACCGTGATCCCCGGCGCTACGACGACCCGGACCGGTTCGACATCCACCGCAAGAAGGGCATGCACCTGACCTTCATCCTCGGCCCGCACTACTGCCTCGGCTCGGCCCTGGCCCGGCTGGAGGGCCGCGTCGCGCTCGAGGAGATACTCAAGCGCTGGCCGACCTGGGAGGTCGACTGGGACGGGGCCAAGCTGCAGAACACCTCGTCGGTGCGCGGCTGGGAGAAGCTGCCGCTGGTGGTCGGATGAGCCGCCGCCCCGCTCTGCGCCGGTGCGGCCCGCTACGCCGGCAGCCGCGTGCAGCGGGTCGAGGACGCCCGGCTGCTGACCGGCGCGGGCACCTTCGTCGACGACGTCACCCGGCCGGGCATGCTGCACGCCTGCTTCGTCCGCAGCCCGCACCCGCGGGCGCGCATCGGTGTCCATCGACACCTCGGCCGCGCTGGCGCTGCCCGGCGTGCACGCCGTCTTCACGGCCGACGACCTCAACGGCGACGTGCGTCGAGGCCTGGTACACCGGGACGGGGAAGCAGGTCCCCGACACGCCGCGGCCGCCGCTCGCCGACGGCGAGGCCCGGTTCGCCGGCGACATCGTGGCCCTGGTCGTGGCGGACAGCCGCTACCTCGCGGAGGACGCCGCCGAGCTGGTCGACGTGGACTACGAGCCGCTGCCCGCGGTCGCCGACTACGCGACGCGCCAGGACGGCGGAAGCGCTCGTGCACGAGGGCTACCCGGGCAACCTCGCGGGCGAGCTGGCCGGCGCGCCCGCGGAGACGATCGCCGACGCCTACGACGGCGCCGCGCACGTGGTCAGCGAGACGATCTGGGAGCAGGCGCAGGGCGCCGTGCCGATGGAGACCCGCGGCCTGGTCGCGGAGTGGTCGCGGGGCAGCGGCGAGCTGACCGTCTGGGCGGCCACGCAGGCGCCGCACGAGGTGCGGATGTTCGCCGCCCGGCTGCTCGGCATCCCCGAGCACAGCGTCCGGGTGATCACCCGCGACGTCGGCGGCGGCTTCGGGCAGAAGGTCGTGCCGCTGCGCGAGGACATCTGCGTGCTGCTCGCGGCGCGCAAGCTGCGCCGGCCGCGGTCAAGTGGATCGAGGACCGCCGGGAGAACCTGCAGGCCGCGGGCACGGCGCGGCACGAGCACGGCGACGGCGCAGGCTCGCCTTCGACGACGACGGGGACGATCCTCGCCGGCGTCGCTCGACCACGTGCAGGACGTCGGCGCGTACCCGACGCCGTGGCCGGTCGGCACCGGCGTGGCGACCGGGATGATCTTCCCCGGCCCGTACCGGGTCGCCGGCGGGCACGTTCAGCCACGCCTCGGTGTTCTCCAACACCGCCGGGCCGGATCGCCTACCGGGGACCGTGGGCGTTCGAGACCCTGGCCCGCGAGGTCACCCTCGACATCGCCGCCCGCCGGATGGGCATCGACCCGGCCGAGCTGCGCCGCCGGAACCTGCTGCGCCGCGACGAGATGCCGTACTCCAGCCCGACCGGCATGCCGTACGACCACATGGACCCGCTGGAGACGCTTCGAGCAGGCCCTGGCGATCCTCGACTACGACGCGTTCCGCAGCGAGCAGGCCGCCGCCCGCGACGCAGGGCCGCTACCTGGGCGTCGGCATCTCCTGCTACGCCGAGCCGACGGCGCCGGCGTTCGGCTACTACGCGACCGAGGGCGCGACGATCCGGATCGAGCCGTCGGGCAAGGTCAACGTCTACGTGGCCGGCGGCTCGACCGGCAACAGCCTGGAGACGACGGCGGTGCAGCTCACCGCCGACGCGCTCGGGGCCGACATCGCCGACGTGCACACGATCCAGGGCGACACGGCGGTCACGCCGTTCGGCGCGGGCACCGGCGGCAGCCGCAGCGGCTCGATGATCGCCGGGGCCGTCGGGGTCACGGCGGCGGAACTGCGGGACAAGCTCACCACGATGGCCGCGCACAAGCTGGAGGCGAGCGAGGCCGACATCGAGCTGGCCGCAGCAGCCGGGCGGCGGTGAAGGGCGACCCGGAGGCCGGGGTCAGCTTCGCCGAACTCGCCGACATCGCCTACTTCCAGCCGTACGCGCTGCCGCCGGGGATGCCGCCCGGCCTTGAGGCGAGCCGCCAGGTACGCGGCGACGCGGCATGGGCCTGTGGGCCAGCGCCACCCACGTGTGCACCTGCGAGGTCGACGTCACGACGGGCAAGGTGACGCTGCTGCGCTACATCGTCGGCGAGGACTGCGGCCACATGATCAACCCGACCGTCGTCGAGGGCCAGATCGCCGGCGGCGTCGTGCAGGGCATCGGCGGCGCGCTGCTCGAGGAGCTCGCCTACGACGCCGACGGCAACCCGGTCGCCACCACGTTCATGGACTACCTGCTGCCGACGGCGACCGAGGTGCCGGTCATCGAGTACGCGCACGTCGAGACGGCACCCGGGCCCGGGCCCGGCGGGTACAAGGGCGTCGGCGAGGGCGGCGCGATCGGCGCGCCGCCGGCCGTCGTCAACGCGGTGGCGGACGCGCTCGCGCCGTTCGGCGTGACGATCACCCGGCTGCCGCTCACCCCGGCGGCGATCGTCGGCCTGATCGACGCAGCCGAGCGGGCCGGGAGCCGGAGAGGCAGCGATGAAGCCGGCCCCGTTCGAGTACCACGCGCCGGACAGCGCCAAGGAGGCCGTCGACCTGCTCGCCGAACTCGGCGACGGCGCGAAGGTGATCGCCGGCGGGCAGAGCCTGGTCCCGGTGCTCGCCCTGCGGCTCGCGGTGTTCGACCACCTCGTCGACATCCGCCGGATCGCGGCGCTGCGCGGCATCGAGGAGCGCGGCGACTCCGTCTGGATCGGGGCGGCGCACCACCCAGGCGGAGATCGGCCGCTCGGCGCTGATCGCCCGGCGCCTGCCGCTGCTGTCCCGCGCCACGCCGCTGATCGGCCACTTCCAGATCCGCAACCGGGGCACGATCGGCGGATCGCTGGCCCACGCGGACGCGGCGGCCGAGTACCCGGCGGTGGCCCTGGCCCTGGACGCGACCATCGAGGCGCTCTCGCCGCGCGGCCCGCGGGACGATCCCGGCGGCCGAGTTCTTCACCGGCATCTGGACCACCGCGCTTGAGCCCGACGAGCTGCTCACCGGGGTCAGCTTCCCGGCGCGCGAACCGGGCAGGCAGGGCTTCGCGATCGAGGAGTTCGCCCGGCGCTCGGGCGACTTCGCGGTGGCGGGCGCGGCCGTCGCGGTCGGGCTTGACCCGGCCGGCCGGGTCAGCGCGAGCGGCATCGGCCTGTTCGGGCTCGGCCCGACCGCGGTGCGCGCCGCGGCCGCCGAGACGGCGGTCGCCGGCATGCGCCGCGAGCGAGCATCGATCCGGCGGAGGTCGGGCGGGCCGCCGTGGCGGACCTGGACGCGGTCCCGTCCGACCTGCACGGCACCGCCAGCTACCGGAAGAAGGTGGGCGCGGCCATGGTCGCCCGCGCCTGGGCGAGCAGGCCGTCAAGGAGGCAGCCAGTGGCTGACATCAGCATCGAGGTCACCGTCAACGGCAGGCGCAGGCGGGCGACCGTCGAGCCGCGGCTGACCCTGGCCGACTTCCTGCGCGAGCGCTGCCAGCTCACCGGCACCCACCTGGGCTGCGAGCACGGCGTCTGCGGCGCGTGCACCGTCCTGCTCGACGGGCAGGCGGTCCGCGGCTGCCTCGTCTTCGCGGTGCAGGCCGACGGCGGCGAGGTCACCACCGTCGAGGGCATCGCCGCGGCCGACGGCACGCTGTCCGCCGTGCAGCAGGCGTTCCGCGAGCACCACGGGCTGCAGTGCGGCTTCTGCACCCCCGGCTTCGTCATCTCGGTGACCGCGTTCCTGCGCGACAATCCCAGCCCCACGGACGAGGAGATCCGCGAGGGGCTGTCAGGCAACCTGTGCCGCTGCACCGGCTACCAGGGCATCCTGGCCGCCGTCCGCGCGGCCGCCAGCGCGGACTCACCGCTGCCCATCAACGAAGAAGCGAGGTAACAGAGCATGCCAGGAAGAGTCGAGGGCAAGGTCGCCTTCATCACCGGCGCCGGCCGCGGCCAGGGCCGCAGCCACGCGGTGAAGCTGGCCGCCGAGGGCGCCGACATCATCGCGATCGACATCTGCCATGACGTCGAGGGCGCGCTGGAGATGGCCACGGCCGACGACCTCGCCGAGACGGTCAAGCTGGTGGAGGCGCAGGACCGCCGGATCATCGCGACCCAGGCGGACGTGCGCGACCTCGACGCGGTCAAGGCGGCGGTGGACGCCGGCGTCGCCGAGCTCGGGCGGCTGGACATCGTGGTGGCCAACGCGGGCATCGCCAGCATCGGCGGCACGGTGCAGGACATGAGCGTGGACAACTGGCACAACACCATCGACATCAACCTGACCGGCCCGTGGAACACCGCCCGGGCGGCCATCCCGCACCTGATCGCGGGCGGCCGCGGCGGCGCGATCGTGCTCACCAGCTCCGTCGGCGGCGCGAAGGCGATGCCGGGCATGAGCCACTACATCTCGGCCAAGCACGGCGTCATCGGGCTGATGCGGACGCTGGCGGTGGAACTCGGCCCGCACCACATCCGGGTCAACTCGGTCCTGCCGACCAACGTGAACACCCCGATGTTCATGAACGAGGGCGCGTTCAAGATGTTCCGCCCCGACCTGGAGCACCCGACCGCGGCCGACGCCGAGCCGATCATCGCGCAGTTCATGCACGTGCTGCCGCACGGCTGGGTCGAGCCTGAGGACATCAGCAACGCGATCCTGTTCCTGGTCAGCGACGAGTCCAGGTACATCACCGGCGTGCCGCTCGCCCGTCGACCTCGGCGCCCTGCTCAAGTAACAAGTCTGTCCTTATCCCGAACGGGTTGTGGCTCCGCGTGGGGCTTCCAGGCGCTGCGAGCGGTCGCCCGGGATCCCACGCGGATCGCACCGCCCTAAGATTGGTGCATGTCGTCACCTGGAGCCCCCGCGGTGCGCCCCGCGTCACGGGAGATCGCCCGGGCGGCCGTGCAGGCCGAGCTGAGCCTGGCCGCCTACGATCTCGTGGTGGAGAAGGGGTACGACAACGTCACGCTCGACGACATGGCCGCGGCGGGCGGCGTTTCCCGCAGCACGTTCCTGCGCTACTTCCGCACCAAGGACCAGGCGATCCTGGTCGCGCTCAAGGCCTACGTCGAGCGCATGGCGGACGCGCTGCGGGCCCGGCCCCGCGAGGAGGACGACTGGGCGGCCCTGCGCAGCGCGATCGAGTCGTTCGTGGTGCCGATCTACACGAGGAACCCGGCCGGGGCGCAGGCGATCAGCCGGCTCGCGATGTTCACCCGGACGCTGTCCGGAACCCACCTGGAGCGGGCGGACTGGCGCACGCCGCTGACGGCCGCGCTGGCCGAGCGGCACGGTATCGCCGGGCCGGTCCCGATCGGCCTGTCGGTCAAGGTGGCCGCGGCGCTCGACTGCATGTCTCTCGCCGTGGCGCACTGGGTCGCCGTCGACGGGGAGGAGGACCTGGTGGACCTCCTTCGGGAGGGGTTCGCCGCCCTGGGCGGCGAGAGCGCCGCCAGCTAGCGGCTTCTAGGCCGGCGGCGGAACGACCGGCGAGGGCGGGGGAGTCACCGGGGCCAGCTTCTTCGAGTCGTCGAAGCCGACGATCTTGGCCAGGTTGCCGCCGAGGATCTTGGCGCGGTCGACGTCGGGTACGTCCGCGAACTGCTCCTCGATGACCGCCTGGCTGCCGAGGAAGGTGCCCTCCGCGTGCGGGTAGTCGCTGCCCCAGTAGATGGTGTCGGCGCCCGGTGATGTGCCGGGACATCACGGCGATCTGGTCGTCGGCGAACTGCACCCGGAAGTTGCGCTTGACGTACTCGCTCGGCTTGAGCGGCAGCGGCCAGCGGTCGTTGATCTTGAACAGCCGGCCCATGAGCTTCTGGTCGTGCGGGTCGACCCCGTCGTCCCAGAAGCCGAGCCACCAGTGCGGGTCCTGCCCGGTGCCGGTGCGCCAGGCCTTGTCCATCGAGCCCATGTAGTTCGCGAGCCAGCCCGCGTTGAACTCGATCACGTTGAACATCAGGTTGGGGTGCCGCTCGCACACGCCCGCGCTGACCAGGTCGGCGATGATCCGCATCGGGCTGGCGGCGGCGGTGCTGCCGCCGCCCATGGTGCGCCCGGCCAGCAGGGCGCCGCTGAGCTCCTGCTTGCCCATCGACATCGCGGTCAGGATGCCCTTGACCTGGCTGCCGGTGGCCGAGGTGCCGGCCTCGGAGTCGACGCCGCCCGAGGCCACGTGGATGAAGATCGGCAGGCCGTTCGCCTCGGCGGCCTCCCAGATCGGCTCGTACTCCGGCGCCCAGTACGGGAACGGCTGCGGGATCTCCGGCAGGATGAGCGTCGTCAGGCCGAGCCGGACCGCGCGCTCGATCTCCTTGACCGCGTCGGCGGCGTCGGTGGTCGGGATGGCGGCGGCCGGCCGGATCCGGTTGGAGTACGGCAGGTAGGTCTCGGCCAGCCAGTCGTTGTAGACCCGGGCGTGCGCGATCGAGCGCTCGTGGATGTCGGTGTACAGCGCGAAGAACGACAGGTTGGGGAACATCATGGTCGCGTCGACGCCGTCCCGGTCCATGTCGCGCAGGATGCTCGACGGCAGCCCGTCCGGCGTCGGGCCGGGGAACTGACGGTACCGGGAGACGGTCCAGCCCTCGTACCCGGCGGTGTGCACGGTGCGGAACTGCGTGTGGCCACCGGGCACGAGCGGGTCGTCGAGGATCGTGTCTTCTTCCCAGAGCGCCTGGTCGCGCATGTTCTTGGGCAGGCGGGTCTTGTAGAGGTCGACTGGCTCGACGACGTGACTGTCGCCGGAAACGATGAATTCCTTGGCCATGGCGGGGTCTCCAGACGCTCGGCATCCGCGCTGAGTGGATCTGAAACTTCAAGTGTCATTCTGACTCTGTAGGTTCGGACGCTACGGCGGATCCGATGGCACGTCAACGGCGATGTTCCGCTAGGCAGGACCCCTCAGCTGAACTCGAGGTTGAGCGTGCGCAGCCCGTGGATCATGTAGGTCGGCAGGTAGTCGTAGCGGCGGGCGCCGGCAGGGCCGTGCGCGGACTCGGAGACGCGGATCTCGTTCGTCCGGTCGAACAGGCGCTCGATGACGACGCGTCCCTCGGCCCGGGCCAGCGGCGCCCCCGGGCAGGTGTGGATGCCGGCCCCGAACGAGATGTGCTGGCGGACGTTGGGCCGGTCGATGCGGAACTCGTGCGGGCACTCGAACTGCCGCGGGTCGCGGCCGGTCGCCCCGTGCAGCAGCATGATCGTGCTGCCGGCCGGGATCTCCACCCCGGCCAGGGTGGTGGTCTTCAGCGCCAGGCGGAACGCGCCCTTGATCGGGCTCTCTAT
This sequence comes from uncultured Actinomycetota bacterium, assembly GCA_963707475.1. GTDB lineage: Bacteria > Actinomycetota > Actinomycetes > Propionibacteriales > Nocardioidaceae > Marmoricola. The sequence continues at coordinate 480,337 of CAVPQC010000001.1, forward strand.
CCGCAGCGTCTCCTCGATGAACCGGGGGATGAGCTCGCGGTGCTCCCGCAGCCGCTGCTGCAGCCCCGGCTCGTCGCAGATCAGCCGCAGGGCCGTGCTCAGCAGCCGGACGGTGGTCTCCTGGCCGGCCGAGAACAGGTTGGCCGCGATCCGCGCGACGTCCACCGGCTCCGGCAGTCGAGCCGTCGGGGAACGTCGCCCGGGCCATGCCGGTCAGCACGTCACCCCGCGGCTCGCGCCCGCAGCTGCTCGATGCGCTCGGTGAAGTAGCCGTAGAGGAAGTCGAGCGGGTGGTGCGGCCGGCCCTCGTCCTCGCCGGTGTCGCCGAGCAGCCGCCGCCCGACGCCGGCCCGGCGCAGCAGCGACGGGTGGTCCGACTCGGGCACGCCGAGCAGGTCGGCGATGACGAGCAGGGTGTAGGGCTGCGCGAAGTCGTCGATGAACTCGCACTGGCCGTCGGGCAGCACGACGTCGAGCTGGCGGTCGGCCAGCCGCCACATGAACTCCTCGTTCTCCTTGAGGCGCTTCGGCGTGATCAGCCCCATCAGCAGCCCGCGGTGCGCGGTGTGCTTCGGCGGGTCGAAGCTGATGATCTGGTCGCCCATCGGCACCGCGTCGCGGCACTGCTCGACCTGGTCGGTCACGTCGTCGCCGGTGAGCTCGACCGGGAACTTGAAGCTGGGCCCGGCCACGATGTTGACGTTGGAGAAGGTGGCCGGGTCCCGCAGCACGGTGAGCACCTCCTCGTGCCCGGCCACCATCACCACCCCGTGGTGCGGCTCCCGCCATACCCGCCGGTCCTCCAGGAGGAAGTCGAAGTACGGGTAGGTGTCGGCCGCGACGGACTCGTCGCTGAAGTAGTCGGTGGCGGTGAAGTCGGTCATGGGTCTGCTCCGCGTGCGTCGTCGCCGTGCGGTGGCCCGTTCGCGGTGCCGCTGCCGAGCTCTTTACAGGCGGCCAGGGAACTCGTATCTTCAGTATAAAAATTACATTAGTTAACTACTAGTACTGTGGTACCACAGCCTCGGTCCGAGCATCAAGGCCGGGACGAAGGAGGAGAACAGTTGGGCAGGGTGGCAGTTGTGACCGGCGGTGCGTCGGGCATCGGCCTGGCGATCGTCCGCCGTCTCGCGGCCGGCGGCGCCAGCGTGGCGCTGCTCGACCTGGACGCGGACGCGGCCGACCGGGCCGCGGCCGAGCTGCGCGGCGAGGGACTGCGCGTCATCGGCCTGGCCGCCGACGTCAGCGACCGGGCCGCGGTGGAGAAGGCGCTCGAGGCGGCGCGCGCTGAGTTCGGGCCGGTCGAGATCATGGTGACCAGCGCCGGGCTGTCGCTGAACGCGCCCGTTCCTCGACATCACCGTCGAGGACTGGGAGCGCGTGCTGGCGGTCAACCTGACCGGCACGTTCCACTGCCTCCAGCTGGCGGTGCCGGACATGATCGCGGGCGGGTGGGGACGGATCGTCACCATCTCGTCGTCGAGCGCGCAGTCGGGGTCGCGGACCCAGGCGCACTACTCGGCGTCGAAGGGCGGCGTGGTGGTGCTGACCAAGACGCTGGCGCTGGAACTCGGCCAGTACGGGATCACCGTGAACACGATCCCGCCCCGGGCCGTCGTCACCCCCATGTTCATGGCCGCGCCATTCGCCCAGGGAGCGGCCGGCGAGGAGATGATCAAGGCAGCTGGCCGCGCGGAGCCCGGTCCGCCGGCTGGGCGTGCCCGAGGACATCGCGGCCACCACGGCCTTCCTGTGCTCCGACGACGCCGGCTACATCACCGGGCAGGTCATCGGCGTCAACGGCGGCAACTACACCTGATCCGTCACATCGTTCCGCTGAGCGGGACCATCGGCCGACCAGTCAGTCCAAACTATTGATCGGCCACCCGGCACCGTGCTAGAAACAGCAGACAACCAGCCTGTAAACACACAGTTCGCAGGCACTAATAATCGCCACTCTGTAAAGGTTTACATTCTGCAGCCGCACCACCCCCGCGGCCGGATGTAAAGGTTTACATCCCCCGGCCCTCGTTCATGTAAAGGTTTACATCCCAGCATTGTGCTGTAAGCGTTTGCATACGGCCGAGGCATAACAAAAATCCCGGCGCACTCACCGGCGGGACCAATCCGCCTCTGTTTTTTTACTGACCGCCCGGTATATCGTTCCCCGTGGCCACGGGCGCAGGGGCGTCCGCCGGGCCGAACCTCACAGGCAAGGAAGTCGTGGAGGGCACAGCAATGAGACCTAACAACGAATCGCCGGGCCGCGGCGGCACCGGACGACGGATACCCAGGCGCAAGCGTTTCGCCGGGATAGCGGTGGCGGCTGTCGGCCGCGGTCCTGCTGGCGGCGGGATGCAGCTCTTCCAGAGCACCACCAGCACGTCGGCCCCGGCCTCCGCCTCGGCCGCGGCGTCGGCGTCAACGGCATCGGCGCCGTCGACGCCGTCGACCTCGCCGTCGGCCGCTCCCACCGGGACCGTCCCGGCCTCCGACGTCGGGATCACCGCGTCCACCATCCAGGTGGCCATGATCGCCGACGTGAACAACCCGCTCGTCCCCGGCCTGTTCAAGGACTCGGTGAACGCGGTCAAGGCCTGGGCGAGCGAGGTCAACGCCGCCGGCGGGCTTGACGGGCGCCAGGTGCAGGTCGACTTCTGCGACAGCGGCCTGAACCCGAACGCCACCACCAGCCTGCGTGATCAAGGCCTGCCAGAACGACTTCGCCCTGGTCGGCACCTCCGCCAACGCGCTGGTTGACCTGGCCGACATCGACGGCTGCAAGAACGCCGCGGGCAAGGCGGTCGGCATCGCCAACCTGGCCGCGTTCGCCTTCATTCCCGCGGCCTGCGACCCGGATACGTACGGCATCGGCGGCGTCGGCTCGTACTGCAAGACGGCGAAGGACGCCACCCCGACGTATAACGTGCCGGTCGGCGACACCCGCTACCTCACCGCGCACAACCCGGGCCTGCACGGCATCTGGCTCTACGACACCGACGTCCCGACGTTCAAGCTCACCCAGGTGCCCTTGTTCGCGGCGGAGAGCAGCCTCGGCATCAAGAAGGACGGCCAGGGCTTCTACCCGCTGAGCGGCGGGGTGCCGCAGAGCGCGCTGACCCCGTTCATCCAGCAGGTCAAGGCCTCCGGCTCCACGTTCGTGTATGACGACACGACCACGCAGAGCATGGTGCTGCTGCGCAAGGAAGCCAAGCTGCAGGGGGTTAACAACCAGGTCAAGGTCTGGATGTGCAACTCGGGCTGCTACGACCCGTCCTTCGCCCAGCTGGGCGGCGCGACCGTGGACGGCACCTACGCGAGCCTGCTCGAGCTGCCGTACCTGAGCGACCAGAAGGCCAACCCGGCCCTGGACAAGCTGATCACCGACGTCGGCGGCGCGAGCAACTTCAACAACAACGCGTTCGGCTCCTACGTCATGGCCCTGCTGTTCCAGGACGCGGTGCAGAAGGTGATCGCCAGCGGCCAGACGCTGGACCGCGCGGCGCTGTTCAACGTGCTCAACAACGACGAGCACTCGTTCAACGCCCAGGGCACCATCGGCGCGACCGACATCAGCGCCCACGCTGGGTCCAACTGCCAGGTGCTCGTGCAGCTGCAGAAGGGCGTGTGGAACCGGGTCTACCCGACCGCACCGGGCACCTTCGACTGCAGCCCTAACAATGTCTCGACGCTCAAGATGGCCGTCTCCTAGCAGGACTGTCATGCGGCAAACGACGATCAAGGAGCCGCCGGATGGCGTCTCGCGGGCGGCGTAAGTCGGTCGGCGTGGTGGAGATGGCCCAGTGACCTGGGCGTCTCCACCGCGACGATATCCCGCGCGCTGAACGGAAGCCCCTCGGTTCGCCGGGAGCTCGCCGACCGCATCCGGGCCCACGCGGAGGCACGCGGTTACGTCGCCAACCGCCTCGCCCGGGCGCTGTCGGCGAGCACCAGCCGCGCGTTCGTCGGATTCGTCATCCCGTACGTGGACACCCTGGCGTACTCGGCGGTCGCCGCCGAGTGCGCCAGGCTGCTGTCCGCGGCCGGCACCCAGATGATCCTGGCCATCACCGAGAACGACGCCGAACGTGAGTACGAGCAGCTCCGCGACCTGGTGGGCAACCAGGATCGCGGGGCTGGTCATCGCGCCGAGCACGCACCTGCTCGACGAGACCAGGCACCTGCTCGCCGAGCTCCCGGTGGTGGAACTGCACCGGGTGTCCGGGATCGACGTGCCCAGCGTGCTGAGCGACGACGAGCAGGCGCTCGCCGACAGCATCGTGCACCTGGCCGCGCTCGGTCACACCGAGATCGCGTACCTGGGCACCCCCAGGGAACTGTCCAACGGGGCCATCCGGCTGCGCGGCATCCGGCGCGGCGTCGCGCCGGGCCGGCCTCGATCCCCGCCGGATCACCATGCGGCTGGTCGAGCCGACGCAGGAGAACGGCCGGGCGGCGACCTGCGAACTGCTCGCCGGCGGCGTCCCGTTCACCGCGCTGGTGGTCGGCAGCGGCTCGCTGTCGGTCGGCGCCGCCGACGCGGTCCGTCGCAGCGGCCGCCGTCTCCCCGACGACCTGTCCCTGGTGGTCTACGGCGATCCCGCGTGGTTCGTCCTCGCCGACCCGCCGCTGACGATGATCCAGGTCCAGTACGCCGGGCTGGCCCGCATCGCCGCCCGGCTGCTGCTGTGCGCACTCGACGCCCGGGAGGTCGGCACCCGGCCACCCGCGGCCGGCCCGCACTTCGTGCCCGCCGAACTGCGCGTCGCGGGCTCTACCGGCCCGCCCCCGGGAAACCCGGCCGTGACCTGCCCCCTCTTGCCGCGACCATCGCGACACCCCGACCAAGGAGTTCCCAGTGACCGACGGTGCCCTCGCCGGCCTGCGGGTGATCGACGCGGCCACCCTCGCGGCCGGGCCGCTGATCGCGACCTGGATGGGCGAGCAGGGGGCCGAGGTGATCAAGGTCGAGCAGCCCGACGGCGGCGACCCGCTGCGGCAGTGGGGTGCGCAGCGGGACGGGATCGGGCTGATGTGGAAGAGCGTGGCCCGCAACAAGAAGTGCGTCACCCTCAACCTGCGGCTTGCGGCCGGACGGGACCTGCTGCGCATCCTCACCAGGCAGGCCGACGTGGTGATCATGAACCTCCGGCCGTCCACCCTGGACAAGTGGGGCCTGGGGTACGAGAGCCTCGCCGCGGCCAACCCCGGGCTTGTCATGGTGCACGTCACCGGGTACGGCGCGGGCGGCCCCAAGTCCGACTGGCCCGGGCTTCGGCACCCTCGGCGAGGCGATGAGCGGCTTCGCGCACCTGACGGGGACGCCGGACGGCCCGCCGACCCTGCCGTCGTTCATGCTCGCGGACGGCGTGGCCGGGCTGACCGCCACCTACGCGGTGATGATGGCGCTCTACCACCGCGACGCCCGCGGCGGTACCGGCCAGCTGATCGACATCAACCTGATCGAGCCGCTCGCCCGCCTGCTCGAGCAGTCGGTGCTGACCTACGACCAGCTCGGCACGATCCCGGTCAGGACCGGCAACCGGTGGGACATCAGCGCACCGCGCAACACCTACCGGACCAGCGACGGCCGCTGGCTGGCGATGTCAGGCAGCGCCCCGACGATCGCGATGCGCGCGCTGCGGGCGGTGGGCAGGCCGGAGCTGACCGCAGGACCCGAAGTTCGCCGAGGCGCAGCAGCGGCTGCGGAACGCGGCCGAGATCGACGCGATCATGGCCGGCTGGATCGGCCAGCGCACCCTCGCCGAGGCCCTGGCCGTCTTCGAGGAGGCGGGCGTCGCCGCCGCGCCCATCTACGACGCCGAGCAACTGCTCGGCGATCCGCAGCTCCAGGCCCGGGGCGTCTACCCGTCGGTCGACTGACGACGAACTCGGCTCGATGCGGGTCCAGGCACCGGTGCCCCGCTTCTCCGCCACCCCGGGCGCCATCAGCCACCTGGGCCCGCGGCTCGGCGAGCACAACGCCGAGGTCTACCGTGAGCTACTCGGCCTCGACAGCGGCCGACTGGAAGAGCTACATGAACAGGGAGTGATCTAAGAATGGCACCGAGTCCGCGGCCGCGCCGCTCGGAGCTTGCCACCCCGGCCAGCAACGAGGACATGTTCGCCAAGGCCGCCGCCTCCGGCGCTGACCTGGTGTTCCTCGACCTGGAGGACGCCTGCGCGCCCGCGATGCAGGGAGAAGGCGCGCGGCATGGCGGCCCGGGCGCTGCGCGACCTCGACTGGGGCCGCACTACCCGCGCGATCAGGATGAACGGCATCGACACGCACTGGGCCTACGGCGACGTCATCGAGGTCGTCACCATCGCCAGGGAAGCCCTTGACGTGATCATCGTGCCCAAGGTCCGCCGGGCGCGCGACGTCTGGTGGGTCGACACGCTGCTCACCCAGCTGGAGGAGACCCTCGGGCTGGCGCAAGCGGATCGAGCTTGAAGTGCTCATCGAGGAGACCGAGGGCTTGCAGCACGTGGACGAGATCGCCACCGCCAGCGACCGGCTCGCGGCGATCATCTTCGGCGCCGGCGACTTCTCCGCGTCCCAGGGGGCGCGGGTGGACACCAACTTCGATCCCCTGGTCGAGTTCCCCGGCGACATCTGGCACTACGCCCGGGCCCGGATCGTGGTCGCCGCGCGCACGGCGGGCATCGACGCGATCGACGCGCCCTTCCCCAACTACCGGGACCCGCAGGCCTACCGGGTCGCCTGCGACCGCGCCGCCGCCATGGGCTTCCTCGGCAAGTGGGCCATCCACCCGAGCCAGGTGGAGATCGCCAACACCGCGTTCTCGCCGACCCCGGACGAGATCGCGCACGCCGAGCGGCTGGTGGCCGCCTACCGGGCGGCCGAGTCGGCGGGCAAGGGAGCCAGCGGCCTGGACGGGATGCTGGTCGACGCCGCGCACCTGCGGCACGCCGCCACGGTCGCCAACCGGGCCGAACTGCTCGGCCTGTCAGGGAAGGAGCTACCCGCGTGACCCGCCAGATGACCCTCGTCGGCTTCATGCAGGCCGGCAACGTGACCGTCTACTCCGGATCCTGGCGGTACCCGTCGGCCGACCTCGGGATTCCTCACCATGGACTACTACACCCGGATCGGGAAGGTGCTCGAGGAAGGCAAGTTCGACTGCGTCTTCTTCGACGACCGGCTGGCGATGCCCGGCGTCTACGGCGACTCGGTGGCCGAGGCCGTCCGCTACGGCGCCCGGCCGGTCAAGCTCGACCTGACCGCCGTGCTCGGCGGGATCATCGGCGCCACCTCACGGATCGGCGTCGGCGCCACCTACTCGACGACCTACTACCAGCCGTACCACGTGGCCCGCACGTTCGCCACGCTCGACCACCTGTCCGGCGGCCGCGCCGCCTGGAACGTGGTGACCTCGGTCAACGACTCCGAGGCGCAGAACTTCGGCCTGTCGACCGCCATGGACCACGACCGGCGCTACGACAAGGCCGACGAGTTCCTGCAGACCGTTTCCGCGCTCTGGGACTCGTGGGACGACGGCGCGCTGATCATGGACAAGGAGACCGGCGAGTTCGCCGACCCGAACAAGGTCCACGAGATCAACCACAAGGGCGAGTGGTTCTCCGTCCGCGGCCCGCTGACCGTGCCGCGCACCCCGCAGGGCCGGCCGGTGATCCTGCAGGCAGGCTCGTCCGGGCGCGGCCGGGAGTTCGCGGCCGCCTGGGCCGACATGGTCTTCACCGGCGACCCAGGCCTCGCGGTGGCGCAGCAGCACTACCGGGAGCAGAAGGAGCAGATCGCCGCCTCGGGCCGCGACCCCGGTGACGTCAAGATCCTCCCGATGGCGTACGTGGTCGTGGGGGAGACCCAGGCGATCGCCGAGGAGAAGGAGCGGCTGTTCCTCAACGCCTACGTGCACCCGGTCGCGTCGCTCGCGCTGCTGTCGGAGCTGCTCAACTACGACTTCGCCAAGCACGACCTGGACGACGTGGTGACCGACGAGATGATGGCGGCGAGCTCGGGGATCCGCGGCCTGTCCATGGGGGTGCGCAAGCACCTGGGTCGCGACGTGACCGTCCGCGACCTGGCCGCGCACCGCGCCACCCTGCTGCAGGGCCCGCGCTTCGTCGGCACCGCCACGTCGGTCGCCGACCAGATGGAGGAGTGGTTCAACTCCGGCGGTTGCGACGGGTTCGTGCTCGCCGCCACCCACCTGCCCGGCGCGTTCGAGGAGTTCGTCCGGATGGTGGTGCCCGAGCTGCAGCGGCGGGGCGTGTTCCGGCGGGAGTACACCGGAACGACCCTGCGCGAGCACCTCGGCATCGCGCGCCCGGAATCTAAGTAACCGTTTCGACGAGGAGGTCACCATGACGGAGCAGTTCCGCGTCACGCGGATGTACCACCCCAGCTTCCACGCCCCCGACCTGGGCGAGGTCGAGGCCTGGTTCGAGCGGGTGTTCGGCTGCGCAAGCACCAACATTTACGAGACGTTCAAGGGCCGGGAGACCGGCAACTACCCCACCAACTACTCGACGTTCACCCCGATGGCGGACGTGCTGATGGACACCATCCAGCCGACGCTGTACGTGCTGAACGGCGTGCAGCAGTACGCGTCGGTGGACAAGCCGCACCTGAAGACGATCGGCTGGTTCGACGACAACCCCGAGGCCGTGTACCAGGCGCTGCGGGGCGCGGACGTCGCCATGGTGGACCAGTTCGGCAAGCCCGCCGAGGGCGAGACGGCGCCGCGGTCGGCCGGCAGCGGTGCGATGCCGATCTACTTCACCACCCCGGAGTCGGCCGGGCTGCGGCACGAGTTCCTGCCCGACTTCCCGTTCAAGCTGGACCACCGCAACGCGCCCGGCTGGACCGCTGCCCGCGGCCGGCGAGGGACCGCTCGGCCTGCAGCGGTGCGCCTACCACACGCTGCTCACCGACAACCCGAAGCGGGCGCTGCACACGCTGGTCGACGCGCTCGGCGGCACCGTCTTCCACGAGGGGCGCGACGAGGTGATCGGCGCCGCCGCCAGCTACGTGGCCCTGGCCGACTCGGTGCTGCAGGTCGCGGTGCCCGACCAGGGCACCGCCGCCTACGCCGACTGGACCACGACCGCCCCCAACGACACCTACCACTCGCTCACGTTCAAGGTCGCCGACCTGGACCGCGCCGCCGAGCACCTGAAGTCCCAGGGCGTCGGCATCCGCTCGCGCACCGAGGACTTCCTGGTGACCGACCCGGACACCAGCATCAACGTCCCCTGGGGCTTCACCACCCACCTGGTGCCCGGCGACCCCCGCGCCTGAGCGCCCGACGCAGCGGCCCGAGGCCCACAGCAGCAGGAAGGCGAGACCATGACAGTGTCCCCCGCAGCGGAGCGGGTCACCGAGTCCTTCATCGACGGGGCCCCGGTGAGATCGGCGCAGACGTACCCGAACATCGACCCGTCGACCGGTGCCACCCTCGGCGACGTGGCGCGGGCGGGGGACAAGGAGATCGACCAGGCCGTGGCGGCGGCCCGCCGCGCCAGCCGGGCGTGGCGGGCCACCACCCCCGAGCAGCGCTCTGACCTGCTGTCCCGGCTGGCCGGCCTGATCGACGGCGAGGTCGAGACGCTCGCCCGGCTGGAGAGCGAGGACAGCGGCAAGCCGCTGTCGCAGGCGCGCAACGACGCGCGGGTGTGCGCCCGCTACTTCCGCTTCTACAGCCACGTCATCGAGTCGTACTACGGCCTGAGCATCCCGCTGCGGCCGGACCTGCACGTGTACACCCGCCGCGAGCCGCTCGGCGTCACCGGCCACATCGTCGCCTGGAACTACCCGATGCAGCTGTTCGGCCGGGCGGTGGCGCCCGCCATCGCCGCCGGGAACTGCGCGGTGCTCAAGCCGGCCGACGAGACGCCGCGCACGGCGGTCTACCTCGCCCGGCTGGCGATCGCGGCGGGCCTGCCGCCGGGCGTGGTCAACGTGGTCACCGGGCTCGGGCCGGAGGCCGGCGCCGCCCTCGCCGCCCACCCGGACGTCGACCACCTCAGCTTCGTCGGCTCCACCGAGGTCGGCAGCCTGATCGCGGGCGCCGCCGCCAGGCGGGTGGCGCCGGTGACGCTTGAGCTCGGCGGCAAGTCGGCGCACCTCATGTTCGCCGACGCGGACGTCGAGCGGGCGGCGACGACGGCGGCCAACGTGATCCTGCAGAACGCCGGGCAGACCTGCTCGGCCGGGTCGCGGCTGCTGGTAGACGAACGGGTGCATGGCCAGGTGCTGCAGCGCATCGCCGATCGCTTCGGCGCGGTGACCATCGGCCCCGGCATCACCGATCCTGACCTTGGCCCGCTGGTGTCCCGCAAGCAGCAGGACCGGGTGCGCGGCTACGTCGAGTCCGCCCTTGACGAAGCCAAGGGGGCCGACATCGTCTACGGCGGCACCGTGGCCGAGCCGGACGGCATCAGCCGGCGGCGCCTACTTCAACCCCACGCTGATCGACGGCGTGGACCCGGCCGCCAGGATCGCCCAGGAGGAGATCTTCGGCCCGGTGATCACCGTCACCACCTTCGGCTCGGAGGAGGAGGCGGTCGCGCTGGCCAACGGCACCGACTACGCGCTGATCGGCGCGGTCTGGACCACGGACCTGGGCCGCGCGCACCGGGTAGCGGCGCAGGTCGACGGCGGGCAGATCTACGTCAACACCTACGGGGCCGGCGGCGGGGTGGAACTGCCCTTCGGCGGCTTCCGCAAGTCGGGCTACGGGCGCGAGAAGGGCATCGAGGCGCTCGACGCCTACACCGCCACCAAGACCATCGTTGTGCAGCTGTGAGAGGGAGATCACCAATGGGTTCGGACCAGACCGCGGACGTCGACATCCTCATCGTCGGCGCCGGGCGTGACCGGCATCTACCAGCTGTACCTGGCCCGCGAGGCGGGCTACTCGGTGCAGCTGGTGGACGCCGGCACCGGCGTGGGCGGCACCTGGTACTGGAACCGCTACCCCGGGTCGCGCTACGACTCCGAGAGCTACACCTACGGGTACTTCTTCTCTGAGGAGCTGTTCAAGGAGTGGGAGTGGTCCGAGCACTTCGCCGGGCAGGCGGAGAACGAGCGCTACTTCAACCACGTGGTGGACAAGTTCGACCTGCGCCGCCACATCCGGTTCAGCACCAGGGTCACGTCCGCCGTCTGGGACTCCGAATCGTCGACCTGGCAGGTCACGGCGCACGACGGGTACACCGCCAGGGCGCGTTACGTGGTGGCCGCCACCGGCGTGCTGTCGGCCCCGTTCTATCCCGATGTCCCGGGGCGGGAGAGCTTCCGCGGCGAGTCCTACCACACCGGCCTGTGGCCGAAGACGGAGGTGGACTTCAAGGGCAAGCGGGTCGCGGTCATCGGCACCGGGTCGAGCGGCGTGCAGGTCATCCCGGTCATCGCCCCCGAGGTCGCGTCGCTGACCGTGTACCAGCGCACGCCGAACTGGGCCACCCCGCTCAACAACCGGCCGGTCACCCCGCAGGAACAGGCCGAGCTGAAGGCGGGCTTCAAGTCGATCAAGGAGACCGTCGACAAGTCGGCGTCCGGGTTCCTGCACCAGCCCTCGGACAAGATGACCTTCGACGACTCGGCCGAAGAGCGGCAGGCGTTCTACGAGCGGACCTGGCAGCTCGGCGGGTTCGGCAAGATCATCAGCAACTACCGGGACATGACGATGAACCCGGCCGCCAACGCCGAGTGGTCGAAGTTCGTCGCCGACAAGATCCGCGCCGTCGTCAAGGACCCGGCGACGGCGGAGAAGCTGATACCGAAGGACCACGGCTACGCGGGCAAGCGCCCCCCGTACGTGACCGGCTACTTCGAGGCGTACAACCGGCCCAACGTCTCGCTGGTCGACCTGAAGGAGACGCCGATCACGGCGGTCACCGAGACCGGCATCGAGACCGCCGACGGGCTGCGCGAGTTCGACATCATCGTCTGGGCCACCGGGTTCGACTTCGGCACCGGCGCGCTCAAGCGGATCGGCATCGTCGGCCGGGACGGCCTGCCGCTGGCGGAGTACTGGGCCGACGGGCCGCTCACCGCTCTCGGCATCATGGCCCATCACTTCCCGAACTTCTTCTTCCCCGGCGGGCCGCACGGCGGGGCGGGCAACAACCCGCGGTACAACGGCGACCAGTCGGACTTCATCGCCGGCCTGATCGATTTCGCCCGCGAGCACGGGCACCCGGTGATCGAAGCGCCCAAGGCGCTGGAAGACGAGTGGACCACGATGGTCAACGAGGCGGCGTACACCATGTCGCCGTTCAAGGAGCTGAGCTACTTCTTCGGCAGCAACATCCCCGGCAAGGCCAAGGCCTTCCTGCTCAACTCCCTCGGGCGGCCCAAGATGCTGGAAATGATGGAGACCGCGGCGAAGGGCGACTACGCCGGCTTCTTCCCCGGTCAGGAAGAGGGATGAGCACGCCCCGTTCGGATTCGACGGCCGGGTCGCCGTCGTCACCGGCGCCGGGCCGCGGCATCGGCCGGGCCTACGCGCTGCTGCTCGGCGAGCGCGGCGCCAAGGTGGTGGTCAACGACCTCGGCGGAAGCACCAAGGGAACCGGGCACGATCCCGGGCCCGCGCAGCAGGTGGCCGACGAGATCAACGCGGCCGGCGGCACCGCGATCGCCGACTCAAGCGACGTGTCCGCCGTCGACGGCGGCCAGGCGGTGGTCGACGCGGCCGTCGAGTGAGTTCGGGCGGGTCGATATCGTGGTCAACAACGCGGGCAACGTCATCTACGGCGGCCTGCCCGATGTCGACGTCAGCGTGCTCGACGCGATCCTCGCGGTCCACGTCCGCGGCACCTTCAACGTCACCAGGGCCGCCTGGCCGCACATGCTGGCGCAGAACTACGGCCGGGTGGTGCTGACCGGATCCACCGGGATGTTCGGCATGCCAGACAACCTCAGCTACGCCACCGCCAAGTCCGCCATGATCGGCATGGCGCAGGCCATGACCCAGTCCGCCGGCGAGCACGACATCAAGGTCAACGTGATCGCGCCCAACGCGTGGACCCGGATGGCCGGCGACCCGTCCGAGGGGATGGACCAGCTGCGCGCGGCGCGGCCCGCCGGCCCGCCACCGCATATGGAGCCCGAGCTTGTCGCCCCGATGGCCGCCTTCCTCGCCCACGAGAGCTGCCCGGTCAGCGCCGGGATCTACCTGGCCGGCGGCGGGCGGTTCGCCCGGCTCTTCGTCGCCTCCACCGACGGCTACCTGCACCCGGACGACGTCGCGCCGACGATCGAGGACGTCGCCGCCAACTGGGCCGCGATCAACGACGAGGCCGGCTACTACGTGCCCACCAGCACGCTGAACTGGTCGGCCCGCTACATGTCACACCGATTCTGAGAGGAAGGCCAAAGATGACCGACACCACCGTGTGGCCGCACCACGAGCTCGGCAAGGAACTGAGCAACTGGGGCCGCTGGGGCGCCGACGACCAGATCGGCACGCTCAACTTCATCACCCCGGAGAAGCTGGTCGCCTCGGCCAAGATGGTGCGCACCGGCAAGACGATCGACTGCGGCATCCCGTTCGACAAGGACGGCCCGTTCCCGCCCGGCGGCTGGCGGCGCAACCCGCACCACCTGTTCACCCTGCTGCCGTCGGACACCGCCTCCTCCAAGGACGGCCAGATCGCCGCCGACGACGTCATCATCATGGGGCTGCAGGCCTCGACCCAGTGGGACGGGCTGGCCCACGTCGGCTACGACGGCTACTTCTACAACGGGATGCCCGCCCGGGCGCTCAACAACTTCCAGGGCGCCTCCAGGAACGACATCGCCCAGGTGGCCACCAAGCTCGTCTCCCGCGGCGTGCTGCTCGACATCGCCGGGCTGAAGGGCGTGGAGGTGCTGCCGGACTCCTACGAGATCACCACGGCGGACGTCGAGGCGGCCCAGGAGCGGCAGGGGGTGCGCGTCGAGTCCGGCGACATCGCGTGCATCCGCACCGGCTGGACCAAGTACTTCCGCGAGGGCGACCGGCAGAAGTACGTGGGCCCGACGGCCGGTCCCGGCCTGGACCTGTGCCGGTGGATCCACGACAGCGAGATCGCCGCGCTGGCGCTCGACCAGTCCAACGGCGAGGTCTGGCCCACCCCGGTGCCCGGCTCCACCATCCCCGTGCACCAGGTGATGATCAGGGACATCGGGCTGACCCTGGGCGAGATGTTCGACTTCGAGGCGCTGAAGGCCGACTGCGAGGCCGACGGGGTGTGGGAGTTCCTCTTCGTCGCCAACGGCCTGCTGGTCACCGGCGCGGTCGGCACGCCGCTCAGCCCGGTCGCGATCAAGTAGGGGGCGCCGATGACGAGCTACGCGGAGGTGTTCGCGGGCGTCTACACCGCCGTCGCCGCGCACGCGCAGCACCAGGACGCGGGCGACACCGACGGCATCATGGCGCTCTACACGCCGGACGCGGTGCTCGAGGTCCCCGGGATGGGCGTCTTCGAGGGCGCGGACGCGATCCGGGCCGCCTGGGACAACTGGAAGCCCAAGGGGCTGCAGCGCCACATGCCGGTCAACGTCGTGATCACCGACTGGAACGACGAGGAGGCCCGCGCCACCACCGACGTGGTGTTCATCGCCCAGGGCGACGGCGGCGCGTGGTCGGTCCAGATCGTCGCCCGCTACTACGACGTGTTCCGCCAGGCCGGCGGCAAGTGGCTGTTCAGCCGCCGGGCCGACGAGTACATCGGCTGGGCCCCGCCTCAGCTAGCGCCGCCGGCCTGACTCACGGTTCCGCGTAGTCCGCCGCCGGCACGGCCTCGGCCGTGCCGGCGGCGACGGTGACCGCCTTGACCGGGTCGGCCAGCTGATGGCTGCCGCGCAGCGTCACCGGCTTGAGCAGGACCGCTGCCAGCACGCCGACCAGCGCCACGGCGGCCGAGATCGCGAAGATATGCCCGGTCGCGGTGCCGTACGCGGCCGCAGGAGCGGCGCCGCCCGCGATACCGCTAGACACCTGCCGCGCTAGGACGGCGCCGAGCACGGCGACGCCGATCGTCCCGCCCATCGAGCGGAAGAAGACACGGTCGCGCTTGACGCGCCGATGTCGCTGAGCGGTACCGAGTTCTGCACCACAAGCACGAAGTTCTGCACGGTCATGCCCACGCCGGCGCCGACCAGCACCATGGCGACGCCGATGAAGACAAACGACGTGTGCTCGTTGATCAGGCTGAGTCCGCCGAATCCCGCCGCGAGGCTCAGCGTGCCGGCCACGAGAAAGGGCTTTACCGGCCGGTGCGGCTGATCAGCGCCCCGGCGACGGTGGAGACCACCAGGATGCCGGCCATCATCGGGATCGTGAGCAGGCCGGCCTGGGCGGCGGTGCGGCCGCGACTGGTCTGGAAGTACTGCGTAAGGAAGACCGAGGCGCCGTACATGGCGGTGCCGGCAGCGAGGCTGCCAAGGATGGCCAGCATGGTGGTCCGTTGCCGGATGATGCGCGGCGGGACGATCGGCTCCGCCGCCCGGGTCTCCGTCCATACCGCCCAGGCGAGCAGGACCAGCGTGGCGCCCGTCATGGCGGCGGTCTGCCAGGAAGCCCACGCGAATGAGCCGCCGACGAACGAGACCCAGATCAGCAGCAGGCTGACGCTGCCGGTGATCAGGGTGGCGCCGCCGTAGTCGATCCTGACGTTGTTGCGGCGCGTCGCCGGCAGCCGGACGGTGCGCTGGACGATGATCAGCGCCAGGATCGCGAACGGGATGCTGATGAAGAAGCACCACCGCCAGCCCAGCCACGAGGTGTCGACGATGAACCCGCCGAGCAGCGGGCCCCCGATCGTCGATATCGCGGTGGCGCTGCTCGTGTAGCCGGCGTACCGGCCGCGCTCGCGAGGCGGGATCATCGCGGCCAGGGTGATCTGCACCAGCGACTGCAGCCCGCCCACGCCGACACCCTGCAGCGCCCGGGCGGCGATGAGCTCTCCGGCGTTCCCCGACACGCCCGCGGCGACAGAGCCGGCGATGAAGATCGCGGCGGCGACCTGGATCAGGAGCTTCTTGCTGAACAGGTCGGCCAGCTTGCCCCAGATCGGTGTCGCGGCGGTCGCGGTCAGCAGGGTCGCGGTGACCACCCAGGTGTACTGGGTCGGCGAGCCGTGCAGGGCATGCATCATCTGGGGGAGCGCGGTGGCGACGACGGTGCTGCTCAGCGTGGAGACGAACAGCGCGAGCAGCAGGCCGGCGAGTGCCTTGAGTATGTGGCCGTTGGACCGGGCGTCAGTCGTGCTCACGAGGTCTCCGCTGGGTTGGTAGGCAGTCGTCGCCGCGGGAAACTGCTTGGTTTACACAAGCAGTTTTATTATGCAAGTAATTTTGTTGTATAGTACCATCAGTTGTGTAGCCCCAGCAAAAGAGGAAACGATGCCTGATCGCGAGCAGGTCGCGCAATCGCCGGGTGCACCCGGCTGGGCGGCCGAGGTGGAAATGGTCGCCGACAACGTGCTTGACCTGCTCAGCACCGTTCGCAAGTCCGCGGCCCGGATGGAGGCCAATTCCCGCAGCGACGTGGAGTCAGCCACCCGGCTGCTGCTGCGGACCGTTGCCGAGCTGGGACCGATGCGGGCGACGGCCCTCGCCGCGAGCGTGCATTCTGACCTGTCCACGGTCAGCAGGCAGACCGCCTCGCTGGTGGCGGCGGGCCTGCTCGAGCGGCGTTCCGATCCGGCCGACGGCCGCGCCTCGGTCCTGGCCCTCACGCCGGCCGGCCAGGCGGCGACGGCCGAGCATGACCGGGCTCGCGCCGGCTTCTACGCCCAGGTGCTTGACGGGTGGACACCGGCCGAACTGCGGCAGTTCGGTGCCCTGCTTGCCCGGTTCACCGCGTCCTACGATCAGGTGCTCGCCGCGCGGGTGCTGGCGCGGTCCGGCGCACTTCCCGGTAGAGGCTAGCGGGCGGCCAGCCCGATGAAGTAACTGCCGAGCAAGGCCGCCCCGATCAGCAGCACCCAGAGGTCGGTGATCCGGCCTAGCAGGACCGGCGCGTTCCGGGCGCTCAGTGAGAGTTGGCGGCCAGGACGATGCCGACGATGACGATCAGGACGGCCAGGATCGTCAGGGTGATCTTGATTGCGCTGTAGGGGCGGTGGCCGACGACCTCGCCGGTGTGGGCGTTGACCATGACCTGGAACAGCTTGCCAGCGTGCCGGTAGCTGAGGAACCACACCGGCAGGAACATGAGCTTGTACGCCAGGTCGTAGTAGGCGGTGTTGACGGTGTGGACGCGCTGCTCGTCGCCGCCGATGTCGGCCCGGCAGTCGTTCTCGATCACCGGGGCCATCTGCGCCTTCGCCGACTCCAGGCCCTGCTCGGGCTCGATGTCGTACCGGACGGTCTGGAAGCCGGCCAGGTAGTTCTGCTGGAAGGGCGTCGCCGTCTGGAGTTCCCATGGCTCGAGCTTGCCGATCAGGTTCGTCTCGACCTTGGTCGTGCCGGGGACGAGTACGTCGTCGAAGAACCGGCTGACCCTGCCCTGCGCGGGGTGCCACCGGGTGTGCTGGACCTGCCGGGTCTGGGTGACCTGCTGGCCGTTGACCTGCGTGGTGTAGGTCTCGGTGACCCAGTAGTGCTCGCCGCGCTCGCCCGTGTAGTCGGAGACGGTATTGCTGTCGTAGGTCCAAAACGGCAGGTAGCTGCCGGTGAACGTCTCCGCGCTTGACACCTTCTTGAGGCTGCCAGGCGCGAACCAGCGCGACGACGTCCACTTCTTCAGCGCATCGCCTGCCTGCTGCTTGCTGATGCCGAACGGCACGACTGCCTCGGGCGCGACCCGCTCGATGGCAGCAGGGTCAGCGACGAGCGGCGTCCCGCAGAACTGGCAGTTCGCCGACAGCAGGTCGCTTTCCGTGTGCGCGCTGCAGTTCGGGCAGGCGAAGGCCGTGCCGAGCTTGGCGACCGGTTTGGCAGGCAGGCTGGCGAGTTCGGCGAACGCGTGTTCCCGCACGGCTGTGCCCGCGGGCGCCACGGCCTGCCGGTTCCCGCAGTGGTCGCACGCCATCACCCCGGCGGCCGGATCCCAGGCCATGGTGGACCCGCAGTTCTGGCATGGGTATGCCGTCGTCCCGCCCGTCATGCTGAACCTCTCCCCGCCGCCTCGATTTTTGATGGAGGAACGATAGCAGTCAGGGATATTTCGCACATATAGCGCCATGGCGAGGCGTCGCGTTAGAAGCCGAGCTTGGCTAGCAGCGTCTCGCTTTCCGCCCACAGGCGCCTGGCGGCGGCATCGTCTTGCGCGGCGGCGGAAGGCGTTTCCTCCGCCTTCTGGTAGAAGTAGCGGCCGCCGGGGTGGCCTCCCTCGGGCTCGGTGGCCAGCCAGGTCAGCGTTTCCGCCGGCTCGTCCGGCGACACGGTGTCAGCCGAGGCCATGTACGCCCGCATTCCCTCGTCTCCGTGCGAGGCGAAGTTGCTGGCGACCACGGCCGGGGTGCATGACCTGGGCGACGATTCCGTCCGGCTCGGCCCGGCGCGCCAGCTCGCGGGTGAACAGGATGTTGGCGAGTTTCGCCCGGCCGTAGGCGAAGGCGGGCTGGAAGCCGCCGAGGCTCTGCAGGTCGTCCCAGTCAAGCGCGTCGATCATGCGGTGCGCGCTCGACGACACGGCGATCACCCGTGTCGTTCCCGGCGGCCGGCTGGCCGCGCTCGCCTTGAGCAGCGGCATCAGCTCCCGCGTCAGCAGGAAGGGGGCGAGATGGTTGGCGGCGAAGGTCGCCTCGGTGCCTTCGGCGGTGATGTACTGCCGGTCCCGCACGCCGCCCGCGTTGTTGACGAGGACATCGAGACGCCCGGTGCGGCTCGCCCACCTCGTCGGCCACGCGCTTGACCTCGGCCATCAGGGTGAAGTCGGCGCGCACCATGCGTGAAGCCGCCCGTCAGGCGCCGCCGCGGCGATCTCCGCTTCGGCGGCGGCACTGCGCTGCGGGTCGCGGCCGACGCCGATCACCTGCCAGCCGAGCGCTGCGAGCTTGACCGCGGTCGACTTCCCGATCCCCGAACTGGCTCCGGTGACGAGCGCGACCCGCCGCTCCGCATCGATTGTCACGGTGCTTCCTCCCTTTCGTCTCCGCGCGGCCGAAGACCATCGAGCAGCAGCCGAACGGTGAAGTTGATTCTCCTGTCCAGTTCCGCGCGCGTCGGCACGCGGCCGCTGACGATCGCGCGCACCTGGCCGCCGACCACCATGCTCATGAAGGCGGAGGCGGCGAAGCCGGAGTCGGTGGGGGAGATCTGTCCCGGCGGCGATGGCGCGATCGAGCACGCCGGCGACGAAGTCAAGCACCGGCTTGGCGCTCTGCTCGAAGTTGGCGGTGAAGATCTCGGGGAACCGGTAGCTCTCGGTGTTGATGATGCGCTGCAGGCGCAGGCCGTTCGGCGTCATCACCTGGCCGATGCGCAGCCGCGCGACCGATTCAAGCGTTGCGGCCAGGTCGCCCTGGTCGAAGCCCGTCGAGCACGTCCTGCGGCACGATCTGCCGCTCGATGGCGCGCTGCACCGCGGCGCGGAACAGCGACGGCCTTGTCGGCGTAGCGGGCGTAGACCGTGCGCTTGGTCATGTTGACGCGGGCGGCGATCATCTCGATCGTCGTCAGCTCGAAACCGTGCTCAAGGAACAGGTCGAGCGCGGCGTCGAGCAGTTCCTCATGGCGCGCCTCGGCCTGCTCGCGGGTGGGCCGCCCGGCCCCGCGGCGCATGGTGGAGGTTGCGTTCGTCAAGTCCCGCCTCGCCGAAATCGCCTCTTGCGTTGTCGCCAGATTCAGTCATAATGATACGCACAAGGTGCCATTTGTCTAGTCCGGCGACGGCACCCACGGAAGGATGACCCAGTGAGCCCGGCAACCGAGAAGCTGACGCGGCTGGTCGCCGCTGAGGACCGCTTCGACTACTCCGCCGCCGAGCTGCGCGAGACGCAGGTCGAGGCGCTTAACGAGCGGTTCCAGGAGCGCAAGGACCGCATCAAGCTGCTCGGCCACCGGGCCCGCGAGGCCGGCATCACCGAGATCCGCAGCCGCGAGGACATGGTGCCGCTGCTGTTCCCGCACACCGTCTACAAGAGCTATCCCGGAGAGCTTCCTGATCGAGGAGAAGTGGGACCGTGCTCGGCAAGTGGCTTGGCACGGTCTCGCCCTATCCGATCAGCCCGATCGAGACCTCGGACATCACCGACATCGACGACTGGATCGAGCGGCTGCAGGCCAAGGGGCACTACGTTTCCTGCTCCAGCGGCACGACCGGCAAGTCGGCCATGCTGCTCGCCTCGCGACAAGGACATGGACTGGTCGCGCACGGACACGGTCGACGTCTTCTCCTGGGGCTCGGGCGTCCAGCCGGCCCGCGACCGGCGGATGATGGGCCTCGCGCCCATCGCCGCCGTCCCCAAGAACCTGGTCATCGGCCGAGGCGCAGCAGGCGGCCTTCGGCGACCCGGCCAGGGAGCGCTTCCGGCTGCCGATCCCGCCGATCACCGTCGGCTCGCTGACCAAGATGGTCGTGCTGCGCAAGAAGATCGCCGACGGCACCGCGCGGCCCGAGGAACTCGCCGATTTCGAGCAGACCTCCAGGGAGCGGCAGGAAGCGCTCGACCAGGCGATGATCGCGGGCGCCGAGGCGCTCATCAAGTACCGCGACGAGAAGCTCTACATCTCGGGGCTGTGGAACGCGCTGTACCAGGTGGCCAAGATCGTCCGCGACATGGGCTACTCCGCCAAGGACTTCCACCCCGACAACTGCATCTACGTCGGCGGCGGGCTCAAGCGCGCGCAGCTGCCGCCGGACTACCAGGAGTTCGTCCACGAGACCTTCAACATCCCGGCCAACCGGAACTTCCAGAACTACTCCATGCAGGAACTCAATTCCGGCATGCCCAAGTGCCAGCGAGGCGACCGCTATCACGTGCCGCCGTGGATCGTGCCGTTCATCCTGGACAAGGAGGGCGACACCCTGCTGCCGCACGAGACCGGCGAGATCGAGGGCCGCGCCGCCTTCTTCGACCTCTCGCTCGACGGGCGCTGGGGCGGAGTCATCACCGGCGACAAGATCTCGCTCGATTTCAGTCCCTGCGCCTGTGGCTGCAAGGGCCCGTCGATCCGCGACAACATCGTCCGCTACGCGGACCTCGAAGGCGACGACAAGATCGGCTGCGCCGGCACCGTCGACGCCTATGTGCGAGGTCTGTCATGAACGCGATCAACACCGACCTGAAGCCCGCGGATGCGGTCGTCTCCGCGCCGTTCTTCCTGCGCGGCGAACTGGTCGAGGGCCAGGATGCCCTGCACCGCTCGCGCGACCTGGGCGTCACCTTCGCGACGCCGCGGATCGACCTGGACCGGGCGGTGCACCCGCGCACCGAGGTGCCGCCGCTGCTCAACGTCCCGCTGGCGGAGATCATCGACTTCCTCGTCGAGACCGGCCAGCGGCTCCGCGACCCAGGCAACCCGTTCGTGCAGGAATGCATCGACCGCATGGCCGCCACCCACGTGCTGCCGCGCGCCGTGCTGGAAGCGCAGGTCAAGGGCGCGGCCGCCTATCTCGACAAGCGGCTGCTGCAAACGGTGGTCGAGCAGAACTTCCCCGATCCCAAGGCGCTCGACGAGTGGGTGCCCAAGCAGGACTTCACCGGGCGCAAGAGCTTCGTCCGCGCCTTCGCGCCCCGGCTGATCCACGTGCTGCCGGGCAACTCCCCGGGCGTCGCGGTGAAGTCCATCGCCCAGGGCGCGATGGTCAAGGCGGTCAACCTGTTCAAGATGTCCTCGAGCGATCCCTTCACCACGGTCGCCATCCTGCGGACCATGGCGGAGATCGACCCCGACCATCCGATCGTGAAGTCGATGTCGGCGGTCTACTGGCGCGGCGGCGACGACGCGGTGGAGCGGGCGCTCTACCGCCCGCAGTATTTCGACAAGATCGTCGCCTGGGGCGGCGGCGATGCGATCAACAACGTGATCAAGTACCTCGGGCCCGGCTTCCAGCTGGTGTCGTTCGATCCCAAGACCTCGATCTCGATGGTCGGCCGGGAAGCTTCGCCTCGCGACGAGGCGCTCGACCTCGCCGCCGACCTCGCCGCCACCGACGTCATGATGCTCAACCAGGAAGCCTGCGTCGCCAGCCGCTTCATCTTCGTCGAGGCGGACCAGCGACGACGCGGACCGGTTCTGCGAGCGGCTGCACGCGCGCATCGTCGAGAAGGCGGCCGCCTCGGGCGACGCCCGGCCGCTCGACATGGACCTGCGCGAGCAGATCGAGATGCTGATGATGCTCGACGACGAGTTCCGCGTCTGGGGCAAGACCGACGGCAAGGGACTGGTCATCCGCTCGGACGAGCCGGTGGACTTCCACCCGATCAACAAGACCGCCAACGTGGTCCGGGTGGACTCGCTCGACGACGCCGCGAAGTACGTCAACGTGGCGACGCAGACGGTCGGGTTCTATCCGCTTCGACCGCATGGCCGACTATCGCGACCGGCTCGCGAGCGGCGGCGCCCAGCGCATCGTCCGGCTGGGCGAGGCGGGGCCGAGCACCATCGGCAACCCGCACGACGCCATGTACCCGCTGCACCGCTTCGTGCACTGGATGGCGCACGAGGACGGGGTCGTGCCTGGAGACAGCGACTGAACGGTTGGTCTGGTCAGCCTCAGCTGCCGCGCTGACTCGGCGGGAGGATGGAGCCGCCACTGGCGCCGACCAGGTGCCGCCCGTAGCGCTCCCAGTTCACGTACGGCGCCATGGCGCCCTGGTGGGTAAACGCGAGCAGGTCCCGCAGCAGCCGCTGGATGGGCCGGTCCAGCCGGATCTCGTCCGTCGGGCAGACATCGAAGAGCCGCTCGATGGCCTCCCGCGCCAGCTTGTAGCACTGGGTCCGCCGGCGCCGGTCAGCATCGGATCGGTGATCCGCTCGGCGCCCGGCTGGAGTGTCGAGAGCACCCAGTGCTGGTAGGACTCGATCATCTTGATGTTGGTGTGCGCGGTGGCGATCGCCGTCTGGACGATCGGCGGAGTCGTACATTCTCTCGTAGCCGAGCATCCTGATGCCCCGGTTCTTCGCCAGGTCGTGGAATGCCTCAAGCGCGTAGCGGGCCATGCCGAGCGGCAGCGCCGCCGTGAACGCGTAGCCGCTGTCGCCGACCTGCAGCGCCTTGAAGGCGTCGGCGATCCGGCGCGAGACCCGGTGCTCGGGGATGAACAGCTCACCGCACTCCACCGAGTTGCTCCCGGTGCCCGCCGCGCCCATCACGTGCCAGTCGTCGGCGATCGTCAGCTCCGACAGCGGGATCAGGCAGAACGCGTCCGAGGTGGTTCCGTCGCGTTCCTCGATCGAGACGCGCAGCAGGTCCCAGTCCGCGTGGTGGCAGCCGCTGTTGAACGGCCAGCGTCCCCGGCCCCGGATCCGGACGCCCCCGTCGACCGCCTCGCAGACCGCGCCCGCGGCGGCGAAGGTGCCGGAGAACTTGGCGTTAGGCCGCTCGGCGTAGATCTCGGCCAGCGTCTCCTCGGGCAGGCTTTCCGCCATGCGGCCGATGCCGCTGTAGATCGACATGACCCAGGCGGTGGACGGGCAGCCGCTGGCGATGTGGGTCATCGCGGCCGCCGCCGTCGCGGCGTCGGTGCCGTAGCCGCCGCGTTTCGCCGGCATGAGCATCCGGAACAGGCCGGCTTCCTCGATGGCCTCCACGTTCTCGTCCGGCACCCGGCCCAGCCGCTCAGCCAGGCTCGCGTTCGCGCGCAGCAGCGGGATCAGCGACTCCGCCCGGCTGATCAGCTCCGCGGAGCTCGGCGCCGCCGGCTTGCCGTTGAGCATCGCCTCGGTCATGTACGTCCCTTCCTGGTCGCGCACGTTCCTAGGCAGGCTTTGTGGAACGCAAGTGTCACAAATGACTCGGTGGCTTCAGACGGTAATCGCGATCGCCCCTTTGCCTCCGATATCCAGGCTTCCATTCGCTTAGTTTCACTAGTAACCTATCTTGCGATGTACGACGGCTCAATGGCGCCGTTCCGCTGACCGGGAAGCGCACCTCCGCGGATGCGCCGGAGATGGTGCACTGGCGTGCGGGCCGCTGACATCGATCTTCAGGAGGCCGCCCCACCGAACATCCGTTCGATCAGACCGTTCCTCGCGGTCACGGCGACCCGACGCCGCCGAGGCCTTCGCGGAATAAGGAGGCGTCTCGCGCGGCCATGTGCTTCTTCATCGCGGCAGCCGACGCAAGCAGCGCCTGGCGGCGGGGAAGGGCGGACAACTGCCCGATCATCGTGGCGTAGTACTCGCTCGAGATGTACGTCGGGCCGTCGGTGATGTGGTCGAGTGCCAGCCGCGCGACCTCGCGGGCGGGCATGGCGTCATCCAGCATGGACGGGTCGAAGCCCTGCTTGACCAGCGCTTCTGAAACCGTCTTGCCCGGGCACAGCGTCAGCACATCGATTCCCGTCTCCGCCAGCTCTCCCCACAGGGCTTCGCCGAGCGCGGTCACCATCGCCTTGCTCGACGAGTAGGCGGCGGAATAAGGCCCGCCGAGTGCGCCCTCGACGGAGCTGGTCAAGACGAAGCCGCCCCTGCCGCGCGCCCGCAGCCTGGGGATGAAGCTGTGTGCCAGCGCCGACGGAGCGTGGCAGTTCACCATCAGGAGTTCCGTCAGCGCCGCCGCGTCGTGTGCCTCGTGCGGTGCCCGGCGCAGTCCGAATCCGGCGTTGCTGATGACCAGCCCGACGTCCATGGCCGCGGTGAACTCCGCCAGCCGCCGGGGCGCCTCCGGGTCCGCCAGATCGGACTGGCAGGTCGTCACCGTGATTCGGTGCTCCCGGGTCAGCCGGGTGGCCAGTTCCTCCAGCCGGTCCAGCCGCCGTGCCGTCACCACGAGGTCGAGGCCGCCGGCAAGCCAGTTCCTCCGCGAACGCGTACCCGATTCCGGATGACGCGCCCGTCACCAGCGCCACCGGGCCGTACCGCTCGGCGAAATCCGCCGTCACCCGCAGCCTCCGATCTCGAACAGGCTCTGAGCTCAGATAGTAAACACGACAGACTGCAACGCAGTGCTGAGCACGTGATGCCTGTCGCCGATGGACTGGCGACTGGTCGGGTTAATTCACGGCCAGACCTCGCGCAGCCGAGCTCGATCGGAACTGGAGGGGCTCGTGCACCCGGTAGACATCGCCGCGCTGCTGCTGAGGGCGGTTCTCGGCATCACCATGCTGGCCCACGGCTGGAACCACGCGTTCGGCGGCGGCAAGATCGCGGGCACCACCCGCTGGTTCGCCTCCATCGGCATGCGGCCCGCCTGGGTGCACGCCTACGTGGCCACCCTCACCGAAATCGGCTCAGGCGTGCTGCTGCTGCTCGGGCTGCTCACCCCGCTGGCGGCGGCCGGCGTCCTCGGCACCATGCTGGTGGCCCTGGTCACCGCCCACCTCAAGAACGGGTTCTTCATCTTCCGGCCCGGGCCAGGGGTATGAGTACGTGCTGATGATCTGCGTCGTGGCGGTCGCGCTCGCCGGAATCGGGGGCGGGATGGCTGTCCCTCGACCACGTGGCCGGCTACCCGATCAGCGGCTGGGTGGCCTACGCGGTCTGCGTCGGGGCCGGCGGCATCGGCGCCGCCCTCACCCTGCTCACCTCCTGGCGCCCGGCCCCGCCGGTAACCGAGCCGGCCGCGGCCGAGCCGAGCCGACCCGGCGGCCTGATCAGCGGGGCTGACCAGCCGTCCGGCCAGCGCTAAAGCGCCGCGAGCGCCGCGGCGTACCGGTCGAGGACGGCGCGGATATCGCCCTCGACGGCCTGCAGGTCGAGCACCACCTGGTCGACCCCGAGCGCCTGCAGGCGCTCGAAGCTCCGGCGCAGGGTGTCGTCGTCCACGATCCGGAGCATCGGCCGGATGAGCGGGCCGGCCGCGGCCCGGCCGGCCTCGGCCCACCGCGAGCGGAGCGTGGCGACCTGCCCGGCGAACACGTCCAGGTCGCCGGCGAAGCCGATCCAGCCGTCCGCCCAGCCGGCGATCTCGGCCTGGCCGCGCGGTGTCAGCTGGCAGCCGAGGAGCACCGGGACCGACGGCCGCTGCACCGGCTTCGGCCATGCCCAGCTGGGGGAGAGGCTCGCGTGGTCGCCGTGGAACTCGGCCTCGGTGTCCTGCCACAGCGCCCGCATCAGCGCCACGTGCTCGCGGACGATCGCGCGCCGCTTGGCCGCGTCCCGCCCGTGGTTCGCCAGCTCCGGCACGTTCCACCCGTACCCCACGCCGAGTGAGAACCGGCCACCGGAGATGAAGTCGAGGGTGGCGATCGTCTTCGCCAGCGCGATCGGGTCATGCTGGGCGACGAGCGATACGCAGGTGCCGATCTTGAGGTCGGTCCGCGCGGCGACGACGGACAGCGCGACGTACGGGTCGAGCGTTCGCCGGTAGCGCTCCGGCAGGTCGCCGCCGCCCGGGTAGGGCGACCCGGTGCTGACGGGGATGTGGGTGTGCTCCGGCAGCAGGACCGCGTCGAAGCCGCGCTCGGCGGCCGCGCGGGCGAAGTCGGCGACCGGCAGGGACTGGTCGGTCGCGAAGTAGTGCAGGGCGGCCGGGCGGGACGAGTTCCGCTCATGGTGATCGCACGTACCTCAATTGGTTGACTTCCATTACTAATATCACGGATCATCGACCTATGACGCTGGGGGAGCCACTCCGCTACGAAGCCATCAACACCGCCGTGTCCGGTCCCGGCGAGCACTTTGCCCGCTACGACGCGCTGCGGGAAAAGGGCAACGTGCACCCGGCCACGGTCAACGGCCGCAACCCTTTCCTCCTGGTCAGCGGGATGGCTGAGATCCGTGCCTGCTTGCAGGACCCCGCCACGTTCTCAAGCAGCGCGGTGACGGTCGACGATCCCAATCCGCCGTACATGTGGATCCCCGAGATGGTCGATCCGCCGCTGCACACCAAGTGGCGGCACCTTCTCGGGCCGTTCTTCGCGCCGGGAGCGGTCGACCGGCTCAAGCCGCGCGTCCATGAGGTGATCAACGAGATCCTCGATGACGTGGAAGGGCGGGGCGAGTGCGACTACGTCGCCGATGTCGCGCTGCGCTTCCCCAACACGATCTTCATGGAGATCTTCGGACTGCCGGTCTCCGACGCGGCGCAGTTCCAGGTCTGGGAAACCGCGATCCTGCACGCGGACCCTTCCGAGGGAAAGCTCGCGTTTGCGGCGATGCAAGAGGTGATGGAGTACTTCAGGCAGCTCATCGCCGAGCGCAGGGCACAGCCCGAGGGAAGACATCATCAGCGTCGCGTTAACTTGGTCGATTGACGAGACGCCGGTCAGCGATCAGGACCTGCTGTCGTTCTGCCTGCTCATGTTCATGGCGGGCCTGGACACGGTGGCGATGCAGCTGTCCTACTCGATGTACCACCTCGCGTTGCACCCGGACGACCGTCGTCGCCTGGTAGCAGATCCCTCCTTGTGGCCGTCGGCGATCGAGGAGTTTCTCCGCTACTACTCGTTCGTGTCCCCCGGGAGAAAGGCCACCCGCAGGACCGAGGTCGGCGGGTGCCCGATCGAACCGGGCCAGATGGTGTGGTTGCCGCTCGCCTCGGCGAACCGGGATCCGGCGGAATTCCCCGACGCCCATCAGGTGAAAATCGACCGCGAGGGTAACCGCCACCTTGCCTTCGGCGCAGGCCCGCACCGGTGCCTGGGGTCGCACCTCGCGCGCCAGGAGCTGCTGGTCGGGCTGACCGAATGGCACCGGCGGATCCCCGAGTACCGGCTCGACCCGGACATCCCGATCACCGAGCACGGCCGCCAGGTCGGCCTCAACAATCTGCCGCTGGTCTGGGACCGGCACTAGGCCCGGGTTAGTAATCATTCATCTCGGCGGCCAGGGCTAATGGCCGGCCGCCACGCTAACCTTGATCATGCACGCAGCAGCGGACCGAAACGCCGGGCTAGCCTTGAACCGCAGGCTGGCCAGCCGGGAGCGCGCCAACTCCCGCGGCGACGCGACCCGCCTGGATCTCCTCATGACGGCCGAGCAACTCTTCGCCCAACATGGGATCGAAGCCGTACCGCTGCGCGACATCGGCATCGCGGCCGGCCAGAAGAACCACGCGGTGGTGCAGTACCACTTCGGTGACCGGGAAAGCCTCGTCCGGGAGGTAATCGCCTTCCGCGCCTCGCTCAGCGAGCGGGTGCGGGTGGAGATGTTCGCCGACCTCGTCTCCCGCGGTCAGCCCCAGGTCTGCGACCTGGTGCGGGTCTTCGTCCTGCCGCTGGCGGCCCACCTGGAAGAGCACAGTCACTACCTCGCGTTCATGTCGCGCTATATCACCGAGCGCGGCGGGTACCGGGGGCTCGAATCGATGGGCATCCCGTCGACCACCGTCAACACGCTGCGCCCTCTGCTCGGCCGGCTGCTGCCGGGCCACCCGGTCGCGGTACTCGACGAGCGCTGGCTGGTGGTGATGACGAGCACCATCCACACCCTGGCCCGCTACCAGGCCGTCCTGGTCTCCGGCGGGGACCTGGGATCGCCGCTCGAGACGCTGCTCGAGGACCTGGTGCGGTTCCTCACCGCGGGACTCGAGGCCCCGGCCGGGCCCGAGGGCAGCGGCGGGGCGCAGCGCCCGCCGGCGGCGGGCGCGGGGCCGGGGCAGACCGCCTGAGCCGGGGCCGGCCGCTCACTGCCTCCTTGAGTGAGTCATTTCTAAGCTCGTCATAAGAAATCCGGCTCTTGACATGGATCCATGGGGTAGGCCACTGTCAATTTTGACCGACTGGTCGAAACAAGAACGGGTCATCCCCGTCCAGCAGAGGGGCGTCCGGCACGTGCCATCCCGCGTGATCAGCCAGAAAGTCGCGGTCAGCGTGGTCTACGCGGGGGCCATGTTCATCGCGGTGATGGACCAGACGATCGTGAACGTGGCCCTGGCCGCCATCGGCCGCCAGTTCCACACCCCGGCAACGGCTGTCTCCGGGGCGGTCATCGGCTATCAGGTCAGCGTGGCGCTGTTCATCCCCGCGGCAGCGTGGCTGGGGGACCGGATCGGGCCGCGCCAGGTGCTGCTTGGCTCCATCGCGGTCTTCACCGCCGCGTCCGCCCTGTGCGGGCTGGCCGGCAGCCTGGACGAGCTGGTCGCGTTCCGGGTCCTGCAGGGCATCGGCGGCGGCACTGATGGCCCCGGCCGGCCTGACCATGCTGTTCCGCGCGTTCCCGCAGGCGGAGCGGGTGCGCGCGTCGGCCATCCTGGTCATACCGACCGCCCTGGCCCCCGCGGTCGGTCCGGTCATCGGCGGCCTGTTCGTCACCGACGTGACGTGGCGGTGGGTCTTTTACGTCAACGTGCCGTTCGGGCTGTTCGCACTCGCCTTCGGCGCGCTGTTCCTTGCCGACCAGGAGCACCCGGCCGCCGGGCGCTTCGACGTCGCCGGGTTCGTCACGTCCGGTCTCGGGCTTGGCCTGGTGATGTACGGGGTGTCCGAGGGGCCGAGCGCCGGCTGGACGGCGGCGCCGATCGTCGCCTGCATCGTGGCGGGCGCGCTGCTGCTTGCCGCCATGGTGGTCATCGAGCTGCGGGCCACGGCGCCGCTGCTCGACCTGCGGGTCTACGCCGACCGGCTGTTCCGCTCGGCCAGCATCGTGCTGACCCTGACGTCGGTGGCCTTCTTCGGGCTGCTGTTCCTGCTGTCCCTGTTCTTCCAGGACGGGCTCCACTTCAGCGCCCTGGAGGCGGGGTCGACCATCTGCCCGGAGGCGGTCGGCGTCATCATCGCCTCGCAGTTCGTCAGCCGGCGGATCTACCCGGCCGTCGGCCCGCGCCGGATCATGGCGGCCGGACTGCTGCTGATCGCCGGCGTCGCCGTGGTCCTGTCGTTCGCCGGCACCGGGACCAGCGTGTGGCTGCTGCGCGCCATCCTCTTCGTGATGGGCTTCGGCGTCGCCGCCGTGTTCCTGCCCAGCCAGGCGGCGGGCTTCGCCACCGTTGGCGCGGAGCGGACCAGCGTCGCGTCGACCGTGTTCAACGCCCAGCGGATGATCGGCGGCGCGATCGGGGTCGCGCTGCTGACGGCCGTCATCTCCGCGCTCCACCCGGTGCGCACGGTCGCGGGCCGCGCCGACCGCCAACCTGCCGGCCTTCCACCACGGGCTGCTGGTCTGCGCCGGGGTGGCGGTCGCGGCGGCGCTAGCCGCGCTGACGGTGAGCGACGCCGACGCGGCACCGACGATGATCCGCCCGCGCCGCCGGACCAGGGTCGCCGCCGCGGCGCCGCTGTCCGCGGAAGGCGCCGCGGCCGGCACCACGGATTAATAGCGCCCTTGGGCTCGGGCGTTACTGGCCGCTGGCTTGGAACAGTGCGAACGCCGCTCCCTGCGGGTCGATCAGCACCGCGAAGCGGCCGGTGCCTGGGATGTCAGCAGGGCCGGCGACCACGCTAGCGCCCAGGTCGGTCGCCTTCTTGACGTCGCCGTCGACGTCAGCGGTGCCGAAGTAGACGAGCCAGTTGTCGGGCACGTCGGCGGGCGTGCCGGGCTGCTTGGGCATGAGCCCGCCGATGGTGCGGCCATTCACCTGGGCTTCGGGGTACTCGTCTGCGCCGCCCCAGCCCCAGCCGAAGACCGCGGAGTAGAACGCCTTCGACTTGGCGGGATCGGAGCTGGACAACTCGCTCCAGGTGAACGAGCCCGGTTCGTTGACCAGCTGGGCGCCGAGGTGCTGGCCCGGCTGCCAGGCCGCGATGAGGGCGCCGGTGGTGTCCGCGAAGATCGCCATCCTGCCCGCGGTCATCACGTCCATGGGCGCGACGATGACCGTGCCCCCAGCCGATTCCGCCTTCCTGGCGGTCTCATCCACGTCGTCCACGTTGATGTAGGTCGTCCACCGCGGTGGACCCGGGTCCTGAGCGGGCGAGATCGCCGCCACCTGCTTGCCGTCCTTGGCGGCGATCGTGTAGTGGCCGGCTTCTTCGCCCATGTCCTGGCCATCCCAGCCGAACAGCTCCGAGTAGAAGCGCACGCCCGCGCCCAGGTCGTGAGTGCCGATGTCCACCCAGGACGGAACCCCGTGCTCGTACCTTGTCATCTCGGGCATTGCCCAACCTCCCCCAGTGGCGAATACCTTCGGTCACACTCTTGCAGCCCAGCGTGCCTGCCCGCAAGGCGAGGGCAGCGCGACCGTTTTCCGGGATGAGCTGGCTTTGCATAGCCAGTGACCACGCAAAAGCCGCAAACCGGACGTGATCATGGGCGCCCGCTATGCGAAGAGCGTTTTCGTGGTCACCAGCTATGCAAGGAGGTCACCCCGGGCGCGCCCGACCGGGTAGCGTCCAGGGTTTCGCTGCCGGTCACAGCTTGAACCGGCGCACCTTGCCCACGCTGGTCCGGGGCAGCGCCTCGATCAGGTGCCAGTCGCGCGGGCGGGCGGCCGCCGCCAGGTTTCGCTCCGACCATGCCGCCAGGTCGCTGATGGCCGGCGGATGCTCCCGGTCACGCGGGACGACGTAGGCGACGGGCACCATGTCGCGGACCGGGTCGGGCCGCCCGAGAACGGCGCACTCGAGGACCCCGGGCGCCTGGGCGAGGGTGGCCTCGACCTCGGTCAGGCTGACGTTCTCGCCGGACACCTTGATCACGTCGTCGCGCCGGCCGACGAAGCGGAGCGCTCCACTGCCGCCGGCACTGTCCGCGACGCGCGCGACCATGTCGCCGGTGCGGAACCAGGTGCCGCCGTCGCGCTGCGACGAGCGACCGGCCGGTGGCGGCCGGGTCGTCCAGGTACTCGAGGAAGATGTCCTCACCGGGCACCCCGCCAGGACCAGCTCGCCCGGCTCGCCGGGCGCCGCGTCCGCCCCGGTCTCGGGGTTCCTGAGCACGACGGTGCGGCCCTCGATCGGCGGGCCGATCGTGTCGTTGCGGTACGGGTCGGAGACGTCGGCGCAGACGATCGCGACGGTCTCGGTCATCCCGTAGAGCTGCCGCGGGCGGCAGCCGGCGAGCGCGGCGAACTCGTCGTAGTGCTGCGCGCCGAGGTTCTGCGCGAACCAGACGTGCTCAAGCCGCCCGGCCGGCGCGTCGGCCGGGCGGCGCGCCAGGATCATCCGGATCGGCGCGGCGAACAGGCTGGCGTGCGTGGCCGACAGGTCGCGGGCCTGCCGCAGCCACTGGGACGCGGAGAACGCCGAGGTCAGGGCGACGCTGGCGCCGACCGCGATCGCGGGCGCGATGCAGTAGTACTGCGCGTTGGCGTGGAACAGCGGCAAGGTGACCAGCCAGCGGTGCTCCGGCCGCAGCCCGACGATGGCGGACATCGTGTCGGCGACGTGCGCGTAGTTGTGCTGCGTGAGCACGACGCCCTTCGGCTCGGAGGTCGTGCCCGAGGTGAACATGACCGCCAGCCGGTCCGACGGCGCGACGGCTGCCCCGGCACGGTCCGCGCCGCGCCAGGCCCGCGCCGAGCCGCCGGACGCGTCACGGCGGGCGCCACGTCGGCGGCCGTCTCCGCCAGCTCGATCGTGGCCAGCTGCCCGGCGGCGGACTCCCGCACCCCGGCCGCGTAGACGTCCGCGCGGCTCGCCGCGCAGATCCCGGCCGCCGGGCGGACCCGGTCGAGCTGCCGGCTGATGTCGCGGGCGGTGGACGTCGGGTCGACCGGCACCATCCACGCGCCAGACCGCGCGCAGGCGAGCCAGATCGCGATGAACGCGGGGCAGTTGCGCAGCACCACGTGGACCGACGACCCCGCGCGTCACCCCGGCCGCCGCCAGGGTCGCGCCCATGCGGGTGACGACCTCGTCGAACTCCCGGTAGGTCCACTGCGAGACCGACCGGTCGGGACCCTCGAAGATGAGGAACGGCCGGTCGCCGCTGGCCGCCACCGCCGCCTCCCAGCGCTGGGCGAACGTCATCGGCGGGCGGCCGGCCCGCGGGGCAGCCGGGGCCGGTCACTGGGCGAAGACGGGCCCGGCCGCCCGCTCCAGCCGGCGCAGCAGGGCCGGCCACTCGATGCCCGCGTCGAGCTGGCCCTCCCACTGGCGCGCGGTCAGCTCGATCGTCTCCCGCGGCGGGATGATCAGCGGCTGCCCGGTGGCCTGGGCGAGCAGCTGGCTGCGGGCCGCCTTCTCCAGGTAGAACATCTCGACGAAGGCCTGCGCGACGCTGGCGCCGACGGTCAGGCTGCCGTGATTGCGCAAGATCATCGCCGCGCTGTCGCCGAGGTCGGCGATGAGCCGTTCCCGTTCCCCCTGCGACAGCGCGATGCCCTCGTAGTCGTGGTAGCTGATCCGGCCGTACAGCCGCATCGCGTGCTGCGTCAGCGGGAGCAGGCCTTCCGGCAGCGTCGACAGGGCCATCTGCGCCTCGGTGTGCAGGTGCATGACGCAGCCGGCGTTCTCCCGCGTCGAGTGGATCGCGCCGTGGATGACGAAGCCGGCCGCGTTCGGCTCGTACCCGCCGCTGTCGCCGATGACGTTCCCGTCCAGGTCGATCTTGATGAGGCTGGACGCGGTGATCTCGTCGAACCCCAGGCCGAGCGGGTTGACCAGGAAGTGGTGCTCGGGCCCGGGCACCCGCGCGGAGATGTGCGTGTACACGAGGTCGTCCCAGCCGAACAGCGCGCACAGCTGGTAGGCGGCGGCGAGGTCGCGCCGCACCGCGACCTCGGCCGGGCTGCGCTCCCCGGTCTCGGCCAGGTGGCTGGCGTGCAGCCGGAAGTCGGTGTAGACGGTGGTCTCGCTCATGCCGCGCTCCTGCGTAGCTCGAGCCGGGTGCCCGCCTGGCCGATCCAGGCGTCGTAGTCGGCGCGCCTTGTCGGCCAGGGAGCGCTCGGCGCCGGGCTGCGTGGTGATCAGGAACCGCTCGGCGGCGATGCCCGCCGACGACCACGTCGGCCACCTGCTCGGGCGTGAGCGCCTGCGCGAGGGCGGGGTGATCGGGGGCGAACTCGTTGCTCAGCAGCATCCGGGTCAGCATCGGCCCCGGGCAGAAGCAGGAGACCTTGACGCCGAGCGGCCGGTACTGCACCGCCAGCCACTCCGACAGCGCCAGTGCCGCGGTCTTGGTCACCGAGTAGGCGGCCTTCTCCGGCTGGATGGCCAGCGCCACCGAGGACGCGGTCGGCAGCAGGTAGCCGTCGCCGCGGTCGATCATCGACGGCAGCACCTCGCGCGCCGCGTTCAGGTGCGACAGCACGTGCAGCCGCCACATGAGGTCCCACAGGCCTCCCCGATGCCGTTGCCCGACCCGGTGACCACCGCCACCTTGCCGTCCAGTTTCAATGCCGAACCTCTCCGCTGACAGCTGCTCAGACCAGGGACACGCCGCCGTCGACCTGGAGGGTGTGCCCGGTGACGAACGCCGCCTGGTCGGACGCGAGGTAGACCGCGGCGGCGCCGATCTCGGGCGGCCGCGCGTGGTTGCGCGGCAGGGCGGTCTTGCGCCCGATGGCC
Organism: uncultured Actinomycetota bacterium; assembly: GCA_963707475.1. Classification (GTDB taxonomy): domain Bacteria; phylum Actinomycetota; class Actinomycetes; order Propionibacteriales; family Nocardioidaceae; genus Marmoricola. Next base: position 514,756 of record CAVPQC010000001.1, read on the forward strand.
ATCATGCGCTCCGGGTCTTCCGCCAGGGCGCGGGCGAACACGCCGTGTCTCCGGGTGCATCCGGCTGCCGCTGCTCATGTCGCTGTACGGGTCGTCGGACCGGGTGCCGTAGGGGGCGATGGCGTTGACCGTGATCCCGGTCTCGCCCAGTTCGAGCGCGAGCACCCGGGTGAACGCGTGCACCCCGCCCTTCGCCGCCGAGTAGACGGCCAGGTACCGGTCGCCGATGAACCCGGCGGTCGAGCCGATGTTGATGATCCGCCCGCTGCCGCGCTCGAGCATGGAGGGCAGCACCAGGTGGGTGCAGCGGAACATGGTCATCAGGTTGAGCTCCAGGTCGGCCTGCCACTGCTCGGGGTCGAGGACGCGAACGGGGTGACCGCCACGTTCCCGCCGACGTTGTTGACCAGCACGTCGACCTGGCCGAAGGCGGCCAGCGTGTCGGCGACCATCCCGGCCACCTCGTCTGCGACGGTCAGGTCGGCCGGGCGCCAGAGCACGTCGGCGGCGCCCTGCGTCGCGGGCGAGCTTGGCCACCAGTTCGCCGGCGACGCGGGTCGCGGCCGGTGATGACCACCCGGGCGCCTTCGGCGGCGAACGCCAGCGCGATGCCCCGGCCGATGTTCGCGGTCGCGGCGGTGACGATGACGACCTTGCCTGCCAGTCCCGTCTGCACGGCATCTCCTCGCTGAGCGTCGACCCTGCTGTCCAGAGTTAGGACTATATCAGTATGATGAAACAACTGAAAGTACGGAACGGATGGATGGGTGACTCATGTCAGCGCTCCTCAACGAGGACGAGCGCGCACTGCGCGACGCGGTGCGGTCCTTTCTCGACAAGAAGGTGGCGCCGCTGGTGGCGGCGCACGAGCAGGCGCGCACGTTCCCGTGGGAGCTGCTGCCGCAGCTCTACGACTTCGGCTACGTCCGGGGCGGCGTGCCCGAGGCGGCCGGGGGAGACGAGCTGCCGATGATGATGCAGGCGATCCTCATGGAGGAGGCCGGCCGCTGCTGGGGCTCGCTGCGGACCACCGTCAACGTGCAGGGCATGGTGGCCCGGGTGCTCGGCGCGGCCGCCGACGCCGAGCAGGCCGAGCGGTTCCTCCAGCCGCTGCTCGCAGGGCCGCCGGTTCGGCTGGTTCGGGCTGACCGAGCCGGACGCGGGCTCGGACGCCGGCGCGCTGCGGACCACCGCCCGGCGCACCGGGGACGGCTTCGTGGTCAACGGCAGCAAGCTCTACATCACCAACGCCCTCGGCTGCGACTTCGGCATCCTGTTCGCCCGGGTGGTCGACGAGGACGGCACCGACCACGGGGTGACCGGGCTGCTGGTCGACGCGGCCGAGTCGCGGTTCGGCGTGCACGACATCCCGCACATGCCGCTCCGGTCGACCACCAGCTGCGAGCTGACGTTCGACGACACCTTCGTGCCGGCCGGCAACGTGCTCGGCAAGCTCGGCGGCGGCCTGTCGCTCGGCATGGCGGCCGTCAACGCCGGCCGGCTGAACATGGCGATGGGCGCGGTCGGCCTGTCCCAGGCGTGCCTGGAGGAGTCGATCAGGTTCTGCCGCCAGCGCGAGCAGTTCGGCAAGCCCATCGCCGGGTTCCAGCTGGTCCAGCAGATGGTGGTGGAGATCGCGACCCTGACGCGAGACGTCCCGGCTGCTCGGCTACCACGCCGCCGGACCATCGACGCGGGCGAGCCGGGGCGCTACGAGTGCTCGATGGCCAAGTACTACTGCGGCGAGTCGGCCGGCCGCGCGGCGACCCTGGCCCTGCAGCTGCACGGGGGAGCCGGGCTCGATGGAGGAGTCGCCGGTCGAGCGGTACTTCCGCGACGCCCGCGAGGCCACCATCCCCGAGGGGACCAGCCAGATCCAGATCCTGCACCTCGGCAAGGCGCTGCTCGGCCACTCGGCCCTGCGCTGAGCGGCGGTCACTTGCCGCCGTTCGGCGATCTCATTATATTAGTTAAACAAATAGACTCTTCGCCGCCTACCGGGAGCCCGACCGCCATGTCATCAGCCGCCGGCCCATCGGCTGCGCCCGAGACGACGTCCTGGTCCGCCGCGAAGACGGGATCCTGATCGTCACCATCAACCGGCCGCAGCAGCGCAACGCCGTGAACGGCGCGGTGTCGGCCGGCATCGCCCGCGCGCTCGACCTGCTCGACAGCACGTCCGAGCTGCGGGTCGGCGTGCTGCACGGCGCCGGCACCGCCTTCTGCGCGGGCATGGACCTCAAGGCGTTCGCGGCCGGGGAGCAGATCAGGGACACCGCGCGCGGCTTCGGCGGCATCGTCGAGCGGCCGCCGGCCAAGCCGCTGATCGCCGCGGTCGAAGGCTGGGCGCTCGGCGGCGGGTTCGAGATCGTGCTCGCCTGCGACATGGTCACCGCGGGCAAGGGCGCCCGGTTCGGCCTGCCGGAGGTGCGCCGCGGCTGGCCGCGCGCGGCGGCGGCGTGTTCCGGCTGCCGCGCCGGCTGCCGCAGGCGGTGGCGATGGAGCTCATCGTGCACCGGGGCGCCGCTCGACGCGGCCCGCGCCGAGCACTTCGGCCTGGTCAACCGGCTGGTCGATGACGGGCAGGCGCTCGCCGCGGCGCTCGAGCTCGCCGCGCAGGTCGCCGCGAGCGCGCCGATGTCGGTGCGCGCCTCCAAGGCGGTCGCGATCGACTCGGCCGACTGGCCGCTGGCCGAGGGCTTCCAGCGGCAGCGGGCCTACCTGGAACCGGTGTTCGCCTCGCAGGACGCGGCCGAGGGCGTCGCCGCCTTCCGCGAGCGCCGCGACCCGGTCTGGCAGGACCGGTGACCGCGGCAGCAGCGCGCAGCCTGCCGCGACCGCCGGCGCCGGACTGAGCGGCGCGCAGGCGCTCGGCGACGTGCGCGTGGTGTGCCTGAGCAGCCTCGGGCCGGTTCCGTTCGCGGTGATGCTGCTCGGCGACCTCGGCGCCCAGGTGACCCGGGTGGACCGCCCGGGACGGGCCGGATCGCTCACCGGGCTGCCGCTGGAGGACGACCCGCGCACGCGCGGACACCGCGGCATCGGGATCGACCTGCGCGGCGCCGCGGGCCGCGCGGTACTGCTGCGGCTGGTCGCGCGAGGCCGACGTGTTCCTCGAGGGCATGCGGCCCGGCGCCGCGGAGAAGCTCGGCATCGGGCCGGACGACCTGCTCGAGGTCAACCCCGGCCTGATCTACGGCCGGGCGACCGGCTGGGGACAGACGGGGCCGCGCGCCGCCCAGGCGGGGCACGACATCAACTACGCCGGCGCTGGCCGGCGGGGTGTTCCCGCTCGGCTCACGCGGACGCGCCGCCGCTGCCGCCGCTGAACCTGCTGGCCGACTTCGGCGGCGGCGGCGCCTACCTCGCGCTCGGCGTGCTCGCCGCGCTGCACCAGCGCGAGCTGACCGGGCGCGGCCAGGTGGTCGACGCCGCCATGGTGGACGGGGTCGCGTCGCTCACCACCATGCTGCACGGCATGCTCGCGGCCGGGCTGTGGTCCGACCGCCGGGGCGAGAACCTGCTGGACGGCGCGGCGCATTTCTACCGCACCTACGCCACCGCCGACGGCGGCTTCATGGCCGTCGGCGCCCTCGAACCGCAGTTCTACCGCGAGCTGCTCGACGCGCTCGGGCTCGATCACGGCGCAGTGGCCGCAGCACGACCGGTCCCGCTGGCCGGAGCAGTCCCGCCGGCTGGCGGCGATCTTCGCGTCGCGGACCCGCGCGGAATGGGAGCAGGTCTTCGCCGGCCGCGACGCCTGCGTGACGCCGGTGCTGTCGCTGGCCGAGGCGGCGACCTCGGCCGAGCTGCGCGAACGCGGCACCTACGTCGACTGGGACGGGGTGCCGCAGCCGGCCCCGGCGCCCCGGCTGTCGGCGTCCGCCGTCGTCGAGCGGCCCCGGTCACGCTGGTGCGGTCGACACCGACCAGATCCTGGCCGAGCTGGGTACCCGGCCGACGAGATCGCCGGGCTCCGCGCGGCGGAGCAGTCGCGTAGCGTAGCACGGCACGAGGCGGCGGAGAGGAGACGCGGATGACGGATGACACAAGCAGGCGACATCCACCAGGGCAAGGTGGCGGTGATCACCGGCGGCGGCCGCGGCTTCGGCAAGGCCTTCGGCACGGCGCTCGCCGCCCGCGGCGCCCACGTGGTGCTGGCCGACATCGACGGCGCCGCCGCCGCGGCGGCCGCGGCCGAGATCGCCGGCCAAGGGCGGCAGCGCGTCCGCGCGCGGCCTGCGACGTGGCCGACGAGGCCGGCGTGGCGGCGATGTTCGGCGCGGTCGCGGAGCGGCACGGCGGCATCGACATCCTCGTCAACAACGCCGGCCTGCACTCGGCCGCCTACAACAAGCCCTCGGCCGAGATCGGCATCGCCGGCCTGCGGCGGCTGTTCGACGTCAACGTCATGGGCGTCTACATCTGCTCGCTGGCCGCCCGGCCGGCGATGAGCGGCCGGCCAGGCGCCGCCGTCGTCAACATCTCGTCGTCCGCCGCCTACGCCAACCGGGCCGCCTACGGGGTGTCCAAGCTCGCCGTCCGCGGCGCCACCGCCCAGCTGGCGCGCGAGTTCGCCGCCGACGGCATCCGGGTGAACGCGATCGCGCCCGGCCTGATCTTCACCGACACCATCCGGGCGGAGCTGCCCCGGGACGAGGTGGCGCGGGTCATGGGCCAGCAGATCCTGCCGCGCGAGGGCGAGGAGCGGGACATCGTCGACGCGCTGCTGTTCCTCGTCTCGCCCGCGGCGTCGTTCGTCACCGGGGAGACGCTGCGCGTCACCGGCGGCTTCGCGCTCTCGGTCTGACTAGCCAGACGCTAACACGGAAGGAACAGCTCGTGCGAGATGCCGTAATCGTAGACGCGGTGCGCGCGCCCATCGGCCGCCGCAAGGGGACGCTCAGGGAGGTGCACCCGGTCGACCTGTCGGCGTCCGTGCTGACCGCGCTGGCCGCCAGGAACCAGCTCGACCCGGAGCTGATCGAGGACATCATCTGGGGCTGCGTCACCCAGATCGCCGAGCAGTCGACCAACGTCGGCCGGCTGGCGGTGCTCGCGGCCGGCTGGCCGGAGGCGATCCCCGGCGTCACCCTCGACCGCGCCTGCGGGTCGAGCCAGCAGGCGGTGCACTTCGCCGCCGCCAGCGTCATCGCCGGCCACTACGACATCGTCGTGGCCGGCGGCGTGGAGTCGATGAGCCGGGTCCCGCTCGGCTCCGCCCGGGCGATGGGGGAGCCGTTCGGCCCCCGGGTCAAGGAGCGCTACCAGCGCGACAGCTTCAGCCAGGGCCTCGGCGCCGAGGACATCGCCCGCCGCTGGGGCTTCTCCCGCACCCAGCTGGACGAGTTCGCGCTCGAGTCGCACCAGCAAGGCGGCGGCCGCGACCGACGCCGGCGCCTTCGCCGGCCAGCTCGTCCCGGTCAGCGGCCCGGACGGCGAGCTCACCGCCGACGAGGGCATCCGGCGGGACACCTCGCTGGAGAAGCTGGCGTCGCTCAAGCCCGCCTTCCTCGACGACGGCGTCATCCACGCGGGCAACAGCTCGCAGATCTCCGACGGCTGCGCCGCGCTGCTGATCACCACCAGCGAGCGGGCGGCCGAGCTCGGCCTGCGGCCGCTGGCGCGGTTCCACTCCGGCGCGGTGACCGGCGACGACCCGGTGACGATGCTGACCGCGCCGATCCCGGCCACCGCGAAGGTGCTCAAGCGGGCGGGCCTGACGATCGACGACATCGGCGTCTTCGAGGTCAACGAGGCGTTCGCGAGCGTGCCGCTGGCCTGGGAGGCGGAAACCGGCGCCGATCACGCCCGGCTCAACCCGCTCGGCGGCGCGATCGCCGTCGGGCACCCGCTCGGCGCGTCCGGCGCCATCTTGATGACCCGGATGGTGCACCACATGCGCGACCAACGGGATCCGCTACGGCCTGCAGACGATGTGCGAGGCCGGCGGCATGGCCAACGCCACCGTCATCGAACTGCTGACCGACTGACCGTTCACACCTCGCCACGACATCCTCAAGGAGAAGCCGTGCAACTCGATTCCATCTCCGCCCTGGTCACCGGCGGCTCGTCCGGGCTCGGCCTGGCGACCGTGCGCCGCCTGCTCGCGGCCGGCGCCCGGGTCGGCATCGCCGACCTGAACCCGCCGTCCGACGAGGACCTGGCCGAGCCTGGGCGCGGGCGTCGTCTACGCCAAGACCGACATCACCGACGAGGCCGCGGTGAACGACGCGCTCGACGCCGTCGAGGCCGCGCACGGCCCGCTGCGGGCGGTGGTGCACTGCGCGGGCCGCGGCGGTGACCGGGTGCGGATCCTCGACAAGGAGGGCAACCCCGGCTCGCTCGAGACCTTCGCCGAGGTCGTCCGGGTCAACCTGGTCGGCACCTACAACATCCTGCGGCTGGGCGCGGCGCGCATCGCCCGCACGGAGCCGGTCGACGGCGAGCGCGGCGCCATCGTGCTCACCGCGTCGGTCGCCGCCTTCGACGGCCAGATCGGCCAGACCTCCTACACCGCCACCAAGGCGGCCGTGCACGGCATCACCCTGGTCGCCGCCCGCGACCTCGCGAGCAGGCAGATCCGGGTGAACACGATCGCCCCCGGCATCTTCGACACGCCCATGCTCGCCCGCCTCCGGCAGGACATCCGGGACGGCCTGGCCGCCGCGGTGCCGCACCCGAGGCGGCTCGGCGACCCGGACGACTACGCCCACATGGCGGTCAGCCTGCTGGAGAACCCGTACGTCAACGGCGAGACCATCCGCCTCGACGGCGCCATCCGGATGCCTCCGCGCTGACGCCCATGACACGGCAATGGCCGCTCAGGTCGTAGCCGGGAAGGAGCCGCGGATGCGCATCGAGCCGGGACGGGTCGCGGTGGTGACCGGCGGCGCCAGCGGGATCGGCTACGCGCTCGCCGCCGCCGCGGCCAGCCGCGGCCTGCGCGTCGTGCTGTCCGACGTCCGCGCCGATGCCCTGGACGCCGCCGCCGCGGGCTGCGCGAGTCGGGCGCGGCGGTGACGACGGTCGTGGCCGACGTGTCCCAGCCGGCCGACATCGACCGCCTCGCCCGGACCGCCTTCGCGCTCGGCTCGGTCCAGCTGGTCTGCTCCAACGCCGGGATCGTGGTGACCGGCCGCGCCTGGGAGCTGACCGCGGCCGACTGGGAGCGGGTGATGGACGTGAACTTCATGGCCACGGTGCACCTGGTCCGCGCGTTCGTGCCCCGGCTGATCGAGGCCGGCCAGCCCGCCCAGCTGCTCGTCACCGGGTCGATGGCCTCGGTCACCGCCCGGCCCGGCATCAGCCCCTACGTCGCGGCCAAGCACGCGCTGCTCGGGCTGTGCGAGTCGCTCAACCACGAACTGGCCGACGCCGGCGCCGACGTCGGGGTGACCCTGCTGCTGCCGGGCAAGGTCGCCACCGGCATGAGCCGCGAGGACTATCCCGACGCGATCACCCCGGACGAGGCGGCCAGGATCGCGTTCGACGCGGTCGCGCACCGCCGGCCGCTCGCGTTCACCCACGCCGACCGGATCCCCGAGGTCGAGCGGCGGTTCGCGGCGATCGTGGCCGGCGGCCGCCAGGGGCTGGCCGCTGACCCGGCCGCGCATAACGGATAAGGGGCGGCGGCGCCTCGTTGAACACCGGATGGGTCAGCAGGTCGACCGCGGCATCGCGGAACCGCTCGAGCACGACCGGGTCCGACAGCGACAGGCCGAGCATCTGCTCGATGAGCGGGCCGAAGACGATGTGCGCCAGGTTGATCGCCCGGTACAGCACAAGCCCGACCTCCGGATCGGGCAGCGGCCGGGCGATCTTCGCCTCGACCAGGGCCTGCATCTCGCTGCGCACCAGGTCGAACGCCTCGGTGAACAGCGCCACGCCGGCCGGCCCGCCTTCCAGGGTGACCCGCCTGATGTACCCGGCGATGACCGGGCTGTCGGCGATGAGCTGGTCGAACGCCTGCCTGCGGGCGCGGGCGGCGACCGGCGGCGGCTGGTCGAGCCCGACGCCGCTGACCACCTCGCGGATCTTGGCCACCACCGCGTGCTGCACCGCCTCGGCCAGCTCGTCCTTGGACTTGAAGTGGTGCATCACGGCGCCCGCGGACAGGCCGGCTTCCTCGGCCACCATCCGGATGGAGGTGGCCTGCGTGCCGTGCTCCGCGTACAGGCGCAGCGCCGCCTCGCGGATCCTCGCCCGCGGGGCGAGGTCGGCCGGACCTGAGGCAAGGCTGGGATTTGTCATGACGAGCTCAACTCTAGAGGACGGCTACCGGAACAGCTGTATTGGAAATAGTACAGATGTATTGACCTTCGTACACCTGTGTTTTTAGACTGCGGGCATGCCGCTTGAGTTCGCCGGACCGTGGCCGCCGGAGATCGATGTCCCGCAGGTCGGCTTCAAGGAGCCGCCCGATCATCACGAGGCCTACTGGCTCTACGGGTACGACCCGGACGCCAAGGTCGGCCACTACCTGTACCTGGCGGCCGAGAAAGACGACGTGCTGCTGCGGCGCGAGAGCGTCTTCCTGCTGCTGCCCGACGGCAGCGTGCTCGCCCAGAACGGCGCCGGGCGCAACAGCCACGGCGCCACCGCCGCCGGCGACCGGCTGGAAATCGAGTGCCTGGAGCCGTTCCGCCGCTGGCGCGGCCGCTATGCCGCCCCGATGTACCGGCTGGCGGGCGACGAGATCGTGGCCGGGCCGCGCCCGGGCAGCGAACTGGTCGAGGCCGTCATCGACATCGAGGCCGAATCGGTCGCCGCGCCCTGGAACACCGAGGGCGACTGGGGCGAGCAGCCGCCGTCGCTGCGCTACCACCAGTTCTACGACGCGCGCGGCATCGTCACCGTCGGGCGGCACCGCCTACCCGTTCGCCGGGTCGGGTTTCCGCAGCCACTCCCGGCGCCGCCGCGACATGCCCGGCTTCACCGGCCACGCCATCATCAACGGGCGCTTCCCGAGCGGCCGCGGCTTCGGCCTGCTGCGCTACCGGGCGACCGCCGGCCGCCCGGAGCGCGGCCGCGGCTTCCTCTACCTCGACGGCGTCCTCCATGACGCCGACGTCGTCACCTGGCCGCACCTGGACGAGGCGGTCCCCGGCGGCGAGCGGCTGACGATCGAGCTGCACGCGGGCCGGCACAAGGCCGTCATCACCGCGGAGACGATCGCGAGCACGTTCGTCACCCCGGCCCCCGACGGCCGCACGTACGGCGCCCACGTGGGCGACGAGCCGGGGACGGTGATCTCCCCGGCGTTCGCCCGCTACCAGTGGGACGGCGAGACCGGCTACGGCGGCCTTGAGCGCTCGGCCCTGCGCAGGCCATCACCATCCCCGGCGCCACCATCCCCGCGCCGGCCGTCGGGACGACGAGAGGAGCAGCTGATGCTGACGCACCTGCAGCGCCTGGAGGCGGAGAGCATCCACATCATCCGCGAGGCCGTCGCCGAGAGCGAGCGCCCGGTGATGCTGTACTCCATCGGCAAGGACAGCGCGGTGCTGCTGCACCTGGCGCTGAAGGCCTTCTACCCGGCCAAGCCGCCGTTCCCGCTGCTGCACGTGGACACGACGTGGAAGTTCCGGGCGATGTACGAGCTGCGCGACACCGTGGCGCAGCGGTACGGCATCGACCTGATCGTGCACCAGAACCCGGAGTGCGTCGAGCGGGGCATCAACCCGTTCACCCACGGCTCGGCGCTGCACACCGACCTGTGGAAGACCGAGGGGCTCAAGCAGGCGCTCGACAAGTACGGCTTCGACCTGGCCTTCGGCGGCGCGCGCCGCGACGAGGAGAAGTCCCGGGCCAAGGAGCGGGTGTTCTCCGTCCGCTCCGCGCAGCACCGCTGGGACCCGAAGGCGCAGCGTCCCGAGCTGTGGCACGTCTACAACGGCCGCAAGCGTCCCGGGGAGAGCATCCGCGCGTTCCCGCTGTCGAACTGGACCGAGCTGGACGTCTGGCACTACATCAGGCGCGAGCGGATTCCCCTCGTGCCGCTCTACCTGGCCGCCGAACGTCCCGTGGTCGAGCGGGACGGCGCGCTGATCATGGTGGACGACGACCGCCTGCCGCTGCGCGCCGGCGAGGTACCGCAGCTGCGCAAGGTGCGCTTCCGCACCCTCGGCTGCTACCCGCTGACCGGCGCGGTCGAGAGCGCCGCCGACAACCTCGACGAGGTGATCGCCGAGCTGCTGCGCGCTACCACCTCCGAGCGGCAGGGCCGGGTGATCGACCACGACTCCGTCGGCGTCGATGGAGAAGAAGAAGCAGGAAGGCTACTTCTGATGACCACGACCGGCAGCCGCGGTCGACGTCGGCCGCTACCTGGAAGCCGACGACCGCAAGACCCTGCTGCGCTTCATCACCTGCGGCAGCGTGGACGACGGCAAGAGCACGCTGATCGGCCGGCTGCTGTACGAGTCCAAGCTCATCTTCGACGACCAGCTCGCGGCGCTGGAAGCGCGACTCACGGCGGGTCGGCACCCAGGGCGGGGCACTGGACTTCGCCCTGCTGGTCGACGGCCTGGCGGCCGAGCGCGAGCAGGGCATCACCATCGACGTGGCCTACCGCTTCTTCACCACCGAGCGGCGCAAGTTCATCGTCGCCGACACCCCCGGGCACGAGCAGTACACCCGCAACATGGCCACCGGCGCCTCCACCGCCGACGTCGCGGTCATCCTGGTCGACGCCCGCAAGGGCGTGCTGACCCAGACCAGGCGGCACAGCTTCATCGTCGCGCTGCTCGGCATCAAGCACGTCGCCCTCGCCGTCAACAAGATGGACCTGGTCGGCTACGACCAGGCGGTGTTCGACCGCATCGCGGCGGACTACCGCGAGTTCGCCGCCGGCCTCGGGCTGACCGACATCACGGCCATCCCGATCTCGGCCCTGCGCGGCGACAACGTCGTCGAGCCGGGCGCGAACATGCCCTGGTACGACGGGCCGCCGCTGCTCGCGCTACCTGGAGACGGTGGAGGTCGACGCGGATGCCGCCGGCGGGCCGTTCCGCCTCCCCGTGCAGCTGGTCACCCGTCCCGACCTGGACTTCCGCGGCTACGCGGGGATCATCGCCGGCGGGACGGTGCGCCCAGGCGACGAGGTGCGGGTGCTGCCGTCCGGTGCCACCGCCACGGTGACGCGGATCGTCACCTTCGACGGCGACCTGCCCGCGGCCGAGGCCGGGCAGTCGGTCACCCTCACCCTCGACCGGGAGATCGACGTCAGCCGCGGCGACCTGATCATCGTCGGCGGCCGACCCGGCCGGCCTGGCGGACCAGTTCGAGGCCCACCTCGTCTGGATGCACGCCGAGCCGCTGCTGCCCGGCCGCCCGTACCTGATGAAGCTCGGCAGCTCGACCGCCGACCTGCACCGTCACCCACATCAAGCACGGCATCAACGTGAACACCCTGGAGCGGACGCCCGCCACCACGCTGGCCGTCAACGACATCGCGGTCGCCAACATCGCCACCGACCGGCGGCTGCCGTTCGACCCGTACCGGGCGAACCGGGAGACCGGCGGTTTCGTGCTCATCGACCGGCTGACCAACGTCACCGTCGGCGCCGGCCTGATCGACTTCGCGCTGCGCCGGTCGGACAACATCCACTGGCAGGCGCTCGACGTCACCAAGGAGGCGCGGGTCGCGATCAAGGGGCACCGGCCGGGCGTGGTCTGGTTCACCGGCATCTCCGGCGCGGGCAAGTCCACCATCGCCAACGCCCTGGAGCGGCGGCTGCACGCGCTCGGCTGCCACACGGCGACCCTCGACGGCGACAACGTGCGGCACGGGCTCAACCGCGACCTCGGCTTCACCGACGCCGACCGGGTGGAGAACATCCGCCGGGTGGGCGAGGTCGCCAAGCTGATGGCCGACGCCGGCCTGCTGGTGCTCGTCTCGTTCATCTCGCCGTTCCGCGCGGAACGCGACGCCGCCCGGGCGCTGGTCGAGCGCGGGCGAGTTCATCGAGGTGTTCGTGGACACGCCGCTCGACGTCGCCGAGGGGCGCGACCGCAAGGGGCTCTACCGCAAGGCCCGGGCGGGCAGCCTGCCGCACTTCACCGGGATCGACTCGCCGTACGAGCCGCCCCCGTCGCCCGAGGTCCGCATCGACACCGTGACCAGCAGCGTGGCGGAGTCGGTGGAGCAGATCGTCAGCCAGCTGCGCGCCCAGGGGATCGTGCCGTGACCGCCCTGCTGATCCGACTGCCTGACGAGGTGCGGGCGCTCGCCAGCGACGCCGACCACCAGCTCGCGGCGGAACTGGCCGACCACAGCGCGGAGCTGCTGCGCGCGCTGCGCGCGTCCGGTATCGACGACCCGGACGAGCTGCGCAAGCAGGGCGACCGCCGTTCGCACGAACTGCTGGTCGCCGAGCTGGCGGCCCGGCGGTCCAAGCCGACGCGGTGCTGTCCGAGGAAGGCAAGGAGGAGCCAGCGCCGGCCGGCTCGGCGCGCGCCGGGTCTGGATCGTCGACCCGCTCGACGGCACCCGCGAGTTCGGCGAGCTGGACCGGCCGGACTGGGCCGTGCACGTCGCCCTGGTCATCGACGGCTTCCCGGTGGCCGGCGCGGTCGCCCTGCCGGCGCTGCACGAGGTCTGGTCGACCGCCGGGGCAGCCAGCCAAGACCGGCCGCCCGCCGCCGCCCGGCCGCGAACCGGCCCGCCCAGGCTGGCGGTCAGCCGGACCCGCCCGGGACCCGCGGCCGCCCTGGTCGAGCAGGCGCTGGGCGCCGAGCCGGTGCCGCTCGGCTCGGCCGGCGTCAAGGCCCTCGCGGTCGTCCGCGGCGCGGCCGAGATCTACGCGCACAGCGGCGGCCAGTACGAGTGGGACAGCGCCGCCCCGGTGGCGGTCGCCCTCGCCTACGGCCTGCACGCGTCCCGGCTCGACGGCGCACCGCTCACCTACAACAACCCCGACCCCTACCTTCCCGACCTGCTGATCGCGCACCCCGACTGGGCGCGCGCCGGCCTGCTGGACGCCCGTGAGGCTGCCCCCATGCTGAAGAACAAGCGACTGCTCATGACCGGCCTGACCGGCCAGCTGGCCGGCTCGATCGCCGCCGTCCTGGCGCCGCACAACGAGATCTACGGCCTTGCCCGTTACTCCAAGCCCGGATCGAGGGAAGCGGTCGAGGCGCTCGGCATCACGCCGATCATCTGCGACTACACCAGCGGCGACTTCACCGGCGTGCCCAATGACTTCGACTACGTGTTCCACGCCGCGGCCGACGTCTTCCCGGCCGACATCGAGACCGGCATCAAGCAGAACGCCGAGGGCACCGGGCTGCTGCTGAACCACCTCAACCGGGCCAGGGCCTGGATCTACGTCTCGACCAGCGGCGTCTACTGGGATCACCCCGACCCGTGGTACGCCTACCAGGAGACCGACCGCTGCGGCGGCAGCACCCGGATCAACACCCGCTTCGCCTACGGCACGAGCAAGTTCGCCGGCGAGGCGGTCGCCAGGTCGCTGTCCCGCATTCACGGCGTGCCGCTGACGATCGCCCGGATGAACTGGTCCTACGGCCGGGCGAGCTTCGGCGGCGCGCCCACCAGGATCATCACCCGGGTGGCGCAGGGCGAGCCGGTCCCGGTCCACCCGGACTGGGAGATGGTCGGCTGCCCGATCCACGAGGACGACATGGCCGAGCACCTGGAGCCCTTCTTCGACGGGCGCCGCGGTCGGCGGCACGGTCACCAACTGGGGCGGCGACGACGCGATCTCGGTCGAGCAGTACGTCCCGTGGGTGGCCGAACAGCTCGGCACCTCCTACTCGTTCACCGGCGATGACCGACGTCATCGCCTACCCGCGCAACCTCGACCCCGCCAAGCGGATATCGCTGACCGGCCCGTGCAAGGTCAAGTGGCAGGACGGCTTCCGCCGGATCATCGACGAGCGCTTCCCCGGCCGGCTGGCGAGCCTCATGACGACCGTGACCCTGCAATCACCGAGCAGCTTCTAGATCAAGCGTCCGAACGGGTTGCGGCTGACTGACTTACGGCGACCTTCCCTTCCGCGAGGGGATCGACGTCCTGCTCTGGTCGCTTCAGCACGAGTCAGGCAACCCGCCCGAGCGGGTAGCGCAGATCGCGGCCAACCTCGTGCTGCCCGCGCTGGTCAAGCGGCTGCGGCTGGTGGACGACCGCAAGCGCTACCCGGAGATCGCGGCCCAGGAGGTGAGGGCCCCGATCGTCATCACCGGCCTGCCCCGCACCGGGTCGACCCACCTGCAGGCGCTGCTCGCCACCCGGCCCGGCGCCCGCTCGCCGGCCGAATGGGAGATGCGGCTGCCATCGCCGCCCCCGGAGGCCGCGACCGCCGCCACCGACCCGCGCATCGCCGAGGTCCAGCGGTCCATCGACGCGCGGGCCGGGCGCCGCCCGGCTGCAGAGCGATCCACCCCTACGGCGCCCGGCGCCCCGAGCAGTGCCTCGGCCTCATCGACTGGAGCTTCGCCAACCAGACCTACCTGGCCTACCAGCGGATCCCGAGCTACTACGAGTGGTACCTGAACGCCGACCAGCGCGTCGTCTACGAGCACCACAAGCGGTTCCTGCAGCACCTGCAGTTCCGGAACCCGGGGGAGTGGGTGCTCAAGTGGCCCAAGCACCTGTTCGGCCTGGACGCGCTGCTCGAGGTGTACCCGGACGCCCGCATCGTCTGGACGCACCGCGACCCGGCCAAGGTCGTCCCGTCCGCCGTGAGCTTCGTCGGCACCCTGCGCTCCATGAACAGCCCGGTGTTCGACCCGCGGCGGTTCGGCGCCGAGTGGTCCGCCCTGGAGGAGATGGGGCTGCACCGCGGCCTTGAGGTGCGGGACCGGGTCGGCGACGAGCGGTTCCTCGACGTCCACTACAACGACCTGATCACCGACCCGGTCGCCGCGGTGACCCGGATCTACGAGCACTTCGGCCTCCCGGTCGACGACGAGACCGTCCGCCGGGTGGGCGACTTCCAGGAAGAGAACCCGCAGGGCAAGCACGGCGCCCACGAGTACACCCCCGAGCAGTTCGGCTTCGAGCCGGAGCGGGTCCGCCGCCGCTTCGCGGCCTACACCGAGCGGTTCGGCATCGAGCCCGACCGCCCGCGGCCCGGCCGCCAGGAAGCGACAGCCTCGATGACGCGAGACAGGGACGACAGGCGTCCGGGCCGCGGTGCTTACCGCCGCGGAAACCCTCGGCATCCAGGCCTTTCCCGTCCCGCGCCTCGGCGAGGACGACGCCCTGATCCGGGTGGAGGTGTGCGGCCTCGGCGGCAGCGACGTCACCCAGTACCTGGGCAAGCTCCGCCCGTCGAGCACGGTCTACCCGGTGATCCTCGGGCACGTGTTCGTCGGCACGGTCGAGGCCGTCGGCTCCCGGGCGGCCCGCCGCTGGCGGGTGGCACCGGGGGACCGGGTGGTGACCGAGGCGATCGTGCCCTGCTGGGCCTGCCCGCTCTGCGTCTCCGGTCACTACTCGCTGTGCGACGCGGGCGAGGACCTGCTCCGCTACGGGCTGATCTCGGCCGACCGCGAGCCCCACCTGTGGGGCGGCTTCGCCGAACTGGTCTACGTGCCCCGCGGCGCCCTGCTGCACAAGGTCTCGCCACGCCGCGCCGCTGGACGCGCTCGCCCTGGTGAACTCGATCGCGTCCGGCATCCGCTGGGGCGGCGACCTGCCCGCCTTCAAGGCGGGCGAGGTCGGCCTCGTGCTCGGGCCGGGACAGCGCGGGCTGGCCACGGCGCTGGCGATGATGCGGGCCGGGGCGGACAAGGTCATCATCACCGGCCGGGTCCAGCGACGCCCACAAGCTGGAGGTCGCCAAGCGCTGGGGCGTCGACGTCGACGGTCGACGTCGACGACGAGGACGTGGTCGACGTGGTCCGCCACGTGACCGGCGGCGCCAGGCGCGGACGTGGTCGTCGAGGCCTCGGCGGTCGCCACCCAGCCGGTGACCGACGCGATCAAGGCCGTCCGCAAGGACGGGCGGATCGTGCTGATCGGGCTCAAGCGCGGCGAGCCGATCCCCGGCCTGGTGACCGACGAGCTGATCTACAAGGGGGTGACGGTCATCGGCGCGATGGCCGCCAACTACTCGAGCTTTGAGCGGGCCTGCCGGCTGATCGAGCGCGACGGCGACCTGATCGCCCAGGCGAACACCCACGCCTTCGGGCTCGACCAGGTAGAGCAGGCCATCCACACGCTCGCCGGTGACGTGCCAGGCGCCGACGCGATCGGCGTGTCCGTCGAGCCAGGACGCGTGTGACCGTCATGCGAGACTCCGCCGACCGCGCAGCACGAGGAGGACCAGCTCATGATCCCCGATTTCACCGACGTCGGCCCTGTCCCGGCTGTGGTCACTGGAAGGCCGCGTCGCGGTCGTCACCGGCGGCGGCAGCGGCATGGGCCAGGCGACGTCGCTGCGGCTGGCCGAGGCGGGGGCGGCCGTGGCGGTGGCCGACATCGTCGCGCGACAAGGCCAAGGAGACGGTCGACCTGATCGCGCAAGCGCACCCCGGGCGCGCGGGCGGTGCCGCTGACGGTCGACGTCACCGACCCGGCGTCGGTGCGCGCGCTCGGCGACGCGGTGACCGAGCGGCTCGGCCCGATCGACATCTGGGTGAACACCGCCTGGCTGAGCTCGAGCGGCGGCATCGCCGACTACTCTGACGAGATGTGGCGCCAGGGGATCGGGGTCAACCTGGACGGCTCCTTCTACACCGCCCGCGAGGCGGCGCAGCGGATGCTCGCGGCCGGCCGCCGCGGCGTCATCATCCTGGTCACCTCGGGCAGCGCCCACCACGGCCGGGCCCGCCGCTATCAGTACGTGGCGGCCAAGCACGGAACACTCGGACTCGTTCGGAGTCTCGCTCTTGAACTTGGCCCGGCCGGCATCCGGGTGGTCGCGATCGCGCCCGCCGCCACCGACACCCCCGGTTACCGGGCGGCGCCCGCCCGGTTCAGCGGGGCCGACGCGGAGCAGGCCAAGCGGCTGCTCGACGACACGATCGCCAAGATGGCGCTCGGCCGGCTGGCCCAGGCCGACGACATCGCCCGGGCGGCGGTGTTCGCCGCCAGCGACATGGCCGGCTTCATCACCGGCAGCACCATCCACGTCGACGGAGGCGTCGACGCCTCATGACGGTCCCGATGTCGCCGGTGGAGCAGGTGCAGGCCCAGCTCGCGCGGCAGAAGTGGGCGGTCGACACCCGGGACGCCGAGGCCCTGACGGGCCTCTACACCGCCGACAGCGCCCAGGTGATCTACCAGGGCGGCCCGGACGGGCGCCGGGAGATAGCCCGGTCGCGCGGGCGCGACGAGATCATCGCCGGCATCATCGCCGGGCTGGGAGCGCACCGCCGCCACGTGGTACCCCGGGTCGCTGGTCCACCAGATCGGCAGCGTGCTAGCGGAGCCGGCCGCCGACGGGCGGATCCGCTGCCGGTGCTACGCGTCGATCCTGGCACTGGACGCGGCGGGCGCCGCGGTCCTGCGCGGGTACCTCACCTACGACGACATCTGGGCGCTCGACGCGGGGGAGTGGCGGCTCGCCTACCGCGAGACCGTCATGTACGGCTATCCGCTGTCCCGCTGACGCGAGCTGGCCAGGGTCGGCCGCCGTCCGGCCCCGCAGTGGTCATAATAGGAATATCAGTTACACATTGAATCTCGCGTTCGGGAGGGGAAGGCCAGATGACGACGCTCGGGCTTATCGGTGCGGGACACATCGGCGGCACGGTGGCGCGGCTGGCGGTCGCCGCCGGGATTGACGTGGTGGTCGCCAACTCCCGCGGGCCGCAGACCCTCGCCGGGCTGGTCGGTGAGCTCGGCAAGCGGGCCTCGGCCGGCACGGCGGCCGAGGCGGCGCAGGCAGGCGACCTGATCGTCGTCAGCGTCCCCCTCCATGCCTGCGGCCAGCTTCCTGCGGCGCTGGCAGGCCGGACGGTCGTCGACACGTGCAACTACTACCCGGACCGCGACGGGCACATCGCCGAACTCGACAGCGGCGCCGTCACGTCCTCCGAACGGCTTGCGCGGCTGCTGCCTGGGGCGTCCGTGGTGAAGGCGTTCAACAACATCGACTTCGTCCACCTGGGCACGCTCGCCCGGCCGTCCGGCGCCCCGGACCGCAGCGCGCTGCCCGTCGCCGCCGACGATCCGCGCGCCAGGGACCGGGTGACGGCGCTGCTCGACGCCCTCGGGTACGACGCGGTCGACATCGGGCCGCTGGCCGAGAGCTGGCGCAGCCAGCCGGGTACCCCGGTCTACGTTCAGCCCTATATGTCACCGGCCCCGGACGGCATGACACAGCAGGAGCGCGGCGCCTGGTTCATGAGCTCACCGGGCACTCCTGTTCCGGCAGCCGAGGTCAGGCAGCTCGTCGACGCCGCGGTCCCTGTCTAGCCGGCACCGCCGCCGGGCGAGCCGAGCAGCCGCCGGACCGCGTCCATCGCCTGCGCGGCGTAGGCGGCGGCCGGGACACCCTGCTCGGCGCGCCACCGCGACGGGGCCTCGACGCCGAGCATGACGTCCGGGCCGACCGCGTCGATCAGTGCACGCACCGGAAGGTCGCCGTCGCCCGGCAGCAGTCGTCCGCCCGACGCCTCCCGGGCGTAGGCCTCGCCGGCGGGCGGTGCGGCCGGGCCGTCGCACAGCTGGACGTAGGAGATCTGCGCCGGGTCAAGCGCGGCGACGTCGGCGGGCGAGCCGCCCGACCGGGCCAGGTGCAGCGCGTCGACGGTGACGGCGGCGTTGTCCGCGCCGGACCGCTCGATCAGCGCCAGCGCGTCGCCAAGCGTCTTTACCTGGGTGGACATCATGAACTCGATACCGACCCCGAGGCCGTGCTCGGCGCACAGCGCGCACAGCGCCGCGAACTGGTCAGCGAGCCGGGCCGGGTCGGGGTCGTTACCGTTCACGTCGATCCCGCGCGCGCCCAGGTAGGCGGCGGTCTCGACCAGCGCACGGAAGTCGTCGAGACCGGTGTCCGGCTCAAGCCGGCAGGTGGCGGCGTCGAACAGGGTCACCCCGGTCGCGTCGAGCCGCTGCCTGGTCTCCCGCCGCATCCGGGTGTCGCCGGTCATCGGGAAGCCGGGTGAGTACGCCCGCGGGAACTGGATCATCAGGCTGACGGCGGCGAAGCCGGCCCGCGCGGCCAGGTCGACGAAGTCTCGGCGGCTCTACCTCGACCGCGGTGAAGTGGCACAGGGTGAGCGGACGGGGTGCGGGCGGCTCCATGTCTTCTGCCTCTTCTAGATCAATAGGTTAAATGATACAGCTAGTTAGTGGAGCACGCGGGAAATCGACTGCTACTACGCTGATTGCATGGGATTGGGATTCGGCCCGCGCACCTGCGGAATCGAGTAGCCCGAGTCAATTTGCATCTAGAAACCGGAGCGGCGCGGATCGTAAGGTGAGCGGCCCAATACCCTTGCGAACTACTGCCAACGAAGTGGTGGGCGCGCCGGAGGCGCGCCCACCACGTACCGACCAGGGTCGGTGGATTCAGGTTTAGGCAGCCGTCCCGATTCCGTACACCAGGCTCAACCGGCCGTCCGGCAACTGCTCGACTTTGTGCAGCTCCATCCCGTGCCGCGCCGATGACGAGAACAGCGCCTTGCCCTCCCCCACGATCAGTGGATAGACGATCAGTCGCAGCTCGTCCACCAGGCCGGCGTCGATGGCGGCACCCACCATCACCGCGCCGCCGATCAGGTAGATGTCCTTGCCCTGTTCCCGCTTCATCGCCGCCACGGCGTCCAGGTCCGCCAGGATCTGGGTGTTCGGCCACGTCACCGACTTCAGCGTGCTCGACACCACGTAATGCGGGGTCTTCGCCGCGAACGCGGACCATTCGACATCCGCCGCCGTGGGCACGTGCCCGCTCAGCGGGTGAATCTCGTCGGGTGCGTCCTGGACCTGCGTCCAGTACTGCTCGTACATCGGATACAGCTGTCCGCCGAGCACACACGCATCGATCTGCGTGGTCAGCCACGGACCGTAGTCGTCAGGCCAGCCGTCCACCCAGTCCGGGTATCCCCCGGGCCCTGCATATTTCCCATCGGCCGAGATCTTGAAAGCCGCGATGACCTTACGCATGGTTGTCGTCTCCTGTTCGTGTACGCGGCCCGACACAGACCGCCGATACCGTCTTCGCTGTAGTGATCCGAGAGATCCCGAAAACTCAATGCCAAGCGAACCCGAGCCGCCTGGGGAGTCCTGTCTGGAAGAAAGCGGCGGTGAGTTTTCCACGTCGGCGGGATCAGTACCGCTGAGACACCGATGAGCACTCGCCCTTGGAGGAGACAATGTCCACCCGAACCGCCATCGGGGAGTCCTGTCTGGAGGAGAGCGCGGCCAAATCGATCGATAGCGAGGAGTTCGCGATCCTGTTCGCGCCCTACCGCCGGGAGCTGTTGGTGCACTGCTACCGCATGCTCGGCTCGGTGCACGACGCGGAAGATGTGGTTCAGGAGACGTATCTGCGGGCCTGGCGCTCAATCGGTAACTTCGAGGGCCGGTCCAAACTTCGGCATTGGCTCTACCGGATCGCTACGAACGCCGCGCTGCGGGAGATGGAGAAGGGCCACCGCCGCTCACTGCCATCCGGCTTGGGCAATCCGGTCGAGGAACCCGCCGGCGACTACACGCTCGAAGGCCGGGATATTCCGTGGTTGGAACCGATCCCGACCGCTCTCCTGCACCCGACGTCAGCACCACCGGATCCGGCAGACGTCGTTCAGCAACGGCAAAGCATCAGGCTGGCGTTCGTGGCGGCACTTCAGCTTCTGCCGCCGCGGCAACGCGCCGTGTTGCTGCTGCGCGACGTGCTGGCGTTTCGAGCGTCGGAGGTCGCAGGACTGCTCGACATCAGCCCCGGGGCGGCCAACGGTTTGCTGCAGCGCGCCAGGGACAAACTTGCAGAAGCCGCACCATCCGAGCAAACAGTCAGTGACACGCTCGATCCCGATCAACAGCATGCTCTGGATGAATACGTGGCCGCGTTCGAGCGTGCCGACATTCCGGGCTTGCAGCGCATGCTGCTGGCCGACGCATCCCTGGAGATGCCGCCACTGTCGACCTGGTTCTCCGGCCGTGCCGCCATCATCGGCTTCTGGAAGTCACTGATTCTCACCGGGCCCGGCCGGTTCCGCGTGGTCGCCACCTCGGCCAACGGCCAACCAGCGGCCGCTATGTATGTGCGGCACGCCGACGGTTCCTATCATGCTGACGCGCTCCACGTGCTCACGCCCGCACCGGGCGGGATCGCGCGAATAGTCGTGTTCCTCCAGTCCACGGTATTCGAACTGTTCGATCTTCCGATGACCATACGCCGGCTAGCACCCACCGTTGGAGGAGACAATGTCCACCCGAACCGCCATAGTCACCGGAGCAAGCCGTGGATTCGGGCGTGCGACGGCAATCGCCCTGGTCAACGCGGGTGTTCACGTCATCGGTGTTGCTCGCGACCTGGAACAGCTGGATGCCATACGGGACGAGGCCGGGGCGGAGTTCACACCCGTCGCGGCCGACGCCGCGGACCCGGTCACCGCCGGTCGGCTTGTCGACACCTATCGCCCAGACATCCTGGTCTTGAACGCAGGTGCGCACCCGCTGCTTCGGCCGCTGCACAAATACAGTTGGGAGACGTTCAGCAGCAACTGGGAGGTCGACGTCCGCCACGTATTCAACTGGACACGCGAGGCGCTGCTGGCTCCACTGGATCCGGGGAGCGTGGTGGTTGCTGTCTCCAGCGGCGCCGGCGCTTCAGGGCTCCTCGATCGGCGGCAGCTACTCCGGAGCGAAGGCGACCATCCTGTTCATGACGGGATTCGCAGCGGAGGAGTCCAACCGCGAGAAGCTCGGGCATCAGATTCGTTTCGGCAGTGCCGGGGCTCAACGCGGGCACAGCTCTGGGACACGCGGCGGCTACCGCACATGCCAAGCGCGAAGGAGTTTCGCTCGGCCGCTTCCTGGAGCGCCTCGATCCCACGCTGACTCCCGAGCGAGTTGGTCAGGAAATCGCCGCCCTGGCAACTGGCAGCGAATTCGATTCCGGCGCCTACCGTGTCACGGCTAACGGACTTACACCGCGTGGACTGAGCCTGATCACGGGGAGGAGACCGGCCGGGCTATCGGTTGGTCCGGCCGAGGTCGACAGGGAGCTGGATGCCGGTGACGTGCCTGGCTTCGTTCGACGCGAGCCAGGCGACGGCGGCGGCGATGTCCTCGGCCTCGCTGACCTGGTCCGGCAGCGAGCCCAGGTAGAACGGGATCACCTCGGGCGTTTCCTCGATGAGCTGCCGCATCCCCGGCTTGAGGCCGGTGTTGACGCCGAACGGGTGGACCGAGTTCACCCGGATCCGGTACTTCGCCAGCTCGTTGGCGAGGCTCTTGGCCAGCCCGGTGACGCCGTGCTTGGCCGCCACGTAGTCGGCGATCAGCGGCAGGCCGCGCAGGCCGGCCACCGAGCTGGTGAAGACGATGGCGCCGCCGGTCCCCTGCTCGATCATGATCGGGATCGCGGCCCGGGCGGTGTAGTAGGCGCCGGTCAGGTTGACGCCGATCGTCTCGTCCCAGTTCTCAAGCGGGATCTCCCACGCCCGGCCGACCGTCGTCATCCCGGCGTTGGCCACCACCACGTCGAGCCGGCCGAGTTCGGCCACCCCGTCGCGCAGCGCGGCGCTGAGGGCCGCGTAGTCGCGCACGTCGGCGATGGCGGTGACCGCCCGCCGGTCGTGCTCCTCGACCAGCCGCGCGGTCTCCGCCAGGTCGTCTGGCGTCGGGCCTGGGTAGGTGGTCGTCGGCAGGTCGGCGCAGATGTCCACCGCGATGATGTCCGCTCCCTCGGCGGCCAGCCGGACCGCCTCGGCCCGGCCCTGCCCGCGGGCGGCGCCGGTGATGAAGGCCACCTGGCCCTCGAACCGCCGCGCCCGCGGCTCGGCGGGGACGCGCGCGGGCGGATTGGGTGCTGTCACAGCCTGCTCCTTAGGAGTTCGTTGCCCGGCCGAGGTAGGCGCGCTCGATCTGGGTCTCGTCGGCGGCGAGTGCCTTCGCGTCGCCGTGCAGCGCGACGTCGCCGTGGGCGAGCACGATCGCGGTATCGGCGATCTCCAGCGCGAGCATGACGTGCTGCTCTACCAGCACGACGGCGGCCCCGGTGTCGTCGGCCACCTTGCGGATCACCGGCAGGAGCTTCTCCACGATGACCGGGGCCAGTCCCATGCTGAGCTCGTCCACCAGCAGTACCTTCGGGTCCTGCATGAGGGCCCGCCCGATGGCCAGCATCTGCTGCTCGCCGCCGGAGAGGTTGCCCGCCGTGACCTTCACCCTGCGCTTGAGCTCGGGGAAGTACTCGAAGATGGTCTCGGTGCGTGGTGGAACCGCGCCGTGACGCCAGCCGCAGGTTCTCCGCGACGGTCAGCTCCTTGAAGAGCGAGCGGTCGTCGGGCACCAGCACCAGCCCGGCCTTGACCGCGGCGCGCGGCGAGCCGGGTCGCACGGGGACTCCGCCGAGCCCGATGCTCCCGGCCAGCGGTGCCTGGAGCCCCGCGATGGTGAGCATCAGGGTCGTCTTGCCCGCGCCGTTCGGGCCGAGCAGCGCCAGCACCTGGCCGGCCTCGAGGGTGATGTTCACGTCGCGCAGCACGGGGCGGCCGGGCACGTACCCCGCGTCGACCCCGCTGCATGTCAGCAGTGCGTTCACTGGACCACCTCCGCGATGTCAGGTCCGCCAGGAAGGCGGCGCGTGCTCTTCCGGCGTGTCATGACGCCGGCTCCACTCCCGCGTGCGTCGTGCCCAGGTAGGCGCGCTTGACCTCGTCATTGCCGACGATGTTCGGCCGGCGTGCCGACGGCGACCACCCGGCCGAGGTCGAGCACCACGATCCGGTCGCACACGTCGAGGACGAGGCCCATGTCGTGGTCGACCATGACGATGGTGGTGCCCGCGTCGCGGATCGCGCGCAGCCGCTCCCCGAGCCAGCGGCTCTCCGTGGCGTCGAGACCGGCAGCGGGCTCGTCGAGCAGCACGACCGTCGGGCGGCCGGCCAGCGCGCGGGCGACGGAGACGAGCTGGCGCTGGCCCACCGACAGCTCACGGACCGGATCGTCGGCGACCGCCTGCAGGCCGAGGATCTCGAAGTAGGCGTCGATGCCGAGCGACGGCTGCTCCCTGTCCGCGCGCGCACCGCCAGCGCCGGCCGAGCGCGCCGCCGTCGTGCCGACTTCCACGTTCTCCCTGACGCTGAGGTCGTCGTAGAGCTCGATGCCCTGGAACGTGCGGCCAAGCCCGTCGCGGCTGCGCTGGAACGGCTTGCGCCCGTCCAGCTTGCGGCCGAGCAGCGCGACCGAGCCGGTGGCCCGCGCGTAGCCGCTGACCGCGTTGATCAAGGTGGTCTTGCCCGCGCCGTTCGGGCCGATCAGGCCGACGATCTCGCCGGGGAAGACCTCGAAGCTGACGTCCTCGTTGGCGACCACGGCGCCGTAGCGCACGCTCACATCGGACACCGTCAGCAGCGGTCTTGCGGGGTCGTACGGCTGCCGTCGCCAGCGCGGCCGGCGCGGCCTCGTCTGCCGTATCGGCCTGCGCCGCCACGGCGGCCGCGACTGGCTGGACGGCCCGCGCCGGGGAGCGGCGCGCCTGCAGCCTCGCGCGCAGGGCCGCGAGCTGGGCGTGCACCGGTCCGACGATCCCCTCGGGGTTGAGGATGATGGTGAGGATGAGCAGGACGCCGTTGATGGCCGCGTAGTACACGCCAAGCTGCACCGGGCCGTGGTGGAACGGCGGCCGCGATGGCGACCAAGCCCGACCACGGCCAGCGCGGCCCGAGCGGCCTTCGGCCGGACCAGCTGCACGATGCCGACCAGCAGGAGACCGACAAGCAGGACGTAGATCCAGAGCGGAACGCCCTTGTTGATCAGGGTGTAGATGATGCCGCCGGCGGCGATGACCCCCGCGTTGATCCCGCCGGAGACGCAGGTGATGCCGGCGATGTAGACGGTGGCGAAGAAGGTCACGCTGCCCATGGCCGTGTAGGAGCTGTAGTCGGCGCTTGTCTGCTGGTAGGCCAGCATCGCGCCGCCCAGCCCGGCCAGGAAGCCGCCGATGGCGAAGGCGATCAGCTTCACCTGCGAGACCGCCACCCCGGCGGCCGCGGCCGACCGCTCGTTGGCCCGCACCGCGAGCATCTCCGCCCCGAGCCTGCTCCGCCGCACCACCGCCACGCCGCCCGCCGCCAGCAGCAGGACGATGAGGCACAGGATGCCGAAGCCGAGCTGCGGATAGCCGCGGCCCGCGCCCACGCCCAGGTCAAGCCCGAAGATCCGCGCGTCGGCGACCGGGGCGCCGGCGTAGCCGCCGTTCAAGTCCGGGTTGTTGAACCACAAGTCCTGCAGCGCCACCGCCAGCGCGAGGGTGGTGACCGCGACGGGCAGCCCCCGGATGCGCAGCGCGGGCAGGCCGACCACCACGCCGATGATCATGGCGATGACCGCGGCGAGCAGCGGCGCGAACGGGAACGGCACGTGCAGCTGGTGCTGAATGCGCGTCAGCGAGAAGGCGCCCACGCCCGCGAGTGTCAGCTGCGCGAAGGAGATCTGGCCGGTGAACCCGGTGACGACCACCTGGGAGAGCGCGATGACGGCCATGACGAGGGTGGTGATGACGGCGCGCCCGGTCGGCTCCGTGGGTAGCGGTCAGCGAGACGAGCCCGAGCACGACGATCACCACGCCGGGCACCAGGTAGCCGCGCGGTCGCGGCGCCTGGCCCAGCGTCTTGGCGATGATCGCGCCGCGGGCCGGCAGTTCCCGTCCGCGCAGGACGAGAAATACCAGGATGACGAGCAGCGGAACGAGGTCGGGCAGTCCCGCGGAGGTCAGCCAGCTCTTGGTCTGCAGGTAGGTGGCCTCGGATTCGAGCATTCCGATGGCCAGGGCGGCGGCCACCGTCACGCCGATCTTGGAGAAGTTCCCGACCAGGGCCGCCGCCAGCGCCGGCACGATGAACAGCGAATAGGAAGCGGGGGTGAGCGGGACGATGGGGGAGATCAGGACGCCGCCGATGCCCACGATGGCGGTGCTCAGCGCCCAGTTCACCAGCGCGATGCGCTGCGGCGAGAGGCCGGTGACGAAGGCGCCCTTCTCCGACTCGGCCGCGGCCCTGGTGGCCAGGCCGAAGCGGGTGAGCCGGAACCAGAGTCCCAGCGCGACCGACACCGCGACGATGATCGCCGCCGACCACAGCCGGTCACCGGGCACCCGGCTGCCGAGGATCTGGTAGACGTGCGCGGGGAAGATCGGCGCGACGGTGACGGCGGCCGAGCCGAGCCGCGTGGCGAGCAGCGCTTGCAGCACGATCATGACCCCGACCGAGGCGACCGCCTTCGCCGCGGCGGGCGCCGCGCGCAGCGGACGGAAGATCAGCACGTAGAGCAGCGCGCCGAGCACGGCGCCGACGGCCAGCGAGAGCAGCAAGGCGGGCCAGAAACCGAGCGGCCCGGTGCCGAGGTCAGCGGTGGGGCTGAGACCTGGTATCGGGTCGACCAGCTGCCCCATCCGCAGGTAGGCGTAGGTGTAGGCGATGTAGAGGGCGACCGCGCCGGACGCGAGGTTAACCACACCGGAGCTTCGGTAGGTGACCACCAGGCCGAGCGCCAGGGAGGCGTAGACGGCACCGGAGCCAAGACCGAGGATCAGGAACAGAACGGTAGTGCTCATGCCGGCACGGCCGCCTTTCTACGTCAGGCCAGGGCCTACTTGAGGACCTGCGGGTCGGTGGCCTTGCCGTTCTGGACCGTGAGCACCACGTCGCCCGCGCTGCAGTTTGACGTCAGGCCCGCCATCGCCTTGCCGTTGCAGGTGAAGGTGAGCCCCGCGCCGGCCGGCACGGGCACGTTCGTCGCCGCCTTGATGGCGGCGGTGATCGTGGCGGGCGTCGGGTCGCCGGTCAGCGTGGACAGGGCGCGGACCAGGCCGAGCATCCCCTGGTAGCCGGTGACCGCGTCCCCGCTCGGGCTGTCGTCGGGGTAGTACTTGGCCAATCACGTAGCGGTAGAGCTGCGCCTCCGGGTCATCGGACTGCGTGTCGGAGCGGCCCATTATCCGCACGCCGTTCATCGCGCTGCCCAGCGCCGTCAGGGTCGAGGTGTTCAGGCAGGAGGTGTTGCCCATCGTCGGCAGGCCAGGGGAGACCGTGGTCAGCGCCTTGAGTATCGAGGTGCAGGTGCCCGCGTCCGCCACGATCGCGGCCGCGCCGGGCTTTCCTGCCAGGCCGGCGGTCACCTGCGGCGTGGCGTCGGCGACGCCGAACGGAACCGGCTCGATGGTGAAGCCGACGCCGGCCGCCTTGAACAGCGGCGCGCCGACCGCCTGCGCCCCCTCGATCGCGGACGGGGTGTTGATCACGTACGCGGTGACCTTCTTGATGCCCTGCGAAGCGGCGTACTTGGCCATGCCGCCGAGGTCGGCCGGGAACCCGCCGGTCCACATGAACGTGCCCGGCGTGGTCAGCTCGGCGGAACTGGAGCCGGTGGCCGACACGTACGGGATGCCGGCCTTGGTGATGATCGGGACCATGGTGTTGCCGAAGCCGGTGGTGCCGATGACGACCGCGGCCACGTTGTCCTGGACCATCTTGTTGGCGCAGGCGGTGGCCGAGGCGGTGTCCTCGTTCTCGCTGCACCGGTCGACCTGGATCGTGTGCCCGGCGATCCCGCCGAGCTCGTCGTTGGCGTAGTCGGCCGCGGCCACGGCCGCGTCGCCGGTCGTGGGCTCGGCGACCGGCGAGCTGCCCTCGTTGTTGATCAGGCCGATCTTGACCGGGGTACCGGTCGCCTTCTTGCCCTGGAGGAAGGGCGCCAGGGCGGCCGACGCGCTGCCGGTCGAGCTCGCGCTTGCCGAGCCGCTGGCGGCCGGCGTCGCGGTGCTGCTGGAACCGCCGCCGGAGCTGGTGGTGCTTGAACTGCTGCAGGCGGCCGCGCCCGCGAGGGTCGGGCGGCCAACACGGTAAGAGGAACCAGCGGAACGCGGCGGGAAGCTCGCCCGGCGTCGCTGCCATTTTTCGTTGACGATCAGTCCCATCCTCGCTGGTAGGACAGGCGGCACGATTGCTCGCTGCCACCTGCCAAGTAGGCAGATGATTTAACTGATGTATAGAACGGTCGCCTTCCTGATGTCAATAAAACAGACGGCTTATTTGTTCTGGCAGTAGAAGTTGCCTAAGTGCCTCGTGCCGGGTATGACTGGAATGTCCATTTAGGCCACGCGGCTTAAGTATCAGGGCGTTGACGGATCGGCTGCCGTGGCCTAGCCTCCGTTCTATCGGTCAGTTATATTGGTTGACTGATTTCACTTGGGCGTCTACTCGACTCCTTGAGTCCCCTGGAGCGCACATGGGCAAGCTCGATGGCAAGGTCGCGGTCGTCACCGGCGCGGGGCGCGGACAGGGCCGCAGCCACGCGGTGACGCTGGCGAGGGCCGGTGCGGACATCATCGCGCTGGACATCTGCGCGGACATCGAGAGCGTCCAGTACCCGCTGGCCAGCCCGGCCGATCTGGCGGAAACGCAGCACCTGGTCGAGAAGGAAGACCGCCGCTGCGTGACCTACCAGGCCGACGTGCGCGAGCCCGCGCAGGTGCGCGAGGCCGTCGACGGCGGGGTCGCCGAGCTGGGCCGCCTGGACATCGTGGTGGCCAACGCGGGCATCACCGCGCTCGGGCCCGCGCTGTCGGGCAGCGCCTTCCTCGACACCGTGAACGTCAATTTCCAGGGCGTGGTCAACGTCGTCACCGCCGCCTACCCGCATCTGCGGGCAGGCGCCTCGATCATCGCGACCGGCTCGGTCGCCGCCATGTTCCGCGGCGCGACCGACATCAGGCAGCAGGGTCCCGGCGGGGCCGGCTACTCGCTGTCGAAGCGGGAAATAGCCCGGTTCGTGCACGACCTGGCGCTGGCTCTCGCGCCCGAGTCGATCAGGGTCAACGCGGTCCACCCGGGCAACGTGAACACCGACATGCTGCACAACGCGGCGATGTACAAGGTGTTCCGGCCGGAACTGGACGACGTCACGCCCGAGGACTTCGAGCCCGCGTCGGCGGCGATGTTCCCGCTGCCCATCTCCTGGCTTGAGCCGCGGGACATCAGCGAGGCGGTGCTGTTCTTCGCATCCGACGAAGCCCGCTACGTCACCGGCCAGCAGCTGCGGGTCGACGGCGGCTGCGCGCTCACGCACACGCCGGCCCTCCCTCAATCCCTGAAAGAACCGGCCAATCCCTGAAGCAGCCGACCGGATGGAGCACGCGGTGAAGGTCAGCATCGACTTGGACAAGTGCTGCGGGCATGCCCGCTGCTACGCCGTCGACAGCGAACTCTTCCAGCTCGACGACAGCGGGTACGCGCTGCGCGCGGACATCGACATCCCGCCGGGCGCCGAGGACAAGGCGCACCAGGCGGTCACCGAGTGCCCCGAGCGGGCCATCAGCCTCCACTGACAACGGCCGTCAGCCTCCGCTGACCAGCAAAGGAGTGGCCAGTGACCAGCGCCAAGCCAGAACCCGCCCCCTCCTGCCCGGTACACGACTACACCCCCTACGAGCTGAAGCCGCTCGGCGAGTGGACCGCGTTCTACGACCAGCTGCGACACGAGGCGCCCGTCGTCAGGAACGAGTTCGGCCGCGGCTACTTCATCCCCACCCGGCACGAGGACATCCTCGCCGTGCTCCAGGACCCGGAGACGTTCTCTTCCGAGGCCCTGGTCGCCTACGAGCCCGATCCCAGCTACCGGTGGATCCCGGCGATGATCGGCGGCGAGGAGCACCGGCAGTGGCGCCGCCAGCTCGGCCCCTACTTCTCACCGCGCGAGATCGAGAAGGTCGACACCCGGGTGCGGGCCCGCGCCCGCGGCCTCATCGAGGAACTGGCCGGGCGCGGCTCGTGCGACCTGATGACCGACTTCGCGCTGAAGTTCCCGACCGCGGTCGTCCTCGAGATCGTCGGGCTGCCCGAGGATGACCTGCCCTTCCTGATGGCGCTCGAGGAAGACATCAACCACGCGATCGGCGACCCCGACGACGTCGTACGGCGCAAGGTCACCGCGATCGGCGCGGTCAAGCAGTACCTGGCCGAGAAGATCGCGCAGCGGCGGGCTCAGCCCGCCGACGACCTGATCACCAAGTCGCTCGACATGCGGATCGACGGCCGGCCGGTCACCGACGACGAGCTGCTGAACTGGTGGCAGTTCCTGGTCCAGGCGGGTCTCGACTCGGTGGCGGGCATGCTCGGCTACTTCTTCCACCACCTGGCGACGCATCCGGCCGACCGGCGGCGGATCGTCGACCAGCCGCAGACCATCCCGGCCGCGATGGAGGAGATGATGCGCGCGTTCTCGTTCATCGTCACCGGGCGCAAGGCCACCAGGGACACCGAGATCGCCGGCTGCCCGGTCGCGGCCGGCTCGATGGTGCAGCTGGCGCTGAAGATGTCCGGCCGCGACGACAGCTTCTACGACCACGCGAACACGGTCGACTTCGACCGGGGCACGAGCAACCACCTGGCGTTCGGGGCCGGACCGCACCGCTGCCTCGGCTCGCACCTGGCCCGCAGGGAACTGCGGGTCGCGCTGGAGGAGTGGCACCGGCTCATCCCCGACTACCGGCTCGGCGAGGGCGAGCCGATCACCGAGTTCGGCCGCAGCTCGGGCGTGAACACGCTGCCGCTCGCGTGGGAGGTCTAAGTCCGGTGGAGGCCGAGTACGTTCCCTTCTTCCACGTCGGGGTGCTGGTCGCGACATCGAGCAGGCCGCCGTGGACTTCGGCAAGCTCCTCGGACTGCGGTTCGAGCCGGTGCGCAGCGCCCCGCTGGTCACCGGCGAGCCGATGCGCTTCCGCTACTCGCTGGCGGGCCCGCCGTTCATCGAGCTTGTCCAGATGGCCGACACCAGCCTCGGCATCTGGGGCCCCGAGCAGGGCGAGGGGCTGCACCACATCGCCTTCGCCGACCCGGACGTGCCAGGCACCTGCGCCGCCTTCGGCGGCCAGGCCGACACCGTGGTGGGCGGCGGCGAGGGCGGCGCGGCCCGGGTGATCTTCACCCGCCCGGAGGCGCTGCACGGCATCCGCATCGAGTACCTCCAGTCGGCGATGGTGACCGCCACCTTCGAGCGGCTGCGCGACGCCGCCGACGCCGGCTGACGAGCCCGAGGAGGCCGCCGATGGCACCTGACAAGCTGACCGGCCAGCGGATCCTGGTCACCGGCTTCACCGGGCGGCTCGGCGGTGCCTTCGCCGAGTACCTGGCGGCCGACAACGAGGTCACCGGGGTCGCGGTCGAGGCGACCGACGAGTCACTGGCGAGCTGGCGGGCGCGCGGGGTGCGCCCGTACGTCGTCGACCTGGCCGCCGACGACTACGGCGGGCTGCCTGACCGACTTCGACTACGTGGTGCACACCGCGGCCGCCGTCTACCCGAAGGACTTCGACGACGGGATGCGCGCCAACGCCGAGGTGCCCGCCCTGCTGATGCGGCACACCCGCTCGGCCCGGGCGTTCCTGCACGTGTCCACCAGCGGGGTGTACGTCGAGACATCCCGACCCCTGGTACCGGGCGGTGGAGACCGACGTGATCGGCGGCAGCCGGCTGATGGGTCACTACACCGGCACCAAGGCGGCCGGCGAGGGCGCCGTCCGGGCGATGGCCCGGGTGCTTGGCCTGCCCACCGTGATCTGCCGGATGGACGTGCAGTACGGGACCTACGCCGACGGCGGCCTGCCGGTCATGTTCCTGGCCGACATCATCAACGGCGTGCCGATCGTGCTGCCCCGGTCCTACGACTGGGTCAAGGCGCTCGTCCACCAGGACGATCTGCGGGCCTTTATCGCGCCCTCGCTGGCGGCCGCGTCGGTACCCGCCACCACCGTCAACTGGTCGGGTGACGAGGCGCTGAAGGGCGAGGAGTGGATCGGCTACCTCGGCTCGCTCGTCGGCATCGACCCGGTGTTCGTCTACGACGACGACCGGGCCCGCCCGGGTGGCGCGCCGAGCGCGGTCCTCCGCGCCAGCATCACCGGCCCCGCCGCGGTCGGCTGGCGCGACGGACTGGAGCAAGTCGTGCGTTTCTGGGAACCGCGCATCCGTTCGCGGGAATACCGTTCCTTAACACCGGGCGGTAGTGACTACCGTCTCGGTGGGTGCCCGCGAGCGGTCTTCGGGCGGCTGCTCGCCTGCCGTGGTCCTGTGGGGCGTTCCGGTCTTACCGCGTGGTGGCTGCCGGGTGCCTCGTGGGGCGGCGGGTTTCCTTGGTGCGGCCGTGGCTGCCGGGTGTTTCCGGGGTCGCGCCGGGGCTGGCCGTGCCGCGTCCTCCGGGGCGGCACGGTTCCCGTTCGCGCGGCGCCCGGCCCGGTGGCCCTGGCCGCGTCTCCCGATCACCAGCGCCGCAGCGTGGTGGCCGGTGCGTCTCGGGATGATGCTCGCGCAGCGGCGCGAGCCAGTGCTCGGATCCCCAGCGCGAGGTGTAGGCCGGGTCGACGACCACGACGGACAGGCCGGCGTTGGCGGTCATCTGCACCAGCCGGTCCCGGAACCTCGCGGTCGGGATGCCCGCGAGGTGCCGCCGGAACCGGCGGCCGCGCCTGCCGCGCGCGGGCCTGTTCCCGGTTTCCTCCCGGCCCTGCTCACGGGCGCGGGCGAAGTCGAGGTCCTCGATCACGACCGCCCGCGCTCCGGCCTGCCTGGCGCCAGCGATGAGCTGGGAGACAGCCGCGCGGACCCGCCCGTCGCGGGCGGTCGCGGGCAGCCCGGCTAGGGGCAGGCGAATGGTGAACGGGACCCCGATGAGGTTCCCGTCCGAGGCCAGCACGGCGACGGCGAGGTGCCCGGCGTTCACGTCCACAGCGACAACGGGAGCCGCCCGGAGCTCCCGCACGGGCGGCACCCGATGGGCGGGCGACTTCCATGACGCGTCCAGGTACCAGCGGCCCCTGGCCGGGTCGAGGCAGATGTCGTACCGCACCGCCCCGGTGGCGGCCTGCGCGGCGACCTCATCGCCCCGGAACTGAAACCGGACCTCGCAGGAGAGCCGGTAGCGGCCGTGCGGCCGGTTGCCCAGGTAAGCGAGCGGGGTCGGGAGGTTGACCTCGAGCCAGCCCTCGTCGGGGTTCCACGCGATCGTGTAATTGCCCCAGGGGGCGTGCCGCTCGCCGTCGGCGGTGAGGAACAGCCGGGCGGCGTCCCACCGCTCCCGCCACTGCTCCTGGGTCAGCCCGGCGGCCGTGAGGTTCAGCCGGGCGCGCATCAGCTTGCGGCCGCCCCGCGTCACCGGCACCGCCCCCGCCTTGATCCGCTGCTCGACCCGGGCCAGGCGCGCCTGCAGCGCCTTGCGCCGAATCGTCTTGGCGTGCCGCTCGGCCGGGGTCGCGTATCCGGCAGGGCGTCCCTGCTTCTTCTCTGCCGGGGACAGCCAGGCGCGTCGTGATCGCCCGCACCCGTGCCTGCAGGGTGCGCCGCTCGGCGTCCAGGTTCCGGGAACCGAGCTGCCAGGCGTCCTCGCTGGCCCGGGTGACCGCCCCGGCCCACCGCGACGACGACTGGCCGGTCAGCGCCCGCTTGCGCTCCCGGCGCGACGCCGCGCGGCCCTTCGCGTCGAGCCCGCCCTCCGCGCATCGCGCGGCGAGGTCACGGCCCGCGAGCGATCCCGAGGTGCCGGCCGCCACGGCCAGCACCTCAGCGTCCCGCGGGGAGACGCGCAGCCGTGTCCGCACCCGCGCCCCGGCGGGGCCGCCGCGACGAACGGCGCGGCGATCTCGCGCAGGGCCCGGCTCACGCTGACTCCAGCAGCACCGTGGCACGAGCCCTGCACGCCCACCTGACCTGTCCCACGCCCGTCATCATGCAGGGCAGGTACGACATTCCACCCCAGCTAGGCCAGGCCGCATAAGAACATCTTTCCCGGGCCGGCGAGAACGGTTGCACACCACAATCGCTAAGACGCGGAATCACTCACTGTTGATCACTATCACGGCAACAGTACGAACCCACACGGCCGCTGACGGCGCGCGGCCTCACTCCCCGGGCAGCACCGGCCGGTGGTGGTTCATCGTGCCGTACCAGGGCGGCGGCGGGCTCAGCCGCGGCGGCAGCGGGGTCCCGATCCAGGTCGACACGTCAGCCCGCTCACAGATGCGCCAGCCGTCGGCCTGCTTCACCAGGCGGTCCTTGTAGAAGCCGCCAAGCGCCATCATGTCCTCGCCGCCGTGCCCGTCGACCGTCGTCTGGTAGGCGAGGAAGTACGTGACCGCCCGGGCTGTCCACCCGCTGATCTCGCAGTGGTGGGTGGTCATGTTGTGGTGCAGGCCCGCGTAGCGGGACAGGCCGGAGCTGAGCCAGGAGACAGTGCTCTCCAGGTCGCCCGGCCGCCGCCGAACTCGGTGTAGTCGAGGACGCAGTCCGCGGTGAACAGCTGGCGGAAGGCGTCCCAGTCGCCGGTGTCGCAGGCGACCGCGTAGCGGTCCATCAGCTGCCTGATCTCCGCCCGGTCGCACACCTCGCCGATCTCCATGTCAGCGGGCGCTCCAGATCATGCTCTTGGCCAGCAGGAACTCTTCGAGCCCGTACTCGCCGCGCTCCACCCCGAGGCCGCTGCTCTTGTAGCCGCCGAACGGGGTGTGCGGGCTGGAGCCCGCGCCGCCGCCGTTGATGTAGATCAGCCCGGCCCTGATGCGGGTGCCGATCCGGTACGCGTGCACCGGGTCGGCCGCCCACACGCCGGCCGCCAGCCCGAACTCGCTGTCGTTGGCGAGGCGGACCGCCTCCTGCTCGTCCTTGAACGGGATCACCACGCCGACCGGGCCGAAGAACTCCTTCTGCGCGATCGTCATCGAGTTGTCGACGTCGACGAACAGCGTCGGCTCGACGAAGAAGCCGCGGTCAAGCCCGGCCGGCCGGCCGCCGCCGTAGGCGATCTGCGCTCCCTCGTCCCGCCCGGCCTGGATGAGCCCCTCCACCTTGGCCCGCTGGGCGGCGCTGATCAGCGGTCCCATCGTGGTCGCCGGATCGGCCGGGTCGCCCACCTTGACCGCGTCAAGCGCCGTCTTGACCCGGCCGACGAGCTCGTCGAACAGCGACTCGTGCACCAGCGTCCTGGTCAGCAGCGAGCAGCCCTGCCCGGCCTGCGCGGTCATGTTCACCACCACGTTGGGCACCGCCCGGTCGAGGTCGGCGCCCGGCAGGATGATGTTGGCCGACTTCCCGCCCAGCTCCAGGATCACCTTCTTCAGGCTGGGGGCGGCCTGGCTGTACACCAGGCGGCCCACCGCGTCAGAGCCGGTGAAGCTGACCACGTCCACCCCCGGGTGGCTGGTCAGCGCCTGGCCGGCGGCGATGTCGCCGGTCACGATGTTCAGCACGCCAGGCGGCAGCCCGGCCGCGTCGGCCACCTCGCCGAGCACGAACGTCTCGAGCGGGGTGGTCGGGGCCGGCTTGAGTACCACCGTGCAGCCCGCGGCCAGCGCCGGCGCCAGCTTGACCAGGTTCAGCATGGTGGGCGCGTTGTAGGCGGACACCAGCGCCGCGACGCCGTACGGCTCGCGGCGGACGACGCCCTGGGCCAGCGACGAGCCGAACGTGCCGCCGCCGTAGGTCGGCGCCATCGGCTTCTCGAACGGGTAGCTGCGGCAGCACCCGCTCCGCCATGTCCCGAAGTGCTGCATCGGCAGCCCGACCTGGAGGAACTCGGCCCAGGAGCGGATCGAGCCCACCTCGAGCACGTTCAGCTCGACCAGGTCGGCCGTCCGCGCCTCCAGTTCCGCGGCGAACCGGAGCATGATCGCCGCGCGCTCGCGGGGCGACAGCCACGGCCACGGGCCCTCGTCGAAGGCGCGCCGGGCGGCCGCGACCGCGCGGTCGATGTCGGCGACCGTGCCCTCCGGGACCGTGCCGATGGCCTCCTCGGTCGCCGGGTTCAGCACCGTCAGCACGCGAGTCGCCGTCGCTGCCGGTCCACGCGCCGTCGATGTAGAGCTGGTACGAGATCACGGCTACGTGGCCCTTCTTTGCTACCGGGACAGGGTGGCGAGCTTGCGGAAGTCCCAGCTGACCAGCTTCTCCGGGGTGAGCCGGAGCCAGGCGTGCCGGCCGTCGGGCGGGACCTTGACCCCGCCGGTGTACTTGTCGGCGAACAGCTGCTCCGACGTGGTCGAGGACGGGATCGGGGGTGGCCGGTGCGCGGTATCGTCGCCGACCGGGACGACCTCGCCCGACAGCTCCACCCCGCGCAGCTCGGTGTACTCCACGCCCGCGTCGATGACGACGGCGACCCGGGGGTCGCGCATCAGGTCGGTCCACCGCTGGCTGCGCACCACCGAGCTCAGCCACAGCGAGGTGCCGTCCCAGACGAACCACAGCGGCACCACGTGCGGCCGGCCGTCCTTGCCGGCGGTCGCCACCCGGCAGGTCCGCTCGGCGGCCAGGAACTCGTCGACCTCCGCCGCCGTCATGGCGATGGCGCGGCCGCGGCGCTGTGCCCGCTCGGTCATGACCGCCCTCGCTTTCCGCCTCGGCCCGGTCCGCTGCTGCCGCGGCGGCGGCGGCGGAACGTAGTTCAGGAACCCCGTTTCGCCCGGGCTTCGCGTCCGCCTGCCGGGTGTTGCGCTCGAGCGCGTCGGTCAGGGCGGCCAGCCGTGCCTCGAGGGCGGCCCGCCGCTCCGCGGGCGGGTCCTCGCCGCAGCGCCGCCTCCGTCGCCGCGATCTCCTCGCGCAGCCGGATGGCGGACTCGTTGAACGTCAGCAGGTCGTGGTCGTCTTCGTCACGAGCCAGCTCATCCCCCACGCGCGCCTCCCTGCGTCGCCGGCCTCGCCTTTACCAGATAGCACAATAGGTTATATGATAGACCCACTGCACGAAAGCGAAGGATGGGACGATGCCGCTCCAGGACCACATGCAGATCATCTCGGTGGACGACCATCTCATCGAGCATCCCCGCGTGTTCTCCGACCGCCTGCCCGCCAAGTACCTCGCGGAAGGGCCGCGCATCGTCGAGGACGAGAAGGGCCGCCACATCTGGCACTTCGAGGACAAGGTCTTCCCCTACATCGGCCTCAACGCGGTCGCGGGCAAGACGCCCGAGCAGTACGGCCTTGAGCCGCTGCGCTTCGACGACATGATCCCCGGCTGCTACGACCCGGTTCGAGCGGGTCAAGGACATGGACGTGGACGGCGTCCAGGCGGCGTGCTGCTTCCCCTCCTTCCCCGGCTTCGGCGGCCGCGTGTTCCTGAACGCGACCGACAAGGACCTGGCGTTCGCGTGCCTGCAGGCATGGAACGACTTCAGCATCGACGAGTGGTCCGGCAGCGCCCCCGGCCGGTACGTGCCGCTGGCGCTGCTGCCGATCTGGGACGTCGAGCGCTGCGTGACCGAGCTGAAGCGGGTCGCCGCCAAGGGCGCGCGGGTCGTGTCGTTCCCCGACAGCCCGGTGCCGCTCGGCCTGCCGTCGTTCCACAGCGACCACTGGGGCCCGCTGTGGGACGTCTTCGAGGACACCGGCGTGGTGGTCAGCCTGCACTTCGGCTCCGGCAGCTTCGTCCCCGGCTTCTCGGCCTCGGCCAAGCTGCTCTCGCCGAACTACCAGGGCGGCGAGTTCAAGTCGGTCTCGGCCCGCACCGACGGCAACGTCAGGAACGACGACGACGCCCCGACCTGCACCTCCTTCGTCGTCTACGCCACCAACCTGATGTGGACCGCCTCCGACCTGGTCTTCTCCGGGCAGCTGCAGAAGCACCCGCGGCTCAAGTTCATGCTCGCCGAGGGCGGCATCGGCTGGTTCCCCTACATCAGGGAGCGGATGGACCAGGTCTGGGCGCGGCACCGCTACTACCAGCCGATCGACTTCGACACCCGGCCGAGCGACCTGTTCAAGAAGCACTTCTGGGGCTGCTACATCGAGGACGAGTTCGGCATCAAGAACCGCCACGAGATCGGCATCGACCGCATCTGCGTCGAGATCGACTACCCGCACTCGGACAGCAACTGGCCCAACAGCCGCAAGCAGATCGCGGAGTCGCTGCGGGACGTGCCCGACGACGAGGCGCACAAGATCGTCGAGCTCAATGCCCGTGCAGTCCTCAACTTCCCGCGTCTGAGGAACCCGTCATCCAGCGACCTCTTCCCCAGCCCAGCCTGGCCAGCGCCGAGTTCTGGACGGCGGGCAGCGACGGAGTGCTGCGCATCGCGCGCTGCGCGGACTGCGGTGCCTACACCCACCCGCCGCTGCCGCGCTGCCGGTCCTGCCGCAGCGACCAGGTGACCATGGCCCCGGTCTCCGGCCGGGGCGTGGTCGCCGGGTTCACCGTCAACCACCAGCAGTGGCTGGCGGACTTCCCGCCGCCCTACGTCATCGCCGTGGTGGCGCTCGAGGAAGACGACGGGGTCCGCCTCACCACCAACATCGTCGGCTGCCCGGCCGACGACGTGCGCATCGGCCTGCCCGTCCGGGTGCTGTTCGAGAAGGCGGGCGACGTCTACGTCCCGCTGTTCGAGCCCGACCCCGACCGGGCGGGCCAGACGCTCGCCGTCCCCGCCGTCCGCGACGTCGGCGCCGCCTCGTCCCCGGGTTTCTGCCACCAAGTTTGAGGAACGGGTGGTGCTGACTGGGGTCGGCCAGTCGGCTGTCGGCCGCAGGCTCATGGTCGACCCGCTGCGGCTGACCGCCGACGCCTGCCTGGCCGCGGTGGCGGACGCCGGGCTCACCCTCGACGAGATCGACGGGCTGTCCACCTACCCGAGCCGGGTGGGATCGCCCGGCTTCTCCGAGGGCGGCATCGGCCCGCTCACCGAGGCGCTGCAGCTCAGGCCGACCTGGATCAACGGCGCGGGCGACACGCCCGGGCAGAGCGGCGCCATCGTCGCCGCCATGCTCGCGGTCGCCTCCGGGCTGTGCCGCCACGTGCTGTGCTACCGCACCCTCTGGGAGTCGTCGTTCGCGGCCCTGGTCCGGGAGGGCAAGTGGGCGCAGCCGCCGTCCCGCGCGACCGGGATGACCGAGTTCCTCGCGCCGTTCGGCGCGATGTCGGCCGCGAACTGGATCGCGGTGCAGGCGTCGCACTACTTCCACCGCTACGGCGGCGACCGCGAAATGCTCGGGCTGGATCGCGGTCAACTCGCGCGCCAACGCCGCCCGCAACCCGGAAGCGGTCTACCGCGAGCCGTTCACCATCGACGACTACTTCGCCGCCCGCATGG
The DNA here is from genome assembly GCA_963707475.1 of uncultured Actinomycetota bacterium. Classification (GTDB taxonomy): domain Bacteria; phylum Actinomycetota; class Actinomycetes; order Propionibacteriales; family Nocardioidaceae; genus Marmoricola. The sequence goes on from CAVPQC010000001.1 coordinate 553,972, forward strand.
TGACCACGCCGTTCGGGCTCTACGACTGCGACGTGCCGGTCGACGGCGCCGTCGCGGTGGTCGTCTCCGCGGTCGAGACCGCCGCCGACCGGCCGCGCCCGCCGGTGCTCGTCGAGGCGGTCGGCACCCAGATCCTGGAACGGCTGAGCTGGGACCAGGACACGCTGTCGCACGAGCCGCAGACCAAGGGGCCGGCCAGGCACCTGTGGAGCAGGACCAGCCTGCGGCCGGACGACGTGGACGTGGCGCTGCTGTACGACGGCTTCACGTTCAACGCGGTCTCCTGGATCGAGGCGCTCGGGTTCTGCGAGCCGGGCGGCGCCCGCGACTTCATCGACGAGGGCCGCGGCATCGCCCTCGACGGCGGCCGGCTGCCGCTGAACCCGCACGGCGGCCAGCTGTCGGCCGGCCGCCTGCACGGTTTCGGGCACGTCAGGGAGGCGATGCTGCAGTTGCGCGGCGAGGCGGCGGGCCGTCAGGTGCCTGACGCCCGCACCGCGGTGGTGACGACAGGAGGCGGCGCGCCCGGCGGCGCGCTGCTGTTGCGGCGTCCCTAGCGGCGCGCGACGCAGATCGAAGGAAGGACAACTGATGCTGCAGCCGATGCGGGGCGTGCGCGTGCTCGAGGTGGCCCAGTTCACCTTCGTGCCCGCGGCGGGCGCGGTCCTGGCGGACTGGGGCGCCGAGGTGATCAAGGTCGAGCACGCCGAGCGGGGCGACGGGCAGCGCGGCCTGACCACCGTCCTCGGGGTGGACGCGATCATGAAGGGGAGCAGCTTCTCCCCGATCTTCGAGGGGCCCAACCGCGGCAAGCGCAGCGTCGGCCTGGCCCTGGAGGTGCCCGAGGCCAGGGCGGTGCTCGACGAGCTGATCAAGCGCAGCGACGTCTTCCTCACCAACTTCCTGCCCGGCGCGCGCGCCAAGCTGCGCATCGACCTCGAGGACGTCCGCAAGGTCAACCCGGACATCATCTACGTGCGCGGCTCCGGCTTCGGCGCGCGCGGCCCCGAGGCGAACAAGGGCGGCTACGACATGACCGCCTTCTGGGCGCGGGGCGGCAGCGGGGCCGGGGCCACGCCGGCCGGCGCCGACCGGCTGTCCCCGATGCCGGCCGGCGGCTACGGCGACAACATCGGCGGCATGACCATCGCGGGCGGCATCGCCGCCGCGCTGTACGCCCGCGCGACCACCGGCGAGACCTCCGTCATCGACGTGTCGCTGCTCGGCGTCGGCGCCTGGGCCACCCAGTTCACCGCCAACCTGGCGCTGCAGGCCGGGCGGCGTGCCGCCGCGGCCGCCGGTGCCGCGGCACGGCTCGGCCAGGAACCCGCTGATCGGCCCGTACCGGACGTCGGACGACCGCTGGATCCTGTTCTCGATGCTGCAGCCGGGCCGCTACTGGGCCGAGTTCTGCACGGCCAGCGGCCACCCCGAGCTGATCACCGACGAGCGGTTCGACACGGTGGAGAAGCTGATGGCCAACGCCCCCGCGGCGGGCGAGCTGGTGGCGGGCATCATCGCCGAGAAGACGTTCGACGAGTGGCTGGAGATCCTGGCCGACGTCGAGGGCCAGTGGGCCATCGTGCAGGACTCCTGGGGCGTCGCCAACGACCCGTCGCTGCGGGCGAACGGCATGATCGCCAGCTTCGACGACGCCGACGGCATCCGCCGCGAGCTGATCGCCAACCCGGTCCAGTTCGACGAGACCCCGGCCACGCTGCAGCCGCGGCCCGCTGTTCGCCGAGCACACCGACGAGGTGCTGCACGAGCTCGGGCTCACCGACGAGCAGCTGATCGAGCTGAAGATCGCCGGCGCGATCACCTGACCGGGACCCGGCCGGGGGAGGGGGACGACGTGGAGCGTGCGATGACGATGCCGCGGAGATCGTGATGCCGGAAGGCGGACGGGCCGCACCCGGCCGTGGTGCTCGGCGCCGAGGCCTACGGGGTGAACAGCTTCATCCGCGGCGTCCAGGAACAGCTGACTCAGCCTCGGGTACGCGGTCGCGGTGCCGGATTACTACCACGGCGACGGCCCGGCCGAGCCGGACAGCTACGACGACTTCACCGAGGTGACCGAGCACATCGCGCCGGCTCGACTTCACCCGCGGGGCCCGTGACCTGGCGGCGGCGGTCGACGCGCTGCGGGCGACGCCCGCGCGTCGACCCGCGGCGGGTCGCCGTCTGGGGCTACTGCACCGGCGGGACGCTGGCCTGGCTGGCCGCCTGCCTGCGCGGCGACCTGGCGGCGGCGGTGCTGTACTTTCCCAGCCAGCCGGTGTTCGCGGACGCTGAGCCCGGCCGACGCCCGTGCACCCGGTCGACCTGCTCTGGCAGCTGACCTGCCCGGCGCTGTTCATGTACGGCGACCAGGACAAGCTGCTGACCCCGGCGCTGCTGGCGGACATGCGGGCCGGATCGGCGACTGGGACGTCGACGCCCAGGTCAACCTGTATCCAGGGGCCGGCCATTCATTCACCTGCCCGCGGGGCCCAATGCGCAACGAAGCGGCGGACCGCGCCGCCTGGAATGACGCCATAACCTTTCTCTCAGCGAGCACATGGGAGCATGATCGATGAACGAGCCGTTTTTCCACGTGGGCATCCTGGTCAGGGACGTCGAGGCCGCCCGCGCCGACTTCACCGCCAAGCTCGGGGTGGAATTCGAGCCGGTGCACAGCCAGCAGATCGCCACCGGCGAGACGACCAGGTTCTGCTACTCGCTCCAGGGCCCGCCCTACCTGGAGCTGGTGGAGATGACCGGCACCGGCAGCTGGTCGCCGGAGCAGCCAGAGGGCTTCCACCACATCGGCGTCTCCGACCCGGAGCGTGCCCGCCCGCTGCGCCGCCTTCGGCGACGAGGTGGACCTGATCGCGTCCGGGGACGACGGCTCGCCGCGGGTGGTCCTCACCCGGCCCGAGGCGCTGCACGGCGTCCGCGTCGAGTACTTCGACGCGAAGGTCGCGGCTCAGTTCCACGGCTACCTCCGCACCCGTACCGCCGGCTAACGCCAACGCCGGGTCTGTCGGCTTTGCTTAACCGCCGGTGGGATAAAGGGTGCAAAGGCGCCTGCTGACGGGCATGCTCGACTCGCTTGACGCCGAATACGGGCCGGTTGACGAAGCGCTCGTCGCGAAGTACACGGAGCTGCTGTGAGCCGCGCGCTCATCCTCGATTCCGAGGCCCTGGCCACGCTGGGCGGCCGGCAGTCGAGGCGGCAGGAGGAGGTCAGGGCCGCTATGCGAGCCGCCGCGCTCATGCACAGGGACGTGATCGTTCCCGCGGTCATCCTCGCGGAGCTTTACCGAGGTGCCGGCCGCAATCATGCGGTGGACGCCTGCCTGGCACGCGAGACGGGGATCCGGGTCCGTGACACCGATCGATCGCTGGCGCGCCTGGTGGGCGGCGTCCTCACCGGGGCGAAGGCGGACTCTCGTTACCTGGCCGACGCGCACGTGGTCGCGGCGGCCGTAGAGACTGGCGGCGGCGTCGTGCTCACCGGCGACCCTGATGACCTCGCGTCGCTCGCCGCGCCTTATCCGAACATCACCGTGCAGTCACTTCCCTGACGGGACGGTCGCCGCCCGCCGCGCGGCGGCTAGCAGTCGGCTGTCGCCGCCGTCCGGGCGGCTACCCGACTGACGTACATCCGGAACGGGTTCGTGCTTCGCCTATCCCGCCAGCCTGGTGAACCGCCAGCCGTCCCGCAGGCGGCGTCGATCTGGGCGAGCCACCGCTCGGCCGGCTGCCCCAGCTCCATGACCTCCACGAAATGGCCGAGCTCAGCCCGCATGTCCAGGTAGCCGAACCGGATCGTGCCGTTGTCGCCGAACTGCTTCCAGGTGCGGCCGCTGGCGGCGACGACGGCGGACGCCTCATCGAAGTCGTCGACCACGAAGCCCACGTGGTGCAGGGTGACTGGCTCTCCGGGCCGCACCGCGTCCCGGTAGAGATCGACCGCGCCGTCCACCGGGCGGATGACCTCCAGGTTGGTGGGGCCCGCGTTGACCAGGGCGACGTCGATCCGCCACTCGTCGGCCGGGCGGCCGTCCACGACGACGAACGCGGTCCGGGGGTCGCTCGCGCTGGCCGGCGGCCGCCCGCCCCCCAGCGACGAGGCGTAGCTCTTGACGCACGGGCCGGTGCCCATGGCCGACTCGAGGTACGCGGCCGCCGCGTCGATGTCGTCGGTCACGTACCCGAGCTGCACGAAGTTGCGGAAGAGATCACTCAGCGATCGCATCCAACGACTGTGCGCCCACGCGGGCAGTCAGTCCAGCGCCGGTCCCGCCAAAGCGGAACTCATCCGTTCTCGCTGCTCTTGACAGCGCGGCGCCAGATAGCGGATTATTAATAGAATACTCATTAATCTATGATTTCAGCCTGATTCCGATGAGGGGGCGTAGGCTGTGTCGATGACATCAATGGTCGAGGGCGCGGGGCCCAGGGTGTCCCCGATGCCGCGGGCCCGCGAGGAGGAAGACGGCGACCGCCGCACCCCGAGCACACCGTCCTTGGGCGGAGCGCGTCCATCATGGAGGCGTTCAATGGCGGCCAGCAGGTCCTGAGCCTGGCCGATCTGAACAAGCGTACGCGGCTGCCGAAGTCGACCCTGCACCGTCTGGTCGACCAGCTGTGCCAGGTCGGCTGGCTGGAAAGGGATCGCGGCGGCTACCGCGTCGGCCTGCGGATGTTCGAGCTCGGCACGCTCGCGGTGGACGGGAACCGGCTGCACGAGGCCGCGTTCCCGCACCTGCAGGCGCTCGCGTCGCGCACCGGGCTGGCCGCGCAGCTCGCCATACTCGACGGGACCGAGGTGGTGTACCTGGAGCGGATCGTGGTCGGCCCGATCCGGCTGCCGACCCGCCGCGGCGGCCGCAAGCCCGCCTACTGCACCGCGCTCGGCAAGGCGATGGCGGCCTACGACGACGACGCCATGCGGGCGCTGACCGCCGGACCGATGCCGCGCAAGACTGCGAAGACGATCACCGAGCCGGTCGCCCTGTGGACCGAGCTCAAGCGGGTCCGCGGCGCCGGGGTGGCGTTCGACCGCGGCGAAGCCTACGCCGAGCTGGAGTGCGTCGCCGCGCCGATCCGCGGCTCAGCGGACACGCGATAGCGGCGGTCTCGGTCACCGGGCCGGCCGGCCGCATGCGCTGGAGCGTGGTCACCGAGGCAGTTCAGGGCACCGCGACCGCGATCTGGAACGCCAACCTCACCCTGCGGGGCCGCCGGCGCCGCCCGGCGCTGACACCCGGCCTTCCCGGACCGGGCGGCACCGCCGGCCCGGTCAGTCGTCGGTCTCCAGGCCGAGTTCGGTCAGCTCGCGCTCGGCGAAGAAGACCCGGCCGGTGTACTCGAGCGGGTTCTCGCAGGCCGCGAAGTAGGCCAGGACCCGGGCCGGGACGTCCATCGAGACCATCTTCGCGTCCTGCCGGTCCCCGAGTTCGGGGTTCGCCTCCGCGCTCTCGGTGGCCACCCATCCGGGCATGACGCTCATGATGAACACGTTCTTGGCCACCAGTTGCGGCGCGAGCGACGTTGGACATCCGGTCGAGCGCCCGCTTGCTGGCGAAGTAGGCCGGCGACCACAGGGCCGGGATGTCCATGCTGGCGCCGGGCGCCGGGATGCCCCCGGTCTCGTCCCCGTGGTAGTACCGCACGCTGGACGCGGGCGACGGCTCCTCGACCAGGCGGTGCGCTTCCGCGCTGCCGGTGGTGACGTTGAGTATCCGCCCGCCGCCGCGCGCTTCCATGCTCGGCACCACCAGCTGCATCAGGGTGAACGGGGCGTGCACGTTGACCGCGAAGTGGTGCAGCCAGTCGGCCCGGGGCATCTCGAGCAACGGCGCCGACCAGTTGTAGCCGACGGTCACGGCGGCGTTGTTGACGAGGATGTCGACGCCGCCGAAGCGGTCGACGGCGGCGCTCGACGATCCGCTCCAGGTCGCTCCTCGTCGGACAGGTCGGCGGCGACCGCGACCGCCTCGCCGCCGAGCGACTCGATCTCCCTGACCGTCTGGCCGATGGTGCCGGGCAGGGCTCGCGGCCGGGTGACGGAGCGGACTCCTCGACCGTGCGGGCGGTGACCACCAGCCGCGCGCCGCGGCGGGCAAGCGCGAGTGCCGTGCGCTTGCCGATGCCGCGGCTTGAGCCGGTGACGATCGCCACCTTGCCGGAAAGACCTGCCTCGTTCTGGCGTTCCATCAGCTCTCCCTGGCGGCGAGGCCGGCAGATGAGTAGTTCCGTGGCCTGTTGGCGCGGGCGGCCGTCTGGCGGGTGCCCGGTGGGGACCGCGTGCTCCGCGCGACTTCCAGGCAGCGGTTCCCGGGCCGGGTGCGCCGGGTGACGTTCAGTCAGGGGTTCCCGGGGCCTGCGGGGGCGCTGAGCCGCCCGTTACTGGCCTCGCCCGCGCCATCGTGGGTGTTTCGTGAAGGTTTTCGGTTTTGTGAAGGCTTAATGGCGTGATAGCGCCACTAAGCCTTCATGATCATGGTCGGGACCTTTGGTGCTGTTGTTTTTGGGGCCTGTGGTGTCCGTGTTGCTCGCCGCACGCCGGTCCGGGCTGGTGACCGTGGCCGGGGCCTCGCGCAAAGGTGCCTGTGGAGGCCGGCGGGGCTCAGGGTGTCCGCTCGATGGCGTTTCCTGGCGCCTTGGCCCCGGCTAAGCGCCGTCCCGTGGAATTACTCGTCCCTAGGAGACCGGGATCGCCAGTGATTTGGCCTCGAGGAACTCCTCGAGCCCGGCGACGCCGGACTCCTTGCCGACGCCGGACTGCTTGTAGCCGCCGAACGGCACGTCGTGGCCGAACCACGCGCCGCCGTTGACGCCCATGGTGCCGGTCCTGATCCGCCGCGCGACCGCGAGGGCGCGCTCCTCCGGGCCAAACACCGCGCCGGACAGGCCGTAGATCGAGTTGTTGGCGATCCGCACGGCGTCGTCGTCGCCGTCGTGCGGGATGATCACCAGCACCGGCCCGAACACCTCTTCCTGCGCGATCTCGCTGTCCGGGTCCACGTTGGTGAGCACCGTCGGGGGGTAGAAGTACCCGGGACCGTCCACCTTCTGGCCGCCGGTCACCAGGGTCGCGCCGGCCGCGACCGCCCGCTGCACCATGCCGTCCACCTTGTCCCGCTGCCGCTCGCTGATTAGCGGGCCCATGTAGTTGTTCTGGTCCGCCGGATCGCCGTACGTGACATGACCCATCGCGCCGGCGACCTGCTCGACGATCACGTCGTGCAGTGCGCGCGGCACCAGCATCCTGGTCGGGATCGCGCAGCCCTGCCCCGCGTGCGAGCAGGTCGCGAACGCCGCGGTCCCGATCGGCCCGGCGAGGTCGGCGCCGTCGAGCACGACCAGGGCGGACTTGCCGCCGAGTTCGAGGAACACGCGCTTGATGGTCGCGCTCGCGGCGGCCATGATCCGGCGGCCGGTCGCGGTGGAGCCGGTGAACGTGACGGCGTCGACGTCGGGTGAGGTGGTGAGCGCCTCGCCCACGGCCACGTCCGAGGAGGTGAGGATGTTGACCACGCCGGCCGGGATGTCGGTGTGCTCGGCGATCAGCTCGCCGAGCGCGAGCGTGATCAGCGGGGTGTCCGG
>CAVPQC010000002.1:0-361248 GCA_963707475.1 uncultured Actinomycetota bacterium
ATAGACGTATTGCTAAAAATTGGAGTTTGCTAAAGAATTAGGATTTCATGGAGCAAATGAAACTGAAGTAAATGCAAAAATGGCAGCTCAAGGAGAAAATAAATATAGCAAAAAAACTATGGTTGCTAAGAAAAAATATGTAAAACCAGAAGGTAGCGAAAATACAAGATACTAAAAATAAAAATAAGGCTATGAATTTTATAATACATAGTCTTATTTTTTTGATTTTTTATCTTTTTTTATGTATTTACGTTTAATCTTTTTTACCTTTTTAGAGTTATTATTATATTTTTTAGGTATACTTCTATCAAAAACATCTTCAACTATACGAGATGACTCATCTTCAAATTTATCTTTGCAAGCTATTCTCATTTCAGAAGCTAGAGATATTTCTTCCCCAAGTGCAACTAAGAAAGAACCTAATATACCTAAATCCTCATCATCTTCAATTTCTTGTGAGATAATTACAGAAAATATAGATATAAGAACTAGATATTGATTGGCTAAATTATTACAATAGTCATCTGAACTACAACTTCTATTATAGAAGTTTCTATATCTTAGACATAGTACCTCCTTAAATAAGTATATATATTATTGTATGAATTTAATAAAATTAAGTTACTTATATAAAATAATAAAAATTGTAATTAGTAATGTAATAGTATATAATATTTTAGTAAAATTAATAAGACAGTTCGTAAGCCTCCTGTCTATAAATAAAACTATGGTAAAGAAGCATTTATTAAATGTTATAATTTGAATGCAAAAAACCGTAGTCTAAATCTACGGTTTTTATTTTTTACTTATATATTAGGCTATAAATTTATTATATAGGGAGAAATATTATGAGGAGTAATACAAAGAGAATTGCTAAAATAGGATTAATTGCAGCATTATATGCAGTTATAACTTTAGCTTTAGGATTTATTAGTTATGGTCCAATACAATTTAGAATAGCTGAGATTATGACATTACTTCCGTTATTTGGTAAAGAGTATATAATAGCATTAACATTAGGTTGCTTTTTAGCTAACGTAATAGGTCCATATGGGCTACCAGATATTATATTTGGTACATTAGCAACATTTATAAGTGTTTACTTAGTTTATTTAACTGGTAAAGTAATGAACGATAAAAAAGGATACTATATTAATTGCATCATTGTGGCCAACAATAGTGAATGCTATAATAATAGGGAATAATGTTAAATGTATTATTTGGATTCCCACTAATTATTTCTATTTTACAGGTAGGATTTGGACAGTTTGTGGTAATAACTATAATAGGAGTACCTTTATTTAAGGCATTTAAAGAAAAATATTCAAAATTACTAAAGGATTTTTAATATAAATATCCTTAGCTAATTAGTAAGGAGTAAAGATGGAACATTTAGAAAAAATAGAAAGCGCAAAACTAATAGGCATAGGAGATGACGGAATAAAAAATCTTGAGTCAATGTATGAAAGTATAAAAAATCATATGGGAATCGAGAAAATAGCTATAAATCAAGATGTAGATAAAGATTTTGTAAGAGCATTATTAGATGGAGTAGATGTATTATTCTTAACTTATAATAGTGAAGATAAAAGAGCTCTACAAATAGTAAATGCTATAGGATTTATGGCAGATGAAAGAAGAGTTTTATCAATAGGTCTTGATAGTGCAATAAAAGAAAATAAAGATGATGTTAATATAAATAGAGAATTTAAAATAAATAATGATAATTTAGATGACTTTATTAAATTTATTAAAAATGATGTTAGATTCAGTTTCAGATTTTTGTATGATAAATATAGACTTAACTGACTTAAAAGAATCTTTAGCTAGTGATAAGGGCATTAAAGTATTCATATGGTGAATTTGACTAAAAATAGTAAGCAATAGAAGAAATAGCAAAAAGCTTAAAAGAAAAATGTATAAGTGCTTAATGAAGAATTAAGCGGTAAAAAAGAAGTTATATTTGTTGAAGTAGATTCAAATTACTGTGAAGAAGATAATATAATGGTTAATGTTAAATGAATTATTAGAAAGAATACAAGAAAATAGAGAAGAAACTTATGAAGGAATATTCTCTTTATACTTAAGAGATAGTAGTGAAGAAAAAATAAAAATCGGATTAATATATAACTAATTTGTAGTTAGTTGACTAAAATAAATATTTGTTATATTATAAATAATGTTGTATAATATAACATTAAATTTAGACAGAGAAAGGAAAATGCCTAATGTTACAAGTTACTAATGTTGGACTTAGATTTGGTGATAAAGAGTTATTCAAAGATGTTAACTTAAAATTCACTAAAGGTAATTGTTACGGGATAATAGGAGCTAATGGTGCAGGAAAATCTACTTTCCTTAAAATATTAGCTGGTGATATAGAACCAAATACAGGAAGTGTTTCAATAACAGAAAAAGAAAGAATGTCTGTCTTAGACAGGACCACTTCAAATATGAAGAAGATACAGTTTTAAATGTTGTTATAATGGGACATGAAAGATTATATGCATATAATGCAAGAAAAAGATGCATTATACATGAAGCCAGACTTCTCAGAAGAAGATGGTATAAAAGCTGCAGAACTTGAAGGAGAGTTTGCTGAACTTGATGGATGGGATGCAGAAACCAATGCAGAAAGATTATTAATGGGTCTTGGTATATCTAAAGACTTACACTACAAGCAAATGAAAGAATTAACAGGGGGAGAAAAGGTTAAAGTATTATTAGCTCAAGCATTATTCGGTAAGCCTGAAATACTAATCATGGACGAACCTACAAACCACTTAGACTTTGCATCAATAAACTGGTTAAATGATTTCATAATGGATCTAGAAGATTCTATAGTAATAGTTGTATCACACGATAGACACTTCTTAAACCAAATATGTACAAATATAGTTGACGTTGACTTTGGTAAAATACAAATGTACGTTGGTAACTACGACTTCTGGTATGAGTCAAGCCAATTAGCATTACAACTTGCTAAAGACCAAAACAAAAAAGCTGAAGAAAAAATAGCTCAATTAAAAGAGTTCATCGCAAGATTCAGTTCAAATGCTTCTAAAGCAAAGCAAGCAACATCTAGAAAGAAACAATTAGAAAAGATACAAGTTGAAGAAATACAACCATCAAGAAGAAGATATCCATATGTTGGATTCACTCCTGAAAGAGAAATAGGAAATGAAGTTTTAGAAGTTGAAGGATTAACTAAAACTATAGATGGTGTTAAAGTTTTGATAATGTATCATTTCAGATTAGATAGAGAAGATAAAGTTGCATTCTTAGGTGATGAGATAGCTATAACTACTTTATTCAACATAATAATGGGAGAAGATACTGCTGATAGTGGTACATTCAAGTGGGGAGTTACAACTTCTCAAGATTATCTTCCTAAAGAACCACAACCAATACTTCGATGGTATAGAATACTCATTAGTTGACTGGTTAAGACAATACTCTGAAGAAAAGAGTGAAAGTTTCATAAGAGGATTCTTAGGAAGAATGTTATTCTCTGGAGAAGAAGCTTTAAAACAAGCTCAAGTTTTATCTGGAGGAGAAAAGGTTAGATGTATGTTATCAAAACTTATGTTATCTAACGCTAACGTTTTAGTATTAGATGACCCAACTAACCACTTAGACCTAGAATCTATAACTTCTGTAAATAAAGGTTTAGAAAAATTCCCAGGAGTTTTAATATTCAACTCTCATGACCACGAGATGATACAAACTCTTGCTAACAGAATAATAGAAATAACTCCAGGTGGAATAATGGATAGAAAAACTACTCTTAGATGAGTACTTAGAAAACAAAGATATACAAGCTCAATTAAAAGAAATGTACAAAGATGCAAAGTAATTTAATTGATTAATAAAAACACTCAATCTTATTATATAGAATTCAAAATATTATATATACATAAAGTGCTTTTTTATTGTTATATGTAAAATATTATATAAACTTAAAAATTGTGGTAACATAAAAATATATTGATTATAGCTTTAGAAAAGAGGGAAATTAAATGAAAAAAATGGCAGTTCACAATGGAACATTTCATGCAGATGATGTATTTGGTGTAGCACTTATGCAGTCTATATATAATGACCTAGAAGTAATAAGAACAAGAGATGAAGAATTATTAAAAACTTGTGATATTGTATCAGATGTAGGTAATGGAAAGTATGACCATCATCATGTTGGTAAAGAAAAAAGAGAGAATGGAATACCATACTGTGGATTTGGACTTTTATGGAGAGATTTTGGTATATCATATATAAATGCACAATTCCCACAATTAACTGATGAAAAAGAGCAACAAGAAGTATCACAAAAAGTAGATACTATATTTATTCAACAAATAGATGCACAATGATAATGGTGTAGATGTTATGACTAGTGAAGTACCTATAATGACAATTTGTGATGTTATTAAGACATATATACCTGCTGGTGGAACTGAGATTGAAATAGAAGAGGCATTCTTTGAAGCAGTAGAATTTGCAAAAAAAATACTATATAGAGTTACAAAAAAATATGTGGATAGTTATGAAAATTATAGACTTGTTAAACATGAAATTGAAACTCAAAATATAAAAGAAACTCATATTTTAGTATTAGAAAAAACAGTTCCATGGAAAGATACTGTACTAGAAGTTGATACAAATGAAGATATACTATATGTAGTATATCAAGATGTAACAGGTTTATGGTGTATACAGACAGCACCAAAAGAAGCTAATAGTTTTGCTAATAGAAAAAATTTACCTAAAACATGGGGAGGACTAAACAATGATGAGTTATCTAATCATACTGGTATAGATAATTGTACATTCTGTCATCCTGCTTTATTTATTTGTGGTAATAAAACTAAAGAAGGTGCTATAGCAATGGCTAAAATGGCTGTTGAAAATTAATATAAATAAAAGCTGATTTTTATTATATAAGAATCAGCTTTTATTTATTATATTAAAACAATCATTATATTCGATATTAGATTTTATTTCAGTGCATTTATTAAGTAATATACTAATATTAGACTTAAAAGTATGCTTGTCTATATCTGCATGTTTAAATACTAAATGATTATATTTAGATGTTAGAATAAAGCTTATATCCATTTTTTATACACTGCTCATTAAAATTATAATCCTCTCTTATAGATATATCTTTAAATTTTACTTTATCAAAAACTTCTCTTTTAAAGCAAAGAGTAGAACCCATTAAACTTTCTACATAATTATTTTCTATACGATTCTTTTTTAAAATTAATTTTTTATATCCTTCTAAATAGTAGTAAGTTCTTTGCTTACCAACTATATGACATTTATTTTGTAAAAAAGCTTGTTTAGCTTCATTTAAGTAGTATGGTCCATAATAATCATCATCATCAAATTTTGCTATAGTATCGTATGAGGATTTTTCAATAGCATAATTTAAGCAATAACCTAAAGACTTAATTTCCGCAAGTTTATATATAGATATATTCAAATCTTTATTTATATGTTTAAAAATATCAGATGTATTTATTTTATCATTATTAATTATTATAATAAGTTCTTTACTTTCATAGTTTTGTCTAAGAAAGTTATTAATCATATTTTCGATACAGTATTTTCTATTAGTTACTGTTATAACGGAAAAGCCTTCTTTATACATGTATATCACCAAATATTATTTATTCTTAAGATAGAAATATTTTTATATTATATGATTTACCTATAAAAATAGTGAAATATTTTTATTATATATAAGTCTGGATTACAATCAGTATCAAAGTAGAATAGATTAATCATACTATAAGAATAAAAGCTATACAGTAGTGAGGAACTTATATGATAAATATAAATAAATTATTAAATTATCCATATTCACTAGAAAATAACTTAGATAAATATAGTGATATGCATTTTACGAGTATAGTAATATTAACATACAATCAATTAGAATATACTAAATTATGTATAGAAAGTATACGAAAATTCACGCCAAAAGATAAATACGAGTTAATCGTAGTCGATAATAATTCCACAGATGAAACAGTTAAATGGTTAAAAGAACAAAAGGATATTAAGTTAATACTTAATAGTGAGAACTTAGGAGTTCCTAAAGGATATAATCAAGGTATTAATGTATCTAAAGGGGATAATATTTTATTGCTTAATAATGATGTAATAGTAACTCCAAATTGGCTATATAATTTAGATTATGCACTATGGTCAAATTTAGAAATAGGGGCTGTTGGATGTTTATCAAACTATGTATCTAATCATCAAAAAATACATGTGAACTATAAAGATATAACTTCTATGTTAAAATTTGCTGAAAAGTTTAATATACAAGATTATGAAAAATATGAAAGACGTGATAAATTAATTGGGTTTTGCTTTTTAGTCAAAAAGAGAAGTTGTAGATAAAATTGGATTATTAGATGAACAATTTTTTCCAGGTAACTATGAAGATGATGACTATTGCAGAAGAATATTAAATGCAAATTATAAACTTATTTTATGTAAAGATACTTTTGTGCATCATTTTGGAAGTATATCCTTTATAAATAACAATTTAGATTATAATAAAATACTTAAAGATAATAAAATAAAATTTAATAAAAAATGGTCTTAAAATTTGACATCAAAGGAGATATATAATGGAGATCACCATAGTAGGAACAGGATATGTAGGACTAGTTACAGGTGTATGCTTGTCAGAAGTAAACTGGGAAATGTAACTTGCCTAGATATTGATAATATCAAGATTGATAAATTAAAAAGAGGTATTTCACCAATATATGAAAATGATTTAGAAGATTTAATAAATAAAAATATAAAAAAAGGTACTTTAGAATTTACAGTAGATTATAAAAAAGCGTATAAAAATGCAGATATAATAATACTTGCGGTAGGTACTCCACCAATGGATGATGGTTCTGCAAATTTAGAGTATTTATTTAAAGCATGTGATGAAATTATAGATACTATAACTAAAGATGTATTAATAGTAGTAAAATCTACAGTTCCAATAGGAACTTGTACTATATTAGAAAAATATATTAATGAAAAATTAGATAATGGTATACATGTAGAAGTTGCTTCAAATCCAGAATTTTTAGCACAAGGTAGTGCTGTAAAAGATACTCTATATGCTTCCAGGATAGTTATTGGCGTAAATAGTAAACATTCAGAAGATATACTTAAAAATCTATATAAAAATTTTAACATACCTATAGTGTGTGTAAATAGAGAAAGTAGTGAAATGATAAAATATGCATCTAATAGCTTTTTAGCAATGAAAATATCTTATATAAATGATATTGCAAATTTATGTGAAAAAGTAGGAGCTAATATACAAGATGTAGTAAAAGGAATGCAGTATGACACTGAATAGGAGATAAATTTTTAAATGCAGGTATAGGATATGGAGGTTCATGTTTTCCAAAAGATACAAAAGCTTTATATTGGTTAGCTCATAATTATGATTATGAATTAAAAACTGTAAAAGCTGCTATAGATGTAAATGAATATCAAAAGTTTAACTTATTAGAAAAAGCTCAGGAGATAGTAGGATTTTTAAGGATTAGAGATAGCTATTTTAGGTTTTACATTTAAGCCTGGAACAGATGATTGAGATCACCATCTATACCTAATATTGAGTATTTACTTAACAATGGTGCTAAAGTAAGAATATATGATCCAGTAGGACTTAATAACTATAAAAAATTATATAAAGAAAATAATGTAGTTTATACAGATAATATAGATGAATGTATAAAAGGTACACATTTATGTTTAATAATTACAGAATGGAATGAAATTGTAAATTATGATTTAGAAAAGTTTAAAAAATTAATGAAAGCACCAAGAGTATTAGACAGTAAACTGTTATGAATTAAATAAAGCTAAAGAAGTAGGTATTGAATATTATTCAATAGGTAGATAGTTTAATAAGTACAATTATAACAAGGTGATAATTTATGAAAGGAATAATTTTAGCAGCAGGGTCTGGAACTCAACTATATCCATTGACTAAGATAATATCTAAGCCACTTTTACCAATATATGATAGACAAATGATATATTACCCATTATATACATTAATATTAGCAGGAATAAAGGATATTCTTTTAATAACAAGTCCTAGAGACATAGAGTTATATAAAAAGTTATTAGGAGATGGAAGTGATTTAGGCATTAGACTTTATTATGAAGTTCAAGAAATACCTAAAGGTATAGCTGATGGACTTATAATTGTGAAAATTTTATAGGAGAAGATAATATATGTTTAATACTGGGTGATAATATTTTCCATGGCGGTAACTTAGTTGACTTATTACAAAAGTCTATAAATATAAAAGAAGGAGCTATTATATTTGGATACAAGGTTGATAATCCTAAAAGTTTTGGAGTAATAGAATTTGATGAAAAGTTTAATGTATTATCAATAGAAGAGAAACCACAAAATCCAAAATCAAACTATATAGTACCTGGAATATATTTTTATGATAGTAATGTAGTTGATATAGCTAAAAGAGTTAAACCATCAAGTAGAGGTGAATTAGAAATAACATCAGTAAATAATGAATATTTAAAATCTAATAATTTAAAAGTAGAGCTACTAAGTAATGATGTAGCTTGGTTTGATGCAGGAACATTTGAAAGTTTGAAAAAGGCTTCAGATTATATATATGAGCTTCAAAAATATAATATATAGTTTATTAGAGAGGAGTATTTATGAAAATTGCATCAGTTACTGTTGTAAGAAACGAATGTGATATAATAGAGGAATTTGTAAGATATAATTTAAATTTTTTTGATGAGATGCATATTATAAATCACTTATCAACAGATAGTACCTTAAGTATTTTGTTAAAGTTAAAGAAAGAGGGACTGCCAATAAAATTATATGAGTATGATTCATATAGAAAAGATCAAGGTCTAATATTTACAAGAGTACAAGAGATTATTAGAAAAGAAAATAATACTGATTTTATTATGTTTATAGACTCAGATGAATTCATATCTGCTAAATCCAAAGCTGAAGTTGAAGAAACTTTAAAAAGAAGAGGCATTTTGTTATAAAATTGATATGGTAGAATATTTATCTAAAAATAGAGATTTACAAAATCAAAATTTATATCATCAAAACTATTTTATCAGGAGACAGAAAACTTTATAATGTAAAAGTAATGATAAATTTAAAAGCAATAGGCAATAAAAGAATATATGTGGCACAGGGTGGGCATTATATTAAATTTGAAGATTCTTCTGATTTTAAATCGATTCATGTAGATAAATTTCATTTGGCACACTTTTCACGAAGAAGTAAAGAACAAATGATATCTAAATATGTAATGCACTGCAACGGCAACGCAAATGTCCCGGACCAGTGCAACGGCTGTAGCCAACGCCCATCTGCGGCGGCGAGGGGGCGGTCTGCTCCACCAACGCCGACTGCGCCCAGGCCCCGGGAATCACCCTCGTCTGCTCTCCGGCCAACTCCACCAGCGGCACTACCAGCTACTGCCGGCGGACCTGTACAGCGGACAACGGGTGCTCGAACGACCCGGTGGCAACGGGTCCAGTTCTGCGACACATCGACGGGCTTCTGCGCAAAGCACTGCACTGCGAATAACGAGTGCCAGCCGACCGGAAACTGCCAAAACCCGGGCCAGCCGAACAGCATCTGCTTCTACTCGGCCAACGTTTAGTCTGACCCAGCATCGATGTATGACGCGCTCGGGTTCCGGTTCAGCCTGACCTGCCCAGACCAGGCATCCGCTGCCTACATGGCGCACATCCTGAGCGGGCTTGAGGCTGCCCCCTCGGACGGTGCTGTCGAGTTCGCGCTCCGCGCGGCACCGGCGGGCGCCGAGGCTGGACCCGGACCCGACGAGGTCGGTCACGTGATCGGCACGGTGAACCTGCGCGCGATAGGTGCGTCGGCGGGATCCCTGCTACTGCACGCCGGTGCAGTGGCGCGCCAGGATGGCGGTGTCGCCGTCCTGTGTGGACCCTCCGGTAGCGGCAAGAGCACGCTCACCGCGACGCTGAGCTCCCGCCACGCGTACGTGACCGACGAGACGGTGTGCCTCACCCCCGAGAGTCTGCGGATCACGCCGTTCCGCAAGCCGCTGGTCCTCAAGCAGGGGGCGCACACGGCGCTCTCCTGGCTCCAACCCGCCGAAGGAACAGTGCCGAGCGCCCTGGTGGGTGATCGCTGGTACCTCCCACCTTCCTCGTTGGACACGGCCCCTCTTCCGCGCCAACCACTGTTTCCCGAGGTCGCGATCTTTCCGACGTACCTCCCGGGAGAGGCTGTCAAGGTCGAGGAGGTGGCCCCCGCTGATGCTGCCTACCTTTTCGGCACCAACTCCTCCCAACGCGAGTCGATCCGGGGCGGTGTGCTCCGGTGTGTGGCCCGCATGGCCAGGCGCGCTCCGTGCTTCAGGCTGCAGTACGACGATCCCGAGCAAGCAGCCAACGTCATCGAGACCCTGTGGGCGGATGCAGCGTGACCAGCGGCTACGTTGCACCCTCTTCAGGCCTGGAGCAGGTCGAGATCGACGGCGCCTACCTCCTCTTCGACGGTCAGCGCTTGAGTCTGTTCGCAGGGTCAGCCGCCGAGATCTGGCGAGCACTCGGCAACGCGAGCGTCTATGAGGTGATCACCCTGCTCAGGCATCGACATCCTGAGGCGCAGGACGTGGAGGCCGATGTCAGGCGCTTCGTCAGCGAGGTCACTGACGGTGGACTCGCGGTGCAGCAGCCGGCGGCACCCGGGAACGGGTTGGTGAAACCGGACCACGTGGCCTGGACGCAGGACCGAGACTCTGTGGTGATCGCCGATCTCCGTTCCGGCGTCCGCGTTGTGCTCACGCCCACGGCCGGCAGGATCTGGATGCTGACGATGGCCGGCATGCGCCGCGACGACCTGGCGGGTGAGTTGGCTCGGCGCTACCCGGATGCGCCGGCACGCCTCGACCGCGAGGTCGACTCGCTCTGGGACTCGCTGATCGGCAGAGGACTGCTCGAGAGAGCTGCGCCCTGATCCTGCGACGCTGGGTCGGTGACCGACGGCTTGCTCTTCCGTGCGCGCCGTCCCCGCTTGGACTCATCGGTGATGTATCGGTAGTAGCCGTAGCTTCCGGCGTCCGATCGGCTGGTAGGCACGAAGTTCCACGCGAAGCCCGAGACGTCCGCACCGACGGTTTCAAGAGATCTGAGCGCGCTCGCGAGGTCCCGCTTCTTGGTCCGGTTGGATGCCACGACCATCAGCATCCCGCCAGTCAAGTTCTCCAGCAGCACCGCGTCGATCACGGGAACCAGTGGGGGGCTGTCCACCAGGATGAAGTCGTAGCCCTCCGAGAGCTGGTCGAACAGGACGCGCATCGCCTCCGAGCCGAGCAACTCGCTCGGGTTGGGCGGGACCTGGCCGGCAGCCATGACGAAGAGCTCCGTGTCGCCCCACTTCTGGACAACGTCCTCCACGGTGGCGCTGCCGAGGAGGACCGTGGTGAGGCCGACGCTCTCCACGAGATGCATCACCCGTGCTACCGACGGATTCCGCAAGTCGGCGTCCACCAACAGCACCCGCCCACCCGCCTTGGCCATGGCAAGGGCAAGATTGACGGCCGTCCTCGTCTTTCCCTCCCCGGGCATGGCCGAGGTGATGACGAACGAATGAGTCCCGGTGGTCACGTCGACGAAGAGAAGGTTTGTCCGCAGGCGCCGGACTGACTCGGCGTAGGCGGTGTGCGGATCCTCCGCCACCGCCAAGCCCTTGGCACTGCTCCCCTCGTCCGGAAGTGCGGCAAGGATCGGACCCTTGGACATTGCCTGGATGTCCGCGTCAGTGCGCACCTTGGTGTCGAGTGCGTGCCGGACGAAGGCGAGACCGGTGCCAAGACAGAGCCCAGCCAGCAAGCCCAGCAACAGATTGCGCTGCGCGTCGGGTGAGGAGGGGACCGTCGGGACCGTTGCCGGAGTGATCGTCGTGGCCGCGATCTTCTGACCCGTTGCCTGCAAGAGAACGGAGAACTGGGCCGCCACCTCCGCCAGCTGGGGACCGACCGCGTTGGCGATCTCCGCCGCCAGCTCCGGGTCCGCCGACCGCGCGGTCACGCTCAGGATCGAGGTCTCGGCAGAGACCTCAGCCGTGACATCCAGTGGCGTGTCGGGCTCCAGACCCAAGTTCCGCCGCAGGGGATCCAGCACGGCCGGTGACCCGAGTACGGCCACGTAGGTGTTGAGGTCCTCCCTTGTGACCACGTAGGTCCCCCGATTTTCACGGGCCTTAACCGTGTCTTGGGCTGCCAAATAGAACCGTGACTCAGCTGTATAAACGGGGGTCTGAGCCCACGTCACGGCTGCCGCCGCAGCGAGCACGAGGAGGGTGCTCGCCACGATCACCTGCCAGCGGGCGCGCATCACGAGCAGGAAGTCACGTAGTGACACGAAGCACCCCTTGGCCCCCTACGCTGGCTGACATCTTGACCCACCCTCCGGACCCGACCACGCAAAGCGCCTACCGCACTGAGAGTGCCCGCTACGCTTCTGAGGAGCCTATCCGAAGGAGCGCGGCGTTGCGGGTTCTCCGGATCTCCCACAGCGCGGTCGTGGATTCCTGGCGGGAGCGCGAACGAGCCCTGCGCCGGCTGGACGTCGATGTCGAGCTCATCAGCGCGGCTGCCTGGGACGAAGGCGGCGCTCAGGTCCAGTTGGTCCCGCAGCCCGATGAACAGGTGACAGGGATACGCACCTGGGGTCGCCACCCAGCCCTGTTCCTCTATGACCCCCGACCGATCTGGCGTGCCATGGGTCGGCAGTGGGACGTCATCGACATCCACGAGGAGCCGTTCGCTCTCGCGACCGCTGAGCTCCTACTGCTGCGCCGACTTCGTCGCCAGGCCGCCCCCTACACGTTGTACTCCGCGCAGAACCTTGCCAAACGCTATCCGGCTCCTTTTTGCTGGCTCGAGAAGTGGGCGCTGCGCCACGCCGCGGGGATCAGCGTCTGCAACGTGGAGGCCGGCCGCATTGCCCAGCGCAAGGGACTGCCCGGCGTTCCGTGCACCATTCCCCTCGGCATCGACACCTCACGCTTCACCACGGGGGCGGACCGCCCTGCCGGCTCCGGCGCCGGTCCCATCACCGTGGGATACGTCGGACGTCTGGCTCCCCACAAGGGGGTTCACGTGCTTCTCGAGGCTGTCGCGGCCGATGCCCGCCTGAAGCTTTGCGTGGCTGGGGACGGCCCGTCGGCTCCCGACTTGCGCGCACGCGTCGCGGCTCTCGACATCCCTGACCGGGTGCGGTTCTTCGGCTCCCTCAAGCACGAGGACCTTCCCGGCTTCTACTCGACCCTGGGCGTGCTCGCCGTACCGTCCCTGCCCGTGCCAGGGTGGCGGGAACAGTTCGGACGTGTGGCCGTGGAGGCCATGTCCTGCGGGGTGCCCGTGGTCGCCAGCGACACCGGTGCGCTCCCTGACGTCGTCGGTGGAGCAGGTGAGCTGGTGCCGCCCGGAGATCCAGTGGCCTTGCGCGAGGCGCTCGTGCGCCTCGGGACCGACACGGCTGCGGCTGCAACTGCCCGGCGCACCGGGCACGCGCGGGCCGAGGAGTGCTCGTGGGACCGGGTCGCCGAGCGGTACCTCCAGATGTACAAGGCAGCGCTCCACACCCCGTTGCCGGGTGCTGGCCGCCGACCGGTCGAGGTCGTCGTGGTCGCGTTCGGTGCACCCGATCTGCTGCGGCGTGCGCTCGAGCCCGTCCGACGGCTTCCGGTCACCGTGGTCGACAACTCGTCGTCGCCTGACGTCGCGAGGGTGTGCGACGAGCTCGGGGTCGCCTACCACGACTCTGGCGCCAACCTTGGCTTCGCCGCGGGGGTGAACTTCGCGCTGGCTCGACGACACGCTCCCGAGGGGGACGTTCTTCTCCTCAACCCGGATGCGGAGATCTCCGCGGAAGCGGTGTCGCACCTGCAGCGCGCCCTACTGACCGACCACCACCTTGCGAGTGTGGCGCCCGCGCAGGTCGACCTGGCGGGAAAGCCCGGCCGCGTGGAATGGCCCTTCCCGACACCATGGGGAGCGTGCATCGAGGCTCTCGGGCTCGGCAGGCTTCGGGCAAGATGCGACTACGTGATCGGCTCGGTCCTGCTTCTCCGCGCCGAGGCCCTGCGTCAGGTCGGCGGCTTCGACGAGTCCTTCTTCCTGTACGCCGAGGAGACCGACTGGGCTCGGCGCGCTGCCGCGCTCGGCTGGCGTCACGCCCTCGTCGAGACGGTGCGCGCCGTTCACGTCGGCGCCGGCACGAGCACCGACCCTCGTCGTCGTGAGGTGCACTTCCATGCCTCCCAGGAACGCTACCTGCGCAAGCACCACGGCGCCTGGGGGTGGCAGCTGGCGCGGACTGCACAGCTCTGCGGAGCCATCGCGCGCGCCCTGGTGCTGCCCACCGGCCGGGCCAGGGACTCTCGCCAACGCGCCCTGCTGTACGCGCGAGGTCCGATGCGCGAGGAGATCCGGCAGCAACGTGACCGCCGACCGGGGGACGCTCCGCCAGTGGAGGTGACGTGAGAACCGGATGGCCAAGACGCCTGCTCGAGGGGTTGGGGTGGGTAGCTGGGTTCGGCGCCGCGATTGCACTCGCCCTTGCGGTCGGCGGAGCGATGCCGTCTCGTCCACTGGTCGCAGTCCTCGTCGCCCTCGTCATCCTCGCCTTCGGACTCACCCTCGTGGACGCCGCGGTGATTCCGCTGCTCGCCGTCCTCCCGCTGTTCGTCAGCTTCCGGGCCGTGCTCGGAGGTGTGGACGTGTCGTGGTCGGACATCGCGCTGGCGACCGCATTCGTGCCGGCCGTCCTGTTCGGACGGCGCCCCTACAGTGCGCCCCTGCGGAAGCTGCTCTGGTTGACCGCGGTGTACCAGGTGGCCACGTTGTTCACGGTTGTCGCCAACCCCTACAGCCAGAACACGATCGAATGGTTCCACGCCTGGCTTCTCACCGGCGGCGCCCTGGTGGTCGGCTGGACGATCGGTCGCGAAGGCCACGCAAGGGCTGGTCTCTCCCTGGTCCTCATCGCTTCGGTGTTCCTGGCCGTGATTTGCATGGTTCAAGGGATGTCGGGCTACCTGCGTGGCGACTTCAGTGCAGTCTTTCCCGCGTGGCCCTTCCCGATGCACAAGAACTTTGCCGGGTGCGTCCTCGGCGTCGCCGCCGCCCTCGCCTACGCGCGGCCCGTGTGGATGGGATGGCCCAAGTCCTGGTCGCTCACGGCCTTCTGGATCTGCGTAGGCGGGATCCTGGCCACACAGTCGCGCCAGTCGCTCGTCGCGCTTGCACTAGTGCTGATCGTGCTGGTCCTCAAGCGCGATCCCCATCGCCGTCGCTCGAAGGTCATCCTGGTCACGGTCGTCCCCACTCTCGCGCTCGTCGGCACCCTGGTTCGCGACCAGCTGGCGTCCGGGAACCGGTTCAACTCCGCGAACCAGAGGTTGACCTGGTTCTCGGACTCGGTAGAGGTCTGGAGTCAGCAGCCCTGGGTGGGAGCCGGATTGCGATTTTGGTACACCGACCGCTTCTCGTTGGCCTCCCAGCCTCCCAACGCCGAGATCGAGGTCCTCAGCAGCACAGGAGTCATCGGCCTAGCCGCCTTCCTGATCCTGATGCTGGGCGCACTGGTCGTGCTGTGGAAGATGGATCCGGTCTACGGCACCGCAGCGTTCGCCGTACTGGGCAGCCGATTCGTGCAGGGCCAGCTGGACCTGTTCTGGGTGGCTGTGCAGACCTCCATCCCGTTCGTCATCGTCGGCGTCTGCCTCGGCGCCGAAGCGCTCCACGCCAGCGAACCCGGCCGCACCTCTGCCGCCACGTCCATGCGCCCGCTGCAGCCGTCCCGGTGACGAGCGTGTCGAGCGTGTCGCGGCTCAGCATCCTGCACGTGTGCTGCACCGATGCCTTCGCCGGGGTGGAGCGGCACATCGCGGCCCTCGCCGCCGACCAGGCTGCGCGGGGGCACGAGGTGCACGTTATCGGTGGCCACCCCGAGATCATCACCTGGCACATCGGTGACCGGCACGTGGCACACCAGCCTGCACGCACGATCCCACAGACCTTCGCGGCCATGCGGCGGGTCCCGCGACCCTCGGTAATCAACGCTCACATGACGGCTGCCGAGGTGGCCGCCGTCACCTCCGTGCGGATGCGGGGCGTCCCGGTGGTGAGCACCCGCCACTTCGCCCAGCCGCGGGGTTCCCGGCCACTCTCGCGCCCCATGGTGCGGGCGGCGGCGAGACGCATCGCCGCCCAGATCGCTGTCAGCCAGTACGTCGCCGACCACATCGACAATCCGAGCACCGTCATCCGCTCCGGAGTTGCGACCAGGCCCGACGGACTCCCCGCCCACTCGCGAAAGCCGTTCGTGTTGATCGCGCAACGGCTGGAGCCGGAGAAGGCCACCGACGTCGGCATCGAGGCCTTCGCGACATCTGGTCTCGCTGGGCTGGGGTGGCGACTGCAGATCGCGGGAGAAGGCGCACTCCGCGGCTCCCTCGAGCACCTGGCCACGACGCTCGGGGTGGGGGGTGCCGTGGACTTCCTGGGACGGCGAGAGGATGTCGACTCGCTGATGTCCACCGCCGCCGTGCTGCTCGCCCCCCGTCCGGACGAGGGGTATGGGCTGACCGTTCTCGAGGCGATGGCGGCTGGCCTACCCGTTGCCGCGGCTGCGAGCGGCGGTCACCTGGAGACCGTCGGCGTCGTGCCCGACGCCGCCCTCTTCCAACCTGGCGACCCCGGCGACGCGGGACGCCTGCTGGCGAGGCTCGCACGGGATCCGGCGGGACGTGACACCTACGGGAAGTCGCTGCAGGCCACCCAGCGGACGGACTTCACCGTCGAGGCACAGTCGACGGCCACCGAGGCCGTCTATCGGGGCGTGCTGTGAGAAGCCCTATGTCAAGCCGCCTCGGGTTGGGTCGCGAGGATGCGTTGGAGCGCCGGTGGGTTTCGGGGATGTAGGCGACGCCGTGTTGCCAGCAGTGCCAGATGACGTAGAGCCAGGCGCGGGCCAGGATGCGTACGGCGTGGGGATGGTCGTGGCCGCGGGCGCGGGCGCGGTCGTAGAGGTCGGCGGCCCAGGGGTTGGCGTGTCGGCTGTCGCCGGCGAAGTCGGTGACGGCGTCGCGCAGTTGCTTGTCGCAGGCCCAGCGGAAGGTCGACGGCTGCGGAGCTTGCCGGACTGGCGGGTCGAGGGTGCTGCGCCGGCCAGGCAGGCCAGCGATTCGGGGGTGGGGAACTTGGCGCGGCAGTCGCCGATCTCGGCCAGCAGCCGGGCGGCGCGGACCCGTCCGGCACGGGGCAGGGACGGTGAAGATGTGGGCGTCGGGGTGGGCGTCGAGCTGGCCGGTCGATCTGGGTGGCGAGGGCCTTGATCTGCTCGACCAGGGTGTCCAGCAGCGGCCACGTAGCGGCGGTGATGTGGGCCTGGGTGGTCGGCGTCGTCGCCGGTGACGCCGCGGGGCGCGTCCAGGAGCCGCTGGTGCAGCACGGCGGGGTCGGTGCGGCCGGAGTAGCCCTGTTTGGCCAGCCAGTCGCCCGAGCCGTTTCGGGGAGAGCCAGTCGGCTCGGTCCTGGGTGGTCGAACCGGCCCAGGAATGCCAGGCTGATCGGCGGAGTCGAGTGTCGGCGAACAGGCCGACGGCGCCGGGGAAGACGTTGCGCAGGTGGGCGCGGAGCTGGTTGGCTGCGGCGACGCGGTGACTGACCAGGTCCTTGCGGGCCGGCAGGCGCGGCGCAACGCGACGGTGGCCGCGGTGTCGGGACCAGGCGGCGCAGTCGGGCGCGGTCGGTGCGCAGGGTGTCGGCGAGCACGTAGGCGTCGAACCGGTCGTCCTTGTTGCCGGCCGAGCCGTAGCGGCCGCGCAGGTTCTTGACCTGGTTCGGGACGATCACGACCACGACCGTGAGGTCGGCGGCGAGCAGGGTGTCGACGACGGGGCCGTCGGGGCGTTCGATCGCGACCTCGCCGACGCCGTGCCGGCCCAGGAACGCCGACCAGGTCACGCAGGCCGGCGACGGTGTGCTCGATCGATCGTCGTCGGCGATCTCGTGGCCGCGGCCGTCGACGATGCACACGGCGTGGTCGTCGCGGGCCCAGTCGATGCCCGGCGGTCACGTCGTTGACGGGGCTTGGTCGGGCAGGGTGTTGCTGGCAGACTTCACGTCAGCCTCCTCGCTGCTAGACCCAGTGGGGAGGCACCCATTATGTCAGGTGTCGCTGGTGCCGGGACGTGTCTGCCGGTTCGCTCACTGATCGGCGCTCGCAGCCAGTCGTCCCGGCCTTGGCGCTCAGCCCTGTCGACGGTCCACACGCCCCGGGCAACCACCAGGTCCTGCAGATCTCATGCTGGACATCCTCGGCGTCGAGCGAGCAGGGCAGTGACCTGGCGGCACCTCGGGTGCATCGAACGCCCTATCGGAGAACGCTCGACACGAGGAAGGTAGACCAGTGAGCGACGTCGTGCTGGTGTCCCTCGAACCGTGGGACGACGTCTGGCGCCGCAACCAGCACCTCGTTGCCGCGCTGCTCCGTCAGGATCCCTCTCTCCGGGTTCTCTTCGTGGAGCCCTCCCCCGACCCCCTCCACGCCGCTCTGAGTCGCCGGGTTCCTCGACGTGGTCGCGGGCTTCGCCCGGGGCCGCAGGTGCCGGGTGTCCAGGACGGCCAGCTCTGGCTGGTGGAGTCCACGAAGGCCCTGCCACGGCGACTCGACCGCCAGGTCGACCGTCGACTGGCGGACCGCACAGTCGCGGCGTCGGCGCGGATCGGCTTCGAGGCACCGGTGCTGTGGATCAACGACCCGACAGGGGCCGTGCTGCTGGCCGGCACCGGCTGGCCCGCGCTCTACGACATCACCGACGACTGGCTGGCCGCCGAGCGACCTGCTGCCGAGCACGAGCGCCTCGTCCGGGACGAGGGCTTCCTGCTCGAGCACTGCAGCGAGATCGTGGTCTGTTCGCCTCGGCTCGCAGCGACGAAGGCGGCAACGGGCCCGGTCACCCTGGTCCAGAACGCCGTGGACCTCGAGGCCTACGCCGTTCCTCGAGCAAGACCGTGGGACCTGCCCGAGGGCCGCCTGGCCGTGTACGTCGGCACCGTCCACACCGACCGCGTGGACATCACCCTCTGCGAGGAGACCGCTCGCGCCATCGAAGGCCACGGTCGGCTCGTGCTGGTCGGGCCAGATCTCGTCACCGCACACGTCCGTCGTCGCCTGCGCGACACGAACGTCGTCCTGACCGGCTCTCGGCACTTCGACGACGTCCCGGCCTACCTGCGACACGCCCACGTGCTCGTCGTACCGCACCTGGTAAACGCGTTCACCGACAGCCTGGACCCGATCAAGGTCTATGAGTACCGCGCAGCAGGGCGACCCGTGGTCAGCACGCCGGTAGCCGGATTCCGCGAGCAACCGGGCAGCCGGGTGACCATCGCACCAGCACCCGAGTTCCCCGAGGCCGTTCGACAGGCGATGGCCGCACCGTCGAGCCAGATGGTCGCGACAGATGGTGTCCCGACGTGGACCGAGCGAGCCGAGCAGCTGCGCGCGGTGCTCGTCCGCCTCACGCCCAGCCCGGGCCAGGCGACCTCATGAGTGTCGCCATCGCGTGCGGCCGGTCTCGTCCTCGAAGACCAGCGCACCGACACGGACCTCGGGTGGAATCGCGTTCAGCAGCTCGAGCTCCGACCCCTCGGTGTCGATCTTGACCAGGTCGATGTGTCCGGCCCGGTGCGTCACCGATCGCAGCAGCTCGGCGATGCTGATGGCCGGAACCTCGAGGGCTCCTGCGACGTCGACACGGCCGTAGCGTCCTGCTGCCCTGAAGCGCACCGAGGCGACCGGCTCGGCCGTCACCGCCTTCGCGACGATCGTCACCCGGTCCTGCCGTCCGGCGAGCGTCACCTCGAGCCGCTCGAGATTCGCCGGATCGGGTTCGCAGCACCACACCCGGACACCAGGCGAGCGGGTCAGGAAGAAGAGCGCTGCCAGGCCGACGTTCGCACCGATGTCGACGACCGTGTCCACCCCCTCCCCGTCGCCGTAGTCCTGTCGACAGAAGACCTCGTTGACGGTGAGCAGGTCGTGATAGCTGGTCAGGACGGGCCGCACGACTCCTGACGGTGTCCGCAAGCCTGGTTCCCATGGGTAACGACCCGCGTTGGTCAGGTAGCGAATCAGCGCTCGGCCGGGCTGCTCGTAGACCGCGAACATGCGGCGCAGGGCTCGCCAGTGGCGAAGGTCGACCGGAGCAGCGAGGATGCGCCGCACATCGCGGTCACGGATCCGCACGGCTAAGCCCGGATCCACCAACGATCACGTGGTCAACAGTAGCTTGAGCGAGCCGTAACGCGAGGATGCCCTTGCGCGCTGGAACCGATCATCGCGTCCCGCGGGGGTGAGGCTGGCGAGATGAGTGAGGCATTCATGGCCAGGGTGCGGACGCGGCGGCAGCACCTCGCCAGCCCGTGTCCACGGCGAACGCACGCGGGTCCAGTCCGGTTATACCGCACTCGTGCCACTGTGCGCGGAGCGTCTTCGGCCGGCGCGCATGATGGGCAGCTCGACCCAGCGGTAGGACGCCTCGGCCACGAGGAAGGCCAATATCAGAACGAGAGGACCTCCAACTTTCAGCGTGATGCCCGGGAGGAGTTCGGGAACGAGCATGGCCAGTGTCCGGTGGTACAGGTAGAGGCCGTAGGAACGTCGCCCGAGCCAGACCATGACGCTCAGGGTCAACAGGCCGATGACGAAGCCGCTGCGAACTTCACGAGCATGCATGACTAGCAAGCCGACGCTGATAGAGGTCACTGTCAATACCATCGAAAAGGCGGTAGCGGGCATCTGATCAGCCCAAAGGCACACGGCGCCAATCATCAGGATCACGGCCGCGGCCACCGTAGTGCTTCTCACTAAGCGATTCATCCAAGCTGGTGCGCCGTGGGCGCATAGTCCCGCAGCTAAACAACCGGTGGCGATCGCGACGATGTGCCCCCAGGGCAGGAAATAGGCGCGCGAGCCAAACTGGTGTGCCGCCAGCTGAATGCCAACAGCCGCGCCCAGCAGGCACCACAGGATGGTCCGCAGCCGCTCAGGGTGGCGCAAGGCAAGGAACACCAGGACTGCCGGCCAGATGAAGTAGAACTGTTCCTCGATGGCCAGTGACCAGATGTGCACGTACGCGTCGGCGATCGGCACCCAGTCATACGCGATGGCAAAGTCACCGACGTAGAGGAGCGACACCAGCGTGCTTGCGCGAACGCGGTCCCCTTGACCCATGAGCACAGCGGTGGGCGCTGCTACGAACATCAACCACAGCACGAGCGCTGGACCCAGCCGCAGCAACCGTCGCCAGTAGAAGCCACCGAAGCTGAAACGACCAGCGCGATGCTGCGCAACGATGATTGAGGTGATCAGGAAAGCGGACAGCACGAAGAAGACGTCAACGCCGATCGCCCCGCCCGGGAAGTAGTCACTCGCTGCGTGCAGCAGCATCACCGCAACAATGGCTATCGCTCGCACGCCATCTAACGCCGCCACATGCTGCTGCTTCGCCCCCGTCACGTCAGACGACAATACGGCGCTCATCGGACCTGTCAGACGTGCGCTAAGTCGGCTGGCTTCTGAGCCACCATGACGATGAGCGGCCCCAAAGTGTTGCGCGACCGGGCAAGCAGGTCGATGGCCCGCTTCACCTGTCGGCGTACTCGAGACTTGTCAACCACGTGGAAGTGTCGACTCGTGCACAGCACCACGTCGAGGCCCGCGATGCTCATGGCTTGATCAACCTCTGAGAACAGGTACTCGCGCGCATGTCGCGCGTGCGGGACCCCTCCGATCCAGTCCTGCATGGGGGTGTAGACGGATCGCCCGCGCAGCAGCCGAAGTCTGTTCATCACGTAGCCGGCATTGGGAGTTGTGAAGAAGAGATATCCACCCGGCCTGAGAATTCGTGCGCACTCCTGCAGCGACCGGACCGGGTAGTCCCGCAGATGCTCGAAGACCTCGGTGAAGACCACGCCGTCGAATGCACCGTCGGGAAGGGGATACGGCACCTGCTCCAGGTCCCACTCCACGAACGCCACTCCGTGCTCCTTGAAGAGTCGCAGCATGCGCCCTTCTGCGTTGTCGGCCCACCCGTCGGAGGCGATCCCGATGTCCACGGCCGTCGTCGCGAAGCCCGCATCGGCGAGAGCACAAACCTGGTCCCCAGGTGCAGCGCCGAGCTCGACGATGGCTGCAGGCGGTCGGAGGCGCTCGCTGATCAAGTGGCGGAGGAACTCATATCGCGCCTGGGCGGTGATGTGTAGCGACACTGGGCGATCGTACCGACGCTGCGGCGAGATGACCGGGTTGACCGCGGGTCCTTGGCCGGGCCTCCCCTCGCCTCAGCGGCGGAGGAATACGCTCGCTGACACTCGACGCTCCGCTGGAAACCGACCTCGAGGACGCTGCACATGCGCATGGGTATCAACGTCAGCCTCGTCAGTAGCACAGCCACCTACCGCCAAACTGGGGTGAGTCGGTACATCAGTGAGCTCGAGAACGCCTTGCGAATTCACTTGCCCGACGGCGACTCATTGGTCCGCCTGGGGGACAGCCACAACCGGCTCCGTCAGTGGCCGCCTGCCCGTCTTGCCTGGGAACAGACAGTCCTCGCCATGAACGCACGCCGCGAGCGGCTCGACGTACTGCACAGCCCGGTGAACGTGGTTCCGCTGGCCTGGGGAGGTGCCAGCGTCGTGACAGTCCATGATCTGGCCTTCCTGCAATATCCCGACCACCTGAGCGCCCGCCGAAGAACGTGGCTCAGGGCCGCCGTACGAGTCAGCGTGCGGAGGGCAGACCGCGTCATCGCCGTTTCCAGGAGCACAGCCGATGACCTTGTGGCCAGACTCGACGTGCCCTCCGAACAAGTGGCGGTGATTCACCCTGCTCCTTCCCCGGCCATCCGCGCGATGGAAGGCGCCTCCCTCGAGCGGTTCCGACGTCGGAACAAGATCACGCGGCCGTTCATCCTGGCGGTCGGCACGCTCGAGCCGCGCAAGAACCTGCCGATGCTGCTGCGGGCCTTCGCCCAGGCACGGAAGGTCATCCCACACGACCTCGTCATCGTTGGTCCTCAGGGCTGGCTCACAGGCGAGCTACGGCACGCCGTCCGTGACCTCGACCTGGGCGGAAGACTGCGGCTGACCGGCTTCGTGTCCGACCCTGACCTGGGGGGCTGGTACTCCGCCGCAGACCTCTTCACCTTCCCGTCGTACTACGAAGGCTTCGGCCTGCCTGCTGTCGAGGCAATGCGGTGCGGCACACCCGTCCTAGCCTCTGACTCGTCATGCTTCCCCGAAGTCATCGGTGAAGCAGGTGTACTCCTGTCCCCACACGACGCCAGCGCTTGGGCGTCCACCATCGTCGATCTCTTGAACGATTCGTTGCGGCTGCAAGAGCTCGGCACCCTTGGATTGGCTCGTGCCGCTCGGTTTACCTGGACGCGTACCGCCGAGGCGACTCACGCGGTGTATCGCGAAGCCGCACGGCGGTAGCTGGCCCAGTCACGGCATGGACGGCGGGTTGGCCATGCGGCCACGGGCCTGAATACCCTCAACGCCGAGCAGTGGACGTTCCTTCGGCGAGTTATCGGGAACGACGGCGGTCGTCGAACTGTCCACGGGCCCAAGGGAGCCGAGACGTACCAGACGCTCGAAATCGGAGCTCTGGTGCCTGACCTCGTCGAAGGTGCCGATACTTTCCACGCGTCCGTCCTTCATGAACACAATCTGATCCACGTGGCGGACGGTGGAAAGCCGATGCGCCACCACCACGAGCGTGATCTCACCGTGCAAGTCTCTGATCGTGTCGTTGATCCTGCTCTCCGTCTCGTTGTCCAACGCGGAGGTCGCCTCGTCGAGTACGAGGAGTGCCGGGCGGCGATAGAGGGCCCGGGCTATGC
Organism: uncultured Actinomycetota bacterium; assembly: GCA_963707475.1. Taxonomy (GTDB): domain Bacteria; phylum Actinomycetota; class Actinomycetes; order Propionibacteriales; family Nocardioidaceae; genus Marmoricola. Next base: position 24,005 of record CAVPQC010000002.1, read on the forward strand.
CAATGCGCTGCCTCTGACCACCAGAGAGCCGCGAGCCCTTCTCCCCAATCGGGGTGTCGACCCCGCTCGGCAGCCCACTGACCATGGCTTCGAGCTGGGCCTGGTCGATCGCATGCGCCAACTCCCCTGCGTCGATCGCGCTCGAGTCTTGATCAAATGCGACGTTCACGGCGAGCGACGCATCTAGCAGGTACACATCTTGCGGGACGTACCCCACGTTCGCCTGCCACAGTCGCTTCCGGCCCGCGATGTCAACCCCGTCAACGGTCACCCGTCCCTCCCGTGGATCGTGGAGGCCGAGGATGATGTCGACGAGCGTCGTCTTGCCCGCACCGCTGCCCCCGACTAGCGCCACTGAGGACCCGCGCTGGACAGTGAAGCTCACCGCACGAAGGGCGTCCTCGGTGCCACCGGGGTACCGAAATGAAACGTGGTCCACGCGCAGCTCATCTGAGAACACCAAGGGCGACCCACGGGGCTCGACCGCGGATTCTATCTTGCGAGCAGTGAGCACTTCGGCGTGAACGATCTCCAAGAACCCGGCCCCGAATTTGAACGAGGCGACGTTCCCCAACAATCCCGTCACCGAGGGGAGCACTCGGAAACCCGCCGCAACGAAGAGCGCCAGGAGGCCAACTGCGTCAGGCGTGGCCGCGGAGCCGGCTGTGAGCATGTTCGTGAACAACACGAGTCCGACTCCGAGAATGAAGAGGATCTCGAGCAGATACCGCGGCAGTCCGCCCAGCATCTCCCGGAGTCGCGTCGCACGCGCGCCGCGCATCGATTCGCTCCGGTAGGCGTCCACGAAGTGCTCTTGAGTCCCGCGAAGCATCAACTCCTTGATGCCGCCCAGAGCGGCAAATGCGGTGCGCCATGCACCCTCTGCGGCTTGAGACGCCTCGACTCCCGCTGCGCTCGCTTTCGGCTTGATCACCTTGAGGTACACGAGAGCGGCGATCCCGAAATACGCCGTCACAGCGAGCGCAGGTCCCGGTGCAGAGATGAACAACGCCAGCAAAATTGCTGCTATGGACGCGGTGTTGGACAGCATTGCCATCACCCCGAAGACGACGGAGCCGAACACCTGAGCGACGGCATCGCTCATGGTGCGGATCATCTCCGAGGAGCTGCGTCCCGCCACCTGCGTGTACGGCATCGTGAGGAAGTTCTGCAACAACTGTGACGACAGCCGCACCTGGTTGAAGGCCTTGAAGCCCGCAAACCACCAGGAGTAGGCGATCGCCGTCAGGTCCTTGAGGATGAACAGACCCACGACGACCGTCGTCAAGACAAGAGCCAGAGTTCGCGGAGCCGGATCGCCGAGGAGGTCCGAGACCAAGGCCGTTGTCCCCGACTCGGCTTGCGAGCCGGTTGCGAGATCCATCAAGGGCAGCACCAGCGCGATGGCAATTGTGTCGAGCAGGGCGATGACAGTCGATACCGCGGCAGCGATCATCAGGCGCACCTTGACCGGCCGGTCCAGGACGACATTGAGTTGGCGCAACACGTCCCACTTCAACGGTGCACCGCCTCTCTAGGTGTCAGCGTATGAACGTGCCGGGCATTGCTCCAACGGCCAGGAACCGGATTCAGGCATGCAGACCGGTGGGTCAGACCACTCACTCCCGCTGTCCGTACAACGGACGAGGAGATCTTCAGGGAAGCGTAGTCCCAACCCGATGGGCTTATGCGTTAGATGGCGTTCGGCACTCCGGATGTGTGTGCTAGGGGGCTCAACGGTGATTCGGGTGGGTGAACTTCCCGGCGGCGGGATCATCCTGAGCGAGTAGTTGGTTTGGTTGCGGAACGCGCTCAGACTGTTGGACAGTAGCTTCTCGAGCCTCGGCGGGGGTTCGCCAGCCGAGGGCCTTGCGGGCGCGACCGTTGAGCTCGGCTGCGATGTCGTCGAGCCGAAGCGCCTCAGGTCTCATGCCGCGACGCGTGAGTTGGAAGCATCCCGGCGCCGTAGAAGACAGGTCGCTGCCCTTTGGTGGCTACTGCGCGGCAGTCCGTTGGTGTTCTCGTATGCGGTGATCAGATAGGCGTTGCCCGTCCGTGTGCTGTCTTCCTAGGAGTTGGATCGCGGGCCGGGGAGAGGCATGGGAGCTTACCTCGACCCGGCACGGACGCTTCGGGGCAAGGCGCCAAGCATTGCCACATTCCCGGTATCGAAGGTTGCCGACAACGTGAGCAGCACTTCACGGACACGGCTTCGAGGTGCCAGGACGAGGTCGTCCAACCCACGGGGACTGGAGAAGGAGTCCACTTCCAACCAGTTGTCGTCAGTCCTCCGGAGACATGCGTAGTCCAACCCAAAGAGGGCATCGGCAAAGCGCTCAGCTGGATCGACCCCCCGCCGGTCGTAGTACGAGTCGTTCCACTCAACGAAGATCACCGGACGGAACTTCTTCAACGTCTTCCTCCCGCCCAGCAACGCCAGATCCTCATGCCCCTCAATATCGATCTTGAGCACGTCCAATCGGTCCCAGTCCAGATGCGCGGCCTGGTTGTCGAGCGTGTCTGCTCGGATGCGGATGGTCTCGAAGTCTGCGTCGCTGAGGTCAATGACGACGGCCGCGTTGCCCGTTTCGGCACCCCGCTGGAAATCCTCACGAAGCGACAGGCTGAGCTCGCCTGAGGTGCTCGAGATCGCGAGTCGCCACACCGCCAGTGTTGCCTGAACGCCGTTCAGAGACGCGTTGTCGTGGAGTCTGTCGGCGTTAGAGGGCACAGGTTCATAAGCATGAACGCGGCCCTTCTTTGCTAGGGGCACAGACCAGAACCCGACGTTGGCGCCCAAGTCAACGACTAAACCCCCGGGTGGCATCAGCTGAAGCGCGGCGCTGATCAGAGGGGTGTCATAGGTGCCCGTGTAGTACGCGAAGACCTCTGTCCTGGAACGCAGATCCACGTGCATTCGATAACCAAGCCTCATCGGCGCGGTAACCATCGGACATGCACGCGGGATCTTCTCGTCGAGCGCCCTCAGGAGCCGATCTCGCCCCCGGAAATCCCTCGGCAGCCGTCGCGTCGTGACGGCAACGGCTCCTCTTCCCTTGCTCAGGACGCGAGCGAGCATCCGAGCTGCGGCAGGCAGCAACGCGGGACTGGTTGCGGACGCTGACCCCGTTCGCATGCAGGGCGACGAGCCGGCACCTGACGAGAGCAAACGACGGAGCTCGCGACCCAACGGGTCGTTCCGCTCAGGTCGCTTTTCGCGCCACCCCGCGTACTTGGGCAGAACGACCAACCCCCAACCGATGCCTACCACGGTCACACCGAGTTTCAGCACGCGGTAGCGCAATCCGTCGGCCTGGAGGGCACTCCGGATCTCCTGCCAAACCCAACGCCAGAGCAACCGACCTCCAGCCCCACCTTCTCTCGCCAACAGCACGACATGGTTGCGACGACCGAAGAGCTTGTAGCGGGTATCGAAGCGCGCTCCCTTCACGTGCGGCGCCGGGCTGTGCTCGACGACAGCGTCGGGCGCGAACACCGCCTTACGCCCTAGCTTCCGCACCCGTAGAAAGACATCGGTGTCTTCCCGTAGCGCGGTCCCTGGGTAGTCGTCGCGAAATCCACCTAGTGCAGCCAGGACCTCGCGACGAAACGCCATGTTGGCTCCGATGCCATGGTCGACGCGCAGCGGACCTTCTGCTCGAGCCGCGAATCCGTCGGTCAGAGTCCCGTCAGCAAGCAGCCGACCGATGGGGCGGTCGTATTCGTCCTCGCCGGGGAGTCCGTTCCGCGTGCGACCAGCGACCGCAGACACGTCAGGGACGAAAGCGGACCTGAGCGCCGATGCCCAGCGATCACTCACCACGACGTCATCGTCCAGGAAGGCGACCACGTCGCTGCGCACCCAACGCAGTGCCTCGTTCCGGGACCGCGTCATCCATCCTGCCAAGTGAGGTGCGTGCACGTAATGCACGCTCGGATAATCACGCGCGAGCTCGACACCATCATCAGCGCTGGAGGCGTCGACCACAACCACCTCATCGATCTGAGCTTCGTCGCCCATGAGTGAGTCCAAACACCTGCGCAGGAACAGAGGACGTTCGTAGGTCACGACGCACACGGCGAGTGTGGCCCGGCGAGGGTCGCGTACGAAAGGCGTCCCGCGGCGGTCATTCATAGGCGTCATCGTACTTGGAGCACCGTGCTACCCCTCAGTTGAAGTCATCGCCGCAGACGTCCGCCGGGGACGCGCTGGTGTGCCTCTTGGGATTGGTGCGGTTGGACACGGCGAAAGTGCGGTCTAGCAGGAATGATGGCCGAATGCACCCACGACTGACTCGCGTCTCTCGTGGCGTCTTGCGTGGGCTAGACGCCTTCGATCCACTTCCGCCCGTGCTCCGCCGATCGCACCTCCGGCCCCCTCCCGCGACGCTGCTCTCGGTCTACCGCAGCCGCAACCGCGCGCTCGTCCAGCGCTTGGTTCGGGATATGCATGGCCATCACATCGGCCTCTGGGCACTCGACGAAATCTCTCCGGAACTGGAGGCTCACACGATGGGCTCCGGACCCGGCGTCCGATTCCAGCTCCTCAATCAGCTGGCAGTCGAGGTGCCGCCTCACCGCTGGCTAGTGATCTCGGACGATGATGTGCTCTTCAAGTCCGGCGGACTCGTCACTTTCCTGGCCCTGGCCGATCGACTCGAGCTCGACATCGCACAACCGGCGCACACTGTGGTCGGAAGCACCTACTCCCACACCATCACCCTCAGGCGGCCGTTCCGCTTGGGCCGGGAAACGACGTTTGTTGAGATCGGTCCAGTGGTGGCGTTCTCCCCTGCTGCGAGGCGCCATGTAGTTCCGTTTCCCGAGGCAGGCATGGGGTGGGGGACAGAGCTGTTGTGGTACGACCTACAGCGCGAAGGTCTGCGCCTCGGCATTGTCGATGCCACCCCCCTGCGCCACGTCTCGCCGGTGGGCGTTGGCTACGACTTCAGCGCCGAAGGGGCCAGGGTGCGACGCATGTTCGACGAACGCGGACTAAGGGATTGGGGTGACGTACAGCGTCCGGTCCGCTCGCGATATTTTTGGTCAGCCTGAACGAGCCAGCCCACGAAGCGCGCACCCGGCAGCGCTGTCCTGTCGAAGTGGACCACAGCTAGGCGGGGACAAGACCCGGACCTGGCGTTCTACAAGCGCGGAGCGTCTGCCTGCATCCTGTTCCAGTTCGCGAGAAGTTCGACCGGACCGAGGGTGTCTGGACACGCTGGATGCCGTCAACGGAGTCGCCCGCGGCATGACGCGCAGTCTGCCGACGGTCGCGGGGAGAACGCCTGAGGGTCCGGTCCCCTTACCATCGCCGGTATGGACCGCCCCCCTCAGCAATCCCTGTACGGGGAGAACGAGCGTCTCGACGTCCTGCCGTACATACCGACTGACGCCCGCTCCGCACTCGACGTTGGGTGCGCCCGGGGGGGCTTCGGTGTGAGCCTGCGCAGGGTCCTGGGGCCCGACGCTCGCATCGTCGGCGTCGAGGCGGTGCCTGCCCAGGCGGGCATCGCTCGCCAAGGTCACGGGTACGACGAAGTGGTCGAGGGCTACTTTCCTGATGCGCTGGCCCACGAAGGCCTCGAGCCATTCGACCTCATTGCCTTCAACGACGTTCTGGAGCACATCCTCGAGCCCGAGGATGTGCTCGTGCAGGCGCGGGACCATCTCGCGCAGGACGGGCGAGTCGTCGCTGCCATCCCGAGCATTCAATACGCTCCAGTCGTGGTGGGCCTCCTTCGCGGCCGTTGGGACTACACCGACGTCGGCACGCTGGACCGGACTCACGTCCGCTTCTTCACCAGGGCCACCATGGTCGAGATGTTCGACAGGGCTGGCTACACCGTGGAGCTGTGCGAGGGCATCAACAGCGTGCGTCAGGAGTGGAAGCAGGACCCGTCGGGACCGCGACGACTGGCAAAGCTCCTGCTGGAGCGCGCATTGGGGGACGCGCGATTCCTGCAGTTCGTGGTTGTCGCGAATCGGGATTGACCGAGGTCGCGCGGAGGGCTCCCTGGCGGTCAGCCCTGCTGGCGAGCACGAAGGGCGAGGAAGGGTGGGAGCTGCCGCGCCTCGACCTGCTCCAGGCTCGCCTCCAGCTCGCCGATGCTCGCAGCCACGCATCCCGCGTCGGCCAACGCTGCGTTTGCAACCACGGCCGACAGGGCCGACTCCGCACTGAAGGTCGCTCGTCGCGTGCGCCCGGGCGTGACAACGGACTCGTAGTCCTGGAACTTGAACGAGCCACCCCACAGCTCCGGCTCGAGCCCGAACCAGGACGCCGGGATCCCGAAGGAGTCCGCGACCACCAGGCCGTGCAACGAGCTGCTCGCGACTACCGCACACGACGCGATCTCGCGCACCACGGAGTACACCGAGCCGCTGGCGTCAATCAACCTCACCTCCGTCGAGTGGCGCTGCGCGAAACGAAGCACGTCCGGATGCTCGCGGTGCATCCCGTGCGGGACGAGACCGAGCGCCCAGCGCTGGGGGGGACGCGACGCGTGCCGCGAGACAAGGAGTCCTGGGTCGCCCAGGGCCACGGGGTGCCCGATGCCCTGGACGCGTCGGGTCAGGTGCCCCCGAACCGCCGCGTAGCGCGCTTGTGGGAGGTCACAGGGCTCGCCGTACAGCAGCCCCGAGCCCCACACCGTGCCCGAGAAGTCGGACGTCAGCTGTTCGAGGATGCTTCCGACCCCCGCCAGGCGCGCGACACGCGGGTCGGAGTGGACCGCGATCCTCCCGTACCGCTGGAACAGCCACGGTGTCAGGGCATCCCCGAAGTTCGGGTGCCCGTCCCACCAGTACGCGGGCGTGACGCCGACGGTCGGGTAGAACGCCGGGGTGAGCACCGGTTGGACTAGCCGAGCCAGCGCTCGGGCCCGCCGTCGGGGCACGGAGTCGTACGCCGTCCACCGCGGGGTCACGCCGCGAGGCCGCTGTCGTAGCAGGACTCGTACAGCTCCGCGACGCGACTCCACGGAAACGCGCGGACCGCCACTCGGCCGGCCTCGCCGAGCCGCTCCGCCGTGGCCCGATCCCCCACCATCCGCTCGAGTGCCCGGGCAAGCGCCGTGGCGTCCTTCGGATCCACGACCAGTCCTGTCTCCCCGTCGGTCACCAGGTCCGCGGGGCCACCGTTGGAGGTGACGATGAGCGGAGCACCGGCTCGCCACGCCTCGAGCACGACGATCCCGAAGGCCTCCTTGCGACTTGGGACGACGACGACCGCAGCCGACGCCATGTGGGCCGCCACCTCGTCGGCTTCGAGCCTTCCGGTCAGGTGAAATCGATCGCCGAGGGCCAGTTCCCTCGCCCGTCGCTCCAGCGATGATCGGACGCTCCCGGCGCCCCCTATCACCAGCCGGGTCCTCGGGGGGAGATCCGCCACCGCGAACGCCTCGAGCAAGAGGTCGAAACCCTTCGTGTGCTCCAGCCGTCCGACCGCGAAGACGCACCCTGCGGTCGACGACGCCGGAGCGGCGACTGCGCCGTCGAGGTCGACACCGTTGGGGATCACCCGCCCACCCTCGAAGCCGAACCGGTCCCTCAGGTCGTCCAGCACGAACTGCGAGCAACCGGTCACCACGTCGGCCGAGCACAAGGCCCTGCGCATCCCTCTGCGGATCAGCGCCGACTGGTCGAAGACACGGTGGTCGTCCATGAAGGTTTCGCCGTGCGAGGTCACCACGAGGGGGGTGCGCGTGAGCTGGGCGAGCAAGACCGCGTACAGGCCGTTGGGTCCGAAGCACTGGACGTGCAGGACGCTCGGAGCGAAGTCGCGGTAGGCACGCCACCAGGCGCGGGCGGCGGCAGGAAGGGCCAGCAGGAAACGCAGGACCGCTCGCAGCGACCGCGCTGGCAGCGGGGTGGGCAGGTATCGCACCTCGACGCCGTCGATGACCTGAACGCCGAGTCCCTCTCCTCGGTCGACGGTCCAGACGACGACGTCATGGCCTCGCGCCCGGAGCTCGCCGGCCACGCTGCGCACGTGCTGCTCGACCCCGCCGGGATGGGGGAAGTACGACGAGGACACCAGCGCGACACGATGGGTCCGGCCCGAGACACCCGGCTCGTCAGACGGCTCGGGGGCCGCCGACAGCGGCGTCACCACTCGGACCCTGCGGCCCGTAGACCGATCCAGCGGCTCCAGTGCGCCCGGTCAAGCCTCGCTGACCTCTCCATCACTCGGCCAAGTTACCGGCTCCACCACGACCGAACGCACGGTTTGTTCGACCAGCGCGGCCGCCTCCAGCCCGGGCGGGTCCTCGAAGTCACCCCGCAGCGCGAGCGACGTGAGTAGCGTCCCTCGCGTGACCACGCACATCCAGGCGGGACTCGACGGCCTGCGCGCGGACCGACTGGCCCCCGGCCCTGGTCGCGCGGAACCCGGCTCCGGGGATGCGGGGCCGGAGCCGTGAAACCGTGTGCTCCCACTCACCACGGGGGGAGGCTGCCATGCCCCGCCTGATCATTGCCAACGTCACCACCGCGGTGCCGATGGGAGCCCAGGTCTACCAGGAGCAGGTGGCTTCGCGTGCCTCCGGCGGCCTCGGATCCGGATGGACCGTGGACCGCATGGTCGTGCGCAGCATGCGCTCGCCGCTGGCGGGGACGCACCGCCTGCCGATGCGGTTCATGACGGGCGCCTCCGGGCGCACGCGCCGCGAGCTGGGCCGGATGCTCTACCCACGGCGTGCCGTCGTGCACAGGATGAACCTCGAGCTGCCGCCGTCGCCGTACGCCGACGTCATCACCCTCCACGACGTGGTGGCCTGGAAGTTCGACGACGAGTCGGTCCCCGTCGCCGCGGCGGCGGCGGAGGCCCGTCGGGCAGACGCCGTGATCTGCGTGTCCGCCTTCACCGCGAGTGAGGCGGTCGGTCTCCTGGGCATCGAGGACCCCTACGTGGTGCCAAACGGAGTGGACGCACGCTTCTTCGATGCGGCCCCGCTTGCACCCGCCGCTCTCGAGGGACTGGGGATCAACGGACCGTTCGTGCTGGCGACCGGCGGTGCGTCCAGGCGCAAGAACCTGGCTGGTCTTGCCGAGGCCTGGCCGGTTATCCACCGCGCGCGACCGGATCTCGCCCTGGTGCTCTCCGGCCCGCCCCACCCGAGCCGGACCACCCTGTTCTCGGGCCTGCCGAGCGTGCACCAGGTGGGCAACCTGGACGCCCAGCTGATCCCTGGCCTGATGGCGTCTGCCCGTGCGCTGGTCGTCCCCTCGCACTACGAGGGTTTCGGCCTGCCGGCGCTCGAGGGAATGGCGGTGGGGGTCCCGGTCGTCGCGGCGAACACCAGCTCGCTCCCTGAGGTCGTGGGCGACGCCGCGATCCTGGTCGAGCCCGATGCCGCGGGCCTCACCGAGGGAGTCCTGTTCGCCGCCTCATCCGAGGCGGACGTTGCGACGTTCGTGGAGCGCGGGTCTTCTCGGGCGGCGTACTTCACCTGGGAGCGCAGCGTGGCCGGCCACGCCGAGGTGTGGCGCGCCGTGGCCGCCGCGCACGGCTGAGCGGTCCGAGCGTCGCGTTCCGAGGTGCTCCGCGTCACCAGAGCAGCGGTCGCCGAGGTCCTAACTGACGTCGGTGGGCGCGTGCAGGGTGCCCGCCCCGCCGTACTTGGCGACGTACTCGTCCAGGTCGTCGGTGGCGACGTCGCCGAACAGCTCGCGGGTCTTCGCGAGGTCGGGGATGACCACGCTGCCCGCCTGGTTGCTGTCGAAGCGCTTCATCGGCGTGGTCAGGAACGTGATGTCCTTCGGGCGCAGCTTGCGCAGCGACCAGGCGAGCGAGCGGATGTCGCCGTTGCTGAGATCGTCGTCGACGGTCAGGTTGCCGGTGACCGCGTGCAGCGAGTTCTTGAACTTGATCGGATTGGTCAGCGTGCCCCGTGAGGCGAGCTGGGCCAGCATCGCGCGCATGAAGTTCTGCTGGCGCTGGATGCGGTCGAAGTCGCCACCGGCGAGCCCGTGACGGGTGCGGACGTACTCGAAGCGCCCGATCTCCCTCGATCGTCTGCCAGCCCTTGGCCCAGCGCACGTTGTGGGCGGAGTTGTACGACGTCTTGGAGACGTAGACCCGTACCCCGCCGAGCGCGGTGCTGACGTCGCGGAACCCGTTCCAGTCGATGATCGCGAGGTGCTTCATGCGCAGGCCGCTGAACTGCTCCAGGGTCCGCAGGTAGAGCGACGGGCCGCCGAACGAGAAGGCGGCGTTGATCTTCTGCATGCCGTAGCCGTCGACGTTGGTGTAGGTGTCGCGGGGCACGGAGATCAGGTAGGCGTGCTTCCGGTCGGACGTGAGGTGCAGCACCATGATCGTGTCGGAACGGTGGACGCCGGGCCGCCAGGCGCCCTTCGCGACGGTCTCGGCGATGCTGTCGCCCTTGTCGTCGCCGTTGTCGGCACCGGCGAGCAGGATGTTCATCGACTTGGCGTACTGGCCCGTGGGCGCCGCCGGGCGGTCCTTCTCCGGGATCGAGATCTGCACCCGCGGGATGTGACCGATCTCGTTGTTGATGTACAGCGCCACCATGCCGATGGCGAGCACGGCCACCGCGGCGAGCGCCGTGAGCACCGTCAGCGCCTTGTGCCGGCGGAAGAACCCGCGCTTGCGCGGCGCCGGGGCAGCGGCCGGCTCGTCGACGTCGTCGTCGTCACGTCCGAAGAACGAGCCGCTGCTGGGCGGCTGGTCGCCTGCGTGGTCCATGCGGGTCAAATCTCCTGGGGCGGCCGGTCTGGTGGCCACCGGGGATCGGGGCGTCCGGTCAGGGCGCCGGAGCATGCAAGATGCCCCCGGCACTCCCTCGAGTCTAACGGTGACGCGGTGACCGTCGTGGCAGTATGGCCGCCATGCGATGAACCCGGTCTCCGACTGCCCCGGCGGGACCGAGGCTAGTACGCGCCGCCGGAGCGGAACACGGCGCGCAGCGTGCGCGCCATGATCGTCAGGTCCTGCAGCATCGACCAGTTGTCGACGTAGTAGAGGTCCAGCCGCACGGTGTCCTCCCACGACGAGGTCGGAGCGGCCGGAGACCTGCCACAGCCCGGTGATGCCCGGGTCGGACCCGCAGCCGGCGGGAGACGTCGGCGTCGTAGCGGCTCGACCTCCGACGGGAGCGGCGGGCGCGGCCCGACCAGGCTCATCTCGCCGCGCAGCACGTTGAACAGCTGGGGCAGCTCGTCGATCGAGGAGCCGCCGCAGCCAGCGGCCGGGCCGGGTGATCCGCGGGTCGTCGGCCATCTTGAACAGCACGCCGTCGCTCTCGTTGCGCGGCGAGCAGCTCGGCGAGCAGCGCCTCGGCGTCGGTGACCATGCTGCGGAACTTCAGCATCGCGAACGGCCGCCGTCCCGCCCGACCCGGGTCTGCCGGAAGAGCACCGGGCCGCCGTCGTGGCGCTTGATCGCGAGGACCGCGAACAGCATCAACGGCAACGTCAGGAGCAGCAACAGGGAAGCACCCGCCAGGTCGAAGGTGCGCTTCGCCCAGCGGAGCGCTTCCTGGCCCTGCGGTCGCTCGAGGTGCACCAGCGGGAGGCCTGCCACCGGGCGCACGGTCACCCGCTCACGGGAGACGTCGGTGATGCTCGGCGCGACGATCACCTGGACATGCTGGTCCTCCAGGGCCCACTGAGCGCGCCGCAGGTCGACCGAGCTCCGGAACGCACCTCCGGCCACGATGATGGCGTCGGCGCGCATCCGGGTGGCCGCGTCGGCCGCACCGACCGCCTCTCCGACGTACCTCACCCCGACGCTCGTGGTCTCGAGCTCGCCCTGGTCGTGGGAGCGCAGGGCTCCGACGACGCGGTAGCCGAGCCAGGACTCGCGGTGCATGATCGTGGCGATCTCGTCGATGTGCGCGACGTCGCCGGCCACCAGCACCCGGTGCAGGAACAGTCCCCGACGACGTGCGGCGTGCAGACCGCGCCGCAGTAGAAGCCGACCGAGGACGAGGAGTGGGATCCCGATCAGGAAGCTGAGCACGAAGAAACCACGCGAGAGCGGGACCTTGCCGAGGTAGCAGGCGATGCCCACGAACCCAGCCGTGACGGCCGAGCTGTTGACGACGTTCTTGTACTCCTCCACGCCGGAGCTCAGCTGGTGGGTGCGGTAGGTGCCGAAGAAGGCGAGCAGTCCGACCCAGCCCGCCACGATGAACACACCGAGCCGCGCGACCAGCTCGTCGACGTCGTCGGCGCCGGCGAGGTAGGGCAGCCGCTGCCGCAGCCCGGACGCCATCAGGATCGAGGCGAGCACGATCCCGAGGTCGAGGGCAATGCAGAACACGGGCAGCAAGACACGCGAGCTAGCCACTCCGGAAAACAGCGCGGAGTGGACGGGCGCGTCAGCTCGACGTGCCTCTTGCGGAATTTCAATCGTCACTTGAACACCCCGACTGCATCAACGGGTCCCCCCTGGTCCGTGCCGTCACGAGGTTACCCGCTTGTCGTGGTTTGCGGGCCGGAGTGCCGCAAGCTCACCTCTCGTGGAGCAGACCAGCGATCTCCAACTGCAGCCGCGCCACGAAGCGGGCCTCCGTGAACTGCTCCATATGCTCCCGGATCGCATCCGGGTCCCACGGATGCTCGCGGTACTGATCGATCGCCGTGCGAATGTCAGCGGCGGACGGACAGTCGAAGAACAGTCCGTTGACCCCCTCCACCACGCTGTCGAGATAGCCACCCTCCCGCAGGGCCAGGGTCGGCGTGCCCCACGAGCCCGCCTCCAAGGGCGTCAGACCGTAGTCCTCGTGGCTGGGCGCGATCAGCGCCAGGGCCTCCCGGTAGGCCCAGCGCAACTGCGCGTCGGGGAGGTTGCTCAGGATCCGGACGTTCTCGGGCAGGTCACGCTCCAGCGCGTGCCGCTCCGGACCGCGTCCGACGACGAGCAGTCTGTCGTCGCTCCCGCGCATCGCCTCGATCACGGCGGAGACGTTCTTGTAGGGCATCAGCCGGGAGACGACCAGCAGGAACCCGGAGTCGGCCCAGCCGCCAAGCTCGCGCACGGGCGAGACGACGCCTCCGCTGTTGATGCCGATCGGCGCGTGCAGCACCTCCGCGTCGATGCCGTACGCCGCCTTGATCCTCTGCGCGCACGATCCGCGAGTTGCAGACGTAGCGGTCGGCTCGAGCGGCTGCGCTCTGGTCCCAGCGGACAAGGTACGGCCGCAGCGCGGCAAGGCCGATCCCGCGCCACGAGGCGTACATCGGGCCACCGAGGTAGTTGACAGGTTGGTAGAGCCACCGGGCGGGGGTGTGGCAGTAGATCAGGGTGCGGCCCGAGATGTCGAAGCCGTGCGCCCAACCGCTCGACGAGACGAGGACGACGTCTGCGTCGATCCGCAGCCGCGACGACGCGGGGGCGAGGAAGGGCAGCGCCGCGCGGTGGTGCCGACGCAGCAGCCCGATGTGGTTGAGGCCCGAGGTGACGATCCGGGTGTTCCTGAAAGCCGGGTAGGTGCCCTCGGCGTCGTAGAGCGTGGTGTGGATGGTCGCTTCGGGGAACGCACGGTGCATGGCCAGCACCACCCGCTCGGCACCGCCGCGCTGGGTCAGGTAGTCGTGCGCGATCGCGACGCGGGGACGGGTCATGAGTCGTCGATGCCGGCGCGGGCCATCGCGTCCAGCGGCCGGCGTACGGCGTCGGCGTCGGCCAGGTCGCCCTCGTGGGCGACCACGCCCTCGGCGACCGGGTCCTCGGAGGTCGCTGCGTGCACCAGCCCGTGCACCTCCACGTCGTCGGCCAGGAGCCGCTCGGCCAGGTAGCTGCCGTCCTGCCCGGTGACCCCGGTCACGAACGCCCTCAACCAGTGCCCCGACGGGCAACGCTTGCCCTGCTGCGCCTCGCCCGTCACGCGCGTTGGCTGCGTTGTTGTCGGTCGCAGTGGCGCTGCCACAGCTTCCCTCCTCCGCCTTGTCACCACCCAACGAATCGCTCGCTTCGCTCCCGATTCGCTGGGGTCCCCGGATCGACTAGCGCACGCGCTGGACGACGCTCGCGACTGACAACGTTACCGGTCACGGCGGGCTACAGGCCCGCAACGAGCCTCTGCTGCGCCAAGTCGTTGTCGACCATCTCGCCGTCAGGTCGGGGAAGGGCGACCGTGGCCTTCCAGCCGAGGACGTTGCGCGCCGTGGTTGGTCGAGTGGGTGCGGACCCGCACCTCCACCGGGTTTGGTCGCGTGGCCAGCGAGGCGGCTGAACTGCCGCTCCCGATTCGACAGGGCCATGGAGCAGAGCCTAGGTGCGAGAGGTGCGTTGATCGCGGTCCCGACGCGCTACGACGAGGTGCGCAAGCACCGCGCCCAGCAGGCCGCCGAGCCCGTTGCAGATCACGTCGGCGAGTGTGGCCTGCCGGTGCAGCACGGGGAGGTACTGCACGACCTCGATCGCGGCCGACGCCGCGGTCGCCACCAACGCGGCCGCCCACCACGGCCAGCGGGCGATCAGCACGACCAGGGCGCCGAACGGGACGAACAGCAGCACGTTGAGCAGGTATCCGTAGTAATCGGGCAGCACCCAGCCCAAGTGCAGCTCGTACGCGCCGACGATGTACAGCTTCAAGGTCAGCTCGCTGAGCACCCACGAGATCGGTGTGAACGCCAGCAGCATCAGCCCGACGACGTACAGCGCGCCGATCGCCAGGACCCCCGTCCGATGCTTCATGGTCCGATCTCTGTCAGCCTCTCCGGGCCTTCGCCGCGGATCGGGCGCGCTCACCGGCGTCCAGGTGCACCTTGCGGATCCGCACGTTGTCGGGGGTGACCTCGACGCACTCGTCCTCGCGGCAGAACTCCAGGCTCTGCTCGAGGCTGAGTCGCTTCGGCGGGATCAGCTTCTCGAAGTTGTCGGAGGTGGCGGAACGCACGTTGGTCTGCTTCTTCTCACGGGTGATGTTGACGTCCATGTCGTCGGCGCGGGAGTTCTCGCCGACGATCATCCCCTCGTAGACCTCGGTGGTCGGCTCCACGAACAGCACCCCGCGCTCCTGCAGGTTGGTCATCGCGTACGCCGTGACGGCGCCGGTGCGGTCGGCGACCAGCGAGCCCTGCGAACGGGACTTGATCTC
Organism: uncultured Actinomycetota bacterium; assembly: GCA_963707475.1. Taxonomy (GTDB): domain Bacteria; phylum Actinomycetota; class Actinomycetes; order Propionibacteriales; family Nocardioidaceae; genus Marmoricola. The sequence goes on from CAVPQC010000002.1 coordinate 39,076, forward strand.
GCCGGCCCACGGCTCGTAGCCCTCGAACACGTGGTGCGCGATGCCGGTGCCGCGGGTGTCGGTGAGGAACTCGGTGCGGAAGCCGATCAAGCCACGCGCCGGGACCAGGAACTCCATCCGCACCCAGCCGGTGCCGTGGTTGGTCATCTGCTCCAAGCGGCCCTTTCGGACCGCCATCAGCTGGGTGATCGTGCCGAGGTACTCCTCGGGGGCGTCGATCGTGAGCCGCTCGACCGGCTCGTGCACCTTGCCGTTGACCTCCCGGGTGACCACCTGCGGCTTGCCGACGGTCAGCTCGAAGCCCTCGCGACGCATCTGCTCGACCAGGATCGCCAGCGCCAGCTCACCACGGCCCTGCACCTCCCACGCGTCCGGACGCTCCGTGTCGAGGATCTTCAGCGAGACGTTGCCGACCAGCTCCTTGTCGAGCCGGTCCTTCACGAGGCGTGCGGTGACCTTCGTGTTCTTGGTCGGGCCGCGGCCCGCGAGCGGCGAGGTGTTGATGCCGATCGTCATCGAGATGGCCGGCTCGTCGACCTTGATCAGCGGCAGCGCGACCGGGGTCTCGGCGTCGGCGAGGGTCTCGCCGATCATGATGTCGGGGATGCCGGCGATCGCGACGATGTCGCCGGGACCGGCATGTTCGCCCGGCTTGCGCTCCAGCGCCTCGGTCACCAGCAGCTCGGTGATCTTCACGTTCTGCTTGCTGCCGTCGGTCTTCATCCAGGCCACGGTCTGGTTCTTCTTCAGCGTGCCCTCGCGGACCCGGACCAGGGCGAGCCGGCCCAGGAACGGGCTGGCGTCGAGGTTGGTGACGTGCGCCTGGAGCGGAGCGCCCTCGGTGTACGTCGGGGCGGGGATCGTCTCGAGGATGGTGCGGAACAGCGGCTCGAGGTCGGGGGAGTCGGGCATCCCGCCGTTCTCGGGGAGCTCCAGCGACGCCCGCCCGGCCTTGGCGCTGGCGTAGACGACCGGGAAGTCCAGGGCGTCCTGGCTGTGCGACTCGTCGAGCAGGTCCATGAACAGCTCGTAGGTCTCGTCGACGACCTCGGAGATCCGGGCGTCGCCGCGGTCGACCTTGTTGACCACGAGCACGACCGGCATGTCGGCGTTGAGCGCCTTGCGGAGCACGAACCGGGTCTGCGGCAGCGGGCCCTCGGAGGCGTCGACCAGGAGCACGATGCCGTCGACCATGGACAGTCCGCGCTCGACCTCGCCGCCGAAGTCGGCGTGGCCGGGGGTGTCGATGATGTTGATCGTCATCGGCTTGCCGTCGGCGGACGGGCCGGCGTAGTGGATCGCGGTGTTCTTGGCGAGGATCGTGATCCCCTTCTCGCGCTCCAGGTCGCCGGAGTCCATCGCGCGCACGTCGACGTGCTGGTGCTCGCCGAAAGCGCCGCCCTGCCAGAGCATCGCGTCGACCAGGGTGGTCTTGCCGTGGTCGACGTGGGCGACGATCGCCACGTTGCGCAGGTCGGTGCGGGAGCTCATGCGTGCGTGCCTTTCCGGCCGGACGTGGTCCGACGGCTGGAACCGGGTAGGAGGGGCGCCGAGTGGCGCGCAGGCGAGTCTATCGTGGCCGCCGTGGCGCCCTTCCCTGTGCTGTTCGTCTGCATTGGCAACGTCTGCCGGTCCCCCTACGCCGAGATCCTGCTTCGCGCGCGGCTCACCGACCTCGGCGCCGCCGACCGGTTCGACCTTGGCAGCGCGGGGGTGCGCGCCGAGGTCGGACGGCCGATGCACCGCCGGATGAGCCTGCGGCTGGTCGAGGCCGGGGCCTCGCCCGAGGGGTTCGTGGCACGGCAGTTCGAATCACGGATGGTGCCGCCCACGGGGCTGTTGCTGACGCTGACCAAGGACATCCGGTCCCGGGTGCTGGGCGAGGTACCGGCGGCACTGCGCCGTACGTTCACGCTGCTGGAGTTCGCCACCCTGGCCGCGGCCGCACCGCCGGGACTGACACCTCAGGGGCTGGTGCGTGACTGCGGTGATCGCAGGTCGACCGCCGCGCTGACCGACTACGACGTGGCCGACCCGATCCACGAGTCCGACGAGGTGGTGCTGCAGGTCTCGCAGGTGCTCGACGACGCAGTCGACACCGTTGCCACGAGCCTGGCCGCAACGGTCGACCAGCCGGCCTGACTGCTCAGCTGGTGCGGTGCACCTTGTGCTGCGCCGCCTGCGCCTTGGGCCGGATCACCAGCTCGTCGACGCTCACGTGCGCCGGGAGCGATGCGACCCAGCGGATCGCCTCGGCCACGTCGTCGGCGACCAGCGGCTCCTCGACGCCGGCGTACACGGCATCGCGCTTCGCCTCGTCGCCGTCGAAGCGGACCAGGCCGAACTCCTCGGTGCGGACCATGCCCGGGGCGATCTCGCAGAACCGCACCGGCTCCGCGACGAGCTCGAGCCGGAGCGTCTCGGTGACCACCTTGGTGCCGTGCTTGGCAGCGGTGTAGCCGCCGCCGCCCTCGTAGGCCACGCGACCCGCGGTCGAGCCGAGGTTGACCACCAGGCCGTGGCCGGACTCGCGGAGCGCGGGGAGCAGCGCCTGGGTGACACGGACCAGGCCGAGCACGTTCACCTCGTACATCCGGGCCCAGTCGGTGAGGTCGGCCTCGGCCACCCCGGCCGCGTCGAACGCCCCGCCGGCGTTGTTCACCAGCACGTCGAGCCGCGGCCCCACCGCCGACGCGAGTGCCGCGACGGAGGCGGCGTCGGTGACGTCGCAGGCCACCGCCACGCCGCCGATCTCCTTGGCCAGGGCGGTGATCCGGTCCTCCCGGCGGGCGGCGCAGACCACCCGGAAGCCGTCACCGGCCAGTGCGCGGGCGGTCGCGGCGCCGATCCCGCTGCTCGCACCCGTGACGACGGCGGTCCGCTCAGTCATGCGCACAGCGTAGGACGGCGGAATAGGGGAACGACCTCGGGGGTTTCACACATGGCCACGAGGTGTGCTCGCGTGAAGGAGGGTGTGGCGTGACGATTCGACTCGACGGTCCCGAACGGCTCCGCCGGGTGGCGATGATCAGTCTCCACACCTCTCCGCTCGACCAGCCGGGCACCGGCGACGCCGGCGGCATGAACGTCTACGTGATCGAGCTCGCCAAGCGCCTTGCGGCGCGCGACATCGAGGTCGACATCTTCACGCGGTCCACGTCCTCGCAGCTGCCCCCGGTCGTGCAGGCCGCCGACGGGGTACGGGTCCAGCACATCGTCGCCGGGCCGTTCGAGGGCCTCACCAAGGGTGAGCTGCCCGGTCAGCTGTGCGCGTTCGCGCGAGACGTGCTGCGCACCGAGGCCTCCCACGACCCCGGCCACTACGACGTCGTGCACAGTCACTACTGGCTCTCCGGGCAGGTCGGGGCACTGGCGCGCGACCGCTGGGGCATCCCGCTGGCGCACTCGATGCACACGATGGCGAAGGTCAAGAACGAGGCGCTCGCCGAGGGTGACACCCCCGAGCCCGTCGCTCGCGTGATCGGCGAGGAGCAGGTCGTCGCGGCCGCCGACATGCTGATCGCCAACACCGACGACGAGGCCCGGCAGCTGGTCACCTGCTACGAAGCCGACGCGACCCGTGTCGAGGTGGTGCATCCCGGCGTCGACCTCGATGTGTTCCGCCCGACCTCGCAGGCGGAGGCGCGCACCCGGCTCGGCATCGCCGCCGGACGCCCACCTGCTCGTCTTCGTCGGCCGGATCCAGCCGCTGAAGGCGCCCGACATCCTGGTCCGGGCGGCCGCTGACCTGGTCACCCGCGACCCGTCGCTGCGCTCGACGCTGCAGGTGGCGGTCGTCGGGGGTCCCTCCGGCACCGGGCTGGAGAAGCCCGAGGCACTGGCCCAGCTGGCCGCATCGCTCGGCCTTTCCGACGTGGTCCGCTTCGTGCCGCCGGTCTCGCGGACCGAGCTGGTCGACTGGTACGCCGCCGCGTCCGCGGTCTGCGTCCCGTCGTACAACGAGTCGTTCGGGCTGGTCGCAGTCGAGGCCCAGGGCGTCGGCACCCCGGTCGTCGCCGCCGCCGTCGGCGGCCTCACGACCGCCGTCCGCGACGGGCACTCCGGCCTCCTCGTGACCGGGCACGACCCGGCCGACTACGCCCGGGCGTTCGAGCGGATCGTGCGCACGCCCGGTCTGCGCGACGAGCTGTCGCGAGGAGCTGTGGAGCAGGCGGCCCGTTTCAGCTGGGACCTGACCGCCGACCGCACGATCGAGGTCTACCGGCGCGCGGCACAGATGATGAGGCAGGACCTGCTCGCGGCCCGTGCATGATGGCCGCGTGAGGGAACAGCCAGCCACGCCCGAGCAGGCCCGCGCCGCAGAGGCGATCCGCGCCGCGCTCGGCGACGACGCCCTGGAGTGGGTCGAGACCGCCGAGGGCGTGTTCGACGTCGTGCTGCCGGGGGAGCGGAAGCTGAAGACCCCGGTGCGGCTGGAGGTCGGCCCGCACGCCCTCGCGATCCACGCGTTCGTCTGCCGACGTCCCGACGAGAACCACCAGGTCGTCTACCGGTGGCTGCTGGAGCGCAACCTGCGCATGTTCGCGGTGGCCTTCGCCGTCGACCAGGCCGGCGACATCTTCCTCGACTCCCGGCTGCCGCTGGCCGGGGTCACCGCCGAGGAGGTCGACCGGCTTCTCGGGTCGGTGCTGACCTACTCCGACGAGTCGTTCAACACGATCCTCGAGCTCGGGTTCGCGACCGCGATCCGCAAGGAGTGGGAGTGGCGCATCTCGCGCGGCGAGCCCACCCACAACCTCGAGGCGTTCCGCGGTTGGCTCGAGCGGGGCGAGGATCCCGCTCCGCGCTGATCCGGCTCCGCAGGTGACGGGCATGTGAACTTGAGGGCCATTCCATCGAATTGCCCCCTCGTGTTGGGGGCGCGGGAGAGAATCATCCGTGGCCGGGCCGGAGCCAGTGGGCGTCCCGCACCGCGCCGCCCGGGGGACAGCCATGGAGGAGCACATGAAGGTCAGACGAGTGTCCGCGTCGCTCGCGATGGTCGCGGTGGTCGGGTCCGGACTTGTGTCCGGGTGTGGGGGAGACGGGAACGAGTCTGCGGCAGCGTCCAGCGCGCCACCCACGGCAGCGTCGAGCGCGCCACGCACATCCGCGTCACCGAGGGCCGAGGAGACCCAGTCACAGACCCCCAAGGTGACCCCGCCCAGGGCCAAGGACCCCTTGGCGCCGGGAAAGATCAGGCCGGTGCTCCGGGATGGGAAGCGTCCTCATCCGACAGTGACGGCGGCGCCGGCCACGTTCAAAGGCGTGGTGAGCTACGACGACGGCGTCTCCCTCAAGGTCAGCGACATTCGCCACGGACGCGTGACCGACGAGGGACCCGGCGTGGTGAAGGGCCCGACGACGACATTCTCGCTGGCACTGACCAACGGCAGCTCGCGGGCGCTCCAGTTGAACTCGGTCGTGGTCACGGCCGTCTACGGGACGCCCAGAAGGATCGCGCGTCCGATCTACCTCGACCAGTCGCAAGACTTTGCAGGGACCACCAGGCCGGGACAAACCGCTAAGGCCGTCTACACCTTCGGCATCTCGGTGCCGCACAGCGCGCACGTCACGATCCATGTCGACTTCGACGCGGTGCACACGGCCGCCGTGTTCACCGGCTCAGCACGGTGATCGGCGGGCCCGTCGTCCTCAGCTGAGCCAAGCTCCGAGGTAGCGGCCACCGGTCCCGACGCCGAGGGCCTCGGCGAGCCAGGCAGGACGCGAGTAGGAGGTGCTGGGCACGAGGCTCTTCACGAGTGACGTGGGCTTGAGCAGGTGGGTCAATGCAGGGTCGCCGTCGAGCAACCGGCCGATGCGCTCCTGACCCGTGCTGGCGCGGAGGCCGTGCATCGTGTCGAACCGCGCCGGGTCGCCAGGACCACGCGACCATGCAACCAGCCATCGCGGCTGGGTTGGCGACGGCCTCTGGTAGACGTTGCCGTCCGTCACGATCCGCAGCTGCTTGGCACTGAAGCGGTGGGAGAAGTCCTCCACGCAGAGCAGGCACGAGGCACCGGGATCCGGGTTGGCCAGGATGTTGTTGTGCAGCGTGATGTCCTGGCTCCGCCACGGTAGGGGGAGATCGGGGTTGTGATAGGCCCCTGAGGGGTTGACGTCGCGCCAGTCCTGGGCGATCTCGATCGTCTTGGAGTTGTTGCTGAAGGTGTTGTTCCAGACCTGGACACGGTCGGTGTCGTTGATCTCGAGTCCGTTGCCCCGGTTGCCGGAGATCACGTTGTTCGCGACCGTCCCCGTGCCGGAGACCTCGAGGAACAGACCATGCAGGGAGTTGTCCCGCATCCGGGAGCTCACCACGGAGAGCTGGTAGTTGGAGGCGTCGAACCACAGTCCGGTGCCGTAGTTGTCGGCGAAGACGCTGTTCCTCACCCTCACACCGACCGAGCCCGTGATCTTGGCGCCCCCGGCGGACGGGGCCGTGTTGAAGCGCTCCCGGTTGTTGTCGAGGACCCTCACGTGCGTGACGCGCATGTCGTCGGCGCGGTTGGCACGGAGCCCGATCATGCCGTTGCGTGCGAGCAGGAGGTTCGTCAGCCGGACGCCAGGTTTCCCGACCTGGAGGCCGGACGTGGCGTTGTCCACGATCTGCAGGTTGCTGACGGTGACATCAGGGCGTTCGACGGTGACCGCGCCCATCGTCGGGACGGACGGGGCATACCGCCGAACGTTGATGCCGTCGATCGTGGTGCCCGGAGCCCGCACGCTGATCGCCTTGGGCAAGTCGCTGGCGCGCACCATACGGCCCACCGGGCTGTTCCCGAGGTAGAGCTTGTCGCCGGTGTAGTCGACGTAGAAGGTGCCGGGCCGCACCCCGGACAGGGTGCCGACCTGGCGCTGCGCGACGTCGTCGATCCAGACCTGGTCGGGGTGTGCGGCCATCGGGAAGGAGGGGCTCACGAACTGCCAGTAGGGCGGCGCTCCGTCGGGAGCGCCGGCGGTGAGCGTCGGGCTCGAGTCGAACGAAGGAGTCCAGCCCGCGGCCTCCCACCGGCCGTTGCTCGCCTTCCAGTTCGACACCACCCGACTGCCGTCGAGCCATACGGTGGCGCCCGGCGCGCTCGTGAGATGCACCGGGGTCGAACGCAGGATGGTGACGTTCTCGTGGTAGCTGCCGGAGGCCACCACGACCGTGCCGTCCGCTGGAGCCCGGTTGACCGCGGCGGAGATGGTACGCAGCGGAGCGGCTGACGTGCCCGAGGCGGCGTCGCTGCCGGCAGGCGACACATGGACGATGGTCGGCGTGCTGCCGGCTGCAGCCGAGCTGCTCGCGCCGACGAGCGCGAGGAGCAGGGCGGTGCTGGCTACCGTCATGGGGCTCAGCCCACGCAGGCTACGCCGAGCGGCGCGGCGCTGGTTGGTGTCCACATAGGAACGATAATTAACATCTAGACCTTTTACGAGTAGATGTCCAAATTGGGAGATTCTGAACAGGAAGTCCTGGGATGCGCCCCCACGACACAGAAGCATGGCACGCAGGGCGTGGCCTGTTCTGAGGACGGTGCGAGTGGCGGGTAAGCAGCACGTCACGTGATTCGATGAATGTCACCCGTCTCGTGGGTGAGCCGACGACTCCGGTGCAATACTCCGCGTTGAACTGAGCGGGCCGGAAAGCACGGTCCGACCTCGCGAGAACGGAAGGTCGGTCCTTGTCCATGACGCACACGGTGCGGATCCTCGGTACTCACGGCGTACCCGCGGCGTATGGGGGATTCGAGACAGCAGCCGAGAACATCGGGCTCTATCTCGCGAGTCGCGGGTGGCGCGTCGTCGTGTACTGCCAGGCAGAGGGCATCGGCCCGACGACCCACGACACGTGGCGCGGCCTGGAGAGGGTCATCGTCCGTGAGCCGAGACCCGGTTGGCGAGGCACGGCGTCGTTCGACCTGAAGTGCGTCCGGCATGCGGTAGGACAGCATCGTGACGGCGACGTCTGGCTGACCTTCGGCTACAACACGGGGGTCCTCGACGTCGTTCCTCGGCTACGAGGGATTCCGAACGTGATCAACATGGACGGCATGGAGTGGACCCGCTCGCGGTGGGGCCCGACCAAGCAGGGGATCCTGCTTGCCAACGAGAGGCTCGCCGGGCTCTTCGGGGACGTCCTCATCGCCGACCACCCCCACATCGCGCGCTACCTGCGCCGCCATTTCGGGTCTCGCCGCGTCACCACGATCACCTACGGCGCCTACGAGGTGACGCAGGCGCCCCTCTGGCCGGTGCACGAGCAGGGCCTGGCAGCAGGTGGCTACGCCACCCTCGTGTGCCGGCCGATTCCGGAGAACTCCGTGCTGGAGATCGTCGCCGCCTGGTCGCGACGGCCCAGGGGGATGAAGCTGCTCGTGGTCGGTCCGTACGGCGAGACCGATCCGTACCACCGCGCGGTTCGGGACGCGGCCTCCGCGGAGGTGCTGTTTCCCGGCGCCATCTTCGATCCGGAGCGGCTGACCGCCCTGCGTCTCCACGGCGCCCTCTACCTGCACGGCCACACTGTCGGCGGCACCAACCCGTCCTTGGTGGAGGCGATGGCCGCGGGCAACGCGGTCATCGCGCACGACAACGTCTACAACCGTTGGGTGGCAGGTCCGGGCAACGCCTACTTCCACGATCGACGCGACCTCGAGGTGACCCTCTCGGCCGTGCTGTCGGACCCGGTGCGGCTCCGTGCCATGGGCCGGGCCAGTCGTGCGCGGTTCCGGGAGGAGTTCACCTGGGACCACATCGGCGCCCAGTACGACAGGGTCCTGGGGCGCTGCCTCGCGTCGAGCAAGGAGACCGCGGCAGAGCCGATGCGATGACGGCGGCGATGCGCCTCCGTCACGACTCAGGCGGGCGACCCCCCGTGGTCCGTGGGGCCGGACGACGACCGCGATCGGCCGTGGCGGCTACCAGCCGGACGATCTGGTCGGCGTACCGCTCCGTGGAGAACCTGCTCCGGGCGGATGCTGCGGCTCGCTCGGCGAGTGCCCGCCTGCCCTCCGGGTCGAGGATGAGCCGCTCGGCAGCATCCGCCATCGCCGGCACGTCCTCGGCCGGCACCAGGATGCCGGTCCTGTGGTCCTCGATGCTCTCCAGGTGCCCCAGGGCGGCTGTCGCGATCACCGGTCGCAGGGCCAGCTGCGCCTCAACGACCGCGTTGCCGAACGGTTCCCGCAGCGAGGGCGCCAGAACGAGGTCGCTCCGGGCGAGCACCGGCCAGATCGGGGAGCAGTAGCCCGAGAACCGCACGCGGCCGAGGAGATCGGGCTGTTCCGCCCTGGCCCGCAGCCTTGCCTCGTAGTCCTCGTAGCCCGGAAAGGTCGAACCCGCCACCTCGAGCTCGGCGTCGTGCCCGCGCCGCACCAGCTCGGCGAGCACCTCCAAGGCGATGTGCGGGGCCTTGCGCGGACTGAGCCGGCCGACGACGGCCAACCGTGCGCGGGCGCCGGCCGCGGCGTGTTCGGGGGATGAGGGCGGAAAGGGCACCCCGTTGTAGATCAGATGCGCCTTGCGCCGGAGCCGCGGCGCGACGTCGGTCATCGCCCGCATCGCCGCCTCGACTGATCACGATGACGCCGTCCGCGAGGTGCAGCGGCAGGATCAGTGCCTGGCGGACCAGCTTGCGGTCCTCGGTCTCGGCCTCGTGCAGGTGACAGAGCGTCGGCGTACGGGTGATGAAACCGACCAGCTGCCACCACGGCATCGTCACCGTGTTGACGTACAGCACTGCCGGTCGGGCTCGCTGCACCGCCCGACACATCCTCGGGAACGCAAGGAGCACCGATCCCACCATGGCGGCGAAGGCGAGGGCCGACATGTTCGCTCGACGCAGCACCGGGAACGAGAGGAACTCGACTCGGGCTCCGATCGACTGCAGTCTGCCGACCAGCTCGCCATCCGTCGGGATGAGGACGGTCACGTCGTGATGCTCCGCGAGCGCACGCACGCTCTCCAGCATCTGGAGGTCGGAGCCGTACACGTCGGCCGATGGGTTGACGACCAGCACCGTCGATCGCCTTTGGGTCGGCGGCGCGGGCGTTCGCCGGGTGGTCGACACCCTCCGAGGCTATCGGGCGGGGCGTCGTTGGGGCACGTGCACCAACCTTGCTGCCGCGGCTGCGGCACCGTGGAGCGCGCGGTCTAGGCCAGAGTTAGGGCGAAATGTCCCATAAGATCCCTATGGGTGATCATCACTACACCCTTACGGGCCATTGCTACTCGGCGTTCTTTGGCAAAACGTACGCACTCCTTAGGGTTGGGTCCTACTCTGTGATCCGGGCGCTTCTTGCCCGCCGCGAGGGTCCAGGGGGGAACCACGTGAAACTGTTCGAGACGTTGATGGATCGACCGCGCCGAAATGCACCGGCAGCAGACTCGGGACCGCATTCATGATCAGGGTAGCCGTCGTCGGGCTCGGCAAGATGGGGCTGTCGCACCTGTCCATGATCCGGGTGCATCCCGAGGTGGATCTGATCGGGATCTGTGACGCCACCGGCTACGTGCTGGACGTGCTCACGAAGTACACCGGCGTGCCCATCTTCAATGACTACCTGAAGATGCTGGACACCACCCGACCAGACGCCGTGCTGATCGCGACCCCGACTCACCTCCACGCCCCCATGGTCAGAGCGGCCATGGAACGCGGGGTGCACGTCTTCTGCGAGAAGCCACTGGTGCTGGACCCCGCGGACGGCGCCGACCTGACCATGGTGGCGCGCGAACGCGGCATCGTGACGCAGGTCGGCTACCACAACCGTTTCATCGCCTCGTTCGCCGAGACGCACCGGCTGCTGCAGACGGGAGCGATCGGCACGGTCAGCACTGCCCTCGCAGAAGCCTATGGTCCGGTGGTCCTGAAGCCCTCCGGAACCACCTGGCGCAGCCAGCGGCAGACGGGTGGGGGGAGCCTCTACGACTATGCGGCTCACCCGCTCAACCTGCTCACCTGGTTCCTCGGCGGTCCGGAGTCGGTCAGCGGCAGCCAGCTCACCAGCGTGTTCTCTACGCAGATCGACGACGCGGTGGCGACGACCCTGCACTATCCCTCCGGCACCGCCCAGCTGTCGGTCAACTGGTCGGACGAGTCGCAGCGCAAGATGTCTACCAAGGTCACCTTGTGGGGCACCCATGGCCGCATCTACGCCGATCGGCAGGAGCTGCACGTCTACCTGCGCGACACGGCGGCCATACCCGAGGGGTACCGCGCGGGCTGGAACGTGCGCTACACGACCGAGCTGACTGAGGCGCCCTGGTTCTACCTGCGGGGCGAGGAGTACAGCGCGCAGCTGGACGCGTTTGTTCGTCGAGTTCAGGCCCGCGAGGTCGAGGGCCTCAACGACTTTGCATCTGCCGCCGTCACCGACCAGGTCATCGCACTGATCGGCCGCGACGCGCTGCGGGTCGAGGACCGACTCGCCATGCCACGAGCCCAAGCCGACCCGGAGGATCGGTCGTCGCTCGCGATCGAACGGGGAAGGCCGTCCTCGCCGATCGCTGCGCGCGCCACCCGTGCGGCTCAGCTGGTCCGGCAAGCCGTACGCGAGAAGCGCGAGATTGTACGAGAGAGGTGGAGCGCATGACCACGGTCGCCAGCAGAAGCCTGGCCGCACCGGACAGTGGGAGGTTCGTCATGGACCGTCTGCTCTTCGGTGACAACCAGTTCTTCGGCGTGAACCACATGTCGGAGGAGAAGGCGCGCGCGCAGCAGATGCGTTTCGACGAGCTCGATGCTGTGATGGAGGTCCTGGACGCGGCGTACGACGAAGGTATCCGGACCTTCATGTGCACCACGCACGACCGGATCGGCGAGGTGTGCGACCGGGTCCGGGCCGATCCGATCCGCTACGCAGGGATGACCTTCTTCCCCTGCATGCCCTACGCCCACAAGTACGCCAACGCCGTCACGGACGACGGGTTCCTCGGCGCGATCCGGCGGTTTTTCCCCGAGCAGGGGATCCTGGACGGCGTCCGACGCGGCACCAGCTCCCTGGTGCGCAAGGACGTCGAGGGCATCGCTACCCTCCTGATCGACGCCGAGCTGAAGATGTTCAAGGGCCTCGACACCCCGGTCATCTGGATGCAGAACGTCATCGTGGACCTGCTTCTGGGGCTGGGCTTCACCGACGCCTTCACGATCTTCGCCGATCACGTGCGCAACCGCTACGACGCGGAGCCGGGGTTCATCACGATGAACCTGCCGATGGCGTTGGACGCGCTCGAGCTCGCGGGCGTGGAGAACCCGATCGTCTGCGCCAACATCAACAAGCTGGGGTTCCGGATGTCGGGCGGTGTCGACGCCTACGTTCGCGCCATGGAGGAGCGGCCATTCCGGGCGGTCGCCATGTCGGTGCTGGCCAGCGGCGCGATTCCGCCTCGCGAGGCCATCGAGTGGGTGTGCGGGCTGCCCAACCTCCAGTCGATCGTCTTCGGCGCCTCCAGCCAGCGCAACATCGCCGCCACGCGTGCGCTCGTCGACGAGTACTGGCCGGTGGCCGACGCCGGGACGGCCAGTGCCGATCACGCCGTCCTCCGTCAGCGCTCGAGCATCGGCACGCACGGACACGGGTTCGTACACGGGTCCGCCAGGCGATGAACGACACGTCCGGTACGAGCGTCGAGGTAGGGGCCAGTCGGCCCGACCTCGCCGTTTTCCGCATTCCGTTCCGCCTAAGGTGATCTACGACCGTCTAGTCCACCGGTGGGCTGAAATGTCATGAGAATGTCTGTTTCGTCTTTATTGCACTTCCGCATCTTTTCTGAATTACCTGCACGCGGGGATTCGCGGCTTAGTCTTTTATTCGCCGGATGCGCCGGCCACGGGGGAACAAGGGGACCATTGCAGTGAATTCATTTTTCGGGGCGATGACCCATCGGCTCCTCTTTGTTCCGGTCACGCTCAGCCTCATGGTGGGCGGACTGGTGGCGCTCTCGTCGCCGGGTGCCTCGGCCGACACGGCGCCAGCCCCCGGAACGCCGGCCACGGTGTCCGCGGACGGCCTGCCGACCTGGCAGGTCAACGGCGTGGTCTGGGACTCGGTCGTGGTCGGCAACACCGCATACGTCACTGGGCAGTTCACCCGCGCACGGCCGCCGGGCGTCGCGGTAGGCGGTGCGGGCGAGGTCGACGCGAACAACGTGTTCGCGTTCGACATCACGACCGGCAACCGGGTTGCCTCCTTCAACCACCAGCTGAACGGCCAGGGGCTGAACATCGTCAAGTCTCCGGACGGCTCGCGCGTCTACGTTGTGGGCGACTTCACCACCGTCGACGGCGCGGTGCGCAACCACATTGCGGCCTTCGACACCGCGACCAACGCGCTGAACACCGTGTTCAAGCCTTCGGTCAGCGCGAAGGTCGCGACCGTGACGGCCAACGACAGCACCGTCTGGTTCGGCGGCAACTTCTTCAGCGTCAACGGACAGACCCGCAGACGGCTCGCGGCCGTGAACGCCAGCAACGGCAGCAACCTGCCCTGGGCGCCGACCGCCGACGACAACCAGGTCACCAGCATGGTGCTGTCGCCCGACCAGTCCCGGGTCATCGTCGGGGGCAAGTTCAGCACCATCAACGGTCAGCCCGCGCCCGCCATGGGCTCGGTCGACGCGGTCAGCGGCGCGAGCCTGCCATGGGCCATCAACCAGAACATGAACAACGCAGGTACCGGATCATCGATCACCAGCCTGAGCACCGACGGGACCAGCATCTTCGGCACCGGCTACGCGTTCCAGACCGGTAACTTCGAGGGCACCTTCAGTGCCGACCCGAGCTCCGGCAGCGTCAACTTCATCAACGACTGCCACGGCGACACGTACGACGCCGCGCCCGTCGGCAAGGTTCTCTACGCCGTCAGCCACGCGCACGACTGCCGTTGGGCCCGCTCGTTCCCGCAGACGGACCAGAACTGGGCGATCAACATGCGCCACGCGTTCGCCTGGTCCACGCAGCCCTCGGGGGAGCTCGGCATCGGCCCGGACAACTACGGCTGGAACTACAACGGCCTCCCGGTCTCGTCGCTGCTGCAGTGGTGGCCCGTGGTCGCTGTCGGCAGCTACACCGGCCAGAACCAGGCCGCCTGGACGGTCACGGGCAACAGCGACTACGTGGTGCTGGGCGGTGAGTTCCCGTCCGTGAACAACGTCGCGCAGCAGGGGCTGATCCGGTTCGCCTCGAGCAGCAAGGCGCCCAACAAGCGTGGCCCCGCGAAGATCGCCGGCGCACCCGCGACGTCCGCGACCGCGCTGCCCGGTGTGGTTCGCGTCGCCTGGCAGTCGGCCTACGACATGGACAACGAGTCCTTGACCTACAACGTCTACCGCTCCGACAAGCCGAACGTGTCGATCTACACGACGACCTCGAAGTCCAACTACTGGACCTACCCGACGCTCGGCTTCCGCGACACGACCGCCGTGCCGGGGAGCTCGTACACCTACACCGTGAAGGTGAACGACCCGTTCAACAACCTGCTGAACCTCGGCGCCTCGAACTCCGTCACCGCGACGGGTGCGGCTCAGACCAGCGCCTACAGCAATGACGTCACCGGCGACGGCGCGACCGCCTTCTGGCGGCTCGGTGAGGGCTCGGGCTCGGCGGTCTACGACTACGCCAACTTCAACGATGCGACGGCCGGCACCGGAGTCACCCGCGGTGCCACCGGAGCCATCAACGGCGACAACGACAACGCATCCACCTTCGACGGGACCAGCGCCGGGGTCGTGGTGTCGCCGTCGATGCCCACCACGCCCGAGTTCTCCGCCGAGGCCTGGGTGAAGACCGGCACCAACCGCGGAGGGAAGATCGTCGGCTACGGCGGCTCCTCCTCCGGGGACAGCGGGTCCTACGACCGTCACGTCTACATGGACAACGCCGGCCACATCATCTTCGGCGTCTACCCCGGTGGGGTTCGCACGGTGAGCAGCGGCACCAAGACCTACAACGACAACCAGTGGCACCACATCGTGGCCTCGCAGGGCAGCGCCGGGATGGTGCTCTACATCGACGGCCAGAAGGTCGCCAGCGACGCCTCGACCACGACCGCGCAGGACTACCCCGGTTACTGGCGGATCGGCGGTGACAACCTCAACGGTTGGCCGAACCAGCCCACCAGCAACTACCTCGGCGGCGTCATCGACGACGTCGCGATCTACCCGACCGCGCTCCCGCTGAGCAAGGTCAAGACCCACTACACGGACAGCGGCCGGAGCCTGGGCGGACCCGCGGCTCCGACCGACACCTACGGCAAGGCGATCGTGCAGGACACTCCCGACCTCTACTGGAGGCTGGGGGAGACGGCCGGCACCAAGGCCGTCGACGTCTCCGGCAACCAGTTCGACGGTATCTACGCCGGCGGCTACACGCTGGGTCGGCAGGGTGCTGTGGCGGGTACCACGGACAAGGCCGTGAAGTTCGACGGAATCTCGGGCACGATCGGCGCCGCGTCCCCGATCTCCAACCCCACGAACTACTCAGAGGAGCTGTGGTTCAACACCAGCACGACACACGGTGGCAAGCTGGTCGGGTTCGGGGACACCCAGAGCGGTCTGAGCTCCGGCTATGACCGCCACGTGTACATGGAGAACTCCGGACAGCTGACGTTCGGCGTCTGGACCGGCTTCCAGAACACGATCACCTCACCCCAGGCCTACAACAACGGTCAGTGGCACCACATGGTCGCAACCCAGAGCTCCACCGACGGCATGAAGCTGTACGTCGACGGCGTCCTCGTGGGGACCAACTCGCAGACACAGGCTCAGGACTACACCGGCTACTGGCGGGTCGGCGGTGACAGTGACTGGGGAGGCGACAGTCCCTTCTTCGACGGTGTGATCGACGAGGTCGCCATCTACTCCAAGGTCCTGGGCGCGAGCAGCGTCTCGTCGCACTACACGGCCGGTGGCGGACAGCTGCCCAACGTGAACCCGCACGCCGCGTTCAGCTCGACCACGAGCGGTCGGGTGGCCCACCTCGACGGCACCGCCTCGAACGACACGGACGGGTCGGTCGCAAGCTTCGACTGGGACTTCGGAGACGGCTCGCCTCACGGCACCGGCAGCGCGCCGGACCACACGTACGCCGCCGACGGGACCTACACCGTGGTGCTCAAGGTGACCGACGACCGGGGCGGGATCGACACGATCTCCCACGACGTGGCGGTGGCCAACGCCAAGCCCACGGCAAGGTTCACCAGCTCGAGCGACCTCCTGGTGGCCTCGTTGGACGGCACCACGTCCGCCGACTCCGACGGCACGGTGGCGTCGTACTCGTGGAACTGGGGTGACAGCACCGCGAACGGCTCGGGCGCAACCCCCAGCCACACCTACGGCGCCGCGGGCACCTACAGCGTCACGCTGACCGTCACCGACAACGACGGCGGCACCGACTCGGTGTCCCACAACGTGACGGTCTCGAGCAACCAGGCGCCCACGGCAAGGTTCACCAGCACGATCGACAAGCTCAAGGCATCGGTTGACGGCACCACGTCCTCCGACCCGGACGGCACCCTGGCGTCGTACTCGTGGAGCTGGGGAGACGGCTCTCCGGACGGTTCTGGCGGCACGCCGAGCCACACCTACGCGACCGACGGCACCTACACCATCACCCTGAGGGTGACGGACAACCGGGGTGCCACCGACACCGTTGCGCACGACGTAACGGTGGCCGCGCCGGTAGGCCCGACCCCCCTCGCCTCCGACACGTTCGAGCGGACACAGGCGAATGGCTGGGGTTCCGCCACCACCGGGGGCACCTGGGTGCTCAAGGGTGCGGCGAACAACTTCTCGGTCAGTTCCGGCGCCGGCGTCATGACCCTTGCTAGCGCGGGTGCTGGCCCCTGGGCCTATCTCAACGGGGTCTCCTCCTCCTCGACGGACAGCACCGTGACCCTGAGCGCGAACAAGCCGGCTACCGGGACCGGTTTCTACGCCTACCTGATCGGGCGCGAGCTGCCGACGGGTGGCGGTTACCGCGCGGCGCTCAACCTGAGGGCGAACGGCACCGTCAGCGTGGTGATCAACCGTCGTACAGCGGCCAACGTGCAGACGGCCGTCGCGCCTGCCGTGGTGGTGCCCGGGCTGACGTGGGGGGCAGGCGACAAGATCAAGATGCGCTTCGTCGCGGACGGCAACGGGACCACCGCGCTCAAGGTCAAGGTGTGGGCCGCCGCAGCGAGCGAGCCGGCAGCGTGGCTGGTCAGCACGACGGACTCGACGGCAGACATGCAGGGTGCCGGGAGCGTCGGGCTGATGGCCTACCTGGCCACCAACGTGACGAACGCGCCGGTTGCGATTTCCTTCGACGACTACGCGGTGGCCACCGCGAACTGACGAGGGCACCTGCTCGGCCAGGCGTGGGGCTTCCGGGATCCGGAAGCCCCACGCGGGCGTAGAGACGGACCTACCATGGTGCACATCAATCCTGATAGCTGATTGCCGGTTCACACCGGAGGAGTCCGCACGTGACCAAGATCCTGTACATCGCCGGCTGGGGCCGTTCGGGCACCACGCTGCTGGACAACGTCCTCGGCCAGGTCGACGGGATCGTGTCCACCGGTGAGCTGCACAACCTGTGGCAGCGGGGAGTCGTCGACGGCCGCGACTGTGGCTGCGGTGCGCGGGTGCTGGACTGCCCCTTCTGGAACGACGTGTTCGACCGCGGTTTCGGTGGGATCGAGGGAGTCGACGCGCGAGCAGCCATCCGTGCTCAGGACTCGATCCACACCCGTCATGTGCTCGGGGCGGTGCGGGCTCATCGCACCGGCAGGACCATGCACGACATCGACTACGCACCGCACCTGAAGAAGCTGTACGACGGCATCGCGGCCGCCTCGCAGGCACGGGTGATCGTGGACTCCTCGAAGTATCCCGTCGACGCGATCGTGGCGGCCGGCCTGCCTGGGCACGAAGTGTTCGTGGTGCACATGGTCCGGGACCCGAGGGCGGTCGCGTACTCATGGAGCCGCCGCAAGGATGTGCGCGACAAGGCGAAGGACGGTGGCATCCTGCCTCGGGTGGGGATGCTGCGGAGCACGGTCGTGTGGCAGGTGTACAACGACCTGATAGCCAGCGTCGACCGGCGGGTTGTCGGCAGCTCTCATTACCTGAGGGTGAACTACGAGGACTTCGCCAGCCGCCCCGCCGAGACCCTGAACCGGGTGTTCGCGCTGCTCGGTGAGCCGGCGCCCGCCCCACCCCTGGTCAACGACTCCCGGGTGGAGCTGTCCGCCACCCACACCGCCGGAGGCAACCCGGACCGGTTCCGCTCCGGGACGACGGTGATCCGCCGGGACGACACCTGGCGCACGAGCATGTCGCGTCCTCGACAGCTCGCGGTCGGCGCCATGGCGATGCCAACGTTGCTCGCCCTGCGCCCATCCAACCCTGGCCCCAGCACGTGAGTAGCGAACCTGCCGCAACCTCGCGCGGCGACCGGGCCGTCGTGGCGACCCCGCTGCTGGTCCTGGTCCTCCTGGTGGTCAGCCTTCTCCCGTGGCGCTACCTGGTTTTCTACTCCGGAGGAGTCGACCCCGTGGTCCTGGGCAAGGCGGCTGTCGGAGCGGCTGCTCTCGCCCTGGCCTGCCTCACGACACCGGTGGGTGTGCTGGACCGGATCCGCCCACGGACCATGGTGCTGGTCACGCTCTACCTGATGGTCGGTCTCGGGGGTGCTCTGGCGGCAGGTGGGATCACTGCCTCGGCCATTCTCGCGGTGCGGGTCCTCATGGTCGCGGTGACTGTTCTCCTGGTCGTCGCCTCCTACCCGCCGGCAGTCCTCGTGAACAGCCTCGGCGTGGCCACGGGCGGCATCGGACTTGTGCTGGCGATCTCCGGCCTGCCCAACCTGATCGCCGGAACCGGTCCCCCGATCACTGCGGGGCGGCTCGCGCCGCAGCTGATCCCAGTGGGCCCCAACGAGCTCGCACTCCTGGTCGGGGTCCCGACGCTCATTCTCGTCTGGCGGATGACCTGGGGGGTCGCGAAGGGGTGGCACCTTGCCTTCCTGGCCCTGTTCCTGGGGATCACCTGGCTCACCGGGTCTCGCACCGGGCTTCTGGCACTGGCCGTGGCCGTCGTCCTGCTGGTCGCCCTGTCCCCGCGCATCAAGCTCGGGACCCTGGCGACCGCACTCGCGGCGATCCCGGCTCTCTTCTTCGTGGTTGCCTACACGGCGACCCTGTCCGGGTTCTTCGGGCGAGGAGGAAGCGAGAACCTGCTGTCGTTCAGCTCGCGCACTGTTGCCTGGCAGTCGGCCTTCTCCGCTCCTCGGGACTTCTATGCGCACTGGCTCGGCGAGGGCCTCGCGGTCAAGACGGTCGCCGTGCACGACGCCTACGCGACGAGCCAGGTGTTGGACAGCTCCTGGGTCTCGACATACGTCCAGACCGGACTGCTCGGCGTCGTCCTGCTGGCCTTGTGGGTGGTGGGCACGCTGGTCGCGACCGTGCGCGCGCCGTCGCCGCTCGGAAGGTTGTGGCTCGCCCTCGCTGTGTTTGCGCTGGTGCGCAGCTTCCTCGCGACGGGGCTGCTGGACACCTACGTCCTGTTCGTGGTCATGCTAGTCCCGGCGCTGCAGGTCGATCTGCGAAGGCCGTCCGACGACGTAGCTCGCAAGCAGGAAGAGGGCGAATCCGACCAGGAGCCCGCCCACGATGTCGAGCATCAGATGTCGTCCGAGGTAGAGACGGCTCACTGACTGGAGAACGAGCAGCACGCCGCCGATCGTCACCACCGTGCGGCTCTGCAACGGGCTGTGCGAGCGCCACAAGAGTGCGGCCACCAAGAAGATGCTCGAGAGCCGGGCCACCGACCCTGAAGGCAGGATGCCCGGATTGCCGGAGGGGATCGACGCAGCGATGTCACCGATGGTGAGGTCACCGAACGTGTTGGTCATTCCGACCTGGACCAGCAGCTCGGCGAGCACGACGACCGGTAGCAAGGCCCATGCGAGGGGATGGCGCCCTTGTCGGTAGACGATCACGGCCAACATCGTGGCGAGGGTGAAGGACGGTATCGCGTCGCCCAGCGTGGTCAGGATCGTCATGATCTTGACCAAGGTGTCGCCCCGGGAATGGGACAGCAGGCGCACGAGGGAACCGTCGGCCCGGGCGATCGGCTCGAGCTTCAGCGCCAGGGCGAACGCGAGGAGCGCAACTCCCGAGGCGACCAGTGCGACAGTGCGGGCTCGCAACGACGCCAGCAGACCGCCCGTCCAGGTCGATTCCGCCAGTTGGAGAGTCACGCCGATGGCACCGGCAAGAACCAGCGTCAGTGCGCACCAGATGGTGAAGCTACCCATGGCCGGAGCCTGCCACAGCAGGTCGCGCGAGGCGGCGACTTTCGACGATCGTCATGACGGGCTCGCGGGCGTTCGACGAGCACGCGAGCGGACCACCCCGCGGATCGCCTCCTTTTCGTCGTCACTGAAGCGCAGGGCGAGCGTGCCCAGCAGGTAGCTGACCCCCGTCAGCCCCACGCCGACGATCAGCGAGCCGAGTCCGTCCGGCAGCAACGCCTCACAGGTCAGCGCGACGACAGCCGCCGCGGCGGCGGCGGCCAGAGCCCTGACGGTGACCACGTTGAAGGGCGTGAGTCCCATCAGTCGCCTGACCTCCAGCAGCCGGACCCCGTTGACCAGGACGAGGGACACGCTCCACGCCACCCCTGCTCCCACAATGCCGTACGGCGGAATCAGGAGCAGGTTCAGCGCCACGTTGAGCAGCAGGACTCCCGTGTTGTTGACCAGGTTCAGCACGACCCGCCCGCTCATGTTCAGCAACGTCCCGCAGGGCCCGGTTCCCGCGTTGACGAGCTGACCGACGGCAAGGATGACGGTCACCGCGGCACCGGTCTCGAAACCCGGGCCGAAGAGTGCCAGGAGCTGTGTGGGGTACACCGCGAGCACCACGAAGGCCGGTAGCGAGAGCCGAAGGATCCAGTTCGTGGCGGAGGCATAGGTCCGCGACAGGCCCCTCGTGTCGCCGGCGTGATGGAAATGCGCGAAGTGGGGTGCGAACAAGGCGTTCACCGGTGCCATCACGAACACCGCGAGGCTCACCAGGCGAGTGGCAACCGTGTAGATGCCGACAGCGCCGGTGTCAGCGAGCCCGCCAAGGAGCAGGGTGTCTGCCCAGATCAGTCCGGTGGACGCGAGCGTGGTGCCCCAGCTGACAAAGGAGAACCGCAAGACGCCGCGGACGTCGAGGGTGACCCTGTCCCTGGGAGTCTCTCGCACGCGCCGCGAGAGCGCGACCCCGGCTGCCAGAGCTGCCGTCCAGGCGCCCACCAGGAGCGCGCCGAAGGCGGCGCCGAGTCCCAGGCCGAGTGCCAGCGCACCCGCGGTCAACCCGAATCGCACGATCGGCTCGTAGAACCACCCGATGAGCGCGAACGCTCGCTGGGTGCGCCACCCCTGGATCGCGGCCAGCGAGAGGTCGCGGAACGTGAACGCGGGGAGGGCGGCTCCGACGACCACGAACGCACTGGACAGCCCGGGATCATGGAAGAGGTCGGCGAGGGGGGAGGCGAAGACCGCCAAGGCAGCGCCGAAGCACACGGACATGCCGGTCGAGATGAGGAGGGCGAAGCGGATCAAGGCGCGTACCCGGGCGGGTTCCGCGTCGGCAAGGTGCACGGCGACGAACCTGGTCAGCGCGGCCCGGAACCCGAACAGTGACAGCAGCGACACGAGCGACAGCACCGCGTAGGCGAGTGCGTAGCTGCCCAAGGCGTCCTGCCCGAGGAACCCGGCAATGGCAGCGGTCGTGCCGAGCAGGCACGCCTGCTGGCAGACCGCACCCGCCAGGTTCAGCATGCCGCCGCGTCCCAGGCCGCCGAACAGACTCGCGGGAGACGCTGAATCGCCCCCCATGTTCAGCGTGACTCCGTCCGTGCCTGTGCCCCCGGTATGATCCGTGCGAACTCTATAGGAGTGGCTCTGTTGAGCAGGACGGAATCAGGTGGCGTTCAGGATCTTGTTCGTGTGTGCAGCCAACGTCTGCCGATCACCCACGGCGGCCCGGATCTTCACCGCTCATCTTCCTGACCAGCTGAGTCACGGCGTGGTTGCGGAGAGCGCAGGTGTCGCCACCCAACCGGGCAGCCCCTGGTGCCCCTCCGCACAGAAGTGGGTGGCGAGGCACAAGGTCCCGGTCGCGGGTCCGTCAGAACACCGCTCCACTCAGCTGACGCCGGGAGCGATCTCCGGTGCAAACCTGATCCTCGCCGCCGACACCGAGGTCAAGTCAGTGGTGCTCCGCGCTGACCTGCGGGCCAGGACGAGGCTGTTCACCCTGCTCGAGGCCGCCGCGCTGGCCGGCGGTGTGGCAGCCGCCCTGGCCGACTCCCGAGACGGGCTCGTCGCGTCGAACGGGCTGACGCTGCAGGTCATCCCCCGGAGTCTCGGCGACCCGAGGCTGGCCTGGCTGGTGACCGAGATGGACGCCGCGCGCGGGCTGGTTGTCCCTGCCGGCCGCGGTCGCCACTCCGGCGCCATGGACATCCTCGACCCTCACGCACGGCGCGACGGCCCGCGTCACCGCACGACACATGCGCGGCAACACGGCCCGAGTCACCGCACGACGCTCCGTGCGCTGCGGGAGGCCGCGGTCTCCCTCAGCTCCTCGATGGGCGACGTCAACGTCGGGTGAGCCGGACCTCTGGATCGGGGGCGACCGCGTGCTCTTGATCTTCACGGGGGCGCGATCGTCGGCCATCGGCTGGTAGCCGTAGGCGGGCCCGTAGCGGGACTCGCGCGTCTTCGCAGGTACGGCGTTGAGCACGGTCCCGATCACGTGAGCGTCCACGGCATCGAGGGACTCGAGCGCGTGGCGCACCTGCTCCCTCGTGACGTGGCCATGCCGGGCGACGAGGATCACGCCGTCGGACATGGCGCCGAGGATGGCGGCGTCACTCACGGGCAGCACGGGTGGTGCATCGATGATCACCACGTCGTAGGCGTCCCTGAGCTTCTCGAGAACCTCGTTCATGGCGTGTGACCCGAGCAGGTGGCTCGGGTCCGGCGGCGTCGCTCCCGCCGGAAGGACTGTCAGCGTGCCTCGGTTCCAGCTCACCAGGACCTCGTCGAGGTCACGCTCGCCGGCAACCACCTCCGTGAGTCCCACGCTCCCGTCGATGCCCAGGTAGCTGGTCACCTTCGGGCGCCTGAGGTCCGCCTCCACGAGGCACACCCGCATCTGTCCCTGCGCCATGATCATCGCGATGTTGCAGGCAAGCACCGACTTGCCCTCACCCACGATGGCCGACGAGATCACGATCTGACGCGGCGGCTTGTCGACGTCCACGTAGCGCAGGCTGGTCCGGATGGAGCGGAAATCCTCGACCGTCACCCGCTTGGTACTGGTCAGCAGCAGTGGGTTCTGCTTGGCGACAGGGTCGCTCCGGATGGCACCGAGCGGGCTCGCTCCGGTGAGGTCCTGGAGGTCGCCGATGGACTTGATAGTGGTGTCGAGTCGTTCTCTCACGGCAGCAACCAGGGCGCCCAGCGCGACGCCGAGGAGCAGACCCAACGCCAGGTTGAGCGCCGGGCGGGGAGAGGCTGGGGTGAGCGGCAGCCCGGCCGGCACCGCGGTCGTCACCTTGACCGGCGACTCACCACCTCGTCGAGGTGTCTCGAGCGCCTCGACCTGAGAACCCAGGTGTTGGGCGACCGAGTTCGCGATGGCCTGGGCCCGCTCGGGGGAGCTGCTCGTCGCCTCGATGTTGAGCAGGACGGTGTCGACCGGGTTGGTGGCCGTGACCTGCGACTTGAGCTCGCGGACGGTCAGGTCGAGGCCGAGATCGTTGATGACCGGCTTCAGGACTGCCGGGCTGGTCACGATCTGGGGGTAGGACGACACCTGGTTGAGCGCGAACTGGGAGTTCTGGTAGAGCGTGTCCGGGGCGCTGCCCTTCGCGGTGCTCGACGTCCCGGCGATGCTCACGAAGATGGTGGACTGGGCGACGTACGACTTGGGGAGCAGCGCCGTGATCCCGAACGCGGCCAGAACGCACAGCAGCGCCACGGTCGCAACCGTCCGCCACCGCTTGCGCAGCACCTGGACGTAGCCGCTGAGCGTCATCTTCGATCCCCCTTTTGAGCGCACCACAGCACAGCCCGGATGCGGTCATATTCTAGACGCTTCGGGTCAACGGCACCCGTTTTCGTCTCTTTCTGCCCACGCCTGATCAAGGGCCGACAGGATCCGGGCGTTCAGCTCCTTGTCCGAGGGGGATGTGCTGTTCCGGGCCAGCACCACGGCTCGCCAGTGCGCGATTGCCGGGCCTGGCAGGCCCGCGGGCAGATGACCGCCCGCCAGGGCAGCGGCCGTGGCGAGGAAGTAGACCCGGTCACGACCGACGGTCGCAGACCCCCAGTCCTCCCAGTCGTAGAGCCACACGTCTCCGCGATGGTCGCGACGCAGGTTCCAAGGGGTGAGGTCGTTGTGTGCCGCGGGTTCCTCACCCGAGCCGGCCGGCGAGATCCGTGCCAGCACGTCCTGGACGTCGCCGAAGAGCCGCGACGGTGGCTCGAGCACCGGCCGGTGGGGACGCTCGAAGACCGAGCTCTGGGCGCTCCAGTGCACGTCGTCGCCCAGCGACCCGGCGCCGAGCGGCGCTGGGGCGCGGAAGCTGGCCGGCCCGGCGTCCACGACAGCGGCCAGCGCACTCTGTTCCCGCCGAAGCGGGCCCGCCTCCGGCCTGACCTTCACGACTGCCACGCCACGACCGGCCCGCGTGAGCAAGAGCGTGAGTCCGCTGCGCTCGACTTGTCGTCGCTGGTAGATCGCCATCGCGTCGAAAGGCCCGATGTGCGATCGCCACTCCGCGAGCAGGACCTCCCAGTCGGCCGTTCGGAAAGGCGCTTTCCACATGTGCGACCCGCCCGGCAGCACGCGAGTTCCCGCGAGCCGCACGAGCCAGAAGGAGGCAACCTGCGCGGCGATCACGGCGGGCTTCGATGCGGTGAACATGCAGATGCCGAGCGAGGCCGTGCGCCGGTCCCGGGTCGGGACGAGGACCCCCCGTCGCCGCCACGGAAAGCCCTTGACCGTCAGCGGCTGCTTCATCCCGGGCGGGTCCGTCACCAGGGAAACGTCCGGCCAACGAGATCGCTCAGCGCGGCGATGTCGTCCGTGAACTCCAGAGCGAGGCGACGCCGCACCTCCTCCGGGAGCGCTTCGCCGGGAGCCGCGTTGCGGATGGCCCCTGTGGACATCGCGCGCCGCGGAAGCTCGAGGAACTCGTCGACATCACCGAGCACTTTCACCGGGTCGGCGTAGTACTCCTCGCTCGCGAGGACCAGCAGCTGGTCCCTGCCGTAGCGATCGATCCACGGCCTCAGGCTCTCGGAGTAGCGGCTCTGGGTGAGGTAGCTCTGCTGTTCCCAGGCATAGCTCTGGTAGCCGGGATCCTGCAGCAACCGCTCGCGCTCGCCTGCGAGCCGCATTGGCTCCGCGTCCAGCGCCGCCGCGAAGTCGAGCTCCTCCGCGTTTCCCCTGCGACGCTCCTTCCAGTGGCTGTAGGTGCGCATCGCCGGGTCGCGCAGCAGCACGACCAGCCGGGCACCCGGGACGGCAGCGTGCGCCCGTCGTGCGGCGTCGGGTGGAACAGGTAGTACGGCGAGGCCTCGCCCACCACGCTCCGGGCACCGCTGCGGAGGGTGCGGATGCGCCGAGTGACACGCGTGGGCATGTACGAGCGGTACCAGCGTCTCACCCTTGAGGTAGTTGCTGTCGAAGTAGTGGACACCCTTCGTCGCATCCGGCTTGAGCCCCGGAAGTGGGGGTGGGAACAGTCGCATGATCGATGGGTGCTCGATCAGGTCGAAGTAGAAGCTGGTGGTCCCGCCGCGCTTGGTGCCGATGACGAGGAAGTCAGGCAACGGGCGCAACGAGGACGTGGCCGTGCCGACGTGACGTACCGCTGACTTGAGGACTCGTCGTCCCGCGCCCAGGATCGGGCTCCCCCCTTGCATGCCAAGAGGTTAGCCGCCGTGGACTCCCGTGACTGGCCGTTTCTCGATGATGACGGGCTCCGGCCGGGAACCGCCGGGCCGTGGCTTGCGCCGCGCCACGGCTACACCGACCAGGCACATCGCGCCGCCGACGTACGCCACCGCCGGCGGAGTCTCGGCCAGGAACACCCAGCTGAGCAGGACCGTGATCGGCGGGACGAGGTACGTCGTCACGCTCAGGCTGCTGGCGGTCATGTGGCGCAACGCGAAGGCGTACGTCGTGAACGCGATCGCGGTCGGGAACACCCCGAGGTAGGCGAGCCAGCCGACGTCGGCCAGCGACGCGTCCGCGGTCTCGCCCACGAGCTGCCCGGCGAACGCGAGGCAGGCCACCGCGCCGACCGTGCACGCCACCCAGGTCACCTGGAGCGCCGGGAGCCGGCCTACCAGCGGCTTCTGGAGGACCAGGCTGACGCGTAGACGACCGCCGAGAGGAGGCAGAGGACCACTCCGAGCACGTCGTGGTTGCTGCCGGTCGAGCTCGACAGCGCGATCAGCGCGACGCCGCTGAACGCCAGCGCGATGCCCGCCGCGAGGAACGCGGTCGGCTTCTCGCGCAGCAGGAACAGCGCCAGCACCGCCACCAGGATCGGCGAGACCTGGATCAGCATCGCGGCCGTGCCGGCGTCGATCCGACGCTCGCCGGCGTTGAGCGCGACGTTGTAGATGCCGAACCAGAGCACCCCGATCGCGACCATCGCCGAGCCACTCGCGGCGGGTCGGCGCGCGCCAGGCGCGGGAGACGCAGCAGTGCGACTGCCGAGGGCGACCGAGCCGAAGACCAGCCGGCCCAGGGACAGCGCGCCGGGCGAGAACGGTGCCCGCGAGGTGCCGGATGCCGACGAAGGCGGAGGCCCAGAGCACGAGTGTGACGGCGACCGCGGCGAGTGGCAGCCAGGGCGACACCTCGGGGGTGTCGGCGGGGGTCGGGGAGGGCACGGATCGAGCCTAGGACTGGCAGGCTTCGACCGGTAGCGAAATGTCTGCCAACCCGGGTGGGGATCCTGCCAGCGAGCTCGGTCGCCCTAAAGATCGAGCTTGTAGCCGAGCCCGCGCACGGTCACGAGGTACTTCGGCTCGGCCGGGTCGGGCTCGAGCTTGGCCCGCAGCCGCTTCACGTGGACGTCGAGGGTCTTGGTGTCGCCGACGTAGTCGGAGCCCCAGACCCGGTCGATCAGCTGGCCGCGGGTCAGCACCCGGCCGGGGTTGCGCAGGAACATCTCGAGCAGCTCGAACTCCTTGAGCGGCAGCCGGGTGTCGTCGCCGTTGACGGTGACCACGTGCCGCTCGACGTCCATCCGGACCGGACCGGCCTCGAGGGTCAGCGGCGCGAGGTCGGGCTCGACGCCGCGGCGCAGGACGGCGCGGATCCGGGCGACCAGCTCGCGGGGCGAGTACGGCTTGGTGACGTAGTCGTCGGCGCCGAGCTCGAGGCCGACCACCTTGTCCACCTCGTCGTCCTTCGCGCTGACCATGATCACCGGCACGTTGGAGGTCTGCCGGATCTGGCGGCACACCTCGGTGCCGGGCAGGCCCGGCAGCATCAGGTCGAGCAGCACGATGTCGGCGCCGGCCCGGTCGAACTCGGCGAGCGCCGCCGGGCCCGTGTTGGCGACCGCCACCTCGAAGCCCTCCTTGCGCAGCATGTAGGAGAGCGCGTCGCTGTAGCTCTCCTCGTCCTCGACCACGAGTACCCGGGTCACGGGCGTGCCTCCTCGGAGGCTTGTCGGTCCGGTGCGGCAGCGTCCTGCTTGCGCGGCAGCGTCAGCGTGAACGTCGAGCCCTGGCCCTCGACGGACCAGACCCGGACCTCGCCGCCGTGCGAGTCGCCGCCACGTGCTTGACGATGGACAGGCCGAGGCCGGTGCCGCCGGTGGAGCGGTGCCGCGCCGGGTCGACGCGGTAGAAGCGCTCGAAGATCCGGTCGATCTCCGAGGCCGGGATGCCGATGCCCTGGTCGGTCACCGCGATCTCGACCATCGTCGCGTCGGCCTTGGTCGAGACCAGGACGGTCGAGCCCTCGGGGGAGTAGCTGACCGCGTTGGAGACCAGGTTGCTCACCGCCAGCGCGATCTGCTCGCGGTTGCCGAGGACCACGAGCTCCTTGTCGCCGTCGCGGACGACGTCGATGTTCTTGGTGCAGGCGTCGGTGGAGTTCTCGTCGATCACCCGGTCGAGCAGCCGGTCGACGTCGACCGAGCCGGGCTCCTCCAGCGGGTCGTCGTCCTGGAGCCGGGAGAGCTCGATGATCTGCTGGACCAGCCGGCCGAGCCGCTGGCTCTCCATGCTCATCCGGCCGGCGAACCGCTGCACGGCCTCGGGGTCGTCGGCGGCCTCGGTCACCGCCTCGCTGAGCAGCCGGATCGCGCCGACCGGGGTCTTCAGCTCGTGGCTCACGTTGGCCACGAAGTCGCGCCGGATCGCCTCGACCTGGCGCTCGCGGGTGCGGTCCTCGAGCAGCACCAGCACCAGCCGGGCGCCGAGCGGGGCGACCCGGACGGTCAGGTGCCGCGCCGGTACGCCGATCCGGCGCGGGTGCTGCAGCTCGGACTCGCGGATCTGCCCGTCGCGTCGTACCTGCCGGACCAGGTCGAGCAGCTTGTCGTCGACCAGCCGGTCGCCGCTGACCACGCCCATCGCGTAGACCGGCGCCGTCGCCTTGACCACGGCGTCGTCGGGGTCGACGACGAGCGCGCTGCTGCGGAGCACGGCGAGCACCGCGGCCACGCCGTCGGGCAGCGCCGGCTGCGGCGGCCTCCTGGACGCGCTGCTGCTGGATCTCGCTGACCCGCCACGCCAGCACGGCAGCACCGACCAGCACGGCGCCGAGCAGCGCGAACAGCAGCGCCTGGTCGCGGAGTCCACATCTCGATGGTACGCAGACCGTTCACGGTGCCTTTCACCTGCTGGACAGGCGGATTTGCGCACCTCTTCCGGGGCCGTTCACCCGTCGTTCACGCATCGACCCCAACGCTTCACCCGGCGTGCTTAGGTTGGTGACCCATGCGTGATGCCTATGCCGACCAGCTCGACTCGATCCGCGACGACCTGATCGCGATGTCGCGACTCGTCCGGGACCGCCGTCGCCCGCGCCACCGAGGCGCTCCTCAACGGCGACGCCCAGCTCGCCGAGCAGGTGATCTCCGACGACGCCGGCATCGACCGCACCCGCGAGGCGATCGAGGAGCACAGCTTCGAGCTCCTCTCGCTGCAGAACCCGGTCGCCGGCGACCTGCGGATGCTCGATCGCCGCGCTCCGGATGGTCAGCGAGTTCGAGCGGATGGGCGACCTGTCCGTGCACGTCGCGAAGATCGCCCGGCTCCGCGTGCCCGAGATCGCCGTACCCAAGGAGCTGGAGCCGACGATCTCCCGGATGGCCACGATCGCCGAGGTGATGGTCGGCCGGGTCGAGCACATCATCGCCGAGCGCGACGTCGAGGGCGCCCGCGCGCTCGAGGAGGCCGACGAGGAGATGGACCGGCTGCGCCGCTCGTCGTTCCGCGAGCTGCTCGGCGCCGACTGGGCCCACGGCGTCGAGCCCGCCATCGACATCGCCCTGCTCGGTCGCTACTACGAGCGGATCGCCGACCACGCCGTCTCGATCGCCCGCCGGGTGGTCTTCCTGGTCACCGGCGAGATCAACCCGCCGCCAGGACGTCTGAGCGGCTCGCGCGCGGCCTTGCGGGGGTTGCGCTGCGGCCCGGGTTCCCCGCAAATGCGCAGTTGTCGTTGCCGGATCGCCGCTCGGCGACCCCACTACTCCGCATTTGCGGGTTCTTGAGCGCCTGGTACGCCATCGAACGTGGCGTCATGCTGCCTGTGGATGACGCGAGCGAGAATCGCGATTCTTTGCGACCGTCCTCGTGTGACATCGCCCGCTGCCCGAAGCCGGGACTCTCGGTGGGGCTGCCGTTCCTGTTCGAGGATGCGATCGCCGCCGGGCTGAGCGCTCGGAGCAGCTGCGCTCGTCGGCCTGGCATCGGCTGTTCCGCGGCGTCTACGTGTCGGCCTCCGTGCCGCTCTCCGTCGCAGGTCCTCGCTCGCGGTGCCCTGCTCCTCCACCCGCCGACCGCGCACGCCAGCCACGCGACCGCGGCAGCTGCTCTACGGGCTTGCCGTGCCCCGACGACCCGAACGTGCACGTGACCGTCGGCCGCCCGAGCCAGAGCGCCCGAGACCCGGGCTGAAGGCGCATGTGCGCGAGGCAGGCAGTGTCATGCCGGGTTCTGGGTGGGATCCGTGTCGTCCGACGTCGGCGCAGCTGTTCGTCGAGCTCGCCGGCTCGCTGTCGTTCGTGGACGCCGTCGTGGCCGGGGACGCGATGGTGCGGGCTCGGGCTGATCACGCTCGAGGGCCTCGTGGCTTTCTGCGCCAGGCTGCGCGGGCAAGCACTCGCGCACTGCGCGACGGACCGTGCGCGTACGTGCGTGAGGGCGTGGACTCGCCGATGGAGACCACGGCTGCGGCTTCTCCTCGTGCTCGCGGGCCTCCCGGAGCCGAAGGTCAACCATCTGCTCGTCGACGCAGTCGGGGTCGTGACGCCGGCGCCTCGACCTCTCCTACCCCGACGCTCAAGCTGATCGTCGAGTTCGACGGCCGCCACCACATCGAGCGCGCGACGCCAGTGGGACGCCGACATCGATCGCCGGGAGGCGCTGGACGAGGAGGGCTGGCGCACGCTGGTCGTCACGAGCGCCGGCGTCTACAACGACCCGCAGCGCGACGGTGGAGAAGGTACGGCGCGCGCTGCAGTCGCCCGCGGCGCGCGCGTGGGGCCGATCCGCTCAGGCCGGGTACCGCGTCGCACTTCCCCGGCCGCTGAGGCCGCGGGCGCAGATCCACGCATTTGCGCGGTCTATCGGTGCTCGGCGCGACCCCTATCGGCCACCAACAACTCCGCATTTGCGGACTTCTGGCGCCACGCAACGACCCAGCGGATCGACAGCCCCGCCGTCAGCGACCCTGGTTCGCGACGGCGGCGGCGGCGGCCGCGGCGGCCTCGGGGTCGAGGTAGCGACCACCGGCGCACGGTCGGGCGCATGTCGTCGTCGAGCTCGTAGACCAGGGGCATCCCGGTCGGGATGTTCAGGCCGGCGATGTCCTCGTCGCTGATCCCGTCGAGGTGCTTCACGATCGCGCGCAGGCTGTTGCCGTGGGCGGCGACCAGCACGATCCCGTCGGAGCGCAGGTCGGGGACGATCGCGGAGTCCCAGTAGGGCAGCATCCGCGCGATCACGTCCTTGAGGCACTCGGTGCGCGGCAGCTCGTCGCCGAGGTCGGCGTAGCGGACGTCGTCGGCCTGGGAGAACTCGTCGTCGTCCTCGATCGGCGGCGGCGGTACGTCGAACGAGCGGCGCCAGAGCATGAACTGCTCCTCGCCGTACTGCTCGAGGGTCTGCTTCTTGTCCTTGCCCTGCAGCGCGCCGTAGTGCCGCTCGTTGAGCCGCCACGACCGGCGCACCGGGATCCAGTGCCGGTCGGCGGCGTCGAGCGCGAGGTGGCAGGTCGTGATCGCGCGGCGGAGCAGCGAGGTGTGCACGACGTCGGGGAGCAGCCCGGCCTCGACCAGCTGCTCGCCGCCGGCGATGGCCTCGGCGCGGCCCTTGTCGGTGAGGGGTACGTCGACCCAGCCGGTGAACAGGTTCTTGGCGTTCCAGTCGCTCTCGCCGTGGCGGAGCAGGACCAGGGTGTGGGTCATCGCGGACTCGAGCCGCCCGGCGGGGGACGGGGCCGAGCGAGGCGTAGGGCCCGTCGTCGAGCACGACCGGCACCCGGACCGTGACCGGGTCGGCGTGGCTGGAACGTGAGCCGCATCAGCACGTAGCCGCCGGGCTTCACCGCCGCGCCGGTCGACCGTGATGCCGCCGATCTGCTCGGGTCGGCCAGGTTGACCAGGCCGCCGGGCGGGATCGGCCGGGTCACCGCGCCAGCGCGAGACCGTGACGCCCTGCGCCGGCGACGCCGGTCAGCTGTCGGCCCGTGGTCTGGTTGTTGTTGGAGAGCGAGGCGATGAAGACGCCGCTGCCGCCCGTGGCGTTGCCGACGATCGACCGCGCCGAGCACGTCGACCTCGCTCGGAGCGGTCGTTGACGCCGACCGGCCGGCTGGTACGACCGCGTCGGTCGGGTCGTTGAAGCCGCGCGAGCACGCCGAGAGGGCGGTCAGCGCTCACGGCCAGGGCGACAACCGCGACGGCGCGGCGGAGTGTTCGTCTGCACGGGCACAACCCTGGGCATCGGCCGCTACTGACGCAGGCCCACCGACAGCGCCGCGACCACGATTCCGGCGACCACCAGCACGGTCCACGCGATCGAGATCACCAGCAGCCGCGGGCACCCAGCCTGAGCGCGATGCGCAGCGGCAGGTGGCGCATGCCGGTCTTGTTGTCGGCGACCAGGTCCGGGCAGCGAGATCAGGAAGTGCACCCCGATCCCGAGCAGCGCGGCCAGCACGGTCATGGGCCAGCGTGGGCGGGCCGCCGTGCACGCCGCCGCCCCACCCGCCGTACGACAGGAACGCCGGCAGCAGCGCGAAGGAGATCGCCCACGGCAGCCACGAGAGCGGCGTACGACGCAGCGCAGCGCTCGTAGCCGAACACCGGAGACCAGGGTCAGCAGCAGCGCGGCGCCGGCGACGGTGCCGTTCTGCAGCGACAGCGGGATCGCAAGGATGGCGAGGCAGATGGCCGCGAAGGTGGCGTTGCCGGCCGGGCAGCCGGCCCTCGGCGACCGGGTTGCCCGTCGCGCCCGACGCGGCGTCGCGCTCCCGGTCGGTCGACGTCGTTGAGCAGGCCGAGGATCACCTGCACGACGAGCACGGCGGCGCCGGCGACCAGGCCCTCCCGCAGCGGGCGCCCGAGACCAGGGCCGCGACGCCGACCACGACGGCCGGTCAGCAGGCTCTGCCGCGGGTGGCCGGCGAGCAGCAGCGCCGCGAGCTGTCCGGACACCTCGGAGCGGCTGCGCGGCGTGTCCGGCAGGGCTCCGGGTCGTCGTCCGGGACGGTGCCTTCGGGCGTCGGTCGCTTCGCGGCGGTCGGAGCGCGGCCTTCGGGATCTGTCCTGATCGGCGCTGCCGACGGAGGGCTTCGCCGGCGTCTCGCCGGCCCC
This sequence comes from uncultured Actinomycetota bacterium, assembly GCA_963707475.1. Lineage (GTDB taxonomy): Bacteria > Actinomycetota > Actinomycetes > Propionibacteriales > Nocardioidaceae > Marmoricola. The sequence goes on from CAVPQC010000002.1 coordinate 72,187, forward strand.
CCGCGCGTCGCCCGGATCCGGCGTGTCTCCCATGCCGCGCAGTATCGTCCACCGGCCCGCAGATGCACACCAGATATCGACTCTGTCAAGCCCTCCATAGGGCCTCTGACCTGCGCAAACGCGGTCGGAGCCAGCTCCGGGAGCGTGTTAGACTGGTCACCTCGAAAGGGGTTAACTGCATATGACTTTCACCGTCGGCGAAACGGTCGTTTATCCGAACCACGGGGCCGCTGTCATCGAAAACATCGAGATGCGCAAGATCAAGGGTGAGGACACGCAGTACCTCGTACTCCGGATCGTCGCCCAGCAGGACCTGGTGGTCCGCGTCCCGGCCTGCAACCTCGACCTGGTCGGGGTTCGCGACGTGGTCGACAAGGAAGGCCTGGACCGCGTCTTCGACGTGCTCCGGGCCGCACATGCCGAGGAGCCGACCAACTGGTCGCGTCGCTACAAGGCCAACCTCGAGAAGCTGCACTCCGGTGACGTGATGAAGGTGGCCGAGGTCGTCCGCGACCTGTGGCGCCGCGAGCGTGACCGTGGGCTGTCGGCCGGCGAGAAGCGGATGCTGGCCAAGGCGCGCCAGATCCTGGTCTCCGAGCTGGCCCTGGCCGAGCACACCAACGAGGACAAGGCCGAGGCGATCCTCGACGAGGTCCTCGCTTCCTGAGTCGGCTCACTGAACTACGCTCGAATGCCCCCGGCACCCGCCGGGGGCATTCGCATGCCGCACCCCTCCGAGGACCGATGACGCCCCGCCGCCGCCGTGACCCGTGCTGTCGCTGCTCGGACATCGCCTCGCTGGGGTTCGAGCTGCTGCACGGCGAGCCGCTCTACGTGCACGCGCTGCGCGCGGTGCTCGAGGCCGCCCTCGGGCGGCGAGCCGCTCGTCGTCGTACGACGCCCCGACGTGGCGCGGGTCGCGGCCGACGTCACCCGGGCCGGCCTCGCCGCCCGGGGTGGTCGCCGAGGAGGAGTGGTGGGCGGCGGTCCGGGCGTCCGAGCGCGCCGCTGCTGCGTGCACGACGCGCTGTGCCCGCTGGCGTCCGCGGAGTTCCTCGCCGAGCGTGGCCGGCGCACACCGGCTCCGGCTCGCGTGGTCGCCTTCCGGCCGGTCACCGACACCGTCAAGACCGCCGTCGACGGAGCCATCCAGGGCACCATCGACCGCGAGTCGCTGGCCGCGTCACCTCGCCGGTGCTGGTCGCGGCCGCGGCTCTGGACGGCGAGCCGCCGCTCGGCGACTTCGCCGCGGCTGGTCGGCTGGCTGCGGCAGCGTGGCCCGGTCGAGCTGGTGGTCGCACCCGCGATCGCCCGACGCGTCGACGACGCCTCCGCGGTCAACCTGCTCGAGAGCATCGACGAGCTCGGCCGCCGGGTGCGACCGGAGTCCTAGGAGCCTCCGCGAAACAGCTCGCGGAACTCCCGCCAGAACTTCGCCGGCTGCCGGAGGACCGCGCCCGGGAGCTGGCGGGCATAGCCGACGGGGTCGCGTGCCGCCCGGCGCAGCATCCGTCCTGGCTTGCTGACCATCCGCTGCTCCAGGTCGCGCACGTAGGCCGGCACCAGCGAGCGCTGGGTGAGCACGATGTGGTGCCCGCAGTTGGTGCACCGCGTCGACTCCAGCAGCCGGCCGGCGTACCTCAGCTCGTGGTCGGTGACCTCCCCGCAGCTCTCGCAGCGGAGATCGGCGTGCTCGACCTCGGTCACCGTCGCCTGCCCGTGGGGAGGACGTCGCGGAGATGGGCGCGGCGGCGGTGCGGCTCGCGCCCGCCGGAGAGGTCGTAGTCGGCCTTGGCCAGCAGTCGCTCGGCGAGGAAGAGGTCGTCGGGGAAGGTGATCTTCACGTTGCCGGCGTCGCCGGGCACGCAGCGCACGCGGCAGGTCGGTGTAGCGCTCCATGCAGCTCGCGGTGTCGGTGCCGACGAACCCGTCCGCGGACGCCTGCCGGTACGCCTCCAGCAACGGCGCGGCGAGGAACGCCTGCGGGGTCTGCACCGCGACCACCCGGTCTCCCGGCGGGGTGTCGCCGTCGCGTCCCACCAGGTTGCCCTGGTCGCGCACCGGGATCGCCCCGCCGTGCTCGGCGGCCGCCGCGATCACGTCCTCGAACAGCTGGGTGCCGGCCAGCGGCCGGGCGGCGTCGTGGATCACCACGACGTCGACCTCGCCGGCGTGGATCGCGGGCTCCAGCGCCTGCAGCGCCTGCCACTCCGAGGCGTGCCGGCTGTCGCCGCCGACGACCAGGTCGATCGGCGGCCCGTCCACCTCGCGGGCGAGCGTGGCGCGGACCGACGTCGCGGTCCTCCTCGCGGATGACCAGCAGCGTGCGCTCGACGTACGGCAGCAGCCGCGCCCAGCGGATCGACCACGTGAACACGCGGCGGCCGGCGAGCGGCAGCAGCACCTTGTTCGTGTGGTGGCCGGTGCGCCGGCCCTCGCCCGCGGCGAGCATGACCAGGGCCGCCCGCGCGCGTGCGGGAACGGCTGCTGGACTCGACACGCCGCGAGCGTAACGCTCACCCCGCGAGCGTGGCCCGGAGCTCGGTGAGCGACGGGGCAGGCTTGCCCTCGGCGATGTCCTCCTGGATCCGGCGCATCCGCACGATCACCGAGCCCTCGTTGAGCTCCACGTCGTCGTAGGTCAGCGTGTGGTCGGTCGGCACGTCGCGCTTGAGCACCGCGCCCGAGAGCACGCCCAGCGGCACCAGCCCGTCGCGGGCGAAGTCCTCGGACGGGTCGATCAGGCCGCGGACCATCGAGCCGCCGATGCCGTCGACCTTCTCGCCGGCCGTGAGCGGCCGCTTCGCCTGGGCGCCGACCTCGGCGGTCCAGTGCTCGGAGGTGAGGCTGGCGACGGTGGTCGAGCACCATCTCGTAGACGGTGAGCGGCGCCTCGAGGCTGGCCAGGTGGTAGGGGCGGTAGAGCGCGAAGTACGGCCCGTCGCCCATCTGGAGGTAGGTCATCTCGTGGTGCACGTAGGGGTCCTCGGTGCGGACCACGACGAACACGCCCGGTGCCACCGGCCCGGTGCAGTAGTCGACGACGCCGGCGCGCTCCAGGATCCCGCCGTCCTCCTTGAGGGCGAACGTCTGGTGCAGCGTCGGCACGGTGGACGCGGGCCCGTGCATGCCGCGCTTGCTGACGCCGAGGCCGGTGGTGTTGGCCAGCGACGCCATCTCGATCATGGCCTTCGAGCCGTCGACGAAGCTCGTGAGCATCTTCGGGTTCATCTGCTTGCCGGCGGCACGCTCGGTCAGCGACTCCGGAGTGGCGTACGGGTCGAGCGGGTTGTTCTTGCCCTTGCCCGCGCAGATCACCTCGAAGTTCAGGTCACGTGCGTAGTCGACCAGGATCTTGGTCTCCACCGGCTCGTCGCCGCGGCAGACGGAGTACAGCGCCGTGGACTCCTCGGCCAGCTGCGCCATGTAGCCGCCGATGGTGACGTCGGACTCGACGGTGAGAGTGGCGACGTTGATCCCGGCGGCCAGGCCCTCGACCGCGATCCGGGCGCCGACGTCGGGGACGCCGGTGGCCTCCACCACGATGTCGAGCGGGAGACCGCCGAGGTCGTCGATCGCGGTCAGCGCGACGCTGCCGCCGCGCTCGATCGCCCGGGCGGCCTTGTCGACGTCGTCGGCCGGGTCAGGGGTGATCCCGGCCTGGCCGAGGGCGTCCTCGGCACGCTCCTTCTGTACGTCGAGGACGGCGGAGAGGGTGATCCCCGGCATCCGGAGGAGCTGGGCGGCGAGCCCGGTCCCCATCTGACCGGCTCCGACCAGGCCGACGCGCAGCGGCCGACCTGTCTCGTCGAGCCGTTGCTGCAGCCTGTCGCGGTAGCTCATCGGTGGTTCTCCTTGGTCTCAGGTGCGGGGACGGGTGATCCGGAAGGCGTCACCGACTGCGAGCAGCGGGATGTCACCCACCCGGACGCACACGTCGCCGGGAAGCTTGGGTTCGGTACGGCCGTCGGCCTTGAGGTCGAGATGGCCCAGGTTGAGCAGGTTGTCGCGGACGACGGGCCCCACGGCGAGCACCTCCAGGCCGCTGTCCCCCAGATGGATGGTGTCGCCGGGTCGGGGGCCGTCGTCCGCCGTCGGTCGCCTCGTGCAGCACGGAGATGTCGTGCAGCTCGGGTGGCGAGCCGGCCTTGAAGAAGATGAGCAGGCCATGGCCGAGGAACGCCTCGACCTGGCCGCCCACCTGCGTCACGACGGAGTCGTAGACCACGGTGTCGACGTTCTCCGTCGTGACCTCGGTCATGCTTCTTGCACGTCCTCGGGCTTGACTCCGGAGACGAACAGCTCCTCGGTGATGAACTGCGCCAGCGGCCCGGCCGGGCTGGTGGCGTGGATGTCGACGGTCTTGACCTTCTTCATCGGGTAGACGCCCACCCGCGCCGTACCGCCGCAGTCGATGACCGCGACGGCGATCTTGTCGAACGGTGCGGAGCTGGAGAAGCCGTCGAAGGCCTCCCCACCCGTGAGGTCGGCGATCTTCTGCGCGACCGGGTGGATGCCACCGCCGGTGATCGAGGCGACCAGCGGGCGGTCGTCGGTCGGGGTGATCGTTAGCGGACCACCCCAACCTCCGCGACCCGCGCTGACCTTGACTGACTTGTAGTCGCTCATTGATCCGTGCTCCTTCTGGTGGATGGACGGGCGGGTGCCCGATGCGCATGGGTACCTGTCTAGTTGCTCGTGGTCTGGTAGAGGCCGAAGCTGGCGAAGTAGGCGATGACCACCGCGATCGGGCCCGTGAACATCCGCGAGACCAGCACGGCGGGCACGCCGATCTCGACGGTCTCCGGCTCGGCCTCGCCGAGCGCCAGGCCCACCGGGATGAAGTCGCAGCCGACCTGCGGGTCGATCGCGAACAGCGCCGGGAGGGCGTACTGCGGCGGGATGTCACCCTTGCCGATCCGGGTGCCGAGCAGCACGCCGACGACCTGCGCGATGACCGCACCGGGGCCGAGCACCGGCGACAGGATCGGGATCGAGCAGATGATGCAGATCGCGAGCAGCCCGATCAGGCTGCTCGCCAGCGGCGCGATCAGGTTCGCGAGCCAGTCGCCGAGGCCGGTCGCGTTGATGATGCCGATCAGCACGGAGATGAACGCCATGAACGGCAGGATGTTGCGGATGACCGTGTCGATGCGTGTCGCGGCCGGCCTGGTAGAGGGTGCCGACGACGCCGCCGACGGCCTTGCCGATCCTGACCAGCAGGTTGTTGAAGCCGTTCAGCTTGCCACCGGTGGTGGGCTTGGTCGGTGGTGGTGGTCATGCCGTCGCCTCCTCGTTCTCCCGGACCTTGCGTGCCATCATCCGGGCGGTGATCACCTCGGTGAAGATGCCGCGGATCAGGATCACGACCAGGCCGACCAGCAGGTAGCGGACGGCGAGGTCGCCGACGCCGAAGCCGAGCGTGGTGATGCCGGCGGCGATGCCGAGGTAGACGAACAGCTCACCGGCGTTCGCGTGCGGGAAGATGCCGGTGATCGGGTGCACGAAGCTGACGGCGGAGTCGTAGAACGCCGGCTTGTACTTCTCCGGCAGGAACCGCCCCATCGTGTAGCACATCGGGTTGGTCAGGAAGAAGACCGACAGCGCCGGGAGCACCATGTACCGCACGGGGTACCACTGGAGCCCGGGCCGGGCCGCGTAGGCGCCGAGCTTGTCGATGCGCTCGGGTCCGATCAGCCGGATCAGCGCGTTGATCGCCGTGAGCAGCACGATCAGCAGCGGGAGGATCCCGGTGACCAGCGCCAGGAAGAAGTCGCCGCCTGCCTGGAAGAGTCCGATGAACCACTCCGCGGCGTTGGCCATGGCGCCGAAGAAGCCGGTCGGCTCATCGACCTTGGGGTCTGCGGCGTACGGGACGAACGCCGCCAAGGTAGTTAATGGCATGATTACTCCTGTCGAGTCGACCTTCGTGAAGGCCAGTCCGTGATGCTTGCCTGGCATCGATGGGTGTCGAGCGAAGCCGCCCGATTTCTTGCTTCCCCTGTCGGTCGTGGGCTCCACCCCGCGGCCGACGGGCGAGGTTCGAGCTACACCGTCACCCCCCGTGCGGCAGTGCTCTTCTTCCCCTGCTTGAGCAGCGTCGCGGCCTGCCGTGCCGCGAGCCGCTGGGGCTTGGAAAGTCCGTCGACCTGGCGCTCCCCCGCCAGCACGTTGACCCGGACGCCGTCGAGGGCGGGCACCTCCCGGCCGCGGGCGAACGTGGTGAAGCCGCTCAGGGAGATGGCGCCGCCGGACGATGCCGCCGTCGTCGACCGCGATCGCTACGTAGGCGCGACCACCGCGGTAGCGGCGGCCGCCGACGCCGACGCTCACCGTGCCCGAACGGCCGCATGGTCGCGCACCTGGCGGTTGAAGTCCATCGCCTGCCGGTACGTCGTGTACAGCTGGCCGAGCCAGCCGATGACGACGGCTCCGAGCAGGTAGAAGATCGGGTCCATCTCATGCACCTCCGTTGTGCCGCGGTCGCACGGGCTTCGCTGAGCAGGCTGCGGGCGAGGGACTCGTCGCAGACCAGGGAGTCGATCAGGTGGCCACGGATGGCGCCGAGCACGCCGGGGCTCTTGGCTCGGCCGTGGGCCACCCCGACGACGTGGGGGATGGAGACGAGGTCCTCGAGGGCGATGCCGAGGATCCGCTCGTCGACGGCGCCGTGGATCGGCGTGGCCCGAGGCGTCGTAGTAGCGGGCCGCGATGTCGCCGGCGGGCTCCGCGGCCCAGAAGCCGCTTGCGGTCGGCGGCGCCGAGGTTGAGCGAGTCGAGGATCGCCGAGGACGAGCCGTGCGTGGGCGTCCCGATCCCGACGATGGCCAGGTCGGCACGGACCGCCTCGGCGAGGGCCTTCGCGATCGACGGCTCCCGCATCAGCGCGTCGCGGGAGGCGGCCGTCTCGAGGGTGGCCGGCGCGTGCAGGAAGCGGTACTCGGCGTCCAGCCGGACGGCGAGCTCGCGGACCAGCTCCTGGCCGCTGATCTCGTTGCTGATCGAGCGAGAGCCCGCCGACGAGCTGGACCAGCGAGATCCGGTGGAACTCCTGGTCCGACGTGGTCGCGTAGACCATCGCCTGCAGCGCGTGGCCCCACGACAGCGCCACGGTCATCGAGTCCTTGAGGTTGTCCAGCAGCAGCCGGGCGGCCTGGGTGCCGACCTGGTCCTCCATCCGGAGCCCGGCCACGAGGCCGGCGTGCGCGACCCGCACCTCACGCAGCCCGAACCTGGCGGCCATCTCGTCCTCGAGCTCGCCGACGCGACCGGCGGGGTCGTTGATCCGGATCTCGACGATCCCCTGCTTCTGCGCCTCGGTGAGCATCCGGGACACGTTCGAACGGCTGGTGCCCATGCGCGTCGCGATGTCCGCCTGTGACTGCCCCTCGAGGTAGTACAGGCGCGCAGCCGCCAGCAGCGTGGCGGGATCGCGTGGCATTGGCATAGTCACCTCTGTGCGTATCGGTGTTCACAAACGTTCTGGGATATGTATAGGGATGTGACCCCCGTCACGTCAAGGGGTGGCTGGACCGCTTCTTCAGGCCTTTGCTGATTCCTGGGCCAGCCGGACCGCCATCCGGTCCAGCAGCTGGGCCGCGTGGACCCCGTCGGCCACTCGGTGGTCGACGGTGAGTCCGGCCTCCACGGTGAGCGCGGTGCCCACGCCGCCGGGGACGGCGACCGGGCGACGGCTTGATCGACCCCAGGCTCAGCACGCTGCCCTGGGGCGGCGTCAGCAGCGCCTGGAAGCGGTCCACGCCGAGCCCGCCGAGGTTGGACAGCGAGCCGTTGGCGATGCCCAGGTAGGCACGGTCCATCCGGCCCTTCTGGACCGAGGCCACCACCTCGCGGATCTCCGCGTCGACGTCGGCGGCGTCGCCGAGGTCGGGCTCGGAGAACGTCGGCACCATCAGCCCTCGGTCGGTAGCCACGGCCAGCGCGATCGAGGGTGGACCCGCCTCGGAGGCACGGTCGTCCTCCCAGCGGCTCAGCAGCTCGGGCACCTCGCGCAGTGTCGCGGCGTACGTGCGCAGCAGGACCGTGGTCCAGGACAGGCCGTTGCGGGTCGCGTTGGCGGCGTCGAGGTGCAGCTCGCGCCACACCGTGAACTGCGGGATCGCGGCGCTCGGCGTCATCGTGCGGGCCACGACCGCCCGGATCGCGGCGCGCCGGTCGGTCTGCTTCGCGGCAGGCCTCGGGCTCTCAGCCGCCTGTGCGGGAGCGGCGGGAGCAGAGGAGGGGGCCGGCTGGGTGGTCGGCGCCAACGCCTCGACGTCCGCGACGCGCACCAGCCCGTCCGGCCCGGACGGGGTGACCGTGGCCAGGTCGACGCCCAGCTCGCGGGCCAGCCCGCGGGCACGGGGGACGGCGGGCACGATGCCGCTCGGACGCGGCTGCTCGGGCTCCGGGCCTGGCCGTCCCCGCGTCGGACACGGGGTCCGGCTCGGGCACGGGTGCCTCGACCTGCTCGGGTGTCTCCGGCGCCATCAGCAGGTCACCGAAGCTGCCGCCGTCGTCCTCGCCCTCGACCCAGCCGATCGGCTCGCCGACGGCGACCACGCCCGACTCGACGACGATCTCGACGAGAGTGCCCGAGACCGGGCTCTCGACGTCCATGTCGACCTTGTCGGTCATCACCTCGCAGACGATGTCGCCGTCCGTGATCTCGTCACCGACCTTGACCGTCCACGAGGAGACCTCGCCCTCCGTCATGGTCATCGACATCTTGGGCATCCGGATCGCCAGGCGTGTCATTCGGACTCCTTGATCAGGGTGAGCGCCGCGTCGACGATGTCGGCGACCTGCGGCACCGAGGCGGTCTCGAGCTGCGGGGCGTACGGAATGGGCGCGTTGAGCCCGCTGAGCCGGCGGATCGGCGCCAGCAGCCGGTAGAGGGTGGGCGACTCGGTGATCCGGGCGGCGATCTCGGCGGTGTACCCGACGTGGCCGGGCGCCTCCTGCACCAGCAGCGCACGGCCGGTGCGGGCGACGTCCTCGAGGATCGGGGCGTCGTCGAGCGGGCTCAGGGTGCGCGGGTCGAGCACGGAGACATCGACGCCCTGGTCGGCCAGGATCTCGGCGGCCTCCAGGGAGCGGCTGACCATGACGCCGGTGGCGACGATGGTCAGGTCGGCGCCCGGTACGACGGACGGCGGTCTTGCCGAGCGGCACCCGCACGGCCTCCTCCGGCACCGGGCCGGACGTGCGGTAGAGCAGCTTGTGCTCGAGCACGATCACCGGGTTGGGGTCGTCGATCGCGGACAGCAGCAGTCCCTTGGCGTCCTCGGCGGTCGCGGGCATGACCACCTTCAGCCCGGGCACGTGGGCGAACCACGCCTCGAGGCTCTGCGAGTGCTGGGCCGCGGCGCCGGTGCCCGACCCGAGCGGGGCGCGCAGCACCATCGGCACCGTGGCCGCGCCGCCGAGCATGAAGTGGATCTTGGCGGCCTGGTTGACGATCTGGTCCATCGCCTGGTTGGTGAAGTCGGAGAACTGGATCTCCACGATCGGCCGCATGCCGGCCAGCGCGGCGCCGACGGCGGCACCGACGATGCCGAGCTCGGAGATCGGGGTGTCCCGGATCCGGTCGGCACCGAAGCGGTGGTAGAGGTCGCCGGAGACGCCGAACGCGCCGCCGTACACCCCGATGTCCTCGCCGAGCATGAAGACCGAGTCGTCGGCCTCCATCGCCTGGCCGATCGCCTCCCGGATCGCCTCGGAGTAGGTGATCTCGCGTGCGTGCCGTCGTGGGTCGGTCATCGGTGTTCCTCTCAGGCCTGCGCGAAGACCGCGTCGAGCAGGTCGGACGGGTCGGCGTCGGGGGCGGCGTTGGCGGTGCGGACGGCGTCGCGGATCGCCTCCATGGCCTCGGTGCGGACGGCCTGGATCTCCTCGTCGGAGAGCAGGCCGCGCTCGCGGACCACGCGCCTCGAACTGCAGGATCGGGTCCTTGTCCCGCCACTCCGCGATCTCCTCGCGGGTGCGGTAGAGGTTCTTGTCGGACTTGCTGTGGCCCTTGTGCCGGTAGGTCACGCTCTCGACGAGCGTCGGGCCCGTCGCCGGCGCGGGCGCGCGTCGACGGCCGCGTGCACCACGTCGTACACGGCCGCGACGTCGTTGCCGTCGACGGTGACGCCGGGGATGCCGTACGCCGGCGGCGCGGTCGGCGACGTTGTCGATCGGCCATCGACTTCTCGGTGGAGAACGACATGCCGTACTTGTTGTTCTCGCAGATGAAGACGACCGGCAGCTTCCAGATCGCGGCCAGGTTGACCGCCTCGTGGAACGCGCCCTCGTTGGTGGCGCCGTCACCGAAGAAGCAGGCGACGACGCGGTCCTCGCCGCGCAGCTGGTAGGCCAGCGCGGCGCCGGCCGCGATCGGGATGCCGCCGCCGACGATGCCGTTGGCGCCGAGGTTGCCGGTGGCGACGTCGGCGATGTGCATCGAGCCGCCGCGGCCGCGGCAGTAGCCGGTCTCCTTCGCGAGCAGCTCGGCCATCATCCGGGTCAGGTCGGCGCCCTTGCCGATGCAGTGGCCGTGGCCGCGGTGGGTCGAGGTGATCGCGTCGTCGTCGCGCAGCGCCAGGCAGGCGCCGGTGGCCGAGGCCTCCTGGCCGATCGACAGGTGCATGGTGCCGTGCATGAGGCCGCGGGCGAACAGGTCGTCGACCGCCTCCTCGAACCGGCGGATCGTCCACATCGTCAGCAGGGCGTCGCCGGGCGCTGGCGGTGGTCTCGATCGGGGAGAGTGGCATGTCGCTCCTTACGCACATATGTGCGTGTCTCATGCACGTATGTCCAGACCGTAGGTGATCGACATCACGCTTGGCAAGGGTCGACTGGACCGGTTCCTGTTTGCGGTCAGCGTTTTCACGCCTGTAACACGCCGAAACCGCGGGTCAACAACGGCGCACCTAGCGTGCGAGAGGGTGAGCGACCCGGACTGGGTGGCCGTCTGCCGCCTCGAAGACCTCGACGTCGAACGCGGGGTCGCCGTGCTCGTGCACGGGCGCGGCGTCGCCGTCTTCCGCACCCACGACGACGAGGTGCGCGCGGTCGCGCAACCGCGACCCGTTCTCCAAGGCCGGAGTGCTCGCCCGGGGGTTGGTCGGGCACCCGGGGTGAGGTCACGTTCGTGGCCTCACCCCTGCACCGGCAGGCCTTCGACCTCGCCACCGGGGTCTGCCTGGACGACCCGGCCGTGCGGATCTCGACCTACGACGCCCGCGTGGTCGACGGGATGGTGGAGATCGGGCCGCGCCGGGTGACCTGACCGAGCTCACTGACGCATTCACGGGCGCATTCATTGGGCGACGGGTACGACGAGCGCGGTCGCGATCGCCGCGATCCCCTCGCCGCGCCCGGTCAGGCCGAGGCCGTCGGTGGTCGTCCCGGAGACGGCTCACGGGGGCGCCGACCGCGTCGCGGACAGCACCCGCTCGGCCTCGGCCCGGCGGTCGGCGAGCCGGGGCGGTTGCCGATCACCTGGATCGCGACGTTGCCGACCTCGTAGCCGGCCGCGCGCACCCGGCGTACGGACTCGGCGAGCAGGGCGGTGCCGGCGGCGCCTGCCCACTCCGGCTCGGCGGTGCCGAACGTGCTGCCGAGGTCGCCGAGGCCCGGCGGCGGAGAGCAGTGCGTCGCAGGCGGCGTGCGCGGCGACGTCGGCGTCGGAGTGACCCTCGAGGCCCTGCGGCTCGTCCGGCCAGTCCAGGCCGGCCAGCCGCAGCGGAGCCCCCGTCACGAGGCGATGGACGTCGGTGCCGATGCCGACCCGTACGGAAGTGGCCACATCTGCATCATGACTCCTCAGGTGCGTGCGCGACGATGGAGGGGTGAGCATGGACACGCCGGACCGCCGATCCAGGGGCTCGCTCTTCGTCGCTGGCGTGCTCACCGGACTCGCCGGCATCGCCACCAGCCAGGTCGCCACCGCCGTCCTGCGGACAGGAGAGCAGCCCGCTGGTCGCGGTCGCCGAGGTCGATCCGCGACCTGACGCCGGGCTCGATCGCGGTGCCGCTGATCCACCTGGTCAAGCACCTCGACAAGCCGCTCCTCGTCGCCGGTACGACGGTCGGCCTGCTGGTCCTGGCCGGCGTGGCCGGCATCCAGTTCCTCCGTCGTCCGTGGCTGTCCTACGCCGATCTTCGTGGCGATGGGCGGTCTCGCCCTGCTCGCGGTCATGCACCCGTGCCAACTCCGGGCCGTACGACGTCCTGCCGCTGCTGGTCGGCTTCGCTGACCTGGGTGCTGCTCGATCGGCTGGCTGACCACGCCGCGGGTCACCGTCGCAGGCGCGACCGTCGAGGTGTTCCTGCTGCGCAGCGGGCTCGCGGTCGCTCGGCACCGCCGCCGCGATCGGGCTCGGCGAGCTGCTCGGCCGCGGGCCGACGCCGCGTCGAGGACGCCCGGTCGCTGCTGCGGCTGCCGGTCACCAAGGGCGCGGTGCCGCGTCGGCGCCGACCTCGGCGTCACGGCGTCCCGTCCCTGGCGCACGCCGAACCAGGACTTCTACCAGATCCACACCGCGATCACGCTGCCCGCGATCACGCCCGACGAGTGGCACGCTCCGCATCCACGGCATGGTCGACCGCGAGCTCACGATCACCTACGAGGACCTGGTCGAGCGCCAGCTCACGGAGGCCTGGGTCACGCTCTGCTGCGTGTCGAACGTCGTCGGTGGCAACCTGATCGGCAACGCCTACTGGTCCGGCGTCCTGGTCCGCGACCTGCTGGCCGAGGTCGGGTGTGCATGCCGGCGCCGATGCGGTCATGCCAGACCTCGCAGGACGGCTGGACCTGCGGCACGCCCGCTGTCCGCGCTCACCGACCCGTCGCCGCAACGCGATGCTGGCGATCGCGATGAACGGCGAGCCGCTGCCGGTCGAGCACGGCTTCCCGGTGCGGATGGTCGTGCCCGGGCTCTACGGCTACGTCTCCGCGACGAAGTGGCTGGTCGACCTCGAGGTCACGAAGTTCTCGAACTTCACGGCCTACTGGACCGAGCGCGGCTGGTCAGCCGCAGGGACCGGTCAAGACCGAGTCGCGGATCGACGTACCCGCGCGACGGCCAGGAGATCCCGCCGGGCAGGAGCGCGGTTCGGCGGCTCCGCCTGGGCCCAGCACACCGGCATCGAGAAGGTCGAGGTGCAGCTCGACGGCGGGCCGTGGCAGGAGACCGAGCTCGGCCGGGTGCCCAACGACGACACCTGGGTGCAGTGGGCCGCGAGCGCGACGTCAAGCCCGGCAAGCACACGCTCGTGGTGCGGGCCACCGACCGAGCGGCGCCACCCAGACCCCGGTGCGGGCCGACGTGATCCCCGACGGCGCGACCGGCTGGCACACCGTGGAGTTCGAGGTGCGTGACGGCTGATCCCGGCCGTGACATAGCGTCGGAGGGCATGGACGACTTCTCGCGCCGTTCCGGTGCCGCTCTCGTGGTGGGTGGTTCCGGCGGACTCGGCCGCACGATCGCCCGTCTCCTCGCCGAACGCGGCTCCGCGGTCGCCGTCACCTGGCACGGGGGTGAACGGGCCGCCCTCCGCGTGGTCGACGACGCCGCGGCGACGGGCGTCCGGTCACGCGCCTGGCAGCTGGACGTGACCTCGTCCCCGCAGGCGGCCACGGTGGTCGAGGAGGTGGCCGCGCACTTCGGCGGCCTGCACACGCTGGTGTACGCCGCCGGGCCGGAGGTGCCGATTGCGCACCTGAGCCGGATCGACCCGGCGATGCTCGAGGAGCAGGTGCGGGTCGACGTGAGCGGCTTCTTCGCCGTCGCACACCCGGCACTCCCTCATCTGCGCCGTGCCTCGGGCAGCCTGGTCGCGGTCACCACGGCCGCCACGGCGCGCTATCCGGTCCGCGACGGCCTCTCGTCGGTGCCCAAGGGTGCGGTCGAGGCCCTCGTCCGCGCCCTCGCCGTCGAGGAGGGCAGGTACGGCGTCCGCGCCAACAGCGTCGGGCCGGGGATGCTGGCCGACGGCATGGCCGATCGGCTGCTCGCGAGCGGTGAGCTGGACCAGCGCGCCCTCGAGGTGGCCCGCTGCCAACATCCCGTTGCGGCGCTTCGGCGTGGCCGCCGACGTCGCCGAGGCGGTCTGCTTCCTCGCCTCCGACCGGGCCGGCTTCGTCACCGGCCAGAAGCTCGACATCGACGGCGGCTACACCGTCTGACTGGAGTTGGTGGTCCGCCACTGGGCGCTAGGCGGAAACAGCCTCCATTGCCCCTCGGAGATCACGTCGACGGCGCCGTCGACCACGCTGATGGCGGTCTCGTCGTCCATGGCGTACGCCGGACCCGCGATGCCGGCCGCCCACTGTTCGGCCTCGGCCATGGAGTTGCCCGGCATGCCCTCCGGAGCCAGATGCGGACAGATCGAGAAGTCCACAGTCCCCAGCGTGGCGTCGTCACCGCTGGGTGGCTTCCACCCGACGAAGTCCTCCCCGATCCGGGGGGTCATCACCATGCTCCCGGCGCTCAGGCCGACCCAGACCGTCTCGTCCAGCGAAGGCAGGAGATCGGCCAGTCCGGACTCCCGCAACCAGTGGTACAGGTACAGAGCATCGCCGCCTGACACCAACAGGACGTCCGTCTCCCGGACCAGGGGGACCCAGCGTTCCGCGTCGATGCTGGGCAGTGCGGTGAGCTCCAGCACTCCCAGAGTCTTCCAACCCAGCTCGCACATGGGGTTGCCGGACTCTCCGCTGATGAACCGCCAGACGCCTTCTCCGGGGCCGACGTGGGGGTGCCCATACATAGCGGTGGGGATGCAGAGGGCGCTGGAGTCAGCGATCGGCTTGCCCAGCAGGTCGACCAGCGCGTTTCTGATGCTGGTGTTCGTCACGCCACCGGAAGTGAGGAGAAGCTTCACGTTGCCTCCTGTACGTGTCGGTCAGGCCCCGGCCTCGAGGCTCGGGGGAGCGGGTGTCCTGGGGACAGACCGGGCACCACCGCGAAACTCATCGGACGCTCGTTCTGTGGAAGGTGTCGTTTCGGTGGGATGCCGTTCGTGGTGGAAGTAGCAGGTGCTCATCGGGACCGCGTGGAACTGAGGAGCCGGAATGCAGTCCCACCTCGAAAGGAACATTGCCATGTCGAAGGTTGTCGCCATCATGTCCATGTCGCTCGACGGCTACGTCGCCGACCTCAACGACGGCGTGGCCGAAGTGTTCGACTGGTACCTGGCCTCGGGGGACGTCGAAATCCACACCGGAGGGTCGGACCCCATGACGTTCAACGTGT
Organism: uncultured Actinomycetota bacterium; assembly: GCA_963707475.1. GTDB lineage: Bacteria > Actinomycetota > Actinomycetes > Propionibacteriales > Nocardioidaceae > Marmoricola. The sequence goes on from CAVPQC010000002.1 coordinate 87,432, forward strand.
CCGGGCCGAGCGCCGAGCACCTCCGCGTTCTCACGTCCGAACTTGGCGCCGTGCTCACTGGTCGACGCACTTTCGACGTCGCCCAAGGCTGGGGCGGAAATCACGCTTGGGGACCGGCATTCGTCCTTACCCATCAGGTCCCTGCCGGATGGCCGCGAGCCGACTCGAGTGTCCACTTCGTGACCGACGGCATCGAAAGCGCCGTGAACCAGGCCAAGGCCGCGGCCGGCGGGAAGTCCGTCGGGGTCCATGGCGCTGACACCATCCATCAGTGCCTGAACGCTGGCCTCCTCGACGAGCTCCACGTCGACCTCGCGGCGGTTCTCCTTGGCTCTGGAGTTCGGCTCTTCGATCATCTCGCCGACATGCCAGCCGTCCTCGGCAACCCCACGGTGATCCAGGGCGTCGGCGTTACGCACCTGCGCTTTCCAGTACCTACGTCCGGCTGAAGACCACGCGTCCGTTGGGGATGGTCTTCATCTCGTACTTCGGTGAGTGTGCGTAGGAGTGGTGCCTCGGGCAGAGCAGGCGTCCGTCGGCGAGGTTGGTCTTCCCGCCTCGGCTCCAGGGGGTGTTGTGGTGGACGTGGCACAGGGCTGGCGGGCCAGTCGCATCCTTGTGCTGTGCAGTGCTGGTCGCGGTGTCTGATCGCGATCCGCTGGTACCGGTCGTAGAGGCGTTTGCGGCGTCCGAGGTCGAGGGTCTTGGACTTCCCAGCCAGGACCATCGGGATGATCCCGGCCTCGCAGGCGAGCTTGCGGGCCTGGTCGGCGGTGATCGGGTCCCCGGTGTCCAACACCGCTGGTGCCTGGCTGTCGCCGAGCAGGTTCTCCAGGGTCATGGTGACCACCACGGTGGCGTCGACGCCGCCGGCCTGGGGGAGCCGGTCGGATCGGGTAGCGGGTGACGTACTCGCAGAACGCGTGCCCGAGCCCGTTGGGGGTGCCGGAGTGGCGGCGGTGCTTGGGTGAGTTGATCGCGAGCACCGCCTGCTTGAGCATCGCCCCGACCGGGGCGGGGAGGGTGAACCGGCCGTGGCACAGTCCGTGGCCGTCGTCGGCGATGGTGAACCGGCAGGCTTCCTCGGCGAGGGCTTCTTGGCGTTGCAGGGCCTTGAGCTGGTGTTCTTCGGCGATCTCGGGGGCGACGACTTCGAGGATGTGGTGTGCGATCCGGCGCAGTGCGACCGGGTCGTGCTCGGCGGCAAGGCCGATCAGGTGGTTCTCCGCCTCGCGGCGGTGTTCGACCGGGAGCGCGTCGACGCCCTTGACGATCACCACGGCCTGGTCCTCGGAGACCCGGCCGGCGGCCATCGCGTCCCGGACCGGCTCGTGGTCGCAGTCCAGCGCGTTGGCGAGAGCGAGGCGCCGTCTTGGCGTCGCGTTTGGTCTGCCGGGTCTGGTTGGCCCACCAGGCGGCGGTGTCGGTGGCACCGGCTTGAGCGCCGAGGTCGAGGCGGTCGGCGTGGTGGGCGTGGCGGAGCTCGAGCTCGGTGATCTGGTGCCGCAGCTGGGCCAGGGCGGTCAGGTTGGTCTCGGTCTCGGCCGGGCGCAGGGTCCACAGCCCGAGGTCGGCGACCTCGTGCAGCTGCTGGGAGATGGCGGCGATCGTGGACGTGACCGGGTGTTGTCCGGTGTCGTCGAATGCCGTTGTCATACAGGGAATTCTGGCATCGACCACCGACAGTCCCGGACCGGGAATGCGGCATTCCGGACAGCTGTGGAGAAGTATTTCGAAAGTTTCTGGAGCCCTCAACGGTGGGGTCTCGACACTCGCTCGCTGGCGCTCGCTGCTCGACCACCGGAGAGGCCAACCACTGCTCTGCGGCATCCGGGAGCAGACCGCCACCCCGCGCCGTACCCCTCCCCGTCGCTGCGTATTTCCACCACCCCCATCCGCAACCGCGAGGAAGTGGTCTCGACACCCGCTCGCTGGCGCTCGCTGCTCGACCACCGGACAGCTGCAGCGCCTCCCCAACCAGCGTCATGCCGACCCCGGGAGCGGACCGCCGCCCCGCGCCGTACCTCTTCCCGTCGCTGCGTCGTTCGACCACGTACGACCTGAATCCGCGGCGGAGGGTCTCGACACTCGCTCGCTGGCGCTCGCTGCTCGACCACCGGAGAGGCCAACCACAGCCCTGCCCCACCCGGGAGCAGACCGCCACCTCGCGCCGTACCCCTCCCGTCGCTGCGTATTTCCACCACCCCCATCCGCAACCGCGAGGAAGTGGTCTCGACACCCGCTCGCTGGCGCTCGCTGCTCGACCACCGGAGAGCTTTCGCTGGCGCTCGCTGCTCGACCACCGGAGAGCTTTCGCTGGCGCTCGCTGCTCGACCACCGGAGAGCAGACCGCGATCCCTCCTCGACCACGGCCTACCTCTGCGGCTGCTGGGCCGCGGGCTCACCAGTTGGTGTGACCCTCGCGGGCCGGCAGGGGGTGCGCGGCGTCGCGGATCACGTAGGCGAGGCCCGCCGACCTGCGGAGCCAGGCGCGCTCGAACTGGCCGCGGTCGTAGGTGCGCCGGACGGAGCCGTTGTCTGGTGCTGCCGGATCGTTGACCACGACCTTCCCGCCCGCCGTGAACCCGACGATCACGACCAGGTGGCCGTTGGTGGCGCTGATCGGCGCCCCGGAGAGCTGGCCCTTGTCGAAGGAGATCGACGCGACGACCGGGATCCCGACGTGCACGAAACGCTCGGCGTCGCGCAGCGTCGCCATCCGGGTCACGAACGCGTCGTCGACGTAGTGGGCGGCGTAGGCGGTGTTGAAGGGCCAGTTGCCGGTGCCGTCGTACCGGAAGTCGAAGGTGCGGCGCGCAGCATGGTCGACGTAGCGGTCGCGGTACGACGAGCTCACCCAGGTGTAGTCGGACGCGGGTGGGCGCCGGCCGTAGTAGGCCATCACCATCGACGTGCTGGTGGGCGAGCACCAGGCCTCACCGCCGCCGCCGTACCTGGGGTACTCGCCGCGATGGATCATCTGCGAGAGCCGCGGCACGTCGAGCGTGCGGGCGCCGTAGAGCGGCTTCGAGGTGGCCGGGAGCGACGTCGCGAGCCGGGAGGCCACCCCGCCGACCTTGGTCACCCGTGGGCCGGCCTTGCCCGGCTGCCGCAGGAGGACGACCCGCACCTGCCACGCCCGCAGCGAGTGGCCGGTGTCGGCGCGAAGGGTGTCGACGTTGACGTTGACGAAGTCGTCGGTCTGGGCGTCGTACGACGTGCGCTCGAACTCGCCCTCGCGCAGGGCCCAGGTGGCGATCGTGTCGAAGGACGAGATCGCGCCGGACGCGGCCTTCGCGCGCAACCGCACCTGGATCAGGGTGCCGGTGGGCGTGGCGGCGTTCCACGACGGCACCAGCTGGGTGAAGGTGTGCGCAGGAGAAGCCCAGGCCGAGGTCCAGCGCGACGTCAGCCAGGACCTGCCGCCGAGGGACTTCGTGCCGGTCGGGGAGCCCATCACCAGCTCGCCGTCGGCGACCGTGGTGCCCTCGTGCGTGCCGGCGTTGAAGCCGGCACCCTTCCAGCTCGTGTACGTGTGCTGGGCGGTGGTCCCGGCCGCCAGGTTCGCCTCGCTCGTCAGCACCCCTCGATGTTGCATGCCGACGCCAATCGGCACCCCCAGCAGGACGAGTCCGATCACGACGGCGAGGAGTCGCGGGTGACGCATGGAGTCACAGTAGGCGTCTCCTGTCACATAACTGTGGCAATCCGCCGGGCGTCGCGCCCTTAGAATCGGGCAGTGACCCTCCGCCTCCACGACACCGCCACGCGGCAGGTGCGCGACTTCGTCCCCCTCGAGCAGGGTCGGGCAGGCATCTACGTCTGTGGCCTCACCGTGCAGTCGGAGCCCCACGTCGGCCATGTGCGCTCCGCGGTGAACTTCGACGTGCTGCGGCGATGGCTGGTCGCCAGCGGCTACCAGGTCGACTTCATCCGCAACATCACCGACATCGACGACAAGATCCTGCTGAAGTCCGCCGAGGAGGGCCGGCCCTGGTACAACCTCGCCTACATGATGGCCCGTGAGCTCGACCGGGCGTACGCCGCGCTCAACGTGCTGCCGCCGACCTACGAACCGGCCGCCACCGGGCACATCCCGGAGATGGTCGAGCTGATCGGCGAGCTGATCGGGCGTGGCCACGCGTACGCCTCGGACGACGGGTCCGGGGACGTCTACTTCGACGTGCTGTCGTGGCCGGCCTACGGCGAGCTGTCCGGCCAGCGCGTCGACGAGATGGAGGCGGCGGCCGACGCCGACCCGCGGGGCAAGCGCGACCCGCGCGACTTCGCGCTCTGGAAGGGGTGGAAGAAGGAGTCCGAGCCCGAGACAGCAGCCTGGCCGTCCCCCTGGGGTCCGGGCCGCCCTGGCTGGCACATCGAGTGCTCAGCGATGGCCGGCAAGTACCTCGGCATCGCGTTCGACATCCACGGCGGCGGCGTCGACCTGCGGTTCCCCCACCACGAGAACGAGCAGGCGCAGTCGCGCGCCGCCGGCCACCCGTTCGCGTCGTACTGGCTGCACAACGCGTGGATCACCACCGCCGGCGAGAAGATGAGCAAGTCGCTGGGCAACTCGCTGGTGATCCCCGAGGTGCTGAAGAGGGTGCGTGGGATCGAGCTGCGGTTCTACATGGTCGGGGCGCACTACCGCTCGCACGTCGAGTTCTCATATCAAGCGTTGGAGGAGGCGGCGGTCGGGTTCCGCCGGATCGAGAACTTCCTCGACCGCGTGGGCCCGGGGGTCGAGCCTGTCGAGACCTGGCCGGAGTCCTTCGCGGACGCGATGGACGATGACCTGGGCACCCCGGCCGCGGTCGCCGTGCTGTACGACGCCGTGCGCGAGGGCAACCGGCAGCTGGCGGCGGGAGAGAGCGCGACCGCGACCGCCGGCCAGGTGAGAGCCATGCTCGACGTGCTCGGACTCGACCCCGACGACCCGGGCTGGCCCTCCGGTGGAGGCGGCGACGCCAAGCTGACGGCCGCCGTGGACGTTCTCGTGTCGGCGCTCCTGGAGCGGCGGGCCGAGGCCCGGGCGGTGAAGGACTTCGCCGCCGCCGACGCGATCCGCGACCGGATCAAGGCGGCCGGCATCGAGATCGAGGACACCCCCGACGGCCCGAAGTGGACCATCTGATGGCGGGCAACTCCTCGCGTCGCGGCGCGATCAAGAAGACCGGCAAGGGCAACCCGACGGCCGGGTCCGGAGGCCGCGTGAAGCGTGGCCTCGAGGGCAGGGGGCCGACCCCGAAGGCCAAGGACCGCCCCAACCACAAGGTCTACAAGGAGCGAGCGAAGCAGCAGCGCAGCGAGCGCGCCCGGCCCAAGAAGAAGTCCAACGCGGACTCCGAATGGGTGGCCGGCCGCAACTCGGTGGTGGAGACGCTGCGCGCGAACATGCCAGTGACCACCTTGTTCGTCGCCGAAGGCGCCGAGCGCGACGGCCGGCTCCGGGAGGCGTTCCAGATCGCCTCCGAGCGCGGGATCAGCACGCTCGAGGTGCCGCGCCACGAGATGGACAAGATGACCCAGGGTGCCGTGCACCAGGGGCTTGCGGCGCGGGTGCCGGCGTACGAGTACGCCCACCCCGCCGACCTCCTCGACCGTGCGGCGGAGGCCAGGGAGCCGGCCCTGATCGTGGCGCTCGACTCGGTCACCGACCCGCGCAACCTCGGCGCGGTCGTGCGAAGCGCGGCAGGTTTCGGCGCCCATGGCGTGCTGATCCCGGAGCGTCGCGCCGCGGGCATGACCGCGAGCGCGTGGAAGACCTCGGCCGGTGCCGCGGTCCGGTTGCCGGTGGCGCAGGCGGTCAACCTGGTGCGACAGCTGAAGGCCTACCAGGACGCCGGCTGCATGGTGGTGGGGCTGGCAGCCGACGGCGACGTGTCCCTGCCCGACCTCGACCTGGCCACGGGACCGCTCGTGGTCGTGGTCGGCTCGGAGGGCAAGGGCCTCTCGCGGCTGGTGGCCGAGACCTGCGACCAGATCGTGTCGATCCCGATGGCGAGCACGCTCGAGTCGCTCAACGCCGGCGTCGCTGCCTCGGTCGCCCTCTACGCCATCGACCGGGCCCGCCACCCGGGCTGAGGTCTCGCCCGGCCTCAGTGCGCACTGGCCCGATCGGGTGGTTGGCGGTCGTGCGAGGATCGGGTCGTGGCCACCACCGTCGACCGCCTGCTCCCCGACGACGAGTCGCGCGCCCTGCTCGACCTGGCACGTGAGATCGCCGAGAAGGAGCTGGCGCCACGGGCGGCCGAGGCCGAGGCGAAGGCCGAGTTCCCAGCCGACGCCTACCGGGTGCTGGGCAAGGCGGGCCTGCTCAGCCTGCCGTTCGAGGAGCGGTACGGCGGGGGAGCGCAGCCCTACGAGACCTACCTCCAGGTCGTCGAGGAGATCGCCACTGCCTGGGCCAGCGTCGGGGTCGGCGTCTCGGTGCACTCGCTGACCTGCTCGGTGCTCGACCGCAACGCCTCCGACGAGCAGCGCGAGGAGTGGCTGCCGCGGATGCTCTCGGGCGACTGGCTCGGCGCCTACTGCCTCTCCGAGCCCCAGGCAGGGTCGGACGTGTCGGGCATCCGCACCCGGGCGCGTGCCGACGGCGACCACTACGTCGTCGACGGCGTCAAGCAGTGGATCAGCAACGGCAGCCACGCCGACTACTACATCCTCTTCGCCCGCACCTCCGACGAAGCGAAAGCTGGCCTGTCCGCGTTCCTGGTGCCCGCGGACACCGAGGGCATGAGCTTCGGCGCCCCGGAGAAGAAGATGGGGCTGCACTCCGACGTCACCACCCAGGTGATCTTCGAGGGCGCCCGCGTCCCGGCCGCCCAGCGGATCGGCGACGAGGGTGCCGGGATGAAGGTCGCGCTCAGCGCGCTCGACGCCGGCCGGCTCGGCATCGCTGCCGTGGCGACCGGCATCGGGCAGGCGGCGCTGGCGTCCGCGGTCGCGTGGGCCGGCGAGCGGAAGCAGTTCGGGCAGACGATCGGGTCCTTCCAGGGGCTGCAGTTCCTGCTCGCGGACATGGCGGTGGCCGTCGAGACGGCGCGCGCGTCGTACCTCCACGCGGCGCGGCTCAAGGACGCCGGCCGCCCATTCTCCCGGCAGGCGAGCATCGCCAAGATCACCGCGACCGACGCCGCGATGCGGGTCACCACCGACGCGATCCAGGTGCTCGGCGGCTACGGCTACACCGCGGACTACCCGGTCGAGCGCTACTTCCGCGACGCCAAGGTGACCCAGATCTTCGAGGGCACCAACCAGATCCAGCGGATGGTGGTCGGGCGCGACCTGCTCCGCTGACCCTACGCTGTCGGGCATGGCCGTCCGGATCGTCGCCAACCGTCCGGACAAGAACGTCCTCCTGCTGCCGTGGGACGCGCCGCTGGCGGCGTGGACCGAGCACGTCGTGCCGCTCCCGCGCGGTCTCTCCCGCCACGTCGTGCGCATCGTCCGCCTCGACGGCGTGGTCTACGCGGTCAAGGAGACGCAGGAGCCGATGGCCTGGCGCGAGTACAACCTGCTTCGCAACCTCCAGCGGTTGCACCTGCCGGCGGTGGTCCCGCACGGCGTGGTCACCGGGCGCGAGACGGCGGCCGGCGAGGAGCTGCCGGCGGCGCTGATCACGCGCCACCTCAGCTTCGCGCTGCCCGTACCGGTCGTTGTTCAGCCACGGGATGCGGGCCGAGAGCCTGCCGCTGGTGGTGGACGCGCTCGTCGTGCTGCTCGTGCGGTTGCACCTGGCCGGCTTCTACTGGGGCGACGTCTCGCTCTCCAACGTGCTGTTCCGGCGCAACGCCGGCGCGTTCGCGGCGTACCTCGTCGACGCGGAGACCGGTGAGCTGCAGGCCGAGCTCTCCGACGGCATGCGGCTCAACGACGTGCAGGTCGGGGTCGAGAACGTGTTCGCCGAGCTGCTCGACCTGCGCGCCGGGGAGCTGGTCGGCCACGAGGTCGACCCCGGGCACATCGTCGAGCGGATCGAGGAGCGGTACACCTCGCTGTGGAGCGAGCTGACCGGCGTCGAGGAGTTCGACTCCGAGGAGATGTGGCGGATCGAGCAGCGCGTCAACCGGCTCAACGACCTCGGCTTCGACGTCGAGGAGCTCGACGTGGTCACGGACTGGGACGGCTCCACGATCCGGATCCATCCCCGGGTGGTCGAGCTCGGCCACCACCAGCGCGAGTTCCGGGACCTCACCGGGCTCGACGTCGAGGACAACCAGGCCCGGGTGCTGCTCAACGACATCTCCTCGTACGCCGCGCACCGGGGGCTGGGCGCCGAGGACCGGATGCTGGTCGCGAACACCTGGCTGCGCGACTTCTACGAGCCGATCATGGAGATGATCCCGGCCGACCAGCGCGGTCAAGCTCGAGGGTCCCGAGGTGTACCACCAGATCCTCGAGCACCGGTGGTACCTCAGCGAGCGGGCCGGCTTCGAGCAGGACATCTTCGACACCGCCCGCGACTACTTCGCCAACGTCCTGGTCCACCGGCCGATCGAGGCGATCACCACCCCCGAGGACGACCCGGACCAGCTCCTGCCGCGCGCGGACTGAGCGCCGTCGTCCGACTACGATGGCGCCGCACGCCGGTGTAGCTCAGTTGGTAGAGCGTCGCTCTTGTAAAGCGAATGTCGCGGGTTCGACTCCTGTCACCGGCTCGGGTGTGGGCCGATCATGCTCACCGGCCCACCTATAGCCTTTGGCGGTGACGAGGCAGGCGGTGGCAGCAGTGCTGGCGCTCGTCGTCGGGCTGGGTACCCTCGCGGCGTGTGGCGACGGCTCATCGGGGCCGGACCGGCCGAAGACGACGCCCCCGGCGAAGACCCTCCCGACGCACCTACGTCCCGCCGGTCAAGCGCCCGAACATGCTGGTGATCGAGACCGACGACATGCGCTGGGACGAGCTCAAGTTCATGCCCAACGTGCGCAAGCTGATCCAGGGCCGCGGGCCTGACCTTCGAGAACTCGTTCGCGCCGTACCCGCTGTGCTGCCCGAGCCGCGCCTCGTTCCTCACCGGCAAGTACGCCCACAACCACCACGTGCTCAGCCACCTCGACCCCTTCGGGTTCCAGGCCTTCGACGACCGGACGACGCTGGCGACCGTGCTGCACGGGGACGGGCTACCAGACGGCGCTGGTGGGCAAGTACCTCAACGGCTACGCACGCCAGCACGTCCACGGCAGCACCCGGCCCTCGCTCCACTACGTGCCGCCGGGCTGGGACCAGTGGATGGCCGGGAGCGACAAGGCGTTCCCGGCTGGCGACCCGCTGCACGGGGGCACCTACAACTACTTCTCGATGACCCAGAACGTCAACGGAGAAGTCGTCGCGCACCCGGGCATCTACTCCACCCGATCTGCTCGCGGACCAGGTGCAGCACGTCGTCGGCGGCTTCGTGCGAAAAGGCCCGACCCGTGGTTCGTGTGGTGGACCCCCGTGGCCCCGCACTTCGGGGTGCCCCACGAGTCCGACGATCCGGCGCCGGTGCTTCGTGACGACGACGTGCTCGGCAGGTTCGCCACCCCGGCCCGGCCGCGATGGGTGCGCGGGCTCTTCGACGACCAGGTGACCCACCCGCTCGGCGTCCCGCCGGTCGGTCCGGTCGAGTCCGACATGAGCGACAAGCCGCGCTACCTCAGGAAGCTCCCCGAGATCAACGTCGAGGAGAAGGCCGCGCTCACGGAGGTGACGCGGCAGCGTGCGGAGTCGCTGTTCGTGCTCGACCAGCAGATCGGGATCGTGCTGCAGCGGCTCCAGAAGCTGCGGGCAGTACGACCACACGGTGATCGCGTTCACCTCGGACAACGGCTACTACCTCGGCGAGCACCGCAAGCGCACCGGCAAGATCCTGGCGCACGAGCCGTCGCTGCGCGTGCCGTTCCTGATCGCCGGCCCCGGCATCCGGCACGGCAGGCGGTTCGACCCGATCACCACGATCGACCTGGCGCCGACGTTCGCGGAGTACGCCGGCCTGAAGGGGATGCCCGACGCGGACGGGGTCTCGCTCGTGCCGCACGATCGAGAAGGGCGACCAGGGCTGGACGCGGCCGGTCGTCACCGAGGGCCGGATGGGCAACCGCGCCTACGTCCGGCACGCCCCGCGGCCGGGCTTCGACACCGCCCTCAACGAGCGCGGCGTCCGCACGGCGCGATGGAAGTACGTCCGCTACTCCGACGGGCGAGGTCGAGCTCTACGACCTGAAGAACGACCCGCTGGAGCTGGAGAGCCGGCAGGACGACCCGTCGTACGACGGGATCCGGCGCAAGCTCCAGAAGGTCTGGGAGCAGTACTACAACTGCAAGGGCGCCGGGTGTGCCGAGCCGCTGCCGCCGGAGTTCCGCGCGACGGTGGCGCAGACCAAGGCGATCACCGACAACGAGTACCGGCGCACTCGCGCCTACTACGACGACTACGGGCTGCGCTGAGCTCAGACCGCGGTCGCGGTGAACTGCGCCGCCGGGTGGGCGATCGACTCCTGTGCCTGCACCAGCTGGAGCTCGCGCCGGCCGCTGTCGAGGGTGAGCCGGAGCAGGTCGAACACGCTCGATGCGGTGCGCTCCAGCGCCACCTTCGGGTCGGACGTCGCCAGCAGGTGGGCGGTGAACAGCGCCGCCGTGACGTCGCCGGAGCCGTTGGCCTTCATCGGCAGCAGCGGTGTCTGCACGATCCAGGCAGCGTCGCCGTGCACCGCGAGCATCTCGACCGTCTCGTCGGGCGCGTCGGGGCGCGCCACGCTGGTCACCAGCACCGTCGACGGGCCCATTGCCCGCGCCGTCTCGACCGACGCGATCGTCTCCTCGAGGGTGTGCGGGTCGGTGTCGGTCAGGTAGCCGAGCTCGAACTGGTTGGGGGTGATCAGGTCCGCCCGGGGGACGACGCGTTCGCGCAGCAGCACCGGGATCGCCGGGTGCACGAAGCAGCCGCTCTTCGCGTTGCCCATCACCGGGTCGCAGGCGTAGATCGCAGCCGGGTTGGCCGCCTTGACCCGCTCCACCGCCTCGAGGATCACGCCGCCGATGTCCTCGCCGCCCTGGTAGCCGGACAGCACCGCGTCGACCTCGGGGAAGGCGCCGCGCTCCTCGACGCCCTGGATCACCGCGCGGACGTCGTCGGCCGGCGAGCAACGGGCCGCGCCACTCGCCGTACCCGGTGTGGTTGGAGAAGTGCACCGTGTGCACCGGCCACACCTCGACGCCGAGCCTCTGGAGCGGGAACACCGCGGCGCTGTTGCCGACGTGGCCGTAGGCGACCGAGGACTGGATCGAGAGGATGCTCACCGGGCCATCTTGCCCGGCACGCCGGCGCGACGAAAACGGGAAGCGGCTCCCGGTGCGCTCGCGTCAGGCGACGCGCAGGGTCCGCTTCGAGAGGCCCATCCAGTAGCCGTCGATCACCTGCTCGCCGGGAGCCTCGAGGTCGGTCGACGCCCCGAGCGTGACGAAGAGCGGCGTGTAGTGCTCGACGGTCGGGTGCGCGTAGGGCATGCCGGGTGCCCGGTCGCGGTACGACGCGAGCTCCTCGACGTCGCCGCGGGACATCGCCTCGGCGGCCCAGGCGTCGAACTCGACCGACCAGGTGGGCGCCTTCGCGTCGATCCGGAACTCCGTGAGGAACGGCAGCCCGTGGGTGAGGAACCCGGAGCCGATCACCAGCACGCCCTCGTCGCGCAGCGGCGCGAGCCGGGCGCCGAGCGCCATCAGCCGGTAGGGGTCCTGCGTGGGCAGGGACATCTGGATGACGGGGATGTCGGCCTCGGGGTACATGATCGTCAGCGGCACCCAGGCGCCGTGGTCGAGGCCGCGCCGCGGGTGCTGGTGCACCGGCTCGGTGTCGGGCATCAGCGCCGGCGATGCGCCGGGCGAGCGCCGAGGCGTCCGGCGTGTCGTACGTCATCCGGTAGTACTTCTCCGCGAAGCCGCCGAAGTCGTAGACCAGGCCGACGCCGGGGCCGGTCGCGGACAGCGAGATCGGCGCGGACTCCCAGTGGGCGCTCACGATCAGGATCGCCTTCGGGCGCGGGAGGTCGCCCGGCGAGGGCCACCAGCTGCGAGGACCAGAGCGGGTCGTCGAGCAGGGGCGGGGCCCCGTGGCCGATGTACAGGGCGGGCATGCGGTCGGTCATGGATCCCATCTTAGTTCAAGGTTCAACTAAACAACACGGCGCCGCGATGACTGGATTCTCCGGGGCAGCCTCCATCATCGAACCATGAAGTCCGCGTACAAGTACCTCGCCCTGGCCATCGCCCTCGACGTTCTGCTGCAGGCCGCGACGATCGCGTACGCCGTCAGCGGTCTCGCGTCGTACGTCGACGACGGGCACCAGGTCGCGAAAGGCACCCTCGAGGATGCCCACTTCACCGGGGTCGGCGGCTACGCGCTCCACGCCATCAACGGAATGGTGGTCATCCCGTTGCTGGCGATCGCGCTGCTGGTGGTGGCTCTCGTGTCCAAGATCTCCTGGCGCTGCACGCCAGGCCGGCATCCTGCTGGTGATGATCGTGGTGCAGGTCGGGCTCGGCAGTGCCGCCGGCGCGGTGCCGATCCTCGGCGCGCTCCACGGCGTCCTCGCGCTCGCCGTGTTCGGCTTCGCCAGCGATGATCGGCGTCCGCGCGATCAGGGCCGAGACGAGCACGACCTCGACGGTCTAGGACCTAGGGCAGGCGCCAGTCGACCGGCGTACCGCCCTGCTCGATCAGCATCCGGTTGACCCGGCTGAACGGCTTCGACCCGAAGAACCCGCGGTGCGCCGAGAGCGGGCTCGGGTGCACCGACTCGACCCACGGAACGCCGCCCAGCATCGGCTTGAGCCCCTGCGCGTCGCGACCCCAGAGGATCGCGGCCAGCGGTCCGCCGCGGGCGACGAGGGCGCGGATCGCCTGCTCGGTGACCGCCTCCCAGCCCTTGCCGCGGTGCGAGGCCGGCCGCCCCGGCGCGACGGTGAGGCACCGGTTGAGCAGCAGCACCCCGGCGTCGGCCCAGGCCGACAGGTCGCCGTTGCCGGCCGCTCGACGCCGAGGTCGTCGACCAGCTCGGTGTAGATGTTGACCAGGCTCTTCGGCACCGGCCGCACGTCCGGCGCCACCGAGAAGCTGAGCCCGACCGGGTGACCCGGCGTCGGGTACGGGTCCTGCCCGACCACGAGCACCTTGACGTCCGCGAGCGGACGCTGGAACGCCCGCAGGATGTGGTCACCGGCCGGCAGGTAGGACCGCCCGGCCGCGATCTCGGCGCGCAGGAACGCCCCCATCCGGGCGATCTGGTCGTCCACGGGCGCCAGTGCCGCGGCCCAGTCGGGGGCGACGAGCCGGCGTTCGACGAGGCTGGGGAGGGCGCTCACGGGTCACATTTCGGTTTGACCAACGCCGCTTCCCGACGTTCCTGGGGGAAGCTGCATGCCGGTCAGACCTGGGAATCGCCGCCACCCGCACCGGCCGCGCCAGCCGATCCAGGAACGCCGACAGCAGCGCCTCCCGCAGCGCCGGGTCGGCGAGGTCGAGCAGGGCGTTGATCTCGGCCATCGAGTCGGGGAGCCCGACGCCGCCCTCGCCGCTCATGCCGACCGCGGCGAGCAGGCCGTCGAAGTCGTCGTCGGTCAGGGCGGCCGGGTCGAGGGCGCGGACGAACTCGACGATCCCGGGGTCGATCGCGATCGGGCCGGACGCGACGGCCGCGGACACCGCCGCAGCCAGCGCCTCCAGGAACTCGTCGACCAGCGGCGCGGTGGCCGCCGAGAGCGAGAGGTGGATGTTCGGGCGCGACCCACGGAAGGAGAGCTGCGGCTGCACCCACCAGCCGGCCGCGGTCATCGCGTCGGTGATCGTGAAGACGTCGCACGAGCCGTCGGTCTCGAACGCGACCAGCGTCGAGTCCGGCTCGGCCACCAGCGCGCAGTGCCGGGTGCGCGGAGATGCCCGGCGACCAGCCGGTCGACGCCCTCGAGCACCTCGCGGGTCAGCGTCAGGTACCCCGTCGTCGCCGATCGTGTTCACGACCGCCCAGGCCCCGGCGATCGGGCCACCGCTCCTGGTGGACTGCAAGGTCGGGTTCAGCATCGTGTAGCCGGGCCACTGCGCGCTCGCGAAGAGCTGCGGTCGCCGGTGCCCGGCGGTCCGGTGCAGCAGCACCGACGTGCCCTTGGGCGTGTAGGCGTACTTGTGCAGGTCGACCGAGATGCTGGTGACGCCCGCGACCGCGAACGTCCACGGCGGTACGTCGCGACCCAGCCGTGCGGCGTACGGCAGGACCCAGCCGCCGATGCACGCGTCGACGTGACAGCGCACGCCGGCCTCCAGCGCGTCGCCGGCGATCTCGGTGACCGGGTCCACGACCCCGTGTGCGTACGACGGGGCGCTCGCCACCACGAGCACCGTGCGGTCGTCGATCGCGCGCGCCATCGCGACCGGGTCGGCCCGGTGGTCCGCACCGACCGGCACCATCACCGCCTCGACACCGAAGTAGTGGGCGGCCTTGTGGAACGCCGCATGCGCGGTCATCGGCAGCACCATCCGCGGCCGGTCGACGTCCGGGCGGCTGTCCCGCGCACCCTGGACGGCGAGCAGCACCGACTCCGTGCCGCCCGAGGTGATGGTGCCGACGACGTCCGGCGGCGAGTCGAGCAGGTCGGCGGTGAAGCCGACCAGCTCGTTCTCCATCGTCAGCAGCGACGGGAACGCGGTCGGGTCGAGACCGTTGGACCCGGCGTACGCCGCCACCGCCTCACGGCCGACCCGGTCGGCCTCGGACAGCCCGCTGTCGTAGACGTAGGCCAGCGTGCGACCTCCGTGCACCGGCACGTCGCCGGCCTGCATCGTCGCGCAGCCGGGCGAGCACGTCGTCGATCATGGAACCTCCTCCGGGTTTCGAGATGGTTGCTGCGCAAGCTCCTCGACGACCGAGATGTCGAGGGTGTACCGACGCAGGAACACCAGGCTCAGCAGCGTGAGCAGCGCCGGGATCACCGAGAACCCGATCACGATCGCGGTCACCGCCGAGCCGACGGTTGCTCCACGTCACCCGTGGTGGACGAGACGTAGCCGCCCAGGGCGAGCACCAGCGCGAAAAGTCCCGGCCCCATCGCCAGGCCGAGCGTCTCGCCCGCGGTCCAGACGCCGGTGTAGACGCCGGCCCGGTTCTGTCCCGTACGACCGGCGTCCACCGCGGCGGCGTCCGGCAGCATCGCCAGCGGGAAGACCTGGGCGCCGGCGTAGCCGACCCCGACCAGCGCGGTCGCCCCGAACACCATCGCCGACGGCTCCGACCGCGCTCCGACCAGCAGCAGCGCGCCGAGCGCGAGCACCAGTGACGCGGCGACGTAGCCGCGCTTCTTGCCCACCCGGCCGCCGATCCGCGCCCACACCGGCGTCAGCAGCAGGGCCGGCCCGACGAAGCAGACGAACAGGATCGTCGCCGCGCCATTGTCCCCCGAGCACGTAGCGCGACATGTAGTCGACGCCGGCCAGCATCGATCCGACCGCCGAGTGCCTGCACGACGAACGTGGTCAGCAGCAGCCGGAAGTCTCGCGCGTGGGCCACGATCCGCAGCTGGTCGCGCAGCCCCGCCGAGTCGGCCACGGGCGCGCCGACCGGCGCGTGCCGGGTGCCGACGTAGGCGCCGACCACCCCGGCCACCAGCAGCGATCGCGACCGCGACGCCCATCACCGCGTAGCCGGCCCGGCCGCCCACGGCGTCGCGGATCGCCGGTGCGGTCGCGCCGCTCAGCATGATCGTGAACGCGAGGATCGCGACTCGCCACGTCATCAGCCGGGTGCGCTCGTCGTACGACGAGGTGATCTCGGCGGGCATCGCGACGTACGGCACCTGGAAGAACGCGTAGGCCGTCGCGCACAGCACGAACATCACCAGCACCCACAGGGCGTCCGCAGTGGTCGAGCCGAGGTCGACCGAGGCGAACATCAGCGCGAAGAACACCGCGAGCGCCAGCCCGCCGCGCAGCAGGAACGGCCGTCGCGGCCCACGCGGGTCGGTGGACCGGTCGCTGATCCGGCCCGCGATCGGGTTGAGCACGACGTCCCACGCCTTCGGCGCGAAGACGATCACGCCCGCGAGCGCGGCCGTGATGCCGAGCGTGTCGGTGAGGTAGGGCAGCAGCATCAGCCCGGGCACCGTGCCGAACGTGCCGGTCGCCACCGACCCCAGCCCGTAGCCCACTCGCACGCGACGATCCAGGGTCCCCTCCGGCATGGGAGGAATCTAGTGCTACCGGTCGATCGCCTGCGCGATCAGGCCTGCGACGGCACGCTGCTCCTCGGCGAACGGGTGGAGGGCCGCCGCCCGGTTCGGTGTCGGTGCGGACGCCGTTGACCCAGGCGTTCTTGCCGGCACAGGCGTCGTGTCCCTCGGAGGCGGCGTACAGGTCGACGAAGACGCGAGCCCGTCCGGTGCGCCGCGGACCTCATCTGCTGGCTGAGGGAGCGCGTGACCGCGTTGAGGGCGATCGTGTCGCGGCGCGCCACCGGCAGCACCTTCGGGCAGGTGGTGTCGGGTCGAGGATGCGGGGATAGCCGACCAGCACGACGGTCGCGTCGGGCGCCTTGCTGGTGGATCGCGCGCAGGTCGCGCGTGATCAGGGTCGCCGATCCTGCGGACGTCGGCGGACGCCGCGCGCAGGTCGACCTGCCCGCACCGGACGCCCTCGCGCGGCGCGAACGATGCGGCCCTGCGGACCGCTGATCGGGCAGGTGCCGACCAGCGAGCCGAACAGGCCGAAGTCGTTGCCGCCGATGCCGACGGTGACCAGGTCGGTGTCGCGCGTGACCGCGGCCGAGCTGGGGCGGCACGGTCTGCTGCTGGAAGGTGTCCTGGCGCCCGGCCAGGTCCTTGCTGGTCGCGCCGCTGCAGGAGACGTCGACGTGCTTCGCGACGTCGAGCCTCTCGGCGAGCAGGGCGGGGTAGTTGCCGCTGGAGCGCAGGCAGCCGTTGGCGACGTCGGTGAGGTAGACGTACGGCGCCGCCGTGTAGGAGTCACCGAGCGCGACGTACCTGCGGATCGTCGTCGCGTTCGCCGAAGCGCTCGAGGTCAGGCGGTCCCGCCGGAGCCCGTGGTCGCACCGTCGGCAGCCGCAGCCGGAGAGGCCGAGCAGGGCGACGACGATCAGGGTCGCCAGGCGTCTCACGTGCTGGCGAGCCCCCGCGACGACGCGGAGCGGTAGGTGCGGTCGGGGTTGGCGCCGATCGCCGGCGGGTCGTCGCCGGTCGTCGTCTTCGCAGGTCGCTCTACGGCGGGCATCCGCTTCGCCGGCGGCGGTTTCGGCGAGCCGGCCGGTGCGGCGTCGGGTGTGGAGTGCTCCGCGATCCACTCGTCCATGATCCGCCAGGTCGTCCCGCGGGCGGCGCGCCCGGTCAGCATGCCGAGGTGGCCGCCCGGGACGATCTCGAAGCGCACCTCGGAGGCGTTCGGCAGCAGCCGCATCAGCGAGCGCACGGAGTTGATCGGCGCGATGCCGTCGGTGTTGCCGGCGAACACCAGCACCGGCAGGGTGATCGCGTCGGTGCGGATGTCGTGGCCGTTGATGTCGATCACGCCGTCCTTGAGCGCGTTGTCCGCACCATCCGGTGGTAGAGCTGCCCGAACGTGCGGCCGGGGTAGGCGATCATGTTGGCGGCGAACCGGTCGACGGCCTCGAGCTGGGCAAGGAACTCCGCGTCGTCGAGGTTGCGCAGCCGGACGTAGGGCTTGGTCACCAGCTTCTGAACGCTGGCCAGCTGGAAGGCGCTCCGTACCAGCGGCTTCGGGGCGCCACCGACCAGCCGGTAGATCTGGGTCACGATGCCGCCGTTGCCCAGGCTCGAGGATCGGGCGCAGCGGCGCGATCAGCGGCACCTGTGAGACGTCGAACGGCGACCCCACGACGGTCAGGGAGGCGATCGGCAGGTCGGTGTCGTCGGCCGCGGCCAGCACCGAGAAGATCCCGCCGAGGCTCCAGCCGATCACGTGCACGGGACGGCCGCCGGCGTGCTCGCTGGCGCCCCGGATCGCCTCGGGCACGACCTCCTCGACCCAGTGCTCCATGCCGAGGGTGCGGTCGCGGAAGCTGATCTCGCCGTACTCCACGAGGTACGTCGGCCGGCCCGCCTGCACGAAGTGCTCGACCAGCGAGCAGCCGCGTCGCAGGTCGTAGCAGAGCGCGGGCGCTGCGAGCGGGGTGACCAGCAGCACCGGGTCGCCGGTGTCGCGCACGTGCCTCTGCGGTCGGTAGTGGTACAGCTCGCGCAGCGGCCCGTCGTCGATCAGCGTGCGCGGCATCGGACGGAGATCGGCCAGCCCGCCGTACAACATCTGGTGCGCGACGTTGGAGGCTGCGGACACGATCTGTCCCGGCTTGGGGATCAGATCCATGCTGCGAAGGGTACCGAGCGGTTCCACGGTGGTAGGACGGTCCCATGGAGCGCAGCCAGGACAAGGTCGCACTGGTCACCGGCGGGTCGTCGGGCATCGGAGCCTCGGCCGCGGTCGAGCTGCAGGACAAGGGCTTCACGGTCTACGCGGTCGCCCGGCGCGTCGACCGGATGGCCGACCTCCGGCTCCGTGGGATCCACACGTTCGCGATGGACGTGACCGACGACGCGTCGATGGTGGCCGGCGTACGCCGGGTGCTCGACGAGCAGGGACGGCTCGACGTGCTGGTCAACAACGCCGGCTACGGCTCGTACGGCGCGCTCGAGGACGTGTCGCTCGAGGAGGCCCGTCGGCAGTTCGAGGTCAACGTGTTCGGGCTGGCCCGGCTGACCCAGCTGGTGACGCCGACGATGCGCGAGCAGGGATCGGGCCGGATCATCAACGTGTCCTCGGTCGGCGGCCGGTTCTACGAGCCATTCGGTGCCTGGTACCACGCCACCAAGTTCGCGGTGGAGGGGCTGAGCGACAGCCTGCGCATGGAGCTCAAGCCGTTCGGCATCGACGTGATCGTGATTCAGCCGGCCGCGATCGTCACCGAGTGGAACACGATCGCCCGTGACTCGCTCCTCGAGCAGTCCGGGGAGACGGCGTACGCCAGCTACGCGAAGCGCGCCCACCGGGTGATCGCTGCCGCGGACAAGCCCGGCGGCATGATGGCCAACACCCCGGATGTGGTCGGTCGCAAGATCGCCAAGGCTGCGACCGTCAAGCATCCGGCCGCGCGCTATCCGGTGGGCAAGGGCGCCCGCGCCGTCACTACGGGCCGCGACCTGCTTCCCGACGCGGTGTTCGACCAGATCGTCAGCCGCACCTACGGCTCCCGCTGACCCTCAGGAACGACTGGCGGGCTTCACGTCCTTCTCGTGGGTGACCGCCGTGCCCGCCGAGCTCCTCGAGGAACGAGCCGGCCCAGGCGGCGACGTCGTGCTCGGCGACGGTCTTGCGCATCGCCTTCATCCGCTTGGTGCGCTCCTTCTCGTCGGCGGAGCACGCCGCGAGCATCTGCGCCTTCATGCCGTTGATGTCGTAGGGGTTGACCAGGTAGGCCTGCCGCAGCTCGTCCGAGGCGCCCGCGAACTCCGAGAGCACCAGCGCACCGTCGCCGTCGAAGCGGCAGGCGACGTACTCCTTGGCGACCAGGTTCATGCCGTCGCGGAACGGCGTCACGACCATGATGTCGGCGGCACGGTAGAGGGCGGCCATCTCCGCCTGCGGGTAGGACGAGTGCATGTAGCTGATCGCCGGACGTGCCGATCCGGCCGTGGTCGCCGTTGATGTGGCCGACCAGCCGGTCGATGTCGTCGCGGAGGATCCGGTACTGGTCGACCCGCTCCCGCGACGGGGTCGCGACCTGCACGAAGACGACGTCCTCGACCGTCACGTGACCGTCGGAGATCAGCTCGGCGAAGGCGCGGAGCCGGGCGTAGATGCCCTTGGTGTAGTCGAGCCGGTCGATGCCGAGGAACACCTTGCGCGGGTTGCCGAGCTGCTGCCGGATCTCCTCGGAGCGCTTCTGCACCTCATCGGAGCGGGCCAGCTCCTCGAACGCGCCGGTGTCTATCGAGATCGGGAACGCCTTCGCGGTCACCACCCGGCCGTCGGGCAGGAAGACCTGGTCGCGGTGCGTCTTGTGCCCGACGCGCTGCCGGACCAGCCGGACGAAGTTCTGGGCGCCGCCGGCGAGCTGGAACCCGACCAGGTCGGCGCCGAGGAGTCCCTCGAGGATCTGCCGGCGCCACGGCAGCTGCTGGAACAGCTCCGCGGGCGGGAACGGGATGTGCAGGTAGAACCCGATCCGGAGGTCGGGCCGCAGGTCGCGCAGCATCTGCGGCACCAGCTGGAGCTGGTAGTCCTGCACCCACACGGTTGCGTCCTTCGCGGCCGCCTCGGCCGCGCGCTCGGCGAAGCGCTGGTTGACGCGCACGTAGGCGTCCCACCACTCGCGGTGGAAGGACGGCTTGGCTACCAGGTCGTGGTAGAGCGGCCACAGCGTGTCGTTGGAGAAGCCCTCGTAGAAGTTCTCGATCTCGGCCTGGCTCATCGAGATCGGCACCAGCTGGATGCCGTCCTCGTCGAAGGGCTCCAGGTCCTCGTCGGTGCCCCCGGGCCAGCCCAGCCAGGCACCCTGGTTGGCCTTCATCACCGGCATCAGCGCGGAGACCAGGCCACCGGGGGAGCGCCGCCACGTGGCGTCGCCGTTGTCGTCGACGACACGGTCGACCGGCAGTCGGTTGGCCACGACGACGAGGTCGGCGCCCTGCTTGCGTCGAGAGGGGCTCACGTGTCCACCCTATGCGGGTCGTACCTGCGTGGCTCCGCCCCGGACTACTCGCCCGGGTAGACGATCCCGAGCTGGGCCCGGACCGCGTCCATCTGCCGCATCAGCGGTGAGCGTCTGCTCCAGCGGCACCATCGGGCTCTCCTTCTCGCCGGCGCGCAGGCACCGCATCACCTCGGCCGCCTCGTTGGCGTAGCCGGCACCGATCACCGGCTCGGGCGGCTCGATCCGCTCCGGCTCCAGCGGCGTGCTGCCGTCGTACGGCGTCCACATGACGTACGACGGGTGGTGGAACGGCTCAGGGAAGTCCAGCCGGCCGGTGTCGCTCGCGATCGTGGCGGTGCGGGGCGAGTTGCTGGTCATGCTGGTGGTGATCGCGGCCACGGCGCCGTCGTCGTACCTCGCGGCCAGCACCAGGTTGAGGTCGATCCGGGTCTCCGCGAGGTGGGCGACCGCGGTCAGCTCGGCCGGCTCGCCGAGGAAGAGGTGCGCGAGCGTGAGCGGGTAGATCCCCATGTCGAGCAGCGCGCCGCCGCCGAGCTCGGGTGCGAACATCCGGTCGGTCGGCGGCTTGTCGACCACCCAGCCGAGGTCGGCCACGAGCTGGCGCAGCACCCCGAAGTCGCCGGCCCGAGCCCGCTCCCGGAGGTGGCGGACCAGCGGGTGGCAGGCCATCCACATGGCCTCCATCAGGAACAGGTCGCGCTCGCGGGCCAGAGCGACCAGCTCCTCGGCCTGCGCCGCGTTGAGCGTGATCGCCTTCTCGCACAGCACCGGCTTGCCGGCCTCGAGCAGCATCCGGACCTGCTCGAGGTGCAGCCCGTGCGGGCTGGCGACGTACACGACGTCGACGTCCGGGTCGGCCGCGAGCTCCTCGTAGGAGCCGTGGGCCCGGGCCGGAGCGCCGTCGGCCGGAGCGAACTCCGCCGCGAACTCCTCGGCCGACGCCGTGCTGCGGGACCCGACGGCCTCCAGCCGGGCGTCCGGCAGCAGTGCCAGGTCGGCCGCGAAGCTGTGTGCGATCTTGCCCGTCGCGAGGATGCCCCACCGGATCGTGTCCATCCGGCCACGGTAGCCACACGCGTCCCGGGGGCGGCAGGCGAGCGGCGGCGAGCCGTGCGCGACTCGCGCAGGATCAAATGACATGGCTGTGGTTTGTCACCTAGACTGCTCGAAGCAACACCGACTTCCCCCGCGCGAAGGAGCCGACGAGCATGGCCGCCGAGCACGTTGCCCACCCGAGTCAGCCGGAGCGCGACCAGCTGTCCGAGCGCGACGCGGCGATCCTCGACTTCGAGCGCCAGTGGTGGAAGTACGCCGGGGCCAAGGAGCAGGCGATCCGCGAGAAGTTCGACATGTCCTCCGCCCGGTACTACCAGGTCCTCAACGCCCTGATCGACCGTCCCGAGGCGCTCGCCACCGACCCACTGCTGGTGCGGCGGCTGCGCCGGCTCCGGGCCTCCCGCCAGCGCCAGCGCCAGGCGCGCCGGCTCGGATTCGACGTCTGAGCCATGGCGGGCCGGTTCATGGAGCGTGACCAGCGCGGGGTGGTCGCGCCGTCACGGGTGATGCTGGTCGCCGTCGTGGGCCTCGCGATCGCGGGTGCCGCGTTCATCGCGACGTCTCCCCAGCCTGAGCAGACTGCACGCGTGGCCGCCTCGGAACGACCCCGTCGGCGTCACCCACGCCCACGCGGCCCCCGAGACCGACTCCGACCGCGACGCCTACCCAGAAGGCCCCGAAGAAGAAGAAGGCGGTCGTGGTCGAGCGTGGCGACACGATCGTCGTGGTGTTCAACAACTCCGGCATCACCGGCCTGGCGAGTCGCACGTCGGGCAGGGCGCAGGGCGCGGGCTGGAACGTGGTCGGCTCCGACAACTGGTACGGCACGATCCCAGCCACCACGGTCTACTACCCCGAGCGACTTCACGCCGCGGCGAAGGTGCTCGCCCGCGACCTCGGCATCCGGCGGATCAAGCCCGCCATCGACCCCATGCAGGGTGACCGGCTGACCGTGATCCTGACCACCGACTACGCCTCCTGAGGCGCGGTTCGCGGACACAGGTTTCTGCCGGGGCAGGTCCATGCGCGAGAGTTGGCCGCGTGGACTTCTCCTCGGCTGACGGTGACCGGCAGTACGCCGCCGTCGTACGCGCCGCGGACTCGCTGGTCGTCGGGCCTCGACTTCGACGGCGTGCTGGCCCCGATCGTGGACGACCCCGACCAGGCCGAGATCCACCCCGACGGCCCCGGGATGCTGCTCGACCTGGCCGAGGCGGTCCACGGCGTCGCGGTGATCACCGGCCGCCCCGCGCGGCAGGTGCTCGCCCTCGGCGGTCTGGACGAGGTCGGCAACCAGCTCGGCGAACGCGGCCGCGATCTCTACGTCTTCGGCCAGTACGGCAACGAGCGCTGGTCCTCCCACGACCGCCGCGTGATCTCGCCAAAGCCGCCGCACGGGCTGGCCACGCTGATGAGCGAGCTGCCCCGGATCCTGCGCCGGTACGACGCCGAGGACGCGTGGATCGAGGAGAAGGGGCTCGCGATCGGCGTCCACACCCGACGGATGGACGACCCGCAGGCCGCGTTCGACCGGCTGCTCGACCCGGTCACCGAGGCCGCCAGGAGTCACGACCTCACCGTCGAGCCGGGCCGGATGGTGATCGAGGTCCGCGCCGGCGGCATGGACAAGGGCAACGCGGTCCACAAGCTGGCCGAGGACCTCGACGGCCGGTGGCTTCGTCTTCGTCGGCGACGACCTCGGCGACATCGAGGCGTTCAAGGCCGTGCTGGAGCTCCGCGACGGCGGCATGCCCACCCTGCTCGTCTGCTCCGGCTCGCACGAGCAGCACGCCCTGCTCGACATGGCCGACGTGGTCGTCGCCGGCCCCGACGGCGTGATGGACTCTCCTGCGCGAGCTGGTCGACGACATCCGGCACATGCGCGCGTAGCCGCACCGGGTGTAGACACCGTTGGCGCACCCGCAGGTGACCACACCGATCCCACATCCCGGACCCGAAGTGCACATGGTGAGACGGCTGCCTAGGCTGGGGACAGCTCATCGAGAGGGGCAGAGGGACACGGCCCGCTGAAGCCCCGGCAACCACTCGCGACGTACGCCGTCGCGCGGAAGGTGCCAATTCCGTCCCATGGTCGAGAGTCGGCGTGTGGGGAAGATGAGAAGGAGGCCTCCTTGAGCACCCAGGTCCTGCGGCGTCCGGCGCTTCGCGAAGGCGCGTTCGGCAACGCCACCCATCTCTCCTGCCGCGAGTGCGGAGCCGCGCACGTCCTCGGCCCGTTCTACGCCTGTCCGGAGTGCTTCGGCCCGCTGGAGATCGCCTACGACTTCCCGCAGGTGACCCGCGAGCAGATCGAGTCCGGCCCGGCGAACATCTGGCGCTACCGGTCGCTGCTGCCGGTGCCGACCGACATCGTCGACAGCCCGAACATGGAGCCCGGCTTCACGCGGCTGCTCCGCGCGGGCAACCTCGGCCGCGAGCTCGGCATCGACCGGCTCTGGGTCAAGGACGACTCCGGCAACCCGACGCACTCGTTCAAGGACCGGGTGGTCGCGATCGCGCTGTCCGCGGCCCGCGAGCTCGGCTCGAAGGTGTTCGCCTGCCCGAGCACCGGCAACCTCGCCAACGCCGTGGCCGCCGCTGGTGCGCGAGCCGGCATCCGGACCGTGGTGTTCATCCCGCACGACCTCGAGCGTGCCGAAGATCGTCGCCAGCGCGATCTACACCAACCGCCTGGTCGCGGTGCGCGGCAACTACGACGACGTCAACCGGCTCGCCTCGGAGATCGCCGGCGAGGAGGACGGCTGGGCGTTCGTCAACGTCAACGTCCGGCCCTACTACGCCGAGGGCTCCAAGACGCTCGGCTACGAGGTCGCCGAGCAGCTCGGCTGGCGGCTGCCGGACCAGGTCGTGATCCCGGTGGCGTCCGGGTCGCAGCTGACCAAGGTCGACAAGGCGTTCCAGGAGCTGATCCGGCTCGGGCTGGTCGAGGAGAAGCCGTACCGGATCTTCGGCGCGCAGGCGACCGGATGCTCCCCGGTCTCGGCCGCCTTCAAGGACGGTCACGACGTCGTCCGCCCGGTGCGCCCGACGACGATCGCCAAGTCGCTCGCGATCGGCAACCCGGCCGACGGTCCCTACGTGCTCGACGTCGCCCGTCGTACCGGCGGCGCCGTCGAGGACGTCGACGACGAGCTGGTCCGTCAGGGCATCGAGCTGCTGGCCCGCACCGAGGGCGTCTTCGCGGAGACTGCCGGCGGCGTCACCGTCGGTGTGCTGAAGAAGCTCGTGGAGACCGGCCAGCTCGACCCGGACGGCGACACGGTCGTGTTCAACACCGGTGACGGCCTCAAGACGCTCGACGCGGTTGCGGACCGGGTGGGTCCGGCTGCCACGATCGACCCGTCGTACGACGCATTCGTCGCGGCCAACCTGATCTGACTCGGAGAGAGGAACCCTATGAGCGTCAGCGTCCGGATCCCCACCATCCTGCGCACCTACACCGGCGGCGAGTCCGAGGTGACTGCCGACGGGTCGACCCTGGCCGAGGTCCTCGACGACCTCGAGTCGAACCACAGCGGGATCAAGGCGCGGGTGCTCGACGACCAGGGCGCGATCCGGCGGTTCGTCAACGTCTACGTCGGCAACGACGACGTCCGGTTCCTCGAGTCGCTCGAGACGCCGACCCCCGAGGGCGTGCAGATCAGCATCATCCCGGCCGTGGCCGGGGGAGTCTGAGGCTCAGCTCCGCGCGCGCTTGTGCAGCCGGTCGCGCGCCCGGACCGCCTCCGCGAGCGGCACCACCGTGCTGGCCTTGCCCAACCCGTGCGGCGGCATGTTGCCGTAGACCGCCTCGTACTCGCCGGCGCGCACCAGGAAGGTCTCGTGCCAGATCCCGGTGCGACTGCTCGTGCCCACACGCTTCCAGTAGTTGCGCCACACGGCCACGTGCGGGTCGGTCGTGTCGTTCGCGAACCGTTCGAGGTGCTCGAAGGAGCGCCAGTACTGAACGATCGTGCCCAACCCGTAGATCTCGTAGCCGAGCAGTCCCTTCTCGGGGTCCTCGCTCAGCTTCTTCAGCAAGTAGGGCATGCCGCGGCGTCCACCGAGGTCGCGCAGGGAGCGCAGCAGGTGGAACCGCTGCGGCCTGGCGCCGATGATGAACACCACGAAGTCCCCGTCGATCTGGGCCATCCAGCGGCCCGTCCTAACGTCCCTAGCTTCGGCCATGGCTCATGCTCCGTCGGACGCGCGTGCTTGGCAACGGGTCTGGTGCGGACCACTGTGACAGCGTTACTGTCACGGTCATGGCGCTGGACCGGATGCACTGGCTGCGGAAGATCGCGCTCGGCCTCGCCCTCTACCGCAGCTACGCCGTGCCAGATGCACGGCCGCTACGACATCCCCGCGACGTGGCAGGAGTTCGGTGACCTGATGGACGCCTACGAGCGAGACAACTTCGGGTACGACGAGGGCGCCGTGACGGTGTCCGAGGCGACCCTGGCGCTGATGGCGACGTTCCCGCCCAACGACAAGGGACCCAGGCGCGCGGTACGCCGCTCGGCACTGG
Organism: uncultured Actinomycetota bacterium; assembly: GCA_963707475.1. Classification (GTDB taxonomy): domain Bacteria; phylum Actinomycetota; class Actinomycetes; order Propionibacteriales; family Nocardioidaceae; genus Marmoricola. Next base: position 113,722 of record CAVPQC010000002.1, read on the forward strand.
CGCTGATGGACGACGCCGCTGCTGGCCGCCTTCCGGTACGACGCGCCCACCCGCGCCGAGCGGGTGCTCTACCGCAGGGCGATCAAGGCGCGGGCGCGTCTGCTCCGGCACGTCCCGGCGCGCAAGGAGCCGGTGTACTTCCGGGACCTGCCGCAGGTGCGCAGCTATCCGGACGGCTACGAGATCCCGGAGCTCGGCACGTTCGCCGACACGCGGACATGACGAGCCGGCCATGATCGAGACCGTCCGCGGGGTGCAGGACCTCTGGCAACCGATCGGTTTCGCCACGGCGATCGCCAGCGCCGTGCTGGTCGGTGCGGTCCTGCTGGCCGCGATCCGTCCGTCCGGCCGCGAGCACGGGCCGGCCCTGCTGGTGCTGATGGTGGCGTTGCTGCTCGCATCGCTGGTGGTGCTGTCCGTGGGCCAGTCCGAGGTGGCCCTCGGGTTCGAGATCTCCGTGCTCGGGCTGGGCCTTGGTGTCGTCACCGTCGTGCAGACCGCTTCCGGCACCACTCCCGGTCCGCGGTGGCGCAACGCGCTGCCCATGCTCCCGGCCGTCGGACTCGTGGTCGGCGGCATCCTGCTCGAGACCGGCTCCACGGCCGGTTTCACCTGGACCTTCGCCGCGATCGCGGTGGGCCTCGCCGTCGCCGTCGAGCGCGCCTGGGCGATGGTCACCTCCGGTGCCGGCTGAGCCCGCTCGCGCTCCCGCGCGGCTCCGCTGGCAGGGTTGGCGCCGTGTCGGTCCTCCTGGTCACGTCCCGTGACCTGCCCGCTGGCGAGCCCTGCGGACACCTGCTGCCCGAGGCGTTCGCGGCCCGGGACGTCGACGCCCGGTGGGTGTGCTGGGACGACCCGGACGTCGACTGGGCGGCGGCCGACCTGGTCGCGGTGCGCTCCACGTGGGACTACGACGGCCGGCTGCCGGAGTTCCTGGCCTGGGCCCGATCGGTCGGACCGACCCTGCTCAACGGTGCTGGACCTGTTCGCCTGGAACACCGACAAGTCCTACCTCGTGACACTCGGCGCGTCCGGGCTGCCGATCGTGCCGACGCTGGTGGCCGAGGTCGAGGAGGACCTGCCGACCGCCATCGCGTCGTACGACGTCGCCGTGGTGAAGCCGTGCGTCGGTGCCGACGGCCGCGGGGTGGTGGTCTTCGACGGGACGACGGCGGTCCGGCCGACCTCGACGCGGCCACGCTCGGTCCCGGCCCGTGGGTCGTGCAGCCGCTGGTGGAGTCGGTGCGCACCGACGGTGAGCACTCGGTCTTCGTGCTCGGCGGCGAGCCCGTCGCCAGGTGCGCAAGGTGCCGGCGGGGAACGAGATCCGCGTGCACGAGACGTACGGCGGGTCGACCGTGGCCGTGGACCTCGACCCGGAGGCCGCCGCCCTCGCGCGCCGGGCCGTCGAGGTCGCGGAGCGGGTGGTCGGCAGCACCCTCGTCTACGCCCGCGTCGACCTGCTCCGGATGCCCGACGGCGCCCTGGCGGTCAGCGAGCTCGAGGTGACCGAGCCGGGCCTGTACCTGGACGTCCTCCCGGCCAACGCCGACGCCTTCGCGGACGTCGTCGTCGCCCTCCTGCGGGACCCCGCAACCCGCTGACCCGTCGCAGATGGCGATGCTGGGCACGGTGACCCGTCGCAGATGGTGACTCGCCGCCGCCATCTGCGACGGGTCAGCGGTTCAAAGTCCGCCATTTGCGACGGCTCGGCGAAGCGTTTGCACTCGGTTGGGGTCGAGTGCTAATACTGTGGTTAGCACTCTCCTGGTGAGAGTGACAGAAAATCAGGATCTCCCGAGGTGAGGTCCCAGGCGGCGCCGGGAAGGGTCCGGGGTGCGCGGGGCCGTCCGTCGCGGGCACCGTCGAGGTCATCCGTCTCAGCCGTGAGGAATCGCGAGAGCCACATGTCCGAAGCTGATTGCTTTCAACGAGGAGGCCCGCCGCGGCCTGGAGCGTGGCATGAACACGCTCGCCGACGCGGTCAAGGTCACGCTCGGGCCCAAGGGCCGCAACGTCGTGCTCGAGAAGAAGTGGGGCGCGCCCACCATCACCAACGATGGTGTGAGCATCGCCAAGGAGATCGAGCTGGAGGACCCCTACGAGAAGATCGGGGCCGAGCTGGTCAAGGAGGTCGCCAAGAAGACCGACGACGTCGCCGGTGACGGTACGACGACCGCCACGGTCCTGGCCCAGGCGATGGTCCGCGAGGGCCTGCGCAACGTGGCCGCCGGCGCCAACCCGATGGCGCTCAAGCGCGGCATCGAGAAGGCCGTCGAGGCCATCTCCGAGCAGCTGCTCGCGATGGCCAAGGACGTCGAGACCAAGGAGCAGATCGCGTCCACCGCGTCCATCTCCGCGGCCGACACCACCGTCGGCGAGATCATCGCCGAGGCGATGGACAAGGTCGGCAAGGAAGGCGTCATCACCGTCGAGGAGTCGAACACCTTCGGGCTCGACCTCGAGCTGACCGAGGGGATGCGCTTCGACAAGGGCTACATCTCGGCGTACTTCTTCACCGACCCGGAGCGCATGGAGGCCGTCCTCGACGACCCCTACATCCTGATCGTCGAGAGCAAGATCTCGAACGTGAAGGACCTGCTGCCGATCCTCGAGAAGGTCATGCAGTCGGGCAAGCCGCTGCTGGTCCTCGCCGAGGACGTCGACGGCGAGGCGCTGTCCACGCTGGTCGTGAACAAGATCCGCGGCACCTTCAAGTCGGTCGCCGTCAAGGCGCCGGGCTTCGGTGACCGCCGCAAGGCCATGCTGCAGGACATCGCGATCCTGACCGGTGCCCAGGTGATCAGCGAGACCGTCGGCCTCTCCCTCGAGTCGGCCACGGTCGACATGCTGGGTCAGGCCCGCAAGGTCGTCGTGACCAAGGACGAGACCACGATCGTCGAGGGTTCCGGCGACGGCGACCAGATCCAGGGCCGGGTCAACCAGATCCGCGCCGAGATCGAGAAGTCGGACTCCGACTACGACCGCGAGAAGCTGCAGGAGCGCCTGGCCAAGCTGGCCGGCGGTGTCGCGGTGATCAAGGTCGGCGCGGCCACCGAGGTCGAGCTCAAGGAGCGCAAGCACCGCATCGAGGACGCCGTTCGCAACGCGAAGGCGGCCGTCGAGGAGGGCATCGTCGCCGGCGGCGGCGTGGCCCTGGTGCAGGCAGCCGACAAGGCCTTCGAGAAGCTGGAGCTCGACGGTGACGAGGCCACCGGTGCCGCGATCGTGAAGTTCGCGTCCGAGGCCCCGCTCAAGCAGATCGCGATCAACGCCGGTCTCGAGGGTGGCGTCGTGGCGGAGAAGGTGCGCAACGTGGAGGCCGGCTTCGGTCTCAACGCGGCCACCGGCGAGTACGTCGACATGATCAAGGTCGGCATCATCGACCCCGCCAAGGTGACCCGCTCGGCGCTGCAGAACGCCGCGTCGATCGCCGCGCTGTTCCTCACCACCGAGGCCGTCGTGGCCGACAAGCCGGAGAAGGCCGTCGCCGGCGGTGGCGGCGACCCGTCCGGCGGCATGGGCGGCATGGACTTCTGATCGCCAGAGACCGAGCGCGCGAGGGCTCGATCAGGCGATCAGGTTGAGGAGGCTCGCTCACACCGGCGCGTCAGCGCCGGGCTGAGCGAGCCGTCTCGAAACCCTCGACCAAGTCCCGCCGCTCACCGAACCACAGCGAAGGCCCCCGCTCCGGCGGGGGCCTTCGTGCGTTCTGGGAAGGTGGGCCCATGACCGAACCAGCCGCCCGGTACGACGTGCAGGGCCATGTCGCCGTCATCACCCTCAACCGACCCGACGTGATGAACGCAGTCAACGCGGCGCTCTCGACCGCGTTCGGCGAGGGGGTCGAGCGGGCCGCGACCGACCCCGCGGTCCGGGTACTGGTGCTGACCGGGGCCGGCCGCGCCTTCTGCGCCGGCGCCGACCTCAAGGCGCTGGCCGCGGGCGAGTGGATCGGAGCCGAGGGCCACGAGGACTGGGGCTTCGCGGGGTTCGCGCGGCACTGGGTCGACAAGCCGGTGGTGGCCGCGGTCAACGGGTACGCGCTCGGCGGCGGCACCGAGCTGGCGCTCGCCTGCGACCTGGTGGTCGCTTCCGAGGAGGCGCGGTTCGGGCTGCCGGAGGTGCGGCGAGGGCTGTTCGCCGCCGCCGGTGGACTGGTCCGGCTGCAGCGCCAGATCCCGGTCAAGCGGGCCGCCGAGATCGCGCTCACCGGCGAGCCGATCGACGCCGCGACCGCGCTCGGCTGGGGCCTGGTCAACCGGGTGGTACCGCACGACCGGGTGCTGACGGCGGCTCTGGCGCTGGCCGAGGTGGTCGCGGGCAACGCGCCGACCGCCGTACGCCAGACCAAGCGGATGCTGTACCGCGGCGGCGCGTCCAGCGGCTCGGAATGGGACGACGCCTGGACCGGGACCGACCCGTGGGCGGCCAACCTGGAGGCGATGTCGACGGTCTTCGGCCACCCGGACGCGGTCGAGGGCCCGACCGCGTTCGCCCACAAGCGGGAGCCGCAGTGGCGCGACGAGTGACCGTGGTCCGCACCGTCCGCGAGCTGCTCGAGGTCGACGACCCGGCCTGGCCTGACGTGCAGCGCGCGGTCGCCGAGAGCCCGCGCGACGTCCGGGTGCTGCCGATCGAGCCCGACGTGGACGCAGACGTCGTCTCGCGGCTGCAGGTCTCGGCCCGATCGACCCTGGGCGCGCTCGCCAGCGCCTGCGGCGGGCTGGTCGTCGACCACGGCTGGCTGCGGATCCTCGGCGGCGGCCACGACGGGCTGCCCGACCTGGCGACCGCGAACCGCCTGGACCCGCCGGGTCCGGACGCGAAGCCCCCACCCGCGCTGGTCGTCGGGTACGACGTGCTGGGCGGGCGGTTCGCCGTCGACGCCGGCGGACTCGGCGTGCAGGAGGGAGAGGTCTGCTACCTCGGCCCGGACGCGCTGTCCTGGGCCGGCCTCGGCGCCGGCCACGGCACTTTCGTGCGCTGGTTGCTCGCGGGCGACGGACTGGACGACTTCTATGCCTCGCTCCGCTGGCCTGGCTGGCAGCAGCGCGTCGAGGTGCTGGCGCTCGACCGGGGCCTGGCCGCCCACCCGCCGCCGTTCACGGAGGAGGGCCGGGACCTTTCGGCCGCGTCGTTGCGCGAGCTGCCGTTCGCGGAGCTGCTCACCTGGTACGACGCGGTGCGCGAGCAGATCGCCGGCCTGCCCGAGGGTGAGGCCTTCGAGCTGCGCGCGCCCTAGAACACGTTGCGCGGCCGGAACTGCACGCTGACCCGCGGACCGACCGGCCGTGACGTCTTCGGGATGGCGTGCTCCCAGGTGCGCTGGCACGAGCCGCCCATCACGATCAGGTCGCCGTGGCCGAGCGGGTACGCCGCCTCGGTGTGACCGCCCACGGGCCGCAGCGCCAGCTTGCGCGGCGAGCCGAACGACACGATCGCGACCATCGTGTCCGCGGAGCGGCCGCGTCCGATGTTGTCGCCGTGCCACGCCACCGAGTCATGGCCGTCGCGGTAGTAGCAGCAGCCGGCGGTCACGAACGGCTCGCCGAGCTCGTCGGCGTAGTGCTCGCTCAGCGCCTCGCGTGCCTCGACCAGGGCCGGGTGCGGCAGCGGGTCGCCGCACGCCGTAGTGATGCAGGAGCCGCGGCACGTCGACGACGTTGTCGTACATCGGTCGCTGCTCGGCCCGCCACGGCACGTCGCTGAGCATCGTCGGCGAACAGCTCGTCGGCGCCCTGGAACCAGCCGGGCAGCACGTCGACCCAGGCTCCGCGGGTCAGCCAGCGACGCTCGACCCGGCCGGCCAGCGGCCCGACGCCGATCGTGGGGGTGTCGAAGAGGGACGCCTGGAAGTCCACCGTCATGGACCCGAGTGTACCCAAGTCTCGAACAGATGTTCTAGTGATCGGCGTGCTGAATGGCCGGCCCCGGGGTCGTCGCCGGTCCGTCGGACTCGGGCGGGATGTTGATCCCGTTGGCCGCAGGTGTGATCCGCGGCTCGAGCCCGACGACCGCCACCGCGGCGACCAGCACGCAGCCGATCAGCAACAACGCGACGTAGGTGCCTTGCAGGTGGTGGCCGATCAGCCATCCCGAGATCGGGAGGCGCGAGCACCATCGGCAGCTGGAAGGCGCCGGAGGTCAGTGCGTTGGTGCGTCCCCGCAGTCGGTCGGTGGTGAGGTCGTTGGTCATCGCCGGCATCGTCGGCTGCAGGAGCGTCTCGCCGAGCGCGAAGACCGAGGCGCAGGCGGCGATCAGCACGGTCGCGCCCAGCGTGCCGGGCACCAGCCCGGAGGCGCCCATCAGCAGCCAGGCGAACGCCCAGATCATTGCCATCACCACCATCACCCGGGTGCGGCGCCTGCCCTCGATGCGCTGGAGCACGACCAGCTGGAGCACCACGATCACGAGGGTGTTGCAGGCGAACGCGATGCCGAGCCCCTGGGTCGAGACGTCGCTGACGACCCGTGCGTAGGCGGGCAGGCCGGTGTTGAGCTGGGCGTAGGCGACGAAGGAGGCGACGAATGTCAGCAGCGTGAGAATCGGGATCCCGGGCAGCCGCAGCACCTCGCGGTAGCTGGGCGTGGCCACGTCGTCGTGGTCGCGCTCCGGGCGTCCGGCGATGTGGCGCAGCGGCACCAGCAGCAGGAACAGCGAGGGCAGGAACGTGACGGCGTCGGCCAGGTAGATCACCTGGAACGTCCAGGTCTGGTCGACGACGAGCCAGGCGCCGCCGATCAGGCCACCGAGCCCGATGCCGAGGTTGAGCAGGCTGAAGTTGACCCCGAAGTAGCGCTGCCGGATCGCCGACGGCACGACGTTGGCGATCATGGTCTGCGACGCCGGCCACGAGACCCCGAACGCGAGCCCGGACAGCGCCATCCCGAGCGCGGCCACCGGCACCGTCGCGGCGAACGCCATCACCACCTCACCGGCGATCACGAAGAGCAGCGCCGCGACGAGCACCCGGCGCGCCCCCAGGCGGTCGATGATCGCGCCCCCGGGCCCGACGGCGAGCAGCCCCGTCAGCGGCTGGATGCCGAGCAGCAGCCCCGTCGTGCTCAGACTGAAGCTGCGGACCTCGTGCAGGTAGACCACCCAGAACGGGAGCACCAGGCCGGTGCCGATGAACTCGAACACCACCACCGACAGCAGCAGCTTGCCCTCGCGCGGCAGGTCGTGCCAGAAGGCCGCTGAGCGGGGGTTTGGGCGGTGCTGTGGTCACTCGACAAGCATGTCAGCGCCTACCGACAGGGCGCATGCGAGTTTTGCCTTCTCAGTGCGCCCAGCGGGTGGCGTCGGCAACCTGCTCGGGCGCGGCGCCCTCGAACAGCTCGAGCTCCGACTCGCGGACCGCGACGATCGCGTCGACGAGCGGGGTTCCGAACGCGGCCCGGAGGGCATCGTCGCGGCGGAAGGCGGCGAGCGACTCCGCGAGGCTGCCGGGGAGCCGGTCGATCCCGCGGGCGGCAAGCGCCTCCTCGCCCAGCGCCGCTGGGTCGACCTCGATCGGGTCGGGCAGTGCGGCGCGCCGGTCGATGCCGTCGGCGCCCGCGGCCAGCAGCCCGGCGAGCATGAGGTAGGGGTTGGCCTGCAGGTCGACGCACTTCAGCTCGAGGTTCGCCGCCCAGGCCTCGCTCCCGGCGGAGCCGGTGACCATCCGCACAGCGGCCTCGCGGTTCTCCAGGCCCCAGCAGCGGTAGGCACCGGCCCAGTGCTGCGGCACGAGCCGGAGGTACGACGCCACGCCGGGCGCACCGATCGCGAGCAGCGCCGGGAGGTGCGCGAGCACTCCTCCGGCGAACGCCGCCGCCTCGTCGGTGAGCCCGTACGTCGACGTACCGCCCGCCATCAGGTTCCGACCCCCGCGCCAGAGGCTGAGGTGCACGTGACCACCGTTGCCGACGCCGGCGGTGTCGACCTTCGGGGAGTACGACGTGCGGAACCCGTGCCGCTGGCCGACGGACCGGATCGTCTGGCGCACGAGCACGGAGGTGTCGGCGGCGTGCACCGGGGACTCGGCCGCCACGGAGACCTCGAACTGTCCGGGGGCGTACTCGGGTGGTACTGCTCGACCGCGATCCCTTGGGCCGCGAGGGCAGCGAGCACCTCGCGCGCGTAGTCGGCCGCCGCGCCGAGCCGGGACAGACCGTAGGCCGGGCCGCTGACGGCGGGGGAGAACGCGTCGCCGTCACCGGTGGAGACCACCCACTCGATCTCGAACGCGCACCGGAACGTGAGCCCCCGTTCGGCGTGCTCGTCGACCAGCCGGCGCAGCAGCAGCCGGCTGTCCTTGTCGTGCGCGTGGCCACTCTGCGTGAACCGCTCGCCCGGCGCCCAGGCCCAGCCTGGCTGTGCGGCGAGCACCACGAGCCGTTCGAGGTCGGGCACGATCCGCTGGTCGCCCACCGGTCCCTCACCAGACGACGGCGCCGCGACCCAGTCGTCGAAGCGGAAGTAGTCGAACGCGGTGGAGAACCCCACGCCCCACGCCGCGAGCGACGGTAGCCGGTCGAGGGGCACGGCCTTGGCCCGTGAGATCCCGGCGTTGTCCACGAAGCTCGTCGCAACCGCCACCACACCACGTTCCGCGAGCTCGGGCACCAGGGCCTCGGCTCGTCTCGAGCGTTCTTCGCGTGCGGCGAGATCCACCTGAGCTCCTCCGGGACAAGGGCGCCGAGGCTCCCGGTCGTGATCTGGACAAAGAATAGGGCCGCCGACAGACTCCCAAGGTGACCGTCGACCTCGGCCCGCTGGTCGACCACCACTGCCACGGCCTGGTCGTCGAGGACCTCGACCGCGCCGGCTTCGAGGCGCTGATGAACGAGGCCACACGGCCGTCGCCACTCGGCACCACCCTCTTCGACTCGATGCTGGGGCTGGCGATCCGGCGGCACTGCGCGCCGTTGCTCGACCTGGAGGCGCTGGCCACCGCCGAGGAGTACCTCGCTCGCCGTACGGCGCTGGGGTTCGCGGAGGTCAACCGTCGGATGGTCGCGGCGTCCGGCATCGAGGAGTTCCTCGTCGACACCGGGCTCACGCCGGAGAAGGTCTGCACGCCCGAGGACCTCGCCGGGCTCGCCGGCGGGGCCGGCCGCGAGGTGGTCCGGCTGGAACGCATCGCCGAGGAGGTGCTCGCCGCCGGCACCGCGGACTTCCCGGGGGAGGTCCGGCAACGGCTGGAGGTCTCGCGGGCGGTCGGCGCGAAGAGCATCGCGGCGTACCGCGTCGGCCTGGCGCTGCCCGCGACCAAGCCGACCCCGGCGCAGCTCGACAAGGCGCTGGCCGGGGTCCGCCCGGCGCGGATCGCGAGCATGACGGTGAGTGCCTGGCTGGCGCACACGGCGATCGAGCTCGGCCTGCCCTTGCAGTTCCACGTCGGCTACGGCGACAGCGACCTGGACCTGCTCGCATGCGACCCGCTGCGGCTGACGGACTTCCTGCGCGCCACCGAGGAACGCGGCGTGCCCGTGCTGCTTCTCCACAACTACCCCTACCACCGCAACGCTGCCTACCTCGCCCAGGTCTTCGACCACGTGTTCATGGACCTCGGCCTGGCCGTGCACAACTCCGGCGCCGCCTCGGCCGCGATCGTGCGCGAGACCCTGGAGCTGGTGCCGTTCGGCAAGCTGCTGTTCTCCTCCGACGCCTACGGGCTGGCCGAGCTGTACCTGCTGGCCGCCGTCCTCTTCCGGGACGGGCTCGGCGGTGCCTTGGCCGACCTGGTGGCCGCCGGCGACATGACCGCCGCCGACGCGCTCGTACGTCGCCGGGCTGGTTGCCCGGGACAACGCCCGTCGGGCCTACCGGCTGTGAGCACGCTCGGACTCCTGCTCGCAGCCGGCGCGGGCACCAGGATGGGGCGGCCCAAGGCGCTGGTCGACGACTGGCTGGTGCGCTCGGTCGAGAGCCTCGCCGACTGTGACCGGGTCGTGGTCGTGCTCGGCGCGCGTGCCGACGAGGCTCTCCCGCTGCTCGACGCGTACGACGTGACGATCGTGGTGGCCCACGACTGGGCCGAGGGCATGGGCGCGTCCTTGGCCGCCGGGCTCGGTCAGGCCACGCACGGCGAGCAGACCCGGTGCCTGGTCACCCTGGTCGACCTTCCCGACGTCGGTCGTGACGTCGTACGCCGGGTGCTGGCGGAGCCGGACGACCGAGGACGTGCTCGCCCGGGCGGCGTACGACGGCGTGCCGGGGCACCCGGTGCTGCTCGGTCGCGACGCACTGGCCGGGCGTGCTCGCCGTCAGCGAGGGCGACAAGGGAGCACGCGACTACCTGCGCTCCCACCCGCACACCGAGGTCGAGTGCGGCGACCTCGCCACCGGCCGCGACGTGGACTCGGCCCCAACCCGCGACCAACCTCCCGCTGAGTAGCGTTGCGGGCATGGACTCACCGCAGGCCGTGAACGACGCACTCGCGTCGACCGGCTATCTCGGCGACGATGCGCTGGCGACGGTCGTCTTCCTGGCCGAGCAGATGCAGCGGCCCGTGCTCCTCGAGGGCGAGCCAGGCACCGGCAAGACGGCACTCGCCGAGGCGATGGCCCAGGTGTACGACGTGCCGCTGATCCGGCTCCAGTGCTACGAGGGCATCGACGCCAGCCAGGCGCTCTACGACTGGGACTTCCCGCGCCAGATCCTGCACCTGCGCACGCTCGAGGCGGCCAGTCGGGCCGGTGAGCTCGACCCGACCGAGGCGGAGAAGTCGCTGTTCGACGAGCGGTTCCTGCTCGCCCGGCCGGTGCTCCGGGCGCTCCGGGAGAGTCCCGCGGTGCTGCTGATCGACGAGGTCGACCGGGCCGACGACGAGTTCGAGGCGTTCCTGCTCGAGGTGCTCTCGACCTGGTCGGTGAGCATCCCCGAGCTCGGCACGGTCGCGGCGGCCACGCCGCCGTTCGTCGTCCTCACCTCCAACCGCACCCGCGAGCTGCACGACGCGCTCAAGCGGCGCTGCCTCTACCACTGGATCGACCACCCGGGCCTCGACCGCGAGGTCGCCATCGTCCGCAGCCGCGAGCCCGAGGTCGGCGAGACGCTGGCCCGCCAGGTCGTGGGCATGGTGCAGCAGCTCCGCTCCGAGCAGCTGCTCAAGCCGCCCGGGGTGGCCGAGACCCTGGACTGGGCGCGGGCGCTGATGCGGCTCGGCGTCGAGGAGCTCGACCTCGAGTCGGCGGCCCGCACGCTGGGTGCGGTGGTGAAGTACCGCGAGGACGCCGACCGGGTGAAGCACGCTCTCGACCGGATGATGGCCAGCCGATGACCACCCCGCGATGAACGCCACCCTCCACGCGCCCGACGAGATCCTGCTCGGTTTCACCCGCGCGCTGCGCAGCGCAGGGGTGCCGGTCACGCACGACCGGGCCACCACCTTCCTCACCGCGACGTCCCTGGTCGGCGTCGACGACCGCCGGCACACCTACTGGTCCGGCCGCGCGACGCTGTGCGCCGGCCCGGACGACCTGGCCCGCTACGACCAGGTCTTCGAGGCGTGGTTCGGCTCGCGGGAGGGGCTGCCGCGCTCGATCCCGCGGGAGCAGTCGCAGCAGGTCGCCTCGCCGTTGCCGGCGGACGAGGAGACCGGCGACGGGGCGACGGGCGAGTCCGAGACGCTGCGCGCCGCGGCCAGCACCGCCGAGGTCCTCCGGCATCGCGACGTGGCCGCGCTCGAGCCGCACCAGAAGGCGCTGCTCGACGCGATGATCCGCTCGCTCCGGCCGCGTCCGCCGCTGCGCCGCGACACCCGTCGTACGCCCTGGCGGCGCGGGGAGATCGACCTCGGCCGCACCCTGCGCCGCACCCTGGAGCAGATGGGAGAGCCGGGCCGCACGGTGCACCGTCGCCGTGGCACCCAGCCGCGCCGGGTCGTGCTGCTGGTCGACGTGTCGGCGAGCATGCGCCCGTACGCCGACGCGCTGCTGCGGCTGTGCCACCGGATCTCCATCGGCTCGACCCACCGGAAGGCGGCGCCGACCGAGGTGTTCACGCTCGGCACCCGGCTGACCCGGATCACGCGCGCGATGCACACCGCCGACGCCGAGCGTGCTCTCGTGCGCGCCGGTGACGAGGTGCCGGACTGGTCCGGCGGCACCCGGCTGGGCGAGACACTCGGCGCGTTCCTCGACCGCTGGGGCGCCCGCGGAATGGCGCGGGGTGCCGTCGTCGTTGTGTTCAGCGACGGCTGGGAACGCGGTGACGCGACGCAGCTCGGCGAGCAGATGCAGCGGCTCCACCGACTCGCGCACAAGGTGGTGTGGGTCAACCCGCACCGGGGCAAGGAAGGCTACGAACCGCTGCAGCAGGGCATCCTCGCGGTGCTCCCGTACTGCCACGAGTTCGTCGCCGGGCACTCGCTGCGGTCCTTCGAACAGGTGCTGGAGGTGATCGGCGATGCGTGAGGTGCTCCCCGAGCTGATGCGCTGGTACGACGCCGGCGAGACGATCGGCGTCGGCACCGTCGTCGCCACCTTCCAGTCCGCGCCGCGTCCGCCCGGCGCCTCGATGCTGGTCGGGCCGGACGGCGAGGCGGTCGGCTCGGTGTCCGGCGGCTGCGTCGAGGGCGCCGTCTACGAGCTGGCCGGCGAGGTGGTCGGCTCCGGTGAGCCGGTGCTGCAGCGCTACGGCATCTCCGACGACGACGCCTTCGCGGTCGGCCTGACCTGTGGCGGCATCCTCGACGTGTACGTCGAGAAGGTCAGCAAGGAGACCTTCCCCGAGCTGACCGAGATCGCCGCCGACATCGAGGCCGGCCGTCCGGTCGCGCTCGCCACCGTGGTCGAGCACCCCGACCCGACCTGGCTCGGCCGGCGGATCGTCGTACGCCCGGACGGGATAGTCCGTCACGAAAAGCACCCCGAGAGCGCCGATTCCGGTGCCAGACGTGACGGACTATCCGTCTCGGGGACGCTCGGCAGCGACCGGGCGGACGACGCCGTGGCGGATGACGCGCTGGGGCTGCTGGCGCACGGGCGCAACGCGACCCTGGGCTACGGGCCGGACGGCGAGCGCCGGGGCGAGGGCATGCGGGTGTTCGTGTGGGCGTTCGCGCCGCCGCCGCGGATGCTGGTGTTCGGTGCCATCGACTTCGCGGCCGCGGTCGCCCGGGTGGGGGCGTTCCTCGGCTACCACGTGACCGTCTGCGACGCGCGACCCGTGTTCGCCACGAACTCCCGCTTCCCCGAGGCCGACGAGGTGGTCGTCGACTGGCCGCACCGCTACCTGCGAGGCCGAGGCCGAGGCCGGTCGGGTCGACCCGCGCACGGTGCTCTGCGTGCTGACCCACGACCCGAAGTTCGACGTCCCCCTGCTCGAGGTGGCCCTGCGGCTCCCCGAGGTCGCCTACATCGGGGCGATGGGCTCGCGGCGCACCCACGAGGACCGGCTCGACCGGCTGCGCGAGGCCGGCGTCACCGACGACGAGATCGCCCGGCTGTCCAGCCCGATCGGCCTCGACCTCGGCGCGCGTACGCCGGAGGAGACCGCGGTCAGCATCGCGGCCGAGATCATCGCGCTCCAGTGGGGCGGCACCGGTGACCGGCTCGGCGGGCGTGAGGGGCGCATCCACCACTGACCATGCCCGGTTCCGCAGTCCGCCTCCTCGCCGCCGTCGCCGCGGTCGCCCTGCTGGCCGGCTGCGGCGGGGAGCCCGAGCAGGCGGCACCCACCCGACCGGCCACGCCCAGCAGCAGCGCGAGCGCCACGCCGAGCCGGAGCGAGAGCGCGACCCCGCCACCGAGTGCGACCGGCACACCCCTGCCGCCGTCGCCGAACCGGGTGTCACTCCCGGCCCTGATGCGCGCGAAGCTCCGCGCGGGACCGATCCGGCGCCTCCGACAGGTCGCGGTCACCGACGCCTACCGCCGCTACGACGTGACCTACGGCAGCGGCGACCTGCGCATCTCCGGTGTGCTCCTGGTGCCGCACGGGAAGGGACCGTTCCCTGCCGTGGTCCTCAACCACGGCTACATCGAGCCCTCGATCTACGTCACCGGGCAGGGCCTGGCCCGCGAACAGGACCGGCTGGCCCGCGCCGGCTTCGTGGTGCTGCACACCGACTACCGCGGCCACGCGGGCTCCGACCCGTCCGGTCCGGTGGCGCGGGAGACCCGGCTCGGCTACACCCGCGACACGATCAACGCCGTTGCCGCGCTGAAGCGGGAGCGGTACGTCGACCGTGACCGGGTGGCGATGCTGGGCCGGTCGATGGGCGGCGGGGTCACGCTCAACGCGCTCGTCGTCCGGCCGGGTCTGGTGAAGGCCGCCGTGATCTTCGCACCCGTGAGCTCGTCGTTCCTCGACAACTTCGACCGCTGGACGCGCCCCGAGCGTCCCGACGCCGCAAACGCGTTCCTCGGCCGCTTCGGAGGTCCTCGCGAGAGCCCGGACTTCTGGAGCGGTCTCTCCTCGCGCAGCTACTTCGACCGGATCACCGAGCCGGTCCTGATCCACCACGGCACCAGCGACGACTCGTGCCCGATCCGTTGGTCACGCACCACGCAACGGCTGCTGCAGAAGGCCGGCGTCGAGAGCACCCTGCGGATCTACCAGGGCGAGGAGCACGCCTTCATCCCGCAGTGGCCGCTCTCGATGGACCGCACGATCAGGTTCCTGCGGAAGCAGATGCCTGCGTGATCCTCGCGCCCGTCCGATCGGGGGGTCACCACCGGTGCGGATCCCGGCTAGCGTCGGGGCATGGGTAGCTCCGGCTGGTTCGAGTCCGTTGCCGAGGCGCAGCGACGGGCGCAGAAGCGGCTCCCGAAGTCCGTGTACGGCGCCCTGATCGCCGGCTCCGAGCGCGGCCTGTCCGTGCGACGACAACACCGCGGCGTACGGCGAGCTCGGCTTCGCGCCCCACGTCGCCGACCTGTCCGCCAAGCGCGACCAGGCCACGCGCGTGATGGGGCAGGACATCTCGATGCCGGTCGTGATCTCCCCGACCGGCGTGCAGGCGGTGCACCCGGACGGCGAGGTGGCGGTCGCGCGGGCCGCGGCCGCGCGCGGCACCGCGATGGGGCTGAGCTCGTTCGCCAGCAAGCCCGTGGAGGACGTGGTCGCCGCCAACCCGCAGACGTTCTTCCAGATGTACTGGATGGGCGACCGGGACACGATGTCCCGCCGGATGGCGCGTGCCCGCGAGGCCGGCTGCGTCGGCCTGATCGCCACCCTGGACTGGTCGTTCAGCCACGGTCGCGACTGGGGCAGCCCGTCGATCCCGGACAAGATCGACCTGAGGACCATGGTGACCTTCGCCCCCGAGGTGGTCCGCCGGCCGCGCTGGCTGCTGGACTTCGCGCGCAGCGGCGGGCTGCCCGACCTCACCACTCCCAACCTGCGGGAGCCGGGCGAGGACGCACCCACCTTCTTCGGCGCGTACGGCGCGTGGATGGGGACGCCGCCGCCCGACGTGGGCCGACGTGGCGTGGATGCGCGAGGAGTGGGGCGGGCCGTTCCTGCTCAAGGGCATCTCGCGGGTCGACGACGCGCTGGCCGCGCCGCGACGCCGGCGTCACCGCGGTCTCGGTGTCCAACCACGGCGGCAACAACCTCGACGGCACCCCGGCGCCGATCCGGATGCTGCCGTCGATCGCCGACGCGGTCGGCAGCGACGTGGAGGTGCTGCTCGACGGCGGCATCCGGCGCGGCAGCGACGTGGTCAAGGCGCTCGCCCTCGGCGCGAAGGCGGTCCTGATCGGTCGCGCCTACCTGTGGGGGCTCGCCGCCAACGGCCAGGCCGGCGTCGAGAACGTGCTCGACATCCTGCGCGGCGGCATCGACTCCGCGCTGCTCGGGACTCGGCCACTCCTCGATCCACGACCTGACGCCGCGACGACATCCTCGTGCCCGACGGCTTCACCCGCACGCTCGGAGTGCCTCGCTGACCGACGACCGGGTCGCCCTCGTGACCGGCGCCGCCCGCGGGATCGGCGCCGCGACCGTGCGCGCCCTCGCCGACCGCGGGCTGCGCGTCGTCGCGGTCGACGGCTGCCTCGGTGAGTCCCACGGCCTGGCAGGTGTCGACTACCCCCTCGCCACGCGCGCAGACCTGGAGACGCTCGCGAGCGACACCGTCTCCACCCTCGTGGCCGACGTCCGCGACCCGCACGCGATGAGGGCCGCCGCGCGGCACGCCGTCGACACCTTCGGTCGGCTCGACGTCGGCGTCGCCGCGGCGGCCGTGATCGCCGGCGGGCGCCCGCTCTGGGAGACGCCGCCGGCCGACCTCGACACCCTCTGGCGGACCGACGTGCTCGGCGTCTGGCACACCGCGACCGCCGTCGTACCGCACCTGCTGAGCGGGCCGGACCCGTCCCGCTGCCGGTTCGTCGCCGTCGCCTCGGCCGCCGCCAGCGAGGGGCTCTTCCACCTCGCGGCGTACACCACCGTCAAGCACGCGGTCCTCGGCCTGGTGCGCGGCCTGGCCGCCGACCTGACCGGCACCGGCGTGAACGCCGTCGCGGTGTCGCCCGACGCGACGCGCACCCCGATGCTCGATGCGACCGGTGGCGCTGTACGGGCTCGACTCGTCGGACCCGCTGGCCGCGGACCTCCCCGGCGGCCGCCCGTACGAGCCGGAGGAGGTCGCGGCAACCGTGGCCCGGGTCTGCGACGACGGCGGGCCGGACCTGAACGGCGCCGAGGTCAGGGTCGGGCAGCACCCGCTTCCCTGAGACCGACCAACCATTTTGCAACCCTCCGTCGCGCACTGTGGCTGGCGTCACAGATCGGGAGGTGGGATGACGACCCTGTCGCCGCGCATGGCTCTGGGCACGCACGGGCCCGGCGCGGCAACCGCCGGGACGCCGCTCTCCGAGGCGCGTCTGCGCAGCGCGGTCCGGGCGATGGACTCGATCTCGCGGTCGCTGGTCCGTCCGGTCGAAGGCCCGCGCGGTCTCCTGCAGCAGGTGGTCCGCGCCGCCGGGCACCACGTGGATGCGGACTGGACGGTGCTGGCGCTGGCCGACGGCCAGCTCAGCAGTGCCGGACCCCGGTCGATGGTCGCCGACGCGTGCGGGCGGGTGCGGGAGCCCGACGTCCTGCCGGCGTTCGTGCGACGCGAGCTGGCCGCGATCCGGGCCGGCCACCTGGTGCGCAGCGACGAGCGGTGGGTGCGGGTGCCGATGAGCCTCGAGGGTCGGCCGATCGGCAGCCTCAGCCTGAGCTGCGGTGACGTCGACCTGGAGTCGGGAGACCTGTGCGTGCTGCGGATCCTCGCCAACCAGGCGGGCGTCTCGCTGCACACCGCGGAGCAGTACCGGACCGGCGTCGCGCTGCACCACCTGGCGCAGCGGCGCCACGACGAGGCCCGGCCCGGGCAGGAGCCTGCCGTCGAGGTCAAGCGCGGCACCCTTCCCGAGTGCACGCTCACCGCGCGGGAGACCGAGGTCCTCGCGCTGCTGGCGCACGGTTGCTCCAACCGTGACATCGGTGGCCGCCTGTTCATCTCCGAGACCACCGCGAAGTTCCACGTCGGCAACATCCTGCGCAAGCTGGGCGCATCGAGCCGGGCGGAGGCGGTCTACGCGGCCTCCAAGCTCGGCGCCATCTGACAACCCGAAAGTGCGACACCCACCACCGAGGAGGAGCCCATGACCGATCCCGAGGAGACCACCGAGCAGGAGATCCCGGACACCGATCTCGACGTTGGGGCACTGGTCGAAGAGGTGTCCATCGACGGCATGTGCGGCGTCTACTGACCGCCGTGCCCGTCCACGAGGCCGCGGCCTGGCGGCTGTCCGACTCGGTCGCGCTGCGTCCCGAGCGGTTCGGTGCGCTGGCCTACGACTTCCACACCCGCAAGCTCAGCTTCCTGAAGACGCCCACGCTCGTCGACGTCGTACGACGCCTCGGTGAGAGCACCACGGTCGGTGACGCGCTGTCCGGAGCCGGAGTCGCCGAGCGCGAACGGGCGGCGTACCTCCAGGCCCTCGGCACCCTCGCCGACGGCGGACTGATCGAGGAGCGCAGCCCATGACGATGACGCTCGTCGAACAGTTCGAGTACGGCCTCGACGCGCCGATCTGCCTGACCTGGGAGCTCACCTACGCCTGCAACCTCGCCTGCGTGCACTGCCTGAGCTCGTCGGGACGTCGTGACCCCGACGAGCTGACGACGGCGGAGTGCAAGGCGCTGATCGACGAGTTCGAGCGGATGCAGGTCTTCTACGTCAACATCGGCGGCGGCGAGCCGACGGTGCGACCGGACTTCTGGGAGCTCCTCGACTACGCGGTGGCACATCACGTCGGCGTGAAGTTCTCCACCAACGGCTTCCGGATCACCCCCGAGCGCGCCGCAAGGCTGGCTGCCACCGACTACGTCGACGTGCAGGTCTCCCTCGACGGTGCGACCGCCGAGGTCAACGACGCGGTCCGCGGCGAGGGCACGTACGACGCCGCGATGCGGGCGATGGCCAACCTCCGGGACGCCGGGATGAAGGACTTCAAGATGTCGGTGGTGTGCACGCGCCACAACATCGGCCAGCTCGACGAGTTCAAGGCGATCGCCGACCTTTACGGCGCCCAGCTCCGGCTCACGCGGCTCCGCCCCTCGGGTCGCGGCGCCGACGTGTGGGAGGACCTGCATCCGCTCCCCGAGCAGCAGCGCGCGCTCTACGACTGGCTGATGGCGCACGGCGACCAGGTGCTGACCGGTGACTCCTTCTTCCACCTCGCGGCCTACGGCGAACCCCTCCCCGGCCTCAACCTGTGCGGCGCGGGACGGGTCGTGTGCCTCGTCGACCCGGTAGGCGACGTCTACGCCTGCCCGTTCGCGATCCATGACCGGTTCCTGGCCGGCAACGTCCGCGACCTCGGCGGCTTCGACACCGTCTGGAAGCACGCGCCGCTCTTCCAGGAGCTGCGCAGCCCGCAGACCGGCGGCGCCTGCACCACGTGCTCGGCGTACGACACGTGCCGGGGCGGGTGCATGGCGGCCAAGTTCTTCACCGGCCTCCCCCTGGACGGACCCGATCCCGAGTGTGTGAAGGGCAACGCGGCCGACGCGCTCGCGGGGGAGCGGACCCGACCGGACGGCTCCCGCGACCACTCGCACACCGGCCCGGTCCGCAACGCGCCGGTGCCCGTGACCCTGCTGCGTCGCCGCCCAAGCGCGATGTGCGACGAGAACCCGCTCGCATGACCGAGGTCCCCTCCCTGGCCCAGCACCGGTGGCCCGTGCTCGACGGCAGCCGGCCGCTGCTGCTGGTGCCGGTCGGGTCGACCGAGCAGCACGGCCCGGCGCTGCCGCTCGGCGCCGACACGATGATCGCCACCTCGGTCACCCAGGAGGTGGCCCGGCGGCTGGTGGACGACGGCCGCCATGTGCTCGTCGCACCGGCCGTCGGCTACGGCGCGAGTGGCGAGCACGAGGGCTTCCCGGGCACCATCTCGATCGGCCGCGAGGCGCTCGGCCTGATGCTGGTCGAGCTCGGTCGCTCGGCCTGCCGCTGGGCGGGCGATCTGGTCTTCGTCAACGGCCACGGCGGGAACGCGCTCCCCGTGCGCACGGCCGTCGAGCAGCTGCGCGGGGAGGGCCGGCCGGTGTCCTGGACGGACTGCTCGGTGCCAGGTGCCGACGCGCACGCGGGCCTGACGGAGACCTCGCTCCTCCAGTTCCTCGCACCCTGGACGGTGCGCGTCGACCTGCTGGCGCCGGGCACGACCACCCCGATCCAGGAGCTGATGCCGGCCCTGCGCGCGGACGGGGTGCGCGCGGTGTCCCGCAGCGGCGTGCTCGGCGACCCGACCGGGGCCAGCGCCGATGAGGGGCGTCGCCTGCTCGAGCAGGTCGTCAACCGCGTAGCACGCGAGATCGCCGGCCGCGGCATCGGTCCCGACGGTCGCCTCGACGCCGGCGAGCGGCACGCCGTCACGCGCTGAGACCGATGCCGTCCCCGCTCCACTCCGTGCCCTGGCCGGTGCCGCAGCCGGTGGAGCGTCGGCTCCCGGACGCCTTCGGTGCACGGCTTTCCGACCGCACCCGGGTCTGCGACGACGGACGCACCCTCGTCGGTGGTACGGCGGGCTCGGTGCTGTTCCTCGCGCCGGAGGCCACCGGGGTCGTCGCGGGGCTGCCCGGCCGGGTGGGTGACGGACCACTGGTGGGCCGGGTCGTCCGGCTGCTGCTCGACCGTGGCTTCGCCGACCCGTGGTGGCCGGATCAGGCGGCTGCGGACGCTGACGTCGACGACGTCACCGTCGTGGTTCCGGTGCAGGACCGGCCCGCCACGCTCGACCTGCTGCTGGGCTCCCTACCGTCGGTTGTCCCGGTAGTGGTCGTCGACGACGGCTCGGGCGACCCGGACGCGGTGGCGGAGGTCGCCGACCGCCACGGAGCACGGCTCGTCGTACATCGCCGCAACCTTGGTCCGGCCGCCGCGCGGAACACCGGCCTGCGCCGCGTCGACACGGCGTTCGCTGCCTTCTGCGACTCCGACGTGGTGCCGGAGCCGGGCTGGCTCGGCACGCTGCGCCGGCACCTCGACGACCCGGCGCTCGCGGTGGTCGCGCCGCGGATCCTCGGCTCTGTCCCTCGCGACGACGACGGCTGGCTGGAGCGCTACGAGCAGGTTCGCTCCTCGCTCGACCTCGGCGCCCGCCCCGCGGCGGTCCGCATCCACGGAGCGGTGTCGTACCTCCCCAGCGCCTGCCTGCTGGCTCGCGTCGACGCGCTCGGAGACGGCTTCGACGAGCGGATGCGCGTCGGCGAGGACGTCGACCTGGTCTGGCGGCTGCTCGGCGCCGGGTGGGGCGTGCGCTACGAGCCCGCCGCGACCGTGCGGCACCAGCACCGTACGCACCTCGGCGAGTGGCTGCGCCGCAAGGCGTTCTACGGCACCTCGGCCGCTGCGCTCGCCGCCCGGCACCGCGGGCGCGGTCAGCCCGATGGTGGTGACGCCGTGGACGGCCGTGGTCTCCGCGGCGCTGCTCGCGCAGCACCGCTGGTCGCTGCCGGTCGCGGCCGGCGCCCTGGGCGTGGCGACCGTCGGCGACGCGCGTCGAGACTCGAACGCAGCGACCGGCCGGTGCGCGCCGCTGCGGCGCTGACGCTCGAGGGTGCCGTGGCGGCCGGATGGCAGACCGGCGCGGCCCTGACCCGGCACTACTGGCCGGTCGCTGCGGTCGCCTGCATCGGGTCGCCCCGCCTCCGGCGTGCGGTGCTGGTGGCCGCGGTCGCGGACGGCCTGGCCGACCACCGGCATACGGCCCCGCGGCTGGACCCGGCCCGCTACGTCGCCGCCCGCCGCCTCGACGACCTCGCCTACGGCGCCGGTGTGTGGTGGGGTGCCGCACGGGCCCGGTCACCACGCGCGCTCCTTCCGCGGCTCCGGGGGTTCCCGTCGCTGCGCCGGGGCGGCTTGCCGTCGAGGCACGCGTCTCACGGTGTTGACCCCTCGGCTAGCGTGACGGTGGGGGCACTTCCAGGGGAGCGTTGATGCCGACAGACCACACCGACCTGCAGGGTCGTCGTGTCGACGCAGTGCGCGCGTGGACGGCCTTCGTCGAGCAGGGTGACGGAGCCGAGGGGCTGGTCCGGCCCGAGATCCTGCACAGCTGGCAGCGCTCCAGGGCGGCCCTGACGAGCGAGGTGACCGAGGCGCCACTGGCCGACGAGTCCGAGACCGCCGCCTTCTGGAACGGATCCCCGCTGCAGACCGCCGTCTCCCGCGTCGAGTCCGACCTCCGGCGCACGGCCGAGGACGGCGACCTCGTGATCGCGGTGACCGACGCCGAGACCCGCGTCCTGTGGACGTACGGCGGGCGCGTCATGCGCCGCAAGGCAGAGAGCGTCAACTTCGTGCCCGGTGGCCGCTGGGACGACGCGAGTGTCGGCACCAACGCCCTCGACCTCGCCAACCGGGTCGGTGCGCCGTCGATGGTGTTCAGCGCCGAGCACTACGCGTCGATCGTGCACAACTGGGTGTGCTGGGCCGCGCCGGTGCACGACCCGGCGACGGGTGAGCAGCTCGGCGTGATCGACCTGTCGACGACCTGGGACCGCACCCACCCGATCGGGCTGGCGACCGCGCGTGTCATGGCCCGGCTGATCGAGACCGCGATGCCCGACACGAGCAGCCACCCCCGCACCCCGCGGGAGGTCGCCGACGACCGGCCGGGCCTGTCGCTGCACCTGCTGGGAGCGGCCGAGGCCCGGCTCGACGGCCAGCGGCTGCTGCTCAACCGGCGGCAGACCGAGATCCTCGCCCTGCTCGCGATGCACCCCGAGGGGCTGTCGCTCGAGCACCTCCACGCGCTGCTCTACGGCGACCAGCTGGTGACCCTGTCGACGCTCAAGGCCGAGGTCTCCCACCTGCGTTCGGCGCTCGGTGGCCAGCTCTCGTCACGCCCCTACCGGCTGATGATGCCGGTCAACCTCGACGTCGACGCCGTGATCGGCCTGATCCGGCAGGGCAAGGTGCGGGCGGCGGTCGCGGCCTACGGCGGCGACCTGCTCCCGGGCACGAACTCCCCGGCCCTGACCGAGCTCGCGGACTATGTCGCGGTCGCGGTGCGCGAGGCACTCATGAGCGACCCGCAGCCCGACGCCGTCGTGCGCTACAGCGAGATCGCGCCCTACGACACCGAGGTGCTCGAGGTCTGCCTGGCCGTGCTCGACGGCCAGCACCACCCCACGAAGGCGCTGCTCAAGGGTCGGCTCGCGGCAGCGCGTCGGTGACATCGGGCCCCTCGCTCGTGGCCCGGATCGCCCGTTCGGCGACGGCGTGCTCGTCCGTGCGCGCGTCGTAGGACCAGAAGTCGCGGAGCATCGCGGCCGTGATCGTCACCCCGGCGACGCAGGCGATGCCGCCGCTGACGATCGAGGCACGCACCGACCACACGTCGGCGACCAGGCCGGCGCGCACCTGGCCGGCGAGCGGACCGACGGAGTAGGAGAGCATCTCGATCCCGGCCAGCCGGCCGCGCATGTTCTCGGGGATGGTCTGGCTCCAGATCGTGGTCCGGAAGATGCCCGAGACCATGTCGGCCGCGCCCGACAGGGCGATGAACAGGGCGAACAGCAGCACGTTCGGCATCAGCCCGGCGGCCGCGACGCAGGCGCCGTACAACGCCGCCGCGACCACGATCGCCCGCCCGTGGCGCTGCACCCGCGCCGTCCAGCCACTGAGGGCGGTGGCCACGAGCGCACCCACCGTCTCCGCGGAGTAGAGGAGCCCGAGCACCTCCGGCCGGTGGAACACGTCCTGCGCGAGCGCCGGGAACAGGACCACCGGCATCGCCAGCAGCATCGCGGCGATGTCGACGAGGTAGGTGCCGAGCAGGTCGCGCCGCGCTACCGCGTAGCGGACGCCCTCACCGATGCCGGTCAGGCTCGGCGGCGTGGTCTCGGCGCGGTGGGGGTAGGAGCGCATCGCGACGTACAGGAGCGTGGCGACCACGAGGCCGGCGATGTCCACCAGGAAGCACCAGCCGATCCCGACGAAGGCGATCAGCAGGCCGCCGATCGCCGGGCCGACGAGCACGCCGACCTGCATACCCAGGCCGATCAGCGCGTTGGCGGCCACGAGCTCACCGTGGGCGACCGTGCGGGGCATCAGCGCCTCGCGGGACGGGCGCTGCAGCGCGGACGCCGCCGACAGGAACGCCGAGACCACGAACAGCACCCACACCTGCGGGTGGCCGGCGAACGCGTTGACGGCCAGGACGGCGGTGAACGCGGCCTGCGCGACGCCGGTCGCGATCAGGAGCCGGCGCCGGTCGACGTGGTCGGCCAGGGCCCCGCCGTACAGGCCGAAGACGACCAGCGGCACCAGCTCCACGAGCCCGATCAGGCCGACCGCCAGGTTGGAGCCGGTGATTGCGTAGACCTGGAACGGGATCGCGACGTAGCTCACCATCGCGCCGAGATAGAACACGGTCCCGGCCAGGAACAGCAGCCGGAAGTCGCGCCGGGTGCGCAGCGGCGTCAGGTCGACGCGCATGCCGCGGAGCCGGTCTCGCCAGGTCACGAACCCAGATGGTGCCACCGGGAGTTGACCCGCCGCGACCGACTTACGCGGTCTCCGGGGACGTGGCTCCGGGACGGCGCCACGGTGTGACGCCGCTCACGAACTGACCAACCTTTCGCCAACCCTCCGGTCCTAGGTTCGGACCGTCGGACACGTCTGCAGACCCCCGGGAGTGGCTTCATGACCAAGATCGAGATCACCGTCGACGGAGAGTTGGTCTCCGACGACGTCGAACCCCGCATGCTGCTCGTCCAGTACCTGCGCGAGAAGCTGGGCAAGACCGGCACCGTGATCGGCTGCGACACCAGCAACTGTGGCGCGTGCACCGTCCACCTCGACGGCCAGAGCGTGAAGTCGTGCAACGTGCTCGCGGTCCAGGCCGACGGGTCCGAGGTGACCACGATCGAGGGGCTCGCCCAGAACGGCGAGCTGCACCCCGTGCAGGCGGCCTTCCACGAGTGCCACGCGCTCCAGTGCGGCTTCTGCACCCCGGGGATGATCATGCAGACGGTCGACCTGCTGAACGACAACCCGAAGCCCACCGAGGCCGAGATCCGGGAGGGCATCGAGGGCAACCTCTGCCGCTGCACCGGGTACCACAACATCGTGCGCGCGGTGCAGACCGCGTCCGGGCAGGAGGTGAACGCATGACCGTCACCGACGAGGCCGAGGCGGCACCTCAGGCCGTCAAGGAGATCGGGCGGGACCGGCGCCGCAAGGAGGACCAGCGGCTGATCACCGGGCGCACCCGGTGGACCGACAACATCCAGCTCAACGGGATGCTGCACCTGGCCATGGTGCGCAGTCCCTTCGCCCACGCGAAGATCACGAACATCGAGACCGAGGCCGCGAAGGCCGCGCCGAACGTCGTCACCGTGGTCACCGGGCCCGACATCGCGGACGTGCAGGGCATCCTGATCAACGCCTGGCCGATCACCCCGGAGCAGAAGGCTCCCGTGCACACCCCGGTCGCGATCGACCGGGTCACGTTCGCCGGCGAGATCGTGGCCGTGGTCGTGGCCCGCACCGCCGCCGAGGCACGCGACGCCGCCGAGCTCGTGGACGTCGACTACGACGAGCTCCCTGCCGCGATCGACCTCAAGGAGGCCGCGGAGGACAAGGTGCTCGCGCACCCCGACCTGGGCACCAACAAGTCGGCGCTCTGGGTGTTCGACTCCGGCGAGGCCGGCACCGGCGGCAACGTCGAGGAGGCGATCAGCAAGGCGCGTGACGGCGGCATCGTGATCGAGCGGGAGTACCGCCAGCAGCGGCTGATCCCGGCGTTCATGGAGCCCCGCTCCGTGGTGGTCGACCCCACCGGAGAGCAGATCACCATGTGGTCCGCCACCCAGATCCCGCACATCCTGCGGTTCGCGCTCGCCGCGACGATGGGCATCCCGGAGTCGAAGCTGCGCGTGATCGCGCCCGACGTGGGCGGTGGCTTCGGCGGCAAGCTGCAGACGAACCCGGAGGAATGGATCGCGATGGCGCTCGCGCGGCGCCTCGGCCGTCCGGTGAAGTACACCGAGACCCGCTCCGAGTCGCTGATGGCGGCCCACCACGGTCGCGACCAGTGGCAGAAGCTGACCCTGGCCGCCGAGAAGGACGGCACCGTGACCGGCCTGAAGGTGGAGCTGCTGGCCGATCTGGGCTCGTACGTGTCGCTGGTCGGTGGCGGCGTGCCGGTGCTGGGCGCCTTCATGTTCAACGCCATCTACAAGTTCCCGGCGTACCACTTCTCCTGCCAGACGGTGCTCACCAACAAGACCTGGACCGACGCCTACCGCGGGGCCGGCCGACCGGAGGCCACGTTCGCGATCGAGCGGCTCATGGACGAGCTCGCGGTCGAGCTCGGCGTCGACCCGCTTGAGGTGCGCGAGAAGAACTGGATCACCCACGAGGAGTTCCCGTTCACCACCGTCGCCGGCCTGGAGTACGACTCGGGGAACTACGAGGCCGCGACCGCGAAGGCCAAGGCCGCCTTCGGGTACGACGAGCTGCGTGCTGAGCAGAAGCGGCGTCGCGAGTCGAACGACCCGGTGCAGCTCGGCATCGGTGTCTCGACGTTCACCGAGATGTGCGGCCTGGCTCCCTCGCGGGTGCTGGGCTCCCTCGACTACGGCGCCGGCGGCTGGGAGCACGCGAGTGTGCGGATGCTGGCCACCGGCAAGGTCGAGGTGGTGACCGGCGCGAGCGCCCACGGGCAGGGGCACGAGACGGCCTTCAGCCAGATCGTGGCCGACCGGCTCGGCGTGCCGTTCGACGACGTGGAGGTCCTGCACGGCGACACCCAGGTGGCGGCCAAGGGCCTCGACACCTACGGGTCGCGGTCGCTGGTCGTCGGCGGCGAGGCACTGGTCAAGGCCACCGACAAGGTGATCGAGAAGGCCAAGCCCGTCGCGGCACACCTGCTCGAGGCGTCGGTCGACGACATCGAGTTCTCGGCCGGGAACTTCTCGGTCCGGGGCACCGACCAGGGCGTCGGGATCGCCGACATCGCCGGCGCCGTCTTCGCCGCGCACAACCTGCCGGACGGGATGGAGCCGTCGCTCGACTCCGACGCGACGTACGACCCGATCAACTTCAACTTCCCCCACGGCACACACCTGTGCGCGGTGGAGGTGGACACGGAGACCGGTCAGGTGTCGATGCGCAAGTACACCTGCGTCGACGACATCGGCAACGTGATCAACCCGCTGATCGTAGACGGGCAGGTGCACGGTGGCCTGGTGCAGGGCATCTCGCAGGCGCTGTTCGAGGAGGCGGTGCACGACGAGGCAGGCACCCTCGTCTCGGCGTCCTTCGTGGACTACCTGGTCCCGACCGCCGCCGACCTGATCAGCTACGACGTCGGGCACACGACGACGCCGTCGCTGACCAACACGCTGGGCACCAAGGGCGTGGGCGAGGCGGGCACGATCGCGTCCACACCGGCCGTGGTGAACGCCGTGGTCGACGCCATCCGCAGCTTCGGAGTCAACGACGTCGTGATGCCGTGCACCCCGCAGCGGGTGTGGAAGGCGATCCACTCGAACGACGGGAAGCGCGAGGACACCGAGGCCTCCGACGCGGCCCCGCACTTCGACACCGCCGATACCGCAGACCGCACGGACGGAGCAGGCAAGTGATCCCCGCACAGTTCGAGTACTTCGCTCCCACGAGCGTCGAGGAGGCCCTCGGCCTGCTCGCCGAGCACGGTGACGAGGCCAAGGTCCTCGCCGGTGGGCAGTCGTTGCTGCCGGTGCTCCGGATGCGGCTCAACGCGCCGGAGGTGGTGGTCGACCTCGGCAAGATCGACGCGCTCCGCGGCATACGCGAGGACGGCGACGCGATCGTCGTCGGTGCCATGACCCGGCACGCCGACGTCGCGACCGACCCGCTGATCGAGCAGCACGCGACGCTGGTGCACAAGGCGGTCCACCACCTCGCCGACGCGCAGATCCGGCACCGGGGCACGTTCGGCGGCGCACTCGCGCATGCCGACCCGGCCGGCGACCTGGGCGCACCGGCGCTCGCGCTGGGCGCGGAGTTCGTGATCCAGGGCACTGGTGGCTCGCGCACGGTGAGCGCCGACGAGTTCTTCGTCGATCTCTTCGAGACCGCGATCCAGGAGGGCGAGCTCCTCACCGAGATCCGGATCCCGAAGCACACCGGCTGGGGGGCGCACTACGAGAAGTTCGTGCGGGTCGCCCACCAGTGGCCGATCGTGGCGGTCGCCGCAACGGTGAAGGCGGAGGGCGGCACCATCTCCGAGGCCCGCATCGGGCTGACCAACATGGGCTCCACCCCACTGCGCGCGACGGCCGTGGAGCAGGCGCTGACCGGACAGCCGGCCACCGACGAGGCCGTTCGCAACGCATGCGCGGCGGCGGCAGAGGGCACCAACCCGCCCTCGGACCTCAACGGTGACGCCGACTACCGCCGGCACCTCGCCACGGTGCTGACCCGGCGGGCCGTGCTCGCCGCAGCAGGGAGCTGACAGCGTGGAGCTGACGCATAGGTTCACGGTCCCGGCGCCGGTCGAGGAGACCTGGGCGACGTTCAACGACATCGAGGGCGTGGCCGGGTGCTTCCCGGGTGCCACGGTCACCTCCGTGGAGGGCGATACGTTCCAGGGCTCCTGCAAGGTCAAGCTCGGCCCGATCGCCCTTGTCTACAACGGCTCCGGCACGTTCCTGGACAAGGACGACACCAACCACTCGATGAAGATCGAGGCGAAGGGCAAGGACAAGCGGGGCAACGGAACTGCCGGCGCCAACGTGTCCGCGTCGATGACCGCCAACGGCGACTCGACCGACGTCGTCGTGGTCACCGACCTCGCGATCACCGGCAAGCCCGCGCAGTTCGGGCGCGGCGTCATGCAGGACGTGTCCGACAAGCTGCTCGGCCAGTTCATCGCGTGCGTGGAGAAGAAGCTTGGCGGTGGTGACCAGGAGGCGGACGAGCCTCCCGCCGTGACGGCTCCGGTCGAGTCGTCGGCACCTGCCGAGTCGTCGGCACCTGCCGAGCCGTCGGAGCCTGCCGCTCCGGCGGCGGCCGCGCCGAGCCCGGCCCCGGGCCCGATGCCGCCGCTACCCCCGGCGGCAGCCGCGGACGACAACGCCCTCGACCTGGGCGCGACCGTCCTCCCGATCCTGGCGAAGACGTACTGGAAGCAGGCCCTCGGCGCGCTTCTGGTGCTCGCCTTCGTGATCCGGGCGCTGCGCAAGCGTTCCTGACCCTGAACCACCTCACCTGCCGGTGAGGGCACGAGCTGCGTCGAGACCACGATCTCCGGTTGTGGTCTCGACGCTCTCGTGTGTCGGGGGGTGGGATAGGCGTCGGGGGCTCGAGGACTGGCTCCGAACGGCCCCCGGCGACCACCTCCGGCGGTCGCTGGGGGATGCCGTGTCGGCGGCGGCCGTCGCTGGGGTAGGGCACTCCGTCGCCGCCACGCCACCCTTTTACGCTCCCCGCCGGCGGCGGTCACCGGGTGCCGTCCGGCGGCAACCGACTCTCGTGCTCGCGGGCTGGGTGAGGGGTGGTGAGCACCACAGCGGCGCCTCGTCCACGACCAGGCGGCGACCGTCGTCGTCGGCCCAGTCGGTCACCACCTGCTCGACACCGGCACCAAACGCCGCGCACAGGTGTCCCGACGGAACGTTGCTCACGAACCCGAGCGTAGTACCGCTCCTGGCTCACCTCGACAGACCGGCGGCCCTGGGCGGTCTGGCCGAGCTCGTCACCGACCGCGAGCAGCGGTCCCGACGCGCTCGGTGTCGCTCGCTGCTCGACCACCACCCGGGTTGTACGAGATGTCGTCGAGCTTCAGCTCGAGGTACGTGAACGGGCCGACAGGGGCCGCCGCGTCCCAACGGCCTTCGCCTGCGGTCACGACCCGTCGGCCCCCGATCACGCGGTAGTCGCCGACCGGAGTGGACCAGGGTTCCTGCGTGAAGGTCTTGCCGTCGGCCGACGCGCGCCGCCTGTCACCGGAGAGGAAGTCGACGAGATCACCCGATCCGTCGAACGTCAGCCGTGCCGTCACCGTTTCGTCGCCGTACGTCAGGGTCCCGAGCGCGTGCTGGTCGTCGACGGCCGTCCACCGGATCGGCGCATCGACGATGGCCGCCGGTGCGAAGACCACCATGTCGTTGAACAGCGTCACGGTCTCCGCGCGGTCCATGACCGGTCCGGAGGCGCTGACCACCGTGAACAGCGAGAGCAGCTTGCCTCGCATGGTGGCCTTCCAGTGGTCGTAGACATGGAGGACCGTGACCGGCAAGCCGTGCATGGTCGCGTCCATGATGAAGAGCCGTCGCGGGTTCGTGCCGAACGTGTTGACCTGTTGACCGGTGAACTCCATCCAGGCCTTGTCCGGCGCGCTCCGGATGCGGCCGTGGAACCGAGCCTGGAAGCTCGTCACCCTCGGCAGTCCGACCGCGCCGGATCGTCGCACGTACGCCGCCACTGGAGCCGGGAGGACCCGCAGATCCTGCTCGGTGACGACACCGGCGGGGCCGGAGGGCGCGTCGGCGCTTGCGACGCCCTTCTCCCACTGCGCATGCAGGCTGGGTGGTCCGACCGAGACGAACCCGTAGATGGCGGCGAGCACGAGCACGATGTTGACGACGGAGCCAGCCTTCGCATCGGCCCAGGACGTGAGGATCACGATCTGGGACACCGCCGCAGCCAGACCCGCAAGCAGCCACCACCAGGTGGGAGTGCCAACAGCCACCAACCCTGCGGTGACGAGGACGAGCGCCGCGGCCAGCAGCCACGCGATGCCGCCCATCGTGCCGATCGAGATCCCGAGCTGGGGAAGGCTCGCCCAGCCGAGGCCTTTCGCGGCTCCGAGAAGATGAATCAGACCGTGCGCGAACAGCAGGACGACGAGACTCCAGCGGATCCAGGTCGTCATAACGGATCACGTCCCCACGGCAGAGACGCTGTGCGCGGTCAGGGCAGGTGTGGACCGATGGTCGGCGAGCACCAGACCGGCCTGCCATCCGGGTGCTCGGCCGCCGTCCGGCGGATCAATCGAGGCGAGGTCGTGTCCGCTCGACGCGAGGAGCCACGAGGTGAGCGAGTTGGAGTTCCACATGTCGCCGACCCCGGTCTCGTCACGGCCCCAGGTGAACGCGGGCACCTGGGGCACCAGCCGCAGGAGCAGCTCGGAGCGGGCCCGATCGGTGGCCACGTGAAGGGGCGGGCCGGCGGCTTCGGCCAAGTCGGGGATGACCCCGTTGCGCCATCTCCGCACCTCGTAGCGGAACAGGACGGAGGTGCCGAGCCAGCGAGCACCCACCGGTCCCTCGAGAACGACCCCGCGCTCCGGCTGCTCCCTGGCCCACGCCGGGGCCATCTCGATCACGAAGCGGTCCGTGCCGCTGCGCACCTCGAGCGCCGAGTGGTAGAGGTCGCACGGAGGCCGATGTTGCCGCCGCGATGCGACGGCTTCGAAAAGGCGTCCACTGACATGCACGCACCGGCCGCCCGCACCCAGCGGCAGCCAGTACAGGAGCACCGTCTGGTCGTCCACGCGCTGGGTCACGACATCACGCTAGGCGGCCCACAGCCTCCCCAGGAGAGCCGAAAGTCCCAAGAATTGTCTCCCTTTGTCGACGGGGGCAGCGCGACGGGGCGCTCTCATGTCTCGGCGGTGGGATCAGGCGTCGGGGACTCGAGGGTCTGGTCCTTCCGGCACTGGCGGGTCGCTACCGGCAGTCGCTGAGTTGCCGTGTCGGCGACGACGTCTGCCGTGGTTGCGCACTCCGGCGCCGCCACGCCGCCTTTTACGCTCCCTGCCGGCAGCACCCCGCCCGCACCGGTCCGCCCACACCGACTCTCGTGCTCGCGGGCTGGGTGGGTGGGGAGGTGATGCCGGGCGTTCGATCCGCACGGAGACATGCCGGTGGCCCCGCGCAGAGTGGCTGGCGCGGGGTGTGGGGCGGGGTCGCTACTGGTCGGGCGGATGCGATGTCCGGTCGCGGGTGACGTCGGTGGTGCCGCGGTGGTCGCGCAGGAACTGGTAGCCGTGCGGTGAGGACCACAGGTAGCAGCCGGGTTCCAGGACGGTGTAGCCCCAACCGGAGTGGTGGGTCTTGAGCCGGTGGTGGCGGCGGCACAGCGGAGCGATGTTGTCACTCGATGTTGGGCCGCCCTCGGCGTAGGGGATCACGTGGTCGATGTCGCAGGCCTCCGCAGGACGGGTGCACCACGGGAACACACAGGTCAGGTCCCGTTCGGCGGCCTGGGCGGCGAGCCGGTCGGGGACCTGGTACTGGTCGACGTGGATCTTCTCGGTCAGGTCGACCACCGGCTGCACCGTCACCGTGGTGCCGGGGACGCCGCACCAGGCGCGGACCTGGTCGGCGTCCACGAACGAGCGGGTGTTCGCCACCCGGGCCAGATGCAGCTCGTCGGGCTGGGCGGGTGCCGTGATCGCGTCCTCGGAGAGGTGGACGTGCAGCACCACCTCGCGCTCGGAGTGCTCGGTGTCGGTCGGTGTCGAGGTCCAGCGACAGCTGGTGCCGGGCCATCTGGCCGAGCGCTTCGGAGCGGCGCACGTCCAGCGACGCGGCCGAGCCGAGGTCGGCCAGACCTGGCGGCGCCGACCGAGAGGGCGGTGTCGAGGTCCAGGGCGTCGGCGAGGTCGACCTCGGCCTCGACCCACACGGTGCCCTCGAAGGACACCTGGTGGGTGTGCACGTGCGCGTGCCGGCCGTCGTCGGCGGCCTCCCGGCGACGCCGGGCCTCGTCCGGCATGAACCGCACGATCGCCTCCTCGACCAGCCGGTCCACCCCGCTGGGCCGGATCCGGTGCGCGAACGGCGCGACCTGGTCGTCGACGAACCCCGCCGCCGCCGGGCTGAGCGCGATCGTGGCGCGGGCGATCCGGCGGGCCCGCCACGCCGGCAGGTCACCGGACTCGACCCGGGCCCAGGTGCGCGGGAGCCGGTGCCGCAGCTCGAGGGCCTCACCCAGGTAGGCCTTCCCGGTCTCGGTGGGCAGCCCGAGGGCGGCCGCGAACTCGGCGACGCAGAACTCCGCGACCAGCGGCGCACCGGGTCCGGCGACCGGGACCGGGGTGTCGCCGAACCGGACCGCGTCATCGATCGACTCCGCCGGGTGCAGGTCCGCCCACGAGCAGGCGGCGTGGAGCAGGTCGACCTCGGCGGCGTCCGCGGCGGCACGGCGGTCCCGGGCGAACGCGAGCACCGCGGCAGCGGTGTCCGCTGCGGTGTCGAGGTCGGGTGCCGTCGTGGTCATGGCTCCATTCTAGTCGAACTGGTGTTCGAATCAAGTGTGGAATCCGTCGACTTTCCCCTTAGGATTAAGGCGATCCGAAGGTAGCTCTCGTTGCGGTGGCGGGGGTTTCGAGACGGTTGCTGCGCGCCCTCCTCAACGACCGCAAGCGCCACGACGGGAGCAGACCGCGAGCCTCCGCCCTGCCTTACCCCGTCGCTGCGCTTTCAACCCCTGAACTCCCGCAGGCCGCGAGGTGTGGTCTCGACACCAGCTCGCTGGCGCTCGCTGCTCGACCACCAGGGAAGCTCGAGACCCGCTCGCTGCTCGACCATCGGATTCCGGGTCACCTCCGGGTGATCTCCGATGCCGGCGATGCGGTACGACGGGCTAGCGTCGGGTCATGAGCAGTGGGGGCGCAGCGGCCCGGGTGACCGACCTGGTCAAGACCTACGGCACGGGTGCGGCAGAGGTGCGGGCGCTCGACGGAGTCACCCTCGACATCGAGGCCGGTGTCTTCACCGCGATCATGGGGCCGTCCGGGTCCGGCAAGTCGACGCTTATGCACTGCTGCGCGGCGCTGGACACCCCGACCTCGGGGCAGGTGATGATCGGCGACCAGGAGCTCGGCTCGCTCGGCGACAAGGCGCTGACCCGGTTGCGGCGCGACCAGATCGGGTTCGTCTTCCAGTCGTTCAACCTGGTGCCGACGCTGACCGCGGAGGAGAACATCCTGCTCCCGTTGAGCATCGCGCGTCGCAAGCCCGACCAGGAGTGGTACGACGGGGTGCTCGACGCCGTGGCCATTCGCGACCGGCTCGGGCACCGGCCGAACCAGCTCTCCGGCGGCCAGCAGCAGCGCGTGGCCGTCGCCCGCGCACTCGCCAGCCGGCCGACGATCGTGTTCGCCGACGAGCCGACCGGCAACCTCGACTCCCAGTCCGGCGCGGAGGTGCTCGGCCTGCTCCGCCGCACCGTCGACGAGTTCGGGCAGACGATCGTGATGGTCACCCACGACCCGGTCGCGGCCGCCCACACCGACCGGATCGTGTTCCTCGGCGACGGCAGGGTCGTCGGCGAGATGCGCGAGCCCACCCGCGAACGCGTCCTCGAGCAGATGGCGGCGCTCGACGCGCGTCGCGCCGCCGACCTCGCGCCGACCACCGCCGGCTGATGCTGCACGCCGCCTGGAGGTCGCTGCTCGGCCGCAAGGTGCGGCTGGTGATGAGCACCTTCGCGATCGTGCTCGGGGTGGCGTTCGTCGTTGGCACGCTGATCTTCACCGACACCCTCAACCGGAGCTTCGTCGCGATCTTCGACAACAGCGTCGGCGACGTCGTGGTCCAGCCGACCCGGGTGCCGAGCAACGTCGCCGTCGCGACCACGGTCCAGCTCCCGGGTTCGCTGGTCGACGACATCGCCCACCTCGACGGCGTACGACGGGTCGACGGCAAGGTCGTCGCCGCCGGCGTCTTCGTGGTCGGCGAGAACAACAAGGTGATCGGCGGCCAGGGCCCTCCCGGGTTCGCCTTCAACGACAACGACGCTCCCGCCGCCCACGGGATCAGGCCGCTGCAGGTGGTCGAGGGCCGGCACCCGCACGGCCCCCACGAGGTCGCGATGGACATCAAGACCGCCCAGCGGGCCGGCTACGTGATCGGCGACAAGGTCCGCATCGTCAGTGCCACCAAGCGTGCCCTGCTCACCCCGACGCTCGTCGGACTCGCCGACTTCCCGGACGGCGGCACCCTCAACGGCGCGACCGCGACGATCTGGGACACCAGGACCGCGCAGCGCCTCTTCCTCGAGGGCCGGGACGGCTTCAACACGATCTGGGTGACGGCCGACGACGGCGTCTCCCAGCAGGAGCTGCGCGACAACGTGGCGAGCGTGCTTCCCGCCGACGCCCGCGCGATGACCGGTGACAAGGCCGCCGACGTCGCAGCCAGCCAGCTGCTCAAGGCGATCCGGTTCATCACCATCTTCCTGCTCGTGTTCGCGGGCATCGCCCTGGTGGTCGGCTCGTTCCTGATCATCAACACGTTCTCGATCCTGGTCGCGCAGCGCAGCCGCGAGCTGGCCCTGCTGCGGGCGCTCGGGGCGTCCCGGCGCCAGGTCAGCCGGTCGGTGCTGTTCGAGGCGTTCGTCGTCGGCGTGTTCGGCAGCACGATCGGCGTGGGGCTGGGCGTGCTGCTGGCGGTGGCGATCCGCTACGTGTTCGGCCGGTTCGGGCTCGACCTGTCCGGCACGGCGTTCGTGTTCGCACCTCGCACCTTCCTCGCGGCCTACGCGATCGGGATCGTGGTCACGCTGGTGGCGGCGTACCTCCCCGCACGGCGTTCCGCGCGGATCGCGCCGGTGGCGGCCCTCCGCGACGACGTGGCGATGCCGGAGTCGTCGATGCGGCTGCGGTTCGCGGTCGGCATGCTGATGTGCCTGGCCGCGGCGGGGCTGATGGTGGTCGGCCTGACGCTCGACGTGCCGAAGAAGGGCTACTGGGTCGGCGGCGGCATCCTCGCGGCCCTGCTCGGGGTGGCGGTGGCCAGCCCCGTGATCGCGAAGCCGTTCCTGCTGCTCGCGGCCGCAGGCTACCGGGCCGTGTTCGGCAGCGTCGGCCGGCTGGCGGGACAGAACTCGCTGCGCAACCCCCGTCGTACGGCAGCCACCGCCTCCGCGCTGATGATCGGGATGGCGCTGGTCGCGACGATGTCCATCGCCGGTGCCTCGGCGAAGGCCAGCATCGACGACAGCATCGCGAAGAACTTCGTCGGCGACCTCGTGATCAGCAACCTGATCGGGCAGGGGTTCTCACCCAGCGTCAGCGACAAGGCCGAGAAGGCGCCGGGCGTCGAGTCGGTCGTGCGCACCCGTTACGCCCAGGCCAGCGTGGCGGGGAGGCGCGAGTTCCTGGGCGGCGTCGACCCCGCCCACTTCGGCGACGTGATGCGCCTGAGCACCACTGGCGGTGGGCTGGCGGATGTTGACGACGGTACCTGCCTGATGAACGAGGACTACGCGAAGAAGCACGGCTACGGCCGCGGCGACCTGGTGCCCTGGCAGATGCCGAAGGGCAACGAGGCGCTGCGCGTCGTCGGCACCTACGAGCAGCAACGGCGCGATCTTCGCGACGTGCGTCACCAACCTCGCGACGTTCGCCGCCGCGGGTTTCCAGTCCGCAGGACAACGTCGTCTTCGTGACCGTGAAGCCGGGGGTCGACGTGACCGCGGTGGAGGCCGCGCTCAACCAGCAGATCGCCGGCCCTGCCGACGGTGACGGTGAAGAACCAGCGGGAGTACGCCGCCGAGCAGCGGGAGCCGATCGACCGCCTCGTGCTGATGATCTACGCACTGCTCGGGATGGCGATGGTGATCGCACTCCTGGGGGTCGTGAACACGCTCGCCCTCTCGGTGATCGAGCGCACCCGCGAGATCGGGCTGCTCCGCGCGATCGGGCTCAGCCGCGCCCAGCTGCGCCGGATGATCGGGCTGGAGTCGATCGTGATCGCCGTGCTCGGTGCGCTGCTCGGGCGTCGCGATGGGTGTGATCTTCGGGGTGGCGCTGATGTCCTCGCTGCGCGACGAGGGTCTCACCGTGACCCGCATCCCGGCGGTGTCCCTGACCGCGTTCGTGCTTTTCGCCGCGGTGGTGGGGGTGGTCACCGCGGTGCTCCCCGCGCGCCGTGCCGCACGTCTCGATGTGCTGACCGCGATCGCCACCGAGTAGACACCCGCCCGTGAGTCCCCTCCCAAGGGGTGTACCGGTTGGTTACGCTGCCCTTGGAGGGGAGAGGGAGGATCCATTGGCTGGCGGCTGACACGGCGGACCCAGCGGCTCAAGCACGTCCAGGTGCGCGAGTACGTCCGTTCGCTGGTCCACAACCTGGAGCCGGGAGCCCCCGCACCGTCCGAGCGCGAGCTCGTCCAGCGGTTCGGCGTGGCCCGGATGACGGTGCGGCATGCCCTCGACAGCCTGGTCACCCAGGGCCTCCTGGAGCGCATCCCCGGCCGCGGCACGTTCGTGGCCAAGCCCCACGTCGACATGCAGGCGCGGCTCTCGTCGTACACCGAGGAGATGCGTCGCCGCGGCCGCACGCCGGGTTCGCGCACGTTGATGCGGCGTCGCGAGACCGCCGGCCCCGGCGTCGCCCGCGCGCTGCAGGTCGAGGAGGGCCACCCGATCGCGCACTGGCAGCGGCTGCGCACCGCCGACGGCAGCCCGGTCTGCGTCAGCGACGTGTACATCTCGCTGGAGGCGTTCCCCGAGTTCCTCTCCCGCTCGGAGCCGGAGAGCCTCTACGAGTGGTTCGCGACCCAGGAGCAGATGCCGAGCTGGGGCGAGGACTCCGTCGTCGGCGACGTGGCGACCGAGTCCGAGGCCCAGCTGCTGGAGATCGCCCCCGGTGCCCCGGTGCTGCGGGTGTCGCGGCGCGCGTTCTGCCGCGAGGTCGCCTGCGAGGTGTCGCGCACGGTCTATCGCGCCGACCGGTTCACGCTGTGGATCCCGGTGCTGCGGGCCGAGTTCGAGCGCTGAGCAGCCACACGCCGCAGGCGGCGTCGACACCGGTGCCGTCCGCGAGCAGCACCACCACGTTGCCCACCACCACGACCAGGTCGTACGACGAAGGGCGCCCCCCGGCCTCCAGGAATGCCGGTGTCAGCCCGAGCAAGTCGGACTCCACCACGTCGACGCCGGGGAACGCCAGCGCGTGACGGGGTGCTCGTTCACGCGAGTTCTCCCAGCGGTGCGACGACCGTGCCGGACTCCTCGCACACCCAGTGCGGGTCGGGTCCGCCGATGTCGGGCTCGACGTACAGCGCGTGCGGCGGCGACTCGCACGACCGGCACAGCGGCCAGCGACCGGCCGAGGCGAGCAGCGCGTCCTGCACGTCCTGCGCGACCAGGCCGGCGACGAACGGCCTGCCCTCGCCCCACTGCTCCAGCCACCAGCGACGTTCGGCGACGGCGTTCTCCAGCAGCGACACGTGCGCCGCGGTCGCCACGTCGGTCGCCTCGAGGTCGTGCAACACGAGCGCGCGTGCGGTGATCAGGGGGTCCTCGGATGTCACAGTGTCAGTGTGCCAACACGCCCCCTGCTCGAGGTCGTCTGCCTTCACGTCCGCGACGTGGCCGGGGCCACCGACGGGGGTGCCGACCGGATCCTCGTGATGACCGACCCGGAGCTCGGGGGCCGATCGCCGGAGCCGGCCGCGGTGTCCGCGATCTGTCGCGAGACCGACCTGCCGGTGCGGGTGCTGCTGCGGCTCAACGACGGGCTGTCCACCACGGGCGGCGAGTTCACGCGGCTGGTCGGGCTGGCGCAGGAGTACCTCCTGCTCGGCGCGCGCAGCCTGTCCTTCGGCTTCCTCGATGACGACCTCGAGATCGACGAGGCCACGACCTCCGAGCTGGTCGGCTCGCTGCCCGAGGTGCCGTGGGGCTTCCACCGCGGCTTCGACGCGGCCTTGCGCACCGACCATGCCTGGCGTGCCGTCGCCCGGTTGCCGCACCTCGACGCGGTGGCCTCCGGCGGCTCCACACGCGGGCTGCCGGTCGGCGGTGACGAGCTGATCACGCGTGCGTCTCAGGACCCCGGCGTGGCGCGGTTGCTGCTGGCCTGCGGGGGGCTCAACGCCGAGCAGGTGCCGTGGCTGGTGCGCGCGGGTGTGCGGCAGTTCGGCGTCGGCGCCACCGTTCGTCCCGGACGTTCGTGGACCCGCTCCTACGTCGACGCCGGCCACGTGCGGTCGTGGCGGCTGCTGCTCGACGATGCGCTCGACCGCGCCCTCGGCGCACCGGTCGACGCCGTCGAGGACTCCGCTTGATCATGATCGACCCACCCAACGCACCCGGCCGCGGGCGGCTGTGGTCGCACGTCGCCTCCGACACGTCGTACGACGAGCTGCATGCGTTCGCCCGGGAGATCGGAGTGCCCGAGCGGGGCTTCGACCGGGACCACTACGACGTGCCGTCCGAGTGGTACGACATGGTCGTCGAGGCCGGTGCCACGCCGGTGTCGAGCCGGGAGCTGGTGACGCGGCTGGTGAAGGCGGGCCTGCGGGTCAGGAAAGCGCCGCCACCTCCGCGCTGACGTTGGCGCGGGCCTTGTCCTCCCACCGCTCGCGGGCAGCGTCGGTGTGGAAGAGCGTGTCATGGGCGAGCAGGTCCTCCAGCACCGCCTTGCGCCCGGCCCGGAAGTCGGCGTCTGGCACCTCGGCGTACTCCTGCCGCACACCGGCGACGTAGGCGTCGTAGCGTTCCCGGCCGGCGGCAAGGATCGCGAGGTCGGCGTCGCAGAGGAGCTGCCCGGGCAGGTCGTCGGCCGCCGGGTCGTGGCCCGCGGTCAGCCGCACCAGGCGGGTGACCTCCTCGACCATCGGGATCGGCACCCCGGCCTGGGTGAGCACCGCGTCGGCCAACCGCGCGGAGCGCTCCTCGTTGTCGCCGACGGCGTCGTAGACCGCGTCGTGGAACCACGCCGCCAGCACGACCACGTCGCGCTCGGGATGGTCGGCGGGCACCAGCTCGTCGAGGTGCTCGAGCACTTCCCGGAGGTGGCGCAGGTCGTGGTAGCCGCGTGCCGGGTCGTCGTACGCCGTGACCAGGCGCTCGCGGATCCGCGGCTGGTCGGAGAGGAGGTCCGGCCACCAGCGCTCGAGGTCCATGCCGGTCAGCCTATGGCCGCCTCAGGTAGTACTCCGTGAACTCGCGGCACCGCCCATCGGCGTCGAAGCGCATCACGAAGCAGTTCTCGAACGTCCTGGTCACCGGCCCGTCGGGCACGTCGCGGTAGGTCGACGTCCCGGTCGCCACGACCGTGTCGCCGTCGACTGCGACCGGTGCGTAAAACCCGCCGTACGTGCCCGGGGCGTCGCGCGTGGACGCGTCGTCGGAGTCGCCTTCGCCGAGCCACGACGCGACGACCGCGTCGCGGCCGACGATCGGCTCGTCGTACGGGTGGTAGCGGTAGCGCACGTCCTGGCTGAACAGCGGGGCAACGTCGTCACGGTCGTAGGAGAGCCACGCCGCGACGTACCGGGCGAGCCAGGCCTGGGCGTTCTGGTGGTCCATCGCGCCACCTTAACCAGGGCGTTACGCTGTCTCATGCTGATCGAGCCAGAGCCACGACCGGACACGGCGGACGACTTCGCGCGGTGGCAGGACCAGCAGACACGGGCGTGGGGTTACGTGCCCAACTACGCTGCCCTCTTCGCCAGCCGGCCCGACGTCGCCGAGGCCTGGACCCGGCTGAACCTGGCGGTCCGCGGCGGCATGGACCGCCGCCGGTTCGAGCTGGTCACCATCGCCGCCGCCCGCGCCCGCGCGTCGACGTACTGCGTCGCCGCGCACTCCCAGTTCCTGCGTGACGTCTGCAGCGACGAGGAGTCCATGCTCGCCCTGTCCTCCGACCCGTCAGGTGCCTCGCTGCTCGGGGTGGACCACGCCCTCGTTGCCTTCGCAACGAAGGCCGCGACCGACCCAGCCGCGATCGGTGAGGCCGACATCGCCGCGCTCCACGAGCACGGCCTCTCCGACGCCGATGTCGCCGACGTGATCTTCGCGGTCGCCGCGCGTTGCTTCTTCACCACCGTCCTCGACGCCGGCGGTGCCCAAGCGGACGCGCAGCTGGCCACCACGTTCGACGAGAGCACCCGCACGGAGCTGACCGTCGGTCGGCCCTTCGCCGAGTCTTAGCTCAACGCGCGTGCGCCACGCAGGTCCGCGCGGTCGGCCGGGCCTCCAACCGTCCCTGCGGGATCGTCTCGCCGCACACCTCACACACCCCGTACGTCCCCGCCTCCACCCGCGCGATGGCAGCGTCGATCTCCGCCAGGTGCTCTCGCGCTTGCCGCACCAGCGCATCGACCTGCGACCGCTCGAAGGCGATCGTCGTCCCCTCCGGGTCGTGCTCGTCGTCCGCGTTGGTGTCGCGTGACGCTGCCACGACCCCGGCATGGTCGTCGGTCAGGGACTCGAGACGACGGGACGTTCGGCTCCGGTCGGCCTCGAGGTGGTCTCGTGGGCTGTATCGGGCGCTCACTGCACGTTGGCGGCGACCAGTCGATCCATCGCAGCCAGGACACAGCCGGGCGACTCAACCCAGACGAAGTGGCCCGCCCCCGGCTCGACGTGCCACCAGGCGCCAGGGATGCGGTCGGCACTCTGCTTGCCGGCGCTCGGCGGCATCGGGCTCAGCTCGCCGAGGAGCACGCCGAGCGGGACCGTGATGGACGGTAGCGACGACTCGAGCTCGGGCAACCGGGTCTGCAGATCGGCCCACAGCCGCTCGCTGGCCGGTGGGGAGAACGCCACGCGTGGCATCGAGGGGGCGGCATCGGGATTGGCGAAGTACGACGGCCAGAAGAGGGCGAAGGACTCGTGGTGCTCCTCCGGTGTCGCCTCGCCGGCCGTGCCCTTCTCGTCGAGCGCGCGGGCGCGCTCACGGTCTGCCTCGGGCACGCGCGCGAGCATCGCGGCCTCGAACTCCTCCTCTCCGCCGTCGCCGACCGCGCCGAGGGGGTCGACGGACAACACACCTGCCAGTCGATCGGGGATGCCTGCCGCGGCATGGAACACCAGGTGGCCTCCCCACGAGTGGCCCATCAGGTAGGCGGTCTGCCAACCCAGCCCGTCCAGCACGGCGGCGATGTCGGCCACCGCCTCGGTGACCGTGAACTCGCCCTGCTCCGTGGACGGTGCAAGACCGCGTTGCTGGAACGTCGCGACCTGGTAGCCGGAAGCGAGCTCTGCCACCGCATCGTCGAGATAGTCGTAGCTCATGCCCGGACCACCATGAACCGCCAGCACGTGCGGTCCCTCGCCGGTGACCCACCCCGAGAGCTCACCTGACGGCGTGGACACCGTGAATCGGGTGCGCTCCATGTCAGGCGGGCTGCCAAAGCTCGACCCGGTTGCCCTCGGGATCGGTGACCCAGCCGAACCGACCGACACCCTCCATGTCCTGGGTCTCGTCGGCCACGTCTGCTCCTGTGGAGCGCAGCTGGGCGAGCATCGCATCCAGGTCGCGGACCCGGAAGTTGAGCATGGTCTGCTGGACCCGGGACC
The DNA here is from genome assembly GCA_963707475.1 of uncultured Actinomycetota bacterium. Lineage (GTDB taxonomy): Bacteria > Actinomycetota > Actinomycetes > Propionibacteriales > Nocardioidaceae > Marmoricola. Next base: position 155,483 of record CAVPQC010000002.1, read on the forward strand.
CGAAGTAGTCGGTCTCGGACTCGAACGTCGCGAACACGGTCGGCCCGGCTTCCTGGCGCCACAGGCCGTGCTGATCGGCGTCCAGTCCGAGGCAGTCGCGGTACCACGCGCTCAGCGCCGCGGGGTCGGAGGCCCGCACGAAGTAACCACCGATTCCCAGCACACGTTCCATGCAGCCTCCTGTGATCCACACTCTGCCAGAAGAAATTCTCACGAGGGGCGTGGTGCGACCACTCAGACCAGCTCGCCGCGCTTCCTGCTCAGGTAGGCGCGCTCGGCGGAGTTCTGGGTGGCGGCGATCGCGGCGTCGTACGACTCCTTCGCCTCGGTGGTCCGGCCGAGCCTGCGGAGCAGGTCGGCGCGAGCGACGTGCCAGGCGTGGTAGCCCGTGAGCGGCAGCCGGTCGACCAGGGTGAGGGCGACCTCCGGGCCGTCCAGCTCCGCGACCGCGACCGCGCGGTTGAGGGCGACGATCGGCGACGGGTCGAGCCGGGTCAGCTGGTCGTACAGCGCGACCACCTGCGACCAGTCGGTGTCCGACGCGGTGGGGGCGTCGGTGTGGACGGCGTTGATCGCGGCGAGTATCTGATATCGGCCGGGTCGGTTGATCGCGAGGCACTCGCGGACCAGGCCGTGCCCCTCGGCGATCAGCTCGCGGTCCCATCCGGCACGATCCTGCTCGCCGAGCGGGACCAGCTGCCCATTCCGCACGCGGGCCTCACGCCGGGCCTCGGTGAGCACCAGCAGCCCGAGCAGCCCGTTCACCTCCGGCTCCTCGGGGAGCAGCCCTCGGAGGATCCGCGTCAGCCGGATGGCCTCGCCCGTGAGCTCGGCGCGAACCGGGTCGCCGTCTCCGGTGGCGAGGTAGCCCTCGTTGAAGACGAGGAACAGCACCGCCAGCACCCCGCTGAGCCGCTCGGGCAGGTCCGCGGCCTCAGGTATCCGGTAGGGCACCTTCGCCGCGGCGATCTTCTTCTTCGCCCGTGTGATCCGCTGCGCCATCGTGGTCTCGGGCACGAGGAACGCCTGCGCGATCTCAGCCACGGTCAGCCCACCGAGGAGGCGGAGCGTCAGCGCGATCCGCGCCTCCGGTGCGAGCGCGGGGTGGCAGCAGGTGAAGAGCAGCCGCAGCCGGTCGTCCTCGACCGGTCCCGTCGGCTCGTGGGGCGTGTCGTCGTAGTACATGAGGGCCGCCTGGTGCTTGGCGTCGCGCTGCTTCTCACGGCGCAACCGGTCGATCGCCCGGTTGCCCGCGGTGGTGGTGAGCCAGCCGCCCGGGTTGGGAGGTACGCCGGACTCCGGCCACTTCTCCAGCGCGATCACGAGTGCCTCGCCCGCCGCCTCCTCGGCGAGGTCGATGTCGCCGAAGCGGCGGACGAGCGAGGCGATCAGGCGGCCGTACTCCTCGCGGAAGACCTGCTCGACGGCCGCCGTTCCGCGCTGCATCACTCTGTTCTCTTGGGTCGTCGCTCGGCCTGGCTCAGGCGGGGCCGGCGAACGGACGGACCTCGACCTTGCCCCGGCACGCCTTGGACCCCTCGGCGGCGAGCTTGAGCGCCGCGTCGAGGTCGGGCGCATCGATGACCCAGAAACCACCGATGACCTCCTTGGTCTCGAGGTAGGGGCCGTCGGTCATCACCGGTGTCTCACCCTGACCGTCGACGACGGTCGCGGTCGAGGCCGACTGAAGCCCACCGGCGAAGACCCAGTAGCCGTCGGCGCGAAGCCTGTCATTGAAGGCGCCGGTCGCGGCGAACGCCTCCTCCATCTCCTCCTTGGAGCCGTAGTGGCCGAACTCGTCCGGGTCGGCGGGGCCGTGCACGGCCAGCAGGTAGTGCGTCATCCCATTTCTCCTCAGTTCCCGGCGGTCCCGATGACCGCTCCTACCCCCACCACGAACAGAACCCCGCCGATACGACAACCTGCCACAGAAGGCCTAGACGGCGCTGTCGCCCCATGCGTCCGGCCGTGTGACCGTTCGCCTGTGAAAGGATCAACCCGCGGGACAAGGAAGCTAGCCCCTAGGCTCTCCCGCGTTGCTGGAGGAGGCACCAGCTGTGACGGTGAACGTTGCGTCAGTCCAGAGCTTCATGGAGGACGTTCGCGCCCTCATGAGCTCAGACACTTCCACCTTGCTGTTGCTGGACGAGACGGGCACTATCCTCGAGCCGGCCGCGTCCGCCGGCCTTGGTCGCCGATGGCGCGGTGCCACGCACGTTCCCGTCGGGTCCGGATTCGCAGGACGAGTCGCCGCCGGACGCGAACCTGTCGTCCTCGACGAGGTCAACGAGGCCTCGGTCCTCAACCCCATCCTTCGAGACTTCGGCGTGCAGCGACTCCTCGGGGTTCCGGTCTTCGGTTCAAAGGGCCTGCTCGGGGTCCTGCATGTCGGATGGTTCAACGCACGAACGTTCACGCCCGATGACACCGGGCGCTTGGAAGGCGCCGCGGCGGAGATCGGCCAGCGCTTGTCCGAGAGGACCCAGGACGATGCGCACCTGGCGGCCTTGGCCTTGCAGCGCAGTCTCCTTCCGGCCGCGCCTCCGCCCATCGAGGGCCTCGACGTCGCGGTGCGCTATCTGCCCGCCGAAGGAGACCTGGGAGGCGACTGGTACGACATCTTCCCGCTGCCCAGCGGCCAAGTCGGTTTCGTGATGGGCGATGTCGAGGGGCATGGCCTCCGGTCGGCGGTCGTGATGGGCCGGCTGCGCAGCGCGCTTCGTGCCTACGCTCTCGATCACGACGACCCCGCAGAGGTGCTGCACCGCCTCGACCGCAAACTCTGCTACTTCGAGAGCGACATCACGGCCACCGTCCTGTACGCGGTCACCGAACCGCCCTTCGACCTCGTGACGATCTGCAACGCCGGCCACCCGGCACCGTTGATCGCCCAGCGAGGGCAACCGTCCGCCGAGATCGCCAATGTCTCGGCGGGCATGCTCCTGGGCCTCGATCCAGAGCGGCAACGTCACAGCGAGAAGGTCCGGCTCCGACCGGGGTCTGCCCTCGCGTTCTACACGGACGGTCTCGTCGAGCGTCGACAGCGGCCCGACCAGCACACGGACCCAGACGTCCAGCGCCTCGAGCTCGTACGACGAGCGTTCGTCGCCGGCGACAACGCGGAAACGGCCTGCAGTCGGATCATCGCCGGAGGGCTCGGCGACGACAGCGTCGAGGACGACGTCGCTCTGGTCGTGGTGCGACGCCCGGCGTGACGGCCCGACCCCACAGCCGCTCGCCGAGGTCAACGACGGCTGAGCGCACGCCAGCCTATTGGCCGTTCTCTCCTTCGAGCCGGATCACATGGAGGACGGCGTTGATGAGGGCAAGGTGGGTGAACGCCTGGGGGAAGTTGCCGAGGTGCTGGCCGCTGTGTGGGTCGATCTCCTCGCCGTAGAGCTCGAGGGGTCCCGCAAACGAGAGCAGCTTCGCGCAGAGCTTGCGCGCCTTGTTGAACTCCCCGATCTCGCACAAGGCCGAGACCAGCCAGAAGGAGCAGATCGTGAAGGTGCCCTCCTCGCCGTGAAATCCGTCATCGGTCTCATCGACCTTGTAGCGGAGCACCAAGCCGTCCACGGTGAGCTCGTTGCGGATGGCGAGCACCGTCGCCCGGATGCGTGGGTCGTCGGCGGGGAGGAAGTTCAGCAGCGGAGCCAGCAGAAGCGAGGCGTCAAGTGCGGTGCCGCCGTAGTACTGGACGAGGACGCCACGGTCGTCGACTCCGTTGCTCAGGATGTCTTCCTTGATCTCGGCGGCCGCCAGCTCCCACTCGGCCGCCTTGCCGTGCTCACCGCTCATCCGGGCCAGCCGGGCCCCCCGGTCAGCGGCGACCCAGCACATGATCTTCGAGGACGTGAAGTGCTTCAGCTCGCCCCTGACCTCCCAGATGCCGGCGTCCGGCTCGCGCCAGTGCTTCAGCGCCTCGCCCACCTGGTTTTCGAGGATCGGCCAGATGCGGTTGTCCAGGTGGTCGGCGGCCTGGGAGTGCAGGTACACGGAGTCCAGAAGTGCCCCCCAGACATCGTGTTGTCGCTGGGCGTACGCCGCGTTGCCGATCCTCACCGGTCGTGAGTCGGCATAACCCGGCAAGTGGTCGAGGATCTGCTCGGTCAGATCGCGCTCGCCTCCGATGCCGTACATGATCTGCAGGTCGTCTTCGCCCTCGGCGAGATCGGCGATGAAGGAGAAGAAGTCGACAGCCTCCCAGTCGAAGCCCAACGAGTACATTCCCCAGAGTGCGAACGTGGCGTCGCGTATCCAGCTGAAGCGGTAGTCGTAGTTGCGGTCGCCACCCGGTGTCTCCGGCAACGAGGTGGTGCCGGCCGCGGTGACGGCGCCGGTCGGCGCGTAGGTGAGACCGCGAAGTGTCAGTGCGCTGCGCTGGAGGTAGCTGCGCCATGGGTGATCGGGAAACTTCCCTCTCGCCAGCCAGTGCTGCCAGTGGTGGGCGGTCCACACCAGCCGCTTGTAGGCGTCCTCGATGGATGCGGGCGGCTCGCCCCCGCCCCAGGACAGCGCCACGAACCGGGTGTCGCCCTGTTTGAGCAAGGTGCGTGCGGTGGCCTGGCCACCCTCGAAGCCGAGCCGCATGTCGCTCGTGAGGGTCAGCGTGACGCCAGAGTCGGCGGCGCTGGCCCGACCCTGGTGGTAGCTGTCCGAGGTGTACTCCCACCGCACAGGCTGCTGGCCGTAGTCGAGCACGGGCTCGCAGTCCACGACGGTCTGCACCTCTCCCGAGACGCATCGGATGGTGCGCAGCAGGACGTGCTCGGCCTCGTAGTCGTTCGGCGTGCGCTTGTAGGTCACCGAGCGGTCGTCCTGGTGGTGCCACGGGCCGACCAGCAGGACATCGCGAACGATCATCCACCCGGTCGCCATACCCCAGCTGGTCTCCAGGATCATCGTTCCCGGAAGGTAGCGGCGAGCGGCCGGGACGCGGGCGTCCAGCGGGGCCACCCGGAACGAGCCGGCGCGCTTGCCGAGGATGGACCCGAAGACACTCGGCGCGTCGAAGCGCGGCACACACATCCAGTCCACCGAGCCAGCGGGCGCCACCAGTGCCGACACCTCACCGTCGCTCAGGAACCCGTAGTCCCCGATCGGCACCGCCCGCGAACGCTCGATCGCACTGGCCAGTCGCGTTGCCGATTTGCCGCTCTTCGCCATACCTGCAGCATGGTCTGACGTCAGGACGACCGCAAGACACCCGTTCCCGATCGAGGAGCAGTCCGGCCCTTGGCCGCAGTCCCGTCCGGTAGCGCGTCAGCGGACCACAGTGACTGGGCACCGGGCGTAGGCGGCGACATGCTGGCTGACCGAGCCGAGCACCAGCCCCTTGAAGCCGCCGTGGCCACGCGTACCGACCACGAGCAGGTCGGCGTCCGCCGACTCCTCGATGAGCACCTTGGCCGCGGCACCCTGCTTGACACGGGGCTGGACGAGCACTGGCGGGTCCTCGCCGAGCACCTTCGTGATCTCCTGGAGGAAGTCCTCGGGGGTGCGCTGGCTTGGGTCGGGCACGTACCTCTCCGACACGCTGACGCTGCCGGTGGGCGGAGGCAGCGTGTGCTCCCAGACGTTAACGACGACCAGGTCGGCCCGGTGGTCGGCGGCTTCAGCGGCAGCCCACGCCAGAGCCTTGTGACTGCGGGGCGATCCGTCGACACCGACCACGACGGTCTTCCATGTGCTCACCCTCGACTCCTCTCCGGAGGTCGCCGCAGCGACGGTCGCGGGAGGCGAGGACCGAGGCGGCTGCCGAGAACCGTAACGTGGTGGAGGGCCTTCGGCTACGCCGCCGTGACCGCGCTCCTCCTGCCTTCCCGACGCTGATTAGCGACCCAGCCCGCGTCCGGACACGCCCGAATGGATGGTGCGGGGGGCGATTGGCGGGTCTAGTTTCAGAAACGCTGGTCACTCGGATCGCGTCGCCCGAAGGGGTCGCCATGGCTATCACGACGTCAGAGACGTTCTCGCCGGTTGCCGGGGAGGATGAGCGCAGGCCGCTCATGACCACCAAGGCGCTGCTGATGATGAACCTCGGCTTCTTCGGGGTCCAGTTCAGCTTCGGCCTCACCCAGTCGGCGGTGAACCCGCTGTTCCTGCTGATCGGCGCGTCGCCCGACCAGCTCCCGATCCTCAACCTCGCCGGGCCGATCACCGGTCTGCTCATCCAGCCACTGATCGGCGCGATCAGTGACCGGACCTGGCACCCTCGCTGGGGCCGTCGGCGACCATTCATCACCGCGGGTGCGGTCCTGTGTGCGGTCATCCTGTTCGTGTTCCCGTTCGTGGGTGCCCTGTGGCTGGGCGTGCTCTGCTTCTGGCTGCTCGACGCCGGCAACAACACCTCGATGGAGCCCTACCGGGCGTTCATCTCCGACCGGCTGCCCAAGTCGCAGCTGGCGCGCGGGTTCCTGACCCAGAGCATGTTCACCGGGGCCGGTGCCGTGCTGGCGAACCTGTCGCTCTTCGGGCTGCAGAAGGTCTCGGCGCTCGACAAGACAGCCGGCAACGGCGTGCCCTACTGGATGTACACGGTGTTCATGATCGGCACGGTGTGCATCCTGGTGACCGTGCTCACCGCGATGTCGCGCACCCGCGAGCTCACCCCCTCCGACGAGGACCTCGAGGAGATCCGCAACGCACCCCGCGGCCTCGGACACGCCATCGGCGACATCAAGGTGGCCGTCAAGGCGATGCCGGTCGCGATGCACAAGATCGGCCTGGTCTTCATGTTCCAGTGGTACGCCATGTTCATCTACTGGCAGTTCCTGGCTGTCAGTCTCGGTGAGACGGTGTTCGGCGGCAATCCCGAGCAGGGCGGGCCGGCCTGGGACAACGCGATCGCCTGGAGCGGTCTGATGAACGGCGCCTACAACTTCGTCACGATGGTCTCCGCGCTGTTCCTGGTCGGTTTCGCCCAGAAGATCGGCGCCAAACGGGTGCACGCGGCCGCGCTCGGCCTGGCCGCGCTCTCGCTCGTCGGACTGGCGCACGTCGAGAACCAGTACGTCGCGCTGATCCCGATGATCGGCGTCGGCATCTTCTGGGCCAGTGCTGTCGGGGTCCCCTACCTGATGGTCGCCAGCATGGTCCCGGCCAAGCGCACCGGCGTCTACATGGGCATCCTCAACATGATGATCGTCGTGCCGATGCTGATCGAGACGGTGACGTTCGGCTGGATCTTCAAGCACCTCCTCGACAGCAAGGGCTCCAACGCGATGACGGTCGCCGGCGTCCTGCTGGGTCTCGGCGCCGTGGCGATGCTGTGGGTGAACCCGCCCGACGAGGCGGACGAGTCGCCGATCGTGCCCCTCGGGAGCAAGCGCAGCATCACCGTCTACGACCGGGTCGTGGTGGGTTCGGACGGCACGCCGACCAGCCTGTACGCCGTGGACCGGGCCGCGGAGGTGGCGCAGGCGGCCCAGGCCAGGCTGATCGTCGTCACCGCGTACACCGACGCCGAAGCCGGCTCCGCCGCGCCGACCGCCATCGGGATGCACCGCGACCTTTACGGCAAGGAGGCCGCTCTCAGAGCGCTGGACAAGTCAGTGACCGGGCTGACCCGGGAGAGGGCTCGCTACATCGAGCAGCGACTCGTCAGAGGAGACCCGGCCCAGGCCCTCCTCGACACGGTCGGCGCCAACCCGGCCAGTCTCATCGTCGTCGGCAACCGCGGGCTAGGGGCGAACGAGGGCCAGCTCCTGGGGTCTGTTCCCGGTGACGTCGTCAAGAACGCCGTCTGCGACGTGATCGTGGTGCAGACGTCAGCGCTCGACGAGGACCGCATGCTCCGGCCTGAGCTGGTGGCCGCCGATGCCGACCGAGACCGCCCGGTCGCAGGACCCGACACCGGAGAAGGTTCACCCAGATTGTGAACGAAAAGCTCTACGCCGGCGAATGCTCGATCGTCGCGTCCGCTCCGGGGTAGACGAGCCCCTCGCGTCCGTCGGAGTGACGAACCAGGTACGGCGGCTCGCCCGCCGGTCCACGCACCTCGATGATCTCGGATGTCTCGTCGGGGACACCAACAGTCCGGCTGTGCACATGCAACCGGTCACCCACCGATGCCTGCATGGGAACCTCCCTTCCAGGGTCGGGTCCGAATCTACGCCCGTCTCCTTCCCGGGACGAGGCTCGGGCGGCGCACTCAATCACGTTGCTCGGCAGTTCCCGGGCGCCTAGCGTTGCAGACTTCGGGTCGTGAGCACGTGGCCCGGACGCACACGCGAACTGGCCGAAAGGGAGATGCAGAGGAATGACGTCTCGGCTGATCGCGCTCTGCTTCGACGCGAACGACCCGTCGGGGCTGGCGCGCTTCTGGTCCGGTGTCCTGGGCTGGGAGATGATCGCCGACGCCCGTGAGGGGGTCGCGCTGCTGCCCGACGGTGACACCGGGTTCGGGATCCGGTTCGTCCCCACCCAGGAGCCGAAGTCCGGCCCCAACCAGATGCACTTCGATCTCACGAGCACCTCCCTCGAGGACCAGCGAGAGACCGTGGCCAAGGCGCTCGGACTGGGCGGCCGGCACATCGACGTCGGTCAGCGCCCGGAGGAGGGTCATGTGGTGCTCGCCGACCCCGAAGGCAACGAGTTCTGTGTCATCGAGCCGGGCAACTCGTTCCTTGCTGACTGCGGGTTCATCGGGGCGCTGTCGTGCGACGGCTCGCAGGACGTCGGGTACTTCTGGAGCGAGGCTCTGGGATGGCCGCTGGTCTGGGACCAGGACCAGGAGACCGCGATCCGCTCGCCGCGCGGCGGTCCGAAGATCACGTGGGGCGGTCCGCCCCTGATGCCGAAGACCGGGAAGTCCCGGCTGCACCTCGACCTCGCGCCACCTTCCGACGGTGACCAGCAGGCTGAGGCCGACCGGCTGGTGTCGCTCGGAGCGACTCGCGTCGACATCGGCCAGGGCGAGGTGAGCTGGATAGTGATGGCCGACCCCGGTGGCCATGAGTTCTGTCTGCTGACCCCCTGACGGCGGTACGGCGGTGGTGCCGGTTGATGTTGCCCATCCCGCGGGGCAAGGTGGTTCGACGGCGCCCGGGAATGTCGTCTCGAGTGCACGTCAACGAGGAGGAGCAACATGAACCCCAACGGGCGGCCCCCCGCACTCGTGCGCGCGACGCTGGGCCTCGAGGAGGCGACGGCGCTGGATGGGCCGGTGCAGGCCCTGGAGCCTCACATCCGGGCCTGGTTCGGCACCGGGAAACGAGGCTCGGTGCTGCGTGGCGACTGGCTGGGCCACGCCGTCCACCCCGTGCTGACCGACGTCGTGATCGGCACCTGGACCTCGGCCAGCGTGCTCGACCTCTTGGGAGGGCCCGACTCGTCCACCGCGGCCCAGCGTCTCGTCGGCACAGGTCTGCTCGCCGTCGGCCCGACCGCCTGGACCGGCTGGGCGGAGTGGTCGGCGGTCGGGCCACGAGAGAAGCGGGTCGGCCTCGTCCACGCCGTCACCAACGGGCTCGCGATCGGCATCTACACGGCGTCATGGGTTGCCCGGCTTCGTGGCCGACACAACACCGGGGCCCGGCTCGCCCTCGTCGGCGCGACCGTTGCCGGCGTCGGCGGCTACCTGGGCGGCCACCTCGCTGGGGCACGCGGGGTAGGCAGCCATCACGCTGCGTACGACGGGGATCCGACCCGGGTCAGCTGAGGAACTTCTCGAACGGTCCGGTGATCGCCAGGGTGATGCCGGGTACCTGGATGTTCACGAACAGCACCTCGCCGTCGGCGGAGAACGTCGGTCCGGTGAACTCGGAGAACTCCGGCGCGCCCGCCGTACCGATGTTGAGCTGGTTGCGCGCGATCGCATAGGTCGGGCCGCCCGGCACAGAGCTGAGAACGTGCGAGGCGCGTCGAAGACGACACCGTCGTAACGGGGCGTCGTCCCGTCGGAGGTGCTGTTCTGGTGCGGGAAGTAGGTCACCAGGGTGATCGTCTGGTCGGCGTACGAGTAGAACCAGACCATCCCGTCGTGCTTGACCGCGTCGTCGGGCAGGTCTCCGGTGTTGAAGGCGAAGCTGTTGACGACGTAGACACCCTGGTCGGTGCCGAACACACCCTCGAACTTCTTGCCGCGAGTGATCTCGTCCGTGAACTGCTTGCGCACCGACGTCGCCCGCCCGTCCCCGAAGACCTCGAACACGTAGCCGTGGTCCCTGGAGTAGCTGCCGGTCTGTCCGTTGCCGCTCCACGGGGTCCCGGCCTTCGTGTCGGTCTCCTCGCAGGTGAGCCAGGTGCCCCAGGGTGTCGGGCCGCCCGCACAGTTGGTGAGCGTGCCCGAGATCCCGACGAACTCGCCTAGGTTGGCACCGCTACGGTTCGTCTCGATCACGGTGCAGCCCCCACCCATGAGCGCGGTCGGGTCGTAGACCGTCCCGGTGACATGCGGTACGCCGAGCGGCGATCCTGCGGGCAGCTCGTGGTTCTGGATCAGCCGGAGCCGGCCGCGCCTCGCGTCGAACGCCGCGGTCCCGTCGTGGTTCGAGGGCGTGAGTCCCTGGTCGTCCCGGAGCCTGGTCCTGCCGGCGTAGGTCACGATCTCGTAGGAGAAGCCCGGCGGAAGGGCAAGGATCCCGTCCGGGTCGTCGACGAGCGGCGGGAACGGGTGGTTGCCGCGCTTTCCCGCACCCTGATGGTGGTGACGCTCCGGGCTGAAGTTCTGGGGGAGCCACGAGCGTTGCCCGCGAAGGCAAACTCCCGTCGAACCGGACGCAACGGGCATGAGTCAGTCCCGTGAGCCCTTCACCGCCGGGCCAGCGCCGCCACCCGCTCCACGTCGTCGGGTCCGTCGAGGTCGGGCAGGGCGAGGAACACGGTGCGCACCCCCGCGTCGAAGAGTCGTTCGTGACGCTCCCGGTGGGCCGTGACCTCTCCGGCGTGGTGGCGCGCGGCGAAGTCGCTGGCCGTGGTGCGTCCGCGTAGTCGTTCGACACGGGACCAGGTGTCGTCGCGGCTCGGAGCCGACGACCGCCACGTCGAGGACGGTGACCTCGACCTCGTCGTGGGGTCGGCCGACGTCGTCGCAGTGCCGGCGCAGGACAGCCGTCTTGTGGCGGACCGTGTCGAGGTCGGCGCGCACGTTGCAGGCGTCGGCCCAGCGAGCGGCGATGCGCAGCGTACGACGCTCACCGCCGCCGCCGACGATCAGCGGCAGCGGACCGATCGGCCTCGGGTAGCAGGTGGTCTCGGGCAGCGTGACCCGCTCGCCGTCGTACGCCTTGGTGCCGGGCGCCCAGAGAGCCCGCAACGTCTCGGCGGCGACGGCGAGGTCGTCGAGGCGTTGTGCTGTGGCCGGGAAAGGCAGGCCGTATGCCGCGTGCTCGCGGCCCCACCACCCGGCACCCAGGCCGCAGAAGGCCCGCCCGCCGGTGAGCACGTCGAGTGTCGCGGCCGCCTTGGCGATGATGCCCGGCGCGCGGAAGGTGGCCGGCGTGCAGAGCGTCCCGAGCTCGAGGTCGGTGCCCAGGGCGGCCAGCGCTCCGAGCGTCACCCACGGCTCCGGGATCGGGTCCCACGCCCGTCCGACCTGCGGGATCTGGATCAGGTGGTCCATCAGGGCCAGCCCCGCGAAACCCGCGTCCGCCGCCGCGACGGCGATGCCGCGCAGCCAGTCGAGCGGGTCCTCGCCCCACGGGAACCGTCCCGACCTGGAGCATCACCCGCGGCCCGGCGCCAGCCACTCGCTGCGACCGGGGCTGCCGGCGCGGGACTGGGCGGCGGCTCGTTCGCGGACACGACGCGGACGTCCCAGCCCTCTGCCTCGAGCTCCGCACCGATGTCGCGCATCCGGCGCAGCTGTCCGGCGAGCACCGCGGCCGGGACCGGCCGGTCGCGGGTGGCGTTCCGCGCCCGGCACAGCGCCGGGGGAGTGTCGAACACGACGGCCACCACGGGGAGCCCGAACTCGCGAGCGAGCGCGGCCCACGCGCGCCCGCCGCTCCGGGTCCAGACCGAGGGTGTCGACGACGACCGTCAGGCCGCGCCGGGTGCGTCCCTCGACGATCTGGTCGAGCAGCCGGAACGCGTCCTCGGACGCGTCGAGATCGGCGGTGCCGCTGCCCACCACGGCGCGCAGCGCGTCGGAGGACACCACCTCGACGTCGCGGTAGCGGGCCGCGGCCCAGGTCGACTTCCCGGAACCGGCCGCGCCGACCAGCAGCACCAGAGCCGGGTCGGGAACCTGCACATCGGCAGTGTGACACCGGGGTAGACAGGGCGTACGCGATCAGAAGGGGTGGCCCGGCCATGATTCTCCCGAAGGTCAGGGACGCTCGTTTCGTGACGATCCGCCGTGGCGGCACGCTGACTGACTCGGATCACCGGCTCCTCGCACTCTGGGCGGCATCGTGCGCGGAGCACGTGCTTGACCTCTTCGAGTCCGCTCAGCCTGAGGACCCGCGACCGCGGCTGGCTATCGAGCACGCGCGTGCCTGGGTGCGTGGCGACGTCACGATGATGCGGGCACGGGCGGCGGGCGGCCATGCGATGGGCGCGGCCAGAGAGCTCCGAGGGGCAGCACGACATGCCGCCTACGCCGCCGGGCAGGCCGGGGCCGTCGCACATGTCGCCGCGCACGAGCTCGGTGCTGCCGCCTACGCGATCAGGGCCGCACGTGCAGCAGGGCCAGAAGGCGAGAGCGACGCGGCAGGGCGACGCGAGTGTCAATGGCAACGCGAACAGCTGCCGGGGGCGATCCGCGAGCTCGTACTCGACGACCAGAGGTTGCGGAACGACATCTGCTGGTCGGTGTTTGACTGCTGAACCCGTGTCGGGTCAGGGCAAGGCAGCGGTTGCACTGTCAGAGCCGGTCCAGCCAGTGGTGGTCTGGAACGAGTGAGGCAAGCGCCCCGCGCATCCATGCCCGCTGAGGTTCCGTCAGGATCGGAAGCGCCGCCTCGAAGTCGGGCTCATCCTTCGCGCGTCGGAGTCGCGCCTTGTACACCAGAACGATCTCGGGGAGCAGGTACCGGATGCCGTCATCGGCGACCCAGGTGACGTCATCGATCGAAGCAACCTGATCGGGCACGTACTTGTTGGTCCAGAGGCCGTCAACGTCGGGGGTCAGGGGAACGTCGACGATCCAGGGCGAAGCCGCATCCGCGCGCAGCCACAGCTGACTGCCCGGGTCGTCGACAGTTGTCCACCGGCCGCCCAACGGATGGAGAACGCCGCCGACGTTGTTCCAGACGTGCCATCGGCCCTTCATGAAGTCCACGAATGCGGGCACGTCGGTCGCCAGGATGGACACGTCGGTGTCCTCGTGCTCCCTGCGGTAGCCCGTGGCTGCCTCGATCGCCCACCCGCCGATGACCCACCACGGCCGGGCGAACCCGGCCATCTCCCTCGCGAATGCGCTCGGTGCCAACGGCGCCCAAGCGCCGTACAGCGCCAGAAAGGCGTCGTCCTCTGCTTGCTGTTCAGGACTTCGTTGAAGCGGGACTCGCGCGGACACGTTGACGAGCCTCGCACACGGTCGGTCTGGATAATGAGCCAGTGCGACGTTGCCGGCTTCACGTGATGGGGGCCAGCGGCACCGGCACGACGACACTGGCACGGGGCATGGCCGACCAGTGGGCCGTTCCACACGCTGACGCGGATGACTACTTCTGGCTACCGAGCGATCCGCCGTATGTCGAGAAGCGACCGGAAGCCGAACGGGTCGCGCTGATGGAGAGGCTCTTCCTTCCCCGCGCGTCGTGGGTCCTGTCCGGCTCGATGATCGGCTGGGGTAACGACGTCGTGGCCCGCTGCGATGCGGTGGTGTTCCTGACGCTGGACTCAGCCGAGCGGCTTCGCCGCCTCGAAGCTCGCGAGCGTGCGCGCTACGAAGGCGGTGCTGTCGATGAGGTGGCGTCTGCTGAGTTCCTGGAGTGGGCCCGCGGGTACGACGATCCGGGGTTCAAGGGGCGCAGTCGGGTGTCACACGAGACCTGGCTGGCCAGGCTCGACTGTCCGGTGCTCCGGCTGGACAGCGCTTCTCCACCAGCGGTGCTCCGCGACCAGGTGTTGGCATGGGGTGGTAGTTGAGGAGGCACCCCAGCGCCGTCTCGAAACCTCCGCCCGACCCCGGCGGTCGAGCTTGTCGAGACCACGACATCGCGGCTCCAGAAAGCACCGAAAATACTTGTCCACATGCCGGGCGGAACCCCGGTTCCAGGCCCAGAACTGTCGGTGGTCGATGCCAGAATTCCCTGTATGACAACGGCATTCGACGACACCGGGCAGCACCCGGTGACGTCTGCGATCGCCGCCGTCGCCCAGCTGCTGGGCGAGGTCGCCGACCTCGGGCTGTGGACCCTGCGACCCGCCGAGACCGAGACCAACCTGACCGCCCTCGCCGCGCTCCGCAACCAGATCACCGAGCTCGAGCTGCGCCACGCCCGCCACGCCGACCGGCTCGACCTCGGCGCTCAGACCGGGGCCGCGGACACGAGCAGCTACTGGGCCAACGCCACCCAGCAGACCAAACGCGACGCGAAGCGCCGCCTCGCTCTCGCGCACGCCCTGGACCATGACCACGAGCCCTTGAAGGACGCCATGGCCGCCGGACATGTCTCCGAAGAACAAGCTGTGGTGATCGTCAAGGGCGTGGACGCGCTGCCGGCCGAGCACCGTCGCGACGCCGAGGCCAACCTGATCGGGTGCGCTGCCGAGCACGACCCGGTGGCGCTGCGCCGGCTCGCGCACCGGGTGCTGGAGGTGGTCGCCCCCGAGATCGCGGAGGAACACGAGCTCAAGGCACTGCAACGGCAGGAAGCCCTGGCCGAGGAGGCGTGCCGGTTCACGATCGCCGACGACGGGCACGGGCTGTGCCACGGCCGGTTCACGCTGCCGGCCCCGGTCGGGGCGATGCTCAAGCAGGCGGTGCTCGCGATCAACTCACCCCGGCACCGGCAGCACTCCGGCACCCCCAAAGGGCTCGGGCACGCGTTCTGCGAGTACGTCACCCGCTACCCGATCGACCGGCTCCCCCAGGCCGGCGGCGTCGACGCCACGGTGGTGGTCACCATGACCCTGGAGAACCTGCTCGGGGACAGCCAGACCCCGGCGCTGCTGGACACTGGCGAATCGGTCACCGCCGCCCAGGCCCGCAAGCTGGCCTGCGAGGCCGGGATCATCCCGGTCGTGCTCGGCGGCGACTCCGAGATCCTCGACGTCGGACGCGAGTGCCGGTTCCACCTCAAGTACCAGCGGATCGCGATCAGGGTCCGCGACCAGCACTGCACCGCGGTCGGATGCGAATGGCCCGCCGCGATGTGCCACGTCCACCACAACATCCCCTGGGCCGAGGGCGGCAAGACCTCCGTCAAAGACGGACGCCTGCTCTGCCCCCGGCACCACACCTACGCCCACTCACCCAAGTACGAGATGAAGACCATCCCCAACGGACGCGTCGTCTTCAGCCGGAGCTAAGCCGTATGGGTCAGCTCCCACCAGCTCGAGCCGGTCAACGAGAATCCGTTCAGTCGCCCTTGATGTTGACGATCTGATGCAGCGTGTGCCGGACCTCGACCAGGTCGGCGGCGTCCGCCATCACCTGGTCGATGTCCTTGTACGCCTGCGGGATCTCGTCGATGAACGCATCGGTGTCGCGGTACTCGATGCCGACCATCGCCGCCCGGAGCTCGTCGTGGGTGAACGTCCGCCGCGCCTTCGACCGTGAGTACGCCCGCCCGGCACCGTGCGGAGCCGAGTTCAGGGCCAGCGCGTTGCCGAGTCCGGACACGACGTACGACGCCGTGCCCATCGACCCCGGGATCAGACCCGGCCGGCCCGCCGACGCGTCAATCGCACCCTTCCGGGAGAGCCACACCTCACGGCCGAAGTGACGCTCCTGCTCGGTGTAGTTGTGGTGGCAGTTGATCTCCTCCTGCCGCTCCACGTCTGCACCGACCCACGTCGCGAAGCAGGCGGCGACCCGATCCATCATCTCCTCCCGGTTGAGCAGGGCGTACTCCTGCGCCCACCGCATCTGGCGGATGTAGGCCCAGAACTCGTCCGTGCCCTGGGCGAGGTAGGCAAGGTCCTTGTGCGGCAGGGTGATCCACCACTGCTCGCACAGCTTGCGCGCCACCCCGATGTGGTGCTGGGCGATCTTGTTGCCGACGCCCCGCGACCCGGAGTGCAGGAACAGCCACACCCGATCCGCTTCATCGAGGGTCACCTCGATGAAGTGGTTGCCGGACCCGAGCGTGCCGAGCTGGAGCTCCCACCGCCCCGAGTAGGACGACGGGTCGAAGCCCGCGTCGGCAGCCTTGCGCGTGAGCAGGTCCAGCCGCTCACGGGTGTGGTCCCGACCTACGTCCCGGTTCGCCGCGCCGGCCGAGAGTGGGACGTCCCTCTCGATCGCCTGCCGGAGCGGCCGCCGCTCACCGGGCAGCTCACCGCCCGTGAACTGCGTGCGGACCGCGATCATCCCGCAGCCGATGTCGACTCCGACAGCCGCCGGCATGATCGCTCCGAGGGTCGGGATGACCGAACCAACGGTCGCTCCCATCCCCAGGTGCGCGTCGGGCATCAGCGCCAGGTGCGGGTAGATGAACGGCATCGTGGCCGCGGTCATCGCCTGCTCGCGCGTGCCCTCCTCGAGGATCGAGGCCCAGTTGAAGAGCCCCTTGGTGATCTGCTGCATGTCCCTTCCTTCATCGTGATCCCACCGGTGGGGGATCCTGCCGAGGGTGACAGGTGGCACGACTCAGGGCACCCGACTTTCGCTCGGCAGGGAGGTGGGTGCGGCGCCAGTCGAGTCGTCAGTCGTCCGGCATCGAGCGGCGCTCGCCGACCGGACGGTCGGTGAGCGCTAAGCCGAGCGGGCCGGCGCGGACCCACCACTCCATCACGTCGTAGGCGAGCCGGCCCGCGATGACGGACGGGTCCCCGTCCGAGAGCCGCGCGGTCTCGGCGGGGTCGAAGGCGAAGATCGACATCCCGCGGTACGTCTCGTCGCTCTGCTCGTCGAACGGTCCGTTGACGACCACAACGCCCTGCCGCGCGAGGTCGGCGCGATAGGCGAGATGGCGTGCCTGGAGCACGTCGAGGTCTTCCTCCGACATCTCCGGCGCCTCGGCCGGCCGTCGCAGGACGACGACCGTGTAGACGTCGAAGGCGTCGGGGAAGTTGGGGTCGCGAGGCATCGGCTCCTACTGGGTCGGCGTGAGGAGGTGCACGCCGAGAGAGCCTTCCCGTGCTGCGGGGTCAGCGAGGGTTGGCCTTGCGGGGGTCTCCCGACCGCTTGGCGGCACGGTCCGCCGCGGCCGGTTTGTTCCGGCCCTCCCACCAGCGCCAACCTGCTGTGACCAGGATGGCGCCAGCCAGAGACCCGATGATCCCGCTCGCCCTCAGGTCAAGACCATCACCGGACAGCAGGCTGATCAACAAGCCACCGACGAACGAGCCGACGAGCCCGGCCACGATCGCCATCGTCCAGTCGACTCTTCCGTGCTTTCGTCCGAGGATCAGCTGCGCACCAGCGCCGATGACCATGCCGAACAAGATGATGGCGAGGAGAAGCATGCCCAGAGAATAGCCGCCGGGGTCCCGTTCGCCGCCATCCCCTCCTCCTCGCACCCGCCGGATCAACGTGACACTCTGTTCGCTCGCCACGCGAATCCTTCTCCAGGTCTAGGTTCGGCAGCACGGTGGCGACGATCGGCAAGATGCTGGCGCTCTCCTGAGTCGGGGAGCTCGGGGAGCCTCGGCCCCTGCCCTCCACGGCACATCAACGACACACCAACGGCCTCGCCTGACGCTGGTCCCTCTACGACCTGAGGAGCCAGCGCATGACCGCCCTGACCCTGCCCGTACACCTGGCGCCGGACGCAGTTCCCGTCCCGCTCCCCGATGGCCGCCTCGTTGCGCTGCGCCCGCTGCGACGCGGGGAGCGGGACCCGCTGCTTGCCGTCTTCGACGGCATGTCGTCCGCATCTCGTGTACGGCGCTACCTCACCGGCATGGTCCGGCTGCCCTCGACGGTGCTCGAGGCGCTCATCGACGTCGACGGTGACCGCCACTTGGCGTGGCTCGCCTCGGAGCACGGGCAACCGGTCGGCATCGCCCGCCTCGTCCGCGACGCCGCCGGCATCGCCGACCTGGCCGTGGAGGTGGTCGACGACCACCAGGGCCTCGGCATCGGTTCGGCGCTCGTGGAGGCTGTCACCACCGTCGCCCGGGCCCGGGGCGTATGCCGGGTTCGGGCGTCGCTGACCCCGGACAACGAACCCTCGCGACGCCTGGCTACTCGCATCGGGGTGCGGCTGCACGTGGTGGACGGCCTGCTGGAGGGCGAGGGCCGGCTCCGGCTCCGCCACCCGCCACGGATCGATCGGCAGGCCGCTCTCGAGCTGGCCGGGCGCGTCGCGGACGAGCAGCGGTACTCCCGTTCCCCTGTCCACTACACCGCGCCTCAACGATGCCTCAACAGCCCCCACGGAGGCTGGAGACCGACACCTAACCCCAGGGAGGAAGCACGATGTCCACTACCAACATCGATCACACCGAGGTCATGACCGAGCTTCGCGCCAAGCAGCAGCAGGTCTGGAGCTCCGGGGACTACAACAGGATCGCCGCGCTGACCGTTGCGGTGAACGAGACCCTCGTGACGAGCGCCCAGGTCGCGCCTGGCGAGGACGTCCTCGACGTTGCCACCGGCACCGGCCACTCCGCCCTCGCAGCCGCCCGGGTCGGCGCCCGGGTGACCGGAATCGACTACGTGCCCGAGCTGCTCGACATCGGCCGGCAGCGTGCCGCCGCGGAGCGGCTTGACGTCGAATTCGTCGAGGCCGCTGCTGAGCAGCTGCCCTTCTCGGACGGCAGCTTCGACGCTGCCATCTCGGCGATCGGCGTCATGTTCGCCGCCGACCACGGCCGTGCGGCCGCGGAGCTGGTGCGCGTGGTCCGGCCCGGCGGCCGCATCGCCGTGGCGTCGTGGACCCGGTCCGGATTCGTCGGCGGCATCCTCGGGATCGTCGGTCGGCACGTGTCGCCACCGCCCGGCGCGCAGTCCCCGGTCCGGTGGGGCGACGAGGGCGTCGTCGCCGAGCTGCTGGGAGACGGTGTCGAGCGGGTCAGCTCCTCGGTTCACACAGTCACCGAGAGGTTCCGCAGCGCCGATGCGTTCGCAGACCTCTTCCTGACCTACTACGGCCCCACCCACTCCGCGGCCCGGCGACTCGACGACACGAGCCGTGCCGCGTTGCGCGCCGATCTCGTCAGCCACGCCGAGGCGAATGCCCGCCCGGGCGACAACGGCCTCGTGACGGACTGGGAGTACCGGATCGTCCGCGCCACCCGCCGCTGACCACCAGCGGCGCCCTCGATGGGGTCGACCTGGCACGTCGCGGTGTGCGCCCGGTGACCGTTCGGACAACTACGCTGAGCGACATGGGCGACGAACCGTCCACCCAGCAGGCAGCGGCGTCGCCCCGCTTCGGCATCCTGGGGCCACTCCAGGTGACCGACGCCGGGCATGGGCCCCTGCCTTTGGGCGGCCCGCGGGCCAGGGAGCTGCTGGCGCTCCTGCTGCTCAACCCCAACCGGCCGCTCAGCAGCGAGTACCTGGTGACCGCGATGTGGGGCGACTCCCCCTCCGACGGCGCCGCGACGACGCTGCGGAGCCACGTCGGTGCCGTGCGTCGGGTGCTGGCCTCCGCAGGTGCCGGGGACGCTCTCGGCACCCGTGCCGGTGGGTATCTTCTGGCGCTCGCACCGGCCGACCTCGATTCCGAGGTCTTCGCTGGACTGGTGGACCGCGCACAGGAGGCGCTCGGGATCGGCGACCCCGCCCACGCCGCCGCGCTTCTGGGCGAAGCCCTCGCCCTCTGGCGCGGCGACGTGCTCAGCGACCTCGGACCGCCGGGATTCGCCGACGCCGCCGTCGCCCGGCTCGGGGAGCTTCGCGTGGTCGCGGAGGAGACCGCCATGGCCGCCGCCCTCGCTCTGGGGCAGCATCGTGAGGTGGTGGGGCGGCTGCAGGAGCTGGTCGCGGCCCACCCCTTCCACGAGCGGCTGTGCGAGCAGCTGATGCTGGCCCTGTACCGCTCGGGCCGTCAGGTCGACGCGCTGTCGGCGTACGCCCAGACCAAGCAGCGCCTCGGCGAGGAGCTGGGCCTCGATCCGGGCCCCGACCTCCAGGCCCTCGAGACGGCGGTGCTCCGCCAGGACCCGGCACTCCTGGTCTCGGTCGACGCCACCACCCCGGTTACCGAGGTCGGCCCCAGGCCCCCCTCGCCTCGGGCACCCCTCGCCCGGCAGCCACCCGATGCCGTGTTCGCGGCGCTCAGGCGGTCCGCCATGGTCGGCCGCGACGCCGGGGTCGGGACCACGACGGCGGCCTGGCAGGACGCACGCGCCGGCGGCCGGGGGCTGGTCGCCGTGGGTGGGCCCGCGGGGGTGGGCAAGTCGAGACTCGCGGCCGAGCTGGCCCACCTGGCGACGGAGGACGGCGCCACCGTGCTGATCGGGCGCTGCGACGAGGCCGTGCCCTACGCCGCCCTGGCCTCGGCCTTCGCCGGCAGCGCCGCCGCCCGGCAGCTCGCCGGCGGTGCACCTCCCGGCGTACGCGCCCGGCTGCACCCACTGCTCCCCCTCGAGCCGGACGCCGAGATCGCCCCCCAGGGTGCCGGTGACCCCGTACATCGCGCGGCCCTCGTGCGCGCGGTCGAATGGCTGCTCGTCGCGCTGGCGGCGGAGGCGCCCGTGCTCCTGATCGTCGATGACGCCGAGCGGCTGACCGAGGCGGAGTCGAACCTGCTCGCCACACTCGCGACGCGACTGCCGGAGCGAACCCTGGTGGCAGTCTGCTTCCGCGATCCTCCTGGCAGCCGCCACCCACCGCTCGCCGATCTCCTGGGCCGCGGCGGCGTCTACGAGCTGACCCGGCTGGTGTCGCTGGAGGCACTCGGCCGCGACGACCTGGGCGAGCTGGTGGCCTCCATGAACCCCCTCGACGCGAAGGTTCCGCCCGCCTTCGTCGAGGCGCTCTGGCAGCGGACGGCTGGCAACCCGTTCTTCGCGCGGGAGGTGCTGCGCGACCTCGACCCGGCGGACCTGCGGTCCGGCCTGCTCGCGCAGGGCCTGCCGGCCGGCCTGCGGGGCGTGCTGCGCCATCGGCTCGGGCAGCTGCCCGCTGACACCCGGGCGGCCGTCTCCGCCGCGGCGGTGCTCGGTCGCGAGGTCGAGCTCACCAGCCTGAGCCATCTTCTCGAGGAGCCCGAGGAACGGGTGGTCAGCGCGCTGGACCAGGCCCTGACCAGCGCGTTCCTCGTCGAGGCCGGCCAGTCCTGGGCGGGCGGCTACGCGTTCCCGCACGAGCTGATGCGGGAGGCCGTGTACGCCGAGATCCCGTTGCCTCGGCGCCAGCGCCTGCACCACCGGGCGGTCGACGCGGTCCTGGGTACGCGCCACGCCGATGCGGATGTGATCGCCGCGGCCGGCCACGCCCTGGCAGCCGGACCGGCCGCGGACCCGGCCCAGGCGGCGGCGCTGGTGGACCGGGCCGCGCACCTGGCAGCGGCCAGCTTCGGCTTCGACGTGGCGGTAGGGCTGGCCGAGGCCCGGCTCCCCCTGCTGCGCCGGTCCGCACCGGCGGCCGAGCAGGCGGCGGCTGACGTGGAGGTCGCCCGGCTCCGGCTCCGGGCCGGCCGCGGCTACGACCGGGTCGTGGAGCTTCTCGAACGGGCGCTGGCCACCTACCTCTCCCTCGGTGACACCCAGGCCGCCGGGATGGTGCACAGCCGGCTCGGTGGGACGCTCGTCATTCCGCACCCGGACATGGACGTGGTCCGCTCTCTGGAGCACTTCGCCGTCGCCGAGCGGATGCTCCCGCCGTCCACGGACCTGTTCAGCTTCCATCGGGGCCGGCTCTCGGCTGCGATGCATGCCCTCGACACCGCCACGATGGCCGAGGCGGCCGAGCGGTGCTCTGCGATCGCCGGTTCCGCCGGCCGGCCGGAGCTGGTGGTGGCAGCCGAGTGGGGGCGGGGCTGGCTCGCCCTCGACCTCGGCCGGCCGACGGCCGCGCTGACCCATCTGGAGGAGGCGTGGTCGCGAGCGCGGGCCCTCGGCGACCCGATTGTCGGCTGGCCCCCGACCAATGCCGCATCCCTGATCTGCACGGTCTACCTGCTCGACCCGACGCAGGGCCGGCTGTGGTGCCGCCGGGGCCTCGGCCAGCCCCGGGTCGACCAGCTGGCCCAACAGCACGACGCCCTGGCCGACCAGCTGGTGCTGGCCCTGGCCACGACCGGTGAGCTCGACGCCGCCCGACGCGCGGCGTCCCTCCTGCCCGAGGAGGCGGTGGGGCGCCGGCTGGTCCGCTTCCTGCTCGGGGAGTGGGAGGAGGCAGCCGTCCAGTGGCAGACGGCCCTGGACCACGACCTGGCCGCAGGAGACCGGCACGACGCGGTCGTCAACGCCCGCTGGCTCGCCGATGCGCTCCTGGCGCTGGGCGAGGAGCGCCGGGCGGCCGAGGTGCTGCACCAGGGCCTCGAGATCGCCGCCACCGCGCCCCAGGTGCCGAGCGAGGTCTGGCTGCGCGCGCGGCTGGCCGGGCTCGCCACCACCGACCCGGACCAGGCGGCCGCCCACCTGGCCCGGTGCGAGCAGGTGCTGGCCGCCGGCGACGACTGGCGAGGCCTGGTGGGCGAGGTGGCACTGGCCCGCGCCGCCGTGGCGCTGCGCGACGCCGACTGGCGGTCAGCAGGCATGGCCGCGGAGCAGGCGGTCACCGTCTTCGAGGACCACCAGCTGCCGTGGCGACAGGTGGCAGCACTACACGCGTGGGGACGAGCACTCTCCGGCCACGGGCGGACGGACGAGGCGGCTGCCCGGCGCGGCGACGCCGCCGCCGTGCTCGCCCGGATCGGGGCCCCGCAGCGGTGGCGGACCGACGCCCGGACCGGAGCCTCGGAGCTGCGGCGGACCTCAACACGACCTCAACGCGTGAGCACGACACTCGGGCCATGACCGATCCCACCTCCCTCGACGGCCCGGCGGGCAGCGAGTCCGCGGCCACGTTCGACGCCGTGGTCGTGGGGGCCCGCTGCGCCGGATCCTCCCTCGCCGTCCGGCTGGCCCGCGGTGGCTGGCGAGTGGCCGTGGTCGACAAGGCGCGGTTCCCCAGTGACACCCTGTCCACCCATGTGATCTTCCCCGACGGGGTGGCGCGGCTGGACGACCTCGGCGTTCTGAAGCGCCTCGAGCGCCGGCACGACCTGGTGCCCGCTCGCTACTCCTGGCGGGTGCTGGGCCACGAGGTCGCCGGATCCTTCACGCCGGTGGGCGGGCATGACCGGGCGCTGTCGGTACGCCGGATAACCCTGGACGCCGCCTTGGTCGAACTGGCCGAGGAGGGCAGCGCAACCGTGCTGCTGGACCGCAAGGTCACGGGGCTCGTCGGCTCCGCCACCGACCAGGACCCGGTCCGCGGAGTCCTGCTCGACGACGGTCGGGAGCTTCGGGCGCGCTGGGTCCTGGGCGCGGACGGGCAGCACTCCAGCGTGGCGCACCACCTCGGCCTGCAGCGGCTCGAGGAGCGCCGGGGCGAGCTGGCGATGCTGCTCGGCTACTGGCGGGGGCTCCCGGCTTCGGACTGGATCCGCCTGGACATGCACGAGCGGTCGGCCTTCATGGCCGCGCCCTGCGAGGACGGCATCCACCTGCTCACGGTCGCCGGACCAGCGGACCTGACGCGCGGAACTCCCGCAGCCGTCGAGGCCCGCTATCGCCGGGCCCTCCTGGACTTCCCGGCGGTGCTGAACCCGCGCCTGCTCGAGGCCGCCGAGCTGGTCTCGCCCGTGGTCGGTGCACCAGAGACGATGATGCGCGGCTACTACCGATCCGCGGCGGGCCCCGGCTGGGCCCTCGTCGGCGACGCGGGGCACTTCAAGCACCCGACCACGGCCCAGGGCATCGGCGACGCCCTGGCCCAGGCCGAGTACGTCGCCGTGGATCTGCTCGGGGGCGGCGACCTCGCGGGGTACGAGCAGTGGCGGAACGAGCGGTCCGCCGAGGCCTACGAGTTCTCCTTCCGCGCGGCGCGGCTTCCCGAGCCGGTGGCCGCGGCACGCTACGCGGGGCTGGCAGCGGACCCGGTTGCCGGCCAGCAGTTCCTGGACACGTTCACCCGGCAGGCCACGCTGTCCGACGTGTTCACCCGCGAGCGGTCCCGGCGCTGGCGGGCGGCGTCGGCGTACGAGGACGGCCTGCGCCGGCTGGTCGCGCTGGCCGACGGGCTCTCGGACCGTGACCTTCGGACCCGGGTGCCCGCGTGCCCCCTGTGGTCCGTGCATGACCTCGTCGCCCACCTGTGCGGGGTCGCCGAAGACTCAACCCACGGGAGGTTCTTCGACGGCGCGGCGCAGGCCTGGGCCGATCCCAAGCTCGCCGCGCAACGGGATGCATGGACCGCCGGGCAGGTCGAGACCCGGCGTGACCTCGACCGGCACCAGCTCGTCGCGGAGCTGGAGCGGCACGGACAGGCCCTGGTCCGGGCCATGCGCCGGGGCGACACCGCCACCGCCGACGTCCCCGCCTGGATGGTCGGGGCGCCCGTCACCGATCTCGCCGCGCACCTCGGCGACCTGTACGAGGCGCTCGCGCTGCCCCAGGAGACGGAGACCCACATCGCCCGTTACGGGTTCGCGAGCTTCCGAGCCTGGCTGGGCGAACGCGTCGCCGCCAGCGGACTCGCACCGCTGCGCCTCGCCGACCACTCCGACCCCGCCTCGGTGTGGGTGCTCGGTGGAGAGGGCGAACCCGGCGCATCCCTGGACGCCGACGGGTACCAGCTCTTCCGCGCGATCAGCGGGAGACGCCGCCTCGAGGAGGTTCGGTCGTGGTCCTGGCGCGGCGACCCGTCGGCGTACCTCCCGGTGCTCTCGCCCTATCCGCAGTCTCCAGCGCCCTCGAGCGGCTGACCTGGGAAACGTCGCCGACGGCGGGATCTCGACATCGGCCGAGGACTATTCGCAGGCCACTCCGTCGCCGTCACGGTCCAGGTGGGGACCGTAGCCCGGGTCGCCGCGATGAACCGGAGCCGCTCCAGCGGCGCGCGCGGCGTCACAGTTGGGGTAGTACACCCGCCCGTTGTGGGTGGCCGGCGCCGCGCTGTCCGCCGGAGCCCTGCTTGGCACGTTCACCCCGATCGGGGACCAGACCGGAGCGCCCGAGTCGGGCGGGAGGCCCTGCCCAGGGCAGCCGGAGAGGACCCGCGCCATGGCCTGCCGTTCAGGGCCGGTGGCCCAGAGCCCGTACTTGGCCTTGACCGCGACCTGCCGAGCGACGTACGCGCACCGGTACGGCTTGTTCGAGGGGACCCAGGTCGCAGCGTCCCCGTCGCCCTTCTGCCGGTTCGCACCCGCGTCGACCGCGAGCAGGTTCATCGGATCATTGGCGAGCGCGGCCCGCTTCCGGATGTCCCAGCCGGCGGCCCCAGTGGCCCAGGCATTCCCGAGCGCGACGACGTGGTCGATATCCACCAGGTCACCGTCGCCGCGGACGAACCGGATCGGAGTCCCGGTGTACGGGTCCTGCAGGGTGCCGGACTCGACGACGCAATGGCGCGTGGCGCGCGCAGTCAGGTCGCGCGCCAGGATGTCGTTGCGGGTGTCGCATCCGTTGCGGTTCGTGTCGAGCCACGCCTGCCCGAACTGGTCGCGGTCGTAGCCGGTCATGGGGGCGCGGCCCTTCACCCGCAGGGTCGCCATTGCCGCCAGAGCCGTACCCGACCCCGTTGTCCCAAGGTTCGGTTGCGCCGTGGATGTCACGGTCCGGTCCGGGGGGTGGGACGTCCTCAGTGAGGAAGGAGCCCCAGACGCGGCGTCCGCCGCGGCGGGCGTCGTGGATCTGGCCGGTGCCGGACGGGCGGCGTGTGTTCCCACCCCCGCCGAGCAACCAGCTAGAAGCCCGGCCGTGAGCCCAAGGGCCAGGCCCGCAGAGAGAGCTTTACAGCCCCATGTCAACGCTGCTCGCAGGCGATACCGTCACGGTCCCTGTCGAGACCCCGGTTGTGGCTCATGGCCGTGTTGTACCGGCTTGTGCTCCGGTAGAAGGTCGTGACGCGGGTTCCGCTGGTGTGATCCACGGCATGCAGTTTGCCCAGCCCATGCTTGTACTTGGTGTGAAGGGCAGTGCAGTTTCGATAGATGCCCGTAGCAGCATCCGCCGCAGGGATTCCGACGGTGAGGCTGGCGACGACGAAGCCAAGGGTAGTGACCACGCCTGCAAGGTGTTGCTTCTTCAAGGTTTCGCTCCCCCGTTAGGTGCGCCCACCCGTGGGGCACATCCGACGCGAAGAGTAGAACGTGCGCAACGAAATCCGCGGCGCTTTCCGCAAACAGGGCTGGCCCCGTGTCGAAGCTCACAGAGCTCGCCCCCGCCTGCGGTAGTACCGACGCTCGTCCTCGGAGAGGTGTCGGGTCACGTGCCGCAAGATGGTGGTCGGCAGCCCGGGGACGTGCCGATCGAGGTAGGCACGGAGTCGAACGGGGTCGCGTTTTCCCGCCTCACGGACGAAGCCGCCCACTGCGGCTTGCACGACCTCCTCGGGGTCCTGGGCAAGCAGGTCTGCAAGGGCGAAGACGTCATCGAGGTCACCGCGTCCCCTCGGTGCAGGTGATCGTCCGAGGCGAGGAGCAGGCGCACCTCGTCGAGCGGCATCTCGATCATCGACTTGGCCAGGCCAAAGACCTCGCGCATGGCCGGGACCTCGTCGGGGGCACCGGTCAGCTTGGTGAGCGCCGCTCCGAAGTCGGCCGCCGTCGGAGCGATGCGCTCACCGGGCGTCTTCGGGACCACGGCTGCTACGTCGACGGCGCAGGCGACGTGCGCGACGCGACGACATTCGCGACCACACGGCTTGCTGGAAGGCCAGGGTCGCCCAGCCCGCGATCGCCATGCCACTGATGTTGACCAGTAGCTGGGCCGCGCTGCCCCAGATCTCGTGGGGGATGGCGAACGCCACACCGAGGGCGATGTTGCCCGCCGCAGGCACCGTGGTGACGGAGATGAACACCCCCGAGAGCCCGCCGACCTTGGCCGAGGTCAGTGACAGGACACCGGCGCCGGCGGCGATGATCGCGACGATCAATGACCACTTGTCAGGGGTGTAGATGAAGTCGGTGCCGGGCCGGGGCCCGGTCACATCCTGGATCGAGATCCAGCCCAGGGCGCGACCGACCAGTGTCACCAGCGTGGTCAGCACGATGGCGACCCCAAAGCCCAACAGCAAGGTTCTTGCGGCGTAGAACCCGAGCCCGGGCCGCCGGCGCACCAGCGAGAGTCCCAGGGCTGCGATCGCCACGAACTCCGGACCAAGCACCATGGCACCGATCACCAGGATCTGGGAGTCCAGGATGATGGCGATACTGGCCAGCAGCGTCGCCAGGGTCATGAACGACAGGTAGGTCCAGTTGAGCTCGGACTCCTCGTAGGCACGTTGGGTCACCTCGGCCCAGACGACAGTGTCGGCGCTGCTGCCCGGGGTGCGCTTCTCGGCGGCCAGGCCCTTCACTGACATCCAGCTGCTCACGGGTTCGATGTGGATTGACCCGAGTCGGGGTATCTCGAGCCTCTCGAGCTGCTCGATGATCTCGTTCCCTGCCTCCCTGGCGACGTCGGCAAGGACGATGTCGCCAGCCGGCTGTATCGACGAGTTCCGCAACACGGCCAAGCTGCTCACCGCAGGGTCGTCGCGGACAACATCGAGCACGCGGTCGGTCAGGTCGCTCGGGGCGGTGATGCGCAGGTGCAGCATCGCCCCAGTGTGACGCCCCAGAGCAGGTCAGATCGTGGCTGGCCCCCGACGTGTGATCACTCCAGGTCGAACCGGTCGAGCTCCATCACCTTGACCCACGCGGCGACGAAGTCGTGGACGAACTTCTCCTGGGCGTCGTCGCTGGCGTAGACCTCGGAAAGTGCGCGCAGCTGCGAGTTCGCGCCGAAGACCAGGTCGACCGACGTCGCGGTCCACAACACCTCACCGGAGGCGACGTCGCGGATCTCGTAGACGTTCTCGGCCGACTCCGACGCCTTCCACTCGGTGCCCGCGGCGAGCAGGTTCACGAAGAAGTCGTTCGTGAGCGCTTCGAGGCGGTCGGTGAGGACGCCGTGCGACGAGCGTCCGGCATTGGTGCCGAGCGCCCGCAGGCCGCCGACCAGCACGGTCATCTCCGGGGCGGTCAGGTTCAGCAGGTACGCCCGGTCCAGCAGCAGTGTCTCGGGCGCCAGCTTCTCGCCAGCACGCAGGTAGTTGCGGAAGCCGTCGGCTCGCGGCTCGAGCACGGCGAACGACTCGGTGTCGGTCTGCTCCTGGGTGGCGTCTGTGCGACCGGGACGGAACGGCACGGTCACGTCGTGACCAGCGTTCCTGGCCGCCTGCTCGAGGGCCGCCGAGCCACCGAGCACGATCAGGTCGGCGAGTGAGATCCGCTTGCCCGACTCACCGGCGTTGAAGTCCTGCTGCACCTGCTCGAGGACATCGAGGACCTTCGCGAGCTCGGCGGGCTGGTTGACCTCCCAGCTGCGCTGGGGCTCCAGCCGGATCCGGGCGCCGTTCGCGCCACCACGACGGTCGGTGCCGCGGAAGCTGGCGGCCGACGCCCACGCCGTACCGGCCAGCTGGGAGACGCTCAGCCCGGAGTCGAGAAGCTTCTGCTTCAGCGCGGCGACGTCCTCGTCACCGACCAGCTCGTGGTCGACCGCAGGCACCGGGTCCTGCCACAGCTGTGGCTCCGGCACCCAGGGGCCGAGGTAGCGCGTGACCGGGCCCATGTCGCGGTGCAGCAGCTTGTACCAGGCCTTGGCGAACGCCTCGGCGAACTCCTCGGGGTGCTCGTGGAAGCGCCGCGAGACCTTCTCGTACGCCGGGTCCTCGCGAAGTGCGAGGTCGGTGGTCAGCATCGTCGGACGGTGCTTCCTACCCGGGTCGTGCGCGTCGGGCACCGTCTCCTCGGCGTCCTTGGCGACCCACTGGTAGGCGTCGCCGGGGCTCTTGGTCAGCTCCCACTCGTGGCCGAAGAGGTTGTCGAAGAACCCGTTGTCCCACTGGGTCGGCGCGTTGGTCCAGGTGACCTCGATGCCGCTGGTGATCGTGTCGGCGCCCTTGCCGGTGCCAAAGGTGTTCTTCCAGCCCAGGCCCTGCGAGTCCACGGGGCAGCCCTCGGGCTCCGGGCCGACGTAGTCGCCGGAGGCGGCGCCGTGGGTCTTGCCGAACGTGTGGCCGCCGGCGATCAGGGCAACCGTCTCCTCGTCGTTCATCGCCATCCGGCGGAACGTCTCGCGGATGTCGCGCGCCGCCGCGAGCGGGTCGGGCTTTCCGTTCGGACCCTCCGGGTTGACGTAGATCAGCCCCATCTGCACGGCACCCAGCGGACCGGACAGCTCGCGTTCTCCGCTGTAGCGCTCGTCGCCCAGCCAGGTGTCCTCCGGGCCCCAGAAGATCTCCTCGGGCTCCCAGATGTCCTCGACGCCCGAAGGCGAAGCCGAACGTCTCGAACCCCATCGACTCCAAGGCGACGTTGCCCGCGAGCACCAGCAGGTCGGCCCACGAGATCTTGCGGCCGTACTTCTGCTTCACCGGCCACAGCAGGCGGCGCGCCTTGTCGAGGTTGGCATTGTCGGGCCAGCTGTTGAGGGGGGCGAAGCGCTGCGCCCCGTCGCCGGCGCCACCGCGGCCGTCCTCGATCCGGTAGGTGCCGGCGGCGTGCCAGCTCATCCGGATGAAGAGCCCTCCGTAGTGCCCGAAGTCGGCGGGCCACCAGTCCTGCGAGGTCGTCATCAGTTCGACCAGGTCGCGCTTGAGCGCCTCGACGTCGAGCCCCGCGAACTCGTCGGCGTAGCGGAAGTCGCCGCCCATCGGGTCGGTCGTCGCGGAGTGCTTGCGCAGCACCTGGAGGTCCAGCTGGTCGGGCCACCAGTCCCTCGACGTCCGCGGCCGGGTGGTCTTGGGCGTCGGCGCGTCGATCGCCGGGTTCTCGCTCTCGCTGCCGTTGGCGGGGACGTCGGGCTTCTCGGTCATGTCGGGCTTCCTTCCGGTGGGTGATCAGGCGCGGGCGGCGGAGCAGGAGGGGCAGATCCCCCAGTACGTGACCTCGGCCTCGTCGACGGTGAACGCGTGGTCCTGCGACGGCGTGAGACAGGGAGCATCGCCGACGGCGCAGTCGACGTCGACGACGTCGCCGCACGACCTGCAGACCAGGTGGTGATGGTTGTCCCCGACCCGCGCCTCATAGCGAACCAACGAGCCCGCAGGCTGGATGCGTCGTACCAGTCCGGCGTCGGTGAGCACGCGCAGGACGTCGTACACGGCCTGGTGGGAGACGGTCGGCAGGTCGACCCTGGCCGCCCGGATCAGGGAGTCGGTGTCGGCGTGCGGCGTCGCGTGGACGGCGTTCAGCACGGCGAGGCGCGGGCGGGTGACCCGGAGGTCCGCTCCGCGAAGCAGGTGCTGGAGCTCGTCGGCGGTGGCCACGTTCGGCAGTCTGTCGTGCAGTCTGGAGTCAGTCAAGATTGGCGCGCCGAGTCGCCTCGCCCGCGAGGGGAGGCGCTAGCGGTAGCGGAACCCGTCCATGAACCGGCGGAAAAGGCCGCCCTTGATCGGAAGAGCCTCGGCCGGTGGTGGTGCCTTCTCGCGCTGGGTGGCGATCGGCTTGTCGTAGTCGGTGCGCACGATCGTGTCGATGATCTGCTCCTCGGTGAAGCTGTCCGAGCCCTCGATCTCGGGGACGAAGCCGACCAGCATGCCGTTGCGCATCACCTGCGCCTCGAGTGAGGCGGTGCCGTCGGAGTCCCACGTGGCCTCTCGGCCGTCGGGGAGCCGGATCATCACGCCGAACTGGTGTACACCGACGCGCGCGAGGTCGGCGTTGGTGCCGCGCTCACGCAGGCGGTCGACGACGCGGCGGGCCTTGAGCTCTTCCATGCTGGTCGAGCCTACCGACCAGCGCGAAGAGCCGCAGTGCATCCTTTCGCTCAACCACCGAGCGATCCCACTGCCTTCGCCACGAGCAGGAGGGAGATCAGCAGGGCCGCGGTTGCCTGCAGCCCCATGAACGCCTTGGCCCTGCTGGTGAGGGGCATGGTGTCGGTCGGGCTGAAGGCGCTCGAGTTGGTCACCGACACATAGAGGTAGTCCAGGAAGATCGGGACCCACCCCGACGTCTTGCTGGCCGTGCGACCGACCTCGGCGACGGCGTCGTCGTTCTCGTCCTGGGAGAAGCGCCAGTCGGCGTCCGGCAGCTCGTCACGTCGCATCGACCGTCGTGCCACGGGGCCGCCCCGGTCCAGCTCCCAGTAGAGGAGGGCGAAGCCGATCACGTTCGTGACCCAGAGCTGCATCGCACCGAGGAGGAGGTTCTGGCCACTGGCGCCGTTGCTCGACAGCTCCGAGATGAGCAGGCCGAGCGACCCGAAGTTGGTCACGATCATGATCAGGGCCAGCCCGATGGAGGCCGTGCGCGACCACGATGTCTGCCGCGTGATACGGCGCGGGTTCGTCGCCACCAGGGCGGCCAGGAGGAGCACCTCCACGCAGGGAATCACCAGCCGGGCGGTGAACTGGAGCGACGACGGGCAGCAGCGCGTAGACCACGAGAGCGACGACGATGGCGACTGCCGGCGGGAACCGGTTCTCGCCTGCTGCGATACGACGGCGGGACAGTTCGAGATCCAGGTCCTCTGAGCTCACGGGACCAGAAGAGCACGTCCGAAACCCGAATCCGGGTACCTCGCGCACGAGCGCCGCGCCGCCGTACGACGACACTAGAGTCCACAGCATGGCCAACAAGACAATCGGCATCTCCGACGAGCTCGCGGCGTACGTCGTGGCCGTCGGCACCCGCGAGCCCGACGTGCTCGCCCGGCTGCGCGAGGAGACCGCCGTCCTCCCGCGGCACGGCATGCAGGTCGCGCCGGAGCAGGGTGCGTTCCTGGCGCTCCTGGTCGAGCTCATCGGGGCACGCCGGTGCATCGAGGTCGGCACCTTCACCGGCTACTCGTCGACCGCGGTCGCGCTCGCGATGCCCGCCGACGGGCACCTGGTGTGCTGCGACGTCTCCGAGGAGTGGACCTCGATGGCCCGGAGGTACTGGGACGAGGCCGGGGTCGCGGACCGGATCGACCTGCGCATCGCGCCCGCGAGCGAGACCCTGGACCGGCTGCTCGCGGACGGCCAGGAGGGCGGCTACGACTTCGCGTTCGTCGACGCTGACAAGGCAGGTTACGACGGGTACTACGAGCGCCTGCTGCGACTGGTGCGCCCCGGTGGGCTGATCGCGCTGGACAACACGCTCTGGAGCGGCGCCGTGCTCGACCAGGACGCGACCGACGAGGACACGCTGGCGCTCCAGGCGCTCAACGCGAAGCTCGCCACCGACGAGCGGATCACGCTCTGCCTGCTGCCGGTCGCCGACGGCGTCACCCTCGCGCGACGCCGCTGACACGAAGGGTCAGTCGTCGACGCTGCCCTCACCGAGGGCGAAGGTGTCGTTGAGCCACGTGTGCGCGACGGTTCGACGGACCGGATCAGGTCGTAGGTCCAGGTCACGTCGCACGGGGGCTCGTGCAGCATGCCGCCCTCCGGGATCGGAGCGGTGTGGCGTTCAGTTCACCCAACACCGTGTCCCTCTCCGGTTAAGGCCCGTGTCGTGCTCGCATGCCGCGCGTACTCCTCACCGGCATGTCCGGGGCAGGGGAAAGACCACGGTCCTCGACGAGCTGCGACGCCGGGGACACCGGACCGTCGACACCGACTACGACAGGTGGGAGCGCCCGGACGGCACCTGGGACGAGGAGCGGATGGCGGCGCTTCTGGCGGCCGAGCCGGATGTCGTCGTGCGCGGCACAACCGAACAGCATCAGTCCGAGATCGCGGGGTACACACGCACGGTCAAGCCAACGCCGCGGGCAGGCGCCACCGTCGAGCTGGACGGGGCACGGCCGGTGGCGGAGCTGGCCGACGTGGTCGAGGCGTTGGTCACCGCACCCAGAGCTGGCTCATGAGAGGGCCGACGTCACCTCCGCCACTTTGGTAGTTGCTCACCCGCTCCGACGTGAACCACCAGTTCACGTCGTTCGCCACCGGCACGATAGGTGCCTGATCGGTGATCTCGCGGCTGATGCTGGTCCAGGCGCGAAGAGCCGCACCGGGATCGGCCTGGAGCATCGAGGTCGCGGCTTCCGCCCGGCGGTCCAGATCTCTGTTGCAGTAGAAGGTGGGGTAAGGGTCCGTGTCGCAGGCAACGACGTCGTAGAAGTTCGACGGAAGGGGGAAGTCGGCGATCCACCCGCCGGACGCGACCTGGATGCCGCTCCGGCGGTCGTAGAAGAAGTGCTCGTTCCGAAGACTGTCGGGAAGCCGCCGCAGGGTCACGCGATAGCCGAGCCTTCGCAGGACCTCGGCGAAGTACGCGTCGAGTGGGGGATTGAAGTCGTGGACGACGTCGGTCACCACCACGTGCATGCCGTAGGTGCCGGACCGTCGGACAAGGTCGCGGGCCTTCTGGAGGTCCGGCCCGCGGTAGACGCCGGACCTGAGGCCCGCGGTGTACGGGCAGTAGCGGACGTAGGACGGCACGCTGGGAGGGATCAGCTGGCAGGTGCCCACGGCGACGGATGAACCACCGAGGAGCCGGACTGTCCTCCTGCGGTCGACTGCATAGTTGAACGCCTGCCGCGCCTCGAGCACGTTGAACGGCGGGATCGACGAGTTGAGGACCCCGAACTCGGTGGCCTGCACGGCGCTTCCGTGGACACGACCCGGCGCCTCGACCCTGAGCGCATCGACCAGGGCCCCCACGGCGGTGCCCGCCTCGCCGAGCGGCGTGAGCTCCGCGAGGTCGGCTCGTCCCTCGCGCACGGCGTCGGCGGCCTCGCGAGCGTCGGCCACCTTGATCCAGGTCATGCCGTCAAGGAACCCCGCCGGCTGCGCTCCCGCCGACCACTCGCGGAAGAACGTGTTGCGGGCGAGGGTGAGCTTCTTGTCCCGGAGGTATGACGTGATCCGGTATGGCCCGGTTCCCGGAAGGGGCGACTTGAGCTGCCGGAGAGGGGTGCCCGCCGGCGCCGGGACGACCAGGATTGTCAGCTTGTAGAGGAACATCGGGTCGGGTGCGCTGAGGTGGAACGTCACTCGTCGTCCGGCGTCGTCCGCAACGACGCCCCTGCGAAGGTCGCACGCGGCGTCGTTGTCTATGCACGCCTGACCACCGACAATCCCGGCGTAGAAGTCGGGCCGCCCCGTGGTCGCGAGCAGTGCTCTCTCCACACCGCGAACCAGGTCGGAGGCCTTGACCAGACCACCCGTCGAGTACCGGACACCCCGACGAAGGTTGAACGTGTACGTCCTGCCGCCATCCGTGGGTTCCGGCACTGAGGTAGCCAGGTCGGGCACCAGCACCTGGGGGTCCGCGGAGGCGTAGTGATAGGCCAGCAGCCCGTCATACACGACCCGTTCGGCCTGGACGGCTGTGCGGTCGTAGACGTTAGGGGGGTCGAGCCCGGTGACGTGACCCGGCATGGCTCCAGCGGCTACGCGCATGATTCCACCGCGATGGACCGCTGATGCAGCCGCACCGGAGGCGACCCACATCCGACCGTCCAAGACGGCAAGCCCGCGGAGGGGGCCATGGGCCTGGATCCTGGTCTGCCTCTCGGTGCCGGGGTCGATCCGGACCAGGTCCCCTGAGTACTTCTCGGCCACCCAGACCGAGCCGCCCTGGGCGGCGAGCGCGGTAGGACCGTCGCCGACCTCGATGGAGTGCGCGCGTCCCGTCGAGATGTTGATCCGGCTGACGCTCTCGGAGAGCTCGTTGGCCACCCAGATGTCGCTGTCGGCACGGATGATTCCTCGAGGGCCGCTGCCGACACGGATCGGCGCGGACATCTGGTCCCCGGTACGGCTGTCGACCCGGATCACCGAACCTGCTCGCCCGTTGGCCACCCAGACCGACATCGCATCCACCGCCAGGCCGTCCGGACCGTCGCCTACGTCGACCGGGTCGCCCACAGCGCCGCTCGAGGTGTCGATGCGTTGGATGGTGTTGTCGCCGCTGTTGGCCACCCACAGCCCACCGGGGCCTGCCGCGACCGCGGCCGGCCCGCTGCCCACGTGAAGGGTTTCGACGACTCGGGCCGCCGGGACATTGATCCGCGAGACCGTGCCGTCCGCGAAGTTCGCGACCCACAGGTCGTGACCCGTGACGGCCAGCGCCTGCGGGGTGTGACCCACGTCGATGACCCTTTGGACCGCATGCGTCCTCGGGTCGACCCTGGAGACGGTGTCGTCACCGGCGTTGATCACCCACAGCGCGCCGCCGCTGGGCACGAGTGCGACCGGGTTCGTGCCCACCGGGACGGACGCCACGACGGCACCGGCCCCGTCGAGCTCGCTGACGGCGTTGGCGACGACGGCGTTGGCTGCCTCGTCCCCGGACCATGGCCGCAGGGTCGCCCCAGCCAGGACCCCCACTCCTGCCATCACGGCGATCGCGGCGCGCACCCACCGCCGGGCCAGCCTGGATGCTGCGCGGCGGCCCCTGGGAGAACCGCTCGCCGCCCCGGCCGCAGCGGTCGTCGCGCCGCTCGCCGGAGCCTGTGGGCGCACCGCGATACGCGATCGTGGGACTGGCTGCCACCCGAGAGTGGGATCCTGGGCCAGAACCCTCGCGTTGAGCTCTCGCAGGGGAGGGCTCGGCTCGATGCCCAGCTCCGTGTTCAGCAGCGAGCGGAGCTCTCGATAGCCGGCCAAGGCATCCGACTGTCGACCCGACCGGTAGAGGGCGATCATCCGCTGGGCATGGAACCCCTCGCGAAGCGGATGGTCGACGATGAGTGTCGCCAGCTCTGCGACGACCGCTGCATGTTGTCCGAGCGCGAGCTTGGCGTCGATGCGCGACTGAAGCGCGGATGCCCGCAGCTCCTGGAGGCGGGCACGGACGGGAGCCACGAACTCGTAGTCCGCAAGGTCGGCCAGCACATCCCCCCGCCACAACGCCAGTGCCGCCTCGTACGCCACCAACGCGAGCGTGGGCTTCGACGAGGCCAGCTCCGCGTCGGCGTGGACGACCTTCTCCTCGAACTGCGTCATGTCGACGCATTCCGGGGCAACGTCCAACCGGTAGCCCGTCGGCACGGTGACCAGGATGGCCCCGGGCGTCCCGTGCGGGCGGTCGGGCTCGAGCACCTGCCTCAGCCGGAAGACGTAGGTCTGAAGGCTGGTGAGCGCCCCCGCTGGCGCGGAATCGCCCCACAAGGTGGCGATCATCCGCTCCGACGAGACCGCATGCCCGGCCTCGCAGACGAGCAGGGCGAGGATGGCGCGCTGCTGGCGCCCAGCGAGCGGCAGGCGCACCGCGGCACGTGTCGCCTCGAAGGGACCGAGGACTCCGAACTCGAGGGACCCGTGAGCGAAGACGGTTTCACTCATGAACCAAGCCGATCCGTACCGAGGGCCCTCAGCATATCCCGCGGGAACGCTCGCCCCTGGGTGCCCTGGCCCGGGGAACGCGTCGTGCAAGCAGCGTCCAAGCAGGTTGCAAGACCGCCATGCTGCGATCGCAACCGCGGGTCGCACGTGGATGCGACGTCGCACGTCGCTTCAATCAACGGCATGTCAGCGAGGGCACCATGAGCACACGAGCGCTTCAATCGCCTGCATCTCGACGTTCGATCGGGGCAGCCATCCGCCGGGCAGCGGTGCCCGCGGTAGCTCTGATCCTGGCGGCAGGGATGGCACCGGCATCGGCCCGGCATGCGCAGACCGGCCACGAGCTGGTCTGGCACCCGCTGGCCAGCCCGGGGGCAGGAACGCTTCGGGCACTGGCCGTCGTGGATGAGCGTCACGGCTGGGTCGGAAGTGATGAGGGCGGTCTTTGGCGAACGTCCGACGGTGGCCAGACCTGGCAGGACGTCGCACCGGCAGGCTCTGGCGGACTGGTCTTCCGGCACATCGAGGCGCTCAGCGCCAGACGCGCCGTCGTCCTCGCGGTCGGCGGCGTCGACACCACAGGCGGTGAAGGGCCGGCGCGGGCAGCACACATCTATCGGACGGGTGATGGAGGTCGCACCTGGCACTTGGCGTTCCTCAACGACGACCCGGCCGCGTTCTACAGCTGCTTCGACATGTTCGAGGATCAACGGCACGGACTTGCAGTGAGCGACCCGGTCGACGGCCGCTTCCGGTTCCTCGCCACGCGCGACGGGGGGCGCAGCTGGCACGTGCGACGCCAGGTCGAGATGCCCGTGGCATTGACCAACGAGCGCGCTCTCCCTACCGGTGAGTGCCTGCAGACGACTGGAGACCACAACGTCTGGCTTGGCACGGCTTTGGCCGAGCAGGCCAGGATCTTCCACTCCCGCGACCGTGGCCGAACGTGGTCGGTGACGACGTCCAGGCTCACGCCGAATGACTCGGCCGACGGAGGCGTGTTCGCGCTGGTGATCAAGGATGACCACACGGGGCTCGGTATCGGCGGAGCGCTCGACGATCCCACGAACGTGCTGAGCGCGTACACCCGGAGCGGGAGGGAGTGGGTCAGCGGCGGCGCACTGGGAGGACTCCGGTACTCGGTCGCCTGGCTGCCGGGGACGATCGGCTCTGCGGTCGCAGTGGGACCGACGGGCACCGACGTGAGTCGGGATGGTGGTCAGAGCTGGAGAACCTTCAGTGACACCGGCTTCGAGGAAGTCATGTGCGCGACCGACGGGACGTGCTGGGCGTCCGACGAACACGGGGGCCTGGCACGGCTCGGCGTCGTCCCAGCGACGTGAGCTCCGCCGGTACCAGCCGCCGTCAGCCGCGCCGGGTGCCCTGCTTCTTGGGGGGCAGCGGGAAGAACATGCTGGTGCGCTCGGCGTACTCCGGGTACCCGTCTCGCTGCATCATCGTCTTCTCCAGCAGCCTGGCGCCGGTGGCGAAGACCAGGAAGTAGGTCATCGCGACCGGGGAGAGGATCGTGGCGGCGCCGGCCAGGCCGGAGTCGGCGGCGACCAGGTAGATGCCCCACCAGACGCAGGCGTCGCCGAAGTAGTTCGGGTGCCGGGTGAAGGCCCACAGACCGCGGTCCATCACCTTGCCGTGGTTGGCGGGGTCGGCCTTGAACTCCTTCAGCTGCGCGTCGCCGATCGACTCGAACGCCGAGCCCGACCAGCCAGAGCGCGACGCCGACCCAGGCGAGCCAGCCGACGGGCGCGGCCAGAGGTGACGGCGACCTGGATCGGCAGCGAGACGAAGAAGATCGCGAGGCCCTGGGGGAGCAGCACGCGGCGGACGAAGCCGCCCTTGCCGCTGCTGCTTGAGCTCCTCGTAGCGCGGGTCCTCCCTTCCGCCGCTGCGGCGGAGGATGTGCGAGGCCAGGCGCAGCGCCCAGGCGGCGACCAGACCGAGCAGGAGGCCGCGGCGCAGCACGTCGCCGTCGCCGAGCACGACCGCGATCGCGGTGACCACGAGGAAGCCGAGGCCCCAGGTGACGTCGACGACGGCCCAGCGCCCGGTACGTCGGGCCGCGAGCGCCGTGAGCGCCATCAGCGCGACGACCGCCAGGCGGCCGACGGCAGGTCACGACGATCCATCGCGCGGGTCACCAGCGTGCGCGTGGCGGGCATCTCCGAGTGCCCGGCGGCGTCGTTGCGCACCGCGAGGATCTGGTCGACGCCCATCCGGCCGTCGCGGAAGGCCATCGCGCCACCGACGAGGTAGAGCCGCCACACGCGCAGCGCCTCCTCGCCGACCAGCTCGCGGAGCCGGTCCGGCGTTGGCCTCGAAGCTGGCCAGCCAGTCGTGGACGGTGGCGACGTAGTGCTCGCGCATCACGTGCACGTCGCGCACCTCCAGGCCGCCGGCCTCGATCAGCTCGACGGTCTCGCCGACCGGCCGCATGTGCATGTCGGGGGCGATGAACGCCTCGATGAACGGGCCGCCGCCGGGGTGCCGGCCCCGGCGCGACATCTGCTGGATCAGCACCCGGCCCTGCGGCTTGACGTTGCGGCGCAGCACCTCGACGTACGTCGGGTAGTTGGCCTGGCCGACGTGCTCGCCCATCTCGATCGAGGCGACCGCGTCGTAGGGGCCGTCGGCCACGCTCGCGGTAGTCCTGCAGCTGGATCTCGACCCGGTCGCCCAGGCCGCGCTCGGCGATCCGGGCGTCGATGAACGTCTTCTGCTCGGCCGCGATCGTGACGCCGGTGACCTGCGCGCCGAAGTGCTCGGCGGCGTACAGGCTCAGCGAGCCCCAGCCGCAGCCGACGTCGAGGAGCCGGTCGCCCGGCTCGAGCCCGAGCTTGCGGCAGACCAGGTCGAGCTTGGCGGCCTGCGCCTCCTCGAGGGTCATGTCGGGGCGCTCGTAGTAGCCGGACGAGTAGGCCATGTGCGGGTCGAGGATCAGCGCGTAGAACTCGTTGGAGAGGTCGTAGTGGTGGCTGATCGACTGCCGGTCGCGGGCCAGGCTGTGCAGCCGGCCCTTGATCCGGGCCTGGCGTGCTCGGCGGCGCCGGCGGCAGCCCGAGCGCACCGAGCTCGCGGGCCGCGCGGAGCAGGGCGGCCAGGGTCGACGGGCGTCGGCCGGACCCCGGTCAGCCCGCGCTCGCGGACCACGTCCCAGACGTGGGTCAGCGCCGCGTCGAGGTCGCCCTCGACGTCGATCTCGCCGGTGACGTAGGCCTGCGCCGCCCCGAGCTCGCCCGGGTGCCAGAGCAGCCGGCGCAGCACGTCGGGCGTGTTCAGGACGTACGGCGGGCGCGTCCGTCGGGCCCGGCGACGGAGCCGTCCCAGGCGGTCAGCCGGACCGGCAGGTCGCCGCCGACGAACGGACGCAGCGCGGCCTCGAGCCGTTGGGCGACGCCCGGTCCGTCGTGACCGGTGCGTCGAGGGCCGGATCTCGGTGGTGGTCATCAGCTGTCCTCCCGGGCGAAGGTGATCTGCTGGACGTCGATGTACTGCGAGGCGAACCCGGCCCGGGAGTACTCGAGGTAGAAGTGCCACATCCGGTCGAAGACGCTGTCGAAGCCGAGCGCGTGCACCTCGTCCTGCGGCGGCCAGGAACGCCTGGTCCCACAGCCGCAGGGTCTCGGCGTAGTGCAGGCCCATCGAGAGCCGGTCGCTGATCCGCATCGTGGTGCGGTGTCGGGTGATCTCGTCGATCGCCCTCGACCGAGGGCAGGAAGCCGCCGGGGAAGATGTACTTGTTCACCCAGGTGTAGGTGTTGCGGGTGGCCAGCATCCGGTCGTGCGGCATCGTGATCGCCTGGATCGCGACCTTGCCGCCGGGGGCGAGCAGCGCGTCGATCTTCTCGAAGTACGTCGGCCAGAACTCGTAGCCGACCGCCTCGATCATCTCGACGCTGACGACCGCGTCGTACTCGCCGTCGACCGCGCGGTAGTCGAGCAGGTCGACCGTGACCCGGTCGCTGAGCCCGGCGGCGGCGATCCGCTCCTCGGCCAGCGCCTTCTGCTCGCTGGACAGGGTCACCGAGCGCACCGTGGCGCCGCGCTGGGCGGCGCGGATGCACAGCTCGCCCCAGCCGGTGCCGATCTCGAGCACCCGGGTGCCGTCGCCGACGCCGGCCTGGTCGAGCAGCCGGTCGATCTTGCGGCGCTGGGCGCCGGCGCGAGGTCGGCACGCGTCGGGATGCCGGGTGCCGGTGCGGTGGCGACGGTGGCGCGGGAGATGGTGGTGCGCGCCGTCGCGCGGCGGGTCGACGAACAGCGCCGAGCTGTAGGTCATCGTCGCGTCGAGGAACGTCGCGAACATGTCGTTGGACAGGTCGTAGTGCCGCGCGATGTTGTCGCGGGTGTTCTCCTCGACGCCGCGCTCGTCCTCGGGGTGCCGGGCGACGACGAGCGCGCGCAGCTTCTGCAGCGGCTCGGGCACGAGGGTGGCGATGTGCCGGCCAGCTCGGTGAGGAAGCCGCCGAGGTCATGGGCGTCCCAGTCGCCGGCCATGTAGGACTCGCCGAAGCCGATCAGCTTGCCGGCGCCGACCGGCGGAAGAACTCCGCCGGGCGGTGCACCTGCATGGTCGGGCTGCCGGCGAGCGCCGGCGCCCCACGACGGTGCCGTCGGCGAGCTCGACGCGCACCGGCAGCCGGCGTACGGCGCCGTGGAACAGCGCGCTCGGCGACCGTGGACTCGACGTGGCTGCGCACGGAGGCGCGCATCGGCGCGAGGTCCGGCCAGCGCAGGGCGTCGATGCGGCCGGTGGGCGGGGTGATCGCGGTCATCGCAGGTTCTCCTCCGTGGTTCGGCGCGTGGCTGGACCTGCGAGGCCGCGCAGCCACAGCTTGATGCCCTGGAACTTGATCCGGACCATGCCGAGCAGGGGCGCCAGCGGGGTGCGCAGCGACGCGCGCACGACGGAGCGCGCCGTCGGCGGGTCCGGCGGTGCCCGTCAGCGTCGCGGTGAACGGCGGGCGGCCCTCGCGGTGCAGGGTGACGCCGACGGTCGACCGTCTCGCCGGGCAGCGGGACGGCGACGTGGTAGGCGCCGGAGGTGTCGTTGAACGGCGAGACGTAGAGCTCCTTGTCGACGCGTCGGCGCGGCCGTGCTGCGTCGGGGCGGACCAGGTAGGCGTGCCGACCGCCGTAGGTGTTGTGCACCTCGACCACGACCGCCGCCAGCTCGCCGGTCGGGCCGGTGGCACCAGAACACGGAGATCGGGTTGAAGACGTAGCCGAGGGTGCGCGGGTGGGCGAGCATCTGGATGCGGTCCGCCCTGCAGGTCGATGTCGTGCTCGGCGAGGAACGTCGTCGATGTTCTCGCGCAGCGTGCGGTCGGGGTCGCCGACGTGGTCGCGGGCCTCGAACGACGCCAGCCGGCGCAGCAGCGGGCGCGAGCGCGCCGGTGTAGCGCGGCAGGTCGTCGAGGTCGACCAGCCAGGTGTGGCTGCGGTAGGCGAAGACGTTGCGCACCGGCTCGACCCGCGCGTGCTTGATCCGGTGTCGTAGATGCGCGGGGTCGGCGCCGGCTCGCGGGCGCCCGCTCGACCGAGGTCCAGCGTCCGCCGAGGTGCTCGGCGGCCCGGCGGCCGGAGAGCGCGCCGTCCTCGTGGAAGCCCCAGCCGTGGTAGGCGCCGGCGAAGGCGACCCGGCCGGTGTTCAGCTCGCGGCAGCCGGCCTGCGCGGCCACCGAGGCCGGGGTGTAGATCGGGTGCGCGTAGTGCATCGTCGCGATCACGGTCGCCGGGTCGACGACGTCCTCGGCGCCCAGGGTGACCAGGAAGCGGCGGCGCGTCGGTGACCGCCGGGTCGAGCCGCTGCAGCCGGGTCATGTCGTAGGTGACCAGCACCCGGCCGTCGCGGCTCGCCGGCGCGGCGCTGGTAGTTCCAGGAGGCGCGGGCGCCCTCGGCGCGCGGCAGCAGCCGCTCGTCGGTGTGCAGCTGCGCGACGTTGGGCTCGTAGCGGATCGCGCCGAGCACCTCGCGGTGCAGGGCGCGTCGGCGTCGGCGAGCATCGCCAGCGCCTGGTCGGGGTGGGTGGCGACGACGACGGCGTCGTACGTCGTGGTGCCGGACGGGTCGGTGACGTCGACGCCGTCGGCGTGCTCGCGGACCGCCGAGACCGGCGACGAGAGCCGCACCTCGTCGCAGGTCCTTGGCCACCCGCTCGACGTACTCGCGCGAGCCGCCGGTGACGGTGCGCCACGTGGGCGACCCGAAGACGGTGAGCATGCCGTGGTGCTCGAGGAACCGGAACAGGTAGCGGGCCGGGTAGTCCAGGGCGTGGTCGGGGTCGGTCGACCAGACCGCGGAGACCAGCGGCGTCATGAAGTAGGTGACGAAGAAGTCGGTGAACCGGCCGCGCTCGAGGAACGTCGTCGAGGGTCTCGTCGTCGGTGGCCGGTCGTCGCGCCGCGGAGGCGAGCACCTTCTTCGCCATCCGGTGGAAGCGCGGGATCTCGGTGAGCATCCGCAGGTAGCGCGGGTTGCGCAGGTTGGCCGCTCGTCGGGAACAGGCCCGGCGGCGCCGAGGGCGCCGGCCCACTCGAGGCCGGTCTCCTCGTCGCGCACCGACATGCTCATGTCGGACTCCTGCGTCGGGACGCCGAGCTCGGCGAACAGCCGCAGCAGCGTCGGGTAGGTGCGCTCGTTGTGCACGATGAAGCCGGTGTCGACGGCGACGCGTGCGCTCGCCGACCTGGACGTCGTGGGTGTCGGCGTGGCCGCCGAGCCGGTCGTCGGCCTCGTAGAGCGTGACGTGGCTGTCGCGGGCGAGGACCCACCCGGCGACCAGCCCGGAGACTCCACTGCCGACGACGGCGACGCGGCGCGTCGGAGTGCTCATACGGACTTCCGGAAGTCGAACAGGGCGACCGGCATCGGTGGTCGGGCTCTTCGACCCGCCGGCCGGCTCGACGGTGATCCCGACGCCGGTGGACTCACCGGCGTTGCCGCGCAGCACGACCGTCTGGTGGGCGAGGCCACCGGTCATCAGACCGGCCGGACGCATCACGCCCTCGGCGTCCTGCAGCCACAGCTCGTAGACCTTGTCGGAGGGAGCCTTCGGCATGTCCTTGGTGATCAGGACGGCGCGGCCCAGCGAGCGGGAGTGCACGAGCGTGGCGCTGCCGCCGCCGGGGACGGTGAGCGTCTGTCGCTTGGAGTCGGTGGCGTCCATCACCTGGGCGGCGACCGACGGCTGCCCGGGCTGGTTGCGGTCCCAGGGATGCCAGGCGGTCGACCCCGACGCCGGTGGCCACGACGACAGCGGCGACCGCCGCCGCCACCAGCCGAGGAAATCGACGGGCAGTGACGGCGGACGACCTCCTGCGGCCGGGGCCCGCGGGGGCAGCGGGCGGACGGTCGAGATCTCGGCGAGCACCTTCGGCACGCAGCTCGGCACTGGGGCCGGTGTCGACGGAGAGGGCGAGCATCGCCGCGGCCTCGCGGAGGCTGGCGACCTCGGCGGCGCAGTCGGGGCACTCGGCGAGGTGGCGCTCGAAGCGGGCGCGCTCGAGGTCGTCGAGGGCGTCGACGGCGTAGGCACCGGACAGAGGGTGCATGTCGCTCATGAGTCGACTCCCAGCGCGTCGCGGAGCCGGATGAGTCCGTCCCGGATCCGGGTCTTGGCAGTGCCCAGCGGGTATGCCGAGCATGGTGGCCACCTCGTTGTGGGTGTAGCCACCGAAGTAGGCGAGCTCCAGCGCGCCGCGCTGGGTGTCGGTGAGGCTGCGCGAGGGCCTGACGCACGCGGCGGGCCTCCAGGTTCTGGGTGGCCGCCTCGGCGGTGCTGTCGTGCTCCGTGACCTGGTTCTGCTGGTGGTACGACGTGTCGCGGCGGCTCGTGGCCTCGGCGGAGCGGACCCGGTCGACGGCGCGGCGGTGCGCGATCGTCATCAGCCACGACAGCGGGCTGCCCAGGGCAGGGTCGAAGCGGGCCGACTGCCGCCAGATCTCCACCATCGCCTCCTGGGTCACCTCCTCTGCCTGGGCCGGATCGCGGACGACGCGGAGCACCAGCCCGTGGAGCCGGGAGGCG
Organism: uncultured Actinomycetota bacterium; assembly: GCA_963707475.1. GTDB lineage: Bacteria > Actinomycetota > Actinomycetes > Propionibacteriales > Nocardioidaceae > Marmoricola. The sequence goes on from CAVPQC010000002.1 coordinate 199,955, forward strand.
ACGGCGTCGTACAAATCGGCGAAGGCCTCCTCGTCACCTCGCCCGGCGCGCTGCAGCAGTTCGGAGAGTCGTCTGATTCTCGCTGCTGCGCGTGGGAAAGGACGCCGCCGACTCGTCGGGAACGGTCCGGATGCCGGTCATCGTGCTCCCCTCGGGCGTCGGCGGTGTCGGGGTCGGAGGACCTCGTCATGGGTGCTTCGGAGCCGCCGGGCGGCCGGATTGGAGGACTTTGCCCAATCTTCGTCTGGGCAATCCTCGCGAGCGGCCCGGCTAGGCGTCGAGCCGGTCCAGATCATCGGCGTCGATGATCCGGTAGGCGTAGCCCTGCTCGGCCAGGAACCGCTGCCGGTTCTGCGCGAAGTCGGCGTCGACGGTGTCGCGGGAGACGACCGCGTAGAAGCGCGCGGTCCGTCCGTCGGTCTTGGGGCGCAGCAGCCGGCCCAGCCGCTGGGCCTCCTCCTGGCGGGAGCCGAAGCTGCCGGAGACCTGGATCGCGACCGCGGCCTCGGGCAGGTCGACGGAGAAGTTGGCGACCTTGGAGACGACCAGGAGCTCGATCTCGCCGGTGCGGAACGCCTGGAACAGCCGCTCGCGCTCCTTGACCGGGGTCTCGCCCTTGATCACCGGGGCGCCGAGGTGGTCGGCGAGCTCGTCGAGCTGTTCGAGGTACTGGCCGATCACGAGCGTCCGCTCGCCGCGGTGCCGCTCCACGAGCTGTTCGGCGACCCGGGTCTTGGAGAAGGTGCAGCTCGCCAGCCGGTAGCGCTCCTCGGGCTCGGCCGTCGCGTAGGCCAGCCGCTCGCCCTCGGGCAGGGTCACCCGCACCTCGACGCAGTCGGCGGGAGCGATCCAGCCCTGCGCCTCGATGTCCTTCCACGGGCGTGTCGTAGCGCTTCGGGCCGATCAGGCTGAAGACGTCGCCCTCACGACCGTCCTCGCGGACCAGGGTCGCGGTCAGCCCGATCCGGCGGCGGGCCTGCAGGTTGGCGGTCATCCGGAAGATCGGGGCCGGCAGCAGGTGCACCTCGTCGTACACGATGAGGCCCCAGTCGCGGGCGTCGAGCAGGTCGAGGTGCGTGTAGACGCCCTTCCGGCGGGTGGTGAGCACCTGGTACGTCGCGATCGTGACCGGACGGACCTCCTTGCGGGCGCCGGAGTACTCGCCGATCTCGTCCTCGGTGAGCGAGGTGCGCTTGACCAGCTCGTGCTTCCACTGGCGGGCGCTGACGGTGTTGGTGACCAGGATCAGCGTGGTCGCCTGCGCCAGCGCCATCGCGGCCGCGCCGACCAGGGTCTTGCCGGCGCCGCAGGGGAGCACGACGACCCCGGAGCCGCCGTCCCAGAACGACTGGGCCGCCTCCTGCTGGTAGTCGCGCAGCGTCCAGTCGGTCTGGTCGAGCGCGATCGCGTGCGCCTCGCCGTCGACGTACCCCGCCCAGTCCTCGGCCGGCCAGCCCGAGCTTGAGCAGCGCCTGCTTGAGGTTGCCGCGCTCGCTCGGGTGGACCGCCACGGAGTCGGCGTCGATCCGGACGCCGATCATGCCGGCGACCTTCTTGCTGCGCGTGACCTCCTCGAACACCGGCCGGTCGGTGCAGGAGAGCACCAGCCCGTGGACCGGGTGCTTGTCGAGCCGGAGCCGGCCGTAGCGGGCCATCGTCTCGGCGACGTCGACGAGCAGCGCGTGGGGGACGGCGTACCGGCTGTGCGCGAGCAGCGCGTCGACCACCTGCTCGGCGTCGTGCCCCGCCGCGCGGGCGTTCCAGAGGCCGAGCGGCGTGAGCCGGTAGGTGTGGATGTGCTCCGGCGAGCGCTCCAGCTCCGCGAACGGCGCGATCGCCTTGCGGGCTTCCGCCGCCTGGGGGTGGTCCACCTCGAGGAGGAGGGTCTTGTCCGACTGGACGATGAGGGGGCCGTCGTTCACCTGCTGAGTCTACGGGCGGTGGGAATTCCCGTTCACGGATAGCGCTCGCCAGGGATTGCACGTGGAAGCGGATGCTCCCCGACTTGACTGGCATCGGCGCCGTCGTCCCTGGTCCTCGTCGGCGTCGTCTGGTTCGGGCAGGGCATGGGCTGGATCGGGGGCGGCGCGATGAGCGGGGTCGCCCTCTGGGCGATCGTCGGCCCGGTTGTCGCGCTGGTCGGGATCGCGCTCGCCGTGCAGGCCGTCCGCGCGAGGCATTAGGCCTCACACCAGCCGGGCCACGCTGATCCGGTGCACGGCGAACTGCCGCACCTCGTCGTCGCGGTCGTCGTGCGCGACCAGCTGGCCGCCCTCCACGCGCATCGGGCGCACCACCCGCTCGACCCGGGTGCCGTGGTTGTCGACGTAGCCGATCAGCACCTCGGCGTCGCTCTCGGTGGCGCCGCGCAGCAGCGTGAGCACGTCGCCGGGGGAGGACGCCGCGAGTCCCGCCGGCCGGGCCGCGGCCACCCGGTCGCCGGAGCGGATGCCGGCGACGAGCGCGGTCGTGCGGGCGGTACGACGGGCCTGCTCGCGGCCGGCGCCACCGCGTCCGCGCGGCGCGCGCGACCGGAACACGTCGGGACGGGCCACCTGCACCGTGCCGTCGGCGGACTCGACCACCGGCGCCGCGCCGATGTCCCGCAGCCGCGGCAGCAGCACGTGGAGCGGCACGTCGGAGACGACGACCGTCGGCGCGATCCGGCGCAGCCGCAGCGACTCCGCCGCCGGGTCGTGCATCAGCGAGGTGAGCGCGGTCTCGTCGTCACTGCGCAGGAACGACTCCGCTACGCCCGCCCGCACCGTGCCGAAGCGCCGCGAGACGTCGTCGACGAGGTAGTCCAGCGACTGCGGCACCGGCGTGCGCGACGACGGCGTGCAGGAAGTCCTTGATCTCGACCGCCGACCAGCCGGCGTCGAAGGCGCGCCGCACGCTGCCGGCGCCGAACCGGTAGACGGTGGCCCCGCCCCGCGACTCCACGTCGGCGAGCAGCGAGAGCCGACGGGCCAGGTCGGCCTCGAGCGGACCGGGCGCGACCGCGGTGAGGTCGGCCTGCACCAGCACGTGGTCGACCGGGGACGGCAGCAGCGGCGCCAGCAGCGGTACCGGCGACTCGCCCCGCAGCAGCGCACGCGCGTACGACGAGACGCCGCCGAGCCCGGTCACGCCCAGGTGGGCGGCCTCGTCGAGCGCCCAGCCGACCGCACGTTCGCGGTTCGCCGGCCGTCTCGGGCTGCGCCAGCGGAGCCGGGACAGCAGCGAGGCCGGCCCGGTGCCGGCGGCCAGCACGCCCTCCGCGTCGGCCAGCTCGTCGAGCACTGCTCGCCGGGTGGCGGGGAGCCACACCCGCTCGAGCTCGGGGGACAGCGCGTTGACCGGCCGGTCCGCCTCGTCGCGGCCGCCGACCAATCCGGTCAGCCGGGGGTTGCCCAGCCAGGCGACGGCGAGGGCGGCCCAGCGCTCGGCCACGGGGCGGGCCAGCCACGCGTCGTACGCGTCGGTCGGCAGCCAGCCCGGGTCGATGTCGTCGGCCGAACCCGGCGCCAGGAGTCCCGCTGCGGACGCGGTCTCCACGATCAGGCCCGCCAGCCCGGGCTCGACGTGCAGGTGGACGGCCGTCGCCCGCAGGTCGCGCACGCCGAGTCCGCCGGCACGCAGCACGGCCGGGGGATGTGTGCCCCAGTGGTCGAGCAGCAGCTCCACCCGGCGCACCAGCTCGAAGGCGGCGCCCGCGGCCGCACGGTCGACGAGGGCCGGGTCGCGCTCGCTCGTGGCGAGGGGAGGAACGACGTCCACCGGCTCGCGCGTCGACCGTCCGCCACGCAGGGCGACCCGCACGGACCACGGCACGGTGATGTGCCGCCGGTCGTCGCGCACCACCACCAGCCGGCGCGCCGACCAGCCGCTGGACGGGCTCGGTCAGCGACTCGGTGCGGCCGTCGGCGTCGCGCTCATCGAGGTGGTCGAGCAGGGCTCGGGCACCGGTGGGCAGGTCCGTGAGCAGGCCGGGTACCTCCGCCGGCTCCGGACCGCGGGGCGAGGCGAGCACCTCGGCGAGCACGGTGACCGGCCGCAGCTCCTCCGGCGTACCCCAGAGCAGCGCCAGCCGGAGCAGGCGCTCGACGGCGCCGTCGACCGAGGTCGCCGCGGCGTTGACCACCCGCGCCAGCCCGTCGACGCCGACCGGTGCCAGGTGCAGCGCGGCCTCGAGCACCGCGAGGTCGAGCACCGACAGCGTGTCGAGCGCGCGCATCACCGACGGCCGGGTCGCCACCCGCGCGGCCAGCTGCGAGGAGTCCTGGGGCGCCGGCACGCTCAGGTCGGGGCGCGAGTCGAGCAGCGCAGAGAGCTGCTCGTCGGACCAGCCGCGGAACTGGTCGGCGAGGGTGCGCGGGGCGGACGTGGGCATCCGGCGAATTCTACGGGGACGCGGCGGATCCCCCGCGAGGTCAACGGACGACGGGACCCATGGCCGCCGACACGAGCGTGATGGTCGCGTACCCCGGTTTGCTCCCGGTGACCTTCACGGTGATGTTCTTGCCGACCTTCGTCGAGGGGAGCTTGTACGTCGAGGCCGTCGCGTTCGTGATCGCTACCCCGTTCGAGAGCCACCGGTACTTGAACGTCGTGCCGGTCGTCCATGTGCCGTGGTGGGCGGTGAGGGTCTGCCCCACTTTCGGGGTGCCTGTGATCGTCGGCTTCACCGTGGTGAGGATCCCCCTGGCGATCACCGCCTTCGCCGACACCTTCGACGTCGCCGCATGGCCGGGCTTGCTCCCGGTGACCTTCACCGACAGGTACTTGCCCAGCTGCGAGGCGGTCGGCGTGTACGTCGGCTTGGTGGCGTTGGTGATCGGGGTGGTCCCGAGGTACCAGCGATAGGTGAAGGTCACGCCGGCGCCCCAGTCACCGGTTGTCACCGTCAACAGCTGGCCGACCCGCGGCGTGGGGTACGTCGGGACCTTGGGCGCCCATCCGACCACGACCGGAGCCGTTGCCGCCGACGAACGGGTCTCGGTGACCCCCTCGATGCTGCCTGTCACCTCGACGTGCACCTGCTTGCCGGCCATGGCCGAGGTGAGCACCAGGAAGTCGTCATCCGGCTGGCCGACCACGGTGGTGCCCGCCAACCAGCGGTAGGTGAAGTCCACGCCGGTGCCCCAGTCCCCAGTGCTCACATGGAGCACCTTGCCCACCTCGGGCGTGCCGGTGACCACAGGCGTCTGCGGGGTCATCCAGGAGATCTCGACCGGGGCCGAGGTACGACGGGCCACGCGGTAGCCAGCCTTGCGTGCAGTGACGGTGACCGTGAGCAACTTGCCGACGTCCGCTGGGTCCGGCAGGTAGCTCGAGAGCCAGCCGAAGCCGTCCTTGACCGGCTTGCCGTCCAGGTTCCACTGGTAGTCCACCGCGTCGGCCACCGGTGTGACGTCGGCCGGGTCCACGCCCGCGAACACCTCCTCGAACGGACGGGCCGGTGCCAGGCTGGGTGTCGGGATGACCCCGAACTCCGGCTGGGTCGACTGCACGGTGACGTCGACGGTGGCGCCCGACGCGTCGGCGCTGACCACGACCACCCGGAGCCGTCCGTCGAGGCTAGTGAACGACTCGCCGGCCTGCCGGAACGCTGCCCCGGCGCCCGTGAGCTCCATGTACGAGGCCGAGCGGGTTCGCCGGCTGCCGGTGTGGGTCTCGTAGAGGACGCTGACGCCACCGGGCGCGAACGTGCCGGCGGCGTACTCGGGGTGCTGGAGCACGGAGTTGACGTCGCGGCCGGCGGGCGTGCGGTACTCGACGAAGTAGCTGCCGTCGGAGTCCGGGTCGGGCACCTGGACCGAGCGCAGGCCGGAGGAGGTGCTGCGTGGGGCGAGGGTGAAGCGGTTGGTCGCCGTCGTCTGGCCGTCGAGGAGGGTGAAGGTCTGCTGCTCGCCCGGTGAGGTCCAGCCCAACCAGTCGCGGAACACTGCGTTCAGCGGGGTCCGGGTGTTGACACCGGCGCCAAGGGATGGGCCCATCACGCTGGAGTAGTCGCCGTACTCCTGGAACAGGCAGGTGACGTCGCAGTGCCCGATGTTGGCGTGCAGCAGGTCGAGTACGTGTCCCTCCTCGTGGGCCATCGTCGCCTCAAGGTCGTAGTTCGCGCTCAACTGCGCGTTGCCGCCGCCCAGCCCGATCGAGCCGGTTTCCCCACGGCAGGTATCGGGCACGACCACCACGATCGTGTCGTCGGGGCCGATCAGGGATCCGAACAGCGCACGCGCCTCGTCGGTGAGGACGAAGAAGTCGTCATTGTCGAGCCCGCAGTTCGGCATCGAGGGATGCGTCGTTGCGAAACGCTTGACGGTCGGGTACGCGGTGAACGAGGTGATGTGCCCCGTCGACTGCTCCTGCCAGTACGCCGCCACGTTCTGCGCGGTGTTCAGCACCGACGCACTGGTGGCGGCGGTTCCGGGGAAGTTCGTCACGACCGCCATGAACAGCCGGCGTGTGGTCACCTCGGCGGCCGCGACCGGCGTGATCGTGGCGGACGCGACGCGACGGCCGGACGTCGACGTGGCGACGACGTCGCCGGAGAAGCGGTCGCCGGAGCTGACGTCGCCCGCGCCGGACAGGAGGACCCGTACCGTGCTGCCGCTGCTGGTGCGGACGCCGTACAACGTGGGCCCGGACTCCGGATGCACCACCTGCAGCGTGCCGCTGAGCCGCGTGGTCGCCTGACCCGCCAGCGACTCGTCGCTGTAGTGGAGGCTGCGTCCGTCGCGGCTGACGCGCGGTCCACCTGGGTCGGCGGTCGCCGCCGTACCCTCCAGGACCGTGAAGGAGGCGGCCATCAGCGCCGTCGCCAGCGCCAGGCCCAGCGCGCGCAGCACCGTCCGCGGTCGTGCCGCCATCCCTGACCCCCAGCCCGAAGACCCCTCCGCTCGAAGGCTAGGGGCGCGGGCGGGCACCGCGGAATGGCCCTCCCGGGGGGTTCGGGATGACCCGCCTGCGCGCGATAGTCCCGACCGTTCTGCAGGAAATCTCCACTTCTGTGGGTGCTGTCTGGTCGGGACTATCCCTCCGCGACTGGCAGGATCGCCACATGGCTCTGATCGAGGCGCGGGGACTCGCGAAGGCGTACGACGGCAAACCGGCGGTGCGGGACCTCTCCTTCAAGGTGCGTCCGGGCAGCGTGACCGGGTTCCTCGGTCCCAACGGGGCCGGCAAGTCGACCACGATGCGGCTGATGCTCGAGCTCGACAACGGGGCCGGGAGCGACGACGTTCGACGGGCAGCCGTTCACGGCGCTGCGGCAGCCGATGCGGCACGTCGGGGCGCTGCTGGAGGCGAAGCCGTTCCACCCGACCCGCAAGGCCCGCAACCACCTGCGGATGCTGGCCGCGGCCAACGGGATCCCGACCAGCCGGGTCGACGAGGTGCTCGGGCTGGTCGGGCCTCACCGAGGTCGCGGGCAAGAAGCCGAAGACGTTCTCGCTCGGCATGGGCCAGCGACTCGGCCTCGCGGCGCGCGCTGCTCGGCGACCCGCACACCCTGATCCTCGACGAGCCGGCCAACGGGCTCGACCCGCAGGGCATCCAGTGGATGCGGCAGTTCCTCAAGGCGCTCGCGGGCGAGGGGCGCTCGGTGTTCGTCTCCAGCCACCTGCTCTCCGAGATGGCGCTGCTCGCCGACGAGCTGGTCGTGATCGGACGCGGCCGGATGATCTCCAGCGGTCCGGTCAGCTCGTTCATCGACGGGGCCAGCCACAAGTCGGTGCTCGTGCACACGCCTCAGGCCGACGAGCTCCGCGCGCTGCTCGCTGGCCGCGAGGGCGTCACCGCCGAGGCCGGCCCGGAGGGCGAGGTGGTGGTCACCGGTCTCGACGCGCGGCGAGATCGGCGACCTGGCGTTCGACCACCGGATCCGGCTGCACGGGCTGGCGCCTCAGACGGCGACGCTCGAGGAGGCGTTCCTCGCCGCGACCGAGGGCGACGAGGAGTTCCAGGCGGCGGTCATCCCAGACCCGCACGCCCGACGGGCTGGGGCACACCATGAGCGACGCACTGCGCTACGAGTGGGCCCGGATCCGCACCATCCGCTCGACCTGGTGGCTGACCGGTTCGGCGCTCGCCGTCGCCCTGGTGATCTCGGTGCTGCTCGGCTGGGTGGGACACCACGACTTCTCCCGCAACGGCGCAACCGCGGACGACGTCGAGGGCTTCGGCCCGTTCCTGGTCACGCAGTTCGCGGCGTCGGGGGCGATCCCAAGCCTGGTCGGGTTCCTGGTGGCGATGATCGGGATCTTCGCGTGGGGCCACGAGTACCGGCACGGCATGATCCGGGCCTCCCTGACCGCGCTCAACTCTCGGCAGGCGCTCTGGACGGCCAAGTACGTCGTGGTCGCGGCGTGGGTCGCCGTCGTCTCGCTGGTCGCGATGCTGATGTCCGGCCTGATCGGGCTGTTGTACCTCCGCCAGTGGGTGACCGTCTTCGACAGCGAGACCTGGTCGGTGATCGGCTGGCAGACGCTCTCCACGGTGCTGCTCACCTGGCTGGCGATGGCGTTCACGGCGCTGACCCGCTCACAGGCGTTCGCCCTGGTCACGATCTTCCTGTGGCCGTTGCTGATCGAGTCGCTGTTCAACGTCTTCTTCCAGCTGGTGCCCGGGCTGCGCGACCACCAGGACGTGCTCAGGTTCCTGCCTTTCGCCGCCCAGCGCCGGATGGTCGACGTGCTGACCGACGCCAGCTCGACGTTCGGCGAGCCGATGTCCGCAGTGGGCGGGGCCCTCGTGTTCGGTGGCGTCGCGGTGGTGCTGATGGCGGCGTCGTACGTGCTGTTCGCCAAGCGCGACGCCTGACGCGCTGGCCGGCGTGACACCGGGCCGCGGTAGCGTCGCCGTCATGCCTGCGTCCGGTCCGTTGTCCGACCACACCGCCCTGGTCACCGGGGGCGCCAGCGGCATCGGCCGCGCGGTCGCCCAGCGTCTGGCCGCCGACGGCGCCCGGGTGCTGGTGCTGGATCGCGACGAGGCCGGCGCCCGTCAGGTCGCGGACGAGGTGGGCGGTGAGCACCTGACCGCCGACCTGTCCGACGGCGACGCGATCGACGCGCTCGACCTCGGGTCGCGCGGGATAGACATCCTCGTCAACAACGCCGGCATCCAGCACGTGGCCCCGGTCGAGGAGTTCGACCCGGCCCGGTTCGAGCTGATCCACCGGGTGATGCTGCTCGCGCCGTTCCGGCTGGCGCGGGCGGTGCTCCCCGGGATGTACGACGCGGGTTGGGGCCGGCTGGTCCACGTCTCGTCGGTGCACGGCCACCGCGCCTCGCCGTACAAGTCGGCCTACGTGAGCGCCAAGCACGGCCTCGAGGGGCTCTCGAAGGTGCTCGCGCTCGAGGGCGCCGGGAAGGGAGTGACCAGCAACACGGTGTGCCCCGGCTACGTGCGCACCCCGTTGGTCGAGGGCCAGATCGCCGACCAGGCGCGCACCCACGGCATCTCCGAGGACGACGTGGTCGACGAAGTGCTGCTCGCACGCTCGCCGGTGAAGCGCCTCGTCGACCCCGAGGAGGTGGCGCATCTGGTCGCGATGCTGTGCGGGCCCGGCACCGACTCGATCACCGGTAGCTCGCACCTGATGGACGGCGGCTGGACCGCCGCGTGACCCCGGTGCGTGTGGCCCGTGGTAAATCGCCCAGCACTCCCCGACCGCCATAGTGGGCCGCATGCGCTCGGACCGCAGGATGCTGCTCACCGCCATCCTGATCCTGGCGTGGGGGTCGACGTTCGCGGCGATCAAGGTCGGGCTGGAGTCGACGTCCCCGATCCTGTTCGTCGGCCTCCGCTCGGTCATCGGCGGGCTCGCGGTCGCGGTGCTCGCCGCCACCCGTGGCCGGCCGACCGGGATCCGGGAGCACCTCGGCAGCTATGCGCTGATCACGCTGCTCAACGTCGTCGGCTTCTTCTTCCTGCAGACGCTCGCGATCCAGCACCTTCCCTCCGGTCTGGCCGCGGTGCTGATCTACCTCCAGCCCGTGCTCACCGGGGTGCTCGCGGCGCCGCTGCTCGGCGAACCGCTGACGGCGCTCAAGCTGCTCGGGCTCGGGCTCGGGTTCGGCGGCATCGTGGTGGTGAGCGTCGGCGCCGTCCAGGGGCACGTGTCGGGGCTCGGGATCGGGCTCGCGGTCACGGCGGCGCTGCTGTGGTCCCTCGGCACGATCGCGTTCAAGCGGGAGTCGGAGCGGGTCGACTCGATCTGGGCGGTCGCGATCTCGTTCCTCGCCGGAGGGATCCTGCTCACGGCGTTCGGCGGGATCACCGAGGGCCTCTCGATCGACTGGTCGCCCAGGTTCGCGCTGGCGCTGGGCTACTCCTCGCTGATCGGTACGGCGCTCGCGTGGGCGCTGTGGTTCGGGCTCGTTGCGGCCGGTGCGGCCAGCCGCGCTGCGGCGTACATCTTCTTCGTGCCGCTGGTCTCGCTGCTCGTCGGCGCGGTGCTGCTGGGGGAGCGCCTCGGCGCGTCGCTGCTGCTCGGCTCGGCGCTGGTCGTGCTGGGCGTCTTCCTGGTCAACCGGGAGAGCATGGACACGTCGTGAGGCATGTCCGGGCAGAAAATGTCCGACGAGCTGTCGTATCAGTCCCCCGCCGTTCGTGGTGGGGGTGACCCGCACCCGACGAAAGGCACTCCGATGCGCACCCTGATCACCACCCACTTCGTGTCCCTCGACGGCGTCGCGGAGGCGCCCGGCGGTGAGCCCGGCTACAAGCACGCCGGCTGGACGTTCGACGTCGAGGAGGACCCGGCGGTGTACCAGAACAAGGGCCAGGAGCAGGAGGAGGCCACGGCGATGCTCATGGGGGGCCGTTCCTACGACGCGTTCGCGCCGGTCTGGCCGACGATGGACTACTTCGCGGGCTACAACGCGATGCCCAAGTACGTCGTGTCGAGCACCGTCAGCGACCCGGAGTGGAACAACACGACCGTGCTCTCGTCGCTGGACGAGGTGGCCGAGCTCAAAGCCGGGGAGGGCGGCCCGATCTTCGTCCACGGCAGCCTGCTGCTGACCCAGGGCCTGCTGGCGGCCGGCCTGGTCGACGAGATGCGGCTGATGGTCTTCCCGGTGATCCTCGGCAGCGGCCGGAGACTGTTCCCGACCGACGCCGCGGACAAGGTCAAGCTCACGCTGGCCGAGAGCACTGCGTTCGGCAACGGCGTCCAGTTCCAGGTGTTCCGCCCCGCCGTCTGACCAGTACCGGCGCCGAGTCCGTGGGCGTACGTTCGCTCCCATGACCGAGTCGTACGCCGCCGGAGAGACCACGCCCGACCTGCTCGACGAGACGATCGGGGCGAACTTCGAGCGCACCGTCGCCGCGTACGGCGGCAACGAGGCGCTGGTCGAGTTCGCCACCGGACGCCGCTGGACCTACGACGAGCTCAACCGCGACGTCGACGCGCTCGCGCGCGGCCTGATCGGCGCCGGGATCGCCAAGGGCGACCGGGTCGGGGTCTGGGCGCCCAACTGCGCCGAGTGGACGATCTCCCAGTACGCCGCCGCCAAGGTCGGCGCGATCCTGGTCAACGTCAACCCGTCGTACCGCACCCACGAGTTCTCCTACGCGGTCAACCAGTCCGGGCTGCGGATGCTGATCTCGGCGGTCGAGTTCAAGACCAGCGAACTACCGCGAGATGGTCGAGGAGACGGCCGCCGAAGAACCCGGGCCTCGAGCGGGTCGTCTACATCGGCACCGACGACTGGGCCGCGCTGCTCGCCGACGGCGAGGGGCTGCCCGACGACGCGGTCGCCGAGCGGATGGCGACGCTGCGAGCCGGGCGACGCGATCAACATCCAGTACACGTCGGGCACCACCGGCTACCCGAAGGGCGCGACGCTGTCGCCACCGCAACATCCTCAACAACGGCTACTTCACGACCGAGACGATCAACCTCACCGACGCGGACCGGCTCTGCATCCCGGTGCCCTTCTACCACTGCTTCGGCATGGTGATGGCCAACCTCGGCTGCACCACGCCACGGCGCCACGATGGTGATCCCGGCCGCCGGCTTCGACCCGGTGGCGACGCTGCAGGCGGTGCAGCGACGAGCGCTGCACGGTGCTGTACGGCGTGCCGACCATGTTCATCGCGATGCAGAACGACCGCGACCTTCGCGGACACGGACTTCTCGCACGCTGCGCACCGGGATCATGGCCGGCTCGATCTGCCCGGTCGAGGTGATGAAGCACTGCATCAACGACATGAACATGGCCGAGGTGTCGATCGCCTACGGGATGACCGAGACCTCGCCGGTCTCCTGCCAGACCCGCGCCGACGACGACCTCGACCGGCGTACCGTCGACGATCGGCCGGGTGCACCCGCACGTCGAGATCAAGGTGGTCGACCCGGTGACCGGCGAGACCGTCGAGCGCGGGGAGACGGGGGAGTTCTGCACCCGCGGCTACTCGGTGATGCTCGGCTACTGGGACGACGACGAGAAGACGCACGAGGCGATCGACGCCGACGGCTGGATGCACACCGGCGACCTCGCCGAGATGCGCGAGGACGGCTACTGCAACATCGTCGGCCGGATCAAGGACATGGTGATCCGCGGCGGCGAGAACATCTACCCGCGCGAGATCGAGGAGTTCCTCTACACGCACCCCGACATCGCCGACGTGCAGGTGATCGGGGTGCCCGACCAGAGGTACGGCGAGGAGCTGTGCGCCTGGGTCAAGCTGAAGGCCGGGGCCGCGGACCCGCTCGACGCCGACGCGGTGCGCGAGTTCGCCACCGGGAAACTCGCTCACTACAAGATCCCGCGCTACGTGATGGTGGTCGACGACTTCCCGATGACGGTGACCGGCAAGATCCGCAAGGTGGAGATGCGTCAGCAGACCGCGAAGGCGCTCGGACTCGAGGACTGAGGAGCAACAGGGTGACGGACACGATCGGGACGCTGGCCGACGAGTTCTGGACGGCGTACCTCGCCGGACAACCCGACCGAGGCCCACCTGCTGGGCCACTACCCGGAGCGGGCCGCTTCGAGGACGTGTCGCGGGCCGCGGAGGACCGGGTGATCGCCACCCAGCGCGACCTCGCGCGGCGGGCCGAGGCCGTCGACGACGCGGCGGCCTCGACGAGCAGCGAGCGGATCACCCGGTCTGGTGCTGGTCTCCAACGCGACCACGACCGGCCGACCTGCTCGACGCCCGGCTCACCGAGCTCGGCGCCGACCCGATCTTCGGCATCCAGACCTCGCTGCCGCTGATCGCTCGGGATGCTCGGCTGCCCACCGCGCGAGGTGGCCGAGACGATGGCCGGCACGCTCGAGGGCGTCGGCCAGCACTTCCGCGACCTCGCCGAGCGGCACCTCGAGGGCGTCGACGCCGGGCGCACGCCGGCGGCGTTCGCGGTCAGCGGACACGGTCGCGCAGCTCGACGCCGGCGCTCGCCGTGACCGGTCGACAGCGACCCGGTGCTCGACGCGCTGCACCCGCCCGAGGGGCTCGACGTCGCCGCCTGGCGGGCCGCCGCTCGCGTCAGGCGATCGAGAAGCACGGTGCGACCCGGCATGGCGGCGTACCGCGACGTGCTCCGGCGACGAGGTGCTGCCGCACGCCCGGTCCGACGAGCAGCTGCGGGCTGTCCTGGCTCGACGACGGCGCAGACGGCCTACGCCGCGCACCCTGCGCTACTTCACGACCACGCGACCGCACCGCGCAGGACATCCACGACGTCGGGCTGGCGCAGGTCGCCGCGCTCGCCGACGAGTACCGCGCCCTCGGGCCGAGACGCTCGGCACCGACGACCTCGGCGAGATCTTCGAGAAGATGCGTACCGACCCGGCGCTGCACTTCACGACCGGCGACGAGCTGGTCGGAGGCCTCGAAGGTGGCGATGGCGCGGGCGTCGGCCGCGATGGGCGACTGGTTCGAGGTGGTGCCGAAGGCGCCGTGCGCCGTCGAGGGCACGCTGACCGGCGCCAAGGCGTTCTACTTCCCGCCGGCCGAGGACGGCAGCCGCGGCGGCACGTTCTTCGTCAACATCGACGACCCGACCGTCGTGGGGCACGTTCGAGCTCGAGGCGATGGCGTTCCACGAGGGCATCCCCGGCCACCACCTCCAGCTCGCGATCGCCGGCGGAGCTGCCGGACTCGGTGCCGACGTTCCGCCAGCACGTGCACAACTCGGCGTACGCCGAGGGCTGGGGGCTGTACTCCGAGCGGCTCAGCGACGAGATGGGTCTCTACGGCACGCCAGGTCGACCGGATCGGCATGCTCGCCGCCGACTCGATGCGCGCCACCCGGCTGGTCGTCGACACCGGCCTGCACGGCCTGGGCTGGAGCCGTCAGCAGGCGGTCGACTACATGCTCGCGAACACGCCCGCTCTCCGAGGGCGTGGTGCGCCCCGAGATCGACCGCTACGTGGTCTCGCCCGGGCAGGCCACGTCGTACATGATCGGGCGGCTGGAGATCCAGCGGATGCGCCGCGAGGCCGAGCAGCGGCAGGGCGACGGCTTCGCGGTGAAGAAGTTCCACTCCGCCGTGCTCGACTCCGGCTCGCTGCCGCTCGGCGTGCTCGACCAGGTGGTCGAAGGCGCCGGCTCGGCCTGACGCCGGCGTCCTGCGATCCAGTGCCGTCGCGGGACACCGGGGTCGGCGACCCTGCACGAGGACGGCGTGCCCCGTCGTCGCTCGCGACACCGGGACGGTCGGGGACCAGGCGATCGGTACGCAGGTAGCCGGAAGCAGCCCCAGCCGGACCCGTACCTCCGGGGCGGGCTGGGCGCGGGCCAGCCGGGTCAGCAGCCGGACCAGGTCGGGAGGATCCGCAGCCTCGCGGAGCAGGCCGCGGGGCCGGACGACGACCAGCGCGACCAGCAGGAGCAGCCACACCAGCACCAGGCCGCCGAGCACGCCGTGCGACCAGCCAGGCGCCTCTCGCAGGCTGGTTGCAGCTGGGGTGGCGGATCAGCTGGTGGTCGGGTTCGACCTCGACATGACCCTGATCGACACGCGCGGCGGGTTCGCGGCGACGCTCGAGGCGCTCGGGGCCGAGCTCGGGATCACGTTCCCGACCGAGGCCATGACCGCCCGGCTCGGACCGCCGCTGGACCACCTGCTGCGCGACCACCTCGCGGAGGACGCGGTCGGCGCCGGCCGGCGACCGGTTCCGGGCGATCTACCCCGACCACGCGGTGCTGCCGACGCCCGCGTTCCCGGGCGCGCACGACGCGATCGCTGCCGTACGACGGGAGCACGGCCGGGTGCTGCTGGTCACCGGCAAGTACACGCCCAACGCCCAGCTCCACGTCGACCACCTCGGGTTCGACGTCGACCACGTCGCGGGCGAGGTGTGGGGGGCCGGCAAGGCCGACGTGCTGCGGGCAGCAGGGCGCGAGCGTCTACGTCGGCGACCACGTCCACGACGTCGAGGGCGCGCTCGCGGCCGGGATCACCAGCGTCTCGGTGCTGACCGGCGGGTGCACCGAGGACGGAGCTGCGCGCGGCCGGCACCCACGTCGTGCTCCGGGACCTGACGGAGTTCCCGGCCTGGCTCGACGCGCACCTGCTGGAGACCCGGCTGGCCGCGCTCGAGGCCGAGCTGCGCCGGCACCGCGACGCTGCTGGTCGCGTTCTCCGGCGGCGCCGACAGCGCGTTCCTGCTGGCCGCGGCCGCGCGCGCGCTCGGACCGGACCGCGTCGCCGCGGCCACGGCGTACTCCGGTTCGCTGCCGATGTCCGAGCGCGAGCCCGCGCTGGAGTTCGCCGCGCGAGTCTCGGCGTCACGGTGTTCACGCCGGAGACCGACGAGCTGGCGCGTGAGGGCTACCGCGCCAACGCCGGCGACCGCTGCGCGTTCTGCAAGTCCGAGCTGCTCGACGTGCTCGGGCCGCTGGCCGCCGAGCACGGGTACGACGCCGTCGCCACCGGCACCAACGCCGACGACGCGCGGGCGGGCTTCCGGCCCGGGCATCCGGGCGGCCGCCGAGCGCGGGGCGCGTCACGCCGCTGCTCGACGCCGGCCTGACCAAGGCGCAGGTGCGCGCCGCCTCGCGCGCCTGGGCCTGCCGACCTGGGACAAGCCGGCCGCCGCCTGCCTGAGCTCCCGGATCGCCTACGGCGTGGAGATCACCCCGCACCGGCTGGCCCGGGTCGAGCGCGCGGAGGCCGTCGGTCCGCGAGCGGCTGCCCGCAGGCGCGCAACGTGCGGGTGCGCGACCTCGGTGACCTGGCCCGGGTCGAGGTCGACCGCGACCTCGTCGGCGCGCGTGGACGAGGCGATCCTGGCCGCCGTGCGCGAGGCCGGGTTCGCCGACCGCGGAGGTCGACCCGCTGGGCTTCCGCTCGGGCGCGATGAACGAGCTGCTCGACGAGCCCGACCGCTACCGATAACGCGTGTCGCTGACCCGGCAGCGCCCCGACGTACGATGGTGCGCCGCCCCGACCCGGGGCCGCACCCCCACCAGAACGCGAAGAGGTCTGCTGTGCCCACCGGAAAGGTCAAGTGGTACGACGCGGAGAAGGGCTTCGGCTTCCTCTCCCGTGAGGAGGGCGACGACGTCTACGTCAACGCCTCCGCGCTGCCGGCCGGCGCGCCCGTCGCTCAAGCCCGGCACCCGGGTCGAGTTCGGCATCGCCCAGGGCCGCCGCGGCGACCAGGCGCTGCAGGTGCGCGTGCTCGAGGCGCCGCCGTCGGTGACGGCCAACCAGCGCGCGGCGCAGCGCAAGAAGCCCGAGGAGATGGTCGGCATCGTCGAGGACCTGATCCGGCTGCTCGAGGGCGTCGAGCAGACCTACCGCCACGGCCGCCACCCCGAGGCGCGGACCGCGAAGCCGACCGCGAAGCTGCTCCGCGGGCTGGCCGACGAGCTGGAGCTCTGAGCCGACCCGCGACGAGTCTTGCCGCGGGGCGGCTGATCAGCCCTTCGCGATCGCCGTCGGCGGCCGGTTGAGCACGACGAACCCGGTCCACAGGATCATCAGCGCCGCCAGCACGCCCAGACCGACCGCGGGCACCAGCGGCAGCGCGATGCCGATGAAGCCGCCGACGACCCAGGACAGCTGGAGCAGCGTCTCGGACCGGGCGAAGCCGGACGTGCGGACGTGCTCGGGGACGTCGCGCTGGATCAGCGAGTCGAGGGAGACCTTGCCGAGCGCCTGGGCGACGCCGACGGTCAGGCCGAGCAGCACCGCGGTCAGCAGTCCGTAGAACACCGCGCAGACCAGCGCCATCGCCGCGTCGACGAGCAGCGCGAACACGACCGTGAGCATCGGGTTGACCTTGCGCAGCAGGCTGCCGAGGCCGATGCCGACGGTGTTGCCGAGACCGGCGGCACCGATCACCAGGCCGAGCAGCAGGGTGCGCCTGTCCTCGAAGCCGGGCAGCGGGTGCTGGGTGAGCAGGAACGCCATGTACATGGTGAGGAAGCCGGACAGCATCCGCAGCCCGGCGTTGCAGCGCAGCGCGAACACGATCGCGCCGGGCAGCTGGAACCGCTGCTTGGCGTTGGTCAGGGTCACCTGCTGCTCCCCGGCGCTGGCGTCGGCCGCGGCCGGGAGCAGGATCGCCAGGATCGTGCCGGCGGCGAACACCAGGAACGCGTAGCGCAGCGACCACTGGCCGCCGAAGTACGCCGCCCCGACCGCGAGCGGGCCGGACACGGCGGCGCCGACGATGCCGGCCAGGGAGATCCGGCTGTTGGCCTTGACCAGGGTCAGGTCGGCGGGCATCAGCCGCGGGACCGTGGCCGCGCGGGCGACGCCGTACGCCTTGGAGCAGACCAGGCAGCCGAGCACGGCGGGGTACAGCAGCACGGAGCCGGAGGCGACCGCGTCGGCCGCGACCAGGCAGCACAGGCCCGCGCACCGCGAAGGTGCCGCCGATCGCCCAGCGGCGACCGTGCGAGAACCGGTCGAGGAACGGCCCGATCAGCGGCGCCACGACCGCGAACGGCAGCATGGTCAGGCCCAGGAACAGCGCGACCGGTCCCCGGGCGCTGCCCGGGTCGGCGAAGAAGATGGTGCCCGCCAGCGAGATCGCGACTGCCGCGTCGCCGGCGGCGTTGAACGCGTGCAGCTCGATCAGCCGGGCGAGCCCGGAGCCGCCGGCACCCTCGGCGTGCGAGGCCCGGCGCGCCCGGCGGATGGTGTACGACGCGGCGCGCTTGCCCGCGCGACCCGTCGCGGCCGATCCCGCGGCCGGTCGCGCGGAGCGCGGCGTCTACCCCGCCCGGGAACGCTCTCGTCGTCCCGCCCGGACGTGTCCGGCTGTCCCCGGTCGGGGTGCCGGGCGGTCGCGGGATCCACGGCACCATCCTGCCAAGCGCCCGACGCCACGCCGGTGTCACCCGCCGCGCCGATGACCGCGTCCGCCGACGATCCTGCGCTCCCGTAGACTCCGCCGCGTGATCAGCACCGTCGACCACCCCGGCGACGTCCGGGAGCGATCTCGCTCGCCGGCGCCGACCCGATCCTGACCCGCGCCGTCGACGAGGCGCGTGCGGCGCTCGTCGAGCGAGGTCGGCGCCGAGGTGGTCGGCGACCCGCAGGGCTTCGTGAGCGAGGGCGAGCACGCCGTCACGCAGTACTTCGACTGCACGCAGGCCGGCTACCCCGGCTGGCGCTGGGCGGTCACCGTGGCGCACGCCGAGGGCGTCGACGGGGTCACGGTCGACGAGATCGTGCTGCTGCCCGGCGAGGCGGCGATCGTCGCGCCGGCCTGGGTGCCCTACCGCGAGCGGATCCAGCCGGGCGACCTGTCACCGGGCGACATCCTGCCGACCGACGAGGACGACCCGCGGCTGGTGCCGGCGTACCTCTCCGGCGACCCGGGCGACGACGCCCGACGACATCCTGGCCGAGGCCGTCGACGGCCGGCTGCTCCGCGAGGTCGTCCGACGAGCTCGGCCTCGGCCGCGCCCGGGTGCTCTCGCTCGAGGGCCGCGAGCTCGCCGCCGACCGCTGGTACGACGGCGACCAGGGTCCCGAGTCCGCGCTCGCCCAGCAGGCCGCGCACGCACTGCGCGTCGTGCGGCTTCCTGGTCCGGCTGGCCGGCCCGCTGTCGCTGACCTTCGGGGTGTGCGCCAACGAGTACGCCAACGACGACGGCCGGGTCGTCGCCCTCGATCACGGCTGCGGGGCCCACTCGGAGGCCCAGCTGCGGAAGAAGCAGCTGCCGCAGCCGGTGCCCGACCCGAGCTTCGACACGATCAGCCGGGACGATCTCGAGGAGTTCTGAGGGGGTCTTTGGGAGTTCGACAGCCACGTCGACGCCCACGGCAACCTCACCTCGCACCTCAGCCCGCCGCACGCTTCCCCGGCGCCGACGTACGACCCTCCAAACGGGCCAACCTGGCGCGCCGGCGGCGTCGGCAGTGGTCCCAGCCGAACAGCCCGAGGCCGAAGCCGGCGAGGCAGGTCCACATCCACCACAGGTGGTCGTCCTCCTCGAGCCGGCCGTAGAACGGCAGCAGCACCAGGAAGCCCAGCAGCCACAGCGCGGTGCCGACCGCGACCGTGCGCGTGCCGTCGACGTCGAGTGGTTCGACGTCGGCCACGACGTAGGTGCGCTTGCCGATCTCGTGGGTCTTCGGCTGCTCATCGGGCATGGACACGCCACAAATCTATCCCGAGCCTCGCGGCGCCCGGGACCGGCGCTCCCCACGTCCCTCGCCTGGATGGCGCCCTTACGAACAGACCCCGAGCGAAATACTTAGCATGGGTAATGAGTTAGGCTAAGCACATGTCTCCCACGATCGAACGCGTCGCTCGCACCGACACCGGCCTCGCGTCCGAGCTCCGGCTGTCGGTGATGCGGCTGCGGCGCCGCCTCGCCAACGAGCGGCACCCCGACAACGAGCTGAGCATCGGCCAGATGACGGTGCTCGGAGCCCTGTACCGCAAGGGCGAGAGCACCGTCGGCCAGCTCGCCGAGCACGAGCGGGTGCGGCCGCCCTCGATGACGCGCACGGTCAACTGCCTGGCCGACGACGGCTACGTCGTACGACGTGCCGACGACACCGACAAGCGCCAGGTCCTGGTCAGCCTGACCGAGCGCGGCACGGCGATCGTGCTCGCCGACCGCCGCCGCCGCGACGCCTGGCTCGCCCACCGGCTCCGGGAGCTCACCCCGACGAACGCGCCGTCCTCCGCGAGGCGGCCCCGATCATCGAAAGGCTGGCCACCTCCGCTTGACCACCCCACCCGACCTCTTGCGACGCGCGTGCGGGGGCTCCGAAAGCGATGAGCCCCACGTTCCGCTCCCTCCGCAACCGCAACTACCGGCTGTACGCCGTCGGCGGCGTCGTGTCGAACACCGGCACCTGGATGCAGCGCGTCGCCCAGGACTGGCTGGTCCTGCAGCTCCACCACGGCAGTGCCGCCAGCGCGAGCACCGCGCTCGGCATCACGACCGGCCTCCAGTTCCTGCCGATCCTGCTGCTCTCGCCGTACGCCGGGCTGGTCGCCGACCGCTTCTCCAAGCGCCGGCTGCTCCAGGTGACCCAGGCCTGGCTGGGCGTGCAGCGCGCCTGCTGCTCGGCGTGCTCGCGGTCACCGGCGTCGTCGAGACCTGGATGGTCTACGCCGTCGCGTTCCTGTTCGGGATCGGCGCGGCGTTCGACGCCCCCGCCCGGCAGTCGTTCGTCAGCGAGATGGTCGGCCCCGACGACCTCTCCAACGCGGTCGGCCTCAACTCGGCGTCGTTCAACCTGGCCCGGGTCGTCGGCCCGGCGCTCTCCGGCTTCCTGATCGCCGCGCTCGGCTCCGGCGTGCGCGCCACCGGCCTGGTGATCCTGGTCAACGCGGTCAGCTACCTCGCGGTGATCGGCGCCCTGCAGCTGATGCGCGACCGACGAGCTCGACCCCGTCGCGCGCGCGCCGCGCGGCAAGGGGATGATCCGCGACGGCATCCGCTACGTGCGCAGCCGTCCCGACCTCAAGCTGATCCTGGTCGCCGTGTTCTTCGCCGGCACGTTCGGCATGAACTTCCAGATGACCTCGGCCCTGATGGCGACCCAGGTCTTCGACAAGGGCCCGGGGGAGTACGGCCTGCTCGGCACCACGCTCGCGATCGGCTCGCTGACCGGGGCGCTGCTCGGCGCGCGCCGGGTCGGACGGCCACGGCTGCGGCTGGTGATCCTCGCCGGACTGGCGTTCGGGATCGTCGAGATCGCGCTCGGCCTGATGCCGTCGTACGTCGCCTTCGCGGCTGCTCACGCCCGCTGCTCGGGCCTGTCGCCTGCTGACCATGCTCAACGCCGCCAACACGACCGTCCAGCTGAGCGTCGGTCCGTCGATGCGGGGCCGCGTGATGGCGCTCTACATGATGCTGGTGATGGGCGGCACCCCGCTCGGGTGCGCCGATCGTCGGCTGGGTCGGCGCCACCTTCGGGGCCCGCTGGACCCTGATCGGCGGCGGCGCGATGTCGGTGATCGGCGTCTGCGTGGCGGTGCTGGTCTTCGGTGGTGTCAGCGCGCGCCCAGCTGCGCCTGCCCGGTCACCGCGCCGAGACCGAGGCCACCAACGACGAGGCGATGGCCGCCTAGCGCCTAGCCATGGACCGGCGCGGGCATTCCCTCCGTCACGGCGGTGCCGGTAAAGAACCGCTCGCGGCAGAGCACGATCGTGCGCTCCAGCAGCGCGACCAGGATGTCGTTGCGGTGAGCCGTCGACTCGGAGATCCCGGCCAGGGCCGACTCCACGATCGCCGGTGCGCTCCGCTTGCCGAAGCTGCGCTCGTCGGTGGTGCCGAGCTTGACGAACTCCCGGGCCCAGTCCCGGGCGTGGGGCGCGTCGTCGAGCGCTCGCCGGGTCCGCGGGTCGACGCTCGGCTCGCCGAGCCCGGCCAGGTGCCGCTCGCAGTGGAGCAGGCCGACAGCCGCGACCCGCTGCCGCGCCTCCGGCACCACCGGGAGCGCGGCGAGGGCGGCCTCCCGGGCGATCCACGCGTGGCTGCGAGGGTCGTCGGTGTCGAGTCCGACCACGTCCGGGATCAGCCACACGATCCGGGGCCGCGACTCGTCGTCGAGCATGTCGTTGACCCCGCGGGCCATCGCCGCCAGCAGCGGATGGGTGCACGCGGGATGGTCGGACCAGCGCTCCCCGGCGAGGTAGGACGCGAACTCCATGAAGCAGGCACCCTTGCGCGCGTTGCGGTGCTTGCCCCGCGAAAGGACGGGCATGTGGTCAGGTGTCCGGGCCATCGTGTCGCTCCCGAGCGGAAAGGGTCGCGCCCGACGGTCGCGCGCGACGTGGCTCCTAGTCTGCGCCGGGATCCGGTTCGGCACCACCCCCACGATGGTGGCAGCGACGAAATACGCTGGGAGGCATGAACCCCCGCTACCGACGCCTCGTGATCCCGTGCGCGCTCGGTGGGCTGATCCTGATCGCGGTGATCGCCGCCTGGTCAGATGAGCGAGCCGCTGCTGCGGGCGCTGGCCCGGATGCGGGGTCTGCTCCTCGACGAGCAGGTCCTGGTGCGTGCGGTCGCGTCCGGCCGGCAGAAGGGCGAGCGGCCGCGCTGGCGCCGCGCCGAGCTCCGCTACGTCGACCTCAAGGCCGGTCGCCAGCTCCAGGTGGTGACGTACGACGAGACGCAGGCGTTCACCGCCAACCACGCGCCGGGCGTGCCCGCGCGGGACGCCGTCGACGCGCTGCTCGACGAGCCGTTCGGCAACTGGCACGTCGAGACCACGACCGAGACCCACCAGCTGCGGGTGACCAAGAAGCTGGAGGCGGTGGTGCACACGGCGGCCCGCGCGGATCACCCCGACGCCGCCGACCGCAGCCACGACCGCACCAAGCCCCGGCTGCTGCCCGAGGACCACCCGGCGCTGCGGGCGCTCGGCATCTCGGACGACGACCGGACGTGTGAAGCCGAGCCGGCAGGCGAAGTACCGCCAGGTCGAGGAGTTCCTGCGGCTGCTCGACCAGTCCGTCGACCGCGGCGATCGACGACCGGCAAGCTCCGCGCCCCCACCCCCGACGACCCGCTGCGCGTGGTCGACCTGGGCTGCGGCAACGCCTACCTGACCTTCGCCGCGCAGGCGTTCCTGAGCGGCCGCGGCATCCCGGTGCACCTGACCGGAGTCGACACCAAGGCGCAGTCCCTGCGCCCACGGCGAGGCGGTGGCGGCCCGAGCTCGGAGTCGACGCCACCTTCGTGCAGGGCGGCATCGCCGACGCCGTGGTCGACCCCGCGCCGGAGGTGGTGCTCGCGCTCCACGCCTGCGACACCGCCACCGACGACGCCCTGGCACGCGCCGTCGGCTGGGACGCCCGGCTGGTGCTCGCGGCCCCCTGCTGCCACCACGACATCGCCGCCCAGCTGCGGCGCGCGCCCACGCCGGCGCCGTACGCCTGCTGACCCGCGACGGCATCCTGCGCGAGCGGCTCGCCGACACGCTCACCGACGCGTTCCGGGCCTCGCTGCTGCGGCTGCACGGCTACCGGGTCGACGTGGTCGAGTTCGTCGGCAGCGAGCACACCCCCCGCAACACACTGCTGCGTGCGCTGCGCACGCGGCGCGGACCCGAAGCCGCAGGCGCAGGCGGAGTACGACGACCTGACCACGACCTGGCGGGTCACGCCGCAGGCTCGCCGAGCTCCTCGCGTGAACCTGGTCGTCACCACGGTCCTGCTCGCGGCGCTGGGACTCACGGGTCCGGGCGACCCGCAGACCGTGTTCAGCATTCCAGGACTCCCGGATCGACGAGTCCAGCTCGCTGGTCGACCTGGGCCACGGACTGATGGTCACCGCGAACGACTCGGGCGACGACGGCATCGTCTACGTCGTCGACCGGTCGGGACGCACCGTGGGCACCACGCGCTACGGGGACGCGGAGGACGCGGAGGCGATGGCGCCCGGCCGGAAACCGGGCCACGTCTGGGTGGGCGACATCGGTGACAACCTCGCCGAGCGCGGGGACGTCGCGATCCGGCGGGTGCCGGTGGGCCGGGGCGATCGCACGGTCGTCGTGCCGACGTACCGCCTGCGTCTATCCCGACGGCGCGCACGACGCCGAGACGCTGCTGGTCTCGCCCCGTACCGGCCGGATGTACGTCGTGACCAAGGCCCCGCTCGAACGCCGCGCGTGTACGTCGCGCCTCGGCGGCTGCGGGCCGACCGTCCCAACCGGCTCACCCGGGTGACCACTCTCGCGCCTGATCGCGACCGACGGGGCGGTGCTGCGGGACGGCCGGCACGCCCTGGTGCGTGGCTACTTCTCCGCCGCCCTCTACACGTTCCCGGGATTCCGGCGGCTGGGCAGCTTCGCGCTCCCGGCACAGCGCCAGGGCGAGTCGCTGTCGGTCGGACCCGCGGGCCGGATCCGGATCGGCACCGAGGGCGACCACGCTCGGGTGCTGCAGATAACGCTGCCGCCGGACCTGGCCCGGGCGCTGGTTCCCGCGACCTCACCCTCGCGGGCTGATGACACCTCGGCGCCCTCCGGACAGGATGGGCCGGTGGACGACAACGGGCAGGGCCTGTTCTGGGCGGTGCTCGTCGCGTTCGCAGTCGGGCTCGCCGGGCTTGCCGGGATGGCCGGCATCGTGCGTCGACGTGCGGCGCGGAGGAAGGCCTGATGATCCTCTCCGTCGTCGAAGGCGACATCACCGAGCAGGACGTGGACGCGGTGGTCAACGCCGCCAACTCCAGGATGCGCGGCGGCGGCGGTGTCGACGGCGCGATCCACCGCGCGGGTGGGCCAATGGTCCTCGAGGACTGCCGACGCCGGTTCCCGCACGGGCTGGAGACCGGCCAGGCCGGCTGGACCACCGGCGGCGACCTGCTCGCCCGCTGGGTGATCCACGTGGTCGGCCCCAACTGGAACCGCGGCCAGAAGGAGCGCTCGCTCCTGACCGCCTGCTACGCCAACGCGCTCCACGTCGCCGACGAGATCGGCGCACGCAGCGCTCGCGTTCCCGCTGGTCTCCGCGGGCGCCTACGGCTGGCCGTTCGACGACGCCGTCGCCGCCGCTGTCGACACGCTGCGCGGCACGCCGACCGAGGTCGAGGAGGCCCGGATCGTCGCTTTCGGCCGGCGAACGTACGACGCGATCAGCGCCGCCCTGGGCTGAGAGGTCGACCTGGGCCGGCTCAGTCGACGACGACGGTGGCCCGGTCGGGGTAGAACGCGACGTGGTTCGCGATCGGGGCCACGGCGTCGTACGGCTCCGCGTAGTACCAGCCCGCGTCGTCCACGGTGACGTCGTCGGTCGTGATCGCGTAGTACGACGCCTCGCCCTTGAAGGGGCAGTACGTCGAGCTGTCGGTGGCCGACAGCAGCGACCGGTCGAGGTCATCGACCGGCACGTACAGCACCGGCGGGTAGGAGGCCTCCTGCAACGTCAGGGCGTTGTCGGACTCGCCGATCACTCTGTCGCCGACAAGGACGCGCACATGCTTGCCGGTCGGCTCGACCGTGATCGGGTGGGACGCGTCGGGGATCTTCTGCTCACGTGACATGTGGGGGGAACCACGCGGCGCGCCGGCTTCTTCCCGGGACCTTCCCCGGGGATCCCGGGGCCGCTCCGGCAAGGGAAGCCCGGAGGAAGGCGGCCGAGGCACGGTGCTGCTCGTCAACCACACCCATGGAGGAGAAACCATGAGCATCACCGCCAACCCGCAGATCAACGGCGTCGACGTGCCGACCCTGTTCGCGACGCTGGACGCCGTCCGGGCACAGAACGAGATCGCCGCGTTCCGGTTCCGGGCCAGCAACACCTGGGTGCGCGGCACCCACAGCCGGTCGACGTACACCGGCTTCTTCGGCGCCGGCCAGGAGATGCAGCACCGGCACGAGACCGTCGTCGAGTCCGACCACCCCGAGGTCCTGGTCGGCTCGGACCAGGCGCCGACCCCGGTCGAGTACCTGCTGCACGCCATCGCCGCCTGCCTCACCGCCGGGATCGTCAACGTTGCCGCAGCGCGAGGCGTCGAGCTGCGCAAGGTGACCTCGAAGGTCGAGGGCGACATCGACCTGCTCGGCATCCTGGGCCTGTCCGCGGACGACTCGGTCCGAAACGGCTACCGAGAGATCCGGGTCTCGTTCGAGATCGACGGGGACGCCGACGACCAGCGGCTCCGCGGACTCGTCGAGCAGTCGCGCCGACGCTCCGCCGTGTACGACGCGCTCACCAACCCGACCCCCGTCGTGATCGACGTCGTCACGAACCCTGTGTGAGCCCGCCATGACCAGCATCGAC
Source organism: uncultured Actinomycetota bacterium (assembly GCA_963707475.1). Classification (GTDB taxonomy): domain Bacteria; phylum Actinomycetota; class Actinomycetes; order Propionibacteriales; family Nocardioidaceae; genus Marmoricola. Next base: position 226,116 of record CAVPQC010000002.1, read on the forward strand.
ACCGTGGTCATCGGTGCAGGGCACGCGGGCCTGTCCGTGAGCCGGCTGCTGACCCGGGCCGGTGTCCCCCACGTGGTGCTCGACCGGGGCCGGGTCGGCGAGCGGTGGCGCAGCGAGCGGTGGGACTCCCTGCACCTGCTGACGCCGAACTGGATGACCCGGCTCCCCGGCCGGTGGTACCGCGGTCCCGACCCGGACGGCTTCATGAGCGCGACCGACTTCGTCAGGCTCCTGGACCGGTACGCCGGGACGCTCGACGTCCCGGTGCTCACGGGCACGTCGGTGCTGGAGGTCTCGGCGAGCGGTGACGGCTACCGGGTCGTCACGGACCAGGGCACCTGGCGTGCCCGGAGGGTGGTCGTCGCGACCGGCCCGCACGGGAAGCCCTTCGTGCCGCCGGGGCTGCGGACGACCGAGGTGCTGACCGCGAACCACTATCGCAACCCGGGGCAGCTCGCCCCGGGGGGCGTGCTCGTGGTCGGCGCCTCGGCGTCCGGCGTCCAGATCGCCGACGAGCTGGCCCGGGCCGGCCGGGAGGTGGTGCTCGCAGTGGGCCGGCACACCCGGCTGCCGCGCAGCTACCGCGGGCTGGACGTCTTCTGGTGGTTGGAGATCATGGGCCGCCTGGCCCGCACCATCGACTCCGTGCCCGACCCGGTGGCGGCTCGCCACGAGACGTCGCTGCAGCTGGTCGGGCGCAACCACCCGACGCGCGGGGACCGGGACCTCGACCTCGGCACCCTGCAGGCGCGCGGGGTCCGGCTCGCCGGCCACGTGGACGAGGTCACGGGGCACGTCGCCCGGTTCCGCGACGACCTGGCCGGCGCGGTTCGGGCCGCCGACCGGACCATGCACCGGTTCCTCGACGCGGTCGACCGGCGCGTCCTCGAGACCGGACTGACCGACGAGGTCTGGTCGCCCGACCGTCCGCGGCCCGTCACGCTGCGGTCGAGCCCGACCCGCATCGACCTGCGCGCGGAGCGGATCGGCACGGTCCTGCTGGCGACGGGCTTCGTGCCTGACCACCCGTGGCTACGGCTCCCGATCACCGAGCCGGACGGGTCGATCCGGCAGTACCGAGGGGTCACCCCTGCACCGGGGGTGTACGTCGTCGGGCAGCGGTTCCAGCACCGTCGGGACTCGGGGGTCATCGACGGCGCGCGGCATGACGCCCGCGACGTGGTCGCGCACATGATGGGGGAGACGACCGCGATGAGCCGCGTGTCCGCGTGCCCCGCTGGGGAGTGCGCGTCATGAACCGCTACGACGTGGTCGTGGTCGGGGCCCGGGTCGCCGGGTCGGCGACCGCGCTGCTGCTCGCCCGCGCCGGGCTCCGGGTGGCCATGGTCGAGCGCGCCCGCTACGGCAGCGACACCGTCTCGACGCATGGCCTGATGCGGGGCGGCGTCCTGCAGCTGTCGCGTTGGGGGCTGCTCGAGCGGGTCGTCGCAGCGGGCACGCCGCCGGTGCGACGCACAACCTTCCGCTTCGCCGGCGCCGAGCCGGTGCGGGTGTCGATCAAGCCCAGCCCGGGCGTCGATGCGCTTTATGCTCCGCGGCGTCGCGTCCTCGACCCGATCATCGAGGACGCGGCGGCGGAGGCGGGCGTGCACGTAGTGCACGGCGTCACCGTGACCGGGCTCCTCCGCGACGACACCGGCCGGGTCCGCGGGGTGCGCGCGACCGGCCCGCGAGGCACGCTCGACCTCCGGGGCGAGATGACGGTCGGCGCCGACGGCATCCGATCGACCGTCGCCCGCGAGGTCGATGCGCCCGTCGTACGGCAGGGGGCCGCGGCCAGCGGCATGCTGTACCGCTACTTCTCGGGCCTGGACACCGACGGCTACGAGTGGGGCTACGCAGCGTCGTCGGCGGCCGGGTTGATCCCGACGAACGACGAGCTGACCTGTGTCTTCGTGGGCACCAGCCGGGACCGGATGCGCGCGCTGCGGAGGGGCGGCGTCGAGAGTGCGTTCGCCACGCTGGTCGCGTCCGCGGTGCCGGCCTTCACCGAGCGGCTCCGCGCGGCGGTGCCGGTCGGAGACCCGCGCGGCTGGGGTGGTATGCCCGGCTTCGTCCGGCACTCCTACGGGCCGGGCTGGGTGCTGGTCGGGGACGCGGGCTTCTTCAAGGACCCGGTCACGGCCCACGGGATCACCGACGCGCTCCGCGACGCCGAGCTCGTGGCCGACCAGCTGGTGGAGTCGCTGAGCGGTGGCGTGCCGGAGGCGCTGGCGATGGGGAGGTACCAGGTCGACCCGGGACCTGCTGTCGCGACGGCTCGTCGCCGCCACGGAGGCGGTGGCCGGCTACGACTGGGACACCGAGGGGGTGCAGGGGCTGGTCCGCCAGGTCAGCTCGGCGATGAGCGACGAGATCGAGTACCTGCAGGCACGCGACCACCGCCCCGAGGCGGCGCGCGTGTAGGACGCGCCTCAGGCGTGCCGCCGGACGTGCTCGACGATTGCTCGCTGGATGGTGTCGAGGTCGGTGGCGTCGGGGAGGTGCACCTTCCCGTCCAGCGCCAGCAGCGTGGCCTCGGGGAGCCCCGTGGCGAGGTCCTGGCCGCCGCGGAAACGGATCAGCCGGTCCGAGCGGTAGTGCAGCACCAGGGCCGGCACCTCTATCTCCGGCAGCAACGAGGAGACGTCCTGCAGGTAGATCTGCTCGAGGTACGACGCCGCGACGTCGGGCGAGGCCGAGTCACGGAACACCTTGGCCAGGTGCCACGCCGCGTCGTCGCTGATGCCGGGCCGGTAGAAGTCGGCCAGCATCTTCGACCCGACGCCCCAGTGCGACCGGGCGATCGCGACGACCTGCTCGCGCAGCGACTGGTCGTTGAACGTCGCGGGGCCGTTGGCGAAGGTGCCGAACAGGACCAGCGAGCTGACCCACTCCGGGCGCCGGTGGGCCAGGGCGAGCGCGATCGGGCCGGCCGCGGACATCGCCAGCAGCGACACCGGTGGACCGATCGCCCGCACCACGTCGGCGAGCTCCGCGACGCTCGCCTCGAGTCCGTAGTCGTGCACCGGGCCGGGCGAGAGCCCGGTGCCCGTCCGGTCGTAGAGGGTGAGTGCGAGCTCGCCGGTCAGCCGCTCCAGCAGCGAGGACCGCGGGTCGCGCCCCGAGGCGAGCACGTCCAGGCTGGAGACCCAGCCGAGCAGCACCACGACCTTGGGTCCGGTGCCGGCGGTCCCGTAGGCGACGACGTGGCCGGCCTCCGCGCGCAGGTAGCGCACCCGCATGCCGGTCAGCCCTCCGTCGTCGGGCGGGGTCGTCGGTGCCGCCTCGCCGGGCACGACCGGCGGGCTCCGCCGCAGTACCGCGAGCTGTGCCTCGGCGAGGGCGGGGGAGGGCTCGAGTCCGAGCTCGTCGGCGAGCTCGCGGCGGTGCACCTGGTACTGCTCCAGGGCCTCCGCGGTCCGGCCCTCGGCCTGCAGCGACCGCATCAGCACGATCCGGCCGGCCTCCCGCAACGGGTGCTCGACCACGAACGGCTGCAGCAGGGCGACGGCCTCGCTCGCGCGGCCGGCCCCGAGTAGCGCCGCCCCGCACCGCTCGACGGCGACGCGTCGCATCTCCTCGAGCCGGATCGCCTCGATCCGGGCGAGGTCGGTGTCGGCGAACCCGGCGTACGCCCGGCCCCGCCACAGTCGCAGGGCGCGGTCGAGGGTGTCCGCGGCCTCGGCCGGCGGCAGGTCCCGGGCCTCCTGGACCAGGGACTCGAAGACCTCGCTGTCGAGCTCACCCGGGTGCAGGTCGAGGACGTACCCGGGGTCGCGGGTGACCAGCACGCCACGACCGACGACCCGCGCCAGGTTCGCGCGCAGCTTGAACACGGCGCTGTGCAGGGCCGCGGCCGGGTTGTCCGGCGGATCCTCGCCCCAGATCAGGTCCACCAGCCGGTCGACCGCCACCACCGCGCCGGAGCGGGCGGCGAGCGCAGCCAGCAGTGCCGGCTGCCGACCACCGGGCAGCGCGAGCCCGGTGCCGTCGGCTGCCGTGAGCGACACCTCACCCAGCACCCGGACCAGCATGGATCCTCCGGCGATCAGGCTACCGAGGAGGCCGAGGCCCCGCACGGCAGCGCATGCCCCGCCAGGACGGCGCGTCGCACGGCCAGGTCGAGCACGGCGGCACGGTCGACGAGCGCCGGCTCCGGCAAGCACAAGGTGGCGTCGCCCTCGAGCACGCCGTACGAGTGCTGCAGCACCAGACCGTAGCGGCGAAGGAGGTGCACCGAGGCACCGTTGCCGGGGTGGACGGTCGCCGAGACCCGGGTGACCGCGTTCGCGCGAGCGACGGTCGCGACCGCGTCGAGCAGGAGGGACCCCAGGCCGCGGCCCTGGTGGGCGTCGGCGACCTCGAACGCGAGGTCCGCCGGGCCGTCCGGGACCCTGACGTAACGCGCGATCCCGGTGGGGCGCCCCTCAACGGTCGCGAGCCAGGCGACGTGGCGACAGCCGTCGACGTCGGTCAGGGCGCGTACGACCGAGGGCCGAAGCGTGTTCATCGCCGTGAGGAAGCGGAGCTCCCGGGACCGCGGGGAGAGGCCGTCGAACACCGTGAGCAGTGCGGCGTCCTCGCCCGGCTCGAGTGGGCGCAGCATGGCCGTGCCTCCGTCGGTGAGACGGGACGGGACCTGGTGGTGCTCGTGCACGATGACCTCCGTGGCCGGTGGACTGAGGTCTCGACGTTCTCCGACCGGCCTTCTCGCTCGCTTCCCCGCACCCGACGGGACCGGGGCGCTGCGGGAAGGTTGGGGGAAGGTGGGCCGGGCATCGTCATCGCATGACATCCCTGCACGTCGGGTCCACGGCGACCCGCACCCGTACGGTCACGGCGCGCGACATCGAGCTCTTCACGGAGATCACCGGCGACCGCAACCCGATCCACTACGATGCCCAGCTCGCCGCCCGTTCGCGGTTCGGCGGAGTCGTCGTACAGGGTGGCGTCACCTCCGGCCTCCTCAACGCCCTCGTGGCGGAGCAGCTGCCCGGACCCGGCAGCGTCTTCCTCGAGGTGGCGTGGCGCTTCCAGGCGCCGGTGCGGCCCGGCGACGTGATCACGGCGCGCGCCGTGGTCACCTCGGTCCGGGCCGACAAGCCGGTCACGGCCCTGGACACGACGGTGACGACCCAGGACGGAGTCGACGTCCTCACCGGGACCGTCGTCGTGTGGCGTGACCCGGTCGTGGCCGACGACGACGCCTCGGCACCACACCGGCGGAGCGCGTGATGGAGGTGACCCGACCGATCCGCTGTAGTTGCACATTTATGCACTGCACGAACTCGGCCCCGGGTGGGCTATTGCCGTCGCTTCGCAACCGCCTTGAGCATTGTCGTACGCCCGAGAGACGGAAAGGAGCCAAGACCCGTGGACCTGACCTCGGCCTTCATGCGCTTCGTGAGCCGCCTCGACGGCCATGCGGTGGCGCTGTCCCTCGCACTGATCCTGATGATCGTCAGTCTGGTGATCTCGCTGAGCGCCGCGGCAACGGCGCCCGGCATGCACTGACCGGTAGCCTGCTCGCGCAGTCTCAGCCGAGCCGCTCGACCACGTGGTCGATGCAGTACGTCAGCGCCTCGACGTCGCTGGTGTCGATCGCGGGGTACATCGCGATCCGCAGCTGGTTCCGGCCGAGCTTGCGGTAGGGCTCGGTGTCGACGATCCCGTTGGCCCGCAGCACCGCGGCCACCTGGTCGGCGTCGATCGACTCCTGGAAGTCGATGGTGCCGATCACCAGCGAGCGATGCGACGGCTCTGGCACGTACGGCGTCGTGTACGACGTGCGCTCCGCCCAGCCGTAGAGCGCGTCGGACGACGCCGTGGTGCGCTTGACCATCGCGTCGAGGCCGCCCTGGCCGTTCATCCATTCCAGCTGCTCGGCGAACAGGAACAGGGTCGCGATCGACGGGGTGTTGTAGGTCTGGTTCTTGGTCGAGTTGTCGATCGCTGTCGGCAGGTCGAAGAACGCCGGCACCCAGCGGTCGGAACCGGCGATCTCGGCCGCGCGCTCGAGGGCCGCGGGCGACAGGAGGGCGACCCAGAGGCCTCCGTCGGAGGCGAAGCACTTCTGCGGCGCGAAGTAGTAGGCGTCGGTCCGGCTGAGGTCGACCGGCAGGCCACCCGCACCGGACGTGGCATCGACCAGCACGAGCGCACCCTCGTCCGCGCCGGCCACCCGTTCGACCGGCGCCATCACCGCGGTGGAGGTCTCGTTGTGGGCCCAGGCGTAGACGTCGACGCCGTCCTCGGCCCGCGGCGACGGCAGCGAGCCGGGGTCGGCCGCGATCACCGACGGATCGGCCAGGAAGGGCGTCGCCGCCGCGGCCTTGGCGAACTTGGAGGAGAACTCACCGAAGCTGAGGTGCTGGCTCCTCTCCCGGATCAGCCCGAACGTCGCGATGTCCCAGAACGCCGTCGCGCCTCCGTTGCCCAGCACCACCTGGTAGCCGTCCGGGAGGGAGAACAACGCCTCGAGGCCATCGACCACGCGGCCGACGAGCGCGCGCACCGGAGCCTGCCGGTGGGAGGTGCCCATGAGGGAAGTGCCGGTGGCGGCCAGCGCGTCGAGCGCGGAGGTCGGCACCTTGGACGGACCCGCGCCGAAGCGTCCGTCGGCGGGCCTGATCGACGCAGGGATCTCGATCTCGGTCATGGCGCGATTGTGCCAGCAGGGATCCTCCGGGCAGCACCGGTCCACCCCGTGGCAGGCTGCCGCCGTGCAGATCCGCCGGCTCCCGATTACGCATCCCGACGCGGCCCTGCTGGTCGAGCAGGTGCAGGAGGAGTACGTCGAGCGCTACGGCAGCCGCGACGACACCCCGATCGAGCCGGGCTACTTCGACCCACCCGACGGCGCCTTCTTCGTGGGGTACGACGGGCGCACCCCGGTCGCGACCGGTGCCTGGCGGCGACGCTCCGACGTGCCCGCGCTCGGCACCACGGACACGGCCGAGATCAAACGGATGTACGTGGTGCGTGACCGCCGCGGCCGCGGTCTCGCCCGGCAGATGCTGGCGCACCTGGAGCAGACCGCGGCTGCGGCCGGTGCCGAGGTGGTCGTGCTCGAGACCGGGCTGCGCCAGCCGGAGGCGATCTCGATGTACGAGTCCTCCGGCTACACGCCGATCCCGGGGTTCGGCTACTACCGCGCCGCCGCGCTGTCCCGCTGCTTCGCCCGCCGGGTCGCCTGACGGTGGCGGGACGTCAGCGCCAGGCCTCGTCCCAGCCCTCGACGTCGCTGGCCTTGCGCACCGCCGGTCCGGTGTAGATGGCCGATGGCCGGATCAGCCGGCCGGTGCGCTTCTGCTCGAGGATGTGGGCCGACCAGCCTGCGGTGCGCGCACAGGTGAACATCGAGGTGAACATGTTCGCCGGCACCTCCGCGAAGTCGAGCACGATCGCCGCCCAGAACTCGACGTTGGTCTCGAGCACCCGGTCGGGCCGCCGCTCCTTGAGCTCCTGGAGCGCGGCCTTCTCGAGCGCCTCGGCGACCTCGTAGCGGGGCGCGTCCAGCTCCTTCGCCGTCCGGCGCAGCACGCGGGCGCGTGGGTCCTCGGCCCGGTAGACGCGGTGGCCGAAGCCCATCAGCCGCTCGCCGTTGTCGAGCAGGCCCTTGACGTAGCCGTCGGCGTCGCCGGACTTCTCGACCTGCTCGATCATGTGCAGGACGCGGGACGGGGCACCGCCGTGCAGTGGACCGCTCATCGCGCCGATCGCCCCGGAGAACGCGGCGGCGACGTCGGCGCCGGTGGACGTGATCACGCGTGCGGTGAAGGTCGAGGCGTTCATGCCGTGCTCGGCCGCGGACGACCAGTAGGCGTCGATCGCCTTGACGTGCTTGGGATCCGGGTCGTTCTTCCACCGGATCAGGAACCGCTCGGCGAGCGTGCGGCCCTTGTCGACCTCGCGCTGCGGCACGATCGGCTGGCCGAGCCCGCGCGCCGCCTGGGCGGCGTACGAGAGCACCATCACCGCGACCCGGCTCAGGTCGGTGCGGGCCTGCTCGTCGCTGATGTCGTAGGTCTGCCTCATGCCCAGCATCGGGGCCAGCATCGCCACGCCGGCCTGGACGTCGGCCCGCACGTCACCGGTGTGGATCGGGATGTTGTAGGGCTCCGCCGGTGGCAGCCCGGGCTGGTAGGCGCCGTCGATCAGGAGTCCCCAGACCTTCTCGAAGGGGATGCGTCCGACGATCTCCTCGATGTCGACGCCGCGGTAGCGGAGGGCCGACCCCTCCTTGTCCGGCTCGGCGATCTCGGTCTCGAACGCGACCACGCCCTCGAGTCCATGGTGCACCTCGGTCATGTGATGCTCCTTCGTGGTCGGGCGCCCGCGGCCCAACCTCGGCATTGTGTCAGTCGTCATACGCTCGCCGACATGGGTACCGACCTGCGCAGCCTGCGGCACGAGTACGCCGACCGAGGCCTCGCCGAGGCCGACCTCGCCGACGATCCGGTCACGATGTTCGGCCGCTGGTTCGACGACGCGGTCGACGCCGGCATCGGCGAGCCCAACGCGATGGTGGTCTCGACCGTCTCCGCGGAGGGCCTCCCGTCCTCGCGGATGGTGCTGCTCAAGGGGTACGACGAGGACGGGCTTCGTGTTCTTCACGAACTACGCCTCGCGCAAGGCCGCCGACCTCGAGGCCAACCCGGCCTGCTCGCTGCTGCTGCCGTGGCACGACCTGCAGCGCCAGGTGCGCGTCGACGGGGACGCGCGCCAGGTGGACCGCTCGGTCTCGGAGGAGTACTTCGCCACCCGGCCGCGGGAGTCGCGCCTGGGCGCCTGGGCGTCCGTAGCCCCGGTCGCGCAGTCCGGCGTGGTGGCGGGCGCCGACGCGCTCCAGGCGGCGTACGACGCCGCAGAGCAGCGGTTCGCCGGGGGAGACGTGCCGTGCCCGCCGACCTGGGGCGGCTACGTCGTGCGCCCGGAGACGGTGGAGTTCTGGCAGGGCCGGCGGGGGAGGATGCACGACCGGCTGCGGTACCGGCGGGACGGGGGCGGGTGGGTCGTCGAGCGGCTTGCTCCGTGAGCTTGCCGGGGCTGATCGTGCGAGGGGCCGCGGTCTTCGCATTTGCGAGGTTGCGGGGGCCCGCGCGCGCCCAAGTACCCCCACAACTCTGCAAATGCGGAGCTGCGGCGACGGCGGTGAGGGCCCGTGACTTGTGAGTGAGCGCTCACTCACTTACGATCGACGCGTGACCCCTCGTGCCGCCCCGCTGTCCGCCGACGAACGACGCGACGCGATCATCGACGTCGTCGTGCCGCTCCTGCTCGAGCACGGGAGCGACGTCTCCACGCGGCAGATCGCGGAGGCGGCGGGCATCGCGGAGGGCACGATCTTCCGGGTCTTCCCGGACAAGGCGGCGCTGTGGACGGCCACCGCGGAGCGGACCCTCGACCCCGAGGTGGAGCTCGCCGAGCTGCACACGGCGCTCGCGGGGACCACCGACCTGCGGTCGAAGATCGTGCGCACCGCCGACCACCTGCTCGAGCGCTCGCAGCGGGTGATGGCGGTGATGATGGTGATGCGCGGGGTCTGGATGCATGACAAAACTCATTCGCCCGGCCGGCCGCCACGGTTCATGATCGACGCCAACCGGGCGCTGATGGCCGGGCTCACCGAGCTCTTCGAGCCGCACCGCGGCGAGCTGAGCGTCGAGCCGGAGGTCGCGGCGTCCGTGCTGCGCACCCTGGCGCTCGGCAGCCGCCACCCCGGCGCGCACGCCGACTACCTGCTCACCCCCGACGAGGTGGCGGACGTGATGCTCGACGGCGTCCGTCGCCGGGGAAAGGACTGACATGCTCCTCTCGCTCCTGCGCGAGCGGCTCGCGCCGTACCGCACGTACCTGACCGCGGTCGTCGTGCTCCAGTTCGTGGGCGTTGTCGCGATGCTCTACCTGCCGAGCCTCAACGCGGACATCATCGACAACGGCATCGTGCTCGGCGACACCGCCTACATCATCCACACCGGCGGGACGATGCTCGCGGTGTCCCTGGTGCAGATCGCGTGCTCGGTCGCCGCGGTCTGGTTCGGCGCCCGCACGGCGATGTCGTTCGGGTCGGGACCTGCGGGCCGCTCTGTTCCACCGGGTCGGCACGTTCTCCGCCCGCGAGGTGCAGGAGTTCGGTGCCCCGTCGCTGATCACGCGCAGCACCAACGACGTGACGCAGGTGCAGATGCTGGTGCTGATGGCCTGCACGATGGCGGTCTCAGCGCCGATCATGATGGTCGGCGGCGTGCTGATGGCGCTGCGCGAGGACATGGGCCTGGGCTGGATCCTGGCCGTCGTAGTGCCCGCGCTCTTCCTCAGCGTCGGCTTCGTGGTCAGCCGGATGGTGCCGAACTTCCGCGCGATGCAGGCGCGCATCGACGAGGTCAACCGCGTGCTGCGCGAGCAGATCACCGGCATCCGAGTCGTCCGGGCATTCGTGCGCGAGCCCCACGAGGCGCGTCGCTTCGGCACCGCCAACGACGACCTGACCGAGGTCGCCGTCAGGGCCGGCCGCTGGATGGCGACGATGTTCCCGCTCGTGATGCTGGTCGTGAACGTCTCCAGCGTGGCGGTGATCTGGTTCGGCGGCCACCGCGTCGACAGCGGCCAGATGCAGATCGGGGCGCTGACCGCGTTCCTGTCCTACCTGATGCAGATCCTGATGTCGGTGATGATGGCGACGTTCATGCTGATGATGGTGCCGCGCGCCTCGGTGTGCGGTGACCGGATCAGCGAGGTGCTCGACACCCGCTCGTCCGTCGTACCGCCCGCCAAGCCGGAGACACCCGACCTCCAGCGTCGGGGCTGGCTCGACCTCGAGCACGTCACGTACTCCTACCCGGGCGCCGACGAACCGGTGCTCCACGACATCTCGCTGTCGGCGCGGCCGGGCCAGACGATCGCCGTGATCGGGTCCACCGGGGCGGGCAAGTCCACGCTGGTCAGCCTGGTGCCGCGGCTCTTCGACGCAACCGAGGGCAGCGTCCGGGTCGGCGGCACCGACGTACGACGGCTCGACCCGGAGCTGCTCTGGGAGCAGCTCGGCCTGGTGCCCCAGACGGCGTACCTCTTCTCCGGCACCGTGCGCAGCAACCTCCTGCACGGTCGCCCCGAGGCGTCCGAGGAGGAGATCTGGGCGGCGCTCGAGGTGGCACAGGCACGTGACTTCGTGGAGGCGATGCCCGACGGGCTGGACTCGACCGTCGCCCAGGGCGGCAGCAACTTCTCCGGCGGCCAGCGGCAGCGGCTCGCGATCGCGCGGGCGCTGATCCGGCGGCCGGGGATCTACCTGTTCGACGACTCGTTCTCGGCGCTCGACCTCGCCACCGACGCCCGGCTGCGCGCGGCCCTCAAGCCGACGACGACCGACGCGACGGTGGTGATCGTCGCGCAGCGGGTGACCACGATCATCGACGCCGACGTGATCCTCGTGCTCGAGGACGGGCGGGTGGTCGGCCGCGGCACGCACCACGAGCTGCTGGCCGGGTGCGAGACCTACCAGGAGATCGTCAGCTCCCAGATGAGCGCGGAGGAGGCGGCGTGAGCGCCACGAACGGCGCCGACGCGCACGGCGCCCCGAACGGCGCCCCGAACGGCGCCCCGAAGCCCCAGGCCGGCTTCAAGGCGACCGAGCGGATCCAGGCCGGTCCCGGACCCGGGCGCGGCCCGATGGGCGGCGGGATGGTCGGGCAGAAGGCGATGACCTTCGGTCCGTCCGCGAAGCGTCTGCGTGGCCCGGATGCGGCCCGAGCGGGTGCGTGCCATCTCGTGGTCGCTGCTGGGCGTGGTCAGCGTCGCCCTGATGTCGATCGGGCCGCGGATCCTCGGGCATGCGACCGACCTGGTGTTCTCCGGTCTGTTCAGCCGCAACCTGCCCGCGGGCGTGACCCAGGCGCAGGCGGTGCAGGACCTCCGCGAGCAGGGCGAGGACCAGCTGGCCGAACATGCTCGCCTCGATGGACCACGTGGTCCCGGGCCAGGGTGTCGACTTCGGCGCGGTCGGCGACGTGCTGCTGCTCGTGCTCGCGGTCTACTTCGCGGCCTCGCTGCTCGGGTGGCTGCAGGGCTTCGTCCTCAACGGCGTCGTCCAGAACACCGTCCACCGGATGCGCCAGGACGTCGAGGACAAGATCAACCGGCTGCCCGCTCGGCTACTTCGACAGGTCGCCGCGCGGCGAGCTGCTGAGCCGGGTCACCAACGACATCGACAACGTCAGCCAGACCCTGCAGCAGACGATGAGCCAGCTGCTGACGTCGCTGATGACGGTGATCGCGGTGCTGGCGATGATGATCTGGATCTCGCCGCTGCTCGCGGTGATCGCGCTGGTCTCGGTGCCGGTGTCGCATGCTTCGTCACCCGGGCGATCATGAAGCGCTCGCAGGGCCAGTTCATCCAGCAGTGGCGCCGCACCGGCCAGCTCAACGGCCAGATCGAGGAGGCCTTCTCCGGCCACGCGCTGGTCAAGGTCTACAACCGCCAGGAGCGAGGTCGAGCAAACCTTCGCCGAGGAGAACGACGAGCTGTTCAAGGTCAGCTTCGGCGCCCAGTTCGTGTCCGGGCTGATCATGCCGACGATGATGTTCGTCGGGAACGTCAACTACGTCGTGATCGCGGTCGTCGGCGCGCTCCGGGTCTCCAGCGGCTCGCTGTCCCTGGGCGACGTGCAGGCGTTCGTGCAGTACACCCGCCAGTTCACGCAGCCGCTGACCACGGTCGCCTCGATGATGAACCTGCTCCAGTCCGGGGTCGCGTCGGCCGAGCGGGTCTTCGAGCTGCTCGACGCCGACGAGGAGCCGGCCGACCCCACGCCGACGGGCACGCCCGCCGTACGACAGGGGAAGGTGGCCTTCGAGCACGTCTCCTTCCGCTACGACCACGACCGGCCGCTGATCGAGGACCTGTCGCTCGTGGCGAGCCCCGGACAGACCGTCGCGATCGTCGGACCCACCGGCGCCGGCAAGACCACGCTGGTCAACCTGGTGATGCGGTTCTACGACATCGACGCCGGCCGGATCACGATCGACGGCGTCGACATCACCGCGGTGCCGCGCGAGGCGTTGCGCGGTCAGATCGGGATGGTGCTGCAGGACACCTGGCTGTTCGGCGGCACGATCCGCGACAACATCGCCTACGGCCGACCGGACGCCACCGAGGAGGAGATCTTCCAGGCCGCACGCGCCACGTTCGTCGACCGGTTCGTGCACTCGCTGCCCGACGGCTACGACACGGTGATCGACGAGGACGGCTCCAACCTCTCCGCCGGCGAGCGTCAGCTGGTGACGATCGCGCGCGCCTTCCTCACCGCGCCGGCGCTGCTGATCCTCGACGAGGCCACCTCGTCGGTCGACACCCGCACCGAGCTGCTCGTGCAGCAGGCGATGGCCGCGCTGCGCTCGGACCGCACCTCGTTCGTGATCGCCCACCGGCTCTCCACGATCCGCGACGCGGACCTGATCCTGGTGATGGAGGACGGCGCGATCGTCGAGCAGGGCACGCACGAGTCCCTGCTGGTCGCCGAGGGCGCCTACTCGCGGCTGTACAACGCGCAGTTCGCGGCCGCAGTGGTGAGCTGAGGGTTCACCACGGTATGCCGGCCAACATGCACATCCCACGACGAGCACATCGTGGGGAGTGCGTGTTCGGCTGCATACCGTGGTGAACCTGCGGCCGGAACCCCCACCCGGCTAAGGCGTCGGGTGACGGGCGTCGTACTCCAGGAAGCCGGGCCAGCGCAGGACGGCGAGGAGGACGCCCGCGACACAGGCAAGGCCGCCGAGGACCAGGGCGACCCGTTCGCCGAGGAGCTCGCCGGTGGAGCCGGCCAGGAAGTCGCCGGCGCGCGGACCGCCGGCGACGACGACGATGAAGACGCCCTGCAGCCGCCCGCGCATCCGGTCGGGGGCGGCGACCTGCAGGATCGTCGAGCGGTACGCCGCACTCACCATGTCGCAGGCGCCGGACAGGGCCAGGCAGACCGCGCCCACCCAGAGCAGCGAGGTGAGGCCGACCGACCCGACCGCGATCCCGTAGCCGATGACCGCGACCACGACCGCCAGCCCCTGCAGGCGCACCCGGCTGATCCAGCCGGAGACCAGGAACGCCAGCAGCGACCCGAACGCCGGCGCTGCCTGCAGCACACCGACCGTGGCCGCGCCGCCGCCGTACACCTTGACCGCCATCGCCGGGAACAGCGCACGCGGCTGCGCGAGCACCATCGCGCACAGGTCCGCCACGAACGTCATCCGCACGTTGGGGGAGGAGCGGAGGTAGCGCAGCCCGTCCACCACGGCCTTGAGTCCGGGCCGCGGGCTGCCGTGCTCGGGTGGCATGGCGGGGAGCCGGACCAGGGCGTACATGGCGGCCGTGAACGTCATCACGTCGATCGCGTACGCCGTTCCGAAGCCGCCGAACTTCACCGCCAGCGCGCCGAGCACCGGGCCCAGCGTGAAGCCGAGGTTGAAGGACGCCATGTTCAGCGCCGACGCGGCGGGGAGGAGCTCGGCCGGGAGCAGCCGGGCGACCATCGCGTTGGCGGCGGGACCCTCGAGCGCGGACGCCACCGACTGGAGCGCGACCAGCGCGTAGAGGACGCCGACGCTGGTGTTGTGCAGGAACCCCTGCGCAGCAAGGCCGATCGAGCACGCCCAGGCGAGCGTGGAGGCACCCAGCGCGAGCTTGCGACGGTCCATCGCGTCGGCGACCGCGCCGCCGTACAGCCCGAACCCGACCAGCGGCACCAGCGCGCAGGCACCGACGACGCCGACCGCGAACGAGCTGCCCGTGATCGCGTAGACCTGGATCGCGATCGTGACTGCGGTCATCTGCTGGCCGAGCTGGGCCACGGAGTTCCCGAACCAGAGCCGGCGGAACGGCGCGGACACGCGGAGCGGCCGGACGTCGGTGGCGACGGAGGTCAGGATGCGCCACCGAGACCTCGCCACCCGCCGATGATCTCAGTGCGGGAAAAGGTCTTGTTGGCGGCCCGTGCTCGGCCTAGGCTCGCCATACACGGGAAAGGAGGTGGTCCGAGGAATGAGTTCTTATCGGATGCGTGAGGTGGCTGCCCGCTAGCAGCACACCAGCCAGCCCGTCCAGGACGAGTGCCGTGCAGGCGCTGCTGGCGAATCCACAAGCAGTCACCCGACCCGCAGGCGACCGGGTTCATCCACCGGTGCAGGGCCCACCAGGGCCACGCCTGCGGGTCGCTGCACGCTCGGGCGGCGCTCCGATGTGACTCAGGTGTGACGTAGCCGACCTCGCCGAAAGTCGCTGCGGGGAAGCGACAGGGAATATAGTTGCCGACGTCAACCTTGTGGCGATCGTGAATCGAGCCTCCGTGTCCCAGCAGTCCACCACCACCGCCGTCCTCGACCGGGCACCGGTCGAGCCCTCCGAGCAGATGTCGCACCGCGAGGTGCTCGAGGCGCTGAGCGGTCTCCTGCTCGCGATGTTCGTCGCGATGCTCTCCAGCACGGTGGTGTCCAACGCCCTCCCCCGGATCATCACCGACCTCCAGGGCAGCCAGTCCGGCTACACCTGGGTGGTCGTCGCGACCCTGCTCACCATGACCGCGTCCACGCCGGTCTGGGGCAAGCTGGCCGACCAGTTCAGCAAGAAGCTGCTCGTGCAGTCGGCGCTGGTGATCTTCGTCGCCGGCTCGCTGGTGGCGGGCTTCGCGCCCAACATGGGCGTGCTGATCGGCGCCCGCGCGATCCAGGGCCTCGGCGTCGGCGGGCTCACGGCCCTCGTGCAGGTCGTGATCGCCTCCATGGTCAGCCCCCGTGAGCGTGGCCGGTACAGCGGCTACATCGGCGCGGTCTTCGCTCTGGCCACGGTCAGCGGACCGCTCATCGGCGGCCTGGTCGTGGACACGATCGGCTGGCGCTGGTGCTTCTTCGTGGGCATCCCGGTCGCGGCGCTCGCGTTCGTCGTCCTCCAGAAGACGCTGCACCTGGCGGTGGTCAAGCGTGAGGTGCACATCGACTACCTCGGAGCCACCCTGCTGGTCGCCGGCGTCTCCTTCCTCCTGGTCTGGGTCTCCCTCGCCGGCCAGCACTTCGACTGGATCTCCACCACCTCCGGGCTGCTGGTCGGGGCCGGGGTCCTGGTGCTCGCCGCCGCGGTCTACGTCGAGATGAGGGTCGCCCGCGAGCCGGTGATCCCGATGCGCCTCTTCCGCGACCGCACCACGTCGCTGGCCACGGTCGCCTCGATCATGGTCGGGGTCGCGATGTTCGGCTCGACGGTCTACCTGTCGCAGTACTTCCAGCTCGCCCGCGGGATGAGCCCGACGCACGCAGGCCTGATGTCGATCACGATGGTGGGGGGCCTGCTGGTCTCGAGCATCGTGACCGGCCGGATCATCTCCAGCACCGGCGTGTGGAAGCGCTACCTCGTCGGCGGCATGGCCCTGGTCATCGTCGGCCTGCTGCTGCTCTCGCGGATCGACGAGGCAACGCCGCTCGTGTACGTCGGCGCGTCGATGGCCGTGATGGGGCTCGGGCTCGGCGCGACCATGCAGAACCTCGTGCTGGCCGTCCAGAACAACACCGCTCAGAGCGACATGGGTGCCGCGAGCGCGGTCGTCGCCTTCTTCCGCTCGATGGGCGGCTCAATCGGGGTCAGTGCCCTCGGTGCCGTGCTCGCCAGCCAGGTCGCGGCCACCGTGACCGACGAGCTCGCGTCGATGGGCGTCGCGGTGAACGCGCACAGCAGCCACCAGATCCCGGACCTGGCGACGCTGCCGGGCCCGATCCGGGCGGTCTTCGAGGGAGCGTTCGGCGAGGCGACCGGGCACCTGTTCCTGATCGCGGTCCCGTTCGCTGTGGCAGCCTTGCTCTGCGTGCTGTTCATCAAGGAGGTCCCGTTGCGTACCACCATCGAGCGTGAGGACGAAGTGGTCAGCGAGCCCGCCCCCGAGCTGGTCACCGAGGGCGGCCGGCAATGACCGCCGGCAAGGAGCAGCTGCTCAACCAGCTCGAGGCGGAGATGGCGACCCTGATCCGGCGGATCAGGCGCGTGATCACGGAGCGCGCCCGCGAGGTGCACGAAGCGCTGCAGCCGGCGTCGTACTTCATCCTGGCGAACCTCATGGAGCATGGCCCCAAGCGGGCCTCCGCGCTGGTCGAGGAGTTCGGCATCGACAAGGGCGCGGTCAGCCGCCAGGTCCAGCAGCTGGTGGACCTCGGCTTCGTCGAGCGCACGCCGGACCCGGCCGACGGACGGGCGATGATGCTGGGCGTCACCGACGAGGGCCGGAGCCGGCTCACCGACACCTCCCGGCAGCGGCGCAAGCTGCTCGACGAGCGGCTGTCCGGCTGGAGCGACGACGAGCTGGCCGCGTTCGTGACCGCGCTAGGCCGCTACAACCGCACCCTGGACGCCTGAGCTCAGAGCAGCCAGACACCCGCGTTGGCGGGCAGGCTCCCGTCGAGGTCCTCGGTGGCGACCATGACCTCGCCGCCGGGGAGCTCGATCGCGTCGGCGCCACAGTTGACGACGACCGTGACCGGGCCGCGCCGGAACGCCAGCATGTCAGGGCCGAGGTCGAGCCACGCGATGTCGTCGTCCCAGCCCTCCGCGAGCTGGGCCGTGCGGGCGGCCAGGGCCCTCCGGTAGAACGCCAGCGTCGAGCGCGGGTCGGCCCGCTCCGCCGCGACCGAGAGCGGTGCCCAGTCGTCGGGCTGCGGCAGCCAGGGCTGCTCGTCGCCCGGCCCGAACGCGTAGGGCGGGGCGTCGCCGGACCACGGGATCGGCACCCGGCAGCCGTCGCGGCCCTCGCCACGGCCGTGGAGGTACTCGGGGTCCTGACGGTGCTCGCCCGGGACGTCGACCTGCTCGAGGCCGAGCTCCTCGCCCTGGTAGAGGTACGACGAGCCGGGCAGCGCCAGCATCGCCAACGTGGCCGCCCGGGCGCGTGAGCGGCCAGCGGCGCCGCCGCCGTAGCGGGTGGGGTGCCGGACCACGTCGTGGTTCGACAGCACCCAGGTCGCCCGCGCGCGCACCTGGGCCAGCGAGCTCAGCGTGGTGTCGATCGCCTCGCGGAACGAGGCGGCCGACCAGTCCGCCAGCAGCCAGTGGAAGTTGAACGTCTGCTGGAGCTCGTCGGGCCTCACGAAGAGCGCCGTACGTTCGGGCGTCGGGCACCAGGCCTCACCGACGGCCATCCGGTCGCCGTCGTACTCGGCCAGGATCTGCCGCCAGCGCCGGAACACGTCGTGACCCTCGGGCTGCTCCCACATCGGGGCGTCCAGCTCGCCGCCCTCGAGGGTGAGCTCAGGGTCGGGCACGTCGGGAAGCCCCTCCTCCTTGAACAGCGCGTGCGCGACGTCGATCCGGAACCCGTCGACACCGCGGTCGAGCCAGAACCGCAGCGTCTTCTCGAAGTCCGCTGGGACCTCGGGGTTGCGCCAGTTGAGGTCGGGCTGGGTGACGTCGAAGAGGTGGAGGTACCACTCGCCGTCGGGCACCCGCTCCCATGCCGAGCCGCCGAACATGGAGAGCCAGTTGTTGGGCGGCTCCGACTCCGTCGCGACCACGTCCGGGCCGGAACACGTAGCGGTCGCGCTCGGGGCTGCCCGGCGCCGACTGCCAGTGCCTCCTGGAACCACGGGTGCTCGCTGGAGGTGTGGTTGGGCACGATGTCGGCGAGCAGCTTCAGTCCGCGGGCGTGGGCCTCGTGGAGCAGGGTGTCGACGTCGTCGAGGGTGCCGTACGCCGGCTCGACGTCGCGGAAGTCGCTGACGTCGTAGCCGTGGTCGTGCTGCGGGGAGGGGTAGAACGGGTTGAGCCACAGTGCGTCGACCCCGAGGTCGACGAGGTGGTCGAGGTGGTCGGTGATCCCCTGGAGGTCACCCTTCCCGTCACCGTCGGAGTCGGCGAAGCTGCGGATGTAGAGCTGGTAGCAGACGGCGTCGCGCCACCACGGGTTCGTCACGCGTTCTCCTGGTCGAGCAGCTGGTTGAAGACGTCGGGGTCGACGGCGACCCACACGTGTTCCGCGCGGCCGACGATCCGGCCGTCGGGATCGTAGAGCGTGCTGGCCGTGAACGTCTTGCGGCCCTGCTGGCCGAGCGCCTGGCCCATCACGACGTGGGGCTCGCCGACCAGGGGCAGGTCGTCGACGGCGGCGGTCATCCGGCCGAGCACCATCAGCCGCTCGCCGAGGTCGCCGGCCCAGCCGCCGATGCAGTCGAGGGCGGCCCAGGTCGCGGCCAGGCAGGCACGCTGGCCTGGCTCGTCGTACTCGTGGTAGTCCGCGGCGACGTCCGGAGCAGGAGTCCAGGGTGCGGCGACGACGGTGCGTCCCTCGGCGGTGGGGGTGACCGGGCCGGGGAAGATGCGCAGGCCGTCGGGCCGGTCGACGCCGCAGGCGAAGCAGGTCGGGAACGGGTGCGAGGTGTGTCCCGGGTAGCGCGCGGACGCGGCCGACGCCTCGTCGTAGGGCACCGGGGCGACGGCCGAAATCTCGGTCGGCACGACCTGCGCCCGTGCGATCACCGCGCCCCCGAACGTGAGCGACGCGGAGTCGGGCTCCTCGCGCGTGACGTGGAGGGGTACGTCGAGGGGCGCCGGCTGGCGCAGCGACACGGCGACCGCGACCTCGAGCGGTCGCCCGCGACGGTGTGATCGGCGCGGAGCTCGTGGGCCAGCAGCCCGCTGACGTAGCCGCCGTTGCCGGAGCGGGCGGGTCCGTTGTAGCGGGCGGGCACGATCACCTGGTCGGCCAGGGCGGTGCTCATGGAACTCCTCGGTGCGGGCGGGCGGGTCCCCAGCATTTCACCAGCCTCGATGGGGGTCGGCACACAATGGGTGGGTGAGCGACCTGATCGACACCACCGAGATGTACCTCCGCACCATCTACGAGCTGGTCGAGGAGGGCATCGTCCCGCTGCGGGCGCGGATCGCGGAGCGGCTGCACCAGAGTGGTCCGACGGTCAGCCAGACGGTCGCGCGGATGGAGCGTGACGGCCTGGTCACGGTCGAGGGCGACCGCCACCTGCAGCTCACCGACGAGGGCCACGGCATGGCCACCCGGGTGATGCGCAAGCACCGGCTGGCCGAGCGGCTGCTCACCGACGTGATCGGCCTCGAGTGGGAGCTGGTCCACGAGGAGGCGTGCCGCTGGGAGCACGTGATGTCGGAGAGCGTCGAGCGCCGGCTGATCGAGCTGCTCGGGCACCCGACGGAGTCGCCGTACGGCAACCCGATCCCGGGCCTCGGCGAGCTGGGCGATAGCCGCGACGGCGAGGAGTTCATGGAAGGAGTCGAGCCGCTGCTCGCGATCGCGACCGCGACCGACCCGGTGCGGGTGCGGGTGCGTCGGATCTCCGAGGAGATGCAGAAGGACGAGCCGTTGATGCGGGCGCTCCGCCGCGTCGGCGCGCTGCCCGGTGCCGTGGTCAGCGCCGTCGGCAGCGGGGAGGGCATCCTGGTCGGGGCCGCCGGGGAGACCGCCGAGGTGTTGCCGGAGGCGGCGGAGCACATCTTCGTGAAGCGGGTCTGAGTGGCTGCGCGAATTCCCAAGGCATCTGAGGAATTCTGCGGCCACGTCGAAGTCCGGTCAGAAGGCCTACATACCTTGGGAATTCTGGGACACGAGTGACGCCTCCCCCTCGAACCCAGCCACCAACCCGCGCAGGAACTCGCTGCAGCCCTCGTCGACCTTGTACGTCGCGAGGTCGTCGCCGCGGGTCACGCCGCGGTTGACGATCACCACCGGCATCCCGGCCTTGGCCGCGTAGCGGACGAACCGCAGGCCGGACATCACGGTCAGCGACGACCCGGCCACCAGCAGCGCGTCGGCGGCGTCGAGGGCGGTGAGCACACGGGCGACGCGGTCCTTGGGGACGTTCTCGCCGAAGAAGACCACGTCGGGCTTGAGTCGACCGCCGCAGGCGTCGCAGGTGGGGACGACGAAGCCGGCGGTCTCCTCCAGGGCGACGTCACCGTCGGGGCGGGCGAGCACCTCGCCGTGCCGGCGCGACCCAGCCGGGGTTGAGGGCGCCCATCTGCTCCTGCACCTTCGCCCGACCGGTCACGCGACGGCAGTCGATGCAGACCACGTCGGAGATCCGGCCGTGCAGCGCGACGACGGCCTGCGACCCGGCCCGCTCGTGCAGCCCGTCGACGTTCTGGGTGACCAGCAGCCCGACCCGGCCGAGCGCCTCAAGCCGGGCGAGGGCGCGGTGGCCGTCGTTGGGCTCGGCCCGGCGCATCCGCGACCAGCCGACGTGCGCCCGACCCCAGTAGCGCTGCTGCGACGCGGGACCCGAGACGAACTCCTGGTAGGTCATCGGCATCCGCACCGGTGCGCCCGGCCCGCGGTAGTCGGGGATGCCCGAGTCCGTCGAGAGCCCAGCGCCGGTGAGCACGACCAGCCGTCCGGCGAGGGCCTCGGACAGCGTCATGCGTAGCGGGCCTCGGACCGGGCCCGGCGCTTGGCCGCCTCGACGTCGCGGTCCTTCGGCGGAGCGCTGGTGGTCAGCGAGGCCAGCAGCTTGCGGGTCGCCGCGGCGACCTCCCGCACCGCCTCGTCGAACGCCGCCTGGTTGGCCTGGCTCGGCTTCGTCGTACCGCTGATCTTGCGGACGTACTGCACCGCCGCGGCGTGCATCTCGTCGCGCGTCGCGGGCGGCTCGAAGTTGTGGAGGGGACGGATGTTGCGGCACATGCCCCGAGCGTACGACGCGCGGCGGAATCTCAGCCCGGCAAGATGGTCGCGCCCGGGCCGGCCACCAGCAGCACCCGGCCGGCCGGCAACGGGAGCACCCGGCTGCCGTCCCACGGCTCGACCCCCGGCCGGACGCTGGTCGTGACCGACAGGTGACCGGACGCGTCGGCCGCGATCCGGGACAGCCGGAACGTGTCGCCCTGCGTGTAGTCCTGCACCTGCGTCCAGCCCACGCCCGCTCCGCCGGCTCCCGGGACCCAGGTGAAGGCGCGGGGGTCGTCGGCTGCGGCCAGGTTGCTCTGCCCGCCGTACCCGTAGCGGTCCACCTGCACCGGGTGCGCGAGGTCGGAGACGTCGAAGACCGAGACCTGAGCGCCCCGCGCCTGGCCCTGGCTGGTGGCGTCGATCGCCGACTCCGAGCAGCCGGTCGTGTCCGATCGGGTGCAGGTAGCCCGAGAAGCCGGGGATCTTGAGCTCTCCGCGCAAACGCGGGTGGTCCGGGTCGGAGAGGTCGACGGTGTAGAGCGGATCCATCTGCCGGAAGGTCACCACGACCGCCAGG
Source organism: uncultured Actinomycetota bacterium (assembly GCA_963707475.1). GTDB lineage: Bacteria > Actinomycetota > Actinomycetes > Propionibacteriales > Nocardioidaceae > Marmoricola. Next base: position 248,355 of record CAVPQC010000002.1, read on the forward strand.
TCGTCGAACCAGCGCACCGACTTGATCTGCTCGCCGGTCCCGAACCCGTCGACGCGCCCGGACTCGACCAGCCGGTCACCGTCGCGGGTCAGCGTGACGATCGCGTTGGTGCCGCTGCGGTCGGCGCCGTCGTCGGTGGCGAACGGCGACCCGGTCTCGATCGCCAGCCGCAGGTGCCCGTCGTGCTCGTCCAGCGACCAGCGGTCCTTGAGCGACGCCGCGCACGCTGCCGCTCGCGATGTACGACGCAGCCTGACCTTGGAGGTCGAACTCGTGGATGTCGGTGCGAGCGGTGGGCACGACAGGCCCGCCGACGATCCGGGAGCCCAGCCGGCTGACCATGCTGTTCGAGTACTCGGTGGTTGCGACGTACAGACGCTCGGTCGAGGAGTAGACCGTGTCGCCTCCGGCGGTCACGGCCACGGACGACCGCTCGTCGGGGGTGTCGACGTCGAAGCCCACGACCGCGATCGTGCCGGCGCCGGACCTGTGCTCCGGGTGCAGCACCTCGTCGCACCCGACCAGCCGCTCGCGCTCCCCGGACCCGGCGCCAATCGTGGGCAGCCAGTCGTCGAGGGTGCTTGCCCTCACCAGTGCCCGGTTCCTGGCGAGTGCACGCGTCCTGTCGGTGCCCTCGGCGGGGTACACGAAGTAGCAGGGCGGTGCCGGGGTCTGCGTGACCAGCCGGATCGTGTCGCCGTACTGCCGGGCGGAGAGCACCGTGCCGGAGAAGGTCCGGTCGGTCACCAGGGTCGGCCGGGCCGGGTCGGAGACGTCGAGCACGAGGACCCGGCTCTGCGACACCGTGGGCCCGGTCCCGGCGGAGGTTCCAGCTCGTCCTCGGCACCGGGCCGCCGTACAGGTGCGCACACCGGTCGCGGTGACCACGACCCGGTCGCCGACGAGCATCAGCTCGGCGTCGAAGATCGAGTCCGGCAGCGGGTAGGAGCCGAGCGCGCGCGGCTGGTCGCCGGTCACGTCGCTGAGCAGCACGCTGTGCCCGACCACGCGCACCAGCAAGGTGCCGTCGGTCTTGGCCACGTCGGGCTCGTCGACCCCGGCCTCCTGCGTGTTGGTGCCGGTCTCCGAGCTGCCCGACCGCGACGTCGGTCCCCGGCGACGGTGACGGTCGACCTCACCTCGGACGTCCCGGACGCGTTGTCCTCCATGGCGTAGTAGACGGGCCGGTCACCGTCCCAGCCGTACGCGCCGACCCGGCGCAGGCCCTCCGTCGCGGTACCAGCGCGAGCAGCTCGTCGCAGGAGTCGAAGTGCGTCAGCCCGGCCGCTGGCGCTCGCCGACGGGGCCCCGGGCGCCGACGACGATCGCGGCGCTCGCGGCGAGCACCCCCGACGCCACCAGTCATCCCGAGTGCCACCGCGGCCAGACCGCCCCCCGCTGCCAATCTTCGTGACCTTCCTCATGGTGCTCGGACGCAGCGCTGGACCTGGGCCGGTTCCGCTCTGGTGCGACCGGGCAGAGTGGAGCCCGTGACCGAGATCCCCGAGGACCAGCGCCCCTACGACGTCGTCGTGCTCGGGGCGACCGGCTTCACCGGCCGGCTCACCGCGGAGTACCTCGCGCGCACGCTCCCGACGGCTGCCGCTGGGCGCTCGCCGGACGCAACAGCGGCAAGCTGGAGGAGGTGCGCACGCACCTCGCCGCCGGCCGATCCCGGGCTCGCCGAGCTGCCGCTCCTGCGAGGCCGACTCTGCCGACGCCGACGTCGCTGGCCGACCTGGCCCGCTCCACGCGGGTCGTGATCACCACGGTCGGGCCCCTACCTGCTGCTACGGCGGGCCGCTGGTGGCCGCGTGCGCCGACGCCGGCACCGACTACGTCGACCTCACCGGCGAGCCGGAGTTCGTCGACCAGATGTACCTCGAGCACCACGACCGCGCCGTCGCGACCGGCGCCCGGATCGTGCACGCCTGCGGCTTCGACTCGATCCCGCACGACCTGGGTGCCCGGTTCACGGTGCTGCAGCTGCCCGAGGGCACAGCCGGTCACCGCTGCGCGGCGTCGTACGCGCCGGCGCGCAGTTCTCCGGCGGCACCTTCCACTCGGCGATGACCGCGTTCTCGCGCGCCGGCAGATGCGCGGCGCGATGCAGGCCCGCCGGCAGAAGGAGGGCCGTCCGGCCGGCGGTCGCAAGGCGCGCGCCGTCGCCGGCAAGCCGCACCGGGACCGCGAGCTCGGCTACTGGCTGCTCCCGCTGCCGACCATCGACCCGTTCGTGGTCGCGCGGTCCGGCTGCCGCGCTGGAGCGCTACGGCCCCGACTTCCGCTACTCCCACTACGCCGGCTTCAAGACGCTGCCCTACGTCGTCGGCACCGTCGCCGGCGCCGGCGCGATGTTGGTGGCCGCCCAGGTGCCGCCGCTGCGCAAGGCCCTGCTGAGCCGGGTCAAGCCGGGTGACGGACCGTCGGAGTCACGTCGCGAGAAGTCCTGGTTCACCGTCGACTTCGTCGGTGAGGCCGGGGGTACGACGATCCACACCCGGGTGTCCGGCGGCGACCCCGGCTACACCGAGACCGCCAAGATGCTGGCCGAGTCGGCGCTGTGCCTGGCCTTCGACGACAACCCGACGACGTCCGGGCAGGTCACCACCGCGGTCGCGATGGGGGAGCACCTGACCCGGCGCCTGGTCGACGCCGGGATCAGGTTCGACGTGCGCTGAGCGCGAGCGTCACTCGGCCAGATGGGTCTGGCTGAGCACGATCGGGTGGTCGGAGATCTTGCGGTCCTTGGTCGTCCAGTCGACGGCGTACGTCGCGAACCGGGTCTGGCCGGCGCCGAAGATCCAGTCGATCCCGAGCGTGGCCGGAGGCGCGCAGGTCCATGCTCGGGACGCTCTTCGGCGTGAGCATCAGCTTGCCGGCGGTCAGCGGGCAGAACGCCTTCTCCCGGTCGTTCAGGTCGCCGGTCAGGAACACCGGCCGGCCGGTGCCGCGCAGCTGGATCACCAGGTTGCCGCTCGGCCTCGATCGCCAGCGCGCGGTACTTCCCTGGTTGCTGGTACTGCTAGGTGTTCGCCGGGTTGTGCACGTTGATGAACCACGCGGTGAGGCCCGTCGACTTCTGCCGCAGCAGGACGTAGGGCATCTTGCGGATGCTGCCGTTGAAGTAGGTGACGTCGAACCGGTTGGCCTCGACCAGCGTCGAACGACGAGCGCCGCCAGACGATCGAGTTCTCGGTGTCGACGTCGCGCGTGGCCGGGTAGACGCCGTAGCGGTGCCGGCGAGGTTCTGGAACAGCTCGTGCTGCGGCTTCTGGAACTCCTGGAAGCCCGACCACGTCGATGGCGGTCGTCGATCGCCTTGATCGCCTTCGGGCAGCCGCACTCGTAGCGTCGGGTAGCGGCGGCGGCGTCACCGCCGGGCGCTTGGTGTGGCTGGCGCCGAGCACGTTGAAGGTGCCGAGGCGGAAGCCGCGGTTGCCGAAGAGTATGGTGACGGGGACCTGGGCCCGACGTAGGGTCCAGCCACCTCGAGGGGTTGTAGATCGTGGCGCCCGGCGTCGTTGCGCACCTGGAAGCCGAGCTGCAGCGTCGTCGCGCTCGCCGCCGTCGCCGACGATGCCGAGCGGCTGGCCGGCCTGCACGATCTGGTCGTCGGTCACGTCGACGCCGCCGGAGGTAGGCGTACTAGGTGGTCAGCCGGTAGCGCGTGGTGAAGACCTTGACCAGGGTGCCGCCGGCCCATCGCCGTCGGTGCGGATCCGCACCTGGCCCGGGGTCGCGGCGAGCACCACGGTGCCGCAGGCGGCGGTGATCTCGGTGCCGAGGTGGCGTCCCGCGCCGACGTAGCGTGCGGGTGTCGACCGGGTTGGCGGAGAGGCCACCGGGAAGGTCACATTGGGGGCGCCGCCGACCGGTCCTCCGGGAGTGTGATCGCGTGCGCGGCCGCGCCCGGGAGGACCAGGGCACCGGCGACACCGGCCACGGCGACGGCGCGGACCAGCCACGAACAGGTAGTCCGGCGGGGTGAAGGAATCCGAGTGCACATGTCCGGCGTGCCTCCTTGTCAGCGACCGAATTGTCGGCTAACGACTGTCCGGAGTATGGCAGGAAAACTGAGCACTTGTGTGACTGAAGTGAAAATAGTTAGAGAGTTACAGGTGTGTCGTTCAGAGAAACGGGCCGTCGGCTGAGGTAAAACGCTGACCCGTCGCAGATGGTGGACCGCATGTCTGTCTTGAAGGTGTGCCACAGGCCAGAGTCCAAACAGGCCTCGGTTGTAGCGTTCGCAGGAGCCGATCGCGTGAGGTGCCCGATGAACGAACGTCCGCCCTTTCCGCCGTTCACGGCAGAGACCGCCGCACAAAAGGCGCGCGCAGCCGAGGACGCCTGGAACACCTGCAACCCCGAGCGGGTTTCCCTCGCCTACACGCACGACAGTCGTTGGCGGAACCGTGACACGTTCCTACACGGTCGGGAGGACATCGTGGCGTTCCTGCATCAGAAGTGGGCCCGCGAGCTGGAGTACCGGCTGATCAAGGAGGTCTGGACGTACGGCGCCAACCGGATCGCTGTCCGGTTCGCGTACGAGTCGCACAACGTCGAGGGCCAGTGGTTCCGATCGCACGGCAACGAGAACTGGGAGTTCGACGAGCATGGCCTCATGCGGCAACGGCACGCGAGTATCAACGACATCGCGATCGACGGTACCGACCGGCTCTTCCACTGGGACAGATCAGGACCCCGACCCTCAGATCACCCCAACCTGACCGAACTGGGCCTCTAACGAGGATGCCGTTGGCGTGCCCCGTCGTGCCTGCTCGGCTGGCGAGGTTGCGGTTCTGGTGCCGGTGACGAACGCGATCGTCGGATGCACAACCAGCGGCCGGGTCCTTGGCCGGCCGCTGGTGGCGCCCCTCGGTCCCGCCTGGTTCTCAGTTGGGGCAGACGCGGGGGTTGGGATTGTCTTCGTCGATGCGCCGAGGGAAGCCCGCCGGGACGAACGAGACCACGTACACGTCGTCCACGACCGTGGTGTTGTTGCGTACGACGTGCAGGTCATGGCCCTGGTCGACGAAGGTCGATCCGAGCGGCGACCCCGGCCCGAAGTCTTCCAGGGTGTTGCAAGCAAGGTCTGCCGGGCGAAGCTGGTGCCGAGACGATCGCGCAGAAGCCGGTGCAGTGCGCCGACGCTCAGCGGCCCCACGGGCACCCGCCGGACCTGTGCTGGTGGGAGCGCATCCTCCAGCACCGACGTGTGCGGCCCGTCGGCCGAGCGCCGAGCGAGCAGCACCAGAACACGGCTTGCCGGGAGTCGGCGCAAGGCGAAGGCAAGGGCGGCCGAGGAGGACGCATCGAGCCACTGCACGTCATCGACTGCGAGCACGACCGGCTCGTCCTCGCCGAGCCCCTGGAGCACATCGCGAACAGCGAGCCCCACGGCACGGCTGTCGACAGGAGCTCCCGAGGCATCGTCTCGAAGCATCGCGACTCCGAGCGCGCGCCTGCGCGGCGGCGCCAGAGCCGGCAACACCTCATCGAGGACGTCATCGAGAAGGTCTCCGAGCCCGACGTAGACGAGGGCCTGCTCGGCCTCGGCCGGACGCGAAGAGACAACCCTGATCCCCCGGGCGCGGGCGAGGCTCACGCCCTCGAGCCAGAGCGTCGACTTGCCGATTCCCGCTTCACCCTCAAGGACCACCGCGGAAGGAGCGTCCGGCACACGGCCGAGGAACGCGGCCACACAGGCGCGCTCCTCGTCCCGTCCGAAAGTCTCCCGCTCCAACGTGCTCCGGCCCCTCCCGAACGAGTCATCGCCCACACACGACGCCATACTCCTCGCGAGGAGTCGTCCGCTACCAAGCCACAACAAGTTACCGAGACTTCGCGTGACCTCCAGCGACCTGTGCCGCACCTAACTCAGCCAAGCGGCCTTCCTCGGGTCGGCGGACATTTGTCGCAGTCGTTCGTCGACATTCGGCTCTGCCGTGCCGGCGCTGCCGTTCCTAGCGTGGACACGTCGCTCGAGACCGGGCGCGGAACGGAGCCAGGACGATGAGTGGGACGATGCAAGACGGGGCAGTGCAAGGGGTCGGCACGTGGCGTGACGACTTGCCGGTGGCGGTTGTCGCCGCCGGCGCGGCGGCGGTCGTCTGGGTGGGCGCGACCGTGGTCGGCGTGGACGTCGCGGTCAGATCCGGGTCGAGCACCCGCGACGTTGGGCTGGTCTCGGTCGTCGTCACAGCGGTGGTGGTGGCGGTGGCCGGAGCCGGGCTCCTGCGCGTCCTGGAGCGTCGTACGCCGGGAGCGCGCCGCGTGTGGACCGGGGTCGCGATGGCGGTGTGGGTGGTTTCCTTGGCGGGACCGGCCAGTGCTCTCACCGTGCCGGCGGGGCTGACCTTGGCTGCCCTCCATCTGGTGGTGGGTGCCGTGGTGATCGTCGGGCTCCGCCGCCGGCACGCGGACCGCGCAACCAACCGCGTAGCGTGACCGCCGTGCGAAGCCGATTCGGCTGCTCGTGGCAGCGCAATGCCTCGGTGCTGGTGTGGACGCCAGTGCTGCTGCTCGGGCCGGTGCTCGACCTGCACGGCAGCCCGGCCGAGATCGTCTTCCAGGTGGCGATGATCGTCGTGATCGCGGCCTCGGCGGTGACCGCGGCCCTCACCGGCGGACCTCCGTGGCGCGACCCGCGGGCCTACGTCGCGCTGTCGACGTTGGTGGCCGCGACCTTCGCGGGAGCGACCCACGGCAGCAGCCAGTGGCTGCCCACCTGGGTGCTGCTGGCCAACGCGTTGGCGGCGGTGCTGCGCGGGCGCTGGCTGCTGCTCGCGATCCCGGTCGTCGCGGCCGCGTCGATGTGGGCCGCGTGGGCGGTCACACCGCACCAGTCGAGCCGCGTGTTCACCGAGGGCTTCGTGGTGCTGCTGGCAGGGGTGGCGAACGCGGCGTTCACCGCGCTTCTGGACACCGTGGCCGAGCTCCGGCGTACCCGGGCGGAGCTCGCACGGGTCGCGGTCGCCGAGGAGCGGGAGCGCTTCTCCCGCGACCTGCACGACCTGCTCGGCCACACGCTCTCGGTGATGGTGGTCAAGGCCCAGGCCGTCCGCCGGCTGGCGGCGCAGGACCCCGATGCGGCGGCCGAACACGCAGCCGACATCGAGCAGATCGGCCGGCAGGCGCTGGTCGACGTACGAGAGGCGGTCGACGCGATGCGCGCGCCGACCCTCGCCGAGGAGCTGGACGGTGCGCGACGCGCGCTCGGCGCGGCCGGGATCGCGACCACGGTCGACGACTCGGTCATGCCAACGGATGCCGCAGACGAGGTGCTGGCCTGGGTCGTGCGCGAGGGCGCGACCAACGTGCTGCGGCACTCCGGTGCGAGCGCGTGCCGGATCGCCCTCACCGACGCGGGTGGACGGATCGCGCTGACCATCGACGACGACGGCGTCGGCGGACCCTCCACGCCGGCGTTCCGGATCGGCGGGCTCGACGGGCTGCGCGACCGCGTGGTCTCGGCCGGCGGCGCGTTGGTCGTGGAGCCGAGCAACGACGGGTTCCGGCTGGTCGCCACCCTCCCCGGCGGCGGCGCGTGATCCGGGTGCTGCTGGCCGAGGACCAGGCGATGATGCGCGGAGCCCTCGCTGTCCTCCTCGACCTCGAGGACGACCTCGAGGTCGTGGCGCAGGTCTCTGACGGTGCAGACATCGTGCCGACGGCGCTGGAGGTCAGGCCCGACGTGGCGCTGCTCGACATCGAGCTCCCGCATGCGTCCGGGCTCGAGGCCGCCGCTGCCCTGACCGAGGCGCTGCCGGAGTGCCGGGTGGTGATGGTGACGACCTTCGGCCGGCCCGGCTACCTGCAGCGAGCAATGGCCGCCGGGGCGGTCGGCTTCCTGGTGAAGGACGGACCGGTCGAGGGGCTGGCCGATGCGATCCGGAAGGTGGTCGGCGGCGCGACCGTGGTCGACCCCGAGCTTGCCGGGAAGGCGCTGCGGACCGCGGTCAGTCCGCTGACGCCGCGCGAGCGCGACGTCCTGGCCGCTGCCGAGGACGGCTCCACCGTCGCCGACATCGCCGGTCGGCTGCACCTCTCGGCGAGCACGGTGCGCAACTACCTCTCCGACGCGATCGGCAAGACCGGCACCCGCAACCGGACCGAGGCGGCCCTGCTCGCGCGCCGCAACGGCTGGCTCTGAGCGACCCTCTGGTCACGGCGCCGGCGACCGCAGGTACGCCGCGAAACCGACCGGGCGCGGCCGGTCATGTCCAGGCGTGGTTACCGGGATCCGCGAGGTGGCGGTCTTGAGACCCCTAGCACGGTCCGGCAAGGGAGCGAACGGTGGCAACGGTGCAGGTCAGGAGCCGATCCGGCCGTCTGACCTGCACCCACTCAGATGTGCCCCAGGCCAGAGTCGAACTGGCGACCTTTCGCTTAGGAGGCGGCTGCTCTATCCACTGAGCTACTGGGGCTGACGCCGGGTGCGAGGCTACTAGAGTCCCGGGAAAGAAGCGAGGTGCCCGGCAGCGGTGGGGGCCGCCGGGCACCTCGAGCTTTTCGATCAGGGAGGTGGAACAGTCTGCTCAGGACCTCACCTCCCAACTATCAGAGGAGGTTGAAGGCTCTGGTCAGGTCACCTCCCAAAGCGGTCTTCACCGTGATGGTGCCGGCCGCGGTGGCTCGCAGGGCTGCCGGCGTGTTCTTGAGCCGGAAGTCGTAGCCGCAGACGCCCAGGGTGGCCGTCGGGGTGGTGGTGCCCAGCAGGACCGGCGTGCTGCCCGGCTTGTTCCAGTAGACGCTCACCAGGTTGTTGGCCGAGCAGTACTGGGCTCCGCCGCGGACCCGCCATTCGAGGCCGCCGCGCTTGTACTGCGCGTCGTCCACGGTGACGTCGTCCGGGTCAGTGCTGACGATGACCGAGTCCGTCGACGCGGTGCCGTTGACGTCCTTGATCGTGAGCTGGAACGTGTAGCTCTGGCTCGTCGTCGCCGACGGGACCACGAACGTCGGGTTGGCGGTCGTGGCGTTCTTCAGGACGACCGGGTCACCCGCAGTCTGGGCCCAGCTGTACGTCGAGGCGAACTTCGACGCGGTGCCGTCCAGGGTCACGGTCGAGGTCGGGATGAGCCCCCACCTGGTCCGGCCCGGCATCGGCGACAGGAGTCGCGGACGCGTCGGAGACCGTGATCTTGTAGGTGTCGGACGCAGGTGTTGCCCGTGCGCTCCGGTGACTGTGAGCTTCGACCGTGTAGACGCCGCGCGCGGTGGCGGTGAACGTCCTCGCCGCACCCGTGCCGGTGAGGGTCGCCCCGGTAGTGGGAGTGACCGACCAGGCGTAGCTCGACGACAGTGCCGGTCGACGCGAGGCCGTCGAGGGTCAGACCGCCTGGCCGACCTGCACGGTCGTTGGTGTCAGCCGGTGATCGTGGCCACGACCTGGGCCGCCGGGTCCTCGGCGCCCGTGATCACGACGTCCTCGGAGTCGACGCCGCCCCGGTTCGACGTCACGAGCACGTCGGACGGCGGGACCGCAACATTCGGAATCGTCCAGGTGCTGACGCCGTTGGCCACGTCGGGCGCCGCGGACTGGCCGTCGAGCTTGAGCGTGGCGTCGTCGTCGCCGGACTCTGCGCTCACCGTCAGCGTGCGGTCGTCGTTGCTGTAGACCGAGCTGTCGATGTGCACCTTGTCGCCGAACATCGCGGCGTCGATGTGGTCGACGCTGTTGGGGGCGTCGGTCTTGTTCGTGACCGCCAGGTCGGCCGGCGGCGCGCCGTCGGCGTACACGCGGGCGTAGTACCGACCGGTGCTCGCGTCCTCACGCATCTTGGTCTGGGCGATACCGCTGCCGGAGACGATCAGGTTCTGGCCCGGCTCGGAGAACGCGAACAGGTCCATCATGTGCCCGGTGCCGGAGTTGGCGTAGTAGGCCTTCGTGACCTCCACGCCCGCCCTGGTGGCGATCTTGCCCTCGGCCGTGAACTGGTTGGACTCGATGCAGTCGTCGGTCGCGACCGGCGAGTCACCGAGCGCCGGGTTCGCGCAGAGCTGGGTCGAGCCCGTGAACGAGCCCGCCGGCCCCTCGATCCGGAAGTAGTTGGTGTCGTAGGGGCTGCCGGTGACCACGTGCTCCACGGTCGGGTCGCCGAGGTAGCCGGCAGGAGCGCCGGTCGGCCACTTCAGGAACGGCGCCGACTTCGAGTTCAGCGTCGTGTCGAACGTGCCGTTCGGCGTGAGTGAGCCGATGTCCTCGGTGGTGTTGATGCCCTTCACCGCGCCGACCTCGGCCTGGACGTGATCCACGCCGTACGGGTGCGTGACGGTGTAGTCCGCACCGTCGACCAGCTCCCGCGGCACGGATCCGGATCCGGCCGAACGTGATCTGCCCGCCCTTGGCCGGCAGGCCGTCGGCGGTGCCGAAGGCGGCCTCCGTCGCCGTCACCAGCAGCGCCTTGTCGCCACCGCCGGCGTCGATCGTGGAGTCGGCCACCGAGTAGAAGGCCTCGTCCGGGAAGTTGTCCGGGAACGAGACCGGCTGGCCGGGCGTGGGCAGGGCGCCCATGATGCAGTTGGCGTCGCCGGGGTCCAGGCAGAGCTCGGCGCGGACGTTGTTGGTGTCCTTGTACCAGAGCGGGTAGCCGTTGGTCTCGTCGATGGGACCGACCTGCTTGAGGCCGACCGTGCCGCCCTTGTGTGCGGGCGTAGGCGTTGCGGCGTTGGCGGCGAAGCTGCCGGAGGCTGCGAGCGCCAGCACCGCCAGCCCCGCGACAGCAGTCCGGCGGCTGCGCCGGACTCGAGCGAATGAATACATGGGTTCCCCAAAGGAGTTGTAACGGAACAGCGGCAACCACACCGTGACCGGCTCCGAGAAAGCGCCTGCCCACTGCATCTGATGGTTTGGTGGCTCCGGCTAGGTCTGCCCCGTTGCCCCCGTGGGGACGAACGTAGGTACTGGGATGGTCCTCGCAACAGTTGACTCTTGGTCCTAGGACGATCCCGGGTTCTGAGCCCCAAAGGGCCCGATGGTCGTAAGACCATGGTCCCAAGACCCCCCATCTGGTGGGGTCCGTTCGGGTCATGCCCTGGTCCGTTCGGGTCAGCCCGTGGGTGTTGGCGAGCAGATCCTGGTGGTGGACGGTGACCTCGAGCCGTCCGGAAATCGCCTCCGCGAGTCGGCGCCGGCGGTAGGAAATCGCGCGATCGCCCAGGTCGGGCTGCTGCTCGAGGGCAGCGCCGAGCCACCCCTCGAACCAGGCCGAGGCTAGCGCGGCTTGGTCCCTGCCGAGCTGCCAGGGGCTGGGGCGCACGACCACATCCAGCCCGCGGCCGACGAACGCCGACACCGCGCGGTCGAGTGCGTCGGGGCCGAGCAGCCGGCCGGCGCCGTTGTCGCGTCCCTGGTGCGCGTTGAACGCCGCCTGCACCGCGTCATCGAACGGGTCGGCGGGGTCGAGCTCGACGCGACCGACGACCGAGAGGGTGACCAGTACGGGGCAGCCGGCTCCGGCGCAGGAGGCGACGAGCCGGTCCAGCTCCTCGGCGGTCAGCATGTCCAGCAGGGCGGAGGCGGTGATCAGGCCGGCGCCCGAGAGCTCCTCCGGGGCGAGTCGGGTGATGTCGCGCCGACGGGTCTCGAAGGTGAGCGGGCCGGCCCCGGCAGGGACGGCCGGCGGGTCCGACGGGACCAGCGCGAGCAGCTCGACGTCCCGGTCGTACAGGATCCAGTGCTGGAGGCCGGGCAGCCGCGGCGCGAGCCAGCGCGCCATCGAGCCGCTGCCGGACCCGAGGTCGTGGACGACGAGGGTCGTCGGTCCGCCGGAGAGGTGCGGTCGAAGCGACTCGACCAGCTCGACCGAGCGGGCCGCGGCGTCGGCGGGCTCCCGCAGGGTCAGCCAGCCTGCGCTCGCCCGGACCGGTTCGGTGGACATGACGCGTCTCCTCTCAGCCCGACCGGGTGCCTGGACCACCGGCGGGTGAACCGAATGCCCGCGGCAACCGTAGAAGGAAATGACGGCGGCCGTCGACGGTCGCCGTGGTCTGAGCTGTGGGAGGGCGCGTGGTCGGGATCGGAGTCGGCCTGCCGGCAGGCTTGGCTGCCCTGACCAGTGTGATCACCGCCCTCACCGTGGGCGTCGGTCTGACGTTCCTGGGATGGCTCGTCGGGCTGGTCTGCGGCGTCGTGCTGGCCGTGTGCGTCCGTCTCGGCCTGGGTCGCAGCGGGACCAACACGCTGGGCCCCGCCGACCTGGTCACGCTGGTCCGCGCCACGCTCGCCTGCGGCGTGGCGGCACTGGTCGCGGACTCGTTCGTCACGCAGCCCGCCGTGGCCGCCATCGTCGTGCTCTCGATGCTCGCGCTGGTGCTCGACGTCGTCGACGGGTGGGTCGCCCGGCGCACGCGCACCTCGACGGCCTTCGGAGCCCGCTTCGACGGGGAGGTGGACGCGTTCCTGATCCTGGTCCTCAGCGTCTACGTCTCGCACCTGGCTGGTGCCGTGGGTGCTCGCCCTCGGGCTGGCGCGGTACGCCTTCGCGGTGGCCGGCTGGGCCTTGGCCTGGATGCGCCGCCCGCTCCCGTACCGCTACTGGCGCAAGGTGACCGCCGGGGTCCAGGGCGTGGTGCTGACCGTGGCGGCGGCCGAGGTGATCCGCCCGTGGGCCATCACGGCGGCGCTCCTGGTCGCCCTCCTGCTGCTGGCCGAGTCCTTCGGTCGTGACGTGCTCTGGCTGTGGACACGGCGACGGTCCGGGTCGGCGGGCGAGCGCACCGTTCCGGGACGGGTCGAGGAGCCGGGTTCGCTGCCCGCGCGCGTCAGGTGAAGCAGGACGAGCGCACGCCCTTCGACCGGGCGCTGCACCGGGCACGTGTGGCGGCGTACGCGCCCGGCGAGTTCGTGGGCCAGGAGAGCTTCATGCGCGCCGGCGAGATCCTGTCGCTGGCGAGGAGGGCCGGCATCGGGCCGGGCGTCTCCGTCCTCGACCTGTGCTGCGGCGTGGCGGGGCCGGGACGCCACATCACCGCGGAGCTGGGCTGCACCTACCTCGGTGTGGACGCGAGCCCGAGCGCGATCGAGCTGGCCCATGACCGGGCCGATGGTCTTCCGTGCAGCTTCGAGGTGGCACGCGTGCCTCCGGTCCCGGCGGGGCCGTTCGACGTCGTCCTGCTGCTGGAGACCCTGCTCGCGTTCGCGGACAAGGAGCCGCTGCTGGGGGGAGTCTCCGCCGCCCTGCGCGTGGGTGGCCGCTTCGCCCTCACCGTGGAGGAGGGCGAACCGCTGACCGCGGGGGAGCGGGAGCGGATGCCCGACGCCGACACTGTGTGGCTGGTGCCGCTCGCGGAGCTGCGCTCCTCCCTCGAGCGCGTCGGCCTCCGGGTGCGCTGGCAGCAGGAGTGCACGAGCTCCCACCGGACGATGGTCGGGGCCCTGCTCGCGGCGTTCCTCGCCGAGCGGAGCTCCATCACCGAAGGGCTCCCGTCGCAGGCGTTCGAGGAGCTGGTCGCAGCCCACCGGCTCTGGAGCGACTGGCTGACCGAGGGCCGGGTCCGCAAGTTCGCGCTCGTGGCTGAGCGCGTGCCGTGCGGCTGAGCCATCGCCGCCGGTCTCAGTGCGAGCTCGCTGCCTGGGTGCCGGCCAACCTGACCGAGCCGTAGGCGCCGAGGAACCGGTCGCGGAACGCGTCCATCCGCCACACGGGCGCCTCCGGGCTGGGGTGGATCCCGGGATCCCAGCCCCAGCCGGAGATCCGGTCGAGGACCTTCGGGTCGTGGGCGACGATCGCGACCGGTACGTCGTGCGAGGCGTTGTTGCCGGACACGATCGGAGCCGGCTGGTGGTCCCCGAGGAAGACCACGACGGTGTTGTCGTCGGCGTACGTCGTGATGAACTTGGTGAGGGCCTTGAGCGAGTACTCGATGGACTCGCCGTACGCCTTCTTGACCCGCGTCGGAGACGGCCAGATGTCGCGCTCCGAGGGGAGCTGTTCCGGCATGCCGTCGTAGACCGAGCCGTCGCCGACCGCGGCCTGCTTGATCATCCGGGGGGTCCTGGACCACGGCGCGTGGCTGGTGATCAGGTCGATCTCGCCCATCACCGGGCGACGGTCCTTGCGGGCGAGCTCGAGCCGGTGGAACGCGTCCAGCGTGTACTGGTCCGGCATCGTGGGGTAGCCGAACCGCGGACCCCGGTAGCCGACGTTGCGCGAGTCGTAGATGTGGTCGTACTGGTAGAAGGCGCCCTGGGGCCAGGCCCGGTTGTTGGCCGGGATGTCGGCCACGGTCCGCCACCCGGCCTGCCCGAAGATCTGGCTGAGGGTCTGCCGCCGGCTGGTGACCAGCACGTCGTAGCGCTGCTGGCTGTCGACCCAGAGGCCGGACTGGAACGTCGAGTGCGCCAGCCAGCTGATCGCGCCGAACGTGGGCGACGTGAGCCAGGCGCTGCGACTGTGGAACCCGGCGTTGTCGAGATCCTGGGATGACGAAGCGAGGACCTCCGAGACGCCCTTCGAGAGCGAGGAGTCCTGGACCGCGACCTTGCCGTAGCTCTCCACGAAGACGAAGAGGACGTCCTTCCCGCGCAGCCCGCTCACGAGGTTGGCGGCCTGGTACTTGCGCAGCGAGTCCTTCTGGGCCGCGGTCTCGAACTGGCGTTGGTCGCGGAGCACCGACGGGATGCGGCTGACCTGTCCATAGAGGTAGCCGGAGGTGTCGCGCGAGGCGATGTCGCCGGTGGACACCCGCACGTCCGTCAGGGCGAGCACGAGCCACACGGCGGCGAGCGCGGCGACCGTGCGCAGGCCCGCTTGGCGGTGCCCGACCGTGAGCCGGGTGAGCCGGAGTACCGCGAGCGGCAGCAGCACCAGCAGCCCGATCGCCAGCAGCGCTGCCACCAGCAGCATGACCGTGCCCAGACCCTTGCCGAACGAGTCGCGCACCAGCTCGATCAGGTCACGCGTGTAGGTCCAGTCGATGACGACGTCGAACGGCCGGTTGAGCGCCTGCAGGAAGCCCATGTCGAGCAGCCGGAGGATCACGGTGAGGCCGAGCACGAGACCGGCCACGATCGCCAGGCCGGTCCGGAGTGCGTGGAACCTGGCTGGAATCAGCAGGACGAGGACGAGGTAGACGAGGGCCTCGACCGGCAGCCGGAGGAACGCCGAGGGGTGGAGCTGGTCGAGCCGGTCGGGGAACGTCAGCGCGACCAGGACCAGCAGCACCGCTGCACCGGTGAGCACCGCCGCGCCGATCCTGCGCGTCGTCGATCGGGCGTCGCGACCCGCATTGTCCGCAGGCGCCTCGGGGTGCTCCACACCCATGGAACGGCGAAACCACTGCTTCGGTTCAGGCCAGCGCCCGGGCATCGGCAGGCTCAGCTCGCGACCGACTCGTGGTGCCCGGCGGCGGCCACGGCGGCCTCGACCTTCTCTGTCGGCCCGGCGAGGAACAGGAACTCGGTGTTGCGCAGGTGGCTGACCTCGCCGACGCGTTCGCCGCGGAGGTTGTGGATGCCGATCTGGGCGCCGACGTAGCGCTTGCTGTCGAAGCCGATCGCCTCGACGCGCTCGTGGCCGGCCTCGTTGAGCGCGGCGGTGATCTCCTCCGGCGCGCATCCAGCTCTCGTCGTTGTACGACGCGACCACGACCTCGGCGCGGGTTCGCGCGATGACCGAGCGCAGCGCCTCGGGCATCGAGCCCCGGTAGTTGAACACCGACTTGGTGGCCGGGTCGCGGGCGTCGGCGCGCTTGCAGGCGATGCCGTAGTGCGCGGGCCGGTCCCAGCGGACGAGCGTCTCCCAGACGTGGTAGTTCGTGAAGTACCGGTGCTGGTTGTACGGCGGGTCGAGGTAGGCCAGGTCCGTCGCGGGCAGCTCGTCGACGAGCGTCGTCGCGTCGCCGCAGCACTGCCGTGCCCGGGCCGTCGAGGAGCGCCGGCGCGACCAGGGTCAGCGGGTGGGCGGCCCGGGGCGCCCACTGCTTGAGGTAGGCCATCTGCAGGCCGGTCGTGGAGTCGACGCGATCGGCGGCGAGCAGCAGGGAGGTCAGCAGCACCGGCCGCAGCGCCTCGTCGTACTCCTCGATCGCGTCGCGTACGGCGTCGATCCGGCGACCGTTCTCGGGCCGGAAGTAGCGCGCGTCCTCGCAGAACGTGCGGGTGACGTAGCCGCGGCGGCCGCGCAGCCCGTTGAGCCGGCCGAGCGCCTCGGCCAGCCGGTCGTGGTCGACGGCGCGGCGCGTCGGTGGCGACGTAGCAGCGGGCCAGCACCTCGGCGTACGTCGCGACGTCGACGGCGGTGACCTCCAGTCCCCGCCGCTTGAACTCCTGTGCCACGCGGGTGGTGCCCGTGAACAGGTCGACCGCGGTGCGCGCCCCGACGGCGCTCGCGATCCGGCCGAGGACCGGGACCAGCAGGCGCTTCGAGCCGAGGTACTTGATCACCTTTCGCCCCTTCTGTCGTCCACCTGACCGGGTGGACGCTCACACCTGTCCGATTGGAGTCTGGCAGTCGAGCACCCCACAATGGGGGTGCCCATACGTGTTGCCCGATAAGGAATGGGCCGCAGACCCGAGGTCCCGTTCTTGTCCGAGTACCCGCCACGACGACGTGCCGAGCCCTCGCGCGCCCGGAAGATCGGCACTCGGGTGCTGATCGGTGTGTTGTCGCTCTCGCTGGTACTCGGTGCCGTGGGCGTGTACTTCTACAAGCGCTTCGAGGGCAACATCACCCAGCTCGACATCACCAAGGACCTCGGCAAGGACCGTCCGAAGCGCCTCGACACCGGCCCGAAGAGCGCGCTCAACGTGCTGGTCATGGGCTCGGACACCCGCAAGGGCAAGGGCAACCACGTCGCCGGTGAGACCCCGGGCCTGTCCGACACCACGATCCTGCTGCACCTCTCGAAGGACCGCAGCCGCGCGTACGGCGTGAGCATCCCGCGCGACGCGATGGTCGACCGGCCGACCTGCGAGAAGAAGGACCACAGCGGCACCGTCGCGGGCGGCCTGACCCAGTTCAACGCGGCGTACGAGGTCGGCGGCCCGGCCTGCACGATCAAGACCGTCGAGTCGATCACGAAGGTGTTCATCGACCACTTCGTGGTGGTCGACTTCAACGGCTTCAAGCAGATGGTCGACGCCCTGGGTGGCGTGAAGGTGTGCGTGCCCAGCGAGGTCGACGACACCGTCGGCAACATCCACCTCGCCGCGGGCACCTACAACGTGACCGGCGACCAGGCCCTCGACTACGTGCGCGTGCGCCACGGCATCTCGGCCAACGGTGACATCGGCCGGATGAAGCGCCAGCAGACGTTCGTCGCCGCGATGATCAACAAGGCGGTCTCCGCCGGCACGCTGGCCAACCCGGTCAAGCTGGTGCGCTTCCTCGACGCCGCCACCAAGTCGCTGACGACCGACCCGGGGTTCGCGCACCTGAAGCCGCTCGCCTCGCTCGGGTCGTCGCTGAAGAACATCGGCCTCGACAACGTCACGTTCGTCACCGCGCCGTTCGAGCCATACGCGCCGGACCCGAACCGGCTGCAGCTCAGTGCCGACGCCGACGCGCTGTGGCAGGAGATCCGAGCCGACCAGGAGCTCGGCCCCAAGTTCACCGGCGAGGTGGTCAAGGCCTCCGACAGCACCCCCGGCACGAAGACGAGCCCGATGTCCAAGGCGCCCGCCACGGCAGCGGCTGCCGGCACGCAGAAGCTCGAGAGCAGCGACACGATCACCACAGACGAGCACAACCGGATCGCTTCCGAGAACGGTCTCTGCGCGTAGCAGGTGCCGCTGCGGGTGGGTTGAAGAGCGCAGCAACGGGCGGACGCCGCCGGGGTTTCAGGCCGCCGGCCGGGTGGCGGCTCGGCGGTGGTTGAGCTTCCCCGGTGGTCGAGCAGCGAGCGCCAGCGAGCGGGTGTCGAGACCACCACTTGCGGCTGCGGGGTGGTCGAGTGGTGAAAGCGCAGCAACGGGGCGGACGCCGCCGGGGGTTGCAGGCCGCCGGCCGGGTGGCGGCTCGGCGGTGGTTGAGCTTCCCCGGTGGTCGAGCAGCGAGCGCCAGCGAGCGGGTGTCGAGACCACCACTTGCGGCTGCGGGGTGGTCCAGTGGTGAAAGCGCAGCAACGGGGCGGACGCCGCCGGGGTTGCAGGCCGCCGGCCGGGTGGCGGCTCGGCGGTGGTTGAGCTTCCCCGGTGGTCGAGCAGCGAGCGCCAGCGAGCGGGTGTCGAGACCACCACTCGCGGCTGCGGGGTGGTCGAGTGGTGAAAGCGCAGCAACGGGGCGGACGCCGCCGGGGGTTCAGGCCGCCGGCCGGGTGGCGGCTCGGCGGTGGTTGAGCTTCCCCGGTGGTCGAGCAGCGAGCGCCAGCGAGCGGGTGTCGAGACCACGCACTCGCGGCTGCGGGGTTGTCCAGTGGTGAAAGCGCAGCAACGGGGCGGACGCCGCCGGGGGTTCAGGCCGCCGGCCGGGTGGCGGCTCGGCGGTGGCTGAGGAGGCGGTCCCTGAGGAGGTCCGCCAGGCCCGTGTCGAAACCCCCGCCATACCCAACGAGGGCTACCTTCGGATCGCCTGAATTCTAAGGGGAAAGTCGACGGATTCCACACTTGATTCGAACACCAGTTCGACTAGAATGGAGCCATGACCACGACGGCAACCGATCCCGGACCTCGACACGGCGCAGCTGCCGGGTGCTCGCGTTCGCCCGGGACCGCCGTGCGGCCGCCGACGCCGCCGAGGTCGACCTGCTCCGCGCGGCCTGCTCGTGGGCGGACCTGCACCCGGCGGAGTCGATCGGTGACGCGGTCCGGTTCGGCGACACCCCGGTCCCGGTCGCCGGACCGGGTGCGCCGCTGGTCGCGGAGTTCTGCGTGGCCGAGTTCGCGGCCGCGGTCGGGCTGCCCACCGAGACCGGCAAGGCCTACCTCGGTGAGGCCCTCGAGCTGCGGCACCGGCTCCCGAAGACCTGGGCCCGGGTCGAGGCCGGGGACCTGCCGGCGTGGCGGGCCCGCCGGATCGCCCGCGCCACCATCGCGCTCAGCCCGGCGGCGGCGGGGTTCGTCGACGACCAGGTCGCGCGGTTCGCGCACCGGATCCGGCCCAGCGGGGTGGACCGGCTGGTCGAGGAGGCGATCGTGCGGTTCATGCCGGACCAGGCCCGGCGTCGCCGGGAGGCCGCCGCGGACGGCCGGCACGCGCACGTGCACACCCACCAGGTGTCCTTCGAGGGCACCGTGTGGGTGGAGGCCGAGGTCGACCTCGCCGACGCCCTGGACCTGGACACCGCGCTCTCGGTCGGTGCCGCCAGGCTGGCCGACCTCGGCTCGGCCGCCTCGCTGGACGTGCGCCGCTCCGAAGCCCTCGGCCAGATGGCCCGGCACCAGCTGTCGTTGGACCTCGACACCCCACCGACACCGAGACCACACCGCAGCGCGGCAGGTGGTGCTGCACGTGCACGTCTCCGAGGACGCGATCACCGGCCCGACAGCCAGCCCGACCAGAAGCTGCATCTGGCCCGGGTGGCGAACACCCGCTCGTTCGTCGACGCCGACCAGGTCCGCGCCTGGTGCGGTGTCCCCGGCACCACGGTGACCGTGAAGCCGGTGATCGACCTGACCGAGAAGATCCACGTCGACCAGTACCAGGTCCCCGACCGGCTCGCCGCCCAGGCCGCCGAACGGGACCTGACCTGTGTGTTCCCCTGGTGCACCCGCCCCGCGGAGGCCTGCGACAACGGACCACGTGATCCCCTACTCCGAGGGCGGACCAACGTCGAGTGACAACATCGCTCCGCTGTGCCGCCGCCACCACCGGCTCAAGACCCACCACTCCGGCTGGGGCTACACCGTCCTCGAACCCGGCTCCTACCTGTGGCACTCACCGCACGGCTACCAGTTCCTGCGCGACCACCGCGGCACCACCGACGTCACCCGCGACCGGACATCGCACCCGCCCGACCAGTAGCGACCCCGCCCCACACCCCGCGCCAAGATCCCGGCGCGGGGGCTCCGGCATGTCTCACTCGCCTCCGATGAGCCGACCCGGCACCACCTCCCCACCCCAGCCCGCGAGCACGAGAGTCGGCTGCCACCCGACGGCACCCGGTGACCGCCGCCGGCGGGGAGCGTAAAAGGGTGGCGTGGCGGCGACGGAGTGCCCCACCCCAGCGACGGCCCGCCGCCGACACGGCATCCCCCAGCGACCGCCGGAGGTGGGCACCGGTTGCCACCCGGAGCCAGCCCTCGAGTCCCCGACGCCTGACCCCCTCACACTTCACCACCACGCGGGGAGTAGTGACGACGAAACGGGTGAATAGGGCGCGGTTCTCGCAAAGTTCTACGACAAACCGGACTTCTGGTGCACGGGGTTTGCTCGTTATGCGTTCGTTATCGGAGGATGGTCGGATGCGCGTTGCCGTCACGGGTGCCACCGGGGTCTTGGGAAGAGGTGCCGTCCGGTCTCTGGTCGCCGCCGGGCATGACGTCGTGGCGATGGCCCGCGACGTCCAGGACGCCGACCTGGTGCGTGGACTCGGTGCCACACCCCAGGCCGCAGACCTGTTCGACCTCGAGTCCCTCTCCCTGCTGTACGACGGCTGCGAAGCGGTCGTGAACCTCGCCACCCACATCCCGGTCGGCTACGCCGCCGCCCTGCCCTGGACCTGGCGGGTCAACGACCGACTCCGCACTCGTGGCGTCGGCAACGTGGTTGCCGCCGCCCACCGGGCCGGTGTCCGGCGGCTGGTGCAGGAGAGCGTGTCGTTCGTCTACGCCGACCACGGTGAGGACTGGGTCACCGAGCAGGACCCGATCGACATCACGCACGCGACCGAGCCAGTGGCCGTGGCCGAGTCGCACGTGCAGGACTACGCGAAGGGTCCCCGGGTCGGCGTCGTACTCCGGCTCGGCACCATCGTCGGCGACGACCGGCTCACCGAGTTCCAGCTCCACGCCGTGCGCCAGGGGCGTCCGGTCGGAATCGGCCGTCCCGAGGCCTGGTCGCACCTGGTGCACACCGACGACCTCGGTCCTGCGGTGCTCGCCGCGCTGCATGCGCCGAGCGGCGTGTACAACGTCGGTGCCGAGCCGGTACGCCGCCGCGACGTGCTCGCCGCCTTCGCGGAGGCGGCGGGCGTCCAGCGCACCGGTTACCTCGGCCCCGTGCTGCGCCGGCTCGCCGGGCCGCGCATCGAGCCGCTCAGCCGCTCGCTGCGGATCTGTTCGGAGCACTTCAGCTCGCAGACCGGCTGGGCGGCGACCCGCCCGACGTTCGGCGTCGACTGGCTCGACTCCTGGCGCTCCCGGGTGCCGGAGCAGACCACATGACCGACGAACCCACCGATCGCCCGCACGCCCTCACCGCCGAGGAGCGGGCCGCGCGGGCCAGGCGGTTGGCCGAGGTCTTCGGCGACGTGCTGCCCGAGCAGACGTCGGACGACCGTGACCCCGACCAGCCCACCGGCGACGGCGACGCCTGGTTGCGTGCCCAGGTGCCGCCGCACCACGGCTGAGCTCAGCGTGGACTGGTGCTCCCTGCCGCGAGCAGGTCGCGGATCTCCGTGAGCAGCGCGATGTCAGCCGGCTCGCCGGGGGACTCCTCGGGGAAGTACTTCGTCTTTGCGGCCGTGTAGGGCTTCACGATCAGGAAGTACACGACCGCGGACAGGACCAGGAACGAGATGACCGCCGTGAGCCAGGCGCCCAGGTGGACCCCGCCGGGCGCGTAGCTGCTGTAGTCGGGGGTGCCACCGACCTTGCCGATCAGGTCCATGACCACGGTGACGGTCGCGGTGACGACCGAGGCGAAGGCCAGGCCCATGATGAAGGCCACGGCCAGCTCCACGAGGTTCCCGCGCAGGACAAAGTTCTTGAAGCCTGTCATGTCGGCGAGGCTAGCGGGTCAGCGTGACCGTCAGATAACCCGCGAGTCCGGCCGCCGCGACGTCGGCCGCCTCGGCGTCGGGCACCGCCATCAGGACCAGCCGGCCCTGCATCCCCACGTCGTCGACGGACGCACGCGCCCGGGGAATCGCGATCACGGTGACCCGGGACGCCACCGTCCGCGCCGCGGCCCGGCCCTGCGGGTCGGCGGCCACGAGGTCGACCAGGTCACCCACCCGCAACAGGTCGACCACCCCTCCGTCTGCCACGCGCACCGGTGTCGCGACGCGCCCGGGATACGCGGACGTGAGCGGGCGGGAAACCACGCTCAGGTCGGTCAGCGGCGCTCCTCGGCGCACGGGAGCGGCGAGGGTGCGTCCGAGCACCGCAGCCGGGTCGCCGACCACGCCGTCGGGCACGCTCCCGGGCGCGTACGGCGTGCGCCGCAGGTCGTCGTGGGCCAGCACCCGGCCGGCCGGGAGGTCGTGTGCCGCGGTCCACACCTGGGCCGCGGCCGGAGCCGGTGTCTGGGTCGCTCGCAGCGCCGCCAGCACCGCGAGCGCGGCGAGCACGGCCGCGAGCGGGCGACGGTGGATCAGCACGTGGCGGCGTACCACGCCGGGTAGATGCGTCAGGTGCGGCATGGGGAGACGCTAGGTCGCCGACCGGGGTCACGCCGCCGTCGTCCACAGGCGCGGCAAAGCCGCAGGTCAGGACGCTGCGGCAGTGCTGGATGACGTGGTCGACGACGACTTCTCGCCGGACGAGGACTTCTCCGTCGCGGACGCCGTCTTCTCGGTCGCGCCGCCGCCAGACTGCTCCGAGGACCCGGGGCCGTTGGCGTTGCTGCGGCTGTCGTTGCGGTAGAAGCCGGAGCCCTTGAACACCACGCCGACGGCGTTGAAGACCTTGCGCAGCTTGCCGCTGCACACGGGGCACTCGGTGAGCGCGTCGTCGGTGAAGCTCTGGAACTGCTCGAAGAAGTGGCCGCACTCGGTGCAGGCGTACTGGTAGGTCGGCACCCGGTCCTCCGCCGTGTCGTCAGGACGTCCCTGAGCTTGTGGAAGGGCGACTGGCACTCAGCGCCTTCGAGTGCCAATCATACGCGTGCCCGGCACAATGTGCGCGTGACGTCCGCCAGCGACCCCGAACGTGACCGGTTCCGGGACTGGCCGACGCCGGCGCGCTACGTCGTCTACGGGGTGGCGGGTGTGGTGCTGCTCCTGGTGCTCGCCCTGATCGCGGGCGCGATCGTGGTGCGGCGGCCGCTGCCCGCAGACCACCGGCGACCTGCGGCTCAAGGGACTCGACGACACCGTGCAGGTGCGCCGCGACGGGCTGGGCGTGCCCCAGATCTACGCCGGCACCAGCCACGACCTGTTCTATGCGCAGGGCTTCGTGCAGGCGCAGGACCGCTTCTGGCAGATGGACTACCGTCGCCACCTCAGCGCCGGCCGGCTCAGCGAGCTGTTCGGCGCGCGCACTCTGAGCAGCGACATGACCGCCCGCACGCTCGGGCTGGTACCGGACCGCCGAGCGGGAGTACCAGCTGGTGTCGGCCGGGGCCCGCGAGGCGCTCGAGTCCTACAGCGACGGCGTCAACGCGTGGCTGTCCTCGCACTCCGGCTCGGGGGCGTCGCTGGAGTACACCGTGCTGTCGGTCGACGTCAACTACCGCCCCGAGCCCTGGACGCCGGTCGACTCGCTGGCCTGGCTGAAGTCCATGGAGTGGGACCTCGCCGGCAACGTCGACGACGAGATCGCGCGCGCCCGGCTCTCGGTCGACCGCGACCCGGCGCAGATCGCCGAGCTCTACCCGTCGTACCCCTACTCAGAGCGGGCGCCGATCGTCGACACCCGGCGGCCCGCCCGTCAGGCCGCCCGGCCGGCCGCGCTGCCCCCGCAGCGGATCAGCCGCGCGATGCTGCGACCGCTGGAGCAGGTCTCCCGGTCGACCCGCGCGATCCCGAGGGCCGTAGGCAGCGGCGACGGGCTGGGCAGCAACGGCTGGGTCGTCGCCGGCTCGCACACGACGACCGGCAAGCCGCTGCTCGCGAACGACCCGCATCTCGACGTGGGCCAGCCGGGTGTGTTCTACCAGATGGGCCTGCACTGCCGGACTCTGGACGATTCCTGCCCGTACGACGTGGCGGGGTTCAGCTGGGCCGGCTTCCCCGGCATCGCGATCGGCCACAACCACGACATCGCCTGGGGGATGACGAACCTCCGCGCCGACACCACCGACCTCTACCTGGAGAAGGTCACCGGCAAGGACTACCTGTACGACGACCGCCAGCTCCCGCTGGAGGAGCGCGACGAACGGATCCGGATCGCCGGCGGTGACTCCAAGCTGATCACCGTGCGCTCGACCCGGCACGGGCCGCTGGTCTCCGACGTCTCCCGGGAGCTGTCCAGCGTCGGGGCCAACGCGCCGGCGCCGACGGGCGCGCCCGGCCGGGGCAACGGCTACGCGGTCGCGGTCGACTGGACCGGCTCGTCACCGGGCACCTCGACCGACGCCCTGCTGGCGATGAACCGGGCGGGCGACTGGGCTGCCTTCCGCGCGGCCGCCGCGAACCTCGGCGCACCGGCCACGAGCCTCGTCTACGCCGACAGCCTCGGCAACATCGGCTACCAGGCGGCCGGTGCCGTGCCGATCCGCAAGGTCGGCCACACCGGCGACTACCCGGCTGCGGGCTGGAAGAAGTCCCAGGACTGGACCGGCAAGCTGGTGCCGGCTACGAAGCTGCCGACCGAGCTCAACCCGGCGTCCGGGGTGATCGTGGCGGCCAACCAGGCGGTGACCGGGCCGAGCTACCCGTACCGGCTCGCCGACTGGTTCGACTACGGCTACCGCAGCAACCGGATCCACCGTCTGCTCCGGGCGGGCGTCGCGGACGGCTCGAAGCTGCGGGTCGCGGACATGGCCGAGATCCAGAACGACACACGCAACCCGATGGCCCCCGTGCTGGTGCCGTACCTGCTCGACGTGCTGCTGCCCTCGGCGTACTACGCGAGCGGCCAGCAGCTCCTGTCCGGCTGGGACTACACGCAGCCCGACGACTCGGCGTCCGCGGCGTACTTCAACGCCGTGTGGCGCAAGGTCCTCGAGCTCACGTTCCACGACCAGCTCCGCGAGTCGCTGTGGCCCGATGGCAGCTCGCGCTGGATGGCGGTGATGACGCAGCTGCTGCAGCATCCGGACAGCCCGTGGTGGGACGATGTGGACACCAGCGACGTGGTCGAGAACCGCGACGTGATCCTCGGCAAGGCGATGCAGGAGGCCCGCGACGAGCTGGTGCGGCTGCAGTCGCGCGACCCGAAGCGGTGGACCTGGGGCCACCTGCACCAGCTGCGGCTGGACCGTCCGACGTTCAGCAACGGCAGCTGGATGGTCGGCGCGCTGTTCGACCGGCACGGCCATGGTGCACCGGGCGGCACTGGCGCGGTCAACGCGACCGCCTGGGACCCGCGCGCGGGCTACACCGTGACCAACGCGCCGACGATGCGGATGGTGGTCGACCTCGGCGACCTCGACCGCAGCCGGTGGGTCAACCTGGCCGGTCAGTCCGGCCACGCCTTCGACGACCACTACACCGACCAGGTCGACATGTGGCTCGACGGCCGGACCGCGCCGTGGCCGTTCTCGGCGGACGCGGTGCGGCGGGCGACCGACGACACGCTGGTGCTCAGGCCGGAGGCGTGAGCACCGGGGTCACGCCGACATGCTCCGCCGGAACCGAAGCACGCCGTCCTCGGTGACCACGGCGGTCACCTGGCGGTCGTGCGGGTCGGCTGGCACCTCGTCGCGCACCTCGCCGGCCTGCAGCACGACGCAGGTGAAGGTGCCGACCGGCACCCGTCCGAGTGCGCGGTCGTAGGATCCGCCTCCCCGTCCCAAGCGCAGACCGGTGCGGTCGACGGCGAGGCCGGGCACGATCACGCAGTCCGCGGTGCCGATCGCGTACAGGCCGAGCAGGGGTGCCGACCGGCTCGAGGAGGCCTCGCCGGGCGGGCACCAGCGAGTCGGGTCCGCGGTAGACCGCCCAGTCGAGGTCGTCGTCCGGCTGCAGCAGTGGCAGGATCACGCGCTTGCCCGCCTCCGCGAGTCCGGCCAGCAGAGGACCGGTGCCGGGCTCCCGCCCGACCGAGACGTACGCCGCGACGGTGGCCGCCCGGCGTACCTCCGGAGAGGCCAGCAGGTGCTCGGCGACGGCGCGCGCACGGTCGGAGAGGACGGGCACCGGGACCCGGCCGCGCGCCGTCACGAGCTGGTCACGGAGCGCTAGCTTGGCGGCCGACATGTTCACGCTCACCCGGCAAGCCTACGATCAGAACTATGAGAACCACCCCACGAAGCCGCTCGCTGCGCTCACGCCTCCGCCGGGACCCCGGATGAGCGACAAGGGCCTGAAGATGTGCCGCCAGAAGATGGCGGACGCCGGCGTGGACGAGACGGCGATCGACGTCTTCGCGCACTACTACCGGCTGATCCAGCACGGGGAGACGGGAATGATCCCCGAGTCCTCCATCAAGCCGATCGAGATGGACTCCCTCGCCGACGTCGAGGTGCCCGACGAGACGGCCTCCGACGCGATCCGGACCACCGTGGTGATCAAGCTCAACGGCGGCCTCGGCACCTCCATGGGCATGGATCGCGCCAAGTCCCTGCTGTGCGTACGACGCGGCCTGTCGTTCCTCGACATCATCGCCCGCCAGGTGCTCCACCTCCGCAAGGAGTACGGCGCCCCGCTCCCGCTGATCTTCATGAACTCGTTCCGCACCTCGGCCGACACCCTCGCGGCGCTGGCGCGCTACCGGGACCTCGAGGTGGAAGGGCTGCCGCTGGAGTTCCTGCAGAACAAGGAGCCGAAGCTCCGGGTCGACAACCTCGAGCCGGTGAGCTGGACGATCGACCCGGCGCTCGAGTGGTGTCCGCCCGGGCACGGTGACCTGTACACCACGCTCCGTAGCACCGGCCTGCTCGACCAGCTGATCGACGCCGGCTTCACGCGGGTGTTCGTTTCCAACTCCGACAACCTCGGCGCCGTCCCCGACGCGCGTGTGGCCGGCTGGTTCGCGCAGTCCGGGGCCCCGTTCGCGATCGAGGCCGTGCGCCGCACGGCCAGCGACAAGAAGGGCGGGCACTTCGCCACCCGCGTGAACGACGGCCGGATCGTGCTCCGCGAGACCGCACAGACGCTGCCCGAGGACCTCGAGGA
Organism: uncultured Actinomycetota bacterium; assembly: GCA_963707475.1. Classification (GTDB taxonomy): domain Bacteria; phylum Actinomycetota; class Actinomycetes; order Propionibacteriales; family Nocardioidaceae; genus Marmoricola. Next base: position 275,400 of record CAVPQC010000002.1, read on the forward strand.
CCTGACCGACCTGAGCCGGCACAAGTACGCCTCGACCAACAACGTCTGGTTCGACCTCGAGGCGATGCGCACCGAGCTGGACCGTCGTGACGGCATCCTCGGCCTGCCCCTGATCCGCAACGAGAAGACCACCGACCCGAGTGACGCCTCGAGCCCGAAGGTGATCCAGATCGAGACCGCGATGGGCGCCGCGATCGAGGTCTTCGAGGGCTCGCAGCTGATCGAGGTGACGCGCGACCGCTTCGTGCCGGTGAAGAACACCAGTCAGCTGCTGCTGATCCGGTCCGACGTCTACGATCTCGGCCGCGACTTCGTGATGGACATGCGACCCGACCACGCGCCGTACGTCGAGCTCGACGAGCCGTATGCCCTCGTCGGCGAGTTCGACAAGCGGTTCCCCTCCGGGGCGCCGTCGCTCAAGGAGGCGGAGTCGCTGGTGGTGCACGGCGACTGGACCTTCGGCGAGGGCGTCTCCGTGGTCGGCGAGGTCACCCTCGACGCACCGGACGGCCATGGCCGGATCGCGTCCGGCACGGTGCTCCGGGAGAGCGAGCGCGGCGGGTCGTAGGCTCGGAGCATGCCTGCCGAGACTCCGCTGATCCCTGTCGACGAACACCTCAAGCGGATCCTCGACTCGATCGACACCCTGCCGGCGTACGACCAGCCGCTGCTCGAGGTGATGGGCCTCCCGATCGCCGAGGACATCGTGGCGCCGCTGTCCGCTGCCGGCCTTCGACAACTCCGGCATGGACGGCTACGCCGTCGTCCACCGCGACGTCGCTGGGAGCGAGCGAGCAGCGGCCCGTGCACCTGCCGGTGGTCGGGGAGATCGCGGCCGGTGCCGCGACGATCATGGCGATGTCGCCCGGTACCGCGGTGCGGATCATGACCGGAGCCCCGGTCCCGCAGGGCTGCGACGCGATCGTCCCGGTCGAGTGGACCGACGGCGGCACCTCCGCGGTGGTGATCGAGCAGGCGCCCGAGGTCGGCCAGCACATCCGGCCGCGCGGGCGAGGACGTCAAGGTCGGTGACCTGCTGGTCAGCGAGGGCGACCTGATCGGTCCCCGCCAGATCGGACTGCTCGCCTCGGTCGGCACCTCGCGGGTGGCCTCGCGCCCGCGCCCGCGGGTCGTCGTGATCTCGACCGGTGACGAGCTGCGCGAGCCCGGGGAGAAGCTCGGGCCGTGACTCGATCTACGACGGCAACTCCTACATGCTCGCCGCCGCCGCGCGTGCCGCCGGCGCGATCGCGTTCCGGGTGGGCATCGTGCGCGACGACCACGAGGGCTTCGCCGAGGCGCTGAGCGACCAGCTGGTGCGGGCCGACGTGGTGGTCACCAGCGGTGGCGTGAGCAAGGGGGCGTACGACGTGGTCAAGGAGGTGCTGCAGGAGCAGGGCACCGTGCGGTTCGACGAGGTCGCGATGCAGCCGGGCAAGCCGCAGGGCTTCGGGTTCGTCGGCGAGGACAGCACGCCGATCTTCACGCTGCCGGGCAACCCGTGTCGTCGTACGTCTCGTTCGAGGTGTTCGTGCTGCCCGCACTGCGCAAGATGATGGGCCGCAAGGTGCTGTCCCGGCCGCTGATGCGGGCGACCACGACGGCGCCGCTGCGGTCGTTCCAGGGCAAGCGGCAGTACGTTCGCGCCCGCTACGAGGTCGGGCGCGAGCGCGCGACGGTGACACCGGTCGGCGGTCACGGCTCGCACCTGTCGGTGACCTCTCCCGGGCCAACGCGCTGGTGGTGCTCGCGGAGCAGCAGACCACCGTGGCGCCGGGGGAGCCGGTGCCGGTGCTGCTGCTGGACCGGGACTTCTGATGTCCAAAGGACTCACGCACGTCGACGAGTCCGGCGCCGCCCGGATGGTCGACGTCTCCGGCAAGGACGTCACCGCCCGCGAGGCGGTTGCCACCGGGCGGGTGCTGGTGAGCCCGGAGGTGGTGGCGCTGCTGCGGTCGGGTGACGTGCCCAAGGGCGACGCGCTCGGCGGTCGCGCGGGTCGCCGGGATCATGGCCGCCAAGCGCACCCCCGACCTGGTGCCGCTGTGCCACCCGCTGGCGCTGTCCGGGGTCACCGTCGACCTCGAGGTCGCCGACGACGCGGTCGAGATCCGCGCCGCCGTCCGCACCACCGACCGCACCGGGGTGGAGATGGAGGCGCTGACCGCGGTGTCCGTGGCCGCGCTGACCGTGTTCGACATGGTCAAGGCTGTCGACAAGTCCGGCGTGATCAGCGACGTACGCGTGGAGTCGAAGTCGGGTGGCAAGAGCGGAGAGTGGACGCGTGAGTGAGCGCGCTGCAGGCGGCCGTGGTGGTGGCCTCCAACCGCGCGGCTGCCGGGGTGTACGACGACACCACCGGGCCGATGATCGTGGAGTCGCTGGAGGCGCTCGGCTTCGACGTCACCGGCCCCAAGGTGGTCTCCGACGGCGAACCGGTCGGCCAGGCGATCCGGCTCGCGGTCTCGTCCGGCGCCCGGCTCGTGGTGACCACCGGCGGCACCGGCCTGACCCCCACCGACCTGACCCCCGAGGTCACCGCGGAGCTGCTCGACCGTGAGGTGCCCGGGATCGCCGAGGCGATCCGCGCGCACGGGGTGGCCCAGGGTGTGCCCACCGCCGCCCTGTCCCGCGGGCTTGCCGGCGTGCACCGCGACGCGCTGGTGGTCAACCTGCCCGGGTCGCGGGGCGGCGTGAAGGACGGGCTCGCCGTGCTCGAACCGCTGGTCGTGCACGCGGTGGAGCAGATCGTCGGGAGCGACCACTGACCGCCCCGGGCGACCGCGGGAACACCTGGCCGGTCGTGCTGCGCTCCCGGGACGTCGTGCTGCGGCCGCTGCGCCGTCGCGACCGCAAGGCCTGGCGCGAGGCCCGCGAGCGCAACCGCGACTGGTTGCGCCGCATGGGACGCCACCTCGCCGGCGGGCACCCACCCGCCGCGCACGTTCGGCTCGATGGTGCGGTACTCCGAGCGGCAGGCCGCGGCCGGGCAGTCGATGCCGTTCGTGATCGAGATCGACGGCGGGCTCGTCGGTCAGGTCACGGTCAACAACGTGGTCCGCGGCTCCGCACAGTTCGCATCTATCGGCTACTGGATCGACCAGGCATACGCCGGCCGCGGGATCACCACGCGCGCGGTGGCGCATGGCGATCGACCACTGCCTGTTCGTCGCCCGGCTGCACCGGATCGAGGTGGCGATCCGGCCCGAGAACACCGCGTCGCTGCGCGTCGTGGAGAAGCTCGGCATCCAGGAGTACGGCTACGCGCCCCGCTTCCTCCACATCGACGGCGACTGGCGCGACCACCGGCTGTTCGCGGTGACCGTCGAGGAGGTCCCGGGCGGGATCCTCAAGCGACTCGACGGCTGAGACCCCATCAGTCACAGGAGTCACAAGTCTCTGCGACACACCGCCCCGGCTGCGGGGCGAGCGCGCGTCCGCACTCCTACCCTCGTGGCGTGGACCTGTCCGGACTGATCTTCGTCGTGCTCGCCGTCGGGTGGGCGGCCTACCTGATCCCCCGGGCGCTGCGGCACCACGAGGAGATCGCGGCCAGCCGTCCCGTCGACGACTTCTCCGAGACCATGCGGGTGCTCGAGCGGACCCCGGCCACCATGAAGGCGCTGCTCACGCCCCCGGCCGCGACCGACGCCGCGTCATCGCCGCGCGCCAAGCGCACCAGGCGCCCCTCGACGCCGGCGCGCCGCCGTCGCCGCGTGCTCGGCCTGCTGCTGCTGGTGACCACTGCAACCGGCGTCGCGGCGTACCTCGCATACCTGCCCGCCTGGTCGCCTGCGATCCCGGGCGCGCTGGTCGTCGCCTGGCTGGTGTTGTGCCGGCTGATGGTCCGCAAGGCCGCTCCGGTGCGTCGCTCGGACGCTCGGACCGCGGTGGTAGCAGAGAGCCCCCTGGTCGCCCGTGCCGACGCATCCGACTCTCCCGCGCCCGATGTGGAGATGGTGCCGACCGCGCTCCCGCCCACCTCCTCGGTGGTCGAGCCTGTCGAGACCGACGACGGGTCGCTCTGGGACCCGCTGCCGCTCACGCTGCCGACGTACGTCTCCAAGCCCGCCGCACGTCGTACCGTCCGGACCATCGACCTGACCCAGACCGGCGTCACCTCGTCCGGTCACCAGGCAGACGACACCGCACTGGCCCGCAAGGCCGATGCCGACGCGAAGGCAAGGGCCGACTCCGATGCGGCCGTGCAGCCCAAGGTCGCCGGCGCCTGACGGATCAGCCGCCATCGCCACGACCGGTCACAGGCCTCCGAGCCACTGCGCGTCGCCGTCCTCGTTCTGCTGCGCGACGAACATCGCCAGGTCGTCCACGGTGCGCGTCAGGTCCTCGTCGAACGCGAGCCCGGCCGGACCGGCGAGGGTGCGCACGTCGGTCAGCAACTCGCGGACTGCTTGCGCGACGCCGGCCCGGGCCAGGCGGCCGAAGCGGGTGACCTGTGTCGGTGTCCGGCGAGGTACGGCGAGGGCGAGCAGGTCACAGATCCGCGCTGCGCCGCCCACCCACACCGCGGCCACTCCGACGCCGCCGGGGAAGAAACCCGGACGCTCGAGGTAGAAGTCTGGTGGACCGACCTCGGTGGCGTCCGTGACGAACCCGGTGAGCGTGACCTGGTGAGAGCGGCTCTGCTCCATCGCACGGGTCCGCCAGGCCTCTGTGTCGAACGTCCACTCGCGCACTTGAGGTCGAGCAGCGCGTGGACGTGCCCTTCGGTCAGGCGCGCCATCGGCACGTCAGTACGTCCCAGGGCGAGGAAGTACTCCGTCAGCATGGGCCAGGACTGGTCCGCGTCGGCGCCCGACGCGAGCTGAAGCATCGCCGTGCGTTGGCTGGACGCGTCTGCGTGGTGTCGCTCGAACCCGGCGGGCAGCGGGAGTGGTGGGGGGACGAGGTCGGGCATGGCCGTCACAGGTGCCGCCACCATCCGGCCATCGCGAAATCGGTGTCGTCGTGGCGCCATGCCGCCGTCCAGCCGGCCGAGGTCAGGTCGGCGTCCAGCTCCTCGGTGGCCGCAGCTCCGCTCAGGTAGGCGTCGTCGGGATGGTGGCGCCAGTGCACGGACACCAGCTCGCCGGCCTGATTCCGGAGCATGCTGCGCGTCCGTGCGCGCTCGTCGTCCGGCAGGTAGTAGAGCACCTCGGCCACCACCGTGAGCTCGACGCCTGCCGCATCGACCGGGCGGTCCGGTAGCCGGGAGACGAGGGAGCGAACCTGCGGCGTTTCCCGGGTGCGGTCCGCGGTCAGCCGCACTGCCGTCGGTGAGGCGTCGGTGGCGAGCACACGGTCACACCGCTCACCGAGCGCGTGCGCCAAGTGCCCGGTGCCGCACGCAACGTCCCAGGCACTGGCGTAGCGCTCCCGCGTGAGACTCGAGAGAAGCACGGCCTCCTTGCGTCGTTCGTACCAGCTGGTCGCCACGTCGAACGGGTCGGCGTCGTGCTGGTAGAGCGTCTCGAAGTCGGGGCGGCGCATCAGCGGGTGGTTCCCTCTCCGTGGTCCTCGTGTCCGAGGCTTTCCGGGTCTCGACGCTAGTCACAGATCCCCGCTCGAGGGCACACCTGCCGAGGTGAGGCCGACCGGGCAACCGATTCGGAAGCATGCCGGGCCAGATGATAACTTCGTCCTCGCGCCGCAAGGCGCACCCGGGGCTGTGGCGCAGTTGGTAGCGCGTCTCGTTCGCAATGAGAAGGTCAGGGGTTCGAATCCCCTCAGCTCCACCAAACCCGCAGGTCAGGGCCGGTGCCCGTCATCCTGAACACAGGAGACAGCATGGCCACTCCGCGTTTAGTCCGCAGAAAGTCGGCGCAGCGACCGTCGTCCTCGGGTCATCTGGCCCCGTCTCGGCCGGGCTCGGTAGGCCGGGCGCACCTGTGCGGTCATGAAGACCAAGCACAGCGCCAGACCGTCCTTGCCCCTCGCTCGGAGCACGTGCTCGATCCGGTCGTCACGCTGTCGCAGCTCGCGCTCGCAGCTCAGGGTGAGCATCCAGACCCTCTACGACCTGCGCAGCCAGGGCCGAGGTCCTCGCGGCTTCCGGGTCGGCCGTGAGCTTCGGTTCCGGGTCAGCGAGGTCGACACCTGGCTGGCGCGGATGGAGGACGAAGGACGCCGAGCGCCATCCACGCGGCGGCCGGCTGATGCGCACGGCCGTCCCCGCACTCCGATCGGCACCTACGGCGCGATCGACGACGCCGGCGCGAAGGCGGACGCGTGGTCGCCGAGACCCGGGTCCGCGACCTCGATGGCCGGCTGCGGCAGGCCAGGGCCTCAGGACCGACCGCAGCCGCGGCGCGGTGCGCGGCTCCTGGAGCGGATCCGGGAGCGACCGGACGTGCCCGGCGCTGGTGTCCTCGCGCCGCCGAGCTCGTTCGCCGATCTCGCCGACCTGTGGCTGGCGGACCTCGACCTGCGCGACCTCGCCGGGAACACCAAGGAGAACTATCGGACCTGCCTGCGGCTCCATGTCCGCCCGGCCTTCGAGCACTACACCCTCGCCGAGGTGACCACCGGGCCGGGTCGAGTGGTTCCTGGCGAAGCAGGCGAAGCGGTCGCCGTCGCAGGCCAAGCAGACCCGGACGCATGCTCAACATGCTGTTCGGCTTCGCGCTGCGGCATGACGCCATGGCTCGCAACCCGGTCGAGGGCACCTCGCCGCTGCGACGGACCAAGGCAACGCCGCAGGCGCTGACGATCGAGCAGATCACCGCGATCCGGAAGGCTGCCGCGCGGTGGCGCAGGGCGCCGGGACTGCCGGGTCCCAAGCCGGACGGCCAGGTGCGCGACATCATTGAGGTCTTGTTGGGCACGGCCATGCGCATCGGCGAGGTGTTGGCGCTGCGGCCCTGCGACCTTCGAGGAGCTGCCCATGGGCATGGTGGCCTGCGTCAACGGCACCGTCGTCCAACGCAAGGGCAGCGGCGCCGAGCGCCAGGACCGGCCGAAGACCGACGCGTCGATCCGGCGCATCCCCGTGCCCGACTTCGCCGCGGTCGTACTCCGACGCCGGGCGCATGGGCTGCCGGGCGAGTGCACCATCTTCGCCAACCGCGGGGATGGTCCGTTGAGCCCGTACAACGTGCGACGTACGTTCCGTGACTTCCTGACCGAGGCCGGACTCGGCGACTCCGGAATCAGCTTGCGGTGGTACAGACGCACTGGCGCGACGGTGATCGCGCGTGGAATGGGGAGCGACGCTGCCGCGGCGTACCTCGGCCACACCTCGACCGTCATCACCGAGGGCCACTACATCGAGCGGGACCGCACGATTGACCCGACTCCGGCCGCGTTCTTGGAGCGCACCCTGCGCGCGATCCAGCCCGACAACACGCTGCTTGCCATGCCCGAGGCTGACGGTGAGCACGAAGTTGTCGCGCGTGTTGACCGCGAACCGGACGACGACCCGGTCGCGAGAATCCACCGTCGGCAGTCGAGTGCCTTCTGATGCACCAGCTTCACAATGGCGCCCCTGGACGAGAATGGAATGGACGGAATGTTTCAGTGCCCGTGGCGCGCGCTCGGCGATGCTCCGGCTCGCAGGATCGGGCGCCCGTGGACGCGGTGGGACGCGCTCGCGAAATTTCTTTCAACTTCTTCACGGGCCCCCACCTGACCTGGGATAACAGACCCTGGAGCGCGGCGCCCGTGGGACCACGGGCGTACCCACGGGCCTTCCGTGCGCGGCTCGACGGGTGCACCATTGACGACATGCGCTCCTGTCCCATCCGCTCGATCGCGTCCCCTCGCCGACGCGGAACGATGGCTGCGCGCCGGACTCCTCGGACCGCACTGGTGCGATAACCGCGGCTGTCTGGGACAGCTACGGTGGTGGCGATTCGCCACCACCGTGCAAGCGGCCCAGGCGAGCCGTCGTCGCCTTCGCGTTGGCGATCAGGTCATGCAGGTTCTCGACGTCGGCCACACAGCGGTGGGATCGGTGACCGAGCCGGCCCCGGCGCAGCACTCAGCGGTGGAACGTCGTGGATCGGGGGACCTGGCCTACCGGTGAGAGCCGCTCCGGCCGATTGGGAGGGGTTCGGTGGCCGCCGGGCCAAGGCCTCGTGTTGCGAGGAGTCCGGAGCAAGTGGCGCACGACACGAGCTCGAGGGAAACGCAGGCCAGCGACCGTTCGGCGGGCCGAGTCACCGCGGCCACCCCGATCTGCTGGCGCCCGGTGACAAGCCCGACGACGAGTGTCACCTTCCGCCGATGCGAGCCTTCCCCGAGAGCCGCACAGCGAGACCGGCCCTCATCACTACGCAGTGCGACCGACACCGCGACTCAAACCCCCCACGGGCGCACTCTCCTCATTCGTCCCCAAACCTCTGGCAACGCGAGGGGGGCTCTGTGGATGAGTCACCGTGATCGGGGGTTGTGGACGCACACCTGTATGCCGAGGAGGTGCGCGCGGGGGTGACCGTTTCGATGCGGAAGATGTCGGCGGGGAAGGGTTACCAGTACCTGCTGCGCAGCGTCGTCGCGGGCGACGGCAACCGCAGCCTGTCGACTCCGTTGACCCGCTACTACGCCGAGGCCGGGACACCGCCCGGGTTCTGGATCGGCTCCGGAGTCGGCGAGTTCGGGCACGGCGAGCTCAGGGCCTGCAGCGTCGTCCTGGAGAAACAGCTGCAGCTCCAGCTAACGAGCGACGGCCAGGCCGCCGGTGACGGTAATGACGGTCGTGCAGCGGGGCGGCGTACCACGACACTCGACGAGGGCCGAGGTGTTCCCGTGCCGGTCCACCACGTACGCCGCCGCGCCGTCGCGGGTGAACGCGACGGTGGTGACCCGCGCGCGGGATGGCAGCCCGGTCGGCAGGTCGACGCCGGTGCGGGCTTCGAGGAGGAGCGGGGACGCGGACGCCGAGAGCACGAGTACCCGGGCCCCGTTCTCGGACATGACCACACGGGGGGCCAGAAGGGTGTCGCGCCGCCACAGCGGCTTGCCCGCCCGGGTCATGACGATGCCGAGGAAGTCGCGGGTCGGTGCGACGACGAGGTCGCCGCTGCGGGCGAGGAACGCCGGATTCTTCGGGACCGTGTCGGTGACGCGGTCAGAGCTCACGCGCCACGCTCGTACTCCGCTCGGGGTGTCGTAGTAGGCGATGCCCTCGTCGAACGCGAGCGGGCGGGAGTTGCGGAAGGAGTCCGCCGGGTCGAGGGCGGTGCGCTGAGCGACGAGGTGGCCCTCGCGCGCGTCGTACACGACGAGCTTCTGGGTGTAGGTCAGCCAGAACACCCACCCCCGCTCGGGGTCCGCCACTATCCCGGGCCCCGCGTTGTGCCCGATCTCCGCGGTGGCGCCGGTCTTGTCGACGAGCACGATGTCGGCCTCCTGGGAGCGGTAGACGGCGCCCACACCCGGGTCGATCAGGTCGGTCACCCCGCGCGCCGGCAGGGCGAGCGCGCCGACGTGGAGCCGGCCCTCGGCGAGGTAGGGGACGGTCGCTGTCGTCACGCGTGGGGGCTTCGGCGGTGCTGCGGACGGGGCTGCCGGGTCGTGGAGGACGGCGACCGCTCCGGCGGCGGCGAAACACAGGGCCGTGGCGGCAGCGACCAGCACGCGACCCCGCAGGGCGAGGTGCCCGCTGCCCTGCACAATCACGTCGAGCGGTGGTGGCCCGACCTCGACGTCGTCCGGCGCGACGCCAAGCAGCCGGACGAGGTCGTCCTCGTGGAGGTCATCGCCGTCGGCGACGGCGCCGTTCCCCAGGACCGCCATGACCTGCGGCCTGCTCAGTCGGCCGACGGTGTGCAGCACGAGCGCCGTGCGGCGGGTGTGCCGGCGCCGTGTGTCCGGCCAGGTGCGCAGCAGCCGCCGGTAGACCTGCACGTCGACGTCGTCCGCCCGCCGGCTCCGTGCCCAGGACCGGTGGACCCGGTTCAGAGCCGTGCGCGCGACCTGCTCCGCGCGGTCCGGTGGGCAGCCGAGGAGCACCAGCGTGCGGACGAGGGGCTGCCAGCGCAGGCCGACGTACGTCGCGAAGTCGTCTTCGCTGGAACGGTCCACACGCTCACCAGACCACTTCATGCCGATCGCGTCCACAGGGCCGCGCTGCCGGCCTCTCGTCCACAGCGGCCGTAGCTTCCGCAGGGCGCCGGCGGCGGCAGCATGGTGCGGTATGACACGTCTGGCGGCGGCAACGCTGGTGACTGGCGACGGGCCGCTCCTCGACGACCTGCTCCGGCTCTCGGCAGCGGTCGGCGTGGTGCTCGACGTCGCGCAGGGTCCCGCCGTCACCAGGCCGCAGGTCCCGCATTGGTGAGCCGCGACCGTGGTTCCGGTCGGCGCCGGACGAGGACTGCGTCACCGTCCGCAAGCACACTCACCACCCTCAACCAGGCCGTCGACCCGGCGCGGAGGGCGGACATGGCACCTGCTCCGATCGGCATCGGTCGCCGGGTGAGCTCGGCGCTGCGGTGACCGTCGCCCCCGGCGTGACGATCGGCCGGTGGTCCGCCTTGCGACCCGGCGCCCGAGGGTCGAAGGAGTCCCGACCCGAGCTGATCGCCCTGCAATGCCTGGCGTTCGAGCGGACTCAGGACTTCAGGACCTCGACCACCAGGTCCAGACCCCGGTCCAACTCGTCCTCAGTCACGTTGAGCGGAGGAGCGATCCGCAGCACACGGTCACCCGCAGAGCCGATGTGCAGGCCGAGGTCCAGCGCGGTACGTGCCAACTCTGGGGCGGTGCGCGGAAATTCATCGTCGAGTTCCAGGCCGACGAACAGCCCCTTGCCGCGGACTGCCTTGAGGGGAAGCTGGTCCGACAACCCACGGAACGCGTCCGCAAGTCGACCGCCGACCTCACGTGCGCGATCAACCAGACCCTCTCGGTCAACAACCTCGAACATCCGCGCAGACACGGCAGCGGGGACGCAACTCCCGGTAAGCGTTGTGACGTGCGGCACGCCCTGGTAGGAGTCGGTGTCGAACACACCGGCGATGCGCTCGTCAGCGCACATGATGGAGACCGGAAAGCCGCATCCGACGGCCTTGCCGAGCGTCATGATGTCCGGCTTGACGTCAGAGTGCTGATAGGCGAACCACTCCCCGGTCCGACCACATCCAGTCCACACCTCGTCGCAGATCAGCAACAGGTCGTGCTCATCACACAGTTCGCGTAGCCCGGCGAGATAGCCGTCGTCGGGTGGGTGGACTCCACCCTCGCCCTGGATGGGCTCCACGATAATCGCGACGGTCTGCTCATCCACGGCTGCCGCCATCGCGGGCAAGTCGTTGTAAGAGACATGGGAGAAGCCCTCCAGGAAGGGCTCGAAACCCTTGCGCGCCTTGTCACCGCTCGTCGCCATCATCGCCGCGAAGCCGCGGCCGTGGAACCCGCGGTGCGTCGCGATGATCTTGTAGCGGTCATCGCCTTTGCTCCGACCGTATAGGCGCGCGAGCTTGAAAGCGGCTTCGTTCGCCTCAGAGCCGCTGAGACCGATGTAGCTTCGGCCCCCAAAGCCATGCTGGGCGATGGCCTCTGCCAGCAGGCCCTGCGCCTCCACATCGATGTCGGCGCCGACGTGCCACAGCTTGGCGGCCTGCTCGGTCGCAACAGCGACTAGTTCAGGATGACAATGTCCCAGGATTCCCGAGCCGAAGCCGGGAAACAGATCCAGATAGCGCTTGCCCGCGGAGTCTGTGAACTCGGACCCCTTGGCGTGGGTGACGGCAATCCCGACTCGCCGCAGGTTGTTCAAGAGGTAACGGTTACGCCGATCGATGATCGGGTCGTCCGACGACTGAGAACGTTCCGCTTGAGCGACTTGGGCGACCTGCATAGCCATCACTGTCCTTCGTTTCGACCATGCCGCGGGTGCGAGACACCAGCACATAGCCATCGATCTTCTCGACCTTACATTAACGCAGTTGTCTTACAGTATGCGCGGTGTCGGGTGTCGTCAACGCTTGCCGCGAGATGGCGCCGCGGCCGGCGGGGCTCCTGTGGCGGTGGCGATCGGGCTGGCCCTGACGGTGCTCACCGACCCCGACAGGGGCTGGAAGCTGCTGAAGAACAATGCGCCTACGGGTTGGCCGCGGAGAGGAACTCGCCGATCTGCGGACCGAGCAGCTTCGGTCGCGTATAGAGGTAGAGGTGTCCACCGTTCTCGACCCGTAGAAGCCTCGCATTCGGTAGCAGGCGGTGCATCAGCCGCGCGTTCACGAAGGGTATGACTGGGTCGTCATCTCCGTGCAGAATAAGGGTCTCGTGGCGGATGCTGTGGAGCCACGGAAGGCTTGACCAACCGATCGTGGCCCACAACTGCCGGTGGTACGTCGATCCGTCAACCGGCCGGATGAGACCAAGTTGGTGGATCAGCGACGGATCGCGCAGGAAGTCGCCTGCATACAGGTGTTTGCTGAGCGTTGCGGCGCGCTTGGAGGTGCGGCTCGGCCGAAGCAGCGCCACGTAGGACGACGGTCGAGCGGGGACGGAGTAGTAGCCCGGCGACGTGCTCGCCAAGACCAGGCGACGTACCCGCGTTGGGTGGTCGTGAGCCAGCTGTTGGGCGGCGAACCCGCCCCACGAGAGTCCGAGCACATCGACTTGCTGGATCTGCCGCTCGTCAAGCATGTCCCGCACGTACCTTGCGAAGGTGCGGATCGATGGTCGCCTGCCCAAATGGCGTGACTGCACATCGAAGGCGAGCGTGGGGCGGCCGATGCTTCGTCGAAGATCCTTCCAGATCCGGTACTCGGCGCCGACCCCGTTGAGCATCAGAAGCGGTACGTCCGTGACTCCCTCGCCGAGCACAGAGATGTGTGACGACCCCGTGTGCTCTCGCAACCCCCACTCTGACGAGCTCGGATGCGACTTGCGAACGCGCCTGACGGTCAGGGTGCTCACTTATGTCCTCCTCCACCAAGGGACCGGGGCCGTCTCGGCGGCCCCATCTTCAGGACAACCTTCCCTGCCAAAGATGTTTCACACACTGCTTCGGTCAGAATCAGTCTGCGAGCGTTGACATGACGCCTACCCGCGAATAGTTTGACATTTATCACACATGCAGGACCAACGGCACGCGGCTACCTTCCTGAGGATCAGTTCACTCCTCAACACCCTCAGAGACGATGCCATGAGCTGCGGCCGCGCTGTGACTGCGCGAAGGAGGAGATCGAGCATGGCCGGTGTAGCGGGCACCGTGGTCCCGGGAATGACATTCACCGAGGGTCTCCGCTGGCATGAAGACCGCATCTGGTTCTCCGACCTCTACACCCTGACCGTCCACTCAGCCCACGAAGACGGGTCTGATCTCAGGGTCGAAGCGCACGTCCCCAACCAGCCGTCCGGGCTCGGCTGGCTTTCCGACGGTCGCCTCTTGGTCGTCTCCATGCTGGACCGGAGACTTATGCGACGTGAGCACGACGGCACCCTCGCCACGCATGCAGACCTGACCAATCACGTTCCGGGCCTTTTGGGAGACGTGGTGGTCGACCCCGAAGGACGTGCCTACCTCGGGAACTTTGGTTTTGACCTGTACAACGGCGAACCCCTGAGGCCGACCACGCTGCACCGGGTCGACCCCGACGGCAGGATCACGCAGGTCGCCGACGACCTTTGGTTCCCCAATGGTTGCGCAATCACCCCAGAACGTGTGCTCCTCGTCAACGAGACCTTCGGGAACCGCATCACCGCCTTTGACCTCACTGAGGACGGTGAACTCACCAACCGTCGCACCTGGGCGGAGTTCGGCCCTCTCCCAACCGCAGTGGACACCGACGCGGCGTTCAACGAGGTCGCGGTAGCGCCCGACGGCAGCTGCCTGGACTCAGCCGGTGCATTGTGGATCGCCGACATCAAGGGGAACCGCCTCCTGCGCCTCGTCGACGGCGAGATCGCGGAGGAGATCCCCCGCGACACCTGTGTGTTCGCGTGCGCTTTGGGAGGAGCCTCCGGCCACACCCTCTTCATGTGTGCGACACCCGACTTCGACGTCGAGGCGAGGAAGGCCAACCGCGATTCCCGCATCGACGCCATCACCGTGGCGGTCCCTGCCTCTCGCAAAGCTCACGGCTCAGCTACTGGGGGCTGAATCAACCCGTGACGCGACGAAGCAGCGTCACAGCATCCGCCGACACGCCCTTTCACAAGGAGAGGAGACCAGTCATCAACACCACCGTCGAAGAACTCAACGGCGAATCGCGCGAAGTCATCGGCGACAGCACTGTTCGAACCTTGACGGACTCCGCACTAGCCCTCGCGTACGACGACCTCCCCAGCTCGACGGTGCACGCCGCAAAGAGGTGCCTGCTCGATGCGATCGGTTGCGCCATCAAGGCAAGCGACTCCCCACTCTCGAACTCGCTTCAGCGCCTCGCCGGCACCGTCACGAGCTCGACCCCGGCCAGCGTCATGGGCTCGCCCATCAAGACGTCACCCGAGATGGCAGGCTTCGTCAACGGCTCACTCATCAGGTGCCTGGACTTCAATGACGACTACTTCGGCACAAGCACATCCAACGCCAAGGGCGACACCGGGCCTCACCCCAGCGACAACATCGGATCGGTCTTGGCCGCCGCCGAAATGGTTGGCGCGAGCGGCACCGAGACGCTCCTCGCGATCGTCACCGCCTACGAGGTGTGTGGTCGGCTCGTGGACGAAGTTGTACTGCGCTCCAATGGATGGGACCACCCCATCCTGCACAGCATCTCGACCGCGGTCGCGGCGGGCAAACTACTGCGCCTTGACCGAGCTGGCCCTGGCCAATGCAATACGCCTCGCGGTCGTGGCGAACATCTGTCTGTACGAGACCCGGTTCGGTGCCATTTCCAACTGGAAGGGCATGGCAGGCCCCAACGGAAGCAAGAACGGACTCTTCGCCGCGCAGCTCGCCAGCGTTGACATCACCGGGCCTGACATGGCCTTCGAAGGACGACGCGGGTTCATGCGGCAACTCGATCACACGTTCGAGGTGGCTCCGTTCGGAGGACCAGACAACGACTTTCGTATCAATCACACCTACTTCAAAGAACGTCCGCTCCGATACGAGATGCAACTTCCCGTTCAGATGGCGATCGAGCTTCGAGAGCGTGTGGATCCATCAACGGTCCAGGAGATGAAGGTCTTCATGGAGCGAAAGTCAGTCACCGCACGTGGACTCGAACCCGAACTGTGGCGGCCCAGGAGTCGAGAGACCGCAGATCACAGTGGGCCGTACCTGATTGCGGTGGCACTTGTCGACGGCGCGATCGAGGAGAGGTCGTTCGACGCCGCGCGGCTCTCCGATCCCAGACTGCTCGCACTCATGGACGTCATCGAGCTTGTCGAAGACCCGACGTACACCGAAGCCTTCCCCGGCCGCATGTCATGCAGGTTCGAGCTGGAGCTCCGCGACGGCAACCACCTGACCCACCTGGGACACCACCCACGGGGACACCCCGACAACCCGATGACCGACGCTGAGCTCGAGGCGAAGTTCCTTGCGCAAGTGCAGCCCAAGTACGGCGCCGAGGGTGCGCATCGGCTGGGGGACAAGATCTGGAACTTCGAGGCGGAGACGTCGATCGAGACAGTCCTTGCTCTCATGCGCTGACCAGCCGCGATCCATGGCACTTGGTTTCGCTGAGAGCCCGAGCCTGAGCTCGGACGCACGGACCAGGAAGATGGAAGGGAACTCGAGTCGTGCAAGGCGCTGTGTTTCGCGGTGATCGCCGCGTCGAGGTCCGTGAGTTCCCGGACCCCGAACCGCGCCCCGGTGAAGCCATCCTGGCCGTCCGCGCCTCGGGGATGTGCGGTAGCGACCTGCACGTCTATCGTGCCGCCCCCGGGGGCCCGCAGACATCAGGCGACAGGATCGCTGGACACGAACCCGCAGGGATCATCGCCGCCATCGGCCAAGGACCGACCGCCGGATTCAGTGTGGATGACCGCGTCACCGTCCACCACTACATCGGCTGCACGCGGTGCACCAGCTGTCGCTCCGGATGGCCCCAGATGTGCTCAGAGGCCCCATTCCGGGCTTTGGGCACCCACGTTCACGGCGGACACGCAGCGCTCATGCGGGTCCCACTCGCAAGCCTGGTTCCGCTGGACGAGCGGCTGACCTTCCAGGCTGGCGCGACCATAGGATGCGGGACGGGCACAGCGTGGGGAGCGCTCGAGAGGCTGGGCGAGGTCGGCGGGTCGATGATCGCGGTCTTCGGACAGGGACCGGTGGGTCTCTCCGCGACCATGCTGGCCGCTGCTCGGGGCGCCGAGGTCCTGGCACTGGACCCGTCCCCCCAGCGACTTGACCAGGCCCGCAACTTCGGCGCGTTCGCGACGGTCGATCCAACATCCGCCTCGTCGTTGGATGCGATCCGCGAACTCACGCACGGCGAAGGCGTCGCAGCGGCCGTTGAAACCTCCGGATCGACCCAAGCGGTGTCACAGGCCATGGCCGCGCTCGCCCCGTGGGGACGGCTCGCGCTGGTGGGACTCGGTGGAGAAGCGCGCTTCAGGATCGACGAGTTCTTGGACCGCCAAGTCGACGGTCATGACCTCCTGGACCATGTCCATCGTGCAACAGCGCCGGTGTGCGGACTTCATCGTCAGGAAGGAACTTCCGATCGACGATCTCTTCACCCACCAGTGGCGGCTGGACCAGGTCTCAGAAGCATACGAAGAGTTCGACAAGCAACGAGCGGGCAAGGGAGTCATCCTCTTCGACGCGACGGCGTGACCTCCCCCCGAGGCGGCGTGCACCTGTGCGCCGCGCAGCCGCTACTCGGATGGCTGAGACAGGGGTTGCACAAGGTCACGAGCGCAAGCAACCCCTTCGAGGGCCATGGCCATGCCAATGACTTCCTCCACGGCCGTTGACGAAGGCGCGACCTTTGCCGCGCGGGCGCAGTCGGAGAACTTGTCCGACAACTCTGACCAGCCCAACGGCGCGTCCGGGCCGCCGGGTGCCCCGGCCCCTGACGCCGCAAACACGCCCCCATCGGTGGTGCGGATCTCGACCCGACCCGGTGGAAGCTCCAACGTCCAGTCCAGATCCGCGTCCGCAACCGGCACGACCTTGCGTGCCACGGCCAGCACACGAGGATCAGTGATCGCAGCAGGGGAGAAGTCCGCGACGCCGACGGTACCTTTGACGGCCGCGACGGCGAGCAGGTACGGAAGGCTGAACTTGGCGTCAACCATCGTCCTGTGGAGCTCTTCGCTCTTCGAGGGGCCGGCACATCAGATCGTGATAGTCACCGACGAACGCCGTGATCTCATCTATCTCCTCGTGACCGAGCTCGTGCGCTTTCATGATCTGGACAACGGCGTGGACGTGACTGTGCGAGGTGCCGACCGCGGGCCAGGGCTTGAACAACGTTCGAGAGCCGAGAAACTCCGTACCAAGGGCGCGCACGATAGCGGCTCGATCGTAGGAGCCATCGAAATAGGTGTGCATGACCCCGTGCGGTCCCTCGAAGAGTGCCTCCACCGGCGTCAGGAGCGGGCTTCGAGCCAGGTAGCCGGACAGGACCGCACTCTGGGCCGGGAAGGCCGCGTAGATGGCGCGCACATTGCTGCCAGTGCCCGCCACCACCTCCATGACGCCGCTGGACTGCATACTCGCCAGCGTGAAAGCCGTTCGAGTCTGCGTCGCGGAGAGTCCGAGCAGCCGAGCTACGGCCGCGGCACCCGCGTAGACCCCGAGGACCGTCGAAAGGTTCCAATCCTTGCGCCAGCCAACATGGCAGCGCAGCCGGGCAAACAAGTCCTGGCCTACGGCAACAGCGGCGATCACCTCGCGTCCAGTGATCTGCGGATGGCACTCTGCCACAGCCAGAACCGCGGGGACGATCGTGCTCGAACTGTGTTGCCCCCATGGTGTCTGGTCGTCGAAGTCCAGGCAGTGGGCCAATGCGCCGTTGCCGAAGGCCGCCATGGGCGCGGAAACCAAGCTGCCGAAACCGAGCAGCGTCGACTCAGGTTGCCCCCCGGAATCGATGGCGAGTTGTACGGCGGGGAGCGCCGCGGGTTCGAGGCCGCTAGCGGCGAGGATGACTCCCATCGTGTCCAGGATGCTCTTCTTGGCGGCCTCGACCGCATCGGCCGGTAGCGCCTCGAAGCGCGATGCTCGCCACGTGGTCGGCGAGCTCCTCGACCAGGTCTGGACTCGGCGGCATGTGGCAGGCACTCGCTTTCGACACGAGAGGGCGGCGGCTCCCCCGGCGCCCTGGTCGGCCAGCAATGGTCGCGTCAAAGTCACGCGGTCATCGGTTGTCCGCTACACCTTGACAAGGGTACATATAGTCTTACAGTTTACGCAAGTGATGACTACCGACAGCGAGGCCCAATGACCAGCCAACCGCTCCGATCCATGACTGGCAAGGTCGCGTTCGTCACCGGTGGTGGTAGTGGCATCGGCCGGGCAACGGCGCTCGAGTTCGCACGTAACGGGGCCGATGTCGTAGTCGTGGACATCGACGAGGCTTCTGCAGCCGACACGGCCACGATGGTGCGGGACTTCGGCACGCACGCAACTTCCGCGCGTTGCGACGTGACCAGCGCGACGACGTGCGCGAGGCGCTCGGACGGGTCTTCGATGAGTACGGCCAACTTGACTACGCATTCAACAACGCCGGCCTCGAGCAGCCCGTCGGCGCGCTAGCGGACATCGCGGAGGACGACTTCGATCGCTTGGTCAGCGTCAATCTACGCGGCGTCTTCCTGTGTATGAAGTACGAGATCCCGCTGATGCTCACCACGGTGCAGGAGCCATCGTGAACACGTCCTCCGGTGCGGGCGTCGTGGGAATCAAGGGGCAGGCGGCGTATACGGCAACAAAGCACGGCGTCGTCGGTCTAACCAAGTGCGCCGCACTGGACTACGCCGCGCAGAACATCCGAATCAACGCGATCTGCCCCGGCATCATCGAGACGCCGATGATGGACCGATTCAGCGGCGGCACGGAGGAAGGACGTGCCCGCGTCATCGCCCAGGAGCCCATCGGACGCATGGGTAGGCCTGAAGAGATCGCGCAAGAGCGTGGTGTGGCTGTGCTCCGACGCGGCCTCATTCGTCGTCGGACACGCGATGGTCGTCGACGGCGGCCAAACCGTCTGAGACGACCCGAATCAAGGAGAAACCGTGGACCTGCAGCTCAGTCGGAAAGACCGCCCTCATCTCGGCCGCCAGCGCCGGAATCGGACGTGCGACGGCGCTCGCGCTCGGGCGGGAAGGGGCCCAGACGATCATCTTGGCTCGCCGCGAGGACGAACTACGCGCGCTCGCCGATGAGATTGCAGCGTTGGGTCAACCGAAGCCACTCGTGCTGGTGGAAGACCTTCTCGATCCGGGGTCGTACGATCGGGTCACTTCACGGAGTCGAGGAGGCGTTCGGTGGCGTCGACATCGTGGTCAACAACCTCGGGCAGGCTCGGCCCTTCGACCTCGACACGACCGAGGAGGAGTGGGATGAAGCGTTCCGCTTGAACTTCATGACTCCTCGTCGCCTTGCGACGCCCTTCATCCAGGGCATGAAGGCTCGCGGCTTCGGAAGGGTCATATGCCTGACCGCCACCTCCGAGCCGCAGCACATCAGCGGCTCCCTGACGTCGAAGGCGGCAGTGCTCATGTGGGCCAAGGGCCTGTCGCGCGAAGTTGCACGACATGGCATCACGGTCAACTGCGTATCGCCTGGATACTTGATGACCGAGCAGATCAGAAACCACTTCATTCCACAGTTCGTGCCGACTGAGGAGGACCAACAGACGTGGCTTGATCGCGAGATCCCAGCCGGGCGCTTCGGCCAACCAGAAGACGCGGCCAACATCATCACGTACCTGTGCTCGCCACTGGCGAGCTACGTCACGGGACAGCGGGTTTACGTCGACGGCGGTTGGAATCGCCATGTCTGATTCACGGTTTCCCGCCCAAGCGCAGCCACGCCTCTCCTCAACCACCGCCGGCTGACCGTACCGAGCTGACCCGCTCGCCCTTGAGCCTAGGCAGTTGAGGGTGGCCAGGTCTCGGTTGGCGGCAGGCCACTAGGGGTCAGGCGGGGAACAAGTGGCGAGTCACGGGCGGTGACTGGGAGAACATGCGCGCCTCCTGCTCGATGGCTGCATCCGTTTCGGTGAGGCGTCCGTCGTGCTGACGCAGATGCTCCTCCCACGAGGGCACGAGGAAGGCCTCGACGAAGCGGCTCGGGTCTTCGGCGTCGCAGTAGATCTGCCACCAGTACGCGCCGGTACGTTGTCGCGAGCGCCGCACGCGTTCCATCGCCGCTAGGAAGGCGGGCTTGTCGGTTTCCTGGACCTCATAGGTCACCTGCACCATGATCGGGCCGGCGATCGGCGCAGGGTCGAGCCCCAATTGGGGCTGCTCCCAGTACGTGACCGGCTCGCGGCCACGTGCCGGCGCATCGCGAATCGGCCACAGGAGCACCGATGCACCGCTCAGAGCCATGAGGCTCGCCGAAACGATGAACGTCGGGACCAGTCCGAACGACTCAGCGATCAGGCCCCAGACGAATGCACCCACTGCTTGGGTGCCGAAGGTGGCCATCTGATAGACGGCGAGTCCACGGGCGCGTACCCATGCCGGCAAGTGAAGCTGCAAGCTGGCGTTTAGCAAGGACAGTATGGCGACCCAGGCCGCTCCGGCGGGAGCGAGCGCCACGAGCACGACTCCGGAGTGATCGACCGTTCCCGTCACCACGGTTGCCAGCGCGAAAACAGTGCTGGCTGAGATCAGCTGTTGGTTGGGCGACAAGACTCGACGGACGCGGGGCAAGACAAAGACTCCAGCAACCGCTCCGCCCCCCAGGGCAGCGAGCAACAGGCCGTACCCACTCGGACCAATGCCCAAGCGGTCGATCGCAACGAGGGGAAGCAATGCCCACAATGCCATCGCTGGAAGTAGGAACAGGGTGACCCGGCTTAGTCCGTCACCAGCGATGACAGATGGGACAGGCCTTGCTCGGACGGAGATCCCGGCTCGGCGGCGTAGGCCACCATCGTGAGCCCTGGGTCGGCCGACGACGTCTAGCGCCTCGAGGGCGAGCGTGAGGGGGCCGACAACGGGATGCTCGAAGCGCTTCGTCTCGGCAAGGATCTGGCGAACGTCGTGTGATGCCCAGAGGGTGCGGAAGACCTCGCTTCCGTCGAGCAGATCGCTGCACCAGCTCGTTCATGGCGTCGTCGGACGGGTGGCGGCCGAGCTCGGCTCGGAGCAGCGCCACGGTCTCCTTGGCCACGTCCGGCCACTCGGGGAAGAACACCTGCGCGCGGTGATCGAGGAAGCAGAACAGCTGCCAGGTTCGGTGACTCCTCGCGGCCGAGTCGAACATCGGCTCGTACAGCGCGCGGCCCAGGGCGTTCGAGGCCAGCACGTCCAACCTGCCGTTTCTGACGTAGGCCGGGAGAGCGCCTCATCGCGCCGAGCATCCAGTCGAGACTCGGACGCACCGCCAAGTCCTTGGCAGTGCGACGTGTGGTCGGCCCGGTCGCCCCTCGCCGCCCGCGCCAAGGGCGTGGAGGTGGGAGCGCTCCGCCTGGTCGAGCCGGAGGGCTCGCGCGATGGCGTCGAGCACTGCGGGCGAGGCGGTCTCGAGGCGACCCTTCTCCAGCCGCGTGTAGTAGTCGACGCTGACTCCGGCGAGCTGAGCGACCTCCTCGCGACGAAGTCCAGGCACCCTGCGACGGGTGCCGCGCATCTCGAGGCCGATCTGCTCCGGGCTCAACCTCGCGCGTCGGCTCTGGAGGAACTCTCTCGCCTCGGTCTGGCTGTCCACATGCGCAGCATATGGCCCGAGCGCTGGGGGGTTATCACCAGACCCTGGAAAAGTCTGACCTTTCGCAGACTGCGTGCAAATGACGAGACACTCGCAGCACAAGCAGCGCTGCGGCGAGTGGCCGCGGAGCGGCGCCGCCGCGCGAGAAGGGTTGGGAATCATGGGAAGCCTGCAGGGCAAGTCGATCGTCATCACCGGGGCGGCAGCGGGATGGGGGCGGCCACGGCGAAGCGCGCGTTTGCCGAAGGCGCTTCCGTGGTTGCTGCAGACCTGAACAAGGAAGCGCTCGACGCACTCGCGGAGGAACTCGGCGACCGAATCGCGGGTGCTGATCGTGCCGACGGACGTCACCGACCCGGAGCAGACCGAGGCCCTCGCCGAGGCTGCCGTGGCGCGGTTCGGTACGCCGTACGGGCTGGTCAACTCCGCCGGCATCACCTGTGTGGGGTCGCTGCTGGACGTCGACCCCGACGCCTGGCGGCGAGTCATGGCCGTCAACGTCGACGGCACGTTGAACGCGAGCCGCGCCTTCGCTCGAAGGTTGGTCGACGCCGGACGCGCTCGGGATCGATCGTGAACTTCTCGTCCGGCGCCGGCATCCGTGGAGTGGCGAACCGAATCGGCTACGTCGCCTCGAAGTTCGCCGTCACGGGAATGACCTACACCATGGCGCTCGAGCTGGCGCCGCACGGGATCCGCGTCAATGCGGTGGCGCCGGGGATGATCCGCACCCCGTTCACGGAGTACATGTTCAAGGACCCGGAGAACGCCGCGCGGATCGCTGCGTCCCACCCGATCGGCCGCGCCGGCGAGCCGCACGAGGTCGCGAGCGCTGTGCACTTCCTCCTCGCGGAGGAGGCGAGCTTCGTCACGGGAGCCGTCCTCACCGTCGACGGCGGCAACACGATCGGCATCGGCAACTTCTAGTCATGGATTACGACGTTCGAGGTCCACGCGATCCGTCTGGGAACGATCCGAGCGGACAAGAGCGGGACGGTCTACGGCTACCCGCAGAGGAACGGTGCTGGACGTGCCCATCTGGGCCGCCGCCATCGAGGGCGGCGGACGCAAGATCCTGGTGGACACCGGGATCCGGGACGCGGCCAAGTGGTCGGAGATCGAGCCGCACACGATCACGCCGGAGGAGACGATCGACGCCGCGCTGTCGGAGCTCGGCTGGCGTCGAGGCGACATCGACATCGTCATCAACTCCCACCTGCACTACGACCACGCCGAGAACAACCTGGCCTTCCCTCAGGCCCAGTTCTACGTGTCCGACGAGGAGTGGCGGTGGGCGTCGGACCCGAGCAGCGCGCAGGCATGGGCCTACGACATCGACTGGACTGACGACGACGTCACGTTCATGAACTACTGCCTGGTCCAGCGCGACCACTACGACGTCATGCCCGGGCTGCGGATCATCCAGACGCCCGGGACACACGCCCGGGCACCAGTCCGTGCTGGTCAACACAGACGAGGGCGTCCTCTGCGTGACCGGCGACGCCGCCTGCATGATGGAGAACCTCACGCTGCCGACTCCGCCAGGCACCCACGTCGGGTCCGCGGTCGCGCTCGCTTCGTTGAAGAAGATCTCGGACCTCTCCGACCGCGTCCTGATGAACCACGACCCGGAGCTCTCCAGGTTCCAGAGCTCGGAGTTCCCGATCACGCCCGAGGTCCGGCTTCCCTAAGCGCCCGCGGAGCCGGGTCACGCCCGCCGTCTCCTCGACCCAGATCTCGCTACAGAAGGAAGAGAACATGACGATCGTCGACGCCCGCCAGCGTGCGGGTTACATCTCCGCGCGGGGCCACGTCCTGCCGTCGACGGGGGAGTACCTGCCCCTGGAGAACCCGGCGACCGGGGAGCCCTTGGGCGAAGTGCTCGAGGTGGATGCCGCGACCCTGGACGAGATCATCGCCGATGCGCGGTCGACGTACGAGCAGACGTGGCGGCAGGTGGCGCCCGACGTCCGCGGCGCGATGATGTTCCGCTGGGCCGACCTCATCGAGCAGCGTCGCGAGCAGCTCGCGGACCTCGAGATCGCTGACGTGGGACACCTGCGCCGGGAGGCTCTCGGCGACATCGACACCAGCGTGCGTCTGATCCGCTACTACGCCGGGATGGCCGACAAGATCCAGGGCCACACGTACTCGCAGTTCCCCAACCGGATCGCCTACGGAGTCCCGGAGCCGTACGGCGTCGTGGGTGCCATCACGCCGTTCAATGCCAACGCGGTCATGGTGGGCCTCAAGGCAGCCCCGGCGATGGTGGCCGGCAACTGCATGGTGCTCAAGGCGCCGGAGTCGACACCGCTGCTGGTCTTCACGCTGATCGAGCTGGCCCTCGAGGCGGGCATCCCGCCGGGCGTTCTCAACGTCGTCACGGGCCGTGGCCACGTCGTCGGACCGATGCTGATGGAGAACAAGGCATCGGCATGCTGTCCTTCACCGGCAGCGTCGAGGCCGGGCGTGCAGTGATCCGGCAGTCCGCCGCGAACATCATCCCGGTGGTGCTGGAGCTGGGCGGAAAGAGCCCCGTCATCCTGCTGCCGGACGCCAACCTCGACTTCGCCGTCCCGTCGGCGGTCCACTCGAACTTCGTGAAGAGCGGGCAGAGCTGCGTCGCCGGCTCGCGCATCCTGGTGCACAGCTCCATCTACGACGAGGTGTGCGCACGTGTGGCCGAGTTCGCCGGCAAGTATCCGGGTCGGAATGCCCACGGACGCGGCGTCGCAGATGAGCACCCTGATCAGCAAGCGCCAGCGCGAGCAACGTCGACTCACTGGTGGCGGCAGCCGTGGCTGCCGGCGCGACTCGGCTGGCCGGCGGCGCCCCGGCGACCTGGGAACCACTGGAGGGCGGCGCGTTCTACCAGCCGACCGTGCTCGCCGACGTCGAGGACGACAATCCCGCCGCTCGCGACGGAAGCGTTCGGGCCGATGGCCAGCCTGCTGAGGTTCGACACGGTGGACGAGGCGCTCGCTCGCGCCAACGCCTCCGAGTTCGGGCTCAGTGCCCAGGTCTGGGGCAACGACGCGATGGCCATTCAGCACCTGACGCAGAACCTCGAAGCGGGCGCCGTCTGGGTCAACACCTACCGAGCCGCGCACCCGACCCTGCCGCTCGGCGGGATGAAGACCAGCGGATACGGGATCGAGTACGGGTTCGAGGCGGTCCTGGAGTACACGCGACCGCAAGTCCGTCATGTGGGATCTCACCACCGCGCGGACTCTGCCCTACATCGATTGAACGCCCGCCCGGGCGCCCGCACCAGGCGCGCTGGGTCGGCAACACGCCGTCCCACTCTGTCGGCGGAAAGTCGATGATGGTCGCTCGCAGCGTGCCGAGTGTGCTCTTCACTGCAGTCGTTGTCCTGGCGATGACCAGCTGTGGGGCCGCAGGTGAGCGCAGTGACCAGCAGCCACCAGCACCGCTCTCACCAACCCGTGAGACCACGCCCAACTCCGCTACCACCCCGGAGGACCGCATGAAGATTCAGATCACGGTAGGCGACCAACGGTTCCACGCCACTCTCTCCGACAGCGCCGCTGGCCGCGACCTGGTTGCCCAACTGCCCGTGACGGTCGACGATGATCGATCACGGCTCGGTCGAGAAGACCGGGCCACTGCCGTTGCCGCTATCCCTGGATGGCCAGCCAGACGGTGCGGACCCCGACGTGGGAGACGTCGGGTACTACGCCCCCGGCAACAACCTCGTCTTCTATTACGGCGACCAGTCCTACTTACCGCGGCATCGTGGTTCTCGGTCGGCTGGACGGCGACGCAGCCGAGAGGATCGCCAACCTGGATGGCTCCATCACCGCGACCGTCCAGAGCTGCTCGACGACTGATCGCACAGAGCTAGAACTCGCGGGATCTCGCGGGCGGCGGTGCACGTTTGCGAGGGCCGCTCGGTCAAACCAATACCTGACGGTATAAACATCAGACACTTGCGTGGCTGATCAGACTTGTGCTGTGATCGCTGTCACGGTGGACGACGACCGAGTCGTCCGACGACATCTGCCGCGAACGCGTACTGCGACGTCGGCAGTCTTGCCGAAAGGACATGACATGGCTGGGAAGTTCGACGACGTGCGGGTGCGTCGGGTGGTCGCGGGTCTCGACGAGAACGGCAAGTCCACGATCGTGAGCGACGGTTTCACCGAGACACGGCTGGTCACCGACGCGTTCGTCCTGAACCAGATCTGGCAGATCCAGGAGTGTCCTCCTCACGTGAACGACGAGAACACGCTCGGGACCGAGGCCGTGATCCCGCCGCCGCCGAACGGCTTCACCCACGTCCTTGCGACCTTCCCCCCGGACAGCTCCTGGGAGTACAACCCCGACGGCTACGAGGCGTCCATGGCCGCGGCCGGCGCCGCCGAGTCCTACGTCGAGCACGAACGCGGACCCCGGGATGCATCAGACGGACAGTGTCGACATCATCACGATCCTCTCGGGCGAGTGCGTCGTGGTGCTCGAGGAGGCAGAGACGGTGCTCAAGGCTGGCGACACCTTCATCCAGCGAGGAACCAAGCACGCCTGGCGGGTCACCGGTGACCAGCCGTGCGTGCACTCCACCGTGATGGTGGGAGCGCGGCGCTAAGCGGGTAGTCCCGCGGCAGGATGTTCCGAGCACGGGATCGACTGCCTGGCGACCCGGGCGGTGCCTGAGTGGCCCCTGCTGCGCACTTGAGCCGGCGGGCCCAGTGACCAGCTGGACCGTCGGCGGCCTGTCGTGCGGCCTGGCCGTGAACGCTCCACGTCGTGCCGCCACGCCGGGGGCCCACGCCGTGAGCCAGTCTCAGGTCTAACGGTCAGACAAATGACTAAAGCCACAAGAAGACAGACTCTTGCGCACTCTGTCAACATGTGGTCCTATGTGTGTCGGGCGTCACGTTGTCCATCGATGCGGCCGATCGAGTGGTCGCAGCCGAGGTGCAAGAAGCAACCGCAGCGAAGGAGGTGTAGGTCGTGACAGTCTCTGAGGTGAGCGTCAGGACCGGAGCGCACGATCGCGCCGGACTCGTGGACCTGCGGTACCGCCGTCCGGGCCGCTACATGATCGCGTGGTACGCCCTGGCCATGACGGTCGTCGCGGCGGCCATCGTGCAGCCCGGCACCTTCAAGCCGGCGTCTCTCGAGCTCATCACGGCGCTCGCGGGCTGCCTGCTCGTCGCCAGCATCGGTCAGCTGCTGATCGTCATGCTGGGTGAGATCGACCTCTCGGTCCCGGCGTACATGACGCTGGCGGCGGCGATGAGCGTGCACTACGACAACCAGATCGGGACGGCCGTCACCGCGGTCGTGGCGATCGTCGTGTGCGCGGCCATCAGCGCCTTCAGCGGCGTGCTGGTGTCGGTCGTGCGACTCAACTCCATCATCGTCACGCTCGCCATGAACACACTCCTGGCCGGCGTGCTGATCGTGTGGCTGGGTCAGACGTACTCCGAGAACGGCTCTGCACCGTCGTGGCTGATCGACATCGGTCGCAAGCGACTTCGCGCGCATCAACGCGATCTTTCTGATCGCGGTCGTCGATCGCCTCGTCGCGGGCTTCGTCCTGTATCCGCACACGCGTCGGGACGCTCCGTGTCCGCCGCAGGAGCGAACAAGGTCGCTGCTCGACTGCTCGGCATCCGCGTCCAGGTGGTGCAGATCGCCACGTTCGCCGCTGCGGGTGCGCTGTACGCTGTGGCCGGGCTGCTGACGGCCGGATTCGTGCGGACCCCCGATCCCACCTTGGGATCGACCTACCAGCTCACAACCCTCACCGCCGTTGCGATCGCCGGCGCCGTGTTCAGCTGGCGGACCTGCCAGCGTCTCCTCGCTGGTCGCGGCCTGCGTCGCTGCTTGCAGACGCTCGACCAGGCACTCACGCTCCAGGGCCTCGATGCCGGCGTGCGCGTGCTGGTCCAAGGCGTGCTGCTGGTCCTGGCGGTCGCGGCCGGAGCCATCGCCCGGGTCTCCCGCCAAGGCGTTCAGCAGCCTGCACCCGAGGCCGCCCGACCGCGGCGTCCCGTGATCCAGCTCAGCGCCCAGCTACCACCGACATGCAACGCCACGACTCGGGATCGTCACTACAACGCCGAAGGAATCGAATGAACACCACAACCAGAAGGCGCGTCCTGCGGCGCGGCACCGGCATCGTGGCGGTCGTCGTCGCGCTCGTCGCCGCTCACGGCGGCCTGTGGTCGTCGATCGCGGCGATTCCGGGCGAGGCGCCGACAAGGCGTCCTACGCCAAGACGGCCTACCCGACAGCCGGACCAGGCCACCCTCAAGAAGATGGCCAGCAAGGTCCTCAACACCGAGGCTCGACGTGAACGCGCTGCCGCCCGAGATCCAGCAGGCGATGATGACCTCTTCGAAGCCCTTGACGGCCGCCCAGCGCAAGATCTTCAACAAGTGCCTCGCCAAGGACGACTGCCAGACCGGCCAGGGCACCTACACGCTGGCCATCGTCGACGACCAGGTCAACACGTTCTACAGCATGTCGCGGGCAGAGACCGTTGCGATGGCCATCAAGTCCGGAGCCATCAAGCGGATCCTCCACTTCGCCAGCGACGTGGACGTCCAGAAGTACCTCGCCGACTGGCGCTCGGCGATCGGTCAGGGAAGCGACCTGATCCTCAGCATCTACGGCGCCTTGGGCAACCAGGCGGGGCCGGTCATCGAGCAGGCCAAGGCCAAGGGCATCCCGGTCGTCAACGGCTGCTGCGCGCTCGCCCCGGACGTCGCCAAGAGGCTCACGGTGAACGTGGACGCGTCCATCTGCAAGATGTGGAACGAGAACGGTGGTGCCGAGAAGCTCGCCGCCTACCTGAAGGCCAAGGGAGACACCAACCCGACGTACGCGACTCTTCACGGGACCGGCCGGGAACGCCTTCGCCGGCGTCTGGCAGCCGTGCGTCAAGGAGGCACTGAAGGCAGCGGGAGTCAAGCAGGTCTACGACGGCAACACCGAGTGGACGCCGCAGGGCACCGTCAAGGCTGCCGCGGCGCTGCTGGCGTCGGGCACCAAGCCCGACGTCATCGTCTACGACACCTTCGCCGAGGACTTCATCCACGCCTACGAGGACGCCGGCGAGCAAGGACATCCCGACGTTCGTGCTCACTGCCTCCAGCACCGTCGGAACGGCGAAGGCGTACAAGGAGGCGAAGGCCAAGGGGTTCAACCTCGACGTCTGGGTGGCTCCCGCCATCGTCTGGCTCCAGGACGTGGGACTCCAGACGGAGATCGAGATCGCCGACGGCAAGAAGGCGTCGGGCAACACCATCATGTACCCGATGACGCTGACCGACCTCGCGGATGTCATCGACAAGCATCGACCTGAACGTCAACGACGCTGCCTTCATCGGCAGCACGCTCGAGCCGCAGGACCAGAACGAGTCGCTGAAGCACTGATGCGCCAGCTGAACGGAAACGACCCGCGGGACCGGGTCGCTCTCCGTCGGAGATCGACCCGGCCGCCGGCCCCAGGCGCTCCAGCCGATCGAAGCAAAGGAATCTAGAAGTGAGTGACGTGATCTCCGACGTGGCCGAGAGGACCCGTCAAGCCCGAGACGACGCCGGCCGGGCTGACGCTGACAGGCGTCACCAAGACGTACCCGGGCGTGGTCGCCCTCAACAACGTCAGCTTCGAGTGCCGCCCTGGTGAGGTCCACGCCCTGGTCGGCGAGAACGGGTCCGGCAAGTCGACGATGATCAAGACCGCCGCCGGGCTGATCACCCCCGACACCGGGCGTGTCGGATCGACTCCGCCGAGCTCGGCCACGGCGGACCGCGAGACGCCCGGCGTCTCGGCCTGATGACCGCCTACCAGGACAGCTCGCTGGTCGACGACCTCACGGTGGCGGAGAACCTCGAGCTGTCCTTCCACTGCCTCGGCGAGGACGCTCCCAAGGATCTGCGGAACGCTGCTGAGCAACTTCGACCTCCCGTTCGGTGAAGGCGACCGTGTCGGCGACCTCGGCCCCGGCGGCCGCCAGATGCTCGAGGTCGTGCGCTCGGTGGTTCACGAACCCAAGGTCCTGCTGCTCGACGAGCCGACCGCGGTCCTCGACGTCCCCGCCGCCGAGAGGCTGCAGACGCTCATCCGCCAGATCCGCGACGAGGGCTGCGCCATCGTCTACGTCAGCCACCGGCTCGAGGAGGTTCGCCGCCTGGCCGACCGGCTCACGGTCCTGCGCGACGGCGTCATCCAGGGCACCCACGCCAGCATGGACTGGGACGTCGACCACATCGTCGAGCTCATGGTCGGCGCGCCTGTCGATCTCGAGTTCCCGCCGCGACCCGTGGTCGCCCCCGAAGACCGACCACCGGTCTTCGAGGTCGAAGGGCTGGAGGCCACCGGTGTCGGGCCGGTCTCGATCACGGTGGGCACGTGGCGAGATCGTCGGCATCGCCGGCGCCGAGGGCAGCGGTCAGCGACAGTTGCTCCGCGCCCTCGTCGGCGTCGGTCGCAAGGCAGGCTCGGTGCGAGTCAACGGCAAGGACGTTCCGGCAAGCCCGAGCGGAGCCTGACGCGCCGGCGTCAACTTCCAGAGCGGCGACAGGGTCGCCGAGTCCGTCTTTCCCTCCATGACGGTCGCGGACAACAGCACGATCCAGCTCGGCGCCGAGCTCGGCCCGGCGGGGCTGAACCTCCCCTCGCAGAGGCCTGCCGCGCTTCCGCCAGGTCGTCAAGGACCTCGGCATCGTGATCGCGTCGCCCTTCCAGCCGATCGGCGCGCTCTCAGGCGGCAACCAGCAGAAGGTCGTGCTCTCGCGTGCCGCGCTGCAGCAGCCCGAAGTACTCATCATCGACGAGCCGACCCAGGGCGTCGACGCGAAGGCCCGCCTCGACATCTACAGCCTCATCACCCGCGTCGCCGAGGAAGGCGTCGCGGTGCTCGTCAACTCCTCGGACTCCAGCGAGCTCGCCGGGCTGTGTGACCGCGTCTACATCGTGGCCGACGGCTCGATCATCGACGAGGCCTCTGGCGACCTCACCGAGTCCGGCATCGTCCGCCGCTTCGTCAGCACGACCGACAAGCCCGAACAGATCGCCGAGGAGGAGTCGCAGGCGGTCAAACGCTTCGCCCGTCTCCTCGTCTCGCCATGGGTGCCGGTGGGCGTCCTTGCCGTGCTCACCATCCTGCTGTCGGTCTACACCGGCGCGCGTGCGCCGCTCTTCTTCGAGTCCTTCAACCTCAACAACATCCTGCTGTCCGCCCTGCCACTCGTGTGGATCGCG
The DNA here is from genome assembly GCA_963707475.1 of uncultured Actinomycetota bacterium. Lineage (GTDB taxonomy): Bacteria > Actinomycetota > Actinomycetes > Propionibacteriales > Nocardioidaceae > Marmoricola. The sequence goes on from CAVPQC010000002.1 coordinate 306,371, forward strand.
ATCGGCCAGCAGTTCTGCCTCCTCGTCGGGGAGCTCGACATCTCGATCGGGGCAACCACGACGCTGAGCGTCGTCTTGGCCTCCTTCCTGCTCGACACAGGCTCCCTGGGCGCGATGCGTCTCGGAGTCGCTCGTGATCCTGGCGGCCGCCGTCCTGGTCGGCTTGTTCAACTCGCTGCTCACGCAGTACTTCGAGGTCAGTCCGCTCATCGCCACGATCGGAACACTCGGCATCGTGACCGGCGTCTGCATCCTCCTGCGTCCCCAGCCCGGGGGAGCGATCGACGTGAACCTGGGTCTGAACCTGTCGCGCGCCATGGGCTTCGTGCCGATCGGCTTCGTGGTCGTTCGTCCTGGTCGCGCTGGCCATGGACGTCTGGTTGTTCCGGTCCGGTGGCGGTCTGTCGAGCCGCGCAGTCGGTCTTCGCAAGGAGTCGAGCCTCCGGGTTGGCGTGCCCGTAGGCAGGGTCAAGGCGCTCGGCTACATCGTGGCAGCCCTCGGCGCCGTGGTCGGCGGCATCTTCCTCGCGGCGCAGGTCGGTGTCGGCAGCAACGACGTGGGCCTGGGGCTGGCGCTGCCGGCCTTCGCGGCCTGCTTCCTGGGCGGCGCGGTGCTCACGGGCGGTCGCGGAACCTTCGTCGGCGCTGCCCTCGGCGCGGTGTTCCTCACGGTCATCAGCAACGCGACGCAGGTGCTGACGCGTGCCGTTCGCGTGGACCCAGATCATCTACGGCGGCATCCTGTCTGGTGGCGGTCGCGGTCTACTCGCTCGCGGCCCGGCGCAGCACAGGCCAGCCGCTGACGTCTGACATGAGAGCTGAGAGATGAAAGCGGCAGTCTTCCTGGGAGAGCGACAGGTCGCGCTCAAGGACGTCGAGGACCCGACACCGGGCTCGGGTGAGGTCGTGGTGGCGATCCGGGCCTCGGGCATGTGCGGCAGCGACCTGAAGTACTACCGCGGGCCGAGCAACGACACGTTACGCCTCGGGCAACATCATCGCCGGGCACGAGCCGGCGGGCGTGGTGCACGCGGTGGGTCCCGGTGTCCCGGAGATCATGGCGATCGGTCGGCGACCGGGTCATGGTGCACCACTATGTCGGTTGCGGCGCCTGCGCACAGTGCCGCAGCGGGTGGACGCAGATGTGCATCAACGTCCCCGTCACCGTGCTGGGGATGAACGGCAACGGATGCCCACGCGCCGTACCTCAAGGTGCCGGCCTCGACCCTCGTCAAGCTCGACGACCGGCTCAGCTTCGAGGCCGGCGCGGCCATCGGGTGCGGCACCGGTACCGCGTGGGGCGGCCTGAAACGACTCGGCGACCTCGGCGGCGCGACGATCGCGATCTTCGGTCAGGGACCGGTCGGGCTTTCGGCCACGATGCTGGCCGCGGCTCTCGGCGCCAAGGTCATCGCGGTCGATCTCGAACCCAACAGGCTCAAGCAGGCCAAGCGCTTCGGTGCGGTCGAGACGATCAACCCGGGCGAGGTCGACGCCGTGTCCGCCATCAAGGACCTGACCTACGGCGAGGGTGCCCAGGCCGTCCTCGAGTCCTCGGGATCCTCGGCGGCGGCGTCCGCTGGGCTCCAGGCTCTGGCGCCCTGGGGCAGCTTCTGCGTCGTCGGGCTCGGCGGCGAGGTCCGGTTCGACGTCATGGAGTTCCACCGCTCCCAGATGACCGTCATGACCTCGTGGTCGATGTCGCTCATCGGGCAGCAGGAATGCGCTCAGTTCGTCGCACGCAACGGGCTGCCCGATCGATGACTTGTTCAGCCACCGCTGGCGGCTCGACCAGATCGAGGAGGCCTACCGGGAGTTCGACAAGCAGGACGCCGGCAAGGGGGTCGTTCAGTTCGACTGAACGCGATCAACCGCTGTGCCGGCTGCGACGCCGCCGCAGTCGAACGCATCATTCACAGCGACGAGGAGAGTCAACACATGTCAGAGGCAGTGGGTTTCATCGGTGTCGGAGCCATGGGTTCCGCGATCGCCAGCAGGCTGGTCGACTCCTACGAGCTGCACGTCAACGACCGCAACCCTGCGGTGGCCGAGCGCCTCGTGGAGAGGGGCGCGACCTTCTCCTCGCTCGAGGAGATCGCCGCCACGTGCCAGTACGTCTTCCTGTCGCTGCCCCGACCCGCCGACGTGCTCGACCTGCTGGTCGGCGAGGGCAAGCTGGCCGAGCTCCTGCAGCCGGGATCGGTCGTCATCGACACCACGACCGGCACGCCGACAACCGACCGCGAGATCATCGAGGCGCTGTCGGCCCGGCAGATCGACTTCTGCGACGCACCGATCGGCGGCGGCGTGAGCCGCGCCGAGGCCGGGACGGCCGCGCTCATGGTGGGGGCCAGCGACGAGGTCTTCGAGCGGGTCAAGCCGCTGCTGCTCGCGGTCACGGAGGACGTCATCCACGTGGGCCCTGCTCGGCGCCGGCCACACCGCCAAGCTCGTCAACAACCTCTTGAACAGCTGCAACCGGTTCGCCGCGATGGAGGCGATCCGCCTCGGCGAGGTCGCCGGGATCTCGCGGGAGGTGATCGTCGACGTCATCAACCGAGGCTCCGCGCGCAACTACGCGACCGAGAACACCTACCCCAAGATGCTCATGGGAGGCACTCCCGAGGAGCCCTACAAGCTGCAGAACTTCACCCTCCAGCTGCTCGACAAGGACCTTCGTCTCGCCAACCAGCTCGCAGAGGACCTCCATCACGACACGCCCATCGGGCACCTGGTCCAGCAGTTCGTCGACCGTGCCGTCGAACGCTTCGGACCCGACGCCGACCAGAGCCAGATGATGGCGGAGTGGTACGAGGACGCGAAGTAGAACAAGTCCCAGCTGAGAGCGCGGAGGCTGTGAGACGCGAGCCCTCGACCATGTGATAGCGCGGCGGTCCCGCCGAGGTGGTCCGAGATCTCAGAGACCATGATCCTCGCGCACCAACGCGGGCTCAGCGGCGACGACGCACCGTCCATGCTCCCTCCGAGGACGATGAGATTCGAAGTCGGGTATCTCACTCCTGTATCGCGTCCTCCCGTTCGGTTGGCAGCGACAAGAACGGGATGTCGTACATCTGCTCAGCCCTGGCCAGGATTTCGGGGGACGGCCTGGCGTACAGAGGTCCGCGACTGGTCCAGTGCCCGGTGTAGGCGCGGATTGCAGCGGCGGTCTCGGCGAAGCGGACGAGGAGTGCGTACGTGTCTTGGATGACGACGCCGTCGACCTCACGCAGCCCGGCGCTCGCGGCCATGGTCGTGTGAACGCCCGTGCCGAAGATCGTGTCGGCGCCCTGCGCGATAAGGCGCCGGGCCGATGCCTTGTAGGCCTCGACGACGGCTGCAGCGACGGTCGGAATCGGTGAACCCCTCGTGGATACGCGGGAGGTAGTCGAAGCGCACGGAATCGACGCCCACCAATCGACTCTCGAGCCCGTAACCTCGGACGATCTCGCGGTAGCGGGGACTGAACTTCTCGTTGGTCGCGACGATCCCGAAACGCTCGCCGGTCATGCAAGCGACAGCGCTCGAGACCTCCATCTGGACGACCACCGGGATGTCGAGGATCTCCCGCAGCGCGGTGACGCCTGGATCCAGCGAGTTGCCGATGGCGTAGACGTCGAAGCCCTCGTGCTGGGCCTGCAGCCCATGAGTGATGATCTCGCGCTCGTCGTAGTGGAACAGGAGGCGGAACTGGTCGGAGAACGCCCCGTGCGTCGTTCCGCGCACGACCACCTCGGTGTCGGTGCTCACCACCCGGTCGAGCTGCTCCTGCACTGCTGAGATGAACCCGGGGCTCCGGTGCTCGGAGGCCATCAGCTGGAACCAGATCCTCATTGCTGCCTTCCCATGCACCGTCCGCTGAGCCGCGGCGGACCCGCGACGACAGGGAGCTATGCGACTACCTCGCAGACAATCACACTGCTCATCGCCGTTGCAATCGTCCGATGTTTGACAAGAGGTAGGAAGCAAATAACTTGACATGAATCTCTACTGTCCGACATATTCTAGGTAGTGACGCATGCGCGGACGCCCGCTCGCCGGAGGAGAAGAGCTGTGAATCCAACGTACGACTTCAATGGCCAGGTGGCTCTGGTGACTGGCGCCAGCATGGGAATGGGCCTGGCGGCAGCGACAGCGTTCGCGGAGAGTGGGGCCAACGTTGTCCTCGGCGACATCAACGAGGCGGCGCTCGAGGAGGCGACGGCGACGCTGACCTCGAGTGGGTACGACGTGTTGGGCGTGCGCTGCGACGTCGCGGAAGAGGACCAGGTTGCCAACCTCGTCAACGCCGCAGTCGACCAGTACGGCCGTCTGGACATGGCCTTCAACAACGCCGGCATCATGGTGCCGGCCACGGATGCGGCAGAGGAGTCCCTCGAGCAGTTCGAGCGCATCCAGGCAATCAACCTGCGTGGCGTCTGGGCGAGCATCAAGCACGAGCTCCGCGTGATGGGCCCCCAGGGGTCGGGCGCGATCGTCAACAACTCCTCGCTCGGAGGACTGGTCGGAAACCCTGGCCGCGCGGCTTACCACGCCTCGAAGCACGGCGTCATCGGGCTCACCGGCAGCGTCGCCCTCGAGTACGCACCTCGTGGCGTGCGCGTCAACGCCATCTGCCCGGGCACGATACGCACGCCGATGGTGGACGGCATGATCGACGGCGGCGATCTCACCGAGGCCGACGCGGCCGCAGGTGCGCCCATCGGAAGGATGGGTACGGCCGAGGAGATCGCCGCTGCCGTGCTGTGGCTCTGCAGCCCCGGCTCCAGCTATGTGGTCGGCGTGGCACTTCCCGTCGACGGTGGATACGTCGCCCGATAGTCCGCGCTGAAGCAAGAAGGAGTTCCAAACAATGGCCAATGTCATCCTGGTGGGAGTCGACGGCAGCGAATCCTCACGCCGTGCCGCACGCCGGGCAGCCGAGCTGGCTGTCAGCATGGGAGCGGAGCTCCACGTCCTCACCGCTGTCGACAAGGCAACGGTGGAGGAGATCCCCGACCGGCCGGGAGCCAGCCGGTGTCACCTCTGGCGAGGTGGCCGAGGCTATCGCCGCCCAGGCGGCCACCGAGGTGCGCAGCGTCGTGCCCACCGTCGCCAGCCGCCCCTTGCAGGGCAAGCCCGCTACCGCCCTCGTCGACGAGGCGATACGACTCGATGCCTGCCTGATCGTGGTGGGCAACCGGCGTGTCCAGGGTGTGGGCCGGATCCTCGGCAGCGTCGCCACCAGCGTGGCAGCCCACGCGCCGTGCGACGTCTACATCGTCAAGACCGTCTGAAGGCGATCCCTGCACGGCGCAGGCCAGTGCTGGCCGGGGCGAAGGCGTGGCCGCGTCAGCTCAGGGTTCTTCGCGGGGCAGGGAGTGACCGGCTGGTTCCCGCGCGTGCTGCTTGCCACAGCAGCCACGCAGTTCGTGATCTTCGTCGTCCGGCCGGTCATCTCGTATCAGGCGCTGGCACTGGACGCGACGCCTTCGCAGCTGGGCCTCATCGTCGCGTCCTACTCGGTCATCTCGCTGGGCGCGTGCATCCCGCTGGGTCGAGCCATCGACCGCCGCGGCGAGCGACCGTTCCTGCTCGCTGGTTCGCTGCTCCTCCTCCCGCCCCTGGTGCTGCTCCTCGTCGCGCCGAGCCAGGCTGGCTCGCCGTCGCCAGCGCAACACTCGGTCTCGCCCAGCTCTTGGTGATCGTCGCCAGCCAGACGGTCATCGCCCGGGGGGTGGATGCAGAGCGGCGGGACAGCCGCTTCGCGACCTTCACCCTGTTGACGTCGATCACGATGTTCGCGGCACCGGCGGTAGCCGGCGTCCTCATCTCGTCGGGCACCGGGCACGATGCAGGCCAGCTTCGAGTCGTGTATGCCGTGGGGCTCGTCCTCGCCGGCGTGAGCTCCGTCGGTCTCGATTTCGCTCGTCCGACGCCCCGGAGCCTTGGCCAACCGTCCACCCACGGTCGCGGAAGGCGGCCGAGCGGCTCTTGCCGAGGTGCTGGGATCACGCAGCGTCACGACGGCAATCGTCGTCGGCTTCTCCGTGCTCTCGGCCGCCGACCTGCTGGTGGCGTTCATGCCGGCCTATCGGCGAGCTGCACGACATCTCGGCGCGCCAGGTGGGGTTCCTCATCGCCGCCCACGGGCTGGCGTCGGTCGTGGTGCGGCTGGTCCTCGTCAGGCTGCTGCGTCGATTCGACCGGCGAACGCCTCCTGACGGTGTGCTCTAGGTCTCGCCGCCCTGAGCCTGTCGTGCGTGCCGTTCGTCAGCTCCGTGCCTGGGCTGTACCTGCTCATGGTCGGCAGCGGTACTTGGCATCGGCCTGTGCCAGCCGATCGCCATCGCGTGGGTGGCCGGTGCGGTGCGTCCCAGCGTCCGGGGGACGGCCATGAGCGTCCGAATGGTCGGCAACCGCCTGGGCCAGACGATCGTGCCGCTCGGTGTCGCGGCTCTGGCAGGTGCGGCGGGCGCTGCCGCGGCCTTCGTCGCCCCGGCCGCGCTGCTCGCTGCTTCGGGGGTCATGGTCCACCGCTGGCGCATCGCCGGTGAGTCGGACCCCGAGTCAGGCGCGCCGGATGGCACCGCGGGTGGCCTTACGTCACTTGCTTGTGGGAGTAGCGCAGGACGAAGTCCAGATGCTTGCGCATGGCCTCGCCGGCCATGGCCGGGTCGCCGGCCTCGATCGCCTTCACGATGGCGATGTGCTGCCGGACGGTCTTCTGCGCGACCTCGGGAGTCACGTCGAGGAACTGGGCCGGGTGAGTCGCGTCGTGCACGGCGGCGATGAAGGCCTCGAGCAGTCGGTTGCCCGACGCCCGGCCGACCGTCGTGTGGAAGCGTAGGTCGTACGAGGGGATGTCCGGGTCGTCGATCGTGGTCGTCTTCTGGATCTCGACCACGCGCTTCATCTCGTCGATGTCGTCCTGGCTGCGGTTGCGGGCCGCCCACTGGGCAGCGGGGATCTCGAGGACGCGTCGCACCTCGGTGATCTCGTCGATGCTGAGTGCGCCGATGCGCACGATGGTGTCCATGGACTCGCTGAGCATCTGGCTGAGCGAGTCCGGTGTGACGGTGTTGACGAAGCTGCCGCCGGCGACGCCGGGGATCTTGCGGATGAGGCCCGAGCTGACGAGTGCGCCGAGCGCCTCGCGCACCGTGGGCCTGCTGACGCCGAACTGCTGCGCCAGCTCGGTCTCGGCGGGCAGCTTCTCGCCCTGGGCGAAGTGACCCTCGAGGATGGCTTCGCGCAGCTGTGACTCCACCTGGTCGCGGGGCCGGGTCACCTTGTTTGCCTGGAACCGCTTGTCCGCCGCGTCGATCGTCGCCATGTGTCTGTTTCTCCAATCGTGGCGGTGGTGCGCTGCCGCCACGTGCCGCCGGGCATCTGTCAAAACCTATCTGTCTACCCATACTGTCCTACAGATGACACGATTGCGTGTCGCGACCGCCCCCTTTCCATGGATGCGCGGCGCGTACTCCAACCTGCGAGGAGTTCGGCTTGACATCTGACCGGGCACTCGAGGTGGACGCAGCGTGAGCGAGTCCTCGAGGCGTGCCGCGGTGGAGCACGCCCGCAGCTTCCTGTTCGTGCCGGGCAATCGACCGGATCGCTTCGCGAAGGCCCAGGCGTCGGGCGCTGACGTCACCATCCTCGACCTGGAGGATGCCGTGGCTCCCGGTGACAAGGAGGCCTCGCGCGGGCCGTGGTCGACTGGGCGGTCACGTCACGACGATTGCATCGTCCGTGTCAACGGCGTCGGGACCCCGTGGATCGCGGGTGAGCTGCGTGCGCTGCGCGGCAGCGGCGTCCCGGTGATGCTGCCCAAGACTGACAGCGTCGACGACGTTGCGCCGGGTGGCGGACGAGCTCGACAGGCTCGCCGGTCGTCGGCCTCGTGGAGACGCCGCGGGGCGTCGCGACGGCGCAGGCGTTGGCCGCGAGCGGAGCGGTGGCGCGCCTCGCGCTCGGCAACGTCGACCTCGCGGCCGCACTCGGCGTCGACCCCGCATCGCAGGCCGCACTGTCGTACGCACGGGGGAGTCTCGTGCTCGCCAGTGCCGTCGCAGGCCTTCCCGCGCCGGTCGACGGGGTGTCGACCCGCCTCGACGACGAGGCGGCACTCGAGAGCGACGCTAGCTCACGGCACGCGAGCTGGGCTTCGGCGCGCAAGCTCTGCATCCATCCTCGGCAGGTCGCCACGGTCAACGCTGCGATGGGTCCGAGTGCCGAGGAGGTTGCGTGGGCGCGAGCGCGTCCTGGCGCAGGCCCAGGACGGCGTCGCGGTCATCGACGGGGCCATGGTGGACGCACCCGTGGTGGCTCGAGCGCGCCAGATTGTCGAGCGCGCTGCCAGGTCGTGAAGCACAGGGCTCGACTGGTGTGCTGCATGTCGGTGGCAGCAGTCGACGTCTATTGACTACCGCGCAGATGTCAGACATATTGCTGGGTGAACATACGGGGACCTCTCAGGTGACGCGGTCTCTGGCCAGGAACGATCGCTCTTGAGCCATCAATGCGCTATTCCCGCATCCGCCGAACCTGTCGGCCCGGCGCGGGTGCGCAGGCTTGCAACCCAAATGGAGGCATGAAGTGGAGCACTTTGGACAGCTGTACATCGACGGCCAGTGGGTCGCACCCACCGACGACGGGACGCGGACGCTGATCGACCCGACCTCCGAGGAGCCGTGGGCGACCGTGACCTCGGGGGGCGGCGTGGCCGACGTCGACCGCGCCGTGGCCGCAGCCAAGCGTGCCTTCGTGAGCTTCTCCCAGACATCGGTCGACGAGCGCATCGCGCTGATCGACCGCATCATCGCCGCCTACGAGCGCCGCGAGGCCGACCTCGCCCAGCTGATCGCCCAAGAGGTCGGCGTGCCCGTCTCGTTGAAGGCGCAGGTGACCGGCCCGGCCGGGCACATGAAGGTCGCCCGCGACCTGCATCCGCACCTACGCCTTCGAACGGCAGCTGGCCGACACCATCGTCCGGCGCGAGCCGATCGGCGTCTGCGCGCTGATCTCGCCGTGGAACTGGCCGATCCAGACCTCGGTCATCAAGGTGATCTACGGCATCGCCGCCGGCTGCACGATGGTGCTGAAGCCGTCCGACGCCTCGCCCGCCTCGGGCGTGGCCCTGGCCGAGGTCATGGACGAGGCGGGCACGCCGCCGGGCGTCTTCAACCTCGTCATCGGCCGCGGCAGCGTCGTCGGCGATGCCCTGTCGCGCCACCCCGACGTCGACATGATCTCGTTCACCGGCTCGACCGGCGCCGGGCGCCACGGTCGGCGAGGCGGCGGCCAGACGGTCAAGCGCGTCTGCCTGGAGCTGGGCGGCAAGTCGGCGAACATCGTGCTGACCGACGGCGACCTGGAGAAGGCCGCCCGCTGGAACATCGAGCGCGGGTTCTCCAACACCGGCCAGTCCTGCCACGCCCCCAGCCGGCTCCTGGTGCACGAGAGCCAGGTCGACGAGATCATCCCCTTCCTGGTGGACGAGATCGAGCCGGATGCGCGTGGGCGACCCGCGCGACCCGGCCACGACCCACGGCCCGCTCGTCCACGCCCAGCAGTTCAACAGCGTGCAGAAGCACATCGAGATCGGCCTGGACGAGGGCGGGCGCCTGGTCACCGGCGGCCTCGGCCGGATGGAAGGCTTCGACCGCGGCTTCTTCTGCAAGCCCACGGTGCTGGCCGACGTGACCCGCGACATGACCCTGGCCAAGGAGGAGATCTTCGGTCCCGTCCTGGTCGTCATGCCCTACCAGACCGAGGAGGAGGCGCTCGACATCGCCAACGACTCGATCTTCGGGCTGGGCGGCTACGTCTTCAGCGAGGACCGCAAGCGCGGCTACGAGTTCTCCTGCGGCCTGCGCGCGGGACGGATCTCCTACAACGGCGCCAACACCAACTCCTTCACCCCGATGGGCGGCTACAAGCAGTCGGGCATCGGCCGCTCGATGGGCGTGTTCGGCCTGGAGGAGTATCTCGAGGTCAAGTCGATCTACGGCTTCGAGGAGGAGGCACACGCCCTTCCCCGCGCACGTCTGACTCGAGCAGGCGCTGTGCAGCCTTGGAGGCGCACTCGGAGCTCGACCGGGGGTCTCCGTCGCACTATCGACGGGGCCGACGCCTCTGTGTGCGTCACGAGCCGGTGCCGTGCACGCGAGGGTCACTTTCGCCACTGACCTTGACTACACGTTAGATGTCAGACATATTACTTCCATGTCTAGTCGTGTGGCCGTGGTGACCGGTGCGGGCAGGGGTCTCGGCGAGGCGATCGCCCGCGAGATCGCGGCCTCCGACGTGAGCGTCGTGCTGGCCGGCCGGTCTCTGGAGCCCCTCGAAGCGACCCGAAAGCTCATCGAGTCCGCGGGCGGCGTGGCCATCGTGAAGCAGACAGACGTGACGGACGCCGACTCGGTCGCGGAGCTCTTCGAGACGGCGACCTCGGAGTTCGGTCGCGTCGACGTGCTCGTCAACAACGCCGGGGTCACCGCGCAGGTCAACCTCGTCGACCTCGACGAGTCCGAGTGGGACCGCATCTTCGACACCAACGTGCGCGGCATGTTCCTGTGCAGCCGCGAGGCCGGCCGCCGGTTCGCCGAGGCGGGATCGGGACGTGCGATCAACGTCGCCTCGGTGTTCGGTCTGCTCGGCCGTCCCGGGTTCTCGGCCTACTGCGCGTCCAAGGGCGCGGTCATCAACTTCACGCGCTCGGTCGCGGCCGAGTGGGCACGCTTCGGCGCCCAGATGAACGCCGTCGCCCCGGGCTACTTCGCCACCGACATCAACGCCGAGCTGCGTGAGGACGAGGCCGCGATGGCCAAGGTCCTGCGTCGCATCCCGGCCTACCGCATGGGGACGCCCGACGAGCTGGCGAACATCGTCACCTACCTCGCGCTGCGGGCGCCGGACTTCCTCACCGGGCAGACCATCGCCGTCGACGGCGGAGAGTCGAGCGTCTGACGATGGAAGGACGAGGCATGACGGAAGCGGTCATCTGCGAACCGGTGCAGGACACCGGTCGGACGCTACGGCGGCATGTTCAAGGACGTGCCCGTCACGGACGCTCGCGGCGACGGTCGTCAAGGGACTGGTCGAGCGCACCGGCATCACGTCGGGCGACATCGACGACGTGATCTTCGGGCAGGGCTACGCCAACGGCGAGGCGGCCGCGATCGGTCGCATCGCGGCGCTCGACGCCGGCCTCGACATCACGGTCCCCGGCCTGCAGATCGACCGACGCTGCGGCTCGGGCCTGCAGTCGGTCCTGTACGCCTGCATGCAGGTGGCGACCGGCGGGTCCGACCTCGTGCTGGCCGGTGGCGCGGAGAGCATGAGCCAGGCCGAGTACTACGTGCCCGACATGCGCTGGAACGCCGGCGGTGCGCCGACGCTGCTCGACCGTCTCGCGCGACCCGCGCCACAACTCGGGCGGGCATCGCTTCCCCGTCGAGGGCGGGATGATCGAGACCGCCGAGAACGTGGGTCGCGAGTACGGCATCACCCGCGAGGAGCAGGACGAGTGGGCCGTGCGGTCGCACGCGCGAGCCGTCGCGGCGATGGAGGCCGGCCTGTTCGACGACGAGACCATCCCCGTCACGGTTCCGCAGCGCAAGGGCGACGCCGCTCACGGTCACCCGCGACGAGCACCCGCGCCCGGGCACCACGATCGAGAGCCTCGCCCGGCTGACGCCGATGATGGCGCGCGTACGCCCGGACGCCACGGTCACCGCCGGCAACTCCAGCGGTCAGAACGACGCCGCCGCCGTCGCGATCGTGACCACGCCCGCGAAGGCGGAGGCGCTCGGCCTGCGACCGCTCGCGCGCCTGGTCAGCTGGTCCCTGGCCGGCGTCGAGCCGCACCTGATGGGGATCGGGCCGGTCCCGGCCGCCCAGCAGGCCCTGAAGCGCGCCGGGCTGTCCTGGTCGGACATCGACCTGATCGAGCTGAACGAGGCCTTCGCCGCCCAGGTGCTCGGCTGCTTCCGCGGCTGGGAGCTCTCCGAGGCGGACCTCGAGCGGGTCAACGTCAACGGCTCGGGCATCTCGCTCGGTCACCCGATCGGCGCGACCGGCGGCCGGATCCTGGCCAACCTGCTGCGCGAGATGGACCGTCGCGGAGGCTCGGTACGGCATGGAGACCATGTGCATCGGCGGCGGTCAGGGCGCCGCGGCCATCTTCGAGCGGGTGGCCTGAGATGACGAGGATCCTGTACCTGAGCATGTCGCGCGAGGAGTACTCGCCGAACTACTTCCCGTTCCTGCGCTCCTACATCGACGAGGTCAAGTCGCCCGACACCGAGGTCGACCTCCGCGGCACCCGCGTCGGGCCGCATCGACAGCTTCCGGTTCTTCGAGACGCTCGACTGGATCTCGATCCTCGACTCGGTCATCGAGGCCGAGCAGGAGGGCTACGACGCCGTGGCGATCGGCAACATCCTCGACCCGGCCCTGCGCGAGGCGCGTTCGATGGTCGACATCCCGGTGCTCGGTCTGGGGGAGACCTCGATGCTGACGTCCTGCATGATGGGCAGCACGTTCTCCCTCGTCGGCGTCAACCCGTACTTCGGCGGCCGCTTCGAGGAGAACGTCGCCAAGTACGGCCTCCGCGACCGGCTGGCGAGCATCGAGTGCATGGGCCTGACCCCGCACGAGCTGGACGCGTGCTTCTCCGACCCGGACCAGCGCGGGCACAGGCCATCGCGTCGTTCGAGGCCGCCGCGCGCGCGTCGCTCGACAAGGGCGCCGAGGTCGTGATCCCAGCCGGCGGACGCCTCACCGCGTTCCTCAACGCCAACGGGATCCGTGAGGTCGACGGTGCGCCGCTGCTCGACGGGACCGTCTCGCTCGTCGCCGCGACGGAGGCCGCGATCCGCATCCGTCGGCAGTCGGGCACGTTCGTCAGCCGTCGCCGGCTCTACGCCAGGGCTCCTGAGGCGTCGATCGCCGCCGCCGGCGCCGAGTACGCCGACGGCTACCACCTGCCCGCGCTCGGTCGTGTCGCCGACGCATCCCGACCCGAAGAAGGACTGACCAGTGACCTTCGACTACCCCCTCAGCAAGCAGGACGAGTTCATCACGTTCAATCGACAGGCTGCGCGAGCTGGCACCCGAGGTCGCGACGGCCTTCCGCGGCCTTCGGGTGGCGGCCGACGCACACGGCCCGCTCGACGCCAAGCAGCGCGAGCTCACCCTCCTGACCGGCTTCGCGGCGACGAGCAACGAGGGCGGGTTCCGCGTCCACTGCACCCGCGCCAGCGAGGCCGGCGCCAGCGTTCGCGAGATCGAGCAGGTGGTCATCCTGCTGCTGGGCACCAGCCTCGGTCTGGCTCCCGTCGTCGAGGCCCTCGACGTGGCTGCACGACGAGCTCGACTGACCGTCGACGACCGACGCGACAGGACCTGACCATGACTGACGCGACGACCGACCGCCCCGGCACCGCCCTGGTGGTCGGCGCGGGCTCGGGCATCGGCCGCGCCGTGGCCGAGCTCTTCGCGAGCCGCGGCATCCGCACGGTGGCCGCCGACCTCGACCCGGGCGGCGTGAAGGAGCTCGCGGCCGAGCACGAGAACATCGTCGCCCTGGGCGACGCGGGCTGGGACGCGACCGACCCGGACGCCTGCGACCGGCTGCTCGACGAGGCCGTCGCCGCCCTCGGCACGGTCGACCGCGTCGTCTCGACCGTCGGCTGGACGGCCATCACGCCGCTTCCTCGACGAGACGCCCGACTACTGGCGCCGCATCATCGACGTCAACCTGATGTCCGCGATCTACCTGTCGGCCGTCGGCAGGCCGGGTCATGAAGGAGAGCGGCGGCGGCAGCATCGTCCTGACGAGCTCCGAAGCCGGTGTGGTCGGCACGTCCGGCGAGACGGTCTACTCCGCGGCCAAGGCGGGCGTCGTGACGCTGGCCAAGGCGCTGGCCCGCGAGTGGGCCCGGTTCGGCATCCGGGTCAACGTCGTCGCCCCGGGCGTCACCCAGACCCCGCTGCTGGAGAGCCAGGGCGGCGAGGCGCTCCTGTCGAGCATCGTCCGCGCCATCCCGCTGCGCCGTGCCGGGGAGCCCGGAGGAGATCGCGGCGGCCATCGAGTTCATGTCCTCCGACGCGGCGAGCTACGTCACGGGCCAGACGCTGTGCGTCGGCGGCGGGCTCACGATGAGCTCGTGACTCGACGCGGTCGCGAGCGAGGCACCTGACCACCAGACCACGAGCAGACGAGGTTGGAACCATGAGCATGCAGGACAAGACAGTGATCATCACCGGCGGCTCGCGCGGGATGGGTCAGCGGCTCGCCCTGAAGCTCGGCGCCGAGAAGGCCAACGTGGTCGTCAACTACCGCCGGGACGACGAGGCAGCGAAGGACACGGTCGCGCAGATCGAGGCCCTGGGCGGCACTGCGCCTCGCCGTCCAGGCCGACGTCGCCGAGACCGAGTCGGTCGAGTCGCTCGTCGACCAGTCGGTCGAGCGCTTCGGCAGCCTCGACGTCGTCGTCGCCAACGCGGCGGCGAGCGCGTTCAAGCCGCTCTCGCAGATCTACGGGCGTCACATCGAGAAGACCATGAGCCTCACGGTCCAGGGCTTCCTCGACCTGGTCCGGCTCTCGACGCCGCACATGAACGACGGCGGCCGCGTCATGGCCGTCTCGGGCTGGGACAGCTTCCGGGTCCTTCCCGGGCACGCGCTGCTCGGCGCCGCCAAGGCCGCGATGGAGACGCTCGTCAAGTACCTCGCGATCGAGCTGGCCGCAGGACAAGATCACCACGGTCGGCGTCTGCCCGGGCCCGATCGACACCGACTCCTTCCGCTACTACGCCGGCGACGCCTGGGAGGACTACGCGAAGCAGTGGCTGGCCCAGACGCCGTCGGGTGCCTACCCGACGCCCGACGAGGTCGCGGACGTCATGGCCTACCTCGTCTCGCCGGCGAGCGCGGCGATCAACGGCCAGACGATCGTGGTCGACGGCGGGTTGTCGCTCGCGACGATGCCGATCGGCTTCGGACAGGACTGAGCGTGACGAACTCGTCCTCGGCGGTCGCACAGACGGTCGTCCAGCTCATGCGCCAGGTCGAGCGCCGGCCTGCTCGCGACATCGCGGTCGAGGAGGCCGGTGGCGGCCGCAGGCTGACCATCGGCGCCTTGGCCGAGGACTCCAACCGGCTGGCCAACGCCTTCGTGGGCCTCGGGCTGGCACCCGGCGACCGTGTCGCCTACGTCGCCCAGAATCACCTCGAGTACGTCGTGCTGGAGTTCGCACTCCTGAAGGCGGGCCTCGTCAAGGTCCCGCTGAACCCTCGCTTCACACCCGCACGAGCTGCGGCGATGCATCGAGCTCGCCGACGTGCGCCTCGTCGTGGCCGACGTCGACTCCGCGGCCGGCGATCGACGAGGTGTTCGCCGACGACGGACCGCTGCGCACGCGTGATCGGCGCGCGAGACGGGTGGATGTCGTTCGACGACCTGGTCGTCGGGCGGTTCGGCGGCGCCGATCGGCGTCGCCGTCGGACCCGACGACCTGTACCACATCCGGTTCAGCTCCGGCTCGACCGGAAAGCCGAAGGGCATCGCGATCTCCCACCGCGGAGCCCGCGCGGCCATGCTCGGCAACACCTGGGTCATGAGCACCAGCGGCCCGACCCTCGCGCCCAGAACCCTGCAGGTCGCGCCGCTGGTGTACGCGGGCGGATGGAGCGTCCTGCCGACCCTCGTGTGCGGTGGGACCAACGTGATCCTCGAAGCGCTTCGACGCCGACGAGATGCTGCGAGTCATCGCCGACGAGCGCATCACCTGGATGTTCGCGGTGCCGACGATGCTGCGACGTGTCAGCAGCTCGTCGGAGCTGCCGCGGTTGCGAGGCGTCCGCGCTCTCCTGCCTGATGCTGGCCGGTGAGCCGGCTGCAATCCCGGCTCTCGAGGCGGTCAGCGAGCACACCGACGCGATGGTGCAGTGCTGGGGACAGACCGAGGCGCCGGCCTCGACGACGCTGCTGAGCCGCGGCGAGATGGGGCAGTCGCCGAGCTGTGGTCGTCGATCGGTCGCCCGATCCCGGGTGTCGAGTTCTCGCGTGCTCTCAGACGGGCAGGTC
Source organism: uncultured Actinomycetota bacterium (assembly GCA_963707475.1). GTDB lineage: Bacteria > Actinomycetota > Actinomycetes > Propionibacteriales > Nocardioidaceae > Marmoricola. The sequence goes on from CAVPQC010000002.1 coordinate 322,447, forward strand.
CTGGACCGGCCCGAGCCCGGCGTCGACGGCGAGCTCGTGATCCGGACACCGAGCGTCGCGACGGCGCTGATCGGCGGCGAGGCCGAGCACGCCGAGCGGCTGCTGCCCGACGGCTGGTGGCGCACGTCCGACCTCGGACACTTCGACGACGAGGGCCGTGTCTACATCGTCGGTCGCGCGAGCGAGACGATCATCACCGGCGGGACCAACATCCAGCCGGTCGAGATCGAGCGCGCGCTCGAGGCCCACGCCGGCGTGCGTGAGGCGGTCGTCGTGGGCGTCCCCGACCCCGAGTGGGGCGAGACGCCGGCGGCGTACGTCCACGTCGACGGAGCTGGGCGACGCGACCGCGGCACAGCTCGACGAATGGCTCCGGTCGCGGCTCGCCGGCTTCAAGCGGCCGCGCCACGTGTTCTTGTCGCCCGACCCCATCCCGCGCGCCTCGGGGGAGTCCAAGATCGCCCGCGGGGACATCAAGAAGCTCATCCGCTCGTGGGTCGCGGAGCCCGACCAGCACGCCGGACAACGTGACGAAAGCGGTGAAGAACGGTGGATGACATCGTCGTCAGCTCGACGGACGGAGTGGGCACGGTTCGGCTGAATCGACCGAGCAGGGGCAACTCGGTCACGCCCGACGTGGTGACCCGTCTCGGCGACGCGGTGCGCGACCTGGCCGAGACGGACGACGTCGGTGCGGTCGTGCTGACCGGCACCGGCTCCGTGTTCTGCGCGGGCGCGGACGTGAAGGACATGTTCGAGATCTACACGTCCGACGGTCCCGACGGGCTGATGGACTACCTCGGCGCCACCTGGATGCCGGCCGTGCAGCGCACGGTGCGCCTGCTCTGGTCCGCGCCCAAGCCCTTGATCGCGGCGTACAACGGGGCCGCCACGGCGGGCGGGCTCGACTTCGGGCTCTCCTGCGACGTGCGGCTGGCCGCCAGTCCGCTCGGTTCGCCGAGAGCTACGTCAATCTCGGAATGGTCCCGGTGGCCGGGGTGCGTACCTCCTCCCGTCGCTGATCGGTCTCCCGGCGGCGACGAGGATGATCGCCATCGGGTGCGTTCATCGACGCCGAGGAGGCGCTTCGGCTCGGCATGGTGGCCGAGGTCTGCGACGACGACGCCCTGGTCGCCCGTGCGCACGAGGTCGCGCTCGAGATGACGCACGGTCCGTCCGCCACGTTCGCGCGCGCCAAGCGCGTGGCCCGGGCCGCGTCGACCGTCGAGCTGGAGGCCGCCCTGCAGGAGAGCCTCGCGGCGAACATCGACCTGATCGCCCTCCCGGAGGTCCGCACGCGGATCCTCGACGTCATGGAGCGGTACGGCCAGGCGCGCGCCCGCCATGCCTGAGGCGGTGACCGCCGCCGTGATCGGCGTGGTCGCTGAGTCGCTCGCGGGTGAGACACGGGTCGCGGCGACGCCGGAGACGGTCGGCAGGCTCATCGGCCTCGGTTACGGAGTGCTGGTCGAGTCGGGCGCAGGTGCGGGGGCGTCGTTCACCGACGAGGCGTATGCCGAGGCCGGTGCGTCGGTCGGTGCCGACAGCTGACGCGTGGAGCAGCGACATCGTGTTCAAGGTCAACCCCCCGAGCACCGAGGAGATCGCCCTCCTCGACGACGGCGCGACACTGGTCGCGTTGCTGTCTCCGGCGCTCAACCCGGAGCTGGTGGAGGATCTGGCGGCTCGGCCGATCACGGCGATGGCGATGGACGCGGTGCCGCGGATCTCCCGGGCGCAGTCGCTGGATGTGCTGTCGTCGATGGCCAACATCGCGGGCTACCGAGCGGTGGTGGAGGCGGCGCACGTGTTCGGTCGCTTCTTCACCGGTCAGGTCACGGCGGCGGGCAAGGTGCCGCCGGCGAAGGTGCTGGTGGCCGGTGCCGGTGTCGCCGGACTGGCGGCCATCGGCGCGGCCGGGTCGCTGGGTGCGATCGTGCGCGCGACCGACCCGCGGCCCGAGGTGGCCGACCAGGTGCGATCGCTGGGCGGCGAGTACCTCTCGATCGCCGACGACGGAGGTCGAGGTCTCGGCGACCGGCTACGCCAAGGAGATGGGCGAGGACTACCAGGCCCGCGAGGCGCAGCTGTACGCCGAGCAGTGCGCCGACGTCGACATCGTCATCACCACCGCGCTGATCCCGGGCCGGCCCGCGCCGCGGTTGATCACCGCCGAGATGGTGGCGTCGATGAAGCCGGGCAGCGTGATCGTGGACATGGCCGCGGCCAACGGCGGCAACGTCGAGGGCACGGTCGCCGGCGAGGCGGTGGTGACCGACAACGGGGTCACGATCATCGGCTACACCGACCTGGTCGGGCGGCTGCCGGCCCAGGCGTCCCAGCTCTACGGCACCAACCTGGTCAACCTGATGAAGCTGATGACGCCCGGCGAAGGACGGCCGGCTGGTGCTCGACTGGGACGACGTGGTGCAGCGGTCGATGACCGTGGTCCGTTACCACGACGGTGCAGGCGAGCTGACCTGGCCGCCACCTCCGGTCCAGGTCTCGGCCGCGCCCGCGGCGCCCGCTGTCGCCGCCGAAGCCGGTCGCGAGCCCGGTGAAGCAGCCGATGACGCCCGCGCGCCGGCTCACGATGGTCGGCGGTGGCGGCCGCGCTGCTGTTCCTGCTGGTCGCGCTCTCGCCGCCGGCGTTGCTGGGCCACCTGACGGTGTTCGCGCTGGCGATCGTGATCGGCTACTACGTGATCGGGCACGTGCACCACGCGCTGCACACGCCGCTGATGTCGGTGACCAACGCGATCTCCGGGATCATCGTGGTCGGTGCCCTGCTCCAGATCGGCCACGGCGACGCCGCTGATCACCGCACTGGCGTTCGTCGCGATCCTGCTGGCCAGCATCAACGTCTTCGGTGGCTTCGCGGTGACCCGCCGGATGCTCGCCATGTTCTCGAGAAGCTGACGGTGCTGAGCGATGACTGATCTGATGACCGTCGAGACGGCCGCGCAGGCGGCGTACATCGTCGCCGCCCTGCTGTTCATCCTCGCGCTCGCCGGGCTGTCCCACCACGAGTCGGCGAAGCTGGGCAACACCTTCGGCATGGCCGGCATGACCGTGGCGCTGGTGGCGACGATCGCGCTGGCGATCGACCGCGACATCTCCGGCGCCGGCCTGGCGCTGCTGGTGGTGGCGATGCTGGTCGGTGCCGCGATCGGGCTGTGGCGGGCCCGGGTGGTCGAGATGACCGGGATGCCCGAGCTGATCGCGCTGCTGCACTCCTTCGTCGGCCTGGCCGCGGTGCTGGTCGGCTGGAACGGCTACCTGCACGTCGAGGGCGACCCCGACGGCGCCGAGGCCGCTGCCCTCGAGGTGCAGGACCTGACCGGGATCCACTCCGCCGAGGTCTTCATCGGCGTGTTCATCGGCGCGGTCACCTTCACCGGCTCGATCGTGGCGTTCCTCAAGCTGTCCGCGCGGATCAAGTCCAGCCCGCTGATGCTGCCGGGCAAGAACGTCCTGAACCTCGGCGCGCTGGTCGTCGTTCGGCGCGCTCACGGTCTGGTTCGTGATCGACCCGCAGCTGTGGCTGCTGGTCGTGGTCACCGCGCTCGCGCTCGCGCTGGGCTGGCACCTGGTCGCCTCGATCGGCGGCGGCGACATGCCCGTCGTGGTGTCGATGCTGAACAGCTACTCCGGGCTGGGCCGCCGCCGCGTCCGGGTTCCTGCTCGAGAACGACCTGCTGATCATCACCGGTGCGCTCGTCGGCTCCTCCGGTGCCTACCTGTCCTACATCATGTGCAAGGCGATGAACCGTTCGTTCATCTCCGTCATCGCCGGCGGCTTCGGCATCGAGGCCGGCCCGGCGGACGACACCGACTACGGCGAGCACCGCGAGATCACCGCCGAGGGCGTCGCCGAGCTGCTGACGTCCGCGGACTCCGTGATCATCACCCCCGGCTACGGCATGGCCGTCGCCCAGGCGCAGTACGGCGTCGCCGACCTCACCCGCAAGCTCCGCGAGCGCGGCGTCAACGTCCGGTTCGGCATCCACCCGGTCGCCGGGCGACTGCCCGGCCACATGAACGTCCTGCTCGCCGAGGCCAAGGTGCCCTACGACATCGTCCTCGAGATGGACGAGATCAACGACGACTTCGCCGACACCGCCGTCGTCCTGGTCATCGGCGCCAACGACACCGTCAACCCCGCCGCCACCGACGACCCCAGCAGCCCGATCGCCGGCATGCCCGTCCTGACGGTCTGGGACGCCGACGACGTGATCGTGTTCAAGCGCTCCATGGCCGCCGGCTACGCCGGCGTCCAGAACCCGCTCTTCTTCCGCGACAACACCCAGATGCTCTTCGGCGACGCCAAGGACCGCGTCGACGACATCCTCCACGCGCTCTGACGGCCGACGAGACTCAGGCGGTCGCGCGCTGAGCGCGGAGATCGCGACTCGCCCGGTACCTCGTGTCGTGGTAGGTCGACCAGAGGGCGTCGATGATCTCGAGCACGGCCTCCGGCGCCCCAGCGGCGGGTCCACTCGAACGGACCCGACGGGTAGTTCGTGCCCAGCTGCATCGCGACGTCGATGTCGGCGGGTGTGGCCACACCGTGCAGCGCGGTCTCCCACGCCTCGTTGGCGATCACGGCCAGGGTGCGGGCGACGACGAGTCCCGGCACGTCGGCCACCTCGTGAACCGTGATCCCAGCCCTGTCCGAGGAGTGCCGCGACGGCGCCGAGGGCACTCGGGTGCGACGCGGCGGCGGCGATCGCCGTCGTGTCGTCGGGGGTGACCACGCGGTCGATGACGACGACCGGGGTGCCGCCGAGCGCGCGAGACTCGTCACGGGCGGTGCGGCCCCGGGTGATGCGCAGCAGCGGTCCCGTCGCCAAGCGTCGCGTCGCCGTGCACCTGCGGATCGCTCGACGACCACGCCGGTGCGCGCCAGCAACGACTCGAGCTGGGCGCGAGGATCCGTTCAGCGTCACCGAGACCGGCACGTCCGCGCGGCGCCACTGCCGACGGGCTTCTCCGGGCCGGCTCCCTCGGCGTAGGAGTAGAAGCCCTGCCCTCGCTTTCGCCCGTAACGACCCGCGGCCACCAGCTCGTCCTGGATGCGTGAGGGCTCGAAGCGAGGGTCGAAGTTGAAGGCGGTCCACACCGACCGTGTCACGGCGGCGTTGACGTCGTTGCCGATGAGGTCCATCAGCTCGAACGGCCCCATCCGGAACTGGCCCGCCGCGCGCATCACCTCGTCGATCGTGGCGGGGGAGGCCACCTGCTCCTCCACCAGTCGCAGCGCCTCACCGTAGAACCCGCGCGCGACCCGGTTGACGATGAAGCCGGGCGCAGACCGCACCCGTGCGACCTGCTTGCCCCAGGCGACGGCGATCTCGGCGACCGTGTCGGCGACCTGGGGGTCGGTCTGCACCCCGGTCACGACCTCGACGAGCTTCATCACCGGCACGGGGTTGAAGAAGTGCATGCCGACGACGCGACTGGGGAACGGGGTGCCTGCCGCGATCTCCGTCACGGAGAGGGAGGAGGTGTTCGTGGCCAGGATGCAGTCATCGCCGAAGTGCTCCGCGGCTCCGCTGAGCACAGCTCGTCTTGACCTCGAGGGACTCCAGGACGGCCTCGACGACCAGGGTGCCCTGCCAGGACCGGTGACTGGTCGACTGACGGTGTACGTGCGGAGCAGGTGGTCCAGCCTGGCCGCGATCTCGGGCTGGCGGCGGGCAAGCCGCTGGGCGATGTCGTCGACGGCGGCCCGGAGCTGCGCCGCGTCGGGATCGATCAGGCTCACGCGGTGTCCGGCGGACAGCGCGACCTGGGCGATTCCTCGCCCCATGGTGCCGGCACCGATGACACAGACCGGTGCGAGATCTGTCGTCGTCACTGCGTTCTCCTTGCAGTCCGAGGCTGTTCCGTTTGGACCGCGTCGTTTGCCTCAAGGTGTAAGACAATGTACGGTACTGTCAAACTTTTACCAATGGCAATCGCCTGACTGATGGCGGGGCGGAGTGCTTGCGGCATGACCTACGAAGACATCGTCGTCTCGGTCGAGGACGGTGTGGCGACCATCGCGATCAACCGACCGGAGAACGCGAACAAGCTGCGGTTCCAGACCGCGCGTGAGCTGCTCGAGGCCCTGCGGCACGTACGCGAGACTCCGACGATCGACGTGGCCATCCTGACGGGCACCGGCGACAAGTTCTTCTGCATCGGGGGTGAGCACGAGGAGCTCGACTCGCTCGACTACTCGAGCGTGATGCCCGTCATCGATCTCTACGAGTTCATCGACACGATGCCGAAGCCGGTCATCGCCGCCGTCAACGGCTTCGCGGTGGGCGGCGGCAACGTGCTCCACGTCGTGTGCGACCTCGCCGTCGCCGCGCCCCACGCCGTGTTCCGACAGGTCGGCCCGATGGTCGGGAGCTTCGACGCCGGCTACGGCACCTGGTACCTCGAGGAGACGATCGGCCGTCGACGCGCCAAGGAGATGTGGTACCTCAACCGCAAGTACTCGGCGGAGCAGGCGCTCGACATGGGCCTGGTCAACGAGATCGCCGCCGATCCCGTCGCGCGCGCCCAGGAGATCGCCCAGACCCTCCGCCAGCGCGGTCCCTTCGCCCTGCGCGTCGCTGAAGACGGCGTTCTCCGGTCGCCACACCGGGGTGGCCGGACAGGCGCGGCTGGCGCACGACCTGCTCCTCACGGCGTACCGCAGCACGCAGGAGGCCGAGGAGATGTCGGCGTCCTTCGAGGAGCGGCGTGAGCCCGACCGCAGCAAGTTCTATCGGTGAGCGCGCTGAGCAGTGACCTCGAGCGAGTTCCTCGAGGTCGTCGGGAAGGTCTCGGCCTCGGTCGCCGACGAGCCGGGGTCCGTCGCGGACGCCTGGGGGTCGGTCGAGAGCGCGGGCCTGCCGACACTCGCCCGCGACACGGCTGACGAGCCCGACGCCCTCCAGTGGCTGACGCACACGGTGCGTGTCGCGGCAGAGTCGTCCCCGGCTCTCGCGTACGTCCTGGCGGCGCGCTACACCGCCGACCTGGCGATCGGGAGCGACGGGCGCCGGCGGCCGACGTTCGCCCTGGCGTCACGTGACTCCCGTCCCGTGGTCGCGACCGCCCCGGACCCGGACGTGGTCGTCGTCCTCGACGTCGACGAGCTCGGACACCGTCGCCGTGCCGTGGGGCGACGTGAAGGACTCGGCTGAGATTGAGCCGCGTACCGGTCTGGCCGCGGCGCGCCTGGCGTCGTTCGCGGTCCCGCTCGACGGCCGAGTCGCTCTCCGCAGAGGCCTCCAGCGTCTTGACGTCGCTGGGACCTCCTGCTCGGCGCCGCCCTCGTCGGCATCGCCGACCGGGCCGTCCGGGCCACGCAGTCGTACGTGCTGGAGCGCAAGCAGTTCGGCGTGCCGATCGGGTCCTTCGCCGGCCTGCGCGCGCTGGTCGCCGAGATGCAGCTGCGGGTCGAGCCCGTGCGGGCACTCCTCGACCTCGCGGCCGAGGACGTCCGCGCCGAGCGACGAGCGTCGCGGCGCTCGCCGGCCGCGCGGCGGTCGCGAACTGCATCGATGCGATCCAGGCGCACGGTGGCTACGGCTACATCGACCGAGTACCCCGTCGCCGACCTGCTGCGCGACGCGGTCAGCCTCCAGGCGCGGGCAGGCGGACGGCGCCTGCACGTGGCGCGGGTCGCGCGACGCGGGCTCGGCGTGCCGGACGGGCGCCGCTCATGACAGTCGCGACAAGGCTCCGTCGCGGGGCGAGCCGTTCCGGGCCAAGCAGATCCTGCGACCGCGCGCGCAGGTCGAGCACCAGATCCGGGAGGCCATCCTTCGGGGTGACTTCTCGCCAGGGCGACAAGCTGCCGCCGGAGACCGAGCTGGCCCAGCAGTTCGGCGTGAGTCGGCCGACGGTGCGGGAGGCCCTCGGGTCACTCGTCGCCGCCGGTCTGATCCGCAAGATCCCCGGCGTCGCCGGCGGCAGCTTCGTCAAGAGCGTCACGCCGGACTCGCTCAGCTCGATGCTGAGCGAGTCGATGGACACGATCGTGCGGCTGGGGTCGCTCGACATCGACGAGCTGACCTCGATGCGTCGGGTGCTCGAGGTGCCCGCCGCCTCCTGGGCGGCCGGCAACCGCCAGGACCAGCAGGTCGCCGCGCTGCGAAGACATCGTCGACCGCCAGAGGACGACGACGATCGACGACCCCGACATCGTGGTGTACGACCGCGACTTCCACGTGACGATCGCCCAGGCCTCGGGCAACCGGCTGCTCGCCGCCTTCATCTCGGCGATCCACGAGACGACCCTTCCGGCCCGGTTCCTCTGCGTGACACCGGAGGTCGGCCGGGCGACGGTCAAGCAGCACATCGCCATCGTCAACGCGATCCGCACCGGTTCGTCCAGCGATGCTGCCGAGGCGATGGACGAGCACCTCGAGTACGTCCTGCGGTACTCGACCGAGACCCCAGAAGAGGATCAGCCATGAGCACGCACGGGACCACTGCAGGGGGTGCGGGTCGTCGACATCGCGTCGTCGTACGCGGCGCCGACCGCCTCGATGTACCTGGCCGACATGGGCGCGGACGTCATCAAGATCGAGCCTCTCCGGGGTGACGACGCCCGGGGCTGGGGCCCGCCCTTCCTCAACGGTGAGGCCGCGTGGTTCCTCTCGGTCAACCGCAACAAGCGCAGCATGTGCCTGGACCTCCGCAGCGAGGCAGGGACGCGACGTGCTCTTCCAGCTGCTGGCGACCGCCGACGTCTTCATCGAGAACATCGTCCCGACGAAGCTCGAGAAGCACGGACTGGGCCTCGAGGGGCTGCGCGAGCGCTTCCCGCAGCTCGTGATCTGCGCCTTCTCGGGCTTCGGGCTCGACGGCCCCGACGCGTCGCTCCCGGGCTACGACCTCATCGCCCAGGCCCGCTCCGGACTGATGAGCGTGACCGGTGTCGACGGGGTGCCGCAGCGTGTCAGCACCGCGCTGTCCGACGTGGCAGCCGGCACCGTCGCCGCGTTCGCGATCGCCGCGGCGCTCGTCCGCCAGCAGCGGACCGGGGAGGGCGAGATCGTCGACGTCTCCCTGCTGGAGGCCGACCTGGCCTTGATGTCGCCCCGCATCGCCAGCTTCCTCGCCGGTGAGCCCGAGCCGAAGCCGTGCGCCGGCGCGGACTCCGTCGTGGCGATCTACCAGTCGATGCGGACCGCCGACCGCACCATCGTCGTCGCACTCGGCAACGACAACCACTGGCAGCGAGCCTGTGCCGCGCTGGGCCTCGACCACCTCGCCAGCGCGAGGAGCTGAGCACCAACGCGGGACGGCGGGCCCATCGGCGCGAGGTCGTCGACGAGATCCAGGAGAAGCTGGAGGTCATGCCGTCCGCGCACGCCTTGAAGCTGCTCCAGGACGTCGGCGTGCCGTGTGCGCCCGATCAACTTCCTGTCCGAGGTCGTCTCCGATCCGCAGGTCGTGGCCCGTCGTGCCATCGTCGACTACGAGCACCCGGTCGCCGGGGTCTTCCGCGGAGTCGGCGCCCCGTGGCGCCTGGCGTCCGACCCCGAGGACCGTCAGGCGAGGATCCCGGCCCCGCTGCGGGGTGAGCACGGGCGCGAGATCCTGGCGGAGATCGGTCTGGACGACCAAGTCGATCGACGAGCTGGCGGAGGAGGAGGTCGTATGGGTTCCGTGATCGAGACGTTCGCGCGACGGTCGCGTGCTCGTCATCGAGCTCACTCGCCCGCACCAGCTCAACGCACTGAACTCCGAGGTGCTGCGACTCCTCCTCGAGACGATCGAGGGCGTGCAGCGTGACACGTCGGTCGGATGTGTGGTGATCCGGGGGCCGGCGGACAGGGCGTTCAGCGCCGGAGCCGACCTCGACGAGATCCGTGGGCTCGACGTCGTCGAGGCGCAGGAGTTCATCCACGCCGGGCACCGCACGATGACGGCCATCGCGACGTCGAACGTGCCGGTCGTCGCCGCGGTCGACGGGTTCGCCCTCGGCGGCGGGTTCGAGCTGGCACTCGCCTGTCACGTGGTCGTCGCGTCCGATCGCAGCCAGTTCGGGCTGCCCGAGGCGCGGATCGGCTGCATCCCCGGTTTCGGCGGCACCCAGCGTCTCCCGGCGTCGGTGGGCAAGCCCGCCGCGATGCACCTGCTCCTGAGCGGTGAACGCGTCGACGCCGACCGAGCGTGGCAGATCGGCCTCCTCTCGGTCCCGCCACTCGCGCCAGACACCCTGCCGGGTGAGGTCGCGCGTCTTGCCGGACTTATCGCCTCGGGCAGCCGCACCGGCATGGCCAACATCCTCGACGCTGCCCGCCCGGCGATCGCGCCTGCGGCGCTCGACCACGAGGCGGCCCTGGCCGCCCTGTCCATCGCGTCGCGCGACGGCCAGGAGGGCATCACCTCCTTCGCCGAGCGTCGTGCCCCGGTTTTCCACGAGGAGTCTTCATGACCCACACCTGGGCGTCCGTGGACGCAGACGTCATCAAGGCCGTCGACGCTGTCATCGACCGCACCATCCGCCCACTCGCCGCGGCCGTGGACCATGACTCCGACTTCCCCGCCGAAGGCCCTTGCCGACCTCGCCGGCGAGGGGCTGGGCGTGATGCTGATGCCGAGGTCGCTCGGCGGCGCCGAGACGAGCAGCTCGACGTACGCCGAGGCGCTCGCGCGGATCGCCGCGGAGTGCGGCGCGACCTCGACGGTCTACATGACACAGATGCACTGCGCCCACCCCATCCACCTCCAGGCGTCGCCGGAGCAGGTCGAGACCTGGATTCCGCGCCTGTGCGACGGGACCGCGGTGGGGGCGATCGCACTCACCGAGCCCAGCGCCGGTTCGGACGTCGGGACGATGCGCACGCTTGGCTCGTCGCGACGGGGACGAGTACGTCATCAACGGCGAGAAGACATTCATCTCGAACGGAGACCGTGCCGACGTCATCGTCCTGTTCGCATCGGTGGACCTGGCACGTGGCAAGGACGGCGTGACGGCCTTCCTCCTCGAGACCGAGGGCCTCGAAGGGTTCGAGGTCGGCTCTCCGATGAAGAAGCTCGGACAGAAGGGCGCCTCCACCGTCACCCTCGCATTGCAGGACTGCCGGATTCCGGTCTCGAGCGCGCATGGGCGAGGAGGGGAGGGTTACCCCCTGCTGCTCCGATCGGTCGTCCGGTCGCGCATCAGCGCGGCGGCGCAGGGACTCGGGTTCGCGCAAGGTGCCTTCGACGCCGTGGTGTCGTGGGCGTCCGACCGTGACCTGCTGTCCTCACGAGCCAGTTCCGCCCAGGACCTGCAGTTCGAGCTGGCCCGGCTGCGCGGCGAGATCACGGCCGCGCGGGCCATGCTCCTGTCGGTGTGCGACGAGGTCGACTTCAGCTCCGAGGAACCGGTCGCCGAGGTGTCGCTGGTCAAGATGCACTGCACGACTCTCGGCACCCGCGTTGCCGCCGACTGCGTCGAGCTGCTCGGGCTCGACGGCGACCTGGTGTCGCTCGGTGCCGAGCGCCGACTGCGCGACGCCAAGATCGCCGAGATCTACGACGGGACCAACCAGATCCAGAGCATGCTCGTCGCCCGTGACATCAGCCTGTCCGCCGAGACCCGACGCGCAGCCCGCTGAGAACCACACGACCAACCAGGAGCACCAGTGCCAAAGTTGACCTATCACTCGCTCCCACGGGCGATCGGTCTTGACAGGGACGGGTCTCGGTACCGGTGACGGCCCCCCAAGGCCCGCTGAGCGGCCTCCGGGTCGTCGAGGCCGCCTCGTTCGTCGCGGCTCCCTCGGCGGGCATGGCGCTGAGCCAGCTCGGCGCGGACGTCATCCGGGTGGATCCGCCCGGCGGCGGCAGCGACGCGGGGCGCTGGCCGCTGTCGCAGACTGGCGCGAGCCTGTTCTGGGCCAATCTCAACAAGGGCAAGCGGTCGGTGACGATCGACCACCGCAGCGACGAGGGTCGAGAGCTGCTCATCGAGCTGGTGGTCGGCTCGGGACGATGACGGAGGCATCTTCGTCGACAACCTGGTCGGGGCGAGGCGTCTGCGTTACGAGCAGCTGGCTGCTCGCCGCAGGGACGTCATCCACGTCCACGTCGAGGGCCGGCAGCAATGGCAAGCCGGCGGTCGACTACTCGATCAACGCAGAGGTCGGCGTGCCCCTGATGACGGGACCGGCGGACGCCGCCGTGCCCGTCAACCACGTCCTGCCGGCATGGGACCTCGTCACCGGCATGCTGACCGCCTCCGCCGTGACGAGCGCGCTGTTCCGGCGCGAGCGCACCGGCGAGGGCGCCAAGGTCGATGTGGCCCTGGCGGACGTGGCACTGGCAGGCGTCGCCGGCATGGGGTGGCTCGCTGAGGCCGACGAGCTCCAGCACCCCCGCGCGCGGGTGGGCAACCACATGTTCGGGTCGTTCGGGGTGGACTTCGCGACCGCCGACGGCCGACGCATCATGGTGGTGGCCCTCACCGAAGGGCAGTGGAAGGCCCTGCGCCGGGTCACCGGCACGGAGCGCGTGTTCTCCGCCCTCGAGGAGACGCTCGACGCCGACCTCGACCGCGAGGGCGACCGCTATCGCCTGCGCGAGACGATCGCGTCGGTGCTGAGGCCCTGGTTCGAGGCACGCGACTTCGCCACGTTGGAGAAGCTCCTCGACGACGCCAAGGTGCTGTGGAGCCCCTACCGTGACATGGCCGAGGTGGCCGCCGACGCCCGTATCGCAGCGGACACGATCGTCGCCGAGATCGACCAGCCGGGCATCGGGCCCATGCTGGCGGCGGCAGGGCCGTGGCGGTGGAACGAGCAGCACCCTCCGGCGCGTCCGGCACCTGTGCTGTCGGCCGACACCGACGAGGTCCTGAGCGACGTCCTGGGCCTGACGAACGCCGAGATCGGACGCCTTCGGGCGCGCGGAATCGTCTGACGGCCTGATCCGAATTGGGATGTCGACCCAGCAAATGGGTGCTGCCTCAGCTCGCTGCGCCGGCCCCGTCGGGAGAGTCGTACCACGAGATGACGCTGCGAAGACCGTCCTCCAGCGCGACCGCCGGACTGAATTTCAAGACGTGCTCCATCCGGGCCTGGCTGACCAACTGGTGTCGGGTGCGCTCCTCGTCCCACTCGATGCTGTCCGGATCCGCCCCGACCAGCTGAGCCAGGGTGCCGTAGATCTCTCGGGACGTATGAGGGCGTCCGACGACGTTGATCGCCATGTTGGACGCCTCGACGAAGACGGCGCGACGTATGGCCTCAGCCACGTCCTGGACGTGGATCAGGGCGTGCTGGGCCGACGCGGCCCACGGGATGTGGGGTGTCTCGCCGCCACGTACGGCACGGATGACGTCGGTCGTCAGCGCTCCGTTGGAGCCGGGACTTGTGCGCGGCCCGTAGATGTTGCCCAGGCGGAGCGCCAGGTACTCAGGGCCGCCGGACGAGGCGAATGACTCGAGGTAGGCCTCGGCGGCCAGCTTTGTTGCGGCGTACATGTTGATGCCGGAGCACACCCACGGCGCGTCCTCTGCGAACGGCTCGCGGTGCGCGTCGGTGAAAGAGCCGTAGACAGTGTGGGACGACCCGAACACCACGCGGCGGCAGCCGGCATCACGAGCGGCCGTCAGCAGGTCGTAGGTCGCCCCGACGTTGACCTCGTGTGCGAGGCGAGGACGGCTCGCAGAGGCTTGGGTCCGGACTGCGGCGAGGTGCACGATGACGTCGACGCCAGCGACTAGCGTGCTGATCGCGTCGTGATCACGTAGGTCGGTCACCTGAGATGTCACGGTGTCCAGGTGACCGAGCTCGGCAAGGCGTTTCTCGCCACTGGCATCGGTGGCGGTCACGGTTGTGCGGGGATCGCCAGCAAGCACCTCGACGACGTGGGACCCGACGAAGCCCGCAGCGCCCGTGACGAGAACGCGGTGGCCAGTTGTCGAGGTCGAGCTCATGCGGGCCTCCTGGTTGCTAGGTGCCGGTCGGCAGAGTGGCTACAGTATTGATAATGTCTGACAACCATATGCCCGTCCGAGTCCTGCGGCCCAAACCTCCGGGTGCTGATGCTCGCGATCCCGCGTTGGAAGGGTGAGTTCGTGCATCAAGTCGTGCGCAGCCCCTACTTCGATGAACTGACCGTGGGGCAGGTCTTCGAATCGGCGCCATCCGTCACGCTCACGTCGGGCCTCCAGGCGGCTCACGCCGCTGTGGTCGGCAACCGCGTCCGGTTGACGGTCGACCACGAGCTCGCGCGCGTCGTTGCCGGCGGTGCCCGTGGCGGGTCCGGCCGTGGTCTGGGACGTCTCGATCGGGCAGTCGACCGTCGCGACGCAGCACGTGAGGGCGAACCTCTTCTACCGGGGTCTCTGGTTTCACCGCCAGCCACTGATCGGCGACACGCTGCGCACGACGACACGAGTCGAAGCCCTGCGCGAGAACTCGCGACGCGCGGACCGTCAGCCCACCGGACTTGCCGTGCTCCGGATCACCACGGTCGACCAGCTCGACCGGGTGGTGCTCGACTACCGTCGCTGCGCCATGATCCTGCTCGCGCCTGGCGCGGGTGAGACCGGCCACGCCGACGAGATAGCGGGTGCCCCGGAGGTTTCGGACGATCGCGATCCGTTCAGACTCGATCGCTGGGTGGGACGTGAGCCCACTGACCGCGCAGTCGGCGGGCTCGTGGCAGGTCGGCACGACGTACGACGTCCTGGGCGGCGATGTCGTGTCGAGTGCTCCGGAGCTCGCCCGCCTGACCGGCAACCTCGCGCGCGTGCATCACGATCGCGAGGCGGGAGGCGGTGACCGGCTGGTCTACGGGGGCCACTCCATCGGACTGGCGTTCCATCACGTCTGCCAGGCGCTGCCGGGCCTCGTGACCGTCGCGGGATGGCACGGTTGCGACCACCTCGCGCCGGTGCACGAGGGTGACCTCCTCACGTCGTCGGTCGTCGATCGACAGCGCCCAGGATCTCCAAGACGGTCTGACGGCGCTCGTCCCTCCACGTGACCTCGTCGGTCGCGGACAACGGCCGTGCTGTCGTGGCGCCCCGTCGTCATCGTGGCGTGAGGCCGCAGCGACCGCTGACGCATGGCGCGACACGGTGGTACGTTGTTCGGACAACGAGTAAAACGTCAAACACTTGACAGGAGCATCCCTATCTCGAGTAGGGATTCGTCCGGTATTTGCAGAGGGCTGGCGCCCTGTGAGAGGAGATCCGGTGAGCGACGACTCTGTCGAGTGAGCGGGTGCTCGTGACCGGGAGCTGCCGGCTTCGTCGGGTCGAAGGTCGTCGAGCTGCTGGCCGGATCGGGTCGCAACGTCCGTGCCGTCGACGTCGTCGAGAACGAGCGCTCGGCCGCCTTGTCGTCTCTGCCCGGCGTCGAGTACGACGCCGCCGACCTTCGAGACCGAGCGGCGGTCGACCAGCTCCTCGACGGCGTCTCGCACGTCGTCCATCTCGCGGCAGTGCGCTCCAAGTCCTCGGACTCCAACCCCCGGCTCTCGCACGAGGTGAACGTCGACGCCACCTACGACCTGTTCGCCGGCGCGGCGCGGCACGGGGTCCGTCGCATCGTCTTCGGGTCTTCTCACACCGTGTACGGCGCTTTCGAGGATCCGGACGGTTTCCCCTTCCGCGAGACCGAGACCGGCGGGACAGGCCGAGGTCTCAGCATGTACGCCGCTACGAAGCTCGCGGCGGAGGCATACCTCGAGGCGTTCGTCGGGCGCCGGGGGCCCGGAGTACCTGTCGCTGCGCTTCGGAACCATCTACGGTCCGCGCGTCGCTGAGGGATCCAACAACGCCACGATGCTCGACGTGCTGCGCGCCCTCGACGACACGGGCGATCCCGTCCGTGCCGTGGGCTCGCGACTCCCGACACGGACTGGTCCACGTCGACGACGTCGCGGATTCCTGTGTGCGCGCACTCTGGTGCGGCAGGCCAACCTGGCAATCAATGTCGTTGGCGAGCCGGTCACCGCCGAGGAGATCTACTCGTCGCTCGTACGCCTCTACGGAGGCGATGCCGAGCGCGATCGTGTGGCAGGACAGCAGGACGCGCTACCAGGCCGCAGACCGCAGCCGGATGCGGCACGTGCTCGGGTTGGCCGACTGCGTTCCTCTCGAGCAGGGCCTCCAGACCTTCATCGACTGGTACAGGTCTGAGGCCTGACTCTTCGAGCGTCTCGGCGAAGGGCCGAGCTTCAGGCGTCGAGCTGCCTTCTCGAGCTGCGTCGGCGAGGTCAGCCGAGATGCCGATCGCCTTGATCTCGACGAAAGGCTCGAGGCCCTCAGGGCCGAACTCGCGGCCGATACCGCTCGACTTGACGCCGCCCATGGGCGCGAGGAAGCCCGCCGGACTGCCGTTGAGCTCGACGGTGCCGGTGTGCATCCGCCCGGCGACGCGCAGCCCGCGGTCGGTGTCGCGTCGTGAAGACCGAGCCGTTGAGCCCGTACATCGAGTTGTTGGCGATGGCGACCGCCTCGTCCTCGGTCTCGTAGGGGATGACGGACAGCACCGGTCCGAAGATCTCCTCCTGCGCGATCGTGGAGTCAGGATCGACGTCGGCGAACACGGTCGGCTCGACGAACCAGCCCGCGGTCCATGTCCTTGGGTCGGCCGCCACCCGTGACGAGACGTGCCCCTTCGGCGATGCCCTTCGCGATGTAGCCCTCGACGCGCGCCCGCTGGCGCTCGCTCACGAGTGGACCGATGTGGGTCGAGTCGACGTGAGGATCACCGACCGGCATCGAGTCCACGAGCTCGTCGAGCCGCTCGACGAGGTCCTGCTGGACGGACTCGTGGCACGAGGACGCGTGTCTTGAGGGTGCACACCTGTCCGTTGTTGCGGAACGCACCCAGGCGGAGGGCGGCCACTGCAGCGTCGAGGTCGGCATCGTCGAGCAGGATGGCGGCGGACTTGCCGCCGAGCTCGAGGGTCACGCGGCGCAGGTCCGAGCCGCAGATCTCGGCGATGCGGCGTCCCGCGGCGCTGGACCCGGTGAACGTCACCTTCGAGACGCCGGGGTGGGAGATGAGGTACTCGCTCACCTCCCGATCCGCAGGCACCACGTTCACCACGCCCGGGGGCAGTCCCGCCTCCTCGAGAAGCCGCGCGAGCGAGGTAGGCGTCGAGCGGCGTCTCCGGCGCCGGCTTGAGCACGATGGTGCATCCGGTGAGCAGCGCCGGGACGATCTTCTGTGCGGTCAGCGAGGCCGGGCACGTTCCACGGCACGACTGCCGGCGACCACGCCGATCGGCTCGCGCGTGACCAGCGCCTGACCGTTCGCCGAGCGGCGGACGGCGCGGAACGGGTATGCTCCTGGCCGCGTCGAGGTAGGCCTCGAGGATTCCGACGGGGTTCACGACCTGGATGTTGCGCGACTGGGTGATCGGGCATCCCATCTCGTCGGTGATCAGCTGCGCCAGCTCCTCGGAGCGCCGCGAGCAGCAGGTCCCGGAATCGCTCGAGGATGCCGATACGGTCTTCCAGGCTCATGCCGGGCCAGGGCCCGGACGTGAGTGCCCGCTGGGCCGCGGCGACCGCAGTGTCGACGTCCTCGCGAGACGCGCCGGGGACGGTGGCGATGACCTCTTCGCTCCAGGGCGAGATGACCTCGATGCGGTCGGTCGTGGCGGCGCGTGCCCACTCGCCGTTGACGAAGATCGTGTCGTGATCGGTGCGCAGGTCAGTGGTCATGCGGGACTCTCCTTCTGGGATGAGAGCACTATTGTCCGACTATACTCCAGATGTACATTCGGTGGCAGAGTGTGATCTTAGAACAGGGACGTGCTCATGCCGCCGTCGACTGTCACCGTGGTGCCGGTGAGGAATCCCGCTTGTCGTGAACACAGGAAGGCAACGACGGCCGCTAGCTCCTCCTGCGTTCCCATCCGGCCCAAGGGCGTGAGGGTCCTGCGGTGCTCGGTCTGCGCGGCCGTGTAGGCCGCTTGCCCTGTGCGATGGGAGGTGTCGATCAGGGCGGGCGCGACGCAGTTGACAGTGATGCCATCTGGCGCGACTTCGGTCGACAGGCTCTTCAGATAGGCGGTCACACCCGCGCGGAACACCGACGACAGGGCGTGGCCAGGAACGGGACTCTTGGCGTGTGCTGAGGTGATGGCGACGATGCGACCGTACTGGAGCGAGCGCATCAGCGGTAGGACGCCATTGACGACGTTGATCGCGCCCTCGAGCTGGTTTTCGTACGCAGCTCGCCAGCGAGCCGAGATCTGTCTCGTCCACCGTGTCGCGCAGGGGCGTCGGTGGCCGTCCGGTCACCAGGACCAGGATGTCGGGTCCGCGCAGCGGCTCTAGAACGGTGGCGAGGCGGGAGACCGCCTCGGGATCGCGCATGCTTCCCGCCACGGCGTGGACGACGCACCCCGTGCTGTCGCTCGACGTCAGCGGCCGCCGCCTCAAGCCTGTCGGCGCCCCGCGCCAGCATCACGATGTTCGCCCCTTCGCTCGCCAGCGTATGAGCGAGGCTCAGTCCCATGCCCCCGCTGGACGCCGTCACCAGCGCCGTCCTGCCTCGGATTCCTAGATCCATGTGCCGGCCCCCGTCCGTCAATCCGAGCCGCCCAACGAGTGCTGAGTAACCGGGGGACATCATGCGAGCCCACGGACGAGGTCGAGCGCGTCCGTCAGCGTCTCGAGCTCCTCGGCCATCTGCTTGACCGCCTCGATCTGCTCAGGTCGCAACGGAACGGCCGCCGCCGCCGCACAGTCACCGAACTTTCGCCCGATGTCCTGCCACGTCATCGGTGCGTCGACCGTCCCGGGCACGTCGACGCCCGACTGGTCGAACGTGCGACCGTCTCGCGTGGTGACCTGTACGCGACCGGGTGGGATCTCCAGGTTCCAGTCGAGTGCCGCGTCCGGAATGGGTACGACCTTCCGCGCGAGCTCCAGGACGGCGGGGTCCTCAAGCGACGGCTCGGTCAGATCGGTCACGCCGATGTCGCCGCGAACGACGGCCAGGGATACCAGGAACGGGAGGCTGAACTTGGCGTCCAGGACGGTCTTGGGTACGCGGCGTGACTCGAGTGGGCGGCACATCACGTCGTGCCAGTCGCCCACGAACACGCGGATCTCCTCGAGGTCCTCGACGCTCAGGCCCTGCTCGGCCATCAGCATCATCATCGCGTGAATGTGGCTGTGGGAGGTGCTGACCGATGGCCATCGTTTGTACAGCGTCGACCCACCCATGTAGGTGATGCCGAGATCCTTCAGGATCGCGCTCCCGGTCGTAGTCACCCCGGAAGTATGTGTTCAGGAAGCCGTACTCACCCTCGAAGAGGGCACTGAGGCCGGTCACCCCCCTCTCGGCGAGCAGTGCTGCGGTGACGGCCCCCTCGCCGGAGAATCCTGCGTAGATTCCCCGCACGTCGCTGACTCCCTGGACGATCTCCATAGTGCCGGCAGATCGCATGCTGGCGATGCCGAGCGCGTGCGCAACCTGCTCGCGCGACAGCCCCAGGACCCGCCCGGCCGCAGCCGCGGCCGCGAACACTCCCATCACGGGCGAGATGTTCCAGTCCTTGCGCCACTCGACGTGGCGGCGAAGCCGGGCGAAGATGTCCTGTCCAACCGCGATCGCCACGACGAGCTCCTCGCCGGAGACGCATCCCGCGACGCTCGGCCGCGGCCAGTGTGGCGGGCACGATGGAGCTGGCGGCGTGATGGCCCCAGTAGGTCAGGTCGTCGAAGTCCAGGCAGTGCGCCAAGGCGCCGTTCGCGAACGCCGCGGCAGCCTGCAGGGCACCTTCAGGTCGGTGCCCAGAACCGTGGCCTCGGGGCGTCCGCCATTTTCGCGGACGTGCTCGAGCACGGGTGTCGCGATCGGCTCCAGTCCGCCTGCCGCCAGCGTGACGCCGATGGTGTCGAGAAGGCTCTTCTTCGCCGCCTCGATCGCATCAGGCGGCAGGTGTGCGAGCGTGGTGTCGACTGTCAGGTCGGCAAAGTGATGAACCAGGTCGTCGTTCTTGTCGCGCACAGTGCGCCCTTCGGCAGAGGATCTTCGTATTGCGCAGTACGTGGCGGGTGATGGTCGTCCGCCCGTTGTGGAAGGCTGGCGACTGAGCATAGCATTTGCTTGCGCGCACGCAAATACAGATCATGAGGAGGCATCCCGTGGAGATCGATGAAGCCGTCCGGCTCCGGCGAGCGGTCGTCCAACTGGCTCGCTCGCTCAACGTGACGGCGCTCGAGTCGGGGCTGACGCCAACGCAGGCGTCCGTTCTGGGGATCATCGCCATCCGTGGGCCACTCCCGGTGGCGGAGGTCGCGCGTGTGGAGCGGCTGAACCCGTCCATGACGTCTCGCACCGTCGCGGCACTCGCACGAACGCGGGCTCGTGAAGCGGTCTCTAGACGCCGTCGGACCGCCGTGCGGCGGTGCTCGCGATCACGGCAGCCGGTCGCCGGCTCCACACCCAGGTCCGAGCCGAGCGCGCGAGCATCATGCAGCGGGCGGCCGATCAGCCTCTCGCGCGCAAGACCATCGTCGATTGGTCGACGCCCTCGGGTCGCTGGAGACTCTCGCCGGACTGACCGACTGAGGTCAGGCCCGGTTGCTGGTCCGGGGACCTTTCTCGGGCGTCCTGCCCGACGAATCAAGGCATTCGGTATCGAGAATGCGGACCGACCGGAACTGCCACACTGATCCACCCGCGGGCGAGCGAAGGACGCGAGCGTCTTGTTGACCGACTCCCGTGTCGTTCCGGCCAGCTGCGCGAGCTCGAGCTGTGTGAGCCCGTGGTCGACGAGCACGGCGCCGTCGTCCTCGCGCCCGAACTGCTCGGCAAGGTCGAGCAGGAGCTGCGCGAGCCGTGCCGGGACGTCGGAGAAGACGAGGTCGGCAGTCGCATCGTTGGCGCGT
Source organism: uncultured Actinomycetota bacterium (assembly GCA_963707475.1). GTDB lineage: Bacteria > Actinomycetota > Actinomycetes > Propionibacteriales > Nocardioidaceae > Marmoricola. The sequence goes on from CAVPQC010000002.1 coordinate 343,298, forward strand.
CGCAGCCTGCGCGCCAACTGCGTGATCAACCAGGTCGCGACATCGATGTGGGCGTGCACGAGCTCGTCGAGGACGTCGCGGTCCAGTTCGCGCAACGTCACCGCCGTCACCGCGTGCGCCGAAGCCGACCGGGCGCCGCCGTCGAACAGGGACAACTCGCCGAAGACCTCCCCGGGACCGAGAATGGCCAAGACGTTGCTGGGTCCCGCACCCGTCTGCTGGCTGATCTTGACCTTGCCGGCCACGACGAGGTACGCGGCGTCACCGGGCGAACCCTGTTCGAACACTGCCTGGCCCTGTCTTGACGGTGACTCGTCCGAGCGGAGCGGAGCACCACGTCCGGGGCGAGCGCCGGTGTGCTGTCGTCTTTCATGACCCCTGCTTCTCGGGTGTCTCCCTTGCTGCGGCGTGACATCGGGTAGTGCCTCAGTGGACTCTACATACCGCCGTCGACCTGGATGTCCTGACCCGTGATCAGGTCTGCCTTCGACGTCGACAGGAACACCGCGAGGTTGGCGATGTCGACGGCCTCGATCCGGCGCTTCAGGCTCTGGTTCTCCAGAACCCACTGGTGGTATTCCTCGCGCTTGTCGCCGCGGTCCCGGAACTCCGCTTCCGAGAGGACAGCACCGGGCGAGATGCCGTTGACGGTGATGAGGTGCTCGCCGAGCTCTCGCGCAAGTCCCTTGATCAGTCCGTACATGGCGCCCTTCGAGGCGATGTACGGCACGTACCCTGTCCCAGCGGCCTGTCAGCGTGAGTGACGTGATGTTGACGATCTTTCCGTAGCGCTTCTCCTTCATGGCCCGTGAGCAGACGCGAGAGAGCACGAAGACCGCCGAGGAGTTCACTCGCACCTGGTCCTCGTACTCCGCGATCGTGAACTCCTCGTGCGGCTTGAAGATCACCAGCGCCGCATTGTTGACGAGCACGTCGATACCGCCGACTTCGTTCGCCAAGGTGGTCGCCTGGCTCTCGACTCGGCCAGGTCGTTCAGGTCGCAGCCGACGTAGCGAACGCCCTCGGCGACCGCGTCCAGCGTCTCCTGCGGATTCGGGGCGTCGGGTCGGTCGAGGGCGATGACGTAGGCCCCCTCCTCGGCATAGCGGGCGACCAATGCCTGGCCGATGGTGCCGAGGGCCCCGGTGATCAGGACGTTCTTGCCGGTGAGTTCAGGCACGCTGACTCCTTCTGTGGGTGGACGACTGGGCGCCCTTCCGAAGGGGCGTGCGCTGATGAGGACCGTCCACCCGCCGTCGACGGTCATGTGCGATGGTCACGTGGAAGGTCACTGGTATACGTCTGACATTTTGCTGCATGACAAGGCCAGTTGGCAATGCGTCGCGAGTGCTCTATCGACGGCAGTACGAGATCCCGTCGACGTCTCGAGCGCCCGAACGAGGTCGCGTCTGAAAGTGCGGCGTCTCTCGAGGCGCGGTGCGGACTCCGCGTCGCCCGGTGGTACCAGTAGCCCCCCGTGCGAGGGAGCGATCTCGGTCTCGTCAGCGGTGGCAAGCCAAGTCCTGGGTGAGGTGGCCCTCAGCGATGCTGTCGGGAGCGCCGACTCCTCCCATGCGGGTAGGGACCCATCCAGGGTCGACGGCGTGGGACAGCATGTCCGGGCGTCGCGCGGCGACCGCCATGGCGAGAGTGGTGACGTAGAGCTTGCTGTCCTCGTAGGGACGCCTTGACCCCGCACGTCGAAGACGTCTGCTGCTCCGAGATCGGTGGATCCGGAGAAGTGCATCGAGCTGCTCAGGTAGACGGACCGTCGGGGAGCCATCAGGGCTGTGAGAACGAAGGGTGCGATCGTATTGACTGCAAGCACTTCGGGTCCGCGCAGAACGCCGGCGTTGTGGATGACGGCATCGAAGACGCCGATTTCGTTGGCCCGTTCTGCGACCTGCACGGTCGCCGACAGACTCGAAAGGTCGCCGTACAGGACGTCGTGGGCTCGCGACAGAATTGTGTCGTCCCCGATGCGCTCGGCGCTGCGGGCATGGAGGACAACGTCGTGGCCCTGGTCGACCAGTCCGGTCACGGACGCGCGTCCGAGACCGGCAGATGCCCCGGTGATCAAGACCAGTGCCATGGCGCCGCCTCCATACTCGTGATTCGGTTTGGGCCAGTTGGACGTCATGCCCGCCAGACGGCACGTTCGTAAATGTAAGGCTCTTGCCAGCGGTGACAAATGTATGTTCTCATGCTGCGCCACCGTCACGAGTGAAGGACCATTGCATGCCTCGCCTCTGCGAGACCGAAGGACTCACCGACATCCAGACCGAGATCCTGGCCGCGGTGCGCCAGTTCGTGGAGACGAAGATCCTCCCGGTCGCGACCGAGCTCGAGCACGCCGACGAGTACCCGCAGGAGATCGTCGAGGGGCTGAAGGAGCTCGGCATCTTCGGGCTGACGATCCCCGAGGAGTACGGCGGCCTGGGCGAGTCGCTGCTGACCTACGCGCTGGCGGTCGAGGAGATCGCGCGCGGCTGGATGAGCGTCTCCGGCGTGATCAACACCCACTTCATCGTGGCCTACATGCTGATGCAGCACGGCACCGAGGAGCAGAAGCAGAAGTACCTGCCGAGGATGGCGACCGGCGAGGTGCGCGGCTCGTTCTCGATGTCCGAGCCGGCGCTGGGCTCCGACGTCGCCGCGATCAAGACCAAGGCGGTCCGTGAGCAGGGAGCCGACGACGGCTACTCATCGACGGGCCAGAAGATGTGGCTGACCAACGGTGGCTCGTCGACCCTGGTCGCCGTGCTGGTGAAGACCGACGAGGGCGCCGACTCGGTCTACCAGAACATGACGACGTTCCTGGTGGAGAAGGAGACCGGGTTCGGGGAGACCGCCCAGGGCGTCACGATCCCCGGCAAGATCGACAAGATGGGCTACAAGGGCGTCGACACCACCGAGATGGTCTTCGAGGGCCACCAGATCTCCGCCGACCAGGTCCTCGGCGGCGAACCGGGCAAGGGCTTCTACCAGATGATGGACGGCGTCGAGGTCGGCCGCGTCAACGTCGCCGCCCGCGCGACGGGTGTCGCCAACCGGGCCTTCGAGCTGGCGATCGCCTACGCCCAGCAGCGCGAGACCTTCGGCAAGCCGATCGCCGAGCACCAGGCGATCCTGTTCCAGCTCGCGGAGATGGCCACCAAGGTCGAGACCTCGCACGCGATGATGGTGCGCGCGGCGCGGATGAAGGACCGCGGCGAGCGCAACGACGTCGAGGCCGGGATGGCGAAGTACCTCGCCGCGGAGTACTGCAACGAGGTCGTCCAGGAGTCGTTCCGGATCCACGGCGGCTACGGCTACTCCAAGGAGTACGAGATCGAGCGCCTCTACCGCGAGGCGGCGTTCCTGCTGATCGGCGAGGGCACCGCCGAGATCCAGAAGATGATCATCGGCCGGGCCTGCTCAAGGACTACAAGCTCCAGGGCTGATGCGTAAGGGTCAAACATCGCCAGCAAACTATAAAGGTTTGACTTTTAGGCGGTTGTAATCTTAGGGTTCACCCATGCGCAAGCCCGAGGCGGGGCCGCAACGCCTCTTCGCCGTACGCTCCCTTGCTCCCGATGACGGGCCCGCTCTTCGCGCGCTTCGCCGCCGAGGTGCCAGAGGGTGAACGCCGCTTCCTCAAGGAGAACCTCGAGGATCTGGAGGTCAACTTCGCTGCCGCAGTGAACGACCGAGGCGTCCGACGCCTGGTCGCTGCCGACCCGGACGGCGAAATCGTGGGAGTGGCCGGCGCCTTTCCCGGTAGCGGATGGTCCTCCCACGTGGCTGAGGTGCGAGTGATCGTCAGCGCCGACCATCGTCGGCGCGGGGTAGGGCGCGCTTTGGCTCGAGCCGCCTTGATCGAAGCGCTGGCGCTCGACTGCAGTCAGGCATACGTGGAGGTAGTGGCTGAGCAGGAGGCCCTCGTGGCGATGTTCCAGGACCTCGGTTTCGAACCCGAGGCGCTGTTGGCCGACTTCGTGCGCGATGGTGCAGGCGAGTTCCACGACCTGATGCTGCTCACGCACCGGGCGGATGAGCAGCTCAGTCGTCAGCAGGTGCTTGGTCTGAGCCGAGGTGATGGCCCCGTGAGCACGGTGCTTCCAAACTACGTCGAGCGCTACACGACCATCGCAGGTCGCCGAGTCCGACTGCGCGTTCACGGTGAAGGGCCACCCGTCCTTCTGATCAACGGGTTGGGCGGGAACGTTGCCACGTGGGCGCCGCTGCTGGCGCAGCTGGAGGGGTTCGAGGTGATCACCTTCGACGCTCCAGGCGTGGGCCGGTCGCAGTCTCCACGGCGGCCTTACACCGTTGATCTGATCGCCGACGTTGCCGGCCAGGTGGCGGAGGCGGCGGGTCATGAGCGCGTCGACGTGCTCGGCTACTCACTCGGCGGCGCCGTGGCACAGCGGCTCGCCCTGAAGCGTCCCGAGCTCGTCCGTCGGCTGGTGCTCGTGAGCACCTCCTGCGGCGCAGGTGCCATCCCGGGTGCGCTGCGGGCGCTGCTCGCGGTGAGCACCCCTGTCCGGCACTACTCGAAGTCCGGGTATCGCGCGGCCATGAGTCTGATCGACCTCGCGCCGGCGGAAAAGGAGAGCGACCTGCGTCGAGGAGCAGACCGCTGTGTTGCATCGAGAGGCAGCGCCGTCCCCCCTCGGCTACGCGTTGCAGATGACTGCGTTCTCGACCTTTCACAGCCTGCCCTGGTTGCACCGCGTCGAGCAGCCGACCCTCGTCCTGGCCGGCACGGACGATCATCTGGTACCGATGGCGAACTCCGCGGTCCTGGCGGCGTACCTGCCCAACGCGCGACTTCGAGTCTTCGAGCGATGGGGTCACTACCTCCTGCACGATCCTGCCTCGGGCGCTGGAGCCAGCGTGGCTGACTTCCTGGGCGCAGAGGACCATTCCCGCACGCTGGCGTGGCGCGGTGCGCTCACGGTGTCTGCCGAGGAGATGCGCGAGTTCATCCATGCCGCGCCGCGTAGCGCGCACCCATCGTCGGTGACAGGCGGGCTCGTTCGTCGTCTGTATCCGATCAAGAACGACCGAGGTTGACGTGGCCCGGGAGGATTCACCCCTCTGGCGCCGCGCCTTCGACGGCGTCGAACGCCGCGTCAGCCCGCGCATCGCTGCAGCGACCAGCTCGCCCGACTTCCAGGTGGCTACTCAGCTGCTGCGGCGCGCCACGCGCGTGGTCACGGCTCCTGTGAGCGGCCTCACCTCCAAGGCACTGCACGTGGTGGGTCTGCCCACGCACGGCGACGTACGTCAGCTCACACGCCAGCTGGGTGAGGTTCAGCGGGAGGTGCTGGCGCTCCGTCGATCCCAGCACGTCTGGTGAGCGCGAGGGACCAGAGTCGCCATGAAGCCCCTGTCGCCTGCGCTCGACGCCGCGCGCGCAGTCAAGCGCGAAGTGGAACGGACCCAGCTGCGTGCCAGAAGAGGGGTGAAGCTGGTTGCGCGTCGGCCGCCGCCCCAGAGTGCCACCACTCCGAAGGACGAGGTGTGGTCGCTCGGCAAGGCCAGGCTCTGGCGCTATCGCAACCCAGAGATCCGTCAGGGTCCTCCCGTGCTGCTGCTGCTGGGTCTGGTCGGTGACTCGGCGATCTTCGACCTGCACCCGGGCAACTCCTGGGCCGAGCGCCTGGTCGGCGAAGGCTTCGACGTGTTCCTCTTCGACTGGGGCAAGCCGGATGCGGCGGAGGGTGATCACACTCTCGAGACGTACCTGCACGGCTACTTCGTCCACGCGGTCGACGCAGTACGCCGCGTCGCGGCAACCGAGGAGATCTCCATGGGCGACCTACTGCATGGGCTCGCTGATGGCGCTCTTGCTGCTGGGAACGGACTCCCGAGTGCCGGTGCGCAACCTCGTCCTGTTCACACCGCCCTGCGACTTCGATCATTCACCAGCCTTCCTGGGCGGCTACCGTGACGGACGAATCGACCCGACCGACGCCATCGACGACACGACGGGCCTGGTGCCGGCCGGCGCCATGCGCGCCATGTTCCGGCTCCTGCAACCCACGTCCGACATCGTCCAGTACGTCACGCTGTGGGAGAACCTGTGGCGCGACGACTACGTCGAGTCCCACCGGGCGGTCAACCACTGGGCGTGGAACCACCGCGCGATGGCCGGTCCCGCGTTCCTCCAGCTGATCCACGACTTCGTGCGGGATAACGCTCTGGTGAAAGGCTCGGCCCGCCTCGCCGACCGCGTCGTCGACCTCGCGAGCGGTCACCGCATCGACGCTGATCGTCGCGGCCGAGCGCGATGAGTTCATCCCGCCGGCGAACTCGGCACCGCTCGCGGACCTGCTCGGCTCCGAGGACATCGAGACCCTTCGAGTCCCGGGCGGCCACGCGGGAGCGCTGATGGGATCGGCGGCCCGTCGGGTGACCATGCCGCAGGTCGTGGACTGGCTGCAGCGGCACTCCGTCGCGGTGTCGCCCGGTGAAGCCTGTGAAGGAGAGGGCATGCCCGAAAGCAGTGACACGTTGTTCGACGTCGCTCGAGCGATGCGCTCGGCACTCTGCCCGCCGACCGTCGCGTGCTGGCCGGCCTACGAGACGGTCACGAGTGGGTCGAGCTGAGCCGCGACGAGCTGCATGACCGACATCGTGCAGGTCAGTGCCGAGCTCGCCGCGCTGGGGCTTGCGCAAGGGTGACGTGATCTGCCTGTTGCTGCCGAACTGGACCGAAGCGGTCATCTACACCTACGCAGCCTTCAGGCTGGGCGCGGTCGTGTGCCCGATCACCACCATCTATCGACAGCGCGAGCTGACCTTCATCTTTGAGCGCACCGAGTGCCGGATCGTCGTGGTGCCCTCGACCTACCGAGGATTCGACTACGCGGCGATGGTCAGGGAGCTGGCCGACGAGCTGCCTGATCTCGATCACGTGATCTGCGTCGGGGAGACCGACGACCAGCGGTGTGGTCTCGAGCCGCGATGCTGCTGACGGGAGCGAGCACCGATCCGATCGACCTGCCCGGTGTCGAGAGCGAGGACCTCGCGGTCCTTGCTTTCACCTCCGGCACGACTGGTGAGGCGAAGGGCGTGATGCACTCGCACGCCTCGATGACTGCTGCCATCGACGACTTCGTCGCTCATGCCGGGTTCGGCAGCGGCCTGACGTCGCTCGTCATGTCGCCGTTCGGACACCTGACCGGTTTCACCTGGGGGATCCTGATGCCCCTGCAAGGGAGCCGGGGACGTCGTACTGCTGGAGACGTGGAACGCCGAGCAGGCGCTGGACCTGTTCGAGCGCTACTCCGTGTCCTTCACCATGGGCGCCACCCCGTTCCTCAGCGATCTGCTCGACGCGGCGGCACGAGCGCGACACTGCGTCCTTCCCGGAGATGTTCGTGTGCGCCGGTGCGCCCATCCCTCCCAACCTGATCGAGCGCGCGCTGCGTCTGCACGACACCCGCGTCGTCTCGGGGTGGGGCATGAGCGAGTACCCGATCGGCACGTCCACGGCCGTCACCGATGACCCCGTGCTGGCCAGCACCAGTGATGGCCGCCCGGCCGGCCGGGCGGAGGTGCTGATCGTCGATGCCGGACGGCGTACCGGTAGAAGTCGGGGAGGAAGGGGACGTGATCATCCGCGGACCAGGTCTCTTCAAGGGCTACTACAAGCGCCCCGACCTCACCGGAGCAAGCTTCACTGACGAGTGACTACCTGAAGACAGGCGACCGTGCCCGCCTCCTCGATCGGCGAGGGTCACCTCAGGATCAGCGGGCGGACGAAGGACATCATCATCCGAGGCGGTGAGAACATCCCGGTCGTCGAGATCGAGAACATCCTCCTCACCCATCCCGCCATCAAGGAGGTCGCGCTCGTGCCGCTGCCGCATGAGCGCCTCGGCGAGACGGCGTGCGCGTGCGTGGTGCCCAGCCGAGGTGCAACACGTCCCCTACGGTCGCCGAGCTTGGGGCGTTCCTGGGTGAGCGCGGCGTCGCCAAGCAGTTCTTCCCGGAGTCCATCCGCCCATGCACCGACCTGCCCCGGACCCCCAGCGGCAAGATCCAGAAGTTCGTCCTCCGTGACCAGGTCCTTGCTGGAGACGCCACCGCCGGCCACCGTCCGGCGTGACGGGCAAGGACCGAGGACCTCGCCGCGGTCACGTCGTTGACCGGTGGCCGACCTGAAGGGGAAACAGTGACGCACTACCTGGCGGATCTGGTGGCACCGCTCGACGCTCTGCTGCTCAAGGGTGACGCCGATCCGTCGACTCGAGCGATCATGAATGCGGCCCTGGTCCTGAGCAGCGAACCGGACAACAACGTCTTGGGTGAGGCCTTCGAGCGCGCCGCGCGAGCAGTGCCGCGCATGAGGCAACGAGTAGTTGACGACGGCTGGAACTGGGGACGTGCGACCTGGGTTCCCGACGATGCGTTCGACGTGATGGGCCACGTCCGCCACGTGGGCGCACCGGGCGACAGCTCGATCTCTGCGGTGCTGGCGATGGCCTCCAGCTTCGCGACGGCTCCGTTCGATGCCGCCAAGCCCCTGTGGGATGCCACCCTCGTCACGGGCGTGGAAGGAGGACGAGCGGTTCTCCTGATGCGTGTGCACCATGCCATCGCCGATGGCGTCCGAGCCCTGCACATGATGGCCAACCTGCTCGACCTCGAGCCCCACCCCTCGCGGGACGAGCTCCCGGCCCTGGAGCAACGAGGGGCCGGGATCAGGGCTGTCGGGGAACGCTGGATGCGCACGACGTCGCAGGTGATGGTGACTCGTCGGCAGCGAGCCGATTCGTTGGCTCGTCTCATGCTCGAAGGCTCGCTGCGCCCGCGCGAGACGTATCTCCGGGGCCGGCCGGTACGCGCGCTCGGTCCTTCGCACGTACGCGCGGTCGAGGAGCTGACCCGTCTCCGCTCCTGCGGTCGCGCAGCCGCGGCCAGGAGGTTCGCCGTCCTCGAGTTTCCCCTTGCGCAGATGCGTGAGGTGGGCAAAGCCCACTCGGCCACGGTGAACGACGTCTTCATGACGGGTCTGCTCGGTGGGCTGCGCACCTACCAGGAGCGCATGGGTGTCCCTGTCAGCGACCTGCCCATCGCCTTTCCGATCAACGTCGCCGCCGACGCCTCCCACGACAGCGGGAACCACTTCAGCGCCGGCGTGATCCCGGGACCGTGCTCGCTGCAGGATCCCGTGGAGAGGCTGCAGGCGGTGCACGGCCTCGTCGTCGGCACGACGTGCGGAGCCGGGTGTCGACGCGCCTCTCCGGCTGGCGCCTCTGCTCCACCAGGTGCCGTCTCGCCTCGCCACCTCCGCCCTCACGGCGTACGCGCGCAGGGTGGATCTGCAGGCGAGCAACATCATCGGACCCGATTGTGCGGTCTTTCTCGCGGGAGCACAGGTCGAACGCTTCTACGCCTTCGGCCCGCTGCCCGGCATACCTGTGATGGCGGTGCTCGTGTCCTACGAAGGGACGTGCACGGTCGGCTTCACCATCGATCCGGCAGCCGTGGCCGACTCGGACCTCTTGCTGGGTTGCACCCTCGAGGCGTTCTCCGAGTTGGGCGTTCACGCCAGTCGGCCCGGCGAGCCAGGAATGACTCGGGCGCACGCGCCTTCTGGCCTCAAGCGCACAGGCGCCAGCGGCACCCCTCAGCCTTGGGCGGCCGTGGCTGTGGCCGTGCTTGCATTCTTCATCGTCACCCTGGATGCAGTTGTCGTCAACGTGGCCCTGCCGTCGATCCAGGACGACCTCGGTGGCGGGGTGCAGGGCTTGCAGTGGGTGGTGGACGGCTACACCCTCATGTTCGCCGCGTTCTTGCTGACGGCGGGCTCGTTGTCTGACCGCGTCGGCGCGCGTCAAGCGATCGGTTACGGCATTGCCCTGTTCGTCGTGACGTCTGTGGGTTGTGGTCTGGCTCCGTCGCTTGAGCCTGCTGGTGGTGGCTCGCTTGTTGCAGGGCGCGGCCGCGGCGATCATGATGCCGGCGTCGTTGGCCCTGATCAGCCATGCATACGACGATCCAGCTCGCCGCGCGCGAGCGGTCGCAGCCTGGGCCATGGGCGGGGCCGTCGCTGCCAGCTCGGGACCTGTCATCGGTGGACTGTTGACCCTTGTCGACTGGCGCCTGGTCTTTCTGATCAACGTGCCCGTGGGCGTGGTGGGTCTGGTCCTGCTGCGGCGGGCTGCGCCGTCGCCACATCGGCCTGCCCCTTTCGACGTGGTGGGCCAGCTGACAGCGGTGCTTGCCATGGGCGGGTTGACGTATGGCGTCATCGAAGCCGGCGATGCGGGCTTTCGCTCACCCCAGGTACTGCTCGCCCTTCTGTCTGGCTGTTGTCGGGGCCGTCGCGTTCGTGGTGAGCCAGGCAAGAGAGCAACATCCGATGGTGCCCCTCAGCCTCTTTGAGTCGCGGACAGTCTCTATCGCCATGGTGATCGGCTTCGCATTCATGGTCGGCTTCTACGGCCTCCCGTTCCTGTTCAGCCTCTATTTTCAGCAGGTGCGGGACCTCTCGCCGCTCGCAACGGGCGTGGCCTTCCTGCCGATGATGTTGACCGGCCTGGTGCTCACGCCGTTCTCGGCCCTGATCGTCGAGAAGGTCGGCTCGCGGCTCCCGATCACCGGCGGTCTGGGCCTGATGACCCTCGGCCTGCTGGTGCTCGGCGCTACTGCCGTCGACAGCGCCGCTGTGGCTGTTGTCGGCGCTCATGGTGCTCGTCGGCCTGGGCGGGCCGCTGGCGATGCCGCCGACCATTGCGGTGCTGCTCAACAACGTGCCGAAAGGCTTCAGGCGGGCACTGCAAGTGGCGTCTTCAACACCAGCCGACAGGTCGGCGGCGCGCTCGCGATCGCCGTCTTCGGCGCGCTGGTGGCTGACCCTGAGCACTTCATGGATGGACTGCAGGTGAGTCTGCTGATCGCATCGGCGGTCCTGATGGCGGCGACCCTTGCCACCACTCAGCTGCCCGCCATGCGCCCACGCAACGTCACCTCGGCGCCGAACGCGGCGACCTAGGCCTCACGCGATGTGGGCGCCGAGCTCGGCGCCCGGGAACAGTCTTGCTTGACGGCGGACGAGGGCGACGCTCAGGCGCCGAGGGACGGAGCATCGAAGTACTCCTCGTCGGTGACCGGCTCCAGCCAGTGCACGACGTCGTGTTGCTCGTCGGCCTCGTTGATGGCGACGTGGACCATGAGCCGGTTGGGAGCGGCGCCGTGCCAGTGCTCCTCGTCGGCCTCGAAGAGGACGCGGTCACCGGGTCGGATGATCTCGACTCGGCCGCCTCGGCGCTGGCACAGCCCGACGCCTTCGGTGACGAAGACGGTCTGGCTCAGAGGGTGGCGGTGCCAGTGGGTGCGAGCGCCGGGCATGAAGTGCACCAGGTTCGCCGTCAACGCGGGACGGCGGCGGGGCGGCGGCGACCGAGTCGATGTAGACGTCACCGGTGAACCAGTCGCTGGGTCCCTTGAGCGTGTCGATCGAGCTACGGGTGATCTGCATCAGGTTCCTTCTCCTTCGAACGTGCTGGGGTCTGCGAGGCTGCGGCCCACGAGGCGAGCAGTCGCAGGCTTTCCGCGGAAGGGGAGCCGGGTTCGGCCGTGTAGAGCATGAGCACGAGCCCGGGTTCGGCGGTGATGGCGAGCTCTTCGTAGGCGAGGGTCAGTTCCCTACGACAGGGTGGTTGAAGCGCTTGGTGCCGGCGCCGTGGGTGCGGACGTTGTGGTCGGCCCAGAGCCGCCGGAAGACGTCGCTCTGCGTGGAGAGCTCGCCGACCAGATCCTGGAGCCCGCGGTCGTGGGGGTCGCGGCCGGCTTCGGCGCGCATGATGCCGACGCACATCTCGGCGAACAGGTCCCAGTCGGGGTAGAAGTCGCGGGAGGCAGGGTCCAGAAACTGGAACCGGGCGAGATTCGGGAGTGCGACCACCACCTTCACCGATGAGTAGGGAGTGGAACGCGCGGCCCAGCGCGTTGGCGGCGAGCAGGCTCTGTCGTGGGTCGCGTACGAACGCGACGCCGTCGGTGATCGCCTCGAGGGCCCACTGCAGGCTCGGTCGTGACGCAGCCTTGCTCGGAGCGCGACGACGAGCACGGCCCGATGTGGGGATGCCGTCGGCGGCACGTGCGAGGTCGAACAGGTGGGCTCGTTCGGTCTCGTCGAGTTGCAGGGCGCGGGCGAGCGCGTCGAGGACGCCGGTGGAGGCGCCGCGCGATCTGGCCGCGCTCGAGGCGGGCGTAGTACTCGACGCTGAGTCCGGCGATGGCGGCGACCTCGCTGCGCCGCAGGCCGGGGACCCGTCGGGTGCCGCTGCGTCGGAAGCCCGGCCTGCTCCGGTGTGATGCGGGCGCGGCGAGTGGTCAGGAACTCGCGCACCTCGGAACTGTTGTCCACGTTGTCGAGCGTAAGCCGCGCGGATCTCGGGGCAAGCCACGAAGGGTGCCCTGTCAATGCACCCATCAACAGGGACTCCCACGTGGTTGTGCCAACGGGTTGACTTGCTCGCGTGGCCGTCTTGCCGTCCCGAGTCAACCCTTGGAGGGCTTGTAGGCGCTGAGTGCGCCCCGTCTCTTCGCCGCACGCGCGGCGAACAACCAACCATGAGGAGAACCAACACCATGCGCGCGACATTGATGTACAAGGCCGGGGACGTCCGAACCGAGACGGTGTCGGACTCGACGATCAAGCAAGCAACGGACGCCCTGGTCCGGATCACGGCCAGCTGCATCTGCGGTAGCGACCTGCACCCCTACCACTCGATGGCGGCCGACAACGGACCGGTGCGCATGGGCCACGAGTTCATCGGCGTGGTCGAGGAGATCGGCGGCGAGGTCCACACGCTCAAGAAGGGCGACCTGGTCGTCGCGCCGTTCGCGTTCTCCGATGGGACCTGTCAGTACTGCCGCGAGGGCCTGCAGACGTCATGCGAGAACGGCAACTTCTGGGACGGGCTCCCCGAGGAGGGTGGCCAGGCGGAAGCGATCCGGGTGCCGCTCGCTGACGGCACGCTGTCCAAGTTGCCGGTGGCGCCGGACTCGGAGCTGATTCCGTCGCTTCTGACGCTGTCCGACGTCTACGGCACCGGCTACCACGCCGCTGTCAAGGGAGGCGTACAGAGGGGCAAGACGGTCACCGTGATCGGCGACGGGGCGGTCGGCCTGCTGGCGGTCCTGTCGGCCAAGCAGCTCGGTGCCGAGCAGATCATCCTGATGGGTCGACACAAGACTCGTACCGACCTGGGCCGCGAGTACGGCGCGACGGATGTCGTCGCTCAGCGCGGTGAGGAGGGCATCGCGAAGGTGCGCGAGCTGACCGGTGGCCAGGGAACGCACGCGGTGCTCGAGGCGGTGGGTCACATGCCGGCGTACGAGCAGGCAATTGGTGTCGTCCGTCCCGGCGGCGTCATCAGTCGAGTCGGCGTGCCGCAGTACGGGGACGCCCCAGTCGGGTTCGACGAGCCTGTTCGGAGGCAACATCACACTGACGGGTGGTCCGGCCCCATCACGCGCCTATGTCGAGCTGCTGTTGCCGGACGTGCTCGACGGAACCGTCAACCCCGGCAAGGTCTTCGACCGGACGATCGATCTCGAAGGCGTGCCGGACGGCTACCGGGCCATGGACGATCGCGAGGCTCTCAAGGTGCTTGTGACTCCCTGATCGCTCGTGTAGACGATCTCGGTCAGACAATTGCGGATATGGTAGGATCGCGTATTGTCAGACCAGACGCTCGTGCGCTTCGCAGCGGACTGCGCATAGGACGGAGTGGCCGCCCATGCCCGAGCAGGATTCTCCTCGACACCGAGTGGTGGTGATCGGGTCCGGCTTCGGGGGGCTCTTCGGCACGAAGGCGCTGCGTCACAGCAACGTCGAGGTGACGTTGGTCGCCAAGACGACGCACCACCTCTTCCAGCCGCTGCTGTACCAGGTGGCGACCGGAATCTTGTCCCAGGGCGAGATCGCGCCGCCCACGCGAGAGGTGCTCAGTGGCCAGAAGAACGCCCACGTGCTGCTGGGTGAGGTCACGGCCATCGACCTTCGGGAGCGCATCGTCACGAGTCAGGTGCGTGGGTCGCGAGACGACCATCCCCTACGACTCGCTGATCGTGGCGGCGGGAGCCGGTCAGTCCTACTTCGGCAATGACCACTTCGCTGAGTTTGCGCCCGGCATGAAGAGCGTCGACGACGCCCTCGAGCTGCGAGGTCGCATCTTCGGGGCCTTCGAGTTGGCTGAGCTGGGTATCGCGGCGCGGCGACGACGTCGACGCCCTGCTGACCTTCGTGGTCGTGGGTGCAGGTCCGACGGGCGTCGAGATGGCCGGCCAGATCGCCGAACTCGCTCACCGGACTCTGAAACGCGACTTCCACGCGATCAACACCCGCCATGCACGAGTGCTTCTCGTCGATGCAGCAGCCCAGGTTCTGCCCCCATTCGGTCCCAAGCTCGGCGAGAAGACGCAGCGTGCGCTCGAGAAGCTCGGGGTCGAGGTGGTGCTCGGCGCGATGGTCGTCGACATCGACGACGAGCGGCATCGACCTCCGGCACGCGGACGGCTCCCATGAGCGCATCGCCGCCGTCACGAAGATCTGGGCGGCGGGAGTTCAGGCCAGTGAGCTGACCCGGACCCTCTCCGACCAAACGGGCGCGCGTCTCGACCGTGCCGGACGGATCTGCGTCAACGCGGACCTGACGCTCCCTGGACATCCGGAGGTGTTCGTGGTCGGCGACATGATGGCGTTGGACAATCTGCCTGGCGTCGCGCAGGTCGCGATCCAGGGCGCCAAGTTCGCAGCCAAGCAGATCGATCGCCGCGTGGAAGGGTCTGCCGCCGCCCACGCCGTTTCGGTACTTCGACAAAGGATCCATGGCCACGATCAGTCGGTTCAGGGCCGTCGCAATGATCGGCAGGATCCGACTCACCGGATTCCCGGCGTGGGTGATGTGGCTCGTGGTCCATCTCTTCTACATCACGGGCTTCAAGAACCGCCTGACTGCCGTCCTGCACTGGCTGGTGTCCTTTCTCGGACGCGGCCGATCCGAGCGGACGACGACCGAGCAGCAGGTCTTTGCGCGCAACGCATTGGCCCGGTTGGCGTCTGCGAACGGCCGAGGGGGCCGCAGCTCGTAGCGAGTCGAGCGAGTCGGTAGCTCGCGCAAAGTCTGTAGCGACGATCTGCGGGACATATTCGGGAGGACGGGACGATCGCATGACCACTCACTCGGATGCTGCTCGCAACCCGTGGTGGGATCCGTTGGGCGTGTGGCAGCGGACTGGCTCAGCGTTTGCCGAGCTGTCGACCGAGCAGGGGCGTGCAGTGCCCGGTTCGTGGAATGCGCTTCAGGCCATGTTCGATGCGGTGCGCTCGAACTTGGTGGGTCATCCGGTCGCGTCGGTTCTGGCGGGAACAGGGTTGCCTTCACGCTCACGTCTCTCGAGGCATCAGTGGGTCACATGGCGGCTGCGTCCGGTCAGGTCGACGACGTCTCGCTCAGAGCTGAGGACTTCACTTGGAGTTCGTTCCAGTTCGCCAGAGTCTCGGCCCGGCTCGGCAACTTCCATACGCGATTCCGGTCGCGACCCATGCTTGTCTCCGCGCCGATCGATGTGTCGGCGGTGCTGACCGGGGGAGCGCTCGACGCAGTGTTCGCCAAGTGCGTCCCGCATTACAGGTGCGAGATCACGCCCACCGGCGACCTACGGATTCACAGGGCGAACCGTCCTCGTTGGGGTTATGTGCAGGTCGTGCCAGCCGTGGAGCACGGCGCCATCGTCCTGCGGCCCACTGGCGTTGGGCGAGGCGTGCACCTGTGGCGTTTCGGTCGTCGCCTGTTGCCCATTCGTCCCCGCTTGAACCTCCCGGACTGGGTGCGGCTCACGGGCGTGGATCTACATCCCGGCTCCCTCGAAGTGCGGCTCCGGATCGATGAGTGGACTGTGGATTCGCAGGAGTTGATGTCGCTGGTGCGAAACCACCGGCGGGCGGGCGGAGGCGGGCACAGGCCGACGTGACTTTACGTACTTGATCAGAGATCACGCGCATACGGTCGCGCGGTTCTAGGCTGAGATGAAGGGAACCAAGGATGAGGATCCTGCTGATGGGCCCGCCGGGCGCGGGCAAGGGTACGCAGGCTGCGAGGCTCGCTACTGCACTTGGCGTGCCAGCGATCTCCACTGGCGAGATTTTTCGTGCCAATGTCGAGGCGCAAACGCCTCTTGGGCGAGAAGCGAAGCACTATCTGAACGCCGGGAGATACGTCCCGGACAACGTGACCAACGGTCTGGTGCGCGAGCGCCTGCAGGACTCGGACGCGGAGCGAGGGTGGTTGCTCGACGGATATCCACGCACACTCGCGCAGCTTGACGCGCTCGACGATATGACTGCCTCAGCCGGGCAGGGAGTCGACGCTGTTGTCGCTCTCGATGTGAACCATGAACTTCTGGTCAGGCGCCTGACAGAGCGCGCCCGCACGCAGGGTCGCGATGACGACACGGAGGACGTTATCCGGCATCGACAGCTGCTCTACCGGGAGCAGACGTATCCGCTCCTGGCGGCGTACGAGGAGCGGTGCCTGCTCAGCACCGTGAACGGAGCGGGCGAGGTTGACGAGGTCACTCGTCGCATTCTGGACGCGCTCAGCTCGAAATCTGCCCGGTCGGCTGGCTGACGCAGTGCCGGAGCGCCGCTGCTGCGACCATGACCGGGCGGATGGACGAATTGGGGTTCAACGGAGCCCAGGCAGTTGTGGGCGCCATGGGACCGGAGGACTAATCGATCCGCTGCCGGATGTTGCGCCACCACGCCGTTCGTCGCGCGCGAGGTCGCCAAACTGGCCCTCTCAGCGGAAAGTCAGCAGAAATGACTCCCGAAGACCCCCGACCCCCGTGCACGGCGCGAACAGGAGCAACCGGCGGCGAGGCGGGCGACGGACGAGCCAGGCGCTCAGTTCGACGGCATGTCCAGGGTGGTGGGCTTGGGCGGTCCGACGCCCTTGGTGGTGAAGGTGAAGGTGACGTCCGCGGCGCCCTGGGGCACGGGACGGGGGAACCGGAGGTTGCCGGTCTGCTCTTCCTCCAGGTCGAACGGATCGGTGCCCAGGTCGGTGGATCCCGAGGCGGCGGACACCGAGCCTTTGCACCCGGTGCTCCCGGTCCCGCAGCTGAGCTGGAGGGAGACACGGTTCTCGGAGTCCGGGAGCAGTGCGGTCGTGGTCGTGGTCAGCAGTGAGGGGAACTCGATGCCGGTGGGGCTGTTGTCGCCATGCGGGTCGAAGCAGCCGTCGAACTCGTAGGTCGGGTTGGTGACCTGGTGACCGTCGGTGTCGGTGATCGTCTGGAAGCCGACCAGGTTGCTCGGGCCACCGGCGGTGTAGCAGCCGTTGCTGTGCACCTGCAGCTCGAACTTGCCGTACCCCTCCGGGGGCATCGGCACGTTGGGGTCGGTCCAGCCCATCAGGCAGTTCCAGTTGCTGCCGGGCCCGATGTCCGCCTCGACCTCTCGCGTCGTATGACGACCAGGCGGGCTGTCTGGTCGTGAAGTTGCCTCGGGAGCGGGTCGCCGAGCTGGTCGAGCGCGGTCAGGGCGACCCGTTCGCGCCCGCCGGCAGAGTGTTCGGGGAGTGGGTGGCGATCTCCCCGGTCGATCGGAAATTGTGGCAGATGGTGCTCGCGGAGGCCGTCTACTTCGCACGCAAGGGATTGGCTGAATAGCGCACTCACGGCACCGTGGAGGACGCTGGACGGGTTGACACAGTCAGGGAGGCCCGGGATGTCGGTCGATGTGCGGGTCGAGACGAGCATCAACCGCGAAGTCGCGGACGTCGCGGCCTACGCCGGTGATCCCACGAACGCGCCCGAGTGGTACGTCAACATCAAGTCCGTTGTCTGGGAGACGCCGCCCCCGGTCGCCGTGGGTTCTCGAATGGCATTCGTCGCACAGTTCCTCGGGCGCCGGATCGAATACACCTACGAGGTCGTCG
>CAVPQC010000003.1:0-729517 GCA_963707475.1 uncultured Actinomycetota bacterium
ACGGATCAAGGTGCAGTCCCGCGCGACTGACCCGGTGCCGAATGTTGATGGAGCAGCCACACAGAGCCCGTGACTGTCCGCCCGGTCCATCGGGCGTCGCTGCGCCGCAGTCGTTCGTGGTGGGCACCAAGTGGGCGAGAAGAGCGCCACCCCCTAGACCCCTGATCTGCCTGAGCGGGTCAACCATGAAGGAAACACCGTGTTCCAAGCACTAGGAAACTGGGTCCACTGGGCCCTCACGGGCGAAGAAGATGGAGGTCCGCCCGAGAGCACCGAGGGCACCGATCCACCCAAGAGGCGAGGACTCTGGGGGATCGTCCGGAACGTCGTCCGGACCGCCGTCTGGGTCGTCCAGGAGCTGGCCAGCCTGGTCAACGCCGTCGTCGAGGTCGTCGTTCTCGGCAGAGCGGTGGGGAGTGCAGCAGCGTCACTGCTCACTCCGACGCCGGTGAAGGTCTCATGCAGGGGAATCCGATGAACCGTCTTCATCGGCTCACTCGCTGCCAACGGGGCAGCCCTCATCGAAGCCCTGGAGTGGGGTATCTCGGTCGCGAAGCTGGCACTGGTCCTGCTGGAGCTGCTCCGTTCCGGAGTGGCGATGGTCAGTATCACCAAGACCGGCAGGATCCGGCCCATCGAGGGCTGATCCACCCCTGTCGCCAAGGCCATCCGGGCCGTGGCACAACCAAGAAAGGTGGCGAACCATGGCCACAGAAGTGCAGGCGACCCCCTGGGTCGTCAGATACGCCAAGCTCCGACACCAGGTCGACAAGATCTCTGCAACCGGCATCGACCACTACCTGTCCGTGAAGGACCAACTGGCGCTCATCGAGCTGAGGCGTGAGATCGAGAGCCTGCCCCAACAGGTCGGCCGGTGTGATCACGCCGAGTGCACTCGCACTTTCGAGATGCCCATGCCCATGATGGACAACCCCTTGACCGGCGAGGTCAGGGGCGCACGCGGCTCGCACACCTGGCCCATCTGCGAGCTCGACAGTCTGGTCACTCTGTTGTCCAACGATCTTCACGACATCGAGATGGCGATCCAGGACGCAGTGGAGTACCAGGTAGAGGATCGGGGCTTCATGTCGGAGTACCTGGAGCCAGGTCCTGACGGTTCGTACCTGTACTGGTGCGACCAGGACTCGGAGACGGTGTGTCCGTACCTTCCTGGCTCATCCGAACCATCCGACTCGTACGAAGACTTGCGCAGGTTCGCGCAGGGAGCCGTGGACAAGGCCTGGTCGGTGATGTCGGACGAGGAGAAGCGCGAGTTCCTCGGCCGGTGGCCACGGCTCGCAGTCAGCGGGAATGTCCCTCTGCTGGAGGTGAGCTCAGACATCGAGTCCGAGAAGCGTGCGCTCGCTACCCGGGAGGCCGTCCAGGAGGCCCGGCAGCGGGTCGAGAAGGCCCGCCGAGACCGGAAGCGAGCCAAGACCCAGGCCCGGCGGAAGCGGCGGAAGGAGAAGCGCCGTGGCATGGCCCGTCGGATCTGGTCCTGGGTCAAGGACAAGGCGAGACGCGCCTGGTCCTACGCCAAGGACGTCGGGAAGAAGGCGCAACGGCTGGCCAAGCAGGCGTACGCCGTGGCCAAGAAGGCGTACCGCATGGTGCGCCCGTACGTGGCGCCGGTTATCGACTTCGCGATCAACGTCGGCAAGGCTGCAGAGAAGGCGAAGCTGATGTCCTGGCTGGCCAGGCTCGGACGGTTCGCCGCCCGGCTGCGGTTCCTGGCAGTGCTGCTGCCGACCGTTGCGTAGACCAACGCCCCCTCCCTTCGGGGAGGGGGCCTCTGGTCCTTTTGCGTTCTGGACCTGTTCCCCGAAGGAGTTGGCCAGCAGCCCGGCGTGCGGCACGTAGCCCTTACCTTCAGGAGCACCACCGGGTTGGGCGGCTCCCGGTACGCGCGCAGGAAGCCCTTTCTTCTTCTGGCTCCAGACCCCGAAGTAGGTCAGCTGGCTCTGTTGCATTGTTCGGTCGCAGGTCATGCTGTGGCGGGACCTGGGGTTCGTGAGGATCAGATGGCCGGTCTGAGCTCGTCGAATGCGGTGGCCAACCGGAACAGCGGCGCGGCGTCGACTGCAAGCTCGTAGTGGCCACGGCGTAGGTTCTGAACGAACGCGTGTCCTCGGATCACCACGCTCGCAGTGCGATTCCTTTTCAGCCCGCGCATCGGCCTGAGCCTGGCCTTCAGGCGCCCGTGGTCGCATTCGACGCGGTTGTTCTCGTACTGGCCGGTGTTATGCAAGGCGGCAGGAACTAGGTCCTCGATCAGGTTCGCCAACGCCGGCGCCCGGTCGGTGATCACCTCGCCCGGATCACCGTGAACCGTCAAGGCAGCGGTGAAGAACCGGCGCGCGGAGGCTATGTCGCGACGCTGTGAGACGTACACGTCGATGACTTGCCCGTGTTGGTCCACCGCCCGGTAGACGTAGGACCAGACCCCGGAGACCTTGACGTAGGTCTCATCGACGAACCACCGATCCCCGGCGGTGTGCCGGACCGGCCGGGCCGCGTCGATCACCAGCGGAGTGAACCGCTGGACCCACCGATACAGGGTCACATGGTCGACCTCGATGCCACGCTCCGCGAGCAGCTCTTCAAGGTCCCGGTAGGACAACCCGTACCGCAGGTACCAACGCACCGCCAACAAGATCACTTCGGGCGGGAAACGGAAACCAACGAACCCCGAGGGAATCCCTACAGGCGGCCCGGACGGCGAGTGCGCTTCATCGAGCCACCCTCACCGGCCCGAGTGCGCTCCGTCAAACGCAACAGAGCCCCCCGACCCAGCAGGGGAGCGGCGTCGCTGCTACGAATTCTGGTCACGACGCTGAGCGTGCGTCGCCTCAGACGGTGGAGGGTCGCCGCGCTCAGTCCGAGCCGCCGACCCGTTGCCACGACCACGCAATCGACCACGGGGGGAGGCCATTTCACTCGGGATCGACCGGTAGCGGATAGCTGTAGGCAGTCGCCCCCCGTACGGCTGTCCTCGGTCGAAGCCGGCGGCGCCCTGCGCCTCCTCGCCGGCGACACCGACGCCGTCGAACTCACCGAGCTGCACCGCTTCGACGACCCGGACGAAGCAGATGCCACGCTCGCGATCCGCGACGGCCGCGCCGAGGGCCTCGCGTTCTACGAGACCCACGACCGGATCCGATCCGGAGCACGCCACGAGCTCCTCGACCAAGCCTTCGCCGCCTGGGGAACGACCTGTCCGCTGGACGCGACACGCTGCTGATCGCCGCCAGCACCACCGATGTCGTCGCCCTCAACACCAAGGCCCGAGCGGCCCGGGTCCGCACCGGAGCAGTCGAAGACCACGGCATCGAGCTGGCAGACGGAACCATCGCCGGCGTCGGCGACCAGGTCGTCACCCGACGCAACGATCGGCGACTCACCACTCCCGACGCGCGTCACTTCGTCAAGAACGGCGACACCTGGACCGTCCACCGACGGCACCGCGACGGCGACCTCACCCTGGTGCGCGACGACCGCGCCGGGATCCGCGTCCCCCACGACTACGTCGTCAAGCACGTCGAGCTCGGCTACGCCACCACCGCGGCACGCGCCCAAGGCCGCACCGTCGACACCGCCCACGCCCTGATCGACCGCGGCTACACCCGCGAAACCCTCTACGTCGCGCTGACCCGAGCCCGATGCTCCACCACGCTCTTCGTCCCGACAGTCGAAGCGATCGGCCTCGACGCCGAGCGCCCACCCTCACCGGCCGCGGAGGCAATCGACATCCTTGTCTCCCTCACCACCCAGGAAGCAGCACAGCAGGCCGCTACCCAAGTCGCACGGACATCAGACATCACCGCCGTGCGACGCCGGTACACAGAGCCTCCGAGCCGCTCGGCCGCTGGCACACATCGAACACGATCTGCGCGGCTGGCATAACCGTCGCGCAACGAAGGCCCTCGTGGCCGCGTTCGCCCATGGTTTCAGCCTGGCGACGAGCGCAAGGTTGCGACCGACTGCTTGTTGGCGGCGTTGATCGCAGTGGCGATCCGGATCGCATGTTCGGCGGTCAGGCCGGTCATGACGAACGGTTCGCTGGCCTAAGTCCAAGAACGCTCACTATGCGGTCGTTCCCTTGGAGCCAGCGACTCCAAGATCTCGGCTGTCACGGGGTTCACCCTCTCGTCGGGCTCGATGTAGTGGACCTTGGTGATCTCCGAGGACGTGTGACCAAGCATCTCGGCCGCGAGATCTGCTCCGCCGGCTCGGTCGATCACCGTCGCGACGGTGCGCCGGAACGAGTGCGGTGTGACTCCCGTGATGCCGGCCTCCGCAAGGATGTTGCGCAGCCGACGTCGGACGTTGTTCGTCGTGAGCGGGGTGTGGTTACGAGAGAAGAACAGCAGGTGTTCCGGGTCCTCCTCGACAAGCACGACGAGTCGCTGGCGCAACACCTCCGCGACGAAGGACGGCACCGACACCGTGCGGGTCGACTTCGCGGTCTTCGGGTGTGACTGCCGATGGGTCGGCTTCCCCGTGGGCGACACGATCGTGCCGCAGAGCCTCACCGTTGCGAGTGATCGCGTGACGTCCACATCGCATTTGCGGATCGCGAGCACCTCGCCGATGCGGGCCGACGTGCCCAGCATGACCTCGATGATCTGCTCCAGCTGGCCGTCAGGCTTCGGCCCCGACAGCCCACCGCCACCCCGCCAGGCTCGAACCGCTCTGCGAATGGCCTCGACCTGCTCGAGGGTCAGTGCCATCGCCGTGGACGGCGGCTTGCGCAGCCGAGCGGTCTCCCGCACGGGGTTGTGTCTTCATCGCGTCGTACCGCACCGCGAGACCGAAGGCGAGACCGAGCACGGTCTTGGCCTGCTTGGCCATGCTGTAGCTCCTGGTGGACGCGAGGGTCTTGAGGAACTGGTCGACCTTGCGGACACTGATCTCACGCAGCGTGTAGTGCCTCGAACTCCGGCATGACGAGCTGACGCATGTTGCGCTCGTATAGGGCGCGGGTGCTGGGCGCGATCTTGCCCTCCAGGTCGAGGTCGTCGAGCCAGACGTCCACCAACTGCTTGAAGGAACTGTCGGGTGTGAGTTCGCCGGAGGACGCGTGGCTGGTCCGGCGGGCCAGCTGCTTCTTGAGGTTCCTCGTGGCTGCCGTCCGGGTCGCGCCGGTCGCCGACACGCGTCGGACCCGACCGTCGTCGTCGCGGTAGCGGGTGCGGGCGAGGACGTGTCCGCTCGGCGGCGTGGAGAAGCTGATCTCACCGAAGGTGCCGATCGGGGTGCGGGGCCGGCCCATTTCAGATCATTGCCCGGAGGGAAGGCGACCCGGTTCCAGCTCGCGTTGCTCGGTGAGCCAGTCGCGGACGTCGCTCACGAAATAGCGAAGTTGGCGACCGACGTGGACCGCGCACGGCCCCTTCCCGGCCAGGCGCCAGTCGTAGAGCGTCCTGACCGGCACGCGGAGGTAGTCCGAGAGCTCCTCGATGTTCAGCAGCGGCTCCAGGCCGCTCGGACGTGGTCATCTGCGATTCCATGCCCAGCAGGATCCCATGCCCGGTAGGTGGGGAACGTGCTCCGGCTGACTCGGAGCCAGTCGGGAGCAGTCGGAGTCAGGACACGGTTTCCGTAAGGGGATCCGCTTCCGGTGATCGTCGCTCGCCCTGGCGGGGACCGGGTGGTCGCCGTCCTGCTCGGCGTCACCCAGACGTCGGTCTTCCGGATGGTCTCTCGTGAGGACCTGCGATCCTCGGCCGCGGCTCGGTACCCGGCCGTCTCTGGATCGCACCGAGGTGCTCGCGCTCGCGGCGTCGCCGTTCGGAGCAGCAGGCCGCGCGGCGTGAAGTGGCGGAGGCACGAGCAGCGCGCCTGGCGGAACACCGTCGTACGCGCGGCCAGCCTCCCGACACCGAGCACGAGTGGCTGACGGTGCCCCAAGGGGCCGCGTGCCTCGGCGTCTTTCAGGTCGCAGTCAACAAGCGCTGCCGGCATGACCGGGTGCTGTACGCCGAGCACGGCGCCCGCAGGTGGCTTCGGCGAGGAGCTGCTCGAGGTCGACCGGCAAGCATGCCTCGCCCAGGCCAGTGTCGATCGCCAGCGTGGGTAACGGAGGCGGAGCAGATCTGTTCCGTTGGGGCGTCTAGGACGGATGCTTGGCCGCGCCGCCCAATCACCAGGCTAACCGACTCGCTCACCGAGTGCCTCACATCACGTGGAAGACCCTGCTCGGAGCCCGACTTGGAGGCGTCGTTTGCTGACATCCTGCTGACATCGGGGCCGGAGAAGCATCAGAGGCTGTCTCC
Source organism: uncultured Actinomycetota bacterium (assembly GCA_963707475.1). Taxonomy (GTDB): domain Bacteria; phylum Actinomycetota; class Actinomycetes; order Propionibacteriales; family Nocardioidaceae; genus Marmoricola. The sequence goes on from CAVPQC010000003.1 coordinate 6,276, forward strand.
GAATCTCTTCGGAAACAGCCTCTGACCTGCTGGTTTTGCTTTGTAGCGGGGGCGGGATTTGAACCCGCGACCTCTGGGTTATGAGCCCAGCGAGCTACCGAACTGCTCCACCCCGCGTCGGTGAACGCAACGTTACCGGGACGATGTCGTGTGTCCAAATCGGGGTGGTCTGGTGGTCGGGCAGGCGATGTACATCACCTCGAGACCACGACACCCGGATGTTGTGGTCTCGACAGGCTCGACCACCGGGGGACTGTCAGTTCCCGCTCTTCTTGGGGGCGGGCTTGTCGGAGAGGGCGATCGCGCGGTCGACGAGGGCCTGGGCCTCGTCGACGTTCTTGGCGTAGGCCGAGAGGTCACCGTTCTTGAGGGCCTGGTCGGCGGCGGCGAACTTGTCGTTGGCCTGCTGCAGCAGCTTGAGGGCGTCGCCGGAGACGCCGGTGCCGGTCTCGGTGCCGCCCGAGCCGGTGTCGGTGCCCGCGGTGGCCGGCGTCGTGGTCGTACCGAGTACGTCGTCGAGGGCTTCGTTCAGGGTCGAGCCGATGCCGACGTCCTGGCCGAAGGAGACCAGGACGAACTCCAGCTGCGGGTACGACGCCGCGCCGCCGGAGCGCAGCGTGTACAGCGGCTGCACGTAGAGCAGGCCGCCGCCCACGGGGAGCGTGAGCAGGTTGCCGTAGCGCACCCGGGCGTTGCTCTGGGTGAACGATCTGAGCCGGGTCGCGATCGCGTCGTCGCTGTTGAACTGGTTCGCGATCTGCGATGGTCCGGGCACCTGGGTGTTGTCGGGCAGCCGCAGGATCCGGATCTTCCCGTACGTCGACGCGTCGGACGCGTCGGCGCCGACGGCCATGAACGAGGCGAGGTTCTGCCGGTTCGTCGGCACGTAGACCGAGGTCAGCGAGAACACCGGCTGCCGGGCGGTGCGGGTGGTCACCGAGAGCCGGTAGGGCGGCTGCTTGCGGCCCGCGGCCTCCGGGTCCTCGGGGACGTCCCACTTGTCGGAGCCCTCGTAGAACTCTTCGGGTTGGTCACGTGGTAGTCGGCGAGCATGTTGCGCTGCACCTTGTACAGGTCCTCGGGGTAGCGCATGTGGGCGAGCAGGTCGTCGGGGATGTCCGCGCTGCGGCTTGCACCACGCCCGGGAACACCTCTTCCCACGCCTTGAGCAGCGGGTCGGACTCGTCCCACGCGTAGAGCGTCACGGTGCCGTCGTACGCGTCGACCACGGCCTTGACCGCGTTGCGCATGTAGTTGATGTGGTCGGTCGGCAGCGTCGCGTAGGTCTGCCGCGGGTTGAGCGCGTCGGAGGTCATCTCCTCCAGCGAGCGGCGCTCGGAGAGCGGGTACTTGTCGCTGGTGGTGTAGCCGTCGATGATCCACACGATCTTGCCGTCGACGACGGCGGGCAGCGCGTCGCGGTCGACGGTCAGCCACGGCGCGACCTTCTGCACGCGTTCGCGCGGGCTGCGGTCGTAGAGGATCCGCGAGTTCGCGTTGACCCGCGAGGACAGGAAGAGGTTGGCGTCGCCGAACTTCATCGCGTAGAGCAGCTTGTTGAACGTCGACCCGATCGGGACGCCGGTCTTGCCCTGGTAGACGTTGTTGTTCGTCGAGCTGACGTCGCTGGCGCCCTGCGGCATGTCGAGCTCGATCGGTTCGCGCCGTCGGGACGGCCGACGACCGAGTAGTCGGGGCTGCGCTCGCCGTAGTAGATCTGCGGCCGGTAGCCGCCCTTGCGTCTGGTTGGAGAGCTCGCCGACCGGGCGGCAGCTTCTCCTCGGCCCAGACCGGCTGGCCCTTGTTGTTGGTGACCGGCTTGTTCTGGGCGTCCTGCTGGTTGCCGTAGGCGGCGATCATGCCGTAGCCGTGGGTGTAGACGGTGTGCTCGTTGGCCCAGTTCTTCTGGGCGTCGGGCAGGCCGTTGAGGTTCATCTCGCGGGCGGCGAGCACGAGGTCGCGCTCGCGGCCGTCGATCTGGTAGCGGTCGACGTCGAGCACGCTGGGCACGGAGTAGTAGCCGCGCACCTGCTGGAGCTGCTCGAAGGTGTCGCTGACCACCTGCGGGTCGACCAGCCGGATGCCCGGCAGCGACGCGGCGTCGGCGGCGAGCTTGCTCTCGCTCAGCGTCGAGGTGGCCTTGTACGCGCTCACCTGAGCTGTCGGCGACGCCGTACGCCGCGCGGGTCGCCTTGATGTTCTTGTCGATGTACGGCGCCTCCTTGTCGGCCGCCGAGGGGTCGACCTGGAACTTCTGCACGATCGCCGGCCACACCATGCCGAGCAGGATCGGCGGAGAGCACCAGCAGCGCGATCCCGACGCCGGGAGCAGCCAGGTACGACGGAACACGTTGGCGAACAGCAGCACGGCGCAGATCAGCGCGATGAACATCAGGATGTTCTTCGACGGCAGCACCGCGTGGTCGCGGGCGTAGGTCATGCCCGTGATCAGGCTGCCGGACTGCGTGGTCAGGTCGAACCGGTCCAGCCAGTAGTCGCCGCCCTTGAGCAGCAGCAGGAACCCGAGCAGCGCGGAGATCTGCACCTGCGCGGCGCCGGAGAACCGGTTGCCGCCCTGGAGCCGGATGCCGCCGTAGAGGTAGTGCACGAGCACCGCCGCCAGCAGCCCGATCACCAGCGCGGTGGTCACGAAGTCGACAGGTAGTGCAGCCACGGCAGGGAGAAGAAGTAGAAGCCGATGTCCTTGTGGAAGTACGGGTCGATCTTGCCGAAGGACTGCCGGTGCTGCCAGAGCAGGAAGGTGCGCCACTGGCCGGTCGCGGAGACGCCCGCGAAGATGCCGAGCAGAGTGCTGACGCCGAGCAGCAGCCAGCTTGCGCATCGGCGTGACCACCTCGCGGTAGCGCTCGAGGTTGGCCTGGTCGGGGGTGTTGGGACGGAAGATCGGGCGCAGCCGGTAGGCGACGTACAGGTTGACCCCGACGATGACGGCCATCAGCAGCCCGAAGACGAAGAACAGCCCGACGCGGGTCCACAGCAGCTTGGTGAAGACACCGGAGAAGCCGAGGCTCTCGAACCAGAGCTTCTCGGTCCAGACGCCGGTGAACAGCGAGAGCATCAGGAACAGGACGACCAGCACGATCGCGGTCAGCAGCAGCGGGCTGGGTCGGCGGCGGCCAGCCTGGCGCGGTCGGGGTGGCCGTCTCGCCGGGCGGGCTCCGGGGCGCGGCGGCTCGAACTCGTCGCTCATGCGGGGTCCCCGGCGAAGCAGGTGCGAAGCGAGTGCTTCGTTGGGGTGTTCACGTCGATCTCCTCGGTCATTTCGTCGGGCGCGAGGGCCTCAGACGAGGGTGGCTTGCAGCAACTCTAGGAGGGCGGGCACAAGATCCGGCCCGGTGACGACCTGACGCGGGGTCGTCGTGACTGCGGAAACGGTAGGCGCAGTACGTCGTCCCGTCACGCAGCGACGGCGCCCACCATGCGCAGCTCCTGGCGCTCGGGGTGCTCCGCGGCGTACGACGCCGCCGCCTCGCGGTCGTCGGGAATGTCGCTCGTCGGCGGACGGCGGGAGCACCAGCCGTTCGACGACCGCGGCACACCCGGCGACGCCGTCGGGCCACGTGATCGACTCGAGCGCGTCCTCGAGGACCGCGTCGGCCGGTAGCTCCTGGTCGATCGGGGTGTAGCCCGCGTGGAGTCGGCGGTCGAGCCCGAGCGCGTCGGCCAGCGCGGGCTCGGCGACGACCAGCTCGGCGGTCGGCACCAGCGCGAAGAGGACGGCCGACTGGTCCCAGCCGGACTCGGCGGCGTGCGCCTCGATCTCGCGCACCGCCGAGGCCAGGGTGCGGGTGGTCTCCTCGTCGCTCAGCACTGCCGGCAGCTTCGCGTCGTGGTTCTGTGCGCCAGGCCTTCACGGCCTGATCGCGTCGGCCAGGGTCGAGATCTTCACGACCCGCATCTTGTCCGGGTCGTAGGGGCCGCCCTTGACCTCGTCACAGTTGCTCGCGGGTGCCAGGAACAGGGTCGCGCCGGCGCTCTGGGCGGCGGACGAGCTTCTGCTGGATGCCGCCGATGCCGCCGACGTGGCCCTGGGCGTCGATCGTCGCCGGTGCCGGCGACGTCGTCCACCGCCGGTGAGCGACCCGGGGGTCAGCGTGTCGTAGATCGCGAGCGCGAACATGGTGCCGGCGCTGGGACCGCCGATCAGGGAGCTGATCTGGAGGCTGACCCTGACCGGGAACTCGTAGCCGCGGCCGACGGTGACCTGGAGCGCCGACTGCTTCGGGTCGTCCTCGGAGGCGACGGTCTTGACCTTGACCGTCTCCTCCTTGTTGCGACGCTTGATCCGGAGCGCGACCTTGTCGCCGGGCGCGACCTTGCGGATGCGGCCGACGACCGACTCGAGGGTCGACGTACGCGCGCCGTCGACGGCCAGGATCTTGTCGTGCACCTCGAGCGCCCCGTCGCCGGGTCCGCCACGGGTCACGCCGAGGATCTGGACCGACGTACCGAACTTGTAGCCGAGCTCGTGGAGCGCCGACGCGATGGCGGAGTCCTGGGAGTTGACCATGTCGACGGCGGACTCGGCCTCGACCTTGTCGGAGTTCTCCTGCGGCTGGTAGATGTCGCTCTCGCGGTAGACGGCCTGCTTGGGGTTGAGCCAGGCGAACATCGCCTCGGCCAGGTACACCCGGTCGTCCGGGCCGGTCGGCACCACGGTGAGCAGCCGGAGCGCGCCCTTGTCGCGGTAGGCCTTGGCACCGGAGACCCGGACCAGGTCGCCGCCCTTCTCCTTGGCGAGGAGGTTGACCGTCGGACCGGGCGAGTAGATGACGTAGTTGGTCGGGACCAGGGTCGCCACCAGCCAGGTGGCGATCAGCAGGACGACCGCGGTGACGCCCGCGCTCGTGCGCCGGCTCATCGGGCACCTCGCGCGTGCGGACGCACGCGGCGGCGTGCGGTCACGGGGCGGCTCATGGGAGCACCCTCTCAAACGGGACCAACGCGACGGACCCTTTTGGCGGTTCGGGTCAGGCCGAACGGCGGTCGTCGGCGCTGCCCGCGCGGGACGGGCGGACGGCGATGCCGGTGCTCCGGTCTCTCACCGGACGCGGCCGGGCCAGCGTGCTCGCGGGGTGGTCGCGCCGGATCGCGGCCGCGAACCGCTCCTTGGCCGCCTCGGACCGGCGGTCGGACTCGTGCCGCTCGCGGCCGGCCCAGCCGGCGACGGCCATCGCGACGGCGGTCACCACGACCGTCGGTGCCAGCCACAGCAGGATCTCCACGTGGACGAGGTTAGGCCGCCGGGGGTGGGTGGGTGGGGTGCCGCGCCGGGGTGGGCTGTTGTCGCAGAATTCCCAAGGTATCGAGGTTTGCTGGCGCTCCCAGGGGCGTGTACGCCGCTGGAAGCGCCAGTTCTCCTTGGGAAGTCCGGGCCGGTCCTGCGAGAAGCCCGGCCGACGTCGTAGCTGTCCGGTGTGCCCGACAAAATCCTAGATACCTTGGGAATTCGACAGGCCCCGAGCGCAAACGCCCCCGCCCTACGGCGTACCAACCCACTCGTCCGACCCGTCCGCGAACACCTGGTGCTTCCAGATCGGCACCCGCGACTTCAGCCGGTCGATCAGCGCGCGGTTGGCGTCGAACGCCTGACCGCGGTGCGCGGAGACACACGCGACGACGACGGCGGCCTCGCCGATCGCGAGCCTGCCGGTGCGGTGGACGGCGGCGAGGGCGAGGACGTCGAACTCGGCGGCCACCTCGTCGGCGACGGCGCGCATCTCGACGGCGGCGGTCGGGTGCGCGCTGTAGTCGAGGTGGGTGACCCGGCGGCCCTTGTCGTGGTCGCGGACGGTGCCGACGAAGAGGTTCAGACCCCCGGCCGCGTCGTGGTCTAGCGCGGCCACGACCTCGGCCACGTCGAGGCTCTCCTCGCGAAGGTCGATCAGACGCACGGGGTCGCTCACGCGCCCAGCGTAGGAGGTTGCCGACCACGGGTAGTTTGGGGTCCATGGACAACACCCCGGATCGCCCGTCCGGCGACGACCGTGACGACGACGCCGGTCAGAATCCGTTCAAGGGCACGCCGTTCGAGCAGATGTTCGGCGCGCTCGGGGGCGCGGGCGGGCCGATGCCCGATCTCAGCGCCCTGCTGGGCCAGATGCAGCACCTGATGACGCCGTACGACGGAGCCGTGAACTGGACCCTCGCCCAGGACATCGCCCGCCGCTCCGCCGCCGAGAAGCCCGACCCGACCCCGAGCCGCACCGACCGCGACCGGGTCGCCGACTCGGTGCGCCTCGCCGACCACTGGCTCGACACCGTCACCCCGCTCGCGTCCGGCGTCACCGTCGGCGCCGCGTGGAGCCGTGCGGAGTGGATCGAGCAGACGATGGACGTCTGGAAGGTGCTGGTCGAGCCGGTCGCCGCCCACGTCACCAACGCCATGAACGGCGCGATCGGCGGCTCGATGCCGGCCGAGGCGCAGGCGATGGCCGGGCCGCTGATCGGGATGCTCGGCAAGATCGGCGGCACCGTGTTCGGCTCCCAGGTCGGGCAGGCGCTCGGCGGGCTCGCCGGCGAGGTGCTCACCGCCTCCGACATCGGACTTCCGCTCGGCCCGGCCGGCCAGGCCGCGCTGGTCACCACCAACGTCACCGCGTTCGCCGACGGGCTCGACGTGTCCGAGGACGACGTCGTCCTCTACCTCGCGCTCCGCGAGTGCGCCCACCAGCGGCTCTTCGCCCAGGTGCCGTGGCTGCGCCAGCACCTGATCGCGGCGGTCGAGGACTACGGCCGCGGCATGATCGATCGACATCTCGAGCATCGAGGAGAAGCTCCAGGGCTTCGACGCCACCAACCCGATGGCGATCCAGGAGGCCCTGCAGGGCGGCATGTTCGAGCCCGAGGACACCCCCCAGCAGAAGGCCGCGCTCGAACGGCTCGAGACCACGCTCGCGCTGGTCGAGGGCTGGGTCGACGAGGTGGTCGGCCAGGCCGCCGACCCGGATGCCCGACCACGCCAAGCTCCAGGAGGCAGTACGCCGCCGCCGCGCCGCGGGTGGTCCCGCGGAGCAGACGTTCGCCGCGCTGGTCGGCCTCGAGCTCCGGCCGCGCCGGCTGCGCGACGCCTCCACGCTGTGGGGCTCGCTCCGCTCCCGGCAGGGTGCTGACGCGCGCGACGCGGTGTGGGCGCACCCCGACCTGCTGCCGACGGCGGCCGACCTCGACGACCCGCTCGGCTTCCGCGAACATGTCGAGGAGCCCGCCGAGATGAGCGACGAGGACTTCGACACCCAGCTCTCCGCGCTGCTGGACGAGGAGTCCGGCGGCACCGACGACAAGCAGGAGTGACTCCCGACGGGCTGCACGCCGACGCCCTCGGCGTGCTCGAACGCTGGGCCGCGCCGTCGCCGGAGCAGGAGGCGCTGCGCGCGTCGTACGTCGCGCACCTGCGCGCGCACCCCGACGGGCTGTTCAAGGCCTGCTACCCCGACCACCTGACCGCGAGCGCGCTGGTGGTCTCCGCCGACCGCAGCCGGGTGCTGCTCACGCTGCACCGCAAGGCGGGGCTGTGGTTCCAGTTCGGCGGCCACCTCGAGCCGGACGACGCCACCCTGCGCCGGCGCCGCGCTGCGCGAGGCCACCGAGGAGTCCGGGGTGGCCGGGCTCGTGCTCGAGGCGGCCCCGACGCACCTCGACGTGCACGCCGTACCGTTCTGCGACCCGCGCGGCGGTGTCCGGCACCTCGACGTCCGCTACGTCGCGACGGCACCCGACGGCGCCGAGCACGCGGTCAGCGCGGAGTCCTACGACGTGCGCTGGTGGCCGGTCGACGCGCTGCCCACCGAGGAGCACGGCATCCGCGACCTGGTCCGGCTCGCGGTCGGCTGAAAAGCTAGAACTCGTCCATCTCCAGGTGGGCCGCCGCGGCGACCCCCTCGAGGTAGCCCTTGGCCCGCTCGGCGCGCGGGTAGTCGTCGACCAGGCTCCAGAACCGTGCGTCGTGGCTCGGCTCGACGAGGTGCGCCAGCTCGTGGACCAGCACGTAGTCGACCACCCACGCCGGCATCGTCTTCAGCCGGTGGGACAGCCGGATCGACCGGTCGGCGGGGGTGCACGAGCCCCAGCGCGAGTTCTGGTTGGTCACCCAGCGCACCGTGGCCGGCTCCGGCAGCCCGTGAGTTCTGGCGAGGCGCGCGGCCCGTCGCTCGAGGTCGACGTCGGTGCGACCCCGTCGCCGCTGGCCCTCGAGGCGGGCAACCATGGTCTCGACCCACTGGGCCTCCTCGGCGCGGCTGAACCGGGCCGGGATCAGCACGATCACCTTGCCGTCCTGGCGGTAGGCCGAGACGGTGCGCGTGCGCCGGCGCGATCGGCGCACCTCGACCTCCGACGGAACAACCTGCTGGGTCATGCCGCGAGACTACGGCCGGGCACCGACGAACCGGTGTACCAGCGGAGTGAGGACCGCCACGCGTCGTGTGAGCAGAATGGGGCCGTGCCCTCCTCCGAGCCGTACGACGCCGGTCCCGTCGCCGCGCTCCGCCGGATCGCGTTCCTGTTGGAGCGCTCCCGGGCGGAGACCTACAAGGTCAAGGCGTTCCGCACTGCCGCGGCGACCGTGCTCCCGCTGCCGGACGACGAGCTCGAGCGCCGGGTCGCCGAGGGCACGCTCAAGCAGCTGTCCGGGATCGGCTCGTCCACCGCGGCCGTGATCGCCGACGCGGTCGAGGGGCGTACGCCGGAGCGGCTGGCCAAGCTGGAGCGCGAGACCGGCGGCCGGCTGGTCGACGGCGGCGACGGGATCCGGGCGGCACTGAAGGGCGACCTTCACTCCCACTCCGACTGGTCCGACGGCGGCTCCCCGATCGAGGAGATGGCGTTCACGGCGATCGAGCTCGGCCACGACTACCTGGTCCTGACCGACCACTCCCCTCGGCTCACCGTCGCCAACGGCCTCTCCGTGGCCCGCCTGAACAAGCAGCTCGCGGTGGTGGCGGCGATCAACGAGCACCTGGGTGGCGACTTCACGCTCCTGACCGGCATCGAGGTCGACATCCTCGACGACGGGTCGCTCGACCAGACCGAGGAGATGCTCGACCGGCTCGACCTGCGGGTCGCCTCGGTGCACTCCAAGCTCCGGATGGAGAGCGCGTCGATGACCCGGCGGATGGTCGAGGCCGTCCGCAACCCGCGCACCAACGTGCTCGGGCACTGCACCGGGCGGCTGGTCACCGGCGGGCGCGGCACCCGACCGCCGTCGGAGTTCGACGCGAAGGCGGTCTTCGAGGCCTGTGCCGAGAGCGACATCGCGGTGGAGATCAACTCCCGCCCCGAACGGCGCGACCCGCCGGGCAGGCTGATCGAGCTCGCGCGCGACATCGGGTGCCTGTTCTCGATCGACTCCGACGCCCACGCGCCCGGTCAGCTCGACTTCCAGGTGTACGGGTGCGCGCGCGCCGAGGAGCACGGCATCGACCCCGACCGGATCATCAACACCTGGCCGAGAGAACGGCTCCTGGAATGGTCCAACCGGGCTATTGCGAGTAACTGACACCCCCCAAACAGACTAGATCAAGACGGACAAACGGGTGGTCATCCACAACCAGATTGAGTAGTCCACACGCTGTCCACAGGGTTGTCCACAGGCGGTGGACAAGCAGGTACGGCGCCGGACGGGTTGCTGGTCCACCCCACGTTGACCGGGTGTGCCCGCTCCCCTAGCGTTGAGCGTGATGGGGCCCCCGGCTGCATCACCGACGTTCGCAAGGGGAAGGCAAGCGGCGGTGTCGCAACGGGGGCTCTGCCATTCTTCGCCTTCGCCGGGCGCTCAGAGCCCTCGGAAGTCCGCCGGGCATGGCGTGGGTCTACCGGCGAGTAGCCCGACACCGATGCTCGCTGGGACCCCGCCTGTGTCAGGCGTGGCTGAGCGTGGCGTAGGGTCGAACCGGCTCGAAAGAGACACGAGCCCCGGCGGGTACTTTCCTGGTGCCCCGCCGACGACCGTGCGATACCGAAGGAGGCCGTCATGGCGGAGACCTGGAGCGGCGAGTTCTACTGCGTGAAGTGCAAGGAGAAGCGCGAGGCCAGTGGCGAGGTCAGGGTGAACGACAAGGGCACCCGGATGGCGAAGGCCGTCTGCCCCGTGTGCGGCACCAACCTCAACCGCATCCTCGGCAAGGCCTGAGCACTTCGACAGGCGCAGCAACCGCGCGCGCAACACAGCATCGGACGGCGGGACCCTCGGGGTCCCGCCGTTTGCGTCCGCTTCCTCCGGTTGGAGCCCTGTGGACGGCCGTTCGACGGTGACCGCGAAACCTGCTGTCCTGCCGGGATGGACCCACTCCCGCCCCGCCCGGTGCTGCTCCCCGGGCTCCACGTCCTCGAACGCGGTAACGACGAGGTGCAGGTCGGGCTCGACCCGGCCCGCGCCGTCGTACTGCCCGCCACCGCCGCCGTACGTCGCACCCTGGCCGTGCTGCGCGTCGGCGGGCCCGCCGAGGACGCCGACGCGGAGTCGCTCCACCACCTCCATCGGCTCGGGCTGGTCGCCGAAGCGGGCCGGCTGCCCCGGCCGCCGGTGCCCCGGGTCGCGGTCCGCACGTTCGGTGCCGCGCATCTCCCGCCGCTCCCTGGACTGCTGCACGCGGCAGGGCTCCACGTGGTGCCGACCACTGCCGGCGCCGGCGTGGTGCTGGTCGCGGGCGTCGGCGAGCCCGACCGGGAGCTGCTCGACCCGTGCGTTCGGGACGGCGTCCCCCATCTGGTGGTGCGGCTGACCGAGGGCGACGCCGTGGTCGGACCGTTCGTGGTGCCCGGCCGCACCGCCTGCCTGCGCTGCGTCGACGCCCACCACGCCGGGCCGACCCACGGTGGCCGCTCCTGGTCGCGCAGCAGGCGGCGCCGAACCTCCCGGCCGCGCGACGACGCGGTGCCGGAGCCGGTCGACCCGGCGCTGGCGCGCCTCGCGCTCGCGTGGGCGGCCCGCGACCTGCGTCAGCCACGCGGCGAGGCCGGCTCCCGGCGACCTGGTCGGCCACGATCCGGCTACCACCCGACCTCGCCGAGGCTGAGGCTGTGGCCTGGCTGCGTCATCCCGAGTGCGGCTGCTGGTGGAACGAACCGGGCTGAACTGGCTGCGCCGTTTCGGGCGTGCGTGACAATCAAAGAGTGAGCGACAGACGAAGGGAGCCTTCCCCGCAAGGCATTCGCGCGTTCTGCGCGGCTTGCGGCCCTGCCGCTCGGCTACGCCGGGCGCAGCGCGTTCGGCCTCGGCAGGCGGCTCGGCGGCGCCCCGGCCGAGGCGGTGCTCGCCGACATCCAGCAGCGCACCGCCGAGCAGCTGTTCCGCACGCTCGGCGAGCTCAAGGGCGGCGCGATGAAGGTCGGCCAGCAGATGTCGATCCTCGAGTCCGCGCTCCCCGAGGACTGGGTGGCGCCGTACCGCGCCCAGCTGACCGCGCTCCAGGACTCCGCTCCCCCGATGCCGACCCAGACCGTGCGCGACATCGATCGAGGCGCGATCTCGGCGCCGAGCTGGCGCGACCAGCTGGTCGAGTTCGACCCGATGCCGGCCGCGGCGGCCTCGATCGGCCAGGTGCACCAGGGCACGCTGGGACGACGGCCGCGAGGTGGCGGTCAAGGTGCAGTACCCGGGCGCCGGCGAGGCCCTGATGTCCGACCTCCGGCAGATCGTCGCGGCTGGCGCGGACCGTCGGCACGCATGCTGCCCGGGATCGACGTGAAGCCGCTGGTCGAGGAGCTGCAGGACCGGGCCCGCGACGAGCTCGACTACGCACTCGAGGCCGAGGCGCAGCGCGCGTTCGCCGTGGCGTTCCGCGACCACCCCGACTATCGTGGTGCCCGACGTCGTCGCGCACGGCGCAGCGGGTGCTGGTCACCGAGTGGCTCGACAGCACCGGCTCGCTCGCCGCGGTGATCCGCGACGGCACCCAGGAGGAGCGCGACCACTACGGCGAGCTGTTCGTGCGGTTCCTGTTCGCCGGCCCGTCGCACACCGGGATGCTGCACGCCGACCCGCACCCCGGCAACTACCGGGTGATCCCCGAACGACGACGGCTCCCCCGGCCGGCTCGGCGTGCTCGACTACGGCGCCGTGGCGCGGCTCCCCGGCGGCGAGCCTGCCGAGCGCGATGGGCAGCCTGATCCGGATCGCCTGCCGGCGCAACGCCGAGCAGCTGCTCGACGGGCTGCGCCAGGAGGGCTTCGTGCGGCCGAACGTGACGATCGAACCCGGAGCAGCTGAACGAGTACCTCGCGCCGTTCGTGGAGCCGGCCAGCGTCGAGCGGTTCCGGTTCTCCCGCGACTGGATGCGCGAGCAGTTCCAGCGGATCAACGACCCGCGCGAGCCCGGCTACACGCTGACGCTCAAGCTCAACCTGCCGCCGTCGTACATGCTGATCCACCGCACCTGGCTGGGCGGGATCGGCGTGATGAGCCAGCTCGGCGCCGAGGCGCCGTTCCGGGCGATCCTGACCGAGTCGCTGCCGGGCTTCGCCGGGGAGTGAGGGGCGACGGGCCTGGCTACCACCACTCGCTGTCGAGCTTGGACTCCATCGCGCGCAGGTGCTCGCGGGAGCAGCGTGTCGCAGAAGTAGACGGTGCCGCCCGCGCTCGACCGCCGATGGTCCAGGTCAGCGGCGGGTCGCGGTCTCGCTGACCGTGCCGCAGAAGCTGCAGGTGACCACGCTCCATGCTAGCCCCGCGGGTCCGGAGCGGCGGGGCACAGGTGGCGTGGTTACCCTGCCCGATGCACGGACGGTGTCCAGCGCCTGGCCCGGATCGCGGGCACGATCGCCCTCGCAATGGGCTCCGTCCTGGCCGGGCCGGACGCGTCGTCGCAGACCACCGGCCCCGCCGACGGCCGGCTCCGGGTGGTCGCGCTCGGCGACTCGGTGACCTCGGGGTACGCCTGCGGCTGCGCGGCGTTCCCGGCCCTCTACGGCCGGCTGCTCGGCCGGGCGGAGGACGTCGGGGTCCGGGTGGACAACTACGGGGTCGCGGGGCTGGACACGGCGGCCTGCTCGACCGGCTCCGCCGAAACACCGACGGTGTGGCCGAGCGGTGGGTGCCGCCGACGTCGTGCTGCTCACGATCGGCGCCAACGACTTCGGCGACCACCACGACGACGTGACCGCGGACCGGCGCGACCGGAGGTCCGGCACGGACTGCGTCAGCGACGAGCTGGACGGGTGCGCCGGACGCTGGCCGGGATCCTCTCCGAGATCCGGACCCTGCGGCCGGGTCCGCCCGCCACGGTGCTGGTCACCGGATACTGGAACGACTTCGAGGACGGCGCCGTGGCGCGGGCCCGCTACCCGGACGCGGGGCTGGCGGCGTCGGCGCGCCTGACCCGACGGACGAACCGGGCGATGCGGGACGCGATCGACCAGGCCGCACCGTGGGATCGGGCGACGTACGTCGACCTCGAGGCGGCGTTCCACAGCCGCGGGACCGACGTCACCGACCTGCTGGCCGGCGACGGCGACCACCCGAACGCCGCCGGCCACCGGCTCATCGCCCGGCTGCTCGTGCGTGCAGGGTTGCCGTGACTCCCAGCGGCCTGACCCGGCCGTTGACGTGCACCAGCGAACGCCGTGGGGCCCTCGACGTGCAGCCGTGCGGACAGCCACCGGAACGTCCCGGCGACCTCGCGGCTTCCAGGTCGTGAACGTGTGCGAGCCGTGCGGGTGATGATCGTGCTGACCTGCATCGGCCGGCGGACCAGGGCAGGAACTTCACCGTGTCGGGTAGCCGAGCGACCAGGCATCTCGTCCTGGACGAGGTGACCAGCAGCGAGACCGCGGGTGCGGGCTCGTGCCGCAGCCGCCAGATCGGGGTCGTTGAGGTTGCTTCAGCACCAGCGAACCGCCCCACAGGTTGCCGGTCGTGTAGTCCTGCAACGCGTGGTAGTAGCCGGACAGCGAGACCCCGGCCGAGAACAGCGCCGGGTAGTCCATCAGGATCTTGGTCGCGCAGTACCCGCCGGTCGACATTCCCATCACGCCCCAGCCGGTCGGGGTCACCCGGTAGTCGCGGAGATGGCGCCGGTGACGTCCTGGCTGTAGAACGTCTCGGCCTGCGGCCCACGCCGGCACGTTGGTGCACTCGGTGTCACGCGGGTATGTCACGATCGGCCGCAGCATCACCAGCACCATCGGCTGGGCGCGGTGCTGGCGGATCTGGTGCAGCAGCTGCACCTGGAAGGCGAGCCGCTGCACGAGCATCGCGTTGGTCGACGGGTAGCCGCTGAGCATCTCGACCGCCGGGGAACCGGGTGTGCCGTAGCGGGCCTGGAAGTACTCCGGCGGCAGGTAGACGTAGGCGTCCTCGGAGAGCTGCGAGTAGCCGCCGTTGATCCGGGCCGTCACCAGCCGGCCGACCTTGCTCCAGCGCGACGACTTCCCGTACGGGCCGACCGGCTGGATCTGGGAGACGCCGCCTACGGTCACCCGGCCCGCGACATGGCCCAGGGTCAGCGGCGAGACCCGGTAGTGGGCGTCGAACGGCTGGGTGAAGGAGCGCCACACCTCGGTCCAGCTACCGTAGAGGTACGCGTAGTCGTTGACGGACACGGCCACGAGCGCAACGGTCACCAGCTGGCTGGCCACGATCAGCCCGGCGCGGCCGGCCACGGTCAGCACGTGGCGCCTGGAGAGCCGCGACCAGAGGACGACGGTCAGCAGCGGCAGCCCGATGGTGAGCGCACCCAACACCCAGAGGATTCCCTGTCCGGTCAGGCTCATCGCGCCCGCCTCGCTTCCTTCCGCGACCCCGCAGCACCAGTGAAGCGCGGCCGAACTGACCCGCGCCTGACAACTGCTGAGGAGACACTGAGAGTCCCCGAAGAACACCACGGGGCCGGACCGACGTCGGTCCGGCCCCGGGCTGTTCCTCGCGATCAGGTCATCGTGAGAGAACGTCTCGACGCGCTTCGCTGGCGCTCGCGGCTCGACGCAAGCGTCTCAGCAAGCGTTGCCGCCGTACAGCATGCGGGCGAGGCTCAGCCGCGCGGCGAGCGCACGGTCGGCCTCACGGGAAAGCCGCGACGCCGGCGACGGGCGTGGCCCGCGCCACCGGCGCGCGCCCGGATGGGCGCGAGCCAGGTCTTCGTGGAGGAGATTCATCTGCTTGCTCCGATCAAGAGTCGTCATGTCTGGTTTCCGTTTGGTCGTGTGTCAGGAGGTCGGTCCGGATCCGGCGCCTACGCGGCGACGGGGTGCTTCCGGGGCCGGCCACGGGGCCGCTTGCGAGGGATCACCACTCCCTGCAGGAAGATCTCGCCACCCCAGACCCCCCAGGGCTCGCTCCGCTCGAGAGCACCGGCGAGGCACTCTGCGCGCACCGGGCAGGTGGTGGCACAGGGTCTTGGCGAGCTCCAGGTCCGCAGGAGACTCGGCGAAGAACAGCTCCGCGTCCTCCCGCCGGCAGGGCAGGGTCTCTGCCTCCGACCGGAGCGACGAAGCCGTCATGTCGATGGTCATGTGTTGTCACCTCCTCTCGTCTGACCTGATCGCTGGGTTGTTCTCATCGGTCGGGCTCCTCGGCCGGTTCCTCGGGGGGTTGTCCCGAAAAACACGAAGGCCGCGGAATCCCTGTCGGGGTTCCGCGGCCTGTGAGGTGCCGTCGCGATGGTGTTCTCATCGTCGAGGCGGACTCCAGACATGGGTCCCCGGGTTGCGCTTGATGGCCACATCAACGTGACGCTCGCGCGTCGGCCCACCGAAAACGGTGGAGTCGGCAAAGGCGCACATGGGCGGGCGTAGCCACCGAAAGCGCGCATGCCGAGAGCCGATCGCTGTAGCGACCGGCCAGTGATGCCGTCCATGTGGTGTTTGTCATCGGTGTTGCACCTCCATCCCTGCTTTCGTGCGCCGGTCGTGCCAAGACCGTGGTGCGCGGATCGTCGTGTGGTCCAGCTTCATCCGTTTGGGTGGTGCCGGGCTGAGGAACAAGGTATCGGCAGTCCCGCGGACCCGCCAAACGATTTATCGCAACATTTTGAGAACGGCGGAAAATCGCCGCTCAGGCCAGGATCTCGAGCACGTCGTCGGCGTACTTCTCCAGCTTGGCGGCACCGATCCCGTTGATCCGCAGCAGCGCCTGCCGGTCGGTCGGGCGCACCTCGGCGAGCGCCTCGAGGGTCGCGTCGGAGAAGACGACGTACGCCGGGACCGACTCGGCGTCGGCGCGTTCCTTGCGCCACGCCTTGAGCGAGCCGAACAGCTCCTCGTCGTAGGGCACCGGGCAGTCGTCGCAGTAGCCGCGGTTGCGCTCCTTCGACGACGCCAGCGCCGACTGGCAGATCCGGCACACCATCGCCTTGCGGCTCCGCGAGCGACTCTTGCCCGCCGGACGACTCACCGGCCCGCTCGCGTCGCCGGCGACGCACCGTCGGGCAGCAGGTCGAGCAGGAACCGGGACGGCTTGCGCCGCGCCTGCTGGCCCGGGTTGCGCGCCAGCGACCAGGAGACGTGGAGGTGCTTGCGCGGCCCGGGTGACCCCGACGTACAGCAGCCGGCGCTCCTCCTCGACCTCGGCCGGCGTCGTGGCGTAGATGATCGGCATCGAGCCCTCCTGCACCCCGCACAGGAAGACGGCGTCCCACTCGAGGCCCTTGGCGGCGTGGAGCGTGGCCAGGGTGACGCCCTCGGCCACCGGGGCGTGCTGCTCGTGGGCGCGCCGGTCGAGCTCGGCGACGAAGCCGGCTCGAGCGTCGGCGTCGGGCTGCTGGGCGGCGAACTCCTCGGCCTGGGAGACCAGCGCCTGCAGCGACTCCCAGCGGTCGCGGGCCTGGCCGCGGGACGGCGCCTCGGCGGTCCAGCCGACTGGCCGGTGAGCACCGCGCGCACCTGGCTGCGGGACGGTGTCGCCCTCGACCTCGCCGGCCTTGACCGTGCCGCGGATCATCGCGGTCGCCTGGCGCACCTCGGGCCGGTCGAAGAAGCGGGCCGCGCCGCGGACGACGTAGGGCATGCCGGCCGAGGTCAGTGCCTCCTCGAACGCCTCGGACTGGGCGTTGATCCGGAACAGCGATCGCCATCTCGCGCAGCGGCATGCCCGCGCGGTGGAGGCGGGTGATCTCGCGGGCGACGGCGTCGGCCTCGGCCACCTCGTCGGGCTGCTCGTGCCAGGTGACGGCGGGCCCGGACTCGCGCTGCGCGCGCAGCTGCACGCCGACCGACTCGGTGCCGGCGAGCAGCTTGTTGGCGACCTCGATCACCTGCGGCGTCGAGCGGTAGTTGCGGACCAGGGACACGACGTGGTGCCGTCGTGCGTGCGCGGGAACTCCGTGAGGTACGACGCCCGGGCACCGGCGAAGCAGTAGATCGTCTGCGCCGGGTCGCCGACCACGCAGATCTCGTCGCGGCCGCCGAGCCACAGGTCGAGCAGCGCGGCCTGGATCGGCGAGACGTCCTGGAACTCGTCGACGACGAACCACTTGTACTGCCGGCGCACCTCCGCCGGCGACCCGCTCGTCCTCGGCCAGGATCGCGGCGCCGCAGAGCAGGACGTCCTCCATGTCCATCCGGCCCTGCTCGCGCTTGAGGTCCTCGTAGCTGGCGAACAGGTGCGCGACCGTCGCGTGGTCGAGCCCGCTGACCTCGCGGCCGCGCGTCGGCGCGACGCGGACGTAGTCGTCGGGGCGGACGTTGCTGACCTTGGACCACTCGATCTCGGAGGCGACGTCGCGCAGCCGCGCCTGGTCGGTCTGCGACCCGGTTGCGCCGGGCCGCGCCGGCGACCAGGCCGAGCTTGGACTCGATCAGCTGCGGCGGCTCACCGCCGTAGACCCGGGGCCAGAAGTAGCGCACCTGGCGCAGCGCCGCCGAGTGGAACGTGCGCGCCTGCACGCCCGGCCGGCCCCGAGCGTGCGTAGGCGCGCCACGCATCTCGCCGGCGGCGCGGGTGGTGAAGGTGACCGCGAGCACCTCGGTCGGGTTGTAGACCCCGGTCGCGACGCCGTACGCGATGCGGTGCGTGATCGCCCGGGTCTTGCCCGTGCCCGCTCCGGCCAGCACCCGGACCGGGCCGCGGAGCGCCGTCGCCACCTCGCGCTGCTCGGGGTCGAGCGCAGCGAGCAGGTCGTCGGCGGACATCCGGAATGGTCTCCTCGCGGAGCGGTGTTGCAGTCGGTGAACCAACCCTAGACGTGAGGACGGACACCGGGATGACTGGCCAGCTCGACGATGTACAAGACGAGCTGGTGCGGCTACTGCCACCGACTCGCCCGCCAGCTCGACCGCGAGGGCATCGCGTACGACGTGGTCGACATCGAGCGTCGCCCGACGCGGCCGAGATCGTGATGGCGGCCAACGGCGGCAACCAGACCGTTCCGACCCTGGTCTACGCCGACGGCAGCACCCAGACGAACCCGTCGGTCAAGCAGGTCAAGGCGAAGCTCGCCTCCCTCTGAGGCTGCCACGATGGGCGGGTGACAGCCTCCGCCCGCGAGCAGCTCAGCCCCACGCCGCGTTCGCGTCCCCGTCGCGAGAAGGAACGCGCCCGGTCGCGACCGGGCCACGCTGGACGCGGTGCTCGACGGCCGCGTTGATCTGCCACCTCGCCGTCGTGGTCGACGGCGTGCCGCTGGCGCTGCCCACCGTGTTCGCGGTCGACCTGCCGGTCCGGACCGCGACGGCACGCTGTACCTGCACGGCTCGGTCGCCTCGCGCAGCCTGGTGCAGGCGCCCGACCAGGACGCTCAGCGTCACGTTCACCCTGCTCGACGGCATCGTGCTCGCCCGGTCGGGCTTCAACCACTCGATGAACTACCGGTCCGCGGTCGTGATCGGTCGGCCGCGGGTGGTGACCGACGCCGACGAGCGCGGGCGCGCCTTCGACCTGCTCGTGGACCACGCCGCCCCGGGCCGGTCCGCCGAGCTGCGCCGGCCGACCCGCAAGGAGCTGGCCGCCACCACAGTGCTCGCGTTGTCGCTGCACGAGTCGTCGGTCAAGGTCAGCGACGGGGACCCGGAGGACGAGGACGTCGACATCGAGGCCGGCGGTGTCTGGGCCGGTGTGATCCCGCTCCGTCGGTGGCCGGTGACCCGGTCACCGGTGCCGACGTGGACGTCGACCGAGGTGCCGACGCACGTGACCGCGCAGGCGGCCGCTCTGCGGGACGGCCGATGAGCCCGCGCCGCTCGTCGTACCGGCCCGTCGCGGAGGCGGCCTGGCGCTGGGTGCTGGACCAGGTGCGTGAGGACGACGGTCCGTGGATCCCGCAGGATCCAAGCGTCACCGAGCCGGCGTACGACCGCGACGGCCTGCACAGCGGCATCGGCGGCCTGGCTCACGTGCTGGAGGAGGTCCGGCTGTCCCGGCCGTGGACGCGCCGAGGAAGCGAGCCTCGCGGACGCCGTCGCCGACCGGCTCCGGTCCCGGATCACGGTCACGACCGACTGCACGCTGTTCGACGGCCTGGCCGGCACCGCCGGGGCACTGCTCGCCCTCGGGGCGGACGGAACGGACGAGGTGCTGGAGCGGCTGACGTGGCGATCGCCGTCGACGGTGGCTGGCCGCAGACCGCCCTGGGTCCGCCTCGCTACCTGCCCGAGACCCGCATCCACGACGCCACGCTCGGTACGGCGGGCGTGCTGCTGGCCGCGCTGTGGGCGAGGCGACGCGGGGTGTCCGGGGCGGAACCGGTCGTCGGCCACGCGGTCGCGGTGCTCCTCGCCGAGGCCGAGCACCGTCCCGACGGGCACCGGCTGGCGGTGGGTGCCCGAGCGCCACGTCACCGAGCCCGGAGCCCGGCAGATGCCGAACTGGTCGCACGGCCAGGCCGGGATCGCCGCCGCCATCGCCGTGGCCGGTGCGGAGCTGGACCGAGCGGACCTGATCGCCGCCGCGACCAGCGGAGCCGAGCACCTGGTGACGCTCGCGGACACCAGCGGGCGGGCTTCGTGGCGCCCATGACGATCCCGGCACGGCCCGGGGAGGACCCGGTGACGTTCACCTGGTGCCACGGCCCCACCGGCACGTCGCTGCTGTTCGCGGCGCTCGACCACGCCGGCGTCACGGACGTCGCGGGTGAGCCCCCTGCCGCCTGGCACCGGCGTTGTCTGAACAGCGTCAGGACCTCCGGCCTCCCGGAGCGGCTCCGCCCCGGCTTCTGGGACAACGACGGCCGCTGCTGCGGTACGGCGGGCGTGGCCGAGGTGTTCCTCGACAGCTGGCAACGAACCGGCGAGCCGGACGACCTGGCGTTCGCGCTACGACCTCGCGGACACCTTGGTCGAGCGGGCGGTGTTCGACGGCACGCACGCGTACTGGCGGTTCCTCGAACATCGCGCTCCCGAACCGCTGCTGCCGCCCGGCGTCGGCTGGATGCAGGGCGCGGCCGGGATCGCGGCGACGCCTCTTCCGGTGCGCCCGCGTGGTCGAGGACGGCAGTTCGGCGGCCCCGGTCCCCCGGGCAGACACATGGTGGGCGGTGCAGGCGTAGCTCCGCCCGCCGGCGGCGCGCCGTCGGTGGGCGGTGCTGCGTTGCTCCGCCCACCGCCCGCCCGCGACCCTCCTCCGGCGGACGCACCACCCAACCCACCCCAGCGTCCGCCGAAGCAGGGTCGCTGCCGGGCTGCGGCCGCGGCGAGCGCTCGTCGGCGGCGCGCACTGGCAGACGCTGGGGTGGGTGGGTGGTGCGTCTGGCAGGGCGCGCCGTCGGTGAGCGCCCCGCCCGATGGCTACCAGGAACCCGGCAGCGGCCCGCCGTACCACCACTCCACCAGCGAGTGACTGATCGAGATCCCGCCGGGCAGCACGAGGGTGCCGGCCTCGGCCTCTTCCTTCATCTCCGCCCGGGTGAACCAGCGGGCGTCCTCGATCTCCTCGCCGTCGACCGTGACCTCGACCGTGTCGGCGTGCGCGACGAACCCCATCATCAGGCTGGCGGGGAGCGGCCACGGCTGGCTGCCGAAGTAGGAGACCTCGCCGATTCGGATCCCGGCCTCCTCCAGCACCTCGCGGCGGACCGCCTGCTCGACCGACTCCCCCGGTTCCACGAAGCCCGCCAACGTCGAGTAGCGACCCTGCCGGCCAGTCCGGGTGTCGGCCGAGAAGGCAGCGGTCGTCCGGCGCCTCGCCGTCGACGACGACCATGATCACGGCCGGGTCTGTGCGCGGGAACTGCGCGCGGCCGCACGACCGTGCAGCGCAGCTCGTGCCCGGTGTTGCGTGGCTCGAGGATGCCGCCGCACCGCGGGCAGTGTCGGGTCGCCCAGTGCCACTCGGCGATGCCGATCGCGTGCACGAGCAGCTCGGCGTCGCACCTGGTCGACGAGCTGTAAGACGCCGCGCAGCCCGGTCCAGTCGTCGCCGTCGGCTAGCGCCAGGTCGGCGATCACGGCGAAGTGGACGACCCCGTCGCGCTCGCCGAGCAGCACCCGGCGCCCGTCGGGGGCTTCGTCCGGCGAGACCCAGTCCACCTGGGCGTCGACCGGCCGGAAGCGGGTGCCTGCCAGGACCAGCACCCGAGTCGTGGGCGGCGGCCCACATCTCCTCGAGCCAGGCGTCGTCCACGCGCCGGTCGGCGATCCGGTCATGGGGATGCCGGGAGAGGGCGATGTCCGGTGACTCCACGAAGTCAAGGCCTACCACGCACGGCCGAACAGCCTGCGGTCAGGTTCGTGTGGTTTGGTTGCGACTCGTGTGGCCGAGATCTGGAGGCGCTGACGAGGCCCCAGTGGCTGGCACGGATCGTCGGGCTCGTCGGTGTGATGACCGTCGTGAGCGCGCTGCTGCCTGCCTTCCGTGGTCGGCTGCAGGTGTGCGCGACGTGCTCCCCGACGTCTTCCCCGCCGCGGCCACGACCGGCGCGGCCGCGCTCGGGATCATCCTGATCCTGCTCTCGCGCGCGCTCCGCCGTGGCAAGCACCGGGCCTGGGTGGTGGCGGTCGATGCTGAGTGCGGTCACCGTCCGTACTGCACCTGGTGAAGGGCCTGGACGTCGAGGAGGCGGTGGTCGCCGCCCTGCTCCTCGTCCTGCTGCTCGCCGGAAGGCGGCACTTCACCGCGCGGCCCGACCCGCGCTCGGTGACGCGGATCATCGCGGTCGCGATGCTCGGGCCGGTCATCGCGACCGCCCTGGGCTGGGCCTGGCTCGCGGTCGACGCCGACGGGCAGGCTGCCGGTACGACGAGCCCACAGCGGGTCGGCCAGGCCTTCGTCGGACTGGTCGGGATCACCGGCCCAGTCCGGTTCGTCGCCGCCTCGGACGAGGCACATGCGGCTGTCGCCCTGGTCGTTCTCGGGGCGAGCGTGCTGGTGTCGCTGATCCTGGTTGCGCTGCTGCCGGCCGACGGCCCGCACCCGCTGGACCAGTCGGAGCAGGCCCGGGTGCGGACGCTGCTCGACCGCTGGGGCCGCGTCGACTCCCTGTCGTACTTCGCGCTGCGCGGCGACCGCTCGGTGCTGTTCTCCAGGAGCGGCAAGTCGGCCGTCTCCTACCGCGTCGTCGGCACCGTGTCGCTCGCCGCCGGAGACCCGCTCGGCGACCCCGAGGCCTGGCCGGGGGCGATCGAGGCGTGGCTGGACGAGGCGCAGTCGTTCGGCTGGGTGCCGGCGGTGCTCGGCGTCAGCGACCGGGGCGCCCGCGCCTACCACCGGGCCGGCCTGGACGCGCTCGAGCTCGGCGACGAGGCGGTGCTCGACCTGCGGGAGTTCTCGCTGGAGGGACGCAGCATGCGCGTCGTACGCCAGGCGGTCTCGCGCTGTACCAGGGCCGGTCTGGTGGTGACCGCCCACCGGTCAGCGGACCTCGACCCCGCGACCTGGGCCGAGCTGCGCGGGCTGGCCGACGCATGGCGCGACGGCCCGGTCGAGCGCGGGTTCAGCATGGCGCTGGGCCGCTTCGGGGACCCGCGCGACGACCGGTCCGTGGTCGTGGTCGCCCGGAACCCGGCCGGTGCGGTGCAGGGCATCCTCAGCTTCGCGCCGTGGGGTGACGACGGCCTGTCGCTTGACCTGATGCGGCGCGACCGCGACACCGAGAACGGCCTGATCGAGCACATGGTGGTGGCCCTGATCGAGCAGTGTCCCGCGCTCGGGGTGACCCGGATGTCGCTCAACTTCGCGGTTTTCCGCAGCGTCTTCGCCCGCGGCGAGCGGCTCGGAGCGGGGCCGGTGCAGCGGGCCACGCACGCCGTGCTCCTGTGGGCGTCGCGCTTCTGGCAGATCGAGTCGCTCTACCGGGCGAACGCGAAGTACCACCCGGAGTGGGTGCCGCGCTATCTGTGCTTCCGCTCCTCCGGAGACCTGCCCCGGGTAGGCGTCGCGGCACTCCGGGCGGAGGCGTTCATCGTGGCGCCGGGGTGGGTGCGCCGGATCGCCCGCACCTGAGCACCACGGTTCGCTGAGCACCCACATCGGCGTCGAGCCCGGCGCGATCGCCCCCACCGTCCTGCTGCCCGGCGACCCGCTTCGCGCGAAGTGGATCGCCGAGACGTTCCTCGACAACCCCACCTGCTACACCGACGTACGCGCAATGCTCGGCTACACCGGCACCTGGCTGGGGCGACCGGTCTCGGTGCAGGGCTCCGGCATGGGCCAGCCGTCGCTCGCCATCTACGCCAACGAGCTGTTCCGGGAGTACGACGTGCGCACCGCGATCCGGGTGGACCAGTGCCACTCGGCGATCCCGACGGCCTGCACGAGCCAGCTCGGCGTCCGTCTCGTCGATGGTCTGGACGGCGCCACGCAGCCCGGTCCAGTCGTCCTGCCCGTCGGCCATCGACGGGTCGGCGATGACGGCGACGGGGATCACCCCGGTCGCGGTCGCCCCAGCAGGATCCGTCGCCCGTCGGGCGCGTCGTCCGGCGCCAGCCCACGTGGGCCGGCCGTCGACCGGCCGGAACCGCGTGGCCGAGAGCACCAGGACCCGCGTGCCCGGGTCGGTCCAGGCCGCCGCCAGCCAGGCGTCGTTTACGCGCCGGTCAGCGATGCGGTCGTGGGGGTGGTGCGACAGCGATCTCGGAGGACTCCACGGGACAAGGCCTACCCCGCGTGGTCGTCCCTCTACTGACGACGTGTTCGGGCCACGACGACGGCACGGCCCTCCCGCCCGGCGGCCGAGGTGTATGTCGAGCCGAGGGGATGCCGACGCCAGCGGGACGAAGGTCCCGGGCGGCCCGGCCGTTGCTCCCTTCCTGACTGTCGGACCATGGGGGAGTCTGGGATCAGCAATCCGGGAGGAGCACTGACCATGACAGGCCTCAACACGTGGAGTGGCGGACACCTCGTGGACCTGAGCCCTCGCGAGTGCCTGGAGCTCCTCGAGAACGTCAAGATCGGTCGGGTCGCCTGGTGCGTGCTGCGGGTCCGACCGTCGTTCCCGTCAACTTCGTCCTGCACGAGGGGGCCGTCTGGATCCGCAGCACGCCGTACTCGATGCTGGCCCGAGAGGCGGCCCGGGGACAGGTCGCGTTCGAGGTCGACGGCGTCGACGAGTCCACCGAGTCAGGGGAGCGTCCTGCTCAAGGGCCGCGGCGAAAGCAAGCAGCCGGACGAGCTGCCCCCCGACCTCCCGTACCTGCAGACCTGGCCTGAGAGTCCTCGTCCGTTCGTGCGCGCGATCGACATGCGCGAGGTGACGGGCAAGCGCCTCCTCGCGTCATGAAAACCCTACGGCAGGCCGGAAGAGGAGTTGAGATGAAGGACCGCGTGATGCGCCAGCCACGCTCGCCTGTCGACCACCGCGACATGGCGGAGATTCGCAGCATCCTCGAGCTCGCCCGGAGGGCGCCGAGCGTGCACAACACGCAACCCTGGCGTTGGCGGATCGACGGGCGGGTGCTCGAGCTGCGTGCCGATCGCTCTCGACAGCTGAGGGTCGCCGACCCACTCGGGCGCAACCTCATGATCAGCTGCGGCTGCGCCCTGCACCACGCGGTCGTCGGTGCCGGCGCCCTCGGCTGGGGGGCGAGCATGGACCTGCTTCCCGAACGAGCCGACCCCGACCTGCTGGCACGGTTGCACCTGGTGCCGGTCGAGGCGCCGGACGACAGCCGCGACGTGCTCCGCAGCATCGAGGACAGACGAACCGACCGCCGTCGGTTCACCAACTCGCCGGTCCCTCCCGAGCGCCTCAAGGAACTCGCGGTCGAGGCCAGTCGCTGGGGCGCTCAAGTGGTCGCGTTGACCGACCTCACGCAACGATGGCGTATCGAAGGACTGGTCGAGCGGGCGATCGCTTCGCAGGAACAGGACCCCCGCTACAGCGCCGAACAGCGGGCCTGGACGGATCGGGGCCCGACCGACGGCATCCCGAGCGCAGCCCTGACCGGTGCCGATCACGCCGCCGGGCTTCGGACGCGTTTCACACAACGGTCGACGCCGACGACCGACCGCGCGATCGAGGGGTCAGATGGCCTGATCCTGATCGGGACGACATCGGACGGACCACAGGCCTGGCTGCACGCGGGGCAGGCGCTCAGTGCGCTCTGGCTCGCTGCCGCGCACGCAGGACTGTCGGTGGTGCCGCTCAGCCAGGTGACCGAGCTCAACGCGGCCCGTCTCGCCATGCGCTACGACGTGATGTTCGGGAGCATGGAGCCGCAGATCCTGGCCCGCATGGGCTGGCAGCAGACCGGCCGTGTGGAGCGGCGGACACCGAGGCGACCGTTGGACGACATCGTCGACGCCTGACACAACGGGGCACGGGCACCTCCTCGCTGCCAGAGGTTCACCCGCCGGTTCCCGTCGCCGCCCAGTCGCGGATCGCCGGCAAGTCCTCGAGATGCTCGACGATGTAGGCGCCGTGCGCGACCAGCTGCTCCTCGCACCAGCGCTTCAGGTCCGCGGCGCCGGGAGGGGTGCGCCGGCTGTTGTTGATCGCATCGATCACCAGGTGGAACCGAGAGACCTCGTTGCGGACCACCATGTCGAAGGGCGTCGTGGTCGTGCCCTCTTCGATGAAGCCACGCACGTGGAACCGGTCGGTCTCAGGCCGACCGTGCAGGAGCTGATGCACCGCGCCGGGGTAACCGTGGAACGAGAAGACGACGTCGGTGCTGTCGGTGAAGAGCTCGCGGAACGTTGTCTCGTCCAGACCGTGTGGATGGTCCTTGCGGCGCACCAAGGACAACAGGTCGACCACGTTGACGACGCGGACGCGCAGCTGAGGCAGGCGTTCGCGCAGGATCTGGGCCGCAGCGACCGTCTCCATCGTCACGACGTCTCCCGCGCACGCGAGCACGAGGTCCGGGTCGGCAAGGCCGTCGTCGTTGCCGGCCCATTCCCAGATCCCGGCTCCGCGCCGGCAGTGGTCCTCGGCCTGCGCGAGCGTCAGCCACTGTGGCTGCGGCTGCTTGTCGATGACGATCAGGTTCACGTAGGAGCGTGACCTGAGGGAGTGGTCGGCGACGGACAGGAGGCAGTTGGCGTCCGGCGGCAGGTAGACCCGGACGACCGAGCCGCGCTGGTTGATCACGTTCTGGATCAGCCCGGGACCCTGGTGCGAGAAGCCGTTGTGGTCGTTGCGCCACGCGGTCGAGGTGAGCAGGATGTTGAGACTGGGCACAGGCGCACGCCACGACAGGTGCGCAGCCTCTTCGAGCCACTTGAAGTGCTGGATGGTCTGGGACGCCGAGACCATCGCGAACGCCTCGTACGTGGCGAACATCCCGTGCCGCCCGGTCAGTGTGTAGCCCTCGAGCCAGCCGTGGCAGTTGTGCTCACTGAGGACCTCCATCACCCGCCCGTTGCGGGAGATCTTGACGTCGCCCTCCGTGACCCGTTCCGCCCAGCACCGGTCGGACACCTCGAAAACGGCTCCCAGCCGGTTGCTGTTGGTCTCGTCGGGGCAGAACAGCCGAAAGCTGTCCGGGTTGGCTGTGTAGATGTCGCGCAGGAGGGCCCCGAGTGGCCGCGTCGATTCGGCGCGGACCGAGCCCGGACGCTCCACGGCCAGGGCGTAGTCGGAGACGGGAGGGATGTCGAGGTCCTCTGTCACCAAGCCACCGTTGGCGTGTGGTGAGGCGCTCATCCTGAGGTCTCCGGCGGGGTTGGCCCGCAGGACCTTCTCGATCGGCCGGCCCATCTGGTCGAACAGCTCGTCGGGACCGTACGAACGCATCCAGGACTCGAGCATCCGAAGGTGCTCGGGGTTCTCCCGCACGCCGGACAGCGGCACCTGGTGGGCCCGCCACGTGCCCTGCACCTGGATCCCGTCGACGACGTCGGGGCCGGTCCAGCCCTTGGGGCTTCGCAGGACGATCAACGGCCAGCGAGGCCGCCCACCATCCCAGTCGCCGTTGCGTGCCTGGTGCTGAATGGTCCTGATCGAGCCCCAGGCCCGGGCGAGGGCGCGGCCGAACTCCAGGTGCATCTGGTGCGGGTCGTCGCCGGACACTTCGGTGACGTCGTACCCGTGGCCCGCGAGAAGGTCGCGCACCTCGGCTGGGTCCTTGCGGGACAAGACGGTCGGACCGGCGATCTTGCCGTCATTGAGGTGCAGCACGGGGAGCACGGCTCCGTCGCGTTCCGGGTTCAGGAAGGAGATGCCCTTCCATGATCCTTCGAGCGGCCCCGTCTCGGCCTCACCGTCCCCGACGATCGCCAGCGCGATCAGATCGGGGTTGTCCATCACGGCACCGAACGCGTGCACCAGGACGTAGCCGAGCTCGCCCCCCTCGTGGATCGACCCCGGCGTGGTCACCGACACGTGGCTGGGAATGCCGCCCGGCGTCGAGAACTGCCGGAAGAGCCGGCGTACGCCGTCGAGGTCGGGGGTGACGTCGGGGTAGATCTCCGTGTAGGCGCCTTCCAGGTACCCCGCCGCGACCAGCGCCGGGCCACCATGACCAGGGCCGGCGAGGTAGATCATCTCCTGGCCCGTCGCCCGGATGATCCGGTTGGCGTGCGCGTAGACGAACGAGAGCCCCGGGCTGGTCCCCCAGTGGCCGAGCAGTCGGGGCTTCACGTGCGCGGCCTCCAGCGGCATTCGCAGCAGCGGATTGGCCCGAAGGTAGATCTGGCCGACGGTGAGGTAGTTGCATGCCCGCCACCAGGCATCCATCACCTCGAGGTCCGCCGGCTCGACGTCGCTGAGCCGGTCGGCGAGCTCCTGGATCTCTGCCAGGGAACGAGTGCCGGTCGAGATGTCGTGGTCCCGGACTGCGTGCCCGGTGCTTTCGGAGGGGGTCACGTGGGCTCCTCGAGGATGTAGGTCGCAGCGACAGCGATCCGGACGCCGTCGGCGAAGTCCGGCTCATCGGTCCTTCACACTAGCGAGGGCTGCGGCGCCCGGCCGGGCTGAAGCCGTCCGCGGCTGGGCCCGGGAGTCACTCCCGGGCCAGCCGCCCCCCAACGCGGTCCACGACCACGACGCCCTGGCTCACGTCGTTCGCCAGCGTGTGGTTCGTCGTTCCTTCTCCCCTTGTCTCAGTTTCGTCTCGGGCCGCTTCCCGACCCAGAGTCGAAGTGCCCCTTGCTGCGGGGCCTCGGGCCCGTTTGCGGGCGCATGCATTTACGTGGCGCGGGTGGGGGCGCCAGATCCGCCCGCAGCTAGGTTGCTCCCCGTGAGCACCCACATCGGCGCCGAGCCCGGCGCGATCGCCCCCACCGTCCTGCTGCCCGGCGACCCGCTGCGCGCGAAGTGGATCGCCGAGACGTTCCTCGACAACCCCACCTGCTACACCGACGTACGCGGCATGCTCGGCTACACCGGCACCTGGCAGGGGCGACCGGTCTCGGTGCAGGGCTCCGGCATGGGCCAGCCGTCGCTCGCGATCTACGCCAACGAGCTGTTCCGGGAGTACGACGTGCGCACCGCGATCCGGGTCGGTTCGTGCGGCGCGGTGACCGAGAAGCTGGCGCTACGCGACGTCGTGATCGCGTCCGGCGCCTGCACCGACTCGTCGATGAACCGGCTCCGGTTCCACGGACTCGACTACGCGCCGGTGGCCGACTTCGGCCTGCTGGTGGCGGCGTTCGACTCGGCGCGGGCACGGGCCGACGTCACCACGCACGTCGGGCTGATCTTCTCCGGGGACCAGTTCTACAACCCGCGAGCGGAGCTGATGAAGCCGATGGTCGAGCACGGCGTGCTCGCGGTCGAGATGGAGGCGAGCGCGCTGTACACGCTCGCCGCCCAGTACGGCGCCCGCGCGCTCGCGATCTGCACCGTCTCCGACCACCTCGTCACCGGCGAGGCGACGACCAGCCGGGAGCGGGAGCAGACCTTCGGCGCGATGGTCGACATCGCGCTCGCCGCCGCGATGCGCGACTGACCTCAGCCACCGACGATCCGCTCCAGCCCGGCCCGGTCGGGCAGCTCGGCCCCGTCGGGCGTGACGGTCACGCCGCTGCGCACGTAGTGGAACGCCACCCGCACCCGATCCGGCTCCACCCCGGCCAGCTCCGCCCAGGCCACCCGGTAGATCGCGAGCTGCAGCGGGTCGGCGGTCTGCCGCCGGTTGGTCTTCCAGTCGACGACCAGGAACCCGTCGCGGCCGTCGACCTGCTCCTCGTAGACCGCGTCGATCCGGCCGCGCACCACCTGGCCGGCCAGCACCAGCGCGAACGCCGGCTCGACGGCGTACGGCGTGCGGTCGGCGAACGGGCCCTCCTCGAACCGCTTGATCAGCTCGCGCAGGTCGTCGTCGTCGTCGATGCCGGCGTCGCCGCGGCCGGGCAGCTCGTCGGGGTCGATCATCTGCTGCTGCCCGAACCGGCTCTCCACCCACGCGTGGAACCGGGTGCCGAACCGGGCCGCAGGCGACGGCTGCCGCGGCATCGGCCGGGCCAGGTCGCGGGCGAACTCCTCCGGGTCGTCGCGCAGCCGGGCCAACGAGGTCGCCGACAGGCTCGGTGGCAGCGGACGTCGACACGTCTGCCGGTCTCAGCGGACGCTTCGGCGAGCAGGCGCTCGATCGTCGCGTCCCAGGCCGCCACCTCCTCGAGGACGAGCATGTCCTCGATCGTCTCGTCGTCCGCCGGCGTGGCGACCGCCTCCGCGACCAGCTCGGCGGCCGCCAGCGCCGTTCGACCTCGGCGGTGTGGTGCGACATCGGGAACGGCCGCTCGGTGCCGGCGGCCGCAGTAGGGACTGGTCGAGCCCTTCGCGGGCTTGTCCGCCCAGGCGTCGGGCTTCGCGCCCCACGCCTCCATCGCCTCGCGGGTGCGCACGAGGTACGACGACGGGCCGAGGCCGGTCTTGCCCCCGGGCTTCCACTGCCAGCACGAGACCGACAGCAGGTGACGGGCGCGCGTCCAGGCGACGTAGCCGAGCCGGAGCTCCTCGGTCGCGTCGTGCTGCCTTGGCCGCAGCGGCGTACGCGCTGATGTCCTCGGCCCGGTGTGCCACCGAGCTGCGGCAGGTCGTGCGCGTCGCCCCGCAGCTCGGCCGGCATCACCGAAGGGACGGTCGTCCAGCGTGAGCGGCCACGGTTGGTCGGGAACTTCGTGTCCGTGACGCCGACCAGGAACACGGCGTCCCACTCGAGCCCCTTGGCCCGGTGGACGGTCAGCAGCTTCACCGAGTCGGCCTCGCTCGGCGTGGCCACGTCGAGGCCCTGGCCGAACTCGTCCTCTGCCTCCAGCCACGCCATCAGCGCGGTCAGGGTGACCGGACCGTCGATCGCCTGGAACTCCGCCACCGCCTGCACGAACAGGTCGAGGTTGTCGCGCCGGGCGGACGCGGCAGGACTGACCGAGGAGGCGAGCTCGACGTCGATGCCGGTGGTGTCGACGATGCGGCGCACCAGGTCGAGGATCGGCTCGCCGATCGCCGACCGCAGCCGGCGCAGCTCGGCCGAGAGGAGCGCGAACCGCTCCCGCGCCTCCGGCGAGTAGGCGAGGTCTCCGGGCTGGTCGACCGCGTCACCGAGCGAGGCGATCTCGGTCGGGTCGGATCCCTCGACGGCGGCGGCGAGCTCGGCGCGCACGTCGGGGAAGGCGCGGCTCCGACCGCGCGGCCCGGCCAGCTCGCGGGCCCGGCGACCGAGCAGGGCCAGGTCGCGCACCCCGATCGCCCACCGCGGTCCGTTGAGCAGGGTCAGCATCGCGGCGTTGTCGGTGACGTCCTGGATCAGGGCCAGAGTGGCCACCACCTCGCCGACCTCGGGCAGCCGCAGCAGGCCCTTGAGGCCGACGATCTCGACCGGCACCTCTCGGTCGGTGAGCGCGTCGAAGACGGCGGCGGCGTGGGTGTTGTCGCGGGTGAGCACCCCGATCTCCTTCCACGGCCGTGCCGCCCTCGTGACAGGCCAGCACCTGGTCGCCGAGCGCGGCGAGCTCGAGGTCCCAGGTCTCGTGCACGGCGGCGCGCACCTCTCCGGGACCGGCGTCGGGCTTCGGCTCGAGCGGCAGCAGCTCGGGTCGCTCGTCGTACAGCGCCGCGGGCGAGGTGGTTGGCGGTGGCGAGGATGCGCTCGTCGGAGCGCCGGTTGACGGTGAGCGGGTAGGTCGCCGGCGCACCGTCGACCGCCGGGAACGACCGGCCGAACTCGAGGATGTTGGAGACCGACGCCCCGCGCCAGCCGTAGATCGCCTGGTTGGGGTCGCCGACCGCGGTCACCGGGTGGCCGAGACCGTCACCCGTCGGCGCCCGAGAACAGCCGGCTCAGCATGATCGCCTGGGCGACGGAGGTGTCCTGGTACTCGTCGAGCAGCACCACCTTGAACTTCGTCGCGCTCCAGCCGACCGACCTCCGGACGGTCGCGGGCCAGGGTGGCGGCGAGCGCGATCTGGTCGCTGAAGTCGACCAGGCCGAGGTCGCGCTTCAGCCGCCGGTAGGCCTCGACCAGCCCGAGCAGGTCGGCCCGGCCGTCGATCGCGCGGATCGCGCTGCTCGTTGAGCTCGCGGTACGTCGAGCGCGACTCGTCCGCCATCCCCTCCACGAAGAGCTCGCGGTGCCGGGCGTCGACGCCGGCGCAACGTCGTCGGGCGTCGACGAGGTGCTCGGTCATCTCGGCGTCGAGCGCGAGCAGGTAGCGCACGGCGTGGTCAGGTGACTCGGTGAGGTGCGGCACCGGGGCGCGGTAGCGCTGGATCGCGCGCGCCGCCAGCTGGTAGCGCGAGGCGTCGGCGATCAGCCGGGTGTCGGGCTCGTGGCCGATCCGCAGGCCGTGCTCGGTGAGCAGGCCGGCGGCGTAGGAGTGGTACGTCGCGACGGTCGGCTCCTCGACCTCCTCGTCGCCGCGCTCGCGGCCGGGCAGCAGTCCGGCCTCGCGCAGCGCCCCCCGGATGCCGGCGTCGAGCTGGGCGGTCGCCTTGGTGGTGAAGGTCAGCCCGAGCACCTCGGCCGGCGCGACCTGGCCGGTCGCGACCAGCCACACGACCCGGGCGGCCATCACCGTGGTCTTGCCCGACCCTGCGCCGGCGATCACCACGGCCGGGGCGAGCGGGGCCGTGATCGCCGCGAACTGCTGGTCGCTGAACGTGAAGTCGGCGCCGCATCAGCTCGCGCAGCTGGTCGGGGGTGTCGATGCTGAGCGTGGTCACGAGAGCACCGATCCAGCCGCGTGGGCCGGGCAGATCGGCACGAACGCGCAGCGTGAGCACAGGGTCTGCTCGGGACGCGCGACCAGCTCCTCGTCGCGCACGGCCCGGGCGACCTGCATCAGCTGCCGTTGCACGGTGGTCGCACCGTCGACCTCGGGCTGCGGTGGCTGCGCCTGCACCTTGGGCAGGTCGTCGCCGACCCGCAGGTGCACGAGCTCGGCGCCGCCGGAGACCGACGGTCGCACCCACGATCTCGTCGGCCGCACCGTTGTCCACGGCGAGCTGGTAGAGCCCGAGCTGGGGTTGTCGGCGACGCTCTTGTCGGTGGGGGGGTACTTGCCGGTCTTCAGGTCGACCACCCAGACCCGGCCGTCGGCGTCGAGCTCGAGCCGGTCGGCGTAGCCGTGCAGGCGCACCACCTGACCGTCGGGGAGCGTCACCTCGGCGTCGACCGCGACCTCGGTGTCGAGCACGGTGCGGCTGCCCGCCGTCCTGCCAGCGCACGAAGCGCTGGATCGCCGCCTCGACCGCCTCGCGCTCCCGCCCCCGCGACCAGGGGGTGCGGAAGTCCATCTGGTCCCAGACCTCGTCGACCAGCGCCATCAGGTCGTCGTCGGCGGTGAGGTCACCGGTGGCCAGCCGATCGGCGATCGCGTGCACGACGGTGCCGAACCCCTGGCTCGACGTACTCACCCGCTCGCCGCCGGCCTCACGCTCGAGGAACCACTTGGCGGGGCAGTCGCAGGAGCGACTGCAGCATGCTCGCGGAGACGACGACCGGCTCGTCGGGCTGTCGCAGCGGTCGGTCGGAGCTGCTGAGGCGTGCGCATCCCCCACCACGTCGCCGGGTCGGCCTGGGGCGCGACCGGGCGGCCATCCACCTCGGCCGCGGCCAGCCGGGCGAGCCGCGACGCGGCCGCCCGACGTAGCGCCCCGGGCTTCTCGGGATCGGCGACGGTGCGTCGCAGCTCGGCGACCAGTCCCGGCAGGGACAGCGGACGCGGCGGCCGCCCGACCTTGTGCACGGGATCGCGCCCGAGCTCGTGGACGAAGCGGGACGGCTGCTCGCCCTCGTCGTCGGGCGACGCCACGGCGGTCACGACGAGGCGCTCGCGGGCGCGCGTGCAGGCGACGTAGAACAGCCGCCGCTCCTCGGCCAGCATCGCGGTGGTCGAGACCGGCGGCAGCAGGCCGTCACGGCCGATCCGGTCGGGGCTGGAGCAGCGACCCGCGACGACGCAGGTCGGGCCACGACCCGTCCTGGACGTGCGCGACGACCACCAGCCGCCACTCGAGGCCCTTGGAGCGGTGGGCGGTCAGCAGCCGTACGGCGTCGCCGCGCACTCCGCGGTCGGCCAGCGTGTCGGCGGGGATCTCCTGGGCGGTGAGCGTGTCGAGGAAGCTCTGCACGCTGGTGTGGCCGCGCTGCTCCTCGGCCTTGGCCGCCACCTCGAAGAGCGCGCAGAGTGCGTCGAGGTCACGGTGAGCGAAGCGGGCCGCGTTGCCTCCGTGTCGGGTGGCCGCGCGCAGCCGACGTCCCCAGCCGGTGCCGCTCCACAGCACCCAGAGCACCTCCTCTGCGGTGCCGCCATCGTCGAGCACGGCGTCGGCCCGCGCCAGCAGGTCGGCCAGCCGGCGGGCAGCGGCCGCCGTGGCTGCCGCCCGACACCGTCGAGCAGCGTCGGGTCGAGCACGGAGCGACGCAGCAGCTCGCGGGAGGACGCGGCGGTCTCCCCGGCCCGCGCGGCGCGCTCCTTCTCCCGGGCGCGCAGGGCCCGCGCCAGGGCACGGACGTCGGTCGCGTCGAGCCCGCCCAGCGGGAGACGTGAGCAGCTCCTCGACGCGGTCCACGGCCACGAACCGCGGGTCGGTGGGGTCGTCCACGCCGGCGTCGACGACGATGCGCAACGCGGCCAGCAGCGGCATCACGGCCGGTTCGCGGACCAGCGGGCGTGTCGTCGCTGGCGACCTCGACCGGCACCCCGGCGGCGGAGAGCGACCGGCGCAGCGCCGGCAGCGTGGAGCGTCCCGACCGCACCAGCACGGCCATCTCGGACCAGGGGACGTCGTGCTCGAGGTGCGCCCGACGGAGCAGGTCGGCGAGGTGCTCGGTCTCGGCCCGGGCGGTGTCGAAGGTCGTGACGTCGACCCAGCCGTGGCCCACCTCGACCGGTGCCGCCGTCGGTGACCGGAACGCCTCCCAGTCGGCGCGGGCGATGTCGCCGCGGAGGCCGATGGAGGCGGCCACGGCCTGGGACGCCGTCAGCAGCCGTGAGCCGAAGCGGCGCGTCGTACGCAGCGCGACCACCGGGTGCCGGCGCGCCGTCGGAAGTGCGGGAAGGACGAGCGGGAAGCGGAGGATGCCGTTGACGTCGGCCCCGCGGAAGCCGTAGATCGACTGGTCGGGGTCGCCGACGACCACGAGGTTGCGTCCGTCGCCGGCCAGGGCCTGCAGGAGGCGCGACCTGGCTGGGGTCGGTGTCCTGGTACTCGTCGACGAAGACGTGGCTGTAGCGGGTGCGCAGCTCGTCGCGGTTGTTCTCGGCGATGCCGACCGCGCGCCGGATCAGGTCGGCGTAGTCGACCGCGCTCATGTCGTCGAGGACCACCAGGTAGCGCTGCATGAAGCCGGCCGCGACGACGTACGCATCCTCGCCCGAGGACCGTCCGAGCTCAGCGAGGTCGACCGGGTCGAGGCCCTTCTCGCGTGCCCTGGCCAGCACCGACTGCACCTCGCGCGGCGAACCCGCGCGTGCGGACGGCGGCACGCAGCGGCTCGGGCCAGGTCAGTGACTCCGGACCGGTCAGCAGCTCCTGGATCAGCACGTCCTGCTCGGGCGCCGACAGCAGCCGCAGCGGGGCGGCGTACAGCTCCGCGGGGGCGTGGCTGCGCACGAGGCCGTAGGCGAACGAGTGGAACGTCGAGCTGATCGGGCTCGACAGCGTGCGGCCGAGGCGCGCGGTCACCCGGTCGCGCAGCTGCTCGGCGGCCTTGCGGCTGAAGGTCAGCGCCAGCACCGACGACGGGTCGGCACCGCGGTGCTCGATGCGGTCGACGATCGCCTCGACCAGGGTCGTGGTCTTGCCGGTGCCGGGACCGGCGAGCACCAGCAGCGGTCCGCCCGGGTGGTCGACGACGCGCTGCTGGTCGTCGTCGAGCGCGGGTGGTGCGAGACGGTTGGGGTCGGGCGAGACGAGGCGGTACGACGGGCCGTTGCTCACGGTGCCTACCCAAGCACGGGCCGCCGACGGGGTGGGGGGTGTGGGGGTTCGTCGTGGGGAGCGGGGGTTCACCACGGTATGCAGGAATGACCACGACAATTCGGACCGCGCCACCTGCCTCCGGTGCGCTTCCCACGGTCAACCCGCGCTTCCCACGATGTGCTCATCGTGGGAAGCGCGGGTTCGCCTGCATACCGTGGTGAACCCGCAGCACCGACCGCCACGCCGGCCGTGTTCCGGCAGACACCCGGCGCGTCGTAGCGTGCCGGTCATGAGCAACGACGGCCCGCTGTCCGACATCCTCGTGATCGACCTGACCCGCGCGCTCGCCGGGCCGCACGCCGCGATGATGCTCGGCGACCTCGGGGCGCGCGTGATCAAGGTGGAGAGTCCGACCGGCGACGACACCCGGTCCTGGGGTCCGCCGTTCGTGGGCCCCGAGGACGCGCGCGAGTCGACGTACTTCCTCTCGACCAACCGCAACAAGGAGTCGCTCACCCTCGACCTCAAGACGCCGGAGGACCAGGACGTGCTGGCGGAGCTCGTGAAGCGGGCCGACGTGCTGATGGAGAACTTCCGCGTCGGCGTGCTCGACCGGCTCGGCTTCCCCGTGGCCCGGCTGCAGGAGCTCAACCCCGGACTGGTGGTGCTGTCGATCACCGGCTTCGGGCACGACGGCCCGGAGGCGTCACGGTCCGGGTACGACCAGATCGCGCAGGGCGAGGGCGGGCTGATGTCGATCACCGGCACCGAGCTGCCGACCAAGGTCGGGGTGCCGATCGCGGACCTGCTGGCCGGCATGAACGGGGCGTACGGCGTGGTGGCCGCGCTGCACGAGCGCACCCGCACCGGCGTCGGACGCGTCGTTCGCACGTCGCTGCTGGCCGGGGTGGTCGGCGTGCACGCGTTCCAGGGCACCCGCTGGACGGTCGCTGGGGAGGTTCCGGGGCTGGCCGGAGACCACCACCCGTCGATCGCGCCGTACGGCATGTTCGCCACCGGCTCCGCCCCGATCCAGATCGCGTGCGGGTCGGAGGGGCTGTGGCGTGCCTTCGCGGCGGAGTTCGGGCTCGACCCGGCCGAGAAGCGCTTCGCGACCAACCCGGAACGTGTCTCCCACCGCGACGAGCTGGTCGAGGTGATCGAGCGGATGTTCGCGGACATGCCGGCAGAGCACTGGCTCGAGCGGCTGGCGAAGGCGGGGGTGCCCGCCGGCAAGGTGCGCACCCTCGACGACGTCTACGGCTGGGAGCAGACCCGCTCGCAGGGCCTGCTGATCGACGTCGACCATCCGACGCTCGGCACCGTCCAGCTGCCCGGCTCGCCGATCCGCTTCGACGACAACCCCCACAGCGGTGGCCGGTCAGAACACGTCGCTCCCCCGACCCTCGGCCAGCACAACGACGAGATCCGCGCCTGGCTCCGCTCCTGACCGCCGACCCGTCGCAGATGGCGACGACGGGTGAGCCGACCCGTCGCAGATGGCGACGCCCGCATCACCATCTGCGACGGCTCACCGCCCTCACATCCACCATCTGCGACGGCTCGCCGACAGGACATTCAGGAAATCCCAAGATCCGGCCCGCATGCTGGCGGGCGAGTTGGAACAACGAGGGGGACACATGTCGGGACGGCCCGCCCGGCTCACGGCGATACTTCTGCTGAGCCTGGGTCTGACGGTGGGTGCGTGTGGCGGGGGCCCCGCATCCACCGTCACGGGTCCGACCAAGACGGTCACGGTCACCGCCAGCCCCGACGCGTCCGGAAGCGCCACGCCGTCGAAGGCGCCGGCACCGACGGCGGCCGGCGACAAGCTCGCCTGCGACGACATGGAGACCGTGATGTCGAACATGAGCAAGGCCGCGGTTGGCTGGGTGCCCACCGACCGCCCCTTCGACCAGAACGTGGGCACGAAGATCCGGCTGCTGGCGGCGGACATGGCGGTCGACGAGCGCAAGGCGACGACGCCGACCGTGCGCGCCGGGGTGCACCAGAGCACCGAAGCCTTCACCGGACTGGCTCGCGCCATGGCCGGGAAGAGCAAGACCAAGGTGTTCCATGCGATCGGTCAGACCCGGGTCGCCTACGCCAAGCTCAAGCTGGTCTGCGGTCTCTGAGCCGGACGCCGCGACTCAGCCCAGGTCGACGATCGCGGCCACCGGGCCGCCACCGTCGGGACCCTGGTGCGCTGCCGAAACCGACACGAACACCGCCGGGTCGCCGGTGACCGCGGCGGTGACGCCCCCGACGGCCGCCTTGATCTGGCGGTGCCAGTGCACGTCGGAGTCGTCGAGCATCGCGTTGCGCCGACCGCGGACCTTGCCGTCCTGCGAGGCCTCGCACTTGAGGAACAGGTTCACGACCCGGCCCTCGAGGTCGGAGGTGTGCGGGCCGCTCGGGCAGCTCGAGCCCGGCCACGCGGATCGCGTCCCACAGCCCGTCCTGGTCGAGCGCGTCCTTCATCACGGAGTGCCCGATCCGGTAGCGGCCACCGACGCCGGACGCGTTGCCGACCACGACCACCTGGGCCCGGTCGAGCTCGACGCCCGAGGAGCACGACGCCACGGATGAGTACAGGGAGCGGTCGGCCAGCACCTGTTCGTCGGTCGGCATCTCGATCTCGCCGAGGGCGACCGCGATGCCGAGCGCCGTACCACCGTTGGAGACGTCCATCGAGTACAGCGTGTCCTCGGTGAAGACCGTCTTGCCGCGCGACTTGGCGTCCTCGATCGTGCTCAGGGTGAGCAGCGGGGTCTTGGTCTGCACGTAGTGCACGTCGGCGGCGTCGGTGATGCCGGCCCGCTCCATCGCCACCTTCACCGCGTCGGCGACCTTCTCGATCATCGCGGTGCGGCCGATGTCCTCGGGCAGCAGGACCTCGCTCATCGCGAACCCGACGGTCAGGCGCGCCTCGTCGGACGGTTCGGCGTCGGTGGTCGCGAAGATCGTCGCGTGCGGGCTGATCACACCGTCGGTGCCGCCCGACCACACGATCGGGATCTCCTTCACCTTCGCGGCGTCCGCGCCCTTCTCGACCAGCACCTCACGGAAGGCGCGATCGGCGATTATCCGCGTGTAGTCGTTGACGCCGCCGTTGCCCTCGGTCTTGCCGATGATCGCGACCACCCGGTCGGCGTCCATCACGCCGTCGTCGATCAGCGTCGCGAGCTCGCTCGCGTCCGCCACGGAGTGGATCGGGACCTTGCGTACTTCGATCGCGCTGGGCATCAGCCGGTTCCTTTCGGTGGTGAACTCAGGGGTGTCTCTGTCCGGTACGACGACGGTGCCGGTGCCTCCGGTCACGGCCTGCACGATGCTGGGGAGGTCGGTGATCACGCCGGGCCTGTTGCTGGTCTGGACGAACCGGCACAGCGCCTCGACCTTCGGCCCCATCGAGCCGCTGGCGAAGTGGCCCTGCTCGACGTACCCGAGCATCTGCTCGACGCTCACCTGCGCCGATGTCCTCGGCCTCGCGGGGTGCCGAACCGGAGCACGGCGTGGGGCACGTTGGTCGCGATCACGAGCACGTCGGCGCCGACCAGCACGCCGAGGAGTGCAGCACCGAAGTCCTTGTCGATGACCGCCTCGACGCCGTGGTAGCCGGACCCGTCGCGCAGCACCGGGATCCCGCCGCCGCCGTTGGCGACCACCACGAACCCGGCGTCCACCAGCGCCAGCACGGCCGGAGCGTCGACGATGTCGAGCTGGCTCCGGTGAGGCGACCACGCGCCGCCAGCCCTTCGCGCCGCGGTCCTCCCAGGTCTCGCCGTGGTGCATGAGCAGCTCGGCCTCCTCGCGCGGCAGGAACCGCCCGATCGGCTTGGTCGGCCGGCTGAACCCCGGGTCGTTGCGGTCGACGAGGGTGCGGGTGACGACGGTCGCGCAGCGACGTTCGATGCCGCGCCGGGCCAGGGCCGCGTCGAGCGCGTCCATCAGCACGAAGCCGAGGGTCGCCTGGGTCTGGGCGCCGCACCAGTCCAGCGGCACCGGGGGTACGACGGCCGCCGCGATCTCGTTCTTCACGAGCAGGTTGCCGACCTGGGGTCCGTTGCCGTGCGTGACCACCACGTCGTGGCCCTCCGCGATCAGGTCGGCGACGGACTCCATCGCCACCTCGCGCGGCCTCGATCTGGTCCTCGGCCCGGGCGCGCCCGTCCGCGTTGGTCATGGCGTTTCCGCCGAGTGCGAGCAAGACCTTCATGGGACGAACCTAGAGACCCCGGCCGGACGGGGCACCAGCAACATCGACCAAGGCCCGCGGAATCGCGCTGGCAACCCTTGCCCAACTCAGGTGAACGCCCCCATCCGAGCCGCACCGCGAGGAGCAGGCCGGCGACCCCGACGGTCCACCGGGTGACCGGCTCCGGCACCCGCCGGATCACCGCCGGGCCGAGCCACCCACCGACGATGCACCCGACCAGCAGCGGCGGGACAGCCGCCCACTCGACCGGCGCGCGGAACGCGAACACCACCGCGGCCGAGCGCGTTCGCGGCACCGAGGAAGACGTTCTTGAGCGCGTTCGACACCGGCAGCGGGCGGTCGGTGCGCGAGCCAGCAGCAGCGCCAGGATCATCACGCCCGCGGCGGCGCCGAAGTACCCGCCGTACACGCAGGCCAGGAAGACCAGCACGGTGACGCCGAGACCGAGTGCACCGTCGTCGCCGGACATCCGGCGGCCCTCGCCCAGCTCGCGCATCCGTGGCGACAGCGAGCAGCAGCACGGCCGCCAGCGGCGACCAGGAACGGCACCAGCCTTCTCGAACGAGCCGGGCGGCCCGACCAGCAGCAGGACGCTGCCGAGTGCCACCCAGGACCGCCACCGGCAGCGCGACGAGCACCAGCCGGCCGAGACCGCGCAGCTCGGGTCGGCTGCCGCTGACGCTGGCCGATCGATGCTGCCGACGAGGCCGACCGAGTTGGTGACGTTGGCGGTGACCGGTGGCAGGCCGACCACCAGCAGGGCCGGGTAGGACACCAGCGAGGCGAGGCCGGCGGTGCTGCCGATCAGGCCGGCCCCGAAGCCGGCCAGCGCCAGGAACGCGATCTCACCGGGGTCCACGCGTCAGCGGCCGCCGGCGACGCGCAGCGTCGTCCCCGTCACGTACGACGCCGAATCGCTGATCAGCCACGCGACGGCCTCCGCGATCTCCGAGGCCTCGCCGGCGCGACCGACCGGAACCCTGTCCGCGAGCCGCTCGAGCCGGTCGGGGTCGCCGGCGTCCTCGTGGATCCGGGTGCGCACCATGCCCGGCGCCACCCCGACCACGCGGACGTCGTCGCGGGCCACCTCCTGCGCCAGCCCGGTCGTGAGCGCGTCGACACCGGCCTTCGCGGCGGCGTACTGGACGTACTCGCCGGGCGAGCCGAGGGTCGCGGCGGCCGAGCTGATGTTGACCAGGACTCCCCCGCCGCCGCCGTAGGACCGGCCGAGCGCGCGGACCGCGGCGCGGGCCACGTACAGCGCGCCGGAGAGGTTGAGGTCGACCGTCCGCTGGATCACGGCCGGGTCGGTCTCCGCGAGCGTGCCCGAGTGCAGCGTCGCGCCCGCGTTGTTGACCACACCGGTCAGCCGGCCCTCGCGGGCGGCCTCCGTGAACAGCCGCTCGACCTGCGCCGGGTCGGCGACGTCACCGGCCAGCACCGTGCAGCGCACGCCCACGTCCTCGACCGCGGCGCGGCACGTCTCTGCGGCTGCCGCGTCGGTGGCGTAGCCCAGGACCAGGTCGTGGCCGTCGGCCGCGAGCCGGAGCGCGGTGGCGGCGCCGATGCCGCGGGTGCCGCCCGTGATCAGGGTGAGTGGTCGCGCCATGGCGCGAGTCAACCAGAGGGTCCCCGGCCGAACCGGCGCAGGTGCAGCGCGCGCATCTCCAGCTCGAGCTCCGGCGCCGGACCGTCGACCGGGACGCCGGGCGCGACCTCGTTGACGGCCAGCGGCAGCACCCTGCCCGGAGGCACGCCCCACCCGGCGAGCCAGCCGGCGAGCTGGGCCGACGAGACCGCGTAGACGATTCGGCCGAGACCCATCCAGGCGTGGGCCGCGGCGCACATCGGGCAGTGCTCGCCGGAGGTGTAGACGGTCGCCGTCGCGCGTTCACCGGCACTGAGATGGGCCGCGGACCACCTGGCGATCTCGAGCTCGGGGTGCCGTGTCTCGTCGCCGTCCTGGACCCGGTTGCGGGCCGTCAACCGCACCGCACCGGTCGCGTCGACCAGCACCGAGCCGAACGGCTCGTCGCCGCCGTCGAGGGCCTCCCGAGCCAGCGCCACGCAGGTGCGCAGGTGCCCGAGGTCGGTGTCGTCGATGGTCATGCCCGCAGTCTGGCCCGGCCGAGCAACGCCCGCATCGTCTCGGTGCCCGCCGGCAGGCCGCAGGCGTCGTAGTGGCGGAACATCGCGACCAGCCACTCCCGCACCCGAGGCTCGAGCCCGGCGCCGTCGGTGGCCGCCCACTCCTCCGGCGTGACCACCTCGACGGCCGTGCCCTGCGCCGCGGCGAGGTCGGCGACGGTGGCGCGCAGGCTTGCCAGCTCGTACGTCGCGCCGACGTGCACCTCGTCGGCGAGCACCAGCGCGACGACCTCGGCCACGTCGTCGAGGTCGGCGAAGCCGAAGGGCGCGTCCGCCCGGTAGGCGATCC
This sequence comes from uncultured Actinomycetota bacterium, assembly GCA_963707475.1. Classification (GTDB taxonomy): domain Bacteria; phylum Actinomycetota; class Actinomycetes; order Propionibacteriales; family Nocardioidaceae; genus Marmoricola. Next base: position 48,566 of record CAVPQC010000003.1, read on the forward strand.
GGGGCGGGACGGCCCAGGAGAAGTTCTGCAGGTAGGCGCCGGGTTGCAGGACGGTCCAGTCCAGTCCGCTGCGCCGGACCACGTCCTCCGCGCGGGCCTTGCCGAGGTGGTGCGGCATCGAAGGCAGGTACGGCGAGGCGACCGAGTGGTGCACGACGCGCCGCACCCCCGCGTCGCGAGCGGCGTCGAGCGCCGCGGCGACGTACGTCTGCTCGTCCGGATGCATGTTGGGCGCGATCACGTACAGCGCGTCGCAGCCGGTCAGCGCCCCGGGCAGGTCGTCCCAGGCGGCACGCCCGAGCGCCACCGCACCGAGGCCGACCGCCCGGCACACGGCGCGGCCGGTCTTGCCGGTGCCGCCGAGGACCGCGACCCGCAGGTTCACGCGAGCTCGAAGTCCGCGAAGTCGAAGCCCGGCGAGACCAGGCAGCTGACCAGCGCGTCGGCGTCGGCCGGGCACCGTGCGCTGCCAGACGCCCGGCCGGCACGACGACCTGGGTCTCGACCACCGACCTGCGATCGGCGGCCCGGGCCGGGCGCCGGCGCCGCCGAGCTCCAGGGTGACGGTGCCGGTGTGCGCCAGCCAGACCTCGTCGGAGGCGCACCCGGTGCCACGCGGACGACTCGCCCGCCGGCAGCAGGAAGTGGATCAGGGTCGCCGTCGGGCGCACCCGCCCGTCGGGCAGGGTGACCGTCACCGGCGAGGCCCAGGTCTGGCGGTACCAGCCGCCCTCGGGGTGCGGCTCGAGGTCGAGCGCCTCGGCGAGCGGCGGGCGTCGGCGAGGTCCTTCAGGTAGAGCCGCGTGGGCACCGCGATCGGGCCGTCCGGCCCCTCGACCGGGTTGTCGACGTCGCCCTCGTCGCGCCAGCCCTCGCGCTCGTAGAAGCGGCGCGCCCGGGCGTTGCCGGACACGACGCCGAGGCAGGCGGTGCGGTGCCCAGCGCGTCGTACGGCCTGCTCGGCCGCGCGCAGCAGCAGCCGGGCCGACCCCGGTGCCGCGGACCTCCTCGGCGACGAACAGCTCCGCGACCTCGTCGCCGCCGGTGGCGGCGAAGCCGACCACCACGCCGTCGCGCTCGGCGACGACGCTGTCCGGCACCAGATCGACGGCGCGCTCGCGGAAGCGACGCCTGCGTGCGCAGCGCGACCAGCGCCGCCGGGCACGCTGGCCGTCGTGCGCGTCGTGCCACGCAGCGTGCCAGACGCGCGCGATCGCGGGCACGTCGTCGAGGGTTGCCGCACGCAGCACGACGTCAGCCACGCAGGTCGACCTCCGCGTGCGCAGCACCCCCGGACAGCCGCGCGTAGCCGGGACCGCGGTCGAAGAACGCCTCGTCGACCGCGCCGGGCGCCGCGGCGCGCTCGGCCGGTCGTGGCATCCGCGTCGAAGCCGAGGTCGTCGTCGTCGAGGGACCCGGTCAGCACCACGCCGTACGCCGCGAGCGCCGCCCCGCGCGACACCTTGCGCCACACGACGTCGCGCACCACCAGTGCCGGGTCGCGCTCGCAGCGGGTCGCCCCAGCCGCCGCCGCCGGTCGTCCGGATCCGGATCAGCTCGCCGGCCCGCACGGGCTCGGCGTCGGCGAGCGCGTCGACCTCGCGCTCGGCGGGGCCGCCGGGGTCGACCGTGACCTGGAACGGCTGGCCGGCCCGGCCGCCCTTGACGCCCCAGCAGGCCAGGATCGAGCGGTCCGCGATCGACATGAAGTGCGCGTCGCGCGAGCATCCGGATCTGCTTCTCGTAGCCGAGGCCGCCGCGGAACTGCCCGGCGCCGCCGGAGTCGACCGCGAGCGACAGCGACTCGACCAGGAACGGGAAGCGGGCCTCGGTGAACTCGGTCGGCAGGTTCCGCGAGTCCGGTACGACGTGGATCGTGTCCTCGCCGTCGGCGTAGTAGCGGCCGCCGGAGCCGCCGCCGAGCACCTCGCGCATCAGGTACGGCCGGCCGTCCCGGTCCTCGCCGTACACGCCGGTGTAGCGGATCGTCTCCTGGTCGGCCGGCATCCGGCCGTCGACCGCCTTGGCGACCACGCCGGCGAGCACGCCGAGCAGCCGCAGGATCACGAACGTGCGGGCGTTGGTCGGCGCCGGGAACACCGGCGTGAGCAGCGTGCCGGGCTCGGGGAAGCGCATCTCGATCAGCGGCACGACGCCCTCGTTGACGTCGAGCTCGGCCATCCGCTCCGGGCTCTCGGCGAGGTTGCGCAGGATCGGCGCCAGCCACTTCTTGAGGAAGACCCCGTCGGCGTAGTCGCCGCAGTGGTTGATCGGCCCCTTGGCCTGCGGCGCGGTGCCGTCGAAGTCGAGGACCAGCCGTTCGCCGTCGGGGTCGTCGGCCGGCGGTGCGGGTCAGCGTGATCCGCTGCGTGTGCAGCCGGGGCTCGTCGACGCCGTCGTGCTCGGCGTAGTCCTCCCAGACCCACTGGCCGACCGGGATCTGGGAGAGGATCTCGCGCCGGTACGTCGTGGTGGTGCGGTCGATGATCGCGTCGAAGCAGGACTCGACGGTCGCCACGCCGTACCGGTCGAACAGCTCGCCGAGCCGGCGCGCGCCCATCAGGCAGGCCGAGCACTCGGCGTCGAGGTCGGCGGCCAGCGACTCCGGCATCCGGGAGTTGCGGGTCATGATCGCGAGCGCCGCCCGGTTGGGGACGCCGGCGTCCCAGAGCCGGATCGGCGGCACCATCAGGCCCTCCTCGAACACGCTGGTGGCGTGGCAGGGCATCGAGCCCGGCACCGCGCCGCCGATGTCGTCGTGGTGGCCGAACGCCTGCACGAACGCCACCACCCGGCCCGCGCGGAGAACACCGGCACCGTGACGCACAGGTCGGGCAGGTGCCCGATGCCGCCCTCGGAGCGGTAGACGTCGTTGTGGAAGAACACGTCGCCCGGCCGCATCGTCGGCGATCGGGAAGTCGCGGGCGACCGGGTGCACGAGCGCGGAGTACGACCGGCCGGTGAGCTTGCGCAGCAGCCGGTCGTGGATGCCGGCCCGGAAGTCGTGCGCGTCGCGGATCATCGGGCTGCGCGACGTGCGCGCGATCGCGGTCTCCACCTCCATCTCCACGCTGGCCAGCGACCCCTGCACGATCTCGACCAGCACCGGGTCCGCGGAGGCGCCCGCGTCGTCGGTCAGGGACCCGAACGGGAAGTCGGTCGGCGCACGCCTGCTCATCAGGCGCTCCTCTCCACGATCAGGTTGCGGTAGTCGTCGATCCGCGCCGTGAAGCCCGGGTGCAGCGGCACCGTCGACCCGAACTCCTCGAGGATCGCCGGCCCCTCGACGACCGTGCCCGGGGCCAGGTCGGCGCGCCACGTCACCGGCGTCTCCACGTACCCGTCGTCCGCGTCGAAGCAGACCGGTCTGGTCTTCGCCGCTGGTCGAGCCGGTCGAGACCCCGTGGCGTCGAGCCGCGTCGAGACCCGGATCTCCGGCCGCGTGATCGGCCCGATCCCCGACACCCGCAGGTTCACCCACTCGACCTGCTGGGTCGGCGTCGCCGGCGAAGTCGTAGCCGTAGAGCGCCCGGTGCTCGGCGTGGAACAGGTCGGCGACCGCGGCCAGCGTGCCCGCGTCGACGTCCCCCTCGGGCACCGGCACCCGCACCTCGAACGCCTGGCCGAAGTAGCGCAGGTCGGCGGTGCGCGCGAACTGGCGCTGCTCCTCCGCGAAGCCCTCCTTTGCCAGCGCCGCATGGGCCTCGCCGGTGAGCGCGTCGAGCACCGCCTGGACGTCGGCCGGCTGCGGGTCGAGCGAGACGTGGGTCTGCACGTAGTCGTTCTTCACGTCGACGGTGAGCAGCCCGAACGCCGACACGTTGCCGGGGTCGGGCGGCACCAGCACGCGCGGGATGCCGAGCACGTCCATCAGCCGGCACAGCAGCAGCGAGCCGGACCCGCCGAACGTGGTCAGGGTGAAGTCGCGGACGTCGAGGCCACGCTTGACGGTGACCTGGCGCAGCGCGTTGGCCTGGTTCCAGGCGGAGATCTCGAGCACGCCCGTGGCGCAGGCCTCCGGGGTCAGCCCGAGCTTGCCGGCGAGCGTCTCCACGCCGGCGCGCGCCGCCTCGACGTCCAGCGGGATCTCGCCGCCGAGCAGGTGCGGCGGGATCCGGCCGAGCACCACGTGCGCGTCGGTGATCGTGACCTCCGCGCCGCCCTTGCCGTAGCAGAGCGGACCGGGGTCGGCGCCCGCCGACTGCGGCCCGACCTTGAGCGTCCCCTCGGGCGACAGCCAGGCGATGGACCCGCCGCCGGCGCCGACCGTGACCACGTCGATCATCGGGATCTTGCTCGGGTAGACACCGACCGTGCCCTCGGTGGTCAGCGTCGGCTCGCCGTCGATGACCACGCTCACGTCGGTCGACGTGCCGCCGCCGTCGCTGGTCAGCACCCGGTCGAAGCCGGCCACCTTCGCGATCAGCGCCGCGCCGAGCGCGCCGGCCGCCGGACCGGAGAGCACGGTCGTGATCGGCTGGTGCACGACCTCGTCGGCACTGAGCACGCCGCCGTTGGACTTCATCACGTAGAACGGGACGCTCTGCCCGTCTGGTCCGGCGTACGCCGCGAGCCGGTCCTTGATGTTGTCGACGTACCTGCTCACGCGGGGCTTCACGGCCGCGTCGACGAGCGTGGTCATCGCGCGCTCGTACTCGCGGTACTCGCGCAGCACCTGGCTCGACAGCGACACCACCGCGTCGGGGTGCTCCTCGGCCAGGACCGCGCGCATCCGCTCCTCGTGGTCGGGGTTGGCGTAGGAGTGGAGGAAGCAGACGCCGAGCGTGTCGATGCCGCGCTCGCGGAACCAGCGGGCCACCGCGCGGGCGCCGTCCTCGTCGAACGGGCGCACTTCGCGCGCCGGTGAAGTCCAGGCGCCCCTCGACGCCCCTGACCAGGTCGCGCGGGCACGATCCGGTCCGGCTTGACCCAGAAGTAGGAGTTGCCGTAGCCGTCCGGCACCGACTGCCGCGCGATCTCGAGCATCGCCTCGTAGCCGGTGTTGGTGACGAACCCGAGCTTCTCGACCTTGCCCTCGAGCAGCTGGTTCGTGGCCACCGTCGTCCCGTGCGATGACCGCCGCGATCCGCCCGCCACCGACCAGGCCGAGCACCTTCTCGATGCCCGCCATGAACCCGTCGGCCGGGTTGCCCGGCGTCGACGGGGTCTTGGTGGTGACCAGCTCGCCGGTCGCCTCGTCGAACGCGACGACGTCGGTGAACGTGCCTCCGGTGTCGATGCCGATCCGGATCGTGCGCGCGTCGGCCATGCCGTCGATTCAAGCGGTACGACGCCGCCGCGGCCACGGCAGGATGTGCCAAACGGGAGCGCCGCTGGTTATGACACCCGCCCGGTGGTCGGGCAGCGAGCGCCGGTGGTTCCTGAGCTTGTCGAAGGGCGAGCGAGTGTCCAGACCTCCTCGCTCACCGGTGTTGGCTCAGGCGTCGGGGGCCCGGTCGTTGTAGACGCCGGCCTGCTCCTGGCCGCTGAGCCGCTGGATCGCGGTCATGATCTCGTCGGTGGCCTCGCGGCGCGCGCGGCCGGCGGGGACGCCGTCGAAGCGGCCGGTGAAGTCGATCGGCTCGCCGAAGGCGACGGTCACCTTGGCCAGCTTGGGGTAGCGGGCACCGACCGGCTGGAGGGCCTGGGTGCCTTGCAGCCCGACGGGTACGACGGGCACGCCGGCGGTGAGCGCGAGGTGGGCCACGCCGGTGCGGCCGCGGTACAGCCGACCGTCGCGGGAGCGGCTCCCCTCGGGGTAGATCCCGAACGCCTCGCCCCGGCCGAGCACCTCCAGCGCTAGCTCCAGGCTGGTGATCGCGGCGCGGGTGTCGTCGCGGTCGATCGGCAGCATGTTGAGCCCTTCGAACCAGCCGCGCTGGAGCGCGCCCTTGATCCCGGTGCCCTGGAAGTACTCCTGCTTGGCCAGGAACGCCACGTTGCGCGGCGCGCAGACCGGGATCACCACGCTGTCGGCGAAGCTCAGGTGGTTGCTGGCCAGCAGCACACCGCCCGAGCTGGGGACGTTGTCGCGGCCGACCACGATCGGCCGCCAGATCGCGCGGGCGACCGGGGGGACGACGGACTCCAGGATCCGGAACAGCATGGGCACATCCTCCCGGTTACCCATGGGTCGCCCGAACCGCGTCCACTCCGTGCCGACGACAGGACACCCCGGGGAAGAGGAAAGGCCCTCGCGAGTATGAGTCGCAAGGGCCCTTCCGGGTGACCGGAGATCGGTGACGTTCCGGTCGACGTGGCCGTCCGTGCAGGTCCCGGTGGCTCCGTCACCCAGCCACCGCGTCGAGTTGCCTCGCCGTGCGGACCTTTCCTTCTGGCCCGTCCCGCTCTCCCGGAGGAGGGCGTAAGGAGATTACTATGCCATTGCAGTGCCGCCACGCAAGGGTTTTCCGGACATTTTCGGGAACTTTTCGCGTCTTTTTGGTTTGTCCACAGGAATGGCATTCCCGTCCACAGGCTAGTCCACATTTCCACAGGGGCTGCGCTCGGCTGTGCACCCGGCGGTACGACCGGCCGCGGGGGTGGCATCGGGCAGGTGACATCCAGGGAAAGGCGAAGGGCCCTCGCAAGTATGAGTTGCAAGGGCCCTTCTGTTGACCGGTCCTGTGACGCTTCCGGCCGATCTGGCTTTGCGTCCGGCCCCAGCGGCCCCGTCACCGGGCACTGCGGCGAGTTGCCCCGCCGTACGGACCTTCTTCTCTGCCTGATCGGCACTCCCGAAGGAGTGCGTAGGAGATTTCTATGCCCTGGAGGTGCGGCAAGGCAAGAGTTGTTCGGAAACTTTCCGTTGTTTTCTCGACGCTCGGCGTGTCGTCCACAGAACGGTGTCGATCTCCACAGGCTTACCCACAGTTTTGTGGGAGCGGTGGATATTCCTGTGGATTCATACCGCCGGTCGGTCGCGCAGCCCGGCGGCGCCCTCGAACGCCGCGGCCGCCGCGAGCAGCCGGCGCTCGCTGCCGTGCGGGCCGACCAGCTGGAGGCCGACCGGCAGGCCGTCCTCGGTGGTGCCGGCCGGCACCGAGATCGCCGGGCAGCCGGTGACCGTGATCAGGTACGCCGAGCGCATCCAGTCCAGGTAGGTCTCCATCGGCCGGCCGTTGATCGCCGCCGGGAACTCCTGGTCGGCGGGGAACGGCGGCACCTGCGAGACCGGCAGCGCCAGCACGTCGTACGACGTGAAGAAGGCGCGCATCGTCTCCGCCAGCGCCGTGCGCTGGGCGTAGGCGCGGGCGACGTCCGCACCGGTCAGCGACTCCCCCGCCCGGATGTTGTCCGCCAGCGACGGACTTGAAGGCGTCGGGGTGCTCGGCCAGCAGCTCGCCGAAGGCGTCCTGGAACAGCCAGGCGCGCAGCGTGCGGAAGGTGTCCTCGCCGAGCGACAGGTCCGGCCACGCCGACGCCACCTGCGCCCCGGCCTGGCTCAGGACGGCAGCGGAGGCCTCGACCACCGACGCCACCTGCTCGTCCACCTCGAGCGCGCCGCCGAGGTCGACCGACAGCGCGACCTTGATCCCGACCATCGAGCCCTGCACCGGCCCCGCGAACAGGTGCCCCGGCTCCCCGAGCGCGGTCGGCACCCGGGGGTCGGGCCCGGCGACCACGGACAGCAGCAGCGCCACGTCGTCCACGGTGCGCGCGAGCGGACCGCTGGTTGCCGTGGTCTCCCAGAGGTTGGTCGTCGGCCACGACGGAACCCGGCCGAGCGAGGGCCGCAGCCCGACGACGCCGCAGAACGACGCCGGGTTGCGCAGCGACCCGCCCATGTCGGAGCCGTCCGCGAGCGGCACCATGTCCGCGGCCAGCGCGCACGCGGCGCCGCCGCTGGAGCCGCCGGCGGAGCGGGTCGGGTCGACCGGGTTGAGCGTGGTGCCGAAGATCGTGTTGAACGTGTGGGAGCCGGCCGCGAACTCCGGCACGTTCGTCTTCCCCAGCGGTACGGCGCCCGCGGCACGGATGCGTTCGACGATCAGCTCGTCGTCCTCGGGCACGTGGTCGGCGAACAGCGGCGAGCCGTACGTGGTGCGCCATCCGGCGACGTCGTGGGTGTCCTTGAACGCGAAGGGCAGTCCGTGCAACGGACCCCGCAGGTCGGCCGGCACCCGGTCGGCGGCGGCGGCCCCCGCGCGGGCGCGCTCCTCGTCGAGCGAGACGACCGCGTTGAGCTCGGGGTTGCGCTCCGCGATCCGGGCCAGGTGCAGGTCCATCAGCTCGGCGGCAGAGATCGTGCCGTCGGCGACCGCTGCGACCATCGACCGTGCCGACGACGCGACGCTGAGGTCGCTCTCGGTGCTCATGGTCGCCCGGAGAATGGTCGCGCGGAGACCCGGCCGGCGAGCACGCCGAGCAGCACCAGCCCGGCGCCCACCGCGACGCCCTTGAGGAAGGACTGCTCGTCGAGGCCGCGGGCGGTGCGCGGCGGCGCGGTGAAGACCTGGGCACCGGACTCGGAGACCTCCGGTCTCGTCGCGCCTGCCTCCGCGACCTCCGGCTGCGTGATCGCTCGCTCGACGTTGCCGAAGAACTCCCCGGCCATCCGCTTCGAGACGCTGCTCAGCATCCGCTGGCCGACGCCGCCGATCATGCCGCCGACCACCGCGTCGGCGTCGTAGTGCAGGAGCGTCGTGCCGTCGCCGTTGTCGCCGAAGCGGACCGAGACCGTGGCGCCGATCGTGCCCGGCGCGCCGGCGCCCTGGACCTTCATGGTCAGCGACTCCGGCTCGTGGAGGTCCGAGAGCGCGCAGGTGCCGTCGTACGTGCCCTTGATCGCGGCCACGCCGGCCGACACCGTCATCGCGTAGGTGTGGTCGCCGGTCTCCTCGAGCCGCTCGCAGCCGGGGATCGTGCGCACCAGCACGGACGGGTCGAGGAGCGCGTCCCACACCTGCTGGACCGGGGCGGCGACGGTGTTCTGGCCGCTGATCTTCATCGGGTCTCCTCTCGTCGTGCCGACTCCGCATTTGCGTGGTTGTGGGGGTCGGCTCGGCCGTCCGAACCCCCAGAACCACGCAAATGCGGGCTTCCCGGGGCCGCCGCCGCCCACTCCCCCCGCAGCTCGAACAGGTCGCTCGGGCTGATCGGCATCGCCGTGATCGGGAAGCCCTCGGCGTCCTCGATCGCGGAGGCGAAGAGCGCGGCCGACGGGATCACGCCCGCCTCCCCCGCGCCCTTGATGCCGAGCGGGTTGAGCGGCGACGGGGTCTCGAGGTGGTCGATCTCGATGCTGGTCGGCACCTCGGTGACGTAGGGCATCAGGAAGTCCATGAAGGAGGCGTTCTGGCAGCTGGCCGTGCTCGTCGTACGCCATCCGCTCGTAGAGCGCGCCGCCGACGCCCTGCGCGACGCCGCCGTGGATCTGTCCCTCGACGATCATCGGGTTGATCAGGTGGCCGCAGTCGTGCACGACGGCGTACTTGAGGATCGTGATCTCCGCGGTCTCCGGGTCGGTCTCGACGATCACCGCGTGCATCCCGCTGGCGAAGGTCGACCGCTCCGGCGAGTAGAAGTCGGTGCCCTCGAGGCCCGGCTGCTCCCCCTCCGCCGACCGGCGGCTTGTCGGGGTCGCCGACGGCGAACTGGGTGGCCGACTTCGACGCCTCGTCGAACGCGTAGCGCAGCGGGTTGGACAGCACGGCGACCGTGCCCAGGCTGATCTCGCGCGCCGGGCGCACCCTTGACCCGGACGACGCCGTCGACGATCTCGAGGTCGTCGACGTCGGCCTCGAGCGCCTCGGCGGCGATCCGCAGCGCCTTCTCGCGGCGTGCGCGGGCGGCCAGTGCGATCGCCGACCCGCTCATCACCGCCGCCCGCGACGCGAACGTGCCCGACGGCGTACGGCAACCGCCGGGTGTCGCCGGTGACCACCTCGACGTCCTCGAACGGCACGCCCGAGCTCGTCGGCGACGATCTGCGCGAAGACCGTCTGGTGGCCCTGCCCCTGCGTGGTCAGGCCGGTCGCGACCTTGACCTTGCCGGAGGTCTCGACGTGGACGTGGGCGCCCTCGTAGGGACCGACGCCGGTGCCCTCGACGTAGCAGGCGAGCCCGATCCCGACCTGCCGCCCCTGCGCGGCCATCTCGCTCGCGGAGCGTGCTCGAACTCGTCCCAGCCGACCAGCGCCTTGAGCTTCGCCAGCGACGCCGGGTAGTCGCCGGAGTCGTAGATCAGCGGCCGGCCGTCCTGGAAGACCAGGCCGTGGTCGTAGGGGAACTCGTCGGGCTGGATGAAGTTCGCCGACGCGGACGTCGGCGCGGTCCTTGCCGAGGTAGGCCGCGATCGCGTCCATGGTGCGCTCCATCGCGTAGACGCCCTGCGGCCGGCCGGCGCCGCGGTACGGCGTGACGATCACGGTGTTGGTGTAGACGCTGTCGAACACGACCGAGTAGTTGCGCGGCTTGTACGGCCCGAGCAGCTGGGTCGAGGTGATGATCGGGACGATCAGCCCGTACGGCGTGTAGGCGCCGTGGTCGTGCCAGAACCGCACGCTCAGCCCGAGCAGCCGGCCCTCGTCGTCGAAGCCGACCTCGACGTGGTGCTGCTGGCCGCGCTCGTGCGCGCTGGAGATGAAGTGCTCGCGTCGGTCCTCGACGAACTTGACCGGCCGGCCGAGAGCCCGCGCCGCCAGCGGCACCAGCAGCTCCTCCGGCCACGGGTGGTACGATCTTCACCCCGAAGCCGCCGCCGACGTCGGGGGTGATCACGTCGACCGTGCGCAGGTCGAGGCCGAGCTTGGCGGCGACCGCCGCGCGCACGCCGGTCGAGGTCTGGGTCGAGGTCCAGACCTGCAGCCGGCCCTCGTCGGGGTCCCAGCGCGCGACAGACGCCGCGGCCCTCCATCGGCTGGCAGGCGCTGCGCTCGATCGTCAGGTCGAGCGAGAGCCGGTGCGGCGCCTGCGTCGATCGCGGCCGCGGCGTCGCCGACGTGCTGCTCCATGTGGGCGCCGACGTTGCCGGGCACGTCGTCGTGCACGAGGTGCGCCGCCTCGCGTGCGGCCTCGATGCCCGACGACCGCCGGCAGCGGCTCGTAGGTCACCCGGATCCGGTCCAGCGCGTCCTCGGCGACGTAGCGGTCGACCGCGACCACGAACGCGACCGCCTCGCCGACGTAGTTCACCTCGTCCTTCGCCAGCGCGTACTGCGTGCGGCCGTGGGTCAGCGTCGGGTGCGGGATCAGCAGCGGCAGCGGCTCGGCCATCGGGCCGTCGAGGTCGTCGTAGGTGTAGACCGCGACGACGCCCTCGACGTCGAGCACGGCGTCGACGTCGATGCCGGTGATCCGGGCGTGCGCGTGCGGGCTGCGCAGCACCGCCGCCTGCAGGGCGTCGGGTGCCAGGTCGTCGAGGTAGCGGCCGTCGCCACGCAGCAGCCGGTCGTCCTCGACCCGCGGGACCTTGGTGCCGAACAGCTTGGTGGTCATGGTGCTCCGCCGGCTCCGCGGCTTCGAGCGCCGCGTGCCGCAGCACCGACGGCCGTTCACGATGTTCTGGTAGCCGGTGCAGCGGCACAGGTTGCCGGCGATCATCTCGCGGGCCTCGTCCTCGGTCGGGTCGGGGTTGTCCTCGAGCCCGGCGGTGATCGTGGTCAGGAAGCCCGGCGTGCAGAAGCCGCACTGGAGCGCGTGGCAGTCCTGGAACGCCTGCTGCACCGGACCGAGCGTGCCGTCGGCGTCGGTGCAGCCCCTCGACGGTGGTGATCCGGGTGTCGACCGCGGAGACGGCGAACATCAGGCAGGACCGCATCGGCTGACCGTCGACCAGCACCGTGCAGGCGCCGCAGACGCCGTGCTCGCAGCCGACGTGGGTGCCGGTCAGGCCGAGGTCGTGGCGCAGCGCGTCGGAGAGCAGCCGGCGGGCAGGCACGCGCACGTCGTACGTCGCGCCGTTGACGTGGAGCCGGACGTCGAAGAGGTCCTCGCCGCTGCTGTAGTCGTTCATGCTTCGGGGTCCCCGCGGAATCGGGAGCTTGCGAGCGATTTCGTGGGGTGGTCATGTCCAGCGCTCCAGTGCGTCGTCGTACGCCCGCCGCACGACGCGGACAGTGAGCACCCTGACCAGCTGCTCGCGGTAGGCGCGGGTGGCGTGGATGTCGGCTGCGGGCTCGATCTCCGCGAGCGCCGCCTCGGCTGCACGGGTGAGGGAGTCGTCGTCGACGGTCCCGTCGATGCGCGTCGGTGAGATCGACCACGGTCGGCACGTCGGAGACGGACAGGTAGCCGGCGCGGGCCGACGTCACGCGTCCGTCGTCGACGGCCACCAGGGCAGCGACACCGACCAGGGCGTAGTCACCGTGCCGGCGGGCGACCTCGTCGAAGGCCACGCCGCGTGCCGGTCGCGAGCGCCGGGAAGAACGCCTCCACCGCGACCTCGCCCGTGGCGAGCGTGCACTCCATCGGACCCGCGAACAGGTCGTCGGCGGCGATCGTGCGCGCGCCCGTCGGGCCCGACCACGGCAAGCGAGCCGCCGAGCAGCCGCAGCACCACCGGCATCTCGGCCGCGGCGTCGGCGTGGACGAGCGAGCCGACGGTGGTGCCGCGGTTGCGGATCGTGGCGTGGGCGACGTGCGGCCAGCGCCGAGCGCAAGCAGCGGCTGCACCCGGCGGGCGTCGTCGTCGGCGAGCACCGCGGAGTGCCGGGCGAGCGCACCGACGCGGACGCCGTCGCTCGTCGGAGGTGACGTGGTCGAGGTCGGGCAGCGCGTTGATGTCGACCAGCATCGACGGGGCGGCCAGCCGCATCGAGAGCAGCGGCACCAGGCTCTGTCCACCGGCCAGCACCTTCGCGTCCGCCGTGCCCGCGAGCAGCCCGACGGCTTCGTCGAGCGATCGCGGGCGGGCGAACTCGAAGGGTGCCGGCTTCACCTGTCGATTCTCACAGGTCGGGTCACATGACCCTCGTGGCCTCGCCGGCGCCGAGCTCCTCGCGGCGACCCTTCACCAGGTGGAAGAACACGATCACCATGATCGTGCCGAGCGCGATGCCGCTCAGCGAGAAGTTGTCGGTGATCTGGAGCGTCACGCCGCCGATGCCGGCGATCAGGCCGGCGGCGAGGCCGACCAGGTTGACCGGGTTGCCGAAGTCGACCCCGTTCTCCACCCAGATCTTGGCGCCGACCAGGCCGATCATGCCGTAGAGGACGACCGTGATCCCGCCGAGGACGCCGCCCGGGGTGGCGCTCACGATCGCGCCGAACTTCGGGCACAGGCCCGAGCAGGATCGCCACCAGCGGCCGCGACGTAGTAGGCCGCCGTCGAGTAGACCCGGGTGGCACCCATGACGCCGATGTTCTCGGCGTACGTCGTCGTCGGCGAGCCACCGAACGCACTCGCCAGCGCGGTCGCGGCGCCGTCGGCGGCGATCGCACGGCCCATGTAGGGGTCGAGGTCGTCGCCGGTCATCTCGGCGACCGCCTTGACGTGCCCGGTGTTCTCCGCGATCAGCGCGATCACGCCCGGCAGCACGAGCAGGATGAAGGTCAGGGAGAAGCTCGGCCCGTGCACCACGGAGACGCCGTCGGCGAGCTTGCCGGAGGGGAAGCCGATCCAGTCCGCGACCTTGACCCCGGCCCAGCTGACCCGGTCGTGGTCGACCTGCTTGGTGACGTCGGCGCCGGTGATGGAGTGGATCTGACCGAAGAGCGCGTCGCAGACCCACGACAGCACGTAGCCGAAGATCAGCGCCAGGAAGACCGCGATCCGGCGACCAGAAGCCCGGGCAGCATCACTGCGGCGAGGACCATGAAGGTCGTGGTGGCGAGCGCGATCCACTGGTCCTGCGGCCAGTAGATGCCGGCGACGACCGGCGCCAGGTTGAAGCCGATCAGCATCACGACCGCGCCGGTCACCGCCGGCGGCAGCACGGCATGGATCAGCCGTGCCCCGGCGAAGTGGACGAGCACGCCGACCAGCGCGAGCACGAGGCCGGCGACCATGATCGAGCCGGTGACGTCGGCCGAGTCGCCGCCCTGCGCCCGGATCGCGGCGACGCTGGCCACGAACGAGGCGCTGGTGCCCAGGTAGCTCGGCACCCGGTCTGGACACGATCAGCAGGAACATGATCGTGCAGATGCCCGAGAACAGGATCGCCAGGTTGGGGTCGAGCCCCATCACCAGCGGGAACACGAACGTGGCGCCGAACATGGCGACCACGTGCTGGGCGCCGAGGCCCGACCGTGCGGCCCCAGCTGAGCCGCTCCATCGGACCGACCGCCTCGCCCGGGGGCGGGGTCTTGCCGTCGTGCACGACGGTCCAGCTGAACATCGACATGAGTGCCTCCTCGTACGCGCACCGGGCCCCCGGAGTAGGCCGAACCTAGTCGGGTCCATGACACACCCACACCGGCGACAGATGCCGAAGGAACGCCGATGTCCCTAGCAAGGGTTGTGGGCGCCCGCAAGCGGGTAAGCGTTTCGCCATGAACGGAATCGTGGCCACCGCCAGCATCGCCGTCGACGCCCCTGCGACGCGGGTCTGGGCAGCACTCACGGAGCCCGACCAGATCGCGGCGTACATGTTCGGCTCGCGCGTCGAGACCGACTGGGAGGTCGGGCACCCGATCACCTGGAACGGCGAGTGGGAGGGCAAGTCCTACCAGGACAAGGGACAGGTGCTCGCGTACGACGAGCCCGAGCGGCTCTCGGTCACGCACTTCAGCCCGCTCACCGGGCAGGACGACGTGCCGGAGAGCTACCACACGCTGGTCTACGAGCTCGACGAGAACGACGGCGTCACGACCGTCTCGCTCAGCCAGGACAACAACGGCAGCGAGGAGGAGGCGGAGCACTCACGGGCCAACTGGCAGATGATGCTCGAGGGCCTCAAGAAGCAGGTCGAAGGCAGCTGAGAGGCCGCTCTCGGGTCCACCCAGACGGTTGACCGCCCGGACGGTCCGAAGCACGATGGGATCCCCCATGAGGTCTGAGGTGTCCAGGGGGGCCCGCTGACCGCGACTCGGAAGGTGCACGCCCATGATCCGCTCCCCTCTGTCCATCGCCGCAGCGTTGTTGTCGCTGTGCCTGCTGCCCGCCGCGGCGGCTCCCGCCATCGCAAGCCACGGTCATCACGACGACGGCCCCGACCAGATCGCCCTGCCGATCGGCTGGCAGCCCGAGGGGGTCACCACCAACGGCAAGAAGGTGTTCTCCGGCTCGCTGGCCACCGGCTCGATCCTCAAGGCGAACCCGCGCACCGGTGCCACGCGCGTGCTCCCGGAGAGCGCGACCGGCAAGCCCGCGGTCGGCCTCGACTTCGACAAGCGGCGCGACGTGATCTGGGTGGCCGGCGGCCCGTCGGGTGAGGTCCGCGCCCAGGACGCGAGGACCGGCGAGCTGCTCGCCACCTACACCACCCCACCGGGTGCCAACCCGGCCGGCCGGTTCCTCAACGACCTGGTCGTCACCCGGAAGGCCGTCTACGCGACCGACTCGTTCAACCAGGAGCTCGTCGTCGTCCCGCTGGAGCGTCGCCACGGACATCGCCTTCCAGCGTCCGGACCGGCGCAGCTGCTCCCGTTGACCGGCGACATCGTCTTCGACCCTTCCCCGGGCGTGTTCAACGCCAACGGGATCGTGAAGACCCGCCACGGCCTGGTGCTGGGGCAGTCGAACACCGGCATGCTGTTCCGGGTCGACAAGGCCACCGGCGAGGCGACCACGATCGAGGGCGTGTCGGTCCCCGGCGCGGACGGCATCGAGCCCGACCACCGGACGCTGTACGTCACGGGCAACGGCGTGGTCACCGTCGTCGAGCTGGCCCGTGACTGCGCTGAGCGGCGAGGTCGTCGACACCCTGACCAGCCCGCTCCTCGATGTCCCCTCCACGTCCGCCCTGGTGCACCACTCGCTGTGGGTGGCCAACGCCCGCTTCGGGATCCCTGACCCGGCCAACGCGCCGTTCTTCCTGACCCGGATCCCGGTGGACGACTGAGACGTGGCCTGAACCGGCTCAGCCGGTGATCTCCAGCACCCGCAGCGCGACGGCGACGTCGAGCCGCAGGTGCGGGTCACTGGCGACCGGACCGAGGAGCCGCTCGAGCTTGCTGACCCGGTAGCGCATCGTGTTGTAGTGGAAGAACTGGGTGCGCGCCGCCTCGGCGACGTTGAAGTTCGTGTCGAGCAGCACCTGGAGCGTCTCGCGCAGGTCGGCCGCGTCCTGGCCGGTGCCGGCGAGGTCGCCGAGCACGTCGTGCGCGAACGCCCGCAGCTCAGCGGTGTCGGGCACCAGCGCGATCAGCCGGTGCAGCCCGAGCTGGTCGAACCACGTGGTCGACCCGCCACCGTGGATCCGGCGGCCCACCTCGAGCGCCCGGCGGGCCTGCGCGTAGGCCTCGGGCAGCTCGGCGAGGTCGGTGACGATGCGGCTGACGCCGACCGAGAAGCTCCGGCGCCCGCCGCCCTTGTCGCCGGCGACGCCGTGCACCGCGCGTCGTACGACGGGTTCGTGGTCGTCGGGCGCGACCGGCAGCAGCGTGACCACCTCCGAGGAGAAGTCGACGCTGGGGGCTGTCGCGTCGATGCCCGCGGTGACGGTGCGCCAGGCGGCGGAGAACCGCTCGTGCCACTGCCGGTGCCGGTGCTGCGGGACCGGCTCCTCATCGGTCGGCGGGGGGTCGATCTCGGCGGCGACCACGACCAGCGGCCGGACCAGGTCCCAACCGAAGCCGGCCGCGTGCTCCACGACGTAGTCCTCCTCGCCTGCGCGGCCCAAAAAGACGTCACGGAGGAAGTCGCCGCGGTACTTGCTCTCGACCGCGGTCACGGCTTCCTCGCGCGTGATCAGCAGCGCGGCGACGGCCGAGGCGCGCTCCATGGCCCGGACGTCGTCACCGGTGACCGGCGCGTCGTCGCGCACGCAGACCAGACGGGCCAGATCGCTGCCGCCGGCCACGACGCGGAGCATCCGCACCTGGCCGGCTCCGACCGGGGTGCCGTCGGGTCCGACCTGCTCGGTGCGGAAGCGACCCGTCGAGTCGAGGAGCCCGGCCGCGTCGAGGGCCGCGCGAGTGGCGTCGGGGAGCGCCGCGGCCCGCTGCCGGCCGTCGCTCGTGGTGACCAGCACGCCGAGGCCGAGAGTTCGGGAGAGCTCCTCGGCGATCATGCTCAGGTCGCCGCCCTCGAGCACGATCTGGGTGAGCCCGATGTGCAGCGCGTCGACGCGCTCGAGCGTCGCGCGCGGCATCGTCTCGTCGGCTGTCAACTCCTGCACCTGCTCACCGGCATCGTTGGCAGAACCTCACATCGCACACCGTATCGCCGGTCGGTAGCGTCGGTGAGCATGACGGTCCTGGGCACCCGAGCGACCGTGCATGCGTCCGCCGGCCCCCGCGTTGCCGCCTTGCTCGAAGGTCCCCTCCGCCCCTCGACGGTCGTGCACCGTGGCCGCGACGCGGTGTACCTGGACCACGACGGCTGGTGCCTCGGGGTCGTCGCCGGCCCCGCGACGCGCGTGCCTTGCGCGCTCGCCGTGCCGGCCCCCCTGCCGCTCGACACGGTCACGGGCGCGACGATCGGCGCCGGTGCCCTCGTGCTGGACGGGGTGGGGACGGTGCGGGTGGGCCGGCTGGTCTCCACAACTGTCCCGAAACTGCACCCGCAACCGGCTTCGGTGGTGCAGTTGCTACGCACTTGTGGGGAAACCTCGGCCACCGAGCTGGGCACCCTCACCTCCCGCATCGCCACGCACCCTGAGGACCTGATCGGCCGGGGCAGCGGGCTGACCCCGCTCGGCGACGACGTGCTGGCCGGCTGGGCCGCGACGTCGTACGCGCTCGGTGCGCCGGTCGTGCTCCCCGACGCCCGGCAGCGCACCACGCTGCTGTCGGCCACGCTCCTCGACTGCGCCCAGCGCGGCGAGGTGCTCCCGGAGTTCCGCGCGCTCGTCGTCGCCCTGCACCGGCCGTACGCGTCCGACGAGCGGAGGCACGAGATCGCCGACGCCGCCGTCGCGCTGGCCGGCGTCGGCCACACCTCGGGCGCCGGGCTGCTGCTCGGTGCCGCCCTGCGCCTGGAGGCTCCATGAACACCCCACGACATCGCTCCGCTGGCGCTCCACGATGCCGCAGGGACCCCGCATGAGCACCCCACGACATCGCTCCGCTGGCGCTCCACGATGCCGCAGGGACCCCGCATGAGCACCCACGTCGAGCTCCGCCCGGGTGCGTACGCCGACTCCGTGACGCTGCTCCAGGTCAGCCGCGCCGTGCAGAGCGTCGAGGGGGTCGCGACCGCGCAGGTCGCGATGGCGACGCCGCTCAACCTCGAGGTTCTCGAGCAGATGGGCTTCACGCTCCCGGCATCGACCGCCAACGACATGGTGGTGGCGATCCGGCTCGACGACGACTCCGCCCTCGACGCGGCGCTGGCCGCGGTCGAGACCGCCCTGACGCGTACGACGAGCCGCGACGACGGCGGGGCCACGCGGGAGCCCCACCGCACCACCGGCGCTGCGCTCCGCGAGGCCGGCGCCGACGCGCTCGTGCTGGTCTCCGTGCCCGGCGCCAGCGCGACCGTCGAGGCGATGGACGCGCTCGACGCCGGTCACGACGTGATGCTCTTCAGCGACAACGTGCCGGTCGACCAGGAGGTCGCGCTCAAGACGGTCGCCGAGGCGCGCGGACTGCTGGTGATGGGCCCGGACTGCGGCACCGCCGTCGTCGACGGCCTCGGCCTGGGCTTCGCAAACGCGACGACTCCCGGACCGGTGGGCATCGTCGCCGCCTCCGGCACCGGCTGCCAGCAGCTCCTCGCCCTCCTCGACCACGCCGGTGTCGGCGTCACGAACGCCCTCGGCGTCGGGGGCCGCGACCTCTCGTCGGCGGTCGGCGGCCGCTCCACCCGCGAGGCGCTGCGCCGGCTCGACGCCGACCCCGCGGTCGAGATGATTGTGCTGGTCTCCAAGCCACCGGCCGACGACGTGGCCTCGGAGATCCGGGAGTTCGCCGCCGCACTGGTCACCCCGGTCGAGATCGCGCTCCTCGGACCCGGGCAGCCGGACCTGACGGCGGCCACCGAGCGCGTCCTGCAGCGGCTCGGCCACGCCGTACCGGAGTGGCCGGTCACGGGTCTCGACAAGCTCGACCACCGGGAAGCCAAGCTCGACCACCGGGAAGGCGAGCTCGACCACCGGCAAGGCGAGCTCGACCACCGGGAAGCCGAGCTCGACCACCGGGAAGGCGAGCTCGACCACCGGGAAGTTGCCCACCGGCAAGGCGACCTCGTGCACGGGCTTTTCGTCGGCGGCACCCTGCGCGACGAGGCGGCGCTGATCGCGGGGGGCGAGCACCCGATGGTCGACTTCGGTGCCGACGAGCTCACCCAGGGCCGGGCGCACCCGATGATCGACCCCACGATCCGGCTCGACCACCTCTCCCGCGTCGCCGACGACCCACGCACCGGCGTCGTCCTGCTCGACGTGGTGCTCGGCCACGGCGTCGAGCCGGACCCGGCTGCCGCGCTCGCGCCGATGGTCCGCGACGTCGTGGCGAAGGGCGTGCCGGTCGTCGTCTCCTGCGTCGGTACCACCGGCGACCCGCAGGGCCTGGACGCGCAACGGGCGGCCCTGGCCGAGGCCGGCGCCGAGGTCCACCTGTCCAACGCCCGGGCCACTCGCCGGGCCCTCGACCTGCTAGGGGGTGCGTCATGACCCGGATCGTGAGCGTGGGAGCCGACCTGTTCGCGGACGCGATCGAGAGCCAGGCCGCGGAGGTCGACCGGGTGACCTGGCGACCGCCGATGGAGGGCACCGAAACCGACCTCGCGATCGTTGCCACCGACCCGCTGCGCGCCGACGCCAACGCCCGGGCGCTGGCCGCCGTGCTCGGCGTGCAGGCGATGCTGGTCGACGTCCGTCCGGCCTCCGACGTGTTGGGCCTCCAGCCCGGCCAGTTCCTCCACGCCGGGCCGCCGATCGGGTGGGACACCGCCTCCGGCCCGCTGCAGGGCGCTCTGATGGGCGCCGCCGCGCTCGAGGGGCTGGTCGACGACCCCGAGCAGGCGGCCGAGAGGTACGCCGCCGGCGACTGGACGTTCGAGCCGTGCCACCACCACGACGCGGTCGGCCCGATGGCGGGCGTGGTGTCGCCGAGCATGTGGCTGTTCGTGCTCGAGGACCCGGCCACCGGGCGACGTACGTACTGCTCCCTGAACGAGGGGCTCGGCAAGGTGCTCCGGTACGGCGCGTACGGGCCCGAGGTGCTCGAGCGGCTGCGCTGGATGTCCGCGGTGCTCGGGCCGCTGCTGCAGACCGCCGTCGCGGGCGCCGGGCCGGTCGACGTCACCGGGATCCTGACCCAGATGCTGCAGATGGGCGACGAGGCGCACAACCGCAACCGCGCCGGCACCCTGATGCTGCTGCGCGACCTCGCTCCGGCGATGGTCGACTCCGGCGCCGACCCGGCCGACATCGCTGAGGCGCTGCGCTTCGTCGGCGGCAACGACCACTTCTTCCTCAACCTGGCGATGCCGGCCTGCAAGCTCGCGCTGGACGCCGCGCGCGGCATCGAGGGGTCGACGATGGTGGTCGCGATGGCCCGCAACGGCACCGAGTTCGGGATCCAGGTCGCGGGCACCGGCGACACCTGGTTCACCGGGCCGGCGCAGGTCGCCGAGGGCCTGTTCCTCGGTGACTACGGCCCGGACGACGCCAACCCCGACATCGGTGACTCCGCGATCACCGAGACCGCCGGGATCGGGGGTTTCGCGATGGCGACCGCCCCGGCCATCGTGCGCCTGGTCGGCGGCACGGTGCCCGACGCGCTGGCCACCAGCCGCCGGATGCACGAGATCACGCTCGGGGAGAACCCGCGCTGGACGATCCCGGTGCTGGAGTTCCAGGGCACCGCGACCGGCATCGACGTCACCCGGGTGTGTCGCACCGGCGTCCTGCCGCAGATCAACACCGGCATGGCGGGCGCGAAGGCGGGTGTCGGCCAGGTCGGTGCCGGGCTGGTCACCCCTCCCGCCGAGATCTTCCCGATGGCCCTCGCCGCTCTCGCCGAGCGGACGCGAGCCCGGGCGGGCTGACCCGCCTGCCAGACTTGCGCCATGGCCATCACTGCACTCGGCGACACCACCGTCCACACCACCGGCGAGCCCCCGGCCGTCGGCGACACCGCTCCTGACTTCACCCTCACCGGCGGCGACTTCGCGGACGTGACCCGCACGCCGGGCACCCGCACGGTGCTCAACGTCTTCCCGAGCATCGAGACGGGCGTGTGCCAGGCGAGCGTGCGCCGGTTCAACGAGCTTGCGGCCGACCTCGACAACACCGACGTGGTCTGCGTCTCGAACGACCTGCCCTTCGCGCTGGCGAACTTCTGCGGAGCCGAGGGCATCAAGGGGGTCGTCGTCGGCTCGGGGTTCCGCTCGGACTTCGGGGCCGACTACGGCCTGACCATGGCCGACGGCGGCTGGCGCGGCCTGCTGGCGCGGGCGGTGCTGGTGCTCGACGGCGACGGCACCGTCCTGCACACCGAGGTCGTCCCCAAGATCAGCCAGGAACCGGACTACGACGCCGCGATCGCCGCTCTCGGCTGACGCGCTACTTCGCGACGGGCGGCAGCCACACCGCCCGCCGGATGTCCACCGACCCCGAGGGACGCAGTGGCGTTCCCTCCTCGAGGTAGGCCTGCCGTGCCTCGTCGGCGTGCGAGGGCGGGAGCGATCCGTCGGCGCGCACGACCCGCCACCACGGCACCCCTCCCCCCTCGGTCGCCATCACGTTGCCGACCAGCCGCGCGCCGCTGCCGACGACCTCGGCGATCAGGCCGTACGTCGTGACCCGGCCGGGCGGCACCTGCTCGACCAGCGAGAGCACCCGCTCGACGTACTCCTCGGTCCGGCGCGCTGGCATCACGCGCCCCCGAGCGGCCGGGTACGGCCGTAACGGACCGCCGCCCACCAGCAGACCGCCGCCAGCAGCACGAGCCCGAGGACCGTGTCGATGGCGCTCGCGTCGGCCACCCGGCGAGCGGCCCAGGCGAGGAGGGCCACCAGACACAGCAGCCCGGCGCGCTGGAGCCACAGCCGGACCAGCGCGGCGTCCAGGCCCGTCGCCGCCGGGGCGTAGCCGGCCAGGGTACCGGCGACGTGGAGCGCGACCACCCCCGCGGCGGCCAGCAGCACCGGCCCGTCGGACGCGGCCGGACCCGACCACCACCAGAAGACGAGCAGCACGAGCAGGGTCGCGCCCACGGCGTGGGTGTCCGGCCGGAGCGCGGACGCGCCGGCCGTGAGCAGCACCACGAGCAGGACCCAGCGCGACACCTCGGCGCCGGCCGTCCTCGCGGCGAGCACCACCAGGAACGGCGCGAGCAGCACCACCAGCCGCGCCGCCCACTGCGACGGGGCTGCGATCCGCAGCGCCCGTCGTACGGCGACGCGGAGCCGGCCGGTCACCGCTGCACCACCCGCGGGAGCTGGGCCCGCCGGGCGAGCCGGCGCATCACCTCGTCGAGGGTCCCCGGGCCGCGCCACGGCACCACCGGGCAGCCGGCGCGGGCCACCTCGCCCAGGACCAGGTCGCGCTCCACCATCCGCATCCGCCAGGCGGTGCCGGCGATCGCCCGCGCCCGGGCGGTCGTCCCGCCGTCCGGGACGCCACCGGCAAGGGTGTCCACCACGACCAGCGGCAGCCCGCTGCGGGCGACGGTGGCGGCGACCGTTGCGGTCAGCTCGTCGAGCATCGGGGTCAGCAGCAGCACCACGGTGCCGTCGGGCGCGTGCAGCCGGAACCGTCGGGCGTTCGCCTCGTCGGAGCGTCCGGGACGGATCCGCGCCAGCGAGTGCAGGATCCGCATCCGGTGCGCGCTTCCGGAGCCGAAGCCGACCGGCGCCTCCGCCGGCCCGAGGACTCGGAGACCGACCCGGTCGCCGGCACGGAGGTGGTGCTCGGTGAGCGCGGAGGCGGCCCGCACTGTCAGGTCGAGGCTGCTTGCCGACCCGTCCACGCCACCACTCGCGCCGACGTCGACGAGCGCGTCCACCAGCAGCAGGACGGCGGTGTCCTCCTCGGCGCGGGTCTGAACCACGTGCAGCTCGCCCGTGGCCAGCGACACCCGCCAGTTGATCCGGCGCAGCCGGTCGCCGACCGCGAACGGCCGGATGCCCGCGAACTCGCTGCCGTCGCCCGTTCGGCGCGACTGGTGGGCGCCGACCAGGCCGAGCGGGTGCGGTGCCTGCGCACGCGAGGCGAAACCGGCCGCCGCGGGCAGCACGGTCAGGGACCGGCCGGGCACGGGCTGCGGCCCCCAGCGCCAACCCGCCCACGGGCTGGTGGCCGCCGCCTGGCCCGCGCCGACCTCACGGTGTCCCCAGCGTTCGGCCGTCAGGTCGACCACCAGGTCGTGCGTGTCCGCGTCTGGGTCGCAGGGGTGCGTCGACGTCCGGCTGTGCTTGTCGACCGTGACGAAGGCCGCCCGGTCGACGGTGCGGGTGACCTGCTCCGCGCCCCGCAGCCCGCCGAGCCGGACTGTCACCGAGGTGCGCTGCCCCTCGCGCAGGGAACGGTTCGCGAGGTCCGCCACTGGCCGGAGCGGGTGCGCGTCGAGCGGTGGCCGCCGCACCAGGGCGAGCACGCCGGACACGAGCAAGGGCGCTCCGACCACCCAGAGGTCGGGCCGGCCGAACGCGACCGCGACGACGGCGCACCCCGCGCCCGCCGCGAGCGCACGCACCAGCGTCTCCGTGGGGCGCCAGCCCTCGGTCACGGCTCGAGCGTCCCTGGCGTGGCCACCTGCTGCAGCACCTCCGTGACCACGCTGGTGCCGGTCACCGCGGTCATCCAGAGCTCCGGCTTGACCGTGATCCGGTGCCCGAGGACCGCGACGCCTACCGCCTTCACGTCCTCGGGGACCACGAAGTCGCGGCCCTTGATCACGGCGTGTGCCCGCGCGGTCAGCACCAGGGCCAGCGACCCGCGCGGCGACGACCCGATCAGCACGTCGCCGTGGCTGCGCGTCGCCTCGACCAGCCGCACGCAGTAGTCGCCCACGCTGCGGTCGACCTCCACCGTCTCGAGGGCACCCTGGATCGCGAGCAGCCCGTGCGCGTCGGTCACCCGGTCGAGCAGGATCTCCTCCTGGCGACGGTCGAGCCGGCGGCGTACGACGTCCCACTCCTCGGCGGCCGACGGGTAGCCGAAGCCGACCCGCAGCAGGAACCGGTCGAGCTGGGCCTCCGGCAACGGGTAGGTGCCCTCGTACTCGACCGGGTTGGCGGTGGCCAGCACGTGGAAGGGCGCGTCGAGCCGGTGGGTCTGCCCCTCGACCGTGACCTGGCGCTCCTGCATCGCCTCCAGGAGTGCGGACTGGGTCTTCGGTGGCGTCCGGTTGATCTCGTCGGCGAGCAGCAGGCCGGTGAACAGCGGCCCCGGCCGGAAGACGAACTCGCCCTGCTTCTGGTCATAGATGTAGGAGCCGGTGAGGTCGGCCGGCAGCAGGTCGGGCGTGAACTGCGCGCGGGTGAACCGCAGCCCGAGCGCCTGCGCGAACGAGCGCGCGGCGAGCGTCTTGCCGAGCCCCGGGAAGTCCTCGAGCAGCACGTGGCCGCCGGCCAGGATGCCGGCCAGGACCAGCGTCAGCGGTCCGCGCTTGCCCACGACGGCACGCTCGACCTCGTCGAGGACCCGGCCGGCGAGCCGAGTGGCCCCCGGTACGTCGATGGTGGTCGTCTGTCCGGTCACACGTCCTCGATTCGTCGCAGTATGGCGTCGATCTGACCCAGGCTCATCCGGCGCGGCGGCCGGGCCTCGACCAGGTCCACCACCTCGGGGCCGAGCAGCTCGACGGTGCGGGCGCGGTCGCTGTCCCAGTGGACACCGTGCCGCAGCGCGAGCCGCCGGTCGGCGAGCTCACGGAGCTGGAGGGCGAGCGCGCTGGTGGGTTCCCGCGAGGTGAGGTGACCGGTCACGACGCGTTCCAGCGCCCAGAGCCGGCCGTCACGGGACGCAACGGCTGAGACGTCGGGCGTCTGCGAGCGCCACACCGGTGACGTCGCCGGCCGGCTGACCCGCCAGCCGAGGGCGACCAGTCCGGTCACCGCCGCCACCAGGGCGACCACCCCGAGGGCGGTCACCGGTGCACCGCCCGGAGATCGTGGTGCAGCACGGTCAGCGCCGCGCGGGCCCGGTCTCGGTCGTCCTCGGTCAGCTCGTGGGAGGAGAACCGTGCCCGGCGGTAGAGCGTTCCGAGATCGAGGGCGGCGTCCACGTCGACCGGGAGCCCGGCCAGCATCCGCGCGGTGAACTCCGCGGGGGTCTCCCACCGCTTGCGCGCAAGGCCGGTCTGAGCGGCGATCTCCTCCAGCCGGCTCCAGGCGGCGACCACCCCGTTGCGGGGTGTGCCCTCCTGCACGGCGACCAGCTGCGCGTCACGGTCAGCGGCGACCGCCGCCGCCAGCTCCGCGGGCGAGCGCGGACCCGCGGGGTCGTCGGGGTCGTCGGGGTCCTCGTCGGGCAGGTCGCGCCAGATCCGCAGCACCCGGCGCGGCACGGTGCGCACCAGCCAGACCAGCAGGAGCAGGGCCAGGCCGCCGACCACCACGTAGCGGATCCAGGACAGGTCGATGGTCGCCCGGTCCGCGGGCTTCGGCTTGCGGTGGGGCGCCCGGGACGGCGTGGCGCTCGGAGAGGTCGTCGCGGTCGGGCTGGCCACGGGCACCTCCGGCGTGGGTCCGCCGCCGAAGGGCGGGTCGGGCATCCGGACCGGCCCGCCCGCGGTCGCCCAGGCCACCGCGACCACGCCCAGGAAGCACGCGAGGGCCACCAGCGCGGTTCGGCCCCGACCCATCACCGGGACAATGTATGCCCGGCACAGAACCGGCCTCCCCGAGACGGTGAGGCCGGTTCTGGTGGTGCCGGGTCGGTCAGAGGACCGGGTCGAACGGCTCCGTGCCGTTGACCAGCCGCAGGCCACCGATCCCGGAGTTCGCCTGCGCGAACGCCAGCTCCTTGGCCAGGTCGCCGATGTTGTTCGACGCCGGCAGCGGGGCCAGGCCGAGCGTGGACAGCACGCCGACCGCCTTGCCGTCGACGCTCATGAACCCGCTGCCCGAGTCACCGGGGATGCCGGGGGTCACGGTGTAGAGCGGATGCGACCAGCCACCGTCGGCGGCATCGTCGCCGAGGCTGACGCCTGTGTGGGGCTTCAGCGGCTCGACGCCCGCCCGGAGGGAGGAGTTCCCGTAGGTGTAGACGCGGTCGCCGGCGGCGGTGCCGTCCGTGTCGATGCCGGTCGGGCCGCCCCAGAACGGGACCGACGGGTTGACCTTCGAGACGTCGGCGGCGGCGACCTCGACCAGCGCCAGGTCGTT
This sequence comes from uncultured Actinomycetota bacterium, assembly GCA_963707475.1. GTDB lineage: Bacteria > Actinomycetota > Actinomycetes > Propionibacteriales > Nocardioidaceae > Marmoricola. The sequence goes on from CAVPQC010000003.1 coordinate 74,889, forward strand.
GTAGGCGCAGGTGTTCGCGTCCGTCGTACCCAGCTGGTGCTCGGTGATCCAGGAGCTGTAGGCCAGCGTGCCGTGGCCGACGATGGTGCCCTCCGAGGCGAGGTTGCCGTCGTTGCTGAAGTCGACCCTGGTGCCGAGCGGGACCGAGTCCGTGCTGCAGCCGTTGGTGTCCGTCGAGGAGCCCTTGCCGGCGCAGTGCGCGGCGTACCCGACGTAGGTGTTGCCGGCACCGTCGGTGTACACGAAGTTGGCGGTGCACTGGGCGCCGTCGGTGTACATCATCGTGCCCGGGTGAATGAGGGCCGTGTCCGCGGGCGCGTACTGCGTCGCTGCCTCGGCCGACGAGCCGCTGCCCAGCAAGCCGACACCGGCCAGCACGGTGGAGGCGGCGACCGCCAGCAGGGATCGGGTACGGGTGTGGCGCATGCGAGGGTTCCTCCCACTGTCACGGGCGCGGGTACGCGCCGTTCGAGTGACCAACGAGGCACACCCGAAGGGGGTTACGGCGTTTCGCGACCGCCGTCTCGCGCAAGAGCGCAAGATAGAAGAACCCCGGGAGCACCGTGGGGCACGTCGGACGGCTGGTGGTCGAATGGCAACGATGAGGATCGCCTGCGGATGCGGGGCAAGGCGAGTGGGATCTGAGGGCCGGTAGTACCGCGATGGCTCGACGCGTCTATCTCCACATCGGGTTGCCCAAGACCGGCACCACGTACCTCCAGACGCTCATGTGGAACAACCGCGAGGTGCTTGCGGGGCAGGGAATCCTGTTGCCCGGTGACTCCAGACGGCAGCACCAGTGGGCCAGTGGCGTGGTGCGCGAGGACCCGAACCTCGAGCGGCGTTCCCCGGAGGCCCCGGCGGCCTGGGACCGGCTGACCGGGGAGGTCAACGGCTGGGACGGCACCGCCGTGGTGAGTCACGAGTTCTTCGCCGCTGCGAGCACCGAGCAGGTGAGGCGCGCGTTCTCCGAGCTCGGTGGGGCCGAGATCCATGTCGTGGTGACCGCCCGGGACACGCTCAGCCTCGTCACGGCCCGGTGGCAGGAACTGGTCAAGAACGGCTCGACCACGCCCATCGACAAGTACCCGCGCACCGACGAGACCGATCCGCTCAACGTGTGGGGCTGGGGAACCCTGGACCTCGCCGATGTGCTGCACCGGTGGGGAGCCATGCTGCCTGCGGACCGCGTGCACGTGCTCACGCTGCCGAAGCCGAGCGAGCCGCGGGAGACCCTGTGGCTGCGGTTCGCCACCCTGCTCGGCATCGACCCGACCACCTGCGCGACAGAAGGATCGGTGCAGAACGAGTCGCTCGGCGTCGTCGAGGTAGAGCTGCTCCGACGCATCAACGGCGACCTGAAGGGGTTCACCTCCGCCCAGGACCGCGGAAACTGGATCCGTGGCTACCTCGCCCAGGGCAAGCTGGTCCCCCGTCGCGGCGAGAAGTTCTGGCCCTCACGCGAACGGGTCGCCGAGCTGCGCGCCCGCGGCGACCGGATCGTCGAGGACGTCATCGCCGGCGGATACCACGTGATCGGTGACGTGCGGGACCTGCGGACTCCCGCGGACCTGCCCGCCCGGCGGCATCCCGACAGCGTCACCGAGGCGGAGCTCGCGACCGCCGCGTCCGGCGTGATCGCGGCGATGATGACCGACGTCCGACGGCTCACCCGCGAGAACCGGGCGCTGCGCCGGGCGGCTTCAGTGGCCTCGGAGTCCTCGGCGCGGGTCAGCATCGCGCGCCGGGTGGTACGCCGGTTTCGCAGGTGACGGAGCGGTCGCTCAGTACGACGGCTGCGACGGGTCGATCTGGCGCACCCAGGCCACGACGCCACCGCCGACGTGCACGGCGTCGGCGTACCCGGCACCCTTGACCAGCGCCAGTGTCTCGGCCGAGCGCACTCCCGTCTTGCAGTGCATGACGATCTGCTTGTCGCTCGGCAGCTTGTCGAAGGCGTTGCCGTTGAGGAACTCGCCCTTGGGGATCAGCACCGAGCCCGGGATCTTGTTGATCTCGTACTCGTTCTCCTCCCGGACGTCGACCAGAAGGAAGTCACGCGTGCCCTCGTCGCGCTCCTTGATCATGTGCTCCAGTGTGGTGACGGAGATCGTCGAGTCGGCGGCGGCGTCGGCGGCCTCCTCGGAGATCGCGCCGCAGAACGCGTCGTAGTCGATCAGCTCGGTGACCGTCGGGTTGTCGCCGCACAGCGCGCAGTTCGGGTCCTTGCGCACCTTCAGCTTGCGCCACTCCAGCTCGAGGGCGTCGTAGATGACCAGCTTGCCGACCGCCGGGTCACCGATGCCGGTGAGCAGCTTGATCGACTCGTTGACCTGAATCGACCCGATCGACGCGCAGAGCACGCCGAGCACGCCACCCTCGGCGCAGCTCGGGACCATGCCCGGCGGCGGCGGCTCGGGGTAGAGGCATCGGTAGCACGGTGCGTCGGCGCCCTCGAGCGTCGGCCAGAACACGCTGGCCTGGCCGTCGAAGCGGTAGATGGAGCCCCACACGTAGGGGATCTTCAGGAAGTACGCCGCGTCGTTGACCATGTAGCGCGTCGCGAAGTTGTCGGTGCCGTCGACGATCAGGTCGTAGCCCTCGAATACCTCGAGCACGTTGTCGTTGTCGAGCCGCTCGTTGTGCACGATCACGTTGACCAGCGGGTTGGTCTCGGCGATGGACTCCCGGGCCGACTCGGCCTTCGGCTTCCCGATGTCGGACTGGCCGTGGATGATCTGCCGCTGCAGGTTGGACTCGTCGACCTCGTCGAACTCCGCGATGCCGAGCGTGCCGACCCCGGCCGCGGCCAGGTAGAGCAGGGCGGGGCTGCCGAGACCGCCGGCGCCGATCACGAGCACCCGGGCGTTCTTCAGCCGCTTCTGGCCGGTCATCCCCACGTCGGGGATGATCAGGTGCCGGCTGTAGCGGCGCACCTCGTCGATGGTCAGTTCGGCGGCGGGCTCCACGAGCGCAGGCAGGGACACGGCTCTCCTCTGGACGTTTCGGGCGTACGACGGGAGAACAGCGTCGTACCGCTGCGTGTTCCCGCCGCTCGTCCCCACCATGGTGACTGGCGTCGTACGGGCACCCTGCCACGACCGCCATCCGGACACCGGCAGCGGTCCCGGGGCAGAGGCGACTCACGGGTAGGCTTCCGGACGTGACGACGACGGGTGCCGCAACCGGGCACGACACCGGCGGGGAGCGCCCCCGGGGGCTGCGCCTGCCCCGCGGCGCGCGCCGCGCCCAGCTGCTCTCGGCGGCGCTCGAGGTGTTCTCGGCGCAGGGCTTCCACGCCGCGGCGATGGACGAGATCGCCGAGCGCGCCGGGGTCTCCAAGCCGGTCCTGTACCAGCACTTCCCGGGCAAGCTCGACCTCTACCTCGCGCTCCTCGACCAGTCCTGCGACACGATCATCGCCGCCTCCCGCGACGCGCTCGAGTCCACGCACGACAACAAGCAGCGGGTCGCCGCGACCATGGACGCGTTCTTCGCCTACGTCTCCAGCGCCGAGGGCGCGTTCCGCCTGGTCTTCGAGTCCGACCTGACCAACGAGCCCGACGTGCGCGAACGCGTCGACCGGGTGACCCACGAGTGCGCCGCGATGATCACCCACGTGATCCGCGACGACACCGGGCTCCCGGAGGAGCAGTCACGGCTGCTGGCGGTCTCCCTTGTCGGCATGGCCCAGGTCAGTGCCCGCTTCTGGCTGGCCGACGGCGGCGCCGCCGACGGCCGGATGACCCGCGAGGAGGCGGCCACACTGGTCGCCGGCCTGGCCTGGCGCGGCATCCGCGGCTACCCCCGCACCGACGAGCACCACTGACCCAACCCCACCCACGAACACAGGAGGTCCTCCATGGAGGTCAAGATCGGCGTGCAGAACGCGCCCCGCGAGCTCACCATCGACGCCGACATCGACGCCGAGCACGTCGAGAAGCTGGTCGCCGAGGCGGTCGCCGGCGGCGGGGTGCTGACCCTGTCCGACGCCAAGGGACGACGCATCGTCGTCCCCGCGGAGAAGATCGCCTACGTCGACATCACGACCTCGCTCACCGGGACAGTCGGCTTCCGCAGCTGAGGAGCGGAGTTGGTACCACGGGGGAGAATGGCACCGGTGGGCGTCGTGTGACTCCCCCGGAAGGAGCGGGCGTCATGGGCACCCTTGGCACGATCATCGTCGTCCTGATCGGCGGCACCATCATCGGACTGCTCGGCAAGCTGGTGGCTCCGGGCCACCGGGACAAGATCCCGTTCTGGCTCACCATCGTGTGCGGCATCGGCGGCATGCTGATCGGCACGTTCCTGTACGGCGCGCTCTACGACAACACGAACACCCCGGGCATCGACTGGTGGCGTCATGTGTGGCAGGTCGCCGTCGCGGCCGTCCTGGTGATGCTCGCGGCGTCGGTGAGCGGGCGGAGCACCGCCAAGGTCTAGCTTTCAGGGTCTAGCTTTCGAGACCGAGCTCGTCCATCCGCTTCGTGTGGTTCTCGGTGAGCCGGGCGAACATCCGCCCGAGCGCGGCGAGGTCCATGCCCGGGCGGTCGATCCCGCCGGCCAGCAACGCGGTGAGCGCGTCACGGTCGGCGGCGACGCGCTGCGCCTGCGAGAGCGCCTCCCCCATCAGCCGACGTCCCCACAGCGCGAGCCGACCGCCGACCCGGTGGTCGGCCTCGATCGCGGCACGTACCCGGTCGATCACGAAGCGGGACTGGCCGGACTCCTCCAGGGAGTCGATCACCAGATCACGGGTGCCGCGGTCGAGGAACGCCGCGACCTCGCGGTAGAAGTCCGCCGCCAGCCCGTCGCCGACGTACGCCTTGACCAGGCCCTCGAGCCAGTCGCGCGGCCTGGTGTGGGCGTGGAACTCGTCGAAGGGCTTCTCGAACGGCTGCATCGCCGCGACCGGGTCGCCGCCGAGCGCGGCGATCCGGTCCAGGAGGGGCGCGACGTGTCCGAACTCGGCTACCGCCATCGCGGTGAGCTCCATCTTGTCGCCCAACGAGGGCGCCAGCTTGGCGTCGTCGACGAGCCGTTCGAACGCGGTCAGCTCGCCGTACGCGATCACCCCGAGCAGGTCCACGACCGCGGCGGTGTAGGCGACGTCCTCGAAGGCGACCTCGCCCGTCGTATCGCCCGCCGTGTCCGTCATGTCCGCAGGCTACCGATAGGATGGGGCCAGACGCCCGGCGCCCCGAGGCACCACCTTGGACCGGAGCGGCCCAAGTGTGGACACCGGGAACGGTGTGTTGACGCCACTGACGGCCGGGCTCCCGAAGCATGATCCGAAGCCGGATCGGCGGGCGAGCGCCCGCGGTCCGCACCCATAGAACGGCAAGATCCTGACCACCACCTTCCGAGAGCTCGGGGTGCTCCCCGAGATCTGCGACGCGCTCGAGCGCGCCGGCATCGTGACCCCCTTCGCAATCCAGGAAATGACCCTCTCGGTCGCCCTGATGGGCACCGACCTGATCGGCCAGGCGCGCACCGGCACCGGCAAGACTCTGGCGTTCGGCATCCCGATCCTGCAGCGCACCGTGGCGACCCACGACCCCGACTACCTCGAGCTCGCCGCGCCCGGCAAGCCGCAGTCGCTGGTCGTCGCCCCGACCCGCGAGCTCGCGCTCCAGGTCTCCAGCGACCTCGCCCTCGCCGGCAAGGACCGCGGCATCCGGGTGCTCACGGTCTACGGCGGCGTGCCCTACGACCCGCAGCTCGACGCGCTCAAGGAGGGCGTCGACGTCGTGGTCGGCACCCCGGGTCGGCTGATCGACCTGATGAACCGCCGTGCCCTCGACATCAGCCACGTGAAGTCGCTGGTGCTCGACGAGGCCGACGAGATGCTCGACCTCGGCTTCCTGCCCGACGTCGAGAAGCTGCTGGCCAAGACGCCCGAGACCCGGCAGACGATGCTGTTCTCGGCGACCATGCCGGCCGCGATCGTCTCCCTCGCCCGCACCCACATGCGGCACCCGATGAACATCCGCGCGGAGTCGTCGTACGACACCCAGCTGGTGCCGGCCACCGCGCAGTTCATCTACCAGGCCCACGACCTCGACAAGCCGGAGATGATCGGCCGCCTGCTCCAGGCCGAGGGGTCCGGGCTGACGATCGTGTTCACGCGCACCAAGCGCCAGTCGCAGCGGATCGCCGACGAGCTGACCGCTCGCGGCTTCGACGCCAGCCCGCTGCACGGTGACATGCAGCAGGCGGCGCGCGAGCGGGCGCTGACCAAGTTTCGCGAGGGCAAGCTGCGGGTGCTCGTGGCGACCGACGTCGCCGCCCGCGGCATCGATGTCACCGGCGTCACGCACGTGGTCAACTACACGTGCCCCGAGGACGAGAAGACCTACCTGCACCGGATCGGCCGCACCGGCCGCGCGGGTGCCACCGGCATCGCCGTGACCTTCGTCGACTGGTCCGACCTCCACCGCTGGAAGATGATCAACAAGGCGCTGGACCTGCCCTTCGACAACCCGCCGGAGACGTACTCGAACTCCGAGAACTACCTGCACGACATGGGCATCGTGCCCGGCACCAAGGGCCGGATCGTGCCCGAGGGCTCGATCGTGACGCCCAACCGGGACAAGGGCCGCGACAAGCGTGACGGTGGGCGCGACGGTGGCCGTGGGCGCTCCGGCGGCCACGGCCGCAGCAGCTCAGGTGGCTCCAGCGGCGCAGGCGGCAGCGACCGCGAACGCCCGGCCGAGGCGGCCGCCGACGCGGCTCCGCGCAAGAAGCGCAACCGCAGCCGACGTCGTACCCGGGGCGGCAAGCCGGCCACGGAGACCGGCCAGGCCTGAGGCTGGCTGGGCGCCGGTTGGGCCGGGGCCGGTTACCACGGTCCCGTGGTGAATGGCCCGCCCTCAGGCGACGACGTCGACGTCGGTTCCCATCGGCGCGAAGTGCCACAAGGCGATCGCGTCGGGCCGGGCCTGCCGGACGCAGCCGTGCGACTGCGGCGTCCCGAGCTGGGCCTTCGACTGCAGGGGTACGCCGCGCAGCTCGGGGATGTCGTGGAAACCGATCGCGGCGCGGGTGCCGTGGGCGAAGCGCACGAAGTACTGCATCACCCCGGAGTCGTCGATCCCGTTGGCCCAGCGCGAGCGCGAGTAGACCGCGTAGTGTCCTGGCCGGAGGTTGTCCGTGAGGCTGCCGGAGACCAGGTAGCTGCGCCGGACGCCACCGTCCCGACCGACCAGCCACACCCGCTGGGCGGAGATGTCGAACACCACGCGCTTTCCGCTCCCGCTCGCGGCGGGCAGGGCTGTGTCGCTGGCCGCCTTGACCGCCTGGTCGTCGCCGGGCGGGGTCGCGGTGAACGCGGTGGAGTCCGGGGCCGACGCCGACTCGGACCCGGGTGACCTGATGCCGCGCTCGGCGTACGCCGGCGTGGCCCCGACGCCGGTACCGATCACGCCCACCCCGGCGAGCATCGCGAACAGGGTGACGCCCGTGGAGAGCAGCAGTGCGACCACGCGGTCGTAGCGCACACGTGCCCGGTGCGTGTCCGACACAGGTCTGCTCCTCTCTCGTTCGAAGGGTCGATCAGCGGGAAAGCAGGTCCTTGGCCACCTCGCGGTAGGCCTTGGCGCCCTTGCTGTTGCGCGAGGTGCGCAGGATCGACCGACCGGCGGCCGGCGCCTCGGCGAACCGGATCGACTTCGGGATCGGGGGCTCGATCACGTCGAGCTCGTAGGTCTTCGAGATGTTCTCGAGGACCGCGCGCGCGTGGTTCGTGCGCCCGTCGTACAGCGTGGGCAGCACCCCCCACACCTCCAGCCTGCGGTTGGTGAACCGGCGCACGTCGTGAACGGTGTCGAGGAGCTGGCCGACGCCGCGGTGCGAGAGCGTCTCGCACTGCAACGGAATCAGCACGCCGGTCGCGGCGGTGAGCGCGGCGACCGTCATCACGCCGAGCGACGGCGGGCAGTCGAGCATCACCCAGTCGTAGTCGTCGAGGTCCTCGATCGCCGAGCGGATGACGTACTCGCGGCCCGTGCGCGTGAGCAGGTCGGCCTCGGCGCGGGCGAGCTCGATCGTGGCCGGCATCAGGTCGACGCCGTCCTCGGTCTCGAGGATCACCTCGGACGGGTCGAGTCCCTTGGTCAGCACGTGGTGCACCGACAGCTCGAGGTCCTCGGGGTCGATCCCGAGGCTGAACGTCAGGCAGGCCTGGGGATCGAGGTCGACGAGCAGCACCCGCTGGCCGAGCTCGGCGAGCGCGGCTCCGAGGGAGGCGACCGTCGTCGTCTTCGCCACACCACCCTTCTGGTTGGCAACGGCGAGGACGCGGGTCTGCGAGGCGGGGGACATCACCCGCAATCATGCCGCACACAGTTGCCCTGGAAACGCAGGTGGGGCGATGCTGGCGCGCATGTCTTCCCTGGGATGGGCCCTGGTCACCGGCCCGACGTCCGGCATCGGTCTTTCGTTCGCCCGCGCGCTCGCCGCGCGCGGCCACGACCTGGTGCTCGTGGCCCGCAACGAGCAACGGCTGGCGGAGACCGCCGACGAGCTGCGGTCGACGTACGGCGTCGCCGTGGAGGTGCTGCCGGCCGACCTCGTGGACCGCGCGCAGCTGGCGAAGGTCGAGGCGCGGCTGGCCGACCGTGGCGAACCCGTCCGGCTGCTGGTGAACAACGCGGGGTTCGGCCTGAGGGGACGGTTCCTCGACAACGACCTGGCGCTGGAGCAGGCCCAGCTCGACGTGCTCGTGACCGCGGTGATGCGGCTGACCCACGCCGCACTCGGCACCATGTTGGCGGAGCGGCGCGGGCAGATCGTGAACGTGTCCTCGATGGCCGGGTTCCTGCAACGGGGCAGCTACTCGGCGGCGAAGTCGTACGTCACCAAGCTGAGCCAGTGGGCGCACCACGAGTACGCCGGGCAGGGCGTGCAGGTGATGGCGGTCTGCCCCGGTTTCGTGCGCACCGAGTTCCACCAGCGGCTGGGCTCCGACACCGACAGCGCCCCGCGCATGCTCTGGCTCGACCCCGACCGGCTCGTGGCGGAGGCGCTGGCCGACCTGGACGCCGGCAGGGCCCTGTCGATCCCGAGCAAGCGCTACAAGGCGATCGCCGCCGTCGTACGCGTCGTGCCGGCGTCGCTGCAGCAGCGGTTCCAGGGGCTGGGGCGGAAGTAGGGCTTGGGCGCCGAGAACCTTGCATCTCGGGGTGACGGTCGCTGGTCACGGCGCGATCACGGCGGTCGCGGCGACCCCGGCGGCGGCCAGGAGACGTTCGAACGCCGCGGGGTCGGTGGTGTTGCAGCCGAGCTCGTGGTCGACCTTGCCGGTGCCGTGCCAGTCGCTGGAACCGGTGGCGACCAGCCCGAGGTCGCCGGCGATCCGGCGGAGCTCCTCGCGTGCCGCGGACGTGTGGTCCTGGTGGTCGACCTCGATCCCGACCAGGCCGCGCTGCTGCAGGTCGGCGAACGCGGCGGCGGTGAGCACCTGGTTGCGACCCCATGGGTGGGCGACGACAGGTACGCCGCCCGCCGCGCGCACCAGCTCGACGGCGTCGGGGAGCGACGTCGCGTAGCGCGGCACGAATGCCGGGCCACCGGGGCCGAGCATCGTCTCGAAGGCCTCGTTGCGGTGGCCGACCACGCCCTTGCCGACCAGCGCGTCGGCGACGTGCGGCCGGCCCAGCACGGCGCCCTCGGCGGCACCGTCGCGGACGTCGTCCTCGGTGATGTCGATGCCGAGCGCGCGCAACCGCTCCATCATCGCCGGGAGCCGGGTCTCGCGGCCGCCGCGCACGCGCGCCATCTCGGCCGCGAGGGGCTGGTACGACGGGTCGGGCAGGTACGCGAGCAGGTGCACGCTGCGCCCGTCGTACCGCGTCGAGAGCTCGATCCCGCGCACCAGCGTGATCCCGTGGGCAACCGCGGCGGTGGCCGCCTCCTGCCAGCCGTCGACGGTGTCGTGGTCGGTCAGGGCCACCACGTCGAGACCGTGCGCGGCGGCCTCCGCGACCAGTTCCGTCGGCGTCGCCGTGCCGTCGGACCGGCTCGAGTGGGTATGGAGGTCGATCGGCACAACCCGACCCTAGGGCCAGGCGTCCGGTGGACGCCTCACCACGCGGGCGGGGGTCCCCCGAATGGCATCTCGATCGCCTCGGGGCCGAACCCGCTGGCGTCCGCGAGCAGCCAGTCGTCGCGCAGCAGCAGCGCCGCGGAGGCGGGCCGCATCACCAGCCACAGCCACCGTCCACCGGCCTCGCCCACGAACGCCGCCCGCGCCAGCAGGTCGTCGTCGTCGCTGCTCGGCAGCACCCACATCGGCACCGGGCGCGCCTCGACGCGCACGCGGATCGACGAGGCGCCCTGCCCCACGGCGTCACCCGGGTCGGCGGTCGCCGCTCCCGCCACCCGGCTGCCGAGCCCGACCCCCGGCTCCTCGGTGACCACCGTGACCTCGACCTCGCCGTCGAGCGCGCTCGCCCCGATCGTCGTGGTGACTGTCGCCAGCGCCGGACCGTCGTCCCCCGCCACGCAGCCGAAGTCGGCGATCGACCAGCCGGGGCTCATCGGCCACGGCAGATACGTCGGCAGCTCCGCGGCGCGCCTCACCACCTCGGCGAACGTCGTGTAGTCGGAGGTGGCCGAGCGCCAGAGCGGGGCGACGCTGCCGTGCCGGCCGCAGGTGAACTCGGCACCGTCCCCCTCGAGCGGGGTGGTGCAGCGGGGACACGAGGCAGCGAGTGTCACGCGCTGAGGTTAGCGTCGTTCAGGAGTTCCAGCGCTGGATGACCGGCGTCTCGCGCTCGTAGGAGAGCACCGAGACAGTCGAGGTGTCGAGCTTGAAGAACCGTCCCTCCTCGACCGGCTGCTCCAGCCAGCGTGCGGTGAGCGCACGAGTCGCGTGCCCGTGCCCGAACGTCAGGCACCGTCCACCCTGCGCCCGGACCCGGGCGACGACGCGATCGAGCCGCTCGGAGACCTGCCCGGCCGTCTCCCCGCGCGGGCTGGGGTGTGACCAGACCGTCCAGCCGGGCACGGACTCCCGGATCTCCGGCGTGGTGATCCCTTCGTAGTCGCCGTAGTCCCACTCGGCCAGGTCGTCGTCGACCACGGCGTCGGGGAAGCCGGCGAGCTCGGCGGTACGACGGGCGCGCTGGCGGGGGCTGGTCAGGACCAGGTCGAACGCGACCCCAGCGAGCCGGTCGCGCAGTGTCCCTGCGACCCGGACCCCCTCCTCGGTCAGCGGCAGCTCGGTCGTCGACGTGTGCTTGCCGGTGCGGCTCCACTCGGTCTCGCCGTGCCGCACCAGCCACAGCTCGTCGACGGGGTCGTCGGTCGGGTACGGGTGCGGCATGGGCCCAATCTAGGCCGTGCAGACGGCACGGGGGTCTAGGGTCGCGCCATGGCGAGGCGGGCTACCGAGGTGCTTCCGGCCCTGCGGCAGGCGCGGTTCGCCGCCGCCGCCGGCTTCTTCACGCAGGGGCTGGTCTTCATCAGCCTCACCACCCGGCTGCCGGACGTGCAGGAGAAGTGGTCGCTCTCGTCGGTCGAGTTGTCGGTCCTGCTGCTGATGATGGTGCTCCTCGCCGGGGTGGGCTCGCTGGTCGCCGAGATGGTGGCCAAGCGCAGCGACAGCGCGGAGGTGCTGCGGGCCGGCCTGTTGCTGATCGCGGTGTGCCTGCCGGTGATCGCGCTGGCGCCGGCGTTCGCGGCGTTCGCCGCCGCGCTCGCGCTGTACGGCGTCGCGCTCGGCGTGGTCGACGCCACGACGAACATGCAGGCGGTCGCGCTGGAGCACCGTTATGGGCGGCCGATCCTGCCCTCGTTCCACGGAGCCTGGACCCTCGGCGGCGTGGTCGGCTCGGCGCTCACCCTCGCGACCGGCAACCTCGGTCTCGGTGCCGCGGCCTGGCTGGCCGTCGTACCCGTCGCCGTGTGCTTCGCGCCGCTGCTGCGCCGCGCCGACGTGCCCGTCGCGGACGACGTCGACGTGCCCTGGCGGCCGATCCTGCTCGTGGGCCTGGCGCTGGTGCTCTTCTACATGGTCGACACGGCCGCCTCGACCTGGGGACCCACGTACCTGGACAAGACGTTCCCGACCCCGAGCGGGCTGGTGGCGCTGGCGACGTTCCCCTACCTCCTGGCCAGCCTGGTGTTCCGGTTCGCGGGTGACTCGCTCGTCGCCCGGTACGGCGTTGTGCGCGTGCTGCGGGTGGGCGCCGTGGTCTCGTCCGCGGCGCTGGCGGTCGTCGTGTTCGCGCCGACCTGGCCGGTCGCCGTGCTCGGCTTCACGCTGCTCGGCGCCGGAGCCGCCGTGATCGCCCCGCTGTCCTTCTCCGCGGCCGCCCGGATCGCGGGCGGCGACACCCTCGACGCGGACGCCCGCGCGGCCCGGGTCGACGCCGTGATCGCGCGGTTCAACCAGTTCAACTACGCCGGGGCGCTGCTCGGCGCGGTGCTCACCGGCCTGGTCGGTGCCGACTCGCTGCGCTACGGCTTCGCGCTCCCGATGGTGCTGGTGCTCGGGATCCTGCCGCTGGCGCCGGCGTTCGCGGGGCGGGCGGGGGTGAGGTTTCACCACGGTATGCAGAGCAACCCGCGCATCCCATGACGAGCACATCGTGGGAGGCGCAGGTCCGTCGGCATACCGTGGTGAACCTGCAGCAGCCTCAGCCCGGCTCCCCCGGCCAGTTCTTGTCCGCCTGTGGCACCGGCCGACCGGGCTGCTCGCCGCCCCGGGCCTCGAGGTAGCTGTCCCTCGGCACCATCACCTTGCGCCGGAAGATGCACACGACCTTGCCGTCCTGGTTGTACCCGATCGTCTCCACGTGGACCACGCCACGGTCGTCCTTGGACTTCGACTCCCACTTGTCGAGAACCCTCGTCTCGCCGTACAGGGTGTCGCCGTGGAACGTCGGCGCGACGTGGCGCAGCGACTCGATCTCCAGGTTGGCGATCGCCTTGCCGGAGACGTCGGGCACCGACATGCCGAGCAGGATCGAGTAGACGTAGTTGCCGACCACCACGTTCTTGCCGAACTGGGTGGTCTCCTGCGCGTAGTGCTCGTCGAGGTGCAGCGGGTGGTGGTTCATGGTCAGCAGGCAGAACAGGTGGTCGTCGTACTCCGTGACCGTCTTGCCCGGCCAGTGCCTGTACGTCGCCCCGACCTCGAACTCCTCGTAGCTACGGCCGAACTGCATGCTGGGCGCTCCTCACGACGTACGGCGGGCGGCCTCCGGGGGCCGCGACCGTCCTATCGTGCCGAACCACTCAGGAGCCCCCGCCACCGGCCTTCCGGCGGTGGATCTTCGGCCCGGCACCACCGACCACCTCGGAGCCGTGGGCCTTCTCGCGCACCGGCCCGTCCTGAGGGACGCCCTTGTCGTTGGACTGCTTGCGGTCGAGCGCCTCGCGCATCTTCGCCTTGAGGTCCTCGTTGTCGGGCTGCTTGTCCGCCATCCGCTGCTCCCTCGTTCGGTCGTTTCCTCCACCCTCGCACCACCCCGCAAGAGGGTCCAGCAGGATTCGTCGCGCGCCCCCGACCACGGTCCGGTCCAACGTGCACCCCTGTGCGAGACTTTCGCGCATGAACTCCGTTCCCAAGATCGCGGCGACCCTGCTCGCCGTCCTGGTGCTCGCATCGTGCGGGAAGTCCTCGGACGAGCCGAAGAGCGGCAGTTCCTCCGACATCTCGTCTCCCGCGGCGTCCGCGAGCGAATCCCTGTCCGCGGGGCCCTCGTCGACGGCCAAGCCGTCGACCGGGAAGGCGATGGCCGGCACCGGCTACGTGTACAACCTGCCCCAGGGCTGGGAGGACATCACGGCCCAGCTGAAGCAGAACCAGCCGAGCATCGACACCGGCGGCCGCGCGAAGCCCGCGACCCCGCCGTTCACGGCGAACATGAACACCCTGACCACCCCGAGCAAGGTCTCCGGCGCACCCACCGCCGACGACCTCGATGCGCTGGCCGCCCAGATCAGGGGCGAGGTCAAGACGCTCGCGCCCAAGATCCAGACCAGGCCGCACGTCACCATCGCCGGCGCGCCGGCGGTCCACCAGGAGGGCGACGCCAACAGCTCGGGCACGAAGTTCTACCTCGTGCAGTACTTCGCGATCCACAAGAACAAGAACTACGGCCTGACCTTCGCGTTCCCCAAGGGCGCCTCCGCCGGTGAGCGCGAGAAGGTCGTCCAGCCCGTGCTGGCCTCCTGGAAGTGGAAGCCCTGACGCATCCGACGTACGTCGACGACCGGGGCATCCACGCCCCCGGGCCCGCCGAGGTCGCCGATGACGAGCCGATCGACATCCTGTTCGGCAGCAACCGGGTCTGGTCGTTCACCACCGGCCACGACGGCCGCGCCGAACGCGGCGGCATGCTCGTCGCCTGGCCGGCACCGCTGAAGGAACGGCTCAACGGCGTCGCCGAGGTGACCGTCGTACCCCATAACGGCGGCGACACGCTGTTCGCCGGCAGCGTGCGGTTCGGGTCGTCGGACGAGGTGCTCGAGCTCGTCGACGACGCCGGGCACCCGCTGTCCCTGGACAAGGGCGGACGGCTGCAGCGCACCTTCGACCGGATGGATGTCGGCGCCCGTCTCGAGCTGGTCGAGGCCGCGCGGCGTGTGCTCGACGACCTCACCGAGAAGTGCGGGCTCGACGCCTACCTGGCGTACGGCGGGCTGCTGGGCGCGGTCCGTGACGGCAAGATGATCGGCCACGACTCAGACGCGGACGTGGCGTGGATCAGCCGGCACACGCACCCCTTCGACATCGTGCGCGAGAGCCGAGCCGCCGAGCGCACCCTGCGCGGGCTCGGCTGGCAGGTGGTGCGGATGTCCGCCGCCAACTTCAAGGTCTGGGTGCCGCTGCCGACCGGCAAGCGGGCCGGGGTCGACGTGTTCGGCTCGTTCCACATCGGCGACCACTTCCATATCACCGGGTCACTGCGCGGGGTGCTGCCGCGCGAGGCGGTGCTCCCGTTCGGGACCGTGACGCTGGAAGGCGTGGAGTTCCCGGCGCCGGCCGACGTCGAGGCGTTCCTCGCCTTCACCTACGGCCCGTCGTGGCGGGTGCCCGATCCGGCGTTCCACTTCGAGCACCCGCCGGAGAACACACGGATGATGAGCCAGTGGTGGCGCGGCACGCGCACACGGCTGGCACACTGGCAGGCCTTCTACACCTCCGACGACGTGAAGCGGGTGCCGTCGGGCCCCTCGCTGTTCGCATCCTGGGTGGCCGAGCGGATCGAGCCCGGCAGCCGGGTCGTCGAGCTCGGGTCGGGCACCGGGCGTGACGCGTACTGGCTGGCCGACCAGGGGTTCGCGGTGACCGGCTCCGACTACTGCGGCGCGGCCCGCAAGGTCGCCCGGGCCGGCACGGCCCACCGCAGGCAGCAGGGCAAGCGGCCGGTGCAGTTCAAGGGCATCAACATGGAGTCGCAGTACAACGTGCTCACCAACGGTGCCCGGCTCGCCCACGAGCCGGGGCCCAAGCACGTCTACGCCCGGCTGCTGGTCGACGCGCTCGCCCGGCCCGCGAGGCCGGGGCTGTGGCGCTTCTGCTCCATGGCCGGGCGGTCGGGCGGCCACACGTTCCTCGAGTTCCGCACCGCGGCGAACCGGGGACGCCCCACCTTCTTCAGGCAACACGCCCGCACCTACGCCGACCCGGACGAGATCGCGGCCGAGATCGCGTCGTACGGCGGCCGCGTGATCGACCGGGTCGAGGGCACCGACCTCGCGCCGCTGGGCAAGGAGAACCCCGTGATCTGCCGGATGGAAGTGAGCTGGACGCGATGAGCCCGATGAAAGAGACCGCCCGCAACCTCCTCGACCGGTTCGCAGGCCCGCGACTGGCCGAGCTCGAGCGCCAGGTCGCCGAACTCCAGGTCGCCGCCGAGGAGAGCCGCCGGCTCAACGAACGACTCAGCGACGTCCTCGACGTGGTGGTCGAGCTGCTGGTGCCGGCCGTCGACCGGGACGACGAGCGGCTCAAGGAGGCGCTGGGTCGGCTCGGGAAGACCGTCTAGCGGTCTCGACAAGCTCGACCAGCGGGAAGCGGCGGTCTCGGCAAGCTCGACCAGCGGGAAGCGGCGGTCTCGACAAGCTCGACCACCCGCGGGCAACCACATGGGGGTCAGCCCTTGAGCTTGTAGTCCTTCAGCAAGGCCCGCCCGATGATCATCTTCTGGATGTCGGCGGTGCCCTCGCCGATCAGCAGGAACGCCGCCTCGCGGTAGAGGCGCTCGATCTCGTACTCCTTGGAGTACCCGTAGCCCCCGTGGATCCGGAACGAGTCCTGGACCACCTCGTTGCAGTACTCCGCGGCGAGGTACTTCGCCATCCCGGACTCGACGTCGTTCCGCTCCCCGGAGTCCTTCATCCGCGCCGCGCGCACCAGCATCGCGTGCGAGGTCTCGACCTTGGTCGCCATCTCCGCGAGCCGGAA
Source organism: uncultured Actinomycetota bacterium (assembly GCA_963707475.1). Classification (GTDB taxonomy): domain Bacteria; phylum Actinomycetota; class Actinomycetes; order Propionibacteriales; family Nocardioidaceae; genus Marmoricola. Next base: position 91,309 of record CAVPQC010000003.1, read on the forward strand.
CAGGATCGCCTGGTGCTCGGCGATCTTCTTGCCGAAGGTCTCCCGCTGCTGGGCGTAGGCGATCGCCAGCTCGAAGGCCCGGTTGGCGACACCCGTCGCGCGCGCGGCGACGTTGACCCGGCCGACCTCGACGCCGTCCATCATCTGGTAGAAGCCCTTGCCCGGTTCACCGCCGAGGACCTGGTCGGCGGAGATCCGGTGGCCCTCGAACACCATCTCGGTGGTGTCGACGCCCTTGTAGCCCATCTTGTCGATCTTGCCCGGGATCGTGACCCCCTGCGCCGTCTCGCCGAACCCGGTCTCCTTCTCCACCAGGAACGCCGTCAGGTTCCGGTAGACCGAGTCCGCGCCCTCGTCGGTCTTCACCAGCACCGCGACCAGGTTCGACGAGCCACCGTTGGTCAGCCACATCTTCTGGCCGTCGATGACGTAGGTGTCGTCGGCTCCCTGCTCACGGACCGCCTTGGTCCTGATCGCGGCGACGTCGGAGCCCAGCGACGGCTCGGACATCGAGAACGAGCCGCGCACCTCGCCGGTCGCCATCCGCGGCAGGTACTTCTGCTTCTGCTCCTCGGTGCCGTGCCGCATCAACATGTACGCCACGATGAAGTGCGTGTTGATCACGCCGGAGACGCTCATCCAGCCGCGCGCGATCTCCTCGACCGCCAGCGCGTAGGTCAGCAGCGACTCGCCGAGGCCGCCGTACTCCTCCGGGATCGTCAGCCCGAAGATGCCGAGCTCCTTCATGCCGTCGACGATCTCCTGCGGGTACTCGTCGGCGTGCTCGAGCCCGGTCGCGACCGGCAGGATCTTCGAGTCCACGAACTGGCGGACGGCCTTGAGGATCTCGGTCTGGATGTCGGTGAGTCCCTCGGTCTCGCAGAGGCGGCCCATGGTGGTTCCTTCCGTCGGCCAGAAGAGCGGCGAAGTCTCAGGCTAACGGCCGTTCACCACGCCCCGGCCGCCGTCCGGCATGGCCTTTCTCACTCCGTACGACGGGCGAACACGCGATGCATCCGGTCCCGGAGCCGCACCAGCAGCGTGGGCGGCACCCGCGGGACATCGAGCTCCGCCTGGAGCCGGCGCCGTTCGTGGCGCAGCTCGCGGACGTCGCCGAGCATGGTCGCCACCAGCTCCACGGCGACCTGGGCGACCTCGGCATCGGTGACCGAGTCCGGCCGGCGGCGCTCGGGCAGCTGGTCGGGCACGAGGAGGTTGTCCAGCTCGCCGACCACGTCGTACCCCTGCTCGCGCACGAATGCCACCGCCTCGCATCCCCGTCGCCGGCAGTCGTCGACCTGGTCCTGCGCCCGGCCAGTACCGATCCCCGCCGCGCGGCACCAGCCGCTCGTCTCCGAGGAAGGTGCGGATGAAGGTGCCCTTGTCGATCGCCTTGGTGAAGTCGCCGAGGTGCTCATTGACCCGGCGCAGGGTCTCCGCCTCGACCACGCCCATCGACTCGTTGGCAAACGCACCCGACAGGTCATAGCCACCCGGGTCCAGCCCGAGCAGGCCCGCGAAGTGGTGCCAGATCTGTTCGCGCGGGGCGTCCTTGCCCGGCAGCGGGAGCACGTGCACGTGCTCGGGGGCGACCGGGCCGCCGGCGGGCGCCCACCGCTGGAGCACCAGCCGGAGGTCCAGCGTCCGCCAGTTCCAGATGTCGCGGGGATCGTCGGACTCGTTGCGGCCGTAGTCGGACATCGGCGTCGTCTCGCGGTTCTTCAGTGCCTCCTGCCAGCTGGCCGCGAACAGGCCCAGCGGCTCGCGCGCGGTGACGACCACGTGCACCTCGGCCGGGGCGAGCTGCTCGACAACGTGCTGCGCCTGCTCCGCGGAGGCGGCCGCGAAGAACTCGTGTGACACCAGCGCACGGCCCGGCCAGTCCGCCATCTCCAGCAGCATCCGGTCCCACGCGGTGCGCTGCGCCTCGGGGAGACCGTCGTCGACCGATTCGCCACGCACGATCCGCGACGCCCAGAGGTGCTCGCGTCGCGCGGCGCCCGGCAGCAACAGCCCCTCGCCGCGCAGCTGGACCTGGTGCGCCCAGAGGATCCGCTGGAGGTAGGTCGTCGCCGTCTTCGGCAGCCCGATGTGGAGATAGACGCGCTCGGCCACCGCGCGCCCTAGAGGCTCTGGGAGAACTTCTCGATGGCCGCGTCGACCCGGGCCTGGTCGCGCGAGGACAGCGGTACCAGGAGCTCCTGCACGACGTCGGCGATCTCGGCCAGCCGCAGGTTCTGCTGACGGAGCTCCTCGATCTCGCTCTCGAGTGCCTCGACTCGACGCACCAGCTCGCCGACCGGGGTTCGGCTGACCGCCCGGCGCGCCGCGCCCTTGAGTTTCGATCTCACGTCCGCCACTGCGCCACCGTCCGGCCGATCCGGCGCCCGGGCTCCCCGGGCGCGTCGAAGGTCTCCTCGTGCACGATATCGGCGCCGTGCCCGATCAGCTCCGCCCGCACCGTCGAGGCCGGGACCCGCCGCAGCAACGCGCGGTCCTCACCGCCCTCGATCCAGTACTCCGTGTAGAGGCGGCCGCCGTCGCGCAGCGCCATCGACGCGAAGCGCCACAGCGAGTCGCGGCCGAACCGCGTGGTGGCGTCGGCGAGGTGCCGCGCCACCACCGTGCGCGGTCCGGGCTGGTGCGCCAGTCGGGCGCCCTCGGCGAAGGTGGAGCGCCACTCGAGGAGGTTGAGCCGGCGTACGGCGAGGTCGAGGCCGCGCCGCTCCGCACGACGCTGCACGGCACGCGATGCGTTCGGCACGTAGTCGTACGCGGTCACGGAGGCACCCTGCTGCGCAAACCAGACCGCGTCGCCGCCGCGGCCGGCGCCCACGTCCGCGATCCGTCCCGGCACGCCCTCCTGCGCGACGACGTACTCCGCGAGTCCGGACGGAACGAGGTCGGGAAGCCGGTCGCGGCGGCTGCTGTAGCGGCGCTCCCAGTCGTCCCGGAAGACCCGGATGCCGCGGAACCAGCCGTTGAGCCGGCGCACCGTCTGCCGCGACGTCTCGAAGTGGAAGGCCGGGTCGGGCACCTTCCAGCCCGAGCCGTACATCGCCTCCAGCATCCGGTCCGGCTCGGCCGGCGCCGGCAGGGTGCGGCCCTCGAGCGTGCAGGTGCCAAGCGGGAAGATCCACTCGCGCTGGAACGGCGTACCGACCTCGCCCATCAGGTAGAGCGACCCATGGGAGAGGAAGCCGCCGAAGACATCGAGACCGCGCACCGAGCCGTCGCCCTCGACCACGTCGACCTTGAAGGCGATACCGCTGTAGCGGGTGATCCGGTAGCCGCGCTCCGCGAGCCGGCGCTGCAGCCGGAACGACTCGCGGATCACGTCGTAGGGGTGCCCGTGCGTGCTGACGTAGCCGAGGTCGGCGTCGCTGTCGTGCCCGATCAGGTGCTGCTCGCGGACCGCGCCGAGCAGCGTGCCGTAGGCCGGAAACGCCTCGATCCCGGCCTCGGCCAGGGCTGCCAGCACCTCCTCGATCGAGTCCAGCAGCGGGGCGACGTGCTCCTCGCTGCGGGTGTCGAACGTCTGCGCCATCCGGCCCGACTTGTCGATGCCGAGCGGCTTGCCCTCGTCGTTGACGATCGCGATCCGACCGGTGCCGGAGCCGAACCGGGTCTCCTCGTCGTACAGCACCCGACCGGAGAGGTGCTCGACGACGCCGAGCCGGGTCTCTCCGTCGAGGAACTTCTCCAGCGACGCGGCCCACGCGATCCGGCGGTCCGAGCCCTTCGGCCGGCTGTCGCGGAGCAGCCAGAACGACCAGATCCGCCGGCCGTCGAACAGCACGTCGAGGATCACCTCGTCGGCGGAGCTGAGCGTGAGTCCGGCGTCGTCGACGGACCGGACGCTGACCGGCATCCCGCCGCTACTCTGCCGTCGGAGGGGAGACGAACGCGTTGGCCCGGGTCAGGTCGTCGTCGAAGTCGACCTCGACCACCTGGAACTCGGAGATGTCGACCGGCTCGAACGACAGGCCGTCCTTCTCGATCGCGAGCTCGATGCCCCGTTCGAAGTAGTCCTGGTCGTCGCAGTCGTCGAGCCGCACGATCAGCGCGGCCTTGTCCTCGGCGGAGACGTAGTTGATGCCCACCGCCTCGCCCAGGCCACCGACCACGGTCTTGGACAGCTCCTTGATCATCTTGTCCTCGCCGAGCGTGTACTTGACCTCCTCATCGGCGACGGAGGCGTGGTCCACACAGACGAAGCTCTGGCCGTTGCGGATCCGCTCCTCGACGATGGCGAGCACGCGCGGGTCGAAGACCACGTCGCCGTTCATCCAGAGCACGCCGCCCTCGTGGGACAGGCTGAGCGCCTTGAGCAGGCTCTTGCAGGTGTTGGTGGAGTCGTAGACCTCGTTGTAGACGAAGGCGATGTCGGGCATCGCCTCGATCACGATGTCGAGCTTGAACCCGACCACGGCGGTCACATGCACGTCAGCCCACGCGTCGCGCAGCAGGTGCACGGCCCGGCGCATGATCGTCTCGCCGTTGGTCAGCGGGGTCAGCGGCTTGGGGTGCGGCCTCCCGAGACGGGTGCCGAGGCCCGCAGCGAGGATGACGACCTGGGTCTGCACGGACAGCTCCTCGGGGTGGGTTCGACGGGAAACGCCCGTGATCCTACAAGTCCGTGATGGCGGGCTCGTCGGTCCGGTCCGGCCCCTCGAGCACGACCAGCGCCATGCCCGCCAGGATCAGGACAAGACCCACGAACACCCCCGGCGGGGGCACCTGCCCGAGGAAGGCGGCGGCGAGCAGCGCGGCACCCGGAATCTCGAGCAGGATCGCCAGCGAGACCACCACCGGACGGATCCGGTCCAGCAGGTGGTTGAACACCGAGTGCCCGAGCAGCTGCGAGGTCAACGTGACCACCGCGATCAACGCCCACTCGCGGGCGTCGTACCCGACCAGGGAGGCGCCGGAGACCAGGCTCGCGACCATCAGCAGCAGCGCCGCGGTTCCGTAGCAGACGAACGTGTAGCTGGTCGTGCTGACGGTACGGCGGGCACGCCCGCCGATCACCGTGTACGCGGCCACCGCCACCGAGCCGACGAGCGCCAGCAGGTCGCCCACCACCGCCCGGGTCGAGACCGAGAGGTCGACCCCGGTGATCACGACCACGCCGACGAACGCGGCGACCAGGCCTGCTACCGCTCGCGCCGGCAGCCGCACCCCGTTGATCCGGTCCCACCCGGCGACCCAGGCGATCTGAAGACACACGATCGCGGTGCTGGCCGCGACCGAGGTCATGCTCAGCGAGGTCACCCAGGTGCCGAAGTGGACGGCGAGGCAGACCCCGGACGCCACGATCCAGGCCAGCTCGGAGTGGGACAGGCCGCCGATCTCCGCCCGCCGCCGGACCACGGCGACCGGCGCGAGGAGCAGCGTCGCCAGTCCGTTGCGCCAGAAGGAGATGACCAGCGCCGGCACCGCCAGGGAGGCCATCACCGGCCCGGACATCGAGACCGCCACGACGCCCACCGCGATCAGGCCGAGCGTGGACGGTGCGAGGCGAGGGCTGCCGCTCACGGGGCGGGGACGGCGATCGTGCCTCGCGCCACCGGGAACACCCGCCCGGCCACGTGGCAGCGCGTAGGCACGCCGTGCTCCGCGTCGACCCGGCCGAACAGCCGCGACGGGCGTCCCATCTCGACACCCTGGGTGATCTCGTAGCGTCCGCCATCGGGGAGCACGCCGCGCGCCACCAGCGCCATGCCCAGTCCGGCGGCCGCGGATCCGGTGGCGGGGTCCTCCGGCACGAAGAGCCCGGGCACGAACACCCGGGCGCGCACCGCGGGCCCGTCCAGCGCGTACAGGTTGACGCCCTCCAGCGGGTCCTCGAGCTCCGGGCCCGCCACTACGTCGGAGACGGGGGTGCGCCCGGCCCTGGCCCGGCCGACCGCCTCCGCCCGCACCGGCAGGTGCACGAAGTTCAGCCCGGCGCCGGCCACCCAGGCGTCGCCGGTGCGGAGGTCGGGGGTCAGGTCGAGGTCAGCCAGCAGCAGCGCCACCAGGTCGTCCGGCAACGGACCGGACAGGTCGCGTGCGGCCGCCGACAGCTCAACCAGGTCCTCGTCGAAGCGGACCCCGATCTCGCCGGCGCCGCACTCCTGCGTCGCGGCCGCACCGGTGAGCAGCCCTCCCGCCCGAAGCACCCAGGCGGTTCCGAGCGTCGGGTGCCCGGCGAACGGGATCTCGCCGCCGGGCGTGAAGATCCGCACCCGGTAGCGGTCCCCGTCGCCGCCCGAGGGGAACGCGGTCTCCGAGAACCCGAACTCCCGAGTCAGGACGAGCAGCTGCGCGTCTGTCAGGCCCGCGGTGCCGTGCACAACGGCCAGCTGGTTGCCGGCGAACGCCGCATCGGCAAAGACGTCGACCACGTTGTACGCGAGCTCGTCGGAGGAGGGCACCGGCACAGCCTCGCACGACGATTCATCGCGACGACGACGGCCAGATCGCCACGAAACGCCCCGCAGAGACGGCAGAATGCCCGGCATGCGCCTGATTGCCGCTGTCGTGCCGCCTCGGCAGCACGGGCAGCCGGACGTCACCGGACAGCCTCGCCAACCACCAGCTGGACCCCGTCGGCGTCACCCGCATGCAACCTCCCGGTGACCCACTTCGGCAACCTGACCCTGGGCGACTCGGTCACCCTGGCGGACATGCTGCGTGGCGAGGTGGCGTCGTGGTCGCGCCCCGAGCTGCGCTTCGCCGGCGGCGCGGCGCTCGAGTGGGTCGGCGACGAGTGCGTCTGGGCCATGCTCGACGGCGACGAGGAGCTTCTCCTCGGCGACTGACACACCGTGCGGTTGCTCCGTGACGCCACGACCGTCATACGGTGTGCCATCGGGTCACCACCGGGAGCAGGTCGAGGATCGCCGTGACTACGCGTCGGATATTCCTCCACATCGGTGCCATCAAGACTGGCACCACGTACATCCAGTCCGTCCTGCGCGAGAATCGTGAGCGGTTGATCGAGGAGGGTGTGCTCTTTCCGGGCCGGCGTTGGCGCAACCAGGTGCGTGCCGTCGAGGACGTGCTCCGGCTCAGCAAGAAACGGGACGGACGGCCCATGCCCGCCCCACGACCCTGGCCGGCCCTTGTCGAGGAGATTCGGTCGTTCCAGGGCGACACGGCGGTCGTGTCCATGGAGTGGCTCTCGTACGCGAGTCCTGCCCAGGTGCGGTCGATCGTGTCGTCACTGGGCCCCGTCGAGGTCCGGGCGGTGCTCACGCTCCGGGACGCGACGGCCACCGTTCCGGCGGTCTGGCAGACCGGCGTGCACAACGGATCGACGGTCTCGTGGACCCGGTACGCCCGCGGGGTCCGAGCCGCGCCGCGCTTCCCGTCGACCTCGGCGCGGTACGCGCCGCTGGTCGGGACACGGATGTTCGCCCGCACCCAGGACGCGCGCTACATCCTGCGGGCGTGGGCGGGGCAGCTGGGAGCGGAGAGGGTCGACGTAGTCACGGTGCCTGCCGAGGGGGAGCCGGCGCAGCTGTTGTGGACGCGGCTCGCGCCGGCGATCGGGGTCGCTCCGGAGCTGTGCCGTCCGCCGGAGACCCCGGCCAACACGTCCCTGGGGCTGGCGTCGACCGAGCTGCTTCGACTGGTGAACGCTCACGTCAAGCACCTCCCCCAGGTCGACTACGAGCGCACCCTCAAGGAACAGCTCGCATTGCGGGTCTTGTCCCTGCGCCGCTCCTGCGAGCCGCCGATCGGGATTGACCGGTCCACCAACGGGGCCGCCCTGCAGTGGAACCAGCTGACCCGCCGGGCCGTGAACGCGAGCGGGTGCAGGGTCGTCGGAGATCTCGCCGACCTTCCCGTGACGGAGGAGCCTCATTCGGCGCTCGACAGAGGGCCGTCCCACGTCGACGACGAGGACCTGCTCGCCGCCGCGGAGGCTGCGGTCGCCGGAATGCAGGTGCTGGTACGGCGCCGGGCGCGGCGGCTGCGCAAGCGCGGTCTCCCGGCCGGTACCCCGGTGGGCGAACAGCCGACACGCGGCCGGAGACGTGGGCGTGCCACACCGGTGGACGAGGCCGTCGCCGAGGTGGCCGCCGAGGCACTGCGCGCGGCCGAGCTCGGCCGCCGACTCAGACAGGCGCCCGAGCCGGACTAGCCGGCGACGTCCCATGCTGTCGCGATCATCGCCATGACGGTGTGGCTTCCCGCGGCGGCTCCAGCGACAGTGCCGCCGAGATCGACCGGTTGTCGCGCAGCACGTCGAGGAGCGTGTCGAGCACCATCGGCCGGTGCATCAGGTAGCCCTGCGCGTAGGGCGCGTGCACGTGCTCGCGCACGTGGTCGAGCTGGCTGGAGCGCTCGATGCCCTCCACGACGACGTCGAGGTCGAGCGCCTGGCCCATCATCGTGATCGAGCACAGCAGCGCGCACGAGCGCTCGTCCCGGTCGATGCCCTCGGAGAACGACGCGTCCGCCTTGATCGTTCGTACCGGCATGTCCTGCAGGTAGCTGATCGCGGAGAACCCGACGCGGAAGTCGTCGATCGCGAACTGCGCACCGGCGTCGGCGAGCTGCTGCATCGCGCGGAGGGAGACGTCGTCCGTGCCGATGCCGTCGCGCTCGGTGATCTCGAGGATCAGGCCGGTGTCGCCCATGCTCGCCAGCGCGGAGCGCACCGAGTCGGCGCCATGCCCGCACCGAAGACGGTCAGGTCGAACAGGCGGCTGCGCGCGTCGACGATCGCAGCGAAGCTCGATGGCATGGAAGAGCCCTCCTGGGCGGGACGTGAGACCGACCAGTATCGAGGAGTCCTTGTCCCCTTCTCGGCCCTTTCACGAAACCCGGTGGCCCCGGTCGGGTCCGCCGACGACACCCGTGCCACCACCTGATGATCGAGCCCAGGAGGTGCCCACGCTGAGCGGCGCTCGCTTGCACACCCCGCAGGGCTCACCCATCTAGAGTTTCCCTCCGTGAGCACCACGCCGACCCGCGTCTTCGCGGCCCGCCTCGCCGGGCTGCCGGTGTTCGACCCCCAGGGCGACCAGGTCGGCAAGGTGCGCGACGTCGTGGTCGTGATGCGCCCCGGTGCGTCCTCGCTGGTCTCGCAGCCACGCGTGGTCGGGCTGGTGGTCGAGGTGTTCGGGCGGCGCCAGATCTTCGCGCCGATGACCCGGATCACCAGCATCGACGCCGGCCAGGTGATCACCACCGGGTTGCTCAACATGCGCCGGTTCGCGAAGCGCTCCACCGAGACCCTCGTGATCGGGCAGATGCTCGACCAGAAGGTCACCGTCCGTGGCACCGAGGTCCAGGGCCTGGTGTTCGACGTGGCGATGGAGCAGACCCGGAGCCGCGAGTGGGTGCTGTCGCGGGTCGCGATCCAGGAGCCGACCAAGGGCTTCCGCCGCCGCGGCCAGACCCACGTGGCCGAGTGGCGCGACGTCGAGGGGCTGGCCCGCAGCCAGGTCGGCCAGGGCGCCGTGCACCTGGTGGCCGCGCTGGCGGATCTCCGGCCGGCCGACGCCGCGACCGTGATCCACGACCTGCCGCCCGAGCGTCGCAGCGAGGTGGTGGCCGCACTGGACGACGAGCGGCTCGCCGACGTCCTCGAGGAGCTGCCCGAGGAGGACCAGGTCGAGATCCTGGAGCACCTCGACTCCGAGCGCGCCGCCGACGTGCTGGAGGAGATGTCTGCCGACGACGCCGCCGACCTGATCGCCGACCTCGCGCCCGAGACGGCCCGCCAGCTGCTGGAGCTGATGGAACCGGAGGAGGCCAAGGACGTCCGGCGACTGATGTCCTACGAGGAGGAGACCGCCGGCGGCATGATGACGCCAGAGCCGGTGATCCTCTCCCCCGACGCCACGGTCGCCGAGGCGCTGGCGCACGTCCGCAACGAGGACCTGACGCCCTCGCTGGCCGCCCTCGTGTACGTCGTGCGCCCGCCGCTGGAGACCCCTACGGGCCGGCTGGTCGGCGTCGCCCACATCCAGCGGCTGCTCCGCGAGCCGCCGTCGTCGCTGGTCGCCGGCGCGCTCGACACCGGCATCAGCTACCTGCGTCCCGAGGCCACCCTCGAGGATGTCGCCGCCCACCTCGCGACGTACAACCTGGTGGCGGCCCCCGTCGTCGACGACGAGGGCCGGCTGCTCGGCGCCGTCACCGTCGACGACCTGCTCGACCACATGCTCCCCGAGGGCTGGCGCGACCGGAAGACCGGCGGCCGCCCATGATGACCCCCGACAAGAGGGCCGACAAGAGGGCCGACAAGAAGGCGGACAAGACCCGACCCGAGGCGTCCCGCGAGAGCCGTCGCCTTGACACCCCGCGCGACCTGCGCCGCTCCCGGTTGCGCAGGCCGAGCGTCAACACCGACGCGTTCGGGGTGTTCGCCGAGCAGTTCGCGCGGTTCATGGGCACGGCGGCGTTCCTGATCTACATGACGCTGTTCGTCGTCGTCTGGGTGGGCTGGAACCTGCTCGCGCCCGAGGACCTCCGATTCGACAACTACCCGTTCATCTTCCTCACCCTGATGCTCAGCCTCCAGGCGTCGTACGCCGCACCGCTGATCCTGCTCGCGCAGAACCGGCAGGAGGTGCGCGACCGGGTGGTCGGCGAGCAGGACCGGCAGGCGAACGCGAGGGCCCACGCGGACATGGAGTTCCTGGCCCGCGAGGTCGCCTCGCTGCGGATGGCGCTGGGCGAGGTCGCCACCCGCGACTACCTGCGCTCGGAGCTGCGCGGGCTGCTCAACGAGCTCGACGAGCGCAGTGGCGCCGATGAGCCGGATCATGCCGGACTCCCGCCCGAAGCCCACGGGTGAGCACGTACCGTTGCGCCCATGACATCCCCGCTGCTCGAGAAGGTCCGTGCTGCCTTGGCGACGGTCAACGACCCCGAGATCAAGCGACCGATCACCGACCTGAAGATGGTCGAGGGCCTCGCGATCGATGACACCGGCCGGGTCACGCTGACCGTGCTGCTCACGGTGTCGGGCTGCCCGATGAGGGACACCATCACCCGCGACGTCAACGCGGCCGTCCGGGCCGTGGCCGGCGTCACCGAGGTGGACCTGACCCTCGGGGTGATGACCTCCGAGCAGCGCGGCGAGCTCCAGGAGACGCTGCGCGGCGGCCAGGCGCAGCGCGAGATCCCGTTCGCCCAGGCCTCCTCGCTGACCAAGGTCTACGCGATCGCCTCAGGCAAGGGTGGCGTCGGCAAGTCGTCGGTCACCGTCAACCTGGCCCTGTCGATGGCCAAGCAGGGGATGAAGGTCGGCATCGTCGACGCCGACATCTACGGACACTCGGTGCCGGCGATGCTCGGCGTGGCCGACACCCGGCCGACGCAGGTCGAGGACCTGATCATGCCGGTGCCCACCGCTAGCGGCGTGTCCGTGATCAGCATCGGCATGCTCAAGCCGAAGCGCGAGCAGGTCGTCGCCTGGCGCGGGCCGATGCTCGACCGGGCGCTCGTGCAGATGCTGTCCGACGTCTACTGGGGCGACCTCGACGTCCTGCTCCTCGACCTGCCGCCCGGCACCGGCGACGTGGCGATCTCGCTCGGCCAGCACCTGCCGAACGCCGAGATCCTGGTCGTGACCACGCCGCAGGAGGCTGCGGCCGAGGTCGCGGAGCGGGCCGGCACGATGGCCTCGATGATGCACCAGCGCGTCATCGGCGTGGTCGAGAACATGTCCTACCTGCTGTGCCCGCACTGCGCCGAGCAGGGTCTCGACCACCGACTCGAGATCTTCGGCAGCGGCGGCGGCGCCCGGGTGGCGGCCACGCTGGGCAGCCGCTTCGGCTACGACGTCCCGCTCCTCGGGCAGGTGCCGCTCGACCCGCACCTCCGCGAGGGCGGCGACGACGGCAAGCCGATCGTCGACGGCGACCCGACCGCCCCGGCTGCGCTCGAGCTGGAAAAGGTCGCGCGCTCGCTCTCCGAGCGCGGCCGCGGGCTCGCCGGTCTGCAGCTCGGGCTCACCCCCACCGGTAGGTTGTAGAACGTGTTCGGAGTCGGCGTCCCGGAGATCGCGGTGCTGCTCGTGGTGGCAGTCATCGTGTTCGGTCCCGACCGGCTCCCCGACATGGCGCGCCAGGCGGCCCGGATGATCCACACGCTCCGCGGCTTCGCAAGCAACGCACAGAACGAGCTCCGCGACGAGCTCGGTCCCGAGTACGCCGACCTCACGCTGCGCGACCTCGACCCCCGGGTCGCGGTGCGCAAGCAGATCATGGAGGCGATGGCGGAGATCGACGAGGAGGACGAGCGCCCCACGCCTCGTCCGGGCCAGCTGCCGCTGCTTGCAGGCGAGGCGCCGCCGTTCGACGACGAGGCGACCTGAGGGTCAGACAGCTCAGCTCAGTCCGAGCGTGCGTCCAGGGTCAGTGTCAGCTGCTGGATGTCCGAGCCCCGCTTGACGGTCAGCTTGAGGTGGTCGCCCTTGACGTGGCTGCGGATCGCGACCACCAGGTCGATGCTGCTGGTGATCGTCTTGCCGTCGACGGCCACCACGAGGTCGCCCGTGCGCAGGCCCGCGTCGTCGGCCGGCTGACCGTTGGTGACGCCAGTGATCTGGGCACCGTCGACGTTGCGGCTGCTCTGCACGTTGGCACCGATGATCGGGTACTCGGCCTTGCCCGTCTTGAGGATCTGGTCGGTGGTGACCACGACCTGCTCGATCGGGATCGCGAAGCCCACGCCGATGTTGCCTCCCTGGTCCTGGCCGATCGAACCGACCGAGGCGATCGCGGAGTTCACACCGACGACCTGACCCTGCAGGTCGACCAGCGGACCGCCGGAGTTGCCGGGGTTGATCGCCGCGTCGGTCTGCACCGCGTTGATGTACGACGTGTCGTCCTGGGACTCACCAGTGGTCACCGGCCGGTCGAGCGCGCTGATGATGCCGGAGGTGACCGAGCTGCTCAGGCCGAGTGGCGACCCGATCGCGACCACGGTCTCGCCGACGCGCATCTGCTCCGACGAGCCCACCTTCGCCGGGGTCATGCCCTTCACACCATCTGACTTCAGCACCGCGATGTCGTAGACCAGGCTGCGACCGACGATGGACGCCTTGCTGTGCTTGCCGTTGCGGTCGACGATCTCGATGTTGCCGTCGTCCTTGGCCGCCTCGGCGACCACGTGGTTGTTGGTGATCACGTGGCCCTGCTTGTCGAGGACGAACCCGGAGCCGGTCGCACCGCGCGGGTCACCGTCGAACTCGGCGATGATCTGGACCGTGCTCGGCAGCACCTGGTCGGCGACCGCGGCGATGCTCTTGTTGTCGGCGGGCAGGGGTGCGGCAGTGCGCTTCTCGACGCGCAGCACTCCCCCGCTCCCGTCACCGCCGTTGTCGGTGACCAGCAGTGCGCCGAGGACACCGCCACCGATGCCGAGCAGCAGCGAGAGCGCCGCGATCATCGGCCACACCCAGCCGGAGAGCCGACCGCGCGGCGGCCTCGGCGAGGTGGGCAGCGGGATCGTGTGCTGCGGGTAGGCCAGCGGGTGAGACTGCGACCCGTAGCCGTCGGATCCGCCGTAGCGGTCGGATCCGCCGTAGCCGCCGCCGTACGCCGGTGGCTGGTCCTGGGGTGGGGCTTGCTGCGGCGGGGCCTGGAGAGGCGGCATGCTGCCTGCGGGAGGCGCCTGCGGGTCAGGGACCGGAGCGGACGGGGACGCCCACGCGTGGCCGCTGCTCAGCGGCTGGGTGGGCTCGGAACGCTGGTCAGGCGCGCTCCAGGGGTCGTGCTCGTGGTCGCTCACAGGTCCTATTTTGCGTGACGGCGCAAGATGCCGGTCGCCGGACCCAGCGAAGCACCCACTCCCGCGAGGTCCGCGGTGACCGACGCAGGGGCCTGGCGGGTCGGCGGGCGCTCTCCGAGACCGGCCGGCGCTCCGGTGAACGCGACCAGTCCGAGCACCGCGGCGCCGACCGATCCGGCACCCACCGCGGCGATCGCCGTGCGCCGCGTGCGACCCCGGCGCTCGATCTCGTCGACGGTTGCCCAAGCGTCCACGTCGTACAACGAACCGAGCAGTCCGGGGCGCGCGTCGGCCGTGGGGTCGGACAGCGTGCCGAGGCGGGTCTTGAGCCAGCCCTCACGCTCGACCAGCCGGCGGCAGCCCGGGCAGCCCATGACGTGCGCCCAGGCACGCTCCTCCTCGGGTGCCGAGAGCTGACCGTCGACGAGCGCGCTCACGCGGTCGCCGAGGTGGCCGCTCAGGCCAAGGATCATCGGGGTCCCCGCGGAGAGTCTTTGGGGTCCCCGCCGGAACGGGAGCGCAGCGAGCGGTCTGGTGGGGTGTCAGGTGTGAGCGAAGCGAGCAGCTTCGTGGGGTGTCGGTTCATTGGGGCTGCTCCGCGAGGGCGGGACCGGCGTAGCGCACGCGTCCGTCCTTGGGGGCCCGGTGGGCCAGCGCCGTGCGAAGCATCGCCCGACCGCGGTGGATGCGGGAGCGGACGGTGCCCATCTTGAGGTCGAGGACGCCGGCGATCTCCTCGTAGGTCAGCCCCTCCACGTCGCACAGCACGACCGCGGCACGGAAGTCTGGCGGCAGGTCGGCGAGCGCGGCCTCGATGTCGGCGTCGAACATCTGGTTCATGTAGACCATGTCGGGTGCGGGCAGTGCGCTCGGGAGCCGGTGGGCGGCGTCGTCGGCGAGCGAGTCGAACCGGATCCGGCTCTTGCGCCGGGCCTGGTCGAGGAACAGGTTGGTGGTGATCCGGTGCAGCCAGCCCTCGAAGGTGCCGGGCGTGTAGCGGTCGAGCGAGCGGAACACCCGGACGAAGACCTCCTGCGTGAGGTCCTCGGCGTCGTGCAGGTTGCCGGTCAGCCGGTAGGCGAGGCGGTAGACGCGGGCGGAGTGATCGGTGACGACCTGCTCCCAGCTGGGGGCGACCCAGGGCTCGTTCGGTCCACCGGCCGGCTGCTCGCTCGGCTGGTCGTTCATGCGGACCTCCTGCCGTCCGGCCGGGGTGCGGGACCTGCCCGTCACCGCCCGCAGCGGCGTGCGTTTCGCCATTGGCTGAACCTGACCTCCATCACGCTAGGTACGACGCCTGAGAGTGCGCTGTGGGTTGCGCCGCACTCTGCCTGTGAACGTACGCCGTTGACGGGGTGTTCCCCAAGCCCTGCATGCACCGGCGAATACCCCCAAAGCGGTAGGCTCTCGCGCAGTTCGAGACCGTTCGTTTCGGTACAGGTACCGGGGAACCCAGGAGGCCGTCATCGCCGCAGGAATCAAGCCCGCGAGCTGGAGCTATGCGGAGCAGTTCGTCGCGGAGGACGACGTCCTCGGCAACGCGCGCAGCCGGGCGCAGGAGGTCGGCGTTGCGCCGATCGGGTCCGGTGGCGGCGCCGCACTCCGGTTCCTGGCCGCGGTGCTCGGTGCGCGGGCGGTGGTCGAGGTCGGCACCGGCACGGGCGTCTCCGGCCTGTGGCTGCTCCGCGGGATGCGCCCGGACGGCGTGCTCACCACGGTCGACACCGAGGCGGAGCACCAGCGGCTGGCGAAGCAGACGTTCACCGAGGGCGGCATCGCTCCGCAGCGAGCGCGGCTGATCCCCGGCGCCGCTCTCGACGTGCTGCCGCGGCTGACCGACGGCCACTACGACATCGTCTTCTGCGACGGCGACAAGCAGGAGTACCCCGAGTACCTCGCCGAGGCGCTTCGGCTGCTTCGCCCGGGCGGCGTGGTGGTCTTCGACAACGCGCTCTGGCACGACCGGGTGGCCGACCCGGCGCAGCGTGACGCCGAGACCGTCGCGATCCGCGAGCTCGGACGCACCGTCGCCGACAACGAGTCCCTGGTCTCGCTGCTGCTGCCGGTGGGCGACGGGCTGCTGGTGGCCCAGAAGAAGGGCTGAGAAGCGGGCCTGAGCAGAGCGTCCGAGCAGGCAGCCGGCTACACGTCGTACGACGGCGCGGCGAGGAACCCGGCGCCGCCCTCCGCCACCGCGACCACGTCGCACTCCTCGATCAGGATCGGTGGGGAGCCGATGATCTGCGAGCCCGGTGACTCGGCCGCGCCCGCGGTGAAGGTCTCCTGGAACGCCGCCCGGTCGGCGGTGGTCGCGAACACGTAGCAGCCCTCGAACCACTCGCCCTCGCGCATCCGCCAGGTCTTGAACCGCAGCGGCTCCATCGCGGAGAACCTCGCGTGCGACGTGCCGGCGACGTACTCCCGCAGCCGCTCGCCCACATCGGGTGATGCGTCGGCGAGGGACCAGCGCACGGTCAGCGCGTGCGCGCTCATCGAGCCGACACCGGCCAGCGGGTCGCGCTGCTCGAGCCAGTACAGGAGCGCACGCGGCCCGAAGCCGGTCGGTCCCGCGGTCCACTCCCAGGCGTCCTCCATCGCGTCGCCGACGGAGGCGAGGTCGAGGTGCGCCCAGGGCAGCCCGCCGGTGAAGTGCCGCAGGAACAAGCGCGGCCACGATCGCCTGGGCGGTGCCGGGCGCGTTGTCGGCGTCGGCGACCTTGGAGCTGAGGCGCTCCTCGTACTCCTCCGCGAGCGGCATTCGCCAGAGCGGCTCGCCGGCGGCAGCGCCGGCGGCGTCGAGGTGCGCGAACAACGCGTCGTCGGTGGCGAAGATGCCGCCGATCCGCTGCCCGAGCGCGACCTTGATCGCCCCGGTGAGCGTGGCGACGTCGACCAGCACGTCGGGCTTGAGCTCGGAGACCGCGTAGGCAAGGCCGTCGCCGACCACGAGCCGGCCCTCGGCGTCGGTGTTGGTGACCTCGGTGGTGCGACCGCCGTAGTGGGTGATCACGTCGCCGGGACGCATCGCGTTGCCGGAGATCACGTTCTCGGCCAGCGCCACGATGCCGGTCACACGGACCGGGCAGTCGACGTCGGCCAGCGCGGCGAGGACGGCGAGCACGACGGCGCCGCCGCTCATGTCGCGCTTCATGTTGGCCATCACCTCGCCGGTCTTGATCGACAGCCCGCCACTGTCGAAGGTGATCCCCTTGCCCGACGATCACCACGTGCGGGGCGCCGCGCTTGCCGGACGCCGGGGTGTACTCGAGGCGGAGCAGCCGTGGCGGGGTGGCCGAGGCCCGGCCGACCGCGATCGATGCCGCCGAACCCCTGCGCCGTCGAGCTCCTGCTCGTCGAGCACGGTCATGCCCAGGCCGGCCTGTTGGGCGATGGGACGGGCCTGGTCGACGAACCACTGCGGGTTCTTGGTGTTGGAGGGCACCGTGGCCAGGGTCCGGGAGCGCCAGCCGGCCACGGCGACCGCGAGCCGCCCGCTGGAGGACCTCGGGGGTCGAAGCTGCCGCCGGCGATCACGATCCGGCGTACCGGCCGCGCCTTGGGTCCGCTGGAGCGCAGGTGGTAGTCGAACGAGCCGAGCACGGCGCCCTCGACGAAGGCGCGCAGGCCGGCGTCGTCACCGACAGCCGGCACCGAGGTGGCGACGGTGTCGAGGTCCTTGGTACGACGCGCGATCGCGGCCCCGGCCCGGCGCAGGTCCTTCGGCGTACCGAAGCCCACGCCCACGAGCAGCACCAGCCGCAGGTCGCTGTCGGCCAGACTGTCGGCGCCGGCCACGGGCAGCGTGGTCACCTCGCCCGCCTTGCCGGTCGCACGGGCGTGCTCGAGCACCGCGAACAGGTCGAGGTCGCTCTGGTCGAGCAGCTCGGCGGCCCCCGGGCCGAGAGTGACGCCGTCCGCACCGTCGCCGCCTCGCCTCCGGCGAGCACGGGCAGGGCCAGCACCTCGGCCCCGCTCACGCGTGCCGGTGCGCTCCTCGCTGAGCGAGAGCTCGGGCGGGGAC
This sequence comes from uncultured Actinomycetota bacterium, assembly GCA_963707475.1. Taxonomy (GTDB): domain Bacteria; phylum Actinomycetota; class Actinomycetes; order Propionibacteriales; family Nocardioidaceae; genus Marmoricola. The sequence goes on from CAVPQC010000003.1 coordinate 109,073, forward strand.
ACCTGGGTCGGGAGAGTCGGGACTGCCACGGGCCCGACCCTATCCACAGCCGGCGGGTGGGCCCACGACGAAGACCCCCGGGTCGTCCGTGGACGCCCCGGGGGTCTTCGGCGGTCGTGGGGTCGGCCTCAGCCGACCACGTCCTTGAGCGCGTCGCCGAGCGCACCGGCCTCTTCGGCGTTGAGCTCGACCACCAGACGGCCACCGCCTTCCAGCGGGACACGCATCACGATGCCGCGCCCCTCCTTGGTGACCTCCAGCGGACCGTCTCCAGTCCGCGGCTTCATCGCCGCCATCTGCATACCTCTTCCTGTGACCGCGCTCCTACTGCGCTGCTGTGGCCATTATCCCTCATCGGACCCCGCTACCGGGCCAGTTGTCGCCGAGGTGGGGCAGACTTCCCCGGGGAACGCGCCCGCGACCGAGGAGGACCCGATGACCGAGGAGATCTCATGACTCCCCCGTCCTGTACGCCCTGGCCGACGGCGTCGCGACGATCACGCTGAACCGTCCGGACGCGATGAACAGCCTCGACGTGGCCACCAAGGAGGCGCTGCTCGAGGCGGTCACCCGCGCCGCCGAGGACGACGCGAGGTGCGCTGCGTGGTGCTCACCGGCAACGGCCGCGCGTTCTGCGTCGGCCAGGACCTCAAGGAGCACATCGGGATCCTCCAGAGCGGGTCGACCGACCAGCTGTTCACGACCGTCGACGCGCACTACAACCCGACCGTGACCGCGCTGGCGACGATGCCGAAGCCGGTGATCGCCGCGGTCAACGGCGTCGCCGCCGGGGCCGGTGCGTCGCTCGCGTTCGCCTGCGACTTCCGGATCCTCGCCGAGCACGGCCGGCTTCAACCTGGCGTTCACCGGCGTCGCGCTCTCCTGCGACACCGGCTCGTCCTGGACCCTCCAGCGGCTGGTCGGCCGGGCGAAGGCGATCGACCTGCTCTACTTCCCGCGCACCCTCTCGTCCGCCGACTCCCTCGAGCTCGGGCTGGCCACCACGGTCGTGCCCGCCGCCGAGCTCGGCCCCGAGGTCGCGCAGCTCGCCGACCCGCCTGGCCGCCGGCCCCACCGTCGCCTTCGGCGCGATCCGCCGCTCGGTCGCGTACTCCGCCGGTCACGGCTTCGAGGACGGCGCCTGGCGTCGAGTCCTCGATGATGACGCTCACCGGCGCCACCGCCGACCACCGCGCCGCCGTCGAGGCGTTCGTGGCCAAGGAGAAGCCGGTGTTCGAGGGTCGCTGACGATCCGGCGCCGTCGCGGTGGTCGAAGTGCTAGTGCTCGTCCGGGTCGTCGGTGGGCTCGCGGCTCGGGCGCCGGGGGCCGATCCGCCTCGAGCTGTTCGGCCAGCCGGGCGAGCAGGGCGTCGACCTCGGAGGCGCGGTAGCCGCGGATCGCGGTCGTGAACCGGACCTCGCGCAGGTCCTGCGGCGGTCAGCGGTCCGTCGGCCTGGACGCGCACGTCGGGGCGGTCGTCGTACTCCTCGGACATGGTGCCGCCGGCGCCGGCCGCGACCACGGCGACCGCACCGATCAGCAGCACGATCAGGACCGCGAAGAACCACATCACGGCGTCACCCTCCGGTGTCGGGCTCCTGGTGCACGCGGCGCGCGTCGACCATGATCGCGACCGCCTCGTCGACGTCGTCGGTGAGCGTGATCATGTCGAGGTCGCCTGGCGAGATCTTGCCGTCGTCGAGCGACCGGTGCCGGACAGCCAGTCGAGCAGCCCCTTCCAGTACGACGTGCCGATCAGCACCACCGGGAACGACGTCACCTTGCTGGGTCTGGGCCAGGGTCAGCGCCTCGAACATCTCGTCGAGGGTGCCGAGGCCGCCGGGCAGCACCGCGAAGCCCTGGGAGTACTTCACGAACATCGTCTTGCGGGCGAAGAAGTAGCGGAAGTTCACGCCGAGGTCGACCCACTGGTTGAGCCCGGACTCGAAGGGCAGCTCGATGCCGAGCCCGACCGAGACGCCGCCGGCCTGCGGAGGCGCCCTTGTTGGCGGCCTCCATCGCACCCGGACCGCCGCCGGTGATCACCGCGAAGCCGGCCTCGACCAGCGCGCGGCCGAGCTGCCTCGCCCTTGGCGTAGAACGGGTCGTCGGCGCTGGTGCGCGCGGAGCCGAAGACGCCGATCGCCGGGCCGAGCTCGGCCAGCGCGCCGAAGCCCTCGACGAACTCCGCCTGGATCCGCAGCACCCGCCACGGGTCGGTGTGCACCCAGTCGCTGGGGCCGCGCGAGTCGAGCAGCCGCTGGTCGGTGGTGCTCAGGTCGACCGCGGCCCCGCGCAGGATGGTCGGGCCCTTGTGCTTGAGCGGTCGCTGGGTCATGCGGGCGTCTCCCGTCAGCCAGGCGCGCAGCTTGTCCTCGCAGGAGACGATCTGCGCGATCGGCACGTGCTCGTCCTGCTTGTGGGCGAACATCGGGTCGCCCGGACCGAAGTTGACCGCCGGGATGCCGAGCGCGGTGAAGCGGGCGACGTCGGTCCAGCCGAACTTCGGGTTCGGCGTCGCCGCCGACGGCCGCGACGAAGGCCGCCGCGGCGGGCACCGAGAGGCCCGGGCAGCGCACCGGGCGCGGAGTCGGTGAGCTCGAGCTCGTAGCCGTCGAAGAACTCCTGCGCGAACGCCCAGCGCCTCGGTCCTCCGAGCGGTCGGGCGCGAAGCGGTAGTTGACGGTGACCCGGCACTCGTCGGGGATCACGTTGGTGGCGACGCCGCCGGCGATCATGACCGCGTTGAGGCCCTCGTGGTACTCGAGGCCGTCGATCACCGGCATCCGCGCGTCGTACGACGTCGAGCCGCTGCGAGCACCCCGGCGGCGGCGTGGATCGCGTTGACGCCCTTCCACGAGCGCGCGGAGTGGGCGCGCTCGCCGCGGGTGATCACGTCGAAGCGGAGCGTGCCCTGGCAGCCGGCCTCGACCACCGCGTCGGAGGGCTCCATCAGGATCGCGAAGTCCGGCCTGCGACCAGCTCGGGCGCGCTCTCGGCGATCTTGCGCAGCCCGTTGTGGACTCGACGTCGATCTCCTCGCACTCGTAGAAGACGAAGGTCAGGTCGCGGTTCGGCTCGGTCACGGTGGCCGCCGAGCCGCAGCGCCACCGCGACCCCGGCCTTCATGTCGCAGGTGCCGAGCCCGTGCAGGATCGTCGCCGTCGTTGCGGACCGGGAGGTTGTCGTTGAGCGGCACGGTGTCGATGTGCCCGGCGATCACGACGCGCTCGTCGCGGCCCAGGTCGGTGCGGGCGACCAGGCTGTTGCCGTGCCGGGTGACCTCGAGGTGGTCGAGCCCGCGCAGCGCCTCCTCGATCGTCGTCGGCGATCGGCCGCTCGTCGCGGCTCACCGACTCGATGTTGCAGAGCACCTCGGTCAGGGCGACGGCGTCCAGCGAGAGGTCGATCACGGGGTGAAGTCACGCTGACATGGTGTCAGGCTCGCGGGAACACGCAGAACTCGTTGCCCTCCGGGTCGGCCATCACGACCCAGCCCCTGGTGTCCCACAGCCGGGTCGCGCCCGCGGTCGAGGAACTCCTCGACCGTGCCGCGGACGTCCCAGTGGAGGCGGTTCTTGACCGTCTTCGGCTCCGGCACCGGCACGAAGTCGCAGCGTGAGCACCGGGTCGTCGGTGGCGTGCAGCAGCGGTCCACCAGCCGCCGCCGTGCTGGGCGTTGTCGCTCAGCTCGGCGCCGAACACCTCGGCCCACCAGCGGGCCTGCGCCTCCGGGTCGACGCAGTCGATGCCGATCCCGTGCAGCCGGTAGGCGGGGGGCTCGTCGCGCAGGAACGCACAGAACTCGTTGCCCTCGGGGTCGAGCATCACCGTCCACGCGAACCCGCTCTCCTCGGCCGGGAGCGGCACGGTCGCGCCGAGCGCGACCAGGTCGTCGATCGAGCGGGCGTAGATGTCGAGGTGCACGCGGTTCTTGACCGTCTTCGGCTCCGGCACCGAGGCAGACCGCGATGCCCTGCTGCTCGGTCGCGCCGACCACGTCGGCCGGGTAGCGCGGGTCGTTGACCTACGGCCCGGCCACCGGTCGACCGCCGCCCAGAACTCCGCGATCGTGCTCTCGGGTTCGGTCGGTGTCGAGGCACAGCTCCAGGAATCTCGCCATGCGCGCGGAGGCTACCGCGGCGTGGACACGGTTCCCCGCGGGCCGCCTTGATCTTCCGCCAGCCGCCGGCGCGGTTGTCGGCGATGATCTCTCGGAACATCGCGAGCAGGGCCGGTTCGTGGATCGGCGTCGCCCTCGTGGACGCTGATCTGGCGAGCCGGTCATGTTCTCGTGGCCGGCGGTGATGATGCCGTCGCGGGTCGGCGGTGAGGCCGCCGTCGTACAGGAAGACGTTGACGTGGTCCTTCGCCGCGAGCAGCGCGCATCACGTTGCCCTGCAGCACGAAGTACGGCTGGACGGTGCGCTTGATCGTCTCCATCGACCTCCGGGTCGGCCTCGTGCGACGAGGTCGCGCACCCGGTGGCAGATCTCCTGCTGCCAGCCGGGCAGCGGGTCGATGTAGTCGTCGACGCGCGGGTCCCGCTCGGAGCTCCATCTCGCCACCATATGGCTGCGGACCGTTCAGGACCGGCTCCGTAGAGTGGCCGCGTGACTCCCTCCGAAGCCACCCCCGACCCACCCCGGGTCCGCCTGGGCGCACGGCCTCGCGACGTACGCCGGCGACACGGTGCTCGACGCCTGGTACCCCGTCCCCCGCGCTCGGCGACCCCGACGGCTCGAGCCGCGCCCGACGACCTCGCTGCGCTGGCCGGCGACGACGACGCCCGCGGCGTACGACGCGAGGTGGTGACCGTCGTCGTCGAAGGACCTGCAGGACGCCCCCGGCGACACCCTCGACGTGTGGCTGCGCCTGCACCTGCTCTCCCACCGGCTGGTCCGGCCGCACAGCGATCAGCCTCGACGGGGTCTTCCGGCTGCTGACCAACGTCGTGTGGACCAGCGCCGGACCGTGCGCGGTCGACGGCTTCGAGCAGACCCGGCTGCGGCTGCGCGCCGACCGGCCACCACGTGACGGTGCTCGGCGTCGACAAGTTCCCGCGGATGATCGACTACGTGCTGCCCACCGGCGTCCGGATCGCCGACGCCGACCGGGTGCGGCTCGGCGCGCACCTGGCCGAGGGCACGACGGTCATGCACGAGGGCTTCGTCAACTACAACGCCGGCACCCTCGGCACCTCGATGGTCGAGGGCCGGATCAGCGCCGGGGTCGTGGTCGGCGACGGCTCCGACGTCGGCGGCGGGGCCTCGATCATGGGCACCCTGTCCGGCGGCGGCACCGAGGTGATCTCGATCGGCGAGCGCTGCCTGCTCGGCGCCAACGCCGGCATCGGCATCTCGCTCGGCGACGACTGCGTGGTCGAGGCCGGCTGCTACGTCACGGCCGGCACCAAGGTCACGGTGAAGGACATCGACGGCAAGCCCAAGGTGGTCAAGGCCGGCCACGCTCTCCGGGCGCCGACAACGTGCTGTTCCGCCGCAACTCCGTCGACCGGCGCCGTCGAGGCCGTGCCGTGGAAGGGCGAGGGCATCGCCCTCAACGCCGACCTGCATGCGAACTAGGACGTGCCTCCCGATCTCGTCCGTCGCGAGCGTCGGGCTGCGGAGTGCATCGCAAGGCGGAGGAGGGAGGCGGGATGAGGCGGAGCCCCCGTCGACCGACGACAACGCGGCGAGGCGCCCGCAGGCAGGCGCGCAGCAGGGGCGAGAGCGGGGAGATGCGTCCTAGCCGGGCCCTTGTCTTCCTGCTCGTCCTCGTCGTGATCGGCGGCGTCGGCGTCGCCATGTGCCGCGGTGGCGTCGGGCCGCTGCCCGACCCGGAGGGCTGCGCGACCACACGTCGGCGGGCACCCAGGTCGACCTGAGCCCGGAGCAGGCTCGCAACGCCTCGGTGATCGCGCCGTCGGCGTGCGCCGCGGGCTGCCGGCGCGGGCGGTGTCGATCGCGCTCGCGACCGCGTTCCAGGAGTCCAAGCTGCGCAACCTCGACCACGGCGACCGGGACTCGCTCGGGATCTTCCAGCAGCGCCCGTCGCAGGGCTGGGGCACGACGGCGCAGGTGCAGGACCCGTACTACGCGACCAACGCGTTCTACGACGCGCTGGCGAAGATCGACGGCTTCCAGACGATGCGGATCACCGAGGCCGCCCAGAAGGTGCAGCGCTCCGGCTACCCCGAGGCCTACGAGCCGCACGCCGCCGACGCCCGGGCGCTGGCGTCGGCACTGACCGGCTACTCCCCCGGCGGCCGGTTCAGCTGCGTGGTGCACGCCAGCGAGGGCAGTGGCAGCCGCCGGCGCGGCCACCGGCGTGCTGGAGAAGGGCTTCGGCCCGCTCGACGTCGCGAAGCGCGCCCGGCAGGACTTCACGGTCACCGTCGGCGACGGCGCCGCCGGCGACGCCGGGGCTGGGCGGTCGCGCAGTTCCTCGACGGCGCACGCCGGCGACGCTCAAGGTCACCGAGATCGCGTTCGACGGCAAGCGGTGGCGGGCCGGCAAGGACTCCGAGAAGGGCTGGACGAGCGCCAAGGCGGAGTCGGGCCGGGTCAGCGTGTCGCTGGGCTGAGGATCTGGCGCGGGGGCCGGTTGGTTGGTCGTGGGAGCTGCCGGTTCACCACGGTCTGCAGGGATAACCACGGCAAATCGGACAGCGCATCCTGCTTCCCATGACGAACACGCGCTCCCCATGAGCTGCTCATCGTGGGATGTGCGGGTTGGCCTGCATACCGTGGTGAACCCGCAGCACGCCCGCCGCCCGCCCCCACACCCCAGCCCTCACCCCAGCCGCTCCACCGCAGCGGCCACGCGCTCGTCCGTCGCGGTGAGCGCGACCCGCACGTGCCGGGAGCCACTCGGTCCGTAGAACGTGCCGGGCGCGACCAGGATGCCGCGCTCGGCCAGCGCGGCGACGGTGTCCCAGCAGTCCTCGTCGCGGGTGGCCCACAGGTAGAGCGACGCCTCGGAGTGGTCGATCCGGAAGCCGGCCGCCTCGAGAGCCGCGCGCAGCAGCAGCGCGGCGCGCGGCGTACCGCTCGTGCTGCTCGTCGGCGTGCTCGTCGTCGTCGAGGGCGGCGATCATCGCGCGCTGCTGCGGGCCGGGCATCTGGAGGCCGAGGTTCTTGCGCACGGCGAGCAGCTCGCCGACCACCGCCGGGTCACCGGCGACGAACGCGCACCGGTAGCCGGCCAGGTTGGAGCGCTTGGACAGCGAGTGCACCGCGAGGATCCCCTCGTGCGAGCCGCCGCAGACGTCGGGGTGGAGCACGGAGTAGACCGCGCCCTCCCAGATGCACTCGAGGTAGCACTCGTCGCTGACCAGCAGCACGCCCGCGCTCGCGGCACCAGTCGACGACCTTGCGCAGGTGGTCGGGCGGCAGCACCCGGCCGGTCGGGTTGGACGGCGAGTTGAGCCAGAGCAGCCGCGGCGTGCGCGGCCCGATCGCGGTCAGCGAGTCGGTGGCGATCACCTCGGCGCCGGCGAGCACCGCACCCACCTCGTACGTCGGGTAGGCCAGCGCCGGCTGCACCACCAGGTCACCGGGGCCGATCCCGAGGTGGAGCGGCAGCGAGGCGATCAGCTCCTTGGAGCCGATCACCGGCAGCACCTGGTCGATGTCGAGACCGGTGACGCCGTGACAGCGCTCGAGCCAGTCGACCGCCGACCTGCCGGGTCGCCGGCAGCCCGACCGTGACCGGGTAGCCCGGCGAGTCGGCGGCCTCGCGCAGCGCCTCCTGCACGACCTCCGGCGTCGGGTCGACCGGGCGTGCCGACCGAGAGGTCGACGATCCCGTCGGGATGTGCGCGCGCCCGCTCGGCGTACGTCGTCGAGGTGGTCCCAGGGGAAGTCCGGGAGCCTCCCCGAGATCAGCATGGCGCGCCGGTGCGGTCAGTCCTCCTGCGGCTGCGGGGGCAGCGCCTCGATCAGCGGGTGGTCCTTGTCGATCTCGCCCATCTTGGCCGCGCCGCCGGGGGAGCCGAGGTCGTCGAAGAAGTGCACGTTGGCGTCGTAGTACTCCTTCCACTGCTCCGGGGTGTCGTCCTCGTAGTAGATGGCCTCGACCGGGCAGACCGGCTCGCAGGCACCGCAGTCGACGCACTCGTCGGGGTGGATGTAGAGCATCCGCTTGCCCTCGTAGATGCAGTCGACCGGACACTCGTCGACGCACGCACGGTCCTTCAGGTCGACGCAGGGCTGGGCGATGACGTAGGTCATCTCGTTCCTCCATGGGGCATGCGGTCGGCGGACACCAGCAGCCTAGTATCCCCGCGATGGAGCGCGAAGGCGCACCCACAGGTCGACACGCCCTCGGCCCCCACGTCGTGGGGATGCGGGTGGTGGTCCGCCGCGTCCTGCCGGGCGAGACCGGCCCCACCGGCGGCCCGGCGATGACCGACGTGCTCGGCGTGTGCGAGGCCTGGGGCGACGGTGTCGCGACCCTGCGCCGCGACGACGGCACGGTCGTCGAGATCGCGACCCGCGACATCGTCTCCGGCAAGCCGGTGCCGCCGCGGCCGTCGGCCCGGATGCGGGTGACGCCCCGCGAGGCTGAGGGGCACGCCGCGCCGCTGTGGCCGCAGGTGGAGCGGGTCGCGCTCGGCGAGTGGGAGCTGCGCACCGACCCGGCGCCCGTCGACCGGCTGCGCAAGCGCGCCAACTCCTGCCTGGCGATGGGCGAGCCCGACCGGCCGTTCGACGCTGCGGCCGAGGCGATCCGGTCGTTCTACGCGACGCGTGACCGGGAGGCGCTCGTCCAGGTGCTCGTGACCTCGGCCGAGGAGGAGGCGTTTCGTGCGGCCGGCTGGCGGCTCGTGGTCCCGGGCGAGGCCGAGCTCCGGCTGGCGAGCCTGGCGACGACCCGGCGCGGGCTCCCCCGGGGCGATGACGCCGAACTCACCGAGGACGGTCCGCGGGTGCGGGCCGTGGTGGGTCACTCACGCGGGGACGCCGCGCTCGACGGTTCGCTGGCTCGGCGTGCACGGCATGGTCGACCGACCCGTCGTACCGACGGCAGGGGCTGGCCCGCCGGGTGCTGGCCGCGCTCGCCGAGTGGGGGGCCGAGCAGGGCGCGACCACGCTGTGGCTGCACGTGGAGACCGACAACGTGCCGGCCGTCGCGCTGTACGAGGGTCTCGGGCTGCGGACCCACCACGTCTGCCGCTACTACGCGGCTCCGTGAGTCAGGGCGTCGCGCACACCACGGTGTCGGATGAGCCGTAGACGGCGGTGTGCATCTCGGTGCGCATCACCTTCTCGTGACCGGGGCGCCGGAACACGCGGGTGACGTGGACGCTGAAGCCCGGGGAGCCGGCTGCGGCTTCGCAGCTGGCTTTGGTGCTGTGCATGGTCGCCGGCCTGTTCCTGGCGAAGGCCCTGCCGGTCCGCGCCGTGACGGCCCAGTGCTTCGTCGACCACATGCTGACCGTGACCGTGCCCTCGCGCGACTGGCTGCTGGGCGTGACGCGCGCAGTGATCATCACGCCGTACGGGCTGTCGTTGGTGAACCGGAGGTCGGACTTCCCGTAGTCGACGGTCGCCACTCGTCCCTTCGGGAAGCGAGCGCTGTAGACGGTGTGCACCTGGTGCTCGACGTCCTTCAGGCCGGCGAAGAACATCGCGTTGTACGTCGTGGTCGCGAGCTGGGAGAGGCCACCGTCGACGTCCTCGGTGAACCCGCCCCCGGAGATCACGTAGCCCGTGACGAAGCCGCGGGCGACGGACGGCTTGCCCACGACCCGGTTGAAGCTGAACGTCTGGCCGGGCTCCAGCAGGGTGTCGTCGAGGAGCGCCGCACCGCGGGCGAGGTTGGTGTTGCGGTAGCCGGCGTATGCGAACCGGGTGGTGAAGCTGGCGACCCGCTCCTTGACGCGCAGCCGCCGCGCGTCCGCGGTGGTGAACGTCGGCGAGGCTGTCGCACCCTTGATCACGACCCTCCGCCGGCCGGCCGGCCGCGCCACCGCAGCCAGGAACTTGCGCTGCAGGTCGGCACGGTCGAAGACGACGCCCTTCTTCGACGGGATGACCCGCGCCCGGCCACTGTCGACCACGATCCGCGCGCTGACCGGCCGCCCCGGCAGGGTGCTCGAGACCGGCTTGAGCGCCTTCACCAGCGCGTCGATGTCGAGCTTCGGCTTCAGGCGAGCTCCGTCGGGAGCCATCGTGATCGCGGGGGTGTACAGCACTCGGCGCCGCCTCGACCTCGTGCCGGCCGAGCACCAGCCGGATCGGACCGCTCGTCGCCGGCCGGGCGAAGGAGGCCATCGCGTGGGCGACCGCGCCGTCGTCGATGATCGGCCGGAGCGGGGTCACCGGCAGCCGGGCGGGCTCCCGCCCGAGGAAGGCATCGATGATCGCCTCCCGACTGCCGCCGCGGGACAGCCGCTGGCCGTCGGACGCGTGACCGGCCACGGCCGCACCCGCCCCGAAGGTCACCGCACCATCGACCGGGGCCCGGTCCACGCGCCCGGCGAGGTCGGTCACCACCTCGGCCAGCCGCGACCTGTCGATCGTGACCTGGGGCTCGACCTCGCCGGCGCCGGTGTAGTACATCCAGAGCCGGGCCGGGGTGAAGACGTTGCCGCCACCGGCCGCGCGGACCGTGGCCGTGACGTCGAGGCCGAGCCCGGCATCCGTCGGGTCGACCGTGGTCTCCAGGCCGCCGCCCTGCACCGGGATCGGCTGCCGGGAGCGCGGCCCGAGCCGGGCGGCCAGCCGTTCCTCGGCCGCTGCCTGGCTCAGGCCGCCGATGGCGACCCCGTCGACCGTGGTGCCGGCGGGCACCTTGTCGCCGGCCACGACGCACAGCGCGCCGTAGACGCCCGCGGCCAGAACCACCAACCCCAACAGCAGCCAGGACACGACGTTGCCGCCCTGCCCCACCCGCGTGCCGCGACTCACGGCCCGATCGTAAGCAACCGGCCGCCGCAGACAGCGGCGAACCGCGGGCTCAGACCCCGGCGAACAGGTCCGTCTCCAGCCCGTGCTCGTCGACCGGGCCGGGCCTGCCCTTGGCCAGCCTGAAGAACTCGGTGCCCCAGACCTCGTTGCCGAGGTTGTTGCTCAACGCGAAGAACGGCCCGTCGACGGCGATCTGGGTCGCGTGCGCCCGGAGCGCGGCCATCTTCTGCTCGACGAACTCCGAGCCGTCGATCGCCGCACTCAGGTCGTCGTCCTCGATCACGAACGCCGGCAGGTGGTCGGGGTCCATGCCCTCGAACGACGTGGTGTCGCCGGCCTCGCGCAGCCGCCGGATGCCGTCGCGGAAGCGGCTGGCGGACATCGCGCCCCAGTAGATCTTGGCAACGTCCCAGGCCTCGCCGAGGTCGCGCCGGTAGGACGGGACGGCGGCCAGTACGGCGCCGTACATCGCCACCCGGTGGGCCTGGATGTGGTCGGGGTGGCCGTAGCCGCCGAACTCGTCGTAGGTGACCAGCACCTGAGGCTGGACCTCGCGGATCACCTGCACGAGGTCGTTGGCGGCCTCGGTGAGGTCGGCGTTCCAGAAGGCGTTGTCGTGCACGTCGTCGGCGGCGACGGCGTGGCCGTCGGCGTGCCACTGCATGCCGGAGTCACGGTAGCGCTTGAACCCGCCGAGGTAGCGATGGTCGGTGACCCCGAGCTCCGCCATCGCCTTGTCGAGCTCGATCCGGCGGTGGTCGGCGAGAGTGTCGTCCTGGTCGGCGGCCAGGTGCCCGAGCTCGGGCACCAGGATCTCGCCCATCTCGCCACCCGTGCAGGTGACGAGGGTGACACCGACGCCCTCGGAGACGTACCTGGCCATGGTCGCGCCCTGGCCGATCGACTCGTCGTCGGGGTGCGCGTGCACGAGGAGGAGATGCTTGCTCATCTTCCGATCCTCGCGCACGGCACCGACGGCAGCAGAGGCAGGCCGCGGAACGACGCGGGCGCGTATTCTTGACGCGGCGAGCCGAGGAGCTGACATGAGCGCACAAGACCCCACCCTCGCCGAGCGGCTTGCAGGGACCGACCTCTTCCAGGGTCTGTCGCGCCGGCACCTGAAGAAGGTGGTCGAGCTCTCGCAGACGGTGCAGCACCCGCCCGGTCGCGCCGTCGCAACCGAGGGGCTGGGTGCTCTGGCGTTCCACCTGGTCCTGGACGGGCAGGCGAAGGTGACCAGCGACCACCAGGAGATCCGCACCCTGGGCCCCGGAGACTACTTCGGAGAGATCAGCATGATCGACGGCAAGCCGCGGTCGGCGAGCGTCGAGGCGGTCGACCAGCTGACCACACTCGTCGTGCCGCACCCCGTGTTCCTGAGGCTGGTCGACGAGGAGCCCACGTTCGCGAAGAGCCTGCTGAACATCCTGTGCGCGCGGATCCGCGAGGCCGAGGCGCGCGCCTGACATCTGCCGGGACCCACGGTCAGCCGCCGGTGCGGAGCGCCCTCCCCAGCTCGGGGAGGAAGGGTCGGTCCGCGGCCAGCCAGTCGACGTCGTCGAGCTGCTCGGCGCCCAGCCACCAGACGATGTCGTGCTCGCTGGGGATCGGCTCCCCCGCCACCAGCCGGGCCAGGGCGACCCGCAGCACCAGGCCCTCACGCACCGGCGACTCCCCCGCCAGCCAGCCGGTCACCTCGACCGTGCACGCGAGCTCCTCTGCGACCTCGCGGACCACCGCCGCCTCGGCCGACTCCCCGGGCTCGACCTTGCCGCCGGGGAGCTCCCAGCCCGCGTGCGGAGGCGTACGACGCGCGGCCAGCACGCGCCCGTCGTACAGGATCGCGGCGCCGACGACGGTGACGCTCACGACGTCCTCCTAGGGTGGGTCCGGCCGGCCAACGACCCAGCCAACCAGAGGCCGACCCGAGGAGGTTGTGCGCGTGGCGTCGTACGGAGTCCATCTGGAGCGGCACGAGGAGAACCTCGACGAGATCGCGTCGCTGCAGGCGCGCTACGGGAGCCCGGTCGGCGTCGGCGGTGTGCTCGACCACCTCAACCGTCAGGCCACCGGGGCGCGGGTGCCCGGACGCGGCCCGACGTGGGGCTTCACCTGGAACCAGCAGGACGGCGACTCCCAGCGGTGGTGGCCGCAGGGCATCAGCACCTCCGCCGACGCCTCGGACACCGAGGACTTCGAGGGCCGGCGGCTGATCGTCACGAGCTGGTACTCCAAGGGCGAAAAGGACGACAACCACGGCAGCCGGGTCACGTTCGTCGACGTCGACCGGCTGCGCTACCGGCACGTGCTGATCGTCCGGGCCGGCATCGACCTGCTCGGCCGGGCCACGCTGGAGCCGCTGCGGATCCATGCCGGCGGCGTGGTCTGGTGCGGTCCCTACCTGCACCTGGCCGGCACCCGGCGTGGCCTCTTCACCTGCCACGTCGACGACCTCATGCGGGTGGAGCCCACCAGCGACACCTTCGGCTACCGCTTCGTGCTGCCGGTGCGGTTCGCGTACGCCGCGCACTCCGAGGAGTCTGTCGAGGAGCTGCGCTACTCGTTCCTGTCGCTCGACCGCGGGGCGTCGCCGCCGGAGCTGGTCGCCGGGGAGTACGGCACCGCGGGCATGACCACACGCCTGGTGCGCTACCCGCTCGACCCGGAGACGCTGCATCTCGACCGCGACGAGGCCGGGCACTCCCGGCCGCTCTCGCTGGACGACCGCGGCGTCGGCCACATGCAGGGGGCTACCGTCGTCGACGGCACCTACTACGTGACCGTGAGCCGGGGCCGCCACCGCCTGGGCCACCTGTACGTCGGGACGCCGGGTGCGCTCGCGCCGTACCGGTGGACGCTGCCGGCCGGCCCCGAGGACATCTCGTACTGGCCCTCGCGCGACCAGCTGTGGTCGCTCTCGGAGTACCCGGGCCGGAGGTACGTCTACGCGATGGACCGTCGGCGGCTGGGCTCCGTGCGCTCGCTGGCGTCGGTGTTGTGGCGGCGGTGAGGGCGCGGGCTGGTTACCACGGTCCCGTGGTAACCGGCCTCTTCCCGAGCGAGATACAGCTGGGGAAGAGGCAGCACGCATACGGAAGTCAGCCGCGGCGGGGCATCCGGGCCAGCTGCCGCGACTGCGCGACCAGCCGGCCGGCCGAGTCCCACGCCTCGCAGTCCTCCTCGAAGTAGCCGCCGGCCACGTTGCGGGTGGCGTGGCGCAGCTTCAGCCAGCCGGGCGCCGGACGGGCCCGCACGTGAACGGTCAGCTCGAGCGTCGGCGCCCAGCCCATCACGCCGAGGTCGAAGGTCACCGGCGGCAGCGCGTCGACGGCCAGCAGCAGCGACTGGGCGTCGGGCTCGCGCTCGTCGTTGAGCCGGAACCAGCCCTGGAGCATCCCGCGCCCGCTCGGCTCGCCCATCGACCAGCCGACGCAGGCCGGGTCGAGCGAGCAGGTCGAAGCGGTCGAGCAGCGGGGCGGTCCGCCGGAAGTCCTCTGGGGCGGCCGACGTGGGCACGCACTGCTCGCGCGGGGGCAGGTCCGGCTCCTCGGCGGTGGTGGCGACCTCGTCGGTCAGCCCGTGCAGGTCGCCGTACGACGCGAGCGCGGTGAGGCGCGGGACGTCCGCGCCGTCCTGCTCCTGGGTCATCGTCGCCGCGACCGTGGTCAGGCTGCCGCCGTTGCGGAGCACGCTGGTGCTCGACCGTCGCCGGCCCGGGCCGGCTCGCGGACAGGTAGTGCGCGGTGACGATGAAGGGGTCCGGGTGCCCGAACCCGCCACTGGTCGTCGGCGCACGGCCGCACCCAGCACGGACAGCAGGTAGCCCCCGTTGACGCCGCCGCCGACCACCCAGCCGGGATCCAGGACCGCGTCGTACGCCGCCTCGCGGCCGGGCTCCCCGGACCGGCGTGACACGCCGGTCGTGCGGTCGAACTCACTCTCCATGCGGCCACGCTAGTGGGGTCGCGCGGGGGTCCGTCCGGTACCGTCGGCGAGGTCCGTTTCACCTGCGGGGGGATCAAACCGTGACCAGCACGCGCGTCCTCCGGGCCGCCGCGACGGCCGTCTCACTGCTGGCACTCGCCGTCGTGGCGGGCTGTGGCGGGGACGACCCGCAGGCTGACCCGTCGCCGTCGCCGTCGGCGTCGACGTCTGCGTCGCCGTCGGCCTCGCCGTCGCGGTCGGCGTCGACCTCGTTGCCCCCGGAGCCGAGGGGCACGGCGCCCAACGACGTGAAGACCACGACCACGACCAGTGCGCTCCCGGTGCCCGAGGGCGGCCCGCCCGAGGTCGCCCACTTCCCGGTGCCCGAGGGCGTCAGGGTGAAGGGGCCGGGTCCGACCGACCGGTCCTGGCAGTTCGACATCCGCCCCGCCGACACCGATGCGGTGCTCGCGTTCTATCGCAAGGCACTCGTCGACAAGGGCTACACGGTCAAGAACGACGTCAACCTGAACATCGGGATCGAGAAGGTCCACTACGACATCCAGTTCAGCGGCCCCGCCAAGGGCTACATCGTCGCCGACAAGCCGGCGAAGGACGTGTTCGTGCTGGTCGAGTCGCTGCCCGCCGAGTGAACCGGCTCAGGAGCCCATGAGCGACCGCACCGGCGCGACGCGCTCCCACCCCAGCGACGTGTAGAGCCCGGCACCCTCGGCACTCGCGACCAGCAGCCCGGTCGTCGCACCTTGCCCGACGGCGTACGCGGCCAGATCGCGCATCACCCATCCGGCCAGGCCCTGCCGCCGGAACTCCGGCGTGGTCTCGATCCGGTCGAAGACCGCGTCGTGCCCA
This sequence comes from uncultured Actinomycetota bacterium, assembly GCA_963707475.1. Lineage (GTDB taxonomy): Bacteria > Actinomycetota > Actinomycetes > Propionibacteriales > Nocardioidaceae > Marmoricola. Next base: position 124,784 of record CAVPQC010000003.1, read on the forward strand.
CGCACCGCGACGTACCCCTCGGCGGCAAGCCGCTCGTCGCGCACCAGGCGCACCACGAGGCGTTGGTCGCCCTCCTCCTCGCGCCGCACGTCGTACGCCGGCACGGGAGCGTCGCCGCCGGCCGCCAGGTCGCGGCGCATCAGCCACTCGTCGTCCCGGTCCACACGCACCGGCGGACGCACCTGGGCGAGGTAGGGCGCGGGGTCGGCCGCAACCACCGTGAGCATCGCGGTCCGGTCGCCGGCGATGTCGTCGAGCAGCGCCTCCCAGGTCTCCGCGGCGGGCTCCGCGCAGATGATCTCCCAGGCCCGCGAGACCGTGCGCACGTGTGCGATCGGCCAGCCCTCGACCGTGCCCACGCTGATCCCACGCGAGTGCGCCCACCCGGTGACCCACCGCCGGGTGACCTCCTCCAGCATGCTCAGACTAGGCGTACGTCGTGACGTCGCCGGTCAGCATCGTCACGCCACCCGTGGCGAAGGTGCCGACGTCGGCGACGGCGGCCTTGCCCTCCTCCGTGCGCATGGCGGCACCGAACGCCGCGCTGTCGTCGAACTGCAGGGTCGCGACCAGGTACTCGGCCGGTGCGCTGCCGTCCGGACCGGACACCGGGCGTGAGACCGAGTAGTGCCGCAGGCCGGGGATCTTCGACGCCAGCGGCGCGTGCGTGGACTCGTAGTGCTGGTCGAACGCGACCGTGTCCACCGGGTGGTGGTACAGGACAGTGAGCTGGAAGGTCATGGGCACACCCTCCCTCGCGTCGTCCCGGATCACCAGTCCTGCCACTCCGAGCGCAGCACCGAGAAGGCGACGAGGTCGTGGAAGGCGCCACGTCGCCACTGCGCGCCACGGAGCACGCCCTCACGCACGAACCCGGCCTTCTCCAGGCTGCGCTGCTCGGCGAGGTTGTCGACGTCGGTCCAGGCCTCCACCCGGTTGCCCGGCAGTCCCCGGAACAGCACGTCGACCAGCATCCGCTGCGCCTCGGTGCCCAGCCCGCGGCCACGGTGATCGCGCTGCAACGAGATCCCGACCATCGGGCAGCGTGACGCCGTGCCGGGACCGTAGCCGGTCCAGTGCCAGCCGACGTCGCCGATCACCGTGCCGTCGACCTCGACTGCCAGGTGTCCGTCCTCCCACAACGTCGACGGCGGCGGCGCCGTCAGGCTCGACTCCGGGCCGAAGTCGTCGAACTCGGACTCGCTGGCGGCCGGCCGCGGCAGGTCGGCGGCGACGTACGGGCGCAGGATCACGGTCATGCCCCCACCTTTCCAGCGGGTCGGGCTGCGGTGCCGCGCACCCCTCGATCGGGCTATTGCCACCCGCGCCGGACAGGGACAGTGTCGGAGCGAATGAAAAGGAGCAGCAACATGCCAGAGTTCATGGACGTCCACACCTCGATGAAGGGCGTAACCCCGGAGGCCCTCCACGAGGCCCACCAGGCAGACCTCGCCATCCAGGACGAGGAGAAGGTCAACTTCAAGCACGCCTGGGCCGATCCTGAGTCGGGCATGGTGTTCTGCCTGTCCGAGGCGCCGGACGCCGCGGCCGTGCAGCGCATTCACGAGCGCGCCGGGCACCCTGCCGACCAGGTCTACGAGGTGCCGGTCCAGGCCTGACCTCCCGCACCATCCGGGCGTAGGCTGCTGACACGGGGCCGTCGACCGAGGGAGCGTCCATGCCGTCCGTGCCGCAGAACCTGCTCGCCGAGCTAGAGCCCGTGGTGGCGCAGAATCTCGACCGCCACCTGTCTCTGGCTCAGGAGTGGCACCCGCACGACTACGTGCCCTGGAGCAAGGGACGCGACTTCGCGTTCCTCGGTGGCGAGGACTGGGCGCCCGATCAGTCGCAGCTCTCGGAGACGGCGAAGGCCGCGATGTTCACCAACCTGCTCACCGAGGACAATCTCCCGTCCTACCACCGCGAGATCGCGACCCGTTTCGGGCGCGACGGCGCCTGGGGCACGTGGGTCGGCCGCTGGACAGCGGAGGAGAACCGCCACGGGGTAGCGATGCGTGACTACCTGGTGATCACGCGAGGCGTCGACCCGGTCGAGCTGGAGCGGGCCCGCATGGACTACATGACCGCGGGCTACGACTCGGGTGACAAGACGGCTCTCGAGGCCGTCGCCTACGTGTCCTTCCAGGAGCTCGCGACGCGGGTGTCCCACCGCAACACCGGCAAGGTGACACACGACCCGATCGCCGACCAGATGCTCGCCCGGATCTCCAAGGACGAGAACCTGCACATGGTCTTCTACCGCAACATCGTCCAGGCGGCGCTGGAGATCACGCCCGACGCGACGATGCGCGCGATCGCCGACGAGGTGATCGGGTTCGAGATGCCCGGGGCCACGATGGCCGGCTTCCGGCGCAGCTCGATGATCATCGCCAAGGCCGGGATCTACGACCTGCGGCTCCACCACGACGACGTGATCATGCCGATCCTCAAGTTCTGGAAGGTGTTCGAGCGCACTGACCTCGGCGCCGAGGGTGAGAAGGCCCGCGAGGAGCTGGCCGCCTTCATGGCCGGCCTCGACGACCAGGCGACCAAGTTCGTCGACCGCCGGGCCGAGAACCGGGCCCGCGTCGCCGCCCAGTCCGACACCGACGAGACACCCGACATCGCGAGCTGACGTGGTCACCACCCACCAGGTGGCGGCGTTCGCGATGGTGGCGCTGGTCCTGATCGCGATCCCCGGCCCGAGCGTGGTGTTCACGATCGGGCGGGCGCTCGCCTACGGACGTCGTACGGCGCTGGCGACCGTGGTCGGCAACGCCGCCGGCCTGCTGGCGATCGTGGTGCTGGTCGCCTTCGGGCTCGGGATCGTCGTCGAGGACTCGATCGTCGCGTTCACGGTGCTCAAGCTGGCCGGTGCCGCGTACCTCGTCTGGCTGGGCGTCCAGGCGATCCGGCACCGTCGCGACTTCGCCGGCGACCACGACCCGGACCTCGCCGTCCGCACCATGGGCCCGGTGACCTCCATGCGGCAGGGGTTCGTGGTCGGCGTCTCCAACCCGAAGGCACTGCTGATCATCGGCGCCGTGCTGCCGCAGTTCGTCGACCGCGGCGCCGGGCAGGTCCAGGTGCAGATGCTGCTGCTCGGACTGGTCGCAGTCGTGATCGGGCTGCTGTCCGACAGCTTGTGGGCGATGATCGCGAGCCAGCTGCGGACATGGTTCCTGCGGTCGCACCGACGCGGGGAGGTGCTCGGCACCGTCGGTGGGCTCTCCATGGTCGGGCTGGGGGTCGGCCTCGCGGTGGGCGGTCACCCGGACTGAGCGGGGTGCTGCGCGCTGACTGCTACAGCGTCGGCGTCGGGAACGCGGCGGGGCTGCGCATGCCGGTGCGGTCGACCGCGCGGACGCCGAAGAACACGTTGTCCTTCGACAGGTTGATCCGCGCCCGGTTCGCCCGGCCGACGTCGATCACGTGCGTCCAGTCGTCCTCGATCGTCGGCCGCCACACCACCTCGTAGCGGGCGAGGTCCGCCTCCTGGTTGGCGTTCCAGGTCAGCTCGGTGTCGTTGGTCAGCTCGGCGGTCGAGCACCTGCACGTTCTTCGGGGTGCCCGGCGCGTTGGCCAGCGACCACAGGGTCGCGGCGTTCACCCGAGCCACCCGCGCGATGTAGTCGAAGTCGCAGAACTCGCGGCAGGTCGCCGAACTGCACGCCGTTCTCGACCCGCACGTCCTGGTGCTGGTGCGCGAAGTTCTCGTTCGGCTCGGTGAAGCGTGCGGCCGGGAAGCCGCGCTCGAGGAACGAGATGTGGTCGCCGCCGCGCAGGAAGCGGTCGCGCCGGTAGATCACCCGCACTCGCATCCCGGTGGCGCGGTTGTCGGCGACCTCGGTGACGAACCGCGCGAGCTGCCGGGCCGGGGAGTCGTTCTCGCCGCCCACCGACTCGCGGATGGCGGCCTCCGCCTCGGTCTCGTCGGTCGGCACCCCCTCGGCGAACAGCCGCAGGCTCGTCGCGGTCGCGCGTCGCCGTCGTCGGCGGTCGAGCTGCCGACGATGTCGTTGGTGAACATGCCCTGCACGTCCGTGCCGGCCTTCTTGAACTGCTCGGCCATGTGGGCGGATCCGAAGAGACCCTGTTCCTCGCCCGCGACGGCGGCGCAGCACGATCGTGGCCTCGGGCTCGTGCGTCGCCAGGACCCTGGCCAGCTCCATCGAGACCGCGACACCGGACGCGTCGTCGTCGGCCCCGGCGCGTCGCTGGTGGAGTTCAGCACGTCGGTGACCCGGGAGTCGTAGTGGCCGGAGATCACGTAGACCCGGTCGGGGTGCTTCGAGCCTCTGAGCGTGGCGATGACGTTGGTGATCCTGGTGGCGGCCGGGATCCGGGCGGCCGGGCGGTTGCACGAAGGACTGCTTCTCGACCGTCATCCGCCCACCGGACCTGGCGGCGGACGCCGTCATCTCGCGGAAGATCCAGTCCCGTGCGGCACCGATCCCGCGGTCGGGGTCGTCCTGGTCGGACAGCGTGTGCCGGGTGCCGAACGAGACCAGCTTGCGCACGATGGCCTCGACCCGGTCGGGGTCGACCGCCGCCAGGATCTTGCGCAGCTCGTCACCGGGGCGTTGCGGCTTGTTGGCCCGGCCCGGACCGTCGGGCCAGTCCTCACCCGACTGGAGGCTGCCGGGCCGAAGGCCCGCGGCGCCCGCCGCCGCCGCCGCTCCGTCGAGGGGCCCGGCCACCAGTCCGGCACCGGCGGCGGCGGAACCGGAGAGGAAGAGGCGGCGGGAGGCGGTCGAAGGTTTCCGAGAGAAGTCCGACATTCAACCTTTGTACGTCGGAGTCCGCCGCCTGTAAACCTCTAGGGCTCAGAAGCCGGGAAACGCCTCGCGCAGGTCGCCGAGAACCGCCGCGTCGCCGTCGACCTCCAATGGCAGGTGGTCGGGGTCCAGCCGGCCGTAGACCAGGCGCAGGAACGCCTCGGCGGGCATCCGCACCCGGTGATCGGCGTCCTGCGGTACGTCGTCCAGCAGCGCGCCACCGTCGAGGTCGAGGCCGAACTCGCGCTCCGGTTCGAGGGTGATGATCCGGACCGTGCCGCCGCCCTCGACCGGCTTCATCGCCCGGGCAACGATGCCGGGGGCGGTGTCGATCAGGACGTCGACGGCGTCGGCTGCGACCGTGGCCTTCTGGTCGAGCGCCACGGCGATGTCCCAGGTGTGCACAGCGTGCTCGCCGACCCGCATGGTGGCCAGACCGTCGAGGTCGGTGTCGCGGCCGAACAGGTTGATCGCGAAGCGCTCGCGCTCGTCCGGCGTCAAGGCCTCGATCCGTCGTACGAACGCCTCGTTCGCCTCGATGCTGGCGCTGGCCTGGTCGGCGGGCACCATCGCGTTCCACTTGTCCCAGATCGGCTGGAACAGATCGCGGCCGGGCGGCTCGTCGCCTGCGAGTCCCGCGTCGACGAACGCACCGAAGATCTCCGCCTGGCTGCCGAGGTGGGAGGCGACGTCGGCGATCGTCCAGCCGTCGTCGTACGACGGCGCTGTGACCTGGTCGCCGTCGAGGTGCTGGACGAGTTCGGTGAGGCGGTCGTGGGAGCTGCGGAGGACAGCGGTCGGATTCGTCATGGCCGGCATAACGGCGCCGGGCTGTGCAGCATTCCGGCAGGTCAGCGGCGGGAGCGCAGCCGCACGTCCGGGTCGACGTCGCCGTCGACGTACACCCAGCGGCCCGCACGGCGCTCGAACCGGCTGGTCTCGTGCAGCGCGTGTGGCCCGCCCGCGGTGCGCGAGCGCGCCACGAACTCGACCTCGCCGGTGGCATCCTCCGCTCCTCCGTCGCGCGTGCCGAGGATCTCGAGCCCGGTCCAGGTGACGCCGGCCGGCAGTGACAGGTCGTCGGGCCGGGTCCGCGGGTGCCAGGTGCGGAAGATGTGGTCCTCGTTGCCGAGAGCAAACGCGCTGTAGCGCGAGCGCATCAGCTGCTCCGCCGTCGTCGCGGGGGACCCGTCGTGCACCGGGCCACAGCAAGCCCGGTAGCCGGCACCGGACCCGCACGGGCACATGTCCACCGGGGTCGTCACCACTCCGTCCTCCCCATGACGCAACCGCCCGCGTCGTACCCCTCATTGTGACCCAACCCACGCTCGGCTCCTGAAAGTCGATCGGGGCAGCGAGTGCGAATGAATGTTGACCCGACGTCCCGTGCGCTAGTTTCCGACAATGAGCTTGCCGACGATCGTCGTCGTCGACGACGCGCCCGAGGTGCGCGCAGTCCTGAGGACCTTTCTCCGGTTCTCGGGAGAGTTCGACGTGGTCGGCGAAGGCTCCGATGGTTCTGCCGCGGTCGAGCTGGCAGGTCTGCACCGCCCCGCGCTGATGCTCCTGGACGTGTCGATGCCGGGTATGGACGGGCTGGAAGCGCTGCCGCGAGTGCGAAAAGTCTCGCCGGAGACGCGCGTGGTCATGTACAGCGGCTTCGACGAGGCAGGGCTGGCCAGGCGCACCGCCCAGCTGGGGGCGTCGGCGTTCATCCAGAAGGCCGGCTCGTTCGAGGACCTGGTCGCCGAGCTCCTCGCCATCCTCGAGGTCGAGCCGACCCAGCCGCTTCCCGGCCCCTGGGCCACCCATGGCGCCGAGCCGCAGTCGGTCCTGTCCAGAGAGGCGGAACTCATCCTGCAGGAGCACCTCGAACGCTTCGGAGAGGTCTTCGCGGACGCAGCCATCGGGATGGGGACGTTGACGCTGTCCGGGCGGCTCGTGCGTTCCAACCGCCAGCTCGCTCAGCTGCTCGGCAGGTCGGCGGACTCGCTCGTGGGCACGGCGTACGGCGAGCTCACGGGCGGTGACAGCAGTGCGTTCGAGGTCGCACTCGACAGTGTCCTGCGAGAGTCGGAGGACGTCGCGCAGGTCGAGCACCGGGTGACCGGATCGGGCGACGGCCGTCGGCTCCTGGCAACGTTGTCGCCCGTTCGGGACAGCCAGCAACGACCGCTGTACGTCTTCCTGCAGGTGCAGGACGTCACCCGCCAGCATGCCGCGGAGAAGGACCTCCGGCAGAGCGAACAGCGTTTCCGGCTGCTGGTCGACGCCGTCGAGGACTACGCGATCTTCATGCTCGACCCGACCGGACACGTCACCACCTGGAACGCCGGCGCCCAACGCAGCAAGGGCTACACCGCGGACGAGATCATCGGCCAGCACTTCCGCGTCTTCTACCCGCTCGAGCGGCAGGCCGAGGGCCACCCCGAGCGAGAGCTCGAACGCGCCCTGCAGGCGGGCCACTACGCGGAGGAAGGGTGGCGGATCCGGAAGAGCGGCACCGGCTTCATGGCCAACGTCACCATCACGGCCGTGTACGACGACGAGGGCACCCACGTCGGCTTCGCCAAGGTCACCCGCGACGTCACCGAACGTCGCCGCGCGGAACAGGAGCTCCGACGGAGCGAACAGCGTTTCCGGCTGCTGGTCGACACCGTCGAGGACTACGCGATCTTCATGCTCGACCCGACCGGACACGTCACCACCTGGAACGCCGGCGCCCAACGCAGCAAGGGATACACCGCCGAGGAGATCATCGGCCAGCACTTCCGCGTGTTCTACCCAGCCGAGCGGCAGGCCGAGGGCCACCCCGAGCACGAGCTCGAACGCGCCCTGCAGGAAGGCCACTACCAGGAGGAGGGGTGGCGGGTCCGCAAGGACGGCACCCGCTTCTGGGCCGACGTCACCATCACGGCGGTGCACGACGAGGACGGCGCACACGTCGGCTTCGCCAAGGTCACCCGAGACACCACCGCGCAGTTCCTCCAGCGACAGGACCAGGAGCGCGCGGCGGCGGCGTTGGCGGCGTCGTACGAGCAGCTCGACGCGGCGCACCACGACCTCGCCAGGACCGCCGAGGACCAGGCCAAGCTGCTGTCCAGGACCGCGCACGAGCTGCGCTCGCCGATCGGCGTGCTGTCGATGTCGGCCGAGCTGCTGAGACAGCACGGGGCCGGGTTGCCCGACGAGGACCGCGACCAGGTGCTGGCGGGGATGTCCGAGAACGTGAACCGGCTCCAGCAGGTGCTGGCGGACCTGGTCACCGTCTCCGCGCTCCAGGCGGACACACTCGTGCTGCATCCAGCCGTGATCGAGCTGCGGGAAGAGCTCGCGGTCCCGGTTCGCACCGCACAGGAGAAGCTTCCCGGGCCTGGGATCGAGGTCGAGGTTGCGCCGGGGCTGTCGGTGTTCGCGGACCGGGAACGCCTCTTCCAGATCGTGGAGAACCTCCTGCTCAACGCCGCGCGGCACGGGGCACCCCCCGTGCGCATCGAGGCGGTCGCCGCGGACGACGCGGTCAGGATCATGGTGCGCGACTCTGGTGCGGGCGTGCCGGAGGCGGTCCGACCGCGCCTGTTCGAGCGGTTCGTGACGGGAAGACCCGGCGGCTCCGGCCTCGGGCTGTACATCGTGCGTGAGCTGGCCCGGGCGCAGGGTGGCGAGGCCAGCTACGACGCGGACGACAACTCCTTCGTGGTCACCCTCCCCCTGGCGCGCCAGGAGCCGGACGTCGACGCCGGCGAGGTGGACGACAATGAGGCATGGCCAAGGCATACGTGATCGCTGACATCGACGTGACCGACCTCGATGCATACGAGGACTACAAGCGCCTGTCGACGCAGGCAGCGGAGCGGTACGGCGCGCGCTTCCTGGTGCGCGGCGGCGCGGCCGAGCGGCTGGAGGGCGACCGGGAGCCGCGGCGGCTGGTGCTGCTCGAGTTCGAGGACGAGGACGCCGCGCGGCGCTGGTACGACTCCCCGGAGTACACCGAGGCCCGGGCGGTGCGGCAGCGCGCGGCCGAGTCGTCGTTGGTGCTGGTCAGCGGCGTCTGACGGGCGTCACTGCTCACCGGCGAGCAGCGGCTCGAGAGTCAGGCCGGGGTGATCGCGCTCGACCGTGCTGATCCGCCACTTGTCCGGCGCGAGCACCAGCAAGGTGCCGTCGTTGCGGCTGAGCACCTCGATGCTGCGGATCGCGTCGAGCTCCGCCGCGGACGCGGCGTCGGTACGACGGGCCTGCGTGTAGGCGAGGTGCTCCAGCCGGATCGGCGCGCCGAACTCGCTCTCCATCCGGGCCTGCGCCACCTCGAACTGCATCGGGCCGACCGCCGCCAGCACCGGTGACTGGTTGCCGCGCAGGTCGGAGCGGAGCACCTGGACGACTCCTTCGCTGTCGAGCTGGTCGATGCCCTTGCGGAACTGCTTGAACCGGCCCGTGTCGGCGGACGTGGCGACCGCGAAGTGCTCGGGCGCGAAGGTCGCGATCGGCGGGAACTCCACCTTGGGGTCGAGGAAGAGGGAGTCTCCCGGACGCAGCGAGGTCGCGTTGACCAGGCCGATGATGTCGCCCGGGTAGGCCTCGTCGAGCACCGTGCGCTCACGCCCGAACATCGCCTGTGCGTACTTGGTGGCGAACGGCCGTCCGCTCTGCGCGTGCGTCACCACCATGCCGCGCTCGAAGACGCCGGAGGTGACGCGCGCGAACGCGACCCGGTCGCGGTGGTTGGTGTCCATGCCCGGCCTGCACCTTGAACACGAAGGCGCTGAACGGCTCGCCGACGTGGCGCCGCTCCCCCGCGACGTCGGCGAACGGCATCGCCGGCGGCGCCAGCTCGACCAGCGTCTCCAGGAGCGCGGCCACTCCGAAGTTGAGGATCGCCGAGGCGAACAGCACGGGCGTCGTGATCCCGTCGAGGAACATCTCCTGGTCGTGGTCGGCCCCGTCCGCGGCGAGCAGGTCGACTCTCCTCGACGGCGGTCTCCCAGTCGGCCCCCTCGCGCTCGGCGGCGGCGTCGGCGTCCAGCCGTTCCTCCGGCGCCCGCTTCGCCCCGCCCGCCGTACGCGTGTAGGCGACGTAGTCCCCGGTACGGCGCTCCAGCACACCCTTGAAGTCGCCCGGCGATCCCGACCGGCCAGGTCAGCGGTGTCGGCTGCAGCCCGATGTCGCGGTAGATCTCGTCCATCAGCGCGAGCGGGTCGAGCCCGGGCCGGTCCCACTTGTTGATGACGGTGATCACGGGGATGCCGCGGGCCTTGCAGACCCGGAACAGCTTGAGTGTCTGCGGCTCCAGCCCCTTCGCCGCGTCGATCAGCATCACCGCGCAGTCGACCGCGGACAGCACCCGGTAGGTGTCCTCCGAGAAGTCCGAGTGGCCCGGGGTGTCGACCAGGTTGACCACGTGGTCGCCGTACGCGAACTGAAGCGCGGCCGACGTGATCGAGATGCCACGCGCCTTCTCCATCTCCATCCAGTCGGAGACGGTGCTGCGGCGCCCGGCCTTGCCGTGCACGGCCCCGGCCTCGGTGATCACCTGCGCGTGCAGGGCGAGCGCCTCGGTCAGCGTCGACTTGCCGGCGTCGGGGTGGCTGATCACCGCGAAGGTACGACGGCGCGCCGCCTCGCGGGTCACATCGGTGATGGCGCGGGCGCCGGGCTGGTCGGTGGTGGAGGTCACGGTGTCCTGCATCGTCGGATTCATCGTCGGGGGCGCCCGGAGGCTGCTGCGGGCAACCCGGCGAGTCTACGAGCCGCCGCTAGCGACGGGGCCCATCAGGCCCTCCCGCCGCGCGACGTACATGGAGGCGCGGACCGTGACGCCCACGGCGCACACGGTCAGCGAGATGACCATGATGTTCTTGATCAGCACGAAGTCCACCAGCGACTGGGACTGGAGCAGCCAGTACCCGACGCCGCCCTTGACCAGCCCGACGCCACCCCAGAGCAGGGTCAGGTGCCAGAACAGGCGGCGGATCCGCGGGCGCGTGGCCACGTCCAGGTCCATCGGGTAGAAGTCCGCGGCCAGCCGGGCCACCACCGGCGTCGTCGTCGCCAGCGACGCGAGGAAGATCAGCGCCACGACGGCGTCGCTGACCACGGGCTGCAGGAAGTAGATGAAGGTGTCGCCCGTCGACAGGGTGATCGCGGTCCGGATGGTCAGGATCGCCACCGTCAGCATGAGCAGGCCCGACATGCGCCGCTTCGTGGCCCAGCGCCAGAGGATCGCGCCGTACGACCAGGTCAGCGCGGCGATGACCGCCGCCGTGACGTCGAGAGTCACGAGGGCGATGTAGAAGAGGACCCCGGGCACGACACAGGCGACGCCGAGGCTCACCGCGAGACGCCGGAGGATCGTTCCCAGCGACGGGCGGTGCGCCGCGGCCGGCCCAGGTGGCGAGGACGGCGCTGGAGCGTGGAGGGGTTGGAGTTCCAGAAGGGGTGTGCTCACGCGAAAGAGGAGCCTGCCCCCAGCCCCGCGACGGGGCCGGATGTCGGACTTCGCCGGGAACGACGAAGAGCGGGCTCCTCGTGCGGGAATCCCGCGGCTGACCCCTCAACCTACGCCTGATCGCGTCGGGGCGCCGACGTCTTCCGGTTCTGACCCCGGCCCGGGCATGACGCCCGCGGGTCACGGCTCGGCGGTCGTGGCCGCCGCGATCGACCGCACGTGGCGTACGTCGGTGCCGCAGCAACCGCCGAGCACGGTGAGGCCGGGCATCTCGCGGCGCAGCTCGACGTATTCGCGGCCCAGCTCGTCGGGATCGCCGTCGTCGAGCGACTCTGCCTCGTCGAGCTCCGCGTGCGACTTGCGCGAGGCGTTCGCCCGCAGGCCGCGCAGGCGGGGCGCCCACGGCGCTCCGCCGTCCAGCGCTCCGTCGAGGTGGGTGGGATGTGCGCAGTTGACCCCGAAGTAGGCCGCGGAACCGTCCGTCGCCTCGTCCACGCGCTGGATAGCGTCGCCGAGCGGGGCGCCGTCGGGCAACCTGCCATCCGTCTCGACGGTGAACGAGACAGCGACCGGGATCCCCGCGTGCCGGGCCGCCTCTACGATGCCGATCGCCTCGTCCGGGTAGGTGATCGTCATCGCGTGCACCATGTCGGCCGGGCTGTCGGCGAAAGTGCGCACCTGCACGGCGTGGTACTCCTCCGCATCATGCGCGTCCATCCGCGCGGTGCCGTCGTACCCGTCACCACGGGGCCCGATGCACCCGCTGAGACGACGGCCCGGTCGTCCCCCATGCCGGCGCGCAGCCGGTCGAGCTGGTCGATAGCGGCGCGGTTGGCGTCGGCCAGCTGGTCCGACGACAGGCCGAGCAGCTCGGCCCAGTCGGGGCTGGCGCGCCAGGTGACCGACTCCAGCACCACACCCGCACCCACGCCGGCAGCCACCTGCGCGTGCTCGCGGAAGTAGCGGTCCAGCCGCTCCCGTCCCTTCTCGTCGTCGAGCAGCACGAAGGCCGCGAAGTGCGGCAGGTCGTAGCCGTCGTGGAAGATCAGCGTCGTCTCCAGGCCGCTGTCAGTCAGGAACATGCGCTGGTCGAGCTGGGGAAGCTGTCCGCGGTAGCGGCTCATGTCGTCTCGGTTCGCTCGGGTAAGGCGAGCGTCCCACCGCCGGCGAGACGACATCAAGGTTCCTTCACGGGTCGTGCATGACCACGTGGTACGTCGGGTCCTGCGGGTCGTCGTGCTCGGCCCACGTACGGTAGCGAGGTGGCAAGGCTCGTGCTGCTGGCGACCGTCGTCGCCGTGACGGCGACGGCGTTCCCGGTCATCGGCGCACACGTGGCCCCGGCCGCGTCCGGCGAGTCGACGAGTGTGGCCGCCCGGTCGGCGCTGTCGGCCTGGCGAGCCGGCACGGTCACCGTGGAGGAGGCGGCAACCCTCGCGATCGTGAGCGACGGACGACCCCGGGTGGCGCGCCTGAGCATCCCCGCGCTCCGGCTTCGCGACCTGACGGTGGTGCCCTACCGCGGCTGGACCGACGACGGGCCCGGCACCGAGATCCAGGACCGGGGCGTCGCCGCCAGCCCTTACGGCCCGAGCGGCGGGGTGGGGCCGGGTGGGCTCGGCAACTACCAGATCACCGCGCACCGGACCTCCTCGACCGCAGCCTTCCGGATGCTGCCGTCCCTCAGGACTGGCCAGCAGGCGGTGGTGACAGTCGACGACGTCCGCTTCGTCTACGAGATCCGGCAGACCCGGGCGACATCGTTCCGCTCCCCCAGGTCGCTCGCCGAACAGCGAGCCGCCGTACCCGGTCGTCCCGATGCCTCGCCCGCGCGGGCGTACCTCACGCTGTCGACGTGCGCGACCTTGGAGGACCACGCAGCGGGCAACTACTGGGCCGACGAGCTCCACAACCCCGAGCACCGGATCGACAAGATCGGCATTCTCGTGCGGCAGGAGCGAGTGGATCCGCGGTGACGCACACCTCCGGAGGTCCCTGGGCCAACCCGGGTCAGACCATCTGATCTGCGGCTGGCCGATCTGCGGCTGGCTGATCTGCGGCTGGCTGATCGGCGGCTGGCAGGGGCGCGTGATTACGGTCGAGACGCGCCATCTGCCTCTCGCTCTCGATGTCGACGTTGGGAAGAACGCGGTCGAGCCACGCGGGCAGCCACCAGAGGTCGTGCCCGACAGAGTCACGGCGCCGACGGCCATCGCGAACAGCAGACCCACCCACACGGCGGCCACGAGCCTGCGGTGCCGGACGACAGCAATCCTCGGATGAGATCTGGCATCCGAGGGCACGGACGGCGCCGTTCATCAGACACTCGAGCTCGCCCACGGCGTGATGGCCACCCCGCACGCCGAGCAGCCGGTCGTACCTCGGCTCGAGGGTTAGGCGCCGACCCGCTTACGGCCACGAGACCGAGCGCAGAATGGGTGCCGTCGTGACGGTATTGGTACCAACCTGGAGTCGCCTCGCCGGGCCGGGGCCTATACAAGTGCGCCGCAAAACGGTACATCTGTTAGTAGGTCAATCTGGGAGGACGCATGGATCGGCTACGACGCAGTCTCGCCGCATCAGCGGCACTGATGCTTGGCTCCGGACTGCTCGCCGCCTGCGGGTCCAGCAGCAGCTCGGCTGACACCTTGTTCTGGTATATCAACCCCGATGCCGGGGGCCAGGCCAAGGTCGCGGAAAACTGCAGCACCAAGGACTACAAGATCGAGGTGCAGGTCCTGCCTCAGAACGCCAGCGAGCAGCGCATCCAGCTCTCGCGGCGACTCGCGGCGGAGGACCCCGAGATCGACATCATGAGCATCGACCCGCCCTACACCGCGGAGTTCGCGAACGCGGGTTTCCTGGCCGCGATCCCCGAGGGGCTCCAGAGCTCCCTGAAGAAGCAGTCGTTCAAGGGCGCGACGGCAGCCGCCACCTGGAACGGCAAGCTGGTTGTCGCCCCGTTCTGGTCCAACACCCAGGTGCTCTGGTACCGCAAGTCCTTCGCCAAGAAGGCCGGGCTCAACATGAAGCAGCCGGTCACCTGGGGCCAGATCACGGACGCCGCCGCGAAGAACGGCGGACAGGTGGCCGTGCAGGCGAACAAGTACGAGGGCTACTCGGTGTGGATCAACGCACTGATCTCCGGCGCCGGCGGCGCGATCGCCACCAACACCCAGAAGGGCATCGACCTCACCGTCGAGGTTAACTCGCCGGCGGGTGAGACCGCGGCGAAGATCATCGAGAAGCTGGCGCACTCTTCCGCCGCGCCGCCCGACCTGTCCGTCTCCAACGAGGGCACGGCCGGCGCCACGTTCGGCGGTCCCAAGGGTGCCTTCATGGTCAACTGGACCTACATCTGGACGAACTACGACGCCACCCAACCCGAGGTGAAGAAGGACATCGGCTTCGCCCGCTACCCGGCGTCCAAGGAGGGCGAGGCGTCCCGCCCGCCGTACGGCGGCATCGGCGTCGGTGTGAGCGAGTACTCCAAGCACAAGGACGAGGCGATGCAGGCGATCAAGTGCATCACCTCGCCCGACAACCAGGGCGTGAACGCTCAGCTCACCGGCAACATGCCGGCCAGCGCCGCCGGTTACAAGTACCCGGCCCTGGCCAAGGTCTACCCGGCGCAGCTTCTCGCGCTGTTCCAGGAGAGCCTCAACGCGGCGGCTCCACGCACGGTCACGCCGTACTGGAGCGACATCTCCGGCGCACTTCAGAGCACCTGGCACCCGACGGACGCCGTCGGCAACCAGACCCCGCCCAAGTCGCAGCAGTTCATCGAGGACGTCCTGCACGGAGGGAGCCTCCTGTGAGCACGGTGAGCACGCCCACGGCGGCGAAAGAGAGCGAGACGCCAAAAGCGCCGAAGAAGCACATCACCGACCGGGCGCGCGCCGAGAACCGGCTCGGCCGACAACTGGTAGCACCGGCCGTCATCGTGATGCTGGCCGTGACCGCGTGGCCGATGATCCAGGCCCTGTACCTCTCGTTGTTCCGCTACCGGCTCACGTCCCCGGACGACAAGGAGTTCGTCGGCCTCGGCAACTACGGGACGGTGCTCACGGACTCGCTGTTCTGGCAGGACACCTTCAACACGCTGCTGATCATGCTGATCACGGTCTCGGTGGAGCTTGTGATCGGTTTCGCGTTCGCGATGGTGATGCACCGCATCGTGTTCGCGCGCGGCATCGTCCGCACGTCGATCCTGATCCCCTACGGCATCGTGACCGTGGTCTCGGCCTACGCCTGGCAGTTCGCGTTCAGCCTCAACAACGGCTGGGTGAACTCGGCATTCGCCTGGTTGCCCTGGATCCAGGCGGACACCAACTGGTTCGGCAGTCACTGGCCCGCGATGTTCGCGATCATGATCTCGGAGATCTGGAAGACCACACCGTTCATGGCGCTGCTCCTCCTCGCGGGCCTCGCGCAGATCTCGGAGGACATGATCGAGGCGGCGCAGGTCGACGGCGCCACCTGGTGGCAGCGGCTCTACAAGGTGATCCTCCCCAACATGCGAGCGGCGATCATGGTGGCCGTGCTGTTCCGGGCACTCGACGCCTTCCGGATCTTCGACAACATCTACGTCATGACGAGGGGAGCGCAGGACACCGAGTCCTCGTCGTTCCTGACCTATCGACAGGTGATCGAGCAGATGCAGCTCGGCCTCGGATCTGCGCTCTCGGTCCTCCTCTTCATCTCCGTGCTGCTGCTGGCCTTCCTGATCGTCCGGCTCTTCAAGGTCGACCTGGCAAGCGCAAGAGGCGAGGGCTGATGAGCAACGATGCACGCACCAAGGCCGGCACATGGGCGGGCTTCCTGTTCATCCTCGTGTGGTGCCTGCTGCCGGTCGTCTGGATCATCTCGCTGTCCTTCAAGGGGCCGACGGAGACAGCCGCCGGTAGCCCACAGTTCCTGCCCAAGGAGCCGACGCTCCAGAACTACACCGACATCTTCAACAACAGTGACTTCAGGGACTCGCTCGTCAACTCGTTCGGCATCGCGGCGATCTCGACGTTCCTGTCTGTCATCCTGGCAACGCTCGCGGCGTACGCGATCGCCCGCCTCGACTTCAAGGGGAAGAAGCTGGTGCTGTCGATCGCGCTGGCGATCGCAATGTTCCCGGTGGTCGCGCTCGTGGGACCGCTATTCGACCTGTGGCGGACGCTCGGCCTGTTCAACACGTGGCCCGGCCTGATCATCCCGTACATGTCGTTCACGCTGCCGTTGGCGATCTGGACGCTGTCGGCGTTCTTCCGCGAGATCCCCTGGGAGATGGAGCAGGCCGCCCAGGTCGATGGCGCAACCACGTGGCAGGCGTTCCGCAAGGTGATCGTGCCGCTGGCGGCACCGGGTGTCTTCACCGCGGCGATCCTGACCTTCTTCTTCGCCTGGAACGAGTTCGTGCTCGCGCTCTCGCTCACGTCCACCACCGCGTCCCGCACGGTCCCGGCGCAGCTGTCCTACTTCGTCGGGCCTGACCCGTTCAACCCGCCGTACGGACAGCTGGCCACCGCTTCGGTAGTGGTCACCGTCCCGATCATCATCATCGTCCTGCTGTTCCAGCGAAAGATCGTCGCCGGGCTAACGTCCGGCGCTGTGAAGGGGTGACCCGATGGCTGCCATCGACATGAGGAACATCGTCAAGACGTACGGTGACGGGTTCAAGGCGGTGAACGACGTCAGCATCGACGTGCAGGACGGCGAGTTCATGATCCTCGTCGGACCGTCCGGATGCGGGAAGTCGACGCTTCTGCGAATGATCGTCGGTCTCGAGGACATCACCGAGGGCGAGATGGTGATCGGCGACAAGGTGGTCAACGACCTCGCGCCGCGGGACCGCAACCTCTCGATGGTGTTCCAGAACTACGCGCTGTACCCGCACCTGACCGTCTACGAGAACATCGCGTTTCCGCTTCGGCTGGCCAAGGTGTCTGACGAAGAGATCGACAAAAAGGTCCACATAGCATCGAAGACCTTGGAGCTCGACGAGCACCTCGATCGCAAGCCGGGCAACCTCTCCGGGGGTCAACGGCAGCGCGTCGCGATGGGCCGCGCGATCGTGCGCGAGGCCGACGCGTTCCTTTTCGACGAGCCGCTGTCGAACCTCGACGCCAAGCTGCGCGGGCAGATGCGATCCGAGATCACGCGGCTGCAGAAACGGCTCGGTATCACCACGGTCTACGTCACCCACGACCAGACCGAGGCCATGACGCTGGGCGACCGGGTCGCGGTGCTCAAGCGGGGCCTGCTGCAGCAGCTCGCGACGCCACGCGAGCTCTACGAGAACCCCTGCAACCTCTTCGTGGCCGGCTTCATCGGCTCACCGCCGATGAACTTCCTGCCCGCCACCGTCGAAGGCACCGCGGTCAAGCTGCCGTTCGGCACCGTGCCGCTGCCGCCCGAGCGCGCCGAGAAGGCAGCAGGCAAGGGACTGCTGATGGCCGGCATCCGCCCGGAGCACTTCGAGGACGCGTCGGTGCGCGCCGACCAGGGCGCCGGTTCGACGTTCCGGGCACAGGTCGACGTCGTCGAGTGGCTGGGCAACGAGACCTACGCCTACATCCCGTTCGAGGCGCCGCCCGAGGTAGAGGCGCAGCTGCGCCAGCTCGAGCGCGACCTGGACGGGGAGTCGATGCACACCCAGCTCATCGTGAACCTCGACGGCGCCAGCCGGATCCAGATGGGCGAAGAGGCCGAGATCTGGGTCGACGGGACCAAGATCCACCTCTTCGACCCGGAGTCCGGCGACAACCTCACCCTCGACCACGACCACGCTGGCCGGGTCCCCGGGCACGGGACGAAGGAATCGTCGAAGTCGCCGAACGCCGTGGGCTAGACGCGCAGCGGCTTGCGCTCCACCGCCCATGCCCGCTGGCTCCATCTCCGCGCTGGGTGGCGCGCGCCGGATCCGGGGCACATGCTGGGTCTGACCGTAGGTCGACGGCCCGGCTGCGCTCACGTGGCTCGTGGCGTGGCCACGCCCGTTGAGGGGAGGCTCTCGTGTTACCGCGAGCTGCTGCGAGCAAGGAGCCGCCCGGGAGGAGTGCGGGCGTGACGGCAGAAGCACCCTCACGCCTGCAAGCACTTTCGGGCGTGATGCCGGGCCTGTCGATGCTGCGGGGGTATCGGCCCGCCCTCTTCGGCAGGGATCTCGTCGCTGGACTTGTCCTCACCACTCTCCTGGTTCCTCAGGGGATGGCGTACGCGGAGCTGGCGGGCCTGCCTGTCATCACCGGGCTGTACACCACGATCCTCGCCCTGCTCGGGTACGCCCTGTTCGGTCCGTCGCGCATCCTGGTCCTCGGACCGGATTCGTCGCTCGGCCCGATGATCGCCGCGACTCTTGTACCACTCGTGGCCGCGGACGGAAGCCCGCAGACCGCCATCAGCTACGCCTCCGTGCTTGCTCTCATGGTCGGCGCGATCACCGTGCTAGCCGGCGTTTTCAAGCTCGGCTTCATCGCCGACCTTCTCTCGAAGCCGACCCAGATCGGGTACATGAACGGCCTCGCGCTCACCATCCTCGTCAGCCAGCTGCCGAAGCTTTTCGGGTTCTCGGTCGACGCGGACGGGCTGATCGACGAAGCTGTCGCGTTCGCCCAGGCAGTCCAAGACGGCGAGACCGTCGGAGCAGCACTGGCGGTCGGCGTAGCCTGTCTGGCGCTGATCCTGGTCCTCCAGCGCCTGTGGCCGGTCTTCCCGAGCATTCTCGCTGCGGTCCTCCTCGCGATCGCGGCCGTCGCTGTGTTCAACCTCGAGGACCACGATGTCGCGCTTGTGGGCGCGCTGCCTTCCGGGCTCCCACCATTCACCATCCCCACCGTGCCGCTCGGTGACCTGGCCCTCCTTGTTGCCGGCGCGCTTGGCATCTCCTTGGTCTCCCTCACCGACACCATCGCCACCGCGTCCGTGTTCGCCGACAAGACTGGCGCAGAGGTCGACGGTGACCGCGAGATGGTCGGCGTCGGTGTGGCCAGCATCGCCGCTGGGCTCTTTCAGGGCTTCCCGGTCAGCACGAGCGGATCGCGGACCGCCGTCGCCTTCCAGAGCGGCGCCCGGACCCAAGTCACCGGACTCGTCGGAGCTACTGCGATCCTCATCATGCTGCTCGTCGCACCCGGGTTGCTCCGCAACCTGCCACAGCCAGCCCTCGCAGCGGTCGTCATCTCCGCGTCTTTCTCGCTCGCCGACATCGCCGGGCTCCGCCGGTTGCGACGTCACCGCCGTTCCGACTTCATCCTCGCCCTCGTCGCGTTCCTCAGCGTTGCGCTGCTCGGGGTGCTGTACGGCATCGCTATGGCGGTCGGCATGTCCATCCTCAACGTGTTCCGGCGGGTGTGGTGGCCACACCAAGCCATGCTCGGCCGGGCCGGTGACCTCAGCGGATTCCACGACACGGCTTACCGCCAGACCACCGAGCACCTCCCCGGCCTTGCCATCTACCGGTTCGATGCGCCACTCCTGTTCGCGAACGCGCGCACCTTCCGAAACCAGGTGCGACGCCTAGAAGCCATCGAGCCTCGCCCGGTGTGGATCATCATCGCCGCCGAACCGATCACCGACATCGACACCACCGCAGCCGACATGCTCGAAGATCTCCACGCCGACCTCGCACACAGGGGCACCCGACTCGCCTTCGCCGAGCTGAAGGACGCCGTCCGGCACAAGCTTGAGACCCACGAACTCCTGGCCCTCAGCGACGACCGCTTCTACCCGACCATCCGCACCGCGGTCGAGGCGTACGCCGTCGAACACCACGTCACGTGGGAGCCCGGCCCTGGCCCCTACCACCTCGACTGACGATGAGAGTCGTATCACCCAGTCGATGTGGGCTCAACCGGCGATCGCCGCCGCGGTGTTCATCGGGGCGGGGTCCGTCTCATCACGACTTCTCCCTGCGGGTTCGACACCAGTCCGTGTGGATAGTCCCAGTTGACCCGATCGGCGCACCAGCCAGGGCACGGTTGACCCGCGGAGGTCACCAGCTCAACGGGCCTGCTGAGCCAACGTCAGGGTCCGGGGCGACCTGCTCGGGACCCCCAAAGAGCGAACAGACGACAGCCCTCCCAACTGAAATCCGGCCGAGGGAACGCCGCCTGTCAGTCCACGACGGCTGCGATCGCTTCGATCTCCACGAGTTGGTCGGCGTACCCAAGCACCGTGACGCCGACAAGCGTGCTGGGAACGTCGTGGTCACCGAAGGCGTCTCGGACGATCCCCCAAGCCGTTACCAGGTCGTCGCGTTGGGAGGACGCCACGAGCACGCGGGTGCTGATGACGTCGTAGATCGTGGCGTCCGCTGCCGCGAGTGCCTGATTCATGTTCTCGATGCACCTCGCGGCCTGGCCGGCGTAGTCTCCGGGAGCCGCGGTGGTTCCGTCCTCGTTCAGCGGGCATGCGCCGGCAAGGAACAACAGGCGCGCGTCGTTCGGGGCTGTTGCGGCGTAGGCATACTGAGCGATCTCGGAGAGGGCCGAGGCACGGATCAACTTGATAGCGCGAGGCACCGCACCATTAGTCCATCGGCCGGGTGCTACCTGCAACCATGTTCTCCACATTACGTACAGCCGCTCACCGGCGTCTCCGAAAGATCATGTGCATGACCGAGATGAGCGTTCACCGGATCTCGCCGACAGAGACGAAAGACGACCCCAAAGCCACCAGATGCTCCCGACCCGGAAGCGCAGGATCGCGCGCAGCGTAGTGGGCGATGATCGCGTCGAGATCTTCCTCAACCTTGGGGTGGAAGATCAGTCGACGGCGGGTCACTTCCAGCGAGAGCCCATCCGGGCGTCCAACTCGTCCCAGGTCAGGCCGATCGATGGGTCCCCCTGCAGCTCGGCCGCCCGCGACCGGATCATCGCCTTCTGTTCCTCGGTGACTCCGATGGGCGCCGAGTCGACCGTGCTCTCGACGTACTCGACCAGCTCCAAGCGCTCATCGAGGCTCATGGCCTCGATGGCTGACTGCAGAGCGGAATTCACCATGTCCTCAGATTACCCGGCAACAGCGACACCCGGAGTCACTGGCGGGCGTACCGCAGATCCACTGGCCACGCCCGACGCCTGCTGGCACGACATCGAGACGTCGCGCCTCGACCAGCGCGAGCCCCGTCGCCTGCTGGACGCGGGTGCGCGGAGTCAGTGCCACGGCAGCTCCCCGATCACGGCGACGGCCGGGCCGCAGCGCACGTTGTCCAGGAACCCGGAGGTCGCCGCGAACTCCTCAGGGGTGAGGATCGTCGTGTTCACGGGACGGTGCACGGCGGCCTCGGTCCGAACGCACGCCTCGTAGACCGCATCCACGTCGGGGTCACCGAGCACCATGACGTCGATGTCGTGCGGTGCCGGTCCGGCGTCCCCGAGCATCCGCGCCGCGAAGGAGCCGTAGAGGAACGCCGACTCGATCCCGTCGATGCGGGCAAGCTCCTCGGCCAGGATCACCACCGGGCCGGTTGCGACCCTGAGGATCTCGCGCAGGGGGCCGACCAGCGGGCTGTCGTCGTTGGCGCGGATCAACCTCGTGCGCCCCACCTGGCGCTCGCTCAGGATGCCGGCGTCCACCAGGCGCGCCACCTCGCGGTGCACGGTCGGGTAGGCCAGGCCGGCCCGCTTGGCCAGATCGGTGACGCTCAGTTCGTCGCCGGTGAGCAACAATGTGGAGAGCAGGCGCGCCTGACCGTCCGACCGAAAGATCGGAGCGAGGAGCGGCGCCTCAGTTCTCATATAACTGAGGTTATCCTCCACTATATCGACAGTTAACGCATGCATCCCGGCTCAGCCCAGAAGATCGGGTCGCCGCCGGTCTCGATGTGGTCCAGGAGTCGTGACCGGCCCCGCTCCTGCAGGGATGACCTGCGGAAACGCGCCGATTCACACGTGAACGCGGTGGCACGTGTCGCGAGAGAGATCACCTGGACGCCAGTCGTGGGGAGTCGGTCATGTCCGAGGTCCAGAAACGCTGCACCCGCTCGATCACGCCGAGGTCGATCCGGCCGCCACCGGCGGCGCACGACTCCCAGTGCACGTGCGGGTGCCGGCGACGCAGGTCGTCGAGCAGTGCGTAGTATGCCTGGCCCTGAGCGTGAGCCCCGGGGGCCCAGTCGTGCCTGGTGCTCCCGGCCTCGAGCAGGTCCCGGTTGTGGTCCCACTTCACGTAGTCGATCGAGTACTCACCGAGGATCGCATCTACCCGGTCGCGCAGGTACGCCCACACCTCCGAGTTGGTCAGGTCAAGCACCAACTGGTTGCGGTGCTGCAGAGGTACCCTGCCCTCGGCCGACAGGATCCAGTCGGGGTGCTCCCGGTAGAGCTCTGAGTCCGGGTTGACCATCTCGGGTTCGAACCACAGCCCGAACTGCATCCCCAGGCCATGGATCCGGTCGATCAGGCCGCCGAGACCCTGCGGCCACACCCGTTCGTCGACCCACCAGTCGCCGAGTCCGGCCGTGTCGTCGCGGCGTCCCAGGAACCAGCCGTCGTCGAGCACGAACCGTTCAACGCCGACCCGGGCGCCGAGCTCGGCGAGTTGCTCAAGCCTTGACTGATCGTGGTCGAAGTAGACCGCCTCCCAGACGTTGAGGGTTACCGGCTGCTCGACGGGGTGAGCCGGTAGGCTCCGCTGCCAGGTGTGCAGCGCGTAGGCCGCGGGGTCGAGTCCGGCATCCGAGGCCGCCACTACAATCCACGGGGTCGTGTAGGACTCGCCCTCGCTCAGCACCATCTCACCCGGCAGTAGCAGCTCACCTCCACTGACGGTCGCTGCCGAGGCGCCGCTACGCTGGATAGTGATCACCGAGTTGGCGCTGCCGGCAACAGACGTGGTCAGTACGTCCCCGTGATCGAAGCCGAAACCGGAGGTCCCGGCCGCCACCACGCTGGCACTGTCCAGGCCGGGTTTGCCCCGCCGGGACTCCCGCAGCCATGTGCCATCGGCCACGGCGTGGCGCTGAGGCGCGCGCTCGCCCTCGTGGCGACCGGTGAAGTCCAGGATCTCGCCAGTCTCTGCCGGCAGTGGAAATGTCACCTCCAGCCCCTCGAGGATGTACGGCATCCCGGCGACGTTGGTGAGCGTGTGTCGTGCTCGCAGCGCGCCACCCGTCAGGGCTTCGACCTCGGTGCGCAAGGCGAGGTCAGCGATCTTGTCCTCAGCCTCCAGGACCACCCTTGTTGCGGACTGCTCGACCCGAACCGGTCGAAAGGCGGTCGACCACGAACGCCCGGCAATGTCGCGGGAGCAACGGCCGCTGCTCTTCGCGAGGCGGTGACCGCGGAGCCCAGGGCGCTCGAATGCACCGTGCGCGTGTTCGACAAGCAGCGGGATCCCGCGGTGCTGACCCAGCAGATTCAACAGGGAGGTCTCTTCACTGCTCCCTGGCCCGGTGACACCCACCCACCGGACTAGGGGCAGCCGATCGGGGTAGGTGTCGGTATCCAGGGCCATCTGGGTCGTTGGCCCGGGGTCACCCTTCGCCGGAGGGAACAGCATCTTCGGTACTCCTTGGGTGCGGTCAGCCCGAGTGGGTACTCGGGAGGGTCGTGGGCGACGACGACGGCACGGGAAATCCGAGTCCCGCGCCGCCGACGGGCTTGGTCGGTACGGCTATTTGACCGCCCCTCGGGTGACGCCGGAGATGACCCAGCGCTGCGCGAAGACGTAGACGATGAGCAGCGGGGCCATCGCCATCAGGTAGCTGGCGAAGGCCGCGGGATAGTTGGTCTGGAACTGGCTCTGGAAGACGTACTGGACCAGCGGCAGGGTCGCGGAGTTCGGGATCGGAGAGGATGACGAGCGGCAGCAGGAAGTCGTTCCACGCCCACACGCAGGTCAGGATCCCGACGGTCGCGTTCATCGGCGCCAGCAGCGGGAAGATGACCCTCCAGAAGATGCCCCAGGTGGAGGCGCCGTCGATGGCCGCGGCCTCCTCCAGGTCACGCGGGATCGAGTGGATGTAGGCCGTGAAGATGAAGATGTTGAACGCCAGGCCGTACACGACGTACAGCAGGATCAGGCCCAACCGGTTGTCGAGGTGCAGGAGCGCGGTCTGCTTGGCGACCGGCAGCATGATGATCGGGAACGGCACGAACAGCGCGGAGACGAAGTAGAAGTACAGCGCCTTGAAGAATCGCCGGTGCATGTTGCGGGCGATCGCGTAGGCCACCATCGAGTTGGTGAGCAGCGTGAGGACCACGGCGCCGACCGTGATGATCGCGCTGTTCAGGGCCGCGGGCGGGAAGTTCGTCAGCGTCCAGGCGTCGGAGAAGTTGCGCCCAGCGGACCGGGTTCGGCAGGCCGAACCCGGTGCCGCCGAGCTGGTCGGGGGTCTTGAGCGCGGTGACGACCGCCAAGTACATCGGGACGGCGATGGTCAGCGGACAGCGACGATCAGCAGCGCGGTGAGCCACCAGTTGACCTGCTGTCCGTCGGTCCGGACGGCTGGACTGGTGCTCGTGGGCGCCTCGACGCCGACCGGTGCCGTCTCCTCGCTCGATTGGTACCGACATCAGAAGTCCATCTCCCGGCGCTGGAGGACACGGAGCTGGACGATCGAGAACGCGACGATGACGATGAAGAAGACCACGGAGTTCGCGCTCTGGTAGCCGAACTCCCCGCCCTGGAAGCCGCCCTTGTAGATCAGCAGAGCCACGGACTCGGTGTCGGTGCCCGGGCCGCCGCCGGTCAGGGCGACGATGTGGTCGAAGATCTGCAGGAACCCCTTGAGCGACAGCACCATGTTGATGGCGAAGAACCCCAGCGATCATCGGGAACGTGATGCTGCGGAACTGCTTCCAGGACGACGCGCCGTCGAGCGCTGCCGCCTCGTAGAGCTCGGCGGGCACGGTCTGGAGTCCGGCGATGTAGATGATGATGTTGAACGCGGCCGACTGCCAGACCGCGAGGATGACGATGGCGATCCACGCCGTGCTTGCCTTCGGTCAGCAGCGATGTCGCCAAGAAGTCGATGCCGAGCTTCTCGCCGAGAGCCGGCAACGAGTTGGAGAACAGGTAGTTGAAGATGTAGCCCGACGACGAGGATCGCCAGCACGTAAGGGATGAAGTAGACACCGCGCAGGGTCGTCTTGAACTTGATCTTGCCGTTGAGCGCCGATCGCGATCGCCAGCGAGACGATGTTGACGAGGATCGGTCGCGACGACGGCGATCAGGAACGTGAACCAGTAGGCGTGCACGCACTCGTGGGTCGGTGAACAGCGCCACGTAGTTGCTCAGACCGACGAAGCTGCACGGGCCGTAGCCGGGCGAGTCGGTGAAGCTGTAGAAGACGCCCTGGAGCACCGGGATCGTGTGGAACACGAAGAACAGGACGAACGCCGGCAGCACCATCCAGTAGAACGCGCGGGCGCGATGGATCGCCGCTGGCGCGGCGGGCCCGACTGCGGCGGCGAGTCGCCGGTCGGGCGCCTGTCGATCGGTGTTTTCGTCGCGGTCATGAGTTCACCGCTCCGAGCCCCCAGGTGCGGCGTTGGGCGACCTGGTCCCAGTTGTCGTCGAGTCCATTGAGGAATCTGCGTCTCGTCGCGGTCCAGCACGAATTTCTGGAGCAGCGGCGCCAGCGGGATCGCGGGGATGAACTGGTGGTCGGTGAAGCCGACGATCCGTCCCGAGTCGATGTAGCGCTGCACCCCGACGAGGGCGGGGTCGTCGTTGGTCAGCCCGTTCAGCGTCGGGATGGCGACCTGCGCCTTGCAGTAGTCGCTCATCACCGTCGGTCGCATGAGGAACTCGATGAACTTCATTGACTTCCTGCGGGTGCGCTCCGTTGCGAGAGGCCGTCAGCACCACGTCGACGCCGGAGACCAGGGTGGTCTTCGCCGGGTCGTCGGTCGCCGGCAGGGCCATGCTGCCGACGGTGAACTTGGGCTTGCCGAGCCGGATCTGCGGGACGGCGTAACTGCCGAGCAGCAGCATCGCCGACTTCCCCGCGGGCGAATGCCGCGGTCCCGTCCTCGTAACCCTTCGACAGCGGGTCGGGCTGGGTGTACTCGAACAGCTCGCCGAGCTCCGTGGCGGTGCTGTCCCAGCCTTGAGCGAACGTGGTCTTGCCCGCGAAGCGCTCCTCGAAGAAGTCGCTGCGGCTGGAGCTGGGCGGACAGCGGCGCCAACGGCGACTGCGCGGTCCAGGCGTCGGCGAGCATGCCGTAGAACGGGCGTGACGCCTGCGCTCTTGAACGTCTTGGCGGCGGCGATCAGCTCGTCGAAGGTCGTCGGCACCGCGACCTTGTACTTGGCGAACAGTTGCTCGTTGTAGAGCAGGCCGCTGGCGTTGGCGGCGAACGGGACGCCGTTGACCTCCCCCTTCCCACCCCGCCGTTGAAGCGGAACTCTACGACGTCCCCGTCGGCCATCACGTAGTCCTTGCCCTCCATGCGCACCTTCCCCGCGGACTTCGCGGAGGCCATCGACCCGGCGGCCACGAGGTCGTCGAACGACACGATCTCGGCCTTGATGAAGCCCTTCTGGAAGTCCGTGTGGATCACGCCGGCGGCCTCGGGGGCGGTGGCGCCCTTCCGGATCGTCCAGGCGCGGGCCTCCTTGGGGCCGGCGGTCAGGTAGGTCTGCAGGCCGAGGGTGTCGAACCCGACCCGCGCGAGTACGTCGAGGCCGGGCTCGTCGACGCCCATCTCGGCGAGCATCTCGCGGGCCTCGTCGTCGTCGCCGAGCTCGACCAGCTCGGCCTCGAACTTGGCGTCGAGGAAGATCGCCTCGGCGGGCGCCACGATCTTGCGCATCTGCTCCTTGAGCGCCTCGTCGCCGAGCTCGTCGGCGTCGCAGTTGAAGACGTAGATGTAGGGCTTCGAGGTCAGCAGCGACAGCTCACGCACGAGCGCGGGGTCGATCTTCGTGGCGAGGATCGGGGTCCCGGCCTCGAGCGCCTCCCGGGCCTCCTGGGTCGCGGCGAGGTTGGCGGCGCGCGCCTTGTCGCCGCGCGCCTCCTTCTCCAGCCGCGGGATCGCCTTCTCGACGGTCTGCAGGTCGGCCAGGATCATCTCGGTCTGGATCGTGGAGATGTCCGACTCCGGGTTGACCTCGCCGTCGACGTGGGTGACGTCCTCGTCGCGGAACACCCGCGTCACCTGGCAGATCGCTGCCGACTCCCGGATGTGCGAGAGGAACTTGTTGCCCAGCCCCTCCCCCTCGGAGGCGCCCTTGACGATGCCGGCGATGTCCACGAACTCGACGGTCGCGGGCAGGATCTTGGCCGAGGAGAAGATCCCGGCGAGCGTGCCCAGGCGGTCGTCCGGGACGCCGACCACGCCGACGTTCGGCTCGATCGTCGCGAACGGGTAGTTCGCCGCGAGGACGTGGTTCTTGGTCAGGGCGTTGAAGAGGGTCGACTTGCCCGCGTTGGGGAGTCCGACGATGCCGATGGTGAGTGCCACGGGCGGCAACTCTACGGACGTCGGCGGGCCGACACGAATCGGCTCGGCCGACCGCCTCCGCGGACGAGCGACCCCGGTCAGCTCAGGACGAAGGCGTCGCTGGTGACCCGGTCACCCGTGCTGTTCGGGTTGTGGGCGCCCCGCACCACGACGCGGATGACGTGCCGGGCGTTCGTCAGCCCGGCGTAGGTGTGGGCGACCTGCCAGGTGGTCCTGGCGGCGTATCCGTCGACCGTCTCGACGCGCTGGCCGTCGATGAACACGTCGGCGAGACCCTGGCTGGGGCCCTGCACGCTCAGCCAGGTCACGGACGTCCCGGTGAACGTGAACGCCGTGCTGGCGCCCGGGGTCGAGCTGCGCCGCACGGAACCACCGCTTGCGTTGGTGTTCCGCGAGCCCAGCCAGCTGCTGTAGGTGATCACCGAGGCGCGGTCGTCGACCCGCGTCGCACCCACGGCGAACTCGTCGACGTTCACGAACGTGCCGGTCGAGGCGGGGTTCTTGGTGCCGGTCGGCTTGACCCGGATCCGGTGGGTGGCGTCAGTCAGCCCCGTCACCGGCAACGAGATGGTGCCGACGCGGGGCGAGTAGAGGTCCACGAGCCTGGTCGGCGATCCGGCGATCGAGACGGAGGCGATGCCCCTGTTGGGCCCGGTCCGGCCGACGTAGGTGACCTCGGTGCCGGTGAACCCGTAGGAGGCCAGTTCGGTGGTCGCGGATGCCGTCCGGTAGCCGCCGGTGCTTGCGTTCTTGTCGGCCACACCGCTCCACCCGTCGTACCGCACCTGACGGTCGAAGTCCTGGAAGGTGTCCTGGACGGTCAGGCTGTGGGTCGCGGTCGCAGACCCGTGCGTCGAGCCTGAGTTGGTGATCTCCGCGACGACGCTGTACGTGCCGGCACCCGGGAACGTGTAGGTGATGTTCGGGCCCGACCCCATGGCGGTGCCCAGATGACTGCCGCCGGTCTGGAACCATCGCCAGCTGATCGTGCACGGCGGGTTGTCGCAGGTGCCCGTGAAGTTGAACGACACCGGCTGTCCCAGCGCGGGCGTCGACGGCGCGAACGTGAACTCGGCAGTCGGGAGCGCCGATGCGCCCCCCGCGGTGGCGAGGACCGCGACCAGTGAGAGAAGCAGGGCAAGGCCGAGTTTCCCCAAGACCGAGACCTGGGTTCGGGGAGTCTTCATGTCGATCCGCTTCCGTTGGTCATGCCTAGCCCTCGGGGCCGATCATCCGCTACGGCCCCGAGTTTGTCGATGAGACCTTCGGCCACTGTCAATGAGACCTTCGGGCAAGCCCACCCAACCTTGGGGGGTCACAGCCGGGTCAGTCCGGTCACGTCGAGCACCAGCTCGCCCTCCTCGTCGGAGGCGGTGAGGTCAACGTGCGCGGTGATCCGCCAGTCGTGGTCACCGGCGGGGTCGCCGAGGATCTGCTGCACCTCCCACGCGTGCGGTGCCTTCTCGAGCAGCAGCATCCGCGGGCCCCGAGCGTCGGGGCCGGTGTCGATGGAGTCGTGGTCGGCGAAGTACTCCTCCAGCGCCTCGGCCCACTCCTCCTCGGACCAGGAGGACGACTCCGTCAGCTCGGCGGTACGACGCCGCGCGGCCCACTCGACGCGGCGGAACATCGCGTTGCGGACCAGCACGGTGAAGGCGCGGATGTTGGCGGTGAGGCGGCTCTCGACAGGCTCGACCACCGAGGATGAGCCGGCGACCACCGGCGACGTGAGCGACTCCCACTCGTCGAGCAGGCTCGAGTCGGTCTGCCTCACGATCGCGCCCAGCCACACCTCGATGTCGTCCAGCTCGTCGCTGCGCACGCTGTCCGGCACGGTCTGTCGCAGCGCGCGGTAGGCGTCGCCGAGGTAGCGCAGCACCAGCCCCTCGGAGCGCGTCAGGCCGTAGAACGCGACGTACTCAGCGAAGGTCATCGCGCGCTCGTACATGTCGCGCACCACCGACTTCGGCGACAGGGCGTCCTCGGAGACCCACGGGTGGCTGCGCCGGTAGACCTCGTAGGTGTGCATGAGCAGCTCCTCGAGCGGCTTCGGCCACGACACCTCCTCGAGCAGCTCCATCCGCTCGTCGTACTCGATGCCCTCGGCCTTCATCTCGCCGATCGCCTCGCCGCGCGCCTTGTGCTCCTGCGCGCCGAGCACCGTCCGCGGGTCGTCGAGGGTCGCCTCGATCACGGACACCACGTCGAGGGCGTACGTCGGCTCCTCCGGGTCGAGCACGTCGAAGACACCGAGCGCGAACGTCGACAGCGGCTGGTTGAGCGCGAACCCGAGCTGCAGGTCGTCGACCAGCCGCACCGTGCGTCCGTCGTCGTCCGGCGGATCGACCGGGACGACCACCCCGGCGGCGAGCAGGGCTCGGTGCTGGGCGACCGCCCGCCGCACCAGCCGCACCTGCGCGCGGCCGTCCTCGTGGTTGTCACGGAGCAGCCGGCGCATCGCCTCCAGCGGGTTGCCCTCGCGGGCGATCACGTTGAGCAGCATCGCGTGGCTGACCCGCATCCGGGACACGAGCGGCTCCGGCTCGGACGCCGACCAGCCGCTGGAAGATCTCCTCGGTCCAGATGACCTGTCCCTCGGGCGCCTTCTTGCGCTGCACCTTGCGGATCTTCTTCGGGTCGTCGCCGGCCTTGGCCAGGTTCTTGTGGTTCTCGACCACGTGCTCCGGCGCCTGTACGACGACCGTGCCCGCGGTGTCGTACCCCGCCCGGCCCGCCCGCCCGGCGATCTGGTGGAACTCGCGGGCCTTGAGCAGCCGCTGCCGCCGCCCGTCGTACTTGGAGAGCCCGGTGAACACGACGGTGCGGATCGGCACGTTGATCCCGACCCCGAGCGTGTCGGTGCCGCAGATCACCTTGAGCAGACCCGCCTGGGCGAGCTGCTCGACGAGTCGGCGGTACTTCGGCAGCATGCCCGCGTGGTGCACGCCGATGCCGTGCTTCACCAGCCGGGACAGGGTCTTCCCGAAGCCGGGGCTGAACCGGAAGCCGCCGATCAGCTCGGCGATCCGGTCCTTCTCCTCGCGGGTGCAGACGTTGATGCTGGTCAGCGCCTGCGCCTGCTCGAGGGCGGAGGCCTGGGTGAAGTGCACGACGTACACCGGCGCCTGGTGCGTGGTGAGCAGCTCCTCGAGCGTCTCGTGGATCGGCGTCAGCGCCCACTGGTAGCTCAGCGGCACCGGGCGCACGGCACTGCTGACCACGGCGGTCGGGCGCCCGGTGCGTCGGGTGAGATCGTCCACGAAGCGGGTGACGTCGCCGAGTGTCGCGGACATCAG
This sequence comes from uncultured Actinomycetota bacterium, assembly GCA_963707475.1. Lineage (GTDB taxonomy): Bacteria > Actinomycetota > Actinomycetes > Propionibacteriales > Nocardioidaceae > Marmoricola. Next base: position 155,711 of record CAVPQC010000003.1, read on the forward strand.
CAGGAACTGGGCCCGAGGCAGCTCGATCAGTGGCACCTGCCAGGCCCAGCCGCGGTCGGGCTCGGAGTAGAAGTGGAACTCGTCCATCACCACCTGACCGATGTCGGCGGCCGCTCCCTCGCGGAGCGCGATGTTGGCGAGCACCTCGGCGGTGCAGCAGATCAGCGGCGCCCGGGCGTTGACCGCGGCGTCACCGGTGAGCATGCCGACGTTGTCGGCGCCGAAGACGTCGATCAGGTCGAAGAACTTCTCGGAGACGAGCGCCTTGATCGGCGCCGTGTAGAACGTGCGCCGTCCCTCGGCAAGCGCGACCAGGTGCGCGCCGGTGGCGACCAGGCTCTTGCCGGTGCCGGTGGGCGTGGAGAGGATCACGTTGGCGCCGGTGAAGATCTCCAGCAGCGCCTCCTCCTGCGCCGGGTAGAGGCTCAGACCCTGGTCGTCGGCCCAGGTCTCGAACGCCTCGAAGAGGCTGTCCGCATCGATCTCGCCGGCGCGGATGCTGTCGAGGAGGGTCATGGCTGACCCATCCTCCCCCAGACACAAGGGTGTCGGCACCGCCGGTGCTGGAACCGGCGGTGCCGACAAGGGGGTGTTGCGAAGGGATCAGGAGGGGTCAGTCGTCGGAGCCGTGACCGCCGTGGCCGCTGCCGCCGTCGTCGCCACCGTGGCCACCGTGACCGCTGCCGCTGTCGTCGGCCAGCCGCTGTCGTCGCCACCGTGGTCGTCGCCGGGCTCGGCGTGGTTGCCGTGGTCGTCGCCGGGCTCGGCGTGGTTGCCGTGGTCGTCGCCGGGCTCGGCGTGGTTGCCGTGGTCGTCGCCGGGCTCGGCGTGGCTGCCGTGGTCGTCGCCGGGCTCGGCGTGGCTGCCGTGGTCGTCGCCGGGCTCGGCGTGGCTGCCGTGGTCGTCGCCGGGCTCGGCGTGGCTGCCGTGGTCGTCGCCGGGCTCGGCGTGGCTGCCGTGGTCGTCGCCGGGCTCGGCGTGGCTGCCGCGGTCGTCGCCGGGCTCGGGATGCGTGCTGTGACGGCCGTGGTCGTCACCCGCCTGCGAGGCGCCCAGGGCGGCGCGCACGGCCTGGCTGGCGAAGGCGCCCGGTGCCGCGTCGGCGGTCGCGGTGAGTCCGGCGAGTCCGGTGAGCCCGCCCGCGGCGAGGACGGTGGTGGTTGCGATTGCTGCGATCTTGTTCATGGTCAAAACCTCCGGCTGAGTTGGGGTGACTCATTTATCGCTTGCCGGCTGGTGCATCCGCCATCGGACCTTGGTGCTACACCGGACGTGCTACGACCGCTGGCCGCGCCCGGCGTCCGCGACGCACAGCACGGCCCAGGGGTGCACCTCGAGCCGTCCTGCGGGGATCGGCTTCCCGCAGACGTCGCACACGCCGTAGGTGCCCTCCTCCAGCTTGGCCAGGGCCCGGACCACGTCGGCGCGCGTGATCCGCAGCTTCTCGTGCACCCCGACCTGTGCGAGCCGGTCGACCGCCATCTGGGTGCCGTCGCCGACGCGCTTGCCGAACGAGATGTTGCTCTGCTCGGAAGGTGGCGCCGCCATGGTCGTCATCTGGGCGTCGATCTCGGCGAGCTTGGCGGCGAGGAGGGTGCGGACTTCGTCCATCACCTCAGGATGCGCCCGTCTCACTGAGCAGCTCGCCCCGGTGCATCCACGACCACCGCAGCACGGTCACCGAGAACACCAGCGTCACCAGCACGATCAGGCCCTCGATCACGCCGGCCGAGCCCTGGCCGAAGATGCCGTGGTCCACGTCGTACAGGAAGTCCATGCAGAGCAGGTACACCCCCGCGCTGCCGGCGCAGAGCAGCCAGAACAGTGCCGAGGGTCTCCTCCGGCGCATCGTGACCAGCGCGAAGAGACAGGCGAGCCCGAGCCACAGGTCGGCTAGCGGGAAGGCGTTCTCGAAGTCGTAGTACGCCCGGCTGTGCTCGCTGGCCAGCAAGTCGCGGTTCGTGAACCAGACCGACCAGAAGGCCACGTCGAGCACGATGGCCCCTACGAGCATGCCTTGTATGACGCCGCGACTCATGCCTTGATCAAAGCAGGGCGCCGGTCACCGCCCCGGAACGTCACGGTCAGCCAGAGGCTCACACCGACGTAGTAGACGGGGTAGATCAGGGACAGCACGATCAGCCACGTCGGCTGGTCCGGCATCAGCGCCACGATCACGGCGTACACGGCCATCCAGAGCACCGACAGTGCCATGTTGAGGTACCAGAGCTTCTCGGTGCGCGAGGGGTAGAGGTACTTCACCGGCACGAACACCAGCACCGTGCAGACCACGATCACCAGGGTGGTGAGGCCGATGCCGAAGCCGGCCACGATGGCGTAGAACGCGACCACGTTCCAGTAGCTCGGGAAGCCGAGGAAGAAGTGGTCGTCGGTCTTCGCGTCGGAGCGGCAGAACTGGTAGCAGGACGCCAGCAGCGGTACGGCGGCGACCACGCCGCCGAGCACGCCGTCCGGCAGGTAGCCGTTGGCCCAGAGCAGCACCATCGGCGCGAAGGCGTAGGTCATGTAGTCGACGATGTTGTCCAGCAGCGCCCCGTCGAAGCCGGGCATCACCGTCTTGACCTGGAAGTGACGCGCCAGGAGCCCGTCGCTGCCGTCGACGACCATCGCGGCCAGGAAGAGCCAGAGGACGGCTCGCTCCTCGCCCTCGTAGGCGAAGTTCACCATCAGCAGGGCAAGGACCGCACCGGTCGCCGTGTACGCGTGGACCAGCCCGGCCGCGACGCGTGCACCCGTCGGGGTCATGGTGCGAACGCTACGGCACGGGAAGCGGCACTAGGTTGAGCGGATGCGTATCGCCACCTGGAACGTGAACTCCATCCGGTCGCGGATCGACCGCGTCGAGGCCCTCCTCCAGCGACACGAGATCGACGTCCTCGCGCTCCAGGAGACCAAGGCCCGTCAGGACCAGATCCCGCTGATGGGCCTGCAGTCGCTCGGGTACGACGTGGCGGCGGCCGGCTACAACCAGTGGAACGGCGTCGCGGTGATCAGCCGGGTCGGGATCGAGGACGTCACCGTCGGTTTCCCCGGGATGCCGGAGTGGGGCGAGCCCGAGGCTGTCGCAGAGGCGCGGGCGATCGGGGCGAGCTGCGGTGGGGTGCGGATCTGGTCGCTCTACGTCCCCAACGGGCGCAAGGTCGATGACCCGCACTACGTGTACAAGCTCGACTGGCTGGCCCGGCTGCGCGAGGCGGCGTCGAGCTGGCGGGAGGCGCCGGTGGCGCTGGTCGGCGACTGGAACATCGCCCCGCAGGACGATGACGTCTTCGACATGGCGGCGTTCGCGAAGGACACGCACGTGACCCCGCCCTGAGCGGGCGGCGTTCCGGGCGTTCCTCGACGACGGCTGGACGGACGTCGTGCGCCCGCATGCCCCGGGCCCGAACGTCTTCACGTACTGGGACTACTACCGGCAGCGCTTCGAGCGCAACCGCGGCATGCGCATCGACTTCGTCCTCGGGTCACCGTCGTTCGCGCAGCGCGTCACCGGGGCCTCGATCGACCGCGACGAGCGCGCCGGCACCGGCGCCTCCGACCACGCCCCGGTGATCGTCGACCTCGGCTAGCGGCCGCGCGCGATCCGGGCGGGGCGGCGGCCCCTCCCGGCGGGCGCTGGGGTGGGCTGGGTGGTGCGCCCGGCGGGAGGGGCCGGCGCCCCGCTCACAGCATGGGTGCGGCCTCCCGAGCTCCACCTGTCGGTGGTGCCGTGCACCATTGGACGCATGGAGCCACTGACCGTCCTCCTCACTCTCGCGCTCGGCCTCGGGGTCGGGGCGGCGCTCGGGTGGCTCTGGATGCGCGGACGCCCGTCGTACGTCGACGGTCGGCTGGAGAGCGCCGAGGTCCTCCAAGGCCTCGACCGGCTCCACGAAAAGATGCAGGACCTCGCCCACCAGGGCGTCTCCTGGCAGAGCCAGCTGCGCGAGCAGGTGCTCGACGTCCGGCACAGCACCGACCTGCTCCGCCGCGAGACCGGGGCGCTGTCGACGGCGCTGCGCAAGCCACAGGTGCGTGGCCGCTGGGGCGAGCTGCACCTGCGCCGCTGTGTCGAGCTGGCTGGGCTGGTCGACCGCTGCGACTTCACCGAGCAGGCCCGCGTCACCGGTGACGACGGCACACAGATCCCCGACGTCGTCGTGCACCTGGCCGGTGGTCGCAGCGTCGTGGTCGACGCGAAGGTGCCGCTCGACGCCTTCCTCGACGCCACCTCGACCGACGACCCCGACGAGCACGCGGGCCACCTGCGGCGCCATGCGCGGCAGCTGCGCGCGCACGCGGACACGCTGTCCGCAAAGGCCTACTGGCGGGCGCTGCCTGAGACTCCGGAGTTCGTGGTGCTGTTCGTGCCCGGCGAGGCGTTCCTGTCGGCCGCCCTCGACGCCGAGCCCGACCTGATCGAGCGGGCCGCAGAGAAGCACGTCGTGCTGGCGACGCCGACCACGCTGATCGCCCTGCTGCGCACTGTCGCGATGGGCTGGTCGCACGCGACGCTGGCCGAGCGCACCCGCGAGATCCACGCCCTCGGCCGCGACCTGCACGACCGGCTCGGCGTGATGGGCAGCCATCTCGACAAGCTCGGGCGGTCGCTGCGGAGCTCGGTCGAGGCCTACAACGCGACCGTCGGGTCGCTGGAGGCGCGCGTGCTGGTGACTGCACGCCAGTTCGGCGAGCTCGGGGTCACCGGCCGCCGACCTCGACGCACCGCGGCCGGTGGCCGAGTCCCCGCGGGCGCTGTCCGCGGTCGAGCTGCTGGAGGAGGTGGCCGAGCAGCGCGAGATGCTTCCCGGCCTGTACGACGGCGCGCCGCCGGGAAGCGAGGTCCGCCGAGCCCTACCTTGATCGCGTGAACGCACCCACGCTGTGGGAAGAGGGCCGGATGTCCGGCGGTCGGGTCAACCGGCTGGCGGTCACCGTGTGCGTCCTCCTGGTCGCCGCCGACGTGCTCGTGACGGGCAGGCTCGGCTGGCTTTTCGACATCGGCTTCGTGGCGCTGTGCATCGGCGTCGCGCTCGCCGTCCACCCGAGCGGGTTCTTCCGGGTCGGGGTGATGCCGCCGTTCCTGCTGCTCGGGATCTCTCTGCTGCTCGCAGTCGTCGACCGCCAGGCAGTGGCACTGGCCAACGACACGTTCGTGCAGGCGGTCGTGTCCGGGCTCGCGCACCACTCGGGCGCGCTGTTCGCGGGCGTCGTCATCACGCTCGTGGTGCTGGCGATCCGGCACCGGATCACGCACGTGCGCCGCGACCGGGCCGAGCGCGAGGCGTCGCCGTACTCCTACGCGAACCTGGAGACGTCGCCGCCGCCGACGCGGGTCACCTCGGCCGAGCCGGAGGAGAAGTCGACGACCGTGGTCGGCTCCGACGACGTCTCGCCGCCGTCGAGCACCGCGTCGAGCAGCTGATCCAGCTCCTCCTTGATCTCCCAGCCCTGGGTCATCGCGTCGTCCTGCCCGGGCAGGATCAGGGTCGAGGAGAGCAGCGGCTCGTCGAGCTCGGCGAGCAGCGCGGAGACCACGCGATGGTCAGGGATCCGCACGCCCACGGTGCGCTTCTTGGGGTGCAGGAACGCTCTTCGGCACCTCCGGTGTCGCCGGCAGGATGAACGTGTAGGCGCCGGGAGTCGCCGCCTTGACCGCGCGGAAGGCCGCGTTGTCGAGGTGCACGAGCTGGCCCATCTGCGCGAAGTCCTTGCAGACCAGGGTGAAGTGGTGCTTGCTGTCGAGCCGCCGGATGTCGCGGATCCGGTCGAGGCCGTCGCGGTTGCCGAGCCGGATACCGAGCGCGTAGCCGGAGTCGGTCGGGTAGGCGACCAGCCCGTCGTCGCGCAGCAGCTCGACGACCTGGCCGATCGCGCGAGGTTGCGGGTCGACCGGGTGGACGTCGAAGTAGCGGGCCACGACCGGCTACCTGCGCGGCCGCGCGCAGGTCGCGCCGCAGCTCAGGCGGCAGCGCGAAGATCAGCGACTCCTCGGCCGTGTGCACGGCCTGGGCGTCGGGGTAGCCCCGCTCGGCGAGGAACGACAGCACGCCGTCGACCAGGTCCTCGGGCACCGACGCGCCCGACGTGACGCTGACGGTCGTCGACGCCGTCGAGCCAGGCCTCGTCGATCTCGCTGGCGTCGTCGACGCGGTACGACGCCTTGGCGCCGGCCTCGAGCGCGACCTCGACCAGGCGCACCGAGTTGGAGGAGTTGCCCGAGCCGACCACGATCAGGAGGTCGGCAGTCGCGGGCGATCTCCTTGACCGCGAGCTGACGGTTCTGGGTGGCGTAGCAGATGTCGTCGGACGGCGGGTCGAGGAGGTTGCGGGAAGCGCTCGCGGATCGCGTCGACGGTCTCCAGCGTCTCGTCGACCGACAGCGTGGTCTGCGAGAGCCAGGCCACCTTGTCCGGGTCGCGCACCTGCGATCGCGTCGACGTCGCCCGGGCCCTGCACGAGCTGGATGTGGTCGGGTGCCTCGCCCGCGGTGCCCTCGACCTCCTCGTGGCCCTCGTGGCCGATCAGCAGGATGTCGTAGTCGTCGCTCGGCGAACCGCTTCGCCTCGTGGTGCACCTTGGTCACCAGCGGGCAGGTGGCGTCGATCGTCTTCAGGCCGCGCTCCTGCGCCTGCTGGTGCACGACCGGCGAGACGCCGTGGGCGGAGAAGACGACCGTGGCGCCCTCGGGCACCTCGTCGAGCTCCTCGACGAACACCGCGCCGCGGGACTCGAGGTCGGACACGACGTGCTTGTTGTGCACGATCTGCTTGCGCACGTAGACCGGCTGCGCCGTACAGGTCGAGCGCCTTCTCCACGGTGATCACGGCCCGGTCGACACCGGCGCAGTAGCCGCGCGGGGCGGCCAGCAGCACCGCTCGTTCGGCGTCGCCGGGAGGCAGCACGGACGGGGTGCCCAGATCGGTGGTCATGGCGTCCATCGTAGGTGGACCCGGCAATTCGTTGAGTTGTGCCTCCGGCACCTTCGAGATGCGCCTCCGGCCCGGCCTGCGTGTACGCCGAGGGACTGGACCCACCACTCACAGGAGCGCGAGACACCACTCAACGGAGTCGGAGGCAGCACTCGACGAGCGGGGATCTAGGCTCGGGCGGGTGGCGATGGACACCTCCCCCGAGTCCCCGGCGCCGGTGCGGGCGATCGCACAGGCGATCGGCGGCTGGATCGACCGGCTGGGCACCGTGTGGGTGGAGGGGCAGGTCACCCAGATCAGCCGCCGGCAGGGCCTGGCGACGGTGTTCATGACGCTGCGCGACAAGCTCGCCGACATCTCGGTGCAGGTCACCTGCAACCGCCAGCTCGCCGACTCGCTGGCCACGCCGCTGGTCGAGGGGGCGAGCGTCGTGATCCACGCCAAGCCGATCGTACTACGCCAACCGCGGCACGCTCAGCCTCCAGGCGCGAGAGATCCGCATGGTCGGGCTCGGCGAGCTGCTGGCCCGGCTCGAGCAGCGCCGCCAGCTGCTGGCCGCCGAGGGGCTCTTCGCCGACGAGCGCAAGCGACCGCTGCCGTTCCTGCCCCGCACGATCGGCCTGGTGACCGCGCAGAACAGCGCCGCCGAGCGCGACGTGCTCGACAATGCGACCCGACGCTGGCCGGCGGTGCGGTTCGAGGTCCGGTACGCCGCCATGCAGGGGGTGAACGCCGCGCGCGACGTGATCGACGCCGTGCGCCGGCTCGACGCCGACCCGGAGGTCGACGTGATCGTGGTCGCCCGTGGTGGCGGCTCGGTCGAGGACCTGCTGCCGTTCTCCGACGAGGCGCTGGTGCGGGCGGTGTTCGCGCTGACCACGCCGGTCGTCTCCGCGATCGGCCACGAGCCGGACAGCCCGCTGCTCGACCTGGTCGCCGACCTGCGCGCCTCGACGCCGACCGACGCCGCCAAGCGGGTCGTGCCCGACGTCGCCGAGGAGGCGCAGCGCGTGCTCCAGATGCGCGAGCGCGGCCGCCTCGCGGTCCGCAACGTGCTCGGCCGCTGAGCGGCAGCTCCTCGCCGCGCTGCGCAGCCGACCCGCGCTGGCCGACCCGCGCGGCGGGCTCGCCGAACGCTCGCTGCGAGGTCGAGGCGCTGCGCGAGCGCGCCCGTCGTACCGTCGCGCACCGGCTCGACCGGGCCGCCGACGACCTCGGCCACCGGCTGGCGCGGGTGCGCAGCCTGTCGCCGCTCTCGACCCTGCGGCGCGGCTACGCGGTCGTGCAGACCGCCGACGGCGACGTGGTCACCGACCCGGCATCGGTCGGGCGCCGGCGACCTCCTCGACGTGCGCGTCGCCGACGGCCGGATCGCCGCCACCGTGACCAGCACCGGACCGAAGGGACCGACGATGCCTGAGCAGAGACCCCGGCAAGGACCCCGGCAAGCAGCTCTCCTACGAGGAGGCGCGCGACGAGCTGGTCGAGGTGGTACGACGCCTCGAGCAGGGCGGCGACGGCCTCGCCGAGTCGATCGCGCTGTGGGAGCGCGGCGAGAAGCTGGCGCAGGTCTGCCAGACCTGGCTCGACGGCGCCCGGAGCGAAGCTCGACGCCGCGATCGCCGGCGCCGAGGGCGAGGCCGGACTAGGACACTAGGCGCCCGCGCGCAGGTTGCCCAACGACAGCCGGCCGACCAGGGCTCGCACGTCGTTCTCGCCGGCCGAGCCACCGACCAGCACGGTCTGCTTGCGCGTGCTCAGGACCAGCGCGTAGTCGCCGCCGCTGTCGGTCCACACCTGCCAGGTCAGCCCACGCAGCCGCACCTTGTCGCCGCGCTCGGCGTCGGGGTCGACGAACTTCGTCGACCACGTCCTGCTCCGTGGCCAGCGACTCCTCGATGCCGACGTACGAGCCCTGGTCGGTCAGCATCCCGAGGTGCCAGGTCGGCGCACGGCCCGGCGTGTAGCTCACGCTCGTCGCGCGCCACCCCTCGGGCATCGGGTCGGGCGCGAGCACGAACAGCGTCCCCGCCGTCCGCGCCTGGTCGGCCACCGGCCGGTAGTCGACGGTCCGCACCGGCTCGACGTCGTGGTCGCGGCCGAGCGCCTGAACCCCGACGAACCCGCCGACGAGCACCACGCAGGACCACCATCGCGCCGACCATCCCGTTGGCGGAACGCTGGTACCTCCCGGGCTTCTCCGACGGTGCTCGGTCATGGATCCATCCTGCCGGAGAGCACCGCGAGGCCCGGGGCGGCGGCCCCTAGGCTCCCCTCGTGCCCGCCGTCCTCGTCCACGCCTCGGCCGGCGACGCGGTGGCTCTGCTGGCCCTGGTCGCGCTGCTGGTGGTCGCCTTCCGGCACCTCCGCGGCCTGTACGAGGCTGCGATAGCGCTGGTCGCGGTCGGCGCCTGCCTGGTCACAGGCGCGACCACATTCGGCGAGGCCGCGACGCCGTGCGGCAGCTGTTCCCGGTCGTGGCCTTCCTGGCCGCGATCCTGGTGGTCTCCGGCGCCTGCGCCGACCTCGGCCTCTTCCGCGCGATCGGGCAGCGGATCGGGCGTCGCGGGCACCTCGGGCACGCCGGTTCCTCGGCCTGACGTTCGTGGCGGCGGTGGCGGTCACGGCCGTGCTCAGCCTCGACGCGACCGTGGTGCTGCTGACGCCGGTCGTCCTGGCCGCGGCCACCCGGGCCGGCGTACGCCCCGGACCGGCGCTGTCGGCCTGCGTCCGACTGGCCAACTCCTCCAGCCTGCTGCTGCCGGTCTCCAACCTGACCACCCTGCTCGCGCTGCACCAGCTGGACCTCTCGTTCGCGCGGTTCGCGCTGGTGATGGCGCCGGCCTGGCTGGTGGTGATCGCCGTCGAGTACGCCGCCCATCGGGTGTTCTTCGCCCGTGACCTGCGGATCCGCGCCGATGCCCCAACGACTGCAGAGGCCGCGGAGCCGGCGGAGCCGATGCCGCGGTTCCCGCTGCTGGTGCTCGCGGCTGATGCTGGCAGCCTTCGTGGTCGGCTCGTTCTTCGACGTGGCACCAGCCTGGGCCGCGGCGGTCGCGGCGCTGGTGCTGACCGCTCCATCTCGTACGACGCCGCGCGGGGGCCGTGGTCCGCGCCGTACACGCGGCGCACCTCGGCTTCGCGGTGTTCGTGCTCGGCCTCGGGCGTGGTCGTCGACGCGCTCAGCCGCAGCGGCCTGGGCGACCTCGTCGCGGACCTCCTGCCGACCGGCGACACGCTCCCCGACCTGCTGCTCCTGGCGCTGGTCGCCACCGTGCTCGCGAACCTCGTCAACAACCTCCCGGCGACACTGCTGCTCGTGCCGCTCGTCGCACCGCTCGGCACCGTCGCCGTGCTCGCCACCCTGGTCGGGCTCAACGTCGGGTCGTCCCTGACCTGGACCGGTTCTCTGGCCAACCTGCTCTGGCGCCGCACGCTCACCCGGGCCGGCGTACGCGCGTCCGGGCGTCAGTTCCACGCGATCGCCGCCCTCACCGTGCCGCCCGCTGTCACGCTGGGTGTGGTCGCCGTCTGGGCTTGGGCCCTCGTTGTGCTCTGATCACGCCGACCCGTCGCAGATGGCGACGCCAGGACCGCTGACCCGTCGCAGATGGCGACGTACGGCCTCACGCCATCTGCGACGGCTCACCGCACCCACACCCACCATCTGCGACGGCTCGCCACACCCACACCCACCATCTGCGACGGCTCAGCGCGCAAACGGCCGCCATCTGCGACGGGTCGGCACGCGGTAGCGTCGGGGCATGTCTGAGTCGACGGATCCCTGACGAGCTGGCCGTCTCCCCCGCGTCGCCCGACCGCAACCTCGCCCTCGAGCTGGTCCGGGTGACCGAGGCGGCCGCGATGGCCGCCGGGCCGCTGGGTCGGCCGGGGCGACAAGAACGGCGCCGACGGCGTCGCGGTCAACGCGATGCGGGTGCTGATCTCGACCGTCGGCATGCGCGGCGTCGTCGTGATCGGCGAGGGCGAGAAGGACAACGCGCCGATGCTGTTCAACGGCGAGGAGGTCGGCGACGGCACCGGGCCCGAGTGCGACGTCGCGGTCGACCCGATCGACGGCACCACGCTGACCGCCAAGGGCATGGCCAACGCCGTCTCGGTGCTGGCGGTCGCCCCGCGCGGCTCGATGTACGACCCGTCCGCCGTGTTCTACATGGAGAAGCTGGTCACCGGGCGCCGAGGCCGCCGACGTGGTCGACATCCGCTACCCGGTCGCCGAGAACATCCACCAGGTCGCCAAGGCCAAGGGCAGCACCCCCGAGGACGTCACCGTCGTGCTGCTCGACCGGCCGCGGCACGAGGATCTGGCCGCGGAGATCCGCGCGACCGGCGCCCGGATCAAGTTCATCGTCGACGGCGACGTCGCCGGCGCGATCATGGCCGCCCGCCAGGGCACCGGCATCGACCTGCTGCTCGGCATCGGCGGTACGCCCGGAGGGGATCATCGCCGCCTGCGCGATGAAGTGCATGGACGGCGTGATCCAGGGCCGGCTCTGGCCCGTGGACGACGCCGAGCGGCAGCGCGCGCGTCGACGCCGGCCACGACCTCGACCGGGTGCTCTACACCGACGACCTGGTCTCCGGCGACGACTGCTTCTTCGTCGCGACCGGGATCACCGACGGCGAGCTGATGGAGGGCGTCCGCTACAAGGCGGGCGGCGCCACCACCCACTCGCTGGTGATGCGCTCGCGCAGCGGCACCATCCGCTCGATCCGCAGCGAGCACAAGCTGAGCAAGCTCCGGGCCTACGCCGACGTCGACTTCGAGCACTGAGGCGTCGTGATCGTCGTCGTGGGCGAGGCCCTGATCGACATCGTCGCCGGCGACGACGGCCAGCACGAGGAGCTGGTCGGCGGTGGTCCGCTCAACATCGCGGTCGGCCTGTCCCGGCTCGACCAGCCGGCGCTGCTGATCACCCAGACCGGCGACGACGCGTACGGCGAGCAGATCGCGGCGTACCTCCACGGCAACGAGGTCGAGCTGGTCGAGCGGGCCCGACCGACCACCGGTCGCACCAACACCGCGACCGCGACGCTGGCCGCCGACGGCAGCGCCAGCTACGCGTTCGACCTCGAGTGGACGCTCCAGCACCAGGACGCTGCCCCGCGTGCGACGCGCTGCACGTCGGGTCGCTGGGCACGGCGCTCGAGCCCGGCCGCGACACCGTGGTCGACCTGGTCGAGCAGGCCTGCGCGCGCGACGTGTTCGTCAGCTTCGACCCCAACCTGCGCGCCGCAGTTCCTCGGCGACCGCGAGCAGGCCTGGGGCGACGTCGCAGTCGCTGGCCGACCGGGCCGGCCTGGTCAAGATGAGCGACGAGGACGTCGAGCTGCTGCACCCCGGCGCCGACCCGGCCGACATCGCCCGCTCGCTGCTCGGCGGTGACCGCACCGAGCTGGTGGTGGTCACGCACGGCGCCTCGCGGGGCGGCGGCGTACACCGCAGAGCGCGGAGGCGTGGGTCGACGCCCCGCACGGTCGACACGGTCGACACGGTCGGCGCCGGCGACTCGTTCATGTCCGCCCTGCTGGCGATCCTGCTCGACGACGGCGCGCTCGGTGCGTACGGCGCCGGCATGCCGCGACGACGAGGCGGCCCTGACCGGCTGATCGGCGGCGCGGCCCAGGCCGCCGCGATCACCTGTTCCCGACGGGGTGCGAACCCACCGACGCGAGCGGAGCTGCCGCGACGGCTGGCCCGGTGGTTCGCCCGGCTGAGCCGGTGCGCGTGCAGGGCCGCGAGCACGTCGTCGAACACGACCGGGTCGAACGCCATGCCGCAGTGGCTGGTGCGCACCTCGACGTGCTCGCGCGAACGGGTCGAGGCAGCTGCGCCAGTCGACGATGCCGTCGCGGCGGGAGTAGATCGCGGTGTAGCCGACGTCGGGTGCGAGCGGCGCCTGGGTCTCCTCCCAGCCGTCGCGGGCGCACTCGCCCGGCGACGCAGTCCTCGCTCATCATGCCGCCGAGGCCGGCCCGGCTGAGCCGGGTCAGGATCTCGGCGTCCCACGCCAGCACGGGTGCACGGCTCCCGGCGCCAGCACCGGGCTGCCCATCGTGACGATGCCGGCGACCAGGTCGGGGCGGCGGGTGGCCAGGCCGCGGGCGATCAGGCCGCCGAGGCTGTGACCGACGATGCGTTACCTTGCTGTCGCGCCGGATCGCGATCGACTCCATGCGGCGCTCGAGCCGGTCGCCGGCGCGCTGCGTGCAGCCGGCGTTGACCCGGATGTGCGAGCGGTAGGTGCGATAGCCCGTTGTCCCGCAGGAACGCCGCGAGGCGGAGCAGGGTCCAGTCACCGGCCATGAAGCCCGGCACCAGCATCACCGGCTCGGTCGGCAGCGAGCGGCCGGCGCGGGCGTAGCGCACGGCGGCCTGCTGGCCCGACGGTCGGTGAGCCCACGCCGCACGCCCGCGTGCGGCCTCCAGCGCGACGAGTCCCCTCCCGGGAGAGCGCGCGCAGACCCGTCGGCCCGGCGAAACCCGGCGGACACAGGAAGGCTCCGAGCGGTGAGCTCACGCCGATCGACGGTAGCGATTTCCGCCAGCAATACTTGGGAGAACGACGAGGGTCGGGTGCCGACCGATTCCGGTCGCCGGGCGGCAGCACGTTTGTCGGTCGGTTCCTCGGACTACGCTCGGAGCATGCGTGACTGCTCCGAGGAGCTGTTCGCGCCGGTCAGCCCGGGCATCGAGCTGTGCTACCAGACCTTCGGGGACCCCGACGACGAGCCGCTGCTGCTGGTGATGGGGCTCGGCGGTCCGATGACCTGGTGGAACCCCGACCTGTGCACGCTCCTGGCCAGCAAGGGGTTCTTCGTCATCCGCTACGACAACCGCGACACCGGCCGCTCGAGCCGTGCCAAGGGTCGGGTGACGCGCGGCGATGCTGGTGCGCGGCGTTCACGGGCCGACGGGTGCGCCCGCCGTACACGATGGCGGACCTGGCCGACGACGCCTTCCGCCTGCTCGACCACCTCGGCATCGACGTCGGCGCACATCTGCGGGGTCTCCATGGGCGGGATGATCGTGCAGACGATGGCGTGCACGCACCCGCAGCGGGTGCGCAGCCTGACCTCGATCATGTCGACGCTCGGCAAGCGCAGCGTCGGCTGGCAGGACCCCAAGCTGCTGCCGATGCTGCTCGCGCCCCGCACACGCAGGACGCGAGGCGTACGTCGAGACGTCGCGCCCGGATGTGGAGGCTGATCGGCTCCCCGGACTACCCCGAGGACCCCGAGTCGGTGCGCGAGCGGGCCGGTGAGACCTTCGACCGCGGCGTGAGCGCGAGCGGGGTGCTGCGCCAGATGCTGGCGATCGTCACCCAGCCCAACCGCGCCCGCCAGCTCCACGGGCTGCGGCTCCCGGCGCTGGTGATCCACGGCGACTCCGACCGGATGGTGCACGTGTCCGGCGGCCGGGCGACCGCGCAGGCGATCCCGGGCGCCGAGCTGATCCTGGTCAAGGGCATGGGCCACGACATGCCGACCGAGCTCTACGAGACGATCGCCGACGGCATCCGCCGGACAGCGGACCGGGCCCGATCCCCCGAGAGACAGGGGGATGCGGACCCGGCCCGGTAGGTCGCCCAGCGAGTGGCTGCCTGCTACTCGCTCAGCCGCTCGCCGCTCTCGGTGTCGAAGACGTGGACGTTGGACGGGTCGGTGGTGACGTAGATCGTGTCGCCCTTGTGGATGGTGTCGCGCTGGCTGCTGATCCGCACGATCAGGTCGTGCGGGGTGCCCTCGACACCACTGGTGCCGTAGACGAAGCCGTCCGCGCCGAGCTCCTCGACCACGGTGACGTCGATCGGGAGCCCGCCCTCCTCCTTGCTGACCAGCCGCCACGCCTCGGGCCGAACACCGACGGTGATGTCGCCCTTCATCTTGCGCGAGGCGGTCGGGTCGACCGGCACCAGGAAGTCGCCGATCTTCGCCTTGCCGTCGGCCGCCTTCGCCTCCAGCAGGTTCATCTGCGGGGAGCCGATGAAGCCGGCCACGAACAGGTTGACCGGCTTGTCGTAGAGGTTCAGCGGAGTGTCGACCTGCTGGAGGATGCCCAGCTTCATCACCGCGACCCGGTCGCCCATGGTCATCGCCTCGACCTGGTCGTGGGTCACGTAGACCGTGGTCACGCCGAGGTCGGCCTGCAGCTTCGCGATGTCGGTGCGGGTCTGCACGCGCATCTTGGCGTCGAGGTTCGACAACGGCTCGTCCATGCAGAACACCTGCGGCGCGCGGACGATCGCGCGGCCCATCGCGACCCGCTGGCGCTGGCCACCGGAGAGCGCCTTCGGCTTGCGCTCGAGGAACTCGGTCAGGCCGAGGATCTCGGCGGCTTCGTCGACCCGCTTCTTGCGCTCGTCGGCGGGCATCTTCGCCATCTTCAGCGCGAACGCCATGTTGTCGGCGACCGTCATGTGCGGGTAGAGCGCGTAGTTCTGGAACACCATCGCGATGTCCCGGTCCTTCGGCGCCATCTTCGTGACGTCGCGGTCACCGATGAAGATCTTGCCGTCGTTGACCTCCTCGAGCCCCGCGAGCATCCGCAGGGTCGTGGACTTGCCGCAGCCGGACGGGCCGACGAGCACCATGAACTCGCCGTCCTCGATCTCGAGGTCGATCCCGGGGACCGCGGGCCTGTCCGCACCGGGGTACCAACGTTGTGCCTTCTGGAAGCTGACCGTAGCCATGTTCGTTTCTCCTTCACCGGCAGGTACGTGCCGGACGATCCGTTGTGAAGTGGAGGTCACGCGGACGCGTGACGAGGGTCACACTAGGTGCTGGGCGTTGCCGGTGTCTGCCCCCTCTCCTGTCGATCCGCCGCGCACCAGCGGCATCGCGAGCCGCTGGACACCGGTGTCTGGTCCGCATGAGGGCGTCGACCGCGACCGCACCCAGCGTCGGCGAACGGGAGGGACACCGAGGTCACCGACGGTCGGAGCCAGCCGGCGAGGTCCGAGCCGTCGAAGGAGACGACCGCCACGTCCTCGGGCACGCGCAGGCCGCGCTCGGCCAGCGCCTGGTAGGCGCCCATCGCGATCCGGTCGTTGAGGCAGACCAGGGCACCGATCGACTCGCGGCCGAGGAGCGCCTCGCTCACGGCCTCGAACGCCGGTACGACGTCCCAGGTCGGAGGCGCTGGTCGCGCACGTGCAGCTGGACGAGTCGGCCCACAACCGCGGGGTCTTCGTGCGGGTGCCCGGGCTCGACACCCCGGCGTCGTACGACGTGGGCTGGGAGGGTCCGGTCGACCTCGCCTGGACCAGCATGTCCTCGCCGCTGCCGTCCGCGGGCCCGACGGACGCCGCACCGGTGACCGGGCGTGTGCTCGGCAGCCGCGGCTTCTGGGTGCCGCGCCGCCGACCGGAGACGGTCACGCTCGTGCACCTGACTCGTCTTTGACCGGAGTGGTCTCGACAAGCTCGACCGCCGTACTGTCGGCAGCGTGACGGACCCGACCTTCGCCTACTCCGACCTGCTCCCGATCGGCCCCGACGACACCCCCTACCGGCTGGTGTCGACCGAGGGGGTGTCGACGTTCGAGGCGGATGGCCAGACGTTCCTGCGGGTCACGCCCGAGGCCATCCGGCAGCTGACGTCCGAGGCGATGCACGACATCGCGCACTTCCTGCGCCCGGCCCACCTCGCCCAGCTCCGCCGGATCATCGACGACCCGGAGTCCTCCGGCAACGACCGCTTCGTCGCACTCGACCTGCTCAAGAACGTCAACATCTCCGCCGGCGGCGTGCTGCCAATGTGCCAGGACACCGGCACCGCGATCGTGATGGGCAAGAAGTCCGAGGGCGTGCTCACGGGCGGCGACGACGGCGAGGCGATCAGCCGTGGCGTGTACGACGCGTACACCAAGCTCAACCTGCGCTACTCCCAGCTCGCGCCGCTGACGATGTGGGAGGAGAAGAACACCGGCACCAACCTGCCGGCGCAGATCGAGATCTACTCGACCCCGCAGACGTCGGGGAACCCCGAGTACAAGTTCCTGTTCATGGCCAAGGGCGGCGGGTCGGCTAACAAGTCGTTCCTGTTCCAGGAGACCAAGGCGGTGCTCAACCCCAAGCGGATGCTGGAGTTCCTTGACGAGAAGATCCGCTCGCTGGGCACGGCCGCGTGCCCGCCGTACCACCTGGCGGTGGTGATCGGCGGCACCAGCGCGGAGTTCGCCCTGAAGACCGCGAAGTACGCGTCTGCCCACTACCTCGACCACCTCCCGACCGAGGGATCCCTTGCTGCACACGGGTTCCGCGACGTCGAGCTCGAGGAGGAGGTCTTCAAGCTGACCCAGTCGTTCGGGATCGGCGCGCAGTTCGGCGGCAAGTACTTCTGCCACGACGTCCGCGTCGTACGCCTCCCCCGGCACGGCGCCTCGTGCCCGGTGGCGATCGCGGTGTCCTGCTCGGCCGACCGGCAGGCACTGGGCAAGATCACCTCCGAGGGCGTCTTCCTCGAGCAGCTCGAGACCGACCCCGCGAAGTACCTGCCGGCGACCGCGGCGACGCAGCCCACCGACGAGGACGACGTGGTCAGGATCGACCTCAGGCAGCCGATGGAGGAGATCCTCGCCGAGCTCTCGCGCCACCCGGTGAAGACCCGGCTCTCGCTGTCCGGGCCGCTGGTGGTCGCCCGCGACATCGCACACGCAAAGATCAAGGAACGCCTCGACGCCGGTGAGGAGATGCCGGCGTACCTGAAGGATCATGCCGTCTACTACGCCGGACCGGCGAAGACGCCCGAGGGCTACGCGTCCGGGTCGTTCGGCCCGACCACAGCCGGCCGCATGGACTCCTACGTCGAGCAGTTCCAGGCCGCGGGTGGCTCCAAGGTGATGCTGGCCAAGGGCAACCGCTCGAAGGTGGTGACCGAGGCCTGCAACGCCCACGGCGGCTTCTACCTCGGCTCGATCGGTGGTCCGGCCGCCCGGCTCGCGCAGGACTGCATCAAGTCCGTCGACGTGCTCGAGTACGAGGAGCTCGGCATGGAGGCCGTGTGGAAGATCGAGGTCCAGGACTTCCCGGCGTTCATCGTGGTGGACGACAAGGGCAACGACTTCTTCACCGACCCGTCCGGCGCGGTCACCGTGCCGATCACAGGTATCCGGGTGCGCTCGCGCGAGCGCTGACCGTCCAACCCGATGGTCGAGCTTGTCGCTGGGCACGCGGGCGATAGTCCCGAACGGCTTGCAGGTTCTGGGTGCCCGAAAACATGTCAGGCGTTCGGGACTACCCGGCCCCGGCCCCGCCCCACCATCACGGCCCGGGGGATGGCGCAACTGACTGACTGACTATATAGTTAGCGAATGGCCTCGATCCGCGAGACGCTCCCGGGAGCGGCGTACCACTCCGACGCGACGTGGCAGACCGACCGCGACCGGGTCTTCTTCCGCAACTGGGTCTACGTCGGCCGCGCCGAGCGAGTGCCCCGGCCGGGGTCGTGGCTGCGCGTGGAGATCGCCGAGGAGAGCATCCTCCTCGTGCGCGGCAAGGACGACGCGCTCCGGGGCTTCTACAACGTGTGTCGCCACCGCGGCTCGCAGCTCTGCGACGACGAGAGCGGCGAGGTGCGCAGCCACCTCCGTTGTCCGTACCACGCGTGGGGCTACGCCCTCGACGGCACGCTCGTGACCACGCCGATGATCGAGCGCGACGAGATCGACCGGCCGAGACACGTCGCTGTGGCCGGTGCACGTCGACGTGTGGGAGGGCTTCGTCTTCGTGAACCTCTCCCGCGAGGAGCCCGCGCCTCTGCTGGAGGCGCTGGCCGACCAGCAGGACGACGTGCTCGGGCTGGCCCGGGTCGGGCTGTCGGAGCTCCGGATCGGCCACGTGTCGACGATCGACGGTCCAGGCCAACTGGAAGATCGTGCTCGAGAACTACAACGAGTGCCTGCACTGCCCGACGATCCACCCCGAGCTGATGTCCGTGGTGCCGGCCTACCGCAAGGGCAGCGTGCACGAGAGCGGGCGGCAGGACGGCGGTGTGACGCTGGCCGACGGCCGCACCACGGTGGCGCTCGACCCGCGGCTGCGGCTCCCGCTGCTGCCCGGGCTCAAGGGGCAGGACGGTCCGTCGGCGTACTTCGGCGCCGGGGTCTACCCGACCATGTTCCTCGACGTCGACGGCTCGACCGCGCTCGCGACGGCGGTCTTCCCGACCGGCCCGCGCAGCTGCCGGCTGGTGACCGAGTACCTGTTCAGTCCCGAGGCCTTCGACGACCCCGCGTTCGACCCGACTCCGGTGATCGAGTTCAACGAGCTGGTCACGCGGCAGGACAACGTGGCCTGCGAGCGGGTGCAGCGCGGGGTCACCTCACGCGCGTTCGACCACGGTGTCTTCCCTGCGAAGGACGCCTGGGTCCACGCGTTCGACGAGCGCTACCGGCGCGACGTCGAGTCCTGACCGGCCGCGACGCGTACGGCGCGCGCGTCGAGGGCGAGCGCCCCGTCCGGGGTCGCCAGCACCGGGTTGACCTCGAGCTCGGCGAGCTCCGGATGGGCCGCGGCCACCGCGGACACCCGCGCCACCAGGTCCGCGAGCGCACCGAGGTCGACCGGTGCGCGACCCCGGGCCCCGTTGAGCAGGGGTGCGCCGCGAAGGGAGGTGAGCAGGGTCCGCGCGCCGTCGCGCGAGACCGGAGCGAGCGCGACCGCGGTGTCGCCGAGCACCTCGGCGAAGACCCCGCCGAGCCCGACCATGAGCACCGGTCCGAAGCGGGGGTCGCGGAGGCAGCCCACGATCAGCTCGACGCCGGCGTCGAGGTCTGCCATCACCTCGACCGAGACGGCCGGCGGCGCGAGGCGCGCGACCAGGTCGAGGTAGGCCCCCTCCGCCGCGGCGGCGTCCGGCAGTCCGAGGACGACGCCGCCCGCGTCGGACTTGTGCAGGCTGCCGACGGCCTTGAGCACGAGCGGGAACGCCATCTCCGGCTCGGCGAGCGCCGTCCGGAGGGCGTCCACGTCGTGCACTACACGGGAGGGCACGAAGCCGACACCTGCGCCGCACAGCAGCGCCCGCACGGCGGCGTACGACGTGTCGGTGAGGGGTGCGGCCGGCGACGGGATCGGCTCGGGTTCGGGCGCCGGCCGGGTGACCAGCGCGGCCAGCACGTCGCAGGCGCGGTCGATGTCGCGGTGCACGGGGATCGCCGCGTCGGCCAGGACCCGGGCGCTCGGGCTGGCGGGGAAGATCGTCTGCACCACGACCGGCTTGTTCCACTCGGTCGCCGCCGCCCCGATCATGCGCGAGGCCTCCATCTCGGGCCGAGTCAGGTTCGTGGTGCCCGTGGAGTAGCCACCGAAGTAGCCGGTGAGCAGCACCGCGTCGACCTCCTCGGCCGCCAGCAGCGCGACCACCCCGCGCGCGTAGGCCAGCGGGTCGCGGTCACCGGCGCCGGCGAGGTCGACCGGGTTGGTGACGATGGACCCCTCCCCCAGCGCAGTGCGCAGCGCACCGCGCGCGGGCTCGCCCAGGACCGGGGTCTCGAGTCCGACGGAGGCGAGCGTGTCGGCCGCGATCGCGCCGTGGCCGCCGCCGTCGGTGAGCACCGCCACGCGGCCGGAGCGGCATCCTGCGGTCGGCGAGCAGCGCGGCCAGCAGGTCAGCCATCTGCGTCGGGTTGTCCACCCGGTGGATGCCGGCGGCCGCACATGCCGCGTCGACCACCTGCGAGGCCGAGGTCAGCGCGCCGGTGTGCGACCCGGCCCCGCGCACCGCCGCCTCCGAGCGCCCAGGCGCGAGCAGGACGACCGGCTTGCCGGCGTCGACGAGGGCGCGTGCAGCGGCGACGAACGCCCGGCCGTCCACCACGTCCTCGGCGTACAGGGCGACCGCCCGGGTGCCGTCGTGGGCCACACAGGACTCGCATCAGGTCGACCACGCTCACGTCGGCCTGGTTGCCCACGGACACGAACCGGGCGATGCCCAGGCCCCGGTCCGCGAGCAGCGCCGCCAGGTCGAGCACGATGTTGCCGCTCTGGCTGAGCACGGTGACGTCGCCCGGCGGCAGCACGGCGTGGCTGAGCTGGAGGCTGGTGCCGGTGTCGACCACTCCGATGCAGTTCGGCCCGACCAGCACGACGCCGGCCGCCCGGACGATCCGCAGCACCTCCTGCTCCATCCGAACCCCGTCCGCACCGGTCTCGGACAGGCCGGCGGTGATCACCACGAGCGTCCGGGCACCGGCCTCGACCGCGTCGGCGCACCGCGTCGACGAGGCCGGCCGAGGGCACGCAGACCACCACCAGGTCGACCGCGGCGCCGTCGGCGCGCGCCGCCGCCAGGGTGGGGTACGTCGGACGGCCGAGCACCTCGCGGGCAGTGCGGTTGACCAGCGTCACCGGCCGGTCGCCGCTGGACTCGAGCGCGCGGCGGGCCAGGATGTGGCCCCACTTCGACTGGTCGTCGCTGGCTCCGACGACCGCAATCGAGGACGGGTCGAAGAGTGCCTCCAGCGGCTGCTGGAGTGCGGTCTCGACCCGGGGCCCGCTAGCGTGCTGCGACCCTTGACGCCTCATCGTGACCAGCATAACATCACTGACTGACTGAACAGTCAATACGTTCGCTGATCGGCTCCGCGAAGGGACAACCGATGACCAGCAACGCTCCGGCCGGCGACTCGGGACGACCTCCCAACCAGCGCGAGCTGGCCGCCGCCGAGGCGCGCACCCGGATCCTGGCCGCCGCCGCCGAGTGCATCGTCCGCGACGGCCTGGCGAAGGTCCGGATGGCCGGCATCGCCCGTGAGGCCGGGGTGTCCGCGGGCCTGCTCCACTACCACTTCGACACCAAGGAGCAGCTCTTCGCCGAGGTGCTCACCTACTCCCACCGGCTCTCGAGCGTGCTCAACCAGCAGCTGCTGCATCACGCCGGCAACGACGCCCCGCACCGGCTCTCGGCCTTCCTCGACCGGTGCCTGCCCAGCGACGACGGTCTCGCGCACGAGTGGCTGCTCTGGCAGGAGCTCGACCTGCTCTGCCTCCGGAAGCCGGAGCTCGCGAAGGTCGGGGCCGACCTCTACGAGGACCTCTACTCCTCGGTGGCCGCGATCATCACCGACGGGATCGGGACCGGCCACTTCACCACCGACCTCCCTCCGCGCATGGTCGCGGAGACCGCGGTCGCGCTCTGCGACGGGCTCGGCGCCCGGGTGCTGGCCAACGACCCCAACCTCACCCTCGCCGACGCCCGCGCCACCCTCGCGGCCACGGTCGGCACCCTCGTCGGCCACGACGGGCCGCTCCCGGCCCCGGTCGGCACGTTGACAGGAGCACGCACATGACCGGAGCCGTCCTGAGCACCACCCGGCGGAGCCTGCTCAAGGGCGGCCTCGCTGCCGGCGCCGTCTCCAGCTTCGCCGGCTGCGGCTTCGTGCCGAGCGAGACGAAGCCCACCGAGTCACCGCTGCCGAAGTCCGCGAAGGCCAGGATCGACGGGGACCTCGTCTACTTCAACTGGGCCGACTACCTCGACCCCGGCGTGCTCAAGGGCTTCCAGAAGGAGTACGGCGTCAAGATCATCGAGTCCAACTTCGACTCGATGGAGGGCATGTACGCCAAGATCAACGCCGGCAACCAGTACGACATCACGTTCCCGATCGCCAAGTGGGTCGTGAAGATGCGCCGCGAGGGCAAGCTCCGCGCCATCGACAAGGACCAGCTCTCCAACGCCGACCAGGTGTACTACTCCGGCTCCTACTTCAACGACCCGTGGTACGACCCGAAGTCGGCCGCCTCCGTGCCGTTCACCGTCTACAAGACCGGGATCGGCTGGCGCACCGACAAGATCGACGCGATGACCGGCAGCTGGAACGACCTGTGGAACAAGCAGGGCGCCGGCCACATCTTCACCCTCGACGACCAGGACGAGGCGCTGGCCATGGCCGCGCTGCTCCTCGGCTACGACGTCAACACCGCAAAGAAGTCCGAGCTCGCCGAGATCAAGAAGCTGCTGATCAGCCAGAAGAAGTACCTCCGCGGTTACTCCTCCGACGACGTCAACAACATGAGCGGCGGTGACGCCTGGATCCACCACATGTGGAGCGGCGACTTCCTCTACGTGCGCGAGGCGCTGGCGAAGAAGAAGAGCGACTACGACTTCGAGGCACCGAAGGAAGGGACGCCGATCAACTCCGACACCTACGCGATCCCCACCAACGCCAAGCACCCCGGCACCGCGATGCTCTTCATCGACTGGCTGCTGCGGCCGGACAACGCGGTCAAGAACATCAACTACCTCTACTACCCGTTCCCGGTCAAGGACGCGGTCGCGAGCTTCAACGACCTCGCCAAGGACGTGCCGTCCTGCGACGTGAGGGTCGAGGACCTCGAGAACCCCGACGTCTTCCGGCTGCTGCCCGCCGACCAGGTCCAGGCGCGCGCCGCCGTCTGGACCGAGGTCAAGGCCGCCTGAGGTGACCGCGGGCCTGGTCGAGCGGTCGCGGGGGCGCACCCGACCCCGCCGTTCATCGCAGCGCACTCGCCTGTGGGGCTGGCTGCTCACGGTGCCCACCGCCTGGATGGTGGCGTTCTTCGTCTCCAGCATGCTGGTCGTGGTGCTGCTGTCCTTCGGGCACACGCAGGCCGACGGCCACCCCGTGTTCGGCACCACGACGAAGAACTTCGCCGCCCTGTGGGACCCGGTCTACCTCGAGCTCTTCCTGCGTTCGCTCGGCTACGCGCTGGCGACCGTCGTCCTGTCCGTGATCGTCGCCTACCCGGTCGCCTACGCGATCGCCCTTCACGGCGGTCGCTACAAGAACGCGCTGATCGCCGCGATCGTGGTGCCGTTCTTCGCCAGCTACCTGATCCGGATGTACGCCTGGAAGGCGCTGCTCTCCGACGACGGCCTGGTCAACAGCGGTCTCCGCAAGACCGGGATCAGCGACGGGATCGCGTTCCTCAACACGCCCGTGGGCCGTGGTCGGCGGCCTGGTCTACGGCTTCGTGGTCTTCATGATCCTGCCCGTCTACGCCTCGCTGGAGCGGATGGACGTCTCCCTGATCGAGGCCGGCAAGGACCTGTACCACGGGCCGCTGCGCACCTTCGTCACCGTCACGCTGCCGGCCACACGCGCCGGGCTGTACGGCGGGATGCTGCTGGTGTTCCTGCCCGCGCTCGGCGACTTCGTGAGCGCGCAGCTGCTCGGCGGGCCCCGCACGTACATGATCGGCAACCTGATCCAGCAGCAGTTCGCCGAGGGCCAGAACTGGCCGCTGGGCTCTGCGATGACGGTGGCGATGATGGCCGCGCTGACCGTGCTGATGGTCGTCTACCTGCGGGCGACGACCACCCGCACCCGGGAGCAGTCGTGAGCGCCCGGCGACTGGAGCGCAAGCCGTTCCTCGCGGTCGCGGTCACCGTCGCGTTCTTCGCCTGGCTCTACCTGCCGATCGTCGCCGTGGCCCTGTTCAGCTTCAACTCCGAGAAGTCGCTGTCGGTCTGGTCGGGCTTCAGCACCCGGTGGTACGCCGACTTCTTCAGCAACAGCGCGCTGCTCGAGTCCCTCGGTGCCAGCCTGCGGATCGCGACCGTCGCGGCGCTCGGCTCGCTGGTGCTCGGCACCATGCTGGCCCTCGGCCTGGAACGGATCACCTCCCGGCCCGCCCGCGCGGTCGGCGCGGTGACCCTGATGCCACTTGTCACCCCGGAGATCGTGACCGGCGTGGCCGCGCTGCTGCTCTTCACGGGTCTCGGCCTCAAGCTGTCGCTGACCACGGTGACGCTCGCGGAGATCACGTTCTCGATCGCGTACGTGACCGTGATCGTGCGCGGGCGGCTGGGCAGCATGTCCCCCGAGGTGGAGGAGGCCGCCCGCGACCTCGGCTGCACCCCGTGGCAGGCGCTGCGGCTGGTCACGCTCCCGGCGCTCTGTCCCGGCGCTGCTCGGCGTCCGGGCTGCTGGTCTTCGCGCTGGTCTTCGACGACTTCGTGCTCGCGTTCTTCACGACCGGGGTCGACCCGCAGCCGCTGCCGGTGCGGATCTACTCCTCGATCCGGTTCGGGATCTCGCCGGCGATCAACGCGGTCGGCACCCTGATGCTGCTGGTCTCGGGACTGCTGATCGTGGCAGCGCTGCTGCTGCCGCGCCTGTTCAACCGCAAGACGTCCAGCCTGGACCTGATCACCGGAGGCGAACGCCGATGACCACCCCCGTGACCCCCGCGGAGACGCGCGCGGTCGCCGTACCGCCTCCGGCGACCTCGGCGGTGTCGCTCCGCGGCCTCACCAAGGAGTTCGGCGGCACCCGGGTCGTCGACGGCATCGACCTCGACGTCGCCCCGGGCGAGTTCTTCTCCCTGCTCGGGCCCTCAGGCTGCGGCAAGACCACCACGCTGCGGATGATCGCCGGCTTCAACGACCCCACCTCCGGCACCGTGCTGGTGGGTGGCGAGGACGTCACCAGCACGCCGCCGCACAAGCGCGACGTCAACACGGTCTTCCAGAGCTACGCGCTCTTCGAGCACCTCGACGTGCGCGGCAACGTCGGCTTCGGCCTGCGCCGCAAGGGCATCGACCGTTCCAGCATCGACCAGCGGGTGAGCGAGATGCTCGAGCTGGTGGAGCTCGGCCCGCGCGCGAAGGACCGCCCCGCCCAGCTCTCCGGAGGCCAGCGACAGCGCGTCGCCCTCGCCCGCGCGCTGATCAACCGGCCGAAGGTGCTGCTCCTCGACGAGCCGCTCGCGGCGCTCGACCTGAAGCTCCGACGGGCGATGCAGGTCGAGCTGAAGACGATCCAGCGCGAGGTCGGGATCACGTTCCTGTTCGTCACCCACGACCAGGACGAGGCGCTCAGCATGAGCGACCGGGTCGCGATCATGAACGACGGCGTGATCGAGCAGTGCGGCACCCCCGAGGACGTCTACGAGAACCCGACCTCGGTGTTCGCGGCCGAGCTTCATCGGCACCAGCAACCTGATGCAGGGCACGTACGCCGGCGGCGCGGTGCGGGTCGCGCCCGGGCTGGCGGTCCCGGTGCCCGGCCACACGGGGTCGGCCGACGGCGACCGGCTGAGCGTGGCGATCCGGCCGGAGAAGATCTGGATGAGCGACTTCGCCGCCGTCGATGGTGCAGGTGCCGGGCACGATCGTGTCCACCAGCTACCACGGCGCGACCACGCAGTACCTGGTCTCGGTGGCCGCCGGCATCACCCTGACCGTGCTGGAGCAGAACCTCCCGCGGATGCGCGCCGACGACCGCTGGAGCCCGGGCGACCGGGTGCAGATCGGCTGGCACCCCGAGCACGCCGTCGTGCTGCGATGAACACCCCACGAACGAGGTCCGACGTCGTCGTCGTCGGCGCCGGACTGGCCGGCCTGAGCGCCGCCCGGGACCTGGCCGCAGGCGGAGCGTCGGTGACCGTGCTCGAGGCCCGCGACCGCGTCGGCGGCCGGGTGGAGCAGGTGCCGCTTCCCGACGGGCGTCTGGTGCAGCTCGGCGGCGAGGTGGTCGGCACCGGCCACACCGCCTACCTCGATCTGGTCGCGGAGCTCGGGCTCACCCTGGTGCCGTCGTACGTCGCGGAGCCGGGCGAGATCACCCGCGCAGGTGCCCGGATCGGTCGACGTCGGCGACTGGCCGTCGTGGACCACGGACGCCGACCGTGCGTCCTACGAGAAGGTCGAGGACGCGCTCGCCCAGGTGGTGCGCGGGATCGACCCCGACAACGTGCACGCGCACCCCGAGCTGCGACGGCTCGACCGGCTCAGCGTCGGCGACTGGCTGCGCGAGGTGGGAGCGACCCCGGGCGTGATCCGGCTCAAGGAGCTCGCCGCGCTGGGTCTTGCGGACGGGTCGGTCGAGCGCACCAGCCTGTTCGCCTACGCGCGCAAGATCGCGGTCGGCGGCGGCAACTCACAGACCAGGGGCTCCTACGACTACGAGGTCTGGGAGAACCAGCGCGTGGCCGAGGGGTCTGCCACGGTCGCGCTGCGGATGGCCGACGCGCTGCCCGACGTGCGGCTGTCGACACCCGTCGCCGAGATCGCGGTGACCGGGTCCGGCGTGCGCGTGCGTGCCCACTCGGGCGAGCTGTTCGACACCGACGCCGTGGTGCTCGCGGTCCCCGCCGGCCCGGCGCGCGACCTCGCGATCACCGGCGTCAGCGAGGCCCGGCTCACCTCGCTGCGCCGGCAGCGGCACGCGTGGGCGGCCAAGTTCGTGGCGGCGTACGACGAGCCCTTCTGGCGGGCCACCGGGCAGAACGCACTGTCGGAGTGCGAGGGTGTGATCGGCTCGACCTGGCCGCAGCAGGAGGGCGTGCTGTCCGCGCTGGTGCCGCCCGAGCGCTACGCGGCGTTCGCGGCGGCCGAGCCGGGGACGCGCACCCGCGAGGCGCTGTCGGAGATCGCGGCGCTGTACGGACCGCGCGCGACCAGTCCGCTCGCCACCTGGACCCGACTCTGGGGCACCGATCCGTGGACCCAGGGCTACGTGACGAACTGGCGGCCCGGCGACGTCGAGGCGGTCGGAGCCGCTGCACGGCACGCACGAACCGCCGTTCTACGTCTGCGGCTCCGACCAGTGGGTCGCCGGCTACATGGAAGGCGCGGTCCGCACCGGGCGGGCCGCGGCCGCGGCAGCGCTGCACCAGGAGGCACCCTGATGGACTTCGGACTGACCGACGAGCAGCGCAGCATCGTGCAGGTGACGCGCGCCTTCGTCGAGCGTGAGCTCTACCCGCACGAGGACGAGGTGGAGCGCAGCGGCGTGCTGCGGCCCGAGCTGGCGCAGCAGATCCGGGAGAAGGCGATCTCGGCCGGGCTGTACGCCGCGAACATGCCCGAGGAGGTCGGCGGCGCCGGTTTCGACATGGTCACCTGGGTGCTGTTCGAGAAGGAGCTCGGCCGGGCCAACTACGCGCTGCACATGACCATCGGCCGGCCCTCGAACATCCTGCTGGCCGGCACCGAGGCGCAGCGCGAGCGCTACCTCTACCCCAGCGTCCGCGGGGAGCGCCACGACTGCCTGGCGATGACCGAGCCGGACGCCGGCTCCGACCTGCGCGCGATGCGCACGCGCGCCGTACGCGACGGCGACGGCTGGCGGATCCGGGGCACCAAGCACTTCATCAGCCACGCGCAGCAGTCCGACTTCGTGATCCTGTTCGCAGCCACCGACCCGGCCGAGGGCGGCGACGGCCGCAAGGCGATGTCGACGTTCCTGGTCGACCTGGACACGCCCGGGCTGGCGGTGCACGACGGCTACCGCAACGTCTCGCACCGCGGCTACACCAACGCGATCCTCGACTTCGACGACTGCTGGGTGCCCGGCGACGCGCTGCTCGGCGAGGAGGGCAAGGGGTTCGACCTGGCCGGCACCTGGCTGGGCAGCACCCGGCTGCAGGTCGCCGCCACCTGTTTGGGTAGGGCGGAGCGGGCGCTCGACCTTGCGGTGCGGCACGCCGCCGAGCGGGTGCAGTTCGGGCAGAAGATCGGCCGCTTCCAGGGCATCTCCTTCAAGCTCGCCGACATGGCCACCGAGCTGCGGGCCGCCGAGCTGCTCACGTTCGACGCCGCGTGGAAGTACGACCAGGGCCGCTCGAGCGACGCCGACATCGCGATGGCCAAGGTCAAGGCGACCGAGATGCTGGCGATGGTGGCCGACGAGGCGATCCAGATCCACGGCGGGATGGGCCTGATGGACGAGCTGCCGCTGGAGCGGATCTGGCGCGACGCACGTATCGAGCGGATCTGGGACGGTACGTCGGAGATCCAGCGGCACATCATCTCGCGGGCGCTGCTGCGCCCGCTCGGAGCTTGAGAGGTGGGCGAGACCATGCCCGACAGCCCAGTGCGCACGCGGCGCGAGGGAGCGATCCTGGAGGTCACGCTCGACCGGCCCAAGGCCAACGCGATCGACCTGGCGACCAGCCGGCTGATGGGCGAGGTCTTCGCGGACTTCCGCGACGACGACACGCTGCGGGTGGCGGTCCTGCGCACGGCCGGCGACAAGTTCTTCAGTGCCGGCTGGGACCTCAAGGCCGCGGCCGCGGGCGACGAGGTCGACGGCGACTACGGCGTGGGGGGGTTCGGCGGGCTCCAGGAGCTGGCGGGGCTGGACAAGCCGGTGATCGCGGCCGTGCACGGGTTGGCGATGGGCGGCGGCTTCGAGCTGGCGCTGTCCTGCGACCTGATCTACGCCTCGGCCGCCACCCAGTTCGGGCTGCCGGAGATCAACGCCGGCACGCTCGCCGACGCGGCCACGATCAAGCTGCCGAAGCGGATGCCCTACCACGTGGCGATGGAGCTGCTCCTGACCGGACGCTGGATGGATGCCGCCGAGGCGCAGCGCTGGGGCGTCGTCAACGAGGTGCTCGCCGACGAGGACGCGCTGGTGGCCCGGGTGTGGGAGGTGGCCCGGCTGCTGGAGTCGGGACCGCCGCTGGTGTTCGCCGCGATCAAGGAGACCGCGCGGGTCGCCGAGGGAAAGCCGTTCCAGGAGGTGCTGGACCTGGTCACCAGCCGCACCCTGCCCACGGTCGACACCCTCTACGGGTCCGAGGACGGGCTGGAGGGCTTCAAGGCGTTCGCGGAGAAACGCGCCCCGGTGTGGAAGGGGCGCTGACCGGTCCGGCTCTGCCGTTGCGCGAGGATGGACCCATGGAGCACGTCGAGGTGGCTCGGGCCGACGACGCGCGTGGCGAGCTCGTGCTGCGGCGTCGTACCGACGACAACGCGGTCGACGTCCTCGAGCTCAGGGTCAACGGGGTCTTCGTGATGGACACCCTCGAGACCAGCACCGAGCACGCGCTGGCCGAGGTCGCGCTCGCGCAGGTGGCCGACCCGCGCAACGTGCTGGTCGGCGGGCTCGGGCTCGGCTTCACCATGCATGCGGTGCTCGAGGACGTGCGGGTCGAGAAGGTGGTCGTGGTCGAGATCGAGGGCGCGCTGATCGACTGGATGCGAGACGGCACGGTGCCGCACGGCCCGGAGTACCTCGCCGACGCGCGGCTGACGATCGCCAACCTCGACATCGCGGTGGCGGTCGAGGAGCTGATCCCGGGTGGCTACGACCTGGTGCTGCTCGACGTCGACAACGGTCCGGGCCACCTGGTGCACGACAGCAACGCCCGGCTGTACGGGCACGACTTCCTGGCCGCCGTACGACGCGCGCTGGCGCCGGCGGGTGCCCTCGCGATCTGGTCGGCCGACCAGTCGCCGCATCTCGAGGCCGCGATGCGCGACGTGTACGGCGACGTGTCCACGCTGACATACGACGTCGACCTCCAGGGTCGACCGGAGCACTACTGGCTCTACGTCGCGTCTAACGTGGCCCCATGAAGATCACCCCACTGAGAATCACCGCACATGAGTGAGGACTACCGCGTCGAGCACGACAGCATGGGCGAGGTCCGCGTGCCGAAGGATGCGCTCTGGCGGGCACAGACCCAGCGGGCGGTCGAGAACTTCCCGATCTCGGGCACCCCGATCGAGCCTGCGCTGATCAGCGCGATGGCCCGGGTCAAGGCTGCCGCCGCGACCGCCAACGAGCAGCTCGACGTTCTCACATCCGAGCAGGCACAGGCGATTCGTGATGCCGCGGCCACGATCGTGAAGGGCCAGCACGTCGACGCGTTCCCGATCGACGTCTTCCAGACCGGCTCCGGCACGTCGTCCAACATGAACATGAACGAGGTGCTCGCCACCCTTGCCGCGCAGGCCGGGGTCGAGATTCACCCCAACGACCAGGTGAACGCCAGCCAGTCCAGCAACGACACCTTCCCGACCGCGATCCACGTCGCCGCGGCGGTCGCAACAACGAGCGACCTGGTGCCGGCACTGGAGCAGCTCGCGTCGTCGCTGGAGGCGAAGGCAACCGAGTTCCACGACCTCGTGAAGTCCGGCCGCACGCACCTGATGGACGCCACCCCGGTGACGCTCGGCCAGGAGTTCGGCGGCTACGCGGCCGTCGTACGACGCGGAGTCGAGCGGCTGGAGGCCACCCTCCCCCGGGTTCTCGAGCTCCCCCTCGGCGGCACCGCGGTCGGCACCGGCATCAACACACCCGACGGCTTCGCCGAGCGCGCGATCGCGGCGCTCGCCGACGGCACCGGCCTGGCGTTCACCGAGGCCCGCAACCACTTCGAGGCGCAAGGCGGCCGCGACGGCCTGGTCGAGCTGAGCGGCCAGCTCCGCACGATCGCGGTCGGCCTCACCAAGATCTGCAACGACCTGCGCTGGATGGGCAGCGGCCCGACCGCCGGACTCGGCGAGATCGCGCTCCCCGACCTTCAGCCGGGCTCGAGCATCATGCCCGGCAAGGTCAACCCGGTGCTTCCCGAGGCCACGCTGATGGTGTGCGCCCAGGTGATCGGCAACGACGTCACCGTCACCACGGCCGGCGCCAGCGGCCTCTTCGAGCTCAACGTGATGATGCCGGTGATCGCCCGCAACGTTCTCGAGTCCACCCGAATGCTCGCGAACGCCTCGCGGCTGCTTGCGTCCCGCTGCGTCGACGGGATCACCGCCCACGAGGACCAGATGCGCGCCTACGCCGAGTCGTCCCCCTCGATCGTCACCCCCCTCAACTCCGCGATCGGCTACGAGGAGGCGGCCAAGGTCGCGAAGCAGGCGCTCAAGGAAGGCGCCACGATCCGCGAGACCGTGATCGCAATGGGCTTCGTGGAGCGGGGCGACCTCACCGAGGAGCAGGTCGACGCCGCCCTCGATGTCGACGCGATGACCCGCAAGGACCGACGCGGGTAGTCCGACGACTTGCCCCGCGCCAGTTCGTCAGCCAGCTTGTTCTGCACAGAGGACGAGGCTGGAACGCCCGGATCTGCAGCCTTCGAACGGCAGGTGCCAGGAAGTGTCAGCCGTCCCTACGGCTTCGCAGCCCGTCGATGATGAGCCCCAGCCCGATGCCAAGCATCCAGACATCCTTCGAGATGGCGATGCCCTGCGGTGTCGGCCAGACGCTGCCCGGCTTGTGCATGCCGTCGGTGCGCAGGTACATGGTCACGAGCGCGCCCGAGAAGCCGGTCAGGGCGGCGCCCGCGACTGCGGGCGGCACGACCGGCGCCAGGAGTGCCGCGCCGACTGCCAGCTCACCGGCCGACAGCATCCGGAGGAAGTCGGTCGCCTTCATCGGCTTGAACACGGGAAACGCACCAGACGCCATGCCGTGTACGCCCAAGGCCTGCTGCTCGTTCCCGTGCCACTTCTCCCAGCCGGTGTGGAGGATGTAGGCGCCGGTTGCCAGACGGGTGGGCAGGTTGCGCAGTCTCATCGGAACTCCCGGGACGAGAAGTCGTTGTCCGTTCAACCATACGCGGGTAGCGTGAGGAACCGGACCGGAGTCCGCTATCCGATTGAGTCCCCTGGGATCTTGGGAGGGCACGACATGGGTGACTGGCAGCTTGACCCGTACCACACGCAGGTGGAGTTTGCGGCGAAGCACCTTGGGATGATGACCGTGCGTGGGCACTTCGGAGAGATCACGTCAACGGCCGAGATCGACCCGGACCATCTGGACACGATGCGGGTCGAGGTCACGATCCAGGCGTCCAGCATCAAGACCCACAACGAGATCCGCGACAACGACCTGCGCTCCGAGAAGTTCCTGGAGACCGACGCCTTCCCCGTCATCACGTTTGCCAGCACCCGGGTCGAGCCGGCCGGGGAGGACCGCTACACCGTGACCGGCGACCTGACGATCAAGGGCAACACCCGATCGGTGGCCTTGCAGATGACCAGGCTCGGTGAGTTCAACGACCCGATGCTGGGCCACCGGATCGGGTACAGCGGACACGCGAAGATCAACCGCAAGGACTTCGGCCTGACCTTCAACCCGGTGCTGGACGGACGGTTCGTGGTCAGCGACGAGATCAACATCATGCTCGAAGGCGAGCTCGTCGAACAGGTCGAAGAGGCAACAGCCACCTGAACCCTCTCGACCACCGCAGCAACCCGGCAGCAGCGACTTGGAGCGAACGCTCGACCTGGCCGCCAACGACTCGATCGCGGTACACCTCATTCCCCAGGACGTGCGCTGCCTCGTCACGCCGCACTTCGAGCGCATCGGGGTGACCCGCGTTGGCGGTCGACCGCATCACACACTTCGAGGACGCGGCGCTTGCCGAAGGTGGGCTCGTCAACCGGTGAGGCAACGGTTGTGCGACCGAGACCTGTCTCCTCCGAGACCCTCTCAGCACTCGGTCAACGCGCGGGGTCGACCATGGTCATGCCTGCGACACTCGCCCGATCGAAGCGGGGCAGCAGCGCGGCCGCATCGTCGAGTCCGATTGTGCGTTCGATCAACCGTTGCGGCTGAAGGATGCCTTGCTCGATGAGCGTCATCATGGCCGGGTAGTCGGCCGCGGCCATCCCATGACTTCCCAGGAGATCGAGTTCCCAACCGATCACCCGAGCCATCGGTACTGGGGGGTGACCGTCGACAGGCGGCAGCAGCCCGACCTGCACATGGCGACCTCGACGGCGAAGGCTGAGGATTGCATCAGCACATGCTTGCTCGCCGCCTACCGCATCGACGCTGACGTGACTGCCACCGCGCGTGAGGTCGGCGACTGCCCCTGGGATGTCGCTGCCGTCGGCCAGCACAGTGTGCTCCGCGCCGAGCTCGGAGGCGACAGCGAGCGCCTCGGGACTCCGGTCCACCGCAACCACGCGGGCACCGAGCGCACGGGCGATCATGACCACGCTCAGTCCCACGCCGCCGGCACCGACCACGGTCACCCACTCTCCCTCGGCGACCCGTGCACGGCCGACCAGGGCGCGGTACGCGGTGGCGAACCGGCATCCGAGACTCGCCGCGGCGGCGAAGTCGACCTGCTCCGGGAGGCCCACCAGATTCATGTCTGCATCGTGCAGGGCGGCGTACTCGGCGAACGACCCCCAATGGGTGAAGCCTGGCTGTTGTTGAGCCGGACAGACCTGAGCGTTCCCGGTCAGACACCACTCGCACCGACCGCAGCCGCAGACGAACGGGACCGTCACCCGATCGCCGACCCGCCATCGGCTGACCTGCTCACCGACCTCGGCCACCACCCCGGCAAGTTCATGACCCGGCACGTGCGGGAAGACGATCTCCTCATGGCCCGCCCACGCGTGCCAATCGCTGCGGCACACTCCTGTGGCCATCACCCGGACCACAACCCCGCGGGCCGGGGCCGCGGGCTCGGCTACCTCCCGAACCTCGGGCCGGGCTCGAACGGCATCCAGGACGACGGCGCGCACCGGTACAGCCTGTCAGTCAGGAGTCTTCAAGTCAGCGGGTGGTGGCTGGACCGAGCGCTGGCCGCGAATCCCCCGCCGGTCCAAGCGCGTCCATCCACCCGCGAGGCTCTCTGAGGCTCTCAGGTCGGTCCCGAGTCGGTGGCAAGCAGGTGCAGCCGACGAATGCTAGCGTCGGGCGAGCGCCGGCCGCGCCGGCGCGGACACAGCCGGACCCGGGTGCGTCCGTGCCATCTTGACGCCCGGCGGCTGGCCCACCGACCTGTTCCAACGCACACACCGACGCGAGGAGACCCGGTTGATCTTCATCGCCGCAAAGTTCCGCATCAAGCCCGAGCACGCCGAGGCGTGGCCCGAGATCTCCCGGTCGTTCACCGAGGCCACGCGCGCCGAGGCCGGCTGCCTCTGGTTCGACTGGTCCCGCAGCCTCGACGACCGGAACGAGTACGTGCTCGTGGAGGCCTTTGCCGACGAGGACGCGGGCGGCGCTCACGTCCGGTCCGAGCACTTCGCGAAGGCGCAGCAGGAACTGCCGCCCTACCTGGCCGAGACGCCGCGAATCGTCAACGCGAACGTGCCAGGCACCGACTGGTCCGAGCTGGGCGAGCTCGCGGTCTCCAGCTGAGGAGCGACGAGCCGGACACGGCCTGACTGGTCACCTGGCGGGTGAGGTCAGGGCCGTTGTGTAGCGGTCCTCGAAGACCACGGACAATCCAGCTGGGCCCTACCCGGTGAAGGCTCAGACTGGCCGCAGCGGGTGGATGGTGATGTCGCCGACCACGTGACCCTCGGACGCGGCCAGCGCCGCCGCGATGTCCTCGGTCTGCATGTGCGAGTCGTGGTCGTCCTGGCTCTCCCAGGTCTCGACGGTCACGAAGGTGCCGGGTGCGGTTGCCGACTCGTACAGCTTGAACTCGACGCAGCCGCGATGGCTCTGGGTGGCCGCGGCCAGCTTGGCCAGCGCCGCGCGGATGATCTCCTCAGACCCGGGCTTGGTGGTGAGCTGGGCGACCACGCGCAGCTGGGCCATCGGCACTCCTTCGAGGCAGGGATGCAATCCTCCCTCACGCTAGCGGCGATGCTGTCGTGCGGCTAGATTCGATCCGCGGCTGTGCTTCACGCTGGGCCGCCAGGATGCACGCGTACTCAACGAGGTGCGTCGTACCTCGGTTTCCGACGACAGCGAGCGAGGCCGCCGGCTCCTCGTCTTGGCTGCGGGGGATTCCTCGGAGGGGCCTACTCGAAAGCATCCCGTGCGCCGTCGGTCGACGTTGGGTCCGGGGTCTGAGTCGACACCGGGGGTAGCGCGCAGGGCGTCGACGCGTATCCGCGGGCGTCGTCGAAGATGCGCTGCATGCCGGCGTCGACCAGGTGCAGGTCCGCGTCGAACCGGCGGAACTGAGGCACCACGCTCGTGGTGATCCAGCGCCAACGGTCGTCGTATCGGGTGATCCTCGGCCACGTGTGCGCACGTGCTGCGGCAGGCAGACCCCGGGTGAGCGAGGACAGGTAGAACGATGTGAAGTACGCGAGCTCCTTGCGCACCCCGCGTACCTCGAAGCTCGAGGCCGCGCCGAGCGAGATCAGGCGGGCGAAGGCGCACGAGAGCGGGAAGAGTGCCAGGCGGACGTGATGCGAGGCGATGGCGGCCATCCCGGCCCACTTCAAGCACGCGGGCAGGACCTTGTAGAGCCAGGCGCAGCGCGAGGAGATCTCCACGTTGCGGTGAAACGCGCACGCCTGGTCGGTCAAGAGACTCTCGTTCGCTACTCAGCCCGAGATGGAATCAACACAGTCCTGGTCGATGATGGCCGAGGAGAAGCTGCGGCTGGCTCTCTCACGTCGAGCACATCGGCCTGCACCGGGCGCGCCGCCTGACCCGGCTGGGACAACGACGGGACTGACAACGACGGGACTAGGGTCGAGCACGTGCACGAACACAAGCAATTCGACGACAAGGCAGCCACGTGGGACGACGACCCAGGCCACGAGAAGCGACAGTTGGCGGTGGCCCAGGCCATCAGGGAGGCGGTGGACCTCAGCCCTCGGATGAGCGCCGTTGACCTTGGCGGTGGCACCGGTCGCCTCAGCATCTTGCTCGCCGACCTGGTCGGCTCTGTCGTAGTGACCGACCCCTCCGCCGGAATGGTTCAGGTCGCACGGGAGCGGATCGAGGCGGCCGGGCTCAGTGACCGCCTGCGCGCTGTTCAGGCAGACCTGACGACAGACCGGCTCGATGGGGCGTACGACGTGGTGTGGAGCTCCATGGCGTTGCACCACGTGCACAACCTGGATGGCCTGTTGCGGTCCGTGGCGGCGCTCCTGGTGCACGGTGGTCGGCTGTTGATCGCGGACCTCGACGAGGATCCCGACGGTGCCTTCCACGCCGACAAGGTCGACTTCGACGGACATCACGGATTTGACAGGCAACGCCTTACCGAGGAGCTGGCTCGCGCCGGATTCGGCGACGTCAGCTTCGTCGACGCCACGACCATTCTCAAGAACGACCGCGAGTTCGGAGTATTCCTGTGCACGGCGACCAAGGTGCATGAGCGCAGCGGGAGTTGCTGACTGGGTCAGGTCCGCGGTGGCAGCACCCGATCCGGGGCGTCGCCAGATCAGGCTACCGTTGCCCATGGCTGACGCCTGGCTATCCGGTACCCGCTCGTCGTACGACATCGACGCCGCCGGATACGCCGAGAAGGTACGTGGACTGCTCGGCGAGATGCCCTACCTCCGCACGAGCCTGACGTTGTTCGCGGAGCTGGTGCATGGTGCCGGGGGTGGGCCAGTCGCCGATGTGGGCTGCGGGCCGGGGTATGTCGCCGGCTACCTCCACGACGCCGGAGTGGACGTGTTCGGCATCGATCTTTCGCCCGAGATGATCGCCATCGCGCGGCGCGATTATCCAGACCTACGCTTCGAGGTTGGGACGATGACTGACCTCGACCTGGCGGACGACTCGGTCGTCGGCATAGTCGCGTTCTGGTCGGTGATCCACGTGCCCGACTACGCCATCCCCGGGGTGTTCGAGCAGTTCCGTCGAGTGTTGCGACCACAGGGTCTGCTACTGGTCGGCTTTCACGTCGGTGACGAGACAAGACACACGTCCGAGGGCTACACGGGTCGTCCAATCAACGTTGATAGTCACCATCGTCGGCCGAGCACGATGATGGGTTGGCTTCGTGATGCGGGGTTCACGATTGAGGCCGAAATGGTCATCGGACCCGACGAAGACGTCCCGGGGGCCGTCATCTTTGCGCGCAGGGACCCCTGACCGCTCACCTGCGGCATCTGCTCTTCCACGGTGGTTTCCGCCGACGGGTTTACATGCGACGGACCGTTGGTGTGGATTTCGCCGGCCCGCTTCTACTATCTGCCCGACCATGTCGAAGTCGCCTGGGACCCTTCCGACGCCAAGAGACCCGGGGAGCGCTTCAATTTGAGCGCTACGGAAGCCCGCGAGAAGGTCGTTGCGGGCGCTCTCGATCGTGGGTTGGAGAGCCCGTTGCGTGGAGACACGCACGGCGGGTTCGGCGAGCGGCCTGGGAAACGGACCAACAGCAATGCCGGCACCGCGCCCCGGGCCGACTCATCCGACTGCTCTAGTGCACGCGGGCTCGCGGGGTTTACTGTCCTCCATGGGCACGTCGCCCGGCGTGCCATAGGCGTCACCGAAGCCACGGGTGATGCAAGCGCTCCTGGAGGTGTGGCATGGGCCGGCCCGCGTTCTCTCTCCGTTCCCGACGCCCGTTGGTAGGGCTCGTAGCCGCCACCGCGCTGGTCGCCGGGGTACCCGCCGCCGCGACGCCCGCGGCCACAACTACCGGCCCGGCACCCGGGAGTCCCGGCCAGGCCGCGACCTGGTCACCCGGGGACAAGGATGGGTTCGGGACGGCGATTCACAGTCCGCGTAGCAAGGTCTGGTACACGCTGAACAACGGCACGCTCAGCGAGATCTACTACCCGCGCATCGACACCGAGGGCACCCGCGACACCCAGTTCGTCGTGTCTGACGGTGCCACCTTCACCGACCGCGAGGACTCCGCCACGACCAAGCGCACGGAGCTGGTCGATCCGCGCGCGCTCGTTTACCGCCAGATCGACACCGCCACCAGCGGCAAGTACCGCATCACCAAGACATACGTCACAGATCCCGCTCGCTCGGCGGTGCTGGTCGACGTGCGGTTCGAGTCGCTCACCGGCAAGCCGTACAACCTGTACGTCCTTCACGACGTCGGCATCGGGCTGAACGCCAACGACGACACCGGGCGCTCTGCCAACGGCGGACTCGTTGCTACCGACGGTGTGCAGAGCGGCGCCGTGCTGGCCTCCTCCGGATTCACGCAGCGGTCGAGCGGCTACCTGGGGACCAGCGACCCGTGGAGCGACCTGTCCTCGGACAACAGGCTGAACAACTCCTACACCGCCGTCGCCCGCGGCAACGTCATCCAGATCGGCAAGACCCGGCTCACCGGCCTCGCCGGGTCACGGCGGCTCACGCTGGCACTGGGTTTCGGTAAGAGCACGGACGAGGCCGCCGGCACCGCCGCCGCCGCGCTGCGAGGCGGCTACCCCGCAGCCGCGGAGGCCTACCGCGCCGGCTGGCACACCTACCTGGCCGGTCTGGCCGCCACGCCGCGCAGTGCACGCTCGTGGCAGACGACGTACAACGTCTCGGAGATGGTGCTGGCCGCCTCGGAGGACAAGACCTTCCGCGGGGGCTTCGTTGCCGCACCCGGACGGCCCTGGGCCTGGTCGAACGAGCTGCAACACCTGCACGTCTACCACGCGGTGTGGTCACGCGACCTGTACCAGATCGCGACGGCACTCATCGCCATGGGTGATCGCCCCGCGGCCCGACGGGCCCTGAACTACCTGTGGACCGTGCAGCAACGACCCGACGGGTCCTTCCCGCAGAACAGTCGCCTCGACGGCGAGCCGGTCTTCGGCGGTCTGCAGATGGACGAGGTCGCTTTCCCGATTGTGCTCAACCACCAGCTCGGCGTACGCGCCGGTGACTGGGCCCACATCCGCCGGTCCGCGGACTTCCTCGTCGCCCACGGCCCTCGCACGGACCAGGAGCGCTGGGAGAACATCGGCGGCTTCTCGCCCGCGACGATCGCCGCAGAGATCGCCGGCCTGGTGTGTGCCGCGGACGTCGCCCGCAGGAGCGGTGACAGCGCCCGCGCGCGGCGGTACCTGGCGACCGCCGACACGTGGCAGCGCAACCTCGAGCACTACACGGTGACCACGAACGGGCCGCTGTCGGACAAGCCGTACTACCTGCGGATCACCGACAACGGCAACGCGAACACTGGGGCGGCGATCCAGATCTCCGACGGTGGTCCGCTCGTCGACCAGCGGCGGGTGGTCGACCCGAGCTTCCTCGACGTGGTGCGCCTCGGCGTAAAGTCAGCGACCGACCCGAACGTGCTGTCCACGCTGCCGGTGATCGACCGGGAACTGAGGTACACCACAGCCAACGGGCCGTTCTGGCACCGGGCCAGCTTCGACGGGTACGGCGAGCGGCCCGACGGCACGCAGTGGGAGCCGGTGCCGACCGGCTCGGGCGAGACGCTCGGCCGGGGATGGCCACTGCTGACCGGCGAGCGCGGCGAGTACCGCCTCGCCGCCGGACGTGGCGCCCAAGCGTACCTGGATACCATCGGCCGTTCGGCGGACGACTCCACACACTTCCTCGCCGAGCAGGTATGGGACCACCGGGCGCCGGCCAACACCGGTGGGAACCCGGCGTTCCGGCCGGGAGAGAACACGTTCTCCGCGACACCGCTGGCGTGGACGCATGCGCAGTTCATCCGACTGGCCCGCAACATCGACGCGGGGACACCGCTGGAGACCCCCCGCATCGTGGCGTGCCGGTACGTGCTGCGATGCGGCTAGACGGTATGGAGTGACCGCACGGCGCTTGTGGTGAAGCTCGTGGCCATTCCTCGAGGGTTGATGATCAAGCCGACGTGCGGGACGGCGTCAACGTCGTTCATGCTCGCTGCGCTGCGCGTGCTCCACGTTGACGCCGTCCCACCCGCCGGTTGGTGAGCCTGGATCGAGGTATGGCCGGACCGGTGCCTGTCGGGGGGTTGCAGGCCGGGGCCCCACTCACAAGATTCGTGGGTTACCGAGCAGGGGCTGCCTGCTCGGCCTATCCGACAATTGTGGGAGGCCCCGGTGTTTACCGAGCGTACGAGTGTTGGGCTCGACGTGCACGCCCGATCGGTCGCGGCGGCAGCGATCGACGGCGACACGGGTGAGCTGGTCCAATCCAGACTGACCCCGTCCTTTGACCAGATCAGGTCTTGGATCACCGACCTGCCCGGACCGGTGGCGGTGGTCTACGAGGCCGGTCCGACCGGGTTTGGTCTCTACCGGCACCTGACCCAGGCCGGAATCCGCTGCGAGGTCGCCGCGCCGAGCAAGCTGCACAAGCCCT
The DNA here is from genome assembly GCA_963707475.1 of uncultured Actinomycetota bacterium. Lineage (GTDB taxonomy): Bacteria > Actinomycetota > Actinomycetes > Propionibacteriales > Nocardioidaceae > Marmoricola. The sequence goes on from CAVPQC010000003.1 coordinate 196,319, forward strand.
CGGGTGATCGGGTGAAGACTGACGCCAAGGACGCGATTCACCTGGCGCGGCTGCTCCGGCTCGATGAGGTCACGCCGGTCGCGATCCCCACCGTCGAGCAGGAGGCCGCCCGGGATCTGGTCCGGGCGCGTGAGGACAGCCGCGGGGACCTGATGCGGGCCCGGCACCGGCTCTCCAAGCTGCTGTTGCGGCACGGGATCGTCTACGACGGCGGTGCTGCCTGGACCGGCAAGCACGACCTCTGGCTACGCGGTGACGCGTTCGGGCAGCTGACCTCACCGGCGACCCGGCTGACCTTCGATGCCGACTACGACACCGTGCTGATGATGAAGGCGCGGCGAGACCGCCTGGACGCAGCGATCCAGGAGATGGCCACCGACAGCGAGTTCACCCCCATGGTGCGGCGCCTGGGTTGCCTACGCGGGATCAACATCCTGACCGGTTTCGCACTCGCCGTGGAGCTCGGCGACTGGCACCGGTTCACCGGAAACACCATCGGTTCATTCGTCGGTCTGGTGCCCACCGAGCACTCCTCAGGGGGCTCCCGGAGCCAGGGATCGATCACCAAGACCGGCAACCGACACGTCCGGCGGCTGCTGGTCGAGGCCGCCTGGCACCACCGACCCGCCTACCGGGTCGGGAAGACCATGCGCGACCGCTGGGACCTGGCGCCCGCAGCCGCCCGAGCTCGCGGCGATGAAGGGAACCGACGACTCCACGCCCGCTGGGTCGCGTTCATCGCCCGCAAGAAGAAGAACACCGTCGCCGACGTCGCGATCGCCCGCGAGCTGGCCGGCTGGTGCTGGTCACTGGCCGTGCTCGAGTAAGGAACCAGCCACGACCTGCTTCGTCGATCAACGGCCGAGGTGGCAGCGCGAGGAGTGACCCGCGACTGAACTATGAGCAGCCCTCAAAAGGCGACGCTCGTTGCTAGACAAGCGAACCCACTCCAGCCGAAACACCGCCCTGCGGTAACCAACCCGCGCATATCAGAATGACCGTGCGTCGCCAACGACACGCTCGCCACGGCCCACGATCGACGAAGCACGAGGCGCCCGCCCCGGACACCACCGCGACGGGCGCCTCACCCTGCCCCTTGACAGACGGGGACTACATATCAGTTCTAGGACGATCGCCGCACGTGGGCGTGTCGACCCCAGGGTCGAGGTGCTGAACCAAACCAAGGGAAGCGTGCGGGTTCCCGCCCAAAGACCCCGCTTTCGAGCGGGTAGATCCCACCCGCCAGCAGCGGCAAGGTGCACCGCTTGACCAGCGCCTCGCGGGCGCTGTTCGCGCGGATCGTGGCGAGCCCCATGCATGGGCAGACTTCATGTCCAGGCGTCACGCTCAGTGGATACATGCGACCGTGAACGAGGCGAGTCCCATACCTGACGCAGACCCGGCCGTCCTCGCACGCGCGGCAGCCTGCGAGACGGCCGGCCTACGACGGACCGTCATGGCGACGTCGCGGCCCGCCATGTGGGATCTCGGCCGATGAAGCCCGAGGAGGCGCTCCTGCGGATCGGCGGTCTCGGGCACCGGCACTCTTGGGCCGTACTGGCCGGAGTCCCGCATGAGGTCCTCGATCGGCTCCATGCCGGAGAGCAGGATCGTCGCACATCTCCGGATCGAGGGTGTCGTCTTGGGACGTGGCCCGCGCCAGGTCCCAGGTGTGCATGAACACGTCGGAGGTGTAGAAGCGGTCGATCGCCTGCGAGAGCGGCATGGAGCCGGTGTGCGGGTTCGCGAACTCCACGCCGGCCGTCTCGGGGTTGTCGAGGAGCTCCTGGACCGCGCGCTGGTGGGCGTCCCAGGCGGGTCCCGGCTGCTCGGCCGGCGACGGCATTTCCGGAAGTCGTACGCCGGAGCCGGAGGCCACGAAGCCCGACAGCCACTCGACCAGGTGGACGACGACGTCCCGGGCAGCCCAGCCCGGCACGGGTGCCGCCGCTGACCAGTCCCGGGTGCCGTGCACGCGCCGGGCAAAGTCGTCGGCGATCAACCGGTGTCGTCGGGCCGGATCGGACGTCACGCGCTCAGAGGGAGCCATCAGCGAGCATCGGGTCGATCTCGGCGTACCCGTCGTTGACGCCGATCTCCATGCCGCTGCGCAGCCAGGCGTCGCGACTCTCGAACGAGTCGCAGAGGGAGAGCGCGTGCAGGCGGGTACGGCCCGTCGCCCAGGTCCTCGAAGGTCATCGTCTCGAGCGCCACGTCGTCGGGCATGCCCTCCCAGGTGAACGTCTGGACGATGCGGTCGGGCCGGACGGTGTGGAAGCAGCCGCGGAACGCTTGCTGGTCGTCGTCGCGGCTGTCCACAAAGCGGAATGCGCCTCCGTCGGTCGCGTCCCAGCGGTCGATGACCGTCGTGTGGTCCGCCGGTCCGATCCACCGGGCGTAGAGGTCGGGGTCGGTGTGGGCACGGAACAGTTGACCGGGGGTGCCGGCGAAGTCGCGCCAGATGTGGATGGCCGGGATCGTCGGGTCGGCCTCGATGGCGGCCTGGTCGTAGCGGGTGTCGGTCGATGCGGTGCTCATGATGCGGTTCCCTCCCGGGGTCGTCGGTGTGTTCTCTCGTCGTTCAGCTCGGCCAGTACGGCGTCGAGGCGCTCGTAGCGCTGCTTCCGCTCGTTGGCGGTATCGCTCGATCCAGGTGGTCATCAGGTCGAACACCTCGGCTTCCAGGTGCACCGGACGACGCTGGGCGTCGCGGCCGCGGGTCACCAGGCCGGCGTCCTCGAGCACCTTGAGGTGCTTGGAGACGGCCTGCACGCTCACGGCGTACGGCGCGGCGAGGTCGCCGACGGTGGCGTCGCCGTCGGTCAGCCGAGCCACCATGTCGCGCCGGGTCGGGTCGGCCAGCGCGGCGAAGACTCGGGAGAGCTGGTCGGCCATGTCCTTGCCCTTTCTTCAACCATTCGGTTGAACATGACTCTAGGTAGAGATGGACCGGATTGTCAACCCATTGGTTGAAGAAGCTGGCGAAATCTGGGCTTCGTGCTTCCCCGGACGTAGCGCTCAGTTGTGCAATGGCCGGCCCGCTGCGCACCGATGAGACAACGTCCTGGATCGCCTGGCGCGGCTCCGTCCCGCCGCGGCCTCGATCCGCGCCATCACCGAGGTGATCTCCTCGGTCCGCACCGGCACCCCCCTTCCCTCCCTCTGACCGGCCACGTCATCACCGGGAAACCCGGGCGCGAAACCCGGCAGTTTGACCGGGGCAACCAATCGCCCGAACAACGAGGCTGACAAGCACGAAGACCAGAGACTCACAGAAGGGAGCGGCGTCATGGCTACATCGCGGATCATCGAGGAAGAGAGCGGCATCTACCGCCCGCACCGAGTCCACCAGCACAACGGCTACTACGCCGGCGACTTCTCCGCCCAGACGCCCACCACCTTCGGTCCCACCCGGCCGACCGCGTCGCCCTGGCGCTAGACCCGACCCCGGCATTCCCGACCACAACCAGGACCAGGCGGGCCACGATGACTACCACAGACCCGAACTGCACCGGTCCGGCGCCCAGCTCCCGCCGCCGTCGTACCCGCCCCTGAGGGCCCGCGTCCTGGGTCGCCGTCCCCGCTCGGTCTCCGCACCGTGCACTGCGGGGCGTGCGGTGTACCTGCGTCAGCCGCGATCGACGCTCGAACAGTGCTGAAGCTCGTGACTGCCGCCGGTCTCCCTGCCAGCTGACGCCGCCCTGGCGACGCCGCCTGGCGAACCGCGCTCTGGCACGCCAGCGACAGCCCGGACGCAGCACGCCCGGTCGGTAGGAGCTGACCGAACCCCGTGCGCGTGCTGCCCCCACGGGAGGCACCCCGAACAGGTCGGCCACCGCCACGGGCAGGGCGCCTGACCCCATCGTCGGTCGGCTTCGAATGGCGTGTGCTGGAGCCATCAGCAACGCAGCGAGAGGCAGAGCAATGGACCGGATCATCGAGGAAGAGAGCGGCACCTACACACCCCGTGTCGTGCACTCGCACAACGGCTACTGCGCGGGCGACTTCTCCTCGGTCCCGTTCAAGCGGCCTGACCTTCGCACCCTGCTCGCGCTGACCCGCGACGCCTCGGGACAGCAATACCGCTTGTCTGCATGAACTGGGTCGTCAGACGTCCGCTGCTGCCGGCCGGCACCTTCGTGACCACCACCCGCCACGGAAGGCGGCGCGGGCCTGGTGTTCGGGATCGCGATGACGTCTCGCGGCGAGATGGATCCGCGGACGCATGCCGCAGGTACCGACAGCCTCGGTAGGGTGGACCGCATGGACACGGAGCCCATCCCGATCGCGTACGCCGCCCTGCAGCGCGGAACGCCTGTTCACACCAGCGATGGCCGCGAGTTCGGCACCGTCGCGGCCGTGCTCGTCGACGAACCGGTTGACGTCTTCGACGGGATCAACGTCGAGACTCCCCAGGGCACCAGGTTCGTCGACGCGGACCAGATCGGGCGGATCTTCACCACCTATGTGTGCACGACCTTGTCCTTGGACGAAACAGCGCACCTGCCCGACCCGCACTGAAGTCCTGACGTCTGCGCTCGACCAGGCGTACGTGCCCCCGGCCCTCCAGAATCCCCAGCTGCGTGGTCGTCCGGCCACCGAGCGGTCCGCGGCCTGACCACCAACACCAACGAACTGAGGAGGGACATCGTGGTGGACCCCGCCATCATCCTTGTCTCGGAGCACCACGCCGACGTCCTCCTCGAGGAGTTCCAGAGCAGGTACCAGCGCGACTACGACCTGCGCACAGCGACCAACACGGCTCAGGCCGAGGAGGTCGCGCGCGAGATCGGCCACGCCGGCGGGCAGGTGGCGTTGTTCGTCACCGACTCGAGACTGCCCGACGTCGACCACATCTTTGAGGCGATCCATCGCTGGCGCGTCGTGGTGCCCACCGCCCGCCGCGTGGTCGCGGCGCACTGGGACTACTTCCTCGCGGACGGCCCGGGGCTTCGGATCGGCCTGGCCAAGGGCAAGTACGACGCATATCTGCTGATGCCGCGAGGCAAGCGCGACGAGGAGTTCCACAACGCGATCACCGACCTGCTCTCTGACTGGACGTCCACCGTCCCTCAGCCCGAGGTCGTCACCGCCAAGATCATTTCGCCGACCCGCGACTCGCTGACGATGGCGATCCGCGACTTCCTCGATCGGATGGGGATGCAGAACCGGGTCTGGCACCCCGACGCTCCCGAGCTCCAGGACTATCTGGCCGGGATCCGGAAGCAGCTGGGCGTAGAGGAACTGCGCTGGCCCCTCGTCGTTGCGGCCAACCGAGTGGCGATCCAGGCCACGAGCGTCCGCGACGTGGCGATCTCGATCAACGGCCGTCCCGACGATTTCAAGATCGACGAGGTCGTCGACCTTGCGGTCGTCGGCGGCGGGCCGTCCGGGCTGGCGGCGGCGGTCTACGGAGCCTCCGAGGGGCTCTCGGTCGTCGTCCTCGACGCCGAGGCGATCGGCGGACAGGCCGGCACCAGCTCGATGATCCGCAACTACCTGGGCTTCCCCCGCGGCATCTCCGGAATGCGGCTGGCGCAACGGGCCCGCAACCAGGCGCTCCGCTTCGGCACGCAGTTCTTCACCGGCTGGGAGGTCACCGCACTGGAGCCCGGCACTGAGGGCAGCCCACATCTGCTTCGCACCGACGGCGGCGACCTCCGGGCCAGGACCATCCTCATCTCGAGCGGCGTCACCTACCGCAAGCTCGGCGTACCCTCGCTCGAGGACCTGGTCGGCTCCGGCGTCAACTACGGCGCCGCCATGACCGCTGCCCGCGAGATGGAGGGCCTCGACGTCGTCGTGGTGGGCGGCGGCAACTCCGCCGGCCAGGCCGCGCTACACCTGGCCCGGTTCGCGAGCACGGTGACAATCGTTGTCCGGCGACCAAGGATCGAGGAGACGATGTCGCAGTACCTCGTCGACGAGATCAGCTACAACGAGCGGATCGAGGTACGGCCCTGCACCCGCGTGATCGACGGAGGCGGTGAGGATCAGCTCGAATGGCTGTGCCTCGAGGACACCGCCACTGGTGAACGCATCACCAAGCAAGCGCAGGGACTGTTCCTGCTGCTCGGGGCCGAGCCGCGCTGCGACTGGCTCCCCCCGGAGCTGGCCCGCGACAAGAACAGCTTCGTCCTTACCGGCCGCGACGTCCCACGTGACCGATGGGTCGACGGGCTGCCCCCGGCCAACCTGGCCACCACGGTGGCCGGAATCTTCGCTGCCGGCGACGTCCGGTCGGGCTCGATGAAGCGGGTCGCCGCGGCCAGCGGGGAAGGGGCGTCGGTAGTGCCGCTGGTGCACGCCTACCTCGCCCCGACGCCCGAGGACGAAGTCGTCAGCACCCCCGTCTCCTAGCCAATACTCCGCGGTTGGGGCCGCACAGTCATCGCGAGAGCGGCTTCGCACCGCATCCGTGATCGGCGAAGCTGAGAATGCGGCTGACGCTCTCGGTCACGAGCGGGTCGACTTGACCACTCCGGTAACCCGCTCCGCCGTGTGGGTTGGTCACCGCGAGTGTGCGCTGGACGAGGCGCGTGGTGTCGAGCTCCGGTGCTGTCGCGTGAGTCGAGCAGGCGGCCTCGAGCAGTGCGGACAAGGACAGCGCCCGTTCCATGGCGCTGACGCCGCCACTGCTCAGCAGTGTCCCAATCCTGGCGTGAACGAGGTCGGTGAGTCTCGATGCACCTGTGCTGCGCTCGGACTGATGTCACAACGCACTGCGGCGGCGGCGACCCACCAGGCCTGGGCGACTCGGAAGCTGGAAAGCTCGGTCACGACCGCTGAACCCCGTGGATGAGGCTCAAGGACCTGCGCAGCACGCGCTCGAGCTCGGAGCCACAGGTCCACGTCTCTCCCACACTCGCCTTCGCGAGAAGTACGACGTGGTCGGGGTTCAGGTCCGGTCCGCGTAGTCCGTTCGCGTCCCGCTCGACCAGGTCGCGAGGTACGGGAGACTCGTAGGCGAGGCGCAGCGCGATGTACGCCGAGGAGTCGCTGACGTGTGCGAAGTAACCCGCGTAGTCGGGCTCCGGGACGGGACTCCCCAGGAGACGAAGGGTGGTGACCACGTCGGCGTAAGCAGAACCGTCCCGAATCGCCACCGACCGCAAGGCGCGGAACAGCAGGACCTCGTCCAGGAAGTCGCGCGCATTGCTCGACAGCCTGAAGTCGACGTCCCAGCGATGGAGGGCCTGAGCCACCAGCGCGAAGGCGACAGGGTGCGGCGTGATCTGGTCAGCCTCGATGAGGCGGGCGACCTGACCGAGCACCACCTGCTGTTCACCTGCTTCGGACGGGGAAGCCGTCCGGGGCAACGAGCGAAGGAGCCCAGCCACCTGAGGCGTGATCCACGCTCGCCGCGTCAGGTTCCGCTCGATGGCGGTGAGCGCTCGACGGGAAGACTCGGAACCGGGTCTGGGGTCCTGGTCTGTTGCGGACGCGTCGGCGAGAACTCGCAGGCGAGCCGCATGACCGGACTCCGAGAGCTGGTCGGCAGATTGGGCACGAAGCACGTCAAGGGCGGTCAGGACCATCCCGACCGTGGCGCTCGAGGGCACGGCGCCGCTCGTCCACACCCTTTGCCGAGGGTTCCAGGAGTTGCTCGCCACCTGCACGAACCCTCCACCTGGTCCGCGGTGAGGCGCTGTCCGCTGAGAACGAGGGCGACCACAGCGGCGGAGACGTCGTACGCCGACTCACGGCCGTCAGGCAGGTAGATGTTCGGGATCGGTCGCTCGTCACCTAGTCCCGACCGCAGGAGATCGACCGTCTGGTGCGCCCACGCGTTGACCTCGAGCGGCACGTTGTCGGGTGCGGGATCACGGTCCCTCTGCCGACACGACACGACCATGGAGAGCAGGAGGGCAATGGCCCCGAGAGCCACGACCCTCCTGGCCGCTCCGGTGCTCACCAGTTGAAGTTGGCCTTGACCGTGTAGCCGTACCAGACGCCGCCCTTGCGGACGGCAGCCTGGTTGGTGACCGACACCGACGTGATGTCTGCTGCCGTGCCGGTGCAGGCCACGCCATCGTGCTGGTAGGTCACGCTGCGGTCGTACTCGGTGATCGCGGCCCGCGAGCACGAGTCGTTGTACGGGCCCACGCCGAACGCGCCCGAGGTGTCCGCCGACAGCGCGAACCCGTTGAAGTCGACGATCGGCTTCAGCTGGGTCGCACCGACGTGGGAGCCACCGTAGTTCCAGGTGCGCACGTAGATCTGCGACACCGCGACCTTCTCAGCGTCGTACCACGTCACCCAGTTGTTGCCGTATGCATTGGCGGTGATGGACAGGAGCGCGCCACCACGGTTGTAGTCGTTTGTGTTCCCGAAGTGGCCGTCGGCGTGCGCCGACGTCCCGCTCGCCAGGACCATGCCCAGACCAAGAACGGCAGCAGCAATGACCTTCATTCACGAACCCCCGTCTGATTCATCAACGCGTTCCGGACGAGCGCGCCAGCGGCACGTATCCGCGCCTCGCAAGGTTGGTCAAGAATTCGTGATTACGGCGGCTCAGTTGGCTCCTGAGCGCTCGGTCGTTTCTTCCTCGGCCCAGCTGGCGAGGAACGTGAGTGCCTCGGCCGAGGCGCTGAGGGGGTCGACGGTGTAGGTGATGATCGTCATCCCTGGGTCGCCGGGCAGCTCCAGTGCTTCACCAGTCAGCTCCAGCTCTCCGACGACCGGGTGGTGCATCTGCTTGGTAGAAGTGCGGTGGAGGCGGACGTTGTGGCTGGCCCACCAGGTGCGGAACTCTTCGCTGCGCGTGGAAAGCTCACCGATCAGGTCGCTGAGGCCACGGTCGTAGGGGTTGCGGCCGGCCTCGATGCGGAGCGCGGCCACGACGTCCTTGGCGACTGTGTCCCACTCGACATAGAAGTCGCGCGACCGGGCATCGAGGAACATGTACCGAGCCAGATTTGGTCGGCTGCTGTTCTCGGCGTAGAGGTCGGAGAGCAGAGCACGTCCGAGGCGGTTGACGCCGAGGAGGTCGAGCCGGTTGTTGCGGACGTAGGCAGGGGCACCGATCGAGTCGAGGATGCGTCGCACGCCCTCGCGGGGGTGTTGCCGGGGCGACGTGCGGCGCTGGCGGCTGCCGGTGTTCGCGGCGCGGGCAAGGTCGAAAAGGTGCGTGCGTTCGGACTCGTCGAGCTGCAGAGCGCTCGCGAGCGCCTCGAGGACAGACTCGGAGACACCGGTGAGGTTTCCTCGCTCCAGGCGGGTGTAGTAGTCGGTGCTCACGTCCGCGAGCAGGGCGACCTCTTCGCGTCGTAGGCCGGCGACACGGCGGTTGGTGCCGAAGCGCGGGAGCCCGGCTTGCTCCGGAGTGATCCGCGCTCGACGTGAGGTCAGGAAGTCACGCACCTCGGTCCGGTTGTCCATGCGTTCGACCGTACGTGGCCTCCGCCCGGTCAAGGAGGGTCTGGCGGTACCTGTCACAACACGCCCGCAGCGAAGCCGGTGAGCGCGTCCTCGAACCAGCCCCGGGTACCGCCTCGCGGGTTGCGGCGAGGGGGGTAACACCAGCCCCTCCCAGGAACAGATTCACCCGCCTAGCGTTGGTGGCATGAACAAGCTGATGCTCAACAACGACGTCGCGATGCCCGCCATCGGTCTAGGCGTCTTCCAGACCCCGCCTGACGAGACGCGCGCAGCGGTCGAGGCGGCGCTGTCGACCGGTTACCGGCACATCGACACGGCTGCGGCTTACGGCAACGAGCGCGAAGTCGGCGAAGCGATCCACAGCTCGGACATCGCTCGAGACGAGGTCTTTCTCGAGACCAAGATCTGGATCAGCGACTACGGCTACGAGGACACGCTGCACGCCTTCGAGAAGAGCGCAGGCAAGCTGGGAGTCGACCAGATCGACCTGCTGATACTGCACCAGGCGCTGCCCTCGGCCTTCGAGAAGACCCTCGCGGCCTACCAGGCGTTGGAGAAGCTCCTGGCCGACGGTAAGGTCCGCGCCATCGGCGTCAGCAACTTCACGACCGACCACCTGACCGACCTGCTGGAGAAGACCGACGTGGTGCCGGCCGTGAACCAGATCGAGCTGCATCCCTACTTCCAGCAGCCGGAGGTGCAGGCGTTCGGTGCCGAGCACGGCATCCTGACGCAGGCGTGGAGCCCGATCGGCGGCATCACCTTCTACCGCGACGGCGACCACGCCAGCACGCTCGAGGACCCGATCATCACCGAGATCGCCAAGACGCACAGCAAGAGCCCGGCGCAGGTGATGCTGCGTTGGCACCTGCAGCAGGGACGCTCCGTCATTCCGAAGTCGACCAAGCCGCACCGCATCGCCGAGAACTTCGGCGTCTTCGACTTCGACCTCTCCGCGGACGACCTCTCCGCGATCGACAGACTCGACACTGGAAAGCGCGGCGGCCCCGAGCCGAGCGACATCACCCTGGAGAGCTTCGGCCGCCCCATTCCCGAGGCCTGACACACGGCATCAGCGGAACCATCGACCAAGGAGAACAACCATGCAACAGCGCACACTCGGCACATCCGGCCCACAGGTGTCCTCCCTCGGCCTCGGCTGCATGGGCATGAGCCAGTCCTTCGGCCCACGACCACCGCGAGACGAGATGATCACGTTCCTTCGCGCCGCGGTGGAACGAGGAGTCACCCTGTTCGACACCGCCGAGGTCTACGGCCCCTTCCACAACGAGGAGCTGGTGGGTGAAGCGTTGGAACCCGTGCGCGAGAACGTTGTCATCGCCACCAAGTTCGGCTTCGCCTTCGACGAGAACGGCACGCAGACCGGGGTCACCAGCAGGCCGGAGAACATTCGCGCCGCCGTGGATGGCTCGCTTCGTCGACTGCGCACCGACGCAATCGACCTGCTCTACCAACATCGCGTCGACCCGGGCGTCCCCATCGAGGATGTCGCCGGCACCGTCAAGGAACTGATCGAGGCCGGCAAGGTTCACCACTTCGGCATGTCCGAAGCCGGGGTCGAGACCATCCGACGCGCCCACGCCGTACAACCCGTCACCGCGCTGCAGAGCGAGTACTCCCTGTTCTGGCGCGAGCCCGAGGACGCGATCCTGCCCGCCCTCGAGGACCTGGGCATCGGGTTCGTGCCGTTCAGCCCGCTCGGACGCGGGTTCCTCACAGGGCAGGTCACCGCCAACACCCAGTTCGGCGAGGGAGACATCCGCGCAAACCTGCCCCGCTTCGAGCGCGAGGCACTCCAAGCCAACCTCGCCCTCGTCGACCTCATCACCAAGGTCGCCGAACGCAAGAACGCCACCGTCGGACAGGTGGCCCTGGCATGGCTGCTCGCGCAGAAGCCCTGGATCGTCCCGATCCCTGGGACCCGACGGCTCGAGCGACTTGAGGAGAACCTCGCCTCGGCCGACCTCGAGCTCACACGCGAAGACCTGGCACAACTCGAGGACGCATCCACCAGCGTGCAGGTCCAGGGCGATCGCTACCCCGAAGCCATGCAGAAGATGATCGACCGCTGACGCCCCGACGCTCAGAAGACCCCGCCGAGAATGACGAAGGCCGAGGCAGCGCCGAACAGTGCCCCGCCGTAGCAGAGCACCGCGATCTGCCGCTTCCACTTGAGCTGGAGCCCGTCGTAGAGCGTGTAGCGGAACCGGTGTGCGGCGTGCACGAGCATGACCGTGAACATCGCCGAGCAGCACCAGGAACGTCAACGGGTTGTGCGAGGACGGCGAACAGGTGGTCGCGGTAGGGCGGGGTCGATCCAGCCCAGCGGGAAGGCGAGCGCGAAGAGGAACGCCAGGACCGGGCAGGAACATCGCCGCGGTCACCCCGCCGACCGCTGAACGTCAGCCACACGAGCGGTTCGATGCGCCGCCTGGTCATCGGGTCACCAGCCACCAGACGAAGCCGGACACGACCGCGAGCCCGGCGTACTGTCCGGCGATGATCTGCCAGCGCCGGCACCGGCCGTCCGCCGACCCGCAGGTCCATCGCCTGGGGAGTGAGGCTGAACCAGGTCACGGTGTGCAGCAGCGACGAAAGCGAACGCGACCACGTTGATCGCGACGATCAGCCGGGCGAGTCGGCCCAGTCGAGGAAGTCCGCGTACGCCGCGTCGCCGCGGCCGACCGCGCGGACGAGCAGCAGCAGGTACACGCACGTACCAGGCCACGAAGACGCTGCTCAGCTCCCGCATCACGAACACGAAGTAGGTGCGCTTGCGCAGCCACCACCAGGTGGAGATCGGTCGCCGGTAGGGTGAGGTTCCCGCTCATCGCATCGCCCCGGGCAGCAGGAACGCCTTCACCGTCTGCTGGGCCGCCTTGAGCTTGTAGCGCTGGATGGCGCCGGCCGGGTCCACGTGCTTGGGGCACACGCGCGTGCACTCGCCGACGAAGGTGCAGCCCCAGACGCCCTCGTGCTCGATGAGCACGTCGAGCCGCTCGCGGGCGCCCTGGTCGCGGGAGTCGAGGTCGTAGCGCTCGGCCAGCGCGATCGCAGCCGGTCCGATGAAGTCCGGGTCGAGCCCGTAGACCGGGCAGGCGGCGTAGCAGAGCATGCAGTTGATGCACATGCTGAACTGCTTGTAGGCGTCGAGCTCCTCGGGCGTCTGCAGGTACTCCCCGTCGATCGACCGTCGACGTCGTCGTCGCGGATGATCCACGGCTTGACCCGGGGCAGCTTCTCCATGAAGTCGGACATGTCGACGACCAGGTCGCGGACGATCGGGAAGTTCGCCAGCGGCTCGACCCGGATCGGGCCGGGCGCGTAGTCGGTCAGGAACGTCGCCGCAGGTCAGCCGGGGTTCGCCGTTGACGTTCATGCCGCAGCTGCCGCAGATGCCCATCCGGCACGACCAGCGGAAGGACAGGGTCGTGGTCGATCTCGTTCTTGATGTGGTTGAGCCCGTCGAGGACCGTCCACTCCTTCCGCAGCGGGACGTCGTACTCCTGCCGGCCCCGGCGGCGATGGTCTTGTCCGGCCGCCACCGCGTCACGCTGCAGGCGTGATGCGTGCTCCGCCATGTGCTACCTCCCGTAGACCCGCTCGCCCGGCGGCCAGCGGGTGATCGTCACCGGCAGTTCGGCTCGACCGCGGGGTGACCCGTCCGCGGTCGCGCGTCGACGAGGTGGTGGGTCGAGGAACCGGTCGGTCGTCGCGTGCCGGGAAAGTCGGTGCGCTGGTGGGCGCCCCGCGACTCCTCCCGCCGCAGGCCGGAGGCGAGCATGCACTCGGCGACGTCGAGCATGTTGGCCAGCTCGAGCGCGGCCACCAGCTCGGTGTTGAAGCGTGCGGCTGGTGTCCCCGATGCCGACCCGGCTCGACGCGTTCCTGCAGCTCGCCGGAGCTGGTCCGCGCCCTCGGCCATCTCGGGTCCGGTCCGGTAGATGCCGGCGGCGTCCTCCATCGTCGTCTGCATCTCGGTCGCGGATGGCCGCGACGCACTCGGCGCCCGGGCGGCGTGCCGAGGAGTCGCGCTCGAGCCGGCGGACCTCGTCGGCGCCTGGGCGGTCGACGGCGGCGGCGGCCGGCCCGGCGCGTCGCGGCGTACTCCGCCGCCGCCCGCCCGGCCCGGGCACCGAAGACCAGGCACTCCGGCAGCGAGTTGGAGCCGAGCCGGTTGGCGCCGTTGATGCTCACGCACGCGGTCTCGCCGGCCGCGTACAGCCCCGCGAGGGGGGTCGCGCCGTCGATGTCGGTGTGGACGCCGCCCATCATGTAGTGCACGACCGGGCGCACCGGGATCAGCTCGGTCACGGGGTCGATCCGCTCGTACTTCAGGCACAGCTCGCGCACGAAGGGCAGCTTGGTGTCGATCAGCTTCGCGCCGAGGTGGCGCAGGTCGAGGTGGACGATCGGGCCCGTACGGCGAGTCGACGGTGCGGCCCTTCTCCACCTCGTGCACGAACGCCTGGGAGAGCCGGTCGCGCGGGCCGAGCTCCATGCTGCGCAGCGTCGGGTGTCGGCGTCGGCGTGCCGAGGTCGTAGTCCTGCAGGTAGCGGTAGCCGTCCTTGTTGAGCAGCCAGCCGCCCTCGGCCCGGGTCGCCTCGGTGATCAGGATGCCGGTGAACGGCAGCCCGGTCGGGTGGTACTGGACGAACTCCATGTCCTTCAGCGGGGCGCCGGCGCGGTAGGCGAGGGCCATGCCGTCGCCGGTGTTGATGTTGGCGTTCGTCGTGAACGGGAAGACCTTGCCGCAGCCGCCGGTGCACGAGGACGACGGCCTTGCGCGGTGATCGCCTGGATCCGGCCGGTCGCCAGCTCGATCGGCGACGACGCCGTGGACCCGGCCGTCGTCGACCAGCAGCCGGGTGACGAACCACTCGTCGTACCGCGTGATCTCGCCGTACTTCAGCGACGTCTGGAACAGCGTGTGCAGCATGTGGAAGCCGGTCTTGTCGGCCGCGAACCAGGTGCGCATCTTCTTCATGCCGCCGAAGGCACGGACCGCGACGCGGCCGTCGGGCTGCCGGCTCCACGGGCAGCCCCAGTGCTCGAGCTGCAGCAGCTCGCGCGGCGCCTCCTGCACGAACGCCTCGATGGCGTCCTGGTCGCCCAGCCAGTCGCTGCCGGAGACCGTGTCGTAGGCGTGCTCGTCGAGGGTGTCGCCCTCCGCGATCACGCCCGCCGCACCGCCCTCGGCCGACACCGTGTGGCTGCGCATCGGGTAGACCTTCGAGACGACGGCCAGGTCGAGTCCGGGTTCGGTCTCGGCGATGGCGATGGCGGCGCGCAGACCCGGCGCCCGCCGCCGCCGACGATCAGCACGTCGTGGTCGGCGACTACCGCGTCGTCACTCACCCCGGAACTCCTCGTCCACCAGCACCTTGCCGCGGTGGTTCACGATCTGCCGGTGAACGCTGCCGTCGTGGAACTCCTCGCGGTGGCTCTGGCATCCGCAGGAGTACGTCACGTCCTCGGTGACGAGCCCCTGCAGGTCTTCGGTCGTCGTTCGCTCACCGTCGTGCAGACGCTTGCACGGCGCGAGCGCGGAGTCGAAAGCGTGTGACAGTCGTGGTCACAGAGCACCTCCTCACAGCAGGTCCCGGAGTCAAGGGTGCTCCTTCGAGCCGGGCTTGGGAAGAGCGCGGCTGTCAGGGCTGTCTGTAGACCGCGTCGGGTACGTCGGTGACGAACATGAACCCAGGTGCATGGGTGATCGCGAACGGCGGCCTGGACGCCATCAGCGCAGCCTGCGGGGTGACGCCGCATGCCCAGAACACCGGTACGTCGCCGGGCTGCGCCTCGACGGGGTCCCCGAAGTCGGGCCGTGCGAGATCGGCGATGCCGAGCGACTCCGGCGCACCCACGTGCACGGGAGCGCCGTGCACGCCGGGCATCCGAGCCGTCACCTGCACCGCGGTCACGACCTGCGCCGCCGGGACCGGTCGCATCGACACCACCAACGGCCCGGACAGCCGTCCAGCGGGTCGGCACTCGGTGTTCGTCCGGTACATCGACACGTTGCGGCCCTGCTCGATGTTGCGGACCGGGACCCCGGCGTCGAGGAGCGCGGTCTCGAAGCTGAAGCTGCAGCCGATCAGGAAGCTCACCAGGTCGTCGGCCCAGAGGTCGGCCACGTCGGTGGGCTCGTCAACCAGCACCCCGTCTCGCCACACGCGGTAGCGGGGCAGGTCGGTGCGCAGGTCTGCGCCGGGCGCCAGGACGGTGGAGACCGCACCCGGCTCGGTCACGTCGAGCAACGGCACCGGCTGCGGGTTGCGCTGTCCGAAGAGAAGCATGTCGAACGCCCACTCCTTCGGCAGCACGACCAGGTTGGCCTGCGTGTAGCCGGGCGCCCAACCGGTCGTGGGTTGCGCCAGTCCCGACCGGAAACGGTGCCGGGCGTCGGCGGGAGACGTCGCGATGCCCTCGATGGCGCCGCCCTCACCGACGGCTGCGGTCCGCGTCATGCCGCGTCGCCGCGCATCGCGTCGAGCAGCTCGGCCAACGAGTCCCGCAAGTACTCCTCGAGCTGCGTGGCCGCCTGCTCGAACTCGCCCGCCGTCAGCAGGTCCAGCAGCGCGCGGTTGCGGCCGACGTAGGTCTCGTGCAGCCGCTGCGGGCTCGCCACCGTGTGGAACGCCAGCCGCATCTCGGCCAGCAGCCGCTCGGCGAGCTGGTCGGTCCGCGGGCTTCTGGCCAGTGCCACGAGGTCGCGGTGGAACTGCATGTTGGCGGTGCCGACCGCCACCCAGTCACCCCGCCCGGAGGCCGCCTCACCTTCGGCGACGTCGTCGTACAGCCGCCGCAGGCCGTCCGGGTCGACGTGCGAGAGCGACCGGACCACGTCGCACTCGACGGTGCGCCGCAGCCGGTAGAGGTCGACCAGGTCGGCCTCGTCGAGCTCACGGACGAACACTCCGCGGTGCATCTCGTGGACCAGCAGGCCCTCGTGGGACAGCAGCCGAAACGCCTCGCGGAGCGTGTTGCGTGAGACGCGGAGGACCACGATCAGCTGCTCCTCGGGCAGGTGCGTCCGGGGTGGTAGGTCGCCCTCGGTGATCCGCCGGCGCAGTACGTCGGCCACCCGCTCAGCGGTGCTGCTGCGGTCGACGAGCCGGATGTCACCGGCGACCGTCTGCAGCCACGACGTGCCGTGCACACCGATCGGGCCGGGGGTATCTCCAGGGCGCGCCATGGGTCCATCATGCCCTCGCCCACGGTCGGAAGACAACGAATTGTTGAACGAACCCCTTGTGGGATTGTTGAACGATCGTTAGGTTGAAGTGATCCAGGGCACACCCGCAGGCTCGATCGCGGCGCCTCGTCCCCCGACAACCGGAGCGCGCATGTCGCACACCCCCATGGACCGTCCCGCACCCTCGCAGGGGGTCGTCCTCCCAGCCGACGGCACCGGCCCGGAGCCGGTGCCCGACCCCCAGCTGGGCGGACGCCGCAGGTTCCTCGGCGCCATGTTCCTGATGGCGACCTCGGCCATCGGCCCGGGCTTCATCACCCAGACAGTGGCGTTCACCGACGAGCTCGCGGCCGCCTTCGCGTTCGCCATCTTGGTGTCGATCCTCTTCGACATCGCGATCCAGCTGAACGTCTGGCGGGTGGTCGGGGTCTCCGGCCGCCGCGCCCAGGATCTGGCGAACAGCGTCGTGCCGGGCGCCGGCTACGTCCTCTCGGGTCTCGACGTGCTGGGCGGCCTGGTCTTCAACATCGGCAACATCGCGGGCTGCTCGCTCGGCCTGAACGCCATCTTCGGCCTCGATGTGCGCGTCGGTGCGGCCATCTCGGCCGTGGTCGCGATGGCGATCTTCCTGGTGCGACGTGCCGGCGTCGCGATGGACCGGGTCGTCGTGCTGCTCGGCCTGGTGATGATCGGGCTGACCACGTTCGTCGCGATCAAGACCCAGCCGCCGCTGGGCGACGCCCTCCGCCAGACGGTCTCCCCGGACACGGCCAGCTTCCTGGTGATCACCACCCTGGTCGGTGGCACCGTCGGCGGCTACATCGTCTACGCCGGCGCGCACCGGCTGGTGGACAACGGGATCAAGGGAGTGGGCTACGTCCCCCAGATCACGCGCAGCTCGATCACGGGCGTGGCGATCACGGGCGTGATGCGGGTGCTGCTGTTCCTGGCCGTCCTCGGCGTGGTCGCCGGCGGCACGAAGCTCGACGCGCTGAACCCGGCCGGTGACGCCTTCTTCCGGGCGCTCGGCGAGACCGGCAAGGTCGTGTTCGGCGTCATCATGTGGGCCGCCGCGATCACCTCGGTGATCGGTGCGTCGTACACCTCCACGTCGTTCATGAAGGTGTTGGGCCCCTGGGTGGCCCGTTGGGAGCGGTGGGTGGTCTGCGGATTCATCGTGGCCTCGACGGCGGTGTTCCTCGTCGCCGCGACCACGCCGGTCAAGCTGCTGATCTTCGCGGGTGCCTTCAACGGTCTGATCCTGCCCTTCGGGCTGGGGATCCTGCTCTGGATCGCGGCCCGCAGGCGCGACCTGCTGGGCGGCTACCGCTACCCGGCCTGGCTGATCGTCATCGGCGCACTCGCCTGGGTGGCGACGATCTACCTCGGCTACAACTCACTCACCGGTCTCAAGGACCTGTTCTGACGTGGGCGCCGTGACGGCGATGGACCTCAACAGCGACCTCGGTGAGGGTTTCGGTCATTGGAGCCTCGGTGACGACGACGCCCTGCTCGGCGTGGTCACCAGTGCGAACGTCGCCTGCGGTTTCCACGCCGGCGACGCCTCGATCATGCGCCGGGTCTGCCAACGCGCGGCGGAGCACGGGGTGGCGATCGGTGCCCAGGTGGGCTACCGGGACCTGCCCGGTTTCGGACGCCGGTTCATCGACATCGAGCCCGACGCCCTGACCCAGGACGTGATCTACCAGGTGGGCGCCCTCCAGGCGTTCGCCCGGATCGCCGGGTCGCGGGTCAGCTACGTGAAGCCGCACGGCGCCCTGTACAACGCCATCGTGCACCACGAGGAGCAGGCAGCCGCGGTCGTCGACGCGATCGTCGACCTCGACCCCTCCCTCCCGGTGCTCGGACTCCCGGGATCGGCCTGGCTGCTCCGTGCGGAGGAGGCCGGCCTGACCACCGTCAGCGAGGCCTTCGCCGACCGCGCCTACACGTCCGAAGGCACCCTCGTCTCGCGACGGCTGCCGGGCGCTGTGCTCGAAGACGCCGAGGAGATCGCCCGGCGCTGTGTCGCGATCGCCACGGGCGAGCCGATCAGCGACGTGGAGGGCGGCTCCCTGCGCCTCACCGCGGGCTCGATCTGCGTCCACGGGGACACGGCCGGCGCGGTCGGCATCGCCCGCCGCGTGCGGGAGGCACTCGCCGGCGCCGGGATCACCATCGCCCCGTTCGTGACCTGATGCGTGTGCTCCCCAGTGGCTCGACGGCGCTCCTCGTGGAGCTCGACGACCTGGACGAGGTGCTGGCGCTCTACGCGACGCTCGCCGACGACGTGCCGAAGGGTGTCGTCGACATCGTCCCCGCGGCGCGCACCCTGCTGCTGATCACGGACCCGGCGGTGGCGGCGCTGTCCTCGGTCGAGGAGGCGGTCCGGTCGGCGAAACCGCGCCCGGACCTCCGGGACCGGGCCGAGCACGTCGACATCCCGGTGACCTATGACGGCGAGGACCTCGAGGAGGCGGCGCAGCTCCTCGACTGCGACGCCGCCGAGCTGGTCCGGCGGCACACGTCGGCCGAGTGGACCGTGGCGTTCTGCGGGTTCATCCCGGGGTTCGGATACCTCACCTCCCCCGACTGGCAGGTCGAGGTGCCGCGCCGGTCCTCGCCCCGCACGAAGGTGCCAACCGGTGCGGTGGGGCTGGCCGGCGAGTTCAGTGGCGTCTACCCGCGGCAGTCCCCCGGTGGGTGGCAGCTGATCGGTCGGACCGGGCTGACCATGTTCGACCCCGCACGTGACCCGGCGGCGATCCTCCGACCCGGCGTCCGGGTCCGCTTCGTCGACGAGGACGCCCGACCATGACGCCGTCGCTGACGGTGTTGGAGCCGGGGCTGCTGACCACGGTGCAGGACTCCGGCCGTCCCGGTCAGGCAGCTCTCGGTGTCGGCCCCTCCGGGGCGTGCGACCTGGCGTCGTACCGGCTGGCGAACCGGCTGGTCGGCAATGCCGAAGACGCGCCGGTGCTCGAGGTGACGCACGGAGGCCTGCGGGCACGGGCCCAGGGCGACGTGACCATCGTGACCACCGGCGCCCGGTGCGGAGGTTCCTGGCACCACAACGCACCCGACACGCTCCGGTCCGGCGCCGAGCTGGAGCTCGGCGTACCGACCAGCGGACTGCGGACGTACGTCGCGGTGCGGGGTGGTTTCGACGTGGAACCAGTCCTGGGCTCGTGCGCGACGGACACGATGAGCGGGCTCGGGCCGGAGGCGCTGTCGGCGGGTGACGTGCTCGCCATCGGCACGCCGGCGCTCCCGATGCCCGGCGTCGACCTCGCGGCCGTGGCGGACCCCGAGGCCGGGGGCGTGACGGTGCTGGTGACCCCCGGGCCACGCCGGGACTGGTTCCCCGACGACGCGTGGCAGTCTCTGGTCGAGCAGCCCTGGACGGTGACCAGCGACAGCAACCGCGTGGGACTGCGGCTCGAGGGCGAGTCTCTCGCGCGGACCCGGAGCGACGAGCTGCCCAGCGAAGGCCTTGTCCGTGGCGCCCTGCAGGTTCCGCCCTCCGGCAAGCCGGTGCTCTTCCTGGCCGACCATCCGGTGACCGGCGGCTACCC
This sequence comes from uncultured Actinomycetota bacterium, assembly GCA_963707475.1. Lineage (GTDB taxonomy): Bacteria > Actinomycetota > Actinomycetes > Propionibacteriales > Nocardioidaceae > Marmoricola. The sequence goes on from CAVPQC010000003.1 coordinate 216,495, forward strand.
GGTGATCGGGTACGTCGCCGATGCCGACGTGGACAAGTGCGCCCAGCTCCGCCCGGGCCAGCAGCTGCTGCTGCGCGAGGTCCGCCCCCACGGCCGGCGTCGACGCTGAGGGCAGGCCCGACCGGATGCGTCCGGCCGGGCCTACGAGCGCTGGAACAGGGTGTCAGCCGTGGGCAGCCCCTCTCAGCCCGGGAACGTCGACGAGGATGAACTCGCTGTCGTCGGGAAGTCCCGGGTTGCGGCCGGAGTTCGGCAGGTTGTTGTCGCAGCCCACCAGCAGCCGGTTCCCCCTCACCAGGTGGACGGCCTCGACCGACTCGCACGTGACCCGGAAAGGATCACCGAGACCCACGTCGCCGGGGTGGAGCGCCGGCAGGGACACCAGGTCCGGATCGGGGATTGCGGTCAGGTCCACGAGCTGGGTCTTCGCCAGGAATCCCGCGGCGTCGGTCACCCGCAGGTCGACCAGGTAGATCCTGGCGAACCGGGCCGTCAGTCCGAATCCGCGGTCCCGTTCGATCACGACCAGTCGATGGGTGTCGATCGCCCACATGTCGGCCACCAGGTTTGTCGGTGCCTCCGTCCGGTACTGGAGGACCCGGCCGGTGAACGCCTTCTTGCGGGTGCTGAACTCGTAGACGTTGCGCCGGGACTGGTCAGGGTCGGCCAGCGTGGCGCCCTCGAGCGCGGCGTACAGGTGCTTGCGATCCGGGCTGATGGCCATCCCCTCGAGACCACGGCTGCTCGGGTGCGTGGGCGGCGCCCCGTTCAGGAACGGGTTGTCCGGCGACCTGATCCCGTCCGGCATCGCGAACGGCGGGTCGAGAAGCACACCGGTCGAGCTGAAGTGAAGGATCCACGGGCCGAACTCCTCGCCCACCCACAGATCACCGTGCCTTCCTCGCTGGAGGGACTCGGGATCGATGTCGCCGCCGGTGAGGAGGCGACTGGTCGTCCCCTCGTTCACGATGGGGAAGTGCATCCGGTGTTCGGGGTCCCGGAAGGAGATGAAGTCGCCGACCTCGACGGCGCCGTCTCCCCCGTCGGCGGTCTTGAACCGAGGCCGGATGTAGTAGGCCCGGATCAGGAAGTCACGTGAGTTCGCCTTGGCGCCGAACCCGTTGTCAGGCATGGCGAGGAACTCGCCTGGCCCTCGGCCGTCGACGATGGCCGAGAAGCCCTCGACCGGTTGGCCGGGGAGCGGGAAGCTGACGCCGTTGACCGTGCCAGCGCCGGGCACCACCAACGCGCCCGACGCTGGGCCGCCCGCAAACGTCAGCGCCGGCAGGACCGCGCGACCAACCAGGGCTGGATGCCTGCTGGAGGGGCTGGCCTGGCTCGGGGTGAGGAGTACGCCGACCGTGAGGGCGACAGCGGTACCCATGATGAGGGTGGCCGACGCTCGCTTCGAGCGCCGTTGAGGGTTGAGTGATCTCATGTCCGTTTCCTTTCCGGGAGATCGATGAGGTGCTCGACGCTGGCAGCCAGCGATCGACCCGGCCCCCGGTGAACGCCCGGGATCGGCGTCCGGTTTGTGACGTAACGTCACGTGACGACAGCCGCGTTGACACGCATGCACGCACGTGCTCGCAGCGGTCAGGAGAGCTTCAGCTCGTGGCCGTGTTCCGGCGCACCTCGGGTAGCTCTTCGTGCGGCCTCGACTGCCACGCGGCCCAGTCGGCGCTCACGTCGCCGGCGGCGCGGAGGAGCTTGGGGAGGTGGACGTCGACGAGCTTCTCGGTGCTGGTCTCGGCGGCGTGCACGGTGACGTTCATGGCGGCGCGCACGGTGCCGGTGCCGTCGCGGACGGGGACGGCAATGGACCGCACCCCGGGGGCGAGCTCCTCATCGGCGATCGCCCAGCCGCGGGCGCGGACCTGGGTGAGCTCCTCGTTCAGTGACTCGCGCGTCTTGCCGATGTAGAGCGGGAGTCCGGACCGCGAGGGGATCATGAGGGTGGCCTCCACGTCCTCCGGTGGGAGCGCGGCGAGCAGCACTTTGCCCTGGGAGGTCTGGGGCGCCGGGAACAATGTGCCGATGTCGACGCGGAGGGCGATGATCTTCGGCACCGAGACGCGGGCGACGTAGATGATGTCGCCGCCGTCGAGCTGGGCCATCGACGACGACTCCCCGGTCTGGCGGACCAGCGCCTCGAGATGGGGGCGGGCGACGTCCCAGAGGCCGAGGGAGGCGACGTACGCCGTGCCGAGCGTGATCACCTTCGGGGTCAGCGCGAAGGCACCGCCGGTCGAGCGGACGTAGCCGAGCTCTTCCAGGGTCAGCAGCAGCCGCCGGGCGGTGGGGCGTGCCAACCCGGTCGCGGTCGCGACCTCGGCCAACGACATCTCGCGGTGGTGCGCGTCGAACGAGCGCAGCACGTCGAGGCCGCGCGCCAGCGCCTCGACGAAGTCCGGTCCCGAGCCACGTCCTGCCACGTCGTGTGGTCCTAGGAGCCGGAGCCCGGTTCGCCGAAGATCGTCCCGCGCGCGCCGTGGGTGCTCTCGGACTGGTACTCGGTGTACTGGTACGGGTTGTCGAGCACCTTGCCGCCCTCCGGCAGCTCGGGGTGCATGCCGGCGTCCCACACCTCGTCGCCCATGGCCGAGGTCAGGTGCTCGATCGTCGCGTCGATGTCCCGGCCTACCGCGGCGGCGTCGAAGCCGACCAGCGCGCCCTCGCTCTTCACGACCTTCCCGTCCACGATCACCGTGTGCACGTCGCCTCGCTGGGCCTGGAACGCGACGTGGCCGTAGGGGTTGAGCAGCGGGAACGAGACCGGCGACTGGTCGTTCTTGATCAGCACGACGTCGGCCTTCGCGCCGGCGGCCAGCCGGCCGAGGTCGTCGCGCCCGAGCGCGTGTGCACCGCCGCGCGTCGCCCAGTCCACGACCTGCTCCGCGCGCAGCGACAGCGCGGTGACGGTGTCGCCCTTGACGTGCGCCTCGAGGTGCTCCCGCGAGCGGTCGGCGCCGAGCGTCGTCCGCATCGCCGAGAACAGGTCGCCGCTCCACCAGACGCTGGTGTCCATCGACAGCGACACCGGGATCCCGAACTGCCGCACCTGCCAGGTCGGCGGGTAGCCCTGGCCGGCGCTCTGCTCGGACTCCGTCGACACCGAGATGGAGCCGCCGGACGCCGCGATCCGCTGGTAGGAGTCGGTGCTGAGCGTGGCCGAGTGGACGTAGATGTTCTCCGGCGCCGCGAAGCCGTTCTCGTGGATCAGCCGGATCCCGTCGTCGTTCGTCGCGCCCCACACACCGGCGTGCGTGGTCACCGCGAGCCCGAGGTCGCGGGCCACCTCGAACGCCGCCTTCTCCGGGAACGCCGGGTCACCGGTCACGTCGAAGGCCAGCTGGAAGCCGAGCATGTCGCCGGCCCCGGTGCGCCGTCGCTCGAAGAAGTCGCGGACGGCCGGGTCGGCGGTCCACTCCCAGGGGCCGGCCTGGATGTTGCCGTAGGCAAGCACGAACCGGCCGGGTACCGCCTGCAGGGCGTCGACCGCGGCGTCGGCGTGCTCGACCGTCTGCAGCCCGTGCGACCAGTCGACGGTGGTGGTGACACCGGCCTCGAGCGACTCCCACGCCGAGAGCACGTTGCCGGCGTGGACGTCCTCGGGGCGGAAGGTCTTGCCGTGCTCGAGGTAGTACCAGACGAAGTACTGCGTCAGCGTCCAGTCCGCGCCGTACGCCCGCATCGCGGTCTGCCACATGTGCCGGTGGGTATCGATCATCCCCGGCATCACGATGCCGCCGGACGCGTCGATCTCGCGCGTGCCGTCGGGGACCTCGAGGCTCGGGCCGACCGCCTCGACCCGGTCGCCGACCACCAGGACGTCGCCGTTCCGGTGGATGGTGTGGCTGTCGTCCATGGTCAGCACGGTGCCGCCGCGCAGCACGATCGAGTCGGTCATGGTCCCTCCCGTACAGATGTCCGCCTAGCGGTCAATCTCGACCCGGTACGCCGGGCTGTCAAGACCTTGACGCGCTCGCACTGCGCTGATGGACTCGAGCGGACACCTGTCCGCGACGACGTGAGAGGACCGCACGTGGCCGACCGCCCCTCCGGACCACTCACCGGCCTGCTGGTCGCCGACTTCTCGCGAATCCTGGCCGGCCCCTACGCCACGATGCTGCTCGCCGACCTGGGCGCGGAGGTGGTCAAGGTCGAGTCCCCGGCCGGCGACGACACCCGCACCTGGTCTCCCCCTGTGCGCGACGGGCGCGCGACGTACTACCTCGGTGTCAACCGCAACAAGCGCTCGGTCGCGTTCGACCTCAAGGACGACGAGGACCTCAAGCTCGCGCAGGAGCTCGCAGGTCGCGCCGACGTCCTGCTGGAGAACTTCCGGCCGGGCGGCCTCGACCGCTTCGGTCTCGGGTACGACGACGTGGCCGCACGCAACCCGCGGATCATCTACGCCTCCATCAGTGGCTTCGGTACGACGGAGCGCGGCCGCTCCCTGCCCGGCTACGACCTGATCGTGCAGGCGATGTCGGGCCTGATGAGCCTCACCGGCGCTCCGGACACCGAGCCGTTCCGCTCGGGCATCTCGGTCTTCGACGTGATGGCCGGCCTGCACGCGAGCATCGGCATCCTCGCCGCTCTGCACGCCCGCGACGAGTCCGGACGGGGCCAGCACGTCGAGGTCAACCTGCTCTCCTCTGCCCTCTCCGGCATGGTCAACCAGACCAGCGCCTATGTCGCCGGCGGCGTCGTCCCGCAACGGATGGGCAACAGCCACCCGAGCCTGTTCCCGTACGAGCCGATGGAGTGTGCCGACGGCGAGCTGATCATCACCGCCGGCAACAGCGGGCAGTTCCGCAAGCTGGTCGAGGTGATCGGCGTCCCCGAGCTGGCCGACGACCCGCGCTTCGCGCGCAACGAGGACCGCACCGCGAACCGTGACCAGCTCCGGCCGCTGCTGGTCGAGCGGCTCAGGACCCGGTCGACGATGGACTGGTTCCGGGAGATCATCGCCGCTGGCGTGCCCTGTGGGCCGATCAACACCGTCGACGGCGGCGTCGGGTTCGCGACCGAGATCGGTCTCGACCCGGTCGTGGAGGTCGGCGAGGGTGCCGGGATGGTGCCGTCGGTACGCAACCCGATCACGTTCTCCGAGACGCCTGCCGACTACCGGCTCCCGCCTCCGGAGCTCGACGAGCACGGAGCAGAGATCCGGGCGTGGTTGAAGGGAGAGGCATGAACGAACCGGAGTTCCCGACGTCGCTGGGGACGTCGACCGCGGACGAGATCCGGCTGCTGGGGCAGAGCCTCACCGATGACCTGATGGGGAAGGTCGGGTTCGGCGAGCTCGCGTTCTGGCTGGTGACCCTCCGTCGGCCGACGACGCAGGAGACGCGGGTCTTCGAAGCGGTGCTGGTCGCGCTTGCCGACCACGGCTTCACACCGACCGCGATCGCAGCGCGGCTCACCTACCTCTCCGCGCCCGACTCCCTCCAGGGCGCGCTCGCCGCCGGGCTGCTTGGGGGCGGGTCACGCTTCCTCGGCGTGACCGAGGACTGCGGCCAGTACCTGCACGCGGTCATCGAGGCCCAGCCGGGCGACCTGCCCACCGACGACCCCGGGTGGGACGCGCTCGCCCTCGACGCCGTACGACGAACCCGCGAGCAGGGCGCGTTCGTCCCCGGTCTCGGACACCCGGTGCACAAGGTGCAGGATCCCCGCACGCCACGGCTGATCGAGATCGCCGAGGAGGAGGGGCTGCGCGGCCCACACCTGCGGCTCTTCGAGGCGATCGGACGGACGCATGAGCAGGTGCTCGGGCGGAAGCTTCCGCTCAACGGCGCAGGTGTCTGCGGCGCCGCCCTCGCCGACCTCGGCCTGCCCGTCGACCTGCTGCGCGGGTTCGCGCTGCTCGCCCGTGCCGCCGGCCTGCTCGGCCAGATCGCCGAGGAGACACGACGTCCGATCGGGATGGACGCCTATCTCACCGTCGACCGCAACGCGGTCTACGTCGACCCCGCCGACCCTGACTGACAGGAGGACACGGACATGGCCACCGTCGCCGCGGTCATCGCCTCGACCCACCACCCCTTCTACTACCGGGCAAGCACCAGCACCGGCGACGAGCGCCCGCCCTTCGCCGACGAGTGGCAGGCCAAGATCGAGACGTTCCGCGAGACGCTCACTCGCGCCGACCCCGACGTCCTGGTGATGGTCGGCAGCGACCACTTCCACCAGCTGTGGCTCGACAACATGCCGCAGTTCCTGGTCGGCAAGGCGCCGTACTACGACGCCAACTGGTACAACGAGGAGCGCGAGTTCGGCCTGCCCCGGATGACGCTGGCGGGCGACGAGGAGCTCTCGCAGCACCTCCTGCGCGGCGGCCTGGACCGCGACTTCGACCTGGCGTTCAGCAACGAGCTGCGGATCGACCACAGCATCACCTGCCCGATCATCACGTTGCGGCCGCAGGCCGACCTGCCGATCGTGCCGGTGTACACCAACATCTTCGCGCCGCCACTGCCGCAACCGAAGCGGTTCGTCCAGCTGGGCAAGGCGATCCGGGAGATGGTCGAGTCCTGGGAGAGCGACAAGCGGGTTGCGATCATCGGCACCGGCCACCTCTCGCTCGAGCTCGGCGGCCCCCGCCAGTTCGGTGAGCACGGGCCCGATCCCGAGTTCGACCGCAGGGCCGTCGAGTGGATCGCCGCTGGTGACATCGAAGGCTGCTGCGCCGAGGTGAGCCTCGACAGCCTGCACCTGCCGGGGAACGCCACCCATGGCTTCATGGACTTCATGCTGATGATGGGCGTCGCCGGCGAGGGCGTGAAGGCCGACCACGTCGACTCGCTGGACCTCTTCCACACCATGGAGGCGTACTTCACCTGGTACCCGGACGGGGCGCTCTAGTGAGCAAGTACCTGCTGAACAAGTTCCTCTTCACCATCGACCGCGACCCCGACCTCGTCGAGCGCTATCGGACGGATCCCGCCGGCACGGTCGAGTGGTGGGAGAGCGAGATGGCCAACTCGATCCTCAACTGCCACTCGGGCGAGCGGTCGACCTGGCTGGCGTTCACAGACGAGGAACGCCGCGTGCTCGTCGCGCACGACCACGTGGCCCTCTTCGAGATGGGCGCCCACCCGTTCCTGACCCTCACCCTCTTCATTGCGATGTTCGAGCGCGACCACGGGCCGTTGGAGTACCAGATCGGCTATGGCCAGGCGCTCAAGCACCTGTCGCTCCCCTACCCCGACATCGCCACCTGAGATGCCGCCGTCGATGCGGGCCGCCGTGCTGCACACAACCGGGTCGCCGCCGTCGTACGGCGAGCACCCGGCTCCTGCTCCGGTGTCGGGCTCGACGCTGGTGCGGGTGACGGCGGCGCCCGTCGTACCCCTCGACCTGCTGTGCGCGAGCGGCTCGTCGTACTTCGGGGTGCCGGCCACGCCCTACGTGCCTGGCGGTCAGGGCGTCGGGATCGTCGAGGAGTCGGAACCGCACCCGGCCGGCTCGCGGGTGTGGTTCTTCGCGACGGCCGGGATGAAGCCCGGCGACGGAGGCATGGCCGAGCTCTGCCTGGTGCCGGACCATGACGTCGTCCCCATCGCCGACGAGACGCCCGACGGGCTGGCCGCCGCACTCGGGTTGTCGGGGGTCGCCGCGTGGATGGCGCTGTCCTGGCGGGCGCGGCTGCAGCATGGCGAGAAGGTGCTGGTGCTCGGCGGTGGCGGCGCGGTGGGGCAGACGGGGATCGGTGCGGCACGCGTCCTCGGCGCGTCGACCGTCGTAGCCGTCGCCCGGCCGGCGTCGACCGACCGCGCGTCGGCAGCCGGGGCCGACGTCGTCGTCCCGTTCGATGGCGACGCCGACACCACCACCGCGGCGCTCGCCGAGCACGGACCCTTCGACGTAGTGCTCGACCCCGTCTTCGGGATCGCGGCGACCGCAGCCGCGCGGGTCCTGGCCCCTGGCGGCCGCCTGGTCAACCTCGGCGGTGCGGCGGGTGACGAGGCGACCTTCTCCTCGGCCGGACTGCGCAGCCGCAGCGCGTCGGTGCTCGGCTACACGAACAACTCGCTCAGCGCCGAGCAGCGGGCAAATGCAATCGGGTCCGTGCTCACCCATGCCGCCGCGGGTCGCATCCGGATGCAGTATGCCGAGCATCCGCTCGCCGACGTCGAGGACGTGTGGCGAGGCGAGATGGCGGGTGGGTCCGGTGTTCGACGCGTCCTGCTGCCGGAGTCCCCTTGCTAGCAACGAGCGACGTGATTGCCTTCGTCTCCACCACGGACCTTTCCAGGGCACGTGCCTTCTACGAAGCCGTTCTGGGACTCGCCGTTGTGGATGAGAGCGCGTATGCCTGCGTGTGCGACGCGCACGGCACGATGCTGCGGATCACCGCCGTGGCCGAGGTAGCCCCTCGCGGCTACACCGTGCTCGGCTGGCGCGTGGAAGACATCGGCGAGACGGTCGCACGCCTGGAGTCCCGGGGGGTCGAGTTCGCTCGCTACGACGGCATTGAGCAGGACGCCGACGGCGTGTGGACCACTCCGAACGGCGATCGCGTCGCCTGGTTCACCGACCCCGATGGGAACGTCCTGTCCCTCACCGAGTTCCACTGACCCGGCTTCGGCGAGGCCGCATCCTCGGTGGTCGAGCCTGTCGAGACCACGCAGATAAGTGTCCACATGCCCCCAGGGCCGGGTCAGGGGCATGCCTCGTGCCCGCCGGCTGGGGTGCTGGCGGGTGTGGGGCGGTCAGGGTCGTCGGCGTCGGGTGCGGACGGTGAGGTGGTCGCCGGTGGGGGTGGTCCACAGGTAGTGGTTCTCGGTCAGGCGCTGGTAGCTCCAGCGGCCGTGGGTCTTGAGCCGGTGGTGGGTGCGGCACAGGGGTGCGAGGTTGGCCAGCCGGGTCTGCCCCGGCGGTCCGCCGTCCTCGAGCGGGACGTAGGCCTCGATGTGGTCCAGGTCGCAGCCGCGGGAGTCGCGGGTGCAGCCGGGGAACACGCAGGTGGCGTCCACGAGGAGCGCGGCCTGCCGCATCCAGGCCGGTGGGTGGTGCCGGTCGAGGGTGTCGGGGGCGTGCAGGTCCAGGACCGGGCGGACCGTGATCCCGGCCAGGTCGCGACGGCCCAGCCAGGCCGCGAGCAGGCCGCGGGTGGCCGCTCCGAGTCGTTCGATCTCCCCGCCGCCGCTGTGGGCCGGGTCGGTCAGGTCGGTGGACTCCAGGTGCACGAACAGTTCCACCCGCCCGGCACCGGTGCGTTCGGTCAGCTCGCCGGTCTCGAGCAGGTCCAGGGCCCGTTGCGGGTCGGCGAGGACCCCGACCGCCTTGGCCCGGCGGACATCGAGGCTGTCGGTGTCCCCGAGCCGGCGCAGACTGGTGGCGAGGTCGGCCAGGGTGTCGTGGAGGTGCAGCGCGTCCAGGGTGTCCAAGAGCATGTGGACCTCGGTGGTGGCCGGGCCGGTGTCGTGGACCAGGGTGACGTGCCGGGCGGCGAGCGCTGCCTGCTCGTGGGCGACCGCCCGGTCCGGGTCGTAGTGCAGGACCGTCTCCTCGATGATCCGGTGGACCCGGGGCACGGTGAGGTGCTGGGGGTCGCAGGCCAGCATCCTGTCCACCCAGGTCACCATCTCCAGGGTCAGGCGCCGGGGTCAGGCGGGTGGTCAGGGCGGCGGCCTGCCGGGCCCGCCACGCGGGCACGGTGCCGGCCAGGACCAGGTCGAAGAGCCGGGGCAGCCGGTGCCGCAGCTCCAGGGCGTCGCCGATCAGCTGCCGGCCGGCGTCGTGGGAGATCCCCAGGTGCGCGGCCAGCTCGACCGGTGCGAACTCCGCGACCTGCGGGGTGCCGTCCCCGGCCAGCGGGACCAGCCCCTCGCCGTGCAGGTCCACCTCACCCCACCCGGCGGCTTGCCCGCCGCGGGGCACGGGGTGCAGGTCGGCCCACTCCGCGGCGACCACCAGCAGCTCGGCCGCGGCGGCCAGCTCGGCCCGGCGGGCGGCGCGGGCCCGGTCCAGCACCGTGTGGGTGCCGGCCTGCGGCTCCGACCCGGCCTCGACGGTGATCCTCGAACATGTGTTCGAGTCTAGTCGGTGCCACCGACAGTCACCAGCCCGAGTACCGGATCTGTGGACAACCGGAGGTCTCGACAAGCTCGACCACCGGGGTTGCGGCTGGCGCGCCTCCTGAACCACCGTCGGCCCGCAACCCGGGAGTGAGCCGTCACCCGGCGCCGCTGTACCTCTTCCCGTTGCCGCGTCTCTCCCCGCAACCCGCTCCACCGCGATGTCATGGTCTCGACAAGCTCGACCACCGGCGCGGCGCTGGCGCGCCTCCAGAACCACCGGCGGCCCACGACCCGGGAACGGGCCGTCACCCGGCGCCGTACCTCTCCCCCGTCGCGGCGCCTTCCCACCACCCGTCACCTGAAGCTGCGACGCCGAGGTCTCGACAAGCTCGACCACCGGGCTGCGGCTCGCGCGCCTCCTCGACCGCCGGAAGTGTCCGTGAGGGCTACATTCGTGGGATGGCCCATCGACCGGAGCGCGTGTGTGTGCCGTTGGAGACGGAAATGCTGCCGCTCTACCGCGAACCGCCCGGGGCCGCGCGGCTACGACGCGAGCAGAGGCGTGAACGGCGGCGCGAAGCGCGTGAGAAGCGTGAGACGCCGACGCGCAGGGAGCGCATGCTCGTGCGCATCGCCACCGCAGCACGCACCGTCACCCGGCGTCGCCACGCCTGACGGGCTGGGGGCATCGTCACGGCTCGATTGCGCGCTCATCGCTGCCGTGGCCCGGGGTCGAGGTGGCTGGCGCCCGAGAGCCGCAGGGGCACGAAGCCTGCTTCGGCGTGGGCCGAGGAGACGCGGGTGGTCAGGCACACGTGGTCTCCACCGTCGTCGAGGATGGCGATACGTTCGAGCGACATCCTGCTCTGGCATGCCTCCAGTAGCGGTACGCCGTGCTCGTCGAGCCTGAAGTCGACACCGGCAAACTTGTCGGTGTCCTCACCGGTCAGGGTGCCGAACCGCTCCGCCAGCGCGAGGTCCTGCGCCGTCAGGAAGTGAACCGCGAAGTGCGCGGCGCGCAGGCCCACGCGGTAGGTGTGGTTGGCCTTCGACAGCCACACACAGTAGTGCTGGGGCGTGATGCTCGACTGTGCGTGAAAACCAACCACGCATCCGGCCCGTTCGCCCTCGGCCGCAGTGGTCAGCACGATCAGCGGCGGGTCGGCCGAGGCCATCAGCGTGCCGAATGGGTCTTCACTCATGTCTCCCACCTCTCCCGCGGTCGCTCGTAGCGGAGGAACAGGGTGTGTTCCTCCACCATGGCGGCTTGCAGCTCGAACATGGCGAGCCCCGCGCCGGCTGGGGTCACCGAGACGGGAAGCTGGTCACCGCCCATGAGCGGAGATATCGAGAGGCACAGCTCATCGAGGCGGTCCGCTGCGACGAGCTCACCGAGCCAGGTCGGGCCGCCTTCACAGAGCACCACCCGGTGGCCGAGCTCAGCGAGCGCCCGCATCGCGGCTGCCGGCTCGACGCGGTCATCACCGGCCACGATGACTGTCGTGACCGCCTCGGCCTCGGCCCGGCGCACCGGATCCGCGGCCGCACAGGTGATCAGGTGGGTGCGGGCGTCCTCGGGTGCATCAGCGAACACCTTTGCGGTCCAGTCGAACGCCAGCGACCGGCTGACCACGGCGAGGGGCGGGTTCGGTGCTCGTCCCTGGCGCCGGCGCTGCTCCTTGGCTTCCTCACTGAGCCGGATGGGTCCGTATCCCTCGCGACGTACCGTTTCGGCACCCACCAGCACGATGTCCGCGATCTGGCGCACCCTGGGGAACAGCGCCGCGTCCGGAGCGGTGGACAGGGAACCGACCCGACCACCCACGGACGCGGTGCCATCGAGCCCGGCGACCATGTGTCCGGTCACCCAGCACTCGCGCTTCGGCTGGGAGCGGTCGACGGCGAGATACGGATCGAGTGCGTCAGGCACGACCGCGCCGCGCTCCAGCTCATGCACCCGCTCACCATAGGGCGTTGAACGCCGGCACGGGACTGTCGACGTACCGTGAAACACCGGCGCGATCGACGAGGCACGCCCGGCGAGGGCGAGCTGCACGCCGTCTACGCTGGCGGCGTGCGCGTGCTGATCGTCGACGGCGCCAACGTGGTCGGCAGCCGGCCGAACGGCTGGTGGCGTGACCGAGCCGGCGCGGCCGAGCGACTGCACCAGGCGATCGCGGAGGCTGACCTCGGCTACGACGTGGTCGTGCTGGTCCTGGAGGGAGCCGCCAAGCGTGGCTGGCCGACTGGCGAGTCCGGCGCGATCCACACGGTGCACGCCCCGGGCTCGGGCGACGACACGATCGTTGACCAGGTCCGCGCCCGGAGCACGGGGGGCGATGACGTGGTGGTGGTCACCGCCGACCGGGCGTTGCGGGAGCGGGTGGCGGTGGCCGGCGGCTCTCACGTCGGCCCATCATGGCTCCTTGCCCGAGTGTCCTGATGCACCTGCCGGGGGCTCGCAGTTCGGGCGAGCGCGGCGACAGTACGGTTCATGGGGAAGACTTCGACACACCGCCCCGAGGAGACGACATGGACCTGTTCGAGATAGCTGAGACCCGGCACCTGCGTCGCGAGGACGCCGCGGCCCAGCTGCACGCCCTGGCCGACGCCCTTGCTCGGAACAACACTGTCGAGTTCGATCGCGCGGGTCGTCGGATCACCGTGCGCGTGCCCGACGAAGTCGACCTGAAGGTCGAGGTCGAGCTCGGAGACGACAAGAACGAGCTGGAGATCGAGCTCACCTGGTGACACCCCGCGGCTGATTCCATTGGCACTACCCCGGACCACCGCTCTCTCCATGGGGACGACCGCGCCTACGCTTCACAGGTGACCATCGACGAGGTTGGTCGGTATGCCGAGTCGCTGCCGCAGGTCAAGCGCAAGGGGACCCAGACGCGTCCCGCGTGGTACGTCCACGACCGCCTGGTTGTGCGCGTGCAGGACCAAGACACCGTGGTGATTCGGGTCCCCCTGAGCGAGCGAGAGCTCCTGCTCGAGACCTACCCGGACAGTTTCGGCGTGCCGCCTCGCATGGAGGCACATCACAAGGTCGAGGCCTATCTCGATCAGGCACAGCCTCGTGCTGTGTTCGCGGCCATCGATCTTGCCTGGGAGATGCAGCGAGGCTGAGCCGCCCCGGCCGTCGGACTATGCACATCCCCCAACTCACCAGGCGACGGCCACCCAGTGGCGGCCCCCAATTCAGGCGGGGCCGCCGTTCAAGCCTGGGCGCGTCAGTCGTCCATCGCGACGGCGAAGTAGGCGCCGAGAGTCCCTAGGGGCGTGGCGTTCCGGACGATGACGGTCGGGTTGTCGCAGTCATCCTCGTCGACTGCCGCGATGCGATCCGAGACGCTTCCGTTGCCATCGTCACTCACCGCGAAGGCCTTCGTGGTGTCCACGACCATGTCACCGCACACGAGGCTGGCGGCCATGAAGTCGATGGGGTTGCCGGGCACCCGACCGGGAATGACCAGGTGATTGACGACGACGGTGATCCGGCCGTCCTCACGCAGGCGTACGTGGCTGTCCGCGTCGAGCACCCATGGTGCCCCACCCGGGGAGACGCCAGCGATTATCGGGCTGGCGCCGGGCTGGTTCAACGGAATGACGCCCACGAAATGCTCGCGGAGGAGTGAGTGACCACTCGCCATGGCGGGAGCCGCAGTGGTGGCGGTCACCACCAAGGCAGCAATGATGGCGATGGATTGAGCCAGTACCGACCGGAACTTGCGCATGAAGCTTCCTCTCGTGGCGCTGAAGGGTCCGCCGGGAGGCGCGGACCCCTGATATTGGTTACACGTGCCTGGCGCGCGGATGGTTCACCCATGTCGTGACGTCATACGGCGGGCGCGCGCGAGCAGGCTCTCCTGGCAGTGCCCCTGCCGCGCCTGTCCGTGTCAGCCGACCTCGGCGTACCAGGTCTCGTGAATGCTCCGGCGCATGAGGGCCCGCTGCATGGCCTGGATGACGATGCCGCCGATGGCGAGTACGAACAGGAGCAGGGACCAGACGAAGCTGTTCGAGACGGTGGCGGTGAAGTCACCCGCGCTGAAGTCGGCGGAGTTCAGGGAGCCCACCAGCAGCATGAGGCCGCCGGTCACGCCCACAGCACCGGCGATGGAGCCGATGACGACGAGCACCATCATCGGCACGTTCGCGAACAGCGACACGAGGCCGAGGACGACGCCCGCCGCCAGGCCTACCAGGACGGCCACCCAGTTCCAGGAGATCCCGAGAGCGACGATGATGCCCGAGCCGATCGCGAAGCCGGCCGCGCCCATGGCAAGGACGATGGCGACGTAGTAGTACAGGTAGGCCAGGACCGCGAAGATCACTGCGAAGACCAGGCCCAGCACCCAGCCGAGCACGGTGCCGAGGAAGTGCTCGTCGGCGAAACCGGCGACGATGCCGGCGCCGAAGGCGAACCCGGCGAGGAAGCCCCAGATGGGGATCACGAGTCGCAGCACGAACTGCCCCGCGAAGAGCATGGCGCCCCCCGCGATGATCGCGAGGACGCCCAGGATGATGTCGGCCATGCCAGCAATCTAGGGCTCGTGGACCCCTCGCCCCGGGACGACACGTGCCCGGGGGTGCGCGTCATTCCGCTTCAGGACCTTCAGAGTCACGCATCGAGCGTCAGCGACGCGTGGCCATCGGCGGTCAGCGGCCTTACGCTCGGCATGTTCGAAGGAGTCACATGCGCAGCGATCTGTTCGGCACGAACCTCGAGTCGGCCACTACCGACCGCTTCACGTTGCAGAACTCCCGCATGCTGCGGGTCGCGCTCGACGGGGAGGTGATGGCGCGCCAGGGAGCGATGGTCGCCTACCAAGGCCAGGTCGACTTCGCCTACCAAGGCGCCGGTGGCATGGGGAAGCTCTTCAAGAAGGCTTTCACCGGCGAGGGCATGGCGCTGATGAAGGTCTCCGGTCAGGGCGACGTCTTCTTCGCCGACGACGCCATGGAGATTCATCTGGTGAACCTCGAGAACGACGCGTTCACGGTCAACGGCAGCAACGTCCTCGCCTTCGACTCCACGCTCACGTGGGACATCAAGAAGGTCGAGGGTGCGTCGATGATGGCCGGGGGCGTCTTCAACACCACGTTCACCGGCACCGGCACGGTCGCGATCACCTCGCACGGCACTCCCGTCGTCCTGAACGTCGACGCCCCCACGTACGCCGACATCCAGGCGGCGGTCGCTTGGTCGACATCGCTGACCACGAGTGTGCGGCGTACGGCGGGTGCGAGCGCGCTGATCGGTCGCGGTTCAGGTGAGGCGTTCCAGCTGGTCTTCAACGGCCAGGGCTTCGTCATCGTCCAGGCGAGCGAGGGGCGGGTCGTGGTGCCTCACAGCCACTGAGGGTCGCCGGGCGGACCGGTCGTGACGGGGCCTACGTCCGCTCGAAAATGAGGTCGAAGTCCTTTCGCCATGTTGATCCGTGGTCCTCGGACGCCTCCCAGCGACCCGCGATCCGGTCCGGCCCGACGTCAGCGATGAACCGCTGGAACATGTCGGGGTCATCGCGGGCGAGGATCCAGTGCGAATCGTCGAACGTCATGGCGAAGACCCGGCAGACACCTCGTTCGTCGTGGTACAGGGCCGTATAGGCGCCCTGCGCGTCGTTGTGAGCAAGAACCAGGACCATCTCGCTGGTCGCGGGTCCCACGTCGCCACCCATCGTCCACCGGAAGACCACGAAGGCGTCGCCGAGCCAGTCGACCGTGGCCGAGCCCGGCACCTCCCGGTCGGCCGGCTCCAGGAACCACGCGTTCCGCATCGTCGTCCGCCACGACCCAACCAGGGCATCCAGCTGCTCCATGGCCTTGTTGCGCATCGATTCCTCCCGGACGTTGACTGGCTCGACCTGTGCGTTAGCTCGGAGAGATCCGCTCGAGCTTGGTCCAGCCGCGCCAGCCGCTCTCCTCGAGCAGCTCCATGAGCCGATGCGCGATCGGCATCGAGTCGAGAAAGACCGAGTCGAGGAGCTCTGCGAGCTCGTCGGTCATCTGGTCGTCGTGGCTCTCCCACCCCTCGGCATCGGCAGCGTCGAGCAGGCCGACGAGCCGGTCCGCTCACGGCCACCAGTCGCGGGTCGTCGGCCTCCCACGCGATCGCGTCGGCGAGGTCGCGGTAGAGCTCGACGGTCGCCGGGTCGTCGAGCTGCTGCTGCTTCATGCTCATGTAGAACGGCATCTGCTCCGGGAGCTGTGCGGCCACCAGGATCCAGGCGTCCCGCTCGCCCTCGATCATCGGCTCCGGCAGTCCGAGGCTCGCGCAGCCGGTCGAGGTACGCAACCGCCTCCGGCGGCAGGGCCAGGCTGTCGCCGGCTGCCAGCTGCGCGATCCGCTCGCGGTGTCGCTGCCGCTCCCTGATCTCCGCACGCAGGCGCCGGTCGATGTCGTCGACGGCCGCGCTTGAACTCCTCCTCGCCGGCGCCCAGCAGCTCACGGACGCGCGCGAGCGGCACGCCGGCGTCGGCGAGGGTACGGATCTTGATCAGCTCGACGACCGCGTGGGCGTCGTACCGCCGGTAGCCGGAGTGGTCGCGCTCCGGCTCCGGCAGGAGACCCTTGGCGTGGTAGTGCCGCACCGCGCGCACGGTGACACCGGCGTACGACGCCAGCTGGCCGATCGTGAGCACCGCGCCAGTCTCCTACTTCGCCGGCACGCGGAGGAACAGCCGGCGCGACCAGAGGTACCCGAGCACCGAGATCAGCAGCGCACCAGCCGATCGCGAGCCACAGGTCGGAGCCCGTCGGTGCGCCCGTGAGGAGTGCCCGGAGGGTCTCGATGATCGGGCGTGAACGGTTGGTGCTCCGCGAAGTAGCGCAGCCCGGCCGGCATCGCGTCGGTCGGCACGAAGGCGCTGCTGATGAACGGCAGGATCATCAGGAACATCGGGGTGTTGCTGGCCGTCTCGACACTGTCCGCCGCCAGGCCCATGCCGACGGTCAGCCAGGTGAGCGAGAACGCGGTGAGGATCAGCAGCGCGATCGCGCCGAGCCAGCCGAGCGGACCGGCGTCGGAGCGAAACCCGAGCAGGAACACGAAGGCCGTCACGATCACCACGGCGAACCCGGTCTTGATGACAGCGCCCAGCACGTGGCCGGTGAGCACTGACACCCTCGCGATGTCCATGGTGCGGAACCGGGCGATGATCCCGGTCGTCATGTCGGTCGCGGTCGAGATCGCGGTGCCGAGCGCGACGCTGGCGACGGTCATGATCAGGATGCCCGGCGCGATGTACACCAGGTAGTCGCTCCGGTCTCCGGCGCCCTCGTGGCCCGGCAGTCCGGCGCCCATGGTCCCGCCGAAGACGTACACGAAGAGCAGCAGGAACAGGATCGGCTGTGCGACCAGCATGATCGACAGGGACGGGTAGCGACGGATGTGCAGCAGGTTGCGCCGCAGCATCGTCGCCGAGTCCTTGACAGCGAGGGCGGTGCTCATGCCGGGATCTCCTCAGGTTCTGGCGCCTCGGCCGCGTGTCCGGTGAGCGCGAGGAACACGTCGTCGAGGTCGGCGGACTCGACCGTCAGGCCGGCGACTCCGTCGTCGTCGAGGCCGGCGAGCAGGCGGCGCAGCCCGGCGACACTGCCGTCGTTGGGCACCTGCAAGGTGAGCGCCTCACCGTCGGTGGTGGCGCCCGGGTGCGCGGCCGCTGCCGCGGTCAGTCCGGCGACGTCGGTGAACTGCACTGCCACGTGTCCCCCCGGAACCCGCCGCTTCAGCTCCGCAGCCGTGCCCTCGGCGACCAACCGGCCACCGTCGAGCACCCCGATCCGGTCGGCGAGGTGGTCGGCCTCGTCGAGGTACTGCGTCGTCAGCAGCACGGTCACGCCGTCGGCGACCTGCTCGCGCACGATCGCCCACAGGTCGCGACGGCTGCGCGGATCGAGGCCGGCTGTCGGCTCGTCGAGGAAGATCAGCCGGGGTGCGGCGATGAGCGTCATCGCCAGGTCCAGCCGCCGCTTCATGCCACCCGAGTAGGTCTGCGCCCGCCGGTCGGCCGCCTCGACGAGGTCGAAGCGCTCCAGCATCACGGTCACGGTGGTGGTCGCTGTCGCGCGGTCCAGGTGCGCGAGATCGGCCATCAGGCGCAGGTTCTCGCGGCCGGTGAGCAGCTCGTCGATGGCCGAGAACTGACCCGTGACACCGATCGCGGCGCGCACCCCGGCGGCCTCATGTCGTACGTCGAAGCCGGCGACCCGGATCTCGCCGTCACCGGGGGTCAGCAGGGTGGAGAGGATGTTCACGATGGTCGTCTTGCCGGCGCCGTTGGGGCCGAGGAGTGCGTAGACGGTGCCCTCCGGGACGGTCAGGTCGACGCCGTCCAGCACGGAGTGGTCGCCGAAGGACTTGGTGAGTCCGGCGACCTCGATCGCAAGGTTGTCAGCAGTCATGCCGCCATGCTGCGACCCTGACGCAGGGGGAAGGTCAAGCCTGACGTGCCGTGCTGGTGTGACGTGCCGTACATGAATCGAGCGGCAGCACCCGGCAACCGTGCTCCGTCGTGCCCTCTCGTGCTCGGCCATCCTGAGAGACCGCGTGACACCCCGCACCCACCCCACTCCTACCCACGCACCCCCGCCCCCAACGCGAGGCAGCCGTGTAGGTGTGCCCATCAGACCCTTAGGCAAGCGATCGTTGCCTCGAACGCACGCAACGCTCGCAGAGGTTGGCGCGCCGCGACCAGCGCAAAGTGCGCCTCCCGCGTCCATCTCCATGAACGGCCACCGCGCCTCGTCGGGATAGTGACCCGCCTCAAGAACACGGCGTTGTGAATCCAAGGCGCGTGGACTGGCGGCATCCAGCCGGTCGATCGGTCCGTTGAGTTCAGCACCGGGCCGGTTCGTTGAGCACGTTCGTTGACCGGTTGTCTAAAGGCCCGCGCGCAGGAGGTGAGTCTGTGCCAGTCTTGACGAACGGAAGCCCCGGACGTGCCGCGTGGGGGATCGCGGTACGCAGCCCGAGGCCTCCGCACTGCATCGAGGCCGTGGGGCGCGTATGTGAGGGGTGCCCCCGGTTCTCGACACTCATTACGGTACGCCGCAGGTCGTAAAGGGGATACAAGCCCCGCTTAGAGGGTTGACCGCCACCGTTCGCAGGCAGCGCGCCACCGGCGAGTGCAACGCCCCGGGTGACGAGGGTGAGGCATTCCACCGGGATGACGAGTAGTTGCCCAGGTAACCACCCAGCGAGACACCGCCGCCGGTGCGCTCGCGGGTACGTTTCGTGAGACTGACGTGAGAGGCCTCCCGCGTAACCATCCGCCTGCGTGGCTGACACCCCCGCTGACCTGCGGTTACCCGGTCACCTCGACCCGAGTCTGAGCACGGAGGACCTTGACGCAGGGTCAAGGTCAAGCCGATCGAACAGGAAGGCCTGATCGGCTCTGGGGCATGCTTGTCACGACCCATGAGGAAGGGAGCGACCATGCTCTTGGTGCCCAGGCAGCTTCGACGTGCCGGCATGACCGGCGACGTGCCCTACTACGGCGGCAGGTTCACACCGGCACAGGCGTACGCCGCCGCGCACCCTCGCGCGCGTCCCGTCGAGGCTCACCCGCAGCCCCGCGCCGACCAGCTGGCCGCCCTGCAGCATCTCCTCAAGACCGGCGTGATCACCCCGGAAGAGCACCGACGGCTGCTCGGCCGAGTGGCGCCGTGAGCGGCCCCGTACAGGTACTCGTGGTCGGCTTCGAGGAGCCTTCGCTGTCCGGCGAGATCCTGGCCGAGCTGACCAGGCTCGGCGAGGCCGGCGTCGTGCGGCTGCTCGACGTCCTGCTCGTCACGCGCACCGACGACGGGCGTCTCGAGACGCTGCCTGCTCCGCCGGGCGCAGACCCGGACCTCGGCCGACTCGCCGCCGCGTTCCTCGGTCAGGCGGAGAACGAGGAGGTCCGCACTGGGATGGGCCAAACAGACCACCCCGCCTGGTCCCTCGACGACGCGGTGCTGCCCCGAGGCGCGTCCGCGGTCGCTCTCATCGAGCACACGTGGGCGCAACCCCTCGTCCTCGCGATCAGGCGCGCGGGCGGTCAGCTGCTCGACGAGACGTGGCTCGCCCCTGACGACCTGGAGCTGCTCGGACGCCTCGGCCACGAGGCGCGCTAGCGGCGACGGCCTCGATCTGCTGCGGTGATCCCTGTGAGAGTGATTGGCAACATCTTGTGGCTGGTACTGGCCGGACTCTGGCTCGCCATCGGCTACGTCCTGGCTGGCCTGCTCGCCTTTGTGCTGATCGTGACCATCCCCTTCGGCATTGCCTCCTTCCGCTTGGCGAGCTTCGTCATCTGGCCGTTCGGCCGGACGACGATGTGGAAACGGAGCGCGGGCATCTGGTCTGTGATCGGGAACGTCGTGTGGATCATCTTCTTCGGTTGGGCTCTGGCGTTGATGCACCTGATCGCGGGCCTGTTGTTGATGATCACCATCATCGGAATCCCGTTCGGGGTTGCCTGCTGGAAGATGATCCCCTTGTCCCTGGTGCCCCTCGGTCGCGAGATCGTGCCGATCTCACCTGTGAACAGCGACCCGTACGGCGTGCCTGCGCGAACGAGCACGTAGTCGCCTCGCACCGTGGGCCCTGGTCGCATGTGCCCTCGGGCGAATGGGAGTCTTGTGCGGGAGACTCTCCTTGGCCTAGGGCGGCTTGGCCGGGTCGAAACTTTGGTCGGAGGTGGCATGGGGCAGGTCCTGGCGCAGCTGATTCCCGTGGCGGCCGCGGCCGCACTGAGCACGGTGCCGATCACCGCCATGATCTTCATCCTGCTGTCGGAGAGACGGAGTGCGACCGCCCTCCCCTTCCTCTCAGGATGGGTGCTTGGCACGGCAGCCGGCCTCACCCTCGCCACGCTCGCGGCCCAGGCACTACCAGGTCGACCGCGCAGGTTGGACTCGTTGATCGGCACGCTCGAGATCCTGACCGGCAGCGCTCTCGTCCTGTTCGGGCTGGTCTCCATCGTCCGGCACAGGCGCGCACCGACCAGCGAGAGGCCAGGCTGGATCGAGGGCATCGGCTCCTTCGGTCCGTTGCCAGCGTTGGGCATCGGCCTGGCGCTCAACGTCCGTCCGAAGGCGCTGCTGCTGTTTACCGCCGCGAGCCTGGCGATCACCGGTGCCAAGCTCAGAGTCGAAGAGAGCCTGATCGCGATCGTCGTCTACACGGCGCTCGCCACCTCCACTGTCGTGGCACCGACACTGGCCACCGTCTTCCTCCCCGACCGGATGGAGCCACGACTGGTCATGATGCGGGACTGGATCACCGCCCACGGGGCGTCGATGACTGCGGTCGTCATGATCCTGGTCGGGATCGTCGTCGTCGTTGCGGGCATCAACCACTGACCGATGAGGCGGACCTTGGGTTCCCCGTCAGGAGCATCCCCAGAGCGCGCCCACGACCGCCACGGAGGAGGTCATTCGGAAACGGCCACGCGCACCTGCTCCAGCATGGCCTCTTCGCGCTCACTCACCTGCACCGCGCCGAACCCCATGAAACCGCCTTCCTTGGCGGCTTCGGCGGCCGCCTGCGCAGCAGCAACCAGCCAACGCCCGAAGGCCGCGACTTCCTCGGGTTCGGCCTTGGCTGCGACCAGCACCTGCACAGCGCGCAACTCCTCGAGCACCTGCTCTCCGGCAGGGGCCCCGTCCCCTGTGGGCCGGTACCCGGACAAGGGACTCTGCTTCGCCTGCACCATGGCTTGGACCTCAAGGGCCACCTCGGCCAGCAGCTGCTCCCGGCTCGGAGGGCTCGTGGCCTGCTTCAGGGTAGCCATGGTCTCCTTGGTGGCCTCGATAGGGCCGCCGGGATCGGCGAGCGAGATCGCCATCCCGGCCACGAACGGTGCCCGCACGATTCGGCGCCATTCGTCCTCAGTGAAGTCATCCTTGGTCGTCACAACAAGCTTCCCTCCCGCTTCGCGTGGGCATCATGAGCACTGGTCCAGTCGAACCCTGGGGCCGACGTGCCGCCACCATCTCACCCCGCTGGGGTGAGACCGACATGGGGCCCGGCTTCGACCGCAACTCTTGCAGATCCTCAGGACATCACATCTCCGATGCCGCAGCGAGCACCGCGTCGACGACCGCCGCGACATCGGCGTCGGTGGTGCGGTGGTTGGTGATGCAGGCACGCAGCACAAAGCTGCCGCGCACGGTGGCGTTCGACAGGTACACCCGGCCGTTCCGGTTGACCCGGTCCAGGATCTCGGCATTCTGCTGGTCGAGTGATGCCGCGTCTGCGCCGCCCCACCGGAAGCAGACCGCACTCAGCGGCACGTCCGCCATCCGCTCGAGGGAAGGCTCGCGGTCGATCAGTTCCGCCAGCACCTTGGCCTGCCTCAGGTTCTCGGCGATAGCGGCTCGGAAGGCGGCCAGGCCGTGGTAGCGAAGCGACAGCCACAGCTTCAGCGCCCGGACGCGCCGAGACAGCTCGATGGTCTCCTCGAAGAACACGTCGCCCTCCACAGGCTCGTCGCTCAACGAGGCGGCGTAGTCGTCGGTCAAGGAGAACGCGCGTCGTGCGGCCGCCGGGTCGCGGAAGAACAGGACACTGCAGTCGAGCGGCTGGTAGAGCCACTTGTGGGCATCCATCGACACCGAGTCGACGTCTGCGATCCCCAGAAACCTCTCCGGCTCCACCATCGCCGCCGGCAGGCCGTAGGCGCCGTCGACGTGGACCCACATGCCCTCGTCCCTGGCCACCGCAACCAGATCCGCGAGCGGGTCCACGGCGCCGGTCACCGTCGTACCGGCACTGGCGACGACGGCGAGTGGTCTCAGGCCAGCGGATCGGTCAGCCGCGACGGCCCGCCGGAGCACATCGGCAGAGAGCCGGCAGTCGTCGCCGGCGGGAAGCAGGCGAAGGTTGTCGCGACCCAGACCCAACAGGCCGACAGCCTTCCCGATAGACATGTGCACCTCGGAGGACGCGTACACGACGCCCGTCGTCACCCCCGTCTCATTGGCCGGAGCGATGGCCTCACGTGCCATCGCCAGACCCATCAGGTTGGCAAGCGACCCGCCACTGGTGACTGTCCCGCCGAACCCGGTGCAGCCGAACGCCTCAGCCAGCCAGGAGACCACCGTGCGCTCGATCACTGCCGTCGCCGGACCCGACCGCCAGGCAGTCCCGTTCTGGTTGATCACGGACGCGAACAGATCTCCCAAGGCGCCCACCGGCTCTCCCGAGCCCATCACGTAGCCGAAGAAGCGTCCGTTCCCGGCCCGGCTGTGCTCGGCCACGGCAACCAGGTCATCGAGTGCCGCGGCTCCCAGACCCGTCTCCGGCACCGGGCCCGCGAACAGCTGGAGGGTCTGCGCGCCGGTTGACGCGGGTCGGATGGGCACAGCGTCGAGCCGATCAAGGTAGCGCGTCGCCTCGTCGACCACATGGCCGGCCGCAGCCCTGAAATCGTCGGCGGACAGATCCAGCGGTCCCGGGTTCATGGCCCCGAGTCTTCACACGACGGCCACTACTGCGCCAGAGCCACTCCTGCGTGGGTCGAACCACGGTCCTGCCGGGGTCAGGATGCGCTCAGTACCAGCCGTGGCCGGACTTGAAGCCCCAAGCGCCGCAGGCCGAGCCATAGCGGTCCCGGATGTAGCCGAGGCCCCAGCGGATCTGGGTCTCGGCATTGTTGGCCCAGTCGGGGCCGGCGGCGGACATCTTGGAGCCCGGCAGTGCCTGCGGGATGCCGTAGGCCGAGGACGACGGGTTGTCCGCGTGGATGTTCCAGCCGCTCTCCTGGCTCCAGATGTTGTCCAGGCAGCCGAACTCCGCGGAGCTCATGCCGTACTCCGGCATCAGCGCCCGGGCCAGCTTCTTGGGGTCGGCGGGTCTGATCCGCTCGACCTTCGTGCGCGCGGTGCCGCGGGAGTCGGCCAGTGCCGAGACCTTCAGCTGGTCGACGGTGGTGCGCCGGTCGCCGGCGGAACGCGACACGGCCTGCTCGCGGTTGAGCAGGTCGTCGACGGTCAGCTTGCCATCGGTGGCAGGCGGCGTCAGGTTGCTCGCGGCGGCGGTGGTGGTGAGGGCGCCGTCGCTGTTGAGCACTCCGGTGGAGACGGAGATGCCGGTCGCGGCGGCCGCGACACCGGTGGCAACGAGGGTGTTGCGGAGGCCAGTTCGAAGGGCGGAGTGGTCCGCCACATCCCGGTGCTTCGGGACGTACTTCTCTCGGGTGGGCACGCGTGAACTCTCAGACTTTGTCGACGTCGGGGGCCGTCACAACGCCTCGTGACCGAGCACGAGGCGAAGCGCCCACACTGACGGAGACCATGGACGGTTGCAACTTGAACGACCGAAATGCCCGCTCTGGTCGCGGAGGCGTACCTCACACGCTCCAGCGGTCACATCGGCCCCAGGTCTGCGTACGGCGAGTGCCCGCGCGGGCCGGGACCTACATCACGACCGTCTCCAGCATCTCCGTGACCAGCGCGGCGATCGGCGAACGCTCCGAACGGGTGAGCGTGACGTGCGCGAAAAGGGGGTGCCCCTTGAGCCGGTCGACCACCGCGACCACCCCGTCGTGCCGGCCCACGCGCAGGTTGTCGCGCTGGGCAACGTCGTGGGTGAGCACGACCTTGGAGTTGGCTCCGATCCGCGAGAGCACCGTGAGCAGCACGTTGCGCTCCAGCGACTGTGCCTCGTCGACGATGACGAACGCGTCGTGCAGCGAACGCCCGCGGATGTGGGTCAGCGGCAGCACCTCGAGCATCCCGCGGTCGAGGATCTCGTCGACCACGTCGGCGCTGGTGAGTGCGCCGAGCGTGTCGAAGACGGCCTGGCCCCAGGGCGACATCTTCTCGGACTCGCTGCCGGGCAGGTAGCCGAGCTCCTGCCCCCCGACCGCGAACAGCGGCCGGAACACGACCACCTTCTTGTGCTGGCCCCGCTCCAGCACCGCCTCGAGACCGGCGCAGAGCGCCATCGCGGACTTGCCGGTGCCGGCCCGGCCGCCGAGCGAGACGATGCCGACCTCGGGGTCGAGCAGCAGGTCGAGCGCGATCCGCTGCTCGGCGCTGCGGCCGTGGATGCCGAATGCCTCCCGGTCGCCGCGCACCAGGTGCACCCGCTTGTCGCCGCGCACCCGGCCGAGCGCGCTGCCCCGCTCGGAGAGCAGCACCAGTCCGGTGTGGCAGGGCAGGTCGCGGGCCTCGTCGAGGTCGACCGCACCCTCGTCGTACAGCGCGTCGAGGTCGAGGGAGCTGACCTCAAGCTCGGCCATCCCGGTCCAGCTCGGAGTCGGACTCGTGGACCAGCTCGGCCCGGTACTCCTCGGCGTCGAGGCCGACGACGGACGCCTTGATCCGCATCGGCAGGTCCTTGGAGACCAGCGTGACCAGGTGGCCCTCGTTGGCGAGATTGCGCGCCACCGCGAGGATCCGGGTGTCGTTGTCGCCGAGCCGGAAGCCGGACGGGCAGCGAGTCGGCGTCGGTGTGGTTCAGCTCGACCCGAACCGTGCCACCGGTCTCGCCGACGGGGACCGGCTCGTCGAGACGCCCGTTGCTCACCCGCAGCTCGTCGAGCATCCGCAGCGCCGACCGGGCGAAGTAGCCGAGCTCGGGGTGGTGCCGCTTGCCCTCGAGCTCGCGTGATCACCACCACAGGGAGCACCACCTCGTGCTCCTCGAACTGGCGCAGTGCCGCGGGATCGGCCAGCAGCACGCTGGTGTCGATCACGAAGGTACGGCGTGCGCCGGTGGAGCTCGCGGTGCTCGAAGCTGGGCTGGGCGTTGCGACCACGGTCATCCCCTTGTGGCCAGGCACGCGCACTCGGCGCCCCGGTCCTGGCTCTCGAGCACGGACCGGTCGGGCTGGAGGCCTGAGTGCCTGCCTCCGGTGCTGCCGTCGCGAAGGATCACGAACCTGCCTCCCGGGTCGGCAGGCTTCCCCACCCGCCGATGACCCGCAACATAAGACTCCCCGGAGGCGGTTCCCGGGCGACACGCCCGACCTGTGGGGGTGAACGGTGGGTGACGGCTGGGGGCCTGCGCCCGCGCACTCAGCTCCCGAAGCGCCGCTCGCGCTGCGCGTAGGCGCGCACGGCACGAAGGAAGTCGACGCGGCGGAAGTCGGGCCAGTAGGCCTCGCAGAAGTAGAACTCGCTCTGGGCGCTCTGCCAGAGCAGGAAGCCGCCGAGCCGCTGCTCCCCCGAGGTGCGGATCACCAGGTCCGGGTCGGGCTGACCCTTGGTGTAGAGGTGCTCGGCGATGTGCTCGACATCGAGCATCTCGGCGAGCTCCTCGATGGAGGTGCCGCGCGACGCGTGGTCCTGCAGGAGGGCGCGTACGGCGTCGGCGATCTCGCGGCGCCCGCCGTACCCGACGGCGATGTTGACGATCATCCCGTCGACGTCGCGGGTCGACTCCGCCGCCTCCTTGAGCCGCTCGGCCATCGACGCTGGGAGCAGGTCGAGGGCACCGACCGGGTGGAGCCGCCAGCGACGCTCGTCGGCCAGGCTCTCGACCGCGTCGCCGATGATCCCGAGCAGCGGGTCGAGCTCCTCGGCCGGCCGGTTCAGGTTGTCGGTGGAGAGCAGCCACAGCGTGACCACCTCGACCCCGACCTCCTCGCACCAGCCGAGCAGTGGCTCGATGTTGGCGGCACCGGCCCGGTGGCCGTGCGCGGTGTCGGCGCCGACCGCCCTGGCCCAGCGCCGGTTGCCGTCGAGCATGACGCCGATGTGCTTGGGCAGCTGGTCGGTCGGGAGCCGCCGGGCGAGGCGGGCCTCGTACGCCGGGTAGAGCACCCGCCGGAGTCCGCGCTTCCAGTCCGCCACGTCCGCGACTGTACCCGCGGCCGTGAGCAGAATCTCTTGCCCGAAACCATGCATAGTCAACCTACGGCTGGGTAGGTTGATGTGGATGGACGGACCCCTCATGCCCCGCACTCCCGCACAGGCGGCCGACGCCGTGCGCGAGAAGGTCGGCAGAGGTGAAACCGAAGCTTCGCGGCATGCTCCACGCGGTCATCACCCCGCTCGCCCTGGCCGCGGGGGTGGTCCTGATCGCGCTGTCACCCACGCTCAAGACGCGGGTCGGATCCGCCGTCTTCGCCGGTACGGCGCTGCTGTTGTTCGCGGTCTCGGCGATCTACCACCGCGGCAACTGGTCACCCAGGGTCTGGGCGCTGCTGCGCCGGATCGACCACTCCAACATCTTCCTGCTGATCGCCGGCTCCTACACGCCGTTCACGCTGATCCTGCTCGACGGCAAGGACCGGGTGGTGCTGCTCGTCGCTGGTGTGGAGCGGCGCGGTGCTCGGTGCGGTGTTCCGGATCTTCTGGAGCGACGCGCCGCGCTGGCTCTACGTGCCGATCTACGTCGCGATGGGCTGGGCGGCGGTCTTCTACGCCGACCAGTTCTCCAGCAGGGGGCCTCCCGCGGTGATCGTGCTGATCGCGGTCGGCGGTGGCCTCTACACGCTCGGCGGCGTCGTCTACGGGCTGAAGCGGCCCAACCCGTTCCCCCAGTGGTTCGGCTTCCACGAGGTGTTCCACAGCTTCGTGGTCGCGGCGTTCATCTGCCACTACGTCGCCGCGTCGATCGCCACCTACAGCCTGCGCTGACGCCTGCACCGACCCTGCTGGTCCTGGCCCACGAACGAAACAGCGCCCGCTCCCGCCGAATGAGGCGTGTTCTCGCTCACTCCCTCCGTTGAGCGCGCAAATCGGCCGTCGCGGATCGTCTTACCGTGGGAGATGTCCCCGACCCGAAACGCCCTTGATGACTGACGACAAGAACCGCAAGCCCTTCCTCGACCTCTCCGCCACGCAGCTGATCGGCGGGTCGCTCGCCGCGGCCACCGCCGCCGCGCTCGGCTCCCGCCTCGGCGTGGTCGGCACGATCGTCGGAGCCGCGCTCGTGAGCGTGGTGTCCGCCGTCGCCGGCGCGCTCTACACGCAGTCGCTGCGCCGTACCCACGAGCTGATCCGCGCCCGCGAGACGCTGGGTGCCCGGGAGCGACTGGCGATGGTGGGTGCCGTCGCCCGCCGCCCGACGCTCCGCGACGAGCCGCACCCGGACACCCAGGAGATCGAGGCGGCGGTCGAGGACGCCACCCCCTCGATCTGGAGCCGGGTGACCTGGAACCACGTGGCGGCGGCGGCCGGAGCGTTCTTCCTGATCACCGCCCTCGTGATCACCGGCACCGAGCTGCTGACCGGGCGGTCGCTCGACGGCAGCTCGCGCACCACGGTCTCCGACGTCCTCAAGGGAAGCGGATCGTCCGGCACCAGCGACAACGCGTCGCCGTCCAGGCAGACCCCCACGACGGACCCCACCGGCAGCACCAGCGTGGCGCCGACCACCGACCCGTCCACCGCCCCGCTGGTCGATCCGACCGACGCCCCGACCGTGGCCGAGCCCACCCCGACGCCCACCGGCGTGCCCTCGACCAGCCCGACTCCGAGCTCGACCCCGACTCCGAGCTCGACCCCGAGCGCCACGACGACGCCCTAAGGCGTCGAGATCCGTTCGAGGTACGACGCCACCGTCGCCTCGTCCCAGTCGCGGCACTCGCGCAGCCCCTCGGCCATCATCGCGAGGTAGGACGCCGCCGGCCTGGTGCGCTCGACCTGCTCGCTACCGTGCGGCGAGGTGAACGTGAGCAAGGGCAGTCCGTCGACCCGGCCGACCTCGACCACGGACTCGTAGCGGCCGTCGCCGAACACGTGCCGGCCGTCGAGCAGCGGCCGGCTGACCAGCTCCTCGAGCGGGTTGCCGTCCACCGGCTCGCGGTACATCTCCTGCGCCATCACGTCGACCAGCTGGCCCGCGGTCACCAGGTAGGCACGCGCCGCCGTCGTACCGGGCACCGCCGGGTCGTAGAAGGCCACACCGCCACCCCACTGCGGCGACTCTCCCGCGAAGTAGACGGTGCCCGACAGGTCGACCGCGATGTCGCGCTCCGGCAGCGTCCGGTCGCGCGCACCCGGGTTGACCCGGATCCCGCCCGGCGGCTGGCCACCCCTGACGTAGCAGGCGAACCGGCGCCAGGCCATGTTGGACCCGTAGCTGACGTACCAGACCTTCGCGGCCTCCCTCATCCTGCGAGCGCCTCCCGCAGGGCCGCCGCGTCGGTGACCGGGCCGCTCGCAGACCAGGTCGCGGCAGACGTACGCCGCGGCTCGCCCGTCGACCAGGTCGCGTCCCTCGAGCAGCGGGATGCCGGTGACGCCCGGCGCGGCCACCACCACGACCGACCCCGGCAGGCTCGCCTCGCGGGCGACGCGTGCGAGCTCGGCACGCGCCGGGTCGTCGTCGGCGCCGACCACCGCGATCTCGACCGGCCCGCTCGAGCGCTGCCTCGGCGGCGGCCAGCGACCAGCCCGCGAACCGCGGCGCCTTGCGCGCGATCTCGACCACCGAGGTCAGCGCAGCTCTCCGCCAGCGACGCGGTGCTCGCCGGAGCCGGTGAGCGCGGCGTAGCCGAGCAGCGCGTGCACCAGCGACGACAGCCCTGACGGGCTGGCGTTGTCGGTCGGGTCGCGCGGCCGGGAGACCAGCGCCTCGGCGTCGTCGGCGGTGTCGAAGAACCCGCCGTCGCCGGCCGCGAACCGCGCCACCGCGACGTCGAGCAGGGTGCGGGCGCGCTCCAGCCAGCGCCGGGTCGGCGGTCGCGGCCGCGAGGTCGACGTACGCCGTGGCGAGGCAGCCGTAGTCCTCCAGCACCCCGGCGTGCGCGCCGACGACGCCGTCGCGGGAGACCCGGCGCAGCCGGCCGTCGCTGCCCGAGCTGTCGACGGGACCCAATGCACGTCCCAGAGGTACGCGCAGCGGACCGCCGCCTCGACGTACTCGGGCGCGTCGAGGCGCAGCCCGGCGTCGACCAGTCCGGAGATCGGCGAGCCCGTTCCACGCCGCGACCACCTTGTCGTCGCGGGCCGGGCGGGCACGCCCGCCGCGTGCGTCGAGCAGCCGCTGCCGCACCGAGGCCCAGCGCCCCGCGTCGTCCGGGTCGGCGCGGAGCTGGAGCGTGGAGGCGCCCTGCTCGAAGGTCCCGGCGTCGCGTGACGGCGAGCAGCCGCGCCGCCCAGCGCGGCGTCGTCGCCGAGCACCGTCCGCGAGCTCGGCCGGGGTCCACGCGTAGAACGCGCCCTCGCGGCTGTGGCCGCTCGCGTCGGGGCTGTCGGCGTCCAGCGCGGACGCGAACGCACCCTCGTGCGGTGCGCGAGCTCGCGCGAGCAGGAAGTCGGCGGTCTCGCGGGCGATCCGGTGCGCCGAGGTCGCCACCGCCGGCGGGCGTAGAGCCCGACCAGCTGGGCGTTGTCGTAGAGCATCTTCTCGAAGTGCGGCACCACCCAGCCGCGGTCGACGCTGTAGCGCGCGAAGCCGCCGGCGAGCTGGTCGTAGAGGCCGCCCCGCGCCATCGCGTCGAGCGTCCGGTCGAGCATCCCGGAGGCGCGGCGGAGCCGTCGTGCGCGGCCGGCGTGCCGGAGCAGGAACTCGAGCACCATCGACGGCGGGAACTTGGGCGCGGTGCCGAAGCCGCCGTTCGCGGCGTCGAACTCCGTGCCGAACGTCTGCCACCGCCTGGTCGAGCACCTCCGCGTCGACCGGCTCCTCGCCCGCGGGCACGACGGCGCCGCGCAGGTGGCTCGCGGATGCTGCCGGCCACCCGCTGCACCTCCTCGGGCTGGGAGGTCCACACCTGCGCTGAGCGCCTGCAGCACCTGGCGGAACGCGGGCTGCCCGTGCCGCGGCTGGTCGGGGAAGTAGGTGCCGGCGAAGAACGGCGCGCCCTCGTGGTCCAGCACGCAGGTCATCGGCCAGCCGCCGTGGCCGGTCATCGCGGTCGTCGCCTGCATGTAGACCGCGTCGACGTCGGGCCGCTCCTCGCGGTCGACCTTGACGCTCACGAAGTGCTCGTTGAGGTACGCCGCGGTGTCCGTCGTCCTCGAACGACTCGTGCGCCATCACGTGGCACCAGTGGCACGCGGCGTACCCGACGGACAGCAGCACCGGCACGTCGCGCTCGCCGCGCCTCGGCGAACGCCTCGGGACCCCACTCCCACCAGTCGCACGGGGTTGTCGGCGTGCTGGAGCAGGTAGGGGCTCGTCGCCTCCGGCCAGGCGGTTGGTCATCCGGCCATCGTGCCCGCACCGGTCGACCGCACACCCCCGCCGACCTCGCCCACCTGCCCGGGAAGAACCACGCCGCCGGCCGTGTTGTGCCGTGGAACCGACCGCGATCCAGCGACAGAGGCATCCACGTGGCCACCATCGACATCACCACCGAGGCGTTCGAGAAGACGGTCCTCGACAACGACATCGTGCTGGTCGACTTCTGGGCGTCCTGGTGCGGCCCGTGCCGCCAGTTCGCCCCGACGTACGACGCCGGCCAGCGACGACGCACCCCGACGTGGTCTTCGGCAAGGTCGACACCGAGGCCGAGCAGCAGCTCGCCGGCGCCGCCAACATCACCTCGATCCCGACGCTGATGGCGTTCCGCGACGGCATCCTGGTGTTCTCCCAGCCCGGCGCACTGCCGCCGCAGGCGCTCGAGCAGGTGATCCAGGGCGTCAAGGGCCTCGACATGGACGAGGTCCGCAGCCAGATCGCCGCCCAGCAGGACGGCTACAGCGCCGCAGGCCTGAGCCGACTAGGCATCGGCCCATGGACGCAGAGGCCTGGGACGAGCGCTACGCCGCCAGCGAGCGGGTGTGGTCGCGTCGGGCCGAACCAGTTCGTGGCCGGCGGAGCTCGCGCGACCTGCCGCCCGGGCCGGGCGGTCGACCTGGCCGCCGGCGAGGGCCGCAACGCGGTCTGGCTGGCCGAGCGCGGCTGGGACGGTGACCGCCGTGGACTTCTCCCGCGTCGGCACTCGAGCGCGGCCGCTGCAGAGCGCGCGCCGGACGTGCCGACGTCGACGTGGGTGCACGCCGACGTGCTCACCTGGCAGTCCGGCGCCGCGCCCTACGACCTGGCGGTCCTGGCCTACCTCCAGCTCGAGCCGAGCCGAGCGGCGGCAGGCGGTGCGGACCGCGTTCGGCTGCCTGCGCCCGGGCGGCACCTTCTTCCTGGTCGCGCACGACACGCAGCAACCTCACCGAGGGCACCGGCGGACCGCAGGACGCCTCGGTGCTGATGACCGCCGACGACGTGCTGGCCGACCTGGGCGACGCGGCGTACGACGTGGTCGAGCGGGTCCCGGGTCGAGCGCCGTGTGGCGGGGCCCGGACGGCACCGACGCGCACGGCGTACGACGCCCTGGTGCGCGTGGTGCGCACCGTCTGAACCGAACCGCGGCGCGCGGCGCCCACGGGCTTCGTAGAGTCCACAGCGTGACACCCACGCAGCTGCGGGCGTTCGCCTGCGTGGTCCGGCTGGGATCGGTGAAGGCGGCGGCCAACGAGCTCGCCGTCAGCGAAGCGGCCGTCTCCATGCACGTCGCCCAGCTGCGCAAGGAGCTCGACGACCTGCTGTTCACCCGCGCCGTCGTCCGGCCTGGCGTTCACCCCCGGCGGCCTGCGGCTGGCCAGCCGGGCGGTCGAGATCCTCGGCCTCCAGGACCGCACCGTGCGCGAGGTCAGCCAGGCCGGCCACGGCCGCCGGGTGCTGCGCCTGGCCTGCGTCCAGCCTCTTCGCCGAGCACGCCGCACCCGGCCTGATCGACCTGTTCGCGGCCCGCGCCGACGACCTCGAGGTGGAGCTCAGCGTCCGCCCGGTCGAGCAGTTGCCGAGCCGTTGCTGGCCGCGTACGGTCGACGTCGCGGTCGGACCCGGCCGCGGCCGGCCCGCGACGACGTCGCGCACGATGCCGTTCCTCCGCTACGACGCGGTCGTGGTCGCCCGCGCCCGGCCACCCGCTGGCCGGTCGCACGGTGGCGCGGCGCCGAGGCCACGACGGGCGACGTGGACGCTCGGCCCTGCCGCGGTCGGCACGACCGGCGTGGTCCCGACCATGCTGCGACGACTCGGGGTCCCCGAGAAGCACCAGCGGATCTTCCAGAGCCAGGCGGCCGCGATCGAGGAGACCAAGGGCTCCGACGCAGTGACCGCTCGCGGTGCGGTTCGCCGGTCGGTGCGGACCTCGCCGCCGGCCGGCTGGTCGCTGCTCGACGGCCCGGGACTGCGTGCCCAGGGCTCGTGGGCGGCGATGGCGCTGCCGGCGCACAGCCAGATCCCGGTCGCCGCGGAGCTGATGCGCTTCATCACCACGCCGCGCGCCACCCAGGCGATGGTGCAAGGGGGCCGGGGTGGACCTGGGCCGGTTCAAGCCGACCATCCACGTCACGCTCTGGAGCTGACCGCCGCCGCCGTCCGGAGATCGCGTCGAGCACGTCGGCCAGCGCCCGGAGCGTGTGCGCGGGCAGGAACGCGTCGCAGTACGGCAGCGCCGCCGCCATCGAGCCGACCAGCGGCTCGAAGCCCGGCGCCGCGGCGCGCGGGTTGAGCCAGACCACCCGACGCGCCCGGCGCGCGGCGCGGGCCATCGACGGCCGCGAGCAGCTCGGGCGTCGTCGCTGTCCCAGCCGTCCGAGGCGATCACCAGGACTCCGCCGCGGATGCGCGTCGCCGTGCCGGACGGCGAGGAGCTCGCCGAGGCTGGCGGCGAGGTGCGTGCCGCCGTACCGGTCGATCGACCTGCTCGCTGGCCCGGGCGATCGCGACCGTCGGCGAGACCGTGCCGGAGCGCCGGGGTCAGCCGGGTCAGCGAGGTCGAGAACGCGAACGTCTCGGCCTGCCGGCGTCCGGGCGAACGCGCGCATCAGGTGCAGGTAGGCCGTCGAGTGGCTCTGCATCGACTGGCTCACGTCGCACAGCAGCGTCACCGCGCAGCGGCCGCCGAACCGGCCGCGTGGCGGCGCAGCGTCGAACGCCTCCCGCCCGGTGCGGCGCGACGCGGCCATCGTCGGCCCGCAGCGCGATCCGCGAGCCGTCCCGGGCCGATCGCACATCCGCCGGGTGCGGCGGGTCGGCCACTCGTGCGCCGACGCGCTCCAGCCAGCGGCCGAGCACCGCCAGCTGCCGACTCGTCGAGCTCGTCCAGCGGGGTGTCGGCGATCCGGGCGACGGCGCTCGGGCAGCAGCTCGGGAAGCACCAGCTCGCCGTCTGCCGGTCCGTCGTCGCCGTCGACGTGCCGCGGCAGGGTGTGCCAGGGCAGCTGCCGACCGGCGCCGTCCTCGTCGCGGTCGCCGGCCACCGGCATCGAGCGCGTCGTCGGCCGCTCCGGCAGCTCGGGTCGGCCCGCTGCGACGGGCGTGCGGGTCGAGCCGCGAGCACGGCGTCGGCCGAACACCGCGTCGAAGACCCGTCGAACGGCCGCGAGGTCGTGGTGCCGGCTGACCAGCGTGACCCGCGCCAGACCAGTACAGGTCGCGCACTCGGTCACCGGCGGCGCCACGGCCAGCGCCTCGGTGAACGCGGACGCCGAGGTCATGCCGACGGCGACGCCCGCGCCGGCGGAGCCGGTGCACGAGGGCGACGACGAACGCCGCCCGGTCGACGCCGGCAGCAGCATCGGCACCGGTCAGCCGAACGCGTAGGTGTCGAGCGAGGCGACGACGAGGTCGCGGTCGTCGGGCGTCTTCGCCAGCGCACCGAGCGTGGGGACCACGACCTCGCGCACCAGCTCGGTCGCGCCGAGCGCGCCGAGCGCGGCCACCCAGTTGATCGCCTCGGCGACGCCGGGGGGCTTGTCGACGTCGAGGGCGCGCACGTGGCCCGACGAACTGCGCGACGGACTCGATCAGCGGCACGTTCGCCGCGGGGACGGTGCGGCGCAGGATCTCGACCACGCGGCTGCGGCTCGGGGTACTCCAGCCAGTGGTAGAGACAGCGCCGGCGCAGCGCGTCGTGGAGCTCGCGGCTGCGGTTGGAGGTGAGCACGACGATCGGCCGCTGCTTGGCGGTGAAGGTGCCGAGCTCGGGCACGGTGACCGACCCCTCGCCCAGGGACTCGAGCAGCAGCGCCTCGAACTCGTCGTCGGCGCGGTCGACCTCGTCGATCAGCAGCACCGGCGGCGTCGGCCCGTCGTACCGGACGCAGCGGAGGATCGGTCGCTCGACCAGGAACTCCTCGCTGAACAGGTCGGCCTCGCGTGAGCGGCTGGTGCTGCGACTCGGCGAGCCGGATCGCGAGCAGCTGGCGCTGGTAGTTCCAGTCGTAGAGGGCCTCGCCGGCGGTCAGCCCCTCGTAGCACTGCAGCCGGACCAGCGGTGCGTCGAGGACGTCGGCGAGCACCTGCGCGGCGGCGGTCTTGCCGACGCCCGGCTCGCCCTCGAGGAGCAGCGGCAGCCCGAGCCGCAGCGACAGGAAGACGGCCGTCGACGATGCCGTCGTCGGCGAGGTAGTCGTGCTCGTCGAAGCGGCGGCGTACGTCGCCGGGCGACGCCGAGCTCGACGCTCATCCGGCCGACTCCAGCAGCGCCCGGTAGTCGTCCCAGGTGTCGACGTCGAGCGGCACGCGTCCCGGCACCGGGACGTGGACGACGTCGTCGCCGGCGTCGACCAGCTTCCACACCGCCTTGTCGCCGTGGAGCGCTGTCGCAGGGTCGCGAACATGCTGCGATCGAACCACAGCGGATGACCCGGTCCGTCGTCGTAGGCGCAGACGCCGATCGGCGTGGCCACGGGCGCCGTCGACCAGCGCGGTGATCGTGGCGACGGAGACTCCGGGCTGGTCGCCGAGCAGCAGCACGATGCCGTCCGCCTCGGCGTCGCACGTGCGCCGAGCGCGGAGCGGATCGAGGTGGCACAGCCGTCGCCGAAGTCGGGGTTGAGCACCGGCTCGCGTGCCGGTCAGGTCGACCCGCGGCCGGACCTGGTCCGCGGCGCCGCCGAGCGCGACGACCACCTGGTCGAGGCGCCGCCGACCGGGCCGAGGACAGGGTGACGTCGAGCAGCGTCGTGCCGCGGAAGGCGAGCAGCTGCTTGGGCGCAGCCGAGGCGGCGCGATCCGCCGGCGGCCAGGACCAGTCGCGGCCACGGTCACGAGGCGTGCATCTCCAGGAAGCGGGCGCGGCAGCCCGGGTTGCAGAACCAGTGGTCGACGCCGTCGACCACGCGCGTGCGGAGTGTCGGCGCCGATGGTGACGGTCATCCCGCAGACCGGGTCGATCGCCTGCTGCCGGTCGCGGTCGGCGACGCCGCCGGGCGGGCGCGGTCGCAGTCCCTCGAGCCGGATGCCGCGCACGATCGCCGCCATGATCGACAGCGCGATCTCGGGCGCGGTGCGGGCGCCGATGTCGATGCCCACGTGGGTGTGCACCCGACGCGGCCTCGGCCTCGGGCAGGTCGAGCTCCTCGAGCAGCGAGACGCGCCCGGGTGTGGCTGCAGACCAGGCCGACGAAGCCGACGCCGGCGTCGAGCGCGGCCCGGACGGCGCCGGCCTCGTCGCCGCCGTGGCTGGACACGATCGCCGACCGTGGCACCCGTCGGGTCGGCGCCCTCGGCGGCCCGGTCGACGACGAAGCCGAGGGCCGGGCGCCAGCGCCGCCACCGCCTCGGCGGTCGGCGAGGTGCCGACGAGGTAGAGCACCGGGCGACGGGCAGCAGCGGCTCGAGGTAGATCTCCAACGCGCCTCCGGACAGGCAGGGGTTGACCACGATGCTCGCACCCGGCGTCTCCGGGAAGACGTCGTCGCCGTCGGGCAGCACCCGCAGCAGCAGGCTCTCGCCGGAGTCGAGCGCTCCGAGGGCGGCGGTGCGCACCGACCCGGCCGCGCAGTGGCCGCCGACGAAGCCCTCGATGGAGCCGTCGGCCAGCACGATCGCGCGGTCGCCGGCGTGCGCCGAGCTCGGCTCCTGGGCGCGCACCACCGTCGCCTGCACGAACGGCACCCGCGAGACCGGGTCAGCTGGTCGACCCGCGATCGTGCCGGGAGCTGTTGTCGTCGCTCAGGCTCCTCAGATCGGCGGCGTCGGCGTGGCCCTGCATCGCGTCCCAGACCCGCGACGGCGTGAGCGGCATGTCGGCGTGCCGGATGCCGTACGGCTTGAGCGCGTCGACGACCGCGTTGACGACGGCCGGCGGCGAGCCGACGGTCGCGGACTCCCCGACGCCCTTGGCGCCGATCGGGTGGTGCGGCGACGGGGTGACGGTGTGGCCGGTCTCCCAGTGCGGCACCTCGAGCGCGGTCGGGATCAGGTAGTCCATCAGCGAGCCGCCGAGGCAGTTGCCGTCCTCGTCGAAGGAGATCATCTCCATCAGCGCCATGCCGACGCCGTCGGTGAGCCCGCCGTGCACCTGGCCCTCGATGATCATCGGGTTGATCCGGGTGCCGCAGTCGTCGACCGCGATGAACCGGCGCACCTTCACCTGCGGCCGTGCCCGGGTCGATGTCGACGACGCAGATGTAGGCGCCGAACGGGTAGGTGAGGTTCTCGGGGTTGTAGCAGATCTGCGCCTCGAGGCCGCCCTCGATGCCGTCGGGCAGGTCGCCCGCGCCGTGCGCCCGCATCGCGATGTCCTGGATGGTCACCGAGCGGCTCGGGTCGCCCTTCACGTGGAACGAGCCCTTCTGCCACTCGAGGTCGGCGACCGAGACCTCGAGCATCCCGGAGGCGATGATCTGGGCCTTGTCGCGCACCTTGCGGGCGACCAGCGCGGCGGCGGCACCGGACACCGGCGTGGACCGGCTGCCGTAGGTGCCGAGGCCGAACGGCGTCTGGTCGGTGTCGCCGTTGACGACCTGGATGTCGGCCGGCGGGATGCCGATCTCCTCGGCGACGATCTGCGCGAACGTCGTCTCGTGCCCCTGGCCCTGGCTCATGCAGGAGACACGTACGACGGCCTTGCCGGTCGGGTGGACGCGCAGCTCGCCGCCGTCGGCCATGCCGAGGCCGAGGATGTCCATGTCCTTGCGCGGACCGGCGCCGACGGCCTCGGTGAAGAACGCGACGCCGATGCCCATCAGCTCGCCCCGCGCCCGCTTCTCCTCCTGCTCGCGCCGCAGCTCGTCGTACCCGGCCATCTCGAGGGCGACGTCGAGCGCCCGCTCGTACTCGCCGGAGTCGTAGACCCAGCCGGTCTTGGTCGTGTAGGGGAACTGGTCGGGCTGGATGAAGTTCTTGCGCCGCAGCTCGACCGGGTCCATCTCCAGGTCGTAGGCCAGGCAGTCCACGATCCGCTCGACGAGGTAGACCGCCTCGGTGATCCGGAACGAGCAGGCGTAGGCGACGCCGCCGGGTGCCTTGTTGGTGTAGACGGCGGTCATCGAGCAGTAGGCCGCCTCGAGGTCGTAGCTGCCGGTGAAGACGCCGAAGAACCCGGCGGGGTACTTGATCGGCGCGGCCGTGCCGTTGAACGCGCCGTGGTCGGCGAGCACGTTGGTGCGGATCGCGAGGATCTTGCCCTCCTTGGTCGCCGCGATCTCGCCGCGCATCACGTAGTCGCGGGCGAAGCCGGTGCTGACCAGGTTCTCGGTGCGGTCCTCCATCCACTTGACCGGCTTGCCGATCACGCAGGGACGCGACGATCGCGCACACGTAGCCGGGGTAGATCGGCACCTTGTTGCCGAAGCCGCCGCCGATGTCCGGGCGCGATCACCCGGATCTTGTGCTCGGGCAGGCCCGAGACCAGTCGCGTAGACCGTGCGGTGCGCGTGCGGCGCCTGGCTGGTGGTCCACAGCGTGAGCTGGCCGCCGACCCGCTCGTAGTCGGCGACGCAGCCGCAGGTCTCCATCGGCGCCGGGTGCACGCGCGGGTAGACGATGTCCTCGGTGACGACGACGTCGGCCTTCGCGAACACCGCCTCGGTCGCCGCCTCGTCGCCGGTCTCCCAGTCGAAGCAGTGGTTGTCGGTCTTGCCGTCGAGGTCGTCGCGGATCACCGGTGCGTCCGGCGCCAGCGCCTTGCGTACGTCGATCACCGGCGGGAGCATGTCGTACTCGACGTCGATCAGCTCGAGGGCGTCGCGCGCGGAGTAGCGGTCCTCGGCGACCACGAAGGCGACCTCCTGGCCCTGGAAGCGCACCTTGTCGGTGGCCAGCACGGCCTGCACGTCGTTGGACAGGGTCGGCATCCAGGCCAGGCCCTTCTCGGCGAGGTCGGCGCCGGTGATCACGGCCTTCACCTTGGGGTGCGCCTGCGCGGCGCTGACGTCGATGCTGACGATCCGGGCGTGGGCGACCGGCGAGCGCAGGATCGCGAGGTGCAGCATGCCCTTGAGCTGGATGTCGTCGACGTACTTGCCCATGCCGCGGACGAAGCGCGGGTCCTCCTTGCGCAGCATCCGGCCGTGGCCGACGGGGTGCTGGTCGTTGTCGGCGTGCTCGAGGTCCTCGGGGCCTGCGGCCACGCCCTCGTCGAGGGTGGTCACGACTCGCTCCCGACGGTCTCTGGTCGGCAGCAGCCTGCTGCGGCGGCCCACTGCATCGACCGGACGATCGTCGTGTAGCCGGTGCACCGGCAGATCTGGCCGGAGATCGCCTCCCGGATGGTCTCCTCGCTCGGGATCCGGGTCGCGGTCGAGGAGCGCCCGCGCGGTCATCAGCATGCCCGGCGTGCAGAAGCCGCACTGCAGGCCGTGGCACCGCATGAACCCCTCCTGGATCGGGTCGAGCACGCCGTCCTGCTCCAGTCCCTCGACCGTGCGGACCTCGTGGCCGTCGGCCATCGCGGCGAGCACGGTGCAGGTCTTGACCGGCTCACCGTCCAGCCAGGCCACGCAGGTGCCGCAGTTGCTGGTGTCGCAGCCCCAGTGCGTGCCGGTGAGCCCGAGCGTCGTCGCGCAGGAAGTGCACGAGCAGCATCCGGCCCTCGATCTCGCGGGTCACGCTCTCGCCGTTGACGGTCATCGACACCTGCATGTCAGCCCTTCCTCTGCTGGTCGCCGGCGGCGCCGGCCCGGATCCGCTCGACGGCGAGCCGCAGCGTGCGCCGGGTCAGCTCGTCGGCGAGGTGGCGCTTGTAGTCCGCCGTCCCGCGGTTGTCGGTGGCCGGCGAGCAGCTCTCCGAGGCGATCGCCGCGGCCTCGTGCGTAGAGCTCCTCGGAGGGCGCCTGGCCCCGCAGCGCCTCCGAGATCGCCGGGATGCCGGTGGTGTTCGGTCCGACCGCGGCCAGCCCGACCCGGGCGTCGGAGATCAGGTCGCCGTCCATCCAGACCGCGGCACCCGCCGAGGTCACCGCCCAGTCGCCGGCCCGGCGCTCGACCTTGGCGTAGGCGCTGGAGCCGTTGGGGCGCACCGGGATCCGGATCTCGGTGAGCATCTCGCTCTGCTCGACGGCGGTCTCGTAGGGGCCGCGGTGGAAGTCCTCCATGGAGACCACCCGCTCGCCGTCGGCGTTGCGGATCACGCAGCTGGCGTCGAGCGTGGTGCACACGGCGGACAGGTCCTCGGACGGGTCGGCCTGGCACAGCGAGCCGCCGATCGTGCCGCGGTTGCGGACCACCGGGTCGGCGATCACGCGCTCGGCGTCGGCGAAGATCGGGAACAGCGCCGCCAGCTCCGCGGACTCGAGCAGCTCGCGGTGGCGGGTCATCGCCCCGATCCGGACCTCGTCGGTGCCGACCCGGACGTAGCCGAGCTCGTCGTGCAGGTCGTTGATGTCGATGACGTACTCGAGGTTGGCCAGCCGGAGCTTCATCATCGGGATCAGGCTGTGGCCGCCGGCGACCAGCCGGGCCTCCTGCCCAGCCGCTCGAGCAGGCCGATCGCGTGCTCGACGCTGGTGGCGCGTTCGTACTCGAACGGGGCAGGAACCTGCATGCATCCTCCAGATGACGTCGTTCGGACGACTCTGCTGCCGCGGAGGCCCCTCGGTCAACGCCCACCTAAGCGGATCGTTGAAACGGACATTAGTTCGGGCCGGCGAGCAGCATCCAGCCCATCGCGAGCGTCATCAGGGCCTCGCAGGCCGCGTCGGCGCGCGTCGCGCCGGGCGTCGTACGACGCAGCAGCCGGGCCAGCGAGGTCGCCAGCACCAGCCCGAGCGCGACCACCAGCAGCAGCGTTGCGACCGCCGGGAGCGGGGCCGCCGCATGGTCGCTGTGACCGGGCATCCCCGCCATTGCCGGGTGTCCGGC
This sequence comes from uncultured Actinomycetota bacterium, assembly GCA_963707475.1. GTDB lineage: Bacteria > Actinomycetota > Actinomycetes > Propionibacteriales > Nocardioidaceae > Marmoricola. Next base: position 257,521 of record CAVPQC010000003.1, read on the forward strand.
GGGGTGGCGGCCTCGGCCGCGCCGAGCGGCACCAGCATCGCCACCATCGCCGTGGCGGCCACGGCAAGCCGGAGGTGGGCGGCCCGCAGGTGCCGTAGCCCGGCCTCCAACGCCGACCAGCCGGCCCCGATGGCGAAGAGGGAACCGAGGTAGAGCGCGACCAGGGCGTGCTCGTGGAGCGAGGGGACGAGCAGCATGCCCGCCATGGTGGCGACCATCAGGAGGTGCCAACCCTCGATCGCCCGGCCGTGCCCGGCCACCTGGAGCACCGGACGGAAGAGCCGGACGCAGCAGTAGAGCCCGACGCCGATCATGCACGCGCCCAGGAGTCCGCTCATCCGCCGAGCATCGGGGCGACCCGGTCACCGGGTCAACGACGACCTCAGGGTTTGCTGAGCCGTCAGGTGCGGTGCTCGGACTCCGCGTCCGGCTCGTCACCGAACATGCCGGCGTCCTTGTTGGCCTGCGCCTTGCGCAGGTGCCGGACCAGGCTGACCCCGAGCAGCGCGACGGCGACCACGAGCGCCATGAAGATCGCGAACGCGATCCAGCCGGCCTTCACGTCCTCGTCCTTGGGCACCTTGTCGACCAGCGGCAGGACGAAGGTGAGGAGCGACGTGCGGGTTCATGACCCCATTGTCGCAAGTGCCGCTCAGGACTCCGCGGCCGGTGTGCCCCGGATCCCGGCGAACAGGTCGTCCTCGGGCAGCGGCGGTCTCCACGTGGCTCTCGACCAGCTCGAAGTCCTCGGTCGGCCAGACCTCGCGCTGGATGCTCGAGCGGGATGTGGAAGAACGGTCCGTCGGGGTCGATCTGCGTGGCGTGCGCCATCAGCGCCTGGTCGCGCACCCCGAAGTAGTCGCGCGCACGGCACCCGGGTGGTGATCCGGGCGTCGTGCTCCGGGTCGGGCTTCCACTCCTTGAGCCGCTCGGCCCACGGCGACTCCAGCCCGTGCTCGACCATCGCGTCGTGCAGCGCCTGCGTGCGGGGCCGGTTGAACCCGTGCTGGTAGTAGAGCTTGAGCGGCTGCCACGGCTCGCCGGCGTCCGGGTACTGCTCCGGGTCGCCGGCCGCGTCCCAGGCCGCCATCGAGATGTTGTGGCACATGATGTGGTCGGGGTGCGGGTAGCCGCCGTTCTCGTCGTACGTCGTCAGCACGTGCGGGCGGAAGGACCGGATCAGCCGCACCAGCGGCGCCGCGCCTCCTCGACCGGCACCAGCCCGAAGCAGCCCTCGGGCAGCGGCGGCTTCGGGTCGCCCTCGGGCCAGCCGGAGTCGACGAAGCCCAGCCAGTCCTGGCGGACGCCGAGGATGTCGCGGGCCGGCCTCCATCTCGCGGCGCCGGATCTCGGTCATGTTCGCGAGCACGTCGGGGCGCTCCATCTTCGGGTTCAGGATCGAGCCGCGCTCGCCGCCGGTGCAGGTCACGACGTGGACGTCGACGCCTTGCGCGACGTACATCGCGGTGCTCGCGGCGCCCTTGCTCGACTCGTCGTCGGGGTGGGCGTGCACGTGCATCAGTCGAAGGCCGGTGGAGGGCCGGGTCTCAGGCATGCGGACCATGCTATTTGTCCGGCCTTCCTCGCCGCGCCGTAGCCTCGCCCTCGTGGAGGACCCGGACGCGGCGCGGACCGCGATGCTCGAGCGTCGCTACGGCACCCGGAGACCGGGTCGCCGGCTGGCCGTCATCGTGGTCGCCGTCCTGGTCGCGGGCGCCGGCCTGGGGTGGCTGGTCTGGGCCGCGATCGTCCACGCCAACCCGGCCATCGACGCCGACGTCGCCTCGTTCGACGTGAGGTCCGTGCACCGGATCGACGCCACCGTGCGAGGTCCGGGTCCGCGACCGCGACAGCGCCGGCACCTGTCTGCTGCGGGCCAGCGCACAGGACCACTCGGTGGTCGGGGAGAACCGGTTCCGCGTGGACGCCTCGACCGGCCGGGAGACGACGGTGACACGGTGCGCACGGAACGGCGTGCGATCACGGTCGAGGTCGTCGACTGCACCCCCGCCGACGGCTGAGACCACCTGCACGATTCGCGTCCCACGGGGTCAGGTTGGTAAAGTCGATCACTTGCGCGCGCCGCTGACGACGACGCGGCGCCGCACCACGCACTGTCACACCCGCACACCATCAGGAGTGTCCACATGACGCAGTCCGACGAGCGCCAGACGATCTGGCTCACCCAGGAGGCCTTCGACAAGAAGACCGCCGAGCTCGAGGAGCTCCGCGGCCCCGCCCGCGCGGAGATCGTGCGCCGGATCAGCGCCGCCCGCGACGAGGGCGACCTCAAGGAGAACGGCGGCTACCACGCCGCCCGCGAGGAGCTGGGCAAGCTCGAGGGCCGCGTCGCCCAGCTCGAGCAGATGCTGGAGAAGGCCGAGGTCGGCCAGGCCGCCGACGACGGCACGATCAGCCCCGGCTTCAAGGTCAGCTACCGCTTCGAGGGCGACGACGACGTCGAGACGTTCCTGCTCGGCGCCCGCGAGATGGCCGACGACGACATCCAGGTCTTCAGCCCGCAGTCCCCCCTCGGCTCCGCGCTGATCGGCGCCCGCGTCGGCGACACCGTCGAGCTACCAGGCCCCCAACGGCAAGCAGCTCAAGGTGGTCATCGTCGAGGCCGGCCCCTACACCGCCTGACGCCTCGCCTGCGCGAGAGGTCAGTTCTGGTTGCGCTCAGGGCGCCGAGGCGTCGTACGAGTGACGTCTCGGCGCCCTGGGAGCAACCACAAGTGACGCCTCGCGGAGCTCAGACGACGGAGTAGCCGCACTCGCGGAGGCGGGTGACGACGTCGTCGGCGTGGGAGAGGCCGCGGGTCTCCAGCTGGAGGTGGACGTCGACCTCGTCGAGGTGGAGGTCGACGGAGAGGCGCTCGTGGGAGACCTCGAGCACGTTGGCGCCGAGGCCGGCGAGCTCACCGAGGAGCTTCGCGAGTCCGCCGGGTACGTCGGGGACGCGCACGCGCAGCTGCAGGTAGCGCCCGGCAGCGGCCATGCCGTGCCGGATCAGCTTGCCCATCAGCAGCGGGTCGATGTTGCCGCCGGAGAGCACGGCGACGATCGGCGTCCCGAACTCGTGCGGCCGGTCGAGCACGGCGGCGACGGCCGCGGCGCCCGGCCGGCTCGACGACCATCTTCGCGCGCTCCAGGAGCATCACCATCGCGGACGACAGCGACTCCTCGGACACCGTGATCACCTCGTCCACGTAGTCCCGGATCGCGGCGAACGGCACCTTGCCCGGCCGCGCGACCGCGATCCCGTCGGCCATCGTCTTCATGGCGGTCCAGGGTGACCGGGTGGCCCGTCGCCAGCGAGGTCGGGTACGCCGCCGCGCCCTCGGCCTGGACCCCGATCACGCGGACCTCGGGGCGTCCCTGCTCGCGGCACATCTCCTTGATCGCGGTGGCGGAACCGGCCACCAGCCCGCCGCCGCCGAGCGGGATCAGCACCGTCTCGACGTCCGGCGCCTGCTCCATGATCTCGAGCCCGCAGGTGCCCTGCCCGGCCACGATGTCCTCGTGGTCGAAGGGGTGGATCAGCACGGCGCCGGTCTCGGCGGAGAACCGCATCGCCTCCTCCAGCGACTGGTCGAGGTAGGCGCCGTGGAAGACCACCTCCGCGCCGTACCCCCTGGTGGCGTTCAGCTTGGGGATCGGCGCACCCTCGGGCATGAACACCGTGGCCTTGATCCCGAGCAGCTGCGCGGCGAGCGCGACGCCCTGCGCGTGGTTGCCGGCGGACGCCGCGACCACGCCGAGGGCGCGTTCCTCCTCGGTGAGCCGGAGCATCCGCACGTAGGCGCCGCGGATCTTGAACGAGCCGGTGCGCTGGAGGTTCTCGCACTTGAGCAGCACCGGGCCGCCGACGACCGCGGACAGCCAGCGTGAGTCCTCCATCGCGGTCGAGACCGACACGCCCTCGAGGAGCCGGCGGGCCTCCCGGATGTCGGCGAGGGAGACGTGCGGCACGGACGGACTCATGGCCGTCACACTAGGGGTAGGGGGCTCAGGACGGCTCCGGGGCAGCCGGTGGCGCCGGGTCGTCCTCCGCCGCCTCACGGGCCGACTCGCCCACGTCGGTCTCCTCCGCGAGGTGCTGGACGACCGCGTTGAGCACGGCCGCGAACGGCACCGCGATCAGGGCGCCCGGGATCCCGGCGACGATCACGCCGAGCGCGATCGCCACGATCACACCCAGCGGATGGACGGACACGAAACGACCCATCAGGAACGGCTGCAGGACGTGCGCCTCGATCTGCTGGACCACGATGATCACGGCCAGCATCAGCAGCGCCTTGAACGGGCCGACCGCGACCAGCGCGACGAGGACCGCGACGGTGCCGGACACGAACGCGCCGATCATCGGCACGAAGGCACCGAGGAAGACCAGGACACCGATCGCCAGCACGAACGGGACGCCGAGGATCGCGGCGCCGATCATGATCGCCGATGGCGTCGGTAGCGGCCACGAGCACGGTCGCGCGCACGAACTGGGTCAGCGAGCGCCACCCGACCCGTCCCGATGAGTCGACACGAAGCCGCGCGGCGCGTGGGAAGAGCCGGACGAACCAGGTCCAGATCAGCGGCCCGTCGGCCAGGAAGAAGTAGCTGCCGAACAGCACGATGAAGAAGCCCGCCACGATGTGACCGACCGTTGCTCCGACCTCGGTGGCCCGGCTCAGGATGCCTGATCCGCTGTCGCCGCCGAGTGAGTCCTGCAGGTCCTTGAGGGTGTTCTGCAGGTCCTGGTCGCTGAGCTTGAGCGGACCGGTGCGCAGCCAGTCGCGCACCTGCTGGACGCCGTCGACGACCTGCTTGGAGAGGTCGTCCATGCCGTTCGCGATCTGCTGGCCGACGAACGTGAGCAGCAGCCCGACCGCGACGATCGAGAAGATCACGACGACCAGGGACGCGATCCGGCGGCCGGCACCGATTCGCATCAGCCAGTGGACGACCGGGGTGAGCAGCGCGCTCGCGAACAGCGCGACCATCAGCGGCAGCACGACGACCGCGAAGAAGCTCAGCACCCAGAGCGTGCCGAGCACCGCTGCCGCCACCACCAGGATCCGCCAGGACCAGGCTGCGGCGAGGTCGAACGCCCACGGCACCTGGGCCCGGGAGAAGTTCGAGGCGCCGCCCTCGATCACCGGCTCCTCCTCGACCCGGCGTGAGTCGCGGATCTCGTGCCACTGCGCCGCGAATCGCTCGGAGAGGCGCTCCTCGCGCGCCGCGGTCGCCTCCTCGTCGACGTCCTGTCTGCGGGTATGGGCGCGTTCGACCGCGCGGTCGGCCGCCTCGTCGGCGCGCGAGCGTCGCGCCTCGCGCATCCGTCCGAACAGGTTCGTGGCCACCCCAAGAGCCTAGGTGGTCGGCATGCCCGAAGCCTCGCGCCCGTGCGGGTGGAAGTGTCGCCGCACCAGCGAGCGCGCGACCTCGGGGTGCGGACCCGCGAGCAGGCCGACGGCGGCGAGGACGTAGTCGTGGTCGACGACCAGCGCGGGCCGCTCGGGGAGCTGCCAGCCCTCCGGGTCGGTGCCGACCACCGAGCGCAGGATCCCCTCGGCCACGTCGGGCGCCGCGTTGCGCAGCACCCCACCCGAGCCGACCAGCAGGTCGACGTCGCGGAGGTCCTTGCCCGTGCGCTCGATGACCCGCCCGGTCGTCGCTCAGCACGACGCGCGACCGCCCGGCGTGCCGGCGGACAGCGAGCACCGTCGCCGCGGTCGCGATGCGCATGTCGTACGACGCGTCGACCGGGTCGGCGGGCAGGTGCGCCGGGTCGTCGTGCCGCAGCCGGGCCGCCTGGTCCAGCGCCTGGTCGACCTCGAGCAGCACCGGCCGCCACACCGGACTCGACGGTGGTGACGGCACTCCAGCGCATGCCCGAGGTCGCCCTCGACGGTGCGCGTCACCGGCGTGGTCGCGACCACCTCGCGGCCCAGCGCGGCGTCCTCCGGGTCAAGGTCGACGACGGAGTGGACGTCGGTGGTGGCGCCGCCGACGTCGACCACGACCACGTCACGCGCCAGCGTCGCGGCGAGCACCTCGACCCCGGTCAGCACGAGGTCGGGCGTGGCGCCGCGCACCATCGCCGCGAAGTCCGCTCGCGGAGCTCAGGTGCTTGCCACCGATCACGTGGGCCAGGAACATCTGCGCGGATCGCGGCCCGTGCGGAGCCGGGGGCGAGCACACCGATCCGGGGGACGACGTTGTCGGCGAGCACGTACGGCGTCGCCGACGCGGCCAGGAGCCCCGCGACGACCTCTCGCGGGCCTCGACGTTGCCGGCCACCACGACCGGCGTCGCGCCAGCGCGCCCCGGCCAGCATCCGTGCGCCGGCCAGCAGCGCCTCGGTGTTGCCGCCGTCGGTGCCGCCGACCAGCAGCACCACGTCGGGCCTGCTCGCGACGCAGTCCCGGCAGCGGGTCGGCGTCGCCGGCCAGCGCGACCACGTGCACCACCTTGCCGCCGCTCGACAGCGCGACCCGGCGACCGGCCTCGGCGGTGACCAGCTCCTCGTTGCCGACCACGGCGACCCGGAGCCCGCCGCCGGCCGACGAGCAGGCCAGCACCTTCGCGCCGTCGACCTCGGGATGCTCCGCTCGCAGGGCGGCCACGCACGCGTCGTACCCGTCGAGGACGTCGGTGTCGATCGTGGTGCGGTGCGCGGCGGTGCCGAGCAGCGTGCCCGAACCGGCGTCGACGAGGGCTGCCTTGGTGAACGTCGAGCCGAAGTCGACGCACGAGCACCGCGTCAGCCACCGAGGGACGGCTCGAGGTCGGCGACCAGGTCGTCGGCGGTCTCGATGCCGACGCTGAGCCGGATCAGGTCGGCCGGGCACCTCGAGCTCGGTGCCGGCGACCGAGGCGTGCGTCATCCGGCCCGGGTGCTCGATCAGCGACTCGACGCCGCCGAGCGACTCCCCGAGCGTGAACACCTCGGTCCGGTCGCACACCGCCAGCGCCTGCTCCTCGCCGCCGGTGACCCGGAACGACACGATGCCGCCGAACCGCTTCATCTGCCGCGCCGCGACCTCGTGGCCGGGGTGCTCGGGCAGCCCCGGGTAGTAGACGTGCGAGACCTCGGGGTGGCCGGTCAGGAACTCGACGACGCGCTCGGCGTTGTCGCTGTGCCGCTCCATCCGCAGCGCGAGGGTGCTTCAGCCCGCGCAGCGTCAGCCAGGCGTCGAACGGGCCCGGCCACCGCGCCGATGGCGTTCTGGTGGAAGCGATCTTCTCGGCGAGCTCGTGGTCGCGCACCACGAGGGCGCCGCCGACCACGTCGGAGTGGCCGCCGCAGTACTTCGTGGTCGAGTGCACGACGACGTCGGCGCCGAGGGTCAGCGGCTGCTGGAGGTACGGCGAGGCGAAGGTGTTGTCGACGACCAGCAGCGCGCCCGCGTCGTGCGCGACCCCGGCCAGCGCCTCGATGTCGCCGATGTTGAGCAGCGGGTTGGTCGGCGTCTCGACCCAGACCAGCTTGGTCTCGCCGGGCCGGATCGCGGCGCGCACCGCGTCGACGTCGGACACCTGCGCCGGCGTGTGCGCGAGCCCCCACGGGCCGGCGACCTTGTCGACCAGCCGGAACGTGCCGCCGTACGCGTCGTCGGGGAACACCAGGTGGTCACCGGGACGCGGTCAGCGCCCGCAGCAGGGTGTCCTCGGCGGCGAGGCCGCTGGCGAACGCGAAGCCGCGCTCGCCCTCCTCCAGCGCCGCGATGTTGCCCTCGAGCGCGGTGCGGGTCGGGTTGCGCGGAGCGGGAGTACTCGTAGCCGCCGCGCAGCCCGCCGACACCGTCCTGCTTGTAGGTGCTGGTCGCGTAGATCGGCGGGATCACCGCGCCGGTGGTCGGGTCGGGCTCGTAGCCGGCGTGGATCGCACGCGTCTCGAAGCCAGCCTTGTTCCTGTGTTCCTGGGTCACCGGTCGAGCGTAGTGCTCGGGCGGGCCGGCGACCTCACCCCGCCAGCTCGTAGTCGAGCAGCACCCGGTGGGTGCCGTCGTCGTCGATGCGCATCGAGCCGGTGCCGGTGATCCCCGCGAGTTCGCCGGAGCCACTGCCCGGCGCGATCACGAGCAGCTCGGACAGTCGCGTCGGCGCTCGCGGCCGTCGGTGGTCGCCGAGTGCGCGAACGCGAACGCTCCCGACCGCCCGCCGAGCGAGCCCTCGAACGCCTCCATCGCGACGTACGTGCCGACCTCGGTGGCCGCGTCGTACGCGTAGCTGAACTGCGTGGTCGACCGGCCCTCGAGCTCGCCCGTGAACTGCTTGACCATGTGGGCGTGGCCCGACGGGGGCGCCCGTGGTGACCGGGGAGACGTAGTCGGACGGGCGTGAACTCGGTGACCTCGAAGGTCGCGTCGCGCGTGCATGGCAGCGAACGCTAACGCGCGTCGGGGCGCACGGTCTTGAACGAATCCGTCACTGTTCACCCGGGAACGAACCACCCGTACAGCCGTGTTGAATGGAGCGAGACCGACGAAGGAGTGCCGTGCTGTTCAACCGCGCCAAGTCCACGATGCCCGCCCCCGAGGACACCCTCCCCGGCCGCCCCGAGCGCCCGTGCGCGCTCGCCGAGCGGCACCGCGCGCTCGACGCGCCGCTGGTCACCGACGAGGTGCCCGAGGGCTACCAGGTCGCGCTGTTCGGGCTCGGCTGCTTCTGGGGTGCCGAGGAGATCTTCTGGCAGGTGCCGGGGGTCTGGTCGACCTCCGTCGGGTACGCCGGCGGCACCACGCCGAACCCGTCGTACGAGGAGGTCTGCTCGGGCCGCACCGGGCACACCGAGGCCGTGCGCGTGGTCTACGACCCGGCGAAGGTGTACTACGCCGACCTGGTCGCGACGTTCTACGAGGTGCACGACCCGACCCAGGGCTACCGCCAGGGCAACGACGTCGGCACCCAGTACCGCTCCGCGATCTACGTCGAGACACCGGAGCAGGAGAAGATCGCCCGCGAGATCACCGAGCGCTACCAGCCCGAGCTGACCAAGCGCGGCTACGGCCCGATCACCACGGAGATCAAGCCGGCCGCCGAGACGCCGTACTACTACGCCGAGGACCACCACCAGCAGTACCTGCTGAAGAACCCCTACGGCTACCGCTGCCACTCGGCCACCGGGGTCCCGGTCCCGCGAGCCTGAGGGTGACCGCCCGGCGGCTGGTCCGGCCCGTCGTCGACCTGACCGAGGAGGAGGCACGCCGCGCCTCGTCCTCAAGTGGGGCACGATGCCGCCGGACGTGCTGCCGGCCTGGGTCGCGGAGATGGACTACGCGCTCGACCCCGTGGTGCATGACGCACTGGTCCGCGCCGTGCACGACGGCGTGACCGGCTACCCGACCGATCCGGAGGACTCGGGCTCGGCAAGGCGTACGCGGGCTTCGCCGACCGTCACTTCGGCGTGGCCGGTCGACCCGGGGTGGGTGCTCCCCGTCGTCGACGTCACGGCCGGGGTCCGGGTCGCGATCGACGTGCTCTCGGAGCGGGCGCCGGTCGTCTTCCCGACGCCCGGTTACAGCCCGCAGTTCGCGGTGCCGGCGCTGACCGGTCGGCAGCGCGTGGACCTGCCGGTCGAGCCGGACGCCGACCGAGCCGAGATCGACCTCGACCGCCTGGACGCGCTGTTCGCCGCGGGCGCCCGGACCCTGATGCTCACCCAGCCGCACAACCCGTGGGGACGCGCGTTCACCCGTGCGGAGCTCGAGGGCGTCCGCGACGTGGTGCTGCGCCACGGTGCACGCGTGGTCAGCGACGAGATCCACGCGCCGCTCGTGCTTCCGGGGGCCGAGCACGTGCCCTACCTGTCGCTCGAGGGCACGGCCGACCACGCGGTCGCCGTCGTCGCGTCGTCGAAGGCGTTCAACACCGCCGGTCTGCGCTGTGCGCAGCTGGTCGCGCCCGACCCGGTGGCCGCGGGCCGCGCTCCGCCACGAGCCGATGGCCCGCAACGACTCGTGGTCACCGCTCGGCGTGGTCGCCGCCGATCGCGGCGTACGACGAGGGCGACCCGTGGCTGGCGTCACTGGTGGAGCGGCTGGACCAGACCTGCGCGCCCTGCTCGGCGACCTGCTCGCCACGCCACCTGCCGGAGGTGCGGATGCGGCCGCTGGAGGCGACGTACCTGGCCTGGCTCGACGCGCGCGCCTACGGGCACGCCGACCCGGCCGCGGTCGCCCTGGACCGCGGACGCGTGAAGCTCGGCCCGGGGCACGACTACCACCCCGGCGTCGAGGGTCACGTCAGGCTCAACCTCGCCACCAGCCCGAGCGGCTGACCGAGATCGTGCGGCGGCTGGCCACCGCCTGGACCTGAGCCTCAGCCGCGGTTTCCGGACCGGCGATGTTGACCAGCCAGTCGATGCCGTACTTGTCGGTGAGCCATGCCGAAGGCGTCACCCCACGGCGCCTTCTCGAGCGGCACGTTGACCTTGCCGTCGGCGCTGAGTCCGTCCCACCAGCCGCTGCAACGTGTCGTCGTCGTCGCCGCTGAGGGAGACCGAGATGCCGGCCGGCTCCGTCGTACCCCATGTGGCTCGGGGTGTCGGCGCCCATCAGGGTCAGCACGCCCGGCACCTCGAGCATCGCGTGCATGACGTTGGACTGCTCGTCGTCGGGCACGCCCATGCCACCGGCGTCGGCGAAGGTGCTCACGTCGAGGTTGCCCCCGAAGACGGAGTGGTAGAACTCCATCGCCTCACGGGCGTTGCCGCGGAAGCTCAGGTAGGGGTTGAGTCGGACGGTCATGGTTCCTCCTCGGGTCGTTGTGCCGATCGTGGCACCGGGCACCGACACTGACCAGCCCGGTCGCGAGGAGTCATCGGTTCGTCACGTGTCAGTCACCGGTGGAGCCGTCGATCGACTCCCGGATCAGGTCGGCGTGCCCGTTGTGGCGGGCGTACTCCTCGACCATGTGGAGCACGACCCAGCGCAGCGTGAACGGCTCGCCCGCGCTGGGTCGTCGTCGACCGCGACCGCGTCGAGGTCGCATGCCGGCCACCCGCTCGCGGCTGCGCGCGACGGCGGCGGCCAGCAGCGCGCGCAGCTCCTCGGGCGAGTCGTCGACGGCGGTGTGCCAGTCCCAGTCCCAGTCGGCCTCCCAGTCGACGCCGTCGAACGGCGGCTCGGGCTCGTTGCCGCGGAGCCGCACCGAGAACCACCAGTCCTCGACGAACGCCATGTGCGAGAGCATCCCGCCGAGGGTCATCGTCGACGGCGGCAGCCGGGTGTCGAGCTGGGCGGCGTCGAGTCCGTCGGTCTTGAGCACGCAGGGTGTCGCGACGGAAGTCGAGGAACGCCCACAGCAGCTCGTCCTCGTTCCCGACGTACGGCGGGTTGGTGCGTGGCATCGCTACTCCCCTGTCTGGCCGTCGATCGCCTCGCGGATCAGGTCGGCGTGTCCGTTGTGCCGCGCGTACTCCTCGATCATGTGCAGCACCACCCAGCGGACGTTGAACCGGGTGCGGCCAAGGTGCAGCCGAGCAGCCGGAGCGTCGAGGTCCCTGCCGGCGAGCGCCGCCCGGCTCCGCTCCACCGAGGCCTCCCACAGGTCCCGCAGCTCCTCGGCCGTGTCCGAGGTGGCCGAGTGCCAGTCCCAGTCGGGGTCCTCGCCGAACGGCGCGCTCGCCCACGGCTCTGGCTCGTCGACCCCGCCCACCACCGCGCCGAACCAGTGGTCCTCGTTGGATGCGGCGTGCTTCAGCATTCCGCGCAGCGTCATCTCCGAGGCAGCGACCCGGGTGTCGAGCTGGACGGAGTCGAGCCCAGCGATCTTCATCGCGAACGTCGCCCGGTGGAAGTCGAGGAACGCCAGCAGCTGCTCGCGCTCGTTGCCCTGCTCGGGCGGGTCGGTGCGCGCCAACGGGATCAACCGGTGGGTGCCTCTTCCCGGGTCGCGGTCGGTGATGCAGTACTCGAGGCCGGCGGGGTCGCGGAGCACCGTCCAACCCTCGTGGCGGCGTACGACGACCGCGCCCAGCGCGAGATGCCGCTCCGTCTCGGCCTCCCGGTCGTCGCAGGCCAGGTCGAGGTGGGCCGAGGCCGGGGTGTCGTCGGCTCGTCGCTGCAGCAGGATGCGCACCGCGACGTCGTCGGGACGCGCGAGGGAGTGGAACTCCGGGTACGTCGAGGGCCGCAACGGCAGCCCGAGCAGCGCGCTCCAGAAACCGCACTCAGCAACGTAGTCGGCGGGCGGGAGGTCCAGGCACACCTGGTCGACGATGCTGGAGTGTGTGTCCCAGCGCGCCGGAGGCGCGGGCACCCGCTCATGCTCGCCCACCAGGCAGAACACCAGGCCGGCCGGTGACTCCATCACGACCACGTCCTCCCACGGCTCACGCACCCGCGCCCCGAGGTCCGCCGCCCGGTCCGCCGCGTCGGCGATGTCGGGCACGTGCACGTCGAGGTGGATCCGCGACGGACCCGCGCCCAGCCGTTGCACGCGCAGGTGGGCGTCACCGACGGGCGGCAGCAGGGTCACGAACTGCCCGTGCCCACCGCGCGGCAGTGACACCTCGTAGCCCGTGACCGCACGCCAGAACGCGAGCGTGGGCTCGTGCACCTCGGGACTCAGGTCGAGGAACGCGGTCAGCCAGCCACCCATGACGCAAGGCTAGTCAGTGACGAAACCTTCCTTCTTGAGCCACTGGAAGGCGACGTCGGCCGGCTCGTCGCCGTTGACGTCGATCTGCGCGTTGAGCTTCAGCAGCACCTCGTTGGTCAGCTTCTTGGTGACCGGTGCCATCAGGTCCTCGATCTGCGGGTACTTCTTCTTGGTGTCCTCGGTGAGCACCAGGGCCACGTTGTACTTCGGGAAGAACTCCCGGTCGTCCGCGAGCACCTTCAGGTCCAGGGCGACGATGCGCCCGTCGGTGGTGAACACCTCACCGAAGTTGCAGGCGCCCTTCGCCGTCGCGTCGTAGATCGCGCCGGTCTGGTAGGTCTTCAGGTTGCTGCGCGGGACCTCCGAGCCCAGCGGCACGTCGTACTTCTCGAGCATTCCCTTGAGCCCGTCGGGACGGTTGATCAGCTCGGACTCGACACAGAAGGTGCGCTGCGCCTTCGGCACCTTCTTCAGCTCCGAGAGCTTGGTGATGCCGTAGCTTCTTCGAGGTCTTCTGCGTGATCGCGAAGCCGTAGGTGTTGTTCATCGGCGCCGGCGGCAGCCAGGCGAGCTCGTTCTTCTTCGCGTCCTCGTCGCGGACGGCGACGTACTGCTTCTTCTCGTCGGGGATCGACTTCGTGTGGCCGAGGTAGACGATCCAGCCGGTGCCGGTGTACTCCCACATGCTCTGGATCTGGTCGTCCAGCATCGCCTGGCGCGCCGAGGCGCTGCCGGGGATGTTGGTCAGGTCCTTGACGCTCGCGCCGGCCGACTGCATCAGGATGATCGCCATCTTGCCCAGCAGGATGTTCTCGGAGAAGTTCTTCGACCCCACCGAGATGCTGGCACCGTCGAGACGCTTGGCATCCTTGAGCGGCCCGGCCAGCGTGCCGGTCGGCACGTAGCCGCCGGCGGTGCCCAGGCCCAGGCACCCGGAGGTCAGTACCACGGTCGCACCGACGGCGACCGTGGCCAGCAGCCGGCGACGCAGGGTTCGGGCGGACATCAGATTCCCTTCGGTTTGACGATCAGCTCGAGCACCCGCCCCACCCACTCGATCAGCAGCGCGAGCAGCGCGACGAGCACGGCCCCGGCGACCATCACCGGGTAGCGGTAGAGCGTGATGCCGGCGGTCAGGATGCCGCCCAGCCCGCCGGCGTTGATGAACGTGGCCAGCGCGGCGGTGCCCACCAGCAGCACCAGCGCGGTGCGAATCCCGGCCATGATCACCGGGATCGCGAGCGGTAGCTCGACCCGGCGGAGCACCGCGAAGTTGGACATGCCGACCCCGCGACCGGCCTCGACCAGCGTCGGGTCGATCCCCTGGAGACCGGTGATCGTGTTGCGGAGCACCGGAAGGATCGCGTAGAGGCTGAGCGCGATCACCGCCACGCTGAAGCCGACAGTGTCCGGCAGGCCGGGGATCTTGCCGGCGGCGGTGCTGAACGAGAGGAACCAGCCCTGTCCGGACAGCCAGATGAAGAGGAGCACGATCAGGCCGATCGCCGGCGCCGCCTGGCCGGCGTTCGCGATGCCGACGACCGCGGGTGCAGCGGCCCGGAACCGGGGCCGGGTGAGCATGACCCCGAGCGGCACGCCGACGAACACCACGATCACGGCGGACACCAGGGTCAGCTTGACGTGCTCACCGAGCGCGAGCCAGACCGCTGCCCACTCCAGCGAGCTCAGCTCCACCGAGTCGAGCGAGGCGGTGTTGCGCCACCAGGCGTAGAGCGCGAACCCGACGGCCACGATGACCGGGATCGCGAAGATCTCGATCGCCTGCTCCGTGCTCATCCGGCGGCGTTGGCGCGTCGGAGCCTCCGTCGCCGTGGCCGTCCCCTCGGCGGTGTCGCTCATTGCGGTGCTGCTCATGCCTGCTGCTCCCGGTCCGGCTCGGGACGCTCGTCGGTCTGCTCACCGACGGCGGTGACGCGTTGCGAGGCGTCCTGGTCCTCCTGCTCCGCGGCGCTCTTCTCCGCGTTGACGTTGGCCTTCTCCTGCATCGCCCGCATGTGGTCGGTGACCGCGACGAAGTCGACGACCCCGAGGTACTGGTCACGGTCGCCCGTGACCACGGCGCCGCCGTGACTGTTGGTCAGCATCGTGTCGAGCGCGTCGTTGAGCGTGGCGCGGTGATCGAGGCTGACCAGGTCCTCGGTCGGCTCCACGATCGACTCGCCCTTGAGCTGGCGCAGCCACGGCCAGCCGCGCGGCCGGTTGCGGTCGTCGAGCACCACGACGGCCGTGTCGCCGTTGGACTCCGCCCGGCTCCTCACCTCCGAGGCCGCCTCGCCGATGGTGGCGGTGGTCGGGGTGCGCAGCTCAAGCTCGGAGATTCGGGCCAGGCTCAGCTGCTTCAGGGACGAGCCGGCGCCCACGAAGTCGGCCACGAAGTCGTTGGCCGGGCTGGCCAGGATCACCTCCGGCACGTCGTACTGCGCGATCCTCGCGCCCTCCTGGAGGATCAGGATCCGGTCTCCGAGCTTGATCGCCTCGTCGATGTCGTGCGTGACGCAGACGATCGTCTTGCGCAGCTCGCGCTGGATGCTCAGCAGCTCGTCCTGCAGCCGCTGTCGCGTGATCGGGTCGACGGCGCCGAACGGCTCGTCCATCAGGATCACCGGCGGGTCGGCGGCCAGGCCGCGGGCGACGCCCACGCGCTGCTGCTGTCCACCGGACAGCTCGCGTGGGTAGCGGTCGCGGTAGCGATCGGGGTCGAGGCTGACCAGGTCGAGCAGCTCGTCGACGCGCTTGTCGATCCGGTCCTGCTCCCAGCGGAGCAGCTTGGGCACGAGCGCGATGTTCTTCGCGACCGTCATGTGCGGGAACAGGCTGCCGCCCTGGATCACGTAACCGACGTGCCGGCGGAGCTCGTCGGCGTTCTGCTGCCGGACATCGTTGTCGCCGATCAGGATCGTGCCGGAGGTCGGCTCGATCAGCCTGTTGATCATCTTCAGCGACGTGGTCTTGCCGCAGCCGGAGGGCCCGACGAACATCACGATCTCGCCGGCCGGGATGGTCAGGCTGAGGTTGTCGACCGCAGCGGCCTTCTGGCCGGCGTAGCGCTTGGTCACGCCGTCGAGGCGGATCTCGGCTCCGCTGACGTCGGAGTCGCGCCCCTCGTCGTCGCGGTCCGCGCTCTGTGTGGGCGGAGTGCTCTCGGTGGTGGTCATCTCAGACACGGATTCCCTTCGAGGTGGTCAGGCGGCCGGCAAAGAGGAGGACCGCGTCGAGGAGGAGTGCGACGATCACGATGCCGACGGTGCCGACAGCGGCGTAGGAGACAGCGTTCTTGCCGCCGATCTGGGCGAGGCCGGTGAAGATCGAGACTCCGAGCCCCGGGCCGAGGACATAGGCGGCGATGGCGGCGATGCCCATCGACATCTGAAGGGAGATCCGGATGCCGGCCAGGATCACGGGCCACGCCAGCGGGATCCGCACCCGCAGCAGCGACGCGACCTCGCTCATCCCCATGCCGCGAGCGGACTCGAGCAGGTTGGCGTCGACGCCCTGCAGGCCGACGACCGCGTTGCGCAGGATGGGAAGTACGGCGTAGAAGGTCACCGCGGCGAGCGCGGTGCCGTCACCGAGTCCGGTGACCGGCAGCAGCAGCCCGACCAGCGCGAACGAAGGGATGGTGAGCCCGATCGCGCTGACGGCGTTGGCTACCGGCTCCAGCTTGGGCATCCGGGTCACCAGCACCGCGAGCGCGAGGGCGATGAAGGTGGCGAAGATGACGCACAGGATCACGAGATACGCATGGTTGAGCGCGTTGATCAAGATCTGTGCCTTGCGGTCGACGATGAAGTCCCACACGTGGAACTGCCCCGATCTGTCGTGGACTTGTACTCGACCCGGCCTTCACCATAAGCGATCGTGGCCAGAGGTGCGAGGATCGACCAGTGAGGATCGTGTCGCTTCTGCCGTCGACCACGGAGATCCTCTTCGACCTCGGGGTGGGTGACCAGGTCGTCGGGGTGACGTTCGAGTGCGACCACCCGGAGGAGGCTCGCACCCGCACCATCGTCTCTACCAGTGCGATGCCGGAAGGGTTGTCCAGCAAGGAGATCGACGACTTCGTCACCGCCGCGATGCACCGTGGCGACGACCTCTACCACCTCGACGAGGGTGCGCTCTCCGGGCTCGACGCGGACCTCGTGGTGACCCAGGATCTCTGCGCCGTCTGCGCCGTCGACGTGTCCGTCGTGGACGACGCGCTCGCCCATCTCGGGTGCACCGCCGACGTGCTGACGATCGACCCGCACACGCTCGAGGAGGTGCTGGCGTCGGTGCTGACGCTGGGTCGGGCCACCGGTGCCGTCGACGCCGGCGACGGCGCTGGTGCGCGACCTGCGCGCCCGCATCGACGCCGTACGACGGGCCGTCGCGGAGCGGGTGCGACCACGCGTGCTGCTGCTGGAGTGGACCGACCCGCCGTTCGCGCCGGGCCACTGGGTCCCGGAGATGGTCACCGTGGCCGGTGGCATCCCGACCCTGGGCCGGGTGGGCGAGAAGTCGTGGCGCGTCGACTGGGACGAGGTGCGTGCCAGCGACCCGGAGGTGGTCGTGTGCGCGCCGTGCGGCTACGACCTGACCGGCGCCGTCGGACTGGCAGAGGACCTGGAGCGCTCCGAGGTCTTGCCCGGTCTGCCGATCTGGGCGGTCGATGCCAACGCGTCGTTCGCGCGTCCGGGGCCGCGTCTCGTGGACGGGATCGAGGCGCTCGCCGGAATCCTGCACGGCGTCCCGGTGAACCCCCGCGTCACCGGGCTCGCCCAGCAAGCTCACCCGAGGACGATCGGTGGTGGAGCAGTGTGGGGCCCCACCCCACCACCTGACCGTCTCCGTAGACAGCCGCCGAACACCCCCTTGAGGGAGAAGCTGGGGAGGTTGTCCCCCGGGCCATCGTTCGGTCGCGGTCAGTCGTCAACGTACGGGCGCGCATGCGTGCGGGTACGGTCAACCGGCCTGGATGGCCCGGGCGGACTACCGATTTCTGGCCGCTCGGTCGGGAGCCTGCGCCTCGACGCTCAGGCCTGGGCCAGGAAGGCGAGCAGGTCCTGCCGGGTGAGGACACCGACCGGTCGGCCGTCCTCCTGCACGAGCAGGGCGTCGGCGTGCTCCAGCGCCGCCACGGCCTCCCCGACGGGGACCGTCGCGCCGACCGTCGGGAGCGGCGCGCTCATGTGGGCCTCGACCGGGTCGGCGAGCTCGGCCTTGCCCGCGTAGAGGGCGTCGAGCAGCACCCGCTCGGACACGGAACCGGCCACCTCGGCGGCCATCACCGGCGGCTCGGCGCGCACCACCGGCATCTGCGAGACGCCGTACTCCTGGAGGATGTGGATCGCCTCGGCGATCGTCTCGTTGGGGTGCGTGTGGACGAGGGCGGGGATGTCGCCGCGCTTGGCGCGCAGCACCTCGCCGATGGACTGCTCCGCCGCCGGTCGCGGTGAGGAAGCCGTACTGCGCCAGCCAGTCGTCGTTGAAGACCTTGGTGAGGTAGCCGCGGCCGGAGTCGGGCAGCAGCACCACGATCACGGCGTCGGCGACCCGCCTGCTGAGCGTCGAGCTCGTGCGCCAGCTGGACTCGCGGCCTTGGCCGCCATGCCCGACGAGCCGCCGACGAGCAGCCCGTCCTCGCGGGCCAGCCGTCGGGTCATCTCGAAGGAGTCCGCGTCGCTGACCTCGATGATCCGGTCGGCGACGTCGCGGTCGTAGGTCTCGGGCCAGAAGTCCTCGCCGACGCCCTCGACCAGGTAGGGGCGGCCGCTGCCGCCGGAGTAGACCGAGCCGGCCGGGTCGGCGCCGACGATCTGGACGTCGGGGTTCTGCTCCTTGAGGTAGCGGCCGACGCCGCTGATCGTGCCGCCGGTGCCGACGCCGGCCACGAAGTGGGTGATCCTGCCGTCGGTCTGCTTCCAGAGCTCGGGGCCGGTCTCCTCGTAGTGGGAGCGCGGGTTGTTCGGGTTGGAGTACTGGTCGGGCTTCCAGGCACCCGGCTCCTTCGAGAGCCGGTCGGAGACGTTGTAGTACGAGTCCGGGTGCTCCGGTGCGACCGCGGTCGGGCAGACGACCACCTCCGCGCCGTACGCCTTGAGCACGTTGCGCTTGTCCTCGCTGACCTTGTCGGGGCAGACGAAGACGCACTTGTAGCCGCGCTGCTGGGCGACGAGCGCGAGCCCGACACCGGTGTTGCCCGAGGTGGGCTCGACGATGGTGCCGCCCGGCTGGAGCTCGCCGGACTTCTCGGCCGCGTCGATCATCCGGACCGCGATCCGGTCCTTCACGGAGCCGCCCGGGTTGATGTACTCCACCTTCGCGAGCACCAGGGGGGATGCGCCGTCGGCGGTGCGGTTGAGCCGGACCAGCGGGGTGTTGCCGATCAGGTCCAGGAGCGAGTTCGCGTACTGCATGACGCCAACGTATCGGGGTGTTCGTACGCTTGGCGCATGGGGAAGGCCGGGGCAGCGCGCAAGCTCGCCGCTGCTGCCGCGTACGGCGGGGGCGGCCTGTCGGTCCTGGGCGCCTCGCTCTACGGCATCCTCCGGCCGAGGCGGGGGTCGCGCGGCGGCTGATCGGGAAGATCGACGCGCCCGGTGCCGGACTCCACGGGCTGGTACGGCCGGCAGCCTCCCGGGCCCGGCCCTGCGGATCGCCCTTCTCGGCGACTCGACGCGCGGCCGGCTACGGCGTCGACCTCGTCGAGGAGACGCCCGGCGCGGTGCTCGGGTCGGGTGTGGCGCACCAGGCGGGACGCCGGGTCTACATGCGCGAGCTGTGCCGGGTCGGCGCCCAGTCCAGCGAGCTGCACGACCAGGTCGAGCGCACCCTGCCGATGCACGCCGAACGTCGCGGTGGTCCTGATCGGCGCCAACGACGTCACCCACACGCAGCGCCCGTCGCAGTCGGTGCGCCACCTGTCCGAGGCCGTGCGCACGCTGCGTGACGCCGGCGTGGAGGTCGTGGTCGGCACCTGTCCCGACCTGGGCACGGTGCGGCCGATCCCGCCGCCGCTGCGTCAGGTCGCGCGCGCCTGGTCACGGAGGATGGCGGCCGCGCAGACGATCGCGGTGGTCGAGCAGGGCGGGCGCACGGTGTCGCTGGCGTCGATCCTGGGTCCGGAGTTCGACGCAGCGCCCGCGCTGTTCTTCGGGCCGGACCGGTTCCATCCCTCCGCGAAGGGCTACGCGTCGCTCGCCGAGGCTGCTGATCCCGTCGGTGCTGGCCGCGATCGGGCTCGGCCCGCAGGACGAGACGCACCCGACCGCGCTCCGGGGCGAGGGCGTCCTGCCGGTCGCTCGCGCCGCCGTACGCGCCGCGAAGCAGCCGGGCACCGAGCTCGAGGGCACCGAGGTCGCGGGCGCCGAGCTCGGCGGCGGTGGCCGCTGGGTGACGCTGATGCGGCGGCGCCGGCAGAACACCCTGGTCGAGGCGCCCGGCAATGCACCGGCCGCCGAGGTCGACGGAGTCTCAGGTCGGCGGCAGGTAGCGCCCGCGCCGGTGCAGCAACGGGTCGGTGTCGTCGCCGATCTCGACGTGCTCGACCACGCAGGTCAGCAGCAGCGACCAGCCGATCTCGCGGACGTCCTCGAGCCGGGTGCCGGCCCAGGTCGGTGGCCGCCGCGGGGCGCGGCCCCCACACGGTGTCCTCGAAGGCCTCCTGGGCGAAGACGCCGCCGGGCGCGGGCATCGTGCCCGCGAACATCTCCGCCAGGTCGCGCTGCGGCCAGCGCAGCAACGTGACCGCTGCGCGACCCTCCTCGCGGACCCGGTCGGCGACATCGGAGTCCGGGTCGACCAGGGCCAGCAGCCGGGACGGTTCGCCGACCGCGACCATCACCGACGAGACGGTCAGGCCGGCGCGGGAGGCGCCCGTGCCCGAGGTCCAGAGCGTGACCACACCGCCGAGCCGGCCGCGCAGCCGACGCGCCGGGTCGCGGTCACCCTCGGGATCGAGGAAGGGATGGTCCGTGTGGATCGTCACGCGTGCGAGCGTACGGCGGGCCCGGGACGGCGAAGGCCCCGGACGTCGTGGGGGACGGCCGGGGCCTTCAGGAGGACTGAGCTGGAGATCAGTCGCCCTGGAGAATCGCCATGATCCGCAGCAGCTCGATGTAGATCCAGACGATGGTCACGGTCAGGCCGAACGCGGCTCGCCACGACTCGCTCTCCGGCAGCCCGGCGGCGACGCCCTGCTCCACGAAGTCGAAGTCCAGGATCAGCATCAGGATGCCGAGGCCGAGGCCCACGATGCTCATGATCAGGCCGAGGCCACCGAAGCCGTTGAAGCCGATCTGGGCCCCGAAGAAGCTCAGCACGAAGTCGAGGAGCACGAGGCCGACGAACCCGAACATCGCGGCCACCACGAACCGGCGGAACTTGTCGGTGACCCGGATGTTGAGCACCTTGTAGGCGGCCAGCGTGCCGGCGAACGCGGCGATCGTGCCGATCACCGCACCGGGGACCACGCCGTTGCCGAAGGCGGCCTGGAACACCTTGCTCATCGCACCGACGAAAACTCCCTCGAGCGCGGCGTACCCGAGCACCAGCGGTGGGCTCACGACCCGCTTGAACGAGTTCACCATCGCGAGGGCGAAACCACCCAGGGCGCCGACCAGCGAGATCGCGTAGAGCGACTGCATGCTGCTGGTGTCGGTGGCGGGGTCGCCCGTGAGCACCCAGGTCGCGCCGGCGGCGATGATCAGCACGGCGAGCGTGAAGGCGGTCTTCTGGACGGTCGAGTCGATGGTCATCCGCTCGCCGGCGACCTGGTGCGTCGGCGGCTGGGCGTATTCGTAGCCCTGCTGGACGCCGGCGGTGGCCGTTGCGGAGCCGGTGCTCCACGAGGACGGGTCACCGTAGCCGGTGTAGGTCTGGCCGTTGCCCGGGTAGGTCGTGTTGCCCTGGGCGTCGCGACCGTTGAAGCCCTCTGCCCGACGGAAGACGGGATTGTTGCTTTGCATGGTCTCCTCCTTGGAGGCCTGTGACCCACCGCGCTGGCGGCCACTCGACACCCCGAGTCTATCGGGGTGCACGTTGGTCGAACGTACGACGTGGGTCGGGTGTTCCCGTTCCCTCTGTGGCCGCCTCCCCCGACGTGATAAGCCTGACGGACCGAGCAAGGGAGGGACCTCGTGAAGATGCTCCGGTGGCTCGGCGCGGGACTGGTCTGGATCCTCGCGGGACTGGTCGGGCTGGTCGGTGCCCTGCTGTGCGTGACGATCATCCTGCTGCCGCTGGGGATACCTGCCCTGATGCTCGCCAAGCGCCTGTTCTCCCTCGCCGCGCGTATGGTGCTTCCCCGGGTGGTGACGAAGCCCACGTCGATGGTGAAGGAACCCGCCGGAAAGCTGGGGCGGCATGCTCGCAAGGCTGAGGAACGAGCCGCCGCGAGCGGCGCCTCGGCGCTCGACGCGGGCAAGGGAGCGGTCAAGAAGGGTCGCAAGCAGGGCAGCAAGGCGCGCAAGGCCCTGGAGAAGAAGACCGGCCGGCGCAAGTGGCTCGGGTTCATCTGACGCAGCGGCGTCGGGAACCGCGGTAGGCCCTGGTGCCCGATCCGCAAGGGGTCGAACCGACACTGACGGTCTGTGCCGTGTCGTTCCTTCAGCGACCCGTGGTGCCGTCGATCAGCTCGCGCAGGATGTCCGCGTGTCCGGCGTGACGCGCGGTCTCGCTGGTCATGTGTGCGAGCACCCAGCGCAGGCTCTGTCGGTCCGGGGCACGGGCTGTCGTTGGGTCTCGGCCATGTGCCCCGGGTGGGGGTCGAACCCACACTGGGAGGTTTTTAAGACCTCTTCCTCTGCCATTGGGATACCGGGGCCGCCCCGACGGTACCGAGCCACGGCTCAGGCTCGCCGTCGGCGCGCCTCCTCGACCAGCAGCCTCGCGGCGACCGCCGCCCCGTCGGAGCGGGTCGTGCCGGCCACGGCGGTGGCTCGTGCGCGCGTCTCGGGGGTCAGGGCCGTCCCGAGCGCGGCCGACAGGGACCCGGTGGTCGGTGCCGGACCCTCGAGCGCCGCCCCGATCCCCAGGTCGGTCACCCGGCCGGCCCAGTACGGCTGGTCGCCTCCGGCCTGCGGCACCACCACCTGAGGAGCACCCGCCCGGGCCGCCGTGGTGGTCGTGCCCGCGCCGCCGTGGTGGACGACGACGGCCACCCGAGCGAACAGTTCCTGCTGGTTGACCTCACCGGTGACGAAGCAGTCGTCCAGGCCGTCGACCGGGGCCAGCTCCGCCCACCCGCGACTGACGAGGACGCGGCGGCCCTGACCGCGGATCGCCTCGATGGCCACCCGGGCGATGTCCTCCGGAACCCCCCGCATGCTGCCGAACCCGACGTACACCGGTGGCTTGCCGGCGTCCAGGAAGGCCACGAGCTCGGCCGGGAGCGGGCGCGCGTCGGGCAGGATCCACGCGCCGGTCCGCACGACGGCGGGGTTCGTCTCCTGCCACGGGCTCAGGGCCGGTTCGGCGGCCAGCCATGGATGGTCGGTGAACATGAACTCGCGGACGTCCTCCACCGGTGGCAGGTCGATCGACGCCCGATGGCTGTTGATCGACGGGCCGAACAGGGGCTTCCAGTTGTGGGCGTCCAGGTCGTTCAGCACGGTCGAGCAGAAGATCACGTACGCGTGCGGGATGCCCCGCTTCTCCGCCACCGACTGGGCGACGAAGTGCGACATGCCGGTCGCCAGGAGCAGGTCACACCCCGCGGCCGCGGCGAGGACCGTGTCGTACTGCTCGGCGATGAACTCCCCCACGCGCCGGATCCGCTCCTGCGCCGCCACGGGCCGCATCCACGAGCGCCACGGCCGTCCGAACGGCACCAGTGGCACGCCGGCACGGGCCAGCAGGTCCGTGAACTCGTCGTCCGGCGGCCCGCACACCCGCACCTCCGCTCCGAGTGCCTGCAGCTCCACCGCGAGCGCCACCATCGGTTCGACGTCCCCACGCGAGCCGTACGTCGACAGCAACACCGAAGTCATGAGCTCGTCAGGATGACGAGTCGCTGGGTCGCACGGGTCATCGCGACATAGCGGTCGACCGCACCTTCGACGCCGGTCCCGAACTCCTCGGGGTCGATCAGGACGACCAGGTCGAACTCGAGCCCCTTCGACAGCTCAGGGGTCAGCGACCGGACACGGGACGTCGCCGGGATGCCCTCCTCGGTTCCACGGGTACCGATGACGCAGGCGATCCCTTCGGGGTTGGTGGCGAGCCAGTCGTTGAGGATCGAGCACAGGTCCGACGCGCGTCTGTGGAGGACGGGGACATCGCTGCTGCGGATGGACATCGGCACGTTGGCGTCCGGGAACACAGCCCGGATGACCGGCTCGGCCTCCGCCATCACCTCCTGCGGCGTCCGATAGTTGATGCTCAGGGACGCCAGGTCGACGTCGGTCAGTCCGACTCGTTCGAGCCGTTCCTGCCACGACTCGGTGAACCCGTGCCTGGCCTGGGCCCGGTCACCGACGATGGTGAAGCTCCGGGAGGGGCAGCGGAGCAGCAGCATCTGCCACTCCGCGTCGTTCAGCTCCTGGGCCTCGTCCACGACGATGTGCGCGAAGGGGCCGGCGAGCAGGTCCGGGTCGGTGACGGGAAGGGCGCTCTCGTCGACGAGAGCGTCGCGGATGCCCTCCTGGCGCAGCTGGGCGATCAGGCCCTCGTCGTCGTCGGCCTGGAGGAGCTCGTCGACGACCCGGTCCATCCGCTCACGTTCGGCGGCGACGGCGGCGGCGTGACGACGCTTGCGCCGTGATGCCTCAGGATCGCCGAGGCGTTGCCGGGCGGCGTCCAGGAGCGGCAGGTCGGAAACCGTCCAGGCCTGCGGGTCGGCGCGCTGCAGCTTCCGGACCTCCTCCGGGGAGAGCCAGGGCGCGCACATGCGCAGGTACGCCGGGACCGACCACAGGTCGCCGACGAGGTCCCCTGCCTCGAGCAGCGTCCACGACTTGTCGAACGCGGTGGCCAGCTCGCTGCTCTGGGCCAGCGACCGACGGAGCAGCTCGCTCGAGACGTCTTCGTCGTCCACCTTGTCGAGCAGGATGATGAGCAGCTCCTCCCAGATCTCGTCTCGTGCCTCGTTGTGTGGAGTGCCGGGATCGGGCACGGAGAACGCCTCGGCCCAGTCGTCGGCGCTCAGCCAGATGTCGGCGTACGGGGTCTCGACCTCCATGCCGTCGGTGGGCGGCTCCTCGTACAGCCGGACCGCTGGCTCGATCGCCTTCACCATCTGGGCGGAGGCCTTGAGCCGGGCCACCTCCGAATCGCTCTCAACCGTGGCACTGGCCCCATCGGGGACGAGGTCCCGCAAGGTGCAGGTCTGCACGCCCTCTTCCCCGAGGCTGGGAAGGACGTCGGAGACGTAGGCCAGGTAGGGCTGGTGCGGCCCGACGAACAGCACACCGCCCCTGCGATGACCGAGGCGAGGGTCGGAGTAGAGCAGGTAGGCGGTGCGGTGCAAGGCGACGACGGTCTTCCCCGTGCCCGGACCGCCGTCTACGACGAGGGCTCCGCGGGACCCGGCACGGATGATCGCGTCCTGGTCGGCCTGGATGGTGCCGAGCACGTCGCGCATCCGGGGCGAGCGACTGCTGCCCAGGCTCGCGATGAAGGCTGACTGGTCGTCGAGGGCGGCGTGCCCTTCGAAACCGTCCGGGTCGAACACCTCGTCCCAGTAGTCGCTGATCCGGCCACGGGTCCAGCGATACCTGCGCCGGCTTGCCAGGCCCATCGGGTTCGCATGGGTCGCCCCGAAGAACGGCTCGGCCGCGGGAGAGCGCCAGTCGAGCAGCAGACGACCGCCTGCGCTGTCCGTTAGTCCGGCGCGTCCGACGTACACGGGCGCGGAGCCGTCTGCGGGGACAGATGCGTCCCAGGCACAGGTCGAGGCCGAAGCGCCGCAGGGTCCGGAGGCGAGAGGACAGCCGGTGGACCTCCAGGTCCCTGTCCATGGCCTCCTGGCCGATGCCGCCGGGCGCCCTTCGCGCGGCATCGAGACGGTCGGACAGGTCGGCGATCGACTGCTCGAGGCTCTCCGCGATGGCGGCGAAGTGCCGCTCGTCGGCGGCGATCAGGGCCGGGTCGGCCTTCGAGGTTAGGTGGTCGCGCAGGTCGAACGCGCTGGTGGTCAGGGGGTTCACGTCATCGGCTCCGATCGAACAGAAGCATTGCGGCCGGCCTTCGGGCGGCGATTCTGCGGCACGACTGGGGCCTTGCCGCAAGCCCCCGGGTCCGCTATATGTTGAGAGTGGAGGGGCGTTGACCTCTCCTTTTGTGTGCCCACATCTGGGGCCTGACACCTTCTTCGACGCGGCGATGTTGCCGCGCCTAGCCTTGCTCCGAGGCTGGCACCACGCCGGCCCGAGCGGCGGAAGGGAGCCAGAGCATGCCGGCAAAGAAGGTCCAGAACGAGTCTGACGGGTTCAGTGCTGAGGAACGCGCTGCGATGAAGGAGCGCGCGGCCGAGCTCCGCGCCGAGGGCAAGAAGGGCGCCAAGAAGGCCGACGGGCTCCAGGCGGTCCTGGACCGGATCGCGGAGATGGCCCCGAACGATCGTGAGCTCGCCGAGCGCGTGCACGTGACGGTGACCGCGAACGCCCCCGACCTCTTCCCCAAGACCTGGTACGGAATGCCCGCCTACGCGAACGCGGACGGGAAGATCGTTGTCTTCTTCCAGGACTCGGGCAAGTTCAGCTACCGGTACTCGACCCTCGGCTTCCAGGACACGGCGAACCTCGACGACGGTGACCTGTGGCCCGTCTCGTACGCGCTCATGGCGTGGAGCCCCGCGGTGGAGAAGACGGTTGTCGGGCTGGTGAAGGCGGCCATTTCCTGACCGGTGCCCCCAACCCGCAGGCTTTCGACCTAGCTCCGGCTGAAGATGACGCGTCCGTTGGGGATGGTCTTCATCTCGTACTTCGGTGAGTGTGCGTAGGAGTGGTGCCGCGGACACAGCAGGCGTCCGTCGGCGAGGTTGGTCTTCCCGCCCCGGCTCCAGGGGATGTTGTGGTGGACGTGGCACAGGGCTGCGGGCCAGTCGCAGCCTTGTGCTGTGCAGTGCTGGTCGCGGTGTCTGATCGCGATCCGCTGGTACCGGTCGTAGAGCCGTTTGCGGCGTCCGAGGTCGAGGGTCTTGGACTTCCCAGCCAGGACCATCGGGATGATCCCGGCCTCGCAGGCGAGCTTGCGGGCCTGGTCGGCGGTGATCGGGTCCCCGGTGTCCAACACCGCCGGGGCCTGGCTGTCGCCGAGCAGGTTCTCCAGGGTCATGGTGACCACCACGGTGGCGTCCACGCCGCCGGCCTGGGGGAGCCGGTCGGTCGGGTAGCGGGTGACGTACTCGCAGAACGCGTGCCCGAGCCCTTCGGGGGTGCCGGAGTGGCGGCGGTGCTTGGGTGAGTTGATCGCGAGCACCGCCTGCTTGAGCATCGCCCCGACCGGGGCCGGGAGGGTGAACCGGCCGTGGCACAGTCCGTGCCCGTCGTCGGCGATGGTGAACCGGCAGGCTTCCTCGGCGAGGGCTTCCTGGCGTTGCAGGGCCTTGAGCTGGTGTTCTTCGGCGATCTCGGGGGCGACCACCTCGAGGACGTGGTGCGCGATCCGGCGCAGTGCGACCGGGTCGTGCTCGGCGGCAAGGCCGATCAGGTGGTTCTCCGCCTCGCGGCGGTGCTCGACCGGGAGCGCGTCGACGCCCTTGACGATCACCACGGCCTGGTCCTCGGAGACCTGGCCGGCGGCCATCGCGTCCCGGACCGGCTCGTGGTCACAGTCCAGCGCGTTGCGCGAGAGCGAGGCGCCGTTTGGCGTCCCTCTTGGTCTGGAGGGTCTGGTTGGCCCAGTAGCTGCCGGTGTCGGTGGCACCGGCTTGAGCGCCGAGGTCGAGCCGGTCGGCGTGGTGGGCGTGGCGGAGCTCGAGCTCGGTGATCTGGTGCCGCAGCTGGGCCAGGGCGGTCAGGTTGGTCTCGGTCTCGGCCGGGCGCAGGGTCCACAGCCCGAGGTCGGCGACCTCGTGCAGCTGCTGGGTGATGGCGGCGATCGTGGACGTGACCGGGTGGCTGTCCGGTGTCGTCGAATGCCGTTGTCATACAGGGAATTCTGGCATCGACCACCGACAGTCCCGGACCGGGAATGCGGCATTCCGGACAGCTGTGGAGAAGTATTTCGAAAGTTTCTGGAGCCGTCAGCAGTGTGGTCTCGACACTCGCTCGCTGGCGCTCGCTGCTCGACCACCGGACGGCTGCAGCGCCTCCTCAACCACGCGCCATGCTCGACCCGGGGGCAGGACCGCCACTCCGCGCCGTACCTCTCTTGGGGCTGGATGTTGGGGTCTCGACACTCGCTCGCTGGCGCTCGCTGCTCGACCACCGGGGAGCTCTCGCTGGCGCTCGCTGCTCGACCACCACGCGACCGAGCTCTCGCTGGCGCTCGCTGCTCGACCACCGGAGAGCTCTCGCTGGCGCTCGCTGCTCGACCACCGGGAGCTCTCGCTGGCGCTCGCCGCTCGACCACAGGAGAGCTGGCGCGCCTCCTCAGCCGCTGTCAGCCAGGGACGCCGCACGGGTGAGTACGGCGTCGACCATGTCCTCGGTGAGCCGGCCGGTGAACGTGTTGTGCGGCGACGGGTGGTAGCAGCCGAGCACGGCCAGGTCACCGACGGCGCACCTCGGCGCCGTGGCCGAAGCGGGGCCGGGGTCGCGGCACCTCCAGGCCGACGTCGGCCGAGCGCCGTCCAGGCGGCGTTCCAGCCGATCGCTCCGAGGCAGACGACTGCGCTGCACGGTCGGCAGCAGCAGGGTCAGCTCGCGGTGCAGCCACGGTGCGCAGGTCGCGCGCTCCTCGGGCGTCGGCTTGTTCGCCGGCGGCGCGCAGCGCACGGTGGCGACCATCCGGGTGTGCGGCAGACGTTGTCCGTCACCGGCGTGGGTCGACGACGCCTGCGTGGCCAGGCCGGTGCGGTGCAGCGCCGCGTGGATCCAGTCGCCGGAGCGGTCGCCGGTGAAGTTGCGCCCGGTGCGGTTGCCGCCGTTGGCGGCGGGCGCGAGACCGACGATGAGCACACCGGGCGTCGGCGAGCCCCAGCCGGGGACGGGGCGGCCCCAGTACGGCTCCCCGTCGTACGACGCGCGCTTCTTGGCGATGCGGCCTCCTCACGCCAGCCGACCAGCCGCGGGCAGGCTCGGCACACCGAGATCCGGGCCGAGAGCTCGTCCAGCGTCGGCCGGGCCGCGAGTCGCGCGACGCCGGCCGCCGAGCGGGCGACCGGAGTGTCCGCGTCGGCCGGGTCGTCCGGCCAGCCCGTCCCCGGCGGCACCGGGCTCGGGAACAGCTCGCCGGTGACCGGGTGCGGCAGGGCACGCGTCGGGTCACTTGAAGGGACGGTCTCCCACGTCACCCTTGTGCGTGAAGCGCTCGCGGAGCTTGCGGGCCTTGGTCACGGCCTTCTCGCTGGCGCTCCTCGGCCTTGATCGACGCCCGGTCGTCGCGCAGCGGGCAGCTGGAGCGTCTCCTCCGCGGCGATGCCGGACTGGAGCTGCGCGGCTGCGCTCGAGCTCGGAGTCGAGCTCGGCGCCGAACAGCAGCGCGACGTTGGTCAGCCAGATCCACAGCAGCGCGACGATCGCCGCCGGCGACGGTGCCGTAGGTCTTGTTGTAGGAGCCGAAGTTGGCGACGTAGAACGCGAAACCGACCGAGGCGACGAGCCAGATCAGGATCGCGACGAAGGCGCCGACGCGAGATCCACCGGAAGCTGCGGCTGCCGCACGTTGGGCGTCGCGTAGTAGAGCAGCGCGACGATCATGACCACGAACAGGATCAGCACCGGCCACTTGGCGATGTTCCAGACCGTGGAGGGCCGTGTCGCCGACCCCGAGCTGGTCGCCGATCGAGTCGGCCACCGGGCCGCTGACGATCAGGATCAGCAGCGCCAGCGGCGCACATCAGCGACCGTGACCACCGTGACCAGGAGCTGCAGCGGGCGGAGCTTCCAGATCGGGCGCCCCTCCTCGACCTCGTAGATCGGTTCATCGCCCGGCCGAAGGCGCCGACGTAGCCGGACGCGGAGAACAGCGCGACCGGGCGATGCCGATCACCAGGGCGAGGCCCGCGCCCTGGCTGTCGGCCAGCGTGCATCGAGGATCCTTGACGATCTGGTCGTAGGTGTCCGGGCCGAGCAACGGGCGGAGCACGTCGAGCACCGCGTTCAGCGGCGTTCTGGCCCTGCCCGACGACACCGAGCAGCGACAGCAGCGCGAGTCGCGGCCGGGAAGATCGCCAGCACGGAGTAGTAGGTCAGCGCGGCGGCCAGGTCGGTGCACTCGTCGTCGAGGAACTCGCGCACGCTGCGGCGTACGGCGAGCATCACCGAGGGCCGCTTCAGGTCGGTCGGCTTCTCGACCTTGCCCGGGTGGTCCGCGGCCGGGGCGCTCGGTCACTCGCCTCGTAGTCCGCGACGGAGCGGTCCGAGTCGTCCGTGGGGACCTCCGGCTGGCGCTCTGGGTCGGCCGTGCGGACCGGACGTGTCTCGTCCGTGTCGTGCGTCTCTGGCCATCAGCCGGGTCCCTTTCCGAGCGGGCGGCCCTCGGCGTTCGGGCTCCTCCAGACCTGACCGCTGCCGGACGCCGTCCGGCACCCGCGCAGGTGACCGCTCAGACACTCAGGCCAGCGACCAGGCGATCCCGTCGAGGATGTCGGACTCGGAGACCAGCATCGAGGCCGACGTCGCGTACGGCGCAGGACCCGGTCGAGGATCAGCGCACCGGCACCGATCACGTCGGCGCGGCCCGGGTGCATGAACGGCAGCGCGCGCCGCTCCTCGACCGACATCGTCAGCAGCCGGCTGGTCACTCCCTGCACGGCGGTCGCAGCCGATCACCGACGTGGTGCAGGATCGCGCGGTCGTACGCCGGGAGGTCGAGCACCATCGCCGCGGTCGTGGTCACCGTGCCGGCGACCCCGATCACGGCGGCCGCCTCGCCCGGGTCGACGTCGCAGCCGTCGAGGGCGCGCGTCGATGTCGGCGGTCGCCGCCTCGACCTCCTGCGCCGTCGGCGGGTCGCTGACGAGATGGCGCTCGGTCATCCGCACCGAGCCGATGTCGAGCGACTGCGCGGCGAGCACCTCGCCGTCGTCGGTGCCGAGGATCAGCTCGGTGGAGCCGCCGCCGATGTCGATCACGAGGTACGGCGCGGGCGAGCCCGGCGGCCAGCAGGCCGGGTCGCCCCGTCGTACGACAGCCGGGCCTCCTCGTCGCCGGCGACCACCTCCGGTGCGACACCGAGCCGCTCCTCGACGCCGGACGGTGAACACGTCGGCGTTGTCGGCGTCGCGGGCGGCGGACGTGGCGCAGAAGCGGGTCGCCTCCACGTCGTGCTTCGCGATGATCGCGGCGTACTCGTCGACCGCGGCGAACACCCGCTCCAGCGCGGCCTCGCGCGAGCCGGCCGGTGCGGTCGACGCCCTGGCCGAGCCGGACCATGCGCATCTCGCGGACGTGCTCGACCATCCGGCCCTCGTCCGGGTCGAGGTCGGCGACCAGGAGCTTGATGGTGTTGGTGCCGCAGTCGATCGCGGCGACCCGGGTCACGCCTGCCCGTCCGTCGGGCCGGTCGGGACGCACGGGCCGCTCGCCCACCACGCGCCGAGCCGGTCGAGCACCTCGTCGCCGAGCGGGTTCGACGCCGCGGCCCTGGGCCAGCGACTGGCCGGCGAGCACGTGCAGGCACTTCACCCGGTCGGGCATGCCGCCGGCGGAGACGCCGGCGATCTCCGGGACGTCGCCGATCTGCGCTCGCGGGCGGCGAGGTAGGCCCGGTGCGCCGCGGCGTACGACGCCGCGAGGTCGGGGTCGTTGGCCAGCCGCTCGGTCATCTCGCGCATCAGCCCGGCGGCCTCGAGGGTGCCGATCAGCGACGCGGCGCGCGGGCAGGTCAGGTAGAACGTCGTCGGGAACGGCGTGCCGTCGTCGAGCCGCGGCTCGGTCGTGACCACGTCGGGGTTGCCGCACGGGCAGCGGTGCCCGACCGCGTGGATCGAGCGCGGCGCCCGGCCGAGCTGGGCCTCGACCACCGCCTCGTCGAGGGTGGAGATGGCGTGTCGGGGTCCTCGGGCGAACGGAGCGTAGCGAGCGTTCGCTTGGGGTGGTCATTCGTCGTTCGGGGTGATGCGCGTCGCGGCGGGGCCTGCGCCTTCGGCGGGTGGTCGGCCTGCTGCCAGCGAGGCGTACTGCTTGGCCCACCACGACCGTCGGCGTCGACGTGCACGACCCGGTCCGGGTCGGAGAGCCGGTCGGTGCTGCCCAGCGGCTTACCGTCCTTGTCGATCACCTGGTAGGCGATCTCGCCCGGGCAGCACCCAGCCGAACCGCTCCCGCGCCAGCGTCGCGACGTAGGCCGGGTCGTTCCAGCGCTGCTTCTCGCGCTCCAGCGCGCCGATGTCCTTCTTCGACTGGACGATCTGGTCGCGGAGGCTGTCGATCTGGCTGTCGCTGCTCGAGGTAGGCCCGCATGCTCGAGGCGTAGGAGACCACCAGCACCGCGAGCACGACCAGGATCACCGCCATCCGGCTGGTGAACCGGGACCGCGGCCGGCCCCGGTCGGCGGCCCGGGCGCGCGCGCCGACGTGCCGCGGGCCGCTCCGCGTGCTGGTCGACGCGGCTGGGCCGGCCGGGTGTTACCCGGCGACCGGCGCGTGCGCGCGGCTCCGGGACGGTCGCACCGCTCGCCTCAGCCCTGGTACCGCGGGAACGCACCGGCCCCGGCGTAGCGGGCGGCGTCGTCGAGCTCCTCCTCGATCCGGAGCAGCTGGTTGTACTTCGCGACCCGCTCGGAGCGGGCCGGGGCACCGGTCTTGATCTGGCCGCAGTTGGTGGCGACCGCGAGGTCGGCGATCGTGATGTCCTCGGTCTCGCCGGAGCGGTGGCTCATCATGCAGCGGAAGCCGTTGCGGTGCGCGAGGTCGACGGAGTCGAGGGTCTCGGTGAGCGAGCCGATCTGGTTGACCTTGACCAGCAGCGCGTTGGCCTGACCGCCGGTGATGCCGCGCTGGAGCCGCTCGACGTTGGTGACGAACAGGTCGTCGCCGACGATCTGGACCTTGTCGCCGAGCTGGTCGGTCAGCGTCTTCCAGCCGTCCCAGTCGTCCTCGTCGAGCGGGTCCTCGATGCAGACGATCGGGTACGACGCGACGAGGTCGGCGTAGTAGGCCGTCATCTCCGTCGAGGTCTTCTTCTCGCCCTCGAAGGTGTAGTGCCCTTCTCGTAGAACTCGCTGGCGGCGACGTCCATCGCGAGCACGATGTCCTTGCCGAGCGTGAAGCCCGCCGCTCTCGACCGCCTCGGCGATCAGGTCGAGCGCGGCGCGGTTGCTCGGCCAGGTCGGGCGCGAAGCCGCCCTCGTCGCCGAGCCCGGTGGCCAGGCCCTTCTTCTTCAGCACGGACTTGAGGGCGTGGTAGACCTCGGCGCCCTGCTGGAGCGCCTCGCGGAACGTCGGTGCGCCGATCGGCGCGATCATGAACTCCTGGATGTCGACGTTGGAGTCGGCGTGCGAGCCGCCGTTGAGGATGTTCATCATCGGCACCGGCAGCAGGTGGGCGTTGGGGCCGCCGACGTAGCGGTAGAGCGGCAGGTCGGCCGACTCCGCGGCCGCGTGGGCGACGGCCAGCGAGACGCCGAGGATCGCGTTGGCGCCGAGCTTGGCCTTGTTGGGCGTGCCGTCGAGGTCGAGCATGATCTGGTCGATCGCGCGCTGGTCGGCGGCGTCCTCGTCCTCGATCGCCGGGCGCGATGCTGTCGAGCACGCCGCGACACGGCCTGCTCGGCGCCCTTGCCGCGGTAGCGGTCGCCGCCGTCGCGCAGCTCCACCGCCTCGAACGCGCCGGTGCGAGGCACCGCACGGCACGGCCGCGCGGCCCTGCGCGCCGTCCTCGAGGACCACCTCGACCTCGACGGTGGGGTTGCCGCGCGAGTCGAGGATCTCGCGGGCGTCGACTTCTTCGATGAGGGCCACGGTTAGTGCTCCTGGAGGCAGTGTCGGTACGGACTCCGCCAGCCTAACGGCGTACGGCGGGGTAACCCTGCATCTCGCTCCGTGGGCGGTCGTCCGGAACCGTCGCTCGGGCGGCAGCCGGAAGCCGATGCCGGACTTGCGCGTCGGCGACCCGTCCGGACTCACTCTCGGTCGGAAGGCGTGGCCCCGCGCACCGCGTCGCGGAGCGCCTGCTCCGGGTCGACCCCGGCCGCGTGCGCCTCGACCACGAGCGCGAGCAGCCGGTCACCGAGGTCGTCGCCGGATGCCACGACCGGCGTGCCCGCGCGCTCCAGCCGGTCGACCACCTTGTCGGCGTAGAGCAGGGCGGGCAGCGTCGGCGGGAGGCCGTCCGTGACGCTCGCCCGCTGCTTCTCGGCCGCCTTGATCCGCTCCCACTCCTCGTTGACCTCGTGCGGCTCCAGCGGACGGCCGCCCGTTCGCCATCGGGTCGCCGAACACGTGCGGGTTGCGCCGGACGCAGCTTGGCGATCAGGTCGGCCGCGACGTCGTCGATGTCGAACGTGCCGGCCTCCGCGGCGATCGCGGCGTGGAAGTAGACCTGCAGCAGCAGGTCGCCGAGCTCCTCGCGCAGGTGGTCCCAGCTGCCGGCGGTCGCCGGTCTCGATCGCCTCGAGCGTCTCGTGGGTCTCCTCGAGCAGGTAGCGGCGCGAGGCTGCGATGGGTCTGCTCGGCCTTCCAGGGGCACTCGCGGCGCAGCCGGTCCATGGTCTCGACGAGCTCGACCACCGGCGCCCGGGTGCTCGGCTACAGGAAGCGTCACGAGGTCAGCCGCAGCGCAGCTCGGTCGGGCAGCGCGGCGACGAAGTCGCGGCTTCGCGGTCGCCGGCTGCGGCCTTCGCGTAGGGCGAGACCGGCCGCGAGATCGAGCCGTCGCCGCCACCGGCCTGGCCGGACGTGCCGGGGTTGTAGCGCGGGTCGATCTCGACGTCGATGTTCTTCTTGGCCCACGCGGCGGCGAGCTTGCTGCCCTCGTTGACGGACTCGTCGACGCCGGGCTTGGCGGTGCCCTTCGGCCTTCAGAGACTCTTGGCGCCGACGTCGGCGAGCAGCAGCTGCGACGCTGCAGCGAAGTCGCTGACCACCTGCGACGATCGGTGTCGCTGGTCGGCTGTCGGCAGGCTTCGTGCGCGAGTCGTCGAGCTGCTGGACCTGCGTGCTGCAGCGTGGCTCTGGTCGTACGTCGCGCCTGGCCGACTCGGCCGTACTGCGTTGTCGACGCGCGTGGTCGACCAGCGCGTTGAGCGATGTCCGCGCACTGTGCCGCGCGAGCTGCGCCGGCGGGGCGCTGCGCCCCGAGGTCGCACAGCTG
This sequence comes from uncultured Actinomycetota bacterium, assembly GCA_963707475.1. Lineage (GTDB taxonomy): Bacteria > Actinomycetota > Actinomycetes > Propionibacteriales > Nocardioidaceae > Marmoricola. The sequence goes on from CAVPQC010000003.1 coordinate 292,480, forward strand.
ATCCGGGTCACGTCGTCGACCTCGCTGCTGGGTGATCGCTCGTCGCCGACCGTGGCCGCGGCGCCCGGGGTGCAGCCCGGCGCAGCCCGAGAGCGTGAGCAGCGCCAGGCGCGCCGACGAGCAGGGACGTGATGCGGCGGATCGCTCTTCACGAGGTGACTCTTCGCGAGGTCTCCTGTCGGCGCCGCGCCGGCGGGGTCGATCACGGTGTCGATCACCTCCCGGGCCCACGCCAGCAGCTCCTCGTCGCGCGGCGGTCCACCGCGCGACCCGGAGAGCGGGCGCGGCACCAGCATCGTACGCAGCGCCGGCCTTGACCACGCTCTTCGGGTAGAGCCGGTTGAGCCGGACGACGGCGGAGTCGGGCAGCTCGACCGGCGCGAAGCGGACGAACTTGCCCTGCGCCTGCACCTCGGTGAGCCCGGCCTGGCGGGCCCGGCCGCGGAACCGGGCCACCTCGAGCAGCCGGTCCACCTCCGGCCGGCGGCTCGCCGTAGCGGTCGACCATCTCCTCGCGGAGCAGCGCGACGTCGTCGTCGGAGCGCACCTCGGAGAGCCGCTTGTACATCTCCAGCCGGAGCCGCTCGCGCGCCGATGTAGTCGTGCGGCAGGTGGGCGTCGATCGGGATCTCGATCCGCATCTCCGAGCGCCTCGGGCTGGCTGCCGTCCTGCGGAACTCGCCGACCGCCTCGCCGACCAGGCGCACGTAGAGGTCGAAGCCGACGTCGGCGATGTGGCCGGACTGCTCGCCGCCGAGCAGGTTGCCGGCACCGCGGATCTCGAGGTCCTTCATCGCGATCGCCATGCCGCCGCCGAGGTCGGAGTGCTGCGCGAGCGTGGCCAGCCGCTCGTGCGCGGTCTCGGTCAGCGGCTTGTCCGGCGGGTAGAGGAAGTAGGCGTAGGCCCGCTCGCGGCCCCGGCCGACCCGGCCGCGGAGCTGGTGGAGCTGGGAGAGGCCGAGGGTGTCGGCGCGCTCGATGATCATCGTGTTGGCGTTGGAGACGTCGAGGCCGGACTCGACGATCGTGGTGCACACGAGCACGTCGAAGCGCTTCTCCCAGAAGTCGAGCATCACCTGCTCGAGCTGGTGCTCGCCCATCTGGCCGTGCGCGGTGGCGACCCGCGCCTCGGGGACCAGCTGCTGGATGTGGGCGGCCGCCTTCTCGATCGAGTTCACCCGGTTGTGGATGAAGAAGACCTGGCCCTCGCGCAGCAGCTCGCGGCGTACGGCGGCGATCACCTGGCGGTCCTCGTAGGCGCCGACGTAGGTCAGCACCGGGTGCCGCTCCTCGGGCGGCGTGGTGATCGTGGACATCTCGCGGATGCCGGTGATCGCCATCTCCAGCGTGCGCGGGATCGGCGTCGCGCTCATCGAGAGCACGTCGACGCTGGTGCGCAGCCGCTTCATCTGCTCCTTGTGCTCGACACCGAAGCGCTGCTCCTCGTCGACGACGATCAGGCCGAGGTCCTTGACCCGGATGTCGGGGTTGAGCAGCCGGTGGGTGCCGATCACGATGTCGACGGTGCCGTCGGCGAGGCCGTCGATGACCTCCTCGGCCTCCTTGTCGGTCTGGAAGCGGCTCAGCGCCCGCACGTTCGACCGGGAAGCCGGCCATCCGCTCCTCGAACGTCGCGAAGTGCTGCTGCACCAGCAGCGTGGTCGGCACCAGCACGGCGACCTGCTTGCCGTCCTGCACCGCCTTGAACGCCGCGCGCACCGCGATCTCGGTCTTGCCGTAGCCGACGTCGCCGCAGACCAGCCGGTCCATCGGGACGGTGCGCTCCATGTCGCGCTTGACCTCGTCGACGGTGGTCAGCTGGTCGGGCGTCTCGTGGAACGGGAACGCGTCCTCGAGCTCGCGCTGCCACGGGCGTGTCGGGCCGAAGGCGTGGCCCTGGGTGGCCTGCCGGGCGGCGTACAGCTTGATCAGCTCGGCGGCGATCTCGCGCACCGCCTTGCGGGCGCGGCCCTTGCGCTTGGCCCAGTCGGCGCCGCCGAGCCGGTCGAGCGACGGCTGCTCGCCGCCGACGTAGCGGGTGACCTGGTCGAGCGTGTCGGCGGGCACGAAGAGCCGGTCGGCGGGCTGGCCGCGCTTGCAGGAGCCGTACTCGAGGACGAGGTACTCGCGCATCGCGCCCTGGACCTCGCGCTGCTTCATCTCGACGAAGCGGCCGACGCCGTGCTGCTCGTGCACGACGTAGTCGCCGGCCTTGAGCTCGAGCGGGTCGATCTGCTTCTTGCGCCGGGTCGGCATCTTGCGCATGTCGCGGGTGGACGCGCGCTGGCCGAGCAGGTCCTCGCCGGTGAGCACCGCGAGCCGCAGGGCCGGGTCGACGAACCCGTGCTCGAGGGAGGCGCAGGTGACCGTGACCACGTCCGGCGGTCGAGGTGTCGGGCCGATCGAGTCCAGGTGTCGACCAGCCGGGCCGGCACGTCGTGCTCGCCGAGCACCTCGACCATCCGCTGCGCCGGTCCGTGGCCCTCGCTGAGCAGCACGACCCGGCTGCCGTCGGCGAGCCAGCCCCGGATGTCGGCGACCGCCCGCTCGACGTCGCCGCGGTACTCCTCGGCCGGGCGTGACGTCGACCGACCGCGCTGGCCTCGTCGGTCGTCGTCGTCGAGGCCGAACGGGCTGACGCTCCACCAGGCCTTGCCCTGCGCGAGCACGTCGCTGCGCGCACGTCGCCGAGCTCGCGCAGCGACGCGGCGCCGAGGTCGATCGGCGCCTGTCCACCACCGGCGGCGGCCGCCCAGCACGCCCCGAGGAACTCCTCGCTGGTCGCCACCAGGTCGTGGGCGCGGCTGCGCACCCGCTCGGGGTCGAGCAGCAGCACGTGGGTGTCGGCCGGCAGCAGGTCGACCAGCATCTCCATCTCGTCGACGAGCACCGGGGCCAGCGACTCCATGCCCTCGACGGCGAGGCCCTCGGCCATCCGGTCGGTGATCTCGGCCAGCTCGGGGTGCTCGGCGCCGAGCGCCTGGCCCGGCGGCGTACGTCGTCGGTGAGCAGCAGCTCGCGGCACGGCGGCGCCCACAGCCGCTGCACCGGCTCGAGGGTGCGCTGGTCGGCGACCGCGAACGAGCGGATCTCGTCGATCTCGTCGCCGAAGAACTCCACCCGCAGCGGGTGCTCCTCGGTCGGCGGGAAGACGTCGACGATGCCGCCGCGGACCGCGAACTCGCCGCGCTTCTCGACCAGGTCGACGCGGGAGTACGCCGCGTCGGCCAGCCGTCGTACGACGTCGTCGAGGTCGACCTGTCGCCGACCGCGAGCTCGACCGGCTCCAGGTCGGCCAGCCCGTGCACCTGCGGCTGCAGCACCGAGCGGATCGGCGCGACGACCACCTCGAGCGGGCCGTTGGCGTCGTCGGTGCCCGGGTGCGAGCCGGCGCAGCACGGCCAGCCGACGCCCGACGGTGTCGCTGCGCGGGCTGAGCCGCTCGTGCGGCAGCGTCTCCCAGGCCGGGTAGTAGCCGACCCGGGCCGGGTCGAGCACGTCGCCGAGCACCTCGACCAGGTCCTCGGCCTCGCGCGCGGTCGCGGCGACCACGAGCACGGTGCGCCCGGCGTCGACGAGGCCCTTGACCACGAACGGGCGCAGCGCCGCCGGACCGGTCAGGTCGAGCGTCGGGAGCCGGCCGCTGTCGGCCATCGCCTCGGCGAGGACGGGGTTGCGCAGGACGAGATCGGCCAGTCCGGCGATGCTCAACGGGTGCTCCTCGAAACGGGGTGGGGGCACACCACGAACGCCCCCAGCCGGCGCGGACAGGGGGGTGGTGGAACCGCGCCCAGTCTACGAGGCAGGTCCGACACGTTCGACCGGGCTGCCGTTCACGTGGAGTCCCTCGCGCTCAGCCCTCCGTCGCGGCCTGGATCTCCGCCTCGCTGCGCAGCACGCAGAACTCGTTGCCCTCCGGATCGGCCATGGTCACCCAGCCGATGCCGGGGCCGTGGATGTCGCTGCGGTCGGCGACGACGGTGGCGCCCAGCGCGACGAGCCGCTCGACCTCCTGGGCACGGGTGCCGGCGTTCGGGCGCAGGTCGAAGTGGATCCGGTTCTTCACCTGCTTGCCCTCCGGCACCTCGATGAACAGCAGCGGGTGACCACCGTCCGGACGCTGGATCCAGCACTCCACGTGACCCGGCTCGTTCGGGTCGTCCGGCTTGTCGACGTACTCGAGCACCTGCTTCCACCACTCCGAGAGCTGCGTAGGCGTTGCCACAGTCGACCGTGGTGTGGGAGATGAAGGAGGTCATGGCGCCCAGCCTCCCGCGCCCGTACTTCCTGCGGCGACCCGATTTCGGTTACATGCCTTGACAGACATATGCCGGTGATGGCATGTTCGGGGTCATGGACGACCGGACCTGGACCGCTCTCGTCGACCCGCACCGCCGGGCCGTGCTCGACCTGCTGCTGCAGGGCGAGTGCTCCGTCGGCGACCTGGTCGAACGACTCGGCCTGACCCAGCCGCAGACCTCCAAGCACCTCAGGGTGCTGCGCGAGGCGGGACTGGTGAGGGTAGAGCGAGTGGCCCAGCGCCGGATCTACGCGATCGACCCGGCCCCGATGACCGAGCTCGACCGCTGGCTGGCGCCGTACCGCCGGCTCTGGAACGAACGCCTCGACCGGCTCGGGGCCCATCTGGAGGAGAACCCATGACCGAGACCACCCACCGCACCCCCGACCGCGGCAGCTACGTCGAGCACGAGCGGGGACCCGCGGTGCGCTTCGAGCGGTACTACCCCTTCCCCGTCGAGCGGGTGTGGCGAGCGGTGACCGACCCCGCCGAGCTCAAGGCGTGGTTCCCGTCGCCCGACGTGACCTACGAGGCCCGCGTGGGCGGCACCATCACCCTCGCCGGCGACCCGCACGCGCCGGAGGCGATGACCGGCCGGGTGCTGGCCTGGGAGCCGCCGCACGTGTTCGGCTTCGAGTGGGGCGGCGACCAGCTGTTCCTCACGGTGACGGCGGACCGCGAGGGGAGCCGGCTCGAGCTGCTCGACGTGCTGGACGAGAAGACCCGGGCCGCCCTGCACGGCGCCGGCTGGACGATGTGCCTGGCCGCGCTGGACCGCGCCCTCACCGGCGCGGGCGAAGCCGCGCCGGAGTTCCGGCCGCTGCTCGAGGAGTACCGCGCCGCCGGCTTCCCCGACGACGGCTGGGTACCGGACGGCGTCTGAGGCAAAGGGCTTGGCCTGCCCGGCCGCGCTGGGGCAGGCTCGCGCCATGGCAGAGCGACAGTTCCCCGACATGTGGGTCGACCCCGACGAAGACCCGCGCACCGACAGCGGGGCCACGGACGAGCGCGGGGTGCTCCTCGACTACCTCGGCAACTACCGGAAGACGTTCGCGATGAAGCTGCGACGGGCTCGACGCCGCGCAGCTGGCCACGCGCTCGGTCCCGCCGTCGACGATGTCGCTGCTCGGGCTGCTCCGCCACCTCGCCGACGTGGAGCTGCACTGGTTCCGCAAGGTGATGGGCAGGCAGCCGGACGCGGCCCGGCACTTCCGCACCGCGGACGACCGCGACGCCGACTTCAACGGCGCGATCGCGGACGACGCGGTGGTAGAGGAGGCCTGGCGCGTGTGGCGCGCCGAGGTGACCAACGCCGAGACCTTCATGGACGGTGTCGCCGACGTCGGCACCATGGTCCCGCTCGACGGCCGCGAGGTGCCGGTCCGCGACCTGCTCGTGCACATGATCGAGGAGTACGCGCGCCATGTCGGCCACGCGGACCTGCTCCGGGAGTGCATCGACGGGCGGACGGGGCAGTAGTCGGGCGGGTGGGATTCGGGCTGGGGCTGGGTCTGGGTCTGGGTCTGGGTCTGGGTCTGGGTCTGCAGGTTCACCACGGTATGCAGGGCAACCCGCACATCCCACGATGTGCTCGTTGTGGGAAGCGCAGGTTCGTCTGCATACCGTGGTGAACCCGCAGCACAATCACACCGCCCACGGACCCTCCGGCGCCTGCACCCGCGCCTCGTCGGCCTCCTGGTCGGTGGCCTTCTGCTGGCTCTGCCGCTCGGCCTCGACCCGGCGCAGGTAGTGGTCGACCTCCTCGTCGACGCGCGTCGCGTCCCAGCCCAGGACGCCGGCCATCAGGGCCGGCGGCCGGGCGCGCCGAGGTGGTACCACGGTCGAAGGTCTCGATCGAGATCCGGGTACGACGGGTGAGCACGTCGTCGAGGTGACGTGCGCCCTCGTGGGTCACCGCGTAGACGACCTCGCCGGCCAGGTAGTCCTCGGTGCCGTCGAGCGGCTCCCCCAGCGCGGGGTCGCCGGCCACGATCGCGAGCACCTCGTCGACCAGGCCGCCGTACCGTCCGAGCAGGTGGTCGATGCGGGCGACGGGCAGTCCCGACGCCCGGGCCAGCGCCACCCGCTGGTTGGTGCGGGTCTCGAACCCGGCGGCGCCCAGGAGCGGCACCCGGTCGGTGATGCTCGGGCCCACGTGCTGACCGGATCGCTCGAGGGACTGCGCCGCGACGTCGACCGCGTCCCGTGCCATCACCCGGTAGGTCGTCAGCTTGCCGCCGGCGACCAGGACCAGGCCGGGCACGGGCGCGACCACGGTGTGCTCGCGCGAGATCCGCGAGGTGGGCTCGTCCTTGCCGCGGGCCAGCGGCCGCAGGCCGGCGAAGACACCCTCGACGTCCTCGTGGTCCAGCGGGGTGCGCAGCAGCGTGTTCACGTGTCCGAGCACGTAGTCGATGTCGGCGCGCGACGCGGCTGGGTGCGCGAGGTCGAGGTCCCATGGGGTGTCGGTGGTGCCGATGATCCAGTGCCGGCCCCAGGGGATCACGAACAGCACCGACTTCTCGGTCTTGGTGATGAAGCCGGTCTCGGACCGGATCCGGTCGCGGGGCACGACGAGGTGGATGCCCTTGCTCGCCTCGACCGTGCAGCGCACCGCGTCCGCCGACCATCTCCTGGATCTCGTCGGTCCAGACACCGGCCGCGTTGATCACGACTCGCGCGCGCACCTCGAGGTCACGGTCGTTCTCGAGGTCGCGCGCCCGGACGCCGACCACGCGGTCGCCGTCGCGGAGGAAGCCGGTGACCTTGGTGCGTGAGGCCACGTGCGCGCCGTACGCCGCGGCCGTCCGGGCGACCGTCATCACCAGCCGGGCGTCGTCGACCTGGCAGTCGTAGTAGCGGATCGCGCCGGTGAGGTCGTCGGTGCGGAGGTCGGGTGCCATCCGCGCGACGTGGCGACGGAACAGGTGCCTGTGCCGGGGCACGCCCATGTCGTGCCTGCCGGCCATCGCCATCGCGTCGTACAGCAGCAGACCGGCGCCGACGTAGGGGCGCTCCCAGGTGGTGGTGCAGCGGGTAGAGGAACGGCACCGGTCGCACCAGGTGCGGCGCGAGCCGGGTCAGCAGCAGGCCGCGCTCCTCGAGCGCCTCGTGCACCAGCGCCGAAGTCGAACATCTCCAGGTAGCGCAGGCCGCCGTGCACCAGCTTCGACGAGCGCGACGACGTGCCGCTGGCGAAGTCGCGCTGCTCGAGCAGCGCGGTCGACAGCCCGCGGGAGACCGCGTCGAGCGCCGCGCCGGCTCCGGTCACCCCGCCTCCGACGACGAGCACGTCGAGCTCGCCCGCCTCCATCGCGTCGAGCGCGGTGGCCCGGGAGCCCGGTCCGAGGTCCGCCGTGATGCTCATGCGCTCGAGTGTGTCAGGCAGAGGTCAGGGGGTGGCGCCCTCGGCGTTCGCTGCGTCGCCCGGCTTGCCGGTCACCTTCACCTTCGCCGACCACGATCGGGTGGTCGGAGGTGGCGCGCACGAAGCCGCTGCGGTCGCGGAGGTAGCCGGAGAACGCGACGTCCCTGGTGCCGAGGATCCAGTCGATCCAGGCATGGCCGGCCACCCGGCAGCCGCCGTCGTACGTGCTGCCGTCGGCGGAGTGCATGCCGGTGCCCGGCTGGCCATGCGGCAGAAGTACGTCGCCCGGTCGTTCATGTCGCCGGCCACGATCAGCGGGGTCTTGGTCAGCGCGACCAGGGCGTTGGCGTCGCGCGGCCTGCTCGCTGACCGCGCGCGTCGCGGAAGCCGGCCGCGTCGCCGTAGCCGCAGCAGGTCGCGGGGTTGTGGTAGCTGGTCACCCAGAACTCGGCGCCGGTCTTCTTGTGCCGCAGCAGCACCCGGGGCATGTTGCGGATCGCGCCCCTGAAGTACGGGTAGGGCCGGGTCTCCGCCTTGACCAGGTCGAAGGGTCGGTGCGCCAGACGATGGAGTTCTCGGCGTCGAGCGACCGACCGAGGGCGCCCGGGTAGGCCGCGTAGGTGCCGCCCGCGAGCCGGTCGAAGGCCACCCGCTGGGTGCGCGCGAACTCCTGGAACGCGGCCACATCCACGTCGATACCGGATCAGCAGGTCGCGGGCGTTGCGGGTGCGCTGCTCGACGTTGCCGCGGTGGGAGGCGCCCTGGACGTTGAAGTTCGCGATCGTGAACGACGCCACGGGGCGCTCGGGGCGCTCGGGGCGCTTGGGGCGCTCGGGACGCTGAGTGCGCTCGGGGCGCTGGTCGGTGACGGCACCCGCCTTCGCCGCCAGCCGCTCGAGCTCCTTCGCCGGTCGCCGACCAGGGCGACCCGGTCAGGGGTCGGCCTCGCTGACCTCGTGGGGGCGGGGAGCGTCGGCGTCGCGCTGGACGTCGCGGAGGGTGTCGTGGAGGACGTCTCCGTCGGGTCGGCCGCCGCGGAGGCGCTCGGGGACGGCGCGTCGTGCGCGGCCAAAGCGTCGAGCGGCGTCATCAGGGACGGCTGAGCGAGGTACGCCGCAGCGGTCAGCAGCAGGCCGATGCTGAGCGTCAGCACCAGCACGCGCAGGGACCTGCTTGGCCGGACACGGCCACAGGCTAGTCGGCCTCGCCTGAGCGGCGCAGCGCTACTGACGAGCTACTGGACGACGACCTCGACCCGCTGGAACTCCTTGAGCTCGGTGTAGCCGGTGGTGGCCATCGACCGGCGCAGGGCGCCGACGAAGTTCATGGTGCCGTCGGCGACCCGCGACGGGCCGAACAGGATCTCCTGGAGCGAGCCGACGCGGTCCATCTCGACCCGCTCACCTCGCGGCAGCTCGGCGTGGACCGCCTCGCCGCCCCAGTGGAAGCCCTGACCGGGGGCGTCGATCGCGCGGGCCAGCGGCGAGCCGATCATCACCGCGTCGGCACCGCAGGCGACGGCCTTGGCCACGTCGCCGCTGCGGCCGATCGAGCCGTCGGCGATCACGTGCACGTAGCGGCCGCCGGACTCGTCGAGGTAGTCGCGCCGGGCCGCGGCCACGTCGGCCACCGCGCTGGCCATCGGCACCGCGATGCCGAGCACGGTGCGCGTCGTGTGCGCGGCTCCGCCGCCGAAGCCGACCAGCACGCCGGCTGCGCCGGTGCGCATCAGGTGCAGCGCGGCCTGGTGGGTGGCACAGCCGCCGACGATCACCGGGACGTCGAGCTCGTAGATGAACTCCTTGAGGTTCAGCGGCTCCGACTGCGAGGACACGTGCTCGGCGCTGACCGTCGTCCCGCGGATCACGAACATGTCGACGCCCGGCGTCGACCACGGTCTTCGCGAACTCCTTGGTGCGCTGCGGCGACAGCGACCCGGCGACGGTCACGCCGGACGTCGCGGATCTGCTTGACGCGCTCGGTGATCAGCTCGGCCTTGATCGGCTCGGCGTAGATCTCCTGCATCCGCTGGACCGCGGCGTCGCCGTTGAGGGAGGCCACCTCCGCGAGCAGGTCGCTCGGGTCGTCGTACCGGGTCCAGAGGCCCTCGAGGTTGAGCACCCCGAGCCCGCCGAGCTGCCCGAAGGCGATCGCGGTCTCCGGCGACATCACCGAGTCCATCGGCGCGGCCAGGATCGGCAGCTCGAACCGGTAGGCGTCGATCTGCCAGGCGATCGACACCTCCTCCGGGTCGCGCGTGCGCCGGCTCGGGACGATGGCGATGTCGTCGAAGGAGTACGCCCGCCGGCCCCGCTTGGCGGCCCCGATCTCGAAGTCGTTCACCGGAGAACCTTATCGGCCGGATAGTCCGTCACGTTCGGCACCGGATCCGGACGCATTCGGGTGCCAGACGTGACGGACTATCCGTGCAAGGGCAGGTACATGCACGTGGAGGCCGACGTACTCCCCCGACGGGCGGCGGAAGGCTTCGGGGACGGTGCCGATGACGGCGAAGCCGAGCGACTCCCACAGGCGTACGGCGGCGGTGTTGGTCTCGACCACGGCGTTGAACTGGATCGCACGGAAGCCGCTGCGCCGGTGCCAGTCGACGACGTACTCCGCCAGCGCGCGGCCGACGCCCTTGCCCCGGGCCTCGGCGCCGACCATGAACGACGCGGTGCCGACGTGCGCCCCCTGGGCCGGACGGTTGGCACCCATCTTCGCGCTCCCGAGGAGGGTGCCTCCCAGGCGTGCGGTGACCAGGTGGTCGCCCGCCCAGAACTCCCGGGCCTCCGCCTCGGCGATCTCGCTCGGCATGGCGTAGGTCTCGCCCGCGCGCGCCACCTCCTGGAGGATCGGCAGGAACTCGGGCCAGTCGTCGTCCTCGAAGGTGCGGATCTCGATCCGCCCGGTCATCGGGGGGTCAACGGCCGGAGTAGTTCGGCGCCTCGACCGTCATCTGCACGTCGTGCGGGTGCGACTCCTTGAGGCTGGCCGAGGTGATCCGGATGAACTGGCCCTTGTCCTGCAGCTCGGGGATGGTGCGGGCGCCGACGTAGAACATCGACTGGTGCAGCCCGCCGACGAGCTGGTGGGCGACCGCGACGAGCGGACCGCGGTAGGCGACCTGGCCCTCGATGCCCTCGGGCACGAGCTTGTCGTCGCTGGTGACCTCGGCCTGGAAGTAGCGGTCCTTGGAGTAGGACTTCTTGCCCCGGCTGGACATCGCGCCGAGCGAGCCCATGCCGCGGTAGGACTTGAACTGCTTGCCGTTGACGAAGACCAGGTCGCCCGGGCTCTCCTCGCAGCCGGCCAGCAGCGAGCCGACCATGACCGAGCTCGGCGCCGGCCACGATCGCCTTGGCGATGTCGCCGGAGTGCTGGAGTCCGCCGTCGGCGATCACGGGTACGCCGGCCGGGGTGGCTGCGAGCGCCGCCTCGTAGACCGCGGTGACCTGCGGCGCGCCGACGCCGGTGACGATCCGGGTCGTGCAGATCGAGCCGGGCCCGACGCCGACCTTGACCGCGTCGGCAGCCGGCGTCGACGAACGCCTGGGCGCCGGCGCGGGTGGCGACGTTGCCGCCGATCACCTGCACGTGGCGGGTGGCCGGGTCGGTCTTGAGCCGGCGCACCATGTCGAGCAGCATCCGCACGTGGCCGTGGGCGGTGTCGGCGACGAGCACGTCGACGCCGGCCTCGATCAGGGTGGTGGCCCGCTCCCAGGCGTCGCCGAAGTAGCCGATCGCGGCGCCCACCATCAGCCGGCCGTCGCCGTCCTTGGACGCCTTGGGGAACTGCTCGGACTTCACGAAGTCCTTGACCGTGATCAGCCCGGCGAGCCGGCCCTCGGGGTCGACGATCGGGAGCCGCTCGCGCTTGTGCTTGCGCAGCAGCGCGGTCGCGTCGTCGCGGGAGATGCCGACCGGTGCCGTGATCAGCGGCATCGGGGTCATCACCTCGTCGACCTTGGTGGTCGCCCACTCGGCGACCGGGGTGAACCGCAGGTCGCGGTTGGTGATGATGCCGAGCAGCCGGTCGTCGACGTCGACCACGGGCAGGCCGGAGACGCGGTACTCGCCGCACTTGGCGTCGAGGTCCTCGAGCGTCGCGTCGGGACCGATCGTCACCGGGTTGGAGATCATGCCGGTCTGGGTGCGCTTGACCAGGTCGACCTGGTAGGCCTGGTCGGCCGTGGACAGGTTGCGGTGGAGCACGCCGAGGCCGCCCTGACGGGCCATCGCGATCGCCATCCGGGACTCGGTGACGGTGTCCATCGCGGCGCTCACCAGCGGCACCCGCAGCGAGATCTCGCGGGTCAGCCGGGTCGTGGTGTCGATCTCGTCGGGCGCCAGGTCGGACTCACCCGGCAGCAGCAGGACGTCGTCGTAGGTGAGCCCCAGGGGCAGGAACTTCGCGGGTACCTCGTCGTTCATGGCGCCTTCCGGTCGAACGGAGGCTCATTCTATTCGGTCTCGACCGGTGTTTCCCGCGGCGGTGCCGTGTCCGGCGACAGCCGGTTGCTCGGCGCCACCGGACGGATCGTGCGCAGCCCGATCCGCAGCTGAAGCAGGCCGTCGTGGAGCCGGATCATCGGGTGCAGCCCGACCGAGGCCACCATCGGCAGGGTGCCCTGGTCATCGCCCGGGGCGAGCAGCAGGATCTCGTCGCGCCCGGCGTGCCGTGCCACCCCGGCCACCATCACCAGCAGCGCCCGGCCGATGCCCTTGCGGCGCCACGCGGGGCTCACCACGACCGTGGTGTCGCCGTCCGGCTCCAGGCTGGCCGTGGCCACGACGGTGTGCGCCGGTGCGGGCGACCACGGCGTCGGTGTACACGTCGTACACGACCACGTCGGGACCGATCGGCTCGGCCTCGAGCTGGTCCGCGCCGCGGACCACGTCGAGCAGTGCCGCGACCCGGGCGTTCTCGGCGAACGACCAGTCGGCATCGTCCTCACCGACCAGTCCGGCCAGCACCCGTTCGGCCTGGCCGCGGTCGGCCATGATCTGCTCGGCTGCGCGCAGCCACCGGACCGGCTCGTCGACCAGGTGCCGCGGCCCGCACGGACGTCACCCCGACCGTGTCGCCCCCCGCGGCCGCCACGATCGAGGCGATCTGCTGCCCGGTCCAGTCGTCCGCCGCCTCGAGCACCAGCTCGTCGACCACGGAGCCGACGTCGGGGAAGATCTGCAGGGCCAGGATGTTGAGCCCGTTCTCCCCGCAGGAGCTCGTGATCCGGGCCAGCGAACCGGGCCGGTCCGCCAAGGACGTCCGCACTCTCCACAACATGTCCCGATGGTGGCCCGCGCATGTTGCGGGAGGTCGTCGGTTGTGTTGCGGCAGTGAAAACAGCGGCGCACGCTGGGGGCATGGACGCGGTGTCGGAGGCGTTCCGGGCGGTGCCCCGGCACGGGTTCCTGCCGCGCAGCGAGCGCGGCCGCGCGTCGTACGACGGGCCGATCGCGATCGGGGACGGGCAGACGAACTCCCAGCCGCGCACCGTCGAGGCGATGCTCCGGCTGCTCGACGTGGACCGCGGCATGCGGGTGCTCGACGTGGGCGCGGGCTCCGGCTGGACCACGGCCCTGCTGGCCGAGCTGGTCGGCCCGACCGGGTCGGTGCTCGGCGTCGAGATCGCGCCCCGGCTGGTGACCTGGGGCTCGGCGAACCTGGCCGCCGCGCAGTTCCCTGGGCGTCGATCGTGGAGGCGTCACCGGGCGTGCTCGGCCGGCCGGAGCGGGCGCCGTACGACCGGATCCTGGTGTCCGCCGACGCCCCCGCCATGCCCGATCCGCTGATCGACCAGCTCGCCGACCCGGGCCGGCTGGTGGCGCCGGTGCGCTCGCGGATGACGCTGGTCGTCCAGCGGGACGGGGAGCGGGAGGTCACCCGCCACGGGTCCTACCGGTTCGTGCCCCTGCTGTGACCTGGTGGGCCTAACGTCTGCCCATGGCGCACTGGATCTACTTCGTCCGTCCCCCGCGGGAGAACTTCGTCGCGACCATCTCCGAGGAGGAGGCCGGCATCATGGGCGGCGCCCACAGCGCCCATCTAGCCCGGCTGCTGGAGGAGGGCATCCTGGTCCTTGCCGGCCCGACGTTCGGCCCCGGCCTGAACGACGGCATCGCGATCATCGAGGCGGACACCGAGGACGACGCGCGGGCTGTGATGGAGTCCGACCCAGCGATCACGTCCGGGCTGATGACCGGCGAGCTCCGCCCGATGCGGGTGGCGTTCCAGCGCGGCCAGTGACGCCGTACTTCCCTAGCCAAACGGCCCCTTCCCTAGCGGTATTTCGCTAGGGAAGGGGTCGGTCACCACGGGACCGTGGTATCCGTCCGATCCGGCGTGAAGGCAGCGGACCCGACCGGTTCGTCCCGGTGGTGCCCGACGAGATGAAACGGGCACCCACGGCGATGTCCGCCGCGAGTGCCCGTTCGTGGGTCCTGTCGAGCCTCAGTGACCGTGACCGTGACCGTGGCCGGCCGCGTCGGGCTCCTCGTCCTCGGGCTTGTCGACGATCAGGGTCTCGGTCGTGAGCAGCATGCCCGCGATCGAGGACGGCGTTGATCAGCGCCGACTTGGTGACCTTGACCGGGTCGAGCACGCCCTGGGCGACCAGGTCGCCGTACTCGCCGGTGGCGGCGTTGTAGCCCTCGCCGATCTTGCCCTCGCGGACCTTGGCGACGACGACGTAGCCGTCGTCGCCACCGTTCTCGGCGATCCAGCGCAGCGGCTGGTCGGCGGCCTTGCGGACGACGCGGACGCCGATCGCCTCGTCACCGGTGAGGCCGAGGTCGCCGTCGAGCACCGCGACGGCGTGGATCAGCGCGGAACCGCCGCCGGCGACGATGCCCTCCTCGATCGCGGCGCGCGTCGCGGAGACGGCGTCCTCGATCCGGTGCTTCTTCTCCTTGAGCTCCACCTCGGTGGCCGCGCCGACCTTGACCACGCAGACGCCGCCGGCCAGCTTGGCGAGCCGCTCCTGGAGCTTCTCGCGGTCCCAGTCGGAGTCGGTGTTCTCGATCTCGGCCTTGATCTGGTTGACCCGGCCCTCGACCTCGGCGGCGTCGCCGCCACCCTCGACGATCGTGGTGTTGTCCTTGGTGACCACGACGCGACGGGCGGTGCCGAGCACGTCGAGGCCGACCTGGTCGAGCTTGAGCCCGACCTCGGGTGCGACGACCTGGCCACCGGTGAGGGTCGCGATGTCCTGCATCATCGCCTTGCGCCGGTCACCGAAGGCCGGGGACTTGACGGCGACCGCGTTGAAGGTGCCGCGGATCTTGTTGACGACCAGGGTCGAGAGCGCCTCGCCCTCGACGTCCTCGGCCAGGATGAACAGCGGCTTGCCGGCGGCGATGACCTTCTCCAGCAGCGGCAGCAGGTCGGCGATCGCGGAGATCTTGCCCTGGTGCAGCAGGACGTAGGCGTCGTCGAGGACGGCCTCCATCGACTCCTGGTCGGTCACGAAGTACGGCGAGAGGTAGCCCTTGTCGAACTGCATGCCCTCGGTGAACTCGAGCTCGGTGCCCATGGTGTTGGACTCCTCGACGGTGATCACGCCGTCCTTGCCGACCTTGTCGAACGCCTCGGCGAGCAGCGCGCCGATCGTCTCGTCGCGGCTGGACACGGTCGCGACCGCGGCCATGTCCTCCTTGGACTCGACGTCGCGGGCGGCGTCGGAGAGCGCCTTGCCGACCGCCTCGGACGGCGAGGTCCATGCCGCGCTTGAGGCTCATCGGGTTGGCGCCGGCGGCCACCGCGCGGAGGCCCTCGTGGACCATCGCCTGGGCCAGCACGGTCGCGGTCGTCGTGCCGTCACCGGCGACGTCGTTGGTCTTGGTGGCGACCTCCTTGGTCAGCTGGGCACCGAGGTTCTCGAACGGGTCGTCGAGCTCGATCTCGCGCGCGACGGTGACACCGTCGTTGGTGATCGTGGGGGCGCCCCACTTCTTGTCGAGGACGACGTAGCGGCCCTTGGGGCCGAGCGTCACCTTGACCGCGTTGGCGAGCGTGTCGACACCCCGCTCGAGGGAACGACGGGCGTTCTCGTCGAACTCAAGAATCTTCGGCATCTGCTGCCTCCTTTCGAAAGACAAGACGGTCGCGTGCTCGGGTGGTTGCCGGAGCAGCCACCCGAGCACACGACGCGTGCGATGGTGTGCTCAGGAGACGACGGCGAGCACGTCGCGCGCGGAGAGGATGAGGTACTCCTCGCCGGCGTACTTGACCTCGGTGCCGCCGTACTTGCTGTAGATGACCTTGTCGCCGACGGCGACGTCGAGCGGGACGCGGTTGCCGTTGTCGTCGATGCGACCCGGACCGATCGCCACGACCTCGCCCTCCTGGGGCTTCTCCTTGGCGGTGTCCGGGATGACCAGGCCGGAGGCCGTGGTCTGCTCGGCCTCGAGCGCCTTGACGACGATCCGGTCCTCGAGCGGCTTGATGTTGACCGACACGATGTCGACCTCCACTTTCTGGTTCTCATGGTCGGGGCAATGTCGCCGGTCTGCGGCTCTGTCGAACGTTCAGCTGGCGACTCGACGTACGCCGTCGCGGGGGTCGTACGTCGGCACCAGCGCTGGCACTCTCGCGGGGAGAGTGCCAGAACTGAAACTAGCACTCACCCCAAGTGAGTGCCAGACCGGGGTCCAGCGCCGGATGCGCTGACAGGATGAGGGCGTGGACCTCGACGACTTCCGGTGGCTGCTCGGCCCCGACGGGCCAGGCCCTGCTGTCCCGGCCGCAGGCCTGGTCGACGACGGGGGTGCCCCCGCTCGCGGCGGGCGAGCGCCTGCGCGCGTCGTACGACGCCGAGCCAGGTCGCGGCCGCGCTGACCCAGGTCGACCTGCGCGCGCCGGCCGCGGCCAAGTTCGGCGACCGGCCGCGCTCGGATGTACTTCACCCCCGACGGCCTCGAGCAGGCCACCCGGCTGCCGGTCGCCGACCACCGCGCCGCCCGCATCGCGGCGGCCGCGCCCGCGTCGCTGGTCGACCTCGGCTGCGGCATCGGCGGCGACCTGGTCGGCCTTCGCGCCGGGCCGGGATCACCGCCGCCGGCGTCGACCTCGACCCGCTGCGGGTGGCGGTCGCCCGGGCCAACCTCGGCGCGCTCGGGCTCGGCGGCGCGGTGCAGGTCGCCGACGCGACGACGCTCGACACGACCGCGCTTCGCCGCGGTCTTCGCCGACCCGGCCCGTCGTACCGGCGCCGGGCCGCACCTTCGACGTCGACGCCTGGACGCCGCCGTGGATCGTTCGTCGAGCCGGCTGCTGCCGCGGCGCCGCCTGCGTCAAGGTCGCGCCCGGCATCCCGCACGACCTGGTGCCGGCCGGGGTCGAGGCCGAGTGGGTCAGCGACCACGGCGAGGTCAAGGAGGCGGCGCTGTGGTCGGGCCGGCTGGCCACCACCGCCCGGCGGGCGACGGTGCTCGGCGACGGCGGGCTGGCCACGCTGACCGACGAGGACGACCCCGGCGCGGAGGTACGACGCGGTCGGGCGGCTACCTCTACGAGCCCGACGGCGCGGTGATCCGGGCCGGCCTGGTGACCGCGGTCGCGGCCGGCGTCGACGGCGGGCTGGTCGACGAGCAGATCGCCTACGTGACCTCGCGACGCGCTCGTTCCGCACGCCGTTCGCGCCGCGGCTACGAGGTGCTCGAGGAGCTGCCCTACCGGGAGAAGCCGCTGCAAGGCCGCCCTGCGCGAGCGCGGCATCGGCCGGCTCACGATCAAGAAGCGCGGCGTCGACGTGGTGCCCGAGGAGCTGCGCAAGCGGCTCGCCCTGCAGCGGCGACGAGGAGGGCACGCTGGTGCTCACCCGGGTGCAGGACAAGGGCGACGGCACTGCTGGTGCGCCCGTTCTGATGGCGGACCCGGCGCCAGCCCGCCGACGACCCACGCCGCTGGGTCGCGCTGGTGGTCTGCTGCAGCGCGCTGTTCATGACCCTGCTCGACGTCAGCGTCACCAACGTCGCGCTGCCCTCGATCGGCAACGCCACCGGCGCCGGCTCCTCCGAGCTGCAGTGGGTGGTCAGCGGCTACACGCTCGCCTTCGGCCTGGTGCCGGTGCTCGCCGGCCGGCTCGGCGACGACCACGGGCGGCGGCTGATGTTCCAGGTCGGGCGTCGCCGGCTTCGCGGTGACCAGCGTGCTCGCCGGGCTCGCCCCCGGCCCAGCGCTGCTGATCGCGGCCCGCGTGCTCCAGGGACTCTCCGGCGGCCTGATCAACCCGCAGGTCTCCGGGCTCGTGCAGCAGATGTTCCGCGGGCCCGAGCGCGGCCGCGCGTTCGGCTTCCTCGGCACCACGGTCGGGCTCGGCACCGCGCTCGGCCCGCTGGTCGGCGGTGCCCTGATCGCTCTCGGCGGGCCCGAGCTGGGCTGGCGGCTGGTGTTCTTCGTCAACGTGCCGGTCGGCGTCGTGGTGATCGCCCTGGCCCGCCGGTTCCTGCCCGAGACACCGCCGACCGGCCGGCACCGGCTCGACGTGGTCGGGTCGCTCGTGCTCGGGCTGGCCACGTTCTGCGTGCTGTTCGGCGCCGTGCAGTACGGAGTCGGCGGGGCCGGTCGTGCTGCTGGCTCGGCGGTGCCGGCGCTCGGGCTGCTGGCGCTGTTCTACCGCCGCGAGCGCCGGCTCACCGAGGAGCGGCACGACCCGCTGGTGGACCTCCGGCTGTTCCGGCGCCCGTCGTACACCTCCGGCGTGGTGCTGGCGCTGCTCTTCTTCCCGGCGATGGCCGGGCTGCCGCTGGTGATGGCGCTCTACTTCCAGCGCGGTCTGGGCTACTCCGCGCTCGAGTCGGCACTCGGCGTCACGGCGTACGCCGTCGGCAACGCGGTCGCCGCTCCGCTCGCGGGACGCGTGGTCGACCGGCTCGGCCGCGCCCTGGTCGTCGGCGCTGCACTGACCTTCGGCGTCGGCGCCGTCGCGCTCGCGCTCGTCGCCGGGTCCGTGCCGACGGCGCACGCGACGCTCGCGATGGCCGGTCCGCTGTTCGTCATGGGCCTGGGCGCCGGCGCCCTGATCACGCCCAACCAGGCGTTGACGCTGATGGACGTCGACCCGGTCGTCGGCAGCACCGCGGGTGGCGTGCTCCAGACCGCACAGCGGATCGGGCTCGCGCGTCGGCCAGGCCGTGATCGGTGCGGTCTTCTTCGCCTCGATCGACGGACCCGGCCCGGCGTCGTACGCCCACGCGGTGGTTGCTGCCGTGCTGGTCGCGCTCTGCTTCGTCACCGCCTCGGTCGCCGTCGGCGTCCGCGACCTGATCAACGGGCGGCGGGCACGGCACTAGCCGTGCGCGCGCCAGCCGTCCTCGAGGAGCTCGGCGACGACGGACGCATCCGCGTCGGGCAGATGGATCTCGACCGCGGCCAGGCGCTTGCCCCACGTCATCTCGGCGGCCCAGGTCCACTCGGCCGCGGCGGCGACGATGTCGCCCTCCTCGAGCATCACGCGTAGCGTCTCGTCGTCCGGCAGCGTGGCGAAGATCGTCCGGCGGCGGAACGACGGGAAGCCGTGGTGGTCGCGCTCGGCGGCGCCCTCGAAGCCGAGCGCGATCCGGCGTACGGCGTCGGCGTCCATGGCACGCAGGCTAACCCGGCCTGAGCGATGAGTTGCAGCGTCGCCGAGGGTCGTAGTTCCGAGAGGAGATCGCATGTCCCAGGAGAGATTCGACGCACGTTTCAGCCATCCGGACGCCGCGGCAACGCCGTGGGCCGACACGGAGAAGGTGCTGGTCGAGGCCGAGCTGTACTGGCTCACCACGGTCCGCGCCGACGGCCGCCCCCACGTCACGCCACTGATCGGCGCCTGGCACGAGGGGGCCGCCTGGTTCATCACGGGCCACGACGAGCAGAAGACGCGCAACCTCGCCCACTCGCCGCTGGTGGCGCTCACGACCGGCGGCAACACCTGGAACCGGGGGCACGACGTGGTGGTCGAGGGCACCGCCGCACGGGTGACCGACCGCGACACCCTGCAAGCGCTGGCGGACGCGATCCACGCCAAGTACGGCGACGACTGGCGCTTCCACGTCGACGGGGACTCCCTCAGCGAGGGAGACCACCCCAGCGGGCTCTACCGGGTCGCACCGCACAAGGTGCTCTCCTACGCCAAGGACCCGCACGCGCAGACCAGCTACACCTTCTGACGGCGTACGACGAGCGCCGCGGCCAGCCCGGCCGCGGCACCGAGCAGGTCGGCCAGCGCGTCGAACACGTTGCCGTCACGGTCGATCGGCAGCACGGCCTGGAGCACCTCGGACACCCCGGCGTAGCAGCACCAGGCCGAACACCAGCGCCCGCAGCGGGAGCCCGGCCACGACGCCGGTGACGGCGAGGACGAAGAACAGGGCCGCGTGCACCACCTTGTCGTTGACCTCGATGCCGCTCGGCACCGTGGAGGCGGGTGAGAACAGCAGGACCAGACTCAGCAGCACGGCGCCTCCGAAGGGCGCCCGGCGGAGCGAGATCAACGGCCGAGGCCGGCCTGCTCCGCACCGATCGTGGTGTCGTCGCCGTGCCCCGTGTGCACGACGGTCCCCTCCGGCAGCGCGAACAGGCGCGCCCGGATCGAGTCCACGATCAGGTCGGCGTCGCTGAACGACCGCCCGGTGGCCCCGGGCCCGCCCTGGAAGAGGGTGTCGCCGGTGAACACGGCACCCAGCGTCTCGGCGTACAGGCAGACCGCGCCGGGCGCGTGACCCGGCGTGTGCAGCACGGTCAGCGTGGTGTCGCCGGCGGCGATCTCCTGGCCGTCGGCGAGGTCGGCGTCCCAGGACAGGTCGCCGTGGGTGAGCTCCCACAACGGGCGGTCGGCCGGGTGCAGCAGGATCGGCGCCCCGGTCGCCTCGCGCAGGTCGGGAGCGACCCGCACGTGGTCGTCGTGCGCGTGGGTGCACACGATCGCACTGACCGTGCGGTCGCCGACGAGGGCCAGGATCTCGTCGACGCTGTGCGGGGCGTCGACGACCACGCACGAGGTGTCGTCGCCGATCACCCAGATGTTGTTGTCGACGTCGAACGTCTCGCCGTCCAGGCTGAAGGTGCCGCTGGAGACGGCGTGGTCGACCCGCGTCATCAGAGGATCACCACGGAACGGAGCACGTCGCCCCCATGCATCCTGTCGAACGCGGCCTCGACGTCGCCGATGCCGATCTCCTCGGTCACGAACGCGTCGAGGTCGAGCCGACCCTGCCGGTAGAGGTCGACCAGCATCGGGAAGTCGCGGCTGGGCAGGCAGTCGCCGTACCAGCTGGACTTGAGGGCGCCACCGCGGCCGAAGACGTCGATCAGCGGGATGTCGGGCAGCTTCATGTCCGGCGTCGGCACGCCTACCAGCACGACCGTGCCGGCCAGGTCACGGGCGTAGAAGGCCTGCTTCCAGGTCTCGGGGCGGCCGACGGCGTCGATCACGACGTCGGCGCCGTTGCCGTCGGTGAGGGCCTGGATCGCCTCGACCGGGTCCGTCTCCTTGCTGTTCACGGTGTCGGTGGCGCCGAGCTTGCGCGCCGTCGCGAGCTTCCGCTCGTCGATGTCCACCGCGATGATCCGCGCCGCACCGGCGAGGGCCGAGCCCGCGATCGCGGCGGAGCCCACCCCACCGCAGCCGATGACGGCGACCGACTTCCCGCGGCTCACGTTGCCGGTGTTGATCGCGGCACCGAGTCCGGCCATGACCCCGCAACCGAGCAGTCCCACTGCCGCCGCGCGCGCCTCGGGGTCGACCTTCGTGCACTGGCCCGCCGCTACGAGTGTCTTCTCAGCGAACGCGCCGATGCCGAGCGCCGGCGAGAGCTCGGTGCCGTCCTCCAGGGTCATCTTCTGGGTGGCGTTGTGGGTGGCGAAGCAGTACCAGGGCTCGCCGCGCGTGCAGGCTCGACAGCTGCCGCAGACCGCGCGCCAGTTGAGGATCACGAAGTCGCCCGGCGCGAGGTCGGTGACGCCCTCGCCGACAGACTCCACGACCCCGGCCGCCTCGTGCCCGAGCAGGAACGGGAAGTCGTCGTTGATCCCGCCCTCCCGGTAGTGCAGGTCGGTGTGGCAGACGCCGCACGCCTGCACCCGCACCACGGCCTCGCCCGGGCCGGGATCGGGCACGTTGATCGTGACCTGCTGCACCGGCTCGCCCTTGGCCATGGCGACGATGCCCTGCACCTGCTGCATGTGTGTACTCCTCGGCTGGCCGCGTGTGAACCTGCAGGTTACGGGGAGTCAGGCGTCGGGGACTCGAGGGCCTCGGCTCCGGTCGGCCCCTGGCGGACCACCTCCGGCGGTCGCTGGGGGATGCCGTGTCGGCGGCGGTCGCCGCTGGGGTTGGGCACTCCGGCGCCGCCACGCCGCCTTTTACGCTCCCTGCCGGCAGCACCCCGCCCGCACCGGTCCGCCCACACCGACTCTCGTGCTCGCGGGCTGGGTGGGGGAAGGTGGTGCCGGGCGTTCGATCCGCACGGAGACATGCCGGTGGCCCCGCGCAGAGTGGCTGGCGCGGGGTGTGGGGCGGGGTCGCTACTGGTCGGGCGGATGCGATGTCCGGTCGCGGGTGACGTCGGTGGTGCCGCGGTGGTCGCGCAGGAACTGGTAGCCGTGCGGTGAGGACCACAGGTAGCACCCGGGTTCCAGGACGGTGTAGCCCCAGCCGGAGTGGTGGGTCTTGAGCCGGTGGTGGCGGCGGCAGAGCGGACGCGATGTTGTCACTCGACGTCGGTGCCGCCCTCGGAGTAGGGGATCACGTGGTCCATGTCGCAGGCCTCCGCGGGGCGGGTGCACCACGGGAACACACAGGTCAGGTCCCGTTCGGCGGCCTGGGCGGCGAGCCGGTCGGGGACCTGGTACTGGTCGACGTGGATCTTCTCGGTCAGGTCGATCACCGGCTTCACGGTCACCGTGGTGCCGGGGACACCGCACCAGGCGCGGACCTGGTCGGCGTCCACGAACGAGCGGGTGTTCGCCACCCGGGCCAGGTGCAGCTTCTGGTCGGGCTGGGTGTCGGGGCCGGTGATCGCGTCCTCGGACACGTGGACGTGCAGCACCACCTGCCGCGCGGCGGGTGGTCTCGGTGTCGGTGGGGTGTCGAGGTCCAGCGACAGCTGGTGCCGGGCCATCTCCCCGAGGGCTTCGGAGCGGCGCACGTCCAGCGAGGCGGCCGAGCCGAGGTCGGCCAGCCGGGTGGCACCGACCGAGAGGGCGGTGTCCAGGTCCAGGGCGTCGGCGAGGTCGACCTCGGCCTCGACCCACACGGTGCCCTCGAAGGACACCTGGTGGGTGTGCACGTGCGCGTGCCGACCGTCGCGGCGGCCTCCCGGCGACGCCGGGCCTGGTCCGGCATGAACCGGACGATCGCCTCCTCGACCAGCCGGTCCACGCCCGGTGGGGCGGATCCGGTGCGCGAACGGCGCGACCTGGTCGTCGACGAACCCCGCCGCCGCCGGGCTGAGTGCGATGGTGGCGCGGGCGATCCGGCGGGCCCGCCACGCCGGCAGGTCCCCGGCCTCGACCCGGGCCCAGGTGCGCGGGAGCCGGTGCCGCAGCTCGAGGGCCTCACCGAGGTAGGCCTTCCCGGTCTCGGTGGGCAGCCCGACCGCGGCCGCGAACTCGGCCACGCAGAACTCCGCGACCAGCGGCGCACCCGGACCGGCGACCGGGACCGGGGTGTCGCCGAACCGGACCGCGTCACCGATCGACTCCGCCGGGTGCAGGTCCGCCCACGCACAGGCATGGGACAACAGCCGGGCCTCGGCGGCATCGGCAGCTGCCCGGTCCGCTCGCGCCTGCGCGAGCACCCCGGCAGCGGTGTCCGCTGCGGTGTCGAGGCTGGCTCCCGAGGACATGGGCCTATTCTAGTCGAACAGGTGTTCGGGTCCAAGAGTGGAATCAGTCGACATTCGGCAAGGGAAGATAGCCGATCCGAAGGCCCGGTTTGCCGGCCCCTCAACCACCGCCAACGTCGCCCAGGATCAGACCAGCACCGTCGTCACCGGCAGGGACGAGTCCGCGGGCAGGTCGAGGGACGAAGCCGGACGCCCGCGGGCCACCATCTCGGCTCCCAGGGCGGCGACCATCGCACCGTTGTCGGTGCACAGCCCGGGCCGCGGCACGCGCACCCGGATCCCGCGGGCTGCGGCACGCTGCTCGGTGAGCACGCGCAGCCGCGAGTTCGCCGCGACGCCTCCCCCGATCAGGATGTCCTCGATGCCCTCGGCGGCCGCCGCGTCCACGGCCTTGCGGGTGAGCACGTCGCAGACGGCCTCCTGGAACGAGGCCGCCACGTCGGCGACCGGCACCGGCTGACCCGTGCGCTCGCGCGCCTCGACCCAGCGTGCCACCGCGGTCTTGAGCCCGGAGAACGAGAAGTCGAAGCGGTGCCGCTCCAGGTCGCGCCGGGAGGTGAGTCCGCGGGGGAAGTCGATCGCGACGCTGCTCCCGGACGCGGCCGCTCGGTCGATGTGCGGACCGCCCGGGAACGGCAGGCCGAGCAGCCGGGCCACCTTGTCGAAGGCCTCTCCGGCCGCGTCGTCGATGGTCGCGCCCAGCGGCTCGACGGACGACGTCACGTCGGAGACCCGCAGCAGCGACGAGTGGCCACCCGAGACCAGCATCGCGAGGCACGGCTCCGGCAGCGGCCCGTGCTCGAGCTGGTCGACCGCGACGTGGGACGCGAGGTGGTTCACGCCGTACAGCGGCTTGCCGAGGGCCAGCGCGAGCGACTTCGCCGCCGCCACGCCGACCAGGAGCGCACCGGCCAGCCCGGGACCCGAGGTCACCGCGATCGCGTCGACGTCGCTGAGCACGATCCCCGCGTCGTCGCAGGCCCGCTCCAGCGTCGGCACCATCGCCTCGAGGTGGGCCCGCGACGCGACCTCGGGTACGACGCCGCCGAAGCGGGCGTGCTCCTCGACGGAGGAGGCGACGGCGTCCGCGAGCAGCGTGTGGCCGCGGACGACGCCGACGCCGGTCTCGTCGCAGGAGGTCTCGATGCCGAGCACCAGCGGGCCATCGGTTCGCTGCACGAACGTCATGGTTCCACCGCGCCCGGTGGTCGGTGACGCAGGTCCAGCTCGAGGACGATCGCATCGGTGCCGTCGCGGTAGTAGCCGGCGGCGCCGGTCGATCTCCGCGAACCCGGCTCGCGCGTAGAAGGCCAGGGCCGGCCCGTTGTCGGCGCGCACCTCGAGCAGCACCCGGTCGGGCCCGACGTCACGGAGCGCCGCATCGAGGAGAGCCGAGGCGAGACCGGCGCGCTGGCGGTCGCGCCGGACGCCGATGCGCTCCAGGTCGGCGACGTCCCCGGTGCCGGCGCGAGCACGACGTAGCCGAGCGAGCACCTCGTCCTCCACGACCAGCACCCGGCTCCGGGCCAGGGTGGCGAGCACGGTCGCTCCGACCACGCGTCCGCCCCGAACAGCTCGACCTCGAGCGCCACGAACGCCGGCGACGTCATCGCCCGTCGCCGGGCGGATCGGATCACGAGACCCGCTTGGGCGCGCGCGGCTCCATCACGTCGGGTCGACGGAGGTAGAGCGGCTCGGGATCGAGCAGCTCGTAGCGCTCGCGCACCACGACGTCGCAGAGCACGACGGCGCTCGGGTGCTCGGGCGCGGCGGCGTTCGGGAACGCCTCGGGGTAGAGCATCGCCCCGCGGCCGACCACGATGCCGGTCGCTGGCCACGTCGGCCGGGCGCACCACCTGGGCGTCGCCGTCGCGCTGCCCGCCGACGTACGACGCGAGGTAGACCTCCTTGCGACGGGCGTCCGTGGCCACCAGGAAGTCGTCCAGCCCGGCGTCGACGGCCTCGGCCGCGAGGATGTCGAGCGTGCAGACGCCGTGGACCGGGATGCCGAGCGCCAGCGCCATCGTGCGGGCCGTGACCAGGCCCGACCCGCAGCCCGGTGAACGGGCCCGGACCGACACCGACCGCGATCGCGCGTGACGTCCTGCGGGATCACACCGGCGGCGCGGAGCACCTGCTCGATCGCCGGGCGCGAGCAGCTCGCCGTGGCGCAGCGCCTCGTCGGAGGCGTAGCGAGGCGACCACGCGCGTCGCCGTCGTGCAGGGCGACGGTGACCCGGGTGGTGGCGGTGTCGAAGGCGAGCAGCACGGGCCGAGGCTATGCCAGCCGGCCGGACAGCCGCGCCGGCAGTCCGGGGTCGAGCCAGCGGGAGCCGACCGGCGTGACCGTCGCCAGCCGCTCCTCGCTCGTCGCCGGTGTGGTCGCGGTGGAGCGCCACCTCGAGCCGGTCGGCGGCCAGCGACTCGGCCAGGCCCTCGCCCCACTCGACCACGGTCACGGCGAGGTCGAGGTCGGTGTCGAGGTCGAGGTCGTCGAGCTCCGCGGCGCCGCCGAGCCGGTAGGCGTCGACGTGCACGAGCTCCGGCCCGTCGCCGAGCGAGGGATGCACCCGGGCGATGACGAACGTCGGTGACGTGACGTCGCCGCGCACGCCCAGCCCGGCGCCGAGTCCCTGCGTGAGTGTGGTCTTCCCGGCACCGAGGTCACCGGTGAGGATCACCAGGTCGCCGGCGGCGCAGCTCCGCGGCGAGACGCCGGCCCAGCGCCCGTGTGGCCGCAGCGTCGGGCAGGTCCAGGTCGAAGGGGAGCAGCCTGCGCAGCTGGATCTGGGGACCCGACCGCCCTGCCTCGGCGTACCCCAGCCGGGTCCAGAACCGCACCGTCGCACGGCAGCTCCTCGCGGGCGACGAGCCGGGTGCCGACCAGACCACGTGCGCGGGTCTCCGCCTCCGCGGCGGCGACCATCTCCTGCGCGACACCTGTTCGGCGGGCGCGGGCGAGCACGCCGACCCGACGGAGGCCCGAGCCAGCCGCCCTCGGGCTGGAACAGCAGGGCAGCCGCTGGTGCGCCGTCGACCTCGGCGAGCAGGCCGCCATGCTCGGCGAGCGCCGCGGCCACGCTCTCGGCGGTCTCGTCGGTGGCGGTGGCCGGCGGGTCGAGGGGTGACCGGTCGCCGAACGACCCGAGGATCACGGAGAGGACGTCGCCGGCCCGGTCGGGGCCGACGAGCAGCACACGTTTCACCGGGCGCGAGCGGAGGGCGTGGACCGCAGGGCGGCCGTGACGAGCTGCTCGAGTGCTGCGTTGACCAGGTCGCGGGACTCGAAGATCACCAGGTGGCCGGCGCCGGGAGCCTCGACCAGCCGGGCGCCGTCGATCATCCCGGCCATCTTGCGGCTGTGGCCGACCGAGGTCAGCTTGTCCTTGGTGCCGCAGATGATCGTGGTCGGCACGTCGGCGAACGCGTCGAGCACCGCGAACTTGTCCAGCGAGCCGAGGCTCGGGAAGAACTCCGCGAGCACCTCGATCGACGTGCCGGCCAGCATCTCGTCGAGGAACTCGACCTGCGCCGCCGGCGCCTCCTTGCCGAACGCGAACCTGTCGGCGACCAGGAACCCGATGTTGGAGCCCCGCGCCCGCGCCGAGTCGACCAGCTCGGGGGCGTTGGCCAGCGCCGTGATCAGGCGCGGCGCCACCATCTCGCCCAACCGGTCGGGGATCAGCGGGCTCAGCGCGCGGTGCGGGCGCATCTTGCCCGCGGTGGTGGCGATCAGTGCCACGCCGGCCACCCGGTCGGCGAACGTCTCGGGGTGGCGCTCGGCGAACGCCATGATGCTCATGCCGCCCATCGAGTGTCCGACGAGGACGACGTCGCCGGTGGGCACCAGCGCGTCGAGGACGGTGCGGAGGTCGTCGCCGGCTGGTCGACGTTGGCGTGCTTGCGCGGGCGAGCGGCCGGAGCGCCCGTGGGAGCGCTGGTCGTAGAAGACCATCCGGTGCTTGCCACGCAGCGCCTCGCGCTGGAAGTGCCAGCAGTCGAGGTTGAGCGCGTAGCCGTGCACGAACACGACGGTCGGCTGACCGGGGTTGGGCTTCGCACCCTGGGCGTAGGGCGCGATCTCGTCGACCTCGGCGTGCAGCGTGGTGCCGTCGTCGGTGTCGACCTCGATCGCCGGCGACCGCAGCGCGCCGTACGACGCGGCGTCGTCGGCGCCCGCCCGGCGGGTCTTGACCACGCGCCGCTCGACGACCACGGCAGCCGCAGCCGTCGCCAGAACTCCGGCCCCGAGGCCGGCGGCACGCTTCGCCCAGACGTTCACGGGGTCGATCCTCCCATTCAGCGCAGGAGGTCGCGCACCGCCGTCGGGATCGCGGACGCCACCGCGGGCGCGGAGAGCGGACCGCCGCATCTGGCCTCGGTGGCGGCGGCGCCGTGCAGCCAGGAGCCGACCGAGCCGGCGTCGAAGCGGATCCAGGCCGGCCGCCAGGAGCGCGCCGCAGAGCCCGGCCAGCACGTCACCCGCACCCGCGGTCGCCAGCCACGGCACGCCGGTCGTGGTCACCCGCACCCGGCCGTCGCGGGCGGCGACGAGCGTGTGCCGACCCTTGAGCATCACCACCACGTCGTGCTGGCGCGCGGCACGGAGGGCGTGAGCGAGCTGGTCGGCCTCGACCTCCGCACGCTCGACGCCGAGCAGCGCGGGCGAGCTCGCCGGCGTGCGGGGTGAGCAGGGTCGGCGCCGCCGGGTGCGGCCGCACGTGCTGGATCGCGTCGGCGTCGGCGACGACCGGGCACCCCGTCGGCGAGCGCGTCGGCCAGCGCCTGCTCGGCGTCGCCGGACCCGCCGGACCCGACCACCCAGGCCTGGACCCGGCCGGGCCCGACCACGACGTCCGGGTGGGCGGCGCGCACCGGGTCGGCCGCCGCACCCACGTAGCGCACCATCCCGACCAGACCCGAGGCGGCGCCCGACGTGCACAGGACGGCGGCGCCCGGGTAGTCCTCGGAGCCGGCGCGCACGCCGACCACGCCGCGGGTGTACTTCTGGTCGATCGGCCCGTCGGCACCGGCAGCAGCGCCGCGACGTCGGCCGGCCTGGAGCGCGGTCAGGTCGGCCTCGGGGCAGGTCGAGCCCGATGTCGACCAGGTGCACGACGCCGCAGGCCTCGGCGGCCGGGTCGACGAGGTGGGCGACCTTGTGGGTGCCGAACGTGACGGTGACGTCGGCGCGGACGTGCGCTGCCGTCGAGCCGGCCGGTGTCCACGTCGACGCCGGACGGTACGTCGACCGCGACCACGGGCGTGCCCGCGAACCGCGCGACCACCCGTTCGGCCTCGGGGCGCAGGCCGGGCCGGCCACCGATCCCGACGATCCCGTCACCAGCACGACGTCGAGGCGGCGGGCGTCGTCCGCCGGCACCACCCGGCCACCGGCGGCGCGCAGCGCGGCCACGCCCTCGTCGTGGGCCTTGTCGGAGAGCAGCACCGCCTCGACGCCGGCTCCGCGCCGGGCCAGCAGCGCACCGGCGTACAGCGCGTCGCCGCCGTTGTCGCCCGCACCGACCAGCAGCAGCACCTGCGCGCCGTACACACCGCCGAGCAGGTCCGCCGACCGCGACCGCCAGCCCGGTCGCCGCCCGCTGCATCAGCGTGCCCTCGGGCACCCGCGCCATCAGCGCGGCCTCCGCCGCCCGCACCTGCTCGACGGTGTGTGCCTGCCTCACCCCCCGGACGCTATCTCCCGCGAGAGGTCACTCGTGGTTGGCGCATCCGCGTCGAGAGGTCATCTGTGGTTGGCGGGAACCGCCAGAACTGACCTCTCGCCGCCCCTGAGGCAACCAGAACTGACCTCTCGCGGGAGGGATCAGGACTCGAGCACGACGATCGCGGAGGCGATGCCGGCGTCGTGGGAGAGGGAGAGGTGGACGTGCTCGGCGCCGAGCTCGGCGGCGCGGGCGGCGACGGTGCCGGTGAGGGTGAAGACCGGGCGGCCGGTCCTGGGCGCGGACCACCTCGGCGTGGTGCCACTCCAGGTTGCCGGGGGCACCGAGCGCCTTCGCCAGCGCCTCCTTGGCGGCGAACCGGGCGGCCAGCGACTGCAGCGGCAGCGTCGACCTCGGCCGGGGTGAACAGCCGCTCGCGCAGCCCGGCGTGCGCTCCAGCGACGCCGCGAAGCGATCGATGTCGACCACGTCGATGCCGACGCCGATGATCACCGCGCGCGGTCACTCGACGGTGACGGACTTGGCCAGGTTGCGCGGCTGGTCGACGTCGTGGCCCGTTCGCGGTGGCCAGCTCGCAGGCGAACAGCTGCAGCGGGATCGCGGCGACCATCGGCTGCAGCAGCGTGGGTACGGCGGGCAGCGACAGCAACGTGTCGGCGTACTGCGACGACCTCGTCGTCGCCCTCCTCGGCGAGCACGATCGTGCGGGCGCCACGGGCGCGGACCTCCTGGATCGCGCTCACCATCTTGTCGTGCAGCTGGTCGCGGCCCCGGGGCGGCACCACGCAGAACACCGGCAGCCCGGGCTCGATCAGCGCGATCGGACCGTGCTTCAGCTCGCCGGCCGCGAAGCCCTCGGCGTGGATGTAGGCCAGCTCCTTGAGCTTGAGCGCGCCCTCGAGCGCGATCGGGAAGCCGGCGTGGCGACCGAGGAACAGCACCGAGCGCGCCGGCGCGAGCTCGCGGGCGAGCTCGTAGACGCTCTCGGCGCCGTCGAGCTGCCGGGCGAGGTGGCCGGGCATCTTCTCCAGCTCGCCGACGATCGGCGGCGATCTCGTCGCCGAACTTGGTGCCGCGGACCTGCGCGAGGTAGAGCGCGAGCAGGTAGCAGGCGACCATCTGGGTCATGAAGCCCTTGGTCGAGGCGACCCCGATCTCCGGGCCGGCGTGCGTGTAGATCACGGCGTCGGACTCGCGCGGGATGGTCGAGCCGTTGGTGTTGCAGATCGCCAGCACCTTCGACCGCTGCTCGCGGGCGTGCCGGATCGCCATCAGCGTGTCGGCGGTCTCGCCGGACTGGCTGATCGCGACCACCAGCGTGTTGCGGGTCAGGATCGGGTCGCGGTAGCGGAACTCGTGCGCGAGCTCGACCTCGCACGGGATGCGGGTCCAGTGCTCGATCGCGTACTTGGCGACCATGCCGGCGTAGTTGGCGGTGCCGCAGCCGACGATGATGATCCGGTCGACGTCGCGCAGCTCCTCCTCGGAGATCCGCACCTCGTCGAGCTGGAGCCGGCCGTCCTCGGTGTGCCGGCCGAGCAGCGCGTCGGCGACCGCCCGCGGCTGCTCGAAGATCTCCTTGCGCATGAACCAGTCGTAGCCGTCCTTCTCGGCGGCGGAGAGGTCCCAGTCGACGTGGTAGCGCTTGCCCTCGGCCGGGTTGCCGTCGAAGTCGGTGACCTCGACGCCCTCGCGGGTGATCGTGACCACCTGGTCCTGGGCCAGCTCCAGCGCCTCGCGGGTGTGCTCGATGAACGCGGCGACGTCGGAGCCGAGGAAGTTCTCGCCCTCGCCGAGGCCGACCACGAGCGGCGAGTTGCGGCGCGCGGCGACCACCCGTGACGGGTCCTGCGGCGTCGACCGCGACCAGCGTGAACGCACCCTCGAGCCGGCGGCAGACGCGCTGCATCGCCGTGGTCAGGTCGGCGCCCGCGACCACCTCGCGCTCGAGCAGCTGGGCGGCGATCTCGGTGTCGGTCTCGGAGCGCTGCTCGACGCCCGGCGGCCTGCAGCTCGGCGCGCAGCCGCGCGAAGTTCTCGATGATCCCGTTGTGCACGAGCGCGACCCGGCCGGTCCGGCGCCGAGGTGCGGGTGCGCGTTGACGTCGTTGGGCGCGCCGTGGGTGGCCCAGCGGGTGTGCCCGATGCCCGGTGGTCGACGCCGGCAGCGGGGTCTCGACGATCGCCTTCTCGAGGTTGGCGAGCTTGCCGGCCCGCTTGTCGGAGGAGATCCGACCGTCGGCGATGACCGCGATGCCGGCCGAGTCGTAGCCGCGGTACTCCAGCCTCCGGAGTCCCTCGATCACGACGTCGCGCGCCTGCTTCTCGCCGACGTACCCCACGATTCCGCACATGGGCCGGCAGTCTACGGGGACCGGTAGTCCAGACTGGCTGCACCATGGGCAACGGCCAGCCACTCGGGTGCACCGCGCGAGGCCTCCCCCTACGTGGAGCTCGACCGGGCCGACTGGGCCGGGCTGGCGCAGACCGCCAACGACGCCACCGAGCAGCCGCTGACCGACGCAGGAGATCGAGCGCGTGCGCGGCCTCGGCGACCAGCTCGACCTGCACGAGGTGCAGCAGGTCTACCTGCCGCTGTCCCGCCTGCTCAGCCTGTACGTCGGCTCCAGCGGCGACGCTGCACCGCGCGCAGGAGGACTTCCTGCGCCGCCCGCAACCGCCGCGCACGCCGTTCGTGATCGGGCTGGCCGGCTCGGTCGCGGTCGGCAAGTCGACCACCGCGCGCGTGCTGCAGCAGATGCTGGCGCACTGGCCGGAGCACCCGTCGGTCGCGCTGGTCACGACCGACGGCTTCCTGCACCCCAACGCCGAGCTCCAGCGCCGCGGGATCCTGCACCGCAAGGGCTTCCCGGAGTCCTACGACCGCAAGGCGCTGCTGCGCTTCGTGATCGACATCAAGTCCGGCAAGGACGAGGTCGAGGCCCCGATCTACTCCCACCTCGTCTACGACGTGGTGCCCGACGAGAAGGTCGTGGTGCGGCATCCCGACATCGTGATCGTCGAGGGGCTCAACGTGCTCCAGCCGGCGCGCGGCCGCGAGGACGGCCGCACCGGCCTGGCGGTCAGCGACTTCTTCGACTTCTCCGTGTACGTCGACGCGGCCGAGGCCGACATCCGGCGCTGGTACACCGAGCGGTTCCTGCGGCTGCGCGAGACCGCGTTCCGCGACCCGGCGTCGTACTTCGCGCGCTACGCGTCGCTCAGCCGGGACGAGGCGGTCAGCGAGGCCGGCCGGCTCTGGGACACGATCAACGGCCCCAACCTCGAGCAGAACATCCAGCCGACCCGGTCACGCGCGACGCTCGTGCTGCGCAAGGACCGCGACCACTCGGTGCGCTACGTGCGGCTGCGCAAGCTGTAGTCGCCGTCCGTGGCGGACGTTCCACGTGGTGCGTGGTCAGAGACGCTTCTGGAACTCCCCGAGACGCTCGACGGGGACGAAGCCGACTGCGTCGTTGATCGCCACCATGTGCGCGTTGACCTCCGCGTTGTAGGTGAACAGCTCGCGCACGGGCGGGTCGTGCTGCTGCAGGGCGCGCAGGTTGGCCACCTTGACCGCGATCCCGAGCCGGTGGCCGCGGTGTGCCCGGTCGACGACGGTGCCCCACTGGTAGCCGCGACCCGGCTCGTGCACCGTGGTCATCACGGTCGTGAACGCGACCACGGTGCCGGCGCGGTCGACGGCGACCGCGACGTAGGGCACGCGTCCCTGCTGCTCTCGAAGTGCCTCCTCCTCGCGCAGCACGGCGACGTCGGCGACCTCCGGCTCGCGCTCGACCTCGCCTGCCGGCGCCTCGGTCATCAGGCTGGCGTTGATCGTCGTGAACGACTCGACCAGGCTCGTCGGGCACCCGTCCATGCCAGGTGCGGATCCGGTACGCCGCGTGGTGCGGCGCAGCCTCGCCGGCCAACTGGTCGAGCAGCGCAGGTGCGACCGGCAGCTCCAGCCGGCGGTGCACGTCACCGAGGCCGAACACGTAGCCGCGGTGGGTCGAGGAAGTCGGCGTTGTCGTGGCCGGCGCCGTCGGCCGGTGCGTCGTCCGGGTAGAAGGTCTCGGTGTCGAGCAGCCTGCGGCCTGCGGCGACGGCCACCTGCTCGAGGTGCGCCAGCATCGCGGCGCCGTAGCCACGGCGGCGGAGGGCCGGCTCGGTGTCGACAGCGAGGGCGGCACTCGCGAGGTTGTCGAGCTGCGGCATCCGGATCGCCCCGGTGCAGACAACGGCGCCGTCCACGGTCCCACTGAAGGCGACGAGCCGACGCCGGCGTCCCGGGTCGCGCAGGGCGGCCTCCGCCTCGGGGAGCCGCCAGGGGCTGGGGAACGCGCGGTCATGGCTCTGCGACCGCTCGTAGACGGCGTGCCAGGCCGCGACCTGGCCGTCGTCGAACGGGTCGACCTCGCTTATCTCCACGGGCGACGAGGCTAGGGGACGCAGATCGGCCCGGCCACCGGATATCGGTGGCCGGGCCGGCCGATCGGGTGTGCGGGACGCTCAGGCACCGAGGCCGGTCACGGTCACCGGCACGTTGCCGCGGGTCGCCCTGGAGTACGGGCAGACCTCGTGCGCTGCCTGGACAAGGCGCTGAGCGGTCGCGTCGTCGACGCCCGGGATCCGCGCCGTGATGTCGGCGGTGATGGCGAACGAGTCGCCCTCCGGGCCCAGGCCGACCACGATCTCCAGCTCGGAGCCGTCGGCGAGCACGCCCTCCTTCTTCGCGACCAGGCCGAGCGCACTCTGGAAGCAGGCACCATAGCCGACGGCGAAGAGCTGCTCGGGGTTGGTTCCGGTGCCGGGGCCGCCGGTCTCCTTCGGCGCTGTCAGCAGCACGTCGAGGACGCCGTCGTCGGTGATGACGTGACCCTGCTTTCGGCCTCCGGTGACGGTGGCACGGGCGGTGTACACGATCTTCTCGGGTGTGTTGGTCATGAGGAGCCCAACAGGGCGCCCGGGCTAGGTGTTCCCCGACAGGTCAGGGAGCGAGCGCCAGCCGGATGCGGACGACGTCGGCGAGCCGGCCGGCGATCGCCTCGGCCTGGTCGGCGGTGCCGGCCTCGACCATCACCCGCACCAGGGGCTCGGTGCCGGACGGGCGGAGCAGCACCCGACCGGTGTCACCCAGCTCGGCCTCGGCCTCCGACGACCGCCGCGGCGACCACGGCGTCGTCGTCGGTGCGCGCCTTGTCGACGTCGGAGACGTTGACCAGCACCTGCGGCAGCCGGGTCATCACGCCGGCCAGGTCGGCGAGCGTGCGCGCCGGTGCGCGGCCATCCGCGCCAGCACCTGCAGCGCGGCCAGGATGCCGTCGCCGGTGGTGGCGTGGTCGCTCATGATCACGTGGCCGGACTGCTCGCCGCCCAGGTTGTAGCCGGAGACCTTCATCGCCTCGAGCACGTAGCGGTCGCCGACCTTGGTCTGCCGGACGCCGACCCCGTGCGCGCGCATCGCGTGCACGAAGCCGAGGTTGCTCATCACCGTCGCGACCACGGTGTCGGCGTGCAGGGCGCCCTGCTCGCGCATCGCGATCGCGAGGATCGCCAGGATCTGGTCGCCGTCGACGACCGTCGCCGGTGCGCGTCGACCGCCAGCACCCGGTCGGCGTCGCCGTCGAGCGCGAACCCGACGTCGGCGCCGTGCTCGAGCACGGCGGCGCGCAGCGGCTCGAGGTGCGTGGAGCCGCAGCCCTCGTTGATGTTCAGCCCGTCGGGCTCGGCGCAGATCGCGACCACCTCGGCGCCCGCGTCGCGCAGCGCCTGCGGGACCGACGACCGAGGCGGCGCCGTGGGCGCAGTCGAGGACGACCTTCAGGCCGGCCAGCGAGTGCGTCGATGGTGCCGACCAGGTGCGCGGCGTACTCGTCGACGGCGGTGGCGTGGGTGGTGACCCGGCCGACCTTGCCGCCGGTCGGGCGCTGCCAGTGCTCGCCCATCCGCTTCTCGATCGCGTCCTCGATCACGTCGTCGAGCTTGCGACCGCCGCGGGCCAGGAACTTGACGCCGTTGTCGGGCATCGGGTTGTGCGACGCGGACAGCATCACCCCGAGGTCGGCGCCGAGCGCGCCGGTGAGGTGGGCGACGCCGGGCGTCGGCAGCTCACCGAGCAGGAGTACGTCGATCCCGGCCGAGAGCAGCCCGGCGACGACCGCGGCCTCGAGGAACTGCCCGGAGATCCGGGTGTCGCGGCCGACGACGGCGAAGGGCCGGTGTCCCTCGAAGACACCGGCCTCGCCGAGCACGTGGGCCGCGGCCACCGACAGGTCGAGCGTGAGCTCGGCCGTGAGCTGGCCGTTGGCCAGCCCGCGGACCCCGTCGGTGCCGAACAGGCGACCCACACGGAGCGCTCAGCGCTTGGAGAACTGGGGCGCCTTGCGGGCCTTCTTGAGTCCGGCCTTCTTGCGCTCGATGACGCGGGCGTCACGCGTGAGCAGCCCGGCCTTCTTGAGCGACGGCGCGGTTGGCGTCGAGGTCGATCGCGTTGAGCGCACGGGCCACGCCGAGGCGCAGCGCGCCGGCCTGGCCGGTGATGCCGCCGCCGTGGATCCGGGCGATCACGTCGAAGCGGCCGACCAGGTCGGTGGTCACGAAGGGCTCGTTGACGACCTGCTGGTGCAGCTTGTTCGGGAAGTAGGAGTCCAGGGCGCGACCGTTGACGGTCCACTCGCCGGTGCCGGGCACGAGGCGCACCCGCGCCACGGCCTCCTTGCGGCGACCGGTGGCGGCGGCGGGGGCGATCGTCGCCGGGCGCGGCGGGCGCGTCGGCGCCGGGGCGCTCTCGGAGGAGTAGGCGACGCCCGCCTCGTTGACCTCGAAGGTCTCCTCGGCGGTCTCCTCGGGTCGTCTGTCACGTCGGTGGTGTCAGCCACGAAATGTTCCTTCGTCTCGTCTGGGATGAGTTACTGGGAGATCTGCGTGATCTCGAACGGCTTGGCCTTCTGGGCCGCGTGCGGGTGCTCGGGGCCGGAGTAGACCTTGAGCTTCTTCAGCATCTGCCGACCGAGACGGTTCTTGGGGAGCATGCCCCAGACCGCGTTCTCGATGGCCTTGCGGGCGTCCTTCTCCAGCAGCACACCGATCGGCGTGGCGCTCAGGCCGCCCGGGTAGCCGGAGTGGCGGTAGGCCATCTTGGTGGTCTTCTTGGTGCCGGAGAGGGCGACCTTCTCGGCGTTGACGATGATCACGAAGTCGCCGGTGTCGACGT
This sequence comes from uncultured Actinomycetota bacterium, assembly GCA_963707475.1. Classification (GTDB taxonomy): domain Bacteria; phylum Actinomycetota; class Actinomycetes; order Propionibacteriales; family Nocardioidaceae; genus Marmoricola. The sequence goes on from CAVPQC010000003.1 coordinate 328,884, forward strand.
GCGGGGCGAAGATCGTCTTGTGCTTGCCGCGGAGGAGGTTGGCCGTCTGGACCGCGAGGCGGCCGAGCACCACGTCGGTGGCGTCGATGACGTGCCAGTCGCGCTGGATGTCGCCGGGCTTCGGGCTGTACGTGCGCACAGGTGTTGCCTATACTCGTTCGTCGGGCCCGGCCAGGCGGAGTCCACGACCGGGATGGTGGTGCTGCGGCTTCTGACGAACACTGCCCGGTTCCTGATCGCCCGGGTCTGCACCGTGGTCCGCGCAGGCGCACGACGCGGCAGGAGTCGCGACCGCCCAGAGTACCGGCGTGTCCGGCTGGTGGTCAAAACGGCGACCGGGGGATTAACGGGCCCTCTGCCCGCGGGGAATAGGTTGAGGAGACGGTCGACACCCACGAAGGAGCCCACGTGAGCGACGAGAAGACCTCCGGCAACGGCAAGGGCGACACCCTCACCGTCCGCGACAACCGCACCGGCCAGGAGTACGAGATCCCGATCACCGACGACACGATCAGGGCCGGCGACCTCGAGCCAGATCAAGGTCGGCCGAGGACGCCCCGGGCTCGCGACGTACGACCCCGGGTTCACCAACACCGCCTCGTGCCGCAGCGCGGTCACGTTCATCGACGGCGAGAAGGGGATCCTCGAGTACCGCGGCTACCCGATCGAGCAGCTCGCCGAGAAGACGCACGTTCCTCGAGGTGGCCTACCTGCTGCTCACCGGCGAGCTGCCGACGCAAGGACGAGTACGAGCAGTGGGTGCACGACATCACGTACCACACGTTCGTGCACGAGAACGTGAAGTCGTTCATGCAGGGCTTCCGGTACGACGCCCACCCGATGGGCATGCTGATGGCCTCGGTCGGCGCGCTGTCGACGTTCTACCCGGAGTCCGCGAACATCTCCGACCCGGACAACCGGCGGATGCAGATCGTGCGGATGATCGCCAAGATGCCGACGCTCGGCGCCTGGGCCTTCCGGCACGCGCAGGGCAAGCCCTACGTCTACCCGGACAACGAGCTCAGCTACACCGCGAACTTCCTCTCGATGCTGTTCAAGATGAGCGAGCAGAAGTACAACGGCGACGAGCGGCTGGTGAAGGCGCTCGACGTGCTCTTCATCCTGCACGCCGACCACGAGCAGAACTGCTCGACCAACGCGGTGCGCTCGGTCGGCTCCTCGCAGGTCGACCCGTACTCCGCGGTCGCCGCGGGCGTCGGTGCGCTCTACGGCCCGCTGCACGGCGGCGCCAACGAGGCCGTGCTGCGGATGCTCAAGCGGATCGGCACCAAGGAGAACATCCCCGACTTCATCAAGGGCGTGAAGGACGGCGAGGAGCGGCTGATGGGCTTCGGCCACCGGGTCTACAAGAACTACGACCCGCGCGCGAAGATCATCAAGAAGGCCTGCGACGACGTCTTCGAGGTCACCGGGGTCAACCCGCTGCTCGAGATCGCCCAGGAGCTGGAGAAGATCGCGCTCGAGGACGAGTACTTCGTCAAGCGCAAGCTCTACCCCAACGTCGACTTCTACTCCGGGCCTGATCTACGAGGCCTTCCAGTTCCCGCCGGAGATGTTCACCGTGCTGTTCGCGATCGGGCGCACGCCCGGCTGGCTCGCGCAGTGGCTGGAGCTGGTGCAGGACAAGGACCAGAAGATCGCCCGGCCGAAGCAGATCTACACCGGCGACCGCGAGCTCACGTTCACTCCCGCCGCCGAACGCTGGAAGTGACGCCGGTCGGCTGCTCCGCGGTCACCGCGCCAGTGTCGGGCTGAGGCGAGGTCGCGGCCGCCTCGACCTCGAGCAGCGACTCGCCGTGGCGCTCGGCCTCGAACGCCGCCTTGCCGCCGCGGATGCCGAACAGCCGCTTGGTCCAGAGGAGGTAGACGACGGCAGCGACGTTGACCACCATCGCCGCGATCCGCAGCCAGGTGACCCTCTCGACCAGCTCGTAGACCTCCAGCGGGATGAACACCGAGGTGCCGACCACCGCGACGTACTCGCCCCAGCGCTTCATCAGCCACAGGCCGACGCCCTCGAGCAGCTGCAGCGCCCCGTAGGCGAGCACGCCGGTGGCCACCAGCACCAGCGTGTGTTGCCGGGCGTTGAGCGCCTGCTGGATCAGCCGCACCGGGCCGGCGTCCTGCAGGTCGATGCCGAGCCGGTCGGCGAGCGGGCGGAGCAACGGCAGGTAGGCGTCGAAGACCTGCCGGAGCGCGTTCTTCGAGCCCTTCGAACTTGTAGATGCCGTAGGCGAGCGCGACCAGCAGCACGCCGCGGATCGAACCGCTCGACCGCGAGCAGCCGCAGGATGAACGCGTCGCGCAGCGCCTTGCCGCGCAGCACCAGCGGTGCGTCGTCCGCGGGCCCGGCGCCGTGCGGCTCCCCCACGACGAACGTGCCGCAGCGCAGGCAGCGCCAGGCCTCGCCGTCGGCGGTCTCGGTCGACCAGCCGGTCGGCGAGGTCGCGCTCGTCGGGCCGGTAGGTGACGTGGCCGCGGCGGCCGCAGGTCCGCAGGTTCCAGTCGAAGCGGGCGAAGGGGCGATCCACGCCGAGGAGCCTATGCCGCGACCCTGCTCGACGGGATCTCGGCGCGGCGCTCGAGGCGGCGTACGTCGCGCGAGGTCAGCGCGACCAGGACGCTCACCAGGATCACCGCACCCACGACCAGGAGCCAGGTCCGGTAGCCGACCAGCGTCGGCGATCGGGCCGGTGAGCGCCAGCCCGAGCGGCCGCGCGATGAACGAGCCGATCATGTCGAAGGAGTAGACCCGCGCCAGCTTGTCCGGCGCGACCTGCTCCTGGATCGACAGGTCCCAGCCGACGCTGAAGATCTCCAGCCCGAACCCGTGCAGGAAGGCGCCCACCAGCACCACCGCCAGCGAGTCCGACAACGCCATCGCGACCGGGAAGGCGGCGGTCAGGCCGAGGAACCAGGTGCCGACGTACAGCGCGCGCCGCGGCTTCCAGCGCAGCGTGACCAGCCCGCCGACGACGAAGCCGAGCATCATCGTCGACAGCGCCCAGCCCCAGGCCGGCCGCCCGAGCGAGTCGCCGACCACGATCGGGCCGAGCACGCCCTGCGCGCCGCCGTAGAACAGGTGGTAGAGCAGCGCCTGCAGGATCAGCAGCCACAGCCAGGTGTGCCGCATCACCTCGGCGAAGCCCTCGCGGACGTCGGCGAGCATCGCTGGCCGCGCTCCGCCGGTACGACGAGCGGCGGCGACGCGCACCAGCCCGTAGCGACGCGGCCGCGAACGCGAACGTGAACGCGTCGACCGCGAGCGCCCAGCCGCTGCCGACGCCGGCGACGAGCAGACCCGGCGGCGCCGCTGCCGATGATCACGGCGACGTTCTGGCTGATCCGGCGCCACGCGATCGCGCTGCCGGAGCAGCTCCGCGGGCACGGTCTGCTGGGTGATCGCCGACGAGCTCGGGCCGCCGAGCGCCCCGAGCGCACCGTTGACCATGCCGAGGCCGGCGAGGAGCGGGATGCTCGACCAGCCGCCGATCAGCGACGCGGCGACCAGGCCCTGCGCGACCGCGGCGGCGGCCGACGAGCCCTGCATCATCACGGTGCGCGGCAGCCGGTCGCCGAGCACTCCGCCGAACAGCACCGCCGCGACGTCGGCCAGGGCGTAGAGGCCGACCACGATACCGAGGTCGGTCGCGTCGCCGCCGAGGTCGAGCACGGCGAACGCGAGCGCGACCGGGGCGATGCCGTTGCCGAGGCAGTTCACGGCGACACCCGAGACGCAGCCATCGGAACGACGCGTGGCGCAGCGGGTGGTCGAGCGTCGTGCCATGCTCGCATATTATTTCGCTAGCGAACTATTCGTCAACGAAATACTCTTCGCCTAGACTCGGACCATGAAGGACGCTGCCGACCTGCACGTCGAGCGCTGGCGGGATCACTGGGTGCTGGAGCGAGAAGTTCGACGACGACGTCGAGGCGATGACCGTCCGGCTGGCGAGCATCGACCGCTACTTCCGGACCACCACGAAGGTGGCGCTGGCCGAGGTCGGGCCTGCAGGACTTCGAGTACGACACCCTGCACAACCTGATGATCCGCGACGACCCCGGGCAAGGCCTCCCCGGGCGAGCTCGCCCGCGAGCTGCGGCGTCTCCAACGCCGGGATGACCGGACGCCTGGACTCCCTGGAGAAGAAGGGCTGGCTCAAGCGGGTGCCCGGCAAGGACGACCGGCGCGGGTCGACGTCGAGATGACGCGGGCCGGTGTGAAGATCTGGCGCGAGGCGATGCACCTGCGCGGCACGGCCGAGGAGGAGCTCGCCGACCGTGCTCACCCGCAAGGAGCTCGACACGCTCAACCGGCTGCTCAAGAAGATGACCCTGCAGATCGAGAGCACGAGTCCGAGGAGACCACGTGAAGCTGGCAGTCCACTGCGCGAACCTGACCTAGCGCCGGAGGCGCCGCGAGGCGCTGGCGGCGACCCTGGCCGATGTCGCCCGCACCGCCGACGAGGGCGGGGTGACGACGCTGACGATGATGGACCACTGGTTCCAGATGGAGGACCTCGGCGGCCCGGCGGAGCCGATGCTCGAGGGCTACACCTCGCTCGGCTTCCTGGCCGGGCGCACCGAGCGGCTCGAGCTCGGCCTCCTGGTCACCGGAGTCACCTACCGGCACCCCGGGCCTGCTCGCGAAGGTCGTCACCACGCTCGACGTGCTGTCCGCGGCGGCCGCGCGCTGCTCGGGCATCGGCGCCGCCTGGTACGAGCGCGAGCACCTCGGCCTCGGCGTACCGTTCCCGCCGGTCGCCGAGCGCTTCGAGCGACTCGAGGAGACGATGCGGATCTGCCGGCAGATGTGGAGCGACGACGACGGCCCGTTCGACGGAGACGCACTACCGGCTCGCCGAGACCGTCTGCGTCGCCGTCGCCGCTGCGGCCGGGTGGACCGCGGCTGCTGGTCGGCGGCGTCGGTGAGCGCAAGACACTCCGCCTGGTCGCGCAGTACGCCGACGCCTGCAACCTCTTCGACCTCGGACCCGAGGGGTGGCGCACAAGCTCGAGCGTGCTCGACCGACACTGCGCGGACGTCGGTCGCGACCCGGCGACGTACGGCGCACCGTGATCAGCGGCGCGGACCCGTTCGACGACGTCGTTCCTGCCGCGGATGGAGACCTACGCCGGTCTCGGCATCGACCAGGTCTGGATCGGTCCTCGCCCCGACGACCCGGTCGGCTGGATCGAGCGGGCCTGCGCCGAGGTGCTGCCCGAGGCTGTCGCGAGCTCGGGTGAGCGTGGCACTAGGTTCTGCTCACGAGCGACCCGCTGACCGACGCCGTCGTCGCGTCCTGGTCCGGCACCGCCGACCCGCGGCTGCGCGAGGTGATGACGAGCCTCACCCGGCACCTGCACGCGTTCGTCGAGGAGGTCGGGCTCACCCAGCAGGAGTGGGAGCACGGCGTCGGCTTCCTGACGCGCGATCGGCCAGACCTGTGACGAGGTGCGTCAGGAGTTCATCCTGCTCTCCGACGTGCTCGGGGTCTCGATGCTGGTCGACGAGGTCAACCACGGCAAGCCCGCCGGCGCGACGGAGTCGACGGTGCTCGGGCCGTTCCACGTCGTCGACTCGCCCGCCGCGGGCGCTCGGCGACGACATCAGCCTCGACGGCGTCGGTGATCCGCTCGTGGTGGCGGGCCGGGTGCGGGACCTCGACGGGACGTCCGGTGCCGGGCGCGCAGCGTCGACGTCTGGCAGGCCAGCGCCGACGGGTTCTACGACGTGCAGCAGCCCGACCTGCAGCCGGAGCGCAACCTGCGTGGCCTGTTCACGGCCGACGACGAGGGCCGGTACTGGTTCCGCACCGTGCCTCCCGAAGTGGTACCCGATCCCCGACGACGGCCCGGTCGGCGACCTGCTCGGCGCGACCGGCCGGCATCCGAACCGGCCGGCGCACGTCCACGTGATCGCCGGCGCAGCGGGGCACGCTCCCCGTCACCACGCACGTGTTCCTGGCCGGCAGCCCGTGGCTGGACTCCGACGCCGTGTTCGGGGTGCGGGAGAGCCTGGTCCGCGAGGTCCTCGTCGACGACTGGCGCGGCGTACGGCGTCGGCCGTTCGACCTGCTGGAGTTCGACGTGGTGCTGCTCGGGTGAGCGGCGCGGGGGTTTCGTCGTGGGATCAGCGGTTCCACCACGGTATGCAGGTGCAACTCGGGCGCTTCGGACATCCGGGAAGGTGGCACGACGAACCTGCGCTTCCCACGGTGTTCGTCGTGGGAGGCGCAGTTCGTCTGCATACCGTGGTGGAACCGCAGCATCCGCGCGACCTCAGCTGACCTGCCGGTCGCGGCCCTCCCAGTAGGGCTTGCGCAGGTCGCGCTTGAGGATCTTGCCGGTGGGGTTGCGCGGGAGCGCGTCGATGATGTCGACCGAGGTCGGGCACTTGAACTTCGCGAGGTGCTCGCGCGCAGTAGCCGATCAGCTCCTCCTCGGTCGCCTCGGTGCCGGGGTTGAGGCTGACCACGGCCTTCACCGTCTCGCCCCAGCGGTCGTCGGGCACGCCGATGATCGCGACCTCCATCACGGACGGGGTGCTCGGCGAGCACCCGCTCGATCTCCGGGGAGTACACGTTCTCGCCGCCGGTGATGATCATGTCCTTGAGCCGGTCCTCGACGTAGACGTAGCCGTCGGCGTCGACCTTGCCCAGGTCGCCGGTGCGGAACCAGCCGTCGTCCGTGATCACCTCGGCGGTCTCGTCGGGCCTGTTGAGGAAGCCCTTCATCAGCTGGGGCGTGCGGAACCAGAGCTCGCCGTGCTCCCCCGTGCCGGCGCTCCTCGAGCGTGACCGGGTCGACCACCTTGAGCTCCGCGCTCCGGGATGCACTGGCCGGCCGAGACCAGCCGCTCGGGGTGGTCGGCGTCGCGGTGCTCGGGCGGCATCAGGTGCGTGATCACGCCGGCCAGCTCGGTGAGGCCGTAGACCTGCATGAACTCGGTGTCGGGCCAGGCCTCGATGGCGGCGCGCAGCAGCGGCAGCGGCATCGGGGCGGCGCCGTAGGTGTAGGTCCGGAGCCGGCCGAACAGCCCGATCGCCTCGGGTCCGGACTGCAGCACCTGGGCGAGCACCGCCGGCACCAGGAACGTGCGGTTGGCGCCCTGCAGGATCGCGCCGGCGAGCGAGGCGCCGTCGGGGTCGCGGGTCATCACGCTCGGGATGCCGTCGTGGATGCCGAACAGCACGTACGACGAGCCGCCGACGTGGAACAGCGGCATCGCGACCAGGTTCTTGTCGCCGGGCTCGAACGACCAGCCGTCGTGGGCGTTGATCGTGTGCCGGACCATGTTGCGGTGGCGTGAGCATGATGCCCTTGGGAAGACCGGTGGTGCCCGGAGGAGTACATGACCAGGCAGACGTCCTCCGGGTCGAGTCTCGGCGCTCCGCTGCACCGGCGCCGCGCCGGCCAGCAGCGCCTCGTAGGCGTCGCCGCTCGGCGCCGTCCGGGCGTCAGCTCGATCGACGTGCTCGACGGTGGTCAGCCGGTCGCGGATCCGGTCGACCAGCGGCATCAGCTCGGAGCCGACCAGCAGCACCTTGGCGCCGGCGTCGTTGACCGCGTAGTCGACCTCGTCGCCGGCCAGCCGGAAGTTGACGATCGCGTTGGCCGCGCCGAGCGTCGACGCGGCCATCGTGAGCTCGACGCAGGCCGGATGGTTCTTGTCGAGGAACGAGACCACGTCGCCGCGACCGATCCCCAGGCCCGGCAGGGCTCCGGCGAGCCGGCGGACACGGTCGTCCCACTCGCGCCCAGGTCCAGGACCGCCCGAGGTAGGTCACCGCGACCTCGTCCGGCGTTCTCGCGGCCCAGTGCGCGAGCCGGTCGTCGAGAAAGGTGGGGTCGGGCAACGGGGTCTCGGTCATCGGTGTCTCCTCGGCGGGTCGGTGACTGTGACACACGTCACGTGACCCGGCAACGAGTCGCTAGCCAGCTGGTTCCGACCTCGCCGAGCTCCACCATCGCGTCGAACACCACCGCACCGGCCGCACGCAAGACCGGCCGCCGCGGCCAGCCCACCGGCGTACCCGAAGACCGGTCATGCCCGCCGCGACGCCCGGCGGTCGACCCCGTGCACGCTGTCCTCGACCACCGCCGCCCGCGCGGGCTCGACCCCCATCCGCCCGGCAGCCAGCAGGAACAGGTCGGGCGCCGGCTTGCCGTGCTCGACCTCGGACCGCCGAGGAGATCCGCTCGCCGAAGTGCTCACGGAGGCCGGTGCGGTCGAGCTTGCGCCGGATGCCGTCCGGGAGCCGCTGGACGCGACGCAGGTCGGCACGCCGTGCGCGCCAGCTCGTCCAGCAGCTCCGGGACGCCCGTCGATCGCGGTCAGCTCGGCGTCGAAGATCGCGGTCAGCCGCGGCACCAGGTCGTGCTCGAACCGGTCGGCCGCGTCCGACCGAGCTGGTCGGCGATCATCTCCAGCTCGGAGGCGAGGCTGCGGCCCATGAACAGACCGACCACCTCGTCGGCGGTCACCGGCCAGCCCAGCTCGGTCAGCATCCGCGACTCCTCGGCACGGTCAGCCGTTCGGAGTCGACCAGGACGCCGTCGCAGTCGAAGATCACGAGGTCGTACGACGAGAGCACCATGGCTCAAGGGTGCCTTGCTGGCGACCGTGCCGCCGGAGCGCATCCGCGCGTCGATGCCGGCACCTCAGCGCACCCGCTGGACCCGGCCCTCGTCCCAGACCGGCTCGTCCGACTCGTAGACCGAACCGTCGGCGCCGTACACGAGGTAGCGGTCGAACCCGCGGGCGAACCAGCGGTCGTGGGTCACCGCGACCACGGTGCCCTCGAACCGCTCGAGCCCGGCCTCCAGCGCCTCGGCGGACTCGACGTCGAGGTTGTCGGTGGGCTCGTCGAGCAGCAGCAGGGTGGCGCCGGACAGCTCGAGCATCAGGATCTGGAACCGCGCCTGCTGGCCGCCCGAGAGCGTGTCGAACCGCTGCTCGGCGGCGTGCGCGAGCTCGTAGCGGTCGAGCACCCGGGACGCCGCCTCGCGGGCCATGCCGGCCCGGTGCTCGTCGCCGCGGTGCAGGATCTCCAGCAGCGTGCGACCGAGCAGCTCCGGGTGGGCGTGGGTCTGCACGAACCAGCCCGGGCCGCACCCGCGCGCCGAGCTTCGCCTTGCCGGTGTGGCGCACCGGCTCGATCGGCACGCTCCTCGACCGGCCGGTGCTCGACGTCGGGGTCGCTGCCGCCGCGCCGCGAGCAGCCGCAGGAAGTGGGACTTGCCGGAGCCGTTGGAGCCGAGGACGGCCACCCGCTCGCCGTACCAGACCTCGAGGTCGAACGGCTGCATCAGCCCGGTGAGCTCGAGGCCCTCGCAGACCACGGCGCGCTTGCCGGTGCGCCCGCCGGTGAGCCGCATCGTGACCTGCTGCTCGCGGGGGATCGCCTGCGGCGGCCCGGCCTCCTCGAACTTGCGGAGCCGGGTCTGCGCCGCCTTGTACTGCGCGGCGAGCCCGTCGTTGTACTCCGCCTTGATCTTGTAGCGCAGCACCAGCGCCTTCAGCTTCGCGTGCTCCTCGTCCCAGCGCCGCTGCAGCTCCTCGAAGCGCTCGAACCGCTTGCGCCGCGCCTCGTGGTACGACGCGAAGCCACCGGGGTGGGTCCACACCGTGTTGCCGGCGGCGCCGAGCTCGACGGTGACGATCCGGGTCGCCGTGTTGTTGAGCAGCTCGCGGTCGTGGCTGACCATCAGGATCGTCTTCGGCGAGGCGTTGATCCGGCCCTCGAGCCAGAGCTTGCCCGGCACGTCGAGGAAGTTGTCGGGCTCGTCGAGCAGCAGCACCTCGTCGGGGCCGGCCAGCAGGTACTCGAGCACCAGCCGCTTCTGCTCGCCGCCGGACAGCGTGGTCAGGTCGCGGTACTTGACCTTGTCGTAGCCGGCACCCGAGCGCGGCCGTGCAGCAGACGTCCCAGGCGACCTCGATGTCGTAGCCACCGGCGTCGGCGAACTCGGCGAGCGCCGTGGCGTAGCGCATCTGGGTCTTCTCGTCGTCGCGCTCCATCAGCAGCCGCTCGCAGGCGTCGACCTCGGCCGCCGCCGCGCGCACCCGCGGCGGCGCGACCGAGAGCAGCAGGTCGGCGACCGTGGTCGGCGCCACCGTGGGTCGACCATCTGCCGCATCACGCCGAGGCCGCCGCTGCGCGTGATCGCGCCCGCGTGCGGCACCAGGTCGCCGGTGACGATCCGCAGCAGCGTCGTCTTGCCGGCCCCGTTGGCGCCGACCAGCGCCACCTTCGCGCCCTCGCCGACCCGGAACGACACGTCGTCGAGCAGCACCCGCCCGTCGGGGAGCTCGAAGCGCACTCCCGCGACGTCGACGTGACCCATGACACCATTCTCGTCGTACGGCGCCGGGCAGCGCACCTCGATTCCCACGACGCCTGACCGGCCGTCTGAACGCCACCTGAATCCACACCGGCGGTGCACACCGCCCGGGCAGGGCGGTCACAGGATGCGCACAGGAAGCGAGCGCAGATTGAGGACATGAGAAACGACCGCGACCGCCAGGCACGACGTACCCGTGCAACGCGCACCGCCGTCATCTCCCTGGGCACCGTCGGTGCCCTGGGTGCGGCCGGAGCCATCGGAGTCGGCATCGCCGAGTCCAAGGCAGCGGCGAGCACGGCGACCAACACCAGCACCACCCGCAGCGACGACTCCACCACGTCGCGGAGCGACACCACGTCGCAGGACGACAGCTCCACCCCCACGACCCCCAGTGCCCAGCCGACACCGCGGCACCACAAGAAGCACCAGCACCGCGCCCCTGGCCAGCTCCGGCAACGGCAGCTCCTCCCAGGGCTCCAGCAGCGGATCCTGACCACCCGAGAGAGATGTGACAACGATGAGCACCACGCCCCCCAACTGGCAGAGCCAGAACCGCGAGCGGGCCACCCGCCGGGTCGGCCGAGTCCGCGTCGCCGTGATCGGCAGCGCCGCCGCCGGCTCGCTGGCCGCCGCCGCCGCACTCGGCCTCGGGGTGGCGTCGACCAGCACCTCGACGGCCACCGGGTCGAGCACCTCGACCACGAGCGGCACGAGCTCGAGCACCGGCTCCACGACGGCGAACAACGCCAGCAGCACGAACACAGCAGCTCCAGCCTGGTCAGCGGCTCCTCGAGCAGCACGACCAGCAACGCGACCACCGCAGGCTCCTGATGGCCACCCTCGACCTCGCCGCCCGTGACTGGGAGCTGTGGACCACTGCCTGCCGGCTCGTGGTCACGGACCCGCAGCGCCTCGACGAGGCCACCGCCCTCGCCGACGCGCTGCTGGCCGAGGTCGAGGTGGCGTCGAGCCGGTTCCGCCCCGACAGCGAGGTGCTCGGCCTCCGGGCCGGCTGGAACGACCTGTCGCCGATGCTGGCCGACCTGGTCCGCGAGGCGCTCACGGCCGCGTGGCTCAGCGACGGCGCCGTCGACCCGACCGGTCGGCGCCTCGATGGCCGCGCTCGGCTACGACCGCACGCTGTCCGACGTCCGCGCCGGCACCGGGCCCGCGGCTCTCCGTCGTGTCGTCCGCGCCCGGCTGGCGCACGCCTGCGCCTCGACGGCGACCGGCTGTTCCGGCCGGCGCACGTCCAGCTCGACCTCGGCGCCACCGCCAAGGCCGTCGCCGCGGACCGCACCGCGGCCCTGGTCGCCGACGCGGCTCGACACCGGTGTGCTGGTCAGCCTCGGCGGCGACATCGCCACCGTCGGGCACGGCACCGGACGGCGGCTGGCAGGTGACCGTGCAGGACCTGCCCGAGCGACGCTCCCGCAGCAGGTCACCCTGCACGACGGGCGCCGCGATCGCCACCTCGAGCACGCGAAGCGCACCTGGCAGCGCGACGGCCGCACCATGCACCACGTGATCGACCCCGCGACGGGCGCGCCCGACGACCGGCCCGTGGCGCACCGTGACCGTGGTCGCGACGGACTGCGCGCGGGCCAACACCGCGTCCACCGGTGCGATCGTGAAGGGCCACAAGGCCGTCGGCTGGCTCCGCGACCTGGGCCTCCCGGCCCGGCTGACCGACCAGGCCGGGACGGGTCCGCACCCTCAACGGCTTCCCCGAGGAGCGCAGCTGAGCGACCCGATGAGCGAGGCACTCTGGGCCCTCGGCCGCGGCACCGGTGTCGTCGCGCTGGTGATGTTCACGCGTCACGCATGGTGCTCGGCATCGTCGGCCGCTCCGGTCGCTCGGTCGCCGGGCTCGGTCGCTTCGGCGTCAACGAGGTCCACCGCACCGCCGCCCTGACCGGCACGACGCTGATCGCCGTCCACGTCGTGTCGCTGTTCTTCGACCCCTACGCCCAGCTCCGGCTGGTCGACGTGGTGTTCCCGTTCCTGGGCTCCTACCGGCCGCTCTGGCTCGGCCTCGGCACGCTCGCCGCTCGACCTGCTGGTCGTGGTCACCGTGGTCAGCCTGCTGCGCGAGCAGGTCGGACCGCGCGTCTTCCGCGCCGTCCACTGGGCGACGTACGCCCTGTGGCCGGTCGCGCTCGCGCACTCGATCGGCAACGGCACCGACCGCGGCCTCGCTCTGGATGCTCGGCATCGCCGCCGTCTGCACGATCGCCGTCGTCGCCGCCGTCGGCTGGCGGCTCACCCCGTCGTACGGCGAACGCGGCTGGTCCCGCACCCCGAGGAAGGTCGCACCATGACCGCCTGCAGGAGCGCGTCGCACCCCCGACCGACGCCAGCGGCTGCTCGCCGACCACGACCACGGCCCGCTGCCGCGGCTCGACGCCGACCAGCTGGTCGACCTGGTCGAGGCCGCCGGGCTGACCGGCCGCGGCGGCGCCGGCTTCCCGACCGCCCGCAAGATCCGGTCGATCGGCCGGCGGACCCGTGGTCGTCGGCAACGCGATGGAGGGCGAGTACCTCAGCCACAAGGACGGCGTCCTGCTCCGGCCGACGCACCGGACCTGGTGCTCGACGGGCTCGAGCTGCTGGCGTCGCGCGCTGCGGCGCCCGCCGGACCGTGCTCGCCGTCGGCCACCGGATCGACCCCGGCGCGGTGCGCGCAGCAGGTCGCGGCGCCGCCGCTCCACGGTCGAGGTCCAGCACCTCGACGGCGGCTTCGTCGCCGGCCAGGAGTCGGCGCTGGTCAACCGGCTCAACGGGCGTCCCGGGCGTGCCCAGCGACCCGATCGTGCCGGTCTGGCGCGCGGCGTCGACGACCGGCCGACGCTGGTCGCCAACGCCGAGACCCTCGCGCAGCTGGCGCTGCTGGCGCGCTACGGCGCGGACTGGTTCCGCAGCGTCGGCACGAGCGAGCGACCCCGGCACCTTCCTGGTGTCCCTCACCGGCTCGTCGCGCGACGTGGTGCCCACGGCCGGCGTGATCGAGGTGCCCGCGTGGCACCCCGCTGCGGCGACGTGCTGACCGCGTGCCGGCACGCCGGCTGCCGCGCGCCCGCGCGGTGCTGGTCGGCGGCTACCACGGCACCTGGCTGCCGGTCTCCGCGCTCGACGCACCGCTCTCGCGCGCGGGCCTGGCGCCGTACGGCGCGACGCCCGGCGCCGGCGTCGTCCACGTGCTCGACCAGCGGTCCTGCCCGCTGCGCGGTGAGCGCCGACGTCGCGGCGTACCTCGCCAGCGAGTCGGCCGGCCAGTGCGGCCCGTGCATCAACGGCCTGCCCCGGATGGCCGACACGCTGGCCCGGCTGGCCGTGCCCGGCGCCGACCCGCGGCTGGTCGGCCGAGGTGGAGCGGCTCCGGCCGCTGGTCAACGGTCGCGGCGCCTGCGCCCACCCGGACGGCACCGCGCGGTTCGTGGCCAGCACCATGCAGGTCTTCGCCGGGCACGTCGACGCGCACCTGCGCGGCGAGTGCCACGCCCGGGGCGCGCGCCATGAGCCGCCGCGAACGCAGCGGCTGCACGTCGACTGGACCCGCTGCGACGGCCACGGCGCCTGCGTCGAGCTGCTCCCCGAGCTGCTCGCCCAGGACGACTGGGGCTTCCCGCGTCAGCCGCAGCGGCGAGCGCGACCCCGTCGTGCCGGCGCGCTGGAGCACGCCCGGCGCGCCCAGAAGGCGTGCCCGCTGCTGGCGCTGCGGCTCATCGCCCGCCGGGACTCGAGCACCCGGAAGCCCTTGGCGCTGGCGAGCTTCGTGGTCGGGTAGCCCTGCTCCCCCAGCCAGCCGGCGAGCGAGTCGGCACCGAGGTTCTTGCCGACCACCATCACCGCCCGGCCGCCGGGCGCCAGCCGCGGCAGCCAGGTCAGCAGCAGCTCGTGCAGCGCCTGCCTTGCCGATCCGGATCGGCGGGTTCGACCAGATCTCGTCGTACGACGCCGGCGGCAGCCGGTCCGGCGTCGCCGCGGCGTAGCGGTCGGCCACCCCGAGCGACGCCGCGTTGTCGTTGGCGAGCAGCACGGCGCGCTCGTTGACGTCGACCGCGTCGACCACGCGCACCCGGCCTGGGCGACGGCGATCGCCAGCCCGATCACGCCGTACCCGCAGCCGAGGTCGAGGTAGCCGTCCCGGTCCCGGCGGCTCGGTCTCACGAAGCAGCACCGCGGTGCCGATGTCGAGCCGGCCCTGCGCGAAGACGCCGGACCCGCTCTCGAGCGCCAGGTCGTGCCCCCAGACCGTGCTCGCACCGGCGCCCGCGTGAACGGCACCGACGGGTCGGCGGAGAAGTAGTGCTCAGCCAAGGGTCCGCACCACCCGCGACCGCTCGGCCTGCCGGCGAGCTCGTCGTCGGCCGGGTAGCCGACCTCCTCGAGGGTGAGCCCGTGCGCCGGTACGACCGGTCACCGCCGGGTCGCGCTGCCGTCCGGCCAGGACGCCGGCCGCCCACGCGGCGTCCCGACGACCCTCGCCGACCGCGACCAGGCACCCGACGAGGGCACGCACCATGTTGTGGCAGAAGGCGTCGGCCCGCACCGTCCCGACCAGCAGGCCGTCGGTCTGCCGCTCCCAGCCGAGCTCGAGCAGGGTGCGGATCGTCGTGGCGCCCGCGGCGCTTGCGGCAGAACGCGGCGAAGTCGTGCTCGCCCAGCAGCCCCTCCGACGCGCCCGCCATCGCTGCCTCGTCCAGGGGCTGCGACGCGGCCAGCACGTGGCTCCGCCGCAGCGGGTCCACCGCCTCCGCCCGGTCGGCGATCCGGTAGGCGTAGCGGCGCCAGACCGCCGAGAACCGCGCGTCGAAGCCGGTCGGAGCGACCCCGATCCCGGTGCACCCGGAGGTCGGCGTCGAGCACGCCGTTGAGCCGGCGCAGCAGGACGTCCCCGGCGCTGTCCGCGCCGCGGCCGCGGGCGGCGTCGACCACCGCGTCGGCGACGTCGAGGTGCGCGACCTGACCCCGCGCGTGCACGCCGGTGTCGGTGCGGCCGGCGACGGTCAGCGACGACCCCTCGACGCGGAGCACGGTGTCGAGCGCCCCCTCGAGCTCGCCCTGCACCGTGCGCAGGCCGGGCTGCCGGGCCCAGCCGTGGAAGCCGCCCCCGTCGTACCCCAGATCGATCCGCAACCGCACGGCGGCATCCTCCCACCCCTTCCGGGATGCGAGAGGATGGACGCATGAGTCCTGCCCGGCTCCCCGGGATCGTGCTCTGCGTCCCGGAGCACGCCGATGTCCTCGACGAGTGAGTTCGCCCGCTACACCCGCGACTACGCCGTCCGCTCCTGCGCCTCGGCCGCGGAGACCAGCGCCGCCCTGCGCTCGCTGGTCGCCGAGGGTGCCCCCATCCCGCTGCTCGTGACCGAGTCGGCGCTGCCGGACTCCGAGATCTTCCCGGCGATCGCCGAGTGGCGCTCGATCGTGCCCACGGCGCGACGTCGCTGCCGCCGGCCAACCTGTCCACCACGGTGCCGGGCGTCTTCGCCGCCGGCGACGTGCGCGGAGGCTCCATGAAGCGGGTCGCCGCCGCGTACGGCGAGGGCGCCTCCGTGGTGCCACTGGTGCACGCCCACCTGGCTGCCTTGAGCAACGCAGAGGCGCGGTCGGCTGGCGCGCCGCGCACCGTCGGGCTGCGGGCCGCAGCCCGAGTGGACCGCCCCGGCACGCACAAGACCCGCCACCCGCAGCGCGGATGACGGGCCCTGTCAGGCGACGTGGAGGTGCTACTCGCCGGCCTTCGTGTAGCCGGCGGCCTCGGCGGAGGCGGCCGAGTCGAACCAGACCTCGGCGATCGGTCTGCTCGAACCACTGGCCGTCGGGCTCGTGGTACTTCATCGAGTCCTGGTTGCCCTTGATCGGGAAGCCCTCGGGCGCCTCGTCGGCGTCCTCGAGCGGGGCGTGGGAACCGGCGGCGGGCCTCTGTCGTCCGCCTCGGTCTCGACGACCTCGTCGGCCGTCTCCTCGACGGGGGCCTCGACCGGCTCGGCGCTCGACCTTGGCCGGAGCGGCCTTCTTCGCCTTCGGCGCGGACGGCGTGTAGGACTCGGTCACCAGCTCGATCACGGCCATCGGCGCGTTGTCGCCCTTGCGGGGACCGATCTTGGTGATCCGGGTGTAGCCACCCGGCCGCTCCGCGAACGGCAGGGACCGATCTCGGTGAAGAGGATGTGCACGACCGACTTGTCGTGGATGGTCTTGAGGACCTCGCGCCGGTTGTGCAGGTCGCCCTTCTTGGCCTTGGTGATCAGCTTCTCCGCGACCGGACGCAGCACGCGCGCCTTGGCCTCGGTGGTGGTGATCCGGCCGTGCTCGAACAGCGCCGTGGCGAGGTTCGACAGGATCAGCCGCTGGTGGGCCGGGCTGCCGCCGAGGCGGGCACCCTTCTTGGGAGTAGGCATTGCGTTCTCTCGTTTCTCCCCGGCCGTGTCAGGTACCGGGATAGATGGCGGCAGGTGCGGGTCAGTACTGCTCGTCCTCGAGGGAACCCTCGTCGAAGTCCTCGTCGTCGTACGCCGCGAGGTGGGCGGACGGGTCGAAGCCGGGAGCGCTGTCCTTGAGGGACAGGCCCATCTCGTGCAGCTTGGCCTTGACCTCGTCGATCGACTTCGCACCGAAGTTGCGGATGTCGAGCAGGTCCTGCTCCGAGCGCGAGATGAGCTCACCCACGGTGTGGATGCCCTCACGCTTGAGGCAGTTGTAGGACCGGACGGTCAGCTGCAGGTCCTCGACCGGCAGGGCGAGGTCGGCGGCCAGCTGCTCGTCGACGGGCGACGGGCCGATGTCGATGCCCTCGGCCTCGACGTTGAGCTCGCGGGCCAGGCCGAACAGCTCGACCAGCGTCTTGCCGGCCGACGCGATCGCGTCGCGGGGACGGATCGACGGCTTGGTCTCGACGTCGATCACGAGCTTGTCGAAGTCGGTGCGCTGCTCGACACGGGTGGCCTCGACCTTGTAGGTCACCTTGAGGACCGGCGAGTAGATCGAGTCGACCGGCATCCGGCCGATCTCGTTGTCCGCACCCTTGTTCTGGACCGAGCTGACGTAGCCGCGGCCACGCTCGACGACGAGCTCCATCTCGAGCTTGCCCTTGTCGTTCAGGGTCGCGATCTTCAGGTCGGGGTTGTGCACCTCGACACCGGCCGGCGGCGCGATGTCGGCAGCGGTGACGTCGCCGGCACCCTGCTTGCGCAGGTACATGGTGACCGGCTCGTCGTGCTCCGAGGAGACGACGAGGCCCTTGAGGTTGAGGATGATCTCGGTGACGTCTTCCTTGACGCCCTCGATCGTCGAGAACTCGTGGAGTGCCGTGTCCACCTTGATGCTGGTGACCGAGGCACCAGGGATCGAGGACAGGAGGGTACGGCGGAGCGAGTTGCCGAGCGTGTAGCCGAAGCCGGGCTCCAGCGGCTCGATCACGAACCGCGAACGGAACTCGTCGACGGAATCTTCCGACAGGGTCGGGCGCTGAGCGATGAGCACTGCTTGTTTCCTTTCCGAGCCCACCCGCTATTTGACGGACTCGAACTTCAGTTGTTGAGGAGGAAGGCACCGCGGGGACGTGCGACCGTCCCCCCGGCGTGGTGCGTATTGAGTTGGCGGTTACTTCTTCGAGTAGTACTCGACGATGAGCTGCTCCTGGACCGGGAGCTCGATCTGCGCACGCACCGGGATCGAGTGCACGAGCACCCGCATCCGGGTCGGGAGCGCCTCGAGCCAGGCCGGGACGATCCGCTCGCCGTGGGTCTCGCGAGCCACGATGAACGGGGTCATCTCCAGGGACTTCTCCCGGACGTCGATGACGTCGTGCGCCGAGACCTGGTACGACGGGATGTCCACCTTGTGGCCGTTGACCAGGAAGTGGCCGTGCACGACCAGCTGCCGGGCGTGGCGGCGGGTGCGGGCGAAGCCGGCGCGGTAGACGACGTTGTCGAGGCGGCACTCGAGCAGCTGCAGCAGGTTGTCACCGGTCTTGCCGGGACGACGGCTGGCCTCGTCGTAGTAGTTGTGGAACTGCTTCTCCATCACGCCGTAGGTGAAGCGGGCCTTCTGCTTCTCCTGCAGCTGGTTGCGGTACTCGCTCTCCTTGATCCGGGCACGTCCGTGCTGGCCGGGAGCGTAGGGACGGTGCTCGAAAGCAGCGTCTCCGCCGACGAGGTCGACACCGAGACGGCGCGACTTCTTGGTCATGGGACCGGTGTAGCGGGCCATGGCTCAGTCTCCTTCGTGGTCTCGGGTCAGACGCGCCGGCGCTTGGGCGGGCGGCAACCGTTGTGGGGGGTGGGCGTGACGTCCTGGATGGTGCCGACCTCGAGGCCGATCGCACCCAGCGACCGGATCGCGGTCTCGCGGCCCGAGCCCGGGCCCTTGACGAAGACGTCGATCTTCTTCATGCCGTGGTCCATCGCCCGGCGACCGGCGGCCTCGGCGGCCATCTGCGCGGCGAACGGGGTGGACTTGCGCGAGCCCTTGAAGCCGACGGTGCCGGCAGAGGCCCACGAGATGACGGCACCGGTGGGGTCGGTGATCGTGACGATGGTGTTGTTGAACGTGCTCTTGATGTGGGCTTCGCCCTGAGCGATGTTCTTCTTCTCCTTGCGGCGCACCTTCTTGGCGCCGGCCTGGCGGCTCTTGGGAGGCATTCAGATTCCTTCTGGGTAGCTGGTCGGTGAGATCGAGTGGGGAGGCCGTGACCGACGGGTCACTTGGCCTTCTTCTTGCCGGCGACGGTGCGCTTCGGACCCTTGCGGGTGCGAGCGTTGGTCTTGGTGCGCTGACCGCGGACCGGAAGGCCCTGGCGGTGGCGGCGACCCTGGTAGCTGCCGATCTCGATCTTGCGACGGATGTCGGCCTGGACCTCGCGACGGAGGTCACCCTCGATCTTGAAGTTCGCCTCGATCTCGTCGCGGAGCTTGACCAGCTCCTCGTCACCCAGCGTGTGGACGCGGGCGTCCGGGTCGACCCCGGTGGCGGCCAGGAGCTGCTGGGCGCGGGTACGGCCGATGCCGTAGATGTAGGTGAGTGCGATCTCGATGCGCTTGTCGCGCGGGAGGTCGACACCAACGAGGCGTGCCATGTGATGGCGGTTTCCTTCGGGCTGAGCCTTCGATCCGGTGGTCTGGTCGTGTCGCATCCCACGCCTCAGGTGTGGGTCCCGGCCATCCGTTCCGGGGTGATTCGCCCGTCGGTGACGGCGGCCTAAGCGATCACGTTGATGGTTGTTCAGTTGTGGGTGCTGCGGTGGCAGCAGTCAGGCTCAGCCTTGCCTCTGCTTGTGGCGAGGGTTCTCGCAGATCACCATGACGCGGCCGTGGCGACGGATCACCTTGCACTTGTCACAGATCGGCTTGACGCTCGGGTTGACCTTCATGTCAGCCCTCTCTTGCTCGGCTCGGCGTGCTTACTTGTAGCGGTAGACGATGCGACCCCGGGTGAGGTCGTACGGCGAGAGCTCCACCACCACGCGGTCCTCGGGGAGGATCCGGATGTAGTGCTGGCGCATCTTGCCGCTGATGTGGGCGAGCACCTTGTGTCCGTTGGAGAGCTCCACACGGAACATGGCGTTGGGAAGGGCCTCCACGACGGAGCCCTCCATCTCGATCACGCCTTCTTTCTTCGGCATGTCCTCCACAATCTGTTGTCGCCGTACGTCTACCGTCGTCGCTGCAGTCGGATCCGGGAACCGCCTGGCTCCTGCTGAGCCAGTGGACCTCGTGGGTCGTCCGGGCACCTCTTCCCGGGCGCACGCCAACCAGCTCGAACGAGCGGATCGGGCGGTACGACGGGCAGCCGCGAGGCACCACGAAACGGGCCCACGTTGGGCCGACCCGTCAGTTTAGAGCCGCGCCCGGAATCCCTAATCGGCGTCGGCCTCTACGAGCACCTGGCGAGCAGCCGCAGCGACTCCTCGCGGGCCGGGGAGGCGTCGGCGTCGGTGCCGTCGTAGGCACCGGCGACCGGGTGCACCATCACCTCGTCGACGTCGTACCGTTCGGCGAGCGTCGCGCACCGGCGCCGGCCACCCGGTCGGCGAGCCGACCAGCCAGCGGCGGCGCATCGCCGGCGAACAGCTCCGCGTGCTCGGGCAGGTACGACGACGGCCTCGGCCGCCTCGACCAGCCGCTGCGGCCGCGAGCTCGCCGCCGGTGCGCAGCGCCAGCATCGCCAGCAGCTGCGGCCGCGCCAGCCGCTCGGCCTCCTCGTCGGTCTCCGCGACCACGACGTTGGCGGTGAGGAAGGTCGTCGGCGGTCGCCACGCTGGCCGGACGGCCGAACCCGTCGCGGTAGAGCGCCAGCGCCTCGGCCGTGCCGCTGCCGGAGAAGTGGTGCGCGAAGACGTAGGGCAGGCCCTGCGCGGCCGCCAGGCGCGCGGAGTAGTCGGAGGAGCCGAGCAGCCAGACCGGCGGCGTCGAGGTCGCGACCGGGGTCGCCCGCAGCGGGTAGGTGCGGCCGCCGCACGTCGAGGCCGACGCCGTCCGGGCTCGAGCATCGCGATCACGTTGCGCGACGTACTCGGGGAAGCGGTTGACCGCCTCGTCGTCGACGCCACCCGCACCGTGCCGCAGCGCCCAGCTGGTGACCGGGTCGCTGCCCGGCGCCCGACCGATGCCCGAGGTCGATCCGGCCGGGGTACGCCGCCTCGAGCAGCCCGAACTGCTCGGCGACCACCAGCGGGGCGTGGTTCGGCAGCATCACGCCGCCGGAGCCGACCCGGATCCGCGACGGTCGCGGCCGCGACCATCGCGATCAGCACCGGCGGGTTGGTGGCCGCGACGGCCGGCATGTTGTGGTGCTCGGCCAGCCAGTACCGGTGGTAGCCGAGGTCGTCGGCGACCGCGGCCAGGCCGAGAGCGTCGCGCGCAGCGCGTCGCCGCTGGTCTGGTCGGTGCGCACCGGCACCAGGTCGAGGACGGAGAGCTTGAGGGTCACGTCAGGCCCAACGCGACGGACCGCTGCCCGGATTCCGGCCCGGGGCTCAGCGGCGTGCGACGGCCACGAAGTTGCGCAGCAGGGCCACCGGGTGGGTGACCTCGACCTCGGCGGCGCGCGCCGTGCAGCACGTCGGCCTGGTCGGGCTCGAAGTAGCCGGCGTGGCGGTAGACGTCGATCCGGGTGCGGATGCCGACCAGGTCGAGCTCGGGGTGGAACTGGGTGGCGTAGACGTTGCGGCCCACCCGGAACGCCTGCACCGGGCAGGCCGCCGACTCGGCCAGCAGCACGGCGCCTGCCGGCAGCGTCGGCCATCGCCTCCTTGTGCCCGCCGTACGCCGCGAAATCGCCGGGGCACGCCGGCGAACAGCGGGTCGGCCGTGCCCGGCGTCGGTGAGCGAGACCGACAGCGGCCCGACCGGTTCCGGGTGCGCGCGGTCGACCATCGCCGCGCTGATGGGTGCCGAGCACGCCGATCCCGTAGCAGGCGCCCAGGAACGGGAAGTCGGCCGGCGACGACGTCGTCGAGCAGCGCGGCCGAGCTCGCCCTCGACCCGGCGCTGCACCGCGGACTTGGACGTCCTCCGGGTCGCTGGCGTTGAACGCGCCGCCGCCGAGCAGGATGCCGGACCAGTCGTCGAGGTCGACGGCGCCGAGCGGCGTCCGGTCGAGCTGCACCCGGTGCAGGTCGGCGTCGGCCAGCCCGGTGGCCCGTCGGAACGCGTCGTGCTCGTCGACGGCGGCGGCTTCCTCGGCCCGGATCGACAGCAGCAGGAACGGGCGCATCGGACGCGGCGCTAGTGGCCCGCCGTACGGGACGCCGAGCTCGGCCAGCATCGCCTCGCCGCCGTCGACCGCGGTCAGGATCCAGGCGCCGTTGGGGGTCAGCGTGAACGTGTGCTCGAAGTGCGCCGCCCAGCTGCCGTCCTCGGTCACGCACGGTCCACTCGTCGTCGTCGAGCGCCGTGTGCTTGCTGCCGAGCGTGACCATCGGCTCCACCGCCAGCGCCAGCCCGCGCTCGAGCTTCGGTCCACGGCCGGCTCGGCCGTAGTTGGGCACGTTGGGCGGCTGGTGCATCGCGGTGCCGATGCCGTGGCCGGTGAACTCCTCGAGGATCCCGTAGTCGCCGCGCTCGCGGACGTAGGACTCGACGGCGTGCGAGATGTCGCTGACCCGGCCGCCGAGCCGGGCGGCGGCGAAGCCGGCCCACATCGAGCCCTCGGTGACCCGCATCAGCTCGGTCGACCTCGGCAGGCACCTCGCCCGACGGCCACCGTGATCGCGGCGTCGCCGTGCCAGCCGTCGACGATCGCGCCGCAGTCGATCGAGATCACGTCGCCGTCGCGCGAGCACCCGGTCGCCCGGGATGCCGTGCACGACCTGGTCGTTGACCGACGCGCAGATCGTGGCCGGGAAGGGCGGGTGGCTGTAGCCCTTGAACGACGGGACACCGCCGTGCGAGCGGATGTGGTCCTCGGCGATCGCGTCGAGCTCGCCGGTGGTGATGCCGGGACGTACGGCGGCGCGCAGCATCTCGAGCGTCTCACCGGTCAGCAGGCCGGCGACGCGCATCTTCTCGATCTGGTCGGGCGTCTTGATCTCGATGCCGCGGTCGCGGAAGCCCATCGGCAGGTGCACCGCGGTCAGCTCTCGGAGACGTCGTCGAGCGCGGCGAAGATCCGCTCGGTCACCTCGTCGACCTCGCCCATGCCGTCGACCTCGATCAGCAGCCCGCGGCCGCGGTAGACGTCGATCAGCGGGGCGGTCTGCTCGGCGTAGACCTCCTGGCGACGGCGTACGACGTCCTCGGTGTCGTCGGCGCGACCCTCGGTCTCGGCCCGCTGGAGCAGCCGCTGGACCAGCTCCTCGGCGTCGACGGTGAGCACCACGACGGCGTCGAGCGCGTGGCCGGTGTGCTTGATCATCCCGTCGAGCTCCTCCACCTGCGCCAGCGTGCGCGGGTAGCCGTCGAGCAGGAAGCCCGCGCTCGGCGTCGGGCTCGTCGATCCGGTTGCGGACCATCTCGTTGGTGATCTCGTCGGGGACGTACTCGCCGGCGTCCATGAAGCGCTGCGCCTCGACCCCGAGCTCGGTGCCCTTGGAGACGTTGGTCGCGGAAGATGTCACCGGTGGAGATCGCGGGGATCGAGAAGTGGCCCGCGACCAGCCGAGGCCTGGGTGCCCTTGCCCGCACCGGGCGGGCCCATGAAGATCAGTCGCACTAGCGCAGGAATCCTTCGTAGTTGCGCTGCTGGAGCTGGCTCTCGATCTGCTTCACCGTGTCGAGCGCGACGCCGACCATGATCAGCAGCGAGGTGCCGCCGAACGGGAAGTTCTGGGTGGCGTTGACCAGCGCGAGCGCGACCAACGGGATCAGGGCGATCAGACCCGAGGTACAGCGCGCCGGGCAGCGTGATGCGGGACAGGACGTAGTTGAGGTACTCCTCGGTCGGCTTGCCCGCCCGGATCCCGGGGATGAAGCCTCCGTACTTCTTCATGTTGTCGGCGACCTCCTCCGGGTTGAAGGTGATCGCGACGTAGAAGTAGGTGAAGAACACGATCAGCAGGAAGTACGCGATCATGTACAGCGGGTGGTCGCCCCGCACGAAGTACGTCGCGATCCAGTTCATCGACCGGGCTGTGGTGTTCTGGTTGAACTGGACCATCATCGCCGGCAGGTAGAGCAGGCTCGAGGCGAAGATCACCGGGATCACGCCGGCCTGGTTGACCTTGAGCGGGATGTACGTCGAGGAGCCGCCGAACATCTTGCGCCCCACCATCCGCCGGGCGTACTGCACGGGGATCCGGCGCTGCGCCTGCTCGATGAAGATCACGGCCGCGATGATCGCGAAGCCGACCACGATCACGGCGGCGAAGATGAACCAGCCCTTGGCGATCCGCAGCTGCCACAGCTCGGCGGGGAAGCGGGCGACGACCTGGGTGAAGATCAGGATCGACATGCCGTTGCCGATGCCGCGGTCGGTGATCAGCTCGCCGAGCCACATGATCACGGCGGTGCCGGCGGTCATGGTGATCACCATGATCACCGCGGTGCTGATCGTCCTGGTCGTAGACCAGCTCCTTGGTGCAGCCCTGGAGCAGGTTGCCGGAGCGGGCCAGGGCCACGATGCCGGTCGCCTGCAGGATCGCCAGGGCCAGCGTGAGGTAGCGGGTGTACTGGGTGATCTTGGTCTGGCCGGCCTGGCCCTCCTTCTTGAGGGCCTCCAGCCGCGGGATCACCACCACCAGCAGCTGCAGGATGATGCTCGCCGTGATGTACGGCATGATCCCGAGCGCGAAGATGGTGAGCTGGAGGAGCGCGCCACCGGAGAACAGGTTGATCAGGTTGTAGATCCCGCCCTCCTTCGACGCCTGCTCGAAGCAGTCCTGCACGTTGGCGACGTTGACGCCCGGGCGTCGGGATCTGGGACCCGAGACGGAAGATGGCGATGATGAACAGGACGAACAGCAGCTTCTTGCGCAGGTCCGGTGTCCGGAATGCGTTGGCGAAGGCGCCCAGCACGTGAATCCTCTTCTCAGTTCAGCGGTGGGCCGATGCGAGCGCGCCCACGAGCGCGGCGCAACTCGGAGCCCGTGGAAGCCTAACAGGGCAGAACGACCGCGCCGCGACGCGCGGCGACGGGTCAGTCTGCCCGTCGGACGTGCCGGCGGCCACGGCGACGCTCAGAGCTCGGTCGTGGAGCCGCCGGCAGCGGCGATCTTCTCCTTGGCCGAGGCCGAGAACTTGTGCGCGGTGACCTGGACGGCGACGCCGAGGTCGCCCTGGCCGAGGACCTTGACCGGCTGGCCCTTGCGGACCGCACCCTTGGCGACCAGCTCGTCGACACCGACGGCGCCGCCGTCGGGGAACAGCGCGCCGATCCGGTCGAGGTTGACGACCTGGAACTCGACCTGGAACGGGTTCTTGAAGCCCTTGCAGCTTCGGGAGCCGCATGTGGATCGGCATCTGGCCACCCTCGAAGGCGGCCGGAACCTGGTAGCGGGCCTTGGTGCCCTTGGTACCGCGACCGGCGGTCTTGCCCTTGGAGCCCTCACCGCGACCCACACGGGTCTTGGCGGTCTTGGCGCCCGGGAGCCGGGCGCAGGTGATGCAGCTTGAGCGTCATCTCACTCCACCTCCTTCATGACGGTGACCGTCACCAGGTGACGGACGGTGTGGACCATGCCCCGGAACTCCGGGCGGTCCTCCTTGACGACGACGTCACCGATCCGCTTCAGACCCAGCGAGCGCAAGCGTGTCGCGCTGGTTCTTCTTGCAGCCGATGGTCGACTTCTTCTGCTTGACCTTGAGCCGCGGCATCATGCACCAGCCCCTGCCGGTGCGGCGATGCCCTCGGCGCGCGCGCGCAGCAGCGCGGCCGGGGCGACGTCCTCGACGGGCAGGCCACGACGCGCGGCCACGGCCTCGGGCTCCTCCAGCATCCGCAGCGCCTCGACGGTCGCGTGCACGATGTTGATCTGGTTCGACGAGCCGAGCGACTTGCTCAGGACGTCGTGGATGCCGGCGCACTCGAGCACCGCGCGCACCGGACCACCGGCGATGACACCGGTACCGGGAGCGGCGGGACGCAGCAGCACGACGCCGGCGGCCTTCTCGCCCTGGACCGGGTGCGGGATGGTGCCCTGGCTGCGGGGGACGCGGAAGAAGTTCTTCTTCGCCTCCTCGACACCCTTGGCGATCGCCGCGGGCACCTCCTTGGCCTTGCCGTAGCCGACGCCGACCATGCCGTCGCCGTCACCGACGATCACGAGGGCGGTGAAGCTGAAGCGACGACCACCCTTGACGACCTTGGCGACGCGGTTGATCGCGACGACCCGCTCGATGTAGGCGGTCTTGTCGGCCGGCTGGCCGCGACGGTCGTCGCGCCCACCACGGCGTCACCACCGGCGCGCTGTCCGCGCTGCTGGGATCCGCTCATCAGATCTCTCCCTTGACTGTCATGTCGTGCTACGGTCCGTCGCCATCAGAACGTCAGGCCGCCCTCGCGGGCGCCGTCGGCGAGTGCCGCGACGCGGCCGTGGTACTTGTTGCCGGCGCGGTCGAAGACCACGCCCTCGACACCGGCGGCCTTGGCCCGCTCGGCGACGAGCTCGCCGACGCGCTTGGCCTTGGCGGTCTTGTCACCGTCGAGCGAGCGCAGGTCGGCCTCCATGGAGGACGCCGACGCGAGCGTCTTGCCGACCAGGTCGTCGACGACCTGCACGGTGATGTGCTTCGTGAGCGCGTGACCACGAGCCGCGGACGCTCCGACGTGCCGGCGACCTTCTTGCGGCCCCGGATCTGGCGACGCATCCGCGACGCTGCGCGGTCGCTCGTGTGCTTGTGGGCCTTGAGTGCGATGGCACGTCACTTACCAGCCTTTCCGACCTTGCGGCGGACCTGCTCGCCCGCGTAGCGAACGCCCTTGCCCTTGTAGGGCTCCGGCTTGCGCAGCTTGCGGATGTTGGCAGCGACCTCGCCGACCAGCTGCTTGTCGATGCCCTGGACACCGAGCCTGGTGGGCCCGTCGACGGTGAAGGTGATGCCGTCGGGGGCGTTGAACGTGATCGAGTGCGAGTAGCCGAGCTGGAACTCGAGCTGGGTCGGACCCTTGGACAGGACGCGGTAGCCGACGCCCACGATCTCGAGCTTCTTCTCGTAGCCGTCGGTCACCCCGGTCACCATGTTGGCGATCAGGGTGCGGGTGAGCCCGTGCAGCGAGCGGCTGTTGCGCTCGTCGTCGGGACGCTTGACCTCGAGCGCGCCGTCGTCGCCACGGTCGACCGTGATCGGGGCCGCGACGGTGTGCGACAGGGTGCCCTTGGGGCCCTTGACGGTGACCGTGCTCGACTCGACGGTGACGTCGACACCGGACGGGACCGCTACCGGAAGCTTGCCAATGCGCGACATTGCGTGTCTCCTCCTGGTCCTGGTCTCACCAGACGTAGGCGAGGACTTCCCCACCCACGCCCTTCGAGTTCGCCTGACGGTCGGTGAGCAGCCCCTGGCTGGTCGAGATGATCGCGACGCCGAGGCCGCCGAGCACCTTGGGCAGGCCGGTGCTCTTCGCGTAGACGCGCAGGCCGGGCTTGCTGATCCGGCGGACGCCGGCGATGGAGCGCTCGCGGTTGCGGCCGTACTTCAGCGTGACGACGAGCGTCTTGCCGACGGCGGGACCGCCGTTGGCGTCGACGTTGTCCTCGACCTTCCAGGAGGTGATGTAGCCCTCCTGCTGGAGGATCTCGGCGACGCCGGCCTTCAGCTTGCTGTACGGCATGCTGCACAGCGTCGTGGTACGCCTGGTTGGCGTTGCGCAGACGCGTCAGCATGTCTGCGATCGGGTCGGTCATGGTCATGGCCTCATCGGCCCTTTCTCGTTGTGGTTTCCGGCATCACGCCGGACCTGCAGCGTTCGGTGGTGAAAAAGATGGGGGTGTTACCAGGAGCTCTTGGTGACGCCGGGCAGCTCGCCCCGGTGGGCCATCTCCCGCAGGCAGATCCGGCACAGGCCGAACTTGCGGTAGACCGCCTTGGGACGGCCGCAGCGCTGGCAGCGGGTGTAGCCGCGGACCTTGAACTTCGGCTTGCGCGCCGCCTTGACCTTCAGTCCGGTCTTCGCCATGTCAGTTCTCCTTGAAGGGGAAGCCGAGCTGCTTGAGCAGCGCGCGACCCTCGTCGTCGTTCGTGGCCGTGGTGACGACCGTGATGTCCATGCCCCGCGAGCGGTCGATCCGGTCCTGGTCGATCTCGTGGAACATGACCTGCTCGGTCAGGCCGAACGTGTAGTTGCCACGGCCGTCGAACTGCCGGTCGGAGAGACCGCGGAAGTCGCGGATCCGGGGCAGCGCCAGGGACAGCAGCCGGTCGAGGAACTCCCACATCCGGTCGCCGCGCAGCGTGACGTGCGCGCCGATCGGCATGCCCTCGCGCAGCTTGAACTGCGCGATGGACTTGCGGGCCTTGGTGACCTGCGGCTTCTGGCCGGTGATCGCGGTGAGGTCGGTGACCGCACCCTCGATCAGCTTGGAGTCGCGGGCCGCCTCGCCGACGCCCATGTTGACCACGATCTTGGTCAGGCCGGGCACCTGCATGACGTTGGCGTACTCGAACTGCTCGCGCAGCGCGGGCAGGATCTCCTCGCGGTAGCGCGTCTTGAGGCGCGGCGGGTCACGCGGTGCCCGCCTCGGCCGGTCTCGTCTCGATAGTGGTCTCGGTCATCAGATCTCTTCACCCGTCTTGCGCGCGATGCGCGTGCTGCGCTGCGCGTCGTACGTCGAGCCGTCGGCGCGGCGTCTTGGTCGACCTGGTCGCGGCGGAAGCCGATCCGCGTCGTGCCCTTGCCGGACACCAGCATCACGTTGGAGATGTGGATGGCCGCCTCGGTGGTCACGATGCCGCCGGTCTTGCCCGGCACGACCGCCCTGGTCGACGGTCTTGGTGTGCTTCTTGACCCGGTTGACGCCCTCGACGATGACCCGGTCCTCCTCGCGGAGGACGGCGATCACCTTGCCCTCGACGCCCTTGTCCTTGCCGGCGATCACCTTGACGGTGTCACCCTTCTTGATGTTGACGCTCATCAGAGCACCTCCGGAGCCAGCGAAATGATCCTCATGAACTTCTTCTCGCGCAGCTCGCGGCCCACGGGGCCGAAGATGCGGGTGCCTCGCGGCTCGCCGTCGCTCTTGAGGATCACGGCGGCGTTCTCGTCGAAGCGGATGTAGGAACCGTCCGGACGACGGCGCTCCTTGACGGTGCGCACGATCACGGCCTTGACGACGTCGCCCTTCTTGACGTTGCCACCGGGGATCGCGTCCTTGACGGTGGCGACGATGACGTCACCGATACCGGCGTAGCGCCGACCCGAGCCGCCGAGCACACGGATGCAGAGGATCTCCTTCGCACCGGTGTTGTCGGCGACCTTGAGTCGCGACTCCTGCTGGATCATTGCTGTTTCTCCTTTGTCGCCCCGGTTCTCACGACGTCTGCGCGAGCCTGGGGGAACGGTTTGCCTTGGGTCCGCTCGGACGGGACGCGGCTTACTTGGCCTTCTCGAGGATCTCCACGACGCGCCAGCGCTTGGTGGCGCTGAGCGGGCGGGTCTCCATGATCAGGACGCGGTCGCCGACGCCACACGAGTTCTGCTCGTCGTGGGCCTTCAGCTTCGACGTACGACGCAGGACCTTGCCGTAGAGGGCGTGCTTGACACGGTCCTCGACGGAGACGACCACGGTCTTGTCCATCTTGTCGCTCACGACCAGGCCCTCGCGGACCTTGCGGGGCGGTGCGTGCCTCGTCGGCCGCGGTGCTGTCACTCATGCGTCATTCTCCTTAGCGGCACCCGGCGCGGTGCGGATGCCGAGCTCGCGCTCACGCACCACGGTGTAGATCCGGGCGATGTCCTTCTTGACCGAGGCGGAGCCGACCGTGGCTCTCGAGCTGGCCGGTGGCGGCCTGGAAGCGCAGGTTGAACAGCTCTTCCTTGGACTCACGCAGCTTGGTCTCGAGGTCGACGTCGGTCAGCTCGTCGAGCTCGACCAGCCAGGTTGTTGCTGGCTCATCAGAATTCACCTGCCTCACGACTCACGAACCGGCACTTCATCGGAAGCTTGTGGATCGCACGGCGCATCGCCTCACGGGCGATGTCCTCGTGCGACACCGGACAGCTCGAACATGATCCGGCCGGGCTTGACGTTGGCGACCCACCACTCGGGCGAGCCCTTGCCGGAACCCATGCGGGTCTCGGCGGGCTTCTTGGTCAGCGGACGGTCGGGGTAGATGTTGATCCACACCTTGCCGCCACGCTTGATGTGACGGGTCATCGCGATACGCGCGGACTCGATCTGACGGTTGGTGACGTAGGCCGGCTCGGTCGCCTGGATCCCGTAGTCACCGAACGCGAGCTTCGTGCCGCCCTTGGCGGCACCGGTCCGCTTGGGGTGGTGCTGCTTGCGGTGCTTGACCCTGCGAGGCATCAACATGGCGCTCAGCCCTCCTGTCCGGTGGGTGCGGTCTCTGCCGGAGCGGCCTCGGTGTGGGGGCAGCCGCCGCGGGGGCGTCGTCTGCGGACGGTCGGCGCGGGTCGGCCGGCTGCCACGGGTGGGACGGTCGGCGGCGCCACCACGGGCGTCACGCGCACCGCCACGGCCACGGCCCGGCGCACCGGCGCGCGCGGCCGCCTGGGCCTCGCGCTCGGCGCGGGTGCCCGCGACCTCGCCCTTGTAGATCCAGACCTTCACGCCGATCCGGCCGAAGGTGGTCTTGGCCTCGTAGAAGCCGTAGTCGATGTCGGCGCGGAGCGTGTGCAGGGGCACGCGGCCCTCGCGGTAGAACTCCGAGCGCGACATCTCGGCGCCGTTGAGGCGACCCGAGCACTGGATCCGGATGCCCTTGGCGCCGGAGCGCATCGAGGTCTGCATGGCCTTCTTCATGGCGCGACGGAACTGCACACGACCGGCGAGCTGCTCGGCGACACCCTGGGCGACCAGCTGCGCGTCGATCTCGGGCTGCTTGACCTCGAGGATGTTCAGCTGCACCTGCTTGCCGGTGAGCTTCTCGAGCTCGCCGCGGATGCGGTCGGCCTCGGCGCCACGGCGACCGATCACGATGCCCGGGACGCGCGGTGTGGATGTCGACCCGCACCCGGTCACGGGTGCGCTCGATCTCGACCTTGGAGATACCGGCCCGCTCCATGCCCTTGGACAGGAGCTTGCGGATCGCGACGTCCTCACCGACGTAGGACTTGTACAGCTTGTCGGCGTACCAGCGGCTCTTGTGGTCGGTGGAGATGCCGAGACGGAAGCCGTTCGGGTTGATCTTCTGGCCCATCAGGCGTTCCGCCCCTTCTTCTGGTCTGCGACGTGGTCGTCAGTGCGGCGGGCTCGACGACCAGCGTGATGTGGCTGGTGCGCTTGAGGATCCGGGTGGCCCGGCCCTGGGCGCGCGGACGCCACCGCTTCATCGTCGGACCCTCGTCGACCATCGCCTTGGTGACGACCAGCGTCGCGCGGTCGAGGTCCTCGGTGCCCTCGGCGTTGGCCACGGCCGACTCGAGGACCTTGTAGACGGTCTCGCTGGCGGCCTGCGGCGCGAACTGCAGCAGGGCCAGGGCGTCGTCCACCGGCAGGCCGCGGACCATGTCCACGACCCGTCGTGCCTTCATCGGGGTGATCCGGACGAAGCGCGCGGAGGCGAACGCCCCCGGCTCGTCGCCGAGCAGCGAATCGCGACGGGCGCTCGTGCGCCGGCGTTCGGTAACGCTCATTGCTCTCTCTCCTCTGCCACCGCGATCAGCGGCGGCGGCTCTTCCGGTCGTCCTTGACGTGCCCGCGGTAGGTGCGGGTCGGCGCGAACTCGCCCAGCTTGTGTCCGACCATGGAGTCGGTCACGAACACCGGGACGTGCTTGCGGCCGTCGTGCACGGCGAGCGTGTGACCGATCATGGCCGGCACGATCATCGAGCGACGCGACCAGGTCTTGATCACGTTGTGGGTCCCGGCGTCGTTCTGCGCGTCCACCTTCTTGATCAGGTGGTCGTCGACGAAGGGGCCCTTCTTCAGGCTGCGAGGCATCTGTCGTTACTTCCTGTTCTTGCCGGACTTGCGGCGGCGGACGATCAGGGCGTCGCTGGCCTTGCGCTTGCGCGTGCGGCCCTCGGGCTTGCCCCAGGGCGAGACCGGGTGGCGACCACCGGAGGTCTTGCCCTCGCCACCACCGTGCGGGTGGTCCACCGGGTTCATGACGACACCGCGGACGGTCGGGCGCTTGCCCTTCCAGCGCATCCGGCCGGCCTTGCCCCAGTTGATGTTGGACTGCTCGGCGTTGCCGACCTCGCCGACCGTCGCGCGGCAGCGGACGTCGACGTAGCGCATCTCGCCGGACGGCATCCGGAGCTGGGCCCGGGAGCCCTCCTTGGCGACCAGCTGTGCCGAGTTGCCGGCGGAGCGGGCGATCTTCGCGCCGCCACCGGGCCGGAGCTCGATGCAGTGGATGGTCGTACCGACCGGGATGTTGCGCAGCGGCAGGTTGTTGCCGGGCTTGATGTCGGCGTTGACCCCGGCCTCGATCGCGGTGCCCTGACCGATGCCGTGGGCGCGATGATGTAGCGCTTCTCGCCGTCGGCGTAGTGCAGCAGCGCGAGGCGCGCGGTGCGGTTGGGGTCGTACTCGATGTGAGCGACCTTCGCCGGGACGCCGTCCTTGTCGTAGCGACGGAAGTCGACCACGCGGTAGGCGCGCTTGTGGCCACCACCCTGGTGCCGGGTGGTGATCCGGCCCTGGTTGTTGCGGCCGCCCTTCTTGGGCAGCGGCCGCACCAGGGACTTCTCCGGCGTGGTGCGCGTGATCTCGACGAAGTCGGCCACGGACGAGCCGCGACGGCCCGGGGTGGTCGGCTTGTACTTGCGGATAGCCATGTCTGATTCCTCTCAGCCCGGTCAGGAGACCGGACCCCCGAAGATGTCGATGCGGTGACCCTCGGCGAGGCTGACGATCGCGCGCTTGGTGTTGGCGCGACGCCCGACGCCCGAGCGGGTACGACGGGTCTTGCCGGACCGGTTCATCGTGTTGACCGAGGTGACCTTGACGTCGAACACCTTCTCGACCGCGATCTTGATCTCGGTCTTGTTGGCGTCGGGCCGCACCAGGAACGTGTACTTGTTGTTGTCGAGCAGGCCGTAGCTCTTCTCGCTGACGACCGGCGCGATCAGCACGTCGCGGTGGTCCTTGTGCAGGGTGCTCATTTCGCCTCCTCCTCCTCGGCGTCAGACTCGTCGCTGGACTCGGCGGAGCCGGCCTCGACGTCGGTGGCCGGCGGGGTCGTGGAGACGGACGAGCCGCCCACGAACGCGTCGTACGCGCCCTTGGTGAAGACCACGTCGTCTGACAGCAGCACGTCGTAGGTGTTGAGCTGGTCGACGGCGAGGATGTGCACGCCCGCGACGTTGCGCAGCGACAGCCAGGTCAGCGCGTCCTCACGCTCGAGGATGATCAGCTGACGGCGCGTGCCGGACAGCTCGGTCAGGGCCTTGACCGCGGCCTTGGTGGAGGGCTTCGAGCCCTCGACCAGCGCCTCGATCACGTGAACACGGCCGGCGCGGGCCCGGTCGGAGAGGGCGCCACGCAGGGCGGCGGCCTTCATCTTCTTGGGGGTGCGCTGGTCGTAGCTGCGCGGCTGCGGGCCGTGGACGGTGCCACCGCCGGCGAACTGCGGCGCCCGGGTCGAGCCCTGACGGGCGCGGCCGGTGCCCTTCTGCTTGTAGGGCTTGCGGCCACCGCCGCGGACCTCGCCACGGGTCTTGGTGGACGCCGTGCCCTGGCGAGCGGCGGCCTGCTGGGCCACCACGACCTGGTGGATCAGCGGGATGTTGGTCTCGCACGTCGAAGATCTCCGCGGGGAGGTCGACGTTGACGGTCTTGACGGCCATCAGGCGGAAGCCTCCTGACGCTTCGCAGCGGAGCGGATGACCACGAGGCCACCCTTGGGACCGGGGACGGCACCCTTGAGCAGGATCAGGCCCCGCTCGGTGTCGATGCCGTGGACGGTGACGTTCTGGGTGGTGACGGTGTCGCGTGCCCATCCGGCCCGCCATCCGCATGCCCTTGAACACGCGGCCGGGCGTGGCGCAGGCGCCGATCGAGCCCGGCTTGCGGTGGTTGCGGTGGGCACCGTGGGAGGCGCCGACGCCGTGGAAGCCGTGACGCTTCATGACACCGGCGTAGCCCTTGCCCTTGCTGGTGCCGGTCACGTCGACCTCGTCACCCGCGGCGAACAGCTCGGGCGCGAGCTCCTGGCCAACGGTGTACGTCCGAGGCGTCCGCGGTGCGGATCTCGGCGAGGTGGCGGCGCGGGGTCACGCCGGCCTTGGCGAAGTGACCCGCCTGCGGCTTGGTGACCTTGCGGCCGTCGACCTCGCCGTACGCCGACCTGGATCGCGTTGTAGCCGTCGGACGCGGGGGTGCGGACCTGGGTGACCACGTTGGTCTGCGCGGCGACGACGGTCACCGGCACGATCCGGTTGTTCTCGTCCCACGTCTGGGTCATGCCGAGCTTGGTGCCCAGCAGACCCTTCACGTTGCGTTCAAAAGTGCTCATGATCAGATCTCCTGGACTCAGAGCTTGATCTCGATGTCGACGCCGGCCGGCAGGTCGAGTCGCATCAGCGAGTCGACGGTCTTCGGCGTGGGGTCGATGATGTCGATGAGGCGCTTGTGGGTGCGCATCTCGAAGTGCTCGCGGCTGTCCTTGTACTTGTGCGGCGAGCGGATGACGCAGTAGACGTTCTTCTCCGTCGGCAGCGGCACCGGGCCGGCCACCTTCGCGCCCGTCCGGGTCACGGTGTCCACGATCTTCCGCGCCGAGGTGTCGATCACCTCGTGGTCGTAGGCCTTGAGCCTGATGCGGATCTTCTGTCCCGCCATAGGTCCCGTTCGTCCTTTTCTTCATCGCGCACTCGGTCTGATCGGACGCTCTGGGTGAGTCCGTCCGCCTGCCCCGACCCGGCCCGCCACAGCGACCCCCGAGGTCGGGCGTGTCGTGCCGTTCAGGCGCACGACAGACCGAGATCCGATCTGGTCGGTGTTGTGGATGGCCACCCGACCCCGTCGTGCCGGGTCGAGCTGAACGGGATCTCCTGGTGCGGTGCGAGCACACGCGACAAACCCTCAGAGTTCGGGAGAACCTGTTCAGTAGTCAATGTGCCGCACCCCGGCAATCCCGCCGGAGCAACCGGAACAGTTTGGCAGAGATCGGCGCCTGCGCCAAATCTGTACGCCCCGCGTGAACGGGGAGCGGGTGCAAGGATGTCAGTCCACGCCGGCGAGCGCCGGCTCCACATCGTCACCACACACATTCCGGGGGGGCTGCCGCGTATGAGCGACCACGATCCGCCACCTCCCGGCGCAGGGCAGACACCCCCGGGTGGGCCGCCAGCCGGTCCGCCGCCGCCGGGGTGGCCGCCTCCTGGCGACGCCCCGGAGTACCGGGTCGGTCACGGGGCGGCGCCGACCGCCACGGGCGGACCGGCCATGGTCGGCGGGCCCGGCCGACAGCCGCCCCAGCACGGCATCCCGTGGGGACGCCCGCTGCACAAGCCGGGCACGGTGCCGCTGCGGCCGCTGACCCTCACCGACTTCTTCGACGGCGCCTTCACCACGATCCGGCGCAACCCGCGGGCCACGATCGGCGTCGCCGCCCTGGTCACCGCCGGCTTCATGGTGCTGCCGGCGCTGGTCGCGATCGTGCTCGGCCTCACCGGTCAGATGACCGGGCTCGACACGCACCGGCGACTCCTCGCCCTTCGCCGACGCCGGGATCACCGTCGCCAACCTCGATCGCGTCGATCTTCGGCTTCCTGGCCGGCATCGTGGTCACCGGCCTGGTCATGCCGGTCGTGACCCGGGCCGTCATCGGGGAGACGGCTCACCGCGGGCCAGGCCTGGCAGCAGGCCAAGGGCAGGCTGCTCCGGCTGCTCGGGCTCGCCCTGCTCGAGGGTCTGCTCGTCGTCGCGGTGGTCGGTGTGCCGGTCCTGCTGGTGGTCCTGCTCGGGGTGGCCGTGTCCGACAGCGCCGCCGGCCTGGTGCTGGCCGTGCTGCTCGGCCTGTTCGTCGTGCTGCTGGCCCTGTGCGCCGCACTTGCGATCCACGTCCGGTGGTTCCAGCTCGCCGCCCCGATCGTGGTGGTCGAACGCCGGGGCGTCTTCGCGGCCCTGCGCCGCAGCGGCCGGCTGGCCCGGGGCCAGTTCTGGCGGATCCTCGGCGTCTTCCTCCTCGCCTTCCTGGCGACCGTGATCGTCAACCAGGTGATCGCGGTGCCGTTCGCGCTCCTGGGCGCCGGACTCGCGTTCGGCCTCCAGAGCGGCGGCGGTACGGTCGGGCTGCTGCTGAGCTCCAACGTCGCCTCCGTGGTCTCCGGCGCGATCATCGGTCCGTTCGCCGGCGCGGTCGCGGTGCTGCAGTACGTCGACCAGCGCTTCCGCAAGGAGGGGTTCGACATCGAGCTGATCAACCACGTCCAGTCCCGGCGGCAGTCCTGATGTCGTTCGCGCTCCTCCGGGGATGGCCCTGCGCGACCCGTTGCATCCCGACCCCGACACCGCCCGCGACCTGCTCCGTCGCGGAGCTGCTGCGAGCGCGAGTACCAGCCGAACCTCGTGCGAGCGGATGCAGGAGTGGTTCCAGGACCTGCTCGACAAGGTCGCAGGGCGGCACCGGCAACTTCGGGGGGCTCAGCGACGCGGTGCTGCTCGGGCTGACGGTGCTAGTCGCCGCTGCTCGCTCGTGTTCGTGCTCTCGCGGCTGCGGCGCAACGCCGGCGGCCGACCGCACCGCCCGAGCCGGTGTTCGGCGACGTCCGGCGCACGGCCGCCGAGCACCGCCGGCTGGCGCGGGCGGCGTACGACAACCGGGGTCTGGGACGACGCCGTCGTCGAGGGCATGCGGGCGCTGGCCGCCGGTCTGGTCGAGCGGCAGCTGGTCGGACGACGTGCCCGCCGCGACCGCCCACGAGGTGACCACGCTCGCCGCCCCGCGCTTCCCGTCGTACACCGACCGGCTGGAGACGGCCGCCCGGGTCTTCGACGAGACGCGATACGGCGACCACCACGCCACCCGCGAGCGCGCCGGCGCGATGCTCGACCTCGAGTCGCGCGCTCACGGGTGCCAACCCGACCAACGGAAGCGATGCCCGCGGTCCGGTGGCGGCGGTGCCCCGATGAGCGGGCCGACCACCGAGGTCCTCCGGCGCAACCGGACTCCGCTCCTCCTCGGCCTGGCGCTGGTCGTCGCGGTCGTGGGCCTGGCCGTGGTCAACCGCGACAACGCCCGCTTCGGTGGCGACGCTCGACCCCCGCAACCCCAAGCTCCGGCGGGCGCCCAGGCGGTCGCCAAGGTGCTCGACGACCACGGGGTGGACGTCCGCGTCGTGCGCGGCGAGCGGGCGTTCCGTCGACGCACCGGTCGACAAGGACACGACGGTGGTGGTGACCAACCCCAATCCAGCTCGGCCGCAGCACGTTCGCGGCGGCTGCGCTCGCGGGCGCGGTCCGCGGGCGCGGTGGTCGTGGTCGGCGAGAGCATGGTGCTCGCGGACGCGTTCGGACTGGAGCCGCGCAGCCTCGGCACCGACGAGCTGTCCGCCAACTGCGACGACGCCGGTCGCCAACGGGCTGACCATCCGGGCACCGTTCGCCGCCGCGGTGGCCGGCGCGGGCTGCTTCGGCGACGGCGGCGCGGTGGCCCTGCACCGGCCGGCCGGCGACCGGAAGTTCTGGCTGTTCCTGGCCCCCGACGTGCTCAGCAACGACCACGTGACTCGAGGCGGACAACGCCGCTCTGTCGCTGCGGCTGCTCGGCCAGCACCCCAAGCTGGTCTGGTACGTCGCCGACTCCGACCGACGTCTCCGCCGGAGACGGCGTCTCCATCTCCTCGCTCCTCCCCCGCTGGCTCTACCCGGCACTGTGGCTGCTGCTCCTCGGCACCCTTGCGATCCTGGTCTGGCGCGGGCGGCGGTTCGGGCCGCTGGTGCGCGAGCCGTTGCCGGTCGTGGTGCGCGCCGCCGAGTCGACGGAGAGCCGCGGCCGGCTCTACCACCGGGCCCGGGACCGTGGCCACGCCGCGACGATCCTGCGGCACGCGACGCAGCGCCGGCTCGCCGAGCACCTCGCGCTGCCGCTCCGACGCGCCGATGTCCGAGATCGTGCACGCCGTGGCCGCTCGCACCGGTCGTCGTACCGACGAGGTCCACGCCCTGCTCGCACCCGCCACTGTCGCGAACGACTCCGCGTTGGCCGACCTCGGCCGTCGGCTCCTGCAACTGGAAGACGAGGTACGCCGCCGATGACCGAGATCCTGCACGAGAACGAGTACGAGCACCGCGCCAGCGAGGCACGCGAGGCGCTCTCCGCCGTCCGGACCGAGGTGGCGAAGGCGGTCGTCGGCCAGGACGCCGCCGTCTCCGGTCTGCTGGTGGCCCTGCTCTCCGGCGGGCACGTGCTGATGGAGGGCGTCCCCGGGGTGGCGAAGACGTTGCTGGTGCGCACCCTGGCGACGGCGCTGGCCGTGGACACCAAGCGGGTGCAGTTCACGCCCGACCTGATGCCCGGTGACATCACCGGCTCGATGGTGATCGAGGGCGGCGGCACAGACCTCACCTTCCGGGAGGGCCCGCTCTTCACCAACCTGCTGCTCGCGGACGAGATCAACCGCACGCCCCCGAAGACCCAGTCGGCGCTGCTGGAGGCGATGGAGGAGGGGCAGGTGTCGGCCGACGGCGTCACCCGCCCGCTGCCGACGCCGTTCCTGGTCGCGGCGACGCAGAACCCGGTCGAGTACGAGGGCACCTACCCGCTGCCGGAGGCCCAGCTCGACCGGTTCCTGCTCAAGGTGCAGAT
This sequence comes from uncultured Actinomycetota bacterium, assembly GCA_963707475.1. Classification (GTDB taxonomy): domain Bacteria; phylum Actinomycetota; class Actinomycetes; order Propionibacteriales; family Nocardioidaceae; genus Marmoricola. Next base: position 367,577 of record CAVPQC010000003.1, read on the forward strand.
GCCGCTGCCGGGCAAGGACGACGAGGTGGCGATCGTGCGCCGGCACGCCGACGGCTTCGACCCGCGCGACATCGCCGGCGCCGGCGTCACCGCGGTGGCGACAGCGGAGCACGTCGCGGCCGGGCGGGCGGCCGTCGGGACGGTGCGGGTCTCGGACGAGATCGCGTCGTACATCGTCGACATCGCGCGCGCCACGCGCACCTCGCCGTCGCTGGGGCTGGGGGTCAGCCCCCGCGGTGCGACCGCGCTGCTGCGCACGTCGCGGGCCTGGGCGTGGCTGTCCGGACGCGACTTCGTGACACCGGACGACGTGAAGTCGCTGGCGCAGGCGACGCTCGCGCACCGGCTGGCGCTGCGCCCGGAGGCCGAGCTCGAGGGAGTCGCGGTCGACCAGGTGCTGGCGACGGCGCTCGGCTCGGTGCCGGTCCCGCGTTGACGGTGCCGCGATGGCGATCACCTGGCGGGTACCGGTGCTGGTGCTGCTCGGCGTCGGCGTGGTCATGCTGCGGCCCGCAGGGCAGCACCGTGCTGCTCTGGCTGGCCCTGGTGGCGGTCCTGGTGCTGGCCGACCTGCTGCTGGCGCCGACGACCCGCCGCTCTCCGTCGTACGGCGCGCGACCGGGCCGGTGCGGCAGGGTCAGCCGACCGAGACCGTGCTCGCCGTGCGCAACACGGGCAGCCGGCGCTTCGGGGGTGCGCTGCGCGACGCGTGGCAGCCGTCGGCGGGCGCGGTCGGCAACCGGCACCGGGTCCGGCTCGGCGGCGGGGGCAGCACCGAGGTCTCGACCACGCTGGTGCCGACCCGTCGCGGCGACCGTCGTACCGACCGGGTCACCGTGCGCAGCCTCGGCCCGCTGGGCCTGGCTGCCCGGCAGGCGCACGCTGCAGGCGCCGGGCACGGTGCGCGTGCTGCCGCCGTTCCACTCCCGCAAGCACCTGCCCAGCCGGCTGGCCCGGCTGCGCGAGCTCGACGGGCGGTCTGCGGTGCGGGTGCGCGGGCAGGGCACGGAGTTCGACTCGCTGCGCGAGTACGTGCGCGGCGACGACGTCCGCAGCATCGACTGGCGGGCCAGCGCCCGCACCAAGGACGTCGTGGTCCGCACCTGGCAGCCCGAACGCGACCGACGGGTGGTGATCGTGCTCGACACCGGGCGCACGTCGGCCGGCCGCGTCGGCGACATCCCGCGCCTGGACGTCGGCGATGGACGCCGCGCTGCTGCTGGCCGCGCTCGCGGCGCGGGCCGGCGACCGGATCGACTTCGTCGCCGGCGACCGCACGGTGCGGGCGCGCATCAAGGGCCGCCACGGCAACGAGGTGCTGGCTGCCCTCCAGGACACCATGGCCGAGCTCGAGCCGGTGCTCGCCGAGACCAGCTGGCACGCGCTGGTCGGCGCCCTCGACGGGCTCGGCCGGCACCGCGCGCTGGTCGTGCTGCTCACCCCGCTCGAGCCGTCCGCCGTCGAGCAGGGGCTGCTGCCGCTGATCGGCCCGCTGACCGCGCGCCACAAGGTGGTCGTGGCGTCGGTGCGCGACCCCGCCCTGGCCCGGATCGCCGCCGGCCGCAGCGACGCCGACGCGACGTACCACGCGGCCGCCGCGGAGCAGGCGATCGCGCACCGCGACCGCACCGCCCGGCTCCTCGCCGCGCTCGGCGTCGACGTGCTCGACGAGGACGCCGACCGGCTCCCGGTGGCCCTCGCCGACCACTACCTGGCGCTGAAGGCGCGCGGGTTGTTGTAGGGGGTGGGGTGCGGCCCGGGACCCGCATTTGCGGAGTTGTCGGGCCGTGCGCGCAGCATGTGCTGCGCGGTGCGCCGCCGGACCTCGCATATGCGGAGTTGCTTGCGGGCGCGTCAGACCCCGCCAACCGCATGTGCGGTTGCCCGGCGCGTGTGCCCGCCGGAACTGCATGCGGAGTTCGCGCGGGCGCGTGCAGCCCCGCCAACCTCGCAAATGCGAGCTTAGGGAGACGCACCCCGGCGGCGCCCACCCGCCGCACGTGCAGGCCAACCCGAACAGGCCGTCCTACCCGACCGTCGCCACCCCGTCCTCGAGCAGCGACTCGTCGAGGTCGCCGGTCCAGCCGGCGCGGACGGCACGACCGCCGAGGACGTAGACGTACGCCAGGAACAGCGCCTCGGCGAGGATCCCGATGCCGACCCGGGCCCACGTCGGCAGGCCGGAGGGGGTCACGAAGCCCTCGATCAGGCCGGACACGAGGAGGACGACCGACCAGGCCGAGCGCGACCCCGGCGGCGGACCTGCCCTCCGCCGCGAGCGAGCGGGCGCGGGTGTCCTCGGTGGGGCGGACCCAGGCCCAGAACAGCCGCAGCCCGACCCCGGCCGCCACGAAGACCGCGGTCAGCTCGAGCAGCCCGTGCGGGAGGATCAGCCCGAAGAACAGCTCCGCGCGGTCGTGCCGGATCATGATCGACCCGACCACCGCCAGGTTCAGGATGTTCTGCCAGAGCACGAGCACGACCGGCGCGCCGAGCACCCCGAGAGCGATGCAGAACGCCGCCACCCAGGCGTTGTTGGTCCACACCTTCGCCGCGAAGTGCGAGGCGGCGGCCTGCTTGTAGTAGTCGGCGAAGTCGTTCTTCACCAGCTCGTCGACCTGCTTCGGGTCGAGCAGGGCCGACTCGGCCTGCGGGTGCGCCAGCAGCCACCAGATCATCACCGCGGCGATCGCGTAGCAGATCAGCATCGCTCCCAGCCACCAGCGCCGGGTGCGGTACAGCGCGGCCGGGAAGCGACGTACGAAGAAGTCGGCGACCTCCGCCCAGCCCGTCGACCGGGTGCCCACCGACCGGATCCGCGCCCGGGCCAGCAGGCCGCTCAGGTAGCTCACGGTCGCGGCGTCCGGGGCGCTGGACCGGATCACGCTCAGGTGGGTGGCGACCTCCTGGTACAGGTCGACCAGCTCGTCGGCCTCCTCACCGCTGGCCGGACGCCGCTGGCTGAGGTCCTCCAGCCGACGCCACGCCAGGTGGTGCGCGCCCACGTAGGCGTCGAGGTCCATGCGGGCAAGGGTATGCGGGCCTCACCGGCGAGCACCTAGGGTTCAGGGCGATGGCCGACATCTACGCAGGGCTCGACACCGACGACCTCGTCACCGGCGAGGCGGTCACGCTCGAGCTGCCCCCGGCCTCCCTCGGCACCCGGCTGCTCTCCGGACTGATCGACGTGACCCTCGAGGCCGGGCTGCTCCTCGTCGGCTTCATCGCCGTCGGGATGCTCGCGACCGACGAGGCGCTGTACGCCGTCGGCAGCATCGTCGTGTTCGCGGGCGCCCTGGTGGTCGTCCCGTGCACCCTCGAGACCTTCACCCGGGGCAAGAGCGTCGGGAAGTACGCCATCGGCACCCGTACCGTGCGCGACGACGCCGGCCCGATCTCCTTCCACCACGCGTTCATCCGGGCCCTGGTCGGGGTGGTGGAGATCTGGATGTTCTGGGGCGTGCCCGCCCTGGTCACGTCGCTGGTGAACTCCCGCGGCAAGCGGCTGGGCGACCTGGTCGCGGGCACGTACGTCGTCCGCGACAAGATCGGGCTGCTAGCTGCCCGCACCGGTGCCGATGCCCCCACAGCTCGCGCACTGGGCCCATGCCGCCGACATCGCGCCGCTGCCCGAGGGCCTCGCGATCTCGATCCGGCAGCTGCTCGGGCGGGGCACCGACCTGAGTCCCGACGCCTGGCGGTCCCTGGTGGTCGACCTCGCCGACCGCACGCTGTCGTACGTCGCGCCGCCACCGCCGCGGGGCACGCCACCGGAGCAGTTCCTCGCCGCCGTCGCCGCGGAGCGCCGCGAGCGTGACCGCGGCCGCCTGCACCGGGAGGCCGATCTGCGGCACCGGCTGGCCCAGCGCCGCACCCACTCCTAGATCTGCGCCGCCTCCTGGCCCAGGCACTCCAACGCCGTCACGTCCTCCTCCCGCGGCCGCGGCGGAACCGAGAGGCACATCAGCGCGGCGAGCAGGCACAGCCCGCCCGCGGTCATCCAGGCGAGGTAGTAGTCGCCGAGGTGCTCCCGCACCAGGCCGGCGTAGGACGCCGCGACCCCGGCGCCGACCATGTGCGCGGCGAACACCCAGCCGAACACGACCCCGGAGCGTTCCAGCCCGAAGTGGGTGCGGCACAGCGCCACGGTCGGTGGCACCGTCGCCACCCAGTCGAGCCCGTAGAACACGATGAACAGGAACAGGTTCGGGTGCACCTCGGGACCGAGCAGGCTCGGCACCACCAGCAGCGACATCCCCCGCAGCAGGTAGTAGACGAACAGGAGGAAGCGCGGGTCCACCCGATCCGACAGCCAGCCCGACGCGATCGTGCCGACGATGTCGAAGACCCCGATCAGCGCGAGCAGGTTGGCCGCGGTGGTCGTCGGCAGCCCGTGGTCGTGCGCGGCCGGGATGAAGTGGGTGCCGATCAGGCCGTTCGTCGACCAGCCGCAGATCCAGAACGACAGGAACAGCGCCCAGAACGTCCACCGTCGAGAGACCTGGGCCAGCGTGCGCACAGCCAGCCGGCCGGGCCCGGGTCCCCCGGTGACCGGCGGCGGTTCGACGTAGCCGGGCTCTGCGCCGTACGGGGTGGTGTGTGCGTCGGAGGGCCGGTCGCGCATCACGAGCAGCACCACCGGCACCAGCACCAGCGCGAACACCGCCACCACCCCGGCGGCCCAGCGCCAGCCGGGATCCTCGGCGAGACGAGCGATGGTGGGGAGGAACACCAGCTGACCGGTGGAGCTCGCCGCCGAGAACACTCCGGTGACCAGCCCCCGCTGGCGCACGAACCAGCGGTTCGCCACGATCGCGCCGAAGACCAGCGCCATCGCCCCGGTTCCGACGCCGATCGGCACGCCCCACAGGAACCAGAGCTGCCACGACGCGGTCATCACCAGGGTCAGCCCGGCGCCGGCCGCGACCAGCGTGAGCGCACCGGCGACCACCCGGCGGATGCCGAAGCGCTCCATCAGCGCAGCGGCGAACGGCGCGGTGAGTCCGTAGATCACCAGGTTGAGGCTCACCGCGCCGGACGTGGTGCCGCGCGACCAGCCGAACTCGTTCTCCAGCGGTTCCAGCAGGGCACCCGTGGACGACCGGAAGCCGGCGGCCGCGACCAGCGCCAGCAGCGTGACCAGGGCGACCCACCAGGCGCGGTGGATCCGGAGCAGACCCACCGGCGTCAGCTGCTCGAGTCGAGCGCGCCCAGCCCGACGAGTCCCAGGACCAGACCCGCGAGGAGGAGGATCACGAGGCTGAACACGAGCAGGGCGGTGCCGATCATGCCCATGATCCGGGCCGCGCTCGCGCTGCTCCGGCCACCCAGGCGACCCTGCGAGGCGTCGATCTCGCGAAGCACGCGGTTGCCCATCTGCCACGCGAACGGCGCGAGCACGCCGCACAGGACGAGTCCGAGGATGCCGAGGACCAGCGCGGTGGTGGCCTGCGGGTGGTCCGGCGGCGCGTAGTACGCACCCTGGTACTGCGGGTACGGCGGCTGCCCTGGGGGACCCGGGGCTGCCCGGGAGGACCCGGGGGCTGGTCGGGGGGACCCGGGGGCTGGTCGGGGTGATCCGTCACGGTCACGAGTCTGGCACGATCCGCCCCCTCGCCCTTGCCCGTTCTACGAGGCCGACTTACGGTCAGGTATGGGTCCGTGGGTGATCCTCCTCTTCCTGGCCACACCGGTCGTGCTGACCGCGCGTATGGTCCAGCTGCTCGCCGACCCGGAGGCCTCGTGGTCCCGGTCGATCTACCTTGCCCTTCGGCGCTTCGTCAGAGACCTGCGCAGCTACGACCCCACGCTGCCGGTGGGTCGCCCGATCCAGCAGATCGCGTCCGACGTCCGCCGCCTCGGCCGCCAGGTGCGGCACCCCGACGACGGCCGCAGCGCCGCCCGGATCGTGGCCCTGCTCCGGTCGTACGACGCCGTGCTCGGTGAGGCCTGTGCGGCGCTCGGCTACACCGAGCTGCTGGGCGTGCTGCCGCCCGGGCCGGAGCTCGACCGCGAGCGTGAGCGGGTCGAACGGTTGCTCGCCCGGGCAGGCCTGGTGTTCGAGGAGACCCCCTGAGGGATCAGACCCGCCGGTAGGTCAGGTCGGTGATGGCGCGGCCCTCGTCCAGGCCACGGCGCTCGAACCGGGTGAGCGGGCGCTCCTGCCCAGCGGTCCGTCACGCCCCCGTCCAGCAGCGGCTCGTCGTCGAGCACGGCGCGCATCGAGTCGGCGTACTCCGCCCAGTCGGTGGCCAGCCGCCAGACGCCGGCGTCGGAGAGCGCAGTCGCGGCGTCGTGCACGAACGCCGGCTGCACCAGCCGCCGCTTGTGGTGCCGCGTCTTGGGCCACGGGTCGGGGAAGAACGTCCAGAGCTCGGCGATCGACCCCGGTTCGAACAGGTGCCGCATCGACCACACGGCGTCGACCGAGATCAGGCGCACGTTGTCGACACCGGCTTCCTCGAGCCGCCACAGCGCACCGGCCACCCCGGGCCGCCAGACCTCGAACGCCAGCACGTCGTACGACGGGCGCGCGCCTGCGAGTGCGACGAGGGACTCGCCGCTCCCGACCCGATCTCGACGACCAGCGGCGCCGAGCGTCCGAACCAGTTGGACAGGTCGAACCCGGGGTCGTCGACGGCCTCGTCGGGGATCACCCACGTCGTCCGCGCGGCGGTCCCAGGCGGCCTGCTCGCGCTCGCTGAACCGGCTCCCGCGGCGCGAGTACGACACCACCTCGCGGACCCGACGCCCGTCCTCGGTGAACCGTGCGTGCGGCCGCGCCGGCCGAATCCCCTCACCCATCATCACGTTGAGTTGTGCCTCCGGCACCGTTGAGTTGTGCCTCCGGCACCGTCGAGTAGTGCATGCGGCGCCGTCGAGGTCGCAGTCGGAGCGGGTGACGGCATGGCCCGGCTGATCCCGTACGGCGTGCGTGGGCTCCTCGTTGAGTTGCGCGCGACGCCTCCTCCGCTTCGCTCCTCCGGCCTCGCACGCAGCTCAACTCCTCACAAGTGAAACGGAGGGGCCCCGCAAGTCGCTCTGCGACTTGCGGGGCCCCTCGGCGTTTCACTTGGTGATCTTGGTGACCCGGCCGGCGCCGACGGTGCGGCCGCCCTCGCGGATCGCGAAGCGGAGGCCGTCCTCCATCGCGATCGGCTGGATGAGCTCCACCGACATGTCGGTGTTGTCGCCCGGCATGACCATCTCGGTGCCCTCGGGGAGGGTCACCACGCCGGTCACGTCCGTGGTCCGGAAGTAGAACTGCGGACGGTAGTTGTTGAAGAACGGCGTGTGACGGCCACCCTCCTCCTTCGAGAGGATGTAGACGCTCGCCTCGAAGTTGGTGTGCGGGGTGGTGGTGCCCGGCTTGATCACGACCATGCCGCGCTCGACGTCCTCGCGCTTGGTGCCGCGGAGCAGCAGGCCGACGTTCTCGCCGGCCTCGCCCGTGTCGAGCAGCTTGCGGAACATCTCGATGCCGGTGACGGTCGACGTCTGCTTGGCGTCGCGGATGCCGATGATGTCGACGGTCTCGTTGACCTTGACGATGCCGCGCTCGATGCGGCCGGTGATGACGGTGCCACGACCGGTGATCGTGAAGACGTCCTCGACGGGCATCAGGAACGGCTTCTCGGTCTCGCGAACCGGCTGCGGGATGTACTCGTCGACCGCGTTCATGAGCTCCATGATCGACTCGCCCCACTTCTCGTCGCCCTGGAGCGCCGGGAAGGCCGCGACGCGCACGACGGGGATGTTGTCGCCGTCGAACTCGTACTCGGAGAGGAGCTCGCGCACCTCCATCTCGACGAGCTCGATGAGCTCCTCGTCGTCGACCATGTCGCACTTGTTGAGCGCAACGACCATGGCCGGCACGCCGACCTGGCGGGCGAGCAGCACGTGCTCACGCGTCTGCGGCATCGGGCCGTCGGTGGCGGCGACCACGAGGATCGCGCCGTCCATCTGGGCCGCGCCGGTGATCATGTTCTTGATGTAGTCGGCGTGACCAGGGCAGTCGACGTGCGCGTAGTGGCGCGCCTCGGTCTGGTACTCGACGTGCGCGATCGAGATCGTGATGCCGCGCTGGCGCTCTTCGGGCGCCTTGTCGATCTGGTCGAACGCCGAAGCCTCGTTGAGGTTCGGGAACTTGTCGTGCAGCACCTTGGTGATTGCTGCGGTCAGCGTCGTCTTGCCATGGTCGATGTGACCGATGGTGCCGATGTTGACGTGCGGCTTGGTCCGCTCGAACTTCGCCTTAGCCACGGTGGGCTCCTCCTGTTGTTGTTACTTGACTCGTTGCCAGTGAAAGTGGTGCTGCGCCGCGCAGATGTTACTCGCCGCGGACCTTCTTGATGATCTCGTCGGCGACGTTCTGCGGAACCTCGGCGTACGAGTCGAACTCCATCGAGTACGACGCCTGGCCGGAGGTCTTGGACCTCAGGTCGCCAACGTACCCGAACATCTCGGAGAGCGGCACCAGCGCATCGACGACCCGGTCGCCGGAGCGCTCGGACATGTTCTGCACCTGGCCGCGGCGGGAGTTGATGTCGCCGATCACGTCACCCAGGAAGGTCTCCGGGGTCACGACCTCGACCGCGAACATCGGCTCCAGCAGCACCGGCTTGGCCATCCGTGCGGCCTCCTTGAAGGCCTGGTTGCCGGCGATCTTGAACGCGAGCTCGGAGGAGTCGACGTCGTGGTAGGCGCCGTCCTCGAGGCTCACCTTCACGTCGACCATCGGGTAGCCGGCGAGCACGCCGAACTCCATGGCCTCCTGGGCGCCCTGGTCGACCGAGGGGATGTACTCCCGCGGGATGCGACCACCGGACACGTTGTTGACGAACTCGTAGCCCGCACCGTGGCCGGTCTCCTCGTCGATGCTGGGCTCGATCGAGATCAGCACCTTCGCGAACTGGCCGGACCCACCGGTCTGCTTCTTGTGGGTGTAGGAGTGCTTCTCCACCTTGCGGCGGATGGTCTCGCGGTAGGCGACCTGCGGCTTGCCGACGGTCGCCTCGACGCGGAACTCGCGCTTCATCCGGTCGACCAGGATCTCCAGGTGGAGCTCGCCCATGCCGGCGATGATCGTCTGACCGGTCTCCTCGTCCGCCTTGACGGTGAACGTGGGGTCCTCGTCGGACAGCCGCTGGATCGCGGTGCCGAGCTTCTCCTGGTCGCTCTTGGTCTTGGGCTCGATCGCGACCTCGATCACCGGGGCCGGGAACGTCATCGACTCGAGGATCGACCGGGTGCTGCGGGTCGCACAGGGTGTGACCGGTCTTGGTGTCCTTCAGACCCATGACGGCCACGATCTGGCCGGCGCCGACCGACGCGATCTCCTCACGCTTGTTGGCGTGCATCTGGTAGACCTTGCCGATCCGCTCCTTGCGGCCGTTGACCGAGTTGAGCACGGACGAGCCGGCCTCGAGCTTGCCGGAGTAGACGCGGACGTAGATCAGCTTGCCGAGGTGCGGGTCGGTGGCGATCTTGTACGCCAGGCCCGAGAACGGCTCGTCGTCGGACGGCTGCCGGACGATCACCTCGTCCTCGTCCTTGACCGAGTGGCCCTGGATGCCGTCGATGTCGAGCGGCGAGGGCAGGTACTTCACGACCGCGTCGAGCAGGGGCTGCACGCCCTTGTTCTTGAACGCGGTGCCGCAGAGCACCGGGTTGACCAGGTCGGCGAGGGTGGCGCGACGGATCGCGGCCTCGAGCTCCTCGACGGTGAACTCGTCCTCGTCGAGGTACTTCTCCATGATCTCGTCGTCGGCCTCGGCCAGCGTCTCGAGCAGCTTCTCGCGCCACTCGGCGGCCTGCTCGGCCAGCTCCGCGGGGATCTCCTCGACCTCGTAGTCCTCACCCATCGTGGTCTCGCCGCGCCAGGTCAGGGCACGCATGCCGACCAGGTCGACGACACCGAGGAAGTCGGCCTCGGCACCGATCGGGAGCTGGAGGACCAGCGGGGTGGAGTTCAGGCGCTCGACTCATCATGTCGACGCAGCGCCAGAAGTCGGCACCGGTGCGGTCGAGCTTGTTGACGAAGCACATCCGCGGGACGGAGTACTTGTTCGCCTGGCGCCACACGGTCATCGTCTGGGGCTCGACACCGGCGACGCCGTCGAAGACCGCGACCGCGCCGTCGAGCACCCGCAGGGAGCGCTCGACCTCGGCGGTGAAGTCGACGTGCCCGGGGGTGTCGATGATGTTGATCTGGTGGTCCTTCCACCAGCAGGTCGTCGCGGCGGACGTGATCGTGATGCCGCGCTCCTGCTCCTGCTCCATCCAGTCCATCGTGGCGGCGCCCTCGTGGACCTCGCCGATCTTGTACGTGATGCCGGTGTAGAAGAGGATGCGCTCGGTGGTGGTGGTCTTGCCGGCATCGATGTGCGCCATGATGCCGATGTTGCGGACCTTCTTGAGGTCCGTGGTGATGTCGACAGCCACTGTCTGTGCGTTCCTTAGAAAGTAGAGAGATGTCGGGATGCAGGAGGGAAACACCGGCGAAGGACGCCGTGTTCCCCTCCCGGCAGTCACCAGCGGTAGTGCGCGAAGGCCTTGTTGGACTCGGCCATCTTGTGGGTGTCCTCGCGCTTCTTCACAGCGGCACCGAGGCCGTTGGACGCGTCGAGGATCTCGTTCATCAGCCGCTCGGACATCGTCTTCTCGCGACGGTCCGCGGCGTAGCCGACCAGCCAGCGCAGCGCGAGCGTGGTGCCGCGCGTGCCCTTGACCTCGATCGGGACCTGGTACGTCGCGCCACCGACGCGGCGGCTCTTGACCTCGATCGCCGGCTTGACGTTGTCGAGCGCGCGCTTGAGCGTGACCACCGGGTCGGTGTCGGTCTTCGTCGCGGCAGCCCTCGAGCGCGGTGTAGACGATGCGCTGGGCGACCTGCTTCTTGCCGTCCTGCAGCACCTTGCTCACCAGCTGGGAGACGAGCTGCGACCCGTAGACCGGGTCCATGTCGATCGGCCGCTTCGGGGCGGGACCCTTGCGAGGCATTAGCTCTTCTCCTTCTTCGCGCCGTAGCGGCTGCGGGCCTGCTTGCGGTTCTTGACACCCTGGGTGTCGAGCGAGCCGCGGATGATCTTGTAGCGAACACCGGGGAGGTCCTTCACGCGGCCGCCGCGCACGAGCACGATCGAGTGCTCCTGCAGGTTGTGGCCGACGCCCGGGATGTAGGCCGTGACCTCGACGCCGCTGGACAGGCGCACGCGGGCGACCTTGCGCAGGGCGGAGTTCGGCTTCTTCGGGGTGGTCGTGTAGACGCGCGTGCAGACGCCGCGTCGCTGGGGCGAACCCTTCAGGGCAGGCGTCTTGTTCTTCGACACCTTGTCCTGGCGGCCCTTGCGGACCAGCTGGTTGATCGTGGGCACCGGGTGGTTCCCTCTTCTTGTTTCTCTCAGTGCCCGACGCCTTGCCGGGCACGATGATGTCTGCGGTTGCGTGGTGCGCTAGGTCGCGCCGTGACCATGCGGAAGTCGCCGCGCGCGGACGGCGCACGGGCACGCAGGATCGTCTGGGATCTCCCCAGACACGAGGTGCAAGATTACCGGCTGCCCGAGGCAGGGGTCAAAACGGTTGCCGCGTCACACGCCCGCCAGCAGCTCCGCCAGGTGCAGTGCGCGGACGCCCGCGAGGTCGTCGAGCTGGGTGCGGCACGAGAACCCGTCCGCGAGCACGACGGCGCCCTCGCCCGCCCGTCGTACGGCGGGGAGCAGGGCGTGCTCGGCGATCGCCACCGACACCTCGTAGTGCCCCTGCTCGACCCCGAAGTTGCCGGCCAGCCCGCAGCAGCCGCCGACGCCGGGTGACCGTCGCGCCGGCCCGCGTGAGCAGGCGCCAGGTCGGCCTCCCAGCCGAGCACCGACGCGCTGGTGGCAGTGCGGCTGGGCGACCACCTCGACACCGGTCAGGTCCGGCGGGCTCCAGCCGTCGAGCGCGCTCAGCAGCTCGGCCAGCGAGCGCACGCCGCGCGGCCACCTCGCCGGCGCGCGGGTCGTCGAGCAGCTCCTCGGCGTCGGAGCGCAGGGTGGCCAGGCAGCTCGGCTCCAGCCCGACCACCGGCACGCCGGAGGCGACGTAGGGGTGGAGCGTGGCGACGGCACGGCCCAGGATCCGCCGCGCCTGGTCGAGCTGGCCGGTGGTGATCCAGGTCAGCGCGCAGCAGGCCGCCTCGGGGATCACGCCCACCCGCAGCCCGGCCGCCTCGAGCAGCGCGCACGGCCGCGCGGCCGCTGTCGGCGGCGAAGCGGTCGGTGAACGAGTCGGCCCACAGCCACACGTCGACGGCGTCCGGCCGGCCGAGGTCTCGACGAGCTCGACCACCGGGAGGAGCGCAGCGGTTCCTCGGAGAACGCCGGCAGCCCGCGGCGCTGGTCGACGCCCGGCGGCGGCCTTCGCCAGCCGGGCGAGCGGTCCGAGCTGCGCAGCATCCGGTTGGCCAGCCGCGGCGGCGTCATCCGCGCCCACTGCGGCAGCCGGCCGAGCGCGTAGTGCGACGCGCGGCCGCGGCCGGCGCCGGTAGCGCTGGTGCAGCGCCTCGGACTTGTAGGTCGCCATGTCGATGCCGGTCGGGCAGTCGCGGGCAGCAGCCCTTGCAGGACAGGCAGAGGTCGAGCGCCTGCTCGACCGCGGGGTCGTCCCAGCCGCCGACCACGCTCTGCCCACGTCCGGCGTCGACCAGCTCCTGGAGCACCCGGGCGCGGCCCCGTGTGGAGTCCTTCTCGTCGCGGGTCGCGACGTACGACGGGCACATCACGCCGCCGGCGCCGGTGTTGTCGGCCAGGCACTTGCCGACGCCCGTGCACCGGTGCACCGCCGTCGCGAACGAGCCGTCGTCGTGCGCGCAGCCGCAGCATCGGCGTCACCGGCCGCCGCGGTGACGCCAGCCGCAGGTCGGCGTCGAACGGCGCCGGGTCGACCAGCACGCCCGGGTTGAGCAGGTCGTCGGGGTCGAGCAGCCGCTTGGCCTGCTCGCATCAGGGCGATGCGCCTCGGCGCGAGTACATCCGCGGCAGCAGCTCGGAGCGCGCCCGGCCGTCGCCGTGCTCGCCCGACATGCTGCCGCCGTACGACGCGACCAGGTCGGCCGAGTCCTCGACGAACTCCGCGGAACCGGCGGCCGTCCGGCGCCGTCGTCGAGCTCGAAGTCGATCCGCACGTGCACGCAGCCGTCGCCGAAGTGGCCGTAGGGCACGCCGTCCAGGCCGGCGTCGCGCAGCAGCGCGTCGAAGTCGCGCAGGTAGTCGCCGAGCTGCGTCCGGCGGCACCGCGGCGTCCTCCCACCCGGACTGCGCCTGACGGTCGAGCGAGCGGGCGGCCAGGCCGGCGCCGTCCTCGCGGATCCGCCAGAGCGCGGCCTGCTCGGCCGGGTCGGTGACGACCCGGTGCGGGACGCCGGCGGTGCGGGCGACCGCCTCGGCCAGAGCCTCCACCTCGGCGACGCCCGCGCCGGTCACCTCCGCGAACAGCCAGCCGCTCGCCCGGCGGCAGCTCGGGCACGTGGCCGCCGTGGGTGCGCACCACGTCGACGATCCGGTGGTCGAGCCCCTCGCAGGCGACGAGCGGATGCGGCCAGCAGCGTCGGGTACGGCGTCGGCGGCGTCGGCCATCGACGGGAAGCCGAGCACCGCGAGCGCCCGGGCCGGGCGCGTCCTCGACCAGCCGCGACCTCGGCCTCGAGCACCACCGCGAGGGTGCCCTCGGAGCCGACCAGGAACCGGTCGAGCCGGCGGCCGTTCTCCGGCAGCAGGTGCTCGAAGGAGTAGCCGGACACCTGGCGGCCGAACCGGCCGAACTCGGTGCGCACGGTGGACGAGGTGGGCGTCGACCAGGGCGGCCAGTCCCGTCGTGACCGGCACCCGGGCGGTCGAGCACGGTGCCGTCGGCGAGGGCGACCCGGAGCGCCGACCACGTTGTCGACGGTGCGGCCGTAGCCCAGGGCCCGCGAGCCGCAGGCGTTGTTGCCGAGCATCCCGCCGATCGTGCAGCGGGTGTGGGTCGACGGGTCCGGTCCGAAGCGCAGCCCGTGCGGCGCGCGCCTCGCGCTGGAGCGCGGCGTGCACGACGCCGGGCTGCACGCGCGCGGTCCGCCGCTCGGCGTCGACCGCCAGCCACCTGGTTGAGCCAGCGGCTGGTGTCGACCACGATGCCGGGGCCGACCGCGTTGCCGGCGATCGAGGTGCCGGCGCCGCGCATGGTCAGCGGGGTGCCGGTCTCCCGCGCCGTCGCGAGCGTGGCCAGCACCTCGTCGGCGTCGCGCGGGCGGACCACGACCTGCGGCGGGATCCGGTAGAGCGAGGCGTCGGAGGAGTAGAGCGCGCGCGCCAGCGCCGAGGCGTCGACGTCGCGTAGCCCGTTGCGACGCAGGGCCTCGACCACGTCGGTCGGTGGCCGGACCCGTCACGTCCGGGTCACCAGAGCTCCATCGAGCGGCGACAGGATGCCCGCGGCCGCCTCCTCGTCGACCTCGCGCGGGGCCGTCGCGAGCAGCCGTTGCTGCTGGAGCGTGCCGGTCACGAGGTCCGGTACGTCGGCCTCGTCGTAGCCGACCGCGGCCAGCCCGTTGGGGATCGCGATGTCGCGCATCAGGTCGGTCAGCACCCGGGCGAGCTGCGTCGGGGCCGGCGTCGTACGTGTTGTCCGGCGCCGAGCAGCCGAGCAGCGCGCAGGTGCCGCTCGGGCGCGGACTCGAAGGTGAACCGGAACGCCTCGGGCGCGGTCAGCGACACCGCCATCCCGTGCGGCACCATCGGCTCGTCGCCGGGGTAGCCGTCGGGGTGGAAGTCGCGGACCCGGCCGGCGATCGGGTAGGCGTTGGCGTGCGGGATGTGCACGCCGGCGTTGCCGAAGCCGAGGCCGGCGAAGGTCGCCGCCATCGCCATCTGCCCGCGGGCGTCGACGTCGTCACCGTGGCCGCACCGCCGGGCGGAACGACGTCGCGAGCAGCGACATCGCCTTCTCCGACCACATGTCCGCGATCGGGTTCGACGCCGCAGTAGGGCACCCGCTGCTCCGGCTGCTTGCGGTCGTACGACGTGTACGGCGCGCGCGGTGTAGCTCTCCAGCGCGTGGCAGAGGATGTCCATCCCGGCGCGGCGGTCACGCCGGCCGGCTGGGTCATCGTGAGCGTCGGGTCGACGACGGCCAGGGTCGGCCGGAGCCGGGCGTGGGAGATGCCCGGTCTTCACCTTGAGCGACAGCACGTCGAGCACGCAGACCGTCGTCGACTCCGCGCCGGTGCCGGTCGTGGTCGGCACCGCGACCAGCGGCTTGAGCGGGCTGCTCGGGCGCTGCGCGCCTTGCCGACCGGGGCGTTGACGTAGTCCATCAGCTCGCCCTCGTTGGAGGTGAGCAGGTTGACCGCCTTGGCGGTGTCGATCGCCGACCCGCCGCCGACGGCCACGAACGCGTCCCACGGGCCCTCGGCGCGGGCCCAGTCGATCGCGCGCTCGCATGCTCTCGTCGGTCGGCTCCACGTGCACGCCGTCGTACGACGACGGCCTCGATGCCGTAGCCGCGCCATCTGGTCGGCGATCCGCTGCGGGTGACCGGTCGCGGCCACGCCCGGGTCGGTGACCACGAGCACCCGGCGCACGCCGTACTGCGCGCAGGTCGTGGCCGACCTCGTCGGTGGCGCCGGTGCCGAACTTCAGCTGGGGTGCTCCGTAGGTGAAGACGGTCTCCTCGCGCGATGCTCCTGCAGCCGACGCCACCACCGCGTCAGGCGGCGCCGGCAGAGGCCGCAGCGCGAACCCGACCACGTCGGTCACCGCGCAGCCCGCCGCCGAGACGTCGGCCGACGGCGACCCAGGCGACGCCGTCGGTGGTGCCGCCGGTCTCGACGACCACCGGCGTCCTCGTCGCCGACGGTCGCGGCGAACACCAGGTGGACGCCGTGGAAGTCCTCCGTGCGCCCGGTCGGCGCGGTGCCGGTGAAGTGCTCGTCGTGCACGCCGAGCAGGTCGCCGACGCTCGCACTCGAGCCCGGTCTCCTCGCGCACCTCGCGCACCAGGGCAGCGGCGGGCGACTCGCCGTGGTCGACGCCGCCGCCGGGCAGGGTCCACGCGCCCGGGTGGGCGCCGGTGGCCGAGATCCGGGTCAGCAGCACCTCGTCGCCGCGCCGGACCAGGGCGTACGCCGCGAGCCGCTGGCGCGGCGCCGGCGGCGTGGTCGGCCAGCGCCTCGGAGACCAGGCCGACTCACCGGGACCGCCCCGTCGAGCACGTCCGCCAGCGGCGAACCAGGCCACGTCGACGGTCGAGCCGTCGACCTCGACGACGTGCGGCTCCGGCGCGTCGCGCGGCACCCACCCGTCGTACACGATCCGCACGGCGTGCATGTCCGTGCCCGAGTCGCTGGCGTGGAACCGGGCACGGAGTAGACGTGCGCGGTGTCGCCGATCATGACGTCGAGCCCGGTCTCCTCGTGCACCTCGCGCACCACCGCGTCGCGCGGGTCCTCGCCGAACTCCACGCCCGCCGCCGGGCAGCGTCCACAGCGGCGTCTCGGCTCAGCCACGGCGCCAGCCGGCAGAGCAGGATCTCGTCGTCGCGCGCGATCACGGCGTACGCCGCCGATGCGCTGCCGCCGCGGCAGCCCGCCGTCCGTCATGCCGGCGAGTCTAGGGTTCGAGGCCCCGTCTCCGGGTACTCGGAGGCGGTGTCCGTCTCTCCTCCGTCCCTGCCCGGGCGCCAGCGCCGGCTGTGCGAAGCCGGCCCGCGACCCGTGGTTCGACAACGCGAAGTTCGCGCTCGTCACCCTGGTCGTGATCGGACACATGTGGACCCTGCTGTCCGACGCCGGGGCCAAGGTCTGGCTGTACGACTTCCTCTACTACTGGCACGTGCCGGCGTTCGTGATCGTCACCGGCTACCTGTCCCGCAACTTCGACTACTCGCACGAGCGGCTGCGGGCACTGTTCCGCACGGTCGTGGTGCCGTACATGGTCTTCGAGCTCGTGCTGGCGCTGTTCCGCGTGTACGTCGGCCACGAGAACATCAACGACATCTGGGCCGACCCGCACTGGCCGATGTGGTACCTCGCCGCGCTGTTCTTCTGGCGGCTGCTCACGCCGCCGTTCCGCAAGGCGTCGTACGCCGCCATCCCGATCGCGATCGTCATCAGCCTGGTCGCGGGCATCCGCGCCACCGACTGGCTCGACCTCGCACGCGTGCTGGGGCTGCTGCCGTTCTTCGTGATCGGCATCTCGCTTCGCAAGGAGCACTTCACGGTGCTCCACCGGCGCGGGTACGCGTCACGCGGGTTGTGGTGCTCGCCCTGATCTTCGTCGCGGCGCGGTTCACCGACGCCTGGATCAACACCGAGTGGCTCTACTACCGGGCGCGCTACGACGGCTCGAGCCGCACGACCTCCAGGCGATCCTGATCCGCTCCGCGCTGATCGTGATCGGCACCCTCGGTGCGTTCGCGTTCCTGTCGATCCTGCCGGCCCGGCAGACCTGGTACACGAGGCTCGGGGGCGCCACCCTCGTGGTCTACCTGTTCCACGGTTTCGTCGTGAAGTCGTTGCTCTACGCCGGGATCACGTTCGGCGGCCACGAGAACCTGGGCCTGCTGGTGCTCACGCCGTTCGCCGTACTGCTGGCCACGTTCCTGTCCTGGCCCTCGGTGACGCGTGTGCTCAACAAGGCGGTCGACCCGATCGGCGCGATCATCTCCTACCGGCGGCACCGCGGCCTTCCGCCTCCGGGAGACGTGCTTCCCACGAGGCGGAGGCCCCCGCGAAGGTGCCAGCGCCCTGAGCGGCAGCGCGGCTCGTCAGGCTGAACGGCGGGCGCTCGTCGAGGCGCACCGAGCGCCGCCCGGCCCAGCGCCAGACGCGGGCTGCGCGGTCGCGGTCCTCGTCGGTGACCAGGTTGCCCATCCAGCGCAGGGCCAGCGTCATCAGCCAGTCGGAACGCATCCCGGGCGGACCAAGCGCCGGGCAGCAGGCGCGGCACCGTGACCAGGCCGGCGAGCCGGCGGGCGATCGAGAACGACTCGCCGTAGTGGTCGCGCAGCAGCGCCGGCCAGCACGACGGCGAGGTCGTCGTGCTCGGCCATCATCTCGGCGACCAGGCGGCCGGTCTCGAGGCCGTAGTCGATGCCCTCGCCGTTGAGCGGGTTGACGCACGCGGCGGCGTCGCCGATCAGCGCCCAGTTGGGGCCGGCGACGTTGGACACCGCGCCGCCCATCGGCAGCAGCGCGGAGGTCGGCGCCCGCAGCGGCCCGTCGAGCACGAACTCCTCGCGGCGCTGGTCGGCGTAGTGCTGCATCAGCGGCCTGCAGCGCGACCTCCGCCGGCCGCTTCGCCGTGGCCAGGGTGCCGACGCCGATGTTCACCTCGCCGTCGCCGAGCGGGAAGATCCAGCCGTAGCCGGACAGGATCTCGTCGTCCACGTCGCGCAGCTCGAGGTGCGAGCTGATCCACTCGTCGTCGGAGCGCTCCGAGCGCACGTAGGCCCGCGCGGCGACGCCGTACGCCGTGTCGCGGTGCCACTCGCGGCCCAGCACCTTGCCGAGCGGCGAGCGGACTCCGTCGGCGACCACCAGCTGCTCGCAGCCGATCTCGAAGCGCTCGCCGTCGCTGCTGGAAGACCACCGCCGCCACCCGGCCGCCGTCGCGTCGTACGTCGACCGCGCGGGCACCGTCCACGCCGACCGCCCCGGACTTCATCGCCGTCGTGCGCAGGTGGTCGTCGAGCACCGTGCGCGGCACCGCCGAGCCGTAGTCGGGCAGGCTGCCGCCGGGCCAGGGCAGGTGCAGCGTCTGCCCGAACCCGTGCGCCCGCAGGCCCCGGTTCGTCGTGTGCGCACGCACCCAGTCGTCCTGTCCGAGCCAGCTGCAGCTCGGCGATCGCCCGCGGCGTCAGCCCGTCGCCGCAGGTCTTGTCGCGCGGGAACACCGCCGCGTCGGCCAGCACCACGTCGCGACCGCCCCGGGCCGCCCACGCCGCGGCCGCCGCCCCCGCCGGCCCGGCACCGACGACCAGCACGTCCGTGCGCGCGGGCGCCTGGGGCAAGGTCATCCCGCCATTCTTCCAACCGGCGCCCCGCGGACCACCGCCGGGCCACCAAGCTCAGTCCCGGGACAACTCTCGCTCGTCCTCCGCGTCGTCGGATTCGCTCGTCGTCGTCGTCGTCGGAGTCGTCGGAGTCGTCGGAGTCGTTCGAGTCGGCGCCCTCGGAGATCGCCTCCTCGTCGACGAACTGCTTCGGAGCACTGTCGTGCTCGTCGCGGTCCTCGAAGAACCCGGTCTCGGGGTCGAACGTTCGGTCCGTGTTGTCGACCTCGACGTTGTCCGGCCGGTTCTCCGGGTCGAGCCGCTCCTCGCGCTCCTTCAGGACCTGCTCCTGGTCCGGCTGCTCCTTCTCCGCCGCCTCGTCCTTCTCGTCCTGCTCCTCGTCCGCTGGCTCCCGATCGCTCATCTCCTCATCAGACCGACCGCCCCCAACCCTGTCAACGACACCAACAGGTGGTTTCGCCTGTGTTCGAGGGCCGAGGGAGTCAGGCGTCGGGGGCTCGAGGGTCTGGTCCCGTCCGGCACTGGCGGGTCGCTACCGGCAGTCGCTGAGTTGCCGTGTCGGCGACGGCGTCTGCCGTGGTTGCGCACTCCGGCGCCGCCACGCCGCCTTTTACGCTCCCTGCCGGCAGCACGCCCGCCGCGCACCGACCCGCCCACACCGACTCTCGTGCTCGCGGGCTGGGGTGGGGAGAGGTGGTGCCGGGCGTTCGATCCGACACGGAGACATGCCGGTGGCCCCGCGCAGAGTCATGCTGGCGCGGGGTGTGGGGCGGGGTCGCTACTGGTCGGGCGGATGCGATGTCCGGTCGCGGGTGACGTCGGTGGTGCCGCGGTGGTCGCGCAGGAACTGGTAGCCGTGCGGTGAGTGCCACAGGTAGGCAGCCGGGTTCGAGGACGGTGTAGCCCCAACCGGAGTGGTGGGTCTTGAGCCGGTGGTGGCGGCGGCACAGCGGAGCGATGTTGTCACTCGACGTCGGTCCGCCCTCGGAGTAGGGGATCACGTGGTCGTTGTCGCAGGCCTCGGCGGGGCGGGTGCACCACGGGAACACGCAGGTCAGGTCCCGTTCGGCGGCCTGGGCGGCGAGCCGGTCGGGGACCTGGTACTGGTCGACGTGGATCTTCTCGGTCAGGTCGATCACCGGCTGCACCGTCACCGTGGTGCCGGGGACACCGCACCAGGCGCGGACCTGGTCGGCGTCGACGAACGAGCGGGTGTTCGCCACCCGGGCCAGGTGCAGCTTCGGTCGGGCGGGTGGCGCGTGATCGCGTCCTCGGAGAGGTGGACGTGCAGCACCACCTGCCGGCCCGAGGTCTGGCGGCGTGGTCTCGGTGTCGGTGGTGGTGTCGAGGTCCAGCGACAGCTGGTGGCGGGCCATCTCCCCGAGCGCTTCGGAGCGGCGCACGTCCAACGAGGCGGCCGAGCCGAGGTCGGCGAGCCGGGCGGCGCCGACCGAGAGGGCGGTGTCGAGGTCCAGGGCGTCGGCGAGGTCGACCTCGGCCTCGACCCACGACGGTGCCCTCGAAGGACACCTGGTGGGTGTGCACGTGCGCGTGCCGGCCGTCCGCGGCGGCCTCCCGGCGACGCCGGCGCCTCGTCCGGCATGTGCCGGACGATCGCCTCCTCGACCAGCCGGTCCACCCCGGTGGGCCGGATCCGGTGCGCGAACCCCGCGACCTGGTCGTCGACGAACCCCGCCGCCGCGAGGCTCAGGGCGATGGTGGCGCGGGCGATCCGCCGGGCCCGCCACGCCGGCAGGTCCCCGGCCTCGACGCGGGCCCAGGTGCGCGGGAGCCGGTGCCGCAGCTCGAGCGCCTCACCGAGGTAGGCCTTGCCGGTCTCGGTGGGCAGCCCGACCGCGGCCGCGAACTCGGCCACGCAGAACTCCGCGACCAGCGGGGCGCCGGTCCGGCGACCGGGACCGGGGTGTCGCCGAACCGGACCGCGTCGACCGATCGACTCCGCCGGGTGCAGGTCCGCCCAGGAGCAGGCCGCGTGGAGCAGGTCGACCTCGGCGGCGTCGGCGACGGCGCGGCGGTCCCGGGCGAACGCGAGCACCCCGGCAGCGGTGTCCGCTGCAGTGTCGAGGTCGGGTGCCGTCGTGGTCATGGCTCCATTCTAGTCGAACATGTGTTCGAACGCAAGTGTGAAATCCGTCGAGCTTCGTCTAGGGAACCTAGGCGATCCGAAGGTGGTCGCGGAAGGTCTGGCAAGTTGCTGCGCGCCCTCCTCAACCACCGCCCGAGGAGCTCAAGCACCGCCAACGTCGCCACGGGAGCAGACCGCGAGCACCGCCGTACCTATCCCCGTCGCTGCGCTTTCAACCCACGACCTGCCGCAACCGCGAGGTCGCGGTCTCGATGGCGTTCGCTCGCGCTCCCTGCTCTACATCCACGAACGCCCCCGTCCCGAAGGACGAGGGCGTTCGACGAGAACGTGGTGAGATCTCGAGACGGGTCGCACTCCCCCTCGCTGCGCTCGGGGGTGTGCCTACCCTCCTCGATCTGACCACCTCTTCTGGCCCTCGCAAGCTCGGGCCAGGGTGGTCAGTTCTGGTAGGAACCAAAGTCGAAGTCGTCCAGCGCCACGGTCTGGCCGGAGCCGGAGCCGAAGTAGTCGTCGCCGTAGGAGCCGTAGTCGGCGACCTGGTAGGCGGCCGCACGGGCCTCCTCGGTGGGCTCCACCCGGACGTTCTTGTACCGGTCGAGACCGGTACCCGCCGGGATCAGCTTGCCGATGATCACGTTCTCCTTCAGACCGCGCAGCGAGTCCGACTTGGCGTTGATCGCCGCGTCGGTCAGCACCCGGGTGGTCTCCTGGAACGACGCCGCGGAGAGCCACGACTCGGTCGCCAGCGACGCCTTCGTGATGCCCATCAGCACCGGACGACCCGAGGCCGGCTTGCCGCCCTCGGACACCACGCGCCGGTTCTCCTCCTCGAACCGCACCCGGTCGACCAGGTCGGACGGGAGCAGCCGGGTCTCACCGGACTCGATCACCGTGATCCGGCGCAGCATCTGCCGCACGATGATCTCGATGTGCTTGTCGTGGATCGACACGCCCTGGCTGCGGTAGACCTGCTGGACCTCGTCCACCAGGTGCTCCTGCGCCTTGCGGACGCCGAGGATCCGCAGCACGTCCTGCGGGTCGGGGGCACCCTGGGTGAGCTGCTGGCCCACCTCGACGTGGTCGCCGTCGCCGACGAGCAGCCGCGACCGCTTCGAGACCGGGTACTCCTGGACCTCGGAGCCGTCGTCGGGGGTGACCAGGACCTTGCGGGCCTTGTCGGACTCCTCGATCGTGACCCGACCGGCCGCCTCGGTGATCGGCGCACGACCCTTGGGCTGACGCGCCTCGAACAGCTCGACCACGCGGGGCAGACCCTGCGTGATGTCGTCCGCCGACGCCACACCACCGGTGTGGAAGGTGCGCATCGTCAGCTGCGTGCCGGGCTCACCGATCGACTGCGCCGCGATGATGCCGACGGCCTCGCCGATGTCCACCAGCTTGCCGGTGGCCAGCGAACGGCCGTAGCACTTGGCGCAGGTGCCGGTGCGGGCGTCGCAGGTCAGCACGGAGCGGACCTTGACCTCCTCGATCCCGGCCTCGACCAGCTCGCTCGATCTTGACGTCGCCGAGGTCGTCGCCGGCACCGGCCAGCACCTCACCCGTCGCCGGGTGGGTGATCTCGACGGCCGCCGAACGGGCGTACGCCGCGGTCTCGGCGTTCTCGTCCTTGACCACGACGCCGCTCTCGAGCTTGACGCCGATCCGCTTGGGCAGACCACGCTCGGTGCCGCAGTCGTCCTCACGGATGATCACGTCCTGCGAGACGTCCACCAGGCGACGGGTCAGGTAGCCCGAGTCCGCCGTGCGGAGCGCGGTGTCGGCCAGACCCTTGCGGGCACCGTGCGTGGAGATGAAGTACTCCAGGACGGACAGGCCCTCGCGGAAGTTCGACTTGATCGGCCGCGGGATGATGTCGCCCTTCGGGTTGGCCACCAGACCACGCATCGCGGCGACCTGACGCATCTGCATCATGTTTCCGCTCGCGCCCGAGTCCACCATCATGAAGATCGGGTTGGCCCGGTCGAAGTTCTCCTCCATGGCCTTCGCGACCTCGTTGGAGGCCTGCGTCCAGATCTCGATGAGCTCCTGGCGGCGCTCCTCGTCGGTGATCAGACCGTTGTCGTACTGCTTCTGGACCTTGGCCGCCTGCGCCTCGAACACGCTGCAGGATCTGCGCCTTGCTCTCCGGCGTCACGACGTCCTCGATGGACACGGTCACACCCGAGCGCGTGGCCCACGTGAAGCCGGCCTCCTTGAGCGCGTCGAGCGAGTTCGCGACCTGCACCTTGGAGTAGCGCTCGGCGAGGTCGTTGACGATCACGCCGAGCTGCTTCTTGCCCACCTCGAAGTTGACGAAGGGGTAGTCGGCCGGCAGCGCCTCGTTGAACAGGGCGCGGCCCAGCGTGGTGTCGAGCGTGACCGAGTCACCGTCGACCCAGCCCTCGGGCACCTCGGTGCCGGTCGGGCGTGATCGACGTCGTCGAGCCGGATCCGGACCTTGCTCTGCAGGTCGATCTCGCCCTTGTCGAGCGCCATGATCGCCTCGGCGGTCGAGGAGAACGCGCGGCCCTCGCCCTGGCCGGCGCGGTCGGTGGTGAGGAAGAAGATGCCGATGATCATGTCCTGGGTCGGCATGGTCACGGGGCGACCGTCCGACGGCTTCAGGATGTTGTTCGTCGACAGCATCAGGATCCGCGCCTCGGCCTGGGCCTCGGCGGACAGCGGCAGGTGCACCGCCATCTGGTCACCGTCGAAGTCCGCGTTGAACGCGGAGCAGACGAGCGGGTGGATCTGGATCGCCTTGCCCTCGATCAGCTGCGGCTCGAAGGCCTGGATGCCGAGGCGGTGCAGCGTGGGTGCACGGTTGAGCAGCACCGGGTGCTCCGCGATGACCTCCTCCAGCACGTCCCAGACCTCGGGGCGTACGGCGCGCTCCACCATCCGCTTGGCGGACTTGATGTTCTGCGCGTGGGAGAGGTCGACCAGCCGCTTCATCACGAACGGCTTGAACAGCTCGATCGCCATGTACTTCGGCAGACCGCACTGGTGCAGCTTGAGCTGCGGACCGGAGACGATCACCGAACGACCGGAGTAGTCGACGCGCTTGCCGAGCAGGTTCTGGCGGAAGCGACCCTGCTTGCCCTTGAGCATGTCGGACAGCGACTTCAGCGGCCGGTTGCCCGGGCCGGTGACGGGACGACCACGGCGGCCGTTGTCGAACAGCGAGTCGACGGCCTCCTGGAGCATCCGCTTCTCGTTGTTGACGATGATCTCGGGCGCACCGAGGTCGAGCAGCCGCTTGAGCCGGTTGTTCCGGTTGATCACGCGGCGGTACAGGTCGTTGAGGTCGGAGGTCGCGAAGCGGCCACCGTCGAGCTGCACCATCGGACGCAGGTCCGGCGGGATCACCGGTACGGCGTCGAGCACCATGCCGAGCGGCGAGTTGTCGGTCTTGTGGAACGCGTCGACGACCTTGAGCCGCTTGAGCGCCCGGACCTTCTTCTGGCCCTTGCCGGTGTCGATCGTGTCGCGCAGGCTGGCGACCTCGGCCTCGATGTCGAACGTCTCGAGGCGCTTCTGGATCGCCGTGGCGCCCATGTAGCCCTCGAAGTACTTGCCGAACCAGTTCTTCATCTCGCGGTAGAGCTGCTCGTCGCCCATCAGGTCCTGGACCTTGAGGGTCTTGAACTGGTTCCAGACCTCGTCGAGCCGGTCGAGCTCGCGCTGCGAGCGGTCGCGGACCTGCTTCATCTCGCGCTCGGCGCCGTCCTTGACCTTGCGGCGCGCGTCGGCCTTGGCACCCTCGGCCTCGAGCGCGGCCAGGTCGGTCTCGAGCTTCTTGGCCCGCTCCTCGATCTGGTTGTCGCGGCGGCTCTCGAGGTTCTTGCGCTGCAGGCCGATCTTGCCCTCGAGCTCGGACAGGTCGCGGTGACGGGCGTCCTCGTCGACCTTGCGTGATCATGTACGCCGCGAAGTAGATGACCTTCTCCAGGTCCTTCGGGGCGAGGTCGAGCAGGTAGCCGAGCCGGCTCGGGACACCCTTGAAGTACCAGATGTGGGTGACCGGGGCGGCGAGCTCGATGTGGCCCATCCGCTCACGGCGGACCTTGGAGCGGGTCACCTCGACGCCGCAGCGCTCGCAGATGATGCCCTTGAAGCGCACGCGCTTGTACTTGCCGCAGTAGCACTCCCAGTCCCGGGTGGGACCGAAGATCTTCTCGCAGAAGAGACCGTCGCGCTCGGGCTTGAGCGTGCGGTAGTTGATGGTTTCCGGCTTCTTGACCTCGCCGTGGCTCCACGTGCGGATGTCGTCCGCGGTGGCCAGGCCGATCTTGAGCTGGTCGAAGAAGTTCACGTCGAGCACGGTGGCTGCTTCCCTCGTTCTTTTGGAATCTTGTGTTCAGGCTGGGGACTGAGTCCTGCCCGGACCGGCGGCTCGCGCCGCCGGTCCGGGTCGGTCGCTCAGACTTCTTCGACGGAGCTGGGCTCGCGACGGGACAGGTCGATGCCGAGCTCCTCGGCGGCGCGGAAGACGTCTTCCTCCGCGTCCTGGAGCTCGATCGCGGAGCCGTCCTGCGACAGCACCTCGACGTTGAGGCAGAGCGACTGCATCTCCTTGACGAGCACCTTGAACGACTCCGGGATGCCCGAGTCGGGGATGTTCTCGCCCTTGACGATCGCCTCGTAGACCTTCACCCGGCCGGGGACGTCGTCGGACTTGATCGTCAGCAGCTCCTGGAGCGCGTAGGCGGCGCCGTACGCCTCCATCGCCCAGACCTCCATCTCACCGAAGCGCTGGCCACCGAACTGGGCCTTACCGCCGAGCGGCTGCTGGGTGATCATCGAGTACGGGCCGGTCGAGCGCGCGTGGATCTTGTCGTCGACCAGGTGGTGGAG
The DNA here is from genome assembly GCA_963707475.1 of uncultured Actinomycetota bacterium. Classification (GTDB taxonomy): domain Bacteria; phylum Actinomycetota; class Actinomycetes; order Propionibacteriales; family Nocardioidaceae; genus Marmoricola. The sequence continues at coordinate 393,570 of CAVPQC010000003.1, forward strand.
CTTGAGGATGTACATGTAGCCCACCGAGACCGGCTCCGGGAACGGCTCGCCGGAGCGACCGTCCATCAGGCTGGCCTTGCCGTTCTCCTTGACCATCCGCTCACCGTCGCGGTTGGGGAGGGTGGACGCCGAGCAGGCCCACGATCTCGTCCTCGCGCGCACCGTCGAAGACCGGCGTGGCGACCTTGGAGTTCGGGCTCCGCGCTCGTCGGCGTGGATCTCGATCAGCCGCTTCTTCCAGTCGCGCGTCGGTGCCCTCGACGTGCCAGCCGTTCTTGGCCAGCCAGCCCAGGTGGAGCTCGAGGATCTGGCCGATGTTCATCCGGCGCGGCACACCGAGCGGGTTGAGGATCACGTCGACCGGGGTGCCGTCGTCCATGAACGGCATGTCCTCGATCGGCAGGATCTTCGCGATGACGCCCTTGTTGCCGTGGCGGCCGGCGAGCTTGTCACCCACCGAGATCTTCCGCTTCTGCGCGACGTAGACGCGCACCAGCTGGTTGACGCCCGGGGGCAGCTCGTCGCCCTCCTCGCGGTCGAAGACCCGGACACCGATGACGGTGCCGGACTCGCCGTGGGGAACCTTCATCGACGTGTCGCGGACCTCGCGCGCCTTCTCACCGAAGATCGCACGGAGCAGCCGCTCCTCCGGGGTGAGCTCGGTCTCGCCCTTGGGCGTGACCTTGCCGACCAGGATGTCGCCGGTCGTGACCTCGGCACCGATGCGGATGATCCCGCGCTCGTCGAGGTCGGCGAGCATCTCCTCGCAGACGTTGGGGATGTCGCGGGTGATCTCCTCCGGGCCCAGCTTGGTGTCGCGGGCGTCGACCTCGTGCTCCTCGATGTGGATCGAGGTGAGGACGTCCTCCTGCACCAGGCGCTGGGAGAGGATGATCGCGTCCTCGTAGTTGTGTCCCTGCCACGGCATGAAGGCGACCAGCAGGTTGGTGCCGAGCGCCATCTCGCCCTCGTCGGTGCACGGGCCGTCGGCGATCGGCGTGCCGACCTCCACCCGGGAGCCGGCCTCGACCAGCGGACGCTGGTTGATGCAGGTGCCCTGGTTGGACCGCGTGAACTTCTGCAGGCGGTAGGTGCGGTGGGTTCCGTCGTCGTTCATCACCTCGATGACGTCGGCGGACACCGCGCTGACCACACCGGCGGCCTCGGCGGTGACCACGTCACCGGCGTCGACCGCGGCGCGGTACTCCATGCCGGTGCCGACCAGGGGCGCGTCGCTCTTGATCAGCGGCACGGCCTGGCGCTGCATGTTGGCGCCCATCAGCGCACGGTTGGCGTCGTCGTGCTCGAGGAACGGGATCAGGGCGGTCGCGACCGACACCATCTGGCGCGGGGAGACGTCCATGTAGTCGACCTCGTCACGCGGGGTGTCGACGGTCTCACCACCACGGGTGCGGACCAGCACGTCGTCGTCGACGAAGGACCCGTCCTCGCGCAGCAGTGCGTTGGCCTGCGCGATGACCTTCGAGTCCTCCTCGTCGGCGGTGAGGTGGTGGATCTCCGTGGTGACGATGCCGTTCTTGACCACGCGGTAGGGCGTCTCGACGAACCCGAACGGGTTGATCCGTCCGTAGGACGCGAGCGAGCCGATCAGGCCGATGTTCGGACCCTCAGGGGTCTCGATCGGGCACATCCGGCCGTAGTGCGAGGGGTGGACGTCACGGACGTCCATCTGCGCACGGTCACGGGAGATACCGCCCGGGCCCAGCGCCGAGAGCCGGCGCTTGTGCGTCAGCCCGGCGATCGGGTTGGTCTGGTCCATGAACTGCGAGAGCTGCGAGGTGCCGAAGAACTCCTTCAGCGCCGCGACCACGGGTCGGATGTTGATCAGGGACTGCGGCGTGATCGCCTCGACGTCCTGGGTCGTCATCCGCTCGCGGACCACGCGCTCCATCCGGGCCAGGCCCGTGCGGAGCTGGTTCTGGATCAGCTCGCCGACCGTGCGCATCCGGCGGTTGCCGAAGTGGTCGATGTCGTCGGGCCGGACCTCGATGCCGTTGCCGTGGAGGTCCTTGACGTCCTGGCCGGCGGCGTCGACGAACGCGTCGTTGTTGGCGTGCAGCTGCACGATGTAGCGGATCGTCGCCACGATGTCGTCGATGGTCAACGTCTGCTGGTCGAACGCCTCGTGCTGCCCGAGCTTCTTGTTGACCTTGTAGCGGCCGACCTTGGCCAGGTCGTAGCGCTTCGGGTTGAGGTAGTAGTTCTTGAGCAGCGTCAGCGCGGCCTCGCGCGTGGGCGGCTCGCCCGGGCGCAGCTTGCGGTAGATGTCGAGCAGCGCGTCGTCGGGACCCTGGGTGTGGTCCTTCTCCTCGGTCAGCTGGATCGACTCGTACTGACGCAGGTCGGCGATCACGGCCTCGTAGTCGTACGGCGCGCCCTGGTAGCCCTCTTCCTCGGCGACCGCCTGCAGCGCCTTGAGCAGCACCGTGACGTTCTGCTTGCGCTTGCGGTCGAGGCGGACGCCGACCATGTCGCGCTTGTCGATCTCGAACTCGAGCCAGGCACCGCGGGACGGGATCACCTTGGCGGTGAAGATGTCCTTGTCGGAGGTCTTGTCGGCGGTCTTCTCGAAGTAGACGCCCGGGGACCGGACGAGCTGCGAGACCACGACGCGCTCGGTGCCGTTGATGATGAAGGTGCCCTTGCGGGTCATCAGGGGGAAGTCACCCATGAAGACCGTCTGGCCCTTGATCTCACCGGTCTCGCCGTTGGTGAACTCGGCGGAGACGTAGAGCGGTGCGGAGTAGGTGAAGTCCTTCTCCTTGCACTCCTCCTCGGTGTACTTCGGGTCGTAGAACACCGGGTTCTCGAAGGAGAGGGACATGGTCTCCGAGAAGTCCTCGATCGGGGAGATCTCCTCGAAGATCTCCTGCAGACCGGTCTTCGTGGAGACGTCCTCGCCGGCGGCCTGGCGCTCGGCCACGCGCGCCTGCCAGCGCTCGTTGCCGACCAGCCAGTCGAAGCTGTCGGTCTGGAGCGCAAGAAGCTGCGGAACCGCGAGGGGTTCGGAGATCTTGGCGAAGGAGATACGGCGAGGTGCAGAAATTGCGGGCGTGCTGGTGGAGCGCGAGGCGGCCAAGAGGGATCCTTCCGAGGCTCACGTCGGGTGAGAGGCGCCGAAACCCACCACAAACCGGCCACCGGGCAGGCAGGAAGTATTTGAGGGAGGGCGCAAACCAAGATAGTAGCCCACGAGCACGCACAAAGACAACAGCGGTTCCATCCAGACGCGGACGGTACGACACTGTCGTTGCCGTAGAGCATGAGGCGTCAGGCCCGCGCGGTCAAGCACCCCGAAGTGTTCTGGTGGTCGAGCCTGTCAAGGTTCCGGTGGTCGAGCCTGTCGAGACCCGGCGGTCGGGCCTGTCGAGATCCCGGCGGTCGAGCCTGTCGAGATCCCGGTGGTCGAGCCTGTCGAGACCCCGGTGGTCGAGCCTGTCGAGACCCGTCAGTAGCTGTTGATGTTGTCCACGAGCCAGCTGTTGCCGGACCTGACCATCGACACGGTCAGCCGGTTCAGCGAGAACTTCGGGGTGCCGCCGCCCTTGGTGGTCGCCTGGTCGATGAACACGATCACCTTCGCCACGTCGGACTCGGAGTCGACGACCCCGACGCTGCGCACGGTGGCCTTGACCACGGCGGAGGTCTGCTTGGCCGGACCCGGCCGCCCGTCGGTCGAGGCGATCAGCTTGTCGAAGGTGGCGGTGTACTCCTTCTGGTACCTGGGACTCAGGTAGCGCACCGCCCGCGACTTGTCGGCCGGGAGCTGGCGGTAGTCGTAGGAGAGCACGAAGGGCAACGCCCGCTCGGCGGCGGCCGAGGCCTCCTGCCCGGCGTCGACCTGGTCGTCGTGCCGGTTGTTCTGGAACCAGAAGTAGCCGCCCACGGCGATCACCAGGACCGTCACCAGGGTGACGGCGACCGTGACCCCGGTCGAGGCCAGCAGGCCCACCCAGCGGGACTCGCCGGTCGAGTCGGTGGTGGTCGGCGCGGATGCCACGGGCGCCGTCGCCGGCCCGGCTTCGGGCGCGTGGTGGGGCCTGTGGTCCGGTCCGGGGTCGGGCTCGGGGCCCGGCTCCGCCTCCGGGGCGGGCTCGGACGCGGCCAGCTCGGCGTCGTACGCCGACCGCGCCTGCGCGTCGAGCAGCACCTCGGCCGCCTCGTTGTACTTCTTGAACTGGCTGGTGCCCGGCTCCGCGCGGTCGGTGGCCTCGCGCCAGGCGACCCGGATCTGTTCCGGGGTGGCGTCGCGCTCGACGCCGAGGAGGTCGTACCAGGTCACGGACGCCATCACGAACCGTCCTCGAACTTGTCGATCTTCCAGGCGCCGTCGACCTTGTCCAGCTTCACCGACCAGCGCAGGTACTGCTTCTGGTCGCCGAAGCTGCTCTTGACGGTCCGGTCGTGGATCACCAGCACGGTGGCGGAGTCCTGGTCGATGTCCTCGATGCCGGCGGCGTGGAGCTCGCCGGTGCCGACGGCCTTGCCCTGCTTGTAGACCTTCTCGAAGGCCGGGAACGACTGCTTGAACTCGCCCTTGGCACGCGTGGTCAGCATCGCGTTGACGCTGGACTCGTAGTCGTCGAGGTGGTCGCCCTTGAAGGTGTCCATCCGCAGGGCGAACTGCTGTGCGGTGTTCATCGCGTTGCTGCGGTCGTCGTCGGCGGCCTGGAGCCGCTGGTGCTCACGGAACTCGCGGACCGCGAACACGGCGGCCACGACCAGCAGCGCCAGCAGCACGGCGGTCACGATCATCACGACTCGGAGGCTGGATCGCCTCGGCGCACCGGACTCGTGATGATCGAGATCGGATTCGATCCCGTCATCGGGCGTGGGGCTCAACGACTACTCCTCTTCCGCCACGGGCTGGAGCAGCAACGACTTCCACGAGTCGCGGCCGAAGCTGTCGAAGGCGCCACCGGTGTAGCTGACGCTCGCCGCCGGGTCCTCGTCGGTCCAGGTGACCTTGCCCGAGGCCTCATCGTACGTGGCGACCACAGGCGCGCGGTACGACGCCGGGGCACGGTTGGGCGCGTGCTGGGCGCCACGGGCGTTCGACTTCGAGCCCGGCTCCGAGCAGTGGGCCTTCTCGTTCATCGGGATGTCCTTGCGGTCCTGGGGCGATCGCACCTTGGTGCTCTCGTAGCCCTTCTTGCAGGTCGGCGGGTCGTTCTGCAGGACCAGGCCGAACTCGGCGTCGTACTTGCCGTCCGGGCCCTTGCCCACCGTGCTGAAACCGCCCTCCACGACGTACGGGTAGAGCACGAGCAGCTGCCGGATCCCGTCGAGGTGCTTGACCGTGATCTCGCCGGTCGTGACCAGGTTGCGGATCAGGGAGCCCAGCTCGACCTTGTTGTCCTCGAGGAAGGTGCGGAGCTGGTTGGCCGTGGCGCCGCCGTTGTCGATCAGCGTGCGGAGCGCGTCGTCGTTGCCGGCGAGGGTGCCGCTGAAGAGCGCGAGGTCACGGGAGAAGCTGCGGATCGCTGACTCCTTGTCCACCTGCGTACGGAGGACGACGTCGGAGTCGCGGATCAGGGCCGTCGTGGTGTCGAAGTTCGCGTTGGCGGTCTCGATGAACGCGTTGGAGGTGTCGATGATCTGCCCGAGGTCGCGCCCGCTGCCCTTGAACGCGGCGCCCGTCTCGGTCACCACCGTGCGGAGGTCGTCCTGCGGCACCGAGTTGACCATGTTGTCCAGGTTCGTGAGCAGCGCGGTGGTCGAGACCGGGATCTCGGTGTTGTCCTGCGAGATCTCCGAGCCGTCCACGAGGTACGGCTTGTCGTTGGTCTGGGGCTGCAGCTCGACGTACTGCTCGCCAACGGCCGACTTGTTGCCGACCAGTGCCCTGCTCTCGCGCGGGATCGTGTCGTTCCCCTTGTCGATGGCCATGACCACGTCGACGCCATCGCGGGTCAGGTGCAGCGCGGAGACCTGGCCGACCCTGACGCCGCGGTAGGTGACCTCGGCGCCGGTGAAGATGCCGCCGGAGTCGACGAAGTGCGCGTCGACTGTGTAGCTGGTGTCGAGGAAGAGCCGGTCGAGCCGGGCGTAGCGGGCGCCCACGTAGGAGACGCCGAGCAGCGTGATCAGCACGAACACCATGAGCTGGCGCTTGGTCCTGGTGCTGATCATCGGTCCTGCACCCCCTGCAGCAGGAGCGCCGCGAGCGTCGAGTTGTAGCCGATCTCGGCGGCGGCGCCGGCGGGTCCGTTGAGCACGTCGACGGCGCTCGGGTCGACCGCTCGGTCGAACGCGGTGCCGGCGCGCGGCAGTCTGGGCAGTCCTCCCGGCACGCTGGGCAGGGTCACGCCGGGGATCGACGGCAGCTTGGTGATGTGGGGCAGCGGAACGCCCGGGATGCCGTCCTTGAGGATCCGGGCGAGTGCCTTGGCGACCTTGGCCCGGATGTTGCCGGGGTTCTTGCAGTCGATGTTCGCCATCACCCGCTTGACGATCCGCTTCTTGATCGCCGCCTTCTGCTTCTTGGTGAACGGCGGCGTCGGCAGACCCCTGGTCACGCGGTCGGCGGCTGCGGAGACCTGCTTCTTGACGGCGATGCAGGCGTCCACGACCGGTGACGGCACAGTGGGCAGGCTGGGCAGGGTGCTGGGCAGGGTGGGCAGGGTGGCGGGCAGGCTCGGGAGAACCGGCGGGGAGGTCACGTTGATGTCGAGCCGGGCATTGAGGTTGGTGTAGTCACCCATGTGCAGGTTGCGCGCGACCTGCGGGTCCTTTCCGACCGCGGCATCGACGAACGGATAGGTGAGGAACACCTGGAGTGAGTTCGGCAGGCTGGAGCCCGCGTCGGCGAGCTTGTCGAGCACCGGCGCCAGGGAGCGCAGGCTGTTGATCGTCGAGGTCTTGGACGCCTTGATCACGCGGACGCCGACCCCGCTCAGGCGGTCGAGCGCCTTGAGCATCTTGACCAGGTCGGCGCGCTGCGAGTCGATCGACTTCAGCGCGGCGGGCAGGTTGTCCAGTGCAGACTTGATCGAGCCGTCCTGCTCCTTCAGCTGGATCGCCAGCCGGTTGAGGGACTCGATCGAGCGGACGATGCCTTCCTTGTTTGCGTCGAGCTGGCCCATGAAGACGTGCACCTGGGTCAGCACCGACCGCACCTGGTCCTCGCGGCCTCCGAACGCGTTGTTGAGCTCCTCGGAGATGATCTTGAGCTGCCCGACGCCGCCGCCGTTGAGCAGCAGCGACAGGGCGCCGAGGACCTCTTCGACCTCGGGGTTGCGGCTGCTGCGGCCGAGCGGGATCACGTCGCCGTCGCCGAGCCTGCCCGTGGCCGGCTCGTCGACCGGCGCGCTCAGCGAGACGAACTTCTCGCCGAGCAGGCTGGTCTGCCGGATCTCGGCACGGGCGTTGTCCGGGAGCTTGGTGTTGCGGGGCAGCAGCAGCGTGACGTCGGCGTGGTAGCCCTTGAGCCGCACGCTGCTCACCCGGCCGACCGTGACGTCGTCGACCTTGACCGTGGACTGGGGGACGAGGTCGAGCACGTCGCGGAACTCGACGTGGACGGTGATCGGGTTCTTGCCGACCTTCGCGCCACCGGGGAGCGGCACCTCGTAGATGGAGCCGCAGCCACTGAGCGCGACCAGCCCGGTCATCACCAGGGCGATGAGCCCGGCGAGGTGCCGCGATCCGATGCGCGGTGCGGAGACGCTCATCGGGTCACCTCCACGAGCCCGCCGAGGCTCCGGTCGACGTACTGGACGTCGCGGGTGCCGGCCGGCTTCCGGAAGGCGCCCGACCGGGGCAGCTTGAGGGCGTCGGTCACCTTCTTGCAGTTCTCGGTGGCGTTGGATGCACCCCCGAGGAAGCTGCAGACGAGGGCGGCAGGGTTGCTCTGGAGCTGGTTGACCGCCTCACCGATGTTGTCGCGGGTGTCGAGCGTGCCGGTGCGCGGGTTGTAGGCGAGCGACAGGTTGTTCAGCGCGTCGGGGGCATCCCTGAGCGTCTCGTCCAGGGCGGCGCGCTGCTTCACGATCACCTTGGCGAACTTGTTCAGGCCGCGGATGTTCTTGCTGAGCAGGTCCCTGTTGTCCTTCACGAAGCCGTGGACCTTGACCATCGCCGTGCCCAGGTTGCGCAGGGCGGCCGCGAGGTCCTCGCGCTCGCCGGCGAGCAGGTCGGCGGCCGCGGACAGGGAGTCGTTGAACTGGCGGACGGTGGTGTCGTTCTCCGCCAGGGTCTTCACGAACACCTGGAGCTGCCGGGCGGTGCCGAACAGCTCGTCCTTGTTGTCGGCCAGCGTCTTGGTGAACTTGCCGAGGTTCTGCAGGGTCTCGTTGAACTTCACGCCCTGGCCACCGAAGTTCCGGGCCGTCGAGTCCAGTAGCCGGGTGAGGGGTCCGACTCCCTTGCCGTCGGTCTTGTTCGCGCCCTGCGGACCGAGCGCGATCGAGAGGTCGTTGAGGCTGCCATAGATCTGGTCCAGCTCCAGTGGGGTCGCGGTGCGGTCCGTGCCCAGGCGGGCGTTGTCGGCGAGCACGCCACCGCCCTTGTAGACCGGCGTGATCTGGATGAACCGGTCACCGACGATCGACGGTGAGATCAGCACGGCCTCGGCGTCGGACGGGAGCTTGTACTTGGCGTCGTACGACATCTTCACGACGACGTGGGTGCCCGCGGGCGTCACGGTGTCGACGGTGCCGACCTTGATCCCGAGGATCTTCACGTCGGAGCCCTCGTAGAGCGAGACCGCGCGCGGGAACTCCGCGACCAGCGTCTTGGAGTCCTTGCCCGGCAGGAAGAGCAGCACGAGACCCACGACCAGGGCGAGCGCCAGCACGATGCCGAGCAGGCGGGCGAGTCCGGACTTCGTCATGGTCAGTTCCCCCCTGTCGAGGCGGTGCCGACCGGCGGCAGGTTCTGGATCCAGGTGTCGAACCAGGGACCGGTGCCCAGGGTGTTGGCGAAGACCCGGTAGAAGGGCGCCATCAGCCGGATGCTCTGGTCGATGTTGGCCTGGTTCTTGTTGAGCAGGCCGACGACCGACTCGAGGTTGGACAGGGCGGGCCTGAGGTCGTCGCGCGAGTCGTCGACCAGGCCGGTGAGCTGCACCGAGAGCCGGCTGGTCGAGGTGAGCAGGCGGTGCACGGACTCGCGCCGGGCGACCAGCGCCTGGAACAGCACGTCGCTGTCGTCCATCAGCTTGACGATGTCGTCGTCCCGGTCGGCGAGGATGCCGGAGACGGTATGGGCGTTGCGCAGCAGCGAGTTGAGCTGCTCGTCGCGCTTGGCCACGTTGGCCGAGAGCACCGAGAGTCCCTGGAGGGTGCCCTGGAACTCCTCGGGCGTGTTCTTGGTGGCGGCGGCGATCGTGTTGAAGGACTTGCGCAGCCGGTTGACGTCGATCCGGTCGGTGCGCGATGCCAGACCGGAGAACGCCTTCACAACGTCGTACGGCGACTTGGTGCGGCTGACGGGGATCGTGGAGCCCTCCGCGAGCTGGCCGGAGCCCTCGGGCTCGAGGGAGAGGAACATCTGTCCGAGCAGGGTCTTGACCTTGATCTGGGCGCCGGTCTGCGTGCCGAACTCGGTGCCCGAGTCGATCAGGAACTCGACCTTCACATGGTCGCCGTCGAGGTCGACGGCCTTGACCTTGCCGACCCGGACGCCGGCCACCCGCACCTCGTCGTTGGGCTTGATCCCACCCGCCTCGCTGAAGCTGGCGTAGTAGGTGTCACCGCCCCCGATGAGCGGCAGGTGGTCGGCCTTGAACGCGGCCAGGACCAGGACGGCCATCACGGCGAGGGAGATCGCCCCGATGGTGACGGGGTTGCGCTCACGGAAGGGCACGCTCACTTCAGCTCACACCGCCCCTCGTCGTTGGCCGTCTTGTAGTCGACGTCGACCGAGTTGCCCGCCGGGAGCACGATGCGGCCCTTGAACGCGCAGAGGTAGAAGTTGAAGAACGACCCGTAGATCGCGGTGCGCCCGATCTTGCTGAGCTTGATCGGCAGGATCTGCAGCGCGCGGTCGATCTCGCCGCGGCCGTCGTCGAGGTTCTTGGTCACCCGGCGAAGGTGATGGACGTCCTTGGCGAACGACGGGCGGATGCCGGTGGTCAGGTCGGCGGTCTGCTCGGCCAGGTTGGAGATGCTGTCCAGCGAACCCAGGATCGCGCTGCGGTCGTCCTTCAGCCCGCCCACGAACCGCTTGAGCTCGATGATCAGCGACGTGAGCTCCTTGTCGCGCGAAGCCACCGTGCCGAGCACGTCGTTGAGGTTGTCGATCAGCTCGCCGATCACCTTGTCGCGACTGGCCAGCGTCTGGGTGATCGATGCGGTGTTGCCGAGCAGGCCCTCGATGTTGTCGCCCTCCCCTTGGAAGATCTGGACGATCTCGAAGGAGAGCTTGTTGATGTCCGCCGGGGTGAGCGCGGCGAACAGCGGCTTGAAGCCGTTGAACAGGACGGTCAGGTCGAGCGCCGGGAACGTGCGGTCCGTCGGGATCGTCGCGTCCTCGGCGAGCATCGAGGTGTCGCCCACGCCCTGGGTCAGCGAGATGTAGCGCTGGCCGACCAGGTTGCGGTAGCGGATCGTCGCCGTGGAGGACTTGGTCACCGTGGCCCGCTTGGCGACAGAGAACGTCACCAGCGCGTGCGTGCGCTTGGTGATCTCGACCTTCTTGACGCTGCCGACCTTGACCCCGGCGATGCGGATGTCGTCACCCTTGACCACGCCGGTGGCGTCGCTGAACTCCGCCTTGTAGGTGCGCGTGGACTGGAACGTGATGTTGCCGATCAGCACCACCAGCATGCCGGTCGCCAGCGTGGTCACCATCATGAAGATCATCAGCTTCACGCCGTCGCCGCGGGTCTTCTTGTCGAGGAAGCTCATCGCGCGCTCACCTCCGATCCGCGCGCCAGCGGACCGAACATCAGCGTGGAGAGGTCGCCGACCTGGTCGGCAGGGACACCGAGCGCCGGCGCCGTCAGCGACACCATGAGCGCCTTGTCCGGCGGGGTGCCCGTGACCGCCGCGCGGTCGAACGACGGTGCCACCCGCTTGAGGTTGTTGCCGCCCTTGACGCCGTCGGCGAAGTCGGGCATCGAGGGCTTCGGGTGCTTCGGGCTGTACGGCGGGGTGGGCAGCGTCCCGCAGTAGGGCTTGCGGGCGTCCGCGTATTTCGGGGAGTCGGCGGGCGTGTAGCCCCGCGGCTGCTTCGGGATCGTGTGCAGGTTGATGTGGAAGACGAAGCCGCGGAACGTGTCCGCGAGGCGCGGCGCCTGGCGCACGATGCCGTCGAGCAGGCACGGGAACTCCGGCGAGTAGCGGGCGAGCAGCGCCAGCTGCTGCTCCGACACCTGCCCGAGGCGGACCAGGTTGTCGCCGTTCTCGTCCAGGAACGCGTTGGCTGTGTCGGAGAACGAGCTCACGTCGTTGAGGAACGCGTTGAGCGTCTTCTCCTTCTCCAGGAGGGTGGTGCCGGTCTTCACCGAGTTGCGGAGCGTGGCCGCGATGTCGGGGAACACGTCGGCGTAGGTGTCGGACACCGTGCCGAGCTGCTTGAGGTCCGCGATCAGCTTCGGCACCTGGGGGTTCATCCGCTGCAGGTAGCCGTCGAGCACCTCGAGGTTGTTGCCGATCGCGTCGCCGCGACCCTCGAGGGCGGTGGCCAGCGCGTTGAGGGTGTAGTTGATCTCGGCGGGCTGCACGGCGCGCAGCAGCGGGTAGAGGTCGTTGAGGATCTTCTCGACCTCGACCGGGAGCTGCGTCTTCTGGATCGTGTCGCCGCTCTTGAGAGCGGTGGAGGAGGGCTCGTCCGGGATCACGAGGTTGACGAACTTCTCGCCGAACAGCGTCTTCGGCAGGATCGAGGCTGTCACGTTCTTGGGGATGGCACCGATCTTGTCGGGCTGGATGCCGAGCGTGAGGACCGCGCCGTCGGGGGTCGCCTTGGCCTCGGTGACCTGGCCGATGATCTCACCGCGCACCTTGACGTCGGCCCGGGCCGGAAGGTTGAGCCCCGCGGTGTCGGTGTTCAGGGCCACCTCGGAGAACGAGGTGAACTTCTGGGTGAAGATCGCGTTGACCAGCCAGACGCCGAGCAGCATCATGCCGACGAAGGCGACCCCGAAGGTGCGGTGCTTGATCAGGTCGCGCATGTCAGCCGGCCAGCCTGACCGTGGTGTTGGCGCCCCAGATGGCCATGCTCAGGAACAGGTCGATCACGTTGATCGCCACGATCGAGGTACGGACGGCACGTCCGACCGCGACCCCGACACCGGCTGGACCTCCCGTTGCGGTGTAGCCGTGGTAGCAGTGGATCATGACCACCACGACCGCGAAGACCAGGACCTTGCCGAACGACCACAACACGTCGCCCGGTGGCAGGAACTGGTTGAAGTAGTGGTCGTAGGTGCCGGGACTCTGGCCGAAGAACTGGGTGACCACGAGCCGGGTGGCGAAGTACGACGAGAGCAGCCCGACGACGTACAGCGGCACGATCGCGATCAGGCCGGCGATGATCCGGGTGGTGACCAGGAACGGCAGCGACGGGATCGCCATCACCTCGAGGGCGTCGACCTCCTCGGAGATGCGCATCGCACCCAGCTGGGCCGTGAAGCCGCAGCCGACCGTGGCCGCGAGCGCGATGCCGGCGACCAGCGGGGAGATCTCACGGGTGTTGAAGTAGGCGGAGACGAAGCCGGAGAAGGCGGCGGTGCCGATCTGGTTCAGCGACGCGTAGCCCTGGAGCCCGACCTCGGTGCCGGTGAAGAAAGCCATCGCGGTGATCACGCCGACCGTGCCGCCGATGACGGCGAGCGCGCCGCTGCCGAGGGTCACCTCGGCGAGCAGCCGCATGATCTCCTTCTTGTAGCGACGGATCGCCCGCGGGGTCCAGGCGAGCGCCCGCACGAAGAACGCCAGCTCCTCACCGAGGCTGTCGATCGCCTTCAGCGGCCGCTGGTAGACCGACCTGACGTTGGCCATCCCGCTCACCCTGTCTTCGGTGGAACGAGCTGGAAGTAGATGGCCGACATCACGAAGTTGACGACGAACAGCAGCATGAACGTGATCACCACGGACTCGTTCACCGCGTCGCCGACACCCTTCGGGCCGCCGCCGGCGTTCATGCCCTTGTAACAGGCGACGATGGCGGCGATCAGCCCGAAGACGAGCGCCTTGGCCATGCCTTGCCAGAGGTCGGGAAGCTGGGCGAGCGCCGTGAAGGAGGCAAGGTACGCCCCTGGAGTGCCGTCCTGTAGCACGACGTTGAAGAAGTAGCCGCCGACCACACCGACCACGCTGACCAGGCCGTTGAGGAAGAACGCGACCAGCATGCAGGCGAGGACGCGGGGTACGACGAGCCGCTGGATCGGGTCGATCCCGAGCACCATCATCGCGTCGAGCTCCTCGCGGATCTTGCGTGCGCCCAGGTCGGCCGCGATCGCCGACCCGCCGGCGCCCGCGATCAGCAGCGACGTGGCGATCGGACCGGCCTCCCGGACCACCGCCAGCACGGCCGCGGAGCCCGTGAACGACTGGGCGCCGAACTGCTTGATCAGGCCACCGACCTGCAGCGCGATCACCGCGCCGAACGGGATCGCCACCAGCGCGGTCGGCACGATCGTCACGGACGCGATGAACCAGGCCTGCTGGATGAACTCACGGAGCTGGAACGGTCGCTTGAACAGGTTGCGGCCCACATCGAGCCCGAAGGCGAAGAGGTTGCCCGCGGTCCCGATCGGGGCCAGCAGGCGCGAGGAGGTCAGGGAGGCCATCTGTCAGCGAGCTCCCATCCGGTGGTCGGGAACGGCGAGGCCGCCCGAGGTGCCCAAGATCACGGTCAGCTCCCCGGCGCCAGGGACATGTTGTCCTCGAACGAGCCCGGGGGTGGCGTGACGTCGTTGTCGCGGCACCAGGCGCCCGGCTCGCGCTGGCTGCGCCGGGCGATGCCGCTCGATGGCTCGAGCTGCCTCGGGATCGGGGGAAGCGGCGGCATCTCGAGGTCCTTCTCGGCCTCGAGCTCGTCGGCGTCCTTCTCCTCGGACATGCCGATCGGGCCGACGGTCTGGGCGTTGAGGAACTGGCGCACGACCGGTTCCTCCGACGACAGCAGCATCTCTCGCGGACCGAACATCGCGAGGTGCTTGTGGAAGAGCAAGCCGATGTTGTCGGGGACCGTGCGGGCGGTGGTGATGTCGTGGGTCACGATCAGGAACGTCGCGTCGATCTGCGCGTTGAGGTCGATGAACAGCTGGTTGATGAACGACGTGCGCACCGGGTCGAGGCCGGAGTCCGGCTCGTCGATCAGCAGGATCTCGGGATCGAGGACGAGGGCGCGGGCGAGCCCGGCGCGCTTGCGCATGCCGCCGGAGATCTCGCCGGGGAGCTTGTCCTCGGCACCGACGAGGCCGACCAGCTCCATCTTCTCCATCACGACCGTGCGGATGTCGGACTCGGACTTCTTCGTGTGCTCGCGCAGCGGGAAGGCCACGTTGTCGTAGAGGTTCATCGAGCCGAACATGGCGCCGTCCTGGAACAGCACGCCGAACAGCTTGCGGATCTCGTAGAGCTCCTTGTCGGGGCAGGTGGCGATGTCCGTGCCCTCGATCATGATGCTGCCCCGGTCGGGCTTGAGCAGCCCGATCAGCGCCTTGAGGAACACCGACTTGCCGGTGCCGGAGGGGCCGAGCATGACCGAGATCTCGCCGGCCGGGATCGTGAGGGTGACGTCGCCCCAGATCAGCTGCTTGCCGAAGGACTTCGTGAGGTCGGTGACCTCGATCTGCGTACCCATACCGACTCTTTCCCTACCCCGTCCCTGCTGCTGTGCCGCGCGCGCCGCACACGTGTCCCCGCCGTGAACAACGACTACTCGCGGGTTAAGTTACGCAGACGTCGCTGACCCATCCCCCGGCACCCAGCGGTTCGGTGTACACCTGTTCCGGTTTTTATCACCCTAGGGCAACCTTCCGGCAACTGTGACCCTCCCCACATCCCGGACATGCAAACGACGGCCGCCCCGCATCCGCGGGACGGCCGTCGAAAACGAGTTCAGCGAGCGGTCACTTGAGCGTGACCCGGGCGCCGGCGCCCTCGAGGGCCTCCTTGGCCTTCTCGGCGGTCTCCTTGTTGGCCTTCTCGAGGACCGCCTTCGGAGCGGCCTCGACCAGCTCCTTGGCCTCCTTCAGGCCGAGGCTCGTGAGCGCACGAACCTCCTTGATCACGTTGATCTTCTTCTCGCCGGCAGCCTCGAGGACGACGTCGAACTCGTCCTGCTCGGCGGCCTCCTCGACGGCAGCGCCGCCGCCCTGACCGGGCGCGGGAGCAGCCGCGACCGGCGCGGCGGCGGTGACGTTGAACGTCTCCTCGAACTGCTTGACGAACTCGCTGAGCTCCAGGAGGGTCATCTCCTTGAAGCCGTCCAGGAGCTCTGCGGTGCTGAGCTTCGCCATGGTGGCTGAACCTTTCCGTTGTGGTGCCAGCGGCACCGGGTGTGGTCGTCGGCCCGGAAGTCAGGCCTCGCCTGATTTACGGGGTGCTGTCCTCGGTCGTCTCCGCGGTCTGCGCGGGAGCGTCCTCGGTGGTGTCCTCGGCTGCTGCCTCGGAGGTGGCCTCGGGCTCTGCGTCGGCCGCAGCGTCCTCGGTCGGGGTCGGCTCCTCGGTGGCCGCTGCCGGCTCCCCGGCACCTCCACCCAGGATCGACGGGTCCTCCTCGGCCTTCGCCTGGAGCGCGGCGGCGAGCCGGGCAGCCTGGGCGAGCGGGGCGTTGAGGAGGTAGACGGCCTGGCTCAGGGAGGCCAGCATCGCGCCGGCCAGCTTGCCCAGGAGCACCTCGCGGGACTCGAGATCGGCCATCTTGGCGATCTCCTTGGCGTCCATCGGGGCACCGTCGATGTAACCGCCCTTGATCACGAGGGCGGGGTTTGCCTTGGCGAAGTCACGCAGACCCTTGGCCGCCTCGACCAGGTCGCCGTTGATGAAGGCGATGGCGGTCGGACCGGTGAGCAGGGCGTCGAAACCCTCGACACCTGCCTCCTTGGCGGCGATCTGGGTCAGCGTGTTCTTGACCACGGCGTAGTTGGCGTTCTCGCCGAGCGCACGCCGCAGATCCTGCAGCTGCTTCACGGAGAGACCGCGGTACTCGGTCAGCACAGCACCAGCGGAGTCGTTGAACTGCTCGACGATCTCCGCCACGGCTGCAGTCTTGTCTGGCCGCGCCATGGGTCTCCTTCCAACTCTGCACGGGAGGTGCACCCGCCGGCGGGATGTCCGCGACGGGCGAAGCAGAAGGACCGGGAAAGAAGAGAGCCCCGGCCCGGGTGAACGACACAGGGCACAGGGCGTACGACGACCAGAGGTCGGGAACTCACTGTCACCTGCGCAGGTCGCCCGCAGTGCGGGACCTTCCGTCACCCGGAGGTGACGACCGGCGGTCTTCGGCTTCGCGGATCAGGATACGAGACGCTCCGCCCTCCACCAAATCGGCACCGGAGTGACGAGACGCCCCGGCACCACGAGGGGTGCCGGGGCGTCGCCGTACGGATCCGGGGGTTCAGGCCTCGTCGTCCGCCGCGACGTTGCGGGTGCGGTTGGGGTCGACCTGGACGCCGGGGCCCATGGTCGTGGAGACCGTGATCTTGCGGATGTAGCGGCCCTTGGAGCTGGCCGGCTTGAGCCGGAGCACCTCCTCCAGCGCGGCGGCGTAGTTCTCGGCGAGCTGGACCTCGGAGAAGGACTCCTTGCCGATGATGAAGTGCAGGTTGGCGTGGCGGTCGACGCGGAACTCGATCTTGCCGCCCTTGATGTCCGAGACGGCCTTCGCGACGTCGGGAGTCACGGTGCCGGTCTTCGGGTTGGGCATCAGTCCGCGCGGGCCGAGGACGCGGCCGAGCCGGCCGACCTTGCCCATCATGTCGGGGGTCGCGACGACGGCGTCGAAGTCGAGCCAGCCCCCGTTGACCTTCTCGATCAGCTCGTCTCCGCCGACGAGGTCGGCGCCCGCCTCGCGTGCGGCCTCGGCCTTGTCACCGTTGGCGAACACCAGGACCCGGGAGGTCTTGCCGGTGCCGTGCGGCAGGTTGACGGTGCCGCGGACCATCTGGTCCGCCTTGCGCGGGTCGACGCCCAGGCGCATGGCCACGTCGACGGTCTGGTCGAACTTCTTCTTGGGGCCGGAGGTCGCGATCTTGATCGCGGCGCGAGGGGCGAAGAGCTCGTCCCTGTCGTACGTCTCCGCGAGCTCGCGGTAGGTCTTGCTGCGCTGCATGGCTGGTTCTCTCTTTCCAGATGTGGTCAGTGCGGGCCAACGCGGGGCCCTGCCACGGGTTTCTCGGGTGGGTGGTGCCTGATCCGGCGTGCTCAGTCGGTGGTGACGCCCATGGAGCGGGCGGTGCCCTCGATGATCTTCATCGCCGCGTCGATGTCGTTGGCGTTGAGGTCGGGCAGCTTCGTGGTCGCGATCTCGCGCACCTGGTCCTTGGTCAGCTTGCCGACCTTGTCCTTGTGCGGGACGCCGGAGCCCTTGGCCAGCCCGGCGGCCTTCTTGATCAGCTCCGCGGCCGGCGGCGTCTTCGTGATGAACTCGAAGCTCCGGTCCTCATAGATCGTGATCTCGACCGGGATCACGTTGCCGCGCATCGCCTCGGTGGCAGCGTTGTAGGCCTTGCAGAACTCCATGATGTTCACGCCGTGGGGGCCGAGCGCGGTGCCCACGGGAGGTGCAGGAGTTGCCGCCCCGGCCTGCAGCTGCACCTTGACCAGAGCAGCGATCTTCTTCTTGGGAGGCATGTCTATCTTTCTCTTTCATCTGTCGTGGTCATGACGGGCGGGTGCCCTGCCACATGTGCTGTTCTGGGCTTCGAGAAGCAAGCTCTGTTCAGACGCGCTGAATCTGGCTGAAGCTCAGCTCGACCGGGGTCTCCCGGCCGAAGATCTCGACGAGGGCCTTGACCCTCTGGGCTTCGACGTTGATCTCGGTGATCGTGGCGTGGAGGGTCGCGAACGGCCCGTCGACGACCATGACCGAGTCGGAGACGTCGAAGTCCGCCACCTCGACCTGCTTGCGCGGCGTGGCGGTGGCGGTGCCACCCCCGGCAGGGGTGGCGGCGGCCGCCTCGGCACTGGCCTGGACGGCGGGGCCGAGCATGTTCTCGACCTCCTCCAGGCTGAGCGGGATCGGCTGGTGGCTGTGGCCGACGAAGCCGGTGACGGACGGCGTGTGCCGCACCGCCGACCAGGACTCGTCGGTGAGGTCCATCCGGACCAGGACGTAGCCGGGGAGCACGGTGCGCTTGACGATCTTGCGCTGGCCGTTCTTGATCTCGGCGACCTCCTCGGTGGGGACCACGATCTCGTGGATGTAGTCCTCCATGTTGAGCGAGGTGGTGCGGTTCTCGAGGTTGGCCTTCACCCGGTTCTCCATGCCGGAGTAGGTGTGGACCACGAACCAGTCGCCGGGCTTGGTGCGCAGCGACTCGCGGAACTCCTCGAGCGGGTCGACGGCGGGCTCGTCGACGCCCGCCTCGGCAGTGGCCTCGCCGGTGGCAGGGTCCTCGGACAGGTCGGTCGGCTCGGTCACGGGCTCGCCCAGCGTCTCCTCGGGCGCCACGTCGATCGGCGCGTCCCCAGTGGTGTCGTCGGGGGACGGGTCGACCGCCTGGCCGGTGACCTCCTGGGTCTCGGCGGGCGCTTCGTCGTACTGCTGCGACACGGTTACTCCGTCACCTTCTCGTCAGTTCTCGGGTGCTGCCTCCGGCTCCGGGCCGGGCAGCGGGCTTGCGCTGGAGGGTCTAGCCGAACACCTTGAAGACCAGCTTGCCGAAGCCCAGGTCGAGCAGCGACACGTATCCCATCACCAGCAGCACGAACGTAACCACCACGATGAAGTAGGTGATCAGCTGCTGCTGGCTGGGCCAGACGACCTTGCGGAGCTCGGCCACCACCTGGCGGTAGAACGTGACCGGGCTGGGCCGCTCGCGGTTGCCCGCGGCGCGCACCGACTTGCTGTCCGTCACGATCTCCTCCAACTCACCGAATGCCTGTGTTGCTCAGTCTCGCAGGGCACGAGGGACTTGAACCCCCAACCTTCGGTTTTGGAGACCGATGCTCTGCCAGTTGAGCTAGTGCCCTACGGCGGTCACCCACGACCCGCGCGCCGCGCCGCCAGGTGGCGGACTGTGGGCATGACGACCAAGGGTGAGAACCACCAAAGGGGAAGTGTACGGGGGAACCGGAGGGCAAGTCGAACCGAGCGGGAGGCGCTCGCCGGGTGCCTGCGCCCCGGCCCGGAAACCGGGCTGACGCCGACACTACGATGGGCGGCATGAGCAGCTCCTCCCCCTCGTCGTCCGCCCTGCACCGCGTCTCCGGCCGGATCGGAGGCATCGCCGAGTCCGCCACGCTCAAGGTGGACGCGAAGGCGAAGGCGCTCAAGGCGGGGGGACGCCCGGTGATCGGGTTCGGTGCCGGCGAGCCCGACTTCCCGACCCCGGGCTACATCGTGGAGGCCGCCGTCGAGGCGTGCCGCGACCCGAAGAACCACCGCTACACGCCGGCCGGCGGCCTGCCGGAGCTGAAGGCGGCGATCGTCGAGAAGACGCTCCGTGACAGCGGGTACGACGTGGAGCCGGCCCAGGTGCTGGTCACCAACGGTGGCAAGCAGGCGATCTACGCGGCGTTCGCGGCCCTGGTCGACCCGGGCGACGAGGTGATCCTCCCCGCGCCGTACTGGACCACCTACCCGGAGGCGATCCGGCTGGCCGGTGGCGTGCCCGTCGAGGTCCTGGCCGACGAGACCCAGGACTACAAGGTCACCGTCGAGCAGCTGGAGGCGGCCCGCACGGAGCGCACCCAGGTCCTGCTGTTCTGCTCCCCGTCCAACCCCACCGGCTCGGTCTACTCCGTCGAGGAGATCAAGGCGATCGGCGCGTGGGTGGAGGAGCACGGCCTCTGGGTGATCACCGACGAGATCTACGAGCACCTGGTCTACGACGGATTCGAGACCGGCTCCCTGCCGGTGCTGTGCCCGGCGCTCACCGACAACTGCGTCGTGGTCAACGGGGTCGCAAAGACCTACGCGATGACCGGCTGGCGAGTCGGCTGGGCGATCGGCCCGAAGGACGTGATCAAGGCCGCGACAAACCTGCAGTCGCACGCCACGTCCAACGTCGCCAACGTGTCCCAGCGGGCCGCGATCGCGGCAGTCTCGGGCGACCTCGCCGCCGTCGAGGAGATGAAGCAGGCGTTCGACCGCCGCCGGAAGACGATCGTGTCGATGCTGAACGAGATCGACGGCGTGGTCTGCCCGGAGCCCAAGGGGGCCTTCTACGTGTACCCGTCCGTGAAGGGCCTGCTCGGCCGCGAGGTCGACGGGGTCGCCCCGCAGACGTCGGCAGAGCTGGCCGAGCTGGTCCTGGACAAGGCCGAGGTGGCCGTCGTCCCGGGTGAGGCGTTCGGGTCGCCGGGCTACCTGCGGCTCTCCTACGCGCTGGGCGACGACGACCTGGTGGAGGGCATCACCCGGCTCCAGAAGCTCTTCGCCTGAGGGTGGAGCGCCGTCGGGACCTCCGGAGCCTGCCCAAGGCGCACCTGCACCTCCACTTCACGGGCTCGATGCGGCACGCGACCCTGATCGAGCTCGCCGCGCGCGACGGCATCCACCTGCCCGACGCGCTGGTCGAGGACTGGCCGCCGGTGCTGTCCGCGGCCGACGAGAAGGGCTGGTTCCGGTTCCAGCGCCTGTACGACGTGGCCCGCTCGGTACTGCGGACCGAGGGGGACGTCCGCCGGCTGGTGCTCGAGGCCGCCGAGGACGACGTCGCCGACGGGGGCGTGTGGCTGGAGATCCAGGTCGACCCCAGCGGCTACGCGGCCAAGTTCGGCGGAATCACGGCGTTCACCGACCTGGTCCTCGACGCGGTGGCCGATGCCGCCGGCAGAACCGGGCTGGGCATCGCGGTCGTGATCGCGGCCAACCGCACCCGGCACCCCCTCGACGCGCGCACCCTGGCCCGGCTGGCCGCGCAGTACGTCGACCGCGGCGTGGTCGGTTTCGGCCTCTCCAACGACGAGCGGCGCGGCCGCACCGGTGACTTCGCACCGGCGTTCCGGATCGCCGATCGCGCCGGGCTGCTGCTCGACCCGCACGGCGGCGAGCTGCTGGGACCCGAGAGCGTGCGGCTCTGCCTCGACGAGCTCCACGCCCAGCGGCTCGGCCACGGGGTCCGGGTGGCCGAGGACCCCGCCCTGCTCGAGCGGGTGGTCGAGGCCGGGATCGCGCTCGAGGTGTGCCCGACGTCCAACGTGGCGCTGGGCGTCTACTCCGACCTGACCTCGGTGCCGCTGCCGGAGCTGATCGCGGCCGGCGCGACGGTCGCGCTGGGCGCCGACGACCCATTGTTGTTCGGTTCCCGGCTGGTCGGCCAGTACGCCACGATGCGCGCCGCGCACGGTCTGACGGACGACCAGCTGGCCGAGCTGGCCCGGATGTCGCTACGCGCCTCGCGCGCCTCCGACACGCAGACGAAGGAGTGGGTGTCCGCGGTCGACACCTGGTTGGCACAATCCGGGTCATGAGCCAGTACCCCGGTCCGGACCCGGACGACCCGTTCTCCCAGCCGCCGAAGGAGTCCGGCCCGCCCGCGGACCAGCCGACGCCACCGGCCGACGCGGGTGCCACGCCGCCGCCGGAGGGCTCCGGGGTCGAGGAGACCGCGCCGATCCAGCGCGAGGAGATGGGCTACTGGGAGAAGCGGGCGCTGGAGGACCAGGCCCGCGTGCAGCAGGAGGCGAACCGGCAGGGCAGCCCGCCGGGACCAGCCGGGGACCAGCCCGGGGACCGCCGGGACCAGCCGGCCGGTGGGCAGCAGGGTGGGCCGCCGCCGGCTGCGCCGATGCCCCCGACGGCACCACCGGCGTACGCGCAGCAGGACCCGCAGTACGGGCCGCAGTACGGTCCGCCGCACCAGACGCCGACGCCGTACGATCCGGCCTACCAGCAGCCCCCGAGCGGCCCCTACGGGCAGCAGCCGTACGGGTACGCCTACCAGGTGCCGAACCATCCGCAGGCGACGACGGCGCTGGTCCTCGGCCTGGTCGGGCTGATCGGCGGGTTCCTGTGCTGCGGCCTGCCGCTGCTCGCCTCCCCGTTCGCGTGGGCGGTCGGGGCCAAGGCGAAGCGCGAGATCCAGGCGTCGCACGGCCAGCTCGGCGGCGCCAGCAACGCGCAGGCGGGCTACGTCACCGGCATCATCGGCACCGTGCTGCTGGTGCTGGCGGTGATCGCGGCGGTGGTGGCGCTGATCGTGATCATCGCCTCCGAGGGGTCGTCCGGGTCGACGAGCACGGAGTTCTGACCCGCGCTACGGAAGCTCGCAGCCGACCAGCACCGGTTCGGGCACCAGGACGATGCCGAAGCGGCCGTGGACGCCCCGGCGGATCTCGCCGGCCAGGGCCAGGAGATCGCCCGTGCTGGCCGACCCGCGGTTGGTGAGGGCCAGCGTGTGCTTGTCCGACAGGGCCGCCGGTCCCGGGGCGCCGTAGCCCTTGTGGAAGCCGGCCCGCTCGATCAGCCAGGCGGCGCTCGTCTTCACGCGCCCGTCGGGCTGTGGCCAGGCCGGCGCACCCTCGGGCACGACGGCAGGGGCGACGACCGGGTTGGTGAAGAACGAACCGGCGCTCCAGGTGTCGTGGTCGGCGGGGTCGAGCACCATGCCCTTCGAGCGGCGCAGCGCGAGGACCGCCTCGCGTACCTCCCGCATCGGCGCGCGCTGCCCGACCTCGACGCCCAGGGCGCGGGCGAGCTCGGCGTATCCCACGGGTGCACCGAGGTCGCCGAGCGCGAGCTGGAACCGCACGCCCAGCACCACGTAGCGCCCGGGCTCCGCCTTGAACCGGCTGGTGCGGTAGCCGAAGCCGCAGTCGGCGGCGGCGAGGGTGACGATGCGGTTGTGGTGCCGGTCCCAGGTGCGCACCTGCGCGACCGACTGGGACACCTCCTGGCCGTAGGCGCCGACGTTCTGGATCGGCGTCGCGCCGACGGAGCCGGGGATGCCGGAGAGCGCCTCGATCCCGGCCCAGCCGAGGTCGACCGCCTGCACGACCAGGTCGTCCCAGTTCTCGCCCGCGGCCACCGTCACCGTGGCGCCGCTGCAGGCGTCGGACTCCTGCACGATGCCGCGCGTGGCGACGTGCACGACGGTGCCGCGGAACCCGTCATCCGCGACCACCACGTTGCTGCCGCCGGCGAGCAGCAGGACCGGCGTGCGGTCGGCGTCGGCCCGTCGTACCGCTTCCACGACGTCGTCGTCGGAGGTGGCGGTGACCAGCCGGTCGGCCGGTCCGCCGAGGCGCAGGGTGGTGAGGTCGCCGAGGTGAACGTGTCGCTGGACCGTGGCGGTCTCAGCCACGCAGCACCGCCGTCGGCATCCCGAGCACCTTGTCGTCGCCGCAGGTCACCGTCATGCCGACCGTGGTCAGGCCGTCGTCGACCTTCTTCACCACGCCGGCCACCACGACCTCGACGCCGTCGTCGCCGGCGGGCACGACCACCGGCTTGGTGAACTTGGCACCGAGCTCGACCACCCGCCCGGGAGCGCCCGCCCAGGTGTCGGCGGCGCGCGCGGCCAGGGCGAGGGTGTACATGCCGTGGGCGATCACGCCGGGCAGGCCGACCGAGCGGGCGACCTCCTCGTCCTGGTGGATCGGGTTGTGGTCGCCGCTCGCCGCGGCGTAGGCGACCAGGTCGGCCCGGGTCACGGTGAAGGTCTGGGTGGGCAGCTCGGTGCCGGCCTCGGTGGTCATGCGGTGCCCGCCGTGTGGACGAGCGTCGCCCTCGCGGTGCACACGAGCGCACCGTCGGCGTCGTTGACGGCGCTGGTGGTGCCGATGATGTCGGCGCCGCCGATCTGGCGCAGCGAGTCGACGGTCAGGGTCGCGGTGAGCACGTCGCCCGCGGCCACGGGCCGCTGGTAGGCGAACCGCTGCTCGCCGTGGATCACGTTCCGCAGCTCGATCCCGACCTCGGGGTCGTGCATCAGCTCCTGCATCGCGGCGAAGGCGACCACGATCGGGTACGTCGGCGGCGCCGGATCACCCTCGGCCCAGGGCGTGCCGGTCGCGTCGGCGAAGGCGCGGACATGGTCCGCGGTCACGTCGTGGGGCGCGGTGGGCGGGAACGTGCGTCCGGCCAGTGAGGGATCGACCACGGTGCGACGGTACCAATTGACGCGGCGCCGCCAGCCGTGGTGCGGCTGCGGCGCCCGTCGTACGAGACGTGGAAGGTGAGCAGGTGATTCTGTGGGGTGCGTCAGCGGGTCTCGCGGTGCGCGGTGTGCGTGCGGCAACGCGGGCAGAACTTCTTGAGCTCCATGCGGTCGGGGTTGTTGCGCCGGTTCTTCTTGGTGATGTAGTTGCGTTCCTTGCAGTCCACGCACGCCAAGGTGATCTTGGGGCGGACGTCGGAGCTCTTGCTGGCCACGATGGTCCTACTTCCTGGTCTTCGGTGCTGCCGGTCGGTCGGATCCGGTAGCGGGGGCGGGACTCGAACCCGCGACACCACGATTATGAGCCGTGTGCTCTAACCACCTGAGCTACCCCGCCATGGGAACGGGGTGCCGGGCCGAGTCATTCCCGGCTGGCACCCCAGTCCCAGAGCCCCTTTACGGAATCGAACCGTAGACCTTCTCCTTACCATGGAGACGCTCTGCCGACTGAGCTAAAGGGGCACGCGCGACCGATGCTCGCCGCGCCGACGAGCAAGGATACACAGGCGCGAGGAGGATCGTGAAATCGGAAACCTGGACCTCGTACTACGTCCCGGACGGCTCGTCGGACGACGGTCGGGAGCGCTTCGTCTCGACCCGCGCCACGGCCGGGCCGTGGACCGAGCGGGCCCAGCACGGCGGCCCACCGGCGGCCCTGCTGGGGCGGGCGATCGAGGCGATCACCGAGCCCGGCCGCGTCGTCGGCCGGTTCACGATGGACCTGCTCGGGCCGATCCCGGTGGGGCCGCTCGCGCTGGCTGCGCGGGTCGTACGCCCTGGCCGGACGGTGGCGCTGGTCGAGGCCACGATGGACGACCTGGGGTCCGGCCGGACGGTTGCCCGCGCGCAGGCGTGGACCTTCCCGGCGTCCGACGACGGGCCGGAGCAGCACCTGACCCCGCTCCCCCACACGCCGGCGGAGGGCCACCACGAGGAGACGCCGGCGACCTGGAACCGGGTCGGCTACCTGGGCTCCGTCGAGTGGCGCTGGATCGAGGGCGCCGTCACCCGGCAGGGGCCGGGCACGGTCTGGATGCGGCCGACTGTGCCTCTTCTGCCCGGTGAGGAGATGTCAGGGCTGCAGCGGCTGCTGACCTGCGTCGACTCGGCCTCCGGGGTCTCCGCCGCGGTCGATGCCGACACCTGGGGCTTCCTGAACACCGAGCTCACCGTGCACGTGCTCCGGCCACCGGTCGGCGAGTGGATCTGCCTGGTCGCCGAGACCTCGCTCGGCCCCGGCGCCGTCGGGGTGGCCGCCTCGACGGTGTACGACGAGTCCGGCCCGGTCGGGCGTTCCGCGCAGGCGTTGCTGGTGGTGCCGGGGCGCTGAGGGGGCGGGCTGGGGCCGCGACTGCGGCCTGGGTGTGCCGCCCGCGCCGGGTGTGCGGCCCGGCCGGGTGTGCGGCCCGGCCGGGTGTGCGGCCCGCGCAACACCGCATTTGCGAGGTTGTCGGGGTCCGCCGGGCCGCGGCGACCCCCACAGGTCCGCATTTGCGGAGTCCGCGGGCCGCCCGAGCGGCGCACCACCCTCACACCCCGAGGTGCCTCCCGACGAACGCCAGCTGGGCAGGAGCCATCCGGCGCCAGTAGCCGAGCTCGTGCGCGCCGGGCTGGAAGCCAACAAGCGGGTGCTGGGACGACGGGAAGCCGGCGGCGTACGCCATCGTCGCGCCGTGGAACGGGTCGTCCGTGCCGCAGTCGATCCGCACCGGGACGCCGGCGAGGTCGCGCTGGTGGCCGAAGACGGTGAACCGGGCGTACTCCTCGGCGTCGCCGAAGCCGAACGAGGACGCCGTCGTGCCGGGTGTCCAGAGCGCGGGGCTCTCCGCCACCACGACGGCGCAGCGCCTCGCGCCGAGGATGCCACCGAGCCGGAGCGCGCCGTAGCCCCCCATCGACAGGCCCATCAGCCCGATCCGGTGGGTGCGCACGCCGCGGCCGGCGAGCAGCGGCAGCAGCTCCTCGAGCACCATCGCGCCGGCGTCCTCGCCGTCCGGGCGCGGGTGGTAGTACGACGTGCCGGCGTCGACCGAGGCGATCGCGAAGCGATGACCGCTGCGTGCGACCTCGGCGGCGAGGAACCGGTCGAGCCCGAGCCGCCGGCCGAACGCCGTCCGGTGGTCCTGGTGCAGGCCGTGCAGGAACACCAGCAACGGCAGCCGGCCCGAGGCCCCGGGCGGATACGCGAGCGACCACGACGTCTGCCGGCCGCCCCGCCTCGCGGAGCGGAACGTGCCGTCGACGAGCTCACCCGGGTCCACGTCGGGGATCCGGCCGGCCGGGCCGTGGTCCTCATGCAGGGCCGCCCAGCCGCCGGCGGCGCCCGCGAGCCGCGGCCACGCCGGCCCCTGCGGACAGCAGCCCGCGACGCCCGATCACCAGGTCCACCGGGCCACGACGTAGCCCACCCCGTACGGCGCCGCCGCGTAGGTGACCTCGGCCGTAGCTGGGCGCCGGCACACCGGAGAGCACCTGCAGCCCGGCCCGCCCCGCCACCATCAGCTCGCCGCCGAGCGCCACGTCGAGCGCGCCCAGGGCTGCCGGGTCACCGGACGCGAGCGCGCGCTCGACCTGGGCGTCGAAGCCCGCGGCCCGCTCGTCATACGTGCCGGGTCCGCCCTGCTCCGCCCGTCGGGCGGAGAGGTCCCCCATCACCAGGAGCGCCGTCCGCACCTCGCTTTCGCCTAGTGACCTGCCGAGAGCCGCCGCCTCCGCGGCGTCGGCGTCGGCGCCGATCACGACGTCGTCGCCGGGCAGGAGCGCACCGGCGTCGGCGAGCAGCCGGCGACCGACGCGGATGCTCAGCGGGTCAGGCTCGGCGCCGACCTGCGGCGAGCTGAGGTAGGCGTCGGTGGCCCCGACCACGACCACCTCGTCGGCCGCTGCCGCCACGGCGGTGATGGCGGCGAGGGAGGCAGCCCGCGCCTCGGCTATCGGATCGGCCGCACCGCCGAGCTCGCGGAACATCAGCAGCGGGTGCGGGCACACCGCGGCCGCGACGATCGTCCGCGACGTACTCACGCCAGGGCCCGGACGGCGCGTGCGGGCGGGCGCTGGCCGCGGATGGAGGCGACCATGTCCAGCACCTGGCGGGTCTCGCGCACCTCGTGGGCGCGGAACACGCGGGCGCCCTGCCAGGCCGAGATCGCGGTCGCGGCCAGGGTGCCGGTCACCCGCTGGTCGGTCGGCAGGTCGAGGGTCTCGCCGACGAAGTCCTTGTTGGACAGGGAGACCAGCACCGGCCACCCGGTCGCGACCATCTCGTCCAGCCGCCGAGTCAGCTCCAGGGAGTGCCAGGTGTTCTTCTCGAAGTCGTGGGCCGGGTCGATCAGCAGCCGGTCGCGGGCGACCCCCAGGGCCACCGCCCGTTCGGCCAGGGCGACGGTGTCGGCGATCGCGGCGGCCACGACGTCGTCGTACTGGACACGGTGCGGAGGCTGCCGCGGCGTCGCACCGTTCGTGTGCGTGCAGATGTACGACGCCCCGAAGCTCGCTGCGACCTCGAGCAGGCCCGGATCGTGGCCGCCCCACGCGTCGTTGAGCACGTCGGCTCCCTCGGCGCAGACCGCCCGGCCGACTTCCGCCCGCCAGGTGTCGACGCTGATCACCAGGTCGGGGAACTCGGCGCGGACCGTGGCCACGAACGGCGCGGTGCGGCGGATCTCCTCGCCGACGTCGACCAGGTCACCCGGTCCGGCCTTCACCCCGCCGATGTCCACCAGGTCGGCGCCCGCCGCGACGGCCTCACGTACCCGCTCGAGCGCGGCCCCCTCGGCGAACGTGGCGCCCCGGTCGTAGAAGGAGTCGCGGGTGCGGTTCACGATCGCCATCACCAGCAGCGTGTGGTCGGCGAAGGAGCGGTGACCCAGCCTGAGCACGGTCAGTCCTCGATCCGGGCGAAGGGCCGGGCGGCCTCGACCTCGTAGGCCAGCTCGATCAGCGTCGCCTCACGTCCCAGACGGTGCCGCCACCTGCACGCCGATCGGGGTGCCGGCGGCGGACATCCCGGTCGGCAGCGAGATCGCGGGGTCACCGGTCGCGTTCTGCAGCGGGGTGAACGTGACCCACTCCAGGAGCCGTTCGAAGTGGTCCTCGAACGGCTGCTCGGGGCTCAGGTGGCCGAGCAGCGGCGTCGGGTGGCCCAGGGTCGGCGACAGCACCACGTCGTACTGCTCGAAGAAGCGGCGCGACGTCCGCTGGCTCGCCCTTAGCCGCGAGATCGCCATCGGGAGCCGGTAGGCCTTGCGCCGGAACTGCCGGGCCAGGCCGCGGGTCAGGTTGTCTGTCTTCGACGGTGTCGTACGCCCGGTCGACCGTGAACCGACCGGTGCCGTTCATGTACCCCGCGAGCATCGACCAGTAGAGGCTGAAGTCGGCGACGAAGGAGTCCGGTATCGGCGCCTCGGCGGGCTCCACGTGGTGTCCCTCGCCCTCCAGCAGCTTCGCGACGTCCTCCACCGCGTCGACGCACTCCGGGCCGGTCTCCCGGCCCGCGACGCGACTGCGTGACGAGCGCGATGCGCAGCCGCCGCCGGGCCGGACCGCGGATGTCGCCGATCGGCGGCAGCTCGAGGTTGCGGTAGATCTTCTCCGCCTCGCGGTAGAACACGGCCGTGTCGCGCACGGAGCGCGTGACCACGCCGTCCGCCACGATCTTCACCGGCATCTCGCGCATCATCTTGTCGCTCGGCATCCGGCCACGGGTGGGCTTGAGCCCGACCAGGCCGCAGCAGGAGGCGGGGATCCGGATCGAGCCGCCGCCGTCGTTGGCGTGCGCGATGGGTACGACGCCGGCCGCCACGAACGCGGCCGAACCGGCGGACGAGGCTCCCGACGAGTGGTCGGTGTGCCAGGGGTTGTGGACCGGATCGTCGTCGGGGAACTCCGCGCTGGCGTTGAAGCCGAACTCGGAGAGCTGGGTCTTCCCGAGCAGGACCAGCCCGGTGCCCCGAAGCACGCGCGCCACGTCGCCGTCGGACTTCGCCATCCGCGCCACCCACGCACGTGAACCATGCTGGGTCGGCATCCCGGCCACATCGACGTTGTCCTTGACCACCGTGGGGATGCCGGAGAAGTAGCCGGGCCGGGGGTCGCGGGCCTCGGCCCGGGCGTGGTCGAACGCCTGGTAGCAGAGCCCGTGGAGCGCCGGCTGCACCCGCTCGGCGCGCGCGACCGCCGCGTCCACGATCTCGGCCGCACTCACCGCGCCGTCGCGCATCCGGGCCACGAGACCGACCGCGTCGTCCGCCGCCAGGGCGTCGTCCGCGAACGCATGCACCCGGGTGCCGGCCATCGTCATGGAGCAAACGTAGCGATCGGTCCCGGTGCACAGCGGCTCCCCGGACTCACCACCGCCATCTGCGACGGGTCAAGGCCCGCCAGGTCGCCATCTGCGACGGGTCGCCGGACTCACAACCGCCATCTGCGACGGGTGGGCACGCGGTAGCGTCGAACCATGACCTGTTCCGGGCCCGACGCGGCGAGGCTGGTGCTCGCGGCTCTCGGGCATGCCCTGGCCCATGTCGGCTGACCTGGGCCGGCCGCCGCCCACCACCGACGCGGCCGACGAGTACACGCACAAACAGATTCTGACCATCCTGTCCGGGCTGCTGCTCGGCATGTTCCTGGCCGCGCTCGACCAGTCGATCGTGAGTACGGCGATCCGCACCATCGCCGACGACCTCAATGGGCTGTCGATCCAGGCCTGGGCGACAACGGCGTACCTGATCACCTCGACGATCACGACCCCGATCTACGGCAAGCTCGGCGACCTCTACGGCCGCAAGAAGCTGTTCCTGTTCGCGATCACGCTGTTCGTCATCGGGTCCGCCGCCTGCTCGTTCGCGACGTCGATGTACATGCTGGCCGCCCTACGCGCGGTGCAGGGTCTCGGCGCGGGCGGCCTGTTCACGCTGGTGCTCGCGATCATCGGCGACATCGTCTCGCCGCGCGAGCGCGCGAAGTACACCGGCTACTTCATGTCGGTCTTCGCCACCTCCAGCGTGCTCGGCCCAGTCGCCGGCGGTCTCTTCGCGGGCACCGACTCGATCCTCGGGATCACCGGCTGGCGCTGGGTGTTCCTGGTCAACGTGCCGATCGGGATCGCCGCCCTGTTCGTGGTGAACCGCAACCTGCACCTCCACCACGTGCCACGCGAGGCGCGCATCGACTGGTGGGGCGCGGCCAGCCTCGTCGTCGCGGTGGTCCCGCTGCTGCTCGTGGCCGAGGAGGGCCGCGACTGGGGCTGGACCTCGGGCGAGTCGTTCCCCTGCTACGCCCTGGCGGTGCTGGGTACGGCGGCGTTCGTCGCCGTGGAGAGCCGGATGGGCGAGAGCGCGCTGATCCCGCTGCGGATCTTCAGGCTGCGTGCGGCATCGGTCACGATCGGCGCCAGCGTCATCGTCGGCGCGGCCATGTTCGGCGGGATCACCGTGCTGCCGCAGTACATGCAGATCGTGCACGGCGCCTCCCCGACCCAGGCCGGCCTCATGATGCTCCCGATGGTGATCGGCATGATGGGCGCCGGCATCGGCGCCGGCCAGTTCACCTCGCGCACCGGCAAGATCCGGATCTTCCCGATCATCGGCTCCGCGATGGCCGCGGTTGCGATGCTGCTGCTGTCGCTGGTCTCGGCCGACACCAGCCTGGTCTGGGTGATGGCCGCGATGCTGCTGTTCGGACTGGGCCTCGGCCAGTGCATGCAGCCGCTCACGATCATCATCCAGAACGCCGTCCCAGCTCGTGACATCGGCGTGGCCACCAGCTCCGCGACCTTCTTCCGTCAGCTCGGCGGCACGCTCGGGGTGGCGGTGTTCCTGTCCCTGCTGTTCAGCACGCTCGGCGAGAACATCAAGAGTGCGTTCACCTCGGCCGCCGGCGACCCGGCGTTCCGACAGGCCCTGACCGAACCCGCCAACTCGGCGCTGCGGCAGTCGCTGCACTCCGGTGGCGGCGTGCTCGACCAGGTGCAGAACGACTCGTCGGTGATCAACACGTTCCCGGCGGTGCTCGCACACCCGTTCCAGGTGGGGTTCGCCGACTCGATGAGCCTGGTGCTGCTCGGCGGCGGGTGCGTGATGGTGATCGCCTTCCTGGTGCTCCTGCTGCTGCCGAAGGTGGAGCTGCGGGCGACGTCAGCGGGGGCGGCCGCCCGGGCCGAGCAGCGCGCGGCGGAGGCCGCGACCGACTGACACTAGGTCCACTCCCCGCTGGCACCGCGACGGTGGCAGCCGACGAGGTGGGCGTCGACGATGCCGGTCGCCTCCATCAGCGCGTGCATGGTCGTCGGTCCGACGAACCCGAACCCCCGCTTGAGAAGCGCCTTCGACAGCGCCTTCGACTCGTCCGACACCGTCGGCACCTCGGCGGTCGTGCGCGGCGCCGGCGTCCGCTGCGGCCGGAACGACCGCACGAACGCCTCGAGTCCACCCTCCTCACGAAGGCGTACGACGGCCGCGCCGTTCTTGCGGGTGGCCAGGATCTTGGCGCGGTTGCGGACGATGCCGACGTCCTGCATCAGCCGCTCGACGTCGTCGTCGGTCAGAGCGGCGCACGCCTCGGCGTCGAAGCCGTGGAACACCTCGCGGAACCGCTCACGCTTGTTGAGGATGGTCAGCCAGGACAGCCCGGCCTGGAAGCCCTCGAGGCTCAGCCGCTCGAACATCGCGGTCTCCCCCGCGACCGGCATCCCCCACTCGGTGTCGTGGTAGGCCAGCATCGCCGGCGAACCGCCCCACGGACACCTGGCGACGCCGTCCTCCCCGACCAGCGCCGGGAGACCCTCCGTCATTCGGGGTCCCCGCGGAAGCGGGAGCGCAGCGAGCGGTTTCGTGGGGTGATCAAGCAATCGCCTTGCTGATCGCCGCCGTGTGCTCCGGTGTGGAGCCGCAGCAGGCGCCGATCAGGTCGATGCCGAGCGCACGCAGGTCCTCCGCGTGCTCCGCCATGTCGGCCGGCGTCGCGTCGTACTCGAAGTGGTCGCCGACCACCTGCGGCAGCCCGGCATTGGACTGCGCGACGAGCAGCAGCCCCTCGGGACGCGCGTCGGCCAGCTCGGCCGCGATCTGCGCCATCTCCTCCGGACCGCGGCCGCAGTTGGCGCCCACAGCGTCGACCCCGGCGGCCGCCAGCGCCGCCACCGCCACCGCGGGGCGCACGCCCATCATCGTGTGGAGGTTGGTGTCGAAGCTGAGCGTGGCGATGATCGGAAGGTCCGGTACGACGGCCCGCGCGGCCGCGACCGCCGCCGCCACCTCGGCCAGGTCGCTCATGGTCTCGATCAGCACCACGTCGATGCCGCCGTCGCGCAGCCCCGCCAGCTGCTCCTCGAAGATCGCCTGCGCATCGGCTGCGTCCATGGTGCCGAGCGGAGCCATCAGCTCGCCGGTCGGGCCGAGGTCGCCGGCGACGAGGATGCCGTGCTCGTCGCCGACCTCGCGCGCGAGCCGCGCCGCCGCCTCGTTGAGCTCGTGGACCCGGTCGCCGAGACCGTGCATGTCGAGCCGCGGCCTGGTGCCGCCGAACGTGTTGGTGGTGAGGATCTGCGCGCCCGCCTCGGCGTAGGAGCGATGGGCGTCACGGATCGCGTCGGGGCGGTCGACGTTCCACAGCTCGCCGGAGCCGCCGTCGTCGAGGCCGAGGTCCTGGAGGAGTGTGCCCATGCCGCCGTCGAGGACCACCGCAGCCCCCTGCTGGGCGAGCTCGGTGAGGGCGCTCATGACCGGCTTCCGAGCTGGTCGAGGTAGGCAGCGACCCGGTCGTCGGGCCACTCGGCGTCGAGCTCAGCGGTCACCCGGTCGAGCACGGCCGGGGGCTCGGCCTCCTCGGCAGTCCAGTCGCTGCGCCGCCAGCCCGAGAGGTAGTCGTCGCTCCCGGTGTCGCCGAGCCGCATCGCCGCCTCGTCGATCGCCTCCTGGAAGCGTGGCGCGAGCAGCGCCTTCGTGGTCGTCTCGCCCTGGCGCGCGACCACCATCGAGGGCAGGTCGCGCCAGTACGTCACCTGGTACTCCGTCACGCTCCGAGCGTAGTTCCGCCCGTGGACAGCCCGGACCGCGTCTCACACGCGCGGTGTGAGCCGCACCCCGCGGGGAAGCTCCGGCGCCGGGATCTCGGGGTAGCGGTCGTCGTCGGGCAGCGAGAACCGCTCCTGCTCCTCGCCGCCGAGGAGCGCCTGCCACTGGCGCCGGTACTCCGCGATCTCGTCGTGGTCGCGGCCCACGAAGTTCCACCACATGACGATCCGCTCGCCCAGCGGCGTGCCGCCGAGCAGCAGCAGCCGGGTCTCGTCGGACGCGTGGAGCACCAGCCGGTCGGCTCCGACCGGCACGAACGCCAGCTGCGACGGCTTCACCGACGTGCCGCCGAGCGTGAGCGCTCCGGTGTCGACCAGCACGCCGTGCTCGTACGACGGGGCGACCGGGATCTCCAGCGTCGTCCCCTCCGTGAGCGTGATCTCGGCACCGAGCAGAGGGGTGTGCGTCTGGACCGGGGACGCGTCGCCGAGCACGGAGCCGAGGAAGACCCGAGCCGACCAGCCGTCACCGTGCACCGGCGGTGCCGCGTAGTGCTCGAACCCCGGCTCGACCGAGCGGCTGGCGTCGGGCAGCGCCACCCACAGCTGGGCGCCGTGGAGCGAGGTCGTGCCGCGGGTGGACACCTCGGTGTGGCTGATCCCGCGGCCGGCGGTCATCAGGTTGACCTCGCCGGGGCGCACGATCGCCCGGTGGCCGGCGCTGTCACGGTGCTCGATCTCGCCGGAGAACAGCCAGCTGACCGTCTGCAGCCCGGTGTGCGGGTGGGCGGACACGACCATCCCGCCCGTCTCGGCGACGTCATCGGGGCCGTAGTGGTCGAGGAAGCACCAGGCGCCGACCATCGTGCGGCCGCGGCTGGGCAGCGTGCGCCGTACGTTCATCGCGCGCAGGCCGCCGAGCGGCACCTCGCGCGGCTCGATCACGGTCACGGTGGGCACGTCACCAGCCTGCCACGGTGACCACGACCGTGCAGCATTCTGGTCAGGGCTCCCCGTCCGGGTTGGAGGGTGCAAACGGGGTGGCGCGGCGCCTCAGCAACTGGCCGAACGTGTGCGGCCTCAGCCGGCGGCCCTTCCAGTGCACGGCGACCGGCGTCCCGTCACGGCGCACGTCGACCAGGCCAGCCAAGGCGGCGACGGCCGCAGCCACGGTGTATGCCGCCCGGCGCCGGAGCGCCGGCCGGCTCCCCCGTTCGTCGCCCACGCTGGAGGCCCGACATGCCGGCCACGGTGTAGGCCCGGATCCGGTCCCCATGGAAGTAGTCTCCCGCGGGGTCGGCCCAGAGGCCGTTCAGCACCCGCGGTGGAGACCGAGCCTCAGTGTTGGTGGCCCCCGGGAGCGCGCGCGCCGAACGCTGCCCTTCCGAGGTCGATGACCACGGGGCCGGACGGGCCGGCCGGGGTGACTACGAGCGCCAACCGGTCGCCATTGCGCGGGATCGTGAAGTCGAGATGACCCGCCATACCGGTGTTCCCGGAGAGGGCCGTGTCGGGCAGGTTGCCACCGTCCGGCCGCCGGAAGGTCGTCTTCCCGTCGCTCGTGACGCGTAGCAGGAACTGGTCGACCCGCAGGGTGGAGCGGTGCGCCGAGGTGTTGCTGACCCGGAGCGTGGCCCGGACGGTCGCGTGGGCCCCGTCGACGTTGGACTTGGCTCCGTGTGTCGCGCCGGCCAGTGCCCGGTGTGTTACCCCGCCCACGGTTGCGACGTCGGTCACCCGCACGGTCCCGAAAGTGGCCGGCACCGCGTCGCCGACGCCGTACTCACTGGGGTCAGACTGCTCGCCGAGCAGCTCGGGACGGTTCGAGACCGCCGCTCCGAGCCCGATTGCGGCACTCAGGACGACCAGCACCACCAGCACCCACGCAAGCGCGCGTGTGCGCGCGCGCTTGAAAGCGGCGTCGGCCGTCCCCACCTGATGCACCATGCGTTCCCCCCCGAGGTCCACCCCGGACGCTAGGGAGTGGGTCTTAGGAAAAGGTTGGGCCCCGCTGGCGACAGGTGCCGACCGAGGTTGGTTCCACGTCCTGACGGCTCAGCGGAACGCCGACTCCCCGGTCAAGGCCTGGCCGATGACGAGCTGGTGCACCTCCGCGGTGCCCTCGTAGGTCAGCACCGACTCGAGGTTGTTCGCGTGCCGCATGATCGGGTAGTCGAGGGTGATCCCGGCGCCGCCGAGGATGGTCCGGCACTCCCGGGCGATCTTGATCGCCTCACGCGTGTTGTTGAGCTTGCCGTAGGAGATCTGCTCGGGCCGCACCTTGCCCTCGTCCTTGAGCCGGCCGATGTGCAGCGCCAGCAGCATTCCCTTGCCCAGCTCGAGCGACATGTCGGCGAGCTTGGCCTGGGTCAGCTGGTAGGCGGCAAGCTTCTTGTCGAAGATGTCGCGTTCCTGCGCGTAGGCGATCGCGGACTCCAGGCAGTCACGGGCGGCACCGAGCGAGCCGAAGATGATCCCGAACCGCGCTTCGGTCAGGCAGGACAGCGGACCGGACAGCCCCGACGCCTCGGGGAGCATCGCGTCGGCGGGCAGCCGCAGGTCGTCGAAGGTGAGCTCCGAGGTCACCGACGCGCGCAGCGACATCTTGCGCTTCACCGTGGTCGCCGCGAAACCGTCGGCGTCGGTCGGCACGACGAACCCACGGATCCGGTCGTCCTCCTCCGACCGCGCCCACACGATCGCGACGTCGGCAACGCTGCCGTTGGTGATCCACATCTTCGAGCCGTTGAGCACCCAGTCGTCGCCGTCCTTCCGTGCGCGGGTGCGCATGCCGCCGGGGTTGGACCCGAAGTCGGCCTCGGTCAGCCCGAAGCAGCCGATCGCGTCACCCTGCGCCATCCGGGGCAGCCACGCGTCCTTCTGCTCGTCGGAGCCGTGCTTCCAGATCGCGTACATCGCCAGCGACCCTTGCACCGAGACCAGGCTGCGCAGACCCGAGTCACCGGCCTCGAGCTCCATGCAGGCCAGCCCGTACGCCGTGGCGCTGGTGCCGGCGCACCCGTACCCCTCGAGGTGCATGCCCAGCAGGCCCAGCTTGCCGAGCTCGACGCTCAGCTCGCGGACCGGCACCTCGCCGCTCTCGTACCACTCCGCGAGGTCCGGCCGGATCCGCTCGTCGACGAAGCGGCGGACCGTGTCGCGCATCGCGCGGTCCTCCTCGCCGATCAGCGAGTCGGTGTCGAACAGGGCCAGCGGGTGCTCGGGTGCCATGGGGCCAGTCTGCCGCCTCGAGGCACGCCCAGCACCTCGCGGCCTGTTCGTCGCCTCAGGCCAGGGCCTTGGCCTTCAGGGCGTCGAACTCGGCCTGGCTGATCGCACCGGAGTCCAGCAGGGACTTGGCGTCGGCGATCTGCGCTGCCGGGCTGGTCTTCGCGCCCGCGACCTCCTTGATGTAGGAATCCTGGGCTTCCTTCATCTCCGCCACCTCGGCCATCTGACGCTCGGTCATGCTCCTGCCCCGGGCGATCAGGTAGATCAGTGCGCCGACCCATGGCACGAAGATCAGCAACACCGCCCAACCGGCCTTGCCCCACCCGCTCAGTGACTTGTCGCGGAACAGGTCGAAGAGGCAGCGGAACCACACCATGAGCGCGGCGATCCAGATGAAGAACCAGAAGCTCCACAACAGAACTTCACCAAAATCGTTCGTTATCGAGTCCACGGTGTATCTCCTCGCTTGGGGTTTGGGTGGGCCAGCGACCGCGTTGGCGCGGACGTATGCCGGGCCGTCGCATGAGTGGGTCTCCGTCGGACGGGCGCCGGCGTGCTGGACATGTTGACAGACTGTTGCCACCGGGGGTGGGATGACACCCCCCAAACACGGGTGGGGAAGTGGTCCCGCGCACCCCTTCGGGCGATCCGCGGGTGCCGACGCTCAGTCGCCCACTCGGCCTCTTTCGCCGAGGTCGGCCTCGCCTCGCTGCCGGGCGATGCCCTGTCGCGCGGACGCGGTCAGCAGTCTGATCACCAGTCCCAGCAGCACCAGGTTGAGCAGCATCTGGAGCGTGACCAGCAGTCTCATGCTGTTCACCTGCGCCACGATGTCTCCGAACCCGACGGTGGAAAGAACGGTGACGGTGAAGTACAGCGCGGTGGTCTTGTCCAGCGGCTGGTTGAAGGCCGCCGGATCGCCGATCGAGTTCGCCAGGTAGATCCGGGCGAAGATCAACACGTACAGCGGGACGAGGATCGCCAGGGCCTCGATGGCACGAAGGACGGGGTACTTCGCCTTGATGATGGCCGGCACCTGGACCCCGACGACCACCCCGAACACACACAGCTCGAGCGTCAGCCATGGCCAGTCAGCGGACCTCCCGTTGCCCCTGGCAGGGAGCAGGAAGTACGCCAGCAGCAACGCGGACACCGACAGCGTCATCCGGAGCAGCATGAACAGCCCCAGCTTCCAGACGGCCCGCCGGGATGACGGCATGGAGGGGCTCTCGGGCATCACGGTCCACACGCTCCAGATGTCGGCGGCACGCCTTCTGTTCGGGCGGCACTCTCCCGGGACGGAGTCATGTCGTCCGCCTCGGCGAGTCCTGGACCACGCACACCCACGGGCTCCGCCACCTACGCGACGACGCGGAGGTCGCGTTCGGAGTTGTTGAGTCGCACACCACCAGACTCGGTGACCGTGACGATGTCCTCGATCCGGACCCCGAACCTGCCGGCGAGGTAGATGCCCGGCTCCACGGAGAAGCACATACCCGGCACGAGCGGTTGCTCCTCACCCTCGATCATGTAGGGCGGTTCGTGCGTGGTCGTGCCGATGCCGTGGCCGGTGCGGTGGATGAACCGCTCGCCGTACCCTGCCTCGACGATCACCTTCCGGGCGGCTCGGTCTATCTCCTGACACGGAACACCTGGTCGGACAGCATCGACGCCCGCTTGCTGCGCCTCCCGAACGATCTCGTGCACCTCGCGGACCTCCTGGGACGGCTCGCCCACGCACACGGTGCGGCTGGTGTCCGAGCCGTAGCCGTACATCAGGCCACCGAAGTCGAGGACGACCGCGTCACCGGCCTCGATCACGCGGTCACCCGCCTCGTGGTGGGGGTTGGCGCCGTTCGGGCCGGAGCCGACGACGGTGAAGTCGACCTGCTCGTGTCCGAACTCGCGCAGCAGCCGCGCCAGGTCGGCTGCGACGTCGGTCTCCTTCCGGCCGGCGAACCGGACCCGGAGGATCCGCTCGTACGTCGCGTCCGCGGCAGCGCCCGCGGCAGCCATCCGGGCGAGCTCGTTGGCATCCTTGACCGCCCGGAGCATGGGGAGGCTGTCGGTCAAGGAGCGGTACGAGGATCCGGGCAGCGCGTTCAGCAGGCCCAGCAGGTGCATTGCCCAGGCGGAGTCCGAGATGCCCATGGTCGTGTGCTCAGGGATCAGCGCGCTCGCCCTCACGAACGGGTCATCGCCGTCGGTCCAGTCGAGGATCGTGAGGCCGGGCGCGCCGACTGCCCCTTCGGCGTCGGGACGCTCCAGGGTCGGCACCAGCAGCGTCGGTTCCCGGTCCGGGACCAGCACGAGCACGGTCAGCCGCTCGGTGATCGCCGTGGGCCGGTAGCCGGTGAGCCACACCAGCTCCGGTCCTGGCATGACGAGGAGACCGCCCAGTCCTGCGTCCGCGGCGTCGGCCACGACGCGGCGCATCCGTGCCGTGTATTCCTCGGTGGAGAAGGGTGCCGGTGCCGTCCGCTCGCGCGTGGTCATCAGGTCCTCCCGGGCCGTGCGCCGTCGTTCAACGTGTCCGCCTCCAAGCTCTCAGGCACCGAAGATCTTCCCCCTCTGGCGTTCGAAGTCCTCGGGCGACACGAGGCCGCGTGCGACCAGGTCCGCCAGCTCGGTCACCTGCGCGACCGGGTCGATGAGGAGGGCCGTCCACCGATCCTCGGTAACCTCCGAGGGTTCTCTCGTCAGCAGGTCGGGGTGCTCGCGGCGTGAGGTGGCCACTCTGCGCATCTTCAGTCACCAACTCCCTGCTCCGCGTTCACCCCTGTTGCTCGGGACGTCGCTTCAAGCGCCGCCTCCACAAGCGGACGAGCGACACGGCCACCCCCGACGACCCGTCCTCCGGCCCGCCTCGCGGCCGACGACAGCGCGAGCGCCCACCTGTCCTCCACGACCAGGAGGATCGCGGACGATCCCGCGGCGAGCTGCCGGGACGCCGTCTCGATGTCACGGGTGCTGAGCAGGCCCCCGATGTCCCCCTCCACGCTCTCCAGCGCCGACATGCCCTCGGCGTCCTCGAACTCGACCACGGTCAGCTCACCGCCGTCGGCGCTCTTGGAGACGCAGACGAGGTCGAGGATGCGGATGGCCGCTGACGCGACCAGGTCGGCCAGTGCCGGGGTCACGGTCCTCAGCGAGCCGAGCTCCGGTACGACGACGACGAGGTACTCGACGAGGTCGGTGTCGGTGTCGGTGGCCGCATCCGCGACGCGCCGCTCGGATGGGTCAGCCATCGGATCGCGGAAGGACGAGCTCGGTGGGAAGCACGCGGTCATCGTGGCTCCGCCTCGGGTGGTGTGACACCACCCTGCAGTGGGTGAGGTCGGCATCCGGCGACTCGGTACCCGGCGTGCGTCCCGCGAGGACCCGTCAGCGTCTCGCCACCAACGGACCCGCATGACTCCGGCCCGGGCTCGCCATGCCTCGGGCCACCTCGGCGGCCTCGGCACGCGAGGCGACCCCCAGCTTGCGGTAGACGAGCTTCAGGTGGAACTTCAGGGTGTTCACGGAGATGAACAGCTCGTCGGCGATCTCGCGCAACGTGAGTCGGCTCGGCAACATCTTCAGGACCTGGACCTCACGCTCGGTCAAGTGCTCGCCCGGCGGGCTTGGGTCCACAGAACAACCCTCCGAGCGGCGGACCGGCCGCCCGCCGGATCCGGTCGAGCCACTCCTTGGGCGCGCTCCAGGCGTGGACCTCCAGCAGCTCGAGGACGTCGGCACCCTCGGACGCCACCGTCTGCACGAGCCCGGCAACACAGGCCCGTTCGACAGCACTGATCGCATGATCGGCGGCAGCCGACTCCTCGTCCGCCGCCCGCGCCCGCAGCAGCTCGAGCACCACCTCATGGCGAACGCAGCGTGGCACCACCTGTTCCAGCTGCGCCGAAGCGTCTGCGCGTCGGCCGTCGAAGAGCTGGACCCTGGCGAGCCCCACCGTCCGCCAGAACGGATCGGAGATCTGCTCGGACCAGCCTCGGGCCACCGACGGCTCCCCCGCGGCCAGTGCGACCCGTGTCCCGGTGCGGGCCAGCCAGTCGAGCCCACCGGCACCGGAGAAGTCGCTGCGCACGAACTCGTTGGCCCGCTCGAAGGCCACCTCGGCCGCCTCGAGATCGCCTTCGTCCAGTCTCAGCTCGGTCAGCTCCAACATGGCCAGGGCCGGGGCGTGGGTCACCGGTCCGGTCCTCGCCTCGGCCAGGGTGGCCAGCTCCGTGACGGCGCGAGGGCGATCGCCGAGCTCGCGGTGTGCGAGTGCCAGGGCGATGTCCAGCTCGGCGCGCAGGACCGTCATGGAGCTGACGGCGGCGATGTCCCAGACGCCGGCGGCGATGCGCAGCGCATCCACCGGGTGCCCTGCGAGCACCTCCCCCAGCGCGCGGGTTCCTTCGTAGGCGAGCCGTCGCTCCGGGTCCGGGCCCAGCTGGAGGCGCACCCACTCGAGCGGCGGCCGCGCATCGTCCCAGCACTCGGAGAGCGCCACCTCGCGCGCGATCAGGTTCCATCCGAAGCGCCCCAAGGGATCTGTCGCGCTCGCCCCACCGAGGGTGCTCACGGCCTCGGTGGCCAGCCGGCCGCCTGCGGCCCAGTCCCCGGTGATCGTCGCCGCAATCGCCTGCAGCATGCTCAGGCGCGCTGCAGATGCCGTGGTCGCGTCACCGGATCGCTCCCGGATGGCACTGGCGTGCGACACGTTCTCCAGGAACCGGTGCTTCTCCACGTGCAGCTGGCACCAGGCGAACTCGATCTGGGCCTGGAGGTCGGCCGACGCGACGTTCTGCGGAATGCGGGAGATGGTTCGCGCGATCGTGGCCTCCAGGCCGGTGTCGTACAGCACTGCGACGTGCTCCGAGAGCAGTCGTAGAGCCTCTCGAGGTCGCGCTGCAAGCAGCCAGTGCTCCAGTGCCGGCGTCACCTCGCCGGCGTCCTCGAACCAACGCGCGGCGAGGGCGTGCTGGGAGGCCACGCGCCCGGGTGACCGCCTGGCCACCTCCGCCAGCAGCTCCTCGCGGACCACGGCGTGCACCTCGAGCCACCCCGACGGACCGAGCCTGGTGACGAAGAGGCCACGCGCCTGGGCCTCGAGGAGCAGCTCGCCGGCATCGGGGCGACCGGTGAGGGCGGCTGCGAGTGCGGGGTTGATGCGCGTGACCACCGAGGTGTCCAGCAGCGCGTCGACGACGTCGGCGCTCTCGGCCGAGAGCACTTCGTTCCAGACGTAGTCGGAGAAGAGGAGGTCGCGTGCGCCGCCGTGCGGTGGGGTGCTTGGTTGAGCCTGCTCCGAGCGCGCGGCGAGCGCGGTGAGCTGGAGCCCTGCAGCCCAGCCGCCAGCAACACCGACGACCAGGCTGAGCTCGTCCTGCGCGATCGACGGCACCAGCCTGACCAGCAGCTCCTCGGCCTCCTCGTCAGAGAACCGCAGCTCGGCGAAGGCGACCTCTCCGAGCTGTCCACGGGCGCGGAGCCGGTCGATGGGCAGCTTGGGTGTGCGACGCGAGAGAAGCACGACGTGCAACCATCCCGGCAACGACTTCAAGAAGAGGGCCAACGACGCGACGATGGCCTCGTCGTGGTCGATCAGGTGGACGTCGTCCACCACGAGCAGCGCCGATGCCGGATGCTCGCACCCCTCGAGCGCGGCCACGAGTTTCGCCACATCCTCCAGGAGCGAGCCCGGACCCTTCGCCGGGGATGCACGGCCGCCGAGGCCCTCGACGAGCTCCGCAAGCGCGGCCGCCACAGCGGTCCAGAACTGCCCACCGTCCCGATCGGTCTCGTCCAGGGACAGCCACGCCGTCGGCGCGGTGGACGTGGAGCACCAGTCGACCAGCAACGACGTCTTGCCCGATCCCGCCGGCGCGACCACCGAGGTGATCGGCGCCTTTGCCGCCTCATCGAGCAGCTGAAGCAGACGTGGCCGGCGCAGGTAGTGCTCGGGTACCGCCGGGACCTTGAGTCTCGAACGGAAGAACGAGGATGCCATGGCTCCACCGGACTCGCGTCTGGGCGTGCGTCGTACCGCCAACGTGACCCTCCCACCTCGACGACATCCGGCCAGATCAGACACCCGGATCAGCGGGGGAACCTCCCCCAGACCGGGTGAACCGGACCGCGAGGCGATCGCGGCTCGGCGGTCGTTTCTCCGCCCCTCCGCGCCGGCACACCACCTGAGGGATGGGGACCGCCCACCCGTGTGGGAGCCACTGCATGTCCGGGATGCATTCGTCGACTTGCCAGACTGCTCGCATGACGCCGGCTCGCGAGGGTGCCGCCGAGGGCACCGTGCTCCTCGGCGACCAGGCCGTCACGGGCGGCCCGTCGTACGACGCGGCCCTCGGCCTGGTCCTCTTGCGTCGGGGGACGGGAGGGCCCCGCGAGGTGATCCGGGTCTTCAACCCGGCGCCGACCGCCGGGTTCAGCCGCCGTGACCAGCTCCGGGCCGGCTTCCCGGCCGCGCTCCGAGTGGTCCGGGATCGCGGGTTCGAGCCGGTGGTGCGGGGACCGGGCGGTCGGTTCGCGGTCTACCACCGAGGCAGCGTCGTGGTGGACCACGTGTGTCTCGAGACCGGTTCGGCCGAAGGCATGCAAGACCGCTTCGAGCACTATGCGGTGATGCACGCGGAGATCCTGCGCAGACTCGGACTCGATGCCCGGATCGGTGAGGTGCCGGGCGAGTACTGCCCCGGGCGGTTCAGCGTCAATGCGGGAGGCGTGACCAAGATCGTCGGCTCCGCACAACGCCTGACGCGCGAGGGCTGGCTGTTCAGCACCGTCATCCAGGTGTCCGGGTCAGCCGTGCTGCGGGAGGTGCTGGTTCCCGCCTCCGTCGCCCTGGGCTACGACCTCGACCCGACCACGGTGGGCGCCGTCGAGGACAGCGTCCCGGGCATCACCACCGCACAAGTGACCACGGCCGTGACCGACGCGTACGCCGCGCTTGCCGACGAGGACTGGCCGGCTCTTCCCGAGGCGGTGGTCCGGGCTCTGGCCGACTTCGTCCGGGAACGGGCCGACGAGCTGTCCGACGGCGGGCGCTGACCACCCCTTTCGTGCACGATGAGTTCAGGCTCCTGGCAAGGCGGGGATGTTGTGAGGGGTCACGACGTGGATCGGGGATCGGACGGATTCGACAGGGCCATCGATGGCCCCCTGGGCCTGCATGATGATGTGACAAGCGACTCGCATGTCGTGTCGCAGGTCGTGGTGCAGGATGGCGGTCAGACGTTCGTCGCGGAGCAGTTGCAGGTTGTCCCGGTCGAGGTCGTGCCCGACGAACACCTGGCAGCGACGGTCGGCGGCGTCGAACGCCTCGAGAATCGCCTTGTTGCCGCCGCCGATGGAGTAGACGGCGTTGATGCCGGGGTGTCGCTGCAGCGTCCGCAGGGTCGACTCGTGGACCGTGGCGTCGAGCCCGTCGGTGTCGGTCTCCTCGATCAGGGCCCGGTCGGCGGAACGGCTCCGCATGGTGGCACGGAACCCGATCTCGCGTTCCTCCTCACCCCGGAACACACTGCGGCTCAAGGCCATCAGCACATCGCCGTCGCCGGCACCGAGGAGCCGGTCGATGAGGTACGCCGCGGTGGAGCCGGCGGCCCGGTTGTCGATTCCAACGTAGGCGATGCGCTGGCTCAGCGGAATGTCGGTCACCAGGGTGACGACGGGAATCCCGGACTTGTGGAGCTCCGCGATGGCCTCGGTGATCTCGGGGACGTCGGGGGCCTTGAGCACCACGCCCATC
The DNA here is from genome assembly GCA_963707475.1 of uncultured Actinomycetota bacterium. GTDB lineage: Bacteria > Actinomycetota > Actinomycetes > Propionibacteriales > Nocardioidaceae > Marmoricola. Next base: position 437,808 of record CAVPQC010000003.1, read on the forward strand.
GACCCGCGGCGGCGGATGTCGTCGAGCACCTTCACGATGTCCGCGGGGCGGCCCTTCTCCCGGAAGTCGAACCGGGCCCGGACCACGGCCGGTCGCAGGGACGGCAGCTCGGCCTCAAGTGCGGACTTGACCGCCGAGGAGAACCGGTCCGGGGTCTGCATGACCACGTCGACCAGGAAGGTGCGTCCGCTCAGCCGTACCTGGCTGCGCTGGCGGTCCAGATCGGTGATGGCCTGCCGCACGTTGCTCGCGGTGCTGGCGCGCACCCCTGGCCGGTTGTTGAGAACCCGGTCGACGGTCGCTTCACTGAGCCCCGACTGACGGGCGATCTCCCGGATCGGATACGGGTGCGCCATGCCAAGAAGTCTGATGGATTTGCGAGGTCATAGTCAAGAATGACAAATCGTTCATTCGTGCGTGCAAGACCGATTCAGACACGTCTACATGAGGTGTTTTTGATGGCTCTCAGCCTGTTGACGATGGCGGCTTGAGGGCCGCAGGCTGGAGGCGCTCGGCCACGGGACCGAGCGAGTCGCCCCGAGCGGCCCCCAGCCCTCGTGGGCCTTCAACGTCGAATGGAATGAGTCAACATGGAGCTCTTGCTCGGTGGGCAGTGGACGGCGGCACAGTCCGGCCGCGAGGAGGACGTGACCTCGCCGTTCGATGGAGCACTCGCCGGGTCCGTTCCGATGGCTGGTGTGGCCGACGTCGACGCCGCGCTGGCCGCAGCGGTGGCTGGGGCGAAGGTGTGGCGGAACACTCCCGGGCACGAGCGGATGCGGATCCTGCTGGAGGCGGCCAGGCTCGCCGACGAGCGCGCCGAGGCCGTCGCCCAGACGATCTCCGCGGAGGCCGGGAAGAGCATCACCGAAGCGCGGGGTGAGGCATCGCGGTCGGGTGAGATGATCCGGCTCGCCGCCTTCGAGGGAACCCAGCTGTATGGCGACTCGCTGCCGCTGGACGCCAATCGTGGAACGGGTTTCGACAAGCTCGGCTTCACCGTGCGTCAGCCGGTCGGTGTCGTCGTCGCGATCACTCCGTTCAACTATCCGGCGCTGCTGGTCATGCACAAGCTCGCCCCTGCGTTGGCCGCGGGGAACGCGGTCGTGCTGAAGCCTGCCCGAACCACACCGTTGACCGCGCTGGCCATGGCCGCGTGCTTCGTCGACGCGGGCTTGCCCTCCGGGGTGCTATCGGTTCTGACCGGCGCCGGCGGTGAGCTGGGCGACGCGTTGGTCAGCGACCCGAGGGTCAACAAGATCTCCTTCACCGGATCAACCGGCGTCGGCAACAGGATCACGCAGCTGGCCGGGGTGAAGAAGCTGTCCCTCGAGCTGGGCGCTTCGTGCCCCGTGGTCGTCCTGCCCGACGCTGACATCGACGCCGCGGCGGCGGCCGTCGCGATCGGTGGCTATGTGAACGCCGGGCAGGTCTGCATCTCGGTGCAACGGGTGATCACGCATCCCACGATCGCGACGGACTTCCTGGACGCCCTGGTGGCACAGGTGGAGAAGATCCAGACCGGTGACCCGAAATCCTCTGACACCGGGATGGGCACGCTGATCACCGTCGCCGAGGCGGAACGCGTCGAGCGATCCATCCAGGACGCGGTCGGGGAAGGCGCTCGGCTGTTGACCGGTGGGCAGCGAGACGGGGCGGTGATGTCGCCGACGGTGGTCGCCGGCGTCGACCCGCGATCGCCCTTCAGTCAGGACGAGCTGTTCGGCCCGGCTGTGGCGGTCTCGGTAGCCGATGACTGGCAGAGCGCGATCGCGCAGGCCAACGGGACGGCGTACGGCCTCGGCGCGGGAGTGTTCACCTCCGACGTCGCGGGTGCGGTGCGAGCGATCCGGGAGATCGACGCCGGCGTGGTCCACATCAACTGGACCCCGCTCTGGCGGGCCGACCTGATGCCCTACGGCGGGCTGAAGGGCAGCGGCATCGGCAAGGAAGGTCCCCGCTCGGCGGTCGCCGAGATGACCGACGTGAAGACCGTGATCTTGCACGGACGGCCCTGGTAGCTCCCCCAACCCGAAATCGAGACCGACCATGAATACAGCCTCCACCGTCCGGTTGACCGTCGCGCAGGCGGTCGTCACCTACCTGTCCCGCCAGTACTCCGTCGCCGACGGCGTGCGCCGCCGGCTGATCCCCGCGACTCTCGGCATCTTCGGTCACGGCAACGTCGCCGGCCTCGGCCAGGCGTTGGATCAGCTCGCGGAGACGATGCCGTTCATCCAGGGTCGCAACGAGCAGGCCCTGGTCCACGCGGCAACCGCGTACGCCAAGCACAGCCATCGCCACACCACTCTCGCCGTCACCGCGTCCATCGGACCCGGTGCCATGAACATGGTCACCGGCGCGGCCCTGGCGACGCTGAACCGGCTCCCGGTGCTCCTGCTGCCTGGGGACACCTATGCCACCCGGCATCAGGGACCGGTCCTGCAGCAGCTGCAGCACCCGACCGACGCCGACCAGACCGTGAACGACGCGTTCCGGCCCGTGGCCCGGTTCTTCGACCGGATCACCCGCCCGGAGCAGCTCCTCACCGCCCTCCCCGCGGCAGTGCGGACCCTCGTCGACCCGGTCGAAACCGGTGCGGTGGTGCTGTCGCTTCCGCAGGACGTCCAGTCCCACGCCTACGACTTCCCCGCCGAGCTCTTCGACGAGCGGGACTGGGTGATCCGCCGGCCGCCCCCCGACCAGTCCGAGGTCGACGCGGTGGCCGCCCTTCTCGCCCAGGCCGAGAAGCCGCTGATCATCGCCGGTGGCGGCGTCATCTACTCGCAGGCCACCCCCGAGCTGGAACGACTCGCCGACTCGGTGGGCATCCCGGTCGCCGAGACCTTCGCCGGCAAGGGCGCGGTTCAGCAGGCCCAGTGGTGGCAGCTCGGCGGCATCGGACTGGAAGGGACACCGGCGACCAACACCCTGGCTCGGGAAGCGGACCTGGTCCTCACCGTCGGATCCCGGCTGACCGACTTCAGCACCGGGTCCCACTCGATCTTCGCCAACCCCGACGTCCGCTTCGCCAGCATCAACGTCAACGTCCACGACGCGGACCGACTCGGCGCGCTCGGCATCATCGGCGACGCGAAGCGGGCCCTGGCCGCACTGGCCGACGCCAGCGGCGGTGTCCGCACCTCCGACGCGTGGCGATCGCGGACCGAGGAGCTCACGGGGGCGTGGGCCATCGAGCGAAGCCTCGCGCTCGATCCCGACCAGCTGTTCGACAAGTCAGCAGTGTCCGCTGACTCCGACGTGGTGACGACCACCGACGCGGTGCTCACCCAGGGACAGGTCATCGGGGTGCTGCAGGAGCACGCTCAGTCCGGCGACGTGATCATCGCCGCCGCCGGCGGCCCTCCCGGTGACCTGCAGAAGGTGTGGGACGCCACGAACGGCCGGACCTGCCACCTCGAGTTCGGCTTCTCCTGCATGGGATACGAGATCCCGGCGGCGATCGGGGTGCGGCTGGCCCACGAGGACCCGGACGCCCGGGTCACCGCCTTCCTCGGCGACGGCACCTTCCTCATGGCACCGACCGAGCTGGTCACCGCCGCCCAGGAGGGCCTCCCGATCACGCTGGTCATCCCGGAGAACCACGGCTACCAGGTCATCCACCGGTTGCAGATGGGCCGCAGCGGCCGCGAGTTCGGCAATGAGTTCCGCTACCGCACCAGCGCTCTGCAGCTCGCCCGCGCGGACGCCAGGACAAGGCACCCCGCCTGGACGGCGACTACCTCTCGGTCGACCTGGTGCAGGTTGCCGCCGGGCTCGGCGCACACGCCGTCCGCGCGAAGACCGCCACCGATCTACGGGACGCGCTGAACGAGAGCCGTGGCCACCAGGGCACCGTCGTGATCGTCGTCGACGCCATCCCGCACGCCGACCTGCCCGGGGCCGGCGTGTGGTGGGACGTCGCACCGGCCGAGGTGTCCGAGATCGACACCGTGCCGCCGCTTCGTGCCGATTACGAGGTCGGCCGGCAGACCCAGCGTTGGTTCGGATGAGCCCCGCGACGCTGTCCCCACTCAACGACGGCGCCCTGGCGGATGCCGTGCGTGGCGGGCAGACCTCCTTGGGCACGTTCATCGGCCTGGCTGCCCCGGGCAGCGCCGAGGTGTGCGCAGCCTCCGGCTTCGACTGGGTGTTGCTCGACCTCGAGCACGGCGCCGGCGGGGAGGAGCAGATCCGCGCTGTGGTCCCCGCTGCCGGCAGCTACGGCGTACCCACCGTCGTACGCGTCGAGGCCGCGGAGCGGATCCGGATCGGACGCGCGCTGGACTCGGGAGCCGCCGGCATCATGCTGCCGCGCCTCGACAGCGCCTCAGAGGTGGCCGCCGCGCTGACCCATCTGCGCTACCCGCCGGCCGGCGACCGAGGTGTCGCCACCTACAACCGGGCCTGCCGGTTCGGGCTCGACCCTGCGGCACTGGACCGAGCCGACCAGGAAACGTTGTGCGTGGTGCAGATCGAGTCCGCGGCGGCGGTTGCCGCTGCCGACGACATCGCCGCCCTCGACGGGGTCGACGCGCTGTTCATCGGTCCCCGCGACCTCAGCCACGACCTCGGCGTGCCCGGCGACCTCACCGCACCCGCCTACATCGAGGCCCTGGCCGCAGTCCTCGCCGCCGCGCGTCGGCAGGGGAAAGCCTGCGGGATGCTCGTCGCTGACGGGACCGCCGCGGCCGCCCGCCTCGCAGAGGGTTGGTCCTTCCTTGCCATCGGCTCCGACTCCACCCTGCTTGCCGCGACCATCCAGACCGAGCTCGGCCGAGCCCGCACGCCCTCCCACTGATCCGCCCCGATCTCTCACCCGAAGGAAGACACCGCCATGGCTGGACACATCACCGCCGACGGGCACACCGAGCTGGGCATCGGCCTGATCAGCGTGGGCTGGATGGGCAAGCTGCACAGCCGCGCCTACCAGGCCATCCCGCTGGTCTATCCGGAGCTCAAGATCCGACCCCGGCTGGTCCACGCCGCCGACACCGCCGCCGATCGCGCCGACTACGCCCGGGACGTCCTCGGTTATGCCAAGGGCAGCACCGACTACCGGGCGGTCCTCGCCGACCCGGACGTCGACGTGGTCTCGATCTGCGCCCCGAACCTGCTGCACCGGGAGATCGGTGTCGCTGCCGCCGAGGCCGGCAAGCCGTTCTGGATCGAGAAGCCTGTCGGCCGTGACGCCGCCGAGACCGCCGCGGTCGCGGCTGCCGCCCGGATCGCCGGGGTCGCCACCTCGATCGGCTACAACTACCGCCACGCCCCGGCGGTGGAACGGATCCGGGACGTGATCGCGAACGGCGACCTCGGCCGGATCACCAACGTGCGGGCGGTGTTCTTCAACGGCTACGCCTCCGAGCCCAACGGCGCGCTGTCGTGGCGGTTCAAGAAGGACCTGGCCGGAAGCGGTGCCCTCGGCGACCTGCTCAGCCACGTTGTGGACCTCGTCCAGTACGTCGTCGGCCCGATCACCGACGTCACGGCACTCCTCTCGACGGTCCACCAGCAACGTCCGATCCTGCCCATGGGGTCGGGAACGCACTTCGCCGTGATCGAGAACGGCGAGCTCGGAGACGTCGAGAACGACGACTACGCCGGCGCGCTCGTCCGGTTCGCGGCGGACTCGCCGGGGGCCGGGGCGGTGGGCACCCTCGAGGCGTCCCGGGTCAGTGTTGGCCCGCAGTGCGGGCTCGGCCTCGAGGTCTACGGCACCGAGGGGGCTGCGTCGTGGAACTTCGAGCAGATGAACGAGCTGCGTCTCGCGATCGGACGGACCGGGCCGAACCAGGGCTACACCACGATCCTCGGCAACCAGGCCCAGGGGGACTACGCCCATTTCCAGCCGGGACCCGGCAACGCCATGGGCTACGACGACCTCAAGGTCATCGAGGCGAAGAAGTTCCTCGTCGCCGTGACCGGCGGTGAGCAGCACAACTCCACGATCGAGGAGGCCTTGGCCGACGCCGAGGTCATCGCGGCGGCTGCGGCGTCGGCGGTCGACGGTCAGTGGCACCCGGTTCCCGAGATCTCAGGTGCCACCTTCGGTCACGCACGCGCAGCCCTTCCCGCCCATGTCTGAGCCGCTACCGCTGGTCGTCGGGCTCGGCGAAGTCGATCCCGGACTGGTCGCGCACGTGTTCTCCGGCCGGTGCCGGTTCGTCGCCGATCCGAACGACGCCGACCTGCGGGAAGCGCAAGGGGCGATTGCCCGCGCCGACGCCACCGTCGACGCCCGGTTACTCGACCGGGCTCCCCGGCTGCGGGTCATCGCCCGGACCGGTGTCGGCGTGGAACGCATCGACCTTGCCGCCGTCACCGCCCGCGGGATCGCCGTGGTGGTGACCCCCGGTACCGGCGCCGTCGCGGTCGCGGAAGGCGCCATCGCGATGGCCATGAACCTGGTCAAACGGCTCGGCCGCCTGACCGACCTGGTCCGTTCCGGTCGCTGGGCCGACCGCGGCTCGGTCGCGGTCGGTGATCTCGCCGGATCCACTCTCGGCGTGGTCGGCTTCGGCCGGATCGGTCAGCACGCGGGCACACTCGGCGCGGCCCTCGGGATGCGGGTCCTGGCGTACGACCCCGTCGCCGAACCGCCCGCGGGGCTCCGCTGCGGCACGCTCGCAGAACTGCTGTCGCGCAGCGACGTGATCACGCTCCACCTGCCGCTCACCCCTGACACCCATCACCTGATCAACACCGAGGCTCTGGCCACGACCAGACCCGGAGCGATCCTGGTCAACTGCGGCCGCGGATCCCTGATCGACAACGACGCGGCGTACCAGGCCCTGCTCGCCGGTCGCATCGCCGGGATCGGACTGGACGTGTTCGACCCCGAGCCGCCGCAGCACCACCCGCTGTTCGAGCACCCGGACGTCGTCCTCACCCCCCACCTGATGGGTCTGAGCGCACAGGCCACGGCCGCGACCTTCACCGCCGCCGCCACCGGGGTGGTCGACGTCCTGGACGGCCGCGAACCCGTCGCCGTGGCCAACCCACACTGGACGCACGCCGCGTCGGTCGGCATCCCGCCTACTGCTGCTGCCGGAAGCGCGTGATGAAGGATCTCCTCACCGGGAAGGTCATCCTGATCAGCGGCGGCACCCAGGGTCTCGGTGCCGGCATCGCCAGGGCCGCCGCCCGGGAAGGTGCCACCCTGGTCGTCTCCGGGCGCAACGCCGGTCACGGCGAACAGGTCGTCGCCGAGCTGGTGGCAGCGGGGGCGGTCGCCAGCTACGTGCAGGCCGACGTCGCCGATGTGGCCCAGGCTGTCGCCGCGGTCGAGACGACGGTGGACCGCCATGGCCGGATCGACTCTCTGGTCAACTCAGCCGGGCTGACCACCCGCGGCACCCTGCTGGACACCACCGAGGAGCTGTTCGACCGGCACGTCGCCGTCAACCTCAGGGCCCCGTTCTTCCTGATGCAGGCCGCGGTAGCCGACATGAAGACGCGCGCGGCGCCCGGAACGATCGTCAACATCATCTCCATCGACTCGCACGGCGGTCAGTCGTTCCTCGCGCCGTACGTCGCCGCCAAGGCCGGTCTCGCCGGGCTGACCCGCAACGCGGCGCACGCGCACCGCTGGGACCGGATCCGGATCAACGGGCTGAACATCGGCTGGTCGGCCACCGACGGTGAGAACCTCACCCAGCGACAGTCCCACGGGGCCGATGCGGACTGGGAACAACGTGCCGCCGCAGACCTGCCGATGGGCAAGCTCGGCCAGGTCGACGAGATCGCCGACGCCGTGACGTTCCTGCTCTCCGACCGCAGCGGCGTCGTCACCGGGTCAGTCATCGACTGGGACCAGAACGTCATCGGTGGTCTCGGTGACTGAACAGCAACTTGTCCGCCACCTTCTCTCACAAAGGAGAACGCCATGCGTCTAGGTCTGATCGGGCTCGGCCGGATCGGTGCGTTCCATGCCGACACGCTCTCCCATCTCGAACGTGTCGATTCACTCGTCGTCACCGATGCCGTGCCGGCGGTGACCGCGTCCGTCGCCGAACGGTTCGGTGCCGAGGCCGCCGACTCCCCGGCCGCGCTGATCAGCAGCGGCGTCGACGGCATCGTGATAGCCGCCGCCACGGACGCGCACACAGCCCTGATCAAGGCGGGCGTCGACGCCGGCATCCCGGTGTTCTGTGAGAAGCCGCTGTCCGGGGTCGTCGAGGCGGCCGTCTCCATCGCCGACTACGTCAACGCGAGCGGGGTGCCGGTGCAGATCGGCTACCCGCGCCGGTACGACCCTGCCTACCTGGCCGCCCGCAACGCCGTGGTCGACGGTGAGCTCGGATGGGTGCACACCGTGCGATCGACGACGCTGGACCCGACGCCACCGCCGCGCGGCTACATCGCCGTCTCGGGTGGGATCTTCCGCGACTGCTCGGTCCACGACTTCGACACGGTGCGGTGGGTCACGGGCCGCGAGGTCGTCGAGGTCTACGCCACCGGCAGCGCCCGCGGGGACGACTTCTTCGCCGAGCTCGGCGACGTCGCCACCGCGCAGACCCTGCTCACCTTCGACGACGGCGCCACCGCGGTGGTGTCCAACGCCCGCTACAACCCGAGCGGGCACGACGTCAGACTCGAGCTGCACGGCACCGTCGACAGTGTCGCCGCCGGGTGGACCGACAACACCCCGCTCCGCAACCTCGAGCCCGGCTCCAGCTGGCCGACCGGGAAGCCCTGGACCTTCTTCATGGACCGGCTGGCCGATGCCTTCGTCGCCGAGCTCACCGCGTTCACCGAGGTCGTCGCCGGGCGCCGACCCAGTCCCTGCACCGTCGACGACGCGCTCGCCGTGACCTGGATCGCCGAGGCAGCCACCCTTTCCCTGCAACAGCACCGTCCCGTGCAGATCGCCGAGGTCCAGAAATGACCGCCACACCCGCCACCACCAGCACCGCGCCCCTGATCGAGAACCAGGCCCGGATCGCCGGTGCGCCGATCTCGTGGGGCGTCTGCGAGGTCCCCAACTGGGGGCACCAGCTCTCACCGAGCCGGGTGCTCGGCGAGATGCGCGACGTCGGGCTCGCCGCCACCGAGCTCGGGCCGGAGGGTTTCCTGCCCGCCGACCCCGACCAGATGGCCGGCGTCCTCGCGGCCCACCAGCTGACCGCCGTCGGTGGTTTCACACCCGTGGTGATGCACCGTCCCGGTCACGACCCGCTCCCCGCGATCGACGTGATCCTGGAGCAGTACCAGGCCACAGGGGCCGAGGTCCTCGTGCTCTCCGCGACGTCCGGCCTCGACGGCTACGACAGCCGGCCCACCCTCGACAACGACGGCTGGGAGCTGTTGCTGAACAACCTGAACCGGATCAGCGACCGCGCCGCCGAGCGTGGTGTGCGCGCGGTGCTGCACCCCCATGTCGGCACCATGGTCGAGAACGGCGACGAGGTGCAGCGCGTGCTCGGCGGCTCCTCCGTCTCGTTGTGTCTCGACACCGGTCACCTGCTGATCGGCGGCACGGACCCCGCGGACCTCACCCGCCAGGCCCCCGACCGCATCGCGCACACCCACCTCAAGGACGTCAACAGCCAGATCGCCGACAAGGTCCGCGCCGGCCGGCTCAGCTACACCGAGGCCGTCGTCGAGGGGATGTACCGCCCGTTGGGCACCGGGGATGTCGACGTCGCGGCCATCGTGACCACCCTGCAGGGCAACGGGTACGCCGGCTGGTACACCCTCGAGCAGGACACGATCCTCACCGAGGAGCCCCGCGGAGACGGACCCGTCACCGACGTACGGACCAGTGCCGACTACGTTCGCAGCCTGCTCACCGCGACGACCACGGCGAGCTGACCGGGCCCGTGGAACCGCTACGCATCGGAGTGCTGGGCGCGGCCCGCATCAGCGAGCTGTCCATCGTCGGCCCGGCGGCGGCCACCGGGACGCGTCTCGTCGCGGTCGCCGCGCGGGACCGTTCCCGGGCGGAGGCCTTCGCCGGGACCCACGGCATCGAGCGAGTCCACGAGTCGTACGCCGACGTCATCGCGGACCCGGAGGTCGAGGCGGTCTACAACCCGCTCGCCAACAGCCTGCACGCGCCGTGGAACACCGCAGCGATCCTCGGCGGGAAGCACGTCCTGACCGAGAAGCCGTTTGCCAGCAACACCCCGGAGGCTGCCCAGGTCAGGGACCTGGCGCGGGGTCGGTCACTGGTGCTGTTCGAGGGGTTTCACTACCTCTACCACCCGCTGATGAAGCGCCTGATGTCGCTGCTGGCAGACGGCGAGCTGGGGACGCTGCGGCACGTCGAGAGCACCATGTTCATGTCCGCACCTCCCGCAGACGACCCTCGATGGTCACTCGATCTGGCAGGCGGCGCGTTGATGGACATCGGCTGCTACGGCTTGCACGCCCAACGCGTCCTCGGGGACTTCGCCGGCGGTGAGCCCCGCCTGGTCGACGCCGCGGGCGCCGAACGCGCCGGCGCACCCTGCCTCGACGAGTGGGCCGACGCACAGCTCGAGTTCCCCTCCGGCGCGACCGGTCTCGCCCGATGCAGCATGAACAGCGAGCACTGGGACATGTCGCTGCGGGTGGTCGGATCCAGGGGCGAAGCGCTCATCCCCGACTTCCTCTACCAGAGGTACGACGACCGGCTCGTCATCCGGTCCAGTGGCGGAGAGCGGACCGAGCACTGCGGCGACGCCACGTCGTACACCTACCAGCTCCGGGCCTTCATCGACGCCGTCCGTGACGGGGCTCCCTACCGCACCGGCGCCGATGACGCGGTCGCGAACATGTCCCTCGTCGACAGCTGCTACCGCGCCATCGGACTCCAGCCCCGACCGGCGTACGCCGGACAGCTCATCACCAACCGAGAAGGAGACACGACTCCATGACCACGTCCACCGCTCCTCGCACGATCGGATGGCTCTCCACCACTGACTGCTCGCTCGACGACTTCAAGGCCCTCGTCGGCCAGCGGACAGACCTCGCGGGCTATCCCCACGCCGATGCCGTCGAGCGCAACGTGCTGATCTACGGGGACAGGCTCCGCGCCGCGGTCGGCTCGACCGCTGGCCGGACCGCGGTGCAGACCGAGCTGATCCGCGCGCTGACCGACGGCCCGGGCATCGTCGTGTTCAAGCGCGCCTTCGGCGACCTGTCCGTGGTCGACCGCGCCACCGAAGCCTTCCTCGCCCAGATCGTCGCCGAGAAGGCCGCCGGCACCGCCGCCGGGGACCACTTCGCCAGACCCGGCGCAAACGACCGTGTCTGGGGGGCGCTGGACAAGCTCGCCGTCACCGAACCCGCCGTGTTCGCGGACTACTACGCCAACGACGTCATCGCCCTGATCAGCGAGGCCTGGCTGGGTCCGGACTACCAGGTCACCTCCCAGGTCAACGTGGTCAATCCCGGCGGACAGGCCCAGACGCCGCACCGTGACTACCACCTCGGCTTCATGGACGCCGGGGTCTCCGCCCGCTTCCCGGCCCACGTCCACCGGCTCTCGCCCACGCTGACCCTGCAGGGCGCCGTCGCGCACTGCGACATGCCGGTCGAGAGCGGCCCGACCCTCTACCTGCCGTACTCGCACCAGTACGAACCCGGGTACCTCGCGTTCCACCTGCCAGAGTTCACCGAGTACTTCCAGGAGAACTACATCCAGCTGCCGCTGGAGAAGGGTGACGCCGCGTTCTTCAACCCCGCCCTGTTCCACGGCGCCGGCACGAACGCCTCGAGCGACATCCGCCGGATGGCCAACCTCCTGCAGGTGTCCTCACCGTTCGGTCGTGCCATGGAGACCGTCGACCGGGTCGCGATGTGCCGCGCGCTGTTCCCGGTGCTGCTGCAGCAGAAGGCAGCCGGCACGCCCGCGGGCGAGCTGGACAACGTCATCGCCGCGTCGGCCGAGGGGTATGCCTTCCCGACCAACCTCGACCAGGACCAGCCGATCGACGGCCTCGCACCGCAGACCCAGGCGGACCTCGTCCGCCAGGCCCTCGCCGAAGAATGGACCCAAGCGGCCCTCGATTCGGCCCTGAACGCCCAGGCCGCCCGCACACTCCCTCGCCCCCACCGCGGCTGACCACTCATGGCTGCCGAGCTCCTCGCCACCTGCTGGACCCACGCCGGGGACGCCGTGCCGGTGCCAGGACACCACCTCAGCCCGCTGGACCTCCGCGCCAGGGCGGAGGCCGTGGCCGCCGCCGGCTTCGCTGGCATCGGCTTCACCATCGACGACCTCAAGGCGGCTCGGGCCACCTACAGCCTCTCGGACGTGAGGCGGATGTGCGACGACCTCGGCCTGGTCCATCTCGAGGTTGAGCTCCTCGAGAGCTGGTGGACGACCGGCGCACGCCGTCAGGAGTCGGACCAGAGTCGGCAGCTGCTGTTGCACGCTGCCGAGGTGCTGGGCGCGCGGCAGATCAAGATCGGACCCGACGTCGAGGTCGTCGACGGTGTCGTCGCGCCACTCGCCGACATCGCCCACTGGGCCGCCGAGCTGCACCAGCTGGCCGCCGAGGCCGACGAGGTCGGGACCCGGGTGGCGCTGGAACCGCTGCCCTTCTCCAACATCACCGACTTCCGGCTGGCCGCGGAGCTCGTCGCCGCCGCCGACCACCCCGCAGCCGGCCTGGTGGTGGACATCTGGCACCTGGAGCGCGGGCCCTCGACGTTGGCTGATCTTGCCGAGGTCCCCGGCGACAAGGTGTTCGTGGTCGAGCTCAACGACGCCCCTGAACCCCAGTCCACCGATCTGTTCCACGACACGATCCATCACCGCGTGCTGTGCGGCTCGGGAACGTTCGACGTCGGCGGCTTCGTCCAGACACTGCAAGGGATCGGCTTCGCCGGACCGTGGGGTGTCGAGATCATCTCCGAGACACACCGCAGGCGTCCCCTGCAGGAGGCGCTGGTGGACGCGCACCGCACCACGATGGCGCTGTTCGACAGTCTGACCATGGAGATGGAACAGGAAGGGCTCTGATCGGGCGTTCGGCTGATCCGGCTCGTCTTGTTTCCGGCAAGGAGAACCACAACGTAGGAACGGTTCCCGTGCCGCCCAACTTTGTCTGGGGCATGCGCGATCCGCTCGTGCCGAGATGAGTGCGGAGCGCGCCGTCGTAAACGGACGGACCAAACGATGATCATCGTCGACCGTCAGGCGTGGAAGCCTGATGAAGGGGGCTGATTGGTCCGTCCGTCTACGTGCACTCCCTGCCGCTGTCAGTACGCGATCCGCTCCGCGGCGAAGGGTCAGAGGGTGAACGTCCGGCGGAAGGCGGCAAGCGCCTGGTCACTGTCACCGCTGGCGAAGGCCTCGAGGCCCACGACTCCCTCATAGCCCGCCGAGTCGAGTGCCCTCGCGACTGCCGAGTAGTTGATCTCGCCGGTTCCCGGCTCGCAGCGACCGGGTACGTCGGCGACCTGGATCTCCCCCACCCAGGGAAGGGCTCGCTCGACCAGCTCGATCAGGTTCCCCTCGCCGATCTGGGCGTGGTACAGGTCGAGGTTCATCCGCAGATGCGGGCTCCCCACCGCGCTGACGAGGGCGAGCGTGTCCTCGGCCCGGGCGAATGGAGTCCCCGGATGGTCGACGGCAAGGTTCAGGTTCTCCAGCGTGAACACAACGTCGCACTCCTTGCCCAGGTCCGCGATCCTGGCCAGCGCGCTCCTGGCCGCCAACCACATCTCACCGGTGACGACCGCGACCGGCTTGACCGGTAGCCCCTGCCCATCGAGGCCGGTGCCGTGCAGGTTCAGGTTCGGGGAGCCCAGGACCCGCGATGCTGTTGCCGAGAGCCGGGCTGTCCGGAGCAGGGTCTGGGCGCCGTCGGGGTCGATCAGGTCACCCTCGACATACCCCGTCATCGAGGTGAAGTGAGCGCCGGTGGCCGCGAGCTCCGGCAGGTCCTTCGCGGTCCAGTCCCAGATCTCCACGGCGAAGCCCTGGGCGTGGATCCGCTTCACGCGCTCGACGAAGGGCAGCTCCCGGTAGACCATCTCGGCGCTCACCGCGAGGGTGAACGTCATGGCGTGACCTGCACGGGTGCGTGAGTCTGGATCGACTCGATGCAGGCCAGCGCGATCCCCAGCGCCCGCTTGGCGTCCACGCCGGTGACGGAGGGTGGACGCCCCTCGCGCACGGCGTCAGTGAACTCGACGAACTCACCGACGTAGGCGTCCCGGAAGAGGTCGACGTCCTGCCGGGCCGTCTCCACGTGCCGCCCGGAGCCGTCGTGGAGCGTCATGGACGTGCGCGCCGTCGTACCCGCGGTGACCATCCCGCCCGAACCGAAGACCTCGGCCCGGACGTCGTAGCCGTAGCTGGCGGAGAAGCTGGCCTCGGCGACGCCTCGCGCCCCGTTGTCGAAGGTGACCACGACGACCGCGGTGTCCAGCAGGCCGGCCTGCTTGAACTCCGGAGCAACCAGGGCGTCGGCGGTTGCGTACACCTCCACCGGTTGCGCTCCCGGGTTGAGCCACAGCAGCGCGTCGAAGTCGTGGATCAGGGTCTGGGTGAACACCGTCCAGGGGGGTACGCCGCCCGGGTTGGCGAGGCCCGGGTCACGGGTCACCGACCGCATCAGGTGCGGAGTGCCCACCGATCCCGCGACGATCGCGGCGTGCGCGGCCGCGAAGCCCGGGGCAAACCGTCGGTTGAACCCCACCTGCAGCGCCACATCGGCATCGCGCGCGGCGGCGACCGCCCGATCCGCGTCGGAGAGGGTCAACGCCATCGGCTTCTCGCAGAAGATCGCCTTGCCTGCCTGGGCGGCCGCGACGACCAGCTCGGTGTGCGCGTCGGACGACGCGGCGATCACGACGGCCTCGACGTCGTCCGCCTCGAAGATGTCGACCGGTGCGAGCACGCCTCGCGCACCCAACGACGAGCCGAGGGCGTCGGCCACCCCGGACCGCGGGTCCGCCACGGCCACCAGGGAGGCGCCCGGGACACGGTTGGCGATGATCTCGGCGTGCGAGGTGCCGATCCGGCCGGCGCCGATGAGTCCGACCGGGATGATGCGAGGGACAGTCATGGCAGTTGCCTTTCCGTGGATGTCAGCGTTGCCGGGGCGACGTGGCCGCCGTGCGTCATCGTGGTCATGTCGCCACCCAGCTGTGCCGGGCGATTGAGAGCTGCATCGCGTCGACCAGCTCGGCGGCGCGCAATGCGTCATGGATGGTGGCGCCGACCGGCGCACCTGCAGCGATCGACTGGGCCAACCGGTAGGCCTCGATGACCTTGAGGTCGTCGTAGCCCATCGCGATGCCGCCGCCGGGCTGGAAGGCGCCGAACTCACCGTGCGTGGGGTTCGCCAGCACGGTCTCGTACGACGCGTTCTGGTAGTCCGCGCCGATCGACACCCGAAGCTCACCCATCCGGCGGAAGTCCCAGGCGAAGGCCCCACGGTCACCGTGGACCACGATCTCGTAGCCGCACTGCTCGCCGACCGCGGTCCGACCGGCCACCAGGGTGCCTCGAGCCCCGCCGGCGAAGCGCAGCAGCGCGCCCACGTAGTCCTCGTTCTCGACCGCACCGAGAGTGCCCTGGACGCCACGGGCGAAGTGTGAGCCGCTGGCCGCTGCCAGAGGTCGGCCGGTGATGAAGCGCCCGTCATCGGCGACGAGCTCCACCACCTCGCCAGCGACGAAGTGCGCGAGATCCACGGCATGGCTTGCCAGGTCTCCCGATACCCCGCTGCCCGCCTGCTCGTTGAGGAACCGCCACGAGAGCGCCCCCTCCGGGTGGGCGGCGTAGTCGGCCAGGAAGCGGACCTCAACGGTCTGCAGCCGCCCCAGGGTCCCGTCCCGCACCAGCTGCCGGGCGTAGTCGATCGCCGGGGCGTTGCGGTAGTTGAAGCCGGCCGCGGACTGCACACCGGCCGTCTCCACGGCCCTCACGATCTCGGCTGTCTCGTGGGCGTCGCGGCCGGCCGGCTTCTCGATCCAGAGGTGCCGTCCGGACTCGGCCACGGCGACCGCCATGTCCCGGTGCAGGTGGTTGGGTCCGCAGACCGAGACCACGTCGAGGTCGTCACGGGCCAGCAGGTCGCGCCAGTCGGCGTGCAGCTCGGCGAACCCGTGCGCTTCGACGGACCGCGCCATCTCCTCGCTCAGGTTGCTGTCGCCAACCGCCACCAGGGCGGGCCGCAGCGGCAGCTCCGGGTAGTGCGCTGAGAGGCGAGCCCAGGACCGGGCATGCAGCCGGCCCATCCAGCCGAAGCCGATCACGCCCACCCGAAGGGTGCGTGGCACGGTCATCGGAGATCCTTTCGTGGCAGCTCGACAGGGTCAGCGGGACAGTGCACCGAGCGCAGAGGTGGTCGCTCGCGTGTCGACCTCGACACTGCATCGCTGCTCGGCGCTGAGCCGCGCCGCGTCCAGCACGGCGAGGGTGCGGACCCCCTCCGTGGCCGGGACGGGCTGGGGTCCTTCACCGCGGATGGCCGCGGCGAACGCGGTGTAGAGGTCGTGATGGCGGCCTTGCTCCGAGGGCACCGGCTCGTCTCCGTCGGCGGTGGCGAGGACGCCCCACCGGTCCGGCAGCTCGTAGCCCCAGCCCGCCAGGTCGTCCGCCGGCCGCATTCCCGCGAAGATCGCCCGAGCCTGGACGTCGGTGCCGAGCGACCGGTAGCTTCCGGCGCTGCCGTAGGCACGCAGCTCGCGCACCTCGACGTGGTTGACCTTGCTCGACTCGACCTGTGATCGCACCCCGGAGGTGTGCTCCATCTCGATGCAGAAGCCCGCGTCGGTGTGCCCCGCCGGCAGGTCGAGCCAGTCGAGGTGGGCGTTGACGCTGCCCACGTCGCCCAGCAGCCAGACCATCTGGTCGACGAGGTGGCTGCCCAGGTCGCGAAGCAGACCGCCGCCGGGGCCGGCCTCGAGCGTTGCCGGGTCGTCGAGATCGAAGCGCGAGTGCACCCGCCACAGCTCCCCCAGGCGGCCGCCCCGGATGACGGCGGCGACGGTGCGGATGTCGGCGTCCCAGCGCCGGTTGTGGAAGACCGACAGCAGCAGGCCGGAGGACTCGGCCGCGGCCGCGAGCTCACGGCCGACGTCGGCCGTGGGCGCGAAGGGCTTGTCGGCCATGACGTGGACCCCCGCGGCCAGCGACTCGAGCACGAGCTCGCGCCGGGTCTCCGGTGGCGTGGTGATCGTGACGGCGTCGACCCCGCTGGCGACGAGTTCCTGGAGGCTGTCGAAGACGCGCACGCCTGGCCAGTCCTGCTCGACCTCGGCCCGTCGTACGGGCGAACGGGTGACCACACCGGCCAGCTCGATGCCCTCGGCCGCCTCGATGAACGGTGTGTGGAAGCAACGCCCGCCCACGCCGTACCCGACGACCCCCAGCCTCACAGCCACCGCAGCTGCTCCGACTTTGCCTCGTCGTACGACGCCCGGCCGCTGAGCGACCCGGGCACGCCGGTCTCCCACCAGGCACCCGCCTCGGTCCAGGTGGCGTGGTGGGTGCGGCAGACCACGACCGCCGGTCGGCCCTGCTCGCGCGCCGCCCTGCGGGCGCGTTCGTACGCCGACCGCAGCTCCTCGACCCCCGCCGTCTCGGGCACGTCCTCGACCACGCACCCCAGCGACCGGGCGTGTGCCGCGAAGTCGACGTGCACGCTTCCGTCGGCTCCGGGACCACGGGAGTCGGCGAGCATGTTGTTGAACCCCTCCGCGCCCTGGTTGGTCTGCAACCGATGGATGACGGCGAAGCCCGAGTTGTCGCACAGCACCGACACGTAGGGGTGACCGGCGAACGCGGCGGAGTAGAGCTCGGAGTTCAGCATCAGGTAGGAGCCGTCGCCGTACAGCGCAGTGACCAGCCCGTCAGGGTGGGTCTGTGCACGGGCCATCGCGGCGCCCCAGGGTGCGACCACCTCGTAGCCCATGCACGAGAAGCCGTACTCGAGGTCCATCGTGGCGCCTGATGTCGAGGACCCGTCGTGCTTGACGATGCCGGTGCGCCAACCTCCGTGCAGCTCGCCCGGCATCCCGCCAGACGCGGTCAGGACATAGTCCTCCGGACCGCTGGCGTCGTTCACGACGCCGACGACCTGGGCGTAGGTGAGCCTGCCGTCGGGTGCGACACCCTCGCGCAGCCGGTCGACGTGCGCGTCCCAGTCGGCCAGCTCGCGGGACGCCTCCGCGGCCCAGCTCTCGTCTGCTCCCCAGTCGCCGAGCGCCTCGTCCAGCTCGACGACGGTCGCTCGCGCGTCGCCCACCACGGCCTGCGCCGAGTGCTTGACGGCGTCGAAGCGGGCCGCGTTGACCGTGACGATCCGCACGTCGGAGGCGAACGCGGTCCACGAGGAGGTGGTGAAGTCCTGGAGCCGGGTCCCGACCGCGAGCACGACGTCGGCCCGGGCCGCGAGGTCGTTGGCCGAGGACGCCCCGATGATGCCGAGCGGTCCGCCGTAGAGCCGGTGGTCGTGCGGGACCAGGGTCCGGCCGGCGACGGTCTCCACGACCGGGATCCCGTGCGCCTCGGCGAAGGCGAGCGCCTCGGGGGCAGCTCCCGAGTAGCGCACGCCTCCACCGAGGACGAGGAGGGGGCGCTGCGCGGTGCGCAGGGTCTCGGCGGCGCGCATCAGGTCGTCCCGGTCGGGGCGCTGTCGCGGGACCCGGTGCACGCGGGGCTCGAACATCGAGAGCGGGAAGTCGAACTCCTCGACCTGGGCGTCCTGCGGCATAGCGAGCACGACGGGCCCGCAGTCGGCTGGATCCGTGAGCACCCGGGCTACCTGAGGCAGCGACGAGAGCAGCTGCTCGGGTCGGGTGATCCGGTCGAAGTAGCGCGCGACGGAACGGAAGGAATCGTTCACCGAGGTCGTGGGATCTCCGAAGTGCTCCACCTGCTGGAGCACCGGATCGGGCGCCCGACCGACGAATGTGTCCCCTGGGAGAAGCAGCATCGGGAGCCGGTTGGCATGCGCCACCCCGGCGGCGGTGACCAGGTTCAGCGCGCCCGGGCCGACCGACGTGGTCACCGGCATCACCTGACGGCGGTCGGCCGCCCGGGCGAAGCCGACGGCGGCCAGCGCCATGCCCTGCTCGTTCTGGCCGCGCCAGGTCGGCAGCTCGTCTCGCTTCTCGTTCAAGGCGGTGCCGAGGCCGAGGACGTTGCCGTGGCCGAAGATCGCGAAGACGCCAGGAAACAAGGGCACCTCGGTGCCGTCGAGGAGCTCCGACCGCTGCGCGATCATCCAGCGGACGAGTGCCTGGGCCGTGGTCAGCCTGGTGGTGCCGCTCATCGTGCTCCTTCCGCAGGTGCTGGAGTCGGGACGTCGTCATACGAGGGAACGAGGCCGTCCGGTCGGCCGGACGCCGAGGTCACCGGGCATCGCGGGTCCGTCTCCACGCCCGACCAGCTGCCGCGGACCCAGCTGTGGGTCGGATCGTCGCAGAATGCCAGCGCACGTTCGTCCGCCGGGCCGGCCATCGCGTTGAGGTAGTACATCGGGTAGCCGTACGCCGCCATGCACGGACCGTGGTAGCCGTGCGGGACGAGTACCACGTCGTGGTCGCGCACCTCGAGCGTCTCGTCGATCGGCGCGAGCCCGGCCGCCTCGTGCTCCGGGCCGGTGTAGGTCCGGTGGTAGCCCAGGCCGGTGCGGGAAGGGGTGACCTGGTCGGGTCCGGCGATCCGGTAGTAGTAGATCTCCTCGTTGACCACCTCGCACGGCGCCGACGCGTCGTGCTTGTGCGGTGGGTAGCTCGACCAGTTGCCGGGCGGCGTGATCAGCTCGCAGCAGACCAGCTTCTCGGCGTGCTCCCACACCCCTGGCACGCCGAAGTTGTTGACCTGGCGACTGGCGCTGCCGGCACCGCGGGTCTCGACGGGGACGTCCGCGGCGGCGCCGTAGCGAGCCTCGAGACGGGTGCTGCAGCGCGCAGCCGGAAGCGCCACCTCCGCGACGTCGTCGCTGAGGAGAACGATCGTGCTGTCACGGCCGACATAGACGAAGTCGGTCACCGCGCTGAACACGCTCGGCCGTCCGTCGAGGTCGAACTTCGCCTCCGGCGAGCCTCCTTCCGCGGCGGACACCTCGACCCCGAGCGACCCGCGCAGCGGGAGCACGAAGACCTCGCTCGGTCCGGTCTCCAGCCGAACCGGCCGCCCCGGGGCGAGTCGTACGACGCGGAGGCCGGTCCACTCCCAGCCGGCGTCCTCGGGCGTCAGTGACACCAGCTCGCCGGTTGCTCCTGGGGAGTCCGGGAAAGGGCGGTGAATCGTCATCGGCCCACTCGCTTGGCAGTGTCGAGCACCTCGGCGGCCGCGTGCACCGCCGACCCGACGTCCCCGTCAGGCGGGTAGAGCAGGGTCCGGCCCACCACGAGTCCGCGCACCACGGGGTGCGACAGGGTCTTGCCCCACGACGCGAGGTCCTGGGCGGGGTCGGAGCTCGGTACGCCGCCGAGCACGACGCAGGGCAGCGTGGTCGACCCGAAGACCGTCTCGAAGTCGTCACACGCGGGCATCTTCAACCACGTGTACGCACTCGTCGTCCCCAGGCCCGAGGCGATCGTGACCGCGCGGGACAGCGCGGGCGCGTCCTTGCGCAGGAACAGGGCCCCGTTCTCGTCACGCTCGTAGGGCAACGGCTCGACCATCGCCACGAGGCCCAGCTCGGCGAGCTCGCTGACGGCCTCGGCGCAGGCCTCGATGGTGGTCGCCGTCCCGGCATCGGTGTCGTCGATCCGGAGCAGCATCTTGCCGCCCTCGAGTCCACATGCGGCGATGCTCGCCGCGTCGTACCCGGTGAAGCGGTCGTCCATCGTCCAGAGTGCGCCGTCAAGACCACCGCGGTTCATCGAGCCGATGACGACCTTGTCCTCGAGCGCGCCGAGGAGCAGCAGCTCCTCGATGATGTCGGGCGTGCCGAGCACGCCGTCGACGTCCGGGTGGTGCAACGCCTCGACCAAGCGGGCGAGCAACGAGCGTCGGTCAGCCATCGCCATCGCATCGCCGCCGGACGCGAGCGAACCGCGGGCCGGGTGGTCGGCGGCGACGAGGAAGAGCGTCCCCTGCTCGGAGACGAACTTGCCGGGGCGCCGCCGGGCGGCGTAGGCGCTGGCGACCGCGCCGGGGTCGGTGGCGCGACGCTCGAGCAGTTCCCGCCACTGGGCATCGGTGATGATCGGCCCACGCCGCTCGCTGGTCCGCTCGTCCTGGGCGACCGTCATGATGCACCTTCTTCACTGTCGACGAGGCGGGTGAGCTCGTCCAGGGTGGGCATGGCATCCGCACACGACAGGCGGGACGCCACGATCGCGCCGGCGGCGTTGGCGTGGCGCGCGATCCTGACCGGCTCCCAGCCGGACAGCAGGCCGTGCACCAGGGCTCCACCGAAGGCGTCACCGGCGCCGAGGCCGCAGACGACCTTGACCGGGTGCGGCGCCACCACGTCGCGACGCTCGGGCGTGGCGACGAGCACGCCCTCGCCGCCCATCTTCACCAGGGCCAGCTCCAGACCCCGGTCGAGCAGCCGGGTGGCCGCCTCGTCCGGATCGCTGGTGCCGACCGCCACCTCGACCTCGGCACGGTTGCCGACGGCCACCGTGACATGGTCGAGCATGGCGTCGTACTCGGCAGTGGCCTGCTCGGGCGACGACCAGAACATCGGTCGCCAGTCCAGGTCGAGCACCGTGTGCCGGCCCGAGCCCGGGGTGAGCCGGCCGCGGTGCTTGAGCATCGCCAGCTGCGAGGTGCGGGACGGTTCGACGCTCGCGCCTGTCCCGGTCACCCAGAAGACCGGTACGTCGCGCACGACGTCCCAGGGGATGTCGTCGTCGCCGATGGTCAGGTCGGGAGCGATCGGCTGCCGGTAGAAGAACAAGGCGGGGTCCTCCGGTGGGTCAAGCTCGCAGAACACGACCGGGGTGAGCAGGCCCGGTGCCGTGCCGACGTACGCCGGGTCGACGCCGAAGCCGACCAGTGCCTCCCGCACGAACTCGCCGAAGCTGTCCGGTCCGACCTTCGTCAGCACGGCCGTACGACGACCCAGCCGGGCCGCCCCGACAGCGACGTTCGTGGCCGTGCCGCCGAGGTACCTGGCGAACGTCGTGACGTCCTTCAGCGGACCGTTCTGCTGGGGGTAGATGTCGACGCCGACCCGGCCGACGGTCAGCAGCTCCAGGGACTCGGTGCTCACCAGGACCCCACATAGGAGTCGATGGTCTTCCGCATGAACCGGGAGGACTCCTCGGCACGCTCCTCCCACGCGAACACGCAGGAGGTCATGATGTTGCCCTCACGCTCACCGAAGCCGAGCTTGTTCAGGGTCTCGAAGAACAGGTCCCACTTCACCTCGCCCTGACCGATGTCGAGGTGCTGGTGCACCCGGATCGGGTTGCCGGGCGGGTTGGTGATGTAGCGCAGGCCCGAGGATCCCGTGTGGTCGAAGGAGTCGGCGAGGTGCAGCTGGGTCATCAGGTCCCCCGCGTACGACATGATCTCGACCATGTTGCCGCCCATGTGGAAGGTGTGCGGGCAGCAGTAGAGGAAGGAGACCAGCGGCGAGTTGATGCCGCGGATCATGTCGATCGCGACCAGGCCGTCCTCGACGAAGTCGTCGGGGTGCGGCTCGAGCCGGAGCTCGACCCCCTCGCTCTCGAAGATCGGCAGCAGCTCCTCCATCGACTTCCAGAACTGCCCCTCGCTCCGGCTCACCGCTTCGGGGCGACCGTTGAACTCGGAGTTCATCACCCGACAGTCGAGGTCGACGGTCATCTGGATCGCGCGCTTCCAGTTGCGCACCGCCGCCTGACGTTCGTCCTCGTCCGGCCCCGACCAGCGGTAGAGCGGCAGGTGCGAGGCGACCTTCACTCCGGCACCGTCGAGGGCCTTCTTGAAGGCCTTGACGGTTCCGTCGTCGGCGCGCGGGTGCAGGAAGAAGGGCGTGAAGTCCTCGCGTGGCGAGAGCTCGATGTACTCGTAGCCGAGGTCGGCCACGACACCGGGAAGCTCGAGCAGCGGGGTGCCACGGAGCATGTACGGGTCGAGCGCGATCTTCATGGTCTCCTCCTGGGTGCGGTCGATGCTCGGGTCGGCACGCCGTGGCTACTTCGAGGTCGGGAAGTGGAAGCTGGCGTCACTGGCGTGCTCGCTGCGGGGCCAGCGGGCGGTGACGACCTTGGCGCGCGTGTAGAAGCTGACGCCCTCGGGACCATGCACGTGCTTGTCGCCGAACAGCGAGTCCTTCCAGCCACCGAAGGAGTAGTAGGCCATCGGGACGGGGACCGGCACGTTGATGCCGATCATCCCGACGTGCACACCACGCTGGAACCGGCGCGCAGCCTCACCGCTGTTGGTGAAGATGGCCGTGCCGTTGCCGTAGGGGTTGGCGTTGATCAACGCGATCGCCTCGTCCACGGTGTCGGTGCGTACGACGGCGAGCACTGGGCCGAAGATCTCCTGGGTGTAGACGTCCATCTCGGTGGAGACCTCGTCGATCACCGTGGGACCGACGAAGAAGCCGTTCTCGTGACCGGCCACGGTGTGACCGCGGCCGTCGACCGCGATCCGGGCACCCTGCTCCGCGCCGGTGCCGATCAGCCCGACGATCCGCTCCTGCGCCTCGCGGGTGACTACGGGTCCCATCTCGCTGTCGCTGTCACGGCCGCTGCCGACCTTGACCGCACGAGCCCGCTCGTTGACGGCCTCGACCAGGCGGTCGGCGACGTCACCGACGGTGACGGCTGCCGAGATCGCCATGCACCGCTCGCCGGCGGAGCCGAAGGAGGCCGCGGCGAGGTGGTCGGCCGCGAACTCGACGTCTGCGTCGGGGAGGATGATCGCGTGGTTCTTGGCCCCGCCGAGGGCCTGCACCCGCTTGCCGTTCGCCGTACCCCGCTCGTGGATGTACTTCGCGATCGGGGTCGACCCGACGAACGAGACGGCGGCCACGTCGGGCGAGTCGAGGATCGTGTCGACGGCGACCTTGTCGCCGTGCACCACGTTGAAGACGCCGTCCGGGAGGCCCGCCTCCTGCCACATCTGCGCGATCAGCATCGAGGCGGAGGGGTCCCGCTCGCTGGGCTTGAGCACGAAGGTGTTGCCGCAGGCGATGGCCACCGGGAACATCCACATCGGCACCATCGCCGGGAAGTTGAACGGTGTGATGCCGGCGACCACGCCCAGTGGCTCGCGGAAGGAGTAGGTGTCGACGTCGGTCGAGACCTGGTCGGAGTAGTCACCCTTGAGCAGGCTGGGGATGCCGCAGGCGAACTCCACGACCTCGAGCCCCCGCTGCACCTCCCCCAGCGCGTCGGAGAGCACCTTGCCGTGCTCGTCGGTGATCAGCTCGGCGAGCTCCGAGGCACGGGCGTTGACGATCTCGCGGAAGGCGAACAACACCTTGGTGCGCTTGCTGATCGAGGTCTGCGACCAGCCCGCGAAGGCATCGCTCGCTGCCGTGATCGCAGCCTCGACGTCTCTTGCGTCTGCCAGCAGGACCTCGGCCTGCTGGTCACCGGTCGCCGGGTTGTAGACCGGAGCCGTTCGATCCGACACTCCGATGGTCGCCTTGCCGGCGACCCAGTGCTCGATGGTTCTCAACGGAACCCTCCTCCTATTTGTCTTTACATTCTGACTTTATCAGAAGGACCTGCCCTCAGGCGAGTCCCGCCTGGTCGGCCGCCGCGAGCAGGTTGTCCGCCGCGTACTTCAGGCCCTCGATCTGCCCGAACGTCGCGTCCTCGTGCTCGATGTTGACGGGCATGTCGGGGTCCACCTTGTAGATGGCCGTGAGGAAGCGGGCCCAGAAGTCGACGTCGTGACCGCGGCCGACCGCGACGAAGGACCAGCCGGGTACCTCGGGCCACTTGGTGACGGTGTAGCGGCCGCCGAGGCCCACCGGGTTCTGCTCAGCGGGGATCCACTCGAACCGGTCGTCGAGCACCCCGTTGATGGCCGCCGTCTCGTGGATCAGCGTGTCCTTGGCGGCGGCGAAGAACACGAGCGGACCGAGGTCCTCGATCGCCTGGATGGGGTCGATGTGCTGCCAGAAGAGGTGGCTCGGGTCCATCTCGGCACCGACGTGGTTCTTGCCGCCCTCGGGCGTGGTCAGCTCCACGAGCCGCTTCATGGTGGCGGGGTTGAACACGATGTTGTGCGGGTGCATCTCGATCGCGACCTGGACGTCGTGCTCGGCGGCGAGCTGCTGGATCTCCTTCCAGAAGGGCACCGCGACCTCGTTCCACTGGTAGTCGAGGGTCTCCTTGTAGACGCTGTCCCACGGGATGACCGTCCACGAGGGTCGCTTGCCGTCCGGGTCGGTGCCGGGAAGCCCGGACATGGTGATCACGGTCTTGATCCCGAGCAGGCCGGCCAGCTTGATGGAGCGCTTGAGATCCTCGGCGTGGTGCACCTCGGGGTCGGGGTGAAGCGGGTTCCCGTTGCAGTTCAGGGCGGTGAGCTCGATGCCGTACTCGGGGAAGATGGCGAGGTACTTCTCGCGCTCCTCGGCGCTCTCGAGCAGCTCCTCGACGGGCAGGTGAGGGGTGCCGATGAACCCGCCGGAGTTGATCTCCACGCTGTTCAGGCCGAGGTCGCGCAGGGTGGTCAACGTCTGCTCGAGGGTCTTGTCGTGCAGGCAGGCGGTGTAGGCGCCGAGCTTCATGGGAGTGGGTCCTCTCGTTCGCGGGGTGGTGGCGTCAGGCCAGAGAGACGGCCTGGCCGCCGTTCAGTGCTGACTGCGTGACCGCGGCGAGGATCTCCATGTTGTGGAGCCCGTGCCGCAGCGTGGGTACGGCGGGCAGCCGGTCGAGCCCGGCGACCTGGTCGAGGAAGGCGCGCGCCTGCCAGGCGAAGAAGTCGTTCTGCCCGTGACCGACCGACGGGAAGTCCATCGGCAGGCCCCGCTCGAGGTAGGGGTGCTCCGGACCGAGCAGTACCTGCCGGGGGCCGTTCACGACGCCGGCAGGACCGAGGTCGGCGAAGGTGAACTCGCCGGGACGGTTCAGGTCGTACGCCGCCGAGCCCGTCTCCCCGAACACCTCGAAGCCGAGCGCGTTGGGCAGGCCGTGCGCGACCCTCGAGATCGAGAAGGTGCCCACGGAGCCGTTGGCGAACCTCGCGGTGAAGGTGGCGATGTCCTCGTTGTCCACCGCCTCCACTTCGTCACTGACCTCGCCACCGGCGTGGCCGACCGTCATGCCGACGGGGACTGGGCGTTCGGTCGTGAACGTCTGGAAGACGGCACCGCTGACACTCGTCATCGGGCCGCAGATGTACTCGCCGAGGTCGATCATGTGGCTGCCGATGTCGGCCAGCGCCCCGCTGCCCGGGCCGCCACGGTAGCGCCAGCTGATCGGGTTGCTCGCGTTCTGGGCGTAGTTGCACCAGTAGTGACCGTTGAAGTGGCGGGTCTCGCCGATCGAGCCCTGCAGGACCTGCTCGCGGATCGCGTTGATCCCCGGAGCTCGCCGGAAGGTGAACCCGATGCCGGCATGCGTGGTGGCTGCCTCGGCGGCGGCCACCATCGCCTTCGCGTCCTCGACCGAGGGCGCCAACGGCTTCTCGCAGAGCACGTGCTTGCCCGCGCCGAGCAGGGCCTCGACCACCTCGCGGTGCATCGAGTTGGCGACCGCGACGCTGACGACGTCGATGTCGGGGGCGTCCACGATCGCCTCCCACGACGTCTCGGCGCGCTCGTAGCCGAAGCGCTTGGCCGCGTCGACGGCGAACGGCTCGTAGGCATCGGCGATGGCGACGAGGCGGGCGTCGGGTCGGTCAACGTCGAACAGGCTGCCGGCGGTGCGGTAGCCGGCAGCGTGGGCGCGTCCGACCATGCCGACGCCGATGACGGCGACACCGATGGAGCTCTCAGTCATGTCTGTCCTCGGGTGATGGTTGGTGGCCGGGTGTGCGTCAGGAGTAGAGGGCGGGTTTGCTGCCAAGCTCGATCTCGACCCGCTCACCGCTGTAGAGGGCCTCGACGCCGGCGTCGCAGACCACCTGCGCGGCGTAGCCGTCCCAGGCACTCGGGCCGGTCAAGGGGGTGCCCGTGGCCACCTCGTTGATCCATTCCTGGAACTCCACGTCGTAGGCGGCGATGAACCGTTCGCGCCAGTCCTCGGGAACCGCCACACCGACGCTGTGCGCGCTGCGCAGGACGATCGGGCCGGTCTCGGCGAGTGCCGCCGTTCCGTCCTCGCCGATGACCTCGCCACGGATGTCGTAGCCGTATCGGATGTTCACCGAGGTCTCCACGTTCACCAGCACGCCCGAGTCCGTCTCGAGGAGCATCAGCAGCGGGTCCTGGAGGTCGCCACCATGACTGTTGGGCTTCGCGGCGAGCACCCGGATCGAGGAGAGCTCCTCACCGAGCAGCCAGCGGGTGACGTCGAAGTCGTGCACAGCCGTGTCGACGATCGCCATGTCCTTCGTGTAGTGCTCGGGCACCGAGGGGTTGCGATGGCCCGAGTAGTAGATGAGGGGCGCACCCACGGCACCGGAGTCGATCGCCTTCTTGAGTGCGCGGTAGGGCGCGTCGTATCGCCGCATGAAGCCGACCTGCACCAGGCGCTGGCCGGTGGCCGCCTCCGCGTCCATGATCCGCCGGCAGGCGTCGGTGGTGGTCGCCAACGGCTTCTCGCAGAAGACCGGCTTGCCGGCCGCGATCGAGGCGACGACGTACTGCTCGTGGGTAGGACCCCAGGAGCACACGATCACCGCCTCCACGTTCTCGTCGGCGATGAGGTCCTCGCCGGTGGCATGCACCGTCGCGTTGGGGAGACCGGCGGCCACCTCCTTGGCGACCACCTCGTCTGCATCGGTTACGGCGACCACCTCGGCTCCCGAGACGACCTCCGTCAACCTGCGGATGTGGTCGCGACCGATCATGCCGGTACCGATGACTCCGACCTTGAGCGCCATGTCTGTTCTCTCCTGTTGTCAGTAGGGCCAGCGGCGCACGGGACCGAGCCCACAGCCGACGTAGTAGCCGGCCGTGCGCGCGCCGATGGGCATTGGGATGTGTGGCTCGACCGGGTAGAGGTCCTGCTCGATCACGGTGTAGATCTCGCGGTCGAGCTTGCCGAGCTCGTCGAGCAACGGCGGCATGTCTGGCTCGCCGTACGGCGGCTCGCACATGATCCCGAGCTTGACCGACTCCGAGAGCGGCATCTTCTCCGCGAGGGCACGTGCACGCACGACCGGGTCGACGGACTTCAGGTGCACGTAGGTGATCCGCTCGGGGAACGCCTTGATGATTTCGATGTTGTCGCCCTCGCAGTAGGAGACGTGACCGGTGTCGAGGCACAGGTTCACCAGCGCGGGGTCGGTGTCGGTCAGGAACCGCTCGATGCGGTCCTGGGTGTCGACGTGGGTGTCCGCGTGCGGATGGAAGACCAGCTTCACGCCGTACTCGTTGAAGAGCACCTTGGCGAGCTCGTCGGTGCCGGTCACGAGGTTCTTCCACTGCTCCGAGTCCAGATCACCCGACTCGGTGGTGGTCCCCGTGTGCTGGTCGGTGTACTGCTCCGGCAGGTGCACCAGGTACTCGGCACCCACGGCGGACAACAGCCGGGCCTCCTGGCCGAACTCGGCGATCGCCTTGTCCAGCGCGTCCCTGCCCTTGTGCAGCCCCGCGAAAACGGTGCCGCCACAGGCGGTGAGGTTGCGCTTGGCGAGCTCCTCCTTCAGCTGGGACGGGTCCTGGGGCATGAACCCCTGCGGCCCGAGCTCGGTGTAGGCATACCCCACCGCGGCGATCTCGTCGAGGTAGACGTCCCACGTCACCTGTTGGGGGTCACTGGCGAACCAGACCCCCCAGGAGTCAGGGGCGGTGCCAAGACGAAGCTTCGAGAGGTCTGACATCGGTTCTCCCCGCATGCGTGTGATGGAGCTCGAAGAATGACGATTCGTCGCGCCCGAAACCGCGAAAAGGGCGCCGTCCCCTATACAAGCGAGGACCGTCTTGACTGTCAAGAGTTTGTTCTAACATTCTGTCTGCTGCACAATCACGGGCGCTGTAAGTTCCTGACCTTAGAATGTTAAGACAAACTCTTGACAAGGGAACAACCGCTCGGCGAGGCTGTGACGGCCGACACTTCGGTCGGCACACGACACGAGGGTTCCGACTGATGAGGTTCGCTGCCATCACCGCTGGAGCGGCGAGCCGCAGCCTCGAGATCGGGGCTGCGTCCCGGTCCCGCCTCGCGTCGGATCGCCCTCGCTCGCTGGGGCCGACCAGGCACGCACCCGTGCCGGGATCTCGCGGGATCCACGACGAAAGGAAACACCGACCATGAAGCAGACCCGAGCTCGAACAAGTGGCGCACTCGTGCTGGGCGCCGTGCTCGCCGTCGTCCTGTCGGCCTGCCTCAGCGGCGGACGCACGGACATCGAGGACACCAAGAACAGCGGAGGCGGCGCCGGCGACAACTCCGGCTACACCGTCGCGATGATCACCCATGAGACCCCGGGCGACACCTTCTGGGACAAGATCAAGTCGGGCGCCCAGCAAGCTGCCACGAACTACGGGATCAAGCTGAAGTACTCGAACGACCCGGACCCCGGCAAGCAGGCGACTTTGATCCAGAATGCCATCGACTCGAAGGTCGACGGTATCGCGACCACCCTGGCCACACCTGACGCCCTCGCCGGCGCGGTCAAGGACGCCAACTCCGCCAAGATCCCAGTCGTGGCCTTCAACTCCGGCATCGACCAGTACAAGCAGGTAGGTGCCGAGATGTACTTCGGTTCCGACGAGAACCTGGCTGGTGAGAGCGCCGGTCAGCGGATCACCGACGGCGGTGGACAGCATCCGCTCTGCGTGATCCAGGCCTCCGGCTCGGTGGCCCTCGAGGCTCGCTGCGCCGGCGTCAAGAGCAAGGCCTCCGGCACCGAGAACATCCAGGTGAACGGCGCCGACGACTCCGCGGTGGTCTCCTCCCTGCAGGCCAAGCTCTCCCAGGACAAGTCGATCGACTACATCGTCACCCTGGGTGCCCCCATCGCCCTGGACGCGCTCAAGGCCATGGACTCCGCGGGCAGCAAGGCGAAGCTCATCACCTTCGACCTCAACGCCGACGCGGCGCAGGACATCAAGGACGGGAAGATCGAGTTCTCGATCGACCAGCAGCCCTACGTCCAGGGATACCAGGCGGTGACCGCGCTGTACCTGAAGCTGAAGAACGGCAACGACATCGGGGGCGGTGGCCCGGTCCTGACCGGTCCGTCGTTCGTGGACAAGTCGAACATCGACGTCATCCTTCCGTTCGCGCAGAGGGGCACCCGCTAAGGAGCCCCGTTGGGAGCCGGCGACCGTGCGTTGGCCGGCCTCCCACGACAACTGAACCCCGGAGGTTCACATGAGTACGACGTCTCAAAAGCCGGCTGTCGAAACACCAGCCGAGGAGTCCAACCGAGTCCAGATCGGACTGCTGGGCCGCATGTTGGCCAGACCCGAGATCGGTGCCTTGGTCGCCGCCATCGTGATCGGCATCTTCTTCCTGATCGTGGCGCCGCCCTTCCGTTCGGCGGAGTCCCTCGCGACTGTCCTCTACCAGAGCGCCACCATCGGGATCGTCGCCGTCGCCGTCGGCATGCTGATGATCGGCGGTGAGTTCGACCTCTCCGCCGGTGTCATGGTGACGACGGCCGGGCTGGTCAACGCGATGTTCTCCTACGAGTACAACCTCAACCTGTGGGTGGGGGCTGTCGTCTCCCTGGTCGTCGCGCTCGCCATCGGGTTCCTCAACGGCTTCCTGGTGATGAGAACCGGGATCGCCAGCTTCCTGATCACCCTGGGCACCTTCTTCGTCCTGCAGGGCGTCAACCTCGGCGTGACCAAGCTCGTGACGAGCTCGGTCTCCACCCCCAACATCAACCAGATGAACGGCTACGCATCGCTCCAGAAGGTCTTCGCCTCCACCTTCCAGGTCGGCTCGGTCCGGGTGAGCATCATCGTGGTGTGGTGGTTCCTGTTCGTGGCCGCCGCCTCCTGGGTGCTGCTGCGCACCAGGGTGGGGAACTGGATCTATGCGGTGGGCGGAAACCAGGCCAGCGCCCGCGCGGTCGGCGTACCGGTCGTCCGGGTCAAGATCGGGCTCTTCATGACGGTGAGCTTCCTGGCCTGGTTCATGGGTATGCACACCCTCTACAACTTCAACACCATCCAGGCCGGAAACGGCGTTGGCAACGAGTTCCTCTACATCATCGCTGCGGTCGTGGGCGGCACCCTGCTCACCGGCGGCTACGGGAACGCCATCGGGGCCGCCATCGGCTCCTTCATCTTCGGCATGACCAGCCTGTGCATCGTCTACGCCGGCTGGGACCCGAACTGGTTCCGGGCGTTCCTTGGTGTGATGCTCCTGCTCGCCGTCCTGGTCAACCTGTACGTCAAGAGGCTCTCGACCACGAGGAAGGTGGGTTAGTCATGACCGACACCATCAGCGAACATGCAGACCAGTCCCTTCAACAGGGTGAGGCTCTCGTCCAGCTGGAGGAGGTGGGCAAACGCTACGGCGCGATCCGTGCCCTCAAGGGGATCAACCTCACCGTCCGCGCTGGCGAGGTGACCTGCGTGCTCGGCGACAACGGCGCCGGGAAGTCCACCTTGATCAAGATCATCTCGGGCCTGCACCCCCACAACGAGGGCGTCCTCAAGGTCGACGGCGCGGAGGTGCACTTCGGCTCGCCGCGCGCGGCGCTGGACCATGGCATCGCCACGGTCTACCAGGACCTTGCCGTGGTCGGGCTGATGGAGGTCTGGCGCAACTTCTTCCTCGGCTCCGAGCTGACCACGAGCGGCATTCCGTTCTCCGGCATGAGGGTCAAGGAGATGAAACGCATCGCCGACGAGGAGCTGCGCAAGATGGGCATCGTGGTCAAGAACATCGACCAGCCCATCGGTGAGCTCTCTGGGGGTCAGCGTCAGTGCGTCGCGATCGCGCGCGCCGTCTACTTCGGTGCGCGGGTCCTGATCCTCGACGAGCCCACGGCGGCTCTGGGGGTCAAGCAGTCGGGTGTCGTGCTGAAGTACACGGCCGCTGCTCGCGACGCCGGCCTGGGAGTGGTGTTCATCACCCACAACCCGCATCACGCCAACCTGGTCGGGGACCACTTCGTCATCCTCAAGCTCGGCCAGGCAGTGCTTGACAAGAAGCGCAGCGAGGTGACCCTGGACGAGCTCACTCGTCAGATGGCCGGAGGCGACGAGCTCACCGAGCTGTCCCACGAGCTCAAGCGATGACCGTCGCGGTCGCGCACCAGATCTCGGCAACCGCCCGGTTGGCGCTCACGCATGCGGCACAGGAGGCGAGATACCGTGCCACCGACCTGGCTGTGCTGCATGTGGTGAACTCCTCGCTCGATCCGGACACGGAAGAGGCCTACCGACTCGGCGTGTCGGACGAGATCGACCGCGCCGTCGGGCCGGACTCCGACGTCACGTGGAAGCTGCACCTCCAAAGCGTGAGCGGGGATGTCGGCGACGCCATCGTGGACCTTGCCGGTCGGCTTCGCCCGGACCTCCTCGTCGTCGGCGCGCGACGCCGCTCGCCGGTGGGCAAGGCGCTGCTCGGAAGCGTCACCCAGACGATCATCTTGGAGGCGAGCGTTCCGGTGCTTGTCGTGAAGGCCCCTTAGTGGGTCCGGCAGTCGTTTGTCGCCGGGTGAGCTGACCCTCACCACGTGGCTCTGGCTGGCCTTGGCGGGAGTGCTGGTCGGAGTCGCCAAGACCGCCATCGCCGGGGTCGGGTCCGTCGCCGTGGTGATCTTCGCCGCGGTCCTGCCTGCTCGGGAGTCGACCGGTGCCATTCTTCCGCTGCTCGTCTGCGGGGACCTCGTTGCCGTGCTCCACTACCGGCGTCACGCCGACTGGGGCATCCTCGTGCGGCTGCTGCCTGGTGTCCTCCCCGGCCTCCTCCTCGGGGTGTGGTTCCTCGCCGTGGCCGACGACGCGTTGATGCGTCGGACGATCGCCGTGACGTTGCTGGTGATGTGCGGCGTCCAGCTGTGGCAGCGGGCGCGAGCGGCGGAGCAGACCACGGGTGGTGCACCCGTTCGTCCGCACGGCGCCACGACGCTCGGCGCGGGTGGCGTCGCCGGCTTCGCCACGATGACGGCCAACGCGGCGGGACCGGTCACCACTGTCTACCTGCTCCGGGCGGGCCTGCCGATGCTGCGGATGATCGGCACCGGCGCCTGGTTCTTCCTGGTCGTCAACCTGACCAAGATCCCGTTCAGCGCCGGCCTCGGCCTGATCACCCCCACCAGCCTCATCCGTGACCTGCTGTTGGTGCCCGCGCTGCTCCTCGGCGCGGGACTGGGGATCCTGCTGGTCGGTCGCTTGCAGCAGCGGCAGTTCGAGGTGCTCGCGCTCGGGTTCTCCGCGGGGACGGCCATGCTGCTCCTCCACTGAGGAAGCACGGCAAGCGGGCACCTGAATCGGACTCAGAACGACGCCGCGCCTGCGGATGCGAATACTTGCGGATTTCCCAGTTTGATAGTTAGATCTGACATACTGACGATATGTCCGTGAGAACTCCCGGTCTTGACACGATGCCCCGTCTCGTCGTCGACCGGAACAGCCCCGTGCCCTTGTACTTCCAGGTCGCGCAGCACCTCGAGGATGCAATCCGCGCCGGCGCGCTTCCCACGGGGACGCTGTTCCAGAACGAGGTCGACCTCGCCGCGTCCCTCGGACTCTCGCGTCCCACCATGCGCCGAGCCATGCAGCACCTGGTCGACAAGGGCCTCGTGGTACGCCGGCGTGGCGTCGGAACGCGCGTGGTCCAGCCCAAGCTGCGCCGGCCGCTGCAGCTCACCAGCCTCAACGACGACCTGGCCCGGGCCGGCAAGACGCCGAGCACCGAGGTCCTGTCATTCAAGCGGGTCGAGGCAGCCGACGACGTCGCCGAGCGGCTCGACGTACCCGAGGGCACCGTGGTCCTCGAGCTGGTCCGTCTTCGGCGGGCCGACGGTGAGCCCATCGCCAGGATGACCAACTACCTGCCCGAGCGGCTCGCCGTCTTTTCCGAGGATGATCTCGTCGACCACGGGCTCTACGAGCTCATTCGGCGCCAGGGTGTCGTGCTGCACTCCGCCACCCAGACCCTGGGCGCCCGGAACGCCACCGCCGCGGAGGCCCGGATGCTCGACGAATCCAGGGGGGCGGCCCTGATCACCGCGCAGCGGGTCACGTACGACGACCACGGGTCGGCGGTCGAGTTCGGCAACCACGTCTACGCGTCGAGCCGCTACACCTTCGAGGTGCACCTGTTGACCTGACCGGACCCGCTACTGAACGCGATGGCCCAGCGCTCTGCTCACGCTGAGCGGCGACGAGACGACGACGGAACAGGCGCGCCCGCCGCGCCGGGCGGACGTCCCGTGGACGAGTGCAGACCGCGCAGTCCGGCGATCCGCACGCAGGCGGCTCACCGCTCGCCAGCAGCAGCAGCGCCCGATCCATGTAGTCGTCGGCCAGCTGCCACACGAGGTCCAGGCGGTCCTCTCCGACCGCAGCGTTCACTTCCCAGACATACGTGTCGTGAAGCTCCCGTAGTTGGTCCAGCTCAGCCATCGTCCGTGCCTCCACCGCCAGTGTGCCTCGGCCCGGTCATGGACGCCATGCCGGACCTCCGGCGCGACCGTGTACGTCCGCGGGGGGCCTGGGGTAGTTTCCATCGAATGGACGTCATCGAGTACACGCCGACTCGCGAGCAGTACGTCTACACGTTCGGAGGCGCTTCCCCAGCAATGCGCATCAAGCCCGGCACGGCGCTGCGGCTCTGGTCCGACGATGCGTTCGGCGGTGCTCTGCGCAGCGTCGATGACCTGTCCAGCGCCGAGGTCGACCTGAGGTTCGTCAACCCGCAGACCGGACCTTTCTACGTCGAGGGCGCCGAGCCTGGCGACACTCTTGTGCTGCACCTCGTCTCCTTGGAGCCGGCTCGCGACTGGGGAGCATCGGCCGCGATCCCTTTCTTCGGCGGCATGACCAGCACCGACCGCGTCGTCACGCTTCAGGAGCCGCTTCCCGACACCACCTGGATCTACGAGCTCGACCGCGACCGCAACACTGTGGCCTTCGCAGCACGGCGTAGCGACCATCGCATCGAGCTGCCGGTCGAGCCGATGCTCGGCACCGTCGGCGTCGCCCCGGCCGGAGGTGAGGTGCGCTCTTCGCTCGTGCCCGACCGCTTCGGGGGCAACATGGACACTCCCGAGATGCGAGCCGGATCGACGGTCTTCCTCGGAGTCAACGTCGAGGGCGCGATGTTCTCCGTCGGCGACGGTCACTACCGCCAAGGCGAGGGCGAGGCCTGCGGCACGGCGGTCGAGGGCGCGATGACCACCACCCTCATCGTGGAGCTGATCAAGGGCAACGCCCCCTCCTGGCCCCGGATCGAGGATGACACTCACTGGATGACCGTGGGATCGAGCCGGCCGATGGAGGACTCCTGGCGCATCGCGAACGCCGAGCTCGTGCACTGGGTCGCGGGCCTCTACGGCCTTCACCGGATGGACGCCTACCAGCTCTGCTCTCAGATCGCGAAGGTGCCCGTCGCGAACGTCGTCGACGCGAACTACAGCGTGGTCGTCAAAGCGCCCAAGGCCCTCCTCCCTCCCGTCGAAGCGTTCGACGGCATCCACGCCGACCTGGTCGGCCGCGCCCGGTCGCACGGCACTGCCTGACGACCTCACCGCTTCTCAGCCCCGAACCCGGAAGGCCAGCCCCATGGATCTGCAGCTCAACGGCACCCGTGTCCTCGTCACCGGCGGCAGCCGTGGCATCGGACGAGCCATCGTCGAGGCCTTCCTCGACGAAGGCGCCACTGTCGGATTCTGCGCACGTAACACCGACGAGGTCGCAGCAACCCGGCAAGCCCTGCAGGACCGCGGCCGCGTCACGGGCACTGCCCTCGACGTGGGCGACGCCGACGCCCTCGCCTCCTGGGTAGAGGAGTCCGCTGGTGGGTTCGGCGGACTCGACGTGGTTGTCGCCAACGTCAGCGCGCTCGCCATCCCCGACACCGAGGAGAACTGGCAGGCCAGCCTCAACGTCGACCTCATGCACACGGTCCGCCTCGTGCGCGCGGCGATGCCGCACCTCGAGCGCAGCCAGGCTGCCTCCATCATCGCCATCTCCAGCGTGTCTGGACGCGAGTCGGACTTCGCCTCTGGCCCCTACGGCACGGCCAAGACCGCCATCGTCGGCTACATCAACGGGCTCGCACTCCAGCTGGCCGAGAAGGGGATCCGGGCGAACACCGTCTCGCCCGGCAACATCTACTTCGAGGGCGGGGTGTGGGCCAACATCGAAGTCGCAAACCCCGATCTGTTCGAGACCGCGGTCGGACTCAACCCGACGGGACACATGGGCACGCCGGAAGAGGTCGCCGGGCCGGTGGTCTTCCTGGCCAGCCCCAAGGCCCGACGGGTCAGCGGCACCAACTTGGTGGTCGACGGAGCCCTGACTCGCGGCGTCCAGCTATAGGTCAGAGGCCCCTCGTCGAGCTTGGGGTCGAAAGACGTGTCCGACGACCCCGCAGGGAACAGTGTCCGGGCTCATCGACCGGCCAGGGCGTACGCCGGCTCGGTCTCCACCACGGTCCCACCCGCCGGCGGAGTCGGCCTGCTCGGCCACCAGGCGCGGTCGCCGAGCAGCACCAGGATCGCGGGAAGCATCACCAGCCGGATGACGGTCGCGTCGATCAGGATCGCGGCCGAGAGGCCGACGCCCATCATCTTCATCTCCATCATCGACAGGGTCGCGAAGATCGCGAACACCGAGACCATCACGGCGGCCGCACTGGTCACGACGCCGGCGGTGTCACGGATCCCGCGGGCCACGGCAAGACGCGTCGGCAGCCCGTCCTGCACGTGCTCGCGGATCCGGCTGATCACGAACACGTGGTAGTCCATGGACAACCCGACGAGCACCACCATCACGAAGAGCGGGATCCAGTCGATGACGAAGCCCGGGCTGGTGAAGTCCAGGGCACTGGCACCCCACCCGTGCTGGAAGACCAACGTCAGGATCCCGAAGGCCACCCCGACCGACGCCAGGTTCAGCACCGTCGAGATCAGCGCGATCGGTGCGCTGCGGAACGCGAGGCCCATCATCAGCAGGGTCAGCAGGAGCACCACGCCGATGACGATCGGCAGCCGGTCGTGCTGCCGGTTGACGTAGTCGAGGGACTCTGCCGCGTCACCACCCACGGCGTGCTCCGCGTGCAGATCAACCAGTGCTGCCGGCACCAGGTGGGCGCGCAGCGAGGTGATCGCTCCGTCGACCTTCGGGTCCGACTCGTCGTACGGCATCGCGAGCGCCAGCACCGACGTGCTCCCGTCCGCCGAGACCTGGACAGGTTCACGACCCGAACCGACGAAGTTGTCGGTCCCGATCGCCTCGCGGTCCAGCTTCCGCAGCGCCTGGCCCACCTCGGCCCGGTCCGCGGGTGCGGCCTTGACCACCACAGTGGCGGTCGTGCCTTCCGAGGGGTACTCCTGCGTGATCCGGGCGTAGGTCTGCACCTCGGGGATCGACGCAGGCAGCGTCTGCAGGTTCCCGGAGTGGATCCTCATACCGACCGCCGGCAGGGCCAGCAGCAGGACGACGACACCGGAGACAGCCAGCGCCACCGCCGGGTGACGCAGGACGGGAGCCAGGATGCGACTGCTGATCCCGCCGCGACCGATGCGTCGGTTGAGGCGCCACAGAAGCGGGACCCGCGGCCGGTCGACCCAGCGACCGAGCTTGACCAGCAGCGCGGGCAAGACCGTGATCGAGCCCAGGACCGCGATGGCGACGACGAGGATGGCGCCGGTGGCCAGCGAGTTGAAGGTCGCGTCGCCGATCACGAACAGGCCCGCCATCGAGGCGATGACCGCTCCTCCGGAGACCAAGATCGAGTGACCCGAGGTCTGCGCGGCGATCTCGACGGCGTCAAGGGTGCTGCGTCCAGCCGCGCGTTCCTCGCGCTCGCGCTTGAGGTAGAACAGCG
The DNA here is from genome assembly GCA_963707475.1 of uncultured Actinomycetota bacterium. Taxonomy (GTDB): domain Bacteria; phylum Actinomycetota; class Actinomycetes; order Propionibacteriales; family Nocardioidaceae; genus Marmoricola. The sequence continues at coordinate 475,743 of CAVPQC010000003.1, forward strand.
AGTAGTCGACCCCGACGGCCATCCCGATAAGCACGATCATGCTGCTCACCGTGGACTCCGCGTGCACGAGGTGCGAGAGCGGAGCTGTGATTCCGATCGTGGCGGCGACGCTGGTGGCGGCCAGCAGCACCGGGATGCCCGCGGCGATCAGGGCGCCGAACGCCAGCAGCATCAGGACCAGTGTGACCGGGAGGCTGATGCCTTCGGCGGAACCGAGGTCGGAACCCACCCGGTCGTTGATGCTGGAGTCGATGGAGATGTCTCCTGCCTCACGCACCTGCAGGTCGGGGTGGTCGGCCTGGACGCGCTTCGTGACGGACTGGAGTGCCGAGACGTCGTCTTGGTCGCGGGCGAGCTGGATCGAGATGAGCAGGGCCGAGCGGTCGGGGTTGGGCCGCGCCTGCGAGACCTTCTCCACGCCGGCGACGCCCCGCATCCCGTCCCGGATCTCGTCGGCCGCGGACATCGCGGCCACGGAGTCCAGCGCCGCGTGTCCTCGCGGGTTGATCAGCACGTTCTCGGTCTGCGGGGCCTCGAGTCCGGCGTCATGGACGAAGGCGTCGGCATGTCCCGACTCCCCCATTCGGTAGTCGGAGTCCTTGGTCTCCGTGGTCGGTACGGCGACGGCCAGTCCAACGGCTACCAGGACGAAGACCAGCCAGGAGAGCATCGCCCGCCAGGGGTGGGTCGCGCTCCAGCGCGCGGCTCGGATGGGGATCTGGGTGAGAGGTTTGCGGTTGGTCGACATGACATCTCCTTGGGGCCTTTCAGGGATGTCTCGATCCTCGTGACGCAGAGCCGTCGGGTCAGTAGCGCCAGGACCCGGACCGTGGTGGTGCCTGCACCACCGCCCGCAGGCACGCGATCGGGAAGGATGTCGCCCGTGAGCACGGCCACTTCCCCACCGAGTCGGTTGCGCATGACGGCGTACGCCGCGGCGCAGCTGGTGCTCGCCGTACCTGCCCTCGTGCTGTTCATCCTCAACGCCGTGGCCGGCGTCCTCGCCGTGATCGTCGTCGGTATCCCACTGCTGCTGCTGACGATCCCGGCCACGAGATGGCTGGCCAACCAGCACCGCGCGATGGCGGGCCACGTGCTGGGCACCCCGATCCCTCCGCAGTACCGGCCACCCCGGTCCGGCGGTGCAGTGGCCCGGCTCGTCGGCTGGGCCTCGGACCCGATGACCTGGCGCGACCAGGCCTGGCTGATCGCGAGCTGCACCATGGGCTTCGTGCTCGCCCTGGTCGCGGTCCTGCTCCTGGTGCTTGTCGTGACCGGCGCCCTCTGGTGGTTTGGGATCGAGCCGATCATGCGGGCCCGGAGCGCGATGGACCGCTGGTTGCTGAGCTACGGACATGCCGAGACCCTCGAGCAGCGCGTCCAGGTGCTCACCGAGACGCGCGCCGAGACCCTCGACCAGTCGGCCGCCGAGTTGCGCCGCGTCGAGCGCGATCTGCACGACGGCGCCCAGGCCCGACTGGTCGCGCTCTCGATGACCCTCGGCATGGCCGACTCCCTGCTCGACTCCGACCCGAAGAAGGCACGCCGGCTGGTGAGCGACGCCCGCGCCACCACCAACGCCGCGATCGGCGACCTGCGCTCGGTCGTCCGTGGTATCCACCCGCCGGTGCTCGCCGACCGTGGGCTTGCCGGCGGCGTCGAGGCGCTCGCGCTCGACATGTCGATCCCGGTGGACGTGACCGCCCACGTGGCCGGCCGGCCTCCGGACCCGATCGAGTCGGCGGTCTACTTCGCCGTCGCCGAGTGCCTGGCCAACGTGGTGCGGCACTCCGGCGCCGGGCACGCGTGGATCACGCTCGCCCATGCCAACGGGTCACTGAGCGCGCTCGTGGGCGACGACGGCCGTGGCGGCGCCGACCCGAAGGCCGGGACCGGCATGCTGGGGGTGATGCGGCGACTCGCTGCGTTTGACGGCACCATGAGGGTGTCGAGCCCGGCCGGCGGCCCGACGGTCGTCACCCTGGAGGTCCCGTGCGTCTTGTCCTCGCCGAGGACCACGCCCTCCTCCGGGCCGGTCTGATCCAGCTGCTCGAGGGCAACGGCTTCACGATCCTGCACGCAGTCGACAACGCCACCGATCTCGCCGAGGCGCTGCTCGACCCGGACGCCGACGCCGCCGTGGTCGACGTACGCCTGCCTCCGACACAGACCGACGAGGGCCTGGTCGCCGCCATCACGGCCCGCGCCGCCCGACCCGGCTTCCCGGTGATGGTGCTCTCCCAGTACGTCGAGCAGCTCTACGCGCGGGAGCTCCTGGCCAGTGGCGAGGGGGCCATCGGCTACCTGCTCAAGGACCGGGTCTCCGACGTGGCCGAGTTCGTGGATGGCGTACGCCGGGTCGCCTCGGGTGGCACGGTGCTCGATCCCGAGGTCGTCGCCACCGTGATGAGCCGCAGCCCCGCGCAGCCCGTCGACCGCCTGACCGCCCGCGAGCGCGAAGTGCTGGCCCTGATGGCGGAGGGCCGCTCGAACGCCGGCATCGCCGCGTCCCTCGTGGTCAGCGAGAAGGCTGTGGCCAAGCACATCAACAGCATCTTCGCCAAGCTCGACCTACCGGTCGGCGAGGACGACCACCGCCGCGTGCGCGCTGTGCTGACCTGGCTCAGCCTGTAGATCGGGGCGTGCCCACTCGAGCAGCCACTCAGTTGACCATCGTCCTGGCCTTTCGCCCTGCTTGGCGGGACTTCCCGCACATTCCTCCCCCGGCTTTCACGGCCGAACTGGTCGTGCGCCCGACGTAGATCGACGGGCAGGATGAGGCGCCGGGCAGTGCCGGATGGTGTGATGAGGGTGGCTCATGTCACCCCGGGGTCGGCGTCCGCAGGCATGGAACAGGCGACAGCGACAAGCGAGTAAACGTGCCGCACCAGCTGGATGTCCACAGCAGGGTCATGCTGAAGTCGCTATCCGACACTCTTGGTCGTGTCGAGCCGGCTTTGTTCCCCCTGCTGGTTCCTCGGGTGTGTAATGGATTACCGGAGCGACCGCACTGACCGAGAGAACTTGGGGCCACCCGATGAGTCTGATCGTGCGCGGCGCGATGTGGATCGGGCTTTACCTGGGTGTTGCAGTCGCCCCGCTCGTCTTCGCCGTCGTCGACATCTCCGTGCCGGGCCGTGGGTTCGCCACGGAATTCTCAGCGGCGCTCGGGTTCGTCGGGCTTGCGCTGATGGGACTTGAGTTCGCGCTCGTGGCCAGGTTCCGCGCGGTCGCGGCGCCATTCGGCACCGACGCCCTGGTTCAGTTCCACCGCGAGATCGGCCTGGTGGGCCTCGCGTTCGTCGTCGCCCACGTCGCCATCTCCGCTCCGTGGGATCTGGTGATCCGGCTCTTCGCGGACGACACGCCCGCGCGTGTCAGGTGGGCGGTGCTGGCCACTGTCGCGCTACTGGCCCTGATCGCCTCGTCCTTGTGGCGCAAGCGGCTGCGACTGTCCTACGAGGCGTGGCATCTGCTGCACGCCGTGCTCGCCGTGGTGGTGGTCGTGGCTGCCCTGATGCATGTGCTGCTGGTCGACTACTACCTCAGCTCCACGTGGAAGCAGGCGTTGTGGATCCTCATGTCGGGGGCATTCGTTTCACTGGTGCTGTGGGTGCGCATCGGCAAGCCACTGGTGCAGCGTCGCCGCCCGTGGACCGTCGAGGAGGTCACCGCCGAGCGCGGCCAGACCACCACGCTCACGCTGCGGGCCACCGGACATGACGGATTCCGGTTCGCGCCCGGGCAGTACGGGTGGTTCGCGATCGGCCGCTCGTCCTTCTCGATGACCAAGCACCCGTTCTCGTTCTCCTCAAACGGTGACGCCGATGGTGTGGTCGCGGTCAGCATCAAGTCGCTTGGCGACTTCACCTCGACCGTGGCCGACCTCGATGTGGGTACGACGGTCTACATCGACGGGCCACACGGTGTCTTCAGCCCCGACCTGTACCAGGGACCGGGATTCGGGCTGATCGCGGGCGGAGTCGGTATCACTCCGATGGTGAGCATCCTTCGCACGTTGGCCGAACGAGGCGACCGGCGTCCGGTTGTGGCCTACATCGGCAACCGCACCTGGGAACAGATCACCTTTCGCGAAGAGCTGGACGAGCTCGCCGGCCGTCTCGACCTGACCCTCGTGCACGCCCTCAACCAGGCACCCTCGGGATGGACAGGTGAGACCGGACGTATTGATCAGCATCTCCTCCAACGGCACCTGCCAGCCGGGTATGAGCGATGGCAGTTCTTCGTCTGCGCCGCCAACCCGATGATGGACGCCATGGAAGACGCTCTGGTCGCGTTGGGTGTTCCGCCAGGGCATATCCACACCGAACGTTTCGACTGGGTCTGAGAAGGAGCCGCCATGCGTCATGCGCTCGTCACCCGCGTCGTCATCGCCATTGCGGCACTGCTGCTCGTGGCCTGCCTCCTGTTCGCTGCAACGCGTGCCTGAGGGGTTCCATGGTGACGGCATCCCGCGCCTACCGGGTCGCCTGGACCAGCCGTGCCCGAGCGAGGTTCAGACCACCCCGTAGGCCAGCATCGCGTCGGCAACCTTCTTGAAGCCCGCCACGTTGGCGCCCTTCGCATAGTCGACATAGTGGTCGCTCTCGCGCCCGTACTCGACGCATCGGTTGTGGATGCCCTCCATGATGTCGAGCAGCATCTGCTGCACCTCGGCCTCCAGCCACGGGCGACGCTGAGAGTTCTGACTCATCTCGAGACCCGAGACAGCGACGCCACCCGCGTTGGCGGCCTTGCCCGGTGCATAAAGGATCCGCGACTCCTTGAAGACGTGAACACCCTCCAGATCAGTTGGCATGTTGGCCCCCTCGCTGACACCGACGCATCCGTTCTTGACCAGCGTTCTCGCGTCGTCGCCGTGCAGCTCGTTCTGGGTGGCACACGGCAGGGCCACGTCACACGGGACCCCCCACGGTGTCTGCCCCGGGTAGTAGGTCGCTCCCGCGAACCGCTCGGCGTACGCCGCGATCTGCCCACGGCGACGCGTCTTGTGCTCCTTGACCCACGCGAGCTTCTCGAGGTCGATGCCGTCAGGAACGTGAATGAAACCTTGGCTGTCCGACAGCGTCAGCACCTTGCCGCCCAGCTGACAAACCATCTCAGCGGCATGGGTCGCCACGTTTCCCGAGCCGGAGACGACGGCGGTCTTGCCCGAGAGATCATCGCCCCGGGTGCCGAGCATGCTGGCAAGGAAGTAGACCGCCCCGTAACCCGTCGCCTCCGGACGTACCAGCGATCCGCCGTACTCAAGTCCCTTGCCAGTGAGCACCCCGGTGAACTGGTTCGTGATCCGCTTGTACTGCCCGAACATGTAGCCGATCTCGCGGCTTCCCACACCGATGTCGCCGGCAGGGACGTCCACGTCTGCACCGACGTGGCGGTAGAGCTCGGTCATGAAACTCTGGCAGAAGCGCATCACCTCATGGTCGCTCTTGCCCTTGGGGTTGAAGTTCGCGCCACCCTTGCCGCCACCCATCGGCAGCCCCGTCAACGCGTTCTTGAAGGTCTGCTCGAAGGCGAGGAACTTCAGGATCGACTCGTTGACACTCGCGTGGAAGCGGATACCGCCCTTGTAGGGGCCGATCGAGTTGTTGTTCTGCACCCGCCAGCCACGCTGGACCCGGATGTTGTTGTCGTCGTCCTCCCAGCAGACCCGAAAACTGATCACCCGATCGGGCTCGGCCATCCGACGCAGAATCTGGTAGTGGTGATACTCCTCCTTGTCCTCGATGAACTCGAAGACGTCCTCGGCCACCTCCTGCACGGCCTGGACGAACTCATCTTCACCGGGATTGCGCTTCTTCATTCCGGCGATGAACTGCGGAAGGTCGACGTGATCGGAAACGGCCATCGACATGCTCCCTGTCCCAGACTCAACGTCAGATCCTTCAGCATCCGTGCTCACCCCGAGGAGTGCAAGCACGCTGGCTTCAGACAAACAAGGCAGTGAGCCGAGCACCTTGCGCTCGGGGTGGAGCAGACATCGGCCGTTGTCGCGGGTTCAGGGCGCACGAAACGTACGTCATTTCGCCGCGATCGACCCTCGTGCCGTGCCCAAATGTCGCCCGAGCGCCTACCGGATCTGCTAGAGCGGCGCCGGGCCGAGCAACAACGGCCGTACTCACCCTTTGGGACGTAGACCGCATCGGAACGCTGGTGTAGGCACATTGACACATCGCACGTTGCTTCGGGCGGCCGCACTGAACTGCAGAGGCAGCCTGCACCAGTCATGCAGGAGGTACTCGATGTTATTCCGTGGCATCGCATCCCGAGAGGGTCGGGTACTCGCGGGTCTCGCCGCCCTCGCACTCATCACGACTTGGGGGCAGCCAGCCGTGAGCGCCGCCGCCGGCCCCGTCCAGGCGAAGGGCGGCACGTCCGCTGTCAACACGCACCCCTACGCCAAGGCCCACCAGCACACCGTGCGGCTGGTGAAGGTGACTCGTCCGAAGGACGCCGTGCTGAAGCCGGGCCAGCATGTGGCCCCGAGGCGACTCCTGCCCGAGCTCCTGCCGCCAAGCCGTGAAGGTGGCGCCGCCCGTCAGGTAGCGCGGGCACCGCATGCTGCGTCGACCACGGTGCTGGCGCGCCGGTCCACGCTTCTGGCCAACTTCGACGGCGTCAACGCCATCCAGAACCGCCGCACCGCCGGTTTCGACCTCGAGCCGCCCGACGAAGGGCTCGGCGCCGGCCGCGGGTTCGTAGCAAACTTCGTCAACGTCACCGGAGCGATCTACAACACCCACGGCGGACTGGTGCAGGCGCCGTTCTACCTCAACCCGTTCTTCGGTGAGACTGCCGACGCCAACACCTCGGACCCGCGGGTCTACTTCGACGCCGACACCGGCCGTTGGTTCGCCACCATCCTCGGCTTCAGCTTCAACGACGCCGGCACCGCGGTCACCGAGTCGCATGTCGACGTGGCCGTGAGCAACTCCGGCGACCCGACCGGTTCCTGGCACGTCTACCGGGTCGACGCGTCCAGTCCCTCTCACCGCGGATGCCCGTGCCTGGGTGACTACCCGATCCTCGGCGTGGACGGGACCAACATCTACATCAGCACCCAGGAGTTCACCGCCGACCTCCAGTCCTTCAACGGTGCCCAGCTCTACGTCCTGCCGAAGTCGGAGCTGACCTCGGGCGCTGCCTCGGTCGACGTGGCCACCTTCGAGAACCTCCAGGCCGGCGGAAGTCTGGCGTTCCGGGTGCAGTTCGCCAACCAGCAGGCCCCAGCTCCGGCGGAGTTCGCGATGAGCACCCTGGACCCCACCGGCGCCGGTGACAACCGCGTCGCGGTGTGGGCGGTGACCCATCGTGCCGCGGTGGGCCGCGGAGGTATGCCGTCGCTGAGCAGCCGCGTGATCTCCAGCGAGGGCTACTTCCCGCAGCCGTTGACGCAGACTCCGCCCGGATTCTGCGATCTGTGCCCTCGTGTGAAACCCGTCGGTGAGCCGACCAGCGGCCTGGTCGACAGCGGCCCGGACTCGATGTTCGAGACCCAGTACACCAACGGAGTCCTGGTCGGAGCGATGGGCACCGGGATCAACGTCGCCGGAGACAGCAAGATCCACGCCGGGATCGGCTGGCTGGTCGTGTCACCTCACGTCCGCAACAGCCTGGTCACGGCCGCAACGCGTGTGACACGCCAGGGGTACCTGGCGACCCGCGGACTCGGTCTGCTGTACCCGCACATCAACATGACCCGCAACGGCGCCATGGCGATCGCGTTCGGGCTCGGTGGTCCCGAGACGTTCCTGTCCGCGGCCACCGCGGTCGCGGCCCCGGGCCGGGGCTTTGGTCCGATCCGGGTCGTCGAGGCGGGTGTCACCGCGGACAACGGGTTCAGCGGCACCGAGGACCGCGGAGGTGTCGGTCGCTGGGGTGACTACTCCAACGGTGAGGTCATCGCGGGCACCAACCGGGTGTGGCTGGCCACCCAGTACATCCCGAACGAGGGCGACGGCAGGGCCAACTGGGGCAACCGGATCTGGGAACTGCGACTGCGCTGACCAACGCCGTCCGGCAGGCAGGAAACCCGGCCCGCTTCAGGCGGGGCGGGTTTCGTTCGCGGGACTTGCGGTAACGCGATGTTCGTGGGAGGCGGTGGCCAACATCGTGACCCGGGTCGTGGCCGACCAACTCGATGACGCCCGCCTGAAGCAGGTCTACCGGATCGGGGTCGACGAGGTCTCCTACCGCAAGGGACACCGGTAACGGTCCGGTATCTGAGCATGGTCGCCGACCACGACCGAGCCGGCGCGGTGGTCTGGGCGTCGCAGAAGGCAAGAACGCAGTCACCCTCGAGCAGCTCTACGACCAGCTCGGCGAGGCCAGATCCGCCCAGCTGCAGGCAGTCAGCCTCGACCTGGGGCCGCGTTCATGGAGGCCACCGACGCCACGGCGCCGCAGGCCCGCGAGTGCGTAGACCCGTTCCACCTGATCGCGCTCGCCAACGATCAACCACCGCTACGGCCACCACGGCGCCGCCGCACTCATCGCCATCATCTACCTGTGCTGCGGCGGACTCACCATCCACGCCGGCGGACGCACCTTCCGTCGAAATTGAATACCCCCGGTCACGGAAAGACGCTGGTCAGCCCATGTTCGGCTGCCCCGGGGTCGGCGCCGCTGGCCAAGACTTCCTCGCGAATTTCCCGGCCGGCGTCGCGATCGTGACTGCCGAGCACGTTTCCGCAGGTCACAGCGTCGCCGGGGTGAAACTGCTCAAGTCAGTCGAAAGGGGGCGAGGCGATCCCCATACCCGGCCCGGGTATACCACGAACCACCTCCGCCTGCATAACCGCAGGTCGGAGGCCCCCTTCCTCGAGCTCGGTGGCAGGTGCAGGATTCGAACCTGCGAAGGAATACTCCGACGGATTTACAGTCCGCTCCCATTGGCCGCTCGGGCAACCTGCCGTGTTCGTCTGCCGCAGTAGTGTGGCCGACAGCGCAGCCGAGGATAGCGCAGCACCACCGCCAAGGATAAATCGTCACAGGAGGGCCGTCGTGGCCGACTCGTCGTTCGACATCGTGAGCAAGATCGACCGCCAGGAGGTGGACAACGCGCTGAGCCAGGCGGCCCGTGAGATCACCCAGCGCTACGACTTCAAGGGCACCGGCGCCGAGATCAAGTGGTCCGGCGAGGCGATCGAGATCTCCGCCAATGCCGAGGACCGGGCGACGGCCGTGCTCGACGTGTTCAAGGAGAAGCTGATCAAGCGCCAGCAGTCGCTGAAGATCCTCGACGCCGGCGAGCCGCGCCCCTCCGGCCGCGAGACGAAGATCAGCGTCGCGCTCAAGGAGGGGATCACCTCCGAGGACGCGAAGAAGGTCGGCAAGCTGATCCGCGACGAGGGGCCCAAGGGCGTCAAGGTGCAGGTCCAGGGCGACGAGCTCCGGGTGAGCAGCAAGAAGCGCGATGACCTGCAGGCCGTGCAGGCGCTGGTCAAGTCGCAGGACTACGACTTCGCGGTGCAGTTCACCAACTACCGCTGACTCACGCTCAGGAACCAGCCCCAGTCCACACAGAGTCCGCAGGATTCACGACGTCGCGGCCGGCGGCAGTCAACCCGATGCGAAGTCGTGCAGGGGGGCGGCCTACGAGGACGTCTACACGCTCACCCACGTCCGCGGCCCCAGCGTCATCCTCGTGATGCTCGCCGAGGAGCTGAACAGGTGCTGACGCCAGGAGCGGAGATCAGTCGTCGACCCTGCTGTCGAATTCGGCCGGTGCCGTTCGTGGCATTGGTGAGAGGAGTTGCGAGGCAGCCATCCGACGGTCGCCCGGGTTCCCAAGGAGATGACTGAGATGTTCACGATCGAGGAAGAGAGCGGCACCTACATCGGATCCCTCCGTCGGCACAACGGGTACTGCGCCGGGGACTTCACCCGCAAGCCGGTGCGCACCGCCAGCGACCTTTCGAGGTTGGCCAAGCTCCGGCTCCCTACGTTCCCGATCAAGTCCGGGAATGCCGACTGAGCCGGGTGACCTAGACGCAAACGGAGCGCGCCAGCGGCAGTCAGCGCCTCGCCCAGATGCGAAACCTGTGCTTCACATGAGAACTGTTACGGCGGTTGAGCAAATCACGCACCGGAGCCGTCGTGTCTTGTATGAGCGAAACGCCTCTGGGTTGCGGCGAGGACTTCTCGCGCGTGCTGTACGAAGAGCACGCGGCGGCGCTGACGGCGTACGTCCAGCGGCTGGTGCGCGGTGATCGGCAGCTCGCCGAGGACATCGTGCAGGAGACCTTCGTGCGGGCGTGGAAGCACGCCGAAAGGATCCCCGTTGGGGCGTGGCGGCCGTGGCTGTTCGTCACCGCCCGTCACCTGGTGATCGACACCGCCCGGTCCCGTCGGTCCCGGCCCGTTGAGGTTGGCCCCGCGCTGATCGAGGTCGCCGTCCAGGACGACGGACTCGACGCGGCGCTCGACGCGGTGCTCCTCACCGACGCGCTCGCGGCGCTCAGCGCCGAGCACCGGCAGGTGCTCGTCGACGCCTACTACCGCGGCCAGACCGCGCAACAGATTGCGGACGTTCGCGGCCTGCCTGCCGGCACCGTCCGGTCGCGGCTGCACTACGCGCTGCGAGCGCTGCGTCTGGCCCTGCAGGAGCGGGGAGTGAACTCATGACCTGTCACATGAGCCTTGATCTCGGCGGCTACATACTCCACGCACTTGAGCAGCGAGAGGAGTACGCCGTCGAGCAACACCTGGTGGAGTGCGACGAGTGCCTCGAGGAGCTGGGCGAGCTCGCGTTCGCCGCTTCCCTGTTGGCGCTCGTGCAACCCGAGGACGCCGAGATGCTCGACGGTCCCGATCTGGTCGAGCCGGTGTCGCCACCGTCTGCTCCGACTGCAGTGCCATCCGGGCGACCCGAACCGGGCCGCAGTACGAACCGTCTGCTTCGCCGAGCGGTGATGGCTGCTGTGGCCGCGGTCGTCATGGGCTTGGCCGCGGTCCCCGCCATACACGTGCTCGACGGGCACGATCAGCCGGCGCAGGCCGTCGTGCTTCGCGGGGTCGGACCGGCTCCGCGAGCCCGTGCCGAAGTCACCTTGGTCGCCCGGGACGGGGGCACCGGGCTCCACCTGACCCTCTCCGGCGCCCCCAAGCACGGGTGGTGCTCCCTCGTCGCGCGAGCCGCCGACGGGCGCCGCGAGATCGCCGCGACGTGGCCGGCGGACGGCTTCGGCCGCGTGGAGGTGAGCGGGAGCACTGCCATTCCCGCCGCGCAGCTGAGCGAGCTGTCAGTGGTGACCGACACCGGCCGGCGGCTCGTCAGCATCCCCGTGCCCCCTATGAGCTCATGACCACCGTCAACCAACAGGAGAAACAGATGAGAACCCCCACCAGCCGACGCTCGCGGACCCTCCGGTCCGGCGCTGCCTTGTCCGCCGCCGCGGCAGGGCTGCTGGTCCTGGCCGGCTGTGGCGCCGCCGGCAACACGGCGGCCGCGTCCGCCCCGAGCGCCTCTGGTACGACGGTGACCGTCCGTGACGCCGGCGGCATGAGCGTGCTCGCGACGTCCTCGGGCCAGACGCTGTACGCCAGCGACCAGGAGAAGGGCAAGGTGCTGTGCAGGAGCAGCGCCTGCGTAGCGGTCTGGCAGCCACTGACAGTCTCGGCCCAGCAGCAGCCGACCTCCTCTGGCGGCGCGGCCGTGCACCTCAGCACCATCAAGCGGCGAGACGGGTCCAGGCAGGTCTCTTTCGATGGCCAGCCGCTGTACACGTTCTCGTTCGACCACAGCCCCGGGCAGGTCAACGGGGACGGGCAGAACGACAGCTTCGACGGCACCGACTTCACCTGGCACGCGGCCACGCCCACGGGCACGGCTCCGACCTCCGGCTCCTCGAAGGGCTCCGGCTACAGCTATTGAGCCCGAGGGCTTCGCGATGCGGCGGGTTTGCCCAGCGCACGTCCGCGCTCATGGTGGACGTCGCGATCGGAGGCCAGCTGCTTCGAGCACAGCGCGCTCGTCGCCGCCGCCTTGGAGCGGCTCGGCTACCAGGTCCGACGGCACCTGGGCCGGGTCGGTGACCCCGACGCCGGCACTCAGCAGGCAGGTACCCACATGGCGAGGCGGTCGAGGTGGTCGTAGAGGGCGAGCGGCTGCTGTGCGACCCCGGCTTCGGGATGAGCCTGCTACGACCATTCCGATGACCGACGGCGCCCAGGACGACTACCTTCCAGGCTGGTCGTCTTGGGGCACCACTACACCAGCACGTATCCCGGTTCGCACTTCACCACCGGCCTCATGCTCGCCAAGCACGTGCCCGGCCGTCACATCACCATGACCCACGACTCGCTCACAGTCCGCACCCCCGGTGGACCCACCGAGCACCGGCCCCTGCGTGAGGACGAGCGCCATGAATGGCTATCGACGCTCGAGCCCCGACTGACCTCCGACGAGCACGCCCGACTGCTCGAGAAGCTGCACACGTTGGCCATCCAGTAGACCGGCCCGATCACCCGACAGGCACCTTGCCGGATGGCCGCAGCGTGCACGTGATCTGCGGCAGATGGTGAGCAACTGCCCACTTCACGGCAGAGCCGGGTTCTCACCGGGGACGAGCGGAGGCTGCACCAGGGGCGCCCGACCCGCTCGCGTCAGCCATCGTCACCGCTTCCGGGCGGCCCGCCCAAAGTCCGGGCTAGCCAGAGCGCGTATTGGTGAGTGACTGATTGACCCAGGATCAGGTCGCGGGGGTCTGCTGCGCAAGCTGAAGCGAGGTCATCCTCAAAGGGTGATCCGCCGCCCGCTCCCCCATCTCTAGGGTGATGGGAGCAGGCGGAAGACCCGATCGTGGGGTTCCGCTTGGACGCACGGAAACCACTGCCGCGGACCCGGGGATGATGTGGTTCGAGCTACGGACCATCATGGTGGCGCGCATGTCATGCACGGAGACACGCTGAACCGGCAAACGGCTCGGCCCCGTCTCACCCACATCAACGGAAATGAGCACCAATGTTCAACGACAACGGATCGTTCCTGCTTGCCCTGTTCGAGTTCTTCCTGTTCTTCGCCTGGTTCATGTGCCTGTTCTGGGTGATCAGCGACATCTTCCGCAGCAAGGACCTGAGCGGGGTGGCGAAGACGTTCTGGGTGTTCTTCGTCATCATCCTCCCCTGGCTGGGCATTCTGGTTTATCTGATCGCACGCGGCCACGGCATGCAGGAGCGCCAGCTGGAGCAGGCGCACGAGATGAATGCGGCGCAGACGGAGTACATCCGGTCCGTCGCTGGATCTTCGGGTGGCTCGTCGACCGAACAGATCGCCTCGGCGAAGTCGCTGCTGGACTCCGGCGCCATCACGCAGGCCGAGTTCGAGGCTTTGAAGGCGAAGGCGCTCGCCTGATCCGAAGCCATTCCTGTCAGGTGCACGCTGAGGTGCCGCCACCGCCAGATTCCCGTGGCGGCACCTCTGCTCTACTGGCTGGATGAGAGGGTGCATCTGATGGCTGGCGAGCACAGAACGACGGACATCGGGTCGGAAACAGCAACGGCGCCCTCGGCGGCCTCGGGGCCGCCGCCGGCGCTTGACCCGATCGCGGTCATGCGGTCACGGCCGTACCTCGTTGCGCTGGTGCTGGCGGCAGTGCTGGGTATCCCGATCTCAGTGGTGGCGTACGGATTCTTGGCGTTGGTTGCCGAGATCCAGGACTACGTCTTCGGGGATCTGCCACACCAGCTTCTCGGAAGCGACGTGCCGGCGTGGTGGCCTGTGCCCTGGGTCGGACTTGCCGGTTTGCTTACTGGTCTGACGATCCGTTACCTGCCCGGAAACGCTGGTCACTCGCCCGCTTTCGGGTTCAAGACCGGCGGCGGCCCACCGCGAGACAACGAGCTCGCAGGCGTGGCTCTGGCCGCCCTGAGCACGCTCAGCCTCGGCGCTGTTCTCGGCCCCGAGGCTCCGTTGATCGCTATTGGCGGCGGCCTCGCAGCGTGGACGGTGCATCTGGCGAAGAAGGACGCTCCGCCGACAGCGGTGATGGTGATGGCGTCGGCGGGTAGCTTCGCCGCCGTCAGCACGCTGCTTGGCTCACCTGTCCTGGGGGCGTTTCTCATCATGGAAGCCGCGGGGATCGGCGGCGCGACCCTCAGCTTGGTCGCACTGCCAGGACTCCTCGCTTCCGGGATCGGGGCCTTGGTCTTCGTCGGCCTCGACGGCTGGACCGGCCTGGGCAGCTTCTCGCTCGCCCTTCCGTCAGTACCACCGGAGGTCGCGCCGACGGTTGGCACGCTGTGCTGGGCGCTCGCCATGGGAGCTGTTGCGGCGTTCCTGGTGTGGGTCATCCGCTGGATCGCACTGTCGCTTCGCCCGCTCGTGCACCTCAGCCGCGTGGTCGTCACGGCGGGTCTGGGCCTGCTGGTCGGCTTGACGGCCATGGTCTATCAGGTCGTTACCCAGAACAGCTTCAGCGAAGTCCTGTTCTCCGGACAGGACGCGTTGCCGCACCTGGTCGATCACGCGGCCGACTACTCGGTCGGAGTCCTCATCATGCTGATTGGCTGCAAGTCGCTCGCTTACGGACTGTCTTTGAGCGCGTTTCGCGGCGGACCGGTCTTCCCGTCGATGTTCATCGGTGCCGCTCTCGGTGTCGCTGTCAGCGGGTTGCCAGGCATGGCCCTGGCCCCCGCGATCGGCATGGGCATCGGGGGCATGTGTGCTGCGATGCTTCGGCTGCCCATGACCTCGACGCTGCTGGCCACTCTGCTGCTCGGCGCTGACGGCCTGTCGGTTACCCCGGAGGTGGTGGTCGCGGTCGCCGTGGCGTTCGTGACCGTGAACCTTCTCCCGGAACCGCGGCGGCCAGAGGAGTCGGATGCCGTCCCGTCATGATGCAGGCGAGGCGCAAGAGCCGCGCTCTCTGCGGCAGGACCTGCTTCGGAGCATCGGGTGTCGGTTAGTAGTCGCGTGATCGCAGGCCGACGATCCGTCCGTTTCGCAGGCCAACGACGGGTCCCCATGCACCGACTGCTTCGGAGAGTTCGTCGACCGCCCACAGCGGCAGCCCATCGACCAGCCGAGTTGCGACCGGCACGATCTCGGTGTCTTCTGGCTCCTCGGCAGCCTCGGGCTCAGTCAGGTATTCGGCCCACTCCTCGGCATCGATCCGATAGATGAGCTCTTCGGTGCCGCTGACCACTCGGATCTCGTCGCTCTCGACAAGCACGCGGCCCTGGGTTCTCAAGTGGCCGAGTAGTGCGTGCCATGCCTCGTCGCGCGACCACACGCGGCGGACGTACGGCTCACCAGGGCTCCAGTCGGCGTCGATCTGGAGTGCGTAGCGGCGGGCTGCCGCGAGCTGGGCTTCTGCCCACCACTCGCGAGCACGCTCGATCGGAACGCCACTCGCCGGTCCAAGGTCGAGCCAGCCGTGGAGGCGGCGTTCGTGGGATCCGTGGTCGCCGGGAAGGACCTCAGGATCGACGAACGACCAACTCAGCCTGACCTGGTCGTCGGCGGCCTGCACGTCCTCGAGTCGCAGACTTCGCGGGGTGCCTGGGACCTCGACGATCTCGCACGCCTGCCGCAATGCGGTGATGTACTTCTTCACGAGCCGAAACCCGGTCGCAGCCCGTGCCCGCGGTCACGTCGGCCGGTCACTTGTTCACACACGGGATGAGCCTCGCACGTCGACCTCCGGATGCGCGGGAGAGCGCCCGGCATTGACTCCTCTGGCCGTCGTTTCCCAAGACCTGGTCGCTTGCCGCTGCCCCTCATCCAGAGATCTCTGCGGCGCCGGATGATGCTCATGACCAGGCCGGCCGCGGGATCGTCGGCTGGGTCGGGCCGCGCGGGCGGCAGGTCAAGGTGCCGGTCGAGCAGATCGAGGCCGGCGTGATCCGGAACGGCACGTCGCGGGGGCGGTGACCCGTACCGGCTTCTGCACCTTCAGATCAACGCCCGCGTGTGCGCCGTCGGCGCCTGGCGGAGGTTTTCACTGGTGGGCGTGCGCGACGTGATCGAGGCGATCAACGGCATCGGGCACGCCGCAATCGCCACCGAACCAGAGTTCCAGGCGGTGCTCGCCGTGTGGGCTTCATCCGGACCCCAAGACGGGGGGATCGAGCAGCTCGCGCCAACTCGGGGCGGCGTGAGCATCCCGGCGGGGAGGTGGGTCGCGGCCCGGCGCCGAGGTGGCGCCAGTAGCGCGATGTTGCCTTCGGGCACGCCGCGGAAGCGACAGGCTTCCTGGAGGGTGAGCATCTCGTCGCGGCGGCGGACCTCGGCCGCATTCGGTGTCGTGTCACCACCAGGTCAGGCCGCATGTCCACAAGCGGCCAACGGCAGCCGTCCACGCGGGGTCAGTTCACCAGACTACCGCTGAGCGGTCGTATGCCCGAGGACGCGTGCTGGCACGTCCCCGGGCACGCGAGTCAGACGGCGATCTCGTCAGAGGTCTCGCTGAGACTGCTCTCCATGGCGGGTACGACGGGGGCGCCGTGGGTCGGCGTGAGCCACACCTTGGTGCCCTCGTCGATCCGCAGGTTGCGCTGGTGCGCCCGGGTGACCGTGACCGCGACCTCGGGGTGCCCGGGCCGGTCGACCTCGACCGTGAGCCGCACCTCGAAGCCGACGCGCACCACCGGACGACCCGTGCCGCCGATCGCACCCGCGATCCGGCTGTGCGTCGACACCTCGATGTCGTGCGGACGGATCAGCTTGTCGTCCAGCGTCGTGACCGGGCCGAGGAAGCTCATCACGAAGTCGTTGGCCGGGCTCGTCGTACAGCTGGTCCGGCGAGCCGATCTGCTCGATCCGGCCGTCGTTGATCACCACGATCTCGTCGGCGACCTCGAGGGCCTCCTCCTGGTCGTGGGTCACGAAGACGGTGGTCACGTGCACCTCGTCGTGCAGCCGGCGCAGCCAGTCGCGCAGCTCCTTGCGGACCTTGGCGTCGAGCGCACCGAACGGCTCGTCGAGCAGCAGCACCGACGGCTCGACCGCGAGCGCGCGGGCCAGCGCCATCCGCTGCCGCTGGCCGCCGGAGAGCTGCGAGGGCAGCCGGTGCGCGAACTGGGTGAGGTGCACCAGCTCGAGCAGCTCGTCGACGCGTCGCTTCACCTCGTCCTTGGAGCGCTTGCGGATCTCCAGGCCGAACGCGACGTTCTTCGCCACGCTCATGTGCTTGAAGGCCGCGTAGTGCTGGAAGACGAAGCCCACGTTGCGCTTCTGCGGCGGCAGGTGCGTGGCCTCGTTGCCCTCGATCGTGACGGTGCCGTCGTCGGCGCTCTCGAGGCCGGCGATGATCCGCAGCAGCGTGGACTTGCCGCCACCGCTGGGCCCGAGCAGCGCGGTGAGCTGGCCGGTCGGCAGGTCGACCGAGACGTCGTCCAGCGCGACGAAGTCGCCGAACTTCTTGGTGACGCCGGAGACGTTGATGCTCATCCGGGGCCCCCGGCGAAATGCGAGCGCAGCGAGTGGTTCGTTGGGGTGAATCTCATTCTTGTGCTCCTTCGGGCGGAGGATCGCGACGACGACCAGGCAGACCATCGCGGCGAAGGCGAGCAGGGCGGCGATGCTGTACGACGCCTGCTGCTGGAAGTTCTGGTAGGTCTCCTCGACGAAGAGCGTGGCCGTCTGGGACTGACCGGTGATGTTGCCCGAGACGATCTTGACCGCGCCGAACTCGCCGAGCGAGCGGGCCAGGCTGAGCACGACGCCGTACACGACGGCCCACTTGATGCCGGGCAGCGTGATCCGCCGGAACGTCTGCACCGCGTTGGCGCCGAGGCTGCGGGCGGCCTGCTCCTGGTCGTCGCCGATCTCCTCGAGCACCGGCACCACCTCGCGGATCACCAGCGGCAGCGCCACGAACACGGTCGCCATGATCATGCCGGGCGGTGGAGAAGATGACCTGGAAGCCGGCGTCCTCGAGGCTCGGGCCGAACCAGCCGTCGCGGCCGTTGTAGACCAGCACCAGGGCCAGGCCGACCACGACCGGCGAGACGGCGAGCGGCACGTCGAGCAGCGCGGACAGCAGCCGCTTGCCGCGGAAGTCGTAGCGCACCAGCAGGATCGAGATGGTCAGGCCGAACACCAGGTTGATCAGCACCGCCCAGACCGTGATCGTCACGGTCAGCGAGATCGCGTGCGCGATCGTCCGGGTCGGAGAACGCGTCGAACATCGCGCCGACCCCGTCGGCGAGGGCGTTCTTGAACACCAGCGCGGTCGGCCACGCCACGAGCAGGAACACGTAGCCGATGGTGACCACGCGCAGGCCCCAGCGCACCGGGGCCGGGTCGGTCTGCGTAGTCAGTCGCCACGGCGGGCCAGCCTCCTCTGGAGGACGTCGAGCGACCACGATCACGAGGAGCGCGACCAGCAGCAGGATCGCGGCGACCGCGGCCGCCGCACTCCTTGTTGCCGTTCTCGATGTAGGTCAGCACCCGCACGGACGCCACCTCGGTGCGACCGGGCAGGTTGCCGGAGAGCAGCACCAGCGAGCCGTACTCGCTGATCCCGCGCGCGAAGGACAGGGCGGCGCCGGCGGCGATCGCCGGCATCAGGGACGGCAGGATCACCCGGCGGAACGTCGTGAACCGGCTCGCGCCGAGCGACGCGGCGGCCTCCTCGATGTCGCGCTCGAGCGTCTCGAGCACCGGCTGCACGGTGCGCACGACGAACGGCAGCGTCACGAACGCCAGCGCCAGGAACACCGCGGCCCGGGTGTTGGCGACGTTGACCCCGAGCGGGGAGTTCGGGCCGTAGAGCGAGAGCAGCACCAGGCCGGCGACGATCGTGGGCAGCGCGAACGGGACGTCGATCACGACGTCGAGGAGCCGCTTGCCCCAGAACCGGTCGCGGACCAGCACCCAGGCGAGCGCGGTGCCCATCACGACGTTGAGCAGCGTGACGCCGAGCGAGACCTGGACCACGGTGAGCCGCAGCGCCGCCGCGGTCTGCGGACTGGTGACGACGTCCCAGAAGCCGGCGAGGCCGAGGTCGGCCGCGGTGATCAGCACCGCCACCAGCGGGATCAGGACCAGCAGGCTGAACCAGATCATGGAGACGCCGAGGCCGAGGGCGGACCCCATGCCGAGGGCCCGACGGCCCCGGGACGCCGACGCCTGCGCGTCGTCGACCCGGAGCCGCGGTGAGCTCAGCTGTCGACTCAGAGCGTCATGCCTTGCCGGACTCCGGCCAGCATCTTGGTCACGATGCCGGTCTTCTCGTCGAAGTACTTCGTGTTCGCCACGTCCCAGCCACCGAAGTCCTTGTCGATGGTGAGCAGCGTCTTCGGCGTCGGGAACGGGTTGCTCGGGTCGTTGGCGCCCTTGACGTCGACCTTGACGCTCGTGTCGAGCGGGCGGAAGCCCTGCTTGGCGTAGTCGGTCTGGCCCTGCTTGCTGAGCTGGAAGTCGAGGAAGTCCTTGGCGGCCTTGCTCGCGTCCGTGGTGACCGCGCCGGTGTTCTGGATCAGCAGGGTCTGGTCCGGGACGAGGTAGTCGAAGTCGGCGCCGGTCTGGCGGGCCACGATCGCCTCGTTCTCGTAGGACAGCAGCACGTCACCGGTGCCGCCCTCGAACGCCGTGGTGGCGTCCTTGCCGGAGCCCGGGAGGGCGGCGACGTTGTCGAAGAACTTGGTGAGGTAGGCCTGCGCGTCGGCCTCGGTGCCGCCCTGGGCGAGCACGTGGCCGTAGGCCGCGAGGATGTTCCACTTCGCCGAGCCGGACGAACCCGGGTTCGGGGTGACGATCTTGACGCCCGGCTTGACCAGGTCGTCCCAGCTCTTGATGCCCTTGGGGTTGCCCTTGCGGACCACGATCGCCACGACGGACTGGGTCAGCGATGCCCTTGTTGGGGCCGGACTTCCAGTCGTCGGCGACGAGCTTCTCGTCGACGAGCTTGCTGACGTCGGGCTCGAGGGACAGGTGCACGTCGTCGGCCTTCAGGCCGGCGATGACCGCGCGGCTCTGGTCGCCGGAGGCGCCGTACGAGGTCTTGAAGGTGACGTCCTTGCCGGCGTCGGTCTTCTGGAAGTCGGTGAGGACCTGCTTGTTGGCGGTCTTCAGGACGGAGAAGCCGACGACGCTCACCTGGTCGGCCTTGCCGCTGGCCGCCTCCGGCAGTGGCGCATCCGGTGAGGGCCACCAGTCCGGCAACGCCCACGAGCGGGCGTACGACGGCGGTCTTCCACGTGATCGACATGAGTGTCTTGGTTTCCTTCGTGCTCGAGGGAGGGCAGTACCCGAGTTACTGACTATTGACGAGTAATCTACTACATTTAAATGCCGTACCTCCACACTTCTCGTCATCCGGCGCGTCGCCGGACGGTGCGTTGTGCGCTGTCTGTCCGGGTTTCCCCAACGCTCGTGCGAACGGCTCCGGACGTGCGCTTCGTCACGTCGTCCGCCGCACTCGGACGATCCGCGGGCGGAGACGCGCTCCGCCGACGCCTTGCCACGGGGATATCGTGGACAACTGTGCCCGCCGCCCATCCGGCGGGTGTGATCGCGCGAGGAAAGTAGGCGTCTCCAGCCGTGTCCAAGCAGGTCCAGCAGCTCGACCGGGTGATCATCCGGTTCGCGGGCGACTCCGGCGACGGCATGCAGCTGACCGGTGACCGGTTCACCCAGGAGTCGGCGGCGTTCGGCAACGACCTGTCGACGCTGCCGAACTTCCCGGCCGAGATCCGCGCACCCCAGGGCACGCTGCCCGGGCGTCTCGTCGTTCCAGGTGCACTTCGCCGACCACGACATCCTGACCCCGGCGACGCCCCCGACGTGCTGGTCGCGATGAACCCGGCCGCGCTCAGGCCAACCTCGCCGACATGAAGCCGGGCACGGCGATCATCGTCGACACCCACGACTTCACCGCGCGCAACCTGACCAAGGCCGGCTACGTCGAGAACCCGCTCGAGAACGACACGCTCGCCGACTACGCGTGCACGCCCTCGACCTCACCGGGATGACGGTCGAGGCGGTCAAGGAGTTCGGGCTCTCACGCAAGGACGCCAGCCGCGCGAAGAACATGTTCGCGCTCGGGCTGCTGTCGTGGATGTACGGCCGCCCCACCGAGTCGACGATCGACTTCCTCGAGCGCCGGTTCGCCAAGGCGCCCGACATCCGCGACGCCAACATCACGGCGTTCACGGCCGGGCTGGAACTTCGGTGAGACCACCGAGGCGTTCGCCGTCCAGTACGAGATCAAGCCGGCCCCGATGCCGGCCGGCACCTACCGCAACATCACCGGCAACCTGGCGCTGGCCTACGGCCTGATCGCGGCCGGCGTCCAGTCCGGCCTGCCGCTGTTCCTCGGCACCTACCCGATCACGCCGGCCTCCGACATCCTCCACGAGCTCAGCAAGCACAAGCGGTTCGGCGTCACGACGTTCCAGGCCGAGGACGAGATCGCCGGCGTCGGCGCGGCGCTCGGCGCGTCGTTCGGCGGCGCGCTCGGGGTCACCACCACGTCCGGACCGGGCCTCGCGCTCAAGTCGGAGACGATCGGCCTCGGCGTGATGATCGAGCTGCCGCTGCTGGTGGTCGACGTGCAGCGCGGCGGCCCGTCGACCGGCCTGCCGACCAAGACCGAGCAGGCCGACCTGCTGCAGGCGATGTTCGGCCGCAACGGCGAGTCACCGGTGCCGATCGTGGCGCCGCAGTCGCCCGGCGACTGCTTCGACGCCGCGCTCGAGGCGGCCCGGATCGCGATCACCTACCGCACGCCGGTGATGCTGCTCTCCGACGGCATGCTCGCCAACGGCTCCGAGCCGTGGCGGATCCCCGAGCTCGTCGACCTGCCGGCGATCGACCCGGCCTTCGCGACCGGAGCCCAACCACACCACGGACGCGGGCGAACCGGAGTTCTGGCCCTACCTGCGCGACCGCGAGACCCTGGCCCGGCCGTGGGCGATCCCCGGCACGCCCGGCCTCGAGCACCGGATCGGCGGCCTGGAGAAGGGCGACGGCCACGGCAACATCTCCTACGACCCCGCCAACCACGACTTCATGGTGCGCACCCGGCAGGCCAAGGTCGACCGGATCGCCGACAGCCTGCCGCCGCTCGAGGTCGACGACCCCGACGGCGACGCGCGGGTGCTGGTGCTCGGGCTGGGGATCGACGTACGGGCCGATCGGCGCCGCCTGCCGACGGGTCCGCAAGGCCGGCCTCTCGGTCGCCCAGGCCCACCTGCGCCACCTCAACCCGTTCCCGAAGGACCTCGGCGAGGTGCTGCAGAGCGCTACGACGCGGTGCTGGTGCCCGAGATGAACCTCGGCCAGCTGTCGCTGCTGCTGCGCGCCAAGTACCTCGTCGACGTCGTCGGCTACAACCACGTGCGCGGGCTGCCGCTCAAGGCGGCCGAGCTCGCCGAGGCGATCACGGACCTGATCGAGACCACGGGTGACGACGTGCAGACGGTCGATCCCGTGGAGACCACCGAGAAGGAGAGTGTCCGATGAGCACCACCGAGCTGCCGTTCCCGGGGCTACGCGGCGTGCCCGACCAACGACGAGCCGCAGACCCGCAAGGAGTTCACCTCCGACCAGGAGGTGCGCTGGTGCCCCGGCTGCGGCGACTACGCCGTCCTCGCGGCCGTGCAGGGCTTCCTGCCCGAGCTGGGGCTGCGCCGCGAGAACATCGTGTTCGTCTCCGGCATCGGCTGCTCGTCGCGCTTCCCGTACTACCTCGACACCTACGGCATGCACTCGATCCACGGCCGGGCGCCGGCGATCGCCACCGGCCTGGCCACCGCCCGCGAGGACCTGTCGGTGTGGGTCGTGACCGGTGACGGCGACGCGCTCTCGATCGGCGGCAACCACCTGATCCACGCGATGCGCCGCAACGTCAACATGAAGATCCTGCTGTTCAACAACCGGATCTACGGGCTGACCAAGGGCCAGTACTCCCCCACCTCCGAGCCCGGCAAGGTCACCAAGTCGACGCCGGTGGGCTCGGTCGACTACCCGTTCAACCCGGTCTCGCTGGCTCTCGGCGCCGAGGCGACCTTCGTGGCCCGCACGATCGACTCCGACCGCAAGCACCTCACCTCGGTGCTGTCCGCGGCCGCGGCCCACCGCGGCACGGCGCTGGTCGAGATCTACCAGAACTGCCCGATCTTCAACGACGGCGCGTTCGACGCGATCAAGAACAAGGACACCAAGGCCGACGCGATCATCCCGCTCGAGCACGGCCAGCCGATCCGGTTCGGCAGCGACGGCCAGTACGGCGTGGTCCGCGACAAGGACAGCGGCCAGGTGTTCTCCGTCGAGGTGGCCGACGTGCACGAGTCCGACCTGCTGGTCCACGACGCCCACGCCACCGACCCGACCACGGCGTTCGCGCTGTCCCGGCTCACCGACGCCGGCGTGCTCCACCGGGCGCCGATCGGGATCTTCCGCCAGGTCGAGCGCCCGACGTACGACGACCAGGCGCGGGCGCAGATCGCCACCGCCGCGCAGGGTCAGGACGACCCGACCGCGGCCCTCGGCTCGCTGATCGGCGGCTCGACACCTGGACCGTCGTCTAGCTGGTCAGCTGACCTCGGCACGCAGCCGGGCGAGGCCCTTCTCGAAGTCCTTGCCGACCCAGCGGTCGAACATACCGAACCGCGCGAACGCCTTCGTCACGCCGGTGGCGTCTCCGGTGAGGCGCCACGTGACGCGGGTGCCGTCACCCTCCGACCGCAGGTCGAAGTCGATCCGGTTCTCGGCCTTGAACGGCTTGAGGAACGACAGCCGAAGGCCCAGCGCGGTCGGCGTGGCCAGGTCGGTGATCTCCATCGACCCGGCGCCGGCCTTGCGGTTGCCGGACCAGGCGTACGTCGCGCCGACGCCAGACTCTGCGCCGCCGTAGGTGCGCTGCATGTCGGGGTCCACGTCCTCCCAAGGCGACCAGCGCGGCCACTCGTGGAAGTCCACCAGCAGCGGGAAGATCTGGTCGGCGGGTGCCGCGACGACGGTCGACCGCTCGACGGTGTAGGGAGTCGGGGCCATGGCCCCAAACCTACTGCCGGGAGACGCGGACACACTCAGGTGCGCCGCATCGCCTCCGGGCCCAGGTCCGCGAGCGTCGGGTAGCCGTCGACCGCCATCAGCAGGTCGGCCTCCGCGAGGATCGTACGGAGCACGTGCACGATGCCGTCCTTGCCGGCCAGCGCGGCGGCGTAGGCGTACGGGCGGCCGATCCCCACCGCCGTCGCGCCCAGGGCGAGCGCCTTGACCACGTCGGATCCCGACCGCACGCCCGAGTCGAACAGCACCGGGACGTCGGGCACGGCCGCCGCCACGTCGGGCAGGCAGTCGATCGCGGCCAGGCCGCCGTTGGCCTGCCGGCCACCGTGCGTGGAGACGAAGATGCCGTCGGCGCCGGCGTCGACGGCACGCCGGGCGTCGTCGGGGTGGCAGATGCCCTTGAGCACGAGCGGCAGGCCGGTCAGCGACCGCAGCCAGGCCAGGTCGTCCCAGGCCAGCGGCTTGCCGAACATCATCGCCCAGGCCAGGATCGCCGACCCCGGGTCGTCCTCAGGGGCTCGCTCCAGGCGGCTGCGGAACACCGGGTCGGCGAAGTAGTTGGCCAGGCAGTGCCCGCGGAGCTGCGGAAAGTTGGACGTGGCCAGATCACGCGGACGCCAGCCGGTCACCCAGGTGTCCAGGGTGACCACGATGCCGCGATAGCCGGCCTGCTCGGCCCGGGTGACGAGGCTCGCGGCTACCTCCGGGTCTGTGGGGCAGTAGAGCTGGAAGAAGCCCGGTGTCTCGCCGTACTCCGCCGCGACCTCCTCCATCGGGTCCTCGCTGAGCGTCGAGGCGACCATCGGCACCCCGGTGACTGCCGCGGCCTGCGCCGTGGCCAGGTCGCCGTGGCCGTCCTGGGTGCAGATGCCGATCACGCCGATCGGCGACAGGAACAACGGAGTCGGCAGTGCGATCCCGAACAAGTCCACCGACAGGTCGCGCTCGTTCTGGGCCCGGAGCATCCGGGGCACCAGGCCCCAGTGGTCGAACGCCGTCCGGTTGCTGCGCTGCGTGTGCTCGTCGCCCGCGCCTCCGGCGACGTAGGACCAGGTGCCGGGAGGCATGGCGAGCTCGGCACGCCGCTCGAGCTCGGCGAACGACATCGGCAGCGACGGCACGACGCCGGAGAGGCCGGCGAGGTAGATCTCGTTCTGCAGGTCTCCATAGTTGGGCACCCGCCGATCCTAGGGCTCGGCGACGCGCTCGGTCGTGGCCGGAGATAGGCTCCGCTGGTGACGGACAGCCTCGAACGCACCCGCCGCGGGAGCGCCGCGCCGGCTCGTGACGAGCAGACCCGCGGGTTCCTGCTGGGCGTCGCGGCCTACGGCATGTGGGGCCTCTTTCCGCTGTACTGGTCGCTGCTCGAGCCCTCGACCGCCTTCGAGGTGCTGGCGCACCGGATCTGCTGGTCACTGCTCGCGATGCTGGCGCTGCTCGTCGCCCTGCGTCGTACGCCGCAGCTGGTCGCGATCGTCCGCGACCGCCGCAAGCGAAGCCTGCTGCTGCTGGCCTCGGTCGTGATCACGCTCAACTGGGGCGGCTACATCTGGGGTGTCACGCACGGCAAGGTCGTCGAGACGTCGCTCGGGTACTTCATCAACCCGCTGGTGACCGTGCTGATGGGCGTACTGATCCTGGGCGAGCGGCTGCGCCCGGCCCAGTGGGTCGCGATCGCGATCGCCTTCGCGGCGGTCGTCGGCCTCACGGTGGAGTACGGGCGGCCGCCGTGGATCGCGCTGCTGCTGGCGTTCTCGTTCGGCACCTACGGGCTGGCCAAGAAGCAGGCCAACGTCGAAGCGGTGGAGAGCCTCACGTTCGAGACGATCGTGCTGGCGCCGTTCGCGTTCGGCTTCCTGGTCTGGCTCGGCGCCACCGGTCGTGGACACTTCCTCGGTGAAGGTGTCGGTCACGTGCTGCTCCTGGCGACGACGGGCGTGGTCACCGCCCTCCCGTTGCTGTGCTTCGGGGCAGCTGCCATCCGGGTGCCGATGACCACCCTCGGCCTGCTGCAGTACCTCGCCCCGGTGCTGCAGTTCGCGCTGGGGGTGACCGTCCTGCACGAGGCGATGACCCCGATGCGCTGGGCAGGGTTCGCCCTGGTCTGGGTGGCGCTGGTGATCTTCACGTTCGATGCGGTGCGGCACCACCGCCGCCGTCAGCTGCGTCTGACCGCCGAGGCGTGCGCGATCTGACGCCGC
The DNA here is from genome assembly GCA_963707475.1 of uncultured Actinomycetota bacterium. Lineage (GTDB taxonomy): Bacteria > Actinomycetota > Actinomycetes > Propionibacteriales > Nocardioidaceae > Marmoricola. The sequence goes on from CAVPQC010000003.1 coordinate 501,930, forward strand.
GGGTCAGGGGCTGGTGCTGCTGCTCGGGAAGTCGACCAGTCCCGTGAGGAACAGGATTGCGGACAGCACGCCGAACACGCAGGACACGATTCCGAGGATGAAGCCGGCCGTGGCCAGTCCGCGTCCCTGCTGTCCGGTCTGCTCGATCTCGCGCTGCGACATCCGGCCGAGGATGATCGCCGGGATGCCTGCGAAGAAGCCACAGCACACGAGGCCGAGGATCCCGAGGACCAGGGACCAGATCGCCTTGCGGTTCGTGCCCGTCGGCGCCGCCCCGTAGCCGTAGCCACCACCCGGCGGAGGTGGGCCGTAACCACCGCCGGGGGGCGGTGCTCCGTAACCGCCACCTCCCGAGGGCGGGGGCGGAGGGGGCGGCGGGGGCATCGAGCCTTGATCGGACATGCCGAGGTTCCCTTCGTCGCGACGGACGCGTCTACGTGCGCGGTCCTGGCGCGAACACTAACGGGCTGCGGCCGAGCGGCAGTAGGGCGGCCGCTCAGGTCGATCGGTCCGCGATCACGTCCGCGAACGTGTCCAGCGCCTCGCGGACCGGACCCTCCGGCAGCACCTTGAGCAGCTCCTTGGCCTCGGCGGCGAGCCCGGCGACATAGGCACGGGCCTCGTCCATCGCCGGATGGGCACGGAGCAGGGCGAGCGCCTCGGCGTGGGTCGGCGTCGTCGGTGAGCGGCGCGGCGAGCAGCTCGAGGAGCCGGGCGTCGGCCGGGTCGGTAGACCGCTGGGCGAACAGCACGGGCAGCGTCGGCACCCCCTCGCGCAGGTCCGTGCCGGGTGTCTTGCCGGACTCCTCGGACTCGGACGCGACGTCGAGGATGTCGTCGGAGAGCTGGAACGCGACGCCCACCTTGTCGCCGTACGCCGTGAGTGCCTCCTCGACCTCGAGCGGTACGCCGCCGAACCGGGCGCCGTAGCGCGCCGAGGTCGCGATCAGGGCACCGGTCTTGCCCGCGACCACCCGCAGGTAGTGCTCGAGCGGGTCCTCGCCGGCACCCGGGCCGAGCGTCTCCAGGATCTGGCCCTCGACCAGCGCGGTGAACGTGCGGGCCTGGATGCGCAGCGCGTCGGGACCGAGCTCGGCGGTGAGCTCCGAGGACTTCGAGAACAGGAAGTCGCCGGTCAGGATCGCGACGTGGTTGTCCCAGCGCGCGTTGGCGGACTCGGCGCCGCGGCGCAGGTCGGCCTCGTCCATCACGTCGTCGTGGTAGAGGGATGCGAGGTGGGTGAGCTCGACGACGCAGGCCGCCATCAGCAGCCGCTCGTCGTCCTCCGCCGTCGCGGGCTGCTCGGCCGCCTCGGCCGCGAGCAGCACCAGCAGCGGGCGCACCCGCTTGCCGCCGGCGTCCAGCAGGTGCCGTGCCGCGTCGGTGACGAAGGCGGCGTCGCTGACGGTGTGGCGCAGCAGCTCCTGCTCGACCTCGCCCATCCGGGCGCGCAGCCGCTCGGCCAGGTCCTCGTCGAGGACCGGGAGGGCCAGGGTGTCGGTCACGACGCGCTCACCTGATGAATTGTGCAACGTTGCCGAGACCGTCGAGCAGCGGGCCCGGTACGACGCCCAGCACCAGTGTCACCGCCGTACCGACGGCGATCACCAGCATCGTCATCACCGACGGCACCGCGATCGTCGGACCCGCGCCCGACGGGCTCGGAGAAGAACATGAGCACGATCACGCGCACGTAGAAGAACGCCGCCACCGCGGAGAGCAGGACCGCCGATCACGACGACGGGCCACGCTCCGACGCTGAGCGCCGCGGCGAACACCGCCCACTTGCCGGTGAAGCCGCTCGTGAGCGGGATGCCGGCCATGCCGAGCAGCAGGAACGCGAACGTGCCGGCGAGGATCGGGGAGGTGCGGCCCAGTCCTGCCCAGCGGGACAGGTGCGTCGCCTCGCCGCCGGCGTCGCGGACCACGGTGACGATCGCGAACGCCGCCAGCGTCATGAAGCCGTAGGTCACCAGGTAGAACAGCACGGCCTGGACCGCGCTGATGTCGTCCTCGCCGATCAGGTTCAGCGACCGGGCACCGATGAAGCCGGTGAGCAGGAAGCCCGCGTGCGCGATCGAGGAGTAGGCCAGCAGCCGCTTGATGTCGGTCTGCGCAAGCGCCAGCACCGAGCCGACCGCCATGGTCAGGATCGCGACCACGTAGAACATCGGCGTCCAGTCCCAGCGCGCGCCGCCGAAGGCGACGTAGAACAGCCGGAGCATCGCACCGAAGGCGGCCACCTTCGTGCACGCGGCCATGAAGCCGGTCACCGCGGTGGGAGCGCCCTGGTAGACGTCGGGGGTCCAGGTGTGGAACGGCGCCGCGCTGACCTTGAACAGCAGCCCGACCGCCATCAGGCCCATGCCGCCGAGGAGCAGGACGTGGCCGCCGGTGCGGCTGGAGACCGCGTTGGCGATCTCGGCGAAGCCCATCGAGCCGGCGTAGCCGTAGACGAGCGCGATGCCGTAGATGAAGAAGCCGGAGCTGAAGGCGCCGAGCAGGAAGTACTTCATCGCGGCTTCCTGGCTCAGCAGCCGGCGCCGGCGCGCCAGTCCGCAGAGCAGGTACAGCGGCAGCGAGAGCACCTCGAGCGCCACGAACATGGTGAGCAGGTCGTTGGCGGCCGGGAACATCATCATCCCGGCGACCGCGAACATCATCAGCGGGAAGACCTCGGTGTGCTCGAGCCCCTGGGTCGAGGCCTGGCGCTCCGCCTCGGTGCCGGGCAGGGCGGCGGCCTGGCCGGCGAACGCCGTCACGCCGCCCTCGAGCCGGCGCTCGGCGAAGAGCAGCACGCTGAGCAGGGACAGCCCGATCACCAGCCCCCAGAGGAACAGGGAGGGCCCGTCGATCGCGAGTGCGCCCTCTGCGACCACCTGGCCGGTCTTGCTGGTCCCGCCCAGGATGCCGAGGTCGCGAGCCACCAGCACCGTGTCGACGCCGGCGGCCAGCAGGCCGAGCAGCGCGAGCACCGTCTGGATCAGGTAGCGGCGCTGCCGCGGCACGAACGCCTCGACCAGCACGCCGAGCGTGGCCACGCCGAGCACGATCAGCAGCGGGGCGACGAGCGAGTACTCGATCTGCGGGGTGTCGATGGTCACGACGAACGGGACGCTCACTTGCTGCTCCCTTCACCGGCGCCGGCGTCGACCGCCGGGGCAGGGTCGCTCTTGCCGACGTGGCTGAGCGTGTCGCGGACCGTGGGGTTGAGCACCGACAGCAGCGGCTTCGGGTAGAACCCGAGCACCACGATCAGCACCAGGAGCGGCGCCAGGGCGGCGATCTCCCGCGGCACCAGGTCGGTGATGTGCGCGGTCTGCGGCCGCACCGGTCCGGTCATCGTGCGCTGGTACATGAGCAGGATGTAGAGCGCGGCGAGCACGATGCCGAGCACCGCGAACGACGCCGCGACCGGCGAGTGGACCCAGGTCCCGACCAGCACCAGCAGCTCGGAGACGAAGGGCGCCAGGCCCGGCAGCGACAGCGACGAGAGTCCGGCCAGCAGGAAGAACCCGGCGAGCACGGGCGCCACCTTCTCGACGCCGCCGTAGTCGCTGATCAGGGCAGAGCCCTGCCGCTTGATCAGGAAGCCGGTCACCAGGAACAGCGCGGCCGTCGACAGCCCGTGGTTGAACATGTAGAGGTTCGCGCCGTTCTGGCCCTGGCTGTTGAGCACGAAGATGCCGAGCACGATGAAGCCGAAGTGCGACACGGAGGTGAACGCGATCAGCCGGGAGATGTTGTCCTGCCCGATCGCCACGAGGGCGCCGTACAGGATGCTGACGACGGCGAGCACGACGACGACCGGGGTCGCCCACCGCGAGGCCTCCGGGAAGATCCCGAGGCAGAACCGCACCATCCCGAAGGTGCCGATCTTGTCGAGGATGCTGACCAGCAGCACCGAGGTGCCGGGTGTTGCCTGCTCGGTGGTGTCGGGCAGCCAGGTGTGCACGGGGAACATCGGCGCCTTGATCGCGAACGCGACGAAGAAGCCGACGAACAGCCAGCGCCCGGTCGAGGTCGAGATGTCGAGGTCGGCCAGGTCCGAGATCAGGTACGACGGGGGGCCGGCCTTGGCGCTCTCGACGTACAGCCCGACCACCGAGGCGAGCATGACCAGGCCGCCGGCCAGCGAGTAGACCAGGAACTTGACCGCCGCCCGCGTCCGCTGCGGACCGCCCCAGCCGCCGACCAGGAAGTAGATCGGGATCAGCGTCGCCTCGAAGAGCACGTAGAACAGGAACACGTCGGTCGCCGCGAAGACGCCGATCGCGAGCCCCTCGAGGGCGAGCATCCAGGCGAAGAAGGCGCTGGCGCTCCAGCGGCCGTCGTCGCCGTCGTTCCAGCTCGCGATCATCACGACCGGGGTCAGGATCGCGGTGAGCACCACCAGCGAGCAGGCCGAGCCCGTCGAGCCCGAGCGCGTAGTGGGCACCGAAGGACTTGATCCAGACGACGTCCTCGGTGAACTGCGGGCCACCGTCGGCGTCGTACTGGACGGCGACCACGATCGTGAGCACCAGGGTGAGCAGGGAGATGCCGAGCGCGATCTGCTTGGAGAGCGTCGACGTTGATGCGGCGGGCCAGCCCGACGAGGACGCCGCCGACCAGCGGCACGGCGATCAGGATGGTCAGCCACGGCATTAGAAGTTCACCACCAGGAGGGCGAGCACCACGAGGGCGGCACCACCGAGCAGGGACAGGGCGTAGGAGCGGACGTAGCCGTTCTGCAGCCGGCGCAGGCCGCCGGCGATGCCGGCGAACCCGGTGGCGGTGCCCTCGGCGGCGCCGTCGACGCCGTACTCGTCGAAGGCGACCAGCCCGGTGACGAACCGGTCACCGGGGCGCATCAGGAACTCCTCGTTGAAGGCGTCGCCGTAGAGGTCGGCGCGCGCGGCCCGGGTGAACACCGAGACCGGTCGTCGGTGCCTCGCGCGGCACCTCGCGCTTGCCGACCAGGAACCAGGCGACGGCGACGCCGATCGCGACCACCACGACCACCAGCAGGCTGAAGACGATCGCCGGGCACCGGCAGGTTCTCCGCGGCGGGCTCGCCGACCACCGGCGCCAGCCAGTTGACGATCCAGTCGCCGACCAGCAGCAGGCCACCGAGCACGGACAGCGCGGCGAGCACGATCAGCGGGACCGTCATCACCTTGGGCGACTCGTGCGGGTGGACGTCCTTCTCCCAGCGCTTGTCGGTGAAGAACGTGAGCAGCATCAGCCGGGTCATGTAGAAGCCGGTGACGCCGGCACCGACGAGGGCGCAGGTGCCGACCAGACCAGTTCTGGGCGAACGCGGTCTCGATGATCTTGTCCTTGGACCAGAAGCCGGAGAAGCCGGGGAAGCCGATGATCGCGAGGTAGCCCATCGCGAACGTCAGGAAGGTGACCGGCATCGCCTTCTGCAGGGCGCCGTAGTGGCGCATGTTCACGTCGTCGTCCATGCCGTGCATCACCGAGCCGGCGCCGAGGAACATGTTGGCCTTGAAGAAGCCGTGCGTCGAGCAGGTGGATGATCGCGAACGCGTAGCCCGACCGGCCCGAGCCCGGCGGCGAGGATCATGTAGCCGATCTGGCTCATCGTCGAACCGGCGAGGGCCTTCTTGATGTCGTCCTTCGCGCAGCCGATGACCGCACCCATGAGCAGCGTGATGACAGCCGACCACGACGACGCCGGTGCGGGCGTCGGGCGCGTGGTCGAAGATGAAGTTGGAGCGGGTGATCAGGTAGACGCCCGCGGTCACCATGGTCGCCGCGTGGATCAGCGCCGAGACGGGGGTCGGGCCCTCCATCGCGTCGAGCAGCCAGGACTGCAGCGGGAACTGCGCCGACTTGCCGCAGGCGGCGAGCAGGAGCAGGAAGCCGATGCGCGGTGACGGCGGCCTCCGACGCCTGGCCGCTGAGCGCCGAGATGCCCGCGAACGACGTGGTGCCGAACGTCGCGAACATCAGGCCGACGCCGAGCGCCATGCCGATGTCGCCGACCCGGTTGACCACGAACGCCTTCTTCGCGGCCACCGCGGCACTGCGTCTTCTGCTGCCAGAAGCCGATCAGGAGGTACGACGCGAGGCCGACGCCCTCCCAGCCGAGGAACACCCCGACGTAGTCGGACGCGAGCACCAGGGTCAGCATCGCGGCCACGAACAGGTTCAGGTAGCCGAAGAAGCGGCGCCGGCGCTCGTCGTGCTCCATGTAGCCGATCGAGTAGACGTGGATCAGCCCACCGACACCGGTGATCAGCAGCAGGAACAGCGCCGACAGCGGGTCGTAGAGCAGGTCGAGCTGCACCGTGTAGTTGCCGGCGGTGAACCAGGTCCACAGGTGCTGGCCGATGGAGCGGTCGGCCTCGTCGCGGAGCGACCAGCGAGACGAACAGGACCAGGCTGAGCAGGAACGAGACCGCCGACGGTGGCGCAGCCGAGCAGGTGCCCCCACCTGTCGGTGCGGCGGCCGCCGAGCAGCAGCACCACGGCACCGAGCGCCGGCAGCGCGATCACCAGCCAGAGCAGGCTGAACGCGCCGCCCGCGCTGGTCGGGTGGATGACCGGGACGTCCTCGGCGAGGCGTGCCAGCGGCGCGGACAGGAGTGGGGTCACGTGGGGAACCTCAGTACTTCAGGAGGCTGGCGTCGTCGACCGAGGCCGAGCGGCGGGTGCGGAAGATGGTCATGATGATCGCGAGCCCGACCACGACCTCGGCCGCGGCCACGACCATCACGAAGAAGGCGGCGATCTGGCCGTCGAGGTTGCCGTTGACACGCGCGAACGTGATCAGCGCGAGGTTGCTGGCGTTGAGCATCAGCTCCACGCACATGAAGACCACGATCGCGTTGCGCCGGACCAGCACGCCGACGGCACCGATCGAGAACAGCAGGGTCGACAGGATGATGAAGGGGGTGGCGCTCATCGACGTCCCTCTTCGGTCCGGTCGCGACGGTCGTCGTCCATCGCGCTCGGTCAGCTCCTCGACGTCACGAGCCGGGGCCGCGCGCACCGTGCCGCGGGCGGCGAGCACCCGCGAGACCGAGGTCGGCGCCGGCGAGCCGTCCGGGCAGCAGCGCCGGAGTGTCGACCGCGTTGTGCCGGGCGAACGTGCCGGGAGGAGGCAGCGGACCCAGGTGCGTGCCGTTGTCGGCGTAGTCGCGCATCCGCTGGGCGGCGTGGTCGGCCTGGCCGAGCGTGGGCGTCAGCCGCTCGCGGTGGGCGAGCACCATCGCTCCCAGGGCGGCAGTGATCAGCAGCGCGGAGGTGACCTCGAACGCGAACACGTAGCGGGTGAAGAGGATCTGGGCGATCCCCTGCACGTTGCCGTCGGCGTTGGCCTTGTCGAGCCCGGTGATCGCGCCGATCGAGACCTGCGCGATGCCGATGGTCAGCGTGGCGGCGAACACCAGCCCGACGATCACCGCGAATACCCGCTGGCCACGGATCGTCTCCACGAGCGAGTCGGACGCGTCGACACCGACGAGCATCAGCACGAACAGGAAGAGCATCAGGATCGCCCCGGTGTAGACGATGATCTGCACCGCGAACAGGAACGGCGCGTCCTGCACGACGTACAGCACCGCGAGCGAGATCATCACGACGGCCAGCAGCAACGCGCAGTGGACCGCCTTGCGCGCGACCAGGATGCCGAGCGCGCAGGCGACCATGATCGGGGCGAGGATCCAGAACGCGATCACGCGTGGTCACCTCCGTCGCGACGCGTCGACGACAGCGTGCCGCGGTAGTAGTCGCCCTCGTCGTCGCCGAGCCGCATCGGGTGCGGCGGCTGCTCCATGCCGGGCAGCAGCGGCGCGAGCAGGTCGGACTTCTCGTAGATCAGGTCGGCGCGGTTGTCGTCGGCCAGCTCGTACTCGTTGGTCATCGTGAGCGCCCGTGTCGGGCACGCCTCGATGCACAGCCCGCACAGGATGCAGCGCAGGTAGTTGATCTGGTAGACGCGGCCGTAGCGCTCGCCCGGCGAGAACCGCTCGTCCTCGGTGTTGGAGGCACCCTCGACGTAGATCGCGTCGGCCGGGCAGGCCCAGGCGCAGAGCTCGCAGCCGATGCACTTCTCCAGCCCGTCGGGCCAGCGGTTGAGCTGGTGCCGGCCGTGGAAGCGCGGAGCCGTCTTCTCCTTGACGAAGGGGTACTGCTCGGTGACCACCTTGCGGAACATGGTGCGGAAGGTGACCCCGAACCCGGCGACCGGGTCCCAGTAGGTCTCCTTGATGGACGCCATCAGTACTCCTTACCTGACGGGGCCCCGCACCGCGGATGCCCTCGAGCATCGGCGGCACCGGGTAGCCACCCGCGAACGCGTCGAACGGCTCGTCGTCGGCCGCCGGCCCCGGCCACGTCCTTCTCCGGGATGAAGAAGGTCGCGACCAGCAGGACCGCGAGGATCACCGCGGCCACGATCAGCCAGGTGCGGTTGAACCCGCCGGTGTTGTCGATCGCGCGGATCGCGGCGACCAGCACCGTCCAGAGCAGCGCGACCGGGATCAGCCGCTTCCAGCCGAAGTGCATGAACTGGTCGTAGCGCAGCCGCGGCAGCGTGCCGCGCAGCCAGATGAAGATGAAGATGAAGATGCAGCACCTTGGCGAAGAACCAGAGCACCGGCCAGTAGCCGGTGTTGGCGTCGTCCCACAGCGACAGCGGCCACGGGGCGCGCCAGCCGCCGAGGAACATCGTGGTCGCGAGCGCCGAGACGGTCGCCATGTTGATGTACTCGGCCAGGAAGAACAGCGCGAACTTCAGCGACGAGTACTCGGTGTGGAAGCCACCGACGAGCTCACCCTCGGCCTCGGGGAGGTCGAACGGCGCGCGGTTGGTCTCACCGACCATCGCGATCGTGTAGATCACGAAGCTCGGCAGCAGCGACAGCCCGAACCAGAGCTTCTCCTGGGCAGTCGACGATCTCGCTGGTCGACATCGAACCGGCGTACAGGAAGACCGCGACGAGGGCCAGGCCCATCGCAACCTCGTAGGAGATCATCTGCGCGCTCGAGCGCAGCCCGCCGAGCAGGGAGTACGTCGACCCGACGGACCAGCCGCCGAGCACGATGCCGTAGATGCCGATCGAGGCGATCGCCATCACGAACAGCACCGCGACCGGCATGTCGGTGAGCTGGAGCGGCGTCGTGATGTCGGTCCACGGGATCTCCACGGTGGGGCCGAACGGGATCACCGAGAAGGTGATGAACGCCGGGATCACCGCGATCACGGGCGCCAGGATGAAGACCACCTGGTCGGCCGCCTTCGGGATGATGTCCTCCTTCAGCGCCAGCTTGACGCCGTCGGCCAGGCTCTGCAGCAGGCCGAACGGGCCGTTCACGTTCGGCCCGATCCGGTGCTGCATCCGGGCCACGACCCGGCGCTCCCACCAGATGTTGAACAGCGTCAGCAACACCAGGACCACGAAGATCAGCACGGCCTTGAGGATCACGACCCACGATCGGGTCGTGGCCGAAGGCGAGCGTCCGAGCGCGAGCGGAATCATGCGGCACCTCCCGGTGATCGTCACGCGGCAGCCGGCCGGTCCGACCCGGTGTCGCACGGACCCGCCGGGCGCACTCGCCGGGGCCCAGACCGTGCCGTCGGCGAGGTCGGCCTCGCCGACGAGGCAGCTCCAGGGAACCGAGCGGTCCGGTGACCGTGACCGTGGTCGCCCGCGGACGACGCCGATCTCGGCGAGGGTGACGGGGCCGACGAGCAGCACCGGCCGGCGCGCGGTCGCGCGCAGGTTGTCGTCGCCGTCCTGCATGCGGCCGTCGTCGAGGAGCTGCTTCCACGAGGCCAGCAGATAGCCCTCACCGGGGTCGGCCGCCCGGCGGACGCAGCGCGGACAACGGGTCGCGGTCACCGTTCCAGGCGTCGAGCTCGCGGAGCTCGGCCTGGACCTGGCCGACGGTACGGAAGCCGAGCTCGATCGCCCATCTCGTCGGCGATGCCGGCGAGCACCCGCAGGTCGGGCAGCGACGACGGCACCTGCAGCACCTGGTCGAAGGCCCGCACGCGGCCCTCCCAGTTCACGAACATGCCGGACTTGTCGGTGACCGGAGCGACCGGGAAGACCACGTCGGCGGCCTCGGTCACCTCGGACGCGCGGATCTCCAGGGAGACCACGAACGACGCGGCGGCGATCGCGGCCCGGGCCGCGCCCGGGTCGGCCAGGTCGGCCGGGTCGACACCGCCGACCACCAGACCGCCGATCTCGCCGGCGGTGGCGGCCGCCAGGATCGCGTCGCCGTCGCGGCCCTCGCCGTCGGGCAGGGTGACGACGCCCCAGTGACCGGCCAGGTCGGCCCGTGCCGCGGAGTCGACGACCGGGCGGCCGCCGGGCAGCAGGTTGGGCAGGGCGCCGGCCTCGACCGCGCCCACGGTCACCGGCGCGGCGCGGCACCCAGGCCAGCCGGGCACCGGAGGTGCGGGCCAGGTCGGCGGCGGCGCCGAGCGCTCCGGGGACGTGGCGAGGCGCTCGCCGACGAGGATCACACCGCCGGCGTCGAGCATCACCTCGCCGTCGTGGGCGAGGGCGGCCAGTGCCTCGAGGCCTCGTCGCCGGGGGCGGTCCGGATCAGGGTGCCGCGCATCTTGCGCAGCCCGCGCGAGGTGTACGGCGCGATCGAGACGACGCGGGTGCGCCGCTGCGACGCCTTGCGCAGCCGCAGGAACAGCGAGCCGGCCTCGTCCTCGGGCTCGAGGCCGGCGAGGAGCGACGACGGACGCGCGACTCGAGGTCGGCGTACGTCACGTGGCGGTGGCCCACCACCTCGGCGGCCAGGAACGCCGCCTCCTCGGCGGAGTGCGGGCGGGCCCGGAAGTCGATGTCGTTGGTGCCGAGCGCGAGCCGGGCGAACTTGGAGTAGGCGTAGGCGTCCTCGGCGGTCAGCCGGCCACCGGTCAGCACGCCGACCGCGCCGGCGGCCCGCAGCCCGCGGGCGGCGACGGCGAACGCCTCGGGCCAGGAGGCCACACGGTGCTCGCACCGGTCTCCTCGTCGCGGACCAGCGGCGTGGTCAGCCGGTCGGCCTGGCGTGCGTAGAGGAACGCGAACCGGTCCTTGTCGGTGATCCACTCCTCGTTGACCTCGGGGTCGTCGCCGGCCAGCCGGCGCATCACCTTGCCGCGCCGGTGGTCGACCCGGACCGCGGCGCCGCAGGCGTCGATCTCGGCGACCGACGGGGTGGAGACCAGGTCGAAGGGCCGCGAGCGGAAGCGGTACGCCGCCGAGGTGAGCGCACCGACCGGGCAGATCTGGATCGTGTTGCCGGAGAAGTAGCTCTCGAACGGCTGCTTCTCGTAGATCCCCACCTGCTGCAGCGCACCGCGCTCGATCAGGGCGATGAACGGGTCGCCCGGCGATCTGCTCGGAGAACCGCGTGCAGCGCGCGCACAGCACGCACCGCTCACGGTCGAGCAGCACCTGGGCGGAGATGTTGATCGGCTTGGGGATAGGTGCGCTTCGTGACGTCGAAGCGGGTCTCGCCGCGGCCGTTGCTCATCGCCTGGTTCTGCAGCGGGCACTCGCCGCCCTTGTCGCAGACCGGGCAGTCGAGCGGGTGGTTGATCAGCAGGAACTCCATGATCCCCTGCTGCGCCTTGTCGGCGACCGGCGACGTGGCCTGGGTGTTGACCACCATGCCGGGCGCGACGGTGATCGTGCAGGACGCCTGCGGCTTCGGCATCGGCCGTCCGTTGCCGGCGTCGGGGATGTCGACCAGGCACTGGCGGCAGGCACCGACCGGGTCGAGCAGCGGGTGGTCGCAGAAGCGCGGGATCTGGACGCCGACCTGCTCGGCTGCCCGGATCACCAGGGTGTCCTTGGGGACGCTGACCTCGATGCCGTCGATGGTCAGCGTGACCAGGTCGCTCTTCTCGACCTCACCGGTGGTCGAGCCTGTCGAGACCCCACCGGTGGTCGAGCCTGTCGAGACCGTCATGCGGAGGCCCCCTCTGGCTCGAAGACCGTCGACCGCGCCGGGTCGAAGGGGCACCCACCCTGTTCCAGGTGCGCGAGGTACTCGTCGCGGAAGTACTTGATCGACGACGTGATCGGGCTGACCGCGCCGTCGGCCAGCGCGCAGAACGAGCGGCCCATGATGTTGTCGCACTGGTCGAGCAGCAGCTCGAGGTCGGCCTCGCTGCCCTGGCCCTGCTCCAGCCTGGCGAGCACCTGCACCAGCCACCACGTGCCCTCGCGGCAGGGGGTGCACTTGCCGCAGGACTCGTGCTTGTAGAACTCCGTCCAGCGCAGCACCGCGCGCACCACGCAGGTGGTGTCGTCGAAGATCTGCAGCGCGCGGGTGCCGAGCATGGAACCGGCCGCGCCGATCGCCTCGAAGTCCAGCGGGACGTCGAGGTGCTCACTGGTGAGGATCGGGGTGCTGGAGCCGCCCGGCGTCCAGAACTTCAGCTGGTGGCCCTCGCGCATGCCACCCGCGAGGTCGATCAGCGTGCGCAGGGTGATCCCCAGCGGGGCTTCGTACTGGCCGGGGTTCTTCACGTGACCGGACAGCGAGAAGATCCCGTAGCCCTTGGACTTCTCGGTGCCCATGGAGGCGAACCAGTCGGCGCCGTTGGCGACGATGCTGGGCACCGACGCGATCGACTCGACGTTGTTGATCACGGTCGGGCTGGCGTAGAGGCCGGCGACCGCGGGGAACGGCGGGCGCAGCCGCGGTTGCCCGCGCCGTCCCTCGAGCGAGTCGAGGAGGGCGGTCTCCTCGCCGCAGATGTAGGCGCCGGCGCCGGCGTGCACGATCACGTCGAGGTCGTAGCCGGACCCGTTGATGTCGGTGCCGAGATAGCCGGACTCGTAGGCCTCACGGACCGCGTTCTGCAGCCGGCGTACGACGTGGAGCACCTCGCCGCGCACGTAGATGAACGCGTGGCGCGCCTTGATCGCGTAGGAGCTGATGATCACGCCCTCGACCAGGGTGTGCGGGCTGGCCATCATCAGCGGCACGTCCTTGCAGGTGCCCGGCTCGGACTCGTCGGCGTTGACCACGAGGTAGCGGTCGTGGGCCGGCTTCCCCTCCTCGTCGGGCGGCAGGAAACCCCACTTCATGCCCGTCGGGAAGCCCGCGCCGCCGCGTCCGCGCAGTCCGGAGGCCTTGACCGCCTCGACCACGTCGCCCTGGGCCATGCCCAGCGCGGTCTTCAGCGCGCCGTAGCCACCGCCGTCCTCGTAGGCCGCCAGCGTCCACGCGTGCGGTGCGTCCCAGTTGTCGGTGAGCACCGGCGTCAGGGTGCCCATCTCGGCGTCCGTCACGCGTCACCCTCCCCGTGCTTGGAGCCGTCGGCATCCTTTGCCTCGGGCGCGTCCTCGTGCTTGCTCCCGGCCGGCGAGGTCTCGACCTCGGTCTCCGACTCGGCACGCGAGGTGTCGGCCGCCTGGGCAGCGCCGCGGCGGCCGTCGGCACCCGCCTTGGCACCGTCGGCGTCGGAGGGGGGAGCCGTCCAGTCGTTCTCGCGGGCGATCTCGAGCCCGACCAGCGACGCGGGACCGGCGGTCGGGCCCATGTCGGCGAGCCCGTCGTTGAAGCCGGCCAGCACCCGCTCCGCCTCGCGCCACGTGCAGATGGTGGGGCCGCGGGTCGAGTCCACCTTCTTGCCCGAGCGAAGGTCGTCGACGAGCGTGACGGCCGACTCGGGCGTCATGTTGTCCATGAACTCCCAGTTCACGGTCATCATCGGTGCGAAGTCGCAGGCCGCGTTGCACTCGATGTGCTCCAGCGTGATCGCGCCGTCCTCGGTGGTCTCGTCGTTGCCGACGTCGAGGTGGTCCTTGAGCCGCTCGAAGATCGCGTCGCCGCCCATGATCGCGCAGAGCGTGTTGGTGCAGACCCCGACGTGGTAGTCACCGACCGGGCGGCGCTTGTACATCGTGTAGAAGGTCGCCACGCCACTGACGTCGGCCGCGCTGATCTCGAGGATCCGGGCGCAGGCCTCGATGCCGGCGGCGGTGACCCGTCCCTCTGCGGACTGCACGAGGTGGAGCATCGGGAGCAGGCCGGAGCGCTTCTGCGGGTAGCGCGCCGCGATCTCCTCGAGCTCGGCGTACGTCTTCGGGTCCAGAGCCTCACCGGTGGCCGAGCTCGTCGAGACCGCACCGTTCGTGTCGGTCACCGGGGTCCCCGATCGATTGTTCCGCGACCGAGCGGAGCGAGGCTGACGAAGAATCGAGTGGGGTGGTTCACCTGTCCACTCCTCCCATGACGGGGTCGATCGAGGCGATCGCGACGATCACGTCGGCGACCTGGCCACCCTCGCTCATCACGGACGTCGCCTGCAGGTTGGTGAACGACGGGTCCCGGAAATGGGCGCGGTAGGGCCGGGTGCCGCCGTCGGAGACGACGTGGGCTCCGAGCTCTCCGCGCGGCGACTCGATCGGCACGTACGCCTGGCCGGCCGGGACCCGGAAGCCCTCGGTCACCAGCTTGAAGTGGTGGATCAGGGCCTCCATCGACTCACCCATGATGTGCCGGATGTGATCGAGGCTGTTGCCCATGCCGTCCTGGCCGATCGCGAGCTGCGCGGGCCAGGCGATCTTGCGGTCGGCCACCATCACCGGCGCACCCTCGAGCGCCGAGAGCCGCTCGACGCACTGGTCGACGATGCGGAGGGACTCCCACATCTCGTCGAGCCGGATGCGGAACCGTCCGTAGGCGTCGGCGGTGTCCCAGGTGCACACGTCGAACTCGTACTCCTCGTAGCCGCCGTAGGGCTGGGTCTTGCGCAGGTCCCACGGGTAGCCGGTTGCGCGCAGCGGTGGCCCGGTCAGTCCGAGCGCCAGGCAGCCGGAGAGGTCGAGGTGACCGACACCCTCGAGGCGGGCCTTGAAGATCGGGTTGGCGTTGCAGAGCGCGGCGTACTCCGGGAGCCGCTTCCTCATCAGGGCGCTGAACGTGCGGATGTCGTCGAGCGCACCCGCAGGCAGGTCCTGGGCGACGCCGCCGGGGCGGATGAACGCGTGGTTCATGCGCAGGCCGGTGATCGTCTCGAACAGGTCGAGCACGAGCTCGCGCTCGCGGAAGCCGACCGTCATCACGGTGAGCGCGCCGATCTCCATGCCACCGGTGGCGATGCACACCAGGTGGGAGGAGATCCGGTTGAGCTCCATCATCAGCACCCGCATCACGCGGGCCTTCTCCGGGATGTCGTCCTCGATGTCGAGCAGCCGCTCGACGCCCAGGCAGTAGGTCATCTCGTTGTAGAACGGGCTCAGGTAGTCCATGCGGGTGCAGAACGTGGTGCCCTGCACCCAGGAGCGGAACTCCATGTTCTTCTCGATGCCCGTGTGCAGGTAGCCGATCCCGCACCGCGCCTCGGTCACGACCTCGCCCTCGAGCTCGAGGATCAGCCGGAGCACCCCGTGGGTGGACGGGTGCTGCGGGCCCATGTTGACGACGACCTTGTCGTCGCCCTCCTCGGCGATCCCGGTGACCAGCGAGTCCCAGTCCTGGCCGGTGACCGTGTAGACCCGGCCCTCGGTGGTGGTGGACTCGGTAGCGGCGTACGGGTCCGTGGTGCCGGTGTCTGATGTGTGAGTGCTCATGTGTACGACCTCCGCTCGTCGGGTGGCGGGATGGTGGCGCCCTTGTACTCCACCGGGATGCCGCCCAACGGATAATCCTTCCGCTGCGGGTGCCCGGGCCAGTCGTCGGGCATCTGGATGCGCGTGAGGCCGGGGTGGCCGTCGAAGACGATGCCGAAGAAGTCGAACGTCTCGCGCTCGTGCCAGTCGTTCGTCGGGTACGTCGCCACGATGCTGGGGATGTGCGGGTCGGCGTCGGGGCAGGTGACCTCGAGCCGGATCCGGCGGTTGTGGGTCATCGAGAGCAGGTGGTAGACCGCGTGCAGCTCGCGCCCGGTCTCCTCGGGGTAGTGCACGCCGCTGACGCCGGAGCAGAACTCGAAGCGGAGCTGCTCGTCGTCACGCAGCAGCCGCGCCACGGTCGGCAGGTCCTCGCGGCGGACGAAGAACGTGATCTCGCCGCGGTGCACGACGACCTTCTCGTACGCCGCGCCCAGGCCGGCGTCGCGGGAGCGCGGTCTGCAGCGCCGAGGCGACCTCGTCGAACCAGCCGCCGAACGGCGCCTCGCTGGAGCCCGGCATCTCGACCGTGCGGGTCAGGCCGCCGTAGCCGGAGGTGTCACCCGAGCCGCGCACGCCGAACATGCCCGCGCGGGTGCCGACCACCTCGTCGGAGGTCGGGCGGACCGTGTCGAGGGTCGGGTCCTGGCTCCCTGCCCGCTCGACGTCCTTGGGCCCCGTGCTGTCGGGTGGAGGCGTCATCGAAGCAGCCCCTGCTGGTCGGAGGTCGGCAGCGCGTTGAGGGCGATGTCCTCGCGCTCCTCGATCTCCGCGAGCCGGTTGCTGCCGAGCTTGCCGGCCTGCACCTGGGCGTGGAGCTTGAGGATCGCGTCGATCAGCATCTCGGGCCGGGGCGGGCAGCCGGGGAGGTACATGTCGACGGGCACCACGTGGTCGACGCCCTGGACGATCGCGTAGTTGTTGAACATGCCGCCGGAGCTGGCGCACACGCCCATCGCGAGCACCCACTTGGGCTCGGCCATCTGGTCGTAGATCTGGCGCAGCACGGGTGCCATCTTCTGGCTGACCCGGCCGGCGACGATCATCAGGTCGGCCTGGCGCGGCGACGCGCGGAAGACCTCCATGCCGAAGCGGGCGAGGTCGTACTTCGGGCCACCGGAGGTCATCATCTCGATCGCGCAGCAGGCGAGGCCGAAGGTGGCCGGCCAGAACGAGGCCTTGCGCATGTAGCCCGCGACGCCCTCGACGGTGGTCAGGAGTACGCCGCTGGGGAGCTTCTCCTCGATTCCCATTTCAGTGAACTCCTGCTGAGAGTCGTGAGGTGCGGGCGACCGTCGACCGACGCCGACGCGGGCAATGTGCGTGCATCACGGCTCTCAGTCCCAGTCCAGCCCGCCGCGTCGCCAGACGTACACGTAGGCGATGAAGACGGGAACGATGAACAGCACCATCTCGATCAGACCGAACAGCTTCATCTGGTCGAAGGCGACCGCGATCGGGTACAGGAACACGATCTCGATGTCGAAGACGATGAACATCATCGCGGTGATGTAGTAGCGCACCGGGAACTTGCCGCCGCCCACCGGCTGCGGCGTCGGCTCGATGCCGCACTCGTAGGAGTCGAGCTTGGCCCGGTTGTAGCGCTTCGGACCGGTGAGGCTGCTGACCACGACCGAGAAGACGGCGAACCCGGCGGCCAGGATCGCCAGGGCCAGGACCGGCGTGTACAGCTCCATCGCACTCCTCCTGAACGTCGCGCCACATCCTGCGTCGGTGCCCGTGTCTGTCGCGTTGTGACCTTGTGAACTGCTTCACGAAAGGTGGTGCAGGGCACAGTCTAGGGCGGTCTCGGGTCGCCGGTCTAACCGCCCTCTCACGCCGTGGCGTGGTGCAGGGCGACGATCCCACCGGTCAGGTTGCGCCACTTCACGTCCCGCCATCCGGCAGCCCCGATCCGGGCCGCGAGGCCGGGTCTGGTCGGGCCAGGCGCGGATCGACTCGGCGAGGTAGACGTAGGCGTCCGGACTCGAGGAGACGGCCCGCGCGAGTCGGCGGCAGCGCCCGCATCAGGTACTCGAGGTAGACGGTGCGGAACGGCGCCCAGGTCGGCGAGCTGAACTCGCACACGACCAGCCGGCCGCCGGGTCGGGTCACCCGGCGCATCTCGGCCAGCCCGGCGTCGGGGTCGACGATGTTGCGCAGCCCGAACGAGATGGTGACCGCGTCGAAGGTGGCGTCCGCGAACGGCAGCCGGGTGCCGTCGCCGGCCGCGAAGGGCAGGTGCGGGCGGTGCTGCTTGCCGACGCGGAGCATGCCGACGGAGAAGTCGCAGGGCACCACGGCGGCGCCCCGGTCGACGGAACGGCTGGCTCGACGTACCGGTGCCGGCCGCGAGGTCGAGCACGCGTCTCGCCGGGCTGCGGGTCGACCGCGTCGATCACGTCGTGCCGCCAGCGCCGGTCCATGCCCAGCGAGAGCACGTCGTTGGTGAGGTCGTAGCGCCGGGCGACGTCGTCGAACATCGCCCGCACCTCCGCGGGCTTCTTGTCGAGGTCGGCTCGGGTCACGGGCATGAGCGTAGGTGCAGGCCCGCTCCCGGCGGGAACCCGTCACAACCGAACCGGATCCCGGCGCGTCATGACGGGCGACGGCATGACGAACAGGGAACCATGTGACGGGTGGGACGCAAGATGAAGAAGTCAACGATCGGTGCGATGGTCCTCGCGCTGCTGCTGGGCTCGTTCGCGCTCGCGTACGGCGTCGGCGAGGCGAGCGCCCAGCTCTCCTCGCGGCGAACCTCGCGCCGCACTCGCCCACGAGAAGCCGACGACCTCCCCCGCTCCCACGACCGAGCCCACCCCGAGCGTGAAGCCGCCGCCGACGGCAACGCCGCGCCCAAGCCCGCCCGAAGCCCAGCCCGAAGCCCAGCCCGAAGCCGAAGCCGGCACTGCACGCCGGCCCTACCCTGCTCGGGCCGCGGACCTCCGGTGACCGGGTGCGCGACCTCCAGGCACGGCTGAAGCAGATCGCGTGGTACTCCGCGGACGTCACCGGCACCTACGGCCCGGTCACCGGCAGCGCGGTCAAGGGCTTCCAGGCCAAGCGCGAGATCCCGGTCACCGGTCTGGTCGACCAGCGCACGCTCGACCGGCTGTACGCGATGACCCGCACGCCCACCGACGACGAGCTGCACAACATCGCGATCGGCAGCGCGTCGACGCAGCACCCGGCTGGACGCGCGGTGCCTCACCGGCACGCGCGCTCTGCATCGACAAGACCAGCCGCACCCTGCGCTGGGTGGTCGACGGCAAGGTCCACTCGACGCTCGCGGTGCGGTTCGGGGCGTCGTACTCCCCGACCCGCGAGGGCGTGTTCCACGTCGGCTGGAAGTCGGCTAACCACGTCTCGAAGCTGTACGGGTCGGCGATGCCGTTCTCGATGTTCTTCAGCGGCGGCCAGGCCGTGCACTACTCCTCGGACTTCGCGGCCCGCGGCTACTACGGCGCCTCGCACGGCTGCGTGAACGTGCGCGACTACGACGGGATCCGGTCGTTGTTCGACCAGGTGCGTCCTGGGGGACAAGGTCGTCGTCTACTGGTCCTGAGGGTGACCCTCGTCGCGGTCACCCCTCCGGGTTCCGCGTACGCTCATCCCTCGTGACGAGTGTCTCCACCGCCGACCGCGCGGACGCCGGGGTCGAGCGCCTGGTGGCCTCCACGTCGAGATCGCCGGACCCCGGGTCGCTGGTCGACCTGCTGCCCGAGCCCGACGCCGGTCCCGGTCCGCTGGCCTGGCTGCGCCGCGGCGAGGGCGTCGTGGGCTGGGGTGTCGCCGCGGTCCGTCGTACGTCGGGGGCCGACCGCTTCGAGGACGCGTCGGCCTGGTGGCGCGCGGTCTGTGACGCCGCCGTCGTCCGGGACGGCGTGGACGTGCCCGGGCAGCGGACTGGTGTGCTTCGGCAGCTTCGGCTTCGCCGACGAGCCCGGCGAGTCGGTGCTGGTCGTGCCGCGCGTGCGTGGTCGGTCGCCGGGGCGGCACCGCGTGGATGACGACGATCCGCACCGACGACGAGCCCCTCGTCGAGGTACCCGAGCCGATGCCGCAGCCCGCCCCACCCGCACCGGGCCCGGTCACGTTCTCCGACGGCGCCCTCAGCGGCGCCTCGTGGGAGGGCGTCGTCGCAGACGCGGTCGCTCGCATCGACGCCGGCGACCTCGAGAAGGTGGTGCTCGCGATCGACCTGGTCGCGACCGCACCCGGACCGATCGACGTCCGCTGGCCGCTGCGCCGGCTGGCCGCGAGCTACCCGATGTGCTGGACGTTCCACGTCGACGGCATGTTCGGCGCGACGCCCGAGCTGCTGGTGCGACGCGAGAAGGGCCTGGTCACCTCCCGCGTGCTGGCCGGCACGATCCGTCGCACCGGCGACGACGAGCGCGACCTGTCGCTGGCCGCGACCCTGGCCCGGTCGTCGAAGGACCTCGAGGAGCACGAGTACGCCGTGCGCTCGGTCGCCGACTCGCTGGCGCCGTACTGCGACTCGATGAACCTGCCCGACGCGCCGTTCGTGCTGCACCTGCCCAACGTCATGCACCTGGCCACGGACGTGACGGCCGTCGTGCACGACCCGGCCCAGCAACGCGTCAACGGCACGGCGGGAGCCAACGCCCTCGAGCTGGCCGCGGCTCTCCACCCCTCCGCAGCCGTGGGCGGCACCCCGACCAAGACCGCGGTCGCGCTGATCGCGGAGATCGAGGGCATGCCGCGCGGCGGCTTCGCGGCACCCGTCGGCTGGATGGACGCTCGCGGCGACGGCGAGTTCGGCATCGCGCTGCGCTCCGCCGAGCTGCGCGGCGACACCGTCCGGCTCTTCGCCGGCTGCGGCATCGTCGGCGGCTCCGACCCGGAGGCCGAGCTGGCCGAAGCGCAGGCGAAGCTGGTGCCGGTGCGGGACGCCCTCGGCGAGTAGGCCGCACACCCGGCAGGATGCGGACATGGAGCGCTTCGACCTCTCCGACCCGACGTTCGACGTGACGTCGGAGCGCGTGCACGCCGCGCGCGAGGAGAGCTGGTACGTCGAGACCAACTGGGGCTGGGCGGTGCTGCGCTACGCCGAGGCGAGCGCGCTGCTCAAGGACCGCCGGTTCCGCCAGGGAAACGCCCGCTGGCCGGCCCAGAACGGCATCCACTCCGGGATGTTCAGCGACTGGTGGCAGGAGACGCTGCTCAGCCTCGAGGGCGACGACCACAGCCGGATCCGGCGGCTGCTGATGCCCGCCTTCCGCAACAAGGCGATCGCCGCCATGCAACCGCGCTTCCAGGCGCTCGCGAACGAGCTCATCGACGGGTTCGCGTCCCAGGGACGGGTCGAGTTCGTCTCCCAGTTCGCGGAGCCCTACGCCTCGCGGATCATCTGCGTGCTGCTCGGGCTGCCTGAGGACGCCTGGCCCGAGGTGGCGCACTGGGCGGACGACCTCGGCAAGTCGTTCGGCATCGGCGTGGCCGCCGACCTTCCGGCGATCGAAGCCGCCCTCGACGGCCTGCACGGCTACCTGGACGGCGTCGTCGCCGACCGCGTCGTACACCCGCAGGACGACCTGGTCACCACGCTCGTTCAGGCGGTCGACGAGGAGGGCGGAGGCCGGCTGAGCCGGCACGAGCTCGGCGTCTCGCTGGTGTTCCTCGCCTTCGCGGGCATGGAGACCACCCGCAACCAGCTCGGGCTCGCGGTGCAGACACTGCTCGCGCACCCGGACCAGTGGCGGCTCCTGGGTGAGCGTCCCGAGCTCGGCGGTCAGGCTGTCGAGGAGGTGATGCGGGTCAACCCGACGGTCACCTGGGTGACCCGCGAGGCGGTCGAGGACGTCGACTTCCAGGGCCTGCACATCCCGCGCGGCGGCATCGTGCAGATGATGTCGCACGCGGCCGGCACCGACCCGTCGGCGATGCCGGACCCGTCGTTCGACATCACCGCGCTCCGGCCGCCGCACCTCGGTTTCGGCTCGGGTGTCCACCACTGTCTGGGGCACTTCGTCGCACGTACGGACATGGCCGTTGCGCTGCCCCTGCTGGCGAGACGGATGCCGGACGCGGTGGCCGACGGACCCGGTCGCTGGCTCCCGGTCTCGGGCAACACAGGCCCCGTGGCGTATCCCCTCCGGTTCACACCGGGCCACTGACCGGTCCAGGGGCGTGGGCCGGCGGGGAATCCCCCGCGACCCGTCGCGGGTTGCCCCCGCATGACCCTTGCCCTCACCGGTTCCACCGGCCAGCTCGGCGGCCGCGTCGCCGCGCAGCTCAGCGACCTCGCGCCGATCCTGCTCGTGCGTGACGCGTCACGCGCCCCGGACATCGCCGGCTCGGAGGTGCGCGTCGCACCGTACGGTCCCGACGCCACGGACGCGCTCGCAGGAGTCGACACCCTGTTCATGGTGTCGGCCGCCGAGGCGTTCGACCGACGCGACCAGCACCGCGCCTTCATCGACGCCGCCGCCCGCGCAGGCGTGGGACACATCGTGTACACGTCCTTCTCCGGCGCCTCCCCCGACGCCGACTTCACCCTCGGCCGCGACCACGCCGACGCCGAGGAGGCGATCAAGCACAGCGGGATGGCGTACACGCTGCTGCGCGACAACTTCTACGCCGACCTGGTGCCCTACTTCGCCGACGAGCAGGGCGTGATCCGTGGCCCCGCCGGTGACGGTCGGGTCGCTGCGGTCGCCAGGGCCGACGTCGCCGACGTCGCCGCCGTGGTCCTGCGCGATCCCAGCGCGCACGCCGGCGCGACGTACGAGCTCACCGGCCCGGAGGCGCTGACGATGTCGGAGATCGCGGCCCGAGCCGGCAAGGTGCTCGGTCGCGGGCTGAGCTTCCACGACGAGACGATCGACGAGGCCTACGCCTCGCGCTCGTCGTACGGCGCCGAGCAGTGGCAGCTGGACGCGTGGGTGAGCACCTACACCGCGATCCGGAACGGCGAGGTCGCGCGGGTCACCGACGACGTGGAACGCCTGACCGGTCACCCCGCCCGCACGCTGGAGCAGTCCCTGACCGGCACCAGCTGAGTCAGCCCGTGGCCTCCGGGTCGTGCGGCCGCACCCCGTGGTGGAGCGCGCGCCGCCGGAGCCGCTGGTCCTGCGCGGTCTCGTGGTCGCCGGGCTCCATGACGACACCGGTGATGCGTTCGTGGCTGTCGGCGTCACCGGCCGCTTGGCGCGCCTTCAGGGCGTCGCTCTCGCCGTCCAGGAACGCCACCAGCTCATGCTCGTGGTCGAAGGCCGCGACCACGACGTCGCGACGCTCATGTCGCGCCGGGTCGTAGCGGTAGTGGAGCGCCACGAACCGCCTGATGCTGTCGTCGTCGGGATCAACCCTCGCCACGGGGTCGAGCGTAGAGCCGACCGGCCGCGAGGAGGAAGTCGTGGTCGGTGTAGACGGCCGCCGTCACCTCCGTGGTGGGCGCGTCGAGCGTGGTGCTGCCGTAGACGTGCTGGATGCCGGACGACTGCGCGGCTGCGGTGTCCTCCGTCGCCCACATGGTGCGCGGTGCGCATGGCCTCTGGCGGTTCACGTCGCCGCCGAAGACGGTCGTGCCGGCCGCGTCGTACCGAGCCAGGACACCACGCAGCTCGCGGCACTCGGCGTCGTTGGCCCGTCGCGCGTTTGCCGTGCCACGGGTGCTCAGGTGCGCGGTGCATGCGGTCACGGCGCGCGTTGTCGTGGCGCACACCCAGCGCCGTTCCTCGAAGTCCGCCTGCACGGAGAACGCCCGGTCCCGGGACGAGACGATCGGGGCCTTGGTCAGCACCGCGATCCCGAAGAGGCCCCTGCCGCCGGGCTTCACGCAGGGCAGCGCCCCCGCACCGTAGTCGACAGTGGCGAAACGCAGGTGGTAGCCGGTCAGGTCCGCCATCGCCCGGGCGTCGCCGCTGCATGCCTCGTTCAGCGTGACCACCTGCGGCTCGTGGTCGACGACCTGAGCCGCGGCCTCGTCGAGGACGTCCGGGTAGGCGGTGCGGGGGTAGCAGCCGGAGATGCCGGACAGGCACAGGTTCATCTGGAGGACGGTGTACGACGTGCCGGGCCGACGTGCCGGCGCATCCTTCGGGAGCGCGACCACCACGGCGCACGCGGCAACGGCCACGGCGACGAGGGACACGAACTTGCGCACGGAGACTCCAGTTGGTGGGACGACGGGGGTGGTTCGTCACCCTGCCGCGTCCGGATGGATAACAGGCAACCACATCGGGTGCCGGATGGGCATCGTGATGTCGTGCTGAGCCTGGTCCTCGGTGCTCCGGGTGCGGGTTGTCGGGTGCGTGGAGTCGCTCACGTCCGGCTGAAGATGACGCGTCCGTTGGGGATGGTCTTCATCTCGTGCTTCGGTGAGTGTGCGTAGGAGTGATGCCGCGGGCACAGCAGGCGTCCGTCGCCGATGTCGGTCTTCCCGCCCCGGCTCCAGGGGATGTTGTGGTGGACGTGGCACAGGGCTGCGGGCCAGTCGCAGCCTTGTGCTGTGCAGTGCTGGTCGCGGTGTCGGATCGCGATCCGCTGGTAGCGGTCGTAGAGGCGTTTGCGGCGGCCGAGGTCGAGGGTCTTGGACTTCCCACTCAGGACCATCGGGATGATCCCGGCCTCGCAGGCGAGCTTGCGGGCCTGGTCGGCGGTGATCGGGTCCCCGGTGTCCAACACCGCCGGGGCGTGGCTGTCGCCGAGCAGGTTCTCCAGGGTCATGGTGACCACGATCGTGGCGTCCACGCCGCCGGCCTGGGGGAGCCGGTCGATCGGGTAGCGGGTGACGTACTCGCAGAACGCGTGCCCGAGCCCTTTGGGGGTGCCGGAGTGGCGGCGGTGTTTGGGTGAGTTGATCGCGAGCACCGCCTGCTTGAGCATCGCCCCGACCGGTGCGGGGAGGGTGAACCGGCCGTGGCACAGCCCGTGCCCGTCGTCGGCGATGGTGAACCGGCAGGCTTCCTCGGCGAGTGCTTCTTGGCGTTGCAGGGCCTTGAGCTGGTGTTCTTCGGCGATCTCGGGGGCGACGACCTCGAGGATGTGGTGCGCGATCCGGCGCAGCGCGACCGGGTCGTGCTCGGCGGCAAGGCCGATCAGGTGGTTCTCGGCCTCGCGGCGGTGTTCGACCGGGAGCGCGTCGACGCCCTTGACGATCACCACCGCCTGGTCCTCGGAGACGCGGCCGGCGGCCATCGCGTCCCGGACCGGCTCGTGGTCGCAGTCCAGCGCGTTGGCGAGAGCGAGGCGACGTTTGGCGTCCCGCTTGGTCTGCCGGGTCTGGTTGGCCCAGTAGGCTGCGCGGTGTCGGTGGCACCGGCTTGAGCGCCGAGGTCGAGGTGGTCGGCGTGGTGGGCGTGGCGGAGCTCGAGCTCGGTGATCTGGTGCCGCAGCTG
Organism: uncultured Actinomycetota bacterium; assembly: GCA_963707475.1. Classification (GTDB taxonomy): domain Bacteria; phylum Actinomycetota; class Actinomycetes; order Propionibacteriales; family Nocardioidaceae; genus Marmoricola. Next base: position 526,885 of record CAVPQC010000003.1, read on the forward strand.
GGCCAGGGCGGTCAGGTTGGTCTCGGTCTCGGCCGGGCGCAGGGTCCACAGCCCGAGGTCGGCGACCTCGCGGAGCTGTTGGGTGATGGCGGCGATCGTGGACGTGACCGGGTGGCTGGTCGGTGTCGTCGAATGCCGTTGTCATACAGGGAATTCTGGCATCGACCACCGACAGTCCAGGCCCGGGAACCGGCCCAAATTCCGGAATGTGGACAAGTTCTTCGACTGTTTCTGGAGACCTGGATGTTGGGGTCTCGACACTCGCTCGCTGGCGCTCGCTGCTCGACCACCGGGGAGCTCTCGCTGGCGCTCGCTGCTCGACCACCGGGGAGCTCTCGCTGGCGCTCGCTGCTCGACCACCGGGGAGCTCTCGCTGGCGCTCGCTGCTCGACCACCGGACGGCTGCAGCACCTCCTCAACCAGCGCCTGCCCGAGCCCGGGGGCGGTCGACCTACAGGTCGTCCCCGTCGGCAACCCGCCGGTACGTCCCGACGCCCTCGAGGAATGCCGGCATCCGCTGGTCGAACATGCCGAGCCCCACGTCGCTCAGGAGCCGATCGTGGATCGCCATCGTTCGGGCCGCTCCCACGGCCCGGCTGAAGTCCAGGACCTCGGCCATCTTCAGCCACGGGCCGCTGACAGGTGCGCACAGGACGTCGACGGGGTGACCGGGGGGCTCGAACGAGTCGCCCGGGTGGTAGAGCGTCGTGTCGCCCGCGGTCACCAGGTAGCCACTGTTGTGGAAACGCGGGAACGACGGGTGGATCACCGCGTGCATCTCCCCCACCGATGTGACCGGCAACCCGGCGTCGAAGGACGAGCCCGGCTGTACGACGGTCGCGCGCTCGGCGAGGTCCGGCGGCAGCTGGTCGACCACGGCCTGGATCGTGTAGATCGGCGCGTCGGTGGCGCGCAGGTTGCCCTCGTCGAGGTGATCGAAGTGCTCATGGGTGACGAGTACGGCGGTGGCGCCGTCGACGACCTCCTGGTCTGTGAAGCCGCCGGGGTCGATGACGACCTGCTTGCCGTCGTGCTCGATCCGGACGCAGGCGTGGCCGAACTTCGTGATCCTCATGCGCCCCAGCCTAGGAGGCCTCCTCGAGCGCTCCCCGGGGCAGCCGACGAACTGCCGGGATCGCGGCGACGGCCACCGAGATGGCGACCCCGATCACCGTCATCCCCACCAGGGTCTGGTGGACGCCGAAGCGCGACCGTCGCCAGCCCGGCCAGCAGGTTGCCGAGCGGGATCATTCCGGCGCTGGTCAGGTAGTCGTAGCTGGAGACGCGCGACAGCGAGCGTTCGGGGATGTGCTCGCCCAGCGACGTCTCCCAGAGCGTGAACGTGCAGGTCACACAGACTCCCGCGAGCAGCTCGAAAACCCCGATCGCCCAGACCCCGAGGCCGCTGCCGATGAACGCCGCCTGCAGGGACGAGCCGATCAGCATCAGCGCCGCGACCCGCAGCGCGAACCGGGGTCGCCAGACCAGCAGGAGCAGGTCACCGAGGATGCTGCCGACGCCGAAGAACACCGTGATCAGTGCCCACGACTGCGCACCGTCGTACTGCCGCTGCATCAGCACCGGACCGATCACGAAGATCGAGGGGAGCACGGCGACGTGGTACGCGCTCATGCCGACCAGGAAGCCGACCACCCAGCTGCGGCCGACCACCTCGCCCCACCCCTCGCGCAGGCTGGTCCAGAAATGGTTCGTCGTCGCCGTCGGGTCCTCCTCCGCCAACGCCTGCCCGACAACCCGGGGTCGCAGCGGCAGCAGCAGAAGCAGCGACACGGCGAACGTCACCGCGTCGAAGACCAGTGCCCCTCCGGGGCCACCGGCGAAGGCGATCAGCACTCCGGCGATCGCCGGCCCGATCACGTTGCCGAGCGAGAACGTCAAGCCTCGCAGGGCGTTCGCGGGCTGCACGTTGACCGGGCTGACCGTGGTCGGGAGGAGTCCGCTGAACGCCGGCGCGAAGAAGGCATCGGCGGCCCCGAACACCGCGGCGAGCACCACCAGGTGCACCGTGTCGGCCGAGTCCGTGAGGAGCAGCGTCGCGGCGAGCGCCTGGGTGACCATGCGGACGGCGTCGGAAGCGATCAGGATCCGCTTGCGGTCGAGCCGGTCGGCCCAGACCCCGGCCGGCACGGCGAGCAGCACGAACGGCAGGAACTGCGCGGTCGAGACCAGCGCGACGTCCTTGACCCCGCCCCCGATGGAGAGCACGGCGAACGGCAGCGCGATCTGGGTGACCCTGTCGCCGAGGATCGAGAGCACCTGGCTGCCGAAGAGGAGCCGGTACTGCGGCTCGTCGCGCAGTACGGCGGGCATCCGCACTCGCTTGGTCAGCACCGGCCAAGGATGACAGCGCGGCAGCGGCGGAGCGACACGGTTGATCGTGTCGCCGGAGACCCGCCTCCACCACCAGAATCCGGGCGTGCGCGAAGCGGTCCTGTCCGGCCTGCTCACCGGCCTCGTGTCCGGTGTGACGATCGCGGTGCTGGCTCTGCGCGGGCTGGGGTGGGTCTCAGCCCCGCGGTCGCGGGCGCCCCACCATCGGCGACGGGTCGGGCGGCGTGTGCGGCGGCACGTCCTCGTTCTGCCGCTCGCGCACCGCGCTCTTGATCTGCTCGAGGTTGTTGCGCAGCAGGTCGGAGACCAGCTCGTCCATGCGCGGGTCTCCCAGCATCTCGATCAGCACCCGCAGGGTCGTCTCGCTCACCTGGCCGACGACGGCGTCGTAGCCGGGGAGCCGGCCCACAAACCCGAGGGCCGGGTCCTCGCGCACCTTCTCGGCCACCAGTCGCTTCAGCTCGTCGTGGTTCTCGACCAGCGCCGCGGACATGTTCCTGGTGTAGTGGCCGGTCTGGATCACGGCGGCGACCTCGTCGAGCACGGCGATCGTGATCGGCCGCTTGATCAGGTCGACCAGTGACTGGCTCATCCGGTTGAGGTGCCGGATCGCGAACGGCGTGCGGAGGCCGCGTCGTACCAGCACCCGCGTGAGCAGGGCTGCGCCGATCGCCAGCACCACGAACACGAGGAGGGCAAGCAGCACCAGCTCTACGATGCTGCGCTCCCCCAGCCAGTCGATCACCCGGTCAGCCCGCGACCTCGTCGACGAAGCACCAGCGCCAGTCCTCACCGGGCTCGGCCGAGCGCATCACCGGGTGTCCGGTCTCGCGGTGGTGGGCACTGGCATGGCGACCCGGCGAGGAGTCGCAACAGCCGATGTTTCCGCAACCGACGCACATCCGCAGGTGCACCCAGACCAGGCCCTCGGCGAGGCAGGTCGCGCACTCGCCGGGCGTGTTCGGCTCAACCGGCTTCTGGACCGCGCGCAGGTGCTCGCAGTCACCTTCAAGGGACACCGGGGTGGCGGCGCGCACCGCGGCCCGTTCCCGATCGCTGTACTCCAACATGGACTCCTCGACGTCGAGCAACGCCAGCACCTGCCGCACCACGTCGTGGGCGACGGTGCCGGTGCTGCGTACCTCCAGCACGTGTTTGCGCTCCGCGTTGATCATCTCGCGCCGGAGCCGGGCGTAGGCCTCGCTCGGCGTCTCGTCGTCGCTGGCACCCAGCGACTCCCAGGCGGAGAAGTTGCGCCGCTCGAGCCGGTCCTCGATCTGCGCACGCACGCCGTAGGGGTCCGCGTCGTCGATCTCCTCGAGCGCGGCGAAGCCGGCCTGGGAAGCCTGCTGCAGCAGGTTGGCGCGGGCCAGGGCGTCCGCGAGCGGGTCGGGCGACGGCACCCGCAGCCGGCGGGCGAGCCACGGCAGGCTCAGTCCCTGCAGGAACAGCGTGCCCGCGGTGACGGTGAAGGCGACCAGGAGGAGCAGCTCCCGGTGCGGTGTGCCCGGGGGGATCACGAACGCCGCGGCGAGCGTCACGACGCCCCGCATGCCCGCCCAGCCGATCAGGAAGGTGTAGGTCCACGGTGGCCGGCGCCGGGTCACCGGGTCGGGCCCCGGCCGGATCAGCAGGTAGCGGGCGGCGAAGACCCACACCAGCCGGATCACGATCACGGCCAGCAGCACCGCGGCGCAGATCACGACGACCCGCTGCAGAGTCACGTCCTCGTTGCCGACGTTGGTGATGATCGACCTCGCCTGCAGGCCGATCAGCAGGAAGACACCGCCCTCCAGCAGGAAGGCGATGGTGTTCCAGTTCATCTGCTCCTGGATCCGCGACTGCGCGGTCTGCAGGATCGGGGCCTTGTGGCCGAGCAGGAGGCCGGCGACCACGACCGCGATCACGCCGCTGGCGGTGATCTCCTCCGCCGCGACGTACGCCGCGAACGGGGTGATGAACGACAGGCCGCTGTCCAGCAGGGGGTCGGTCAGCCGGCGGCGCACCTTGCCGACGACCACGAACACGACCAAGCCGACCAGCACACCGCCTCCGGCCGCGACCACGAAGTCGCGGGCGAGGAGCTGGTACGCCACGGTGCTGGCCAGGGCGGTGCGTAGTGCCACCAGGGCGGTGGCGTCGTTGAGCAGGGACTCGCCCTCGAGGATCGTGACGATCCTGCGAGGCAGGCCGATCCGGCGACCGATCGCGGTCGCGGCGACGGCGTCCGGAGGTGCGACGACGGCGCCGATCGCGAACGAGAGCCCCCAGGACAGGCCCGGCACCAGCCAGTGCGCGACCACGCCGACCCCCAGTGTCGTGGCCACGACCAGGCCCACCGACAGCAGCAGGATCGGACGCCGGTTGGCATTGAAGTCGACGAGCGAGGTGTTCAGCGCCGCCGAGTAGAGCAGCGGCGGCAGCAGCCCCACCAGTACCACCACGGGCCGTAGCGTCACCTCCGGCACGAACGGGAGGTACGACGCGACGATGCCGACGACGATCAGGACCAGCGGGGACGACAGGTCGTAGCGCTTGCAGACCGCCGTGACCGCGATGACCGTGGCGACCAGGACGACCAGGCCCAGGGCGATGTGCACCGGGCCATCCTCCCAGTCCTCAGGTCAGGAGTCGTCCTCGATCAGCCCGACCTCGCGCATCACCTGCTCGAGCATGCCCTCCACGTGCAGCTCGACGGTCGACTCCTCAGCCGGCCGGGTCACCTGCTGGACCTCGCCGTCGCGCCAGAACCACACGTGCGGGCTGATCGAGCCGGGCACGTCGTACTCCCCTTGCGCGACGCGGATCAGCGTCGTCGTCGCGTGCACCATGCCGATGCCGGAGATCGGGTGGACGGCGACCAGGTGCCGGTTGGGTACGACGAACAGCACGCCGTGTGCGGGCGACTCGATCAGGAAGTCCTCGCGGAGGAGCTGGTTCATGGTGAACACCCGGCTGGCGTTGAAGAAGCCGCCGATGCTCAGGTGCACCTGCGACTGGGTGTCGTCGCCCAGCGGGACGACGTCGTCGGCGCGCAGCCGGGCCAGGTTGGCCAGCGCCGCCTCGCGGATGCCGGCCCAACCGCCGAGCAGGGCGATGTCGTGGGAACCGGCCAGGGTCTCGACGTGCTCGGGATGGTCGATCGACGCCAGCCCGACCAGCCCGTCGCCCAGCGCCTCCGCGGAGTCGGGCCGCATCGGCAGGTCATCGGTCGCCCAGAGCCGGAGGTAGAGGCGGTCCCGGACGGTCTCGAGGTCGCGTTCCTTGGGCGTCAGGTGCGCGGCGACGATGCCGTCCACGTGCTGCGACAGCAGGGCCGGCCAGTTGCGCTCCGACTCCTGCACCGCGAGGAGGGCGACGTTGGTCAGCCCGTAGCTCCGGCCGTCGGTGCCGCGCAGGTAGCCGTCGTCGTACGTGCACTCGATGCCGTGCTCGGCGAACACCTGCCGTGCCAGCGCGGCGAACCGCGCCGCCTGCAGGCCCGAAGCGAACATCGGGAGTCCGGGGTCCGGCTCACGAGCACGGTCAGGGACCATGGCGCGTCGGCGGCGGCGGAACATCCCCATCCCATGAACCTAGCCGCTGCCGCGGCTGAGCGGTCAAGGTCAGGCGGGGCTCTCGGCCACCCAGCGCATGGGGTCGCCCCAGCCGAGATCGGTCACGCCGTACTTGTCCAGGGCCAGAACCGCGAGCGTCCGGCGGTGCGCCGCGAACGTGAGCACGTGCGCAACCATGCCGCCGTACGTGAACACCTCGGCGGGCTCGCAGAGCGCGTCCACGAACGTGTCGTCGAGACGACCGGTCTCGACCACCTCTCGGACGTGCGTGAGGTACGTCGGCCCCTCGCTCGCGAGCCGCTCCCGCATCGAGCTCAGCGACTCGTGCTCCTCGACCGACCAGTCGTAGGGACGGTCGGCCATCGCGGCGTTCCACATGCCCATCTGGCCGATCAGCCGGGACAGGATCCGGCGCAGCGTGCTCGGGTCGGGATCGTCGTCGACGTTGATCACGATCGGCTCGTCGAGCTGGGCGTCGGAGACGCGCGCGGCGCACCGGAGGATCTCGCCGGTCAGCCAGACGTGGTGCTCGACCATGCGGGTCAGGAGGTCCATGGAGCTCACCTTGTCTCGTGCGGGCAGCCGGATGCTGCCGGGTGGATGGAAGTGCACGCCGCTCGGGGCCTCGATCCGGATCGCGCGCGGGCTCCTGCGCCACTGGGCCGGCGGGTCGCCGTACGCCCGAGCGAAGGCACGCGTGAACGCCTCCTGCGAGCCGTAGCCCGCCTCGACCGCGATGTCGAGGACCGGGCGGGTGGTTGACAGGAGCCGGAACGCCGCGCGCTCGAGCAGGATCCGGCGCCGGAACCGGCGCGGCGGCTCGCCGGCCACCGAGGAGACCACGCGGTCGAGGTGGAAGCGGGACAGGTACAGCCGTCCCGCCAGCTCCTCGCCCGAGGCGTCGTGGTCGTCCAGCGCTGCCGCGAGCACGTCCACGAAGGCCGTGAACGTGTCGTGCGCGGTGGACGTTGCTGCGGTCATGGCCCGATCGTCCCCCCGGCTCCGGCCCTGTTGTTTGATCGGCCTTGCTGCCATCCTCGGGACATGTGCGCAGACCGCCTGCGGGTCGGCTCCGGCTCGCCGTACGAGCCACAGATCGGCTTCTCCCGCGCGTTCCGGGTCGGCAACGTGGTGGCCGTGTCGGGGACGGCGCCGGTGGCCGACGACGGGTCGGTGTTCGCACCGGGCGACGTGCACGCACAGACCAGGCGGTGCCTCGACATCGCGATCCGGGCCCTCGTGGAGCTCGGCGCGGCTGTGACCGACGTGGTGCGCACCCGCACCTACCTGGTGGACGCGGCCGACTGGGCGGAGGCGGGGCGGGCGCACGGCGAGGTGTTCGCGCAGGTGCGCCCGGCCTCGACGACCGTGGTGGTGGCCGGCCTGCTCGACCCCGGGTGGCGGGTCGAGGTGGAGATGGACGCGATCATCGGCTGAGCACGCCCAGCAAGGCACGCGCGTAGGCGTTGTCGGCGGTGACGTCGACGTACCTCTCGCCGGAGGCGGTGACCGCGAAGCCGCCGCCGGGCTCGGGAAGCGGCTCGAGGGACTCGAAGGTCTCGCCGAGCAGCACCCGTAGCTGGTCCTCGCGCGGCACCCAGACCGCCTCGGACGCCTCGAGCGCGTCGAGCGCCCACTCGGTGGTGCCGTTGAACGCGAGCACCGGGGTGCCGTCGGGCAGCCGGACCTCCTCGATCACCATGTCGCTGAGCACGAACATCTCGTCGTCGAGGTCGCGGTCGGGCACCAGGAAGCGGTCGCCGTTCACCGGCGTCCAGTCCAGACCGGCGTCGCGCAGGGCGATCGCCAGGTCACGGCTCAGCATGTTAGGTCCCCGCGGAATCGTGAGCTTGCGAGCGACTCAGTGGGGTCTTTCGGCATGTGTCCCAGTGTGCGCCAGCGCCCGGATGGCCTGGTCTAGCGCCCGCCGGTTGTCGCGCCGGCAGCGCACCTCGACCACCTCGATGCCGCCGTTGGGACTGTCCAGCGCCTGACGCAGCTCGGGCACCGACTCCACCCGCCAGTGCGGCGTACGGGTCGCGGCACACAGGGCGGCCAGGTCGACACCGTGCGGTGTGCCGAAGAGGCGCTCGTACCGGTCGGCGTACGACGGGTCGCCCTGCTCGAGGACCGCGAAGATCGAGCCGCCGTCGTCGTTCACCACGACCACGGTCAGGTCCGGGCGGGGCTCGTCGGGGCCGATCACCAGCGCCGTCATGTCGTGCAGGAAGGTCACGTCGCCGACCAGCAGCAGGTTGCGCGCGTCCGGCCGGGTGAGCGCCGCGCCGATCGCGCTGGACACGGTGCCGTCGATCCCGGACAGCCCCCGGTTGGCCAGCACCTTGCGCCGCCGGCCCACCTCGTAGTGGGCGGCCATCAGGTCCAGGTCGCGGATCGGGTTCGAGGCGCCGACGTAGAGCTGACCGCCGGGCGGCAGCGCGGCGCTCACCTCGCGCGCCACGGCGAGCGGGCCGAGCCCGTCGGCCTCGACCAGGTCGTCGAGCGCGCGGGACACCTCGGCGTCGCGCGCCTTCCACTCCTCGAACCAGCCGGTCTCGTCCGGGTCGGCGGTGACCGCCCGGGCGTGCCGCGTGACCGGGTGCGGCCGCTGGGTCCAGCGGCCGCGCGGCGGCACGGAGACCACCTCGGCGCCGCTGCCGAGGAGCCGGGTCACCGGCCGGGAGAGCGTCGGGTGCCCGAAGACCACGACTCGCTCGATCCGGCCGGCGAGGTCGCCGCCGAGCAGGATCCGGTAGGTACGGATCGCGCTGTCCCCCGTGCGCGACCCGCTGGACGGCTCGGCGAGCAATGGCCAGCGAGCGTTCTCGGCGAGCTGGCGTGCCGGTGGGCCAGCGTCGTCCCCGGCGACCACGACGGTGCGGGGGCCGGCGGGGAGGTGGATGGTGTCGCCGCCGGATACCACGGTCCCGTGGTATCCGGTAACTTCCCTACGCGTACTCCCATAGGGAAGTGGCTGGTTACCACGGGACCGTGGTAACCGGCCCACCCCCGGCACCAGCGGCTCCACGAACTGCACGTTCACGTGCACCGGCCCCTCGCCCACGACCAGCCCGGCCAGGTCGTCGGCCGAGGCCACGTCGATCGTGGGGGCGGCGTCGCCGAAGAGGCCGACCTGGTCGGTGGTCTGGTTGGCGCCGGTCCCGCGCATCGATGCCGGCCGGTCGGCGGTCACGACGACGAGCGGCACGCCGGCGTGCGCGGCTTCGAGCGCGGCCGGATGGAGGTTCGCGGCGGCGGTGCCCGACGTGCAGAAGACGACGGCGGGGCGGTGGCTGCCCTTGGCCAGACCGAGCGCGAGGAAGCCGGCCGTGCGCTCGTCGATCCGCGTGTGCAGCGTGATCCGGCCCGCCTCCGCGGCGTCGTACGACGCGAACGCGAGCGGTGCGCTCCGCGAACCGGGGCACAGCACCAGGTGCTCGACCCCCGCGGCGACCAGACGGGAGACCAGGTCGCGGGCCAGCTCGGTGGACGTCACCGGACCAGCCTCTCGACCGCCTGCAGTCGGGCCTCCCAGTGCGCCACCCGGTCGGGCGCCGCCGCGAGCCGGTCGAGGGCCTCGGGCGACGGCATCGGCCGCGCCACCGGCAGCACGCCCCCGACCGGCAGCAGTGGCATGTCGATCACGTCGTCGCTGAGCAGCTGGACGGTCGCCAGCCCGCACGCGTAGGGCAGCTCCGGCAGCGCGGCCGCCAGCGCGACGCCGGCAGCGATCCCGACCGACGTCTCCAGCGCGCTCGACACCACCACGGGCAACCCGATCTCCTCGGCGATGCGCAGGCAGGCACGCACCCCGCCGAGCGGCTGCACCTTCAGCACCGCGATGTCGGCGGCGTGCAGGTCGCGCACCCGGTAGGGGTCCTCGGCCCGTCGGATCGACTCGTCCGCCGCGATCGGCACGTCGACCTCGAGTCGTACGGCGGCGAGGTCCTCGACCTTGGCACACGGCTGCTCGACGTACTCCAGCCCACCTGCGGCCCGGTCGAGCAGCCGGATCGCGGTCACCGCCTCGTCGACCTCCCAGCCCCCGTTGGCGTCCACGCGGATCGCCCCGTCCGGTCCGATCGCGTCGCGCACCGCCTCGACGCGTCGTTCGTCGTCGCCGATCGTCTGTCCGGGCTCGGCCACCTTGACCTTCGCGGTCGCACAGCCGCCCTCGGGACACGATCGTGTGCGCCTGCTCGGCCGGGACGGCCGGCACCGTCACGTTCACGGGCACGACGTCGCGCACCGGCGGCGGCCACCCGTCGACGGCGGCCTCGATCGCGCAACGAAGCCACGGGCGCCGCCTCGGGGTCGCCGTACTCCAGGAACGGGCTGAACTCGCCCCACCCCTCCGGACCGTCGAGCAGCACACCCTCCCGCACGTCGATGCCGCGGAACCGCGTGCGCAACGGGATCGAGTAGACCTTCACCGGAGCTCCTTCAGGGCGATTCGGTCGACTTTCCCGTTGTCCAGCAAGGGAATCTCGTCCATCACGACCACCTCGCGTGGCGCCCAGGTGCGCGGCTGCTCGGCCGCCACCCAGTCCCGCGCCTCGTCGAGACCGAGCCCTCGCCGACGACGACGGCGACGACGCGCTCGCCCCACTCCGGGTCGGGCACGCCGACCACCTCGGCCGCGATCACCGACGGATGCGCGCGCAGTCGGCGCGCAACGGCCGACGCTGGCACCTTCACCCCGCCGGTGTTGATCACGTCGTCGGACCGGCCCAGCACCCGCAGCCGTCCGTCGTGGTCGAGCTCGCCCAGGTCGGAGGTCACGAACCAGTCGCCTTCCATCACGCTCGCGGTCAGCTCCGGGTCGCCGTCGTACCCGTCGAAGAGCACCGGCCCGGCCAGCCGCACCAGCCCGTCGGCGCCGATCTTCACCGCCACCCCGTCCAGCGGCAGGCCGTCGTACACGCAGCCGCCGGAGGTCTCGCTCATCCCGTAGGTCGCCACCACGCGCACGCCGGCATCGCCGGCGCGCGCCCGCAGGCCAGGGTCGAACGACGCGCCGCCCACCAGCACGGTGTCGTAGCTGCGCAGCAGGTCGACTGTCCGCCGGATCGTCGAGCATCCGCGCGAGCTGGGTGGGCACCACCGAGACGTAGGACCGCTCCTCGCGGGCGGTCAGCGCGTGGTCCGGCGCGGTCGCCGGCCAGCAGCGCGCGCACGATCACCTGCACGCCGGCGACGTACGACGGGGGCAGCAGCAACGTCCAGCGTCCCGGACCACCGAGCCGGTCGTGCGTGGCCCGCGCGGAGGCGACGCACGGCGTCCCGGGAGAGCGCCACCCGCTTCGGCGGGCCGGTCGACCCGGAGGTCTCGATCAGCAACGGCTCCGCGGTCGGAGCGGCGAGCCAGTCCGCGAGCAGGTCGGTGATCTCCTCCGCGGTGCCGGAGACGGGACGCAGGCTGCTCACCGGCGTCACGCTAGCCCAGCGGTGGCACTGGGTGATGGGCCGCGGTTTCCCCACAACCCCGCCTGACATCCGGCCGGTGCGGGGCTGACAGACTCCCGCACCATGGCGACCCCAGCGCAGTGGCTCGAAGGAGCCCGTCCGCGCACGCTCCCCGCCGCGGTCTCCCCCGTGCTCGCGGGCACCGGCGTCGCCGCGTTCACCGCACGACGCGGTGTGGTGGAAGGCGCTGCTCGCGCTGCTGCTGTCGCTGGCGCTACAGGTCGGCGTCAACTACGCCAACGACTACTCCGACGGCGTCCGCGGCACCGACGACGAACCGGGTCGGCCCGCTCCGGCTGGTCGGCTCCGGCGCGGCCACACCCGGCGCCGTCAAGCGCGCGGCGTTCGCGGCGTTCGGCGTCGGCGCGGCGCTCGGTCTGGTGCTGGCGGCGACCACGGCCTGGTGGCTGGTGGCGGTCGGTGCGGCCTGCATCCTGGCCGCCTGGTTCTACACCGGCGGCACGCACCCCTACGGCTACCTCGGACTCGGCGAGGTGATGGTGTTCGTCTTCTTCGGGCTGGTCGCCGTGATCGGCACGGCGTACGTGCAGAGCGAGACGTTCACGCTGCCGGCCCTGTACGCCGCGGTCGGGATCGGCGCGCTGGCCTGCGCGATCCTGGTCGCCAACAACCTGCGCGACATCCCGACCGACCGCGAGGTCGGCAAGCGCACGCTGGCCGTGGTGCTCGGCGACGAACGCACCCGTGGCTTCTACGCCCTGCTGGTCGGACTCGCCCTGGTCGCGCTGGTCGCCCTGGTGCTCGCCACCAGCACCTGGGCCGCGCTCGGCGCGCTGGGGCTGCTGGTCGCGGCCCGGGCCGCCCGGGTGGTGCTGGGCGGCGCGCAGGGACGCGAGCTGGTGCCGGTGCTCCAGCAGACCGGCCTCGCGGAGCTGGCGTACGGCGCCGGGATTCTGCTCGGCCTGCTGGTCGCGGCCGGCTGAGGCCAGACTGGTCCCATGCCCGGAGCCGACCTCGTCCGCACGACGTACACCGACCTGCGTGACCTCCTCGCAGCCGTCGACGAGATCGACTCCTGGTCGCCCACCGGCGCCCGGGGCTGGTGCGTCCGCGACCTGACCTTCCACTGCACGATGGACGCCCAGCGGGCGCTCGTCGCCCTGCACACGCCTACCACCCGGCGCCCCGATCGGGACGCGGTCAGCTACTGGCAGGGCTGGGGTGCCAACCCGGTCGGCGATGCCAACGGCAGGCGCTGGGTCCGAGTCAGCGCCAGCATGTTCCTGGACTGGGACCAGCTGCGCGGTCTGCACGCGGAGACCGCCGCCGCGGTCGTGCACGCGAGCGTCACGGACCCAACGACGGTGGTCGAGACCCAGGGCCACGCGCTGCTCGTCGACGACCTGCTGCGCACGCTCGCGGTCGAGGCGGCGATCCACCACCTCGATGTGGTCGCGCACCTGCCAGAGCTGCGCGGCCCGTCCGAGCCGGGTCTCGGCGAGGCCCGGCGGGTGCTCGACGGGCTCGCCGGCACCCCGTTCCCCGCCGAGTGGGACGACGCCCGCGTCGTGCTGCTCGGCACCGGCCGGGCGTCACCCGACGCCAAGGAGATCCTGCGCCTGGGACCGGTCGCGCAGCAGCTCCCGCTGTTCTCCTGACGGCGCCGCCCATGGCTACCTCTCGCTGGGAGGGCGTGCCGACTCCCGAGCACGCGGACGTGCACCTCGGCGGGGCCTGTGAGGTCCTGCGTCAGTCGGTGTCCTCGCGCGCCTTCATCTGCTCGAAGCGCGCGCTGGCCCGGGAGGCCCTCGCCTCGACCGAGGCGGCGAACCGGTTGCGCGGCCCGGCCAGTAGCTTCCACGACAGCACGGAGGAGATCACGGCGGCCACGAGCACGACCACCAGCAGGTTGATCGTGTCGGCCACCAGCGCGTAGACGCCCCACACCACCGCCGTGGTGCCGACGAACAGCACGACCCGCAGCAGGGTGTAGGTCCAGAACTCCTTCACACCGACCAGCCTACGAGTCGCGTGCCGGGCTGTTGCACCCGACGCCTAGGCTGGGTGTGTGCTCCGGGTCTTCATCTACGTGATGCTTCTCGCGATGGTGATCTACGCAGTCTTCTGGGCCATCGGGCGACGCAACAACCCACCGCCCACCACGGCACCCCGAGGTCCGGTGGGTCCGGACGACGACGACGACTTCCTGCGCGAGCTCGACCGAAAGCGGCGCCGCAAGAAGAAGGACGACGAGGGCTAGGTTTCGCTGCGGGGTCAGCGACTGGCGCGTCGACGCCAAGGGCCGGCAAGGCATCCTGATCGCTCCGCGAGGCGAGACCGACGGCGAGCTCATCGGGATCCGGTCGGCCGGGCGATGGCCAACGGCGGTTCGGGGGTGCTGCGGACGATCCAGGGGCCGGGCCGAGTGCGGGGGTGCGCCTGGATGGGAGGCGGGCGGTCGAATTCCCAAGGTATCTATGGATTCTTCGGGCATCCCGCAGCCCCGGCGTACCGCCTGACCACGGCAGGAATCACATCCCAATCTCTTCTGACGCCTCCAGCGGCATACATTCCAAGGGAAGCGTCAGAAGACATTGGGATGTCAAGAAGCATTGGGAGGTGGGAAGAAAACGTAGATACCTTGGGAACTCTCCCGCACCGGGGCGCCAGCCGGCCGCAGCCCCGAAACGAAACGGCGCTCGCCCGCCTCGTCAACCACCGACCGCGGTCACGACGAGCTGCACGGCGTAGGAGTGCTGGCTGCCGGAGCCGAAGAAGAAGTTGATCCCGACGAAGTTGAACCACAGCGTGGCCAGCCCGACCAGCGCCACGATCGCCGCGCGGTTGCCCTTCCAGCCCGCCGTCGCCCGCGCGTGCAGGTAGCCGGCGTAGACGACCCAGGTGATGAACGCCCAGACCTCCTTGGGGTCCCAGCCCCAGTAGCGGCCCCAGGCGTACTGCGCCCAGATCGGGCCCGCGATCAGCGCCGCGAACGTCCACACCGGGAACGCGAAGGCGTGCCACCGGTAGGCGAGCCGGTCGAGGACGGCCAGCGACGGCACCCGGGCCAGGTAGCCGGTCTGGCCGCGCCCGCGGGCCAGGGCGCGCTCCTTGACCAGGTACAGCACCGAGACCATCCCGCCCATGGTGAACGCGCCGGTCGCCAGGATCGCGGCGACCACGTGGATCACCAGCCACGGTGACTGCAGCGCGTCGCGCAGCGGGGTGACCGGTTCGTAGAGGACCAGGACGTCGACCATCAGGACCGTGAGCACGAAGAGCGTGATCACCGGCGCCATCCAGTCGAGCGCGAACCGGCGGTGCATCAGCAGGTAGAGCGCGACCACGACGAACGTCGCGGTCAGCGTGAACTCGTACATGTTGCCCCAGGGCACGCGCACCGGGTCCGCGGCGAGGCCACGCGTGACCAGAGCCGCGAGGTGCACCAGTGCCGCGAACGCGATGAGCACGAGTGCCAGCCGGTCGAACATCTCCGTTCGCTGGGAGACCGGCGGCTCGACCGGAGGAGGCGCCTGGATGGCGACGCCGCCCTCGCCCACCCGGATCTGCGCGGCGGGCACGACGGCGGCGGCCCGCGGCCGGCTCACGTACGCCGCGACCTGGGCCAGGAAGGCCAGGAAGTACAGCACGCGCGCAGGCCGCGACGGCCTGGTTGCTGAAGATCTCGAACTGCTCGTGCGTCACGTGCGGGACTCCTTCGGGCTCCGAGTGCACCGAGGATCTGGTCCAGCTCGCCGGTGAGGTCACCGCCGCTGGACCGGTCGAGCCCGGCCACCTCCACGATCGTACGGTCACCCTCGCGCCGGGCCCGCAGCCAGATCCGCCGCGGCCGGATGAACAGCGACGCCGAGCAGCCCGGTGAGCGCCAGCACCATGCCGGCGAGCGCGATCTTGCTGCCGGGGCTCTCGCTGACCTGCAGCCGCACGAACCGGCTGACACCGTCGAACGTCACCGTTCCGAGGCCGTCGGGCAGGGTCTGGCTCTTGCCGAGGGCGAGGTCGACCCGCACCGGCTTGCCGTCGGCCTTGGTGATCGGCTTGAGGCCCTTCTTGTCCAGCGCGTAGACCGACTGCGCCTCGCCGGTGTCGAGACCCAGGTCACCGCTGTAGGCGAGCATCGAGATCGCCGGGTTCTTGGCGTCGGGGAACGCCGAGAACGGTCCGGTCGCCACCGTGAACGCGTACGTCGGGTAGAACTCGCCGCTCCAGCCCGATCTGCTTCGGCTCGGCGTCGGGCGCCTTGACCACCCCGAAGGACGTGAACGCCTCGTTCTCGGGGAGGAACACCGTGGCGCCGGAGTAGGCCACGTTGCCCTTGCCGTCGCGCACCGTGATGTGCGGCGCGTAGCCGTGCCCGATCAGGAACACCTTGGTGCCGTCGATGGTCAGCGGGTGGTTGACCGAGATCCGTTGCCTGCGGGGCGCGGACGTCGGCGTCGGCTGCACGTCGAGGTCGGCGAAGAACTTCGTGGCCGAACCGGCCGAGCGGCCCTTGCGGATGAAGGTGACGTCGAAGCTGTCGACCTTGAAGCTGAACGGCGCGAGGTCGTCGGCGGCGAAGGCACGACCCGGCGCGAAGTCGTCGTACTGGCTGAGGGTGTTGGAGAAGCTGTCGCCGGTCACCACGATCACGCCGCCCTTGAACCCGAACAGCGAGCCCATCGCGAACCCGGCCAGCACGACCAGCACCGAGATGTGGAAGAGCAGGTTGCCGGCCTCGCGGAGGTAGCCACGCTCCGCCGAGACCGCGTCACCCGCCTCTTCCAGCGGCCCGCTGCCGGAGGTGTCACGGATCCGGTAGCGCCGCGCGCGCAGCAGGGTGCGCGCCCGGTCGAGCACGTCGTCGGGCGCGTCGGCGGTCTCGTAGCGAGCGGTGGTCGGGCATCCGGCCGAGGTGACGTGGCGCGCGCGGCGGTTGGGCGCGGAACGCCCGCCAGTAGACGGCGCTGCGCGGCACGATGCAGCCCACCAGCGAGACCACGAGCAGCAGGTAGATCGCGGCGAACCACGGACGAGCCGTAGACGTCGAACAGGCCGAGCCGCTCGTAGATCGGGGTCAGGCCCGGGTGGTCGGCCTTCCAGCGCGAGGCGCGCAGCGAGTCGACCGCTTCCTGCGGAACCACCGACCCGGGGATCGCGGCCAGCGCCAGCAGGAACAGCAGGATCAGCGCGGTGCGCATCGAGGTGAGCTGCCGCCAGGCCCAGCGACCGAGCTCGACCGGGCTCATCGCCGGCGGTCCGGCGGGCGGCGGCGGCACGGGCGCGCTCGCGGCCACCTCGGGCTGGACGTCGGTGAGCGACCGGCTTTCCCTCGGCATCAGACGCCCGGGGTGAAGTCGGGGAAGAACCAGCCGCGGAGGTCGGCGACCAGCAGGTCCCACCAGCCGGTCACCAGGAGCAGCCCGACCGCGACCAGCAGCAGGCCGCCGACCCGGGTGACCCAGACCTGGTGCCGACGTACCCACTTGACCGTGCCGAGCATGTGGCGCCAGGCGAGCCCGGCCAGGATGAACGGGACGCCGAGGCCCAGGCAGTAGGCGAAGCCCAGCAGGGCACCCCGGCCCGCGGTCGCCTCGTGGGTCGCGAGTCCGAGGACGGCGGTGAGCGTCGGACCGATGCACGGCGTCCAGCCGAGCCCGAAGAGGACGCCCAGCAGCGGTGCGGCGGCGAGCCCGACGGCGGGCACGCGGTGCACGCGGAAGTCGCGCTGGAACCAGGGCACCACGCCCATGAACGCCAGGCCGAGCAGGATCGTGACCACGCCGAGGCCGACCGTGATCTGCCGCTGGTACTCGAACATCCAGCTCCCCGACCGCGCCCACGAACGCGCCGAAGGAGACGAAGACGAACGAGAAGCCGAGCACGAACAGCAGGCCGCCGAGCGCCATCCGGCCGCGGCGCGCGGACTCGAGGTCGGCGCCGGACAGGCCGGTCGCGTAGGAGAGGTAGCCCGGCAGCAGGGGGACGACACAGGGCGAGAAGAAGGAGACCAGCCCGGCCACCATCGCGACCGGCATCGCGATCAGCAGCGACCCGATGCCGCGGCGTCCGAGAAGCTGGACCCGAGGTCGAGCGGACTCACGTCGGGGTCCCGTTCTCGACGTCGGCGACCAGGTCCTCGAGCGTCCGGGCGGTGGGCACCGGGCCGAGGATGCTGGCCGCCACCCGGCCCTTGCTGTCGATCACGACCGTGGACGGGATCGACGCGAGCGGGACCGTGCCGTTGAACGCGAGGAGCGTGCGGCCCGCGGGGTCGTAGATGCTCGGGTAGGTCGACCCCGAGCCGGCGCTCGAACGCCAGCGGCTTGTCCGTGCTCCCGGGGTCGCGGACGTTGATCCCGAGGAAGGCGGCCCGGCGACCCGAGGTTCTTCGCGGCCGCGGTCAGCTTGCCGCTCTCGGCCCGGCACGGGCCGCACCACGACCCCCAGACGTTGACCACGACCGGCTTGCCGGCGAAGTCCTGCAGCGACACCTGCTTGCCCTGCAGCGTGGCACCGCTGACCTCGTCGGGGACCTTGCGGCTCTCGACGGGCGACCAGGGACACGGAGCCGTCACCGGCGACGTACCCCTTGTCGCCCGTGGACTGCGTCGCTGCCGCAGCCGGCCAGCGCCGCGCCCAGCGAGGAGGCGCGGCGACGAGGCAGCAGGAGGCGACGGCGGACGGGCGCATCGGGTCAGGCGGGCGGCGCGTTGTCGGCGAGGCGTCGCCGCCGGAGGAGAAGTTGGCCTTGCGGTCGGCCGACCGGGATCAGGTCGCCGGCGGGCTCGGAGAAGCCGATCGAGACCAGGTGCTCGCCCTCGAACGTGAACGAGGTCAGGCTGCACAGCGTGCACTGGCGCTTGCGCGGGTCGTGGAAGTAGGTACGACGGCGCTCGGCGTCGCAGCCGCGCGATCCAGATCGGCAGCTGGTGGGAGACCAGCACCGCCTCGTGGCCCTCGGCCGCGGTCGCGGGCGTCGAGCACGCGCCGACCACATCCGCTCGGCGACCTCCTTGTAGGGCTCGCCCCACGAGGGCCGGAACGGGTTCCACAGGTACTTCCACGCGGACGGCACCTTGAGCACGCCGTCGCCGACGGAGAACGGCTTGCCCTCGAACACGTTGCGTCGACTCGATCATCCGGTCGTCGGTCGTGACCTCCAGACCGCGGGCCTGCGCGCGATCGGCGCCGGCCGTCTGCTGCGCGCGCTCGAGCGGCGAGGCGACGAGGTGCGTGATGTCGCGGTCGCCGACGCGCTCCGCCACCCGCTCCGCCATCTGCTCGCCGCGCGTCGGAGAGCCGGTAGCCGGGCGCTCGTCCGTAGAGGATGCCCTGCGGGTTGTGCACCTCGCCGTGCCGAAGCAGGTGGACCACGGTCTTCATGCGGTGTCCTTCCGTGCGGCGGCTGCCGCGCTGGCCGCGGCCGGGAGCGCGGTCGACGATCCGGTCGAGGTCGTCGTCGGTGTGCGCGGCCGAGAGGAACCACGCCTCGTAGGCGCTCGGCGGGCAGGTAGACGCCCTGGTCGAGCATGCTGTGGAAGAAGGCGGCGTACGCCGCGGTGTCCTGCGTCGACGCCGCCGTCGAAGTCCGGCACCTCCGTGGTGCCCTCCGGGGTGAAGAAGACGCTGAACATGTTGCCGTTGGCCTGCATCACGTGGGGCACCCCGGCCGCCGTGAGCGCCGACGTCGCGGCGCCGGACACGATGCCGCGGCGGCGCGGTCGACGGCGTCGTACACCTCGGCGGTCGCGAGCCGCAGCGTGGTCAGCCCGGCGGCGGTCGCGACCGGGTTCCCGGACAGCGTGCCGGCCTGGTAGACCGGCCCGTCCGGGCGACAGCATCGCCATCACGTCGGCGCGGCCGCCGAACGCCGCCGCCGGGAAGCCGCCGCCCATCACCTTGCCGAACGTCATCAGGTCGGGTCGCCAGCCCTCGACCGCACCGTCGCGGCCCCACTGACCGCTTCGCGAGACCCGGAAGCCGGTCATCACCTCGTCGGAGACGAACAGCGCGCCGTGTCGCGGCGCAGGTCTCGGCGAGGAACGCGTTGAACCCGGGCTCGGGCGGGACCACGCCCATGTTGCCGGGCGACGCCTCGGTGATCAGGCAGGCGATCTCGGGCGCCGTGGTCGGCGAACACCTTCTCCACCGCGGCCCGGTCGTTGTAGGGCAGCACGAGCGTGGCGGCGGTCGGCGCCCTCGGGCACGCCGGGGGTGCCGGGGATGCCGAACGTCGCCAGCCCGGAGCCGGCCGCGGCCAGCAGCGAGTCGACGTGCCCGTGGTAGCAGCCGGCGAACTTCACGACCAGCTCGCGGCCGGTGAACCCGCGGGCCAGCCGGATCGCGGACATCGTCGCCTCGGTGCCCGAGGACACCAGCCGCACCTGCTCGACCGGCGTGCGGGCGACGATCTCCTCGGCGAGCTCCACCTCGGTGCGGCTCGGGGTGCCGTACGACGTGCCGCGCGCGACGGCGGCCGTCGCGGCGGCGACCACCTCCGGATGCGCGTGGCCGAGCAGCATCGGTCCCCACGACGCCGACCAGGTCGACGTACTCGTTGCCGTCGACGTCGGTCATCCGCGCCCCCGACGCGGAGGCCATGAAGCGGGGCGTGCCGCCGACCGCGTGGAACGCCCGCACCGGGGAGTTCACGCCGCCGGGCGTCACCGCGCGGGCGCGACGCATCAGGGCAGCGGAGAGGGGGGCGGGATCGGCGGCGGGCACCTCGGCATTCTCTCCCGTGCCCCCCAAAGCGGCGAAACCGGCGGAGTGTCCGGGCGTGACCTCGGGCGGGGTTGTCTCGTTGACCGTACCGAGGCATAGTGCACGGTCGTACGCTGAGCGTGACCACCCTCACAGCGCGCGGTCCCGGGAGACCAGGCTTGCCGGTTCCCTTGTTTAGCCCAAGGCCGACGACGGGATACTTCCCGGTACCGGTGCACCGGTGGGGGAGTCCCCGCACCACGGCCAGACCCAGGGAGGGGTCCTCACCACATGGCGCAGAACACCGCCCGCAAGCAGCTGTCCCGCACGCAGAAGGCGATCATGATCGTCCCGCTGGCGCTGCTGTCGGGTGCGTGGACGTTGAGTCTCGCGGGCTTCGGCTCCGCGACCGCCGCCGGCACCGACCACGACCAGCGCAAGCTGCCCGACGGCACCCAGGTGCCCAGCCAGGCGATCGAGGCCCCGGCCAGCGTGCCGCAGGCCGGCGTCATCGCCCCGGGCGTCCCCCGCGGCACCGCCAACGCGGTCGTCGACGGCGCGTCGACCAGCGGCATCCCGTCCGCGGCCGTGTCCGCCTACCAGCGCGCGGCGCAGATCATCAACGCCGCCGACAAGGGCTGCCACGTCCCGTGGGAGCTGATCGCGGCGATCGGCCGCGTCGAGTCCGACCACGGCCGCTACGGCGGCAACGTGCTGACCGCCGAGGGCGTCAGCAAGCCTGGCATCTACGGCATCGCGCTCAACGGCAAGAACGGCACCCAGGCGATCCAGGACACCGACGGCGGCGTGCTCGACAAGGACACCGTCTACGACCGCGCGGTCGGTGCCATGCAGTTCATCCCCGGCACCTGGTCGGTGGTGAAGGTCGACGCCGACGGCGACGGCAAGCGCAACCCGCAGGACATCGACGACTCGTCGCTGGCGACGGCTGTCTACCTCTGCTCCGGCAACGACGACCTCGGCACCCGCAAGGGCCAGGAGGCCGGTGTCTTCCGCTACAACCACTCCAAGTCGTACGTCGACCTGGTGCTCCGGATCATGACCGCCTACCAGTCCGGCGACTACACCGCCGTCCCGACCGGCGCCTCCGGCGGCATCGGTGTTCTCGCCGAGCAGCTCGACCACGATGCGGTTGGCGAAGGCCAAGGCGAAGTCCAAGAAGAAGCTGCAGAAGCACCACTCCGGCAGCAGCAGTCGGACGGCGGCTCCAGCAGCAGCTCGGGCACGGGTGTCACCGGCGGCACCGGACGCGTTCCGGGGCCGACCTCGGACGGTGGCGAGGACCACCTCCAACGTCCGTTCCCGCCGTGCCGCAGCCCTCGGTGCCGAAAGCCCCCGTCCCGTCCACCAAGCCCCCGTCCGTGCCCAAGGTGCTGAGCAAGTCGGAGGCAGTCGCCGCGTGCCTGGCCAAGGGGCTGGCCAACAACCCGCTCGCCTCGAACGACCCGTTCGACAAGTGCGTGTTCAACCTGACTCACTGACCAGCACGCCGTCCCACAAGGCGGCATAGGCTCGCGACCATGTACGTCCCGCACTTCAACGCCCTCGACGACGAGGCGGAGATCCGCGCTCTCGTCGCCGCTGTCGGCACCGCCGACCTGGTGACGGTCGGCGCCGACGGCTTCCCGGTCGCCACGCTGCTGCCGGTGCTCTGGGAGGACGACCGGCTGGTGATGCACCTGGCCCGGGCCAACCCGCAGTGGCGCGCGTTGGCCGACGGGGCGCCAGCGCTCGCCGTGGTCACCGGTCCGGACGCCTACGTGTCACCGGCCTGGTACCCGAGCAAGGACGAGCACGGCCGGGTGGTCCCGACCTGGAACTACTCCCAGGTCCACCTCACCGGCCGGCTCACCGTGCACCACGACCCGGCGTGGCTGCTCGACGCCGTCACCCGGCTGACCAACCGGCACGAGGAGCCGCGGACCGACCGCTGGTCGGTCGACGACGCCCCGGCGCCGTACGTCGAGAAGCAGCTGAAGGCGATCGTCGGACTGGAGCTGGCCGTCGAGCGGGTCGAGGCAAAGGCCAAGCTCAGCCAGAACCGTTCCGAGGCCGACCGGGCCGGCGTGGTCGCCGGTCTCCGCACCGAGGGCGGTTCGCGCGAGGCGGCCGTCGCCGCGCAGATGGACTCAGGGCTAGTCTGACGTGTCCGTTTCCGGCCAGGTCTTGGCGACCAGCGTCAGCACGTCGTACGTCGCCACGGGGTCGCCCTCGGCGTTCGTGACCACGGCGTCCCAGCGCACCTCGCCGTAGTCGGCGTTGGTGCGCGGCGTGATCTGCTTGACCGTCAGCGTCACCGCGATCGAGTCGCCGGCCTTGACCGGGGTCAGGAAGCGCAGGTTGTCGACGCCGAAGTTGGCGAGCACCGGGCCGGGGTCGGGGTCGACGAACAGGCCGGCCGCGAGCGACACCACGAGGTAGCCGTGGGCGACGATGCCGCCGAACAGCGGGTTCCTGCGCGCCGCCTCCTCGTCGGTGTGCGCGTAGAACGTGTCACCGGTGAACTCGGCGAAGTGCTCGATGTCGGCCAGCGTGACCTCGCGCGACGCGGAGGCGATCGTGTCGCCGATGCGCAGCTCCGCGAGGCTCTTGCGGAACGGGTGCACGTCGGTGACGGTGCGCCGCGAGCCGGTCGTCCAGCGACCGGTGATCGCGGTCAGCATGTCGGGCGAGGCCTGGATCGCGGTGCGCTGCATGTGGTGGAGCACGCCGCGGATGCCGCCGAGCTCCTCGCCGCCGCCGGCGCGGCCGGGGCCGCCGTGCACCAGCACCGGCAGCGGCGATCCGTGCCCGGTGGACTCCTTCGCGTCGTCGCGGTCGAGCACCAGGATCCGGCCGTGCCACGGCGCCAGGCCGAGCACCACGGTGCGCGCGACGTCGGGGTCGTGGGTGACGACGGAGCCGACCAGGCTGCCGCTGCCCCGGGCGGCCAGCGCGACCGCCTGGTCGAGGCCGTCGTAGGTGAGCACCGTGCTGACCGGGCCGAACGGCTCGACGTCGTGCGGCTCGCTGGCCCCTCGGCGGCGCGCAGCAGCAGCGGCGACATGAACGCGCCGCGCTCGGCGTCGGCGTCGACGACGTCGACCTGGTCGGGGTCGCCGAAGACGATCTCGGCGACCACGCAGCGCCTGCACGGCCTTGCGCACCTCGTCGCGCTGGCCGAGCGAGGCCAGCGCGCCCATCCGGACCGACTCGTCGGCGGGGTTGCCGACGGTGACCTTCGCCAGCCGAGCCGCGATCGCCTCGGTGACCTCGCCGGCGATGCCGGCCGGCACGATCACGCGCCGGATCGCGGTGCACTTCTGGCCGGCCTTGACCGTCATCTCGGTGACCACGCCCTTGACGAACAGGTCGAACTCCGGGTCGCTCGGCGGTGACGTCGGGGCCGAGCACGGAGCAGTTCAGCGAGTCGGCCTCGACGCCGAGCTGGACGCCGCCGTGGAGCACCGACGGGTGCTGGCGCAGGTGGGCGCCGGTGTGCGCCGAGCCGGTGAACGCCACCGAGTCCTGGCCCGGAGCTCGTCGAGCAGGCCCGGCCGGGCTGCCGCACAGCAGCTGGAGCGCGCCGTCGGGGAGCAGGCCGGACTCGATGATCCGGCGTACGACGAGCTCGGTGAGGTACGCCGTCTGGCTGGCCGGCTTGACGATCGTCGGCAGGCCGGCCAGGAACGCCGGCGCGAGCTTCTCGAGCATCCCCCAGACCGGGAAGTTGAACGCGTTGATCTGCACCGCGACGCCGGGCCGCGAGGTGTAGACGTGCTGGCCGACGAAGGTGCCCTCGCGGCCGAGCCGCTCGAGCCCGCCGTCGAGGTACGACGGTGTCGTTGGGCAGCTCGCGGGTGCCCTTGCTGGCGATGCCGAACACCGTGCCGATGCCGCCGTCGATGTCGACCGCGGAGTCGCGCTTGGTGGCGCCGGTGCGGTACGACAGCGCGTAGAGCTCGTCCTTGATCTCGGTCAGGTGCTTCGCCACCGCCTTGAGCAGGCCCGGCGCGCTCGTGGAAGGTCAGCGCCCGGATCGCCGGGCCGCCGACGCCACGGGCGTGGTCGGTCATCGCGCCCAGGTCGAGCCCGGTCGCCGAGACCCGGGCCACCTCCTCGCCGGTCGCGGCGTCCAGCAGCGGCTGCCCCTCGTCGTCGGCCGTGAACCAGCGTCCTGCGGCGTAGCTCTCGAGGAGTGCACTCACTGGGCCATGCTGGACCTTCCGTTGCGCGAAGCCGTGGACGCGTGCCAGACTATTACTGACCGATCGGTCTGTAAATCGGTCCGGACCACGTCCTGGAGGACCGCCCATGACGCTAGCCGACGCCGAGCCGGAGCTGCTCGCCTCGTTCGAGCGCGACGATCGCGCGCCAACGACCGGATCGAGCCGCGCGACTGGATGCCGGAGAAGTACCGCACCACGCTGGTCCGCCAGATCGCCCAGCACGCGCACTCCGAGATCATCGGCATGCAGCCGGAGGGCAACTGGATCACCCGCGCGCCGTCGCTGCGCCGCAAGGCGATCCTGCTGGCCAAGGTGCAGGACGAGGCCGGCCACGGGCTCTACCTGTACTCCGCGTGCGAGACGCTCGGCGTCTCCCGCGCGCGAGCTGACCGAGAAGCTGCATCGACGGCCAGCAGAAGTACTCCTCGATCTTCAACTACCCGACGCTGTCGTACGCCGACGTCGGCACCATCGGCTGGCTGGTCGACGGCGCCGCGATCTGCAACCAGGTGCCGCTGTGCCGCACGTCGTACGGGCCCTACGGCCGGGCGATGATCCGGATCTGCAAGGAGGAGTCGTTCCACCAGCGGCAGGGCTTCGAGCTGCTGATGACGATGATGCGCGGCACCGACGAGCAGCGGGCGATGGTGCAGGAGTCGGTCGACCGGTTCTGGTGGCCGGCGCTGATGATGTTCGGCCCGCCCGACGCCGACTCGCCCAACACCGAGCAGTCGATGGCGTGGGGCATCAAGCGCGACACCAACGACGAGCTGCGCCAGAAGTTCGTCGACATGTCCGTGCCGCAGGCCGAGGCGCTCGGCGTCACGCTCCCCGACCCCGACCTGGTCTGGAACGAGGAGCGCGGCCACCACGACTTCGGCCAGCCCGACTGGGACGAGTTCTACGACCGTGGTCAAGGGCGGCGGCCCCTGCAACGCCCAGCGGATCGCGCACCGGCGCCGGGCGCACGAGGACGGCGCGTGGGTGCGCGAGGCCGCGCGTCGGCGTTCGCGCGGCGCCAGGCAGGCGTCGGGCAGGAGGCGCGTGCATGAGCCGAGATCCAGCGCAGCGAGTGGCCGCTGTACGAGGTGTTCGTGCGCGGCAAGCGCGGCCTCAACCACGTGCACGTCGGCTCGCTGCACGCCGCCGACGACGAGATGGCGCTGCGGCACGCCCGCGACGTCTACACCCGCCGCAACGAGGGCGTGAGCATCTGGGTGGTGCGCTCCGACGCGATCACCGCGTCGAGCCCGGACGAGAAGGACCCGCTGTTCGCGCCGGCCGGCGACAAGGTCTACCGGCACCCGACGTTCTACGACATCCCCGACGACGTCCCCCACATGTGATGACGCCGACGACCATGAACGACGCACCGACGACATCCACGAGCGCGCCACGAGTCGCGTCTACGACGGGCCATCACCGGCCGGCGACGACTCGCAGTGGGCCTTCGGCACCGACTTCGAGGACCCGCTCGCCGGCGTCGACACGACCGTCCCCGACGGCGTCGACGCACGCGGCGCTGGCGGCGTACTGCCTGATGCTCGGCGACGACGCGCTCGTCTACTCCCACCGGCTCTCCGAGTGGGCCAGCAACGCGCCCGACCTCGAGGAGGACATCGCGCTGGCCAACGTCGCGCTCGACCTGCTCGGCCAGGCCCGGCTGCTGCTGGCCCGCGCGGCGGCGGCCGACCCGTCCGTCGTGCCGGCGCTGCCGGAGGGCTCGCCGGTGCCGCCCGAGGACGCGCTGGCGTTCTTCCGCGACGAGCCGGCGCTTCCGCAACGTGCGGCTCGTCGAGCCGGACAACGGCGACTTCGCGGTGACGATCGCGCGGCTGCTGCTGTTCTCGACCTGGCGGCTCGCGCTGCTGCGAGCGGCTGGCGCGCCAGCCGCGACCCGGTGCTCGCCGCGATCGCCGCCAAGGGCGTCAAGGAGGTCACCTACCACCGCGACTACGCCGGCCGCTGGTTCCTCACGCTCGCCCAGCGGCACCGAGGAGTCGCGGCGCCGGCTGGAGGCCGGCGCTGGCCGTGGTCTGGCCGCTGCACGACGAGCTGTTCCGCACCCACCCGGTCGAGCAGGCCGCTGCCGCGCAGGGCGTCGGCGTCGACCCGGCGACGGTCGCCGACGAGGTCGACGTGCGTGCTCGAGCAGGTGTTCTCCGTCAGCGGCGTCGAGCGGCCCGACGTCGCCGCAGGCCGGCCCGGTCGCCGGGGCACCGGCCGCGACGGCCGGCACACCGAGGCGCTTCGGCCAGCTGCTCGCCGAGATGCAGGTCGTCGCGCGGGCGCACCCGATGGGGCAGTGGTGAGGCTCGACGCACCGCGCGCGACGCCGTCGCGGCCTCCGTCACCGACCCGGAGATGCCGATGCTGACCCTCGCCGACCTCGGCGTGCTGCGCGACGTCGACGAGGACGGACGGCAGGTCGTGGTCACGATCACGCCGACCTACTCCGGCTGCCCGGCGATGGCCACGATGCGCGACGACCTCGTGCACGCGCTGCAGCGACGACGGGTTCGCGCGACGTCGAGGTGCGGGTCAGCCTCGCCCCCGGCCTGGTCCACCGACTGGATCACCGAGCGCGGCCGGCGCGCGCTGGCGCGAGCACGGCATCTCCGCGCCCGGGCCGGCGCCGCGGCACGACGGCCCGGTCGCGCTCCGCGCTGACTGCCGACCCGGCGCGCGCTGACCTGCCCGCGCTGCGGGTCGGCGCGACGTCGAGCTGACCTCGGAGTTCGGGCCGACCGCGTGCAAGGCGATGTACCGCTGCACGGCCTGCCTCGAGCCGTTCGAGCACGTGAAGGAGATCTGAGCGTGACCGCCCGGTCGCGCCGCTTCCACGAGCTGACCGTGGCCGCCGTCGAGCGGCTGACCGACGACGCGGCCGCGGTCACCTTCGACGTGCCCGACGACCTGCGCGACGACTTCGCCTTCGCGGCCGGGCAGTCGCTGACGCTGCGCCGGTACGTCGACGGCGTCGAGCACCGCCGGTCCTACTCGATCTGCGCGCCCGTCGGGGCGACGCCGCGGGTCGGCGTGCGCGAGATCCCGGACGGGCTGTTCTCGCACTGGCTGGTGCACGAGGTGCGGCCCGGCGACGTGGTCGAGGTGCAGACCCCGACCGGCAGCTTCCGCGCCGACCCGGCCGAGGGCGGGCGGCACCTGTGCATCGCGGCCGGCTCCGGGATCACGCCGATGCTGTCGATCGCGTCGACCGTGCTGACCAACCCCGACGCGCCGGTGACCCTGCTCTACGGCAACCGCACCAGCGGGCTCGGTGATGTTCGCCGAGGAGCTCGCCGACCTGAAGAACCGGCTACGGCGCCCGGTTCGAGCTCGTGCACGTGCTGTCGCGCGAGCCCCGCGACGTCGAGCTGTTCTCCGGCCGGCTCGACGCCGACCGGCTGCGCCGGCTGCTCACGGCGCTGGTGCCGGTCGACGCGCCGTCGACCACGTGTGGCTGTGCGGGCCGTTCGGCATGATCGCCGACGCGCGCGCGGTGCTCGCCGAGCTCGGCGTGCCGACGGAGCGCGTGCACTTCGAGCTGTTCTACGTCGACGAGCCGCCGCCCGAGCTGCACCGCGCCGACGCCGTCGTCGAGGGCGACACCAGCGAGGTCACCGTCGTGCTCGACGGCCGCACGACCACCGTCGCCGATGCCCGCGTCGCCAGAGCGATCCTCGACGCCGCCGCAGGCCACCCGCGCCGACCTGCCGTTCGCCTGCAAGGGCGGCGTCTGCGGCACCTGCCGCGCCCAGGTCACCGCCGGCGAGGTCGACATGCGCCGCAACTACGCGCTCGACGACGACGAGGTCGAGCGCGGCTTCGTGCTGACCTGCCAGAGCCTACCCGGTCAGCGACGCCGTCACGGTCGACTTCGACGCGTGAGGGTTGGTCGTGGGGGGTGCTGGTTCACCACGGTATGCAGGAACAACTACGACATGTCGGACCGCTCCGGGAGCCTCCCACGATGAACACGCGCTTCCCACGAAGTGCTCATCGTGGGGTGCGCCGGTTGCGTCTGCATACCGTGGTGAAACCTCAGCCCCAGCCACCCCGACAGCCACACCCACGGCTCAACCCCCGGCGCCCAGCCCCTCGAACGCCAGGTCCGGCGACCGACCGCGGCGAGCACGTCGGGGTCGACCGTGCCGTCGGGGCGGTACCACTCGACCAGCGAGTTCACCATCCCGAACAGCAGCCGGCTGATCAGGTCCGGCGGGATGTCGGCGCGGAGCGCGCCCTCGTCGGCGGCGGCCTGCACCAGGCGCGGCGAGCTTGTCGTCGAGCGCGCGTCGGCGGCGCGAGCGCGGCGAGCTCGACCTCGCTGTTGCCGTGCACCCGCAGCAGCAGGGTCACGGCCGGCAGGTGGTCGACCAGGACCTCGCACCGACTGCTCGACCGCGCTCCGCAGCCGGTCGCGCGCGCGTTCGCCGGGCCGGCACCGTCCACGGCACCGTCGATGGCCGAGGCGAGCCCGTCCAGCGCCTCGTCCAGCGCCGCCGCGAGCAGGTGCTCCTTGCTCGGCACGTGGTGGTAGATCGCGGACTTGGTCAGCCCCAGCTCGCGGGCCAGGTCACCCATGCTGGTGCCCTCGTAGCCCTGCCGGTTGAACAGCTCGATCGCCCGACGCAGCACCGTCTCCTGGTCGTAGCCCGGCCGGCCGCGACGAGGAGTCACAGGGTCGGTGACCGCGTCGTCCATGCCGTTCATCGTGACACGCCTCAGGAGGCTGCCGGACAAACCCGCTCGCGACCAGCCGAATCGCCGGCAACCTCCTACTCTGGGCCGATGGCGAAGTCCTTCACCCACCGGCTCCGGGTCCGCTACGTCGAGTGCGACATGCAGGGCATCGTCTTCAACGCCCACTACTACACGTGGATCGACGACGCCTACACCGAGCTCTGGCGCGACGCGTTCGGCCCGCTCTCGAGCCTGCACGACACGGGCTGCGACTTCGTGGTGGCCGAGTCGTCGGCGCGGTACCGGTCGTCCGCGCGCTTCGACCAGGAGATCGACGTCGCCGTCGAGGTCGAGTCGATGACCACGACGTCGATGACCACCGCGCACAGCTTCTTCCACCAGGACCAGCTCCTCGTCGAGGGCCGGATCCGGCACGTCTGCGTCGGCGCGGAGACGATGGCCAAGGCACCGTGGCCGGACGAGGTGCGCGAGGCGTTCGCGTCGTACGTCGGGGCGAACGCCTAGCACCACGGCTATCGCTTGATGACCAGCCTGGCCCGGATCAGGTTGTGGTCCGAGGGGATCACGCCCTCGAGCTTCTTGCCCCCCGGCGCGAGGTCGGCCACCAGCGACCAGCCCCGCACCTCCAGCCGGTTGCTCGCGAAGATGTAGTCGACGTCCTGGCCCACGTACCTCCTGTTCCACGAGTGGCCGAGCCTGCGGTGGTAGAAGTTCACCGAGTTGAAGTTCGCCCGGGTCAGCCGGTGCGGACGGGCGAGGGTGACCTTCAGGTTGCCGCGGGAGGTCTGCCCGAGCGTGTCCCCGAAGCCCGCCTTCTTCATCTTCGGCAGGAACTTCTCGGCCGCGTTGCCCTTCTGGTTGCGCGTCGAGTTGAAGTCGCCGGCGATGATCACCGGGCGACCGTGTGCGAGCCTGGGTGCCACCCTGAGCAGCTCCTTCCACTGCCGCTTCCGGACACTCTTGCTCGCGGTCTCCAGGTGCACGCTCGCGAAGAAGAACCTCCTGCCCGTCGACCGGTGCTCGAACCTGGCCCAGGCCATCAGCCGCGGCCCGTCGGCCCTGCTCTCCTGCGCGCGCCAGCGCACCACGCCGGCCTTGAGCAGGCGCACGGTGCGGGCGTTGTAGGCAATCCGGGTCGCCTTCGAGTGCAGGGTCCTGCTGAGCGCCCGGTAGCGGTCACGTCCGGTCGCGCGCACGTTGAGCAGATGCACGAGGTCTGTGTACTGCGTGCGCCCCGTGGGCAGCTTCTTCTCCGAGTTCGCCTCCTGGAGCGCGATCACGTCGGCCGCGCGACCGCGCTGCCCCACGGGGGCCTGCGCCAGCAGCTGGCGGACGACGACTGTCCGCCGCGCCTTCCAGCGCGCATGCGGCGTGCCGCCCCTGCCGTCGGTGAGGATGCCGCCGACGTTCCAGGTCGCCACCAGGAGGTAGTGAGGGTGATGCCGCAACCGGGCACGCGCGTCCGGAGCAGCGCCCGGCGCCGAGGCCGTCGCCACGACGGGCCCGGCCGTCGCCAGCAGCACCGCGGACACGGCTGCGGAGAGCAGGCGCGCGGTCGGTCGGTGCAGGGCCCTTGAGGTCATGTGACAACAGCACGGTAGTCATCATCCGCACCATTGGCCACACTGATGAACTCTTCTGTCCCACCCGTCACAGGTTGAGGACTCAACGGTTTGGCCGGTGCAGCCGCGGGTAACTCCTGTTCACGGATCACCTTCGAGGCGAGGACGGCTGGACATGGACACGGATGGCACGCACCGGACGCAGGAACGCGTCAAGGTGGCGGAGGTCGACGGCGAGTTCCAGGGGATGCTCCTGCTGATGGCGGTCATCCTTCTGATGGCGCCGCTCATCGCGCTGTTCACGAGCTGACCGGGCACACCCGACCCCTCCCCGTTCGAGGAGCCGTAGCGGCCCTCTGACGGCTGCGAGGCCTCAGCGGTCGAGCAGCCCGTGGCGGCCTCGAGCGCCCAGTAGGTCAGCACGACGTCGGCGCCGGCCCGGCGGATCGACGGTCAGCGTCTCCACGATCGCGGCGTCACGGTCGATCCAGCCGTTGGCGGCGGCGGCCTCGACCATGGCGTACTCGCCGGAGACGTTGTACGCCGCAACCGGCACGTCGACGGCACGGCGGACCGCCGCGACCACGTCGAGGTAGCCGAGCGCCGGCTTCACCATCACCATGTCGGCGCCCTCGTCGACGTCGAGCAGCGCCTCGCGCACGCCCTCGCGGCCGTTGGCGGTGTCCTGCTGGTAGGTGCGCCGGTCGCCCTGCAGCGAGGAGTCGACGGCCTCGCGGAACGGGCCGTAGAACGCCGAGGCGTACTTCGCGGAGTAGGCCAGGATCCCGACGTGCTCGTGGCCCTCGCCGTCGAGCGCCCGGCGTACGGCCGCGACCTGGCCGTCCATCATCCCGCTCGGCCCGACCAGGTCGACCCCGCCGACGGCCTGGGCCAGCGCCATCTCGCGCGTAGATCTCGAGGGTGCGGTCGTTGTCGACGTCGCCGTCGGGTCCGAGCACGCCGCAGTGGCCGTGGTCGGTGAACTCGTCGAGGCAGAGGTCGCTCATCACCGTGAGCGCGTCGCCGACCTCGGCGACCACGTCGGTGATCGCGGTGTTGAGGATGCCGTCGGGGTCGATCGCACCCGAGCCCTCGGCGTCCTTGGCTGCGGGGACGCCGAAGAGCATCACGCCGCCGAGGCCGGCCGCGGCCGCCTCGGCGGCCGCCTTGCGCAGCGAGTCGCGCGTGTGCTGGACGACGCCCGGCATCGAGCGCGATCGGCACCGGCTCGGTGGCGTCCTCGCGCACGAACATCGGCAGCACCAGCTGGGCCGGGCGCACCGCGGTCTCGGCGACCAGCCGACGCAGCGCCGGCGTGCGCCGCAGCCGGCGCGGCCGGATCTCCGGGAAGCCGATCGCGCTCATGTCAGCTGCTCGCCTTGCGACGCGTCGCGGGCCGACGCTCGGACGGGCTGGTGACCGGCTGGCCGGACTCGAGCATCGCCGCGCGGCGGGCCGCACCGAAGTCGGCCAGCGCGTCGACCAGCGACCTCGACCGACGGGTTCGGCGCGAGCACGTCGACCCGGAGGCCGTGCTCCTCGGCGGTCTTCGCCGTGGCCGGACCGATCACGGCGATCACCGTCGACGCGTGCGGCTTGCCGGCGATGCCGACCAGGTTGCGCACCGTCGAGGACGACGTGAACACGACCGCGTCGAACTTGCCGGTCTTGATCGCCTCGCGCACCGGCGCGGCGGCGGGGCGGCGCGCACCGTGCGGTAGGCGGTCACGTCGTCGACCTCCCAGCCGAGGTCGACCAGGCCGGCGACGAGGTTCTCGGTGGCGATGTCGGCGCGCGGCAGGAAGACCCGGTTGATCGGGTCGAGCACGTCGTCGTACGGCGGCCAGTCCTCGAGCAGCCCGCGCGCGCTCTGCTCGCCGGACGGCACCAGGTCGGCGCGCAGGCCCCAGGCCGCGATCGCCTCGGCGGTCTTGTCGCCGACCGCGGCGATCTTGAGCCCGGAGAAGGCGCGGGCGTCGAGGCCGTACTCCTCGAACTTCTCGCGCACCGCCTTGACCGCGTTGACCGAGGTGAACGCGATCCACTCGTAGCGGCCCTCGACCAGGCCGCGGACCGCCTTGTCCATCTGCTGCGGGTTGCGGGGCGGCTCGACGGAGATCGTCGGCACCTCCTCGGGCACCGCGCCGAAGCCGCGCAGCCGCGCGGACAGCGTGCCGGCCTGCTCCTTGGTGCGCGGCACCAGCGACCCGCCAGCCGAAGAGCGGCTTGGTCTCGAACCAGGACAGCGTCGCGCGCAGGTCGACGACGTCACCGACGACGGTCACGACCGGCTGCGCGAGCCGCGCGGCCTTGGCGTCGGCGGCGATGTCGGCCAGCGTCGAGACGACCGTCTCCTGGTCGGTCGTGGTGCCGGCGCGGGTCATCGCGACCGGGGTCTCCGGCGACCGTCCGGCACCGACCAGCGCGTCCGCGATCTCGGCGATGCGCGGGAGCGCGGAGAGCAGCACCAGCGTGTCGTGGTCGGCGTACGACGCCCAGTCGACCTTGGCGTCGGAGCACGCGACGACCGCGAACTCGCGGTGGTCCTTGCTGGTCACCGGGATGCCGGCGTACGCCGGGACCGCGGTGGCCGCGGAGACACCGGGCACGACCTCGAAGCCGACGCCGGCCTTGACCACGGCCTGCGCCTCCTCGGGACCGGAGCGCGTGGACGAACGGGTCGCCGGAGACCAGGCGTACGACGCGGCGGCCGGCCTTGGCCGGCTGACACCACCATCTTCGCGCGGGCCGCGTTGGTCAGCGGGGTGCCGTCGTCGCCGAAGCCGCCGTCGACGAGCTCGGGGCAGGCGCGCCTCGACCCGACGCAGTGCTGCGCACCAGGTCGGCGTGGCCGGGGACCTCGGTCACCACCACGTCGGCGGCGCGGATCAGGTCGACCGCACGCACGGTCAGCAGGTCGGGGTCACCCGGGCCGCTGCCGACGAAGGAGACCCAGCCCAGCGGCTTCGGCGGACGCTTGCGGGGCGCGCCGGAGCCGGAGGTGCGGGCGGAAGTAGCTGCAGTCTTGGTCACAGTCGCTCACTTGTTGTTGCGGTTGCTGGTGCTTCTGTGTCGGGTCGATCAGCTGTGCGGCGCCCTCGTCCAGCATCTCGGCGGCGAGGGCACGGCCCACGGCGACCGGGTCACCGGTGGAGCCGCTGGCGGAACGTCGTACGGACCGGGAGCCGTCGGGGGACAGCGCCACCGCGCGCACCCAGAGCTCGTCACCGTCGTCACCCTCGACCACCTCGGCCAGGGCGCCCACGGGGGCGGAGCAGCCGGCCTCGAGCTCGGCGAGGACGGTGCGTTCGCAGGTGACGGCCGCGCGCGTGCGCGGGTCGTCGAGCGCGGCGCGGAGCTCGCCGGCCAGCGCGTCGCCGGCGCGGCACTCGACCGCCAGCGCACCCTGGCCGGGGGCCGGGAGCATCTGCAGCGGGTCGAGGGTCTCGGTGACCTCGTCGGCGCGGCCGAGCCGGGCGAGGCCGGCGCGGGCCAGGACGACGGCGTCGAGGTCGCCGGCAGCCGACCTTGGCGATCCGGGTGTCGACGTTGCCGCGCACCCCGACCAGCTCGAGGCCGAGGCCGAGCGCCTCGAGCTGGGCGACCCGGCGCGGGCGAGCCGGTGCCGACCGTGCGCCGGCCGGCAGCTCGCCCAGGGTCAGGCCGTCGCGGGCCACGAGCACGTCGCGCGGGTCCTCGCGCGGGGGTACGGCGGCCAGCGTCGATGCCCGTCGGCCGGGGCGGTCGGCAGGTCCTTGAGCGAGTGGACGGCGACGTCGACGTCGCCGCGGAGCAGCGCGTCGCGGAGCGCGCCGACGAAGACGCCGGTGCCGCCGATCGACGCGAGCGGGGCAGCGGAGCGGTCGCCCTCGGTCGTGACCTCGACCAGCTCGACCTCACGGCCGGTGGCCGCGCGGAAGGCGTCGGCGACGTGGCCGCACTGGGTGCGGGCGAGCGCGGAGCCGCGGGTGCCGAACCTCACGGTGTTCAAAGGCTTCTCGGGAGTACTCATACTCCCTCCGCGCCGGGTGACGGCCTCGACCGCGTCGGGGTCGAGGGCGAACAGCTCGGCCAGGGCGGCGGCGTACGACACCGCACCCTCCTGGTCGGCCAGCTCCTTGACCCGCACGGTCGGCTGGTGGAGCAGCTTGTCGGCCACCCGGCGCACGGCGTGCAGGACCTCGGCGCGCGTCGCGTCGTCGAGGTCGGGCAGCCGGCGGTCGAGCCGCTGCATCTCGGCGTCGACCACGCCGGTGGCCATGCTGCGCAGGGCGACCACGGTCGGGGTCACGCTGGCGGCGCGGCGGGCGGCGAGGTACGCGGCCAGCTCCTCGGCGACGATCGCGCGGACGCCGGCGACGGCCACCTCGCCCATCGGTGTCGCGCAGCTCCTCGGACAGGGTGGCCAGGTCGATCAGGGTGACGCCGGGCAGGTCGCCGGCGGCAGGGTCGACGTCGTGCGGCAGCGCGAGGTCGACGATCACCAGCGGTCGCCTGCTGCCGTCGCGGGCCGCGGCGACCCGGTCGGCGGTGAGGATCACGCCGGTCGAGCCGGTGCAGCTGACCAGCACGTCGGCGACCGCGAGCTCGGCGGGGATCGCGGTCAGGTCGACGGAGCGTGCGCCGTACTCCGGTCGCCAGCCGGTCGGCGTGGGCGCTCGGTGCGGTTGGCGACGACCAGGTCGGCGCCGGCGCGGGCGGCGGTGGCGACGGCGAGCGAGGCCAGCGAGCCGGCCCCGACGACGAGCACGCGCTTGCCGGCGACGTCGCCGATGTGGTCGGCGGCGCGGGCCATCGACGCGGTGACGAGCGAGGGCGCGACGCGGTCGATGTCGGTCTCGGCGTGGGCGCGCTTGCCGACCCGCAGCGCCTGCTGGAAGAGCACGTTGAGCGCCGGGCCGACGGTGCCGTGCTCCTGGCCGACGCGCAGCGCCTCGCGGACCTGGCCGAGGATCTGGCTCTCGCCGACGACCATCGAGTCGAGGCCGGAGGCGACGTGGAACAGGTGCGAGACCGCGCCGTCGTCGTAGTGCACGTAGAGGTGCGGCAGGAACTCCTCCGGGTCCTCGCCGGCGTGCTCGCACAGCAGCCGCGAGACCGCCTCGACGCTGCCGTGGAAGCGGGTGACGTCGGCGTAGATCTCGACCCGGTTGCAGGTGGCGAGCACGGTCGCCTCGGAGACGTGCTCGGCGTCGACCACGTCGCGGGCGAGCTTGGCCGCCGCCTCGGGGTCGAGCGCGAGCCGCTCGAGGACGCCGACCGGGGCGCTCCGGTGGGAGATGCCGACGACCAGGACGCTCATCGGGGGCCCCCGCGCAGCGAGCAGCTCTGTGGGGTGGTTCTCATGCCGACCGCCCCTTCCGGGCCTCGCGCGGCGCCGCCTTGCGCTGCTCGTGGTAGGCGAGGATCTGGAGCTCGATGGAGAGGTCGACCTTGCGCACGTCGACGTCGTCGGGGACGGCGAGCACGGTCGGCGCGAAGTTGAGGATGCTGCTGACGCCGGCCGCGACCAGCCGGTCGCAGACGTCCTGCGCGGCGGCGGCCGGGGTGGCGATGACGCCGATCGCGACCCCGTGCTCGCGCACGATCACGTCGAGCTCGTCGAAGCCG
The DNA here is from genome assembly GCA_963707475.1 of uncultured Actinomycetota bacterium. GTDB lineage: Bacteria > Actinomycetota > Actinomycetes > Propionibacteriales > Nocardioidaceae > Marmoricola. Next base: position 563,035 of record CAVPQC010000003.1, read on the forward strand.
CGGATCTTGATGCCCGCCACGACCTGACCGGTGCGCACCGGGTCGGCGTCGAGCAGGGCGACGATCCGGAAGCCGCGGGAGCCGAAGCCGGAGTAGTTGGCCAGCGCGTGGCCGAGGTTGCCGATCCCGACGATGACGACGGGCCAGTCCTGGGTCAGGCCGATCTCGCGGGCGATCTGGTAGCGCAGGTACTCGACGTCGTACCCGACGCCACGGGTGCCGTAGGAGCCGAGGTGCGAGAGGTCCTTGCGGAGCTTGGCGGAGTTGACGCCCGCAGCACCGGCGAGCTCCTCGCTGGAGCAGGTGGTGGTGCCGCCGTCCGCGAGGGTGTTCAGCGCCCGCAGGTAGACCGGAAGCCGCGCCACGGTCGCCTCGGGAATGCGGGAAGTCGTCACTGCTCGGTCTCCACCAGCGTCGCCCCGGGACCGTTGGCGATCCCGTGTCAGAGCGGCGGTTCGTGAGTCACTGTAGGAGTTTGTGAACTCGGGAACAAACCGAGTCCGACGGGCGGCTAGCACATGTGGGATGCGTCACCTTCCCGGGCGCCTGCGCGACCGGTCGAGGCGTCCGCGGAACGGCCGACCGGTCGAGACGTGCGCGCGGGGCTGGTCGGGAGGTGCGTCGCCCGCGAAGCCGCATGCGTGGTTACGGGGGTCCGCACGCCGCATGCCCGACACTCCGCGCGAGCCCGCGGGCCTGAGAGCTGACGGGCCGCGGTCCGCCCGGTCAGGCGAGGGCGCGGCGGAGGCGGGTCTCGTCGACGCGCCAGAAGTCGTGCTGCCTGCCGTCGACGAAGGTGACCGGGATCTGGTCGGCGTAGGCGTTCATCAGCTCCGGGCGAGGTGGTGATGTCGACCTCGTCGTACGACGTGCCGAGGTCGGCGCAGACCCGCTCCACGACCGCGCGGGCGTCGTCGCACAGGTGGCAGCCCGGGCTTGGAGTACAGCCGCACCCGGGTGTCGCTCCGGGCGCTCACTCGAGCAGCCCCAGCGAGCGGCGACGCTCGGTGGCCCGGAGCCGGCCCTTCTGCACCTTGCCGGTGACCGTGTAGGGCAGCTCGTCGACGACGTGGATCACCGTCGGCTGCTTGAACCGGGCCAGCCGGCGCGACGCACTGCTCCTGCACCAGCGTCGGCACCAGGTCGCGGTCGGCGCCCGCGCGCGGCTTGACGTAGGCGACCACGGCCTCGCCGGTGCGCTCGTCGGCGACGCCGATCACGGCCACCTCGGCCACCTCGGCCACCTCGGCGATCACCTCCTCGACCTCGCTCGGGTAGACGTTGAACCCGGAGACGATCACCAGCTCCTTGAGCCGGTCGACCAGGAACAGGTCACCGCTGGGGTCGAGGAAGCCGACGTCGCCGGTGGCGTACCAGCCCTCGTCGTCGGGGCCGTCGGAGCCGTCGGGCCAGTAGCCGGAGAACAGGTTGTCGCCGCGGATCCAGATCTCGCCGGGGTCGTCGCCCTCGGGCACACGACCCTGCTCGTCGACCAGCCGGATCTCGACGCCGGGCAGCGCGGCGCCGACCGAGCCCGGCTGCATGCTGCTTGCTGCACAGGGTGGAGGTGACCACCGGCGAGGCCTCGGTCAGCCCGTAGCCCTGGTGCACCGCGATGCCGGTGGCGCCGGTGAACCACTCGATCAGGTCGACCGACAGCGGCGCCGAGCCGGACAGCGCCAGCCGGAGCGGGCCGAGCCGGTCCGCGAGGTGCTCGACCGGCTCGCCAGTACGCGAAGACCGGCGGCGCGACCGGCAGCACCGTGACCGCCTCGTCCTCGATGATGTCGAGCGCGCCCTCGGGGTCGAAGCCCTCGACCAGCACCATCCGCGCCTGGTGGCGCAGCAGCTGGCCGAGCACCGCGTTGAGCCCGTAGACGTGGAACAGCGGCAGCACGCCGAACACGACGTCGTTGCCGTGGATCATCGGCGGGTCGACCTGGGCCACCTGCTCGATGTTGGCCAGCAGCGCCCGGTGGCTGAGCATCGCGGCGCGCGGGCGACCCGACGTACCGGACGTGTAGAGGAGTACGGCGAGCGCCTCCGGGTCGTCCGGCGGCGGGGTCGGCCGGCCGGTCTCGGCGACCAGGTCGGCCCAGGACGTGCTCGCCGGCCTTCGCGGCGGCGTCGATCGCGACCACGCGCGGCCGGGACGGCGCGGGCGCGGGTCTCCTCGTCGGCACCGTCGAGCGCTTCCGTGAGCCCGCCGACGGCGCGCGCACCGTCGTCCACGGTGTCGGCGTCGGCGAACACCATCCGGGCGCCCGAGTCGGCGATCATCCGCACCAGCTCGCCGGTGGCGCTGCGCGGATTGACCGGTACCGCGACCAGCCGGGCGCGCAGCGCGCCGAGGTAGGCCGCGACGAACTCGATCCGGTTGCCGACCGCGATCGCGACCCGGTGGCCGGCCACCAGCCCGAGCGGTCGAGAGCCCGTGCGCGACGGCGTCCACGAGGGCGTCCAGCTCGCGCCAGGTGACCCGGCGCCCGGAGGTCGCCTCGACCAGAGCGATGCGCTCCGGCTCACGCTCGGCGGCGACGCCGAGGAGCTGGGCGACGTTCGACTCCATCCGCGGAGTCTGTCACATCGGCCTCACCCGTTTCGGGCATACGCTGCACCCGTGACGCCACCCCGATCGCAGCGCCCGCGTCGCCGTCCTGACCTGCAGCGTCGCTCCTCGATGGCGGGTCAGGCCTCGGCCGCGATCCAGAGGTCGAGACCGCGCTGGAGGTGGCTCCCGGACCCGACCGCGGCGGCGTTCTTCGACGTCGACAACACGGTCATGCAGGGCGCCTCGATCTTCCACCTCGCCCGCGGGCTGCACCGCCGCCACTTCTTCACCACGCGCGACATCCTCGGCGCCGCCTGGAAGCAGACGTACTTCCGGGTCGTCGGCGTCGAGGACCCCGCGCACGTCGCCGAGACCCGGGCCACCGCGCTCGGCTTCATCGCCGGGCACACGGTCGAGGAGCTGGAGTCGCTCGGCGAGGAGATCTTCGACGAGGCGATGGCGCACCGGATCTGGCCGGGCACCCGCGCCCTCGCCCAGATCCACCTCGACGAGGGGCAGCGGGTGTGGCTGGTGACCGCGGCACCGATCGAGATCGCCCGGATCATCGCCCGCCGGCTCGGGCTGACCGGGGCCATGGGCACGGTCGCCGAGCACGTGGACGGCGTCTACACCGGCCGGCTGGTCGGGGAGCTGCTGCACGGCCCGGCCAAGGCCGAGGTGGTGGCCTCGCTCGCGGAGCGCGAGGGGCTCGACCTGGCCCGCTGCTCGGCGTACTCCGACTCCTACAACGACCTGCCGCTGCTCTCCCTGGTCGGCGACCCGTGCGCGGTCAACCCCGACGACCGGCTCCGGGAGCACGCCCGGCAGCACGGCTGGCGGGTCCGCGACTACCGCACCGGCCGCAAGGCGGCCCGCGCTGGGCATGGTCGCCGCCGGCCTCGGTGGCGCGGTGGCCGGCTCGGTCGCGGCCGGGGTCGCGATCCGCCGCAAGGTGATCTGAGGCGCCGGGCTGGTCCAGACCTCCGGCAACCCTCCGCGCAGCGCGTGGCATCGGTCACGAAGGTGTAGGCAGTGCCGCATTCGGGCACATACCCTGAGTCGGATCGGCCGGGTGAGGAGCCCGGGAGGGAGCGTCGTGCGCGCAGACCGGAGCAGTGGCTTCGACGCGCTGCGACGTGCCCTCGCGGCCGTGCTCGAGCCCCCGGCACGCTCTCGCCGGCGCCGCGGCGCATCCGACGCCCGGGTTCGGCTCGCGCGTCCTGCTCTCGCAGGCGGTCGACTCCGCGGCGACCCGTCCTGGTGCCGGTGGTGGCGGAGCGCCCGGCGACGACCACGACCTGGCCAGTCTCCAGCGCGGACGACGAGGCCGACCGGAAGCGCCTGATCGCCCTCGTCGAGCTCGCCCGCAGCGGCGACAAGGAGGCGTTCGGGATGCTCTACGACCACTACCACGTGTCGGTCTACCGCTTCGTCTACTACCGCGTCGGCTCGGTCCAGCTCGCCGAGGACCTCACCGGCGAGACCTTCTTCCGGGCGCTGCGCAGCATGAACGGCTTCCGCTGGCAGGGCCGCGACTTCGGCGCCTGGCTGATGACGATCGCGCGCAACCTCACCACCGACCACTTCAAGTCCGGCCGCAGCCGGCTCGAGCAGACCACCGAGGACATGTCCACGCTCGACACCGAGACCGAGGGTCCGGAGAGCTCGGTGCTCGCCCACCTGACCAACGAGGCGCTGCTCGGCGCGCTGCGCGAGCTGCCCCAGGACCAGCAGGACTGCCTGGTGATGCGGTTCCTCCAGGGCATGTCGATCGCCGAGACCGCCGACGTGCTCGGCCGCAGCGCCGGGGCCGTCAAGCAGCTCCAGCTGCGCGCCGTACGCAACCTCGCGGACCTGCTCCCGGACGGGATGCGCTGATGCGGACGAACCCGACACAGATCACCCCTGCCACGCCCGTAACCTCCCCGGTCACCGCGTCGTTGAGTGGTGCAGAGGGAGCTCACCGAGCTGACAGGACGAGTGCGATGAGCGCGTTGCTCCCGGCCAACCGCCGGGCCGAGAGGTTCGCCGCCCTGGTCGACGCGACGTCGTCCACGGGGGTCGACTCGCCCTACGCCCCGCTGCTCGAGGTGGTGGGCACCCTGCGCGCCGCGGCCGACGAGGGGCCGGCTCCCCGCGCCGACTACGTCGCCGACCTGCGCTCGCGGCTGATGGCCGAGGCCGACACCGCCCTGGTCCCGACCGACGCCCGCCTGGTGCTGCCGCAGCGGCACGCACCCCGACCGCGCAAGCAGAGCCGGGTCACCGCCGCCGTGGCCGGTCTGGTGCTGGTCGGCGTCGGCGCCGGCATGGCGGTCGCGACCCAGAGCAGCGTGCCGGGCGACGGCCTCTACCCGCTCAAGCGCGGCCTGGAGCACGTCGGTGAGAGGCTCAACCTCTCCGACGCCGGCCGCGGACGCGACCTGCTCGGCCAGGCCACCGCCCGGTTCGGCGAGGTCGACACGCTGCTCGAGCGCGACGCGTCCGACGCCGCAGGTGGCCGCGACGCTGCGCAGCTTCACCCACAGCGCCGGCGACGGCGCCGACGTCCTGTTCCGCAGCTACCAGCGCGACGGCGACGACGCCGACATCGCGAGTGTCCGCGAACTTCGCCGGCACCGAGATGGGCGTGCTCACCGACCTGTCCGCCAACGCGCCCGAGCTCGCTCCGGCCCGACTTCGCCGACGCCGCCCAGCTGCTGACCGACCTCGACCAGCAGGCCACGACGCTCTGCGGCGACTGCGGTCCGCGTGGCCCGCTCGGGCTGCCCGCCAGGCCTGCGGCCGGTCTCGCACAAGTCCGCGCTCGCGGACCTGCTCGCCGCGACCCCGCCTGGCACCGGCTCGACGCGGCTGACCGGTGCGGGCTCCGGTGCGCGCTCCGGTACGGGCTCCGGTACGACGGCCGGTACGAGCGCCACCAGCGACGCCTCGTCCGGCGTCCCGGTCAGCACCGCGGGCCCGAGCGCGATCACCCCGCCGCGGCTCGAGCACCTCCTCGGGCGCCGGCACACACGTCACACCCGGCTCGTCAGGGAGCACGACCACCTCGAACGCGCACCGGGTCGGACCCGTCGTCCGGTCCCCTGGGTGGGACCCTGCCGACGCCCAGTGCGCCTGCCTCCGGCCTGCCGAACGTCGACGACGTGACGGGCCAGGTGAAGAAGGACGTCGGGTCGGTCACCAACCCGCTCACGCGCTGATCAGCGGCCGAAGACCGACGACCGCTGCTTGAGCAGCGTGTAGAGCGTCTGCTGGATCGTCTCGCGCACCTGGTCGGTGACGTTGAACACCAGCATCGGGTCGTCCGCGGCGCCCACGTCGTAGGAGTCCGTGCGGATCGGCTCGCCGAACTCGATCAGCCACTTCGACGGCAGCGGCACCAGGCCGAGCGGGCCGAGCAGCGGGAAGAACGGCGTGATCGGGATGTACGGCACCCCGAGCAGCCGCGCCAGCGACGGGATGTTGCCGACCAGCGGGTAGATCTCCTCGGCGCCGACGACCGAGGTCGGGATGATCGGGACCCCGGTGCGCATCGCCGCGGACACGAAGCCGCCGCGGCCGAAGCGCTGCAGCTTGTAGCGCTCGGCGAACGGCTTGCCGATGCCCTTGAAGCCCTCGGGCCAGACGCCCGACGAGCTCGCCGCCGCGCAGCATCCGCTCGGCGTCCTCGTTGCAGGCCAGGGTGGCGCCGCCCTTGCGGGCCAGCTCGCCGACCACCGGCAGCTTGAAGACCAGGTCGGCGCCGAGCGGGCGCAGGTAGCGGCCGGTGTGGTCGTGGATGGTGACCCCGGTCATCAGCCCGTCGACGGGCACCGTGCCCGAGTGGTTGGAGACGACCAGCGCGCCGCCCTCGGCCGGGATGTTCTCGATGCCGCGGACCTCGATCCGGAACCACTTCTGCGCGACCGGCCGCAGCGCGGTCAGGAAGAAGCGCTGGGTGATCTCCGGCGTCGAAGCCGAACTCGTCGACCACGTAGTCGCCGGTGAGGCGCCGACGCAGGAACGCCAGGAACTCGCGCCAGCCGCGGCTCCCAGCTCTCGCCGAACAGCTCCTGGGCGGCGCTGGTGAACGCAGCCAGCCAGTCCACCACCGGGATGCCCTGGCGCGGGGTGGCGTGCGCGACCAGCGGGCCGGGCTCGGCCGCCTGTGTCTCGGGAGCCGCCTGGGCCGGCGTCGGGCGGCGTCTGGGCTGGCTCCGGGCAGCGGGCTCGGACTCGCGCTGCGGCTGCTTGGGCGTCGCGCTGCGCTGCTTGGGGGTGCGTGCGGAGGTGCCGTTGCCGGCCAGGCCGCGTGAGGACGACGACGGCTTGGCACTGCCGGAGCCACGGCCGGGCCGGCCCCGGGTGCCCAGCGGGCGATCGGGGTCGCCCAGCGGGATGATGTCGGCGTCAGGCACGGTCGCCTCCGATCGTGGTCGTGTGCCGGGCCGCACGGCCCGACGGGATGAGCGCACCCGTGAGCGCGTCCTCGGCGGCGGCGACCCGCTCGGCGGACAGCAGCCCGGGAGCGAGGGCGGTGCCGAAGTCGGCGAAGGCCTCGTGCGTCGTGTAGCGCGGGTGGTAGCCGAGCACCGTGCGCATCCGGGTGGTGTCCACGCCCCGACCGTAGGTCAGGAACTGGACCTGCTCCGGCGAGAAGTCGGCGAGCCGCACCTGCCGGATCGCGGAACCGAACGACGCCACGGCGAACGTCGGCAGCTTGAGGCTGGGCCGGCCGATGCGGCGGATCGCCTGCGAGAGCATGATCAGCCCGTCACCCGCGACGTTGAAGGTGCCGTGCACGCCGCTCGAGGGTCGCGTGCTGGATCGCGCCGAGCAGGTCGTGCTCGTGGAGGAACTGGAGCCGGGCGTCGAAGCCGAGCACGGTGGGGATCACCGGCAGCCGGAAGTAGGACACGATCGGCGAGTTGACCAGCGGCCCGATCACGTTGGCCGCGCGCAGCATGGTGACGGTCACGTCGGGGCGGCGCCGGGAGAAGCCGCGCACGTAGGACTCGACCTCGGCGACGTCCTTGGCGTAGCCGGAGCGCGCCTGCCGCTTCGGCCCCATGTCCTCGGTGAACATCGCCGGGTCGCGGTTGGTGGCGCCGTAGAACGCGGTGCTCGACTTCACGACCAGGTGCCGCAGCGACGGCGCCTGCTGGCAGGCAGCGAGGAGCTGCATGGTGCCGATGACGTTCTGCTCCTTCATCGACGTCCGGCCGCCGGCGTTGCCGGGGCTGGCGATCACGCTCATGTGGACGACGGTGTCGACGTTCTCGCGGGCGATCACCTTGGCGATCACCGGGTTGCGGATGTCGGCTCGGACGAAGGAGACGGTGCCGATGTCGCCACGCGGGGGCAGTACGTCGACCCCGATCACGTGGTCGACGTCGGGCAGCGCAGTGAGCTGGCGCGCCATCCGTCTCCCGAGGTCCATGGAGACCCCGGTGACCAGGACGACGCGGCCCATCGGCTTGCCCGTCAGCGGGTCACTTGCCCAGACGACGACGCTGCACGCGCGTCTTCTTGAGCAGCTTGCGGTGCTTCTTCTTGGCCATGCGCTTGCGACGCTTCTTGATGACGGAACCCACGCTGGAGCCTTTCGGGACGTTGTACGACGATGGAGCGGGCACGACGGCGGCAGCCGCGGCCACACCAGTCGAAGACAGCAGCCTAACCGCCGTCGCACGGGCACACGAACCCGGCGATCAACGCGGACAAGCGAAACGGGCATGACTCGTGTCACGCCCGTCGCGGTGCGGCTGTGCTGTGCCCGGGATGGTGCCGGTCTCAAGTGCGGCCGAGCACCGAGGCCGGACGACCGACGGGGCTCAGCCGGTCTGGTAGAAGCTGTTCTTCAGGTAGTCGTTGACGTCCTTCTCACTCACACGGAAGGAGCGTCCGACCCGGACGGCCGGAAGGTCTCCTGAGTGCACAAGCCGGTAGACCGTCATCTTCGAAACCCGCATGACCGCGGCCACCTCGGCCACTGTCAGGAACTTCACCTCCGAGATGTCTCCATTGAGGTTCGAGCTCATGTCCGCACCACTTTCCCAGGCACGTCCCCGGCTTCCCCACCGGAGATCCCACGTGCAACGCTGAGGTGAGAATAGGGCCTTGTGTGACTGGTGTGGAAGCAAAGTCTCAAACCCGAACCACAGTCGACCAAAGAAACTTCGGCTCAGCACCACCAATCGGGGTGATTCAGGACATTACGGGACGGGATCGAGGCCATTCGGAGGGAAAGCGGCCACCCGGGTGGCCTGTATCGACCTGTCTAGCCAGGTCTCCGGGTTGAAACCCTCGCTCCAGTCCCGGAAATCGGGAGTGCGTCCGTCGGTCATCCGGGTCGGGGCGTCCTGGTGGAGCAACTCGGCGACGTGCCCGCGCCAGTCCGCGGGGGTCTCCACCTCGGGGTCGACCGGCCTCCCGGAGACCACACCGAGCAGGTGCGTCCACGCCCGCGGCACGACCTCGACGATCGCGTAGCCACCGCCACCGGTGACCACCCACTTGCCGCCGGTGACCTCGTGGGCGAGGTCGTGGAGCGACTGGTACGCCGCCCGCTGGCCGTCGACGCTGAGCATCAGGTGCGCCAGCGGGTCGCTCATGTGCGAGTCGCAGCCGTGCTGGGTAACCAGCACGTCGGGCGCGAACTCCCGCACCAGCGGCGGGACGACGGCATGGAACGCCCGCAGCCACCCCGCGTCGCCGGTGCCGGGCGGCAGCGCGACGTTGACCGCGCTGCCTTCCGCGTCCTGGCCCGCCGAGGTCGTGCGCGAACCCGGTGCCCGGGAACAGCATCTGGCCGGTCTCGTGCAGGGAGATCGTCAGCACCCGGGGGTCGTCCCAGAACACCTGCTCGACGCCGTCACCGTGGTGCACGTCGACGTCGACGTACGCGATCCGCTTCGCGCCCTGGGCGAGCAGCCACCGGATCGCCACCGCGACGTCGTTGTAGACGCAGAAGCCGCTGGCCCGGCCGGGCATCGCATGGTGCAGCCCGCCGGCGATGTTGGCGGCGTGGCTGACATCGCCCTCCCACACCAACCGGGCAGCCTCGAGCGACGCGCCGACCACGTGGCGCGCCGCCTCGTGCATGCCGGCGAACGTCGGGTTGTCGTCGGTGCCGAGCCCCAGGTCCGGCTGGATGTCGGCCGGGTCGACGCTCGTGCGGCGTACAGCCTCGATCAGGTCGGCGGAGTGCACGGTGAGCAGGTCGGCGTCGGTCGCGTGCGGCGCGGCGACCAGGGGCATCGCACCGGCTCCCACCACGCGCAGCTGCTCGGCGAGACGCACCGTGAGGTCGACGCGGATCGGGTTCATCGGGTGGGTGGGGCCGAAGTCGTACGTCGTCAGCGTGGGGTCGAACACCACGCACGAGGAACAGGCCGCCATGTGACGGACGTTACCGTCCGGTCGCGGGACCGTAGGGTCAGGGCCATGCCCGACTCCAGCGACGCACGCGTCGCCGTCTACATCGACTTCGACAACGTGGTGATCTCCCGTTACGACAACGTGTTCGGCGACAGCGCCTGGCGCAAGGACAACGCGCGCCAACACGCCGGTGACTCCGAGGCCGACGATCCGATCGACCTCAAGCTCGCCGACGCCGCCGTCGACATCGGCGCGATCATCGACTACGCCTCGTCGTTCGGGACCGTGGCGTTCACCCGTGCCTACGCCGACTGGTCGGTGCCGGCCAACGCGGCGTACCGGAAGCAGCTCGTCGACCGGGCCGTCGACCTGACCCAGCTCTTCTCCACGTCGGGGACCAAGAACGGCGCCGACATCCGGCTGTCCATCGACGCCGTCGACGACCTGTTCCGGCACGCCGACCTGACGCACGTCGTCGTGGTCGCGGGCGACTCCGACTACATCTCGCTGGCCCAGCGCTGCAAGAGCCTGGGGCGCTTCGTGGTCGGGATCGGCGTCACCGGCTCGACCAGCTCCGCACTCGTGGCCGCGTGCGACGAGTTCAGCGACTACGACGACCTGCCGGACGTGGTGCGCACCCCCGCTCCCCGCAAGCAGCCCGCGAAGAAGTCGGCGGTCACGAAGAAGTCCGCCAAGAAGGCGGACCAGGCCGAGTCCGGCCCGCAGGCCGACGCCACGGCGCTGCTCGTGCGCGCGCTCCGGATCGGGCTGGAGAAGAGCGAGGACGAGTGGCTCTACAGCGGTGGCGTGAAGAGCCAGATGCAGCGGATGAACTCGCGGTTCAAGGAGAAGTCGCTCGGCTACGCCTCGTTCCGCGACTTCGTGGAGTCGCGCGACACGGTCGTCGACACCCAGCTCGCCGGCAACGGCCAGCTCCAGGTGCGGCTCAAGGGCTGACCGCGAGCAGCTGGCCGGCCAGGGTCTCGTGCCACCAGGTCTCCACCTGGTCGGGGCTCCACGCGTAGTCGCGGGTCGCCGTGTCGAAGCTCTCGAGCGAGACCAGCGGCCGCCACGACTTCCCAGCGTCTGCGCCTCCATGGGCATGCATGCCCACGGACGTAGCCGGCCGTCAGCATGGGAAGTCCGTCGACCCAGGTCGTCCGGACCGCGCAGATCGACCTGCATACCGTGGCGGAGCCGACACCCGCGGCCCCGCGCCGCTCAGACTCCCCGGCGAGCTCGCGCGACCGGTTGCGCGCGGCCTCCATGGCGGTCATGAACGCGGCCCGCACCCGGTGCGACTCCAGCTCGCGGATCGCCGCGGCGGTCGTACCGCCCGGGGAGGTGACCTGCTCACGTAGCACGGTCGGGTGCTCGCCGGTCTCACGCAGGAGCTTGGCGGACCCGACCACCGTCTGCACGACGAGCTCGGTGGCGGTTGAGCGGGGCAGCCCGAGGTGCACGCCGGCCTCGATCATCGCCTCCACCACGAAGAACAGGTACGCCGGGCCGGACCCGCTGATCGCCGTCACCGCGTCCTGCTGCTTCTCCGGCACCCGCACCACGCGACCCGTCGTCAGGAGCAGCGACTCGGCGACCGCAAGGTGGTCGTCGTCGCAGTGGGTGCCCGGTGAGATCGCGGCCATCCCCTCGTCGACGAGGGCGGGCGTGTTCGGCATGACGCGCACCACCGCGATGCCGTCGGGCACCCGGGACTCGATGAACTCGGTCGTGATGCCGGCCGCAAGCGACACGAGCAGCGTGCCCGGGGTCAGCGACGAGGAGATCTCCCCGAGCACGTCGGCCATGTCCTGCGGCTTGACCACGAGCGCCACGGTGTCGGCCTGGGCCACGGCCTCGACGTTGGAGACGACGCGCACGCCGTACTTCTCGCTCAGCTGGGCGGCTCGCTCGGCGCGCTTCTCACCGACCAGCAGCTCGTCGACGGGGCGACCGCCGCGGATCAGGCCGGAGAGCAGGGTCTCCCCCATCACCCCCACGCCCAGGATGGCGACGGTCATGGGTCCTCCTACGACTTGGAGATCAGCGACCGAGCGAAGAATGTCAGGTTGGACGGACGCTCCGCGAGGCGTCTCATCAGGTAGCCGTACCACTCCTGGCCGTAGGGCACGTAGACGCGGACCTTCTCGCCGTTGCCGGCCAGCCGCTTCTGCTCCTCGGGGCGGATGCCGTAGAGCATCTGGAACTCGTAGCTGCCGTGGGCGCGGTCGTTGCGGGTCGCCAGCGCAGACGCGATCTCGATGATCCGCGGGTCGTGGCGTGGCGACCATCGGGTAGCCCTGGCCGGCCATCAGCACCTTGAGGCAGCGCACGTAGGACTTGTCGACCTCGAGCCGGTCCTGGAACGCGACGGTCTCCGGCTCCTTGTAGGCGCCCTTGCACAGACGCACGCGCGAGCCCTCGAACGCCAGCGCCCGCGCGTCGGCCTCGGTGCGGTGCAGGTAGGCCTGGATCACGGCGCCGGTCTCCGGGTAGTCCTTGCGGAGCTCGCGCAGCGTGGCCAGCGTCTGGTCGGTGGTGGTGTGGTCCTCCATGTCGAGGGTCACCGTGGTGCCGACGTTGCGCGCGGCCTGGCAGATGGTGCGGGCGTTCTCCAGCGACAGCTTGGCGCCGATCTCGGGCAGCGCCTGGCCGACGGCCGAGAGCTTGACCGACACCTCGGCGTTGCGGGCCAGGCCGGAGGCGTCGAGGGCGGCCAGCAGGTCGAGGTAGGCGTTGACCGTCGCCTCGGCCTGCGCCGGGTCGAGGGTGTCCTCGCCGAGGTAGTCGAGCGTCACGTGGAGGCCGGATGCGATCAGCTCCTCGGTCGCGCGCACGGCGGACGCCGTGTCCTCGCCGGGGACGTGATGGCCCACGATGCCGCTGCTCACGGGCATCGTGCTGATCAGCTTCTTGATGCGCTGGCTGCGCGCCAGCCACAGGATCATTTGCCGAAGCACGTGACGTTTCCTCCACTGCCGTGGACCCGGTCCGGGCCCCGCCGTACTGCCGCGGCCACGGTACGCCGCGAGCGCCCCCTGTGACGAAGCCAGGCCCCTCGTGAGGCCCGGAGCGATGTCAAACGCGGTGTCACACGGTGCCGCCGTTGGCTTGCTACCACAGGCCGCGGCACCGAGCCGTGGCCCCCACCGCAGGAGAACCAGATGCCACTGTTCATGGACATCCACACCGTCGAGGGCGGAGTCGCCCTCGATGACGTCGCCGCCGCGCACGCGGCCGACCTCGCGACCCAGGGCGACTTCGGGGTGAACTACCTCCGGTACTGGGTCGACGGCCCGGCAGGGAAGATCTTCTGCCTGGTCGACGCCCCCGACGCCGAGACCGCGAGCGAGGTACACCGCAAGGCGCACGGGCTCGTCGCCGAGGAGGTCTTTCCGGTCAGCGAGCACATCTGAGACCGGCGGCGCCGTCGTCCCGGGACTGCCGGACCGGCGGCGCCGCATGAGACGTTGGGACTCAGATGAGCCTCACCCTCAACCTGCTGGGCCGGCCACGGATCCGCAACGGGTCCGGCACCGACCACACTGTCCGCAGCCGCAAGAGCTGGGCCGTGCTGGCCTACCTGCTCCTCGGCGACCGGGCACCCACCCGCGCCGAGCTGGCGGCCTTGCTGTTCGACGAGGCAGACGACCCGCTCCGTGCACTCCGCTGGAGCCTCTCGGAGCTGCGGCGTGCCCTGGCCGGGCATGCCGTGCTCGAGGGTGACCCGGTCGTGCTCGAGCTGGCCCGCGACGTGGTGGTCGACGTCGCTGTCGTCTCCCGGGGGAGCTGGGCCGACGCGATGGAGCTGCCCGACGTCGGGGCCGAGCTGCTCGCGGGTGTGGAGGTTGCCGGTGCCGCCGGCTTCGAGTCCTGGTTGCTCGCGGAACGTCGCCGGGTCGCCGCCGCGTCGGAGGCGATCCTGCACGAGGCCGCCCTCGGCGCGATGTCGCAGGGACGCCTCGACCGGGCGCTGGGCTACGCCACCCGGGTCGCGGCGATGAGCCCGCTCGACGAGAACCACCATGCGCTGCTGATCCGGTTGTACCGGATGACCGGGGACGAGGCCGCGGCGCAGCGACAGCTCGCGATCTGCACCGCGATGCTGGCGCGCGAGCTCGGCACCACCCCAGGGCCGGCGGTCGCGGCCGCTCTTCGCGAGCGCCGCGTAGGCGACCGGGAGGCCGCGACCCACGCATCGATCGAGGCGCTGGCCGAAGCCGGCGCTGCCGCGGTCGCCGCCGGCGCCACCGAGACCGGCGCCGACTCGCTCCGGGCCGCGGTCCGGATGTCCGACCAGGGTGACCACGGCCGGCTTCGGCTCAGCACCCGGCTGGCGCTCGCGGGCACCCTCGTTCACTCGTTGCGCGGCCTCGACGAGGAGGGGATGGCGGCGCTGCTGGCCGCCGACGACATCGCCGCGGGACTGGACGACGCTGCTGCGATGGCGGAGGCCCGTGCCGAGCTGGGCTACGTGGACTTCCTGCGGGCGCGGTACGACCGGGCCGAGGTGTGGCTCTCGCAGGCCCGCGACCTCGGCGCCGGCGATCCCGCGGTCGCGGCGAAGGCCACGACGTACCTGGGGTCGGTCGAGAGCGACCGCGCCGACTACGTCAGCGCCCTGCTCCATCTCGCCGAGGGCAAGCGGCTGGCTGGGCTGAGCGGCGACGGGCGGCGGGCCGCCTACGCCGCGGCGATGCTCGGCCGCGTCCACCTGCTCCGGGGTGACCTGGCGGAGGCCGAGGCGGAGCTCGACACCGCCGTGGGGCTGAGCGTCCGCGAGCACTGGCTCGCCTTCCTGCCGTGGCCCCAGGCGCTGCGAGGCCAGCTCGAGCTCGCACGCGGGGACGCCTCCCGGTCCGCGGAGGTGCTCGACCAGGCGTTCGCGCGCGCCTGTCAGCTCCGCGACCCCTGCTGGGAGGGCATCTCCGGCCGGGGTCTCGCCCTCGCCGCGGAGGCCCGAGGCGAGACTGACCTCGCGTTCGAGCTGCTGGCCGACGCGCGGGTGCGCAGCAACCGGTGGTCCGACCCGTACGTATGGCTCGACGGCTACATCCTCGACGCCCAGTGCACGCTCGGGCTTCGCCACGGACATCCCGAGACCGCGGACTGGGTGGACGCGCTCCGGCTGCTGGCCTCCCGGACCGGCATGCGTGAGCTGAACGTCCGGTCGATGCTCCACGGTGCCGTCCTCGGCCGCGAAGGTGAGGCCGAGGCCGCGGCGCGCCTGGCCCGCTCGATCGCCAACCCGGTGCTGCGGCGCCTGGCGAGGGACTGAGGCCGGGTGGTCAGGCCGACTGCCGGCGCAGCGTGACCGCGCCCAGCGCCAGCCCGGCCACCGCGAACGCGACCACGATCCCGAGGTCGCGCGCGATCTCGCTCAGCGCGATGTCCTGGGCGACACCCTGCATCGCGTCGACGGCGTACGACAGCGGGAGCAGGTCCGAGATGAACCCGAGCACGGCCGGCATCTCGTCGCGGGCCACGAACAGGCCGCACAGCAGGATCTGCGGGATCACCACCAGCGGCATGAACTGCACAGCCTGGAACTCGGTGCGGGCGAACGCGGAGACGAAGAGCCCGAGTGCGGTGCCGAGGACGGCGTCGGCGATCGCGACCAGGGTCAGCACCCAGACCGGGCCCTGCACGTCGAGGTTGAGCACCAGGACCGAGAGCCCCACCGCGAGCGCTGACTGGACGGCCGCGACCAGCCCGAACGCGAGGGCGTAGCCACCGAGGAAGTCGAACTTGCCCATCGGCATCGCCAGCAGCCGCTCGAGCGTGCCGGACGTCCGCTCCCGCAGCGTGGTCACGCTGGTCACCAGGAACATGATGATGAACGGGAACAACGCCAGCAGGGCGGGGCCGAGGGCCCGGAACGTCAGGTCGTCGAACATCCACCACAGCAGTGTCATCAGCGCGCACGGGAGCACCAGGAGCATGGCAAGCGTGCGGTGGTCGCGCCGGATCTGGTTGAGCACGCGGCCGGCGACGGCGAGCAGGATCCGTGGGGTCATCGTTCTTGGGGTCCCCGGGCGAGCGCGAGCGCAGCGAGTGGTCGGTTGGGGTTCATGGTCAGTGGACCTCCTCGCCCTTGACGATGGACAGGAACGCGCTCTCGATGTCCGGGGTGCCGGTGCGCCGGCGGAGCCCCTCGGGTGTGTCGTCGGCGATGATCGAGCCCTCGCGCATCAGCAGCAGCCGGTCGCAGCGCTCGGCCTCGTCCATCACGTGGCTGGACACGAAGACCGCCGCGCCGGCCGCGGCCAGCTCGTGGAAGGTGCCCCAGAGCTGCTGGCGGAGCACGGGGTCGAGGCCGACGGTCGGCTCGTCGAGGACGACCAGGTCGGGCTCGCCGAGGAGCGCGACCGCCAGCGAGACCCGGGACCGCTGGCCGCCGGAGAGCCGGCCCACGACCTGGTCGGACTGCTGGACCAGGTCGACCTGCTCCAGGCAGGTGCGGATCCGCTCCGCGCGCACACCGAGCACCTGGCCGAAGAAGCGCAGGTTCTCGCGCACGGTGAGGTCGTCGTACACGCTCGCGGACTGCGTGACGTAGCCGATCCGGTGCCGCAGGTCGGACGAGCCCGCGGGACGGCCGAGCACGGACACCGAGCCCGCGGCGATCGCCTGCACGCCGACGATCGCACGCATCAGGGTGGACTTGCCGCAGCCCGAAGGGCCGAGCAGCCCGGTCACCGAGCCGGCCGGCACGGCCACGTCGAGGTCGCGCAGCACGACGTTGCCGCCGCGCACGACGCGGAGTGCCTGCGTCTCGACCGCGTTATTCACCATGTGATGAATTTAAGACTCGGGCGCGGTCCTCGTCAAGGGTGGGTCGGGAGTGGACCAGTCAGGTAGCGCTGGATCGTGGGGGCGTACGACGCGACCAGCTCGTCGTCCGACATCGCCACCAGCGGCAGGCGCCTCAACCACGTAGCGGAGCAGGATGATGCCCGCCAGCTGGCTGGCGACCAGGGCCATCCGGCGCTCCGGCTGGTCGATCCCGAGCCCGTGCCCGACCGGTCCCAGCACCAGTCCGAACAGCGCGTCGCGTACCAGCGTGGCGCCCGCGGGTTCGAGGATTCCCCGCACCAGGCCGAGGAGCGGTGTTCGCGACTCCTCGTCGCCCCAGACCGTCAGCAGCACCCGGAGCAGCCGCTCCCCCGCGCCGTCAGGCCCGGCCTCGACGACCGGGAGCAGGGCCTGGCGCGGGTCCACGCGCACCTGCAGCGCCGAGACGAACAGGTCGGCCTTGCTGTCGAAGTAGTGGTGGACGAGCGACGGGTCCACGCCCGCCCGCGCCGCGATCGCGCGCATCGAGGTGGCCGCGAAGCCGGAGGCCGCGAACAGGTCACGCGCCGCCCTCAGGATCTCCTCGCGGGTGTCGGGCGTGCCCGGACGGCGGCCGCGCGCGGCCTGCCTCGGGGCGCTCACCGGGTGCTCACGCGGACTCACGGCGCACTCACGGGGCCACTCGAGCGAAGTTCAGCCGCGCGAACGCCAGCGCCTCCGCCAGGTCAGCCTCGCGCTGCTCGCGGCCACCGGCCTTGCGGGTGTTGACCTCGACCACGATGTGGCCGGTGAACCCGGTCGTGGCCAGGTGCTCGAGCAGCGCACCGGCGGGCTGGTTGCCGCGCCCCGGGATCAGGTGCTCGTCCTTGGGCGATCCGCTGCCGTCGGCGAGGTGCAGGTGGCGCATCCGGGGGCCGAGCCGCCGCACCATGGCGAGCGGGTCGGACTGCGCCGTCGAGGAGTGCGAGAGGTCGACGGTCGCGTTGGCGTAGGACTCCTCCGAGGGGTCCCAGCCCGGCAGGTAGACCTGCATCTCGCGCTTCGAGGTGGCCCGCCACGGGTACATGTTCTCGACCGCGAACGCGACGCCCGTACGACGCTCGAGGTCGGCGATGCCCTCGACGAACCCGGCCGCGTAGTCGCGCTGCCAGCGGAACGGCGGGTGCACGACCACCACGTCGGCCCCGAGGGCGGTGGCCATCTCGGCGGAGCCTCTGAGCTTGCCCCAGGGATCGGTTCCCCAGACCCGTTGCGTGATCAGCAGGCACGGTGCATGGACCGCACACACGGGCAGCTGGTGGTAGTCGACGAGGTGCTGGACGCTCTCGACAGACTGGCTCAGCTCGTCGATGCCGACCATCACCTCCAGGGCGTCGTACCCGAGCTTGCCGGCGTAGCCGAACGCGTGGGCGGTCGACTCGGGGTAGACCGAGGCGGTGGACAGCGCGAACAGGGGTGCGGTCATCGACGGCTCAACGACCGAGGAAGCTGATTTGGTCGAGCCGTTCGAGGATCACGCCCTCGCGCATCGCCCACGGGCAGATCTCCAGCTGGGGAAGGTCGAAGATGTCGAGCACCGCGTCGGCGACGAGGGCGCCGGCGACCATCTGGTGCGAGCGGCTGGACGAGACCCCCGGCAGGGCGGAGATCTCGTCGTCGTCCATTTCGAGGAGCTTGGGGATCCACTGGTCGAGGTCGTCGGCGGTGAGCGTCCGACTGACGAAGTCACCCTCACTGGACGGTGCGGCGCCGCAGATGCGCGCCAGCGAGCGGAACGTCTTGGACGTGGCGACCGCGACGTCGGGTGCACCCGAGCGCAGCAGCATGCCCGCGTCGTGGGCCACCGAGGTACGGATGTGCTTGCGCAGCTTGCGGATCACCTTGTCGCCGCGTCCGTCGGTGAGGTGCTCGCGGGTCAGCCGCGCGGCGCCCAGCGGCAACGTCCAGGCAACGTCGGGCGACTCGTCGCCCCCGGCCGCGATCTCCAGCGAGCCGCCGCCGATGTCGAAGACCGCGAGCCGGCCGGCCGACCAGCCGAACCAGCGGCGTACGGCGAGGAACGTCAGCCGGGCCTCGTCCTCGCCGGGCAGCACCTGGATGTCGACGCCGCTGGCGTCCTTGACGTGGCCGAGCACGTCGTCGGAGTTCGTGGCGTCGCGCACCGCGGACGTCGCGAACCCGATCACCTCCTCGCAGCCTTTGTCCTCGGCCACGACCAGCGCGTCGGCGACGAACCCGGCGAGGGCGTCGATCCCCTTCTGCTTCACGGCTCCCTCGGCGTCGAGGTGCTCGGCGAGCCGTAGCGGCTCCTTGTGCGAGAAGGCCGGGGTCGGCGCGGCACCCGCGTGGGCGTCGACAACGAGCAGGTGCCCGGTGTTGGAGCCGATGTCGAGAACGCCCAGCCGCATGTCCCCACGCTACCGGCCGGTCCGGGGCGACGGAGGCGGTCGTAGGGTTGCGCACATGCCTGAGGTCGACCTGGTGTTCCCGCGTGCCTTTGTCGAGTTCGAGGACCCGGCGGACGAGAGCCAGGTCTTCCGGTGCGACCTGACCTGGCTGACCTCGCGCTGGACCTGCATCTTCGGCAACGGCTGCCAGGGCATCTACGCCGAGTCGCCGGACGTCGGCTGCTGCACGCTCGGCGCGCACTTCTCCGACGGCGAGAAGAAGGACGGCGAGGACGAGACCCGCGTCGCGAAGTGGGTCGACCGGCTCGACGACAGCATCTGGGAGAAGCGATCTCGGGCGCTCGACGCCAAGGGCCGGGTCAAGCGGTCCGGCTGGGTCGAGAATGAGGACGGCGAGCGGAAGACGCGTGTCGTCGGGGGCGCCTGCATCTTCCACAACTCCGCCGAGTTCGAGGGTGGCTACGGCTGCGCCCTGCACCACCTCGCGATCCGCGAGGACGTGCACTTCGTGGAGACCAAGCCCGACGTGTGCTGGCAGCTGCCGATCCGGCGGAGCGTTCCGGGAGGTGACCCGGCAGGACGACACGGCGTACACGGAGGTCAGATCGCCGAGTACGACCGCCGCGGCTGGGGGCCGGGCGGGCACGACCTCGACTGGTACTGCAGCGGCAACACCGAGGCCCACGTCGGCCGTCGAGCCGGTGTATCGTCTCCAACGCGACCGAGCTGATCGCGCTGATGGGGCAGCCGGCGTACGACGTGCTCGCGGCGAACTGCGAAGCCCACCTGGCATCTCGGTCCCGGCTGGCGGTCCATCCCGCCGATCCGACGTAGTTCTGACCGACCCCGGTGTCACGTCGCGGAGGCGGCAAGGCCACAATCTTGGACATGCGACTGGACCACCTCTCGTTCGCCGCGGGCCCCGACGGCCTGGCCGCGACTGTGCAGCGCATCTCGGATCTTCTTGGGGGAACCGTTCCAGGACGGAGGTGTCCACCCGCGCTTCGGAACCCGCAACCGGATCCTTCCGCTGCGTGACGACACCTACCTCGAAGTGGTGGAGGTGCTCGACCACCCGGCGTCCGACAAGGCGCCCTTCGGCCAGGCGGTGCGCGCGCGCTCGCTGCTCGGCGGCGGTTGGCTCGGCTGGGTCGTCGCCGTCGACGACATCGCGCCCGTACGAGTCGCGGCTCGGGCGCGAGTGCCGTCAACGGCAACCGGCACCGCCCCGACGGCGTCGAGCTCCGCTGGAAGCAGCTCGGCGTGAAGGGGCTGCAGTCCGACCCACAGCTGCCGTTCTTCATCGAGTGGGCAGGGCGAGGCCGGCACGTCGCAGCACCCCAGCCACGGTGGCAGCGGCGAGGTGTCGATGGCGGCGATCGAGATCGCCGGCGACCCGAAGCGGGTCAGCGACTGGCTCGGCCAGCTCCGTCGAGCAGCCGCTCGAGGACGTCAAGGTCGACTGGGTCGCGCCCGAACGGCACGCCGGGCATCCAGGCGGTGCAGTTCCAGACCCGTGACGGGCTCGTCCGCATCTGACCGCACGGTGGTCGAGCTGCGCGCGTCGAGGCCACGCGGCTCGTCACCGGCGCGGTGCGCGAGCCCGAACATCTGGGAGCACCCGGCCGTCTACGAGGTCGAGAACCGCGCGTTCGACCGTTACCTGCCTGGTCGAGTCGGCGATGCGGTCCGTCGCGTCCTGGGACGGCCGCGACCTGCTCGACCTCGGCTGCGGCACCGGGTTCCACCTGCCGCGCTGGGCCTCGTCGTCGTTCGGCACGGCGCGCAGCGTCGTCGGTGTCGAGCCGCACCCCGGGCTGGTGACCCTCGCCCGGCGACGGTGCCGGCGCTGCCTCGCGTCTCGGTGCGGCAGGGCAGCGCGACCGCACATCCCGCTGCCGGACGCCTCGGTCGACGTGGTGCAGGTCCGCTGGGCGTACTTCTTCGGGCCCCGGCTGCGAGCCCGGCCTGTCGCGAGCTCGACCGCGTCGTACGGCGCGGCGGGACGGCGTTCGTGGTCGACAACGACGCGCACCCGATCGACGTTCGGCGGCTGGTTCCGCCGCGGCTACCCGGACATCGACCCGGACGCCGTCGAGCGGTTCTGGACGTCCCACGGCTGGACCCGGCACCCGGTGCTGACGTCCTGGCAGTTCGACACCCGCGCCGACCTCGAGGCCGTCGTCCGGATCGAGTTCGACCCGTCGTACCGCCGACGCGGTGCTGTCCGAGCACCCCGGCACCACCGTCGACTACGCCGTGGACGTCTGGTCGAAGGACTTCTGAGGGCGGGCCGGATAGTCCCGAACGCCTGACAGGTTTGGGCGCACCAAAAGCAGGTGATGCGTTCGGGACTATCGCCGGCGCGGCCAGCTCCGGCCGATCAGGTCGTGGTCAACCGGGCCGCAAGTCCCTGCCGCTCGAGGTAGTCGTCGAGCGACTCGGGAGCCGGTCGCCAGGGCGGCCGGGCAAGGGTCCACGCGCAGGACTCGGGTGGCAGGAACTTGGCGCGGCTTCGCGCGTTGAGCATCCGCTCTGCTGCGCGGCGCACGGTCGCGGAGGTCGCCACGGACGATCTCGAAGTACTCCAGGCCGTGGTCGCGGAACCGTTCCTCGCGGGCGACGTCGGCGCCGGTGCCGCTCGCCCTCCTTGTGGTCGGCTCCGTCGTACTCGCCGACCAGGCCGGCCACCGGGTCGAACAGGTCCGGTACGCCGAGGAGGCGGCCGTCGAGGTCGAACACCTCGCGGTTGCAGACCGGAGGCGGCAGGGCGGCGTCGAACAGCCAGCACAGGCGCATCAGTGTCTCCTGGGGCGAACGGCTGTCGTCGATGGCATGCAGGAGGGCCTTGCGGACGAACGGGACGCCCGTCCAGGCCGGGCGCCTCGCGACATAGCCACCGAACAGCAGGACCGAGATCAGTCGGGCTGCCGCAGCCATCTCGATCGCGACCACTGCCGCTCGGATCGACCGGGTCCTCCGCACCTCGTCGAAGAGCGCCCGCTGGACGGTCGTGACCCAGACTTCGTCCACGAGCACACGTTCGGACGGCGCCAGCTGCTCCTCGGACATGCTCACGCGTGGATCCGGCCGGAGCCGGTCGACCTCCCCACGACGAGTGGCACGGGGAGACGAGTCCGCCCGCCGTCGGTCGTGCCGTCGAAGAACGCGGCGCCGTGCCAACGCAGGGCCGCCCAGGCGGTCACCGCGCCGTACTGCCTGATCCGGGACGCCTGTTCGAGGATCCGCTGCTCCACCACCGACTCGTCGACGTTCGACGGCACGTAGAGACCGATCGAGGTCTGGCGCCACCTGCTCCCCGTGGCCTGCCCCCTCGTCGGGCCGGCAATGCCCGCCGGATCGACGCGCACCGGCCGCACCAGGCCCTCGGGGCGCCGGCACGTCGGTTGCCAGTGCTCACTCGTCATCCCGTCACGGTGCGAGCTGGGAACGTGTCAGCGCGAACCAGCTGCCGCGTCCTGTGGACGAGGACGATGTCGCCGGCGAACTGTGGACGCGGAGCGGACCCGATAGTCCCGAACGGATGACAGGTTCTGAGGGCCCGAGAACCTGTCAGGTGTTCGGGACTATCCGGGCTCGGGCCAGCGCCGCAACGACGAGGTGCGTACGACGAGGGTGGGGGTGAGCACGGTGCCGGAGGCGGGGGTCGGCGACGCCGTCGAGGGCGGCGCGGAGCAGGCCGACCAGCTCGACGGCGACCTGCTCGAGGGGCTGGCGCACCGAGGAGAGGCCGGTCACCTGGGCGGCGGCGGAGTCGTCGAAGCCGACCACGCCGACGTCGCGGCCGGCCTGCATCGAGCGCTCGTCGAAAGCCCGGAGCACGCCCATCGCCATCGTGTCGCTGGCGCACACGAAGCCGGTCGCGCCGGCGTCGATCTGCTCGTGCGCGGCCATCCGGGCGGCGTCGACGTTGTCGGTGAGCCGTACGCCGAGGCCGTCGACGTCGAGCCCGGCGCGGCCATCGCCGCCGGTCCAGCCCGGCGCGGCGGTCCTCGCCGATCCGCGACGTCTTCTCCCAGCCCAGCCAGGCGATCCGGCGATGGCCCTGCTCGATGCAGGTGCTCGGTGGCGAGCGCGGCACCGGCGGCGCCGTCGACGTCGACCCACGCGTAGTTGGCGCGCCGGGTCGTCCCACGGGCCGGCCGAACGCCACGAACGGCGCCTCGCGCTCCTGCAGCCACGCGGCCTGCGGGGTGCCGGTGTAGGTGTCGGTGATCACGAACGCGTCGACCGCGGTCGAGCGCAGCAGGTCGTCGTAGCCGTCGAGCGCGTCCTCGGGGTCGCCGGAGAACAGCAGGATGTGGTGGCCGGTCTCGCGCGTGGTCTCGACCAGGGTGTGCAGGAAGCGGTCCATCAGCGCGTTGGTGGTGCCCTCCTGGGCGGCCTCGAAGCGCAGCCCGATCAGGTGCGACGCGCCGCTGCGCAGCTGCCGCGCGGCCCGGTTGGGCGTGTAGCCGAGCTCCGCGATCACCTGCAGCACGCGCTCGAGGGTGTCGGGGCGCAGCAGGTCGGGGTTGTTCAGCGCGTTGGAGACGGTCTGCCGGGAGACACCCGGCGCGGTCGGCGACGGTGGTGAGGGTCGGAGGTACGCCGACCCGGCCGAACGTGGCGGCTCATCGTCCGTTCCCCCTTCCCGTGTGGATCGATCCAATGCTATCGGTCACAGGTCCTCCACCACCCCGGGGAGGGTTCTCCCGGGAACTGTCGGTGCGCTCGCCTAGGTTCGTCGCCATGGCGAAGACGACGACCCGCCGCCGTGCCAGCTACCGCTGCGCCGAGTGCGGCTGGGAGACGGCGAAGTGGGTCGGCCGCTGCGGCGAGTGCCAGGCCTGGGGCAGCGTCGCCGAGGCGCGCCGCCCCGAGAGCCGGGTGCAGGCCGGGCCGGTGACCACGCCGGCCGTGCCGATCGGGCGACGTGCCCGCCGAGGACTCCCACGCGCGCACCAGCGGCGTGCCCGAGCTCGACCGGGTGCTCGGCGGCGGCCTGGTGCCCGGGGCCGCGATCCTGCTCGCCGGTGAGCCGGGCGTCGGCAAGTCCACGCTGCTGCTCGAGGTGGCCGCCCAGACCGCGCGGGTCCGGCAGCGCACGCTCTACATCACCGGCGAGGAGTCCGCGGCCCAGGTGCGGCTGCGCGCCGACCGCACCGGCGGCATCCACGACGAGCTCTACCTCGCCGCCGAGACCGACCTCGGCGCCGTGCTGGGCCACGTCGAGGCGGTCCGCCCGACGCTGCTGGTGATCGACTCGGTGCAGACGATCAGCGCGGCCGACGTCGACGGCGTCCCCGGCGGGGTCAGCCAGGTCAAGGAGGTCGCGGCCGCGCTGATCCGGATGGCCAAGCTGCGCAACATCACCACGGTGCTGGTCGGCCACGTCACCAAGGACGGCACCATCGCCGGTCCCCGGGTGCTCGAGCACCTCGTCGACGTGGTGCTGCACTTCGAGGGCGACCGCAACTCGCGGCTGCGCATGGTGCGCGCGGTCAAGAACCGCTACGGCCCGGTCGACGAGGTCGGCTGCTTCGACCTCTCCGCCGCCGGCATCGTGGCGATCACCGACCCGACCGGGCTGTTCCTCGACGCCCACCACGGCACCATCCCCGGCACCTGCGTCTCGGTGGCGATGGAGGGCCGCCGGCCGATGCTGGCCGAGGTCCAGGCGCTGGTCGCGCACTCGCCCTCGGAGCGGCCCCGCCGTACGACGTCCGGGGTGGACGGGTCCCGGGTCGCGATGATCCTGGCCGTCCTCCAGCAGCACGCCCGGCATCCGGCTTCACGGCCACGACGTGTTCGTCTCCACCGTCGGCGGCGCCCGGCTGTCCGGCAGCGCCAGCGACACCGCGGTCGCGCTCGCGATCGCCTCGGCCGACGGCCGGCCGGCCGCTCGGCCGGCGACGTGGCCGCGATCGGCGAGCTCGGGCTGTCCGGCGAGCTGCGCCGGGTGCCCGACCTGCCGCAGCGGCTGGCCGAGGCGGCCCGGCTCGGCTTCCGCGCGGCGATCGTGCCCGCCGACGCGCCCGCGTCGGCGGGCAGCAGTCGCGATCGTCGACGGCCTGCGCGTGATGGAGGTCGACCACATCCCGCGGCGCTGCGGCTGGTCAGCTGGTGGAGCAACCCGAGGCGACGCGGACCGCGCGCGGTGCCGGACGCGCCGCGCTCGGTCGAGCCCGTGGCGGGTCCACGCGTCGGAAATCGGTCGTGGGCGTTGGGCTCTCCGTCCCCTACACTGACGTGCGACTCACCCGTGCCGATCAGGTGAGTCGCTAGTCGACGGGGAGTGGGCAAACGGTGGCGGACGACCGGTCGCATGACCTCGCCCGACTGCGAGCGACGCTCGCGGCCGTGGCGCCCGGCACCGCCATGCACGACGGCCTCGAGCGCATCCTGCGCGGGCGCACCGGCGCGCTGCTGGTGCTCGGCCACGACCGCACCGTCGAGGCGATGAGCACCGGCGGGTTCACCCTCGACGTCCCGTTCACCGCCACCGGGCTCCGCGAGCTGGCCAAGATGGACGGCGCGATCGTGCTCGACCGCGACGCCAGCCGCATCCACCGGGCCGCGGTCCACCTGATGCCCGACCCCAGCATCCCCAGCGAGGAGACCGGCACCCGGCACCGCACCGCCGACCGGGTCGCGCGGCAGACCGGGCTCCCGGTGATCTCGGTGTCGCAGTCGATGCAGATCATCGCGGTCTACGTCGGGCACATCCGCTACGTGCTCGAGGACTCCGCCCAGATCCTGTCCCGCGCCAACCAGGCGCTGGCCACGCTCGAGCGCTACAAGACCCGGCTCGACGAGGTCTCCAGCACGCTGTCCGCGCTCGAGATCGAGGACCTGGTCACCGTGCGCGACGTCGCCGTGGTCGCGCAGCGGCTGGAGATGGTGACCCGGATCGCGCGCGAGATCGAGGGCTACGTGCTCGAGCTCGGCACCGACGGCCGGCTGCTGTCGCTCCAGCTCGAGGAGCTGGTCACCGGGGTCGAGGCCGAGCGGCTGCTCGTCGTGCGCGACTACCTCCACGGGCGCCGCCGTCGTACGACGGAGGAGGTGCTGCTACCACCTGGCCCTCGCTGTCGCAGACCGAGCTGGTCGACGTCGCCGCCGTCGCGGCCGCGCTGGGACTGCCGTCCGCCGAACCGCTCGACACGCACCGTGGCCCCGCGCGGGCACCGGCTGCTGGCCAAGGTGCCGCGGCTGCCCGGCCTGGTCGCCGACCGGCTGGTCGAGCACTTCGGCTCGCTGCAGAAGCTGCTCTCCGCGACCGCCGAGGACCTGCAGATGGTCGACGGTGTCGGCGAGCTCCGGGCCCGCAGCGTGCGCGAGGGTCTCTCGCGGCTGGCCGAGTCCAGCTTCCTCGAGCGCTACGTGTAGCTGTTCAGCCCTTCGGCGTCGCCGTCGCGCTCGGCTTCTTCTTCGGCTTCGGGTGCGTGGTCTTGGTGACCGTCGGCCGCGGCGGCCCGACCACCTGGAACTGGACGTCGCGTCGGCTCGCCGCCCAGCGTCGCCGCGATCGCGTGGTAGTAGCCGACGTCGGCCCACTCGGTGCCCGTCGGGCAGCCCTGCGCGCGAGCGCCGACCGCTCCAGGTCACGTCGACAACGGTCGCCTTCTCGCCCGACGGGACGCACGACGACGTCCTGCGTCGGGCACCGCGGAGCGGCAGTCCTGGCTGGTCCAGATCCGGTCCTTGCCGGAGATCATCTTGACCACGAGCGCCTCCGGTGAGACCTGCCAGGTGCACGAACCGTCGGTCGAGATCAGCTTGAGCGGCAGCGTGATCGTGCTGCCACCGTCGACCTTGCGCATGGCCGGGACCACGTCGATGTTGGCCGGGTCGCAGGTGCCGGTCGGCACGGAGAGCGGCTGGACGGTCTTCTTGCCTTTCTGCGCCTTCGTCGGCTGCGCCGCCGGCACGCTCGCGCTCGGGCTCGCGGTCGGCTGCGACGAGCTCTGGGCCGTCCTCGACGGCGCGGCGGCCGCGGTGGTCGCCTGCGGGTCACCACCGAACCCGGTCAGGAGCTTGCCGATGCCGAACACCAGGGCCAGGGCGACGACCAGCACGAGGGTGCGCCGGACCCAGTAGACCCGGGCCGGGAGCGGCCCCCGGGGAGCCATGGACGACATGGAGCCACGCTATGCAGCGGCCCGCCCCGAATCGCGGAGGCACGCCCGGATAGCGTCCGCTGCGATGAGCGACCTCCACGAACCACGTGCTCCGTTGGTACGACGAGCACGCCCGCGACCTGCCGTGGCGTGCCCCCGGCGCGACCCCGTGGGGCGATCCTGGTCAGCGAGTTCATGCTCCAGCAGACGCCGGTCGCACGCGTGCTGCCCGTCTGGACCGCCTGGCTGGCGGCCTGGCCGACCCCGGCCGCCCTTGCCGCAGAGCCGGCCGGCGAGGCGGTCCGGGCCTGGGGCCGGCTCGGCTACCCGCGACGGGCCCTGCGCCTCCACGCCGCCGCTCGGGCGATCGTGGAACGACACGACGGCCAGGTGCCCGCGTCGTACGACGCCCTGCGGGCGCTGCCCGGCGTCGGCGACTACACCGCGGGCGCCGTCGCGTCGTTCGCCTACCGGCAGCGGCACGTCGTGCTCGACACCAACGTGCGCCGGGTGCTGGCGCGCGCCGTGTCCGGCACCGAGTTCCCCTCGGCCGCGGTGACCAGGGCGGAGCGCGAGCTGGCCACCCGGCTGCTCCCGGAGGAGCCGACCGTCGCCGCCGGCTGGGCCGTCGCTGTGATGGAGCTCGGGGCCCTGGTGTGCACGGCCACCCACCCCAAGTGCGACGGGTGCCCGCTCCTCGACCGCTGCGCGTGGGTCGCCGCCGGACGCCCGGCGCACGACGGTCCGGCCCGCAAGGTGCAGACGTACGCCGGCACCGACCGGCAGTGCCGCGGACGGCTGCTGGCCGTGCTGCGCGACACCGAGGCCAGCGTCCCCAGGGCCGCCCTCGACGCCGCGTGGCCCGCCCAGCCGCAGCGCGAGCGCGCGCTCGCCTCGCTGCTCACCGACGGCCTGGTGGTGGCGCTCCCCGACGGCCGGTTCGCCCTGCCCTGACGCACACGCAGACGGCACGAAGGGCCGGACCCGCGGGATCCGGCCCAACGCCCAAGAGGCTGGGTGCTACTCGGTGCCCTCGGCGCGGGGCAGGTCGACCGGGCCCTCGGAGTCGTCGGGACCTCCGGTGGCGGGACCGACGGCGGCCTCGACCGGCACCGTGTCTGGCATCTCGCCACGCGGGGTGCCCTTGAAGGTGAACGACTGCGTCGGACCCTCCTCGCCCTCGACGTCGACCAGCACGATCTGGCCCGGGCCGACCTCGCCGAAGAGCATCTTCTCGGCGAGCACGTCCTCGATCTCGCGCTGGATTGTGCGCCGCAGCGGTCGCGCGCCGAGCACCGGGTCGAAGCCGCGAGCGGCAAGCAGGTCCTTGGCGTTCTGGGTCAGCTCGATCGACATGTCGCGGTCTCGCATCCGTAGCTCGACCCCGTCGATCATGTTGTCCACCATCTTGATGATCTGCTCCTTCGACAGCGGCGGGAACACGATCATCTCGTCGACGCGGTTGAGGAACTCGGGCCGGAAGTGCTGCTTCAGCTCCTCCATGACCTTCGACTTCATCCGCTCGTAGGAGCCCGCGGTGTCACCGGACTGGTTGAAACCGAGGTTCTGGCCCTTGGCGATGTCACGGGTGCCGAGGTTGGTGGTCATGATGATCACAGTGTTCTTGAAGTCGACCACCCGGCCCTGGGAGTCGGTCAGGCGACCTTCCTCCAGGATCTGGAGCAGCGAGTTGAAGATGTCCGGGTGGGCCTTCTCGACCTCGTCGAACAGCACCACGGAGAACGGCTTGCGGCGCACCTTCTCGGTGAGCTGACCGCCCTCCTCGTAGCCCACGTAGCCCGGGGGCGAGCCGAACAGCCGCGAGACCGTGTGCTTCTCCGAGAACTCGCTCATGTCGAGCTGGATCAGCGCGTCCTCGTCGCCGAAGAGGAACTCCGCCAGGGTCTTGGACAGCCACGTCTTGCCGACGCCCGAGGGCCCGGCGAAGATGAACGACCCACCGGGACGCTTCGGGTCCTTCAGGCCGGCGCGGGTACGACGGATCGCCCGTGACAGCGCCTTGACCGCCTCGTCCTGGCCGATCACCCGCTTGTGGAGCTCGTCCTCCATCTTGAGCAGCCGCGTGGACTCCTCCTCGGACAGCTTCACGATCGGGATGCCGGTCGCCACGGCGAGCACCTCGGCGATCAGCTCCTCGTCGACCTCGGCCACGACGTCCATGTCGCCTGCACGCCACTGCTTCTCGCGCTCGGCCTTGGCCAGGATCAGCTGCTTCTCCTCGTCGCGCAGGCGCGCCGCGGCCTCGAAGTCCTGGCCGTCGATCGCGCCCTCCTTGCGGCGGCGCACGTCGGAGATCTTCTCGTCGAACTCGCGCAGGTCGGGCGGCGCGGTCATCCGGCGGATGCGCAGACGGGAGCCCGCCTCGTCGATCAGGTCGATCGCCTTGTCCGGCAGGAACCGGTCGGAGATGTAGCGGTCGGCCATGGTCGCCGCGGCCACCAGCGCCTCGTCGGTGATCGTCACCCGGTGGTGCGCCTCGTAGCGGTCCCGCAGACCCTTGAGCATCTCGATCGTGTGTGCGATCGAGGGCTCCTGCACCTGGATCGGCTGGAACCGGCGCTCCAGCGCGGCGTCCTTCTCGAGGTGCTTGCGGTACTCGTCGAGCGTGGTGGCGCCGATCGTCTGGAGCTCACCCCGGGCCAGCATCGGCTTGAGGATGCTCGCCGCGTCGATCGCGCCCTCGGCCGCACCGGCCCCGACGAGGGTGTGGATCTCGTCGATGAACAGCACGATGTCGCCGCGGGTGCGGATCTCCTTGAGCACCTTCTTCAGGCGCTCCTCGAAGTCACCGCGGTAGCGCGAGCCGGCGACGAGGGCACCGAGGTCGAGCGTGTAGATCTGCTTGTCCTTGAGCGTCTCGGGCACGTCCCCGCGGACGATGTCCTGGGCCAGGCCCTCGACGATCGTGGTCTTGCCGACGCCGGGCTCCCCGATCAGGACGGGGTTGTTCTTCGTGCGCCGCGAGAGGATCTGCATGACCCGCTCGATCTCCTTCTCGCGCCCGATCACCGGATCGAGCTTGCCCTCCTTGGCGGCCTGCGTGAGGTTGCGGCCGAACTGGTCGAGCACCAGCGAGGACGACGGCGCGGGCTCGGCGGCCGTGCCCGCGGACTGCGTCTCCTTGCCCTGGTACCCGCTGAGGAGCTGGATCACCTGCTGGCGGACGCGGTTGAGGTCGGCGCCGAGCTTCTGCAGCACCTGCGCGGCGACCCCCTCCCCCTCGCGGATCAGGCCGAGCAGGATGTGCTCGGTGCCGATGTAGTTGTGGCCGAGCTGGAGCGCCTCGCGCAGCGAAAGCTCGAGGACCTTCTTGGCGCGCGGGGTGAACGGGATGTGCCCGCTCGGTGCCTGCTGGCCCTGGCCGATGATCTCCTCGACCTGGGCACGCACGGCCTCCAGGGAGATGGACAGGCTCTCGAGGGCCTTGGCTGCGATGCCGTCGCCCTCGTGGATCAGGCCGAGCAGGATGTGCTCGGTGCCGATGTAGTTGTGGGAGAGCATGCGGGCCTCTTCCTGGGCCAGCACGACCACCCGACGTGCCCGGTCTGTGAACCGCTCGAACATGGGCGTATCTCCTCGCAAAGTCTTGTGGTGCGACCGCGGAGCGCATACGGCGCTGCCACGAGTCGTACAACTCCGGTTTCCACCCTACGTGTTCCCCGGGCGGGACCGGCAGCCTTCGCCGACAGCGAACAACGCCGCTCGGCGGGCGCGAGGAGGCGCAGGCGGGGCTCAGTGCCCGTCAGTGAGCGGAGGCGTATGCCTCGCGAACCTCGCTGGAGATCCGTCCGCGCTCGGAGACCTCGAAGCCGTTGGCCTTCGCCCACTCGCGGATCTCGCCGGCCGACGAGCGCGACGAGCCGGCTCGCGACGACGAGCGACGAGTGCCGCCCGCCCGGCGGGCGTGGCCGATGTAGGGTGCGAGCGCCTCGCGAAGGGCATTGGCGTTCTTGGTGTTCAGGTCGATTTCGTAATTCTTGCCGTCGAGACCAAAGGTCAGGGTTTCGTCGGCATCCGTTTGGTCGATGTCATCGACCAGAACGATGTTGACCTTCTGCGCCATCGGGGCCTCACAGATCTTCGCCAGGAATGGTGTGGAAATGACACCGTAGCCCACGACCCCGGAATCAATGCAAGTGACGCGACAAATGTCTGTTCATTCCGGACGAAGCAGCGGAAACAGGATGGTTTCCCGGATTCCGGCGCCGGTCAGCAGCATCACCAGGCGGTCGACGCCCATGCCCATGCCTCCGGCGGGCGGCATGCCGTACTCCATCGCCTTCAGGAAGGACTCGTCGAGGTCCATCGCCTCGGGATCGCCCTGCGCCGCAAGGAGGGACTGCTCCACGAGACGCTCGCGCTGGATCACCGGGTCGTTGAGCTCGGAGTACGCCGGCGCCAGCTCGACACCGTTGATGATCAGGTCAAAGGCCTCATTCAGGCCGGCGATGCTGCGGTGCGCCTTGGCCAGCGGGCGCACCGATTCCGGATAGTCGGTGACGAACGTCGGCTGGATCAACGTGTGCTCGACCAGCTTTTCGTAGAGCTCGAGCACGATTTCGCCCGCATTCCAACCCGGCTGCAGCTCCACGTCGTGATTGGCGGCGTGCTTCTTGAGCGTCTCCGTGGACGTTTCCGCGGTCACTTCCTCACCGACCGCCGTCAGACACCAGATCGAGCACCGTGGCCTCGCGCCAGGGCTGCCTCGAGGTCGATCTCCGAGCCGTCCCGGCCGGTCACGACGGTGCGCCCGGTCGCCTCGGCGGCGTCCAGCACCAGGTCGCGCAGCAGCGCCTTCATCGTGTCGTAGTCGCCGTAGGCCTGGTACGCCTCGAGCATCGAGAACTCGGCGGCGTGGGTGGAGTCAAGGCCCTCGTTGCGGAAGGTGCGGCCGATCTCGTAGACCCGGTCGACGCCGCCGATCATCGCCTTCTTCAGGTCCAGCTCGAGCGCGATCCGGAGCAGCATCTCCTGGTCGAAGGCGTTGAGGTGGGTGCGGAACGGGCGGGCGGCAGCGCCGCCGTTGGTGAGCTGGAGGGTCGGCGTCTCGACCTCGAGGTAACCCTGACCGTCGAGTGTGGCCCGCAGCGAGCGCAGCACTGCGGCCTTGGTGCGCACCATGTCGCGGGCCTCCGGGCGCACGATCATGTCGACGTAGCGCAGCCGCACGCGGGCCTCGTCGGAGAGCACCGAGTGCTCGTTGGGGAGCGGGCCGCAGCGCCTTGGCCGCCATCGTCCACGCGGTGGCCTGCACGGAGAGCTCGCCGCGTCGGCTGGTGACCACCTCGCCGGTGACCCCGACCAGGTCGCCGATGTCGACCAGCGCCTTGTACGCCGCGAGCGGCTCCTCACCGACGTCGGCCAGGCTCAGCATCACCTGGAGCTCGGTGCCGTCCCCCTCGCGCAGCCGGGCGAAGCAGAGCTTGCCGGTGTTGCGCTGGTGGATCACCCGGCCGGTGACCGAGACCACGGTCGCCGGTGTGGGTGTCGGGCTCGAGCTCCTGGCCGTCGTACGTCGCCCGGATCTCGCGCAGCGTGTGGGTGCGGGGCACCGCGAGCGGGTACGCCGCCTCGCCCGTCGTCGAGCAGCCGCTGGCGCTTCTCCCGGCGCACCCGGATCTGCTCGGGCAGGTCGTCGTCGGGATGCTCGCTCATGGCCGCCAGCCTATTGACCGCCGGCGCCCAGCGGCGAACGGGTGCCGCGGACTAGACGTTGCGCTCGAAGACCGTCTCCAGCCCGAGCAGGGTCAGCCAGGGCTGGTGGTCGGTGAAGCTCGCGCACTCGTCGACCACGACCGGCGCCAGCCCGCCGGTGGCGATCACGTTGACCTCGGACGCCGGCCGACCCCGAGCTCGCCGATCATCCGGGCGACGATGCCGTCGACCTGGCTGGCGAAGCCGAAGACGATGCCGGACTGGAGCGCCTCCACGGTGTTCTTCGCGATCACCGTGCCGCGGGCGGAGCAGCTCGACCTTGCGCAGCTGGGCACCGCGCCGGCCGAGCGCCTCGAGGGAGATGTCGATGCCCGGGGCGATCGCGCCGCCGATGTACTCCCCGCGCGGGCTGACCACGTCGAACGTGGTGGCGGTGCCGAAGTCGACGACGATCGCAGGGCCCGTCGTACAGCTGGGCGGCGGCGAGCGCGTTGATGATCCGGTCGGCGCCGACCTCGCGCGGGTTGTCCATGAGCACGGGCACGCCGGTTCGCACGCCGGGCTCGACGACGACGTTGGGCACGGTCGCCGAAGTGGGAGCGGAGCATGTCGCGCCACTCGTGCAGCACGGCCGGCACCGTGGCGCACACCGAGATCCCGGCCAGGTTGTCGGCCACGGTCGAGTCCGCGAGCAGGCCGCGGATCAGCACCGCCCACTCGTCCGCGGTACGCCGCTCGTCGGTGGCCACCCGCCAGTGGTCGAGCACGTCGCCGTCGCGGAGCAGCCCGAGGACGGTGTGGGAGTTGCCGATGTCGGCGCAGAGGAGCGTCATCGCCCGCAGGTCCATCCCGATGTCGAAGACCTTGACCGAGTGGGTGAGCGCGCCGACCGAGATGAAGTCGACCCCGGTCTCGGCGACCTCGCGGGCGCGGTCGAGGGTGAGCCCGCCGGACGCCTCGAGCGAGGCCCGGCCGGCGGTGATCCGCGACCGCCTCGGCCATCATCTCGTTGCTCATGTTGTCGAGCAGGATCCGGGCGCAGCCGGCGTCGAGCAGCTCGCGGAGCTGGTCGAGGTCGGTCACCTCGACCTCGACCGGGCAGGTCGGGGTAGCGCTCGCGCACGGCCCGGTAGGCCGGCAGCACGCCGCCCGCGGCCAGCACGTGGTTGTCCTTGACCAGGGCCATGTCGGCGAGGCGTGAACCGGTGGTTGACGCCGCCGCCGCAGCGCACGGCGTACTTCTGCAGGGCGCGGAACGTCGGCAGCGTCTTGCGGGTGTCGAGCACCGCGCGCCCTGGTGCCCGCGAGCGCGTCGACCCAGCGGGAGGTGGCAGTGGCGACCCCGGAGAGGTGGCACGGCGAAGTTCAGCGCCGTGCGCTCGGCGGTGAGCAGACCCCGAGTCGGGCCGGACACGCGCATCAGCGACGTCGCCCGGCGAGACGCGGGTGCCGTCGGCGACGCGCGCCCGCGACGTGTACGTCGGCGCCCATCAGCACGTGGAACACGGCGCTCGGCGACGCCGAGGCCGGCGACGACGCCCGTCCTCGCGAGCGACGAAGTCGGCCACGCCCTGCGCGTCGACGGGGATCGTCGCGTCACTGGTGACGTCGACGGCGCCGTCGGGAAGGTCCTCCTGGAGCGCGAGCACGATCTGGTCGTGCACCGCGTCGACGTCGAGCCCGGCGGTCGGACAGCTCGCCGGTACAGCTCGCGCGGGATCCGGTGGAACCTCATACGTGCACCGCCATCGGCGGTGGTACGACGGGCGCAGCACGCCGTCGACCAGCACCGCGTCGATGTGCCCGCGCCAGTGCTCGTCGTCGCGCTCCGGGAAGTCCTCGCGCCAGTGCGAGCCGCGGGTCTCCTCGCGCAGCAACGCGGCCGTCGCCAGCGCGCTCGAGATCGTGACCAGGTTGGTGACCGCCCACGACTCGGTGCGCGGGTCGTCCTCGGCGCTGGTTCGACGAGAGCGGCCAGGTCGTCGACCGCCTCCGCGATGCCGGATGCCGTGCGGAGCACACCGACCTTGTCGGTCATCACGTGCTGCGAGTCGGCCATCACGGCCGCGCTGACCAGGCCCGGTGTGCGGGCGTCGGCCACCGGGGTGCGGCGCTGGGGCAGCCCGTCGCGCTCGATCGCCTGCGCGATCCGGCGCGAGAAGACCAGGCCCTCGAGCAGCGAGTTGGAGGCGAGCCGGTTGGCGCCGTGGACGCCGGAGCAGGCCACCTCGCCGGTCGCGAACAGCCCGGGCAGCGAGGACTGGC
Source organism: uncultured Actinomycetota bacterium (assembly GCA_963707475.1). Classification (GTDB taxonomy): domain Bacteria; phylum Actinomycetota; class Actinomycetes; order Propionibacteriales; family Nocardioidaceae; genus Marmoricola. The sequence goes on from CAVPQC010000003.1 coordinate 598,215, forward strand.
CGTCGAGGTCGGTGGCGACGCCGCCAGACGCGTAGTGGCAGGCGGGGGCGACCGGGATCAGCTCGGTGACCGGGTCGACGCCGTGCCGGCGGCAGGTGGCGAGGATGGTCGGGAACCGCTGCTCCCAGAACTCGCTGCTTGATCACCACCGGCGCCGAGGTGCCGGGCGTCGAGCCACATGTGCGGCCTGTCCTCCTCGTGCATCCGCCGCGTGATCGCCTTGGCGACCACGTCGCGCGGTGCGAGGTCGGCGAGCTCGTGCCGGCCCTGCATGAAGCGCGTGCCCTCCCAGTCGACCAGGAAGGCGCCCTCGCCGCGCACCGCCTCGGAGATCAGCGGCTGCTGGCCCGCGGGAGTCGGGGCCGAGCCACATCACGGTCGGGTGGAACTGCACGAACTCGAGGTCGCGCAGCACCGCACCGGCCCGCAGCGCCAGCGCCATGCCGTCGCCGGTCGACACCGGGGGGTTCGTGGTCTGGGAGAACACCTGGCCGAGGCCGCCGGACGCGAGCACGACCGCGCGGCACATCACGGCGCCGATGCCGTCCTGCTGCCCCTCGCCCATCACGTGCAGGGTCACCCCGGCGATGCCGCCGCCGGCGCCCGGGATCAGGTCGACCGCGAGCGCGTGCTCGGTGACGCCGATCTCCGGCGCGGCGTGGATCGCGGCCACCAGCGCCCGCTGGATCTCCGCGCCGGTCGCGTCACCACCCGCGTGCGCGATCCGGTCGCGGTGGTGCCCGCCCTCGCGGGTCAGTGACAGCTCGCCGGCGGAGGTGTGGTCGAAGTTGGTGCCCAGCGCGATCAGCTCGCGGACCGCCTCGGGGCCCTCGGTGACCAGCACCCGGACCGCCTCCTCGTCGCAGACGCCGGCGCCGGCCACGAGGGTGTCCTGCAGGTGCTGCTCGGGGGTGTCACCGTCGCCGAGCGCGGCCGCGATGCCGCCCTGGGCCCACTGGGTCGAGCCCGCGGAGAGGTTGTCCTTGGTCACCACCATCACCGAGCCGACCGTCGGGGAGCACCTCGCGGATCCGGAGCGCGGCGGTCAGACCGGCGATGCCGGAGCCGATCACGACGACGTCGGCGTACGTCTCCCAGCCGGGTGCGGGCGGCGAGCCGAGGCGCTGCGGGCAGGCTCACCGTCGGAGGTCATCAGCACGCGACCGCGTCGCCGCGCACGAGACCGCTGCCGGGCACCTCGGCGGCGGGGTCGCTGCCGGTGCCGACGATCCGGTTGTCGGCGTCGACGAACACCACGTGCGGCTGGAGCGCGCGGGCCTCGGCCGTCTCCATCTGGCCGTAGCCGATCAGGATCACCAGGTCGCCCGGGTGGACCAGGTGGGCGGCGGCGCCGTTGATGCCGATCACGCCGCTGCCGCGCTCGCCGGCGATCGTGTAGGTCTCCAGCCGGGCACCGTTGGTGATGTCGACGATGTGCACCAGCTCGCCGGGCAGCAGGTCGGCGGCGTCGAGCAGGTCCTCGTCGACGGTCACCGAGCCGACGTAGTGCAGGTCGGCCTGGGTGACGGTGGCGCGGTGGATCTTGCTCTTCATCATGGTGCGCAGCATCAGGAGTCCCCTTCTCCGAGGTTCGAGTGCGACGTTGTCGATCAGGCGGGTGCTCCCGACCCGGGCGGCGACCAGCAGCCGGGCCTCGCCGGTGCGACGGGGCCGGGCCGAGGTCGGGCGCGGTGAGCGCCAGGTAGTCGAGATCGACACCCGGTGCAGCCGCGAGCACGGCACGCGCCTCGGACAGCGCCGGTCCGCGCCCCGGCCGGCGGCGGCGCGGGCCGCGAAGAGCGCGCCGGACAGGGCCAGCGCCGAGCGCCGGGCGGCGGGGTCGAGGTAGGCGTTGCGCGAGGAGAGGGCCAGCCCGTCGGGCTCGCGCACGGTCGGGGCGCCGACCACGTCGACGCCCAGGCACAGGTCGGAGACCATCCGGCGGATCAGCGCGAGCTGCTGGTAGTCCTTCTCGCCGAACACCGCGACGTCGGGCCGCACCAGACCGAAGAGCTTCGCCACCACGGTCAGCACGCCGTGGAAGTGAGTCGGCCGCGACGCCCCTCGAGCACGCGGGCCGAGCGGCCCGGGGTCGACGGTCACCTGCGGTTCGCCACCTGGGTAGACCTCGTCGACCGCCGGCACGAAGACCAGGTCGACACCTGCGGCGGCGCACATCTCGAGGTCTGCCTCGAGGGTGCGCGGGTAGCGGTCGAGGTCCTCGCCGGGGCCGAACTGCATCGGGTTCACGAAGATCGACGCCACGACGGGCGCGTCCGACCCGACGGCCTCGCGCGCCGTACGCAGCAGCGCGGCGTGGCCGGCGTGCAGCGCGCCCATGGTCGGCACGAAGCCGACCCGCCCGCCGCGTGCGCGGACAGGGCGTCGGCGAGCTCCTCGCGGGTGTGCGCGAGGGTGAGCGTCCCGACCATCAGCTGGTCATCGCCGGTCGCCGGACGACCACCGCTGCGGCCTCGGCGGCGTCGAGCAGGGCGATGATCTTCGCGCGACGGATCGGCAGCAGCCGTCCGTCGAGGACCGCGCGGTCGGCGGTGGCCCGGGCCAGCGCGACGTACGACGGGAGCGTGGCGGGTGCGTGGGCGGCGATGTCCGCCAGGTGTGCCGCGCACCGTGTTGACGTCGCCGCGGACGATCGGGCCGGTCAGGGCGGCGTCGCCGTCGGCGAGCGCGTTGTCGAGCGCCGCGGTGAGCAGCGGGCGCAGCGTCGCGGCCGGGTCCTCGGCGCCGGAGGCGGAGAGCAGCTCCATCGCCTGGGCCACGAGGGTGACCAGGTGGTTGGCGCCGTGGGCCAGGCCCGCGTGGTAGAGCGTGCGCTTGTCCTCGGGCACGAACATCGCGACGCCGCCGAGGTCGCCGACCAGGGTCTCGCGCAACGGCACGGTCGTCGCCCTCGGCGGTGACGCCGAAGACGCAGCCGCGCAGCCGGGGCAGGTCGACGTCGGTGCCGGTGAACGTCATCGCCGGGTGCATCGCGACCACGTGCGCACCGAGCCGGCGGGCGGGCTCGAGGACGGCGAGGCCGTGTCGCCGCGAGGTGTGCACGACGTACTGGCCGGGGCGGATCGCGCCGGCGCCGACGAGCGTGGTGACCACGTTGCCGAGCATGTCGTCGGGCACGGTGAGCAGCAGCAGGTCGCAGGACCGCGCGACGGCGGTCGGCTTGCGCCGCGGTACGCCCGGCAGCAGCGTCTCCATGCGGGTGCGCGACGCGGTCGACTCGCCGGCGGCGGCCACGATCTCGTGGCCCGCGGCGCGCAGCGCCGCCGCGAGGACGGCGCCGACGCGACCGGCGCCGACAACCCCGATACGGGTCATGTCACATGCCTTCCGTTCCAGTCCCGAGGCGGGTACCAGACGTCCTGACCACGAGTGTTACGCCGAGCCGTAACCGCGGCACCCGAGGTGGCCGCGTCACCGCCCGGGTAGTCCGGTGGCGCGCGTCGACACGGTCCGAGACGGGACACGCCGCGGGCGGCATCCGCGCCTCCCGGGCGCGCTCGACGCCCTCCTGGACCAGCCGCCGGGCCTCGGCCGGCTCGCGGTGCGGCCCTTGGGCGTTGACCAGCCCGACCGGGCTGTCGGCGTGCACCGACGCCAGCCGCAGCCAGCGCTGGAGCGGGCCCTGGGTCAGCCGCAGCGACTGCACCCGGGCCAGCGGCACCAGGTCGGTACGACGGGCGAACAGGCCGGCGCGGGAGACCACGAGCCGGTCGTCCATCCCGAACGCCAGCCACGGGCGGCCGAAGCGGCCGGAGCCACGACGCGCGCCGGGGCGGCCCGGTGATCGGCACCGCGGACGGGTCGGCTCGCCGATCAGGTCGGCGGCGAGCCGCCACACGAGGTCACGCGGGCGCGACCGGCAGGGCGATCCCGCTGCCCTCGTCGTCGGACCCGCTGTCCTTCATCCCGCCGGCCACCGAGAGCTCCAGCCGGGCCAGGCCGAACGGCCGCTGGAGCAGGGGTCTCGGTGATCCGCACCCCCTGCAGCCGCTCGACGTTGAAGGTGCGCGTGGTCAGGCTGAACATGCCGTGCCGGACCTGCATCCCGGTGGGCACCACGGCCACCCGCCAGTCCCACCACCCGACCAGCTTGCCGCACGAGGGAGAACGCCGCGCCACCGAATCGTCGCCAGCCCGATCCCGAACGCGCCGAGCGGAGAGCCCCGCCGCGAGCACGCCGCCGATCGCGACGCCGAGCACCAGCAGGCCGACGGTCTCGCCGCTCGCGAGCAGGCCCTTGACCTGCCAGGAGAGCGGCACCCGCACCAGCAGCACCGGTTCCGCCGAGGTGCGGGGCGAGGCCCGGGAGCGCGCCTCCTCACCGGCTTCCCGTGCCCGGACCGTGTCGCGCTGCTCGAGCAGCACCTGCGCGCACCTCGTGGGCCTCGGCGAGCGGGAGGTAGGCCAGCGACACCTCGGACTCGGTGGTGGCGGTCTCGATCTTGCAGCTCGGCCAGCCCGAGCAGGCGGGCCACGAACGGCTGGTTGATCCCGATCTCGAGGATCCGGTCGAGCCGCACCCGGCGCGAGCGGCGGTTGAACACGCCGGTGTCGATGCGCAGCTCGGTGGCGGTGATCCGGAACCTCGTGCGGTACCAGGACGCGAAGCCGAAGACGGCCGCCCGCCACCAGGACGGCGGCCACCGCGATCGCGGCGCCGCGAGGAACTGCACGCTCCTCGATCACCTGCCGCCCGCCGGCGTACACGGCGGCGGCGAGGAAGATCGCCGGAGCGGGCGATCGGGGTGAGCGGGGAGAGCCGCCGGAACTCGTCCTCCGGTGCGGCGACGCCGTCGGGGAGAGGGTCGCTCACTGGGCCACCATCCTCGTGTTGAGGCTCTCCGATAGGGCTTCGATGCACCCCGGGTGCCGCCAGGTCACTGCCCTGCTCGCTTGACGCCGAGGACGTCCACTGTGAGATCTGCAGGATCTGGTGGTTGCCCGGGACGTGTGGACCGTCGATAGGGCTGTGCGCCAAGGCGGGATGGCTGCGAGCGCCGATCAGTGAGCGAACCGGCAGACACGTCCCGGCACCAACGACACCTGACGAAATGGGTGCCTCCCCACTGGGTCTAGCAGCGAGGAGGCTGACGTGAAGTCTGCCAGCAACACCCCGAGTAGTGAACGTCCTCTGGCTCTGCCCGAGGTCGCCATCAATGACGTGACCGCGGGCATCGACTGGGCCCGCGACGACCATGCCGCATGCATCGTGGACGGCCGCGGCCACAAGATCGCAACGACGACGATCGAGCACACCATCGCCGGTCTGCGCGACCTGGTCGGGTTCCTGGGCCGGCACGGTGTCGGCGAGGTCGCGATCGAACGACCCGACGGGCCCGTCGTCGACACCCTCCTGGCCGCCGACCTGGTCGTGGTCGTGATCAGTCCCAACCAGGTCAAGAACCTGCGTGGCCGCTACGGCTCGGCCGGCAACAAGGACGACCGGTTCGACGCCTACGTGCTGGCCGACACCCTGCGCACCGACCGGGCCCGACTCCGACCGCTGGTCCCCGACACCGAGGCCACCATCGCCTTGCGCCGGGCCTGCCGTGCCCGCAAGGACCTGGTCAAACACCGCGTCGCCGCGGCCAACCAGCTCCGCGCCCACCTGCGCAACGTCCTGCCCGGTGCCATCGGCCTGTTCAAAGACATCGACTCCGAGATCAGCCTCGCCTTCCTGGCCCGCTTCGACACCCAGGACCGCGCCGACTGGCTCACCCCCAAGCGGCTGGGCGACTGGCTGGCCAAGCAGGGCTACTCCGGCCGCACCGACCCCGCGGTGCTGCACCAGCGGCTCCTGGACGCGCCCCGCGGGGCCACCGGCGACCACGCCACCACCCAGGCCCACATCACCGCCAGCTACGTGGCGCTGCTGAACACCCTGGTCGAGCAGATCAAGGCACTCTCCACCCAGATCGACCGGCAGCTCGACGCCCACCCCGACGCCCACATCTTCACCAGCCTGCCCCGATCCGGTCGGGTCCGCGCCGCGCGGCTGCTGGCCGAGATCGGCGACTGCCGAGCCAGATTCCCAACCCCCGAATCGCTGACCTGCCTGGCCGGCGCAGCACCCTCGACCCGCCAGTCCGGAAAGCTCCGCACCGTCGGGTTCCGCTGGTCCTGCGACAAACAACTGCGCGACGCCGTCACCGACTTCGCCAACGGCAGCAGAGACGCCAACCCCTGGGCCGCCGACCTCTACGACCGCGCCAGAGCCCGCGGCCACGACCATGCCCACGCCGTGCGCATCCTGGCCCGCGCCTGGCTCCACGTCATCTGGCACTGCTGGCAAGACGGTGTCGCCTACAGCCCCGAAACCCACCGAGCACTCCAACGCGTCCTCGCGACCCAACCCGAGGCGGCTTGACATAGGGCTTCTCACAGACCCGACTTCCCGGCTTCGCCCAGCTCGGTGAGCCGGTCGCGCAGACGGGCCGCCTCCTGCGGCGCCAGGCCCGGGATCCGGGCGTCGGTCGCCGGGGACGCCGTGTGCAGCTGGACCGCGGCCAGCCCGAACGCACGTTCCAGCGGTCCGGCGGTGACGTCGACCAGCTGCATCCGGCCGTACGGCACCACGACCAGCCGCATCACGAACGCCCCGTGGCGGATCCAGAGGTCCTCGGCGCGCTCGGCGTACCCCCAGTTCCGGACGTTGCGGCCGATCAGCCACCACATCCAGCCGCCGAACAGCAGGCCGACACCACCGAGCGCCCAGGCCAGGAGCCGCGCTTCGGGGACGACGACCCCGGCGAGCCCCAGCACCAGGATCACCAGGCCGAGGGCGACGACGAGCACCAACCGACGCAGCCGAGCCAGGGAGGGGCGGATCCGGAGCCACTCCCCCTCGGGCAGTGCGAACAGCTCCTCCACTGGCTACCCCTCCTCGGAGGGAACCTCCACCTTGGGCGCGTTGAGCCGGGTGCCCTTCGGGCGTGGGTGGGCCGACAGGTCGCCGATCCGGTTCGCGCGCTGGAGCGTGAAGAAGCGGTTGACCGCGCGGCGTGGCGAGGGCCGCCACCTCGGCTTGCGGAACACCGCGCCGGTGTCGCCCCAGTAGTGGTCGGCCAGGTCGATCTGGTGGAAGTCGTGCCGCTGTGGCGACTCGAGCTGGCGCGGCGGCCAGTCGGTCTTCACGCGCACCAGCGTCAGGTCGGCCTGCGCCGCCAGCGCACGCATGCTGTCGGGGTAGTAGCGCCAGCAGTCGTACGTCGAGTGATGGTGGCCGCGCGACGGCACGGTCATCATGAACACGCCGCCGGTGCGCAGGACGCGCGCGATCTCGAGGATCGAGGCCCACGGGAACGGGATGTGCTCGAAGACCTGGCCGGAGAGCACCACGTCCTGGCTGTTGCTGGACACGGGGATCTTGTATGGCTGCGTCATCTGGATGTCGACGTTGCGGCCGGCCTGGATGTCGACGCCGGTGTAGGTGACGTCGTACTCCTCGAGGAGCTGACGGTGGTTGAGGGTCTGGCCCTTGTTGATGAAGGACCCGAAGTCGAGGAGGTCGTAGTGCTTCTTCTTGTCGAGGTTGTTGGCGATGAAGCCGCCCATGAGGTTCATGGCAGAGGGATGCAAGGAGATCTCCGGGTCGTCGGGTCGGGCGGGGGGTCTAGGAGGGGCGCACCTTGCCGGTGACCTTGCGGATCGGAGCAGTCACCTTCCAGGAGCGGCTGCCCTCGATCTCGGCGAGCCGCTGCTCGAGCACGGCTATCCGCGCGTCCTTGCGCTGGATCCGCTTCTTCAGGATCGCCGCCGTCGGCGCGGCCGCGACGCTCTTGTCCTTGCCGGAGAAGATCGAGAGCCAGCGGTTGGGCATCGGGGACGGCACCACCTGGTGCTTGGTGAAGGCACGCACCGTGTCGAGGAAGTAGCGCTCGAGGCCCGCGGGCGTGAACACGAAGGTCTGGTCCTCGGCGCGGGTGCTGACCCCGAGCAGCGGGAGCGAGTCGTCGAGGCCGGGTGCTGCCGTCCGGCAGGGTGCGCCGGTACTTCTCGTCCCCCAGGCCCGGGTACTCCAGCACCAGGTGCGAGCGGGTCAGCGACGCGGCCTGGTCGAGGAACGCGAACGGGTTCGGCACGTGGTGGACCACGTTGAGCGCCAGCACCACGTCGAACGAGCCGGGACGGGACTCCAGGCTGTCGAGGAAGCCCTTGCGGAACTCGACGTCGAGACCGATCGCCTCGGCCGCTCGACGAGCCTTGGTCAGGCGCCCCTGGCGGGGCTCGAGGCCGGTCACCCGGGCCCCCATCCGGGCGGCGCTCAGGGCCACGGCGCCCTCGGCGCAGCCGATGTCGAGGACCTTCTTGTTCTCCAGCGGCATCACCAGCGCGTGGCTGCAGCGTCGCCGACACCGCCGCCGATGCGGTGGTCGGTCTGGTACGAGCGCTTCTGCTCGGCCTGGCTCCGGAAGCCGGTGTGCCCTTGCGGCACAGCTCCTGGGCGTCGTCGCGGCGAGCTGAGGGAAGTCCCAGCGCGCGATCGGCGTGATCTCGCCGTGCACGTCGACGTTGGTGCAGAAGTACTCGTGGGAGGCCTTCGCCTCGTCGAGGAGCAGGCCGAGGTGCTCGTAGACCTGGGCGAGGTCGGGCGCGCGGAGCGCCTTCTCCCACAGCTCCTGGTCGTAACGACGCTTGGCGTGGCCGGGGTGGTCAGGCTCGGCCAGCACCCGGCGCCGCTGCGCTCGAGCAGCACCGACCGCGGGGCGCTCAGCACCACGACATCGCTGGCGGCGTCGATCAGGTTGTGCAGGAGCTCGGACTCGCCGAGCCGGACCGCCTCGCGCCGCCCCTTGACCCCGTGCAGCAGGTTGTAGTGCACGACGTCGTTGTCACCGGTCGGGATGTTCCCCGACTTCTGGACCTGGTGGGCGAAGTAGACCCTGCGGCTTCGCGGCCCCCTCGTCCGTCAGCCCCTGGATGTAGCTGGACTTCCCGGCGGACGTGGGGCCGATGATCAGACGCATGCGCCAGAGAGTACCGGCAGGAGCGAGCTCCGAGAGCACCCGGGACGGCGGGCCGAGAGCGGCCGACGTCGAGGCGCAGCGGGGTCAGTATCCGAAGCGCGCAAAGTCCTCGGCGTACTCCATGCGCAGCCGCTCCTCGAGACCCGGCGTGAGCCGCACCTCGCTGCTCGCGATGCCGTCGCTCCCGGCGGTCGAGCACCCGCGGCACCTCCGAGAGCGGCAGCAGTCCGAGGCCCCAGCGCGCGTTCAGGTCGCGGACCACGGCCTCGAGCCCGTCCTCCAGCCGGTAGACGTGCGCGCCGGGCAGGTGGAACTCCGACTGCGGGCGCAGGTGGTTGTCGAAGACGAAGGGGTCGTGGCGGTACTCCCGGAACGCCTCGTCGTACCAGGCCTCGACCTCGGCCGCAGTGGCCGAGACGCGGTTGGCGTTGCGGTAGGCGAACTCGGAGCGGAAGCGGGCGAGTGGCTCGCGGACGGTCATGAAGACCGCCGTCGAAGCGGTCGAGGCGGAAGACCTGCTCGAGCATCGGGCGGTGCATGTGCTGCGGCGAGCACCGGCGCAGCGGTGTTCATCGAGCCGACGCCGGCCCTTGGCGTCGCGGTAGCGCGGTGGTCCAGCCGCTGCTTGGCGAACAGCCGTTCGAGGGCCGAGCCGCCGGCCTTCGGGACGTGTACGAACAGGATGGCGCGGCCGTCCTGCCGAAACACCGGCATACGAGCCTCCTGGGCCGGCTGGGTCGGCGACACCTGCTGGAACGTCCTCGGACCTTAGCGACTCGGTGAACGCCTCCCAAGTACGGTGCTGTCCATGGCCGGCGAAAGTCAGCGTCGTGGTCGCGACGTACAACTCGCCGCCGGAGCTCGGCAGGACCTCGTGGAGTCCCTCGACGACCAGAGCCTCTCGGCGGAGGAGTACGAGATGGTCTTCGTCGACGACGGCTCGACCGACGACACCTACGACCGGCTGACTCGCGCTCGCGGCCGAGCGCAGCAACATGCAGGTGCACCGAATCCCCAACTCCGGCTGGCCAGGACGCCCTCGCAACGTCGGTGCCAAGGCCGCCTCCGGCGAGTTCCTCTTCTTCGCCGACCACGACGACTACCTGTTCCCCGAGGCGCTGGAGCGGATGTATGCCTTCGCGGTCGAGAACGACCTCGACGTGGTGCACCCGAAGGAGGTCGTCAAGGGCTGGAGCCGGCCCGGCTGGTTCGCCTACCGAGAGCACCGACCGCGGGTCGACCGGCTCGACCAGGTGGTGGTGCAGAACATCAGCCCGCACAAGCTCTACCGCCGCTCCTTCGTCGACGAGCAGGACGTCTGGTTCCCCGAGGGGAGGGTCCGGATAGAGGACTTCAGCTACAACGGGCTGGCCTGGGCACGCACCGACGCGATCGGGGTGCTCGCGGACTACCCCTGCTACCAGTGGAGCGTCCACCAGGAGAACAGCCACAAGGCGTCGTACGACTACGACGTGTACTGGGCCTCGTTCGAGGAGTCGCTCGCCCCGATCCTGGAGCTCGAGGAGGGTGACAAGCGCGACCAGCTGCTGATCCGCTGGTACCGCAGCCGGATCCTCGAGCGGGTCAAGACGCTCCACAAGTTCCCCCTCGAGCACGTCGACCGGCTGCTCGCGACGTGGGAGCACCTGTTGCCGTTGTTCCCGCCACACCTCGACGCGCAGATGAACCCCGCCCACCGCGCTCGGTCCGCCCTGCTGCGGGCCGGGGATCGGGAGCGGATGCTGACCCTGGCCGAGCTCGACACCGGGCACCGGTTCGAGCGCGAGTCCGGCACCGTCCACTGGGAGGACGGCCGGCTGGTCGTCGGTCTCCGTGCGATCATCGTCGACGGCAGCGGGCAGCCGTTGCCGGTCGAGGTGGTCAACGGCCGGGTGCGCCGCGTCGTCCCTGCGGAGCTGGCCGCGGGCCTCGACCCCGCGCTCTGGGACTTCACCGAGGACGTCCAGAACGCGTTCGTCGAGCTGATCGTCCGGTCCCGCGAGACCGCCGCCGACTGGATCGTGCCAGCCAGCTCGCGGGTCTGGGTCGAGCCCGGCCCCGACCGTCTGAGCCTGTCCATGACCGCCACCCTGGACCTCGCCACCGCCGCCGGCGGCGGGCCGCTCGAGGACGACGTCTGGGACGTGTTCTTCCGCCTGGTCGGGATCGGGTACGCCGCAACGCGCCGGGTGTTCCTGGACCCGGACACCCCGGCCGCCGGCGCCCTTGTCGACGGGCGCGGGGCCGTGGCGTTCGCGACCCGCAACGGCGACCTGGCCCTTGACCTGTCCGGTCAGCACCGCACGGTGGCGGGCGCCTCCACCGCGACCCCCGCCGACCTGACCGCTGAGCCCGGCCGCGCGCGGATCGCACTGCCCGGCGTGCACGTCACCGGCGAGACCGACCTGCCGGCCACGGTCCGGCTCAGGCACACCGAGCACCCGGCGCGCCTGGTCGGCCGGGCGAGCGCGGCGGCCCTCGAGATCGACGGCGAGCTGGTCGGCAACGGCGAGGTGAAGGTGACCGTCGCAGGCAAGACCGGGGCCAGGTTGTTCCGGCTGGGCCCGCCGCCGAAGCTGGGCGTGGTGCAGCGGCTCCCCGCCGTCCGCAGGCGGCTCGGCAGGCTGGCCCACCGCCTTAGAGGCTGACCGCTGCACGGTATTCTTCCCACTGCCCGCCGGTCTGCGACCAGCGACTTCGGCCTGCACTGCCCCCCACGACGACCTGTGTACGAGGAGTGATCCCACGACGTGATCGGCGACCAGGCCATCGGCGCGCTGCGGCGGAAGGCAGCGATCCGCACCCGTGCGCGGGCGCTGGGCGAGGAGATCCTGGCCGGCCGCTACGCCGGCTGGCGCCACGACCCGCTGCAGGAGCGCACCGTGCTGTACGAGTCGTTCTTCGGCAACGGCATGCTCGACAACCCCGAGGCGATCTTCCGCTACCTGCTCGACCAGCCCGACATGCAGCACCTGCGCCACATCTGGGTGCTCGACGACCTCGACGCGCACCCCGACGGTCGACCGCGGAGTTCGCCGGCGACCACCGGGTGCGCTTCGTCGGCATCGAGACCCCGGAGTACCTCCAGGCGCTGGCCACCTCGAAGTACCTCGTCAACAACTCGACGTTCCCGCAGGAGTTCGCCAAGCGCGACGGGACAGGTCTACGTCAACACCTGGCACGGCGTCCCGCTCAAGCACATGGGCTACGACATGCCCCAGCGGCGGCATCGAGTCGCGCAACATCATCCGCAACTTCCTCAACGCCGACTACCTGGTCTCGGCCAACCCGTTCATGACCGACACCATGTACCGCTCCGGCCTACCGGCTGCAGGGCATCTTCCGCGGCGCCGTGATCGAGGAGGGCCAGCCCCGCGATCGACCGCCAGGTGCGAGACCATGAAGGACCCGGCCGCCGCGATCGCGGCGCTCGAGGCGCGCGGCGTCGACGATCGACGGCCGCAAGGTGGTCCTGTTCGCCCCGACCTGGCGCGGCGACACGTTCGCCGACCCGCACGTCAACGCGGCGGAGCTGGTCAGCACCGTGCGAGCAGCTCCAGAAGAGCCTCGGCCCCGAGCTACGTGGTGCTGCTCAAGGCCCACCAGGTGGTCTACGACGCCGTGCGCAGGCGGCTCGGCGACAAGACGCACGTTCCTGGTCTCCAACGACATCCCGACCAACGTCGCTGCTCGGGTGTCACCGACGTGCTGGTCACCGACTACTCGAGCATCTTCTTCGACTTCCTCGCGCACCGGCCGCCCGGTCGTGCACTTCGTGCCCGACCTCGACGACTACGAGGGCTCACCGCGGGCTCTACCTGCCGCAGGACGAGCTGTTCGGGCCCTTCTGCCAGGCGCGTGCCCGAGCTCGCCGACGCACGTCCGCGAGGCGCTCGCCGGCGACGGCCCTCGGACCGCTCGATCGAGGGCGCCAAGCGGTTCAACGCCAAGGACGACGGCAACGCGACCGCCCGGCTGGTCGACATCGTGTTCCGCGGCGCCGACGAGTCGAGCTACACGGTGCACCGCGACTTCGGCACCGAGAAGGAGCGGATCTGCATCTACCTGGGCAGCATGATGTCCAACGGGATCATGACCTCGGCGCTCAACCTGCTGCGCAACCTCGACTACGACCGCTACGACGTGACCGCGTTCTGGGCGTTCAGCAAGGGCCGCGACCGGGCCCGCAACGCCGGCTTCGTCGACCCGCGGGTGCGCGTGATCCCGCGGGCCACCGTGATGAACGGCCACCCGGCGCGGGTCCGCCGGGTGCAGCGGCAGATGCTCGATCAAGGGGCTGCCCGAGCGGCTGTCCGCCTCGCACCTCGAGTTCTGGCGCGACGAGTACCAGCGGCATGTTCGGCCACGCCGAGTTCGACCACCTGATCGACTTCAGCGGCTACGGCTGCTACTGCGCCGTTCCTGTTCACCGGCGCCAAGGGCAACCCGCGCACGAGCATCTGGCTGCACAACGACATGGCCGCCGACCAGCAGCGCGAGACGGTCGGCGAGCAAGCACCTCGAGGCCCGGCTGGGCGCGGTGTTCTCGACGTACCGCCACTTCGACCACCTGGTCTCCGGTCTCGCCGGAGCTGATGCGGATCAACCAGAAGAACCTCGCCGACTACGCGCCACCGGAGAAGTTCGAGCTTCGCGCTGAACACGATCGACGGCGAGCGCGTGCTGCAGATGGCCGGCCGGCTGCGCGACGGACACCGGTCGGCGACGCGCCGGACCCGGCACGGCCCACCTCGAGCAGTTCGACACCACCAACGTGGCCGCGGCCGTGCAGCGCGCTCATGCGGTACTTCCCGGCCAGCGACATCATCCGGAAGCACGCAGCCGGCAGCGGATCAACACGATGGACATCCGCGGCAAGAAGGTCACCACGTTCGTGACGGTCGGCCGGCTCTCGCCGGAGAAGAACCACCAGCGCCTGATCGAGGCGTTCGCGCAGGTGCACAGCAGGCACCCCGACATCCGGCTGGTGATCCTCGGCGGCGGCACGCTCGAGGACTGATGCTCGCCGAGCTGATCTCCAACCTCGGGATGGAGCCGTTCATCTCGCTGGCCGGCCAGGTGGACAACCCGTTCGCGATCCTCGCCGCAGTCCGACTGCTTCGTGCTGTCCAGCGACTACGAGGGCCAGCCGATGGTGATCCTCGAGGCCCGCACGCTCGGGCTGCCGGTGATCACCACGTCGTTCTCGTCGGTCGGCGACTCGGTGCCGCCGGACGCGGGCATCGTGGTGCCGAAGACGGTCGAGGGCATGGTCGACGGTCTCGAGCGGTTCGTCGCCGGCGAGGTGCCGTCGGGCAGGTTCGACTTCCACGCCTACAACGCCGAGGCCGTGGCGCAGTTCGCCGGGCGATCGGGTCCGACCCGGTCAGCTGACCTACCAGAGCGACAGCAGGTGGTCCACCGCGCGGTCGGCCGCGTGGCCGTCGTCCCACGGGCAGAAGCGCTCGCGGAAGCGGGCGCGAGCCGCTGCGTGGGCGTCGTCGGCCAGCAGCGCCGCGACCACGTCGTCGGTCGTGGTCACCATCGGTCCCGGTGACGCGGACTCGATGTCGAAGTAGAAACCGCGCTCGACGTCGCGGTAGTGGTCGAGGTCGGGTGTCAGCAGCACGATCGGCTTGTCGGTCAGCGCGAAGTCGAACATGACCGAGGAGTAGTCGGTGACCAGTGCGTCGGCGGCGAGGTACAGGTCGGCGATGTCGGGGTAGCGGGTGACGTCGACGACCCGGTCGTGACCGGGGAGCACGTCGGCCTGCCGCGAGGCGTTGTAGTGGCCACGCACCAGCACCACCGCGCCGGGCATCTCGGCGACCAGCCGGGTGGGGTCGAGGAACAGCGGCTTGCTGTCGCGGACGCCGAGGTACTCGCGCCAGGTGGGCGCGTAGAGCACCACCCGCTGGTCGTCGGCAAGCCCCAGCCGGCGCCGGGTCTGCGGCGCGCACGTCGGGCGGCGCGGTCGGACAGCAGCAGGTCGTTGCGCGGGTAGCCGATCTCGAGCATCGGCCCGTCGTAGCGAGAAGGCGGAGCGGAAGATCTCGCTGCAGAAGGGGCTCGGCGAGACGAAGCCGTCCCAGCCGCGCTGCCTGCGCGGGCCAGGCTGCGCCGGTGGCGCCAGGTGTTGAGGTCGCCGGGCCCGCGGTCCTCGCCGATCCTCTTCAGCGGTGTGCCGTGCCAGGTCTGCAGGTGGATCTGGCCCGGCTTCTTCGCGAACCAGGGCGGCGCCGCGGCGTTGCTGACGTAGGCGTGGGCGCCGGCGAGCGCCTCGAACCACGCCGGGCGTACGACGGGCGACCGCGCGCATGCCCTCCGGGACGTCGACGCTGGGGTCGTCGACCACCCACACCAGGTCGAGCTCCGGCTCACGCGCGGCGAGCGCACGGGCGATCGCCGCCGGGTTGTCGGCCACCGCGCGCCCGTGGAACGACTCCAGCAGCACCGTCCTCCCGGCGGCGGTCGAGGCTGTCGAGGCGCCGGGCGCGGCGGCGTACGCGCTGACCAGTGCCTGCTGGCCGAACGCGCTGCGCTGGTGGTCGTCGAGCGGCGCGTCGACCACCACCTCGCCACCCGCGGCGAGCCGCAGCGCCGACCACTCGTCGACGAGGTCAGGCGGGTCGGCGAGCAGTGCCGACGACCAGTCCAGGTCGGCGGCCTCGCCGCGTGGACCCTGCACCTCGAGCGCGTAGCGCCCGCCGGGCAGCCGGGTCTGGCCCCACGCGACGTTGGTGACGCAGCGCCAGCACCGCCTCGAAGCGTCCGTCGGCAGGGGTCGGCGTCGCTCCACGGGGTCGTGCCGAGCGGTCCCGCCAGGCGCAGCCGGACCGGGTCGCCGGCACCGCGACAGGCGGAGGCCGGCCGGCTCCAGCGTCACCGTGTCGACGCCGCTCGCGGCCGGCAGGAGACGTGCCCGGTGCTCGGCCACCTGACCGCCCGAGCTCGACCCGGACCCGCCAGCGTCGCGTCGCGAGTCGGCAGCACGAACGTGCCCTCGAAGCCGCTGTCACGGCGGTCCTCCCAGGCCCGTGAGGCCCAGAGGTTGGCGCGGTCGTCGTGCCAGCGTTCGACCGGCACCTCGCGCAGCCGGCCGCCCTCGGCGGCGATCGACACCCTCGGCAGGTCGGTGCCGGGCTCGGTGTGGACGAAGGCGTTGCCCCGCACCCGCACGCCGCTCGGCGGGGAGCGGCTCCAGGTCGAGCACCCGGCTGCGCAGCGGACGGTCGGCGGCGCCGATCCGCCGGTAGTCCTCGGGCACGTCGATGGTGAGGCCTTCGGGTGCGGGGACCACGCCGTCGGCGACCGGGAGCCCGTGCGGGTGGGCGGCGAGGTGGTCCTCGGTCAGCGCGAGGTCGTCGTAGGTGCCGTGCGCCGCGACCCAGGCGGCGATGCGCGCCTCGACCGGCACCGTGTCGTTGCGCACACCGTCCGCGACCAGGTCGAGCGCGAAGGTCTGCACGACCGCGTGGAACGGCGGGCCACCGCCGACCGCGTCGCGGCACAGGCCCGGGAGCAGGTGGACCATCGCCTGCTCGCGCCACCCGGGTCGTTCGTGGGGTTCCAGCAGGTCGAGCAGGACGTGGCGGAGGGCGTCGACGCGGGCCGTGACCAGGTCGGTGCGGAACCGGCGCTGCTCGTGGATCGGCAGCGCGACGTCGCGGTCGTGCTCGACCAGCACCACCTCGTCGACCACCGCCACCGCTCGCGCGGCCGCCAGCAGGGTCGCCGCGGTCACCGCCTGCCGCTCCGCGCCGTCGTACGGCGGGGCCACCTCGGCCAGGAATGCGCGCCGGACCAGCTTGCCGCCGAGCGCCAGGTCGACCGCAGAGCCGGGTGGCGGGGTGGGCGAGTACGCGACCGGCCCGCAGCACCCGCCGGCGGCCGACGACGACGTCGACCCCGTCGGTCAGCGCGGACACCAGCCGGGCCAGCCCGTCGCGCCGGAGCTCGTCATCGGCCGACGCGAACGCGACCAGGTCGGTGGGCACACCGGCCAGCACGTCGGCCAGCGAGGCCTGCTGCGGCACCACGACCGCGTCCGCGACCACGTCGACGGACTCGCGCACCGAGGCGACGCACGCGTCGGGCGGGCCGGATCCCTCGGGCACGAGCACCAGCACCGTGACCTTGGGGTGCGTGCCGAGCCGGTCGCGCACCCGGCGGCGCAGGGCCCTCCCCACGCGGCGTGGCGAGAGCCGCGCGTTCACGAGCGGCCCCGGACCGGGCGGGGGCGTCGCGTCCCCATCCAGCGACTGCTCAGATGAGTCCCTTGTCGTTGAGGTACGCCTTGGCGACGTCGACCGGCACCTCGCGCTCCGTGTCGACCTTGCCGATCAGCGTGGCGAGGTCGTCGGTGGTGAGCGTGGCCGAGAGCTCGTTGAGCGCCGTCGCGGCCTTGTCGTTCTTCTTCAGCCACTTGCTGTTGACGACCGGCACGAGGTTCTCGGCGTTCTGCCAGTTCTTGTCGTCGTCGAGGATCACCAGGCCGTCGCTCTCGAGCGTCGCGTCGGTGGTGCCGACCTCACCGAGGTCGACCTCGCCCTTCTTCACGGCGTCCTTGGTCTCGGGCGAGCCGAAGCCGAGCGGCTCGACCTTGCTCACGGTCGATGCCGTAGACGCTCTTGAGCCCGAGCGCGCACTCGGGTCGGTCTGGGCAGTCGGACGCGGCGGCGAGCGTGATCGACGAGCCCAGCTTGCCGAGGTCGCTGAGCGTGGTGAGGCCGTTCGCATCGCGCGAACTTCTTGGTGACCACGAAGCGCGTTGGCGTCCTCGGCCTTGGCCGGGTCGAGCGCCTCGAGGCCGACGTCCTTGCCGAGGTCGTCGAGCTTGGCGACGGTGGCGTCGGCGTCGGGGGAGGCGACCGGCTTGGCGTCCTCGCCGTTGGCGTCGACGGTTGAGCTCCTCGGTCATCGAGGAGAGGTAGTCGGCCGCGATCTGCACATCGCCGCTCGACAGCGCCTTGATGTAGATGTCGCGTGTGGTGAAGTTCTTCGTGCTCACCTTGTAGCCAGCGTTCTCGAGGACCGCCTTGTAGAGCTGGGTCATCACCTCGGCCTCGGTGAACTTCTGGCTGACGACGGTGACCGAGCCGGCGTCGGAGCTGCTGTCACCTTGGAAGCTGTCGCTGCCGCACGCCGGCGGTGAGCGCCAGGGGCAGCGCGAGTGCTGCGGTGACGATGAGACGTGCACGGGTTGCTGCGCATGGTGCTGCCTGCCTTCTGTGTCCCGCGGCGCGGATGCCGCGCGTGTCCGGTGACCCGTGGCCCTGAACTCTACGGTGTGGGTCCGACCGGGAGGCGACTGTCCGGGCCGCGGCGCGAGTCGCGCTTCGCAGTGGCCCGTCTGGCCCGGGCCACCGGGTCGAGCATCCGCTGCACCCCGGCGAGTCCGACCTCGAGCAGGATCAGCGCGATCACCGCCACGATGAGGGCGCCGGCGATGATCTCGGCCGGGTCGTCCGCGTCGTACCCGTGGGTGATGATCCGGCCGAGGCCCGGGCCCGCGACCAGGGCGGCGATGGTGGCGGTCGCCCACACCTGCACCACGGCCAGCCGGATGCCGGAGAAGATGATCGGGAGCGCCAGCGGCAGCTCGACCTTGCGCAGCACCTCGACCTCGGACATGCCCATCCCGCGCGCCGCCTCGACGGTGTCGCGGTCGACCTCGCGCATGCCCGACCCAGGTGTTGGTGATGATCGGCGGCAGCGCGAACAGGGCCAGCGTGACCAGCGTCGCGAGCCCGGCACGACCGAACGGTCCGAGGACGCCGGAGCCGAACAGTCCGAGCGAGAGCAGCGCGAGCAGGGCGACGATCGGGATCGCCCGGCCGATGTTGGAGACGTTGACCGCGAGCGTGCCCCCGCGGCCCCGGTGTCCGAGCCAGACCGCGAGCGGCAGACCGACGACCATCGCGATCGCGACCGAGACCACGGTCAGCAGCAGGTGCTCGTAGAGCCGGGTCAGCGCCTGGTCGCCGCCGTTGCCGACCCAGTTGGACCCGTCGGTGAGCCACGCCACGACGTCGTTGATCATCGCGACACCGCCGTCCGCCGCCAGGGGGTGAGCACCCGCTGCAGGCCGACCAGGAGCAGGTCGAGCGCCACCGCGAGCAGCGACGCACAGGACGCTGGTGAACAGCACCTGTGCCTTGAAGTTCGTGGAGCTGCCTTCGATCAGCAGCGAGCCCAGCCCGCCGTAGTCGAGGATCGCGCCGACCGTGGTCAGGGCCACCGCGCTCACCGTCGCGACCCGAACCCCGCCCATGATCGTCGGGAGCGCCAGCGGCAGCTCGACCCGCCACAGCAGCCGGGCGGGCGCGTAGCCCATGCCGAGGGCGGACTCACGCACGTCGTCGGGCACGGCGCGCAGGCCCGTCGATCATGCTGCGGACCAGGATCGTCAGCGAGTACAGGCCGAGCCCGATCACCACCGTCTCCACGCCCGAGGCCGGTCACCGGCACCAGCAGCGAGAACAGCGCCAGCGACGGGATCGTGTAGATCGCCGTCGTGGCGCCGACCACGACCGCCTCGAGCTTTCGGTAACGTCGCCCGAGCAGGGCGAGCGGGAACGCGATCACGAAGCCCAGCACCACGGACGTGACCACGATCCCGATGTGCTGGAGCAGCGCGGTCTGCAGAGCGTCGACCCGCGAAGGGGAGAAGTACGCGCCACAGATCCAGTCGTTGCGTGTCAGGCAGTTGTCCACGGCCGGTGCGTGGACCGAGGACAGGGTCGGGACCAGGGATGGGGTCACAGGTGGACGGTAGTCCAATGATCCGGCTCGACGGGGTCGGCAAGACCTATCGCCGACGGCACGGTCGCGGTGGAGGCGCTCGACCTCGACGTACCCCGCGGCGCGGTCGTCACGCTGGTCGGTCCGTCGGGCTGCGGCAAGTCGACGACGCTCAAGATGGTCAACCGGCTGATCGAGCCGACCAGCGGCCGGATCTTCCTCGACGGCACGGACGTCACCGACGCCGACCCGGTCGAGCTGCGGCGCGGGATCGGCTACGTGATCCAGCAGGTCGGGCTGTTCCCGCACCAGACGATCGCCACCAACGTGGCCACGGTGCCGAGCCTGCTCGGCTGGTCGAAGGCGGATGCCCGCGCCCGGGCGCTCGAGCTGATGGACCTCGTCGGGCTCGACCCCGACGTCTTCGCCGACCGCTTCCCGCACCAGCTCTCCGGGGGCCAGCGGCAGCGCGTCGGCGTCGCCCGTGCGCTCGCCGCCGACCCGCCCGTGCTGCTCATGGACGAGCCGTTCGGCGCGGTCGACCCGGTGGTGCGCGCCCGGCTGCAGGACGAGTTCCTCCGCCTCCAGCGCGAGCTCGGCAAGACGGTGCTGCTGGTCACGCACGACATCGACGAGGCCGTGAAGATGGGCGACCAGGTGGCGGTGTTCGCCGCCGGCGGCCGGCTGGCGCAGTACGACGTGCCGGCCGCGATCCTGGGCGCTCCCGCCGACGAGTTCGTCTCCGAGTTCGTCGGTGGCAGCCGTGGCCTGCGCCGGCTCAGCGTCACCCCGATCGACCCGTCGTACCTCGAACCGATGGACGGCGTGTCCGCCTCCGCGCTCGCCGGCACCGTCGACGCGTCCGCGATGCTGGAGGACGTGCTGGCGCTGGCGATGCGCGAGGACAAGGAGCTGGTCGGCGTGACGGACGGCCCGAAGTTCCTGGGTGTCCTCACGCCCAACGGGGTGCACCGGATGCTGCGGGCGTCGGTGGCGGAGCAGGTGGGGACGGCGGACTAGGGCTGGGTGTGCTTGGGGTCGAGCGTTCGGTCCCCGACCCCCTCAAGCCTGCTTCGGAATCCGGACGTCCCCGCCGTGCTTGGCGCCCCACGCACGGTGCTGCGCGTGCTCCTCCCAGGCCATCAACGCGGGCATCGGGTCGGACTCGAGGTCGGCCCACGCGGGTACGACGGTACGACCAGAAGACGCACCGGCACGCTCCTCGGCCTCCGCCGCCTCGAGCCGGGCGACCGCGGCTCGGTGCTCGGCCTGGCTGCGTGCGAGGTACTCCTCCAGCGCGATGATCCGGTCGCCCGCCTCGGCCAGCCGGCGCTGCACCCGCCTGACGGTCGTCTCGGCGACGATGGCTCGCCGCCGGGTGTCGACGACCGTGGTCTCGAGCTCGCGGATCACGCAGTCGCGCTCGCGCAGGCGAGCGGACATGGCCGTCATGTAGACGTCGTTCTCGACCGCACGCTCGGCGAACAGCTGGCGGTAGGTCCGCGCCAGCTCGGCGCGGTCGGCGCTGTGCTCGTGGCGCGCCTGGAGGACGACCGACCACATGATCCGCAGCCCGGCCCAGCCGCAGAGCAGCGCGACGACGGCCGAGGCCGCGACGAGCCGGCCGCCTCCAGCGGCCACGGCACCGGCGACGAGCGCGGTCGCGGCGGAGAGCACGATGACTGCCACCGTGATCCGCACGGAGCGCTGTCGACGGCGGGACGCGGGGTGACGGTCCATGCCGGTCAGGGTACGGATCGGTCGTCGTCCCCGCGCACACGACACGCGCGCTCGAGCACCAGCCCCGCGATGAGCAGGAGCAGCCCGCCGAACGACGCCAGCCCCGACCGCACCAGCCGCTGACGTGACAGCTCGGTCGGCGTGATGCCGAGGTGGGCGATCGCGAACCCGGCGTACCCGCCGAGCACCATCGCCCCCGCCATCGCCGCGGCCTTGCCGAGCAGCAGCCGGTTGACGGCCTGGTAGGGCAACAGCGGCTCGACCCTCCGCGCTTTCGGGCGCTGCAGGATCCGCCACGTCCGCCAGGCGACGAACCCGACCCCGGCGGCGAGCAGGAACACCACGACCACGGTCCAGGCCGCGATGACCGGCTCGGCCACGTCGAGCCGGATCGTGATCGGCCGGACCAGCCAGCCGAAGACGGCGGCCAGGGCACCGAGCACCACGAGCGGCCCGGGGCCCGTCGGCTGGATGTTGCCGCGCGGGTCGGGTGGCTTCGATGGCGCGTCGGACGGGTCGAGCGACCCGTCAGGATCCCGCACTGCCGCTCCTCACTCCCCGTCGAGCTCGATGTCGTCGCGACGGTTGACGCCCTCGCGTCCGGTCTTCTCGAGCAGCTCGGAGATCGGCGCGACGCCCGGGATCTCGGCGTCGGGCTCGATGTCGGACCACGGCACCAGCACGAACGCACGCTCCTGCGCTCGCGGGTGCGGCAGCGTGAGGTTCTCGTCGTCGGCACGGCGGTCGCCGACCACGATCAGGTCGATGTCGAGCGTGCGCGGCGCGTTGAGATCGCCCCGCTCGCGGCCGTAGGCGTCCTCGATGGCCAGGGCACGGTCGAGGAGCGTGTGCACGGAGAGCGTCGTGTCGAGCAGGACCACGGCGTTGAGGAAGTCCTCCGCACCGGCGGGCGAGTCCACCGGACGGGTCTCGTAGACGGGCGAGACGTCGGTGACCCAGACCTCGGGGGTGTCCTTGAGCGAGTCGAGCGCGCCCTGCAGGTGGATGCGTCGGTCGCCCAGGTTGGAACCCAGCGACAGGACGGCCCTCCGGATCGGGTGCATCTCTCCGGTCAGGGTGTCGGTGTCGATGATGTTCGGGTTCGGGGTCTCGGTCACGGACGGCTCCGGGTGATGGTCAGGGCCACGTCGTCAAACGTCGCTGCGATGGGGGCGTTCGGCTTGTGCAGTGTCACGTCGACCCACTCCACACGAGGCTCACGGAGGACGACGTCAGCCACGCGTTGGGCGAGGGTCTCGATCAGGTCCACGGGTTCGGAGGTGGCCGTCTCGACCACCCGGGCCACGACACTTCCGTAGTCGACGGTGTCTTTCAAGTCGTCGCTGGCGGCCGCAGGCCCGGTCGGGACGCCGAGCACGAGGTCGATCACGAACTTCTGTCCGTCGCGGCGCTCGAAGTCGAACACCCCGTGGTGGGCGAACACCTCGATGCCCCGGATCGCCAGCCGGTCGACAGCCTGCAGGTCCCTCACGACGACTCCTCGGCCAGCTTCGTGACCACCTTGACCGCGTCGAGCGAGGCGTTGACGTCGTGCACGCGGACGCCCCAGACCCCTGCCATCGCCGCGATCGTGGTCAGCGCCGCGTTGGCCGCCTCGCGGTCGAGCACCGGCCGCGGCCCTCCGTGACGGTCGGCGAGCAGCGCACCGAGGAACGACTTGCGGCTCGAGCCCACCAGCACCGGAGCACCGATCGGGTCGAGGGCGTCGAGGCGGCGCAGCAGCGCCCAGTTGTGCTCGTGGGTCTTCGCGAAGCCGAGCCCCGGGTCGACGGCCACCCGATCGGCCGGGATGCCCGCCGCAATGGCCGCCTCGACCCGCTGGCCGAGCTCGGTGACCACGTCGCTGACCACGTCGTCGTACGACGCGTGCTGCCGCATGGTGTCGGCGTGCGCGCGCCAGTGCATCGCGACGTACGACGCGCCGGCGTCGGCCACCACCGAGAGGATCCGCGGGTCGGCCAGGCCGCCGCTGACGTCGTTGACCACGACCGCTCCCGCGTCGAGCGCCGCCTCGGCCACCTCGCCGCGCATCGTGTCGACGGAGACCGTGGCGCCCTCGGCGGTGAGCGCCGTGATCACGGGCAGCACCCGGTCGAGCTCCTCGGCCACCACCGGCCGGGTGGCGCCGGGCCGGGTCGACTCACCGCCGATGTCGAGCAGGTCGGCGCCGTCCTCGAGCAGCTCGAGGCCGTGCTCGATCGCCGCCTCGGGGTCGAACCAGCGTCCGCCGTCGGAGAACGAGTCGGGAGTCACGTTGACCACGCCCATCACCAGCGGCCGATCGAGGGCGGGCAGCCCGCTGAGGTGCCGCGTGGTCAGGCGCGTGCCCTGCCAGCTCATCGCGGCGTCACCGGTGCGCGTTGATCAGGGCCATCGCTTCGGCTCGCGTGGCGGTGCGGTGCATCAGCCCGCGGACGGCCGAGGTGATCGTGCGGGCTCCGGCCTTGCGCACGCCCCGCATCGTCATGCAGAGATGCTCGGCCTCGATCACGACGATCACGCCGCGGGGCTCCAGGATCTCCATCAGCGAGTCGGCGACCTGCGTGGTCAGCCGCTCCTGCACCTGCGGGCGCTTGGCGTAGACGTCGACCAGCCGTGCCAGCTTGGACAGACCGGTGATCTTGCCGGACTCGTTGGGGATGTAGCCGACGTGCGCGACGCCCGTGAACGGCACCAGGTGGTGCTCGCACATCGACCACAGCTCGATGTCCTTGACCAGCACCATCTCGTCGTGGCCGAGGTCGAACGTCGTGCTGAGCACGTCGGTGGGCGTCATCCGCAGTCCGGCCGTGAGCTCTGCGTAGGCGCGCGCGACGCGCTCCGGCGTCTCCTTCAGACCCTCACGCTCAGGGTCCTCCCCGATCGCGATCAGCAGCTCGCGCACCGCTGCGGCGGCCCGGTCGTGGTCGTAGACGGCACCCTTCACTCCCAGGGCGCTGACCGGACCGATGTTCACGCTGGCGGCTCCGGGGTGTCGGGTCCCGCGGTCGGCGTGCCACCGTGGATGTCCCCGCCGGGCGACGGCGGGGTGAGCACCACGCCGGCCTCCTCCTCATCGGGCCTGGAGGCGCCGGGCCCGGAGCCGTTGGACGCGGCCGCGAGGACCTTCTCGGGCACCTCCACCGGCGGGATCGTCGACGGCTCGCGGTCGGGCGACCCGGTCCATGCGGGACGGCGGTCACGCCGGCGCAACGGCGTGAAGATCTCGGCCACCTGCGCCTTGTCGAGCGTCTCCTTCTCCAGCAGCTCGAGCACCAGCGCGTCGAGGACGTCGCGGTTCTGCTCGAGGATGTCGAAGGCCTCCTGGTGCGCCTCCGCGAGGAACTTCTTGGTCTCCTCGTCGACGATCGCGGCGACGTCCTCGGAGTAGTCGCGGGTGTGACCCATGTCGCGGCCCATGAACGGTTCGGCGTTGTTGGCACCGAGCTTGATCGCACCCAGCCGGTCGGTCATGCCGTACTGGGTGACCATCGCCCGGGCCACGCTGGTGGCCTTCTCGATGTCGTTGCCGGCGCCGGTGGTCGGGTCGTGGAAGACCATCTCCTCGGCCGCGCGGCCACCCATCATGTAGGCGAGCTGGTCGAGCATCTCCGAGCGCGTGACGGGAGTACTTGTCCTCGTCGGGCAGCACCATCGTGTAGCCGAGCGCGCGCCCGCGGGGCAGGATCGTGATCTTGTGCACGGGGTCGGTGCCCGGGGAGCGCTGCGGCCACCAGGGCGTGGCCGCCCTCGTGGTAGGCCGTGATCAGCTTCTCCTTCTCGTTCATCAGCCGGGTGCGCTTCTGCGGGCCGGCGATGACCCGGTCGATCGCCTCGTCGAGGGCGAGGTTGTCGATCTGCTTGGCGTCCTGGCGTGCCGTGAGCAGGGCGGCCTCGTTGAGCACGTTGGCCAGGTCGGCGCCGGTGAAGCCCGGCGTACGACGGGCGACGCTCCGGAGGTCCACGTCGGGCGCCATCGGCTTGCCCCGCGAGTGGACCTGGAGGATCTTCTCGCGACCAGCCAGGTCGGGGGCGTCGACGCTGATCTGGCGGTCGAAGCGGCCCGGGCGCAGCAGAGCCGGGATCGAGGATGTCGGGACGGTTGGTGGCCGCGATCAGGATGACCCCGCCGCGCACGTCGAAGCCGTCCATCTCGACCAGCAGCTGGTTGAGGGTCTGCTCACGCTCGTCGTGGCCACCGCCCATGCCGGCGCCGCGGTGGCGGCCGACGGCGTCGATCTCGTCGATGAAGACGATCGCGGGGGCGTTCTCCTTGGCCTGCTCGAACAGGTCGCGCACGCGGGAGGCACCGACGCCGACGAACATCTCGACGAAGTCCGAGCCGGAGATCGAGTAGAACGGCACGCCGGCCTCACCCGCGACGGCGCGCGCCAGCAGGGTCTTGCCGGTACCGGGCTGGCCGTAGAGCAGAACGCCCTTCGGGATCTTGGCGCCGACCGCCTGGAACTTGGCCGGCTCCTGCAGGAACTCCTTGATCTCGCCGAGCTCCTCGATCGCCTCCTCGCATCCGGCGACGTCGGCGAACGTGGTCTTCGGCATGTCCTTGGTGATCAGCTTCGCCTTGGACTTGGCGAACTGCATCACCCGTCCGCCGCCGCCTTGCATGTTGTTCATCAGGAACAGGATCAGGAACAGCACGAGCACGATCGGCAGCAGCGAGAAGATCAGGTTGCCGATCAGGCTCGGCCGCGCGACGTGGCCGTTGTAGCTGTCGATCGTGCCCTGCGTCGACCTGCTTCTCGACCAGGTTGACGAGGTCGACCTGGGTGCCGGAGACCCAGGTGGCGGTCACCTTGCTGCTCGTCGTCCAGAGTCGCCCGGATCGCCTGGTCGCCGTCGACGAAGGTGATCTTGGAGACCTTGCCGGAGTTGATGTCCGAGACTCATCTGCGAGGTCGTGACCTCGTCGTACCCACCGTCGGACGACAGGAACTGCAGCGCGAGCAGGACGCCCACCACCGCCAGGACGATCCACAACCAGGGACCGCGGAAAATGCGCTTCACGTCCACCTACTCAAACCATGGAGAGGGCACGCTGGTCTCCGGTTTCGTGGGCCCTCTGGAGACTCCGACGGTACACGTGAAAGCCAATGCGCGAGGTGCTGGTTGTCCGATTGGTCTCGACGGCCCGAGGCGAACCGGGTCAGGAGTAGACGTGGGGCGCGAGCGTGCCGATGTCGCGCAGGTTGCGGTAACGCTCGTTGTAGTCGAGTCCGTAGCCGACGACGAACTCGTTCGGGATGTCCCACCCGACGTACGTCACGTCGACGTCCATCCGCACCGCCTCCGGCTTGCGCAGCAGGGTCGCGATCCGCACCGACGCCGGGTTGCGGGAGGCGAGGTTGGACATCAGCCAGCTGAGGGTCAGGCCGGTGTCGATGATCTCGTCGACGATCAGCACGTGGCGGCCGGAGATGTCGGTGTCGAGGTCCTTGAGGATCCGTACGACGCCGGACGACTTGGTGCCCGAGCCGTACGACGAGACCGCCATCCAGTCCATCTCGAGGTGCCGGTCGAGGTGCCGGGAGAGGTCGGCCATCACCATCACCGCGCCACGCAGGACACCGACCAGGAGCAGGTCCTTGCCGTCGTAGTCCTCGCGGATCCGTGGCGGCCATCTCGGCGAGCCGGTCCTGGATCTGCTTCTCGGTGAAGAGGACGTTGATCAGGTCGCCGTCGACGTCGAACCGCATCCATGGGCGCCAGCCTCCCACACGGGCCGAGTCGCGACTCGACGGCAGTGAGTGCGCTCGCAGTCGCGCGCGGCCTTCGCCGTGAACCGGTCGAGCAGGAACACGAGCGCGGCGACGCACAGCGCGATCACGACCCCGAGGGCGAGAATGCCGAGGAGCAGTTGCGCGGCGCGACGTCGTACCTCCGGCTCCATGCGGTGCAGTGTGCCGGAACGGACCACGCCGCTGATGCGTTGGGGCGGGCAGGAGAGAGGTGCGTGGATGAAGGCGATTGCCAAACGGATCGGGGTCGAGATCCTCGGCTGGGACCTCGTGCGTGCTCGGCATCGCCGCGCTCGTGCTGCCCGGCCCCGGCCTGATCCTGCTCGCCCTCGGGCCTCGTGGTGCTCGCCACCCAGTACGAGTGGGCCGAGCGCCGGCTCGAGCCGGTCAAGGAGCGCGCGATCAAGACCGCCACCGACGGCGTCGAGACCTGGCCGCGGATCGTCGCTCTCCACCCTCGGCGCTCTCGGGCATCATCGCCGTCGGCGTCTTCTGGGGCATCTCCCCCGCCGCCCCCGACTGGTGGCCGCTCGACGACAAGTGGTGGCTCCCCGGCGGCTGGGGCACCGGCTCGTCGCTGATCATCTCCGGCCTGATCGCGCTGGGCCTGGTCGTCTACAGCTACCGGGAGTTCCGGGGCGAGAAGGCCGAGCAGTCCTAGGCCACTCCGGTGGCGATCGGCGGTGGATCTGGAGGCGCGCCAGCGGCGCGCCGGTGGTCGAGCTTGTCGAGACCTCCGGTTGTCCACAGATCCGGTACTCGGGCTGGTGACTGTCGGTGGCACCGACTAGACTCGAACACATGTTCGAGGTCACCGTCGAGGCCGGGTCGGAGCCCGAGGCCGGCACCCACACGGTGCTGGACCGGGCCCGCGCCGCCCGCCGGGCCGAGCTGGCCGCCGCGGCCGAGCTGCTGGTGGTCGCCGCGGAGTGGGCCGACCTGCACCCCGTGCCCCGCGGCGGGCAGGCAGAGCCGCCGGGTGGGGTGAGGTGGACCTGCACGGCGAGGGGCTGGTCCCGCTGGCCGGGGACGGCACCCCGCAGGTCGCGGAGTTCGCACCGGTCGAGCTGGCCGGCGCACCTGGGGATCTCCCACGACGCCGGCCGGCAGCTGATCGGCGACGCCCTGGAGCTGCGGCACCGGCTGCCCCGGCTCTTCGACCTGGTCCTGGCCGGCACCGTGCCCGCGTGGCGGGCCCGGCAGGCCGCCGCCCTGACCACCCGCCTGACCCCCGGCGCCTGACCCTGGAGATGGTGACCTGGGTGGACAGGATGCTGGCCTGCGACCCCCAGCACCTCACCGTGCCCCGGGTCCACCGGATCATCGAGGAGACGGTCCTGCACTACGACCCGGACCGGGCGGTCGCCCACGAGCAGGCCGCCCTCGCCGCCCGCCACGTCACCCTGGTCCACGACAGCGGCCCGGTGACCGCCCCACACCCGCCAGCACCCCCAGCCGGCGGGCACCGGGCATGCCCTGCCGCCGCCGATCGGGCACGATGCCGCCCATGGAGCAGGGGCGCTCCGGCGTGCTCGTGGAGGTCGCAGACCACGACCAGGTGCTGGTCGGGCCGGCGCGTGACGGCGAGGCCTGGGCCGCCGTGGCTCAGCGCCTGGTCGGCGACCGTGCCCGTCCGCCGGTGCCGCTCGATCTCTCCGGTCCGACGAAACGGTTCATCGTGGATCGCGACGTGCGCGTGACGGTGCGCGACATGACGCGTGGCGACCTCCGCGACGTGACTCGGTGGCGGGCGCAGCCGCACGTTGCGCAGTGGTGGGCGGGTGACGGCGAGCCGACGTACGACGCCGTGGAGCACCGCTACGGACCGCGCATCGAGGGCGCGAGTCCCACGCGGATGTGGGTGCTGGAGGTCAACGGGCGCTCGGTCGGTTTCGGCCAGCACTACCGGATCGCTGACTACCCCGACTACGCGCTCCTGGGACCGGACCCCGCGGCGATCGGCGTCGACTACGCGATCGGCGAGCCACAGTGGACCGGGCGCGGGCTCGGCTGCCGCCTGCTCTGGGCCTGGGCGCTGGGCGCCCGGGCGGCGTTCCCGGACGCCCGGGTGTTCTTCGCGGCGCCCGACCACCGCAACGCCGCCTCGCGGAGGGTGCTGGCGAAGGCCGGTTTCGTCGAGGGACTGTGGTTCGACGAGCCGGGCCACCGCGGCGGCGTCGACACGGTAGTCGGGTGCACCTTCGACGTGGCCACGGTCATCGGCTGAACCCCCGCTCGAACCCGAGCACGTCCGCCGGCGCGTACGGCGCGCACGTGACCGGGGAGGTCGACGCCCTTCTGCCCGTGCCAGTGCGTCACCAGCCGGTCGAGGGCGACCACGTGCTCGTGGAACAGCTCGGCCGGTGGCGAGCCGGCGGCAACGGCCGCGAGCCGGAGCACCCGGCCCCGCACGGCGACGTCCATCCGGGACAGCCGCTCGACGGCGAGCCCGCCGTCGGTGATCGCCTCCGCGAGGGCGACGTCGGCGACCGCGTCGAGGTACGACGTGTCGGCCCGGAGCTGGTCGGCGGTGCGGGCCAGGGTGCGCGCGACTCCGGGACCGAGCTCGTCCTCGAGCATCGGCAGCACCGTGGTCCGCACGCGCACCCGGGTGAACTGCTCGTCGCTGTTGTGCGGGTCGGTCCAGAACTCGATGCCCTCGGCGACGCACGCGGTCTCGGTGTCGGCACGGGTCACGTCGAGGAGCGGGCGGCGGAACACCTCGAACGAACGGCGCATCCCGGCCAGCGACCGTCCGCCCGAGCCGCGAGCCAGCCCGAGGAGCACGGTCTCGGCCTGGTCGTCGAGCGTGTGCCCGAGCAGCACCTGGTCGGCATCGAGCCGGCGTGGCCAGCTCCGCGAGCACGTCGTAGCGCGCCTGCCGGGCGGCAGCCTCCGGGCCCACTGCCCTCTGGCCGTCACCGAGACGGTCGCGGTGACCGACTCGTCGACGCCGAGGGCGCGCATCTGGTCGACGACCCGCGTCGGCGTGCTCCGCCGAGCCGTCCTGGAGCCCGTGGTCGACGGTCACTCCGACGACCCGCAGCCGCCTGCGCGCGCGCCTCGAAGACGGTGGCGGCGAGCAGGGCCAGCGAGTCGGCGCCGCCGGAGCAGGCCACGAGCACCGTGCTCCCGGGCGTCAGCTCGCCGAGTCACCGCCGCACGCCGAGGCGCGACGGCGGCGACCGACGGGTGCAGCGCCATCGAGGCTCAGCCGTGGACGCGGGCCAGCCACGTCTCCGGGGCGAGGATCTCGGCCTTCGACGGCAGGTTCGCCGGCTCGGCCCAGACCGCGTTGAAGCCGTCCATGCCGACCTTGTCGACGACGGCGCGCGTGAACACGGCGCCGTCGCGGTACTGCGCCATCTTCTGGTCCAGCCCCAGCAGCCGGCGGATCAGCCGGTCGAGCACGCCCGATGCCCTTGCGGCGCTCGGTGAACTTCTCGCGGATCGTGCGCGACGCTCGGGATCACCTCCGGGCCGACGCCGTCCATCACCACGTCGGCGTGGCCCTCGAGCAGGCTCATCACGCCGGTGATCCGCTCGATCACCGACCTTCTGCTCCGGGGAGGAGACCAGGTCGAGGAGGCTGCCCTCGGCCCTGCCGCTGACCAGGTCGCCGACCTTCTTCATCACGTCGGACAGCATCTCGGACGGGTCGGTCTGGACCTCGCCGATGATCTTCTCCATCTCGCAGCGGAGGTGGTCGCGCATCCACGGGACGGCGGTGAACTGCACCCGGTGGGTCTCCTCGTGCAGGCACACCCAGAGCCGGAAGTCGTGCGGGTCGACGCTCGAGCTCGCGCTCGACGTGGACGATGTTCGGCGCGACGAGCAGCAGCCGCCCGGCGCGCACCGGGCGCGCTCGTGGAACGGGTCGAACTGGCCGAGCACCTTGCTGCTCATGAACCCGAGCATCAGCCCGAGCTCGGCGCCGGTCACCCGGGAGCCGACCGCGTGCGCGAACGGCGACGGCGGCGCCCTTCTTCGCCTGGAGCTTGTCGATCAGCGGGCTGACGATCTCGCCGAAGCCGTCGACGTTGGCCTGGAGCCAGCCGCGCCGGTCGACGACGAGCACCGGCGCGGTGCGCTCCTCGGCGACCAGGCCGGTGAACCCGCGGACCAGCGGGCGTCGACCGCTCGGCCCCGGCGCGCAGCTCGGCGACCACGTCGTCGGCCTCGGACCCGGCTCACCGACGGGGCCCTCGCCGGCCAGGCGAGCGCCGACGCTGACCGCGGTGTCCCAGTCGATCATCGAGGAGCGCTCGTTCGTCATCTCGGGCTCCCTGCGGAGTCAGGAGCGCGGCGAGCGCGTTCGTGGGGTGAAGTCATGGGCCCGACCCTACGTGCCGGCGCCGCAGCGACAGGCGCCGAGCGCGGCCGCCACCTTGTCGATGGTGACCCGCGCGTAGAGCTGCTGGGCGTTCGGCACCCGGTCCGCGATCGCGACGAAGCCCATCACGTCGCCGTCGAGGTCGGTCGCGACGCCGGCCAGCCCGTGGACGCCGCGTGAGCGTGCCGGTCTTGGCCTGCACCCGGCCGCGGCCGGCGGTCGGCGCCGGTGTCGAACCGGAACTCCAGCGAGCCCGATGAAGCCCGCGACCGGCAGCCCGGTCACCACCTCGCGCAGCGCCGGGTGGTCGGCGCTCGCGGCCACGTCGCAGCACCTCGGTCGAGGGTGCGCGGGCTGCAGCCTGTCGGCGCGCGAGAGCCCGCTGCCGTCGTGGATCACGGCGCCGTCGAGGGGCACGCCGAGCCGGCGCGAGCACGGACCGTACGGCGAGCGCACCGCCGGCGAACGAGCCGTCCGCGCGCACCTCCACGCCCACGTGGTGCGCCACCACCTCGGCCGCGTTGTTGTCGCTGACCAGCACCAGCCGGGCCACGATCTGGCCCAGCGGCGGGCTCTGACACCGACGCCAGGTCGACGGCACCGTCCGGCGCCGCTCTGGTGCGCGACGGTCGCCGACGACGCTGATCCCCTGCTTCGCCAGCGCGGCGCGGAACACCTGCCCGGCCGCGCGCGACGGGTCGTCCACGTAGCCGAGGCCGGTCGGGCTGGCGGCCCTCGTCCACCCAGAGCGAGGTGATCGGCGGCACCACGCCATCCGTCGAGGTACGACGCCGGCCAGGACTGCGGCGTGCGCGGGCCCGGTGAACAGGCTGTCGTCGTACGCCAGCCGCACCTGCCGGGTGCCGTCCGCCCGCAGCGCCCTGGCGGTACGGCGGGCGAGCGACTGGATGTCGGCGCGGTGCGGGTAGACGTCCTTGCGCGGCCGGCTTGGGCTCGCAGGAACGGGTCACCGCCCCCGACCAGCACGATCCGGTTGCGTGCCCGGCACCCGGCGCACCGTGGTCTCGAACCGTTGGTCGGCGCCGATCGACTCGAGCGCGGCAAGCGAGGTGAGCAGCTTCATCGTCGACGCAGGCGTGACGGTGCCGGTGCCCTGGCGGTACAGGGGCTGCCCGGTCTCGAGGTCGGTGACAAGCACGCCGACGTGCGGCCCGAGCCGACGGTCGGCGAGCAGCCTCCGCACGCTCCGTGCCACCGCGCTGGGCGAGGCCTGTGACGACACGAGCGGCTTCGCGACCTCGGCGGCGGCATGCTGGACAGGCAGCGCGAGCCCCTCCGGGGGCAGCACCAGCGCCGGCTCGGTGGCCGGGTCGGGTACGGCCAGTGCCCCAGCGGGTGCCGAGGTCGAAGTGCCAGGCGAGGAAGGCGAAGACGACCGCGCCACCACCAGGAGGTCGGGCACGAAGCCCACCGAGCGGCGCCACCGCGACCGCGGGGCGTGCCCTTCCTCACGTTCGGACACTTACGCCCCTTCCGATGGCCTGCCGACTTGTGGCAACCGCGACCATTGTGCGGGAGACTGTGCTGGCACCAGGTCCCAGAGGTCCGGCAGCGAAAGGCACGGTCGTGGAGTTCGACGTACTCGTGGAGATCCCCAAGGGGCAGCGCAACAAGTACGAGGTGGACCACCACACCGGGCGACTACGGCTCGACCGGACCCTCTTCACCTCCACGCAGTACCCGGCCGACTACGGCTTCATCGAGGACACGCTCGGCCAGGACGGCGACCCGCTCGACGCGCTGGTGCTGCTGCTGGAGCCGACCTTCCCCGGCTGCCTGATCCGCTGCCGCGCGATCGGCATGTTCCGGATGACCGACGAGAAGGGCCGCGACGACAAGGTCCTCTGCGTCCCGCTGACCGACCCGCGCCAGGAGCACCTGCGCGACATCAGCCACGTCTCCAAGTTCGACCGGCTCGAGATCCAGCACTTCTTCGAGGTCTACAAGGACCTCGAGCCCGGCGAAGTCCGTCGAGGGCGCCGACTGGGTCGGCCGGATCGAGGCCGAGGCCGAGGTCGCCGCGTCGTTCGAGCGCGAGGGCAACCAGCCCCCGCCGCCGCTGGACCACTGAGACCGGACCGGGCTCAGGCCTCCTGCAGGGGGGTGAGCAGCTCGGCGTGCAGCATCTCCGGCGGTACGCCGAGTGCGTCGACAAGGTCTTCGGCAAGCGGGCGCACCAGCCGGCACAGCGAGCTCACCTCGCGGGTGATCGCCTTGGAGCGCTGGGAGGAGAGCCGGCCGTGCTCCATGAACCAGCCCCGGTCGGCCTCGATCGTGGAGAGCGCGAACAGGTCACACAGCAGCCCGAGTGCGACCCGCGTTGTCACCCTCGGGCTGGGCGGCGACCTTGTCCACGAACGCCTCGAGCACCAGCCTCTCCACGTGCGCACGGGCGGCGCCGATGACGTGGTCCTGCGACTGGCTGAAGACCTGGACCGCGTCAAGCTCGCCGTCCAGACCGCGCTTGAGCCGGCGGGCCACGGCGGAGAGCATGTGCTCCTCGCGCCACCGGAGCATGGCGAGCTGGTAGTTCGGGTCCAGCAGCCCTGACTCCTGGTCCCAGTCGTCGCCGCCGGGCAGCACGTCCTTGATCCGCTCCAGCAGCTTGTGCGCTGCGGTGCGCTCGACCACGGTCTCGACCGCCAGGCCGGCCACGAACCGGACCATGCCGAGCTGGTCGAGGTCCTCGAACGACGAGGCGTAGTCGGTGAGCAGCCCCTTCGCGACAAGCTGCATCAGCACGTGGTTGTCGCCCTCGAAGGTCGTGAACACGTCGGTGTCGGCCTTGAGCGCGGCGAACCGGTTGACGGAGAGGTAGCCGGCGCCGCCACACGCCTCGCGGCACTCCTGGATGGTGCGGGTGGCGTGCCAGGTGCCGAGCGCCTTGGTGCCCGCGGCCCGGGACTCCAGGGCGCGGCGTCGCCGTTCGGCCTCCTCGTCGCCGGCAATGTTCTCGCTGGAGAACACCTCGTGCAGCTCCAGCGCCAGCACCTCCTGGGCGAAGTGCAACGCGTAGGTGCGCGCCAGCAGCGGGAACAGCCGACGCTGGTGCATCCCGTAGTCGAGAAGCAGCTCCTCATCGCCGGTGCCGGGCTCGCCGAACTGGCGCCGGAACAGCGCGTACTTCACTGCGATCGTGAGCGCGACCTTCGCCGCGTTGATGCCGGCCCCACCGACGCAGACCCGACCCTGCACCAGCGTGCCGAGCATCGTGAAGAACCGGCGCCCCCGGTTGTCGATGGGCGAGGTGTAGGTGCCGTCCTCGGAGACGTCGGCGTAGCGGTTGAGCAGGTTGGCCCGCGGCACCCGGACCGCGTCGAAGGCCAACCGCCCGTTGTCGACGCCGTTGAGTCCGATCTTCGGCCCGTCGTCCTCGACCGTGACGCCGGGCAGAGGGACCCCGCGGGCGTCGCGGATCGGGACGAGGAACGCGTGCACGCCCTCGGACTCGCCGCCGATCTCGAGCTGGGCGAACACGACCGCCACCCCCGCGTGCCGGGCGGCGTTGCCGATGTAGTCCTTGCGCGAGGCCTGGTCAGGCGTGGTGATCACGAACTCGCCGGCCTCGGCGTCGTACGTCGCGGTGGTGCCGAGCGCCTGCACGTTGGACCCGTGGCCGGACTCGGTCATCGCGAAGCAGCCGAGCAGGTCGGCGGTGACCAGGTCCGCGAGGTAGGCGTCGTGGTGCTCCTGGCTGCCCAGGTGCAGGATCGCACCTCCGAACAGGCCGAAGTGCACGCCGACCTTCACCAGCACCGAGAGGTCGCCGAGCGCCATCGTCTCGAAGCCGGCGACGGACGCGCCGATGTCGCCACCGCCGCCGTACCGCGTCGGGAAGCCCACGCCGAGCGAGCCGGTCGCGGCCATCTCCTTGACCACCTCCAGCACCCGCTCGCGGAACGCGTCGGTGTCGAGCGCCGATCTGGTCGTCCAGGATCTGCGCGTGCTCCACGAGGTGCTTGCGGGTCAGCTCGCGGATCTCGGCGTACGGGCCGTCCAGGACTGCGAGCAGCGCGGGTACGTCGACGGTGGGCTGCACATGGTCAGGCATGGCCCAACCCTGCCAGTCCGGACGTTAGGGGCGACCGAAGAAGTTCGGCGGAATCCAGTAGTACATGCTGACGATCTGAACGTCCTGGCCGGTGCGCGGCGCGTGGATCATCATCCCGCCGCCGAGGTACATGGCCACGTGGTGGATCGAGCTGGAGCTGCTGGACGTTCCCCAGAACAGCAGGTCCCCCGGGCGCAGCTGGCTCGAGGAGATGTGGCTGGTCGCCTGGTACTGGCCGACCGACCAGTGCGGCAGCGAGCGCCCGGCGGAGGCCCAGGCCTTCATGGTCAGTCCGGAGCAGTCCCAGGAGCTCGGACCGGCGGCACCCCAGCTGGTAGGGCTCGCCGAGCTGGGCCTTCGCGAACGCGATCGCCTGGTTCGCACCGCCGCTCGGGGCGGGCGGGGAAGACGGGGCCGGGCTGGGGGGTGGGCTGGGGGCCGGGCTGGGGGCCGGGCTGGGGGCCGGGCTGGGGCTGGGCGCGGGGGCGGGGGACAGGTGGGGAGGGTTCGGGTTCGGCGACGACTTGTGCTTGGGCTCGGGCTGGTTGGCCTTGTCCGGCGTCTGCTGCTCAGTGGGCTCGCGCGCCTCCTGCTCGGCCCGGGTACGGGCGGCGGCCTCGGCGCGTTCCCGGGCCTGCTCCTCGAGCGCGGACTGGCGCGTCGGTCGCGAGGCGGACCGAGATCCCCTGCGCGGTGGCGAGCTCGTCGAGCAGCCTGGACTTCTCGGCGGCGATCGAGGCTGGCCGCGGCCTGGGCCTCGTTGGCGGCACTGGTTGCCCGGTCGCGTGCGGCCGGGCGCCGGCGGCCATCTGCTCCGCCTTCGCGCGGGCGTCGGCGGCCTTCGCGCAGCGGTGACCTTCGCCAGCGCGTTGGCCGCGCGGAAGCGGTCGAAGGCTCGCCTGCATCGTGTCGCCGACGCTGTGCACGGCGCCGTACCCGTCCATCACGCCGGACGGACCGTCGGCGCTGAACAGCGCGTTGAGCTGGTCGAGCTGGGCGCCTCCGCGGTATCGCTGGGTGACCAGGGCGGCGATGTCGTCGCGCTGGTCGGCCACGGCCTGCTTCGCGGCAGCAGCGCGGGCGTCGGCCTTCTTCACCTCGGCCCGGGCCTCGCTCAGGTGCCACATCGCCCCGTTGTACTTCTCGGCGGCCACCTCCGCGAGCATCGAGGCGTGCTCCAGTCGCTGGTTGGCCAGCAGCAGGGAGGTCTGGATCGCGGCCACGTCACGCGTCTTGTCCGCGCACGGCCCCGCGCGGCTCGGTCCACCTGCTCCTGCGTCGGGACCGGGTCGTGGTGGTCGGCGATCGCAGCCGGGCCGAGGGTGACCGTGAGGCCCACCGTGACAGCCGCTGCCAGCACCGCCCGGACACCCGTTCGAGGCGTGGAAAGCACGCGAGACTCCCTTTCGTCGAGGGTCTCGAGCCGCTTCCCCGCGGCTCGAGACTTCCGCCACGTTAGGGCTCATCAGTCACATTGGGAACACCTTTCACGGAAATAGTGCCGGATTTGCGGCGTGTCGGCTTGACAAACTACAAGGTTGTAATTCGTGAGAGCGCGCTAGGACGCGCTAGCGAGTCGACCTCGATCGGCACCTCGCCGGTCGTGGTGGTGGGGTGCGAGCTGCGTCCACGGCGGTCGAACTTCTGACCGGTCGCGAGTGCGCCGAGGTAGAACGAGATCACCGCGATCGAACGCCCCGGCGAGGTCGTCGGCGATGTAGTGCCAGCCGAAGTACGTCGTCGAGACCGTGACCAGCACGACGTAGACCCAGAGCCCGATCTTGATCGCGCGGTGACGCACGGTGTACTGCGCGACCAGCGCCATCATCAGGGTGATCCCGACGTGCAGGGACGCGAAGCCGGCGACGGACTGCACCCCGGAGAAGAACGGGTCGTATCTGAGGTCACCGCGCCCGTAGAACAACGACTGCTGGAGGTCGGACACGCCCGTGTGCGGCAGGTCGGCGTAGAGCTGGACGAAGGAGAAGTTCGGGCCCGAGCGTCGGCACCAGGTAGTAGCTGAGGGTGCCCAGGCTCCAGGCCAGGCAGTCGGCGGTCACGAACCAGTAGCCGAAGCTCACGTTGCGCGACCACACCACCCAGGCGATGACCGCGATCGGCACCATCGGCAGGAAGATCAGGTAGACCCACGACAGCACGTGCGCCGAGATGCCGGTGCCGAGCAGCTGGTGGGTGAGCGTCGCCGGGTCGTGACCGAACAGCAGCGACGAGGTCGAGCTTGTGCAGCTCGTGGTCGTAGGTGAGCGGCTTGCCGTCGTAGCTGCGGATGAACGGCAGGAAGTTCTTCAGGTTCCGGTACGACACGTAGGTCACGTAGAAGCAGACCAGGCCGAGCACCACCAGCATCGATCCGGTCGCGGGTCCAGTGCTCGCGCACCAGCACCCGCGCCTGCGCCTTGAACTTCGCCGGCTGGAACCGCGAGCGCCACAGGGTGCGCGGGACGATGTCGATCGCGAAGGCGCAGCAGCACGAGAAGCGGCAGGCGCACCCAGGCCGGGCCGAGGAACCCGTCGGGGTCACGCAGCGGATAGCCCAGCGAGCATGCGAGCAGACGATCGCCAGCGACGCCCATGAGCGACGGCGTTGCCGACCATGAGTGCGTAGGCATGCCGTTTCACGAACTGGAGTCTAGGAGACGCCGCCGACTCGATATCTGTCCGTGACCCGGGTCGTCCGGGTGCTCAGCCGGCGGCCAGCACGGCGAGCCGACCGGTGTCCACGGCCAGCCGGACCCGTTGCCCGATCGCCGAGCTCGGCGCCGGGTTCGGCGACGGCCTCGACGCTCACCGACGCCCTCGACGGCGACGGAGAGCCGGAGCTGCTCGGGGGTCACCCGGGCGGCGAGCACGTCGCGGTGACCGGGCCGGCCGCGTCGACCCGCAGCGCCGAGCGTCGCAGCGCGACCGCCGGCCAGACGCCGGAGGCGCCGGCTGCCACGGCCAGCCGCGCCGCGGCGGCGCCGGACGACCACCGTGGGGTAGCCGAGGAACACCGCGGTCGCGCTGTCGACCGGGTGCCGCCAGACCTCGTCGAGGGTGCCCGACTGGACGACCCGCCCGGCCCGCATCACGGCCATCCGGTCGGCGACCGCGAACGCCTCCTCGTGGTCGTGGGTGACCAGCAGCGCCGTGGTGCCGTGCCCGGCGCAGGATGTCGCGCAGCTCGCCGGCCAGGCGCTCGCGCAGCGCCGGCGTCGAGGGCGCTGAGCGGCTCGTCGAGCAGCAGCAGCCGCGGCTCGACGGCCAGGGCCCGGGCGAGGGCGACGCGCTGCCGCTCGCCGCCGGAGAGCGTGGTCGGCATCCGGTCGCCGTGGCGGGCAGCCCGACCAGGTCGAGCAGGTCGGCCACCTGCTCCGTCGACTCGCTGCCGGCCGACGTGCGCGCAGCCGGAGCGGGTAGCCGACGTTGCGGGCGACGCTCTGGTGCGGGAACAGCTGGCCGTCCTGGAACATCAGCGCGAAGCCGCGCCGGTGCGTCGGGACCCCGGCGAGGTCCTGCCCGTCGTACGCGATCCGGCCGGCGTACGACGGCTCCAGCCCGGCCACGGCGCGCAGCAGGGTCGACTTCCCGCACCCGGACGGGCCGAGCACCGCGAGCACCTGACCGGCCTCGAGGTCGAGGCTCACGTCGTCGACCGCGAGGGTGTCGCCGAAGCGCACGGTGAGGTCCTTGATCTCGAGCATCTCAGAACGCTCCCACCGACCCGACCCGCAGCCGTTCGACGGCGAGCATCACCAGCGCCGTGGTGGCGGCGAGCAGCACCGAGGCGGCCATCGCGGTGCCGGCGTTCGAGCGCGCCCGGGTGCGAGACCAGCCGGTAGATCACGACCGGCAGCGTCGGCGTCTCGTCGCGGACGACGAAGCTGGTGGCGCCGAACTCGCCCAGCGAGACCGCGAAGGCGAACCCGGCCGCGGCGAGCAGCGACCGCCACGCCACCGGGAGGTCGACCGCTGAGCAGCACCCGGAGCGGACCGGCGCCGAGCGAGGCCGCAGCCTGTCGCTGCCGGTCGTCGACCGCCCGGAGCACCGGCGCGACCGTCCGCACCACCAGCGGCAGCGCGACCATCGCCTGCGCGATCGGGACCAGCCACGGCGACGAGCGCAGGTCGAGCGGTGGGTGGTCGAGGGTGACCAGGAAGCCGAAGCCCGAGGGTCACCGCCGAGACGCCGAGCGGCAGCATGAATACCCCATCGAACACGGCGACGCCGCGCGGCGCCCGGATGCCCGTGCCGGCCGACGCGAGACCAGCCCGGCCACGATCACGCCGAGGATCAGCGCGAAGCCGGTCGCGACCAGGGCGATCTCGAGCGAGTTCGCGAGCCCGGTCAGTGCGGAGCACCGGCAGCGTGCCGCCCGCCGTACCCGCCAGGGCGCGGTAGTTGGCGACCGTCCAGCCGCCCTGCCTGGTCGGTCAGCGAGCGGGTCAGCAGGGCCAGCATCGGCAGCGCCAGGGCGACCAGCACCAAGGCCGACCAGCCGAGCAGCCAGCGCGTCGCCACGCCGCGGGCGGCGGGCGGTCCCCGCCGCGCGGTCGACCGGTCCGGCGTCCTTGCGCGTCACGTGCGTCAGCACCAGCAGGCCGGTGATCACGACGAGCTGGAGGACCGACAGCGCAGCCGCGCCGGTGAGGTCGAGCTCCTGGGTGGTGAGCAGCCAGATCTCGGTCTCGACGTTGGCGTAGCGGAGCCCGCCGAGCGTGAGGACGATGCCGAACGCGGTGGAGCAGAAGAGGAAGACAACGGTCGCCGCGCCGACGACCGTCGGCAGCAGGGCCGGCAGCGTGACCGTGCGGAAGACCTGCAACGGGCTCGCCCCGAGCGCGGCGGCGGCCTGCTCGCGGCGCGGGTCGAGGTTCTCCCAGAACGACGCCGACGGTGCGCACTACGACCGAGACGTTGAAGAAGACCAGGGCGGCGACGATCGCGCGCCGCCGTGCCGTCGAGGCCGCAGTCGCACCCGAGCCAGCCGGTCGGCACGACGAGCTGGCCGAACGCGACCCCGACCACGACCGTCGGCAGCACGAACGGCACCACCACCAGCGCCCGCAGCAGGCCGCGGCCGGGGAACGACAGCCGGTGCAGGACGAAGGCGAGCGGGAGCCCGGCCAGCAGCGTCACCAGCGTGGCCAGGCCGGCCGACCAGAGCGTGAACCAGAGCACCCGCCCGGTACGCGGGCGCCCGAGCACCTCGAGCACGGCGCCAGGCGCGAACTGCCCGTGACTGACGAAGCCCTGCCCGACGATGCCGAGCACCGGGTAGACGAAGAAGACCGCGAGCACGACGAGCGGGATGGCGGCCACCGCCAGCACCCCGGCCCGGCCGCCGCGTCGGCGCCGGGTCATCGCGAGGTCAGGTCCCGCCACTGCCGCAGCCACTCGGTGCGATGTGCGGTGATGTCCTGCGGGGAGACCGACCACGGGTTCGACGCGACCTTCGCGTACCTCGCCCACACCGGCGGCAGCATCGCTGCCTCGTCGACCGGGAACACGTACATCTGGTCGGGCAGCTGCTCCTGGAACTCGGCGCCGAGCATGAAGTCGATGAACGCCCGGGCGCCCTTCGCGTTGTGCGCGCCGTTGAGGACTCCGGCGTACTCGACCTGCCGGAAGCAGGTGTCCAGCAGGGCGCTCGTGGTCGGCCGGGCCTTCCCCTCCGGGATCGTGAACGGCGGCGACGAGGCGTACGACAGCACGATCGGCCGGTCGCCGTTGCCGCCCCCGCCGGTGAAGTCGACCTCGTAGGCGTTGGACCAGCTGGCGTCGACCTTGACCCCGTTGGCGACCAGCCGGCGCCAGTAGTCCTGCCAGCCGTCCTCTCCCTTGGCGGCCACGGTCGTGAGCAGGAAGGCCAGGCCGGGCGACGAGGTGGTCGCGCCGGGCACGACGAACAGGTCGCGGTACGTCGGCTCGGTCAGGTCGTCGAGGGTCGTCGGCGGCGTCTTGCCGTGCTTCTCGAACCAGACGTCGTCGACGTTGACGCAGACGTCGCCGTAGTCGACCGGGGTGAGCTGGGCGGCGCCGCTCTCCTGCGTCAGGTCGTACGACGCCGCGCCGGCCGGGCGCTCGCGCGGTGTGTTGTCCTGAAGGACCCCCGACGACACCGCCCGGCTGGCGAACGTGTTGTCGATGCCGTAGACCACGTCGCCCAGCGGGTGGTCCTTGGTGAGCACGAGCTTGTTCGTGAGCTCGCCGGCGTCGGCCGTCGGCCGGACCTTCACCGTGTAGCCGCTCTCCTTCTCGAAGTCGGCGATCACCTTCTTGTCCATCGCCCATGAGTCGTGGGTGACCACGACCACGGTCTTCGGGTCGTCGTCGGGCTGGCCGCTGCTGCTCAGCGCGCAGCCTGCGAGGGCGGTGGTGGTGAGAGCGGCCACGAGTGCGGCCACGAGGCGGGACGGGGTCCCGGGCATGATGCGTCTCCCTTGGTCAGCGGGAGGGAATCGCTTGCGCGATCGAGTGCTCGACTCCCTTCGCCGGTGCTAACCGGTGCAGGTTCGAGGGTCTGCGCTTGCACGCACTCTCAGCGCCTGTCGCCCCGGAGGACGTGGCGCTCCCCTGTCGTTCCCGGCCAGCGTACCTGCGCCGCGTGTGAGGATCACCCCGTGGTGCACCTCTTCCGGCCGACCATCTTCCGGCCGTCCCTGCGGCACCGGGTGGTGGTCGAGGTGGTCCGGCGCACCCGGCGTGGCGGCCCGCTCGGCGACCCGGCGACGTTCCGCGCGCGGTTCCTGGCGGCGAACGAGCGGTTCCCGCGCCGGATCCCCTCGGACTTCACGGAGTCCGCCCACACGACCGAGGACCTGCGCGTCCTGGAGCACGTGCCCGGCGGCGTACGACCCTCGCGCACGTTGCTCTACCTGCACGGCGGTGGCTACACCAAGCCCGCCGCCCCGCAGCAGTTCGGGTTCGCCCGCAGGATCGCGGCCGATCTCGGGATGCGGGTGCTGTTCCCGCTCTACCCGCTGGCGCCCGAGCACACCTGGCGCGACTCCCGCGACGCGCTTGTCGACGCTGGTCGCCGCGGTCGCCGCCGACGCACCTGACGGCGTCGTGCTCGCCGGCGACTCGGCCGGCGGGGGCTACGCGCTGTCGGTGGCCCAGGGCGTGCGCGACACCGGCGGTACGCCGCCGTCGCACCTGGTGCTGGTGTCGCCCTGGGTCGACCTGACGGCGTCCGCCGCGGGCCAGCCGGAGGCGGCGCTCACCGACCCGTGGCTGACCCTGTCGCGGGTCGACGTCTACGGCACCTGGTGGGCCGGCTCGCAGGAGGACCGGGCACGCACCGAGCCCTCCCCCGGGCTCGGTGACCTCACCGACCTGCCACCGACGCTGCGCTTCTGCGGCACCCGCGACCTGCTCTACCCGGAGAATGCGCTGCTCTCCGAGCAGGCCCGC
The DNA here is from genome assembly GCA_963707475.1 of uncultured Actinomycetota bacterium. Taxonomy (GTDB): domain Bacteria; phylum Actinomycetota; class Actinomycetes; order Propionibacteriales; family Nocardioidaceae; genus Marmoricola. The sequence goes on from CAVPQC010000003.1 coordinate 641,263, forward strand.
AAGGCCGGCTGGGACGACACGTTGGTCACCGGCCCGGGCCTGATCCACGTCTACCCGCTGCTGCCGATCCCGGAGGCAAGGGTGGCCCACCGCCGGATCGTGGAGTTCCTGTCCTGAGCGGCCATCCGGCCCGGGCGTCGACCTGCGGCCGGTAGCCCTCCCGCAGCGCCGCGACCGTGGACGGTGGCGTCAACACCGTCGCGGAACCCTGGCGTGGCCGGGCGCGGGGCTCGCCGTAGCCGCCGTGGGTCCACGGCACCACCGCGTCGCCGCGCACCAGGACCGGCCCGTCGTCGACCACCGCGAACACGCCCGGCGGCAGGCTCGCCCACGGGAGCTCGTGGAGCCGGCGCCGGTGAGTGCCCGGATGCAGGCGCTGCCCGTGGAGCACCCGGTCGATCTCCGTCGCCAGCAGCGCGTCCTCACCAGTCGCTGCGGCCCAGGCGCCCCGGTAGGCGTTGTAGTCGGTGCGCCGGCAGAGCGCGCAGGGCCGGTGTCCGGCGGCCAGCGACACCGCCTCGTCGTGGAAGAACAGCACCGTGAAGTGGTGCGGCTGCCACTGAGGCAGGCGCCAGTCGCGGTGCTGGAGCGCGCAGGTGATCCACAGCCGGTGCCGGTGGAACGCGACGATCTCCTCGCCCTCGTGGAGGATGCCGCGGTTGCCGAGCCAGGCGCCACGCAGCGTCGATGGCCACGATGTCGCCGTACGGCGTGACGCGGTTGCGCTTCGGCATGGACCCATCGTCACACTCGCGGTAGTCCGAGGTCGAAAGCACCGTCTGGCGCCGACACGGTGCTTCGGCCGCGGACTACCCGCGTCACCCGGCTCAGCGGGCACGGCGTCGGCGAGCCTGGAGAGCTTCTCCGGGTTGCGGACGCCGTAGAGCTCGGTGACCAGGCCGTCGACGACGCGGCACGCGAAGATGCCGTCCAGCTCGCCCGCGACGTGGATCACCAGGCAGGGCTCGCCGTTGAGCAGCATCGACGTCCGACCGACAGGTCGACCGGCGTCACCGCGGTCAGGAACCGGAGCACCTTGTCGACGCCGACGATCGGGCGCAGCGCCGCCTTCCGGATCCCGCCACCGTCGGTCACCAGCACCACGTCGGGCGCGAGCGTGCCGAGCAGGCCCTCGAGGTCGCCGGTGCACGCCGCCTCGGCGAACCGGCGGGTGACCTCGGCGTGCTCGGCCCGGGTGGTGCGTCGACGCCGGCCGCCGGGCCTGGACGTGCTCGCGGGCGCGGTGCGCGATCTGGCGTACGGCGGCGGGGGTCTTGTCGACCGCCGCCGCGATCTCGCCGTGCTCGAACCCGAACACCTCGCGCAGCACGAACACCGCGCGCTCGGTCGGCGTCAGCGACTCGAGGACCACGAGCATCGCCATCGACACCGACTCGGAGAGCACCACGTCGTCGGCGACGTCCGGCCCGGTGAGCAGCGGCTCCGGCAGCCACGGCCCGACGTACGACTCACGACGCCGGCTGAGCGTGCGCATCTGGTTGAGCGCCAGCCGGGTCACGATCCGCACGGCGTACGCACGCGGGTTCGTCGACCGTCTGCGGGGTCGACCTCGCGCCAGCGCGAGCCACGCCTCCTGGACGACGTCCTCGGCGTCGGCAGCGGAGCCGAGCATCTCGTAGGCGACCGTGAACAGCAGGTCGCGATGCTCCTCGAACGGGTCGGTCATCGGCGACGCTGGCGGCGCAGCTCGCAACGGTCGGAGAAGCCCTGGCTGGTCAGGCCCAGCGCGCTGTTGAACCGCGAACGCTCGTTCTCCACGGCACACCATCTTGGTCAGCTCGACCACGGCCGGCACCCCGAGGCTGGTCGACGAGCCCGTCCACCATCGCGTCGGTGACCTCGGGTGGGGTCGCGGTCATCGCCTCGGCGAACGCGATCACGTCGCGCTCGAGCGGGGTGAACACGTCGGACTCGCGCCAGTGCGGCACCTCGGCGAACTTCTCGACCGACTGGCCGTTGCTGTGAGCGGCGAAGTAGCCGAAGTCGAGGCACCAGCTGCACCCGATGCTGGCCGCCGCCGCGACCTGGGCCAGGTTCTTCAGGTCGGCGTCGAGGGCGTCCCACTTCGCCACCTTGCGCTCGAAGGACGAGCGTGGCCTTGAGCACCCTGCGGGGTGGTTGGGACATCACGTACGCGGGGTCGGGCACGTCGCCGAACGAACGGCGCGAGTACCACATGACGATCCGGCCGAAGATCCCGGACGGCGTCTTCAGGGGGACCCGGATCCGCGCGCGGCGGGCCGAGTCCCTGTCGTTGCTGGCGTCAGTGCTGGAGAGGTGTGTCGTCGTCATGCCCATCAGACACCGCCGGCTGGCGCAGGTGTGACAGGCCCGAACCGGACGGTCCCGTCGTCCTCGGTGCGGCTCAGCTGCCCCCGGGCCGCGAGCAGCTCCAGGTGGGCCAGCGTCTCGAACGCCGCCAGCACCGCGTCGAAGGGGTTGAGGTCGGACGCCCGGCGCTGCCGCCGGGTCCACGGCAGCTCGCGGGCGACGGCCCAGGCGTCGGTGGCGCCCCCCTCGACCGCGGCCAGCGACTGCGCCAGGCGCACGTCGTGGAACTCGACCAGCTCGTCGATCCGTGCGTGGGACGACGGCGACACCGGCCCGTGCGCCGGGAGCAGCATCAGGTCGGGCATCGCGCGCACCTTGGCCAGGGAGCCCGAGGAAGTCGCGCAGCGGCTGTTGCACGTACGCCGGCTCGAAGCCGATCGACGGCGTGATCGTCGGGAGCACGTGGTCCCCGGCGAAGAGCAGGCCGGCCGTCTGGTCGGCGAACACGAAGTGCCCTTGCGTGTGGCCGGGCGTCGAGACCGCGTCGAGCGTGCGCGCGCCGACCTCGATCACGCCGTCCCGCTCGAGCCACTCGTCGGGATAGCCGAAGTCGTCGATCGGCGGACGGTTCTGCATCATCGCGCGCCAGCCCTCGGCGAGGACTCTCCGCGCCGGCGGCGCGGAGCCGGGCGGCGTTCGGGTCCTCGTTGGTCGCGTCGTCGTGCATCAGGTCGAGCGTCGCCTTGTCGCCGATGCCGAGCACGACGTGCGAGCCCACCTCCCGGCGTAGGGCGACGCCTGGGTGTAGTGGTCGCGGTGCATGTGGGTGACCAGGAAGCGCCGGATGTCGGCGACCGTGTAGCCGAGGTCCTTCAGCGAGAGGTCGAACTGGGCGCGCGACTCCGGGATCGCCCAGCCGCCGTCGACAAGGACCAGGCCGTCGTCGGTCTCCAGCACGTAGACGTTGACCGCGCGCAGACCGTCCATCGGGAGGGGAAGCGGGATCCGGTGGATGCCGTCGGCGACCGGATGGGCCCCGGGCTCGGTCCAGCTCTGGTCGCTCAACGCGCTCCCTTCCTCGTCGGGCTGGGGACGTTACCCGGTGGTCGAGCCTGTCGAGACCCCCGCACCGGGCCGGCCTCACATCGGGCACCTCCCCGGCGTCTACTGTCCATGAGCACCATGACCGGCACCCCCACACACACCGTCCTCGCCTCCCCGATCGGGCCGCTGACCGTCGTCGGGGCCGACGGGGCGCTCTGCGGCCTCTACTTCCCCGGGCACAAGCGGCTCCCGCACCCGGAGACCTTCGGCCGGCGCGCGGACGACGGGTTCGAGGCCGTCCGCGACCAGCTGGCGGCGTACTTCGCGGGCAAGCGCACGACGTTCGACCTGGACCTGGCTCCGGTCGGCGACCCGTTCAAGCAGAAGGTCTGGGCGCTGCTGCGCGAGATCCCGTACGGCGAGACGCGCAGCTACGGCGACCTCGCCCGGCTGCTCGGCGACCGCAACCTGGCCCAGGCGGTCGGGCACGCCAACGCGCTCAACCCGATCAGCATCGTGGTGCCCTGTCACCGGGTGGTGGCCGCGGACGGGCACCTCACCGGCTACGCGGGCGGCCTGGAGCGCAAGCGCTTCCTGCTCGACCTCGAGGCCCCGGCCGGCGAGCGACTGTTCTGAGCCGGACTCACTCGCGCCGGCTGTACCAGAAGCTGCGCCAGATGCCGTAGCCGCCGACCAGCAGGAACACCGCGCTCAGCGCGGGCACGATCGGCGTCGGCTCCTCGCCCACCGCGGTGCGGATCGAGAGGTAGACGACGATGGACAAGCAGATGTTGAACACGACCAGCAGCGACTTGAAAGGGTCGCCCACCAGGGCATGGAGGCGACCGCGCCAGAACTCACCCTTGGTGATGTCGGCGCCGTGGGCCATGTGCCAGCTCAGCCACAGCATCAGGATGACGAAAACCGCTGCGATCATGTTCGGAAAGTACGCGAGTGGGCGGCCCGTGTAACCACCCGGCGAAGGTTGTCCGGATATGTCCGTGGCCGGCTGGGACTGCTGGGAAGAGTGGGTCAGCGACGCCGCCGCCACAGACGTGGTCCATGACGTCGGCGGTATGCCCGAGGCACCGGCTGTCGGTGCAGCGCGCTGTAGACGACCAGCCCGGCCAGGATCACAAGGAGCACCACCAGGAGCACTACCACGCTTTCGACGTTAGGCGCCGAACCTGAGATTTCGCCGTGACGACGCCATGAGACTCAGCGAACGGTCGCGTGGTGCGGCCCGGCCCGACTGCGCTGCGCAGTCGGCGTGGTCGAGTGGAGAAGGCCCGATGATCTGCACCTTCTCCTCCTGGAAGGTGAAGCCCCAGGAGAAGCCAAGCACAGCCTCCACCGCGTTGGTGCCCAGCGGGGTGTGGGCGAGGAACGCATGCGCAAGCCAGTCCAGGTCGTCGCGGTGGTCTCTGCTCGGGGCGTCGAACAGGGTGGGCGCCAGCCCGTAGAACGCATACGGGGAATCTGCTCCCGATGGGGCGAAGGGGTCCATGTCGAAGCCTTCGCCACCGGTCGAGTTGTCTGTGGAGCGGACAACCTGGATCCAGCCGCACATGGCGCGGTAGCCCTGCGCTGCCGTCTCGACGCGTGCGGTGCAGACAGGCAGTCCAAGGCTCGCTGCGTCACAGCCGAGGTCGGCCGGGTTCGCGTTTGGTCGGACGTCGACCGCGACCGAGCCGGACGACACGTGATGTCTGAAGTCGAGCTTCATGGCGACATCCAACACCAGCGCTGCGCCCGCTCATCGGCCATGAGCGGGCGATCCCTGGGTGCCAGAATCGGGGGGTGCCCCTGGATGGATTGCATGGCGAACGGGATCGCGCCGCGTCGTTCGGCTCAGCAGCCGAGCTGTACGACCGGTATCGGCCGGGCTATCCATCAGCTCTGATCGATGAGTTGCTGTCGGGACGGCCGTCGAATGCCCTGGATGTGGGATGCGGGACCGGAAAGGTCGCCAGAGCCCTCATGGGGCGCGGACTGCCGGTGCTGGGAGTGGAGCCCGACGCTCGCATGGCGGAAGTGGCCCGGCGTCATCAGGTACCCGTCGAGGTCGCCTCCTTCGAGTCCTGGGAGCCTGCTGGACGAACCTACGACTTGTTGACAGCAGGGCACTCCTGGCACTGGGTCGATCCGGCGATCGGGCTGGCCAAGGCAGCCTCGTTAGTCGTCCCCGGCGGGACGGTCGCACTGTTCTGGAACTACCACGTCGTAGAGAGGGCCCGGCTTGCCGACTTTGAGGCTGTCTATCGTGCCCACGCCCCGGAGCTGACCGTCGTGGGGCGGGATCCGACCGGTTCGCAGGACACCGATCCGTTCCAGGGCAGTGCCGACTTCCACTCTCTCGGTAGCCAGACCTACCGCTGGCCGCGCCTGCTGGACGCCGATGGATGGACGTCGATGCTCGCGACCTTCAGCGACCACGCACGACTGGAGGGGCCGCGACTAGGTGAGCTGCAGCGGGCGCTGCGGAAGGCCATCGATCGGGCCGGTGGGCTGGTCCGGAGCGAGTGCGGCACCTATGTGTGGACGGCGCGGAGGGCCGGCAAGCCTGCGGATCGTAGCGCCTCACGCTGATGACCGGGCGCTTCTACGAGTCTCGACGATGGACTTACTCGACCTCAGGCTGCGGCTTGAAGCGGCGAACCTCATGCGGCCAACCGCATGCCTCCGCGACCCTGCCCGCCCACATCTTGGCGGCCTCGTCATCGGCCACGTCCACCAAGGCGAACCCGCCCAGCCATTCCTTGGTCTCGACGTACGGTCCGTCGGTGATCAACACGTCACCGCCGGTGGGGTCGGCGCTGTAGACCGGGCCGTCCTCCTCCTCCAGCCCCCCGGCGAAGACGTACACACCAGCAGCCTTCATCTCGTCCACGACCGCCATGGCGAGCGGTCCACGCCCGCGGAACCACTCCTCGGAGTGGTCGCCCACCCACTGCTGGTTGAAGTAGAGGAGGTACTCGGGCATGACTGCTCCTTCTGCTCTGACGGACCTGGTAGACCGCGTTCACCTACTCCACGAACGGCGACCGGCGAATCCGACACCGTTGTACAGGAAAGAAGCAACGATCTTGGTGGGGCGGCGGGGAGCTCGTGCGGGCATCGGCGCCATCGCGGACCGCGGCCATGACCGGATGGCCGCAGCGCATGCTCCTCTCCGGCGGATGCTCCCGTCTGGCGCTCTCTTAGCGAAGGATTTCGATGTGGCAGCGTGTGCCGGGTGCCTTGGCGAGGCGGGCGTCTCCGGTGAGTAGGTCGGAGTCGAGGGCTTCGGCGAGGGCGACGTAGGCCGCGTTGTAGACGGTCAGGTTGGACCTGAGCTCCCAGCACCGCGTCAGAAGCTCACGATGGGGTGCCCGCTGGAGCGGGAGGTCGACCAGATCTGCCAGGGCGAGCTCGGCCCGCCGGAGGTCGAGGTGACCCCCGACGAGGCGCCCGCGGAGTACCGAGGCGACCTCGAGGTCGACCAGTTCGGGGGCAGCCAGCTGTTCACCGCGAAGGCGCTCTCGAGCCTTGTCGCCGTCCCGGCCGTCATCGGCGAGCGCGACCGCGAGCACGCTGGCGTCAACGACGAGCACGCTCGGACCGCAGTGTGCTCACAGCTGCTTTGAGGGAGACGGATCCGCCTGCTCTCCCCGAGGCCCGACCCAGCACCTCGTCGAGCGTGGGGCGGCTGGCCTCATCGATGAGTCGCGCAAGCAGATACTCCTGCAGTGACTGGTGCGCGGCCGCTGCCCGCTGGCGAAGCACCGCGTGCGTCTCGTCGGGAACGTCCTTGATCTGGACACTGGGCATAGCGCCATAATGGCGCTAACAGCGCCATAATGGAAGCGCGCGGACCATCGGCAGCGTCGGTTAGCTTTCTGCGGCTACCGGATGTCGCGAGTCAGTCCGTCGACCGCCATCATCGTTGGCTCTGAGGCATCTATTGCCCGCGAGCCGTCACTAGACGTCACCGGCGCGCGCGGCCCCGCAACGTACAGACATCCGCACATTCGAAGTTCGACCTTCATTGTTCGGGCAGATCCGGTAGAGCCGCAGCGTCGCGCGCTATCTGCGGCAAGAGAGTGCGCACGCGGCATCGACCAGCCGGCTTCCACCGATGGTCGACATATCCTTGGTGCATGACACGTTGTGCGTTGGTCCTTCTGGTGGGGCTGGCACTGGCAGGCTGCGCGTCCGGTGGTTCAGGGAGCTCCCAAGCGGCCGCCAACAAGGAGCCCGTCGCTTCCGTGTCGCCGACGCCGTCACCGGCCCCCGGCACGGCGTGCAGCGTCAACCACCGTCCGAAGGTTCTTCCCCGCTGGGCGAGGTCAGGCTTTTCAGGACCGAAGCCATCGGTGGGCTACGTCCTGGGTGATAGCGGGAACATCGCGGCCATCATGTTCGTCTCGCATCACTCCTTGTCGTCCCCTCCGGTCGAAGGCCAGGGCAACAAGATCCTTTGGGCGGCCCGCGTCGGCGCGGTCGACGGACCGCTGCAAATCAAGGCCGCACTGGGGGGCACAGGGCAGACGGTGACACGCACGGTCGACACCGCTCCGGGGCCCTCGATCATCGATCTACCGTCGCCAGGTTGTTGGTCGTTCGATCTGACGTGGGGAACACACCACGACCACCTGCAATTGGGGTACGCCTCCGGCTGATGGCGCCCAGGCTTGCCCGGTGGCGGTTGCCGTCCGCCCGACGCTCGACGCCGGTGACGTCCGCTCATCAAGCATGACAGTGCGTTCTTCCACAGGTCCGTCGTTGCCCGGGCCGGACTGGAGCGTCTGAACCGGCTGGGGGCGGCGGGGTGCGCGGGAGGACAGGAGTGCGGAATGACACCGAGGGGATCGCGCCGACGCTGCGGTGTTCGCGCAGGTGGGGCGGGGTGAGGGGCTGGAGCCGCCTGTCGGAATCGAACCGACGACCTTCTCATTACGAGGGCATGACCGGCTTGTCCGGCGGCGTAGGTCCAGCGGAAGTCTGCTGCGATCGTTGCCACGCGGATCAGGTGCGGGGGGCGCCGGGGGTGCGCGGCTGAGCTTGGGCAGGAGAGAGCCACCGACCCGATAGCCAGCCCGCTTGCGCGTCGGGGCCTGGGGTCAAGGGTGACCGGAGGTCATCGCGCAGCGACGCATCGCGCCCTTGATGCCGGGTGCCGGCGTGCACAACCTGGGGATCGGGTCGGTGGCTCGGCATCACGTGGTGGCGCAGCTGTAGTGAGGTGCGCGAGGACGGCGCGCCAGCGCCGCCCCGCAGCGCAGCCCGCGCCGAAGGCGCGCTTGAGCCAGTAAGGAAACTCGTAACCGTCCGAATAGCCGGAGCCGGAGCCGGAGCCGGGTCACTCCGGGGCGGCTGCACCGGCCAAGTCCGTGCGGATCGCGGGCATAGCGGATGGCCGCAGCGGCTCGCGAGCGGCGCCGGATCAGTGCAGCGTGGTCAGTCAGTCACAGGCAGCCAGAGCTCGATCTCGTTGTGTCGTTTGTAGAACTCGACGAGCGGACGGCTGCGGTCAACGCCGCCGGCCGTGGCCTCGAGTTCATCGAACCCTGGCCCGATCGACTGGTAGATCTCGGGGGGTTCGCCGTGCAGGTGACCGCGCAGGAACCGCCCACCCGGCAGGCTGCCGAGGTTCAGTCCGAGCTGCTCAGGGTCGTCACCGCTCCGAACAGGGGTGCACGTGGAGTAGGTCCCGGCTACGAGATCGGCGACTGCATACATCTTGCGGCCGCGCAGGCCGACGAGACGCTCGAAGCGGGGCCACAGCTGCTGTATCTGAGGCAGTACGTCTTCGCAGGTTGCGAGCATGACTACCTGTGCTTCCCGGTCGATCCGGGCGCAAGGCCTCGCGAAGGCGGTCACAGCGGCAGTTCATCATTGGCCGGCGACAGTAGCGTAATCACCCTGGCTGAGTTTCCGCGGCCCGTCCTGGCGAGCACTCTCGCAACGTGGCAGAGCCGGATGGCCGCAGCGCACGCTATCTGCGGCAAGTGGATGCGTTTCGTTCGCGGGGTTCGCTCAGGCCTGGCGGGCGGGGCGTTGTTAGGTGGCTGTTGCGGGAGTGTCCGGTGATGGAACAGCGCGCCTCCACATCAGGACGAACAGGACAACGACCACGATGCCGACGCTGTTGAGGATCGTGATCGACACCGTGACCAGGGGGTCGGCCCCGAACGGAAAGATCATCATTAACAGCATCGGAGCGATGTTGCGTACCGCCGTGGTCACCTCGGCCGCATGCCTGATGCCCACGTCTTTGACTCGCAGCCCAGAAACGAGAAGGTAGCCACACCCGAGGCCTATGAACGGTCCGGCAAGGGCCGCGATGTAGCTCTTGGTCCCCCATGTCCCTACGAACCCACTCCAGTACGCGACCAGCGTGAAGTTGAGATTGAAGAGCAGACACAGAATCGCTACCCGGACAACCCACCGGGCCAGTTCTGGCGTCAGGTCGGGCCACCAGACTCTGAAACCGCAGCCGAGTACCACCGGCAGGAGCAAGAAGAGCAGCAGCGGCCAAGCGATGTCCCAGACAGAGGCCTTGAGGTTCGCGTCAACCGCGTCGATGGCGAGGGGCAAGCCGAGCGGAAGGGCAATGATGGTCGCAGCAGTCAGCACCACCAACAGCGTGGTGGCGATGCTGGCATCCGCCTTGGCCAACCGGGCGAGGAGCGGAGCGAACGGCATCCCCGCACTGAGGGCTGCGACACAGAACCCGACCTTGATCTCTCCAGGAATGGACGAGGCGATCGTCAGCAGATACCCGACGAACACGAGCGGGATGATGACGAAGTTGATCACCAATGCCCACAGGGCAATCTTCCGATGGGTAACGACCTGGGCCAGCAGTCTGCCGATCGGAAGCCTGAGGCCCAACCCGAACGAATTCAAGATCACGAAGAGCACCCCGAACCCGTTGATCAAGACGACGCTCTGACTCATATCGCTCCCTCGCACGAGCAGCACACGACGACGACCGCGAGATGGACTCCGAGCACCGCTAACAGTGCGATCACCATGGACGGTCGGCCTCCAGGGTCAGCGGGTGGCGCAGCGTCGCCACCTTGCCTTCACAACGTCACACGTTGCCAACGCAATCGCGTCACGCAAATTGCATGACACGCCGCCTACCCCACCCGTCACGCGATCCGCTGATGACAGCGCGTTTTCCACAGCCCGTTGTTGCCCGATGCGGACTGTCGGTGGGCTGTGCCATGGTTCTGGGAGCGGACAACTCCACACAAGATCCGAACTGACTCGAACTGAATTGATGGGGCATTTCCCCTGGGGGTCGGCTCCCCACCCCGGCCAGAGGCCGAACACAACGCGCGCCGCAGACAAGACACGAAACGACGAGAACTCCGTCCGCGAAGGTCCTTGATTTGTCGTGTCCCGGCGCTGCAGCGATCCCCCTGTCGAGACACCGGTTTCCAGCTAGTGATCGCGGTCCCCCAGAGCGGGTGTGTCGCGCGGCGGGATCGCTCTTAGCCGCGTGGCACACCCTTCGTGGTGGTGAGACCAGTGAGCAGCCGGACCCGGCAGGCGGTGACGGAGACCCTGCCCGAGCTGTTCCCCGACGCCTTCGTGGGCGCCTCGACCGATGCCATGCTCGAGGTGCCGCCACTGACGCCGACGGCTGTGGCGCAGATACGGGATCTGCTCGGCTCGGGGACTTTGACGCCTGGTCCGAAGCGTTGGCTCGGGTCGGGAACTGCGCCGCGCCGATCCGGCTGCACGGCTACTCCGAGACCATCGACACCACCACCGGGGAGATCGTCTCGACCTACGCCAGCGCGGAGCAGCCGCTCGGCGTGACCCACGTGCGGTGCGGGAACCGGCGGACAGCGGTGTGCCCGTCTTGTGCCCGCCTCTACGCCGCGGACATGTTCCACCTGATCCGGTCCGGGATCACCGGCGGCAAGGGCGTCCCGGAGTCGGTGGCCGAGAACCCGCTCGTGTTCGCAACCCTGACCGCGCCCTCCTTCGGGGCGGTGCACGGCCGGGGTGGCCAGGCCCTGCGCTGCCACCCGCGCACCGATTCGGCATCGCGTTGTCGACACGGCCGGCCACGCGGCTGCGGGCGGACCCACCCAGAAGGCGACCCGCTGATCGGGCAGCCGTTGTGCGAGGCGTGCTACGACTACGCCACCCACGTGGTCTGGCAGTGGTGGGCACCGGACCTGTGGCGGCGACTCACCATCGCACTGCACCGGATGGTCGCTCGCACCCTCGGCGTGCCCGCCAGTCGGCTCGCCGAGGTCGCCACGGTGCAGTACGCGAAGGTGGCCGAGTACCAGCTCCGTGGCGTGGTGCACTTCCACGTCTTGTTCCGCCTCGACGGCCCGCGCACCACCGACGGGTTCGCGCCCGCACCCGTGGTCATCGACGCCGACCAGCTGTCCTGCTTGGTCCGAGAGGTGGCCGCCTCGGCTCGGCTGACCGTTCCGGGAGTCGAGGCTGAGGACCCGGCCAGAGTGCTCGCATTCGGACGCCAGCTCGACGCCCGTCCGGTGCGCACCGGCCGCCGTACCGACGACCCGGACCGGCCCCTGCGCCCCGAGCAGGTGGCCGGCTACCTGGCCAAGTACGCCACCAAGTCAGCGCAGGACACCGGCGTCACCGACGATCCCCATCACCAACAGATCCGGGCCACCGCCCGCGACCTCGCCGGCCGCGCCCGAGCCGCACGTCGCGGACCCGCCGAGGAGGACCCCTACCGACTGCTCGGCAAGTGGGTGCACATGCTCGGGTTCCGCGGCCACTTCGCGTCCAAGTCGCGGCGCTACTCGGTGACCCTGGGCGCGCTGCGCCGCGCGCGACGACGAGCACAGGCGCTGATCGCCCAGTCCCACGCGAGCGGCCGACCACTGGACCTCGCAGCCCTGGAAGCCGACCTCCTGGCCGAGGAGGACACCGAGACCACCCTCGTCGTCGGCCACTGGAGCTACGCCGGCTCCGGCTGGGCCACCGAAGGAGAACGCGTCCTCGCCACCGCGGCAGCGGCCCGCGCCCGCGAGTACGACCGCGAACGCGCCCAAGAGCGGGCAGGCAACGCACGACCTCGAGGTCACCACACCATCACGCAAACGGAGAAGGGACACGGTGATGAGACACGACACAACAACCCCGACCAGGACGGTCGGGCTCCCGAGAATGCTGAACTCCACACAGGTCGCCCAGGCGCTGGGCATCAACCCCTCCACCCTCAGCCGCTGGCGAGCGCAGGGCGTCGGACCGCGGGTCTACTGGCTGGGCCCAGCCTCGCCGCGCTACCGCGAGGACGACGTGCTGGCGTGGCTGGAACGGAACGCGGGATGAGCGTCCGCAAGACCCCCGGCGGCCGCTGGCGCGGCGTGGTCAAATCGGGTTGGCAACAGGTCGCCAGCCGCACCTTCGACACTCGCCGGCAGGCAACAGCCTGGGTCACCCGGGCAACGGGCCGCTCTCGCCGGCGGCGTCGACCCCCGCGCCGGGAGACGAACGGTGCGGGTGCTCATCCCGGAGTGGCTGGCCGAGAGGGAGCACGCGGTATCGCGCAAGACCTTCGTCGCCGACTCCGCGCTCCGCCGGCTGATGCCGCCCGCACTCGCCGCGCTGCAGATCGGGGCAGTGACCGACCGGGAGGTCTACCGGGCGCTGATCGCGCTGAACCAGTCCGGGCTGGCCGAGTCGTCGGTCAGACGCTTCCGAGCCTCGCTCTCGGCGTTCTTCGCCTGGGCGGTCCGGGAACGTCTGATCCTGGCCAACCCGGTGACCAGGACTCGCGTCCCCAAAGGCCGCGGGGTCCGGGCAGAGATCCGCCCGTTCGCTGAGGACGAGCTCGAGTCGTTCCACCTGGCCGTCTCCGCTCGGGACCAACGGCTGGCCGACGTGCTGCTGATCGCAGCCTGGACCGGACTGCGCTGGTCCGAGCTCCGCGAGGTGCGCGTCCGCGACTTCGTCCGGGTCCCGATGCCGGTGCTCCTGGTCAGCCGGGCCGCCCCCGAGGGCGTGGAGGCGAAGGCGACCAAGTCGGGCAAGAACCGCCGGGTGCCGGTCGCGGACCGGGTGCTGCCACTGCTCCAGGAGTGCGCGATGGGCAAGGGCCCCAACGACCTGCTGCTCACGACCAGAACCGGGCACCAGCTGCACGCCACCGCCGTCAAACGTGCGGTGTTCTGGTCCCAGGTCGCGCCGGGTCGCCGGATCCACGATCTGCGGCACACCGCCGCGTGTCTGTGGCTCGCCCGTGGGGTCGATCCGGTGACCGTGCAGGCCTGGCTGGGGCATGCCTCGATCGCCACGACGAACACCTACCTGCACCACCTCGGGTCCTCCGCTGACCGGGCCGGACTGGAGTGTCTGAACCGGCTGGGGGCGCCGGGGGTGCGCGGGAGGACAGGAGTGCCGAATGACAACCGGTAGATCGCGGCGACGCTGTGACATTCGCGCAGGTGAGGCGCGGTGAGGGGCTGGAGCCGCCTGTCGGAATCGAACCGACGACCTTCTCATTACGAGTGAGACGCTCTACCGACTGAGCTAAGGCGGCGCAGGACCCGGCGTCGGGCCGGGCACGCCGCACGAGTATAGGGGTGCACGATCGGGGCCACCAATCCAGTGGCGAGGCCCCGCACGTCGTAACCTGCGGCCATGACGCGACTCGACGCGGAGACCGTCCTGGCGGCGGCGGCACGGTGGGTGTGGGTGCCTGACGAGGCGGTGAAGATGGAGACCGAGGACTTCCTGCTGATCGCTTATCCGTCGTACTTCTCCTCCCCGACCCAGGTGCCGCGCACCGACAGCGGCCGGTCGGGCGCGGAGCTGTTGGCGGAGGTGCGTGCCCGGGCCGCGGAGCTCGGACGGGGACGCGTGGAGTGGCGCGTGGACGACCGGACCAGGCCGGCCGACCTCGAGCCGGCGCTGCTGGCGGCAGGGGCCGTCGTCAACGAGGAGCTGCTGGTCCTGGCCCGTCCCCTGGCCGGCTGGGAGGCTCCTCCGTCGGAGGTCGACGTGCGCCCGGTCGTCGACCGCGCGACGCTCGAGGACTGGCACCACGTGCAGACGAGCGTCTTCGGTGGCACCCGCCCCGACGACTCGGCGTTCGAGGTCGAGCTGGAGCGCGGGGCCGAACAGGTGCGGGCCGGGACCGGCATGAGCGTGGTCGGCTACCTCGACGGCAGCCCGGTGGGTGCGGCGGGCGTCTCGCTCGTCGACGGGTGGGCGCGGCTGTGGGGTGGGTCCACGTTGCCGGAGGCGCGGGGCCGCGGCGCCTACCGGGCGATGACCGTCGCCCGGGCTGCGTGGGCCCGCGAGCACGGCGCGACCACCGCGCTGGTCAAGGGACGGGTCGACACGTCGGCTCCGATCCTGGGCCACGCGGGCTTCACGGCGTACGGCGAGGAGCGCTGGTACCTGCTCGACGTGTGACCGGCAGGCCCCCGTCAGGCGCTGGCGCGCAGCGCCATCATCATCGACTCGAGCGCCAGCAGCGGCGGCACGTTGAACTCGAGCATCTGCTCGCGGGCGGTGAAGACGGCCTCGATCCGGGCCAGGTTGTCCTCCGGCGTGGAGGCGTGGGCGAGCTTGAGCACGGCGGGGCGCTGCTCCTCGTTGACCAGGCCGTCGACCGCGGCCGAGCTGTACCGCGATCGCGTCGCGGTAGACGGACACCAGGTCCATCAGGCCGCGGTCGACGACGTCGAGCACGCGCCGCTTGGCTCGGGTCTTCTGCTGCTTCTCGAGGTCGCGGAGCGCGGGCGCGTAGTCGCGCGGGCGCCGACCGCGCTCGACGACGCCGTAGATGCGGTCGAGATCCTCGCGCTCGCGGGCGTCGATCCGCGAGGTCAGCCCGGCGGACTCCTCGGTGGCGGCGTCGTGGAGGTTGGCGGCGGCGATCACGCACCGGCCCAGGGACGTGAGCTCGGTCGGCAGCGAGACCACGTCGCGACGCCGGGCGAGCGTGGCCTCGTCGGTCGCCAGCGCCCGGGCCCGGCCGATGTGGCCCTGGCTGGCGCGGGCGGCGTACGACGCGCGCTCGGGCGTGACGCCGTCGCGCGCGATCGAGGTGGCGCGGCGATCTCCTCCGGCGCGGGCGTGGCCAGCACCACGAGCCGGGTGCGGGACCGGATCGTGGGCAGGACGTCCTCCACGGTCGGCGCGCACAGCAGCCACACGGTGCGGGCGGTCGGCTCCTCGATCGCCTTGAGCAGCGCGTTGCGGCCTGGTCGGTGAGCCGGTCGGCGTCCTCGACGATCATCACCTGCCAGCGGTCGCCCACCGGGGCGAGCGCGGCGCTGCGCACCAGCTCGCGCACCTCGTCGACACCGATCGAGAGCTTCTGGGTGCGGGTCACCGAGATCGCCTCGTGGGAGCCGATCATCGCGGTGTGGCACGAGTGGCACTCGCCGCAGCCGCCGCGCTCGCACTGCAGTGCCGCCGCGAACGCGATCGCGGCGTTGGAACGGCCCGACCCGGGTGGTCCGGTGAACAGCCAGGCGTGCGTCATGTCGCCCGCGACCGCCCGCTGCAGCGTCGCCACCACGCGCGCCTGGCCGACCAGGCTGCAGTCCCAGACGCGTCACGGCTGGTCATCCGGGGTCCCCAGCGAAGCGGGAGCGCAGCGAGCGCTTTGTCGGGTGGTGTTCATGCCGGATCCGGTTCGCGGCGGACGGCCTGGCCGAGCAGTGGTTCGAGCCGGCGCCGGATCAGCTCGGCGATCGTGGCCGGCGCCTGGGTGGCGTCGACGACGAGGTAGCGCTCCGGCCTGGCGGCGGCCATCCGCACGAACGCCTCGCGGACCCGCTCGTGGAACTCCAGCGACTCCTGCTCGATCCGGTCGCGGTCCTCGAACCGGGTCAGACCGTCGCCGGGTGGCAGGTCGAGCAGCACGGTCAGGTGCGGGCGCAGGTCGCCGGTGGCCCAGCGCGCCACCCGCTCGAGCTCGTTGTCGGGGATCTCGCGGCCGGCGCCCTGGTAGGCGAGCGTCGAGTCGACGTAGCGGTCGGTGACCACGACCGCACCGCGGGCCAGTGCCGGCATGACGACGCGCTCGACGTGCTCGGCCTTGTCGGCGGCGTAGAGCAGCGCCTCGGTGCGGTCGGCGAGCTCGCCGGTGGCCGGGTCGAGCACGATCTGGCGGACCTTCTGGCCGACCTCGGTGTCGCCCGGCTCGTGGGTGAGGACGACGTCGTACCCCTCTTCGGTGAGCCAGCTCGAGCAGCAGCCCGGCCTGGGTCGACTTGCCGGCGCCCTCGCCGCCCTCGAACGCGACGAAGAGGCCCCGGGCCGTGTAGACCCCCGGGCTGCTGGACCGCGGCGCGGCGCAGGTCGCTCACCAGCGAGATCCCCTTCCGGTCGTCCATCTGACGATAGGAGCCGAGACCGACAACGGTCATCAGGACCGCCGGCGCCCAGGAGGGTCCAGGCGGCACCGTTGTAGGCGAGCCGGCTGTCCGAGTTGGGCACCGCGAACGATGTGCGTGCCGATGAAGCCCGGCGGCGAGCGGGCCCAGGGCGAGCACCAGCGCGAGCGCCAGCCGGATCAGCGACCCGACGAACGCGAAGGTGCGCCCGCGCAGCTCGTCGGGCACCTCGAGCCCCAGCATCGTGTTGCCGGTGACCCAGGCGACTCCGGCGAAGAAGCCGATCAGCGATGGTCAGCGCCGTCGCGATCTCCAGCGAGTTCAGCATCGCGAGCGGGACCAGCAGCAGCCCGGCCACGGTCAGGGCCGACCCCGAACAGCCGGCGCCGGGACAGGCCCTGGAGCAGGCGCGGACCGCGCCACATGCCGAGCCCGAGGCCCGACGAAGACGGTCGCGAACATCAGCGCCGTAGCCTGGGTCACCGCCGCCGAGGTCCTGGACGTACGTGCGCGCCAGCCCGATCACGATGCCGCCGGCCGCGAACGCGCCGACGATCCCGACCACCAGGCCGCGGACGACCGGCGTCCCCATCGACGTACTTCCAGCCGTCGACGACCACCTTGACGCGGGCTGCCCTCGTGGTCGCCGCCGGACGCCGCCGGCGCCCTTCGGGATCGTCCTCAGCCGCTGGATGACGATGCCCGAGACGAGGAACGTGAGCGCGTTGAAGTAGAGCGCGAGCTGGATCGGGTTGCCGGGAACGCGCCCGTGGTCAGGTGCACGCCCTTGGTGAGCAGGGTCAGCGCGACGAACGCGAGCGCCGCGGGCAGCGCCGAGCCGTACGTCGTGGCGAGGCTGAGCTGGTTCGCCGCCTCGAGCCGGTGCGGCGGCACCAGGTTGGGCACCGTCGCGTCCTTGGCGGGTCCCCAGACCAGGCTGATCGCCTCGATCAGCACGGTCGCCGCGAAGACCCAGTAGAGGGAGTCGACGATCGGCATCGACAAGAACAGCGCCGCGCGCAGGTAGTCGCCGACGATCAGCGTCCAGCGCCGGTCGAGCCGGTCGGCGACGTAGCCGGCGATCGGGCCCATCACCAGCGCCGGCACGATCCGCAGGAAGAGCACGCCGGCGATCGCGAAGTTGCGCAGCTCGTAGGAGTCGGCGTTGCCGAGCAGCGAGCTGAGGTCCCCGGCCTGCTTGTTGGCCATCGCCGTGATCGCCAGCAGCCCCAGCCAGTCGCCGAAGCTGGACAGCCCGAGACCGAGCCAGAGGTTGCGGAAGTCCCGGATCTTCAGGACCGCCCGCATCGAGTGCGTCGGCGCGCTCGATGTCGTCGATCGCTGCGTCACGGTCACCCGGGTCGGGTGCGGGCGCCACGCGGTCACCGTTAGTGACCCGCGACCGGCTCACGACTTCTCGCCGCCGGCTCGGACTTCTTGGCGGTGGCCTTCTTCTGGCGGCCGTCTTCTTGGTGGCCTTCTTCGCGCGACTTCTTGGCGGGTCTTCTTGGCGCCGCGCTTGGCGGTCTTCTTGGCCGGCCCCTTGGCGCGGCGCTCGGCGAGCAGCTCGGCGGCCCGCTCGAGCGTGATCGCGTCGACCGAGTCGTCCTTGCGGAGCGTCGCGTTGTACTCGCCGTCGGTGACGTACTCGCCGAAGCGCCCGGCCTTGACCACGATCGGCTGCCCGGAGACCGGGTCGTTGCCGAGCTCCTTGAGCGGGGCGGTCGCTGCGGCACGGCCGCGCTGCTTCGGCTGGGCGTAGATCGCGAGCGCCTGCTCGAGGGTGATCGTGAAGATCTGCTCCTCGGACTCGATCGAGCGGGAGTCGGTGCCCTTCTTCAGGTACGGCCCGTAGCGGCCGTTCTGCACGGTGATCTCCTCGCCGGACCCCGGGTCGACGCCGACCACGCGCGGCAGGCTCATCAGCTGCAGCGCGTCGTCCAGGGTGACCGTCTCGAGCGACATCGACTTGAACAGCGAGCCGGTGCGGGGCTTGCTGCTTGGCCGGGGCGTCCTCGGGGAGCACCTCGGTGACGTAGGGGCCGTAGCGACCGTTCTTGGCGACGACCCGGTTGCCGGTCGCGGGGTCGTCGCCGAGCTCGGTCTCCTCGCCGGCCGGGTTGGCCAGCAGCTCCCGCGCCTTCTCCAGGGTGAGCTCGTCGGGCGGCAGGTCGTCGGGCACGTTGGCGCGCTTGCCGGCCGGGTGCCGTCGTCGCCGGGGCCCTCGAGGTACGGGCCGTACTTGCCGACGCGCAGCGTCGATGCCGGAGTCGGCGTCCGCCGATCGGGAACGTGGCCAGCTCCCTGGCGTCGATGTCGCCGAGCTCGTTGACCAGCTTCTTCAGGCCCTCGACGTCGGCGGAGCCGAAGTAGAACTCGCCGAGCTCGGTGTTGCGGTCCTTGCGGCCCGCCGGCGATCTCGTCGAGCACGTCCTCCATGCGGGCGGTGAACTCGTAGGAGATCTGCCGCGGGAAGTGCTCCTCGAGCAGCCGGACGACGCTGAACGCCAGCCAGGCCGGCACCAGGGCGGTGCCCTTCTTGTAGACGTAGCCGCGGTTGAGGATGGTGCCGATGATCGACGCGTACGTCGACGGGCGGCCGATCTCGCGCTCCTCGAGCTCCTTGATCAGCGTCGCCTCGGTGTAGCGGGCGGGCGGCTTGGTCTCGTGGCCGACGGCGTTCAGCGAGGCCGCCGACACCGAGTCGCCCTGCTCGACGTTGGGCAGCCGGGTCTCGCGGTCGTCGGCCTCGGCGGACGGGTCGTCGCGAGCCCTCGACGTAGGCCTTGAGGAAGCCGTGGAACGTGATCACCCGGCCGCTGGCGGCGAACACGACGTCCTCGCCGGTCGCCGCGGAGCCACCGATCCGGATCGAGACCGACTGGCCGACGGCGTCCTTCATCTGGGAGGCGACGGTGCGCATCCAGATCAGCTCGTAGAGCCGGAACTCGTCGCCGGACAGGCCGGTCTGCGCCGGGGTGCGGAAGGCGTCGCCGGACGGGCCGGATCGCCTCGTGCGCCTCCTGGGCGTTCTTGACCTTGGAGGCGTAGGTGCGCGGCGCGTCGGGCAGGTACTCGGCGCCGTACAGCTCGCTGACCTGCTGCCGCGCCGCGTTGATCGCGGTGCCCGACAGCGTGGTCGAGTCGGTGCGCATGTAGGTGATGAAGCCGTTCTCGTACAGCCGCTGCGCCACCGACATCGTCCGCGAGGCGCCGAAGCCGAGCTTGCGGGAGGCCTCCTGCTGCAGCGTCGTGGTGCGGAACGGGGCGTACGGCGAGCGGCGGTAGGGCTTGGCCTCGACCGAGCGGATCTCGAACGCCGTGTCGTGCAGCGCCGAGACCAGCGCCTCGGCGCGGGACCGGTCGAGGTGGACGACGCCCGGCTTCCCGTTGGTCGAGCTTGTCGAGACCTTCAGCAGGCCGTCGGTGCCGAAGCTCGCGCCGGTCGCGACGCGCGCCCCGTCGACGGAGTGCAGCCGGGCCGGGAACATCCGCTGGTCGTGCTTGGCGCCGGCGTCGAAGGTGCCCTCGATGTCCCAGTACGACGCGACGCGGAACGCCATCCGCTCGCGCTCGCGGTCGACCACGAGCCGGGTCGCCACGGACTGCACCCGGCCCGCGGACAGCCCGGACATCACCTTGCGCCACAGCACCGGCGAGACCTCGTAGCCGTAGAGCCGGTCGAGGATCCGGCGCGCCTCCTGCGCCTCGACCAGGTCCATGTCGAGGTCGCGCGGGTTGTCGGCGGCCTCGAGGATGGCGGCCTTGGTGATCTCGTGGAAGACCATCCGCTTGACCGGCACCTTCGGCTTCAGCTCGTCGAGGAGGTGCCAGGCGATCGCCTCGCCCTCGCGGTCCTCGTCGGTGGCGAGGTAGAGCTCGTCGGCGTCCTTGAGCAGGCTCTTGAGCTTGGAGATGTGGGCCTTCTTGTCGCGGGGCACGACGTAGTAGGGCTCGAAGCCGTTGTCGACGTCGACGGCCATCCGCCCCCACGGCTTGTCCTTGATCTTGGCCGGGGTGTCCGCGGCCCCCTGGGGCAGGTCGCGGATGTGGCCGATGGACGACTCCACGACGTAGTCCCGGCCGAGGTAGCCCGCGATGGTGCGGGCCTTGGCCGGTGACTCGACGATGACGAGCTTGCTCATCGGGGTCCCCGGCGCGATGGGAGCGAAGCGAGCTTCGTGTTGGGGTGTTCACGTTCGGGTGCGTTGTCTTCCTGCTGGCGAGGGTCTGTGCCACGTCAAGGTAGCGCGCCCGGCACAGCGGCCAAGCCCTGGTCCCTATTCGCCGGACCGCCGACCGGGCACGCTCAGAGCACCAGGAACCCGTCGGCGACGAGGTCCCGAACGACGCCCGTCGACACCCCGTGGGCACCCAGGATCTGGGCGAGCGCGGCCAGGATCTGGGCCACGGTCAGCTCGCCGTCGCAGGCGCCGACGAGGGCCGCCTCGGCCGTGTCGACCTGCCGGGCGCGTCGCATGGCCGACCTGCTGGCGCAGCACGATCCGGCCCGGGTCCTCGGCACCGGGCGCACCCAGCGTCTCCTGCACGACGTCCGGGCGCGCCACCGGCCGGGTGGCGAGCAGCCGGGCGTCGGACGAGCCCGCGCAGCTGCGTCGTACGCCGGAAGTGGGCGGCGACCTCGTCACCGAGCGGCTGCGCGACGTCGTACGGCCAGTGCTCGAGGCGGTGCACCTCCCCGGTGCCTCGTCGGACCCGGCGCAGGTGGATCCAGCCGAACCCGACCGCCTCCGCGCCCTGCTCCTCGAACCAGGCGAGCCAGGTGTCGTAGCGCCGGACGTAGTCCGCGATGCTCCGAGCCGGTCGCCGGATGGTGCCCGGCGTCCTTCAGCCACAGCTCGACGTAGGTGGGCAGGTCGACGGTCTCGCGCTGCACCACCCAGGCGTCGCAGCCCGTCGACCCAGCCGGTGAGGCGCTCCTCCCAGGGCTGGTCGCGCAGCACCATCCAGTTGCCGAGCACCTGGCACAGCCCGCCGTCGGCGAGGTGGCCGGGCGCGGCGCGCACGATGTGCTCGACGACCGCGTCGCCGGGCAGGCCGCTGTCGCGGTAGACGAGCCGCTCGCCGGTGGCCGGCGAGATCACGAACGGCGGGTTGCTCACGACCAGGTCGAACGTCTCCCCGCTCACGGGCTCGAAGAAGGAGCCCTCGCGGACGTCGAGCGTCGACCCGGTTGAGCCGTCGGCGTTGAGCCGGGTCAGCCAGAGGCGCGCGGGTTGACGTCGGTGGCGACGACCTGGTCGGAGTGCGCGGCGAGGTGCAGCGACTGGACGCCGCAGCCGGTGCCGAGGTCGAGCGCGCGGTCGACCCGGTCGCGCACGGTCATCTCGGCCAGCGAGGTGGCGGCGGAGCTGATCCCGAGCACGTGGTCGGTGCCGACCGCGTTCGGGGCGCCGTCGAGTCCGGGCGTCAGGTCGCTGGCGACCCAGAGGTTGCCGCCGCCGGCCACCTCGTCGGTGCCGTAGGGGCGGACGTCGACGCGCGCCGCGACCTCGCCGACCGAGCGCTCGAGGATGCCGGCCGCGCAGAGCCGGTCGACCAGCCCGGGGAGGGCCGCCTCGGCCGCGGGCGCGGGTACCGGCGCCTGCAGCAGCCAGAGCCGGGTCAGCGTCTCGACCGGTGTGCCGCCCCGGGTGGCGCGGAGCCCGGGAGTGGTCTCGTTGCGGGAGAGCGCCGCGTGGGCGACCGGGCCGAGCACGTCGGCCACCTCGTCGTACGTGAAGTCGGCGGCGGTGAGCGCGTCACGGAGGTCGCCGGGCAGGTCGCGGGCGAGCTCCGGGGTCGGCACCACGCCAGCGTAGGCGGAACGCGGGAGGCCCCCGGACCAGGTCCGGGGGCCTCCTGTGGTGCGTTGCTCGGTCAGCCGTGCTGCGCCGGGAGCGGTCGTGGTCTCCGACGGCTTCGGCGTCGTCGTCGCCGCCGATGGCCACGGGACGGCGCTTGGAGATGTAGACCGCGGTCACGATGATCGCCACCGCCACGACCGCGATGATGATCCGGAGCGGGTCGTTCTGGTCCTCGCCCATGCTCATCCGGACGACGGCGCCGGCGATCAGCAGCGACACCAGGTTCATCACCTTGATCAGCGGGTTGATCGCCGGGCCGGCGGTGTCCTTGAACGGGTCACCGACGGTGTCGCCGATGATCGTCGCCTCGTGGGCGAGCGACCCCTTGCCACCGTGGTTGCCGTCCTCGACCAGCTTCTTCGCGTTGTCCCACGCACCACCGGAGTTGGCCAGGAACACCGCCATCAGCGTGCCGGTGCCGATCGCGCCGGCCAGGAAGCCGGCCAGCGGGCCGACGCCGAGGCCGAAGCCCACGGCGATCGGGGCGAGCACGGCCAGGATGCCGGGCGTGACCAGCTCGCGGAGCGAGTCCTTGGTGACGATGTCGACGACCTTGCCGTACTCCGGACGACCGGTGCCCTCCATGATCCCGGGGATCTCCCGGAACTGGCGACGCACCTCGAACACGACCGCGCCCGCAGCGCGGCCGACGGCGTTGATCGCCAGGCCGGAGAACAGGAACACGACGGCGGCACCGAGGAGCACGCCGACCAGCACGTCGGGGCTGAAGACCACGAAGGTCAGCGGGTCGAGCTTCGTCCTCGCCTCGACCACTGCCTCGTCGACGGACGTGGCGTAGGAGCCGAACAGCGCGGTCGCGGCGAGCACGGCGGTCGCGATCGCGATGCCCTTGGTGATCGCCTTGGTCGTGTTGCCGACCGCGTCGAGCTCGGTGAGGATCTGCGCGCCCTCGGGGCTCACGTCGCCCGACATCTCCGCGATGCCCTGCGCGTTGTCGGAGACCGGACCGAAGGTGTCCATCGCCACGATCACGCCGACCGTGGTGAGCAGGCCGCAGCCGGCCAGCGCCACCGCGAACAGCGAGACGGTGAGCGTCGCGCCACCGAGCAGGAACGCGCCGAACACGGCGGCGCCGATGAGCAGCGTCGTGTAGACGGCGGACTCGAAGCCGACCGAGAGGCCGGACAGGATCACGGTGGCCGCGCCGGTCAGCGACGTCTTGCCGACGTCCTTGACCGGGCGGTGCTCGGTGCCGGTGAAGTAGCCGGTCAGCGCGAGGATGCCCGCAGACATCACGATGCCGATCACGACCGCGGCGGCCGCGATGATGCGCGGGTTGCCGTCGACCCCGTCGAGCCGCGCGGCGAAGTCGCCGAACGTGGCGGGCAGGTAGGCGAAGCTCAGGATGGTGCAGGCCACCGCGGAGACCGCGGCCGAGATGTAGAAGGCCCGGTTGATCGTGGTCAGGCCGTTCTCGCCGGTACGCGGCTTGCACAGGTAGACACCGAGCACCGCGGTGAGGGCGCCGATCGCGGGGATCAGCAGCGGGAACACGAGGCCCTTCTCGTCGAAGGCGGCGTAGCCGAGGATCAGCGCCGCGACCAGGGTCACGGCGTAGGACTCGAAGAGGTCGGCCGCCATGCCGGCACAGTCGCCCACGTTGTCGCCCACGTTGTCGGCGATCGTCGCCGCGTTGCGCGGGTCGTCCTCGGGGATGTTCTTCTCGACC
The DNA here is from genome assembly GCA_963707475.1 of uncultured Actinomycetota bacterium. GTDB lineage: Bacteria > Actinomycetota > Actinomycetes > Propionibacteriales > Nocardioidaceae > Marmoricola. The sequence continues at coordinate 665,496 of CAVPQC010000003.1, forward strand.
TTGCCGACCAGGTCGGCGCCGACGTCGGCGGCCTTGGTGAAGATGCCGCCGCCGACACGCATGAACATCGCCAGCAGCGCGGCGCCGAAGCCGAAGCCCTCGAGCACGTGGGGCGCCTCGCTGCCGAACGCGATCACGACGACCGCCGCACCGAACAGGCCGAGGCCGACGGTGAGCATGCCCACCATGGCGCCGGTGCGGAAGCCGATCGTCATCGCCGGGTCGCGGCCCTGGGTCTCGGCGGCTGCCGCGACGCGCAGGTTGGCCTTCACCGCCAGGGACATGCCGAGGTAGCCGACCGTGGCCGAGAATCCGGCCCCCGACCAGGAAGAAGATGGAGCGGAAGATCCGCACCCAGATGTCGTCGGCGGGCAGCGCCAGCAGGATCACGAACGCGACGCCGGCGAAGACGAAGAGCGTGCGGAACTGGCGCTGGAGGTACGCGTTGGCGCCCTCCTGCACCGCCTGGGCGATGTTCTTCATGTTGTCGGTGCCTTCACCGGCGGCAAGGACCTCGTTGCGGAACATGGCAGCCATCGCGAGCGCGCCGAGCGCGATCAGGGCCACGATGATGATCAGGACGAGGTTGCCGCCAGAGAGGTGCACGACGTCGGGGTTGAGCCCGGTCATGGTTCTCCTCGGATATGTGAAGCGGGTTGCAAGACGGACGGACCGCGGCGGAGTCTACGTGGAAGCAGTCCGCAGATCACGGGAGGGTCCGGCCGGGGAGAACGAGAGACACCAGCGAGGGTCAGTGCGCAGATAGCGCAGCGGCCTCGGAGTCGTGGATCGTGAAGACCTTGGCGAGGCCGGTGATCCGGAAGATCTTGAGGAGCCGGTCCTGGTTGCAGACGATCTCCATCGAGCCGTCGTGCGAGCGGACCTTCTTCAGGCCGCCGACCAGCACGCCGAGGCCGGTCGAGTCGAGGAACTCGACGTTCTCCATGTCGATGACGAGGTTGTAGTGACCCTCGCCGACGAGCTCGGTGACCTTGTCGCGGAGCTTGGGTGCCGTGTAGACGTCGATCTCGCCACCGACCGAAACGATCGTGACATCGTCGGTGTGCCGAGTCTCGAGCGAAAGATCCACGACGTCCCCCTCCTCCCATTGGCCACGGTAGGACAGCCAAAGCGTATTCAACCACGAAGCCAGCGCGTGCGACTCACCCAGCGGTGCAGACCTACCCATGCTGGGAGACTTCCCGCGTGAGCAGCCCGGACCGGTCGACCGACCCTCGCGCGTTGCTCGACCGGCTGACCGCCGCCCCCGGACGCGCGGAACGCCTGACCCACCTCGAGATCCTGCCACCACGGTCACCGACCTACGCCGACTGGCCCTCCTGGGTCGATCCGGAGGTGCTCGCCGCCCTGGCGAGCCGTGGGGTCGAGCGCCCGTGGCGGCACCAGGTCGAGGCCGCCCAGGCGGCGTACGGCGGGCGCCACGTCGTCGTGTCGACGGGCACCGCGTCCGGCAAGTCGCTGGGCTACCTGCTCCCCGGGCTGACCGCGATCCGGGCGCAGCGCGGCACCCGGGGCCAGCGCGGGGCGAGTGTGCTCTACCTCTCCCCCACCAAGGCGCTCGCCCAGGACCAGCTCGCCGCGATCCGCTCGCTCGGGGTCGACGTCCGGGTGTCGACGCACGACGGCGACTCCGGACCTGAGGAACGGGAGTGGACCCGCGACCACGCGGAGTACGTGCTCACCAACCCCGACATGCTGCACCGGTCCCTGCTCCCCGGCCACGCGCGCTGGTCCAAGTTCTTCGGCTCGCTGGACTACGTCGTGATCGACGAGTGCCACCACTACCGCGGCGTCTTCGGCGCCCACGTCGCCCAGGTGGTGCGACGGCTGCGCCGGATCTGTGCGCTCCACGGCGCCGACCCGACGTTCGTGCTGGCCTCCGCCACCGTCGCCCAACCCGAGGTCGCGGCCCAGCGGCTCACGGGGCTGCCGACCCTGGCGGTCACCGACGACACCTCGCCGCGTGGGCGGGTCGCGCTCGCGCTCTGGGAGCCGCCGTTCACCTCGATGTCCGGGGAGAACGGCGCCCCGGTGCGCCGGTCGTCGGGGGCCGAGGTGGCCGACCTGCTCACCGACCTCGTGCTCGAGGGCGTGCGGACCCTCGCGTTCGTGCGCTCTCGGCGGGGCGCGGAGACGGTCGCCCTGACCACCCGGCGGCTGCTGGCCGAGGTCGAGCCCGAGCTGGCCGACCGGGTGGCGGCCTACCGCGGCGGGTACCTGCCGGAGGAACGGCGGGCGCTCGAGCAAGCGCTCCGCAGCGGCCGGCTGGTCGGACTGTCCGCGACCAACGCGCTCGAGCTCGGCATCGACATCTCCGGGCTCGACGCCGTGCTGCTGGCCGGTTTCCCGGGCACTCGCGCCGCGCTGTGGCAGCAGGTCGGACGCGCCGGCCGCGGCCACGGCGATGCACTCGGGGTGTTCGTGGCGCGCGACGACCCCCTGGACACCTACCTCGTCAGCCACCCCGAGGCCCTGCTCGGAGCGCCGGTCGAGGCGTCCGTCTTCGACCCGGACAACCCCTACGTGCTCGGCCCCCACCTGTGTGCCGCCGCGGCGGAGTCGCCCCTGACACCGGACGGACTCTCCTTGTTCGGGGCCGAGGCGCCGGCCGCCGTCGACGCCCTCACCGCCGCCGGCCTGCTCCGGAAGCGACCCGGCGGGTGGTACTGGACCGACCGCCGCCGCGCCAGCGACCTCGCCGACATCCGGTCGTCGGGCGGCCGGCCGGTGCGGCTGGTCGAGGACGTCACGGGACGGGTGCTCGGCACCGTCGACGCCTCGTCCGCCCACGGAACCGCCCACACGGGTGCGGTGTACCTCCACCAGGGCGAGACCTGGCTGGTCCTGGAGCTCGACCTCGACCAGCACGTCGCGGTGGTGGTGCGCGACGACCCGGACTACTCGACGTCGGCGCGCGAGATCACCGACATCGAGATCACGCGCGAGCACCGGCACCAGACCTGGGGCGACGCCCGGGTGAGCTTCGGCGAGGTGCGCGTCACCCACCAGGTCGTGTCATTCCTCAAGCGGCGTCTGCGCTCCGGCGAGGTGATCGGCGAGGAACCCCTCGACCTCCCCGAACGCACCCTCGACACCCGCTCCGTCTGGTGGACACTCCCGGCCGACGCGCTCGAGGGCCGTGCTCGAGGCGGCCGACCTGCCGGGCTCGGCGCACGCGGCGGAGCACGCGTCGATCGGCCTGCTGCCGCTGTTCGCGACCTGCGACCGCTGGGACATCGGCGGTGTCTCGACCGCGCTGCACGCGGACACCGGGTCGGCTCACTGTCTTCGTGTACGACGGGCACCCGGGCGGCGCCGGGTTCGCCGAGCGGGGCTTCGGCACCGCGGCCGCCTGGTTGCGGGCGACCCGCGAGGCGATCGCGACCTGTCGCTGCGACGACGGCTGCCCGTCGTGCGTGCAGTCGCCCAAGTGCGGCAACGGCAACGACCCGCTCGACAAGGCCGGCGCGATCCGGCTGCTCGACGTGCTCCTCCGGGCGGCGGTCTGACCCGTCGGGTCACCGCGGCACCAGCCCGCCCGACCAGACCGGACCTGCACGCGCCGATGCCTGCGTGTGGCGCACCGCGCCCAGCAGCGGTGGAGTCGCGGCCTCCACCCTGATCGTCACCACCTCACCGCGCACGATGCACCCGACGAGGCGCCCGCCGTTGCGACGGGCCACGTCGGCCGCGGCCGGACACGGAGCATGCCCATGCTGGATCGCGGTCGCGCCCGCCAACGACCCGAGGTCGGCGGCCGCCTGGGCCCGGCGGTGCGCCACGACGATCCCCGCGACGCCCACGCAGGCGACGGAGAACGTCAGGAGCAGCCCGGTCAGCGCGATCCCGAGCACGGTCACGCTCCCACGTTCTCCTCGGCGGGGTCGTTGTCCGGCCTGCCGGCTCACTGCTGCGGCTCCCGAACCGCGACCGCCTGGGCGTGCACGTCGAAGGACGGCAGGAACCCGAGGAGCCCGCCCGGACCCCGGACCGGTGACCGGACGGTGACCACCACCAGACGACTGCCGCGCTCGACGTGGATGGCCGAGCCCGCGGTCGCGACTCGCCGCCCGACCGCGCTCCCCGCGCCGACCGACTCCCCGCGCGCCACGGCGCGCGCCGTCTCACGCGCGGCGTCGACCGCCCGCACGTGAGTCACCCCGAGGCTCACCAGCCAGGCCATGCCGATCGTGAACAGCAGCACGACCGGCATCACCACCGCTGCCTCCGCGGTCACCGTGCCGGACTCGTCGGTGTCACGCATCTGCGCCCTTCCTTCCCCGCAGGTGGTGCCGGCACGTCGTGGATGCCGGCGACCACCTGCGCCTAGTCGGGCTAGAAGCCGATCAGCTTGAGGACGGCCTTGAACGCGGTCTCGATCAGCCGCTGTCCCCACTCGCTGGTCAGCAGCTTGTAGAGGAGGGCGCCGAAGCCGCAGGCGGCGCCCGTGACGACGGTGTACTCCGCGGTCGTGGTGCCCGCCTCGTCCCGGAACCGGGTGAGGGTCGCGTTGCTCATGTTGACTCCTTGTTGTCTCCTGCCCGGAGGACGGCCCCCCGAGGTTTCTCCTTGCAGGACTGACCTTTCTCGTCGACGCGACCCGCTGCCACGAGGTCGTGGGCCATGGTGGAGAACCGCCGGCGAGCGGGTGGCTGTGGACAGGTGCTGTCAGGCCGGGTGCTCACCGGAGGAGCCCCAGCGAGCCGACGAGACCTGCGACGAGGGGCACGATCCCGAGCAGCACGAACGCCGGGAGGAAGCACACGCCGAGCGGTGCCGCCGCCCGCGTGGAAACGCTGCGAGCACGAGACTCGACCTCGGCGTGGCTGCGTTCCCGGAGCTCCCGGGCGAGCCGCGCACCGGCGGTGGTGACCGATGCCCCCGTGTCGTGGGCGCGCGCGAGCGCACGCCCGAGCGGCGCCAGCTGGGGGTGCGCCGCCAGCTCGGCCCACACGCTCGCGGGGTCGGCCCCCAGGTCGAGCCGCCGGTGGAGGGTCCCGAGCTCGGCGGAGACCGGCCCGTCGAGCGCGTCGGCCACCAGCCCCAGGGCGGGCCCGGGCGCGACACCCGCGGCGAACGCCGCCACCAGCAGGTCGACCGCCCCCGGCAGGTCGCGGGCCAGGGCCTCACGTCGGCGGACCGCGGCGGGACTCTCGACCCGGCCGAGGACCCGCCAGGCGAGCACGGCCGCCAACAGGCCGGCGGCGACCCCGGCGGCGCCATCGAGGAAGACACCGACGCCGGCACCGGTCAGGACCGCCAGCGGCAGCCGCCACCGGTCCAGCGGTGCCCGGTCGTCGCGCCGGACGGTCGGTCGGACGGATCGCGGCAGCCGCGGCACCGGGGGCAGCGCGACCGCGACCGCTCCGGCGGCGAGCACGGCGACCAGTACGGTCATCCGCGGAGCACCGCATCGGCGATCCGCTGCAGCCACTCGAGCCCGGCGTAGGAGAGTGCGAGGCCGGCGGACAGGCAGGCCAGCCCGGGCGTGGTGCGGGTCAGGAAGGCCACCGGGTCACCACCCAGCCCGGAACCGGCCAGCACGAACACCAACGGCAGGCACGCCATCATCCGCGCCGTCGCGTGGGCAGGCGCGAGCTCGGCGGCGACCAGCCGGGCGGTTCGGCGGCGCGCCCGGACGCCCCGGCCGACCTGTTCGAGCGCGTCGGCCAGCCCCGCGCCGGACCGGTGCGCGACCTGCCACGCGGCGGCGACCAGCCTCAGCTCCCCCGCACCGGGCGCCCGCGCCAGCCGGCGCAGGGCGTCGGGCACGTCGGCGCCGAGCTCGGCCGCGGCGGCAGCCGCGGTGAACTCCGGGAACTCGGCGACCGACCGCGCCAGCACCCGGTGCGGTGGCTGGCCGGCGGTGAGGTCGGCCGCCAGGGACTCGCAGTAGGCCTGCACCCGTGCCGCCCGATCAGCGGCCCCGGCCGCGGCACGCCGGCGCGCGAGCAACCGCTGCCCGGCGGCCACCACCAGCACGCCGACCAGGCCGAGGACCAGCTGTCGCCCCTGGAGCAGGAGCACCGGCAGCACCACAAGCGGGACGACCAGGAGGGTCGGTGGCAGCCGGCGGCGCGCGAGGCGCTCCGGGCCGCGGCGCGGGGCCCGGGCGGGGAACGCGAGGACCGCAGCCGACCCGGCCAGGAGGGCGGCGAGCACGACCATCAGGTGAGCCGTTCGAGCAGCGCGTCGGCAGCCCGATGCGTGTGCACCTCGCCGTCGTCGAACGTCACCGCGGGAGCCACCCGGGCGGTCCCGTCGACCTCCACGATGATGCCGATCTCACGGACCTCGCGGCGGCCGTCGCCTCCCCGGCCGAGGTGGACCACCGCGTCGAGGGCCGAGACCAGCTGGCTATGCACGGCGGCCTGCGGAAGGCCGGCAGCGAGCGCGAGACCCTCGATCCGACTGGGCACGTCGGCGGCCGAGTTGGCGTGGAGCGTGCTGCAGCCGCCCTCGTGGCCGGTGTTCATCGCGGCGAGCAGGTCGGTCACCTCGCCACCGCGGACCTCGCCGACCACGAGCCGGTCGGGCCGCATGCGGAGCGCCTGGCGCACCAGGGTGCGCAGCGTGATCTCGCCGGCGCCCTCGATGTTGGCGGGGCGCGCCTCCAGCCCGACGACGTGGGGATGGTCGGGCCGGAGCTCGCTTGCGTCCTCGACCAGCACCAGCCGCTCGGTCGGGTCGACCAGCGAGAGCAGAGCGTTGAGCAGCGTGGTCTTGCCCGAGCCCGTGCCGCCGCTGACCAGGAATGCCAGCCGACTCTCGACGATCCGCCGAAGCAGCCAGGCGCCTTCCTCGGGGAGCGCGCGGGCCCCGACCAGCTCGTCGAGCGTGAACACCCGCGCCCGCGGCACCCGCAGCGACAGCACGGTGCCGGGCCGGGAGATCGGCGCGAGCACGGCGTGGAACCGCGTGCCGTCGGGCAGCCGCAGATCGACGTACGGCGTCGCGTCGTCGAGCCGCCGGCCGCCCGACGCCGCGAGCCGCTGTGCGAGACGGCGCACGGACTCCTCGTCGGGCAGCCGGACGCCGGTGGGCTCGAGCCCGCGACCGCGGTCGAGGTAGACCCGGTCGGGCCCGTTGACCAGCACGTCGGTGACGCCGGCGGTGCGGAGCAGGGGCTCGAGCGGCCCGGCACCGACGACGTCGCGTCGCAGCGCGTCGTGGACGGCGAGCACCGTCGCGTCACCCACCGGCCGGCCGCGCTCGCGCAACGCCTGCGCGACGCGCTCGGGGGTCAGCTCGGCGCCCTCGCGTGCGAGCTGGTCGCGCACCTGCTCCAGCAGCACGGCCGGGACCGCCGGGCTGCTCATGCCGCCAGTCCGTCCCCGATCACCACGCGCCCGGCCACCTGGCGTGCGGCCCGGGCGAGCGCGCCACGCCGTGAGCGCACCGGCCCGGCGCCGAGGTCGATCGCCTCGTCGAGCCCCCGCTGGTCGGGCATCGCGGCCGCCACCGGCAGCCCCAGCAGCCGGCCGATCGCGGCGGCGTCGACGCCGCCGCTGCCGCGGACCACGAGGTGGGCCGTCGCGGAGAGACCGACCAGCCGCGCTGCGACACGTGAGGTCGCGGTGACGGCCGGCACCGTGACACCGCTGACCACGACCACGTGGTCGAGCCGGGCGAGCACCTCCTCGATCACGGGATCGGGATGGCGTGGCAGGTCGAGCACCAGCGCCCCGTGGCCGCGCTGCCCGGCGGAGAGCACCTCGCGCATCGCGAAGGCCTGCAGCCCGGTCGGTCGGTCGGCCGCCCAGGTCAGGACGGAGACCCCGCCGCGGCGCGGTAGTGCCTCCCGCAACGACCGCGCGCTGAGCCGGCCGGTCGGGTGGTGGAGCGCGTCCCAGCGGATGCCGTCGAGCGACTCCATGCCGAGCACCCGGTCGATGCCGGCTCCCAGCGGGTCGGCGTCGACGAGGAGGGTGGCCCGGTCGGCGCCGAGCGTCAGGGCCAGAGCGCTCGCGAACACCGTGGCGCCGGCACCGCCCGACCCGCCGACGACCCCGATCGCGACACCCCGGCTGGCCGCCCCGTCACCGGCGTCCGTGAGCACCTCCACCAGCCAGGCCTCCGACAGCGGCAGCTCGGCGACGTGCTCCGCGCCCAGCGCCAGCGCGGACCGGAACAGCCCGTCGGGCACCGGCCCGCGCGCCACCACGTGCACCTGCGGGCGGCGGGGCGGCTCGATGTGGGCGAGCGCGGCGGCCTGGTCCGCCCCGACCAGGACCAGGGTCGCCGCCGACCAGGCCCGCTGCGCCGCCGCGAGGTCGTGGGCGACGTCGAGCACGACCCCGGCCGCGGCCGACAGCCGGAGCAGGTCATCGAGGAGCGTCTCGTCGCCGGTCACCAGCAGGGGCGGCTGCCCGGAAGTGCTCATGGCGAGAACGTTGCCGGGGGCCGGCGTCGTAGTGGGAGCCACGTCCGGGTGCCGGTGGACGGGACACCGACATTGCGGGCCTGTGGACGCGAAACGGCGCGGGATGGTCTGGTGAGGCGTGGACCGGGCGAGCGAGGACGACTTCGCGGCGTACGTCGGGCTGCGCTGGGAGCCCCTCGTCCGCACGCTGGTGCTCCTGGGCTGCCCGACGGACCGTGCGGAGCAGGTCACGCGCACCGCCCTGAGCCGGGTCCACCGGTCCTGGGCGCGGGTCCGCCGGGCGGACGACGTCGACGTGCAGGTCTTCCGCCGGCTGTTGCACACCTGGCCGGAGACCCGGCGCCGGCACACCCGCCGCACGGCGCTGGTGCTGCACACGGTGGGCGGTCTGACCGAGGCGCAGGTCGGCGCTGTCCTGGGGAGGGGCGCGGTCGCCGTCGGCGACCACCTCGAGGAGGACGACCCGCTCGGGCTGCTCGGCCGCGGGCCAGACGAAGTCGAGGTCGGTCCGCCGCCGCTCGCCGCGATCGTGGCCGGCAACGGTCGCTCCGGTGGTGCCCGGGGCCGCGTGCTCGCAGGCGTCGCCACGGTCGTGGCCCTGGTCGCCGCCGGGACGGTCGTCCTGCTCCACGACCCGGCAACCCCGCCCGCAGCGCCGCCCAGGCCCACGCACGCGACGACCGCGACCCTCCCCTACCTCGCCGACGGCCGGCTGCACGTCGGCGCCCTCACGTTGCCGGTGCGGGGGGCGACCGACCTGACCGACCCGGGCGTGGGCGCCGTCTACCGCACGGAGGAGGCAGACGTCGTACTGGTCGACGAGGAGGGCGGCACCGCTGAGATCGGGCACAACGCGGCTCCCGGGCTGGTGGCGGATCCCGTACGAGGCTGGGTGTTCTGGCGGACCTACACCAACCAGCTCGTCGTGTTCGACGCCCGCGAGGGCCACTCGGTCGCGATCCGCACCTCTCTCGACCCGCTGGACTTCTTCCGTTTCGCGCGGCCACTCGCCTTGACCGGGGGTACCGCCTACTACGGCTTCACCGGGGGCGTCGTCGCCTGGGACCTCGACGCCGATCGCGTCACCCGCACCGGCCCGGATCACCCGGCGTTCCTCACCCGTGTGGGCGACCTCGTCGTTGCAACGACCCGCCACGGCACGAGCATCGTGGCGACGCGGGCTGGCAGGCGGTTGTGGCGAAGGAGCGCGCGCTCGTTCCCGCACGCGGTCCTGTCCGCGGACGGGAGCCGCGTCCTCGTCCTCACGGCGTCCGGGTCGCCGGTCCTCCTCGACGCCCGGACCGGGGTCGAGGCACCGACCGGGCTACCGCCCCGCTCGCAGGTGACCACCGTCGCCTTCGCCCGCGATGGCGCGGCGGCGTACGTGATCGATCGGGGTGGGAACACCTCCGAACTCGTGGAGTGCCGGGGTACGCCGCCCCGGTGCACGACCGTCACCACCGTCTCCGGGCGGCTGGCCGTGCCGCGCTGAGGCGTCGGATCCCCTCCCTAGACTGGCCGCATGTCCCCGATGGCCCGCCCGACGGCCGCGTTCTTCGACCTCGACAAGACCATCATCGCGAAGTCGAGCACGCTGGCGTTCTCGCGGCCGTTCTACGCCGGGGGCCTGATCACCCGGGGCGCCATGCTGCGCAGCGCCTACGCCCAGTTCGTCTACCTGGTCGGCGGCGCCGACCACGACCAGATGGAGAAGATGCGACAGTTCATGTCGAACCTCTGCGCAGGCTGGGACGTGCAGACGGTGCGCGCGATCGTCGCCGACACGCTGCACAACATCGTCGACCCGCTCGTGTACGACGAGGCGGTCGAGCCTGATCGAGGAGCACCACGCTGCCGGACGTGACGTGATCATCGTGTCGACATCGGGCTCGGAGGTGGTCGAGCCGATCGGCGAGATGCTCGGCGCCGACCACGTCGTGGCCACCCGGATGGCGGTCGAGGACGGCCGCTACACCGGCGGCATCAAGTTCTACGCCTACGCGGAGAACAAGGCCAAGGCGATCCAGGACCTGGCGCGCAAGCGCGGCTACGACCTGACCCGCAGCTACGCCTACAGCGACTCGGTGACCGACGTCCGCATGCTCGAGGCGGTCGGCCATCCGCACGCGGTCAACCCTGACAAGGACCTGCGCCGGGAGGCGAAGGACCGGGGCTGGCCGGTGCTGGTCTTCGACAAGCCCGTCGCGCTGCAGAGCCGGGTCCGGCTGCCCCCGGCCAAACCCACGCTGGCCGCGCTCGCGGTGGGCGGCGCGGTCGCCGTCGGTGGCGCCATCTGGATCAACCTGCGACGCCGCAACAGCTCCGCCTGAGCCAGGTGTGACGCGCCCGGATGTCCATCTGGCAAGGCCGGATTGGACCACTCCTATGCGCCGATGGCAACCCTTGAACTCATTACCGACCCGGCGTACAAAGGACCACAGGACAACTCAAAAGCGTCACACGATCCAGGTACCCACGCGGCGATCTACCCTTCCTACAGGGCGCTTGTCATCTGGGATCTGCCCAGGGCAACACTTAGAAAAAGCACGCTTGGTAGCCAGGTATTCGTGTGCCATGAACGGCATCGACGTCTTCGTACGTCGGTGCCGTTCGGCGGTTCAGCCCACCAGCGGGCTCGACTCCGCACCCCGGGCCTGAGCCTCCGCGGCGTAGAGCAGCCAGCCGTGCAGGCCCGAGCGACCGCCGCCGGCGTAGGCGCGCAGGTTGGACTCGTACTCCGCACGCAGCGCCAGGTGCCCCGCCTCCGGTACGACGAGCGAGGCCGGGTCCACACCCCGCGCGACGAGCACCAGCCGTTCGGCGGCCCGTGCCACCAGCCCGTCGAAGGAGCCGAAGGGCGCGACCGTCGCCACCTCGGCATGCGCCAACGCCGCGACCAGCAGCGCCGGCGCCTCGGTGACGGCGCCGAGCGCGGACCCGAGTGCGGTCATCCGGTCGGCGGCCTCCGGAGTCGCGGGCCGGCCGGCCGTGCCCGTGCCCGCCGCCAGCACGTGCAGGCGTGACAGCGCCTGAAGCGGCGAGTGCCCGACGACCGGCACCAGGGAGAGCAGGGCCGCGCTCATCCGCGCGGCGGCCCGCGCGACCTCGTCGCCCTCGCCCGCGCGCACCTCATCGAGCGTCGAGCCGGAGCCGGAGAGCACGGCAGAGGCGTGCGCGCCACGCAGCAGCGACTCGACGGTCTGCGCCGGGTCGGTGCGGCGCAGGCCGCGGTCGCGCAGCAGCGCGTCGATGCCGTCGCGGGTGGCCGCGAACGCGGACGGCACACCCTCGAGGGACACCAACCAGGCAAGGGGATCCGCCCCTTCGCGTTGCTGAGGCACGCGCCGACGCTATCGGGTAGCGTCGAACGCACGGCGAGCGGAAGGACTTCACGGTGGCAGGCGAGCGGTTGAGCTTCGGCGACGCCGCCGAGCGCTACGACCGGGCCCGCCCGTCGTACCCGCCCGAGGGCGTCGCCTGGCTGGTCGGCACCAGGCCGGCCCGCGTGCTCGAGCTGGGCGCCGGCACCGGCAAGCTCACAGAGCGGGTCGTCGCCCTCGGTCATGAGGTGGTCGCCACCGATCCCGACGACCGGATGCTGCGTCTGCTCAACGCTCGTGTCCCCGGCGCCCATGCCTGCAGCGGTGCCGCCGAGCGCATCCCGGTGGCCTCGCGTTCGGTCGACGTGGTGGTCGCGGCCCAGTCGTTCCACTGGTTCGACCGGGCACGCGCGCTGCCCGAGATCGCCCGCGTGCTGCGCCCCGGAGGGGTGCTGGCGATGGTCTGGAACGTGCGCGACGAGGCAATCCCGTGGGTGCGCCGGCTGGGACGACTGATCGGCACCCCGGAGCAGGAGCGCGACCCGGTTCGGCTGCTCGGCGACGACCGGCACTTCGGCTGGGTCGACAGCGCGAGCTACCGGCACTGGCAGGACCTCGACCGTGCCGGGCTGCTCGACCTGGTCGCCTCCCGCTCCAACATCGCGGTCATGACGCCCGACGAGCGCGAGCAGACGCTGCGCGAGGTCGGCGAGATGTACGACGGCTTCGGCCGCGGGCACGACGGCATGCGTCTGCCCTACGTCACGCGCTGCTACCGCTCCGTGGTGCAGCGCCAGGACCCGGAGGACGAGTCGCAGCCCGACGCGGACGCTGAGGCCCCACCACCGGCCGAGCCCGAGGATCCCGGCACGCTGCTCATCGACTTCCGCTGACCCCCGGCAACTCGTCCGGCAGCTCGTTGCGCGCGACCACGTCGGCGTACCAGCGCGCGGAGTCCTTGATTGTCCGCACCTGGTCGTCGAAGTCCACGTGCACCAGGCCGAAGCGCTTGTCGTATCCCCACGCCCACTCGAAGTTGTCGAGCAGGGTCCACTCGAAGTAGCCGCGGACGTCGGCGCCGGCGGCCACCGCGTCGAGCACCGCACCGAGGTGCCCGTGGACGTAGTCGATCCGAGCGTCGTCGTGCACCCGCCCGTCGACGGCGACGTCGTGGTCCGCCATGCCGTTCTCGGTCACCATGGTCGGGATCTGGTAGTCGCGGTGCACCCGCAGCAGCAGGTCACGGAGCCCGGAGGGCTCGATCGGCCACCCCATGATCGTGCGGGGGCTCTCCGTCTCGATGCCGAAGGCACGATCGGTGCCGGGCAGCCGCCTTCCCGCGGGGTCCGCGCCGACCACGCTCGGCATGTAGTAGTTCACGCCGAGGAAGTCGAGGGGTGCCCGGATCTCCTCGAGGTCACCCTCGTGCACGAAGGACCAGTCGGTGAGGTGCGCCGTACCCGCCAGCAGGTCATCGGGATAGCTGCCCCGCAGCATCGGGTCGAGGAAGATCCGGTTGGCGATGGCGTCGACGTGCCGGGCGGCGGCCAGGTCGGCCTCCGTGTCCGACGCCGGCACCACGTGCTGCAGGTTCAGGGTCACCGACATCATCGCGGCAGCGGGCAGCACCCCACGCAGCGCCGTGACCGCGCGGCCGTGCGCCAGGTTCAGGTGGTGCGCCACGGGGTACGCGAGCCGGTCCTCGTTGAGGCCGGGGGCGTGCTCACCCGACGCGTGGCCCAGGTAGGCCGAGCACCAGGGCTCGTTGAGGGTCGTGATCGCGGGCACCCGGTCACCGAGCTCCTTGCCCAGCACCAGTGCGTAGTCGGTGAAGCGCCCCACCACGTCTCGCGCGCGCCAGCCGCCCTCGTCCTCGAGCGCCTGCGGCAGGTCCCAGTGGTACAGGGTCATCAGGGGCTCGATCCCCCGCGCCAGCAGGCCGTCGACGAGCTCCTTGTAGAAGTCGACCCCGGCCTGGTTGACGTTGCGGCCGTCAGGCATGACCCGCGGCCAGGCGACCGAGAACCGGTACGACGGGATGCCGAGGTCGGCGATCAGGTCCAGGTCCTGCGGCCACCGGTGGTAGTGGTCGCAGGCGACGTCGCCGGTGTCGCCACCGACGACCTTGCCGGGCGTGTGGGAGAAGGTGTCCCAGATGCTGGGGAGTCGGCCGTCCTCGGCGACGGCCCCCTCGATCTGGTAGGACGCGGTGGCGACGCCCCACGTGAAGTTCTCGGGAAACCTGCGGCTGCTCATCCCTTGACTGCTCCTTCCATGATGCCGCCGACGATCTGCCGGCCGAGCAGCCCGAAGACGACGAGCACGGGGATCGTTCCGTAGAGCGTGCCGGCCATGATGATCGACTGCTGAGGGGCGTAACCGGTGGCCAGGCTCTGAAAGGAGACCTGGACGGTGGGGTTCTGGGAGCTGAGCACGATGATCGGCCAGAAGAAGTCGTTCCACGACGTCAGGAACGTCAGCATCGCGAGCACCGCCATCGCGGGGCGTACGGCGGGCACCACGATCGACCAGAAGATCCGCAGACTGCTCGCGCCGTCGATGTGACCAGCCTCGATCAGCTCGTCGGGTACGGCGCTGGAGATGTACTGGCGCATGAAGAAGACACCGAACGCCGTGCACAGCATCGGCAGGATCACCGCACCGAGGTGTCCGGCCAGGCCGAGCCGCGCCATCATCATGTAGAGCGGGATGATGCCCATCTGCATCGGCACCATCATGGTCGCGATGCAGAAGCCCAGGAGCATCCCGGACCCGCGGAAGCGGAGCTTGGCGAACGCGAACCCCGCCAGCGTGCACAGCGCCACCGTGGCGGCCGTGATCGCCCCGGAGACGATCAGCGAGTTGAGCAGCCCGTGGTTGAGCGGCGCCAGCTCCAGCGCCTTCTTCACGTTGCCGAAGAACGACGTGCTCGGTAGCCACGGGGGAGTTGCCGAGGACATCTCGGCGTTCGTGTGCGAAGCCATCACGACCGTGTAGTACAGCGGGAAGACGGACACCAGGGTGACCACCGCGACCAGCAGGTAGGTGACCCGGCTGCCGTCGCGCTGCTTCCCGGCTCTGTCGCGGTCGCGCGGGCGGCTCGCACGGACCTTCGGGGCGGCGTCGGTCAGGAGGGTCATCGCAGTGCTCCCCGGGTGCGGTAGCGGACGAAGAGCAGGTTGGCCGCGACCGCGATCACGATGATCACGAACATGGTCCAGGCCGTGGCCGAGGCGAGGCCGAGCCGGTCGTTGACCCAGCCCTGCTGGTACATCAGGACGCCCAGCGTCTGGTACTGCCCTGTGGTGCCGCCATCGGCCTTGCCGTTGTGGTAGAGCAGGGGCTCGCCGAAGAGCTGGGTGGCGCCGATGGTCGAGACCACGATCGTGAACAGGATCGTGGGCCGCAGGCCGGGCAGGGTCACGTGCAGGAACTGCCGCCAGCGGCCGGCGCCGTCGACCGCCGCCGCCTCGTAGAGCGTCGAGTCGATCGACTGCATGCCGGCCAGGTAGATCAGCGTGTTGTACCCGGTCCAGCGCCACGTGACGATCGTCGAGACCGCGATCTGGGCCGGCCACTTGGAGCCCTGCCAGTCGACGGCGGGCAGGTGCACGACGTGCAGGAACCAGTTGACCAGGCCGAGCTTGGTGTCGAAGAGCTCGAGGAAGATCACCGTCGCCGCTGCCAGACTCGTGGCGTAGGGCATCAGGATCGCGACCCGGAAGAACGTGCGGCCCCGCAGCCGGTAGTTGAGCAGGTGCGCGATCCCGAGTGCCATGCACAGCTGCGGCACGGTCGAGATCACGCCGATGGTCACGGTGTTGCGGAACGCGTTCCAGAAGAACGGGTTGGTGAAGATGTCGCGGTAGTTGCCCAGACCCACCCAGGTCTGCTGGTCGTACGTCGAGAGCCGCACCTCGTGCAGCGACACCCACGCCGTGTCGAGCCACGGGTAGATGCTGAACGCGCCGAACACGAGGAAGAACGGCAGGACGTAGAGGTAGCCGATCCGCTGACCGCGCATCCGGCCGGGCGACCGCGGGCGAGATGCTCGCGCCTCGCGGCGCTGCTCGCGCCGGCTGGCCGCGGGCGGGTCCTGCGGTGGAGCGAGGGGGGTGACGCTGGTCGCGCGCATGAGCGTCATTCGCGATGCCCGTCCTTCCGCTCGCCGGTGATCAGAGGTCATGGAGCCATGGTCGTGGAATTCAGGGGGAGCGTGGTGGGCCGCCTCTCCCGTGGCGGTTCGGCGGCCCACCCAGGTCACCGGTGATTCAGCCGGTGACCTGATCGATCGCCGCCATCGCATCGGCGAACGCCTTGTCCGGCGGAGTGCCCTTGGTCTCCACGTTGGTCAGCTGCGTCGTCAGCGCCTGCTGGATCTGCGTGTCGTAGAGGCCGATCGGCGGGATCTTCATCTGTCCGGCGATGTCGCCGAAGATCTGGCCGACGGGCGCGTTGCTGAAGTAGGCACTGGTGGCACCGTTGACCGAAGGGGCGGCTGCCGCCTGGGAGTTGGACGGGAAGTGCCCGCCCTGCTTCTTCGAGGCCCACATGGCGACCTGCTGCTTCTCGGCCGACAGCCACTCGACGAGCGCGATCCCGGCCGCCTTGTTCTTGGCCTTGGCTGGGACACCGAGCCAGGATCCGCCCCAGTTGGTCGCGCCGCCCGGCAGCACCGGGGCGACCGCCCACTTGCCGGCGTACGCTTCCCCGGCCTGGCCCTGGATGTACCCCATCATCCAGGTCGGGCAGGCGAGGGCCGCGAACGCGCCGTTGCTGAAGGCCTTGTTCCAGGTCGGCGAGAACTGCTCGAGCCCGGCCGTGATGTTCGCCTGCGCCGCGGACGTCGCGTAGTCCCAGGCCGCCTTGACGCCGTCGCTGCCCTCGACATCGGCCTCACCGTCGTCGTTGGCGTAGGCGTTGTCGCCCTGGTAGACGGCCGTCGAGAAGATGCTGGCGGAGCTGTCCACGAAGTGCGACCCGGCCTGCTTGGTCGAGGACGCCTCGTACTGCTTGCCGTAGTTGATGAAGTCGTCCCAGGTCGCCCACTCGGTCTTGAGCTTCTCCGGGTCGGAGGTGAGCCCGGCCTTGTCGAGCAGGTCCTTGCGATAGCAGATCGCCTCCGGGCCGATGTCGGTGCCGAGCCCGACCGTGGTCTTGCCGTCGGTGCTGCTGGCCTGCTGCCACTTCCAGTCGAAGAACTCGGACTTCACCTTCGCCGCGTTCGGCACCTTGTTCCAGTTAACGAAGTCGTCGGCGTGGTTCTGCACGACGTCGGCGACGAAGCCGATCTCGATCGCCTGCACGTCGCTGAGCCCGCTGCCTGAGGCGAGCCGGGTCTTCAGCCGGGTCCAGTAGTCGGCCGACTGCTCGACCACGTCCTGCTTGATCGTGATGTTCGGGCAGCGCTTGTGGTACGCGTCCCAGAGACCATTCTCCTCGAAGCCGAAGCTGCCGAACAGCCCGACCGTCAGCGTGGTCTTGTCCTTGGTGCCGCAGGGGCCGCTGCCGGCGCCGCCGTTGGCCTCCTTCGTGCCGGACCCGCAGCCGGCCAGCACAAGGGACGCCACCGCGAGCAGCGCCGTCAGTGTTGCCGCCGTACGACGGCGGGGTGTCTCGAGAAGCATGGGTCCTCCTGACCTCATCGCTCCACCGGTGGCCTCGTCGCCGCCTGTGAGAGCGCTCTCACGATGCCTTGAGAATGAAGCGACGGGGTCACAAAGTCAAGGTTCCGGCGGGAACTCGCGGAAAATACCTTCCGTGCCGGCACGCGCGAGGTTTCCTTCACGCTCGCCCGGAGGGCCCTGGCCCGTGACTGGTCCCCGGGCCGCCCGCGGTCAGGCGGTCTCGCGCAGCACCAGCTCGACCGGCAGCACGGTGGCTCGCGGGGGCGCGTCCCCGCTGAGCCGCTCCAGCAGTCGCATCGTCATCGTGGTGCCCATCTCGGCGATCGGCTGCCGCACGGTGCTCAGCGGCGGCCGGTGCCCGGCCGCGTCTCGGATGTCGTCGAAACCGATCACGGACACCTCGCCCGGTCCCCTGCCCACCCGGCGGCCGCTCTGCTCGATCGCCCGGATCGCGCCGATCGCGGCCAGGTCGGACGCCGCGAACACCCCGTCCAGGTCGGGCCGGCGATCGAGCAGCTGCGCCATGGCGGCGTTGCCCCCGTTGGCGGTGAACTCCCCCTCGACCACGAGCCGCTCGTCGTACGCCGTGCCGGTCTCGTCGAGCGCCCGCCGGTAGCCGAGCAGCCGGTCCTGCCCGGCACACATGTCCTGCGGACCCGTCACCGTCGCGACCACCCGGCGGCCGGACGCGAGCAGGTGCCGGGTGGCGATCCGCGCTCCGTCGACATTGTCGGCGTCGACGTAGTAGAGGCTGCGGCTGCGGCTCAGGGGACGACCGCTCAGCACGGTCGGGACGCCGAGCTTCTCCAGCGCCTGCGGGAGCCGGTCCTCGCCGTGCAGCGACATCAGCAGGACCCCGTCGACGTGGCCCCCTGCGGCGTAGGTGAGGAACCGGTCCTGATCCTCCCGGCGCGAGGTCATCGTGAACACCAGCTGGAGGCCCGCCCCGGCCACCGCGACCTGCGCGCCGCGGAGCATGCCGAGGAAGAACGGGTCGCTGAACATGCGCTCCTCGGTCTCGTCGACCAGGAACGCGACCGAGTCGCTGCGACCGGTGACCAGCGACCTCGCCGCCTGGTTCGGCGTGTAGGAGATCTCGCGGGCTGCCGCGTGCACGGCTTCGCGGGCCTGCTCGCTGACGTTGCTCTCACCGCGGAGGACGCGGCTTGCCGTGGCCCGCGAGACACCGGCGCGCGCCGCCAGGTCCTCGAGCGTCGGCGCGGCGCGCACGCGTTGGCGCTCGCCGTTGGAAGGTGACCTGGTCACTGGGGAAGTGTGGCACGCCTCCCGGCGGCCACCGGAAGCGTTCGTCGCGGGAACGGCGACGGGCAGGGCGGGCCCTTCTCAACAACGCGGCGCCGTCCTAGTCTCACGAAAGCAGGTCACTCGGGCAAAGGAGCCACGCATGTCACGCGACACGACCACCAACGCACCGGTCGACACCTCGAGCACGGTCAGCCGCATCGCGGATCCCGCCCCCCTCGGGCTGGCGGCGTTCGCACTCACCACGTTCACGCTGAGCATGGTCAACTCCGGCATCCTTCCGGCCACCGTCGAGCCGGTCGTCTTCGGCCTCGCGCTCGCATACGGGGGCATCAGCCAGTTCGCCGCAGGGATGTGGGAGTTCGCGAAGGGCAACACGTTCGGCGCCACGGCCTTCACGTCGTACGGCGCGTTCTGGATCTCGTTCTGGTGGCTGACCGCTCACACGCCACAGCTCGACGCCGCCGGTGACGACGCGGCCAAGGGCGTTGGCACGTACCTGCTCGCGTGGGCGATCTTCACGGCGTACATGACCGTGGCCGCCACCAAGGTCAGCGGTGCGGTGCTCGCGGTCTTCGGCCTGCTGACGCTGACCTTCCTGGTGCTGGCGATCGGCGAGTACACCACGTCCGAGACGATCCAACACGTCGGCGGCTTCGTCGGCCTGCTGACCGCTCTCGCGGCCTGGTATGCATCGTTCGGCGGCGTCACCGCGTTCAGCCACGGGAAGGCACTGGTGCCGATGGCACCGCGCTGACCGCGAGCCAACCGGATCGCAACCTTCGGGCGAGCATGCTCGCCGCAACGTCTCCCAAGGAGGAAACAGCACCGTGAGCAACGAGACCCTGGCCAACCTCAGCCACGAGGAGCGCCGCTTCGAGCCGCCGGCCGAGCTGGTCGAGCACGCCAACGTCACCACGGACTGGTACGACGAGGCCGCCGACGACCGGCTGGCCTTCTGGGAGAAGCAGGCAGAGCGCCTCTCCTGGGACCAGAAGTGGGACCGGGTCCTGGACTGGGACGACCCGCCCTTCGCCAAATGGTTCGTTGGTGGCACGCTCAACGCGGCGTACAACTGCGTCGACCGGCACGTCGACGACGGCAAGGGCGACAAGGTCGCGCTGCACTGGGTCGGCGAGCCCGAGGACGACACCCGCGACATCACCTACGCCGAGCTCAAGGACGACGTCTGCCGGGCCGCAAACGCACTCACGGACCTCGGCGTCGAGAAGGGCGACCGGGTCGCGATCTACATGCCGATGATCCCGGAGACGGTGGTCGCGATGCTGGCCTGCGCCCGGATCGGCGCCCCGCACACGGTGGTGTTCGGTGGCTTCTCGTCCGACGCGCTCGCCAGCCGGGTCGTCGACTGCGAGGCGAAGGTGATCATCACCGCCGACGGCGGCTACCGCCGCGGCGCCCCCTCCGCGCTCAAGCCGGCCGTCGACGAGGCGGTCGCCAAGGTGGCCAGCGAGAAGACCGGCGTCGTCTCCCACGTGTTGGTGGTCCGTCGTACCGGGCAGGACGTGGACTGGAACGACGAGGTCGACGTCTGGTGGCACGACGTGGTCGACGGCGCCTCCTCCGACCACACCGCCGAGGCGCACGACGCCGAGCACCCGCTCTACGTCATGTACACCTCGGGTACGACGGGCAAGCCGAAGGGCATCCTGCACACGACCGGCGGCTACCTGGTCGGCTGCTCCTACACGCACTGGGCGGTCTTCGACCTCAAGGCCGAGACCGACGTGTACTGGTGCAGCGCCGACGTCGGCTGGGTCACCGGCCACAGCTACCTGGTCTACGGACCGCTGGCCAACGGCGCGACCCAGGTGATGTACGAGGGCACGCCCGACAGCCCGCACAAGGGCCGCTGGTGGGAGATCATCGAGAAGTACGGCGTCACGATCTTCTACACGGCGCCGACCGCGATCCGGACCTGCATGAAGTGGGGCGCGGAGATCCCGGAGAAGTTCGACCTCTCCTCGATCCGCGTGCTCGGGTCGGTCGGTGAACCGATCAACCCCGAGGCCTACATCTGGTACCGCGAAACGATCGGCGCCGGCAAGACCCCGGTCGTCGACACCTGGTGGCAGACCGAGACCGGCTCGATCATGATCAGCCCGCTGCCGGGTGTGACCGCCGGCAAGCCCGGTTCCGCGATGACCGCCATCCCCGGGGTCTCCGCCGACGTGGTCGACGACGACGGCGAGTCCGTGCCCAACGGCTCCGGCGGCTTCCTCGTGCTCACCGAGCCGTGGCCCGCGATGCTGCGCACGCTGTGGGGCGACGACGAGCGGTTCAAGGAGACGTACTGGACGCGCTTCAAGAAGCAGGGCTTCTACTTCGCCGGTGACGGCGCCAAGAAGGACGACGACGGCGACCTGTGGCTGCTCGGGCGCGTCGACGACGTGATGAACGTGTCCGGCCACCGGCTCTCGACCACCGAGATCGAGTCCGCCCTGGTCTCCCACCCCAAGGTCGCCGAGGCCGCGGTCGTCGGCGCGAAGGACGAGACCACGGGCCAGTCCGTGTGCGCGTTCGTGATCCTGCGCGAGTCGGCGCTCGAGGACGGCGAGGAGGCACCCGACGCGCTGATCGAGGAGCTGCGCAAGCACGTGCAGAAGGAGATCGGCGCGATCGCCAAGCCCCGCCAGATCATGATCGTGCCGGAGCTGCCGAAGACCCGCTCCGGCAAGATCATGCGCCGGCTGCTCAAGGACGTCGCCGAGCACCGCGAGGTGGGCGACGTGACCACGCTCGCCGACTCGACGGTGATGGACCTGATCAGCGAGGGCGTGGACAGCGAGAAGTCGACCGAGGAGTAGCAGAGGGGGCTCGCGGGACGCGCCGGCCCTCGCCCGCCACCAGCACCCCGAAGAGGAACCCGTGAACGTCGTACGCCGGCCGCACTGGCTCCCCGACCCGGAGGCCGGCGAGAGCACGTTCGTCGGCTCCGTGCTGCGCCAGGAGACGGTCGGTGGCGCGATCGCGCTGCTGGCCGCGGTCGTCGCGGTGGTGTGGGCCAACGTCGACTACGCCAGCTACCAGGACCTGCGCCATCTGCTGCTGGGACCGCTGGACGTCGAGCACTGGGCCGCCGACGGGGCGCTGAGCCTGTTCTTCTTCGTCGCCGGGCTCGAGCTCAAGCGGGAGCTGCTGGTCGGGTCGTTGCGTCGACCCGCCGATGCCGTGGTGCCGGTGGTGGCCGCGGTCTGTGGGGTCGCGGTCCCCGCCGTCGTCTATGTCTCGGTCGACCTGGTCACCGGCGGCGACGACCTCGCCGGGTGGGCGATCCCGAGCGCCACCGACATCGCGTTCGCGCTGGCCGTGCTCGCCGTCGTCGGGTCGGCGCTGCCGACGCCGCTGCGGGCGTTCCTGCTGACACTCGCGGTCGTCGACGACCTGCTCGTGATCGTGATCATCGCGGTCTTCTACACCGACGAGCTCTCCTTCGCCTGGCTGGGCGCCGCGCTGGTGCTGCTGGCGGCGTACGCCGTGCTCCAGCGGCGGCGGGTCGCAAGCACCCTCGTCTACGTCCCCCTGGTGGCAGCCACGTGGTGGTGCGTGCACGAGAGCGGCGTCCACGCCACCGTGGCCGGCATCGCGCTCGGGCTGCTCACGCGGGTGATCCCCGACGACGACGAGGCCCGCTCCCCCGCCGAACGTCTCGAGCACCGGCTGGTGCCGCTGAGCTCGGGTGTCGCCGTGCCGTTCTTCGCGCTGCTGAGCGCGGGGGTGGTGTTCAGCGGCGACGCGCTGGGAACGCCCGTCGCGCTGGGCGTCCTGCTCGGGCTGGTGGTCGGCAAGCCCCTCGGGGTGCTGGGCGGAGCGTGGCTGGTCACCCGGTTCACCCACGCGGAGATCGGGCCCGGCTTCGGCTGGCGCGACCTGGTCGGCGTGGCCCTGCTGGCGGGTGTCGGGTTCACGGTGTCGTTGCTGGTCTCCGACCTCTCGTTCGACGACGTACGTCGTGAGGAGGCGAAGACCGCCGTGCTCGTGGGGTCGCTGGTCTCCGCGCTGCTGGCGGCGCTGGTCCTGGGTCGCCGCAACCGCGCGCACCGGAGGGGGAGGGGTGCACCGACCTCGGCGGGGTTCCCAGATGGGTAAGTCCAAGGGGGGTGCAAGCGAGCGCCGCTCAGCGCGTGCGAGCGTTCTTCCGGGGTCCCCGGCGAATCGGGAGCGCAGCGAGCGATTCGTTGGGGTGGTGGCTTGGCGGAGGAGGGAGCCGTGGCGGAGCCACGGCGACTGACGAGAACGCAACCAGCGTCCGTGGTGAGTGGGGCGCAGCGTGCTCCCCTTGGACTTAGTCATCTAGGCTCGACCCCGACACGACGGAAGGAAGCCCATGGCTGAGCGGGTGCCCGCTAACGATGACCCGACGATCGGCAAGCTGGTCGGTGACGTCAGCAACGACGTCTCTTCACTGATCCGCAGCGAGATCGCGCTGGCGAAGACCGAGCTCAAGTTCTCGGCGAAGGCCGGGGGCGTGGGCATCGGTCTGTTCGCCGGCGCCGTCTTCCTGCTCGTGCTCGCGGTGATCATGCTGTCGGTCGCGATCGCGTACTTCATCAACTTCACGGGCCTCGACCTCGCCTGGTGCTTCCTGATCGTGTTCGGCTTCTACGCCCTGGTCGCCGCGGTGCTCGGCCTCATCGGCTACCGGAGCGTCCGCAAGGTGCGCGGGCCGGAGGCCTCGATCGAGCAGCTCAAGGAGACCAAGGCGGTTCTCAAGCGCGGGTGAGCGCCCCCGCCGAGATCCCGGGCCCCTGGGAGCACGCGTTTGTCGCGGCCAACGGGGCCCGGTTCCATGTCGCCACCTGTGGCGAGCCCGACCGGCACGCCGGTGGTGCTGCTGCACGGCTTCCCACAGTTCTGGTGGGCCTGGCGGCACCAGATGCCGGTGCTCGCCGCTGCCGGGCACCGGGTGGTGGCGATGGACCTGCGTGGCTACGGCGGGTCGGACAAGACCCCTCGCGGGTACGACCCGTTCACCCTCGCCGGTGACGTCGCCGGCGTCGTCCAGGCGCTCGGCCTTGGCCGGGCAGCGCTGGTCGGCCACGGTTGGGGCGGGTACGTCGCCTGGGCGGCCGCCGTCCTGCACCGGGAGCACGTCACGTCGGTCGCGACGGTCTCCGCACCGCACCCGCTGTGGATGCTGCGCCAGCTGCGACCCGGAGTGAAGGCGCTCGGCCACGTGCTGTCGGTGCAGCTGCCATGGGTGCCCGAGCGGCGGCTGCGCGACGCCGGCAGCGGCTACCTCGAGGGTCATCTCCGGGCCTGGGCCGGGCCCGGCTCGGCGTTCCCGTCCGGCGAGGAGCTCACGACCTACCAGTCGGCGCTGGCCCAGTGGCCGTCGCCGCACTGCGCGCTGGAGTACCACCGGTGGCTGTTCCGGTCGCGGATCCGCGACGACGGCCGGCGGTTCACCCGGGCGATGCACGAGCCCGTCGCGGTGCCGTCGTACACGATCTTCGGCGGCGCCGACCCCGCGCTGCCCGACCCGACCCGTGACCGGTCACAGCGGTACGTCGCCGCGGCGTACCGCAGCAGCGTGCTGGTGGACGTCGGTCACTTCGCGCCGGAGGAGGCCCCGGACCGGGTCGGTGACCTGCTCGTGGACTGGCTGGATGGCTATGGCTAGGCGCAGCCGCGGGTGCTGACCGGCTTGGTCGCGTTGATCCCGAGCGTGGCGGCGCGGCTGACCTGGCTCGCGGTGAGCGCGTAGCCGGTGTCCTTGTCGGAGACCGACGCCGCGAACACCACGCCGTACACCTGGCCGGAGGTCGCCACGAGCGGGCCACCGGAGTTGCCCGGGCGGATCTCGCCGCGCAGTGAGAACACCGCACGCGTGACGTTGTCGCGGCCGTAGATGTCCGCGGACTTCAGCCGCTGCTCGGTCCGGATCCGCATCGGCTGGGCGTCGAACGGACCGTCCTGCGGGTATCCGAGGGCGGCCGCGGTGTCCTTGCTGCGGCCCCCGGTGTCGAACCTGAGCCGCGCCGCGTCGAGGCCGGGCACCGCGAGCACCGCGACGTCGATGTCGGGGTTGTAGTAGACGACCGTGGCCGGCTGGAGCCTGTCGCCGACCACGACCTTCGGCTGGTGGACACCCGCCACCACGTGGGCGTTGGTCATCAGCCGGTGCGGGGCGTAGACGAACCCGCTGCCCTCGACCCCACGCCCGCACTTGTTGTTGCCGCGGAGCTTGAACACGCTGTCGCGGGCGCGCTCGATGTCGGGGTCGCGCAGCAGGCGCGACGGCGCCGCGGAGACGTTGACGATGCGCTCGGGGGCGAACGGCTCGAGGTAGGTCGGGAAGAAGCTCGACCCCACCACGTCGTTGAACTCCCGGAGCGCGGTCTTCGCCGTCGCCGGCATCACCGTGTCGACCTCGCGCAGCACCGCGGAGGTGCGCACCATCGGACCGACACCCGGGATGCGCGACCCGCTGATCGCGACGCCGAGCATCCAGGTCACGACCAGCACTGCGACCACGCTCAGGGCGGCCCCGCCGACCGCGTCGACCGCCCGGGCCGGCTGCCACGTGATCGTCTCGCGCGCCCGCCCGCCGACGTACTGCAGGATCGCCTGGCCGAACGACGCACAGATCAGCACCACGAACACCGCCAACATGGACACCAGCAGCGACGGGTCACGGTTGCCGAGCAGGATCGGCGCCAGCCAGATGCCGAGCAGGCCACCGAGGATCAGGCCCACGGTGGAGAAGGCGCCGCTGATGAAGCCCTGCCAGTAGCCCGAGACCGCGTAGGCGACGACGAGCAGGACGAGGATCCAGTCGAGCATGTTCATGTGCTCACGCGTCCTCGGTGTCGTTCTGCGGTCGGGTGCGGGTCCCCTGGTCGACGCCGCCCGAGGCAAGCATGTAGTCCGGCAGCTCGCGGATGACGGAGGCGTCCCACGGGCGCGTCCAGCCCACGAAGTCGAAGAGCCGCGTGATGATGCCGGCGGTGAAGCCCCACAGGATCAGGTCCTTGTCGTCACCGATCAGGAACCCGGGACTGCGGTAGCCGCTGGGGTGCGTGACCGTGACCCGGTGAGTCGCGTCGAGCAGCTCCTCGACCGGCACCCGGTGGACCGACTCCACCTCGGCCGGGTCGACCACGCCGACCGGTGACTCGTCGCGCCACCAGGCGAGCACCGGCGTCACCGCGAAGTTGCTCGGTGGCAGCCACAGCTCGGGCAGCTCGGCGAACACCTCGACCCCGGCCGGGTCGAGCCCGGTCTCCTCCTCCGCCTCGCGCAGCGCCGCCGCGGCCGGGGAGGCGTCCGTCGGGTCGAGGGAGCCGCCCGGGAAGGAGATCTGGCCCGGGTGGGAGCGCATGCCGTGGGCGCGCTCGGTCAGCAGCAGGTCGGGCCCCGCCGGGCCCTCCCCGAAGAGCATCAGGACCGCCCCGCGGCGGGCGTCGGTGTCGGGCGGCGGCACGAACCGGGTCAGCTCGTCGGCCGTGATCGCCCGGGCGCCCTCGGCGATCGGGCGGAGCCAGCCGGGCAGGTCGCTCACGACGCCACCTCGAGATGGGTGCGCACCAGCTTCTCCAGCTGGCCCAGGCTCTTGATCTCGAGGTTCTCGGAGTAGACGACCGTGCCGGACGGGTCGACCAGGATCAGGCGCGGCAGCACCTTGTTGCGCACCACCTCCCCGCTGGTGTCGACCACGAGCGGGTAGGTCACCCCGGTCTCGTGCGCGAACGCGACCGCCCGGTCGTGCGCGGGGTCGCGCCAGTCGATGCCGAGCACGTCGACGTCGGGGTGCTTTTCGTGGAACTGCTGGTAGATCGGCATCTCGCGGCGGCACGGTCCGCACCAGTTCGCCCAGAGGTTGACCACGGCAGGGCCGCGCAGCGCGCCGAGGTCGACCGGCTCACCGGCCGCGAGCAGCGGCTTCAAGGTCGCGTCGGGCAGCTGTGGGGGCTCGTCGGACCCAGCCGGCGTCGTACCGCATCCGGCGAGCAGCGCGAGCGCGAGCACTGCGACGAGCGTGCGTCTCACGCGCGGCCCTCGGTCTTCACGAGCTTCGCCGCCGTGACCGGGTCGGTGGGCCCCTCACCGTACGACGGGCAGAGCCGTGCCAGCGGACATGCGCCGCACGCCGGGTTGCGTGCGTGGCAGCGACGTCGTCCGTGCCAGATCAGGTGATGGGACAGCAGCGTCCAGTCCTTCTTCGGGAACAGCGCACCGACCTCGTGCTCGACCTTGACCGGGTCGGACTCCTCGGTCCAGCCGAAGCGGCGGGCGAGCCGGCCGAAGTGGGTGTCGACCGTGATCCCGGGGATGCCGAACGCGTTGCCCAGCACCACGTTGGCGGTCTTGCGGCCGACGCCGGGGAGCCCGACCAGGTCCGCCAGGCGCGGCGGCACCTCGCCGCCGTGGTGCTCGACCAGGGCCGCGGACAGCTTCAGCAGCGACTCGGTCTTGGCCCGGAAGAAGCCGAGCGGACCGATCAGCTGCTCGAGATGCGCCCGGTCGGCTGCCGCCATCGCCTTCGCGTCGGGGTAGGCGGCGAACAGCGCCGGGCTGGCCGCGTTGACGCGCTTGTCCGTGGTCTGGGCGGACAGCACCGTGACCACGAGGAGCTGGAACGGGTCAGCGAAGTCGAGCTCGCAGCGGGCGTCGGGATAGGTCTCGGCAAGCACCCGGTTGACCTTCCGGGCCCGCCGGACCAGGGAGGTGTCGGGCACGGAGGGAAGCCTAACCGGGCGTCCTGACGGCCCGGCCGCCCGTCAACGTGCCGTCCACGGGGGCCTGCCCGCGTGGCAAATCACAGGCTCGTGGTCCAGACTGTGACCTGCGACACCGCTCGGATATGCCCGCGCTCGTCCCGACAAGGAGTGACCGGTGGAGAACGACGTCCTGCGCCAGGGCCCGCTGTTCAACGCCCTCGACGACGAGGCAGCGAACGCGCTGCGCGCGTCGATGACGGAGTCCCGGCTGCGCCGCGGGGAGACGCTGTTCCACGAGGGCGACTCCGGCGACAAGCTCTACATCGTCACCGGCGGCAAGGTGAAGCTCGGCCGGTCCTCCTCCGACGGCCGCGAGAACCTGCTCGCGATCCTGGGGCCCGGCCAGATGTTCGGCGAGCTGTCGCTGTTCGACCCCGGCCCCCGCTCAGCCACGGTGACGGCGGTCACCGACACCACGTTCCTCTCGCTGTCCCACGAGGACCTGCTCCGCTGGCTCGAGGGGCGGCCGGCCGTCGCCCGCGGCCTGCTGCTCCAGCTCGCCAGCCGGCTGCGCAAGGCCAACGACGTCGCGGCCGACCTGGTGTTCTCCGACGTGCCGGGCCGGGTCGCCAAGGCGCTGCTCGACCTCGCCGACCGCTTCGGACGCACGGCTGACGACGGCGTGCACGTGCACCACGACCTGACCCAGGAGGAGCTCGCCCAGCTGGTCGGCGCCTCCCGCGAGACCGTCAACAAGGCGCTCGCCGACTTCGCCTCCCGTGGCTGGCTCCGCCTCGAGCCGCGTTCGGTCGTGATCATGGACATCGAGAGGATGCGTCGCCGAGCTCGTTGAGTTGTGCCCGCGGCTCCGTTGAGTTGTGCCCGCGGCTCCGTTGAGTTGTGCCCGCGGCTCCGTTGAGTTGTGCCCGCATCAGGTACGCCGGTAGGTGCGCGACCTGAGCGCCTCCCGCAGCTCACGGATCCAGGCGTCGACCGCAGACTCCGTGAAGGAGTCCCGATCGACGACGATCACGATCCAGCCGTGCTGCCGTAGCCAGGTGCGCCTCCGCCGGTCGTGCTGACGATCCGCGTCGCGGCTGTGGAACTCCTGCCCGTCGTACTCGACCACGATCCGGTGCCGGGGGTAGCAAAGGTCGAGCCGGAACGTCGGGACCCCGTCGATCTCGATCCAGTGTTGTGGCTCGGGCGCCGGGAGGCCGTGGGTCAGGATCTCGTAGCGCGTCCACGACTCACCGGACGACTCGGACCGTGGATCGGCCATCGCCACGAGCGGGCGCGCCTGCCGTACGCCGCGCCGCCGAAAGTAGCGAACGAGCAGACGACGCATGTCCCTTCGACTGATCCCGAACTCACGCATGAAGGCGTCGAGCGCAGCCAGGCCATCACGCGCGGACAGTTTGCAGGCGAGATCGAGCGCTGTTCGCACGGGTGTAGTCACCAGGACGCCACCCACCTCCATCACGTCGCACTCGAGCAGGTCGCGGCTGCCGCCCGCCACGCCGTCTCGACGCGGCGAGGGGTGGTGACGCAACACGTAGCTCTCGATGGGCGGAAGCACCTCGGTCTCGTGCCACGCGAACACGTCGATGCCATGGATCCACGCAGCCGTCCGATCACAGATGACGGAGTGCTCGCTGGTCACGAGTCGTGCCGCGGCGACACGACTCTCGATCGTGTCGGGGGCATCAGAGCGCAGGTAGACGCCGCGCAGGACACGGCGCACGTCGTGGTTGTGGACGGCGACCTCGAGCGACTTCCGGGAGATGCCGATGTCGCGCAGCATGGCCGGGGTGAACGGAGTCTCGGGGAAGTCCGGAACGGTGAGCATGGCCGTAGCGTCACGCGCCGCCGTCGTACCGGCCACGGCTCCGCGCGGACCTGTGGACGAGGCGTCAGATCACGTCCGCTGTGGACGTAGGACGCGTCTCAAAGGTGCGGGACACGCCACTCGACGGGGCCGCAGGCACAACTCAACGGAGCGGGAGGCACAACTCAACGAGCTTGCAGGTAGGCGAGCTGGGCCCGGACGCTCAGCTCGGCCGCGCCCCAGAGCACCGGGTCGACGTCGGCGTACACCTTCTCCACGATCCGGCGCGGGAGGTCCGCCTCGGCGGGGCCCTCGGTGTCCCGCTCCGCCCCGAGCTCTCCGAGCGCGGCCTCGACCTGCTGCAGGCGCTCCTGGCGGTGTGCGACGTAGTACTCGATCGCGGGCAGCGCGTCGTCGATGACCGGTCCGTGGCCGGGCCAGATCGAGGCGATTCCGTGCTCGGCGGTCAGGGCGTGCAGCCGGTCGAGGGACGCGAGGTAGGCGCCGAGCAGGCCGTCGGGGTGCGCGACCACCGTCGTGCCCCGGCCGAGGACGGTGTCGCCGGTCAGGACCGTGCTCTCCTGCGGCACCCAGAACGACAGCGAGTCGGCCGTGTGGCCCGGTGTGGCCACCACCAGCACCTCGAGGTCGCCGACCCCGACCACGTCGCCCTCACCGAGGCCCTCGTCACCGAGCCGGTACGCCGGGTCGAGCGCGCGGACGCCGCAGCCGACCCGCTCCGCGAACTTCCTGGCCGCCTCGCTGTGGTCGAGGTGGTGGTGGGTGAGCAGGACGACGGCGACGTCGCCTGCCGCCTCCGCGACGGCGTCGAGATGCCCCTCGTCCGGTGGTCCCGGGTCGACCACGATCGACCGGTCGCCGTCGCGCAGCACCCAGGTGTTGGTGCCGTCGAGCGTCATCATGTTCGCGTTGGGCGCGAGCACGCAGCGGCCGTGGGCGCCGAAGGTGCCCCCGGCCCAGCTCACATCTCCTCCAGCAGCGGGCGGAGGTGCTCCGGGAACGACAGCAGCATCTCCCCGTCCTGCTCCTGAGCGGTGGGCGTGAACATCGCGAGGTCGCGCCCCGTCGAGGCAGCGATCACCTCTGCCGCAGTCGGGAGCCTGCCGACCTCGAGGCAGGTGAGGTACGTCGGGGGCATCAGCGCGATCTCGCCCGCGTCGGCGGCGGCCATCGCGCCCGCCACCGGCAGCCAGGCCACCCGGTCGGACTCCGATGACACGTCGCGGGTGCGCTGGCCGGCCGGCAGCTCGGCCACGAAGAACCAGGTGCGGAAGCGGCGCGGCTCGAACACCGGCGTCGTCCACGCGGACCACGCGCCGAGCAGGTCGCTGCGCAGCACCAGCCCGCGGCGCGCGAGGAACTCGGTCAGCGGCAGCTCGCGCGCCTCCAGCGCGACCCGGTCGGCCTCCAGGTCGTCGGGCGTCGTGTCCGCGACCACCTCGTCGGCCGACGGCCCGGCCAGCAGCACTCCGGACTCCTCGAACGTCTCGCGTACGGCGGCGCACACGAGCGCGCGGGCGGTGGGTTCGTCGGTGTGCAGCCGCGCGGCCCACTCGGCCGGGGGCGGGCCGGCCCAGGCGACAGAGGCGTCGAAGTCGCGCTCGTCCACGCCTCCGCCCGGGAACACGCACATGCCACCGGCGAACGCCATCGACGTCTGCCGGCGGAGCAGGTACACCGAGAGCCCCTGCGAGCCGTCCCGCAGCAGCACGACCGTGGCCGCGTTGCGCGGCTCGGCCGGCGTACGGGTGCCGTCGGCGAACTCGCGCGCGTGCGCGACGAGGTGCTCCGGGAGGACGACCCGCCTCACCTACACCTCCACGATGAGCTCGACCTCGACCGGTGCGTCGAGAGGCAGCACCGCCACCCCGACCGCCGAGCGGGCGTGACGCCCGGCGTCGCCGAAGACCTCGCCGAGCAGCTCGGACACGCCGTTGGCGACCTGCGGCTGGGCGGTGAAGTCGGGCGTCGACGCGACGAACACGACCACCTTGACGATCTGCTTCACCTCGGCGAGCTCGCCGACCTCGGCCTTGATCGCGGCGAGCGCATTGAGCGCGCACTGCCGCGCACACTCGACCGCCTCCTTCTGGGTCACCACGCTGCCGACCTTGCCGGAGTGCAGCAGGGCGCCGTCGCGCACGGGCAGCTGGCCGGAGGTGTACACGTAGCTGCCGCTGCGGATCGCCGGGATGTAGGCCGCCACCGGCTTGGCCACACCAGGCACGGCCAGCCCTAGCTCCTCCAGCCGCTGCTCCGGGGTGATCACTGGACCGGCCGCTTGAAGTAGGCGACCAGGTTCTCCGGGTTCATGCCCGGCACCATCTGCACGAGCTCCCAGCCGTCCTGGCCGAAGTTGTCGAGGATCTGCTTGGTCGCGTGCACCAGCACCGGCGCCGTCATGTACTCCCACTTGGTCATGTGGGCACTCTAGTGTCGCGAAGCGTGAGCATCCCCGACGCCTCCGGTCCGCTGCCCGACGCCGTGCTGCGGTACGACGAGCGGCCGGACGCCGTGGTCGACGTGTTCCTGCCCGACGGCCCGGCCGACACCGTCGTCACTTTCGTGCACGGCGGGTTCTGGCGGGCGGCCTACGACCGGACCCACGTGCGTCCGCTGGCCCGGGCGCTGGCGGACGACGGCTTCGCGGTGACCCTGCCCGAGTACCGCCGGGTCGGCGCCGGCGGTGGCTGGCCGACGACCTGTGACGACGTGCGGGCGGCCGTCACCGCGACGCCGGCGCTGCTCGGGGGCATCGGGGTGACGCCCCGGCGGACCGTGCTGGCCGGCCACTCGGCCGGCGGGCACCTCGTGCTCTGGCTGGCCGCAACGGGCGCGTCCTGCGACGCGGTCGTGCCGATCGCGCCCGTCGGCGACCTGCGCGCTGCCGCCGCGATCGGCATGGGCGACGGTGCGGTCCGCGACTTCCTCGGCGGCGACGAGCCGGTGGACGCGGCCGACCCGGCCGTGCTCCTCGACGCGCACCGCCCGTCGTACCCGGTCCGGATCCTGCACGGCACCGACGACGACGTGGTGACGATCGAGAACAGCCGCGGTCTGGTGCGCCGGCACCCGTGGATCGAGCTGGTCGAGCTGCCCGGCGTCGAGCACTTCGCGCCGATCGACCCGGCGTCACCCGTCTACCCGACCCTCCACGGCCTCCTGGCCGACTGATCAGGCCGGGAGGTCCTGACCTGGCGGTGCCGCTGTTTGCGCATTTGCGAGGTTGTGGGGGTGCGCGAGCGCGCCGGGAGCCCGACAACCTCGCAAATGCGCGGTCCCGCGGCAGACGGTGACCGACCTCGTCGTCCGCGGGATCCATCCGGCCCTCCAGGGCCGGCCTGCGATGTCAGACCAGGTCGGGCTCGGTCTTCTCCCGGATCTCGTCCTCGGTGACGTCGGGAGCGAGCTCGACCAGCGTGAGTCCCTCGGGCGTCACGTCGATCACGCCGAGGTCGGTGATGATCCGCTGGACGACGCCGAGCCCGGTGTAGGGGAGCGAGCACTCGTTGACGATCTTGTACGAGCCGTCGCGCGCGACGTGCTCCATCAGCACGATCACGCGCTTCGCGCCGTGGACCAGGTCCATCGCGCCGCCCATGCCCTTGACCATCTTGCCGGGGATCATCCAGTTCGCGATGTCGCCCTTGGCGCTGACCTGCATCGCGCCCAGGATGGCGGCGTCGATCTTGCCGCCGCGGATCATCCCGAACGAGGTGGCGGAGTCGAAGAACGACGCTCCGCGGCGGACGGTCACGGTCTCCTTGCCGGCGTTGATCAGGTCAGGGTCCTCGTCGCCCTCGAACGGGTAGGCCCCCACCCCGAGGATGCCGTTCTCCGACTGCAGCACCAGCTCGACGTCGTCGTCGACGTAGTTCGGCACCAGCGTCGGCAGCCCGATCCCGAGGTTCACGTAGGAACCGTCGGTCAGCTCCGAGGCGGCACGCGCCGCCATCTCCTCACGGCTCCACATCAGGCGTCTCCCTCGGCGATGCCGGCGGCCGCGCCGCCGGCCGGTACGTCCTCAGAGGCCGGCTCCGTGCCCTCTGGGCGCGGCCGGACCGTGCGCTTCTCGATCCGCTTCTCCGCGACCTGCTCCGGGGTCAGCGCGACCACGCGCTGCACGAAGACGCCCGGGGTGTGCACGTCGTTGGGGTTCAGCTCGCCGGGCTCGACCAGCTCCTCGACCTCGGCGATCGTCAGCCGGCCGCACATCGCGACGAGCGGGTTGAAGTTGCGCGCGGAGTCGCGGTAGACGAGGTTGCCGTGCCGGTCGCCCTTCCAGGCCCGCACCAGGCCGAAGTCGGCCACGATCGCCGCCTCGAGCACGAAGTCCTTGTCGCCGTCGGCGGTCGTGAACGTGCGAACCTCCTTCGGCGGCGAGGCGACGACGACGTTGCCGTCGGCGTCGTACCGCCACGGCAGGCCCCCGTCGGCCACCTGCGTGCCGACCCCGGTGGCCGTGTAGAACGCCGGGATACCGGTGCCGCCGGCCCGCATCCGCTCGGCCAGCGTGCCCTGCGGCGTGAGCTCCACCTCCAGCTCGCCGGAAAGGTACTGGCGCGCGAACTCCTTGTTCTCCCCGACGTACGACGAGACCATCCGGCGCAGCCGCTTGGCCATCAGCAGCCGGCCCAGGCCCCATTCGTCGACCCCGCAGTTGTTCGAGACCGCCTGCAGGTCCTCGGCACCGTTATCCAGCACGGCGTCGATCAGCACCGCCGGAACCCCGCACAGCCCGAAACCGCCCACGGCGAGCGTTGCGCCCGACTCGACGTCGGCCACCGCCTCTGCCGCACTCGTGACCACCTTGTCCACATGTCCTCCTCGCTCGGTGGCCAGCCTAGATGGGCCCTCTAGGCTTCGTGCATGCCGCCGGCCCCGACCTCCGACTGGCCCGCCGTCCAGGTCCACATCGTGACCGGCAAGGGCGGCACCGGGAAGTCCACGGTCGCCGCTGCCCTGGCCCTCGCGCTCGCGTCCCGCGGCAAGACGGTGCTGCTCTGCGAGGTCGAGGGGCGACAGGGCATCGCCCAGCTGTTCGACGTGCCACCGCTGCCCTACGAGGAGCGCCGGATCGCGCACGGCTCCGGCCGTGCCGGCGGCGACGTCTACGCGCTCGCGATCGATCCGGAGTCGGCGATGATGGAGTACCTCGCGATGTACTACCGGCTCGGACGCGCAGGCAAGGCGCTCGACCGGTTCGGCGTGATCGAGTTCGCGACCACGATCGCGCCCGGCGTCCGCGACGTGCTGCTGACCGGCAAGCTCTACGAGACCGCCAACCGCAACTCCCGCAACAAGGGCGCCCGGCAGTACGACGCCGTCGTCCTCGACGCGCCTCCGACCGGCCGGATCGCCCAGTTCCTCAACGTGAACGACGAGCTGGCAGGACTGGCGAAGATGGGCCCGATCAAGTCGCAGGCCGACACGGTGACCACGCTGCTCCGATCGCGTCGTACCGCCGTACACCTGGTGACGGTGCTCGAGGAGATGCCCGTCCAGGAGACGGCCGACGGCGTCCAGCAGCTGCACGACGCCGGACTGCCGGTCGGCGGGGTCGTGGTCAACCTGGTCCGGCCACAGGACCTCGACACCGCGGCTCGCACCGCGCTCCTCCGGCGCACCGTCGACCCGGCCGGGGTCGCCGGGGAGCTCGAGATGGCCAGGATCGACGACGACGCCAAGCTCGTCGACTCACTGCTGGAGGAGGGCCACGACCACGCCCAGCGGCGCGCGCTCGAGGACGAGCAGCGCGAGCTCGTGGCCGGGATCGGGGTGCCGACGTATGAGCTTCCGAAGCTGGCCGCCGGGATCGACCTCACCGGGCTCTACGAGCTCGCCGCCGAGCTGCGCGAGCAGGGGCTGGCGTGACCCGGGCTCGGCGCTCCGCCCGCACCCACCCCCGGATCGGGCCGCTGGTCGCCGTCACCGGCACCGAGCCGGCGCTGGACGTCGACGCGCTCCTCGACGACCCCGGTCAGCGGATCATCGTGTGCTGCGGCGCAGGCGGTGTCGGCAAGACCACCACCTCGGCCGCGCTTGCGCTGCGGGCCGCCGAACGCGGACGGAAGGTGGTCGTGCTCACGATCGACCCGGCCCGTCGGCTGGCCCAGGCGATGGGGATCGAGGCACTCGACAACGTCCCGCGGCCGGTGCCGGGTGTCATCTCGACACGGTCGCAGCGCGAGGGCAGCCTCGACGCGATGATGCTGGACATGAAGCGCACCTTCGACGAGGTGGTCGAGAGCCAGGCCAGCGCGGAGAAGGCAGCGCAGATCCTGGCCAACCCGTTCTACGTGGCCGTCTCGAGCTCGTTCGCGGGCACCCAGGAGTACATGGCCATGGAGAAGCTCGGCCAGCTCGACCAGGACGCCCGCCGCACCGGCCGTTGGGACCTGATCGTCGTCGACACCCCGCCCTCTCGCAGTGCGCTGGACTTCCTCGACGCACCCGAGCGCCTCGCCGGCTTCCTCGACGGCCGGTTCATGCGGCTGATGCTGGCGCCGGCCAAGGGGCCGGCCCGGCTGATGACCGCCGGGTTCGGGCTGGTCACCAACGCGCTGACCCGGATCATCGGGGCGCAGGTGCTGCGCGACATGAAGACGTTCGTGACCGCGTTCGACACGCTGTTCGGCGGGTTCCGGCAGCGGGCACAGCGCACGTTCGAGCTGCTCCAGGCCGACGGGACGGCGTTCCTCGTGGTCGCGGCACCGGAACCCGACGCGCTGCGCGAGGCGGCGTACTTCGTGGAGAGGTTGTCGGAGGAGCGGATGCCGCTCGCCGGGCTGGTGGTCAACCGGGCCAGCCGGCCACCCGAGGGCGACCTGTCGGCGGACCGGGCGATGGCCGGTGTCGAGCGGCTGCGGGCGGCCGGTGAGACGTCATCGGCGGCCGAGATGACGGCCGGACTGCTCCGGCTGCACGCCGACCGGGTGCGGATCGTGGAGCGCGAGACCCGGTTGCGCCGGAGCTTCGCGACGAGTCACCCCGATGTTGCCACGGCCGTCCTGCCGGCGCTGGCAACGGACGTGCACGACCTCGACGGGCTCCGCACGATCGGGGAGCTGCTTGCAAGCCAGCGCTGAGCTGGGCGACAAGCCTGCTCGATCTACCGAGCGGTGCTCAAGCCTCGAGGGCCTCGGCGGGGCTGGCGTGATCGCTCATCGCGGTCTCGAGCAGCGTGCGCCACGAGGTGACGTTCGGACGCTTCCGGAGGATGGCCCGACGCTCGCGCTCGGTCATCCCGCCCCACACACCCCACTCCATCTGGTTGTCCAGCGCCTCGGCCAGGCACTCGGTGCGGACGGGGCACCCCATGCACACCATCTTGGCGCGGTGCTGCTGGGCCCCGCGGACGAACAGCTCGTCCGGCTCGGACTGCCGGCACACGGCCTGCGATGCCCAGTCTTCGTTCCACATGACATGTCTCCCTTACGCTTCAACAACCCCACGGAGATTCTTGAGTATTTTCGAGACTCCGGACAGACACGTTGGGAGCAAACCCGTCTAGTCAGTTGTGACTAGGCAACTGGGGCCATCCGGTCGGACGAACGACCCCTGCGGCTCCCGTATCCTTGAGCCATGCCTTCCCGCCCCCCGACCTCGGCCAACGACGAGCGCCTCGGCCCGGTATCGGTGATGTCGCACCTCGGTGTGATGATCGCGATCTCCGCAGTCCTCGGCCTCCTGGTGGGTGGTCTGGCGATCCCGTTTGCCGGTGCGCTCGGTGTCGCCAGCAAGTCCGCGGCCGGTGGGCTCAAGAACCTCCCGCAGGAGCTGCGGGCCCAGCCGTTGTCCGAGCGGACCCGGTTGCTCAGCGCGGGCGGCAAGACGATCGCCACGTTCTACGACGAGAACCGCCGGTCGGTGCCACTCAAGGATGTCGCCCCGATCATGCGCACCGCGATCGTCGCGATCGAGGACTACCGCTTCTACCAGCACGGCGCCCTCGACCTGAAGGGCACGCTGCGGGCCTTCCTCACCAACCAGGCCGGCGGCGGCGTCGTCCAGGGTGGCTCCTCGATCACCCAGCAGATGTCGAAGATGACGCTGCTGGCCCAGGCCAAGACCTCCGCAGAGCGCAAGGCAGCCACCGAGGACACCTACCAGCGCAAGATCCAGGAGCTGCGGCACGCGATCGCGTTCGAGCAGAACTACTCCAAGGACTGGATCCTCGAGCGCTACCTGAACATCGCCTACTTCGGTGACGGCGCCTACGGCATCCAGGCCGCCTCCCGCCACTACTTCAGCAAGGACGCAAAGGACCTCGACCTGCGGGAGGCGTCGCTGCTCGCCGGGCTGGTCAAGAACCCGGTCGGGTTCGACCCGACGACCTACCCGGAGATCGCGAAGGCGCGCCGCAAGGTGGTCCTCGACCGGATGGCCGAGCTCGGCAAGATCACCGAGCACCAGGCCACGAGGGTCGAGCAGAAGGGCCTCGGACTCGCGGTCAGCCGCACCCGCAACGGCTGCGTCTCGTCCGTCGCGCCCTTCTTCTGCGACTACGCCTACCGCTACCTGCTGCGCGACCCCGCTCTCGGCAAGACCGTCGACGAGCGCAAGACGTTGCTCAAGAGTGGCGGCCTGACCATCAAGACCACGATCGACCTGCGCTTCCAGGAGAAGGCGCGCAGCGCGGTCACCGCCCACGTGAACCCGACCGACGAGGCGATCGGCGCCCTGGCCATGGTCGAGCCGGGCTCCGGCAACGTCCGCGCGATCTCGCAGTCCCGGCCGATGGGTCGCCAGAGGAAGCTCGGCCAGACCTACCTGAACTACGTCGTCCCCAGGTCCCTCGGTGACTCGGGTGGGTTCCAGGCGGGGTCGACGTTCAAGGTGTTCGTGCTCGCCAGCGCGCTGGAGCAGGGCATCCCGCCGACGACCGCGATCCGGGCGCCCAGCCAGATCGTGCTCAACCAGGGGAGCTTCCCCGACTGTGACGGCAACTACCCCTCCACCCAGCCCTACCCGGTCGGCAACTCGACCAGTGCCCCGCCGGCGCCCACCCTGTACACCGGCACGCAGGACTCGGTGAACACCTTCTACGTGCAGCTCGAGCAGCGCACCGGCCTGTGCAAGCCCTACCGGCTGGCCCGGTCCATGGGTGTGGAGCTGACCGACCCGAACCACGAGCGCGTGCCGTCGTTCACGCTCGGCGTGCCGAGCGTCAGCCCGCTGGAGATGGCGGGCGCGTACGCGACCTTCGCCAACCGCGGTGTCCACTGCGACTCCAAGCCCGTGACCGAGATCCTCAACAGCGAGGGCAAGCTCTTCAAGAAGTACGAGCCGGTCTGCAAGCGGGTGATGTCGAAGTACACCGCCGACACCGTCAACGACATCCTGCGCGGCGTGATGGAGGGTGGCTTCGGCTCGGCGCTCCAGATCGGCAAGCCGTCCGCCGGCAAGACCGGCACCATCCAGGACAACAAGGCGGTCTGGTTCGACGGCTACACGCCGTCGTTGGCCACGGTCGCGATGGTGGCCGGCGCCAACAGTCGGGGCACGCCGATCACGCTGAACTTCCAGACCGTCGGCGGCGTCAACGCCGGCCGGGCCTTCGGCTCGACCGTCGCGGGTCCCCTCTGGGGCGACTCGATGAAGGCGATCGCACGCTGGCTGCCCGACGAGGACTTCGTGCGGCCCGGTGCCGCACCGGTTCCGAAGGGGTCACAGGTGGTGCCGAGCACGATCGACATGAGCATCGGACAGGCGGTCTCGACCCTGTCGGCCGCCGGGTTCACGCCGGTGGTCGGCTCCGTGATCGACTCCCGCCGGGCGCCGGGTGTGATCGCCGGGCAGAGCCCTGACGGTGGCACTGCCGCGCTCCCGGGCTCGGCGATCACCGTCTATCCGTCGAACGGCGCGAACTTCGCCGGCTCGAACGGCGGCGGCAACAACAACCAGCCGCGCGAGCGCAACAACCCGCGCCGAGGTGGCGGCAACGGCGGTCGCGGCAACGGCGGTGGCGGCAACGGCGGTGGCGGCAACGGCGGTGGCGGCAACGGCAACGGCGGCGGCGGGGAGTGAGGGCCGGGCTGAGCGAAGCGGCTCAGCTTCGGCTCACCCCAGCTGGCGACGTACCTCCGCGGCGACGGCACCACCGTCGGCACGACCTTTGGTCTGGCCCTGGACCGCGCCCATGACCTTGCCCATCGCGCGCATGCCCTCGTCCTGCACGCCGAGCGTCGCGATCGTCGAGGCGACCAGGTCGGAGATCTCCTGGGCCGTGAGCTGCTCCGGGAGGTAGTCGGCGATCACGGCGGCCTCCGATCGCTCCTTGGCGGCCATCTCCGCGCGGCCGGCGTCGTCGAAAGCCTCCGACGCCTCGCGCCGCTTCTTGGACTCGCTGGTGAGCACGCCGAGCACGTCGTCGTCGGTGAGCTCGCGGGCCTGCTTGCCGGAGACCTCGGCGTTGGTGATCGCGGTCAGCACCATCCGCAGGGTGGACGACCGCACCTCGTCACGCGCCTTGATCGCGGTGGTGAGATCGGCGCGGAGGCGGTCCTTGAGGTCGCTCATGGGGGCCAGTGTGACAGCCTTGCCGCGTGGCAGACACGCGGACGTCCCCCCTCCTGAAGGTGGCCACGGCCGGTACCGCGGCGGGCCTTGCCGGCCTCGCGTACGCCGCCGGCATCGAGGTCCGCAGCTTCACGCTCCGCGAGGTCGAGATCCCGTGCCTGCCCCCGGGAGCCCGGCCGATCCGGGTCCTCCACGTCAGCGACCTGCACCTGACGCCGAGCCAGGGCAGGAAGCGGGCCTGGCTGCGCTCGCTGGCGCGGCTCGAGCCCGACCTGGTCGTCAACACCGGCGACAACCTCGCCCACCTCGACGCGGTGCCGCCGACGCTGGCCGGGTTCGGCCCGCTGCTCGACGTGCCGGGCGTGTTCGTGTTCGGCTCGAACGACTACTACGCGCCGACGCCGCGCAACCCGGCCTGGTACTTGATGACCGACGACGGCGGGCGGACCACCCACACACCGAAGCTTCCGATCGAGGACCTGCGCGCGGCGTTCACCGCCCACGGCTGGCTGGACCTGAACAACGCCAGCGGCCGGCTCGAGGTGCTCGGGTCACGACTCGCGTTCGCGGGTGTCGACGACCCGCACCTGCGGCTCGACGACCTGTCCTCGGTGGCAGGACCGGCACCTGCCGACGCGGACCTCCGGATCGGCGTCGCGCACGCGCCGTACCTCCGGGTGCTGGACCAGTTCGCGGACGACGGGTACGACGTGACCTTCGCCGGCCACACCCACGGCGGCCAGCTGTGCCTGCCGTTCTACGGCGCGCTGGTCACCAACTGCGACCTCGACACCGGCAGGGCGAAGGGGCTGCACCGGCACCCGGCCGGCTCCCGACCCGGCGACCCGCGATCGTCGTGGCTCCACGTGTCCGCCGGCGCGGGGACCTCGCCGTACGCCCCGGTGCGCTTCTGCTGCCGCCCCGAGGCGACGCTCGCCACGCTCACGCCGGTGGGCTGAGGGGGCGCGGGCCCTGGTCAAACCACACGACAGGCTCCGGTAGACTCCCGAACGCATTCGGGCTGTGGCGCAGCTTGGTAGCGCGCCTCGTTCGGGACGAGGAGGCCGCAGGTTCAAATCGGGATCTGTCAGCCCGACCCACCACACGAGCTCCCGGTCAGCATCCTGCTGGCCGGGAGCTCTGTCGTTTCTCACGGCCCCGCCGCGGCCGGGAAGCCGGTCAGGCGGTCCCGCCTCCGTGGCAGACTCGCGGCATGGCTGAGGAACCCGACAGCACGAAGCCGGGCGACGCCGACGAGTCCAAGCTGGAGCTGCCGAAGCTGAGCTTCCGGCGACGCCGGAAGCAGGACAAGGCGGCCGAGGAGCCGCCCGCGGAGACCGTCGCGGAGACACCGGTCGAGGCGGAGGCACCCCCGCCCCCGGAGCCGGAGCCGGACCCGACGCCGGAGCGACCAGCGAAGCCGGCCAGGGTCCGCAAGGAGCGCACGCCACCGACCCTGCCGCCGTTGTCGGCGCCGATCGCCTCGGTGGTGACGGGCGTGGTGGTCGGACTTGTCATCGTCGCCCTCACGTTCCTCTCCTCGCGCGGCTGCGAGCTGGTGCGCGGCAGCGGCAGCTGCGGTCCCGTCGGCCTGCCCCTGCTGATCGCGATCATGACGCTGGGCGTGCTGCTCGGCGCCGTGCTGCTGAAGGCCTGGCGGGTCAGCGACCCGATGAGCTCGTCGTTCCTGGCCGTCGGGCTGGTCGCGGTGGTCGCGATGCTCTTCCTGCTCCCCTCCATCGGCGAGTGGTGGATGGTGATCGTGATCCCGGCGCTGAGCGCGCTGACGTACCTGCTGGCGTGGTGGGTCACCCGCACCTTCATCGAAACCGAGGACGACGAGGCCGAGGAGCCGGAGGACGCCGGCATCCGCGGGCTCTAGCCGACCAGGATGCAGAACGGGTGGCCCGCCGGGTCGGCCAGCACGTACAGCGCCTCTTCCGGGTCGTCGGTGCGGTCGAAGAGCA
Source organism: uncultured Actinomycetota bacterium (assembly GCA_963707475.1). Lineage (GTDB taxonomy): Bacteria > Actinomycetota > Actinomycetes > Propionibacteriales > Nocardioidaceae > Marmoricola. Next base: position 707,131 of record CAVPQC010000003.1, read on the forward strand.
ACGTGGCCCCGAGCTGTTCCGCCCGTTCACGGTGTCGCCGCAGCTCGGCGACCGTGGCCACCCGGAAGTCCAGGTGCATCTGCTTAGGTACGTCGTGCGTGGGCCACGTGGGCCGGTCCAGGGTCGGCACCTCCTGGAAGGCCAGCACGCGGCTGCCGTCGGCGTCGACCAGCACGAGCCAGTCCTCGTCGTCGGCGCTGCCGTCGGTCGGTGGCTCGTCGCCCGGGCGGTAGCGCACGCCCAGCAGCTCGCGGTAGAACTCGGCGAGCCCCCGGACGTCGGTGGCGTCCAGGGCGGTGTGCATCAGCTCGGGAAAGCCGGACACGCCTGCCTCCTGTCGGTCCTCAGAGCCGCGCGGCGACCAGCTCCGCGATCTGCACGGTGTTGAGCGCGGCACCCTTGCGCAGGTTGTCGTTGCTGACGAACAGCGCCAGCCCGCGCTCGTCGTCGACCCCGGGGTCGTGCCGCAGCCGGCCGACGTACGACGGGTCGCGGCCCGCCGCCTGGAGCGGGTTCGGCACGTCGGACAGCTCGACGCCGGGCGCACCGGCCAGGAGCTCGCGCGCCCGGGCGACGGTCAGCGGCCGCTCGAACTCGGCGTTGATCGCCAGCGAGTGGCCCGTGAACACCGGCACCCGCACGCAGATCCCACTGACCCGGAGGTCGGGGATGCCGAGGATCTTGCGCGTCTCGTTGCGCAGCTTCTGCTCCTCGTCGGTCTCCTCGAGGCCGTCGTCGACGATCGAGCCCGCGAGCGGGACCACGTTGTAGGCGATGGTGCGCTGGTACTTCACCGGCGCCGGGAAGTCGATCGCCTCACCGTCGTACGCCAGCTCGCGCGCCTTGTCACCGGCCGCGGCGACCTGGTCGGCGAGCTCGTCCACGCCGGCGACACCACTGCCGCTGACTGCCTGGTACGTCGACGCGACCATCCGGACCAGTCCCGCCTCGTCGTGCAGCGGCTTCAGCACGGGCATCGCTGCCATCGTCGTGCAGTTCGGGTTGGCGATGATCCGGCGGCCGGAGAGCGCGAGGTCGATGGTGTCGGGGTTGACCTCGCTCACCACCAGCGGCACCTCGTCGTCCATGCGCCACGCGGAGCTGTTGTCGACCACGACCACCCCGGCGTCGGCGAACCGGGGCGCCAGCGCCCGCGAGGCGGTGGCGCCGGCGGAGAAGACCGCGATGTCGAGTCCGCTCGGGTCGGCGGTCTCCGAGTCCTCGACCGTGACCTGGCGCTCGCCGAACGGCAGCACCGTGCCGGCCGAGCGTGAGGATGCGAAGAACCTCACCTCCTCGACCGGGAAGCCGCGCTCCAGCAGGATCTGCCGCATCGCGACGCCGACCTGGCCGGTCGCGCCGACCACGCCGAGCCGGACGGCCTTGCTGGTGGGGGAAGTCATCGACCCGTCCCGCCGTAGACCACGGCCTCGACCTCGTCGGCGTCGAGCTCGAACGCCGAGTGGGTGGCGGCGACGGCGGCGTCGACGTCCGCCTCGTCGACGACCACCGAGATCCGGATCTCGGACGTCGAGATCATCTCGATGTTGACGCCGGCCGCGGCGAGAGCGGTGAAGAACTTCGCGGTGACGCCCGGGTGGGAGCGCATGCCGGCGCCGATCAGCGACACCTTGCCGATCTGGTCGTCGTAGAGCAGCGAGGCGAAGCCGACCTCGGACTGCAGCGCTGCGAGCGCCTGCATCGCCGTCTGCCCGTCGGTGCGGGGCAGCGTGAACGAGATGTCGGTGAGACTGGTGGCGGCGGCGGAGATGTTCTGGACGATCATGTCGAGGTTGATGCCGGACCCGGCGAGCGCCTCGAAGATCCGGGCCGCCTCGCCGACCTTGTCGGGGACACCCACCACGGTGATCTTGGCCTCGCTGCGGTCGTGCGCCACGCCGGCGATGATCGCTTGTTCCATGTCCCTGTCCTTCAGTTCGTCGATGGAGCCGGCGATCCACGAGCCGTTGCGGTTGCTGAACGACGAGCGGACGTGGATCGGGAGGTCGAAACGACGGGCGTACTCGACGCACCGCAGGTGCAGGATCTTCGCCCCGCACGCGGCCATCTCGAGCATCTCCTCGTAGGTGACCTTGTCGAGCTTGCGGGCCGTGGGCACGATCCGCGGGTCGGCGGTGAACACGCCGTCGACGTCGCTGTAGATCTCGCACACGTCGGCCTCGAGCGCCGCCGCGAGCGCGACCGCCGTCGTGTCGGAGCCGCCGCGACCGAGCGTGGTGATGTCCTTGGTGCCCTGGCTGACGCCCTGGAAGCCGGCCACGATCGCGATCGCCCCGACCTGCAGCGCCTGCTCGATCCGGCCCGGCGTGACGTCGATGATCTTGGCTCGGCCGTGGGCTCCGTCGGTGATCACGCCGGCCTGGCTGCCGGTGAACGAGCGGGCGTCGAGGCCCAGGTTGCCGATCGCCATCGCCAGCAGCGCCATCGAGATCCGCTCGCCCGCGGTCAGCAGCATGTCGAGCTCGCGCGGGGCCGGCAGTGGGGAGACCTGCTCGGCGAGGTCGATCAGCTCGTCGGTGGTGTCGCCCATCGCGGACACCACGACCACGACGTCGTTGCCGGCCCGCCGGGTGTCGGCGATGCGCTGGGCGACGCGCTTGACGCCGGCGGCGTCGGCGACCGAGGAACCGCCGTACTTCTGCACGACAACACCCACAGCGGATCCCTCCAGCCTGCGGATCGGGGAAAGGTCGTGGCCGAGTCTATCGAGGCTCGGGCCCGGCCTTGGCGCTGTCCAGCACTGCGGACGCCTCCTCGATCACGTCCTGCTCGCCCTCGATGTCGGTGTCGAGCCGGTCGTGGCTGACGATCGACTGGAGCGCGCGGAGTGCCCCGCTGGCCTCGTTGCCCCAGTGGGCGACGTAGGAGAACTGCCACCACCAGAGCGCCTCGGCCACGTTGCCGGCCCGGAAGTGCCGCAGGCCGTTGGCCAGCGCCGTCGCGATGCTGGTCAGCTCGTCGGACAGCTTGGCCCCGACCAGCTCGGGGTCGTACGGGTCGAAGTTGTAGACATAGGCGTCGACGCCGTCGAGCAGCGCCGCGAGCCGTTCGCGCATCGCGTCGAGGTCGGGGTCGGGCCCGACGTCGGGCTGGAACTCCTCCTCGACCCCGAAGTCGCTCTGGGCGCCGAGCCGCGCACCAGCGAGCAGGATCTGGCTCACCTCGAGCAGCAGGAGGGATACGGCGCTGCTGCCGGCCTCCTCACGGGAGATCGCCTGCAGCGCGACCAGGTAGCTCTCGGCCTGGTCGGCTATCTGCTGCGCGAAGTCCTCGACGTCGAAGTCGCTCACGGGTCCCTCTCATCACTCACTGGCACTGCGCCGGCCCGCGAAGGCCCGGCCGAGCGTGATCTCGTCGGCGTACTCGAGATCACCACCCACCGGCAGTCCACTCGCCAGCCGGGTCACGGTCAACCCCATCGGGACCAGCATCCTCGTGAGATACGCCGCAGTGGCGTCGCCCTCGATGTTCGGGTCCATGGCCAGGATGATCTCGGTGACCGTGCCGTCGTTGAGCCGCGCGATCAGCTCGCGCACGCGCAGCTGCTCGGGGCCGATGCCGTCGAGCGGCGAGATCGCGCCGCCGAGCACGTGGTAGCGGCCCCGGAACTCGCGGGTGCGCTCGATCGCGACCACGTCCTTGGGCTCCTCGACCACGCAGATCAGCGCGTCATCGCGGCGCGGGTCGCGGCAGATCCGACACTGCTCCTCCTCGGAGACGTTGCCGCAGGTCGAGCAGAAACGGGCCCGCGCCTTGACCTCGAGCAGGGCGTCGGCGAGGCGTCGCACGTCGGCAGGGTCGCTCGCGAGCAGGTGGAAGGCCAGCCGCTGCGCGCTCTTGGGACCGACGCCGGGCAGCCGGCCCAGCTCGTCGATCAGGTCCTGCAGCGCACCTTCATACACCGAAGCCGCCGGGCAGGCCGGGCGCGCCGGGCTCCGCGCCACCGGGGCCGCCGAGGCCGCCGAGACCGCCGGCCATCGGGCCGAGCTTGTCCTGGGCGAGGGCATCTGCCCGGGACTTCGCGTCGCGGTACGCCGCCACCACGAGGTCGCCGAGGTCGGCGAGGCTGTCGGGGTCGTCGGGGTCGAACGAGCCGGCCTTGACCTGCACCCCGACCAGCTCGCCGGTGCCGCTGACGGTGGCTGTCACCAGCCCACCGCCGACTGTGCCGTCGACGGTGGTCCCGGCCAGCTCGGCCTGGGCGGAAATCAGCTGCTCCTGCATGGCCTGGGCCTGCTGGAGCAGGGCACTCATGTCGAATCCCTCACCGAACGGGTTCTCGCTCATCTCGTCTCCTTCTGGAAGCTCATTCGTGCGGGATCTCCTCGATCACGGTGGCGCCCAGCTCGCGCTGGAGCAGCTCCGCTCCCTGCAGCCCGCTGTCGTCAGCATCGGCGTCGTCACGGTCGGCGGCTGCGTCGGGGTCGTTGTGGGGCGCGGTCGTCTCCTGCTCCGCCCCGCTGCGGGTGGGGGTGATGCCGTCCCGGGCCATGGCCACTGCGCTTCGAGACGCGCGCTTCGCGCGCTCCTCGGCAACCATCTCCGGCGAGGCGGGTCCGCGCTGCGGCGACTCGCCGGAGGCGGCCCAGTCCGGAGGAGCGTCGGGCGCGGCCGGGGTCGGGTCCGGGGCCGCGGCCCGCCGGGGCTCGACCGCCGGCTTCGTCACCGTTGGGGGCGGCGTCGCGCCCGGCTGGGCGGACGGGTCGATGATCGCCTCGACCTTCCAGTCGGCGCCCACCATGTCGATCAGCGCCTGGCGCAGGATCTCGTCGCTGCCGCCGCCGGCGAACGACTCCCTGGCGCCGGCGTTCTTGAAGCCGAGCGTGAGCACGTTGCCCTCGACGCCCACGACCTGGGCGTTCTGGCTGAGCAGCATCCAGGTGAAGCGACGCATGGTCTTGATCCGCTCGAGCAGGTCGGGCCAGATCCGGCGGACGTCCGCGAGGCCGAGTCCGCCGGAGGTCGACGCCGCCGCCGGCGTCTCGACAGTTTCGACCACCGGATGGGCCTCGGACGCCGGCTGGGGCTCGGGCACGGGGGTCTGCGGGACGCTCGAGCCTCGCTCCTCGACCACCGGGGACGGCGCGGTGGCCGGCGCAGGCCCCTCGATACGCTCGCTGCTCTCGACAGGCCCTTCGACACGCTCGCTGCTCAGGACAGGCCCTTCGACACGCTCGCTGCGCTCGCTGCTCAGGACAGGCATCCCGCCGATGCTGATCCGGCGCTCCAGCCGGTCGAGCCGGGCGGCGAGGCCCTCGGTGCCGTGGTCGGCACCGGGCAGCAGCACCCGGGCGCAGATCATCTCCAGCAGCAGCCGGGGAGCGGTTGCACCGCGCATCTCGGTGAGGCCGGCGGCCAGCAGGTCGGCCGCCCGGACCAGCTCGGACTTGCCGAACCGCGCCGCCTGCGCGACCAGGCGCTCGGCCTGGTCCTCCGGGACGTCGATCAGGCCCGAGGCCGGCGCGTCGGGGACCGCGGCGATGATCACGAGGTCGCGGAGCCGGCGCAGGACGTCCTCGGTGAAGCGACGCGGGTCCTGGCCGGTCTCGATCACCTTGTCGACGACCCCGAACACGGTGGAACCGTCGGCGGCCGCGAACGCGTCGACCACCTCGTCGAGCAGCGTGTCGGGCGTATAGCCGAGCAGCCCGGCCGCGACGTCGTACGTCACCCCGGCGGCACCAACACCGCCCAGCAGCTGGTCGAGCACGGAGAGCGTGTCGCGGGCCGAGCCGCCGCCCGCGCGGACCACGAGCGGGAGCGCGGCCGGCTCGATCCGGACGCCCTCCTTGTCACAGAGCTCGGCGAGGTACGTCGAGAGCGTGCGCGGCGGGATCAGCCGGAACGGGTAGTGGTGCGTGCGCGACCGGATCGTCGGCAGCACCTTCTCCGGCTCGGTCGTGGCGAAGATGAACTTGATGTGCTCGGGCGGCTCCTCGACCAGCTTGAGCAGCGCGTTGAACGCCGCCGTGGTCACCATGTGGGCCTCGTCGATGATGTAGACCTTGTAGCGGCTGCTGACCGGTGCGAAGAACGCCCGCTCGCGCAGGTCACGGGCGTCGTCGACACCGTTGTGGGACGCCGCGTCGATCTCGATCACGTCGAGTGAGCCCGGGCCGCCCCGGGCGAGGTCGCGGCACGACTGGCACTCGCCGCACGGGTCGGCGACCGGCGCCTTCTCGCAGTTGAGCGAGCGGGCCAGGATCCGGGCGCTCGTGGTCTTGCCGCAGCCGCGCGGGCCGGAGAACAGGTAGGCGTGGTTGACCCGGTTGTTGGCGAGCGCGGCGCGCAGCGGCTCGGTCACGTGGTCCTGGCCGATCACCTCGGCGAAGGACTCCGGCCGGTAGCGGCGGTACAGCGCGAGGGAGGGCTCCACGCCTGAACCCTAACCAGCCCCTCTGACAAGACAACCGCGGGACGACGGAGGGATGGAAAGGCCCCCCATGCACCCGACAGAGCTTGCCTGCCCTTGCTGCCTTCCGGCCCTGGGGGAGTTCGGCCAGATGTCGCCGCACGGGGGGTTGGCCCGAGTGTAGAGGAGGGTGGCGGGTCGATCCGAATCCGGGCTGCACCCCGCCACGAGGCCGATTTCGGCTGCGAGGCCCCCCGACGGTAGCCTCTCCGGCGGAGGATTCGCCTAGTGGCCTATGGCGCTCGCTTGGAAAGCGGGTTGGGTTAACGCCCTCAGGGGTTCGAATCCCCTATCCTCCGCCAGTAGTAAGGCGGCTCTGACCTGGGCCTTCATGGACCAGGGCAGGGCGCCTTTGCGGCTCAGGTGCTGAAATATGTGCTAAGCCCCATCGAGATGCGCTGCAAAGCGATCCACTGCGGCCTTCTGCATCGTCGGCGTGACGTGGCTGTAGATGTTCATCGTCGTGGTGATCGTGGAGTGCCCAAGACGCTCTTGAACGACCTTCGGGTGCTCCCCCAGCTCGAGCAGCAGGGTCGCGTGCGTATGCCGCAGGCCCTTCAGGGTGACTCGCGGCAGTTCGTCGATTTCGACCTGCGCCCGCTGGACGCGGGAGGTCCAGCGCCGGCTGACCTCGTTGGGCGAGCGGATCTCGCCCGCGTCGTTCCCGAACACGTAGGAGTCCGCACGGGCGAGGCTCAGCGAGATGACTCCCCGCTTCGCCTTGTACGCCTTGAGCACGGCGAGGGTCTCGGAGTCGATGTCGAGAACTCGGGCTGATCCTGTCTTGGTGGTCTTCGCCTTGTTGCGTTCGACCACATCGGCGGCCCGCCTGATCCCGAGCCTTCCAGTGATGAAGTTCAGATCGCCCCAGCGCAGCGCTAGCGCCTCGGAGCGACGCATGCCGGTGTAGGCGATGGTGCGCCACAGCGGGAAGAGGTCGTCATCGAACTCGTCGTGATTCCAGGCCAGGAAGGCGTGGAGCTGCGGACCGGTCCAGGTGATGATCTCTGGCTTCTGTGCACGCACTTGACCGACGCGGGGAGGGTTGACGGTGCGCTTCTTCTTGGCGGGGTTCAGCAGGATCAACCCGTCGTCGACGGCGGCGTCGAGCATTGCGGCCAGCAGGACGTGGACCTTGGAGACGGTGTTGGCCGACAGCGGCTTCCCGTACCCCGGTCCGTCGCGGCGGCCGGAGGTCTCGAGCTGTCGGTAGTGGGCCGCGATCCTGGTGGCGGTGAGCTTGTCGAGCTGGATTGCGCCGAGGTAGGGGGTGACGTGGTTGCGGATGATCTTCTGGTAGCCCTGGATTGTGGAGTTCTGCAGCCGCAGCCCGGCGATCCAGCGTTCGGCGTACTCGCCGATGGTGGGGGCCTTGGCCTGGAACCGGGCGTTGGACTTCTTCTTCGCCAATGCCTCCGCGAGCACTCGTTGTGCCTCGTCGAGGCTCTTGAACCCGCCGCGCGTGAGCCGCGTGTCGCCGAGCTCGGGCCGCTCGGGGTCCTTAGGGACATAGATCTGGAACCTCCACCGGTGACCACCCTGGGTCGCGTAGGACGTGATCGATCCCGCGTGCCGGGAGCGAGAACGCCGGACCGGCTTCTCCGACATCTCAAGCCCACCCGTCAGCTGCGGCGTCACGAGGGGCGGGCAGGGCATCGGGGTCGAGCATGAGGAGTCGGACGCGAGCAGCATCGCGACGCGCGCGGAATGAGGCCAACCGCTCCTCGTAGGTGTTGCGGTGCATCTGGTTGCCCTTGCCGTCCTCTGCGTACTGCACCATGAGGTTCTCGTAGTAGTGGATGGAACTGACCGCGGAGAAGTACTCGTCCTTCCAGTAGCGGGCGAGGTCCTCGGTGGTGAATTTGGCCTGACCCCGGACCCACGCCTGGATCTCCTCGAGGTTGTACTGGCCGCTGGGCACGCCGGTTGGAGGAGAGGCACCCTCGGGTGGGACCAGCAGTGTCGCCGGCGTCGTCTGCAGGATGTAGGCGAAGACGGTCAGGTCGTCGACGTCCACTCGCCGGTCGCCGTTCTCGATCTTGCTCAACGCCGACGGCGACATCGCCCGCCCGGTCTCCTTGACCCGCTCGGAGAGCGTCCGCAGGTCCATGCCGATCGCCTGCCGCGCGCTGCGCAAGTTTGCCGCTACATGCGCGTTGGTGTTTCCGGCTGGGTTCCCTCGTCGCCGTTGCTCCATGTAGGAAACATACACCGTCGTTCTTGAAACACCAAGCGCGAACGTGTACAGTCAGGGTCACCCAGGACGCGGGATGCAGGGAGATGCGACATGAGAGCAGCCACCATGACCATCGAGATGCTGCGCAGCGCGTCCAACCTGGTCATCACCCGCACCGATGCGGCAGCAGCCCTCGGCGTTGACCCCCGGACGGTCACGGCCGGTATCGAGAATGGCACGATCCCCTCGGTCAAGCTCGGCCGACGCGTGCTGATCCCACGGGAGAAGTTCCTCAGGCTCTTCGACCCCGACGACTGACTCGCGCTTGGCTTCGAGACTCGTTCGCCCGTTCGACCGAACGCGACACGTGGTTGGAGGTGTCACGCAGTGTCCAGCCAGTGAGCGTCTTTGTGACGCTGCTGTGGTTGGTGATCCGAACCCATTCGGCGTTGACGCTCGTGTTGCTGCCTGTGTCACTGCCAGGCGAGTCGTATTGGACGGCTCCGATCCTGACCGCTGAGGCGGCTTGAGCCGGGCCGGCAACAAACGGCAGGAGCAGCAGCCAGAGGAGGGCTGCTGCGAGGGCAAGACAGACACGTTTGATGTTGAGCACGAGAACGCCTGCAGCTATGTACAGCTCGGCCTCAAGGCTCCATCGACAAGGGGTATGTCAACGAGCGACTGCAACTTGGCTAGGTCGACGCCGAACAGCTGACGAACAACAACCTCGTCGTTGTTGAGCTCGAAGACGGCGAGCTCGGTGTAGACCCGAGACACGCAGCGCACTCCGGTCAGCGGGTATGTGCAGTGCCGGCACGAACTTGGGGCCGCCATCGCGCGCGAGCAGGTCCATCATGACGAAGGTCTGCTTTGCGCCAATGGCCAGATCCATCGCCCCGCCGACAGCTGGGATGTCATCTTGGCGACCTGTATGCCAGTTGGCAAGGTCACCACTGGCTGACACCTGGTACGCGCCGAGCACGCAGATGTCGAGGTGTCCGCCGCGCATCATCGCGAACGAATCCGCGTGGTGGAAGTACGACGCACCGGGGAGCGCCGTGACCGGGACCTTGCCGGCGTTGATCAGGTCCGGGTCGACCTGATCATCGCGTGCCTCAGGACCCATGCCTAACAGGCCGTTCTCCGTATGCAGGAAGACACCATCCTCTGCGCTGAGGTAGTTGGCCACTCTCGTCGGCAGCCCGATGCCCAGGTTCACGAATGAACCTCGCGGGATGTCGCGTGCAACAAGGGCGGCGAGCTGATCGCGGTTGAGGGGCGCATCGAGGCCGGTCACTGGCCAACCTCCGACAGCTGCGCGTTCGGTTGAACTTGGACGACGCGATCGACGTAGATGCACGGAGTGACGATGTTTTCCGGGTCGAGTGCGCCGATGGGGACGACGCTCTGGACCTGAACGATCGTGGTTCGCGCGGCGGTGGCCATGACCGGCCCGAAGTTGCGGGCTGTCTTGCGATAGACCAGATTGCCGAGCCCGTCGGCGGCATGCGCCTTCACCAGCGCGAAGTCTGCGCGGATTGGGTACTCGAGGATGTACCCACGACCGTCGATCACCCTGGTCTCCTTGCCCTCGGCCAGAGGCGTGCCGAAGCCGGTGGGTGTGAAGAAGCCGCCGATCCCAGCGCCTGCTGCCCGGATCCGTTCTGCCAGGTTGCCCTGCGCGACCAGCTCGAGCTCGATCGTCCCGGCTCGGTACGCGGCGTCGAACAGGTGTGAGTCGACCTGGCGTGGAAAGGAGCAGATCATCTTGCGCACCCGACCGGCGCCGATCAAGGCCGCCAGGCCGCGGTCGCCGTTGCCGGCGTTGTTGTTGACGACGGTGAGGTTGGTCGCGCCCTGACGAATGAGGGCCTCGATCAGCTCGACCGGCTGGCCCGCTGCACCGAAGCCTCCGATCATCACCACCGCACCGTCCTCGACACCTGCGACGGCTTGGTCCGGAGTGTCGGGGAACTTCACCATCGAGGTCACCTGCTCACGTTCTCGAGCACGACGGCGAGTCCCTGGCCGACACCGATGCAGATCGCTGCGACCCCCCACCGCTCCCCCGAGGCTTGCAGGGACCGGGCGAGCGTGCCAAGGATGCGGGTGCCCGATGCGCCGAGCGGGTGGCCGATCGCGATCGCGCCGCCGTGGGCGTTGACGATGGCCGGGTCGATGTCCCATGTCTTGATGCAAGCGAGCGACTGGGCAGCAAAGGCTTCGTTGAGCTCGACCGCACCGATGTCCGTCCAGCTGATCCCGGCGCGCTTGAGCGCAAGGTTGGCAGCCTCGACCGGCGCGAAGCCGAAGTACTGCGGATCTAGGGCTGCAGCTGCGCGTCCTGCGATCCTGGCCAGGGGTGTGCCGAGCGTGTCGGCGACACCGGGTGACCCGATGAGGGCTGCCGAAGCACCGTCGCTCAGGGGAGATGCGTTTCCGGCGGTCACCGTGCCGTCGGTCCGGAACACCGGCTTCAGGCCCGCGAGCTGGTCGATGCTGGTCCCCGCCCGGATCGACTCGTCGCGCTTGAGCTCGGTGCCGGAGGCGAACACGACTTGGTCGTCGTAGAAGCCGTCGTCCCACGCTCGTGCCGCCGACTCGTGGGAGTGCAGGGCGAACGCGTCCTGCTCGTCTCGCCCGATGCCCTCGCGCTCGCGGAGGAGCTCGGTAGCCTCACCGAGCGACACCGTCCACTCATCCGGCATCGCTGGGTTGACCAGCCGCCAGCCCAGCGTCGTCGACGCTAGAGCGGCGTCACCTGTGGGAAACGCCTTCGCCGGTTTGGGCAGCACCCACGGTGCACGGCTCATCGACTCCACGCCACCGACGACCACCACGTCCGCCTCACCGACTGCGATCTGTCGAGAGCCGATGATCGCCGCCTCGAGACTCGAGCCGCACAGGCGGTTGACGGTGACGCCCGGCACGGAGGTGGGCAGCCCGGCAAGGAGACCTGCCATGCGAGCCACGTTGCGGTTGTCTTCCCCGGCGCCGTTGGCGTTGCCGAACACGACCTCGTCGATCTGCGTAGGGTCGAGGTTCTCGTGGCGGGCTAACAGTTCCCGGATGACCAGGGCACCGAGATCGTCGGGGCGCACGCTGCTGAGGGCTCCGCCGTAGCGGCCGAATGGGGTCCGCACTGCGTCGTACAGGAACGCGTCAGTGGTCATGATGGTTCGCTCTCGGCGTGTCGGGTCTGAAGAAGTCGCGGAGTACCCCGGCCACTTCCGTTGGGTGCTCGGCGGAGGGGAGGTGGCCGCACCCCTCGAGGACCTGCATCTTCGCGCCCGGCGCGTTGTCCGCGGTCTCGGCAGCCGCCGGAACCGACACCACCTGGTCCTTCGACCCAGGCATCAGGAGAAGCCGAACCACGACGTCTGGGAGGCGAGGACGGAGGTCGAACTCCGCCAACGCCTCGCAGGCTGCGGCGTACGACTCACGGTCGGTTTCCGTCAGCGAGGCGAGGAGACGCGTGGCCACATCTGGTTCTCGATCAGCGAAGCCGGGGGCGAACCAGCGTTGCGACGAGGGGTCGACCATGACCGTCGTTCCAGCCCGACGGACCAGGGCTGCGCGCTCGTGCCAGGCAGCCTGGATCACCGACCTTGGCGGCGGAGGCAATGACGACGACTGCCTCGAACGGCTGGTCGCGCATCGCCAGCTCGATGCCGACCGCGCCGCCGAGCGAGACCCCGGCGTACCAGCAACGCTGCCCCTCGGATCGCGAACCCTCCGCGAGGGTGACCACTGCGTCGGCGAGGTCGGCCACGGAGAAGCCGCGTGCTGGGTCGCTGTGACCGTGGCCAGGTAGGTCCCAACCGACGACCTCGAACTTGTCGCGCAGGACGTTCGCGCACTCAGACCACAGCGCCGTCACGGACGTACCGAGGGATGGCCCCACGATAAGTAGGTCACCGTCACCCGGTGATCCCGCCAGATGCGTGGCCGAAAGGACAAGGTCAGGCATGACTGTCCATGCTGAGGAGGCCGGGCAGAACATGGAGGTGGAGGCGACCTAGGAGCGCCTGGGTTCCGCGAGTGTCACCCTCCGCGAGGCATCGCCGAACCTCGGTGGAGGAGCAGGTACGCCCCGCGGTCTCGATGGGGGCCACGACTTCGACGTCGAAGCCACCTTGGACAGCGAGGTCCTGGAGCATCGGAGATGTCGCCGCGCCCTCCCGCGCCGAAGCGGAAGTTCGCACCGATGACGACGGCCTTCGCCTTCAGGGACGCGATCAGTGCCTGACCGACGAACTCTTCGGCGGGGATCGACGCAATCGAGTGCGTGAACGGTAGGACGAGGACAACGTCCACGCCGAGGGCGTGCGCCATCGCGACTCGCTCCTCAACGGACAGCAGGAGCGCGGGCGTGGAGCCGGGTTTCGTGACCGATCGTGGGTGTGGGTCGAAGGTCATCAGGACGAGTGGTACGCCGAGCCGGCGCGCGCGTGTGCGAGCGCGCCGGACCAGGGCTTGGTGTCCACGATGGAATCCGTCGAAGACTCCGATCGTGACCACGCACCCTGCCCAATGCTGCGGCACGTCGGACAGGTCCTCCCACACGACTCCACTTCGCGTCATTGCCCTGACCCTGCCGGTGGCTGGTCGATTGCGGAGGGGTGTTGGGTCAGCGGGGTGACCTCGACATCCATGTAGGGGAACAGCGGGAGGGACCACAGGATCTCGTGCAGCTCGTCTGACGAGGTGACGTCGAAGATGCTGATGTTGCTGTACTTGCCGACGACTCGCCATAGGTGAACCCAGGTTCCTGCCCGTTGCAGCTCCTCCGCCCTTGCCCTTTCGTGGGCGACCAGCTCAGCGCGGACCTCTGCATCGAGGTCGTACGGAACCGCTACGTCCATGCGCACGTGGAACAGCATCGTCGTCACCTCCCTCGCCAGATGGTCTGTCGGTGCCTACGCCTGCTCGAGCTCGAAGTCGTAGGTCACGCGGGCAATGCCGGTTTCGTCGACCTTGGGCTCAAGGACCAGCTCGGGCTTGACAGCCTCGGCCACGTCGGAGTCCAGCCAGTCGCCGCCGGCAAAGTAGAGCTGCGTCGTGATGGTCCTGTGGCCCGCGGCGCGCACCATGATGTGCAGGTGCGCGGGACGCCACGGGTGCCAGCCCGCCGCCTCGATCATCTTGCCTGTCGGGCCGTCTGTCGGGATCTGGTACGGCGCCGGCTGGACCGTGCTGATCGAGAACTGGCCTGCATCGTCGGCGACGACCACACCCCGGAGGTTCCCGTCTGGAAGACCTGGGGCGAACCCGGAATAGAAGCCATCCGAATCGGCGTGCCAGATGTCGATCTCTGCGCCGGCAAGGGGTGTCCCGTCGAGGTCACGGACCTGGCCCGACAGCGTGAGCGGGGTTCCCGCTTCGTCGTCGCGATGTGGAAGCACAGCCGTGGAGGGCAGGCGGACCTGGTTGGGCAGGTAGTAGGGGCCCTCGATAGTGCCCTTGGTGCCGTGCTGCTGTCGGGAGGCGACCTCCTCGACTACGTGCTCGACGAACACGTCCATGAACAGGGGCCACTCGCCCGTTTCGCCGACCTCCATGAGCCATGCCTTTGCGGCCTGGAACTCGGGGTAGGTGACGTCGTTGTCGCTGATGGCTGCGTGCACTCCCTTGAGAACCGCGGACACAATCGTGCTGACCCGCTCCGGCGATGTGTCGGCTGCACCGCGGCGCTCCTTGCTCGCCTTGAAAGACTCGCTTGCCGATGCTCCCGACCCGGCGGCAGTGGGTGAATCCTGGGTGATGCTCATCGTGTTCTCCTTTGATCTGCTGGTTCGTTGAGGTTGGGTGGCGCTCAGAGGTTCAGCGGTCTTGTCGGTAGTGGCGGAGCTTGTCCTCGTCGATGGCGATGCCGAGTCCGGCGCCCTGGCGGACGAGCAGCGTCCCGTCCTCGATCACCAGCGGCTCTGCAAGCAGGTCGTCGGTCAGGTCCAGGAAGTTGGACAGCTCACCCGGGCGCCGAGACGTCGACTCATAGGCCGCACCGAAGGCGGCGCTGCACAGGGAACCGATCTGCCCGTCGATCTGGTTGCCCATCACGACGTCGACGCCGAGGCCTTCGCACAGGTGATGGATCCGCTGTGAGTAGGTGAAACCGGTGCGCGCGGTCTTGATGGAGACCCCGGTGGCAGCGCCACCGAGGATCTCGCGGGTCACCTCACCTGGGCGTGCGACGCTTTCGTCGGCGAAGATCGGGATGTGGCTCCGCTCCACTAGCCAGCGCCGTCCGATCACGTCGTCGGCCGGGCAGAGCTCCTCGGCGAAGGCGAGGTTGAGGCCTTCCATCGCGTGGAGTGCCCGCACCGAGTCGGCCGGTGTCCATCCCCGGTTGCCGTCGATGTAGAGCTCGGCCTGCGTCGCCGAGCGCTTCACGCAGCGCCGTACATGCGGCGATGTCGAGATCGAGCGGGTACCGGCCCACCTTCACTTTGAAAGTGGTGATGCCGAACTCGTCGCGCATACGTTCGGCTTCTGCGACCATCTGGTCCGCCGGTGCGAAGCCGACCATGTGCGCGACCCGCATCCGGTCGGTGAACCCGCCCAACAGTTCGGTGACCGAGACACCCAGCAGCTGGCCGACCAGGTCCCACAGAGCCATGTCGATGGCCGACTTGGCCGCCGGGTTGCCCACGGTCCTTCCCATTCGAGCGTGGGCAATCTCGCGTTCCAAGGGCGAGAGACCCACCAGCTGATCGGCGAAGATCCCGTCCACCACGGCGATGATCCCGGCCTGGGTCTCGCCGTAGGTGAAGGGACGCGGCGGTGCGTCCGCCGTTCCGACCAGCCCCTCGTCGGTGTGCACGCGAACGAGGACGTGTTCGGCGACCGACACCTCCCCGCTCGCGAAGCGCAGTGGCTTCGCGTACGGGATCGCGTACGGGATGGTCTCGATGCTCGTGATCTTCATGTCTGCTCCGCGGCGGTCAGCTGAGGAACTCGTCGACGGCCTGCACGGTCTCGTCGTACTTCTCGACCTGGGGGATGTGTCCGCAGTTGTCGAAGATCGCGACCTTGCTTCCGGTGATGGCATCGGCGAACTCCCCGGCATAGGCGACGTTGGCGAGCTTGTCCTCGCGGCCCCACACGATCAGCGTGCGGACCGCGATCCGGTGCAGCCTGGTGCGGAGCCCGCGGTCGGGGATCGGCCAGGCGAACTTTCCGGTGCAGCCGAACGCCCAGACCAGGCCGGCGATGGCGGCGCGTTGCTGCTCCGGGTCCTCAGGCAGGGCAAGCATCGCCTGGGCCGCAGGGCTTGCGGGGTCGTGGAAGAGCAGCTCGGGCAGCTTGTCGGGAGGAGTGGCGACCCAGTTGGCGATCGGGTGCTCGTCGACCCAGAGTCCGACCGGGTCGAGTACGACCAGCGCGGACGGCAGGTCGGGGAAGTGGGAGGCCAGTTCGGCGGCCACCATGCCACCGAACGACTGCCCGATGACGACGGGTTTGACCAGGCCCAGCTTGCGGACCAGCTCTTCGTAGAGGAGGACCGCGTCGTGCAGGTGGTCGACCTGGTGGATCGCGTAGGGGTCGCCGGCACTGGTTCCGGGGAACTCAGGGGCGTAGACCGTGTAGCTCTCGGCCAGGTGGCTCAGGAAGGGGTCCCAGGCCAGCCCGGCAGCGGGGTGGAGGTAGAGGAGTGGGGATCCGGCGCCTGCCACCTTCACGCGCATCGTGATGCGGCCGTTCCAGACCTCGACAGTCTCTTCGGTGATGGTCGGTTGGGTCGTCATCGTGCTGCCACCAATCCTGAGTTCGTGGGAAGTTGCGGGCTGCTCGGCGAGCCGCCGAGGCGTTCTGGCCACCAGTGGTGCTGGTGCTCGGTGTCGGTCCACAGCCCACGCAGGTGCGGGAGGACCTCTTCGGAGAAAAGCTGGATGTTCTTCATGACCAGGTGCCGCGGAAGCGAGCCGAAGCCGAGCATCGCGTGCAGGTTTCCGATGCCGTAGTCGCGGCAGAACTCGATCAGCTGGTCACGCACTGTGGCCGGGCTGCCGGCGATGACGACGCCGGCCTCCACGAGGTCGCGGTAGGTCGCGGTCTTCATCTGGTTGTAGAGGCCGAAGTCGCCGGGGTCCTTGAGCAGCGCCTGCACGCCCCGGATGTCGATGTTGCCGGGGAGCGCGAGCTTCTCCATCGGGATCGAGCCGAGTCCCTTGCGGAAGCCGTACTCCAGGTGCTCGCCGTACTCCTGCTCGGCTCGCTCGTCGGTCTCGGAGACCGCGATGGTCTGTAGGAAGCCGAGCCGGTAGGGGTTGCGCGGAACCCCGACCTGATCGGCGATCTCCCAGAACCGGTCGAAGATGCGCTTGCCGGTCAGCTTCGCGCCGAACCAGCTGAGGTAGTTGAACCCGAATCCGCGCTCGAGGCACATCTGCATCGTGTTGGGGTTGCCGATGCCGGTGATCCAGGTGGGCAGGTCGGTCTGCAGCGGGCGGGGCCACATGTTGACCATGGGGTACTGGGAGTACTTCCCGTTCCAGGCGAAGGGTGTCTGTTCCTTCCACGCGCGGAGCACCAGTTCGAGGTTCTCGTCGAACCGGCGACGCACCTCGAGCGGCGGGACGCCGTTGTTGATGCTGGCGTCGTAGGAAAGACCGACGACCAGGCCGGGGACGAGTCGCCCGCCGCTGATCACGTCGATCATCGCGTACTCCTCGGCGGCCCGGAGGGGCTCGCGGGACTTGCCGAGCGATCGGCCCATCGGGTAGATCCCCACGTCGAGGCCCTCGGCCTCGGTCATGTAGGCCAGCGCGCTGGCGATGAGGTCCGGGTTGGGCACCATGTCGTAGCTGCTCTGGCCGTGCTCCGTGACCGCCACCGCGTCGAAGCCCGACCGGGCACCGAACATCAGCTCGTCGAGGAAGTCGCGGATCGAGGAGTAGACGCCTTCGCGGGTGGTCAGCGAGTACGGCACGCTGCAGACCGACTCGTGGTTCTGCTCGAAGTCCTCGGGCAGGTACCGGTACGGCGCCTGCGCGAACAGCGAGATCTTCATGGTGACTCCTTGGGTTGAGGTTCAGCTGGCGAGGTGGTGGACGAGCTGAGAGCGGATGATGCCGCCGCCGATGATGGGGTCGGCCTCGAGAACGCGCGGGTTGTCGAAGATGGACAGGCCGACCATGGCGAAACGGCCACGATCGAACAGCAGCGGCTCCTCGTCACCGCTGACCTCGGCCTGGACGACCTTGCCGATCTGGAGGACGTGGTCGCCTCCGTCGTACGCCTGCCAGGGGAGGCATCGGAAGGTCGCGAGCGCGCCTGGGATCGTGGGGGCAAGACCGTCCTCGGCCTCAGACCAATGCACGGAAAGCCCGGGGCGAGGCCGGCCGGCGAACTGCAGGGCGATGTCGAACTGCGAAGCCTTCAGCACGTTGATCGTGAACGGCACAGCGCTGAGGTGGTCGACGGCCTTGGCGGAGCGGGCCAGGGACACCAGGATCAGCGGGGGGTCCATGGAGACCGAGGTGAACGAGTTCACGGTCACCCCGCGCGGTTCGTCATCGACGACGTAGCTGACGACCGCGACGCCGGTGACGAAACGCGACAGGCACGAACGGAGGTGGCGAGGCTCCAGCGTGACACCCTGCTCGCCCTGCTGGTGAACTGCCTGTGAGTCGTTCATCGAGCTTCTCCCTTCGAACTTTCCGTCGAGCCCGTGACTGTGACGGCGGTCACTTCGGTGACTTGATACGACCGTAGGCGCGTCTCCATTTAGTCGTCCAACACCGAAATGTTGCGTGATTCATTACGGAGTGAGATAACTGCAGGCAGTGGCGAGGAGGCGAGCGTGGAGCTCAGACACATCGCGTACTTCGTGGCGGTGGCGGAGGAGCTGAGTTTCACGCGCGCGGCGGAACGACTGTCGATCGCCCAGTCACCGGTGTCCCAGCAGGTCAAGAAGCTCGAGCGCGAGTTGGGCGTCGACCTGTTCGAGCGAACCACGCGATCGGTACAGCTCACCGATGCCGGGCGCATCTTCTACCAGGACTGCACCGCCCTCCTTGCCGCCAGCAAGCAGGCAGTCGAGTCGGCACAACTCGCGGGCCGCGGCCAACTCGGACGGCTGAACCTCGCCTTCACCGGCTCCGCGACCTACGAGCTCATGCCTCTCCTGGTCAGCGCCTACCACCAGCGATTTCCCAACGTGAAGCTCGAGATCCGTAGCGAGATGCTCACTCCCCCTCAGGTCGACGGACTGCTCGACGGCAGCATCTCGGTCGGCCTCCTTCGTCCACCCATCGCGCGGACGGGCCTCGTCCTCGAGATCCTCCGAGACGAGCCACTCGTGGTGCTGCTCCCCGTGAGCCATCCCATGGCAAGCAAGGTGCGCGTCGACCTCGCCGATCTCGCCGACGAGATGTTCATCAGTTACCCGAGCTCACCACCGTCGTCGGTCTTCCAGGCCGCAAGCCTGGCCTGCCAGCAAGCCGGGTTCGTTCCCCAGGTCGTCCAGGAGGTCGCCGGGACCGCAACCCTGGTGGCGCTCGTCGCGGCCGGCCTCGGGGTAGCGCTTGCTCCAGCATCCGTTCGTCACCTCCGTGTCAACGGCCTCTGACTGTGACGGTGGTCACTTCGGTGACTTGCTAGGACCGTAGACGCCAAACTATTGATATGTCCAACACCTAAATGTTGCGCTATCTATCTTGAAGCGCGATAACTGGAACTGGAAGACAAGCGCTTCTCGCGTACCGGTGGCGGCGAACAGCTGGGCCGCCGGCGGGTACGCACGCGCGGTTGACCGCCACGTCGTCACCGCCGAAACGGTGTCGGACGTGAGGCCGACCGTGACATGCTCAGCGCCTTGTGGCCCGGGCGAGGACGAGAACGCTGCCCTTGGCCGATGGACTGGTCGGCGTTTGCTCGTCACTGGACGTGTGCTAGCGGTCACCATTGGGTGAGGTCCTGAAGACCGTGGGCGCGCCTTCATTTAGTCGTCCAACACCGAAAAGTTGCGCGATTCATTACGCAGTGAGATAACTGCGGGCAGTGGCGAGGAGGCGAGCGTGGAGCTCAGACACATCGAGTACTTCGTGGCGGTGGCGGAGGAGCTGAGTTTCACGCGCGCGGCGGAACGTTTGTCGATCGCCCAGTCACCGGTGTCCCAGCAGGTCAAGAAGCTCGAGCGTGAGTTGGGCGTCGACCTGTTCGAGCGAACCACGCGATCGGTAAAGCTACGCCGGGCGCACTCGACGAACGTACTGCACCGCCCTCCTCGCCGCCAGCAAGCAGGCAGTCGAGTCGGCACAACTGGCGGGGCGCGGCCAACTCGGGCGGCTGAACCTCGCCTTCACCGGCTCCGCGACCTACGAGCTCATGCCTCTCCTGGTCAGCGCCTACCACCAAAGATTTCCCAACGTGAAGCTCGAGATCCGTAGCGAGATGCTCACTCCCCCTCAAGGTCCACGGACCGCTCGACGGGGGCATCTCGGTCGGCCTTCTTCGGCCGCCCATCGCGCGGACGGGCCTCGTCCTCGAGGTCCTCCGGGACGAGCCACTCGTGGTGCTGCTCCCCGTGAGCCATCCCATGGGCAAGCAAGGTGCGCGTCGACCTCGCCGATCTCGCCGACGAGATGTTCATCAGTTACTCGAGGTTCTGACCACCGTCGTCGGTCTTCCTGGCCCAAGCCTGGCCTGCCAGCAAGCCGGATTCGTTCCCCAGTTCGTCCAGGAGGTCGCCGAGACTGCAACCCTGGTGGCGCTCGTCGCGGCCGGCCTCGGGGTAGCGCTTGCTCCAGCATCCGTTCGTCACCTCCGTGTCAACGGCGTCACCCACAGACCGCTCGCAGGCCACACCGTGACCGTGCCACTGGCCCTCGCCTACAAACAGGCCGGTCTCACCACTCGTCCGCGGCTACCTCGAAACAACCCGAACCGTGGTTCGCAGCCAGCAATCCCGCGCGAAACAAGCAGCCGTCATGACCGACGACAAGGATGCCCAGCCCGACTCGATCTAGCCCAGAACCAGCCTGCCGTGGTCGCAGTCCAAGGTCTCTGCCCGGCGTTCTGAAGGCCCGCCGTGCCGAGATCGAGCAAGACCTGGCTGCTGCTCGTCAGGCCAGGGACGAGGCAACGCACAATTTGGCCGAAGCAGAACTTGAGGGTTATGTCGTTTGAGTTTCTGTTGTCGCTGGGAGCCGAAGGCGCCAAGGATGCGCCGGAGCGCATGAAGCTCCACGACGCCATGGCGCACGTCCTCGCCTCCGTGCCGGACAGCGCATGCCCGCAGGCGACCTAGCGAGAGAATGAATCCGGCGTGGCCTCTACAAGATGCGCGATGGCCGGCCGGTAGAGCCGCAGCAGATTCAAGCCCGGGCGGGCAACTACGCATATCGTTTCGACCGCAATGACGGGAGGGTATTGGTCTGGTCCGACAAGTTGCGGTCGCCTGTTCGCGTGCGTGGTGCGAAGGACGGCAGGGAACTGCTCGGTTGGTCGTGCATCTCTACGCCGCTTCAACGGTTGGCTCTCGCCTTTTCCCACGGTGGGACCTGGTGCTCCGACTTCGACGTGAGGTGACAGCACCGGCACCAGCGACGCAGATGTATGTGCCAGTTGGACACGTGCGCCCGTGCTGCGCCATCAGTGCCCCGGTACCGCTCGATCGTCGTCCTCGGCTCGGCGCTGGGAGATGTTCAGCCTGCATGGTCGGCCGCCGCGTCCCCGTCGGACCACCGGACCCATGTGGACGCTTGCTCTTGGCCCAGCAACGCCGCATAGGCCTGAGAGGCGGTGACCGCTCGAGCCCGCGCCAACGTTGAACTGCATGGAACAAGGGACCGGAGGGTGGCGGCAGATCCATCAGCTCCAAGGTGGACCCGGCGTTGCTGCGGAGGGTGATGAGGGTGGCGTCGTTCGTCGGGGGCTTTCGCAGCTGACTCGTCTACCAAAGACGCAGCCCGGGTGGCGCCAGAAGTGAGGGCAGCGAGCGGTCCGGCGGGGTATTGGCGGTTCAGGTCTTTGATGGTTCCGGTGAGGTCCACGATCAACAGAGCCGACGAGCCGTCGGGCTCTTCGAACTCGGCGTTGACGAAACGCACTGGTTCTAGATGCTCCCCGGTGGTGACGGCGACACGGGCCTTGTCGAAGGCGTCGGGTAGATGGACTTCGAGGTACACCTCGCTCACCCTCGTCGATGACTGTGGCGCGAACCGGCGTGCCCGAAATCACGACGGCGTTCTGCTCGGCGTCGTAGGGGTTGGCACCGCCGCCGTAGACGTTGTCGTGGATGTAGACGGGTTGTTTGACGTCGGCAAACCGCTGGTGGTCGCCTCGGGTGACATCGGCGACGAGCTCCATGAACGCCTGCCGGGTGGTGGGTGACCGTTGTAGCCGGCGGTGCCGAAGTCGGCGGTCTGCCCGGCCGGGGATGTCGCGTCGTAGGCCTGGTTGGTGTGGTCGTCGCCGAGGTACAGGTTGCCGACGTGGCGGTCGTCGCCGCCGTAGATGGCCGCGTAGCCGGCGACCTGTGCGCTGTGCGGCACGCTGGAACGGTGGGCCGGTGCGCTGATCACCGGTTTCAGGCAGACGGTGCCGCAGATGAGGTTGTCGACGAACGCCACCGGCTGAACAGCTCCAGCGAGGCCGGTGAGGCGAAGATGTTGTGCTCGACGAGGTAAGGGCCGTGACTGACCTCGACGAACAGGTCCCGCCGGTTCTGGTAGTACAAGTTTCGCGAGATCGAGTGCCTTGGGCCTGCCAGTCGAGCCAGGTGCCCAGGGAGCAGTCGTGGATGCGGTTGTGCCGGATGGTGACGTCGATCG
>CAVPQC010000004.1:0-270000 GCA_963707475.1 uncultured Actinomycetota bacterium
TGGTCAGCTCGGTCACCTGGTGGAAGACGTTGCGGCGCTCGGCGAGGTCCTTGCGGATCCGTCGGTCGGCGTTCATCACCGTCGTGTGGTCACGGCCGCCGAACTGCTGGCCGATCTTGGGCAGCGAGAGGTCGGTCAGCTCACGGCAGAGGTACATCGCGATCTGGCGCGCGGTGACGAGGGCGCGGGTGCGGCTCGGACCGCAGAGCTCCTCGATCGAGAAGCCGAAGTACGACGCCGTCTGGGCGATGATCAGGCCTGCCGTCACCTCGGGGTCGCCGCCCTCGGGGATCAGGTCCTTGAGCACGATCTCGGCCAGGGTCAGGTCGACCTCCTGGCGGTTGATGCTGGCGAAGGCGGTGACCCGGATCAGGGCACCCTCGAGCTCGCGGATGTTGGTCTGGATCCGCGAGGCGATGAACTCGAGCACCTCCGGCGGCGCGATCAGCCGGTCGGCCGCGGCCTTCTTGCGCAGGATCGCGATCCGGGTCTCGAGGTCGGGCGGCTGCACGTCGGTGAGCAGGCCCCACTCGAACCGGTTGCGGAGCCGGTCCTCGAGCTGCTCGAGCCGCTTCGGCGGCCGGTCGGAGCTGATCACGATCTGCTTGTTCGCGTTGTGCAGCGCGTTGAAGGTGTGGAAGAACTCCTCCTGGGTCTGGATCTTGCCCTCGAGGAACTGGATGTCGTCGATCAGCAGGACGTCGACCTCGCGGTACTTCTTCTGGAACAGCGCGGCCCGGTCGTCACGGATCGCGTTGATGAACTCGTTGGTGAACTCCTCGCTGGAGACGTAGCGGATCCGGGCGCCGGCGTACAGGTTGCGGACGTAGTGCCCGATCGCGTGCAGCAGGTGGGTCTTGCCCAGGCCGGAGTCGCCGTAGACCAACAGGGGGTTGTACGCCTTGCCGGGCGCCTCGGCAGCGGCGACGGCAGCGGCGTGGGCGAACCGGTTGCTGGCCCCGATCACGAACGTCTCGAACGTGTAGCGGGGGTTGAGCGGCGAGTCGAAGCCGGAGGTGACCGGCCGCAGCCATTCCTGAACCTGTCGCTTTGTCGACAAGTCGCTAGGTGGCCCCGAGGGTCGGCCAGGTGCGCGTTCGGTCGGTGACTCCGGGTCGCGCTCCGGAGCGCGTTCGTTCGGCCGATCGGTGGGGCGGCTCTCGGTGTGGGCGCCGTCGAGCGTGCCCTCATCGTCCTCGGCCGGTGCCGAGCTCTCCCCGGTGTCGAGCTTGGGGTCGATGGTGACCACGAGCCGCGTGGAATGACCGAGGTGCTCGGTGAGGGTGTCCTCGACCCAGGTCCGCAGCTTGCTGACGTACTGGTTCATCGTGAACTCGTTCGGCACCGCGATCACGAAGGTGTTCTCCGCGTGCATGACGGGCTTGCTGGTTGCCAGCCACACCCGCTGCGCCGGCGCCGTGCTCTCCACGATGGTCGTCCACAGCTGTGCGAGATCCGTCGCGCTGGAAGGCTGCTCCACCCGAGTCCCGCCCCCTCTCGTCATTGCGTCGACCAGGCCGACGACATGTCCACACGTTTGTCCACAGGTTGTGCACCAGTGCCGGTGCCGAGAGCCACGTTGGACCGAATTGTCCGGAAACATGAGGTTTCAACGGATCAGGACCAGGGGTGTGGCACACGCGAGCGACGACTCGTGGCCGGAAACGTAACAACCTTGACACCCGTGGATCAACTGGTTGTCCACAGGTTTCCAGACCGGTCGGCGTGTCGCTTGTCGAACCTCCTCCCGGCGTGTGACGGTGGCGGGTCGGGCACCAGTTCGACGTCGTTGCGCTGCGTTTGACCCTCGCCGCGCGCTCCGCGTACCGTTGTGCGGTCGGACCGGCGTCGATCGGCTGCTTGATTCAGGTGGGCACGCCCCGATCCGCCGCACCGACAGCCTTTGAGCCTGCCCCGACCATGAGCGGAGACCTCGTGAGCAAGCGTACGTTCCAGCCGAACAACCGGCGTCGTCACAAGACGCACGGCTTCCGACTGCGGATGCGCACCCGTGCCGGGCGCAGCATCCTCGCCTCGCGCCGGCGCAAGGGTCGCAACCGCCTGGCCGCCTGAGCCGGCGGATCAGACGGTTCGGTGTGCTCCCCCGAGGCCAGCGCCTCACTGACGCCGCGGGGTTCGCGACGGCGGTCCGGCGTGGGCGTCGTGCCGGCGGTCCACTTCTGGTGGTCCACCTGGCCCGGGTCGACGGCGACCACGATCGCCGGATCGGCTTCGTGGTCGCGCGGTCGGTCGGGCCCGCCGTCACCCGCAATCGCGTGAAGAGACGACTCCGCCATCTGGTCCGGGAGCGCATCGACGCCCTCCCGGAGTCGGTGCTGCTCGTGGTCCGCGCCCAGCCGGCGGCGAGCTCCGCGTCGTACGGCGAACTCGGGGCGGCCCTCGATCGTTGTCTCCACCGAGTGCTGGAGGCCTGAGCCGTGAAGTACCTGTTGATCGGACTGCTGCGGGCCTACCGTGCACTGATCTCCCCGCTGTACGGCCAGGTCTGCCGCTACCACCCGTCCTGCTCGGCCTACGCGCTGGAGGCGGTCACCGTGCACGGGTCGGTCCGGGGGACATGGCTCGCCGTCCGGCGTCTCGCTCGCTGCCATCCCTGGGCGGCGGGTGGTTACGACCCGGTCCCGGCCCCGGCGTCCACCAGCCCGACCACGACCCGAGGAGCCTGAGTGGAATTCCTGTCCAACATCGGCAGCTTCATCATCACGCCGCTCTACTACCTGATCTCGGTGGTGCTGGTGGGCTGGCACCGGGTCTTCGGCGCGATCTTCGGGCCCGAGAGCGGGGCGTCCTGGGCGCTCTCGATCGTCTTTCTGACCCTGGTCATCCGGGCCGCGCTGATCCCGCTCTTCGTGAAGCAGATCAAGTCCAGCCGCAACATGCAGCTGGTGCAGCCCAAGGTGAAGGAGCTGCAGAAGAAGTACGGGCACGACCGGGAGCGGCTCGCCGCAGAGACGATGGCGCTCTACAAGGAGACCGGCACCAACCCGTTCGCCTCGTGCCTGCCGCTGATCATCCAGATGCCGATCTTCATCGCGCTCTTCCAGCTGATCAACCGCGCGGCCAAGGGCCAGCAGCGCGGCGTCCTCACCGCGACCGACGTCGACCACCTGTCGCAACGCGGAGATCTTCGGCGCCCAGATCTCCGACAGCGTTCACCAGGGCCACCAGCATCAACGTGCAGATCCTGGCCGGCGTGCTGGTGGTCGCGATGACGCTCGACCACGTTCCTCACCCAGCGCCAGCTGATGAGCAAGAACATGCCCGCCGACGCGCTCTCCGGGCCCTACGCCAACCAGCAGAAGATGCTGCTCTACGTGCTGCCCGTGGTGTTCGCGGTCGGCGGTATCGCGTTCCCGATCGGTGTCCTCCTGTACTGGACGACCTCCAACCTGTGGACGATGTGCCAGCAGTTCTACGTGATCCGCAACAACCCGGCGCCGAACACCGAGGCCTTCCGGGCCAAGGAGGCGCGCGACGCTGCGAAGAGCAAGCGCAAGCACAAGCACGAACTCGCGGAGGAGCCTGGCGGATCCGCGCCGGGGGTGCTCGACGGCACCGATGTCGAGGTCGCCGCCGGAGCCGCCGCCCAAGCCGAGCCAGCGCCAGCAGCCGCAGAAGAAGTCCCGCAACCAGCGGAAGAAGCAACCCAAGGGCGGCGGCAGCCGCGTCCACCGGAAGGGAGACCAGCAGTGAGCGAGACCCAGACCCCCAGCGAGACCGACCAGAGCCACGCGAGAACCAGACCAGCGAGACACCGAGACCGGTGGGACCGAGGCCAGCACCGATGACCGGGCCGCAGCCCCGGCCGATGAGGCGCCGAGGTCCACGGCCGACCGGCTGGAGCAGGAGGGCGAGATCGCCGCGGACTACCTCGAGGAGCTGCTCGAGATCGTGGACCTCGACGGCGACATCGACATGGACGTCGAGGGCGACCGGGCCACGGTCTCGATCGTCGGCGCCGACCTGCCCCAGCTGGTGGGCGACGACGGCGAGGTGCTCGAGGCGCTCCAGGAGCTGACCCGGCTCGCGGTCTACCGCGAGACCGGCGAGCGGTCCCGGCTGATGCTGGACGTGAGCGGTCACCGCGCGAACCGCCGTGCCGAGCTCGAGGCGCTCGCCGCGGAGGTCGTCGGCCGGGTCCGGGCGTCCGGCGAGCGGAGTCGCTCGGCCGCCATGTCGCCGTTCGAGCGCAAGGTCGTGCACGACGCCGTCGCCGCCGCCGGGCTGACCTCGGAGTCCGAGGGTGTCGAGCCCCGGCGGTTCGTCGTGGTGCTCCCCGCCGGGTGCGGTCCGACACCGCGTGAGCCCGATGTTTCACGTGAAACACCCTCCGTGCCCGCTGTGGCGCGGGGGGTGTTTTCGGATGCGCTCCCGCTGGCCGAGCGGTTCGCGCGACCTGCTGGCGACCGACGGTGTGGTCCGTGGGCTGATCGGTCCGCGGGAGGTACCCCGGCTCTGGGAGCGGCACCTGGTGAACTGCGCGCTGCTGGGCCTGGCGGTCCCGCCGGGGCGTCACGGTGGCCGACGTCGGGTCGGGCGCCGGGTCTACCCGGGGCTGGTGCTCGCGATCTGCGCGGCCGGACCTGCACGTCACGCTGGTCGAGCCCCTGCTGCGCCGGACCACGTTTCTCACCGAGGCCGTGGAGCAGCTCGGGCTGGCCAACGTGGAGGTGGTCCGCGACCGCGCGGAGGCGCTGCACGGGCATCGGACGTTCGACGTGGTCACGTCTCGCGCAGTCGCTCCCCTCGACCGGCTCGCACGGTGGTGCCTGCCGCTGGTCGCGCCCGGTGGCCGGATGCTGGCGATGAAGGGATCCTCGGCTGCCGACGAGGTGGCCGCGGTCCGGCGCGGTCATCCACCGGCTCGGGGGTCGGGGTGCCGCGTGGAGCGGTACGGGGCAGACTTGGCCGGACGTGTCGATGGGGCGCCGATCATCGTGGTCGAGATCGTGGTGCCCGGGACGTCGGAAAGGGCGTGATCTGGTTGCCGCAGCGGGATCCGGGATCGGCTGCTTTCGGGTCGGCGAGCCCGCTGGTCGACGCGGGGATCGGCTGGCCCCTGCTGGGGGCGACACGGCACCGACAAGAGTTTTCCACCGGCCTGGGTTGGCCTCGCTGAGCGTGAAGATCCACAACGGAACGAGAGTTATCCACAGATGAGCCCTGCCGCCGACGCGCCGGTTTCACGTGAAACATCGGAGCCCGTGCCCGCTCAGGACCTGCCGGTCCTACGTGGGACAGCCCCGTCGCGCAATCCGCTGCTGGTGCCGACGGCGGCGGACCACGACGGCGCCGTGACCTACGACGACGAGACGCACGCCGCTCGCCCGGGCGGTGCTGCACCAGCTCCTGGCGCGGGAGGGTCGTGCGATGGGCTCCCCGGCCAGGCGCCCGCTGCAGACCCGGGTCCTGGTCGTGGCGAACCAGAAGGGCGGCGTCGGCAAGACCACGACGACCGTGAACATCGCGGCCGGGCTGGCGCAGCTCGGCCAGCGGGTGCTGGTGATCGACCTGGACCCGCAGGGCAACGCGTCCACCGCGCTCGGCGTGGAGCACCACCGGGGGGTGCCGTCGACGTACGACGTGCTCGTGGACGGCGTGCCGCTGGCGGACGTGGTGCACCCGTCGCCCGAGCTCCCCGGCCTGTACGTGGTCCCGGCGACCATCGACCTGGCCGGTGCCGAGATCGAGCTGGTCAGTGTCGTGGCGCGCGAGAGCCGGCTTGCGCAAGGCGATCGCCGCCCACCCCGGCATCGGCAGCCACGGGCGAGGATCGCTTCGACTACGTCTTCGTCGACTGCCCGCCGTCGCTCGGCCTGCTCACGCTCAACGCGCTGGTGGCCGGCGCGGAGATGCTGATCCCGATCCAGGCGGAGTACTACGCGCTGGAGGGCCTCGGCCAGCTGATCGAGACCGTGGAGATGGTGCGCGCGCACCTCAACCAGCACCTCGAGGTGACCACCATCCTGATCACCATGTACGACGGGCGCACCAAGCTGGCGGCCGGCGTCGCGGACGAGGTCCGCGAGCACTTCGGCCGAAAGGTGCTGCGCACCGCGATCCCGCGGTCGGTGCGCGTCTCCGAGGCGCCGCAGCTACGGACAGAGCGTGATGACCTACGACCCGGGATCCCCGGGCGCCCTCAGCTACCTCGAAGCCGCCCGCGAGATCGCCGCCGCGGCCCGCACCAGCACAGAGATGAGGAGCGAGTGAGCCAGAGACACCCGCAGCGGCGCGGCCTCGGTCGTGGCCTGGGCGCACTGATCCCGACCCATGCCGAGGAGCCGAGGAATCGAGCCGACGCGGACCCCGGCGACGGCCAGCGCCGTCGCCCGGCACCCGTGGCGGGCGCACACTTCGCCGAGCTGGCGGTCTCCGCGATCACGCCCAACCCACGGCAGCCGCGGCAGGTCTTCGACGAGGACGCGATGAGCGAGCTCGTGCACTCGATCGACGGAGGTCGGGCTGCTGCAGCCCGTGGTGGTCCGGGCGAAGCCTGACGGCGGCTACGAGCTGGTCATGGGCGAGCGCCGCTGGCGCGCGACCCAGGCAGGCCGGGCTGGACACGATCCCGGCGATCGTGCGCGAGACCGACGACGACGACCTGCTCCGCGACGCGCTGCTGGAGAACCTGCACCGCACCCAGCTCAACCCGCTGGAGGAGGCGGCCGCCTACGAGCAGCTGCTCGAGGACTTCTCCTGCACCCACGACGAGCTCGCCCAGCGGATCGGCCGCAGCCGCCCGCAGATCAGCAACACGCTCCGGTTGCTGAAGCTCTCGCCGCCGGTGCAGCGCCGGGTCGCCGCCGGGGTGCTCTCGGCGGGCCATGCCCGGGCGCTGCTCGCGGTCGACGACCCCGAGATCCAGGACCGGCTCGCCGCCCGGGTCATTGCCGAGGGGATCTCGGTGCGCGGCCTGGAGGAGATCGTCTCGGTGGGCGACGGTGCCCGGCGCACCGCCTCCCGCGGCTCCCGACCGACTGCGCCCGGCCTGTCGGACCTCGCGGACCGGCTCGGCGACCGGCTCGAGACCCGGGTGAAGGTGGTGCTCGGCAAGAGCCGGGGCAAGGTCACGATCGAGTTCGCGAGCCTGTCGGACCTCGAGCGCATCGTGCAGGTGATCGACCCGCGGAACCGCTCGGACAGACCGATCTGAGTCGATCTCGCGACAAGTAGGTTTGTCGACAAATCGATCGGTCGACTCAGCGGGCAGCGCGCTTGCGCCGCCCGGCGGGCCTTCTCCTCGGTGTCGAGCCGGGCCGCCTCCTCCGGCGTCGGCGCCGACCCGCCGTACGACGCGGGGAGCCACCAGGAGCCCGGCGGCTGCTCCTCGTCGGGGTAGGCCGCGATCGCGGTGGCGAGCAGGTCACTCATCCGGCGGTGCAGCTCGGCGGTCTGCTCGGCGCCCTTGCCGCGGGTCACCGACATCGGCTCGCCGACGTGGATCCCGATCGTCTTGCCGCGCGAGAAGTCCCGTGGGTGGTCCTTGGTGATCAGCCGCTGGGTGCCCCACAGGATCACCGGGATCACCGGCACGCCGGCGGCCGCCGCGATCCGCACCGCGCCGGACTTGATCTCCTTGATCTCGAAGGAGCGGGAGATCGTGGCCTCGGGGAAGATGCCGACCAGCTCGCCGTCCTTGAGGTAGCGCACCGCCTCCTTGAACGACCCGATCCCGTCGGCGCGGTCGACCGAGATGTGGTGCATCGAGCGCATGATCGGCCCGGACAGGCGATGGTCGAACACCTCGCGCTTGGCCATGAACCGGACCAGCCGGTGCACCGGCTGCGCGGCGAACCCGGCCAGCACGAAGTCGACGTACCCCACGTGGTTGATCGAGAGCAGGGCGCCGCCCTTCGCGTGGGATGTGCTCGGTGCCGGAGAGCTGGAACCGCAGCCCGAGCGCCTTGAACAGCGCCTTCGCGGTCACGATCATCGGCGGGTAGACGATGTCGCGCATGCTGGTCCTCGGGGAAAGGGGGGTGGACGGGGCCCGTTCATCGTGCCACGGCGCTGTCGGCGGCTGCGCTCTGGGAGACTTCGTCCATGCGTCCCATCGTCCAGAGCCGCAAGCTCCAGCACGTCCGGTACGACGTCCGAGGCCCGATCCTGGCCGAGGCTCACCGGCTGGAGGCCGAGGGCCACAAGATCCTCAAGCTCAACATCGGCAACCCCGCGCCGTTCGGATTCGAGGCGCCGGAGGCGATCGTCGCCGACATCGTGCACAACCTGCCGGAGTCACAGGGCTACTCCGACTCGCGCGGCATCTACTCCGCCCGCACCGCCGTCGCGCAGTACTACCAGTCCTGCGGGCTGCCGGACACCGTCGTCGACGACGTCTACATCGGCAACGGCGTCTCCGAGCTGATCACGATGACGCTCCAGGCGTTCCTCGACGACGGCAACGAGATCCTGGTGCCGGCGCCGGACTACCCGCTGTGGACCGGCGCGGTCACGCTGTCCGGGGGTACGCCGGTGCACTACCGCTGTGACGAGGACAACGGCTGGGATCCGGACCTCTCCGACATCGAGGCCAAGATCACGCCCCAGACCCAGGGCCTGGTGATCATCAACCCCAACAACCCCACCGGCGCCGTCTACAGCGAGGAGACCGTTCGGGGGCTGGTCGACATCGCCCGCCGCCACGAGCTGGTGGTGTTCAGCGACGAGATCTACGAGAAGATCCTGTTCGACGACGCGGTCCACCACCACACGGCGGCGTACACGTCCGCCGACGTGCTGTGCCTGACCTTCAGCGGGCTGTCCAAGGCCTACCGTGTGTGCGGCTACCGCGCCGGCTGGGTGATGGTCTCCGGCCCCCAGCACCTCGCCACGGACTTCCTCGAGGGCCTGACCCTGCTCGCGAACATGCGGATGTGTCCCAACGTGCCCGCCCAGCACGCGATCCAGACCGCGCTCGGCGGCTACCAGTCGATCAACGAGTACATCGTGCCGGGCGGCCGTTTCCACGAGCAGAGCAAGACCGCCTGGCGGCTGCTCAACGAGATCCCCGGGGTCAGCTGCAGCGAGCCCCGCGGTGCGCTCTACTGCTTCCCGCGGCTCGACCCGGACGTCTACCACGTCAAGGACGACGAGGACTTCGTGATCGGGCTGCTCCGGGCGAAGAAGATCCTGGTCACCCACGGCACCGGCTTCAACTGGTTCGAGCCCGACCACTTCCGGCTGGTGACGCTGCCCGACGTGGACACGCTCACCGAGGCGATCGGCAAGATCGCGGACCATCTGGCGACCCTCCGGTAGGCCGCCCGGCGCACTATTGTGGGTGCATGTCCCGTCGCGTCGCCCGGCTCACGCTAGACAACGTGGCCGACCTGAGCGGGCGGTGCTCGACCTGCGTGTTCTGGCAGCTCGACCCGGTGCGCCGGATCCGGGCCCGCGGCCACGAGCGCGACGAGCTCTCCGCCTGGGTCAGCGAGGTGCTGCGCGAGTGGGGCTCCTGCGGGCGGGTCCTGTACGTCGACGACCAGCCGGCGGGCCACGTCCTCTACGCGCCCGCGGTCTACGTGCGCGGGGCCAGCCAGCTTCCGACCGCACCAGTGTCCCCGGACGCCGTGCTGCTGGTCGCGGCCCGGGTCGACCCGTCGTACCGGGGCGGGGGGCTGGGTCGGGTGCTCGTGCAGGCGATGGCCAAGGACCTGGTCAAGCGCGGCGGCATCCGGGCGGTCGAGGCGTTCGGTGAGGTTCCGGGCCGCAGGAGCACTGAGGACAACGGGGACAGCTTCGAGTCGCCGAGCTGCGTGCTGCCCGCCGACTACCTGCTGGGGGTCGGCTTCCGCACCCACCGGCCGCATGCGCGCTACCCGCGGATGCGGATGGACCTGCGCTCGGTGCTCACCTGGCGAGGCGAGCTGGAGGCGGCGTTCGACCGCCTGCTGTCGCCGGTGCGGCACCGCTCGCCCGCCGTGCGTCCGCCGACGGCGCACACGCCGGCGCACCGCACCCTGGACTGAGGCTCAGTCGACGCCCCTGCTGGACGGCGGCGCGCAGCTCGCTGTAGCGGAGCACACCGGTGTGCGGGTCGACCTCGGGAGCGAGGTAGAAGCGCTGGATCGCGACCACGACCGCCTCGGCGATCGTGTCGCGGAACTCCGGGTGGGCGAGCCGGGCGGCGTCGCCGGCGTTGGTGAGGTAGCCGAGGTCGAGCCGGACGGCGGGCATCCGGGTCTTGCGGAGGAAGTCCCAGGTCTTCGCGTGCGGCCGCAGGTCGAGCAGGTCGGTGCGGGCGACGATCTCGCGCTGCACCAGACCGGCGAACTTCTCGCCGGTCGAGGAGCGGGTGCCGTGGGCCTCGGAGCCGAAGAAGTAGGACGCCACCCCGCAGGCGCCGGGGTTGGCCGCGACGTCGACGGTCAGCGAGATGGTCAGGTCGGCCTCGGTGCGGTTGGCGAAGTCGGCGCGGCGTGCCTCGTCGTACGACTCACCTGGCGTGCCGGCGAGGAACGCCTGGACGCCGATCGCCACCAACCGGCCCTCGATCCGGCGCGCGACGTCGTGCACGATGTGCTGCGCCCGCGCGCGCACCGTCGGATCGTCGCTCAGCTCGCGTCGGGCAGCTCCGGCAGCAGCGGCTTGGGGTCGATCACCACGATCTTGCCGGCCAGCCGGGGGCCGGCCTTGCGGATCCGCTCCTGGGCGCGCATCTCGTTGGGGGCGCCGCCGCTCACGCGCGGCTGCAGCCGGCCGAACGCCTTGAGCGTGGCCGGGCCGCAGGTGCCGTCGGGGGGTAGCCCGAGGTTGCGCTGGAAGTCCCGCAGCGCCTCCTCGGTCTCCGGGCCGAAGTAGCCGTCGACGCGGCCCACCTTGAAGCCCATGTCGAGCAGCCGCTGCTGGAGCGCGAACACGTCGTCGCCGGCCATCATGTTGCCGGGGCGGTGGTTGAGCACGCGGTCGCCGAGCGTCCAGCGCGCCTCGTCCAGCCGGCGGTAGGTGGAGCTGCCGACCACGCCGTCGACGGTCAGGCCCGCGCTGCTGCTGGAAGTTGCGCACCGCCAGCTCGACGTGCTCGTCGTACGCCGTGCCGGCCACCGGGTCGGCGCCGAGCAGGCCGATCCGCTCGAGGAGCGCCCGGATCTCGGCAACCGCGGGCCCGGAGTCGCCGCGTCGGAACACGGTGC
The DNA here is from genome assembly GCA_963707475.1 of uncultured Actinomycetota bacterium. GTDB lineage: Bacteria > Actinomycetota > Actinomycetes > Propionibacteriales > Nocardioidaceae > Marmoricola. The sequence goes on from CAVPQC010000004.1 coordinate 11,157, forward strand.
CGGTTGCCTCGGGGTTCATCCAGGAAGGTCCTGTCGCTGAGAGGGGCCTCGGGTGCAGGTCGGAATGTCCACCTTCCCAGATGTCGAACCCCAGACCAAGCAGGACATCACACGCAGAAGGGCCGCGTTCCGACCGGAAACCGGTCGGGCACGCGGCCCTTCGCGCGAGACATCAGCCCGAGAGACCCGAGGTCAGGCGATGTACTCGTCGAGCTCCTTGAGGATCACGGACTTGGGCCGCGACCCGACGATCTGCTTGACCAGCTCGCCGTTGTGGAAGACGGAGAGGTTGGGGATGCCGGTGACGCGGTAGGACGCCGGGGTCACCGGGTTCTCGTCGACGTTCATCTTGACGAAGCGCGATCTTCTCGCCGTGGTCGCGGTTGAGCTCGTCGAGGATCGGGGCGATCTGGCGGCACGGGCCGCACCACTCGGCCCAGAAGTCGACCAGCACGGGCTTGTCGGACTTGAGGACGTCGGTCTCGAAGCTGTCGTCGGTGACGGCCTGCAGGTCAGCCATGGAATCTCCTAAGCGGTGGGTGAACTCGAGGTCTGTCCAGTGAACAGGGGCCCGCGGACATTTGTTCCGGTGACGGGCCTCAGACGCTGACCCGTGGCGCGCTCTGCTCGGCGGCGTCCTCGGCCGCGGTCTGGGCCGCCGTGCCCGCGATCGAGGCCGCGTGGTCGAGGGTCGCCAGGTGGCGCTCGGCGTCGAGCGCCGCGGCGCAGCCGCTGCCGGCCGCGGTGATCGCCTGCCGGTAGTGGTGGTCGACCAGGTCGCCGCAGGCGAAGACGCCGTCGATGTTGGTGTGCGTCGACGGGTGCGAGACCAGCACGTAGCCCTCGTCGTCGAGGTCGACCTGGCCCGTTGACCAGCTCCGAGCGCGGGTCGTGGCCGATCGCGATGAACAGTCCGGTCGCGTCGAGCGTGCGGAGGTCCCCGGTCACCGTGTCGCGCAGGACCACGCCGGTGAGCTTGTCGTCGCCCTCGAGCGAGGCCACCTCGGAGTTCCAGGCGAACTCGATCTTGGGGTCGGCGAACGCCCGCTCCTGCATGATCTTGGAGGCGCGGAGCTCGTCGCGGCGGTGCACGAGGGTGACCTTGGAGCCGAAGCGGGACAGGAACGTCGCCTCCTCGATCGCGGAGTCGCCGCCGCCGACGACGGCGATGTGCTGCTCGCGGAAGAAGAAGCCGTCGCAGGTCGCGCACCAGCTGACGCCGTGGCCGGAGAGCCGGTCCTCGTCCGGGATGCCGAGCTTGCGGTAGCCCGAGCCCATGGCCAGGATCACGGTGCGTGCGGTGAACGTGCCGTCCTCGGTGCGCACCGTCTTGAGCGTCGCCCGTCGAGCTCGACCGAGATGACGTCGTCGGAGACCAGCTCGGCGCCGAAGCGCTCGGCCTGGGCGCGCATCTCGTCCATCAGCTGCCGGGCCCTGGATGCCGTCGCGGAAGCCGGGGAAGTTCTCGACCTCGGTGGTGTTCATCAGCGCTCCGCCGGCGGTCACCGAGCCCTCGAACACGAGGGGTGCCAGGTTGGCGCGGGCGGCGTAGACCGCGGCCGTGTAGCCGGCCGGGCCGGAGCCGATGATGATCACGTTGCGGGGGTCTGTCGGACACGGAGTCGGCACCTTTCTCAGTCACGCTGGTGGAACCGATCCTAGGCACCGGGCATTCCGCGGCGTGACCCAACGCGCACCCGCTGGTCAGTCGTGCCGGGATCCGGGCGCTGGCCAGGGTCTGCTTGCCGTCACAGGAGACGGCACGCACCACTCGCGCCCCGTCGCGGACGCCGAAGACCTCGAGCACGGCGAGCTTGCCCGTCGAGCAGCACCTCGCGGCTGCGGACCACTCCGGCCTCGGCGCGACACGGGGCAGGCCCCGCTCGCGAGCTCGTCGGCCGGTGCGGCCGCCGGTGCCGGCCGACGGCACCAGCTGGCGCGCTGTCGGCACCGGCGGCCAGCAGCCGTCGTACGTCGCGCCGGAAGGTGTCCGTGCTCAGCCGGGAGGTCTGACCCCGGGCGCCCAGGGACGGCTGGTCGGCCCCGGCCTCCGGACTCGCCCTCAGTCGTGCTCGCCGCCTGGTCGCTGGACCCGCCATCGCCCTGGAGCCGCGCTCAGCTGTGGCAGGTTCACCGCCGCCAGGCCGACCACACCCACACCCGACCGCGGCGGCGAGGAGCACCCGGCCCCTGCGCCACCGCGGGCGGGACCCGGCGCGCGTGGGCACGTCGGCCGCTCGGCGTCCCGATCGGCCGCGAGGTCGGCCAGCACGGAGTCGAGCCGCGCGGCCACGTCGTCCGGCACCGTGCTCCGAGGCACGGCCGAGGCGAGCAGCGACCGGATCCGGGCGTCCTCCTCGGGCGTGAGCTCACGCTCGGGATCCTCGGTCACGGTCGGTCACCTCCTCGGTGGTGGGTCGGGTCGGGTGGGCGCGGTCGCGGCGCTGGTCATGGGACGGTGCGGGTGGTGGATCGGTTCCGCCGGGGGCGGAGGCCCGGGTGTCGGCCGGGCGGGTGCGAGATGGGGCAGCAGGGCGGCCAGCCGGGTCCGGCCCCGGGAGCAGCGGCTCTTGACGGTGCCGGTCGGGCACTCGAGGATCCGGGCCGCCTCCTCGACCGGGTAGCCCTGCATGTCGACCAGGACCAGGGCCGCCTTCTGGTCCGGCGGCAGCTGGTCGAGGGCGGCGAGCAGCTGTCGGCGCAGGTCGGAGCGCTCGGCGACCGCCTCCGGCTCGGCGTTCGCGTCCGCCGCGAGCACGTCCCCGCGGGCGGCGTACTCCTCGAGGTCGTCGGGTAGCGGCTGCACGGCGCGCACCCGGGACCGGCGGATCCGGTCGAGGCAGGCGTTGACCACGATCCGGTGCAGCCAGGTCGTGACCTGGGCGTCGCCGCGGAAGCGTCTCGGCCCGGCGGAACGCGGAGATCATCGCGTCCTGGAGGGCGTCGGCGGCGTCCTCGGGGTTGCCGGTCGTGCGCAGGGCGACCGCCCAGAGCCGGTCGCGGTGCCGGCGCGAACAGGGTGCCGAACGCCTCGCGGGTCACCGGCGACGTGCGCGGCGAGCAGCGCGCGGTCGTCCTCGGCGCCCGGACCCTCGGAGGGGTCCTCGATCACGATCGGACCGTGATCTCGGCGATCGCCGCCCCGGAACCCGCCGTCGACCGGCGGGAGCGAGGTCAGCCACACCACGAGGTAGCGGGCGCGGACGGCCGACCGTGGGCTTGAGCGGAGCCTGCTCACCGGCGGCGTCCTTCTGGGCGATCACCTTCAGCCCGTCGAGGCTGGTGGGCTGGCTCGGCGTTGGTCGGCGCGGCGTACAGGCTCACGTCGGTGGGGCTGCCGTCCAGGTCGAGCCGCATCGAGCCGATCGTTCTGGATCGAGCCGAGGTCGACCACCAGCCCGACGCCGGGCTTGAGGCCGCCGAGGGTGGGCCGGCCGCGGTAGGTCAGCGTGGTCCAGGCGGTGGCCTGCTTGCCGTCGATCGCGTTGCCTGCCTGGTCGGGGTTCTCCTCCGGCGGGTCGCCGAACGGGTCGAAGTCCTTGACCCCGGCGAGCTTGAGCCACCTGACCGGTCGGGGCATCGAGGTGCCGATGACGGGTCGGCGCCCGCGGACGACGAGGAGCCGGGGTCGGTCGCCTTGCCGCCGACCAGGAACCAGACCACGGCGACCGCACCGGCCGCGGCGAGCGCGAGCAGGATGATCAGCGGGGTGCGCAGCCAGTGGCTGCGGGTGCGCTCCTCCCAGTCGTCGGGCTCGACGTCGGGGTCTTCGCCGAAGCGGCCAGATCGGGTCCGGTCGACTCGTTGGGCGCGTCGTGCGAGGGCGTGCTGCCGGTCCAGGTGCCGGCGCCGTCGGTCGCCCAGTCGTGCCGTCTCGGACCGCGGCGGCGTCGCCCTTGGGCGTACGGCGCGTGCCCTCGGGGGCGAACAGCGGCCGCTCGGCGACCGGTTCCAGCGGCGGCGGTGGTGGGGGTGGCTCGCCGCCGCGGGGACGGTGCCAGTCGGTGTCGTCGTCGGCGGTGAGCGGCTCCTCGAACGCCGGCACCGCGACCTGCGTCGCCTCCGGGTCGGCGCGCGGAGCCGGCCTCGTCCGTCGCTCGAGCCCGGCGGTGCCGCGAAGAGCTGCGGTGGGCTCCGGCTCTGGCCTCGTCGTCCACGGCGACGTCCTCGGGGGCGAAGTCGTCGGGGACCTGGTCCGGCTCGGGCTGCTCGGTCGCGGCGACCGGCGGCACCGAGCACCGGGCCGGCCACCGCGGTCGCCTCGATCGCGTGCCGGTCTTCCTGGTGCCCCTCGTCCTGCAGTTCGTGCTGGTGTCGTCGACCGGGTCAGCGAGCACGAGCCGGCACCAGCGGCGCCTCGCTGGCAGGTGACCACAGCGGGGTCGGCGGTGGCCAGCTCGCCGATGTACTCGGTCAGCACGGCGGCCAGCTGGTGCGCCGTCCGGCCGGGGACGGGGCGCGCGAGCACCCGGTCGCAGATCGCGTCCAGCGGACGCGGGTACGCCGGCGCGCACCTGGCGGGGCCGCAGCGGACCGTGGGCGTCGCGCGGAGCAGCCGGTACGGCGGAGCTGGACGCACCGGGCCACCGCCCGACGAGCCCGGCGTACAGCAGCCCGACCAGGTCGAACAGGTCGGCCGTGACGTCGTCGGCCCCCGGGTAGTTGCCGTTGCGCAGATCGTCGCCGCGCAGCCGGGCGTCGATCGCGAAGCCGATCAGCCGGACCGTGCCGGACTCGGTGACCATGACGTTCTCGGGCACCAGCCGCCCGTGGGCGATGCCCTGCTGGTGGGCCACGGCGATGGCGGTGGCCACTTCGCGCACCAGCCAGGCCGCACGGTCCGGCGGCAGCACCCGACCGCCGGAGATCATCTCGTCGAGGGAGTGGCCCGGTGCCCCACTCGTTGATCACCCACGCCATGCCGTCGCGGAGGTCGGCGTCGAGCACCCGCAGCAGGTGCGGGTCGGTGACCGTCGCCGAGACCCGCGCACCCTCGAGCATCGCGTCGACGCGCGGGTCGCTCTCGTCGAGGGCGTGCACCGCGACGCTGCGCGCCGAGCACCGTGTCGGTCGCCCGCCAGAAGCGCGCGCCGTCGATGTCGTCGAGCAGGTCGTCGAGGCGGTAGCGACCGCCGAGCACGGCGCCCGGCATCATCGAGCTGGTCACGGCCCTCCTCTGCGGCGCGGTCAGGTCGAGCTCTGCACGATGGTGCCCGCCCATGGTAGGTCGTACGCCGGTTCGACCTGCCCCGTCTCCGGCCGGGCAGGCGGCGCGTGACGAGCGCCACCACCTCGGTGACCTCCGCGATCCGCAGCAGCCGCGCGAGCAGCGCGAACACCAGCGAGGTCGACCACGCCCGCGGCGGCGAGCGCGAGCAGCGCGACCGCGCTTGCCGTCACCCGCGAGGAGCGCGTGCACCCCCTGCGAGACGCCCCAGGCGACCCCGGCGGCGACCGCGGCGGCCGGCACCAGCCGGAGCGCGAAGTGCAGCAGCGCGCGCTCCTCGAGCCCGCCCACCAGCCGGCTCAGCACCACGAACGAGACGACCGCACCGACGGCGTACGCCCCGGCGTAGGCGATCACCAGCCGGGGCGAGGTCTCGCCGGGGTCGATGCCTCGGGTCAGCGCCGTACGCCAGCGCGATGTTGACCGCGGCGACGACGCACTGGATGACGAACACCAGCCGCGTGTGCTCGAGGGCGTAGAAGCCGCGCAGCACCAGGTAGTGGCTGGTGAAGAAGACCAGCCCGAGCGCGAACAGCGACAGCGTCGGGCCGAAGAGGGCGAAGGAGTCGCGGGCGGCTCCGTAGCCGTAGATCAGGTTGGCCACGTCGAGCGCCACCACCGGCAGCAGCAGCGCGAACGGCACGATCAGCGCGTAGGCCGTGCGCAGCGTCGAGCCGACACCGCGACCGAGCGCCGCCAGGTCGTGGTCGGCGGCGTACGCCGAGAGCCGCGGCAGCATCGCGGTCGCCAGCGAGACCGTGGCGATCGCGTGCGGGACCATCACGAGCAGGAAGGCGTTGGAGTAGACGGTGTAGCCGGTCGCGCCCTGGTGGTCGCACGTGTCGACGGCGGCCGCCGTACCGCTGGAGGCGATCCGGACCACGACCGTGTAGGCGATCTGGTTGACGATCACGAACAGCACGGTCCAGATGCCGAGCCGGAGCGTGTGCCCGAGCCCGGAGCCACGGAAGTCGAACCGCGGGCGGTAGCGGAAGCCGGCCCTGCGCAGGTACGGCAGCAGGATCAGCAGCTGGACCGCGATCCCGAGCGTCGAGCCGAGCCCGAGCAGCGCCTCCTGGCCCGAGGAGAACGGCCCGAGCACGGAGTCCGTCACGGACGCCGGGAAGCCGCCGCGGCAGACGTCGGCCGCGCGGCCGTAGACCGCGAGGTAGGCGCCGAGCACCGCGACCGAGATCACGTTGTTGGCGATCGGCGCCCACATCATCGGGCCGAAGACTGCCGCGGGAGTTGAGCACCTGCCCGACCAGCACGAACATGCCGTAGAAGAAGATCTGCGGCAGGCAGTAGCGGGCGAAGTCGATCGCCGACTCCCGGTGCGCCGGCCAGCGTCGGGGCAGGAGTACGCGCTGGACAGGAACAGCTGCATCAGCCAGCGGCGCCGCGATCACCAGGATCGCGGTGACCCCGGCGAGGAACAGCCCGGCGAGGGTGATCACGCGGCTCGTGTAGGCCGTCGCCGCCGTCCGCGTCGTACTTCATCGCGCGCACCAGCTGGGGCACCAGGACCGCGTTGAACACACCGCCCGCGAGCAGGATGTAGAGCATGTTCGGGATCGTGTTCGCGATGTTGAACACGTCGGCGTGGAGCTGGATGCCGAGCGCCGCCGCCAGCAGCGCGCCGCGGGCGAAACCGCTGATCCGGCTGACGACGGTGCCAGCCGCCATCACCGCAGCTCGAGCTCAGGACGCTGCGGGAGCTCGCAACGTCGTCACCCGGCTTCGCTCACGGTTCGATCACGGTTCGATCACGGCGGCGGTGCTCCGCCGGCCCAGTCCACGCTTGACCCAGCGCCGGACGATCATCACGACCAGCAGCGCCATGCCGGCGCCCATGATCGCCCAGATCAGGATGCCCACCTGGCTGCTGCGCACCGAGAACGAGATCGGGGTGCCGACCTCGTCGCCCTTCTTCGGTGACCGGGACCAGGGTGACCTCGCGGACGCCGATGCCGGACGAGGCCGCTCGCAGCCGCACCGTCGTGCGCTGCTTCGGCAGGCAGCGTGACCGTCCCGGGCGAGTCGATCGTGAGCTGCGGGCTGCTGGTGCGGGCGCGGAGCCCGACCCGCACCCGCTGGTCGAGGTCGTTGACCAGGGTCACCACGAAGTTGCCCGAGCCGCCGGACATGGTGACGAACGGCGCTGCCGACCACGACCCGGATCCCGCGCAGGCTGTCGCTGATGTCCCGGCGCAGACGCTCCGCGTCCAGGACTGCGCCGAGCCGGTTGTTCGCGGGCGTGGTACGACGTCGACTGCAGGGCGAGCCGGGTGTAGCCGTCGACGGCGCGCTCCGGCTCGGTGAGCGCGTCGGCGTACACCTGGGCCTGGACCACGGCCCTGCTCGTGGCCCGGACCATGCGCGGGCCGACCTCGGCCCTGCGCTGGCGCGCCGGGTAGGTGAGGTCGGTGTGCCGGGGTGCCGTGGTCGACGGGGCCGGCAGGCCCACGAGCTGCAGCCACGGCTGGTCGAGGCCACCGAACAGGTCGGCCTGCCGCCAGTCCGCGGCCCGGGTCCCAGCCGGCGGGAAGGATCACGACCAGCGGTGCCTTCGACCCGGCCATCGCCCGCAGCGCCGCCTCGGAGACGATCCGCTGGCGGATGGCGAGCGCGGTCCGCGGCGTCGGAGGGTCCGGGACCACCGGACTGCGGCGCCGGCGTCACCGAACAGGATCTGCTGCCCGGCCGCGCGTGCGCCAGGCGGTGCGCGCCGGATGGTCGCGTCGCGGTCGGTGAGCAGCACCCGTGTCTCGCTGTCGAGTGCCGGCGAAGCACCGAGTCGGGCAGGTAGCCACCCGGCGGCACCACGGCCGCGCTGGGCGTCGACCTGGTAGGCCTCGAACGTGCCGCTGCGCGAGCTCGAAGGAGGTGGTCAGCAGGCTCCGGGGAGCGCCGGCCGAGCGCGGCCACGTCGGGATCGGCGTACCCGAGTGCCGAGCACCGGACTTGGTAGCGGCGACCTCGGTCAGCCGGCCCAGCCACGCGCGTGCCCGCGCCGCCGCCGGGTCCGTCCTCGTCGCCGCTCTCGTCCGCGGTGGCATCGGACGACGGCCGTGCCGGTCGTCTCGCTCGCCTCGCCGCCGGGGGTCGCGCTCGGGCTGGGTGAGGCGACGCCGCCCGCGATCGGGTCGTGCGGCGCGCCGGCGAGGGTGTCGACAGCGTCGAGGACGGCCGGGTCGACGACCAGGGTCACCGGCGCGATCCCGCGCTCTCGACGCACCCCGAGGATCCGCTCGAGCCGGCCGTTCCTCGGCGAGCAGGCGTTGCCAGCGCTTCGGCGTCGCGCAGCGCGCCCGTGCTGTCGCGGCGCACCTGGGCACGGAACGGCACCACCAGCGTGACGTCGGTCTTGGGGGTGGTCGCGCGGTAGAGCGGGACGAACGTGCGGGCGCGACCGTCGGCGACGCTGTCGCGGCCCAGCTTGTCGGTGCCGAGCGCGTGCACGCCGACCCAGTAGACGCCGCGGCTGGTCGGGGATCGGCAGCTCCGAGCGCGGGATGCGCAGCGAGAACGTCGGTCGACCTGCCCGGCGGCAGGTCGCCGATCGGCACGAACGCGTTGCTGGCCTGGTGAGCCGGTCACCGACGTCGGCGTCGTACGGCAGTGGCGGCGGCCTTGACCAGCCCCGCGGAGGTCGTGATCGGCGACGGTCGAGACGAACGCGCTGCACGTTGATGTCCTGCCACGCCTCGTGGGAGGTGTTGGTGACCGATGCCGCTGATCCGCAGCGTGCCCGACCGCGGGATCGTGGCCGGCGAGATCGACGTGAGCCGCACCGCCAGCGGCCCGGGCTTGCCCTTGCCGGCGCGCACGCCGTGCGGTCGCGGCGGTCCGCGGCGCGGGCCAGGCCGGTCCGAGCAGGACCGCCAGCACCGCCGGGCAGCACGGGCACCAGCCAACGCGCGCGCGAGCACGGCGACGTGAGGCGGGACACCCGGGATGCACCGGCGGCGACTCGTGGATCGGGGACGGTCGCGGTCACGCTCCCTCCGCTTGCTCTCCCGTGTCCGACGAGCCCCTGCGTCAGATGAGCGAGGTCCAGAGCCGCGCCGTCCAGGAGCTGCTCCGGATCGCGCCGGTCGATCGACGAGCTCGGCGCCCGGTTCGCCGCGGCCGGCGAGCAGATCGCCCTGGTCGGCGGCCCGGTGCGCGACGCGATGCTGGGCCGGCTCCAGCAGGACCTCGACTTCACCACCTCGGCCCGTCCCGAGGTGACCGAGCGGCTGCTCAAGGGCTGGGCCGACGCGATCTGGGACGTCGGCCGCGCCTTCGGCACGATCGGCTGCCGCAAGGGTGAGTGGCAGGTCGAGATCACGACGTACCGCTCCGAGGCCTACGACCGCGACCTCGCGCAAGCCGGAGGTGGCCTACGGCGACTCCCTGGTCGACGACCTCGGCCGCCGCGACTTCACCGTCAACGCGATGGCGGTGACCCTGCCGGAGCGGCGGGTTCGAGGACCCGTACGGCGGGATCGTCGACCTCGCCCACCGCACGCTGCGCACGCCCGGCCGGCCGGAGGACTCGTTCTCCGACGACCCGCTGCGGATGATGCGGGCCGCCCGGTTCGCCGCCCAGCTCGGGTTCACGGTCGCGCCCGAGGTGCTGGCCGCGATGACCGACATGGCCGAACGGATCACGATCGTCTCCGCCGAGCGGGTGCGCGACGAGCTGGTCAAGCTGGTCTGCTCGCCCGACCCGCGCCGCGGGCTGCGGCGTGCTGGTCGAGACCGGGCTCGCGGCGTACGTCCTGCCGGAGCTGCCGGCCCTCGCCCTCGAGCGCGACGAGCACCACCGGCACAAGGACGTCTACGAGCACACGCTGACCGTGCTCGAGCAGTCGATCGACCTCGAGGACCGGCTGCCCTGACGGGCGGCCCCGACTTCGTGGCCCGGTTCGCCGCGCTGATGCACGACGTCGGCAAGCCGCAAGACCCGCAAGTTCGTCGACGACGGCACGGTCACCTTCCACCACCACGACGTGGTCGGCGCCAAGCTCACCCGCAAGCGGATGCAGGCGCTGCGGTTCTCCAAGGACCAGATCGACGCGGTGTCGACGCTGGTCGAGCTGCACCTGCGGTTCCACGGCTACGGCTCCGGGGAGTGGACCGACTCCGCCGTACGCCGCTACGTCCGCGACGCCGGCCCGCTCCTGCCGCTGGCTGCACGTCCTGACCCGCGCCGACTGCACCACCCGCAACACAGCGCAAGGCCGAGCGGCTCCGGCGTACCTACGACGACCTCGAGGAGCGGATCGCCCGGCTCTCCGAGGAGGAGGAGCTGGCCTCGATCCGCCCCGACCTCGACGGCAACCAGATCATGGAGATCCTCGGGATCGGCCCCGGCCGCGAGGTCGGCGAGGCCTACCGCACCTGCTCGAGCTGCGGATGGACGACGGCCCGATGTCGCTTCGACGAAGCCGCGCGCGGCTTGGTGGGCCGCGCCTCGACTCGCGCGGTGGTTGCAGGGTGCAACGACCCGGAGGTCTCGGGTGGTGGGGAGTCGTCGGGGCTCTCGCGGGTGCCGCTGCGGACCCGTTCGGGCCGTGGCGCCGGCCACCCGGTGCTGGATGCCGATGTCGGCCACGCCTGTGTCGGTCGAGGCCTCGCGGCCGCCACGCCACGTCTACGCTCGCGTACGACGCCGCCGCTCGCCGGCGCACCCGCACCCGGTGCCTCGTCCGGGCGGTCGTGGGCGGAGTCGCAGCCGGCTGCGCGCGGCGGCGGACGGCGGGCGCACCCAGGACGACGTCGGACGTGGCCGCACCCGCTGCCCACCGGGCGGCGAGGTGGCCGGTCCGACGCCTGGCCGCGTGACCGACCGGCACCGGCGACGGCGGTCCCCGGGTCCGTAGCCGACCTCCAGATCCGGACCTGCGGACGACGGCGCCCATCCACGTCGGCCCCCGCTGTTAGACATGCGGACGTGACCACGACGACGACCGACATCCGCGAGCAGGCCGAGGCGCACCTGCGGGCGCTGGTCGGGCGCGACGACGCGCGGCTGCGCGACGACCAGTGGGCGGCGATCGAGGCGCTGGCGGTCGACCGACGGCGGGCGCTGGTCGTGCAGCGCACCGGGTGGGGCAAGTCGGCGGTCTACTTCGTGGCCACGCTGCTGCTGCGGGCGGAGGGGGCCGGGCCGACCGTGATCGTGTCGCCGCTGCTGGCGCTGATGCGCAACCAGATCGCCGCCGCCGAGCGGGCCGGCATCCGGGCGGTGACCATCAACTCGACCAACATCGAGGACTGGCAGCCGATCAACGCCGCGATCAACGCGGGCGAGGTCGACGTGCTGCTGGTCAGCCCCGAGCGGCTCAACAACCCCGGCTTCCGCGACGAGGTGCTGCCGCGGCTGGCCGCCACCTGCGGGCTGCTGGTGGTCGACGAGGCGCACTGCATCTCCGACTGGGGCCACGACTTCCGGCCCGACTACCGGCGGATCCGCACGCTGCTCGGCGAGCTGCCCGACGGCATCCCGGTGCTGGCGACGACGGCGACCGCCAACGCCCGGGTGACCGACCGACGTCGCCGAGACAGCTGGGCACCGACGTGCTCGTGCTGCGCGGCTCGCTCGACCGGGAGTCGCTGCGGCTCGGCGTGGTCCGGCTGAAGACCCAGGCGCAGCGGCTGGCCTGGCTGGCCGACCACCTGGCCGAGCAGCCCGGCTCCGGCATCGTCTACTGCCTGACCGTCGCGGCGACCCAGGAGATCGCCGACTACCTGCGCTCGCGCGGCCACGACGTCGCGGCGTACTCCGGCCAGACCGACCCGACCGAGCGGCTGGCCCTCGAGCAGGACGCTGGCCACGGGCGAGGTGAAGGCGCTGATCGCGACCAGCGCGCTCGGCATGGGCTTCGACGCGACGCTCGGGTTCGTGGTCAACATGGGCGCACCGGCGTCGCCGGTCGCCTACTACCAGCAGGTCGGCCGCGCCGGCCGTGGCACCGACGAGGCCACCGTCGTGCTGCTGCCGGCGCTCGAGGACCGCGACATCTGGGCCTACTTCGGCTCGCTCGCGTTCCCGCGCGAGACGCTGGTCCGGCAGACGATCGAGGTGCTGGCCGACGGAGGGCCGGCCCGCTGAGCACGCGCCGCGCTGGAGACGTACGTCGAGCTCAACCGCACCCGGCTGGAGACGATGCTCAAGGTGCTCGACGTCGACGGCGCCGTACGCCGGGTCCGCGGCGGCTGGGAGGCGACCGGTCGCGAGTGGGTCTACGACGAGGAGCGCTACCGCCGGGTCACCGAGGCCCGCGAGCGCGAGCAGCAGGCGATGCTCGACTACCTCGACACCGACCGCTGCCGGATGCGGTTCCTGCGCGAGCAGCTCGACGACCCGGAGGCCGCCGACTGCGGGCGGTGCGACAACTGTGGCGGCTTCGCGGTGTCCGCCGAGGTCTCCGAGTCCGCGCTGGAGGAGGCCGACGCCCGGCTGTCCCGGCCCGGCGTCGTCGTCGAGCCGCGCAAGATGTGGCCGACCGCGCTGGCCAACCTCGGGCATCGAGCCTCAAGGGCAAGATCGCCGACGGTGCGTCGGAGGGCCGGGCGGTGGCCCGGCTGACCGACCTGGGCCACGGCCAGGCGCTGCGCGACCTGTTCCGGGCGGGCGCCGACGACACCGGCGTACCGGTCCCCACCTGGTGCAGGCGGTGCTCGAGGTGCTCCACGACTGGCGGCCCCACGTCGACGGCATCGTCGTCGTCGAGTCGGCGACGCGGCCGATCCTGGTCGCCGACCTGGCCGACGGGCTGTCCCGGTTCCTGAAGAAGCCGGTGGTCGGCACGCTGGGCGATCGCCGACCCGACGGTCGAGCCCGGCCGCGGCGCGATGAACTCCGCCCAGCGCGTCGCCGCCGTCGGCCGCCGCTACCGGCTCGAGGGCGAGATCCCGACCGGCCCGGTGCTGCTCGTCGACGACCAGGTGGTCACCGGCTGGACGCTGACGCTCGCCGCCCGTGCGATCCGGGCCGCCGGCGCCACCGGGGTGCTGCCGCTGGTGCTCCGGCGACCCAGTGCGATAGGGCAGGCTCGGACCATGCGCTTCGGACTGACGATCCTGCCCGAGATCCCGTGGGCGGAGGCCGGCCCGCGGTGGCGGGCCGCGGAGGACATCGGCTTCGACCACGCCTGGACCTACGACCACCTGGTCTGGGGCGGGCTGCCGGAGTCGCCGTGGTTCGGTACGACGCCCACGCTGACCGCGGCCGCGCATGGTCACCCGCACCGATCCGGCTCGGCACGTTCGTGTCGTCGCCCAACTTCCGGCACCCGGTCACGCTACTTCCGCGACGTGCAGTCGCTCGACGACATCTCCGGCGGCCGGTTCCTGCTCGGGGTCGGCACCGGCGGCGACCTCGACTCCCGGATCCTCGGCGGCCCCGACCTGAGCGTGAAGGAGCGGGTCGACCGGTTCCAGGAGTTCGTCGACCTGCTGGTGCGGCTGCGCACCGAGGACCACGTGACCTCGCGAGGGCACCTGGTTCTCGGCGTACGACGCGCGCACGCTGCCGCCGCTGCGCGACGTACCCCTGGTCGTGGCCGGCAACGGACCCCGCTCGGTGCGCTTCGCGGCCCGCCGCGGCGACGCCTGGGTGACCACCGGCGGCAAGGCCGAGACGCTCGACGACGTGGTTCGCCGGGCTCGCCGACGTCCACCCGGGTGCTGGACGAGGCGCTGACGGCCGGGTCGCGACCGGGCGGGTTCGCCGCTACCTCAACCTCGACTCGTCGCCGCGTGTTCTCGCTGGAGAGCGTCGGCCGGTTCGAGGAGATGACCGGTCGCGCCGCCGAGATCGGGTTCACCGACGTGATCACGCACTGGCCGCGGCCCGACTCCCCCTACGCCGGCGACGAGGCCGTACTGGACTCCGTCGCCTCGGACGTGATCCCCGCCCTCCGCTGACCCGTCGCAGATGGTGGCTGGCGGGTGGGTGACCCGTCGCAGATGGTGGCTGCGTGACCCGTCGCATGCTGGCGTACCCGTCGCGAGCTGCTCGGCTCGACCATGTGCGACGGCTCAGCGCCCTCCCGATAACCATCAGCGACGGCTCAGCGCCCTCCGGTCGACCATCTGCGACGGCTCAGCGGTCCGACGGTCGACCATCTGCGACGGGTCAGCGGTCAGGGGTCGACGAGCTGCCAGCCGTCGGCATCGGCGAGGACCTCGACGTGCTCGCCGTTCTCGAGCATCCGGCGGTGGCCGGTCAGGGCGTGGAGCGTGACCGCGGTGGCCATCTGGTGGGCGACGACGAGCACGGTCTCGCCGCGGTGCTCGTCGGCGATCGAGCGCAGCGCCCCCTCGAGCCGGGCGACCACGTCGGCGCCGGACTCCCCGCCGGGGAACCGGGCCTGGAGATCGCCGGCGAACCAGCGGTCCGTGACCGCGTGCAGTGCGTCGAGGTCGAACGGGCCGCCGAGCAGGTCTCCGATCGCCATCTCCCGCAGCGACTTCTGCGCGGTGACGGCCCGCCCGCCGGCGAGTCCGAGCCGGGCGGCCACGATCTCGGCGGTCTGGATGGCGCGGGACGTGTCGCTGGCCCACACCCGGGCGACCCGGCGGCCCGGTCATCGCGTCTGCGAGGGCCACCGACTGCTGTCGACCCTCGGGGGTGAGTGATCCGCCCTCGTCGGAGAACCAGTCCTCGACGTACTCCGCGTCGCCCGTGCCGGGCCAGCACCAGCGTCGCGGCGCAGAACAGGTCGCTCACCGGCTCAGGGTAGGGGCCGAGCAGGTCAGGGGGTCGGGGTCACCGGTTCGTCGAGGAGTCGACGGAACGTGTACGCCGCACCGATCAGGACCACCGGGGCGGCCACGAGCAGGCCGACCAGACAGAGGAGAGCGCCCACGATGAAGGCGACGACGCCCAGCAGGTAGAACACCAGCGTCGCGCCGAGGTGGCCGGTGACGAACGAGAAGCTGGCCTTGATCGCGTCGACCGGCGACAGGTTCTTGTCGACCACGTAGAACATCGACCAGTTCAGCAGGAACGCGGCGATCAGGCCGGGCAGGTAGCACAGCAGCGTGCCGACGAACGTGATCAGCGCGACCAGCGCCGCGGTCCCGATCACCTGGGGCTTGACCGCCCACGTGAACACCTGGTTGATGGAGGCCGGCCTGCCGTCGGCGACGTTGAGGGCGTTCTTGATCAGGCCGGCGCCCAGCGACTGCACGATCAGGCTCACCACGAGCCCGGCGAGGGCGGTGGCGAGCAGGCGGACGAACGGGTTCGGGCCGCACACCGCCCTGACGCTCTGGCCCCCCACTGTCGTCGTGCAGTCGCGGGTCGCGAGCAGCGTGGTCGCCAGCAGGACCTGCACTATCGCTTCGACCACGAGGACCACCAGGAAGACGACCAGGACCGGGACCAGCATCTCCGAGGGCTTCGCCTTGAACTTGTTCCAGCCGTAGCCGAACGCGTCGGGGGCGTTGTACGGCTGCTCGCCCAGCGGGGCGAACCCTCCCCCGGGCGGCGGCGGAGCCTGTCCCGCGCCGCCGTACGGCGACGGCTGCCCGTACGGCGGCGGCGGCGGCCGTACGGCCCCTCCGGCGGCGGGGGCGGCGGCGCCTCGCCCTCGCTGTGGCCCGAGTCGCCGGAGGAGGCGGAGGAGGCAGTTCGCTCATGTTCGGATAGTAGTGCGAAACACCCCCTGCGCCTACGTGCACAGGGGGTGTCTCGATGATCAGCTGAGAGAGAGGTGACGCCTACCGCTCGACGTCGCCGCGGATGAAGGCCTCGACGCTCTCGCGGCCCTCGTCGTCGGGGCGCTGGACCGGCGGCGACTTCATCAGGTACGACGACGCCGCGAGCAGCGGGCCACCGATGCCCGCGGTCGAGGGCGATCTTCGCGGCCCGGATCGCGTCGATGATGATGCCCGCGGAGTTGGGGGAGTCCCAGACCTCGAGCTTGTACTCCATGTTCAGCGGGACGTCGCCGAACGCGCGACCCTCGAGCCGGACGTAGGCCCACTTGCGGTCGTCGAGCCACTGCACGTAGTCCGACGGCCCGATGTGCACGTTGCGCGCGCCGAGGTCGTGGGTCATGTTCGAGGTGACGGCCTGGGTCTTGGAGATCTTCTTGGACTCCAGGCGCTCGCGCTCGAGCATGTTCTTGAAGTCCATGTTGCCGCCGACGTTGAGCTGGAAGGTGCGGTCGAGCACGACGCCGCGGTCCTCGAACAGCTTGGCCAGCACCCGGTGGGTGATGGTCGCGCCGACCTGGGACTTGATGTCGTCGCCGACGATCGGGACGCCCGCGTCCTCGAACTTCTTGGCCCACTCGGGGTCGGAGGCGATGAACACCGGCAGCGCGTTGACGAAGGCCACGCCGGCGTCGATCGCGCACTGGGCGTAGAACTTGTCGGCCATCTCGGAGCCCACCGGCAGGTAGGACACGAGCACGTCGGCCTTGGCGTCCTTGAGCGCCTGGACCACGTCGACCGGCTCGGCGTCGGACTCCTCGATGGTCTGGAGGTAGTACTTGCCCAGGCCGTCGATGGTGGGCCCGCGCTGGACGGTCACGCCGGTCGGCGGCACGTCGGCGAACTTGATCGTGTTGTTCTCCGAGTTGTTGATCGCGTCGGACAGGTCGAAGCCGACCTTCTTGGCGTCGACGTCGAACGCCGCGACGAACTCGACGTCGCGAGACGTGGTACTCGCCGAACGCGACGTGCATCAGGCCCGGGACGACTGCCCGACGGGTCGGCGTCCTTGTAGTACTCGACGCCCTGGATGAGGGACGAGGCGCAGTTGCCCACGCCCACGATGGCTACGCGTACGGAACCCATGGGTTCTCCTCCTCTTTTCTGAATCTGTCTCAGACGTGACACTGGTTGTGCGGGGTGAGCTGCAGTGCCACTCGGGTCGGCCTCGCGGCCGGGGATGGTGCTGTCGTCCCGGGGGCGACGTCGGGGGGTCGGGGCGACGGTCGTGCGCCTGGCGCTCGACGTCGATCAACCCGCTGAGCCAGGTGAGCTCGCGCTCGATGGACTCGACGCTGTGCCGGTGCAGCTCCGCGGCGTAGCGGTCGGCGCCGCTGTGCGAGGCGCGCACCCGGTCGAGCCGCTCCTGCAGCCGGGAGCGCCGACCCTCGAGGATCGTGAGCCGGACGTCGAGGTCGGTGCGCGAGAAGAACGCGAAGCCGTACGTCGAAGTTGTCGTCCTCCCACGCAGCGGGCCCGGACTCGGTCATCTGCGTGGAGAAGTGCTCACGGCCCGAGGGCGTGATCATGTACGTGATCCTGGTGCGCCGGACAGCGGCGGTGGGGACCACCTCGTCGGTGATCCAGCCGGCGCGCAGCATCTTCTTCAGCGCAGGGTAGAGCGAGCCGTAGCTCAGCAGCCGGCTCCAGCCGAGCAGGAGGTTCAGCCGCTTGCGCAGCTCGTAGCCGTGCAGCGGGGACTCGTGCAGCAGTCCGAGGACTGCCATCTCGAGCGACTCTCCCCTGCGGGCCACGTGCTGTCTCCGTTCCGTGCACTCGTCCGTTGCATCGCGCCGTTCTATCCACCCGTTCTATCCGGATGTCCTATCGTTCTCATCTATCGTAGCGATACATCCGGACATCACAAAGGGGGCTCGCCCCGCGCGAACACTGGTCTTGACCAGCGTTTCGTGGTAGTGGTCACCACTCCCCCGTGGGGTGGGCCGGTTCCCCCCGCGCGCGCCTTACGCTCGTGGAAGCCCGCGTGACGACGAGAAACCCTTGGAGCAGACCAGCCGTGAGTAGACAGCCGAAGACCAGCCCGACCCGGGCCTCGGCATCGATGAAGCCGCCCGGCAAGGGCGGCAACCGAGCCGACGGCCGCGGCTGGAGCTGGGGACGGTTCTTCCGGATCGGCCTGGTCACCGCGCTGGTGTTCGTGATCATCGGCGCGCTCGGTTTCGTCTACGTCTACAGCTCGACGACGATCCCCACCCCCAACAAGGACTTCCAGACCCAGACCACCAACGTCTACTACAAGGACGGCAAGACCGGTCTGGGCCGCTTCGTGGACCAGAACCGCGAGTCGATCCCGTTCGCGCAGATGCCCAAGCACGTGCGTGACGCGGTCGTCGCCGCCGAGGACCGCACCTTCTGGACCAACCGCGGCATCGACCCCAAGGGCATCCTGCGGGCGGCGTTCTCCAACGCCAGGGGCGGCTCGACGCAGGGCGCATCGACGATCACCCAGCAGTACGTGAAGATCTACTACCTGTCCTCCGAGCGCACGTTCAAGCGCAAGGTCAAGGAGGCGTTCGTCTCCCTGAAGCTGCAGAAGCAGCTGACCAAGAGCAAGATCCTCGAGGGCTACCTCAACACGATCTACTTCGGCCGCGGCGCCTACGGCATCCAGGCGGCGGCGCAGGCGTACTTCGGCGTCGACGCCAAGGACCTGACCGTCCAGCAGGGCGCGGTGCTCGCCTCGGTCCTCAACTCGCCGGAGAGCTTCGACCCGGCCGAGGGACGAGATGCCAAGCAGCGCTTGCTCGGCCGCTACCGCTACACGCTCAGCGGGATGGCGAAGATGGGCACGCTCGACGCGGCCAAGGCCGACCAGCTGAGCGTGAAGCTCCCCGCCGTTCCCCACGTTCAAGCGGACGCAGACGTACTCCGGCCAGAAGGGCTTCATGCTCGAGATGGTCAGGAACGAGCTGCACCGGCTCGGATACAGCGACGACACGATCGACGGTGGCGGGCTCCGGGTCACGACCACCTTCGCCAAGCCGGTGATGCGGGCGATCCGAACGGGGTGCACTCGGAGCAGCCCAAGGGGCTCAAGCAGCTGCACATCGGTGCGGTCTCGCTCGACAACCAGACCGGCGCCGTGCGCGGCATCTTCGGCGGCCAGGACTACCTGAAGAGCTCGTTCAACTGGGCGCTCAAGGGCGGCCAGCCCGGGTCGTCGTTCAAGCCGTTCGCGCTCGCGGCCGGGATCAAGGCCGGGTTCAGCCTCAAGGACACCTTCCAGGGCAACTCGCCGTACGTGTTCCCGGACGGCAGCGAGGTGAAGAACGAGGGGCCGTGGCACCGGCAACAACTACGGCGTCGAGCATCAACCTGATCAAGGCCACCGAGCAGTCGGTCAACACCGCCTTCATCGACCTGACCGCAGTCGATGCCCAAGGGCCCGAGAAGATCGCTCGACATGGCCGACCGACGCTCGGCGTCCGACACCAAGAAGTACGGCATCAAGCCGACCTCCGGGGTCTCGCTTGGCACCGGAGCGGGTCGGCATGCTGGACATGGCCAACGGCTACTCGACCATCGCGAACGCCGGCGTCGAGCACCCGTGGTACGTCGTGGAGAAGGTGACCCGGGCCACCGACGACAAGACGCTCTACAAGGCGCCGCACAAGAAGACGAAGGCGCTCGACCCCGACATCGCGGCCGACATGTCGTACGCGCTGCAGCAGGTGGTCCAGCAGCGGCACCGGCACGGCGCGCCAACGCGATCGGCCGGCCGACGGCCGGCAAGACCGGCACCGCCACGAACGACAAGGACCAGGTGTCGAGCGCCTGGTTCATCGGCTACACCCCCCAGACTGACCACGGCGGTGATGTACGTCCGCGGTGACGGCAACGACCAGCTCGACGGCTGGCTCCCCGACTACAACGGGCAGGCCGGCTACTTCGGCGCGAACTACCCGGCGCGCACCTGGGCCGCGATCATGAGGCGGAGATGGACGGGCTCCCGATCGAGAACTTCCCCCCGCCCGTGTTACGTCGACGGCAACGCGCCGACCGTGGGACACGCTCCGGCCCCGACCCTCGCGCCGCAGCCGACCAACACGCCGCAGCCGAGCAGGACGCCGCAGCCGTCGCCGACCCCGAAGCCGAAACCGACGCCGAAGCCGTCGCCGAAGCCGTCGCCGAAGCCGTCGCCGACCCCGTCGCCCACCCCGTCGCCCACCCAGACCCCGTCGCCGTCCCTGCCCACGGGTACGCCGACCGACGGCAACGGCAACGGCAACGGCGGCGGAGGCGGAGGCGGCAACGGCGAGCCCGTCCGGACCAGCGGCCCGTGACGCCGGGGACCGCCGAGGTCCCGAGCCCGACCCGGACCGACCCGATCGCGCGCTCCTTGAGCGAGCGGATCGGCGGTCCGGTCGGAGAGCACGCCCGCCCGCACCCGTGGCTGACGCCGGTGCGGGTGCTGCTCGCCGTCTTCACGGTGGTGGCCGCGCTGAGCCTGGTGCAGAAGGTCCCGTGCATGCAGACGCACTGGTCCAGCAACGACGTCCGCTACTCCAAGATGTGCTACTCCGACATCCCCTACCTCTACGTGCCGCGCGGGATGGCGGAGCAGTCCTGGCCGTACGCCGGCACCGGTGGCCGCTACCAGGCGATGGAGTACCCGGTCGGCATCTCCTACTTCGCGTGGGGGACGTCCCTGCTCACGAAGCTGTTCGCGTCGGGGCCGTCCCCGCAGGTCCGCGCCGCGACACCGGTCGACGACCTGCTGGGGCTGCCGGGCATGGTCACCGAGCGCAACACCTACTTCCTGGTCAATGCCGTGCTGCTGCTGGCGTTCGGGCTCCTGGCGACGTTCTTCATGGCCGGGGCACACCGGCGACGGCCGTGGGACGCGATCGGGTTCGCCGCCTCACCGGCCCTGCTGCTGAGCGGCCTGGTGAACTGGGACATGCTGGCGGTGGCGTGCGTGGCCGGTGCGTTCTGGGCCTGGGCGCGCGGCCGGCCGGTGCTGACCGGGGTCTTCCTCGGTGTCGGCACGGCGACGAAGCTCTACCCACTGTTCCTGTTCGGCGCGATGCTCGTGGTGTGCGTGCGCCGCGGCCAGGTGCCGGTGTTCGTCAAGGCGTTGGCGGCCGGCGCCGTGGCCTGGGCGGTGCTCAACCTGCCGGCGATGCTGACCGGCGTCGAGCAGTGGAAGGTGTTCTGGTCGTTCAACGCCGCGCGGGGCCCCGACCTCGGGTCGCTGTGGCTGATGGCCAGCAACCTGCACCACACGGCCTCACCGGACACGGTGAACCTGGTGTCCTGGCTGGTGTTCGGGGCCGCATGCATCGCGATCCTGGTGCTCGGGCTGCTGGCGGAGCACCCGCCGCGGATGGCCCAGCTCGGGTTCCTGGTCGTGGCGGCGTTCCTGATCGTGAACAAGGTCTACTCGCCGCAGTACGTGCTCTGGCTGCTGCCGCTGGCCGTGCTGGCCCGGCCGCGCTGGCGCGACCTGCTGATCTGGCAGGCCTGCGAGATCTTCTACTTCGCGAGCGTGTGGTCTACCTCGGCGGCTTCACCGCGTCGGCCACGTCCGGCGCGACGGACCCGCTGTACCTGTGGGCGATCCCGATCCGGGTGGCCGGCGAGCTCTTCCTGATCACGATGGTGGTGCGCGACATCCTCGACCCGCGACGCGACCCGGTGCGCAACGGCCGCACCCTCACGCATCACACCGGGAGGGGGGCCGACTCAGCCGACGACGACCGGTCGAACCCGGTCGCGGTGTAGCGCACCCGCACCGGCGACCTCGGCGCCGACCTCGGGCACCGTCACGCCCGCCGGCAGGAACAGCATCGAGGCCTGCATGTGCGGTGGCTCGGCGAAGAAGCGCTGCTTCCCGTCGACGGTGTACGGCGAGCGCACCAGCCCGGCGGCGTCGAGACCGCCCCGGGCGAGCGCGCCGGCGCGCGAGCGCAACGAGGGGTCGCCGGTGGGCGCCTCCAGCCCGATGCCGTGGGCCGTGCCTCCGGAGACGACCAGCAGCGTGCCCGCGCGTGGGTGCCGACGCGCTGCCGGTAGCCGAAGCGCTGGCCGCGGGCGAGCGGGTGGGCGTCGATCACCGTCGCGCGTACGTCGAGGGCGCCGCGGTCGCCGAGCCACAGGTCGGTGCCGACCCGCGGGCGGAAGGTGTAGTCGGGCCACGACGCGCGCAGCGGCGCTCAGCTCGGTGGCGGAGAGGTGCGAGACGTAGACGGTGCGGGTGTCGAGCCCGGCCGCGACGACGTCGGTCATCAGCCGCTCCACCTCGGGCAGGTGCGGCCGACCGCGCAGCGGCAGGTGCAGCGCGACGCCCTCGACGGTGGCAGCCGGTGAGCGCCTCGCCGGCCTCGCGCAGGCCGGCGGCTGTGAACCCGTGGCGCAGCATCGAGGTGAGCAGCTCGAGCACGATGCCGTGGCCGCACCCCCTCGCTGGCACCGCGCGCCCGGAGGTCTGCGAGGTCCTCGAGCCGCCCGACGGTGTGCACCATCCGGTCGGACAGCGGCGTGGCGACGGTGGGTCGCCACGGGCTGAGCACGAGCACCGAGCCGGCGAACCGCTTCTCGACCGCGGCCACCTCGTCGTAGGTGCCGACGGCGATCGTGTCGGCGCCGAGCCAGGTCGCCTTGCCGGGCCAGCCGACCCAGGCCGAAGCCGTAGCCGTTGCCCTTGGCCACCGGCACCAGTCCCGGCTCGCGCTCGAGCCACGCCGCGCGAGGTGGTGGCGCCAGCGGTTGCCGTCGACGTACAGCGTCAGCGGCATCAGCCCCTCCTCCTCATGTAGACGTCGAACGCCTTGTAGACGAGGCGGTTGAGCGGCAGGTCCCACTCGCCGGCGTACTCGACCGCCTCGCCGCCGGTGCCGACCTTGAACTGGATCAGGCCCAGGTGCGGATCGTCGGAGTCGAGCGTGTCGGTGATCCCGCGCAGGTCGTAGACGTCGGCGCCGACTGCGAGCGAGTCGCGCATCATCTGCCACTGGATCGCGTTGGACCCGCGCACCTCGCGCTTGCGGGTGGTGGAGGCGCCGTAGGAGTACCAGGTGTGGGTGCCGACCCGGATCCAGATCGTGCTCGCCACCAGGTCGCCCTCGTGGCGCGCGGTGTACACCCGGATCCGGTCCGGATCCTCCGCGGACAGCGCGTCGACCATGGTGCGGAAGTAGGACAGCGGGCGGGGCGTGAAGTGGTCGCGCTCGGCGGTCTCGACGTACAGCCGGTGGAATGCCTCGAGGTCGTCCCCGCCGCTCCCGGTGGTCGAGCCTGTCGAGACCTCGACGCCGGCCTTGGCCGCCTTCTTGATGTTGCGGCGCCACTGCTGGTTCATGCCCGCCAGCACGTCGTCCTCGGTGCGGCCCGGCGAGCGGCACCTGGAAGTTGTACTGCGGCTGGCCGGCCGCGAAGCCGCCGCTCACCGACTGCGGCAACCAGCCGAGCGCGCGCAGCTGGGAGACGACCCGGGCACCCGTGGTGCTCCGCTCGGTGGGGGGTACGTCGACCAGCGAGCGCGTGGCGTCGTCCGCGATGCCGTCCTTCACCTGCTGCGCCGTCCACCGGCGGGTGACCACAGGCGGCCCGATCCGGATGCCGAACGCGCCCTGCGCCTTGAGGTGCGCGGCCATCGGCACCAGCCACGCCCCGAGGTCGTCGGTGTCCCAGTCGATGACCGGGCCCTCGGGAAGGTAGGCGAGGTAGCGGGCCACCTTCGGCAGCTGCCGGTAGAGCACCAGCGCGACGCCGACCAGCTCCTCCTCGCCGGTCGAGCCTGTCGAGACCCAGCCGATCGACTCCGGCGTCCACTCGGGCTTCACCTGCGCCCAGGCCGGGGTCTGCAGGAAGCTCGCCGACCGCCGCGACGTCAGGAAGGAGACGTGCTCCTCGGTGCTGACGGTGCGCACGCGCAGGGGAGAGGTGGAGGGCACGCCGCGAGCCTACGGGCTCGGCGACCGGGGGCTGCGACGGGTCGTTGCCCCGCGGTCACAGCCGTTCGCGCAGCCAGGCGAAGTCGTCGCGGTGCTCGGCGGCACCACCCGGCGTCTCGCAGATCACCGGGGCGCCGGCCTCGCGGACCACGCCGGCGAACTCGTCGGGCGGCAGCTGGCCGACGCCGAAGTTGGCGTGCCGGTCGGCGCCGGAGTCGAACGTGTCGCGGCTGTCGTTGGCGTGCACGAGGTCGATCCGGCCGGTGATCCCGCGGACCTTGTCGACCGCCGTGCCGAGGTCGATGCCGCCGGCCCAGGCGTGGCAGGTGTCGAGACAGAACCCCACGTGCTCGGCACCCTCGGCCGCGGACAGGGCGTCCCAGACGCCGGCGATCCGGTCGAGCTGGCGCGCCATCGCGTTGTCGCCACCGGCGGTGTTCTCGATCAGCAGCGGGATCTTGATGTCGGTCGTCTCGACCGCCTTGCGCCAGTTGTCGAAGCCCTTCGCCGGGTCGTCGTCCTTGCCGACGTGACCGCCGTGCACGATCAGGCCCTTGGCGCCGATCTCGGCCGCCGCGTCCATGTGTTGCTGGAGCAGCTTGCGGCTGGGGATCCGGATCCGGTTGTTGGTGGTGGCGACGTTGACGATGTAGGGCGCGTGGACGTAGAGGTCGACGCCCGCCTTCTCGGCCGCGTCGCGCAGCGCGGTGGCACCGCCCTCGTAGCGGATCTCGGGACCCTTGTATCCCTGCGGGTCACCCAGGAAGAACTGCACCAGCGTGGTGTCGCGGGCCTGCGCCTCGGCGACCGGGTCGGTCTGCTCGACGTGCGCCCCGATGCTCAACATGCTCATGGGTCGAGCCTAGGCCGGACGACCGACACTCGGGCCGGCCGGGGAACCGCCGCCAGCGCCAGCTGCAAGCGCTCTAGGATGCCGGTGTCAAGGCGGTCGGAGCCGGGCAGGATGGCCGCACGTCACGGCTGGAACGACGGGGAACGAGACATGAGTGACCTGAAGGTCGACTACGCCGCGCTCGAGGACAGCGTGCAGACGCTCTCGCAGCTGAAGAGCGAGTTCGACGGCATCGAGGGCCGCACCGACGACACGGGAGACATCTGGGGCCACGACGCGGTGAAGAGCGCGATGGACGAGTTCAGCGGCAACATGGACTACAACCGCCGCAAGCTCACCGAGGAGATCGAGGCGACCGGCGCCAAGATGCAGAACACGCTGGAGACCTTCCGCGACGTCGACGCCAAGCTGGCCGAGTCCTTCGACAAGGAGCGCACGCAGTGACCGCACGGGCCGGCAGCTGGGACCTGGTCGGCTTCGACGGCGACCCGATCCCGGGCACTCCGGTCTCAGTGGGCGACGAGGGTGCGCACTACACCGGCGTCGCCGACACCATCTCCGACCAGATCGCCCGGCTCAAGCGGCTGGCCGACCCCGACGAGAGGCTCAAGGGTGCCTACGCCGAGAAGCTGATCGAGTCCTGCGAGGACCTCGCCGACCACCTCGGCAAGGTCGAGGAACGGTTCCGCACGACCGGTGGCCTCCTGTCCGGCTTCGAGAGTGACCTGACCAACGGCCGCGTCGCGACCGGGATGGCACTGAGCGAGGCCGAGTCCGCGGTGCAGGGCAAGGACCTCGCGGAGCTGTGGCCGGTGCGCGGCATGCCGCCGTCCGACCCAGCCCTGAAGGCGGCGTACGACAAGGCGCACGGCGCGAAGAGCACGTTCGACGGGCGCGCGGAGGAGGTCGCGAGCGCGATCCGCAAGGCGTCCGACGACGACATGAAGGACAGCCGGTGGGACAAGTTCAAGGACGCCGTGCACAGCATCGCCGGCGTCCTCGACGGGATCGCCGACATCCTCGGCTACATCGCCGCCGCGCTGGTGATCATCTCCTTGTTCATCCCCGGGCTGAACCTGCTCACCCTGGCGCTGATCCTGACCGTCGGTGCGCTGGCGCTCCATACCCTGCTGGCCGCGACCGGCAACGGCACCTGGGTCGATGTGGCCTTCGACGTCCTCGGCCTGCTCACGCTGGGCGGCGGCACCGCGCTCATGCAGACCGCCAAGCTCTCGGCGAAGACCGCACTGCGTACGGCGGGCAAGGCGGCCGGCCAGAAGGCGGCGACGGCGGCTCTCTTCCGGGGCTCGTTCAACGGCGGCAAGGGCCTGCTGGGCAAGCTGAGCGTGGTGAAGAACTACTTCTTCAACGGCACCCTGACCCGGACCATGAAGAGCGAGTACCTCAACGCCTTCCGCGGCGTCCTGGCCAAGGGCTCCGTGCCTCCGCTCAGGCTGGGGGTGCCCGGCAGGACCGAGCTCGGTGCGCTGTGGAAGGCCGGCGGTGACAGCGACCTCGCCCGCGTCTACATGCAGATGGGCAGGATGAGCGAGCACGGGATCTCCAGCGGCTTCGCGGGCCTCGAGTCGGTCGGCGCGTCCGCCCTGAACTGGACCGGCAACATCGCCCAGGTCGGCGGCAAGGTCCTCGACCCGGACATCAACGACGCGATGGGGCCGCTGTCGATGGACCCCTACGACGTGCCGGCGTACGACGACCTCGGCAGCACGTTCACCTGGACCCCCGGTGAGCTGTAGGGACCGGGGATGACCATGGTGCAGACCGGGCCGTTCCTCGACTTCGAGCCCGACCCGAACGTGTGGTTCGTCGGGCCGACGCCCGAGCGGCCCGTGGAGGCGTGGCTCCCGGCGGCGACCGAGCTGATTGCCCAGGTGTTCGAGATCCCCGAGGGCGACACCGGCCGCCGCGAGTTCGTGGCCGGGATGCTTGGCCTGATCGCGCGCAGCGAGGCCTCGGTGCTGCCGTACTACGTGATCGCCTGGGAGGCGATCGAGGACGTGCCGACCATCCTGTTCCTGGGCCAGGTCGACCGCGGCGAGGAGGTCGTGCTCGGCACCGAGCCGCTGCCGGGTGAGCCGTCCGACGTCGCCTCGCTGTGGCTCGCCGCGGCCGACTCGATCCTGGTCGAGCCGACCGTCGTGGAGCTGGTGGAGGCTTCCGGCGGGACCGTGATCCACCGGGCCCTCGTCTACGCGCACAACACCGAGAGCAACGCGGTCAACGTCTCCGTGCGTTACGTGGTCGACACCGGCGACCCGCAGAGCGTGGTGCTGGCGCAGTCGATGGGGCTCTCGGCGAAGGACGTGCTGCCGCGTCTCGACACGTTCGAGGACCTCCTCCGCACCGTCACCCTCAACCGGGTCGCCGGCTGAATGACCGGTTACACGATCACGCTCCCGCCGGGCTGGGAGCGGGTGCCGCTCGACGGGAGGCTCGAGGCCAGGGTCGAGGAGCTGCTGGCGCGTGCCGCGGACCGCGCCAACCGGACCAACGCCGCGCCCGTGCCTCCCGACCAGCTCAAGCCGCTGCTGCGCCAGGTCGGTCAGGGCCTGCTCGCGCAGCTGTCCGCCGCCCGCAGCCAGGGCGGCGTCGACTACTACCTGCCGGTCGACCTGATGCACGGGCAGCTGGTCAGCGCCTCGATGGTGGTGTCCACGATCGTCCCCGACGCCGCGATCGAGGCCGAGCTGGTTCCGCGGGTGATGGCCAGCCTGCTGGCCGACGAGGGCTCCCGGGCGTTCACGATCGACGGCCTGCCGTGGGTGCGCCGCGAGCGCGTCCGGGAGCGCGGGGGCGACTCGTTCTCGGAGTCGCGCGAGGTGCGCGAGGTCGAGTACCGCTCGCCGGTGCCCGCCGAGCCGCGGCGCTGGGTCATCGTCACCGCCACTACCCTCGGTGACCAGGGCGACGTCCGCGGCGAGACCGCCGACCTGGTGGTGGAGCTGTTCGACGCGATGATGTCCAACTGGCGCTGGGTCGGGGACGGGGACGGGACGACGGGAGCGTGATGGCGAAGCTCAGCAGGATCCCCGGTGAGCGCCAGCTCCAGGTCTACGTCGTCGTCGCGGTCGGTCTGATGCTCGTCGCGCTGCTGGTGGCGCCGTTCGTGGCGGTCGGCGTGGAGCGCCTGTTCGACCTGGAGCCGATGGACGAGCGCAAGGTCCCGATGCGTGCCGTGATGGGGACGCTGCTGGCCCTGCTGAGCCTCCGCCTCCCGCTGCTGGTCAGCCGCCACGGCGAGGCGATCCGCACCATCAGCGGGCTGCGCTCCCAGTACCTGATGGCGTGCGGCGTCACCGTGTTCCTCGGTGTCCTGTTCATGTTCTTCTGGTTCACCGGCCTGGTGGCCTCGGTCGTCGGCCTGCTCACGGTGCCGCTCGTGCTGCGGCTGCACCCGGTCCCCGACGCGGAGATGACAGAGCAGATCGAGTACCGGGACCCCGCCCGCTGGTCAGGGACGCGGGTCGACACCCGCAAGATCGTTCTCTACGGGCTGCTGCTCGCGGTCGCCACGCCTTTCGTCGCGTTCGGCCTCTTCGTGCTGTTCACGAAGTAGCCAGGACACTAGGTCGCCAGCACTCGCTGGGCGAGGTCGTCGTCGCAGTTGCCGCCGGTCATCACCACGGCGACGCGCTTGCCGCGCACCCGGTCGCGCTCCGCGAGCAGGCCGGCCAGCGCCAGCGACCCGGACGGCTCGGGCATCTGCCGCGTCGTGCGCCACAGCACCCGCATCGCCTCTTCGGCCTCCGCCTCGCCGACGCGGAGAACGCGGGCCGCGCCGCCCACGATGATCCCGATCGCCTCGGGGTCGGGGCTGCGGGTGGCGACGCCGTCGACGAAGGTGTCGGCCGTCGGGGTGGTCACCACCTCGCCCGCCTCGAAGGACCGGGCGGTCGCGTCGGCCCGCTCCGCCACCACGCCCACCACCTCGGTGCCCTTGCCCAGCAGGTCGCGCACCGCGATGTTGGCGCAGATGCCCGAGCCCATCCCCACCGGCACGTAGACGACATCGAGGTGCGGCACCTGTTCGTGCAGCTCGGCGGCGTACGTCGCGACGCCGGCCATCAGCAGCGCGTGGTACGAGTCGACCTTCTGCAGCCCACCTGCCTCGGCGAGCTCCGACGCGTGCTCACGCGCCTCCTGGAAGTCGGTGCCGTGCTCGACCAGCTCCGCGCCCCACGCGCGCATCGAGGCGTTCTTCGCCGGGCTGTTGCCGTGCGGGACCACGATCACGGACCGCAGCCCGTGGGCGCGGGCCGCGAACGCCAGGGACTGGCCGTGGTTGCCCCGGGTGGCGGCGACGATCCCCGAGATCTCGCCGGCCCGCGCGTGCCGGGCGAGCGCCGCCACGTACACGAGACCGCCACGGACCTTGAACGCGCCGGTCGGGGTCTGGTTCTCGTGCTTGACCCAGGTCTTGGTGCCGGTGTGCTCCTCGAGCAGCGGCCAGCGGTACGACGGGGTGGGCCGCATCTGCTCGTAGACGATGCGCATCGAGGACTCGAGCCGGCTGAACGTGAGCACCGCCCGAGAGTAGTGGCGGCCTGTGGACGACGATTTCGTGGTACGCCTCGGGCGTTGGTAACCTTGCGCGTCGCTCCCCGGTCCGTCGGGGAGCACTCCTCCTGCCACGGAACGTCCGTGGCCGCCGAGTCCGAAGGAGGTGGGCCGCTGTGCGTGCCTACGAACTGATGGTGATCCTCGATCCCGACCTCGAAGAGCGCACGGTGCAGCCGTCGCTGGACACCTACCTCAACGTGGTCCGCAAGGACGGTGGGTCCGTCGAGAACATCGACATCTGGGGCCGCCGCCGGCTGGCCTACGAGATCGACAAGAACGCCGAGGGCATCTACGCCGTCGTGACGCTCCAGGCCGAGCCTGCGACCGTCAAGGAGCTCGACCGCCAGCTCACGCTGAACGAGTCCGTGCTCCGCACCAAGGTCATCCGGCCCGACGCCCGCTGACGTCGTACCTCACACCACCTAGGAGCACCGCATGGCAGGCGAGACCGTCATCACCGTCGTCGGCAACCTGGTCGACGACCCCGAGCTGCGCTTCACCCCGTCGGGTGCGGCCGTGGCGAACTTCCGGATCGCGTCCACCCCGCGGTCGTTCAACCGGCAGACCAACGAGTGGGAGGACGGCGAGGCGCTGTTCCTGTCCTGCGCGGTCTGGCGGCAGGCCGCGGAGAACGTCGCCGAGTCGCTGACCCGCGGCATGCGCGTCGTGGTCCAGGGCCGGCTCAAGGCGCGCAGCTACGAGACCCGTGAGGGCGAGAAGCGCACCGTCTTCGAGATCGAGGTCGAGGAGGTCGGGCCGAGCCTGAAGTTCGCGACCGCGAAGGTCACCCGCGCCACCCGTGGTGGCGGCGGCGGTGGCTACGGCGGCCAGCAGGCCGGCGGTGGGCAGGACCCGTGGGCCACCCCGGCCGGCGGCCAGGAGGCTCCCGCAGCGTCTGGTCCGGGCAACGCTCCGCAGGGTGGCAACGCCCCGCAGGGCGGCGCTCCGCAAGGCGGCCAGCAGCGTGACCCGTGGGCGGGCGGCTCCAGCGACGAGCCCCCGTTCTGATCCAGCACCACCACACAACCGCACCATCAACCAGCCAACACCCATTCCGGCGTGAGCCCTTCGACAGGCTCAGGAACCGCCGGGCTCTTCGAGAGGAGCACCACAATGGCCAAGGCAGTGATTCGCAAGCCCAAGAAGAAGGTTTGCCAGTTCTGCAAGGACAAGGTGTCGTACGTCGACTACAAGGACACCAACCTGCTGCGCAAGTTCATCTCCGACCGCGGCAAGATCCGCGCGCGCCGGGTGACCGGCAACTGCGTCCAGCACCAGCGCGACGTCGCCACGGCGGTCAAGAACGCCCGTGAGGTCGCCCTGCTGCCCTACACGTCCGCCGGGCGCTGAGAGGAGATCGGGAGATGAAGCTGATCCTCACCCAGGAAGTGACCGGACTCGGCAGTGCCGGTGACGTGGTCGACGTCCGCAACGGCTACGGCCGCAACTATCTCGTCCCGCGGGGCTTCGCGATCGTCTGGACCAAGGGCGGCGAGAAGACCATCGAGTCGATCCGCAAGTTCCCGCAACGCCCGGTCGGTGCGCGACACCGACCACGCCGCGCAGGTGAAGGCCAAGCTCGAGGGCTCGACCTTCAACGTCCGCGTGCGCGCGGGCGAGGGCGGCCGGCTCTTCGGTGCCGTCACCGCCGCCGACATCGCGTCCGCGATCAACGAGTCGGTCTCCGGCGACCAGATCGACAAGCGGACCATCGTGGTCGGCAACCCGATCAAGTCGCTCGGCACCCACACGGTGACGGTGCGGGTGCACGACGAGGTCGACGCGCAGGTCAACCTCAACGTCGTCTCCGCCTGAGCCGGGCTCGGGCCGGGCCGGATACCACGGTCCCGTGGTATCCAGCCTCTTCCCTAGCGAAGTACCGCTAGGGAAGCGGCTGCTCGGCTAGGGAAGTACGACGGGGCGCGGCACCCGGTCAGTCCTCGGCGCGCCTCACCGGGTGCACCTCGTGCGGAACCGGGCCGCCCAGCCACGTCCGGCGGTGCACGCGGAACAGGTAGTAGATGACCGCGATGTTCACGATCCCGATCAGCAGCAGCGTCGGGGTGACCAGCGCATCCACGCCACCGCCGTACGCGACGACGGGCAGCACCAGCAGCGCGGCCAGGCCCCAGGTGAGGACACCGAACCGGCCCGCCACGAAGACGTCGCGGGGCTGCTGCTCGATCGCGGCCCGGCCGACCGTGCGCACCAGGAACAGGCTGAACAGCGTCTGCGGCAGCGCCACGAACCACTGGAACGACACCATGATGTCGGGGTTGTACTCGGGCACCAGCAGGTGGCTCACCTGCGGGAACCACAGCGGCACGCTGACGACGAACGCGACCACGCCCAGCCAGCGCACCACGTCGAGGTCGAGGTTGCTGGCCCTGGACAGCGCCCAGACCCCGGCCAGCACCAGCAGCCAGCCGAGCGGGTCGGGCAGGGCGTCGTAGAAGCGCCACTCGGGGTGCGGGTGGCGGGGGAAGTTCGCCGGAACCAGCACGATCACCAGGCCCATGGCGATCTTCTGGAGCGGCGTCACCCGGCTCAGCCTAGGTCGCGCCGACGCGCAGCCACGCCGTTCCGCGCGAGCGCGCCACGAGCACGACCCCGCGGCCGCCCATGAACGCGACACCGAACGCCACCCACAGCCAGGTCAGCGTGCCCGGGCCGGCGACCGCGGCCCAGGCGGCCGGCGCGAAGACGATGAGCACCACGAGTCCCGCCCAGGCGAGGTAGCGCCCGTCGCCGGCCCCGATCAGCACGCCGTCGAGGACGAAGACCACGCCGGCGACCGGCTGGGTGAGAGCCGCCACCAGCAGCACCGGGACCAGCAGGTCGAGCACCACGGGGTCGGTCGTGAACAGCGGGCCGAGCGCCCAGGCGGACGCCGCCAGCAGCAGTCCGGTGACGACCCCGCTGACCAGTCCGTAGCGCACCATCCGGTCGGTGACCGCGCGCGTGCCGGGCACGTCGCCGGCTCCGAGCGAGCGGCCGGTGATCGCCTGGGCGGCGATCGCGATCGCGTCGAGCACGAAGGCGAGGAACGTCCAGATCGTCATCGCCAGCTGCATCGCGGCCAGGTCGGCGCTGCCGAGCCGCGCCGCGCCGTACGTCATCACGAGCAGGGACACGCGGAGGGTGAGCGTCCGCAGCAGCAGGGGTACGCCGGCCCGGGCGGCGGCCCGGATCCCGGGCAGGTCGGGGGCCAGCGGGGCGCCGCTCGCGCCGTGCCGCCCGGACCACCACCCAGACCAGCGCCAGCGCCGACCCGACCTGGGCGACGAGCGTGCCCAGCGCGGAGCCGGCGATGCCCAGCCCCACGCCGTACACCAGCGCGAGGTTGAGCACCACGTTCGCGACGTTGCCGACCACGGCGACCACCAGCGGCGTGCGGGTGTCCTGGAGGCCGCGCAGGACACCGGTCGCGGCGAGCATCAGCAGCAGGGGCGCGGCGCCGAGCAGGGCGACGCGCAGGTACGTCGTCGCGTAGCGACGCGACGTCGGCGCTCGGGCCGAACCAGCCGACGACGGTGCGCGTCGCCGGCAGCACCGCGACCGTCACGACCACGCCGATCAGTGCCGCCAGCCAGAGCCCGTCCACGCCCTGGGCCAGCGCGCCCTCCGTGTCGCCGGCGCCGACCCGTCGGGCGACCGAGGCGGTGGTGCCGTAGGCGAGGAAGATGCACAGGCTGACCAGGGTGCCGAGCACCGACGGCGGCGATGCCGAGCCCGGCCAGCTGGGGGGTGCCGAGGTGGCCGACGATGGCGGCGTCGGCGAGCAGGAAGAGCGGCTCCGCGACCAGGGCGAGGAACGCCGGGACCGCGAGCCGGACGATCTCGTGCCGCGCGTCCGCAGGGGCCACCGGGCCCGTGACCGACGGCCTCCGATCCCACGGACGGCGGCGCCCTGTCATCGCTTCCGCCTCTCGTCCGGCCTGTGCATAACTCGGTGTCCGGCTGTGGGTTCCCGCACCCCGGGCGTGATTGTCGACAAACCAACCGGAGCGTCCCAGATGGCGACACGGTGAACGGAGAGTTTCCAGAATTTCTTCCACCGCACCCCCTGTGAACGTGCCGAAACCGCAGGTC
Source organism: uncultured Actinomycetota bacterium (assembly GCA_963707475.1). Classification (GTDB taxonomy): domain Bacteria; phylum Actinomycetota; class Actinomycetes; order Propionibacteriales; family Nocardioidaceae; genus Marmoricola. The sequence goes on from CAVPQC010000004.1 coordinate 44,542, forward strand.
AGCGCGGGGATCGGGGGCAAATTCCGCCGGCACCGTCCACATCGCGTCAACAACCGGTGCACACTCCCGGCGGCGTGTTCCACACGGCAACACCCGGTTGTCCACAGGCAGCCTGTGGACGACGCTTGGCGTGCTTCCCGGCGCCTAGGTCGCCCGGTCCGGTACGGCGAACGCCTAGTGTCGGCCCGGTCCGACCGCTCGCCGGTGCAGAGTACCGGCCGGTGGGGGTGGTCCTCGCTACGCGTCGGATCCGGGTCGTTCGAGCAGGAGTTGGGTGGTTGCCGTGAGTCAGCTGGTCGACAGCGGCGAGGGCGTCGCGGACCGCCGAGCCGCCGACGTCCTACGGCGAGAGCCAGGAGACGTACGGCGGGCGGATGCCGCCGCAGGACGCCGACGCCGAGCAGAGCGTGCTCGGGCGCGATGATGCTCTCCAAGGACGCGATCGCCGACGTCATCGAGCGGATCAAGGGCGGCGACTTCTACCGGCCGGCCCACGAGTCGATCTACGACGCGATCGTCGAGCTCTACGTCCAAGGGCGAGCCGGCCGACCCGGTCACGGTGGTCGCCGAGCTCAACCGGCGCGGCGAGCTGGCCCGGGTCGGCGGCGCGCCGTACCTCCACACGCTGACCGCCAACGTGCCGATCGCGACCAACGCGTCGTTCTACGCCGACATCGTCCGGGAGAAGGCGATCCTGCGCCGGCTGGTCGACGCCGGCACCCGGATCGCGCAGATGGGCTACGCCGGCGAGGGCAACGTCGACGACACCGTCGACCGGGCCCAGCAGGAGGTCTACGCGGTCACCGAGAAGCGCACCGCGGAGGACTACGCACCGCTGAGCGCGATCATGGAGGCGACCCTCGACGAGATCGAGGCGATCTCCAACCACGACGGCAGCATGCGCGGCGTGCCGACCGGCTTCGCCGACCTCGACGAGCTGGTCAACGGCTTCCAGGGCGGCCAGATGGTCATCGTCGCGGCCCGTCCCGCGGTCGGGAAGTCGACGCTGGCGCTGGACTTCTGCCGCGCCGCGTCGATCGCCAACAACCAGACCTCCGTGATCTTCAGCCTCGAGATGTCGCGCTCGCGAGATCACCATGCGGCTGCTCTCCGCGGAGGCGAAGGTGCCGCTCAACCACATCCGCAACGGCGGCATGGGCGAGGACGACTGGAACAAGCTCGTGCCCAAGATGGGCCAGGTCTCCGGGGCGCCGATGTTCATCGACGACAGCCCCAACATGACGATGATGGAGATCCGGGCCAAGGCCCGCCGGCTCAAGGAGCGCCACGACCTCAAGCTGATCGTGATCGACTACCTCCAGCTGATGACCGCGGCAAGAAGGTCGAGTCCCGCCAGGTCGAGGTCTCGGAGTTCTCCCGCCAGATCAAGCTGCTCGCCAAGGAGCTCGCAGGTCCCGATCGTCGCGCTCTCGCAGCTCAACCGTGGCCCCGAGCAGCGCGCCGACAAGCGGCCGATGATGTCCGACCTCCGCGAGTCCGGCTCGATCGAGCAGGACGCCGACATCGTGATCCTGCTGCACCGCGAGGACGTCTACGAGAAGGAGTCGACCCGCCCCGGCGAGGCCGACATCATCGTCGCCAAGCACCGCAACGGCCCCACCCGCGACGTCACCGTCGCCTTCCAGGGCCACTACAGCCGCTTCGTCGACATGACCGGCTGATCACCACCAGCCTTGCCGGCGCGCCCAGCGCAGCAGCAGGAAGCTCATCACGAGCATGATCAGCAGCACGATCGTCAGCTCGGTCCTGTTCTCGCGGACGGCCACGATCATGTTCATGCCCTCGATCGACGCGATCGCGGTGATCGGCAGCGTCACCGCCGCGATCACGGCCAGTCGCTCCATCGCGACCGTCATCTTGGTGTTGACCTTGGTCTGGTAGAGCTCGATCACGCCGAACAGGAACTGCGACTCGCCGTCCGCGATCGAGCGCACCCGGTCGAACTGGTCGGTGAGGTCGCGCGCGTGGTCCTTGGCCGTCTCGTCGGTGACCCGGGCCAGTGCCGCGGCCCGCGCCCACACGTCGCAGCACTGCGCGGCCATGGTGCGGGTCGTGATCAGCTCGTGCCGGATCAGGAACATCCGCTCCAGCAGCGCCTCCGGCTGGGTCAGGCGGGAGTCCATCACGTGCTGCTCCAGGCCGGGCAGCTTGGCGGCCACCGCGGTGATCAGGTCGCGCTGCCGGCGGGCGACCCCGGAGGTGATCGCGAAGGACAGGTCGTACGGCGTCGCCGGCCGGAACCGACCGGACGCGATCCGGCGCAGCGCCGCGTCGGTCTCGACCATCGCCTGGGCCGGGTCGACGATCGGGTTCAGCGGGCCCGTGCACGGTGACCAGGTAGTCGCGGCCCACGATCTGGTCCAGCTCGAGCAGGTGCACGTGCCCGGCGCCGCCGAGCAGCGGTGACTGGGTGGTGATGAACAGGTGGTCGACGTAGGCGTGCACCGTCGGCACGTGGTTGCGGGCCTGGCACGCCTCGAGCACCTTCTCGTGGCAGCCGAGGCCGCGCAGGACCATCTCGACGTCGGGGCTCCACTCGGGTACGTCGACCCAGGTGAACCCGCGGTCCGGCCCTCCGATCGGCTCGTTCGCGGGCACGGACCCGGACGCCGTCGCCGTCGACGTACCGCATCTCCATCATGAGCCCAGCGTGGCCCGGAGCGGTGCCATTGGGAAGCCCGGAGTCAGCGCTCCAGCAGGGCCACCCGGCCGTCCGTGCCGGACGCCCAGCAGGCTCCGTCCTTGGTGCACTGCACGGCGTCGAAGCCGGTGTCGCTGAACCGGTGCCAGGTGCGGCCGCCGTCGCGGGTCAGGTCGCTGCCGTTGGGGCCGACCGCCACCGCCGTCCGGGGTGCGCCCGAGAGCCAGCTGACGCCGGAGCGGTAGCCGCTCAGGTCGCCGCCGTTGGTCCAGGAGCGCCCGCCGTCGCTGGAGAACGCCGAGGCGTCGGCGCCGTTGTCCGGTGCGGTGAAGTCGCCGCCGACCGCGATGCCCTGCCGGGGGTTGCGGAACGCCAGGGAGAACACGCCGCCGGCCGGCGCCGCGGGGATCGTGGAGTCCGCCACGGTCCAGGTGTGGCCCCGGTCGCGCGAGTGGAAGATCCGTGACGCACTTCCGCCGGAGGCCAGCCAGACGTCGCGTCCGCCCGCGGTCACCAGGCAGGTGCCGCTGGCCGCGAAGCCGAACTCGCCGTCGACCGCGGCCGGCATCCCGGCCGGGTCGACCAGCTGCCACGAGGCACCGGAGTCCCGGGTCTCGATGATCCGGAACTTCCCGTCGACGGGGTCGCTCATCGCGACGCCGTGCTTCCCGCCGGGCCAGAACGCGAGGCAGTCGTAGAACGCCGCGGGGTCGTCGTTGGTGAACGTCCGCTGCCACGTCGCGCCGCCATCGGTGGTGCGGTAGATCCGGCTCGCGTCCGCCTCACCGATCGCGAGCACCTGGGCGTGGGTCGCGTCGGTCGCCTCCACGTCGCGGAAGAGGAGACCCGTCCGCCCCGGGCGGGCTGACGTCCTGCCAGCTCGCGCCGCCGTCCGTGGTGCGCCAGACTCCGCCGGCGCTGCCGCCGACCCAGGCGACGTCGCGGTCGACGGCGTCGAGGCCGCGCAGCTGCTGGACGGTGCCGACGTCCGCCGCCCGCCAGACCGGGTCGTCGTGCACGGGACGCGCGACGCCCGGTGCGGTGGAGCCGAGGAGCAGGGCCGTGGTCAGGGCGGCGATCCCGAGAGGTACGCGCATGAGATCCACCCTGACCTGTCCGTGACGTGCTCGGCAAGACCCGGGGCCGGGCATCTCGGCGACTCTGCCCGAGGGACAGCGGGCGACGGACCTCAGCCGTGCGGCGGCGGAGCCCGGTCGACGTTGACCGTGGGCACGCCCGTGCCCGAGCGGGCGATCACGCACACCGACGGCTCGTCGGTCGGGTTGCTCTCCCGGTGGACCGTGAACGCCGGCACGTGGATGAAGTCGCCAGCGTGTGCGTCGACGTACCCCGCCAGGCCCTCGCACTCGAACCGCAGCACTCCCCGCACGACGTAGAGCCCGGACTCGTTTCGGTCGTGGTGGTGCCAGCCCGACACGGCGCCGGCGGCCGTGGTCACCTGACCGGCCCACAGCCCGGGAGCCGCGAACGCCCGTTGCCGGAACATGCCGGACGTCGGGTCGGCCTCGACCAGCTCGTCGGGGTGGATGATCCGGATCGGGTCAGGCACGGCTCGGTCCTCTCACGGGTCGGCGTCAACCACCCTAGGAGCGCAGTACGCGGTAGTCGACGAACGTCGCGAGCGGCGACTGCCGCACGCCGAGGTGCTCGAGGTGCAGCGTCTGGTCGAAGCCGTCGAACAGCCGCTTGCCGCCGCCCAGCACGACCGGCGAGACGATGATCGTCAGCTCGTCGACCAGCCCCGCGGCCAGTGCCTGCCGGCCCGCCGAACACCCAGTTGTGCAACGGCTCGCCTCCGGTGCCGAGCCCGTTGCCCGGGCCGTCGTCCGGTGCGGCCACGTAGCCGTCGACCGATGTGGTGATGCCCGCGATTACCTTGCCCATGGTGCGCCTCCTTCCCTCGTGGATGCAGACTTTCAGGCGGGTGCGGACTCATCGCTGTGGCCCTAGCCTGAACTGGTGGACGTGGAGCGCGACGAGACCCCGGCGGAGAAGGCCGACCGGAACTGGATCGAGCTGCTCCAGGAGCTCCGGGTCGCGCAGACCGGCATCCAGATCCTGGCCGGCTTCCTGCTGACGATCCCGTTCAGCCAGCGCTTCGGCGACATGGACGACGGCTACCGCACGCTGTACCTGGCCTGTTTCGCCCTGGCGGCGATCGCGACCGGACTGCTGATCGCGCCGGTCACCTTCCACCGGTTCCTGTTCGGCCAGCATGAGAAGGACGTCCTCGTCGCGGTCGGCAACGCGCTCGCCAAGGTGGGGCTCGCCGCGCTCGGGCTCACGCTGGTGGCGGTGGTGGTGCTGATCTTCGGCTTCGTGATGGGCACGGCCACCGGCCTGGTCGCGGGCGGCCTGATGGCGGCGTTCTTCGCCCTGGTGTGGGTCGTGCTGCCGATGCGGCTGCTCAGCCGACGCGAGCACGGCTGAGCCGGAGTCGTGGCCGGCGGCGGGCGACGACCTCGGCCAGGGTTCCGAGGTAGACGAGGACCGCGGCAGCCGCGACGGTGTACTCCCAGGGCGCGAGCGAGGCCCACGGCTGCTGCCGCAGGGCGTGCGTGGCCAGGACCACGAGTCCGACGACCACCGAACCGACCAGCAGCCGCACCCGCAGCAGCCGCTCCCGCTCGGACATCGACCGGTCGGCGAGCAGCATCGCCGGCATGCCGAGCAGCACCAGGCCATGCACGCCGATCGCATGGAGCAGCACCAGGTCACCGCCCGCGGTATGCGGCCGGAACGCGAACACCTCGTGGCCGACGTCGGACGCCGGCGGCCCGGCGTAGCCGACCTGCGGGCGGCTGAAGCCACCGCCGAACGAGCCCTGGAAGACCCCGCTCATGTTGGAGATCATCGCGAAGCCGATCACGCACCCGACCAGGAGCAGCAGGGTGCCGGCGGTGAGCCCGAGGCGTACGGCGGGCGGCGCGTCGGAGCGGCGTACCCCGACCAGCAGCACCACCAGCCCGGCCAGCAGCACGACGGCGAGCCCGGCCGCGCCACCGCGCATCAGGACCGCGTCGAACGTGGTCGTGAAGTTGTAGTGGCTGGGCACGCCGCGCCATGCCTGGATCGCCATGATCGTGGTCTCTCCGACCCCGAACAGGATCACTGCACCGGTCACGAACCACGCCGGCTTCGGCCGCAGCCGCACCCACCGCAGCGCCAGCGACACCGACCAGCACAGCAGCCAGGTGGCCTCTGCGAACGTCATCGGCTTGCGCAGCGACACCGGGCCGTCGATGTCGCCGCCGGTGGCCACGAGCGCAACGGCGTGGACGGCGAGGGTCGCCAGCAGCAGCCAACCGACCCGCCAGAGGAGGGTGCGCTGAGCGGTCAGGTGGTTCAGCTCGACGGACATCTCAGTCCTCCTTCGTCGGCCGGGGAGCGCGGACGACGAGGACGACCACGACGGCGGCCAAGGCGAGGGCACCCGCCGACCAGCCGGTGGCGGTGGCGTAGCCGTGCACCAGCGCGGTGCTCGACGGGCCGTGCGCGATCGCGTACGACGCGGTGGCGGCGACGGCAACGCTGTTCAGCACGGCGATGCCGACGGAGCCGCCGATCTGCGTCGCGGTGTTCGCAGTGGCGGCGGCGACCCCGGCGTACCGTGGTTCGACGTCGCTGGTGGCGACGCTGATCGCCGGCGTGAACACCAGGCCCATGCCGAGCCCGAGCAGGACCTCGGACGGCAGGATCACCGTGGCGTAGCCGCTGTCGGGGGTCATCGTCGCGAGCAGCCCCAGGCCGAGCGCGGCGAGGACCAGTCCGGGTGCGATCAGCATCCGTGGCGCGACGTGGGGGAGCAGCCGGCTGCCGAGGCCGTAGGCGCTCCCGGAGACCGCGACGGACAGGGGCAGGAAGGCGAGCCCCGCCTGCACCGGAGTGAAGCCGAGCACGACCTGGAAGTGGTACGTCAGCATGAGGAACATCCCGAACGATCCGACAACGGAGAGGGCCACCGCAAGGTAGGCACCGGCACGGGACCGGTCGGTGAGGACCCACAGCGGCAGCAGCGGCTGGGCGATCCGGGTCTGCCGGACCAGGAACGCGGCCACCAGCGCGACGCCGACCGTGGCCGGGGCGAGCACCTGCCCGGAAGTCCAGCCCTCGGTGGCGGCGCGGGAGCAGCCGAGCACGATCGCGACCAGGCCGGTCGTGACCAGGGCACCGGAGACGATGTCGGGGCGTGCCTCGGGGTAGCCGCCGTCGCGTGGGAGCACCGCGCGGCCGGCGACGAACGCGCCCACGGCGACGGCGACGTTGACGAACAGGCACCAGCGCCAGCCGGCGTACTCCGTCAGGACGCCGCCGAGCAGCAGCCCGACGGCTGCGCCGCTCGAGGCGACGGCGCCGTACACGCCGAACGCCCGGGCCCGCTCGCGCGGTTCGGTGAAGGTGGTCGCGACCAGCGAGAGCGCGGTCGGGGTCAGGATCGCGGCGAAGCCGCCCTGGAGGGCGCGACCCGCGACCAGGGTGCCGAGATCGGGTGCCAAGCCCGCGAGGGCGGACGCCGCGGCGAACCCGGCGAGGCCGACCAGGAACGCGCGCCGGCGGCCGAACCGGTCGGCCACCCGGCCACCGAGCAGCAGCAGCCCGGCGAGCGTGCAGGTGTAGGCGGTGACGACCCAGGTCCGGTCGGCGTCGTCGAAGCCGAGGTCCCGCTGCGCCGAGGGCAGCGCGATGTTCACGATCGTGGCGTCCAGCGCGACCATCAGTTGGGCGACGGCGATCACGACGAGGGCCAACCAGCGGGTGTCGCGGCCGGTGGTCCGGCTCGGACCCTGGGTCGAGGCCGGTGTCGAGGTGGTGGTGGTCATGACGGCTCCCTGCAACCGGAGGAAATCTCTCCGTTTGACGATAGGATAGGCGTGGCCGTGACGCAAGGGATCCGGAGGAAATTGCTCCGGTTTGTTAGGCTGGTTCCGTGGAGGGACAGGCGACCCGGCTGCGTGCCGACGCGCGGCGCAACCAGGAGCAGGTGCTGCAGGCCGCACGGGACCTCTTCGTGGAGCGCGGGATCGACTGCCCGCTGGAGGAGATCGCGCGGCGGGCGCAGGTCGGGATCGGCACGCTGTACCGCCGGTTCGGCGACCGCGACGCGTTGGTGCGGGCGGTGCTGGTCGACGCGCTGGAGCTGTCGCGGGCCTCGGCGGAGGCGGCGCTCGAGGGGGAGGGTGACGGTCTCGACGGCCTCGCCCGCTACCTGCGCGAGATGCTCGACGTACGGGTCTCGGCCGTGATCCCGCTCGCGCTGGACCGGATGCGGGACCCGTCGTTCGACGAGCCGCGCGAGGCCTCCGCGCACGCGGTCGAACGGCTGGTCGAGGCCGCCCACGACGACGGCAGCCTGTCCCCGGCGGTGAGCTTCGGCGACGTCGGCACGCTGCTGGTCCGGCTGTCCCGGCCGCTCCCCGGACCGGTCGACGCCGAGCTGGACAACCGGCTCGCGCATCGTCACCTCGACCTGGTGCTCGCCGGGCTGCGCGCGGCCGACGCGGTGCTCGAGGCCGAAGGCCCGTCGCGCGCGGAGCTGCACGACGCCGGCTCCTGACAACAGCACCGAGCTGGGTGCGGCGACGACCTGCATGCTGGGTTCACCCGCGCCTGATTGTCGGGCGACTACGTCCTGCTGAAGATGACGCGTCCGTTGGGGATGGTCTTCATCTCGTACTTCGGTGAGTGGGCGTAGGAGTGGTGCCGCGGGCACAGCAGGCGTCCGTCGGCGAGGTTGGTCTTGCCGCCGCGGCTCCAGGGGGTGTTGTGGTGGACGTGGCACAGCGCTGCGGGCCAGTCGCAGCCTTGTGCTGTGCAGTGCTGGTCGCGGTGTCTGATCGCGATCCGCTGGTACCGGTCGTAGAGGCGTTTGCGGCGGCCGAGGTCGAGGATCTTGGACTTCCCACCGAGGACCATCGGGATGATCCCGGCCTCGCAGGCCAGCTTGCGGGCCTGGTCGGCGGTGATCGGGTCCCCGGTGTCCAACACCGCCGGGGCCTGGCTGTCGCCGAGCAGGTTCTCCAGGGTCATCGTGACCACGACGGTGGCGTCGACGCCGCCGGCCTGGGGGAGCCGGTCGATCGGGTAGCGGGTGACGTACTCGCTGAACGCGTGCCCGAGCCCTTTGGGGGTGCCGGAGTGGCGGCGGTGCTTGGGTGAGTTGATCGCGAGCACCGCCTGCTTGAGCATCGCCCCGACCGGGGCGGGGAGGGTGAACCGGCCGTGGCACAGTCCGTGCCCGTCGTCGGCGATGGTGAACCGGCAGGCTTCCTCGGCGAGGGCTTCTTGGCGTTGCAGGGCCTTGAGCTGGTGTTCTTCGGCGATCTCGGGGGCGACCACCTCGAGGATGTGGTGTGCGATCCGGCGCAGTGCGACCGGGTCGTGCTCGGCGGCAAGGCCGATCAGGTGGTTCTCCGCCTCGCGGCGGTGCTCGACCGGGAGCGCGTCGACGCCCTTGACGATCACCACCGCCTGCTCCTCGGAGACCCGGCCGGCGGCCATCGCGTCCCGGACCGGCTCGTGGTCGCAGTCCAGCGCGTTGGCGAGGCGAGGCGCCGCTTGGCGTCCCGCTTGGTCTGCCGGGTCTGGTTGGCCCACCAGGCGGCGGTGTCGGCGGCACCGGCTTGAGCGCCGAGGTCGAGGTGGTCGGCGTGGTGGGCGTGGCGGAGCTCGAGCTCGGTGATCTGGTGCCGCAGCTGGGCCAGGGCGGTCAGGTTGGTCTCGGTCTCGGCCGGGCGCAGGGTCCACAGCCCGAGGTCGGCGACCTCGCGCAGTTGTTGGGTGATGGCGGCGATCGTGGACGTGACCGGGTGTCTGTCCGGTGTCGTCGAATGCCGTTGTCATACAGGGAATTCTGGCATCGACCACCGACAGTCCCGGACCGGGAATGCGGCATTTCCGGCAGCTGTGGAGAAGTATTTCGAAAGTCTTCTGGAGCCCTCAGCAGTGTGGTCTCGACACTCGCTCGCTGGCGCTCGCTGCTCGGCCACCGAAGCTCCGCTGACGCTCGCTGCCCGACCGCCAGAGAGGTGACGCGCCTTCTCCATCCACCGCCCACCAGAGACTCATCACGGTTGGATGACAATCGGCGACCACGGCAGCGCTGGTGTTGCCTTCCCAACTGCGGCGTGACCATGCTGCGACCCGATCACGGGTGAGGAGCCTTGAATGAAGCGATACCGGACCAGTCGTATCGGGACCATGTTCAGCGCGTTGCTGCTGTTCGCCGGTATCGCGGTCACCGCGCAGCCGGCCTCGGCGATCGTCGACGGCCAGCGCGACGAGGTGCACACCAACGTCGGCCTGGTCCGGTTCACCACCGAATCGGGGCGGTTCCGCTGCTCCGGCACGCTGATCTCGCCCACCGTCGTGCTCACGGCGGGCCACTGCACCGGGGACACCGGGGACAGTCCGGCCACGAACGTGTTCGTCTCGTTCAACACCGACCTCGCCCTCGACCCGCTGGCACCCGGCATCACGCCGCAGGAGCGGGCAGCGCGCGCCGCGAACTACATCACCGGCACCGCACACCCCGATCCCAACTGGGACGGCAAGCTGTCCATCGCCAAGCAGCACGACCAGGGTGTCGTGGTGCTCGACGCGCCGGCCGCCACCAAGTGGCCGGGCATCAAGCCGGCACCGCTGCTGCCGGTCGGCACCCTCGACGCCAACCAGGGGTCGCTCAAGAACCGGACGTTCACCCTGGTCGGCTACGGCGTCGACATCGGTGCGAAGAAGGCGCAGATCGTGGTCACCGAGCGACGCTCCACCACGTCGCTCCTCAAGAACGTGCAGACCGAGGTCGTCACGTTCCAGATGAACGCCAACAACTCGACCGCCGAAGGCGGCTCCTGCTTCGGTGACTCGGGTGGGCCGGTGTTCCTCGGCCAGTTCGTGGCCGGTGACTCCTCCTTCGTGAACTCGCTCACCTGCAACGCAACGGGCGGCTACCAGCGCGTCGACACGGCGTACTCGCGGGCTTTCCTGAACCAGTTCCTCTGACGTCGGGCGGCGTGGCCGGGTCTCACTGACCCGGCATGTCGAGCAGGAACTGCTTGAGGATCGGTCCGGCCGTGCCCGATCCCGACTCGCCGTCCTCCACGAAGACTGCGACCGCGAGGTCGCCGTGGATCGCGATCATCCAGGCGTGGGTGCGCAGCGGGGCCTTCTGCCCGTACTCCGCGGTGCCGGTCTTGGCGAGCACGGGCGCGCCGGGCAGGTCCGCGAGCAGCCGGCCGCTGCCGTCCGTGACGACCGCGCGCATCAGGTCGCGGAGCTGACCGGCCTCCCCGCCTGTGAGCGGCTGTGCCGGGTCTGCCTCGCCCGCTGCGGGCTCGTGGTCCGGCAGCAGCCTCGGCACGACGACGGCGCCCTTCTCAACCGACGCGGCTACGGTCGCCATGGTCAGCGGTGACGCCTGCACCTTGCCCTGCCCGATCAGGTCGGCGGCACCCTCGGTCTCCGAGCCGGCCGGCGGCGCCGAGCCGAAGTACGCCGGGAACCCGAGGTCGTGGTCGACACCGAGCCCCAGCGCGGCCGCCGAGTCGGTGAGCGTGTTCCGATCGAGCCGGTCGCGCTGCCCGATCACCGCGGTGTTGCACGAGTTGGCGATCGCGGTGCGGAACGGGATCCGGCCGAGCGCGGACGGCGGGTAGTCGTCGTAGTTCTTGAACCGCTTGCCGTCGACGGTCACGTTGGGTGGGCAGTCCACCAGCGTGGTCGGCGTGACCCCGGATCGCAGCAGGGCAAGGCTGCTGACGATCTTGAAGGTCGAGCCGGGTGCGTAGCGCGCGTAGGTGGCGGTGTTGTAGCCCTTCGACGCCGGCCCGCTCGCGGCGGCGAGGACGTCGCCGGTCGAGGGCCGGATCGCGACCAGCGCACTAGGTGACGTGGTGCCGGCCAGCGCCCGTTCGGCGAGGTTCTGCGCCCGTACGTCGAGGGTGGTGGTGAGCGCCGTGCCGGCCTTCGGGTCGGTGCGGAACAGCTCCGTCGGCTCGGTACCGTCGTCCTTCCCGACCAGGTCGACCCGGACGCCGGCGGTGCCGCCCAGCTCGTCGTCGTACCGCGCCTGGAGGCCGCTGAGCCCGACCTGGTCGGCGGCGGAGAGCCTGCCCTTGCTCTTCCTGACCATCTCGGCGGTCGGTGGCCCGACCGTGCCGAGGATCGGCGCGGCGAACGTGCGCGTCGGTGCCAGCGGGAGCTGCGCCTTCAGCATGGCCGCCCCGTCGATGGCCTGGACCGCGTCGTCCGGCGGCGCGTCGGGACTGCCGCTGCGCAGGGTGATCGCCTCGACGAAGGCCTTCTCGCCGGCCGTGCGGACCCGCTTCGCGAAGCCGGCCGGGTCGACGCCGACCAGGGTCGCGAGGGCGCGCGCCGACGCCACCGCATCCCCGTGAGGCACGTGGACCTTGTCGATCCCGTAGCGGACGACCGTCGCGCGGGGTCACGATCCTCGCGCCGTCCGCGCCGAGGATGTCGCCGCGCGGGGCGACCAGCGTGGTCGCCTGCAGGGCCTGTCCCGGTTTCAGCTTCGGGTGCACCAGCGAGGGCTTCCAGACCACGTGCCAGGTGTCGCCGGCCTTCACCAGCGTCATCGGCGAGCGTGGTGGTCCAGGTCTTGCCCGCGACGTCCCAGCGCCAGGTCACTGTCGCGGTCGCGCGGTCGCCGTCCTCCTCGACGCCACTCGCGGTGACCGTGCTCGGCAATCCCTTCATGCCGCCGAGGATCGCCGCCAGGTCGGTCGTGGCCCGCTCCGCGTCCGGTCCGGTGAAGTCGACCGTGCGCACGTCGTGCTTGCCCAGCGCCCGGGCGACCGCGTCGGCGGTCGGCTGCGGGTCGGGGCCGCCGAATCCGCAGCCGGCAAGGCCGATGGCGATCCCCACGGCCAGGAATCCCCCGAGAGCACGACGCATGTTCTGATCCTCCCGCATCGGTTCAGGCGCTCGCGGTGTCGGTCTCGTCGCGGATCCAGCGCGCCATGCCGGGGAGCGTGAACCGCAGCCGGCCGCGCCCGGACGGCTCGATCACACCGCGGTCGATCAGCCGCGCCCGCGGGACGCTGATCGCCCGGGAGTCGCGCCCCATCGCCGCCGCGACGTCGGCTCGGGTCACCACCTCGGTGCCGCGCACCGCGAGGCCGGCCATCGCCCCCATCAGGTCGCGCTCGAGCTGGGGCGCGCTGTCCCAGCGGGCCCGGTACATCGCGGCCAGCTGGGCGTCGATCTCGGTCTCGCCGGAGCGGACGTCGGCGACGGTGAGCGTGTCGCCCTCCGTCGGTGCCGCCGCCTGCCAGGTGGTGTGGCCCACGAGCTGGAGAAAGTACGGGTAGCCGTCGCCGAACGCGAGCGCCCGGCGCAGCGCGTCGTCGGCCCAGTGCACGCCGAGCTCCTCCGCGGGGCGCGTGAGCACCAGACGCGAGTCGTCGGCGTCGAACCGGTCCAGGGGCACGAACTCGCTGCGCTCGCCGAACGTCGCGGCCCGGGTCAGCATCTCCGGCGTCGAGGGGAGTCCGGCGGCCATCACCGCCAGCGGGTTGTCGGCCCGGGCGCCGGCGAGGTCCTGCGCCGCGTTGAGCAGCACCGCCAGCTCCGCGAACGGCGCCGCGTGCACCTCGTCGACGAGCACCAGCAGGCCGGCTCCACCACTGCGTCGTACCAGCGTCGCGGCCTCGTGGAGCAGGTCCTCGACCGCGCCCACGGCGCCGACCGGCAGCTCGCGGTCGCTGCGTCGCAGGTCCACGTCGGCGCCGACCTTGATCCCCGCCACGCCGAGCTCGACGCCGAGCCTGGACACCGAGGCGGCCCACCGGCGCTGCGCCTTGCGGTCGATCGCGGGCGCGGTGTCCAGCGCCCGGTGCACCGAGTGCACGAGCTCGGGCACCAGCCGGCCGCCCTTCGCGCAGGAGAGCCAGGCGGTCACGAAGCCCAGCTCCGCGGCCTGGGACTGCGCCTCGCGCAGCAGCGAGGTCTTGCCGAGACCGCGCGGAGCATGCAGCACGAGCAGCCGGCCGCTCATCTCCCCGAACGTGTGCACGCGGCCGAGATGGTCCCGGATCCGCGCCTGTTCGCCGACCCGGCCGACCAGGACCCGGGGCAGCTCGCCGGGCGAGAACGGGCTGGACAGCGGCACCCGCGGCGGACTGGTGACGGTCATGGACACTCCTGATCGTTTGAGATACTCGGAATCTGTATAACAAAGGTCACCGACAGGACGGAGCCATTGCCCGAGGAATCGCCGACGGGGTGTTTCGCGTTGTGCGGTGTGCGCGCACAGCAACCAGCGACCGCCGAACACGACCGAGGAGAGACATGACCACCCTGAGCGACTTCACCGCGAACACCCTGGCCGGCGAGGAGCAGCAGCTGAGCACGTACGACGGCAAGGTGGTGCTCGTGGTCAACACCGCCTCGGCAGTGCGGCTTCACCCCGCAGTACCAGGGCCTCCAGGAGCTGCACACGAAGTACGCCGACGACGGGTTCGCCGTGCTCGGCTTCCCGTGCAACCAGTTCGGCGGCCAGGAGCCGGGTGACGCCCAGGAGATCGGAGCGTTCTGCGAGAAGAACTACGGCGTCACCTTCCCGCTCTTCGAGAAGGTCGACGTCAACGGCGAGCATGCGCACCCGCTCTTCCAGTGGCTTCGCAAGGAGAGGTCCGGGCTGATGGGCAGCGCGATCAAGTGGAACTTCACCAAGTTCCTCGTCGGCCGGGACGGCACCGTCCTCAAGCGCTACGGCTCGACCACCGCGCCCGAGAAGATCGCCGCCGACATCGAGAAGGCGCTCACCGACTGACCTACGATCGCCGCATGGGCCGGTCGCGCCGCGCACGTGTGCAGGACATCCATGACCTCGCGGGCGGACTCCCAGGCGTCACCTGCCTCGACGGCCGCGTCTACCAGGTCCGCCGGAAGTCCTTCGTCTTCTTCCGCAACCCGCGCCCCGACGCGCTGGACCCGGAGACCGGCGAGCGGCTGCCGGACGTGATCGTCTTCTGGGTGCCGAGTGCCGAGGAGAAGGAGGCGATGGTCGCCGACGCGTCCACGCCGTACTTCACGACGCCGCACTTCGACGGACACCTCTCGGTGCTGCTCCGCGGCTCCCGGGTCGGCGAGATCAGCCACGAGGAGCTGACCGAGGTGGTCACCGAGGCGTGGCTCTCACGGGCGCCGAAACGGATGGCGCAGGCGTTCCTCGACGCCGGTGCGGGGGAGCCGTCAGACGCGTGAGCCGGCCATGATCCGGGCGGCATGCACGAGCGCGGCGTTGTCGCGCGCATGCGTGCCGTCGGGCAGCTCGAGCGTGTCCTCGAGCCCGATCCGGGTGTCCAGACCCAGCGCGCACCGCGTAGTGGTACGCCGGCCACGCGCTGGTGCCGGAGCCGTGCAGCAGCACCGGGAGCTCGGTGCGTCCACGCAGCCGGTCGAGCATGTCGTCGGCCACCTCGTGGACGTCGTCCTCGGTCATCCCGTCGGCAAGCTCGAGCAGCACCCGCAGGTGCTTGTCGCGCAGCGGCGAGTCCAGCCAGGCGTCAGATCGCGCTCGCGGACCAGAGCCCGGCCTCGACCCCGACATCCTGCTCGAGCAGGGCGCGGGCGACGCCCTCGGCGCCCTCCTCGTGCCAGTTGACCGAGGCGAAGTCGGGCCGCTCCTGCCACGCCATGATCTGGTCGCGGCGCCGCTCCGGGTCGGGCTGTGCCCAGGCGCCGGTCGTGACGCCCACGGCGAGCCCGGGGGTCGCCGCGCGCAAGGCCCGCACCACGTCACCGACGTGCTCCGGGTCGAGCGTGTCGTGACCGTCGGGCAGTTCTTGGCGTGGAAGTGGACGGCGTCCGCGCCCGCCGCCTGCGCGTCTGCCGCGGCCCGGGCGATCTCGCGGGCGTCACCGGCAGCGCCGGGTGCTCGACCGCCGAGCCGAGGCCCGTTCACGCAGCACTTGAGGAGCATCCCGCCACGTTACGTCGGGATCCCGCACCCGCCTCCACCCAGATTGGTGAAATGCACCGGCCCCGCTGACGCGCGACCTCCTCACCACCGACAGCGAAGGGCACGTGTCGGCGTGGGTGGAGCGCCGCGGCGCTCCACCCAGGTCCCCGGGCCCGCAGCCCGACCCCGCCCGACTCACACCCACAGATTGTCGTGCGCGGCGAAGAACGCGTCCCGCTCCTCGTCGCTCATCGTCAGCCCCTCGCCGAGCTTCTTCAGCGTCTCGAAGTACTCCTCCCGCGGCGCCCCGGGCGTGAACAGCAGCAGCATCGAGGCGGTCGCTCGCCGGAGTCGTTCCGGAAGCCGTGGATCCCACCGGGCGGCACGTGCGCGAAGTCGCCGGCACGGGTCTCGACCCAGTCGGCTCCCGTCGTAGATGGTGACGGTGCCGCTCGAGGATGAAGAACGACTCCGAGATGGTGCGGTGGAAGTGCGGGTCGGGGCCGGTGCGGCCGGTGCCGAAGTTCCAGCGGTAGAGCCCGAACGCGCCGCTCGTCGACCCGCCGGTCGCGAGGTAGTCGACGGTGCCGCCGTGGCGGTACTCGAGGTCGTGCGGTGCGTCGGTGCGCCGGATCGAGGCGCTCTGCTCGCCGTCGGTGCCGTGGTAGACGGGGTCCGGGTAGGTCATCGCTCCCCCTTCCGTGTCGGTACGTCGCCGGGCACCTGGGCCGCGAACCCGGCGATCAGCATGTCGATGCCGAAGCCGAACCGCTCGTCGCTGGAGCCGGTCATCATCACGCCCATGGTGCGTGCCAGGTAGGGGAAGCGGTCGGCCGGCATCGCGGCGAACGTCGCATGCACCTCGTCGACGAACTCGGCGCCGACCTCCTCCGGGTTGCGCCCGCTGCCGTCGTCGAACCGCTGCTGCAGCAGCCAGCCCTCGAACGCGTCGGCGGCGACGTACAGGGCCAGGATGTCCAGCGACCAGGCGGCGACCTTGTCCGGGACGCCACCGTCGATCATCGCGCGCGAGCACGCGCTCGGTGCCCTCGAGCATGGCGGTGCCGCTCGGGATGTGGGCGAAGCTGAGCCGGGCGGCGTCGCTGTGCCGCTGGAAGATCGCTGCGCGTCTGGAAGGCGAAGCCGCGGACCACCTCCTGCCAGGTGTCGCCCTCGGGGACGACGATCTCCTCGATGATCCGGTCGAGCACGCAGCGGAGCAGCTCGTCCTTGTTGGCGACGTACGCGTAGAGGCTCGCCGGACCGGTGTCGAACTCGGCCGCGACGCGACGCATCGAGACCGCCTCCGTGCCCTCCTCGTCGACGATCCGGAGCGCGACGTCGACGATCGCGTCCAGGCTCAGAGGGCGCCGCCGTCGGGCGCGGGCGGCCTTGGCGCGGGCCCGCTCGACGCGTCCGGGGACTGGCGAGGGAGGAGTCATCGCTGCCCATGCTACTTGACACGAACACTGTTCGCGCGTAGAACAGTGTTCGTTCGGAATCGCGAACACTGTTCGAGACGAGGGAAAGCGATGTCCACCACCACCCGCATCACCACCGGCCTCCGTGGCGTACGCCCTTCGCTGGCCCGCACTCTTCGTGATCCTGGCCGCCGAGGTGATGGACCTCCTCGACGCCCTGATCACCTCGATCGCCGGGCCGACGATCGTCCGCGACCTCGGCGGCGGCGAGACCCTGATCCAGTGGCTCGCCGCCGGCTACACGATCGCGATGGCCAGTGGCCTGCTGATCGGCGGACGGCTCGGCGACATCTACGGCCGGCGCCGGATGTTCATGGTCGGCATGGCCGGCTTCACCCTGATGTCGCTCGCCTGCGCGCTGTCGCAGTCGCCGGAGATGCTGATCGTCTTCCGCGTGCTCCAGGGCCTGGTCGGCGCCGTGATGCTGCCGCAGGGGCTCGGCATGATCAAGGAGATGTTCCCGCCCGACGAGATCGCGGGAGCGTTCGGCGCGTTCGGTCCGATCATGGGGCTCTCCGCCGTCGGCGGCCCGATCCTGGCCGGCTGGCTGGTCGACGCCGACCTGTTCGGCTGGGGCTGGCGGACGATCTTCGCGATCAACATCCCGATCGGGGTGGTCGCGCTCCTGGTCGCGGCCCGGGTGCTGCCACCGTCCCGACCGGACCGGTCCGTGCGCATCGACCTCACCAGTGCGGCGATCGCGTCCGGCGCGATGGTGCTGCTGATCTACCCGCTCATCCAGGGCCGGGAGCACGGATGGCCGCTGTGGTCCTACCTGATGATCGCCGCGGGCGCCGCGATGTTCGCGCTGCTCGCCGTGGTGGAGCGACGCCGCGACCGGGCCGGGCTCGTCGACGCTGGTCACGCCGTCGCTGTTCGGCAAGAAGGCGTTCACCGGCGGCCTCGCGACCGGGATGGCGTTCTTCGGCGCGCTGCTCGGGATGAGCATCGTGTTCACGCTGTTCGTGCAGTTCGGTCTCGGCTACAGCCCGTTCAAGGCCGGAATGGCGGGGATCGCGCAGGCCGCCGGCATGGTGGTCGGCTTCATCGTCGCCCAGCCGCTGAACGTGCAAGCTCGGCCGGACCCTGATGCACGTCGGCGAGGCCCTGACCGCGGTCGGCTTCGCGGGCTTCGTGCTCACGCTGCACTGGGCCGGCGACGGCATCGGGATCTGGGCGATGTCTCCGTCCCTGGCCGTGATCGGGCTCGGCATGGGTCTCGCGATGGCGCCGTTCTTCGACATCGTGCTGGCCGGGGTCGAGGACCACGAGTCGGGCTCGGCCTCCGGCGTGCTGACCTCGGTGCAGCAGCTCGGCGGCGCGTTCGGGATCGCGGTGCTCGGCACGACGTTCTTCCACGTGCTCGACACCAGCGACGCGACCACCCGGGTCGGGGCCTTCCGGGACGCTGCTGGCACCTCGATGTGGGTCGCGGCCGGCCTGATCGTGCTCGCCTTCGTGCTCACCTTCCTGCTCCCGATGAAGGCCCGCGAGGAGCCCGTGGGGCACTGAGGAGCGGGTCAGGTCGCCGCGACCACCTCCCGCGGCCTGAGCAGGAACGCCGCGAGGTAGAGCAGCGCCGACCACGACCAGCAGGTTGCGGTAGCCGGTGAGCAGGGCGGCGTACTCCAGACAGCCGCCGGCGATCGCGCCGAGCAGGTTCACCCCGAACGCCTCCTGCGAGTTGTCGGCGGCCATGAACCGCTTGGCGAACGCGATGTTGGCGAGGTAGATCGGCAGGAACGCGATCAGGACGGCCGCGACCAGCCGCGGCCAGAACGGGAGTCCGAGCAGCCACGACGGCGGGACGACGTACGCCACCGCGAGCGCCGCCGCGACCAGCGCGAACACCACCGGCAGCGGCGGCGTGCGCAACCGCCGCGTGGTCTCGACCGCGGCGAGCACGACCAGCAGCACCCCGCCGAACACCATCGCGTTGACGGTCCAGGTGGTGCCGAACAGGTTCGCGAAGGTGGCGACGTTCTTGGTCTCCAGCAGCAGGAAGGCCGCGCCCATGAAGAACAGGTCGGCGTACGGCCGCATCTCGCGGAAGGGACCGCCGATCACCCGCACCAGGACCAGCGAGATCAGCAGGATCCCGCCCAGCGCCCAGAGGTAGATCATCGGCAGCATCCCGCCGCGGTAGTAGAGGAACGGCGCGTCGTCGTGCACCGGCGCGGGGTACGACGCGGGCAGCGACGTGGTTGGCCGGCGCCGCAGTGCTGGTGGGCCTGGTCGCGGGCGCACGACCACGACCGCGGTGGCGCCGCCGAACGGTGTCGATGCACGGCGGCGTGGCCGAACGCCGCCGCCGCCGTGCCGCCGAGCCGGTCGACCAGCCAGCCCTGGCGGTAGTAGTTGTACATCGCGAACACGCCGTGACCGGTGAGGTGGTCGTGGGCCGACCGGAGCGCCTCCTCGGTGAACAGGAACGACTCCAGCCGGATCTGCGAGGCGCCGCTGACCAGCGCGAGCGAGTCCGGCAGCGCGAACAGGATCAGGTCGTAGCGCTGGTCGGTGTTCTGCAGGAACGCTCGGCCGTCGTTGATGTGCCGGGTGACCCGCGGGTCCTGGTAGGCGTGGTCCGGGTTGCCGTCGCACGCCGATCTGCACCAGCCGCGGGTCGATGTCGACCGCGTCCACGTGCTGGGCGCCCATCGCGCAGCGCGATCGCGACGTCGGAGCCGGAGCCGGCCCCGACGACCAGCACGTCGCGCAGCGGGGCGAGCGGTCGCGGTGCAGGTACGGCGCGCCGTAGATCGTGGACGCCTTCTCGAGCTTCCACGCGGCGGTCGCCATCGTCTGGTGGGGCACGCCGTTGACCGAGAGCTGGACGCGGGTGCCGTACGTCGCGCTGGTCCGTCGTGGTCTGGGTGACCTTGTAGTACGGCGACCAGGACACGCCCGGCGTGATCGTCTCCAGCAGCAGTGCCGCCACGACCACGATGCCCGGCGAACCGCGGCGAGCGCGCGGAACCGGCCACCGACCAGCACCGTGAACGCCACCGCGACGAGCACGCCCCAGACCACGGACGGCGCCCAGACCAGCGACAGCGCCGTGAACAGCAGGATGCCCACCAGCGAGCCGATCAGGTCCCAGCGGTACGCCGTCAGCGGCGCGAGCTCGGCGAAGCAGCGGCCGACGACCTCGGCCGGGCCGACCAGGATGCCGGCGACCAGCAGGAAGACCACCGGCAGGATCAGCCACGCCGGTGGCCCGGTGGTGTGCAGGGCGGTGAAGTAGATGAGGTCGCTCCCGGAGCGGTCGACCGACACCGGGAACACGCGGACGCAGACCACCAGCAGGGCGAGGAGCACCGGCGTCCAGCGCAGGAACGACCAGCCTCGGCGGGCCACCAGGAACCCGAGGCCGACACCCAGGAACGAGCCGAGCAGCACGAAGTTCGTGAAGTACGACAGGTGCACGATGTTCGCGCCCAGCCACCGGATCAGGGCCAGCTCGAGGAACAGCATCAGCGCGCTGGCGAGCACCAGCCGCGGTACGACTCCTGGTGGGGTCCGCGCCCGGTCGGGGTCCGACACGGGCGTGGTATCGCGCAGGACCCGGCTCATGGCAACGACCTCCGTCGTCCATCGCAGCGCCCCGACGCGGACGATCATGCCGAATCCCGGCCGACATGGCGAGCACGTGTTGGCAGGATGGCGGCATGAGGTTCACCGCACAGCTGCAGCTCAACCGCAGGAGGCGGCCGTGAGCATCCGTGAGGCGACCGCGGCCGACGTCCCCGACATCCTGCGCCTGGTGCGGGAGCTCGCCGAGTACGAGCGCGAGCTGGACAAGGTCGAGGCCACGGAGCAGGACTTCCGGCGGCTGATGTTCCCCGACGAGGGCCCAGCGACGGCGTTCGGCCACGTGGCCGAGGTCGACGGCGAGGTGGTCGGGATGGCGCTCTGGTACGTGACGTTCTCGACCTGGACCGGGGGCAACGGGATCTGGCTCGAGGACCTGTACGTCGCGCCCGAGCACCGGGGGTCCGGGCTGGGCCGCGACCTGCTTGCGGCGCTCGCGCGGATCTGTGTGGAGCGCGGCTACCAACGGCTCGAGTGGTGGGTGCTGGACTGGAACGAGCCGAGCATCGGCTTCTACCGGAGCCTGGGCGCCGCGCCGTACGACGAGTGGACGACGTACCGGCTGGGCGACGGCTCGCTCGCTGCCCTGGCGGGGTCGGCCGGCTGAGGCTGCGGGTTTGTCGTGGGAACCGAGGTTTCCCCACGGTATGCCGGGA
Organism: uncultured Actinomycetota bacterium; assembly: GCA_963707475.1. Lineage (GTDB taxonomy): Bacteria > Actinomycetota > Actinomycetes > Propionibacteriales > Nocardioidaceae > Marmoricola. The sequence continues at coordinate 65,872 of CAVPQC010000004.1, forward strand.
TGACTGCGGCGAATCGGACACAGCCGCGCGCTCCCCACGACGTACCCGCGCTCCCCACGATGTGCTCATCGTGGGGAGCGCGGGTCCGGCTGCATACCGTGGTGAAACCTCAGCCCCAGCCCCCGACCAGCCCGCGCCCCCTCACCCCCGGGCCACCTGGTACCGGTCCAGCGCCACGCGCCGCTCCTCGGCGTGGTCCACGATCCGCCGCGGGTAGTCGTGGTCGTAGCCGACATCGTGCTCCCACGGCTCGTGTGCCGCCTTGCCCTCGAGGTGAGCGAGCTCCGGCACCCAGCGGCGCACGTAGTCGCCGGTCGGGTCGAACTTCTTGCCCTGGGTCACCGGGTTGAAGACGCGGAAGTACGGCGCCGCGTCGGTACCGGTGCCGGCCGCCCACTGCCAGCCGTGGTTGTTCGACGCGACGTCGCCGTCGAGCAGGTGGTCCAGGAAGTGCCGGGCGCCGAGCGGCCACCAGGCGTGCAGGTCCTTGGCGAGGAAGCTGGCGGTGATCATGCGCACCCGGTTGTGCATCCAGCCGGTGGCGAGCAGCTGGCGCATCCCGGCGTCGACGATCGGGTAGCCGGTGCGGCCCTCGCGCCACGCGTCGAACGCGTCGCCGGGGTCGTCGTAGGCGCATCCCGGCGAGCTCCTCGCGCAGGTCGTGCCACGCCGACTCGGGACGGTGCCAGAGCACGTCGGCGTAGAACTCGCGCCAGCCCAGCTCGTCGGCGAACGTCATGGCGTCCTTGCTGCGGCGTCCCGTCGAGGTCGGCGAGCAGCGTGCGCGGGTGGACCGCACCCACCTTGAGGTACGGCGAGAGGCCGGACGTGCCGGCCTTCGCCGGCAGGTCGCGAGCGGTCGTCGTAGTCGTCCAGGGCCCGGTCCCGGAAGACCTCCCAGCGTCGCAGTGCCGCCCGCTCACCCGCGTCGGGCAGCTCGTCCGGGCCGTCGCGCAGCGCCTTGTCGAGCATCGCGGCGACGCGCTTGTCGTCGTCGGCCGCGGCGAGGCGGAGGCCCGGACGGCGCGGCGGCAGGCGCCGCGCCAGCCGTGCTCGCGCCAGGCGCGGGAGAACGGCGTGAACACCTGGTACGGCGAGCCGTCGCCCTTGCGGACCCGGCCGGGGGTGACCGCGTACGGGCTGCCGGTCTCGACCCACGCGACGTCGTCCCGCGCCAGCGCCCGTGCGACGGCCGCGTCACGGCGCCGGCCGTAGGGGAACGGCTCCGCGGACACGTGCACGGACGTCGCACCGAGGTCGCGCGGCCAGCCGCGGGACCACGGTGCGCGGGTCGCCGAACCGGATCGAGAGCCGCCCGTCGTACGCCTCGACGGTCGGCGCGCAGCGTCGCCGCCAGCCACGCGGTGCGTACGGCGCCGGCCCGGCCCCACAGCGCCGGGTCGACCACGAACACCACGTGCACGTCGCCGCCGTCGGCGGCCTCGTGGGCGGCACCGAGGGCGGGCAGGTCGCCGCGCCGCAGGTCGCGCCGCAGCCAGAGCAGCGAGGTCACGCCGCGGTCTCCTGGCCGGCCTTCGCTCCGAGGGCCCGCGCAGCTGGGCCTCGGTGTCGTCGGCGAGCTTCTGCAGCGGCTTGGCCAGGAACGGCGAGACCAGCGCCGCGAGTCCCTTGAAGGTCATCTCGCGCGCGGTACTCGACCTCGGACCCGGCGTCGGTCGGCCGCACGGTGACGGTGTCCTTGCTGGTGACCGTCTTGTTGCTGCCGGTGATCACGAACCGGCGGCCGGCCTCGACCGTCTCGACGACGTAGTCGAGCTCGGTCTCGCTTGCCGCGGAACTCCGAGACGTTGCGGTAGTGCGTGCCGACCCCACCGTCCCCGGACGTGCGCGGCAGCTGACGGTGCCCGCGTCCCACTCCTCGGCGTTCCGAAGTCGAGCAGGTAGGTCGAAGACGGATGCCGGATCCCAGCGGGTGGGGATCGTCCGGACGAGCTCGTGGGCCATTCCATCAACCTACGCACGCCTTGTCAAGGGTTTGTGCAACGTTCAGGATGGACGGTCGATGGACTCCCAGACTCTGGATCGGCGCGCTCGCCGAGCGCACCGGCGTCAGCACCCACGTCCTGCGGGTCTGGGAGGAGCGCTACGGGCTGCTCACGCCCGAGCGCTCGCCGAGCGGCTACCGGCTCTACGGCCCCGACGACGAGCGGCGGGTCAGGGAGATGGTGCGCGCTGCGCGACCGTGGGGTCGCCGCCGCCGACGCCGCGGCGATGGTGCTCGCCGGCATGCCCGGACCGGGTTCCGCTGGCCCTCGAGGCCTCTGCCCCGCGCTGGACGCCGGCGATCGTCGCGCTACGACGAGGCCGGCCACCCACGCGGTCATCGACCGCGCGCTCGCCGGCAACGACGCGATCGAGGTCGTCGACCGGTTGTTCTTCCCGTGCCTGCGCAGCTCGGCGACGAGTGGGAGGTCGGGCGGATCACGGTCGCCCAGGAGCACTTCGGCAGCGGCCTGATCCGGGGCCGGATGCTGGCGCTCGCGGCCCAGGCGCGAGACGGCCGCGGGCGGACACCCCGGTCGCCGTGCTCGCCTGCCCGACCCACGAGCGCCACGACATCGGGCTGCTCGCGCTGTGTCTGGTCGCTGCGCCGTGAGGGCTGGTCGGTCACGTTCCTCGGCGCCGACACCCCGATCCCCGACGTGGTCGACACGGCGCGCGACGCTCGGCGCCGGAGCCGTGGTGCTGGCGGGCACCGAGCCGCACATGTTCGCCGCCCAGCTCGAGCAGTACGCCGGCGACCTGGCCCGGCTGCCGGTCTCGGCACCATCGCTGGCGCTCGGCGGGCGGGCGGCCACGGCCACGCTGGCCAGCCGGTACGACGCCGTCCACTGCTCGCGTCGGACCCGTTCGCCGCCGCCGCAGACCTCGGCGGGGTGCGCGGCCCGGTGCCGGTCCGGACCGACGCGTGAGCCCCGGGTCCGGCCGGCCCGTGGACCTCGGAGCGCTGTCACCGGCGCTGACCGGAGTTCTGGACGGAGCGGCACCTCTGCCCCTGACCACGCTGCGCAGCCGACGGCACGCCCGCACGTCGTACCGGTCGGCGTCGCGCTCGACCCCGACGCAGGGCTGCGCCTGGGTGATCACCTCCCGCACGTCCCGCAAGGTGCGCACACCTCGGCGAGCCCGGCGAGCACCCGGTCGCCGCGTGCCAGGTCGACGGCCGCCGCTGGTCGACGCTGGAGGGCACCGCCGAGGTGCGCTCCGACCGGCGTCGGTGGCCCGGGCGGTCGAGCGCTACGCCAGCCGCTACCGGCAGCCGCGACCCAACCCGGAGCCGGGTGGCGATCCGGATCACGCCCACCCGGATCCTCGGCAGCAGCCGACCTCGGCCTGACCGTCCGCGAGCCGCCCGGCGACGTCGGCGGAATCCCTGCGACCGGCCTCGGGATCGCCGTACCCTAGGGCCATCCCCCGTCGCCGTCGACGGACCACTCGAGGAGATACCTGTGCCGACCGTGTCCGACGTCGAGCAGGCGTTGCGCGTCGCCGACGCGCTGCCGCCCGGCGAGGAGCAGGTGGAGCGCTCGGAGCGGGCGCTCGCGCTGGCCGAGCAGGTCGACGACTTCGACGCTGCTGCGTGCAGGCCCGGATCAACCTGGTCGCGGCGTACGACGCTGCCGCGCCGGGTGACCGCGAGCTCCCGCACATCGCCTGGCTGCTCGGCTGCCTCGAGGGCACCCGGTGACCGCGGACCAGGTCACCGATCGGCAGCGCTTCGAGATCCTGTGGGAGTGCCGCTACGCGCTGGCCCGCACCCGGCGCTCGAGCCAGATGCCGCTGGAGGTCGTGCAGCGGGTCTACGTCGACGTCGAGCGACGCTTCCGCGCGGAGGGCGTCTCGCCCGCACCTCTACGCCAAGTACCGCGCGTTGCTCGCCCGCGACATCGACACCGACGAGGTGCTTCGAGCACTGGCTGGCATGTGGCGCGACAGCCCGCGCGACGCGCTCGTCGGACTGCGAGGTCTGCGACATCGCCGCCGACGCGCGGTTCCTCGCCGAGGCCGGCGACCCGGCCGGCGCCCTGGAGCAGGCCGCCGACCTGCTCGAGGGCCGCAAGCGGTGCGACCGCGAGCCGCACCGGCTGTACGGCGAGGCGGCCGACTGGGCGATGCGCCTGGGTCGGGTCGACATCGCCGAGGCCTACCACCGGGCCGGCTGGCTGATGGTCGCCGGCCGTCCGCTGTTCGTCTCCGCGATGGCCGACCACGTGATGTACCTGGTCCGCACCAACCGCCCGGGCCGTGCCGTCCGGCTCGCGCTCGCCCTGGTGCCGCTGCTCGACGACCGCCTCGACGACCTCGACCGGATGCAGGGCTCCGCCGTCGCGGCACGCGTCCTGCGCGCCGGTCGCGGTCACCGGCTGGCGCCGTCCGTGGTCGATGGTCGCCCGCTCGACGACGTGATCGGCAGCCTCGACGGCAGCGCCCACGAGCTCGCCGTGGCCTTCGACCGGCGCAACCGCACCGACCGGGTCTCGCGGCGCCTGTCCGGGCTGGTCCGGATCGCGCCGTACCCCGAGACCGCCTCCGAGGAGGTCCGCGCCGCCGACGCGCTCGAGGTCGACCTCGCACGCGGGACGGAGCCGAGGTTCGAACCGCCGAGCGTGCCGCTGCCCGACTCCGTGCCGGGCTTCGCGGCCGAGCTGCTCGCGGTGAGCGACCGCTTCGACGCGATCCGCGTGATGGAGCTGGTCAACGGGTGGGCGTCGCTGCGCGAGCGAGATGCTCCCGGTCGACCGACCCGGTCGACCACCTCGCGGTGTCGTACCTCGACCGGCGCGCGCTGGCCTCCGAGCGCGCGCAGAACGACGAGAGCTTCGTCGACGCCCTGCTCGCGAGCGCCTCGGAGTCGGCGCGCCTGTCCGGCAGCGTCCCCGCCGTCCAGCGCGTCGAGGTCGAGGCGCTGCACCGGCAGGCGCTGGGCGGCGACCAGTCCGCATGGCCCCGCGCCCACAAGCTGGCGGACGAGCTGGAGGCGGGCGGCGAGCTGACCGAGGCCGCCGGCGCGCTGATGACCCTGAGCCGCAACCCCGACCCGGTCCGCGGCATGCACGACGCGTTGCGCGCCGCGGACCTGTTCGACCGCGCCGGCCAGCCGCGGTGGGCGGTCACCGCGCTCCAGGCAGCCGGGTACGCCGCGGTCTGGGCCGACCACGCCGAGTCGGAGTCGCTGCTGCAGCGGGCCTACGACGGTGCCGTGGAGCACGATCTCCCCGCGGTCACCGTCGCGATCACCGCGACGCGGGCCAAGCTCGCCTGGCAGACCGGCGACGTCGACGCCGCGGTGCTCGGCTTCCGTGAGGCCGTGGCCCGCGCCGACGAGGTCGGCGTCGCCGACCCGCTCGGGCCTGCGCTCCGAGCTCTGCGACGTGCTGCTCCAGGCCCACGAGTGGGAGGAGCTGATCGACGAGGCCCACGCGCTGCTCGTCCGGCTCGCCCCGGGTGACGTGCAGCGCCGGGCGTTCGCCCACCGACTGCTCGGGCTCGGCCTGCTCGCGACCGGCAACGCCCACGAGACGGTCGAGGTGCTCGAACCGGCCGTCCTTGCGCTCGGTCAGGACGACCCGATGCACGCGGTCGCCAGCTGGACCCTGGGCCGCGCGCTGGTCGCCAGCGAGCGGCCTGACCTCGCGACCCCGCACTTCGTCACGGCCGCGGCGGGCTACCAGGCCGACCAGCGGCTGCGCGACGCCGCGGCGGCCCACGAGGCGGCCGGCGCTGACGCTCTACCAGTCCGCGGCTCGCACAGGCGCGCCGCCGAGCACCTGGTCAACGCCGCCCGCATCGCCCGGCACGTCGGCGACCAGCAGCGGATGGTCTCCTCGCTGCGCCAGCTCGCCAACGTCCAGGCCGTGCGAGGGCCGGGTCAACGAGGCGCTCTCGACGTTGCGCTCGATCATCGACGAGGCGCGCGCCGTACTCCCCGGCCGACCCAGTCGGCGCCGCCGCTCGAGGAGGAGCGGCTCCGCGGCCTGATCCAGCACCAGGCGGCGCTGATCCTGATCGACGGCAACCGCACCGAGGAGGCCGAGGAGGCACTGGTCGAGGCGATCACCCTCCTGACGCAGCACGACGAGGGGCGCCGAGGCCGCCGCCGCGGAGGACACCTACCACCGGCTCACGGGCCGAATCTGGACAGCCTCGCAGCGCAGCACGGGAGGATCCCCCCGGAGGGAACAGCTGAGGACCCGTGCGGTCCCCGAGGCGAAAGGCCGGTTCCATGGCGCCAGAGCGCACACCCGAGATCGCGAAGGTCCCGATGTTCGACGACCTCACCGACGCCGAGCTCCAGAAGATCGTCAGGTCCGGCACCGAGGTGACGGTGCCGGAGCACTGGTCCCTGATCTGGGAGAAGACCCCCGGCGACAAGGCGTACATCGTCCTCGACGGCGAGGTCGTGGTCCGCAAGGGCAGGACGGAGATCGCCCGGCTCGGCCCCGGCGACGTCGTCGGCGAGTCCGCGATCGTCAACCACAAGCTCCGCAACGCCTCGGTGGTGAGCACCACGCCGGTCACGGGTCCTGCACTTCACGCGCGAGGCCGTCGAGGAGCTGTGCAGCGGAGATCCCGACCTTCAAGGCGGCGCTCGACGCGGCGGCCGGCGAGCCGGATCGGCGACGCCCGCAAGGACTCCTGACTTGGCGGACGAGGCCACGACGCGGGAACCACGGAGGCGGTGCTCGGCCGGCTGACCGGGCCGGAGCTCCTCGAGGCGGTCGAGGTCCTGCTGCTCGGCGGCGCCCCGGCACTCACCCGGGTCGAGGTGGCCGAGCGGGCCGAGGTCCCGATCGACGTCGCCGAGCGGCTCTGGCACTCGCTCGGCTTCCCGCGCGCCGACGACGACGAGGTGGTGTTCACCGAGGCCGACGTCCGGGCGCTCGAAGCAGACGATGCGGCTGATCGACGCCGGCATCCTCGACGAGGACTCGCAGGCGGCCATGGTGCGCACCTGGGGCCGCAGCTTCGCCCGGCTCGCGGAGTGGCAGACGTCGCTGCTGGCCAGCCTCGCCGTCGCCGCGGACGACCCGGAGGCGAGGCTGGAGGAGCTCGCGGTCGACGTGATCCCGCTCGTGGACGCGCTCCAGAGCTACATCTGGCGCCGGCACCTGGTCAGCGCGTCGAGCCGGATGCTGCTGCGGCCCGCCGACCCGGAGTCAGAGGTGCAGGCGGTCGGCTTCGTCGACATCGTCGGCTACACCACCCAGAGCAAGAACCTCTCCGACTCCGAGCTGGTGACCCTGGTCGAGCACTTCGAGGAGGTCGCGACCAGCACCGTGACCGACCACGCTGGCCGGCTGATCAAGACGATCGGCGACGAGGTGCTGTACGTCGCGGACTCGCCGGCCGACGGCGCGCGCATCGCCCGGGCCCTGGTCGACCGGGCCAGTGACGACAAGGCCTTCCCGGGCGTGCGGGCGGGGGTCGCCCACGGCCCGGTGGTCAGCCGGCTCGGCGACGTGTTCGGGCCGACGGTCAACATCGCCTCCCGGCTGACGTCGCTGTCCCGACCCGGCAAGGTGCTCGTCGACAAGGGGATGCGCGACGCCTTGGCCGAGCTCGACCCGGACGAGTCCGAGTTCCGGCTCAGCCGGGTCCGGCGTACGTCGGTGAAGGGGTACTCGCGGATCGAGCCCTTCCGGCTGAAGGCTCCCCGGAAGGGCTGAGGATCGCTGCCCGGACGCGCCCCGCGACCGTGGCGAGCGTTCACGTGCGCTCGTGGGCGCCGAGGTCACCCTGCGGCAGCAACCGCACGTGGTCGGGTCGGAAACCGTGCTCGATGCCCCAGAGCACCGCCTGGCTCCTGCTGGTGACGGACATCTTCCGGTAGCTCGACCGGATGTAGGACTTGACCGAGTTGATGCTCAGGAATGCGCGGTCGGCGATCTGCTGGTTGCTCAGCCCCTGCGTGATCAGCGCGATGATCTCCGACTCGCGGGTGGTGAGCCCGTGGCTGCGCCCGGGCCAGTCCCCGCTGTCGGGCGCAGGGTCGACCGCGTCGTCGGTCACCACCTGCTCACCGGCGTGCACGCGCTCGAGCGCGTCCACCAGCTCGCCCGCGGACAGCCGCTTCGCGAGGTAGCCGGATGCACCCCGGCGCAGCGAGGACTTGATCAGCTCGGGATGCAGGTTCCAGCTGTAGATGACCAGCCGGCGGGCGTTCGTCTCATGCAGCACCTCGTCGGCCTCGGAAGGGATTTCCTGCGTCTGCGAGAACGTGTCGTACAACGCGATGTCGGAGGGCTCGAGAGCCGGCTTGTTGGCCGTGATCTCAACGACGGTGACGCGGTCCGCGAAGGGCTCGAACATCCGGGCAAGGCCCTTCACCACGATCTCGTAGTCGTTCAGGATCGCGATGCGGAGTGGACGGGCGCTGGTCATGAGGATGACCGTAGCGTCACACCTTCACCCCTAGGGAGGTAGGTCGCCCCCGGCGACGACACCTACCGTCGCTCCATCTGGGGGGCCACGGTGAACGACCCGAACCGTGGCCCTTCATTTTGCCCGGACGAGATCCGGGCCTCGCGCTCCCTAGACTGACTGCATGACGCAGCCCTCGGACCACGTCGACGTCCTGATCGTGGGGGCAGGGCTCTCCGGGATCGGCGCGGCCTGCCACCTCGCCGCCGGCGTCCCGGGTCGCAGCTACGCGATCCTCGAGGCGCGCGAGACCAGTGGCGGCACCTGGGATCTCTTCCGCTACCCGGGCGTGCGCTCGGACTCCGACATGTACACGCTGGGCTACCGGTTCCGTCCCTGGCAGGGCGACAAGGCGCTGGCCGACGGCCCGTCGATCCTCCGCTACGTCCGCGAGACCGCAGCGGAGTACTGCGTCGACGAGCGCGTCCGCTACGGCCACGTCGTACGACGGGCGGACTGGTCGTCGGCCGACCGGCGCTGGACGGTCACCGCCGAGCACGACGGCGACGAGCTGACCCTCACCTGTGACGTGCTCTGGGCGTGCAGCGGCTACTACGACTACGACGAGGGCTACACCCCCGAGTTCGCCGGAGTCGACGACTACGAGGGCCGGGTCGTGCACCCGCAGCACTGGCCGGACGACCTCGACCTCGCCGACCAGCGCGTGGTGGTGATCGGCAGTGGCGCCACCGCGATGACCCTGGTGCCGGCGATCGCCGCCGACACCGCGCACGTGACGCTGCTTCAGCGGTCCCCGACCTACGTGCTGTCCGTGCCGAGCCGCGACGGACTGGCGGCGCGCGCACGCCGGCTCCTTCCCGGTCCCGTGGCCTACGGCGTCACCCGGTGGAAGAACGTCCTGCTGGCCACCGGGTTCTACCAGCTCAGCCGACGCCGCCCGAACCTGGTGCGGCGCCTGATCCGCAAGGCGACGGTGGCCCAGCTGCCCGACGGGTACGAAGTCGACACCCACTTCCGCCCGACGTACAACCCCTGGGACCAGCGCCTGTGCCTGGTGCCCGACGGAGACCTGTTCCGGGCGATCAGCCGGGGCGACGCGTCGATCGTGACCGACCGGATCGACTCGTTCACCCCCAAGGGCCTGCTGCTCACGTCGGGGGAGGAGCTGCCTGCCGACATCGTGGTGACCGCCACCGGGCTCAACCTGAAGGCCTTCGGGGGAGCCGTCCTCTCGGTCGACGGCGAGCCCGTGCACCTGCCGGACACCATGGCCTACAAGGGGATGCTGCTCTCCGGGGTGCCGAACTTCGTCTTCACCGTCGGTTACACCAACGCATCCTGGACGCTCAAGGCCGACCTCGTCGCGCAGTACGTCGTCCGCCTGCTGCACCACCTCGACCGCACCGGCACCCGCGTCTTCGTGCCCCGCCGCGAGGCCGACGTGCAGGAGCACCCGTTCATGGACTTCGCGGCCGGCTACGTGCTCCGCTCGCTCCACCAGTTCCCGAAGCAGGGCAGCCGGGCGCCGTGGCGGCTGCGCCAGAACTACCTGCGCGACGTGGTCACGATCCGGCACGGCCGGGTCACCGACGACGCGATGGACTTCTCCTAGAGAAAGATCGCCGGCAGCGCGTAGAGCATCGCCACCGACCACGTGATGTGCGTGAGGATCGGCGCCAGGATGCCCCCCGACGCGCGCCGCTCGAGCCCGACCACCGCACCCACGAGCACGGCGGCGAAGCCGAGCATCACGTTGCCGGTGGCGAGCGTCGCGATCACGTAGGTGACCGTGGACCACACGACCGGGTTGCGCGGGATCGCCGCGTAGACGGCGCCCCGGAAGAACAGCTCCTCGGCGACGCCGTTCAGCACGGTGACCAGCAGCACCAGTGGCCCCACACCCTGGTCGGCGTACTCGAGGATCTTCGTGACCTGGCGGTCGAGGGGGCCGATCTGGTGCACGACGAGCCCGCCCACGACGAAGACCGCGGCCAGGCCGAGCCCGATCAGGATCGGCTGCACCACCGGCCGGGGCAGCGGAGCGCCGTCGGCCGCGTTGCTGATGTCGATCCGGCCGAGGTACAGCGGTCCGGAGGCGAACGCTCCGACCGCCCAGACGCCCGCGAGCACGAGGGTGGCGACGATGAACGTCGAGCTGCCCGGCGTGAGTCGCAGCGACCAGCCGAGCACGGCCCCGCCGATCAGCACGAACAGGAGAGTGACCAGCTGTCTCCGCCGGAACTCCTTGGGGCTCTGCCGGTGGTCGCGCGGCACCTGCTGCCACAGCGAGGGATGGAGGAGCCGCCTGCCGAGGACGGGGATCACGACGAGTCAGCCCTCGGTCTGGCGGTCGTCCTCGAGGGCGCGCCGCACGCTCTCCTGGTACGGCACCAGGTCGAGCGGTACGACTTCCTTGATCGCGTCGTCGGTCACCACGACCTCGGTGCCCATGGAGTCGATCAGGTTGCGCCCAGTGGTGAGGTCGACGTCGGTCACGAGCGCCAGCCAGTACGAGGACAGCCGGGGTGTCAGCACCGGCACCTGGACCACCGGGAGCTCGCGGCCGTTCATCACCAGGGCCGCCTGCTGGAGCATCTCCCCGTAGGTCAGCACCTCGGGGCCACCGATCTCGTAGACCTGCCCCAGCGCCTTCTCCTGGCCGGCGACACCGACCAGGTAGGACACGACGTCGTCGATCCCGATCGGCTGGGTGCGGGTGCCCACCCACTTCGGCACCACCATCGCCGGGAGCTTCTTGACCAGCTGCCGGGTCATCTCCCAGGAGACGCCGTCCTTGCCCACCACGATCGCGGCACGCAGCACCGTGACCGGGATGCCGGTCGAGCCGAGCAGTCCCTCAACCTCGCGACGCGACCGGAGGTGGGCGGACAGCGCCCCGTTGTGCTCGTTGCCGAGACCGCCGAGGTAGATGATCTGTCCCACGCCGGTCGTCGCCGCGACCTTGGCGAACATCCGCGCTGCGTCGGCGTCGCGCTTCTCGAAGTCGGTGTTGTCCAGCGAGTGCACGAGGTAGTACGCAACGTCGACGTCCTCGAGCGGCTCGGTCAGTGAGGCCCGCTCGCCGACGTCGCCGCGGACCGGCCGGCCCGGCCCGTCGTACGTCTCGGGGTGGCGGGTCATCGCCTTCACGTCGTGGCCGGCCTCGACCAGCGCACGCACGAGTCTCCTGCCGATGAAGCCGGTTGCGCCGGTGACGAGGATGCGGGCCATGTCCCACACCCTATGGACCACCCCGAGGGGTGAAGGCCTGCGGTGGCCGTCGCGGGTCGTGGTCGTGCCACTCCGCGAAATTCAGGGGCCCACAGGGGGCGCCGCGCCGGAGTTGGTGGTACGCATGGAGCAACAGCGAGGGAGAGCAGCCATGGCCAAGTACGTCTATCGGTTCAGCGAGGGAGACAAGGACCAGAAGGAGCTCCTCGGCGGCAAGGGCGCGAACCTGGCCGAGATGACCAACCTCGGCATGCCGGTCCCGCCGGGCTTCACCATCTCCACCGACGCCTGCCGCGCCTACCTCTCCGAGGGCCGGCTGCCGCGTGCGGTGAAGGTCGAGACCACGATCGCGATGCGTGAGGTGGAGGAGGCCGTCGGCCGCAACTTCGGCGATCCGCACGAGCCGTTGCTGGTGTCGGTGCGCTCCGGTGCGAAGTTCTCGATGCCGGGGATGATGGAGACCGTTCTCAACGTCGGCTTGAACGACCAGACGGTCGAGGCGCTGGCGAAGTTCTCCGACGACGAGCGGTTCGCCTGGGACTCCTACCGCCGTCTGATCCAGATGTTCGGCCGTACCGTGCTCGACATCCCGGGCGAGCCGTTCTCCGACGCGCTCGACGCCCGGAAGGAGAAGGTCGGGGTCGACGACCGACCTCGAGCTCGGCGCGGAGGACCTCAAGGACGTGGTCTCGGCGTACAAGGACATCGTGAGGGAGCACACGGGCGCGGACTTCCCGCAGGACCCGCGCGAGCAGCTCGAGCTGGCGATCGAGGCGGTCTTCCGCTCGTGGAACACCGAGCGTGCCCGGCTGTACCGCCGGCGGGAGCGCATCCCGCACCACCTCGGAACCGCGGTCAACGTGGTCAGCATGGTCTTCGGCAACCTCGGCGAGACCTCGGGCACCGGGGTCTGCTTCACTCGCGACCCGTCCAGCGGGCACAGCGGCGTGTACGGCGACTACCTGTCGAACGCCCAGGGCGAGGACGTCGTGTCCGGCATCCGCAACACGCTGCAGCTCGCCGACCTCGAGGAGATCGACCCGAAGTCGTACAAGCAGCTGCGCAAGATCATGCGCAGGCTGGAGACCCACTACCGCGACCTGTGCGACATCGAGTTCACCATCGAGCAGGGCAAGCTGTGGATGCTGCAGACCCGGATCGGGAAGCGCACGGCGGGCGCCGCGTTCCGGATCGCCTGCCAGCTCGACGACGAGGGCCTGATCACCACCGACGAGGCGCTGGAGCGCGTCACCGGCAACCAGCTGAGCCAGCTGCTGTTCCCGCAGTTCGACGCGAAGGCGGAGCGCGACCCTGCTGGCCAAGGGCCTCGGTGCCTCTCCGGGCGCGGCCGTCGGCGCGATCGTGTTCGACAACGCGCAGGCGGCGGAGGAGAAGGAGAAGGGCAACGACGTCATCCTGGTGCGGCGGGAGACCAGTCCCGAGGACCTGCCCGGCATGGTCGACTCCAAGGGCGTGCTCACGACGCGGGGCGGCAAGACCTCGCACGCCGCGGTCGTGGCGCGGGGCATGGGCATGTGCGCGGTGGTCGGCGCCGAGACGATCGACCGTTCACGACGACGAGCTGCGGGTCGACGACAAGGTGCTCAAGCGCGGCGACGTGATCGCGATCGACGGCGCCACCGGCGAGGTCTTCGTCGGCGACGTGCCGGTGGTCGACTCGCCGGTGATGACCTACATCGCCGAGCGGCATCGACGCCGCGCACGAGGCGGCGGGTGACGACCAGGAGGTGCGCGAGCTGGTCGACGCCGTGCACCGGCTGCTCTCGCACGCCGACGACGTACGCCGGCTGCGGGTGCGCGCCAACGCCGACACCGGCGAGGACGCCGCACGGGCCCGCAAGCACGGCGCCGAGGGCATCGGCCTGTGCCGCACCGAGCACCAGTTCCTCGGCGACCGGCGGGTGCAGATCGAGCGCGTGGTGCTCTCGGAGACCGGCGACGAGCGCGACCAGGCGCTCGAGGCCCTGCTGCCGCTGCAGCGGCAGGACTTCACCGAGCTGCTCGAGGCGATGGACGGGCTGCCGACAACGATCCGGCTGATCGACCCGCCGCTGCACGAGTTCCTGCCCGACCTCACCGACCTCGCGGTCAAGGTGGCGCTCGCCGAGGAGCGCGGCGAAACCGACCCGCACGACGTGAAGCTGCTCGCCGCCGTACGCCGGATGCACGAGTCCAACCCGATGCTCGGCCTGCGCGGGGTGCGGCTCGGGCTGCGGATGCCGGGCCTGTTCGCGCTGCAGATCCGGGCGATCGCCGAGGCCTGCGTCGAGCTGCGCAGGCAGGGCAAGGACCCGCAGCCGGAGATCATGGTGCCGCTGATCGGTTCGCAGCGGGAGCTGCAGCTGGTGCGCGACGAGGCGGAGGCGATCCTGAAGGAGATCGCGGAGGAGACCGGCGAGGAGCTGGACTTCGCGATCGGCTGCATGATCGAGCTGCCGCGGGCTGCGCTCACCTCGGCCCGGATCGCGGAGGAGGCCGACTTCTTCTCCTTCGGCACCAACGACCTGACGCAGACCACGTGGGGCTTCTCGCGCGACGACGTCGAGGGCGCGTTCTTCGCGACGTACCTCGAGAACGGCGTGCTCACGATCTCCCCGTTCGAGACGCTCGACGCCGACGGCGTCGGCCAGCTGGTCAAGGCCGGGGTCGAGGGCGGCCGATCGACGAAGCCGACGCTGAAGATGGGCGTCTGCGGCGAGCACGGAGGCGACCCCGAGTCGATCCACTTCTTCCACGACGCGGGTCTGGACTACGTGTCCTGCTCACCGTTCCGGGTGCCGGTGGCGCGGCTGGAGGCCGGCCGGGCGACAGTGGTGCCCAAGAGCGCCGAGTAGCCACCGCGCTGCCGGATCTTCACCCCTGACGGTGTGACCACACCCCAACGGGCGTGCTCTAGTGGAGAGCATGGGACTAGACGACAAGATGGACAACAAGAAGGACAACCTCAGCGGCAAGGCGAAGGAGGGCGTCGGCAAGGCCACCGGTGACGAGAACCTGGAGCGTCAGGGCAAGAACGACCAGCGGAAGTCCGACATCAAGCAGGCCGGCGAGAAGGCCAAGGACGCGTTCAAGAAGTAACCACCTCTGCTAGCGCGAGAGCTCGCTCGGCCGCCGGTCGGGCGAGTTCCGCGTCTGCCGGGACCAGCGCGATCCGGGTGCGCCGCTCCAGCAGGTCCTCGACCGTGCGGGCGCCCTCGTGCGTGCTGGTGCCTTGACCCAGACTGGTGGCATGAGCACCGACTGGCAGGCCTGGCACGCACCGTACGCCGACCCGGACTCCGACCTGTCGCGCCGCCGACGCTCGGTGCAGCGGCAGATCACGCAGTGGCTCGACGAGCGAGACGACGACCGTCTGCGGGTGGTCAGCGCCTGCGCCGGCGACGGGCGCGACCTGCTGGAGGTGCTGGCGGCGCGTCCCGACCGCGCGCGGGTGACAGCGACACTGCTCGAGCTCGACGCGGGCCTGGCCTGGGCGGCCCAGGAGTACGCCGCCGCGCACGATCTCGCCGTCGACGTACGACGCGGCGACGCCGGCACCACCGACAGCTACGCCGGCGCCGTACCTGCCGACCTCGTGCAGATGTGTGGGGTCTTCGGCAACGTGACCGACGACGACCTGCGCGCCACCATCGCCGCGCTTCCGCAGCTGTGCACACCGGGCGCCACGGTGATCTGGACCCGCGGGAGGTTCGCCACCGGCGATCTCACCGGGGAGATCCGGGAGTGGTTCGGCGACGAGGGGTTCGAGGAGGTGGCGTTCGACGCGCCGCGGGACGCGAAGTACCGCGTCGGTACCCACCGGCTGGTCGCGGCCCCGCGTCCGCTGGCACCGGGCCAGACGTTCTTCCGCTTCATCCGGTAGTGCGAGGAGACGCCGCCTTCACCGCCAGCGCCGAGCACGCCTTCGGATCGGCCATCTTCCCTAGCCGAATGCCGACTGATTCCACTCTTGGACCCGAACACCTGTTCGACTAGAATGGAGCCCATGACCTCGGGAGCCAGCCTCGACACCGCAGCGGATACTGCTGCCGGGGTGCTCGCGTTCGCCCGGGACCGCCGTGCCGCCGCGGACGCCGCCGAGGTCGACCTGCTCCGCGCGGCCTGCTCGTGGGCGGACCTGCACCCGACGGAGTCGATCTACGATGCGGTCCGGTTCGGCGACACCCCGGTCCCGGTCGCCGGACCGGGTGCGCCGCTGGTCGCGGAGTTCTGTGTGGCGGAGTTCGCGGCCGCGGTCGGGCTGTCCACCGAGACCGGCAAGGCCTACCTGGGTGAGGCCCTCGAGCTGCGGCACCGGCTCCCGAAGACCTGGGCGCGGGTCGGGGCCGGTGACCTGCCGGCGTGGCGGGCCCGCCGGATCGCCCGCGCCACGATCGCCCTCAGCCCGGCGGCGGCGGGGTTCGTCGACGACCAGGTCGCGGGGTTCGCGCACCGGATCCGGCCCAGCGGGGTGGACCGGCTGGTGGAGGAGGCGATCGTGCGGTTCATGCCGGACCAGGCCCGGCGTCGCCGGGAGGCCGCCGACGATGGCCGGCACGCGCACGTGCACACCCACCAGGTGTCCTTCGAGGGCACCGTGTGGGTCGAGGCCGAGGTCGACCTCGCCGACGCCCTGGACCTCGGACACCGCGCTCTCGGTCGGCGCCGCCCGGCTGGCCGACCTCGGCTCGGCCGCCTCGTTGGACGTGCGCCGCTCCGAAGCCCTCGGCCAGATGGCTCGCCGGCAGCTGTCGCTGGACCTCGACACCCAGACCGACACCGAGCCACAACGCCGCGCGGCAGGTGGTGCTGCACGTGCACGTCTCCGAGGACGCGATCACCGGCACCCGACAGCCAGCCCGACCAGAAGCTGCACCTGGCCCGGGTGGCGAACACCCGCTCGTTCGTCGACGCCGACCAGGTCCGCGCCTGGTGCGGTGTCCCCGGCACCACGGTGACCGTGAAGCCGGTGGTCGACCTGACCGAGAAGATCCACGTCGACCAGTACCAGGTCCCCGACCGGCTCGCCGCCCAGGCCGCCGAACGGGACCTGACCTGCGTGTTCCCGTGGTGCACCCGCCCCGCCGAGGCCTGCGACATCGACCACGTGATCCCCTACTCCGAGGGCGGGCCGACGGCGAGTGACAACATCGCGTCCGCTGTGCCGCCGCCACCACCGGCTCAAGACCCACCACTCCGGTTGGGGCTACACCGTGCTCGAACCCGGGTCCTACCTGTGGTCCTCACCGCACGGCTACCAGTTCCTGCGCGACCACCGCGGCACCACCGACGTCACCCGCGACCAGACATCGCATCCGCCCGACCAGTAGCGACCCCGCCCCACACCCCGCGCCAGCCACTCTGCGCGGGGCCACCGGCATGTCTCCGTGCGGATCGAACGCCCGGCACCACCTTCCCCCACCCAGCCCGCGAGCACGAGAGTCGGTGTGGGCGGACCGGTGCGGGCGGGGTGCTGCCGGCAGGGAGCGTAAAAGGCGGCGTGGCGGCGCCGGAGTGCGCTACCACGGCGGACGACCGTCGCCGACACGGCAACTCAGCGACTGCCGGTAGCGACCCGTCAGTGCCGGACGGACCAGACCCTCGAGACACCGACGCCTGACTCCTCACCTCCTCGACCACCGGGCGTGCGACCACTTCCACCGGTACGCCGAGGACGTCGCGTTGATGCAGCCGGCTCGGCACGCAGGGGCTACCGGTTCTCCGTCGCCTGGCCCCGGATCCAGCCGGACGGCACCGGGCCGGCCAACGAGGAGGGACTCGCGTTCTACGACCGGCTCGTCGACGAGCTGCTCGCGGCCGGGATCGAGCCGATGGCGACGCTCTTCCACTGGGACCTGCCGCAGGCGCTCGAGGACGCGGGAGGCTGGACGTCGCGCGCGACGGCGGAACGGTTCGGGGAGTACGCCGCGCTCGTGGCCGGCCGCCTCGGGGACCGGGTGGCGCAGTGGATCCCGGTCAACGAGCCCAACGTGGTCACGATGATCGGCTACGGGCTCGGCCTGCACGCGCCGGGACACACCCTGATGTTCGACGCGCTGCCCGTGGCTCACCACCTGCTGCTCGGGCACGGGCTCGCCGTGCAGGCACTGCGCGCCGCCGGCGCTCAGGTCGGTCGGCAGCGCCACCAACCACACCCCGGTGTGGCCGGCGACCGACACCGCCGACGACCGCGCGGCGGCGGACCTGTACGACGCGCTGTGGAACCGGCTCTTCGCCGACCCGGTGCTGCTCGGGCCGCTACCCCGAGGGCTTCGCCGATCTGATGCCCGGGCCGGTCGAGGAGGACCTGCGGCTGATCGCGGCGCCGCTCGACTTCTACGGCTTCAACTACTACAACCCCACGTCGATCCGGGCACCGCGCGAGGGCGCCGAGAACGGCGGTCGGATCGGCGACGTCGAGGTTCCGCCCGGGTCTCGGGTTCGAGTTCGTCCCGATGCCGGGACTACCCGACCACCGACTTCGGCTGGCCGATCGTTCCCGACGGGCTCTACGAGCAGATTCGCCTGCTGGACAAGCGATATCCGGACGCGCCGCCGCTCTACGTCACCGAGTCGGGATGCTCGTTCGGCATCGGCCCGGGCGCGGACGGGGTGGTCGACGACCAGCCGCGGATCGACTACCACGACGCGCCACCTGCGGGCCGTCGAGGCGGCCGTTCGCGACGGCTCCGACGTACGCGGCTACTACGCGTGGTCGCTGATGGACAACTTCGAGTGGGCCGAGGGCTACACGCAGCGCTTCGGCCTGGTCTGGATCGACTACGAGACGCAGGAGCGGATCCCGAAGCGGTCGTTCGACTGGTACGCCGCCGTGATCGCGGCCAACCGGCGATGACCACGACCGCGACCCGCTCTGCGCTGGCGGACGCCGACCGAGCCGGTCGGGCGGGCGTGGGTGCTCTGGCTGTCCCTCGTCAGCATCGCTGTCTGGGCAGGGTTCTTCGGCCCGATCCAGGTGCTGCTCGCACAGCAGGCCGAGGCGATCGACCCGGCACACAAGGAGACGGTGCTCGCGCTCGTCACCGGCCTGGGCGCCGCGGTGTCGACGGTCCTGAACCCGGTGTGGGGCGCCTTCTCCGACCGCACCGTGCTCCGGATCGGGCGCCGGCTGCCGTGGGTGCTGGGCGGACTCGTCGTCGGCGTGGTCGCGATGGTGGTGCTCTCGCAGGCCACGACCGTGCTGGCCATGTGCGTCGGCTGGTGCCTGGCCCAGGCCGCGCTCAACGCGATGCTGGCGGCGATCACGGCGACCGTGCCCGACCAGGTGCCGGTGCTCCAGCGTGGCGCCGTCGGGGGGTGGCTGGCGATCGCACAGACGCTCGGGGTCGTCCTCGGCTCGGGGATCGCGATGGCGACCGGCAGCATCGCCGCGGGCTACCTGACCACCGCCGCGCTGCTCGTCGTGCTCTCGCTGCCGTACTGCCTCGACTCCCGTGACATCGCGCTGCGCCCGCGGCAGCGGTCCTCGGGGTCGGCTTCGGGATCTATACCGCGGTCGACTTCGCGCTGATCACCCAGGTGCTCCCGACCGACGCGGACCGCGCCAAGGACCTCGGCGTGATCAACATCGCCAACGCGCTCCCGCAGGTGCTCGCTCCCGAGGTCGCCGCCGTCGTGCTCGGGCTCGGCGCCGGCTACTCGACCTGTACCTGTGGCAGCCCTCGCCGCCGTCTCGGGAGCGTGCTGGTGCGCGGATCGTGGCGGTCCCGTAGGGCACGATACCACGTTCAGCGAGAGCACAGCTTCCCAGCGAATGCACGGGGAAGCGGCAGGAACTCGCTGAACGTCGTCCTCGCGGCGCCGGCGCTACAGGTACATCCCGCTCGGCCCGGTCCGCTCGGGCATCGTCGCCTGGCCATCCCGGGCATCTGCGGCATCGCGCCGGGGCAGCGCGCGGCGCATCTGCTCGAGCTGGGCGCGGGCGGCCATCTGCTGGGCGTAGATCGCGGTCTGGATGCCGTGGAACAGCCCCTCGAGCCAGCCGACCAGCTGGGCCTGGGCGATGCGCAGCTCGGACTCGGTCGGCGTCCCGGAGTCGAATGGCTGCACCAGCCGGGTCAGCTCGTCGTCGAGCTCGGGGGCGAGGCCGTCCTTGAGCTCGTCGATCGAGGTGTGGATGACGCCGGCGAGACGGGCTTGCGGCCGGCCTCGTCGAGCGGGGCGGCCTTCACCTCCTCGAGGAGCTGGCGGATCATGCTGCCGATCCGCATCACCTTGGCGGGCTGCTCGACCAGGTCGGTCAGCCCGCGTGCGTCGTCGGCCCCGTCGTCGACCCCGTCGTCGGTGCCGTCGGCTGCCTGCTCGGGTACGGCGTGGCCGTCGGGACCGACGACGACGTAGCCGGGCCGGGTGACCCTCGGTCTGCTCGGGCGTCTCCTCGCTCATGACGTCCACCCTACGCAGGGGCCCGTCGGATCAGGTCGTGAGCAGGATCTTGCCGATGTGGCTGCTGTCGTCCATGGCCTGGTGCGCCCGCGCGACCTCGGCCAGCGGCACCCGTTCGTGGACGACGGCCTTCACCTTGCCGTCGGCCACCAGCGGCCACACGTGCTCGACCACGCGCAGCGCAGATCGCGGACTTCTCGTCGCTCGGGCGCGCCCGCAGCGTCGTGGCCACGAGGGCGGCACGCTTGCGCATGCAGCACGCTCAGGTCGATCTCGGCCTTGGTGCCGCCCTGCATCCCGATCACGACCAGGCGGCCCTCGGTCTTGAGCGCGTCGAGGTTGCGCATCAGGTAGGACGCGCCCATGTTGTCGAGGATCACGTCCGCGCCGCCGGCCTCCTTGAGCACGGCCACGAAGTCGTCCTCGCGGTAGTTGACGACGATGTCGGCGCCCAGCGACCGGCAGGTCTCGAGCTTGTCCTCCGAACCGGCCGTCGCCGACAACGGTGGCCCCCAGGGCGTGTGCGAGCTGGATCGCCATCGTGCCGATCCCGCCCGCCCCGCCGTGCACCAGGAACGTCTCGCCCGGCCGCAGGCCCGGCGATCATGAACACGTTGGACCAGACCGTCGCCGCGACCTCGGGCAGCGCGGACGCGGTGACCAGGTCGACGCCCGCCGGGCACCGGCATCACCTGACCCGCGGGCACGGCCACCTTGTCGGCGTACCCACCCGACGCGAGCAGAGCGCACACCTCGTCGCCGACGGACCAGGCGTCGACCCCGTCGCCGACCGCGCTGATCGTGCCGGAGCACTCCATGCCGAGCACGTCGGAGGCGCCCGGCGGCGGCGGGTAGAAGCCCTGTCGCTGCAGGGTGTCGGCCTTGTTGACCGCGGACGCGGCGATGTCGATCACCACCTCGCCGGGTCCGGCGACGGGGTCGGGCAGGTCGGCGACGACGAGGGCGTCCGGCCCTCCGGGCTCGGGAACGATGACGGCACGCATGCCCCCACCCTAGGCGACGGAGCTACTCCGGCACCTCGTCGAGCTCCTCGATCTCGACCTCCACCTCGTCCACGTCGTCGAGCGCGTCCGCGGGTTTGTCCCAGCGGGCGGCCAGGTCGGTCGCCAGGCCGGCCAGCCGCTCCGTCTCGGCCGGGTCGCCGTCCGACGGCCGCGGCGGCGTACCCGAGCAGGAAGGTCGTGATCGGCGCGGCTGGACGTTCCACGTTGTGCGCGGCGTCGCGCGCCAGGTCGAGGACCAGCGCCTCGTCGACGTCCACCTCGACGTCGAGCACGTCGCACAGCTCGTCAATCCAGTCGTGGAGGTTCACGCCTCCAAACTTGGCGAGCCGGGGCACTCGGCGCAAGAGGGCACGCGTGACATTCGGGGTCACGCGCCGAAATCGTCGCCCTCGCGGACGCGGCGCAGGTCCGCCCAGGTGTCGACGTCCACGAGCCTCGTCACCCACAGCCGCCACCTCCGCCAGCCGCAGCGGAGCCGAGCAGCCGGTGCATCGGCAGCCCGTGCTCCTCGCCGTACGGCGGCGCGGCGGCGAGCAGCGCCGCGCACGCCGGTACGACGCGCACAGGTACTGCGCCCGGCCACCGCGATCGACCAGCACGGTCACCGTCCGACGTCGTCCTCGACCGCGGCCTCCAGGCGGTCCACCGTGTCCGCCGTGACCCGGGGCATGTCGCCGGCGAGCACGACGACCCGGCCTCGGGCGCTGCGGCGAAGGCGCGCAGGCCGGCCAGCAGCGCGGCCGCGGGTCCACCGCCGGCCGGCTCCTCGCGGGTGAAGGTCACCGGCCGAGAGGTGCGCACCTCGTCGCCCACCACGACCACGTCCGCCACGTGCGGCCAGTGCCGCCAGCACGTGCTCGAGCAGAGTCCGGCCGCCGACCTCGAGCGAGCCCTTGTCGACGCCGCCCATCCGGGACGCCCCGCCGCCCGCGACGACGACGCCACCCACGCTCGGGGCTCACCCTGCCCTCCACGCGGCGACCCTATGCCTCCGCCGCGGCACCGGCTGGCATGGTGGACCCATGGCCGACGATGCGCGACTGCGGGTGTCCGTGGTGCAGACCGAGTCGTCGCTCGACCCGGCCGTCAACCGCGCCCGCCTCGACGAGGCCGCCGAGCTCGCACCGGCCTCCGACCTGGTGGTCTTCCCCGAGGCGTTCGCCCGCGACTTCGGCAAGCCCGGCTCCGACCTGGCGGCCTTCGCCGAGCCGCTCGACGGGCCCTTCGTCACCCGGCTGCGCGAGGTCTCCGACCAGCACGACGTGGCGGTGCTGGCCGGCATGTTCGAGCAGTCCGGCGAGAGCGGCCTGCCCTTCAACACCCTGGTCCTCGCCGACCGCGGACGCTCACGACGTACCGCAAGATCCACCTCTACGACTCGTTCGGCTACCGCGAGTCCGACACCGCTCGCGCGCCGGCGCCACCGAGCCGGTCGTGGCCGACGTGCGCGGCGTGCCGGTCGGGCTGATGACCTGCTACGACCTGCGGTTCCCCGAGCTCGGCCGCGGCGCTCGTCGACGCGGGCGCCCAGGTGCTCGTCGTGCCCGCAGCCTGGGTCGCGGGCGAGCGCAAGGCGACGCACTGGACCACGCTCCTGCGGGCCCGGGCGATCGAGAACCTCGTGTACGTCGTCGGCGCCGCCCAGTGCGGTCCCCGCTACACGGGACACTCGCTCGTGGTCTCGCCGTACGGCGACGAGATCGTCGAGGCCGACAACAGCGAGACCGTGCTGCACGCGTCGCTCGACCTGGCCGAGGTCGCGACGGCACGGGAGGCCAACCCGTCGCTGGCCAACCGCCGGCTCTGACCCGCTGTCCTCGCGACCTCGGCCCGACCTGCGCCCTGCGCTGACAAAGCCGTTGCCGTGGCGACGCCGCGTCACGACACTCGGGGGATGACGACGCTCGAGGAGCTCTGGCCGCTGTTCGGCCTCCGGGTGCGCTGCGGCCCGCTCGAGATGCGTCCCGTGCAGGACGCCGACCTCCCCGAGGTGCTGGCCGTCGTCCAGGGCGGCATTCACGAGCCGGAGCGGATGCCGTTCTACTTCCCGTGGACCGACGCCACCGGCGACGAGCAGGTCCGCAACACGCTCCAGCACTACTGGCGCTCCCGGGCCGAGGTGTCGCCCGAGAAGTGGTCGATCGAGCTCGGGGTGTGGCGCGACGGCTGCTTCCGGGGGATCCAGGCCGTGTCCACCCAGGACTTCGCCGTCACCCGCACCGGTGAGACCGGCTCCTGGCTGGGCATGCCCTACCAGGGCCGGGGCACCGGCACCTTGATGCGCCAGGCGATCTGCGTGCTGTGCTTCGACCACCTCGGCTTCACCGAGATCACGTCGGGCGCGTTCCTGGACAACCCGGAGTCGTGGCGGTCAGCCGCAAGGTCGGCTACGTCGAGAACGGCCGGGTCCGGCTCAAGCGCCGCGACACCCGCGCGGTCAACCGCAGCTGCTGCTGACGCCGGAGGCGCTGGTGCGGCCGCCGTACGCGTCGAGGTCGAGGGCGTGGCGGCGTACGCGCGCCTGCTCGGCATCGAGCGCCGGCAGCCTAGACTCGGCACCGCGCTCGCGCGGGTGGCGGGCGCACGGAGGGGTGCCGGAGTGGCCGATCGGAACCGCCTTGAAAGCGGTCGCTGGCAGTGATGTCAGCCGCGGGTTCGAATCCCGCCCCCTCTGCCGGTGCGCCTGGTCGCTCGGTTACTCGGAGCCGCCGAGCTCCAGGGCGACGGAGTCGTAGAGGAGGTCGCTGAGCCGCTGGCGGTGCCGCTCCCGCCGCCGGAGGCGGGCAACGCGGAGGCGGCCAAATAGCGGAGTCGGTGCCCACGACCTGGAGCAGTCGGGCCCGTTACTCGGAGCCGCCGAGCTCCAGGGCGACCGAGTCGTAGACGAGGTCGCTGAGCCGCTGCCGGTGCCGCTCCAGGTCGTGTACGCAGGCGCAGCAGCCGGTTGCGGACGCGACGTCGCGGTCGGAGCCGTCGAGCACGAGCGGCCCGAGCATCGGCCAGCTGCGCGAGCAGCGCGTTGCGCTCGCGCGGACGACCGAACCCTGGCGCGCGGCGAGCCAGGCCTCGCTGGAGCGGACCCTCCTCGTCGGTGAGGGCGTCCTTGACGACGGACATCCGCTGGCGTACGAGCCAGCCCCAGCCCTGCTGCTGGCAGGGGCAGGACGAGGGCCTTGCGGAGACCGACGATCGACTCTTCGAGTGTGGCCACGGAGACCACCTCCACCTGGTCGCGGGTTGGCGGGGGAATTTGAGTGTGACTCAGGTCACCGGGTCGAGCAAGAGTGTTCACTGAGGCAGCTTCCTCTCCGAGAATGTCCGACAGTCCCGGTTCGCGAGGATTCGAATCGTGGAGTGCCCACCGATCCATCCGGGGTAGCACCGACTACGCCGTCGCGCCGCCGTCCGGGCCCGGTCATGGGCGTGTTCCTGGTCCTGCTCGGGCGTCGCTGGTCTGCGCGACCACGGTGCTGGTCTCGCTGTTCCAGCTCCCGCTCGAGGTGATGTCGGTGCGTGGTCGTGCTGGTCGTGGTCGCCGTCTTCGGCGGCGGGCACCTGCTGACGCGGCGCAGCTACGTCGTCCGCGCCGACGACGACGGCTACCGGGTCCGGTTCGTGCGCGGGGCCGGCGTCAACGCCGCGCGCTGGGAGGACGTCGAGGACGTGGTGGCGACGTACGTGGCGGGCGCCCGCTGCGTGCGGCTACGGCTCAGGAACGGCGGTTCCACGACGATCCCGGTCGACGTGCTCGCCGTGGACGGCGACCAGTTCGTGCGCGAGCTGCAGAATCGTCTAGACCAGGGACACGGTTACCGCCGAGTACCGCTGAGTCGCTCCCGGCATCCGATTCGCCCCGTCCGATCCGATGGGTAACCTGATCCCCGCGCCTCCGGGTGCTGCCGTCGTCGAGGCTCGCCACCGCGCGTTCCCCTGTGCCAGCAGCGTTTGGGCGTTGGAGGTGTCGCCTAGTCCGGTCTATGGCGCCCGCCTGCTAAGCGGGTTGAGGGTAAAACCCTCTCGCGGGTTCAAATCCCGCCACCTCCGCAGGCGGTTTCGGCAGCCCCTGGCGCCTACGTCTCGGACATGTCCGGACAAGACGTGATCAGGGCGCTGACCTCGTGGTTTTGCACATTTCTGCAGTGCAAATCTATGAAGGACCAATGACCTGCCACCGTAGCCTCGCGTACCAGCGAGACTTGTCCGCCAGAATGCACCCAGGAATCTCGGGGGAACGAAGGAGTACCACCATGCGAAACGCGCGAATCTTGGCCCGGATGGTCGCGTCCACGCTTGCTGCTGCCGTGCTGGTCGCCGGCTTGGCGACCGCGCTAGCGCGACACAAGCCGACACCGGCTGGAAGGTCGACACCGGCGCGAAGCACGCAGCCTCTGCGCGCGACACCGGCTGGTAAGAACCCCAGAGCTCGAGACGAGGACGCTTCAGTCAACCCCCCGGCAGTCGTCCCCAGCCATCCCCCAGGCCGTCTCGAAGAAGCGGGCGGTGTGTCGATCAGGTCGCACACCGTCCGCTTGCTCGTGCGCGTACCGACGTCAGCCGCCGGTCGTGCGCGGCAGTCGTCGTGGCCGTCGTGGCCCATCGCGTAGCCGAGCTGGAACCGTGTCTGCACGCCGTACTCCGCCTTGAGCGAGGCGATGTAGCCGGCGTACGTGCGCGTGCTGACGCCGACCCGCTTGGCGCTGGCCGGGTCGCTGTGGCCCTCGATCAGCATCCGGACGGTCATGTTGCGCACGTCCTCGGCGATGTCGCGCGCGGTGCTCTCGGCGCGGTCGTCGTAGGGCTCGCGCGCGCTCCCAGTACCGCTCGAAGACGTCGGCGAGGTAGGCGACCAGCGACGGCTCGTGGATCGCGATCGCGACGTCGGTGCCGTCGGCGCCCGGGACGATGGCGATCTGGCGGTCGACCACGATCATCCGGTTGAAGAACTCCTCGAGGGTCCGCACCTGGGCGCCGTAGGGCTTCAGCCGGTCGACGTACTCCTTGATCGCGACGCTGCGCCGGGCGGAGTGCTGGTAGAGCGTGCGCATGCTGATCCCGCGCTGGACCGCACGGATGTCGCGCTCGGTCGCGTTCTCGAGCGAGCTGGCGGAGCGGCCCAGGGTCGGCTGGGCGGTCAGGATCTCGTGCTGGGCGTCGTCGACGGTCGCGTTGAGGAACCGGTTGATGTTGTCGAGCCCGCGGATCTCGGTGACCGGGTGCCGTGCGCTCGAGCGACCGACGGTAGGCCTGGCCGAGTCCGCTGAAGGCGTCGGCCCACCGGCTCGACTCCTCGAGCAGGTGCGCGGCCTCCTGGCCCATCGGGGCGACGACACGGGCCTGCACGGTGGTCGGGTCGACGGGCAGGTAGGCCTTGGCGGTCCTGGTCGAGGATCAGGAGCCCGAGGTCCACCAGCAGGTCGAACGCGCTCGCGTTGTGGACCCTCGGGCGACGATGCGCGGGTCGTCCTCTGCGATGCGCCCCTCGTCGACCACCGAGTCGTACAGCATCGAGGCACCGCGTCTCCAGGAGCTGACGCTGGGCAGAGCCGAACTCGGTGGCCACCACGGTCTCCTCTCCGCAACAAGATCGAAGGGTAGCCGTCCGAGCGGCCGCGGGAGGGCGTGACCCCGCCCGGGGGCTCAGGCGGCCCAGGCGTGCCTTGAGGCCGTCGAGCTCGGTCCAGAGCACGGCGGGCAGCTGGTCGCCGAACTTCTCGAACCACTCGGTGATCTGCGGGATCTCGGCCTTCCACTCCTCGACGTCGACGGCGAGCGCCTGCTCGACCGCCTCCGGCGTCATCGTCGAGGCCGTCGATGTCCAGGGAGCCCGGCGCCGGCACGTGGCCGATCGGGGTCTCGACCGCCGCGGCCTGGCCGTCGATGCGCTCGATCACCCACTTGAGCACCCGGCTGTTCTCGCCGAAGCCCGGCCACAGGAAGCCGCCGTCGTCGTCGCGGCGGAACCAGTTGACGTAGAAGATCTTCGGCAGCTTGGCGGCGTCGTTGTCCTTGCCGACGGTGATCCAGTGGTTGAAGTAGTCACCGGCGTTGTAGCCGATGAACGGCAGCATCGCCATCGGGTCGCGGCGCACCACGCCGACCTGGCCGACCGCGGCCGCGGTCGTCTCGGAGGAGAGGGTGGCGCCCATGAAGGTGCCGTGCACCCAGTCGCGGGCCTCGGTGACCAGCGGGATCGTGGTCTTGCGGCGGCCGCCGAAGAGGATCGCGTCGATCGGCACGCCGCGCGGGTCGTCGTACTCCGGCGCCAGGATCGGGCACTGCTTGATCGGCGTGCAGTAGCGGCTGTTGGGGTGGCTCGACAGCTCGTCGCTGTCCGGCGTCCACGGCTCGCCCTTCCACGAGGTCGCGTGGTCGGGGGTGTTCTCGAGGCCCTCCCACCAGACGTCGCCGTCGTCGGTGAGCGCGACGTTGGTGAACACCGAGTTGCCGATGTTGATCGTTCTCATCGCGTTGGGGTTGGTGTGCTCGTTGGTGCCGGGCGCGACACCGAAGAAGCCGTACTCCGGGTTGACCGCCCACAGCCGGCCGTCCTCGCCGATCCGCATCCAGGCGATGTCGTCGCCGATCGCCTCGACCTTCCAGCCGGGGATCGTCGGCGCCAGCATCGCCAGGTTGGTCTTGCCGCAGGCGCTGGGGAACGCGGCGGCGAGGTACTTGGTGACGTTCTGGGGGCTGGTCAGCTTGAGGATCAGCATGTGCTCGGCGAGCCAGCCCTCGTCACGGGCCATCACACTCGCGATCCGCAGCGCGTAGCACTTCTTGCCGAGCAGGGCGTTGCCGCCGTAGCCCGAGCCGTAGGACCAGATCATCCGCTCCTCGGGGAACTGGACGATGTACTTGGTGTCGCTGCACGGCCAGGCGACGTCCTGCTGGCCCTCGGCGAGCGGCATCCCGACGGAGTGGAGGGCGGGCACCCACTTCACGTCCTCGCCCGCCGCGGCGAGCTCCTCGATGCGGCGCAGCACGTTGCTCCCCATCCGGGCCATCACGCGCATCGAGGCGACGACGTACGCCGAGTCGGTGATCTCGACGCCGAACATCGGCTGCTCGGCCTCGAGGTGTCCCATCACGAACGGGATCACGTACATGGTGCGGCCCCGCATGCTGCCCTCGTAGAGCTTGCGCATGATGGCCTTCATCTCCGACGGGGTCCATCCAGTTGTTGGTGGGACCCGCGTCCTTCTCGTCGACCGAGCAGATGAAGGTGCGGTCCTCGACCCGTGCCACGTCGGTCGGGTCGGAGGCGCAGTGGAACGAGTTGGGCTTCTTGGTCTCGTCGAGACGCGTGAAGGTGCCGGTCGCGACCAGTGCGTCGGTGAGCTCGGTCCACTCCTCGTCGGAGCCGGTGCACCACTGGACGTCGCGGGGCCTGCGTGAGCTCCGCGATCTCGTTCACCCAGCGAGGATCCCCTCGTGGGTGGTCGGCGCAGTGCCTCGGTCTGGGTGGTCTCGGCAGTCATGCCACGTTCCCTCTCGAGCGTTCGCGGGCCGCCGTGAGCGTGTGGCGGCACCGGCCGGCACGTGGTGACGGCGGTGTGTTGAGTTGTCGGAGGCCTTCGCAGCGCGTTGCCGGCCAAGGTTGGGGACAAAGGTACGCCGAACTCGACCGGCTTCCCTACCAGGAACTGGGCCCTGCGCGATTGGATCGATCAACCCGTGGTGGACGTGACAAGTCTCACGATCCTGGCGGCCCGGCGAACGGCTACAGCGGCCGCTGACCTGCACGTTTCCACCCGCGACCGGCCGAGCGCCGCCGGCAGCAAGGGCCACCGTGCACGGGCCCGGGACCCTCGCGTACCCCCGACGCGGCGTTCGTCGAGGCGCTTGCCGGAACCGATTTCGGAACGGGTGCCCCGTCGCGCTAAAGTGCTCAGGCTCCACCCGGCGCTCGTAGCTCAACGGATAGAGCATCTGACTACGGATCAGAAGGTTGGGGGTTCGAATCCCTCCGAGCGCGCCAGCCGAAGCCCACGTCGATGGCCCCGGAACGACTATCGGCATGGCGCCTGGCATCGATGCGGGCCCAGTTGCAGAAGCGTGCGACGCACAGAGTTGAAGTTCGATTTGCGGCTATTTGTCCTTCCGAAACCCAGCAATCGTCCTACTGTTTGCGCAAGGGCAAATCACAACCTGATCGCGACAGCGATCCGAACCCGTCGTTCCAAACTGGCCGTCCCCCCCGGCCACGGGCCACCCCCCAGGCTCCCGGAACGACGGGTTCGTCATGTGCGGGTCGCTTGGCGATGCAAGGCCTCGGCCGAGCCGGACGAGCGAGGTGCTCAGTTGTTCGCGTCGACGACCCGGGCCATTTCGACGCGTGACTGAACTGCCAGCTTTCGATAGATCTGTCTCAGGTGGTAGTCCACCGTGTGCGGCGAGAGGAACAGAAGGGCAGCGGTCTCTCGGTTGGTGAGCCCCCGGGCCACCTGTTGCGCGATGTTGCGCTCGGCTTCGGTGAGTGAGGCCCAGCCGTGAGCCGTCTCGTCACCCAGCGGTATCGCGTTCGGCCTGGGCGTGGGCCTTGGGCCGATCGACACGAGCGCGCCGGCTAGCGAGGCGCCGTCGTACACGGGTACGGCTCGAGCCATGCGTAGGCCCTGGGAGAGGGAGAGCACCGCCTCGGCTGCTCCTTGATGGCCGTGAATCTGTTGCTCCGCCCAGCTCCAGACCGCGGCACGGTCGAGGTGCGACGAGAGTGTCGCGCCCGCTGCGGTGTTGAAGAACATGGTGTTGCTGCTGACCGCGATGAGCGGCCCCTTTGTCTTGCGTCGGGCGGAAAGAAATGCGGCCCGCAGCGCGGCTGAAGGGACACCGTGGTCATACGACAGTCGGGCGTGGGTTTCTGCGAGCACACGGTCCAACAGCGCAGGGAGCGCGGGATGGAAGGCGCCGGCCTTGCTCGTGATGTTGACGACCCCCAGGTGCTGGCCTGTCGCCGGATGCACCACGGGTGCCGACGCACACGAGACCACGGTCAGGTTGTCCGCGTAGTGCTCGAAGCCAAGTACGACGTTGAGCGATGACGTGAGGAGTGCCAGCCCGATCGAGTTGGTCCCGACAAGCTCCTCACGGCACACGAAGCCGGGAGCCGCGCCAATGCCGTCCATGACGTCCGCCGCCTTGGTTGACCCGACGGCTCGCTGGACGACGTGGCCGCGTTGGTCGGCGAGCAGCAACGCGACTGGCTCGTCGGCCAAGGCCTCGCTCACGGCCGTCATCACGGGTCCGGCGGCCCACGACAGTCGGCTGTCCGTCTCTACGTCGGGCTCGAACGGGACGGCGACGTGGTCCGGATCGATGCCGGCACCGGCGCATCGCTCCCACGAACGATGGATCGGGTCCGGCACCGCGTCAGGTGGCCGTCCGCTCTCCTCCACGCGGTCAAGAACATGCTGCAAGGCAGAACCGCTCGTAGGTGCCGCGACGATCTCCAATGTCCGCCCTCTCGCCGACGGGTCTGCCGGCCTTCCGAGGTGGCGGCTGTGTGCCTCCGATTCGGCACGACTCTGGCAGTCCGTCGCTGGGGATGGCAATAGCCCGTCGAGGACTACGTGGTCACGTGAGGTGCGGCGAGCATCTTCGGCCATAGCGTCACGTGGACCAGCGAGCCAGACATGGAGGCATTTGTGGTGAACAGGTGGACGATGAAGCGTTGGCTGATCTGCGGGGTGGGCCTCGTGGCGTCGGTCGCCATGACGACCTCGGCGGCAGTCGCGACCCAGGGCGACCGCCCGCATGCGACCGTGGTCCTGGTTCACGGGGCCTGGGCAGACTCCTCCAGCTGGAACGCCGTGGCGCGCGAGCTGCACGGCGACGGGTACCGCACAGTCGCCCCCGATCTGGAGATGCAGTCCGTTGCCGGCGACGTCGCAGCGCTTCAAGAGACGCTCGATGGGATTCCGGGCAAGAAGATCCTCGTTGCCCATTCCTATGGCGGCGTGGTCGCCTCCGGCGCATCAGCGGGTCGGGCCGACGTTCGGGCCCTGGTCTTCTCTGCCGCGTTCCTGCCTGACGAGGGCGACTCGATCGCGAGCCTGGGGGCGGGCTTCCAGCCGTCCGGTGCGTTCGCTCATCTTGCCTTCACTGGCGCACCGTTCGCGTCACCGGCCTACATCGCGCCGGACTTCTTCCGGCAGTTCTTCGCCCAGGACCTCTCCTCGGCCCGGGCAGCGCAGCTCGATGCGGCGCAACACCCGCTCAACTTCCCGATTGTGACGACACCATCTGGACCCGTCGGTTGGCACGAGCTGCCGAGCTGGTACGCCGTCTCGGGTGCGGATCTGATGATCGACCCGGCGCAGGAGCGGTCGATGGCCGGACGAGCCGGCGCCCACATCGTGGAGTATCCAGGCGCTAGCCACGCCGGCGGCATCACCCGCTTTGCCGACCGGTTCACGTCGCTCATCGAACGCGCCGCCCGCGCCACCGGGGGCTGATCCCTCATGAGCATGGAACTGGACCTCTTCGGCAAGGTCGCCGTTGTCACGGGCGCAAGCAGGGGCATCGGTCTGGCGGTCACGCGATCCTTGGCCGAGGAGGGTGCCTTCGTCATTGCCGGAGCGCTCAACGGCAGCGAGGAGCTCGACCTGCTCAGCGAGAAGTTCGAGGTGCAGGCGGTGCGAGTCGACCTCACCGAGGCGGCCGGTCCCCAACACCTGGTCGACCAGGCGATCAGCCGGCATGGAGGCTTGGACATTCTTGTGAACAACGTCGGCGCCGTACGCCCTCGACTCGACGGCTTCCTGGCGGTGACCGACGATGACTGGCAGGCCACGCTCACCATCAACTTCCTGGTCGCGGTCCGCAGCATGCGCGCCGCCCTGCCACATCTCGTCAGCCGCGGGAATTCATGCGTGGTGACGGTCAGCTCGGTCAACGCTTTCCTGCCGGATCCCGCAGTGCTCGACTACAGCGCGGCCAAGGGAGCCTTGGCCAACCTCTGCAAGTCGCTGTCGAAGGAGTTCGCCGCGAGTGGTGTGCGGATCAACACCGTCAGTCCCGGGCCTGTGCAGACAGACCTGTGGCTCGGCGACAACGGGGTCGCGGCCACGCTCGGGCGCGCCAACGGAGTCAGCCCGCAGGAGATCGCCGAACGGGCAGCCGCCGAGAGCCCCACTGGCCGATTCACTACCCCGCAAGAGGTGGCTGACGTCGTCCTGTTCCTGTCCAGTCAACGAGCCGGCAACATCACGGGCAGCGACTTCGTCGTCGATGGCGGGCTGGTCACGACTCTCTAGTGTCGCGCCACGAGCGCTCGTGACCAGGTCACCTCGAACCCTCAAACCTCCCACAGAAAAGGTGCTCCAATGACCAACCTCCCCGTCGTCTTCATCCACGGCTTGTGGCTCCATGCGTCCAGCTGGAAGCCCTGGCAAGAGCTGTTCCGCGATGCCGGCTACGACCCAATCGCACCCGGCTGGCCCCATGAACCCGACACCGTGGCCGAGGCAAGGGCGCACCCCGAGTCCGTCGCCAACATCGGGATCAACGACGCCGTCGGCCACTACGCCGACATCATCGACGGGATCGGGACGCCCCCGGTCATCGTCGGACACTCCTTCGGCGGTCTCATCGCCGAGAAGCTACTCGGCCAGGGCCTTGCTGCGACCGCCGTGGCCATCGACCCCGCGCAGATCAAGGGCGTGCTGCCACTGCCGCTCGCGCAGCTGCGGGCCGGTCTGCCCGCGCTGGGCAATCCCGCGAACCTGCACAAGGCCGTCTCCCTCACCAAGAAGCAGTTTCGATTCGGGTTCGGGAACGCGCTCGCGGAGGAGGAGTCAGACGAGCTGTTCGAGAAGTGGACCATCCCGTCCCCCGCGCGCCCGCTCTTCCAGGCCGCAGCCGCGAACTTCGTGATGCACTCCCAGGCCAAGGTGGACACCGGGAACCAGACCCGAGGCCCACTCCTCCTGATCTCCGGACTGGAGGACCACACAGTCCCCGACGTCGTCACCCGCTCGACCCTCAAGCAGTACCGCGACTCGGCCGCGGTGACAGAGCTGAAGCAGTTCGAGGGCCGGGGCCACTCCCTGACCATCGACCACGGGTGGAAGGACGTGGCCGACGCGGTGCTCGACTGGCTCAAGACCAACGGCCACTGAGCCGCGGACATCGAACACGCCAGATGGTCCTGCTCCCTCCTCCGGCGTGCCCGGGTGCTCAGTCGCCGACGGCGTCGATGCCGCGCTGCACGATCCGGGGGTCGGGACGACCGACGAGGTCGGAGTCCTTGCCTTCGTAGTCGAACCGGGCCAGGAAAGCCCGCATCGCGTTGATCCTGGCGCGCTTCTTGTCGTTGCTCTTGATCGTGGTCCACGGGGCCCATTCGGTGTCGGTCCGTCGCACCATCGCTTCCTTGGCTTCTGTGTAGTCCTTCCATTTGTCCAGTGACTGCAGGTCGATCGGGGACAGCTTCCACTGCCGCACCGGGTCGACCTGCCGGATGATGAACCGGGTCCGCTGCTCGGCCTGGGTGACCGAGAACCAGAACTTGGTCAGCGAGATGCCGCTGTCGACCAGCATCCGCTCGAACAGCGGCGCCTGGGCCATGAACCGCTGGTACTCCGGGGCCGACGCGAACCCCATCACCCGCTCGACGCCGGCGCGGTTGTACCAGGACCGGTCGAAGAGGACCATCTCCCCGGCCGTCGGCAGGTACTGGACGAAGCGCTGGAAGTACCACTGGCTCTGCTCCCGGTCGCTGGGCTTGCCGAGGGCGACCGTGCGCGCGTACCGCGGGTTGAGGTGCTCCATGAACCGCTTGATCGTGCCGCCCTTGCCGGCGGCGTCGCGCCCCTCGAAGAGCAGCACGTGCTTGGTGCCGCTGTCGGCGGCCCAGGTCTGGAACTTCAGCAGCTCGACCTGGAGCAGGTACTTGACCTCGTCGTACTCGTCGCGCGCCATCCGCTGGTCGTAGGGGTAGTTCTCCCGCCAGGTATCGACCGCACGCCCTTCTGGATCGATCAGGATCGGGTCGTCGTCATGGTCCTCACCGACGGTGTGGCCGTCGATGTGCAGCTTGTCGATGTACTCGCGCACGTCTCGCAACATGCTCGGACACTAGCCGGGCGGGTCGAACACGCGCCCAGTCGCAGAATCCGATCACGGACGGTCAGGCCGGCGTGCTGTCCAGCCTGTCGTTTGCCTGCTTCTCCACCAGGATCCCGACGAATGTCCTGATGTGGGCGTCGTCGAACTCGTGGTACGAGTACTTCCGCCCTCTACTTCTGGAGGGCGACGACCTTGCGCCGGAGCCCATGGCGCTTGTGCCGCAGGAGCCCGGCGCGCACACGAACCTCGGGCAACGGTTGGTCGCCGCAGCCTCACCGACCAATGGATAACAGACCGTCGCCCCGCCACCCGTGGCGCAGCGCAACGGGCAGTGGGGCGACGTCGTGGGTGCGGAGAGGCTCCCGATCTCGAACGTAGACCCGTCGCCGTACGGCTGACCAGAGGTCGCAAGGAGAACGATCGGTGAACTTTGAGGCGGCCCGATGTCTCGCCTGCTGTACACCTCGCCTGGTACGTCGTGCGGACTCCGGCGGAACGCAGACTCGGTCACAGAACGCGCGCATGCGCTGAGCGGTGTCGCAGTCCCCAGGTCCGTTCAGGGTCGGGGTCGCACCTGGGGACCGCAACATCATCTGCGTCGTACCCCGTCCGGCGGTGCTCAAACCGTCGACCCGGGGGATAGGGAGCTGTTGATTTTCGAGACCAACAGGTCCGCAAGGTTTCCGCAACCCGCCTCCCCTCATGGTGTGGTCCGCGCGACCTGCGTTGTGGGCGACCCGATCGTCGCCCGGACTTGGTGCTCCACCACGGCGCCCAGGAAGACCAGGTGGGGGTGAGGGGTGGAACCTCGCCGCGCCGGTCCCCCGAGGGCCGGCGCGGCGAGGTGCCCGCTCAGGGACGAGCGGCCGCGCACCTGGTTGTGCCTGGCACTGGTGGTTCCAGGCAATGGGCGAGTTGGCGACCTCGGTGAGCGACGACGCGGCCACGTCGTTAGCTGAATACACCCCCGTTGGGGTGTGTGATGCGCCACGCACGACGTGCTCTGGTGGGGACAGGGGAGTTCGCGCTGCCGCACCCACTCAGGGGCGGCGCACTCGAATGGGAGGTTCCATGTCCGCTGCTGCAAAGATCGGGCTGGGTGTAGCCAGTGGCTACCTGCTCGGCCGGACCAAGAAGCTGAAGCTCGCGATCACGATCGGCAGCATGCTGGCCGGCCAACGGATCGCCACCAGTCCTCAGGGGCTGTTGAAACAGGGTTCGGAGTTGATCGACCAGAACCCGGAGCTGCAGAAACTGCAGCAGCAGATCACCGGGCGGCTCTTCGACGCCATGAAGGCCGCAGCGATCGCGACCGCCACCTCACGTCTGGAGTCGGTGAACTCGCGACTCCTGGAGGGCGGTTCTCGCGACGAGGCGCCGGAGGATTCCGACGAGGGCGAGTCCGACGACGAGGACGAGTACGACGAGTACGAGGAGGAGTCCGAGGACAACGAGGCCGGCGGAGAAGAGGACCAGGCCGACGCGGAAGGCGACGAGGAGCCTGAGGACGAGGCGGACGAGGAGCCTGAGGACGAGGCCGACGAGGAGCCTGAGGACGAGGCCGACGAGGAGCCCGAGGACGAGGCCGACGAGGAGCCCGAGGACGAGGCCGAGGAGCCCGAGGACGAGCCGGAGGACGAGGCCGACGAGGAGCCTGAGGACGAGCCGGAGGACGAGCCGGAGGACGAGGCCGACGAGGAGCCCGAGGACGAAGCACCTGAACCGCCGCGACGTCGCCGCGGCAGGCGATCGCGTCGCGAGTCCTCCGGTGACGGCGACTCGGGTAGTCGGCCTTCGCGGACGCGCAAGAAGTCCGCCGCTGCGTCAGCGCCGGCGAAGAAGACGGCCTCGAAGAAGAGCGCCCCGGCGAAGAAGACGGCCTCGAAGAAGTCCGCTCCGGCTAAGAAGACGGCCTCGAAGAAGTCCGCTCCGGCTAAGAAGACCGCCGCAAAGAAGAGCGCCCCGGCCAAGAAGACGCGCCCCGGCCAAGAAGACCGCCGCGAAGAAGACCGCCCCGGCCAAGAAGACCGCCGCAAAGAAGACCTCAGGGGCGAAGAAGACCACCGCGAAGAAGACCGCCCCGGCCAAGAAGTCGGCCGCCAAGAAGTCTGGTTCCGGGCGGTCCTCCCGCTCGAGCCGGTCGAGGAGCTGATCACCATGGCAGAGACCGGATCTACGCAAGGCCTGGACAAGCTCAAGGACGTCGGACAGCAGGTTCTGAAGTCCGCGGGCGACAAGGCCATGAGCACGGTCACCGACAAGCTCGGCGGTCTCACCGACAAGTTCGAGGGCATCGCGGACGGCGGTCCCATCGGCAAGGCGGTCGCGAAGGGCGGTGAGGCCGCGGCGAAGGGCGACTCCCCGTTGCTCGGCGGCCTGAAGGGCGCGGCCTCCGGCATCAAGGACAAGATCACCGGCGGTGGCGGCGGCAAGGGCGGCAGCGGAGGAGGCAAGGCGACCAAGTCCACCAACATCGTCGAGACCATCGACGTCGGGGTCCCGGTCAAGGTTGCCTACAACCAGTGGACCGAGTTCGGCGCGTTCCCCAGCTTCATGAAGAAGGTCAAGAGCGTCGAGGCGCCGGACGAGAACAAGATCACGTTCAAGGCGCAGATCTTCCTGAGTCACCGCACGTGGGAGGCGACCATCCTCGAGCAGGTCCCGGACGAGCGGATCGTCTGGCGCTCCAAGGGGCAGAAGGGTCACGTCGACGGCGCGGTGACCTTCCACGAGATCGGTCCGAACCTGACCCGGATCCTGGTGGTCCTCGAGTACTACCCGCAGGGTCTCTTCGAGAAGACCGGCAACATCTGGGAGGCCCAGGGCCGGCGCGCCCGTGCGGAGCTCCGGCACTTCCGGCGGCACGTGATGACCCGCACCATCCTCAATCCGGAAGAGGTCGAAGGCTGGCGCGGCACCATCGAGGATGGCGAGGTCGTGGAGTCGCACGAGGACGCTGTGGAGAGGGAGGAGCAGGAGCAGGACGAGCAGGATCAGGACGAGTCCGGCGACGAGGGCGACGAGCCGGGCGAGGACGAGGAGCCGGAGGACGAGTACGAGTCGGAGGACGAAGAGGCCCCGGAGGACGACGAGGCCCCGGAGGACGAGGACGCTCCCGAGGACGAGGACCCCCGAGGACGAGGAAGAGTCCACTGACGACGAGTACGAGGAGGAGGGGGAGGAAGAGGACGCCCCCGAGGACGAGTACGAGTCCGACGACGAGGCCTCCGAGGACGAGGAGGCCCCCGAGGACGAGGACGCTCCCGAGGACGAGGAAGAGTCCGCTGACGACGAGTACGAGGAGGAGGGGGAGGAAGAGGACGCCCCCGAGGACGAGTACGAGGACGAGGACGAATCGGTCGACGAGGACGAGGCTCTGGACGAGGAGGAGTCTTCCGAGGACGATGAGGCCGGGGAGCCTGCCGATGAGGATCCCGAGGACGAGTACGAAGAAGAAGAAGAGGAAGAGGAGCAGCCCGCCCGGAAGCCCCGTCGCCGCCGTGCCAGCTGAGCGCACGACGCCGCGCACGCCACCCACCGACCCGAAGGAAGCACTGTGACCGTTCAGACCACCCAGCGGCGCGGAGGCGGCTATCTCGAGCGCCCTGCCCCCAGCGGTCTTGCCGACGTCATCGAGATCATCCTGGACAAGGGCATCGTCATCGACGCCTACGTCCGTGTCTCCCTCGTCGGCATCGAGATCCTCACGATCGATGCACGCATCGTCATCGCCAGCGTGGACACGTACCTCAGGTTCGCGGAGGCGACGAACCGGCTCGACCTGTACAAGCACGGCGGCAAGGACCTCACCGAGGCCGTCGGCGACCTGCAGGAGGGTGGCTCCTCGAAGAAGACCAGTGGTGCGATCAAGGGCGTGAAGAAGGCGATCACGGGAGGAAGCAAGGACGACGACGAGGACGAGGGCCGACCGGCCAAGAAGTCCTCGCGGCGTCGCCAGAGCTCTGATGCCTGAACCGGCTCCTCTGCCGGACGACGTCGGCTACTACGTCTACGGCGTGGTGCCGGCGGACGCGGGCGTTCCCGACGACCTCCGAGGCCTCGACGACGCGGAGGTGCAGCTGATCGAGGTGGACGGGATCGCCGCTGCCGTTGGCGAGGTCGCCCTGGACCGGCCGCCCGGGCGTCGTGCCGACCTGATGGCGCACAGCAAGGTCGTCGACGCGCTGGCCGACTCGGGTGTCGTGGTGCCGGTCCAGTTCGGCGCGGTGCTCGTAGACCGCGACAGCGTACGTCGACGAGTTCCTGGCAGCCAACGGGGAGCACTTCGCCCATCTGCTCAGCGTCCTCGACGGGACCACGGAGTTCATCCTGCGAGCGACGTACGACGAGGAACAGGTGCTCGCGGAGGTGGTCCGCGAGGACCCGACGATCGCCGACCTGCACCGCCACACGCGCGACCTTCCACCGGGAACACCGCACCCCGACCTGATCCGGCTGGGCGAGCTCGTGTCTTCCGCGTTGGAGCGCAAGCGGGCTCACGACACCGACCTGATCCTTGCCACGATGCGACCGCACGTCCTCGATCACGTCGAACGAGCCGGCGGCGGTGTCGACCATCTCCTCGATGTCGCGTTCCTCATCGACCGCATGACCACCAAGCAGTTCGAGGACACGCTCGAGGGGCTCGCCGAGGCTGTGCACGAGCGGATCCGGCTGCGCCTCACCGGTCCGGTCGCCCCGTACGACTTCGTCGAAGGCCAGCCATGGGGCTGATCACCGGACTCCTGGGTCTCCCGCTGGCTCCGCTGCGTGGCACCATCGCCGTGGCCGAGCAGATTCAGCGCCAGGCCGAGGAAGAGTTCTACGACCCGGTTAGGATCCGCAACCAGATCGCGGAGATCGATCGCCAGCGCGCCGCAGGTGAGCTGAGCGACGAGGAAGCGACGATCTGGGAAGACGAGCTCGTCGAGCGCCTGATGGTGGCTCGCTCTCGTCCAAGGAAGGAGTAGCGATGGCCACGACAGGTTCGTCGTCCACCAGCGCGTCCAAGAAGTCCTCCAGTGCGAACAAGGCGTCCGCGAAGAAGGCACCGGCGAAGAAGTCCTCCCCTGCGCCGCGGAAGAGGGCGAGCGCGCCACGCGCCGAGGCCGACCGGCCGCCGAACCCGGGGCGGATCGCCGCCGAGGCTGCCCGGCAGCTCGTCGAGCTGACCGGCAAGCAGCCCGAGGGCGTGGTGGGTCTCGACCGTTCGGACGACGGCTGGAAGGTCGAGGTGGAGGTGCTCGAGGTGCAGCCGGATCCCCAACACCACCGACGTCCTGGCGCATGTACGAGGTCGAGGTCGACGGCAAGGGCTCACTCCAGGGGTACCGACGGGTCCGGCGCTACGTGCGTGGCGTTCCGGGCGGGGACTGAGCGTGAGCGAGTCGCCCAACACCGGTGTCACGTCACGGCCCTACTCGGCACCGATGGCGCAGTCGGACCGACCGCATCCTGCCAACCTGGCCGACATCCTCGAGCGGGTCCTCGACAAGGGGATCGTGATCGCGGGTGACATCAGGGTCAACCTGCTCGACATCGAGCTGCTCACCATCAAGATCCGGCTGCTCGTCGTGTCCGTCGACAAGGCTAAGGAGATGGGCATCGACTGGTGGCGCAACGACCCGATGCTGTCGACGACCGCGCAGGGACTGGTCGAGGAGAACCGACAGCTCCGGGAGCGCCTCGAGGAGCTGGAGGAGGGCTCGGGAGACTCGTCGGAGGAAGGCTCGAGTGGCTGATCGCGGCCAGTACCTCTTCGCCGTCGCACGCGGACTCGACGCGCAGCAGCTGGGCGACGTCTCCGGGCTGCGGGACGCCGCGATCCAGGTGCTCGAGCACCGGGGTCTGCAGGCCGTCACGTGCAGCGTGGATCTCGCCGAGTTCGGCGAGGAGGCCCTGCGCCGCAACCTCGAGAGCCTGCCCTGGCTCGAGGAGGTGGCCCGTGCTCACGACGACGTGGTGCAGGCGACAGCACTGCGCGCGACCACCGCCCCGATGCGCCTGGTCACGATCTGCACCGACGAGGCCAGCGTCCGGGCACGCCTCGACGAGTGGTACGACGGGCTCCAGACCGCTCTCGACCGCGTGGAGGGCTGCCACGAGTGGAGTGTCAAGGCGTTCGCTGCCCTCGCACCGGAGAGTGACGATGACGAGCCGGCCTCCAAGGCCACCTCGGGTGCCGCCTACCTGGCACGGAAGCGCGCCCGGGCCAGCGACAAGCGGGCCGCGGCAGACGAGGCTGCCCAGGTCGCCGACGTCGTGCACCAGGAGCTCGGGAGACGCGCGCGTGCCGTGCGTCGTCTCGCGCCCCAGGACCCTCGACTCACCGGCTTCCCGGGCACCATGATCCTCAACGGCGCCTACCTCGTCGACGACGACAGCCGCGACACCTTCCGGTCAGCGGCAGAGGATCTGGCTCGCCGCTACCCGGACGCGGGCATCGACATCCGTGGGCCCTGGCCTCCCTACTCCTTCGCGACCCTGGACTGAGCGTGAGCGACTCGTTGCCCGCCCGCCGCGAAGGCCAGGCGCTCGCGCAGATCTCCCTGGTCGACCTTCTCGACCGGCTTCTGGGGGCAGGTGTCGTCGTCGCCGGTGACGTCGTGATCTCGCTTGCGGGGGTCGACCTGGTCCAGATTCGACTGAACGCGGTGATCACCACTGTTCGTGAGGACATGCCGGCACCTCAGCCGGCC
The DNA here is from genome assembly GCA_963707475.1 of uncultured Actinomycetota bacterium. Classification (GTDB taxonomy): domain Bacteria; phylum Actinomycetota; class Actinomycetes; order Propionibacteriales; family Nocardioidaceae; genus Marmoricola. The sequence continues at coordinate 106,703 of CAVPQC010000004.1, forward strand.
GGTCGCGGTGACCGCCGTGGATGAGCGCCGCCATTCCCTGACCCAGAGGCTGGAGACAGACCCCGAGTCGGTCGAGCGTGACCTGTTCAAGCTGGTGCTCACCGTCGTGGAGCTGGTGCGGCAGCTGATGGAGGCTCAGGCGCTCCGGCGCGTCGAGGAGGGCGACCTCACCGACGAGCAGGTGGAGGGTCTGGGACAGGGCCTCATGCACCTCGAGGAGGCCATGGACGAGCTCAAGGCTCGCTACGATCTGACCACGGCAGATCTCAACATCGACCTCGGTCCGCTGGGGGCGCTGCTGTCCGAGTAGGTACCCGCAGGGGGGTGGTCCGACGGTGCCTCCCCCGCGTAGTCAGAGACACGACGATGTTCGTCCCGAGCCAAGGAGACAGAAGAAGTGGCCGACAAGCAGAACGACGTGAGGGCCCAGCTGGTGCAGAGGCTCGTGGAAAAGGTGGACGAGGATCAGTACCCCTCCTCGACCATGATGGACACGATCGAGGAGATGCTCACCCCCGACGAGCTGCAGCAGTACGCCTCGGTGCTTCTGGCCAAGGTGGCCGACGACACGTACCCGAGCCTGGGGATGATCCGCCGGATCAGGGACCTGGTCACCTAGCTCTCACGAACAACGACGTTGGGTGTGCGCGACGATCATCGCCCGGGCCACCTGGTGGAGCGGGATTCCCGCTTGTGCAGCGGCCTCGATGAGCTGGGCCTCGGCCTCGTCGAGGTCGACGCCATTATGGGCAGCGATCATCCCGACGGCGACCTGCACATCTGCCTCTGCGGCCAGGATCTGCGGTGCCGCGGCTGCGGACAGCCGGGTGGAGAAGGCGAGGTCCGCGTCCTTGACGGCGGACAGGGCATCGGCATGGAACGTGCTCGCGAGGGCGTCGACGTGCCCGTCGAACGCGTTCGGTACGCCGGCGTACAGGTTGATGCCGCCGACGATCGAACGCCCGTCTGAGATCGACAGCGACAGCGTGCTCTGCACGCCGGCGGCAGACGATGACCGGCTGAACGGGGCAACGTCGAGACTCGAGGAGACCAAGGTGAGGGTGATGCCGTCATCGACCAGGGTCAGGCTGAGTCCGACACATTCCGGCACCTCGGCCAGCGCGCGACGGCCGAGGCGTTGCAACACCGCCGCGGCATCGGGGAAACCCACCCGGTCGAGCTTCTCGAACGCTTCAACCGTCGGCGGGAGCGGCTCCATCGGGCGCACAAATCCCTTCGGTCAGTCGCCCGGCCACTCTCCGGTCCAGCGCTCAAACGCACGTGCGCCACCGCGGTCGATCACTGCCTTCACCAAGGCGAAGATCGCGCCCTGCACGGCCGCGGCGGTGAGCACCTCACGCATCCGGTACTCCGACTCAAGCGCTCGAGGTGGGTCGCTCTTCTCGCCCGGGGTCGCATGCTTCCAGACCTGCTTGAACACCTGCCCGGCCACGATGCCACCGACGATGCTGCTGGTGATGCCGAGCGGACGGTAGAGGATCTTCGCGGACGTGCTGCTCTGCTGCTCAGTCGGCACGGGGGGACTCCTTCTGCTGCGTTGGGGTGGTCTCGTCGGTGGACCCGTCCGGGTCGGCGCTCTGGCCGTGGCTCTGACGCAGCTCGCGCCCACGGGCGATGTCCTTCTCCCGCTTGCGCTGCTGCTTGCGCGCGACGCGGGTGTCCCGCGGGGGCAGCTGCAGCGACTCCTCAGCGGGCAGGCCGGCCTGGAGCTCGCGGCCGCGCTCGAGCTCACAGTCGAGCTCCGCCCCGAAGAGGAGGGCCAGGTTCGTGAGCCAGAGCCACAGCAGGAACACCACGACGCCGGCGAGTGAGCCGTAGGTCTTGTCGTAGCTGGCGAAGGTGGCCACGTAGAGGCCGAACGCGGCCGAGGCGAGGATCCAGACCCCGATGGCGACGGCGGCACCGACGCTGATCCACCGGAACTTCGGCTGCTTCACGTTGGGCGTGGCGTAGTAGAGCAGGGCCACGATTCCGATCACCACGACCAGCATCACCGGCCACTTGGCGATGTTCCAGGTCGTGATGGCCGCTGACCCGAGACCGATGGCATCGCCGACCGCCTTGGCGGCCGGACCGGTGAGCACCAGGGCGATCGCGATCAGCGCCGCGAGCACGACGCAGACCAGGGTCACCAGCAGCTGCACGGGACGGAGCTTCCAGATCGGCCTGCCCTCCTCGACCTCGTACATCCGGTTCATTGCCCGTCCGAACGCCCCGACGTACCCGGAGGCCGACCAGAGGGCGATGGCCAACCCGAGGACGAACGCGAACCCGGCCTTGCCGGGTGCGTTGCTCAGGTCCTGGAGGGGACCCTGGAGCGTGGAGGCGACCGAGGATGCGCCGACCTGGTTGAGCACGTCGATGATCGTGTTCACCGTGGACGGTCCCTGACCGACCAGGCCCACCAGGGACAGGAGCGCGATCACCGCGGGGAACAGTGCCAGCACCGCGTAGTAGGTCAGTGCCGCTGCGAGGTCCGTGCACTCGTCGCGACCGAACTCGCGCGCGGTCTTGCGCACGACGTAGAGCCAGGAGTGCTTCGTCAGCCCGGTCGGGGAGTCGGGCGCTTCCTGCGACCGGGTCGCGTCCGCGTGGCGCGCCTCGGTGCGGGTGGCCTCGTCGGTCACGACCGCCGCCGCCACACCACGAGGGCCACGATCAGGAGCGCCCCGGCGAGGATCCCCGCCGGCAGCGCCGGCTCACGTCGGACTCGGTCGCTGGTGTCGGCCGCCTTCGCGCGGACCCGGCTTGTGGTCTCTGCGGCCTTCGCGCTGACCCGGGACTTGACGTCGAGCTTGCGGCTCAGCGCGTCGACGGTCTCGCCGAGGTCGGCGCGGGTGGCCGCGATGTCGGCCTCGATGGCCTCGCGGTCGGTGGGAGCGGACGGGCCGTTCTGGTCAGGCGTGGTCATGCCGACGTGCCTCCTTTGAGGGTGTCGAGGTCCTGCTTGACGTTCGCGATGGTCTGTTCCGGTGCCACCGGCGTGCCCGCGTCAACGTGGCGCTTCCCGAGGAGCGCCACCACACCCGCGACCGCGAAGAGCACGACAGTCACGATCAGGGCGGACAGCCAGGCCGGCACCGCCTCCGCGAGGCCGAGGATCAGGGTCGCGATCAGTGTCCCCACGCCGTACAGCGCCACCAGGCCGGCGCCGCTGAAGAGTCCGGCGCCGACGCCGAGGTGCTTGGCGTTCTCGGTGAGCTCGACCTTGGCCAGCGCCACCTCGTCCCGGACCAGGCGGGTTGCCTGCTCGGAAAGTTGGCTGACCAGCTCGCCCGTGGTGGGGTCGGAGGTTCTAGGCGGTGCAGGGTCGGACATGGGAGCTCCGTTCCGGTTTGGGGCCTGAACTTCCAGATTGCCCGGGTTTCCGGCGGCGGACCGCACCCGAAGGGATAGACATCGTGCCGGTAACGCGGCTCTGACCGTGGCCCGGGTCGTCAGTCCGGCGCGCGGAGGCCGGCCGCCTTCTTGGTGAGGTGGTCGCGCTCCGCCGTGCTCGTCGTACGACGGGCCGCGTCGCGGTAGAGCGTCGCCGCCCGGTCGGTGTCACCGGCCCGCGCCAGCAGGTGGGCGCGCACGGCCAGCAGCCGGTGGTGCTGCCCGAGCGTCTCGTCGAGTCCGTCGAGCGCGCGGAGACCGGCCAGCGGGCCGTCGACCTCGCCGACGACGACCGCACGGCTCAGCGCGGCGAGCGGGTTGTCGGTGAGCGCGACGAGCTCGTCGTACCAGGCGAGAATCTGCGGCCAGTCGGTCTCCTCCGCCCGCTGGGCGTCGTCGTGGAGCGCGGCGATCGCGGCCTGCACCTGGTACTCGCCACGCCGGTCGCGCGCCAGCGCCTGCGCGAGGATCGCGGACCCCCTCTGCGATCTGGCGGGTGTTCCAGCGGCTCCGGTCCTGCTCGTCGAGGGGCACAAGGGCGCCGTGCTCGTCGCGCCTGGCGTCGCGACGGGCGTCGTGGAGCAGCATCAGCGCGAGCATCCCCGCCACCTCCGGCTCGTCGGACTCGCGAACCAGCAGCCGGGTCAGCCGGATCGCCTCGGCGGCCAGGTCGACGCGGCCGCCGTAGCCCTCGTTGAAGATCAGGTACAGCACCCGCAACACCAGCGCGATGTCGGCCGGCGTCGTGAACGCGGCACCGGAGACCGTGCGCTTGGCCCGCGAGATCCGCTGGGCCATCGTGGCCTCCGGCACCAGGAACGCCTCCGCGATCTCCCTGGTGGTCAGACCGCCGACCGCCCGCAGGGTGAGCGCGACCGCCGAGGGAGGGCTCAGGTTCGGGTGGCAGCACAGGAACATCAGCAGGAGCGTGTCGTCGGACTGCTCCGTCGGCCCGGGCTCGGGCTGCTCGGCGACCACCTCCTCGCGCCTTCGCCGAGCGGTCTCGGACCGCTGGAGGTCGACGAGCTTGCGCTGCGCGACGGTGACCAGCCAGCCGCGCGGCTGGTCGGGGAGCTGCTCGGCCCACGCCCGGTGGGCCTCGATCAGTGCCTCCTGGACGGCGTCCTCGGCCGATGCGAAGTCGGCGCCGCGCCGGACCAGGACACCGAGCACCTGCGGGCCGAGCTCCCGCAGCAGCGCCTCGGTCACTCGTTTGCCGGGGCGTCGTCCATCACCGGCCGCACCTCGAGCCACTCGTAGATCGGCTCGCCGTCCTTGCCGGGTGCCGACGACACCCAGGCAGCCACCTCGTGGGCGCGGGCCTCGGACTCGACGTCGATCAGGTACCAGCCGGCGATCAGCTCCTTGGTCTCCGGGAACGGGCCGTCTGTGACCACCGGGGCCGCGTCGGGACCCCCGTAGCGCACCCATGCCCCTTGCTGGGTGAGCGCCTGCGCGTCGACGAACTCCCCGCTCTCGGTGAGGATCCGGCCGACCTCGCGCTGGAAGTCGATGTGGGCGGTGACCTCGTCGGCGGACCACTCGTCCATCGGGGCGAAGTCCGCGGCGGGGCTGTCGGGTCCAACCTGGTAGTGCTTGAGCAACAGGTACTTCGGCATCTCTGACTCCTTGTCTCCGGGACGGCCTCGCTGCCGTCCTCACCCCGGGGACGGAGCCGGCCGGCAGTTCTCGACATGCTTCGGGACGTTCTACGCCAGGAAGTCCAGCACGCGCTGCGTCAGCAGCTCCGCTGCCTCCGGGCGGTGGTCGGACAGGCTGCTGTCGACGAACAGGTGCTGGTCGCCGGGGTAGACGAAAAGCTCGGCATCCGTCGACCGAGTCGGTCAGCTGCTGGGCGGCCGCGAGGTCGCCCTCGTCGGCGAAGACCGGGTCGTGGTCCATGCCGTGCACCTGGAGCCGGACCCCGACGGGCCACGGTCCGCCGAACTCCTCCGCCGGCACGCAGGCGAAGCAGAGCACCGCGCCCTGGGCGCCCGGCCGGGTCTGGGCCAGCTGCTGGGCGGGCATCACCCCGAGCGAGAGTCCGACGTAGACGAGGTCGTCGGGCAACCCTTGGGCCAGGGCCACGCCCCGGTCGACCAGCTCCTGGAAGCCGGCCTCCTGGGCGTGTGCCATCCCCTCCGCGAGGGTGGCGTAGGTGTGCCCGTCGTAAAGGTCGGGGGCCGTCACCCGGTGACCGGCCCGGCGGAGCCGGTCGGCGAAGGCGTGGACCCCGTCGGTGAGTCCCTGGGCATGGTGGAAGAGGAGGACGTCGCTCATGCCGGCACGCTAGCTGCCGGCACCGACGGCGGGCGCGACCCGTTCGCCGGTGACCGTCTCGTCCACGGTGATGTGCTCGAGGAAGACGTCCAGGCCGGTCCGTGTCGCGCGGATCTTCCCGTCGGAGTGGAATGTGCCCGCGTCGACGGCGGTCAGCCCGGTGACATCGCAGTAGTCCGTGATGACGTTGTTGAACGGCTCGTCGACGACGAAGCGCGTCGGCGGTGCGGCGCTCGCCGGGGACCGTGGCCAGGCGATGGTCAGCTCGGACCGGCCTCCCGGGCGGGGCCGACCGGCCGGTCGCCGGCCAGCGTGACCCGCCGCATCGTGCGCACCTCGGTGTAGTCGCGGTTGGCGTAGTGGGAGGTGCTGCGGTTGTCCCAGAGGCCGACGTCGCCGGTCTGCCAGCGGTGCCGGATCGTGTGCTCGGGCTTGGTGAGGTGTGCGAAGAGGAGGTCGAGGATCCCCCGGCTCTCCGCGTCGGAGACGCCGACCACGTGGGAGGTGAAGCCCGGGTTGACGAACAGCCCCTTGCGCCCGGACTCGGGGTGCACGCGGACCACCGGGTGCTCGACCGGGGCCAGCTCCGTCACCTGCTCGCCGTCCCAGACGTTGCCGCGGTTGCCGTGGCGGCGCAGGTAGGCGCCCCACTCCCGGTTGCCGTCGTGCACCGCGGTGAGCTGGTCGACCAGCCGCTGCACCGGCGCGGACAGCGACTCGTAGGCGAGCTGGCTGTCGACCCAGCTCGTGTCGCCGCCGTACGACGGGAGCCGGACGGCGCGCAGGATCGATCCGAGCGGCGGCTTCTCCATGAACGTGACGTCGGTGTGCCAGACGTCGGAGAAGGAGAACTCGGGGTCGGCGCTGTCGATGTCGTAGATCTCCGGGTGCTCGACGGTGACGCTGGACGCGACCGGGTGCCCGGCGGTCGGCTCGCCCAGGCGGCGGCCGAGTTCGACCTGGTCGGCGTCGGTGAGGTCCTGGCCGCGGAAGAACAGCACCTTGTGGGCGACGAGCGCCTCCCGGACCGCGGTGACCTGCTCGTCGTCGAGCACCCGCAGGTCGAGGCCGATCACCTCGGCGCCGAACGAGGGTCCGAGCCGGTCGAGCGTGAGCATGGCGGGGCGGGTCGGTGCCTGGGTCATCGGGGCCTCCGGGGTGGCGGGGAAGAAAAGGTACTGAGTCAGTATACTTACAACACAAGAGGCGGACGTGCACCATCCGGCATGCTGGACCGATGACCGACGCGTTCCTGTACGCCGCCGCCCGCACGCCGTTCGGGAGGTTCGGCGGAGCCCTGGCCGGCGTCCGCCCCGACGACCTGGCCGCGACCGCCCTCACCGGGGTGCTCGACCGTGCTCCCGACCTCGACCGGGCCGAGATCGGCGATGTCCAGTGGGGACTGGCCAACGGTGCGGGCGAGGACAACCGCAACGTGGCCCGGATGGCGGTGCTCCTCGCCGGGCTGCCGGTGTCGGTGCCGGGCGCGACGGTCAACCGGCTGTGCGGCTCGAGCCTCGAGGCGCTCGGCAACGCAGCGCGCTCGGTCGAGAGCGGCGACGCCGAGGTCGTCGTGGCCGGCGGCGTGGAGTCGATGACCAGGGCGCCCTGGGTGCTGCCGAAGCCGGCGCGGGGATTCCCCGCGGGCAACGTGGAGGCGGTCTCGACCACGCTGGGCTGGCGGCTGGTCAACGAGCGGATGCCCGCGGAGTGGACCACCTCGCTGGGCGAGTGCAACGAGCTGCTGGCCGACCGCTTCGGCATCGGGCGCGAGCGCCAGGACGAGTTCGCGGCGCGCTCGCACCAGCTCGCCCATGCCGCCTGGGAGTCCGGCTTCTACGACGACCTCATGGTGCCGGTCGCCGGGGCGGACCTGGCCCGCGACGAGGCGATCCGGCCGGACAGCACCGCAGAGTCGCTCGCCGGGCTCAAGCCGTCCTTCCGGCGCGACGGCACGATCACCGCCGGCAACGCCTCGCCGCTCAATGACGGGGCAGCCGCCCTGCTCGTCGGTTCGGAGGCGGCGTCCTCCCGGATCGGACTGGCGCCGCTGGCGCGCGTGGCCGGCCGGGGCGTGCATGCGGTGGACCCGCAGATGTTCGGCGTCGCTCCGGTCGAGGCGGCGGGCAGGGCGCTCGCCCGCGCCGGCATCGGCTGGTCCGACGTCGCGGCCGTCGAGCTCAACGAGGCGTTCGCGGTGCAGTCGCTGGCGTGCGTCGACGCCTGGGTCGGCGCGGGGCTCCGCGACCCCGAGATCGTGAACGCCCGCGGCGGCGCGATCGCGATCGGTCACCCGCTGGGCGCCTCTGGTGCCCGGGTGGTCGGGACGCTCGCGCACCGGCTCCGCGAGGGCGGCGACCGCTGGGGTCTGGCCGCGATCTGCATCGGCGTCGGCCAGGCGCTCGCGGTGGTGCTGGAGAACGTCAGCGGGTGACGATCCCGATGTTCGCGAGCGCCGGGTCGACCAGCACCTTGGCGTGGCGTTCCGCGCGGCCGAGCACGTCGAACGCGTCGGCCACCCCGGCCAGCCCCGTGACGCCGGTGACCAGGGGTGTCACGCCGACCCTGCCGTCGGCCAGCGCGTGCAGCGTGTCGCGGAACTCCAGCGGCGTGTAGCCGAGCACGAAGCGCAGGTCGATCTCCTTGTTGATCGCCATCGACGGGCGCACCGTGTCGTCGCCCATGCAGACCCCGACCACGACCACGCGGGAGAACAGGGGTGCACCCGTGATCACCTGGTCGAGCATCCCCGGGATGCCGACGCACTCGAAGACCACCGGTGCCTTCGGGATCGTGACACCGACCTTCTGCAGGGCACGCCACGTGTGCCACCACGGCACGGGCAGCCGCGCCATCGTCTCGATCCCGTCGACGGCGGCACCGAGCGCCGCCGGCGCCGTGGTCAGGTGGCCCTTCGACGCGGCTTCGTACGGCGAGTCGGTGACCGGGTCCACCACGACGTCGGCGCCGCAAGGCGGTGGCGAGCGCGCGCCGTCCGGACGACGGGTCGCTGGCGACCACGGTCCGCACACCGCGCGCCTTGAGCAGCGTCACCACGGCCAGGCCGACCGGGCCACAGCCGACCACGATGGCCACGTCCTTGCGGCCCACCTCCCCGCGGTTGACGGCGTGCCAGCCCACGGCCATCGGCTCGGTGAGGACCGCGACCTCGTCCGGCAGCCCGTTCGGCACCCGGAGCGTCAGCGACTCCTGCACCAGCATCCGCTCCGCGTAGGCGCCCGGCGCGCGGGCCGACAGCCCGGTCGGGTGCACGTCGGCGCCCTGGCGCAGCAGCGGCAGCGAGACCACCGACGTGCCCACCGGCAGGTGCCCCTTGGTCCCCGGGCCGCGCTCGACGACCTCGGCGACGAACTCGTGGCCAAGCACGATCTCCTGCTCGGAGCGCATCAGGTCGTGGTAGCCGATCTCCTGCATCAGGTCGGCGAGACCGTCGGCCTGTGTGCGCGCGTGGAGGTCGGAACCGCAGATGCCGGCGCGTCGTACCTCCACGAGGAGGTGTCCGGGACCCGGCACCGGGTCGGGGAGGTCGGTGACCGCCAGCGTTCCCCGGGTGCAGGTGACTGCCTTCATCGGGCTCCTCCGGTGCGCCGCGTCAGGTCAACGTACGGGAGGCGTCGGGTTCAGCGGACCTTGAGCCCGCCCGCCGTAACGGAGCCGCCACCGGTGTAGCCGGTGCCCGTCTTGATCAGGAACCTGTCGGGGTTTGACCCGTGCCCGTCGGCGACCGTGATCGTGTACGACGTGGCCGCGCCATTCTGGATCGCGTGGCCCGTGAACCGCACCTTGGTGCCGGACCGGTGGTAGCGCGTGACGTCGAGACAACGCACCTTCACCGGGTCGGCCGCGGTGCCGCCGGTGACCTCGCAGGTGCCGATCGGGCCGGCCGGGCCGGGCTTCGCGTCGTAGGAGAAGGACACGTCGGGGTCGAGCGGCTGCGTGCTGGGCGTGCCGTCGCCGGGCGTCGGGTCGCCGGTCGGTGTGCCAGTGGGGGTGCCGCTGGGAGTGCCGCTGGGAGTGCCGCTGGGAGTGCCGGTGGGAGTGCCGCGTGGGCGTGCCACTAGGCGTGCCGGTGGGCTGGTCCGTCGGCGTGCCCGAGGGAGTGCTGGTGGGCGTGCCGGTCGGTGACGGCTCCGGCGCCGGGCTGCTCAGGGTGTCGGTGAGCTGGCCGTCGACGGAGACGAGCGTGCCGGTGCCGTTGACCGAAGTCCCCCGACCGTGCCGCTCCAGCTCCAGGTGCCGTCGACGGGGGCCGCGCAGGCCCCGCGGTCGTCGGCGACGCCGCTGGCGGTCTGGGTGCCCTGGACCTCGCCGCCGTTGACCGAGAAGACGATCGTGGAGACCCGGCTGCCATCGGTGACCGCGTTGCTGATGGTGGCTTCGACCGGCCCTACCACGGAGCCCGAGGCGCTGCCTGTGGCCGTGAACGAGTACGAGGTCGCCCCGTCTGCACACGTGGACAGGCCGCCGAGGTCGAGGGTCAGGACCTCTCCGGACAGCCCGTCGGAGCCGTCCGCGGTTGCCGACGCGGGCGTCGCCAAGACCGCGACTGTGGTGGCAGCCGCCAGCAGCGATCGACTAAGTAGCACGAGCACGCGTCCAGTCATACGTTGTGGTCCTTGGAGAAACGCTAGGGTGCCCGACTGATCCGGACAAGGCTTTCGCCAACCCCACCCCAGTCTTCACCCTCTCGTGACTGACTGGGGCGGTTTCATCATCCCCGATCCCCCGGACGTGACCGGGCGCCTGTCTAGCCCGGCAGGTCGAAGACCAGCAGCGTGCTGGTCGCGGTCGCGACGGTCGCCCCGGACGCGTCGGTGACCACGCCCTCGGTGAACGCGACCCGTGAGCCGGCCTTCACAACGGTGCCGACGGCGGTCAGCCGGCCGCTCTGGAGCCGCACCGCCTTGAGGTAGCTGACCTTGATCTCGATGGAGGTGTAGCCGCGACCGGCGGGCAGCGTGCTGTGCAGCGCGCAGCCGGCCACCGAGTCGAGCAGGGTGCACACGAGGCCGCCGTGGACCGCGCCGATCGGGTTGTAGGCCGACGCGTCGGGCGTGCACGTGAAGACGACGCGACCCGGATCCGCCTCGACCAGGTCGAACTGGAGGAGCTGTGCGATCGGCGGGGGCGGGATGTCACCGGCCACCATCGCTCGCAGGTAGTCGATGCCGGGTAGCGAGAGTCCCAGCGCCGCCGGCTTGGCCGGGTCGTGCCAGGACACGGTGCGCGACTCCTGGGGTCCCCAGTCGGTGTCGGTGAGGCTGGTCATCAGGTCTCCTCGTCCAGGCGCCACGGCGCGTGTCGGTGTCGGTCGGGGTCGTCGAGCGCGACGGCGTGCCGCCGGCCCCAGGCGTAGAGCCGCTCCAGGATCGGCACCAGCTCGCGGCCGGAGGCCGTCAGGTGGTACTCGCAGCGCGTGCCCTGGTAGGGCCGGCGCTCGAGCACGCCCGCGTCGACGAGGTCGCGCAGCCGCGCGGTGAGCCGGTCACGAGGAGCGCCGGTGCCGCGGGCGATCTCGGTGAACCGGTGGTTGCCGAGCGCGACCTCGCGGACGACGAGGAGCGCCCAGCGGTCGCCGACCACCTCGAGCGAGGCCGCGATCGCGCAGGGTCTGCCGGGCAGCTCAGCCAGCGTGATGGTCGCCCGATTGTCGGTTGCTCGTGGTCCGGACATGCTGCTATGTTGCCGAGCATGAGTTTGAAAGTCAAACCGACTGTCGACGTCGCGCCTACGGGCTCGCGGTCCCGGGCTCTGGTCCTGGTGTCGCTCGGCACCGCCCTGGTGCTGGTCACCTACGTGACACCGATGGCCACGATCCCGCAGACGGCCGCCGACCTCGGGTCCGGCAGCGGGGCACGCGCCTGGATTCTCAGCTCGATGAGCGTGGGGCTCGCCGCGGCCCTGCTCGCCTCGGGTGCGGTCGGTGACGCGCTGGGCCGGCGGCGGACGTACGTCGTGGGGCTGGTCGCGACCGGCGTCGGCTCGCTGCTCTGTTCGGTCGCGACGGGCAGCGCGCTCTTCGTCGGCGCGCGGGTGCTCGAGGGGGTCGGCGGCGCCGCGATCCTCGCGTGCGGGCTGGCGATCCTCGCCCATGCCGCGCGCACCCCGGCGGAGCGGGGCCACGGCTCCGCGATCTGGGGCGCCAGTGTCGGGCTCGGGATCACGGCCGGCGTCGTGCTGGCCGCGTCGCTCGACATCGGCACCGGCTGGCGCGAGACCTACGTCGTGGTTGGCGCACTGGCCCTTGCCCTGGTCGTCCCCAGCCTGCGGCTGCCGGAGTCGGCGGCCGAGCACCCGCGCCGGCTCGACCTGCCCGGCGTCGTGACTCTGGGCGCCGCGATGACGTTGCTGGTCAGCGGGCTCACCCAGGCGCGGTCCGGGCTCAACGCTGGCGTGGTCCTCGTGTTCGTGGCGGCGCTGGTGATGCTGGTCCTCTTCGCCATCGTCGAGTCGCGCTCGGTCGAGCCGATGCTGGAGCCGGCACTGCTGCGCAACCGTGGCTTCCTTGCCGCCACGATCGGCACCCTCGTGCTCGGCGGCGGGATCATCAGCATGTCGTCCAACGTGCCGACCCTCGTGCAGGTGGACCTGGGCCGCTCACTGTGGACCGCGTCGTGGCTGCTGCTCATCTGGTCGGTGACGAGCGTCGTGGCATCGCTCGTCGTACGCAACCTGCGGATCCCGCTCTCGGGACCGCGCCTGATCGCGGTCGGGCTGGGCGTGGTGGCGCTCGGCGAGCTGCTCGGGCTGGGCATGACGGCCGACTCCTCGCCCTGGCGGCTGGCGCCGTCGATGTTCGTTGCAGGGCTCGCGACCGGGGTCCTCAACGCGGTGCTGGCCCGGGAGTCCGTCGGCAACGTCCCGCCCGACCGCGCGGCGATGGGCAGCGGCTCCAACAACACCGCGCGCTACCTCGGTGCCGCCTGCGGGATCACCGTGTTCTCCGTCCTGCTGACGCACGCCGGCTGGAACGCCGCCGTCCTCGTCGCCGTGGGGGTCACCGTCTTCGGTGCGATCGCGGCAGCGCTGCTCGGGTCAACAAAAAGTCAGGCTTGACTGTTTGTAAGTCGGGGTTCACGATGACCGGGTGACCCAGGTCCGCGTCCCGCAGGAGGAGCGCTCGCGCGCGATGCGGCAGCGGCTGCTCGACGCGACGGTCGAGTGCCTGGTGGAGCGCGGCTTCGCGGGGACCTCGACCACGCTGGTCTCCGAGCGGGCGGGGGTGAGCCGGGGTGCGCAGCTGCACCACTTCCCGACCAAGAACGACCTGGTGCTGGCCGCCGTCGAGCACCTGAGCGAGCAGCGCGGCGTGGAGCTGCAGCGGGCCGCCGACGGGCTACCGCGCGGTGCGCAGCGCACCCGCGCGATCCTCGAGATGCTCGGCGACCACTTCGCCAGCCCGGTCTTCAACGCCGCGCTCGAGCTGTGGGTGGCGGCCCGCACCGACGCCCAGCTGCGCGCCGCCGTCGAGCCCCTGGAGCGGAAGGTGGGCCGCGAGACCCACCGGCTGACGGTCGAGCTGCTCGGCGCGGACGAGACGCGGCCCGGCGTCCGCGAGCTGGTTCAGGCCACGCTCGACCTGGTGCGTGGACTGGGGCTTGCCAACACGATCGGTGACGACCGGGCCCGCCGCCGCCGCATCCTGCGCCGCTGGGCCGATGTGCTCGACGCCGGGCTGGAGCAGGCATGAACGACCTGCTGGACACGGTGCTGCGCGACCTCGCCGCCGAGGGCGACCGCCTGGACGGCATCGTCGCCGACCTCACCGAGGACGGCTGGCGGACGCCGACACCGGCAGTCGGGTGGGACGTGGCTGCCCAGGTCGCCCACCTGGCCTGGACCGATGAGGTCGCGGTGTTCGCCGCGACCGACAAGGAGAAGTGGGACGAGGTCATGATGCACGCGATCGGCGACCCAGACGGGTTCGCCGGCACCGCAGCCCTCGCCGGTGCCGCGGCGGATCCCGGCGACATCCTTGGCCGCTGGCGGACCGCGCGGGTGTCGCTGCAGGAGGCGCTCCTGGCCTTCCCCTCCGGCCAGAGGCTGCCGTGGTTCGGCCCCCCGATGAGCCCGACCTCGATGGCGACCGCGCGGTTCATGGAGACCTGGGCGCACTCCCTCGACGTGGCCGAGGCACTGGGCGTGCGCCCGGAGCCGAGCGACCGGATCCGCCACGTGGCCCACCTCGGTGTGCGCACCCGCAACTTCGCGTTCGGCGTGCATGGGCTCGAGCCGCCGGCCGAGGAGTTCGGGGTCACCCTGGTGTCGCCGTCGGAGGAGGTCTGGTCCTGGGGCCCGGAGGACGCCGCCCAGACGGTCACCGGCTCGGCGTACGACTTCTGCATGCTGGTCACACAGCGCCGGCACCGCGCCGACACCGACCTGGTCGCGGTCGGCGCCGACGCCCACCGCTGGCTCGACATCGCGCAGGCGTTCGCGGGGCCACCAGGTGCTGGGCGTCTCCCGTCATGAGGCCCCCGTCGTGAGGTCTCTGTGATGAGGGTGGGGAACTGCTCCGGCTTCTACGGCGACCGGCTAGCCGCTATGCGCGAGGTGCTGGACGGCGGTCCCGTCGACGTGGTGACCGGCGACTACCTGGCCGAGCTGACCATGCTGATCCTCGGCCGTGACCAGCTCAAGGACCCGTCGCTGGGCTATGCGAAGACGTTCGTCCGCCAGCTCGAGGACTGTCTCGGCGACGCCCTCGAACGCGGCGTCCGCATCGTCAGCAACGCCGGCGGGCTCAACCCCGCGGGCCTGGCCGCCAAGGTGCGTGAGGTCGCGCGCGGGCTCGGCCTCGACCCGGTGGTCGCGCACGTCGAGGGCGACAACCTCGCGCCGCGTGCGGCCGAGCTCGGGTTCGGGGGCGCGCTCACGGCCAACGCATATCTCGGCGCGTTCGGCATCGCCGAGGCGCTCGGTCAGGGCGCCGACGTCGTGGTCACCGGCCGGGTCACCGACGCGTCGCTCGTCGTCGGGCCCGCGATCGCGGAGCACGGTTGGTCGCCCACGTCGTATCACGAGCTCGCGGGTGCCGTGGTCGCCGGCCACGTGGTCGAGTGCGGCACCCAGGCCACGGGTGGCAACTTCTCCGGCTTCCTGTCGCTGCCCCGCGACGCGCGGCCCCTCGGCTTCCCGATCGCCGAGGTCGCCGCCGACGGCTCGTCCGTGATCACCAAGCACGACGGCACCGCGGGAGCGGTGACCGTCGACACCGTGACCGCGCAGCTGATGTACGAGATCCAGACCGCGCAGTACCTGAACCCCGACGTCACGGTCGACCTGACCTCGGTCCTGCTGGAGCAGGTCGGCGCCGACCGGGTGCGGATCAGCGACGTGCGGGGCGCCGCGCCGCCCGAGCGGCTCAAGGTCTCGGTCAACACCCTTGGCGGCCATCGCAACCAGGTCGAGTTCGTGCTCACGGGACTCGACATCGCCGCGAAGGCGGCGTGGGTGCGCGAGCAGCTCGAGGCCCGGTTGGGACCACATCGTCCCGAGGTCGTCGACTGGCACCTCGACCGGCTGCCGCTGCCCGACGCCGAGACCGAGGAGGCGGCGTCCTGCCTGCTCCGGGTCACGGTCAAGGACCCGTCGCCGGACGTGGTCGGGCGGGCGTTCAGCGCCGCGGCGGTCGAGCTGGCGCTGGGCTCCTACCCGGGCTTCACGATGACGTCTCCGCCGGGCAACTCGAGCCCATACGGCGTCTACCGGCCGGCGTACGTCGACCGGTCGGAGGTGCAGCAGGTGGTGGTGATGCCGGACGGGGAGCGGATCGTCATCTCCGACGGGGTGGGGGTCTCGACAGGCTCGACCACCGTCCCCCCGGCGGTCGAGCCTGTCGAGACCTCGGGTCCCACCAAGCGGGTCCCGCTCGGCACCTTCGTGCACGCGCGCAGTGGTGACAAGGGCGGAGACGCCAACATCGGGCTCTGGGTCGGGCAGGGAGAAGGGCGCGACCAGCGCGTCGCCTGGCTGGTCGACCTGGTCACTCCCGACCTGGTGCGTTCGCTGCTGCCGGAGGCGAGGGACCTCGACATCGAGGTGTTCGTGCTGCCCAACCTCGGCGGCGTCAACGTGCTGGTCCACGGACTGCTCGGCGAAGGCGTGGCCGCGAGCACCCGGTTCGACCCGCAGGCCAAGGCGGTCGGGGAGTGGCTGCGCTCGCGGCTGGTCGACGTACCGGAGAACCTGCTGTGAACATCGGCGGGCTCGACCACCACATCCGTGACCTGGGTGCCGAGTTCGTCCGACGCGAGGTGGCGCCGTACCTCCAGGAGTGGGAGGACGCCGGCTCGATCCCGCGTGAGCTGCACCTCGCGGCGGGGAAGCAGGGGCTGCTCGGGATCGCCTTTCCCGAGGAGGTCGGCGGAGGCGGCGGCACCTTCCTCGACTCGATCGAGCTCCAGGAGGCGATGTTCGAGGCCGGAGCCTCGAGCGGGCTGATGGCCGGGCTGTTCACCGGCGGCATCGCGCTGCCGCACCTGGCGGCCCGGGGCACGACCGAGCAGGTGGAGCGCTACGTCCGGCCCACCCTGGAGGGCACGAAGATCGGCGCACTGGCCGTGACCGAGCCCGGTGGTGGCTCCGACGTCGCCGGGATCACGACGTCCGCCGTCCGTGACGGCGACCACTACGTCGTCAACGGCGCCAAGACGTTCATCACCTCCGGTGTCCGCGCCGACTTCGTCACCACGGCTGTGCGCACCGGCGGGCCGGGGCACGGTGGGATCTCGCTGCTCGTGGTGGAGAAGGGCACGCCGGGCTTCGGGGTCGACCGGACCCTCCACAAGATGGGCTGGCAGTGCTCGGACACCGCCGAGCTGTCCTTCGTCGACGCCCGGGTGCCGGTCGGCAACCTGGTCGGCGAGGAGAACAGCGGGTTCGTGCAGATCGCCGAGCAGTTCGTGGTCGAGCGGATCGCGCTCGCGGTCCACGCCTACGGCATCGCCGCGCGGTCGCTGGCGCTGACGGCGGCGTACTGCCGTGAGCGGGAGACGTTCGGCAAGCCGCTGGCCGCGCGCCAGGTGGTGCGGCACCGGCTGGTCGAGATGCACCAGCGGGTCGACGTCGCGCGCACCTACACGCGTTCCGTCGCCGCGCGGCACGTGGCCGGCGAGAACGTCGTCGCCGAGGCGTGCCTGGCCAAGAACAACGCGGTCGAGGCCTGCTCCTGGGTCGTCGACCAGGCGGTGCAGCTGCACGGCGGCACCGGCTACATGCACGGGACCGAGGTGGAGCGGCACTACCGTGACGCCCGGATCCTGCCGATCGGAGGAGGAGCGACCGAGGTGCTGACCGATCTCGCCGCCCGGCTGCTGGGGTACGCCGGATGAGGCGCTCGTTGAGTTGTGCCTCCGGCCCCGTTGAGATCGGTCTCCCGCCCCTTCGAGTTGGGTGTACGGCGACCCGCGCGGCGCCGTACGAATCTCACGGGGGCCGGAAGCACATCTCGACGGTGGCGAAGGCACAACTCAACGGGGCGGGAGACAGATCTCAACATGACTGAGACCACGCACCGGGGGGCGATGCTGGAGAAGCTGGCCGACCTCGAGGCCGAGCACGCGAAGGCGGTGGCCGGCGGCGGGGAGAAGTACGTCGACCGGCACCACGAGCGGGGCAAGCTGCTCCCCCGGGAGCGGATCGAGCTGCTGATCGACGAGGGCAGCGCGTTCCTCGAGCTGTCCCCGCTGGCCGGCTGGGGCTCGGACTTCACGGTCGGCGCCAGCGTCGTGACCGGCATCGGCGTGGTCGAGGGCGTCGAGTGCCTGATCACCGCGAACGACCCGACGGTCAAGGGCGGCGCGAGCAACCCGTGGACGGTGAAGAAGGGCTTCCGCGCGGCGCAGATCGCCGACGAGAACAACCTCCCGACGATCTCCCTCGTCGAGTCCGGCGGCGCCGACCTGCCGACGCAGAAGGAGATCTTCATCCCCGGTGGCAAGGTGTTCCGGGACCTCACCCGAGCCAGCGCGGGGAAGCGTCCGACGATCGCGCTGGTCTTCGGCAACTCCACGGCCGGTGGCGCCTACATCCCCGGGATGAGCGACTACACGGTGATGGTCAAGGAGCAGGCCAAGGTGTTCCTCGGCGGCCCGCCGCTGGTGAAGATGGCGACCGGCGAGGAGTCCGACGACGAGTCGCTCGGCGGCGCGGAGATGCACGCCCGCACGTCCGGCCTGGCCGACTTTCTCGCCGCCGACGAGCGCGACGCGATCCGGATCGGGCGCCGGATCGTGGCCCGGCTCAACGTCCGGAAGGTCTCGACCGGCCCGACCACCGGTGAGCCGTCGTACGCCGAGCCCGACGCGGACCCGGACGAGCTGCTCGACCTGATCCCCAGCGACCTCAGGGAGCCGTTCGACCCGCGTGAGGTCATCGCCCGGATCTGTGACGGCGTCTCGGCGACGAACGGGGCCGTGTTCGACGAGTTCAAGCCGCTCTACGGGCCGTCGCTGGTCACCGGCTGGGCGAGGCTCCACGGGCATCCGGTCGGCATCCTCGCCAACGCGCAGGGGGTGTTGTTCAGCGAGGAGGCGCAGAAGGCGACGCAGTTCGTGCAGCTCGCCAACCAGATCGACGTGCCGCTGCTGTTCCTGCACAACACGACCGGCTACATGGTCGGCAAGGAGTACGAGCAGGGCGGGATCATCAAGCACGGCGCGATGATGATCAACGCGATCTCCAACTCCACCGTTCCGCACCTGACGGTGATCATGGGCGCGTCGTACGGCGCCGGCAACTACGGCATGAACGGCCGCGCCTACGACCCGCGCTTCCTCTTCACCTGGCCGTCCGCGAAGGCGGCGGTGATGGGCCCGGCCCAGCTCGCCGGTGTGCTCTCGATCGTCGCTCGCGCCGCCGCCGAGGCGCGCGGCAAGGAGTACGACGAGGACGGTGACCGGGGCATGCGCGAGCTCGTCGAGGCGTCCGTGGAGGAGCAGAGCCTGCCGTTCTTCCTCTCCGGGATGCTGTACGACGACGGCGTGATCGACCCGCGCGACACCCGCACCGTGCTCGGTATCTGCCTGTCCGTCATCGACAACACGACCTGGAGCGGCGGGCAGGGATTCGGGGTGTTCCGGCCGTGACCATCCAGCGGCTCCTCGTGGCCAACCGCGGCGAGATCGCGCGCCGGGTCTTCGCCACCTGCCGCCGGCTCGGGATCGAGACCGTCGCGGTGCACGCCGACGCCGACGCCGACCTGCCGTTCGTGCGCGAGGCCGACGTCGCCGTACGGCTCCCCGGCAACGCTCCGGCCGACACCTACCTGCGCGTCGACCTGCTGCTCGACGCCGCGCGCCGGACCGGAGCCGACGCGGTGCACCCCGGCTACGGCTTCCTGTCCGAGAGCGCCGAGTTCGCCCGCGCCGTTCTCGACGCCGGGCTGACCTGGGTCGGTCCCGCACCCGCGTCGATCGAGGCGATGGGCTCGAAGATCCGGGCCAAGGAGCTGATGCGCAAGGCCGGTGTCCCGGTGCTGGAGACGCCGACCGAGCCCACCGCGTCCGACCTTCCCCTGCTGGTGAAGGCGTCCGCGGGTGGCGGTGGCCGCGGGATGCGCGTCGTCCGCGACCTCGCCGCGCTGCCGGCCGAGGTGGCCGCGGCGGAGGCGGAGGCGGCGTCGGCGTTCGGCGACGGCACGGTCTTCGTCGAGCCCTACGTCGAGCGTGGTCGTCACGTCGAGGTGCAGGTGGTCGGCACCGCGCCACGGCGTGCTGGTGCTCGGCGAACGCGACTGCTCGCTCCAGCGTCGCCACCAGAAGGTGGTCGAGGAGACTCCCGCTCCGCACCTGCCGGAGCGGACCCGGCGGGCCCTCCACGACGCGGCCCGCAAGGCCGCGCGCGCGATCGACTACCGCAGTGCCGGCACGGTCGAGTTCCTCTACGACCCGGAGCAGGACCGATTCTTCTTCCTGGAGATGAACACCCGGCTCCAGGTCGAGCACCCGGTCACCGAGCTCGTGCACGGCGTCGACCTGGTCGAGATGCAGCTCGCCGTCGCGGAGGGCCGCGAGCTCGAGCGCATCGGCGAGACGTACGGCCACGCGATCGAGGTGCGGCTGTACGCCGAGGACCCCGGCGCCGACTACCAGCCGCAGAGCGGCACGCTCACGGCCTTCGACGTCCCGGGCGTGAACGCCGAGTTCGACCTGCTCAACCGGCCCGGGGTCCGCCTCGACTCCGGGTTCGTCCCGGGCAACGAGGTCTCGACCCACTACGACGCGATGCTGGCCAAGGTGGTCGCCTGGGCGCCCGACCGGGAGCAGGCCGCTCGGCGCCTGGCGGACACCCTGGCCAAGTCTCGGATCCACGGCGTCACCACCAACCGAGACCAGCTCGTGTCGACGCTGAGGGACCCGGCGTTCCTCGCGGGCGAGGTGAGCACGGCCTTCCTCGGCGAGCGCCCGGCAGCGCCCGCCCCGGACCCGGGTGCCGCCGCCGTCGCGGCCGCGATCGCCCTTGCCGAGCAGGGGAAGCGTGACCGGTCCGTGCAGCGCGGCATCCCGGTCGCCTGGCGCAACGTGTTCTCGCAGCCCCAGGTCACCGAGTTCCAGGTCTCGACAGGCTCGACCACCGGGATCCGGGTCGAGTGGTCCTCCGGTCGGGACGGCTATCTCGTCGACGGGTACGACGTGGTGGCAGCGAGCCCGGATCGGGTCACGCTCGCCGAGCACGGCGTCAGCGCGACGTACGACGTGGCGGTGCACGGCGACCAGGTCGAGGTGGACGCGCCAGGGAGCCACGTGCGGCTGCGCCGCGTGCCCCGGTTCGTGGACCCGGCCGCGGTTGCCGCCGCCGGCTCGCTGCTGGCGCCGATGCCCGGCACCGTGGTCACGGTGCTGGTCGCCGAGGGTGACCGGGTCGATGCGGGCACACCCGTGCTCGTCCTGGAGGCGATGAAGATGCAGCACACCGTGAACGCGCCGGCATCCGGCACGGTCATCGAGCTCGACGTGAAGGCCGGAGTGCAGGTCGCTGCCGGCGAGGTCCTGGCCGTTGTAGAAGGAGAGTCATGAGTACCGCTTTCACCGAGACCGAGGAGCGCCGGGAGCTGCGCAGGCAGGTCGCCAGGCTGGCGTCGACGTACGGGCGGGAGTACTTCACGCGCTGCGCCCGCAGCGGCGAGAAGACCACGGACCTGTGGCTGGCGATCGGCAAGGCCGGCTACCTCGGGATCAACGTCCCCGAGGAGTACGGCGGTGGCGGCGGCGGCATCGGTGACGTCGCGGCGGTGTGTGAGGAGCTCGCCGCGCAGGGCTGCCCGTTGCTGATGATGGTGGTCTCGCCGGCGATCTGCGGCACCGTGATCGCGCGCTACGGCACCGATGCGCAGAAGCGGCGCTGGCTGCCCGGCATCTGCGACGGCACGGAGACGATGGCGTTCGCGATCACCGAGCCCGACGCCGGCACCAACTCGCACAACATCACCACGACCGCGAGGCGCGACGGCGACGAGTGGGTGCTCAACGGTCGGAAGACCTACATCTCCGGTGTCGACGAGGCGAAGAACGTGCTCGTGGTCGCGCGCACCTCGGACGCGAGGACCGGCAAGCTCAAGCCCTGCCTGTTCGTGGTGCCGACCGACGTCGAGGGCCTCGAGTACACGGCCATCCCGATGGAGATCGTCTCGCCGGAGCAGCAGTTCCAGGTCTTCATCGACGACCTGCGGCTGCCCGCCGACGCGCTGGTCGGTGACGAGGACGGCGGGCTCGTGCAGCTGTTCGCCGGCCTCAACCCCGAGCGGATCATGGCTGCGTCGTTCTCGACCGGGCTCGCGCGCTACGCGCTCGACAAGGCCACGGCGTACGTGAAGGAGCGTGAGGTCTGGGGCACCCCGATCGGCGCGCACCAGGGCCTCGCGCACCCGCTCGCGCAGTCGAAGATCGAGATCGAGCTGGCCCGGCTGATGACGCAGAAGGCTGCAGCCCTCTACGAGGCGGGCGACGACCTGGCGGCCGGCGAGGCGGCGAACATGGCGAAGTACGCCGCCGCCGAGGCCGCCTGCGACGCCGCCGACCGCGCGGTGCAGGCCCACGGCGGCAACGGCATCACCCAGGAGTACGGCGTCGCCGGCCTGCTCGTCGCCGCCCGCGCCGGCCGGATCGCCCCGGTCAGCCGCGAGATGATCCTGAACTTCGTCGGCATGCACTCGCTGGGCCTGCCGAAGAGCTACTGACAGACTCGTTGAGTTGTGCCTCCGGCTCCGTTGAGATGTGCGTCGGGGCCGGGCCGGAGGCACATCTGAACGGAGCCGGGCGCGCATCTCAACGAAAGAGGAGCACCATGACGGAGCTCGTGCACTACGAGGTCGCGGACGGGGTCGGCACGATCACGCTCGACTCCCCGCACAACCGCAACGCACTGTCCCGGCAGCTGACGACCGAGCTGTTCGAGCGGCTCGACCAGGCGGCGGCGGACGACGACGCGGTCGTGGTCGTGATCCGGTCCGCCGACCGGGTGTTCTGCTCGGGCGCGGACCTCTCCGAGGCGTCCGAGGGCGGCATGGAGGAGGGCGCGCGCACCATGGTCGAGATGCAGCGCCGGATCGTGACGCACCCCAAGCCGGTCGTCACTCGCCTCGCCGGGCCGGTGCGCGCCGGCGGCCTGGGGATCGTGGCCGCCAGCGACGTGGTGATCTGCGGCGACGACGTCACGTTCGCGTTCACCGAGTCGCGCCTGGCGCTCGCCCCGGCGGTCATCTCGCTGACCGTGCTTCCGCGGCTGACCAGCCGCGCCGCCGCCGACACCTTCCTCACCGGGCGCACGTTCGACGCGGCAGAGGCCGCCGCGATGGGCCTGGTCACGCGCGCCGTACCCGCGGGTGAGCTCGACGCGGCGGTGGCCGACGTCTGCGACGAGCTCAGGAAGGCGCACCCCCAGGGGCTGCGGGAGACCAAGGCGCTGCTCGCCGGCGACCTGGTCCGGCGGATCGACGACCAGGGCGAGCCGATGGCCGCCCTGTCCGCGCGCCTCTTCGGCTCCGACGCGGCCCACGAGGCGATGCTCGCCTTCCTGAGTCGCAAGCGCTGACCTCAGCCGACGTCGGCCGGTCCGCTGGACGTGCGCACGACCAGCTGCGTGGGCAACACGCGCGACGGCGGACGCTCCAGGACACCCGGCGTGACGAGGCCGGGCTGGGCGAGCATCTCGATGCTGTGCTGCCCGGCCTCGACCGTGTGCTCCGCCAGGGTGGTGAGAGGGGGCGAGCAGAACGCGGCGCCGAACACGTCGTCGAAGCCCACCACGCTGACCTGGCCGGGTACGGCGACGCCGCGCGCGGCCAGCCGCTGCAGGACGCCGATGGCGAGCATGTCGTTGTGGCAGACCACGGCGGTCGCCCCGGCCGCGACCACCGCGTCGGCTGCAGCGGCTCCGCCGGCGAACACCGGCGCGTACGGCCCGAACCGGGTGGCCTCCAGTCCGACCTCCTCGGCCGCCCGTCCGAGGCCGGCCCACCGGCGCGCCCCCGACCAGGACTCGGCCGGCCCACCCAGGAACACGAAGCCCCGATGCCCCAGCGACGCGAGGTGGTCCACGATCTGCCGGGAGCCGGACTCGAAGTCCGCCACCACGCACGCCAGCCCGGGAGCGGCCCGGTTGACGAGCACGACCGGGTTGTGGCGGGCGGCGTCCGTGAGCATCTCGTCCGGCATCCGCGAGGCGCTCAGCACGAAGCCGTCGACGGCCGGGCCCAGCCGGCGGACCAGCTGCCGCTCCTGGCCGGCGTTCTCCTGGGTGTCGCCGAGGACCAGGGTGAGACCGGCCGCGGACGCGGCGCGCTCGGCGCCCTTGATCACCCCCGCGAAGTACGGGTTGGTGATGTCGGGCACCAGCAACGCCATCGTGTTCGTCCGGCCGGACTCCAGCGCGCGGGCGGTCGGGTTGGGCGCGTAGCCGAGCTCCGCGGCCACCGCCAGCACGTGGTCGCGGGTGACGTGGTTGACCCGGCCGGGGTTGGTGAAGGATCGCGACACCGTCGACGCGGCGACCCCCGCGGCCCGTGCCACGTCGGTGATCGTGGGGCGGCTGTGCTCCCTGCGACGGGCCATCCGGCCACCCTATGGCAAAATCTGGCAAACGATTGCCATGTGACGGGCGCCACTCGACACTCGGCGTAAGCCCGGGTGCTCCCGGGACCGGAACCGAAGGGCAAATCTCCCATGGACGAGCAGCTCGCAACGCAGCGCACCCCCGGCAAGGCGGCCGTCGCCGCCTGGTTCGGGAGCGCACTGGAGTACTACGACCTCGCGATCTACGGCACGGCCGCAGCGCTGGTGTTCCCGAAGATCTTCTTCCCCGCGGGCAACGAGTCCGCGGCGACCGTGGCGGCCTTCGCCACGTTCGGCGTCGCGTACGTCGCCCGACCGGTGGGGTCGTTCTTCATGGGCCACATCGGTGACCGGCTCGGCCGCAAGACCGTGATGATCGGGACACTGCTGCTGATGGGCGTCTCCACGTTCCTGGTCGGCTGTCTCCCGACGTACTCCCAGGTGGGGATGCTGGCGCCGGTGCTGCTCGTGGCCCTCCGACTCCTGCAGGGTCTGTCCGCCGCGGGTGAGCAGGCAGGCGCCAACTCGATGTCCTTCGAGCACGCACCCGACGCCCGGCGCGGCTTCTTCACGTCGTGGACCCTGAGCGGCACGCAGGGCGGCCAGGTGCTGGCCCCGCTCGCGTTCCTCCCGCTCGCGTCGTACCTGCCTGAGGACCAGCTGCTGTCCTGGGGCTGGCGGGTGCCGTTCTGGCTCAGTGCCGTGGTGGTCGTCGTCGGGTTCGTGATCAGGCGTCGGCTCGAGGAGACGCCGGAGTTCCGGGCCGAGGCCGACCGCGACGGTGTGCCGCGCGCGCCGCTCGGGGTGCTGTTCCGCGAGCACTGGGCCGGCGTGCTCCGGGTGTTCTTCGCGGCGTTCATCGCCATGGTCAACACCACGTTCCAGATCTTCGCGCTGAACTTCGCGACCGCCGACGACTACGGCATCGGGATCAGCTCGACGATGATGCTGTGGCTCGCGATCGTCGCGAATGTCGTCGCCATCGCGACGATCCCGTGGTGGGCCCGGCTCTCGGACCGCGTCGGTCGCAAGCCGGTGTTCGTGGCCGGGGTGGCGGGCAGCGCCGTGATGGTGACGCTCTTCCTGGCCGCCATCCACGCCGGCAACGTCCCGCTGGTCTGGGTGACCGGGGTGCTCCTGGCCGGCGTCGTCTACTCCCTGCCCAACGCCGTCTGGCCGGCGACGTACGCCGAGTACTTCCCGACCAGCGTCCGCACCAGCGGCATGGCCATCGGCACGCAGTTCGGCTTCGCGCTCGCCGGGTTCACCCCGACGATCGCGGGCTGGATGATGGGCGGAGAGGCCGACAACTGGTACCGGGTGGCCGCGTTCGCGGTCGGCGCCTGCGTCATCTCCGCGGTGGCCGTGCTGTCCGGTCCCCCAGCCACACACCGTCTGGCCACCCGTGATGTGGGCGGGCCCTCGGCGCGGGCCCGGGCCGACCTCGCGCCCGTCGGCTGATGTCGTTCGTCCTCGGCCTCGTCGGTGCCGGGATCCACGCCTCGCTGACCCCCGCGCTCCACGAGCGCGAGGGGCGCGAGCAGGGCCTCGCCCTGGCCTACGGGCTGGTCGACGCCGAGGTGGAGGGGTTCGGGGTCGGTGACCTCCCCGACCTGCTGGCCTGGGCGACCCGGCTCGGGTACGACGGGCTCAACGTCACCCACCCGTTCAAGCAGGCAATCGTCCCGCTGCTTGACGACGTCTCCGAAGACGCCGCCGACCTGGGCGCGGTCAACACGGTCGTGATCCGGGACGGCAGGCTCACCGGACACAACACCGACTGGTCCGGCTGGGGCCGGGCGTTCCGGCAGGAGTTGCCGGAGCGGGTGCGGGACCGGGTGCTGGTGCTCGGCGCGGGAGGTGCCGGTGCCGCGGTGGGCTACGCGCTGCTCGAGCAGGGCGCTCAGCACGTCGCGGTGCACGACCCCGACGAGGAACGCACGCACGACTGCGTGACGCGCCTCGCCAAGCGCTACGGCGACGACCGCGTGGACCGGGCCGTCGACGTGGCGTCGGCACTGAGGGAGGCAGACGGGCTGGTCAACGCCACGCCGGTCGGCATGCTCGGGCACGAGGGCGTCCCGCTCCCGGAGCACCTCCTCCGCGGGGACCTGTGGGTCGCCGACGTCGTGTACTTCCCGTTGCGCACCCGCCTCCTCGACCGTGCGGCCGAGTGCGGGGCCGCCGTACTGGGGGGCGGCGGCATGGCCGTCTTCCAGGCGGTCGGCGCCTTCGAGTGCTTCACGGGGATCGAGCCCGACGCCGCCCGCATGTGCGCCCACTTCGACGAGCTCACGACGTGACCGCCCCCGCCACGACGGTCCTCGATACCCGGCCGGACGCCGGGCGGATCACGACCGGGATCGCCACCGTCTCGCTGAGTGGCCTGCTCGCCGACAAGCTGGACGCGATCGCCGGCGCCGGTTTCGACGGCGTCGAGATCTTCGACAACGACCTCGTCGCGAGCCCGCTGTCGCCGGCCGAGGTGGCCAGGCGGTGCGCCGACCTCGGTCTGACCATCGACCTGTTCCAGCCCGTGCGTGACGTGCAGGGCGTCCCAACGGAGCTGTTCCCGCACGTGCTGCACCGGGTGCGCGCCAAGCTCGAGGTGATGGCCGAGCTCGGGGCGACCAGGATCCTCGCCTGCTCCAGCGTCGCCGCCGACTCCTCTCCCGACATCGACCTGACCGCCGAGCAGCTGCACGCCGTCGGGGCGCTCGCGGCGGAGTACGGCGGAACAGTCGCGTTCGAGGCGCTGGCGTGGGGCCGGCACGTCAACCGGGTGGGCCAGGCCTGGGAGTCCGTCGTCCGCGCGGACCATCCCGCAGTCACGCTCGCCGTCGACACCTTCCACATGCTGGCGCGCGGCGACGACGGCGCGGCGCTCGCGGGCATCCCCGGCGACCGGATCGGCTTCCTCCAGGTCGCCGACGCCCCGCTCCTGGACATGGGACTGCTCGAGTGGAGCCGGCACCACCGCTGCTTCCCGGGCCAGGGCACGCTCGACGTACCGGGAGTGGTCGCGGCCGCGCTCATGGCCGGCTACCGGGGCCCGGTCTCGCTGGAGGTGTTCAGCGACGTGGTCCGCCAGGTCGACCCCGACGTGACCGCGCGCGACGCCAAGCGGTCCCTGGTGTTCCTCGAGGACCTCCTCTCCCGGCGGCTTCCCGCCCGCGAACGGTCCCTGGTCCACGCCGCTCCGCCGGCCTCCCGCCGGACCGACGCCGCCTTCGTCGAGATCGCGGACCCCAATGGCTCGGTCGCCGCGTTGGTCGGTCGGCTCGGGTTCACCCGCGTGGGCACCCACCGCTCGAAGCCGGTCGACCGGTGGGCCAACGGCGACGCCCACCTGGTGCTCAACCGCGCCCCCGCCGCGGAGACCGCGACGACCGCCCTCGGCATCGTCGCCGCTCCCGTGACCGCAGTCGCTGCCCGAGCCCGGACCCTGCTGTGGCCGGCGGTCGACCGCACCCGTGGCGACGACGAGGCGCTGCTGCCCGGGGTCACGCTGCCGGGCGGTCTGCACCTGTTCGTCAGCGACGAGCCCGGGCAGGCGGACGACTGGTGCACGGACTTCGTCGGCGAACCGGGCAGCGGCAACGACCAGCCCCCTGACGAGCAAGGTGGGTGGACCGGCATCGACCACGTCGGGATCGCCGTCGCGCCGGACGACGTGAACGAGATCGTCAGCTTCTTCCGCAGTGTGCTCGGCCTGTCCCCGGGGCCGGTCGAGGAGTTCATCGAGCCGCACGGCAGGCTGCTCAGCCGTGCGCTGAGGCCCGCCGCGGGCGACCTGCGGGTCGTGCTCAACGTGGCCGACCGGGCCACCACGGCGCCCGTCGGGGTCACCCAGCTCGCGTTCCGGTGCGACGACGTGGCCCGCCAGGTCGCGACGCTTCGCGGCCGCGGTGTGCCGATGATGCCGGTGCCGGACAACTACTACGTCGACCTGCAGGCACGGTTCGACCTCGACCCGGACACCCTGGACACGCTGCGCCGGCACGGCGTGCTCTACGACCGCGCCGGGTCGGGGGAGCTGCTGCACGCCTACACGCAGGTCCTCGACGGAGGGTTCCACGTCGAGCTCCTCGAGCGCCGCGGCGGCTACGACGGGTACGGCGCGGCGAGCACCCACGTCCGGCTGGCGATGCAGGCGGCTCACGAGCAGCGGGCACCCACGCACCACCTACGCTGACTGGATGCGCCGCCCGCCACGGCTCCTCGTGCTGCTGCTCCTGCCCACCCTGGCCGCGTGCGGCAGCGACACGTCGGCGTCGACCGCCACCCCGAGCCGGGAGAGCACCTCGACCACCAGCCCGAGCACCGCGTCGAGCTCGGCCGCCCGAGCCAGGCCGGTGTCGAAGGTGCTGGTCGTGATCGAGGAGAACCACTCGCTCGACCAGATGAGCACCGGCATGCCGTACACGTTCGGCCTGGCGAAGCGCTTCGGCTACGCCACCCACTACACCGCGATCCGGCACCCCTCGCTGCCGAACTACGTCGCGATCGCCGGCGGCGGCACCTTCGGGATCGCCGACGACGCCCCGCCGGCCGACCACCCGATCCACGCGCCGTCCGTCTTCGGCCGGGCGATCCTGAGCGGACACACCGCGGCCCTGTACGCCGAGGGCATGCCTCGTCGCTGCGCCGAGGACAACGGCGGCATCCGCTACGCCGTCAAGCACAACCCCTGGGCCTACTTCGTCGACGAGCGCACCGGCTGCCGCCGCAACGATCTTCCTGCCGCCCGGCTCGGAAGGGCGATCCGGTCCGGTCACCTGCCCAACGTCGGCATGGTCATCCCTGACCTCTGCAACGACGCCCACGACTGCGACCTCTCCGACGCCGACGCCTGGTTCCGCGGCGTCATGCGGAAGGTGTTTGCCGGTCCCGACTGGAAGTCCGGCCGGCTGGCCGTGGTCCTCACCGCCGATGAGGACGAGCACGACAACCAGGGCAACACCGTGCTCACGATGGTGCTGCACGGCAGCCAGCAGGCGCGGGTGGTCGACACCCCGCTGACCCACTACTCGCTCTCCGGGCTGCTCAGCGCGGTGACCGGCACGCGGCCGCTCGGGGAGGCCCGCACCGCACCGTCGATGGCGGCCGCATTCAATCTCCCGCTCGCCCGGGGATGAACCAGCGACGCCCGAGCGTTCGCTGCACATGACCGAGACGTCGCGCGCACGGCCGGACACGGTCGGACAGACGCCGTGGTCTTCGCGGCTGACGCTGCCGTTGCGGGTGTTCCAGCGCACCGAGACCGCCAGCGCCGGCGTGCTCGCCGGGGCGATCGGGGTCGCGCTGGTCTGGGCGAACCTGGGCCCCGGCTACGAGGACCTGTGGACCACCGAGCTGTCGCTGCGTCTGGGGGACCTGGCGATCGAGCAGGACCTGCGGGAGTGGGTCAACAGCGGGCTGATGACGTTGTTCTTCCTGGTCGTCGGGCTCGAGGCGCGCCGCGAGTTCGACCTCGGTGAGCTGCGCGACCGCAAGCGGTTCCTGGTCCCGCTCGTGGCCGGGGTTCTCGGCATGCTGCTGCCGGTGCTGCTCTACCTCGCGGTCACGCGCGGAACCGATGCCGCCTCCGGCTGGGGTGTCGCAATGTCGACCGACACGGCACTCGCGCTCGGCTTCCTCTCGGTGCTCGGTCGCGCTGTGCCCGGCCGGGTGCGCGTCTTCCTGCTCACGGTGCTGATCGTCGACGACCTGGTGGCGCTGGCCGTGATCGCCGGTTTCTACAGCGGCCCGATCTCGTGGTGGCCGCTGGTCGTGGCCGTGGCCGTGTTCGCGGTCTTCCTCGGCACCCTGCGCTTCGGCGTCGACGTCCCGCTCGTCTACGCCGCGATGGGCGTGGTGATCTGGGGCGCTCTGCGCGCGAGCGGCGTCGACCCGGTCGTGGCCGGGTTGATGATCGGCCTGGCGGGCTCGGCGTACACCCCGAGCCGGGACACCCTCGAACGCGCCAGCAGCCAGTTCCGCGAGTTCCGCGAGGAGCCGACCGCCGAGCTGGCCCGCACGGCGTCCGTCGGGCTGACATCGGCGCTGTCGCCGAACGCCCGGCTCCAGCGCTTCTACCTGCCGTGGACCAGCTACGTGATCGTGCCGCTCTTCGCGCTCGCGAACGCCGGCTTCGTCATCGACAGCGCATTCCTAGAGCGTGCCGCGCAGTCGCCGGTCACGTGGAGCATCGTGCTCGCCTACGTCGTAGGCAAGCCGGTCGGGATCGTGACCGGGACCTGGCTGGTCACGCGGCTGAGCGCCGGCCGGATCCGCTCGCCCCTCGGCTGGGCCGCGCTCGCGGGGAGCGGCACCATCGCCGGCACCGGGTTCACGGTTTCGCTGCTGATCGCGACCCTGGCGTTCCAGGGCGACGTACTGGCCGAGGCCAAGGCGGGGGTGCTGGTCGCCGTCGCCGTGTCGGTCCTGCTCACGGCGGCTGTCTTCCGGCTGACCCGCCGGATGCCGACCGAGCGCCGGGTGCGGGCGCTGCTGGGCAGGGCCGAGCAGCTGGTCGACCTGGCCGTTCCGGTCGACCCGGAGCGCGACCACATCCGGGGATCGCTCGAGGGCCGCGTGACGCTGGTCGAGTACGGCGACTTCGAGTGCCCGCACTGCGGGGAGGCCGAGGCGGCTGCCCGCCTGGAGCTGGCCGAAGACTCCGACCTGCGCTTCGTCTGGCGACACCTCCCGCTGACCGACGTGCACCCGCGTGCCCAGCTCGCCGCCGAGGCGTCGGAGGCGGCCGCCGCGCAGGGCGCCTTCTGGGAGATGCACGACCTGCTGCTCGACCGGCAGCACCACCTGACCGCGCTGGACCTGGTGCGGTACGCCGAGGAGCTCGGCCTGGACGCGGAGCGCTTCCACCGCGACCTCAAGCGGCACTCCCACGCGGCGCGGGTCGACCAGGACCTCGACTCGGCCGACCAGTCCGGCGTCTCCGGCACCCCCACCTTCTTCGTCAACGGCCGCCGCCACCACGGTGCGTACGACCTGGTGTCCCTGCGGCATGCGGTCAAGGTCGCCCGCGCCCGCGACGCCGCCGGCCTGGGGTAGGAGGACGGCGACCCGTCGCAGATGGTGGGTGCGGGGGCGGCGACCCGTCGCAGATGGTTGCTCGGGCGCCGGTGACCCGTCGCAGATGGTGGGTGAGGGGACGGTTGGGTGGGTCCTGGCGTCGCCATCTGCGACGGCTCGGCGGTCCTGGCGTCGCCATCTGCGACGGCTCGGCGGATGTGGCGCGCAATCAGAACGGGTCATGTCCGCGCCCAACGAGAACACGTTCCAGCGACGAGCCGACCACTAGACTGGGTGACCGACCCCGACCGCCGAGGTGCCCGCTCGTGACACTCGACGTCCATCAGCTCGACCAGATCCTCCTGGTCGGCACCGGAGTGCTTCTGCTCGCGATCCTGGCGGTGCGGCTCTCGGTCGGCGTGGGCCTGCCCAGCCTGCTCGTCTACCTGCTGATGGGGGTACTGCTGGGGGAGGCCGGGCCGGGCCGCCTGCAGTTCGAGAACCCCGAGCTCGCCAACGCACTCGGCTTCGGTGCGCTGGTGGTGATCCTGGCCGAAGGTGGTCTCACCACGCCCTGGCCGAAGATCCGGCCGGTGATCCGGATGGGCCTCTCGCTGGCCACCATCGGCGTCGCGGTGAGCGTGGCGATCATGGCGGTCGCCGGACACTACCTGTTCGGGCTGCGGTGGGAGGTCGCGGTCCTGCTGGGCGCGGTCACCTCGCCGACCGACGCGGCGGCGGTGTTCTCCGTGCTCCGCCGGGTACCGCTGCCGAGCCGGCTGATCGGGTCGCTGGAGGCGGAGTCGGGTCTCAACGACGCCCCGACCGTGGTGCTGGTGACCGTGATCAGCATGGGCGGCCACCACGGGTTCCTGGAGTTCCTGGGCATCGTGGTCGGCGAGCTCACGCTCGGCGTGGTGATGGGTCTCGCGGTCGGCTTCGGCGGTGTCGCACTGATGCGTCGGGTGGCGCTGCCGGCGTCCGGCCTCTACCCGCTCGCCGTGATGTCGCTGGCGGTGATCGCCTATTCCGGTACTGCCGTGCTGCACGGCTCCGGCTTCGCCGCGGTGTACGTCGCCGCGCTGGTGCTGGGCAACGGCGACCTGCCGCACCGGGCCGCGACGCGCTCGTTCTCCGAGGGTCTCGCGTGGCTGGCCCAGATCGGGCTGTTCGTGATGCTCGGACTGCTGGCGTCACCGGACCGGATCGGCCTGGACACGGTCGGGCTGGCGATCGTCGCCGGGCTGGTGCTCACGTTCGTGGCGCGGCCGCTCTCGGTGCTGGTCAGCGCGCTGGTGCAGCCGATGCCGGCGCGTGAGCTCGCGTTCCTGTCCTGGGCCGGGCTGCGCGGAGCGGTGCCGATCGTGCTCGCGACGATCCCGCTGGCTGAAGGGGTGGCGGGCTCGAAGCGGCTGTTCGACATCGTGTTCGTGTTCGTCGTGATCTACACGCTGCTGACCGGGCCGACCCTGCCGTGGGTGGCCCGGGTGCTGAAGGTGGCGCGGCGCAGCGAACCGCGGGACCTCGAAGTCGAGGCGGCGCCACTGGAGCGGATCGCGGCCGACCTGCTCCAGATCACGATCTCGCCGAAGTCACGCCTGCACGGGGTCGAGGTCGGCGAGCTCCGGTTGCCGTCCGGCGCCTCCGTTGCGCTCGTCGTACGGGGCGGAAACACACTGGTGCCGGAGCGGCGGACCGTGCTGCGACACGGCGACGACCTGCTGGTCGTGACGCCGCGCAAGCAGCGCGAGGTGACCGAGCAGCGGCTTCGCTCGGTGTCGCTGGGCGGTCGGCTGGCGCAGTGGCTGCACGATGCGCCGGACTGAGCGTCCCTACTGACCGGTGCCGGTGTCGACCTCGGTGACACAGGTGCGGATCGGCTTGTCGAGCTTGAGCTTCTTGGGGCCGGGCTTGCGGAGCTTCTTGAACTGCGGGCCCAGCATCACGTCGACGCCCGGGCCGTACTCGTTGTCCGACTGGACCACCTTGGCCCGTGGCTTGAACTGGTTGGCGACGAGCTGGGCTTCTGGGTCGTCCGCGTCGGTGGAGAGCACCTGCGCATAGCCGACCTTGATCCCGGCGGGGGCGTTGGCCACGTCGCCGGGCCGGAAGGAACGACGCTCCAGCTCGGCCAGGGTGCGGTCGGCGAGCCCGCTGCGCTTGCTGTCGTTGTAGACGCTGACCGTGACCTCGCGGCGGAAGATCTGCCTCTTGACCGTTTCGGCCTGACACGCGGGAGTGGATCCGAGCACCTTCGGGAAGGGCTTGCTCGCGGCCTTCCACCCGATCAGCACCATCACCACGAGGACCACGACGAGCACCACGAGTGTGCCCGCCGTACGGCCCCTGCTCATCGTCGACACGGCTAGCCCGCGACCACGTGCACGCGTGCGTGGAGCACGTTGCGCTGCTGGAGGGCGGCGCGCAGCGCCCGGTGGAGCCCGTCCTCGAGGTACAGGTCGCCCCGCCACTCGACGACGTGGGCGAACAGGTCGCCGAAGAAGGTGGAGTCCTCGTCGAGCAGGGCCGCGAGCTGGAGGGTGTCCTTGGTGGTGACCAGCTCGTCGAGGCGCACCGTGCGCGGCGGAAGCGCGGCCCAGTCCCGGGGCGCCAGCTCGTGGGCCGGGTAGGGCCTGCCCTCGCCGACGCGCTTGAAGATCACGCCCGCCATCATAAGGAGAGGGGAACCCCGGCGCCTGTCGGGCAGCCTGCGCGGTCCTAGTCTCGTCCCCATGACGGAGCAGACGGACCCGATCAGCGCCGCGGTGGCACCCGGATACCAGTTCGAGGGTGCCGCGCTCGAGCTCGGCGGCCTGATGCTCGATGCGGAGCACCTCGCCGACGTGCACATCCGGATCCCGCTCGCGATGCTCAACCGGCACGGCCTGGTCGCCGGCGCCACCGGCACCGGCAAGACCAAGACCCTGCAGCTGATGGCCGAGCAGCTCTCCGCGAACGGCGTGCCGGTCTTCGCCGCCGACATCAAGGGCGACCTGTCCGGGATCTCTGTCGCCGGCGAGGGTGGCGAGAAGATCGTGGCCCGTGCTGCGTCCGTCGGCCAGGAGTGGACGGCGACGGCGTTCCCGGCCGAGTTCTACGCGCTCGGCGGGCAGGGCACCGGCATCCCGCTGCGGGTGACCATGTCCGCGTTCGGCCCGACCCTGCTGAGCAAGGTGCTCGGCCTCAATGCGACCCAGGAGTCGTCGCTGGGGCTGGTCTTCCACTACGCCGACCGCAACGGGATGGCGCTGCTCGACCTGACCGACCTGCGCGCCGTGATCCAGTACCTGACCTCCGACGAGGGCAAGGCGGACCTCAAGGGCCTCGGGGGGCTGTCGTCGGCGACCGCGGGCGTGCTGCTCCGCGAGCTGATCGCATTCTCCGACCAGGGCGCGGACGCGTTCTTCGGCGAGCCCGAGTTCGACACCGCCGACTTCCTGCGCACCACCGCCGACGGCAGGGGCATCGTCTCGCTGGTCGAGCTGCCGAACCTCCAGGACCGCCCGGCGGTGTTCTCGACCTTCCTGATGTGGTTGCTGGCCGACCTGTTCCACGACCTGCCGGAGGTCGGTGACGTGGACAAGCCCAAGCTGGTGTTCTTCTTCGACGAGGCCCACCTGCTGTTCCGTGACGCGTCCAAGGCGTTCCTGGAGTCGATCGCGCAGACCGTCCGGCTGATCCGGAGCAAGGGCGTGGGCGTCGTCTTCGTGACCCAGTCACCCACGGACGTCCCAGACGAGGTCCTGGCCCAGCTCGGCTCCCGCATCCAGCACCAGCTCCGAGCGCACACGCCGAACGACGCCAAGGCGCTCAAGCAGACCGTGAACACCTACCCCACCTCGACGTACGACGACCTCGGTGCCGTGATCACCAGCCTCGGCATCGGTGAGGCGATCGTGACCGTGATGAACGAGCGTGGCGCACCCACGCCGGTGGCGTGGACCCGGCTGCGTGCCCCCGAGTCGCTGATGGACCCCGCCCCCGCTGCCGGCATGGAGGCCGCCGTGGCCGCGTCTCCGCTGCACGCGAAGTACGCGACGGCGGTCGACCGCGACTCCGCCCGCGAGATGCTCGCGCGCAAGCTCGAGGAGGGCGCCGCCAAGGACAAGGTCGATGCCGGGGCGAAGGCGCCGTCCACGCCGAGGACCCCCTCGCGTGGCCGTGCGCGTCAGGACAAGAGCGTGGTGGAGGAGGTCGTGGGCTCGACCGCGTTCCGACAGGTGATGCGCACCGCTACCCGCGAGATCGTGCGCGGCCTGTTCAAGACCGGGCGGCGCTGAGACCGCTCAGGCGGACCATCGGATCGCCTCGGCCGCCAGGTCGGCCGGCGGGTGCACGCCCCGGAGCTCGGGGCGCTCCTCCAGCAGCTGGGCGAGGCCGCCGAGGTTGCGGTCGGCGCGGTCGCGGGCAGCGGCGACGAGGGCGTCACGGCGCTCCTCGGTCGCCGGCTCGGTCGCGGCCAGGATCCGGTTGGCGATGCGGGGCATGGTCTCTCCCGTTGGGCTATGGGTCACTCGTGATGACCGGTGGGGTAGCAGAATGCCCAACGAACGAGACACGAATATTTCTCCGCGTGAACTCCCCGTGAACGGGAGGATATTCGCTCAGGTGTCCTGCAGCAGCCCGATCACGTTGCCGTCGGGGTCGTTGAGGGTGGCCGTCACCCGGCCCCCGCCGACCTCCCGCGGGTCCTGGACGGACGTCGCGCCGGCGTCCAGCATCGCCTGCCTGGTGGCCGCGAGGTCGGCGACGTGCAGGAAGGGGACCGGCCCGTCGAGACCGTTGCGCGCGCCATTGGGGTCGAGGCCCACCTGCTGGCCGTCGACCTCGAAGCCGACGTAGTAGGGCTGGTCGGTGGTCGGGCCGGAGCCGAGGGCGGCGGTGAAGACCGCCTTGGCCGCCTCGAGGTCGGTGACCGGGTAGATGATCGTGTTGATCGGCATGGTGGATCCTCTCGTCGTGTCACATCGGACTGGTGGGGCTCGTCGTACCCATGACGGATCTCCGGACGGGAACGTGACATGACTGAAGCAGACTTTCTCGCGCAGCGTTTCGAGCAGAGCCGACCGCACCTGGCCGCCGTGGCCTATCGGATGCTCGGGTCGACCGCGGAGGCCGACGACGCGGTACAGGAGACGTGGCTGCGCCTGAGCCGGTCCGACACCACGGCGATCGACAACCTGACCGGCTGGCTGACCACGGTCGTCGGCCGCGTCTGCCTGGACATGCTCCGCGCGCGTACGACGCGGCGCGAGGCGCCCCTCGACCACACGCCCGAGCCGGCCGACGACCTCGGCCCGGAGCAGGACGCGGTGCTCGCGGACACGGTCGGCGCCGCGCTCGTGGTCGTTCTCGACACGCTGACGCCGAACGAACGGCTGGCGTTCGTGCTGCACGACCTGTTCGGTGTCGCGTTCGCCGAGATCGCGGCGATGATGGACGCCACCCCCGAGGCGGCCCGGCAGTACGCCAGCCGGGCGCGCCGACGGCTTCGGGGCTCCGACGCGTCCGGGCGCCCGGACCCCGGGCGTCAGCGCAGGGTCGTCGAGGCGTTCCTGGCCGCGTCGCGCGACGGCGACTTCGACGCGCTGCTGCGGCTGCTCGCGCCCGACGTGGTGGTCAGTGGCGACGCCGCCGCGGTCGCGATCGGCGCCGACGCCGAGCTGCGCGGGCGACGCCAGGTGGCCGAGGCGTACTCGGGCCGCGCGCAGGCCGCCCGGCTGGTCCTGCTCGACGGGCTCGCCGGCGCCGCCTGGTCGCTGCGCGGCGAGGTCAAGGTGGCGTTCGTGTTCACGACCGACGGCGACCTGGTCACCGGGATCCACCTGGTCGCCGACCCGGCGCGCCTCGAGGAGATCAGCATCGAGCGTGCCGTCTAGGACGGCCCCGGGGAAGATCCCGAACGCAGGGGGCCGAACAGGTCGTCGGTCGGGCGCGGCTTCCCGCCGGGGAGACCCACGTCCGTGCGCTCCGAGATCGAGCAGTCCGCCTCGAGCGAGCAGCTCACGGTCACGAAGCCGGTCTCCAGCCCGGATTCGCCGTTGAGGTACTGCAGCCGCACCGAGAGCACCTTCAGGGGAGCCGACACGGGTGTCGAGAACCGGCTGAACGTGGGTGCGTTCTCCACGCCACCCGCCGTGCCGAGCTGGTCGACGACGGTCCAGGTGACCTCGTCGCCGCCGGTGTTCCACAGGACCCAGGGCCCGTCGGTGGCGTGCAGGTGACCCATGTCGACCACGCCGGGCGGCTGGTCGGGGATGCCGTCGTCGTACGGCGCGGTCAGGCTGCCGTCCAGCGCGCGCACGGCGGTGAGGTCGTCGAGTCCGAGGTATCCGGCGACCGCATCCGGCTGGTGCAGCAGCACGATCCGCCCCTGACCCTTGCCCGAGTCGTCGTCGACCGCAGTCCGCACCCGGGCGCCGAGCTCCTCCTCGGTGACGCCCTCCTCGTTGGTCACGAGGACGCCGAAGAGTGCCTTGTGCTCCCGGTCGTGGGCGCCCGAGACCCGTAGCCCGTCCACCTCCACAGTGTCGAAATCGGGCAGCTCGATGCCGTCGTCGGCCATCTGTTGCCAGGTGCGGGTCGAGTCGTGGTCGCCGCCGACCGCTGCCACCGGGATGTCACCCCCGACCTTCGCCTCCGCCTTGATGTAGGCCGCCTCGGCCACGGTGCCGTTGGAGCTGACGTCGCCGGCGATGGTGCGCAGCGAGATCGAGCCGGGGCCGAGCGACGCGGCCAGCGCGTCGTACAGGGCCGTGCGCACGTGGACACCGACGAAGCTGCCCTGCGTGTCCGCCTCGGCGATCACCAGACGTTCGCCGGTTCGGGGGCGCAGGTCCGCTCTCCGCCGTGCCAGTGCCGAGGTGAAGCTGCGCGTGGCCGCGTCCTCGTAGGCGCGGCCCTCCGCCTTGATCCGCTGGGTGTTCTTGTCGATGAACGGCTCGACCTCCGAGGCGATCTCGCGGGTCTCGGGGCTCCCGAACGACAGGTGGTCGACGCCCGGCATGGTGTAGACCGCGCCCGAAGGGTTGTTGCAGTCCCAGGCCGCGAACAGTCCTCCGGCCGCGCCAACGGACAGGGCCGACGCGACGACGACCAGCGCCGCCGTCGTCACGCGCCGTCGGCGCCGTGAGACGCCCGCCCACGGTCCGCGCGGCACGAGCACGAACAGCAGCGCACCACCCAGTGCGGCCGCCAGCAGCTCGTCCCGCAGCAGGTGCTGGCGCAGGCCGGACGACAGCTCTGCGGCGTACGCGTCGACCGTGCGGTCGGGATCGTCGATCAGGGCGACGTTCGCCTGGATGAACTTCGGGTCGACGTACGACGCGAGTGTGCCGCCCGCTTCGGGAGGACCGGTCGCGCGGGCGTAGGCGCCGAAGCCGTAGGCGCCAGTCTGAGCCCAGAACACCTTGCCGAACAGGCCCGTGTCGAGGGTGGAGCGTCCGTCGTGGCAGAGGCCGACCTCGACCGGGAACGTGCCCAGGTGGTCGCTGAACCGTACCTGCTCGACCGCCCGTTCGGCCGCCACCGGCAGCGCGATCAGCGCCGCCGCCAGGGCGCACACGAGCCCGCGGAGCACCGGCGCCGCCCAAGGGGGCGCGGGACCCGTCAGGTGCCCGCGCCACGCAGATCGCGGGGTTCGCACCGCCCGATGGTACGAGCCGCCGGGGGGTGGTCCGCCTAGGCTGGCCACGTGGCCAGCCTCGCGGACCGTCTGGACGCGTTCCAGCAGCGCCACCGCGTCGTCGGATTCCCGTTGGCGGTCACCTACAAGTTCTTCGACGACCAGAGCAACTACCTGGCCGCGACGGTGACCTACTACTCCTTCGCCGCGATCTTCCCGCTGCTGCTCCTCTCCTCGCAGGTGTTCGGGTTCCTGCTGCAGGGCAACGAAGAGCTCCAGAAGAAGATGCTGGACTCGACCCTGAGCCAGTTCCCGATCGTGGGCACGGCACTCGGCACACCCGAGGGACTGGCCGGCAGCGCGGGGGTGGTGGCGGTGGGGATCCTTGCTGCGCTCTACGGCGTCCTCGGGCTCGGCCAGGCCGCGCAGAACGCGATCCACGTCGCCTACGCGATTCCCCGCAACAGCCGTCCGAACCCGTTCCTGAGCCGCGTGCACTCCGGGCTCCTGCTGATGGTCTCCGGCCTGGTGCTGGTCGTCGTCGCCACCATCACCAGCATCGCCGCCAACGCCGAGGTGTTCGGCGTCGGCGTGAACTTCGCCATCAGCCTCGCGGTCAGCGTGGTCTCAGCCCTGCTGACCGCCACCGTCCTCGCCCTGATGATGCGTGTGGCCATGCCCGAACGCGCGCCCTTTCGGCAGCTGCTGCCGGGCGCGCTGGCCACCGCCGTGATGTGGCAGGCGCTGCAGCGCCTGGGCCGCTTCTACGTCAGCCACGTGGTGGCCCGCGCGACCGACTTCAACGCGCTGTTCGCGCTCACGCTCGGCCTGCTCGCCCTGCTGTACGTCGCCGCCAACATGGGCGTGATCGGCATCCAGATCAACGTGGTCCTCACCCGCCACCTGTGGCCGCGCGCCCTGCTCACCCCGTTCACCGACGACGTCGACCTCACCGAGGCAGACCGCCGTGCCTACGTGGCCTACGCGAAGGCGCAACGGCACAAGGGCTTCGAGCGGGTCGACGTGACCTTCGACAAGGGGGGCGAGTCGGACGGCTCCCCGTCGTCCCCTGGTGGGTGACGAGCTACCTCCTCCTCCCCCGTCGGAGCACCCTTGAAGGCGCCTCAGGCGGGAGGTAGCGTCGTTTGGGGTCTTGGGCAGCCGGAAACCGAACAAGCAAAGAGTCCGCCCGATGACAATCCGAACCGAGAGCCGCAAGCAGATAGCCAGCGGCGTCTGTGAGGTGTGGGCGTACGTCTGTGACGTCCGACGTTGGCCGGAATGGGCGCCAACGGTTCTCGAATGCTGGGTCCGCGGAGGAGCCCCGCTCCAGCCCGGCTCGTGGGTGGAGCAGCGGGCGAAGGGGCCATTGTGGTTCACGCGGCGCCGAAGCCAGCAGGTGAGCGCCGTTGAGGCGCCCCGCCACCTCGCGTTCGCCGGGCCGATGGGCACTTCCGTGGCTCGCTGGGGAATGGAGCTCGCGCCGGTGGTTGATGGGCAGACCGACGCCAAGATGTGGATCGAGGTCGACCTTGCGGGCATCATGCGCGCGGTTCCCGGTCGCACGCTCAAAGGCCGAATTCAGCGCGTGAGCGATCGCGAGATGGCGGCGATCAAGGCTGCGGTCGAGTCCGCTGCGCCGGGAGGCGCGGAGGTCTAGTCGGGTGGCGCGCGGTTCTGCCGCGACGCAACCGAGATCGAGGAGCACACGGTGAGCCAGATCGACCCTCGGCGCGAGCACCTGGTCAAGACCTACCGCAAGAAGGCGAAGCACTACGACATCACCTCCCGGCTCTACCCCGTGCCCGGTTATCCCCAGCGAGCACAACGCCGCCAGGCCGTACAAGCGCTCGGCCTTCGCGCGGGTGGCAGCGTGATCGACATCGCGTGCGGCACAGGTCTGAACTTTCCGCTGCTCGAGGAGGTGATCGGTCGCGACGGCCGGATCGTCGGCGTCGATCTGACCGACGCGATGCTCGCCCAAGCCCGGGATCGGGTGGAGCAGAACGGCTGGAGCAACATCAGCCTGGTGCAGGCCGACGCGGCCGACTTCGACTTCCGAACCAAGGTCGACGCGATCCTGTCCACATACGCCCTGACCCAGGTGCCCGAGTGCGCAGAGGTCATCGTCCACGGCGCCGCAGCCCTCTCCGAAGGCGGACGCTGGGCCGTGCTGGATCTCAAGCTTCCCGCCAACACGCCTGGGTGGCTGGCGCAGGTCGGAACCGCAATCGTGCGGCCTTTCGCCTCCATAGATGAGTGGATCGTGCGCCGTCCGTGGGAGGCGATTCGCTCAGCCATGCAAGAAGAGCTGGCCGATCTCTCCTGGACCGAGCTGTGCTTCGGAACCGCGTTCCTCGCTGCCGGATCCCGGGGCCCGGACACCCTCGCTGTCCGACCGCGCGCCGGCGGTCCTCAGTGAACCTGCGCTGCGCAAACGCGCTCAGTCGCGCCCACCCGTCCCGAGCGGACCGGCGTCGTGCTGGGTCAGCGTGGCGGAGGATAGGGGATTCGAACTGGCGGGGTTGGCCCGACGCCCTCACACCCCGATACCCCGATTTGCGCTCAAACTGAGCGTGAAATGCGCCTCGGAACAGCAAACGACATCGCTGGGATACGCCGATCTACATGGCTGGTAGCACATGAGTTAGCACATGAGAATCGCGTTCAGAGTGCCGAGACCTTGACGTCGAATCCGTCGACCAGGAGCTCCAGGTCGGACCTGTCGGCTGTGATCACGACCGACGGAGCCAGCTCGACCGCGGTGGCGGCCACGATGGCGTCCACGGTGAGGTCTCGCTTCTTGCGTCGCACTTTCTCGGCCCGAGTGCGCAGAGCGCCGGCTCGCATCGCGACACTTTGGGGAAGGTCAACGGTGGGGATCTTCCCCAGGATGTGCCAGATCGCGGCATCGCTTGGGGCGCCAGTCGCGACCTCGGCGAGAATCACCGCTGGGATGAGGACGCGGTGATCGGCTCGCTGGGCGGCTGCCAGCCGCTCGGCCATCCCCTTGCGCTTCTCAGCCAGGGCCGAGACAGCTTCGGCGTCCAGGATCAGTACGCGGGCCAACCCCTCAGCGCCACTCGTCGACGTACCGAGCGACGGCGTCGGTGTCGAGTGGTCCGTTGACCTCGACCAGTTCGCCGATCAGGTCATCGAGGCCGTCGCGCTCGAGCTGCCTGCGTAGGGCGTGGGTGGCGTAGGCCGAGACCTTGCCTGGCTCCACCCGATCCCGGACGCGGTGAAGGACGTCAGACTCGATCGTGAGACTGACCTTCTCGAAAGCCTGCTGACTGGTCACCAGTCGATCCTACCCGCAAGGCGATCCGGCGAGATGCGGCGTGCCGCCCGCCGACGACTTGACGCCGCTCAGGCGGAGGCCCACGACGCCCACGAGACAACAGT
The DNA here is from genome assembly GCA_963707475.1 of uncultured Actinomycetota bacterium. GTDB lineage: Bacteria > Actinomycetota > Actinomycetes > Propionibacteriales > Nocardioidaceae > Marmoricola. Next base: position 148,499 of record CAVPQC010000004.1, read on the forward strand.
GGACCGCTGGGGCAGCCTGCCCGACACCGGCAGATGGGCCGCCACGACTCGCGACGGACTCGAAGCGTGGGCCGCTCGCGTTGCGCATCAACGCACTGAAGCCCGGCCCGCCGTCGCCAGTGCTCGCCAGGATGTCGCTCGGACCGATGAAGCACTCAAGCAGACCCGACGGCGGCACCGCGCCGAGGCCGAGGAACTGACCATCGGCGTCTACGGCCGACGCGACGCCGCTTCTCTCCGAACAGTCAGCGGAGCCCACCGCGCCCAAGCTCGAGCGCAACGATGGCAGCAGAACGCCGACGTGGGGCGCGACGACCTAGCGCGCATCGAATCCCTCCCGATCGAACGAGCCGCGCAATTCATCGAAACAAGCCAGGCACAAGCAATGCAGGCCGAGGACATGCAAACACCCAGCGCCCGCGGCGCCCGACTCCGACTGCCGACGGAGCACCGGAGCCAGCACACAGACCCAGAGCGCGGCCTGGGCATATAGCCCCAGATAGCCCGACAGGACCCAACGGAAGAATCCTCAAGAGCCGACCACGCGCTTGGGGCACCCATGCGCGGCAAGCCACACCTTGACACGTCACTCGTGGCGAAATGGGCTACGTCGAGTGGCGCATCGAGGTCCTCCGAGACTTCGCCGTTGTGCGGGGATGGGTCTGATGGAGGCTCGGGCCATTGGACGTCACCCCTGACGACCGATCCCAACGATGGAGCTTTGACACCCGCGAAACAGCCATTACGACGCGGTCGAAGACCGAATCGAGCATGATGGGGTCCCAGCGCACCGACGCGGCGGACAGGCCCGCACGGGGCGCTTAGAGGCGCCAATCGCCCGGCATGGGATCGCCCGCGGCTGTCCCCGTACGGGCGAGCCAACAGCCGACCACGCCACCTGTCTTCTGCATCTGCCGCCGGCGACTTCATCTCGCACCCAGATAGAGCCGGTCGACACGTTACGCACCGCTGGTCGGTACCCAATGCATTTCGGATCCGCCGAGAGCTCTTATGCAACGCCATTCAACGGATAGTGCGTGCGGCCGCACATTCATTGTAGGCTGTCGGGGTGCCCGACTTTGATCCCATCAGCGCCTGGGCTGCGCTCCTGCGAACCCACGCCGCCGTCCTGCCGAAGGTCGAGCGAGCACTGTCGTCAACCGGCCTGCCCCTGACCTGGTACGACATCCTGCTCGTCATCAACGCCGCCCCAGGCCGCCGCCTGCGAATGACCGAACTGGGCCAGCAGGCAGTCGTGAGCCGGGAACGCGTCAGCCGCGTCGTTACCGAGCTCGAGCACGCAGGCCTAGTGGTCCGCGAGGCGAACCCCCACGACAAGAGATCGTCCTTCACCGTCATCACCCCCGAGGGCCGCAAACGACTCCGCGCCAGCGCTCCCACCTACCTCGCAGCCATTGAGAGGCACTTCCTTTCGCGGTTGACCGGCGAGGAAGTACAAGTGCTGGCCAAGGCCCTTGGCCGGGTCGTCACGGCCGAGGAAGGCAACCCTCCTGAGACTGAGGCGCCCTCCGCCTGAGGCGCTTCGCGTCTGGCGCCGACGGACGCTCGTACTAGACCCACGACCACCCAGCGCTCGCGTCGCGCGGCTCAGCCCTTCCGGCCGTCCGCGCGGTCGCCGCGGCACCCCCGGTCATGCGATCGCTCTCGAGGGCACGCCCAAGGTTGGTTATCTGTGCGTGCGCACACACCTTGACAGGGAGCCGAAGGCTGGGAATACTTGTGTGCGGACGCACGCACCTAAAATTTGAGGAGTCCATCATGACCGCCACCATTACCCGCATCGAGCTCGAGGGCCTCTTGACCGCGGGCGACGTCGTCGTCATCGACGCCCTGCCCGCCTCGTACTACGACCAGGTCCACCTGCCTGGCGCGCTCAACCTCGTCGAGGCCGACGTCGAGCAGCAGGCGCCCACTTTGCTGCCCGACAAGAACACCGCGATCGTCACCTACTGCTCCAACGAAGCCTGCGGCAACAGCCAGGCCGTGGCAAACCACCTCGAGCGCCTCGGCTACACCGCCGTGCGCAAGTACCGCGAAGGCATCCAGGGCTGGGTCGCTGCCGGCAACACGACCGAGTCGACCCAGACCGTCTAAACCCATCAGCCACATCGACAGCGAAGGAGCTTGACCATGTCCAGCACCACCACCCGCGAGGCTGCATCGCCGACCCGGAGCATCGACGGGCACGTCCTCCCGACCTCCGGTCGATGGAACATCGACCCAGGACACACCGACCTGGCTTTCGTCGGCCGTCACTTCATGGTCACCAAGGTCCGCGGACGGTTCACAGACGTCACCGGCTCCGTCACCATCGCCGATCGCTTCACGTTGAGCCGGGCCGTCCGATGACGAGCACGAGCCGCGGCATGAGCGGAGGCCATGAGCGTCACGGCCAGCGCTCGGTGAGCACTGAGAACCATCGGAACGTTGCTGGAGGTCGGAGGATGCGCGGGCTCATCGCCGCGCACCCGATCGCGGCCTTCTGTCTCCTGGCCTTCACCACCGGCTGGCCACTTATCACCCTCGAGGTCGTGACGGGATATGCGTGGGTGCTCTCGGTCGCCGCCTTCGGTGCCCTGCTCGGATCCGCCCTCGTGGTGACCTGGGCCGGAGGCGGACGACAAGCAGTGAGCGGGTTCATGTCGCGCTACCTGATCTGGCGTTGGGGGGTCGGCCGATGGGTTCTGGTCCTCTTCGCGCTACCCGCGCTGACCGTCGCTGTCGCAGCCGCGTCCGGGACCCTGCGTCTCACGAGCCACGGATGGGGCTATGCCGCCGGTACCTACCTCGTGGAGACCCTTGTGACCGGAGCACTCGCGATCAATCTCGCCGAAGAGGGCGCCTGGAGCGGGCTCGTCCAGACCCAGTTCGCCACCAGGCACGGACTGTTCGGTTCCGCGCTGCGGACATCACCGTTGTTCGTCGCCATCCACCTGCCGCTGCAGTTCACGCCCGGCTGGACGTGGAGCAGTGTCACCACCCAGGTAGTGGTCCTCCTGCTCATTGCACCCTTCTTCCGGTACGTGATCGCCGAGTCCTACATGGCGACCGGAGGGAGCCTGCTCGCAGCAGGCATCCTGCACGCGTCCTTCAACGCCTCGGGGAAGCTCGGCTTTCCCGGAGGTTGGCAGTTCCTTCCGGCCCTCTTGTTGTTGGCTGCGGGCGTGGCACTGGTTCGGCGGCTGAAACGTCGCAGCGCCTCAGCGCCCGACGTCGGCGTTGACGAGCAGCCATCCGCACCTCGACCATCACTCACCAACGGACTCTGACATGGCTGACTACGAGCACCCCAGCACAGCCATCGGGAGTCACCGCGCTCGAGGGGCGGGCCTGATGTCCGCGGGAGTCGATGTCGAACGTGCCCGTCCGAACACACCGGGCACCGCCCACGTCGCTCACCACAACAACGCTCGGCGGATATGAGGTCGCATTCGCCGCCGCCCCAGGTGGTCGAGCACACCTACGCCGCCATCGCCCGGCTCCTTGCCTCTACCCCGACCTCGATCTCGGGATGGTCGTGATGACGGGTTCGACCAATGGACTCGACCACTACTCGTTGTTCGAGCTGATCAGCAACCTTGACTGGGCGGCGGCCTCATCCCCTGAAGGGGTGCGCGCATGTCGATCCGAGAAGTAGCTCGCCGGCTGCCGAAGAGGCCCCTGCTGCTGGTTGCCGCCTTGGTGATCGCCGGGGTGGCTGCCTTCGGCCCCGCGGGGACGTCTTCGAATGGCAAACCATCCCCGGCCAGAGCGATGAGCTATGTGACGGGACATCGACTTGATCTCGGGGCGCCCGGAATCGCGGTCGGAGTGGTCAGCCGCGCAGGCATGCGGACCCAGGCATCGGGGGACGTCGGCATCGACACGCCGATGGTGCTCGGCTCTGTGACCAAGTCGTTCACCGCCTTGGCCGTTATGCAGCTGGTTGAGGTCAAGAAGGTAGACCTTGACCAGCCGGTCGTTCACTATCTGACTGACTTCTCCACCGCGGACCCCGGTTACTCCAATCAGATCACCGTTCGCGAACTGCTCTCACAAACCAGCGGGATCACCACCGCGGCCGGGGTGGACCCGCTGTTTGGGCCGGAGAGAACGCTGACGCGTCAGGTCACGGCCCTGCACACGGTGCACAGCGTCCGCCCGGGAGACTTTGCGTACTCCAACATGAACTACGAGATTCTCGGTGAACTCATAGAACGCGTCTCCGGCCAGACTTACGCGGCATACCTGCACGAGCACGTGCTGGCTCCGTTGGACATGACCCACACCTACACCGACCTGGCGTCCGCAAGAGCGGGGGGCCTGGAGACCGGCCATCGCATCTGGTTCGGAGTGGGGATCTCCACCGGCATCTTCTACCGCAGCGACTTCCTACCAGCAGGGTTCTTGGTCTCGACCGTCGTCGATCTGGACCACTACCTCACCGCCATGCTGAACGGGGGTAGATACCGCGGCCACTCTGTGCTGTCGCCGGCCGGAGTGAAAAGGCTGATCTCGAAGGCGACACCAGCCACCTCATTCGGAGTGGCGGGCGGCTATGGTTTCGGCTGGTACCAGCGCCCCACCGGAGACCTGAACCTTGTCGTCGACCCGGGAATCGCCCAGAACGTTCACGCTGATCTGGTGCTGTCTCCGCAAAGCAAGGTGGGGTTTGTGCTTCTCGCGAACGCCGAATCCGATCTGTACACAGGTACCATTCCCAAGTTCGATCTCGCGGCCCTCAACGCGACCTCGATCGCCGCGTCAGGAAAGGCCTCGAGCGGTTTGGTTGAAGGTCTCTACGTGATCTTTGACCTGATTGTTGCCGGCGCCCTGTTCCTCTACATCCGCACGCTGGGCCGAGTCATACGTGGAACCACCCGTTGGTACCCACACAGCTGGCCCTCCATCATCGCGTTGTGGCGTGAGGCGATCGTTCCTGTGGTGATCCTGGTCAAGCTTCCGTCCATCTACGGGGCGCCGTGGCGATACATGGTCACAGGCGACGTCGGACTGGCTGCGGCGGTGATAACGATCCTGGGGTTGTCGACATTGGCAGTTCGGGCTTTCAACGGCACTAGATCCGCGCTCCGCTCGCCGCGCGCCCACGGAGCCGCGCAGTCACCGAAGAAGCCCCTCCGGAGGGTTGCAGCCCAGCAGTGGAGGGCGTCCAAAGTCTGACACCCTCCCGCTCGGGCTCGTGCCCAGAGCACCTGCCCGGCGAAAGCAGTGCGACTTGATTGGAGAATCCATGTCCATCCACTACCAGCCCCCACACCGCTGGTCGCCAGGGTCATCGTGATGACCGACGGCGACCGACGTGTCCTCGACGGCATCGACCTGCTCGCTCACCCGTGCCGCCGCTCGGCGTCGTCGGCGAGAACGGCGCGGGCCAAATCCACCCCGATGCGGAACCGGGCGACAGGAGAGACGTTGGTGTCCGAGGCATTCAGTCTCCTTCGACCACACGACTCGGCTGAGATCACTTCGGAACAGCCGGGCGCCACCAACGTGACCCTGATTCCGACGTCACCCGCCGGTCCCGCGTTCCGATGAGAGCCGCTCCGGCTCAAGCACGACCATTCGATCGTCGATGTTTCACCCACCCGATACCCGCAACCCGAGAACAGGGGCAACACCATGAAGGCAGCTGTCGTCGAAACCGACCCCACCGCGCCCCCCATGGACGTCCGTGAGGTCCCCAATCCCCAGCCGACGCGTGACATGGTCGTCGTCCGGGTCCAACGAGCGGCACTCAACCGGCTCGACGCGATGATGCTCGAGAACCGGACGGACGAGGCACCCGGAACCATCTTCGGGTCCGACGGAGCCGGATCCGTCACCGCTATCGGCCCCGACGCCAGGACCGATATTGCCGTCGGTGACTCCGTCGTCATCTCCCCGTCGCTGTACTGGGGCCCGGACGAACGCATCCCGGGGCCCGACTACGAGATCCTTGGGTCTCCCACCCACGGCACCCACGCCGAATACGTGGCCGTCCCCGCCGCCAACGTCCATCTCAAGCCTGCTCACCTCTCCTGGGAACAGGCCGCCGCCCTGCCCCTCGCCGGCGTCACTGCCTGGCGGGCCCTGATCACCCGCGGCCGCCTCAAGCAAGGAGAAACCGTTGTCATCGGCGCCGCCTCGTCAGGCGTAGGCACCTTGAGCATCCAGATCGCGGCGGCAATCGGAGCACGTGTCGTGGCCATCACCTCTTCGCCCGACAAGGCACAAGAAGCTCTCGCGCTGGGCGCGGCCACTGCCGTGGACCGCACCAGCCCCACCTTCGTCGACGACCTGTCGCGTGCCACCAACCGACGTGCCGATCTTGCGCTCGACCCCACCGGAGCTTTTTGGCAACAATTCGCCGACACAATGCGACCGGCGGGCCGCCTCGTCGTCGTCGGCAAGATGGCCTCTCCGGTCGGCGAGCTGCGCGTCCAGTCGATCTATTCGAAGCAGCTCGACGTTCTGGGCTCGTCCATGGGGAGCCCCTCCGACTTCGCCTTCCTGCTGGACCACGTCACAGTCCATGGATGGAGCCCCACCGTCGACTCCGTCTACCCGCTCGAGCAAATCACCGACGCCTACACCCGCCTCGACGCACCCGACCGGGTCGGCAAGGTCGTTCTCGACGTCGGATAGCTCACACCGGCCACGGCACTTCGTCAGCTCCCACCAACCATCCCCGCGTCTGGAAACAACCAGTTGCGGTTAGAACCAGTGCTGTCTCTGGGGCCGCATTACTCGGTGTCGCCGTGAAGCCTGCTCGTCAAAGAAGTGAGAAGGCTCGTGGCGAAGAGCAGAGGATCGCGAACTCACTCCCAATCGCGTGTTGGCAGGCGAGAGCTACCCGGCTCGTAAGCAGGCTCTTTGGGCAGGAACCTGCACGCTTCCATTGTTTGGTCCGCGCAGAGATTGGCCGACGGCCAGCGGGGGAGAGGGAAAGCCCGCGCCGCAGTTCGAGCGTGACGCCGTGGATAGTGGCATGAGTTCCTGACAGTCATACGCGGCGGTGTGACGCGGGTCGGCTTGCTGGTGGAGAGTCTGCCCGTGCTCCGCACCGCCGACGGCAGCCGCGCCGCGGCGGCTGTCGTGGCTCGCTGAAGGTCAGCGTAGGGCGATCTCCAGTGTTCCGGTGCCATCGCCGTTCTCGACCAGTCGGATCGAACCCCGCGCGCCGGTGAAGGTGCCAGTGCCTCCGGTCACGGCGAGGTGCTTGCGTGGGTCGGGGGTGCCCAGGCCGCTGCCGGTGATCTGTCCGCCCGGGAGCTCGATCGCCATGGTGTAGTAGATCTGGGCGCCGGTCTTGTCGACGCGGGTGATCATCCCGGTGCCGGCCTCGGCGCCGACGCGTCGCCCGGCCTGGTCGGTGAGTACGTCGCTGAACACCGCGTAGTCGCCGGCTCTGAAGTCGCCGTCATGCCTCTGTAGCGGCGGCACGTCGATGAGGTTGAACGGGCTGAACTGGACCCCGAAGCGCAGCACCTGGCCCCGCTCGGCGTTGCCCTGGGTGCTTGCATTGCTACTGGTGGTCGCCGAGACGACGAGGCCGGCGCCGAGCAGGGCGCCGAGCAGGGCGCCGAGGAGGGCGATGGTCACGAGCGTTGTGCGGAGTCTGGCTCTGGCGAGGCGGGTGCTTTTCATGGCGGTGTTCCTTTCGTGGAGGGGTTCATCGCAGTTCTCTGCGGAGGGTGATCCGGCTGGCCACCAGCGCGACCAGGGCTGCCCAGCCGACGAGCACGAGTGCGGCCAGGGCTGGGGGGAGGAGCGCGTGGTGGTCGGTGGCGACGGTCAGGGAGACCGCGGCGCCGGTCGGTAGCCACTTGGCGAGCGCCGGGAACAGGGGTTGCAGGAGGGCGAGCTCGATCACAGCCGCCCACACCAGTGCACCCACGATCGCGGCGACGGTGTTGCGGGTCAGGGCGCCGAGAGCGACGCCGAGCAGTGCGAAGCACGCTGTGAGCAGCGTCGTACCCGTCCACAGCATGGCGATGTCGACAGGCAGGTGATGTACACCCTTGACGGCATAGACGGGCAGCGCGATCGCGAGGTCCAGGCCGAAGATGAGGGCGCCGGCGAGGGCACCGACGAGCGCGGCGGTGATCAGCTTGGCGAGCAGCACCCGGTCCCGCCGAGGCTCGGCGAGGTAGGTGCTCAGGCTGGTCCGATGCCGGTCCTCACCGGCGCTGAGCATCACGCCGAGGATCAGCATCGAGAACGAGGTGACCACGCCGATGGACAGCACGTGGCTGACGTTCTCTACCGATCCGAGCGGGGCGGTCCCGGGTTGGCCGGCGAGCAGGATCGTGGTGAGGACCGAGGCGAAGGTGAGGAAGAACGCCAGAGCCAGTGCTGCGTACGCCGCGGGCGTGGTGCGGAGCTTGAGAAGCTCGATGCGGACGAGGGAGATCATGAGGTTGCCTCCTGGTGTTGGATGAGGTCTGCGAAAACGGACTCGAGGTCGTCGGCGGTGCCGTGTATGTCGGTGACCACGGCGCCGATGTCGGCGGCGGCGCGCCCCACCACCTCGCGGGTGGCGCCGGTGATGGTGAGCTTGTCCAGGCTCGTGCGTTCGACCGTCGCTCCGCGTCGGGCCAGCGTGACCGCCAGCAGGTCCGCGTCGGCGGTGGTGACGACGACCCCGGCCGAGCCGGACGCGAGGTCCGAGACGGGGCCCGCGGAGACGAGGCGCCCGCGGTGGATCACGATCGCGTCGTCGGCGCTGTGCGCGACCTCGGACAGCAGGTGGCTGGAGAGGAAGACGGTGCCGCCGCGGTCGGCAAAGGTTCTCAGGAACGACCGCATGGTCGCGATCCCCGCCGGGTCGAGCCCGTTGAACGGCTCATCCAAGACCAGGACCGCCGGGTCACCGACCAGTGCCGAGGCCAGAGCGAGTCGCTGACGCATACCGAGCGAGAACCCACCGACACGTCGCCGCGCCGCGGTCGTCAGTCCGACGAGGTCGAGGACCTCCTCGACCCGGTATGCCGGCATCGCGGCCTGAGCCGAGATGATCCGCAGATGGTTCCGTGCGCTGCGGTTGGGATGGAACCCCTGGTCGAGGACCGCGCCCACGCTCCGGGTCGGATGCGCCATGTCGACGTAACGCTGGCCGCCGATGGTGGCGTGCCCGGAGTCCGGCTCGGACAGACCGAGCAGCAGACGCATGCTCGTGGTCTTGCCCGAGCCGTTCGCGCCGAGGAAGGCGGTGATACGTCCGGTCGCGACGTCGGCGGTGAGGCCGTCGAGCGCGGTGACGTCGCGGTAGTGCTTGGTGAGCTGGTGGAACGCTATGCCTGGCATGAGTTCTCCCGGTCGTGGGTGGTGTGGTCGTGCGGTGGTGTGAACACAGTGGTCGCAGGCACCGGTCGTCGTCGTCGTCCGCTCGACCGTCTACCCGGGAGGGATCGGTGGGGTCCGGTATCAACCTCAAGACGTACGACTCGAGGCCGATGCCTCGACCGCGCACCGGTCCTAGTCTGAGAAGGTGGACCTCTGGCGCCGACTCCGTGGGCCTGCCGGCTCGTCGGCTCGCGTGGTCGACGGGACCGTCACGGCGGCACTGCTGGTGCTGTTCGCGACACAGCTGCAGACCCATGTCCTCCAGCAAGGCCAGCGCCCGAGCACATGGTTTACCTACGTGCTCGCCCTGGGCATGGTGTTGCCCTTCTTGACGCACAGGCGCGCCCCGCTGCTCTCGGCCGGCGTGGCTCTCTCGGCGCTGGTCGTCTACTCGCTACTCCACTACGGTCCCTACCCGGGCATCAGCATCTTTGTGCTGGTGTTCGCCACCGCGCTGCATGCCGAACGACGCCGAGCGATCCCAGTGTTCCTCGCTGCCCTGCTCACTCTGAGCGTCGCGGTGTGGGTCCAGCCCGGCGGGGTCGCGACCATCTCGACGTGGGTGTCGACCCTCCTGCTGGCAGCCGTCGCCGGACTCGTCGGGGAGAACCTCAGGCATCGACGTGCCCGGTGGGCGGCGCTGGAGGAACGAGCCCAGTTCCTCGAGACCGAACGCGAGGAACGGGCGCGGCGGGCGGTCACCGAGGAGCGGCTCCGCATCGCACGAGAGCTGCATGACGTGGTGGCTCACTCCATGAGCGTCATTGCTGTGCAGTCAGGCATGGGGCACCACGTTCTGGACACCCAACCTGAGGAGGCGCGACGCGCGCTGGCGGCGATCGAAGCGACGAGCCGGGCGGCTCTGACCGAGATGCGACGTCTCCTGGGGGTGCTGCGGCAGGAGGGTGAGCCGCAGGCAGCCCTGGCCCCGGCTCCAGGTCTGGCGGACCTGCCCTCCCTGCTCCATCAGGTCCGGGAAGCCGGGCTCGAGGTCACGCTGACCATGTTCGGCGATGCCCCTGAGCTCTCCGCGCCGGTCGACCTGACCACCTATCGCATCGTCCAGGAGGCGCTCACCAACATCCTCAAGCATGGCGGTCCCACGGCAGAGGTCTTGATCAACCACTCCGCCAGCGAGGTCTTCGTGGAGGTGTGTGACGTGGGACGCCCGCACAGCCCTCGACCTGCCCCGTCGAAGGTCGACGTCGGTCACGGACTGATCGGCATGCGGGAGCGGGTCGCCGTTTTCGGCGGCAGGCTCAGCGCGGGCGCTCGTCCGGGAGGCGGCTACCGGGTCGCGGTGCACCTTCCGCTTTCCACCGGGGCGCCATGATCCGGGTGGTGGTGGCCGACGACCAGGCCCTGGTACGAGGTGGGTTCCGCGTCCTGGTGGACTCCGCCAACGACCTGGCAGTGGTGGGGGAGGCAGCCGATGGGGCTGAGGCGGTCGAGCTGGTGGTGCGCGAGCACCCCGACGTCGTACTGATGGACATCCGGATGCCGACCATGGACGGACTCGAGGCCACGCGCCAGATTGTGGCCTCCGCCTCCGCCACCCGGGTGCTGGTGCTGACGACGTTCGACCTCGACGAGTACGTCTATGCGGCTCTGAAGGCCGGTGCCAGTGGCTTCCTGCTCAAGGACACCCCACCCAACGACCTGCTAGCCGGCATCCGCACCGTCGCGCGAGGCGACGCCCTGCTCTCACCCAGCATCACCCAGCAGCTGATCCGGGAGTACGTCAACCGACCCGACAGCCCAGCGTTGACTCCGCCGACCCTCGACGGCCTCACGGATCGCGAGCTGGAGGTGCTCGTCCTGGTCGCGAAGGGCTGGTCCAACGTCGAGGTTGCCGAGCGGCTCTACATCACCTCAGCGACAACGAAGTCCCATGTCAGTCGCCTGCTCATGAAGCTCGGGGCCCGCGACCGTGCGCAGCTCATCGTGATGGCCTACGAAGTGGGCCTCGTCTCGCCCGGTAGATGATCTGAGGCCGGCTACGGTGAGGTGTTGGGTCCCTGAGTCTTAAGCCGGGCGTTGACGCGCTGATCAGTCGTGGTGACTCATCTTCGTGGGGTCGGCTTGCGCCTCGACGTGCATTCGTTAGGCACGGCGCAGGCTCTTCTTCGCGATGGAGCTGATCCTCTCCGACTTCGCCGCGCGCTCCTTCGGGATGGTCGTCCTCGCCGCAGTGACCTCCAGCGTGATCGGCCGTGCCGCCCTCGGCGACGACCCCTTCCTGAGCCTGCCGACGTTCCAGGTGCACCACGTCTCGGAGTTCCTGCTCTTCGGCGTGCTCGGCCTCGTGGCCGGGCTGGTCGGGGTCGGGTTCACGCGGGTGCTCTACGCCCTCGAGGACCTCTGCGACTGGGCGTGGCGCGGCCCTGAATGGCTCCGACCCGGCGTCGGCGGCGTCCTGCTCGGACTGCTCCTGCTCGTACTGCCGCAGATGTACGGCGTCGGCTACCCGGTGCTCGGCAACGGCGTGACCGGGGCCTACGGCATCGGGTTCCTCCTCGTTCTGCTCGTGGGGAAGATGCTGGCGACGAGCCTCACCATCGGGATCGGCGGGTCGGGCGGGGTGTTCGCGCCGAGTCTCTTCATCGGCGCGATGCTCGGCGCCGCGTTCGGCCAGGCAGCCGACCTCCTCGCCCCCGGAATGGCCGGATCCTCCGGGACCTACGCGCTGCTGGGCATGGGGGCGGTGTTCGCCGGTGCCGCCCGCGCGCCGATCACTGCGGTTGTCATCCTCTTCGAGCTGACCGGCGAGTACTCCATCATCCTGCCGCTCATGGTCGCGATCGTCTTGGCCACAGGCGTCAGCCAACTGCTCGTCGGCGGACACGATCTACACCGCGAAGCTACGACGACGCGGCGTCGACCTCACCGAACCCGTCGGCGCGCGCCGCCTGCGCGAGACGCCTGTCGCGCAGGTCATGGACCCGGTCGGGGCCACCACGAACGCCGCTGCCGAGCTCGGCATGCTGGTGCCGCTGCTGGAGCACACCGGCCACGGGCAGATCGCGATCGTCGGCAACGACGGCGCCTTCGAAGGAGTGGTCACGGCTCGCCGGATGGCCGAGCAGCTCGCCGCCGGCGCGGATACAGCGAAGGCCGGCGACCTCGTCGAGCAGCCGCGGACCGTGCACGCGTCGTCCTCGCTTGCCGAGGCACTTCCGGCGCTGGAGAGCGGCGTCATACCCGTCGTCGCAGTCCTGGACGAGGAAGGGAGAACGCTGGTCGGCTGGTTGACGTCCCGCAACATGCTGGCAGCCGAGACCATCGCGCCGGTCTGACCCCGAGCCGCGCCAGACGGCCTCGACCCTGCCGACCTTGCTGTCCTGGCCTCCGCTCGTTTCCCTGTCCTCCGCGACACCGCACTCGATATCAGCACCGCACCGGTAACGCGCTCTGGTCGAAGTGCTCGGTTCTCTCCCGGCCGCAGGTGCAGTCGGAGATGTGGCGGTCGGCACGGGCATGTGTCCAGCGCGCGTCCAACCCGGGGGCGGCAACCCGGAGCAGTGGGACAAGCCTGCGCAGCTGGCGCAGGTCGGTCTCCAAGGCGTCACCGGCACGCAGGTACTGGACCTTCACTGCGACCGAGCGCCCGTCGTGCCAGACCGCCCCGGTGCACCTGGCCGATGCTTGCGGCTGCAGCCGGGGTGGCCTCGAACCGGTCGAACAGATCCGGCCAGTCGTGGCCGAGCTCATCGGCGAGCACCTGGTAGATGATCCTCGTGGGCATCGGCGGGGCAGCATCCTGCAGCCGAGCCAACGCCTCGCCATAGGGACCAGCCAGTTGCTCTGGCAGGGGCCTCCATCGCGGACAGCCACTGGCCGACCTTCCTCGCGCCACCCTTGAGCTCACCCAAGACTCCGAACAGCTGCTCCGCCGTACGCGTTTGAACCTCCGCAGCGATCAGCTCAGCAGGGCGCCCTCCCGCCGACCCGCCGCCCAAGTCCGACGGCTCGGCGGCCTACGAACGACGCGGCAACCGCGGCGAGCCGGAACCCCGCGCGCCAGGCCCCGCGTCGGCGGGTCACGCATAGCCATATCCTGACATCGTCAACCCGAACAGCTTCGCGCAGCGTTTCGCCGCCTCGCGCGTCGGGGGAGATCATGACCATCACGGTCACCGCCACCCCCTCTCCCCGGGGTGAGAAATGGAGACCTCGCTCCGCCCGGTCGCCTTCTCGAGCCGAGGTTCACCCCTACGGAGTGATGCGGCGGGCGTGGGAGACAGATTCCATGTGACACTTGGACATGTTCGACCGAACCGAGGCGAGCAAGCCGAACCGAGGCGAGCAAGCACGGGCGTGACCGAGCCGCCGACGAGTGGGAGGGCGGTCCGAATCTGGAACCGCCTTGGACGACGGCCGCTGCTGGCCGCTGGGAACTCCGACGGCGAGATCGAGGTGCTCGACTACACCGAGCACGCTGACCAGCCCACCCTTCGCCTGCTCCTCCTGCAAGACGACCCCGTCTCGGGCGCCGAACGGGCCAATGACCGCGCAAGATCCAGTGGATGGACGGTCGTGAGCATCAAGCACGACTGGGCCACCGTGTTCTGACAGAGGAGCGCCGTGGACCTCGACACCGGCTTGAGCGCTCTGCTGGTCGTATCCATCGTTTCGGCCGCCGCGCCGTTCGTGTGCGCCCTCCTTTCCCGGTTCCGGGTGCCACAAGTGGTCGTGCTGATTGTCGGCGGGGTGCTAATCGGTCCTGAGGTTGCCGGGCTCGCGAAGCCCGACTCAATCGAGCTGGTCGCCAACGTCGGCCTGGGGTTCCTTTTCCTACTCGCCGGCTACGAGCTCGATCTCGGCTACTTCCGGGAGCGGAGCGGGCGACTGGCCATGGCGGGGTGGCTGGTCAGCGCCGTGGTCTCGATCGCGGTCACCGGCGTGCTCGCAGCCGCCGGCTTCGTGGACGCGTTCGTACCGGTGGCCTTGGCACTCACCACGACCGCATTGGGGACCCTGCTCCCGATTCTGCGCGACAACGACATGCTGAGCGGCCCACTGGGGCGGGCCATCATGCCCACCGGCGCGGTCGGTGAGTTCTTCCCGATCGTGGGCATCGCGATCTTCCTCGGATCCAAGGGTCGGATCTTCGGCCTGCTCTCCCTCGTGGTCATGTGTGTGCTGGCGCTGGGGCTGGTCTGGCTGCCACGCCTGGCCCGCCTCGAGCGGTTCGAGTCGATCTCCGAGCGGGGCGAGGACTCGACGTCTCAGACCACCTTGCGGCTGACCGTGATGCTGCTGTTCGGGTTGTTGGTGTTCGCCGCCGACATCGGGCTCGACGTCGTCCTCGGCGCGTTCTTGGCAGGCGTGGTTCTGCGCCGATGGGCGCCGGGAGACGTGGACGCTCTGGAGGGCAAGCTGGACGCCCTGGGCTATGGCTTCTTCATTCCGGTGTTCTTCGTTTCCTCGGGGATGGGTCTGGATCTCGGCTCCATCGCGGAGGCCCCGGCACGCCTGGTGGTCTTCTTCTTCCTCCTCCTGGCCGTGCGCGGCCTTCCGTCGTTCTTCCTCTACCGACGAGAGCTGGTCCTGCCCCAACGGGTGCAGATGATGCTGCTGACCGCCACGTCGCTTCCCCTGCTGGTGGCGCTCGCCGCGGTGGGCTTGGACAGCGGCGAGATGCTCCCGGAGAACGCCGCCGCCCTGGTCGGCGCGGGCGTGCTGTCAGTCATGGTCTTCCCGGGCCTGGCCGTTGCCCTGAACCGCCGGCCAGCTGTCCGCGCTCCCCATGAGGCTCCGCCGGCTCAGACATGAGCACGAAGACGGCGTCGTCGACACGGCCGCAGACGTGTGCATCCAACTCACGCCGAGGACGTTGTCGGTGATGTCATGCTCGTCGCGTGGCGCCGCCTCGACGACCTCCAGGCCGACCCTTCGGCCGCGCGCGCCTGGCTCTTCGGCGTGGCCCGCAAGACCCTCCAGAACACCCGTCGCCGCGAGGACAGGCACGATGCCGTCGCGGTCCGCCTCGCCGAAGTCCGGCACGGTCCCGCGGACGATGGTCACCACCCCGATCTCATTGCCTGTCGGGCGGACATCGCCGCAGCCTGGCCGCTCCTGAGCACGACTGACCAAGAAGCGATCGCACTCTCCGTCCTGGACGGGCTCACCGCACCCGAGGCAGCGGCAGTGCTGGGCATCTCCTCCACCGCCTTTCGCCTGCGGTTGTCCCGTGCCCGGCGCACCCTGCGACGCCATGTCACCTCCACCACCGCAGGCGACCCCCGGCCCGGCCGCCCTGCTCCAGAGAGGAGTCCCCGATGAGAAGGCACGCTGCCGACACCGGGGCCACGGAAGCCCTGCGCCACCTCGACCCCGCACCAAGGACCGACATGACCGAGGCGGAGCGCGAACGCGCCGACGCGGTGTTCGCCCGCATCGTGGCGACACCCAGCGACGAACCCGTCCTGCTCGAGGCGGACCGACTGCTCCGGCGCCGGAGTCGACTGCTGGTGACTCTGATTCTGGCCGGCGCCGCCGGTATCGCCATCCCCGGACTGCTGCTCGGTGGAGGCACCGCGTACGGATCGTGGACGCCGACGCCCGAACCCCTCACGGACCTGGCCGCCTCCAAGGCCGCCACCACCTGCCGCGCCGTCCTCGACGTGCCAGACCGGGGAGAGCGCATCGCGATGGCGGAGCGACGTGGCGAATGGACCTACCTACTGCTCGCCGGCACCGGGACGGAGGCGATCTGCCTGATGCCCGACGACCTCGTCGGGCAGGACCCCACCGCCCGGAAGGACTTCTTCGGGAGCTATGACACGGACACACTCGCGCCCCCCACCCTCGACCCCGACCGCATCGACGAGACAACGAGCATGCAGGGCACCACCGAGGAGGGATGGTTCAGCTCGGTCGAGGGCTACGTGGGCAGCGACGTCACCGGCATCACCGTGCACACCTCCTCGGGTCTCGACATCGAGGCCTCGGTGGCCGGCAACCGGTTCGCTGCGTGGTGGCCGTCCAGCAAGCAGAGCTCCGACCAGCCAGCCGAGACGTGGTCGTACACCCTGCACCTCGCCGACGGGAGCACCCGACGCACCAGCTGACGTCCGACACCGGGCTGATGCGAGGTGCCCGTCCTACGTCCTCTGGCCTTGATTCCCCCTGTGTCCGCTGCGCCCGCTCATCGGCACGAGCGGATCGCGGCTCCGGGCGAGCGTAGCCGCCCTCACGCTGATGACCGGATGGCCGCAGCGCGAACGCTGTCTGCGGCATGGGAGCGGGCGCTGCGGGTTCCAATGGGTGCGTCGTCTGGCTGGTCGAGCAGTCTGCAGTCAGGTCGACGCGCACAGTCCGCATCGGGGACACAGCAACGATCATCGCCGACACGACGGTCAAGGCTGCCACGCCGATCAGGGTCAGTCTCTCGTCGAACACGGTTAGTGCTATCCCGCCAAGGACGGCGCCGAGTGCTCCGGCCGAGCGGTTCGCCGAGCGTCTCGTGGCATTCGCCCGACCGAGCAACCTGTCAGGGGTGACGATCTGCCAATACCCCGTGTCGTTGGCGTTCTCGACGCCCATGGCGAGGCCCTGGAGTACTAACGCTCCGCCAAGCAGCGCCACACCGGTGGGAACGTCGGGTGCCGCGGCGACCAGGATCCAGGCAAGGGGGTAGACCGATCGCGTTGCGATGATTGCCGGTCCGGTGCCGAGTCGGCGTCCGACTGTGGGCGCGACGGTTGCGCCGACGAGACGGGCGAGCCCACTACACGCGACCAACAGTCCGAACACGAACGCCGACAGACCCATCTGGCGCAGAGCGATGACGGTGAGCGCCGTGAACCCTGCCGCGTTGGCGACGAACCAGACGTGGGTCGACACTGACAGTGGAGCCAGGGTGGGGTGCCGGTAGGTCCATCGCAAACCTTCACGGATCTCGCGCCCTAGGTGGCGCTGGACGGCGCGTTCGGCAGGTGACTCATCAACCCGAAGTCCCGCGTTCAGCATGGCGTCCACGAGGTAGCTAACCGCATCGACCGCGATGGCGAGGGGGGCACCGAGCAGACCAACCAGGCCCCCACCGAGTGCAGGGCCGAGAGTCTGCGCCGCGGCGTCGCTCTGGTCGAGCCGGGCGTTTGCCGGGACCAGCCGGATGCGAGGGACCAGAAGCGGCAGCAGCGACTGAGTGGCAGCGAAGGCAAACACCGAGAACGCGCCAAACGCCAAGAGCAACACGACGAGCGTCCATACCTCCAGCGCCCCAAACGCCCACAACACCGGCACCGCCCCGAGCGTGGCAGCTCGTCCGAGGCTGCTCCAAACCAGGATCCGCTGGCGCCGCCATCGATCGGCGTAGACCCCGGCAACGAGTCCTAGGACCGCGTAGGGCACAAACTGCGCGGCGTTGACGACACCAACGGAGAATGCGGATGCGTCCAGTTCTTGGACGACCAGTACCGGCATTGCCACAGTCGTGACCGCGGTGCCAAACGAACTGATCGTCGCCGCCGCCCAGTAGCGGCCGAACGGAGCGTCCGCCGCCACTGCCATCTCCTGCCGCCGGAGGTTGGCTCTCATCCCATCACAGTCCTGATCGCAGGACGGGTCCGGTGCGCTGCGCAGTCGACCGCTCACCGGCATAACAAGCAGATCCGGTCGCCGACGGGCGCCGACTTGCGGCGGAATGACTGTGCTCGGTTTGTTGCCTGCTCCGACTGACCCAAGGGATTCTTCGGTCCCGCTCGCGGCCCCCGACGTGGTGACAGCCCTAGGCTGAAGCAATGCCGATGCTGACGTGGGACCAGTTCATGGTGCCGGTTCTCGAGGTACTTGCGGATGGCGAGACCCGGCGGCTACGCGATCTGTACGGACTCGTGGCCGACCACGTCGTTCTCACCGCTGCGGAGCGGGAGGAGGTGATCTCGTCCGGGATGCTGCGGCACCATGATCGCATCGGCTGGGCGGCCTCAGACTTGGCCCGGGCCAAGGCGGTAGAGCGTCCATCGCGCGGGGGCTTTACCAAATCACCGATGTCGGCAGGGCACTGCTGCGTGAGTATCCGCAGGGGATCACGCAGAAGGAGCTACGCACTATTCCTGCATACACGGAGTCTCTGGCTGCCGCTCAGGCGGCCAAGTCTGCGATCGACGCGCCCGTGGCGAACGTGCAGTCCCGGCTCAGTCCGGAGGAGCAAATTGGTCAGGGGATCGACCTGATCCACGCTGACGTCGCCGACGACCTTCTCGGGCGCTTGCACGCCCAGGAGCCGGCGTTCTTCGAACAAGCCGTCCTCGACCTCCTAATGGCGATGGGCTACGGCGGTGCCGAGGGCAATGCAACTCGGACCCAACTCTCGAACGATGGCGGTATCGACGGCATCGTCGACCAGGATGCGCTCGGGCTCAGCCGGATCTACGTTCAGGCCAAACGCTACGCAGTTGATGCCGCCGTGGGACGGCCAGAGATCCAGGCGTTCGTCGGCGCACTCCACGGCAACCAGGCGAACCAGGGCGTCTTCATCACTTCCGGTCGCTTTAGCCAGGGCGGTCGCGACTACGTCGCCAACCTGCCGACCCGTGTCATCCTGATCGACGGTCAGCGCTTGGCCAGGTTGATGATTCGGTTCGGCGTTGGAGTCCAGGTCAAGCAGACGGTTCACGTCGTCGAGATCGACGAGGACTTCTTCGAATGAGACCTGAACCCTTCAGTGATCCACCTGAGCGTGCTCGCTCCAGCATCCCTTCGATAAGGAACCGCGGGTGTCCACGCGGCAGACCCTGGCCGTGTGTCGCCGCTTCGCGGCGGAATGACGGCTCACCTTGTCCCCGCTCGATCAACGGATCGCGAGCAGTTTCCGGGCGAGTGTCACGAGGGCGGTCGGGGGTCGGGTTCGCACCTTTGGTCCAGCGGTTGCGAGTGTCGGGCGTCACCCCAGCGCATCTGCGACAACCCCCGGTGCGGGCGCGCTTTGCCGTATCACAGCCCATCGCGGGAACACGGGCGTCCCGCAAACCACCGCCACCGAGAACGGGCTCCGGCCTAGCACGGCGCGAAGCGCCGCCCGCAGATCGGGCGACCGATGACCCGAGGACCGACCGTCCTCGCACCGTTCTGGTGATCGGCGGTACCGGCAGCATCGGTCGCCACGTGGTCGAGGAGAGAGTCCGGGTCGGATACCACGTCCGCGCGCCCCGGTGCGCAGCACCCGGGCGAGCGCGCGGCCTTTCCGCCGATGTCCAAGCGGTCGTGGGAGACATCACCCACCTCGAGTCGCTGTCTGAGGCCGTGCAAGGCGTCGACGCGGTGGTGTTCTCGCACGGATCCACGGCAACCAGCCGACATGGAGGCCGTGGACTACTGCTCGCATGGCCACGGTGGCCCTGCTGTCGTCGGCCGGTCTCTGGCGCGGGGTACACGCCATGGTAGTGCCGGATCACCCTGCGGATGACGAGATGGAGTCCGCCGGCCGGATGGAGCGTGAACGTGCGTCGAGCAGGGCCGCCCACGGATGCCCGTGTCTGGTCCAGGTATCGCGGACCCGCGTACCGAACACCCTCGTGGGACCGGGGACCGAGTGTTTTCCGGCACCACAGAGCCCAGCGCCGCACAGACCGACGTGGTCCGAAAACAGCTTGTCAGGCCGCCTCGCTGCGGCCTTCATCCGGCGGTCCGTCCGTTTCTCGGTTCGCTGAGTCGACGCGGGGACCCTCGACCGAGGTGACGGCGCGTGCCGTGCCCGTGAGCTGGGCGAGAAGCCGAGAGCGGTCTTGGGCGTCCAGGTCCCGGAGGACGACTCCGTGCACGACGCCGAAGGCGCGCAGTCGGGCGGCCTCCGAGCCGTCCCAGTCCACCAGCGCCGCCGCGGCCCCAGGAGAAAGGTGACCGGTCGCGGCCGACATCGCGCAAAGGGTCGCCATCTCGGTCCGCGTCCCCCTCCCGACAATCAGCTCAGCGATCCGCTCGAGGATGGACTCCAGTGGTGTCGGTCCGTGCAGCATGGTTGTCACTGTCGACGGCGTTTCGGCGACGGGTCGACGACGGAGCAATCGTGTTCGCCACCGGCCGGGAAGTCCCCATCGGTTGGCTCGACGCGCGTCGCGGCGACCGCTCTTGACCTGGCGTACCAACTGTCCTCGGCGTGCCGAGGCCAGGCGCTCCTGGACCAGCGCGCGAGCGATGTCTTCGTGCATGGAGCTCATCTTGTGTACCTTTCCATCGGTGTGGCTTTGCCGCTCGACGAGCGGTGACTGGTGACCTTGGATCGCCTTGAGGTGGCCGGCGCCGCACTCGCTTGTGGTGCACGGCGCAGGGCCTCAGGCGCCCTCGGCGACCTGGTTGATCTCGTCGGCGACGAGCCCGTGGGCCTTGCGGTGCACTGTGTGGGCGGTCTCTGCATCCGGCGCCTTGACGAGGCAGAAGAGATCTTGCCGGCCGCCTCGTCCACCCAGTGGCGCTCGTAGCTCACGCCGTAGGCTCCTTGGGTGGCGAGATCGGCCTGGTGCGCCGTGGCCACGTCGCGCGCTGAGACAGCGCCCTCGAGCGTGTGTGCGTCCATGAGCAGTGCCATGTTGGTTCCTCCTGGTTGCTCGGTCCGGCGCGGTTCGTCGGGCTCGCGGCTTTGATGGCACCAAGCCGGCGTTTGACGAAGGGTGTGACGACCCGAGACAGGCCTAGCGGCTCGCCGTCGGGTTCTTCGTCATGGCAGCACCTTCAGTCGCCGGCCTGTTCGCCCACGGAGCTACCTGTGGTGACAGGCGAGATCAACTGCTTGACCTCCCCGATGACACTCGTTGAACTCGTGCACACCAGTGCCCTTGCCCAGACCAGCCCGTACGCGTACGCGGCAATCACGCCGCCGGGGCGGCTGGTGTTCACCGCCGGTGCCTGTCCTCTCGACGTCGAGGGAGCCGTCGTCTCACCCGGCGATGTCGCTGCCCAAGCCACACAGGTGATGGCAAACCTCGCCGTGGCCCTGGACGCCGCAGGCGTTGGGCTGACCGATGTTGCGAAGACCACCGTCTTCGTCGCGTCGACCCAGCGTGACGACCTGGTCACTGCCTGGCGGGTTATCCGTGCTGCCTTCGGCAGCCACGACGTGCCCAGCACATTGTTAGGTGTGATGGTCCTGGGATACCCCGAGCAGTTGGTCGAAGTCGAAGCGATAGCAGTCGCCGCCGCATCGTCAGGGGCAGCCGTAACCCGATGAGCGCCTCAACCGGCGCGTTCGGAAACCAGAATCACTATCGCTGCGTTGGTGGCGGCCTAGTCAGTCGTACCAAGGATGCGGGTTCCTGCGCGACGGAGAAGAGTCAGAACGGGATGCTCGGGCGGCGCATCGGTGATGATCCCAGTGACGCTGGCTAGTGGCAGCACGCTGAAAGGTGACGCAGCGCCGATCTTCTCGCTGCTCGCCAACACGTAGGTGTCGGCCGCTCTGCCAGCGAGGGTGCGCTTCATGGCTGCCTCGTCCGGGTCGCCGGTGGTCAGACCCGCCTCGGGGTGAACTCCCGTCACGCCAAGGAGGAACAAGTCGGCCTGGATCAGTTGCGCCGCTTCGCTGGCGCCTGCGCCGCAGGTCACCGCGGAGTGCTTGAACAGCTTGCCGCCGATCACGTACACCTCGACCGTCGGGTGGTCGACGAGCGCAGCGGCGATGGTCGGGCTGTGCGTGACAACGGTGAGCGTCAGGTCAGCAGGGAGGGCGCGGGCCACGGCCAAGGTCGTCGTGCCGCCATCGAGCAGCACCGTGGTGCCTGGCTGGATGAGCCGCGCGGCGGCGGCTGCCACCCGCTGCTTGCTCTCAACGGCAACGACACTGCGGGCGGCGTAGTCGACGACGGCCGGTGAGACCGGCAGGGCGCCGCCGTACACGCGCTGGCACAACCCGGCCGCGGCGAGCTCGCGCAGATCCCTGCGAACGCTGTCCTCGGTCACCCCTAGCTCAGCGGCCACGTCCTTGGCGACCAGCCGCCCGTCGCGTTGTAGGCGACTCACCAGAAGGTCCCGGCGCTGTGCTGCGAGCACTCCACACTCCTCCATGTTCTTGCGCATTAATACGTGTTATGCCTAGTGTAGCGGCATGACCGCCCCACTGCTCATCCTGATCGCCGGCCCCTACCGATCAGGCACCGCTGACGACGAGAATCTGATGGCGGCCAACCTCGCCCGGTTGGAACAAGCCGCGTGGCCGGTCTTCCTGGCCGGGCACGTGCCGATGATCGGTGAGTGGGTGGCGTTGCCGGTCCTGCGCTCGGTGGGTGTCATGGCCGTCACCGACCAGCTGGCCGAGCAGGTGATGTACCCGACCGCGCGGCGACTGCTGGCACACTGCAACGCGGTGCTCCGACTCCCGGGTGCCTCGACGGGTGCAGACCAGGATGTCGCGATCGCCCGCGAACGCGGTCTGCCGGTGTGGCACCGCATCGAGGATGTCCCGGGGTACGAGCCACATCGCGATCTCGGCCTCGCTGGTCAGGCTCCGGCATGAGGGCTGCTGCGGCTGGCGGCCGCCGAGTCCACCTGCTCGGCCGGCCAAGTATCGAAGGGCCGTACCCGGGCTACCGGATGCGTAGCCGCAAGAGCTGGGCACTGCTTGCCTACCTGCTGCTGTGCGAGCGGCCGGCCACCCGACGGGAGCTGGCGTCGCTGTTGTTCGAGAAGACCGACGACCCGCTCCGTGCACTGCGCTGGGGCTTGTCGGAATTGCGCCGTGCACTCGGCGATGACATCACTATCGCGGATGATCCGGTCAGACTCCAACTGAGCCCTCGCGTCGTCGTCGACGCTTCAGTCGTGCTCGCGGGCCCGAGCGAAGACGCGTTCCGCGTGCGGGCATTGGGCTCCGAGCTGCTCGAGGGATTCACTTTGCGGGGAGCATTCGACTTCGATTCATGGCTGTTGGGTGCCCAACGAAGAGTGGCGGTAGCCACAGCCGTGGTCTTGCGGGAGGCTGCCCTCGCTGCGGTCAGCCAGGGTGCCTATGAGACTGCCATCGGACATGCGGTGCGACTCAGCGCCCTGTCGCGGCTCGATGAGGACAGCCACGCGCTGCTCGTCGGGCTCTATCGACTCGTGGGAGACGACCTCGCCGCTCAACGCCAGTACGTCACCAGCGCCAGGATCCTGCATGCCGAGCTTGGAGTCGCGCCCGGTCGCGCGCTGCGTGACGCGCTCTGCCAACCACGGCTCCAGCTGCCGGTCACGAAGTACGTGCACGACAGTCGTCCACTCATGCTGATGGGAATCGCCCAATCGCACCACGGCGCCCGCGCGGTCGCTTGCGCATGACATCAAGCGGGCGGCCTGCACCCGACGCAACTGCGTGGCTCTACGTCGGGTGATGGATGAGATGGGACTGAATGGGTGCACGAGCACGAGAGTTGCTCTGGTCACCGGGAGTTCGCGCGGATTGGGCCGAATCATCGCGTGGCGTCTCGCTTCTGATGGCAGCCACGTGGTGGTTGGTTCCGGGCCGGCGTCCGTCGAGAGCGTGCCGGGCGAGGGTTGGCCGTCATCAACTGAGTGCTCGCCGTTACTGGACCTCGGCATTATGCACGTGATCCGAAATGCGCCAGCCATTCGAACCGAGTGGCCGCAGCGCACGCTGTCTGCGGCATAGAAAGACGTTCTGCGTGTCGTCCCGGACGTAGGAACGTCCCCCTGATGCGCTTGTCGGGCTTGGTGTCCCATCGCATAAGGAGGACGTTCATGAACAACGGTAATGGTGTCTCCCGTGGTGACCGCAACCGCAACGCCCGGCTGGCCCGGCTGCGGGAGCTGGTGCCGGTGGAGAACGCGATCGTCGGGATCGACCTGGCCGACAAGAAGCAGATGGTGGTGGTGTACCGACCACGACTCGAGGGTGCTGGCCCGACGGACGTTCCGGTGCCAGGCCTGGGATCTCGGGGCCGCGTTGGACTGGGCCGCGGACCGCGCCACGGCGAAGGGGTTCGCCGGGGTGACGGTGGCGTGTGAGCCGACCGGGCACCGGTGGCGGGTGCTGGGCCAGCTCGCCGCGGACCGGGCGATGCCGTTCGTGTGTGTGCAGCCGATGCAGACCTCGTGGGCGCGGCGCAGCGAGGACCTGACCTTCGACAAGACCGATGAGAAGGACGCGGTGCTGATCGCCCGGCTGACCGCCCAGCTGCGCTGCTACGTCCCCGAGCCGGTCGAGGAGACCTGGGGCCGGCTGCGCCACCTCGGCGCCCGCCGCGAACAGCTGATCGTCGGAAGCGGTCTCCCAGATCCAGCAGATCCGCGACCTGCTCGAGTGCGTGTGGCCGGCCGCGCTGGAGGTCGCCCGGCAGCCGTTCCGGTCCCGCACCTGGGCCGCGGCCATGTGGGTGGTCTTGGACCGCGACGGCGGGGACTTCGACCGCACCCGGCGCCTCGGCCCGGCACGGTTCGAGACCGCGGTGCGCCGCGAGATCACCAAGCGGGGTGGGCAGAAACCCTGCCTGCGGATCGTCCGCAACCTGTTCACCGCTCTGGCCGACCCGGCCGGGGTGATCGCGCACCGCCGCGGTGCCCTGGAGCGGGTGCAGCTGCTGCTGGAGGACTGGTGCCAAACCAGCACAAGCTGGCCGACACCGAACAGCGGATGACCGCCGTGCTCGACGAGCTCGAGCTGACCGAGCTGGTCACCTCCATCACCGGCCTGTCTGCGGTCGGTGCTGCAGCGATCCTCGCCGAGACCGGCGACCCGCGCCGGTTCACCACCGCCCGGGCCTGGTCAAGCACGCCGGCCTGGCACCACGGGAGAAACTCTCCGGCACCTTCGTCGGCCGCACCAAGCTCACCGGGCAAGGACGCCCACGGCTACGGGTCGCGGCGTGGCGCGCGGTTTGGGGAGCCCAACGCGCCAACCCCGTCTACGCCGCCCGGTACCGACACCTGACCACCCGCGAGCACAACAAGCTCAAGCCCACCCAGGCCCAGACCGTGATCGCCGCCGCGATCCTGCGGCACCTGCACGCGGTGGTCACCACCGGCCAGGCCTGGGACCCCGACATCGCCACCTACGGCAGGCGTCACGCCGTGACACCGATGGCAGCCTGACGGGTCGTCGCGGCGGACCAAGCAGACGGTCGGGGCGAGCCCTACGCGGCATTGAGGACCAACGAGTACCTCGCCGCACATCATGGGCAGCCCCGCCCGTCGTCTCACCAACCCGATTACACGCTGCCGGGCCCAGCCCCATAAAGCTATGCAGGGACAGACGACGGACGAGGCACCGGCCAAACCCTTGACTCAAAGCGACTTACGCTGATGTCCGGATGTCGGGTGACGCGTCTTCAGCCGTGTTCGGCCCGGATGACCACGTCATCGCCGTTTCCCGTAAAGCATGGAGCGGTGTCCGATCGACGTGGCGGTTGCTGCCCCGCGGACCCACGTAGTGGATCACTGTCCCGTCGCCGCAGTCGACGCCGTGGTGGCTGTAGCGGCGCCCGCGGACGGACGTAGATGTGGTCCCCACGAGCCATGGCTGCTCCCACCCCCTCGGTTCGAAGCGAGTACGTCGCCGGCTTCCGATCCTAGTCGCGCCGCCGGGGTGGCTAGACGGCACCGGGGGCAGGTCGGCGACACGCGGAAGTTCGGTCCCGTAGGTCAGGTCGTTCGTTCGTTCTGCTCGGCGGCAACACATCGGCGAGCTCATGCCCGGTTGACGCCCACCGACCGACTGGCGCCAGTCACGGCGCGTTGCACGCGTTCAGGAGATTTGCGTAGGCCACCTGCGCACTGCCAATCGCCGTGTACACGGCGCTGCGGTTGCGGCTATCCATGGCTGTTGCGATGCCCTCCAGCATCGCGGCGCTGTCGCGGATCGCAACGTCTACAGGTTCCGGCTTCGCCGTGTTTGCGAGAGCTGCCAGGTCCTGGCCAAGTTCACGTGTCCGCTTCGCGGTTGCGCGATCGAACGGGTGGTCCTTGGGAGACCACGCTGCAGACACCGTTCTCATCTTGGCGGTGATCTCGTCGGTCGCTTTGCAGACCGCGCTTCTTGGGGGACGGCGTGTGAGCTTCGGAGCCTCTTGCGCCGCCTTCAGTTCCGCGGCCGTGGGGGGTGAGGCGCCGTCGATGCGACACACACCCTTCAGCGGGTCGTAGGCGATCCGCATGCGCCGAACGGCCGCCAGCACCTCTTCGGCGTCATGGCCGCCCATCGCCTCGCCCAGCCCGTCCAGCGCCTCCATGTTCTGCTTGATCTGGACTCGCACGTCGTCGCTGTGAGCTTTTCGCTGTTCTGTCGCGAGCTGGAGCGCAAGATTGCGTACTCGGGCAGCCATGATCTTGTCGAATGGCTGGACCTCCGGTGACCAGCGCGAGCGCGCGGCATCGACCCGCATCCGCGCGAACAGCGTCTCCACCGAGTCGCACACCGGGTCCACCACAGATGCTTGGGCGGTGCCGGGTTCGCGCGCGGCGTCGCCAGAACCTTGACTGCCGCAACCGGAGACGACGAGGGACATCAGAACCAGAGCGACCAAGTGCAGCCGGATCCCCCGCTGTGGACGCATTGGCCCGTTCCCTCCCGTGCTCACAATGTCCCGGCGCACAACACTGAGCCGCGATTGGTGATCCTGACAGCGGTCGCTTGAAGAAACCTTCGAACCGGGTTTGACCCGGATAGCCAACGCCAGCTTTGCCGCAATCTCAGTTCTTACCAGACCCCTCTCGTGACGACCCGGAACCGCGAAAGGTCACCCGGGCAGCGTCGGGTGTCCTCATTCCTGGGACCAAGGGTCAAGTCAACTATCGGGTGGAGGGTAAGACGTCACGCGTCAGTGAGGTGTGGGCGATCAGGACCCCGGGGGAAGTTTCGCCGATTGGTCAGCGTCTGCACGTCGGTTATGTCCGAAAGATCAAGTGCCTAACCCCGCTGAGCGTTAACCGGATCTCGGCATCCGGTAAGCCGGCTCGCGCCGACAGGCGGCGGGATGGGCTACTTCGCGTGGCGGCTGGAGTGCTTATGAGTCGTCGTCGTGAGCGTGCATGTGCGGGCGAATGTCTGCGGAAGGTCGATCTCGGCGACCTCTTTGCCAATGAGCCCAGAGGTCACAGGGGGAGTCGGCCTTGGCCGTGATGTCAGGTCGTCTCAGCCTGCCGGGAGACGGGAACTCCGGCGTCGCCGAGCCCCCGAGGGAGGCCGCTATGCGCAGCGGCGAGTTTGCCTGAGGATGCCTGTTAGCACTTCTGCCAATGCACTGACTGGCTGCGGATCTGGCCGATGCGCAGCTGACGGTGGTCCTTGGCCGGAGCCACTGCCGGCCTCTCTCGAACGACGCGTGAAGGTCGCGACCGACAGTGTGCGCGGGAATCGTCCGCGGGTATCGACCATGAAGCGCGATCGAGGGTGTCAATCGGGAGCTCTTGTCGGGTGTACACGAAGCGTCCCGTCCAATCCGGTAGCTCGGGCTCCTCCAGCACCGCCAAGTCCTGCGCCGCGCGTTCTACGGCATCGTCCACACGATCGGCGTCGTGCGGGATCACCTCGAACTCGTGAAGCACGCAGATCTAGTCAAGAGGCCCGTGCGAGTGAGCTAGTCGCCGCGCACCCAACAGGTGAAGTTCGGCGGGCAAGCGGTCAATTCAGTTCCGGTTCAGGTTGGGGCCGCCAAAGTCCGCCAGTCGTCCCCTCAAGGCGACAAAGCAGGACAAAGCGGCAGGCGCCTTGCGAGCTGACGTTTCGTTAGGCCCCGGTGCCCCGTGCAGGCTCCTACTTTGCGCGGGGCCACCGGGGCCGCGGTCCTGATGCCTAATCGCCTGGCGTCCGCCGATGACCCCTGGTGCTCGACATGAGGGAGCAGCAGCGCCGCGCCCAGTCGGTCGTCCGCCTTGGCCGCGGTTGCCAACGCTCTGGTGGAACGGTCGCCCGCGTTCACGCCTTGTTGGAGCACGGGACTGCTGCAGGATCGGTGACAGGTTGGGTCACGCGGCCAGAGTGGCCGGCGTGGTCATGATGGTCTCGTACCCGATGGGGATCAATCGACCGAGTGCGGCTTGTCGGCGGTGGTAGGTCCGTTCGATCCAGGTCAGGATCGCGATCCTGAGGTCGTCTCGGGTGGTCCCAGCCGGGTCAGGCTGCCGCGGGGGATTTCACGAGGATCGCCCTGGTGTAGAGCAGGTGGAACTCGCGACGTTGCGCGTTCTGATGGGACTTCGACCCCGGCTGGGTGACGATCACGGCCAGGTCACACCCCTCCGCGGCAGCATCGGCGAGCCTGGTGGAGAGCAGCGCGTTCTGGATCCCGTTGCGCCGGTGGGCCGGGGCAGTGGCGGCTCCGGCGAACTGCGCGATCCCGTCGACGACACGGAGCTCGGCGCCTCCGGCGAGGACGCCGTGGCGGAGTGCGGCGTACCGGCGGATGCCGGATGCTGCACCGTCACGCATCGCCTCCTCGTAGATCGCGCGCGGGAACTCCTCGTGCCAGGGGACACCCTCGGCGTCGGGGTGTGCCGCGGAGTCCGCCATCACTGCCAGCCACTCCTCGAATTCGTCGTCGGGACTGGAACGGATGTCGAGCTCGGCCGACGTCGGCGCATCGGTCCCGACGACCGAGCGGCCGAGAATGTTCTCGAAGGACTCGAGCCGGTAGCCACGCGCCGTAAGCATCTCACCGACCTGGGGTTCGGCGAGGTGTGCCAGCTCCACCTGGGTCGCAGCACCGTGGGCCGCGAAGGCCTGCTCGATGAGGCCTAGCTCGTCGGGGTCGGGAACGCCGTCGAACCCGAGCCCGGTCACCTTGTTGTACGGCGACCCGTCGGCAGCGAAGCTCGCGACCCCACCGGCGACCGGAGTCAGGAAGCCGCCTGGCCGGCGCTCCCGCGCTGCGTGGTTGACCGCGGAAATGAGGTCAATCTCGGCCTGCTCGATGCGGTGCGCGAGGTGGGCATCGCAGAACAGGGGAGGGGATGGGCACGGCATCGCTCTTACGTCCTCTCTTCGGGCTGCTTGACACGAGGCACGGTGACGCCCCCGTCGCGGTCCTGCCTCGACACTTATAGTTCCCTGCACTGCAGGGAGCGTTACATGCCGGCGAGCGACCTCGCGAGATGAGGCATCCGAGCTCTGCGCGGACTCTTTCGGCGCGCCTCGTTGTGCAACTGCACGGACTGCCAACCTGCTCGCCTCACCGACGGGCTGCAACGGGCCGCTGACGGCCTCGCGGCAGGGAGTTCGAACCGCGTGGCGCGTCTCGACCTTGACGGGCGCCGGCCGACATGTCGTGGCACAGCCCACGCGGCGCGCCTGGGCTCGCCGGTGGTTCGCTTACGACTGATGCTTGGTGGGTCGGCCAGAACGTCCGGCGCTCGGGAACCGCGGCCGTTCCCGCGGCCGAGCCACTGCTCGCCTCTAACGGTCACCAGAACGCCGGAGATATCGGTCGCGAGGACGATCCGGAATGTGTGCACGCGCGGAGGCTAGCGGCGCTGGGACGACGACTTTGACTCCATGAAGCGGTGGTGCACCCGGGCGCGGGGTCAGTTGTCACCCAGGGCCGAGGCGGCCTCAGCGATGATCGAGCGCATGGCCGCCTCGGCGGCTGCCGGGTCGCGCAGGCGAACGGCGCGGGCGACCTCGTCATGCAGCGCGATCGCCTCCGGTTTCGGCTGCGACGGCATCATCCCATGGTGGGTCCGTCCCGTGAGCACCTCGCTGACGACAGCGCTGAGGGCGCTCAGCATCTCGTTGCCGCTGGCCTCGAGCAGCGTGCGATGAAAGATCTTGTCGGCGAGCAGGTAGGCGTCTAGGTCGCCGGAGCGGCCGTGCACGACCATGTCGGAGACCGCGGCGGCCAGGATCCGGCAGTGGTGCGCGTTGGCCCGCTCGGCGGCCAGTGCGGCCGCCACTGGCTCGAAGCCGCGACGCAGCTCGGACAGTGACAGCAGTTGCTCGGTCCGGTCGCCGGCGTCCAGCCGCCAGCGGATCACCCGTGGGTCGAAGACGTTCCACCGATCGCGAGGCAGGATCGTGATCCCGACGCGTCTCCTCGATGCGGCCAGACTCATTGACTCCAGGACGCGCACCGCTTCGCGGGCGACGCTTCGCGACACGCCGTAGTGGTTACCGATGTCCTCGAGGGTGAGCACCTGCCCCGCCGCCAGCTCACCCGACACGATCCGGCTGCCGAGCGCGCTCAGCACGTTGCCGTGCAGCTCGCCGTGCAGCTCGCCGTGCAGTTCCGTGTGGATGTCGCCGGGCGAGGAGGTGCTGCCAGACGAGGTGCTGCCAGACGAGGTGCTGCCCGACGAGGTGGTGCCGGAGGAGGTCGTGGTCACGCAAACATCCTCTCACCTAGTCATATATGGATCAAAGAGCGGCTTATTTAACTCTTGAGGTTGCAAACGTATGATCATTAGGGCAGGATGTGACGCCAACCACAGGTCATGCATCACCGGTTGCCCGTTGGCTCCTGGTGGATGACCACCCAGAAGAGAGACAGGACCCGCCATGCCGCATCAACAAACGCTGGTCGTGATGGGGGTGTCAGGCTCCGGCAAGTCGACCGTCGGAGCGGCGATCGCCCAGCGACTCCGCGTCCCGTTCGCGGACGCCGACGACTTCCACCCGCCCGCCAACATCGCCAAGATGACCGCCGGCCAGCCCCTCGACGACCACGACCGCGGCCCGTGGCTCGCTGCAATCGGCGAGTGGCTGGCTGAGCACGCCGACGGTGGGGTGATGAGCTGCTCGGCGCTCAAGCGCCACTACCGCGACCAGCTGCGGCACTACCTGCTCGATATCGAGTTCGTTCACCTCCACGGCCGCCGCGAGGTCATTGCACGACGACAGTCCAGCCGGCCCGGCCATTTCATGCCCGCATCCCTGCTCGCGTCCCAGTTCGCCACTCTCGAACCGCTCGCGCCCGATGAGCGCGGCCTGGTCATCGACGTCGACCAGGACATCGACGCGATCGTTGAGCAGTACGTGGACACCGTCGCCCGCAGCACC
The DNA here is from genome assembly GCA_963707475.1 of uncultured Actinomycetota bacterium. Lineage (GTDB taxonomy): Bacteria > Actinomycetota > Actinomycetes > Propionibacteriales > Nocardioidaceae > Marmoricola. Next base: position 179,763 of record CAVPQC010000004.1, read on the forward strand.
GTCAGCACCGCCCACACCACCACCGAGGAGTCCTGATGTCCGCCCTGACCACTCTGCCCGGCGCCGTATCGCTGGCGGCGGTCGACATCCCCCAGCCCGTCGCCGCGGGCTGGCAGCTGATCCTGGCCGCCCTGGCCGGGATCGCGCTGATCGTCGTCCTGATCACCGTCGCGAAGCTGCACCCGTTCCTCGCGCTGATCTTCGGCGGCCTGACCGTCGGCATCCTCGCGGGCGAAAACGTCAACGACGTGCTGGTCTCGTTCAGCACCGGGTTCGGCACGACCGCGGCCGGTGTCGGCATCCTGATCGCGCTCGGCTCGATGTTCGCCAAGCTCCTCGCCGACTCCGGCGGCGCCGACCAGATCGTCGACACGATCATCGGCCACTCGTCCACAAGGGCTCTCCCCTGGGCCATGGCCCTGGTCGGCGCGATCATCGGGCTGCCGATGTTCTTCGAGATCGGCCTCGTCCTCCTGATGCCGGTCATCTACCTCGTCGCGCGACGCGCCCAGGTCTCCCTGATCACCGTCGGCATCCCAGCGCTCGCCGGACTGTCAGCCATGCACGGCCTGGTGCCCCCGCACCCCGGTCCCCTCATCGCCATCGACACCCTGGGAGCCGACCTCGGCGTCACCCTCGCCTTCGGTGTGCTCGTGGCCGTCCCCACCGTCATCGTGGCGGGCCCGCTGTTCGGTCGTGTCGCCGGGCGCTGGGTCGACATCCCGGCGCCGCATCTGTTCGACAGCCCCGGCACGGACAACACCAACGGCACCCGTGGCAGCGCCAGCACCGAGAGCACCCGGGTCGCCGGCGGAGCTGACGAGTCCGGCACGACCACGACGGCCGTGGTGACTCGGCGTCGCCCTTCGTTCGCGCTCACCATGTTCAGCGTGCTACTGCCGGTCGTGCTGATGCTCGGCAAGGCTCTCGTTGACATCATCATCAACGACGACACCGTGATGTTCCAGCAGGTCATCGACGTCCTCGGGACGCCGCTGGTCGCGCTGCTGATCACCGTTGTCGTGGCCATGTTCACCCTGGGTGGCGGTGCCGGCATGACCAAGGAGCAGGTCTCCAAGGCCATCGAGTCCGCGCTACCGGCAATCGCCGGAATCCTGCTGATCGTGGCCGCAGGCGGCGGCTTCAAGCAGGTACTCGTCGACACCGGCATCGGCACCGTCCTCGCCGACTGGGCCAAGGGCGCCAACATCTCGGTACTGCTGCTCGCGTGGGTGCTCGCCGTGCTCATCCGTCTCGCGACCGGATCCGCGACCGTGGCAACGATCACCGCGTCGTCGCTGATGGTCGGCTTGGTCCAGGGTCTGAGCACCGGCGAGACCTCGCTGGTCGTGCTCGCTGTCGGCGCCGGGTCGCTGTTCTTCTCCCACGTCAACGACGCAGGCTTCTGGCTGGTCAAGGAGTACTTCGGCATGACAGTCGGCCAGACATTCAAGACCTGGTCGATCATGGAGACCGTGCTGTCGGTCACCGGGCTGATCTTCGTGCTCGCACTGGGCATCCTCGTCTAACACACGGCACCGCCAACCGCTCCGCAACCGGCCGCGACAGCGTGTGCCTGACCACCATGTGACACCGACTCGCGATCCTGGTGGCCACCCCACTGCTGCACGCGGCCGGCTGCGGTAAGCGCACGACGCAGCCGCGACCTATTACCAAGCGGGGAGCTTCAGACCCCCACCAGCCGCTTTACCTCCACCACGCCGCCGCTGCCAGACGGGTTTACCGGATCTCGGCAGGTCCGGGCGGTTCCTGTAAGAGGAACGGTGCGCGGTGAGCAGACAGCGTTGCCGCCGCCTGCCTTCCCGGTCCCGCAAGCGGATCCGCTTGCGGGGACGGAATGGACTTGACCCGAGAGGCAGGCGGCCCGCGCTTGACAGTCATACGCGGCGGAAGGGGCAGGTCATACCTGACGCAGATTCATGGCCACAGTCCATCACCGTCCTCTCCAGTCTGGAGTGGTGGCGCGAGACAACCTCGTCGGTAGTGTCGAGCCGTGACGAGCGAGCCAGTCGGCATGTTCGAGGCGATGTACGCGGGCGCGGAGGCGGGCGGGGCCAAGCCGCCCTGGGACTACGGCGCTCCTCGTCCGCAGCTCGTGGAGTGGGCCGAGTCGCAGAATCTCGCGGGAGGCGGCCGCGAGGCGCTGGTGGTCGGCTGTGGGTACGGAGCTGACTCCGAGTTCATTGCGCAGCTTGGATTCCGGACCACCGCCTTCGACTTCGCACCCACCGCAATCGCTGCAGCGCGGGGGAAGTACCCCGCCAGCGAGGTGAACTACCTCGTTGCCGATCTCTTGGACCTTCCCGGTGAGTGGCAGGGTCGGTTCGACCTGGTTGTCGAGAGTCTTACCGTGCAGTCGATGCCGCCCGAGCAGCACACGGCCGCTGCGCAGACCATCGCCGCGCTGGTGGCACCCAGAGGCACTCTGTTGGTCCTCGCTACCGCACGCGAGGAGCGCTCCGAGGTGAAGGGGCCACCATGGCCGCTGACTCGTGCCGAGGTCGAGGTTTTCGCAGACGGACATCTCGGCATGCGCCGGCTCGAGCGAATCGAGGGCCACACGTGGTGGCGAGCGGAACTGTCAAGATGATGGCAGGTTCGACCAGTCAGGCGCCCTTCTCCTAGCTGCATCGCGTGCGCGGGGTCGTCTCGCGGCGGGATGACGGGCGCTCAGTCGCTCATCACACGCGACCGGGTGTGGTCGATCGCGTTAGGCATGCATCGGCGACGGCGATGAGGAGAAGACCGCCTCTTCGGCGAAGAGCCGCCTCGTCACGATCCGATGCCATCGCGAGCACTGCGCCGGCGCCAGGTCGGGGGGAACGGGAGCGGGGAGCGACGTGGAGCAGGTGCAGCCTCCTAGGGTTGCCGCATGACGCGTCCATGCAAGATCGGAGTCCAGCTGCCCGAGGTCGAGAGGTTCGTGTCGTGGCCGGAGTATCTCGAGCTGGCGCGGCGATCCGAGGAAGCCGGCTACGACTCGATATGGGTGGGTGACCACCTGATCTACGACCTGCCGGACGGATCGACGCGGGGCCCCTACGAGGCCTGGACCACGCTCGCTGCCATCGCGGCGGTGACCGAACACGTGGAGATCGGGCCGCTGGTGGCCTCGACGGGCTTCCATGCTCCGGCGATGCTGGCCAAGCAGGCCGCGACGGTCGACGCGATCTCCCAAGGCCGGCTCATCGTGGCACTCGGGGCAGGCTGGAACCGGCGCGAGTTCGACGCGTTCGGTTTTCCCTACGACCGTCGCGTCTCACGTTTCGCGGAGGCGCTGGCGATCATTGCCCCGCTGCTGCGGGAAGGGCGAACGACCTTCCATGGTGAGTTCTTCGACGTCGATGACTGCGTGCTGGACCCGCGCCCGGTCCGGGAGGGAGGACCGCCGATCATGCTCGGCTCGCACAGCCCGCGGATGCTCAGCGTCGGGCTACCAGTCGTGGACTCCTGGAACGTCTGGTGGAGCCTCTACGACAACTCGGTCGAGCGATTCGCGCAGATCAAGGCCGAGGTCGACGCGGTGATGCCGGATCGGCGTCACGTCGAGGCCACGGCTGCGGTCCTGGTCACCCTCCCAGGAGGCGAGGGCCGGCTGATGGGCAAGACGTACGACGCCAAGGTCACGCACGATCACCCCCGACGACCTCGTCCCGCACGTGCAAGGGCTGGCCGACGCCGGCGCGACGCACCTGCAGCTCGTGCTGGACCCGATCACAACTGAGTCGATCGACACGATCGGTGCCGTGCTGACCGATCTCGACTCTTGAGTGATTGCCCGGAACGCCAGGCCTCGTCCATCCAGCAGGCTCTGCCCGACGGATCAGCACGTCTCCGACGGCGGCACAACTTCGCGGCGGAATGACTGTGAGGATCGCCAACGCAGCCTCGAGGTGGTGGGCTGTGGGTTGGCGACGGCGGGCGTGACCCCCGGAATGACTGGCTTTGTGCCTTGTTGCGACCTGTCCGCTCGTGGTCGCCGGCCCCGGCCCGGTTGGAGGAACTGGCCTGATCAGGAGCTTGACCACCTGGCGTTAGTGGCGCCGGATGTGTCTCATCACAGTCCTGCCGAGCCTCCGTCCCGGACCGGAACCACGTCCCGTCCGGCGAAGGAGAGAACGCATGAACAGTCTGACCGATCTGCGCGAGGTGGTCGATGTCGTCATCGGCGTCGACACCCACGTCCATACCCACTCCGCGGCGGTGGTCGACACCGCGACGGTGGTGTCCTCGACGAGATCACGGTCGAGGCGACAGCCGAGGGCTATTCCGAGTTGGTGGAGTTCGCCAACAACCACGCGACGTTGCGGGCCTGGGCGATCGAGGGGACCGGCGGCCACGGCGCCGGTCTGAGTCGTCACCTGCTGGAGATGTCGGAGATCGTCATCGAGCTGGACCGCCCGAAGCGGGCTGCGCGTCGCAACGGCGCGAAGTCGGACCCACTCGATGCGATCCGCGCGGCGCGGGAAGCGATGGCTCGACCGCGGTTGGGAACTCCCCGCACCGGGGGCGAACGCCAAGCACTGTCGGTGCTATTGGCTGCTCGCCGCTCGGCGATCAATGCATCTACCGAAGCTCAGCAGCAGGTCTTCAGCCTGGTCATCGCCGCGCCCGAGCCCATCCGTGCCCGGTTCCGTGGGCCAGAAGCTTGCCGCGATGCTCAACACCGCGGCGAACCTGCGAGTGCACTCCTCGTGGGACGTGGAGACGACCAGCACGGTGGCGGCGCTGCGGTCGCTGGCTCGTCGCGCGCACGCGATGTTGAAGGAGGCGCGTGAGCATCAGAAGGCGATCCTGACCATCATCCGCAGCTAGCGGCCCGATCTTCTCGAGGAGTTCGGGGTTGGTCCGATCGTGGCCGCGACGGTGTTGTGCGCGTGGTCCCACCCCGGCCGGATCCACTCCGAGGCGGCGTTCGCGATGCCACGCCGGCGTCGCCCCTATTCCGGCCAACAGCGGCCAAGTCACCACCCGATATCGGCTGAACCGCTACGGCGACCGCCAGCTCAACAAACGCACTGCACACCGTGGTCCAGATCCGCATCCAGTACCAGCCAGCCACTCGCGACTACCTTGCCCGTCGTACCGCTGAAGGCAAGACCAGCCGAGAGATCAGGCTGCCTAGCCCGGCTACGTCGCCCGCGGCCCCTATCGCCTGCTTGAAAACGGGGACGCAACTGCTTGACGAACCATAGGAGCGTCGCACCTGGGTGGCCGCGCGGATCGCGGCTATGTGCGGGCGTCACCGTGGCGGCAGCCAGGGAACGGGTGGTCCGCCCGGGGCGCATGATTGAGGGTGGTGGACGACCACAGATGGAGGATCGAGATGGTCGGGACAAGCACGGCCATGCTGCGGCTCAGAGGCTCTGGTGACCACCTGCGGCTGCGCGTGGCGAAGGCTCCGGACCCGATCGCACACGTGCGCAAGTGCTGCCGGGGATCGGTTGCTGTGGAAAAGGCCTTGGGCGAGGCGATTCGTGATGCGCTCGCGGCCGGACACAACTGGGCTGAGGTGGGACACGTACTCGGCGTCGAAGCCAGCACGTCGGTCGGTGTAGCCGAACAGTACGACGCTTCGCGCAGCTGGATGCGGTCGAGATTCTGGGGCAAGGGCGACGAGACGACAAGATGAAGCGCGCATTTAAGTCATTGGCCGCGGTCTACCTGCTCTTCGCTGCCATCGGTCATTTCGTGGAGGGCATGGGAGCAGTCGACGGCGGTTGCGCCGACGACTGCTGGTGCCAGCGTCCAGTCCTCAGCATTTTCCGCTGGGTTTTCCGTTGGGGACATTGCGGTCCGTCACACTCTGACTGAGGGCTTGTCCATCTCGGCGGCGTGGCCAGGCTCCATCCTTCTGACGTACCGACATCGGCACGTTCCGGTTACCTATCCGCGGCATGGGCGGATGGCCCGCTCGTGATCAGGCCTCTCGAGCATGTTTCTGCCTAGCCTTGTCGGCGGCCCTCGTCGCGAACAACCGAGTCGAGGGTCAGGAACTCCGGGCCGGAGACAAGCTCGGTGGCGTCGCTCGGGCAGCAGCCGTCTTGGCAACCTCCTTCGGCACAAGGGCATCCAGCGCCGCCATCAGCGTCCGCGCGGTGACTTGCATGTGTGGAGATGGGGCTACAGCACCCTTCTCCTCGCCAAGCAGCTCTTCCCTCTCGGACCGCCACGGCGGCGATGAGGAGGCCGGCGATGGGGTCGGCCCAGGACCAGCCAAGGGTGGCGTTCAAGATCAGGCCGAACAGGAGCACCGCGGACAGGTAGGTGCACAACAGGGTCTGGGTGGAGTCCGCGACCACCGCGTTCGAACCCAGCGCCTTGCCGGTGCGTCGTTGCCCCCATGACAGGAACGGCATGATGACCAGCGACGCGGCGGCCAGCACGATACCGACTGGTGAGGGGGCCGGCTCATGGCCACCGATCAGCGCCCGCAGCGACTCGAAGCTCACGTAGGCGGCGAGTGCGAAGAACGAGAACGCCATCAGGCGCAGCGCTTGGCGTTCTCGGGCCTCCGGCATCCGATGACGGAACTGCCACAAGATGATGAGGCCGCTGGAGACCTCGACGACCGAGTCGAGGCCGAACCCGACCAGGGCCACCGAGCCAGACACCAGGCCAGCGGTGATGGCGACGGCGGCCTCGAGGACGTTATAGATGACCGACGCGCCGGCCAGCAGCTGCGCACGGCGGCCGAGCCGGACGCGGCGCGCGTCGCTTGTAGTCGCTGCACCGGGGGCAGAGGTGTCTTGGTGGTCGTGCTGGTGGTCGACGGTGCTCACTGGGTGGCCCCCGCGCCGTGCTTGGGGCACAGCACGACGGCGTCGCCAGTCAGGGCTAGCAACTGCTCCGCGGCCGCGAGCAGCGCCATGGTCGCCTCCGGGTGCGCCAGCGAGTAAACCGAGGAGCGGCCCTGCGGGCGCACCTTCAGGACACCGCAGTCCAGCAGACAGGCGCAGTGCTTGGACACCGTGCTCTGCGCCAGACCGAGATGGGCAGTGAGGTCGACAACCCGGTGCTCACCCAGAGCCAGATGCTGCACGATGGCGAGCCGGGATCGGTCGCTGAACCCGTGGAACAAGCACGCAGCCGCGATCAGTGCCGGTTCCTCGCGCACGACTTGGGCATCGCTGAGGACTTTCATCATCGCCATTTGGCGATGATGGCACGAAGCCTTTGCGGGTCGCAACCAAAACTCTTGACCCTCAACCTTGACTCCGACGGGTCGTTAGCAGATGCTTACCGTTAGTGAATGCTTACGTGATCGATGGCTGGGCTGCGCTGGGTGACCCCACGCGGCGGACCATCTTCGCCCGGATCGCCGCCGCCCCTCGAGCCGTCGGCGAGCTTGCAGACACCTTGCCGGTTTCTCGGCCTGCCGTCTCCCAGCACTTGAAGATCCTCAAGGACGCCCGCCTTGTCCTCGACGAGCGCGCCGGATCGCGCCGGATCTACCGGGTCAACCAAGAGGGCTTGGACTTGATCCGCGCCGAGCTCGACTCCTTCTGGACCGACACCCTGAACGCCTACAAGCGACTCGTCGAACAACCCGACCCCGACAGCACCGGAGGTACAACATGACCGAGACCAGCAACCCGACCGCCGTCTCGGCCTCGATCGAGGTCAACGCGGCAGCACAACGCGCCTTCGAGGTGTTCACCCGCGACTTCGGTGCCTTCAAGCCCGCCGAGCACAACCTGCTCGCGGTGCCCATCGTCGAGACCGTCGTGGAGACCCACGTCGGCGGACACATCATCGACCGCGGTGCCGACGGCAGCGAGTGCCCCTGGGCCACGGTGCTGGCCTATGACCCACCCGACCGGTTCGTCTTCAGCTGGAACATCAGCCCGTACTGGCAGATCGAGACCGACGCCGACAAGCGCAGCGAGGTCGAGGTCACCTTCACCGACCTCGGCGGAAACCGGACCCGCGTCGAGATCAACCATCGCCACCTCGACCGCCACGGCGATGGCTGGGACGGCGTTCGGGAGGGCGTCAGCACCGACGACGGCTGGCCGCTGTACCTGGAGCGCTACGCCACCCACCTCGCCGCCTAGACGACCCATCACAAGGAGCACCCCAGCACGAGGAGCACCGATGACCAGCACCAGCATCGACATCAACCGGCCCGCTGAACAGGTCTACGCCTACGTCACTGACCCCACCCAGTTCCACAAGTGGCAGCAAGGTGTCGTCTCCGGCGGCCTGAAGGATCCCGGACCGGCTGAGGTCGGATCCCATTGCCAGATGGTGCGGCGCATTGGCGGCGCCAACCGACCCTCCACATCCGTGGTGACCAAGCTCGACCCACCCACCAACTGGGCCGTGCGTGGTATCGACGGACCCATCCGCGCCTGCGTAGACGTCGACGTCCAACCGCTCCAGCGGGACCGGAGCCGGGTCACTATCGACGTCGACTTCGAAGGCCACGGCATCGGCAAGGTCCTCGTCCCACTGGTCGTGCGCCGGCAGGCAGCCAAGGAGATGCCCAAAAGCCTCGAACGACTCCGGGATCGGCTCGAGGCTGAGCCAGTCCAACCGAGCTAAAAGCAGGCCCGGGACGCCCTGGAGCGGCGGCCCGAACGTTCGGCATCCGCTCCTCGGCTCGTCCGAAGATCGCCTGCATGACCCCACTGAGCGTTGACCGGATCTCGGCATAGGAGAGTGCGCACCAGGAGGTCCCTATATACATGTGCTACTGCGGCACCCCGGCAAGCTGCCCAGCCGGGCGGCACTACCCGTGGCCCGTAGCGCGGACTGTCACGGGGAGGACCACCCTTACGACTGCGGTTGCCTCACCTGTCACAAGTGGCGACGTTCCCGACGCCGAAGTCGCCAAGATCGTAGAAGAGATGCTGGCCCGGCGTGACGCAGCGGGTCAGCGGGGGGCTTTCACCGCCAGCACCGGGCAGGTGGCTTCCAGCAGCACTCTCTGGGCGGTGGAGCCCATCAACAGCTTGCCGACCGGCGTACGCCGACGCAGGCCGATCACCACAAGGTCCGCGCGGCGCTCCGCGGCGACCGCAAGGATCTCCTCGTGCGCCTCGCGGCCCCGGATCGAGCGCACGAGCTCGTGCTCGACCCCAGCGCTCTCCAGCCGTCGGCGCAGGTCGCCGACCTGCTCGTCGTCGGCGTACCGCTCGTCGACAAGCGCGTCGCCGCGCGAGGTGTTCACCACCAGCAACCGGCCGTCACGGGCCCGGGCCTCGGCGACCGCACGGCTCAGCGCCGCCTCGCCCTCCTGGTTGGGCACGTAGCCCACCACCACCGTCGTTCGCTCGCTCATCGGTGGCTCACCTCCTGCTTCTCGCTGTCATCGTGGTCATGGTCGGTGCCCTCTCGAAGCTCGTCGACACCCTTCTGCACCGCCTGCGAGCGGCGCGCCAGTCGGGCCACGAGCGGCCAGGCCAGGACGACCAGCGCCGATCACGTAGACGACCACGGCGACCGGCTCGTTGAACAGGCCCGAGAGCTGACCGTCGCTGAGCTGCAGCGACTTGCGCAGCTGCTCCTCGAGGCGCGGGCCGAGGATGACGCCGAGGATGAGCGGCAGCACCGGCAGCCCGAAGCGCCGCATCATGAAGCCCGAGCAGGCCGAGCACGAGCAGCAGCCCGAGGTCGAAGGCCTGCAGGTTGACCGAGTAGGCGCCCAGCGTCGCGAAGAACACGATGCCGGCGTAGAGGTAGGGCCGCGGGATCTGCAGCAGCTTGGCCCACGCCGGGGCCAGGGGCAGGTTGATCACCAGCAGCAGGAAGTTGCCGATGAACAGCGATGCGATCAGGCCCCAGACCAGCTCGGGCTCGCTCTCGAACAGCAGCGGGCCGGGCTGGATGCCGTACTGCGTGAACGCTGCCAGCATGACCGCGGCCGTGGCGTTGGTCGGCAGGCCCAGCGAGAGCATCGGCACCAGGGTGCCCGCGGCCGAGGCGTTGTTGGCCGCCTCCGGCCCGGCGACGCCCTCGATGGCGCCGTGCCCGAACTCCTCGGGGTGCTTGGAGAGCTGCTTCTCGGTCACGTAGGACAGGAACGTCGGGATCTCCGCGCCACCGGCCGGCAGCGCACCGAACGGGAAGCCGAACGCCGTGCCGCGCAGCCACGGCTTCCAGGAGCGCTTCCAGTCGCTCTTGCCCATCCAGGGCTGGCCGACGGGGATCACGTGCGCCGCGGTACGACGCAGGTGGGCGCGCGACCCACAGGGCCTCGCCGACCGCGAAGATCGCGACGGCCACCACGACGATGTCGATGCCGTCGACCAGCAGCGGCTGGCCGAAGGTGAGCCGCTGCTGACCGGTGATCTGGTCGGCGCCGACCAGGCCGATGGCCAGGCCCAGGCCCAGGGCGCAGAAGCCGCGCAGCCGCGACGTGCCGAGGACCGCGGTGACCGCGAACAGCGCCAGGACCATGATCGCGAAGTAGCTCGGGTTGCCGAGGCTGACCGCGAACTTCACCACGATCGGGGCGAGCACGACCAGCAGGACGGTGCCGATGGTGCCGGCGATGAAGGAGCCGATGGCCGCGGTCGCCAGCGCCTGGGCGGCACGGCCGGCCTTGGCCATCTTGTGGCCCTCGATCGCGGTCACCACCGAGGAGGACTCCCCGGGGGTGTTCAGCAGGATCGAGGTCGTCGAGCCGCCGTACATGCCGCCGTAGTAGATGCCGGCGAACATGATGAACGCGCTCGCCGGCTCGAGGGCGAACGTGACCGGCAGCAGCAGGGCCACGGTCATGGCCGGCCCGAGGCCCGGGAGCACGCCGACGGCGGTGCCGAGCAGCACGCCGATCAGGGCGTAGAGCAGGTTCTCGGGCGTCAGCGCCGTGGCGAACCCGCTCCAGCAGGGAGGACCAGGCGTCCATCAGAGGACCCCGTCCAGGATGCCCGGCGGGCAGGAGGATGCCGAGGCCGACGTAGAAGCCGTAGAAGGTGACCAGGGCCAGCGCCACCGAGATCAGCAGGTCACGCACGACGTGACGGCTGCCCAGGGCCCAGGAGGAGCCGAAGAACAGCAGAGCTCCCGGAGATCACCCACCCGAGGACGTCGATGAGCAGCACGTTGGCCAGGAAGACCAGCGACCAGGGGGACGACGACGCGCCACTCGGTGGGGGCGGTGAGGTCGACGTCCTCGCCCTCCTCGGCCTCGCCGTGACCGCCGCGCAGCACGTTCGACGGCGAGCAGCACGGCGCAGATCAGCAGCAGGGCGCCGACGACGGTAGGGCAGGCCGTGCGGGGGCCGACCGGGTCGGACTCGGAGTACGGGACGTCGAGGCCCAGCGGCGTCGACGAGGACGACCACCCCGACCACCGCCGAGCAGGAGGGCGACCCCCAGCTCGGCCCGGTCGACGTTCCTGGCCGGGGTCACCTCCTCCGAGCCGGTCACGGGAGCGGCGGCACTCATGCCAGCCCCAGCTGGCCCAGGGTGTCGGCGACGCGCTTGTCCTGCTCCTCGAGGAAGGCGCCGAAGTCGTCGCCGGTCTCGAAGGCGTCGGCCCAGCTGTTGGCCTTCAGGGCGTCCTTCCACTCCGTGGTCTCGTGCAGCTTCGTCGAAGGCGTCGATCAGGCGGTCACGCTGGGCGTCGCTGATGCCGGGAGGGGCCACGACGCCGCGCCAGTTGGTGAAGACCAGGTCGATGCCGGCCTCCTTCAGCGTCGGGGCGTCGACGCCCTCGACCGCCTCGTCGCCGCTGGTCGCCAGGACGCGGATGTCGCCGTTGGCGATCTGGTCCTTGAACTCGCCGACCCCGGAGGTGGCGAAGTCGATCTTGTCGCCGAGCAGCGCCGGGAGCAGGTCGCCACCACCGTCGTAGGAGACGAAGCGCACCTGCTTGGGGTCGATGCCCACGGCCTGGGCCAGCTGCATCGGGAACAGGTGGTCGGGGCCACCGGGCGAGGAGCCGCCGCCGACGCTGAGCGAGCGGGGGTCCTTCTTCCAGGCGTCGACGAGGTCGTTGATGTCCTTGAACGGGCGAGTCCTTGGGCACCATCACCGCGCCGTACTCCTCGATCAGCTTGACGATCGGGGTGGTCTCGGCCAGCGTGGACTTCGACTTGTTGGTGTACGACGCGCCGACCACGCCGAGGCCCATCAGCATCGTCAGGTCGGCGTTGCCCTTCTCGTTGACCGTGCGGGCCAGGCCGACCGTGCCGCCGGCGCCCTCGAGGTTGAAGACCTCGGTGCCGCTGGTGATCTTGTCGTCCTCCATGACCTTGGCCGCCGTGCGCGCGGTGATGTCGTAGCCGCCGCCCGGCGGAGTTGGGGACCATGATCCGCAGGTCGGTCAGTGGCTTGCTCGGCGTCGGCGGAGTCGCGAGGACTTGCCGGTGACGCCGCCGCAGGCGGAGAGGGCGAGGGCGAGGCCGAGGACGCCTGCGGCGACCCGGAGCATCCGGAGGCGGGAGATCGGTGAGGTGGAGTGACGCATGGTGGTTCCTCTCTGCGTCCAGGGGCAGCGTGGGGATCGGTACGCCGACCATCACCTCGCGGCGGTGAGTCCCGTCACCATTGCGGTCGCAGTGCACGTTGTGGTCATTGTGGTCACGGTCACAACAGGCGCCGCCGGTGCGATCCTCTTGGTGTGGCGCCCCGCACCTCCTCCCGACACGGCATGACGCTGGCCCGGCAGTTCTTCCTGCTCCAGGCCCTGATCGTGCTGAGCGTGCTGCGTCGCGGTTGGGGCGATCTCGATCGCCCAGGCCGCCCGCACCTTCGAGCGGCAGGAGCTGCGACCGGCGCGCAGCGCGGCGGAGAACCTCGCGGCGAACCCGTTGGTGCGCCAGCGGCTCAGCGGCGCTGAGCCCGGCCAGGGGTCCGGCCTGGCGTCGGTCGCGGAGTCGGTGCGCACCGTGTCGGGCTCCTCGGGAGTGTTCCTGACCGACACCGGCCGCACCGTGCTGGTCTCCTCCGACCCCAGCCAGGTCGGGTCACCGGGCGACGCTCGGCAGCGACCGGGTGCTGGCCGGCGCCTCGTGGACCGGCACCCAGCAGCAGGGCGGCCGTACGCGTCGTGGTGGCCCAGGTCCCCGTCTACGACCTCTCCGGCGAGGTCGTCGGCGTGGCCTCGGTCGGGCGGGACGTGCCGTCGGTCTGGACCCGCCTCGGCGACGTGGCTCCCAACCTGCTCGTCTACCTCGGCGTCGCCAGCGTCCTCGGGCTCGGCGGCTCTCTGCTCCTCTCCCGCCGGGTCAAGCGCCAGACCCTCGGCATGGAGCCCGCCGAGATCGTCGGCCTGGTCGAGCACCGCGAGGCACTGGTGCACGGCGTGAAGGAGGGCGTGATCGCACTCGACCGCGACGGGCGGGTGACCGTCGCCAACGACAGCGCCCGCGACCTGCTTGCGGCTGCCGCACGACGCCGTGGGCCGACGACTGGAGGAGCTGCACCTCGACCCTCAGCTGGTCGAGGTGCTCAGCAGCCGCCAGACCGGCTCCGACCGGCTGGTCCTGGTCGGCGACCGCGTGCTGGCCCTGAACCGGCGGCCGATGCGTTCACACGGCACGGTGATCGGCTCGGTCACCACGCTGCGCGACCGCACCGAGCTCTCGGCGCTGGAGCGGGAGCTCGGCACGACGCGCGCGACCAGCAACACCCTGCGCGCGCAGACCCACGAGTTCGCCAACCAGCTGCACACGATCTCGGGCCTGCTGCACCTCGAGGAGTACGACGAGGTCGTGCGCTTCGTCGACGGCGTACGCCTGGGCCGAACCTCGCTGTACGACGAGGTCACCTCGCGGATCGCCGACGCCACCGTCGCCGCGCTGCTGATCGCCAAGGCCAGCCTGGCCGGTGAGCGGGGCGTCGAGCTGCGGCTGCTACCCGAGTCGTCGCTGACGCAAGGTCTACGGCGCCCTCTCGCGCGACCTCGCGACCGTCGTCGGCAACCTGGTCGACAACGCCCTCGACGCCGCCGCCCAGACGCCCGAGGGCCGGACGCCCCGGGTCGACGTGCTGGTCAACGGCGACGACGACGGCGTCACCGTGCGCGTGGCCGACAGCGGGCCCGGCGTGCCCAACGGCGACGAGGTCTTCCGGCAGGGCTGGTCGACCAAGTCGGTCCCAGGCGATGGAGGCCGCGGCTTCGGCCTGGCGCTGGTGCGGCTGGTGTGCCGGCGCCGCGGCGGGGACGTCACGGTGCGCAACGACGGTGGGGCCGTGTTTACTGCGACGCTTCCCCTCGGCGCGGCCGACGACGAGGACGCCGACGACGGGGAGGCCGACGACGAGGAGGCCGGGAAGGCCGCAGCGGTCCGGGAGGTGAGCAGATGATCGAGGTGCTGGTCGTCGACGACGACTTCATGGTCGCCCGGATCCACACCGGCTTCGTCGAGCGCACCCCCGGCTTCACCGTCACCGGCATCGCCCGCACGGGGGCCGAGGCGCCTGGAGGCCGCCGCCCGACTCCAGCCGGACCTGGTGCTGCTCGACGTCTACCTGCCCGACGTCTCCGGCCTCGACCTGCTGGGCGACCTGCGCGAGGCTGCGCCCGAGGTCGACGTGCTCGTCATCTCCGCCGCGCGCGAGGCCGACACCGTCCGCCGCGCGCTGCGGGGCGGGATCGTGCACTACCTGATGAAGCCGTTCTCCTACGACGACCTGCGCCTGCGGCTCGAGCACTACCAGCAGACGTACGCCGGGATGGCCGGCGAGCACACCGACCAGGCCGACGTCGACCGGGTCTTCAACATCACCTCGGCCTCGGAGAAACCGTCGCTGCCCAAGGGCCTCAGCGCCGAGACCCTCAAGCTGGTCGAGGACACCCTGCGCCATCGGGACCCCGCCGACGGCGACCTCTCGGCTGCCGAGGCGGCCCAGCTGCTCGGAATCTCACGAGTCAGCGCACGTCGCTACCTCGAGCACCTCAGCGAGCCGCGGGCAGGTCGAGGTCACCCTGCGCTACGGCGAGGTCGGGCGCCCCGAGCGGCGCTACGCATGGCGCTGAGCACCGGACCCGGGCTCACGACCTGTCCTCGGCCAGCCGCTGCTCGGCCCCTCGATGGCCGCAAGCCGCTCGCGCTGGTTGGTCTCGACGGGGGGCGTCGGCGCTCTCGGACTCCAGCGGCGCTGGCCGGTGAGAACTTGGCGACGGTCGGAGCCTCTCTCTGCGGTCCGCCGGTCGAGGGCCCGGAGCCGCGCCAGCCGGAGCTGCACGGAATGATCCAGATGTCCCTCGGCCTCGGATTTCAACAAGTCGGACGGGCTCGCGAGCGCTTTGAGCACGTGCTGGCCGAGGCGGCGCTTGCCCTTGGGAGGACATGCTGGCTGGGCTCGTGGACCTGGCGGCGAGCTCCGTCAGCGGCCGTCTCGTCGGCCCGCCGGGCGCGCTTCGACCCGGGTGCCGTGCCCGAACCTGGCCCGGTGACGCGCGTGCCGGCGAACCGGGAGCCCTACTCCGGAAAGCGTGACCAGTGCTCAACTGGACGTACCGGGTCCGGCCGACGGGCGCCGTAGTACGGGCATCCAGGCGGCCACCTCGGTCGCGACGGGCACGGGTGCCCCGAGCAGGCAGAGCACTCCCGTGGTGCCGACCGCGACGCGTTGCACGAGAAGATGCCGCACCGGGACCCGTAGTTGGCGCTGTGTCCGGGCAGAGGTTGAACGAGGGTCGGAGAAGCGGCCGGTCAAGGCGCGCATCCAGGCACGGTCGAAGGTGAACTCGTCGTGCCGGAGCGGCTCGAGCAGCGGGTCAACCAGGTCGAGAAGGGACTCGGGGGTGACGCCGCCCGTGCCCACCAGGCCGGCCTCGGTGGCAACGGCGAACAAGGCCGCGGTGTCGCAGTCCCGGCCGGCACGCAGCAGCTCCTCGAGGCGTGGTGGCCACCCGGTCGGCATCGGCAGGCTGGAGCCGAAGTCGACGACCGCGAGGCGGCCGTCGCTGGTCAGCCGGAAGTTGCCGGGGTGGGGGTCACCGTGCAGTCGTCGTGCCCTGGGTGGGCTGGCCAGCAGGAAGCGGGCCAGCAGCAGGGCCACCCGGGCCCGTTGCGGCTGCTCACCGCGGCGAGCGATCTGGGCCACGGGTGTCCCGTCGACCCACTCCGAGACGAGTACCCGTCCGGTGCCGTCGACGACGTCGGGCACAAGGAAGTCGGGGTCGTCACGAAACGCGTCCGCGAATGCGGTTTGCGCGGTTGCCTCCTGCCAGTAGTCGACCTCCGCCATCACGCGGGCACGGAGCTCGTCGAAGAGCCCGCGTGCGTCTAGGCCGGGGGCGGCGATCCGGATCAGTGGGACGAGTCTGTCGAGCTGACGCAGGTCGGTGGCGAGCGCGTCGCCCGCCCGCGGGTACTGCACCTTCACCGCAACCGAACGTCCGTCGTGCCAGACGGCCTTGTGTACCTGACCGATGCTCGCGGCCGCGGCCGGCTTGGCCTCGAACCTCGCGAACCGATCGCGCCAGTCCGGGCCGAGCTCGTCGGCCAGCACCCGATGGACCATGCTGGTGGACATCGGCGGGGCAGCTTCCTGGAGTCGGGTCAACGCCTCCCCATAGGGGCCTGCGAGCTGCTCGGGCAGCGCGGCCTCCATCGCCGACATCCACTGACCGACCTTCATGGCGCCACCCTTGAGCTCGCCCAGCACGGCGAACAGCTGCTCCGCGGTGCGTGCCTGCACTTCCGCCGCGATCAGCTCAGCCGGTCGCCCGCCAACACGTCGTCCGAGACCCACGGCTTTGCGGCCCGCGAACGACGCGGGGAGGGCGGCAAGCCGCGCCCCGCGCACCAGCCCCCGCGTGGGTAGATCACGCACACGCACATCCTGACAGGGTCAACCCGAACAGCTCCCCGTCGCTCGGGCCCCATATAGCGCAGACCGTCCGCGGGGTCTCGCGCGGCGCGTAGTCGGTGCATCGGGCCGAACAAGCGTGGGCAGGTAGAGGTGATCGTCGCGTGCCGCCCCCCGCGACATACGGCGTGCCGGCGGACCACGCCAACGCCGATTTCGCGGAGGAGGCTCAGCGGAGGATCGTCGCAGTCGTCGCCGTCGTCGTCGTCGTCGCAGTCGTCGTAGTCGTCGCAGTCGTCGCAGTCGTCGTGGGATCTCTACGATCAGTGCCGCGGAGTTCGTTCGAGAGACATCTGCGCGATCGATGGACTCGACGCCGACCCTCGTAACCGATGGTCGCCTCAGTGGATGTCGCGTCAGTGGGTGTCGAGGCGGGTGAACCCGGCCGAGGCGGCGACAACCAGGGCCGCACCGGCGTAGAGCAGGACTGCGAGGTTCGTCACGTGGAGACCGGCGCTCAACTGGTCCGATCCGACCGACCACCAGAACAGCGAGGTCCACCGGAGTCCGTGGATCCAGTCGACCACCGGGGCCAGCGAGGAGACCACGTAGGCGAAGGCGGCTGCCGGTCCAGCATCCGGCGGCGACGGCGAGAAGGCCGATGTCGAGGGCCAGTAGGACCGCTCCGCGGTGATGCCGAGCAGCCCCGACGGCGCGAGGTCGAGCTGGAACCGTGGTCCGAGGACTGCGGCGTCCTGGGTGACGAGGACGACCGGCAGGGCGAGGAGCCCGAGGGCGACCAGCTTCTCAGCGAGAACTCGCCCGCGGGTCACAGGCTGGCTCACCCAGGTGCCGAGGGTCCCCTCCTCGTCCTGACCGGCGACGGTCGCTGCACCGAAGCCGATCGTCATCAGCAGGGCGAAGAGCGGCACTAGCTTCGCGTAGAGGTTCGCATTCATCCACCCCTCGGGAGAGGCCATCGAGCCGGTTGCCCCGAACAGCGCGCTCAGCTTCTCGTTGCCCTGCCTCAGCTCGTCGAGTGCCTGGTCGTGGCGGAAGGTCGGGTACAGCGCCACGACGAGCACGGCGTATCCGGCGAATCCTAGAAGTAGGCGAGCATGCTGCGGCGCCGTTGCCGCTGGTCGGGCCTCGTGATGTCACCGGGCACGGACACCCTCCACCTTGCTGCTCGGGGGTCTCGCGTAGAAGGTCCGGAACAGCTCGTCAAGGTCAGCGGGCGTCGCGACGACGTCGACGAGATCGAGCGCGGCGGCTGCCGTCGCCACCGGGCCGACCGCACCTTCCACGCTCACCGGCACCGTGGTTCCCGAGGCGTCCCGAAGGGTGACGCCGGGCACGCGGGTCAGGACGTTGGGAACCACGGGGCGGCGGAAGGTGAGCTCGACGCTGCGCGGGGCACGGTCGCGCAGACCCTGCACGGTGTCGACGGTGACCAGGGGATCCGGCGCCGATGATCGCGATCTGATGGGCAAGACGACATCCGGAAGGGGCCCTGCGTGTGTCTTGTCAGCAGGAAGTCTGCTGACATTGCCTCGAGATGCGCCTCCAGCGGGCGTCGTAGCGAAGAACCGCGAAGACTGGCGAACGTCTGCGGAAGGCCGACTGGGCGACCATCATCGGTCCTCTGCGAGAGCGCTGGCTGGGCTGTGTGCACGTTGCCCTGTTCGCGGGCGAACAGCGGAGAGGGCAACGTCGTGGTCAAGAGGTAGCGGATGACGACTCGTGGCCCGACAGTCATACACGGCGGTTGGACGCGGGGCGTCCCTCATGCGTGCCCGGCGAACTGGGCCGGGTGCCTGTGCCGGCGTTGACCGGGTGCGCTGCCGCGGCCACTCTGGTTTGGGTGCGACGCGAGGCGGTGTGGGAGTACCTCCGGGGGGCGCTGTGGGTGCTGCCGACGATCGCGGTGGTGGTGGCGCTCGTCGTTGGTTATGTGCTGTCTCAGGTCGAGGTGTCCTCGACCCGCTGGTTCGTCTTCCAGGGAACCCCGGACGACGCGCGGACGCTGCTGATCGCGATCTCGAGCACTCTGGCAACGGTGATCGCGCTGGTGCTGGGTCTGACAGTTGTCGCGTTGCAGTTGGCCTCGACGCAGTTCTCGCCGCGGCTACTGCGCAACTTTCTGCGAGACCGGGTCAATCAGGTTGTGCTGAGCGCGTTCGTCGCCACGTTCACCTACAGCACGGCGGGTTTGTTCACGGTCGGAGTCGAGGCGGGACAACGAGTGGAGGACTACCCGCGGCTGGCTGTCAGCTTTGCCCTGGTCATGCTGTTCGTCACCCTGCTGATGCTGGTGTTCTTCGTGCACCATCTGGCGCACTCGATCCAGATCGACGAGGTGATGAGGAGTGTTGAGCGCAGCACCCTGCGGGTGATCGGCCATGACCTCGCCTGGGAGGGAGTGACCGCCGAGCCGATACCCTCGCTGCCACCGTGGGCCGTCGCCGTGCCGTCGTACCGGTCGGGTTGGGTCCAGACGATGCATCCGGAGGTGCTGCGACCGCTGGCCCAGGCGCAGGACCTGGTGGCCACGGTGTCCACCATGGTGGGCGAGTACGTCGTGGAGGGAGCACCGCTGCTGTGGCTGTGTCCCCGTTCCCCGGAGGCAAGGTCACCGGATTCGTCGACCTTCCGCGCGGCACTGCCCGTGGCCGTCCGGGTGGGCTTCGAGCGCACCGCGGAGCAAGATGTGGCCTTCGGGGTACGGCAGCTCGTCGACATCGCGGTCAAGGCACTGTCTCCCGCGATCAACGACCCGTACACGGCGATCCAGTCCCTCGAGCACGTGGGCGTCCTGCTCGCGGCCTTGGTGGGCCGTCCGCTCGGCAACCAACGCTTGTACGACGACGCCGGCGTACTCAGGGTCGTTGCGCCCGGCCGCGACCTGTACTACTACCTGGACTTGGCTATCGGTCAGATCCGCCGATACGGGTGCTCTGAGCCGCGGGTGGACCGGGCATTGCTACGCGTGCTGGCCACCACGGGCGGGTTCTGTGACAACCCAGAGGACCGCGCGCTCATCGCCGCGCAGGTGCAGCTCGTGGTTGAGGATGCCGAGCGGACCATTGCACAAGCAGCCGATCTGGCGCCGGTCCGCGCCCACGCCGACCTCGTCCTTCGTCAGCTCGGCACGACGACGTGAGTGCGTGTCGCTGAGGCTCGTGGCACCTGCGGTGAGGCATTGACCCGCACCTGGGAAGGGCTAGGCGTCCGGACCGTCGGCGGCGGTGGGTTCAACCGGGCGGCCGATGGTCGCAGGACGCCCAGGGTCCAGTGATCCCACGCTCAGCCCGTGCGGACCGAGCCCGACCAGCCCTCGCGTTGGGAGTCAGGTGCACGCCTGGAGCCAGCAGCACTCATCGCTGCTCAGCAGCGAACTGGCGGAGGCGGGGCTCATCGGCCGTCCTAGCCTGGGGTTGCGCCTGGCGCCACCGAAGCGCCGACCACGGAGGACTTTGCACTCTCCCTCTTGAGCTTGGCGGGCGAGAGCATCTCCACGTTGACCCCGGCCATTGCTCGGATACGAGGATGTCGGAAGTCGCGACGGCGTCGACCGCCTCCGCCGGTGGAGGGCCCTCGCCGCGTTCCGCCCGGGCAAGGCCGGGAAGGGTATGGGTTGGTCCCTGGCAGATGTGCTGCGTGTCGTGGGCAGATCCGCAGGTGTTGTTCCGCACCACCGACGTCAGTCCGAGGTGAGCTCTGAGGCGACCTGGTCTGCCAGTAGCACCGCGACGCGACGCTGTTCCTTGGAGGGGTAGGCGATGTGGGTGGCGGATGTCACCACGAAGTCGCCCAGGATGTGGGGCCCTCGTCGAACGACGATCGCGACCTCCTCGTCGAAGGGGAGACCGTTTCTCTCGACGTTCACCACGTGCCCGCCGCGAGTGATTTCGCCGTCATGGTCGAGGAGGGCGAAGCGTGTGTCGTGAGCCGGACCCGGCTCGAAGCGGCAGGCTTCGGCTCCGAGCACGTCGGTGATCTGGCGAGCGACGACGTCGATCAAGACCGACGGCGGGGTGTCGCCCTCGGAGACCAGCCTCGCTGCGCTCAGCACACCGTCGAGGTAGCCGGAGCGACCGGCGGCGCGAGATTGCTGGCGGCGCCCCCAGAGCGCGATCTCGTTGACGACCACGCCGATCACGACCAGTAGCACGGTCACCTCGACGTCGTCCGGGTCCGAGATCGTGAAGCGCTGATACGGCTCGGTGAGGAAGAAGTCGAACCAGATGCCACCGGACAGGGCCGCCACCACTCCGGCCACACGGTCCCCGCTCGCTGCGGCGGCAACCACCCAGAGCACGAGGATCAGCGCGGACGTCGCGGACGTGACGTCGTCCCGGAAACCGGCCAGGATCGCGCACGTCACCAGCGGCAGCACCGCGGCACCACCGCGGACCAGGCTTCGCCGGTAAGGGGAGCTCGCCAGCTCCTCGACGAGGTCAACCATGACCGTCCTCCTTTCGTCAGGGTTCGCACTCCGCTAGGGCTCGAAGCGGTAGCCCATGCCGGGCTCGTTGAGCAGGTGCCGCGGGCGGGCCGGGTCGGGCTCGAGCTTGCGGCGCAGCTGGGCCATGTAGAGCCGCAGGTTGCCCTGCGCGGTCTCGTAGCCGGGGCCCCAGACCTCGGCGAGCAGCTGGCGCTGGCTGAGCAGCTGGCCGGGGTGGCGCAGCAGCACCTCGAGCAGGTGCCACTCGGTCGGGGTGAGCCGGACGTCGGCGCCGTCGCGGGTCACCTGCCGGGCCGCCAGGTCGACGGTCGCTTCGCCGACGCGACGACCGGGCTGCTCGTCCTTGCCGCCGCTGCGGCGGCGTCATCGCGCGCAGCCGGGCCAGCAGCTCGTCCATCCCGAAGGGCTTGGTGACGTAGTCGTCGGCGCCGGCGTCGAGGGCGTCGACCTTGTCGGCGCTGTCGGACGCGACCGGACAGCACCAGGATCGGGACGTCGGTCCAGCCGCGCAGGCCGGCGATCACCTCGGTGCCGTCCATGTCGGGCAGGCCGAGGTCGAGGATGACGAGGTCCGGCGGGTGGGCCGCGGCCGGCTGCGAGCGCCTCGGCGCCGGCGGCGGCGCGCGTGCACCTCGTAGCCGCGGGCCCGCAGGTTGATGCTCGAGCGCCCGCAGCAGCTGCGGCTCGTCGTCGACGACCAGGACGCCGGTCACGGGCCGACCTCGCTCTCGCTCGCGGCCGCCCGGGGGTCGGCGCGGCCGAGGTCGGCGGCCGCGGGCAGGGAGACGACCATGGTGAGCCCGCCGCCCGGGGTCTCCTCCGGCTCGAGCGTGCCGCCCATCGCCTCGGTGAGGCCGCGCGACGAGGGCCAGGCCGAGACCGACGCCGGTGGTGTTGTCGGTGTCGCCCGAGCCGCTGGAAGGGCAGGAAGACCCGTTCCCGCTGCGTCGGCCGGGATGCCCGGGCCGCGGTCGACGACCCGGATCTCGACCCGGTCGCCGAGCCGGCTGCCGGTCAGGAGCGGCGGCGCGCTCGGCGGGGCGTAGCGCAGCGCGTTGGCGACCAGGTTGGCCAGCACCCGCTCCAGCAGACCCGGGTCGGCGAGGACCAGCGGCAGGTCGTCGGCGCAGGTCGACCAGCGACCGCCGACCCGTCCGGCGCCGAGGTCGTCGAGGGCGCGCGCCACCACCTCGTCGACGCGCGGTCGGCTGCAGCGTCGATCGACATCGCGCCGGCCTGCAGCCGGCTCATGTCGAGCAGGTTGTCGACCAGGGCCGCCAGCCGGTCGAGCGACTCGTCGGCTGCCTGCGAGCAGCTCGCGGCGGTCCTCGGCGGCGAGGTCGACGTCGGCGCTGCGCAGGCTCGACACCGCCGCCTTCGCCGCCGCCAGCGGCGTGCGCAGGTCGTGGCCGACGGCGGCCAGCAGCGCGGTGCGCATCTTGTTGGCCTCGGCCAGCGGGGCCGCCTCGGCGGCCGCCTCGGCTGAGCCGGATCCGGTCCAGGACGACCGCGACCTGGGCGGCGAAGGCGCCGACCAGCCGCTGGTCCTCGGCCTCGAGCAGCTCGGCCGCGCAGGGCGAGCACGAGCCCGGTCGCCGGCCGGCACCTCGGTCGTCCGCCTCGCTCGGGCGGGTGCGACCGCGGGACCGGCGCTGGCCAGGGCGACCCAGCCGTCCTCGTCCTTCTCGAGCAGCGTGACCGAGGTGAGCCCGAAGGTCTCCCGGACCCGCTCCAGCATCTCGGCCAGCGCGTCCGGCGCCGCCAGCACGCTGCCGGCGAGGTTGGCCAGGGTGCGCGACTCCGCGGCCGCCCGCGCGGCCTGCCGGGTGCGCCGGGCGGCCAGGTCGACCACCGAGCTGACCAGCATCGCGACCAGCACGAAGACGAGCAGGGCGAGGGCGTTGTTGGTGTCCGCGATGGTCAGCGTGTGCAGCGGCGGGGTGAAGAAGTAGTTGAGCAGCATCGAGCCGGCGACCGCGGCGATCAGCGCCGGCGCCAGGCCGCCGACCAGCGCCACGACGACGGTCGAGCAGCAGGAACAGCAGCATGTCGCTGACCAGGTTGAGCTCGCCGCGGAACGGGACCAGCGCGACGGTCAGCAGCGGCGGCAGCAGGACGGCGAGGGCGTAGCCGCGCAGCCTGCGCCGCCGGCTGAGGCTGCCGCGACCGTGCGGGCAGCGGCGATGCCGGCCGACCGGTGCTGGCTGCGTGGGTGACGATGTGGACGTCGATGTCGCCGGAGCTCGCGGATCGTCGACGGCGCCGATGCCCGGGCCTGAGCAGCCGCGGCCAGCGCGGCCGCCGGCTGTCGCCGAGCACCAGCTGGGTGGCGTTCTCGGCGCGGGCGAAGGCGAGCAGCGGCGTCGGGGACGTCGTCGCCGAGCACCTGGTGGTAGGTGCCGCCGAGCGACTCGACGAGCAGGCGCTGCGCGGCGAGCGCGCCCTGGCTCGGCGCCGGCCAGGCCGTCGGAGCGGGCGACGTGCACGGCGAGCAGGTCGCCGCCGCTGGACCGGGCCGCGATCCGCGCGGCGCGGCGGATCAGGGTCTCGCCCTCGGGGCCGCCGGTCAGCGCGACGACGACCCGCTCGCGGGCCTCCCAGGTGCCGGTGATGTCGTGCTGCTCGCGGTAGTGCCTGCAGCGCGTCGTCGACCCGGTCGGCGGTCCAGAGCAGCGCGAGCTCGCGCAGCGCGTTGAGGTTGCCGGCCCGGAAGTAGTTGGACGAGCGCGGCGTCGATCTTCTCCGGCGCGTAGACGTTGCCGTGCGCCAGCCGGCGCCGCAGCGCCTCGGCGGTCATGTCCTCGCAGCTCGATCTGGTCGGCCGCGCGGACCACGTCGTCGGGCACCGTCTCGCGCTGGGGCACGCCGGTGATCTTCTCGACGACGTCGTTGACCGACTCGAGGTGCTGGATGTTGACGGTGGTGATCACGTCGATGCCGGCGGCGAGCAGCTCCTCGACGTCCTGCCAGCGCTTGCTCGTTGCGGCGACCCGGGCACGTTGGTGTGCGCGAGCTCGTCGACCAGCGCGACCTTCGGGCGCCGGGCGAGCATCGCGTCGACGTCCATCTCGGTGAAGTCGGCGCCGCGGTAGGTCGATCGTGCGCCGCGGGACGACCTCGAGGCCGTCGACCATGCTCCGCGGTGTGCTGCGCGGCCGTGGGTCTCGACGAACCCGACCACGACGTCGGTGCCGCGCTCGGCGCGCCGGTGACCCTCGCCGAGCATCGCGTAGGTCTTGCCCACGCCGGGCGCCGCACCGAGGTAGACCCTGAGCCTGCCGCGGGTCCCACGTCCTAGTCTGCCTGCGTCGGCGGCCGCGGTCGAGGGCCAGGTTGAGCAGCAGCACGTTGACGCGCGGCTCGCCGAGGAAGCCGAGCGTGCGGCCGCTGGTGTGCTGCTCGACCAGCGCGCGCACCGCGGCCGTCGGGCAGGCCGCGCTCGCGGGCGACCCGGGCGACCTGCTGCGCGGCGTACGCCGGGCTGATGTGCGGGTCGAGGCCGGAGCCGCTGGCCATCAGCGCGTCCGGCGGGACGTCGGCCGGGGTCGGTGCCGTCGAGCTCGGCGGCGGCCGCGCGCCGTTCCTCGATCGCCGCGAGCAGGTCCGGGTTCTCGGGGCCGAGGTTGGAGGCCGACGCTCGCGAGCGGGTCGTAGCCGTCGCCGGCCGCCGACGGACGGCGTCTGGAAGTACTGCGGCTTGCCGTCGAACGACTGGCCGATCAGGGAGGAGCCGACGACCTTGCCGTCCCGCTCGACGAGCGAGCCGTCGGCGCGGCCGGGGAAGGCCACCTGGGCGACGCCGGTCACCGCCAGCGGGTAGGCGAGGCCGAGCGACGACGGTCAGGACGAGCAGCATCCGCACGGACGGCCCACAGCTGTCGGACGGACGGAGCTGGACGACGAGGGGTTGACATGGGGCGTGCCTTTCAGCCGATGCCGGGGATCTGGGACGACGAGCAGGTCGATGAGCTTGATGCCGATGAACGGGGCGACGATGCCGCCGAGGCCGTAGATCGGCAGGTTGCGGCGCAGCATCGCGGCGGCCGACGACGGGCGTGTAGCTGCACGCCGCGCAGGGCCAGCGGGATCAGCGCCGATGATGATCAGCGCGTTGAAGATCGACCGCCGAGAGGATCGCCGACTCGCGGGCTGTCCAGCCCCATGATGTTGAGCCTGTCGAGCCCGCGGGTACACGCCGGCGAACATCGCCGGGATGATCGCGAAGTACTTCGCCACGTCGTTGGCGATCGAGAACGTCGTCAGCGACGCCGCGGGTGATCAGCAGCTGCTTGCCGATCTCGACGATCTCGATGAGCTTGGTCGGGTTGGAGTCGAGGTCGACCATGTTGCCGGCCTCCTTGGCCGCCGACGTGCCGGTGTTCATCGCCACCCCGACGTCGGCCTGGGCCAGCGCCGGGGCGTCGTTGGTGCCGTCGCCGGTCATCGCGACCAGCCGGCCGCCCTCCTGCTCCTTGCTGGATCAGCGCCATCTTGTCCTCGGGCGTGGCCTCGGCCAGGAAGTCGTCGACCCCGGCCTCCTCGGCGATCGCCCTGGCGGTCAGCGGGTTGTCGCCGGTGATCATGACGGTGCGGATGCCCATCCGGCGCATCTCGTCGAAGCGCTCGCGCATGCCCGTCCTTGACGACGTCCTTGAGGTGGATGACGCCGAGGGCACGTGCGCCGTGCCCGTCGGCCGACCTCGGCCACGACGCAGCGGCGTGCCGCCGCTGGCGGAGATGGCGTCGACGATCGCGCCGACCTCGCCGGTCGGGTGCCCGCCGTTCTCGCGCACCCAGGCCATCACCGCCGCGGCGGCGCCCTTGCGGATCTGGCGGCCGCCGGCGAGGTCGACGCCGGACATCCGGGTCTGGGCGGTGAACGGCACGAAGTCGGCGTCGGCGCAGCTCGCCCGGCGACGCGCTCGCGCAGCCCGTACTCGCTGCTTGGCGAGCACGACGATCGAGCGGCCCTCGGGGGTCTCGTCGGCCAGGCTGGAGAGCTGGGCGGCGTCGGCCAGCGCGCGCGCCGCTGACGCCGGCGACCGGGAGGAACTCGGCGGCCTGCCGGTTGCCGAGGGTGATGGTGCCGGTCTTGTCGAGCAGCAGCGTGTTGACGTCGCCGGCGGCCTCGACCGCGCGCCCGGACATGGCCAGCACGTTGTGCTGGACCAGCCGGTCCATGCCGGCGATGCCGATCGCGGACAGCAGCGCGCCGATGGTGGTCGGGATCAGGCAGACCAGCAGCGCGACCAGCACGACGATCGGCTGCTCGGCGCCGGAGTAGATCGGCGAAGGGCTGCAGCGTCACCGTGGCCGCCAGGAAGACGATGGTCAGGCTGGCCAGCAGGATGTTGAGCGCGATCTCGTTCGGCGTCTTCTGCCGGCTGGCGCCCTCGACGAGCGCGATCATCCGGTCGATGAAGCTCTCGCCCGGCTTGGCGGTGATCTGCACGACGATCCGGTCGGAGAGCACCTTGGTGCCGCCGGTGACCGAGCTGCGGTCGCCGCCGGACTCGCGGATGACCGGGGCCGACTCGCCGGTGATCGCCGACTCGTCGACGCTGGCGACGCCCTCGACGACGTCGCCGTCGCCGGGGATGACCTGGCCGGCCACGACCACGACCCGGTCGCCCGAGCCGCAGCTCGGTGGCCGGGACCGTCCTCGGTGCCCGGCTCGGTCAGGTCGAGCGGTCGGTCTCGGTCTTGGCCCGCCGCAGCGTGGCGGCCTGCGCCTTGCCGCGGCCCTCGGCGACCGCCTCGGCGAGGTTGGCGAACACCACGGTCAGCCACAGCCAGACCACGACCGTCCAGGCGAAGACGCTCGGGTCGGTGACGGCGCGAACCGGTGGAGAACACCGCGCCGACCTCGACGACGAACATGACCGGGTTGCGCACCATCACCCGCGGGTCGAGCTTGCGCAGGGCGTCCGGCAGCGAGGTGAGCAGCATCCTGGGGTCGAGCAGGCCGCGCGGCGACCCGGTGGCGGGCGCCGCGCGTGCGAGGCGCGTGGGTGAGCGGTGGTCATCAGAGGCCTTCCGCGAGCGGACCGAGCGCGAGGACGGGGAAGAAGGTCAGGCCGGCGACGATGACGACGACGCCGGTGAGCATCCCGACGAACAGCGGACCGTGGGTGGGCAGCGTGCCCGCCGGTCTCCGGCACCTGCTGCTGGCGGGCCAGCGAGCCGGCCAGCGCGAGGACGAAGATGATCGGGAGGAACCGGCCGAGCAGCATCGCGAGGCCGAGCGCGATGTTGTAGAACGGCGTGTTCGCGCGAGAGGCCGGCGAAGGCGGAGCCGTTGTTGTTCGCCGCCGACGTGAACGCGTAGAGCACCTCGGAGAGCCCGTGCGGGCCCGCCGTTGAGCATCGAGGCCCGGGCGGTCGCGAACGACATCGCGATGCCGGTGCCGATCAGCACGATCAGCGGCATGGTGAGGATGTAGAGCGAGACGAGCTTGATCTCGCGGGCGGTGATCTTCTTGCGCAGGTACTCCGGCGTCCGCCCGACCATCAGCCCGGCGACGAAGACGGTCATGATCGCGAGCACCAGCATCCCGTAGAGGCCGGAGCCGACGCCGCCGGGCGCGACCTCGCCGAGCCCCATGTTGAAGATCAGCACGCCGCCGCCGAGGCCGTGAACGAGTCGTGGAACGAGTTCACCGCGCCGGTCGAGGTACCGGTGGTCGAGACGGCGAACAGCGCCGACGCCCACTCGCCGAAGCGGGTCTCCTTGCCCTCCATCGCGGCGCCGGCGGCCTGGAGGGCGGTGCCGGGGTGGTGCACCTCGAGCGCGGTCACGGCGGCGACCAGCATGCCCCAGATGACGCGCCATCATGGCCAGGATCGCGTAGCCCTGGCGCTTGTCGCCGACCATCACGCCGAAGGTGCGGGTCAGGGAGACCGGGATCAGCAGCAGCAGGAAGATCTCGAACAGGTTGCTCAGCGGCGTTCGGGTTCTCGAACGGGTGCGCGGAGTTGGCGTTGTAGAAGCCGCCGCCGTTGGTGCCGAGCTCCTTGATCGCCTCCTGCGAGGCCACCGGCCCGCCGGTGAGCGTCTGGTGCCCGCCGACCAGCGTGGTCAGCGTCGGTGCCGGAGGAGAGGTTCTGCACGGCGCCCAACGCGATCAGGACGATCGCGGCGACCACCGCGATCGGCAGCAGGATGCGGACGACGCTGCGGACCAGGTCGACCCAGAAGTTGCCGATCCGGTCGGTCCGGGAGCGGGTGAAGCCGCGGATCAGGGCGACGGCGACGGCGATGCCGACGGCGGCGGACACGAAGTTCTGCACCGCCAGGCCGGCCATCTGGACGAGGTGGCCCATCGTCGCCTCGCCGGAGTAGGCCTGCCAGTTGGTGTTGGTCACGAACGACGCCGCGGTGTTGAACGCCAGCGCCGGGTCGACGCCGGCGAAGCCCAGGGACAGCGGCAGGTGGTCCTGGACGCGCTGCAGGGCGTAGAGGCCGACCACGCCGACCAGGGAGAACGCGAGCACGGAGGTGGCGTAGACCGACCAGCGCTGGTCAGCGCTTCGGGTCGACGCCGACGAGGCGGTAGACGACGCGCTCGACGCGCAGGTCGCGCTCGCTGGTGAAGACGCGCGCCATGTAGTCGCCGAGCGGGCGGTAGCACAGGGCGAGCGCGACGAGAGCGCGCCGACCTGGAGGAGACCGGCGGTGGTGTCAGACATGTCAGAAACGCTCCGGGAAGAGCAGGGCCACGAGGAGGTAGCCGAGGAGGAGGACGCTCGCGACGAGGCCGATCAGGTTCTCGGCGCTCACAGCCGGTCGACCCCCTTCAGGACGAGCAAGGACGAGGAGGAAGAACAGGACGGTCAGCGCCAGGTAGAGCACGTCACCCATACGCCGTTCTCCTCGATGACGGCGACAGGCGATGCGCTGCCCGGCCGACGACGATCGCGCCGGAGGTCAAGGACGAACGCCAGCGAGACGTCACGAGGTCGTCGGTGGCCGAAGCGTCAGCTGGCCGTAGCTGTTCTCGACGAAGCCTGTGTACAAGGCCCAGGCGACCAGCCCGAGAGCGGACACGACCCAGCGGAGACCGACAGCCGGCCAAGCCGGCGTCGCACGGCCAGTCCAGGCGACCGCGCTGCGGGCGCAACCGGTCGACCGACGCCAGCGAGGAGGACCACCGCCACGACGCCGGGCACTGCCGAAGCGGATCGCCGGGTTCGCGATGTCCGACAGCGGACGCCGTGGCGTCAGCCGGCGCGTGGACGGCCGGCCTGAGTCTGCCGGTTCAGACAGGTCACGCCTCCATGCAAGGGCCGGCCGAGGCCGCTGGGCCGGTCCTAACGGGTCCCTAACGGCGCCGACGCGAATCCTAACCGCGTCCCTGACGCCGCCAGGCCGACGCGCGGTCGTTACGGAACCGCGTTAGGGAGTCGTCGAGGACTTCTCGCGGACTGCGGCCGAACGCGTGCTGTGCATCGACCGCGATGAGCGTCGCGCCGACCCGTCCGTGAAGGCCGGTGCGCGGGTGGCTCTTCGCCCGGAGCGCCGGCGCGGCCAGCGGGCGAGCACCGCGCGGTCCGCTACGCCCGGGAGCGCCGCACCGAGCACCGCCACCCGTGGTGGCAGGTGATGTGCCTGACCGGTGTCGACTACTTCTCCACCCTCGGCTACCAGCCCGGCATCGCGGCCCTCGCCGCCGGCGCGCTGTCCCCGATCGCCACGGTCGTGCTCGTCCTGGTGACGCTGTTCGGCGCGCTCCCGGTCTACCGCCGGGTGGCCGCGGAGAGCCCGCACGGCCAGGGGTCGATCGCGATGCTCGAGCGGCTGCTGCCGTTCTGGAGGGCAAGCTCTTCGTCCTGGTGCTGCTGGGCTTCGCCGGCACCGACTTCATGATCACCATCACGCTCTCGGCCGCGGACGCCGCGCGCGCACCTGGTGGAGAACCCGCACGTCCCGTCGTTCCTGCACGGCCAGGAGATCGCGATCACCCTCGGCCTGGTGGCGTCTGCTCGGCGTCGTGTTCCTGCGCGGGTTCACCGAGGCGATCGGCGTCGCCGGTCGCCCTGGTCGTCGTCTACCTCGCGCTCAACGTCGTCGTCGTCGGGGTCGGCGTTCTGGCAGGTGTTCGAGAGCCCGCAGGTGATCGGCGACTGGACGGCTCGGCCCTCACCCAGGAGCACGGCAACCCGGTCGTGATGGTCGCGATGGCGCTGCTGGTGTTCCCCAAGCTGGCGCTCGGCCTGTCCGGCTTCGAGACCGGCGTCGCGGTGATGACCCACGTCGACGGCGGTCCTGGCGACACCGAGGAGCACCCGGTCGGCCGGATCCGGCAGCACCAAGAAGCTGCTCGCCACCGCGGCCGTCATCATGAGCGTCTTCCTGATCACGAGCAGCCTGGTCACCACGTGGCTGATCCCCGAGAAGGAGTTCGAGGCCGGCGGGCAAGGCCTCCGGGCGCGCCCTGGCCTACCTGGCGCACGTCTACCTCGGTGACACGCTTCGGCACGGTGTACGACATCTCGACGATCGCGATCCTGTGGTTCGCCGGCGCGTCCGCGATGGCCGGCCTGCTCAACCTGATTCCCGCGCTACCTGCCCCGCTACGGCATGGCGCCCGGAGTGGACGGCGCGCGGTGCGGCCGCTGGTCCTGGTGCTGCACCGACGATCGCGTTCGCCGTCACGATCATCTTCGACGCCGAGCGTCGACGCCCAGGGCGGCGCCTACGCGACCGGCGTGCTGGTGCTCATCACCTCCGCCGCCGTCGCCGTGACCCTGGCTGCGCGCAAGGCCGGGCAGCGCCGGCTGACGTGGGCGTTCGCCGTCATCACGCTGGTCTTCGTCTACACCACCGTCGACAACATCCTCGAGCGTCCGGACGGCGTGAAGATCGGCGGGTTCTTCATCGCCGGCGATCGTCGTGTTGTCGATCCTCTCGCGGCTGCTTCGTGCCTTCGAGCTGCGCACCACGGAGGTGGACCTCGACGAGACGCTCGGAACGGTTCCTGCGCGACTGCGCTCGTCGCAGCATCCGCCTGGTCGCCAACGAGCCCGACGCCCGGGACCGCATCGAGTACTCCGAGAAGCTCAAGCAGATCGTCGAGGACAACGACCTGCCCGATGCCGGCGACGTCATCTTCGTCGAGGTCACCGTCACCGACCCCTCCGACTTCGAGGGCGTGGTCGAGGTCCACGGCGAGGTCCTGCACGAGGTCTACCGCGTCCTCAAGCTCCGGTCTCCGACCGTGCCCAACGCTCTTGCGGCGCTGCTGCTGGACATCCGCGATACGACCGGGGTCCGGCCGCACATCTACTTCGAGTGGACCGAGGGCAACCCGGCGTCCAACTTCCTGCGCTTCCTGTTCTTCGGCGTCGGCGAGGTCGCTCCGGTCACGCGGGAGGTTCTTCGCCGGGCGGAGCCCCACCGGAAGAAGCGACCGCATGTCCACGTCGGTTGAGCTGGCCTCAGGGTTCAAATTCGCCCTTAACCGCAGAGGATTCGACCCCGCGGCCACCAACACGCGAGATGCAGGTCGTGCCGTCATCGGGGTGGGGCTACCTGGCGCGGACGCGGTTGAGGGCGTCGAGGTTTTTCTGGTCGGCATCGGGGGGCGTGCAGGTATCTCTGGGTGGTGGTGATCTGGGACAAGGCATGCAGTGCACGGGGGCCGGACAGCGGTTCCGGTCAGGGAACGTCCGTGGAGCGCTGCGATGAAGTGGGAGGTCATCGGTCCTCATGTTGGGAGATCAACCCCCTGTTGCCGCCAATGACCCTCGAACCGCACCACTCCCACGATGCCCTGCTCACTGACCTCGAGAGGAAGGCGTCCGCGACCGGCCACGGCAAGGAGTAGCGGCGAGTGGTTGCCTGCCTGCCGGATCAAGCAGGGAGACCGTGCGACGCATCAGCAGGGGGCGGCAGCATCCCTGGCCGTACGCTGATCGAGTGGAACAGGATCGGCACCGGCTGCAACCGCGAGACGGGGGACGCCAACGCGGGGTCTGTGCTCGTCAGATGCAACAGCGCCGGCAGTTGCACCTGGAACAGCCGTAGCGGTGAACACCAAGATCGTCGCTGTTGTAGTGATCGTGGCGCTCGTCGTTACCGGCATCGGCACTGGCCTCGCGGTTTTGCTCAGCAGGTAAACACGGCTCAGCGGGACTTGGACGTGGGTCCCCGAAACGTACGGTCGAGTTTGCATGCACGTCTCGTGGTGCGCGAGCGTCCCACTGACACGCCCGCGCGATAGGGCATGCTGCCAAGCAGGATGCTCGGACCTGCTCGTAGCGGGGAGGACGTGACCCAGGCACGCGCATTGGCGGAGCGCGTGTCGGTCCGCTCAATCAGCTGCGACGTGTGGCCTTTGGCGTGATGGGAGGATCTCAGGCGCGGGGATCGACGGTTGGGAGTGAGTCGTGATGCGGATCAGCATTGATACACGAGAAGACAGCTACGAGGATGCCCTGGGTGTCCTTCGGCGTGCCTACGGGCGTCACGGCATAGCGCGCAAGCCGGAGGAGTCGCCCGCGGTACCTGAAGCGGTCGACTCGAGCACCGGCGGCAAAGCGGCGGACGCGTCGGGCAACCGGTCGGCGTCGGGTGCCGGTCGGGTGGACGCGGGGTCGAGGACGCCTCCGGCGAAGCGAACCAAGAAAGCGGCGGCCAAGCGGACCCCGGCACCCAAGGCCGCGGCCCAGACACCTGCTTCGAAGGCAACGGCCAAGCGAGCCTCCGGCAAGAAGACCGCTCGAAGTGTGCCTGCCTCCGGCCGCCCCGGGGGATCGCGGAAGCGGTCCACTTCCCGCGTCGCAGCCAACGTGGCACCCCCCGGACAGTCGGAGGCCGTCCGTGCGTGGGCCCAAGCGCAAGGGATCCAGGTGAGTAACCGGGGTCGGATGCCCGCCAAAGCGATCGCTGCCTACCTCGAGGCGCACAACGACTGAGGTGGTCTCCTTCGCCCACCAGTGACCGGCACCCTGGATGCGCCGCCGCGTTCCCAGCACGTTGCTATGCGAAGATCAGCCGCCAGCCGGCAGCGCATCTGAGTATCTCCCCATCGAGCCGGGTGGTCGGTGCCTCCACGGATGTTCGCCGCTCCGGACGCGAATGCGGTTTCGTGCTTGAGCCAGTAGGCCCTCATGAGTGCTGTGTCGGATTTGACGTTGATCGCTGGCGCCCTCATCGAGGTGCTTGGGGCGCACGCTTTCGTGGACGGCGATGCCGGGGTACGACCGGAAGCAGCTCAGGTGCACGCGGCGTCCGAACGCAACAGGCTCGGGGGCGCGAAGTTCCTCGTGGCCAGGCTCACGGCAGTTGATGGGCTACGACCGGGACTAACCACCGACCGCGCCGCGGCCGCGGCTCTGGTGCTCATGGACCCGGCCATTCACCGCACGCTGGTCAGCGAGCACGGCTGGACGCGCGCCGAGTACGCCGACTGGATAGGGCGGGCGGCCGTGGCCGAGCTCCTCGAGGGAGGCGATGCCGAAGGGGTATGACGAGGTGACGCCCAGAGCGCGCGGTGACCCACCGAGCAAGGGCGTCCTCGCGAGCCAGCACGGACCGGCCCACGTGTTGACGGCGTGCGTGCCACCGACGCTGCCGGGACGAGCAGACGCGGCCGATGAGACGCGGGTGGCCAAGGGACGCTGCGAGATCGCCGGCTGGTTGACGCCCATGAGCTCGGCAACCTCGTGGGTCCGCAGCCACACGTGCCCGTCGTCGGGGGGCTGCTCCGGTCCTGACCGGCGGGCATCTCTGGCCATCCTTTCGCGATCCTGGCCTGCCAGGCCGGCCAACGCGTCCAGTTCGCCACCGCCTCCGGGTGGGTCGCCCGGCTCGCCGTGGCCCACCACGCCGGGAAGCTCCAAGACGTTCTGGTCCGGGTGGGCCGCTGCCCACTGCTGGTCATCGACGAGGTCGGCTACACCCGCTTCGAACCCGAGGCCGCCAACCTGTTCTTCCAGCTCGTCTCCTCAAGCTACGGACGCGCCAGCCTGGTCGTCACCTCCAACAAACCGTTCGGCCGGCAGGGGCGAGGTCTCGGCGGCGACGACGTCGTCGTCGCCGCCATGATCGATCGTCTCGCCACCACACCGACGTGGTGCTCGGCATGAGTGCCGACCAACGTCTACCGGGCTCGACTACACGCGCCGAGCTCCACGCGGCACTCGTCCTCCTGCGCCGCCAAGGCGGTCGGCCATGGTTGACACGCGTCCTGCGCGTCACTAGAACGTCATGAGGGCCATGCAATTGTCAGTGGCCATGGATGAGGCGCCTTCGTTCGGGTTGCAGCCGCCCCGTAACCGGAAGGCGCCTTCATGATGAACGCTGGATTGCGGACCCTGGTCCGCCGAACACTGGTCGCCCTCGCCGTGGTGGCCGCTCTCGGCGCCGGTTCGCTCGTGCACAGCAGCGTCGGGCCACCCTCGAGCCCGCGTGTTGGGGGCCCGTCGGTGACGAAGAAACTCGACCCGTCCGACCTGCTTGCTCGCGGCGTCCACGGCTACTGGCATCCACATGCGGTTCACCGGCATTCCGACCGGACCGGCCAGCAGTGACCACACGAACGAGATTCCGATCTCGTCGTTCCAGTTCGGGGTGGGGCGGCCCGTCTCGGGCGCGAGCGGTGCGCCGCGCGTGGCCGGAGCTGCAAACGTCAGCGAAGTGACCCTCACGCACGCGACCGACACGTTCAGCATCGCATTGCTCAAGTCGTCGCTGAACGGGGTTGGGTCGGCGACCGCCACCTTGTTCTTCACCAACCTGACCGGTGCTGGCGGCACCCCTCTCGACTACCTCACGGTCACGCTCGGGCAGACGTTCGTCACGGGGTTCTCCATGAGCAGCGGCGGAGACAACCCGGACGAGTCGCTGTCGCTGAACTTCGCGACGATGACGTTCAGGTACAGGTTGCCCACCGGCACCACGCAGGTGGTCTCTTACAACCTCACCACCGGAGTCACGTCCTGAGGTGAGGCGGGCGCCACTCGCTGTGCCCGTCCCATGCAGGTCGTCACGCGAGCGAGACCGACCCCTGACCCGGGGAGACAGTGGAAGGTGTGTTCGCGGGTCAGGGGCCGTCGTCAGGCACCTGCCACGCGGCTGCCGGGCCACCCAGCCGACTCCCTGACCCAAGAATACGCGTGACGGCGCGGGCCTTTACGAGACGCTGCCTGTGCTGAAGAGGCGAGGCCAGGCTCTAGTGAAGCGGTCGATGTGAAATCGGACGCTTCGCGCGAAGCCTCACGGCAGTGATCGCATAAGAAATCCGATAGGCGGCGATATGACGCGCCTCCCCGGACGATCTCGCGGACCGTGGACGAGGGTGGAAATCAGCACAGACGTCCCCAGCCCGTCGCCCAGGTGTACGTCTCGCCAACGTGGGCGGGTGGCGCGGCAAGATGGCCCTATGTCTCCACGCGAACATCCACGGCAGCCTCAGATCACGCGTGAGGACCTTCCCGCGGACCTCACCCCCGAGACGCTCAGGCAGGTCGATTTCCGAATCCTCCGTGCCGTCTCACGACATGACAACGGGATTCTGAGCCCCGCGGAGCAGGAGCAGTTCGACGCCGCTCTCCGCGAGGTCGTCCGGGGGACGTCATCCTTCGTCAATGACTCCCTCGAGCGCAGCCGTCGTGGCGGTCCCGCCAACCTCGACCCGGACATGCGTCGTTCCTACGCGCGCATCCAGCAGCGGCTTGCTCACCAGGCGCAGCGCGCCCAACAGAGACTGCCCGAACTCGGCATCGACGTGTCACCGGAGCTGGGTGCGGCATCCGAGCCTGCGACGACCGCGCCTGCGTCGACGGCAGGAGAGGTCGACGACGACGTCTCCCCGAGCAGCCTCGAGCTCGAGGTGGAGCAGACCTCCGAGACCCTCGACATGCTGGAGCGGATTGCCGCGCTCCAGCAGCAGCAGGTCGAGCACCAAGCACGTCAGTTCCTCACCGAGACCCGCAGCCTCTTCTTCGCCTTCCTCGTGTCCGTCGCCGTGATCGTCGCCGGTGTGGCGCCGCTCGTCGAGGCCGAGCCGCACGAGCGACTGCAGATCTTGCTTTGGACGCTGGTCGCCGTCGCGGTGGCCGGTCTGGTGTACGTCGTCGTGCGCGGGCGACAGTCGAAGAAGTGACTGCGCGGGCGTCGAAGACATGACCCTTCGCGGCAGAAGAGTGCGTTGGTCGTGCTATGGCTGAAGCTGGATCTGGCGGTCGGCACGACCCGGCAAGGATGATGGCGACGCCCGGCCGATCTCCATCCCACGCAGACGCAGCCCACTGTTCCACCATCGTGAAAGGGACGACATCATGGCCTTCAAGGACCAGCCCTCATACATCATCAAGATGCGCGCGAAGCCCGGAAAGGGCGACCGCCTGTTCGAACTGGCGACCATCGGCATGACGAAGTCGGACTCCTCCGACCGGTTCATCATGCTTCGCGAGGACGCCGACCCCGACGTGCTCTGGAACATCGAGGTATTCCGCTCCGTCGAAGCCAAGGACGCTTACGAGACCAGCGACATGGCCGACGAACTTCGTGACGAGATCATCGACCTGCTCGCCGAGCCGCCGGTCCGGATCGAAGCACACCCATACTCGGCGATCCCGGCCCTGCCGGGCGACACCGAGTAGGTGATACCGGCGGACCTGCCCGAGACCACACACGCTCATCGGTGCGGCATGAGAGTGCTTTTGGTGTCGCGTCATAGTGGGCGATACGGGCTACTGAAGTGACTCTCGGTGGATCGCGTCCGGAGCCCGATCGGGACGAAGCGTTGCCCGTCGCGACTCGAGTAGGCGCAGGGGGCGTGGCGAGTCTCGCGGGCCCGTTGGGGAAGCCCTCCGGGTTGCATGCTCCCTATCAACTGTTGGCAGGCGAGACCATCTCCACGCTGAGTGGGTTTCTCGGATCGAGCCATCCGTGCTCTTCTCCAGAGCGCTCACGGGATGTCGATAGCGGAAACGCCGGAGCTCGTCAGGACCGGAGCCCGATTCAATCAGAGGCGGCGGTTGGTCGGTGTCTGGCCAGACTCGATTCAGGTCTCGGGCGGACCCGTCGGGGTGGGCGTACGTTCGTCGACGACAGCGAGATCGGGAATCTTGCTTGGCCCTGTGCTCAGGCGCTCGCGTCGCTCAACCCACGCCATGAGTCACTTCTACGTGGGCTTCGAGCCGGGCTCGTACATCGGCGGGGTCGTAGCCGAGGAATCGGCCGACGCGGAGGGCGGTCGCCTAGTGCCCTTGTGGGGCCACTGGTAGAGCGTGGTGACCGGGACGCCAAGGCGGTCGGCGACTTGCTCGACGGACAGGAGCTTCTCGATGTCATCCTCTCGGTTCTGATCGCGGGAGGTGGTCGTGAAGGGCGGGCGTGCTGCTAGATCGAAGGGCCATCTGGTGTCACTCCTCGCCGGGACGGTCGATGCGTGATCGCGGCCTCGAAGTCGGCGCGGCTACGCCCTCCGGCTTGGGGTGTACGGGGTTGTTCGGGTGGGGGCCGCAGGCGGGACCGGACGACTTCGAGCAGGCGGGTCTGGACGGGGGAGTCGACCGGGACGTAGCGGACCCGGTTCTGGTGCACGAGGCCCTCGCTCTGGTTCAGGAGTTGCGGGAGTTTCACGCGCAGGAGGTAGAGGCGTTCGGAGGTGCCGTGCTCGATGACCTGGGTCAGTCGGGCGTCGATCCGGTGGAAGAGCCGGTCGGCCTGGCGGAGGGTCTCCGCGTTGGCATCGGCGTGGACGGCGAGTCTCTGTGCTCGGGCGGCGACGATGGCGGCCTGTCCCGCGGCGTCGCCGTTGCCGAGTAGCCCTCGGAGGTCGCGGGTCTCGGCGATCAGCAATTCGTAGGTCTCGCGACGCTTCTCCCACTTGGCGGCGAGCAGGCTGTCGGTCTTGCGCACGAGGGACGACAGTCGGTGGGAGGCGATCCGCTGGGAGTCGAGGATCAGGCGCAGGGCTTTGTGCGTCGGGGAACCGCCTCAACTCGAAGAGCAGGTTGCTCTCCCCTTGGAGATCCCGTCGACTCCAGGCTGGTGCGGGGCGGGTGTCGAGTTGCAGTGGGGGCTGCCAGCCGCGCAGGTCGACGGTGTAGTCGGGCGGGTCGGTGCCGGCGTAGGTCGCGCAGACCTCGGCCGCGCGCCCGAGCCGGCCCTGGTCCTTGAGCGGCTGCCAGCCGGGGATGTTGGCGTAGCGCCGGTCGAGGCCGACCAGGGCGCGGACGACGTCGGCGGCGTCCTTGAGGACCGTCATGCACTGGGCTCGCTGAGGCGGCCGTAGCCGACGCCGGCAGCGAAGTCGTGCTCGCCGAGCGCGGCGGCACGGGCGGCCTGGCGCCAGGTCTCGACCATGGGCGAAGTCCTGCTGCGGTGATGAGCTCGTCCAGGGTGGGCAGCCCGGCGGGCGAGGCGTCGATGGCTGCGTCGAGGCGGTAGCGCAGCTCCTCGGCGGGGCCACGAGTGCGGCCGGTGGTTCCTTCGAGGTCGATGCGCGGGTTGGCGGCCCGCATCGCCT
Organism: uncultured Actinomycetota bacterium; assembly: GCA_963707475.1. GTDB lineage: Bacteria > Actinomycetota > Actinomycetes > Propionibacteriales > Nocardioidaceae > Marmoricola. Next base: position 218,448 of record CAVPQC010000004.1, read on the forward strand.
GGAGGCACCAGACGAGCACCGACGTGGCGGTAGCGCCCGATCTGTTCACCGAGTGCCTGGCGTTCGTCGACCGTGGTGGTCTCGGGCACGGTGTGGATGCCCGCGCCGCCGAGTGCGGTGCTGGATGCGGTGCTGACGCAGCAGGGTCGCCAGTTCGTCGCGGAGCATGCCGCTGTTCTCGCCGTACATCAGGGCGCGTCCATTGTCTCGGGCGGCCCCGAGCATGTCGAGGACGAGCTCGACCGGAGGGCGTCGATGCCGTGCTCGACGAGGCTCCTCGATGGCGACTCGGCGACGCGAACGTAGAGGATCTCGCGGTCGGTGACTGGGACCGGGCTGATGCCGGGGATGTAGTCGCCGTGGATGAAGTCGATCTGGAGCAGCACGCGCTCGTACTCGATCGACGCGTCGGAGGTCAGCGCAGGGTCGGCGAGCGCGGCGACGTAGGAGCGGGCCTCGGCGAGGGTGACCGCGTGGGCGAGCAGCATGGCTGATTCCTTTCGGAGCGGAGTGGGTGCGGCTGTGCTCTGTCTACCGCATGGACGCGTCAGGCGCACGCCGAGCGCGTCACGTGGCTGTGGACAGGCACGCGAGGACGCAGCGAGCTGGGCACGGCTACGACGCCGCGGCGGACGCGTTCCTCGATGCGTCGCCGGGCGGCGACGTCTTCGAGGACGAAGGGGACGAAGTCGGCGTCGCGGTCGACGATCTCGACCTCGCCGCCGGCCTCTCGAGGGCTCTCGCCGGGCCAGGCGGTCTGCCGGGTGGGCCGGTCACGGTCGAGCCGCGTGCCCGAGGTCGAGACCCACTCGCGCAGCCGGTTGCGGGCCTCGGCGAAGTCGCGATGCCACGCCGATCGGACCCGACGGCGATGCCCTCGGAGTCGTAGGCGTTGAGCCAGTGCGTGTGCAGCGCGGACAGTTCCCAGACCAGCTCGTCGTGGCGATGCCAGTACGGCGGGATCACCGTCGGCGGCAGGCCGTAGCGTCGTCCGCAGCCAGTCGACCCAGGCGTTGAGGTCGAGCCACTCGGCCTCGGCCTCGTCGGCGGTCAGCAGGTTCCAGTTGATCGGGCGCAGCGGCTCGTCGTCGGTCGACAGTCCCGGTCCGGAGGCGGGTCTGCCGAATCGCCGGATGACTCCGCACTCGATCAGTAGTCCTCGGGCTCCAGCAGGTCGGCTGGACGTCGTCGACGTCGGTGGTCATCGACGGTCGCGGTCAGATGCCGACGGCCTGGCGCGGCTCGTTGACCACGGTCAGCTCGTTCGTCGGCGGCTCGGGCTGCTGGGCCGGCGTGCGGTCGACGACGTAGCGGGTGCGGGCGCAGTCGTGCCCGATCCGGCGGGCGACGAACTGCTCGCGGATCTCGGCTGTGACCGTTGGGCGCTCCTGCTCGTACTCGTGGATGTAGCCCGAGGCGACGAACTGGTCGCCCGCCTTGAACCGCGGCGTAGGCCCGCTCGGCGGCTCGGTCGAACAGCACCAGGTCGTGGAAGATCGGGTCGAGCTTGGTGAACGACCCGTCGACCTCCTTGCGGTGCTGCTCGACGCCGACGCCGGCAGTAGAACCGGGCGTGCGCCCTTGCCGGTGAAGTTGAGCTCCGGCGCGGTCGCGATGAACCCGTGCAGGCTCATCTGGGTGGGAATCGTCATCGCTGACTCCTGAGCCTCGGGCGGTGCCCGGATGGCACCCGCTCTCAGGAGTCAGGTGTGCAGGGCTCGGCCCGCGCTGTTAGCCTGAGAGCGTCCCTCCGGCTCCGTGGACCTTGGAATGCGGGTGAGCCGGGCGCATAAGCGCCACCGCCGTTGTGTCGTTCGTCGATCGAAGCGAGGCGCCACTCCAGTCAGTCACATCTGTTGGAGGGCGCCATGTGCACCAAGATTCCCTATCGCCAACCGCTGGGCTCGCGAAGCGAGAGCCGTCATGAAGCTGCGCGCATCGGGACGCAGGTGACCGAGCGGTCCATCCGTGCTTCACCGACCACCCCGGTCGCTGGCACGTCACCAGCAAGAAGGCGACGAGATGGTGAGCATCAGCGATCGGGACGCAGGGCTGCCTCGACCGCGGAGCGCGCCTCCACTTCGCGCGGTCGCTCGGAGCGTGCCGTCCTTCGCGTGCGGTCCACGGCGCGCAGGTCGGTGACGATCGGCGGAGCGCTGCGCAGGAGGACGAGCGCCGTGCCGAACGGCAGCGTGCGGATCGTCTCGGGCGGCATGACCGGCACGCGCCGGGTGGAGCGCTGGAGCGACCGGGAGCCGTAGTCGCCGACGGAGACGGTGTCGGTGCGCTCGTCGCGTTCGCCGATGAGGGCGGAGAGGTCCTGGAGGTCGCGGGCCGAGGAGGCGCCGCCGAGGATGATCTTGACGATGGAGGCGTCCCAGATGGCGCTGGCGGCGTGGTCGCCCCACTTGTCGCGGGCCTGCGACAGCGACTGCAGGACGGGCATGGTGGTGATGCCGGTGCCGCCGCCTTCGGCCATCAGGACCGGCAGCGAGGGGAGCGGGGAGAGGTTGCCGATCTCGTCGAGCGCCAGCAGCAGGGGCGGGTCGAGCCGGGCGCCGGGCGATGCGGCGGCGAGGTGGCGGGCGATCTCGACGAGGTCTTCGATGAAGGCGGCGACGAGTGACCACGACGCGCCGGCGCCGGCGCCGGTGGCGAGCAGGTAGAGCGTGCCGTTGCTGGTGAGGAAGTCGCGGGGTCGAACTGCTCGCCCGGTCGCGGGCGTGACGGCGTCGAGGACTCGGGGTCGGCGAGGCAGGAGAGTGCCTGGGAGACGCCCATCCAGATGGAGTCGCGGGTGCGCGGGTCGGAGTGGATCATGCCTCGAGCGAGTCGGCCCAGCCCGGCGCGGCCTGCGGGTTGCTGGCGAGGATGGCGACGGCGTCGGCCGCGGCCGAGGGCGAGAGCGACCACTCGAAGAGCTCGCGCGGGGTCGCGGTTGTCGAGGGCGGCGGCGTGGAGCAGGGCTTGGAGCGCGGTGCGGGTCTTGCCTTCCCAGAAGCCGCCGGACTCCACGCCGCCGGAGGACAGTCCGGTGGCCGACGCGAGGCCGGTGGCGCGGATCATCGCGGTCAGCGGGTCCTCGCAGCCGCGGACCGGTGACCAGCGCAGGCCCGGCGGGCAGGCCCGTCGGCGAGGCGCTGCGGGTCGAAGACGGCGACCGGTCCGCGTGCCTGCCGGGCGGCGAGGGTGGCGGCGATGTTGTCGGGCCGGGTGGAGGTGGTGACGACCGCGCCGGGGGCGTCGAGGATCGCGTTGATGACGAGGTGCAGGCCCTTGCCGGAGCGCGGCGGGCCGAGCAGGAGGATCGAGTCCTCGACCGATGCCCAGACCTCCCGGCCACGCGACCGGCCGAGCAGGTAGCCGACGTCGGCGGCTTCGGGCTGGTCGAGCGAGGGTCGGAGGTTCGGCCGCGGGCGAGGAGTGCCTTCTGCGATGCGACCGCTCGACGTCGCGCGCGGTCGCGACGCCGGCCAGTCGGCGCGGATCGTGCGATCGTCCGGTGCCGCATCGAGCCGATGCGCCGCCACAGCACCAGCACGCAGTACGCCACGGCGGCGACCATCAGGCCGTCAGCACGCGCCAGTAGGCCCACGGCGACGAGGCCGCGCGCGCCGAGCGCGGCGCCGGGTCGCCGGGTCGGCTGAGGACACGGAAGCCGGCCTCCCACCCGCCGCGTGGGTTGCGCGGCGCCGGACACCCACGCGGCCACGTTGCCGGCCAGCCGCAGGAGCGCGGCGACGCAGACCGACGGCTGCGATGAGGATGAGCCCGAGGTTGACCAGCTCGTCGTCGACGCGCTGGGCCGCGCGGGTTCACGCCGCGCCTCCGACTGAGCGCGACGGCTGCCGGAGGTCCGGCCGAGGAGCACGACGAGTCCGGGGTGCGCTGCCGAGCAGCGCCGGCGGCAGGCGGAGTCGGGCGGTGCCGTCGGCGTCGGCGACCTGGCGTGCGACGACGACGGCGACCGCGACCTCCTCGCCCGGCAGGAACCCGGCGCCGGCGACCTCGCCGGCCGAGGCGAGCGGCCGCGCGCGCACCGGCGTCGACGGCTCTGGCGAGCCTGGTCGGTCGGGGCGTGACGATGTCGGTGAACGTCGAGCCGTCGGCCTCGCGGACCTCGACTCGCACCGGCGTGCCGAGGTCGGCGGCGATCTCGTCGAGGACGCGCTTGAGGTCGTCGCGGTGCAAGCGACCGGTCCGCGGCGTACGGCTCGCCGGTCGAGCAGTGACGTCGAGGTAGCCCGTCGTCGTCGACGTCGACCTCGACCAGCGGCATCACGACCGGGACCCGGACGGCTGCCGATCGTCGCGGCGGTACGGCGCGGCCGCGTTGAGCATGCTCATAGCCCGAGCACCTCCACCTGCCGGTGCGCGACGGGTCTGCGCGGTCGCGGCGCCACGGCTGAGCCGCGAGGGCTTCGCGGTCGAGCCCGGGCGGGTTGCCGTCGCCGACCTGCTGGGTGTCGAGCTTGTCGAGGATCGTGACGGCAGCGCCGCGGACGCGTTCGGCGGTCGACTGGACGACCTCGACCGGGGTCTTGCCCGGCACGCTGCTCGCCCACGACGAGACGTACGGGACGGTGTAGGAGGAGGTGTCGAGCCCGTGCGCGGCGCCGACCATGAGCGCGACCGACTCGGCTTCGACCTCGGCGATGCCGCGGTGCATGCGCGGCATCGGCGTTGTCGGGGCCGTGGAGCAGGACGTGGCCGAGTTCGTGGGCGAGCGTCTTGACCTGGGCGGCGTCGTCCATGTCCATCCGGACCGAGACCTCGCGGGTGAGGAAGTCGGTCAGGCCGTTGGCACCGCCGATCGCCGCCGCGGACGAGACCAGCCGGAGCTCGAAGCCGCGGGCGGTGATCTGGTCGGCGAGTCCGTCCCACAGCCCGGCGGGTGCCTGGCCTTGCAGCAGCGTCGGGCGCGGGAGCTCGGGGATGCGGGTCGCCGTCGGTCTGGGAGATGTCCCAGACGTAGGCCGGCTTGAGGCCGACCAGCTGCGAGCGGACGGACTCGCCCGGCGCTGGGCTTCTCGCCGCGGGCGAGGCGCCGCCAGGACTCGGGTCGTGCGGGTGTCGAGGAGGCGAACCGGGCGGTGACCGGAGCGAGGATGCCGTACCCGGGCTGGCCCTTCATCGACGTGGCGGCCGAGGCTGAGCCACTGGTGGAAGCCGGCGACGTACGTCGGGGTCGGCTCGGGCACCCGGCCTTGCTGGTACGCGGCGTAGTGCTGGACGTAGATCAGCATCGTGTTGTTGAAGCAGCGCGACGCGGAACTGCGCCGCGAACTCCAGCGCGCGCTTCCAGTCCTCACCGGTCACGAGCGCGGCGACGGACTCGGTCAGCTGCTCGCTGGAGGGCTTCGAGCTTCGCCTCGCGCGCCGCCAGGTCTCGGGTCTGGGCTCTCATCGGATGCCTCCTCCGGCGGAGGTTCGTCGGAGGACAGGTGTGCGAGTCCTGCCGTAATCTCCATCCGCTCAGGTTCGTTGGCCTGATTCGCGGACGGGCTGACCGTTTGGGCAGGTGACGACAGGTCGCCGCCAATGATGGCCGAATCTGACGAACCGTGCGCGAGGTACCGCATCCCGATCCCTATCCGATCGATCCGGCAGTTACTACCTGCACGGAACCGCCGCCGAGGCATCTCCGGGTAGTGCGGTGATCATTTGACGAGGAGGCCGCGGTCAGTCGGTGCCAGCCACGCGGTGGATCCGCGTCCGGAACTCCGCCAGGTCCAGCCCGTACGTCGGACCACCGACTGCGGCATAGTGCTCGAGTCGGCCGTTGCCGCGCTCGAGCAGCCGCTCGGCGCCGGTGTCGTTGCCGCGCAGGGCGTGGGTCAGCCCGACGCACAGCTGGGCCAGCCCCTGCCAGAGGTCGTGCTCGTCCTCAGGGGCGTCCTTCCAGCGGGCCTCGAAGACCTCGTGTGCCGAGAACGGCCGACCCAGGTCCAGCAGCTCGATGGCGAACCGCACCGTCTCCAGGGGCGGCAATGGCTCTTCGGAGACCGGCGCGACCCCCTCAGCGCCGTACGGCAGCGGTCGGCCGAGCCGTCGCGCGGCCTGGCCTGGCGTGGGCGTCGCTCCTCGTCGCGGTCCCGGGTCACCATGGGGCCACCCTGTCGCCCCGCACGAGCAGAGACAACCTGGAGCCGAGTCTCGGGGTGCCGAACCTACTGCGAGGCCTCGGACACGGCCCGGCTGGTCTTGTGTCACGCAACCAGATCCCGACTCGGCGAGGCGCTCCTCGGATCAGGTACGTGACCTGGTCCAATGAGCGCCTCGATGGTCACTATCGGGCAATGCGCTCGCCGTGTCCACCAATCGCGCCTGCCGATCGGATCAGGCTCGGCTTGCGGTCAGCCGACGCGCGGATCGCGGCAGATGCTGACTTCCGCGATGAATGATGAATGGGTCAGTTGCACCGCGGCGTTCTTGACGACGGCGTGAGGTCGCTGCGGACTTTCGTGGTCCGCGCGCCGCGACAGTCAGTTGCCGCCGCCTCCGCTATCGACGCCGCTGCCACCGGCGCCGCCCACCGGAGCCGCCACCACCACTGCCGCCGCCCGAACTGCCGTCGATGCCGTTCGGAAAATGTCTGCGGGCCTCGGGTGCCGCCTCGAAGGCTGCTGGGTGCAGCGCCCACGAGAGCGCCGCCACGCCGGCGAAGTAGCCCTCCGCGTACGGCAAGAAGGCGCTGCCGGCAGCCCAGTAGGGCATATTGTTCGGGTCCCGATCTTCACCATGCGGACCTCGGGCAGCAAGTTGCTGGTCAGCCTGTCGGCGTCCGTCAAGCACGCGGGCACCCGCCGGCTGTGACCGGTTCGGGTCCACAGCACCTCGGTGACCTAAAGACCGTGCAACGGGTCGAAGAAACACACGACCCGCTGCTCTGGCACCAGTTGCTCGCTAGGCCGGCCTGCGCACACGCGAGCGCGTAGAGCCCGGCGGTGAGAATCTCGGTGACCTTACTGACCTCCTCGGCGTTGCTGATCTGCTCGAGGGTGCGTTGCGCGGACTCGCAGGCGGCGAGCGCGGTCTGGTAGGCGACGCGCGTCTCCTCGTCGAGGACCTGCCCCCCGATCTCGCGGTCGAGTCGCTGCAGCTGTTCATGGAGGTACGCGACGTCTTCGCCGGCCAGGTGGTGCACGCTCTCGAGCTTCCTGGGCCGTGGTTCGTCGCGTGGTCTGCCGGTCCCGCCACCACTTGACGGCGAACCCGGCCCCGCCGGCGGCGGCGATGATCCAGAACCACTCCACGTGTTTCCCCTCAGGGCATGCGAGATCTTTCAGCGTCGCCCCGCCAGGTGGAAGTGGCAATCGCGGACTGCCCTCAGGCGGGCGGCGGCCATGCGCGCACCACGGCGCGCCCCATCCGGATTTCGGCATGTCCGGACGCATCGTGCGCTCTCCTCCTGGTCCCTCTGGGCCGCAACGACGCTCTGTGATTGTCGGGTCTGTCGAACGGACCACGGGAGCCGTTGGGGTCGACCTGTGTGCCGTGGCGATTCACGCGCATCGCGCCAAGGCCAAGTCGCAATCCCGGCGCTCGATTCCTTGCCGTGTTCCGTAAAACGAGCCGCGACCGGACGTGAACTGCGCGTCTGAAGGCTGAAGGCGCCGACGGGCCCGCCGGGGGTATCGGATTCGGGACGGTCGGCGCCATGGACTGCCCTCAGTGCCTCGCCGTCGCCTCCGCGATGTTGGCCTTCGCCGCGACCCGTTGGCGTTCGACGGCCCGGTAGACGGTGGAGCGACCGACACCGAAGAGCTCGGCGACTTCGAGGGTGCTGTACTCGCCGCTGTGCACCAGGGAGACCAGGTGCGCTTCTTGGTGCCGGTTGAGCTTGGGCTGCTTCCCGCGCAGCCGGCCCTTGGCCTTGGCGACCTTCATGCCCTCGCGGGTGCGAAGCCGGATCAGGTCGGACTCGAACTCGGCGACCATGGCGAGCACGTTGAACAGCAGCCGGCCGACCGCGTCGGTCGGGTCGTAGACCGACCCGCCAGGCTCGAGGCTGATCTGCCGGGTGGTGAGCTCGTCGGCGATCGCTCGGGCGTCGGGCAGCGACCGGGCGAGGCGGTCGAGCTTGGTCACCACCAGGGTGTCACCGGCCCGACAGGCCGCGAGTGCCTCGCGCAGCCCGGGACGGTCGCGGTTGGTGCCGGTCAGGCCGTGGTCGACGTAGATCCGTTCGGCCTCGACGCCGAGCCGAGCAGGGCGTCGCGTTGGGCGGTGAGGTCTTGTTGATCGGTGGAGCATCGGGCGTACCCGACAAGCAGTGCGCTCATCGCGCACCTCCAGGAAGTGGCCCGGTCAAGCCGCAGGAGGCAGCCGACTCGGGCATCGGGCAACGCCCGACTCCACAAGCACGCGCCTACGACGTAGCGACCGCAACGGCTATCGGCGGGTCAGATGAGGATCCGCTTGCGGGACGGAATGGACCAGAGCATCGAGCGAGGGCGACCCGCGCTTGACAGTCATACGCGGCGGAGTGACGCGGTCCCGATCCGGCGAGTTGACGCACCTCGCCAGCAAGCTCCTGAACAGCTTGAGGCGGTCTGCCCGCGTGAGATGACAGGCACATTCGAACCACTGGCGTTCGGCCTTCGGCGCCAGGAGCTGGCTCGCATCTCGTCCACAAACTCACGAACGACCTACGACCAAGCCGTCGCGCACGTGGCGTCCGCGGCAAGTCACTCGGATCAGGGCGCAAGGAACTCGACGATTGCCGGCCAGAAGGTCGGGGCAGCGTCCACCGTGTTGTGACCGCGCCGGCTCATGTTCAGCACCCGCGGCTCGGCGGGCAACGCCTCCAACAACCGGTCGGTGGAGGACGGGAAAACGAGCTTGTCGCGACCGGCACGGACAACGAGCACAGGCGCCCGGAGTTCGTGGGCGACCGCGGCAGAGTCCCAGCGGTCCAGCAGCAGCGGTCGCGCCGGGAGCCGCGGGTAGTGCTCGGCAGCCAGGGCGGCCATGCTGTCGAAGGGAGTGATCAACACCAGCCGCCGCACGCGCCGGCATGCCGCGACCTGTACCGCGACCCCGCTGCCGAGGCTGCGGCCCACCACGTCGACCGAGCCGCGGTGCTGCTTCGCGGCGTAGTCGAAGACGGCGAGTGCATCGGCGGTGAGCACCCGCTCAGACGGCTTGCCGTCGCTCGCGCCGTATCCGCGGTAGGCGAGTAGGTAGGACGTGTGCTCGGGGAAGTTCGAGCTCAGCGGCTCAACCATCTCCTGCACGTCCTCGCCATTGCCGCCGAAGTACACCAGCGCCCGCTTCTGGCCAGGATTGACCTCCCAGCCGCGCAGTGCGATCCGGCCGACCATGAGCTCGAGGTCGGTCTCCTCAGCCGACAGCCTGGTCACCTCGGCGAAGTCGTCGCGGAGCTCCGCGGGCGACCGGCGCAGGAGCAGGGTGTGCCGGTAGCCGTGGATGCCGACCTCGTGGCCGGCCGCGGCGACCTCCGCGGCGAGCGCCGGGTAGCGCTCCACCTGCTCGCCGACGAGGTAGAAGGTCGCCCTGACGCCGGCGTCGGTCGAGCTGGCCGAGCACGTCGGGCGTGCCTCGGGATGAGGCCCGTCGTCGAACGTGAGGGCGATTCCCCCGGGGACGCGCAGCGGGATGCCGGAACAGCGCTCGCGAGGACCGGGACGACGGGCGCGGCGGCCGGGCGCGCACCAGGCGCCGGCGGCACCGAGCCCGATCGCGGCTGCCGCCGTCCTAGCCCGCAGCGTGGGCCCCGTCTGCCTCCGCCAGGACGAACGAGGCGGCGGAGGGGAGAGTCCGAGAAGTCGACCGCGACGCGCCCCTGGTCGAGCGCCCGCCGACACGGCCGAGCGCAGCGCGGCCGGGGTGGCGGCGACCTGCGCGAGCCCGAAGCGCCGGAACGCACGGTTGTGAGCGCGGACGTGCCCGCGGCCCCAGCCGTACGAGATCGCCGGGCAGCCCCGCATCAGCGCCTCGAGGACGGTCAGGCCGCCCGTGCGAGTGCACGAGCGCGTCGGCGGCGGCGAGCCAGTCCGGCATGTCGTGCGGTGAAGCCCTCCACGCGCACGCGGGCGTCGTCCGGCGAAGTCGCGCTCGAGCTGCGTGCGCAGCTCCTCGTTGCGGCCGCAGAGGCAGACGACCTGGTCGACGCCCTCGACCGCCGAGCACCTCCCGGACGGCGCCCTCGACGTCGCCGACGCCCCAGCCGCCGCCCGAGACGAGCACGATCTTCGCGCCCGGGGTCGAGGCTCGAGCGCGCTCCGTGCCTCCGCCGCCTCGCGCGGCACGAGGAACTCGGGCGCCGTGAACCCGTGGACGCAGTGCACCTTCGCCTCCTGCGCCCGCGATCGTCTGCACCTCCTCGATCGACTCGGGGTGCGTGACGAGGTGGAGGTCGGCGCCGGGGGTCGCCCAGTAGCGCAGGCCGGCGAGGTCGGTGATCACGGCGCAGACCGGGACGTGGAGCCGGCCGGCCTTCCGCAGCCGGCCGAGCACCTCGGTCGCGTGCGGGTAGGTCGAGACGACGATGTCGGGCCGGTGCGACGAGATCAGCCGCAGGAGGCCCGCGGGCGCCGAAGCGAACGAGCAGGAACTGCGTGAACCGGCGGGTCATCGCGAAGCCGGCGAACACCCAGAACCCGACGTCCCAGAGCCAGAGGAACCGGAAGAAGACGACGCGTGGCGGCGTTGTCGCTGACCGCCGAGACGGCGCGGCCCATCGCCGGCCAGGCAGTCCTCGGTCTCGACGACGACGTCGGGCCTCTCGGCGCGGAGCTGGTCGGCGAGCCGGCGCGCAGGGGCGTCGTGCCCCTCACCGACGCTGGCGGTGAGGATCAGGATGCGGGGGGCCATCGGCGCCGTACCCTAACGCTCCGCCCGTGAAGAGCGCGATGAGTTCATCCGACGCATCGTCTCACCCGCCGCTGACGGCCTCGGCTGGCGCTAGACGGCTGCGGGCTAGACGGTGGGTCGGGTGAGGACGTACCAGCCGTAGGTCGCCGTGGCCGCGCCGGGGCGAGCGCGCGCGCCCGTTCGCGCTCCTCGCCGTCGCAGCCGGCGAGGTCGAGGTAGCGCTCGAGGTCGCGCTCCTCGACGACCGATCTCCGAGCGGCGGAGCACGAGGCCGTTCGAGTCGAAGAGGCCGCGCAGGTCGACGTCGGCGAGGATGCGGGTCGTCGACGGGTCGCGGGCCCGCTCGAAGCGGTTGAGCTCGATCGCCGCGAGCGGGTCGCCGGGCGCGAGCTGGTCGACGACGAGCATCGTCCCGCCGGGCCGCAGCACGCGCGTCATCTCGGCGAGGACGAGCTCGGGACGCGGGACGTGGTGGAGCGTCCGGGCCGTGCAGACGACGTCGAACGCGCCGGGCGGGAACGGAAGCTCCTCGGCGTCGGCCTCGACGAACTCGGCGTTCTCGGGCGCGCGCTTGCGCGCCTCGTCGAGCAGCTCGGGGACGACGTCGACGCCGACGACCTCGCGCACGAGCGGCGCCAGCGCGAGCGCGAAGCGCGCCGGCGCCGGTGCCGACGTCGAGCACGCGCTCGTCGCCGGTCAGCGTGAGCAGCCGGGCGACGTGCTCGGCGCGTCTCGGCGGCCCGGCGATCCTGGATCTCGGCGATCGCGGCCGCAGTTTCCGAGAAACGTTTCCGAACGGCATCCATCGACACGTGGCATTCTAGGGCCGTCCCGTGCAGGAGATCCTCGCTCGCGCCGTACGGAGAAGTTCGCGCCCGCGAGGACATCGGGCGCCGCAATTCGATGCGCATCAAGCTGCTCATCCCGCTCGCGGCCGTCGTCGCCCTCTCGTCGCTCTCCGTCCAGGGCGCCGGCTCGCGCACCGGAGCCGCCCTCCCAGAAGAAGGCGATCGCCGCGAAGAAGGCCGAGGCGCGGCAGGTCCTCGACGAGATCGCCGCGATCGACGAGCAGCTGAACATGGTCTCCGAGCAGTACGACGGCGCCCGCGTGCGGCTCCAGGCGCTGCGCAAGAACCTCGCCGCCGGAGGAGGTCTCGCTCGCGAAGGCCAAGGCGCGCTACGCAGCGCGCCGAGAAGCGCGCGGCGAAGCTCCTCGTCTGGATGTACACGCAGAGCCACGGCACCTCGCTCGACGTGATCCTCGGCGCCCGGAGCCTCGTCGAGCTGCTCCGGCTCTCCGACGCCGAGCACGAGCTGAGCCTGCAGGCGGCGACGATCGCCACGCAGACCGCCGCGGCGAAGCACAACCTGCAGGTCGCCGTCCACAAGCTGGACCGCGACCGGAAGGCCGCCGCCGCGACGGTGAAGGAGCTCGCGACCGGCGCGCCGCAGATCGTGAGCGGCCTCGCCGAGCGGCGGAAGCTCCTCGCGTCGGTGCAGAACGAGGTTCGCAAGCTCGAGGCGCGAGGAGCGCGCCCGCCAGGAGCGGCTCGCCGAGATCGCGCGCGCCCGGCTCGAGGCCGAGCTCGAGGCGCGCCAGAAGGCGGCGGCGAAGGCGGCGGCGAAGGCGCGCGGCGCGCGGCGCTCGCCGCGCAGCAGGCGAAGGCGCAGGCGGCCGCGACGACGACGACCGCGACGACGACGACGACGACCAGCGACGACGACCACGACGACGACCAGACGACGACCGCGACCACGACCGACGCCGACGACGACGACGACGGCCGCGACCGTCGACGACCACGACCACGACGCCGCTCGTCCCGCCGGCACCGTCCACGATCCCGACCTCGACGACGCCGGCCGCGATCGCCGCCCAGCCGACCGAGCCGACGGCGCTCCTCCCGCCCGGCCATCCGGAGGCCGCGCAGATCGCGCTCTCCTACCTCGGCGTCCCGTACCTCTGGGGCGGCTCGACGCCGAGCGGCTTCGACTGCTCGGGCCTCGTCAGCTACGTCTACAACCAGCTCGGCATCGCGCTCCCCCACTTCGCCGCCGCGCAGTGGGACTACGGCGTGCCCGTGGCCGTGTCACAGCTGCAGCCCGGGCGACCTCGTCTTCTTCGACGCGCTCGACCACGTCGGCATCTACCTCGGCAACGGGCTCTTCGTCGACGCGCCGCACACGGGCGCCTTCGTGCGGATCGACTCGCTCCAGGAGAAGTGGTACGCGAAGAAGTACGTCGGCGCGCGCCGCATCTGAGTCGTCGGGTCGAGCGACCACGGCGGAGCCCCTAGGATGACGCGGTGGCCGACCCGTAGGGAAACGCCGTCGCGGGGGAGCTCGAGGCCGACGTGCTCGAGCGCTTCCTCCGCTACGTCCGCATCGACACGCAGTCCGCGCGCGAGTCCGACTCCTACCCGAGCACGGCGAAGCAGCTCGACCTCTCGCGGCTGCTCGCCGACGGAGCTGCGCGAGCTCGGGCTCGACGACGTCGAGCTGACCGAGCACGGCTACGTCTTCGCGACGCTGCCCGCGGTCGGGACGGACGCCGGCCCGACGGTCGGGCTGCTCGCCCACGTCGACACGAGCCCCGACGCGCCCGGCACGGGCGTCGACCCGCAGGTGCTGGCGCGACTACGACGGCGGCGAGCTCGTGCTGCCCGGCGACCCGTCGCAGGTGCTCTCGCCCGCGACGAACCCGCTCCTCGCCGAGCGCGTCGGCCACGACATCGTCACCTCCGACGGGACGACGCTCCTCGGCGCCGACGACAAGGCCGGCGTCGCCGAGATCATGGCCGCGGTCGCCTGGCTCGCTCGCGCACCCCGACGTCCCGCGCGCGCGCGCGCGGATCGGCTTCACGGTCGACGAGGAGGTCGGCCACGGCATCGACCACTTCGACCTCGAGCGGTTCGGCGCCGACTTCGCCTACACGCTCGACGGGCAGGTCGTGGGCGAGATCGAGAACGAGACCTTCTCGGCGGTCGAGCTGAAGGTGACCTTCCAGCGGCGTCGGCGTCCACCCGGGCCCCGCGAAGGGCGTGCTCGTGAACCCGGTCAAGCTCGCGGCGCGGTTCGTCGCGAGCCTGCCGCCCGACACGCTCTCGCCCGAGACGACCGAGGGCCGCGAGGGCTTCGTCCACCCGTACGAGATCGAGGGCGGCGCCGAAGGCGTCGACGGTGACGCTGATCCTGCGCGACCACGACGGCGCGAGGCTCGAGGAGCACGACGCGCTCGTGCAGCGGCTCGCCGAGGAGGCGGTCGCCGGCGAGCCGCGCGCGTCGCGTCACGTTCGAGCGCTGGGATCAGTACCGCAACATGCGCGAGGCGCTCGACCGCGTCCCGCACGTCGTCGAGGCCGCGCTCGAGGCGACGCGGCGCGTCGGGCTCGAGCCGACGCTCGACTCGATCCGCGGCGGCACCGACGGCTCGCGGCTGACCGAGATGGGCCTGCCGACGCCGAACATCTTCACCGGCGGCAACGAGTTCCACTCGGTGCGCGAGTGGATCAGCGTGCAGGACATGGCGATCTCGGCCGCGACCGTCGTCGAGCTGCTGAAGCTGCTCGCGGAGTAGGCGGGCCGGCCGCGCCGGCCGGCCCGCCTACCGCTGCTACATCTCGAGCGCCTCGTAGACCTCGACGCTGCCGCCGCTCCGCGAGGATCGGGCAGCCTCGCGCCTTGGCCGCCGCGTCGTCGAGGCTCGCCGGCCGAGACGATCGAGTAGCCGGTGAGGCCCGGAGGCCGACGCCGTTCGAGCCGCCGGCTGACGGCGGTCGAGGCGCCGAACGGATTGCCGACGTCGACGACGCGTCGCCGAGCTCGCCGAACCAGGCTGTCCAGGCGGCCATGGCCTTCGCCTGCTCCTCCTCGGTCTGCGGCCATCGCCGCCGCCCTTGTAGACGTACACGTACTTGCCCATCTCTCGTCTCCTCTTCGCTTTCGGTGGTCGTTGTGGCGAACGGTCGAGCCAGGGATCGGGCCCGGGTCGCCGCCGCCGGCGGCCGACCGCGAGCCGGCCCAGGTAGTGGTCCCAGCCCTGCGCCGTGGCGCTCGGCGGACTCCTCGTTCGGAAGGTCGCGGTGCGACGAGCCGCAGCGTGCGTCCCGTCGCCGTCGGCTCGAGCTCGATCTCGACGGTGCTCGAGCCCGGCGGAACGAGCTCGGGCCGCCGCCGCCCTCCTCCCAGCCCCACGTGTAGACGAGCCGGCGCGGCGGGTCGACCTCGACGAACTCGCCGCTCGCGATGCTGCCCGGGATCACGTCGACCCGGAGCTCGCCGCCCGGCCGCGGGTCGAGCTCCGCCGCCGACCCCCATCCAGCGCAGCGGCCTTGACGGGGTCGACGAGGAACTCCCACACCGTCTCCGGGCGCGCCGCGATCTCGACCTCCCGCCGCACGCACGAGTCGGCTCAGTCGTCGTCTCCATCCTTCTCCTCCTCCTCTCGCTCGGCTTCGCGCTTGAGCGCCTCGAGCCGCTCGTCCCAGAACCCGTCGAGGAACGCCTTCAGCTCGGCGAGCCCCTCCGGGCGGGCGCGGTAGAGGCGCCTGGTGCCGTTCCGTCGTTCGTCCACGAGCCCGGCCTCCCTCAGGACGGTCAGGTGCTGGGAGACCGCCGGCCGCGAGATCTCGAAGTGCGACGCGATCTCGCCCGCCGACAGCTCGCCGTCCCGTACGAGCGTGAGGATCCGCCGGCGGCGCGGCTCGGCGAGCGCCTTGAGCGCGGTCTCCATGACCGATAGTGTAAGCAAACGCTTACGTAAGCGCAAGCTTAAAATAATGGAACCCCGGCGTCGGGGCGGCATCCCTACGATGTGAAGCGTGAGACGGCTCGTGGTCGTCGGCCTGGCAGCTCTCGCGATCGCCGCGTCGGCGGCCGCCGCGCTCGTCCCTGCGCCGCCGCCCGGCCCGCTGGGGCCCGAGGGCGTTCCGATCCCGAAGGCGACGGTGTTCGCGAATGTCCGCCAGGTGAAGCTCGGGCAGACGATCGACGGCGTCACCTGCCAGCGGGTCGAGAAGATCGCGTTCCACATCCACGCGCATCTCACGCTCTTCGTCGGGACGACTGCGTATCAGGTGCCGTACGGGATCGGGATCGCCCCGCCGCTCCAGGGCGTGTCCACGACGGCCGGCCCCTTCGTCAGCGGCGGGTCGTGCTTCATGTGGCTCCACACGCACGCCTCGGACGGGATCATCCACGAGGAGGCGCCGAAGCTGATGGCCTTCACGCTCGGCCAGTTCTTCGCGGTCTGGGGCGTCCCCCTCAGCTCGTCGCGGGTCGGCCGGGCGAGGGGCAAGGTCACCGCCTTCTACAACGGCAAGCCCTGGAAGAGGTCCCCGGCGGCGATCCCGCTGACGAGCGAGGCCCAGATCCAGCTCGACGTCGGGAGCCCCGTGGTTGCGCCGCAGCACATCGTCTTCCCGAAGGGCCTCGCGGCGCAGATGCCGAAGTCGAAGTAGCGCGATGTGCCGCTGGCTCGCGTACTCGGGATCGCCGCTCCTCCTGGAGGATCTGCTCTACCGCCCGAGCACTCGCTGATCGTGCAGAGCCTGCACTCGCGCTCGGCAGCGAGGAGACGAACGGCGACGGCTTCGGCGTCGGCTGGTACGACGCACACGAGACGCCGGCCGTCTTCCGCAGCGTCGAGCCCGGCATGGAACGACCGGAACCTGCGCGAGCTTGTCGGGGCACATCGACGTCGGGTCTCGTGTTCGCGCACATCCGCGCGTCGACCGGCTCGCCGGTGCAGCAGACGAACTGCCACCCGTTCCGCCACGGCCGCTGGCTGTGGATGCACAACGGCCTGATCCGCGACTTCGAGCAGGTGAAGCGCGACCTCGTGCTCGCGGTCGACCCGTCGCTGTACCCGTGATCGAGGGCACGACCGACTCGGAGGTGTTCTTCTACCTCGCGCTCACCTTCGGCCTGGAGGACGACCCGCCCACGGCCGTCGCGCGCGCGGTCGGCTTCATCGAGGAGACCGGCGGCGCCACGGCGTGCGCGTCCCGATCCAGATGACGGTCGCGACGACCGACGGCGAGCGCGTCTGGGCGTTCCGCTACTCGAGCGAGCGCCAGCTCGCGGTCGCTCTTCTTCAGCACCGACGTCGACGACGCTGCGGGCCCAGCATCCGGAGAACGAGCTGCTCAGCGAGCGTCTCCGACGAGTCGCGCGTCGTCGTCTCGGAGCCGCTCGGAGACGCTCGCCGGCGCCTGGAACGAGGTGCCCGAGTCGAGCTACGGCGTCGTCCAGGCCGGCCACGACGAGCTGCACCCGTTCGCGCCGCTCGCCTAGCGGTGGGTCGCAGCGCCACGCGTGGGCGGCTGCGCGGTGACCTCTGGTACCTGATCGGGATCGCGGCGGTCGTGCTGACCGCGAACCTGCCGTACCTGGTCGGGGCGGCCGACGCCGATCCGCTCGGGCCGCGGAGCGGGCTCGCAAGCTCGGTGGATGGCGGGGCCGCTTCCGGGCGAGCGGTCGGTCGATCCGAACGACGGGTTCATCTCGCAGGCGCTCGGCCATCGGGCCGCGCTCGACGTGCTCGATCTGCACGCGCCGTGGTGGAACCCGTACGAGGGCACCGGCGCGCCGCTCGCGGCGGAGATGCAGTCGGCGGCGCTGTTCCCGCCGACGCTCCTGCTGGCGCTCTCGAACGGACAGCTCTACGAGCACATGCTGCTCGAGCTCGTCGCCGGGCTCTGCACCTATCTTCCTCCTGCGCCGGCTCGCGCTCGCCCGCTGGGCGAGCGCCGCGGCGGGAATCGCCTTCGCGCTCAACGGGACGTTCGCCTGGTTCTCCCACGCGCCCGTCAACCCGGTCGCGTTCCTGCCGATGCTCCTGCTCGGGATCGAGCTCGCCTACGCGGCGACGGTCGCGGGCCGGCGGGGCGGGTTCGCCCTGATGGCGGTCGCCGGGGCGCTCTCGGTGTACGCGGGGTTCCCCGAGGTCGCGTACTCCGACGCGCTGCTCGGCGCCTGCTGGTTCGCCTGGCGCAGCGCCTGCGTCGGACGCGCCCGTCTCGCGGCGTTCGCCGCCAAGGGCGCGGCGGGCGTGCGTCGTCGGGACGCTGCTCGCGGCGCCGTCTGCTGGTCGTCGTCGGCCGACTACGTCTCGAAGGCCTCGCTCGGAGGCCACGCGCACGCGGCGCGGTGCACCTGCCGGCCGCGGCCGCGCCTCAGCTCGTCCTCCCCTACGTGTACGGGCCGCTGTTCGCGTTCAGCGACCCGAAGCTCGTCGTCTTCGGGGTCTGGGGCAGCGTCGGCGGCTTCCTCTCGGTGTCGCTGATCCTGCTTCGCGCTCGTCGGGCTCGCGTCGGGCAGGCACCGCCGGGCTGAGGATCGCGCTCGTCGCCTGGCTCGTGCTCGCGCTCTCGCGGATGTTCGGCGAGCCGCCCGGTCTCGGAGCGGTGCTCGGGGTCCTGCCCGGGATGTCGCGGGTCGCGTTCTACCGCTACGGCTTCCCGTCGGTCGAGCTCGCCGTCGTCGTGCTCGCGGCGCTCGGGCTCGACCGGCTCGGCGCGGCGCGCTCCCCGCGCCGCGATGCCGCGTGCGACCGCGGCGCGGCACTCGGCG
Organism: uncultured Actinomycetota bacterium; assembly: GCA_963707475.1. Lineage (GTDB taxonomy): Bacteria > Actinomycetota > Actinomycetes > Propionibacteriales > Nocardioidaceae > Marmoricola. Next base: position 236,860 of record CAVPQC010000004.1, read on the forward strand.
CTGGTCGCGCTCGCCGCTGCCGAGGCGCTGCCGTATGCCCGCCGGCTCGGCAGCGGGTCCGGTCAGATCCGCTACCTCGAGGCCTCGACGGTCTGGGGCGTCGCCGTGCTGCTCGCCGGCGTCGGCGGCGATGCTGCTCCGCGAGCGCTCGCGCGAGGGCCGGAGTCGCCTCGGCGATCGTCGATCGTCGAAGCGCTGCTCCTGTTCCTCGTGCCGGAGGCATCGGCACCGCGCAGCGTGACGGTCGACACGGCGCCGGTCGCCTACCTGCAGCGCCACCTCGGCAGCTCGCGCTTCTTCACGCTCGGACCGCTGCAGCCGAACTACGGCTCGTACTTCGGCATCGCCTCGCTGAACGTCAACGACGTCCCGGTCCCGCCGGCCTTCGCCGACTACGTCACGAGGCGGCTCGACCAGGCCGTCGACCCGACGGTGTTCGTCGGCAACCTCGGCGGCGGCAGGCCGCCCTCGGCGCCCTCGCCCGAGGCCGAGCTCCTCCGCAACCTCGCCGGCTACCGGGCCGCGGCGAGTCGCCTACGTGCTCGCCCCGGCCGGGGCAGACGCTCGCCGGGCGGCTTCACGCTCGTCTTCCGCAGCCCGACGACCTGGATCTACCGTCTCGCCGGCGCCGACCCAGCTCGTCACGGCACCCGGCTGCACCGTCGCGGCGACCGCGGATTCGGCTCGGCTCTCCTGCCGACGTCGAACGCTGCTCGTCGGCGCGAGACCGCACTTCCCGGCTGGCACGCGACCCTCGACGGGCATCGCGTCCCGGCTGCAGACCGTCGACGGCCTCTTCCAGGCGCTTCCGGTCGGCCCCGGCTCGCACCGCGTCACGTTCTCCTACTCGCCGCCCTACCTCGACTGGGCAATCGCAGCCTTCATCCTCGGATGCGCCGTGCTCTGTCTTCGACTGACCCGGCGACACCCGCGAATGCCCCGCCAGGCACCGGTCACGAGGCCAGGTGCCAGCCCTCCTCTCCCTCCGACCACGGAACAGCCGCTGCGCGCTTGAAGATCAGCTCGTCTTGCTCGTTGCCGGACCGACGCCGATCTTGCCGCTGTCGGGGTAGACCGACACCGCCGGCACGCGCGAGCTCGAGAACATCAGCGTCCTCGCCGGCGCGTCGCTCCGGTTCATCACCTTGTGGGCGCCTAGACGAACATCGTCAAGCCGGTCGAGCCCAACGTTTGCGCCACGTCGAGCCGGCCCTCGAACGCTTCGCCGAAGACATTGACCCGAATCCATGGAACCTCCAGTCTCGCGAGCACGGCGTCCGAAGCCTGACCTGGGCTGCAGCACGTCGATGAGTCAGGCCGTCTTGTGAGCGCTCCAGGTGCCACCTGCCGGCCGGCTCTTGTAGCTGCCTGACATCGAGTTTCCCGACACCGAGCCCGTGTAGGTCGCGCCGGCACCGACGGTCCCGAAATTGATGGCCGTGCCGTTGATGCTCCCGTTGACGGGGTACTTTCCCGGCGGGCTCGAGAGCGTGATCGATCCCACCAGCTTCGAGCCTGTCTGTGTCCAGCGCAGCGTGAACGTGCCCGAGTAAGCGCCGCTGTACTTCCCGGACCACGTCCCGGCAAGGGTGACCTTGTGCATGGTCTTGGGCTTAGCCGTGGGGCTGCCCCGGCGACCGAGATCGAGCCTATGCCCACGACCGACGCAAGCACCGCTGCCACCACCCAGTGGTTCCTCGCTCTCATCGAGAGCTCCTTCACAATCGGTCTGCCCGCCTGCCCGGGGAGCATAAGTCCATCAGGTGCTGCACTTCAACTGCCGGCGCGATTCGACGCGTGGCCGGCTGCTGGATCCAGCGCGCGGCCGGCGTAGCGGGACCGGCCCTCGGGGGAGGGGCTCCCGGGCAAGGGACGTGGTCGCTACCGTCGCCGCCTGAATGAAAAGGAACACCGAGCCGGTGGCGCTTTCGTCCGCCGTCTCCACTGACCGTCCGCCCTCGGCCTTGCGACCTTCCGCGTCAGCCTCTGGAGGCGACCTCGACCTACTCGCGCTCCGTGCTCGGTGAGGCCGCGAAGCTACGCGAGGCGGGACCGGCTCTGCAAGGCTGGGCGCGGAAGATCGGACGCTCTTTGCGTGAACTTCCCTTGCCGGAGCCGCGCCCGACGAAGCGTTCAGGACGACGGCGCTCCGGTCGGCGCGTCTCCCGAGCCCCGACGCCCGGGATGGCCCGCGCCGGGTCAGAACGGGAGAACGACGTCGCCGACGTCGACGCCGAGCGAGTGGGCGAGCCGGACGCCGTGGTCGAGCTCGCTGCGCAGCCGCGCGATGTCGGCGGCGCGCATCGCGCTCCCGATCCAGGCGCGCTCGCGCGGGCGCCAGAGCTCGTGCTCGACGAAGACCGGCAGCAGCACGTTGGCCGCCTTGACGAGCTTGTCCTTCGTCTTCTTCGACGCCGTCGCGCAGCAGCACGCGCTCGTAGGCGACGCCGGCGCCGTGATGGATGCCGTCGTCGATCGCGAGCCGCAGGCACAGGTCTCTCGAGCACGGTCCCGGGCGTCGCCTTCGCGATCAGCTTGAACTTCGGGATGATCAGCCGCTCGAAGAAGACCTGCATCAGGAAGACCTTCTCCTCGAGCGTGTCGGCGTCGATCAGGAAGTGCGCCATCTTGTCGAGGTACGGGTCGCGCTCGCCCGGCGCCGCCGGCCTCGCACGATCGAGCTGCAGCCACGCCTCGGTGTGGCGCGACTCGTCCTGCACCATCGTCGTGTAGTAGAGCTTCGCCTCCGTGGTGCGGGGCGATCGAGAAGAGCTGCGCCGCCATCTCGACCGCGAGCTCGTCGGCCTGCAGCTGCTGCTGGATCACCGACCGCCACACGTCGCGGCGGCGCGCCTGGCGCTGCGGCGAGCCGCGGAGCTCCGGGATCGGCGGCCGCTCGCCCCACGGCAGGTCGCGCACCTGCCACTCGGCCTTCTTCGCGAGCTTGTAGAAGCGGAGGACCTCCTCCTCGTGCGCCCGCTCGTCCTCGACCGGTAGAGCTTCCGCTTCCACACGTTGGATTATGACTGTCGGCGACCGCTCGAACTTGCGGAGAACCCGCCGAGTTCCTACCATGAGGGAGCAATGAGCGCGCAGACCACGGCGAGCGTGAAGTCGAACGCCGCAAGTCGGTCCAAGGCAAGGCGCGCTCGAAGGCTGCCTGCTAGTCGGCGATCTCCTCCCGCCCCGCCGGCTAGGACACAAGAAGCGGCGGGGGCCCTTCCACTCGAAAGGCCTCTACCAGTGACGCACAAGCGCCACGCCATCTCCATCATCCCCGACCGCAGGCAGCGACCGACCGAGCCGGTCGGCCTCTACGACCCCGCGTTCGAGCACGACTCGTGCGGCGTCGCCTTCGTCGCGCGGCTGAACGGCGAGCCCGTCGCACGAGACGCTCGAGCGCGCGCTCACGCGCGCTCGAGCAACCTCGAGCACCGCGGCGCCGCCGGCGCCGACCCGCGCACCGGCGACGGCGCCGGGATCCTGCTCCAGCTGCCCGACGAGTTCTTCCGCGCGCGTGATCGCCGCACGAGCTGCCGCCGCGCCGGCGCCTACGGCGTCTGCGTCGCGTTCCTGCCGCGCGGCGACGAGGCGCGGCGCGCCGAGCTCGAGCACATCCTCGAGGGCGCCGTCGAGGCGGAGGGCCAGCGCGATCGTCTGCTGGCGCGACGTGCCGATGGAGCTCGAGCACGTCGGCGACACCGCCCGCGAGGCCGCGCCGCGTCGTCCGCCAGCTCGTCGTCGCCGCCTCGCCCGAGCTCGCCGCGCGACCGCGACGCCTTCGAGCGCAAGCTCTACGTCATCCGCCGGGTCGCCGAGAGGCGCGCCGGCTCCGACGCTCGTGATCCCGAGCTTCTCGGCGCGGACGCTCGTCTACAAGGGGATGCTGATGGCGCCGCAGCTCGCGCCGTGCTACCCCGACCTGCGCGACGAGCGGATGAAGAGCGCGCTCGTCCTGGTCCACTCGCGCTTCTCCACCAACACCTTCCCGAGCTGGGAGCTCGCGCACCCGTACCGGATGATCGCGCACAACGGCGAGATCAACACCGTGCGCGGCAACGTCAACTGGATGCGCGCGCGCGAGTCGCAGCTCGCCTCCGAGCTCTTCGGCGACGACCTCACGAAGGTGCTGCCGGTCGTCCGCCCGGGCGGCTCGGACACGGCGAACTTCGACAACGTGCTCGAGCTGCTCGTGCTCGCGGGCCGCTCGCTGCCGCACGCGATGATGATGATGATCCCCGAGGCCTACGACGGCCGCGAGGACATGCCCGAGGAGCTGCAGGGCTTCTACGCCTTCCACGGCTGCCTGACCGAGCCGTGGGACGGCCCGGCCTCGATCTCCTTCACCGACGGCACCGTGATCGGCGCGACGCTCGACCGCAACGGCCTGCGCCCCGGGCCGCTGGATGGAGACGAAGGACGGCTGGGTCGTGCTCGCCTCCGAGACCGGCGTGCTCGACGAGCCGCCGGAGAACGTCCTCCGCAAGGGCCGGCTGCAGCCCGGGCAGCTCTTCCTCGTCGACCTCGAGCGCGGGCCGGATCGTCGAGGACGAGCGAGATCAAGCGCGAGATCGCCGGGCCAGCAGCCGTACGGCGCGTGGTTCGAGCAGGAGGTCGTCGACCTCGAGCGACCTGCCGGAGCGGCCGCCGCGCGTGCCGCGGATCGAGCCGCTGCGCTCGCGCCAGCTCGCGTTCGGCTACACGCAGGAGGACCTGAAGGTGATCCTCGGCGCCGCTCGCGCGGAACGCCGAGGAGGCGATCGGCTCGATGGGCAACGACCTCGCGCTCGCCGTGCTCTCCGACCAGCGCCCGCTCCTCTACTCGTACTTCAAGCAGCTCTTCGCGCAGGTCACGAACCCGCCGATCGACTCGACCCGCGAGGCGGTCGTGATGAGCGTCGCGACGAGCGTCGGCTCCGAGCGGAACCTGCTCGGCGAGTCGCCCGAGCACGCGCGCCAGCTCCTGATCCCGCAGCCGATCCTGCGCGACAAGGAGCTCGAGGCGCTCCGCCAGGTCGACTCCGACGTCTTCAAGGCGCACACGATCGACATCACCTGGCCGGTCGCCGAGGGCGTCGCCGGGCTCGACGCGGCGCTCGAGCGGATCTGCCGCGAGGCCGACGAGGCGCTCGCGCGACGGCGTCAACATCCTCATCCTCTCCGACCGCAACGTCGGCGCCGACCGCGTCGCCGATCCCGGCGCTGCTCGCCGTCTCGTCGGTGCACCACCACCTCGTGCGCGAGGGCACGCGCCTGCAGGCCGGCCTCGTGATCGAGTCGGGCGAGCCGCGCGACGTGCACCAGTTCGCGACGCTGATCGGCTACGGCGCCGCCGCGGTCAACCCGTACGTGATGCTCGAGACGCTCGCGCGAGCTCGTCGACGAGGGCTGGCTGCCGGAGGGCATGACCGCCGAGGAGGCGCAGAAGCGCGCGATCAAGGGCATCGCCAAGGGCCTGCTGAAGACGATCTCGAAGATGGGGATCTCGACGATCTCCGTCCTACTGCGGCGCGCAGATCTTCGAGGCGGTCGGCCTCGAGACGGCGCTCGTCGAGCGCCACTTCACCGGCACGCCGTCGCGGATCGGCGGGATCGGCACCGACGGTGCTCGCGCGGGAGGCGCTCGACCGCCACGCGCGCGCCTACCCGCGCGAACGGCGACCTGCTCCCGCTCGGCGGCGTCTACGCCTGGCGCGACGACGGCGAGTACCACCAGTGGAACCCGGAGACGATCGCGCTGCTCCAGCACTCGGTGCGCCACGGCGGCTACGCGACCTACGAGGAGTTCTCGCAGCTCGTGAACGAGGACGCGGCGCGGCGGGCGACGCTGCGCGGGCTGCTCGCGCTTCAGGACAGCGGCGCGCCGATCCCGCTCGAGGAGGTCGAGCCGGCGGCCGAGATCGTCAAGCGCTTCTCGACCGGCGCGATGTCGCTCGGCTCGCTCTCGCGCGAGGCGCACGAGACGCTCGCGATCGCGATGAACCGGCTCGGCGGCAAGTCGAACACCGGCGAGGGCGGCGAGGACCCGGTGCGCTACGTCCGCGACGCGAACGGCGACTCGCGCCGCTCGGCGATCAAGCAGGTCGCCTCCGGCCGCTTCGGCGTCAACATCCACTACCTCACGAACGCCGACCAGCTCCAGATCAAGATGGCGCAGGGCGCGAAGCCCGGCGAGGGCGGCCAGCTGCCCGGCCACAAGGTCGACCCGTACATCGCGAAGATCCGCTTCACGACGCCCGGGCGTCGGCCTGATCTCGCCGCCGCCGCACCACGACATCTACTCGATCGAGGACCTGAAGCAGCTGATCTACGACCTGCGCTGCGCGAACCCGAACGCGCAGGTCTCGGTGAAGCTCGTCGCCGAGATGGGCGTCGGCACGGTCGCCGCCGGCGTCGCGAAGTGCAACGCCGACCACGTCCTGATCTCCGGCCACGACGGCGGCACCGGCGCCTCGCCGCTCTCCTCGGTGCACTACGCCGGCATCCCGTGGGAGATCGGCCTCGCCGAGACGCAGCAGACGCTCGTGCTGAACGACCTGCGCTCGCGGATCTGGGTGCAGACCGACGGCCAGCTGAAGACCGGCCGCGACGTCGTGATCGCCGCGCTGCTCGGCGCCGACGAGATGGGCTTCTCGACCGCGCCGCTGATCGCGACCGGCTGCGTGATGATGCGCGCCTGCCACCTGAACACGTGCCCGGTCGGCATCGCGACGCAGGATCCCGAGCTGCGCAAGCGCTTCGCCGGCGACGCCCGAGCACGTCGTCAACTTCTTCTTCTTCGTCGCCGAGGAGGCGCGGGCGATCATGGCCGAGCTCGGGATCGCGCGCTTCGAGGACCTGGTCGGCCGCGTCGACCTGCTCGAGGCCGACGACGCGGTCGAGCACTGGAAGGCGCGCGGGATCGACCTCTCGAACCTGCTGCGCCTGCCCGACGCGCCGCCCGGGACGCCGCTCCGCCGGACGCGCGCGCAGGACTCGCCGCTCGAGGCGGCGCTCGACTGGGAGCTGATCGGGCTCGCGCGAGCCGGCGATCGAGGACGGCGACGCCGGTCGAGCGCGCGAGCTCGACGGTGCGCAACGTGAACCGCACCGTCGGCGGCCTCCTCTCGCACGCGATCACGGTCGCGCACGGCGCCGAGGGGCTGCCCGACGGGACGATCCGCTTCACGCTGCGCGGCTCGGCCGGGCCAGTCGTTCGGCGCCTGGCTCGCGCCCGGCGTCGAGCTGACGCTCTGCGGCGACGCGAACGACTACACCGGCAAGGGCCTCTCCGGCGGCACGATCGCGATCCGGCCGCCGCGAGGGCTCGACGTTCGCCGCCGAGGAGAACGTGATCGTCGGCAACACCGTCCTCTACGGCGCGACGCGCGGGCAAGGCGTTCTTCCGCGGGCTCGCCGGCGAGCGCTTCGCCGTGCGCAACTCGGGCGCCGACGCGGTGGTCGAGGGCGTCGGCGACCACGGCTGCGAGTACATGACCGGCGGCCACGTCGTCGTGCTCGGGCCGACCGGCCGCAACTTCGCCGCCGGGATGAGCGGCGGCATCGCCTACGTCCTCGACGAGGACGGCAGCTTCGCCGGCGCGCTGCAACCACGAGCTCGTCGACCTCGAGGCGCTCGAGGCCGAGGACGTCGAGATCGTGCGCGCGCTCGTCGAGGAGCACCGCGAGCGCACCGGCTCGCCGGTCGCCGAGCGGGTGCTCGACGAGTGGGACGAGCTGCTGCCGCGGTTCGTGAAGGTGATGCCGCGCGACTACCGCGCGCGCTCGCGGCGCTCGCCGCCGGACAACGGCGAGCTCCGCTACCCCGACGACCGCCCGATCTCGAGCGGCGGCGAGGGCTTCGTCACGGCCGAGGTCGAGAGCGGGAGCGGCCGGGCTGATGGGCGAGCTCGGGCGCCTTCCTCAAGCTCGACCGGGTCGAGACACCCGGAGCGCGACCCGACGGAGCGCGTCGCGCGACTACCACGAGTTCGTCGCAGACGCTCGCGGGCGACGAGCTCGCGCGAGCAGGGCGCGCGCTGCATGGAGTGCGGCGTGCCGTTCTGCCACAACGGCTGCCCGCTCAACAACCTGATCCCGGACTGGAACGACCTCGTCTACCGCGACCGCTGGCAGGAGGCGATCGAGCAGCTCCACCGGACGAACAACTTCCCGGACTTCACCGGGCCGGCTCTGCCCCGCGCCGTGCGAGGCGGCGTGCGTGCTCGAGATCCGCGAGGGCGAGGCGGTCACGATCAAGCAGATCGAGCTCGCGATCGTCAACCGCGCCTGGGACGAGGGCTGGATCGCGCCGCAGCCGCCCGACGCGCGAGACCGGGCGGTCGGTCGCGGTGATCGGCGCCGGCCCGGCCGGCCTGGCGTGCGCGCAGCAGCTGCGCCGCGCCGGGCCACGCGGTGACGCGTGTTCGAGCGCGACGAGGCCGGCGGCGGGCTCGTGCGCTTCGGCGTCCCGGACTTCAAGATCGAGAAGTGGATCGTCGAGCGGCGCGTCGAGCAGCTCGCCGCCGAGGGCGTCGAGTTCCGCTTCGGCGTCGACGTCGGCGTCGACGTCGCCGCCGACGAGCTGCGGGCGCAGTTCGACGCGGTCGTGATCGCGACCGGCGCGCGCGTCCCGCGCGACCTGCCGGTGCCGGGCCGCGAGCTCGGCGGCGTCCACTTCGCGATGGAGTACCTCTACCAGCGCAACCGCTACGTCGCGCGCGAGCGAGGGCCCGCAGATGCCCGGCGCGCCCGCCGCCCGCCGGAGGCGACGGTGATCACCGCCGCCGGCAAGCACGTGATCGTGATCGGCGGCGGCGACACCGGCGCCGACTGCGTCGCGAACGCGCACCGCGAGGGCGCCGCGTCGGTGACGCAGATCGAGCTGATCGGCGAGCCGCCGCGCCTCGCGCCCCGACGACGTCACGCCGTGGCCGCGCTGGCCGATGAAGCTCCGCATCCCGTACGCGCTCAAGGAGGGCGGCGAGCGCGACTTCGCGATCTCGACGACGCAGTTCACCGGCAACGGCCGCGTGCAGCAGATCCACTGGGCGCAGAACGCGGGCGCGCCGCCGTTCGAGCCGATCGCCGGGCACCGAGGAGACGCCGGCCGGCCGACCTCGTGCTGCTCGCGATGGGCTTCCTCGGCCCCGAGCCGCGCGCTGCTCGAGCAGCTCGGCGTCGAGCGCGACGAGCGCGCGCAACGCGAAGGCCGCCGACGCTACGCGACGTCGGTCGACGGCGTCTTCGCCGCCGGCGACGCCCGCCGCGGCCAGTCGCTGATCGTCTGGGCGATCAACGAGGGCCGCCGCTGCGCGCAGGCGGTCGACCGGCAGCTCGCGAAGTCCGGCCTGGCCCGCGCTCGGGCGCTCGAAGCGGAGGTCGGCGAGCGGCGCTGCCCGATACCTCGGCCCGCCGGTCGTGCGGCGCGAGCGTGCACACGGGCCGAGGGCGATCAGTGCCCGGCTGGCGGAGAAGTGCATGTAGTCCTTGGTCGAGCCGGTCCAGGCGCCGCCCCAGCCCCAGCCGACCGAGCGGAAGGCCTGGACGACCGCCGGCGTCACCATCCCGCGCCGCACGCGCGAGCGGTCGAGGTAGGAGAGCGCGGTCTTGTCGCGGGTCATCCCGCAGCCGACGTACGGGTTCTCGACCGGGTTGAGGTCGACCGCCTCGCCGTAGGCGTGCTCCGACCAGCTGCCGGTGCCGGTCGCCGCCCGGTGCACGGCGACGGCACCGCCTGCCGGCACTCGAACGACGCCGTGACGTCGCCGTCGGCCGGCTGCACCGCGCTCGGCCCGTACGCGTCGGCGAGCCGCATGTGGTGGATCGGGAAGCGCATCGCGTAGAGCCGCCGGAAGACCTGCTCGAGCGGCCCGGCCGCGACGCGTTGACGACGAGCTGCCCGTCGTGCGGTCGCGCCGTCGAACCCCAGGTAGGCGCACCGTGAGCAGGCGGAGCTGCGAGAGGCGACCGGGCAGCCCGCGTGCCACTCGCTCCGCCGTAGACGATCGCGCCAGCGCTCGGCTGCCGAGAGCGGGCGGGACCGAAGCGTGAACGCACTGCCGGCCAGGCGAGCGCGCCGACGGCCGCTGTCCACAGGACGAGGCGCACCGACCCAAGCATCGCAGACCGTCGGAGCGGCGTGGCCACCCGGCGTCGCGCCTTGCGTCGGGTCGACCCAGGTCGACGGCAGGGCGTAACGGCGTGCGGCCGCCGAGCGGTACGGGCGCGGCTGCCGGCCGTCGCAACCGGGACGATGGGGAGGTACGTGTTGATTTCGAGGACGTGGAACCGAGTGACGACGTTGCGTTGCGGGCCTCGCGATAGGCGACCGCAGCCTCGAAGACGTAACCATCGCGTTCGAGCGGAGGGCTATGCTCCGGCCGGCGTCGCGCTCGATCGTGTTCCTGACCGACTTCGGGCTCGACAGCGAGTGGGTCGGGATCTGCCACGCCGTGATGAGCAAGGTCGCGCCCGAGCGCCCGCGTGATCGACCTCTCGCACTTCGTCGAGCCGCTCGACGTCGAGGCGGGCGCGCGGCTGCTCTCCGACTCGATGCGCTATCTCCCGGACGACGCGATCGTGCTCGCTGTCGTCGACCCGAACGTCGGCACGGACCGCGACATCGCCGTCGAGACGAAGGACGGCCGGATCCTGGTCGGGCCCGACAACGGCCTGCTCTCGTCGGCGTGGACCGCAGCCGGCGGAGTCGCCCGCGCGGTCGAGATCACCTCGCCGGACGTGATCGTCGAGCCGGTCGTCGCCGTCGTTCCACGCCCGGGACGTCCTCTGCCCGCGGCCGCTCACCTCGCAGCCGGGATGCCGCTCGAGGCGCTCGGCGACGCGATCGAGCCCGAGCTCGCTCGCCAGCCTCGTGTCCGCGCCCGCAGGTCGAGCCCGGGAAGATCCGCTGCGAGGTGATCGACCACAACCGCTTCGGGAACATCCAGCTCAACGTCCGCCAAGCCGGACCTCGGCGTCGCAGGCCTCGACGGCGGGCGGCGACGGCTCGCGGTCGAAGGCGGCTCGTCGGGCTGGGTCGAGCGCGCGTCCGCGGCGAGACGTTCGCCGACTTCGCCGCCCGGCGAGTACGGCGTCATCTTCGACCCGCGCGGCTGGCTCACGATCGTCCGCGGCAAGCCCCGGCAACGCGATCGAGGTCCACGCTCCGCCTCTGGTCGGTCGGCGATCTGCGGGTGTGAAGTACCGCGGGTGCTGGATCCGGGGACATGCCGGCGCGAGGTGCTCGAGGCTGTCGCGGGTCGACGCGCGCGACGCGCGAAGGACCGACCGGAGGTCCGGGCGAGCTGTCGATCGCCACTGCCGGTGCGTGCCGGGGCGGCGACGCCGAGGTCGCCCGTCGGACGGCCGAGGCCCTGGCGTCGTCAGGACCGCGCTCTGCCGCCCGCGGCATCGCGGCCGGCGCGAGCACGCGGACGCACGCGAGGGCCGCGGCCCAGATGCCAGAACGGACTGCGGCTGGCCGCGGCGCGTCGCGCGCTTGCGGTTCGGCAGGTGGATCGCGCGGCCGAGCGCGACGAGGCCGGCCTCCTTGATCGCCTCCGAGAGCGTCGGGTGCGGCGCCATGCCGTCGGCGACCGTCTCGACCGTCGACTCGGCGTCGATCGCGACGACGCCGGCCTCGATCAGGTCGGTCGCGTGCGGGCCGACGATCACGAGCGCCGAGCAGCTCGCCGTAGCGGGTCTCGTGGATCGACTTGACCCAGCCGACGGTCTCGTTCTGCATCACCGCGCGCGCGTTCGCGACCCACGGGAACCGGCCGACCGCGACGTCGTCGCCGTACTGCTCGCGCGCCTGCGCCTCGGTCAGCCCGACGCCGGCGATCTCGGGATCGGTGTAGATCGGCCGCGGCACGGCGCGGATCGCCGATCGACGGCGTCGTGGCCGCAGGCGTTCTCGGCCGCGACCTCGCCCTCGCGGAACGCGGTGTGCGCGAGCTGCCAGTAGCCGGCGCAGTCGCCGACCGCGTAGATGTGCGGCACCGAGGTGCGGCGGTGGTCGTCGGCGCCGATCCCCTTGCGCGTGTCGAAGGCGACGCCGGCCGCCTCGAGCCCGATGCCCGAGACGAGCGGCGCGCGGCCGACCGCGACGAGCATCAGGTCGGCCTCGACGCGACTCGCCCTCGCCGTAGCGCACGGTCAGCGCGCCGCCCGACTCCTCGACGCCCGTGCACTGCTTGCCGAGCTCGAGCGCGATCCCCTTCTTGCGGAAGGCCTTCGCGAGCTCCTTCGCGGCGTCCTCGTCCTCCTGCGGGATCAGGCGGTCGAGCATCTCGATCGATCGTCACCTCGCTGCCGAACGTGCGGAGGATCGAGGCGAACTCGCAGCCGATGATCCCGCCGCCGAGGATCACGAGCCGCGCGCGGCACCTCGGTCTGCGCGAGCAGGCCGGTCGAGTCGACGCAGAGCTCCGAGTCGAGGCCCGGGATCGGCGGCCGGATCGGGAACGAGCCCGTCGCGACGATCGCCGAGGTCGAACGTCGACGTCCTCGCCGCCCTCGACCGCGATCGTGTTCGCGTCGCGGAACGCGCCCTTGCCCTGCACCCACTCGACGCCGTTCGCCTTGAAGAGCGAGGCGACGCCGCCGGTCATCTGCGAGACGACGCGCGCGCTTCCACTCGTTCGCGGCCGCGAAGTCGAGCTCCGGCTCGTCGACCGACGACGCCGAGCTTCGCGAACGAGTCGCGCGCCTGGTGCAGGAAGTGCGCGGTCTGCACCCACGCCTTCGTCGGGATGCAGCCGACGCGCAGGCAGGTGCCGCCGAGCTCCGGCTCCTGCTCGATGCAGACGACGCTCGCGCCGAGCTGCGCGGCCCGGATCGCCGCCGTGTACCCGCCCGGGCCCGCCGCCGAGGACTGCAACGTCGCACTTCATCGCCGCGCGATCGCTATCCGTCGGCAGAATGCGGTGCGCGATGAAGCTCGAGGGAATCCACCACGTCACGTGCATCACGGGCGACGCGCCGGCGAACGTCGAGTTCTACGCGGGCACGCTCGGGCTGCGGCTCGTCAAGAAGACGGTCAACCAGGACGACCCGACCGTCTACCACCTCTTCTACGCCGACGAGCGGGGCAGCGCCGGCGCCGACATCACGTTCTTCGAGTACCCGGGCGCGCCGCGCGGCCGCGCCGGCGACGGGATGGTGCACCGCGTCGTCTTCCGCGTCGCCTCCGAGGAGGCGCTCGACTTCTGGGCCGAGCGCGCGGGCGGCGAGCGCAGCTACGGCTCGGTGCTGATCCACGACCCCGAGGGGCTCGCGCTCGAGCTCGTCGTCGACGACTCCGGCGACGAGCCGCTGATCGCCGAGCACCCGGAGATCCCGCGCGAGCTCGCGCTGCGCGGCTTCGCCGGCGTGCGCGCGTACTCGTCGGACTACGGGCGGAGCGCGATGTTCCTCTGGGGGCTCGGCTTCACGCCCGGGCTGGGAGGCCGCGGCGAGCAGCGCGGCGGCTTCTACGTCTACGACGACGCGCCCGAGGCGCGCGGGCTGTCCGGGCGCCGGCACGGTCCACCACGTCGCCTGGGCGTCGCCGCTCGAGGAGCACGAGGCCTGGCGCGAGAAGGTGCGCGTCGCTCGGCGGCCAGCCGACGCCGGTGATCGACCGCTTCTACTTCCGCTCGATCTACTTCCGCGAGCCGAGCGGCGTGCTGTTCGAGATCGCGACGCTCGGGCCCGGCTTCACCGCCGACGAGCCGCTCGAGACGCTCGGCGAGCACCTCTCGCTGCCGCCGGACTACGAGCGGCTGCGCGCCGAGCTCGAGCAGCGCCTGACGCCGCTGCCCGATCCGCGGCCGGCGACGCCGTGATCTTCGCCGAGCGGCCCGCCGCCGGCGAGCGCCGAGGGCGCGCTCGTCCTCGTCCACGGCCGCGGCGCGAGCGAGCACGACCTGCTCGGCCTGCTTCGACGCGCTCGACCCGGAGCGGCGCCTCCACGGCTACTGCCCGCGCGGCCCGCTCTCGCTGCCGCCCGGCGGCGCCCACTGGTACGCCGTGCCGCGCGTCGGCTACCCCGACCCGGCGACGTTCGCCGAGGGCTTCGCGCGCGCTCGCCGGCTTCGTCGACTCGCTGCCGTACGAGCGGGTCGTGCTCGGCGGCTTCTCGCAGGGCGCCGTGATGAGCCTCGCGGTCGGGCTCGGGCGCGGCCGCCCGCGGCCGGCGGCGGTGATCGCCTTCTCCGGCTTCATCCCCGTCGTCGAGGGCTGGGAGCTCGAGACCGACGCGCCGTTCCCGCCGATCGCGATCGGCGCACGGCACGTACGACCCGGTGATCCCGGTCGAGCTCGCGCACCGCTCGCTCGCGCAGCTCGAGGCGGCCGGCGCCGAGGTCCTCTACCGCGAGTCGCCGATCGACCACGCGATCGACCCGGCGTTCGTCGACGAGCTCGTGCCCTGGCTCACGACGCGGTCAGAGCGCTACGGCGAAGCGTGAGCGTGTCGCCGTCCTCGCGCACCTGCTCGAAGCCCGTGCTCGCAGGTAGCCTCGGCTCGTCGGCGTGGTCCCGCGCTGCACCGAGACCGAGAGCGCCGCGATAGCCCTCGGCTTCGCCCGCTCGAGCAGCGCGTCAGGAGCTGCTGCCCGATCCCCTGTCCCTGCCGCGTCGGCACGACGACGATCGTCAGCTCCGGCGTCTCGCTCGTCGACGAAGCCGTAGCCGCGGCAGCCGGTCGTGGAAGAGCCGGTACCAGCGCCGCGCCGACCGAGTGGCCGCCCTCGATCGCGATGCAGCGCGACGTCGCCCGTCGCGCCCCCAGCCGTCGACGTAGCGCGAGATCGAGACGTCGGTGTCGAACGCGCGACGTGCCAGTTGTAGGCGAACGCCGAGCAGCGAGCGCAGGAACGGGACGTCGAGCCGGTCGCCGCGCCGGATCGACGACGCGTTCACAGCGCTAGCGCGGGATCCTCGAGGAAGCGTCTTCACCGTCCGCAGGAAGTCGGCCGCCGGGCGCGCCGTCGACGGCGCGATGGTCGACCGTCAGCGTCATCGTCATCATCGGCCGGACGACGACCTCGCCCGTCGACGCGCGACCGGCCGGTCGACGGTGGCGCCGACCGCGAGGATCGCCGCCTGCGGCGGGTTGAGCACGGCGATGAACTGCTCGACGCCGAACATGCCGAGGTTCGAGATCGTGAAGGTGCCGCCCTCGAGGTCGGCGAGCTGGAGCGCTGCCGTCGCGCGCGCGCTGCGACGAGGTCGGCGCGCGCGCCGCGCGACCTCGGCGAGCGAGAGCCGCTCGACCGACCGGATCACCGGCACGACGAGCCCCTGCGGCGCGGCGACGGCGAGCCCGATGTTCGCCGACGGGAAGCGCAGCAGCGCCTCGCCGGCGAACTGGACGTTGACGTCGGGATGGCGCATGAGCGCGCTGCGCGCAGACGCTTCGCGATCAGGTCGGTGACGGTGACGCGCACGTCGGGGTCGAGCTCGCGCGAGCGCGTCGATCAGCGCGTTGGCGCGCGTCATGTCGACCGAGACGGTGAGCTGGAAGACGGGCACCTGTCCAGGCCTCGGTGAGGCGGCGGGCGATCGTCGTGCGGATGCTCGTCAGCGGCACCGACTCGACCTCGCGCGGCACGCGCGCCGGCGCGGCCGGCGCGGCGCTGCGCGCGGCGCGGCTCGGCGCCGGGACGGCTCGCGCGCTCGACGTCCTCGGCGACGATCGCGCCCGTCCGGGCCCGGTGCCGGTCAGGCCGTCGAGCTCGACGCCGCGCTCGCGCGCCATCCGGCGCGCGAGCGGCGAGGCCTTGACGCGGCCGCCGTCGTGCTCGCGCGCGCCGTTGATCGCGGCGCGGAACGCGGCGAGTCGTCGGCTCGGTCGGGCGCCGGCTCGCCGGCGGCTGCGGCTCGGCGCCGGCCTCGGGCGCCGGCTCCGCGGGCAGCCGTCGGACGGCGCTCGGCGACCGCCTCGCCGGGCTCGCCGATGACGCGCGACCGTCTCGCCCGACCGGCACCTCGCCCTCGGCGACGGCGATCGTGAGCAGCACGCCGCTCGCCTCCGCCTCGACCTCCTGGGTCGCCTTGTCGGTGTCGACCTCGTAGAGCGGCTCGCCCTTCTCGACGCGGTCGCCCTCGGCCTTCAGCCAGCGGACGATCGTGCCGCTCTCCATCCCCTGCCCGAGCCGCGGCAGCTTGACCTCGGTCGCCATCAGGCCCTCGCCAGCGTCTTCTTGACCGCCGCGAGCACGTCGGCGGGCTGCGGGACGACGAACTGCTCCATCGCCGGCGCGAACGCGAGCGGCGCGAACTTCGCGCCGACGCGCTCGATCGGCGCGTCGAGCCAGTCGAAGGCCTTCTCCTGGAGCACGGCCGCGACCTCGGCGCCGAAGCCCATCCGCGTGACGGCCTCGTGGGCGACGACGGCGCGGTTCGTCTTCTTCACCGACTCGACGAGCGTCGTCCTCGTCGAGCGGCTGCAGCGTGCGCGGGTCGACGATCTCGACCGAGATGCCGTCCTTCTCGGCCTCCTCGGCGGCGCGCGAGCGCGCGGTGGACGAGCGGGCCGGTCGCGATCACGGTCACGTCGGTGCCCTCGCGGACCACGCGCGCCTTGCCGAGCGGGATCGGCTCGAGCTTCTCGGGCACCTCTTCCTTGACCGGGTAGAGGAGCCGGTGCTCGAAGAAGATCACGGGGTTGTCGTCGTAGATCGCCGACCAGAGCAGGCCGCGCGCGTCGGCCGGGCTCGACGGCGAAGACGACCTTGAGGCCCGGGACGTGGACGAGCCACGCCTCGAGCTGCTGCGCGTGCTGGGCGCCCGGCGACCAGCCGGCGCCGCCCTGCGTGCGGATCGTCAGCGGCACCTTCAGCTGCCCGCCCGACATGTAGCGGTGCTTGGCCGCCTGGTTGACGATCTGCTCGAGCGAGAGCGTCAGGAAGTCCTCGTACATGATCTCGACGACCGGGCGCATGCCCTGCATCGCGGCGCCGATCCCGGCGCCGACGATCGCCATCTCGGAGATCGGGGTGTTGCGGACGCGCTCGGCGCCGAACTCCTCGACGAGGCCCTGCGTGACGCCCATCGAGCCGCCCATCTCGGCGATGTCCTCGCCCATGACGAAGACGTCCTCGTCGGCGCGCATCGCCGTCGGCGAGCGCGTCGCGCACCGCCTCCCGGTACGAGATCTCGGGCACGAGCCTCAGGCGTAGATGTTCTTGAGAGCGTCTTCGGGCTGCGGGTCGGTGCCGTTCTTCGCGAACTCGACCGCGGCCTCGACGATCTCGTGCACCTCGTCCTCGAGCGCCTGCCACTCGTCGTCCGGAGACCTCGAGCCGCTCGCGCAGGCGCACGATCGGGTCGTGCTCGGCGGCCTCGTCGCGGTCCTCCTTCGAGCGGTAGACCTGCGGGTCGCCGATGTAGTGGCCGTGCATGCGGTAGGTCTCGACGTCGAGGAAGACCGGGCCCGCGCCGGAGCGGACGTAGCTCGAGCGCCTCGCAGGCCGCCTCGTAGACCTTCTCGACGTCCTGGCCGTCGACCTTGATCGACGTGCATGTCGTAGGCGAGCGCCCGCTTGGACATGTCGTCCCAGACCGGCGAGTGCTGCCAGCCGGGCGTCGACTCGGCCCAGTCGTTGTTCTCGCAGACGAACAGCGTCTTCGTCTTCCAGAGCTGCGCCAGGTTGAGCGACTCGTGGAAGGTGCCGGTGTTGGTGGCGCCGTCGCCGAAGAACGCGACCGCGACGCGCGGCTCGTCGCGCAGCTTGAAGGCGAGCCCGGCGCCGACGAGCGCCGGCAGGCCGCCGCCGACGACCGCGTTCGCGCCGAGGTTGCCGCGCTCGACGTCGTAGAGGTGCATCGAGCCGCCGTAGCCGTGCGAGCAGCCCTCGAGCTTCCCGTACAGCTCCGCCATGAGCGCGTTCGGGTGCGTGCCGCGCGCGAGCGTGTGGCCGTGCGCGCGGTGGGTCGAGCCGAAGACGTCGCCGTCCTCCATCGCCGCGCAGACGCCGACCTCGGCCGCCTCCTGGCCGATCGCGACGTGCAGGAAGCCCGGGCAGCTCGCCGGCGCGGAAGCGCTCCTCGACCTTCTCCTCGAACCGCCGGATCAGCAGCATCTCGCGCAGGAAGTCGCGGAGCCGGTCCTCGGACAGCGCGCGCTTCTTCTCGACCTTCGCCATCCGCCTGAGTGTACGTTCTGCGGCCATGGCACTCGTCGAGCGACTGGCAGGACGCTCGAGGCGCGCGCTGCCCGACCGGCTGGGTCGACGCGCGGCTCCGGTTCACGCTCGAGGACCCGGCCGAGCGCCGACGCGCGCGGTCGCGCTGCTCGCGCCGCTCCAGCCGCTCCGAGCCGGGACCGGGCGCGCTCTCGCTGCGCGTCGCGCGGCGGCGGCGGCGGCCCGAGCCCGCGAGGCGCTGCGGCGCGCGCTCGCAGCGCCTCGACGCCGAGCGGCATCCACGGGCGGCTCGACCTGATCGTCGGTACGAGGAGCCGCCCGGCGGCCGTCGCGCGGAGCCGGCCGCCGACCGCGCTCTGCCCGAGTCGTGGGACGCCGCGCTCGCGACGCTCCCCGCCGACTGGAGCGACCTGCTCGGCGAGATCGAGCTCGACTCCTCCGACTACCTCGAGCCCGGCGCGCGTCCACCTGGCGCCGATCAACCCGCGGCGGGTCGGCGACGACGCTGCGGCTGCAGTTCCGCAGCGCGAGCCGGTTCGGCTACGGCGCCTCGCCCGGGATGGTGCGCCGCTGCCTCGAGCGCTGCGACGCCGACGGGATCCCCGGCCGCGTCGAGGTGCTGCGCGTGCTCTCGGACACGCACCCGGTCGGCACGCAGGGCCCGGTCTGGCAGATCGACGGGCGGATGGTCTGACGAGGCCGATCGGAGCTCCCGGGGCGCAGCGTGCGGCCTGCTCGGATCGCGGTCGGTCGCCGTGCTCGCATGGCGTCTCGCTGCGCTGGCGGCGCGCCGGCCGCTGAGGCAGGCGAACGATCCCGACCGCACGGCGTGGCGCTCGAGGTCCCGCCATCGTGGCTCGGGCTCGACCCGTCGAAGATGATCGGCGAAGGTCGCGTTCGCGGTCGCCGACCCGACGACGACCGCAGGCTTCCACGCGAACCTCAACCTGCTCGTGTCCGCCGTGCCCGCCGGGACGCCGATCCGCGACGTGGCTGCTCGGCGCCTCGACGGCGAAGTACCTCGCGATCGGGAGGCTGAAGAGCCGTCGACGATCAACGGCGAGCACGGCGCTCGAGTACGAGTCGTCGAAGCTCGAGGCGAGCGGCGGCGTGCCGCTGCACACGCTCGAGTTCGCGTTCAACCGCGACGGCAAGGCGTACCTCTTCACCTACACGGCGCCTGGCGGGCGCCGAAGGCGAGGTTCGAGCCGACGCTTCATGGCCTCGGCGCGGACGATCACGTTCGTCGTCGCGCCGCCCGGGTCGGCGTCGCTCAGGCCCGCAG
Organism: uncultured Actinomycetota bacterium; assembly: GCA_963707475.1. Taxonomy (GTDB): domain Bacteria; phylum Actinomycetota; class Actinomycetes; order Propionibacteriales; family Nocardioidaceae; genus Marmoricola. Next base: position 256,258 of record CAVPQC010000004.1, read on the forward strand.
CTCGGCGCCGAAGCGCTCGGCGAGCGCGGCGACGATCGCGTCGCGCAGCCGCGCCGCGTCCTCCTCGGTCGAGCGTGCGCTCGGCCGACTGGTAGGCGACCGAGAACGCGACCGACTTGCGGCCCTGGCCGACCTGCTCGCCGCGGTAGACGTCGAAGACGCGGATCTCGCGCAGCTCCTCGCCGGCCGCCTCGCGGGCGGCCGCGACGAGGTCGCCGACCGGCGACGTCCTCGGCGACGGCGACGGCGATGTCCTGCCGGACGGCCGGGATAGGTGATCACGTCGCGGTAGGTGACCGGCTCGCCGACGGCCGCGAAGAGCGCGCCGAGGTCGAGCTCGAACGCGCCCCACTCGCCCTCGAGCTCGCGCGGGTGCAGCTCGCCGAGGATGCCGGCGCCGGTGCGTCGCGCGTCTTGCCCGGGATGGAGGAGCGGGTGCTCGCCGCGCTCGAACGTCGGCTCGGCCTTGAGCGCCGCGTAGAGCGCCTCGACCACGCCCTTCACGTGCAGGAAGCCGCCCTCGGCGATCCCGGCGACGGTCGGACGCGCTCGTCCGGGAGGTCGCCGCCGCGGCAGGTAGACGCGCGCGATCTCGAAGAGCGCGATCCCGCGGGCGCCCGCGTCGACGTTGCGGCGGGCGGCCTCGACGAGGCTCGGGAGGAGCGAGGTGCGGAGCGCGGTCAGCTCGACCGAGATCGGCTCGGGCAGCTTCCACGGCGTGTCGTCGTCGGGGCGCAGGCTCGGCGTGTAGGTCTCGGCGAAGCCGAGCCCGACGAGCACGTCCTCGACCCGGCGGCGCAGCTGCTGCTCGCGGGTCAGCGAGCCCGATCATCTCGCGGCGGGCCGGCAGCGTGAACGGCACGTCCTCGAGCCGGAAGCGCGCGATCTCCTCGATCACGTCGATCTCGCGCGTCACGTCGCGGGCGCGCCAGGTCGGCGACGACGACCTCGCCGTCGCGGCGGTCGAAGCCGAGGCGCTCGAGGATCGCGTACTGGCGCTCGGGCGGCGTCTCGACGCCGATCACCTCGTCGGCGCGCTCGGGCCGGAACGGGACCACGGGCGCGCTCGGGCAGCTCGCCCTGCACGTCGCTCGCCGCCGTCCAGCGCGCGCCGGTCGAGCTCGAGGATCAGCTCGGTCGCGAGCTCGGCGGCCGGCCCGGCGAGGTACGGGTCGACGCCCTTCTCCCAGCGGTTCGAGCCCTCGGTGCGCAGCCGCTGGCGCTCGGAGGTGCGGAAGATGCCGTACGGCTCGAAGTTCGCCGCCTCGAGGAGGACGGTCGTCGTGCCCTCGCCGATCTCGGTCTCCTCGCCGCCCATGATCCCGGCGAGCGCGATCGGCGCGCTCGGCGTCGGCGATCAGGAGGTCGTCGGCGACGAGCTCGCGCGTCGACGCCGTCGAGCGTCGTCAGCTTCTCGCCCGGCGCGCGCGGCGGACGACGATCCGGCCGCCGTGGAGCGTCGTGAAGTCGAACGCGTGCAGCGGGTTGCCGAGCGCGAGCATCACGTAGTTCGTGACGTCGACGACGTTCGAGATCGGCCGCTGGCCCGCCAGGAAGAGGCGCGTGCGCAGCCACAGCGGCGACGGCCCGATCGCGACGTCCTCGAACAGGCGCCCGATGTAGCGCGGGCAGCCCTCGAAGTCGTCGATCCGGATCGCGCACCGTCCGCTCGGGGCGTGTCCGGGGACTGTCCCCGGACATGGTCTGCGAGCGGCAGGTCGTAGAGGGTCGCGATCTCGCGCGCGAGGCCGTAGACGCGACTGCAGGTCGGGCCGGTTGCCGGTCGCCTCGACGAGCGAGCACGTGCGTCGACGAGCGGCAGGACGTCGGCGAGCGGCGTGCCGGGCTCGGTCTCCGGGAGCAGCATGATCCCGGCGTGGTCGGCGCCGAGGCCGACCTCGTCCTCGGCGAGGATCATCCCGTCGGAGACCTCGCCGCGCACCTCGCGCCGGCTCGAGCTCGAGGCCGTTCGGCAGCACCGCGCCCGGGCAGCGCGACACCGACGGTCGCGCCGACGCCGAAGTTCCAGGCGCCGCAGACGATCGAGCGCGGCTCGCCCTCGCCGACGTCGACCTTCGTGATCTGGAGCCGGTCGGCGTTCGGGTGCTTCTCGGCCTCGAGCACGCGGCCGACCCTGAACAGGCCGAGGTTGCCGTCCTCGTCGGCGACGCCGCGCGCGCTCGATCGCCCTCGACCTCGGCGGTCGCGACGGAGAGCCGCGTCGCGAGCTCGCTCGAGCGGCATCTCGATCGGCGACGTAGTCGCGCAGCCAGGAGACGGGGACGCTCATCAGAACTGCCTCAGGACGCGCAGGTCGCCTTCCCAGAGGGCGCGGATGTCGGGGATGTCGTGGCGGAGCTGGGCGGTGCGCTCGAGCCCGCAGCCGAACGCGAACCCGCTCCACTCCTCGGGGTCGAGGCCGACGTTCTCGAAGACGCGCGGGTCGACCATGCCGGCGCCGCCCATCTCGATCCAGCCCGAGAACTTGCAGGTGCGGCAGCCGGCGCCGCCGCAGATCCCGCACGAGACGTCGGGCTCGATCGACGGCTCGGTGAACGGGAAGTAGTGCGTGCGGAAGCGGACGCGCCGCTCGGGCCCGTAGAGCGCGCGCATCACGTGCAGCAGCGTCCCCTTCAGGTCGGCGAGCGTCAGCCCGCGGTCGACGGCGAGGCCCTCGAACTGGTGGAAGATCGGGTAGCGCGTCGCCGTGATCGCGTCGCGCCGGTAGACGCGGCCGATCGAGACCATGTAGATCGGCGGCGGCTTCTCCTCGAGCACGTGGATCTGCGACGGGCTCGTCTCGGTGCGCAGGACGTGGTCGTCGTCGAAGAAGAACGTGTCGCGCGGCGAGCGCGCCGAGTGCGTCGGCAGGAACGCGAGCTTGTCGAAGTTGTACTCGACCGTCTCGACCTCGCGGTCGTCGCGCACCTCGTAGCCGAGCCCGAGGAACGCGTCCTCGACGGCGCGCCGCACCTGGGTGATCGGGTGCAGGTGGCCGAGCGGCAGCTCCTCGCCGGGGAGCGTGACGTCGACGACCTCCTCGCGCAGGCGCCGGTCGAGCTCCTCGCCTGCGAGCGCGGCCTCGCGCGCCGTCGACCGCCTCCTCGAGCCGCTGCCGGATGCCGTTCAGGAGCATCCCGGTCTCGCGGTCGCGCACCTCGCGCAGCGCCAGCGCGAGCGGCGCTCTTGCGGCCGAGGTAGCGGACGCGCAGCGTCCTCGATCGTCGTCGAGGTCGGCCGCGCGCGAACGCCTGCTCCGCCTCGTGCCGGCGTAGCTCGTCCCAGTCGGTTCTCGGCTGTCAGTCCTCCCGAACGCGACTCGCGGCGACGCCGTGCCGGTCCATCGGGCAGGCGAGCCGCCGTCCAGGCAGCATAGCGGCGCGTGTCCGCCTACGACCGGATCGCCCGGCTCTACGACCCGTGGTCGGCGAGCGTCGTCGAGGACGTCGCCGTTCTACCTCGAGCGGGCGCGCCGCGTCGGGCGGCCCGGTCGTCGAGCTCGGCGTCGGCACCGGCCGGATCGCGATCCCGATCGCGGCCGACGGGATCCAGGTGATCGGCGTCGACTCGTCGGAGGGGATGCTCGAGGTGGCGCGCGAGCGCGCCGCGCTCGCCGGCGTCGCGCTCGACCTCCGCTACGGCGACTTCCGCGACCCGCCGGTCGAGGGCGCCGGTCCCGCTCGTGACGATCCCGTTCCGCTCGCTCCTGCACATGCAGACCGACGAGGACCGCCGCGCCGTCGTGCGCGCCGTCCACCGGCTGCTCGAGCCGGGCGGCCGCTTCGTCTTCGACGTCTTCTGCCCGGGCGCCGACGACATCGCCGAGACGCACGGCCGCTGGCTCGAGCGCGAGCCCGGCATCTTCGAGCGCGCCGACTGGGACGAGCGACGCCGGACGCTGATCCTCCGCGTCCGCGGCGACGGCGTCGAGTCCGAGCTCTCGCTCGCGTGGATCTCGATGGCCGAGTGGCGCGAGCTGCTCGGCGACGAGGGCTTCGTCGTCGAGGGCCTCTACGGCTGGTTCGACGGCACCCCCTGGGCGGGCCACGAGGACTCGATCTGGGTCTGCCGCAGACGCGACTGAACGTCGTCGGTCGAGTCGCAGGTCGCCGTGCGACGGTGGCACGGATCGCGTCGGACGAGGGCCGAGCTCGGGGACGTGGCAGGGCCGCTAGGGCGCGTTCGCGCGCGGCGCCACTCGTAGAGGGCGATCGCGCCCGCGGCGGCGACGTTCAGCGACTCCGACGCGACCGGGATCGTCACCTCGAGGTCGCGCTCGACCTCCGCCGGCAGCCCCTCCCGCTCGGCGCCGAGCAGGAACATCGACGCTCGCCGCGAGGTCGACCTCGCCGAGCGGCGTCCCGCCGTGCGCCACGAGCGCGACCCGCTTGCGGCGCCGGCGACGGCGCGTCGAACGGCAGCAGCGGCACGCGCCAGATCGACGCCGGCCGACGCGCGCAGCGCCTTCGGGCCGGTCGGGTCGGCGCAGCCCTCCGACAGCGCGACCGCGGCGCCGAACGCGTCGGCGGTGCGGATCAGCGTGCCGACGTTGCCCGGGATCGGCGACCCGCCAGAGCGCGAGCACCGCCGGCCGCGGCTCGGCCGCCGGCAGATCCTCCCGGCGGTAGACGCCGATCACCCGCGGCGGGTGCGCCGCGGTCGAGACCTCCGCGAGCAGCGCCGGCTCGACGTTCTCGCCCGCGACGAGCAGCTCGACCGGCTCGGCGGTCGCGGCCGCGACGAGGTCCTCGCCCTCGCAGACGAACAGCCCGAGCTTGTCGCGCCAGCGCCGCTCGTGCAGCTTGCGGACGAGCTTGAGCTTCTCGTTGTCGCGGGAGGCGATCAGGCGCCGGCGACGCTGACCGCTACGGGCCGGCAGCGCCGCCTTGGCCTGCTCGGCGAGCTTCCCGAACTGCTCCGGATCGTGCACCGCGAGGTCGGCGAGCACCTTCCGGTCGAGCTCGACCTCGGCCGCCTTCAGGCCCGGCGATGAACTGGTTGTACGAGAGCCCGTGCGCCCGCGCGCCCGCGTTGATGCGCGTGATCCAGAGGCGGCGGAACATCCGCTTGCGGTTCTTGCGGTCGCGGTAGGCGTAGGTGAGCGAGTGCTCGACCTGCTCCTTGGCGTAGGTGTAGTTGGTGCTCTTGAGGCCCCAGTAGCCCTTCGCCTGCTCGAGAACCTTGCGCCGCTTCTTGCGCGCGTGGACGGAACGCTTGACCCTGGGCATTAGCTGCTCACCGCCTTTCCGAGCCCGAGCAGCGTGCGGACGATCTTGTCGTTCGCCTTCGCGACCGGCTGGTCCTTACGGAACGCCCGCTTCAGCTTCGGCGACTTGTGCTCCAGATTGTGGCTCTGCCCCGCCTTCCGGCGCAGGAGCTTCCCCGTTCCCGTCACCTTGAACTTCTTCTTCGCTCCCGAGTTTCGTCTTCTGCTTCGGCATCTCGTCTTCACTCCTGCGTTCTTGGTCGGCGCCATCACCATCGTCATGTTGCGGCCCTCGAGCAGCGGCTGGGTCTCGATCATCCCGAGCTCCTTCACGTCGTCGGCGAGCCGCATGAGCAGGTCACGGCCGCGATCCGGATGCTCGCGCTCGCGGCCCCGGAACATGATCGTGACCTTGACCTTCGCCCGCTGGTTGAGGAAGCGGACGACATGGCCCTTCTTGGTCTCGTAGTCGTGAATCCCGATCTTGGGTCTGAGCTTGATCTCCTTGACGTGGATCTGCGTCTGGTTCTTGCGGGCCTGCTTGGCCTTCTGCTCCTGCTCGTACCGGTACTTGCCGTAGTCCATGACCTTGGCGACCGGCGGATCGGCCTGCGCTGCCACCTCGACCAGGTCGAGGCCCTTGCCGTAGGCGTAGGTGCGCGCGTCGTCGATCGTCTTGATCCCGAGCTGCTGCCCTTCCTCGCCGATCAGCCGCACCCGCGACGCGCGAATCGCCTCGGCCATGAGGTTGACCGAGTCGGTGAGGTCCTTCCAGACCCCGGCCACGCCCGGCACCTGCGCCTGACCGCCCAGTCGCCCTCGGTGCCCACCTCACGGGCCACGCGTCACCTCGGAGGCGAACGAGGAGAGCTGGTCCACCATCGTGTTGACGGTGTTCTTCAGCTCCAGCATCTCGCCGGCCACGTGCGACGGTGACCTTGCGCGACAGGTCACCCTTGGCGACCGCCGTGGTCACCAGCGGCGATGTCGCGCACCTGCGCGGTCAGCCGGTACGCCATCGTGTTGACCGAGTCCGTCGAGGTCCTTCCAGGAGCCCGAGATGCCCGCGCACCCGGGCCTGGCCGCCCAGCTTGCCCTCGGTGCCCACCTCGCTGGCCACCCGCGTCACCTCGTCGGTGAACGCCGACAGCTGGTCGACCAGGCCGTTGACGGTCCGGCCGACCTTCAGGAACTCGCCGCGCAGCGGATGCGCCGCCGCCGTCCGGCGCTGTGCGCGCGCAGGTCCATCCGCTGGTCGAGGTCGCCCTCGGCGACCGCCGACAGCACCCGGCCGACCTCGGACATCGGCCGGACCAGGTCGTCGACCAGCGCGTTGCGAGGCGTCGATCGCCGCGGCCCAGGCGCCCTCGCCGGCCCCGGTCTCCAGCCGCTCGGTGAGCTCGCCCCTCGCGGCCGACCACCCGCCGCACCCGGGCCAGCTCACCGGTGAGGTGCTGGTTGCGGTCGGCGACCTCGTTGAAGACCGCGGCGATCTCGGCCATCGGCCCGTCGCCGGACACCGTCAGCCGGCTGCGGAAGTTGCCGTCGCGCATCGCCGTCAGCGCCGCCGAGCAGCTGGTGCAGGCGGCCGCGTCGACCTCCGCGCGTCCGGCGCTGCCCGCGGGACCGTCCGCCGTTCGCGCGCGTGCCGTGCGCCCGCGCCGCTGCGCCAGACTCCACCGTGTCCCTCCCGCAGGCGTCCTGACCGCCCTGCCTCGGGTCCACCTGCCGAACTCGCTGCCCAGTGTTTCACCTGCCGCACCGCCGCGGCGCACAACAGTTCGGCGGATCGCCCCATCCGGCAGCACGGCTCCGGCGGAAACGCCCGCTGACCGGCGCACGACGTCCTGCAGGCCAGTAACCTGGCATCACGCTCCGGTGCCGGTTGCGGCCCGTCCCACGGGGTGGCAGCGCGGACAGTCACGGTGGAGCCGATCGGGCGGAGCGCCCGACGCCGCCCTGGCCCGGCACCGGACCGCGCTCGCGCCCCGCCGCCTCAGGCGCCGGCAGCACGTACCGAACAGAGGAGGCAGCCCGTGATCACCGCGCGCGCAGCCGCCACCTTCGAGCCGGTCGGCCGCTCGGTCGCCGACCGCCCGCGCCTTCGTCCGCGACACCCTGCAGGGCTGGGGCTTCGCCGACGTCGTCGACGACGCGGTCGTCCTGACCAGCGAACTCGTCACCAACGCGGTCGTGCACGCCGGCACCGCCGCCGAGGTGCTGCTGCCTGCGCGACGACGACGGCGTGCGCGTCGAGGTCGCCGACCGCTACCCCGAGCGCGAGGTGCCCGCTCGCCGAGCCCGACGCGGCCGCCGAGCACTTCGCGCGACGCCCCGACGCGAGGGCGGCCGCGGACTGCTGCTGTGCGCCGCGCTGGCCGGCCGCTGGGGCGTCGAGTACGCCGCCGACCCACAAGACAGGTCTGGTTCCAGCTCGACGCTCCCCGACCGCCCGGTCGGCACCCGCTCCGCCGGGCCGCTCGCTCCCCGCCGAGCGTGCTGCCCGATCGCCGACGGCCGCGGTCCGGGTCGCCGTCGTCCAGGTCGACCGCGACGGCGTGGTGCATCTCGCTGGAACGAGGACGCGGAGGAACTCTTCGGCTACCCCGCCGAGCAGGTCCTCGGCAAGCCGCTGGCCGACCTCGCGGCCTGGCCGCAGACCCCCGGCACCGGCATCGGCCTCGCCGAGGCCCTCCGGCTGTCCCGCTGGGAGGGCAGCTACGGCATGCGCGGCGCCGACGGCCGCGTCCTGCCGGTCTACGGCTCCCACCTGCGGGTCCGCGACAGCCGACGGCGAGCCCTCCACGCGTCTGCCTGCTGGTCCGCGACCAGCGAACGCGCCGTCCTGCAGACCCCGTTCCGCGGCCAGCCGCCGACGCCGACTCCGGCCGCACCCGAGCGCGGCCAGGCGACCGACCCCTTCGACGTCTTCATCGGCTCGCCCGCCCCCGACGACCTCGACGGCCTGCTCCAGCGCACCGTCGAGCGCGCCCGCGACATGCTCGACGGCGACGCCGCCTACCTGCTGCTGGCCACCGACGACGAGACCGAGTTGGAGGTCCGCGCCTCCACCGGCCTGCCCTCCGGCCCGCCAGCGCTTCGCCCGCGTCCCGGTCGAGGCCGGCACCGGCCGCTACGGCTCGGCCCGGATGCCCGCCGTCCACGAGGACCTGACCGCCGTGCCCGGCGCCGTACCGCTGCTCGACCGGCACCGGGCTGCGCTCGGTGGTCACCGTCCCGCTCAAGGTCGAGGGCCGGCTCACCGGCTCGCTCGGCGTCGCCGCCGAGGCCGCCGGCCGCTACTCGCAACGAGGAGGCGCTGCGCCTGCAGTTCGCCGCCGACCGGATCGCGCTGGCGGTGGAGAGCGCCCGCCTCGCCGAGCTGGAACGCCTGCGCCGCGGCTCGCTGTCCTTCCTCGTCGAGGCCTCCGACCTGCTCGCCGGCACCCTGGAGCGCGACCAGACGCTGGCCCTGATGGCCCAGATGACGGTGCCCACCCTCGCCACCTGGTGCGCCGTCTACACGATCGCCGAGCAGGCGTCCGCGCCCGAGCTCGCCTTCGTCCTGCACGAGGACGAGGACCGCATCGACGGGCTCAAGGCCCTGCTGCGCAAGATCGCGCCGCCGGACCCGGACCCCGCCCGGCGCCCGCGGCTGGCCGGCCCCGGCGAGGCGGCCCACGACGCGGCCCTGCGGCCGTCCCTGCGCAGCCTGGGCCTCGGCGACCGCCGTCCGGCCCGGGCCTCCGGCCCGGCGACGCGCTGGCCACGGCCTCGCGGTCGGCGGCGAGACCGTCGTGCTGCCGCTGGTCGCCCGCAACCGCGTCATCGGCATGCTGACCCTCGGCAAGCCCGCCGACGAACAGTTCCGCCAGGAGATCCTGGAACTGGCCGAGGACCTGTCCCGCCGGGCCGCCCTGGCCCTGGACAACGCCCGGCTCTACTCCGAGCGCACCGCCATCAGCCAGGCCCTGCAGCGCAGCCTGCTGCCGCCCGGAGCTGCCCGAAGATCCCCGGCGTCGAGGTCGAGGTCATCTACCGCGCGGCCGGCGAGGGCAACGAGGTCGGCGGCGACTTCTACGACCTCTTCCCGATCCGCGACGGCACCTACGGCTTCGCCATCGGCGACGTCTGCGGCACCGGCCCGGAGGCCGCCGCCGGTCACCGGCCTGGCCCGGCACGCGCTGCGACTGCTGGCCCGCGAGGGCCTCGACGCGCCCGCAGGTCCTGGAGCGGCTCAACGCGGCCATCCTGGACGAGGGCGCCCGCAGCCGCTTCCTGACCCTGCTGTACGGCGAGTTGACGCCCGCAGCGAGGACGGCAGCGCCGAGCTGCGCGCTGGTCTGCGCCGGCCACCCGCTGCCGCTGCGGCTGCGCGCAGGACGGCACGGTCGACGCCGGCCGCCGAGCCCGCAGCCGCTGCTCGGCGTCATGGAGGACCTGGAGCTGTACGAGCGAGACCGTCGCCCTCGACCCGGGCGACGTCCTGCTGTGCGTCACCGACGGCGTCACCGAGCGCCGCGAGGGCACCCGGATGCTCGGCGACGACGGCCTCGCCGAGGTCCTGACCGGCTGCACCGGGCCTGACCGCCGGCGCGGTGGCCGCCCGGGTCCATGCGCGCGGTCGAGCGCTTCGCCGCCGAGCCGCCCTCGGACGACATGGCGATCCTGGCCCTGCGGGTGCCGGCCCAGCGGCGGCTGACGCACCGGTCGCCGGCCACGGCTCACTCTCGTTCAACAACCGTCCACCGACGCGCCCGACAGCTGACGACCGTACAAATTCGTGCGATTCACAAGGGTACAAGCGCGTGGGGGCGGGTAGACCGCTCTGACCGGGGAATCCCCCGGCAGGGGAATCGACCGGCAGCCGAGCTGCTGGTTCTCCGATTCAGCCGCGAGTCCGCCCGAGACGCTCTGACCCGACCACTGCCGCTGGTCTCCGCGGCCGCAGCCCGGCCCGATCCGAGCGCCTCGCCGCCACCGCAGCCACCTCATCGCACTGGACAGCGCCATGCCGGCGCACCCAGAGTGAAAGGAGCCTCCGGTGAGCAACGAAGCTACCGGGGCGCAGAACGCCCGATCCGCAGGTAGCCGACGCGGGTCCCCTCGGATACCTCGCACTCGGCCTGACCCGCCTCGCCTACGGCCTGCTCAGCACCGGCATCTCAGCGGCGCCGGCGTCAAGGACGCCGCCTCCCTCGCCCACCTGGTCGGCGGGCTCACCTGTTCGTCGCCGGCCTCTGGCAGCTGCGCGGCGGCGACGGCTTCACCGGCACCGCATTCACCGGCCTGGGCGCCTTCTGGGCGGTCTGGTCGGCCGGCCGGCAGCGGCGGGCAAGAACGCCGCCGGCCTCTTCCTGCTGCTGTGGGCCCTGCTCGCGCTGACCCTGGCCGCCGCCAGCTGGCACTCCGGGCTGTTCAGCCGCGCGCGTGTACGGCCTGCTGACCGTCTCGCTGCTGCTCAGCGCCATCGCCACCTTCGGCCGAGCACGGCGGGCTCGCGCAAGGCGGCCGGCTGGGTCGCCGCCGTCTCCGGCCTGGTCGCCTGGTACTGGGCCACCGCCGCGCTGGTCAACAGCGGCTGGGGCCGGGCGGCGCTGCCGGTGCAGGTAGCCGGCTGCGGACAGCCGGTGGGCCGGATCTCCGTCGCGCGGAGGCCCGGCCCACTCGGCGTCCTCAGCTGCGCGGCCGCTGAGCGCTCGGCTGCTCGCTGCGCGAGGGCCGGCTTCGTCCCGGCGCCGCGCGGCCCGTCGCCCGACGACGGGCGCCAGCCGCTGAGCGCGTTCTGCACCAGGTACGCGATCAGCAGCAGCGCCGACCGCCACCAGGCCGTCGGCCCAGAAGTGGTTGGCGGTCGCCACCACGACGAACACGGTGACGACCGGGTGCAGCACCACCAGCCAGCGCCAGCGGCGTCCGGGCGACCGTCACCACCGCGACCGCGACGAGGACGCACCAGGCGACGTGGACGGACGGCATCGCCGACAGCTGGTCCGGCACCACCCCGCCGACCGCGCCGCCGTAGACCGACTGCCCGTACTGCGGCGGCGACGTCGACGAATCCGCTGTCCGGCAGCATCCGCGGGCGGCGCCACCGGGATGAACTGGATGCAGCAGGCAGGCCGCCGTCGTCAGCACCACGGTGTTCCGGACCCAGCGCGTACCGGCGCGGTGCCGGAGGAAGACCCAGGCCAGCAGCGCGATCATCACGCCGAAGTGCATGACGGCGTAGTAGTAGTTCGGCAGCCGGACCAGGACCGGGTAGCGGCGTGATCGCCTGCTGCCAGGAAGCCTCGTCGGGCAGGCCGAGCCTCAGCTCCGTGCGGTGGATCCACTCCGCGCGGTCGAGCGCGTGGTCGGTGCTCATCACCGAGAGCTGCCCGACCAGCTGCCAGAGCGCGAACAGCGCCAGCAGCGTGCCGGCCTCGCGCAGCACCGCCACTACCGTGCGCCGCCGACCGGGACCGGCCGACGGCGCGGTCCGGTGAACGGCGTACGAGGCCGTCAGGAGCACCGCCGCCGTAGCGCCGGCGCTCTGCCACGAAAGGGTCAGATTCTGCAACGCCGTGCCTCTCCGCCTGGCCGAACCGCCTGGCCGGAAGGGTACCGCGCAACTCCCCGAAAACGCAGAAAAGCCCCCGTGCCGATTCCCCGGCACGGGGGCTTTCCCTGAATAATTGTTCGGCGGCGTCCTACTCTCCCACAGGGTCCCCCCTGCAGTACCATCGGCGCTGTGAGGCTTAGCTTCCGGGTTCGGAATGTAACCGGGCGTTTCCCTCACGCTATGACCACCGAAACACTATGAAACTGTCAACCGCACCACCCCATGAGCCACGGGGACGGGGTCGTTGTTTCAGAACCAACACAGTGGACGCGAGCAACTGAGGACAAGCCCTCGGCCTATTAGTACCGGTCAGCTCCACCCGTTACCGGGCTTCCACATCCGGCCTATCAACCCAGTCGTCTACTGGGAGCCTTAACCCTCTCAAGGGGGTGGGAATACTCATCTCGAAGCAGGCTTCCCGCTTAGATGCTTTCAGCGGTTATCCCTCCCGAACGTAGCCAACCAGCCATGCCCTTGGCAGGACAACTGGCACACCAGAGGTTCGTCCGTCCCGGTCCTCTCGTACTAGGGACAGCCCTTCTCAATATTCCTACGCGCACAGCGGATAGGGACCGAACTGTCTCACGACGTTCTAAACCCAGCTCGCGTACCGCTTTAATGGGCGAACAGCCCAACCCTTGGGACCGACTCCAGCCCCAGGATGCGACGAGCCGACATCGAGGTGCCAAACCATCCCGTCGATATGGACTCTTGGGGAAGATCAGCCTGTTATCCCCGGGGTACCTTTTATCCGTTGAGCGACGGCGCTTCCACAAGCCACCGCCGGATCACTAGTCCCGACTTTCGTCACCTGCTCGACCCGTCGGTCTCACAGTCAAGCTCCCTTGTGCACTTACACTCAACACCTGATTGCCAACCAGGCTGAGGGAACCTTTGGGCGCCTCCGTTACTCTTTAGGAGGCAACCGCCCCAGTTAAACTACCCACCAGACACTGTCCCTGATCCGGATCACGGACCCAGGTTAGACATCCAGCACGACCAGAGTGGTATTTCAACGACGACTCCACAACAACTGGCGTTGCCGCTTCAAAGTCTCCCACCTATCCTACACAAGCCGAACCGAACACCAATATCAAGCTATAGTAAAGGTCCCGGGGTCTTTCCGTCCTGCTGCGCGAAACGAGCATCTTTACTCGTAGTGCAATTTCACCGGGCCTATGGTTGAGACAGTCGAGAAGTCGTTACGCCATTCGTGCAGGTCGGAACTTACCCGACAAGGAATTTCGCTACCTTAGGATGGTTATAGTTACCACCGCCGTTTACTGGCGCTTAAGTTCTCAGCTTCGCCACGCCGAAGAGTGACTAACCGGTCCCCTTAACGTTCCAGCACCGGGCAGGCGTCAGTCCGTATACATCGCCTTACGGCTTCGCACGGACCTGTGTTTTTAGTAAACAGTCGCTTCTCGCTGGTCTCTGCGGCCACCCCCAGCTCACGGAGTAAATCCGATCACCAGTGATGGCCCCCCTTCTCCCGAAGTTACGGGGGCATTTTGCCGAGTTCCTTAACCATAGTTCACCCGAACGCCTCGGTATTCTCTACCTGACCACCTGAGTCGGTTTAGGGTACGGGCCGCCATGAAACTCGCTAGAGGCTTTTCTCGACAGCATAGGATCATCCACTTCACCACAATCGGCTCGGCATCAGGTCTCAGCCTTAATGTGTGACGGATTTACCTATCACACGGCCTACACCCTTACCCCGGGACAACCACCGCCCGGGCTGGACTACCTTCCTGCGTCACCCCATCGCTCACCTACTACCAGTCTTGGGTCAGCGGCTCCACCACTCCCTTTGTCCGAAGACTCCGGGCCGGCTTCACGGACTTAGCATCAGCCTGGTTCAACGTTGGCGCTTCAAAGCGGGTACCGGAATATCAACCGGTTGTCCATCGACTACGCCTGTCGGCCTCGC
>CAVPQC010000004.1:275000-304283 GCA_963707475.1 uncultured Actinomycetota bacterium
GACCCGACGCTGGTGCTCGGCTTCGTCACCGAGGAGGGCGGGCCGACCAGCCACAGCGCGATCCTGGCCCGGGCGCTGGGCGTGCCGGCCGTGGTCGCGCTGCCCGGTGCCGGCGAGCTCGCCGAGGGCACCGTGGTCGCCGTCGACGGCAGCACCGGCGAGGTCTTCGTGGACCCGAGCGAGGAGAAGCAGGCGCGAGCTGCGAGGCCGCGGCGGCCGAGCGCAAGGCCGCGCTGTCCGCCGTCGACCGGCCCGGGCGCGACCTCCGACGGGCACCCGGTGCCGCTGCTGGCCAACGTCGGCGGCCCGGCGGACGTGCCGGCCGCGCTGGAGGCCGGGGCCGAGGGCGTCGGGCTGTTCCGCACCGAGTTCCTCTTCCTGGACGACGCGACGAAGGCGCCGTCGCGAGGAGAAGCAGGTCGAGGCGCTACCGCGCAGGTGCTGGAGGCGTTCCCGGAGGGCCGCGTCGTCGTGCGGGCGCTGGACGCGGGCGCGGACAAGCCGCTGGACTTCCTGACCCCGGCCGACGAGCCGAACCCGGCGCTGGGCGTGCGCGGTCTGCGCACGCTGCTCGACCACCCCGAGGTGCTGCGAACGCCAGCTGCGCGCGCTGGCCAAGGCCGCCGAGGGGCTGCCGGTCGAGCTCGAGGTCATGGCGCCGATGGTGGCCGACCGCGCCGACGCCAAGGCGTTCGCGGACGCGTGCCGTGAGGCCGGGCTGCAGGCGAAGTTCGGCGCGATGGTCGAGATCCCGTCGGCCGCGCTGCGGGCCCGCTCGATCCTGCAGGAGGTCGAGTTCCTGTCGCTCGGCACCAACGACCTCGCGCAGTACACCTTCGCCGCCGACCGGCAGGTGGGCGCGCTGACCCGGCTGCAGGACCCGTGGCAGCCGGCGCTGCTCGACCTGGTCGCGCTGTCCGCCGAGGCCGCGCAGGGCCGAGGGCAAGAGCTGCGGTGTCTGCGGCGAGGCCGCCGCCGATCCGCTGCTCGCCTGCGTGCTGACCGGTCTGGGCGTCACCTCCCTGTCGATGGGTGCGGCGTCGATTCCCTACGTGCGCGCGGCGCTGGCGAAGTACACGCTGGCGCAGTGCGAGCGGGCGGCGGCGGCCGCCCGTGCGACGGACACCGCCGACGAGGCGCGCAGCGGCCGCGCAGGCGGTGCTGTCGGGCGAGTAGCCCGGACCGTTCGTCGCGCGCGGTCGCGTGAGGGGCGCTCCACCTGCGGGTGGGGCGCCCCTCGCGTTCAGTGCGTGTGGCCTGTCGCCTCGGCTCGTCCGGCCGCCGAGGTCGGGTGGCGCGCAGTAGTCGACGCCGGACTCGGGCGAGATGAGGTCGCCGGATGTCGACGTCGGTGCAGTAGGCGTCGAAGACCTCGCCTGCGGTGAGGGGTTGCGAGGCCTTCGCCGCGCAGTCGCCAGCCGTGGACACGGTCGGGGGTGTCCGGGGGCGGTGGTGCGCATGACGAGTCCGCCGGCGCTGCCGGTGGCGAGGCCGACGGCCAGCACGGTGGTGAATTCGAGGGCCTCCGCGTCGTCGAGGCGGGTCGGTGCCGTCGGCGTCGTCGTCGGCGTGCAGGACGGCGACGAGTGTCTCGGGTGCCGTCGGAGACGCTGCAGACGAGGTGGCGGCTCGCCGGGGCCTGCGGTGTCGAGGATGCGGGTGAGCAGGTGGGAGGCGCGGGCGAAGGCCGCGCGGCCGATGTCCTCGCCGCAGGCGGCGCAGGCGCCGAGGCGGGCCAGGAGCGTGGTCGCGTACTCCCAGGTCGCCTGGCGGACGGCCTCGTCGACGAGGTCGGGGAGGAGGTCGGCGAGGGGCTGCCCCTCGTAGGGGACGGTGGGGCCGGTGGCGGCGAGTTCGGCGGTGAAGCGGGTGCGGCTGGCGGCGGTGTCGGGTTCGAGGCCGTTGTCGGCGCAGAACTCCGCGTACTCCTCGGGGTCGAAGAGGGCCACCGTGGTGTGGCTGCCCTGCGGCGCCAGGGTCCTGAGCAGGGCCTCCACCTGCTGGAGGTAGGTGTCGTGGTCGTCGAAGGTGAAGGTGCGGTAGCGCCGCATCGCCGTGAAGTCGTGCTCGTCGGTCAGCAGGCCGATGGTGCCGGCGATTTCACGGCGCAGGACGCGTCGCATGGTCCGGTGCTCGGTGTACGCCATGTCTCCCCCTGTGCGCAGTCGATCAATGCTCACTCACAGTAATCGGCGGCACTGACAACGCGGTGCGGGAGAGCCGGTCGCGCACCAGGTGGTGCTGAAACACGCAGGTCACGGCGATGGTCGCGCCGAAGGCCGTCCAGCCGAGGGGGCCGGTGCGCGATGGCCGCGGTGACGGCGAGTGGTCCGATGCTGCGCTGGACGGACTGCGCCAGTCCATGGACGCCCAGGTAGGCGCCCTGGGCCGTCCCGGGCGCGAGGGCGACGGAGAGTTCCCAGGAGACGGTGGCGTGCAGCATCTCCGCCACGGTGAAGGCGACGGCCGAGGTCGTGAGGAACAGCGTGGCGGTGAAGGCTCCGCCCGTGGCCGAGAGCGCCATGGCGACGCCACCGAGAGCGAAGGCGGCGGAGAGGGGGAGGAGCAGGGAGCGCGCGGCGGCCGTCGTGGCGCCGAAGCGGGCCAGGGGGACCTGAAGGGCCACGACCATCAGGTTGTTGAGAACCATGAGCAATGGGGCGAGGCCGTGAGGGGCTTGGTCGGAGTGGGCGATCCAGAGCGGCAGGCCGACCTTGAACACGGCGTCGTCGAGGAAGAGGACGGTCTCGGTGGCGACGTACGCGAGATAGCCGCGGTCGCGCCAGGGGTTGGCCGGCCTGGTGGTGGGGGCGGGGTCCTTGGACGTGGCGATCGTGCGTGCGGGGGACGGCGGTTCGGCGCAGCGCGCGGTGAGGAGCGCGGCGGCGACGAACGACAGCGCGTCTCCTGTCAGGAGCCACTGGTAGGCGGTGGTCGTCCCGATCGTGAGAGCGGCCGCGGCGGTGAGGCCGCCCAGGGCCCATCCGGCGTTGGCGACGGTTCTGGTGACGGCCTGGTAGCGGACGCGGTCGGGTCCGGAGACGCGGGTGGCGTACAGCTTGGTGAGGACGTTGGCGGCCCGGTCGCCGAAACTGCCGGCGGCCGAGAAGGCCAGCAGCAGGGCGTAGTTGTCGGTGGTGAGCAGGGCGAGGGAGGCCAGGGCCCGCAGGATCTGCAGGGAGATCAGGACGCGGGTGAGGGGCAGGCGGTCGGCGATGCGGCCGCCGAGCGGTGCGCCGGCGATGCCGATGGCCCCCGAGACCGCCGCGAGGGTGCCGACCTGGGCCACGGACAGGCCGGTGACGTAGGTGAAGTACAGGACCGACACGGCTGCCCACAGGCCGCTGCCGGTCCGGTCGACGAGGGCGATCCAGAGCATTCTTCGACCGTCGGGGCCTCCTGGAATGCGTGTCGACCATGCGGCTGCGCGGCTGATCGGTCCCACCGTCCCCCCCTTGCTTGCACTTATGTATTGATACATACTTGGTAACGTGGCAACACAATATGGGATCAGTGGCGCGACGGCCAAGGGAATTGCCTCGTCCGTCGAACGAGGCGTGGCCGAAGGCGCGTTGGGGCCGGGAGCGGCGCTGCCTCCGGTGCGCAGGCTTGCCGACGAGCTCGGGGTGAGCCCGGGGACGGTCGCGACGGCGTACAAGGAACTGCGGCAGCGCGGGATCGTCGTGACGCGCGGGCGGGGCGGGACCGTGGTCGCCGCGGCTCCCTCGGTGGCGTCGCGGCGGCCACCGAAGGTGCCGGACGGGCTGCGGGACCTGGCGGGTGGCCATCCCGACCCTCGGCTGCTTCCGCACCTGGTGCCGCCCTCGCGGCTCTCCCCCGGCGCGCGGTCCCACCGCAGCACGCCGCGTCTGGAGCGGTTGGAGGACGCCGTTCGCGACTGGCTGCGACCGGACGGGGTGCCGACGGAACACGTGACCTTCGCGCACGGCGCGCTCGATCTGATCGGGCGGCTGCTGTCGGTGGAGTTGCGTCCCGGTGACGCCGTCGCGATGGAAGACCCCGGCTATCACCATCTGCTGGACCTGGTCACGGCGCTGGGCCTGCGTACGGTCCCGGTGGCCGTGGACGACCAGGGGATGCGACCCGAGGCCCTGCGCGACGCGCTACGGGCCGGCGTACGAGCGGTGGTGTGCAGTCCACGGGCGCAGAATCCGTACGGCGGTTGCTTCTCGGCGGAGCGCCGGGGCTCTCTGGTCGCCGTACTCCAGGAAGAGCCCGATGTGCTCGTGGTGGAGAACGACCATGCGTCCGCCGTCGCCGATGCGCCTCTTCATGCGCTGGCCGCGGGCGGCCTTGAGCGCTGGGTGCACGTGCGGACCGTGAGCAAGTTCCTCGGGACGGACCTGCGGTGGGCGGCTGCGGCCTGCGATCCGATCACGCTGGCCCGGCACGACGGCCGGATGCTGCTCACCTCCGGCTGGGTCAGTCACCTGCTCCAGGAGACGGTGTACGAGCTGATGACGGACATGTCGGCGTCGTCGCGGTCGCCCGCGTCGTCGCACGGGCGCGCGTCGAGTACAGCGTGCAGATCACTTACCGCGAGCCGAGCTACGCGCGGCACACCGGGCACGAGAGGCTCTACCGTACGGCCTGCAGCGTGCGGGCCGCGAGCGAGCGCGAGGCCATCGCGCGGGCGCGGGCGCAGTTCGAGGCGATCGAGTCGCACATCGGGTGGGTGAGCGTGATCGAGGACGCGGTGGTGGCTGCCGGTCTCCTGAGTCCGCCCCCACGAGCGGGCAGCCGAGCGAGGGCTACGGCTTCGGCTCGGCGGGGCTGGCGACGCCGGTCGCTGCCGGGGCGGCGGGCTTGGCGGGGGGCGCGTGCATGCTCTCCAGGGTGTCGAGGTAGCCGAAGACCTTGGCCTCGAGGTCCCGCGGCAGGCTCGGGTCCTTCTTGATTTCGCGGACGAGGTCGGCGCGGAAGCGGTGGAGGATGCCGATGGTCGCGGGGCGGAGCGCGGCGGCGTCCTTGCGGCCGCCGCGTAGCCGAGCTCCGCGGCCTCGGCCATCGCCGCGCGCAGCAGCGCCGGGGCGAGCCCGCGCCCGCGCGCCGAGGGCGGCGTGAACACCGCGCCAATCCGCATCGCGCGCTCCACGGACGCGCCCACGCTCAGCAGCATGCCGTAGCGCTTGAACGAGATGGGCTGGGAGGACATCAGGAGAACATTCATGAACGAGGCCGAGCCGTCGAAGTAGCCGGTGACGACCACCTGGGTCGGTACAATCACGAATACGGTGAGATCGATCGAATGCTGGCTCATCGCCGCTTTCTCCGCCAAAAACGGCCGCCCGAAGTCTGGCAGCGGCCGCGAACGCCGAATGTCAATGATTTGCTCGTTGTCGTCCCTATCGCGAATCTTCTCACATCAACCGTCCAGCGACATAGCACTGAACGGCCCATTTTCACCTATTGCCAGAAAAGAACATGTGTTCTATAGTCGACGTATGAGTCGAGCCAGCTACACCGAAATCAGCTGCAAATCGGCGATCAATCGCGTCGCGGGGATGCCGTTCAATTGGTCCCTCAACCCGTATCGCGGTTGCGTCCACGCCTGCCACTACTGCTACGCGCGCGCGACGCCAGCTACTTCGGCCTCAACGCCGACGACGATTTCGAGCAACAGATCTTCGTCAAGACCAACATCGCCGAGGTGCTGGCGAAGGAAGTGGCGAGGCCCTCCTGGCGCGGTTCGAGCAAATCGCCATCGGCACGGCGACGGACGCCTATCAACCGGTCGAAGGCCAGTTCCGGCTCACCCGCGGCGCTGCCTCGAAGCGACTCCTCGCCGCCCGCAATCCGCGTCAGTATCGTGACGAAGTCGACGCTTATCCTGCGCGATCTCGATCTGCTCGCCGAGTTGGCGACGCACGCCCGCATCCGCATCTATTTCACGATCACGACGCTCGAGCGCGATCTCTGGCGTCGAATCGAACCGGGCACACCGCCGCCGGCGAAGCGATTGCTGGCAATGCAACGGTTGACGGAGGCAGGCGTGCCGTGTGGGGTGATGATGGCGCCGGTGCTGCCGGGCATCACCGACAGCCTCGCCTCGATCGAGTCAGTCGCCGCCGCGAGCCGCGAACATGGCGCCACGGCGTTCCATCCCGCCCCGCTACGTCTCGCGCCGCTGGTCAAAGAGCACTATTTCGACTTCGTGGAATCGCACTTCCCGGAGTTGCTGCCGAACTACCAGCGCGCCTACCTCGGGCAGAAGGCGTCGCCCGCGTATGTCGAGCGCCTGACCGCGCGGATCCAGGACGTGCGGGAGCGCTATGACTTCATCGATGAGGAGCGCGAAGACCGCTACAAGCTCGTCCCAGTTGAACGCTCCAACGTCTCGGCTCCGAACGGTCAGCTCGCACTCCCCATCTAGCGTTGTGCCGCCTGTTGAAAAACACTGACGCTCGTTAGGGCTTCCTGCACAGAGATCCCCCGATTCGTCGAATTGCGCCCCGTCCGAGAGTCGCCGCGTACTATCATGATTTCAATCTCGAACATCTGAATAGTCGGCGAGCACTCGGGTGCAGTCCCGCAGGGAGGAGTCAACCATGGATGAGCCGCAGGTGATGCAACTCATGGAACGCGTTCGACGCGGCCAGATCAGCCGACGCGGACTGCTCGATGCCGGGTTGAAGTACGGCATTTCGACGTCGGCCATTATCGGTCTCATGGCCGCCGCTCCAGAGAGCGCCGGAGCGGCCCCGGCGAGCCAACCCCGCCGGCAGTCCGCGCGCGCCGCTAACGATGCGACGACCTTTACCTACCTTCGCGACGGCGGCTGGCCCGATCTCGACCCCCACAGCGCTTACGAGAACGGCGCCGCGGCGATCATCTGGCAAATCTACGACATGCTGATCCAATACAAGGGCGACTCAACGACCGACTATGACCCGATGCTGGCCGAGAGTTGGGAGGCCAGCTCGGACAACTCCACGTTCACCTTCAAATTGCACGCAAACGTCACCTTCCATGACGGCGATCCGTGCACGGCGCAATCGGTCAAAGACTCGTTCACCCGGTTCCTGCTTATGGACCGCGGCCCGGTCAACGTCATCGCACGCTTTTGCGATGACCCGGCCAAAATTGAAGTAGTCGACGATCTCACTGTTCGCTTCAACCTTGGCACGCCGCAGCCGCTCTTCTAGCCGCCATGGCCTCAGCCTATGGTCCGTTCGTGGTCAACACGAAATACGTCGACGAGCACAAAACTGACGACGACCCCTGGGCATACGAGTGGTACAAGTCGAACGCGGTTGGCACCGGCCCCTACACCCTGGCCGAGAACAATCCCACCGACCATGCCGTGCTGAAGAAGTACGAGAGCTATTACCTCGGCTGGGACGGAGATCACTTCGACGAGATTATTTGTCGAGTGGTCGCCGAAGTCGGTACCCGGCGCCAGCTCGTCGATGCCGGCGATGCTGATTCGACCTCCCAGAACCTGACCCCGGACGATGTCGACGCCATGCGGTCCAACCAAGACCTGGATATCGTCACCTTCGATTCGACCGCGGTCTTTTGGGCGATCATGAATTGCCCGCGCTTGAAGACGCCCGGCGTCCGCCAGGGCTTCTCATATGCCTTCCCGTACGATGAGGTCGTCAACTCGGCCTATAAGGGACTGATCAAGCGTTCCGGGCCGCTCGCGAGCACAGTCCGAGGTTCCGATCCAGAGGTCTTCCTCTATCAAACGGATCTGGTGAAAGCGAAGGAACTCATCCTGGCGGGCGGATTCGCCGAGGGCGACAGTTTCGACTATGTGCTTCAGTCGGGCGACGCGGTCGAAGAGCACGATCTCGCAGTTGTTTCAGGCGAACGTCAGCGAAATGGGCTTCAACCTCAATATCACCGAGCTCGAGCGCAGTGCCTTGATCGACTTCATCTACGGCGACTCCCCAGCCGAGGACCGCCCCCACTTTGTCGGCGGTTGGGGCTGGTGGCCGGATTACAACGATCCGTGGAATCAGCTCACGCCGAATTTCTCGAAAGCTTCGACCGGTGGTGGCGGGTCGAACGGCGGGTACTACATTAACGACCGCTACGAAGAGCTCATGGCCGAGGTCGAACACTACACCGACGAGGCGACCATGATCGGGCAGGTCAAAGAGATCCAAAACATCCTGACCGAGCAGGATCCGCCGGCGCTCTTCTACGGCCAGCTTCTTTGGTATGTCATCAACCGCAAGGATATCCAGGGCTTCTACGGCAACTCGCTCTACCTCAACCAATACCCCTTCTACCGCATGTCGAAGACTACGTCTTAGTTGCAACAACCGCACCGGCCCTGCTTGCAGGGCCGGTGCGGTGCCGCTAGCGCCAAAGCAATTGCGACTAGCTCCTGGGAATATTGTAATCGCGGCCAAGCCGTGATCGACCTCCGACTCGTCCCGCACGATGAAAGGCGGGATCGCCATCCATCAGTCACGGCTTATCGCCGGACGGCGGCAGCCGGCTTCTTCGTGGCGGCGGACATACTCCGGGTCAACACGGCCCCTTTGTCCGGGTTCGCCTGGTAATAGCTGAACCCTCCTGGGAAATCCCGCATGATGCCGTCTGCCAGCTCGATCGTCCGGGTACAGAGCTTGTCCAAGAAATAGCGGTCGTGCGAGATCGTCAAAATTGTGCCGTTGAATTCGAGCAACGCCGATTCCAGTACCTCGACCGACGCGATGTCGAGGTTGTTCGTCGGCTCATCGAGCAACAGGAAATTCGCCCCGCCGAGGATCAGGGTTCCGATCTGCAACCGCGCCTTCTCGCCGCCGGAGAGATTGCCGATCCGATTCATCGCGTCGGTGCGATCGAAGAGCAACGAGCCGAGAAAGCTGATTGCCTGCTGCTCGGTGTACGGCCTCAGCTTACGAACAAGCTCGATCGGCGTGGTATTTGGATCGAGTGTCTCCTGTTCCTGCGCGTAGTAGCCGACGACAACAGACGGACCGATCCGCAGATTGCCCGCAGTCGGCTGCTCCCTGCCCAGAATCATCCGGAAGAGCGTCGTTTTGCCGGCCCCGTTCGGACCAACTAACCCGACCTGCTCGCCATTGCTCAGCACCAGATCGAACGGCTTGGCGATGGTGCGGGCGCCGAAGGACTTTCGCCAGCCCGGATGCCTCCAGCACCATCGTCGCGCCACGCTCGATGTCGAACTCAACCTCGATCTTGCGCCGGGTGAGCGATGGCACCGCCGTTTGCTCGAGTCGCTCCTTCTCCTCTGCCATCTTTCGCCGCTGGTTCTCGGCCCGCGACGCGAACTTGGGGTTCTGCCGCGCCCATTGCGTGAGGCTGCTCGGCACTGGCCTTGAGCTTCTTGTATTCCCGCTCCTGCAATTCCCGCAATTGGAGCGCGCGCTCGCGTCGCTGGATCTTGGTCTCCACATACGCGGTGTAGTTGCCGGGATAGACCTCGATCTTGCCATCCTCGAGTTCGAAGATCTCGTTGGCGATCCGGTCGATCAGATAGCGATCGTGCGTGATCGTCGCTACGGCGCCGCGGTAGGTCGCCAAATAACGCTCGAGCCAGCCTTCGCGCCGAGATCGAGATGGTTGTCGGGCTCGTCGAGCAGCAGCGCGATCCGGCCGCTCGACCAGCAACCGGGCCAGCGCGACCAGCTTCTTCTCGCCCCCGCTCAGGGTGCCGATCCGTCTCCTTGGTCCCATCGGGCACGTGGAATCCGCAGCCCGTCCAGGACGATGTCGGACTCGGCTTCGCCCTCGCCGCGCTCACCGGACTCGATCCGGGCCAACGTCTCCGCATATGCGTCCATGACCGCGGTCACTCGTCGTCGGTCAGCGGCTCGGCCATCCGCGCTTCGAGCACGGCGAGATGCTCCTCCAGCGCGGCGGGATTCCGGCCGCCAGGGCGACGGCCTCGTGGATGGTCAGGATGACTGGACGGCCGACGAGGACTATGCGTGAGGAATCCCACCCGCAGACCTCGCCGATGGGTCGCGGCCCCACCGTCCGGTTTGTCGGTCATCGCCATGATCCGGAAGAGCGTGCTCTTGCCGGCGCCATTTGCCCCAATGAGCGCGAGGCGGTCGACCTTCCCGCACCTCGAATGAGACGTCATCGAAGATCTGGTTACCGCCATGGGCGTGTCGAATGTTGGCCGCCTGGAATCGACGAACATGGTTCGAATCCCCTTATCGCTCATCAATACAACGACCACCTATGCTATCACGCTGAATTGGACAGCCATTCCCGTTTCCCACGTCCACCTTGCCCGGCGATTCGTACTGGGATTGGTTCTTCCGACGTCGCGACGGCGACGTTGCATGTCGTTCGCGCGGGGCCAACTCGTGACACCGGCAACTCGATTCTCCTTGAGCTCTCATCGCTTCCTCGGCCGGCCTTGGCTGGTTTCTGCTGTCCGGTCCCCATCTCGCTCGCGCCCAACGTCCGGTGCGCATGCCACGGTCGTGCGCTCCAGCCCGCCCGCGGATGGCATCCTCTCCGCCGCCTCCGCAGACGGTCCAACTCTGGACGTCGGAGCCCGTCGCCTTCGGCGCCGGCTCGCCGGCCATCCGCGTGCTCGACGAATCCGGTCATGCTCTCGATGTCACCGACGTCCACGTCGATCCGGTCGACTCGGTCACGTGCTTGCCACGGTCTCGAATATCGGCTTCGGCACCTTCACCGTGCTCTGGTCGACCAGCTCGCGAAACCGACGGCCACACCCTCGACGGCACCTTCGCCTTCCGTGTCGGTGGCACCAGTCGCGCTCCAGCACGCGACAGTCGAGGGCGAAACGCCGCGGTACTGGGCCGTGGCGACCCGTTGGCTCACCTTCCTCGCCGCCGCCTTCGCCCACCACCGGCTTCCTCTCGCCCGCTTCGTGCTCGATGGCGACGAGTGAGACCATCGCAGTCCCGCCGGTTTCGCGTCATCGCGATCCTCCCTGCATGGTCTCGTCGCGACACTCTCCGAACCCTTCCTCCAATCGCGGTTACCACCGGCCGGCACCGAACGCGCCTCGCTCTCGGATGCGTTTCACGGTCTGCCGGACGCCTGGTGGTTGCGCGCGCCGGGGTTGCTCGTGGCAGGTGTCATCGCGCTCACCGGTGCTCTCCAATCGGTCTAAGCCGCCCATCAAATCGCTGCTCGCCTGGTTCGGCGCGGCTGCCGCGCTCATAGCGATCTTCGGCCTAGCGCTCACCAGTCATGCCTCGGCTCGCGACTCCTGGCGGCTCGCGGCAATCGCCTCGGTGATCGTCCACCAATGGTCGGTCGGGCTGTGGGCCGGCGGTCTCGCCAATCTGCTCCTCGTCCGTTCGGCGCGACCGCCGGAATAGCGTTTGCAGCCGATCAAGCGCTTCTCGTTTTGGGCGCTCTTCCTGGCGACTGCCGGGATCATCACCGGCGTCCTCAATGCCGGCCTGATCCTGCCGAGTCTGCAATCGCTGCTGGGAGAGCGACTACGGCAAGGCCCTGATCGTCAAAGTCGCGATCCTGATCCCCGTGTTGGGACTCGCGACCTTCCATCGGGTGACGCTCCGCCGGGCCCTGAGCCGGACCGCCGACGCCTTCCAGCTCAGCCTCCGGCTGGAGACGGCCTTGATCGCCCTCGTGGTCCTCGGCGGCTCGACCCTGGCCATGCTGGCCCCGCCGGCAAGTCACGCCGACAGCATCGCCACGTCAGTCGGATTCGGCTGCGCCGATGAATGACAGTCCGAGCGGTAAAGGTCTCTACGTCCTCTTCCACATCGATCCGGCCAAACAGGGCGAGAACACGGTGGGAGTTCAAGTCACCGACGGTCCGCCGAAAATGCCTGAACGACGATAGCCAAGCTCGTGACCTCCCCGGCCTACACCGATGTGGCGCTCATCCGGGTGAGCTTCACGAATCTGATCGAGGGCGCCGCCCCAATCGAGGTCGATCTGCCTGCCGACGCCGACACTGGCTGGTTCCGAACAACCACCAGCCAACTCGGCCTCAACGGCTGGTGGCAGGCCGACGTGCTCGTCCGCCACCTCGGCGTCGAGGACGTCGTGGTGTCCTTTTACCTCTTGATCCCTGACCCGAACGTGAACGGCATCTCCGCTGTCAGAATCCCGCACATCGCCGGACGGGAAGGCCATCTTCGATCACGGTCCGCCGCTATGACCTCGTGGAACTCGGTCCACTTCACCGAGCGACTCGGCGGCGGCTCCGGCACCTATTCATTGACCAACTTCATCTACCACGATGTGTCGGATGGTCAGCCCGCGGCTATGCGGATCTCTCGACCGCCGATTCGGAAGTCATCCTCAGGATGAACGGGCTCCGATGGGTGCGCCAGGGTAACGGCACGTTCGGACGAATCGGACGCCGGACCGGTCATCCGCCGTCGCAGTGGGGAGCAGGACTAGGAAGGCACCATTCGTTTCAGCCCGGACCGACCGTTCAGAGTGCGATCGCAGCGCCCAGATCGTGGCTAGGCGCTGTCGCTCGGCCACCTATGCCACGGCTTGGTATTGCTGGTGGGTGGACACCGAGACCGGAGATATCCTGCAGGGAGACTCTGGTCTCCCGTGGCCACTACATCGTCAATCTTCGACAATATCAACTCGGCCCGAGCGATTTCGCCACCGACCGGCTAAGAGAGACCGGCGTTACCAGCGCGGGGAGCGCTTCGACCATTTCCCTCCTCGCCTGCCGCAGCGGAAGGGGGTTCCGAGGGGTGAAGGTCATTCGCAATCCCCGCCGGTCACCCCGCCGACCGACTGATACGGATTCCGGGTAATTGCTTGCCGTTCCGCGTGCTCAGTCAGCGGAGCAACATCGTAACTAAGCCCCGGACTTTAGTCCAGGGCGGTGCCGACATCGTGACGCAACACCTGTTCATCCGGAATCCGTATGACTATCGCAGCTGGAGAGCGCGATGCCGATGAAGATGATGCCGGCCGCGATGCGGTAGATCACAAAGACCGTGAACGACGACCGTTGCAAATAGCGAATCAGGAAGGTGATGGTCGCGAACCCGGTGACCGCTGACACGCCGATGGTCAGCGATCTCAACGCCGGTGATGCCGCCGGTGCCGTTGGTGATCAGATCAATGCTCGCCTTCATGCCGGCCAAGGTCACCAACGGGGTGCCGAGGCGGAAACCGGGCGCATCCGGCCGCCGTAGATCGCGCAGGAGTCCGGCGGTAAGCGTCGCGCCGGAGCGTGAGACGCCGGGGAAAAGCGCCAGCATCTGGGCGAGCCCGATTGCCGCCACGTCAGTCGGACCGAGATCTGCGATCGAACGGCGGTGTGTCGCGGTCCGGTCCACAAACCAGAGCGCGATGGCGAGAAGGTCCTCAGCAACGAAATGACGATGATCGCGCGATCCTTGTTGGCATCGCCGTCGAAGAGATCGTCGATTCGGCTCTGGAGAAGCAATCCCGCGATACCGCCGAGAATATGCCGATGACGAGCAACTACGAGAGTAACCGGGCGCTCTTTGCCGCTCACTGTCACGATCGAGCGGCACCCGCTGAAGGAGGGTACCCGGCTGCCTAAGGGCTTCCCGGGATCGCTCTTCACCATGTTCCACAAATCCCGCCAGAAATAGGCGAACACGGCGACCAGCGTCCCCAGGTCAAAGAGCACCGTCCTCGAAGGCGAGCCCGCCAGTCACCTGCCAACCGAATAGCCACGGTATGAGGAATTCGAATATTCCGGACGACGAGATCGGTAGAAACTCGGTCAGCCCCTGCACGATGCCGAGCACGATCGCGTGAAAAACGTCCATCGATCTCCCGTTGGTGCAGCCGCCGAGCAATGCGGCGGGCCGGCGTCAGTCCGCCTGCGCGGCGGGATGAAGCGGCCGTTGCCCTCGATCTCCGCGGCGCGCACCTGCTTCATGGATAAATTCTGCCGGTACCACTCGATCGCGCCCCAAATGGTGATCGGGAAGTAAAGCGTGACATGCACGATCAGTGCAAACGACAGGGCGACCTCTTTCGGCGACCCGAGCGCCCCATTCACGACCATCGTCACCCGATACTCGAATGGGCCGATGTAGCCGGGAGACGAAGGCACGAGCGTTGGCCAAATTGGCGATTCCGGTCGTCGAGCAGCGTCGCGCCGATCGTCATCACGTTATGAATCTCGGGACCGAATCCCTGGGCGATGACGTAATACATCAACATCAGAACATCCAGGCCAAAATCGACGCTCCGGCCACCTCGGCCAATACCCACTCGCCGAAGGACGCCGAGACCAGTCGAAAGCAGTTCGGCCATTTGCTCGACCTTGTCGGCCAGCGACATCAGCAGCGGGCCAAGCACGATCTGCATGATCCTATCCGCCAGTTGCCGCCGAGCGTCAACAGGAAGAGCATGATGAGCGCCACGGCGAATAGGATAAAGGCGACGGCGCCATAGTTGCAGTTCCAGAGAGGTCGAGTTCACCGAGATCGCGGCGATCAGGATGAATCCAAGCATCGTGATGCCATCGAACAACCGCTCGACGGCGATCGTCGCCGACGAAGCGGTGTTGCACTTCGAACCGTTTCCAGAGCACGTAGGAGCGCACGAGCTCGCCGGTCCGCAACGGCAGCACATTGTTGGCCATATACCCGACGCGGTCACCGGCATCACATCATTGGCACTGAGATCCGCCAGCGGCCGGAGCAGCACGCTCCAGCGATAGGCGCGCAGCCAAACGCCGATGAAATAGAGGACGAGGGCGGGCAGGAGAAGCCAGTACTGAAATTCGGACAGCGCTTCGCGAATGCGGTGGTAGTCTTGACCGCGCAACGCGAAGAAGACGAAGACGAAGCTGATCAGCAAACCGACGATCGAGCACCAGATTTCACAAGCACGTTCCGTTGGTATGACGGTGGAACCGACGTTGACTCGATCCCACAGGCCGGCCATTGGTGGGCGGGCGCGGGCCGGAGTATACGGGCGGGGCGGAGGCTAGTCGACGTGACTTAGGTCCACGTTTGCCCCGAGTTGGCCATTTCTACGAGTCCGGAAAAGCCAAGCCCGGTGCGGACCGGGCTCTCCTACGCAGCAACGGGTGATTTGCTATCGATGACGGTAGGTAATGCGACCCCGAGTCAGATCGTACGGGGAGAGCTCGACCGTCACGCGATCTCCAGGCAGCACACGGATGTAGTTCGTCCGCATCTTGCCGGCCAGGTGGCTGAGCACGGTGTGGCCGTTCTCGAGCTCGACCATGAACATGGCGTTCGGGAGTGCGTCTCTCGACCCGGCCATCGACGGTAATTGCGTCGGGGTCTTGTCGCCGAGGACGCTCCTCGGTGGGCACGGCTGGGGCCGGAGCCGGCCGGGATGGTTTGCGATACTGGGGCTTCTTCGCGATGCATATCCTCCAAGGGAATTTCTGAACCGGACGTGACGTCCGCACTCTTCTGGTTCAAGTGTAGCCGAGCCGGTCAACCGACTCGTAGGGTGAACGACATCGAGAACGGCCGCTCGCTAACTGCCCATCTGCTGCGTGCGCTTGCGCTCTTTGGCGCGGTCGTCCTGATTCAGGAGGCGCTTGCGCAGGCGGTAGTTCTTCGGCGTGACTTCCAGCAGCTCGTCGTCCGCGAGGAAGTCGAGCGATTGCTCCAGGCTGAGGTTGACCGGCGGCGTCAGCTGGATCGCGATGTCGGAGGTGCTGGCACGCATGTTGGTCAGCTTCTTGGCCCGGCAGACATTGACGACCAGATCGCCCTGGCGCGGCTGCTGACCGACGATCATGCCTTCGTAGACTTCGTCGCCCGGCTCGACGAAGGTGATGCCGCGCTCCTGCGCATTGGCCAATCCGTGGGCGAGGGCCATCCCGTTTCCGAGGCGACCAGCGCACCGGTGCGGCTGTGATTCGATCGGACCCATCCAGCGGCTCGAACCCGATCAGGCGCGAGCCCATGACGCCGTTGCCCTTGGTCGCGGTCAGGAAGGCGTTGCGCAATCCGATCAAGCCGCGGGTCGGGATCGTCGAACTCCACCCGGACATTGCCGCGGCCGTCGTTGACCATGTCGACCATGCGCGCGCGCCGCGGCCGCCGACCAGATCGGTGACCGCGCCGACGAACGCCTCGGTCGTGTCGATGACAAGGTGCTCGATCGGCTCGTGCGTCATGCCGTCGATCTCGCGGGTGATGACTTCCGGACGCGAGACCTGGAACTCGTAGCCCTCGCGGCGCATCGTCTCGATCAGGATCGAGAGATGCAGCTCGCCGCGACCGGAGACCGCGAAGACATCGGCCTGCTCGGTCGGCTCGACCCGCAGCGAGAGATTGGTCTCCAGCTCGCGGTAGAGCCGCTCGCGCAGCTGGCGGGAGGTCGAGAACTTCGCGTCCTTGCCCAGCGAACGGCGACGTGTTGACGCCGAAGGTCAGCTTCAGGGTCGGCTCTTCGATCTCGATGGCGTCGCAGCGCCTCCGGGGTGGTCGGATCGGTCAGCGTCGCGCCGATCTTGGCATCGGGGAAGCCGGCCAGTGCGACGATATCGCCGGCGCTCGCTGATTCGATCTCGCGCCGGCCCAAGCCCTCGAAGGTCCCAAGGTCGAAATGCGTTGTCGGATCTGCTCGCCATCGCGGAGCAGATGCAGCAGCGATCGAGCCGCCGTCGATGCGTGCCGCGATGAATGCGGCCAATCGCGATCCGGCCCCGGTGCGTGTCGTAGTCGAGCGAGGCGATCAGCATCTGCAGCGGGCGCATCGAATCGACCGCGGGCGCCGGAATCTCCTCCACGATCGCATCGAGCAGCGGACGCAGATCCGTCGTGCAAGACCATCCGGTGATCGTACCGGCGCGGCCATCCCGGGCGATGGTGTAGATCACCGGGAAGTCGAGCTGCTCGGCGTCGATCGCCAGATCGAGAAAGAGATCCTGCGTCAGCGACGACGACTTCTTCGGGCCGGGAAGCCGGGCGATCGATCTTGTTGACCACCACGATCGGGCGCAGATCCGATCGCCAGCGCGCGCTGAAGCACGGTGCGGGTTTGCGGCATCGGGCCTTCGACGGCGTCGACCAGCAGCAGACAGCCATCGGCCATGTTGAGCACGCGCTCGACCTCGCCGCCGAAATCGGCGTGGCCCGGGGTGTCGATGATGTTGATCTTGATGCCCGTGTAGGTGATGGCGGTGTTCTTGGCGAGGATGGTGATGCCGCGCTCGCGCTCGAGATCGTTGGCGTCCATGATCAACTCGCCGGCGGCGTCCGGATCGCGGAAGATGTTCGATTGCTTGAGCAGGCCATCGACCAGCGTGGTCTTGCCGTGGTCGACGTGGGCGATGATGGCGATGTTGCGGAGATTGGCGACGCGGGTTTGAGTCATGGCATCCATGGTAATGGTCAAGTTAGGCTTTCTGGTTAACGAATAACCGGCAACGTGTCGTTGCGCCAAAAAAGCGCCAGTTGCCGAACAGAGAAAACGGCCCGCGCCAGTCAGCGCATGGGCCGCATCTTCTTGATCATTCTACCATAGCAACGTTATGTTCTCTGGTCGACGTTCATGTGAAGAATACCGGGACTTCTGGTATCCTCCATTCTGGCTATCTCCGCGAATCCAATCGATGCGACAACGCTGGTTCCCGCTGTATCGGCACGGTGCCGATACGACCCCGTTTCCGCGTCGACGTTCACGGGACCGCCGGTCCGGGGGGACCATGCAATACGGACGTCTCGTCCTGAAGCATGCTGGCATCGTCGTGTTGGCAATGATTCTCGTACTCGCGGGGACGGGCTCGGCGTGGGCGGATGGCCGCCAGCGCTATGAGCCGCCGACCTCGCCGACCCCGACCTCCGCGGAAGACGCCCCGGTCACTCCGGTCCCCGAATCGGCAACCTATGTCGACTCGACCGATGACGGATCGTCGAATGACTCCGCCCCCGCGATCTCCGCACCCGCGGTCGACGAGGCCCCGGTCCCTCAGGAAAACGTCCGCGCCCGGCCCGATTCCCGGCCGATCGAGCTCGCCACCGCCGTGCCCACCAAGGGGCCGACGGCGACCGCGACCGCGACCCAAGATCCCGCCACGATCAATCCCCGGCTCGATGAACCGGTGCTCCGCTGGCTGCCCGAGATCATGGCCGCCTCGAAGGATTCCGGCACTCCGCCGGAGGTTATTGCCGGCGTCATGCGCCTCGAGTCCGGCGGCGACCCGAACATCATCTCCCCCTCCGGCGCCCGCGGGCAGATGCAGATCATGCCGGACAATCTGATCTCGCTCGGGGTATCGGAAGATCTCTGGCATGATCCAGCCACGAACATCATGGCCGGCGGTCGCTTCCTCGCCCAGCAAGAGGTCTCCTACGGAAGCTGGCAGCAGGCGGTCGGCGCCTACTTCGGCTTCGGCTGCGACGTCTTCGGCACCTGCACTGAGACCTATATCCAAGTCGCCTTCAGCTGGGCCGCCTTTTATGCCCCGGCGATTGCCGACCCGCTCAATTCCGGTTACGCACTGCTGCCCGCCGATTGGGTCGCCCCTCCGATCGTGCCCTTTGTCGAGGCCGCGCCGCCCAAGGTCGAGACCCCGCCGGCCACCCGGCCGACTCCATCGGTCACGCCGACCGGCACCGCGGTCCCGACTGGCACCCCGACTGACGGCGGAACCGCGGTGCCCACTCCGGTGCCGACCCAGGACCCCGGCACCGTGCCGACCGAAGTGCCAACTGCTGTGCCGACTGTCGAAGTCCCAACCGAAGCCCCGACGGAACCACCGGTCGAAGTCCCGACCGAGGTTCCGGTCGAGCAACCGACCGAGCCACCGGTTGAAGTACCTACCGACCCGCCAACCGACCCCGCATCCACGGACGGCGCGTAACCCATTCGAATCGAACGATCTGATTCATACTGCCGCCCAAGGTTGATCTCCCTGGGCGGCATTTGACGTTGCGTCAATCTTGACGGTAGGAGTCACGCAACGTAAGGTCGAGTCTCAACTCGGAACGCAGATCAATAAGGAAGCGGTATGAGCCTTCGGAATCCTTCGCGAGTCGCGCAATCAGCGTTGGTCGTACTCGTTCTCTGCTTCGCGTTTGGCATTCAGCTCAATCACCGTAGTGATGCCGCCGGTGCACCCATCTACCCCGATCTGCAGACCGCGCCACCCGCCGGGCTCTACATCGAGAAGCAAAAGCTCGATGACGGCCGCAACCATTACCTCCTGCGCTTCAACAACCAGATCGAGAATCACGGCGGACCGCTCGAGATCGTGGCCAATCTTCAGCAGACCCGCGATCTCTACCAAAACGTCTATGACCAACTGAACGGCGGCACGGTCGCTGTCCACAAGAAGATCGCGGTCGATCTCATCTTCCATCCGACCCACAACCACTTTCACGTCACCGATTTCGCGAACTATGATCTTTATGTGAAGTCATCCAATGGTGTGTTCAGAAAGACATCCCGCTATGGCGCCAAAACCAGCTTTTGCATCGTCGATTCCGTGAAGATCGACCCCGCGGCCACGAACAGCCCGGTGTACACCGAGTGCAACGCCCAACGGCAGGGGATGGACGCCGGTTGGGGCGACATCTACACCGCCGCACTTCCCGATCAGTGGATCGATCTCGGCACTTCCATGATCAAGGACGGTGACTACGCCCTCCACTCGACCGCCGATCCCCGCAACCGCATCCTGGAATCGAACGACGACAACAACACCGCGGTGACGCAGTTCTCGATCAAGAACGGGAAAGTCGTGGCCGCCTCACCGACGCCCTATTGCGCCGCCAAGCCGGCCGAGGTACAGGTCGGCGGTGTCGTCACCTTTGCCTGCTCGTCGCTCACCCCAGGACACACCTACGCGGTGCGGTGGCGTTTGCCATCGAGCACACCGGTCACCACCGCCGTGGCCGACCTGAATGGCGACCTCTACGGCGATTTCACGATGCCGCCGACCACCCGCGGCGCCCACTATCTCTATGTCACGGACACCGCGGGCGGTGATCCGATCCGCGCAGCCCTGGAGACGCTCGCGACGCTCGCCATCTCTCCTTCGTCCGGCGGCAGCGGCGCCAAGATCGCGGTTTCGCTCACCGGTTTCACCGGGAACGCCCAGGTCTCGATCTCTTATGCGCTCACCAAAACCAGCCAGAAGGTGCTCGCCACCGTGACCACGAACGGGAGCGGCAGCGCATCCACGTCGATCCGGCTACCGGCCACGACCGCTGGCACGCACCTCTTCCGCGCCGTCGAAACGAGCGGCGGGACAACCGTCACGACCGAATACGTCGTACGGCCGACCATGAGTTTCTCCAACTCGACGGCCACCACGGGCGGTGTCATTCAGGTCAAGCTGCGCGGCTTTGGCTCGAACGATCTCGTCAACCTCTCGATCGTGCAGACCGGCGACAAAGTCGGCTCGATCCGGGTGAATAGCTCCGGTGCCGCCGATCCCGGCAAGTCCGCGCAGTTCACCGTGCCGAGTAAGTTGGCGCCCGGAACCTATACAGTGCTGGCGACCGGCACCAAACCGAAGGTGACCGTCACTCAAACGTTGATCGTGACCGGCCCGCAGGCGGCCGAAGCACCGCCGACGGCCACCCAGACCCACACTCCATCACCGACACCGACACCGACCGCAACGTCGACCCAAGCTCCAACCGCCACGCCGACGCGACCCCAACCGAGATCCCGCCGACCCCCGAGCTGCCGACCGAACCAGCCACCGAGCCCACCGGAAATGGCACCCCAGTCGTCTAGCGCGGCGCTCCACCCTCTGCGATCATCTGCCGTCACATGGGTCGATCTTGTGAGGGGAGTGTCACGGCGATGAGCGCGACGGCGATGACGGCGCACGACGAGACCGTCGCCAACTACCGGGACTACGTCAATACCAGTTTCGTGGCTGCGATCGAACCGGTTGTCGTGGGCAAAGCCGAGGGCGCTACGATCTGGGATGTCGACGGCAAGGAATATATTGATTGCTTCGCCGGCATATCGGTCGTCAACGCGGGGCACCGTCATCCGAAGGTGATTGCCGCCGCCAAAGCGCAATTAGATGAAGTCGTCCACGCGGCGACCTACATCTATCACGTGCCCGGTCGTCGCGGATGCCGCAAAAGAACTGGCCCGGATCAGCCCGGGTTCGTTGCAGAAAACCTTCTTCGGCAACTCAGGCGCGGAAGGGATCGAAACCGCGCTGCGGCTCGCCAAGGCCTACACCGGCAAGCACGAGGTGATTTCGCTCACCCATGCGTTTCACGGCCGCACCAACGCGACGCTCGCCGATCACCGGCAACAAAGCCCGCAAGACTCGCGGCGGCCCGTACATGTCGGGCGTTTCCTTCGCGCCCGCGCCCTATGTCTATCGCAATCCGTTCAACACCGACGATCCTGAGATCGTAGCGGAGCGCTGCGCCGAGATGGTCGAGTGGGCGATCCAGTATCAGTCGAGCGGCGATGTCGCGGCGTTCATCGCCGAGCCGATCATGGGCGAAGGGGGCATCATCGTGCCGCCCGCGTCCTACTTCAAGCGCGTCAAAGAAGTGCTTGACGCCAACGGCATTCTCTTCATCGCGGACGAAGTGCAAAGCGGGTTCGGCCGCACCGGCAAGATGTTCGGCATCGAGCATTTCGGGGTCGAACCCGACATCATGGTCATGGCGAAAGGGATCGCCGACGGCTTCCCGCTCAGCGCCACCATCGCCCGGGCCGAGATCGCCGACAGCCTGCGTCCAGGCGAGCATCTCTCCACCTTCGGCGGCAACCCGATTTCCTGCGCGGCCGCCATCGCCAATATCCAGGTCATGGAAGAGGAGCAGCTTCCGGAAGCATCCGCCCGTAAGGGTGAGCGCCTGATTGACCGGCTCTGGGAAATGCAGAGTGCCTACCCGATGATCGGTGATGTCCGGGGACTGGGTCTGATGATCGGCGTCGAGCTGGTGACCGACCGCAAGAAGAAAACTCCGGCCGGCAAGCAAGCCGCCCAGATCCGCAAGCGCTGCCGCGAAGAAGGCGTGCTCGTCGGCGTCGGCGGCCAACTCGGCAACGTCATCCGCTTCCAGCCGCCCCTCGTCATCAGCGACAGCGACCTGGACCGGGCAGTGTCGAGATTCTCGACGCCGCCCTCGCCGCGAACCGGTAAACGGTATTGTCGATTGCTCGTGTTCCTCACCCCACAGCGTATGATCCGGAACACACGTACGGCCGCGTCTGCTCGTAGGGGACCACGTGCATATTCGAACCGACGTCGATCAACCGGAGCCATCGAAGATCGTGCCATTTCGGCTTCCAGACGATCGCCGTCACACGCGTCCTTGCCGCCTTTGCCGACCCAATTCTCCGGACTATTCGGCCGACAAGCGGAGGTTGATCAGCTCGTCGCCCTCATTCGGCACGGACGACACTCGGCTGGTCACCATTACCGGTCCAGGCGGCATCGGGAAGACGCGCCTCGCAATTGAAGCCGCTGCTGCGATGTCCCCAGACTTCGCCGGATCGGTGGGATTCGTGCCCCTGGCGCATCTCCAGGATCCTGGCTTGATCGGCCCAGCCGTGGCGACCCAGCTCAAGATCGTGCGCGGTAGCCATGGCTCGCTTGCTCGACCAGATCATTGGCTCAATCGATTCCGCTGCCCACCCTCATCATCTTCGATAGCTTCGAGCACATCCTCCCTGCCTCTCCGTTCGTCATCCATTTGCTCACGGCTTGCCCGCACTTGAAGATCGTCGTTACCAGCCGAGCCAGGCTCAACGTGCGCGGCGAACGCGAGTTCCGGGTGTCGCCACTCGAAACCGTCGCGCCTCCAATCGAGGGAGCCGGGCCGGAGATTGCGCCCGCGGTCGAGTTGTTCGTGGCCAGGGCGAAAGAATCGAATCCCGCCTTCACCATCAGTGAAGCCCGCTTGCATCAGATCGCCGAGATTTGTCGCGATCTCGACGGCCTGCCGCTGGCGATCGAGTTGGCCGCGGCCCGAACCCGAGTCATTCCTCCGGAAGCAATGCGTCCGCTGGATAAGCGTCGGCTGGTGTTCCTAACCGGCGGTCCGCGTGACGCCCCAAAACGGCAACAGACGGTGCGCGACACCATCCGCTGGACATATGACCTGCTCCCAGCGCGAGAACAGCGCCTGTTTCGATTGCTGTCGATTTTCCCGGCCGGTTTCACGCTTGACGCCGCGATCATGCTGGCTGACGAGGCTGGATACGTGGCAGCTGGCGACCAGGATTCTATGCTTTCCCCTGCTATCCGGAACCGAAATCCTTTCGGACAACAGTCTGCTGCGATCACTGCCGGTTAGCGAAGGTCAGCCGAACGACTCTCGGTTCGTCTTCTACGAAACCATCCGCGAATTCGGGCTCGAACAACTCGCGGCCCATGAAGAATTACCGATTGCGAACGAAGGTCTGCGGCTTTGGTGCCGGAGCTTGTCGGAACACGCCGCATCCGCGGTCCGTGGAGCCGGATTCGGTGTATTCGATTTCTTGGAATTGGAATATCCGAATGTTCGTGCCGCCCTGACCTGGCTCCGCGACCATGACCGGGCGAGAGCCGGCTTAGAGATTCTGCAGCCACTCACCTGGTTCATGACCCAGCGTTACCTTCTGGACGAGGCGACCGGGTGGGCCGAGGTTTTCCTCGCCATGCCTGATGCCCGTGCGGTCCGGCCGGATATGCGGATGCGCTCAATGGGGCCGCCAAAATTCATTACTGGTACGCCAACTTCCAAACGGCGATCCAGCACAATGAAGAAAGCGCTCGCGATTTGGCGAGAGATCGGAGCCATCAGCCGGATCTCTGAAACGCTCAAGGACCTCGCCGGCGATGTCTTCTGATGCCGATGGGGAGATGCCGAGCGGGACGAGAGGCCCTCGTCGCCGCGGGCGTTGCCCTATATGAGCAAGCTGACGATCGGCTCGGCCGCGCGGTGGCGATCTCGCTGCTCGCCAGATCCAGATCGAGCGGCATCGGGTTCAAGACGCGATTCGTATCTATCAGGACGCCCTCGCGACATTTCAGTCGCTCGGCCAACAAACTTGGATCGCATTCGCACATGAGGCACTCGGTTTTGCACTGCTGCTCACCGGCGAGCTTCCCGCGCGCGAGCTGAGTTCGAGCGGGCAATCGTCTTGTCCAAAGAGTTGGGCGACCGTTGGCGAACGGCCTGCTGCCTCTCCTATTTCGGTGAGCTTGCTCGTCGGGACGAAGAGTTTGACCGTGCTGCCGCTCTCTTCGCCGCCGGCGAGCGCCTCCGTGCCGAAATGGGCATCATGCTACGGCCGGCCACCCAGCAGAAGGTCGCCGATTGGACCGAGTTGGTCATGGCATCGCTTCGTGAGGAACGATTCCAGCTCGCGAGCGATGCGGGCCGGGCTCTAAATCGCGACGAAGCAATTGCCGTGGCATTGAAACGCGCGGAGATCGTGATCGTCTCAAGAGATGGTCAACCGGGCCAAATCGATCCCGTGATCGCCGCTACTGGGCTCACTCCACGTGAAATCGAAGTCCTCAAGCTCGTTTGTCATGGCCTGGGAAATCGAGAGATCGCCGCGCAGCTCTTTATCAGCCACCGCACCGTCATGCAGCACGTCGCAAATATCTTCACCAAGATCGACGTAAGTTCGCGGACGGCCGCGGCTGCCTGGGCGCACCGCAATGGCATCGCATAGCGACGTCGCCGCAATCATGTAGCTCGATCGGTAAGTAGATAACAACACGTATGGGGCGCTTTCGTCGTCACCCATTGCGTTTGCGTGATTTCCACGATGGTTCGCAACACTAGCGCACCGCATGCTGTTGTTATTGGCGGCAGTGAAGCCCGCCCGTGGTTGCAGCTGGTACCGGCAACCATGGGCGACGAGTTGCCGGCAGTTCACAGGTTCGCATGAGATTGATGCTGACCGACCCGGATAAGTGCTTGACGGGTGCAACGAAACAATAAAGGAGAAATATTGTGTCCAACATGTTTCAGACGAGGAATTCGTGGTGCTTCGGGGTTTATGTCTGCCCTGGTCGCCATTTCCCTTTTGAGCGGGTTCCATGGACCGCATTTGGTCTCGGCGGACGAAGGCGAAACCGGCACCGTCTATTCCCATTTCTACGGTTGCGATACCAGCAAAGTGTCGGTCTATCAAGACCATGGCCACCTCAAGAACAACTGCACGGAGTCGACCTACTACATCAACTGGAGCCTCATGTCCGAGGGCAAAGACTTCAGCCCGAAGGAAGGCAACACCCCGGCCGATGTCTCGTTCGAGAATGTGCCCGAGCATATCTTCACGCTGACTGGCGACTTCGATATCTATAGCGGGCCAGCGATCGTCTACTGCCAAAACGGAGAAGAACAACGGCACGGCTGACGGCTATGAGCTCATGGATGTCTCCGACACGAACATGGGCAACCTCGTCCATCCAACTATGGGCAGCCAGGGTTGGGTGACCTGCGATTGGTACGGCACGTCCTCAGTCCAGGATCTCAACGGCACCGGCACGGTCTCGATCAGCACCTGGCTATGCCCAGACGGATTCAACTTGTCGGACGCCGACCCCAACGCATTGACCGCGTCCTGCGCGACTCCGCTCAACGGCATCGATCTCTCGGTCGAGTCGCAGAATAACTACAAACAGACCAAAACCGTGGGTCAGGATGCTCCTGGACGTGCCTACTTTCAGTTTCTCAAAGGCGATTTCCTCCAGATCACGGGGAGCCAAGAGGGCTACGCGACACCACGCGTCTTTTGCCGCGGAGTGCTGAATGGCGGCACGAGCCAGTTCGAAACCGCGGAGATCCCGGCGAACAATGCCACGTTCGCGTACATCCTCATTGACGGCGAAGAGTTGATCTGCGATTGGTATGCCGTCCCTGCGGCGCGAGCTCAGGTCTATATCAACGTTCACCTCTGCCCGAGCGGACCAGATCTCAGCCAGGCCGACATGAACACACTCGCCTCCTCTTGCCAGCTCAGCATGAATGGCGTCGCGTTTACGATTGTTCCGGCCGGGCAAGGCGGATTGACGTTCCTCAGCGGCGAAACCGCGGACAGCGGCGTGCTTTGGCAGGGCATCGCCCCTGGCAAAGCGACCATCAGCCAAAATCTGTCCAAGGGCTTTGCCGGTCGAGTCTTCTGCGACCAAGTGCTTCCGGGCGATTCCGGTGCGGCCCACTACACCGAGCGAGATATCAAGGGAACCGCCTTTTCAACGAAGCTCGATCCGGGCGAAGAGTTGAACTGCGATTGGTTCAACCTCAATGACGGTGGCGCGAACGGCACCGGCGGTGTCACCCTCAATGCCTTTGCTTGCCCCGATGGCTTCGACGCCAATGGCAACGACCTCGCCACTGACCTCAGCACCTGCGGCACCCCATTGAACGGCGCCAGCTTCACATTGGCCGCTCAAGCGGGCAATCTGCTCGGCTACACCGGCAATTTCCAACAGGGTACCGTGAACTTTTACGACATCCCCGCACAAGGTGCGGTCGTCGTGGCCGGTCCGCCGGACGGATACGCCACAACCGCGGTCTTCTGCGGCCAGGCACTCGATTACGACGGTCAACCAAACGGCTTCGATCAGATGCCGACATACGACACGAACTCCATCCAGGCTGCGATCGATCCAGGTGCACAGGAGGTCTGCCAATGGTTCTTCTCAACCGGCGTGGAGAACATCGCCACGCCGCAGCAGGATCAACCCGCGACCGACAGTGGCGACAACGCGTCGGACTCCGGCAAAGCCGATGACGGGACCACGTCCGATGGCCAGCCGGCCGATGACGGACAGGCTGATGACACCGGCAGCGGAGATTCCGGTCAGACTGACAACACGGGCACAGTGACCGTCGTGAACCACCTCTGCCCGAGCGGCTTCGACGCGGTCGATGCCGACGTCAATACGCTGTACGACCAATGCACCGGCGACGGCAGTGGCTTCCTCTTCACGCTAACCACCGAGGGTGCCGCAACTGGCGCAACGACCGGAAGTACCCCGGTGCGCAAACCGCGATCTGGTCCGGCGTCCCGGGTCACATCTTCACACTGGAAGAGGGCATCCCAGACGGCTACGCGGCCGGCGCGGCATCCTGCACCTCGACCACCGGCGAGAGCACCTACCTTCCGGATCGGTGATTCACCCGAGTCTTACCGAAGGCGCCTCACTGAACTGCGACGTCTTCACCGCCCAGAACTAAACCAACCTCGCCTACCGACGCAAAGAGGACCGGGCACCAGCCTCGGTCCTCTTTGCCTATGCGTCTGTATCAACCGCATGAAACGGAATCCGGTCCAATCGTTGCTCTTCTTACCTCACCGGTGAATCTTGAAGGGCATACGGATTCCGGGTAATTGCTTACCGTTCCGCGTGCTCAGTCGCGGAGCGACTTCCGTCACTGAGCCCGGACTTCAGTCCAGGGCGGTGCCAGCGTGACGCAACAACTGTTCAACCGGAATCCGAAACAGTTCACAAAACCTCGGCGACCGAGTCCGAAGCACTGCTGGCTTAGGCAATAGCGGCTCAACCGGGTTTCGAATGCGACCGGAGAAGGCATCACCTCAGCGGTTGGGAAAACCTCGAAGGCGAAGAACTGAGAGATCTCCGAGGCGTTGAAATTGTTGTCGGCCACCAGCACCAAACTCGGATTGCCATCCGCTAATCTCGGTCCCCAGCTCATCCCCTCGACGTTGTCGACATACCCGATATCGCCCTGGTCGAGGTTCAGAACCAGCTTCTTAGGAGCCGGCGCGTAGTCCGCGCCGCTGAGCGAGCCGAGTCCGCTGACATCGGTCGCCACGGAGAGATCGACCAAATAGATCCGGATGTAGTCCTTGAACGAACCGTCCGCGGCCTCCACACCCGACCGCTCCAGCACCAACAAGTGCTCCGAGTCCACCGCGAGAATGTCGCTGACGCCGTTGTCGCCGAATTGCCTGCCGGGGACCGCTTCCATTGGATCCTCTTCATAGGCGACTTGGCGTAGGACCGCGCCATCCCGACCGAACTGCGTGAAGCGCACCATACCGCCGGCCTCGGGTGTCGGAGCCGGACCGTCCTGGAACAGCGGTTGCTCCATCGACACCCAGTACGAACTGCCGTCCGGCAGGAAGGTCAACCCTTCGAAGGAATAGTTGTCGCGCGGGCCGGTCTTGTCGTCGGCGGTCATCGTGAAGATCGGCGGCAGCGGCGTCGCGC
This sequence comes from uncultured Actinomycetota bacterium, assembly GCA_963707475.1. Lineage (GTDB taxonomy): Bacteria > Actinomycetota > Actinomycetes > Propionibacteriales > Nocardioidaceae > Marmoricola. Next base: position 303,079 of record CAVPQC010000004.1, read on the forward strand.
CGATTTGCCGTCCCTCGGCGTCGATACCCCGAATGAACGGATCCAGTCCGAGCTTCTTGCTCCCCTCGCTCGTCCACCAGATGTATCCGGATTCCGGATCGGGAACCTCACCACTCTGGGCCGCATTCGGGTACGGCGTGCCGTCCGCCTGGAGCAAAGTTGTCGCGCCGGTGATCTCGCGCTCGAGAACGCCGTTTCGTCGAAGTCGAGGTGAGCCGTATAGAAGCGGGCCGGCGCCTTGTCCGACTTGTCGTCGCTGATGATGATCCAGGTCTCGGTAGCGGGGTCGTAGTCGATCCCGGACAGCCCACCAACCAACGGTGTTGTCGACCACCAGGTCGTTCGGCACCGACTGGATCCCAATGAGCCGCAACGAACCCACCGGTCCCGCCGGCCCCGACGCCAAGCCCGACACTGGCGCCAGCACTATCGAGACGATCGCTGTTAGCGAAGCAATCAAGGCTGGTCTTCGCAACGAAACTCTCCTCACGAGATGGCGAATGCATGGCTGGAAGCGATTGCGAGGCGGGAGCGCGCGGCAATTCGACCATACCCGAACTGCTGCGACGGCGCGTCATCGACATTTCCGCCAAGCGTGCAGCATTTTCGTTCTTGGCCCATGTTCTAAACTATCGCCAGTGCGATCAATCGCGGCGGTATCCGCCGGACCATCGAGGGAGATCAAAATCGTGATGGCAAATACAGGTACCACCTCCCGGCCCGATCCCTTCGGTGCCCGCGCGTCGCTTCGCCACCAGCCACGGCACCACCGTGACCTACTACCGGTTGGCCGCGCTCGCCGAACAGGGACTGGCCGATCTCCGAATCGCTTCCTGTCACCGTCCGCATCCTGCTCGAAAATCTGCTTCGTCACGCCGGTACCGAGTTCGTCGATGATGAGGACGTCACCAAACTCGCCGCCTGGAAACCCGGCACCGTTGACGACGACTTCGAGCTCGCCTTCCTTCCCGGCCGCGTCGTCCTCCAGGACTTCACGGGCGTCCCCTGCGTGGTCGACCTCGCCGCCATGCGTTCGGCCGTCGCCCGCCTCAACGGCGACGTCACCCGGATCAATCCGCTCGTGCCGGCCGATCTCGTCATCGATCACTCGGTCCAGGTCGACCGCTTCGGCACCATGCTCGCCTTCGACCGCAACGTCGAGTTCGAGTACGAGCGCAACCGCGAGCGGTACGCCCTGCTGCGCT
>CAVPQC010000005.1:0-2941716 GCA_963707475.1 uncultured Actinomycetota bacterium
GGTTCGATGACTGGGTGGTGAGGTCTGCCAGTTCGAGTCCCTACTGTCTCCACCACCCAGTCCTTCTAAACCGCGGAAACTGTCGTCGCTTGGGAAACAGGCCGTTTCTGCGGGGATTTTCGAGCGCTTCGTTGCGGCCTTTCCGTCTCTGCGGATATTGCGGTCTCTTGGGTGGATTTTGGCGCCCGGTCTCTGCATCCAAAAATTCCGTTCCCGGCGGCGCGGGCTTCGACGGCTGTTTTCAGGTTCGGAAATTGGGGATTCCGGTAGGGCAAAAAGCGCGGTTTCGAGTCGCAATTATTGCGGGTTCAATCCGAGCGCTTCGAACTGCCGGCTCCATTCTGCAGGAGCATCCCGAAGTCGTTCGACTCCGATGCCGCGTGGCAGACGACCTTCGACCGCCGCTCTGACGAGGTCCGGTGCGAGGAACGCGAGCGAGATGGTCATGTTGACCTGACGCACGCTGCACTTTTGACGCGCCGCGATCTGCTCAACGTCGGTGACGGAGCCGGAAACGATCTCGTCAAGCCAGCGACGACCTCGGGCGATGGCGCTGACGAGGCGTGCGCGACGTTCGATCCGCGTTGGGCGAACTTCACTTTTGGGTATGCCGTGCGGGAGGAGAATCTGCCGGGATTTCCTGGACGGCGGCTTCTGCCACGGAATCGAGAGCAAGTGACCGTCCGCCGCGTCAGTTGCTTGTTCGTCTTCCGCCGACTTCAACCGAACGACCAGACGATCCTCGTGCACATCAATTCGCGCGACCTGCTCCAGCAGGCGCTTGACGGTCTCCACTATTCGCGAGTGTCTGAGGCCGGCTTCTCCTTCTGAGCGATCAGATGCGCATCGAGAGACTTAACGATGATGTCTTCGATGTCGGTCGCCGGAACGCGGGACACCGATCCGACCGTTGCCGTCTTGGATTCGCCATGCAGATGCGGCAGCGAGACGTAGTAGCGATAGCGGATGCCGGCCTTGGTGGCGTGGGTCGGCACCATGCGATGACCGACATCGTCGAACAACAGTCCGGTCAACAGATGGTCGCTCGCGTTCCGCATCGTGGATCCGATTGGTCCACTGGTCGGTGAGCTTCTGTTGGACCGCATCAAATAGCGCGCGATCCATGATGGCCGGCTGCTCGCCGGGCAGGATCTCGTTCTTGTATTTGACCTCGCCGATATAGAAGCGATTGCGCAGCAGATAGAACAGCGAGCCCCGGCCGAAGGGAACGCCGCCCCGGGTCGCACCGGTTGCGAGCAATCTTGATTTGGTTCGGATATCCCGCTCCCGAAGGTCTCGCACCAGTGCATTGACGCCGGAAAGTTCAAGATACCGCCGGTAGATCAGTCTGACCCGTTCGGCCTCGTCCTCGACGACGGCGATCTTGTCGTCCTTCATGTGATAGCCGAGGGGGAGGGGACCGCCGACCCAAAGACCTTTCCGTTTGGAGGCAGCGATCTTGTCGCGGATACGCTCGGAAGTGACCTCCCGCTCGAACTGGGCAAAGGACAAAAGCACGTTGAGGGTCAGCCGGCCCATCGAGGTCGTGGTGTTGAACTGCTGGGTGACCGAGACGAACGACACGCCATGCGCATCGAACAGTTCGACCAGCTTGGCAAAATCGGCCAGCGATCGTGTCAGGCGATCGACCTTGTAGACGACAATGACATCAAGCTTCCGGGCGCGGATATCGTCCAGCAATCTCTGCAGGTCGGGGCGGTCGGTGGACCCGCCGGAATATCCGCCGTCGTCATATCGCGACCGGATCAGGGTCCAGCCGGCATGGGCCTGACTCTTGATATAGGCAGAGGCGGCATCGTATTGGGCGTCCAGCGAGTTGAACTCCTGGTCGAGACCATGCTCAGTGGAGACCCTGGTATAGATCGCACAACGGACCGGTTTGACGGAGGGGGCCTTCATGGTCGAGCTCCCGCGTCCAACCGGTTTCTCTCATCCCTCAAGCCCAAAAAAGCGCGGACCGTTCCATTTGGTGCCGGTGATCGCGAAGGCGACCTTGGACAGGCTGTCATAGGTCTGGCCGTTCCAGGCAAAGCCGTCAGCCATCACCATGACCCGCTGCGATTGTCGATCCCACTCCCGGACCAATACGGTTCCCGGCGTCAGTTCCGTTCGCCTCTGATCGAAACTGACGCAGCCGCGCCGACGTCACCGCTCCAGTCTCCTTTGGGGCCGTCCGATCCAACACCTGCGCGGTCTCGTGATCCAGATCGCCAAGGCGGTCGGCCTGAAGTCGATAGGCGATCATGGCAAACAGCAAATGCCGCGGCAGATGCGCGGGCGCGGGACGCTGAAACACACTGCGCCATCGCGCATGGAGCCCTTTGAGATCGAGACCGCGCAAATGCGCGATCTCGTCCCCAATGGAGGTTTTGGCCGACACCCGACCGCTGCGACGCTTCTCCAGCATCGGATCACGCCGCCTGCTTCACGCGGTCGACAGCGGTGATCGAGGCTTTTCCATCCTTGATGCGGTAGACCCGGCCTTTGTCGGTTACCTCCGAAACAAGATTGAGACCGAGCTTCTTCCGAACGACGCCGGCAAGAAAGCCGCGCACCGAGTGCTGCTGCCATTCCGTTGCAGCCATGATGGCAGCAATGGTCGCACCGGCCGGTGCCCGCAGCATCTCGATGATGCGGGCGTGCTTGGTGCGAGACCGGGCGGCTGGCTTCGATGAACCCGGTTGAGGTCGCTTGCGGGATGCGGATTTGCGGTTCGTTCGGGCGGTTGAGCGGGACGAAGCCTTTAGTCGGGATTTGGGCTTGGTCATGGGATCCTCTGAGGTTCGCGCGACGCCATCCGCCGCACCACCTCAGCCCCGCCTGGGCAAACGTCCGGCAGGGCAAGATCTCAAAACCGGCCTCAGCGGCTCCAGGTCACCCGTAGCAACGCTCCGATCCAACACGAAAGCCAGTCATTTCTGAGCAAGATAATTGCTCCATTCGGCACTCACGACCACGAAAGCCTATCGGCAGTTCGAATCCCCGCTGCTCCGCCAGTAAGTCTCTGAAATTGAATAAGAAAATCGTACTCTCCCGAATTGTGCCGTCACTTCCGCCGGTTAGCGACCGCAGTTGCGGGAGTTGGCCACTGAGAGAGCAAATTTTTCGCGATTTCCACGTTCAGTGGAGGTCGTTTTCTCAGAACGCGACTTTGCCAGTGGCTTTCTCTGCAAATGATGGTGCGATTGGGTCAGGAGATTGCCGATTTGCCGGGTCTACAAGCTGTCACCCGTCGAATATTCCGGTCCAAGCCGCAGCCGCAACCGCGCGAGCGTTGCGATCGATTAGATCGCCGTGCGACAACACGATCTGCTGAAATTCCCACGCCAGAATGCGACGAAGCGATTTCGCCGCTGCCTGACGGTCGCTCCAGCCCATCCGGTATTCCGGCGCGGGACGGGGATTGTCCCACATGCGTAACACATACTTGAACCAGAACTTCAATGCCCCTCCGATATGAGGCGTCGCGTCGGTGAAGTTCTCGATGAGGTCAACAAGGATTAGCGTGCGGCTTGCGCGGTGAAACATCGCGACCTCACGCATGATACGCGTGCCGTGCACGAGTACCTGGTCGATTTCACCGACCCAGTCGGGCGTGTTCGGCCGCGACGGCAACATCATGCCGGAACTCTACGCCGCCGGAGAGGCAGCCGGCTTTGGCGGCGGCGGCATGCATGGCTACCGGTCGCTGGAAGGCACCTTCCTCGGCGGCTGCCTGTTTTCGGGCCGCAATGCCGGCCGGGCGGCGGCAAAGGCCGCCGCCTGACGCCCTCGACGGGCTTTTAGCCCTGTCCGAAGGCTGCGGGAACCTATTTGCCGCAGTGCCATCCAATGGAGCAGCGGTACAATGTACCCGGATACAGCGAGATCAGCATGCGCTACGCCCAGGCATCGCCAACCACTCCGATCAAGCCGGCCGATACGGATGCCGAACTGGTGCGGCGCGCCGGCACCCGCGACGAAGCGGCGGTTCGTTCGATCATGCAGGCCAACAACCGCCGGCTGTACCGGATCGCCCGCGGCATTCTGCGCAACGATGCCGAGGCCGAGGATGTCGTCCAGGAAACCTATGTTCGGGCGTTTACGCATCTCGAGGGCTTTCGCGGCGATTCGAGCCTCGAGTACCTGGCTTGCCCGCATCGCGATGAACGAAGCGCTGGGCCGGTTGCGCCGGCAGCGGCCGAGTGTCGACCTGGACACGCTGGCTCCGGGCGTTGTCGAAGCCCAGATCATCCAGTTTCCCCTCTCGGCCGCATCCGAAGATCCGGAAAAATCGATGGCACAACGTGAAATCCAGCAGGTCGTCGAACACGCCATCGACGAGCTACCCGAGGCGTTTCGGATCGTCTTCATTACCCGGGTGATCGAGGGCATGAATGTCGAGGAAACCGCCGAGCTTCTCGGACTGAAGCCGGAGACGGTGAAGACCAGGCTGCACCGCGCCCGCACCATGCTGCGCGACAATGTCGAAGAAAAATCGGACCGGTGGTGATGGAAGCGTTTCCGTTCGCCGGCAAGCGCTGCGAACGCCTGACCGCGGCGGTCGTCAAACGGCTCGGACTGAGCGGATAATTATTCGGGAACCTTTGCGTTCACCGGTCATCCAAGCTGTGTGCAAGCAACAACGCCCGGCGGCTCTAGCGCCCGGCGCCACAGGAGTACCAGATCATGTTCGTTCGATTGAGCGCGGCGATCGCCGCGGTTAGCCTGTTGAGCGGTGCCGCCTTCGCGCAAGGCGCCAAACCGACCGATCCGCAGATTGCCCATATCGCCTACACCGCCGGCGTGATCGATATCACGGCGGCGAAACAGGCGCTGAAGAAATCCAAGCAACAAGGAAGTCCGGGACTTTCGCCAAGGACATGGTGCGCGACCATGAGGCCGTCAACAAGCAGGCGCTGGCGCTGGTGAAGAAACTGAAGGTCACGCCCGAGGACAACGACACCAGCCAAGCCCTGACCAAGCAACGCGGCCGACAAGCGCGCCGAACTGGCCAAGCTGCAACGGCGCGGCATTCGACAAGGCTTATGTCGCCAACGAGGTCGCCTATCACAAGACGGTCAACGGCGCGCTGGAGACCACGCTCATTCCGTCCGCCAGCAACGCCGAGCTCAAGAGCCTGCTGCAGACCGGCCTGAAGATTTTCGAAGGCCATGAACAGCACGCCGAACACGTCGCCGCCAGCCTGAAGTAAGGAGCCGAGACATGACGCCGGGACGGATTCTCACGATTGCTGCCGCGCTGTCGCTGGGGAATTCCGGTCTCGGCGCAGGCGGCGACGATCGAGATTTCGATGGAAAATCTCGTGATCACGCCGGCCCAGGTCACCGCCAGGGTCGGCGACACCATCGAATGGATCAACAAGGATATTTTCGCCCATACCGCGACCGCGCGGAACGGCGATTTCGATGTGATGTTGCCGCCGAAGAAAACTGGCACGCTGGTTTTGAAGAAGGCCGGCACGGTGGATTATTACTGCCGCTTCCATCCCAATATGACAGCGACGCTCACGGTCACACCCTAGCGACAGCACGTCGTGCGTTGCCTTTGCCGATTCTGCCGTTTCGAAAATCCGATTTTCATGACCTCCGAGGTAATCGATCGGGTCGCGCGAACCTTCGATAGTCGATCGGCCGGTGCATCCGGCACCATCGAAGGAGACAGACCATGACAAACTCTCGGAGCTGCAGAGAAGGCGTGGACCGCCAGCCTTTTGCCGGTCGTGCAGCCAACCAAGTTCGAGCTTGTGATCAACCTCAGGACTGCCAAGGCACTCGGCTTCACGGTACCCGCGACGCTACTTGTCGAAGCCGATGAGGTGATCGAATAGGATTGTCATTTTGTGCAGCGCATGAATCTCCTATTGTGGCACATCGCGTCATTTCGCTGCGGTGCGGAATGATCGAATGAGAAGGCGAGCGTTCATCACGCTAATCAGCGGCGCGGTCGTATCTCTTCGCAATGATGGGGCATTTCCGACCGTCATCGACCTTGTCGCTGCCGCCGTGCCGGACGCTGCACAGCGGATTGACGCCGGTGTGGTACCTCGCCGTGGCGGTCGCCATCGGCGAAGCCAGCCAATCTTTCGAATTGGGTGTCTCGGGCGATGGCTATAGGAACATGGCGCGCCGAAGGAATGGACCGAATCGCTCGGAGCCGAGTGGCTCAGCAACTAAGGGGCCGGCTGTCCGGTGCCACCTCAGCACCTGGTGATCACAACTTCGAGATAGTCGCCCGGGACCATGAGGCTGCCGTCATGGGCCCAATTCGACTTTTCCAGTAGATCGAGGATCTCGGCTTCCAGTTCAGCCGCCTTGCCCCCATCGAGCGCAGCGAACGCACGGTTCGTAGGACCGTAATAAGTGCGGAAAACGTCAAGCCAATGTTCCGGCGAACTCGTACCTGAAGTTGAAGGTTTGCACTGAGCTGGTGACTTCCTGCCCATGGAACAGCTCTCCAAGCCGCGTCGTGGTTCCCCAGAGAGTAGGCGGCTTGATGCCGGCGGGAGGTGGCGCGTACTTCGTCACAATTTTCAGGATCTGGCCTATGAAGCCATCTGGCGTCCAGTTGGCGAGCCCGATCTTCCCGCCTTTGCTCACCACGCGGACGAGTTCGGCGGCTGCCTTTTCCTGATTCGGGGTGAACATGACGCCGAAAGTGGAGAGCACCGCATCGAAGCTGCTGTCAGCAAATGGAAGCGCTTCGGCATCGGCTTCCTGAAAATGGATGGAAAGGCGCTCGGCGGCGGCTCGTTCTTTACCTCGCTCAAGAAGCGCGCCGACATAATCGGTGGACGTGACCCGCGCAAAGCGATGAGCAGCGGCCAGCGTCGCATTCCCGTTGCCGGCTGCGACATCGAGCACGCTGCTGCCGGCGCGGATATCAACGGCCTCGCACAGTCGCTCGCCGACGATTTGGAGAGTCGTTCCGATCATTGCATAATCACCGGCTGACCAGACGGACCGCTGGCGTTGCTTGATGGCGGCGTAATCAAGAGGGAATCGTTGCAACCGACATGGACCATCTCCGTTTGCTCGAAATTCCGCTCCGGGGGCGAGCCCCGCCCCCCGGAAGTCGGCCGGAGCGTCTCAGGAAGTTCTGGAAGCAGCTAGTTCAGGATCTGAAATCCAGCCGGTACAGATTTTGAACTAGTCCCTTGGGCCAGGCTGGTGGCATCCTTATCTTCCGGGACAAGGTCGGAAAAATCGCCATGTCGGAAACCAGCTACAATCAATTCTGTCCCGTCTCGATGGCAGCGGAGATCATCTGCTCCCGCTGGACACTCCTCGTTCTGCGCGAACTCGTACTGGGATCAACCCGCTTCAACGAACTGCGGCGGGGGCTGCCAAGCATGTCGCCCGCCCTCCTCTCGAAACGACTGAAGGATCTTGAAGCTGCAGGGATCGTCATGCACATCGCCGCCGAGCGCGAGCCAGGCGTGCTTGAATATCGCCTCACCGAAGCGGGGAACGAGCTGCGTTCCATCATAGAAGCAATCGGCGTGTGGGGGCATCGATGGGTTACGACCGAGGCGACGCTCAAGAATCTCGATGCCAATTTGCTGATGTGGGACATCAGGCGGAACATAAACACAAATCCGCTACCGCCGCGCCGCAACACCATCCAATTCATCTTCAACGATCAACCAGCCTCAGAGCGCAATTATTGGCTGATCGTCGAGCCGGGCCATGAAGTCGATCTGTGCCTCATAGATCCTGGCCTCGATGTCGACCTTTACGTATCAACCGATCTGCGGACGATGACTGAGATCTGGCTCGGATATACGACACTCAACGCCGGGTCCGAAAATGGCCGATTTGCCTTGACAGGAAACAGCAAACTCGCCGCCGATCTTCGAGCGTGGTTGAAGCTCAGTGCGTTTGCAAAAATCGAGAAGAAAGTTGCTTAGCGGGCCGCGCCGCGATGCTCCGGCGCCAAGAGGCCGTCGCCGATCGCGGCTACTTCAGCAGCCTGGAGATCCTCACGTGCCACGAGGCCGGCATCACCTAACTCTCCAAGCCGTAGACGTCGGGTGCTAAGTCAGATGGCCGGTTCGGCAATCAGGACTTTGCCTATTTGCCAGAGGAGGACGCCTATCGCTGTCCAGCCGGGGAGCAACTACCGTATCGCTTTACGAGCGAGGAGGACGGCAAGCGGCTGCGGCGCTACTGGACCACAGCCTGTCAGATTGTTCGCTAGGGGCCGCGCCAACCCGTTTGCCCTACACATGTCTGCCCTTGTGCCCTTTCCGGGCCTCCGGTCCGGTGCCAAGGATGTCCACTCACATGGCTTAACCTGAGGTAAGCAGTCGGAGTGCCCAAGAGCATTTCTGGCTCCAAGGCGAACGTGAAGCAAATCGCAGCATTCAAGCGCCCCTGGCGGTTTTCGCCTTCCGTGTGGCGCCCTTGACGCGGAACCGATAGCTTCTTTTCGCGCTTGCCAAGCCCGGCTCCGTCGGCCGGGTGATCGGAAACGTCTCGCGCATATGCGCGGCGAGCATTGCGCAATAGTCGGTCGCGAAACGAGGCAAGGGGCGCCGCTTGTCCCATGAGATGGTCAGGGGCTCTTGCAACACGCGGCGTCCAAGCGTGAGGCCGGCAACCCTCAATTCGTAACGCCCGCACTGAAGCTGGGAGGGAACGATGGCTATGCCGTGCCCCGCCTCGGCGAGTGCCAACAAGGTGTGCGGGTTCCGGCTCTCGAACATGATTGTCGGTTTAAGTCCCGCCATTCGGCTTGCAGCATCGAAGGCACGGCGAAATCCGAACCCGCCGTCCATGAGCAGCAACGGAAACCCGGCAAGGTCAGCTACCTCGATGGTACGACGCGGACCAAGTGGCATTGACGGATGGCAGACAGCCAGCAACTGTACAGATCCAAGCGGAAGGCTGCCGAAGTGCTGTTCATTAAGTGTGACCGCGTGCAGCAGGTTTTGGCCGAGATGGATTTCCCCGCGTTCGAGCATCGTCAATATTTCACTGCCCGTACCCTCCCTGATCTTTATCTCGACACCGGGATATCGTTGCGCGTACCGGTGCAAAAATTGCGATAGCACGCTCTCGATGTGTTGCGGCGACCCGGCGATCTTTAGAATTCCTGTGTCTCCATGACGGAGCAACTGAGCTTGCTCTTTCAGCGAACTGGCGCTGTTGAGCAGCAGCCGGCAGCCTGCAATCAATTGTTCGCCTTCACCGGTCAACAGAAGGCGCCGCCCAACCCGATCGAAGAGCCGCAGGCCTAGCTCCTGCTCAAGACCGATGATTTGCCTGGACAAGGCCGGCTGGGCGACCCGCAACCGCAATGCAGCCTTCGAGACGGTGCCGAGCTCGGCCACGGTCAGGAACGTGAGGGCCTGTCGAAGGTTCATGCCGCCTTATACCATTAGAGCATAAGAGTTGCGATATCATTATGCATCCAGCCCGATCTGAACTTCCGTCAGCGACCGGCTGCGAGATCAAAAACACCCCACGCATGGCGCGATCCATCGCCGAACCTTATGCCGGATCGGCATCAACTATCAGAGCTAGAATTTATTGGACGCAGGTTCGCGGTCGATGCTCAGATGGCTCCGTCCAGAGACGGAGCAGCACGATGATCAAGTCATTCGCAGTGTGCACGATATTGGCCTGCCTGATGATGGCGAGCACCGCGCAATCGCAGGAGGCGCCCCCACCGTCCGAGAGGGCCAAACAGATCGAAGATCTCGTCAACCGGGCTGCTGCTCTTGTCGACCAGCGCGGGCGGGCTGCATTCGACGAATTCAGAAAGCGCGACAGCCAGTGGTGGTTCGGCAACACATACCTCTTTGCCTATGACGACCATCTCAACGTCCTGCTCAACCCGGCATTCCCCAAACGCGAGGGGACTAACCCCAGTGGCGAAAAGGATGCGAACGGGAAGATGTTTCACGACGAGTTCCTGAAGAAGGTGCAGGCAAGTGGGGCCGGCTGGGTCGATTACATGTTTCCGAAGCCGGGCCAGACGCAGCTGTCGCACAAGTGGAGCTATGTCAAAGGGTTCAGGCCGCCGACGGAATGAGTGGCTTGATCGGCGCCGGCTTCTTCGTGGAGTAAGATGCCTCGTTCGCAGATTGGGGCCGAGAACTCGCGCGCAGCGTGCGCGAATGTCTGTGGCCCTTCTCGATCTCTCAATCGCCCGCGGTTCTTGTCCTGAAAGGATCGGCAATGACAATCGTGCAAGCGATGATTGGGGTCGTTGTTAGATGCGCGGCTCAGGGGTAACGTCCGAAACCCATGCGTCCGGAACGGTCCGTATCTTTCGTCGAGGCGCTGGCAACATCAGCGGTGGGGGAATTGTCGTAGCGTCTGGTGGAGGACCATCATGAAGCACACGATAGTCGCAACGTTTGCGTTGCTGCTGTTCTCAGCGACCGACTTACAAGCAGCCGAAATCAAAGCAGTGTTTCCGGCAGCAATGAAAAGTGTGATGACTGAGCTTATTTCTCAATTCGAGAGGAGTACAGGACACAAGATCAACATCGAATATGGGACGGTGGGAGCAATAATCGCTCGCCTGAAAGCAGGCGATGCAATGGATGTGGCAATTGTCACCGACAAGCAGCTTCCAGATTTGACGAAACAGGGCCTGATCTCTGCCGACGGCCAAACGGTCGTCGCCAAGGTTGGGCTCGGTGTCTTCGCGCGCAAAGGCGAACCGATACCGGCAATTGACACAGTCGACGAACTCAAAAACACACTGCTCGGCGATGGCGGGCTCTGGCGAGCGGCCTTCGCGCCCCGCTCCGCGCTCGGGCTGGCTGCCCTGTTGGGCTACGGAGCGAGCCGGCCCTGACCTCGCCGGGTGTCCCGTCACCAACGTGGGTGACGTCCCGCACGCAGCGCCCGAATTTGGTGCTGACCACCGGCTCCAAGCCTGCGCCCGATCCCGCGTTGGGGCGCCCATAGTGGGCGGTAAGCAGCAGGTCCGAGGATGCGGCGTGGTTGATCGGGACTGGTGTGGATGGCACTGGTCGAGTTTGGGATCTGCGGACGTGGCTCGACCTCCGCGCCCGTCGTTTGCACTCTCCCTATCGCATGTTGGGGCGGCCGTGCTTGCAATGGGATAGTTGCCACACGGAGGGCGTCGATCTCGCTCGCCCTGTGTTGGCTCACCGTCCGTCCATGTTCAAGCCGTCGTCATGAGCTGTGATTCCGTGCTGCCGCCACTGCGACGGGTTGTCTGGACGTGGCGCTCAAGGGGTGTCACTGTCGAAAGGGCTTCAGGTTGACTTGCGGACTTCCGCCCGTTGAGGAAGTCCGGTGGAGATGTCAGTGTGCGACGGCGGAGGGGATGTGATGGACCCGATCAGGCACGGTTCTGAGAGTTTCTTCGTCGAGGGTGAGGGCCTGCTGACCACCCAAATCGGTGGCCGCGTCGGGGGTCAGCAGCCCGATCCGGTCGATGAGTCCGGGACGCGGAGGGTCGGCGCGCCCGGCCTTGTGACCGCGGAAGCCGTGGCACCGCCGTTCCGGTTTTCCCGGGTGGGCCCGAAGGGAACCCGACTGGGCGCGGCGGTCACTAGGAAGCTCGCGTTGGCGATGGTCAAGGAGGGCGGCGGGGACGGCGACATTCCCGCCGGGTACACCTATCTTGGCCAGTTCATCGATCACGACCTGACCATGGACCGCACCAGCGTGATCCTCGGTGAGGACGTCCGCCCGGTCGACATGCTGCAGGGGCGGTCGCCGCGGTTGGATCTGGACTCCGTGTACGGCAACGGGCCCGGCGATGCCCTGTCGGCCAAGTTCTACGCGACCGACGGGTTGCACCTGCGGACCGGGGCGACGATCGCGACCCCACCGGACGGCGAGAAGGCGGGGCACGATCTGCCGCGCGTGGGCAAGGGGACGAGCAAGAGGGCCAAGCGGGTGGCGCTGATCCCGGACCCGCGCAACGACGAGAACCTGATCGTCGCCCAGACCCACCTGGCCATGATCCACTTCCACAACCGTGTCCTGGACAAGGTGCCGGCCTCGGTCCCGGACACCCAGAAGTTCACCCGGGCACGCAAGAGGGTCACCCTGCACTACCAGTGGATGATCCGCCACGACTATCTGCCGAGAATCTGCCGCCCCGCGGTGATCGATGACGTCTTCACCAACGGTCGCAAACTGGTCGAGCCGGGGGCCTCGCCTGCGTCAGTTCCGACCATGCCGGTGGAGTTCTCCGTCGCTGCCTTCCGCCTGGGGCACAGCATGGTGCGGCCGGCGTACAACTGGAACCGGATCTTCTCCGGCACGGCCGGGCTCTTGGAGTACATGTTTGAGTTCTCCGGCCTTGGCGGTGACTTGGCCGGCGAGACGCGACTGATCACGAGCTGGGTCGCCGACTTCCGACGCATCTATGACTTCGAGGCGGGCGGGCATCCGCGGCTCAAGCCCGCGAGCCACATCAACCATGCCCGACGCATCGATACGTTGCTCACCGACCCGCTGAAGAACCTGCCCCCGCGGGTGTTCGGCGGCTCCACAGCAATGCCCTTCGACGACCTGCGCCGAAACCTGGCCTTCCGCAACCTGACTCGCGCGGCGATGGTGAGACTGGCCAGCGGACAACAGATGGTCACCAAGCTCAAGGACGTCGGGGTCAACGTGACCCCGCTGACCCGAAAGCAGATCATCACCGGCAACGGCGGCGCGAAGCTCGACCACCTGACCTCCGCAGAGAAGGACGCCGTGGCGATCCGCACACCGCTGTGGTTCTACATCCTGCGCGAGGCCGAACACAACGGCGGACGACTTCGAGGTGTCGGCGCCCGCATCGTCGCCGAAACATTCCACCGAGCCATGGAGGGCAGCCGGTTCTCCATCGTCCGCCAGCCCGACTGGCGCCCGACCCTCGGCCGCGACAGCACCACCTTCGACATGACCGACCTCATCTTCTTCGCCTACGCCGGTCGGAAGTCCGGAATCAACCCACTCGGTGGAGCCTGACGCGCCCGTGTGGGAATGTGTCACCCGGCGCGGCCCATGGTCAAGGACTACTTCTCCTACCTCACCTGACGGCGCTCGCCAAACGCACCCTCCACAGGCCGATTGCGTTCGAGGGGATCCCGCCTCACGGGGAAGAGTGCGGGCGACGGTGCGTGCTCTTGTCGACCACGGTGACCCCAGGAGCTTCCCGTGCCGGTACGCCGTCGGGTGCGCGGCTTCGACGCGTGACCATCGCTCACGCGGTGGGCTGAGGCACCCTTCGCGGAGCCTTTGCCCGGGTGCCCCACGTACGGTGGGTTCGTGTTTGATGCGACGCGTGGCGATCTGGTCGCCGAGCGATTCGGGCTGGGCGAGCACGCGTCTATGGAGGGCCCGGTCGCCTTCGGGCGGCTAGGTGAAATCTGGCAGCTGGTCGCTGAACGCGGCCGCTTCGCGGTGAAGCATGCTCAGTTCGCGGTTTCGGTGGAGGATGCGGAGCTCGACGCGGCTTATCAGGAGGCGGTGCGCCTGGCGGGGGTTCCCATGCCAACCGTGGTCCGTGCCGTCGACGGCACAGTGGTCGCTGACATCGGCGGCGCTCACGTGCGCGTCTACGAGTGGATCGACGTCCTGCCGGCTGAAAGGCGGCTGGATCCCGGCGAGTTGGGGCAGATGCTGGCGGCCATTCACGCGGTCGAGGTGACCACCGACGAGCCCGTCGACGGTTGGTACCTCGACCCTGTCGGCGCCGCGACGTGGCAGGAGCTGCTGGTGCGTCTACGAATGGCCGACGCCCCCTTCGTCGACCGGCTCGCGGCCCTGCTCCCGAGCGTCGTTGAGGCTGAGGGCATCCTCACTTCGCCGCGCCGGGTTCAGGTCTGTCACCGGGACCTGTGGGCGGACAACGTCCGGCGCACGCCGGGCGGCGGCCTGGTCGTGTTGGACTGGGAGAACAGTGGACCCGGCGACGTGAACGGCGAACTTGGCTGCGCCCTCTTCGAGTACGGGCTGGGACAGGCCGACCGGATGCGCACCTTGTACGCCGCCTATCTCGACGCCGGCGGACCCGGCCGCCTGGCCGACCGTGGAGATCTGACCATGCTGGTTGCCCAGCTCGGCAACATCGCCCGGGTCGGCTGCGAACGCTGGTTGACCTCCGCGACCGACCAGGAACGGGCAAGCAACGCCGACTGGGTGACCGAGTTCCTCGACGAACCGGTCACCGTGGAGACCGTCGATCGGATCCTCCTCGCCGTCAACGGCCGCCATCCTGACCAACTTCCTCCGCCGACTGCAGGTGGGTGACACCCGCTGCCTCGCCGACATCCCGCCCATCCATGTCCCGTTCCGTTTAGTGGAGCTTGGCGACTTGGTGTGCGAGTTGGGCTGTACTGGCACGCTCGGTCAGGATCTCGGCCAAGGTGCCGTCCGATTGGATGAACCCGACGGCAGCCGGGCGGGTCTCCCCAGGTGATACGCCTGCCGGCATGGAAATCGGATCGCCGACTGCTCCTTTGAAGTCGATGCCGGTAGGGATCCCGAGGTCGCCGACCTGCCTCGAGATGGTGGCCGCCAGGGCCGTGACGTCGTCTGGGTGGAGCAGGCTGCCCTTCCAATTGTTGGGTGGTATCGCGATCAGCAATGCGATAACAGGGGGCGCCTTGCCGTTGTTCGTCAGCCGCGCCAGCCTAGAGGCGAGATCCCTGATCCCGGCGGCGTCTCCGGTGATCACCACCAGGGGCCGGCCACGGTAGTCGTTCAGGGCGAGTTGACCACCACCGACGCGGGGCACCCGGAACGCCTTCAGCGGCTCGTATCCGCGGTCCTCGGGGATCGCGGTCGAGAACGTCGCGGCCGTGGTCGGAGGATTGAACTTGAGTTGCCTGACCATGAGTGGGCCAGCCTGGAGCACGAGTCCGGTTGTCGAGTCGACTATCAGTGTGACGGTCGCCCCGTCTGCTTTCTGCGCCGCGGTCGGCGCGCAGGTATAGCTGAGCGCGGCGCGTCCCCGGATGGTCTGTTCGCGGCGGCGCTGTGCCTTGGGGCAGAGGCGGGCCAAGGCTTTGGAGTCGGGGCGAGCGACGACGAGCGCAGGGGGGAGGTCTGACTTGGCCGGATGCTTGATGAGGTTGAACTTGGGGTTCGCGTCCGGCTCGTAGGTGAGCAGCACCTTTCCGTCGTAGACGAAGTAGGTGCCGATGGCCGGTCCGTCGGCGTTGAAGCCACCTGTGATCGTGTACCGGGCCCGATGCGGGAGACCGGTGATCACCTCCCAGTCGATCCGGGACTTCTCCCCGTCGATCGTCTCCTCGTAGCGGTACAACACACGGACGGAGCCGAGACCGGTCGCTGAAGGGCTCGGACTCGACAACCGATCCGCGCGTGGTCGGTCCGCCCCGGACACGCAGCCGACCACGCTGAGCGCCAGAACGGTAGAGATCGCGGCGAGGCCGCGACCCCGAGCGGTCCGAAAGTTCTGTGTCGACATGAGGTTCACTGCCTCCGTGAGTTGCACCGGCTGGTCAGCCGTCGTTGATTGTCATTCGGCCGGTTCACGTGACGGGCCGTCTCGGGCTCGGCGGCCCACGGGGCCGCGGCGTCGCAGTCACGAAAACCTGTCCGTAGGCGAAGGCGAACATCACCGCATGCACCACCTGCGAACTCCCTCACTTCGGGTGACACGGGTACGACGGGCAGGTCGGCCGTTCCGCGCGCAGCGCAGCTGCCCAGCGGCATCGCGGTCGTCAGCAGTACAGCAAACGCGTCCCGCGGCCGCGTCCACGGAGCAGGGGTGTGGCCTCGGTTGGGTGCTCAGGGTGCGCTCTCGGTGGCGGTGGTCCTTGCCTCGTCGGCGGTCCGCACGACACGATCCAACACCGTCACGAGTTCCACGTCCCCGTTGAACGGGGCCAGCGTGGCGTGCCCCGGCCACGGGGCGATCCTTGGTCAGGCGTTGCTCGATGTGGGCGTGACTTGGGAGTTCGACGTGCTTGCCCATGACTCCATCTCCTTGATCAGTGCCGGTCGTACGGATCTCGCCGCGCCTATCGGGAGGCCTGTGGGCGATACCAACGGAGAGATCCTTGATCTCACCCAACCCGGTTGCGGGCCGCCTGGCCCCGGGTGAACACCCGGGATTGGGCGCCACGCTCGGAGCATCCCTGGTCCATGCCTGGGTCTTGGATCCCTGGACCATCCCTGCGTGCACGCCGCAGGGTGGTCGGACCTACTCGTAGTGGGTGAGCTTGTCCTCCAACTGCGGATGGATATCCGCCGGGCAAGCACTGCGCCCGTGGTCGGATGTGCCCGGTCGAGCCGGTCGAGCCGGTCGAGCCGGTCGAGCCGGTCGAGCCGGTCGAGGTCGCTAGAAGAAGTCCCGCACATGCACCTGGCCCGATCCCAGGAGCGCATCCAGCGTCGTGTCGTGGGCGGTGCTCCCGGTCAGGTGTCCGGCCAGGCGAAGGTTCGCGCACGACTGGCTTCCGGCGTACAGCAAGGCCAGGCCCTGAGGGCTCAGGACAGGCAGGTTCCCGAACCCGTTCGCGTCGCCCGCACCCAGTCGGTCACAGTCCGAGCGGCCGTCGGCGATCTCCAGCCGGTAGTCGCCGTCCATGGTGCCGAGCACGTCTCCGGTGACCCGGAACGACACGGTGGCATCGACCGGTAGTGGCAGTCCGGTCAGCGCGCCGGCCACGTCGTGGACCCGGAGCATGTACGGGTAGCGCTCGACCACTTCCCAGACCGTGAACGGCAGCACAAGCCTGGTCACGTCATTGCCTGACGTTTTCAGTCGCACCGTTTCGGTGATCGACGCGAAGGTGCCGAGCATCCTCCACAGGGCCCGCGCGGCGTCCGGCGTGAGCGCGATGAGGTCTTCGACGTCGAGTGTTGAGCCGTCCGGCCCGCGGTTGCGGTTCCACATCGCGTACCCGACCGGCTGACCGTCGGCGTCCTCGGCCACGGTGATGCCGGTGAAGCTCTCCGAGAGCTCGGCATCGGTGGCGGTGAACGGGGCGGTGCGTCGGGTCAGGGGTCCGGTCTGAGCCCGTGCCCACGTGTCGTACATGGATCGGACGGCAGCGATGTCGACGAGGTGGGCGCGTCGGGTGGTCGTGGCGGCGGGTGCCGCGACACTCGCCAGCAGGACCGCCGGCACCGAGACCGTGACGTAGGACCCGACAACCTCGTAGCCGAGTCGCCGATAGACGCCCGGGGCGGTCGGGAACAACGTCGAGATCGTCTCGCCTCGAGCCGACGCCTCGCCGAGCAGGGCGGTGAACAGGCCATGCAGGAGTCCGCTGCCGCGACGTTCGGCGACCACCGTCACTCCGCCGACGCCGCAAGTCGGGATCTCGACGCCGCGAATCCAGGAGGCGAACTCGTTGCCGCTCGCGTGGGCGACCATTTCGCCGTCGATGAAGGTGCCACACCTGTGCCGGCCCGGTCGCATGTACGACTCCGGTGTCGGCGGAGGACTCCCCGGGGGCCGCGGGCCGAACGCCTCGGTAAGGAGTCCATGTGCGTCGCCGAAGTCCGCGGCCGTCAGCATGCGGATGACGACGTCCGGGTCCGCGGCGTTCGGCATACCGGCAACCTAACGTCGCCGGGCTCCGCAATGAACCCGCCCGGCGCGGCAGCAGCGGCCGCACCCGCTGGCCGGTCCAGTCAGCTGCCCTTGCCGTACCCGTGCCGCTGGTCTTGCTGGGGCTCTGTTGCGTTGTTCGATCGCAAGTCATGCAGAGGCGGGACCTGGGGCCTGTGCTGATCAGACGGCTGGTCGGAGTTCGTCGAATGCGGTGGCCAAGCGGAACACCGGTGTGGCGTCGACTGCGAGTTCGTAGTGGCCGCGGCGGAGGTTCTGCATGAAGGCGTGCCCTCGGATCACCACGCTCGTCGTGCGATTCGTCTTCAGCCCGCGCATCGGCCGGAGTCGGGCCTTGAGTCGACCGTGGTCGCATTCGACGCGGTTGTTCGCGTACTGGCCGGTGTCGTGCAAGGCGGCGGGAAGCAGCTCCTCAACCACGCTGGGCCAACGCCGGCGACCGGTCGGTGATGACCTCTCCCGGGTCGCCATGAACAGTCAGGGCGGCGGTGAAGAACGTGCGCGCGGCGGCGATGTCCCGACGCCGTGACACGTACACGTCGATGACCTGGCCGTGCTGGTCGACCGCTCGGTAGACGTAGCGCCAGACCCCAGCGACCTTGACGTAGGTCTCGTCGACGAACCAGCGATCCCCGGCCGGGTGCCGGACCGGCCGGGCCGCGTCGATCAACAGCGGCGTGAACCGCTGCACCCACCGGTAGAGGGTGACGTGGTCGACCTCGATGCCACGCTCTGCGAGCAGCTCTTCGAGGTCCCGGTAGGACAGCCCGTACCGCAGGTACCAGCGCACCGCCAACAAGATCACCTCGGCCGGGAAACGGAAGCCAGTGAACCCCGATGGCATCCTCAAAGGCGGTCCCGGACGGCAAGTGCGCTTCATTGAGTCACCCTCACCGTCACCGTGCGATCCGTCAACGCAACAGAGCCCCTCTTCGCCATTGACCCAGGGGTCATCCGCCCCGCATCAGACCATTCTCGATTCACCGCGAAGAGCGCTGGCTTCGCTCTGTTCACGCTGCCCTGAGTGCGGAGCCAACAGCGCAGGGTCAAAGCTCGCGGTCAAGAAGTAGCGGGCGACGGACTCATGGCTCGACTGCTCATGGCCTGACTGCCCTGCGCGGAACAGGCTACGTCGCGTGGCGGCTGGAGATCGCGTCTATTTGCCGGGTCTCAAACGGTCGCGCAACATGCCTGGATCGGGTCACACAGTCAACTGGCCACCTTTAGCGCAGGACTGTCGTCGTCCTTGAACAGGTAGTGCGGCAGCCCGAGCTGCTGAAGGAGGCAGGCAACCTCGCCGCCCTTCCTGCAGTCCTTGTCGCGAACGCTGTCTGGCTGCGGTTTTGCGCAGACCACACCATTGTTGTTGCCTCCGGTGTCGATCAGGCGCGGCAGGAAGTAGGGGCCGGTCGCCTCCATCGCGGTCACGCTCATGACCGGATAGCCGGCGGGGCAGGCGGTCGCGACAGGGGTCGGTGATACCTCGGCCTGCGCGGGGCCGATGGCGCTCACAGTTGCGGCCGCGACCACGAGACCGAGCGCGAGGATCCTGATTCCCATGACTCCACCGAACTTCCATATCGAAGAGGATGCTTTCGCCCCAGAGTTGTCTCGACTGCTCCGATTCGATATGCCCCGGTGGCTACGTTGCGTCCACATCGGGTAAGGGTTTGTTCACCCGCGGGCAGGTTTCGGGACGGCGGTCACGTCTAAAGTGCCGGGGCGAAGCGAGGCTGAGCGTTCCGAGCACAAGCCGCCGTCCAAACACATCGCGGGTAGCACAAGCGCGACGAAGACCAGGTCGAGTGAACATGCGGTCCGGGTTGCGTCGCTGTCTTTCCGCCGGTCATCAGTCTTTGGGGAACGAGCGGTGAATGTCCGCGACGCTGATCGACGCCTCGTCGGAGAGCCTCGTTGGCGAGCCGGGCGCGGGTGCGTTCGGCAGGAAGCGTGAGGGCGAACTTGTCGTACAGCTTCACCAGGTGTTGCTTGACGGCCGCATCGGTGACGTGCAGCGCGGTCGCGATTTCGTGCGTGCGTCGCTGGTTCGACGAAGACGGCGTCCGGGAACCGGCCGTTGAAGAGCGCCAGGAGGACATCGCGTTCGCGCCTCGTGAGATCCGGGACTCCGTGCGGCGACGCCGTGAGGTCGATGGCGGCGGTGCTTGACGCCGGGCGGTAGACCAGGCGTGAGCGACCGATACGGATCTCGTCACCGCGGTGAAGCGGGCGCTCGCCCAGGACGCGCTCGCCGTTGACGAAGGTGCCGTTGCGGGAGGTGAGGTCGCGCACGGTCCAGGCCCCGGCGAGGGGTTCCAGCGCGGCATGTACGGCCGAGGCCTCTGGGTCGGCGATGGTGATGTCGTTCTCCGACCCACGGCCGATGGTCAGGCGCCCGTCCTCGAGGAGCACCAGGCTCGCCCGGCCGCGCGACCAGACTTCGAGGACGTCAGCCATGATCGAGCAGTCTAGGAACGGGATCGGTTGACAGCGGTCGGCCTCGCCTCGCTGTCGTCGATGCGCTGCGGAGCCCCGTCGCATCCGTGAGTTCACACGACCCACATCTGGTCGAAGAGGACACCAATGACGGGATTGCGGACGTAGTTGTGCACACGGTGGGACACGGCGTCCACCCACGACGCATTGACCAGCGGGATCCAGGGCGACGCGTCGGTGATGCGCTGGTCGGCCTTCGCCCACACGTCGTTCGCGGCCTGCCGCGACGTCGACTCGAGTCTGCTCGGCCCGACGGATCAGCTCGTCGGTGCCTGGGTCGCAGAACCCGGACGTGTTCACGTTGTGCGGGTTGCCGGCGGAGAAGGAGCCACAGGCGAAGAGCTGGGGGATGAAGTCCTCGACGCTCAGGTCGTCCGATATCCAGCCGAAGAACGAGGCCTGCACGTGGTGGCGAGAGTCAGCGACGTAGGCGAAGAAGTCGCCGCCGGGATTGCCGACCTTGAAGGTGACTCGGTAGCCGAGGTCACGCAGCGCGCGCACGACTGCCTCCACTGCCGGGCGCAGGATGGGGCAGCGACCAGACGGTGACCGGCATACCTGCGGTGTGCGATGCAGCGACCAGATTCTGCGCCCGTCAGGAAGTCTGGTGAGCCCCAGGACCCGCGGGAGTTCGGGTGCAGTGTGTAGGGACAGTAGGGTCGGTAGCCCGGCAAGATCGGGAGGAAGGATCTGGCAGGTGGGCGTGACGATCGACGGCCACGCGGCGGCGGCAGCGGCACGGTCCACGGCGAAGTTCAGGGCGCGGCGCACTCTCACGTCGTCGAACGGTGGGATCCGGGTGTTGAGCACGACGCCCCTCGTCGAACCGTCCGGGCTCAGGTGCAGGCGATCACCGAACGTGGCGGCCAGCTCGGCTTCTGTGCCGGCGAAGCGGGCGTCGGCCCAGTCGTCACGTCCCGCAGCGACATCCGCGACCTCCGCCTTCGCCTCGGAGGTTGAGACCGGTGACCCGCCGGGCGCGATCTCGTACGTCGATGCCATCCGGGTACCCAGCGGGTTGGGCGGCAGCTGACCATTGATGGAAGTAGGGGTTCCGGGTGAGGACGATCGACTTGCCCGCCACGTAGGTGCTGATTCGGTACGGCCCGGTCGCCGGCACCGGCACGCCGCTTCTGCTCGGCCAGTGGCGTGCTGGCTGGCACCGCAGGGCAGAAGGTGGCGATCTGCTCGAGGAATGCGGCATTCGGCCGGAGAAGGTGGATGGTGACGGTACGCGCGGCGGGTCGAGTCGATGCCGCTGATGTCGCACTTGGTCTGCACTGCAACTGCGTGCGCCCACGATCTCGCTCTGGACGGTGGTCAGGCCGGACAGGATGGCCCGCTCGAAGCCACGTCGGACGTCGAAGACGGTCAGCGGGCTTCCATCGGACCACCGGATGCCGGGACGCAGGCCGGAACGTGTAGCTGCGTCCACCATCGGTCGGCGCCGGGAGGGTGGTCGCGAGGTCCGGAACGATGTCGACGCCCTTCGCGCCAGGAGCGTGACGCAACCCCACCAGGCCGTCGTAGCTGCCGTTGAGCAGGCCTGACGATGTTCTTGGTGCCGCCGAAGGACGGGTCAACCGATCCGGGATCCTCGCCGCGAATGTGGATGGTGCCGCCGCGGTGACGCGCCGGATCGATGCGCCCGTCACCCACACGGCGTCGCCCTTGGAGGCAGTCGTGACACCGGCCGGGACGACACCGAGAGGGACCCTGCGGACGAGTCGTGCTGCGGCCTTCCGGACGTCGACCTCGTACAGCGCCTCGTCGGTCGTCGACACCACCCAGAGCATCCCGCCGGCTTCGGTCGATCGCCGTCGGCTGCGACCCCGTTCCGAGGGCCACGGTGGCCGTGACCGACGTGCCGCTTGTCGCGATCCGGTCGATCGTGCCGTCCAGGTTGTTCGCCACCCAGACGTCGTCCCCGACGACGTGGATGCCCTCGGGGTCATGACCCACCGGGATCGTCTACACGACGGCACTGCTGCCCGGATCGATCCGCGACACGGTGTTCGACGTGGCATTGGCCACCCAGATGGCGTTGCCGCCGGTGATCGCCCCGGGCCCAGCTCCGACCGGGATGGTCCGAACGACCACTGTTCTGGGCAGGATCGATACGCGACACCGTCGCGTCGCCGGTGTTCGTGACCCAGACGGCGCCGGCGGCGACGGTCACGCCGCCGGGGGCGGTGCCGACCTCGATGCTCCGCGTCCGGTCCGTGGTCGGATCGATTCGAGACACCGTGCCCGACGCTCCGTTGGTGACCCACACGGAGCCGGCACCGATGGTGATGGCCGACGGCGCTGACTGCACCACGATTCGCGTCACCGAACCGGTCGTCTGGTCGATCCGCGACACGGTGTCCGCGTTGGTGTTCGCTGTCCAGATCGCGCCGAACCCCGCGACGACCGCACCCGGTCCCGCGTCGACGGCGATGCTGCGAGTCAACCGGCCGGTGGCGGGGTCGAGCACGCCGACCGAGTTCTCACCCACCGAGCTGAGCGTGGTTCCCGCGCCGTCACCGTCCGCGGGTCGTGACGCGACTACCGCGGCGATACACCACCAGGCTCACGCGCCACCATGGATGCCAGCGCGCCGCGCGACGGTCGATCGGGGCAGGTCGCCCAGGGTCGCGGTCTGCCGAATCGCCGCGTGCCGGGGCCGACTGTCCAGGGCAGCCTCGGGCAGCCAGGGCGAGGTCCGTGGCGGTCCGGTATCGCGCGTCCGGGATCCTTCGCCATGCCCTTGGCAATCACCGCGTCAAAGGCAGCCAAGGTGGGCACGCTCGCCGACGGCTTGGGGGGCGGCTCGTCGAGATGGGCGTACAGGAGGTCCGGCAGCGTCGCACTCTCGAACGGACGTCGCCCCGTGAGGCATTCGTACAACAGGCAGGCCAAGGCGTAGATGTCGCCTGACGCGGCCGGTCGTGCGCCGCGGAACCGCTTCGGGCGCCATGTACGCCAACGTCCCGACCGGCTGATCCTCGCGGGTGACCGTCGGGGAATCGACTGAACGAGCGATGCCGAAGTCGACGAGGTAGGCGAAGTCGGCGCTACCCGAACCGCGCGAGATCAGCACGTTCGACGGCTTGACGTCGCGGTGCACCAGGCCCTCGTCGTGGGCGGCTTCCAACGCGCCGGCCACCTGCTCGACGATGTCCACGGCTCGTCCCGGAGGCAGCGCCCCGGCTTCGAGGATCGTGGCTAGGTCCGAGCCTTCGACGAGTCGCATGTCGAGATAGAGGCGACCCTCGATCTCACCGAAGCCGTGCACCGGGATGACGTGCGGGTGCCGCAACGTCGCGACGATCTGAGCCTCGCGCCGGAACCGGGCGCACAGGTCCTCGATCCTCGCTGACCTCGGGCGAGAGCAGCTTCAGGGCGACGTACCGGTTGTGCCGAGCGTCAAAGGCGTTGTGGACCTCGCCCATGCCTCCGCGGCCGATCAGCCAGTTCAACGTGTACGGCCCGAACTGCGTCGAAATGGTGGATCATCCTCCCCCGGCTGGAGTTGGCCGCCGCGAGCCGAATGCGCCGCTCCCGTCGCCCACATCGGCCCCTCGAAGGACCTGTCCGCGGGTGAGCAAACCCTTACCCGCTGTGAGCGCATCCTAGCCACCGCGGCATACCGAATGGCGAGGCATTCGACGCCACGCTCGAAGTGAGCATCCCTCTCCATTCCTGGCGCCAAACGAACCAGAGTCAGATTCGTTTCCAGCCGTCACTGACAGCAGGGGTCTGAGACATGAGACGACCTTGTCGTTCGTCGGTCTTCGGTCCCCGGCGTGGGAGTCGTGATGTCCGACCGCGCCGGGCTCGACCCGATCCGCGAGGTCGAGGCCATCACTACCGAAGGGATCGAGACATGGGACGCAAGCTGATCTGGGCATTCGCCCTCGGGCTCGCCGGCACCACCGCGTACGCCGGCGTCGCGATGGCGACGCCACCCTCGGGAGTAACAAACCCGCCGTGGTCGCCGGTCATCGGCAATTTCCAGAGCGGGATCGACGCCAAGGCCAAGACCGATGTCGACCCTGGTGCCGCCAAGGACTTCTGGAAGATCCAGATCTCTGCCAAGGGAGCCACCGACGTCCACATCGTCGAGAACGTCATCGCGCCGGGCGGGACGTTCGGCTGGCACAGCCATCCTGGACCGAGCCTGGTGATCGTCAAGTCGGGCACGCTGAGCGTCTACCACGGACATGACTGCAGCACCCCGGAGAACTTCGGTCCTGGGTTGCCGCTCGGATCGACCTTCGTCGACCAGGGCCACGACCTGCACGTGGTACGCAACAACACAACAGGCGTCGACGACGTCTACGTGGTCTCGTTCGTCCCGGCCGGCTTCCTCCGGCGCATCGACGAAGACAATCCCAACCCCAGCGTCTGCCCAAACTAGGCACAGGGCGGCACCGAGAGAGCACCAGCGGCCGGCCCAAAGCCTGCCGCTGGTGGTACCTCGGCTAGGAGCTCGAGAAGGGTGGGATGCGGGATCGGCGGGCCATCCGATCCAGGTCTCGAGCGCTCCGGGAGCTTCTTCGACCGGGAGTTGGAAGACCAGTCGGAGACCTTCTTTGAGCAGGTAGGCCCGGTGCAGTCGGGGGTCGTTCTTGGCGATCCAGTCCAGTTTCGCGGCCTGGCGGGTGGTCAGGTTCTCGGGGTTCTTCCACAGCGCCAGCGGGCACGTTTGAGGCTCCGGGCGTGGCCGGCGGCGACGCGTTGGGACCGGCCGTGGGCCTGTCCGCGCCGGTGGTCCCGCCGGCGTCCGGCGTGCGGTGTTCCAGGCCTCGCGACGGACCGCGTCGAGAGCCTCGGTGGCCAGCGCACGACGTGGAACGGGTCCGCGCAACGCAGCGCGTTCGGACAGCGCTGGGCCACGACGTCCTCGATCCAGTCTGCGCCGTCAGCCGATACGTGGGTGATCTGGGCGCAGCGGTCGTGGCCGAGGGCGTCGAAGAACGCGGTCAGGGTGGCCCGATCCCGACCCGGCGCGGCCCACACCAGCCGGCCGGAGTCGTGGTCGACCACCACGGTGAGGAACTTGTGGCGCGCTTGTAGGAGATCTCATAGATCCCGAGCCGCCGCAGCACGGCAAACCGGTATGCTGCGCCTAGACGTAGCCAGAACGAGGCGATGATCGACCCCACCATGCGCCACGCGATCCGCATAAGATCGGTGATTGCGGACTTGGAGCAATGGGTGGCAGCAGGCGACCTGCTCGTCGAAGTCGAGGGTGTAGCCGGCAGTGCCGGGCCACTCGACCGCGGCCACCGTGGGGCCGTGCGCGGGGCAGTTCACCCGTGGTGCGGCTGCTTCCAGCACGACCTGGATGGTGCCCAGGTCCAAGGCCCGCCATCGACGGCGTCCCTCACCACGGTCATAGGCAGGCGCTCGGCGCTGGCAGCGGCCGCACCTGGCCGACCGCGCCGGGCTCGAGGCCGCACATGGCACCTTCTCCCGCGGCCCCGGAACCGTCCGTGACGGAGGAGTCGCCGAAGTGGTCCGTTGCCACAGGGTGATGCCATGCGGCGAACCCCACGGCGGGCCAGAGCCATCCCCGAAGCGGCTCGTCGGGGAACGTGCCTGCTGGGACGCCTCGCCAGAGAGTCTCATCGGCGAGGGCGTTGGTGATGCCGATCCCTGCGGCGACGGCGACCGCGGCCGGACCGGCAGCCCGCGCGTGCGGCAGCCATTCGGTGGCGAGGGCGCCCAGGGGTGGCGCCAGGAGGACCACGGCGGCGACCGGCCGGGGTGTGGGCAGCATCTGTTCGGGTAGCCGCCAAAGCTCGAGCACGCGCCGGGGTCTGACGATCACGCCGGCCAACGTCCAGCAGGTGCCCCAATAGATGGCGAAGCCGGCTTGGTAGCCGCGTCAGCGCCGAATCGCCGGGTGGACGCAGCGAAGACCGCTTTCATGGCCAGAGGCATCACCGCCGGCATCAGTGTGGCGCGAGCTCGACGCCACGTCGCTGCCGTCGGATGTAAATGACTCACCGCTTGATCTTCTGCCGCGCGGCAGCCCGGCACCAGTGCCGCGGGCCCGAGACGGCGATGGCTGGACTAGAGGTGGTCGGCGAGCGACGTAGCACCTGACGCGGCTGCTGTCCTGGGACGCGAGTGCGCCTCCGACCGGTTCAGGTCCTCCGGTTGGTGCTGTAGTACTCGCGCCAGACCAGTCGATGGATTGGTATCCAGCGCGGGATCGAGCGCAGGCCGGGGATGAACGGCACGAACATCAGCAGCAGTGTCAGAAGCATCATCAGGGCCCAGACCTCGGCGTCGGCGTTGTCCGAGGTCGAGAACGGCTTCACCTGGTACCAGAACGTGTAGAGCCACATCCACGGCTGCCCGGGGTAGTTGCCGACCTCGTTCATCATGCCCCACTGGTCCCCGCCGAGGTGCTGGGCAACCGCGGTGTCCTCGAGGTAGGCGCCGTCGGCGAGCAGCAGGATCGAGCGGGTCTGGTCGCCGCCGTAGAAGGTGCCCGACGACGTGAGCGCCCCCTCTAGGCCGCCCGATCGCGCCATGGCCAGGAAGCCGGTCGCGAGCGCCGGAACCGGGCCGAAGTCACCGTCCGTGACAGCAGCAGGGTCGCCGCCGGCCTTTTCCAGAGCATCTGCGTACGCCGTGGCCCAGGCCTGCTGCTGGTCGGCGGGAGCACTCTTCCAGGTCGACAGCGCCTGGCCCAGGGCAGGAACCCCGGTCACTCCTTCGAGCGGTTGCAGCACCAAGTCCTGCGAGTCCTCCGGGATACGCACCCCGCCCATCTTCTGCAACGGGACGCCGAGCACCTTCTGCCCCTCGGCGGCGTGGTTGTACGGCGCGCCGTACGTCGCGCTGGTCGTGGTACCCGCCAGCTCGCCGGTTGCCGTCGCGACCACGTCGTTCGGGTCCGCCTTGGCCCACCGGGCCATCGTGATCGCCTTGTCGTCGGGTGAGGAGAAGACGACAGCGAGCACGGCGGTCAGGAGTGTCATCGCGATCAGGGCGATTACGAACTCCTTGACCAGGTCGTAGGGACGCGTCGCGAACGTGTGGGTATCCGGGGTGTTGTCGCGAGCAGCCGCTCTCCGCGTCGTTGACATGTCAGGTTCCCTCGCCTTGCAGCGGCTGCGCCTCCAGCGGCGGAACCACGCCGTGGCGGCGTACCAGCACGATGTGCCACACGACGATGAGCCCCACCACGAGGGGGAGAAGGACAACGTGCCAGAGCAGCATCTGGCTCGCGTCCAAGATGTTGAACCAGGCACCGACCCCGATCGAGTTGATGCCGTCCTTGCCCTCGGCGGCGATCCACTGGGAGGTGAAGTCCGACTCCGAGAGATAGCCGGTAAACGCCGTGCCGATCGAGGCGACGAAGAGCAGGACGCCGGTGACCCAGGTCAGGCCGCGCTTGCCACGCCACGCGGCCATCCAGAACTTGCCCCACAGGTGGATCACCATGGTCGCGAAGAAGAGCTCCACGCTCCACAGGTGCATCGAGTTCACGAAGAGCCCCACAGAGGACGTGTGCCACCAGAGGGACCCGCCCACGGTCAAGGCGACCCCGGAAGCCAGGACCACGACGAACGACGCGAGGCTGAGCACGCCGAACACGTAGATCCAGGAGGCGACGTACACGGGCTGCCGGTCGGGCAGCACCTGCCCGGAGGGGACCAGCCCGGTGATCCTCGTGCGCACCCCCGCCGTCCAGCTACCGGCGACCGGCGTCGGGACCGCGGGCCTGTCGGTGCTCATGGCCGGGGCTCCCGGGAACTGTCGTCACGGCCGTGCGGGAACGGTACGACGAGCGCCAGCACGAAGACGACGACCATCGCCAGGATGATCGCGGCGTTGGTGACGCTGATGCTGATCACACCCCAGGCGAGGTAGTGACCGCTGAGAACCGAGTATGCGTGAAGAGTCATCGCGACTGCCCGTATCTTCGACACCGGAGTGGTGCCCTTCCCACGATCGTGTCACCGCACTGGACGGCGATGTAGGGGCGAAGGTCCCGTGCACAAGCACCCGTGCCAGTGCGTGACGTCAATGTGTCAGTGACTTCCTGCTCAGTCGGTTGGCTTGGCAGCGCAGATCACGGCGCGCGCGGCCTCGAGCCTGGCCACGGGGATGCGGAACGGTGAGCAGGAGACGTAGTCGAGCCCGGCGGCCTCGAAGAAGTGGATCGAGTCCGGGTCACCGCCGTGCTCGCCGCAGACGCCGAGGGTGAGGTCGGGTCGTGTCCTTCGTCCCTTGGTCACCGCGGTGGTGATCAGCGAGCCCGACGCCCTCGGTGTCGAGTGACTCGAAGGGCGAGACCGCCAGGATCCCCTGGGTGAGGTACGCCGGGAAGAAGGCGGCCTCAACGTCGTCGCGGGAGAAGCCCCAGGTCATCTGGGTCAGGTCGTTGGTCCCGAAGGAGAAGAAGTCCGCCTCGCTCGCGATCTGGTCAGCGGTCAGGGCAGCACGCGGTACTTCGATCATGGTGCCGACGCGGTGGGGCACGGCGAAGCCGCGCGCGGACTCGACCTGGTCGGCCACGCCGGTCAGCTCCCGCCGCAGTCGCGCCAGCTCTCGCACGGTGGAGACGAGCGGCACCATGATCTCCGGTCGCGGATCGCCACCGGCCTCGATCCGGTCGGCCGCGGCCTCGAGGATCGCCCGCGCCTGCATGGCGACCAGACCGGGAACGACCAGTCCGAGCCGCACGCCGCGCAGGCCCAGCATCGGGTTCTGCTCGTGGGCCGCACGCACGGCCGCCAGGAGCCGGTGCCTGGCGGGGTCGCTGTGGCCACGCTCGTCCTCGAGGGCGACGTCGACCGAGAGCTTCGTCAGGTCGGGCAGGAACTCGTGCAGGGGTGGGTCGATCAGCCGGATCGTGACCGGCAGCCCGTCCATCTCGGTGAGGATCCGGGTGAAGTCGTCGCGCTGCAGCGGCAACATCGCGGCCAGCGCCGCGTCCCGCTCCTCGTCGTCGGTGGCCAGCACCAGGTTCTCGACCAGGACACGCCGGGCGCCGAGAAACATGTGCTCGGTGCGGCACAGCCCGATGCCTTGGGCTCCGAACCGGCGGGCCCGTGCAGCGTCCTCGGGGGTGTCGGCGTTCGCGTGCACGTCCATCCGGCGTACGCCGTCGGCGTGGGCCAGGAGTGCGGCCACCGCGTCCACCACGGGGTCGTCGACCTCCTTGCCGTCGAAGTAGCTGACGACGGCCGAGTCGACGACGGGAACGGCGCCGGCGAAGACCTCTCCGGTCGTCCCGTCGAGAGAGATGACGTCGCCCTCGTGGAGGACCGGCCCGCCGCGGACCTGGACCTGTCGGCCCACGAGATCGACGATCAGGGCCTCGGCTCCGCACACGCACGGTCGTCCCATGCCACGTGCCACGACGGCGGCGTGCGAGGTCTTGCCACCGCGACTGGTGAGGGTGCCGCGCGCAGCGACCATGCCCTGGAGGTCGTCGGGGTTGGTCTCCTCACGCACGAGGATGACGTCCTCGCCACGCTCGCTCCACTCCACGGCTGTCTCGGCGTCGAGCACGACCCGGCCCACAGCGGCGCCGGGAGAGGCGCTGACACCGACGGTGAGGCGTTCGCGTGTCGCCAGGTCGTCGAACCGAGGGAACATCAGGCGCACGAGCTGCGCGCCGGTCACGCGTCCGAGAGCCTCGTCGAGATCCAGGAGTCCTTCATCCGACCATGGCGTGCGCGATCCGGAACGCCGCCTCGGGCGTGCGCTTCCCCACGCGGGTCTGGAGCATCCAGAGCTTGCCGCCCTCGATGGTGAACTCGATGTCGCACATGTCCCGGTAGTGGTGCTCCAGGGTGGCCATGTTCTCGAGGAGCTCGTCGTAGGAAGCCTTGTCCAGCTCGGCGAGGTCGATCAGGGGCACCGTGTTGCGGATGCCGGAGACGACGTCCTCGCCCTGTGCGTGCTGCAGGTAGTCGCCGTACACGCCGCTGGCGCCCGTGGCCGGGTCGCGCGTGAACGCCACCCCGGAGCCGGAGGACGAACCTCGGTTGCCGAAGACCATCGCCTGCACGTTCACAGCCGTGCCGAGGTCCTCGGAGATGTGCTCGCGCTGTCGGTAGAAGGCGGCCCGCGGCGTGTGCCAGGAGTCGAAGACCGCCCGTACGGCGAGGTCGAGCTGCTCGCGAGGGTCCTGGGGGAAGCCGCGTCCGGCGTACTGCAGCACGAGCGCCTGGTAGGTGCTCACCAGCTCGCGCAGGTCGTCGACGTCGAGGCCGGCGTCGTCCGCGCGCGAGCGACTGTCCTTGAGCTCGGCGAGCGCGGTGGCGAACACCTTGGGCTCGATCCCGAGCACGGTGCTCCCGAACATCTGGATGAGGCGACGGTAGGAGTCGAGGGCGAAGCGCTCGCCACCGTGACGGGCCAGGCCGTGCACGGACTCGTCGTTGAGGCCGACGTCCAGGACGGTCTCCATCATGCCCGGCATCGAGAACTTCGAGCCCGAACGGACCGAGACCAGCAGGGGGTCCGAGCGGTCACCCAGCCGGCGGTCCATGTGTCGTTCGAGACGGGCGAGGTGCTCGCCCACCTCGCTGTCGAGACCGTCCGGAACGGCACCGTCGCGCAGGTAGGCGCGACAGGCCTCGGTGGTGATGGTGAAGCCCGGAGGCACCGGGAGCCCGAGCCGGCACATCTCCGCAAGGTTCGCGCCCTTGCCTCCCAGCAGGTCCGACTGGGACCGGTCGCCTTCGGCGAAGTCGCGGACGTAGGTGGTCACTCGTGCAGTCGCTCAGTCCTCGAGAACTTCGGCGACCGGTCGCCGCGGCGTGCGGTCGAGGCGCGTGCGGGTGCTCTCCAGCCAGCCGACCCGGACCAGGATCTGCGGACGGGCCATGCCGTCGAAGACGTCCTCGTGCAGTGCCTCACGGGTTTCGTCGACCTCGATGACCTGGCTCAGCGGCACGATCGAGAGACCGTCACGGGTGGCCTGCAGCCACAGCGCGCTGAGCGCCTGTCCCGCCTTCAGCCACGACAGCTGGTCGTCGGCGGCGGAGCAGATGGCCATCAGGCCGTCGGAGCTCTCGACCACGCGGGCTGCCTCGGCAGCCTCGATGGCCTCCGCGTCGCTCGCGGACGCGAAACGGTTGGGTCGGGTCGACGGACGGCCGTGTGCCGGTGCGGCATCGCGTTGGCCATCGGGATCCCGTCCACGCGGCTGTGGACGGTCCACGTGCGTTGCTCCTCGGCGAACCGCGGATCTGAGGCCTGCGACGGCCATGCGCGCTTCGACCAGCTGCTCGGCGCGGAAGCGGGTGGTCACATCGGTGATCGGGATGGCATGGGCTCCCCACCCCGAGGCTGCCTTGGCCAGGTGGGCCAGTCGGGAGTCGGGTATCGGCCAGGACGTGAAGCGACGCCGGTCGGTGCGTCGCTCCTCGAGGGCCTGCAGCGACTCGACGCGCTTCGTCGGTCCGGGTGCCCGGGGCGAGGCGTGATCCGCGCGAGGAGGTCCTCGTCCTCGCGCAACGGCATCAGCTCGATGGTCGGCGTGAGGCCCAGCGCCTGCGCGGCCACGAAGCCGTGATGGAGCGCGGCGCCGCAGCTCAGTGGCCAGGTTGCGCCCGGAGGGGTCGCTGACCTGCAGCTGGCGGTGCCGGTCGGCGTACAGCTCGATCGTGGCGTCATCGACGACGCGCCAGCGCCAGGGCTGGGTGTTGTGCACGCTCGGGGCACGACAGGCCAGCTCGATGACGCGGCAGAGCGAAGGCCCGGGTGGGTGTGCTCATGGGTGTGCCTCCTCGGTTGGTCCGAGCCTCGCTCGGCAAGGGCGTGGGCGGCAGGGGCGTAGGTCCCGAGAGATCGGGCCCATGAGCAGGAGCCATGCTGGCGGACTCGGCGGTCCGCTCTCGGAGTGGTGCCGTTCGGGACCTTCTGCTCTAGCGTGTTCCCGTACCCTCCGGGCAGGGTCGACACGATCAGGAACTTCGACCCGGAGGCATATCCATGATCAAGCCTTCTGTGACGACGGTAGGGAGTGCGGCGACGATGCAGGATGTCGAGATCCAGTCTCTGCGGATGGACCGGTTCAGTGACCTGCTGCACCGGATCGCATCATTCGGTTCGCGGACGTGGCAGCCGAGGCGCGTTCGCTCACCAACGGTCGCGTGATCTGGAACGTGAATGCCACCGCACAGGGCGGAGGCGTGGCCGAGATGCTGCAGACCCTGCTCGCCTACGTGCGTGGGGTCTACGTGGACACCCGCTGGCTCGTCCTCACCGGCAGCCCGGAGTTCTTCACGGTCACCAAGCGTGTGCACAACATGCTGCACGGCGAGCCGGGTGACGGAGGACATCTGGGTGAGGCAGAGCACGGCGTGGTGGCCGATGCCCTGGAGGCCGACATCGAGGAGATGACCGCCCGGGTTTCGGTCGGTGACGTCGTCTTGCTGCACGACCCGCAGACGGCCGGCATGGTGGACCGGCTTCGTGCCGCAGGGGCGCTGGTGGTGTGGCGCTGCCACGTCGGCCGGGACACCTCGAACGAGCTGACCGATCGCGCCTGGGACTTCCTGCGGCCGATGCTCCAGCACGCCGACGCGTTCGTCTTCTCGCGCAGTGCCTATGTCCCGGCCCGGTGCCGGACGGAGGCGGTGCGCATCATCACTCCTTCGATCGATCCGTTGAGTGCGAAGAACCAAGACCTCAGCGATGCGATGGTTCAGGCAGTGTCGGCTCCGCTCCGGAATTGTCGAAGGTGCCAACGCGATTCTGGTCAACGCGTTGCAGCGTCGAGCGAGCATCGTGGTCCAGAAGAGCCTGGTCGAGGGCTTCGGCCTCACCGTCACCGAGGCGATGTGGAAGGGCCGCCCCGTGGTGGCCTCGGCCGTGGGTGGAATCGTGGACCAGATCACCGACCTGGTCGACGGAGTCCTCCTGCGTGATCCGACCGAGGTGCGCGCTCTCGGCGACGCACTGACGACGTTGTTCGGCGACCCCGAGCTGTGCAAGGCCCTCGGCGACGCCGGGCGCCGGACCGTGTATGAGCGCTTCCTCGGGGACCGCCACCTGGAGGCCTACGTCGACCTCCTCCGCTGGCTCGTGGGCTGAGACGTGCGTCTGACCCGAACCCGGGCAGAGGGGGACTTCTGGCACAGCCGCCGGCTTGAGCTGGGTGGTGCGGTGAGGGCCACAGCCCGATCGACAGGAGCACCGCCGTGACCACCTCCGAGATCGTCCTCGTCTTAGCCATCGCTCTGGCGGCGTTCGCGATGTCGGTCAAGGTCGTCAAGCAGTACGAGATCGGCGTCGTCTTTCGCCCCGGACGTGTACAGGGGTCGCGGAGCCCGGGCTGCAGCTGATCATCCCGTTCGTCGATGTGATGTACGCGTCTCCAAGAGGATCGTGACGATGCCCATCCAGTCCCAGGGCATCATCACGCGCGACAACGTCAGCGTCGACGTCTCGGCCGTCGCCTATCACCGAGTGGTCGACGCGGTGAAGTCCGTCGTCGCCATCGAGAACGTACGAGCGGGCCGCGACGCCTGTCGTCGTCCCCATCCCGGTTGCCGTCAACGGTGGGCACGCGATCGTCCCGGATCGCGGGTGAGTAGCGAGGCTCCGACGCGTGCCGCTTGAGATCGCTGGCCACCCATGACGTGGGACCTTCGGCTCTAGCACAGCCTGACCCAGGGCACGAGGCTTCCCAACATGTCGACATCCAGCCACCGGCCACGCGCCTTGGCGAACAAAGCCCTGATCCCCATTCTCCAGAGTCGGAGAGGTCGAGCGCTCGGACGACGGTTCGCGGTGGTCGAGTACGACGGGCGCCGGTCCGGCAAGAGCCACCGACTCGTCACGCTGTACGCCACCGAGGGGCGGACCGTCCGTATCAGAGTGGGGATGGCTGAGAGCAAGACATGGTGGCGCAACTTCAAGGATCCACATCCTGTACGCCTGCGGCTCGCAGGCAAACGCTACGACACGACGGCGCGAGTGGTGCGCGAAGGCAAGCTGGTCAGGGTCGTCGCCGACCTCGGAGTCTGAGCCGCATGCCATGGCACGACGTGAGGTCTGCGCCGGTACGACGCGATGGCAACCTGGTCTCCCCACCTCAACTACGGTCTCTACTCCCAGGACCAATGCCCGTTCGGGATCGGCGACGTGATGCCCCGACGGGCGACGCGAGTTGGCTCCATCGCTCGAGGAGTCACCTCTCACCGCGCCCGTGAGTCGTCGGCCCCAGGCGGCATTCCTGCCTGGGGTCTTGTCAGATCGAGTCAGTGGCTCGTGCGCCACGAGCAGGCTTGAGACGTTGGCTGTGGTCCAGCTCTTTGCTGGTAACCCGGTCCCATGTTCCAATCACGCCGGATCGGCGGTTGCGCTCGAGTATTTCGCCCTTGGGTGGCATACGGTCGCCATCCAGGGTCGACGCAACCGGGCTGGACAGCGACCGTGCTGGCGGTTCGCTTCGCAGTCGGGGCACCCAGTGACCGTCCGGTCTACCTAGACGAGGGACTCGCCCCGCCAGCATGCGACGGTCCGCTGCTTCAAACCGTGGCCGGGACTGTGACGTAGTCGAAGACGAGTCGTGCCGGGACCTTGCCGGAGAGCACCTCTGCCATCGCCTCGTTGACGTCTTCGAGCCCTCTGGTCTCGGCGATTACCCGGGTCTTGCCGGCTGCGTGGAGTGCGAAGACCTCCGCGAGGTCCTGGCGGGTGCCGACGATGGACCCGATGATGGAGATGCCCTTGAGCACAGTCTCGAAGATGGGGATGGTCATGGCCCCGCCGTCCGCGGGCAACGCCACGCACACGAGGCGTCCGCCGCGGCGAAGCGAAGCGAATGCCTGCTCGAAGACCCGGGGTGACGCGGCCAGCACTACGGCTACGTCGAGTCCGCCTAGGGCCTGGAGGGCGACGACCGGGTCAACGGTCGCTGCGTCGATGAGGTGCTCGGCGCCGAGCTCGGCGGCGAGGTCGAGTTTTGGCTGCTCAATGTCGATGGCAGCCACGGTCCCGCCCATGATCCGGGCGTACTGGACCGCCAGGTGGCCGAGGCCGCCGATGCCGAAGATGCCGACGAGCTCGGTCGGCTTGATCTGGGCGACCTTGACTGCCTTGTAGGTCGTGACTCCCGCACAGCTCAGGGGCGCGGCGTCGATCGAGCTGATGCCGTCGGGGACCGGGACGACGTACGTCGCACTGGCGACGGCGTACTCGGCGAATGCTCCGTCTATCGAGTAGCCGCTGTTTTGCTGCTCCTCGCACAGGGTCTCGCGACCGTCGACGCAGTAGCGGCACTCGCCGCAGGCCGACCCCAGCCAAGCGATGGAGACGCGCTCGCCCACGGTCCGACCGGTGACCCCTGCGCCCAGCTTCTCGATGATGCCGATGCCCTCGTGGCCGGGGACGAAGGGCAGCGCGGGCTTGACGGGCCAGTCGCCCCGGGCCGCGTGGATATCGGTGTGGCACAGGCCGCACGCCTCGAGGCGTATCAGGACCTGGCCGGCTCCGGGCTCGGGGATATCGCGTTGGACGATCTCAAGTGCATCGGAAAAGGCGGTGACGACTGCGGCCTGCATGGTTGAACCTTTCGTCGGTTCGCTGACCCGGTGCTGCCGAAGCTCAGGTGAACGTGCTCGCACGGTCAGGCGACACCTCCATCCTGTGCCGGCAAGTCGGCGCGGGGCAGGGTCGCCGGTCGTGTCCAAGCGGGACGTTCGGCACTGTCTGACTACTCCTGCCCTACTCAGTCTTGACTCGCAGCGCGAAAGCTAGACCGAACCAAGGGGTGACTCTGCATGACCGTCGGCCCAGTGTTGAGGGGTAGACCGTCCGCACAGAGCGCCATTGGCCCGACCGCCAGCGGGGGAGGAGGAAGAGGCGGCGCCGCAGTTCGAGCGTGCCGCTGGGGATAGCGGCATGGTTTCTGACCGTCATCGGCGGTGGTAAGACGAACGTTCGTGCGCGCGGATCGCGGCATAGACCGGATGGCCGCGGCGGCGTGAGTGTGACACTCCGCCGTCTTGACTCGGGGCCTGACAACAACGCCTAGCGCTGGTCCTCGCTATTCGCGATCTCGACGGACGCGACATCGTCGCCAAAGCGCTTCTTGAACCTCGCGACTGCGGCGTCGATCATGGCGTCCAGAGTCCGATCGAGCACTTTGTCTCCGGCTCTCACCGCCAAGACCACCACCGCCACCTCAACGACTTCTGTGCGGTCCTCCCGGGGCTGCTTGAACTCCACGCCCTCCTCACGCAGCAGGTGTGCGAGCGCACCCACCAGGACCCTCGGTCCCCGATATGTGATCGTCTGCGGCATAGGACTCCTCGGGGCTGCGCGTGGATGATCCATCAGGCTCCCAGACCGACGCTTCCGCATTGAGCGACCGGCGGTGATGTGCGGATGGCCGCGGTGCTCACGCTGTCTGCGACT
Organism: uncultured Actinomycetota bacterium; assembly: GCA_963707475.1. Classification (GTDB taxonomy): domain Bacteria; phylum Actinomycetota; class Actinomycetes; order Propionibacteriales; family Nocardioidaceae; genus Marmoricola. The sequence goes on from CAVPQC010000005.1 coordinate 36,442, forward strand.
GTTCGGGCGAGTTCGGCCGCGTCACTCAGGTGTGATCATGTACGTGCCGATGTCCAGGGAGCAGCCGAGCTCGGAGAGCCGACGAAGCGTTTGGGAAGACAAATATAGGGCTGGAGTTGAGACAACCGCTCCAGACGCGCCATCAGGAGCCATGTCGATCGAGCCGTACATAGAAATCACCAGACCCACCTGGAGATCGAGACCCCATCCCGACCGAGCACTCGCAAGCTGAACCGCGACAGCCTCGAATGTGTCGAGAACCTCCTGGACTAGGCGTTCGCTGTCGTGCTCGAGTCGTTCCGCCGTCTCCCACATCCATGCACTGAAGGGCCGGACCCGCCCGGTCTTGAGAACCTCATCCTTTCGGTAGAGCTTGGTCGGAGTGATGCCGAGGAGCGCTGTCAACGCATCCGGATCGAAGTCGTCAGTCTCCTCTGTCGGGTAGACCACCAACTCCGCACGCTGCTCGACTCGCATCTCCGAGTTCACTTCGCAAGGCTCTCACGCCCGGTGGTGCGAGAGCGCGGCGCGCGACCTGATCCCGGCAGCTCAGGGTCGCCGCGGCTTACTGGATGTCGGCATGACCTCTCGGATCGCGGCATAGAAAGACGTTGCTCGCCCTGGTCGAAGCGCGGTAGAGACCGCCAGCGATCCCATGCCAGCGGACTTGTTATCGAAGCCGGGCTGAGCGGGTCGAGAACCGGGAGCGCGGGTCGAGAACCGGGAGCGCATGAGTTCCTCCTGCGACGGTGACAACGTGCTGGAGCGTCTCCTCCTGGGAGACTACCGGTCGTTGAGGAGATGCGGTGCCTCGTCCGGGGGGCCACCGGCCGCCCGGAGCGTCGAGCGCCGCAGCGGCGGCAGAGCTTGTACCCCTCGCCTTCCCCGTACTCAAGCCGCTCGCCCCAACGACGGTGTACCAAAGCCCCTCCTACATAGGAACTGAAGCATGCCCACCCCCTCCTTCGTGTCTCGTCCACGATGAAACTACTGCGACGATTCGAACCGACCCGGCTCAGGCGAAGGGGGGCAACCGCTTGACGCCGGACACCGAGAAACCATCATCGGCTCCACCGATGCCATTCCCGTCTCATCGAACCGAGAAATCGACGGCAGCCCCAGACTCGAATGGCGCGCCACAAACTCAATGTCCATTTGCACTGTGATTGAGTGGAACTCATCGGCATCGCTAGTAGCGAAGGCCCCGCGGACAACGAGAGAAACCGGACGTCTTCCCTACCTTGGCCCGTCATCCTGGTGGCCATCTGGGTGTCTGGGCCCACCTGGTCACTCCGGGCATCATCTCCGTGGAGACGAGGTGTTCGTCGAGGCGACCGCCCCGACGTACGGCTAGGCGGCGGAATGACCGCCGTCTCCTCCGGGCACGCGTTGGCCCGCTCGCGATCTGGGCGGCAATGCCCGTGAGGCGCTGTTTTGTGTCCGGACCCCCAGCCCGAACACTCGTGGTGGGTGTGGCCGGGCTAGTCGGGGAGATGATCGCCGGGCGAGCACGTACCTGGCTGTCGATGGTGATGTTTGCCGGGCACCTGTAGCAGGAGCCGACTGCATCCGGCGGTCGGGGTCAGTTCGACAGGTGCGCCACTCGCGGCCAGATCGACGCCCACGTCCCGCGCGGTCCGGCGCACAGGAAGATGCGGGCGTTGTCGTGCTCCTCGTTGGGCACCGGGCCGCCGACCCGGCGTACGAACCGACACCCGCGCAGGTACGTCGGTGGTCGCGCGTCCTCCCACACCAGGACGACGGGCCGTCCGGAAGCCGGCGGCGGTCCCCACAGCCCGAATGCGTTCAGGCCGCTGTATGCCGCGGGCAACCCGAACCTGGTTCGGTAGCGGTCGACCGCCCCCGCCTCGCCGTAGTTCGCGGTGAGGATCACCGCGTGGGCGCGGCGTTCGGCGGGGATGCTCCGGTAGGTCGCGGCGACGAGGCCGACCTCGCGGGGCCAGCCGAGCATCTCAAGTTGTTGCTCGGCGGGGCCTGCCCAGCCGGATGCGGCCAGGGTCTGCGGCGGCAGGATCGGCAGCGGGGCCGGCATCACGGCCGCCGAGGTGACGGCGACAACGACCGCCATGGCCCAGTACACCCGAGGCCGCCGCTCGACGACCACGCAGCCGGCCGCGATCAGCGCCGGGTAGACACCGACCGTGTAATAGCCCTGACCGGCGGTCACAGCGAAGACGATGAGCGCGACCAGCCAGGACACCGCGAGCACGCGGGCGAAGCGCCACCGAGGGTCGCGCCAGGCGCGCACCGCGCCGATGATCCAGAGCACCGAGGCGCCCAGGCTGAACAGGACGATCTGGAGCACCAGGAACCCGATCCGCTCGTCGGCAGTGCCGTACTCGTCGCGGATCATCCGGGCGAGCGTGACCTGCGGCCAGCCGTGCTGCGCCTGCCAGACGAGCCCCGGCGCCCAGGCGGCTACGGCGATCACCGCACCGACGGCGTACCAGCGGTTGAGGACCAGAGACCGCCCGCCGGGCGCGGTGAGCATGCCCAGGGTCAGCGCCAGGGCCAGCACAGGGACCAGGTCCTTGTTGAGCAGGCCGAGCCCGACGAGCACTCCGGCGACCACCCACAAGCGTGTCCGCCCGGTGCGGGCGATGCGCAGCGCGACCCAGGTGACGGCCACCCACACCACGAGGTCCAGGGTGGCCGTCGCGAGCAGGTGCCCTGCGAGCAGACCGACCGTGCTGACAGCGACAGTGAAGGTCGCGAGGACCTGCGCCCGTGCGCGGCCGCCGAGCTCGCGGGCCGTCAACCCGGTCAACCAGGCCGCGCCGACCACCGAGGCCACGGCGGGCAGCCGGAACACGACCAGGGACCCGTGCCCGAGCGCGTCGAACGTGGCGGCGAGCAGGGGTGTGATCATGCCCTGGTCGGGATAGCTCCAGGCCAGATGTTGGCCGCAGGCGATGAAGTACAGCTCGTCGCGGTGGTAGCCGTAGCGGGAGCTGGCGAAGAGCAGGACCACGGCGAGGACCGCGCACACCACGACCATCCCCCGCCACGTCAGTGCCGGCAGCGGTACGCCGTCCGATGTCGCCTCCCCGGCAGCCACGCACCTTCCCTCTCGCGAGCGGTTCTCGAGACCATCGTGCCCACGACCGTCAACGCGTGCCAGTCGGCCCAGGCGGTGCGGGCGCCGCGACTTGCGGACGGCGTGACGTCTTCAGGCTCAGTCCGCGGGCTGACGCGAAATGATGCACGTGCTCGTCCACGCGGATCGAGGCATCCTCGTGCACTGGTCGAGACTCAGCTACTTCTGGGCATCCCCTCGACCGATGACTTCGCGGCCCAGCGGGGGCCACGTCATCGGAGCGTCCCGGTTCTGCGGACGCGGCGCGATGTGGTGATCGAGTCGGACCTGGGGGATCACTGAGTCAGACATGACCGGTCTGCACCAGCGACTCAAGCTGTCCCGTCCGGGAGTAGATTTGGGCGGGGCGTGGGGGCCTTTGGGGATTGACCATGAGTCTGTCGCGTCGTGATCTGGTCAAGATGTCGGTGCTTGGGGGGGCGGCAGTAGCCCTGCCGCTCGAGCGCTCGGTCAGTGCCGCGTCCGCTGTGGGAACCGGATCGCGTCGAGCCGCCTGCCGGCTCCGTTCACCACGCCGTTCGCGGTGCCGCCGGTGATCTCTCCGGTGCGTTCCGACCCGGTCAGCGTCACCGACTTCTACCGGATCACGATGAAGCCGACCTTGGTCGAGATCGTGCCCGGCCTGCCGACCCAGATGTGGGGCTACAACGGTCTCGTCCCCGGCCCGACGTTCCGGATCCAGCGGGGCCGCAAGACTGTGGTCCGCCAGATCAACAACCTGCCGCCCGTCCACCCGGTGCTGAAGTACGTTCCGTACACCTCGGTTCACCTGCACGGCTCGGTCTCGCTGCCTCAGTACGACGGCTACGCCAGCGACATCACGAACCCCGGGGAGTACAAGGACTACCTCTACCCGAACACCCAGCACGCCAGGACGTTGTGGTACCACGACCACGGCGTCCATCACACCGCGGAGAACGTCTCGATGGGTCTGGCGGGCCAGTACCACCTCATCGACGCCCTGGAGCAGAGCCTCCCCATCCCGCACGGCGAGTTCGACGTGCCCCTCACCGTCGGCGACACGATGCTCAACAGCGACGGGTCCCTCCTGTTCGAACCCAACGACGAGTCGGGTTTCTTCGGTGACGTGATCCTGGTCAACGGCAGGCCCTGGCCGGTCATGCAGGTGAAGAAGCGCAAGTACCGCTTCAGGATCCTCAACGCCTCGGTGAGCCGCTCCTTCCGGTGGTCGCTGAGCACCGGCGACACTATGACGATCATCGGCACCGACGGGGGACTCGTTCCGACGCCCATCCCCGTGACCACGTTCCGGCACGGCGTCGCGGAGCGCTACGAGGTGGTCATCGACTTCAAGAACTATCCCGTCGGCACACGCATCATCCTCCGCAACGGGAATATCGAGAACGACATCAACTTCACCAACACCAACAAGGTCATGGCGTTCGATGTGATCGGCGACGCCTTCGACCCCAGCGGCAACCTGATCCCGGACGTCCTCGACCCCACCCAGCCGGCGATGCTGGTCAACGAGAGCGACTCGATCAGAACGCGGACGATGGAGTTCGTCCGCGACGACGGCCAGTGGACCATCAACGGCGGCACCTGGGACGACGTCATCGCCAGCAACTTCACCAAGGTCCTGGCGAGTCCTCGAACCAACGACGTCGAGATATGGAATCTCGTCAACAAGTCCGGAGGGTGGCACCACCCCGCCCACATCCACTTCATCGACTTCCGGATCCTCAGCCGCAACGGGCGTCCGCCCCAGCCACAAGAGCGCGGCGCGAAGGACGTGGTCTTCCTCGGGGAGGGCGAGTCGGTGCGGCTGCTGATCAAGTTCGACGACGGGCGCGGCAAATACATGGAGCACTGCCACAACCTCGTCCACGAGGACCACGACATGATGGGCCAGTTCAACATCATCGACCCCAACCGGGCGAGCGACGACCCCTTCTCCGCACCGGCGCAGCGACTTCCCGAGGGACCGCTCTGAGGCCGGCGATGCCGATACCTCAGCAGTTGGACCAGGACGCCTCCGGGCGAGCGAACGCCGTCGAGTACGCAACGGCCGGCGTCGTCCTCACCGGCGTGGCGGGGTTGATCCACCTCTGGGTGGCCCCTGAGCACTTCCACGAGTCGTGGGTGCTCGGGACCTTCTTCGTGCTCGCCGGGACCGGCCAGCTCGCGTTTGGTGTCGCGCTCGTGAGAGGACTCGGGACCAGGGGACTCCTGGTCGGTGTGGCAGCCAACGCCGGGCTCGTCTGTCTCTACGTCCTCAGCCGCACCGCCGCGCTCCCGTTCCTCCCCGCGCACGATGAGGGACACGTCGAGCATCTGCCCGTGGCAGGTGCCGCGGGCAACGGGGTACCGATCTTCCCGCGCTCCAGCATCGAGCCGGTGGGCCTCCTGGATATGACCTGCCTGCTGGCGGAGCTGGCTCTGCTCGTGATGCTGGTGGCTCTCTTGCCGACGAACCCGCGCCGGGTCACCACGAACGCACTGATGGGCCTCGGACTCCTGGCCGTCGCCGCCAGGGCCATCGGCGTGCTGGGGTGAGCACCGCGCCTGGAGTGGACACGGAGCGTCGCACTCCCCAGGTGAGGCTGCGCCCGATCCTGATCACGCTCGGGGTTATCGTCGTCGCGATGGTGAGCCTGCGCTTCGTCGCGGAGCCGATGCGGGTCTCCTCCGACTCCATGAGCCCCAGCTTCAGTACGGGCGACGAAGTGCTGGTGCAGAAGCTCGGCGCGCACGCCCGCAAACCGTCGTCGGGTGACGTCGTGGTCGTCCGCAGTCCCGCAAGCGGTGACCTGATGATCAAGCGGGTGGCCGCCGTCGGCGGCCAGACGGTGGGGATCGCGGACGGGGTGTTGACCGTCGGTGGGAAGCCGGTACCCGAACCCTACGTCGACCGGGCCCAGGTCGACGGGACCTACTTCGGGCCGGTGCGCGTCCCCCAAGGCACGGTGTTCGTGCTCGGCGACCACCGCCTCGGCTCGGTGGACTCGCGCTCGTTCGGGCCAGTCCCGGTTCGATCCATCATCGGAAAGGTCGCTCTCCGGGTGTGGCCCCCGTGATGTCTCGGGGCAGGTGACCGGTGGCGGGGCGAACAAGGCTAGCGCGGCCATGTGGCCCTTCGAGTGGCCCACCGCTCCTACCGGCGCTCCTCTCCTAACGGCCTCGCGGCACCGTTGCGTTGAACGTTCAGGTCCTCGCGGGACAGGAGAATCTTCCTGTATGGCACGTCTGACGCGAAGGGAATCTTCGCGTCAGGGGCCGGTTTCCAGAAATGGAACCGGCCTCGTGCCGTGTACGTGCCACATCCGTTGATCATCGTGGTGCGGCCAGCTGAGGACTAGCGGACGATCCGACCGGAGACCCGACGCACACCGACGACTCCCTCGACGGAGATCTCGGTCAACCCGTCGTACCCGGGTATCCGACCCGCCGACCGGCGTTCGAGGCAGAGCACTCCGCGCACCACAGCGGCGTCTCGTCGACGACCAGCCGGCGCCCGTCCTCGTCGGACCAGTCCGTCACGGCCTGCTCGACCCGAGCGCCGCACACCGCACACAGGTGTCCGGACGGAAGGTTGCCCACGAAGCCGAGCGTAGTGCCGTTGCACGAGCGGGGAACCGCTGCACGAGTTAGCCTCGGCCCTGCAATCGGCCCCCGGCGCACGATGCCGGGCGCCGCTGGTGTGCGCTGGCAGTCATCACGGGCGGTCGGCGCTTGGCTGCTCGAGACGAGACCCGCCCGGCGGCTCACGTGGCGCCGTCGGGCGGGTCGACCGTGCGCCTCAAGGTTGGCGATCGGTCAGCATCAATTCTGCCACCTCACCCGCGATCCTCGGAGCCACGCCAGCCTCGGTTCGAAGCGACAACAGAGCCGCCCCGCAATCGCGCCGGGGCGGTTCCCTCAGCTCAGTCAGCGAAGTCCATGCCGATCTTGACGAACCCGCCGTTCCCGGCCCAAGGGGGGAGCGCACAGAACGGCGGGCCGCCGCATGTCCCAGGGACCCTCCCGCGCTGGGGTCCCGACTGCGAAGCAAGAAACCCCAGTTCGGTCGACGTGCTTCCCCGCTCACATCGACTCCCCGGTGATACACCCAGCATGCACCCGAGCTGGTCAGGCGGCCTCGCCCTTCGAAACGACCTGACCGCCCCTGCACAGACATGGTGTCGGGACTTGACCCCAGCCGACCCGAGCCTTCTTGGCCCTGGTCCCTGGGGTGGCTAGAGCAGTCACCGGGTTCACAAGCCTCAATGGCTCAGCGTAGTAGCTGCGGGGCGACTCTCCGGAGCCACGCGGGCCGCCCCCGTTCAACTGGGTTCCCCCGACTCACGCGGTCGGGGACTTGTGGTACCTGCGTGATGCTCTGGCGTAGGTACCACTCTGCGCACGTGTGAGGGGCGGCCGCGATCTGACGCGGCAACGTGACCCTCGACGGCGGCGGGCTGCAATGTAGGCGACGAGTGGCCCGCCATGTGAGCACGAGGCGCACCACCGGCTGACGCAAGGGCAGGTCAGGATGCTGACGTGCGCCTTCCTCTTTCTGCCTGGTCGAAGAGGCGAAGCAGTAGGCGGCGGTTCCGGGGAGGCCAGAGGAGGTCCCGGAACTGGTCGACCGGACCGACGGGCCAACGTTCGGCGATGCTCACTACGGCCGGATCCTGGATCTCGGCCCGCAGTAGACCGGGGATGTCTGCCCAGGCGACCTTGAACGGCCGGTTCCACATTTGCTCGACGTGGGTGGAGACATGCTCGGTGAGCCGCAACTCGTTGTGCATCACCACCAGTTTCTCGTAGGCCACCATCAGCGCAACCTCCCGTTCCTGCCAGGTCTCGACCTGAAGGACCTTCCTCAGGATTGGTGACAACTCGGGTCCGCACTCCAGTCGGGAGAACGCCGTGCCGAACCACTTCGAGTACGGCGCGTACTGTCGTTCCATCAGAAAGCACAGCCGCATCAGGTCCGACACGAGCCGCGATCCGATCAGCGCCGATCCCAGCTCATCTCCTACCGAGCCGGCCCTGCCCACCAGGTTGGCTTCCGGGTGGACGCGCCACCAGCCGGCCACCAGCAGATAGAGCCAAACGTCGCGCGGGTAGTAGGCCAGGCGGTCGCGGACGGCCTGCAGACCAACCTCGTCGTGGTAGACCGCGCCCGCGGTGAACGTCCGGAGCGCCTGCTCGGGGAAAGTGAGCCAGTCGCGCGCCTGGAGCTCCCCGTAGACGTCGACGGCCAGTCGCTCCAGAAAGTAGCCACGCACCGTGTGGATCTCATGATCGACCGGACGGCCCCGAAACCGCGGTGGCAGTTCGCTCCGCAACCTGTCGCCCACGGCCCCGCCGTGGCGAGCCTGGTCCGCCTCGCCCAGGAAGAGCAGAACCCGCGGTTTCCAGTCGTGATCGGTCGACATCTCGTCGTCGAAGCCGAGCACCTCGGACCCGCGACCGAGTAGTGCCGCACTGTGCGGCAGACCAGGAAACCTGGCACCGAGGATCGGCTGGACGAGCTCCGCGTAGAACTGCCGGCTCAGTTCGAGCCCGGGGACAAACGCGGACATGAGAGAGCCACCTCCTCGACACCGGTCTTGATTAACAGCCGGGACGCCACGATAACGAGGCGCCATTCGCTCCGCTGCGCCTCTCAGGCCGGCCATCGCTGCGGCCGACCGACTCCTGCGGCGAGCGCGGTGCGCGGTGGGCGGGACCGATCGCCGTGAGCCCGGCGATCTCGTACCCGACGCCTCGAGGGAACGGCCCTCGTCTGCCCTCGGCGACGTGCGAGGCATCGGCTGGGTTCACCCCCGCCGCGCGCACCTCGACGGTGACCTCACCGGACGCGGGCGGCAGGTCGTATGACACGAAGTCGAAGACTTCCAGGCCCCCCGGCCGTGCCGCGACCCAGTGCTGCGCCATGACAGCGAGAACGGCACCCGCAGGCCCGGCATTCCCCCGCCTTCCTGCTCGGCTGAACCGGAACCAGGTCATCTGGGGTGTTGGCGGTCAGGACCGCTTGGACGTGATCGCCCATCGCCGCGTGCGAGATGTGACCCTCAGCGAATGCTTGCTGCAGGCGCCTCACGGTCACATCGCGGTCGTCCTCGCTGATACGTGGCGGCACCTCGTTCGGCATTGGGGGGGTCACCTGTTCGATCCATGTCTGGCTCAAGAACCCATTATCCAGCCCGACACCACCCGCGACGACAAGCCGAGGCTCACCGCGCCGATCTGCCGACCGTCTGGGTGCCTCCCGACACGTGGCCGGCCAAGGCAACTCGACACTCACGATCCGACCCGCAGATCGGGAATCGAGGGCATCGGCTCCTCGATGACGGACCGCGGGGCTGGACTCGAGCGCGGTCTAGCGTCGCTCCAATGTGGTTGCGTCTTCGAGTTGATTGTGACACGCTAATGACAGTCACTGCCACTATACGCGAAGGTGGGAGAATGAACATTCAGGATTCGCCCCGGCGTTGGTGGGCTCTGCTGTCGCTGGTCCCGGCCGTACTTGCCGTGGGGCTCGACGGCACGATCCTGAGCGTGGCTCTGCCCACGCTCGGCGCGGAGCTGGGCGCCTCCATCGGTCAGCTCCAGTGGTTCGTGGTTGCCTACACGCTGGCGTTCGCTGCCGCGATGATCCCGGCCGGGATGCTGGGGGACCGGTGGGGCCGCAAGCGGGTTCTCCTGGTCGCCCTGCTCGTGTTCGGTATCGGGTCGCTCGCGTGCGCTGTCTCCGGCAGCGCAGGGTGGTTCATCGTGTCGCGGGTGCTGCTGGGTATCGGCGCTGCCGCGATCCTGCCGATGGCTCTGGCCGCGGCACCCTTCCTGTTCCGCGAGGAGGAGCGCTCTCGGGCGGTCGGGATCTTGATGACGGTCACGATGCTGGGCTTCCCGGCGGGCCCGATCCTGGGTGGCTGGCTGCTCTCGCATGCTTGGTGGGGCTGGGTCTTCCTGATGAACCTTCCCGTGGTGGCGGTTGGACTGATCGCCATCGGCATCCTCATGCCGGAGGCACGGGGTGCACGGGGCGGCCGCGTCGACGCTGGGGGGATCGTACTGTCGGCGCTGTCCCTCAGTGTGCTCAGCTACGGCGTGATCGAGGTCGGGCGGCGTGGCTGGACTGACCCTCACTGCTTCGGGCTGGTGATGCTCGGCATTGTCCTCGTCCTCCTCTTTATCCGGTGGGAGCGTCGGGTCGACTCTCCCCTGGTCGACCTGCGTCTGTTCCGCTCGCGCGCGTTCACCGGCGGGGCATCTCTGGCCACCGTTGCCTCGTTCGTGATGATGGGGTTGCTCTTCGCCCTTCCCCTGTATGCGCAGGGCGTAGGTGGGTTGGATGCCTACGGCAGCGGGCTTCGACTGCTCCCGCTGATCGCAGGAATGCTGGTCACCGCCATCCCGTCAGGGATGATTGCGCAGCGAGTGGGCGCGGGCCCGGTGGTGGCGGCCGGGATGGTGGTGCTGGCCACTGGACTTGCCTGGGGGGCCAGCACTGGGCTCGGCGACGGGGGCGAGTTCTCCGCAGCGTGGACCGCTGTCTGTGGCGTGGGCCTGGGCCTGTCGCTGCCCACGTCGATGGACACCGCGCTGGGAGCGCTCGCGGCCGACGCTACCGGCACAGGCTCCGCCGTGCTCCAGGCCTTGCGCATGATTGGCAGCTCCTTTGGTGCCGCCATTCTCGGCACGGTGCTCAGCGCCGGCTACCGCTCTGGCCTCCCGGCGGACGACCCGTCGCTGCACAGTCTCGCGCCGTCCCTGGTCGCGGCTGTCCGTGACGGCGTGGTCGAGGCCGTCCAGGTCGCCCACGCGACCGGGTCCGACGCTCTGCTCGTGGCGGCCCGGTCGGCGTTCGTCGACGGACTGGACTTGATGCTCTGGGTCGGAGCCGGACTTGCCGTCGCAGGCGCGGTACTCGCGGTCAATGTCATGGCGAGTCGGCCCGCGCCCAGCGAGACGGAACCGGCAGGATCGGACCATGAATCCTACGCAGCCAGCTGAGGGGGCGCGGCAAGGCCTGCGTGAGCGGAAGAAGGCCCGCACCCGGTTCGCGATCCAGCAGGAGGCGCTCAGACTCTTCCGCGAGCAGGGCTACGGCGCGACCACCGTGGAGCAGATTGCCGAGGCGGCCGAGGTGTCGCCAAGCACCTTCTTCCGGTACTTCCAGACCAAGGATGCCTTGGTCCTCACCGATGACTACGACCCGATCATGGTGGAGCGGTTCCGAGCGCAGCCACCCGGGCTCGGCGCGGTGGCGTCCTTCCGAGCCGCCCTCCGGGAAACCTTCACCGACATGCCGCAGGACCAGTTGGACGCCGCCGAGGAACGCAACGCCCTGATCCTTTCGGTCCCGGAGCTTCGCGCCGCCTTCGCCGACTTCATGATCAGCTCGATGCGTCAGGTGATCGAGCTGGTCGCGGAACGCTCCGCACGCTCCACAGACGATCCCGAGGTCGTCGCCGCGACGGGGGCAGTGATGGGGATCCTGCTCTCCTCGATGCTGCTGGTGGGGAGGAACATGCCGGAACTGCTCAACCTGATCGATGAGCAGCTCGGTCACCTGGAGACCGGGTTCACGCTCTGACCCAGGAAGGTCGTCGCCGCCACTCCTCGATCCGGGAACGGCATGGAGCCCGGTCCACCCACCACGCATGATGATCCCGACGATCAGGGTTCGCCGGACGGCGCAGGTCGAAGGGCCCACGACGTCCCTAGGTGCTCGGTCATCTCCGCGTTGAGCGCAGTCTCCAGGACACTCTTGGCGAACCGCTTGAGCAGCCCGTCCGGTGTTGCGTTGACACAAGGTCATCTCGGGATCGCGACCGCGCTCATGCTCGCGCCCGCGAACCGCGACGGGGTGAGACCGCTTCATCCGCGTGCGCGTCCATCCGCTACGTCGAGTCGCCCGCCTTGCCCCTCTTGGCACTCAACGCGCGGGAGAGCGGATGGACCTTGGCCTGCGCCCACGCCCGGTCGGCATACGCGATCGCCATCTCGACTACCTCGTCAAGCGCGAGGACTTCGGACTCGGCGATCGCAGACATCTCACGGAGATACGCGGACCAGATCGAGCAGGACTACCAGGCAGTCTCCGACATGGTCCGCTCCGGGCGACTCGAAGCGACCCACGGCGTGGTCCCTGGAAGCGCTGCCAGGCGTACCTGGAGGGAGAGCCAGTCGAACGATGCCTCACCTTTCCCGAAGTATTGAAGCGGAGGCCTCGAATCGTGTCTGTGCAGAGCAAAGCTTCGGGCCGCTGTGGACGGTATGTCCCCGCAGGTCACTGCCCGCCGTCGGGAAACCAGAAGCGCAGCCTTGTGGGGCGGAGGACAAGGGGTCGCGAAGTCGAATCCGCTGGCACGCCTGACTGGGCGTCGGCCGCGCGGTCATTATGGCGCGGGGGTCGGATCTCCGCTGGCAACCAGTCAGTTCGCGTGGGCGTGCGGGATGTGCTGGATGCGGATGGTGAATCGCTGACGCGTTCACTGCCGGTGACAGGACCTGCGCGTGGGGAGGGTGCTGCGGGGCATAGGTGTGCCGTCGCGGGTGGCGCGCGCACGGACGGGTAGCCGCGGCCGATGCCGTTGGGTCGCGCTGCTTTTGACACGCAGTTGGCGCGGCTGTGGTTTCGGCTCTCAGTCCACTTGCTGATGCTCGCTCGTCGTGTCGTCGTCGGGGTGGGGCTCCCTGGCGCGGATGCGGTTGAGGGCGTCGAGGTTTTTCTGGTCGGCATCGGGCAGGGCCGGAAGGGCCATGGTGCGGGCGTCGTTGTCCTTGGGGTAGGGCTTGGTCAGCATCCGCTGCCCCGTGGGGAGTTCTTGATCGAGACCTCCACGACTGTCTCCTCGACCCTCAGCGTGCGCTTGATGAGGTCGAGGTGGCGGGGCTTCAGCGCAATCAGCTCACCCCACCGCAGACCGGTGTTGATCGCGGCCTCCACCAGCAGCCGATGCTGCGACGGGAGGGAGGCAAGGATGGCGGTGTACTCCTCGGGCGTCAGGGTCCGGGCCTTGCGCTTGATGATCGGCCCACGGTCATCTCACCGTCGACATCACCGCTGTCACTGGCATCGACCAGAGGTCGTCGACGACGTGGTTGCCGCTGCCCGCCAGGCACGTGGAGTCCGCGGAGCGGTCGTGGTCGTCCACAAGCACGGGACGTCCGTTGACCATGCACTCACATGGCCGAGCCCGCAGGACGCCAGAGGCAGCGAGCCGTCAAGCCGCTACCAGTCGAGGGATCCCGTTCAGGCGCCTTCTAGCTCTGCCACCAGCATGCGGATGTACCCGGCGAATCCGCCGGGAGCTCGTCCCTGGGTACGCCCCGACGTCCGTACGGTCGGCCCCCCGACGGTCCAGGTGCAGCCGGAGTCGAGCGCGGCCCGGACGAACTCGACGTCCTCGTGCTCCGCGATATGCGGGAAGCCTCCGGTAGCGAGGAAGGTGGCAGCGGTGAAGCCGAGGTTGGCGCCATGGACACGCAGCGGGTCCGGCAGACGGTCGAGTTGTTGGCTGGGAGGCTGGTGACGCGACCACCACTCACCCAGCGCCGAGGGTGACACGCTCGACGGATCGGGGTGCACCGAGCCGATCCAGAGACCGCTTCCGCTGGCTGCTGACCGGAGCTGAGTCTCGAGCCAGTGCCGACTGACCGTGGAGTCCGCGTCGGTCATCGCGATCCAGACGTGCGATGCGTCCGATGGTTCTGAGACCGCCAACACGTGTCGGACCCCGACGTCGCGAGCTTGACCGACGCATCGGGCATGGATGACAAGTGCGTCAGCGCCGTACTTGTTGGCGATCTCGAGGGTCGCGTCGGTGCAGCTGTCGGCGACGACCGTCACGGTCGCCACCACCCCGGTGCGGTCGCGAAATTGGGCAGCGGCGTCGCGGACCGAGGCCAGGCACCGGCCGATCAGCTCGGCCTCGTTGTGTGCCGGGATGACGACGTGCACGGTGAGCGGGACGGTGTCGGAGATCGGGACGGTCATGCGTGAACGTCCGGCCAGGAGCTGTCCGCGCACAGGACGAGCGCCTCGAAGTTTCGGTTCGGTGTGGCGGACCTGGACTGGCCGGATGCCTGCCCTTTCGATCGCGGCGTGCACCTGCACGCCATCGAGCACCCATCCGACAACCGGGCCGCTCGAGTGGCACAGCAGGAGGACGCCGTCCGAGGTGAGCGACTGCCGGATCTTCTCGATCAGGTCGTCGAGGTCTCGCGGGCTCAGGAAGTAGCCGATCTCCGAGACCACGACAAGGTCGAACGAACCGTCCGGCCAGGAGATGGGCACTTCTGTGCAGGTGATTTCCACCCGGCCGCGCTTGGGAGCGGCGTCAGGCGTCAACCGCCGTCGTGCCGCGTCAACCGCAGCAGGGCTGGAGTCCAGTGCCACGAGTACGTCGCAGCGGCGCGCGAGCTCGGCGGTCAGCGCGCCGACGGAGCACCCGACCTCCAACCCGCGGGTGAACCGGTCGCGGGGAAGCATCGCGGTGGTGAGTGCTCGCTTGCGCTGTTCGTACCGACGCTCGTCAACCCCCCACGGGTCCCGCGCGGCGAGGTGCAGCTGGTCGAGGGCATCATCCGCCGTCGGACGCACGATGAAGCGCTCGTGGTCGCCGGTGAAGTGTCGGAGGAAGTGCGGCTGGAGCAGGGCCTCGTCTCCGTGTGCCTCGGACAACGGCTCGGTCTGGCTGCGGTGATGGGCGAGTGCTTCTGCCCGGCGGCGGATCGCATCGTCTGTCAGCCTCAGTCGGCGCAGGTCGCTCCACGGTGCCTCGTTCGGGTGCGCCCAGTGCCACCACCAGATCGGGTACTCCCACAGCATCGCGCCGGTGCGGTGGGCAGCCGTTGCCGCCGCGCGACCGGTTGCCTCGTGGTCGGGGTGCGCGTCGAGGCGCCACGGGGCTACGACCAGTGTCCGGCGAGCGTCTCCGAGCATGCAGACAAGGAGGTCGACCAGCGTCTGTTCGTGCTTGTCGACATGCCCGTCCTGGATGTTGACGAGGCTGAGGCCCGCACCAGGTGCCAGCGCGCCGAGCGCTTCCCTAACCTCGTCCTTGCGGCGCATCGCGAGGACCTCGGGCCGGTGGGTGGGCGAGCTCGGGTGACTATGCTCGCCGGCTGTGCAGACGACCAGGTGCACCTCGACGCCAGCCGCGGCAGCGGTCGCCATCAGACCGCCGGCGCCCAGAGTCTCGTCGTCGGGGTGCGCGGCCACGACCACTACGCGGTCCAAGCCGTCGAGCTGAGCCGGGAGAACGTGCTCCCACTCCGGTCTCTTCGCCCAGGTCTCGGCCGTGGTTCCCAGACTGTCGTGGGTGAACGGCCTCACCACGGCTGGTCCTCCCGCAGGGCGGCGACCGTGGCCCTGCCCAGCGCCGCGGAGTCACGTTCCGCGTGGTGCTGGCGCACGTAGACGCGCAGGTCGGAGATCCGGGTTGCGTGCTCGGCCTCGACGGTCAGTGGCCCGGGTCCGAGCGCGTGATCGGCGACGCGGATGGTGGTCTCGACCGCGTCGGCCACGACCTGACGGACCCGCAGCGCAAGGAGCGCGCCCCGCTGTCCGCAGGCACGGCCTTGGTCGATCTCGTCCGCGGACGCCAGCAGCACAGACCTGGCACCATGGAGCGTCGCGTCGATAGTGCCGAGATGTGCCCACCCGATCTGGTCCAGCTCTCTCTCACCGGCCCGTCGACGCAGCCGCCGGGCAACACCCACGGCGCCACCGAACCAGATCGCGGCGACACCGATGCCGCCCCAAGCGAACCCGTCGCGCTCGAGGTACCAATCTGGTGTGCCGAGGAGGGTGGCGCCTGCCGATCGGAACGACGCGGGCGTGCTGCGCACGGCCCGCAGCCCGTGGGACACCCATGCGCGTGGCTGGACGGTCACCTCCGACCCACGAAGCGAGACGGCGAACAACCCGCGCTGGTGCTCGTCAATCCAGGCCGTGACCAGGGCACGGTCGACGACCTCCGCGAGCGAGCACCAAGGCTTGGTGCCGTCCAGCTGCCAGGCGTTCGACGCACCGGGCTCGCGACGTGGATCCAGGTGTGCGCACAGTCGCGCGCCAGGACCCTCGGCGGCGTACACCCCCCACGTGGAGCCGGCGAGAGCGGGATCGGTGAAGTCGGGGTGACCGGCCTCGGACAGGATCGCGAGCGCGTCGAGGTGCGGCTCCGCGACACGAGCCACGGTCAGGTCGACCGCTCCCAGGGTGGCCAGAGTAGACCAGCGTTCGCGGGTCCGACCGACACCCGGGATCGGGACCCCGGCCCCGAGGTCGCGCGCCAAGTCCAGCGCCTGGTCGAGGTCGCCCGCGGCGGCTCCAGCCCGCGCTGCGAGGTGGGCGAGCGAGTCGCGGCTCCTCGGTCCCGGGTCGGGTGTTAGCAGCACGGCGGGGAAGTCGGGTGCTTCGACATCGGGGTCAGCCATGCCAACCACTACCCGTTGAGTACTCGTTGGATCCAGTAGGGCTCCACAGTTCGCCGCCCATCTCGTCCGTCCCCTTGCCCCGGTCTGCTTCTCGCAGCCGAGCCGCAGGTCAGTGTCCGGGCCATTCCCCGGCCCCGAACCCAACCAGCATCCCCAACTTCGCCATGTCTTCCTCCCGATCCAATGGCATGTCGACGCCACACGCCGATCGCCCTCCGATGTCAACGCGTGGTCGTGCGGTGCCCGACACTCTCCGCTTCAGTCGCTGTCGAGCGGGACACCCGTCCGGGTGGGCCTCACTCTCCAAGGCCCGGGGTACCGCCGAGATTCACCCTGGTCCAAGACCTTCGCCCTGCGAGGTCGCGGCCCCGTCCAAGCTGCAGCGCCCCTCGGTGATCGGGTCAAGACCGACGTGAGGGACGCGGTCCGCCTGGCCAGGCTGCTGCACCTTGACGATCGACATGGACTCCACCGACGTCGAGGTCTACGGCTCCCGCAAACAAGGCGTGGCCTACAACTACGCCGGGCAACGCGCCGGGCGACCACACCTGGCGACCTGGGCCGAAGCCGGCCTGAGCGTGGCCGCGGACTTGCTGGCCGGCAACGACGACGTCCGGCCCCGCGCCGCCGACATGCTGCGCCGGGCGCTGGATGCCATCCCCGGCGAGGTGAGCACCGCACTGAGGCAGACAGGCGGGGTGCCGCGGGTTCGGACCGATGCGGGCTACTTCACCGGCGACCTCGCCCGCGCCGCGGTCATCGAGGGCTGTGACTTCGCGATCGCTGCGAAGCGCAACACCGCGATGTGGCGGGCCTACGCCTCGATCCCCGACGACGCGTGGGTCGACGCCCTGGGGATGCCCGGCGCCCAGGTCGCCGCAGGCGATTACGCCCCCGGCGGGTGGCCCGAGGACACCTACACGATCGTGCGGCGGGTCCGTGTCGATGCCGAGACGATCTCGGCCGATCCCAGGTCCAGGCGGCGCCGCACCTTCGACCCCGACCAACTCGCACTCGCGATCGACGGCACCGCCACCCACGCCTACGTGGTCTCGTTCAACGTTAAAGCGCAGGTCAGGGCCCCTTTCCGGGAGATCGGGAAGGGGCCCTTCCCTTTGTGTTGTCAGCAGGGTGTCTGCTGACATTGCCTCGATAGGCCCCTCGAGTAGGCGTTGTTGCGAAGAACAGCGAAGGCTGGCGAAGGGTCGCGGAAGGTCGATCTTGGCGACCTCTTTGCCGTTGACCCAGAGGTCACACGAACCATCACAATGCACCGGTCGGGCAGGTGGAATGCAGGCATGCTGCTGCTGGAAGCCGACCGGTCGCAGATCGCGAGCGCCATCGCGATGTCCGTCGCCGCGCCGCCTAGGCCCCGCTGGGTGCGCGCTTGTGTCCTGCTGGATGGTGCACGGCTCGGTGCCGCGTGACCCGGCGCTCGGGAGGTGCGGCTGCCAGCCGCATGGCCTGCACGACACCGAGACGTCGTCGTGGGAGCACGTCGCGACCTACGACCTCCCGCACCCGTGGGCCGGGGATGCCGGCTCCGCGCCCGGTGACCAGGCCGGTGCGGTTCGCCGAGGCGGGTGAGACGCTTTACGTCGCCGGCGACCAGTGCGACACCAGCTGCATTCAGGATGCTCTCACCTCTGGGCGCCGCGCCGCCCGCGCCGTCCTCGTCCACTTGAAGGTGAACGCATGACCTGCCTGCTGACCAGCACGCTTGACACCGTCTTGGAGCGGACGGTGTCCCCGGCTAACCGAAGATCGGCTACGGCTGCGCCACATGACGTGGGAGCAGGGCGACCCGCGTCCTGAGGCGCTGCCCGACGAGACGGGGATGGTGACGGGAGTGGGCTCCGGCCTCGGCATGGCCGCCGCCGCGGCGATGGCCCGTCTCGGCGGACCTGTTCGGCCCGCGGCAGGATGGACTAGTCGCCGGTTGCGTGCACGAGTTGGTCGAGCTCTTGGGATGCTGACCCGATGCTCGATGGCAGCGTCTGGACTCCATCAGCAAGGTTCGCCGCGGATGCCCCACCGGCGCACACCAGGGGGACCGGGGCCTGGCCCAGCAGTCGCTCGGCGACCGCGACCGCGGCCGGGCGGTCCTCTGGGGTGACAACCGACAAGACCGCGGCTCGGGCGTCGCGGCTGCGCACCGCCGCTTCCCAGCTGCTCACCGGCACGTTGGCGCCGAGGTAGAGAACGTCCATGCCCCTTCTGCGGGTCGCGGTGGCGAACGCCAGGGCACCGAGGTCATGCTGGCTGCCGGAGGGCAGGCCGACCACGACGGCTGGACCTCTGGACCTGCTGCCCGCCGCGTCGAACGCGGCGGAGAGCCGGCGGTGGACCGCGTGGCTGGCCGCGTGCTCGCCCGCGACGTCGATCTCCCCGCGTGCCCAGCCCTCGCCGAGTGCCTCGAGGGTGGGGAACAGCCAGGAGTCGACCACGTGCTCGAACGATCCGAGCGCGAAGCCTCCGTCAAGGCTCTCCTCGATTCCCGCTGTGTCCATCTGTGCTGCCGAGGACAGGAATCGTTGCATGTAGGTGACCGCGTTGGGTTGGTGGAGACCGTCGGAGGTCTCACGACCGGCTGCCTCGTCCACAGCGGCGGGGACCGTCCCCTTGCGAACCGCGTCCGCGGCCTCCGCCGGCGACCAGCCGTCGTGCACGAGCCGGCGCATGGTCGAGATGGCCGCCAGGGCTTCCTCGTCGTACAGGCGGTACCCCGAGTCGTTCCGGTGCGGTACGACGACGCCGTAGCGCCTTTCCCAGGCGCGCAGAGACGCCTCAGATACCCCGGTGAGCCGGGAAGCCTGCTTGATCGTGTACATAGTTTGTACAGACTAGTCCCTCCTCAACTTGTACAAACCTTAGACATCATGCAGAGTTGGGTCTGAGCGCAGCACGACCGCCGGGCGGATGGCTATCAGCGGTCAGAGAGAGGGATGGTCGGGGATGGGACTGATGGTGCAGGCGCCGCCCCGACGACTCCAGACCGCTTCAAGGGACGAAACTGAGACCGCACCCGCGGGCGCGGTCGGTCGCGAGCTCGATGAGCGGAAGCTTGAGGACCTGTGGGACCGCCACGGGGGGTCGGCCTACTCGCTCGCGTGCGCACTTCTCGGAAACGAGGTTGCCGCTGCCGAGGCCGTGAGGCTCGCGATGGCCGACGTTGCCTCCTCGATTCGGGGCATGTCGACCCAGGACGCTCCGCGGTGCCTAGTTCGTCACGTGTACCGACACACCCAGGAGTCCGCCGGCGAGACGCCCGGCGCGGTACCGCCGTCGCCGGTGATGGTGTGGATGAGCCAGCTGGCCCGTGTCCAGCGCGCGAGCCTTGCGTTGTGCGTCTTCGGTGGGCTTACCCACCGTGAGGCGGCTGCCCTGCTCGACGTACCGCCCATCACGGTGGCCGACCTGCTGACGACCGGCCTGCGAGAGCTAGGGCGCGTCGCTGCCGGCGGTACCGCGACTTTCGCGTGACGGGGACGCCCATGAATGAGCTGAACGCCGACCAGACCACGTCTCTGCGCAGGGCCAACGTGGGTGCAGCCGTGCTCCATGCGGTCCAGGCGCTCGCGGTGCTCGCACTCGCCACCGACTTCGCGCTGCCGGTGACCGCGAGCTACCTGGCCGGGCCGCCGGGTACGACGCCGTTGGATCCCGTGGTCCTCTTCGACATCCCCACCGGGCTCGCGGTCGCGGGGTTCCTAGCGCTGTCCGCGCTCGCGCACCTCCTTGTGTGCACCGCGTGGTGGCAGCGGTACGTCGCGGATCTGGGCCGTCAGCGCAACCCCGCACGCTGGGTCGAGTACTCCTTCTCCGCGTCGCTGATGATCGTCCTGATCGCTCAGCTGGTCGGCATCTCCGACGTGGCGGCACTCGTAGCCCTGTTCGGCGTGAACACGGCCATGATCCTGTTCGGCTGGTTGCAGGAGCGCTACGAGCACCCAGGCAGCGGCGGCTGGCTGCCGTTCGGCTTCGGATGTGTGGCCGGGGTGGTTCCGTGGGTGGCCATCACGATCTACCTGCTGTCGCCGGGCTCAACGTCCTCGGCCTCGCCTCCCGGTTTCGTCTACGGGATCTTCGTGTCGTTGTTCGTCTTCTTCAATGTCTTCGCCCTCAACCAGTGGCTGCAGTATCGGGCCAAGGGGCGGTGGCGGGACTATCTGTTCGGCGAGAAGGTCTACATCATGCTGAGCCTGACCGCGAAGTCCGCCCTGGCCTGGCAGATCTTCGCCGGCACCTTGGCTTCGTGACCGCCACGTCGAAGGGTGAGCGCGTGAGGAAGCGGGTGGGGGTGCCCAGGTGACCGAGCGACAGGTGTACGAGGTGCTCGAGGCGTTTCCCGACTTCGAATTGCGCCGCTATCCAGACCACCTCGTCGCCGAGACCGAGGTTGGCGGTCCCTTCGAACTGGCCGGAAACCTGGCGTTCCCCAGGCTCGCCCGCTACATCGGCGGGCACAACGGGTCCTCGCGCAAGATGGCCATGACCGCGCCCGTCGTGCAGGAGCAGGATCCCAAGAGTCGGCGCTACGTCGTGGGTTTCGTGATGGCAGCGGACGTCAGTGCCGAGGATCTCCCGGAACCGGTTGACACCACGGTGCACACGCGCCGGGTGCCGGCCGTGACCGCGGCCGCGCTGCGGTTCTCGGGGCGCTGGTCGCGCGGCTCCTATGAGAAGCGGGCCGCCCAGCTGCTTGCCGCCTTGGACGCGGCCGGTCTAGAGGTGGTCGGCGCCCCGCAGTATGCCCGGTTCAACCCGCCCTGGACGCCGTGGTTCCTGCGAAGGAACGAAGTCGTCGTCCCGGTGGCACCCCGACCCGGTCGGCCTCCAGGGAAGCGTGGGCATGACCTGAGGCAGCCCTTTGCATCCTGGTGGCCGCGGCGCGTTCGTGAGTCCAGCCGTAAAAGAACTCGAGAAATTCCCGTGGATCGGCAACCTCCGGCCATGTCCCGGCGAAAGGAAGGGGCAACAGGGGTCGCATCCGGCGGCCTACGACCTAGGGAGATTCTCATGAGGATCCGCTCGATCGCAGCCTCGCTTGCGACCACGGCACTGCTCGGCGGCGTTATTGTCGTGCCCGCCACCGCCGCTCTGGCGGAGAGCAGCCCGGCCCAGAACGCGCTGGGCAACAGGAGTCTGGCCAAGGTGCTCACCTCCGACGGCAACAGGTTCGACAGGAACTGGGGCGACTACGACATCGTCACCGAGGCGGCGCTGGCGGTGATCAAGGCCAAGCCGAACAGCCCGGTCAGCGTGCTGACCAAGGGCACGGTCCCGGTGACCGCGTTCATCCCGAACGACTGGTCGTTCCGCAAGCTCGCCAAGGACCTCACCGGCACGAGATTCACGACCGAGAGGCAGGTCTTCAACGCGCTGGCCGGCCTGGGGATCGACACCATCGAGACGGTGCTTCTCTACCACGTGGTGCCCGGTGCGACGATCGACTCCAAGACCGCTCTCGGCGCGGACGGGGTCAAGCTGACCACCGCCCAAGGCGGCACCGTCACCGTCGACGTGATCTACCCGAAGCTGCGCATCGTCCAGCTGCGGGACCAGGACCCGAACGCCATCGACCCGTTCCTGAACCCCACGGCCCTGGACATCAACAAGGGCAACAAGCAGATCGCACACGGCATCGTCCTGGTGCTGCGGCCGGTCGACCTGTGACCGACGAACAGACGAGATGACAAGGAGCCGATCAGGCGAAACCTGATCCGCACCCTCGTCGCCCTCGCAGCGCTGTCCGGGGCGAGTCTGGCGCTCGCCCCGGCGGCGCAGGCGGCTGACGACGCCCCACGTCTCGGTGCTGCACGCCGTTCCCGGAGCAGTGGTCGACGTCTACGCCAACGGCGAGGCGCTGCTCACGGACTTAAGCCGGGAACGCTGACCGACCCGACGGCCCTGCCTGCGGGCGACTACGACCTCAAGGTCGTCGCCGCCGGCGACGGTCCCGACGGGAAGGCGATCATCGAGGCGGACGGAGTGGGCGTGCCGGCCGGTGCCAACATCACCGTCGTCGCTCACCTGGACGAGTCCGGCAAGGCGAGGCTCACGCCGTACGTCAACGACACCTCGCAGGTCGCGGCCGGCCAGGCCGGGCTCACCGTCCGCCAGACGCGGCCGCTCCCGCGGTCGAACGGATTCACCTTCGGGCGCCCCGAAGCGACCGAACTGTCCCGCGAGGTGCTCTCGGCGGGACACGCCGAGGGAAGCACGACCCGGCAGCCGCCCACGAGCCGGCCGTCGGGCACGCCGAGCGCGCTGCCTCGCCTGCTGAGCATCCCGCGACTGGGCCTGCGGATGCTCGTGCGCCCGCGGGGCGTGGACGACCGTGGCGCCATGGCGCTGCCGACCAGCGTTTCCATGGTTGGGTGGTACCGCTTCGGGTCCCGACCCCTGGACCGCGCCGGAGCCACGGTGCTGGCCGGCCACGTCGACAGCCGGACCGATGGAGTCGGGCCGTTGGCCGGCCTCGCCGCGCTACGCGTCGGCGACCGCATCGAGGTACGGGCAGGTCGTCGGACGGTCAGCTACCGCACCACCTCGGTGACCCGGATCAGGAAGAGCCGCATCGACCTGCCGGCCGTCTTCTCCCGAGCCGGCCCCCCGCGGTTGCATCTGGTGACCTGGGGCGGGGCCTACCTTCCTGAGGACGGCGGCTACCAGGACACCGTGGTGGTCGTTGCCCGGCGGCTCCCGTCCGGATCCTGAGGCGGACGGGGTCGAAACTCCTGCTGTGGCCGGCAACCATTCGCTCGCCTGCGACGAAGTACGGGCATGCAGCACCTCGACCGCGCAGCCGGACAGGACATCGGGCTGCGGCTTGCGCGTCAGGAGGAGCATGCCCTCGAGGACGCGTACTCGGCCTATGCGCCGACGGTGCTTTCCTACGTCAGCCGGTACGTCGGACGCGACGAGGCCGAGGACGTGATGCAGCGGACCTTCTTGGACGCCTGGCGCCACGCCGGTCGGTACGATCCCTCGCAGCGCTTCACCGGGTGGCTGTTCACGATCGCCCACCGCCGCGCCGTGGACGCGCTGCGAACGCGCCGCCACCAGGTGGTCGACGTGGCAAGCCTGCGTGAGCTCTCAGGAGAGGACGGACGGGAGACGGTCAACCGGTTCGCGGATGCTGCGGACGTCCGGGCCGCGGTGGCACAGCTGCCCGACCACGAGCGGGTCGTCGTCGAGATGACCTATTTTGACGACCTCAGCCAGAGAGAGATCGCCGAGCGACTCGACGTGCCGCTCGGGACAGTCAAGGCCCGGGCTTCGCGCGGGACCCGACGACTCGGAGAGATCATCCGAGCCGCTGAAAGGACCTTTACGGGGAAAGGAGAGCCGCGATGAATGACCACCCGGACCTGATGGCGCTCCTGCGAGGCGAGCTGTCCAACGCTCACGTCACAGAGGTGGCCGTCCACCTCGACCACTGCGAGGAGTGCCGGCAGGACCTGGCCGAGACCGCCGTCGGCCACGCCCTGCTGACCGGCACCACCCGGACCTTGCGCCGGCCCGCGCCGCGGGAGCTCCCCGACGTACCGCCGCTGGACCCTCCGGCGTCTTCCCTGCACGCCCGGGCATGGTTGCGCCCGCTCGGCCTGGTCGCGGCAGCGGCCGCACTGGTCGCCGGCACGGCCATCGTCACCCAGTGGACCGACCGGCCGACCGCGCCGCGCACGACCGTGGCGGCTCCCGAGCGGACCGCGGACCTGGAGCCGGTCGACGGCAACGGGTCCGGACGGGTGCTGATGGCCCAGGACTCCCACGACGGAGTCCAGATGACCGTCGAGACCCGGGACCTGCCCAAGACCGGCCGGGGGCAGTTCTACGAGGCCTGGTTGTTCAACCCCAAGACGCAGAAGATGCTCGCGCTCGGGGTGGTCGGTCCCAGCGGCAAGGCCTCCTTCAAGGTGCCCGACTCGCTGGTGGGCCGCTACCAGGTCGTCGACGTCAGCCTGGAGCGCGACGACGGGGACCCTGGCCACTCGGTCACCTCGGTGCTGCAGGCCACGTACGCCTGAGGCGACGCAGCCACGCGAAGGCTGCCCGGGCCTCCGACACCAGCCGGAGCGCAGGCCTCCTGGAGAACAAGGCCGAGCATGGAGCCTGCGAAGGCTGTGAAGTTCCCGGTAAACGAGGCCCGGCCGGGGTCGTCGTCGTTGAAGTACCAGGCGCAGTACACCAGCACGAGCGCCCCCACACCGCTGACGATCAGCGCGAGCAGCCACTGCAGCGCACCCAGCCGGAATGCCAGATCCATGCCCAGGGTGAGAACCCAGCTGACGACCTCGACCGGCGCGTCTCCGGCGCGCACCTCACTCGTCTGCCCCAGGACCCAGGTGAACGTGACCAGGGGCACCAGCGCCAGAGCGAGGAACGCGCGTCGCCGAAGTACTCGCACCAGTGCGGGGGACATCGCTGCGGCGATGAAATGCGCAGCGATCAGCGAGATCAAGCACTCATCGTCAGGTCGGGGGTGGACGATGTCCTCCTAGGGACCGGCGCCGCGTCGGCCGGACACGATCTTCGACACCCCAAGCAGGTGACCGCAGGCTGCGGGTCAGGGGTCGAGTTGGTCGAGGCCTGCCTCGAGGCGCCTGACGGTCCCGTCTACATCAGCGAGTTTGTCAAGGCCGAAGAGTCCGATCCGGAAGGTCGAGAAATCGTCCCCTTCACCGCACATGAGCGGCACGCCAGCAGCCACCTGGACGCCGACCTGTCTGAGCTTGGCACCGCTGCGGATGGCCGGATCATCAGTGAACGCGACAACAACGCTCGATGCGTCGAATCCCTCTGCCGCCACCGACGGAAAACCGCGTTCGACGAGGAGCCTGCGCACTCGGGTTCCCAGAGCGATCTGGGCCCGTTGCAGTTCGTCGAGTCCGGTCTCGTAGGTCTGGCGCATGAGGGTGGCGTCGTGCGCGAGCGTGTCGGTGGGCAGGGTGACGTGGTAGGGCGTGCGCCCCTCCATGTAGGCCTCGGTGATCGTTAACCATGTCCGGAGACCGGCGGCAAAACTCGTCGAGGTAGTGGACTCGACGGCTGCGCGTCCAGCCTCGCTGAGCATCACGAAGCCCGCGCATGGCGAGCCGCTCCAGCCTTTCTGCGGCGCGCTGAGGAGAACGTCGATCCCCAGGCCGGTCATGTCCACCCAGAGACACCCCGATGCGATGCAGTCGAGGACGAAGAGCCCACCGACTGCGTGTGTCGCCGCAGCGACGGCGCGGAGATAGTCGTCGGGCAGCACCAGCCCGGCCGCGGTCTCGACGTGTGCCGCGAACACGACGTGGGGGCGGTTGCGCTCGATGGTCTCCACCACCTCGTTGACCGGAGGTGGTACCCACGGTGCGCGCCGTTCCCCGGACACCGGCTCGGCGCGGCAGACCTCGGTCTCCGCAGGAATGGAACCAGCGTCGAAGATCTGTGACCAACGGTAGGAGAACAGACCGTTGCGTATGACGAGGCAGCGCCGCCCTGTGGCCAGCTGTCTGGCGACCGCTTCCATCGCGTAGGTACCGCCACCCGGGACCACCGCGACGGTCTCGGCCCGGTAGGTCCTGCAAAGCACGTCGACGAGGCTCTGCATCACTGTGATGAAGCGCTGTGACATGTGGTTCAGCGACCGGTCGGTGAAGACCACCGAGTACTCGAGCAGGCCGCCGGGATCGATATCAGGGCGAGGCAGGTCCACAATTGCAGACTGCCACGGATGGTCTCGGTCCGCACCTGGGCCAGGTCTCCCCAGCGGCTGGCCGGCGCGTGCAGGAAAGCTTGACGCCGATGAAGCCGAGGATCGCGGCGAGGCCGTAGGAGAGGTAGACGAGGCAGTCCAGCAGGTCGTCGATCAGGAAGAACAGCTGCCGCAGCCCGAGAAGGGAGAATGCGGTGGCGGTGAAGACGATGACGTGTTCTGCGTCAGTCCGAAGATCGGGAGATCGAGTCGAGGGCGAAGAGAATGTCGGTCCCCCCGATGGTCACCATCACCAGCAGCATCGGGGTCATGGCCCGTTTGCCCGACGTGGAGTGTGAAGAGCTTGTCGCCTTTGTAGTAGTCAGTGGTGTGGAAGACCCGGCGAGACAGTCGAATGACGACATTGTCCGCGGAGTGCGCGTCCTCCCCCTCGAACCGTTGCCGCCGAACACCAGGACACCCGCACCGAACAGCAGCGCTAGGCCGACGTACAGGGCGGACCAGAATGCCGCCTCGCTCAGCGTCGGAACGTGTGCCTTGCGAACGTGAACACGAAGTCGAAGGCCAGGAGCCCGACAATCGCAACGATCGTCAGGCCCCAGACCAGCGGCGGTACCTCCATGTCTACTGCTCCTGTCTAGTTCTAACTGGGCCGACGGGCTGCGCGCCGTGACGTCGACTCGGTCGGGCTCGCGATCATTGGTCGGCCACGTCCGTGCTCACACCGCTCGCGTTCGAAGGATCTCCTTTCGGTTTCGAAGCCGGGCCGTGGCGACACGACGACCAGCGTGACGTGTGGCTACGCGGTGCGACTGAGGTGACGAAACCGCCAGAAGTTCAACGGCGCAACAGATCGCCATCCTCATGAGGTCCAGCCGTTTCGTGAAGACCGTGAGGCAGTACTTCGCACGGCACCAGGGCGGCGATCGGTACGCCGCCCGGAGACCCAGTGGGGACCGGAGCACCATCCCAAGGAATAAGTACGCTACGCGTAGCGTTTCGCTACTTGACAGCAACGGAAAGGTTAGAGATGACAGTCAACGAGCACCTCCTGGGCTTCATCGCGATGGCCATAGCCATCCTCGCGATTCTCACCGTCGGCACCCTCATCGCCGCCGACATCATCTACCTCGGACCCCGCCGGACCGCACCCGTCCCCGAGGCGGAGCGCAGCACACTCCCCGCCACGGAGCGCTCCGACCCCGCTCCCGCTCCTGCTCCTGTGCGTCAGGGCGGAGCAGAGGACAGGCACCCCTCAAACGCGGCTTAACGAAATTCAATCCAGGCTCGATAACAAGGTTCGCCGGGTGACCGACGGCGGAGAAGGAGGGTGGACGACATGGTCGTCTACAACGAGATAATTGCCGTCACGGCAGGAGCAGGACTATTGGGATTTGCGTGGTTCCTCGCAGACCTCATCCGCAACAAGCGCATCGAGAGTGAAGGCTGGGCAGGGTTCTTCGCCGTTACCGGCACGCTCCTACTGGTCCTCGGAATCCACACCACGGTGACCTGGCCCTTTGGTGGCGACGGCTTCGAGTACGCCAACATCGCCTTCGGACAACCAGCAGCCGGATTCGGCGCCCTGCTGCTCTTCGCCGGTGTGTACCTGTGGCGCCACAAGCCGCTCTTCGCCGGCGACGTCGACGTTGCCAAGACAACCGCGCTGGCGGCACTGAGGCCGATCAGCATCTTCGTCGGCGCACTGGGCTTGGCCATGGCTGTCCTAGCCATCACATTTGTTCGATTCCAGCTCGGCGCCGCCCCGCCGGAGGAGCCCATTAGTGGTCGGTTCGGGCACCTGCCCATCCTCGAGGCCTTGTTCCTCGGCGGTCTGTGGGGCGTGGTCGCGGTCGGTTCGCTGCTCTTCGCGGTCGCGTTGTTGACCGACCGGCCCCAGCTACTGCGCTGGGCCGTCCGGGCCTGGATCGTCGGCGGCGTGGTCTTCCTGCTATTCGGCGCGATGAACTTCTACACCCACATCGGCATGTACGACAACATCGCCAACGGGACCATGCACAAGTGGTGAGTGGTGCCGGATCCGTCGGCCGCGGCCGGAACGCAGTCCGAACGCGACGCGAGCCCCGGGGGCACCGGGGCTCTCGTTGTTGGACTGCTTCGTCGAGGCGCCGGGTACCGCTCCTGGAACGGCGCACGCACCTCCCTGAAGACTCATCAAAGGAGACCCGACATGACCCTTACCAACGCGGAGGCAGCAGCCCGCGTCGCCAGGCGAAACGAGGCAGCGCTACCCGACAAGCCGCGGAGTTACCTGAGGGACCCAAACGTCTTGCGGTTGAAGAGCGACCCCATGACCAAAGGGCGTAGCCTTGGCATCGAGATGATCGACATCGTTCCAGCTGCGGTTCCGCTCGACGCGATGGAGTCAAGGACCGTCGTCGCCGGGGCTGAGACCGGCCTCGCGGAAACGGCTCAGCCAGCCGAGCGGTCGACGTCAAGCGACGACGGCACTGTGCCGGTCAAACAGTTGCTGCGGTGGCAGGACGACGGTGGTGCACTACCCCCCGACGGCTGATCATCGATGCCCTCCGAACGCTACGGACCAGGGATCACCCATCCTCGTGTTGTCAGCTCCGACGTCGAGGCACCCTGTACAGCGGCTGCGTGACCGGTACGACGCTAGGTCCGGAAGGCACGGTGAGGGTCAGGTTTTGGTCGACCTCAAGCGTCAACGGCGCCCCGTGGTGCGACGTCTCGTAGGGATCACCCGCCTGGAGGCTGTACGTCGCTGTCTGATCGACTGAGACGCCGCGGTTCGCGTCACCGTCCTCGCCGCGGCGAATGTCCACAGTGACCGTCCTGCCGCTGAACGTCATCCGGAAACAAAGCCGGGACAGCTGTCGAGGCAAGCGGGGCGCGAAGGTGATGTTCCCGGCATAGTCGCGCATCCCCCCGAAACCAGCCACCGCCGCCGCCCACGTGCTCGCGGCAGCAGCGATGTGGACGCCGTCGTCGACGTTGTCGTGAAGGTTGCGGATGTCGGTGAAGGCAGCCTCTGACCAGTAGTCGAACGCAAGGTCCAGGTGGCCCACCTCCGCCGCGATGATCGCCTGAGGGCCGGCCGACAGAGACGAGTCCCGCACCGTGCGGGCCTCGTAGTAGGCAAAGTTGCGTGCCTTCTCCTCAAGGGTGAAGGCATCACCGCGCAGGTGCATCGCCAGCACGAGGTCGGCCTGCTTGATCACCTGCTTGCGGTACAGCTGGAAGTACGGGTAGTGCAGGAGCAGCGGGTAGTCCTCTGGCGGCGTCCTTGCGAAGTCCCACTCGCCATGGTCCGTGAAGTTGTCGGACTGGGCGTGGACGCCGGTCTCCTTGTCGTACGGAATTCGTACGCAGTCCGCTGCGGTGCACCAGCTGTCGATCTCGTCCTGATCCACCTCGAACCTTGCTGCTGCGTCGGGCCAGAGCTTGCATGCTTCGGCGGCGGCCCGCAGGTTTCGTTGGGCCATCAGGTTCGTGAAGACGTTGTTGTCGACCACGGCTGTGTACTCGTCCGGTCCGGTGACCCCGTCGATCCGGAAGCAGTCCTCGGGCGTGAACTGTCCGAGGGATGCCCACAGCCGAGCCGTTTGCACCAGCAACTCGACGCCGCGCGTGGACGCGAACTCTTCATCGCCGGTGGCGGCCACATAGCGGGTAGTGGCATCGGCGATGTCGGCGTTGACGTGGAACGCAGCGGTGCCCGCCGGCCAGTACCCGGAGCACTCCTCGCCGTGGATGGTCCGCCACGGGAATGCTGCGCCACGAAGGCCGAGCTCCTTGGCCCGTGCCATTGCCGTCGGCAGTGTGTTGTGACGCCAGGTGAGCGCACCCTTGGCGGCCTCGGGTGCTGTGTAGGTCAACATGGGCAGCACGAAGGTCTCGGTGTCCCAGAAGGCGTGGCCGTCGTACCCAGGTCCGGTCAGGCCCTTTGCGGGGATGGCCTGGGACTCGGTGCGCGCCCCGGCCTGCAGGACGTGGAACATCGAGACCCGGACCGCCTGTTGCAGCGCCGGATCCCCTTCGATCTCGACGTCGCTCCGTTCCCAGAAGCGGTCCAGGTACTCCCGCTGCTGTGCCGCCAGGTCGTCCCAGCCGACGAGCTTGGCCACCCCAAGCGCTGCGTCAACCTGGTCGCGCAGGGCGGGAGCGGACCGTCGGCTCGACCAGCCATACCCGAGCAGCTTCACCACGCCCAATCGCTGCCCGGGGTGAAGCTGGCAGGTGACCGTCATCCGAGCCAGGTCCTCTCCCGCCTCCATGGTCGTCACCGCCTCAAGAGGGGCGTCGAGCACGTGGTCCATCCCGGCGGCAACGCGCAGCCCGCTGTTCGCGGTGCGGTGAACCAGGATGGCGCGGAGATTATGGCTGTCGGCGAGCTCGGCCTGCAGCGGCCGGATCAGCGGCGCTGGGTCGCGCGGATCGCTTGATGCTGCGACGGCGCCGTCGTTCGCCAGGAGGTCGGACTGGATCGCCGCGTAGAACCCGTCGTCCAGGGGTTCGATCTCGTAGGAGATGGCAGCGACCACGCGTTGGGTGAACGAGACGAGCCGCCGCGACGTGACGCGGACGCGTGATCCGTTCGGCGCCGTCCAGTCGGTACGTCGCTCGAGAATGCCGGCGCGCAGGTCCAGCGCCCGCTCGTGGAAGTCAACTCGGCCGTACTGCAGGTCGAACGGCGAGTCCCCGACGTGGAGCCGGATGAGCTTGCCATCGGTCACGTTGACGACGGTCTGCCCGGACTCCGGGAAGCCGTAGCCCGCCTCAGGGTGGGGGAGCGGACGCTCCTCGTAGAAGCCGCCGATGTACGTGCCCGACGTGACCCGCGGCTCGCCCTCGTCGAGCGATCCGCGCAGGCCGATGTGCCCGTTCGACAGCGCGAACAGCGACTCGGTCGCGGCGAGCTCCGATGGTTCGAGCCTGGCCGTCCGCAAATGCCAAGGATCTATGTGGAATGGCCCGGCCGCCTCCTGTTCTGGGCTCACGGCCCACCGAGCAGGTCCGCAAGATCCTTCACGACCTGGTTCACGACTGAGAACCTACCGCGGCGCCCGGCGTCCGCCCACAAGCCGTGATCTTCACGAGTTCGCTGGAGGGTCGCTGGTCGGGGGAGGGCTGTTCCCTCCTCGTCGAGAGGTCAGGCATCGGCGCGTCCAGAGCGTGCCATTGCCCAGCCCGGCCGCACCCAGAGGATGGGCATCCCCGCGTCCGCGCTGTCTTGGTGCCGCGACCGCGCTGGAGCGGTAGACATGAGAAGTGGACACCGCTTCGCCGCTTTTCCTCGCGCTCGATCTGACCGGGGTCTTTGCGTTCGCGTTGAACGGCGCCCTGACGGCTATCCGGGTTGCCCGTCTCGACGTTGTCGGTGTCGTCACTCTGGGCATGGTCACAGCTTTGGGCGGCGGCATCATTCGTGACGTCTTCCTTGACTCGCTGCCGCCGGCCACGTTCAGTGATTGGCGCTATCTGACGGTGGCCGCGGTTGGAAGCCTGGTGGCGTTCACCTTCGGCCGACGGTTGGACCGGTGGACGAACCCGATCTTCCTGCTCGACGCTGCCGGTCTGAGCCTTTTTGCGGTTAGCGGTGCGTTGAAGTCGCTGGAGGTCGGTGTGGGTCCCGCGCAGGCGGTGATCCTCGGCGCGATCACCGCGGTCGGCGGAGGGACCATCCGCGACGTGCTCATCGGTCGGATCCCGGTCGTGCTGCGTAGCGAGCTGTACGCGATCCCGGCTCTGGCAGGTGCGCTCGTGCTAGTCGCCGCTACCGAACTCGGCGCCCCCGACGTCCCTGCGGCCGTCGGTGGTGCCGTCCTGTGCTTCACGGTCCGGCTGTTGGGCACCCACTTCGGCGTAGAGGCTCCATCGCCTCGGGACGCCAACGGAGAGGCATGATGGTTTTGGACCGACGCGACGACCCTCAGGAGCAGTGGATGACAGCCGAACCAGCCGAAGAAGGTGCAGGTGCGGCCGCAGAAGCGACAGTCACCGGGACCGACGACGCGGTTGCGGCGGTGTTGGCCGGGCTCGAGTCGGCTCGGGGTTGGCAGGAGGCTCTGTACCGAGACCTCCACGCGCACCCGGAGCTGTCGCACCAGGAACGCCGCACCGCCGCCGCTGTCGCCGACCGGATGCGTGAGACGGGCGTGGAGGTGCACGACGGGGTCGGTGGTACTGGGGTGGTGGGGCTGCTGCGCAACGGGAGCGGTCCGACGGTGCTGCTGCGTGCCGACATGGATGCGCTGCCGGTACGGGAGGAGACCGGGCTTTCGTACGCCAGCACGGTGATGTCCCGGGACGGCGACGCTGAGGTGCCGGTGATGCACGCGTGCGGCCACGACGTACACGTCGCCTGCCTGGTGGCTGCCGTCGCGCTAATGGCGCGAGCCAAGCAGCATTGGACAGGCACGCTGGTAGCGGTGTTTCAGCCGGCGGAGGAGAGCGCTGACGGCGCGAAGACGATGGTCGAGCAAGGGCTTGCCGAGGTCGTTGGCCACGTCGACGTCGCGATGGCCCAACACGTGCTGCCGCTGCCCGCCGGCCACGTCGGAACCCGGGCCGGGGTTGTCTTGTCGGCGGCGGACAGCATGCGGATCACCGTCCACGGGCGTGGTGCGCACGGCTCCATGCCTCAGGCCGCGGTCGACCCGGTGGTGCTCGCCGCCATGATCGTCGTACGCCTCCAGACCGTCGTCGCCCGCGAGGTGGCGCCCGGCGACGCTGCGGTGCTTACCGTCGGCAGCATCGTGGCTGGGACCAAGAGCAACGTCATACCCGACCACGCCGTGCTGCAGCTCAACGTCCGCACGTATAACGACCAAACTCGCTCCACCATCCTGAACGCCATCGAACGCATCGTGCGCGGCGAGTGCGACGCATCCGGCTCACCCGTCGAGCCCGAGTTCGATCTATTCGACCGGTACCCGCTCACCGACAATGACGCTGGGCTCACCCACCGGGTGGCCACCGCGTTTTCGGAGTTCTTCGGGGAGGCCGCTAGTGAGCTGCCGCAACAGAGTGCGAGTGAAGACTTCAGCGATATCCCCCGCGCCCTGGGCATTCCGTACACCTATTGGGGGATCGGCGGGATCGACCCCGACACCTACCGGACCGCCGAACAAGCCGGCCGAGTCTCCCAGGACATCCCCGTCAATCACGCGGCCGGCTTCGCGCCCGTCATCCAACCCACGCTCGACACCGGTACACAAGCCCTCGTCATCGCCGCTCTCGCCTGGCTGCAACGGTGAGGGCGGGATACTTCCCGCCTCCTCCTCCGGGCGGCTCACGGGCCCCCTAACAGCTCGGCAAGGTCCTCCACGACAACGTCCGCGCCGCTGTTGCGCAGGGCTTCGGCCTGGTCACCGCGATCCACTCCCACGACGAATCCGAACCCTCCGGCTCGGCCGGCGACGACGCCAGCCTGCGCATCCTCGAAGACAGCGGCCGCACCCGGTTCGATGCGGAGGCGGCGCGCGGCCTCTACGAAGGTGTCCGGTGCCGGCTTGCCCGGCAGGCTCTCCTGGCTGGCGACGACGCCGTCCACGCGCTGCTCAATGAGATTCTCGATGCCGGCGGCGCGGATCACTTGGGCCCCGTTAGCCGAGGAGGTCACGACCGCCGTGCGGATACCGGCGTCGTGGACAGCTTGTAGGTAGGTGACCGAGCCGGGATAGACCTCGACGCCCTGCTCGTCCAGTCGCTTGAGCAACAGGACGTTCTTGCGGTTGCCGATCGCCGCGACGGTGTCGGCATCGGGGGAGTCGTCGGGTGCCCCCTCCTCACGGACGATCCCCCGAGAGGCCAAGAAGTCGCGTACGCCATCGCGACGGGGTTTGCCGTCCACAAACCGCAAGTAGTCCTCGTCGGTGAACGGCGACTGGTCATGTGAGGCCAAGATGGCGTCAAAGACTTCGCGCCACGCGGCTCGGTGCACTGAGGCGGTCCGGGTCAGCACCCCATCCAGGTCGAACAAGCATGCCTGAATGCCGGGGGGAAGTCCGAGGTGGCTCACGACTGACAACCTACCGAGGCGCCCCGAGTCCGCCGACAAGCCGTGATCTTCACCAGTTCAGTGGAGGGTCGCTGGCCCAAAAGGACTGACTTTCACCTTTCATCGACGAGGTCAGGCATCGGCGCCGTTCGTTGGTTCGTCTACGAGCAGCAGGTGCCTTTGGTCCTCCGGCAGCTTACCTTCCTGGAAGACATGATCGTTGACATCGCACTGACGTTGGGTGCCGAGGACAAGGCCGCAACGTTCTGAGATGCCGGGCGCGCACGGAAGGACCCGAGTGCATGTGGCTACGCCCTGAGCAGCCGCGTTGCTCGGATGCGCAACCGGGTCCTGCGGATCCACCCAAGTGTCCGCGGGAGCCAGCGCGCTTCTCTGAATCCGACAATGAGTCCACAAGCACTAGATTCCAACGGGATACTCAGAACTTCCAAGACGGAGACTCCCGACCCAACCCCTTGTGGCTCAGGCTACGCCGGCTTGCTGCAGCCGCAGCTCGAACGGGATCGGATCCGCGAACTCGTCCTCGAGTGTCCGGCGTGCTATGGGGGTCGTGACTGCTGAGGTGCTCGCGCCAAGCAGTGCGGCGAGCTCTCCGGCGGCACGTGCGATACGGGCGTCCAGGCCACGGTTGCCGAAGTCCTCGGTGGCGGCGAAGACGCCGGTGGGGACGACGACGGCGTGCAGGTAGCTGAACAGCGGGCGGAGCGCGTGCTCGAGCACCAGCGAGTGCCGAGCGGTACCGGCGGTGGCCGCCACGAGCACGGGCTTGCCGTCGAGGGTGCCCTCCTCGAGGACGTCGAAGAAGCTCTTGAACAACCCCGAGTACGACGCGGAGAACACCGGCGTGACCACGATCAGTGCATCTGCCGCTCGGACTGCGTCGATGGCTGCCGCGAGCGCGCGGCCGGGGAACCCGGTCAGCAGATGGTCGGTGAGCTCGTGGGCGACGTCGCGGAGCTCGACGTTGACAATCTCGGCGTCGTCCAATTCCTGTGCGGTGGCGGCGGCGAGACGGTCGGCGAGCAGCCGGGTCGAGGACGGGACGCTGAGACCTGCGGAGACCACGACGATCGAGGTCATCCCTGCACCTCCACGACCTGCTCCTCGGCGCGGTGGCCGGTCACGTCGTCGCCCGTGGCGTACACGGTGGCGTCCTTGCCGCCGCCGACGGCGGCGACCAGGGAGGCGTGCGTCGGCGCTTCGGGGATGTGCGCCGGACGGCCCTCCGCGAAACCCTTGCGCATCTCGGGGAGAATCTCGCCGAGCAGGTCGAGCTGTTCCAGGACGGTCTTCAACGGGAGGCCGGCATGGTCGAGCAGGAACAGCTGGCGCTGGTAGTGCCCGACGTAGTCGCGGAACCCCAGGGTGCGCTCGAGCACGTGTTGCGGTGACCCGACGGTGAGCGGTGTCATCTCTGTGAAGTCCTCCAACGACGGGCCGTGCCCGTAGACAGGGGCGTTGTCGAAGTAGGGGCGGAACTCGTTGACGGCGTCCTGGCTGTTCTTCCGCATGAAGAACTGGCCACCGAGACCGACGATGGCGGTGTCGGCGGGCCCATGGCCGTAATGCTCGAACCGGCGGCGGTAGAGCGACACCATCCGCTGGCTGTGGGAAGCGGGCCAGAAGATGTGGTTATGGAAGAACCCGTCGCCGTAGTACGCCGCCTGCTCGGCGATCTCCGGAGACCGGATCGAGCCGTGCCATACGAATGGTGCGACACCGTCGAGGGGTCGCGGCGTGGAGGTGTAGCCCTTCAGAGGTGTGCGGTGCTTGCCTTCCCAGTCGACGACGTCCTCGCGCCACAGTCGGCGGAGAAGGGCGTAGTTCTCGATCGCGAGCGGGATGCCGTCGCGGATGTCCTTGCCGAACCACGGGTAGACCGGGCCAGTGTTTCCGCGGCCCATCATCAGGTCGACGCGGCCGTCGAGGAGATGCTGGATCTTCGCGTAGTCCTCGGCGATCAGCACCGGGTCGGTCGTCGTGATCAGCGTGGTCGCGGTCGAGAGGATGATGTGCTCGGTCTGTGCGCCGATGTAGGCCAGCGTGGCGGTCGGGTTGGAGGCGATGAACGGCGGATTGTGGTGCTCGCCGGCGGCAACGACGTCAAGACCGACCTCTTCGGCCTTCTTCGCGATGGCCACGGTGGCCTTGATGCGCTCGTGCTCGGTCGGGGTGCGGCCGGTGGTGGGGTCAGTGGTGACGTCACCGACGGTGAAGATTCCGATCTGCATGTGGACCTCGCAAGCGTTCGCCGTTCAGACACCCACCACATGGTGACGTGTCACGTATGTAGGGTGAACATAGTTGAGCCTTCAACTATTCCGGCGCGTCTGCTGGCGCGCTCGGGACGGCGGCATGGGAGGGATAAGGGGGTCAAGGTTCGCTGTCCGCCATGGGCAAACGACCATCTCCCGGTCAGCCCGACGGCTGGGGACAGGGACGGGCCGCGTCGTCGTGGTCGTGGAGGGCGAGGAACTGCTGGGGGTCCGGGAGGTCCAGGCCTCAGGCGTCGATCCAGGAGCCGGTGGCCTGGTGGGCCCGCGTGATCAGCCGGTCCGCCTGGCTGAAGTCGGCCGCGGAGACGCTGAGCGGGCAGAGGGGTGGGAGCACCTTGAGCCGGGCGGGCCCGGTGTGGCGGCTGACCTCGCCGACCAGCTGTTGCTGGCTGAGCAGCGTGCGGGCCTGCAGGGCGGTGCCGACCGCTGACCGGGGCACGTCCCGGGAGGGCGGCGTACGGGTACCCGGTCGGATCAGCACCCTCAAACGCGGCTACGGCTGGGACCGCGCACGCATCGACACCACCGAAGGCGCCAGGATCTGGACCGGCCACGGGGTCTTGGCCCACAACCTGATCAAGATCAGCGCTCGCCAGCTGAGGAGCCCCGGGCGGACCTCCGCCCGAACCGGACCCCGGCGCGGCTGCCGTCGACACGGCCCGATCAGCAGCGCTCGGCGCTTTCAGGTCGAAGTAGCCAGCGTTTGAGGCGCCGCAGGCTATTGGTTCGCCGGGTGTTCGTGGATCTGCAAGGCACCAGAGGGACACCGCGCGACCACGGCGCGCAGTTGTTCGGCGAGGTGCGGGGTGTCGGCGACTGTCGGATTGATCCACGGTCGGTGACTGGTGTCGAAGACGGCCGCCATGCCTCGCACGCACTCGGTGGAGTGGATGCACAGCTCGCGGTCGTCGGTGACGTCGATGACTGGCCCCGTGTAGTGCTTACGAGACATTCGTGTTCCTCTTAAGTGGTGCGCCGAAGGACTCCCGGTGGGTGACCGGGTGGTGGCTGAGGATCGAGACGCGGTTGAAGGCGTTGATCATCGAGGCGGCGTAGACGAGCAGCGCGAGCTGGTCGTCGGTGAGGTCCTCACGCAGCAGGTCGTACTCGTCGTCGGACAGATGCCGCTCGGCGACCCTGGTGATGGAATCGGCGATGGTGAGGGCGGCCTGCTCGACGCTGGTGAACAGCCCGGAATCGCGCCAGGCAGACAGGACGGCGATGCGCTGCGGAGACTCCCCGGCGCGCAGAGCGAGGTGGGTGTGCAGGTGCAGACAGAACGCGCAGCCGTTGATCTGTGAGCACCGCAGGTTGACCAGCTCAAGGACGGCCCGCTCGATGCCCAGGTCGTCGGCGCGTGTCTTGATCTCGTTGGACACCGCGGCCATGGCGCCGTGAATCGCGGGCAGCTGTTTGTCGGCGTAGACCCACCGGGGGGCGTCTTGCATGCCCTGACGTTACCCACCCGTGCAACGCACCGCCCACTGCGTCATTCCTGGCTTTAGCGAGGCTCCGCCCCCTTATCGACTCCTTGCTATTCCCAAAGCCTGTGGAAAAAACAAGGGCCAGCCAGGGTGAGCGGTATGGCTTCCGATAGGTGCACTGGTCGGCCGTGGACTGAAGCGCTTGCGTTCCTCATGTGACCGTCGTGCGATCGCTGGCCGGCGGACGTGAAGTTCGTTGCGAGGACGCAGGGACCAAGGTGCTCTGGTGCTTGGATCACCGCGTATGGAGGGTGCGCTCCGTTGTCGGTGATGAAGAGCCGGTCCGGCTACGAAGGAGGACCCGAGTGGGGCTGGGTCGGTCCTGAGACGTGGTGAGCCCTCGACCGCCACAAGAGGTGGAGGGCGACCGCGGAGAAGTTCAATCTCGGTCCTGCCGCTGAGCCGCCTCCCGACCCGCGAGGTAGCCGAAAACCAGGCCAAGCGAGATCGTCCCACCGGCGCCGCCGTAGAACCCCTTGGTGGGTGCGCCGCCCGCGTTGCCGGCGGCGTACAGGCCGGGGATGACGTTGCCGTCGACGTCGAGCGCCCGTCCGAGCGCATCGGTCCGGGGGCCACCCACGGTGCCCAGGGCGCTGGCCTCGACCTTGAGGGCGTAGTAGGGCGCGGTGTCGACCGGACCCAGGACACTGGAGGCGGGGCTGTCGAGCACCGGGCGGATGATCTTTGCCGGCGGGCCGACGACCGAGGCGGGGGTAGAACGCGCCGAAGTAGCGGTCGAACAGGGTCTCACCGCGCTGGAACTGTGGGTCGCGCGCCTGACCGGCCTCGGGGTTGAACCGGTCGACGGTGCGGAGCAGTCCCACCTCGTCGACGCCGATCTT
The DNA here is from genome assembly GCA_963707475.1 of uncultured Actinomycetota bacterium. Classification (GTDB taxonomy): domain Bacteria; phylum Actinomycetota; class Actinomycetes; order Propionibacteriales; family Nocardioidaceae; genus Marmoricola. The sequence continues at coordinate 75,274 of CAVPQC010000005.1, forward strand.
CGCCGCTAGCTCGCTGAGCGTGTCGGCGCGGTGGAGGGTAGTCAGGCACTTCGCCGCCCGGCGTGGTGCCAAAGATCCCGAACTTCTCCCAGTAGTTCTGGTCGAAGATCAGCCACGCCGTGGCGTTGGGCATGGTGCCGGTTTCAGCGTCGACCTCGCGCATGATCGCGCCGAACTGGTCGTACGCGGGGCCTCGTTCGCGAAGCGCTCACCCTTGCTGTTCACCATGATGCTGTGGGGCAGCGCCCGCTCGACGAGGAAGACCCGGCTGAGCGGTCGGCCCTCGAGCTCCTCGCCGGGGAGCTGCACGCGCGGCATCCCCCACGCGTCCTCCATGCCGGTCAGGTCGGCGCGCACGTCCTCGGCCAGCTGCACTGCGATGCCGTCGTGGCCCGCGGGGGAGACCTGCGTCCCGAAGGGCGCGTTGAGGTGCGCGGTAGTCAGCTCGGCTGAGCTCTCGAATCCGCCACTGGCGAGCACAACGCCTTGGGTGGCACGCACTGTGTGCTCGGCCCCGGCAACGCGTACGACAACACCGCGCACTCCCGAGTCCTCGGTGACAAGCCGAATCGCCGGCGCCTCGACGCGGACGTCGACACCGTTGCGGAGTCCGGCCTCGAGCAGTGCGCCAACCAGAGCCGGGCCCCGCCAGCCACGCCTGATCGATACCCATGCCGCCGAGATCCAGAACGGGAGCGGGTTCTTGGCCATGCCGGTGGTCAGGGCCGGGCCGCACGTACTTGGCGGCCTCGCCCAGACCCTGCGGCGAGTATGGGCAGGGGAAGAGAGCGCGGCCGATGGACGCGCCTGCGATGTCGGAGCGGTAGTCCGGCCAGATCGTCGGGATCCAGCCGAAGGGCGTGTGCTCCTCGATGTAGCGGGCGACGTGGGGACCGGTCTCGAGGAACTTCTCGACGAGGCCGTGGTCGAGGACATGATCGCGTCCCTGGCCGTAGTTGGCTGGTGGATCGTCCAACGTCTGAAACTGCTGCCGCTGACGCCGCCGTCGCCCTCGAGCGCGCGGTACCGATGCTTGTCCGGTGGTTTACCCGCAGCGACGTGAAGCGCGCGATGCTCGCAGACGGCGATCCGAAGTTGTCCTGGACCGACGCCTGGCTGCTGGGTCGGATCACCGACACCGGCCCGGTCCGGCTCTCACAGCTCGCGGACTGGCAAGAGGTCGACCGCTCCACGATGACCACCCAGGTCCGCCGGCTCGAGACGCTAGGACTTGTCGAGCGCGGCACCGACCCGTCTGACGGCCGGGCGGTCCTGGTGAACGCCACTCGTGCCGGCGCCGTACGCCATCGGCGCACGAAACACACCGCCCGCGCCCTGTACGAGGAGCTGCTGGCCGACTGGTCGGAGGACGACCTGCGGGCCGCAGCGCAGGTCGCTAGGCGTCTGATATCGGTCTTCTGATAGACCGCGTAACCAAGAGCTGCCTTCGCGGCGGATCTCGTAGCGGTGCAGGTTCGAGACGTCGACCACCTCGGTCGCCATCGCCCGCCTTCCGTATCGCGGACAGGCTGCACGTCGAGATCATCGCCGGCTGCACTGTCTGCGCCGTGGAGCAGCTTGGACCGTTCCGGCGTAAAGATGCATATCGCTCTTAACGCCGACTACGCCGAAGAGTTCGCGGACTACATGGCCCACGAGGACCGTTCGGCAATCTTGTGTGCTTTGCTCAGCGATCAGATCGACCTGGAGCCGGAGCCCGCAGCTTCGTCGTGCGCCTGCGGCCGGGATCCGGGCCCTCCGCTGACCGCGAAATGGGCCACCACAGCAATCAGTGAGCCGGTGAGGGCGACCACGAACGTGATGAGGATGGCTGGCTCGAGGAACTCTCGCATTTCTTGTGTCTCCTTTATAAAACGCTATGCGTAGCGTAGCATGACTCTAGAATATCCCCAACTCGAGGTGGCGACGTGACCACGCAAGCAGGAGCGGCGAACAACGATCCGCGCCGCAGTCGGAGTGATCAGCGGATCGCCGGGGCGACGTTGCAGCTGTTGCGGGAAGGCGGCCCGCAAGCGGTGACGGTGGAGGCCGTGGCCTCCTTGTCGGGGGTGGCGAAGACGACGATCTACCGGCGGTTCGCGAACCGCCGGGAGATGCTCCAGGCCGCACTCGTCGGGCTCACCGATGCGCCGGAGCCGGCACCCGAGGTGCCGACCCGCGAGAAGATTCGATGGGCGCTCGTCTCCGCGCGCCGGGCGCTCGAAGACGTCCTGGGGCTGAGCAGCGTGGGCGCGATCCTGGCTCAGCAGGATCCGGAGTTCAGTGATTCGGTGCGCGGGGTGCTCAACCCCTACATCGACCAGCTGGTGGCCCTCTTGGAGTCCGCGGTCGCGGCCGGCAACGTGCGCGCTGAGGTCGATCCCGACACGGTGCTTAGCCTCATCCTCGGCGCCACCCTCGGTGAGCGGCTCAGGTTCGGACACATCCGCGACGAGTGGCTCGACCACACTCTCGAAGTGCTGTGGTCCGGACTCGGCACCACCTGAGCGCCGCGCGGACAAGGCTTTCGCAGGAATAACCACGCAACGCGTAGCGTCTCTGACGTGAATCACACATTCATGGCGATCGGGTGGCTCGCGGCCGAACTCATCCGCACCAGTTGAGCCGGGTGGAACGGCGCCGCCCTCGAACGGGGGCCGGCGCCTGCCGGTGCCGTCCTGTCGTCAGGCCTGTCCCTCACCAACAACCGCAACCACGCACGGTGCACCGTGGATCACGGCGTGGCTGACCGAGCCGAGCAGCATTCCCTCGAAGGCACCCCGGCCACGGGTGCCGACCACCACCAGGCCGGCGTCCGACGAGGCGTCGACCAACGCACGCTCAGCAGGGCAGTCCTCGGTGCGGACCGCCACGCTCACGTCGGGGTACATGTCATGGGCAAGGTCTGCCGCCAGCTGGGCAACGCGTCCCGCGGTCGCCCGAAGATCGTGCTCGTCCACCTCCCTGACCTGAGGTCCTCCCGTGCAGGTGATCACTTCCAGGGCCGCCGATGCCGCAGCCGCACGTTCGGCGGCGAACCGGACGGCTGCTGTTGCCATGGGGGAGCCGTCCGTACCGACGACGACCCGATGCCCTTCCCCGACTGACCGGGTCTTCGCCTCGTCCTTGACGACCATCACCGGACACTCGGCCCGGGCGGCGACGTTGAACGCGACCGAGCCGAGCAACGCTCCGGCGACCCGGCCGTAGCCCCGACTGCCCAGGACGAGCAAGGTGGCGCCCTTGCTCGCCTCGGTGAGGGCCTGGGACGGGCTGGTCACCTCGGTGGCGCCCGCGACCCGCAGGCCCGGGTGTGCCGCCACGGCTTCGGAGACCCCGCGCAGGGTCACTTCCTCGGCGGCCTCCAAAGCACCGGGTTCGCGGTGCAGCAGTCCCGGACCGGGCTCGGCGGTCATGCCGGGATAGTTGGCGGCGAAGAGCACGAGCAGGGGCGCATCTCGGCGAGCCGCTTCCTCGGCTCCCCACGCCAGTGCGGCGCGGCTCTGCTCCTTACCGTTGAAGCCGACCACGACCGCACCTGGCGGATGAGACCCACCTGACCAGGTGCCCACCTCGTCGTACACCACGGGGCCTCCCCAGCCGTCGCTCCCAGGACCCGCGACGTTACCCCAGCCGCGGGAGCGGCCAGGTTCGCGCGCACGTCATGGTGCCCCTGGAGGTTCCTCGTGGTCGGGGAGCACGCCGCTGAGCTCGTCGACGACGAGGTGGTCCCCACGGACCTGACCGGCGCGGAACGACGCGCGGCCGACCATGTGGTTCGCGACCGGGGTGGTCAGCAGCTGGAAGAGCCCGATCAGCACCAGGATCCCGATGGCCTCGGGCTCGCGGAGCCGAAGCGCCACCCCGGTCAGGATGAGCACGAGGCCGAGGACCTGGGGCTTCGTGGCGGCGTGCATCCGGCTGAGAAGGTCCGGGAGCCTGAGGACGCCGATCGCGGCGATCATGGCCAGCAACGCCCCGAGCAGGAAGCACGCCCCGGCGAGGACATCGGCGATCTGGGTCCAGCTCATGGCCGGTCGGCCTCGATGTCATCGCTGCCCTGGGTGAAGCGGGCGACACTCACCGAGCCCACGAACCCGAGCAGGGTGAGGACCAGGAGGATCGGCAGGGTGAACGTGTGCTGGTTGATCGCTGCCTCGAGTCCCAGAGCGCAGATGCCGATGGCGACGAACACGTCGAGGGCCACAGCACGATCGAGCAGGGTGGGACCCATGGTCATCCGGGCCACGGTGCAGATGGCTGCCACGGACAGCATCACCACGCAGACGAGCAGTACGACGCTCATGGGGCCGCTCCAGGGGTCGAAGGGGGTTGCTGGTCGAGGTGGTCGACGTGTCTGCCGAGTGCCCGGACCAGACGGGTCTCCTGGTCGAGAACGCTCTGCCGGAAGCGCTCGGCGCCCGACCGGTCGCCGACGTCGAGGACATGGAGGAAGAGTGTGTGCGTGGAGCGTCGCGCCTCCACGACGAGGCTGCCGGGGATCAGGCAGGTCATCTCCGCGACGATCGTCAGGACGAAGTCCGAAGGCGTCCTGAGATTCACCTCAACGACCGCGTTGCGCAGCGGACGACCAGGTCGTAGCACCACCCAGGCGACATGCACGCTCGACACGACGATGTCGACCGCGAAGCGCAGCACCAACCAGAGCAGCGGCAGGGGCCGGACGCGGACGTCGAGCCGCAGCGGGGGGAGGGGGAACACCAGGCAGCCGATGATGGCGACGATGAACCCGCCGACCACGACCGTGACCGAGACATCACGCCACAGGGCCACCCAGACGACGGTGAGCCAGAGGAGCACGGGGAGCTGCAGCGCCTGATGCCGCGCCGGACGCGCCTCGCCGTTGCGTCGCGTCTTGGGATGGGGGCTCATCGGCCCTGCCCGTCCAGAACGGCTTGGAGATAGGGGGTCCGCTGCGTCAGGTCCGCGGCGGTGCGGTCGGTGTAGGCGAACAGCGGCCCGGCGACGACCGTGAACGCCAGGCTGACCCCGACCAGGGCGGCGGTGGGGAGCACCATCGACCGGGGGAGGCGGTCGGGGAGCGCGCCGTCCCGGAGCAGCTGGAACAGGTCGCGATCGGGTGCGTCCTCGTCGCGCACGAGCCGGGCTGCCTCGAGGTCGCGGGCGGCGTACGCCGTGCCACCGACGTGCACGTGTCCGCGGTGCTGGACCATCGACACCGTGGGGTGGAGTGCGTTGGCCTCTGCGCCGGGGCCGGGGAGCGCCTGCGCTGTTTCGTGCGCTTGCTCCGGCGTGCGCCAGAACGCGATCGTCCACGTCTTGGCCACGGCGTACAGCGTCAGCAGGCTGGTGGCCACCCCGCCCGCGACCAGCAAGAGCGCCAGGGGGGTGCCCACGTCGAGCCCCGCCTGCAGCAAGCCGACCTTGCCCAGGAACCCGGACATGGGAGGGATTCCGGCGAGGTTCATGGCAGGTACGAAGAACAGGATGCCCAGGAGAGGGGCGAGCCTGGCCAAGCCCCCGAGCCGTAGCAGGGACGTGCTACCGGCGCGGCGTTCGATGAGCCCGACGACCAGGAAGAGAGCAGTCTGGATCGTGATGTGGTGCGCGACGTAGAACACGGCTCCGGAGATCCCGGCCTCGGTCGCGAGCGCAATGCCGAAGATCATGTAGCCGATGTGACTGACGAGGGTGAAGGAGAGCATCCGCTTGATGTCGGACTGTGCGACGGCGCCCATGATCCCGACCAGCATCGTGACCAGAGCCGCCCACATCAAGAGATTCGAGAGCGGGCTGTCGGGGAACAGCAGCGTCTGGACCCGCAGGATCGCGTAGACCCCGACCTTGGTCAGCAAGCCCGCGAAGACCGCGGTCACCGGCGCCGGCGCCGTCGGATAGCTGTCGGGCAGCCACAACGAGAGCGGGAACACGGCGGCCTTCACCGAGAACGTGACCAGCAGCAGCAGCTGAAGGGTCAGGCTCACGGAGTCCGGGAGGTCCTCGACGCGCTGGGCGAGCTGCGCCAGGTTCAGGCTGCCGGTGGCCGCGTAGACCGCCGCGAGCGAGATCAGGAACAGCGTCGAGGAGAGCATGTTCACCACGACATAGATCGTCCCGGCCCGGATCCGGGTCTCTGTCCCTCCGAGGGTGAGGAGCACGTAGCTCGCGAACAGGAGCATCTCGAAGCTGACGAAGAGGTTGAACAGGTCGCCGGCGAGGAACGCGTTCGAGACGCCGGCGACGAGCACCAGGAACGTCGGGTGGTAGATGGAGACCGGGGCTTCACGCTCGTCGCCCGTCATGCCCTGGCCGACGGAGTAGGTGAGCACCGCGAGGGTCACCACGGCCGAGACCAGGAGCATCAACGCCGAGAGTCGATCAGCCACCAGGCTGATCCCCAGGGGAGGCGTCCAGGCGCCGAGCCACGCCACCTGGGGGCCGTGGCGGTCCGCCTCGACGAGCAGCACGGCGGCGATGGCGACGACTGCCGTCAGCACCGTGAAGCTGACCGCCCGCTGCGCGTGTGGCCTGCGCGACAGCATCAACGCCGCTCCGGCCCCACACAGGGGCAGGATCACCGGCAGGGGCACCAGAACACTCATGCCCCCTCCTCGACGATCAGGTCCTCGTCGTCGTCCTGACCTCCCGTGGCCAGGTCGTGGCTGTCGGAGGCCTCGTCGGCCGCGGCGAGCCGGCGGATCTGCGCGTCCTCCACGTCGTCCTGCACGTCGTCGTTGCCGTTGAGCTGCCAGCTCCGGTGCGCCATGGCGAGCAGGAACGCGGTGGTGCCGAGCGCGATCACGATGGCGGTGAGGACCAACGCCTGCGGCAACGGGTCGGACATGTCGGCCCCATCGGTGGTCCCTGCGATCGGGGCATCGCCGGCGCGACCCCCGGAGACCAGGAAAAGGATGTTGACGCCGTTGCCCATCAGCAGCAGCCCGACCAGCACCCGGGTGAGACTGCGCTCGAGGACGAGGTAGACGCCGCAGCCGATCAGGGTGGAGGCGGTCAGGATCAGGCTGAGGTTCGTGCTCACCGGGCAGCCTCCTGTTTCGCCTCGCGCTCGGCGAGCAGGATCTGGCGGTCGATCCTGGCGCCGAGCGCACGCAGCAGATCCAGCACCAGTCCGACCACGACGAGGTAGACCCCGATGTCGAAGAACGTCGAGGTGACCAGGTGCACCTCGCCCAGTGGCCAGACCGACAGGTGGATCTGGGCACTCTGCAGCACGGCACCCCCGAAGGCCAGCGGCGCGAGCCCGGACAGGGCGGCGACGAACAGCCCGGTCCCCATCAGTACCCCGGCATCGATCGGCGCCGCCTCGTCGAGCTCGTACCGGCCACCGGCGAGGTAGCGGACCATCAGCGCCAGCCCGGTGACCATCCCGGCGGCGAATCCGCCTCCCGGATTGTTGTGACCGGCGAGGAGCAGATAGATCCCGAACACAATGAGGACCGGGAACAGCAGCCGGGTCACCACCTCGAAGATGATCGAGCGGCGGTCCGGTGGAAGGGTCCGCGGCCCGGGGAGCCAGACCCGACGTCCCGGCCGCGTCGGCACCTTCTCGACCCCCTCCGGGTGAGGGATGTCGTGGATCCGTCGGATGCCCGACATCCGGGTGTCCAGGAAGAGCAGGCTCGCCACCCCGGTCGCGGCCGCGACGAGGACCGAGATCTCCCCCAGCGTGTCCCAGGCCCTGATGTCGACGAGGATCACGTTGACGATGTTGTGGCCGCCGCCGAACTCGACTGCCTGCTTCGCGTAGTCCTTCGAGACCGGGTTCGCCGTGCGCGACCCAGTGGTGACCAACATGACGAGGGCGACTGCGCCTCCCACCGCCGCGCCGAGGGCCATCCGCAGGTAGCGCCGAGGGGACAGGGGACGGTCGGTGAAGTACGCCGGAAGCCGCCGCAGCACCAGGACGAAGATGACGAGGCTGGTCGTCTCGACCAGTGTCTGGGTGAGTGCGAGGTCAGGTGCGCCGTGCAGGACGAACAGCATCGCCGTCCCATAGCCAGTCACCCCGACCAGGATCACGGCCCGCAGACGCCGGCGCGAGCGCGTCGTGAACACCGCGGCCAGGACGATGACGGCCCCGACAGCAGCCTGTGCCGGACTGTCCCAGAGGGTCACGTCGATGTGGTTGTCGAGAGCCGTGAGTACCGCTGTCCCGGGCAGGAGCAGCACCGCGAGAAGGATCACCGCGAGGTACGCGGCCACCGAGCCTCGCTGCGTCAGGCCCGTGACCTCCACGGCCAGCCGGTCGACGGTCCGCATGATCAGCCGGTACCCGCCTTCGGCGGTCCACTGTGGGGAGAGCGCGGCCTGGACCGTCCCGAAGCTCCGGCGACGCAGGAAGACGACGCCGCCCAGAACCAGGGTCAGGGCCGAGAATGCCAAGGGCAGTTCCAGCCCGTGCCAGAGGGCAAGGTCGGCGTCGTGGGCACCTGCCGGGAACTGATCGGCGTACGGCGCGAAGACGTCGGTCAGGGCGGCGCCCGCGAACCCGAGGGCCACCGTGAGCACGGTCAGCACGATCGGAGAGAGCAGGAACCCCCGCGGCGCCGGCACGAAGGCGGTGGCCGGCACATCCGGCTTGTCCGCGAACGTCCCCCACAGGAAGCGCGCCGTATACGCGACCGTCAGCACCGAACCGAGGACGACGCCGAGCACGACCAGCCAGCCGGCGAGCGGGGAGATATCCGGACGGGCACCGGCACGGGCCACGTCGAGCAGCGAGGCATAGACGCCCTCCTTGCCGACGAAGCCGATCAGCGGTGGCAGACCGGCCATCGACGCCCCTGCGACGACTGCTGTCCCACACAGCACCGGGGCGCAGCGACCGACACCGGAGAGCGCCCGTGTGTCACGAGTTCCGGCCTGGTGGTCGACGATGCCGACGACCAGGAAGAGCGTCGCCTTGAACAGCGCGTGGGCCAGCAGCATCGCCAGTCCCGCGAGAGCCGCCGCCCTCGTGCCGACGCCCAGGACAGTGATCAGGAAGCCGAGCTGACTGACGGTGCCGTAGGCAAGCAGGAGCTTGATGTCGTACTGGCGCATTGCACGCCAGCCACCCAGCAGCATGGTGCCCACACCCAGCACAAGCACCGTTTCGTGCCACCCGGCAGTGCCGGCGAACGCCGGTGCCAGCAGCGCGACCAGGTAGACACCCGCCTTCACCATCGACGCCGCGTGCAGGTAGGCACTGACCGGAGTCGGTGCCGCCATCGCACCCGGAAGCCAGAAGTGGAACGGAACGAGCGCCGACTTGCTCAGTGCGCCGACGAGCACCAGGGCGATGGCAACCGCCGTTGCGGGCCCCGTCGGTGGGTGCGCGAGCAGCTCGCTGATCCGGAAGGTCCCGGCCTGCTGACCCAGCATCAGCATCCCGACCAGCATCGCCAGCCCGCCCACGGTGGTCACGATCAGGGCTTGCAGCGCCGCCTGCCGGCTGGCTCGCTTGGCCGGGTCGCTGCCGATGAGCAGGTAGGAGAAGACCGTAGTCAGCTCCCAGAAGACGTAGAGGACCAGGAGGTCGTCACACAGGACGAGGCCGAGCATCGATCCAGCGAAGGCGGTGAAGCTGCTGGTGAACCCGGACAGGCCGGGGTCCTCGTCGTCGAAGTACCAGGTGCAGTACACCAGCACGAGTGCTCCCACGCCGGTGACGATCAGCGCGAGCAGCCACTGCAGCGCACCCAGGCGAAAGGCGAGGTCCATGCCCAAGGTCGGCACCCAGCCGACGACCTCGACAGGCGGGCTGCCACCCCGCACCCGACTCGTCTGACCCAGCACCCAGATGAAGGTGACCAGCGGCACCGTTGCCAGCATGAGGAACGCACGGCGCTGGAGACGGCGCACCAGCCAGGGGGAGATCGCTGCGGCCACGAAGTGTGCAGCGATGAGCGAGATCAAACCGCCATCCTCGAGTCGGGTGCAGACGAACTCATCCTAGGGATGTCGTCGACGCGCCCTCACAAGTGCGGACCGGGTGCGACCCGGGGCTGGGCGGGGAACTGGGCCGGGAGCTGGGCCTCGCATCACGTAGGCCCGACGATCTTCGGAGGTCCGACGGGTGCCGCATGTCCTCGGGTGACCGCGGCGTCGTGGCTGTCGCGGGCACGCTCGAGGAGACTCATCAGCGCCGGCTCGTCGCGCGCCTTCTGCCGATAGCGTGGCCCGAGGGCAATGATCTGGTCGCGTTCGGCGATCAACAGCCGGAAGACACGTTCGCGTTCGGTGGGGTCGGCGGTGTACTCGGAGTCCAGGTACGCGGTTGCGTGGCGGCGTGCGCCGGCTATCGCGTTCTGCGCCCTGCCCGCAGGGCTCAGCAGGGACGCGGTGACGGTGACGAAGAGGACCCCGAGGATCACGCCCAGGGAGACCCCGGTGCTGATCTCGATCACGGGGACGGGCTGGCCGTTGTTGATGAACGGCAGGTTGTTCTCGTGCAACGCGTGCAGGACGAGCTTGACGCCGATGAAGGCGAGGATGGTGGCGAGGCCGTAGGAGAGGTAGATGAGACGGTCGAGGAGCCCGTCGATGAGGAAGTACAGCTGTCGCAAGCCCAACAGGGAGAACGCAGTGGCGGTGAAGACGATGAAGGTGTTCTGCGTCAGCCCGAAGATCGCCGGTATGGAGTCCAGCGCGAACAGGATGTCGGTGCCGCCGATGGCCACCATCACGAGCAGCATCGGGGTCAGCGCGCGCTTGCCCTCGTGCTCGGTGAACAGCTTGTCACCGTCGTAGTGGTCAGTCGTGTGGAACACCGTGCGAGCCATCCGGATGATGAAGTTGTCGGCGGAGTGCGACTCCTCGCCCTCGGGCTTGAGCATGTTGCCGGCGGTGAGCAGCAAGATCAGCCCGAACACGTAGAAGACCCAGGCGAACGAGTTGATGAGCGCGGCGCCGAGGAAGATGAAGCCCGTGCGAGCGACCAACGCGAACACGATGCCGAACAGCAGCACCTTCTGCTGGTCCTCCCGCGGCACCCGGAAGCTGGCCATGATGATCAGGAACACGAACAGGTTGTCCACCGAGAGTGCCTTCTCGGTGACGTAGCCAGCGAAGTACTCCGATCCTGCCTGGGCGCCGCCGAAGACCAGGACACCCGTGCCGAACAGCAACGCCAGGCCGACGTAGGCCCCTGACCACACCGCCGCCTCACGCAGCGTCGGCGCGTGCGCCTTGCGGACGTGGAAGAAGAAGTCGAAAGCCAGCAGCACGACGATCGCGGCGATCGTCAGTCCCCAGACCACACCGGAAACGTCCATGTCACGTCATCTCCTCGCGTGGACGGTCAGTGTCTCGGGAGCGGATTTCAGGCCGCCGGACGATCATGCCCGCTTCCTACGTCCAGCAGAGCACGGTTCTGCCATGCGGCGGCCCCGCGTGGCACCTCCGAGTGCGAGCCCGCAGGAACGTCAACCTTCTCCGGTTGGCGCCGTGGGTGGCTACCAGCTGAACGCGCATGGTCTTGACGGCGTCTGTGTGGTCGCGGCAGCAGATCTGCGGCGGCCAGCGTGCCGATGACGAGAATCGCGAACGTGGCTACGGCCATGAAGATGAACCAGGACAGGTGCGCGGTGGTCGTCATGTTGTTCTTTCCTTCCTCGCAGGGTGTATAAACACAACGCTACGCGCAGCGTATTTATTCCTGCCGAATGGCAGTCATGTGAAACGCAACGGTGGCGTGCCCGAGCCGCTCAATGGTGATCCTCCGCGAGAACCCCACGCCGCTTGACCAGTTACGAACCTGGGGTATCTAGGCCCTAGGCCCAACCGGTCAGGACGGGACCGCCGGGGAGCCTCCGACTCTTGACAGAATACCCCCTGGGGGTATGTTGGGAGCATGAGCAGCAACACCGCACCGCCCCCCGCACCGCACACATCGCCGGGTCCGAGGACCACCGAGGTGGCTGAGTACACGTGTCCGATGCACCCCGAGATCCGCCAGCCCGGCCCGGGTGCGTGCCCGATCTGCGGGATGGCGCTGGAACCGGTGCTGGTCACCGCAGAGGCCGGACCGAGCGCGGAGCTGCGCGACATGACGCGCCGGTTCTGGGCGGCGTTGGTGCTGTCGGTGCCTGTGGTCCTCCTCGGGATGGGCATGGACCTCGTCCCGGCCATGGAGCGGCTCATCTCGCCCTCGGCCACGGTCTGGGTCCAGCTGGCGCTGGCCACGCCGGTGGTGCTGTGGGCCGGCTGGCCGTTCTTCGTCCGCGGCGCGGTCTCGGTGCGGACCATGAAGCTCAACATGTTCACCTTGATCGCGATGGGCACCGGGGTGGCGTGGTTGTTCAGCGTCGTCGCCACCGTCGCACCCAGGATCTTCCCCGAGTCGTTCCGCACCGACGGAACCGTCGACGTCTACTTCGAGGCCGCCTCGGTCATCACCGTCCTGGTCCTCCTTGGCCAGGTCCTCGAGCTCCGCGCCCGGGAACAGACCTCGGGTGCCATCCGGGCGCTGTTGGACCTGACCCCGAAGACCGCGCACCGTCTGGCAGCCGACGGCACCGAGGAGGACGTCACCCTCGACCTGGTCCAGCTCGGAGACCGACTCCGGGTCCGCCCCGGCGAGAAGGTCCCGGTCGACGGCATCGTCGTCGAGGGCCGCTCCTCCCTGGACGAGGCGCTGGTCACCGGCGAGTCGATGCCGGTCACCAAGACCACCGGCGACACCGTCATCGGCGGCACCATCAACCAGACCGGGTCGGTGCTGGTGCGGGCCGAGGCGATCGGCCGGGACACCATGCTGGCCCGGATCGTGGCCATGGTCGCCGAGGCCCAACGCTCCCGGGCACCGATCCAGCGGATGGCCGACCGGGTCGCCGCCTGGTTCGTGCCCGCGGTCATCGTCGTGGCCGCTCTCGCGTTCGCGATCTGGGCGACCATCGGACCCGAGCCGCGGCTGGCGCACGCCCTGATCGTGGCCGTCGCGGTCCTCATCATCGCCTGTCCATGCGCGCTGGGCCTGGCCACACCGATGTCGATCATGGTCGGCGTCGGACGAGGAGCCGCCCTCGGTGTGCTGATCAAGAACGCCGAGGCGCTCGAGCTGATGGAGAAGGTCGACACCCTCGTGGTCGACAAGACCGGCACCCTGACCGAGGGCAAGCCGTCGCTCACCCAGGTCGTGGCCGCACCCGGGTTCGAGACCGACGACATCCTCCGGCTCACCGCAGGAGTCGAACGGGCCTCGGAGCACCCCCTGGCGCGCGCCGTCGTCGCCGCCGCCGAGAACGCCGGTCTCACCGTGCCCGACGTCAGTGACTTCGACGCCCCCGCGGGCAAGGGAGCCGTGGGCAGCGTCGAAGGCCGCCGGGTCGTCGTGGGCAGCAGCAGCTTCCTGCACGGGTTGGGCGTCGACACCGGCCCGCTGACCGACCAGGCCGACGGACTCCGCGCCGCAGGTGCCACCGCCGTCTTCGTCGGTCTCGACGGCCACGCAGCCGGGGTCTTCGCCATCGCCGACCCGGTCAAGGCGACCACCCCGGATGCGCTGGCGGCCCTCCGGGCCGACGGCATCGAGGTCGTCATGCTCACCGGCGACAACCGGGTGACCGCCGAAGCCGTGGGGCGCCGCCTCGGCATCGACCGGGTCGAGGCCGACGTGCTGCCCGACCACAAGAGCGACGTCGTCACCCGGCTGCGCAGCGACGGGCGGGTCGTGGCCATGGCCGGCGACGGCGTCAACGACGCACCCGCCCTGGCCGCAGCCGATGTCGGACTCGCGATGAGCTCGGGCACCGACGTGGCCATGGAGAGCGCCGGCGTCACCCTCCTCAACGGCGACCTGAACGGCATCGTCCGAGGCCGTCAGCTGTCCCGGGCGACCATGTCGAACATCCGGCAGAACCTGGTGTTCGCCTTCGTCTACAACGTCGCGGGCATCCCGATCGCGGCCGGCATCCTGTACCCCGCGTTCGGTCTGCTCCTCTCACCGGTCATCGCCGCAGCGGCGATGGCACTGTCCTCGGTCAGCGTCATCAGCAACGCCCTGCGGCTACGCGCCAAGCGGCTCTGAGGCAAACGGGCATGCAAACAACAACAACTGCCGACCGCCCGACCCGTGCACTGCCAGACAGACAAGTCCGAGACGAAGGAAGCCGATGTTGAGCCTTACGTGTCACAGCTGCAATGAGACGATCCAGGCCGCGACGAAGGACGAGCTCGTCGATCTGGGGATCGAACACGCCCAGAAGCACGGTCACACGCCACCGCGAGACCATGTGCTCGCTCGTGTACGGCACAGCAACGAGGAATGAGGGCAGCGGGTCATGCTCCCGCACCACGGCGCCAGTCGCTGTACATGGGCCGGGGGGCGGCGATGAAGGTGCTGCGACGAGCGTGTCCACGCCTTCGAGGTCGGCAACCGGCATCGACAGCCCGTAGTGAGGCGCACCCGGGTGAAGCGGGCGAGCGTGCAACGCCCTCAGTGGCCAGCGGCGCGCGTGCTTCCCCGGTTGAGGTCGCGATGCCGCGGTGCGCGGCTCTCGTGCGTCGCGGCGGGGATACAGCACTCGTCGTCGCAGCCCGTGGCGCATCCGCATCCCCCGCTCGCCTCCGCGACACCCACGACACTTACTGACAGCAGAGTGCAGTTGACTTTGTCGAGCACCCCGAGGGCCTCGCGGACCGCATTGGCGAAGTGGCTGGAAGACTGTGTCAACGCGATGACCGTCGAGTCGACGGCCTGGGCAGAAACGGGTTTCGCGGGGTCGACGGAAGCGGGACCGGTTGATCGCGAGGTTCGGCCTCAGTACTGCGGCTCAGCTGCCGCGCGACGCCACATGGAGATGCAGATGCCGAAGATGAAGACGGCCAGCAGAAGCAGTGAGGGGGTCAGGACGAAACCGGCGTCGGAGGAGAAACCTGCGTTGGCGGTGACCACGCCACCGACGAGGAAGGCGACGCCGGCAACAACGGCTACCGCTCCTAGCCAGCGTGGATACAGTCGTCCGAGTGCGATGGACAGCCCGAGCGTGATCAGTGTGAGTCCGTTGTTGAGGTGGAAGAACCCACTGAGTCCCTTCTCCAGGCCGCGGAGGCCGTCGGCGACCTGGAACGCGGAGGTCTTCGCGGTTCCCGGCGCTGCACTTGACCATGTCTCGACGGCGGAACGCAGAGCCACCCCATCCACGGCCATCTGCACCGTGAAAACGGCGGCGACCAGAATCGCTGTCACCGCACCGAGGAATGCGAGGGCGCCGGCGAGGCCGCTTTGGCGGGAAAGGCCTCGTGCAAGGGCCAGGAGGGCGATCACTAGAAGCAGCGTGCCGAGGAACTGACCGATGTGGACGACTGTCCAGAGTCCGTAGTGGGAGTACTCGGTGAAAGCGGCTCTGGAGTCATTCGGGTCAGCGTGTGCAGGGTGCATCTGGTCCATCGCGACTTGCAGTAGTACCCCTGTGATGCCGGCGACCGCACCGATACGCGGCAGCGCCGAGTCGGTGGCTGCAGCGCCTGACACGGGTGATTGTCGGTCGGGCTCAGCAATTTTGTGTGTGCTGGCCGGGGTGGAGAGGTTGAGCTTCATCTCGTTTTCCTTCTCTAGTTGGCCCGGTTAGGACCTGTCGGGGCGGTGACTGTGCCGTACTTCTTGGTCAGCCCCTTGCCGTTGATGTCGGGCACAGCTACTCCTGGGGTTCGTGGGTGGGCAGGCGGTGCACGTGGCGGTCGGCGACGTCGGCGAGCACCCGGTGTACCTGGCGCAGGGCAGGGGCCTCGTGCTCGGACCAGGTCGAGACGACGAACTCGGGCAGCGGTGCGAGCATCCGGGCCTTCTCGCCCTCGTCGGCGGCGGCGAGCATCATCGCCAGCACACGGAGCTCGTCGGCCTGCGGGATCTTGGCCCGGCTGCGCGCCATGCTGCCCAGTTGCTCCTCGGCGGTGATCTGTACGGCGAGCAGGGGTACGACGGAGCGGTCCTCCTCCTCGAGGTGAGCCAGCACGAGCTCGCTCAACTGCGACAGGGCCGTCGACCGCTCGTCACCGGAGAGGCCGCGGTTGCGAACCACATTGACGAGGGGGTCCATCTGGGTGTGCTCGGCCTCGAGCATCGCGAGTAGCCGAGCGGCACCAGGTGCCCGCGCGGCGAGGAGCGGCCAGTGGAACTCGTCTTCCTCCTGGTGGTGGCGTAGGAGGTGATCGGTGACCAACCGCAGCTGCTCCTCGACAACTTCCTCCTGCTCGGCAGTCATCGGCGAGCCGGCAAACGCGGCAGCAAGTCGGGGAAGCTCGTTGCGCAGCATGGCGTGGGTCAGTGTGAAGCCGATGAGATCGGCGCGGTCGGTGGTGTCTGGCACGGGTGGCTCCTTCGTAGGTTTGTGCTCCCACCCTGCGAGACCCGCCTTGCCGCACTGTTGCCACAGAGGCACGGATCTTTCCGCCGACTAAACGCGCGACCTGTGCATACTTCGCTCATGGGCGCCGACCTGCTCTTGCGTGTGCTCGGGCCTCTGCGGCTTGAGCGGGACGGGCACGCGGTCGATGTCGGGGGAGCCCGGCAGAAGGAGGTCCTCGCCCGGCTCGCCGTTGCCGGTGGCAAGCCGGTTACGGTCGAGGAGCTGCTCGCGGACGTCTGGGGTCCACTCGCAGGGAGCTCGGCAACGGCCTCGCTGCATGTCAGCATCTCCAAGCTGCGGCGATCGATCGACCCTGACCGCGACGCCCGGGCGTCCTCACCTCTGGTGAGCACCCCAGGCGGCTACGCACTTGGCATCGGCTCGGACGCGGCCGACGTGGAGGACGGTGCCCGACGAGCGGCGACCCTGCTCGGGGCGGGGGACCTGCTCGCCGCACACACCCTGCTGGTCGACGTCCTGTCCGCCTGGCGCGGAGAGGCCTACGAAGAAGTCGGCGAGCACGCATGGCTGGTCTACGAACGCCGACGCTGCGAGGAGCTGCGCGTCTACGTCGCTGAGCTCCAGGCCGAGACCGGCCTGCGTCTCGGGTACCACCCGGGCGGGATCGTGCTGGACCTGACCGGTCTCGTCTCACGCCATCCGACCCGCGAACGGCTCGCCGAGCTGCTCGCGGTGGCCCTCTACCGCGAGCAGCGACAAGACGACGCCCTGTCGGTGCTCCGGTCGACGCGCGAGCATCTGCGCGATCACTCCGGGCTCGACCCAGGTCCCGAGATGCAGAGCACCGAGCAGCGGATCCTGGCACACGAGCCCGACGCGTTCGTGAATCCGGAACTGGCACAGGCCGTGGTAGCGGTTTCGCCCAGGCTCTTTCAGGGGCCTCCCCTCGTCGGACGAGGGCGCCCTCGCGCCGTGCTCAATGCCGCGGCCGCCGCCGCTGGATCTGGCCGGCTCACGACAGTGCTGCTGGTCGGCGAGGCTGGTATCGGCAAGACCCGGCTCGCGCACGCCATGGTCGACGACCTTGAGTTGCGCGGCTGGCGATCGGTGTGGGCAGGCGGCACCGAGGACGATGGGGCACCCGCTCTATGGCCGTGGCTCTCGGTCGTCCGGCAGCTTGGACAGGTGGCACGCCTCGCGCCGGAGCTCGAGGCACTGCTCCACGGTGACAGCGAGGCGTCACCACATGCCGACCCTGCCGCGGACCGGTGGCGGCAGACCCAACAGATTGGCGAGCTGTTGGAGGAAGTCGCCCAGGAGACCCCATTGCTGGTCGTGGTCGACGACCTGCACTGGACCGACCCCGCCTCGCGGGAGCTGCTCACCGAGCTCACCGCCCGCCCCGTCCGGACCCCACTACTCCTGATCGTCTCCAGCCGGCCGACAGGATCGCCTGACCTGACTGCCACGTTCGGCCGCCTCGCGCGACTTGGCGTGGTCCGGATCGACCTCGATGGACTGACAGAGGCCGACATCCAAGCACTTGCGGCGGGAGCCGGGCTCGATGTCGATGCTCGAGCCCTGCAGGAACGAACCGGGGGCAACCCCTTCCTGCTCCAGGAGACCATCGCGTTCGCGGCCGAGACCGGCGCGTCGCCGCTCGATGTCGTGCCCTCATCGGTGGCCGACGTTCTGGGCGCCCGCATGTCCCGGCTCGCGACACCGGGCGAGGAGGTTCTCCTGGTAGCCGCTGTACTGGGATCCACCATCGACGCGGAGTCCATCGTCGCCTTGGCCCACCTCGATCACGACCAGGTCGACGCCGGGCTGGAAGCCGCGCTGGCAGCGGGTCTGCTGAGCCCGAGCATTGACGGCACTATCCGCTTCCGGCACGACCTCGTGCGCGAAACGGCTTACGCGCGGCTCGGTGCGGTGCGGCGAAGCCGGCTTCATGCCCTTGCCTTGGTGCGGCTCGCCGAGGCTGGTGGTCGCAGGCCTGCGCTGCTCGCTTCACACGCCCGCGAAGCCGGTCCAGCACACGTGGAGGAAGCCGTACGTTGGTCGCTGGCCGCGGCCGCCGAGGCTGCCGCCCGCCGAGCCCCTGACTCGGCTCTGCAGTGGTCGCGAGCGGCGTACCAGTCGGATAAGTCCGCCTTGCACAGCGATCCGGCGCGGCGGATAGAGGTGTTGCTCGGCCTCGTGCGGGCCCAGCTCGATGCCGGGGACGCGGTCGGTGCGATCAGCACCCGTACCGAGGCCGTGCGCTCCGCTGCCGAGGTCGGCGACCCAGGCTTGATCGCGCGGGCGTTGACCTCACTGGATCGGCCGTTGGTGTGGCTGCCGCGGCCTCTGGGACAGGTCAACGACGAGGTGGTCCAGCACCTCGAGCGGGCCTTGGCGGCGGCGACGGAGCCTGCCATGCGGTGCATGTTGCTGGCTACCCTCGCCATAGAGCTCTATGCGCCGGAACAAGAAGCCCGTTGTGATGAGCTGACTGCGGAGTCCCTGCGCCTGTCAGAGGAGGTCGGCGACCCGAGGAGGATGGCGTTCGCAGTGAACGCTCGCGTGGTTGCCACCGCCTACCCCGGACGCGAACGCGAGCGGGCTGAGTACGCCGACCGGTTGGTGGAGCTAGGTCGCGCATCGAGTCTGCCGAGCGTCGAGCTCGCGGGTCATCAGTTGTCCTGCAGGCTCCGCCTCCAGCTCTTCGAGGTGCGCACAGCCGACGAGCACGCCAGGACGGCTCGGCGCTTGGCGGCTGAGCTACGACTGCCGCTACCCGCATTGCAGCAGCGGCTCTGGGACTGCTCGCGTCGCGCACTCGACGGCGACGTGCCGGCCGCCCTCCACATGGTGGACGAGCTCGTCGAGCTCGACTGGCCATGGTGGGCTCGCGAGGCGATGCTGGCCACCACGCGGCTGACGCTACTGTTGCGCGCGGGCACCTTCTCCGACATCGAGCCGCTGCTCGAGCAAGCCGCCCTCGTACACCCAGGGATTGCCGCCGACGCGAGGACTCTCGCCACGTCCGGGAGGCGATCGGGTCTCGTCGTAAAGGCCGAATCGGCCTATCGGGACTGGGCGTGGTTGTCCGGCGGGTGCATCCACGCGCAGGCGGCTCTCGCGGTCGGCGACGAGGATGCCATCCGGTCTACCTACGAACTGCTGTTCCCGGCCTCCGGAATGATCGCCGCCACCGGCTCGTTCGATGCGGGACCAGTCGACCGTTACCTAGCCGACCTCGCAGGTGCACTCGGACGCACCGACGATGAGAGACACCATCGCGAACTGCTTGCCCAGCTGTCAGCACGGGAAGGTCTCCTCAGCTGACGCCGACCGCCAGCACTGGGTCGGAATGGGTGATGTGATCATGCTCCGACGCTAGGGAGCGGACAGATGCTGGTGCCGGCCAAGTGGATGGGAAACTCTGAGGAACCGGGTATCCGAATATGGTCAAGCCCTGTGACCGCGTGCGACTCCGGTCGTGGCGGCCAGCAGGAGGTTGGCGGCCTGCTCGAAGGTGAGAGCACCCGGCTTGGCGAACACGTCGCGCGCCGCGACGTTCATGTCGCTGGCCCAGCCGCCGAGCACCCGGAAGGCGAGGACCTCATCGCCGACGGCGCCGCCGCCTGCGGCGATCTCGGTGTCGGGACCGATCGCCGTGAGCACGCCGGCGATCTCATACCCGACGCCTCGAGGGAACGGCCCTCGTCTGGCCTCGGCGACGTGCGAGGCATCGGCTGGGTTCACCCCGCCGCGCGCACCTCGAGGTCACCTCACCGGGCGACGGCGGCGGCACGTCGTAAGACACGAAGTCGAAGACTTCCAGCCCCCCGGCCGTGACGCGAGCCAGTGCGTGCCATGAAAGCGAGAACGGCGCCCGCAGGCCCGGCATTCCCCCGCCCCTTCCTGCTCGGCTGCCTCGGGACGTGAGGCGGCTCGACCCAGGCAGCGCGCGCGCTGGTAAGACTGACTGAAGCATCGCGCTGGGTTCACCCGGCCGCGTCACCGTCCCACTTGGGGCAGTACCTGGGCCGGTACCCGGTGTCTGCCAGGTTCAGTTGGAGTCGCCCGCCCAAGACCTCACGCCGTACCCATCACCGCAAACCAGCCGTCACCAAATCAAACGCCGGTGGATCAGGGCTCAAGCTCCGGGTGTCATGGAGTCGGCATTTCGGGAATCGGCAAGTGCAGGCAGAGGAGTCCCGGAGGGGTCCGGGCACGGGTGCTTGGTGCAGTAGTCCTGATAGGAACGGCCTCCGCTCGTGCTTGTGGCCGCGCCGACCCGGCGCGGTGGTGGGGATTACTGGGTGGGGAGGATGTTCTGGTTCAGCCGGAACAGGTTGGTCGGGTCGTACTTGTTCTTCAGCTCCACCAGTCGTGGGTAGGTTTCGGGCCGGTAGGACGCCTGTACCATGGACGGGTCGGAGTCGCCGGCGAAGTTCACGTAGGTGCCGGCGTCCGGGCCGATGGCCGCCGCCACCCCGCGGGCCCAGGCGACGGACTCGGCGAAGCCGTCGGCGTCGGGGGTCCGAGCGATGACGTTGACGATGAACTCCTGGTCGCGGAAGCGCGTACGCCGTGTCCTGCGCGGGGACTCGTCCCACGGCGCCGCCGAGGTGCTGGAGGTGGATCTCGGCCAGCGGGTTGGGCAGCGTCGCGAACGACTCCTGCCAGTACGCGCAGCGCCCGGTCGTCGACCTCGCGCAGGAACGCCGACCGGAAGTAGTTGTGGATCCCGCGCGGGTAGAGCGGGTCCAGGGCCTGCTGCCATCCCGCGTAGGGGTTGGCCGCGAACACGTCGGCGATCACGGTGCCCAGTGAACGGAACGGCGCGGTGGCCGCTCTCCCCGGCGGCGGGGTCGCCGGACCAGCAGCCGCCGACGCCGATGATCGGGGTGCCGTGCACGGCTTCGGGCAGGAACGGCACGGGTGGGGCGGTGGTCAGGTTGACCAGGGTGGTCAGCTCGTCAGGTGCCGCTGCGCAGGCGGCCCGGTACCCGGCCAGCACCTGCGCGGCCTCCTCGGCCGGGTAGAAGACCAGTCCGGAGAGGACCGTCGGGCCGACCTCGTGGAGCTGGTACTCGAAGGAGGTCACCACCCCGAAGTTGCCGCCGCCGCCGCGCAGACCCCAGAACAGCTCGGCGTTCTCGCTGGCGCTGGCGTGCACGAGCTGGCCGTCGGCGGTGACGACGTGCGGCTCCGATGAGGTTGTCGCAGGCCAGTCCGTGCTTGCGCATGAGCCAGCCGATGCCGCCGCCGGTGGTGAAGCCGGCGATCCCGGTCGAGGACACCAGGCCCCCGGTCACCGCGAGCCCGAACTGCTGGGTCTCGGCGTCCAGGTCCTTCCACGTGCACCCTGCCTGCGCCGTCACGGTGCGGTCGTCGGGGTGGACCTCGATGCCGGTCATGAGGGACAGGTCGAGCACGATGCCGTCGTCGAGCGTGGAGAACCCCGCGATGGAGTGCCCTCCACCGCGGACCGCGAGCGGTAGCCCCTCGCTGCGGGCGAGGCCGACGGTGCGGATCACGTCCGTCACGCCCGCGCACCGGACGATCAGCGCCGGACGCCGGTCGTGCGCTCCGTTCCAGACGCTGCGCGCCTGGTCGTAGTCGGCGTCACCCGGGAGCACCGCGGTGCCGCGCAGTCCGGCGATGAACTCGGTGAGCGTCGCGCTGCCGATCGGGCCGGACGCGGTGTGTGTGGTGGTCATGGTTCCTCCTGGTTGGGCCGTCGGGTTCGGAGCCGACGGAGATCGTCTGGTCGAGGTGGTTGGGTGGTTGGGTGGTTGTCGGGCGAGGGTGCTGAGGTCGGGGACCGGTCAGCCCGGGCCTGCGCGGTGAACCGCGGACGTCAGCCCCGATGGGCCGGCGGGGCGTACCGGCGGGGCGTACATGGCGAACGTCTGGGCGACGATCTTCCCGTCGTCCACGACGAAGGTGTCGGTGCCCAGGGGGATGTCGGTGCCGACGTTCCACGTGATGTAGGCGAGGTCTCCCTCGACGTGGAGGCTCCTGAGCTCGAACCGATCAATGCCACCTGCCGGCAGCGCCTCGATGAAGCGCTCGAAGAAGCCGTGGATCTCCTGCTTCCCGACGTACATTTCGGCCTCGGTGTGGAAGTGGGCGGCTTCGCTGTAGTCCGCGACGATCGCGTCGACGCCTCGGCGCTCCAGGAAGGCAGTCAGGTGGTGGCGGACCACGGCTTCGGTCGCCGGTGACTGTGGGTTCATGTGGGCCTCTTCGAGTCGGTCTGCTCCGCGGCGCGGATGGGTGAATGTCCCGGACGCACCCGGTGCACGTCCTTCGAGATGATCATGAGATCGGTCGGCGGCGTACGACGAGTGACAGTGCCGTACCACCCACGACCCGCCCGGTGCCCTCGACTAACGGCACGATCCGCGAGAGGAGCCCGGTCCTCGCCGCGCGTGCCCGGGGGATGGCGGTGCGCCGAGGCAGTACAGGATCAGTACTACCGGGTCTCGGCGATGGGGTGGAGGATGGATCCATGACGAGCCGCAGGGAGTACTGCCCGATCGCGTCCGCTGTCGGCGTGCTCGGCGACCGGTGGACCCCCTTGATCATCCGAGAGCTGATGGTCGGTGCCAGCGGCTTCAACGAGATCCATCGCGGGATACCCCGCGCGAGCCGTAGCCTGCTCGCGCAGCGGCTGCGCGAGCTCGAGCGCCGGGGGCTCGTCGACCACACCGCGAACGGCCCGGGGCTGTCCGGATCCTACGAGCTGACCCCGGCCGGCCAGGGCCTGACCGACATCGTGTGGGCCATGGGCCACTGGGCCGCTGAGTGGGTGTTCGGCGACCCGACCGACGACGACTGTGACGGCTTGTCGCTGATCTGGCGCACCCAGCAGTTCGCCATCCCCGCCAAGCTACCGAAGGACCGCACCGTGGTGCACCTGGTCCTCACCGGCTCCGGGGGTGCGCAAGGCTGGCTCGACATCCAGCGGCCCGGCATCACCGTCTGCAAGGACGACCAAGGCCTCGCCGTCGATCTCGCCCTCGAGGCCGACACCGCCCAGATGCAGCGCTGGCTCATCGGCCTCGTACCTTTCCGCGACCTCGTCGCCGACGGTCACGCCCGCTTCCTGGGACCAAGCCGCCTGGCCAAGGCCTTCCCCACCTGGTTCGACACGACGGTGTACTCCCAGACCCTGCGCCGAGGCGAGCAACGCCGGCTCCGGAACGCCGTCCCTGCCTAAGTTCCGTCCTCGCTCCAGGTCGAACAGATCTGGGGTGGCTCAGGGCTCGTCACGACCCAATGCCGACGGGCCGGCTTCTGGTGACCGTCCCGGGTCTTTGGCCTGCCCAGTGCGTGGCGGGTGTCGTCGAGCCGGGTTGGCGCACGCATTGCGTGTTCGGCGGACCGCTGCGATGGATCGGCAAGCGCTTCCCGTGAGCACCGTCCTCACATCGGCTGAGATGAGTGCGTCCCGCAGGCGGCGAAATGACGACTTCAATGCCATCGCCGCGCCCGGCGGGCGATCGGCTTACCGGTCTCGCCAACCAGCGCCACCGCGCCCTGCTAGAAATCGTCGTCGTACTTCCGATAGTTCCTCGTCATCGCCTGCCGCCCTTGGCCATGCTCGACCTCGGTGGGCATCGCCGCACCCTCCCCGGCCGGCGACCACCCACGGATCAGTCAGAAGAGCCGTCTCTCCGCCGCGTCTAGCCTGCCTCGGGCACGAGCGGATCGCTTACGGCTTCTTGAGGTGGTGCTGCATCTGCTTGGGCGTTTGGGAGTTCATGGCGTGGGCTATGCCTGGTTCGTTTCGCGGCGAGGGCGGTGAGTCTCTCAGTTGCGTGACAGGAGCATCACGGGCACGGGAGAAGACCGAACGATCTTGGCCGCGTGCGACCCAAGAAACAGTCGGCCCAGTGGTCCGCTGCTGATCCCGACGGCCAGTAGATCTCCCTCATTCCAGCTCACGTCGTGGAGTGCCGCGGACCAGGAGCTGCCCTGACCCAAGGCCGTTTCGACCCGTGTAGCCACGAGCCCGTCGGGGCCGCCGGGTGTCGGACTCCCGCTCGATGCCAGGGCTGCGGCAATGTCGGCGTCCAGCCGCTGCTTCCATTCTTCGACAACCAGTTCCTCGGCATTGTTCCCGGCCCCGCCCAGCATCGCTGTCATCGGCCGCACCGCAAAACAGAGCACTCTTAGCGCCGCACCGAGCTCACGTGCCACCGAGGCGGACCGCGCGATCAGCCCCGAGTCGTGGTCGGCGCGGCCAAACGCAACACTGACTTGGGTGATTATGGTTGCTGGGCCGGCATGAAAGCCACGAGGGGCTACGACGATGGGGAGCTCGGCGCTGTGAAGCAGGCGTTCGGCAACCCCGCCGAGCATGACATGACCCATCAAACCCATCGTGGAGGAACCGACGACGACCGAGCTGCAGTGCCGCTCCTCGGCGACCTGCAGCAGGCCGGCGGGCGCCGACTCCGCTCGACGCACCGTGAACTCTGCGCCCAGCGGGCTGGCGCCGAGTTGTTGCCGGGCGCGATTGAGTGCGATCTCCGCCTGGTCTTGCTGATAGGCGAGGTACTCCTTGTCGCCGCGGTAGGGGTTCGGCGGCCAGGGTGCCTGCACCACGCTGACAACGACGACGTCCTCGGCCGATGACCTGGCCAGCAGTCCGCCAAGATGCACCGCCGCGTCGTCCCTCTTTCCGTGGGCGAGCCCGATCAAGATCGTCATCGCGATGAGAAGTCAGGCCGGGACGGCGGCCGTGTCCACCACCACGTGGGTCACCGGGAGGGCATAGGTCTCCTGGGCGCGTTCGACGATGTCGAAGCGCAGCCACCCGGAGCGCTCTTCGGGCAGGGTACAGATCACGAGCCGGTCAGGGGCGAACTTCGCCACAGCCTCCTCCAGCGCCCTCAACGGCTTGAAGCTGCCGAGCTCGCCGTCCGCCTCGAGGCCCTCGGAGCGCAACACGGTGAGGGTTCGATCGAGGCGCTCTTGCGCCGCCTGAACGGTGGCGTCCCACATGTAGACGGCACCCTCAACCAATGCCGTCCCGGTGTCGATCGGGTTGGCCGGCACGCAGACGAAGTACGCCGCCCGACCGGACCGGTCGATCGAACGCAGCTCGTCGAGCAGCTCAGGACCCTCTACCGTCTGGTTCGCGAGCACCAGCACGCGGGCTGCGGGCGCGGTCGGCTCGACCGGCTCCGGGGCCTCGACGGTGGTCCGCTCGATGACGCGCTTGGTGATGAAGTACAAGATGACGACGACTGCCCATGCTCCGAGGCTCTCCAGCAACTGGGGGCGTGCTGTCGAATTGAACGCCATCTGCAGCAGGATGGCGACGATGCCGCCGGCGACCAGGACCGACAGGTACGGGAACAGCCACATCTTGACCACGAGGCGGTCCGGGTCGGTTCGACGACGGAGCACGATCTCGGAGATGCAGATCAACAGATAGACGAACAAGATCACGGCGCCGGAGGAGTTCAGCAGGAGGAGGAACACCGTGTCCGGCGAGACCGCTGCTGCGATCACGCACATGAATCCCACGACCGAGGACGCACCGATCGCCCACGCGGGGACTCCCTTCCCGTTGACCGTCATCAAGATCACTGGGGCCTCACGGCGAGCGGCAAGCACGAACAACATTCGCGAGGAGGTGTAGAGGCCCGAGTTGAGGCATGAGAGGACCGCCGTCAGCACGACCGCATTCATGATGTCTGCGGCCCCGGGGATGTTCATGGCCTCGAAGGCGGCGACATACGGCGAAGCGGCAAGGTGCGTGGAATTCCACGGCAGGATCACCACAAGCAGGAACACCGACCCGACATAGAAGACCGCGATCCGCCCGATCACGGAGTTCGTCGCCTTCGCGATAGATCTGCCAGGGTCGTGAGACTCGGCGGCCGCGATGGTTGCCACCTCGGCACCGGTCATCGAGAAAATGACCACCAGTATCGCCGCGAAGACGGCGCCCGGGCCGGCGGCGAAGAAGCCGCCATGCGCCGTGAGGTTGCTGAAGTCGAAACTCTTGTTGGGCCAAAGACCCGTCACGAACAGGACACCCATCACCAGGAACAGCACGATGGCCGCCACCTTGATCCCGGCGAACCAGAACTCGAACTCCCCGAACGAGCTCACCGAGACCAGGTTGGTCGCGGTCATGAGCGACATCAACACGAGCGAGAGCAGCCACAACGGGATGTCCGGTGCCCAGAACTGGATCACCTTTCCGCCCGCGACCGCCTCGAACCCGATCACGATGACCCAGAAGTACCAGTACAGCCACGCAACGGAGAAGCCAGCCCAGCCGCCCAATGCGGCCCGGGCATAATCCGCAAATGAACCCGTCGAGGGGTTGGCCACCGCCATCTCGCCCAACATCCGCATCACCATGATGACGATGAACCCGCAGAGGGCGTAAGTGAGAAAAGCCGGTGGCCCGGTCTCCGCGATGACAACACCCGACCCCACGAACAAACCGGCGCCGATGACCCCTCCCATCGCGATCATCGTGAGGTGTCGCTGCTTGAGGCCCTTCTTCAGCTCTACGGGGGGAGCTCCCATGTCCTACTCCTTGAGAACGAGCCGGACTGGGTCCGACCGGGCAGTCTGGAAGTCACAACCGCTTGACGCCGGACACCGAGAAACCATCATCGGCTCCACCGATGCCATTCCCGTCTCATCGAACCGAGAAATCGACGGCAGCCCCAGACTCGAATGCCGCGCCACAAACTCAATGTCCATTTGCACTGTGATCGAGATCACACAACCATGTCAAGAGAGGTTCCAGCTTGAGCCAAATTGTTCCACAAAGTGGAACTCATCGGCATCGCTAGTAGCGAAGCCCCGCGGACAACGAGAGAAACCGGACGTCTTCCCTACCTTGGCCCGTCATCATGGTGGTCATCTGGGTGTCTGGCCCACCTGGTCACTCTGGGCATCATCTCCATGGAGACTGTGTTCGTCGAGGCGACCGCCCCGACGTACGGGTAGCCCGATTTCCGGTTCTCTGTGGGGCGGCCCGGCCTTTATGCCCGTAGTTTGCACCCGGAAATCCCTATCGCATGTTGGCGGGCGAGAACTACCCGATTCGTAAGCCCGGATCCACCGTTCGATGACGGGTTCCGGCGTGCCGCGAACGTGCAGATGCCCTTTGTGCGTTGAGGATTGGTCTTGCGACAGAACAATCAGCGGCGGCACGAAAGGGCATCTGACAAGTGCGAGCATCTCATGACTTGAGCCGGGTCTCGGTGAGCTTCACCGAGAAGAATCTGATCCCGAACGCCGGGCTCCTCCCGGCCGCGGTACTGGCGCAGCGGATCGGGCTTGGTGAGCGTCGCGCGAGTCAAGATGGCGATCTACGTCTCGGGCGCCACAGGGCGGCACCAGCACCGCATCTCGCCGCCCCGGCTGCAGGGCTGGTGGCCGGACTGGTCACCGACAGGCCGAAAGATCGCGTTCGCGAGCCAGGTGTTCAACGACCGGCCCTCACCCAGGCTGTTCACGTTGCGCCCGGACGGCTCCCACCTGACAGCACTCACCCACCCGCCACGCCCCACTCAGACGTGCTGCCCGCACACTCGCCGAACGGCAGGAAGGTCCTGTTCGCCTCAGACCGCCGCTACGACGACTTCTGCTGCACCGACCTGTTCGTCGTAGACGCCGCAGGCGGGGCGGTGAAGCGTGTCCATCTCCCGTTCGATGACTCCGATCCGCGGTGGGGGACAGCGCCACTCGAACCTCTACCCTAGACAGGCACGCCCCACCGCTTCGGCACGAGGACAGGCGGGCCCCAGTGGACTGGGAACTGCCGTTCCCGGTCTGGGACACGCGGTCGGGACCGAAGCCCCGATCGGCGTGCGCGGCAGCCGCTGGTGCTCATCCTCAGCCGCACCGGCGCGAAGGTCGGCCTGGCCACCGTCGAGGGAGAAGGCGACCGAGCGCACACCGTTGCGCAAGTCCTGGGCGGCGAGCCGCACGACTTCCTGTGGCGCGCCCACCTCGACGGCGAAGACACGTGCGGAGCCGTCCTCGCTGCCCGTGGCGAGCATGCTTGAGTCCGGGCTCCAGTCGACCGTGTTGACGATGCAGATTCCGAAGGGATGAAGAGCACCTGATGGTGGGTGGCGACGTCGATGACATGCACGCTCGAACCTGCCGAGGTCACCGCGAGGTGACGCCCGTCCGGGCTGAACGCCGTGTCCACGGGGAGGTCGGCGCGGTACACCCACGGCTTGCCCCCGGTGGCGGGAAACACCCGTACCTTGCCGGCATCGAGCCAGGCTCCTGCCACGAGGCGGCCGTCCGGACTGACCGACGGTCCCCAGGCCGCGCCCTCGGACCGTACGGTGAGGTCGCCGAGCTTGCGCGCCGTGGCGATGTCCCACACGCGGATCGCGCCTGCGTCGCTTGCGGTGATCACCCGCCTGCTGTCCGGGCTGAACACCGCGTCGTTCAGATCGATCTTGTCGCCGCGGAACTTCTGCACCGACCGGCCCGTCACCGCGTCTCGGATATCGACGATGCCGGTCTCCTCGGTGCCCTCGGTGACGAAGAGCTACTTGGTAGCGACCACCCGCACTCCGTCTGGGAGACGCGTGCCGTCGCCGACTGCATCGTCCAGCCACGCGCCGATCACGCCGGCCAGCCCCTTGGGGTGACTGAAGTTCACCGCATGGGCCGCCTCGTCCACGATCGCGACCGTCAGGTGCTGTGGAGCGAGCCGGGCAACTTCGCGTATGCGGTCGGGTGACGGCATGAGTGGGTCGCGGCCCCCCAGGACGGCAAGGGTGGGGACGGGGGTGCGCAGCAGGCGCTCCAGCGACGGGAAGCGTGTCAGCTCGCGGAAGAGACGCAGGCCGTTCAGTGGCCCGAACTTCACATAGTCCGGTAGTGCGACGGGGAACATCGTCGTACTCTCCCGAAGTACGTCCCGCGCCAGCTGGCCGAGGGCGCGGCTCATGGGCTGGTTGTGCACGCCTCCAGCCGGGGAGACCAAGACCAGGCCGTGGATCCGCTCGGGCGCCTCGTGAGCCACCTCCAAGCTGATTGCGCAGCCCATCGAGTTCCCGACCAGGACGGCCTTGTCGATGCCGAGGCGGTCGAGGATCGCCAGCGTCGTCTCGGCCAGGGCGGGGATGTCAAGGACGCGTTCGCGGCGCTCGCTGCGCCCGTAACCGGGCAGGTCCGGAACCACGTTGACCCCACGAGCGGCAAGGACGCCAGCGGTCGGCATCAGGTATGCCCCGGAGATCGCGAACCCGTGGATGTGGACGAGAGGGACACCGTCCTCGTGGGTGCTGCGCCGGCAGTAGACCGACGTTCCGCCCACCCGCAGTCTCTCGGTCACCCAGCCGTCGCCTAGTTCTCCACGACCTGGCATGGGCTGAGCGTAGTGGGCCGCTCCCAGTCGGGCCCCGCGGGAGTCACGGGAATCCGAGACCCTGCAGGGCTCGGCGACGTACCGCTTTCGGAGCCAACGCAGGAGTCCGGGAGGCGGCGGTGCCGCTCCTCCAGCGCCACGTGAAGCTCGCGCCAGGCAAGGCTCGTGTTGGTCGCTGGCGTACACGATGTGGCGGCCGAGGTGCCTGGCTCAGCGCCCGGAACACCAGGTTGCCGTCGAGGGGGCGTCCAGACCACACCACGGACAGCGGCCTGCTGGGCGTCATGGTCGAGCCGCCCGGGCCTCGGCCGGCGTCGTCAGCGTCGCGCTCGGTGGACAGCATCAGCACATCGGAGAGTAGCGGGCAACCGATGAGGCGATGTCTGAGCCTCTCACTCACGGGCTTCGGTAGCCTGCGAACCACCCTGAGAGAAAGAGGATGGTGCGCATGGGGGTCGAGCCCGTCGATGACTGGCGCCGCGGTGTTGTCGTGGATGACACC
Source organism: uncultured Actinomycetota bacterium (assembly GCA_963707475.1). GTDB lineage: Bacteria > Actinomycetota > Actinomycetes > Propionibacteriales > Nocardioidaceae > Marmoricola. Next base: position 105,440 of record CAVPQC010000005.1, read on the forward strand.
TCCTCCGACTTCGCCTCCGACGTTCGAGCTGGCTCCGGACGCGGTCTCGGGCACCCCGCTCTGGCCGGTCCAGGAGATCCTCGACGGCGCCTTCTTCGTGATCGGCACGGCGCTGGTGATGTGGCTGGGATGGATCGTGGTCACTGTCGGCTTCGACGGCTGGTTCGCGATCGGCTCTGTCTTTCTCTTCTGGGTGTTGCTGGCCTACGTGGGGCTACCTCGCCTGCAGGAAGTGCTCTCGAAGGTCTACGTGCCTGACTACTTCATCGGGCGAGCGCTGACCGAGGTTGGCGTGCTCGGTGACCCGATCAACCTGGCCCTGGACGGCGGCGAGGCGCACATCCATGCCGCCATGACCCGAGCCGGATGGGTCCGTGCCGAGGAGCTCACGATCCGCTCCTCCTGGGGGATCGTGCTCTCCTCGGTGCTTCGCCGCCCCTACCCAGAGGCTCCGGTCTCCTCATTGTTCCTCTTCGGGCAGCGGCAGGCTTTCGCCTATCAGCAGGAGGTGGACGGCAACGCCTCCCAACGTCACCACGTACGTTTCTGGCCGGTCCCTGAGGGCTGGAGGCTTCCCGGGGGGTTCCAGGTGGGGTGGCTGGCCGCTGCGACGTACGACAAGGCAGTGGGCATTTCCCTGTTCACCCTCCAGGTGACGCACCGCGTGGACGCCGACATCGACATCGAGCGCGACTACGTCATCAACACGGTCCGGTACGTCGAGCCGGAAGTTTCCCTGCGCGTCATCAAGGAGTACTCCAGCGCCTTCACCACCCGTAACGGCGGAGGCGACGTGGTGCGCACTGACGGAAGCCTGCCGATCCTGGACCTGACCAGCCTCCAGGTGCAGGAGCCGGACCAGGTGGAACCCGCGACCGATGCGTTGTCGCGTGCGGTGTCCCACCGGGTGCCGCCGCCGGGCCTCCTCGCTGCCGGGGCGATGAGCATCGCCAAGGCCGCGATAACACTGACCGCTGTGCTTGTTGCGATCTTCCGGGGGGGCGCCCCGGCTGACACGTCGACCATGGAGCTGACGGTGATGGGCGGCGGTGCGCTGTGCCTCATTGGCCTGTGGGTGTTCATGCTCGCTCACCATGCCTGGGCTCGGATCGCGCTCATGGTCGCGTGCACCGTGGAGGCGGTCACGCAGCTGCTCGACCTCAGTGCCGTCGCCGAGATCAAGTTCCTCGTGTTGATGAACGCGGCAATCACTGTCCTCATCCTGATCGCGGTGAGCTCCAACGAGGCCCGGCGCTGGGTGAGACTCGGTCGGCGAGGCTGAGTTCGATCCGGCGTACAACCGCAGGAAGGGATCGGCCTCGGCACGGCGATCGCTGGTGGCCCGGTCCATGCGCTTCATCCGCATGCGCGCCCATCCCCGACCACGCCGGCCAGCGGATCGAGACCGACGCCGACGGCTGAGGTGGCCATCGTCGGCGGCGAGGGCGAAGGGTCCGGACCACCGGCGCGCCTCGAGACCGGCACGCTCACCGTCCAGTGTCGACCGAAGCACGGCAAGCCCGGCGAGACCACGCTCAAGGTCCTCCCGGCGCGCGAAGGTCACACGCCCAGCACCGAACCGTGACGGATGCCATCCCGCATGAGTGGCGACGAATCAGAACCGTCCGGTCATCATCACGCTGACCGGGCGGTCGTCGATGGTGGACCGCGGCCTCGGAACCCGTCCGCGATCGGCCCGGGCTCAGACGGCGTTCGCTGATGAGCTCGGGACAGCGTTGATCGGGCGCTCTCGTCGAGGATGACGACATGGCCCGCGGTGGCGAGTGTTTTCTTGTGGACGGGCTGACGCGGCGGTCCGACGTCAAGCTGGGGCTGTCTGATGGCGAGCGTCTGGGGTTGTCCGCTGGAAACCTGAAGATGTCTGCCTGACGTGAGCCGGACTCCGGTCCGGCGCTGCAGGATTGAGATCCCACCACCTACGTCGTGTCGACTATCAGGAGATTTCCATGCTCATCGCCGTACTCGACCTGCGCACCACCAAAGCTGACCGGCCGGTCGCACTCGCCCAGCTCGACAGTGAGAAGGAGGAGATCCGTGCCATGGCGGGCAACCTCGACTTCCGGGTATACGCCGCTCGCGACGACGAGGAGGCCGTGGTTGTCATCCACGAATGGGCCGACGAGGCGTCGTTTGCCGGCTACCTCTCCTCTGATGCCTTCACCCGCTCGGGCGCGGTGCTCGGGCCGTTGGTGACCGCGCCCCCGGTGAGTCGACGGTTCCGCGCCGCTCTTCTCGAGACGGTCTGACCCGCAGCCCGGTCTAGGGTGAGCGGGTGCTGCGAGGCAGGCCGTGAGCCGCGAGGCGTTCGCGTTCGCGCGGGATTTCGCGGCGGCTCCTGCGTCCGAGCTCTGCGTCGACCGGCACTACCTGCTGTGTGCCTCCCGGGGCGCACTGCGCCTGGAGGCGCGCGGCAAGTCGTGGGTTCTGCCTCCGGCACGGGCCGCACTGGTCGCGGCCGGTGAGCCGATCCAGGTCGCCATCCCACAGCCGGTGACAACGTCTTCGGTGCTGTTCGACCCCGGCTTTGCTCCGGACCCACCCGCGCCACTGACCGTGTTCGACCTCAGCCCCCTGGCTCGGGCCTTGGTGTCGGAGTGCGTCGACTGGCCCGACGCTGCGGAACCACTGCCGCCGTACGCACTTAGCGTGTTCGGTGCGCTCGCGGCTGTGGCGTGGCGGCTGGCGCAGCACCCCAGCCCGGTCACGGTCCCCGCCGGTCGGTCGCCGGAGCTTCGTCGGGCACTGGCCCTGACCAATGACCGGCTGGCCGAGGAAGTCAGCTTCGAGGACATCGCCCGCGAGGTGGGGCTTGCGCCGCGGTCGCTGGCCCGCCGGTTCGAGGACGAGTGCGGGATGACCTGGCGGGCGGTGCTGCGCCGGATGCGGGTGCTGCGCGCGGTCGAGGCACTCGCCGCGGGTGAGGACGCCGTCACGACCATCGCACACACGGTGGGGTACACGTCCCTGTCGGCGTTCAACGCCGGGTTCCGCGATCTCACCGGTCGTACGCCGACGCAGTACCGCGCGAGCTTCCGCCCGTGACCAGTCCCGTCTACGCCGAAGATGAACGATGCGCTCGCCGACTGCCCGGGAAGCGTTGCGTGCATTCGTGGTCTATCGCGTCAGGCCGAGTTGGCGGCCCTTGCGGTAGCCGGCTCGCATTCCGATGACGGAGCCGAGCCTCAGGAGCGTCTCGGAGCTGGGGAGCGCGTATCCGGTCCTGGTATGTGGTGCGTAGGTCGCCTCGGTGCCGTCCACCTCCAGCCAGCCGGTGTGCACGCGTTGTTCCTGGCCGACCATGTACTGGTGAAAGGCGTGCGCCGTGAGGCCCGCCCGGCGGTCGTCCGGGAGCAGGGGCCGTCGCTGGTGACAGGCTCAGCCCCAGCTCGCCGATGCCATGGGAACGGACGCGGGCCACCATGAGCAACCAATCGGTGTGGACCATCCCAGCAGCGTGTGCGGGAGCCGGTGCCGGCTGGGGAGTTCTCGGTCTCGCCGCGGACGCCGACCGCGTTCAGGTGACCCGGCCTACCGACGGCTGGCGCGCGCCACCCACCCCGACGTTTCGCCGAATCCGGATGCCGCCGTCCGGGTTCGCTGCAATCGCGAATGCCTACCGTCGGGCCATCGAGGCCGTGCAAGAACAGGACGCGGGTTGCGGAGAGACCGAGGCATCTGCGCCGCGAGCGGGGGGAAGGAGACGGAGTGAAACGAGCCCCTGGTCAACGGATGGGGCCGTGTGGGTGCACGTTTCGACGCCTGTGACGCAGAGGCCCCTCGGAGCCGAACCCACCCAGATGATGTTGAGACTTGGCGGAGCGCGGCTTGGTTACTCGTCCCGGCGCACTGGTGCCCCGATCGTTGCCGGGCCGGTTCAGGTGCAGCCTCTAAGCGACACGAACCCGCTGAATCCTCGCGACCCCGGCCGCTGGGAGCCGTACGCCTGCCGGTCCGTCTGGCCCCCCAAAGACGCGAGCGATCTGATGGTTGAGCTGGGTCACGACCGCGCCCTGTACTCGATCTCGGTCACCTCCGAGCTCACCGGGGTCAACCCGCCGCTACAGCAGCCACGACGTGGAACGGATCGGCCAGATCACCACCCTGCTCGCCACCGGGCTCAACCTCGCCGGCGTCGAGCATGTCCCCCGACGTTTCAACGGGTGTGCGGGACCGGGGCTCACACACGGCTGAACGCAACTGGGGAACACACTCCATGATCCGGGATGTCTCGGTACGAGAGGTCTGGCGCGAACGAAGGAGTGGGAACAGACTTGCTGGTGGGCGACAAATTCCCGGGAGGGCGACATGACGCTTCGAACTCGGAGCTTCCTTTGCCTCGGCGCGCTGGTCTGCACCGGGTTGCTCGTCGGGTCGACACCGGCGCAAGCGTCGGGACCCAGACCCCCGGCGGTCCGACACGTGGGGCAGATCGCCAGCCAGGACGTACCCACCCTGCCGGGGTCGGAGCGCGACACGCTCGTCGAGCCGGATGTCGCAGTGTCGCCCCTGAACCCGAACATAGCTGTGGCCGTCGCCCACGACGGTCGTTACCCGGACGGTGGCGCGGTCGGCATCGAGACCAGCTGGACCCACGACGGCGGCGCCACCTGGCACCACAGACCGTTGCCGGGGGTTACCGCTACCACCGGGGGCGAGTCGACCTGGGAACGGGCGAGTGATCCGGTCGTGGCGTTCGGTCCCGGCGGCAGCGTCTACGTCTCGACCCTGGTGTTCAACACCGGGTGCGACAGTGGCGTCCTGGTCTCCCGGAGCAACGACGGCGGACGCACGTTCGGGGCGCCCATGACCGCGCACCGGAGTGCGACGTGTGCGATCTCCGACGACAAGAACTGGCTCGTCGTGGACACCGGCGTGAGCAGCCGGCATCGGGGGCGGCTGTACCAGTTCTGGACGCCGTTCCTCACCGATCCGTTCGGGAACCCAGACGGGTCCCCCCAGGCCGTGGTGTGGTCCGATGACCATGGCAGGACCTGGAGCTCGCCGGTCAACGTCAGCGCGCCACACGCTAACACCCAGAACTCGCAGCCGATGATCGCGCCCAACGGCACGATCGTCGACTCCTACATCGATTTCGGACCGAATGAGGCCGAGGAGGGCCCGGAGGCGGCCGAGGCCCGCACCGGTGCCGCCGCCCGGACCGCTCCTCCCGCGCCCGGACCGAGCGCAGCGTCCGAACCGTTCCCTGCATTGGTCACCGTGCGCTCCACCGACGGTGGAGCGTCTTGGGCACCCGCCGGCCTGATCAGCCGCGACCTTGGAAGTGGACCTAGCGGTTTCCGTTGCTGCTTGCCCTCCGCGGTCGCCGACCCGGCGACCGGCATGATGTACGCGACCTGGAATTCCCTCGACGCTACGAAGGTGAAGCTCTCCTCGTCGAGGAACGGCACGGACTGGACCCGACCAGTGGTCGTCAACGAGCCGACGAGCACGCTGCTCGGTGTCAGCTCGGACGTCACGGCGTATGCCGGGACGGTGACGGTCGCGTTCGGGCTCACAAACGCGCGCACCGCGAACGGCCGCTTCGGCCGACAGTTCGTGGCGATCTCTCGCGACCGAGGTCAGCAGTTCGGGACCACAATCGCGCTTGGGCCGAGGATCAACTACAGGTTCGCCGCTAGGGCGGGAGGCATCTTCCCCGGCGACTATGTCGGCTCCGCGATGACCAAGGGACGTCTGTACGCCGTATGGGCCGTCTCAGGGACACCACCCCGAGCCGGCGCAAGGTTCCATCAGGTGATCTACGGCGCGAGCATCGACACAGCGCCCGCCCCAGTGAGATCTCTCCTCGGGCCTCGCTGAGTGAACTCCCCGAGGCAGACCATGGAAGGCTGGCGTGGTCCGATCATGCCCCCTCGGCTTCGATCGCCGATGGCCTGACGATGATCGCGTGGTCGGGGTTGCCGCTGGCCGGTTTCGGGGATTTGCACCCTTTCGGGCGGCCACGCAGGACGCTGCACAGCGAGCCGAGCAACTCAGCCGCCGGCGGAGACAGTGTCGCGGTGTTCCACCCACATCGACGGTATGCGCGGCCGGGGCATCAGTCCTCCCGGAGGCTCAGCAAGTTACCGGGTTGACACATGCGCACCCGGCAGATCGCGTCGAGGTGCTGAAGCGGACGGCACGGGCGCGAGCGTTCTTGAGCACCGACAGGTTGACGACGGTGACGCTGCGCTCGGCCGGCTCGGTGAGGCTCATGCAGCGGTCGCCAGAAGCTTGTCGAAATGAACCTCGACTGCGTGCAGCTCCTCCTCTGGCTCCAGGCTCTGAGCGGTACGACGCTTCATACGGTGGCGTCGATCTCGGGCTGCACGGCGACCGACTGCGCCGTGATGTCTCTGGCCCGGCACTCACATGAAGGCTGCACCCCGGCGTTCGGAAGCCCTGGCTCGCGCTCAAGGTCGACACGTTGTTCCCGCGATCCGGCACGGCCGCGATGTCGCCCGATGCCGAGCGCTCGCCTCAGTCCTGCTGGCGTTCCTGTTTCTTCTCCTCGACCAGGTCGCCGAGGAGCTCGGCGTCGTCGCGCTTTTCGGCGGCCTCCTGCGCGGTCTTGCGGGCCTCGTCGCGCTCGCCCTCGGCCTTGCGCTGGGCGGCCTGCTTGTCCGCCTCTGCGGCACCATCGGCGATCCTCTTGCGCTGCTCGGCCGAGTCGGTGCGGCTCGCTGCGCGCTTGTCCGCGGCGGCCTTCTTCGCGGCGGCCGCCTTGGTGGCCTCGGCCTTGGCCTCCTGCTTGCCGCGCGCCTCGGCGGCGGCGGCTTCGTCGAGGCCCGACGCGGCACGGTCCTGCGCGGCCTTGCGCTTCTGCGCGGCCTCCTGGCGACCCTCGGCGGCCGTCTCGGCGGCCTGCTCACGTCGTTGGGCGGCGGCCTGCTCCAAGCGTGCAGCCGCCACGAGCTTGTCGGTGCGCTCGATGCGGTCGGTACCGCGCTGGGCGATGTCGCGGTTGCGGAGCACGGAGCCGGCTACTTTGTCGGCCGAGCCGATGGCTCGGTCGAGGGTCACGCGGGGCCCGGAGGTCTCTGGCAGCCGGTCGGCGAGCTTGCTGTCGACGAGGGTAAGCGGCAGGCGGGCGATCTCGTAGGGCAGTGCGATGAGGGTGCTGATCATGTTGGTCCTCAGTTCTCGGTCTGGGCGCGCAGCTGCGCGGCCTGGTTCTCGGCGATGGCGGCCTCCCGCTCGAGGCGAAGCTTCTCGGCTGCGGCCTGTTGCTCGGTGGACGTGGCGTCGGCGGCGATCGCCTCGGCGCCACGCAGCCGCGACTCGGCGAGCTGTTCGGCTCGCTGCTCAGCGGCTTCGCGGCCCGCGTGCTCCTGGCGCTGGGCCTCGCGGGCGGCGGCCGCGTGCTCGGTCTCCCGCTGGCCCTCGGCGAGGGACTCCTCGCGCTCGGCTTGGGCGCGCGCCGTCTGCTTCTTCTCGGCGGCCTCGCGGGCGGCCTCGGCCGACTCCTGGTTGGCTTCCACACGTTTGGCCTCGGCGACGGCCTCGTCGGCGACCGCGGTCTTGCGGTTGCGGGCCTCGGCCTGCTGGAGCTGTCCCTCCTCGACCAGGTCGTCGTTACCACTCACGGCGCCGGCTACTTCCTTGGCCTTGCCGGTGACGCTGTCGAGCAGCCCTTCACGGGCCTCGGATGCGTTGTCGTTGCTCATCTACCCACGGTGCCCATCAAGCGCAACTCCACACGCAACACCGATGTGACCTGAGACTCACGAACCAGTCGGCGATCACGCGCCACACGTCCGGATCGAGTTCCATGCCTATGTGGGTCGACGACCTCCCGTGTTCGGCGTACGGCGAGAAACCGTCGATGCAAGCCTCCCAGGACACGATCCGTCCCGACGGTGAACACGACGGTCAGCGGCATCTGAATGTGCAACTCGACGTCGAGCCGCTCGGCGACCGGGCGGCAGCGACGCTCCCTTGCGGACCGTAGGCGGGCGCGACGGCGGTGAACCTGTGCCCACCCACGATTGGGGTGCTGCAGGTGATCACGTGGCGCACGGCCTCGGGGTGCTGCCGGGGCGACCTCACGGCCGATGACGCCGCCCAGGGCTCCCACTCGACCAGGATGACACGGCAGCACCTGGTGTGCGGTCCCCAACCGGTGGACTCCGGCACATCGAGGTCTGGGACAACGCCCTCGGCCAGGAGCGCTTCGAGCGTGAGCGGGTGGCGCCGGCCGTGGCCGAGGTCCTGCGGTCGATGGGTGTCGACCCGGTGCCACCCCTGCCGCCCCGGGACGCCCTAGACCTCGTGGACCTGCACGTCGTGCGATGAAAACCTCGGCGGCCCACAGCGCACGACGGCGACCACGCGTCTGTCGCTCGGTGTTGCCGCCGTGGATCTGGCCATGGCCGGGGCGGCCCCTGCTGCTGCTGCGCCCCTCCGGTTCAGCGACAACACCAGCAGAGTGCGGGCACCCGCCGGCTCCACCGACGGTGGCGGCATCTGGAACGGATCCTCCCTCGTCGGCCCGGACTCCACGCTCACTCTGGACCCCACCCTGATCGCCGGCAACGTCCTGCGCAGCACCGCTGACCTGCCGCTGCGTGCCCACGGTCGCAAGCTCCGCCTGGTACCGCATGCTCGCCTCCGCATGTCGCGCTTTCGTGTCGTGGCGAATGTGACTCTGCGAGACCCCGTCAGCTATTTATGCTGCTGATTCAGCGTGCCTGCATGGAAGGCCTCGAGGACCGCGCCGGGCGTGGCGTATAGCGCGTGCTCCCCAATCTCCTCGATCAACCCGTAGCCGGCCAGTTGCTCACGGTTCCGTGCGCTGACGGAGGACATCACGAACTGCACCCGGTGAAGGTTGAGATGGGCAATCACTCGCCGAAGGGTGTCGGCCGCGGTCAGATCGATGTCGGTGATGCCGGGCGAATCCAGGCAGAACACGCCAGGCGGGTTGTCGGCAGCAATGAATGCGTTTACATCGGTGGCCAGGCGATGGGCGTTCGCGAAGTACAGATTGGCAGGAAAGCGATAAACGAGGAGCGCCCCGTCCGTACGGGTATCAGGGTCTGTCTTCTCCTCGTGCCAGTGGCCGTCCGTGCCTCGCACCAGCACTGAGGTGGCCGGGCTGTAACTGTGACTGAGGTGGTCAACCATCGAAGCAACGATCGCGAAGGCAATACCTTGTTCCACGCCGAGCGCAACCACCGCAGTCGCGGTCACCAACGCAACAACGAATTCGCCGCGCCGGAGACGAAACGTACGACGCAAACCTTGGACGTCGACTAGTTCGATGCCAATGATGAAGACAACGGCGGCCAGCACCGACTGAGGCAGGTGGGCCAACGGCCCGGTCAAACCGAGCAGTACGACCACCACCACCCCGGAGCAGGTGAGCATTGCCAACTGCGAGCGCCCACCGGCACTATCGACGAGCTGCGTCTTGGTCGGGCTGCCATTCACGACGAAGCTGCCAGTGAAGGCGGCCGCCACGTTCGCCACACCTAGGCCGACGAGGTCGGCGTCCTCGTTGACCGACTCATCGTAGCGAGCGGCGTATGCCCGCGAGGTCGCCGAACTCTGGGCGAGGATGACCACGAACATTGCGGCAGAGGTACCGAGTAACGCTGCGGCGTCCGCCACCGACAGTGCCGGCGCCGAAAAGAAGGGGAGGCCGCTCTGAACGTGACCCACAACCGACACACCGTGCTGCGGCAGATCGAAAGCCACACTTGCGACCGTCGCCGCCACCACCGCCAACAGTCCGCCGGGCACCCGCCGGTTCACCCTGCGAACCACCACGACGATAACCATCACCGCGGAAGCGACCGCGATGGTCGCCCACGAAGCTCGTGACAGCATCTCGAGCGAGCCAACCAGCGTCGAGAGCGCGTCCCCAGGCGGCACGGTCACGCCGAGCAAGTCGGGGAGCTGTCCGAGCGCGACCGATATCCCGACGCCGGTGAGGAAGCCGATCAACACGGTGCGGGAGAGGAAGTCGGCGAGCAGACCCAGGCGCGCGACCCGAGCCAGGAGAAGTAACCCTCCAGTAATGAGCGCGGCCAGCCCGACAAGCTCGACGTAGCGCGGCGTTCCGATGGTTGCCAGACCAGCGACGCCCGCCGCCACCATGGCCGCGGTCGCGGAGTCGGCACCGACCACGAGATGCCTCGACGAGCCCAGCACCGCAAAGGCTGCCATCGGAAGCAGCATGGTGTACAGGCCGGTCACCACTGGCATGCCGGCGATGGCCGCATAGCCGAGAACCGCAGGGATCCCGAGCGCAGCAAGGGAAAGACCCGCCAGTACGTCGGCGGCCACCAGGGCGCGATCTACCGGACGGATCCCGCCGAGGATCGGCAACTGGCGGGCAGCGGCACGTGCTGCCCGAGCGCCGCAGGCCAACCACTCACGCACTCTCACAAGATCCGGTGAGAAGTCACCACGCTGCACCATGACACCCAATCCGGCACATGCGTCATCCTTGCACGGGTATCGGGCGGCCAGGCCCGCAGTAGTCCCGGTGGCGACACCCGCGTTGCCCTGACGCAGCTTGGCGGTTCCAGATCGCCGGCGGAGCGTGGCGGTACGTCGAGATCCCGCGCGGTCCCATCATCCGATAACGCCGGAATGTTCCCCGTGTCGGCACTGATGCATTGAGCGGTCCCACCACGACGACGCCGGAAGATCTTCTGTGGACTGCCAACTAGAGGGCTGCGCAGTGCCGGTCGGCCTGTTCCTCGTCGCTGCCTCCGCCACCTGTTAGGCGTGCTGTCTCGCGGTTCGTGGGAGTGCACCGCCAGCTTCTGTTCGGTCGGGTCCACGCCCTCGAGCTGGTACATGAAGTCCATGTGCGCCGACGTGCGACAGAATTCGTGGGTCGCGGTGCGCACACCCGCTTCGTGCTGGAGGCCCACCGCGTCGCGGATCGCCGCGTCGCGTCGTGTGGCGTGAAGTCGACGATCAGGTCGGTGCGACCCCCGCAGACACCCGATGAACCGCGCGCCCCGCAGGACCTCGGACCGGTCAAGACGGGACCGACGGCCCTAGCCGGACGGGCGCCCGGCGATGACTCTGAGAGTGCCGGGGCGATCCACCCGGTGGCATCGTGTCTGGTTTCCGATCAGCACGATCGCGGTGAAGGAGGAGTCATGATTGCCGCTGGTGCATTTCTGTCGGTGCTTGCGCTGGTCGCGATCGTCGCGGTCGCGCTGTCCCTGCGCTCCGTGGTCGAGGACCATGAGCGCACCGAGTCACGGCTGCGCGATCCCCGCACGCACACCGTCACCTACGCCATCCCCAACGGCATCGATCCGGTTGTCTTCGCCGTCGCCCTGAAGAAGTGCGGCTACCTCAGCATGGTCGAGGAGTTGGGCGCGACCCAGGGCCTTCGCGTGGAATGTGACGCGGCAGGCCGAGAGCAGGTCCGGCGAGCCATCGCAGGCGTCGCCGTGAACGCGTACTACGGCTCTGCGCTGAAGCACGACCACGTGGTCTTCGAAGACGAGCGCTGACGGCTCTGTTGCATTGGCTCTGTTGCAGTGTCGGATCGCAGGGCATGCGGAAGTGGGATCCGGGCTGGATGCTCAGATCATGGGTTCGAGTTCGTCGAAAGCGGCTACCAGCCGGTCAGGCGCTCGGCGTGCTTGCAAAGTGGATTGGAGTGGGAGGTCGGGTCCCCGATCATGAACTCCTGGATCCCCGAGAGCTCGTCGGGGTGCTCGGACGGGGCTTTGTAGACGGTGTGGGGAACGCTGTCCTGGTCGTGTTCCAGAAGGCGGCTCCCGTCCCATACCTCCACGATGCGACCGATGTCTCGCCCATGGCCACGGTCCCGTCACAGGGAGGAGCGTGCTGCGTGGGCGACCACGACCAGCCCCTGTTTCGAGTGTGGGAGTACGACGTGCCGGAGCGCTCAGGGACGAGTTCGAGCGGTTGCCCGGGCCTTAGGGGGAGTGGGCCCAACTCTTCTCGTTCTCCGATGGGTTTGAAGGCACGGACCTGTTCGTCTCGGTGGCGCGCCCCGGGCGTGGGTGCCCGACCAGCCGAGTGCCGCCTCGAGGCGGCAACGTCGGGGATCACTCGGGACTCGTCGTTACCGCACGCCGTGTTCAACTGGACGCAGATCCCGAGCCAGCCGAGGAACCGCCGCCGTCTGGTCGGACGGAGATGCCGCCGCCGTCCACCCGAGGACCCGAGCGAACCCGTGGCGTGCCGGGTGCCCCGGTAGGCCTGCCCGTGGGCGGTGCTGGCCGGGACGTCGTCCAGCACGGTAGGAGCAGTACGACGCAAGCGGTTCGCTTCATCTTTGACCTTCCTTTCAAGAAGAGGCTCGCGGTTCTGGATTGAGGAACCGCCGTATCGGCGCCGACAGCTGCGCGCGAGGCTCCGGGAACCCGTGCCACCAAGGGCCGTGAGACACATCCGCACCGCGAACCAGCGCGTCGCAAACGTATGGACGCACCGGGCGGGCGCATCGGGGGAAACCCTCGCCCGGTGTGACAGGGACCGTCGGCACGAGGCGAGTCAGGAAACAGGGTGCTCCCGGGTCGCCAAGCAGCCGCCGAGATCCGCGAGCTGCAGGGAGTCCACGGTCAGTCGAGTGCTGCGCAGAGCGGGTCGAGGGCGGATGTGTCACCGAAGGCGAAGTAGTCGAGGAACGGGTGGTGCCCGGACTCCTTCAACACCCCGTCTGTCCCTTCGGGGAAGACCGTCGTCCCGGCGTCGGTGATGATGGTCCCGCCGTCGGGCAGCCAGGCCCGGGTGCTCAGTCCGCTGATGTGCTCGGTGCCTGTGGTGTCGTCGCCGGGGACCGCGAGGTCGTGGATCACGGTGTCGTGCTGGGTCCACAGTGCGACCAGGCCGGTGTCCGGGTTGGTGAACGTGCCGTCGAGGGACTCCCGGAAGTGGCGTTGCAGCAGGTTCCCGCCGGCGTCATATAGGCGCTTGCCCACCACCGATCGAGTCTGCGAGATCAGCAGCTCGGTGCGATTACAGATGATGCCGGACGGATCGTTGACGACCTCTGGGTCGTCGAACGCGAGGCTGCACGAGATGTGGTTGCCGACCCGGAAGCAGCTGGCATTGAAGAGTGCCGGCACCGGCGGGTTCAATGTGGCAGGGTCAACGGGTTCGTTGCCTGTGCCTGCGGCGGCGCTGGGCGGGGTGAACGAGAGGAGAGCCATCAGGGTGGCGACCACACAGGCCGCTGCACCGGTGTTGAGCCGTCCACGCCGGCTGCTGCTGCGGAGTGGCCCGCTGCGGATGTGTTGTGGGTGGGTCATGATTTGTTTCCTTTCGGTTTTGGCGCTTGTCAGCGCCAGTCGGGGAACCACTCGGTCAATCGGGCGTGTCGGTGATTGCGTGGGCGTCAGATCCGTCCCGGTTCGCGACGTACAGGTCGGCCTGAGAGCGCTGGAACAGCGCGAACACGATCTGCGATCCGTCCGGGGAGTAGGCCGGAGTGACCGCGAACGTGGTGCCGGTGTCGCCGAGGCTGAGGTGGATCGGGGTGACGTGCGAACCGTCGGCGCGATCTCGACCAGCGTGCCGTGCCGGTTCGCCGAGATCAGCGACTGGCCGTCGGGTGCCCACGCGGCGGACTGCAGCTCGTGCGGGAGCAGCTTGCCCCACTCGGTGATCTGTTGCGCGTCAGAGCCATCGGTGTCCATCACTTGGCGTGGCAATTGGCATACCAGCCCTCCACGGCGTCGGGGGTGTGCGGCAGGTAGCGCGGGTTGAGGCGGCACTCACCGTCCGCGGTTGCGACGTATTGCGAGTAGTTGTCGAGGCTGCCGCTGTCGGAGTGTGCTGCCGTCTCGGCGGAAGGGGCTACGTTCGGGCTGGGTGGAGCATCGGCACGCGCGCCTGCGCTGACGCCGAGTATCAGCGTCGTCAGGGCGACAACGCCCGCGGCGGCCGCGGCAGTCGAGATCGCGATACGGCCGCGGTGGTGGGTGTGCTCCTGAGGGAGCGTTCGATTCTGCGGCGGGTGGTTCTCGGCTGTTCGGGCGTCGACGGCTGTGTGGGCGGTCTGCGGGTGCTGGGACTTCATGACGGTTCCTCCTGGCGAGCTGTGCCGGGCCCTCCGACACGTTTGCACCGAGGCTGGACTCTGGCCGTGGCAGACCTGGGCCAGCGGCGTGGCAGTCCCGTGGCAGGCGTGACGAGGGGGGTGCGGCACCCGGGTTAGGACTGAGGACAGGTGTCCACGTGCAGGTACCGCTCGCACTCCACCCTGGTGAGGCCTCGTGTCACCCGGTTCCGGGCGATGTTCACAAGCTCGTCGAGGTCGAGGGTCCAGATTCGGGTGGTGCCGTCGGCCCAGGTGGTGACCAGGCGCCTGCCGTCGGGGCTGAACGCTACGCCGGTGGCGCCCACCGGCAGCGCAAGCCGCAGCGCCACTTGCTGCCGTCCGGTGCGCGGATCCCAGATCCGAACGCTGCCGTCCGAACTGGCGGTGGCGACCCGCGTGCCGTCGGTGTTGAACGCCACGTCGTTGGTGGGGCCTGTGTGGCCCTCGAGGCTGGACACGCGCTCCCCGGTGTGGGCGTCCCAGACATCCGCGACCCCCTCGATGAGCCGGTTGGTGATCAGCATCTCGCCGGTCGGGTCGAAGGCGACGCCCTCGGCGTTGCCGTCGATGCGGTTGATGAGGCGGTCGTGTCGCCAGTCCCAGAGCCGGATGCCCCATGCGGCTGGATCGTCACGCGTGGTCTGTGCAGTGGTTGCGACAACGTCTCCGCGGAAGTCCAGCGATTGGATCGCCACGCCGGGCTCACCAGAGATCCTGCCGACCTTTGCGCCGGTGCGGCTGAGGATGAGCACCCGCGAGCGGGAGACGACCTTCCCGTCGTCGGGCGTGGCCGCGACCGCGAGGTGCTCGCCGGCTTCGTCCCACTCGACCGCTGGGACGAAGTCCGTTCTGCCCTTCCCGACGATGAAAGCGATCTGTCCCGACCGCGTGTCCCAGACCGGGAACGGCAGCTCCCAGTCCACTGTGGCCAGCAGTCGCCCGTCGGGGCTGAGCGCGAGGCGCTGGAAATCCGAAGCCCCGATCGGCGTGCGCGGCAGCCTCTGGAGGCGTTTTCCTGTGGCCACGTCGTAGCGCGCGGCCCGGCCGTCGCCTTCGGGCACCCACACCGACTGGCCGTCCGGAGCCAGGGCCGCCCCCGCGTCGGAGCCGGCGTCTCCTGGGATGCTGGCGATCTCCGCGGCACCCTGGTCGCGCAGGTCCCACACCTTGACCGAGGTGATCGCCCAGTCGCTGGTCATCAGCTGGCGACCGTCGGGGGAGAAGGCGACCGAGCGCACTCCGTTGCGCAAGTCCTGGGCGGCGAGCCTCACGACTTCCTGTGGCGCGCCCGCCTCGACGGCGAAGACACGCGCGGAGCCGTCCTCGCTGCCCGTGGCGAGCAAGTTTGAGTCCGGGCTCCAGTCGACCGTGTTGACGGCGCCGGTGTCCCCCGTCGTCACGAACCGCAAGCGGCCCGTGCGGGCGTCGAACACGTGCGCGCCGGGGGTGCCGCTGACCGCGATCCAGCGCCCGTCGGGGCTCCACGCGAGGTCGCGGGCAAATTCCGAAGGCATTGAGAGCACCTGATGGTGGGTGGCGACGTCGATGACATGCACGCTCGAACCTGCCGAGGTCACCGCGAGGTGACGCCCGTCCGGGCTGAACGCCGTGTCCACGGGGAGGTCGGCGCGGAACACCCACGGCTTGCCCCCGGTGGCGGGAAACACCCGCACCTTGCCGGCATCGAGCCAGGCTCCCGCCACGAGGCGGCCGTCCGGACTGACGGACGGTCCCCAGGCCGCGCCCTCGGACCGTACGGTGAGGTCGCCGAGCTTGCGTGCCGTGGCGATGTCCCACACGCGGATCGCGCCTTCGTCGCTTGCGGTGATCACCCGCTTGCTGTCCGGGCTGAACACCGCGTCGTTGAGATCGATCTTGTCGCCGTGGAACTTCTGCACCGATCGGCCCGTCACCGCGTTTCGGATATCGACGATGCCGGTCTCCTCGGTGCCCTCGGTGACGAAGAGCTTGCCGTCCGCGCTCCAGTCCATGGTCCCGCCAACGCCGGGGAACGAGCGCAAGATCCGATCGGAAGCGACCCCACGGTGTAGGGCTTCCAGCGCCTCGGGCAGCACCGGCTCGTCGTAGCGCCGGGTCCCGTCCACTGCCGCCAGGGCCAGCAGGATGCTGAGCTCGGGGTCGTCGCGGGTGTTGGCGTCGGCGGCAGCAGCCAGCTCCCGGGCTACCGCGATGTGCCGTTCGCGGACCGCCGTCCGGCCCTGGTCGATCGCGATGAGTCCACCGATGAGGGCAACCACCAGCGCCACCGCGATGCCGCCCACCTGGACCCGAAGCCGGCGGTTGGTCCGGGCCTGGCGGCGGATCAGCGCGGATTGCTGTGCGCGCTCGACGTCGCGGGCGGCACGGCTCGCTTCGAGGAACTCCGTCTCCAGCGGAGACACCGGGGTACTACGACCGCTGCCGGCGACGTCCAGCGCCGCCTCCAATGCGGTCCCCCGTAGGAGAGCCGACGGCTCGCGGTCGAGGTCGACCCAGGTCGCGGCGGAGTCACGCAGCCGGCCGATCACGATCAGCTCGCTGCGGTCGTCCTCGATCCACTGCCGCAGCCTCGGCCATTCCCGGACCAGAGCCTCGTGGGCAACCTCGACGGACGGCGCCCTGGTCTGCGGGTGTACGTCGAGGGTGAGTAGCCGGGCGGCTGCCCATCGGTCCACGACCTCCGCTGAAGCGTCCAGCTCCTCCCGGCTTGCGCGTCGGCGGGTTGGCTCGCCGTCGGCGTCCACCACGACGAGGCGCTCGAAGAGCTGACGCACCTGCTGTCGGTCGGTGTCGTCGAGAGAGAGGTAGAGCTCGTCGGCGCGGGTCGCGATCGCCCCGTCGATCCCGCCGATCGCGCGGTACGCGGCCAGCGACAGCGTCCCGTCGGCGCTGCGCTCGGCGAGCTCGTAGAGGACGAACTGCAGCGCCGGCAGCGCAGCGGGCTCCTTGGCGAGCGAGCCGACCAGCTCGGCAGCCAGGGCGCGCTCGACCGTGCGGTCGACGCGCCGCGCCGGCTCGACGACGGCCGCCTCGAGCTCTGCCGGCAGCATTGCCGGGATCGTGACGGTCGCCTCCTGGACGAGTCCCCCGAACGGCTGCACACCCAAGGGCCGGTCGAAGTAGTCGGCCCGCAGCGTTGCCACCACGCGCAGCCGGCTGTCCGGGACGGTCAGCGCGTGCGTCAGGGCCTCGAGGAACGCCCGCTGCTCGGCCTCCGGTGAGAGCGTGAACAGCTCCTCGAACTGGTCGATCACCAGCAGCAGCTGGCCCCCTTCGGGAACCACCTCCCTCAGGACGCGGTCGATGCCGTCAGTGGCCTCAAGCTTCTGCGCCAGCCCGGTGGTGTCGCCGACCGCGATCCCACTCAGGCTCTGCGCCAGCTCCTTGAAGGGCGCCCCACCGGGCAGCATCGTCGTGACGAACCAGGCGTCCGAACCATCCGCCCCGCCGGCGCGCAGCCGGGGCAGCAGGCCGGCTCGGACGGCGCTGGACTTGCCCGTCCCGGAGGCACCCACGAGCAGCACCAGCCGGCTCCGCTGGCCCTTATCGGACAGGCGCGCGAGCACATGCTCGAGGAGCGCGGCGCGTCCGAAGTAGTTTTCCGCGTCGGCCTCGTCGAACGCACGCAGGCCCTGGTACGGGTTGATTCCCGCGGGCGCCGGTTGCTCCCGGGCGCCGAGAGCGGTCAGCAGCCGCTCGGTCATCTCCTCGATCGTGCACTCCGCTCCCGGCGCGACCAGGGCGGGGGCCTTCGGTGAGACGTCGCTTCCGGCAAGCGCTTGGCCGACGAGGGCCGCGAACGCGTGCACGTCCTCCCCGGCTGTGGGGGCGTCGGGACCCCCCAGCCAGAAGTCGGTGAGGACCGGCTGCCCGAACCCGTCGTAGAGCACGCTGTCGACCGTGACCCGCCCGTGCACGAGGCCGAGGGTCGCCGCTTCCGAAAGCGCTCCACCTAGCCGCTCGACCAATGTGATGACCTCGCGACGAGGCAGCGGCGAGCGCTGCAGTCGGTCGCCCAGCGTGCCGCCGGGCAGCCGGCGCATCACCACATAGGCGGCGCCGGGCTCGCGCCACCAGTCGTGGATGGGTACGGCGGCCGGGTGGCGCAGCGACGCGATCCGGTGCGCGGCGGCCTCAAAGCCCCGGATGAACGCCGGGTCGTCGGCAAGGTCGGGCCGCACCATCTTCACCGCGAGTGCGCGATCAACGCCGGGCACGTGGGCGGCGCGCACAGTGCCGTCTCGTCCACTACCGAGCCGCTCTCCGAGTCGGTAGCCGCGCAGCAGCTCGACCTCGCTCGGCGCGTCGAGCAGCCCGGAATCCTGAGCGAGGATTCGATGCTCCAGCTCGACGAGAACTGGCGAGGGGTCGATGCCGAGCTCCTCGGTGAGCTCCTCGCGGAAGCCGCGGAAGACCGCGAGGGCATCGGCCTGCCGGCCGGCGCGGTAGTACGCGGTCATCAGCTGGACCCGGAACGCTTCCCGGAATGGGTGCCTCCGGCAGAGGGCCTCGATCATGGGTAGGACCTGGGCGGTGTGGCCGCACGCGAGCTCTGCCTCGACGAGGAGCTCCTCGGCAGTGACGCGGAGCTCGGCGAGGTGCCGCGACTCGGGGTAGGCCCACGGTTCGTCGGCGAACTCGGCGTATGCGTCTCCCTGCCAGAGCGCAAGCGCCGAGCGCAGCCGATCGATCGCCGCGACCGGGTCCTGCCGGTGCAGGGCCTCGCGACCGGCCACGACGTCCGCCTCGAACTCTGCGACATCGAAGCCGAGGCAGCCGAGAGACAGCTGATAGCCAGGCGCCCGGGTGACCACGATGTCCCCGAGCACCCGGCGCAACCGCGCCACATAGCTGCGCAGAGTCGTGGCGGCCGCCTCCGTCGGCTCTCCCGCGAACACGACATCCGCGACCCGATCCAGCTCCACGACCGTGTCGCGGTGGATCAGCAGAACGGCGAGCAAGCGTCGCTGCCGAGGGCCGCCGAGCCGTTGCTCGACTCCGTCACGGGTCACCCGGATCGAACCGAGGGCGTGCATGCTGAGCCCTTGCCCAGTCATCCCTCCGTCGCCGACCTCGAGTACACCCATCGGCAGCCACCCAACACATTCATACGCGGGAGTTCCGCATGCTCTTCCCGAGTGTTGCTGCCACGCTGCCCAGACGGTGTGGCAGTTCTGTGGCAACGACTCTCCTCCGCATCCCGCCGGCTGTCAGCCCCCAACCGCTGCCAGCGGGGATGGAGTGGGTCACCGCGGGCCTTCCAGACGTGGCAGGGCACAGGAGATCTTCCGGCGCAGTCGTGGTGGGACCGCTCAATGCAACAGTGCCGGCCGCTGCAGCTTGACCAGATCACGGCGGTCGCGATCCCGAGCGTCGACCAGGAGGCTGCCCGCGACCTGGTCCGAGCCCGCGAGGACTGCCGCGGTGATCTGGTGCAGGCCCGGCACCGGTCCTGAAGCAGTTGTTGCGGAACGCGATCGTCTACTACGAGGGCCACGCCTGGACGCGCACTACGAGAACGTGCTGGCCGTGACGGCACGCCGGGATCGGCTCGATGTCGCGTTCGGTGAGATGGCCGCCACCTCTGAGTTCACCCCGCTCGTGCACCGCCTCGGCTGCCGGCTGGGATCGGCTCCCTGATCGGGTTCGGATCGTGGCTCTAGAGGACGGCGCCGCGGGGCGCGACCTCCACGGCGGCAATACCCCGTGCGTACAGCACCAAGAGCCGACCGCCGTGTCTGCAGCGCAGCACGCCGGAATCGTCCGCCAGCGTGGAGACGATGTAGTCGATCACCGCCTCTTCGCTGCCGGCCTCGCGGTCCTCGTAGACGACATCCATGCTGTCGCCGCTGATGAGCCGCACACGAAGAACGATGCCTTCCATGTTTTCGCACACTAGACGCGCATCGTGCCCACCGCCACGGTCACCGTAACGTTGGGCGAGGCGATCCCCGAGAGTCGCGGCCCGCCCCGGGGGATCTGTGGAGTCAGTCCTGGCCGTGGACTGGTTCGGTCTTCAGCCTGCTCTACCGGTCACGTCGGCGCGTCGCCCGCTACGCAGCAGACGCAACGGATTCGGAGTACGTTTGCATTGGCGAGAGTGGCCGCGCCGACCGCCGAGGCGAAACGCA
The DNA here is from genome assembly GCA_963707475.1 of uncultured Actinomycetota bacterium. GTDB lineage: Bacteria > Actinomycetota > Actinomycetes > Propionibacteriales > Nocardioidaceae > Marmoricola. Next base: position 125,636 of record CAVPQC010000005.1, read on the forward strand.
ACGTTGGCTCTTCTCCAGTATGCGAAGCCGTCCCCGGGGGTACGCCCTCCAGGGGCGGTTATTTGCGTCCCGGGAACTGCGTCGGGGCCGCGGCGTTACCGACGACACCAGAACCGCCCTGAGACCCTTTACAAAGGGGAGGTGTTGCGGTGGGTCGGGCCCGCGGATGGTGATGCCGTTCTCACTTGCGATCCTGCCGCCCAGCCGAACGTGCACAGGAACGGCGCCGCACCCTTCGCCGAATTGTAGGTGACGCCGAAACCCGTTCAGACCCATTCCTGCGGGAACGGGACTGCTGCTGCAAGCCGGTGACACACGCGAGCGAGGCGCGCGGCGCCCAGTACACGCCCTGTCGAACTTTGGCGGCGAGAGCGTCTCTCGTCCGCGTACATTCGGTCACCAAGACGTGCGTGGCTTTGGCGGTAAAGGCGCACCTTGGGGCACGCGTGATTTCGGCAGATTCGTATCCGGAAGTGTCTCACCTTGGGCCGTTGTCCCTGCTTCGAGGACTCGCACCTGATCCGCACCGCGCGTCGGTCGGAGCCGATCGTGCGCCGTAGGGTGTCGGCGTGAGGAGGACCGCGGACGCTGTCGTGGTCGGTGCTGGGGTGATCGGCGCGGCGATCGCCTTGGAGCTGGCCCGAGCCGGGCGCAGTGTGGTGGTGGTCGACAAGGCAGCCGGGATCGGGCACGGCTCAACCAGTGCCTCGAGCGCCATCGTGCGCTTCCACTACTCCACCCGCACCGCGGTGGCGTTGGCGTGGGAGGCCCGCCACTGCTGGGAGGACTGGCGCGGGCACCTCGCACACGATGACCCCGACGGGCTGGCGGGCTTCGTGCGCACCGGGATGCTGGTCCTCGAGCCGGACCCGAAGGCCTCGGCCGCGACCACCACCCACTTCGACGCCGTCGGAGTGCCGTGGGAGCACTGGTCGGCCGACGAGGTCCGGCAGCGGGCATCCTTTCTCGACGTCGGCGCCTATGGGCCACCGAAGCCGGTCGACTCTGATGCGTTCTTCGCACCCGCGCGCGGACTGCTCGGCGGCACCTGGACCCCGGATGCTGGGTACGTCGACGACGCCACCCTGGCCGCCCACAACCTGGCCGCAGCAGCACGCCGCCACGGGGCCGGGTTCCGGCTCCGCCACGAGGTCACGGGGCTCGAGCCGGCGGGCTCGCGGCGTTGGCGGGTCCACACTCGGCACCAGGGAGGGTCGGACGCTATTGACTGCGATGTGCTGGTGAACGCGGCCGGTCCCTGGTCCGGCGCCGTCAACGCGCTGGCGGGTGCGGGCGCGGATTTCGCGGTGACGTCGCGGCCGTTGCGACAGGAGGTGCACTGGCTGCCCGCACCGGGCGAGGAGGCGCTGAGGCTGGCGCTGGCCGACCCCGACCTGGGCGTGTACCTGCGCCCGACAACCGGAGGCATCCTGGTCGGCGGGATGGAGCCCGAGTGCGACCGCCTGGAGTGGCTGGTCCGGCCCGAGGATGCGGGCCAGCACGTCACCGCCGCGTCATACGAGGCGCAGACCGTGCGAGCCGCCCGCCGAGTGCGCGACCTTAGGGTCCCCAACCGGCCGACCGGGATCGTAGGGGTCTACGACGTGTCGACTGACTGGGCGCCGATCTACGACCGGACCGCGCTTGCCGGGTACTACGTCGCGATGGGCACGAGCGGGAACCAGTTCAAGAACGCCCCGGTGGTCGGGCAGCTGATGGCGGCCCTGGTCGCCGCGGTAGAAGGCGGCCACGACCACGACCGCGATCCACTGGTGTGGACCGCGCCCCGGACCGGGCAGCGGTTGGCGCTGAGCACGTACTCGCGACTGCGCCGCGTCGACCCCAACGCCCCCACCAACGTGATGGGCTGAACACGGCCCGACCGGCGGTCGCAGAACCGCTCGGACCACGCGACCAGTGCGCGCACTGGACACCTGGATGCGGCGGTCCATGGGCGCCCACACCGAAACGGGCGCGGCAGCTGCCCTGGCGGGCGCAACGTCAGCGTCCGCCAGCTCCAATGGTCGAGTAGTCACCTGTCTGTTCCGGTGTAGCCGTGTCGCGGTGGATTGACGCGTGTCCTGGCCGGGCGGGTCGTGGAGCGACATATTGCCGGTCGTCAGGCCTCGTGTTGACGCGGGCCGAGCTTCAGGTGCCGATCGCCGATGCGACCCCGAGTGCGCGAGTCGTCGGCCCAAGACGTCTTCAGGTTGTGGGGAGCCGCGGTGAGGGCGACTCCAACTCGGACCCATCCGGGATTACCCAGACATGAGGTAGGGATCGAAGCGCCGACCCGGTGCGCCGGCCCGCTGATCGACCAGGACGCGCCGGAACACTTCACCTCCCGACCAGACGCGAACCGTTCGATGCTCACGCGCGAGTCGATGGGCGTGGTCGAGTAGTCCACGACCAGTGTGAAACGTCTCCCGTCAGAGGCCAGGATTTCGGCGACCATCAGGCGGTAGCCTGATCGGCTCAGGTGCCGCGGACGCGCCTGTACGACGAGTCGGCCGGTCTGGTGGTCGACGATTGTCGTGGTGATGTCGGTCGCGCGGTCACTTGGGGCTGGCCTGCTCGTATCAGACTCGAAGTCGTAGTGGACAACGTCGTGCCGTGCGTCGTGGTGAACGATCCGATGATCCGCTCGAGCGGGGGAATGGTTGCTCGGCGTCGTCGACAGGGTTGTCGCGCTCGCCGTCGACACGAGAGCCGGGCTGAGGGCGGTGGCGACGAGCATTGAGGTACTCGCCAAGGCGGTGATCAGGAACCGGGTAGAGGAGGATTCACGGGTGGTGGTCATGGGGACCACCTTGCGCGTCAACCGCTGTGAACGCATGGGTCCGGATACTCAACTTGTTCGGGTGTTCCACTGCAAGGGCCCGGCAAGCCGCCGCGTCGATCTGGGCGGAGCTGACGCGGTTCATGGGTCTCCTCGGGAGTGCGTTGCGTGTGGTGGACGTGGCTCACATCAGGGTGTGGTGCGTGCCGGTGGGAGCAGGCGTGGTGGCTGCTCGGTCATCCCTACGCCGCGTGATCGGCCGACATGTCATGGCCGGGCGGCATGATGGGGTGCGCCGCGTCCGGTCGGTCGGGGTCAATCAGAACGCGTGACCTCGCCGCGGACGGAAGTGCCCGTGGGGGTGACTAGCAGTGTGGGCGATGCGAGAGCAGGCGACCTCATGAAGCGTCGCGATCAGAACCGAGCTCTGTATGACAGTCAACCCGCAGTTACTTCTTGCCCCAGATGCTCTCCTGCAAAGCGGTGTCACCGGCCGACTGGAACTTCGCGAGCTCGTCACCCCGAAAGGTCAGAACATCCGCCTGGTCCGCGGACTGGCCGTCTGCCGTAATGCGGGTCAGCACGACGACATGATCGCCGTCGGCGATGAAGTGCTGCGGCTCAGTCCGGAAGGACTTGCTTGCGAGCGTCATGAAGAAACCCGCGACCTCGTCCCTGCCTCGGTACGTGCCGCTGATGGTGCTGTTGCCTGGCACGATCCACTCGATGTCGTCGGCCATGTCCTTCATGGCACCCTCGAGGTCGCCAGCGCCGAAGGCCTGGTACGCGGCTTGGGTCGCGGCCTTGTTCTCTGCAGCGGACATGGGAATCCTCCTGGACTGTCCTGATCTACTCACTGAAGCCGAGCGCAGGTCCGCCCGTCAAGACTCATCGACGACTCCGACTTCGCCGCGGGCAGCACCGGCTGAGCAACATCCCGGCTGCCAACCTTGGTCGGCTGGCTGCTGCCGCGACCTGGCCATCCGGTAGGCGAGTCCTTCTGGGCGGTAAGCCGCGCGCCCGATGATGCGGCCTAGGTTGACCGGGACTGGTGTGGATGGCTCCGGTCGAGCCGGGGATCCGTGGACGTGGTTCGGCCTGGTACGCCGGTCGGTTGCACTCTCCCCCTCGCATGTTGGCGGGCGAGTATCTCCACACTGAGTGGATACCTCGGATCGACTCCGACCCCGTGCTCGTGTCCATTTGCGCGCCGCGCCAGTCGCGTTCTTGGCCGACTACCGAACCCGCTCCCACGAGTCGGAGCGCTTCGACGTCTATACGCGCAGCGGTGACGTCTACGCCGTGTCGTGGGCGCCCGGGGGGAACGACTTGCCTACATCCGGCAGTTTCCTAACGAGAACACGCAGGTCTGCTCGACCTGCGCACTCGCCAGACTCGGCGCTCGGTGGCGCGGCTTCCGGGTCGTTGGAAGCGCAACAGGGCCCCATGGCTCACCTGGCGGGCTGGCTCAGGTGTGGGCGTGGGTCGATACCTTCGGACTCGCTGTCACCGGAGGTGCAGGGTGTAGAACCGCGGCGCGGTCTTCCTCATTGGCTTGGGCATGCCGGCCACGTCGGCCGGTTCGGTGGCGATGAGGTCCCAGTCGGCGTACGTCTGCTCGACGTCCTCTCGGCTCATTCCGTCGGGGACGAACGGGAGCGAGTTCGGCTGGAACGCGAGTAGCAGCATCTTGGCGTCGGGGCGGGCGAGGCCGGTGACCTGACGGGAGACGGCCGAGCGTCGCGCACGGTCGAACACATGGAGGCAGCCGATGTCGAGGAAGAAGTCGAACGGCTCCAGACCTAGCGAGGTCAGGTCGGTCACGTCCCCGCACACAAAGGCAGCAGTGCCACCACGCCCGCGGGCCTTCTCGATGGCGAGCGGGACGAAGTCGACGCCGGTGGCGTCCCAACCGCGGCCGGCGAGGTCATGGGTGTGTTTGCCGGTTCCGCAACCGATGTCGAGTGCGCGGCCGAGCGGCGCAGGGCGGTCGATCTCGATCTTGTCGAGCAGGGCGTCCAGCTGGTCCCGGCCCTCCTCAGCGGCGCGTTCCCACGGAGTGAGGCCGAGCCGATACGCGAGCTTCCAACCTAAGGCCATGACCGGTCCTCTCATTCGTTCTAGTACTACCTGAACTAATTGTGTCTAGAGTGAACCTCATGCCAGAGGCTGTCAAGGGCAAGCGGGGGTACCGCTCCGCCGTACGCGAGGAACGTGCTCGGGCGAACCGGGTTGCGATCCTCACAGCGGCCTATCGCCGCTTTCTCGACGACGGGTACGCCGCCACCTCGATCGCCCGCATCGCAGAAGAGGCGAGCGTGAGTGAGGACCTGGTCTACAAGTTGTTCACCAACAAGCGCGGACTGCTCGCCGAGGTCCTGAACTTCGCTGTCACCGGTCAGGCCGACGCCCCGCGGGTGCTCGACCAGGAGGGCCCGCAGAAGGTTAAGGCCGAGCCTGACCAGCGGAAGAAGCTGGCCATGTTCGCCGCGGACATCGCCGGCCGGATAGCCCGGGCCCGTCCGATCGATGATGTCATGCGCTCAGCGGCCGAGGTGGATGCCGAGATGGCCGCCAACTACGCCTCGATGCACCGCACCCGCCTGCGGAACATCACTCAGTTCGTGAGGTGGCTGGCCGAAGCCGGCCCGCTGCGGCAGGGACTCACCGTCGAGCAGGCCGGCGCGACCGCCTGGTTGCTCTGCAGTCCGGCGACCCACAAGCAGGTTACCGAGCAGCTCGGCTGGGACCAGCCGACGTACTCCGCGTGGCTGCACGCCACGCTCACGGCCGTGCTCCTGCAGCCGCCGGCGGAGTGACCCGCGCGCGAGGCCAGCCGTCCCGCCAGCCGGGAGCACGCGGACGACACGGCTCCTGGGGACACGGACGCACGCGTCGCTGTTCGAGGCCCAGAGATGAGGCTCGGTGGCGCTCAGCCCACCCTGCGGTACTTACGGTGCATGGTCTGTCGCGTCACTCCAAGCAGGGTTCCGATCTCGGCCCAGCTGAGCCCCGAGTGCCGAGCTCGTCGCACGGCTACTTCCTCGCGCCGCGACAACTCCCGCTTCGCATCCGCTACGGCCGCGAGTTCTGCCACGACCCCGCCATCGTCGTCGGCCTCCTGTGATGCCTTCATGGCGTCAGCATATGCTGACACAAGAATTCACTCAAGAACCCGCATCGTGAATGCGGCGAAACGACGCAGTGGTCGACATCGATGCCACGCTCGGCGAGAAGCTTCTCGAGGTCCCGGCCACGACAACCCAAACCGCAGGTACCAGCGCACCCGGACTGCGTCGTTCCATGATCGTGGGGCTGAGCCCGGTGTCTGCCAGCCGGCGCCGATCCGGGAGCGACCAAGCACCGCGATCAGGTCGGGGAGCCGTCCTCGACGCGTAGGGAGTTCCATGCCGCTCTGACGTGACTGCGCATGACCGACTCGGCCCAGTCCGAATCACCGGCGGCCAGTGCGGCGACGAGCTCGTGATGGTGCGCGAGACTCCGGCGCAGGTCGTTGTCGCTGTAGTGCGAGAACGTTTGCCATACGAGAGGCACCTGCACGATCGAGGACACGACGCTACCGAGCCGCCTGTTCTTCGACCCATCGAGGATCAGCCGGTGGAAGCGGTTGTTGAGCTCCGTGATCCGATCGACGTCCGCGACGGAACCTCGCGCGGCTGCGTCCATGTCGTGCGCGAGCCGATCGAGCTCGTCAAGGTCCACCGACGCGGACATCGCGGCCAGGCGGCAGGCCCAGGGCTCGAGCACGGAGCGGAGGCTGAAGATCTCGTCGAGGTCCTCGGCGGTCCAGGCGGCTACTTGCACCCCGCGGTTGCGCTCGTGGCTCACCAGGCCTTCGGCGGTGAGCCGTCGCAGCGCCTCGCGCACCGGGGTCCGGCTGACGCCGATCGACTCGGCGAGGTCACCTTCGCGGAGCCAGTCCCCGCCTGCGCGCTCGCCCGAGAGGATCTGTGCCCGGATCAACCGATACGCGTGGTCCGACGCGTGGCTGGGGTCGTGCTCGACCGCGGGTGCCGTATCGCTCATGGTTTGCGGAACCTAGCAAGACCACAAGTTGTATGCAATATCTACTTAGGCCATTGACACCCTTCGCTGAATCCGCCTAGGTTCGCCGGATCGACGACGTCGCACGTAAGACGGCGGTCGCGCGGTTTGTATGCAAAGACGTTGAAGGGAAGTCATGGGCACCACCCCACTGCCGTTGGACGACATGCGCATCGTCGAGCTCGGCCAGCTGCTGGCGGGACCTTTCTGTGGACAGCTCCTGGGTGACTTCGGCGCCGAGGTGATCAAAGTGGAAGACCCCACCAACGGTGACCCGATGAGGCAGTGGGGCCGGGAGAAGCCCTACGGGAAGTCGCTGTGGTGGCCGGTCGTGGCCCGCAACAAGAAGTCGGTCACTGCCGACCTGCGGACCGAAGAGGGGCAGGACCTCTTGCGCCGCCTCATCGCGAGTGCGGACGTACTCATCGAGAACTTCCGGCCGGGAACCCTCGAGCGCTGGGGGCTCGCCCCCGAACAGCTCTGGGAGATCAACTCCGGCCTCATCGTCACCCGGGTCACCGGGTTCGGCCAGACCGGCCCGTACGCCTCACGGGCCGGCTACGGCTCGATCGGCGAGGCCATGGGTGGCATCCGCTACGTGACCGGAGACCCGGACCGTGCACCTGCCCGGGCCGGGATCTCGCTAGGCGACTCGCTCGCGGCCACGTTCGCCGCGCTGGGCACCCTCGTCGCGCTGCACCAACGCGGACGGACGGGCCGCGGGCAGGTCGTCGACTCGGCGATCTACGAGGCTGTGCTCGCGATGATGGAGTCGCTGCTGCCCGAGTGGCAGATCGCCGGCTACCAGCGCGAGCGCACCGGTACGACGCTGCCGAACGTCTCGCCGAGCAACGTGTATCCGACCGCGGACGGGGAGATGGTGCTCATCGCGGCCAACCAGGACACGGTCTTCCGCCGCCTGGCCGAGGTCATGGGGCGGCCGGGCCTGGCGACCGACGAGCGCTACGCGACCCACAGCGCGCGCGGCCAGCACATGGAGGAGCTCGACGGCACGATCGCCGGGTGGAGCTCGACCCTCAAGGCCGACGACCTGCTTGAGCTGCTCCACGGCAACGGGGTCCCGACCGGGCGGATCTTCCGCGCGAAGGACATGTTCGCCGACCCGCACTTCGCGGCGCGGGAGGCGATCGTCAAGCTCGCCCACCCCGAGCTGGGGGAGTTCGCCATGCACAACGTGGCGCCGAAGCTCTCCGACACCCCGGGGCGGGTCCGTCACGTGGGGCCCGAGCTCGGTGAGCACAACGAAGACATCTACCAGGGCCTGCTGGGACTCGACGACGACGCGATGTCGTCGCTGCGTGCCGCCGGCGTCATCTGAGGAGGAAGCATGGCTTACCGGTTGGGCGTAGACGTCGGCGGCACCTTCACCGACATCCTGCTCATCGACGAGGAGTCTGGCGCGACCTACCGCGCCAAGACCTCCTCCACACCCGAGGACCAGTCCATCGGGGTCCTGCGTGGCATCGAACGTGCCTGCGAGACCGCCGGCATCACGCTCGGCGACATCGACGAGGTATTCCACGGCACGACCGTCGCGACGAACGCGATCCTGGAAGGCAAGGGAGCGCGCGTCGGCCTGGTCACCACCGAGGGATTCCGGCAGGTGCTCCAGATCGCCCGGTCCTTCGTGCCCGGTGGTCTCGCAGGTTGGATCATCTGGCCCAAGCCCGAGCCGCTCGCCGCACTCGAAGACACCGTCGAGGTCCGAGGGCGGATCGCCGCGGACGGGTCGGTGGTCGCCGAGCTCGACGAGGAAGACGCCCGCGCCCAGCTGCGTCACCTGTCGCAGCAGGGCATCGAGGCCTTGAGCATCAGCCTCATCAACGCCTACGCCAACCCTGACCACGAGCGCCGGGTCGGGGAGATCGCGGCCGAGGAGCTGCCCGAGATCCCGGTGTCGCTCTCGTCCTCGGTGCTCCCCGAGCTGCGGGAGTACGAGCGCACGATCACCACGGTCGTCAACGCAGCCGTGCAGCCCCACGTGGCGCGGTACGTCGCGAACCTGGACTCCAAGCTCACCTCCGCGGGCATCCACGGCAAGTTGTGCATCCTTCGCAGCGACGGCGGACTCGTCTCCGCGGGCGTGGCGGCCGCGAACCCGGTCAACATGCTCATGTCCGGCCCCGCGGGCGGGGTCACCGGGGCGACCTGGGCCGCCGAGCAGGCAGAGTTCGACGACTTCCTCACCTTCGACATGGGCGGCACGTCGACGGACGTGGCGCTCGTGCAGGGCCTCAAGCCGCGGATCGGCCGGGAGACGACGGTCGGCGACCTCAAGGTGAGGGCCACTTCCGTCGACGTGCGCACCGTCGGTGCCGGCGGCGGGTCGATCGCGCACGTCCCCCAGCTGACCCAGGCGCTGCGCGTCGGACCGCAGTCCGCAGGTGCCGCGCCGGGACCCGCGTCGTACGCCGCCGGTGGCTCCGAGCCGACGGTCACCGACGCCAACGTCGTCCTCGGCTACCTGCCCACGCAGCTCGCGGGTGGGGAGATCACCCTGGACCGCGACGCGGCCTACGCGGCGGTCAAGTCGATCGCCGACGCCACGGGCCTGGCGTCGGTGGAGGCCGCGGCCGCCGGAATCATCGACATCGTCAACGAGAACATGCTCGGCGCGCTGCGCCTGGTCTCGGTCCAGCAGGGGTTCGACCCGCGAGACTTCGCGCTCGTCGCGTTCGGGGGCGCGGGCCCACTGCACGCCAACGCGCTCGGCAAGCTCACCGGGGCTTGGCCAGTGATCATCCCGCCGTCGCCCGGCGTGCTCAACGCGTACGGCGACGCCACCACCGTGATGCGTGACGAGGCGGTCCGCACGCTGGTGCGACGATTCAGCGAGCTCAACGACGACTCGCTCAAGGAGATCCTGACCGAGCTCGCCGACGACGCGAAGGCAACGCTCATCAGTGAGGGCGTTCCCGAGGACCAGCAACGGATGGTCTACTCCGCCGACCTGCGCTACCACGGCCAGGGCTTCGAGATTCCGGTGACGATCGACATCGGAGCCTTCGACGGCGCCGGTGGCGGTATCGAGAGCCTGCGCAAGGCCTTCGACGCCGAACATGACCAGCTGTTCTCCTTCGTGCTCGACGCCGAGCACGAGCTCGTGACGGTCCGGGCCACGGCCAACGGCCCGCGCCCCGACGTGACGTCGATCGAGCTCGAGAAGGGTGACGAGGACCCGCCCGCGGCGCAGCGGACGACGCACGCGATCTGGGTCCAGGGCAGCGAAGTGGAAGCGAACGTCTACGACCGCGCTCAGCTCAAGGCCGGCAACGTCGTACCCGGTCCCGCCATCGTCACGGAGATGGACTCCACAACGCTGATCCTTCCCGGGCACGCCGCGACGGTGCATCCGGGTGGCAGCCTCCTCATCCGTCCCCTCGACTCGAACACGGAGAACTGAGCCATGGCACGCCTGATCGAGACCGCGACCGAGTCACTTCGCAGCGTCGATGTCGACCTGGTGACGTTGGACCTGGTCGAGAACGCGCTACGCAACGCCAGATACGAGATGGACGAGGTGCTGTTCCGGACCGCGCTGTCACCGGGCATCCGCGAGCAGCACGACGAGTTCCCGCTCATCGGGGACCCGGAGGGAAAGATGGTCGTCGGTCAGTTCGGCCTGTCGATCCCCGACTTCCTGGAGAACTTCGCGGGTGACATCGAGGAGGGCGACGTACTCCTCACCTCCGACCCGTACTCCTGTGGAGCGGCGATCAGCCACGCGAACGACTGGCTGGTCGTCATGCCGATCTACTTCGACGGGCGCATCGTCGGCTGGTCATCGATGTTCGGCCACATGTCCGACGTTGGCGGCAAGACACCGGCGTCGATGCCGACGGATGCGAAGACAATCTTCGAGGAGGGGGTGATCATCCCGCCCTTCAAGCTTTACAAGAAGGGTGTCCTGGACGACGACGCGCTGCGGATCATCCTCAACCAGGTCCGCAAGCCCGACTGGAACCGGGCCGACCTCAACGGCATCGTGGCCGCGTGCCGGACGGCCTCGCGACGGGTGCAGGAGATGTGCGCGCGCTTCGGCGTGGACACCTACACCTCGGCGCTCGACGCGCTGCTCGACCGCAACTACCGGGCGATGAAGACGCTGCTCGCGATGGTTTTCGAGGAGGGCAAGACGCTGTCGTTCACTGACTACATCTGCGACGACGGCGTCGGCTACGGCCCCTACGAGCTCAAGCTCAGCCTCACCCGCACCGGCGACAAGGTGCTGCTGGACTTCACCGGCAGCAGCCCGCAGGCGCAGGGACCGGTCAACTACTTCATCAACGAAAACCTGGTCCGGATGTTCTTCGGGATCTACATGATCACCGTCGCCGACCCGCAGATCCTGTGGAACGACGGGTTCTACCCGCTGGTGGACGTGCAGATCCCCGAGGAGTCGTTCTGGAAGCCGAAGTACCCGGCCGCGCTCAACGCCCGCAACCACGGCATCGGCAGGGTGTTCGACCTGTTCGGCGGACTTCTCGGTCAGACCAACCCGGACCTGCTGAACGCCGCGGGCTTCTCGTCCTCGCCGCACTTCATGTACTCGGGCAACTACAGCACCGGGGACCGCAAGGGCGAGTGGTTCCAGCTGTACTCGATCGGCTTCGGCGGCATCCCGGGCCGGCCGATCGGTGACGGGCCGGACGGGCACTCGCTGTGGCCTTCCTTCGTGAACATCCCGTGCGAGTACCTCGAGTCGTACTACCCGCTGCGCATCGAGCGGTGGGAGACCGTCGCGGACACGGGCGGCGCGGGCGTGCACCGGGGCGGCAACGGCGTGGACGTCGCCTACCGCTTCCTCGAGCCGGGCACGATCGCGATCCACGACGACCGCTGGCTCACCTACCCGTGGGGCGTCAATGGAGGCGAGCCGGGCGCACGGGGCCGGAAGTGGGTCGAGCGTGCGGACGGCACCAGCCAGGTGCTGCCCAGCAAGATCCACGACTTCCCGGTCAACGTGGGCGACCTGCTCCACTTTGTCACCTGGGGCGGCGGCGGGTGGGGTGACCCGCTCGCCCGTGACCCCGAGCTCGTCGGGCTGGAGGTACGACGCGGACTGGTGACCGTCGAAGGCGCGCGCCAGTACGGCGTCGTCTGCGATGAGCACGGTCAGGTCGACAGCGACGCCACGGAGCAGCTGCGTGACAAGCTCAAGGATGGGCGTCCCGACCCGCTGCCGACCTTCAACATGGGCCCGCCGCTGGAGGAGATCCTGGCCCGGTGCGAGGAGGAGACCGGCCTGCCTGCGCCGAAGCCACCGATCGCACGATGACTGATCTCCCGGGCCTCGACGAGGGGTTCGCCGGCACGCTCCGTCCGGGAAGGCGCCCGGCGGTGCTGGCAATCGACCTGATGCGCGCCTACTTCGACCCGGCCAGCCCTTTGTGCCTGCCTTCGCGCGACTGCCTCGCGTCGGGGGCGCGGGTGCTGTCGGCCGCCCGCGCAAATGGAGTGCCCGTGATCCACACGCGGGTGGAGTTCGCCCCGGACGGCAGCGACGGCGGCGTCTTCGTGCGGAAGGTGCCTGCACTCGAGCACCTGTACGGCGGAGGGCCCCTGAGCGAGCTGATGCCGGAGGTGGCTCCTGTCGAGGGCGAGCTCGTGATCACGAAGCAGTACGCAAGCGCATTCTTCGGGACCTCGCTCGCATCGACCCTCGTGGCACGGGGCATCGACACGGTAGTCCTCGTGGGCGTGAGCACCAGCGGCTGTATCCGTGCCACAGGCGTCGACGCCGTACAGCACGGGTTCATCCCGCTCGTGGTGCGTGACGCGGTCGGCGACCGGACGCCGCAGACGCATGAAGGGAACCTGTTCGACCTCCAGGCGAAGTACGCAGAGGTGGTCGACGAGAGGACCGCGGTGGCCTACCTGGAGGAGGAGCGGTGAACGCCGAGATCGAGATCCTCGAGGTCTCCCCCCGTGACGGTCTGCAGAACGAGAAGACGATCCTGCCCACGCAGGACAAGGTGGAGCTCGTCGAGAGGGCGGTCCGCGCCGGCGCGCGGCGCATCGAGGTGACCAGCTTTGTGAACCCTGCCCGCGTGCCGCAGATGGCCGACGCCGACGAGGTGATGGCGGCACTGCCGCGGCACGAGGGCGTGAGGTACGCCGGGCTCGTCATGAACCGTCGTGGGCTCGACCGGGCGTTGGCCTGGAACGTCGACGAGATCGACGTCGTCGTCGTCGCCACCGACACCTTCTGCCAGCGCAACCAGGGGATGGGCACGGCACAGGCCTGTGAAACGGCAGCCGAGCTCGTCGCGGAGGCGCGGGCGGCCGGGATCTTCTCGACGATCACAATCGGGGCGTCCTTCGGCTGCCCCTTCGAGGGCGAGGTGCCGGACGACCGACTCCGCGAGGTCGTCCAGCGAGTCGTCGCCGCAGGACCCGACGAACTTGCCCTGGCCGACACCATCGGGGTCGCCGTGCCGTCCGACGTGAAGGCCCGCATCGGCCTTGCCCGCGAACTGGCCGGCCCGGACATGCCGCTGCGCCTGCACCTTCACGACACCCGACACACCGGCGTGGCCAACGCGGTAGCCGCTGTCCAGTCGGGGGTCGCAACCCTGGATGCCAGCATCGGCGGAGCAGGCGGATGTCCCTTCGCCCCCAACGCGACCGGCAACGTCGCCACCGAGGACCTCGTCTACCTCTTCGACCGGATGGGCATCGCCCACGGCCTCGACCTGGCCTCGACCACGGCGACCGCGGCATGGCTGGAAGAGCGGTTGGGCAAGCCGCTACCGGGGGCGTTGCTGCGAGCCGGCAACTTTCCCGGCTGACCGCGGTCACGGTTCGACGGAGGTCGACGTACTCGTCGACATCGATCGGTGTGGTCAGCCGCCCGAACCCTTTCACCATGTAGCCCCACTGGAAGTCAGGCGCAAGGTCCGAGCCATTCTTCGGCTCCCCATAGGCCCGCCGACATTCCGGGGAGTTCCCCGCCTCCGCAATGAGGGAGGCGAGTGCGCGTCGCCTCCGTCCCAGATCCGCCAGGTTCGAGCCGGTGCGTCTTTGAGTGGCGAAGACCACCAGTGAGGCGAAGGTCTCTGCCTCCAACTCGATCAACAGGTGCCTCACGGCGCACCGGTGGATTGATGCGCTGTCGCCGCGCTACGGCCACGGACATACGGTGGTTTCATGAGTGCGCGCGGCTGGGTCGTCGGCCTGGAGCGAGCCTGGGACGTGGCTCGGCTTCGACGGGCCAGCTCGCGCCCGCCTGCCCACTTTCGGGTCGAGCCGTACATCGGGCACGGCGGCCCCGAGGGGGTGGTGGTACGTGGCCGGGTGCTGGACGACCCGTTGCCTTCTGCGGCGGTCGAGAGTGAGGGGGTCGGTGCCGCGATGCGTCGCACGCTGCGGAACTTCGTGACCGACGAACTGCCCGGCGTGCCGCTGCGAGTGGCCGTCGCGGACGCGGAGGTCGTGCTCGCCACCGACGCGGAGGGCTACTTCCTCGCCAACCTCCGCCCGGACCCCGCCAAGCTCTCAGGGCCGTGGACCAGCGGCACAGTCGAGCTTGATGGTGAGTACCGGGGGTTGCCCGGCCCGTACACCACGCCGGTGGAGGTGCGGGTGCCAGGACCGGACGCGAGGTTCGGGATCCTCTCTGACATCGACGACACGATCCTCGAGACCGGCGTTCAGCGGGTCGGTCACATGATTCGCCAGACGTTGACTGGGTCCGCTCTCACGCGGACCGCGTTTCCGGGAGCGCCGGATCTGTACCGCGACCTCGCGGCCGGAGTGAACCCGATCTTCTACGTCTCCTCGAGTCCCTGGAACCTGCATGCCTTCCTGGTGGGGTTTCTGCGGCACCGCGGATTCCCGACCGGGCCGGTGTTGCTGCGCGACCTACTCGGCACTGCTGCGGGCCGTGAGCAGAAGACCGGCCGCATCGGCGAGATCCTCGACCTCCACCCTCGACTGCCCTTCGTCCTGATCGGCGACTCCGGGGAGAAGGACCCCGAGATCTACGCGGACATTGTCCGGGCATACCCGGGGCGGATACTGGCGGTCTACATTCGCGAAGTGCGGCTCGACCCGGGGGACGGTCGGGTCGAGAAAGTCTCCGGAGCGTGGGACCAGGACGTACCGTTCGTGCTCGCGGCCGATAGCGACGCCATACGCAGGCACGCCACCGAGCTCGGCCTGCTTTGAGCGCGCGCACTGCAAGGTGGTCACGGACGAAGTCAGCGTGCAGCACTCGCCTATGGTGCTCCTGCCTGCGCGCGTGAGTGAACGCGGGAGTATTGGACCGGAGATCGATTGGCTGAACTTGTACAGGTTCTCGATCCCGGCATGCTTGCGCGGTCACTTGGCGTGCTCTGAGTGCACGCAAGCGACGCCAGGTCCTCCTCGGGGCGAAACGTGCATTGCGTCATAGGGCGAGAAGCGGTTTAGGTCCAGCCGCACGCTGAATCCGTGCATGTACTCCTGCGCCGCAGCAATCGCACCCTTGTAGCCGGCCTGACGAGGCGTCCGTCGGAGCAGGGCGTGCCAGCGAGCGTCTCGCCGCCAGCGGGCGAGCGAGGGCCGGGCATCGCTCATCTCCTGATCTACGGTGCAAGATGGCCGTCATGACAAAACCCGCCGACCAAGGCGCTGTGAACCGCAGCGCCGACCCGGTGCTGGGCTCGGACGACCGACGGTACGACCGTGTTTTGTTGAAAGCGATGCGTGCCAACGACTGGGAGGCCATCCACTCGTTTGCCAAACTCGCCGTGGTCTATCGCTATCGGCCGTGGGAACCGAACACTGCCGATCAGACTCGCGCCTACGTCGCGGACGCAGCCGCCGCCTACGACGAGAAGTCACAGAGCCTGTTCTATCGTTCCGCCTTGCGTTCCGATGGGCACATCGTCGGCATGGCTCATATCAGGATCCTTAGCCGCGAATGGCGCTGCGCTGAGATCGGTTACATCGTGCACCCGGAGAACTGGCACCGCGGCTACGGTACCCAGATCGCCGTTCTTGCTATCGAGTTCGCGTTCACCGACCTCGGCATGCACCGGGTCGAGGCCACCTGCGACCCTCGCAACATCTGGTCGACCAGGATCCTCGAAAAAGTCGGCATGACTCACGAAGGAACGCTGCGGCACACCATGGAACTACGCGACGGGTGGCGCGACTCTCACATGTTCAGCATCCTCGACGAGGAGTGGCCACAACCTGTCCTGAAGCGAGGATGACCGATGCCAATAACCTCGATCTGCAGCCGGCGGTAGTAGCGGGAGGTCGAGGTTGCTTCGGCGTCGACGCGCTCATGCCTACGGTCGGCAGGTGTCCCATGGGAACCAGGCTTCGAAGTCGGATCGCAATGGCGATGCGACCCGGCTCGGCGTCGGCGCGCCGTGCGGGACGCCCTCCTGTATTGGCTTGCTCAGCGAGCGGCCAATGCCCAAGGACAGGTCCCGATCGATGCTTCTCTGAGTTCCTCTCGGGGCTACCTGGAGAGCAGCACATCCCTGCTCCTCGCCCTGCTCCTGCTCGCCTCCGCCACCGTCATGGGCATCGCCGACGTTCGACTGCTTCCCAAAGGCGCGTCGAGACACGACCTAGCGATCGTGGCTCTCACGTTGACGTTCTCCATTGCGGGAGTATCGGCACTGCTCTTCTCCTTGTTCTTGCTCGCTCTCACACAGGCCCCGTGAGCAACCAGAGCGTGCCGGCTCCCGTCGAAGACATCGCGGAGGTGCGCGAGTCGTGGACCGGATGTTCTCCTGTTTCTGCCATCCGGGGCAGCTGCCTGATCATTCGCCAGCACCGACGTATCCAACCTGGCCAAGAGGACCAGAGTCAGCGCTCGGAGGACAGGTACCGCAGGACAGCGAGCACCCGTCGGTTGTCCTCTCCCGTGACCGGGAGGTCTAGGCGGGTGAAGATGTTTCGGATGTGCGCCTCGACCGTCTTCTCGGACAGGAACAGCTCGCTGCTGATGGCGCTGTTGGAGCGGCCTTGTGCCATGCGGGTGAGCACCGCTCGCTCGCGCTCGCTGAGGCTCTCGATCGGATCGCGAATGCGCCTGCGGCCGACGAGCTGAGCGACTACGGAGGGATCAATAACGAGCCCTCCGGACGCGATCCGACGAATTGCGTCGAGAAGCTCGTCCAGATCATCGACGCGGTCCTTGAGGAGGTAGCCGGCGCCGCGCGGAGCTTCCTCGATCAGGCTCAGCGCATAGTGCGTCTCGACGTACTGCGACAGCACGAGCACACCAGTCTGCGGGTGGTCGCGGCGGATGGTCGCCGCAGCCAGCAGACCCTCGGTGGTGTGCGTCGGCGGCATTCGGACGTCGAGCACTGCGACATCGGGTGGGTCCGCCTTGACCCGGGACATCAGCTCATCGGCATCCCCGACCTGCGCGAGAACCTCGAAGCCGGCCGCACCCAGGACACTGGCCAGGCCTTCGCGGAACAGCACCGAGTCATCGGCGAGCATCAGACGCACGGCAGCTCCGCGATCACCGTGGTGCCGCTGCCCGGCGTACTGCGCACCGACAGGTTTCCATCCAGGGCAGCGACCCGGTCGCTCAGGCCACGCAGCCCGGACCCGTGGGATGGCTGCGCGCCGCCGACTCCATCGTCGCGGATCTCGACTCGAAGGCGGCCGGCGTTCAGGCGGATGCACACGGACACGGCCGCGGCGTGCGCGTGCTTGACGGTGTTGACCACGCTTTCGGCCACGACGTAGTAGGCGGTCTGTTCCACCACGCTGGGAAGCCGCTGCGTGGGGACAGCAGTGATCGTGACCGGGACGGGGGCTCGCTCGGCCAGCGACCGGAGCGCTGCCGGCAGACCGGCATCTGTCAATACGGCCGGGTGGATTCCGTGTGCCAGCTCGCGGATCTCCTGGAGACCGGTGGACAGCTCGTGCCGCGCATCGTCCACGGTGGTCCCGGCGGCGGTGTAGTCACCGCTGTCGAGCTGGCTTCGGACCAGTCGCAGGCCCAGCAACACCCCCAGCAGGCGCTGCTGGGCGCCGTCATGCAGGTCACGCTCCACCCGTCGACGTTCGGTGAGGCTGGCCTCGACGATCCGCGCCCGGGACGCGCGCACCTCGATGAGCTGGGCGCGGGCCTCGGCGTGCAGCCGTTCGTTCTCGATCGCCAACCCGGCAGCGGCAGCGACGGCCCTGATCAGGCTGCTTTCCTCAGCCACCACGGTGTCGTGGAACAGCGCGGCGACGGGGCGACCGTCACGTTCCAGCACCGTCGTTGTGCGTCCGCTGCGCTCGACGGGAGGGACCGGGAGACCGCTTCCGTCGACGTACTGCCGCTGCTCGGGCAGCCAGTAGCCGACCTGCAGCGAGGGGTCGTGCACCGCACTGGCCAACGCTGACCGCAGCAAGTCGGGGCCCGGTGAGCCTGTTAGCGCGACGGTGAGATCTGCCACGGCCGAACGGTCAAGCCGACTGCGGATCAGCCCGACAAGCAGACCGATCGGGAAGCACACGAGCGCGACCTCGGAGGACCACGCGAGCACGACGCGCACAGGCGTCGGCGGCGCAAGCAGGACGCCGATGCGTTGGGCAGCGATGGCGCTGATGAACAGGCCGCCGCCGGCGAGTGCCGGACCAAGGCTGCGCCGGAGGGGCGGGCTCGCCCTGTGCCACCGCCGGAACATTGTCCAGAGAACGACGGCGCAGACGAGCGCGATGGTCGGCATGAGCAGCCAGTCCACCGGAGTCGGAGAGCCGGTGGTGTAGTGCACGATGCCGAGATTGCGGCGGCACGCGTAGCAGTCGGCCTGGTCCGAGAGGAGGTAGTAGATGATCAGATCGAGCGGTGCGCTGAGGAAGTAGATGAAGCCGACGAAGGCTTTTTGAGTGCGCCCCTGGAGGCGGCCGCTGGGGAAGCTGATCAGGAGGTGGCCGACCATGCAGATGGCGATATCTTCCACCCCCCGACCCAAGGCGAAGCCGAGGTGGCTGTCGATCGCGCCCACGTCGCGGGCCAAGGCAGCGAAGCCAGTCCCGATCATCAGGACGCCGATCTGGCTGTCCGGCCGCGTCGACGCGGCGGCAAGGCCGACGAAGATGAACGACCAGCCCACCGCCAAGCTCAAGACAACCGCAACAGCCAAGACCGGCTGCGTCGTCTGGTAGCCGCCCAACACAAGCGCTGCGGCGGCTAGGCCTCCGGCCGCGACCCCAGCCCCGGCCACGAGCGTGCGGGTCAGCCGGTCCTTGGCAACACTGTCGAGGGCACGCCGGTTGAGGGCGACCCTGCGGCTGGCGTCCGTGTTGATGCTGACACCGTTGACCTTACGCCGACAGCGCGGCAGTCAGAGCCGGTCCGGAGAGGTCGGACTTGGCCACAAATCCCCGCACGCCCGCGCCGTCCAGTCTCTCGACCCCGAGGTCGCTGAGGCTCCGGGCAGAAGTGAGGACAACGTCAGGCGCGTCTGGCAGCTGAGCGAGCCGACGCGCAACCTCGAATCCGTCGAGATCTGGCAGCTGGACGTCCAACAAGACGGCGTCCGGGCGCAGCCGCTCACAGGCGGCGACAGCGTCCGCTCCGTTGCACGCCTCCCCGACCACCACGAACCCCGCTGCTGAGAGCAGCCGCTGCGCGAACGATCGGAAGCCCGCGTGGTCATCAACGACGAGCACCCGGGTAGCCATCGACGAAGCGTCGCACTTGCCCGGCCGTCGCGACACAGGGATAACCCTGCGATCTCCCAGCGTCAGCCCTGATGCCGGAGACGTTGGCGCTCTCTAGCGTCGATCTCATCGCCACCTACCCCTGGCGGCCCGCCGAAGGAGATCTCGTGAAGACCACCATGTCGCGACCGAAACGAGAAGTCACCACCCACCTCGTGATCACGTTCGCCCTCGCCCTAGCGCTCGCGCTGCCGGTGATGGCGGCGTCCGCGGTCGCGTCCGTCGCCTCCGTTGCCTCCGTCGCCGGCGATGCGGCGACCGGGTCGAGCCTGTTGGGGTCGGGTCAGCTGCCGGTGTCCGGATGCATTCCGGTACCCGCCGCGGAATGCGGGACCATCCGGGTGCCGCTCGACCGGTTGGAGCCGGGTGGGCCGAGCATCCCGATCGGGTATGCCCTCATCCGGCACCAGGATCAGTCCAGAGCAGCGATCGGCACGGTCGTGCCGAACCCGGGCGGCCCCGGCGAGTCGGCGATCGAGTTGGCGCCGTTCTACACCGAGATCCTCGCACCCTTGCTCGCTGACCATGACCTGCTGCTGATCGACCCGCGGGGCATGGGTCGGTCCGGGCCGATCCGGTGCGGTCTGGCCGGTGCGCCCCCGACTCGGGAGAGCCTCACCGTGGCCTTCGGAGAATGTGGACGTTCACTCGGTGTCCGGGCCCGTGGTTACACCTCGGCCGCGACGGCCGACGACATCGACGCGGTGCGGGCCCACCTGGGTATCCGGCGGCTTGACCTGCTCGGCGAGTCCTACGGCACCTATCTCATGAGCGTGTACGCGCAGCGGCACCCCGACCATGTCCGGTCCATCGTGTTGTCCAGCGCGTACCCGTTGGCGTTCGACATGTGGGCTCGACCGAACGCCCGGGCGGTCACGCGGGCCATCCAGCTGATGTGCCAGCGCAGCGCGGGCGCCTGCGACGGCCCACGCACCCTGAATCAACTGTCCCAGGTGGCGCGGCTGCTGCGCGAGCACCCGATCTCCTACCGTGTCGAGGGCGAGGCCGAGCCGCGGGTGCTCGACGAGACCGCCCTGGCCGGCATCGTCTACAGCGCGGGCACGAACTTGGGGCTACTTCCCGCTGGCTTGCGGGCCGCGCTGGCCGGTGACACCGCGCCGCTGATTTCCTTCGCTCAGGTGATCCTGCCGTTCAGCGGCTCGAGCGCGAGCGACGGCGATCCGGTGTGGGCTGTCGGGGCGTCGGTGATGTGCAACGACTACCCGACCCTGTGGAACCGCCACGCGACGGTTCCCGCCCGGCTGCATCAGTTCGCCGCTCGACGGGCCGCACTCGCCGCGGAGCCGTTCTTCCCGTTCAGCAAGAAGGCGTGGACCAGCGCGATCATCGACCGCGGCAACCTTTGCGTGCGGTGGCCGGACCGGCACGCGCCGGTCCAGCGGGCCACAGGGCCGTTCGCTGACGTACCGGTTCTCGTCCTCTCCGGCGACCTCGACACGAACACCCCGACGGAGGAAGGCCGTCAAGCGGCACGCCAGTTCCGCGACGCACGGGTGATCGAGGTACCCAACGTCGGCCACGTGCCCGAGCAGGCCAGCCGATGCCCGGCCACCATCATGACCCACTTCATCCGCCGTCTGCGGGTGGGTGACACCAGCTGCCTCGCCGACATCCCGCCCATCCCCGTCCCGTGACACAAGGGGCTATTGTCCGGCATGGACCGGGTGGGCGTTGATCGCCTGGCCCGGTCTTCGGAATCACACGTTGGCCTGAGGTCTTGACGGGGCCAAGTCCTGGAGACGGCGGATCGTTGGCGCTTGGTCTCACTTTGGGCGATGGGGTGGAGTAGCCGGCGAGGGGCTCGAGGATGTCGTCTGTGGACTCGTACAGGACGAGGGCGTCAAGCTGTGAGGCGAGCCTTCGAGACTGTCCCGCGGACAAGACCCCGCGCGGCATCATTTCTGATCCCACCATCTGAGGTACTGCGGCTTCGCCGCAAGCCGCGAACGCACGTGCACTGGACTCGGGAATGACGACAACGTGGCCGAGCCTTACGGCCGCCACGCCACAGTGGTCGTGTTAGCTCGCGCGGATCTTGCCCCCTGGGCAGTGCGGACCGCGGCCGCGACCTGCGTCGGGCCTTCCGCCCGCGGTGGGCAAGATCCTCAACCTGGATGACGGTCACGTACTTCGGGCGGGGGATCGGCTCCGGGGCGCCACCGAGGCCGATCGGACGGAATATAGCCCTCCCTGTGCCCGTGTCGATGCCCGCGAAGGTCGCCGCCCGTCCCAAGGCCGGTAACCGTGCTTGAGGCCGGTGACCTCGAACGGATATCGAGCGGGCCAAGGGGGCCTGACCGGAATGCGGGGACCCGGCAAGCCTCCCGCTGGTTCTCGAGCGGTGTCCCCGGCGACTACCAATCCCGGGTGTTCACCCGGGGCGCCAGGCGCCGGCGCCCGGTTAGGTGGGATCGAAGGCCCGGTGCGTCGGTATCGCTGGCCACCTCCCGAAAGGCGCAGCGAGATCCGCCACGGAACTCAGCGTGGAAATGGAGTAGGGATGCAGACCGAATGTAGACCTCACTCTGAAACTGAGCGGCGCCTGACTGGGACGACCCGGTGGCTGGAGCACGCCGCCCTGTGCAGGCTCTCCGGGTTCGTGGAGCGGTCGGGGGTGCTCGCCGTGACCACTGCCTATGTGGGACACCCCGAGACCAGAGCACAAAGAGCACGGCAGCACGCTCCTGCCTTCCTCGGCTGCGAGCTGTACGTCGGCGAGGCAAAGTCTCCTCGCCGTCGCCGCACATCTCTGGGCACAGCAGCTCGGTCATTTCCAGATCCATCCCCGCAGATGTGGCGGTGCCCAATGGCGGGGCGAGACGTCCCCTCCGCTCGTGAAGCGTCGCAAATGAACACATGACTCACTCGGGAGCCTGCCAGCTCACCTATCTATCCTCTTGAAAGGAACCACCACCATGGCACCCAGGCCCAGAACCCTCACGGTCGCGATTCTTTCGCTTGTCTTGTCGGGCTTCGCGGTCACCTCCAGCGCCGCGGCCGCACCTGCGGCAGACAACGAGTGCGCCGGGATGACCGCGCGGTCCCACGTCGTTGCCGGGAACACCGCCCCGGTCGCGAACCCCGACTCCGCACCCGTCCTGGCCGGCGACTTCACCGTGGTCGACGTGCTCGGCAACGACACCGACGCCGAAGGTGACGTGCTCTCGGTGATCACGCTCACTCAACCCCGCAACGGCTTCGCCTGCGTCAACGGGGACGGGACCATCGAGTACTTCTCGAACACCGGGACACCCACCGGGACCGACCAGTTCAGCTACGGCATCACCGACGGCGACTACTTCCGCACCGCTACCGTCACCATGTCGATCGAGGGTCTGGACAACGTGGTGCCCACGCTGACCCGCAAGCTCAGGCTCGACCGGCACGGGCACGTGGTCGCGCGCGCCAGGGTCAGCATCGTGAACAGCAACGACCGGACCGTGGAGTTCTTCGCCGGCAGGTTCTCCAACGGCCTGGCCGCCTTCGACAAGGTGATCCCCGGCGGCGAGACCGCGAGGCTCCGCACCAGGCTCCGGCACCTGGACTTCGTGGCCGTGGTCCCCAAGGACGACGGCGACTTCGTCCTGATCGACATCGGGACCCTCAACACCAGGACCGGCAAGGTCGTGCTGGAGGATCACCGACGGGATTCCGTGAGTCGAACGCCCGTCGTACCACGGCACGCCTGCCCTGGCGCATCGGCTGACCACACGGACACGCCCCCGCTCGGTCGCCTGGTTCCATCACCGCCTGCACGCGGTGGTGGAACCAGGCCGAGTCGGTTGCGGTGGCAAAGCCCTCGTGGGCCCGCGGCATCATCCTCTGAGGCCAGGCTTGGTGGTCCTCCTCGACAGCAGCGTCGCTGACCCACCCAGTCAGAGGGACTCTGGCTTGCCGAAGGTGGCAGCATCTGGCAGGAGTTCATGACACTTGTGGGCGGCGGCATGACCTGGCCGCTGTCGCGGTCGGCTGCGGCGCCGAGCACCGGATCCGCGCTAGGTCATGGCACCGGAGGGCCGCCATGCGTGCGAGGATGGCGTTGAACCGACCTCGGGAGTGCTGCCGGCTGAGAATGTGGGATCCGTGAGGCCGGAAGTTCGCTGGGGAGGTTGCCGCGTCAGTTAGACGAGTTCTCGCCATCACCCTCGCCTTCCTCTCCGCGGCCACCGTGGGCGCGTTGGGCACCGCGGCACCGGTCGCCGCAGCAGGACCCGCAACGAGTCCGCATTACTACCTGTCGCTGGGCGACTCGCTCGCCTTCGGCTACCAGCCCGATCTTGTCGCGGCCGGCGATCTCAACGCCGCCGACTACCGCGGATACGCCGAGGACTTCGCCGCGATGCGCCCGGCCCTTACCCTGGTGAACTACGGCTGCCCTGGAGAGACGACTGGCACCATGCTCGCCGGGGGTTGCCCGTGGCCGGGCACCCTGCACGACTCCTACCGCGGCGCGCCGTCCCAGGCCGCCGCCGCCGCAGCCTTCCTGAGGGCGCACCCTGGCCAGGTCGACCTGATCAGCATTGACATCGGCTCCAACGACCTGCTCGCGCTTGTCGGGCGGTGCCGGAGTGAGCCGGACCCGACGGCCTGTATCTCCGCTGGTGTGCCGGCCACACTTGCCACGCTCGCGTCCAACTACGGCACGCTGCTGGCTCAGCTCACCGCGCTGGCGCCGAGCGCCCGGATCGTCTTGTTCAACTACTACAACCCGCTGGCCATCGCGCTGCCAGCCAGTGACGCTCTGACCGCCATCGCGTCGGACGTCGTCAAGCAGTTGGCGGCGAGCTTCCACGCCACCGTGGCCGACGCCTTCGCCGTGATGAACCACGCCGCCGGGTCACCGGCCGAGAAGGCGTTCCTGTGCTCGCGCACCTGGGAGTGCACAGCGTTCGCCAACATCCACCCCACAGACCTCGGCTACCGCGCACTGGCAGTCGCCCTCCTGCACGCACTCAAGTGAGTCTCAACTCAGCCCCCGCGCGGGACAGCCAGATCCAGCCTCGTTTCTGCCTCCAGACCTGCCGGTCGGTCAGGACGGGCAGCGCTTTTCAGCAGGTCCGCAGGCTGACCAGCGCGTCGCGGCGCTTCCTCGGCCGGTCGGTCAGCGCCCGGTCTTCTCGAAGTTGTCGTCCAGCACCTCGTGTGCAACCTGACGAGCCACCCGGATGCCGTCCTCGATGGCTGTGCGGAAGTGGATGCCGCCCCAGATCCGGGCCTCGCCGACCTCCCGGGTGAGGTCCCGCACCGTCGCGAAGTGCCGCGATCCCAACCCCGTGAGGCTGGGCACCGTCAGATCGATGTGTCGAGTTCCCAGGAACTCAGCCAGTGCCTTGCCGCCAGCAGGCGTGATGCACGAGTGGGCGCTCGGGTACTCGGGGTGGTTCGGTGTGGCGGGAAGGAGGGGCGTCCAGGTGGGGTCAACGGTGGTCGCGTCGTTGCCATCGGTGTCGCCTGCACGAATCGCGGTGATCGGCCGCCAGAACTCGTAGGCGTACTTGGCGTCAAAGCAGGCGATGGCCCCATCGGCGTACGCCACCGAGACCATGGCCAGCATCCGAGCGGCCTGGACGACGTCCAGCTCGTGTTGGGTGATGACCCCGCGCAGGGCGAGGTGGGCCTGCTGAACCGGTGCCTCTCCCCAGAACAGGGCTGCCTGTGTCTGCCAGTCCCGCCTGGTCGTGCTCGTCCGCGAGCCGATCTCCTTGACCTCGTTGTACTCCCGCGCCCAGCGCCTGCTCCCGAGTGAGGGGGGCCCGTCCGGTCGGAACTGGTCAGCGGACTCCAGGGCGAAGGGTCGCATCTGCCGGAGGTACGTGCCGATGGGGGGCGTGGGAGCTGTCGGGATCCAGTCGCCCGGTCCCGGCGGGTTGGGGGGTTTGTAGCCCAAGTCGGCACGGAAGCCATCGTCCGCCCTCAGGGCGATCAGCGCGTTTGCAACCCGCAGACCCACGGCGACACCGTCGGTCTTCGGCTTCCCGTCGGGGATGCTGGCCAGGGACGCGTCGTACGCCGGGTCGAGGATCGTCGTCTCCTGCGCCGGGAGGTAGTGCTCGTAGATCCGGTGGGCGGCCGCGGCCACAGCGGCCTCGGCAGACGCACCACGGGCCACGGTGGTGCGGATGGCGAACGGCGCGTACTTGTGCCGGACCGCCATCACCGCGTCGTACACCGCGATGCCGGCGTACCCGAAGATGACGTGCCCCTCAGCGGGGCTGAGTGCCGCCGCTGTGAAGGCTTGCGTCCCTACCTCGTCCCAGGCCGACACGTAGGTGTCCGTCGCATGCTGACCATGCTGACGGTCGGAGGCGTTCGCGGTCGGCGAGACGGGTCCTACGGCGACCGTGGCGGTTGCTGCGACTCCGGCGAGGAGTAGCCGAGCCGACCTCCGAGCCCGCCGACTGGGAATCGAGTACCAGCTCGTCGTGCTGTTGGCGTCCATGGTGCTACTCCTATGTGAGGTCGGACCACCACCGTCGGGACGTTCGAGGTCTGGTTTCCAGTACCTGACAGAACTGGCCAGCCGGAGCATGCTGGAGTGAAGTGTTCCGCTGGTGGGAGGCGCTTTGGGAGGCTTGGCACGGCCGCAGGTCCCGCCCGGTGCCCAGCGGGCTCTGGTCGACGCGCTCCATGCGCTGCACCACGAGGCGGGGTGGCCGAGCCTGCGGTGGCTGGCGCGAGAGGCGGGGTTCTCGCACACCACGGTCTCGACCGTGTTCTCCTCGCCGCGGCTTCCCTCGTGGGGGGTGTTGGAGCTGCTCGTCGAGGCGATGGGCGGGGACGTCGAGGAGTTCCACCACTTGTGGTTGACCGCGAGCAGCGTGGACTCGACGCCGACTCCCTCGCCTCGGGTCGCGGGACGCCGGGCCGAGCTGGCCGCGGTACGACGTCATCTCGAGTCCGGCACGGGCTTGCTGCTGGTCACCGGCGAGGCCGGGATCGGCAAGACTCGACTGGTTGATACAGCGATGGGCTCGGCGGGCGACACCTTCGTGGCGAGGGGTGCCTGCTTGCCGTTGTCGGCGCAGGTACCGCTGCTCCCGGTCACCGACGTCCTGCGCTCGGTGTACGAGGTGGACCAAGGCCAGTGGGTCAAGATGGGCATTGCCGAGTGCGCGCCGTACGTGCTGACGTCGCTGCGCCAGCTTCTCCCGGAACTTGACGAGCAAGGCGACGTGCCGGCGGCCCCTGCAGGGGATGACTGGTGGCGGCAGCGGTTGTTCTCAGCGGTCGGCACGACCTGGTCGGCGCTCGCTTCGGTGAGGCCGCTCGCGGTGCTGGTTGAGGACCTCCACTGGGGGGACTCGACGACTCTCGACCTGCTCGAGTACCTGCTCAGCCGACTTCCCGGGATCCCGCTGGTGGGCACCTACCGACACAGCGATCCGTCCACTCCTACCGCGACGTGTGAGTGGATGGACCGCACCCGTCGTCGGTCGGCGGTCACCACGCTCGATCTGGGAGCACTCACTCGTGATGAGAGCGCCGAGATGCTCGAGCTGCTCGGCCGGGTCGCGTCTCCCAACGAGGTCGACCGGATCCACCAGCGCAGCGGCGGCCTGCCCCTGTTCACCGAGCAGCTGGCGGCGCAGCCGGCCGAGGAGGAAGCGCTGCCCCGCCTGCTGGCTGACCTGCTCGATGGACGATTCGCCGGCATCAGCCACGCAGAGTGGGCCATCGCACGCGCGCTGGGCGTGGCGGACCGACCGCTGACCGACGCCCAGCTGCGTGCGCTGACCGGCCTGTCGCCCGCCGCGTTGACCGCGGGGCTTCACGCGCTCGACGAGCAGTTCCTGATCACCACAGGGGTCCACGAGGTACGTCTGCGGCATCCGCTGTTCGCCGAGGCGGTACGCCGCCGCTTGGTCGCCGGCGAAGCAGCCGACGAGCACCGACGCCTCGCCCTCACCCTCGCCGCGTCGCCGCGTCCGTCGGCAGCAGAGGTTGCCGAGCACTGGCAGCGAGCGGGCGACCCCGAGCAGGAGATCCTCTGGCGGATCCGGGCCGCACAGGAGGCCGGCTCCCGGTTCGCACTTGCGCACGAGGCCGAGCAGTGGCGGCGGGCGCTCGAGCTCTGGCCGGACGACGCGGCCTTCGCCGGGTCGTCTGGCGTACGCAAGGTCGACGCGTACCTTGCCGCGATAGACGCGCTGGAGGGCGTCGACTGGCAAGCGGCAGACCGCTTGGCCGACGAAGCCATGCGGTCGGTGGCCGACCCACAAGGACCGAGCGCGGCCGAGGTCTATCGGCGGGCGGGGAAGATCCAGGCCAACCTGGGCAACCCGGACGCCGGCCTCGAGCTCGTTGATCGCGCCCTGCACATTCTCGATGCGGATCGACAGCCGGCCGACTGCGCGCGTGCCCTGCTCACCCGCGGGCTGCTCCTCGGCGGACTCGATCGGATCGACGAGGCCGCGGCCGCGTGCGCGACGGCCGCCGACCTCGTCGCGAGCCTTGGGGACCCCGTCATGCACCGTCTCGCCCTCGCCGCGCAAGCCGGACACGAGCTCACGGCCGGTCGGGTCGAGCAGGCCTTGGAGCGGGTCAGGGCCGCGGCTCGCGTCGAAACCGAAGGACCCGACCCCCGAGGAGATCTATCCGTCGCGGTGACTCATACCCACATCCTGATGACCACCTGCCACAGCGCCGACGAGATCGCCGCCGCGGGGCGCCCGGGACTTGAGGCTGCGCACGAGTGGGGTATCGAGAACCATTCCGCCTCGGTGCTGCTCGGCAATCTGTCGGAAGCCTTGCGGCACGCCGGCCGGGTGCAGGAGGCGGCACAGCTCATCGACCCGATGACCGAGGAACCCCCGCTGCCCCACCAGTGGCCGACCTACAGCGAGCGTGGACAGCTCGACCTCCTCCGTGGCCATTGTGAGGAAGCCACCCGTCTGCTCGACGAGCTGTCGGAGATGTTCGTCGTCGACCTGGCGAACCGGGTCGCCTGTGCGCAGGACGCGCCCACTGTCGACCTGTGGTGCGGCCGTCCGTGGTCGGCGTACGACCGGCTGACCGGCCTGCTGCGGGACGTCGTGGCGGTCGAGGACCAGGAGGTAGACATCGCGGGCCTGCTGGTGCTGGCTGTCCGGGCAGCCGCCGATGGAGCCGCTCTCTCGCGCGTGGACCCGGGCGCTCGTACGCGTCTGCTCCGCAAGTTCGAGTGGCTACTCGCGAGGACCAGCCGAGATCCGTTCGCAGCTTCCGATGTCTACGCCGTCCGCGACGCCCTCCGCGGGGGCTGGGCCGCTGAGATGGCCAGACTGGCGGGCGCACCGACGCTGGAGCACTGGGCGGCGGCCGCTGCGGAGTGGGACAAGATCGGCCGCCCCCACGATTCGGCGTACTGCCGTTGGCGCGGAGCACAGGCGGCATTGGCGGCCGGGCAAGCGAGCACGGCGACGAAGCTGTTGCGACGGGCCGAGCGCGATGCACGTGAGCATGTGCCACAACTCGAGGCGATCCGAGCCACCGTCGCGCCGGCCTGATGCCGCTCGCGCGACGCGGTGTGGACAGCGGCTGAGCCGAAAGATATCCCGATCGGCGACGCGCTTAGTGGGCGGTAGGCAGCGGGTCCGACGGCGTAGTTGAGCAGGACTGGTGTGGATCGCCCGATCGAGCTTGGGATCTGTGGACGGCGTTCCGCTGGTGCGCCGGTTGTACGTGGGGTTCCTCGGCGGGAGAGTGCCCACTGCCGATGCTCGGATCGCGGCTGCTAGCGGTTAGCGCCCAGCGGGGGAGAGGGGAAGCGCAGGGCTATCGAACCCGTCGGTGGCGAACGTGTGCTTTCCTGCGCCGGTTGGTGACCGGCCAGTCTCGGAACGCGCGATAGGCGGGCGTGAATCGTAGGCGAGGTCTCAGATCTTCTCGACTAGAACCAGCTCCAGAAGTCAGTGACCGGGATGTCATGTGCCTTCATCCAGGACTCGACACCGTTGGGAACAACAGACTCGGCGCTTGCCTGGAGGAGTTCCAGTACCTCGGATTGTGCGGATCCGCCGAGGGCCTGTACGAGCTTGGGGATGTCTGTGGCGGCAATGCTGAAGCCGTACTCATACTCGTCACCGAACATCGGAGGTGGATCGAGGTCCTGGGCGTGGAAGGTCAGGCCGTCCACGCCCCCGGAAACGGTGACAAGCAGCGAATCGCGCTGCCACAGAGTGACCGTAGGCATGCGGTCTTCACCTCGACGTCGGCAGTCCGGACTATCACTGTGCCACGGGTTCTGGTGTGGGAGCCGTCGGGGAGATGACGGTGCCGAGCGGTGAAGGTCAGCGAGGATTCGCCTCTGTGGATGGCGTCCGCCAGCCGGCGTACGGCGTCGTGATCATCCCCACAGCTGTGAGGCGACGATCGCGTGGCCCGGGGGCCAGCCCGACCGACCAAGGTCCGGGTCTCCTTGAGCTGGGACTTGTGGACGTGGCTCGCCTGTACGGATGTGAGCGGACGGCAGATGAGTGGCGCGTCCGCCGGAAGGGAACACACTCAGGAGGGGGCTGAACTGGCCCTTCCTGCGATTGAAGTGGGCGCGGCGGTAACCATCACCGGCGAACTGTGTGGCTGACCCCGGCTGTCGGGCGGGTAGCTTCCTGGGTCGTGCGGTGCGGTGTCCCTAGCGTCGGAGCATGACCACGACTGCTCTGCCGCCCGCTCCGGCGCCGACCCTCGCCACCCGACGTCGGTGGCTACTGCGTGACGAGCGCTCGCTGTTCCTGCTCGGCACTGCGCTCGTCGCGCTCCACGTGCTCGACGACACCGTGCTGCAGCCGCCGGCGGGTACCACCGCGGCCGGCCATCTGGTCAGCGCCCTGGTCCCGAGCGTGCTGCTCGCCGCGGCCGCGGTGGGCTTCGGGCGGGTACGCCCGGGATGGCGCGCGGTGCTGGCGCTGTCGGTCGGCGTGTTCGGAATCGGCCTCGGCGTGATCGAGGCCGGTTACTACACCACCGCGGTCGGGCCCTCCGGCGACGACTTCACCGGGCTGCTCGCGATCCCCGCGGGCGTGCTGCTCGTCGGCCTCGGCCTGTGGAGGCTGTGGCAGTCGCGACGCCGGACCGGGCGGCTCTGGCGACTCCTCGTGCGGCGCTCGATGTACGTCGTGGTGGCGGCCCTTGCGGCGTATTTCGTCGCGCAGCCGGTGCTGTTCGCCTATGCCGTCACTCATGTGCAGCGTGCCGTGGTGCCGCAGGACGAGCTCGGCGTCGCACACGAGGACGTGAACTTCACGACCTCGGACGGGCTGACGCTCCACGGCTGGTACATCCCATCCCTAAACGGCGCGGCAATCGTCGACTTCCCCGGGCGGCTCGGCACCCAGGCGCACGCGCGGATGCTGGCCAGGCACGGCTACGGCGTACTGCTGTTCGACCGACGCGGTGAGGGTCGCAGTGAAGGTGGCGGCAACATGCTCGGCTGGGGCGGCGACAAGGACATCATCGCCGCGGTCGACTGGCTCAAGCGCCGCCCGGACGTCGATCCCGCCCGCATCGGCGGGATCGGCTTGTCGGTCGGCGGCGAGCTGATGCTCGAGGCCGCCGCGAAGGACCCCGACCTCGCCGCCGTGGTGTCCGACGGTGCGGGGGCGCGGCAGTTCCGGGAGGAGAAGGAGGCTCTCCCCGGTGCGGAGTTCTGGGCGATGAGCCCGGCCTTCGCACTGCTGGACGTGTCAGTGGCGGTGTTTGCTGACGCGGCGCCGCCGGAGTCGCTGTTCGATCTGGTCCCGCGCATCGCGCCCGCGCCCGCTGATGTTCATCTACGCGCCGGACGGCGGCAACGCGACCGAAGTCCTGACGCCAGAGTTCGCCCGGATCGCCGGGCCGAACGCGTCGCTGTGGACCGTCCCGGACGCCCCGCACATCAAGGCGATCGAGACCGCACCGGCGGAGTACGAGCGGCGTGTCATCGGCTTCATCGACGAGGCGCTGCTCAGGCACTGACCGATTTCAAAGCCACCCCGACGTCATAGATCGGCGTCGCCACCTGTCATACGGCGCGTGGGCGCTCCGTCGGTGCGGACGGGGTGCGAGGACCCATCGGTCGCGCTCGACGCCAACGCCGCTCACGCGTGACCGGGCCGGTGCCGCAACAACGTGCGGCCAGTGAGAGTCGTATCGGCAGCGCGACCGCGCGGAGCGGAAGGACGGAATGCCCCGGATGTCCGAACCTGGGACATTGCTGACCGAGATCGAGACGTTCGTGACCGATCCAGGGGTGACATTCCCTGAACGTTCACAGCGGCGGCCCCAACCAGACGCTCGTCAACGGGTGGACAGAGGCGGCCTACCCGAACCTGCTCAGCAAGCGCTGTCCTGATCGTGTTGTGGGACGAGTTCAAGACGCTCACGGGGCGTGAATCCTCTCATGTGACCGGCTTCGAAGAGCGTGTCGGACCACCGGTCGCGCGTCTACGCGTCCCGCTGTTGGTTGGCAGGCCGAATCAGCGGCGGTCGCGGGACCCGGTGAAGAGGGCACACGGCTCCCTGTGCTCGTCCGTCAGGGTCGCTGGAAGTACTACGGACCGTGCACGGTTCCGCCCGACCGCCGTCGGCAACAACCACCAAGTGAGACACGCCCGGTAGCAGGGAGCTGAAAGTTGGTGAGGTTTCAACCGCAGTTGCCTTGCGCGAGATGGGTCCCTACCTTGTTTGCCTTGGCACCCCTCCCTTTGCTCAATGCGCACCCTGGTCACGCACCACGGACTGCGCGACCTCGGTTGGGCAAACGGAGGGGTGCCAGGCTTCTCGGGGGGTCGACATACCGACAGCTCATCCACCTTCCAGCGCGGCGCCCAAACCCGGTAGATGCGGTCGACCTGGCCCTCGCACGACATCCGCTCGTCGGTGTGATCGTGTGCATGAGGTGGCGGCGGACGGAGACTGTGCGCGTACTTGCTTGGGTGGAGCCTGTATCGGACGGCTCGCTTGCACGCTTCCTATTGCATGTTGGCGGGCGCGAGCTACCGGCTCGAAGCGGGTTCTTAGGTCGGGAACCTGCACGCTTCCCTTGTTGGGTCCGTGCAGAGGCTGGCCGACGAGCAGCAGGAGAAGCGAGCGTGCGGCGCCACAGGCCGAGCGTGACGGCGGGTGGATGGCGGCATGAGTTCTTGAAGTCATACGGGGCTGGAATGACGGCGCCTGCATCCGTGATCCGGGCGAGCACGCAGGGCATCAGGGCGTAATGATGGGACGATGCGCAATGTCAAGACTCGTGTTCCGGTGGTCGACGATGCCCCGCAGATGGGAACGGTGATGGTCGAGTCTTTTCTGTCTGCACACCGTGGCCAGATGCCGGAGGCGGCCTACCGGAAGCGCGTGGCGGAATGGACGCCGGAGGTGTCGGCGCAGGCATGGGCGCGTGCCCTTGCTGAGCTTGCCGACGGTCGCGCGGAACGGAACGTCATTCTGATCGCCGAGGACGACTACGGCGGTGTTCTCGGCCTGGTG
This sequence comes from uncultured Actinomycetota bacterium, assembly GCA_963707475.1. GTDB lineage: Bacteria > Actinomycetota > Actinomycetes > Propionibacteriales > Nocardioidaceae > Marmoricola. Next base: position 158,631 of record CAVPQC010000005.1, read on the forward strand.
TCGGGCGGCGCAGCTGACGGCGACCTGTCCTACACGTTGGCCGAGATCGGTGCCCTCTACGTCCTGCCGGCTCGACGCGGTCAAGAGATCGGCCGCTCGCTCCTTCGGGCGGCCGCAGCCTGCCTCGCCGAGCGAGGATTCACCGAGCTCCGCATTTCCGTACTGTCAGCCAATCTGCCGGCCAGAGGGTTCTATCGGGCAATGGGTGGGGGTGAGATCGGACAAGGAACCACCGACGAAGGGGGTTACCTGCTTCCCACCACCGTCTATGCATGGCCTGATATGTCGACCCTCGACAGCGATGGTGACGGTCTGATCCCGTCGCCGTAGGGCCAGGCTTGCCGCAGGGGCATGAGTTCTTGACAGTCATAAGCGTCATAGGCGGTATGACGCGCTCTCCTGTGCAGGGTAGGTAGGCGGCCGGGGTGTCCGCGTTGCATGCCGGGCACGGAGGTGCTTGCTCGAGACGCCTCAGCGCATCCCCTATGACTACTCCGCCCCGAACGTGGCGAAAGGAAGCGCCGGCCAGCGAAGCGGCGAAGGGCGACTGCTGGAGTCGGCCCCCCAACTCCTTCTACCAGGCCGACCACGCGATGTTCGAGACGTATCAGACGTTCGCCACACGCGCTCGGGCACGCGTCAGGGCTTCCGCGTCCACACCGAGCGCGTGCCCACCATGATTCCATGGTCCTGATCACGCGTCGGGAGCGACCCCGCCCGCGACGTCCGTCTACGGCTCGGATCACCAGCAGATATGAACCCATCCTGCTGGCTAGGGAGCCTTCTTGTTCGGGTTGCCTGCGGCATCGACGACGTACCACAGGTTCTTGAAGCCTTGACCCTTGGCGTCACCTGGCGCCTGGTCTCCTTGGAAGAAGTAGAGCGGATGCTTGTTGTAGGTGACCTGAGTGACGCCGGGGCCACTGTTGGTGGTGCCCAACAGACTGCTCTTCGCTCCGCTCCCGGCAGTGGGGGCTCCGAACGTGTGCAGCGGGACCCACGACTGCAGGCACTCTGCGGTGCATGAGCTCTTGCCGTTCTGGTCCTTGGTGAACATGTAGAGCGTCTCGCCGCGCACGTCGGTGAGGATCTTGCCCAGGGGCGGCGTCGCGGCCACGGACACCACGGCCGACTTCTCCTGAGGCTCACCGGCTGGGTTGAGGACCCACCAGATGCTCTTCACGGCCTGGCCGTTCGTGTCCCCGGGCTTCGCGTCGAAGGCGAAGGTGTACAGCGGGTACTTGTTGTACGTGACCTGGGTCGTCCCGTCTTTGCGGGTCGTTGTGCCCAGCAGAGACTTGTCCGCGCCGCTGCCCGCCGTGGGGGCGCCCTTGGTCAGGGTGGGCGGCCAGGCAGCTGCGCACTGGTCGTAGCAGACGCTGTCGCCCTGGTTGTCCGGGTTGAACATGTACAGCACCCGGCCCTTGTCGTCGGCCAGCACCGACCCCTTGCTGGTGGACACGACCTTGATCTGCGCCGAGCCAGCGTCGGAGGGGGAGGACGAGGGTTTCGGTTTCGACGAGGTGTTCGTGTTATCGCTCCCGCAGGCGGCCATCGCGAGAAGCGCGGCGGCGAGCACCGAGGTCTGGACTACGCGTCGTGCGATCATGACTCCCCCGTCTGTGCCAGTGGTACGTGTGACGGTCACGTCAACTTTCACACTGCCTCAACTCGTTCACATCGACCACCCGTTTTGCCGGAATGAAACCGGTTAGTGACCTGGCTCCACCAGCCATCTGCGCCCCAGACCCGTGGATCGCGCACCAGGGTCCTGAAATCGCGGAGGGTCGGATGGGACCATCCGGGGTTGACTCAACCGGAGGGACACGTCGACCGTGCTGGGGTTTCTTGGCTCACGCAGCCGGGAACCCCAGCGACCGATGGGTCCGCCGCCCCGGGCAAGGGAGCTGACCACCCCCGTTTTTCGGGGGCGGAAGGCGAGGCAGCCAGGCCGCTCTCCCGAGGGCGACAGCCGACGACGGAATCGGGGGAGTCGGCAGCAGAGTCCTCCGCTGTCACGCTCAAGGCATGGACGACTAGGGTGGGTGGGGGGAGGTCCTCGTCGACGACGAGTGGTATCCCGCCAGCATCCTCAGCTGGTCGGCACCGCCGGCAGCCTCTGGGCGAACGTCCGGTGGTGGCACGCGCCCGGGCCCGGCCAGTTGGGAACCTTGCCGGAGGCCGACGTGCGCGACCGCGACAACTGGGCCGCGCTGACTTCACCTCTGCGCCGACCCGTAGCCTGTTGGGGTGGGTAGTCGGAAGCGAGTCACGCTCGCGTGTGATCGCCAGTTCCGAGACACGGTGTGGGACGCGCTACGAGAGGAGGCCGGAATCTCGGACCTTTCGATGACCAGTGCCAGTCGGTGCACCTTCGAGTTCACCACCGAGGACCCTCACGCGATTCTCGGACGTTCGGTCTTCGTGGTGTGCCACGTCCAAGCGTCTGTTGTTGACGCCTGAGTCGTCAGAACCGCCCCGGGCGATGACGCGCCAGTTTGGGCCGCCCTAGGTTGCTGCTCGTGTGGGCGTCGATCACACCGCTCGCGGTTGTCCCGCAGCTCCAACACGATCGCGGTCCCGTGACGCTCTCCCGTGCGTCCGCCCTTCGCGACGAGTTCCCGATCAGCGATACGTGTACAAGGGGTGGGCCGAGCCGGATGCTGAGCATGACTGGCTGACCAGCGTGCAAGCGGCAGAGCTGCTCGGCGTCAGCTCTGTGGCCGTGAACCGGCGGTGTCGTCGCGGCCGGCTGCCGTTCGTCGAGCAGGCTGGGCGGCGATGGTTCCGGCGGGACCACCTCGAGCTTGTCAAACGTGCGGATCTCGTGAAGGTCCGCGTACTCGAGCGGCGCGCAAGCAAGAGGGCCGCACCGCCGCCCGCGTGAGTGGAGGCTCACTTGGACGGGGCGGCAGGGGGTCCCCCCGTTCGTCGGTCACAGGCGTCTGAGTAGCCGGCATCACGAAGCCGTTTCACGGCGGCTTGGAGCCTCTTCGGGCAGCTCATGACGCAATCCACGGGTGGCACCGTACGGCGCGAAACCGGACCTCCCAGGAACCAAAGACGCGGACGGGCGGGTCTATCGGCCCCACATGGATCAGTGAGGGCGGCAACAAAGACCGCCCAGGCACTATGGCTTCCGGGGGCGGTGCGGCGTCGAACCGCCCCCCGGCTGGGGTTCGTCGCTCCCTTCGGAGAACCACTAGCCCCGTCCCTGCCCTTCTCCCCTCCGTTGACCGGCGGGGCGGGGTCATCATGCACAGGGCATGCTGTCGACGCCGCGGCAGAATTCCGCAGCGCAGACGACGTCCGCCGCTGCGATAGCCTCTGCGGCGTCCGGCCAACGCGGCACAACCCCTTCCGCCCCTCGACAACCCGGTCTACGGCGCCGTGCATCTGCCGATGTTGGTCGCCTGGCTGTTTGTGAAGGCCACTCTTGATCGCGAGGTCTGGCGAAGGCACTCGTGGGCTCGGGGTCCATGGCATCAAGCACGGGCGGGACCTTTGAGTCGGGCCGAATACGGCCAGCCACCCGTTCCTGGAACAGACCCGGGTCGGCTTCGCATCCGAGCAGAAGCGAGAGCTCTGATAGAACGAGACGAGTCGGGCAGCGGAGGTGATCGACGTGACGACCGGCCCTGGAGCGCACACCGTCTTGGCGACGGCCGAGGGCGAGGCGTTCGGCTCGCTGCGGCAGCGACCGACGTCGCGAGAGGAGCGATTCGCCATCGGCCGAGGGCTGCGTAAGCAGGTGCCTCGTAAGGCACTGGGCCGATGGGAGGCGCCTGCCCGTCGGCAGGACCCAGTCCAGCTGATCAAGGAATCACACCGAGGGCGACTGGAGGAGCTCATCCCGATCCGGGTGAGCCGAATGGTCAGCTCGCCGTACGGCTTCCTGCGAGGCACCGCCATCGTGATGGCTGCAGACGTCGCGCAGTTGCCGGCCACAGGAATCACTCCGGTGACCTGCGGCGACGCGCACCTCGGCAACTTCGGCTTCTACGCCTCGCCCGAGGGCGAACTCGTGATGGATCTCAATGACTTCGACGAGGCTCATCCCGGCGGTTGGGAGTGGGATCTACGGCGGCTCGTTGCCAGTATCTGGGTGGCCGGGCGGGAGAACTCGTCCAGGGAGCAGCAGTGCGCAGATGCCGTCATGTCGTGCGTGTCGTCCTATCGGGACGAAGTGAACTTCTTGGCCGAACAGCCACTGCTCATGCGTTCCTACAACCGTCTGGACTTGCAGCGCCTGCACCGGACCGCCACCGAGAAGACGCTCCGGACTGAAATCGCGCGGTCCGCCAAGCGAGCCCGAAACCGGACCAGTGACCGCGCGCTGCCACGATTCACTCGCGAGCACGAGGGGCGCCGGCACATCGTGGACGAGCCGCCCTTGATCACCCACGTCTCCGAGCAGGTCGGTGAGCTGATCGCGGTGGCGCTTGATGAGTATCTGGGCACACTGGCGCCGCACTGGCGCCGGGTCCTGGGCGGCTACACCCTGCTCGACGTAGCCCACAAGGTCGTCGGTGTGGGCAGCGTTGGCTTGCGCGCCTACGTTGCGCTACTCGAGGGCAGCAGCCCCGACGACGTGTTGTTCCTCCAACTGAAACAGGCGCGCCGATCCGTGTTGGCCAAGTACGTGCACGGCGACTCCGCCTGGCACGCTCACCAGGGCCAGCGAGTGGTGGAGTACCAGCAGGCCCTGCAGACGGTGAGCGATCCACTCCTCGGATGGGCCACCGTTGGTGAGCGACAGTTTTACGTGCGGCAGTTTCGGAACATGAAGGGCACCATCCCGCTCGACGCCATCGATCCGCCCGCGTTGGCTGACTATGCCGGCATAGTCGGTCGCCTGTTGGCCAAGGGGCACGCCCGCACCAGTGGGGCCTCCATGATCGCGGGCTATGCAGGCCGATCCGACAAGCTGGACCGGGCCATGGCCCAGTTCGCACGGGCCTACGCTGACCAGACCGAAGCCGACCACGCCGCTCTGGTACGAGCCGTCCGGCGGGGGGCGGTAGCAGCCACGGAGGGCGCCCTGGATCGGGCCGGCTCCCCCTTCCGTCCCTGATCTGACGTGCAGCTGACCGCGTCGATACCCGTACCTTCGAGTTCAGTCGACCGCGACACCCGGCCAGGGGTGACAACATGCGGGCCGGGGTGCACTGTGGCGATACCGAACCAAGGGGATGCTTTGGGCCTGTATGCCGAGCACGTGTTGCCGAGGCTCATGAACGCGGCCTGCGGGACGAAGCAGTCACGTCCGTTGCGCGAACGGGTGTGTGCCGGACTGCATGGCCAGGTAGTTGAGATCGGTTTCGGCTCCGGACACAACGTCCCGTTCTATCCCGAAAGCGTCCAGCGGGTCGCGGCGATCGAGCCGTCCCAGCTGAGCTGGAAGCTCGCACAGGACCGGGTGTCTGCGTCAACCGTCACCGTTGAGCAGTCCGGGCTCGACGGGCAGTCGCTGCCGTTTGCCGACAACAGCTTCGACGCGGCGCTGTCAACGTGGACACTGTGCACCATCCCAGACCCGGCTCTCGCCTTGACCGAGGTCTATCGAGTACTGCGTCCGGGCGGCACTTTCCACTTCATCGAGCACGGCCTTGCCCCAGATGAGGACGTGCAGCGCTGGCAGCGCCGGCTTGAGCCGCTCAATAGGCGGCTGGTCGGAGGCTGCCATCTGACGCGACCGATCCTCGACCTGCTCAAGGCCGCTGGTTTCAGCGTTGAGCAGGTCGACGTGTTCTACGAAGCGGGTGCACCCAAGCCCATGGCCGCGGACTCACTCGGTGTTGCCGTCGCGTCCTGAGGCTTGTGCGCCGACCTGTCTGGCTGGCGATGTCCTCATCGTCGCGGCTGAGATCGAAGCCGCTCTCTTCGCACGCGCATGTCCGGGGCGCTGCAGCCGCGGCCACGCTGTTGCACCATCTCGGCGCGCCGCGGAGCGAAGTCAGCCTCGAGCAGGGCGGCCAGGGCAAAGTGTCCTCCCGGGTCCGCGCTAGATGGGCGCACTCGCCGCTACTTGACCGCCAGCACGTCGATCGACTTGATGTCGGGGTCTGCCGCGAGCAGGTCTGAACCGACCTCCTGGAGCGCAGCCGGGATCTGGCCGTTCACGTGCGCCTGGCGAGCCTTCTCGCTCTCGAAGGTGTCGAAGATCCCGTATGTCGTGTCGTCGATCCGGAACGCGTACCAGGTCACGGTGCCCGCCTCCCCGGCGGCCAGCTCGCGGCCCTGCTTCAGGAACGCACCGAGCTCGTCTCCCTTGTCGGGCTTGGCCTTCAAGATCGCGAGCAGCCCTCGGTCGATGGCCATGGGGTGTGTCCTTTCGTCGGGTTGTTCTCGACGCTACGACCGCAGTGGTTGCACGAAGGCGCGCGTCAGCGACCGTCAGCATCGAGACCTGAACTTCTCGGTGGCAACGGCCGACGGAAGCGCCTCCTGACACGTAGGCGGGGCGGCTCTGTTGCGTTGTTCGATCGCACGGCATGCTGAGGCGGAGCTGGGCCCGGTGTTGATCAGATCGCCGGTCTCGGTTCTTCGGATGCGGCGGCCAACCGGAACACCCGCGTGGCGTCGACTTCCAAACTCATCAAGGCCACGACGCAGGTTCTGGATGCAGGCGTGTGGCCGCGGATCACTAGGCTCGCCGTTTCGCTCGGTCCTCAGCCCCCGGGAAACGGAACCCAGTGAAACCCCGAGGGTGCGGACTTCCTCGCGGAGCGTGAATCGGTCAGTCGGACCATGACGTTCGTGACTGACTCACAGGAGGTCTCTCTGGATTCCTTGTGGTCCGTGCGCTGCGCGACCGAGAGGTCGTTAGCCGCCACTCCCATCGAAGCCGCCACCGTCGAAGTGGCCACTGCTACCGACGATGCCGGCACCGAAGTGTCCGCCCGTCTCGGGTGCCTGCTCGAAGACCGCGGGGTGCAGCGCCCACGAGAGCGCCGCCACGCCGGCGAAGTAGCCTTCCGTGTACGGCAGGAATGCGCTGCCGGCAGCCCAGTAGGGCATCGTTCGGGCCCCGATCTTCACCGTGCGGACCTCGGGCAGCAACTTGTTGGTCACCCTGTCGGCGTCCGTCGAGCAGGCAGGCACCCGCCGGGCGCCATGACCGGGTCGGGTCCACAGCACCTCGGTGGCGGAGGGACCGTGCAACGGGTTGAAGAAACACATGACCCGCTGCTCTGGCACCGGCCGGCCCGCCAGGCGGGCCTGTACACCCGCGAGCTCATAGAGCCCGGCGGCGAGAGTCTCGGTGACCTTACTGACCTCCTCGGCTTTGCTGATCTGCCCGAGGGTGCGTTGCGCAGACTCGCAGGAGTCCAGCGCGATCTGGTAGGCGACCCGCGTCTCCTCGTCGAGGACCTGCCCCCCGATTTCACGGTCGAGTCGCTGCAGCTGTTCATGGAGGTACATGGCGTCTTCGCCGGCCAAACGGCGCACGCTCTCGAGCTCCTCGCTCTTCGTGCGCCGCGTGGCCTGCCGGTCCCGCCACCACTTGGCGGCGAACCCGGCGCCTCCCGCGGCGACGATGATCCAGAACCACTCCACGGTTTCCCCTCAGGGCCTGCGAGATCTTTCAGCCTCGCCCCGCCAGATGGAAGTGTCAATCGTGGAATGCTCAGGCCAGCGGCGCGGGAGGTCAGCGCTCGGGCGTCCGATCCGCTCACCGACAGGCGCACCCGCAGGGATCTCGGCATGTGTGTGAGCCGAACAGCGGTAGAACCGGATGGCCGCAGCGCACGCAGTCAGCGGCACATGTCGGGCGTTGGTAAGTCCTGCGAGCGGCGAATGGCGCCCTGCCGTTCATTCCGGGTCTGCCCGCTCATCGGCAGGTTCGAGCTTCACCCTCTGCGGGCATTGACCGGATGACCGCGGCGTACGCGACAGCACGCGATCTGCGGAATGACTGCGCGGTCGTCCCCAGATGCCGTAATCGTCGGGACGGACCCCTTTGTAGGACGTCTACCTGATTCGTGAGTGCGCCTGACGCTTCGTCCTTGCAAGCCGTTCAGTCGTTGCGGAAGCGGCGTCTCGGAGCTGTCGAGCAGGTTGACGAGCTGACGCCACGGAGGCATCTCCCCGTATGGAAGGGGGTGAATGCCGATTGGGGGAGTGGTTCTGCCAGCCCTCGTCGCGCTTCCGGTGGCTCAGTCCATGGTGGGGTGCACGACCCACACGTTCGGCTCGACGTACGCCGCGACGCCATGCTCGACGTCGCAATGCACCGGGGCGAGCGCCTGGGGAACCAGGACCGGGCCGGTCTTGTCAAACGGCAGCCCGGTCCATTCGCGCCACTCCTCGAGCGTGCCGGGGACGACCATCGAGCGTGGGGCCACCTTCTCGATGCGGCCGCCGGCCTGGATGTGCACCCGGAGCCAGGGGTCGACCGGCAGGCCGTCCTCACGAACTCGGAACGCGTACGTGGACATCGGCTCGTGGGCGTTGACCTTCCCGTTGGGACGCACCGGCGCGACCAGCTCGGCGAAGCCCCGCTGCGCGGCATTTTCGCGCATCGCGGCGAGCATCTGCCGGGAGAGACCCGTGCCCTGGCGGTCGGGGCGGACGGCGATCTCGACCGCGGATATGGCGTCGGGATCCTGACCGCGGAGGCTGGCCAGCAGTCCGTTGCGGATCACGAAGTCCCATCCGTTGTCGGGTAGGGGGTCGCCGCCGAGCACGAACGGGACGGAGTACGCGCACGCGACGACTTCGCCCGCATCGTCCCGGGCGACGAGGACGAACTCGGGGAACCGCGTCTCAAGGTTGCCGTAGAACAGACCGCCGATCGGATCGTGGCGCATGAACTCCGGCCACGAGTTGGGCATGTCCCACATCGCCTCGGCGAGGTCAGGCCGGTCGGCGAGGACGGCGATCGTGAGTGACACACAGACATCGTGCACGGTGCGGGTTCATAGGTCGCGGGATTTTCTGGCCAACCCGATCACCCGCACTGCCACGAAAACCATCTGGAACGACCTGAGACGACTGGACTCGTGCACCGGTAGCGAACGACCGGCGGCATAGGGGGACGTTTGGCAGGGTCCCCTGAGGTGTCGTCGGGGGTCATGACTTTCTGCGGCTGCTGCTCCGCGGCTCTTGGTCATGCTCGTGCCGCTTGCGTCTGACGCGCCAGACCACGATTCCGGCGATTGCCAGCACGACGACCAGGACTGCCGTGCCCTCGCCGATCCTCGACGCGACCTTCGCATAGGAGGCACCGGCGAAGTAGCCGATCAGGCTGAACGTGATGCCCCAGGCGATTCCACCAAGGGCGTTCCAGAAGAGGAACACCCGGTACCGCATACGGCTGAGCCCCGCCAGACCCGGCATGACGGCACGGAAGAAAGCGGTCCATCGACCCAGGAAAACGGCAGGGCCGCCCCGGCGACGCAGCATCTCCTGTGCGCTGTCGAGCCGATCCTGGTGCATGCGGAGGATGCCCAGCTGGAGGACCCGGGGCCCCAGGTGTTTGCCGACTTCGTAGCCGACGCTGTCACCAAGGATCGCGCTGATAACCACGATCACAATCAGGGTGACGATGTTGAGATGTCCCTGGCTTGCCAGGAAGCCACCCAGCAGCACAGCCGTCTCACCGGGAACGACGAACCCGAGGAAGAACGCCGCCTCCCCGAACACCAGAAGCGCAATGATCGCGTAGGCAAGAGTCGGCGGAACCGAGCGGATCGCATCCAACACCCCCTGCAGCATCACAGCACCGTACCCGCGCACGACCTCGGCAACCCCATCCCTTGGTCCTGAGGTCGATCACGGTCAGGTTGCTGGCAGGAAGGATAAGGTCAGCGCTGCTCGGCCTGATGGCCCTCCTGCGAAAGGCCTTGCGGGTCACCACCTGAGTGGGCTCGCAGGCAGGCAGGTCGTCGAGGGAGTCGACCTCGGCGTCGCTGTCGGTGGTTACGTGTCACTGGTGGCGGAGCAGTCGTCACCTGTACCGCCACCGGCGCCGCCCCTAGCGTTGCCGTCGCCAAGGTCTTCGGATCCTGCATCCCGTCATCGCGGCGACGAGCAGAGCGGAGACCAACATCCGCAGCCTCCCGGTCCGAAGCATCCCATCCCGAGCTCCCGTCCCGATTATCATTCACCGACCTCACCGATCGGGAAAGAAACCAAGGGCTCACGTGTTGACCACCCACCTGAATGGACCCACAACGTCCAGCCCTCGAGCATCCCGGAGTCCGCTTGTCGCGTCCCGAGTCAGCGGCCGGCCACCCCAACCGCACCTCCCGTCATAAGGCGCCGACGCGAAACCCGGGCCTCGCTGCGCGAGCGAGCCGCCAAGAGGCTGCGCTACTGGCTGAACGAGTCGCCGTCTGGGATCAAGGACGACTGGTCGGAGGCGACCTCGCGCGCCGAGATCCCGGTCGCCGCCTTGAAACGGTTCTGGACCGAGCACCCCGAGGTCTTGTCGAAGGGGAGCCACCGGGTCGAGCAGGCACTCTGGCAGTGGGTGCGCATCGAGGGCCGTAGCCCGGGGACGCACGCACTGCCCTCGCGCGCTGTCGAGGCGCTGTCGAGGCGCTGTGGAGGACCTTGTGGCGCGACGAGGGTGACTGGGAGGCATTCCGTGACTCGCTCGGGATCGAGCTGGACGCCGGTCTGGATGAGTCGACTCGCTGGATCCCCGACGCGGATCGGAGTCGATGTGTGCCACCCGGTCCGACGCATTCGCCGACGAAATGCCCTTCGCCGGCGACCCGATGCTGTTCACCACCAGCGCCGAGATCGGACATTCGCCTGTTCATCCGGGGGTAGCGGCGCGTTCAAGCCGACGCCCCCCGCATGTGTCAAGGATCGTGCAAACCCCCACCTGCAGGATGTTGTCCATGCTTGAGACCTGCCCCAACCTGTTCCGCGAATCCCACCGATGCGCAGGAGCGACCTCCTCGCATGACCATCGCGCGCGAGTGACGGGACCGGCGATCGGGCAACGCGGACAGCGGTGCCGCTTCTCGATCGACTGGCCTGAACGCGTCGCCCGGGCCGCCGAGCCTCGCCTTGAGACCGGCACCCGTCGGCACCCCATTGCCCAGCGCCCCCACCGGTGGGCCACCCGCATCGACGCGTGGCACGATCCCCACTGACCCGCATGGACATCGAGGCACTGCGCCGCGACACTCCCGGGTGCATCGACCGGGTCCACCTCAACAACGCCGGTGCCGGGCTGATGTCGCGCCAGACGCTGGAGGCGGTCACCTCACACCTCGAGCTCGAGGCGAGGATCGGTGGCTACGAGGCGGCTGCGGCCGCGGCCGAGAAGGTCGAGCACACCTACGACGCGTTGGCGCGTCTGGTCGGCGCCGACCGCGACGAGATCGCGGTCGTCGAGAACGCCACCCGTGCCTGGGACATGGCCTACTACGCCCTTCCGTTCCAGGAGGGTGACCGGATCCTGACAGCGCGCGCCGAGTACGCGAGCAACGCCATCGCGTTCCTGCAGACAGCACGCAAGCTTGGTGTAAGCGTCGAACCGGTCCCCGACGACGAGAGCGGTCAGCTGTCCGTGGACGCGCTGCGCGAGATGATCGACGAGCGGGTGAAGCTGATCGCGGTCACCCATGTGCCCACCCAGGGCGGCCTGGTCAACCCCGCGGCCGAGATCGGTGCGGTCGCCCGGGAGTTCGAGATCACCTATCTGCTGGACGCGTGCCAGTCGGTCGGCCAGATGCCGATCGACGTTGCCGAGATCGGCTGCGACCTACTCACCGCCACCGGCCGCAAGTACCTGCGTGGGCCACGCGGCACCGGGTTCCTGTACTGCGCTCGAAGCATGCTCGAACGCCTGGAACCGCCGTTTCTGGACCTGCACGCCGCGACCTGGACGGGTCCCGACACCTACGAGGTGCGCGCCGACGCCCGCCGCTTCGAGAACTGGGAGACCTACTACGCCGGGAAGATCGGCCTTGGCGTCGCCGCCAGCGCCGCCGTCGACCTCGGCCTGGATGCCATCGAGCAACGCGTCACCGAGCTGGCCGAGTCCCTTCGCCGCCGACTTCTCGCCCAGCCAGGCGTGCTCGTGCACGACCAGGGTCAGCGCCGCTGCGGCATCGTCACCTTCACCATTGAGGGCCACGACGCACACCGCATCTACGACCAGCTTCACGCCCAGCGGATCAACGTCTCCGTCTCGATCGCAGACTACGCCCGATGGGACCTCGCACCACGAGGGCTGGACGCGGTCGTCAGGGCGTCGGTTCACTACTACAACACCCACGACGAGCTCGACCAGATGTGCAATGCCCTGCCGAGTGCCGTGGCCCACAACTGACCGGTCGGGCAAGGCACGACCCGTCTGGTACCAAGCTGGCGGCGACCTGCCCGGGCCAGGCTCGGCGCTTGCTCCGGTATCCGACGTGGCAGCCTCGATGGCGTGCGACGTTCGCCCTTGGTGAACCCCGGAATCCGGCTCGCCTGTCAGCCGTTCTTCCAGGCATGACCACCGACCCGAACGCAGAGTCGGATCCACTGGACGCCTATTCCGCGATCACCACCTCGGTTGCCGCGCAGCTGACACCGAAGGTGGCGGCGCTTCGAATCCGGTCGCGACGCGCGGAGTCCGCAGGGTCTGCCGTGGTCCTGACCCGAGAGTCCCACCTTGTCACCAACGCCCACGTCGTCGGCGACGCCGACGGTGGCACCGCGGAGTTCGCCGACGGCACGGCTGCCCACTTCGATGTCGTGGGCCGTGACCCGCTGTCCGACCTGGCCGTCGTCCGCGCTGACCGAGAGTTGCCGGCACCCCCTGAGTACGGCGACGCAAACCAGTTGCTCGTCGGCTCGCTCGTGGTCGCCGTCGGCAACCCGCTCGGGCTCTCGGGCACCGTGACCGCCGGCGTCGTGAGCGCCCTCGGCCGCAGCATGCCGGCGAGAAGCCGAAATTCGGCGCGCCTGATCGAGGACGTCATCCAGACCGACGCGGCACTCAACCCAGGCAACTCCGGGGGTGCGCTGGCCGACAGCCACGGGCGTGTCGTCGGGATCAACACCGCGGTCGCCGGGGTCGGCCTCGGCCTCGCCGTACCCATCAACGCCACGACCCACCGGATCATCCACGCGCTCATGCATGACGGACGGGTGCGGCGCGCGTACCTCGGCCTGGTGAGCACCCCGGCCCAGCTGACGCCTGTCCAGGCCGAGCGCTTCGGGCAGCACGGCGCTCTGCGCGTCATCGAGGTGGTGGAGAACAGCCCGGCAGCGCAAAGCGGCCTGCGAGCCGGCGACCTGGTCCTCGCAGTCGATGGCGCGCCCCTTGGCGATGCTCAGTCTTTGCAGAAGCGCCTCTTCACGGAGGCGATCGGGCAGCGGATGGAGGTCACCGTTCTGCGCAACGGCGCGCTGGTGGACGCTGTGGCGCTGCCGATCGAACTTACCGACTGACCGCGTCCGCCTTGCCGTCGAATGACGCAGGATCTCGTGGACTCCGACGAGCGCACGGCTGAGCGGCCCGGTTCGAGCAGGCGATGTTGGAGGTTGGCGCGACAGCCTCAGCTCAGCTCGGCCAGCACCGGGGGGATCTGGTCGATGAGCTCGCGCGCCAGGAACCCGAGGCCTCCCACGGCGGACGCGAGTCGTTCTCCTGCCATCGAGTGCAGGTAGGTGGCCCAACAGGCGGCCTGGGCGGGTCGACATCGCGAGCGAGCAGGCCGGCGACAAGGCCGGCCAGTACGTCACCGCTTCCGGCTGTGGCGAGCCCGGGGTGGCCGGAGGGCACGCGCCAGATCCGTCCGTCGGGGTCGGCGATGGTGGCCCGGGCTGTCACGCAGGCGCGGTAGCGGTCGGCTGCCTCCGCGACGTCGGACGGTTCCGAGTGCGGCTCACGTTCGAGGAGGCGCTCGAGCTCCTCGCCGTTCGGGGTGAGCACCGCGGGCAGGGATCGCTGCGCCAGCGCGGCCCGGAACCTGGGCAGCACACCGAGGGCGTAGGCGTCGAGCACCAGGGGGGTCGCGCCGTCGACGTGGGGTAACAGACCGGCGAGCAGATCGGTCGCCTCGTCGGCGTCGTCGAGACCCGGTCCAACGAGGACGGCGTCGGCGGAGGCGACCGCCTCGGCACAAGTCTGTGCCGCTTGCGTTCCTCGGATCGTCCCGGTGGCATGTCTCGTCGAGCCCGATCACTCCGGCCTCGGGGAAGCCGGCTGCCAGCGCGGGCGCGACGGACGAGGCGACGGCGAGCTGGACCTGGCCGGCTCCGACCCGGAGACCTGCGAGTCCCGCGAGTGCTACGGCGCCCGGAGTCCGGGCGGCGCCGCCGATCACGAGGACTCGTCCTCGACCCTGCTTCGAGCCTTCCGGGCCGGGCAACGGCCAGTCGCGCAGCAGCTCAGGGGTGACCAGCTCAGGCTCGGGCACGTCGCTCACCTCGGTGCTCGGTGACGATGAGACCCGCCTCGCGCAGATGGGTGACGTCGTCGTACGACGTCGTCGTCCACGTGCGGTCGGCGTCCCGCACCAGTCGGCTCACCGCTGCGTTGCGGAGCGGCGTGCGACGAGCCAGGTCGAGCACCTGATCCTCGTCCAGCCCTTCGCACACGTAGCGCAGCAATGCGATCACCACGTCGTGACTCACGACCAGCACGCTCCGCACCCGGGAGATCCCGCTCGAGGTCCGAGAACCACGTTCGCAGTCGGAGGACGACGTCCGCCCACGACTCCCCGCCCGCGGGACGGTGATAGAACTTCCCCTGCCACCGCCGGCGTGCGGCCTCCTCCGGGTAGCGAGACTCGACTCCGGCGAACGTGAGCCGATCGAGGACCCCCAGTTCGCGGTCCCGCAAGCGCTCGTCGACGCGCAGCGGCAGCTCGAGCCCGCCGCCTCGCAGGCCAGTCGCGCCGTCTCGCGGGCGCGGACGTAGGGCGAGCACGCGACCGCGTGAGGTCGCTCGCCGGTCGGCAGGGCTGCGGAGGACTGTGCCGACGGCCGTGGCCTGCTCACGTCCCAGATCGGAGAGCGCGACATCGGGGTCGCGAGCCGGCACGTCGATCTCGTGCGCCCCTGCCTCGTGCGCTCGGGCAGCCGCGACGTTGCCTTCGCTCTCGCCGTGCCGCACCAGCAGCAGCTCGGTGACACTCATGCTGCGATGCTCGTCGGACGGTTGTTCCCGGTGGCTGTCACGATGCCTGGCTTGAACACGACCTTGACGGTGCCGTCCTGCTTCTTCTGGAAGTTCTGGTACGCCGCCGGGGCGTCGTCGAGCGACACGTGGTGCGTCGCGAACTCCTCGGTGCCGAGCGGGTCGGCGTCGTCGAGCAGGAGCGGCATGATGTCGTCGACCCATCGCTTGATGTTCGCCTGCCCCATCCGGAGCTGGATCTGCTTGTCGAACATGGTCAGCATCGGCATCGGGTCGCTCTGCCCGCCGTACACGCCGATCAGGGAGACCGTGCCGCCACGACGTACCGCGTCGATGGCGGTGTAGATCGCCGCCATCCGGTCCAGGCCGACCTTGTTCATCAGCGGTGCCGTGACGCGCTTCGGCAGCACGTTGAAGATCCGCTGCCCCATCTCGGCCACGGGCGAGCCGTGCGCCTCCATGCCGACGGCGTCGACGACCGCGTCGGCGCCACGCCCGCCGGTCGCGAGAACGCACCTCCTCGCCCACGTCGTCCACGCGCCGACAGGTCGATCACCTCGGCGCCGCGCGCCTTCACCCGGGCCAGCCGCTCGGGCACCAGGTCGACGCCGATCACGCGCTTGCCCTGGTAGCAGGGCGATGCGCGAGGCCATGTCTCCGATCGGGCCCAGGCCGAGCACCAGCAGCGTGCCGTCCGTCGGGGACGTCGGCGTAGGCCACCGACTGCCACGCCGTGGGCAGCACGTCGGACAGGAACAGGAACCGCTCGTCGGGCGGGCCCTCCGGCACCTTGATCGGCATGAACTGTGCCTGCGGCACCCGCAGGTACTCCGCCTGGGCGCCGGGCACCTCGCCGTACAGCTTGCTGAAGCCGAACAGCGCGGCGCCCATGCCCTGGTCCCGGACCTGGGTGGTCTCGCACTGCGTGTGCAGGCCCTGGCTGCACATCCAGCAGTGTCCACAGCAGATCTGGAACGGCATCACCACCCGGTCGCCGACGCTGAGGTCACCGGTCTCGGGACCGACCTCCTCGACGATGCCCATCGGCTCGTGGCCGAGGATGTCGCCCTCACCCATGAACGGGCCGAGCGTCTCGTAGAGGTGCAGGTCCGAGCCGCAGAGCCCGCTGGAGGTGATCCGCACGATCGCGTCGTTCGGCTCCTTGAGGATCGGGTCGGGCACCTCCTCGACGCGTACGTCGCGCCGTCCGTGCCATGTCACTGCCTTCATCGTCGGCTCCTCACGTGGAAGCATTGCGGACCTCTCGATCGCATCGCGATCGCGTCCCCGGCCGATACCTCCCCACGGAGGGTGTCGGGTCATGATCGGCGCGAGCGTCCCGGACGAAGAGGGCGTGTGACTGGTCCACGGTCCGGGTAAGGCGTTGACATGACCGCCTGCATCGCCCAGCTCACTCTCGATGCTCACGATCCGGCCCGGCAGGCGGCGTTCTGGTCGCGTGCTCTCGGCATGGCCGTCGTCGCCGGTGACGACGGCGCCGCGAAGCTCTACCCGACCCCGGGGGCTGCCCCGGGGACGCCGACGATCTGGCTGCAGCCCTCACCAACGCCCAAGTGCGAGAAGCTCCGACTCCACATCGACCTGCGGCCCCTGGGCGGCGCCACCGTGGACGCAGAGGTGGACCGGCTGATCGAGCTGGGAGCCCGGCGCGCCGACGTCGGCCAGAGTGGCAGCGAAGACTTCACAGTATTGAGCGATCCGGAGGGCAACGAGTTCTGTGTCCTGCACCGCGACCCCGGAAGTCAGACGTAGTGACCCCCGCGCGGGTGGTCTGAGCTAACGCGACGATCCCCGAGAGTGGCGGACCTTGAAACTGGTGCAGCCAACGCAGTCCGGTGCTCGCCGCCCCCGACGCCATGGGAGGCGCTGGCTGGACCTGGAGCAGCACCGCCCAGGGGAGGGTTGCGCCAGTCTGCGCATCGAATGTGCTGCCCTTGTGATCACCCAGCCTCAGGCCGGCACCGGCCACGATCTCCTGACCGCGCTGATTGAGGACTCCACTCTCGGGATCGACGAGCATCAGCTCCTCTTCCACGACCATCCGGGCTGCGAAGGCTCCACTGTTCGAGGGTCAAGGTCCACCTCTTCAGGCCGGACGGACGAGGAGGGCGAGCGCGCCTCGGGCGTGCAGGCGACGCTCGCGCACGCCCAGTCGCAGCTCCGGGTGACTCATGAGATGCTCGGCCACACGGTCGGTCTGACCGTCCGGTCCGACCTGGAGAATCGATACGCCGTCGTCGGCTAGGTGGGCGCTGATGAGTTCTAGGCAGGTCATGACCAGCTCGAGACCGGTGGCACCACCATCGATGGCCAGACGTGGGTCCTCGGGGTAGGTGTCCACTTGTTCGCTGGGTACCCAAGGCGGGTCTGCGATGATCAGCGGGAACCGCTCGTCTTCCTCGAGCACGTCCTGCATCGGCCCGCAACGCACCGTGACACGATGGGCCATTCGCGCTGTCTCAGCGTTGTGTCTTGCGTACTCGCACGCGTGCTCGTCTGCGTCGACCATGACGAGGTCACGGTCGTGGTCGCGTACGGCGAGCAGGCCGATGTGGCCGGCCCCCGCGCACAGCTCGAGCACCGGCCCGGGGGGGACGAAACGGAGCAGGCTCGAGGCCCAACGCGATTGGGCTGCCGTCCAGGGGCGAGGCTCGAGAACGCGCCGGTCGTAGGAGATCTGGAGCTCATCAATGCTCACGGTGCGCACGACCGTGTCGCTGGCTGTGCCCTGTTGCGATCCAGACGCCTTCTGCGGCCGAGCGACCTTGTGAGTGCTATCGCACCACGGCGCCGACGAGGTGTGTCCGCACCTGCACACGGCACTGACAGGTCGCGTGGTCGCGTGAATGTTCCCCGCGTCGTCGACGACGGTGTGAACCCCGTGCACGAGCATCGGGCCACCCGGGCACAGCGTGACATCGGGATGGGGGAACCCCTCGGATCCTTTCACCGCCAGGGCGTGCTCTCACGCTGGGGCACGAAGATCCTCAAGCACACAATGTGCGACCCGGTCCTCCAGGTCCAGGCAGGTGAAAGCGCCGAAGAACACGTCGTCCACGAGGTGTGGCTCCTCGGTGACGAGGGCACCACAGATGGCACGCACAGCGAGCTGCTCGTGCACGGCGTCGGCCTCCACGTGCTCGTCGTAGTAGTCGATGAGTGACTGCGGGAACCCCAGCCGCGCCAGACCTTGAGTGATCCGCCGCGACGGCAACGAGCTCGTGGTCTCGAAGGCCGCCAGGTGACCCAGGGCTGCGCCCCGTAGCCGCCGGTGCAGTCCGAACAGGGACATCGCGTTGTTCAGCGCCAGAACCTCGACTGGCACGTCGTCGACGTATGCTCCATAGTCCGCGCACAGCCCTGCGTCCGTCATGCCTCGGGCGAACATGTGTGCATGCAGTCGGTTCGGATCGCCCGCACCGTACTCGTCGAACAGCAGCTCCATGAGTGCAGCCTTGGGGCGGGTGGCGAGACGCGGCACGAGCCAAGCCGTGGCATCTGACTCCTTCAAGTGGTACAGCGACCTCACCCTGAGAAGGTCCAGCACTTGGTCACGGTCGAAGCCGCGTTGAACGTGCGCGGCCAGCGACACACCATCGTGCTGTTGCACGTAGTCGAAGAGCGCTTCATCGAAGGGCTCCTGAAAAGGCGGCGGAGTGAATCTGCTCCTGAGTTCGGACTCGAACTCCACCTCGAGGCGTCGCCGAACCGTCAAGAGGCCAGGGTGCCATTCCAGATCCTCTGCCACGTCCTCGAGGCCTCGGTAGTGCAGCTCATACATCGACCACAGGGCGATGTGGGCGTCGGCGGCGCTGGACGTCGGGAGGCGCATCACGAGGTCCCAGTCGTGGCTGTGACCGACCATGGCCGCGAACAAAGCTCCGCTGAGATCCCCCCGCGGCTGCGGTGTCAGCACTGCGAGGCTCCGCGAGCGAGCACGGCTCTCGGCGTCCGAGGCCTCGGCACCGGAGCCGTTCTTTCTGCGGACAGCATTCGCACCTCCGCTGAGTACCCCGAAGCGGAGGAGGACAAACCGTGGTTTGACCGACAAAGCGCGGGGACTGCCCGTCCTCCGGGTTGACAG
Source organism: uncultured Actinomycetota bacterium (assembly GCA_963707475.1). Taxonomy (GTDB): domain Bacteria; phylum Actinomycetota; class Actinomycetes; order Propionibacteriales; family Nocardioidaceae; genus Marmoricola. The sequence goes on from CAVPQC010000005.1 coordinate 177,833, forward strand.
GGGGTCAACCCGGAGGACGGGCAGTGCTCGGGCATTTTCCCAAACCAGCGAGGGGGTCAGCCCATTGCGTTAGCCTGCCTTGGCGGTCAGGTCCAGGTCCAGCGGTGCCGTTTCTTGTGGCGGAGAGCTTCCCAGGCGGCGTTGAACTCACGTTCCTGCTCATCGGCATGGTGCTGCTCGAGGGCGTGCATCCGGCCGAAGGAGAAACCGTTCTCGCCGTCGATGTGCGCCTTCGCGCCGTACTCGCGCAGTCGCCGGCGCGCGATGACCGAGTCCTGATGCTCACCGAGCGTCTGCTGCACCTGCTTCGCCGCGACCGCGAGCGCCTTGGCTCGCGCTCCCAGTACCGGTCGGGCTGACTCGGCGGCGTAGCGGAAACGCTTGGCCTTCTTGCGGACTTCGTGCAGGGCGGCGTCATGCTGGCCGGGGTCATGCTGGGCGGGGTCATGCTGGCCGGGGTCATGCTGGCCGGGGTCCTCTGGATGCCCGATTTGTGCGACTGCACGACGCAGACGTCTGCCGTCGCGTTTGAGCAGCCGCGGGAGGACCTTCTTGGCGGGAGCGTCGGCCTGGGGTTTCAGTGGCATGGACGCCACCAGCTGGTCCAGGGCGTCCAGGAGCCGGAAGTACCGTTCACTGTCCAGGGCGCGCAGGGCCTGCTCCAGCCCGGATCGGTAGGCGGTCCTCAGCTCCTCCTCGATCCGGTTCAACACCGGCCCGAGGACTAGTTCGGGAGGCTCGGATGCGACCAGGAGTCGCAGTCGTTCCCGCAGCACCTGCGCGTCGCGTGCCTCGGCAAGGGTCTGACCCAGCCAGCGCAGTTCCTCAGCAACCGCCTCGGCGGAGCCCGGTGCCAGCAGGGGCTTGTAGGTCTTGAGTGCGGATCTGATCCGACGGGCGGCGATGCGGAGCTTGTGGATCGAGCCGGGCTGCTCGGCCCGCAATCGTGCGTCTTGCTTGTGTAGCCGGTCGGTCAGTACGGCCAGCTGGGCGTGCACCACCTCACCGGCGCTGCCGCGGGCCAACCCCTTGGTGGAGGGCTTGGGTCTTGCCGGGGGGACCGCGTCGCCCAGGATCCGGTCGAGCTTCGATGAGACGGATGCTCGGGTGGCGCCCACGGCAAGAAGTCGCTCGGCGATGGCTTCGAGGATCCCCGGGTCGCCGTCGACCAGCTCGATCTCCCACTCTCGCCACGCCTGCCCAGCCCGGTCCGGCCCGGGGAGCCGTTCGGCCAGGACCTCGTCATCGCAGACCTCGACCAGAACCAGGGAATCCTCCGCGAGGAGCGTGTACGCCCGGCGATGAGTGCGCACCCGTGCGATCGGCACCAGCTCTCGATCACGCACGATCGCCCTGACCGAGGGGAGGATGCCTTTCGGCACCGTCTTGGTGGCCCGGCCCAGGGGGAGGCGCAGCTCGGTGCGGGTGTCCCTGGCCTTGGGAAGCTTCAGGTGCCATCCGGCGTCGTCCCCCCCGGTTCGCCTCCGCAACGTCACCCCGTTGCGAGCCAGGTCCAGACCAGGGGTGTCGAAGTAGACCGCCTCCAGCTCCAGATCAGCCGGCTGGCTGACCGCACCGACACCCTCAACGTCGTTCAGGGCAGGAAAGACCGTCTCCGGACCGACGTCGAACTTGCGCTCGGTCTCCTCGTGATGCTCTAAGCCCATGCGTGATTCTCTCTCGGGTTCCACTCTCCGAGCCACCAGTGCGCGTCAGGTGGAGTTCGGTTGGTGACATCGCGCAGTCATGGTCGCCGCGCCACCGTCTCCAGCGACGTAGGCTGACCCGCATGCGCCCGCGGGTCGCCTTCGACTGTGTCGCGCTCTACGAAGCGCTCGACGCACAACGCCGAGGGCGCGAGTTGGGCTGGTACGACCTCGCCGATGAACTATGGCAGCAATCCTCCGTCCTCAACGCCCAGCGCGGTGGTGAACACCCGCTATGTGGTGGAGCGATTCAGAGGTTGCAAGAGCGTGGCGCAACGTCGTGCCAGTACGGGTTATTCATGTTGCGCTGGCTTCAACCAGCGCCAGAGGGACTTCCTGACCGGCTCCGTCGTCGATGTGGGTGACGTCCGGTTACCGGAGGCGGGCGCTGACCGTCGACTCCGATGGGATTTGCACCAACTGCACTCCGCGCTCAACGCACATCGAAGGCAGCAGAACCTCACCTGGGCGGATCTTGCCGGGGAACTCGACTGCACGCCCGCGAGGCTGACGAACCTGCGGTCTGCTCGGTTCGCGGACATGGGCCTCACCATGCGCATCACCCAATGGCTCGGTCAGCCAGCCGTTGTGTTCATCCACCCTGCTCAGTGGTGACCCGCATCGCGCGACCCTTCGTAACCCTCGATCCGTACTGCCGTGTTCACCAGCCCAGCAGCGACGGCGAACTCGCTAGCGGTGCGCCCGGCCCCTCACTGATGCGTCCCTGTCATGCTAAGTAGAGCGAGACTTGACATCCTTCTTCTCGCTACGTTCTCAGCGTGGTTGGGGACGAGGGCGACGGTATCTCCAAGGCGATCCAGGGTGACGAGATGAGCGGTAGTAGCACTCGGTCAATGACCTTTCAGGCGAAGCCGCCCGAGGTCTTCTCGGCGCTCCTGGAGGCTGCGGGGCGCACGGGGTTGCAGTACCTGTCGGGCGACGTGAGCACTGGCACCGCGGTGTTCACCTCGGGAAGGTTCCTGCTGGGCTTCGGCGAGAGGGTCACCGCCCGGATGGAGCAGGTAGCGCCCGGGATCGTTCAGGTGACTTTGTCCTCGGATTCGAAGTTCGGCGTCGTCGGCCGGTCGGGCCGCCGCGGTTTGGGTGCAGACCGTCTGTCCGACGCGTTGAGCGGGCTTCTTCCGCACACCGGATAGGTGACGCGGTGGCCTACAAGTGGGCGCACGGTCAGGTCTGGGCGAAGCAGCCGTGCATTCGCGGTTCCTATGGGGTGAGGCCGAGCTGGCGGGCCTTGCGGTAGCCGGCTCGCATTCCGATGACGGAGCCGAGCGTCATCAGCGTCTGGACTTGGGGAGCGCGTATCCGGCCCGGGTGTGTGGCGCGTAGATCGCCTCGGTACCGTCGACGTCCAGCCAGCCGGTGTGCACCTGTTGTTCCTGACCGACCATGTACTGGTGGAACGTACTGGTGGAACGCGTGCGCGGTGAGACCCGCTCGGCGGCCACCGGGGGGAGGGGTCCGTCGCTGGTGACCAGGCCCATCCCCAGCTCGCCGATGCCCTGGGAACGGACCCGGGCCACCATCGGCAACCCGTCGGTTTGGACCCATCCCAGCAGCGCGTGTGGCAGCCGGTGGACCCGGGCCGCGACCTTGGAGGTGTCTACCCGGGGGCGCGTGCCGTGCCTCGGCGGTCGCTGTGCTGCCGGGGGGCCCTCGGGAAGGTTCTCCCCGAAGATTCTCGGTGCTGCCGATGTGCCGTCGTAGACCAAGACCCGGCGGACCCGAACCGTGATCGCGAGCCGCTGCCGGTAGTAGATGTCCATGAGGCGACCGACAGTTCCGCCATGGCGAGGACCCAGAAAGTGTTGCGACGGATTCGATCGAGCTTCTTGGGCAGACCCAGGGAGCTTGTCACCGTGACAGTGCCGGCGTCGCGGTCGCGGAGTCCCAACGGCGCCATGGGCACGATGACGACTCCGCGGGCGGGGTGACCGAGGCGAACCCGGCGGCCGCGTCCCCGGCGATGATGGCGTCGACTTCGTCGTCCCAGTGAACCGCCACGCGACGAAGGTAGCGGGCGGCAACCAGATGTGGACGCAGTTCGGTCAGTGATGTCGGGGTGTGTTCGCACCCCCGGGTCCCAGCGACAGGCGGCAGCGTTGTGCCCGCATGCAGTTGCCGTGATCTTGCCCCGCGACCGCAGACAAGGATCGGCGAGACTGGAGGTGGTGATCAGGCGGGAGCAGCACACCCGCTCTGGGGATGGTTTCCGCCCGGGCTGGACGTGCGCCCGGTCCCGGGCGGCCCGATGAAACCGCCGATAGCTGGGTGCTCTCTGGCCGATCACCCGGCGGCGCCAGGCGCGGCCCTCCCGACGATGCGGCGCGCCGCGTCGCCGACCGCGGCTGCTGATCCCAACACGAGACCGACAGCGATGGCCAAGAGCCCGCCCACGACGCCCCAACTGGCCGTGTGATGCGGGAGGAGAAACAGCGCAATGATGCCGAGGTACATCCACGCGGCTGCTGCCAGGCCGGCCAAGATCCGCCAGCCCGGTCGTCCGCTGCTTGCGATCAGCGCAGCGACCGCGAGCAGGCTGACGTGCTCGGCGTAGTCGGCCCACCAGTTGGCCTGTGCCGCCGCGTCGGTGCCACCGATCTGCCCCCGATCGCGACCGCCGCGACAGTGAACACGACGGCCGCCGCTACCACGCTGACAACGAGAGGGACGATGCGTGGTTTGCGCCACCATGTGTGCGCCGCCCTCAGCTCGGCCAGTAGGGATAGGTCGCAAGCGCCGGAACCGTCGCGGCGAGGACGACGGCAAACTCGGGGACGAACGGCAGGTAGTACCTCAGGGCTGACCCACACCCCCTTGTCTACAAGGCGGGACGTGTTCCTGACCTCGGTAGGCTATTCAAGATGTCGACGGGTCGTCTGGCGGCGGGTCGACACCAGGGTCTTCACCAGGATCGGTCGGCGGCTGCTCAGGAGTGATGTCGGGTTCGGGCGGATTGCTGGGATCGCCTGAGGGAACGACCTCGGGATCCGGGTCGGGTTCGGCTGGCGTGGTTGTCATGGGTACAGGCCTACGCGCCTGGGTGGGTTCGCTGCACACCCCTCCGTGTCCCCCGCTGGGTTCGAGAGGGCTTCTCATCGGGGCTGACGCGCGAGCTCTCCACCGCCGGACGGTACTTGTGTGACCTCATATGACAGGCGACTTCGCCGGCTCGGCAAGGCGTGTCAAGACGTGCCGCACCACCTCATAGAAGCGACCCACAGATGCCACGTCCAGCCGCTCCTGGGGGCTGTGGGCTCCCTCGATGGTCGGGCCGATCGACACGGCGGACAGCCCCGGCAGGTGTGCGGCGATCTCTCCGGCTTCGAGACCAGCGTGCACCGCGGTCACGTGCGGTTCTCGTCCATACACCTCGACGTGGGCGACGCGGACGACCTCGAGCAGATCGCTTTCAGAGTCCGGCTGCCAGGCCGGGTATCGGGAGGTGACGTCGGCCCGACCGCCGGCGAGCCGCGCGAAGCTGGCATACCGAGCATGAAGTGCGTCCAGGTCGCTAGGTCGTGATGACCGCGGCGCCGAGACCAGTACGACGTCGTCGTTGTCGAGGTAGACCACTCCCAAGTTGGTAGAGGTGCGGACGATGCCCGTCAGCCGCTCGTCCATGGACAGCACTCCAGACGGGAGGGCGAGCAGCAGATCGACGATCGTTCGCACCACATCGGGCGTCATCACCCGACTGGGGGGCGGGTCTGGTGATCCCACGAGCTCGATGACCGCGTCATCGTCAGCGCCGGCGCACCAGGCGCGAACGCGCTCTTGGACCTCAGCGGCGACGCGCTCCAGTGTTGTCCGTCCCAGCTCGTCGAGGAGCAGCACTGCTCGGGCTTCACGTGGAATGGCGTTGTCTGCGTTGCCGCCAGAGAGGTCGGCGATCCGGAGGTGGGTCGTGGCGTCCACTGCCAGCTCCTCGGTGGTGAGGGCGAGCACGTAGCCCAGGGCTTTGATGGCGTTGGTGAGATTGTCGTCGATCTGCTGCCCCGAGTGCCCGCCCCGAAGGCCTCGCACGCGCAACACTGCGTGCTCGCTGTCGACAGGTGCGGCTTCCCAGCTCGTCGCGATGCGGACAAAGACACGTGAGCCACCGGCGCTGCCGATGATCACCTCGTGTTCCTGTTCTGAATCAAGGTTGAGGAGGGTACGTCCTGTCACCAGCGCCGGATCCACCCCGGCGGCGCCGCCGAAGTCCTCCTCCTCGTCGACTGTGAAGAGGAGCTGCAACGGTGGTCGCGGAGGTCGTTCCATGTCGGCGGCCTGGTCGCCCGCCTGCGCGGCGAGTTCCGCCGCGATCGCAAGGGCCACCGCGACTCCGATGCCGTCATCGGCACCCAGTGTCGTACCGGGCGCCTTGACCCATCCGTCTGCCACGACCGGAAAGACACCGTCGACCGCCGGGTCCGTGACTACCCCGGCGTCGGCCTCGCACACCATGTCGAGGTGCGCCTGCAGGATGACCGTCTGTGCCTGCGAGGAGCCCGGGAGGTCGGCAACGATGTTGCCCGCTCGATCGACCTTAGGCTTCAGCCCAAGAGCCCCCAGGCGGTCAAGGACGTGCGCCCGAACCGGCCCTTCCTCCTTCGAGCGTCGTGGCAGCGCCGCCAGCCCAGCGAACTCCCGCCACACGATCGCGGGTTCCAGCCCCGCCACCCACGAATCCCGGTCAGCCCCGCCTCGAACTGTTTGCCCCGACATTTGGTCTCCTCTCGTCACGCACTCAAGCACGGCTCGGCGCCGACCACGGGGCCGACGCTGATGAAGGCGGCCAAGCGGACCGACAGGCTCCGCATGGGCGCCGCCTCATGCCGCCACCGTGAGTCGACAGGCGCCGGTTGCTCACGGGTCTCAGGCATGGAGTGCCGGAACTGCCACAGAATGATGAACCCGCTGGCCACCTCACCATCGAGTCCAGACCGAAGCCGATGAGCGTGACCGACCCGCCACCAGCCCCGCGCCGATTGCGATGATGGCCTTGACCACGTTGTGTGTGATCGAGGCTGCGGCCAGCAGCCGGGCTCGCCGTCCAAGCCGCACGCGGTCGGCACTGGTCAGCGCTGAGATCGCAACCATCAGGAGACCCATCCTAGAGTCGTCTGCCTTTCACGAGTGGCACGGGACCGAGCCTCCCGCGCACATCCTCATCTCGCAGATGAGTGAATGTCTGAGTGTCGGCGCGCAGTAAGCGGAGTATGACGAAGGGTTCCGCTCAACACTCGTGTCGGCGTGACCAGCTCGGGGGATGCGATCGCTACCTTCCGACATGAACTCGACAGATCCCGCTTCAGCGCTCAGCGATGACAACCAGCGGATCCTTCGCGCGGTGGGCTGAGACGATGAAGACATGAGGAAGCGCCTGATCCTGATCGGTGGCTCGGCGGGCTCGGGCAAGACGACGGTCGCGCAGACTCTGGCCGGCAGTCTCGGCGCCGGCTGGTTGCAGCTCGATACGGTCTGGATCGCGATGAAGGCCGCTGCGGATCAGGGCTCGCTGGCGTTCAGCCTGCTCGATGTGGCCGGTCGAATGCACCGTGGCGGCGACTCCGACGAGGATCTGCTCGCCGCGCACATTGCGGCCTCGCAGGCCGTCTGCGATGTGCTGCCAGAGGTCTTCTCCTTCGAACTCGACACCCACCAGGTCCTGGTCGCCGACGGTGCCTGGTTGCTGCCGTCGTTCATCGCTGGTCTGGACTTGCCCGACACCGAGGTGTGCTGCGTCTTCCTGCAGCACGCGGACGTGGACGGCGTCGCCGCCGCGCTGGGCTCTCGACTCGGGGATGGTCAGCTCGAGGAGCGTCACATGCGGATGAACCGTCAGATCTGGCAGTACGGCGCCTGGGTTTGCGAGCGGGCCCGGGATCGGGACCTGTCCGTACTCGACTCGCGGCCGTTCGCGACCCTCACCGACCGCGCCCGCGCGGCTCTCGCGCTCGAGCCGAGGCGTCAAGACCCGCGCCTCGCACGGTGACTTCGGACCGCGAAGTTTGGGATCCACACGCTCATGGAACAAGGCTCGCCACGAGTGCTGAACGCGCCTGTTGGACGCTTGCTACGTTGCGTTAGTGACCAGGTGTGCCGCAGGGCAGGCGTGAAGGCGGTCCTGTACGAGCGGTACGGGTCTCCCGATGTGCTGCATGTCGAGGACGTCCCGGTACCTTTCCCCGCTGCCGGCCAGGTTCGGGTCAAGGTCGCTGCGACTTCGGTCAATCTCAGCGACTGGGAGTGCCTGCGCGGATCGCCCGCCTACGCGCGGATCGGCGGGCTGCGTCACCCGGCTCGCCGGACGCTTGGGTCAGACATCGCGGGCGTTGTCGACGATGTCGGCGAGGCGGTGACCGGGTTCCGGCCCGGAGACGAGGTGTATGGGGACAACCTCGCGCTGAAGGGTGGCTTCGCGGAGTACGCGCTCGCCCCGGAATCCGCACTTGCCCACAAGCCGCCCCAGCTCACGTTCGCCGAGGCGTCAACGATCCCGCAAGCGGGCGCGATCGCCCTCCAGGGCACGGACAGGGCAGTGTCGGGTTGCCGGTTGCTGATCAACGGCGCTGGCGGGGGGTCGGGATCCTTCGCCATTCAGCTCGCCAAGCGACTCGGTGCTCACGTGACGGGTGTCGACAACGCCGTCAAACAAGACTTCATGCGATCGATGGGCGCCGACGACGTGATCGACTACCGCCGAGACGACTTCACCCGGACGACACGGCCCTACAACCTGGTGTTGGACCTGGTCGCTCACCGCTCGGTGTTCGCCTACCGGCGTGCGTTGGCATCCGGCGGAAGGTATCGCTGCGTTGGCGGGTCGGTGCCTGCATTGCTGCGTGTGCTCACCGTCGGCTCCGTGGTGGGGCGCCTGACCGGTCGTTCCATCGGGGTGCTCACCGTGAAGGAGGGGCCGGCTCACTTCGAGCCACTCACCGATCTCTGTGTTGCCGGGGAGGTCAGCATCCACATCGACCGTACGTTCACGCTCGACCAGGTTCCCACCGCTCTTGCTCATGCCGGCGAGGGACGCGCTCTGGGCAAAGTTGTAGTCACCCCTGACTAACGCAAGCTGAACTCACTGTGGTTGTGTGCTGGAAGTCCACCTGGAGACAGGCGTCCAGGTGGGCGGGATGACGTCAAGGACGGTAGGTCGCCATGATCACGCCGGTGGACGTCGTGGCGCTCTCAACAAGCGACAACGAGACTCTCCCGTCAGTCGGGCCGAAGAGGCGCTGGCCCGAGCCGAGCACGATCGGGTGGATCATCAGGAACAGTTCGTCGACCTGCCCGCGGGGAAGCAGGGACCGGACGAGCTCACCGCTACCCATGACCACGAGGTTGCCGCCGGGCTGCTGGCGCAAGGCAGCTACTGCGGCTGGGACGTCGCCGCTCAACAGCCTGGAGTTCGGCCACGGCAGGTGAGTGTCGGGGTTCGAGGAGGCGACGTACTTGAGCGTCTGGTTCAGCCCGTTCTTGAACGGCCCACCGACTTCGTTCCAGTGGCCGAGCATGTCCTCGTAGCTGCGCCGACCGAACAGCCATGAGAACTCGTGGCCCATCCGAAGCCCAAGCGCAGCGCCTATCGCCGGGTCCTCCGCCGCCCGCTGTGCCCAGCCACCATGCCGGAAGCGGTGACGGGTGTCCTCGTCGCGACGGCCCGGCCCCTGCAGGACGCCGTCCAGGGAGACGTGGTTGACGACCAAGACGCGCATAGGGACTCCTTTCGAGGGATCAGACGTGTCGACCCGGTGAGCAGGGGTGACGAGGCCCATGACCCGATGGCAGGTACCAGGTACGACAAGGCGCCGGCACGACGCGGTTCAGGTCGGGTCGGTCACGTCGGCCACCTGCGCGCCGAGGTGGGTGATCACGTCGTCGGCAGCGAGCGTCGCGGCGACGCCGTGGGCACCGACCCCGATCGAGATCGTCTGGCCCACGACCCGCTTGTCGGCGATGACGGGGAGCGGGGTCGCCGAGCCGAACGGCGTGATCGTGCCTCGCTCGTAGCCGGTCACCTCCCGTGCAGCGTCGGCGTCCGGCATCGAGATGCGGTTGACGCTCAGGAGGGCCCGCAGCTTGGGCCACGAGATCTCCCGGTCGCCCGGCACGAGCACGAAGAGGTGGTCGGCCGGCCCACGCCGTACGACCATCGTCTTGACGATGGCCCGAGGAGGCACGCCCCGCGCCGCCGCCGCCTCGGCCAGGGAACGGACCCTGCCGTGTCGGGTGACCGAGTGCTCGATCCCGGCCCGGGCCAAAGCCTGGAGGGCGGGCGTGTCGTCCGGCCTCTCGACGTCCATGGAGTGACCCTACGGCGTCCGATCGGAAGGCCCTCTTGAAGGAGCCTCGCTATACAACTATCTCGACCGATTCGAGGCTGGCGCCCGCGTCCTTCCGGATCAGGATCGCGACGACCTGGTCGCCAAGCTGCGTGGGCATCTCGCGGCGGGCCTGGCTGAGGCCGCCTCGGACGCGGAGGTCCGCAACATGCTCGATGACCTGGGCTCTCCTGCGGACATCGTGGCCGCCGCTGCTCCGCAGGACGAGACGGGCGCACCACCCCCGCAGGTCTCGACCAGCGCCGTGGCCGTCGGTGCGTTCGTTGTCCCGATCCTCGCCCCGATTGTCGGGCTAGCGCTCCCTTGGGCATCCGCTCGATGGTCGCGGCGCGAGAAGATCGTGGGCGAGCCTCCTGACGGCCCGGCCGTTGGTGGCGCTGGCGCTCGGCGCGGCCGTGTTCACCGCCAGCGGTCCCTCCCACCCCGTTTCCGTTTCGCCAAGCTCACAACACAGCAGTGGAGGCTCGCGATGGACCTGGGTCTCGTCGAAATCCTGGTGCTCCTGATCGGTGCCATCTCGCTGCTCGGCCCCCGTAGCTGCCGGGGTCTACCTGGCCACGCGGTTGAACCAGAGACGCGGTGCCACCGTCAGGTCGTCGGGGTGAGCACAGCAATCGGGATGGCGCGACCTGACTTCTTCCGGTAGCCGTCGAAGAACGGCGCCTGCTCGACCAGCCACGCCCAGTGCACGTTCTGTTCCTCGCCCTCGGTGATGTGAACGGAGACCTCGTGCTTTCGGTCACCGATCTCGAGCGTCGCCCGGTCGGCCGTGCGTAGGTTCCGGAACCATTGCGGGTCGGCCTTGGCGCCGCCGGCGCTGCCCACGACCAGCCAGTCCCCATCGCGCTCGAGGTAGACGATCGGAGTGGTGCGCGGTGTTCCCGTCTTCCTCCCAGGCACGGTGAGCAGGCAGACTGGGAGGCCCTTGACCCGGTTGAAATGGCGGCCTCGGGTGCGACGGTAGAGCGCCACGTGCGTTGCGTTGCCCTTGCTCATCAGGGTCTTCGTCAGCGCGCTCATGCCGCCGAGCCTTCCCGATTCCACCCCCGGAGGACAACTCCCTCGTCGCGCGGACGGTCGGGGGCAGCCGCATGAGGGCGTACTACGGAGCGGCTGGACTGCTCACAGGTCAATCGCGAGCGGATGGCGCGGCTCGTACAGTCCGACCTCGCCGCTGCCGGGCAACCGGAAGCGGGTGAGTCGCCCCCACCGCTCCTCGGATACGTCCCCTGCGAACTCGACTCCCTTGGCCCGCAGCTCACTGACCGTGGCTTCCAAGTCGTCGCACATGAAATACAGCTCGTGCCTGGCTGGACCGTCGGCCGGGTGCACGGCCAGTTCCGCCGGCGGGATCTTGAAGATCAGCCACCCGCCACCAGCGTCGACATGCGGTTGCCCGAGGATGTCTGCGAAGAAGGCGCGATCCGCTTCTGGATCATTGCTGAACAAGATGACATGACTGCCGTTGATCACATGAGGAGCCTACGGGTGGCTACGACGCGCCGGGATGCGTCGACGACCTCGCCCTCCTTGAGGCGGGCCGCTGCATCTGTTCACATCCCCGCCCGCGAGGCATGATCGACCCAGGCGCCGAGGGGGACGAGCATGAACGACGGGACCTGGTCGATGGCGTGGCCGGCCGACGGCGCCGACAAGTCCGACGACCGGTTGCGGCTGTCCGACCTCGGCAAGCTCGCCCGTCGGTCGCGGCGCCGCATCGTCGGCGCTGCGCGCGCCGATGATCGACCGACCTTCCCAAAGCTGCTATCCGCCCACCTCGGCAGCATCGACGACGTCGAGGTGGTGGAGGAGTCGTGGCCGTCGTACGACCAGGTGAACGTGCAGGTCGGCCTCGAAGCCTGGCTGGCGGAAGACGATCGCGACCACACTCTGGTGGGACTCACCGAGTTCCGTCATCGCAGCTTCGGGCTCGGGGACCTCACGCGATTGCAGCGCGGCGAGTACGGTCCCTTTCCCGGCACCGTGGCCTGGACCAACCTGTCCAGCGGGCCGGAGGGTCAGGTCCGTCAGGCCGTCCGCGCGGGGCTGTACCTCGTGGTCGAGCGTGACGTGCACGCCGCGCTTCTCGTGCTGGCCGGTGACCCTGAGAGCGGCAGCCCCAGCGTGCGACTCCACGTCGCCGCGGACAAACCCGGCCGGGCCGCCCAGATCGCGGCCGAGGTCCGGGCCTCAGCCCTGCACCACAACGTCTTCCGCGGCCAAGTGGTCTCGTTCGACCATGACATGTTCGGCGAGCGCGGTGCGGTGCTGCAGTTCCACACCCGGCCGGACGTGAGCGCCGACGACGTCATTCTGCCCGCCGACGTTCTGGCGACGATCCGCCGGCAGGTGGTCGGGGTGGCCGACCAGCGGGAACGGCTGCTCGCCGCACGACAGCACCTCAAACGGGGTCTGCTGCTCTACGGTCCACCGGGCGTAGGGAAGACTCACACGCTGCGTTACCTCCTCGGCCAGCTCACCGACGTGACGATCGTCGAGCTGACCGGCGAGGCTCTTCACCTGATCGGCACTGCCTGCTCGGTGGCCCGCACGCTGCAGCCGTCCATGGTCGTCGTGGAGGATGTCGACCTGATCGCCGAGGACCGCGAGATCTACGGTGGCCACTCACTGCTGTTCCAGCTGCTCAACGAGATGGACGGCCTCGCGGAGGACGCGGATGTCGTGTTCGTCCTGACAACCAACCGCCCCGCGGTGCTGGAGTCGGCGCTCGCCGCGCGACCCGGTCGCGTCGACCAGGCGGTCGCACTGGAGCTCCCCGACGCGGAGGCGCGACGCCGGCTGTTCCGGCTGTACCAGGGCGGGTTGGAGGTTGACGCCTCTCGGCTGGACTCGGTAGTAGAGCGCACCGACGGCGTCACCGCCTCCTTCCTGAAGGAGCTGTTGCGCCGAGCGGCGCTCTTGGCCGCCCAGCAGTCGCGGGCCGGCCGCATCGTTGTCAGCGCCGACCAGCTCGATGCGGCCCTCGACGAGCTGCTCGACACCCGCAACGCGATGACCCGGGTGCTGCTCGGTGGCCGGAACCGGGAGGTGCCCACCGTTGACCGAGACGCGGACGGCGTCGAGGACGACGATCACTGGCCGGACCACGACGAACCTGCCAGCGCGCGTGCTGAGCGCGACGGGTGACGTGCTCGCCTGGAACGCCAGGTCGGTGGCTCTGATCAGGAGCGAATGGCCACGACGGTCGTGAACCGCCGCCCCGTGCCGCTACCACGGGCGCTGCTCCGCGCTCATGTGAACACGCGATGCGCCGGGCCCCGTCGGCGAACAGTGACGGCGTGGAGGGCACCGCGTCGGATTGGGGCTCTGTCCAGATGACGTAGATCTTGCGGATCGTCCCGGACACCACCCATCGGCCACGCCACCCCGAACGGGCGATGAACTTCACGCCGGGTCGCAGATCGAGGGCCGAGCCGTCGTCGCTCAGGACCGTGCCGCGGCCCTCGAGAATGTGCATGTACTCCGCAAACCCGTCGTTCTGTGTGGAAAGTTCTCGCCCCTCCCGACGGTCGTCATGCCGGACACGCCTCGACGAGACGCGCCTGGTCGGCGAGAACGTCGCGCAACCGGCGCAGCGCGTAGTGCACCCGGGTGCGCAGCGTCCCGACGTTGATGCCCAGCTCGCCTGCCACTTCCTGGTAGGGACGGTCGAGCAGGATCGTCTCCAGAACGGCCCGGCGATGGTCCTCGCTGATCTGCGCGAGCGCGACTCGGAGCTCGGCGCGCATCAGGACCAGGTCGAGTGCGAGACTGCGATCGGCTGCCTCCTCGTAGGGCTCTACGGCCGCGACTGGCGGGCGACGCATGCGGGCACGCACCAGATCGACGGACACGTTGGCGGTGATCGCGATCAGCCAGCTCGCCAGTGGCCCGCCAGCAGGATCGAACGTCGAGCAGCTGCGCCATGCCCGGGTGAAGGCCTCCTGGACGGCCTCTTCAGCCAGGTGCGGGTCGAGCACGATACGGCGCGCCCGGGCGAGGACACGCCCCCGGTGGGCGGCGTACGCCGCCGCGAGACCCTCCTCGGTACACAGCTGGGCGCAGCCCTCAGGGCGGCAGAAGCGTTGTTCGGACGTGGTCGATGGCAAGCTCATTGCGCCAGAGTCATCCGAGCCGATGACCGCGGGCATCGGCAGCGGCTGCCCATCCGAAGCCTGCGCGCTGCCCAACCGAACCACTATGGCGATCGCGACCCGAGTGCGACGATCGCACGGTGGGGCACGACCTGCTGGAACGGCAGAGGGAACTGCGCACGCTCACTTCCCTCGTCGAGCGAGCCGTGTCTGGGCACGGTTCGACCGCCCTGGTGCTAGGTGACGCGGGGATCGGCAAGACCAGCCTGGTCCGGGAGCTTCTCGCCACGCTCCCTCGCGATGTGCGTGTGCTCGCCGCGGCCTGCGAGGACTTGCTGACGCCTCGCACCTTGGGGCCGCTTCGCGACGCGGTGCGAGGACGAGACGGGCCGCTCGCCGATGCCTTGAAGTCTGGTGCCGACCAGGACGCCGTGTTCGCGGCCGTGCTCGCCGAGCTCGGCTCGGGGACACCCACGCTCCTGGTGGTCGATGACGTGCATTGGGCTGATGGTGCGACGCTCGACGTGCTCCGGTTTCTCGGTCGCAGGATTGCTGACCTGCCGGCGATGCTTCTGCTCACCTATCGCGATGACGAGGTCGATGACGGGCATCCGCTGCGCAACCTGCTCGGCGGCATGACGGGGGCCGAGACGGTACGGCTGCGGCTGGCCCCGTTGACGGCCGACGGGGTCACAGCCTTGGCGGCCGGTGCCGAGGTCGATACGGCAGACCTCTTCCGGCTGACGCAGGGCAACCCCTTCTTCGTGACGGAGGTGCTGGCCACCGCACCGGACATGCACGTTCCACCCACCGTCGTCGACGCCGTGCTGGCGCGCGTGGCGAAGCTGAGCCCGGAGGCCCAGTCCGCCGTCAGGCGCCTGGCCGTCGTGCCCGGAGGTGTCGAGTTCGGGCTGCTCCGGATGCTGCAGCCCGACTTCGCCCCTGTCGGCCAGGCCGAGGCGGCGGGCGTGCTGACCGTGCGAGGAGACGTCCTCCGCTTCCACCACGAGCTGGCCCGGCGCACAGTCGCCGAGGCTCTGCCGACGAGCGTCCGGATGGCGCTGCACGAGGACGTGCTGGGCGCGCTGCTCACCGACCCCGAGCCGGACCCCTTCCGGGTGCTCCACCATGCGGTCGCTGCGGGGGACGACGAGGTCGTCGTGAGGTACGGGCGGCTCGCGGGCCGCGCGGCAGGCCGTGCCGGAGCGCATCGCCAGGCCGCATCCTGCTTCGCGCTCGTGCTGGCGCGTGGCGCACTGCTCACGCCCGCCCAACGCGGCAGGATCGGTGAGGCCTACGCATGGGCACTCTCGAACAGCAACCAGCTCCAAGCCGCGGCCGACGAGGCCGCGACCGCAGTCGAGCATTGGCGACAGGCCGACGATGGTTCCAAGCTGGTCCGGGCGCTCGTCACCCTGTCGCGCCAGCAGTGGCTCACAGAGGAGACCGCGCAGGCACGGTCATCGGCCGAGCTTGCCCTTCAGCTGGCAGAGGACCGGGGCGACACCCTCGACCAGGCCCTGGCACGGCTCAACCTGGGCGGGGTCCTCGTCCTGGTCGACCAGGAGCAAGCGGGAATGCAGTCGCTGCGCGCCGGGATCGCACTGGCCGAGCGCCTGGGCGCCGACGACATCGTCACCCTCGCCACCAACTACCTCGGGTCGGCCCGGCTCCAGCTCGGCGACGTCGGCGGACGCGACGACCTGTTGCGCAGCCGGGACCAGGCACAACAGATGGCCAACCACGAGTTCGTCATGCGGGCCTACTACAACCTCGCCGAGGGCCTCTGGCGGCTCGGCCGTTATGACGAAGCGCTGGGGTTCATCACCGAGGGGGAGGCGTACGGCGCCGACCGCGACTTCCAAGTGCATGCCTACATGTTCCAGGCTCGCCGCTACCGCCGGCTCGGGATGCAGGGTCGGTGGGCCGAGGCAGTCAGCGGGCTGCGCGGGATGCTCGACGGGAAGGGCGACCCGGGCATGATCGGGCGAGAGACGTTGCCTGTGCTCACGCGACTGCTCGTGCGCCAGGGACACCCCGAGGCGACCGCCCATCTCGCCGAGTCGACCCGGCATGCGGAGCGGAGCGACGTCCTCGAGTGGCTCGTCCCGACCGGGCTGGCGGCGATCGAGCATGCCTGGCTCGGCCGACGTCCGGAGCTCGCCGGTCGCTTCCCTGGCCTGTTGCTGGACCGGACCGAGCGGCCGGGCCTGAGCGTGCAGCGTGGCGAGCTGATGCGCTACCTCAAGCGCCTTGGCTTCGACGTCGATCCCCCTCCCGGATGCCCAGCCGGATACGCGGCGGGCATCCGGGGCGACTGGCGGTCGGCGGCCGAAGCGTGGGAGCGCGAAGGCGACCCCTACGAAGAGGCGCTCGAGCTGGCTGGGTCCGGCGAGGTGGCGCCATGCCTCGAGGCGTTGACGACACTGGACCGACTCGGAGCACGGCCCGCCGCGGAGCTCACGCGCAGGCAGCTACGCGACCTCGGCGTGCAGCGTGTCCCCCGCAGGCCGAGCGCAGCGGTGGTCCAGAACCCGGCTGGTCTCACCGGACGGCAGGTGGAGATCCTGCGCCTGGTCGCTGAGGGGTTGGCCAACGCGGACATCGCCGAGCGACTCGTCCTGTCTCCCCGCACGGTGGATCATCACGTCGCCGCCGTGCTCCAGAAGCTGGACGTGCACTCCCGTCACGACGCGGCGGCGCAGGCACGGCGTCTCGGCCTCGCTGACTGACGACTCTGGTCTGGTCCGCGTGAACGTTGACGCGCTGGCTGCCGTGCAACTCCCTGGAAACGCTACTGAGCCGGGCCCCGCGAACAGCACCTGCGGCGCCTCGGCCAAACCTCGAGGGAGAAACCCATGTCACTCACGATGCACGAGGAGCAGCCCGCGCCTTGCGGCTGCGTCCGGGTCCGGCTCGCCGAAGCCGACGACTTTCCAGCTATCCGGGCAGTCATCCTTGCGGCGTACGAGGAGTACGAGACCGCCATCGGACCCGACGCCTACGACCGCTATCTCGAGGATCTGCTCGACCTCGAGCTGCACGCGCGGAACGGCCCGCTGATCGTCGCCGAGGTGGACGGCGCCGTGAGAGGATCCGGCGCCTTCTACCCCGATGCCGCAGCCCAAGGTCTTGGCTGGCCGGTCGGATGGGCGGGCGGGCGTGCTCTTGCCGTGCACCCGACAGCCCGGCGACACGGCGTCGCGCAGGCTCTGCTGGAGGCCGCGGAGGACCTCGCCGACGAGTACGGCGCACCCGTGTTCGCCTTCCACACGATCGACCTGATGAGCGGCGCGATCGCGCTCTACAAGACCCTCGGCTACCGCCGCGCACCAGAGTTCGACCAGGACCTCCGTCCTCACTTCGGGACCACCGCTGGCCAGCCCATCCAGGCCATCGCGTTCCGGCGCGACCTCACCACGCGGGGACAGGCGCGTCGCCATCTCCGCGTCACCTCACTGCGACCAGACGCCAAGGACGATCGATGACGCTCCACCCGACGCCCCAGACCACGGCCCACGAGTCCGTCCTGTCTTCGCACGCGATCGGCGAGACCGACACGCCCCTGCTCCAGGAGACGATCGGGCAGCACCTGCGCCGGACGGTCGCAGCGCACCCGGACCGTGAGGCGCTCGTCGACGTACCCAGCGGGCGGAGGTGGTGCTACCGCGAGCTGCTCGTCGATGTCGACGCCCTGGCCCATGGCCTCATGCAGCTCGGCATCACCCCCGGGGATCGGATCGCTGTCTGGGCGGGGAACCTCCCGGAGTGGACGCTGCTGCAGTACGCCACCGCAGAGATCGGCGCCATCCTGGTCACCGTCAACCCGGCCTTCCGCACCCGCGAACTGGGATACGTGCTGGCCCAGTCCGGGGCCAGGATGCTCGTGGCGGCCAGCGACCTGAACGGCGTCGCAACCGGGCCGATGATCGCTGCCGTTCGCGCAGACTGCCCGGCCCTCGAGCTCGTGACGACGATCGGTGACGAGTCATGGCGGGTCCTCTACGACCGCTCAGCCGACGACCGGCCGCTCCGCACGCGCCGCGCGCAGCTGTCGCCCGACGACCCGATCAACATCCAGTACACCTCGGGTACGACCGGGCATCCCAAGGGCGCGACCTTGTCCCACCGCAACATCCTCAACAATGCCTACTTCGTGGGCCTGCAGTGCGGCTACACCGAGCGGGAGCGGGTGTGCGTGCCGGTGCCGCTGTTCCACACGTTCGGGATGGTGCTGGGCAATCTGGCGACGATGGCGCACGGGGGGTGCCTGGTCTACCCCGCCGAGTTCTTCGACGCCGGCGCCACCCTGGCGGCCGTCGACCTGGAGCGGTGCACGTCCCTGCTCGGCGTACCCGCGATGTTCCTCGCGGAGCTGCGCCGTCCCGACTTCGAGTGCTTCGACCTGTCGTCCCTGCGGACCGGGATGATGGGCGGCTCTCCCTGCCCGGTCGAGGTGATGAAGCAGGTCATCAACCGGATGGGCATCGCCGATGTGACGATCGTGTACGGGATGACGGAGACCTCGCCGGTCTCGACCCAGACACACGTCGACGACTCGCTGCGCCAGCGGGTCACCACCGTGGGACGGGTACACCCCCATGTCGAGGTCAAGATCGTCGACCCTCGCACCGGCGCCACCGTCCCGCGCGGGACGGAAGGCGAGCTGTGCACGCGCGGGTACTCCGTGATGCTCGGCTACTGGCGCGAGCCGGACAAGACGGCAGAGGCAGTCGACGATGCGCGGTGGATGCATACCGGTGACCTGGCCACGATGGACGTGGACGGCTACGTCAACATCACCGGTCGACTGAAGGACATGGTCATCCGCGGTGGCGAGAACATCTCGCCCCGCGAGATCGAGGAGTTCCTCCACACGCATCCCGACATCGAGGACGTGCAGGTTGTGGGAGTCCCCGACGCTCGCGTCGGTGAGGAGCTCATGGCGTGGGTGCGACTTCGTTCGGGAGCGCCGGTGCTGTCACCAGCGGCGCTCCGTACGTTCGCGACAGGGACGCTCGCCGCCTTCAAGATCCCTCGCTACGTCGCGGCGATCGAGGAATTCCCGATGACGGCGAGCGGGAAGGTTCGCAAGGTCGCGCTCCGGCAGATGGCCGTGGACCTGCTCGGGTCGAGCAGGTCGTGGCCGCCGAGCACGCATGTGCAGCCAGCGCGGATGTCCTCCCCATCGCGGCCTGGTTGACATCCCCAGAACAAGGGCAGTGAGCGCGTCCGACAACCAACCAAGGGAATCCCGAATGTCATCTCCTCCACCCGTGCTCGAGCGCGCCCAGCCAACCGCAGGACCACTCACTGCGGCAGAGGATGGATCAGCGGGTGGCGACTGAGGGGGCGACGCCGAGCCGATGAACGAAGGTTGGCTCGATGCGTCGGTCCATCTCACGGACTCGCTGGGACGACCACGCCGGGAGCCGTCGAGCTGCAGTAGGAGCCCAAAGTCTTCACGAGCCGCCACCGGTGGCGCCTCATGCCTTCGATTGTCTTCGCGTCTCTGGCCCAAGCCGAGGTGAATGCGCCTCCAGGGCGGACACCTCCTCACACGGCCCTCCTATGCCGCGCACAGCGTTGGCGCTGCGGCCAGGCATGATGTGCGGCGTTTGTGGGTATAGCTCCAAGATGGGCGCGAAGCCGGCATTGGTTCGAATGCTTCTCGCCGGGCGCGACGAAGGTCGTGATCTCGAGGAAGCGCTGGACGGTCTAGCCCGCATCTTCAGCCGCCCCAGAACGGCGGAGCGGGTGGGTCCGCATTTCACCTGCCGGGAGGCGAACTTCATCGCCTATGTCCTGGTTGCGAGTCGCCACGTCGACGCTGCGATCGTCTGGCTGGACATGCATGCAGCCAGCGACACGGACGAAGACGCCCACGGGGGTGACGACTTCGACGCGGCTCACTACATCTACACCGGGGGTGGCTGAGCCCACGACCGTTCATCGGAGCGTCCGCTTGCCCATCTGCGGCACGAGCGGACGTTGCTCCACCGCGGGACCGGGCTGATACTCCCTCAGTGGGTGTACGCAATTACCTGGTTGAGGGCGTCTCCGGGAGCGGGAAGACCTCTGTTTGCCGAGAGTTGAACCGGCGTGGCTACCACGCGATCAACGGTGACAGGGAACTTGCCTACCAGGGCGATCCAGAGACTGGCGAAGCGATCGACAGCGCCATGCACGAGCACCACGTCTGGAACGTGAGTCAAGTTCAGGCCCTGGTGGCCGAACAGCACGAGGCCGTCACCTTCTTCTGCGGCGGTTCTCGCAACTTCTCGAGGTTCGTCGATCTGTTCGACGAGGTCTTCGTCCTCGACGTCGATCTCGACACCTTGCTCTGGCGACTCGACCAGCGACCGCGGGACGAGTGGGGCTCGAAGCCATCTGAGCGCGATCTCATCGTCCGACTGCATCGGACCAAGGAAGACATCCCCAGGGCCGGCGTCGTGATCGATGCGACGCCGCCGCTCGCAGAGGTCGTCGACGAGATCCTTCGCCATACGGGGCTGATCGACAGCGGCCGCGGCGACGGATCGGCGTAGGGCCTTTCCGGGCCGTCATCTGTGGATGAGTGCGCCGCAGCGCTCACGCTATCTGCGGCATGGGGTGCGTTCGGGAGCGGCACAGTGCGTCGGGAATGGGTTTTGCGAGCGGCTCTGCGGGGGGACAATCGAGGTGTGGTGCCCGGAGCGCAGGTTCCGACACGTGGGACGTCGGCGAGACCTTCCATCGCACTCACGGTTATCTCCGTGGCGCTGGCTGCGGCGCTTGCCGCGTGCGGCGGAAGCAACCACGTATGCAGTTCCGTCGAGAGCCTCAACCAATCGGTGCAGAACGTGAAGGAGATCCCTCTCTATACCGCCAGCTCCCCCAGCGACGTCGAGCGCGAACTGCCAGCCATGGAGGCCGACCTGGCGGAGGTCAAGGCTGACGCAGGGTCTGAGTTCCCCTCGCAGATCGATGCGGTCGAGTACAGCCATGCGAGCCTCCGGACCAACGTCGAGGCAGCTACGACGGATCCGACGCCCGACACGCTGCGCGCCGCGGGCACTGCGTTGTCCACCTTCGAAAGCGACGTGCGGAGCCTGATCAGTGACATCAAGTCGACATGCTGACGCTGGCACAGCCATGTCCGCTCTCGCCGAGCCTTGCGCACCGTTCCCCAAGGCACGACCGCACATCGGCGGATGAGTGAGCGTGATGAGCGCGTTCTGTTCGCCGGGGTCTCGCGGGCTTACGATCTACATCGTGGGCCATATCAGCGGCCCAGTCGCTGGGCTGGCTGCAATCGCGCTGGTCACCTTGTTCCTGGGCGCGATGGTCGGCGGCGTGCTCTACCAAGCCGAGATCGTGCACGCGCTCCGGCGCCTCGCCAGCAAGGTCTCGCCGCCGGCGCCACCCCCGGAGGGGCCGGCCATCGAGCGTATTGGATGCGACGCGCGTCGGCTCCGCAGAGAACTGCGCACCCTAGCCCCGGACATACCGATGGCGCGGCGGATCGGTCTGCAACTGGCGTATGACGATGTGCTGGTCGATGCATGCGCGGCACTCGGGGTCGCGAACACCCTGACCGCTCTTCCCCTGGGTCTCGAACGCGATGCCGAGCGGTTGTACGTCGAGAACATGCTCGAGGCTGCCGGCCTGCATCTCTAGGTGCGGACTCACGGCACGGCGGGCGTCCGGGGTGATCTCGCTGGACACCGGTGAAGCAGTCGGGGCGCGATCGGAGTTGAGGGGTCCTTCAACCCTGGTCTTGACGCCGTTGAGAGCGAGGCGACGAGCGAGAGGCGAACGCTCCGACCCCGAAACGCGTCCTGCGCGGCGGGGCTCGTCGGGCCGACTCTGGGACCTCTCGCTCGGCTGCTGTGCGGGTGACCAAGTCAGGCATCGCGACCGCGTCGAGGACGTTGACGCGTGAAGTGTTGATCGACACATCATGTGTAGACCAAACGGAGGTGTCAGATGCACGTCGACCCGGCGCTCCCACTATTCGGTGTGTTCGGCGCGAACGACCCGTCCGAGGCCGAGCTGTTCGCCGCGCGGCTCATCGGAGCCGCCGTCAACGCCCGTGGGGCCGTGCTGCTGACCGGCGGTGACGGATCCGATCCCGACACCGTGAAGGACGCTGCCATCGACGCGGCGAACCGGGCCGGGAGCGGTTGCTCCCCGCCCACCTGGATGGGAGTCGCCAACACCGAAGTCGCCGGAAGGCCAGCCTGGCACGGAGCGTCCTCGGTCGTCGTCCAGCCCGGGTGGGGGCATCGCCGCAATTTCGTGGAGGCTTGCCTGTGCGACGTGGCGCTCGCCCTCGGAGCGAGCAGTTGCGGTACGGCGTCCGAGGCCTTGTTCTGCCTGTACCTGGGCCGCCCGCTGGTCATCCTGAGCGACGCGTCGAAAGACGACGTCGAACCATCCCGCTTGCGCGAGTGTGCGCAGAAGCGGATCAGCGCGCTCGACGAGCCGGTCCTCGCTGTCGACCGCGGAATCGCCGACGCCTACGGGTGGGCCGCCACCCCCGATGCCTCGGCGCGGGTCTGGCCCCTCCCGCAAAGTCCCGCCTCCGCCGAGGTACTCGTGGCCAGCCTGCTCATGCACCTCAAGCAAACCTCCCCACGACTCGACATAGACGCCACCGTTGACGAGCCCCTGTGGGATGCGCATGTCGAGAACTGCCTCGCCCTCCCGCGCCGCCGACCCGAACCTCTTCCCTGAGAGCTCAGGTCCGCGGCGGTGTTCTGTCTGCGCTTCAGACCCTTCCCGGCTTTGCTGTTCCAGAGTCCTGCTCCGCCCCGGTTCGTCGTGTTCGACGACGCCGACCTCGAGGACGCCGTCCGTGGACCCGTGATGTGTTCTGAGCCCGGGCCGCGGCCCCGCGGGTTGGAAACCGGAACCGTGTGGGTCAACGACCACATTCCGATCATCTTCGAGATGGGCGCACCGCGGAGTGAGAGCCTCCTTGCACGGCAAGGACATGTCCAGCTACGCCTTCGAGGAGTACACCCGGTCAAGCACGTCATGTCCGACATCACGGCCGCGGCCGCCAGGCAGTGGCACACCACCATCTTCGCCAACACCTGAGCATCGGGAGAACAAACATGAGGATCCTGCATGTGGGCGCCACCGGCACCGTCGGCAACGCCGCCGGCCAAGCGCTGCGCGCCCGGGGCCACGACGTGATCTCGGCGCATCGGAACTCCAGCGACCACCCCGTCGACATCACCGACCCCGAGTCCATTCGCCGCCTGCTGGACGGTGTGGAAGAGCTCGACGCCGTCGTCTCCACGGCCGGGCACACGCCGTTCGGCGCCTGGGACGAGCTCGGCCGTGAACAGATCCTGACGGGGCTGAACAACAAGTTCCTCGGTCAGGTCGAGCTCGTCCGCCAAGCCACACGGGTGATCCGCGACGGCGGGTCGTTCACCCTGACCAGCGGCATCCTCGGCCGCGAGCCGGTGCGCAACGGAAGCGTCGCCGCAGCCATCAACGGCGCGCTGGAGGCGTGGGTGCGCGCCAGCGCAGGTGAGCTGTGGGGGCGGTACCGGATCAACATCGTCAGCCCCACGGTGCTCACCGAGTCAAGGGAGGCCTACGCCTCGGCCATGCCCGGATACCCGGCCATAGCTTCCGAAGAAGTCGGCCTCACCTTTGTTCGATCCGTGGAGTCGATGGAAACCGGACAGGTCTATGTCCTCTGACCGATCCACTCCGACACGGCAACGGGGGAGGGCTCATCGGGTCGCACCTTGGAGTGCGTCTCACCTCGCGGGGTGCTGACCACGGCGGACCGTTTGCGCCTGGGCCTGGTCACGACGAGCAGCGGCGAGGCACCCCGGAGACAGTCAGAATTCCGCCATCTTGTCCCAACCATCTTGATCCGGGACGTCGACGTAGATGATGTCGGGGACCTCGGCTACGAGCGGCTTGGTCTGGTTGTCGACGAGATACTGCCGGAAGTGCTCCGAGTTGACGTGAGCCTCGCCAGCAGCAGGGTCATCGAAGGCCTCCAAGGTGAGGATGGTGTCGGGGTCGTCGACGCTGCGAAAGTGCTCGTACCACTTGTTCCCCGGCTCGAGGCGCGTCGCCTCGAGGAAGGGCCGGGTCGCCGCGAGGTAGGCGTCGGCGTTGCCGGGCTTCAACTTCGTTCGGACGGTGATGAGGATCAAGTTTCGTCTCCTGTTCCTGCGTGTTGAGCCATCCCGTGCCGCGCCGGTTGTTCGGCCTGACACGCACAGCGTGATCAGGGTGTCGGCTCGGATCGGCCGGCCAGCCAGCCAGTCCAACATGGTGGGGATCATCTCCTTGTGCGACCGGCGGCCCGGACGGCGGCCTGTGCTGGCCAAGTCAGGTTTCGGTGTTCCGCAAACCGCTTGCTGGTTGGAGCTCCGCTCAGTCACTGTCGTGGTATGTCGCCGTGGACCGCGGATGAAGTAGTGGCCTGTGTCTGCGACGTGCTCGCCGACACCGAATGCTGGGAGCGCGACGGCATCCACCCAGAGGGTGCCGTCCGGCGCGATCGGGAACTTCTCGTTCATTTTCGCTGGAAGCGGAATCCGCATTCGTACTCCTTCCTGGCGCCGCTGGACAACGTCGCCGAGTCGCCGTGGACGCGTGAGCCGGTGAGGTCCGCTGAGGCGTGGGCACAGGACCTCGGTGGGCTGCTGGAGGAGGAGCTCCTCACCGGCTACGTGGCCAGTGCTACGCGCACCCTCGTGGACGGGAGGATCGAACTACGCGCACCGATCTGGCCGTGGCACCACGGCTACAACGTGCAACCAGTGGACGCGCGTATGGCTCGCGCGTTGGCCAATGCCGGCCTCGATATCGAGGTTCCGGTTCGGCTTCGGACCGAAGGCGGACTTCTCGGGTGGGCTGCGATGTTCTCCAGCGATGCCGTCCGGTGGGTGGGAACGGCCGCGACGTGTTGGTACGACGCGACCACCGCGCGCTTGGTGCATTTGAGCACGGTGCCCGGCCTGCCCGCCACGGCGACCATCGATCTCGTCCGCGCGGCGATCTGCGAGGCTGCGGACTCCGGAGCCGGGGTCGTCGTCAGCGACACACCAGTGCCGCACGGCGAGGTTCTCGGTTTCACCCCGGCCGGGCCACCCTCCGTGCGACTCAACACCGACCTGCTCGCTCAAGACTTTGACGCATTGACCATCCTGCGGCGGGCCCTGCAACGAAAATGACGAGATGGCGCCACGCGGCCATCACCCGATCGGGTTTCGCCTTTAGCTGCTGCTGTCGCGGTGGAATGGCTGTGAGCTCAGCCGATGTTCGGGTCGGTGATGTCCTTGGCCGGGTACGTCGTCGTGGCGCCGCCGCGGTGCCGGACCTGCACCGACTCGACCTCGTCGGGGCGACCGAGGGCGAAGTAGGCCCGCCCCCGCCAGCCGGGTCCCGAGATCCGCACAGCGGGACGCGTCGTCCCGTCACGGAGCCGCATCACGATCGAGGACACGCTGCGGTCGGCGTCGTAGACGACCCACAGCACCAGCGACCGGGTGCGGCCGACCATCAAGTCGGGAGCGAGCAACAGTGAGGTGATGTCCCCGGGTGGCTGGCCCGCCTTGATCTCGGGGAGCACCATCCCGTTCGGGGTGCCACCGACGACGCAGATCCGGGGGCCGCACTGCGAGGCCCAGATCGTGTGGTGCTTGACCAGCCCGGCCGCGTCGTAGGTCGACCGGTCGTCGACGAGGACCGCGCTCTCCGGGTTGTCGATCATGCTCCGGGCCGGGTACGGCTTCGTCCCGTGGGCGCCCAGCCTCAGCGGGTCGTCGACGGGGACCAGGATGCCGCCGTCCGCCGCAGCGCACTTGGTGGTGGTCACCAGGTCCCAGCCGGCTTGGGTGCGGCGGAACGTGCTGACACTGGCCAGTGAGCCGTCGGCGTTGCCGAGCCGCAGGGTGGCCTCGTCGCCGTTCTCGACGTAGGAGTAGCGCGGCGCACTGTACCTCGTCGGCCGCGGCCTGTGCGATGCGGTCTTGGCTTACGCGAACGTGCGGGGGGCTGTCGATGCTGGGCAGGAACGAGTCGTCCTGCTTGCGACCGGCGTCGTCGACGGTGATCTGTCCCGGGCAGGTGAAGGTGGTCGAGACACCACCGGCCTTGCTGGTGCCGGCGGGCACGGCCTTGCTGGTGCCGGCGGGCACGACGGTTTTCTGCCAGTGGTGCTGCAGGATCACGACCGAGCCGACCAGCAGCGCCAGCACCACGACCGTGACCAACAGGGGCCACAGCAGCTCGCCGGTACGACGGACGCCCGGCTTGGCGAGCCGGCGCAGCGTCGCGGCGTACATCCGTTCGACGTCGGGGTCGACCCGTTCGGCTTCGTCGTGCAGGGCCCGGGTCAGCCGTTCCTCGGTGTTCATCGCTCCACGTCCTCACGGAGTGCGGCGCCGACGACGGCGAGGCCACGTGAGATCTGGGACTTCACGGTGCCGATCCGGAGGCCCATCGCGTCCGCGATCGCGGCGAGCGGCAGGTCCATCCAGAACCGCAGCACCAGTGCCTCCCGCTGGCGTGCGGAAACCCCGGCCAGCGCCTCGACCACGGCCCGGCGATCGTCGTGTACGGCGGTGGGGTCGCCCATGTCGCCCATGTCGACCGTGGTGAGCAGGTGCGCGTCGCGGCGCGCCACCTGTTGTCGTCGCTGTCGGCTGCGCACCTCGTTGACCACGATCTTGTTCAGGTAGGAGACCACCTTCGCGTCTTCGGCCTGTAGTCGGCCGCGGGCGGCGTACAGCTTGCAGAAGGAGTCCTGGACGACGTCCTCGGGGTCGTCGTCGCCGAGCAGGGCAGCAAGCCTGACCAGTCGGGGGGCGTGCGCGAAGAAGAGGGCGCCGAACCGATCCGGTTCTTCGGTCACGTGACGTCCCCTCGCGTCGATGCTCTCCGCCCGCATACCAGATATACGCGCGAACCGGCAGAAAGGTTGAGCCGCAAGCGGAGCCGACCGTGCGAGTAGACCCGCCAGCTCGTGCTAGCCCGTCAGGTCCCCTGGCCACAGGTCGTCGTTCGGATCCAGGCGCCGTGCTACTCACCGAAGAACTCGGAGACGTCGGGGCAGGCGTCGATCCGGTTTGGCAGTGCGCGAGCGCGAGAGATTGTCGCGGGAAGCTGAGGGTCCCTGCCCTGTCGGTCACGACTTGAGGTTGAGCAGGTCGCCTGGGGCACATCCGAGCGCTTCGCAGATGCCCGTGAGGGTGTTGAAGCGTATCGCGCGGGCGTGTCCGTTCTTGAGGATGGACAGGTTTGCGACGGTTACCCCGACGTGAGCTGAGAGTTCGACAAGTGTCATGCCCTTGGCGGCCATTAGCTCCTCGAGGTGCACCGAGATCCGGTGGTCGACGGACTCGGGCATCAGATGACGGTGTCAAGTTCGGTCCGCATCGCCACTCCGCGGTCGAGGATGAGTCCGAGGCCGGCGAAGATCAGGCCCACGGCGAGCCACCCCAAAGGTGACTGGTGAGGCTCGTACGTCTTCTGCGCGTCCAGCATCGTTGCAGAGAGCAGTCCCTGCGCGACCTGACTGAGCACCCAGGTGCCCAGCCCGCCGAAGGCGGTGAGCTTGCCGAGGCTCCACAGCGCTCGCGCCGTTACCGCGGTGAAGGGGTCGCGGACCTGGGCGATGCGCAGAAGGTTGGCCAGACGGCGTGCGATCTCGGCGAGCAGGACCAACCCGGGCAGCACCGTCAGGAGGTACAGCGACCGCTGTGCGATGGAGGGATCGTGCACGGTGAAGGGAATCCAGCCTGAGCGGTCGACGGCCACCCCGGAGGTGACTCCGCGCACCGAGTGGAGTCCGTTCAACGCTCCGGCGGGCAGATCCTGGGTCACCGGCGACCCCGGGATGAAGGCGATCACCAGCACCGCCACCGCGAGACACATCGCCGCGATCAAGACGAAGGTTGCCGTGGCGCGCAGCCAGCGCAACCACTTGTCGAGACGGTTGGGGTTCATGACTGCTCCCACGGCATATCGAAAAACGGTATGGATATCGAGAAACGATATGGATCGACGACCGTCTCGTCAAGGGGTTACGGCGCTGGTAGTGGTCACATGGTCTGAAGGGACGCACAGATGAGTCACGAGCCCGAGACGAGTCGGTCTGAGCATGGAGATACGAGAACTGATCACTGGCTGGGCTGCCGCAGCGCATGGTGGAGATCTCGAGGCACTGGTGGCTGACCACTCCGAGGACATCGTGATGTTCGACGTTCCCCCGCCCCATGATGGGGTCCGTGGTCTTGATGCCTACCGCGACACGTGGCCGGGATTCTTCAAGTGGCAGGCTTCCGGGGCCGTCTTCGAGATCGTCGAACTGGATGTCACCGAGGGTGAGGACGTTGCTTTCGCCTGGGCCCTGCTGCGATGCGGAAGCCCGCCCGTCCTGGCAGCCCACCCCGAACGCCGGCTTCGACTCACCGTGGGGCTACGCCGCATCCAGGGGCGCTGGCAGGTGACCCACGAGCACCATTCCTTCGCCGACGAGACGACGAGCCCGGCGTAACGCCCCCACGGCCACGCAGCAGGCTGCTACAGCGAGCAGGGATACGGTGTCGCACATGATCGTCACCGTCGTCGGTTCGGGCAACGGTGGTCTCGCGACCGCCTTCGACTTCGCGCTCCACGGGCACACCGTGCGACTCTTCGACACTCCTGATTTCCCCGACCAGGTGGCAGAGGTCGCGGCCGCTGGCGGAATCCACGCCACCGGGTGAGATCGAGGGCTTCGCGGAGATCGCCTACGCCGGTCACGACATCGAGACCGCTCTCGACGCGGCCGAGCTGGTCGTGCTGGTCGGTCCGGCATACAGCACGGACCACCAGGCCCACGTCGTCGCGCCGCACCTCGTGTCCGGGCAGGCGGTGCTGGTCTGCCCGGCCTCGTGCGCGGGGGCGATCACGTTCAAGCGCACCGCCGGCCTGGCGCTGGATGACGAAACGATCACGGTGGGTGAGACCAGCACGCTTCCGTACGCGGTTCGCATCGCCGCACCGGGACGTATCAACGTCTTCCACAAGCTGGGCGGGGGTGTGTACGTCGCCGGCCTCCCTCGTTCGGGCACCGACCGGTTGCTGTCGATGATCCAGGACGTTTATCCCGGGACCGAGGCCGCCGACAGCGTCTTCCAGACGACTCTGCAGAACGGCAATCCGGTGATCCACCCGGCCGTGACGCTGCTCAACGCCGCTCTTATCGAGCGGACCGGCGGCGCGTTCCTGTTCTACGAGGAGGGGGTCACCGAGGCTGCGGGCAGGGTGATCGAGGCGGCCGACCGCGAGCGGCTGGCGATCGCCGACGCGCTCGGGGTGCGAGTGCTGTCTGAACCCGACCTGGGAGTGCTGCAGGGATACATGCGTGAGGCCAACTACTCCACCGGCTATTCCACCGCCCCGGGCTTCCTGGGCATCAGCGCGCAGAGCCAGCTCGACAACCGGTACCTGACCGAGGACGTTGGCTACTCCCTGGTGTTCTTGACCGACCTGGCCAGCCGCGTCGGCGTCAAGACTCCGACGATGGAGGCGCTCATCACCATGGCGTCGATCGTGCTGGCTCGGGACTTCCGCGTCGAGGGGAAGCGGACCCTCGCGACCCTCGGCCTCGACGACATGAGCGTCAGCGATCTCGCCGCTCTCTGACCGGAGGATGTGGGAGGACTGGGCGGCCTGAAGGGCCAGTGAGCGCAGCAGAACCTCCAGCGGCGTACCGCCACGACCCCTAGGACGAGGGAACGGGCCGCGGCGCCGCCAGATCACCCCGAATGGTCCCGACTCGAGGGCTTTTCGCCCGGCGTAGTCTCGAACGTGAGGCTCTCTGGTGAACGGAGGTCGCCGTGGACGTCTTGTGGATCGTGGTGGCGGTACTGGTCGCCTTGGCGATCGCGGGTTGGCTCGCAACCGTGCGTGTGGTCAAGCAGGTCGAGCGAGGCGTTGTGTTTCGACTGGGCCGCGCCCAGCCTCGGCTCAGGCCTCCGGGCCTGACCCTGCTCGTTCCTGCAGTGGACAGGATGACGCGTGTCAACGTGCAGGTGGTGACCATGCCTGTTCCCGCGCAGGACGGCATCACCCGCGACAACGTGACTGTCCGAGTTGACGCCGTCGTCTACTTCAGAGTGATCAACCCGATGAGGGCTGTCGTCGAGGTGCAGGACTACGAGTTTGCGATCGCCCAGGTTGCGCAGACGTCGTTGCGCTCGATCATCGGGAAGAGTGAGCTCGACGACCTGCTGTCCAACCGGGAACATCTCAATCAGGGCCTCGAGGTGATGCTGGACAGTCCGGCGGCTTCCTGGGGAATCGAGATCGACCGCGTCGAGATCAAGGATGTGGCGCTGCCGGAGACGATGAAGCGGTCCATGTCGCGTCAGGCTGAGGCTGAACGCGAGCGGCGATCCAGGATCATCACCGCCGATGGTGAGTTCCAGGCATCGCAACGGCTCTCCGAGGCAGCGGCCGCGATGGCCGACACACCAGCGGCGCTCCAGCTGCGGCTTCTCCAGACAATGGTTGAGGTGGCTGCCGAGAAGAACTCGACGCTCGTGCTGCCCTTCCCGGTCGAGATGCTTCGCTACTTCGAGGCTGTCGCGACCGGGACGCCAGCCGCACCGCGCAGCCGGGAGTCGACTCCTCAACAGGAGGCTGACCCGGCCATCCTGGAGTATCCAAAGGCGAATTGATCTCGACCAGGCGGTTGCCCGCGAACTCCCAGCCGGTGCTGGCGGCCAAGGGTCGATTGGGCAAGAGGCTCCGGGGATGATCGATCCACTGCCCCGGCTCGGGACCCCGGTTGCCGAGGGACCACGTGAGCCCGTCGCCCACCAGCTGCAGGTGTCCCGCAGCCCGGTTGCTCACGGCCTGCTCGTGCGGCTCGAGTCGTCATCGAGTCCGGGAGTGCGCGGAGGTCGGCCATCGAGCAGGTCCGCGGTTCGGGTCCCAACAGCGTGGCGCCACTCCTGTGGCATCACGAGGAAGCGACCGGCTCTGGTTGCCGCCAGCGCCCGTGTCGCAACGTCCGCGGGGTCCTCGCCGACCTCGGACATGGCGGTGCGGACCAGCGCCGGGCACAGCAGGGTTACCGAGACGGGCGTGTCGCGCAACGCCATGGCTGCTTGCTCCGCGATGGAGACAACCGCGTGCTTGGTGGCGCCGTACGCGCCACCGGCTGGAAAGGTGACGAGTCCGGCGAGCGAGGCGGTGATCAGCAGGTGGGCTGGCTGCGCGGAGGCCAGCAGGTGGGGTACGAAGGCGCGGAGGCCATTGACCACTCCGAGCACGTTGACTTCCAGCAGCTTTCGCCACTCCTCCGGCGGCACCTCCCAGGCAGGACCGAGTGACTGGCCGACGACGCCGGCGTTGAGACAGACGAGTCTGGCGTCTGGCGCGACGGCCGCGAGGGCGGCCATCTGGTCTGGTTCACGGACGTCGACCAGGTCGGGCCGACCGCCGATCTCTGCGGCGAGGTCTCGGGTGTCCGCGATGTCGGCCAGGTGTACGAGGTGGCCCTCCGAAGCGAGCTGTCGAGCGAGCGCGCGGCCGATGCCACTGGCTGCACCGGTGACAACTGCCGTGAGCATTGCTTACTCCTGACGTGAATGTGGGCTCATTGTCCTGGCCGTCCCGCCACCGCCGAGCGCGGGACTCGGTGAGCATGTCCACAGCCAGCGTCTCAAAAAGCACGCCGAGGTCGCCTGCCCAGCGGCCGTTGTGCGGGTGGATTGCCAGGTGGTGACTCGCAGCCGTGCTCCGATGTTTGAATGCTCGCGTCAATCTGGCGCCTTGACACAGCGATCGGATCACACCCCGGCCCGCTGGAGTCGGCGCGCCGCGCGAAAGCTGAGCCGAGCACACAACGCCCCTTCCCAGAAAACTGGAAAGGGGCGTTGTCCCCCGGGTGCCCTAGCTCGACCGAGGATCAGTCCAACCAGGTCTGGGTGTGCACGCCGCGGCAGGCGGCACGAGTTCTCGCGGTTGAAGGTGACGCGTCGAGTGCTGAGCAGAGCACGCGCCGGGGATCGGGTGAGCCGCAACAGGGCCGCCACGCCCGATTCGCGAGCGGATGAGGCTCATGGACTCTCCTCGGTTGCCGGTGAAGGTGATGAGTAGAGACTCACGCGCCGTCATTAAGGACCGATTAACGTCTGGTTCGTGTCCGTCGTGCTAAACCCGGATCCACCCGATGGTCCTGGTCGGCTGGGGTGAGGCCGTCGCGGGGTTCAGGGTCTCGGAGCGGGGCCGTCCGCCGGACCTCGCTGTCCGGGTGTTCCACTCGGTGTTCCACGGTCGTGCAGTTGCCGCTGCTGGATGGAGGATCGCCAGCTCCCCGACCCCGGCGGTGACCGGGACACCGCGGCCAGCCGGGTCAGGAACCTCGAGGCGACCGCGTCGAGCTGCCGGACGTGCCCGAACGCCAGCGACCGCAAGAACGACCCCCACGTCGAGGGGGCGCAGGCGTGGGTGAACACCCGGCCCATACCGCGCCGTGCCGGAGCACCGCCATGTCGTCGATCGAGTCCGCTCCCACGGACATCCCTGCGACCAGCGAGGCGACCTTCAGCCCGGCGTTCGCGCCCTTGTCCGTCGGCACCGTGAGGTGCTCATCGGTCAGGTCCCGCAGGCCCGCGGACTCCGCCAACGCGAGTGCCGGAACCAGGCCCCAGACGACACCAGGTTCGGATCGTCGAACACCGCCGACGTGGCCCGCAGCGTGTGAGAAAGCTTCACCTCAGAAATGTCCCTTGCGCTTGGTCGAATCGTTGCCAGAACTCCGATTCCCTCGCCACGCAAGGGCATTCTCGCGCCACGGCACGCTCACCTCAGCCAAGCACCCAAAGTTCATCCGTGGATCCGGGCTAAACGGTCGGGCCGCCCGGCTTGAGTGGTTGTCAGCGACCCACCCATCGCGACGTCGTCAGGGTCCGGACCACCATGATCACGTCAGGAGCGTTGCCGGGTCCCTCATCGTCGAACACGTTGCGGCTGCTGCCGGCCAGGCCGCGTCGATCCACGCAGGTCACCTGCCCGCGGGGCGGGTTGCCGTTGGCGAGACAGGCCTGGAGCTTGACGTAGTTGTTGGTGCCCGTCGCCGCGTGGAAGACATCAACCGACTGCCACCCCCGACCGCCCAGGACGCGCTCGTCATACCTGAGCGACAAGACGGCGGGATCCGACACCGTGGCCGACAGGTCGGTGGCGTGGGCCTCGACCGGGAGTCCGATGTCCGCAGACGACGAGGCGGTCGTCAGTTCCTGGACAATGACCGACGCGCCAGCGGTGTCCGTGGTCGGCACCTGGAACTCGGCGCTCTGCCGGTCCAGCTGGAACGTCTGTGCCTGGCAGCCGGGCTGCCGCGGCACCAGACAGCGCCCAGTGCCGTACCCGGCGCCGCCGCTCACCCTGGCTGGCGTCGCTGAGCCTGACGGGAGCAAGAGTTTTCCACTGCCCACGGTCACCGCACCCGGAGACGGCTGTGAGTAGGCCCCGGTGACCAGGCTGGTGCCGGTCCCGCCGCTCTTGGTGATCTGACCTTGGTTGACCACCGTCGAAAGCTGGGCGATACCGAAGTCGTTGTGGCCCTCCAGGTAACTGCCGTCGTCCTCGAACCGGAGCGTGCCGGTGCCCGCGGTCAGGCCGGTCCGTGGGCGTAGCTCGAGGCGGGTGCCATGGTCCGCGGCGATGGAGCCGCCGTCATGGACGAGCAGAAGGCCGTGCACGCGCAGCTGATACTGGTCACCGAGGTTGACCTGGCCCCCGGAGACATCGACAACCCCGTCGTCGTCGACCACCATCCGTCCGGTCGCACCCGCGATGGGGAGCCCGGGCACGCAGGGCACCTCGCCCAGCGGATAGGGCCCTGGGAAGTAGGCGCATTCCCGCGTGGTGAGCGTTGCCTCGCTCGTCGGTCCGGGGGTGTGCAGAATCAGTGTCCCAGACACCTCCACCTGGGCCGGGCCGGCGAGCGCGGCACCGTCGAGCTCCACGCGACCCTGGATCTTCGAAGGTGTCAGCGCGCCGCCGTACAGGAAGAGCTTGGCTCCGGCGTGGACCTGCAAGACAGCGTCCGAGGCGACGTCGAGGGCGACCAGCCGGGCGTCCTGCCCTCCGCGGATGACCGGCAGGCCGCCTGCCGGGACGCAGACGTAGGGGTTGCTCAGGTGCAGCGGAGCAATGCCCAGGGACCAGTTGGCATCGTTGTCCCACTGGTCGTCGGCCCCCGGGGTGACTCCGGCGCCTTGCCAGACGTCGGGTGTGAGCCCAGCCAGGACATCGCAGACGCTCGGCAGTCCTTCAGTCGGAATGGGCAGGGCCGTCGCGGGGGTACTTCCGGCGGCCGGAACCGACGCTCCCAGAATCACGGCGGCAACGGATCCAATGACGAATCGGGAGAAAGTCAACATCGCTACGCCTCCCAGCAGAGCAGTAACGTGGCAACGAAGCGTCACCTTCTTGGAACGTACCCGGAACTCCGAGGCGTAATCGAAGACTGCCGACCTTAAATCTGGACGAGCGGCGACTAGCCTGTCGGGGTGGAGTTCCGGCTACTGGGTCCGCTCGAGGTGGCCGAGGCAGGGAGCACGGCCCGCCTCGGTCCGCCACGCCAGCGCGCCGTTCTGACGATGCTCGTCCTTGCCGCGCCCGACGTGGTCTCCACCGATCGACTCGTCGATGGACTATGGGGAGGGAACCCGCCGAGACACCCACTGGCCGCGCTCCGTGTCCACATCCATGGGGTGCGCGCGGCGCTCCGCGAGATCAGTGAAGCTGAGCAGGTCCAGCGGGTTGCGCCCGGCTACCGGCTCGCGGTCACAGCCGAGCAGACCGACATCGGTCGATTCGCGATGCTCCAGCAGCGTGCGCGTGACGAGCGCCTGCGAGATGACTCGGCCGCGGCAGCGGCAACGTTGGAGGAGGCGCTCGGCCTGTGGCGCGGACCGGCCCTCACTGACGTCCGCGAAGTGCCGTTCGCTGAGCCGGAGGCAGTCCGACTCGACGAGCTACGCATGCTGGCTCAGGAGGACTTCTACGACGTGCGCCTCGAGCTGGGCCAGCACGCCGCCCTGGTCGCCGACCTGGAGCAGGCGGTGCTCGAGCAGCCGATGCGCGAACGGCTCTGGGGCCAGCTCATGACCGCCCTCTACCGTTGTCACCGTCAGGCTGACGCGTTGAGAACCTACGCACAGGCGCGGGAGCGGCTCGCCGACGAGCTCGGCATCGACCCCGGACAGGCGTTGCAAGAGCTCGAGCTGGCGATCCTGCGGCAGGACCCTGCTCTGACCGCGCCGACTGCGCCGCTCGCGTCCCCCCTGGGTGCCGCCGACACGGCCCGGGTCGCGCTGGCCGCGACCAAGCTGCCGGGGGTCGCGCCGCGGGAGCCGGCGAGGCTGCCGCGGCCTTCCACCCCCACCTTCGGGCGCGGCGAGCTCGTCGCTCAGATCCGCGACCTGTTGTCGGACCGAGCGGTCCGGTCGCTGACCCTGACCGGACCGGGCGGCGCCGGCAAGTCCAGGGCGGCAGTGGTGGCGGCGGCCGCCGCGGCCGACAACAACGAGGACCGCGTCGTCTACGTCACCGCCACCGAGCGCACTGACGTGGACCAGCTATCACACGAGGTCACCCTCGCCGTGACCGGAACCGACGACGAGGCTGCCCTCGGTGACCTGGGCGAGCACACCCTCGTAGTGCTGGACAACCTGGAGTCGGTCGTCGATGGCGATCGGCTCGTCCGCGATCTCGTCGAGCGGACCACCCACCTGACCGTGATGGCCACCAGCCGGCTGCCGCTGCGACTCCGCGCCGAGCATGACATCCCGGTCCCTCCTCTCGCGGTCCCGCCCGAGGGCGCCTCCGCGGATGAGATCGCTGCCTCCCCTGCCGTGGAGATGTTTGTCGACCGGGCCACCGCCGTCGCACCCGACTTCCGGCTCCACGACCACATCGACGCCGTCGCCGACCTGTGCCGCTACCTCGACGGCCTTCCCCTTGCGATCGAGCTGGCGGCGGCGCACGCGCGGCTGCTCACACCTGGCCAGGTCCGGTCTGCGTTGGAGGAGGACCTCGGGATTCTGTCCGCGCCGAACAGCGACCTCCCAGAACGGCAGCGGACCTTGACCGCCACGATCGAGTGGAGCTACGCCAGGCTGGACCCCGACGCCCGCACGGTCGCAGACCGCCTCTCCCTCTTCGAGCGCGGGTTCACCGTGGAGTCCGTCGAGGCGGTGTGCCAAGACGTGCCCGACGTCCTGGGCGCGCTGGCACAGATCGTCGACGCCCGCCTGATCCGCCGTGTCGACTCGCGCGTCGAGGTACGGTTCGTCGTCCTTGGTACCGTCCGGGCGTTCGCGCGGAATCGTCTCGCCCAACAAGAGGACCTCGAGGACCTCAGGGTCGCGCTGGCGGGCCACCTGCTTTCCAGAGCCCGCGACTGGGCAGGTCAACTCGACGGGCCCGAGGGAGCCGCGGTGGTCGGGCGGTTCGACGATACCGCCGCCGATCTGAACGCGGCGCTTGACTGGGCTGCCGACACACACCGGACCGAACTGGCCGTGGAGATGATGACGGTGCTCACCGACCTTTGGATCGCGTCTGGTCGACTCCTCGAAGGGCTGCGACGGACCCAGCAACTCCTCGCGATGTCTGGGCCCACCCCCTCGCAACAGGCCGATCTGCACGTGAGTGCCGGAAAGCTCGCGTATCACCTCACGGACTGGAACCTTGCGACCGAGGAGATGCGCGCTGCGCTCGCAAAGCCCGACATGGAGCCGGCCACCGCTGCTGCGGCCCGCTGCCACCTCGGTGCCGCCCTCATGATGACCGGCGCGGCCGAAGAAGGTGCCACTCTGGCGTCGACGGCGCTCGAGGAGGCTGAGCGGCTCGGCGACTACCCGACTACCGCGATTGCCCTGTCGGTGCTGGCCATTGCGCGCGCCATCGCCGGGGACGCCGACGGCGAGCGTTCCTACTACGAGCGTCGGCTCACGGTCGTTTCCGAGCGCGGTGACGTCGCCCGACTCGCGGACACCCTCAACACCCTCGCCGAGATCGCGCTCGACGAAGCGGATGCTGCGACGGCACGCGCCTACGCCACGGAGTCGGTCCTCATCGCCGGCTCGGCGTTGCCTCTGGAGGCTCGGGACGCGGCGATCACCCTGGCCAGGGCGGCCGCCGTGGATGGCGACCCGGAAACGGCGGGGGGCCATCTCCGCGCTGCTCTGCAACTGGCTGACCGCACCGGCCAGTCTCTTGCGCTGGCCCAGTGTCTTCGGGTGGGCGGATGCCTAGCCGTCCTCGCCGACGATCCCGTGACCGCAGTACGTGCCTTCGCGTCGGCACAGCAGGTGTCCGCCTCACCCTCGGGCACCGACGTGCCCATCGAGGCCGACCTCGCGTCACGGCTGGCCGAGGCGAGAACGGCGCTCGGTGAGGACGCGTTCAAACGTGAGTGGGAGCTGGGCTGCACGCTCCCGGCTGCGTCCGTACGCTCCAAGGTCGACGCCCTGGCTGCTCAGCCGGCTACCCCTGGTAGCTGACCCGCTGACCAACGCGTTTTGCGGTAGACAGGCGCACATGCCCTCCTCTGCGCGCCCTCCCTTCCACCTCGCGATCCCGGTGCACGACATCGAGGCGGCCCGGCACTTCTACGGCGAGGTGCTCGGGTTCGGCCGTGGCCGCTCGGACACCCGCTGGACAGACTGGAACGTCGAGGGGCACCAGGTGGTCACCCACCAGGTCGACGACCACCACAACGCGGTCGCGGGCACCAACCCGGTCGACGGCCACGAGGTACCGGTGCCGCACTTCGGGCTGGTGCTCGACGTCGACCGGTTCAAGGAGCTCGCGCAACGGCTGACGGACGCAGGCACGGAGTTCGTGATCGAGCCGTACGTCCGGTTCGAGGGGGAGCCGGGGGAGCAGTGGACGATGTTCTTCCTCGACCCCTCCGGCAACGCCCTGGAGTTCAAGGCGTTCCGCGATCTCGGGCAGCTGTTCGCGGTCTGAGGGTCTCGACAGGCTCGACCACCGGGGGTCACAGCTCGACCACCGGAAGGGGCTCGACCACCGGAAGGGGCTCGAGCGGGGGTCTCGACAGGCTCGACCACCGGAAGGGGCTCGACCACCGGGGGTCTCGACAAGCTCGACCACCGGAGGGGCTCGACCACCGGGCGGGTCCTCCTTTGGTAGGACGAGGGCGAGCCCTGGTCCGGCGTACCTTGAGCCCGTGAGCCGAGCCTGGCTGTTCCTCTCGCGGTACGGCATCGACCTCCTGATCGTGGTCGCGGCCATCGCGGGTGCCCTGAGTACGGCGGCGCGTGTTGATCCGGGCCATCCGACCGGCGTGCTGCTGTGGCTCGAGGTGCTGACGGTCGCGGGCCTGGTCCTTGCCCTGCTCGGGCGTCACCGGTTCCCGTTCGCGGCACCGGCCACGACCTGGCTCGGCGGGGCGGTGCTGTCGTTCGCGGACGGGCGGCTGATCGTCGACAACGACGCCATGTTCGTCGCCGGGATGGGAGCGGCGCTGCTGCTGGGCAACCAGCGCGAGGTGCGGAACGCTCGCCTCGGCCTGGCGATCGTGCTCGGGTCTGCGGCGACCGTCGTCTACAACGGGCCCGAACGGGCCGCCGGTCAGCTGGTCTTCACCCCGCTGGTGTTCGCGCTCGCCTGGCTCGTCGGGTTCGCGCTCCGCGAGCGCGCCGCCCAGAGCGAGGCCGCCGAGGAGCGCGCGATGCGGGCCGAGCGGGAACGCGAGTCGGCGGCGCGGGTCGCGGTGGCCGAGGAGCGCGGGCGGATCGCGCGGGAGCTGCACGACGTCGTCGCCCACGCCGTCAGCGTGATGGTGCTCCAGATCGGTGCGGTGCGGCACCGGATGCCGCAGACCGACACCGAGGATCGCGACGCGCTGCGCAACGCCGAGCAGGCCGGCCGCACCGCGCTGGCGGAGATGCGGCGCCTGCTGAACGCGATGCGCAACGAGGGCGACGACCTCGAGCTGCTGCCGCACCCCGGGCTGGACGACCTCGACGCGCTCGCGGCCGACGTACGGGCGACCGGCCTCGCCGTGGAGGTACGACGCCACGGCGAGCCGGTCCCGCTGCCGCCTGGTCTCGACCTGTCGGCGTACCGGATCGTCCAGGAGGGCCTCACCAACACCCTCAAGCACGCCCAGGCGAAGCACGCGCAGGTCGACGTGCACTACGACCCCGCGGACCTCCGGCTCGAAGTCCGCGACGACGGTGGCACCAGAACCAGCCCAGCCAGACCAGCACCAGAACCAGCAATATCGACGGTGCCGGCCACGGCCTCGTCGGCATCGGCGAGCGGGTCAAGATCTACGGCGGGGAGATGACCGCCGGCGCCGGCCGCACCGGAGGGTTCCTGCTCCGGGTGCGGCTCCCGCTGGACGACGGCGGTGACGCATGACGATCCGGGTGCTCGTGGTGGACGACCAGTCGATGGTGCGCGCCGGGTTCCGGCTGCTGCTCGCCGACGAGCCCGACCTGGAGGTCGTGGCCGAGGCGAGCAACGGGCTTGAGGCGGTGGCGCAGGCGGCGCGCTTCCACCCCGACGTGATCCTGATGGACATCCGGATGCCCGAGCTCGACGGTCTCGAGGCGACGCGGCGGATCCTGGCTGCCGACTCGGCGGCGCGGGTCCTGGTGCTGACCACCTTCAACCTCGACGAGTACGTCTACGAGGCGCTGCTGGCCGGTGCGAGCGGGTTCGTGCTCAAGGACGACCCGCCCGAGCAGCTGATCGCCGCGGTCCGGATCATCGCCGGGGGAGAGGCACTGCTCTCCTCCGCCGTCACCCGACGCGTGATCGAGCACTTCACCCGCCTGCACCGGCAGGCGCCGCCGGCGGCGGTGGACAGCCTGACCGCGCGGGAGATGGAGGTGTTCAGCCTGATCACGCGCGGCCTCTC
Source organism: uncultured Actinomycetota bacterium (assembly GCA_963707475.1). Taxonomy (GTDB): domain Bacteria; phylum Actinomycetota; class Actinomycetes; order Propionibacteriales; family Nocardioidaceae; genus Marmoricola. Next base: position 217,911 of record CAVPQC010000005.1, read on the forward strand.
CAACGCCGAGATCGGCACCGAGCTGTTCATCAGCGACACGACCGTCAAGACACACGTCACCCGGCTGCTGCAGAAGCTCGGCCTGCGCGACCGCGCGCAGGCGATCGTGCTCGCCTACCAGACAGGACTCTTCGACACGTCCGGCCCTCCGGGTCCTACCTGAGGAGGACTCGGGGTCGTCGGTACGTCGCCCTCGGAACGCGACCTCGCGACGACGCGCTCGGACCGCTGCGTTCCTAGCGTTGAGGCATCCCCTCAACCACCAAGGAGCGTCGCCGATGATCACCGTCGATTCCCTCACCAAGAAGTACCGCAAGACCACCGCGGTCGACGACATCAGCTTCGTCGCACCCGCGGGCCGCGTGACCGGCTTCCTCGGGCCGAACGGTGCCGGCAAGTCCACCTCGATGCGGATGATGGTCGGCCTCACCACGCCCACATCGGGCACCGCCACCATCGACGGCCGCCAGTTCGCCGATCTGCCCAACCCTGGCGTGGCAGTTGGCGTGATGTTGGACGCCTCCGCGCAGCACGCGGGCCGCACCGGGCGGGAGATCCTCACCGTCGCGCAGCGGATGATGGGCCTGTCGGGCCATCGCGTCGCCGAGATGATCGAGCTGGTCGGCCTCACCGACACCGAGGCGAACCGCCGGGTCGGCAACTACTCGCTCGGCATGCGCCAGCGGCTCGGCATCGCGGCAGCGCTGATCGGGGAGCCGGAGGTGCTGATCCTGGACGAGCCCGCCAACGGGCTCGACCCGGCCGGCATCCGCTGGATGCGCGACCTGCTGCGTGGCTACGCGGACCAGGGCGGCACCGTGCTGCTCTCGTCGCACCTGCTGCACGAGGTCGAGGTCATCGCCGACGAGATCGTGATGATCGGCAACGGCCGGATCGTCGCGCAGGGCACCAAGGCGGAGCTCCTGCAGGCCGCCGGCACCGTCGTACGCGCGGCCGACATGCCCGCCCTGCGACTCGCCCTCGACGCCGCCGGGTTGGAGACGACCGCCCCCGGCGACGGCACCCTCCTCACCGAGGCGGACGCGGGCCGGGTCGGCCGCGTCGCCCTCGACGCGAGGGTCCCCCTCACCGAGCTCCGCACCGCCGACGGCGGCCTCGAGGAGAAGTTCCTCGAGCTCACCGCCGACACCCAACGAGAAAGGAAAGCGGCATGAGCACCATCACCGTCGACACCATCCGCGAGCAGCACGTGCCCGAGCGTGGGGTGCCGCTCTCGCGCGTCGTCAGGGTCGAGCTGCGCAAGATGTTCGATACCCGCTCCGGCTTCTGGCTGCTGGCGAGCATCGGGATCACCGGGCTCCTGACCATGGTCGCGACGATCGCCTTCGCGCCGGACAAGGCCCTCACCTACTACACCTTCGCCAAGGCGATCGGCTTCCCGATGACCGTTGTCCTGCCGATCATCGCCGTGCTGGCGATCACCGGCGAGTGGAGCCAGCGCACCGGCCTCACCACGTTCACGCTGGTGCCGCACCGCAGCCGCGTGGTGCGGGCAAAGGTCATCGCCTCGGTCGCGGTGGGCGTCGCAGCGATGCTGTTCGCCTTCGTGACCGGCGCGGTCGGCAACCTGGTCGGGAGCGCGATCGCCGGCATCTCGCCGGTGTGGGACGTGTCGGTCGCCGAGGGCTTCAACATCGTGCTCGGCAGCCTGCTCTGCCTGCTCACCGGCACCATGCTGGGGATGCTGATCCGCAGCTCCGCGGCGGCACTGGTGGCGTACTTCGTCTACGCACTGCTGTTGCCGACCATCTCCGGCATCCTGGCCGCGAGCCAGGACTGGTTCCGTGGCCTGCAGCCGTGGGTCGACCTCAACTTCGCCCAGGCGGCGCTCTTCGAGGGCACCCTCACCGGTGAGCAGTGGGCCAACGTCGCGGTCACGGCGACGACCTGGCTGGTGCTGCCCGCGATCCTCGGGCTGCGGCTGGTGATGCGGTCGGAGATCAAGTAGCAGGACCGCCGACCTGGAGGCCCCGGTGCCCTTCGGAGCACCGGGGCCTCGACCAGCTCGACCACCGGGGGTGAGGACAGGGTTTTCCCGAGGCGGGACGCGGATCGTGTTCGACACCGGTTTGGTGACCGCCTTCGGCGGTGACCCGGGTAGGGGAGTGATCGACATGAGCAGTTTCCAGGGGGACGGTTCCGGCGCCTACGCGACATCGACGTGCGTCCGGGGAGCACGCCTGTACGCCGTGGTGGTGGCGGTCAGCGACCAGCACGTGGTGTGCTGGTGCGTGGACCGGGCCGAGGCCCGGGATATCGCCGACCGGCTCAACGCGCGGGTGTCGCGAGCCACGCCCCGGCGGTTGGCGATCCCGCAGATGCGAAGGCGCGCCAGCTGACGCGACGCAGGTCACTTTGACGAGGCGTCCCGGATATAGTTGACTAAGGCAAGCATCTTGCCCGTCTTGCCCGCCTCCCGAAGGACCCCATGACCTCCGACGTGTTGAGCCCTGCCCCGGAGGCGGGGACCTCGAAGGCCCTCCTCAGCGTGATCGTGCTCTGCTTCGGCGGGCTCAGTGCCGCGCTCACCCAGACGCTCGTGATCCCGATCCAGTCCGAGCTGCCGCAGCTGCTGCACACCTCGCCCGCCAACGCCGGCTGGGTGGTCACCTCGACCCTGCTGGCGGCTGCGGTGTCGATGCCGATCGCGGGACGGTTGGCCGACATGTTCGGCAAGCAGCGGGTGCTCATGGTCACGGCCGCCCTGCTGATGGTCGGTTCGCTGATCTGTGCCCAGGCCGACTCGCTGATGCCGATGCTGGTCGGCCGGGCGTTCCAGGGACTGGCGGCCGGGTTCATCCCGGTCGGGATCAGCCTGATGCGCGAGATCACCCCGCCACACATGACCACCACCGCGATCTCGGCGATGAGCGCCACGCTCGGCGTCGGTGGCGCGATCGGGCTCCCGCTCGCAGCCTGGGTGGCACAGGACTTCGACTGGCACGCGCTGTTCTGGATGTCCGCAGGCCTGGCCCTGCTGGTCAGCCTCGGTGTGGCGCTCGTCGTACCGCACGTCCACGACGCCAACGGCGGCAGGTTCGACGTGGTCGGCGCGCTGGGGTTGGCCGCCGGTCTGGTCGCGACCCTCGTCGCCATCACCAAGGGCAACACCTGGGGCTGGGACTCCCCGCGGACGCTCGGGTTCCTGGTCGGCGGCGTGCTCGTGCTGCTGGTCTGGGGCTGGTACGAGCTCCGGGTCACCGACCCGCTGTGCGACCTCCGGGTCACCGCCCAGGCGCCGGTCCTGCTCACCAACCTGGCCGCGGTCGCGATCGGGTTCGGGATGATGGCGCAGGCGATCGTCGTGCCCCAGCTGCTGCAGCTGCCGGCGTTGACCGGCTTCGGGCTCGGGCAGACGATCCTCGAAGCCGGGCTCTGGATGGCGCCGGGCGGCCTGATGATGATGCTGTTCGCGCCGCTCTCCGGCCGGCTGATGGAGGTGTGGGGCGCCAAGCGCACCCTGATGCTGGGCGCGGCCGTGCTCGGGGTGGGGTACGTCGTGGCGGTCTTCCTGATGAACAGCCCGGTGCAGCTGCTGATCGCCTCATGCATCGCCTCGGCGGGCGTCGGGATCGGCTACGCGGCGATGCCGACGCTGATCCTCAACGCCGTGCCGCGGCGCGAGGCGGCCTCGGCCGTGGGGATCAACGCCCTCATGCGGTCGGTGGGTACGACGGTCGCGGCGGCCGTGATGGCGATGCTGCTGACCAGCTCGACCACGGACTTCGGTGGCTTCGCGGTGCCGACCGAGTCGGCGTTCCGGGTCTGCTTCGTCGTCGGCGCGGCTGCTGCGTTCCTCGGCATGGTGATCGCGGCCGCCGTGCCGATGGCCCGTCGTCGCGAGGAGAACCGCGCCGGAGGCGGCGGGGCGACCCACGAGGAGCCCGCGGCGGCCGCCGCCCGCTAGGGCCAGCAGCCACCGGTCCAGACCAATGACCGGTGGACCGGGGCGATGTCCCGGAAACCGCTGCGGCGCGCTCTCCCGCGCTGTTTCACTTTCGGTGTGAATCGGACAAGCCGCGCGATCCTCTCGCCGCCTCCTGAGGCATAGCCGCATGTCCGATCACCCCCGGCCGTTCGCGGCCGACGCCATCGATCCCGCATGTCAACGCGGCGCACCGGCGCCCGAGCCGCGCGGCGTCCACGTGCTGCAGCGCCTGCTCCCGGCCGCCCACGGCGCGACCGGCATCGTGCTGGCGGTCGTGGCCGCGCTGGTGGCGACCTCCACGATCTTCGGCGCCTCGCACGACCCGGCCAACGCGGCCGCGCACCCGGTCGGCGCGCTCCGCGCAGGTGCCGCCGGGGTCGTCGTCCACTCCAGCGTCGCAAGCACGGCCGTTGCGACGAGTGCCCAGCTCGACGTCGTTCCGGCACTCGCCACCCGGAGCCACGAACGCGAGAGCGTGGCCGGGCAGCGCTACGGCATGGACGTGTCCTGGCCGCAGTGCGGCAGGACGCTGCCGGAGATCAAGCTCGACTTCGCCGTGATCGGCCTGACCGACGGCCGGGCGAGCAGCGTGAGCCCGTGCCTCGCGGAGCAGGCCAGGTGGGCACGCAGCCAGCACCTGAACATCGGCCTCTACGTCGTGCCGAACAGCCCGTCTACGGGTTCCTCGGAGCAGGGGTTCGCGGCCGGCGTGGCCCAGGCCAGGCACGCGCTGGCCGAGGCGCGCCGGGTCCACGCGACGACGAAGAGCTGGTGGCTCGACGTCGAGGAGTCGGCGCAGGGCACGCTCTGGAGCAGCAACACGACCGCAAACGTCGCCGTTCTCAAGGGCTGGGTCCACACCCTGCGCAAGGCCGGCAAGAACGTCGGCGTCTACTCCACCGGAGGCTACTGGTGGATGATCACGAACAACTGGCACACCAAGCTGCCACAGTGGGTGGCGGTCGGCCTGGGCGGCATCGACCGAGCGCGCGAGGCGTGCGCGCGGCCGTTCACGGACGGCCCGGTCGTGATGACGCAGTGGCTCACCGGCCCGTACGACGGCAACCTGCTGTGCACCCAGGCGCAGCGCCAGAAGCTGACCACCGGCTGGCACGGCGGCTGGTTCCGTGCACACACGGCCGGTGTGCCGTCACTGCTCACCAGCCCGGTGCCGCACCCCGAGATCGAGGCACTGCTCAAGGCGGAGAAGCAGGCCGAGAAGGACGCGGCCAAGGCGGCGAAGAAGGCGCGCAAGGCCCAGGCGAAGAAAACGCGCAAGGCCAAGGCGAAGGCCGCGCATCACCCAAAGCCCAAGCCCAAGCCGACAGCCCAAGCCCAAGCCCAAGCCGACACCCAAGCCCAAGCCCAAGCCGACACCCAAACCGAAGCCGACGCCCAAGCCGACGCCCGAAGCCGACGCCCAAGCCGACGCCCAAGCCGACGCCCAAGCCGACGCCCAAGCCGACGCCCAAGCCGACGCCCAAGCCGACGCCCAAGCCGACTCCGACTCCGACGCGCACTCCGGCCCCGACGCCGGATCCCCCAGGGCCCACGGGCGCACCTCTGACAGACTGACCGCGTGCTGCGCGCGGAGGCCCGGGTCGACCTGAACCGGATCCGTGACAACGTCACGACGCTCCGGCGCGGCACCTCCGCCGAGGTGATGGCGGTGGTCAAGGCCGACGGCTACGGTCACGGCATCCTCCCGTCGGCTCGCGCCGCCTTGGCCGGCGGTGCCTCCTGGCTGGGCACGGCGACGTTCGAGGAGGCGCTTACGCTGCGCGCCGCCGGGATCGACACCCCGGTGCTCGCCTGGCTCTGGACCGTGGGCGAGTACGACGGGCTCCGCGACGCCGTCGTCGCCGGGGTCGACATCTCGGTCAACAGCGCCCGGCAGCTGCGCATGGTCGGCGACGCGGCCCGCGAGACCGCGACCACGGCGCACGTGCAGCTCAAGGCTGACACCGGGCTCTCGCGCAACGGCGCGTACGACGCCGTGTGGGCCGACCTCGTGCACGAGGCCGGCGCGACCGACGGGGTCGAGGCGACCGGCGTGTGGAGCCACCTCGCCTGCGCCGACGAGCCCGGGCACCCGTCGGTCGAACGCCAGCTCGGGCGCTACCGGGAGGCACTCGCGCATGCGGAGGCCGCCGGACTGCCGGTGCGCTGGCGCCACCTCGGCAACTCGGCAGCGGCCCTGACCCTGCCCGAGACCCACTTCGACCTGGTGCGCGCGGGTATCGCGATCTACGGCCTGTCGCCGGTCGAGGGCGACCACGGGCTGGTGCCGGCGATGACCCTGCGCGCGACCCTGGCCAACGTGAAGCGCGTCCGGGCCGGCGAGGGCGTCTCCTACGGCCACACCTACACGACCGACCGCGAGACCACGCTCGCCCTGGTGCCACTGGGTTACGGCGACGGGGTGCCGCGTCACGGGTCGAACACCGCACCCGTCGCGGTCAACGGCCGGCAGTTCCGGATCAGCGGTCGGGTCTGCATGGACCAGTTCGTGGTCGACGTCGGCGACCACGACGTCAGCGACGACGACGAGGCCGTGCTGTTCGGGCCGGGCACGGACGGCGAGCCGCGTGCGCACGACTGGGCGGAGGCGCTCGACACCATCCACTACGAGATCGTCACCCGGATCGGGGCCCGGGTCCCGCGCACGTACGTCGAGCTCCGATGACCGACCTCGTGCTGTCCGGTGGCCGGGTGCTCGGTGTCGACGGCCCGGACGGCGTCGTCGTGGTGCGCGACGGTGCGATCCTCGCCGTCGGCGGACCCGAGACCCGCGAGCGGGCCGGACCGGGCGCCGCGACAGTGGACCTGCAGGGCGGGCTGCTGGTGCCCGGCTTCACCGACGCACACGCACACCCGATCCAGGGTGGCATCGAGCGTCGTACCTGCGACCTGACCGGGTGCGAAGGGTGAGCCGGCGTACCTCGAGTGCATCCGCGCGTACGCCGAGGCGCGGCCGGAGCTGGACTGGATCGTCGGCGCCGGCTGGGAGATGGCGGCCTTCCCGGGCGGCACGCCGACAGCGGCCTCGCTGGACGCCGCCGTGGGCGACCGGCCGGCGTACCTCGTCAACCGCGACCACCACGGCGCCTGGGTCAGCTCCCGGGCGCTGGCCCTGGCCGGTGTGGACGAGCGGACCCCAGACCCGGAGAGCGGGCGGATCGAGCGCGACGCCGACGGTCGCCCGACCGGAACCCTGCACGAGGGGGCGATGGCGCTGGTCGAACGGCTGGTGCCCAAGCCCGGGCCGGCCGAGATGATGGCCGGGCTGCTGGAGGGCCAGCGCTACCTGCACGCGCTCGGGATCACCGGCTGGCAGGACGCGATCGTGGGCGCGTACGACGCGGTGCCCGACAACGGATACACCTACCGGCAGGCGGTGCTCGACGGCACCCTCACGGCGCGCGTGGTGGGTGCGCTCTGGTGGCCGCGCGGAGTCGACGACGTTGCCGCACAGGTGGCCGACCTCGTGGCCAGGCGCGAGGAGCTCACCGGCGGCCGTTTCCGCGCGACGAGCGTCAAGATCATGGCCGACGGTGTCGCCGAGAACTTCACGGCTGCGATGGGCGCGCCGTACCTCGACGCCCGCGGTCACCCCACCGACAACACAGGCCTCTCCTTCGTGCCGCGCGAGGTGCTGCTCGAGGCGGTGCCGCGGCTGGACGCCGAGGGCTTCCAGGTGCATGTGCACGCGATCGGCGACCGTGCCGTCCGCGACGCGCTGGACGCGTTCGAGGCGGCCCGCGAGCGCGGGTCTCGACAGCCTCGACCGCCGGGGCACGATCCACGGCACCACATCGCGCACATCCAGGTGGTGCACCCCGACGACGTACGACGGTTCGCCGATCTCGGCGTGGCCGCGAACATGCAGCCGTTGTGGGCCGCGCACGAGCCGCAGATGGACGAGCTCACGATCCCGTTCCTGGGCCCGGAGCGGAGCACGTGGCAGTACCCGTTCGCCGCGCTCCGCGACGCCGGCGCCCGGCTCGTCGCCGGCAGCGACTGGCCGGTGACCAGCCCGGATCCCTTGTGGGGCATGCATGTGGCGGTCAACCGGATCGCACCGCCGGAGGAGCGGGTCGGCGACCCACCCGCGTTCCTCCCCGAGCAGCGGCTGCGCCTGGGTGACGCGCTGGCGGCGTACACCGAGGGGTCGGCGTGGGTGAACCACCGCGACGACGCGGGGCGGATCGAGCCGGGACGTCTCGCGGACCTCGCACTTCTCGACCGGGACCTGACCACGTGCCCGGTCGAGGAGATCTCCGCGACCCGCGTGCTCGGCACCTGGGTCGGCGGCGAGCGGGTGCACGGCTGAACCTCAGCTCCGCAGGTCCTCGTTGGTGCGTCCGCTGAGCACCGAGCGCAGCTCGTCCTCCTCCGGCCGGCGCTCGCGGTCGGCGCCGTCGTCGTCGACCTTGACCAGGATCCAGTTCCTCGGGTCACCGCCCATCGACGTACGCGTCAGCGCGAACGCGCCGCTGAGCTTCTGACCGTGCAGCGCGACCTTGAGGTGCCCGGCGGCGACCGCGTCCGCGAGCTCGACCTGCTCTCCGTCGCGCTCGGTGAGGTTGGTGAGCTCGCCGGTGTCCCAGACGATCACCGTGCCGGGGCCGCCGCGATGACGTCCCGCCTGACCCTCGAACGTCGCATGGCCGAGCTCGTGGTCCTCCACCTGCTTGGCCAGGCGCTTCACACGCGGGTCTAGCGAGGGCCCCTTGGGGACCGCCCATGACGCGAGCACGTCGCCCACCTGCAGCCGCAGGTCGTAGTGCAGCGCGGTCGCCTCGTGCCGCTGCACGACGAAGATCGGGCTCACATCCAGCCGGACAGGGTCACCCGCAGTTGTCGCACACCCCGGTCGCGGGCACCGCGGTGTAGCAGTTCGGGCAGATCGGGATGACCCGCTCCTCGGCCGCCTTCTTGCGGGTGCGGGTGCGGGCGGCGGCCACCTGGGGCGCCAGCGTCGCGAGACCGCCCCCGGAGGGCAGGTTGGCGCCGAAGTACTCGTGACAGGCGAGCCGCTCGCGGGCCGCGTGGTCGTCGACGTGGTCGATCTCCTCGCCGCGCAGGTCGAGGAGGGTCTTCGCGTAGAGGTCACCGACGCTGCCGCGGGCATCGACGACAAGGGCGATCAGCAGCGGCTCGTCACGCGCGGCCGATTCCTCGGCGACCCTCCGCAGCACGGCGCCGAGCCAGTGCCGGATCTGGCGGTCGGTGTGCAGGTTGGTGCGGTCCTGGATCTGGGTGGCCAGCTTCTGCTGGGTGATCAGGGACCCGTAGGACCTGGCCGTCTTGAGCAGGACCTCCCGCGCGGCCCCGGCCCAGGCGACCTGCGTCTCCTCCGCCCCGGTGTCGGTCTCGGCGACGACCTCGGGCTCGATCTCGGCGGCGACGTCGGACGGGTGCGTGGTGGGGGGCATGCTTCGACTCTAACCCTCCCGTGGGGTGGATCCCGCCAAGAGCCGGTCCGCCCGACCCCGGGTGGAGGCGACGAGGAGGGCGTTGGGGTCGTCGACCTCGGCCACCCAGCGCTCGGCGTCGGCCGGGCTCTTGCCGAAGGCCACGTGCCGCGCCACCAGCCGCGCCCGTCGTACGACGTCGTCGACCTCGACGAACCAGACCTCGTCCAGCTCGGCCCGCACGGCGCGCCACTCGGGCAGGTCGAGCAGGAGGTAGTTGCCCTCCGTGACCACTACCTCGGTCTCCGGTGGCACGGTGACGGCGGCGGCGATCGGCTGCTCGAGGTCGCGCTCGAAGCCGGGTGCGTAGACCGGGTGTCCGCTCCGCACCCGCAGCCGGTTCAGCAGGGCGGCGTACCCCCAGGCGTCGAACGTCTCCGGCGCGCCCTTGCGCCCGAGCAGGCCGAGCCGGTCGAGGGTCACGTCGGCGAGGTGGAAGCCGTCCATCGGGAGGTACGCCGCCCGCGCACCGAGCCTGGCGGCGTACTCCCTCGCGTAGGTGGTCTTGCCGGCTCCCGGAGCGCCGGTGATCCCGATCATCCGGCGTGCTCCGTGACGTGGTGGCACGTACGACGGACCGAACGGGGCTCCGTGGGCGGAAATGCCGCCTGATCGGGGCGTTCGGTCCATCGTGAGGGTTCCTGCCGTCAGCCGGCGGCTGCGCGCAGCTTCTCCAGCAGCGGCCCGGCGACCTGGTCGAGGAACTGCTGCTGCGTCTCGTCGCCGATCTGGACGATCGCGACGTCGGTGAAACCGGACTCCCAGAACGGCTTGACCGCCTCGACGATCGCGTCGAGGTCGGGGCCGCAGGGGATGGCGTCGGCGACGTCCTCCGGTCGGACGAACTGGGTAGCGCCCGCGAAGCCAGCGGTGGTGGGGAGGTCGGCGTTGACCGCCCAGCCGCCGGCGAACCAGCGGAACTGGTCGTGCGCGCGCTCGGTCGCGGCCGCGGCGTCCGGGTCCCAGCTGATCGGGATCTGGCCGATGGCGCGCGCCGAGTCGCCGATCTGCGGTGCGCCTTCGGCCTTGTTCCACGCCGTGATCAGGTCGTCCTTCGGCTCGACCGCGATCAGGTGGTCGGCCAGCGGGGCGAACCGCGTGACCGACTTCTCGCCGCTGACCGCGAGCGCGATGTCGACGCCTTGCTCGGGCACGTCCCAGATGCGTGCAGAGTCGACGCGGAAGTGCTCCCCGTCGTATGTCACCAGGTCGCCGCCGTGGAGCTCGCGGATCACCTCGATCGCCTCGGCGAGCATGTCCTGGCGGACGTCGATGCTCGGCCAGCCCTGGCCGACGACGTGCTCGTTGAGGTTCTCACCGGCGCCGAGGCCGAGGGTGAACCGGCCGTCGGCGAGGATCTGCAGGGTCGCGGCCTTCTGGGCCACGACGGCGGGGTGGTAGCGGAGGATCGGACAGGTCACGTAGGTCATCAGCTCGACCCGTTCGGTCACCTGGGCCACCGCGCCGAGCACCGTCCAGGCGTACGGCGCGTGGCCCTGGGCCGAGAGCCACGGGAAGAAGTGGTCGCTCGACACCTCGAAGTCGAACCCGACCTGCTCAGCGGCGGCGGCGTACCGGACCAGCTCCTTCGGGCCACTCTGCTCGGTCATCAACGTGTACCCGAATCGCGTCATGACCCGAACCTAGGCCCGCGCGAGGTTCGCCGAGCACACCCCTTCAGCCGGTGTGGTGCACCTCCTGCAGCGCGTAGACCGGGGTATCGATACCTTCGAGCCGCGCCTTGAGCTGGAGCGCCAGGTAGAGCGAGTAGTGCCGCGACTGGTGGAGGTTGCCGCCGTGCATCCATAGGTGCGGCACCTGGGTCGGCTTCCACATGTTGCGCTGCTCCCCCTCCCAGGGGCCGGGGTCCTTGGTGGTCTCGGAGCCGAGCCCCCATACCTTGCCGAGGCGGTCTGCGGTCTCCTGGTCGATGAGGTCGGCGGCCCAGCCGTTCATCGAGCCGTAGCCGGTGGCGTAGACGACCAGGTCGGCGGGGAGCTCGGTGCCGTCCCGGAGGACGACGGCGTCCTCGGTCAGGTGGTCGACCTGGCCGCGCGCGAGCTTCACGTCGCCATTGGCGACGAGGTCGGCGGCGCCCACGTCGATGTAGTAGCCGGAGCCGCGGCGCAGGTACTTCATGAACAGCCCGGAGCCGTCGTCGCCCCAGTCGTGGTCGAAGCCGGACGCCTCCAGCCGCTGGTAGAAGTCCTTGTCCCGCTCGGCCATCGCCTCATAGGCCGGGATCTGGAACGTGTGCAGGATCCGGTAGGGGAGCGAGGCGAAGATCAGGTCCGCCTTCTCGGTGGTGACACCCGCCGCGACCGCACGCTCGGAGTAGAGGTCGCCGAGCCCGATGTCCATCAGCGAGTCGCTCCGCACGATGTGGGTCGAGCTGCGCTGCACCATCGTCACGTCGGCGTCGTGCTCCCAGAGGGCGCCGCAGATGTCGAACGCCGAGTTGTTGCTGCCGACCACGACGCACTTCTTGCCGGCGTACGCGTCCGGCCCCGGGTGCGCGGACGAGTGGTGCTGGTCGCCCTTGAACACGTCCATGCCCGGGAAGTCGGGCAGGTTCGGCTTGCCGGACATGCCGGTCGCGAGCACCAGCTGCTTGGGGCGCAGCGTCAGGGGCTGGCCCTCGCGCTCGACCTCGACCACCCACTCCTCGTTCTCCGGGTTCCAGGTCGCGCTGGTGGCGGTGGTGCTCGACCAGTACGGCACCTCCATGATCCGGACGTACGACTCCAGCCAGTCGCCGATCTTGTCCTTGGGCGAGAAGACCGGCCAGTTCTCGGGGAACTTCAGGTACGGCAGGTGGTCGTACCAGACCGGGTCGTGCAGGCAGAGCGACTTGTAGCGGTTGCGCCACTGGTCGCCGGGCCGCGGGTGCTTGTCGATCACGAGGCTGGGTACGCCGAGCTGCCGCAGCCGGGAGCCGAGGGCGATGCCACCCTGGCCGCCGCCGACGACCAGCACGTACGGCTGCGTGGTGCTGCCGAGGGTCTCGGCCTCCTGCTGGCGGTGCTCCTTCCAGGTCTTCCGCTGCTTGTTCGCGCCGTGCTCGGCGCCCATCGGGCGGTGCTCGTTGCGCGGCTCCTCGTGGCCCTTCAGCTCGTAGAGCGTGGTGAGGAACGTGAACGCCTTCGGCCCGGCCTCGTCGACCAGCCGGAGCAGGCCGCGGCCCCGGCCGACGGCGGTCTCGAACCGGAACCACGCCGTCACCACGCCGTCTGCCTCTTCGGCGGGCTCGTCCAGGGCAAAGCCGGACGGGTCGGTGCTCTCTAGCGTGTGCTCCAGCAGGTCGGCGACACCCTCGCGGCCCTCGACGGTCTTGAGGTTCCAGGTGAACGACACCAGGTCGCGCCAGTACGACTCGGTGGCGAACATCCCGGCCGCGGCGGCGACGTCACGCGCCTTCAGTGCGGCCTCGAAGTCGGCGAACCAGCGGTTCGCGGTGTCGTCGGCGGTGGTCGTGGCCGGCTCGACGGTCTGGGTCATGGTGGTGTCCTGTCCTCCCCTGGCGGATGTCCAAGCACACCGTCACCCGGCCCCACGCGCAACTGTCCGTCCGGACGGGTCAGCCGCGCAGGTACGCCGCCAGCGCCTCCGGCTGCGCGAGGGCGAGCAGGTGGCCGCCGGGCAGCACGTCGAGCTCGACGCCGATCCGCTCCCGCGCGACGCGTCGCTGGAACTCCACCGGGAACAGCCGGTCGTCGCGGCCTGCGACGCCGGTGGTGGGCGCGTCGGGCCAGGCAGCCAGCGGCCACGGTTCGCCGAAGGGTCGGTCGGCCTGCCCCTTCTCGGCGCGCGCGAACGCCTCGCGGGTCACCTGCGGCGGTACGTCGTGGAAGAAGCACTCGCGTACGTCGAAGGGGGCGTCCGGGTCACGACCCTCGGCGGTCTCGTGCTCGCGTCGGGCGGCCATCTGTCCGGTCGCCTCCCACCACTCGCCGGCCGTCTCTCCCGGGCGCGGCACCATCGCGTTCACGAGGACGATCCGGCGAACGTCGAGCCGGTCGCAGGCGAGCGGCGCAGAGAAGGCGCCCATCGACTGCGCGACCAGAGTGACGTCGGTGGCGTCTCTACTCGCCACGACGATCGCGTCGGCGTACGCCGCGAGCCCGGCGTCCGGGTCCTCGGTGGGCAGCTCGACGGCGACAACGCGCTCGCCGTCCAGCTCGAGCAGGGGCACCACCCGGTGCCAGTACGACGCGTCGCCGCCCGCGCCGGGTACCAGGACATAGGTCATGCCACTGTCGACCCGGGCCGGTGGCCGGACTCATCGGTAGCCGGGCGATGAATCCGAAACGGCGGTCGGGTCCGAACAGGTATCAGGGACCGAATGTCCGGGTCCGTACTGATGTAGGACCCGAACGATGAGGTGGAGGCGGTGGCAGCGATGACGACGGAGCGAGAGGTCTGGCTGGCGGACCACCCGTCCGTGTCCGCCACGACCTGCACCTGCGGCCAGGAGCTGGACCTGTGCCACCGCGAGCACTGCCCGCGCTGTGGCGTCCGGGTCGTCGTGGTCGTGGCGACCGCGGCCTGAGGGGCCAAATACCACGGGACCGTGGTAACTGGCCCTTCCCGCGTTCACATCGCTGTCACCCGCCACGTTGTGTGGCTGGGTAGCGTGAAAAGCGTGACCCAGACCTCCCCTCCCACCATCTCCACCCTCGGCGAGCTCACCGCGTCGGGCCATCGGCTCCGGACGCTGCGTGAGGAGATCCGCGGCAACCTGCTCGACGCGCTCCGCGAGGGCCGTGACCCGTGGCCCGGGCTGCACGGCTTCGAGAGCACCGTGATCCCCCAGCTGGAGCGGGCCCTGCTCGCCGGCCACGACGTGGTGCTCCTCGGCGAGCGCGGCCAAGGCAAGACCCGGCTGCTCCGCACTCTGGTCGGCCTGCTCGACGAGTGGACGCCGGTGATCGCGGGCTCCGAGCTGGGCGAACACCCCTACGCCCCGGTCACCCACGCCTCGCAGCGGCGGGTGGCCGCGGAGGGGGACGCGCTGCCCGTGGAGTGGAAGCACCGCGACGAGCGGTACGCCGAGAAGCTGGCCACCCCGGACACGTCCGTGGCCGACCTGATCGGCGACGTCGACCCGATGAAGGTGGCGGAAGGTCGCTCGCTCGGCGACCCGGAGACCATCCACTTCGGCCTGATCCCGCGCTCCCACCGCGGCATCGTCGCGATCAACGAGCTTCCCGACCTGGCCGAGCGGATTCAGGTCGCGATGCTCAACGTGATGGAGGAGCGCGACATCCAGATCCGTGGCTACGTGCTCCGACTGCCGCTCGACGTGCTGGTGGTGGCCAGCGCCAACCCGGAGGACTACACCAACCGCGGCCGGATCATCACGCCGCTCCAGGACCGGTTCGGCGCCGAGATCCGCACCCACTACCCGGTGGCGCTCGAGGACGAGGTGGCCGTGATCCGGCAGGAGGCCCACCTGGTCGGCGCCGTACCGGACCACCTGGTCGAGATCCTGGCCCGCTTCACCCGGGCGCTGCGCGAGTCGCAGTCGGTCGACCAGCGCTCCGGCGTCTCCGCCCGGTTCTCGATCGCCGGCGCCGAGACCGTCGCGGCGGCGGCGCTGCACCGGGCGACTTCCCAGGGCGAGACCGAGGCGGTGGCCCGGGTGGTCGACCTGGAGACCGCGGTCGACGTGCTCGGCGGCAAGGTCGAGTTCGAGACCGGCGAGGAGGGACGCGAACGCGAGATCCTCGAGCACCTGCTCCGCACCGCGACGGCAGACACCGTGCGGCACCGGCTGCGCGGGATCGACTTCGCGCTGCTCGTCGCCGCCATCGAGGAGGGCGCGTCGGTCAGCACGGGCGAGCAGGTGACGGCGCGCGACTTCCTGGCCGGGCTGCCGGTGCTCGGTGAGTCGGAGCTCTACGACGAGGTGTGCGACCGGCTCGAGGCGACCAACGACGGCGAGCGGGCCAGCGCCCTCGAGCTCGCGCTGGAGGGCCTGTACCTCGCGCGCAAGGTCGACAAGGACTCCGCCGGCGGCGAGACGGTCTACGGCTGACCATGGCCCGCCTCGACAAGCACCGCGCACGCTACGGCCGCTACTCCGGCGGACCGGACCCGCTGGCGCCCCCGGTCGACCTCGCCGAGGCGCTGGACTCGATCGGGCAGGACGTGATGGCCGGCTACTCGCCGGAGCGCGCCATGCAGGAGTTCCTGCGGCGCGGCGGTCGCGACCAGCGGGGTCTCGACGACCTTGCCCGCCGCGTCGCCGAGCGCCGCCGTGACCTGCTGCAGCGGCACAATCTCGACGGCACGCTGCAGGAGGTCCGGGAGCTGCTCGAGCACGCCGTCCTGGAGGAGCGCAAGCAGCTCGCCCGCGACGTCGATCTCGACGACTCCGACCGCGCCTTCCGTGAGATGCAGCTGGACAACCTGCCGTCCTCGACCGCGGCCGCGGTCAGCGAGCTGAGCGACTACGACTGGCAGTCCTCGGAGGCTCGCGAGGACTACGAGAAGATCAAGGACCTGCTCGGCCGGGAGCTGCTCGACCAGCGCTTCGCCGGCATGAAGCAGGCGATGGAGAACGCGACCGACGAGGACCGCGCGCGCGTCAACGAGATGCTCACCGACCTCAACCGGATGCTCGAGGCGCATCGGCTCGGCGAGGACACCGACCAGATGTTCTCGGAGTTCATGGACAAGCATGGCGACTTCTTCCCGGAGAACCCCCAGAACATCGACGAGCTCCTGGACGCGCTCGCCCAGCGGTCCGCCGCGGCGCAGCGGATGATGAACTCGATGACGCCCGAGCAGCGCGCCGAGCTGATGTCCCTGTCCCAGCAGGCGTTCGGCTCGCCCGAGCTGATGCAGTCGTTGTCCGCGCTCGACGACAACCTGCGCGCGCTGCGTCCGGGCGAGGACTGGGGCGGCTCCGAACGGTTCGACGGCGAACAGGGCCTCGGCCTCGGCGACGGCACCGGTGTCCTGCAGGACCTCGCCGACCTCGACGACCTGTCCGAGCAGCTCTCGCAGTCCTACAACGGCTCGCGGATGGACGACGTCGACCTCGACAAGCTCGCCCGCCAGCTCGGGGACGAGGCCACCGTCGACGCCCGCACGCTCGCCGAGCTGGAGAAGGCGCTGCGAGACTCCGGCTACCTGAAGCGCACCTCCGACGGGCAGCTGCGGCTGTCCCCGAAGGCGATGCGACAGCTCGGCAAGGCGTTGCTGCGCGACGTGGCCCAGCGGATGTCGGGGCGGCAGGGCAACCGCGACATGCACCACGCCGGAGCGGCGGGGGAGCGCAGCGGGGCCACGCGTGAGTGGGTGTTCGGCGACACCGAGCCGTGGGACGTCACCCGCACGGTGACCAACGCCGTGGTCCGCAGCGCGGCAGAGGGTGTGGACACGGCGCACGGCGTACGACTCGAGATCGGCGACGTCGAGGTGATGGAGACCGAGGCCCGCACCCAGGCCGCGGTCGCGCTGCTGGTCGACACGTCGTTCTCGATGGCGATGGACGGCCGCTGGGTGCCGATGAAGCGCACCGCGCTGGCGCTGCACCACCTGGTGCAGTCACGCTTCCGCGGCGACGCCCTGCAGCTGATCGGCTTCGGCCGCCATGCCGAGGTGATGGAGATCGAGCAGCTCACCGCACTCGACGCGATGTGGGACAAGGGCACCAACCTGCACCACGCCCTGCTCCTGGCCAATCGCCACTTCCGCAAGCACCCGAGCGCGCAGCCGGTGCTGCTGATCGTCACCGACGGCGAGCCAACGTCGCACCTCGAGCCCGACGGGGAGGTCTACTTCTCCTACCCGCCGCACCCGCTCACCGTGGCCTACAGCGTCCGCGAGCTCGACAACGCCGGCCGCCTCGGCGCGCAGACCACGTTCTTCCGGCTGGGCGAGGACCCCGGGCTGGCGCGCTTCATCGACCAGATGGCGCGCCGGGTCGACGGCAAGGTGGTTGCCCCGGAGCTCGACGACCTCGGTGCCGCGGTCGTGGGCAGCTACCTGGGCTCGCGGTCGCCGCTGGGGTCCTACCGCGAGCAGTTCGGGGACTGGTTCGGCGGCGGTGGTCGCGGGTTCTGGGTCGGCGACTGAACCCCTCGTTGAGATCGGCCTCCGGCCCCATCGAGATGCGTGTGCGGCTCACACTCAACGGAGCGCAAGGCCCGAGTCAACGGAGCGCGAGGCCCAACTCAACGGAGCGCGAGGCCCAACTCAACGGGGTCAGGGGAGCGGCTCGACGACGCCGTACGACGCGAGCCCGCGGGCGAGCTGGCCGGTGAGCTGACGGCCGTCGCCGAGCAGGTGGTCGATCGCGGTGAGCCGGGCGGTCAGCCAGCCGACGGAGTACTCAGCGGTCATGCCGATGCCGCCGTGGAGCTGGATCGCCTCCTGGCCGATGTGCCGTCCGGCCTTGCTCACCTGGAGCTTGGCGCGGGCTGCCGCCTCGCGCTTCTTCTCCGGCGAGACGTCGTCGTCGGCCAGGACCATGGTGGCCCAGCTGACGATGCTGCGGGTCAGCTCGAGCGAGGTGTACATGTCGGCCGCGCGGAAGGTGAGCGCCTGGAAGCGGTTGAGCGAGACGCCGAACTGCTTGCGCGTCGTGAGGTACGACGTGGTCAGCTTGAGCGCGCGAGTCCATGGCGCCGAGGGCCTCGTGCGCGTAGGCGACCTGGGCCGCGGCGATCACGGACTGGGTCGCCTCGGTGGCGTCGCCGGGGTCGCCCAGCGGAGTCGCGGGGGTCTTGTCGAACCGGATCCGGGCGGCGCGGCCACCGTCGAAGGTGCGGTACGACGTGCGCTCGGTGGCGGCGCCGTCGACCAGGAACAGCAGGCCCTCGGCGAACACGATGATCGTGTCGGCCCGACCGCCGTTGAGCACCGGCTCCTTGACGCCGGTGAGCGTGTCGCCGTCGACGGTGACGCCCTTCTCACCGCCCGTCGGGTCGGCCCAGGCGAACGCGGGGATGATCTCCCCGGAGGAGATGCCGCCGAGGATCTCCTTCTTCTGCTCGTCGCTGCCGCACGCGGCCACGATGCCGCCGGCGAGGACGACCGCCTCGACGAAGGGCTCCGGCGCGACCACGCGGCCGAACTCCTCGGCGACGACCGACACCTCCACCTGGCCGGCGCCCATGCCGCCGTCGTCCTCGGAGAACGGCAGGCCGAGGACGCCCATCTCGGCCAGCTTGCTCCACATGTCCTCGTCGAAACCGGGGTCGTTCTTCGTCACCTCGCGACGGTGCTCGGCGTCGTACCCCTTGAGGAGGCCGCGGACGGCGTCGCGGAGTGCGGTCTGCTCGGAGTCCAGGGTGAAGTCCATGTCCCAGTCCTTTTGTCGTGGCCTCTCAGAGGCCCAGGATCGTGCCGGCGATGATCTGGCGCTGGATCTCGTTGGACCCGCCGTAGATCGACGCCTTGCGGAGATTGAGGTACGCCGGCGCCGAGACCCGCGCCCACTCGGGGATGTCGGAGTCGTCGGTGGCCCCCGAGGCGAGCGCGAGCGGGCCGCCGAGGTCGACCGCGAGCTCGGAGACGGCCTGCTGGATCTCGGTGCCCTTGAGCTTGAGCACCGAGGAGGCCGGGTGCGGCTTGCCGTCAGCGGAGTTCGCGACCACCCGGAGTGCGGTCAGCTCGAGGGCGAGAAGCTCGTTCTCGAGCCCGACGATCTGGGCGGCGAGGAGCGGGTCGTCGAGCCGGCCGGTCTCCTCGGCGTGCTGCTTGACCGTGGCCAGCGCGCGCTTGGTGGCACCGACCGGGGCGACGCCGACGCGCTCGTTGCCGAGGAGGAACTTGGCGTAGCTCCAGCCCTTGTTCTCCTCGCCGACGAGCAGGTCGCCGGGGACGCGGACGTCCTCGAAGAACACCTCGTTGACCTCGACGCTGCCGTCGATCAGCTCGATCGGGCGGAGCGTCACGCCCTCGGCGTCCATCGGGCACAGGATGAAGGAGATGCCCTGCTGCTTGCGCTCGGCCTCAGGGTCGGTGCGGCAGAGCACGAAGATCCAGTCGGCGTACTGGCCGAGCGTGGTCCAGGTCTTCTGGCCGTTGAGGATCCAGTCGTCGCCGTCGCGCGTGGCCTTGGTGGAGAGTGACGCGAGGTCGGAGCCGGAGTTGGGCTCGGAGAAGCCCTGGCACCACCAGATGTCGAGGTTGGCGGTCGGCGGGAGGAACCGCTCCTTCTGCTCCTGGGAGCCGAAGTTCGCGATCACCGGGCCGACCATGTTCGCGTTGAACGCCAGCGGCGGCGGAACGCACGCGAGCTGCAGCTCCTCGTGCCAGATGTGGCGTTGCAGCGGCGTCCAGTCGCGGCCGCCCCACTCGACGGGCCAGTTCGGCACCGCGAGGCCGGCCTGGTTGAGGATCTGCTGGGTCTGTACGACGCCGTCCTTGCCGACGTGGTGGCCGGACGCGATCGTGTCGCGGATCTCCTGGGGGATCTCGGTGGTGAAGAACGTGCGCATCTCCTCGCGGAACGCGCTCTCCTCGTCGGTGAGGTGCAGCTTCATGACGGCGAGGCTACCGGGCGGTAGGGAGATGATGGATGGAATATACCCCCGGAGGGTATAGGTTGCCGCGCCATGGACGTGAACCGGATGGCGCTCAGCGCCACGCTGCACTGCCTGGCCGGCTGCGCGATCGGCGAGGTCGCCGGCCTGGTGATCGGGAGTGCGATCGGGCTGTCGAACGGGGCGACCGTGGCGCTCGCCTTCGTGCTCGCGTTCCTGACCGGTTACGCGCTCTCGACGCTGCCGCTGCTGCGCAACGGGATCGGGCTCGGCCAAGCGCTCCGGCTGGTGCTGGCCGCCGACACGCTGTCGATCCTGGTGATGGAGGTCGTCGACAACCTGGTCGTGCTGGTGGTGCCGGGTGCGATGGCGGCCGGCCTGTTGAGCCGGCTCTACTGGGGCTCGCTGGCCGTCGCGCTCACGGTCGCCTTCGTGGCGGCGTACCCGGTGAACCGGTGGCTGCTGGCGCGCGGCCGGGGGCACGCGATCACGCACGAACACATGCACCATTAGCCTTCACCGGGTGACTGTCTCCCTGCTGACGCCCAACCCCGAGGCCGACGAGGAGCGGCGCGTCCGGCTGCGGCGAATGCGCACCGTGGCGGTGTCGCTGCTGGTGTTCGCGGCGGTGGTGTACGTCGCCACGCACGGCCAGGGCGGTGTGCTCGGCTTCGTCAACGCCGGCGCCGAGGCGTCGATGGTGGGTGCGATCGCGGACTGGTTCGCGGTGACGGCGCTGTTCAAGCACCCGTTGGGCCTGCCGATCCCGCACACGGCGCTGATCCCGAAGCGCAAGGACGACCTCGGACGAGGTCTCGAACAGTTCATGGCCGAGAACTTCCTGCAGGAGCAGGTGATCCGCGAGCGGCTCGCGAGTGCGACGGTGTCGAAGCGGATGGGGGAGTGGCTGACTCAGCCCGCCAACGCGGCGCGCGTCGTACGGGAGGGAGCGACGCTCGCGGCGATCGGCATCCGCAGGGTGCGCGAAGAGGACATCGCCGTGGTGGTGAACGAGGTGATCATCCCGCGGCTCCAGCAGGAGCCGTTCAGCCCCGTGGCCGGCGGTCTGCTCAAGGAGATCGTGGCCGACGACGCGCACCACGGACTGGTCGACCTGGTGCTCGAGGAGGCCCACAGCTGGCTGGTGCACAACCAGGAGACGTTCACCGAGGTGGTCGGTGAACGGGCTCCGTGGTGGGCGCCGCAGCGCCTGAACACAGCGGTCACCGAACGCCTGCACCTGGAGGCGATCCGGTGGGTCGCCGACATCCGAGCCGACCCGCACCACCACGCGCGCACGGCGCTGGACAGCATGCTGAGGCAGCTCGCCGACGACCTGCTGACCGACGAGGCGACGCAGGAGCGTGCGGAGCGGCTGAAGAACCGGCTGCTGGGACACCCCCAGCTGGTCACCGCCGGGTTGGCGATCTGGAACGCCCTCCGGCTCTCGCTCCTCGAGGCGCTCGACGACGCCGATGGCCCGCTTCGCGCCCGCGCGGAGCGGGAGCTGGTCGAGTTCGGCGAGCGGCTCGGTCGCGACGACGCCCTGCGCGCCCGGCTGGACGGCTGGGCCTCGGACTTCGCGGTGTTCGCGGTTGAGCGCTACGGCTCCGAGCTGACCAGCGTGATCACCCAGACCATCGAACGCTGGGACGGCCGCGAGGCCGCCCGCAAGATCGAGCTGCATGTCGGCCGCGACCTGCAGTTCATCCGGATCAACGGCACCATCGTCGGCGGCCTGGTCGGGCTCGTGATCCATGCTGTGTCGATGGTGATCTCATGACCCGCGCCTCCGACGACGTCCCGATCCGCGACGAGTCGATCCGGCTCGGCCAGTTCCTCAAGCTCGCGAACCTCGTCGACAGCGGCTCCGACGCCAAGCCGCTCCTGATCAACGGCGCCGTCCTGGTGAACGGCGAGGTCGAGACGCGTCGGGGTCGCCAGCTGGTGGTTGGGGACGTCGTGGTGGTGGGTGGGGTGGGAGTGCGGGTTGTGGGGGCGGCGGAGAATTCCCAAGGTGTCTAGGTTTTCTGGCGCTTCCCAGCGGCGTGCATGCCACTGGAACCGTCAGAAGAGATGGGGAAGTGCAGAAAGGATCGGGAGGTGCGGTCAGCGCTGGCCGGTCAGCACCGGGGTCGCCTCGGCGATCCGGAGGTCGGTCGCCGGGCCGCTCGTGGACACGGAACCCGGGACGTCCTGCCAGGGCCCATTGCCGACGCGGTAGCGCGCGGTCCACACGATCGTGACGCTGTGCGCGACGGTGCGATGCGCCTTCTGATAGCGGTAGACGACGTCCTTGCTGGGGTACGGCGCGCCCGGGGCACTCGTGACGGCTGTGGTGCCGTCGCCGTGGTGCCAGGTGAACGTGCTGGGAGTGATCGCCAGTGTCACGCGCCGGCCGAGGAGGGTGAGCGTGCGCTGGAACTGGTCGGCGTCGACGTAGAAGATCGTGTCGAAGTTGACCAGCGTCTTCTCGTCCGGCTGGGTCACGGACCGGAGGTGGGGGAGCGGGATCCGCTGGAACGCCTCGAGCACGCGCCCGGCGGTGAGGGCGGGTGCTGCCGGCGGCGCGGCGGGTGGGGGTGCAGGTGCGCAGGCTGCTGGGTTCAGGGCGAGGGCCGCACGCAGGCGCCGATGTTGGCGCGTGGTGGGAAGACAGCGAGCGAGGTTCACCGGCTGGTCGAGTGCGTCGATGACCGGCTGCTGCGAATCGGGTGCATGACACTGAGACGATGCACGGTCGAAGTTTGCGGTCGAACGCGTGGGTGGCAGCATGCTCTGCAGTCAGCGCAGCTCGAGCTGTGGCGGCGATGAGCGAGTCACGATCGAGCGAAGACCAGAGGCGAGGCAGGCGCTGCTTCATTGCAGCCGTGTCCATTCCCTGACGACCCAGCCTGCCGCCTGCCGGACAAGTTCGAAGCGGGCTTGGCGGTACCTCGCGATTTGGATCGGTTGAGGCTTTGCATGCGCACTGCGTACACGGCTGAGGGAACAGGATCGATCGTCAGCTGTCACGATCGATCTGTGCTCCGTTGATTGGACCTGAAGGTTCGCGCGCCTTGTAGCCCCGTGCCCAGTCGCGTACCACCCGACGCGTAGACGTGTCGTCGATCTGCGCGGTCGAACCGATCGCATGACTGCAGCACGAGGCGCCAGCTAGCGCGCCCAGCTCGGTAACATCGCCTGTCCGCGCGTGCATAGCTCAAGACGTCGCGAGATAGTGCTTCACGAACGCCTTGGCCGCCTCCGGACCCGTCCCCTTCGCCTCGGCCGGCATCGTGGGCGCGACATCCGACGCCGACGCACTCGGGGAGGCCGACGAACTCGCCGGGGGCGACGGCTTCGGGTTGTCCGAGCCGCAGCCGGCGAGCTCGAGGACGAGCAAGGTCACGGTCCCCGCGAGAACTGTCCTGCGGCGCATCACGCGCTTCCTTCCGGCCCGAGATCTGCTTGGAAGGTACCTAGCCGACCGCTCCCGCGGACACCCCCGCGGCCGGATCTGTGGACAACTACTTCACGTCGACGAGGTCCACCACGAAGATCAACGTCTCACCCGGCCCGATGACACCACCTGCACCACGTTCGCCGTACGCGAGGTGCGGCGGGATGACCAGCTGGCGGCGGCCGCCGACCTTCATGCCCTGCACGCCCTGGTCCCAGCCGGCGATGACCTGGCCGACGCCGAGACGGAACGACAGCGGCGCGCCGCGGTTGTACGACGCGTCGAACTCCTCGCCGGACGAGTGCGCGACGCCGACGTAGTGCACGTCGACGGTCTGCCCGGCGCGGGCCTCGGCGCCGTCACCCTCGGTGACCTCGGTGATCTGCAGGTCGGCCGGCGGCTCACCACCGGGAAAGTCGATCTCAGGCTTCTCGTGAGTCATGCGTCCACCCTGCCAGACTCGGCGCCATGCACGGCATCCGCGTCTCCACGGTCAACATCAGCGCCCCCGACCCGCCGGCGCTGGCCACGTTCTACGCGCGCCTGCTGGACTGGCAGGTGGTCGTCGACGAGGGGAAGTGGGTGCTCCTACGTGGTCCGGAGAGCGTCAGCATCTCCTTCGAGTACGACGAGCAGTACCAGCCGCCGGTCTGGCCGACCGAGCCCGGCCGAGCGCCGATGCAGCTGCACCTTGAGGTGCGCGTCACCGATCTCGCCGGGGCCACGGCGCACGCGCTGCAGTGCGGCGCCACCCTCGCGGAGCACCAGCCGCAGGACGACGTACGGGTGTGCCTCGACCCGGCCGGCCACCCGTTCTGCCTCTGGCTCGACGAGGAGGCCGGGCAGGATTCCTAGGTCTGGTGCACGTAGGAGTCGAGCTGGTCGCGCTCGAACTCGAGCTCGTCGATCCGCTTCTTGACGATGTCACCGATGCTGATCACGCCGGTCAGCTCGCCCTTGGTCATCACCGGCACGTGCCGGATCCGGCGCTCGGTCATCAGCGCCATCAGCTTGTTCACCTCGTCGGTGATCTCGCACGTGGCGACCTCGCTGGTCATGATCTGGCTCACGGGAGCGTCGAGCACGCCCTCGTCGTCGTTGAGCCGGCGTACGACGTCCCGCTCCGAGACGATGCCCTCCACTGCCGTGCCGTCGCTGCTGACGATGAGCGCGCCGACGTTGTGCTCGGCGAGGAGGCGCAGGAGATCACGTACGGTCGCGTCAGGCTCGATGGTGATCACCACACCGCTCGCCTTGGAGCTGAGCACGTCCTTGATCTTCATGAACCGAGAATAGTCGGCAACGGTGTTGGATGGCACCCATGCGCCACGAACGGAACGGACCCTGGGTCGCCGTCGCGCTGATGGGCTGGCTGACGCTGATGCTGTGGCTGGACCGGGTCGGAGGTGGCGGTGATCTCTGGCGGCAGCGTGCCTTGGGGGCCGCGACGTGGCTGGTGTTGCTGGCGTTCCTGACGACGTGTACGCCGCTGGTGCGGGCGCAGACGCTGGTGGTGGTGGCGGTCGCGACGGCGGTGGAGTTCACGTTCAGCCCGCTGCTCGAGGTGTACCTCTACCGCTTCCACAACGTGCCGATGTACGTTCCGCCGGGCCACGGCCTGGTGTTCCTCTCCGCCTGGGCGCTGGGGCACTGGCCGCCCGTCCAGCGGCACCTGAAGGCGCTCGCCGTGGTGGCGGGCGTGGCGATCGGCGCCTGGGCGTCGTACGGCTGGCTGCTCGCGGAGCGCCGCGACGGTCTCGGCTTCTTCTGGTTCCTCTGCCTGGCCGGGTTCCTGGTGTGGGGGCCGTCGCGTCCGGTCTACGTCGGCGCCGCCGTGGTCGTGACCTGGCTCGAGCTCGCCGGCACGCACCTGGGCACCTGGGCGTGGCAGCTGCACGACCCGATCCTCGGTGTCACGGTCGGCAACCCGCCGAGCGGCGCGGCGGGCGGCTACGGCTGGTTCGACCTGGCCGGGCTGCTGCTGGCGCCCTTGATCGTCGCCGCGGTCACTCGACGTCGTCGCCCACGGGTCGCCTCCGTGCGCTGAGCTCGTGCACGGAACCGGCGCCGCGCCGGGCCAGGTCGCCGGTGTCGTCAGGTAATGAGCCGAGGAACGCGAGCGCCTGGTCGTGCAGCCGCCCGTTGCTGGCCAGCGCGTTGCCGCCGTGGGGGCCGGCCTCGCCCTCGAGCGAGGTGAACAGGCCGCCGGCCTCGCGCACGATCACGTCGAGGGCGGCCATGTCGTGCAGCTCGAGCTCCGGCTCGGCGGCGATGTCGACCGCACCTTCCGCCAGCAGCATGTAGGACCAGAAGTCGCCGTACGCCCGGGTGCGCCAGCAGCGCCGGGCCAGGGACAGGAAGTCGTCGAGCCGGCCGCGCTCGTCCCAGCCGCCCATCGAGGAGTACGACAGCGAGGCGTCCTCGAGGCGGGAGACGTCGGAGACCTGGCAACGCGCCGCGCGGAGCAGCGACTTGCCGCTCCAGGCGCCGTCGCCGGCCGACGCCCACCAGCGTCGGTTGAGCTGCGGCGCGGTCACCACGCCGACCACGACCTCGCCGTCGACCATCAGCCCGATCAACGTCGCCCACACGGGTACGCCGCGGACGAAGTTCTTGGTTCCATCGATCGGGTCGATCACCCACTGCCGCTGCGAGTGGCCGGTGGCGCCGCTCTCCTCGCCGAGCACGGCGTCCCGCGGGCGGGCGCGGGACAGGGTGCGCCGGATGCCGTCCTCCACGGAGGTGTCGGCATCGGTCACCGGCGTCAGGTCGGGCTTCGTCATCACGTGCAGGTCGAGCGCCTTGAACCTCGCCGTGGTCAGCGAGTCGGCGTCGTCGGCCAGCACGTGGCCAAGCCGCAGATCGTCGGTGTATTGGGAGGCCATGGCGCACAGGCTATTCCTAGGGAATCTCGTTAACGTGTCAACCATGGAGATCAACGGAGTCCCGCTGCATCCTCTCGTCATCCACGCCGCCGTGGTGTTCACCCCGCTCGCGGCGCTGGCGGTGATCGCCTTCGTGGCGCTCAAGGCACAGCGGGCCTCGCTGCGGCTCCCCACCCTGGTGCTCTCGGTCGTGGCCGGCGGTTCGATCGTGGCGGCGTACCTGACGGGCAAGAACTTCCTGGAGACCCGGCCGACCCTGGCGGCCAACCCGCTCGTGAGCGACCACCAGCACCGCGCCCAGCAGCTGCTCTGGGTCGGGCTGGCGTTCGCGGTGGTGGCGGTCATCGCAGTGCTGCTGGCCGCGGTGCCGGCGCGGGTCGGCACCGGCGGCTCGGGGACTGAGGCGCGGCAGCCGGCGGTCGCCAACGTGTTCGCCGTGCTCGCGGTGCTGCTGGCTGTTGCCACGCTGGTGCTGGTCGTGATGGTCGGTGACCTTGGTGCGCGGGCGGTCTGGGGCGCCTAGGGGTAAATGGCCCGCACCCTCACCAGCCTAGTAGACGGTGGTCTCCCGCGACTCCAACAACCGCCGGTACGCGGAGACCCGGGCGGCGGTGACCCCGCCCTCGGTGACCGCCTCGTCGAGCGCGCACTCGGGCTCGGAGGCGGCGTGGGTGCAGCCGCGGGGGCAGTCGGAGGTGAGCTCGTTCAGGTCGGGGAACGCCTCGATCAGCCGCTCGGGGTCGACGTGCGCCAGCCCGAACGACCGGATCCCCGGGGTGTCCACGATCCAGCCGCCGCCGGGCAGGGACATCAGCAACGCGCTCGTGGACGTGTGCCGGCCGCGGCCGGTGACCGCGTTGACCACGCCGATCTGGCGCATCGCGGTCGGCACCAGGGCGTTGACCAGCGTGGACTTGCCGACTCCGCTGTGGCCGATCAGCACGCTGGTGCGGTCGCGCAGCCGCTCGCGGAGGGTCTCCACCTCGGCTCCACGCTGGGTCACCACGAACGGCACGCCCAGCGGCTCGTACGTCGACAGCAGCTCGGCGGGGTCGGCCAGGTCGGCCTTGGTCAGGCACAGCAGCGGATCCATGCCCGCGTCGTACGCCGCCACCAGGGCGCGGTCGATCAGGCCCAGCCGGGGCTCCGGGTCGGCCAGCGCCGTGACCACCACGCAGCTGGTCGACGTTGGAGACGATCACGCGCTCGACCGGGTCGTCGTCGTCCGCGGTGCGCCGCAGCACGGTCGTACGCTCGTCGACCTCCACGATCCGGGCCAGGCTCCCGTCGTTGCCGGTCACGTCGCCCACGATCCGCACCCGGTCGCCGACGACCACGCCCTTGCGGCCCAGCGGCCGGGACTTCATCGCGGACGACTGTCACGCCGTCGACCAGACAGGTGTAGCGCCCACGATCGACGGTCATCACACGGCCTTCGACCGCGTCGTCGTACGTCGGCCGCTCCTTGGTGCGCGGTCGGGTGTGCCGGCGCGGGCGCTCGTAGCTCTCGTGGTCCTCCTCGCCGTAGCGCCCGGTCGGGGTCATCCCGCGAACAGTCCCGCCCACACGTCGGCGAACCCCGGGAACGTCTTCGCCGTGGTCGCGACGTCCTCGACGAGTACCCCGTCGACACCGGCGCCGAGGACCACGCCGGCGTGCGCCATCCGGTGGTCGGCGTACGTCGCGAAGCGCCCGCCGTGCAGCGGCGCGGGCCGGATCTCGAGGCCGTCGGCGGTCTCGGTGACGTCGGAGCCGAGCGCCTTGAGCTCGGTCGCGAGGGCGGCCAGTCGGTCGGTCTCGTGGCCGCGGATGTGCGCGATGCCGCGCAGGTACGACGGGGAGTCGGCGAGCGCGCAGAGCGCAGCAAGCGCCGGGCGTCAGCTCGCCCACGTCGTGCAGGTCGGCGTCGATCCCGTGGATCCGGCCACCCCCGGCAACGGTCAGGCCGGCGTCGTCGAGCGTGACCGTCGCGCCCATGCGGGCGAGCAAGGTCGCGCAGCGCGTCGCCGGGCTGCGTGGTGCCGAGCGGCCAGTCGCGCACGGTCACCGAGCCCCCGCTCACCAACGCCAGCATCAGGAACGGCGCGGCGTTGGAGAGGTCGGGCTCGATCGCGATGTCCACGGCGCGAACTGGTCCCGGATGCACGCGCCACCGGTCCGGCTCGCTGTCGTCGACCTCGACCCCGTGCTCGCGCAGGCAGGCGACGCGTCATCTCGATGTGGGGGAGCGACGGCACGGGCTTGCCGACGTGGAGCACGTCGACGCCCTCGTCGTAGCGGGCCCCGGCCAGCAGCAGCGCCGAGATGAACTGGCTGGAGGCCGAGGCGTCGATGGTCACCTGTCCTCCGCGCACCGCACCCTGCCCGACGCACGTCGAACGGGAGCGTGCCCCGGCCCTCGTCGTCGACGCGGACACCGAAGCCGCGCAGGCCGGTCAGCACCTCCGCCATCGGACGGGTCCGGGCGTGCGGGTCGCCGTCGAAGTGCACGGTCGCGCTGCTCAGCGCGGCCACCGGCGGCACGAAGCGCATCACGGTGCCGGCCAGTCCGCAGTCGACCGTGGCCGCGGCGTCGAACGGACCGGGCGTGACCTGCCAGTCGTCGCCCGACGTGTCGACCGCCGAGCCGAGCACGGTGAGCGCCGTCGCCATCAGCTCGGTGTCGCGCGAGCGCAGCGCACGTCGTACGACGGAGGGGCCGTCAGCGAGCGCGGCCAGCACGAGCGCACGGTTGGTCAGCGACTTCGAGCCCGGGCAGCGCGACCGTCGCCGCGCACCGGCGTCCGGGCGTGCGGCGCCGGCCACGGGTCGGCGGCGAGTTCGGGTGGCACACCGAAAGGCTAGCGACGCCGATCGCCGGAGATATACAAGAACTCTTGTTGAAAGCGGCGACGGGGTGTCACGGTCGGCCCATGGTCTCCATCGACGTCCTCACCGCCGTGCACCATCCGGTGCGCCGGCGGATCATCGACCACCTCGTCCTGCACGGCCCGAGCCAGGTCGGCACCCTGGCCCAGACTTTCGGCGAGCAGGTCGGCAGCATCAGCCACCACCTCCGGATGCTGGAACGTGTCGACGTCGTCGAGCGGGCACCCGAGCTCGCCACCGACGGCCGCACCAGCTGGTGGCGCTACAAGGCGCTCTCGATCAGCTGGTCGCCCGACGACTTCTCGGAGTCCCCGGCCGACCTGCACCGCGCCCGGGCGGCGGAGAAGCTCAACTTCGAGCACCAGGTAGCGAAGTTCGTGGGCTGGAAGCGGCGCTCCGGGTCGTTCTCGCCGGAGTGGCGCCGCGCCGCTTACAGCAGCGACAGCCTCGCAAAGGCGACCCCGGACGAGCTCAGCGACCTCCTCGACCGGCTGCGTGCCACCCTCCAGGACTGGCGCGACGAGATCGACCCGGACGACGGGCAGGAGCGGGAGCCCGTCTTCCTGTTCATGCACGGCTTCCCGGCCGAGCCGTGACCGACCGACCATCGACCCGAGCACCCGAGGCGCCTCCGCTCCGGCACGACACGATCGCCCGCGGCTGGCTGGCGCTGCGCGCCCTCAGCGACGCCGGCGACCAGGTCTGGACGATCGCCCTGGCCTGGACCGCCGTGCACGTGGCGACCCCGGCCGCCGCCGGTCTCGTGGTGGCCGCGGGCACCGTCCCCCGTGCGCTGGTGCTGCTGCTCGGCGGCGTGGTCGCGGACCGGTACGACGCCCGTCGCGTGATGATCCTCGCGAACGGCGCACGGATCGCGGTCCTGGTCGCAGTCGATGATCAGGGTGGCACTCGGCCCGCCCTCACTCCCGGTGCTCCTCGTCGCCGCGGTCGCGTTCGGGCTCGCTGACGCGGTCTACGAGCCGAGCGCCTCGACGATCTCCCGGCAGCTGGTGCGGCCGGCCGACCTCCCGTCGTACGCCGGCCTCGGCCAGACCCTCTCCCGCCTCGGCTCCATGGCCGGCGCCGCGGTCGGCGGGTTCGTGGTCGCCGCGTGGGGGCTGGGCGGCAGCGCGGCGCTGGACGCGCTGACGTTCCTGTGCGTGGTCGTGTTCCTCGTGGTGTGGCTCCGGCCGCGCTACCCGTTGCCACGCGCCGCGGCCGAGCCGGCGCTACTGAGCATCCGGCGCGGGTTCGCGCACCTGCGCGACGAGCCGCTGACGCGCACCCTCGTGATCGCCCTGTCCGGCCTCAACCTGTTCGTCGGTCCGGCCGAGGGCGTCGGCCTCGCGCTGCGGGCGCGTGCGGAAGGCTGGGGCGCTGGTTCCGTGGGCGTCTTCCTCGCGCTGCTGGGCGGCGGCGCCGCGCTCGGCTCGGTCGCCATGGTGCGGTGGGCGCCACGGCGCGAGGCCACCGCGGCGTTCGTCTGGCTCGCCGCGCAGGGCGTCGCCATCGTGCTGCTGGGGGTAGGCCCGCGATGGCTGACCGGCGCCGCCGCGTTCGCGATCGGGGTCACCGCCGGGGTGGCGTCGGTGCTGCTCAGCGCGGTGTTCCAGGCGACCGTCGACGGCGCCTACCTGGGCCGGATGTCGTCCCTGCAGCGGCTCGGCGACGACGTCTTCATGCCGGCCGCGATGGCTGGCTTCGGCGCGCTCGCCACCGTGGCAACGATCCCGGTCGCCTTCGCCGTGTACGGCGGCGCGATGGCACTGCTGATGGCGTGGCCGCTGTCCAACCCGGCGCTGCGGGCGATCCGGCTGCGGCCGGACTGAAGATCAGCCGATCGACTTGGCGGCCAGCCGCGCCTCGCGCCTGGCATCGCGGCCGAGCCGCCTCGCCTCGCGCCGCACGTCCTTGGCCGCGCGACGGGCACGCCAGGCCACGCCGGGCTTGCCCTCCGTGTCGACGGCCGCGAGCATCAGCCCGCCGAGCATCGAGACGTTCTTGAAGAAGTGGACCTGCTGCGCCGAGCGGGTCCCCTTGTCCTTCTCCTCCCAGAACCGGTGTCCTGCGGCGGTCGTGGGGAGCAGGGACGCGACGAGCACTGCCGCCGAGGTGCGCGGCGCCCGGCCGGTGGCGAGCGCGAGCCCGGCGAGGAGCTGCGCGGCGCCGTTGATCCGCACCAGCGTGGCCGGGTCGGTCGGGATCGGTACCTGCGGAACGGCCTTTTGCACGGCCGGCACCATCTTGTCGATCACGGGCTTGGCGGCTGGCACCCTGGGGGCCGGGTCCTTGAGGGAGTTGGCGCCGCCGACCACGAACATCGAGGCGAGCAGCGGGCGCGCGAGCAGTCGGGAGACGGTCATGCCCCATTCCTACCCGATCGGGTGCACGGCAACCGCACCGGGAGGGGTCAAGGTTCCCGGACTCGGCACCGGAGGACGTCGGTGCGTCGCACTAGCCTTGCGGGCATGTGCGGGAGGTACGCGTCCAGCCGGCAGCCCGAGGACCTGGTCGAGGAGTTCGAGATCACCCTCGTCGCCCGCGCACGTGCCCCGGATCGAGGCCGACTGGAACGTCGCCCCGACCAAGGAGGTCTACGCCGTCGTCGAGCGCCCGCCCCGCGACGAGGACGGCGACGAAGGCCGAGGAGCCGGAGCGCCAGCTCCGGGTGCTGACCTGGGGGCTGGTGCCGTTCTGGTCCAAGGACCCCTCCGGTGCCAGCCGGATGATCAACGCCCGGATGGAGACGGTCGCCGACAAGCCCGCCTACCGGCGCGCCGTTCGAGCGACGCCGCTGCCTGCTGCCGGCCGACGGCTACTACGAGTGGTACGCCACCGAGCAGCTGACGGCGAAGGGCAAGCCGCGCAAGCAGCCGTTCTTCATCCGCCCGCGCGACGGGGGCGCGCTCGCGATGGCCGGGCTCTACGAGATCTGGCGCGACCCGACGAAGGCCGACGACGACCCCGACCGGTTCCGGTGGACGACCACGGTGCTCACCACGAGCGCCGAGGACTCGCTCGGCCACATCCACGACCGGATGCCGCTGATGCTCGAGCCCGACGCGTACGACGCGTGGCTCGACCCGACCAGCCACGACCGCGACCGGCTGCTCGGCCTGCTGATGCCCGGCCGCGCCGGGCCGGCTCGAGGCGTTCCCGGTGCCGACCCTGGTCAGCAACGTGCAGAACAACGGACCCGAGCTGGTCGAGCCGCTGCCGCTGTCCGAGGTCCCGGCCGAGGTGGCCGACCAGGTGCCGGTCGCCGCCGGTGCCTGAGCCCGAGGAGCGGCTGCTCGCCGACGCCGCAGGGCGACGCCCGGGTGATCATCCGGCGCGCCCGCCCGGCCCGGCTGGCGCTGCTCCTCCAGCACGGCGCCAACGGCGGCATCGGCGCCCGCGACCTGGTCGCGCTGGCGACGCGGCTGCCCGGGCACGGGATCACCACGATCGTGCTCGCAGCAGCCGTTCGCCGTCGCCGGCAAGCGGGTCGCGCCCGCGGCCGGCCGTGCTCGACGAGTGCGCTGGCGGCGGTGGTGCAAGCAGCTCCGGCTGCGCACCCCGCTGGTGCTCGGCGGCCGCAGCTCCGGGGCCCGGTGCTCGTGCCGGATGGCGCGCGAGCTCGGCGCCGTGGCCGCGCTGGCGCTCGCGTTCCCGCTGCACCCGCCCGGCCGGCCGGAGAAGTCCCGCGCCGACGAGCTGCTCGGCGCCGGGGTGCCGACGCTGGTGCTCCAGGGCACGCGTGACACGTTCGGCGGGCCCGAGGAGTTCCCGGCGCTGCCGCCGACCACGCGGCTGGTCGACGTACCCGGCGGGGACCACGGGTTCCGCGTGTCAAGGCCTCGCCGCGCACGGCCAGGCCGAGCACCGTCGACGCCGGTCGTCGCCGAGGTGCTGGTCCTGGCTGGACGAGGTCGCCGTGCCCGCCGGGAATCTCCGGTGAACGCAGCGTGTTCCACCTCATCATGCTGGCCACGCTGCTGCCGCCCACCGAGACGGCTGACCTGACCGCTCTCGCGGGTCGATCAGTAGGCTGGGGGGCGATGACAGAGAGCACTGACCCCAGGCCGGCCCCGCGACCGGCGCCGTCGACCCCGACGAGCTCCGCGCGAGACCGAGACCGACGCCGAGCGCACCGCCCGCTTCGAGCGCGACGCGCTGCCGTTCCTCGACCAGCTCTACTCGGCCGCGATGCGGATGACCCGCAACCCGTCCGACGCCGAGGACCTGGTCCAGGAGACGTTCGCCAAGGCGTTCGCGTCGTTCCACCAGTTCCGGCCGGGCACGAACCTGAAGGCCTGGCTCTACCGGATCCTGACCAACACGTTCATCAACTCCTACCGCAAGAAGCAGCGCGAGCCGCAGCAGTCGATGTCCGAGGACGTCGAGGACTGGCAGCTCGCCCGCGCGGAGTCGCACACCTCGGGCGGCCTGAAGTCCGCCGAGGTGCCAGGCGCTCGAGCACCTGCCCGACTCCGACGTCAAGGACGCGCTCCAGAAGCTGCCGGAGGACTTCCGGATGGCGGTCTACCTCGCCGACGTCGAGGGCTTCCCCTACAAGGAGATCGCGGAGATCATGGAGACGCCGATCGGCACCGTGATGTCGCGGCTGCACCGGGGCCGCCGCCAGCTGCGGGAGCTGCTCAGCGACTACGTACGCGACAACGACCTGCTGCACGCGGGCGCCGGCCGGGACGGAGGCGAGTCATGAGCGACGACCCGCGAGCCGGTCAACCCCGGCAGCGCAGCCCTCGACTGGGACTGCTCCGCGGTCATCGACCGCGTGTTCTTCTTCATCGACAACGAGCTCGACCAGGCCGACTGCAGCCAGATCCAGCAGCACCTCGACGAGTGCGGTCCGTGCCTGGCCAAGTACGACCTCGAGCGCACCGTGAAGACGCTGGTCAGCCGCTCCTGCACCGAGGTCGCTCCCGACGCGCTGCGCGAGCCGGGTGCTGCTGAGCATCCGTCAGGTGCAGGTACAGATCACCGAGGAGTAGCGCCACCGACCCCGCAGGTCCGGAATGAACAGAACCCCGAGCAGCCGCTCGGGGTTTCGTTCGTTTCGTCAGGCGTTGGGGCGCTTGCCGTGGTTCGCGCCCTTCTTCTTGCGGGCACGACGCTTGCGGCCGGTCTTTCCCATCGGGTCCTCCTCGATTGATCGCCGCCATCCTCTCAGGTACGGCGGCACGCGCGAAATCGGGCAGACTCACCGCCATGCCGATCAGCACCGGACTCTCCGCCCGGCAGACCTTCACGGTCGCCGACGACGACACCGCCGCCGCGCTCGGGTCGGGTGACCTGCCGGTGCTCGGCACCCCGCGCCTGCTCGCCTGGTGCGAGGCGACCACCTGTGCCGCGCTCGCCGACGAGCTGACCGAGGCCGAGACCAGCGTCGGCACCCGGATCAGCGCTCGAGCACCTCGCCGCCAGCGTGGTCGGCCGCGAGCTCGAGGTCACCGCATCGGTCGCGCACGTCGACGGCCGGCTGGTGCGCTTCACGGTCGCCGCCACCGACGCCGGCAAGCTGGTCGGCTCCGGCGAGGTCACCCGGGTGGTCGTCGACCGGTCACGCTTCCTGGGCCGGCTCGGGTAGCACGTAGGCCAGCAGCTCGACCCCGGGCATCGGGGACCAGTCCCGTTCCGCGTCGCGCCGGAAGCCGAGCCGCTCGTAGATGCGGTGGGCGGCGTGCATCGTGGACAGCGACGAGAGCACCATCGCGTGCACGCCCTGCGCCGCGAACCGGTCGATCGCGAACCGGGCCAGCGCCTCGCCGACCCCGCGCCCCCGCGCCGGCGGCGCCACCGCGAGCATCCGGAACTCGCCCTCGCCGGGTCGCGAGATCTCCCGCCACACCGATCCCGGCGGGCAGACCGTCACCGTGCCGAGCAGCCGCCGTCGTCCTCCGTTCGTCCTCGGCCAGCCACAGCTCGGCCTGCTCGGCGCGGGCCGCGGCGTCACGCAGCTGCGCGACGTACGGGTCCGACGGGCCCCGGGTGAAGTCGGCGTACGCCGCGACCGTCACCTCGCCGACCGCGGCCAGGTCCTCGGGCCGGGCGAGCCGGATCCGCACGGGTCAGATGCCGAACGTGGCGCGCGGGTAGGCCGCGTCGACGTCGGTGATCACGTTGACCAGGTAGGGCACGTCGGACCGCGAACGCCCGGTCGAGGGCCGCGCCGATCTGGCGCCGGGTCGGTGACCGTCTCGCCGGCACCTCCGAGCGCCTTCACGACGCCGTCGTAGCTGGTCTGCGGCGCCAGGTCGGCGGCGACGTCGTACCCGTAGAGCATCTGCATCGGGCCCTTCTCCAGGCCCCACGCGGAGTTGTTGCCGCACACCATCACGACCGGCAGGTCGTGGCGGACGAGGGTGTCGACGTCCATCAGCGACATGCCGGCCGCGCCGTCGCCGTACAGCAGCACGACCTGCGCCGACGGGCGCGGTGCAGCCGGGCGGCGATCGCGGAGCCGAGGCCGGCGCCGAGGCAGCCGTAGGGGCCGGGGTCGAGCCAGCCGCCGGGGCGCTTCGGCTCGACGAACTTGCCGGCGAAGGAGACGAAGTCGCCGCCGTCGCCGATCACGACCGCGTCGTCGGCCAGCCGGGGGACCAGCTCGCCGTAGATGCGCGCCGGGTGGATCGGGTCGGCCGTCGGCGGTCAGCAGCGCGGAGTCGCGCTCGGCCGCCGCGCGGCACCGTGTCCTGGAGCTCGTCGACCCACGACGACCAGTCCGGCCGACGGACCAGGCCGGTGACCGCCTCGCGCAGGCCGTCGAGCGCCAGCGTGAGGTCGCCGGACGCCGAGCCGGCGAGGTCGGCGTGTCCGGAGACCTGGGCGGCCGAGTCGGCGATGTGCACGACCCGGGCGGGTGTGGCGCCCTCCTCCTTGCCGCCGAAGACGCCGTAGCCGAGCCGGAAGTCGAGCGGCGTGCCGACCACGACCACCAGGTCGGCGCCGGCGAAGCGCCGCGCCGCGGGCCTTGGTGACCAGCAGCGGGTGCCCTCCCGGTACGACGCCGCGTCCCATGCCGTTGGTGATCGTCGGGATCCCGATGCCCTCGACGAGCCGCAGCGCCGCCTCGTCGGCGACGTCGGCCCAGACGTCGGTGCCGAGCACCAGCACCGGGCGCCGCGCCTGGCCGAGAAGCTCCGCGATCTCGCCGATCGCGTCCGGGTCGGGCTCGACGCGGTCGCGCGGGCCCACCACCGGCATCGTGGCAGGTGGCGGTGGCGAACAGCTCGTCCATCGGGACGTCGACGAAGACCGGTCCGCGGTGCGACGCGCCGGCGACGGTGAACGCCTCGTCGATGCCGTCCGCGACGTCGGCCGCGCTGTGGATGGTGCGCGCCAGCTTGGTGACCGGGGCGAAGATCGGCGGCTGGTCGAGC
Source organism: uncultured Actinomycetota bacterium (assembly GCA_963707475.1). Lineage (GTDB taxonomy): Bacteria > Actinomycetota > Actinomycetes > Propionibacteriales > Nocardioidaceae > Marmoricola. The sequence continues at coordinate 254,416 of CAVPQC010000005.1, forward strand.
TCCTGGAGGCTGCCGGTGCCCCAGCGGTTGGCCGGCGCCCGGCCACCGACCACGACCAACGGCGACCCGCCGAACCGGGCCTGCGCCACGGCGCTGACGCCGTTGGTGACCCCGGGCCCGGCGGTCAGCACGGCCAGCCCGGGGGTGCGGGTGAGCTTGCCCGTTGCCTCGGCTGCGAAGGCAGCGGTCTGCTCGTGCCGGACGTCGAGGATCTGCATCGGCGGCTCGGCCTTCACCGCCCCGTCGTACATCGGGAAGACGTGGGCGCCGGAGAGCGTGAACATGGTGCTGCACCCCGTGGGCCCGTGCGACGGCTACTGCGTGCTCGCCGACGTGGCCGGTCAGCTTGTCGCGGGCGTCCTCGGCGAGGTTGTCGGCGGCGTCGGACGGGGGAGTCTGCGTCATGGACGCAGGCTAGCCTCCAGCTCCGCTCGCGCACCTCGTGCCTGCGGGTACACCGGATCCGCCTACGCTCTGTGACCGTGCCCACCCTCGACGAGCTCGCGCACCGCCACAGCGGCCTCGGTGCCGAGGCCGTGGCGTGGCTCCAGCGGCTCGTCGCGGACTGGCAGATCATCGCCGACCTGTCCTTCGCAGACCTCGTCCTGTGGCTCCCGGACCGCGACGGCGCGGGGTACTGGGCCGGCGCGCAGATGCGCCCCACGACCGGCCCGACGGCGTACGTCGACGACGTGGTGGGCACCTACCTGCCGCTCGGGAAGCGGGTGCTCCTCGACAGCGCGCTGCGTGACGGCCGGGTGGCGCGCGAGGGCGACCCCGAGTGGCGCGACGACGTGCCCGTGCGGGTCGAGGCGATCCCGGTCCGGTACGACGGGCAGGTCATCGCCGTGGTCGCCCGCAACACCAACCTGCAGGGCGTGCGCACGCCCAGCCGGCTGGAGCTGTCGTACCTCCAGACCGCCGGCGAGCTCGCGCAGATGATCGCCAACGGCACGTTCCCCTATCCCGGCCAGCGCTCGGACCACGCCGACTCACCCCGCGTCGGCGACGGATTCATCCGGGTCGACCCGGACGGGCTGGTCGACTACGCGAGCCCGAACGCGATGTCGGTCTACCGCAAGCTCGGCCTGGTCGGCGACCTGGCCGGGCAGCACCTCGCCGACGTCACGCGCGAGCTGGTCCCGGCACGGCTGCGGCCCGACGAGGAGACGATCAGTGCGGTGCTCGGCGGCCGGATGCCGCGCGACACCGAACTGGGCAACGGTGCGGCGGTCGTGATCCTGCGCTCGATCCCGATGCGGCCCACGGGGGAGCTGACCGGCGGCCTGGTGCTGCTGCGCGACGTGACCGACCTGCGTCGCCGTGACCGTGAGCTGGTCACCAAGGACGCGACCATCCGGGAGATCCACCACCGGGTGAAGAACAACCTGCAGACGGTCGCGGCGCTGCTCCGGCTGCAGGCGCGGCGGCTCGACGTGCCCGAGGGCCGGCTGGCGCTGGAGGAGGCGGTCCGGCGGGTCGGCTCGATCGCGATCGTGCACGAGACGCTGAGCACCTCGTCCGTCGACTCCGCGGAGGAGCTGGTCGACTTCGACGAGGTGGCCGACCGGCTTCGGCGGATGGTGACCGAGGTCTCCGCCGGTCCCGACCAGGTCGCGACCTCGCGAGTCGGTGGTTTCGGCACGGTCACCTCCGTGGTGGCGACCCCGCTGGCGATGGCCCTCACCGAGCTGCTCCAGAACGCGGTCGAGCACGGCTTCGGGCCCGACGGCCGCGGCACGGTGGTGCTGCGGGTCGAACGCGAGCCGGAGCGGCTGCGAGTGTCCGTGGAGGACGACGGGCGGGGCGTGCCCGCCGGCTTCGACGGCCGCGACCTCGCCGAGCCTCGGGCTGTCGATCGTGCGCACCCTCGTCGGGCGAGCTCGGTGGCTCGCTCCGGATCTCACGTGCGCGACGACGGGCCCGGGGAGCGGTCGCGGTGCTCGACGTACCGCTCTGCGGCGGTTGCGGGGGCTCGGGCCTCAGGCGGTGCGCACCCGGGCTCGTGCGTTGCGGCGCTTCAGGGCGCGCCGCTCGTCCTCGCTCAGGCCGCCCCAGACTCCGTGGTCCTGACCGGCCTCCAGCGCCCACGCAAGACACTGCTCGCGCACCTCGCAGCGACGGCACACCTGCTTGGCCTCCTCGATCTGGAGGATGGCCGGACCGGTGTTGCCGATCGGGAAGAACAGCTCTGGGTCCTCGTCGAGGCACGCAGAGCGATGGCGCCAATCCATGGCGTAGAGCTCCTGTTCGTCGCGTTCCGGGCTCGGCGGGTGAGCCGCCCGTTCCCGTGACCGCGGCCACCTGTTGTGAACACTTTCACGAGGCCCCGCGACAAACAAGCCGTTGCCGGTCCGACCGCGGGGAAGTCGTGCGCCGGACCGTTCGGGGCTGCACACAACGGATTCCGATCGTTGCAACTCGAAGCGCCCGGCACAAGCCCTCTTGCGGGTCATTTTCGTCACAACGGTTATCGTCGCGGCCGTGACACCCGACGACCCGGAGAACGGGCCCGCCCCGGCCGCACCGTACTCGCGGTACGGGACGCCGGCCCCGCTGGCGGCCGCGGCGGCGCTCACCGCGGTCCAGGGACTGGTCACGACCCTGCTCGGCATCGTCGAGATGTTCTCGGTCGCGGGCGACCGGGTGGTGATGGGAGTGACCACGGCGCTTCTTCTTCGTGGCGTACGGCGTCGCGCCTCGTCGTGTGCGCCTGGGGCATGCACCGGCTGCCTGCCCTGGTCTCGCGGGCCGGTGCTCTTCGCGGAGCTGGTGTGGCTGCTGGTCGCCTGGTCGTTCCGGGGTGGGGACACCCTCGTGTTCGCGATCGCGGTGGCCGTGTCCGCGGTGCTGGTGCTGGCCGGCCTGCTGCACCCGGCGTCGGTGGCTGCGCTGAACCGGCCGGAGCACCGGGAGTAGGGCGGGCGGGGTCGCGGGCTGCGGCTGCGGCTTCAGGCTGCGGTTTCACCACGGTATGCAGACGGACCTGCGCTCCCCATGATGAGCACATCGTGGGGAGCGCGGGTAGATCGTGGGAAGCGAGCGGCCCTGCCCGGTTTGCCGTAGTTACACCAACAGACCGTGGTAATTCGCCCCCAGCACCCGCACCCGCCCGGCTCAGGCCCGCCCGTGCAGCGACTCGCGCAGCTGCTCGAGGGTGCGGGTCAGCAGCCGCGAGACGTGCATCTGGGAGACGCCGATCTCGGCCGCGATCTGCGACTGGGTCATCCCGCGGAAGAACCGCAGCATCAGGATCTGCTTCTCCCGCGCGGCGGCAGCTGCTCGAGCAGCGGCTTGATCGACTCGCGGATCTCGACGTGCTCGAGCGCCGCGTCGTCCTCGCCGATCGCGTCCAGGATCGACGGCCCGCCCTCATCGGACCCGTCACCGCCCGCGTCGAGCGAGAGCGTCGAGTAGGCGTTGCTGGACTCGAGGCCCTCCATCACGTCCTCCACGCTGACCCCGATCCGCTCGGCGATCTCGCGCGGCGTGGGGGAGCGGCCCAGGCTCTGGGAGAGCTCGGAGGTCGCGGTGCCGATCATCATCCGCATCTCCTGCAGCCGGCGCGGCACCCGGATCGCCCAGCCCTTGTCGCGGAAGTAGCGCTTGATCTCGCCGATGATCGTCGGCGTCGCGTACGTCGAGAACTCCACGCCGCGGTCGAGGTCGAACCGGTCGATCGACTTCAGCAGACCGATCGTGCCGACCTGCAGCAGGTCGTCGAACGGCTCGCCGCGGTTGCGGAACCGTCGCGCGCAGTGCTCCACCAGCGGCAGGTGCAGGTGCACCAGGGCGTCGCGGCACTCGGTACGGCGGGCGTCGTCGACGTCGTCCGCGGTGAACTCCGCGAACAGCTCCATGCTCTGCTCGCGCGTCGTCCGGAGGTCCCCGACTCCCGCGTCCCCATAGTCCATGTTTGTGGCGGCCTCAGTCCAGCAGAGCCGATTTCATGGACAAGGTGATCCCGACCGCGTCCGGCGTCACCTCGGCCGACGCCCGAGTGGTCAGTGCGGTCAGCACCTGCCAGGCGAAGCCGTCCTTGTCCGGCTCGCTCGCCGCGTCGGCGTCCGCCGACACGGTGACGCTCAGCTCCCCCGAGCCGAGGTCGAACGTGGCGTGCAGGTCGCCGTCCGCACGTGCCTGCTCGAGGACGATCGCGCAGGCCTCGCCGACGGCGATCCGCAGGTCCTCGATGTCGTCGAGGGTGAAGTCGAGCCGGGCGGCGAGGCCGGCAGTGGTGGTGCGCAGCACGGCGACGTACGCGGTGTCCGCGGGGACGCGGAGCTCGACGTCGGGTCGGGTCGTCACCGTGTCCCCCTCGGGCAGCTGTCCGGTTTGGGTGGGGCCAGCCTAGGGGTACGCCGGGCTGTGGTTGGGGTTTCGACGCGTTGGTGGCTTCGCGCTGCCTCCCTCGGCTGCTTGAGGCGCGACGTCGGTTCAGCAAAAGCCCAAGGGGAGACACCGACTTCGTGGTGCCTCTCCCCTCGCCTGACGCGCAGGGCTTCGCTTCGCTCACCCCTGCTTCAACGCGGCGGCGCCCCGCTGACGCGTGACGCCCCGCTATTTCCTGACGCGCAGGGCTTCGCTTCGCTCACCCCTGCTTCAACGCGGCGGCGCCCGCTGACGCGTGACGCCCCGCTATTTCCTGACGCGCAGGGCTTCGCTTCGCTCAACCCTGCTTCAACGCGGCGACGCCCCGCTGACGCGTGACGCCCCGCTATTGCCTGACCGCAGGGCTTCGCTTCGCTCAGGCCTGCTTTGTCTCCCAGAAGATCTTGGCGATCGCGTCGATCTTCTCGAGCAGCTGGTCGGCCATTGCGGCGTCCATCGAGCCCTTGGTGCCGGTGGCACCGGCGAGCTTGGTGGCCTCGTTGACCAGCCCGTGCAGCTCGGGGTACTTCTCGAAGTGCGGCGGCTTGAAGTAGTCGGTCCACAGCACCCAGAGGTGGTGCTTGACCAGCTCGGAGCGCTGCTCCTTGATGATCACCGCGCGGGTGCGGAAGTCGGGGTCGTCGTTGTCGGCCAGCTTGCCGATGACCGCCTTGATCGACTCGGCCTCGATCCGGGCCTGGGCGGGGTCGTAGACGCCGCAGGGCAGGTCGCAGTGGGCGTGGACGTCGATGGTGGGGGCAAGGAGTCGCTTGAACATCAGATTCCTTCTCGTCTCGGGGACGTGGTGCGTCCTTGCGACACTACTCCCGGGCGACGGCCGCCCTCGAACACCCGTAGAGGTGGAGGTGAGACACCCCGTGCCCCGCTTCGGAATCGCCCGTGTGCACGGGCGATCCATGCTCCCGACGCTGCGTGACGGCGACCGCCTGCTGGTGCGGTACGACGCTGCGCCGGCGCGTCGGCCGGGTGCTCGTGGTGCGCTTCCCGACGGCACCGTCGCGGTCAAGCGGGCGACCGTCCGGGACGGCGCACGGCTGGTGGGTCGAGCGCGACAACCCGCGCGAGGGCATCGACTCGGCGACCGTCGGCACGATCCCGGACGCCGATGTGCTGGCCGTCGCGCGTGGCGCCGGGTCTGGCCGCGCCCCCGGCGGCTCTGACACGACCTGTCTGAGACGAGCGCGAGGCCGTCCCGATCCCTTGTGGGACCATCGCAAGACGATGGCTGACACCCAGCACACGACCCCCGACGCTCCCGACAGGCCGGCGACCCGGTCTTCGACCTCCACGTCGGCGGCAAGATGGAGATCCGCTCGACCGTGCCGCTGACCGGTCGCGACGACCTGTCCCTGGCCTACACGCCGGGCGTCGCCCGGGTGTGCGAGGCGATCGCCGCCGACCCGGCGCTGCTCGACGAGTACACGTGGGTCGCCAACACGGTCGGCCGATCGTCACCGACGGCTCGGCCGTGCTCGGCCTGGGCAACATCGGCCCGCGCGCGGCGATGCCGGTGATGGAGGGCAAGGCGGTGCTGTTCAAGGCGTTCGGTGGCGTCGACGCGGTGCCGATCACGCTGGACACCCAGGACACCGACGAGATCGTCGAGACCGTCGTCCGGCTGGCGCCGAGCTTCGGCGGGATCAACCTCGAGGACATCTCCGCGCCGCGCTGCTTCGAGATCGAGGACCGGCTCAAGCAGCTGCTCGACATCCCGGTGTTCCACGACGACCAGCACGGCACCGCCGTCGTGGTGCTGGCCGCCCTCGAGAACGCGCTCAAGCTCACCGGCCGGCTGATGGAGACCACGCGCGTGGTGGTCTCCGGAGCCGGCGCGGCCGGGGTCGCGGTCACCCGCATCCTGCTCGCCGCCGGGGTCAAGGACGTCGCGGTCGTCGACACCCGCGGGGTCGTGCACTCCGGGCGCGACAACCTCAACCCGGTCAAGCAGGCGCTGGCCGCCGAGACCGCCGACGTCACCGGCCGCACCGGCAGCCTCGGCCGACGTGCTGGTCGGCGCCGACGTGCTGATCGGGGTCTCGGGCGGCGTGATCCCCGAGGCGCTGGTGGCCACGATGGCGCCCGACGCGATCATCTTCGGGCTGGCCAACCCGACGCCCGGAGGTGCTGCCCGAGGTGGCGCTGCGGCACGCCCGCGTGGTCGCGACCGGCCGCTCGGACTTCCCCAACCAGATCAACAACGTGCTCGCGTTCCCGGGCATCTTCCGCGGCGCGTTCGACGCGCGCGCCCGCTCGATCACGGAGGGCATGAAGCTGGCCGCCGCCAACGCCCTGGCCGACCTGGTCGGCGACGACCTGGCCGAGGACTACGTGATCCCCTCGCCGTTCGACGAGCGGGTCGGTCCCGCGGTCGCCGCTGCGGTCGCCGAGGCCGCCCGCCGCGACGGCGTCGCCCGCGCGTAGGGGTGGCCCGGCCCGTCGGCCCTCGATAGGGTCGGAGCCATGTTCGCTGTCTACGCCGAGTCCTTCTCCTCCGACGACCCGCTGGCCGGCCTGGTGGTCGGCGACCGTCCCGACCCCGACGTACCCGACGGCTGGACCACGGTCGACCGTCAAGGCGGTCTCGCTCAACCACCACGACCTGTTCTCGCTGCGCGGGGTCGGGCTCAAGGAGGAGCAGCTGCCGATGATCCTCGGCACCGACGCGGCCGGCGATCGACGAGGACGGCAACGAGGTCGTCGTGCACGGCGGTGATCAACGCACCCGGCCTGGGTCGGTGACGACACCCTCGACCCGAAGCGGTCGCTGCTCAGCGAGCGCTACCAGGGCACGATGGCCGACAAGGTCGCCGTCCCACGCGGCAACGTGGTCCCGAAGCCGGCCTCGCTCTCCTTCGAGGAGGCCGCCTGCCTGCCGACCGCATGGCTGACCGCCTACCGGATGCTGTTCACCCGCGGCGAGCTCAAGGCCGGCGACACCGTGCTGGTGCAGGGCGCCGGCGGCGGCGTCGCGACCGCCGTGATCACGCTCGGCCCGGGCGGCCGGGCTGCGGGTGCTGGCCACCAGCCGCGACGAGGCCAAGCGCGAGCGGGCGCTCGAGATCGGCGCGCACGAGGTGTTCGAGTCCGGCGCCCGGCTGCCGGTCAAGGTCGACGGCGTGATGGAGACGGTCGGCCGGGCGACGTGGTCGCACTCGATCCGGTCGCTGCGTCCGGGCGGCGTGCTGGTCACCTCCGGTACGACGTCCGGGCCCGCAGCTCGACGACGCCGAGCTGACCCGGATCTTCTTCCTCCAGCTGCGCGTGGTCGGCTCGACGATGGGCACCCGCGCCGAGCTGGCCAGCCTGGTCAACCTGCTCGACGCGACCGGCACCCGGCCGCTGATCGACCGCACGCTGCCGATGGAGCAGGCGGCGGAGGGCTTCGCCGCGATGAACGACGGCGACCTCTTCGGCAAGGTCGTGTTCACGCGATGACTGGGACGACGCACCTGGTCACCGGTGCCGGCTCCGGCATCGGCGAGGCGGTCGCCGACCGGCTGCACGACCGCGGCGACGGCTGGTGCTGCTGGCGCGCTCGGGCGACCGTGCCGACCGACCTGGCCGACCGGTTCCCGGGCTGCGACGACCCTGGTCGCGGACCTCGCCGACCCCGAGGCGCTGGTCGGGCTCGCGGCGGCCCGGACACGCTCGACTCCCTCGTGCACGCTGCCGGCGTCGTCGACCTGGCCCCGGTCGCCGAGGTCGACTGGGCACCAGTGGCGCCAGCAGCTCGACGTGAACCTGACCGCGCCAGCGATGCTCACCCAGGCGCTGCTGCCGGCGCTGCGGGCCGCCCACGGCACCGTCGTGTTCGTGAACTCCGGGGCCGGCCTGAGCGCCAACGCGCACTGGGCGGGCTACGCCGCGTCGAAGTTCGGGCTGCGCGCGCTGGCCGACGCGCTGCGTGCCGAGGAGGCCGAGCACGGCGTGCGCGTCAGCACCGTCTACCCCGGGCGCACCGCGACGCCGATGCAGCAGAAGGTGCACGAGCAGGAGGGCCGCGCGTACGACGCCGGCCACGTGGATCCGGCCGGAGACCGTCGCCGAGACGATCCTGCACGCTGCTCGACCTGCCCCGGGACGCGACGGTCAGCGACCTCACGTTCCGGCCCGTCTGAGCGGTCGGCCCGGCCACTGCAGCGAGCGCAGGCTCCGTCCGGTCGGGGCGGCTCCGGGGCGGGCAGCGATGAGTTCCGGGACCGGGCCCGGTCTGTTGCGGCATGACCACCTGAGCGACGCGTTGCGTCCCACCGTCATCGTCACCGAGGACCAGCCGGCGACCGGCGGCGACTACGCCGTGCTGCGCTGGCTGGTGCTCGCCACGTTCGTCGTGATCCTCAACGAGACCGTGATGATCAACGCGATCCCGCGGCTGATGGCGGAGTTCGACGTCACCGCGCGGACCGCCCAGTGGCTGTCCACCGCGTTCATGCTGACCATGGCCGTGGTCATCCCGGTCACCGGCTGGTTCCTGCAGCGGGTGACCACGCGGCAGGCGTTCACGATCGCGATGACGGTCTTCTGCGCCGGCACGCTGCTGGCGCCGCGTGGCCCCGACGTTCCCGGTGCTGCTCGGCGCGCGCGTCGTCCAGGCGTGCGGGACGGCGGTGATGATGCCGCTGCTGATGACCACGCTGATGACGGTCGTCCCCGAGCACGACCGGGGCCGGGTGATGGGCAACGTGACCCTCGCGATGTCGGTCGCGCCCGCGCTCGGACCGGCGGTCTCCGGCGTGGTCCTGCAGTTCCTGTCCTGGCGCTGGATGTTCGGCGTGGTGCTGCCGGTCGCGGTCGTGATCACCGTCGTCGGCCTGCGCCGGCTGAGAACCTCGGCGAGCCGCGGCCCGGCTCCGTCGACTGGTTCTCCGTGGCCGCCGCCGCGCTCGGCTTCGGCGGCCTGGTCTACGGGCTGAGCCAGCTCGGTGCCGGCGCCGCGGGCAGCGACGGTCCCGCCCGTGCTGCTGATCGTGGCGGCCTCGTGGTGGTCGGCGTCTTCGTGTGGCGCCAGCTCTCGCTGCAGCGCACCGGCACGCCGCTGCTGGACCTGCGCACGCTGCGACTCCCGACCTACACGGTCTCGCTGCTGCTGATGTCGGTCGCGTTCATGGCGATGCTCGGCTCGATGATCCTGCTGCCGCTGTACCTCCAGGACGTCCGCCACCTCAGCGCCCTGCAGACCGGCCTGCTGGTGATGCCCCCGGCGGCGTCGCGATGGGGCTGCTCGGTCCGACCGTCGGCCGGATCTTCGACCGGTTCGGCGGCCGGGTGCTGGTCATCCCCGGCTCCGTCGGCATCGTGGTCGCGCTCGGCGATGCTTCACCCAGGTCGGCCTCGCACACCTCGGTCTGGCTGGTCCTCGTCGCCCACGTGCTGCTGATGGTCAGCCTGGCCGCGGTCTTCACCCCGGTCTTCACGCTCGGGCTCGGCGCGCTGCCGCCGCACCTGTACTCCCACGGCAGCTCGCTGCTCGGCTCGCTGCAGCAGGTCGCCGCCGCCTTCGGTACCGCGCTGGTGGTGACCGTGATGTCGTCGCGGGCGACCGCGCTGGCGCAGGACGGCGCCGACCGGGCGCAGGCCCTCGTCGGCGGCATGCAGTGGGCGTTCGGGGTGGGCGCCGTGCTCTCCGTCGCCGTGCTGGTGCTGGCGTTCCTGCTCCCCGCCCGTAACGCCGCTCCGGTGCCCCCGGTCGAGCCGGCGGCCGACGATGAGGTCGTCGAGGCCGCCTGACGCGTCGTACTTCCCTATCGCGTCCTGCCTCTTCCCTACGGCTCGGCGCGACTAGTATCGTGAGTATCGGTTATAAAAAGTGAGAAAGACAGTATGTGCGAGCTCGGTGAGAGCAATCCTGTCTCAGCCGACGGCTACATGAAAAAAAAAAAAAATAATGGGAGAGAGTAAAGCGATTAAGGTTGATCTCCCCGGGCGACATTCGGCTAGGGAAGTGGCTGGATACCACGGGACCGTGGTATCTGGCCCCGGGCAACTGGTCCGCGCTCCAACCCCCGCGGCTACTCCTCCCGCGACGTCCAGTTCAGGGCACCCACGACGAGCATCCGCAGCTGGGTGTCCGCCTCGTGCGCGATCGCGGCCTCGGCGTCGGGGCGGCGCGGGGCGTCGAGGAGCCGCTCGGCGGTCGCCACCATCACGTGGACGATCATCCGGGACAGCGTGCGGAGGTCCTCCGCCGACCAGACCTCGGTGCCGGGGAGACGGGCGACGTCGGTCGGCGAGCTCGCTCCTCGAACAGGTCGAGGGCGTGCCGGATCGCGTCCCGCACCGGGGGCGACCCACCGTTGCGCTCGCGGGCGATGAACCGGAAGTGCGACTGCTGCCGACGCACGTGATCGATCAGGATCCGCACCGACGACGGGATCACGCCGGTCAGCTCCGGCTCCCGTCGTACGTCGCGCAGCATCGCGCGCAGCGACACGAACGACTCGTCGACCAGCACCAGCCCGAGCTGCTCGACGGAGTCGAAGTGGCGGTAGAACGCGGTCGGCACGATGCCGACCTCCTTGGCCACCTGACGCAGCGAGACGCCGGCGAGCCCGGTGTCCTGGGCGAGCTCGAGAGCTGAGGCGAGGATCGCCTGCCGGGTGCGCAGCTTCCGCTCACGGCGGCTCGCGACCTCGACGCTCGGCTCGCTCACCACGTCTTGCATGCTAGGCCACACAAGGCCCAGGCCCGCCGACGTGAGTGGTCCCCGGATGTGGCCGTGCCCGGCCGGTCGTGACGACCGGCCGGGCACGATCCCCCTGGATCAGGTCAGCTGAGCACCTTGTGCAGCGGCCCGTTGAGCGCCGGGAACTGGCGAGTGCTGAGGACCTGCACGCCCGCGTTGTGGTCCCCGTTGAACGGCGTCACGGCGCCGCCGCAACCCGCAGCCGCGGCGGCGGCCGGGTCGTTGAACCAGAGACCGAGGTGGTACTGGTGCACCGGCGCGGTGGCCGGGTTGCTCGACGCGTCCTTGATCGGGGACTCGTGCACGACGGGAGCCGCGGTGGTCCCCGGGGCGACCGTGAAGGTCTCCTCGCTGAACCGGCCGAGGAACGTGCCACGGGCGACGCCGTACTCGTTCGACTCCATGTCGCCCTGGTACCAGGACAGCCCGAACGGCGCGTTCGCGGCCTGGATCACGAACAGGTCGTACTCGGTGCTCGGGGCCAGGCCCCTGGCCGATACGACCATCTCCTCGACGTTGCCGAGCTTGGTGATCTTCACCGTTGCCCTGGCCGTCGGCAGGCAGCCGGTGGCCAGCGCGGTGGCCGAGCGGACCATTCCGAACGTTGCGTCGGGCGGCGCGGCCGACGAGGCCGCGGTGGCCGACTGGCCGAGCACGCCTGCGGCGCCGAACGCCAGGGCGCCGGCGGCGGCCACGGTGGACAGGAGGGTGGTGGACTTCTTCATGGTGGTTCCTTCTTCGTCTCGGTAGTTGCCCGATCGGGCAGGCCCAATACTTGGTCGGCGGCAGGGGGCGCCACATCGGGCGCGCGCCTCAGGTTTCGGGCGGGACCGCCTTAGTCCCGGCGCGCGCTACCTCAGGCACCGCCGAGCCGGTGCGCCAGCCGCGCGGCCTCGTGCCGGTTGCGAACGTCGAGCTTGCGCAGGATGTTGGACACGTGGACCGAGGCGGTCTTCACGCTGATGAAGAGCGTGGTCGCGATCTCCTGGTTGGTGTGACCTGCGGCGAGCGCGTCCAGCACCTCGCGCTCCCGGCTGGTGAGCCCGTAGCCGTCGAGGGGGTGCACCCCGGCCGCAGGGTCCACGACGGGCGCGTCGGGGAGCAGGTCCACGCGGTACCACCGGGCGAGGTTCTCGACCTCCTCGACCAGCAGGTTCGCGCCCATCTCCCGGGCGGCGGCGTGCGCGGCGCGCAGCGGCGCGATCGCGGCGGCCCCGACGCCTTGCCGCAGCCGCGACTCGGCCTCCCGCCACCTCGCGTACGCCGCCGGGAAGGGCCGCTCGAAGTCTTCCCAGCCAGTCGCCACGTCGCGCCACGCGTCTGCGCCGTCGCCCTCCGACCGGCGCTGCTCGGCTTGGCAGAGGAGGTCCAGCCACCGGGTCGGCGGGCACGTCCGTCTCGGCCGACCGTTCGTGCACCTCCCCGAGCCGGGTCAGCAGGGTGTCGCGGCGGCTGTCGTGCCGGGTGCGCGCCCGCGCGTCGCGGCGGACCGCCGCCTGGTCGGCGAGCGCACGGAGCCCGAGGGCCACCAGCATCGAGCCGGCCGCCATCTCGTCGGTGCCGGCGATCGCGGACAGGGCGTCCCACACCACCTCGAGGGCGGCCTCCGGACGGCCGGCCCACAGCTCGATCTCCGCTCCGGTCTCGAGGATCTCGCGCAGCCAGGCCACCGGCGCGCTCTCCGCCTCCACCACCAGCCGGGCCTGCTCGCAGCGTTCCCAGGCGGTGGTGAGGTCGCCCTGGATCAGGCTCGAGCGGGCACCGGCGAGCAGCACCGGGGCCGCCATGATCCCGCGCGGGTGCCGGGCCAGCGCCGCGGCGATCAGCTCCTCGGCCTCGGCGACCCGACCCGACTTCAGCAGCATGTCGCCGATGTTGAAGAGCAGCAGGCTGCCGTTCTGGCGGTCCTGCCCGTAGCGGCTCAGCTCCACGATCCCGGTCCGCGCCAGGGTCAGGCCGGCGTCGATCCGCCCTCCGAGCGCCAGCACGTGGGACAGGTTGGCGTACGCCGACCCCAGGTCGTGGGGCTGCCCGGTCTCGCGGGCGATGTCCAGCGACGCCCGCAGCAGCCGCTCGCCCTCCGGCAGGTCACCGCGGGTGGCGAGCGACCAGCGCCTGGGCGTTGAGCGCGAGGCCCTCCTCGCGACGCGCTCCGATCTCCCGGGAGATCCGCAACGCCTCGGCGCAGGCGGCCTCGGCCTCGTCGAGCCGCGACCAGGCCACCGCCAGCAGCGCCACCCCGGCGTGCAGCCGCGCGGCCAGGGTGCTGGTCTCCCCCCGGGGCAGCAGGCCGAGGGCCTCGCGGAACGCGCTCTCCGCGGCAGGCCCGTCCCCGGCCAGGAAGTGGAAGGACCCCAGACGCTGCAGCAGCGCCGCCCGCTGGGCCGACGTTGACGCCGTGGAGCCGGCCAGGGCCCCGCCGATCAGGCCGATCGCAGCCGCGTAGTCGCCGGAGAGGCTCGCGCACTCACCGGCGCGGGTGCGCAGGTCGACCGCGTCGAGCTCGTTCGGCACCGCGGGCAGCAGGTCGATCGCCCGCTGGTAGCTGTCCCGGGCGTCGGCGAAGGCGTAGAGCCGCTCGTAGGCGTGGCCGGCCGCCACCGAGGATTCGAGCGCCCGCGGCAGGTCGCCGGCCAGGTGCCAGTGCCGGGCGATCTCGCCGACCACCTCGGGCTCCGCGGCGGACTCGGCGGTCGAGCGCCTCGGCGGCGGCCCGGTGCAGACGCCGTCGCTCACCCGGCAGGAGCTCGGCGTACACGACCTCGCGGAAGGCCGGGTGCTGGAAGCCGATCCGGTCGTCGCTGCGCAGCTCGGTGACATGCGCGTTCAGGGCCGGCCTGAGGTCGTCCTCGACGGACTCGACGTCGTCCGCGAGGACCCGGGCCAGCAGTGGCACCGGCGCCGCCCGACCGATCACGGCGGCCGCGCCCAGCAGCCGACGCGTCCCCTCCGGGAGCGTCGCCACCCGGCTCTCGAGGAGGCCGTGGAGGGTGGCGGGGAGCGGCCCGTCCTGCTCCCCGGCCAGCACCAGCTGCTCGACGAACAGCGGGTTGCCGGCCGAGCGGGCCAGGGTGTCCTCGAGCCGCTCCGGGTCGGGTGCCTGGCCGGTCAAGGCGGTGACCAGCTCGGTCGCCGCCGCGTGCTCCAGCCGGTCGAGAACCACCCGCTCGGTGTGGTGCAGCCGGCCCAGCTCGGCCAGCCAGCGCGACAGCGGGTCATGGCGGTCGACCGAGTCGGTGCGGTACGTGAGCAGCAGCACCACCCGTTCGTCGCGGAGGTTCGTGGCCAGGAACGCGAGCAGGTCCAGCGTGGAGCGGTCGGCCCAGTGCAGGTCCTCGACCACGTGCACCACGGGACGCTCGGCGCCCATGCGGGTCAGCAGCGCCAGGACGGCCTGGAAGAGCCGCAGCCGGTCGCCCGAACCCGGGGTGGGGCCGCCGCCGGGGGTGGGTTCCTCGGTGCCGGGGAGCAGCCGGGCCAGCTCGGGCGAGCGCGTCGTCGCCTCCCGCACCACGCCGCTGCCTTGGCGAAGCGCCTGGGTCAGCGCGGCGTACGGGAGCGGCTCGCCGGCCAGAGGCACGCAGGCGCCGGCGAGGACCGCCGGACGCTCACGGTCCAGGAACTCGGTGACGAGCCGGGTCTTGCCGACGCCGGTCTCGCCGGAGACCAGGACCACGGAGGCGTTCCCGGAGCGCGCCCTCCCCAGGTTCCCTACGAGCACCTCGAGAGAGCCCGTCTCGCCCGATCAATGGGGCCGACACGCGATCGACCATCCCCCCATGATGACGCCCGCACAGGCCCGCGTCATCAGGGTTGCCCCGTCGCCTCTGAGGCGCCGGCGGCCGGATCTGAGGTGCGTTCCCGATGCGGGGGACGCCACGGCAGTCCTAGCGTCGTGGCATCGCCACCGACACCCGGAGGGAACCTCGCGATGACCCAGCACCTGAACACCACCCCGTCCCACCCCGCCCGCTCCCGGCGGCGACACCTCGCCCGGATCGGCACGACCGGCCTCGCCGCGGGCGCCCTCGTGGTCGGCCTCGCCGCCGCCTCCTCGGCCCTGATCCAGCCCGGCACCCCCGCCCGTGACGTCACGATCGGGCTCGACAACGACACCGCCGACAACCCGTTCATCCAGCCGCCCGACGTGCCCACCCCGCAGCACATGAACGGGACCGACGTGCTGTTCGGCCGGGACAACCAGGACCTGCTCATCGGCAACCGGGGGAGCGACACGCTCCTCGGCGGCTCGGGCGGCGACATCCTCGTCGGAGGCCCGGACCGGGGACCCGCGCCGGGCAACGACGTCCTCGTCGGTGACCTCGGCAACGACATCGCCGTCTGGTCACCGGGGGACGACAACGACGCGTTCATCGGCAACGAGGACCGCGACACCATGATCTTCGCCCCGTTGGTCAAGACCGCGTCCGGCGCACCGCTGCTCACATGGCACAACGGCAGGAAGATCCCGCACGTCGCCATCGACGGAGTGGCCCACGTGAGCTGCACCGTGGTCACCGTGCCGGCGGCCGAGCACCTCGGCTTCCAGCACCTGGCCCGGTTCCTGGTCGACGGCACCCCGGTCGCCACGGTGCGGCTGAAGGACGTCGAGCGCGTCCTGTGCCCCAGCCCGCAGAGCGGCAGGGTCGAGGTCGCCCGGCTCGGCGACGCGGTGCCCACCTTCCGCGCCGTCCCGATCGGCCGCATCGCCGGTACGGCGGGGGCGATCCTGGCCCCGGTCCAGTGAGCACGATGGAGAGCACCACTCACCGCCACGCGGTGGTGGTCGGCGCGAGCATCGCCGGGGTGCTGGCCGCGCACAGCCTGACCGAGCGCTTCGAGCGCGTGACCCTCGTCGACCGGGACACGATGCCGCCGGGCCCGCAGGGCCGCCCCGGCGTCCCGCAGGGACGGCACAGCCACGGGCTGCTCGCCCAGGGCCGCGCCGCCATCGAGGAGATGGTGCCCGGCACGACCGAGGACCTCGTCGCCCAGGGGGCACTGCTCCGCGACGCCCAGGCGGAGGGCCGCTGGCACATGGCCGGCGGGCCTCTCGCAGCCGGGCCGAGCGCGCTGCCGATGCTGCTGGTGAGCCGCCCGCGCCTGGAGTGGTACCTCAGGCAGCGACTCATAGCGCGCCCGGGTGTCGAGGTGCTCGAGCAGACCGCGGTCCTCGACCTCGCGTTCTCGGCCGACGAGCGCCGCGTCGTCGGCGTCGTCGTACGGGACCGGGACGGGGGCGAAGGGCGGCTCGTTGCGGCCGACCTGGTCGTGGACGCGTCGGGGCGCAACTCGCGCACGCCCGAGTGGCTCGGGCGCCGCGGCTACCCGGCGCCGGACGAGGAGGTGCGGCGGGTGGACAAGAACAGCGTCACCCGGGTGTTCCGCGCCGATCCCGCCCGCCGTCGGCCCGCGGCCATCGCCGTGGCCGCGCGCCCGGAGCTCCCGCGGGGCGGCGTGATGCTGGCCCAGGAGTGCGACCGCCTCACGGTCACCCTCGCCGGCAGCCACGGCGACCGGGTGCCGCTCACCCTGCCCGAGTTCCTGGCTTGGGCGCGCAGCCTGGCCAGCACGGAGCTGGCCGACGCGATCGACGGCCTGGCCGCGCTGGACGACGGTGCGGTGTACCGGTTCCCCGCGAACCGTCGGCGCGGCTACGAGCACCTGCGTGCCTTCCCGGAGCGGCTGGTGGTCACGGGAGACGCCTTCTGCTGCTTCGACCCGGTGTTCGGCCAAGGGATGACGGTGGCCGCGCTGGAGGCGCTGGAGCTCGGCCGCAGTGTCGACGAAGGAATGGCTGGTCTGGCCCGGCGCTTCCACGCGCGCGCGGCGACGCACATCGACACGCCGTGGCTGATCGCCGCAGGCGGTACGCCGCCCGACAGCGGCCGGACCTCCCTCGGCGAGCGCCTGGTCGGCCGGTATCTCGCCGCCCTGCAGCGCGCCGCGGTCAGCGACCCGGTGCTGGCCCAGGCGTTCCTGCGGGTCAGCCACCTCGTCGACCGGCCGCAGGAGCTGATGCGCCCGGGCCGGGCGGTGCGGGTGCTGACCGGGTCACTCCGGTCGCGACGACGTTCCGGAGCGGCCCGGCGGCTGCCGGTGGTCGCCGCGCCCGCACCGTGACGAGCGCGACTCGCCGGACCGGTTGTCCGCATCGTGCCCGGCCGTGAGGATGGGGACATGGACGACCACCTGAGCAGGGGCGAGGTCCGCAAGGACGCCGTGCAGCACACGATCGAGGCGGCCGCCACCACGGCCGGTCAGGTGGCCATCGATCGTCACCGGCGCCGTCCGCGACGTGGCGAAGGCACTCGGCGGCTTCGCGACCGAGGTCTTCGAGATCCGCGACGCCGCCCGCAAGGCCGTCGCAAGGACTAGGACCGCACCCGCGCAAGCACGATCTCCGCGAGTCGCGCCGGTACCTCGTCGGGATCCAGTGGCTGACGCCCGCGAGCACCTCCAGCCGGTAGGGCGCGTCGACGTACGACCCGGTGAGCTCGGCGCCCTGGCGGTCGAGGGCCACGTCGCCGTCGCTCCACACGTGCGTCGTCGGCACCCGCACCAGCCCGCGCAGGACACGGGGGTCGGCGTACGGCATCGCCCGGTAGCAGTTCAGGGCGCCGGTCAGCGCGCCGTCCTCGACGATCTCCGGCCACACCCGCGCCAGCGCGTCGGCCGGCATCCCACCCTTGCGCAGCGCCCGCTCGACGGCTGACCGGCGGTGGCACAGCAGCCGCTCCGGCAGCCAGGGCAGCTGGAAGAAGCCCATGTACCAGGACCGCCGCAGCTGGTCGGCGTAGCGCATCGACCGCACCAACGCGCTCGGGTGCGGCACCGACACCGAGGTCAGCGTCGCCACCAGGTCGGGCCGCGACGCCGCGAGCGCCCACGCCACCGCGGCGCCCCAGTCGTGCCCGACCAGGTGCACCGGCGCCGGTCGAGGGTCTCCGACCAGCGCCGACCACGTCCCGACCAGCGCGGCTCATCCGGTACGACGAGCGCCCCCGCGGGCGCGCCCCGCGCGAGTAGCCCCGCTGGTCGGGGGCGACCGTGCGGCAACCCGGCCGCGTTCAGGCAGCGGTGACCACCCGGTCCCACGACGTCGCCCGCTGCGGGAAGCCGTGCAGCAGCACCACCAGCGGGCCGTCGAGCGGACCCTCGTCGGAGACGTCGAAGACCAGGCCGTCGTGCGCGTAGGAGTCCAGTCGCTCCGGACGCACCCTTACTCGTCGTCCGGGTCGTCGAGCCGCGCCAGCCAGGTCGCGAACCGCTCGACCGGCGTCTCGAACTCCGGGTGCACGTCGCAGAACTCGCTGAGCCGCTCGGCCAGCCAGGCCAGGGTGACCTCCTCGTCACCCCGCCGGGCCGCGAGCTCCTCGACGCCGCGGTCGGTGAAGTACACGGCGCCTCAGGCGAAGGCCCGCTCGAGCACGGACCTTCTGCTCCTCGACGTGGCGGGAGTGCTGACCCACCGACGGCGAGCTCGAGGCCGAGCGCGCGATCACCTCGACCTCGTGCCCCTCGGGCGCGATGTCGGCGAACACGTTGAGCCGGTAGAACGGCGCCGGGCCCATGTTGAGCGGGCTCGTCCTGCACCCAGCGCACGTGCTCGAGGTGCGGGTAGCGCGCGATCTCGGCCTTGAGCTCCTCGATCGGGTGCGGGTAGAGCTGCTCGACCCGGACGATCGCGGTGGTCAGCTCGTCGCCCTGCCGCTTGCCGCGCTCGACCATCAGGTCCCAGGTGATCCGGCCGCTGCACAGCAGCAGGGTGCGTCACCTTCTCCGGGTCGACCATCGCGTCGCCGGTGACCGGGCGGAACGGTGCCCTCCGATGAAGTCCTCGGGCCGCGACGCGGCCTCCTTGCGCTTGAGCATCGACTTCGGCGTGAAGACGATCAGCGGCCGGTGCTCCTCGCCGAGCGCGTGCCGGCGCAGCAGGTGGAAGTAGCTGCGCCGGCGTCGACGGCTGGGCGACCACGAACGCGTCGTCGGCGGCCATCGTCAGGAACCGCTCGATGCGGGCCGAGGAGTGGTCGGGCCCCTGGCCCTCGTAGCCGTGCGGCAGCAGCAGCACGACGCCGGACTGCTGGCGCCACTTGGTCTGCGAGGAGGTGATGAACTCGTCGATCACGATCTGGGCGCCGTTGACGAAGTCGCCGAACTGCGCCTCCCACAGCACCAGCGCGTCGGGCCGGGCCACCGAGTAGCCGTACTCGAAGCCGAGCGCGGCGTACTCCGAGAGCAGCGAGTCGTAGACGTAGAACTGCGCCTGGTCCTCGGTGAGGTTGGCCAGCGGCGTCCACTCGTTGGCGTTGCGTGCGGTCGATGATCGTGGCGAACCGCGAGACGAACGTGCCGCGACGCGAGTCCTGGCCGGCCAGCCGCACCGGGCGGCCGTCCATCAGCAGCGAGCCGAACGCCAGGATCTCGCCGGTGCCCCAGTCGATCGGGCCCTCGGCGATCGCGGCCGCGCGGCGCTGGAGCTGCGGCAGCACCTTCGGGTGCACGGTGAAGCCGTCGGGCGCGCTGACGTGCGCGTCGGCGATCCGCTTGAGCGTCTCGCGCGGGATCGCGGTGCTGTAGTCCTCGTGGCTCTTCTCCGGGTAGTCCGGCACGGTCGTCCACTCCGACGGGGTGCCGGTGGCCTCGCGCACCTCGGTGAAGACCCGCTCGAGCTGCTGCTGGTAGTCGCGCAGCACCTGCTCGGCCTCCTCGAGCGTGATGTCGCCGCGGCCGATCAGGGACTCGGTGTAGAGCTTGCGGACCGAGCGCTTCTGCTCGATCAGGTCGTACATCAGCGGCTGGGTGTACGACGGGTCGTCGCCCTCGTTGTGGCCCCGGCGGCGGTAGCAGACCAGGTCGATCACGACGTCCTTCTTGAACGCCTGGCGGTACTCGAACGCGAGCCGGGCCACCCGGATGCACGCCTCGGGGTCGTCGCCGTTGACGTGGAAGATCGGCGCCTGCACCATCCGGGCCACGTCGGTGCAGTAGAGCGACGAGCGCGACGCGGCAGGCGAGGTGGTGAAGCCGACCTGGTTGTTGACGACGACGTGGATCGTGCCGCCGGTGCGGTAGCCGCGCAGCTGCGAGAGGTTGAGCGTCTCGGCGACCACGCCCTGGCCGGCGAACGCGGCGTCGCCGTGCACGAGCAGCGGCAGCACCGGGAAGCTCTCGCCCTGGTTGAGCATGTCCTGCTTGGCGCGCGCGATGCCCTCGAGCACCGGGTCGACCGCCTCGAGGTGCGACGGGTTCGCGGCGACGGAGACCTTGATCTTCGCGCCCGCGTCGGAGGTGAACTCGCCCTCGGCGCCGAGGTGGTACTTCACGTCGCCGGAGCCCTGCACGGTGCGCGGGTCGATGTTGCCCTCGAACTCGCGGAAGATCTGGCTGTAGCTCTTGCCGACGATGTTGGCGAGCACGTTGAGCCGGCCGCGGTGCGCCATGCCGATGGCGACCTCGTCGAGGGCGGCCTCGGCCGCGGCCTCGCAGATCTCGTCGATCAGCGGGACCGTGGTCTCGCCGCCCTCGAGGCTGAACCGCTTCTGGCCGACGAACTTGGTCTGCAGGAACGTCTCGAAGGCCTCGGCCTGGTTGAGCTTGAGCAGGATCCGCAGCTGCTCCTCGCGGGGCGGCTTCTGGTGCGGCTGCTCGACCCGCTCCTGGATCCAGCGGCGCTGCTCGGGGTCCTGGATGTGCATGTACTCGATGCCGACGGTGCGGCAGTAGGAGTCACGCAGGATGCCGAGGATCGAGCGCATCTTCATGAACCGGCGCTCGCCGCCGAAGGAGCCGGTGGCGAACTCGCGGTCGAGGTCCCACAGGGTCAGCCCGTGCGACTCCACCTCGAGGTCGGGGTGGCTGCGCTGGCGGTACTCCAGCGGGTCGGTGTCGGCCATCATGTGGCCGCGCACGCGGTAGGCGTGGATCAGCTCGAGGATCCGGGCCTGCTTGCTGATGTCGTCGTCGTGGCTGGTGGAGATGTCCTTGGCCCAGCGGATCGGCTCGTAGGGGATCCGCAGCGAGCGGAAGATCTCGTCGTAGAAGCCCTCCTCGCCGAGCAGCAGCGCGTGGATGCGCTTGAGGAACTCGCCCGACTGCGCGCCCTGGATGACCCGGTGGTCGTACGTCGAGGTGAGCGTCATGATCTTGCTGATCGCGTTGCGGGTCAGCGTCTCCTCCGACGCGCCCTGGAACTCCGGCGGGTAGTCCATCGAGCCGACGCCGATGATCGCGCCCTGGCCCTTCATCAGCCGCGGCACGGAGTGGTTGGTGCCGATCGTGCCCGGGTTGGTGAGGCTGACCGTGGTGCCCTGGAAGTCGGTGACCGCGAGCTTGTTGTTGCGCGCCTTGCGGACCAGCTCCTCGTACGCCGTCCAGAAGTGTGCGAAGTCCATGCTCTCGGCGGCCTTGATCGACGGCACCAGCAGCTGCCGGGTGCCGTCGGGCTTGGGCAGGTCGATCGCCAGGCCGAGGTTGATGTGGGCCGGCGTGATCAGGTTGGGCTTGCCGTCGACCGTGTCGAAGCCGACGTTCATCTCGGGCATCGCCCGCAGCGCCTTGACCAGCGCGAAGCCGATCAGGTGCGTGAACGACACCTTGCCGCCGCGGGCGCGGGCGAGGTGGTTGTTGATCACGATCCGGTTGTCCCAGAGCAGCTTGACCGGGACCGAGCGGACGCTGGTGGCGGTCGGGACGGACAGTGACACGTCCATGTTCTGCACGGTGCGGGCGGGGGCGCCCCGGAGCACGGTGTAGGTCGGCTCGTCGGTCGCCTCGCTCTTCGGCGCCGGCTGCGGGTCCTTGGCCTCGGTGGACTTCTGGGTCGCGGTCGAGGGCTCGGTCTTGGTGCTCTTCGCCTCGGGCTTCGTTTCGGGCTTGGTCTGGGACTTCGCCTCCGGCTCCGCCTTCTCGGATGCTGTCCCGCGGTCTTCCCGCGGTCTTCCCCGCGGTCTTCGCGGGAGCCTTCGCCGGTGCCTGCTCCCGGGGCTTCTCGCGAGCCTGCTCCGGCGCCTTGCTGGGGGCTCGCTCGGGGGCCTTCTCCTGCGTCTTCACGGCCTTCGCCGGGGCGGCCTGCCCGCCCGCACCGTTGTCGCCGCCGGGCGAGCCGTTGGCACCCTTGTCCATGCTCTTGAAGAAGTCCCACCAGGCCTTGTCCACGCTGTTCGGGTCACGCTGGTACTGCTCGTACATCTCGTCTACGAGCCACTCGTTGGCTCCGAACGCATCGAGCACGCTGCTGGACGGAGGGGTTGAATCCGAAGACTCGGGCACGACTGGTCTCGCCTCTTCCGGTGGGCACGGTTGTGGTGGTTGAGGTCAAGGCTAGACCCCCCGTACACGCGGACGCAGGACCCCAAGGGAGGCCTGCGTCACCACCGTTCTCAGAGTCGTCCAGCGGCAATCAGGTGCACCCGCCGGGCCGGGGACACCGGCCCCTCCGCGACGCCCTCCTCCTCGCCGGCGTGCAGCATTCCGCCCGACTCGTTCACCAGCCCCACGTGGAAGACGTGTCCGTCGGCCCGGGCGAAGAAGAACAGGTCGCCGGGACGCGCGTCCGGGAGCGGGATCCGTTCTGCGGCCGCGTGCTGGTCGGCCGCGTCGCGCGGGACCCGGGTTCCCCGCTGTCGGTGCGCGAGGTGGACCAGGCCGGAGCAGTCGATCCCGGCCGGCCCCAGGCCGCCCCAGAGGTACGGCGCGCCCAGCAGCCGGCGCGCAGTGTCCAGCACGACGGCCGGCCGCCCCGGAGCGGCCCGGGCCGTGGGGTGGCCCGCCCGCAGGTGCGCCCGTCGTAGCCAGCCGAGGTAGCCACGGGGGTCGGGGCCGGGCTGCCAGGGCAGTGCCACCCGGGCCCACTCCGCGCGCTCGTCCAGGACCAGCGCCGGCTCTCCCAGCAGCGCCTGCGTGACCCGCTCGGCGGAACCGGCCGCGGCCCAGACGTCGGCCAGCGGGACGGCGACGACGGTCACCGGACCCGTCCCAGCCCGGGGGAGTCGGGGAGACACAGCATGCCCGCGTCGTACGAGACGAGGGCGGCGCCGTCGGCGAGCCACCAGGCGGCGTCGAGGTCGCCGACGAGGGTCGTACCCACCGCCGCCACCAGGCTGCCGGCCGCGGCCACGCCGACGCCGGTCTCCATCATCGAGCCGACCATGGTGCCGATCCCGTGGGCGGCAGCCAGCACGAGCTGGTCGCGGGCCGGGGCCAGCCCGCCGGCCTTGGCCAGCTTGACGTTGACCAGCGTCGCGGCACCGCGCTCGATCACCGCGCTCAGGTCCGCGAGCGAGAACACGGCCTCGTCGGCCATCACCGGTGTCGACACCGCCGCGGTCACCCGGGCCAGCCCGTCGAGGTCGGCGGCCGGCACCGGCTGCTCGACGAGCTCGACGCCGACACCCACGTCCTCGAGCACCCGGATCACCCGGACCGCCTGGTCCGGCGTCCAGCCCTGGTTGGCGTCGAGCCGGATCACGACCGACGGGCCGACCGCGGAGCGCACGGCACGCACCCTGGCGACGTCGGTCGCGGCGTCGGTGCCGACCTTGAGCTTGAGTGCCGTGAACCCGTCGGCGACCCGGTCGCAAGCCGCGGCGGCCAGGCTGGCGGCGTCGCCGGCGGCCACGGTCACGTCGGTGGGCACGTCGGTGGGCACGTCGCTGTTCTCGCCTCCGTTCTCGCCGCCGAGGAGCACTGAGAGCGGGACGCCGGCCCGGCGTGCGGCCAGGTCGTGGAGGGCGACGTCGAGGCCGGCGCGCGCCGTCGGCCGGCCCGGCACTGCGTCGGCGACTCGGGCGAGCAGGTCCGGCAGGTCGTCGGTGCCGACACCGAGCACGGCGTCGTGCAGAGGACCGGTCAGGTCCGCACGGATGCCCGGCGCGTCCTCGCCGGTAACAGCCGGCACGATCGGCGCCTCGCCGTGGCCGACGACGCCGTCGCTGTCCTCGACCTCGACCAGCACCGCGTCGGTGGTGTCGGTGCTGCGCAGCGCGGTCGTGAACGTGGTGTGGAGCGGACGACTGACCACGCGCGTGCGGACGGCGATGATCCGGCTCATGGCCTGGACTCCCAACAGAGCCGTGCCGTGTCGGCAACCAGCCCTCGCGCCGCGGCGTCGTCCAGCGCTGAGGCGGTCAGCACCACGAGCACGAACGGGTCGCCCGCATCGAGCCGCACGATCCCGGCGTCGTGGCAAACGCCCTCGAACCAGCCCGGCTTGTGCGCGAAATGGGTGCCCGCGGGCAGGCCGGCGGCGGCCATCTGGTCGTCCTCGCACCTCGCCAGGGTGCGCTCGGCCTCGCCCGGGCCGTGCAGCGCGAGGTCGCACAGCACGGCGGCCAGGCCGGACGCCGTGACGTCGTTGCCGAGCCCCGCCGCGCTCGCGGCGGTGTCCTGGATCGGTCGGCGGACGACGCACCCGATGGCGCCGGCCTGCTCGAACACGGCGTTGACGGCGCGGATCCCGAGCCGGTCGAGCAGCAGGTTCGTGGCGAGGTTGCTCGAGCGCACCACCGACCGCTCGCCCAGCCAGCGCAGGCTCGCCGTACCGCCGAGGCGGAGCCAGGGCCGCTCGTCGTTGTCGTAGTCGCGGGTGGTCTCGTACGTCGCGCTCGGGACTGCGGACGGCAGCACGGCCCGCACCGTGACCTCGTCGTCGAGGTCGAGACCGTCGTCCGCCGCGGCCCGGTGGAGCGCCATCAGCAGCGCGAGCTTGAACGTGCTCGCCGCGGGGTGGACCAGATCGGGCTCCCGGACGATCCACGGCGTTCCGTCGAGGGCGCCGCACCAGACGGAGATCGTCGCGCCGTGCGTGACCGCGAGGCGGTCGAGCTCCCGATCGGCTGGTGACATGGCGCCCCTGGCAGGATTCGAATCTGTGAGCCCGCCGTCCAGCGGAGTGCGGTGCTCCCTCCGACGTGAGTCACGCGGACCTGTCTCCGTCAAGCGCCCCTGGCAGGATTCGAATCTGTGAGCCCGCCGTCCAGCGGAGTGCGGTGCTCCCTCCGACGTGAGTCACGCGGACCTGTCTCCGTCAAGCGCCCCTGGCAGGATTCGAATCTGTGAGCCCGCCGTCCAGCGGAGTGCGGTGCTCCCTCCGACGTGAGTCACGCGGACCTGTCTCCGTCAAGCGCCCCTGGCAGGATTCGAACCTGCGCTCCCGCCTCCGGAGGGCGGTGCTCTATCCCCTGAGCTACAGGGGCTCATGGGTGCGAAGGAAGGCTACCCGAGCCGACCGGCCGGTCACGAATCGGTTCGCCGATATCGCCGTGAGATGGGCCCGCCCACGCCGATACCCTTGGTCGGTGACCCCCGAACAGCTCGCGTCGACCGTCGTCGACGTCCTCCAGGCGCTCGTCGACGACGGCGCCGTCAGCCTGCCCGACGGCGTCCCCACCACGGTGGTGGTCGAGCGCCCGCGCATCAAGGAGCACGGGGACTACGCGACCAACGTCGCCCTCCAGCTGGCGAAGAAGGCGGGCACCAACCCGCGGGCCTTCGCCGACCTGGTCGCCGAGCGGCTGCGGAGCGCGGACGGGATCGCGGCCGTCGACATCGCGGGGCCCGGGTTCCTCAACATCACGGTCTCGGCCGGAGCCCAGGGAGAGGTCGCGGCAGACGTGCTCACGGCCGGGGCGGCGTACGGCCGCAACGACGCGCTCGCCGGCGAGCGGATCAACGTCGAGTTCATCTCGGCCAACCCGACCGGGCCGCTGCACCTCGGCCACACGCGGTGGGCCGCGGTCGGCGACGCGCTGGCCCGGGTGCTCGACGCGGCCGGTGCCCGCGTGGAGCGGGAGTTCTACATCAACGACCGCGGGTCGCAGATGGACAAGTTCGGCGCCTCGGTCGAGGCCCGGGCGAAGGGCGAGCCGGTACCGGAGGACGGCTACCAGGGCGCGTACGTCGACGACGTGGCGCAGCAGGTGCTCGCCGAGGAGCCGGGCATCCTCGACCTGCCCGACGATGAACGGGCGGTCGCGTTCCGGGAGGCCGCTTACCGGATCCAGCTCGCGGAGCAGCAGAGGTCGCTCGACACCTTCCGCACCCACTTCGACGTCTGGTTCTCGGAGCGGTCGCTGCACGCTGACTCCTCCGTGGCCGACAGCCTGGAGAAGCTGCGCGGCCAAGGCCACCTGTTCGACGCCGACGGTGCGGTCTGGATGCGCACCACCGACTTCGGCGACGACAAGGACCGGGTGCTGATCCGGTCCAACGGCGAGCTGACCTACTTCGCCAGCGACACGGCGTACTACCTCGACAAGCGGGGCCGCGGCTTCGACCGGTGCATCTACCTGCTCGGCGCCGACCACCACGGCTACGTCGGACGGCTGCGCGCGATGGCCGCCTGCGCCGGCGACGACCCGGACCGCAACGTCGAGGTGATGATCGGACAGCTGGTGAAGATCCTCCAGGACGGCGAGGAGCTCAAGCTGTCCAAGCGGGCCGGCACGCTGGTCACGCTGTCGGAGCTGGTCGACCTGATCGGCGTCGACGCGCTGCGCTACACGCTGACGCGGTTCCCGGTCGACTCGCCGCTGACCCTCGACGTCGCGGAGATGACCCGACAGGCCAGTGACAACCCCGTGTTCTACGTGCAGTACGTCGCCGCGCGGACGGCCTCGCTGGTGCGCAACGCCCGCGACCTCGGTGTGCCCGACCTCGAGTTCGACCCGGCACTGCTGACCCACGAGAAGGAGGGCGCGCTGCTGCGGGCGCTGGCCGAGTTCCCGCGGGTGGTCGCGGCTGCGGCGCAGCTGCGGGAGCCGCACCGGGTCGCGCGCTACCTCGAGAACACCGCGTCGGCGTTCCACAAGTTCTACGACGCGTGCCGGGTGCTGCCGCAGGGCGACGAGGAGTTCTCCGAGCTGCACGGCGCCCGGCTGGTGCTGGTGAGCGCGACGCGCACCGTGTTCCGCAACGGCCTCGACCTGCTCGGCGTGACCGCGCCCGAGCGCATGTGATCGTTCGATGAGGGCGCACGAGGCCGGTTGGGCCCACGCGGCGGTCTCCGTCCGCGGGCCGTCGTGGCTCCGCGAGCCGGAGGACCCCAACGTGCTGATGCCGCAGCTGTGGTCGTCCACCACGCGCAAGCGCGACAACGGGGTGCTCGAGGTGGGCGGCGTGGCGCTGACCGACCTGGTCGCCGAGCACGGGTCGCCGGCGTACGTGCTCGACGAGGCCGACTTCCGCTCGCGCGCACGGGCCTTCCACGAGGCGTTCGCGGCGTACGACGTCTACTACGCGGGCAAGGCCTTCCTCTGCTCGACGGTCGCACGCTGGGTCGCCGACGAGGGACTGTGCCTCGACGTGTGCAGCACCGGTGAGCTGGCCGTGGCCCTGCGCGCGGGCTTCGACCCGGCCCGGATCGGCTACCACGGCAACAACAAGACCTCGGCCGAGCTCGAGCGCGCGCTCGACGCCGGAGTCGGCCGGATCATCGTGGACTCCTTCCACGAGATCGAGCGGATCATCGCGCTCGCCTGCGAGCAGCGGCCCGCCCGCGTGATGGTCCGCGTCACCGCGGGCGTGGAGGCGCACACGCACGAGTACATCGCCACCGCGCACGAGGACCAGAAGTTCGGCTTCTCGATCACCGCCGGCGACGCTCTCGAGGCGGTCCGGCTGCTGCACGCGGCGCCCGGGGTCGAGCTGCTCGGACTGCACTCCCACATCGGCTCGCAGATCTTCGACACCGCCGGCTTCGAGGTGGCCGCCCGCCGGGTGTTGGCGCTGCACGCGGAGATCAGCGGGGAGATCGGCGTCGAGCTCGGCGACCTCGACCTCGGCGGCGGTTTCGGCATCGCGTACACGACCCAGGACGACCCGTCCGACGCCGCCCAGCTCGCGACCGAGATCACCAAGATCGTCGAGGACGAGTGCGCCGCCCGCGACCTGGCCGTCCCGCGGCTCTCCATCGAGCCGGGTCGCGCGATCGCCGGCCCGGCGATGTGCACCGTCTACGAGGTGGGCACGGTCAAGGCGGTCGAGCTCGACGGCGGCGCCGTACGCACCTACGTCTCGGTCGACGGCGGCATGAGCGACAACATCCGCACCGCGCTGTACGACGCCGACTACTCGTGCACCCTCGCCTCCCGCGGCTCCGACGCGCCCACGCTGCTGGTCCGTGTGGTCGGCAAGCACTGCGAGGCGGGCGACATCCTGGTCAAGGACGAGTTCCTGCCCGGCGACGTCGCTCCCGGCGACCTGGTCGCGGTGCCGGGCACGGGCGCGTACTGCCGCTCCATGGCCAGCAACTACAACCACGCCCTCCGCCCCCCGGTCGTCGCCGTGGCCGACGGCGCCGCCCGGGTCGTCGTCCGCCGCGAGACCGAGGACGACCTGCTCGCCCTCGACGTCGACCAGCACCGCTGACCCGTCGCAGATGGCGACCGGAGGGTGCGCGAGCCGTCGCAGATGGCGACCGGAAGCTGCGCGAGCCGTCGCAGATGGCGATCCCTGATCGCCATCTGCGACGGGTCAGCGGGTCCGGTGTCGCCATCTGCGCCGGGTCGGCGAGTGGGATCGTGGGCGGGGAGGGCAGGCTCGATGCGAGGATGTCGGGGTCATGAGTACCGATAACAAGCCGCTCCGCGTCGCCCTGCTCGGCTGTGGCGTCGTCGGCAGCCAGGTTGCGCGCCTGATCCACGACCAGGCCGCCGACCTGACCGCGCGCGTGGGCGCTCCCGTCGAGCTGGTCGGCGTCGCCGTACGCCGCCCCGACCTGCAGCGCGGCACCGACGTGCCGGCCGAGCTGTTCACCAGCGACGCCCACGGCCTCGTCACGCGCGACGACGTCGACGTGGTGGTCGAGGTGATCGGCGGCATCGAGCCGGCCCGGTCGCTGATCCTGGCGGCGCTCGAGCACGGTGCGTCCGTGGTCACCGCCAACAAGGCCCTGCTCGCGGAGGACGGCGCAACGCTCTTCCGCGCGGCGGAGAAGGCCGGCCGCGACCTGTACTACGAGGCGTCCGTCGCCGGCGCGATCCCGATCCTGCGCCCGCTCCGGGAGTCGCTCGCGGGCGACCGCGTGACCCGGGTGCTGGGCATCGTCAATGGCACCACGAACTTCATCCTCGACCGCATGGACAGCGCCGGCAGCGGCTTCGCCGAGGCGCTGGAGGAGGCGCAGGCGCTCGGGTACGCCGAGGCCGACCCGACCGCCGACGTCGAGGGGTTCGACGCGGCCGCGAAGGCCGCGATCCTGGCCAGCCTCGCCTTCCACACGCGCGTGACCGCAGCCGACGTGCACCGCGAGGGCATCGCCGAGGTGACCGCGAGCGACGTCGCGAGCGCCCGCGAGATGGGCTCCGTGGTCAAGCTGCTGTCGATCTGCGAGCTGGTCGAGGGCCCCAGCGGCCCGGCCGTCGCCGCGCGGGTGCACCCCGCGATGATTCCCCGCGACCACCCGCTGGCGAGCGTGCGCGAGGCCTTCAACGCGGTCTTCGTCGAGAGCGACGCCGCCGGCCAGCTCATGTTCTACGGTCCGGGCGCCGGCGGTGCTCCGACCGCGAGTGCGGTGCTCGGCGACCTGGTCACGGTGGCGCGCAACCGGCTCTCCGCGGTGCGGGGCGCGGGCGAGTCGGCGTACGCCGCCCTGCCGCTGCTGAGCATGGGCCAGACCCAGACCCGCTACCACGTGCAGCTCGACGTCGACGACAAGGCGGGCGTGCTCGCGGCGGTCGCGCTGGCGTTCGCCGAGCACGACGTCTCGATCCAGACCGTCCGGCAGGAGGGCAGGGGCGACGACGCGATGCTGGTCGTCGTGTCGCACCGCGCCTCCGACGCCGACCTCGCCGCGACCGTCGAGGAGCTCCGCGCGATGTCCTACGTGCGCGAGGTGTCCTCGGTGATGCGCGTCGAGGGCGAAGCGGAGTGAACACCGTGGCGCCGGCTCGCACCCACCAGTGGCGCGGCGTGATCGAGGAGTACGGCGACCTCCTCGACATCCCCCCGAACACCCCCGTGATCACCCTTCGCGAGGGCGGCACGCCCATGGTGCACAGCGGCTGGCTGACCGACCTGCTCGGCGCCGACGTGTGGCTCAAGGTCGAGGGCGACAACCCGACCGGTTCGTTCAAGGACCGCGGCATGACCGTCGCACTTTCCGTCGCGGTCGGCGAGGGCGCCGAGGCCGTCGTGTGCGCCTCGACCGGCAACACGTCGGCGTCGATGGCCGCGTACGCCGCCCGGGCCGGGGTCAAGCCGCTGGTACTGGTGCCCCAGGGCAAGATCGCGGCCGGCAAGCTCGCCCAGGCGATCGTGCACGGCGCCCAGGTGATCATGGTGCGCGGCAACTTCGACGACTGCCTGCGGCTCTCGCGCGGACTGGCCGCCGACTACCCCGTGGCGCTGGTCAACTCGGTGAACCCGATGCGGCTCCAGGGGCAGAAGACCGCGGCGTACGAGATCATCGACTTCCTCGGCGACGCCCCCGACATCCACGTCCTGCCGACCGGCAACGCCGGCAACATCTCCGCGTACTGGCTGGGCTACCGCGAGGCCGCCGACGCCGGCACCGCCGGCCGCAAGCCCGTGATGCGTGGCTGGCAGGCTGCCGGAGCCGCCCCGCTCGTCGACGGCAAGCCGGTCGCAAACCCGGAGACGCTGGCCTCCGCGATCCGCATCGGCAACCCCGCCTCGTGGAAGCTCGCGGTGGCGGCCGCGGAGCAGTCCGGGGGCATGTTCCGCAAGGTCACCGACGACCAGATCCTCAGTGCACAAAGGGATCTGGCCGCCCGCGACGGTGTCTTCGTCGAGCCCGCGTCGGCAGCCGGCATCGCCGGGCTGCTCCTCGAGCACAGCGAGGGTGCCGACGTCTCCGGCCGTACCGTCGTGGTCACCGTGACCGGTCACGGGCTCAAGGACGTCGACACCGCGCTGGCCACGTTCACCGACATCGTGGACACCGTGGTCGACGCCGACGTCGAGGCTGCGGCGCGCGCGGCCGGCCTCTGATGGTGTTCGTCGCGGGGCCGGTCAGCGTCAGCGTCCCGGCCACCAGCGCCAACCTCGGACCGGGCTTCGACTGCCTCGGCCTGGCCCTCGACCTGCGGGACACCCTGACTGCCGAGGTGTACGACGGGCCGCTGGCGATCACCGTCGCGGGGGAGGGTGCCGGCGAGGTGCCGCTCGACTCGGGTCACCTCGTGGTGCTGGCGATGTCGGCCGCGTTCGAGGTCCTCGGCGAGGAGCCACCGGGCCTGCGGCTGACCTGCGTCAACCGGATCCCGCACGCCCGCGGACTGGGGTCGTCGTCCGCGGCGATCGTGGCCGGCATCGTGCTCGCCCGCGCCCTGCTCGAGGGGGGCACCGACCGGCTCGACGATGGCGCCGCCCTCGACCTCGCGAACCGGCTCGAGGGCCACCCGGACAACGTCGCCCCCGCGCTGCTGGGCGGGTTCACGGTCGCGACGCAGGACGCCGGCCATGTTGCCGTCGCGCGTCTCGACGTGGACCGCCGCATCGGTGCGGTGCTGTTCGTGCCCCCCGACCCGGTGGAGACCGCGGTTGCCCGTGGACTGCTGCCGGAGGTCGTGCGGCACGCTGACGCGGCGGCGAACTCCGGCCGGACGGCCCTGCTGGTGGCCGCGATGGTGGGCGCACCCGACCTGCTGATGGCCGCGACCGGCGACCTGCTGCACCAGGAGTACCGACGACCGGCGATGCCGGCGACGCTCGAGCTGGTCGCGTCGCTGCGGGGCGAGCGGATCGCTGCCGTGGTCTCCGGGGCCGGGCCGACCGTGCTGGCGCTGGTGCCGGCGACGGACGTCGACGACACCGCCCGTCGTACGCCACCCGGCTGGGTGAGCCTCACGCCCGCGGCCGGGGTCGAAGGCGCGAGGATTCTTCCGGGTTGATGATTGCGCCGCGCGGAGCGGTGCTACTGTGGCGACGCGCCACGCCGGACGGCCCTACGGTCAACCGATGCCTCCGAGCGGCGCTCTCTTCCTGACACAACCCTCATCGCCGGTGCCTGCCTCGCCTTGGCAGATCCCCGGGCCGGAGGGCTGGCACGCAGCACCACACGCCGCCGGACGCACAGGCCCCGCGGCCCACACAGGGGGAAGGAACCCCAACATGACCGACATCGACAGCCACGACGCAGGGGCTCCGACGACCGGTGCTCCGTCCGGGGACGGACGGAGATCTTCCAGGTCGGGAGCACGCGGCGGAGGGCTGACCGCCAAGCTCATGCCCGAGCTCAAGCAGATCGCAGCCGGGCTCGGCATCAAGACCGGTGGCATGAAGAAGGCCGACCTGGTCGGCGCGATCAAGGCCGCCCAGGCCGGCAGCCAGGCCGGCAGCCAGGCCGGCAGCCCAGGTGGTGGCCAGGGTGGTGACCAGGGCACCGGCAAGGCCGCCGAGACGAACGGCGCCGTCCGGGAGGAGCGCCGCCCGGAGTCGCGGCAGGAGGCCCGCCCGGAGTCTCGGCCGGAGGCACGGCAAGAGGCCCGGCAGGAGGCCCGGAAGGAGGCCCGGCAGAAGTCCTCCCCGGAGTCGGGCGAGGACCGCAAGGCGGAGCGTGGCGACGACGACCGGTCCGAGCGCCAGGAGAGCCAGCGGAACCAGAGCAACCGCGGCAACCGCGCCGAGAGCCAGGGCCGCAACGAGAACCGGACGAACGACCGCGCCACCGAGCGCACCAACGAGCGCACCGACAACCAGGCGCGCGCCGACCGCAACGCCGACAACCGCAGCGCGGACAACCGCAACGCGGACCGCAACGACGAGGAGGGCGGCCGCCGCAACCGGCGGCGTCGTGGGCGCGACCGCGAACGCACCGGCAACACCGGAGGCGCGAGCAACCGCGGCAACCGCAACGAGCCCGACACCCAGATCCTCGAGGACGACGTCCTGATGCCGTGCGCGGGCATCCTCGACGTTCTCGACAACTACGCGTTCGTCCGCACCAGCGGCTACCTGCCCGGCACCGACGACGTCTACGTCTCGCTGTCCATGGTCCGCCGCTACGCGCTGCGCCGCGGTGACGCGATCACCGGCATGGTGCGCCAGCCGCGTGAGGGCGAGCGCAAGGAGAAGTTCAACCCGTTGGTCAAGCTCGACACCGTCAACGGCGCCGACCCAGAGGCCGCGAAGGACCGGATCGAGTTCCAGAAGCTGACTCCGCTGTACGCGAGCCAGCGGCTGCGCCTCGAGACCACGCCGACCAACCTGATCGGCCGCGTCATCGACATCGCCGCCCCGATCGGCAAGGGCCAGCGCGGCCTGATCGTGTCGCCGTCCAAGGCCGGCAAGACGATGATCATGCAGTCGATCGCGAACTCGATCACCACGAACAACCCTGAGTGCCACCTGATGGTCGTGCTCGTCGACGAGCGTCCGGAGGAGGTCACCGACTTCGAGCGCTCGGTCAAGGGCGAGGTCATCTCCTCGACCTTCGACCGCCCCGCCAGCGACCACACCATGGTCGCCGAGCTTGCGATCGAGCGGGCCAAGCGGCTGGTCGAGCTCGGCCACGACGTGGTCGTCCTCCTCGACGGCATCACCCGGCTTGGCCGCGCGTACAACCTGGCGGCGCCCGCCTCCGGCCGGATCCTGTCCGGCGGGGTGGACTCCGCGGCGCTCTACCCGCCGAAGCGCTTCTTCGGCGCCGCCCGGAACATCGAGAACGGCGGCTCACTGACGATCCTCGCCACCGCGCTGATCGAGAGCGGCTCGAAGATGGACGAGGTGATCTTCGAGGAGTTCAAGGGCACCGGCAACATGGAGATCCGGCTGCGCCGCGACTTCGCGGACAAGCGGATCTTCCCGGCGATCGACGCCGTGCAGTCGGGCACCCGCCGCGAGGAGCTCCTGATGAGCAAGGAGGAGCTGAGCATCATCTGGCAGCTCCGCCGGGTGCTGTCTGGCCTCGACGGCCAGCAGGCGCTCGAGCTGCTGCTGGAGCGGCTGAAGAAGACGACCACCAACTACGAGTTCCTGATGCAGGTGCAGAAGACGACGCCGAACGGCAACGGCAACCACGACTGACCTGCGGGAATGCGCCGGGATGGACCGGCGTTGCACCGTCTGCTGGCCACCACGCCGATTCGCTTCCGGGTCGCTGAGGGTGGCAGAATCACTCGCTGGTTCCGGTTCACGTGGGCGTCGTACGACGTCGACGACCCGGCGACCGTCATCGAGAGGACACCATGAAGAAGAACATCCACCCCGAGTACACCGTGACTCACGTGACCTGTACCTGCGGGAACACGTTCGAGACGCGGAGCACGGCGAAGAACGCGTCCATCCACGCCGACGTCTGCTCCAACTGCCACCCGTTCTACACGGGCAAGCAGAAGATCCTCGACACCGGTGGCCGCGTGGCCCGGTTCGAGGCCCGGTACGCCAAGAAGAAGTGAGCTCGGCCCCGGTTGTTGTGGGGCTGCAGAATTCCCAAGGTATCGAGGAAAGCTGACGCTTCCAGCGGCGTACATGCCCCTGGAAGCGCCAGAAAACCTAGATACCTTGGGAATTCTCCCGTCCGGAGAGGCGCGTGATGTTCGAGGCGGTCGAAGGCCTGCTGGCCGAGCATGCCGAGCTCGAGCCACGGCTGGCCGACCCGTCGATCCACACGGACCAGGCGCTCTCGAAGCGGCTCAACCAGCGCTACGCCGAGCTCTCGGCGGTCGTGCACACCTACCGCGACTGGCAGCAGCTGACCGAGGACGTCGAGGCGGCCGGGGAGCTCGCCGCGGAGGACCCGTCGTTCGCCGACGAGGCGGCCGCGCTGGCCGCACGGCGCGACACCGCTGCTGAGCGGTTGCGCCGGCTGCTGGTGCCGCGTGACCCGGCCGACGGCAAGGACGCGATCCTCGAGGTGAAGTCCGGCGAGGGCGGCGAGGAGTCGGCGCTGTTCGCGGCCGACCTGCTGCGGATGTACCAGCGGTACGCCGAGACCCGCGGCTGGAGGACCGAGATCCTCGACGCCAACGAGTCCGACCTCGGCGGCTACAAGTCGGTGACCATCGCGGTGAAGGCCAAGGGCACCCCCGAGCCGGGCGAGGCGCCGTATGCGCTGCTCAAGTTCGAGGGCGGCGTGCACCGGGTGCAGCGGGTGCCGGTCACCGAGAGCCAGGGTCGCGTCCACACCAGCGCTGCCGGTGTCCTGGTGCTGCCGGAGGCCGAGCAGGTCGACGTCACCATCGAGGACAAGGACCTCCGGATCGACGTGTTCCGTTCCAGCGGCCCTGGCGGTCAGAGCGTCAACACCACCGACTCCGCGGTCCGGATCACGCATGTCCCGACCGGCATCGTCGCCAGCTGCCAGAACGAGAAGTCCCAGCTCCAGAACCGCGAGCAGGCGATGCGCATCCTGCGGGCCCGGCTGCTCGCCGTCGCCCAGGAGGAGGCGGACGCCGAAGCCTCGGACGCGCGCCGCTCGCAGGTGCGCACGGTCGACCGCTCCGAGCGCATCCGTACCTACAACTACCCGGAGAACCGGATCTCCGACCACCGCACCGGCTACAAGGCCTACAACCTCGACCATGTGCTCGGCGGAGACCTGGAGCCGGTGATCGCCAGCAGCGTCGACGCCGACCTCGCCGCCCGGCTGGACGCGATCGGTGACTGAGGCGCGTCGGCTGGCGGCTGAGGCGGCCGCCGCGCTCACCGAGTCCGGCGTCGCCAGCCCCGAGTACGACGCCACGACCCTGCTGGCGCACGTGCTGGGCGCGTCGCGGGGCACGGTGCTGTCGGCGCCCGACGTGTCGGCCGACCAGGCGGAGGCCTTCCGCGACCTGGTCCGGCGCCGGGCCGCGCGGGAGCCGCTCCAGCACCTGACCGGCACCACCGGCTTCCGCTACGTCGAACTCGCGGTCGGACCCGGGGTGTTCGTCCCCCGGCCGGAGACCGAGCTCCTCGCCGGCTGGGCGGTCGAGCAGGCGGGCGCCCTCGACACGCCGGTCGTCGTCGACCTCGGCACCGGCTCCGGCGCGATCGCGCTGAGCATCGCGCACGAGGTGCCGGCGGCCATCGTGCACGCGGTCGAGGTCGACCCGGGCGCGCACGCCTGGGCCGAGCGCAACCTGGCCGGCACCGGCGTGCGCCTCACGCTTGCGGACATGGCCGACGCCCTGCCCGGGCTCGACGGCAGCGTCGACGTCGTGGTCTGCAACCCGCCGTACATCCCGCTCGACGCCTGGGAGTCTGTCGCTCGCGAGGCCCGCGACCACGACCCGGCGACCGCCCTCTGGTCCGGCGACGACGGGCTCGACGCGGTGCGCGTCCTCGAGGCGACCGCGGCCCGGCTGCTGCGGCCCGGGGGCGTGGTCGGCGTCGAGCACGCCGACGCCCAGGGCGCGTCCGCGCCGGCGATCTTCTCCGGCAGCGGACGCTGGGTCGAGGTCCGCGACCACCGCGACCTCGCCGGGCGCGACCGTTACCTGACCGCACGGCTGTCCGTGCGGCTGGCACGATGACCACGTGAAGACCACCCCAACGCGGCACCCGCGCCGGTCCCTCGTGAGCCTGTCGAAGGGCCCGCACCCTGCAGGGGATCTCGCGTGAGCACCCGCTTCGACACATCGGACGAGACCGACCGCGAGGGAGGCCTCTCCGCGGCCGCCCTGGCCATCCGGCGCGGCGACCTGGTGGTCGTGCCCACCGACACCGTCTACGGGGTCGGCTGCGACGCGTTCGACGCCGACGCCGTCACCCGTCTGCTCGAGGCCAAGGGCCGCGGTCGCGACATGCCCCCGCCGGTGCTGGTCTCCGCCGTGATCACGCTTGACGCGCTCACGACCGGGGTGCCGGACTGGACGCGGGTGCTGATCGACGTGTTCTGGCCCGGCCCGCTCACGGTCGTCTGCACCGAGCAGCGCTCGCTGCAGTGGGACCTCGGCGACACGCGCGGCACGGTCGCGGTACGGATGCCCCAGCACGACATCACGCTGGAGCTGATCCAGCGCACCGGCCCGCTGGCGGTGAGCTCGGCGAACACCACCGGCAAGCCCGCTGCGACCAACGCCGAGGAGGCGATCGAGATGCTCGGCGACGAGGTCGCGGTCGTGCTCGACGCGGGCGAGACGCCGGGCGAGCAGCCGTCCACGATCGTCGACTGCACCGGCGACCGGCCGCGCATCCTGCGCCAGGGCGCGATCTCGGCGCGTCAGATCTACCGTGTGCTCGAGGACACCGGTCACGCGTTCGACCACGACGAAGACGCCGGCGAAGATGCCGGCGAAGATGCCGGCGAAGATGCCGGCGGCGTCGACGAACCCGAACCCGCCGACGACGCGGGCGCAGGGGCGGACGGGGACGACAAGCCCCTTGCGTGAGTACCTCGTCGTCTTCCTGGTCGCCGGCACGGTCAGCTACCTGCTGTGCGTCGTTGCCCGGGAGCTCGCGATGCACTCGGGCGCCGTCGCCCAGGTGCGCGACCGTGACGTGCACGCGATCCCGATCCCGTACTTCGGCGGCATCGCGATGCTCGGCGGCCTCAGCGCGGGCTACCTCGTGGCGCGTCACCTGCCGTTCCTGTCCCTGGCCGGCGACCAGGTGTTCCACGACGCAGGCGTCGTGATCGTGGCCGGCGCCATCATCTGCGCGGTCGGTGTGGTCGACGACCTGATCGAGCTCGACGCCCTGACCAAGCTGGGCGGCCAGGTCCTCGCAGCCGGGTTCATGGTGGTCAACGGCGTGCAGTTCTACTCGCTCAACCTGCCCGGCGTCGGGCAGTTCTCGCTCGACCCGAGCCAGGGGATGATCCTGACCATCCTGCTGGTGGTCGGCACGGTCAACGCGGTCAACTTCGTCGACGGCCTCGACGGCCTGGCGGCGGGTGTGGTCGGCATCGGAGCGGTCGCGTTCTTCGCCTTCTCCTACAAGCTCGCCGACGTCAACAACGAGACCCTGGCGATCACGGCCGCGCTGTTGTGCGCGGCGCTCGGCGGCGCCTGCGCCGGGTTCCTGCCCCACAACTTCTCGCCGGCCCGCATCTTCATGGGCGACTCCGGGTCGATGCTCCTCGGCCTCGTGCTCGCCGGGTCCGCGCTCACCCTGACCGGTCAGTTCAGCTCCGTCGACCTGAGCAGCGGAGCCGCCGGCAGCCGTGCCAACGCCGCGCTGCTGCTGCCGATCCTGCTGCCGATCTCGATCCTGCTGGTGCCGTTCACCGACCTCGTCCTGGCCGTCGTACGACGCACGCGAGCGGGCAAGATGTTCTACCACCCGGACAAGAAGCACCTGCACCACCGGCTGCTCGAGATCGGCCACTCCCAGCGACGCGCAGTGCTGATCATGTGGCTGTGGGCCTCGCTGATCGCGTTCGGCACCGTGGTCGCCAGCCTGTTCGCGAGCACCTGGACCTGGGTCGCGATCGCGGCCTGGGCGGTCGCCACCCTGGCCGCGACGTTCCTGCTCCCGCGGATCCACCGTCCGGGCGAGGCGCCCGTCTGAGGCCCTGTCCCGCAACGGTTTTTCTCTCGCGCAGACCTTGTGCTAGTTTTCACAAGCGACCTCGAAGCACCCGTTGCCCACCCGACGAGAGATCGGCCGCCATCATGACGACCGCACTTCGCGCCCCCCTTCCAGGACCCCGCGCGAGCGCGTTCGGACGGTCTCCGGGAGCCGGTTTTCCCTGTGGTAGCGTCCGAACGTCTGACGCTCGTCCGTCGATCCCCCTGCACGGCAAGTGGGTCGCCGCATACGCACGTGCCAGCCACCTGACCGTTAATCAGAAGAGGGAAAGCGACCAGGGTGAATGTCCGATGAGAGCCCGCACCAGGACTCCCTACGGGGCCGCGACCTCATCGGGCTCGGCGCGCTGCTGCTCGGTGCCGTCGTCGGCGGGCTGGTCATCGGCCTGCTGGTCGACGCTGCGGCGCACACCTCGCCCGCGTTCGCCCTGGTCGGCGTCTTCCTCGGCATCGCAGTCGGTTGCGTCGGCTTCTGGCTCCGTGTCCGATCCGCGCTCCGGCACTGAGGTCCTTCCATGAACGACACGACCGTGCACCACGCGGGCCCCGAGGCCACCATCGGCACCAGGCCGTCGCTCCTCAAGGTGGTTCGCGACCAGCGGAAGATCCTGTGGGTGGCGCTGGCCATGATGGTCGCCGCGCTGTGGCTGGGTCAGCTCGACCGGTGGGCGCTCGCGGGATGCGTCGCCGTGGGCGTCTTCCTCGGACTGTGCAACCACCTCGCCACCGAGTACTGGCTGCTGAAGCTGATCAGCTCGGGCGAGAAGCCCACGCGCAACAAGATGATCGCCTCGACGATCGTCCGGCTGGTGGTCCTCACGGTGGTGGCTGTCGCCATCGCCGTGATGTTCTGGCCCGACGGCATCGGCCTGTTGCTCGGCCTGGCGATCTTCCGCCTCATCGCCCTGATGATGACCAGCATCACCCTGCTGAAGGAGCTGAAGGAGTCATGATCGGCCTCGCGCCCCTCGAGATCGAGATCCATCCCGGTGAGCACCCGGAAGGCCACCTGTTCGGGATGACCTTCAACCTGGACACGATCTGGGTCACGGTCATCGCCGGCGCCATCGTCGTCGGGCTCGGGTTCTGGGCCCGAACCCAGCTCACCAAGGACACCGAGGACCACGTGCCGACCAAGCTCCAGCTCGTGTGGGAGTTCGTCGTCAACGAGGTGAACACGCAGGTCGAGGGCAACCTGGGCAAGACCAACCCGTACGTGGTGCCCCTGGCAGTGGCACTCTTCTTCTTCATCCTGATCGCCAACTGGATCGAGGTCATCCCGACCGAGCTCAACGCGAACGTCCACCTGCTCCCGTCGCCGACGGCCGACACCAACCTCACCTACGCGATGGCGGCGATCGTGATCTTCGGCGTGTGGGGCTTCGGCATCCGCCAGAAGGGTCTGCGCGGGTACCTCAAGCACTTCCTGGAGCCGTACCCCTACCTGCTCCCGCTGAACGTCCTCGAGGAGCTGGTCAAGCCGATCACGCTGGCCCTGCGACTCTTCGGCAACATCTTCGCGGGGGGCATCATGCTCGCCCTGATCGGCGGCCTTGTCAGTCTCGCCCCGGGCAACATCCCGATCGGCGGTTTCCTGGCGGCGGTGCTCAACGTCGTGTGGAAGCTGTTCGACACCCTCTTCCTCGGCGCCCTGCAGGCGTTCATCTTCGCGCTGCTGACCGTCCTGTACTTCGGCATGGCAGGCGCCGGCCATGAGGACGAGCACGAGGAGACAGCCCGAGCGGACCACGAAGAAGCCAGAACCTGAACCCGCGTCCTGACCCGCAAACGGGCAGCACGCACCAGAGGTAACCCACAGGCGCCGGGACCGGCGCGGAAACAAGGAGAGCAGATCAATGGCAGTAAGCGATGAGGCCGTCAAGGTCGCTGGCGCGTTCATCGGCGGTGGCGTCGCCCTCGCCGGCGGTGCGATCGGCGCCGGTGTCGGCGACGGTCTGGCCGGCGCTTCCTACATCCAGGGTGTGGCTCGCCAGCCCGAGGCCCAGGGTCGACTGCAGACCATCTTCTTCCTGACCGTCGGTCTGGTGGAGGCGATGTTCTTCATCAACCTGGCGTTCATGGCGTTGTTCGTCTTCGTCCTCGGCAAGTGACCCACAGCGCACTCCGGAAGTCACGTCACCGCCAGACGCAAAGGAACCTGTGATGGCAAGCGTTGCGAGTCCCGTCGTCCCGTTGGCGAGACAACTTCCTCGTCCCCAACGCGACGTTCCTCGTGGAGCTGATCGCGTTCGCGATCATCGTCTTCATCATGTGGCGCTGGGTCATCCCGCCGATCGACAGGGCGATGACGGCGCGTCAGGACGCGATCCGCAAGGAGTTCGCGGAGGCCGATCAGGCGCGAGAGAACGCCGAGGCCGCCGAGAGGGAGTTCAAGGCGCAGATCGCCGACGCCCGCCACTCGGCGGCGAAGATCCGCGAGGAGGCCCGCGAGCAGGGGGCCGCGATCATCGCCGAGGCGCGTGAGCAGGCCCAGGTGGAGGCGGCCCGGATCGTCGAGCACGGCCACGCGCAGCTCGCGGCAGAGCGCCAGCAGACGGTGACGACGCTGCGCTCCGAGGTCGGCTCGCTGGCCACCGAGCTCGCGGGACGCATCGTGGGCGAGAGCCTCGAGGACGACGCGCGCAGCAACCGCGTGGTCGACCGGTTCCTCGCCGACCTCGAGACCCTGGAGACCTCCAAGGCCGCTGGCCAGACGAACGGGGCCGCTGGCCAGACGAACGGGGCCGGCTGATGCTGCGAGGTGCCTCGGCCGAAGCGCTCGCCGACCTGAGCGGGGAGCTCGGGTCGACCCGCACGCTGGCCGACGCCGCGACACTCGGGGAGGAGCTGTTCGGCGTGGCCCGCGTGCTGCGCAACGAGCCGGCACTGCGCCGCGTCCTGACCGACAGTGCGGTCGAGGGCGAGGCCAAGGTCGGTCTCGTCGACAGCGTGTTCGGCTCGGCGCTCGGCACCAGATCGGTCGAGGTGCTCAAGTCGGCCGTGCAGCGACGCTGGACGTTCTCCCGAGACCTGGCCGACGTGCTCGAGCACCTCGGTGTCCTCGCGCTCGTGCACTCGGCGGGCCAGGACGGCAGCCGGGTGAGCGACGAGCTGTTCGCCGTGCGTCAGCTGGTCGACTCGAGCCCGGAGCTGCGCACCGCGCTGTCCGACCCCGCCCGGTCGGTCCAGGACCGCACCGGCCTCCTCGCCGGGCTGCTGGGCGACCAGACGCTCCCGGCCACGACCAGGCTGGTGGAGCAGGCGGTGTCCGGCACGGACACCACCGTCGACGCGTCGCTGCGTGGCTACCAGGACATCGCGGCAGGAGCTCGCGGCGAGACGGTAGCCACCGTTCGCACCGCGCAAGAGCTGACCAAGGCCGACGAGCAGCGGCTCGCGGGCGCGCTCGGCAAGCAGTACGACACCACGGTCCACCTCCACGTCGTGGTCGAGCCGGACCTCGTCGGCGGACTGCGCGTCGAGATCGGCGACGACGTCATCGACGGCACCGTCGCCAACCGCCTGGACGACGCCCGTCGCAGGATCGCCGGCTAGTCACACCCAGACAACGGACAGACCAAGGATTCAGGGAAGAGGCAGGGAACATGACGGAGCTTTCGATTCGTCCGGAGGAGATCCGCGACGCGCTCCAGAAGTACGTCGAGGACTACAAGCCCTCGGCGGCCAGCAAGGAAGAGGTCGGCCACGTCGCCGAGGCCGGTGACGGCATCGCGCGGGTCAGCGGCCTGCCGTCGGCGATGGCCAACGAGCTGCTCGAGTTCGAGGACGGCACCCGCGGCCTCGCGCTGAACCTGGACACCCGCGAGATCGGCGTCGTCGTCCTCGGCGACTTCGACAAGATCGAGGAGGGCCAGACGGTCCGCCGCACCGGCGAGGTCCTCTCGGTCCCCGTCGGCGACAAGTTCCTCGGTCGTGTCGTCGACCCGCTCGGCACCCCGATCGACGGCCTCGGCGACATCGAGGCCGAGGAGCGGCGCGCGCTGGAGCTGCAGGCCCCCTCCGTGATGGACCGCAAGTCGGTGCACGAGCCGATGGCGACCGGCATCAAGGCGATCGACTCGCTGACCCCGATCGGCCGCGGCCAGCGCCAGCTGATCATCGGCGACCGCGCCACCGGCAAGTCCACGATCGCGATCGACACGATCATCAACCAGAAGAGCAACTGGGAGTCCGGCGACGAGGAGAAGCAGGTCCGCTGCATCTACGTCGCGATCGGCCAGAAGGGCTCGACCATCGCGGCGGTGCGCGGTGCGCTCGACGAGGCCGGCGCCCTGGAGTACACCACGATCGTCGCCTCGCCGGCGTCGGACAGCGCGGGCTTCAAGTACCTCGCCCCCTACACCGGCTCGGCCATCGGCCAGCACTGGATGTACCAGGGCAAGCACGTCCTGATCGTGTTCGACGACCTGACCAAGCAGGCCGAGGCCTACCGCGCCGTGTCGCTGCTGCTGCGCCGCCCGCCGGGCCGTGAGGCCTACCCCGGCGACGTGTTCTACCTGCACAGCCGGCTGCTCGAGCGCTGCGCGAAGCTCTCCGACGACCGCGGCGCCGGCTCGATGACCGGTCTCCCGATCGTCGAGACCAAGGCGAACGACGTGTCGGCGTACATCCCGACCAACGTCATCTCGATCACCGACGGCCAGATCTTCCTGCAGTCCGACCTGTTCGCGTCCAACCAGCGCCCGGCGATCGACGTCGGTGTGTCGGTGTCGCGCGTGGGCGGCGCGGCTATGACCAAGGCCATGAAGAAGGTCACCGGCTCGCTCAAGGTCGACCTCGCGCAGTTCCGTGCGATGGAGGCGTTCGCGATGTTCGCCTCCGACCTCGACGCGGCCTCGCGCCAGCAGCTCGACCGGGGCGGCCGGCTGATGGCGCTGCTGCGCCAGCCGCAGTACTCGCCCTACCCGGTCGAGGAGATGACCGTCTCCCTGTGGACCGGCACCACGGGCCGCCTCGACAAGGTGCCCGTGGACGACGTGCTCCGCTTCGAGAACGAGTTCCTGGAGTACCTCCGCCGCTCCAAGGAGGGCATCCTCTCCGGCATCCGCGAGTCGCGTGACTTCACCGACGACACGAACAGCGAGCTCGAGAAGGCGTACGACGACTTCCTGGACCAGTTCGAGACCTCCGAGGGTGGTTCGATCCACGCGGGCACCGACCCGATCGTCGACGCGACCACCGACGACGAGCTCGAGCAGGAGCAGATCGTCAAGCAGAAGCGGGGTTAGGGGCATGGCCGTCTCGCTGCGTGAGTACCGCGCGCGGATCAAGTCGACGGAGTCGATGAAGAAGATCACGCGTGCCATGGAGCTCATCGCCGCGTCCCGCATCATCAAGGCGCAGCAGCGGGCCCGCCAGGCCGCGCCCTACGCGCGAGAGCTGACCCGGGCCGTGTCGGCGGTGGCGACCTACGCCAACGTCGACCACCCGCTTGACCACCGAGCCCGAGAACCCGACCCGCGCCGCGGTGCTGATCATCACCAGCGACCGTGGGCTGGCCGGCGC
Organism: uncultured Actinomycetota bacterium; assembly: GCA_963707475.1. Taxonomy (GTDB): domain Bacteria; phylum Actinomycetota; class Actinomycetes; order Propionibacteriales; family Nocardioidaceae; genus Marmoricola. The sequence continues at coordinate 298,432 of CAVPQC010000005.1, forward strand.
CTACTCCTCCAGCGCGCTGAAGGAGGGAGAGCGGCTCGCCGAGCGGCTCCGCGACGAGGGCAAGCAGATCACCACGTTCCTCGCCGGGCGCAAGGGCGAGGCGTACTACAAGTTCCGCAACCGTCCGGTCGCGGGCTCGTGGACCGGGTTCTCGGACCAGCCGAAGTACGACGACGCCCACGACATCGGCGAGGCGCTGATCGAGGCGTTCCTCGCCGGCCAGGACGATGACGGCAGCGGCGAGGAGGGCGTGCACGAGGTGCACCTCGTCTACACGCAGTTCAAGTCGATGCTCGTCCAGGAGCCCCACAGCGTGCGCTTGCTCCCGCTCGAGGTCGTCGAGGGCGAGGAGAAGCCCGACGAGGACGAGGTGCTCCCGCTCTACGAGTTCGAGCCCTCCGCGGAGGAGGTGCTCGACGCGCTGCTGCCGCGCTACGTGCAGAGCCGGATCTTCTTCGCGCTGCTGCAGGCCTCGGCCTCCGAGCTCGCCGCCCGCCAGAAGGCGATGAAGTCCGCGACGGACAACGCCGACGAGCTGATCAAGAAGTTCACCCGCGTCGCCAACCAGGCCCGCCAGGCCGGTATCACCCAGGAAATCAGCGAGATCGTCGGGGGCGTCAACGCACTCGCCGACGCCAACTCCGGCAAGGAATGAGAGAACCATGACTGCCACCGTCACCGAGAACGACCAGAAGACCGGACCCGCCGGCCACGGACGGATCGCCCGCGTCATCGGCCCCGTCGTCGACATCGAGTTCCCCTCCGACTCGATGCCGGAGATGTACAACAAGCTGGAGACCGAGCTCGAGCTCTCGGGCGAGAAGCACACGCTCTCGCTCGAGGTGGCCCAGCACATCGGCGACGGCATGGTCCGCGCCATCTCCCTGCAGCCCACCGACGGCCTGGTCCGCGGTGCCCAGGTGACCGACACCGGCGGCCCGATCACGGTGCCGGTCGGCGACTCCACGCTCGGGCACGTCTTCAACACCCTCGGGGAGTGCCTGAACCTCGAGGAGGGCGAGGAGCTCGACGTCAAGGAGCGCTGGGGCATCCACCGCAAGGCGCCCGCCTTCGACCAGCTGGAGTCGAAGACCCAGATGTTCGAGACCGGCATCAAGGTCATCGACCTGCTCGCGCCGTACGTCCAGGGCGGCAAGATCGGCCTGTTCGGCGGGGCCGGCGTCGGGCAAGACCGTGCTGATCCAGGAGATGATCGCCCGCGTCGCCAAGGACCACGGTGGTGTGTCCGTGTTCGCCGGGGTCGGCGAGCGCACCCGCGAGGGCAACGACCTGATCGAGGAGATGCAGGACGCCGGCGTGATCGGCCAGACCGCGCTGGTCTTCGGCCAGATGGACGAGCCGCCGGGCACCCGGCTGCGGGTCGCGCTGTCCGCGCTGACGATGGCGGAGTACTTCCGCGACGTGCAGAGCCAGGACGTGCTGCTGTTCATCGACAACATCTTCCGGTTCACGCAGGCCGGTTCCGAGGTCTCCACGCTGCTCGGCCGGATGCCGTCGGCGGTGGGCTACCAGCCCAACCTGGCCGACGAGATGGGCACGCTGCAGGAGCGGATCACCTCGACGCGTGGTCACTCGATCACCTCGATGCAGGCGATCTACGTGCCGGCCGACGACTACACCGACCCGGCTCCCGCTGCGACGTTCGCGCACCTCGACGCCACCACGGAGCTCTCGCGCGAGATCGCGTCGCTCGGGCATCTACCCGGCCGTCGACCCGCTGACCTCGACCTCGCGGATCCTCGACGCCGCAGTACATCGGGCAGGGGCACTACGACTGCGCGATCCGGATCAAGCAGATCCTGCAGCGCAACAAGGAGCTCCAGGACATCATCGCGATCCTCGGTGTCGACGAGCTGTCCGAGGAGGACAAGATCATCGTCTCGCGGGCTCGCCGGATCCAGCGCTTCCTGTCGCAGAACACCTACGTCGCCAAGCAGTTCACCGGCATCGAGGGTTCGACGGTGCCGATCGCGTGACACCATCGAGGCGTTCAACAAGATCGCCGACGGCGAGTACGACCACGTGGCCGAGCAGGCGTTCTTCATGTGCGGTGGCCTCGACGACGTCGAGAAGAAGTGGGACGAGATCCAGAAGAGCGACTGCTGGTCGAGCCCTTCGACAAGCTCAGGAACCACCGTCGAGACGTAGATCGAAGAAGGAGAGTCACCATGGCTGACCAGCTGCAGGTGGAGCTCGTCTCCGCCGACCGCCTGGTGTGGTCGGGCGAGGCCACGATGGTCATCGCCAAGACCGCCGAGGGCGACATCGGCATCCTGCGCAACCACGCACCGGTGCTGTCGGTGATGGTCGAGGGTGCCGTCGAGATCCAGACCGAGGGCGAGACCGTGGTCGCGGCCGTCGACGCGGGGCTTCCTGTCGATGGCGGCCAACCGGGTCTCGATCCTGACCGAGCACGCCGAGCTCTCCGGTGACATCGACGTCGAGGCGGCCCGGGCCGAGCTCGAGAAGTACGCAGGGCGCCGACGAGGACGACGAGGAGGCCAAGGCCGCCGTCCGGCGCGCCGAGGCACGCATCAGGGCAGCCGACAAGGCTTCCTGACCGAGCACATTCGCTGCCCACGGGGAGGACCGAAGGGGAGTATGGCGATCTGGCAGTGGCTGGTCGACTCTGCCGGTTTCGTGCTGCTCCTCGTCCTGCTCTACGGGCTCGCCCTCGTCGTACGACGTCGTGCACTGTCTCGTCACGGGGGCACCTTCGAGCTCTCCGTCCGCGTCCGGTCCACCCAGACCGGGCGCGGTTGGGTTCTCGGGCTCGGCCGCTACGACGGCGAGCGGCTCGAGTGGTTCCGGATCTTCTCGCTGGCGCCGCGGCCCAAGCGCGTGTGGCACCGCGCCGAGCTGGCCTACGAGTCGCAGCGGCACGCCGGAGGGCAGTGAGCAGTTCACGTTGTACGGCGGGCACATCGTGGTCGCCTGTCCGCACGCCGACGCGGACCGGTCGAGCTGGCGATGAGCCCGAGCGCGCTGACCGGGCTGCAGGCCTGGCTGGAGTCGGCCCCGCCCGGAGCGGCCCGGCGCGACCAGCTGCGGGCCCGACGGCCGGCCGGGTGCTCTCGGCCCGCAACGCCGTGGCGCTCTCGTTCGGACTCAACGGCTTCGCGTTCGCCAGCTGGATCTCGCGCATCCCCGAGACCCGCTCCCGGCTCGGATCTCGACAACGGACGGACTCGGCCTGCTGCTGCTCTGCCTGTCCGTCGGCTGCGCTGCTCGCGATGCCGTCGGCGGGCGCGCTCGGTCAACCGGTTCGGCGCGGCCGGTGTGGTCCGGATCGGCACCAGCCTGGACGCGCTCGGCCTGCTGGTGGATCACGCTCGGGGCGGGCGTGCTTGGAGTCGGTCTGGGTCGACCGGCGCCGGGCTGCTTCTGCTACGGCCTCGGCACCGGGGTCTGGGACGTCGCGATGAACGTCGAGGGCGCCGACGTCGAGCGTCGGCTCGGCCGCACGATCATGCCGCGCTTCCACGCCGCGTTCAGCTTCGGCACCGTGCTCGGCGCGGGTGTCGGCGCCCTGACGGTGCTGGTCGGCGTGCCGATCGGCCGCGCACCTCGCCGGCGTCGCGGTCGCTGATCCTGGCGGGCAGTCTGGCCACCGCTCCCGCAGTTCCTGCCCGTGCGAGCCGCCGGCCGAGGACGCGCCGCCCAGCGCGACGCCGGCAGCGCCTGGCTGGAGCCGCGCACGCTGCTGATCGGGGTGATGGTGCTCGCGCTGGCGCTCACCGAGGGCACGGCCAACGACTGGCTGGCCCTCGCGCTCGCAGGACGGGTACGGCGTCGAGCGCTGGCTGGGCGTGCTCGGCTTCGCCGGCTTCGTCGTCGCGATGACCGGTCGGCCGGCTGGTCGGTCCGGTCCTGCTCGACCGGTTCGGCCGGGTCGCCGTGCTCTGGGCGACGATGGTCGCGGCCGGCGCCGGGGTGCTGCTGATCGTGTTCGGCGGGACCGCCGTGCGCTGGTGGTGCCCGGCATCGCGCTCTGGGGCGTCGGCGCCTCGCTCGGCTTCCCGGTCGGGATGAGCGCCGCCGCCGACGACCCGGTGCACGCCGCCGCCCGGGTGAGCGTGGTCTCGACGATCGGCTACACGGCGTTCCTGGCCGGCCCGCCGCTGCTCGGCTTCGTGGGCGACCAGGTCGGCACGCTCGACGCGCTGCTGGTGGTCGCGGTGCTCCTGGTCCCGGCCGCGCTCGTCGTACCGGCCGCGCGCGAGCAGCGGGCGTAGGTGCGGGTTGGTCGTGGGGAGGGCGGGTTCCCCACGGTATGCAGGAATGACAACGACAATTCGGACCGCCTCGTGCGCTTACCACGATGGACCCGCGCTCCCCACGAGTTGCTCATCGTGGGGAGCGCGGGTCCGTCTGCATACCGTGGTGGAACCGCAGCAGCCCGCCAGCCCGCACCCCGCTAGCGTTCCCCGCCCGGCACCCACAGGACGTCGCCCTGCTCGCGGTTGGCGTGCCTGGCGAGGATGAAGACCAGGTCGGACAGCCGGTTCAGGTAGGTCAGGGCCAGCACGTTCATGGTGTCGGCGTACTGCTCGTGGGCACGCCAGCCGGCCCGCTCGGCCCTCCGGATCGACGACCCGCGCCACGTGCAGGTGCGCGGCGGCGGGGGTGCCGCCGTTGAGGATGAACGAGCGGAGCTTGGGCAGGTGCTCGTTGTACTCGTCGCACCACTGCTCGAGGCGGTCGACGTAGTCCTGCTCGATGCGCAGCGGCGGGTACTCCGGGTCCGGTACGACGGGCGTGCACAGGTCGGCGCCCACGTCGAAGAGGTCGTTCTGCACGTGCGTCAGGACGGCCACCACGTCGTCGTCGAGGCCCCCGGTCGCGAGCGCCACCCCGAGCTGGGCGTTGGCCTCGTCGACCGTGGCGTAGGCCTCCAGCCGCGGGTCGTTCTTCGAGGTGTCGCTCATGTCGCCGAGCTTGGTCTGCCCGCCGTCGCCGGTGCGGGTGTAGATGCGCGTGAGGTTGACCATGACCCCAGCCTAGGATGCGCGGATGCCCCTGCTACCCCGTCGCATCGTGCTCGTCGGCGTGACCGGGTCCGGCAAGTCGACGCTGGCTCCGCGGATCGCCGCGCGGATCGGGGCGCCGTCCGTCTCGATGGACGACCTCTACTGGATGCCCGGCTGGGTGAAGGTGCCCGCGGCGGAACGGGTGCCGCGCTATGCGGACATCGCCGCCGGCGAGCGGTGGGTGGTCGACGGGCTGCCGAAAGCGGGCCGCCCGGTGCTGCTGCCCCGCGCCGACGTGGTGCTGGCGCTGGACTATCCGCGTTGGCTCTCCCTTCTCCGGCTGCTGCGCCGCACGGCGCGTCGGCTGCGGTCGGGGGAGCGCATCTGCAACGGCAACACGGAGACCCTGCGCGGTGTCGTCGGCCGGGACTCGATCATCGCCTGGCACTTCCGCAGCTTCGCGGTGGTACGCCGGGAGATCGCAGCCCTCGAGTCCGCTCCGAGCGGGCCACCCGTCGTACGCCTTACTTCGCAACGCGCGACGGACGCCTGGCTGGAGAACCTGCGCCCCTCGCTATCGTGAGCCGGTGGACAGTTTCCGGATCAATGCGGACGGGCCACACACGCGACCCCTCTCGGGGGCGGTGCATGTCGGTGGTGCGAAGAACTCGGCGCTCAAGCTGATGGCAGCCGCGTTGCTCGCGCCGGGGCGGACGACGGTAAGCAACGTGCCCAAGATCCTCGACGTCGACGTGATGGGCCAGCTGCTCCGTCAGCTGGGCTGCGAGGTGGCGATCGTGCACCCCGACGCTGGCCGACCCGACCGTCGAGTCGACGTCCGGGACGGTCACGATCGACGTTCCCGAGGAGCTCAACCCGGAGGCGCCGTACCATCTGGTCCGCCGGCTCCGCGCCTCGATCAGCGTCCTCGGCCCGCTCGTGGCCCGCTGCCGTCGGGCCAGCGTCGCGCTGCCCGGCGGTGACGCCATCGGCTCGCGCGGGCTCGACATGCACGTGCGCGGACTCGAGGAGCTCGGCGCCGTGGTGCGGATCGAGCACGGGCAGGTCGTCGCGGACGTCCCCGGTCGCTACCGCGGCGCCAACCTCTGGCTCGACTTCCCGTCCGTCGGCGCCACCGAGAACCTGGTGATGGCCGCGGTGCTCGCCGAGGGCACGACCGTGATCGACAACGTGGCCCGCGAGCCCGAGATCGTCGACCTGTGCCGGATGCTCGGCTCGATGGGTGCCCTGATCGACGGGATCGGTACGTCGACCCTGGTGGTCGAGGGCGTCGAGCGGATGCACCCGACGGAGCACGCGACGGTCACCGACCGGATCGTGGCCGGCACCTGGGCGTTCGCGACCGCGATCGCGGGCGGCGAGGTGACGGTGCGCAACGGGGTCGCCCACCACCTCGACCTGGTCATGGACAAGCTCGTCGACGCCGGTGCCGTCCTGGCCGACGACGCCGAGGGGTTCACGGTGCGGGTCGAAAAGCGGCTGCGCGCCTTCGACGTGGTGACGCTGCCCTATCCGGGCTTCCCGACCGACCTCCAGCCGTTCGCGCTGGCCCTGGCCTCGGTGTCGGAGGGGGCGGCCATGATCACCGAGAACGTCTTCGAGGCGCGCTTCATGTTCGCCCAGGAGCTGGCCCGGCTCGGTGCGGACCTGCGCACCGACGGTCACCACGCGATCGTCCGCGGGCAGCCCGTGCTCTCCGGCGCACCCGTCGAGGCGCACGACATCCGCGCGGGTGCCGCACTGGTGCTGGCCGGGCTCGCCGCCCAGGGCACGACCACGGTCTCCGAGTCTCACCACATCGACCGCGGCTACCCCTGGTTCGCGGAGGTCCTGCGCGGGCTCGGCGCCGACGTCTCGCGTGTCCCCGGCGAGGGCTGACCGGGCAACTACCCCATATTGGTCGGCCCGGCGGGCAACGGTTTTCCGCCCAAACGCGTCATAGTGGGTGGAGGGCGTCGGGGGACGCCCGTACGGAGGGCAGCGATGGACCTGGTCAGGGACGGATCCGTGCTCGTGCTCGAGGGACCGCTTGACGGGCGGTGCACGTTCGAGGTGCGGACCGCCCTCTACGACCACCTCGCGTCGTACGACGACGTGGTGGTCGACGTCGCGGAGGTCGAGTGGATCGACGCGACCGCCCTGCGGATGCTCGCCGTGGCCACGCGCTTCGCGGAGCGCGGCGGTCAGCACCTGACGCTCCGCGGCCTCAACCCGCACCTGCGCCGGGCGCTCCGGCACTCGCGGATCAGCAACCTGCTCGAGCTCGAGGGCGGTGCCGACGCGAGCCGAGCGATGTGACGTACTTGGCACGAGAGGTGCTCCACACGCCGCTGACCCGCGGGTAACCGGCGCCGTACCCTCAGCGCATGAGCGACTCCGCCGGCCGCCGAGGGGCACCACGCGAAGGACCGTCCGTGGGTGATGCGGACGTACGCCGGCCACTCGTCGGCCACCGAGTCCAACATGCTGTACCGGAGGCAACCTCGCCAAGGGTCAGACCGGGCTGTCGGTCGCGTTCGACCTGCCGACCCAGACCGGCTACGACCCCGACTCGCCGCTCGCGCGCGGCGAGGTCGGCAAGGTCGGCGTGCCGGTGCCGCACCTGGGCGAGATGCGGCACCTGTTCCAGGACATCCCGCTGACCGGGATGAACACCTCGATGACGATCAACGCCACCGCGATGTGGCTGCTCGCGCTCTACCAGGTGGTCGCCGAGGAGCAGAACCCCGACCTCTCGCCCGAGGAGGTCGCCGGGCAGCTCGCGGGCACGACGCAGAACGACATCATCAAGGAGTACCTCTCACGGGGCACCTACGTGTTCCCCCCGGAGCACTCGCTGCGGCTGATCTCCGACGTCATCTCGTACACGGTCAACCAGATCCCGAAGTGGAACCCGATCAACATCTGCAGCTACCACCTGCAGGAGGCCGGCGCGACGCCCGTGCAGGAGCTTGCGTACGCGCTGACCACCGCGATCGCGGTGCTCGACGCGGTCAGGGACGCGGGCCAGGTCTCCGACGAGGACTTCGAGAAGACCGTCGGCCGGATCTCGTTCTTCGTCAACGCCGGCGTGCGCTTCGTCGAGGAGACCTGCAAGATGCGCGCGTTCGTGCGGCTGTGGGACGAGATCACGGCCGAGCGCTACGGCGTGCAGGACGAGAAGATGCGCCGGTTCCGCTACGGCGTGCAGGTGAACTCGCTCGGCCTGACCGAGGCCCAGCCGGAGAACAACGTGCAGCGGATCGTGCTCGAGATGCTCGGGGTGACGCTGTCCAAGAACGCCCGCGCCCGCGCCGTCCAGCTGCCGGCGTGGAACGAGGCGCTGGGCCTGCCGCGCCCGTGGGACCAGCAGTGGTCGCTGCGGCTCCAGCAGGTGCTTGCGTTCGAGTCCGACCTGCTGGAGTACGAGGACATCTTCGAGGGCTCGCACGTGATCGAGGCCAAGGTGGCGGAGCTCTGCGAGGAGGCGCGCGCGGAGATCGACCGGGTGCAGGCGATGGGCGGGGCGATCGCGGCCGTCGAGTCCGGGTACATGAAGCAGGCGCTGGTGAGCTCGCACTCGGCGCGCCGCTCGCGGATCGAGAACGGCAAGGAGAAGGTCGTCGGCGTCAACGTCTACGAGACCACCGAGCCGTCGCCGCTCACGGCCGACCTCGACGCCGCGATCCAGGCCGCCGACCCGGAGGCCGAGCGCTCCGCTGTCGCCGGTCTGGAGGCCTGGAAGCAGGCGCGGGACCAGGCCGAGGTCGACGAGGCGCTGCGTCGGCTCGCCGAGGACGCCAAGAGCGACGCGAACCTGATGGCGGCCACGCTCGTCGCGGCGCGCGCGGGGGCGACGACGGGTGAGTGGGCCGGCGCGCTGCGCGAGGTGTTCGGCGAGTTCCGCGCGCCCACGGGTGTCTCCGGAGCGGTGGGTGTTGCCGACGCGGTGGGGGAGGCGGGCGTCGAGCTCGCCGCGGTCCGCGAGCGGGTGCGACAGACCAGCCAGCAGCTCGGCGGGCGGCTGCGGCTGCTGGTCGGCAAGCCCGGCCTCGACGGGCACTCCAACGGGGCCGAGCAGGTGGCGGTCCGGGCGCGCGACGCCGGCTTCGAGGTCGTCTACCAGGGCATCCGGCTGACGCCCGAGCAGATCGTCGCAGCCGCCGTCGCCGAGGACGTGCACGCGATCGGGCTCTCGATCCTCTCCGGCTCGCACATGGAGCTGGTGCCCGACGTGCTGGCGAGGATGAAGGAGGCCGGAATCGACGACGTGCCGGTGATCGTCGGCGGGATCATCCCGACCCGCGACGCCAAGGCGCTGCGGGAGATGGGCGTCGCGGCCGTGTTCACGCCCAGGGACTTCAGCCTGACCGAGTCGACCGGCGGCATCGTGGACGCGATCCGGAGGGCCAATGGACTCGACTGATAGAGGTAGGTAAGGCAAACCTAACCCACTCTCTGCTATCGTCCCCCCGTGCCCAAGAAGCCCAAGTCGAAGTGCTGCGTCGACAAGCCGCGCTGCAAGCGGTGTCCGATCCGGATGCTCGCGGAAGGCACGCTGCCCAAGGGGTATACGGTCAAGAAGCGCAAGCTCGTGAAGGCCAAGAAGGGCGACAAGGTCCGCCTGGCCGCCTGAGCCCCGCCCACCAGACACCCCCAGGCTCCAGGAGACTCCCGTGCCCGCAGCCCGCTTCGTCGAGCAGCTCAACGCCCAGATCGGCAACGAGCTCGGCGCGCACAACCAGTACCTGGCCGTCGCGGTGCACTTCGACGCACTGACCATGCCGCGGATGGCGGCGTTCTTCTACGGGCAGGCGCTCGAGGAGCGCGACCACGCGATGATGATGGTCCAGTACCTCCTCGACACCGACGCGGACGTCACCATCCCTGGTGTCGATGCCCCCGAGAGCGCGTTCGGGGACGTGGTAACCCCGCTCGAGCTGGCACTGGACCAGGAGAAGCGGGTCACCGAGCAGATCAACACGCTCCTCCGCATCGCGCGCGAGGAGAACGACTTCGCCTCCGAGCAGTTCATGCAGTGGTTCATCAAGGAGCAGGTCGAGGAGGTCGCCAAGATGAGCGACCTGCTGGCCGTGGTCAGGCGCAACCGCGACGACGTCGAGGACATCGAGGAGTACGTCGCCCGCGAGCAGGGTGGCGACCGGGACGACGCGATGGCGCCGCGCATCGCGGGCGCCTGAGGATCAGGCCCCCGGACACTCCCCGAAGGCCTATGCGCTGCCGGGACCTTCCGGACGAGGATCGCCGAGGGCGGTCACCTGGACGACGGCGGCCGGTCGGATCGCGCCGTACACGTGCGGGAACGTCTCGCCGCCGGGCACCTCCTCCTCGACCACCGGCACGTCGAGCAGGTCGGTGTCGATCGCGAGCAGCACGAGCGGTTCGGCGACGTCGGCGTAGTACCGGGCGCGCACGCCCTCCCACTGGTCCTCGCGCGACGCGTGGATGAACCCCTCGTCGACCAGGCTCACCCCGCGCGTCGACGTCGTGTAGCTGCCGGACGCCTGCGCTGCCGCCCAGTCGGTCGCGGTCGCGATGTGGAAGATGCGCACGTCAGAACAGCCGGTGCTCGGAGTCGTCCATGCCGCGCAGCGCGTCGTAGTCGACCACCGCGCAGGCGATCCCGCGGTCGGTGGCGAGCACGCGTGCCTGGGGCTTGATCTCCTGCGCGGCGAAGATGCCACGCACCGGCGTCAGCAGCGGGTCGCGGTTGAGGAGCTCGAGGTAGCGGGTGAGCTGCTCGACCCCGTCGATCTCGCCACGCCGCTTGATCTCGACCGCCACCGAGGCGCCGTCGACGTCGCGACACATGAGGTCGACCGGTCCGATCGCGGTCGGGAACTCGCGGCGCACCAGCGTGAGGCCCGCCGCAAGCGACCCGGGGTGCTCGGCGAGGAGCTCCTGGAGGTGCTTCTCGACGCCGTCCTTCTGCAGCCCGGGGTCGACCCCGAGGTCGTGGCTGGTGTCGTGGATGACCTCGTCGATCAGGATCCGTAGCGTGTCGTCGGTCTTGGGACTGGTGACCGTCCACTCGGGGCGGCCGTCCTCCGCCGTGCCCTCCTTGACCGTGCACGGCGGGCTCATCCAGTTGAGCGGCTTGTAGGAGCCGCCGTCGGAGTGCACGAGCACCGACCCGTCGGACTTGAGCATCAGCACCCGGGTGGCCATCGGGAGGTGCGCGGTCAGCCGCCCCGCGTAGTCGACCTGGCAGCGGGCTACGACGAGTCTCACGAGACGCGAATCTACCCTCGCCCCTACGCTCGGGGCATGCAGCGGGTGATCGTGGTCGGTGCCGGCGTGGTCGGGCTGTCCTGCGCCGTCCGGCTGCTCGAGGCCGGCCACCGGGTCGACGTGGTCGCGCGCGACCTGCCGCTGGAGACGACGTCGGCGGTGGCGGCTGCGCTCTGGTACCCGTACCGCGCGCTGCCGCAGGACCGGGTCACGGCCTGGGCGGCGACGTCGTACGACGCCTTCGGCGCGCTGGCGGGGGACGACGAGACGGGCGTGCGGATGATGCCCGGCACCGAGGTGCTGCACGAGCCGCGGGCCGACCCGTGGTGGGTGGGCGCGGTGCCGTCGCTGGAGCGCACGCGCGTCAACGGGTACGCCGACGGGTGGACGTTCACGGCGCCGGTGGTCGAGATGCCGGTCTACCTGCGCTGGCTGACGGCACGCGTTGCCGCGCTCGGCGGCACGGTCACCCGGACGAACCTGAGCCGGCTACCGGGCTCTCGACATGCTCGACCACCGGTCCTGGTGGTCAACTGCGCGGGTATCGGGTCGCGGCTGCTCGCGCAGGACCTCACCGTGACGCCGGTGCGCGGGCAGGTGGTGCTGGTCGCACAGACCGGCCTGGAGCGCTGGTGGCTGGACGAGTCCGGCCCGACGTACGTCGTGCCGCGCAGCAGCGACATCGTGGTCGGCGGCACCGACGACGAGGGCGACTGGAGCCGCACGCCCGACCCGGAGACCGCGGACCGGATCCTCGCCCGGGCCGTCGCGCTGGTCCCGGAGCTGGCCGGTGCGACCGTGCTGCGGCACCGGGTGGGGCTGCGCCCGGTGCGGCCCTCGGTGCGCGTGGAACGGGTCGGGGACGTGGTCCACTGCTACGGCCAGGGTGGCGCCGGGGTCACGCTCTCCTGGGGCTGTGCCGACGAGGTGGCCCGGCTCGTGGCGGCATAACGCCCGGGAGTCGGGTGCCGGTGCGGACCTCGGTCAGCGCGCCTCCTCCTCGACAAGGGCCAGCGAGGGCCGCCTGCCGAGGGCGACCAGGACGGCGAGCACCGCCAGGCCCACCGCGAACCAGATCAGGCCCAGCCACTTGGCCTGGAGCTGGGCGTTGAGGAGCACGAAGGCGAGGATCGCGAAGCCGATCACCGGCGCGGCGAGATGGCGCCACCAGTCCCGGCTGCCACGACGGACGAAGTAGTGCACGACCACCGACACGTGCAGCGCCAGGAACGCGGTGAGCGCGCCGAAGTTCACCAGCGTGCTGAGCAGCGAGATGCCGTCGTCGCGAGTGTTGAAGTAGAGCCCGAGCACGAGCGAGACGACGGCCACCAGCAACGTGGCGTTGACCGGCACTCCCTTGCGCTTGTGCACCCGGGCCAGGAAGGCCGGCAGCTGCCGGTCGCGCGCCATCGCGTACAGCAGCCGTGAGGTCGCGGCCTGGGCGACCAGCGAGTTCGCGAACCCCCACGCGATCGCGGTGGCGAGCGCCGTCAGCTTGGACAGCCACTGGCCGCCCGCAACCGCTGCCGCGTCGTAGAAGGCCGTGCCTCCGGGGTCTCCCTTCGCGACCAGCACATCCGGATCGGGCACCAGGAGCGAGGCGACCCACGTCTGCACGATGAACAGGACACCGGCCAGCAGCAGTGCCGCCACCATCGCCCGGCCGATCGCCTCGGCCGACTCCTTGTTCTCCTCTGCCAGCGTGGAGATGCCGTCGAACCCGAGGAACGACAGCACCGCGATCGACACCGCCCCGAAGACCAGCGACCAGGAGAACGCGCCGGAGTCGTAGAGCGGGCTGAAGTCGAAGCCACGTCCCTTGCCCTGCATCAGCGCGACGATGCCGATGACCAGGAAGATCGCGAGCACGACGAGCTCCGCGGCGAGCATCACCTTGTTCACTCGTGCGGTCATCTCGATGCCCATGTAGTTCACGGCGGTGTTGAGCACCACGAAGCCGACCAGCCACAGCCAGACCGGGATCCCGGAGACCAGCGAGTTCATCGCGATCGCGGCGATGAGATACAGCAGGGCCGGGACCAGCACGTAGTCGAGCAGGATCATCCAGCCCGCCAGAAAGCCCACCGGCGGGGAGATCCCGCGGCCGGCGTAGGTGTAGACGGAGCCGGCCATCGGGAACGCGCGCGACATCTGCGAGTACGACAGCGCGGTGAACATCATGGCGACCATGCCGATCGCGTAGGCCAGCGCGACCATGCCGCCAGAGCCTTGGAACACGCTGCCGAAGATGCCGAACGGCGCGATCGGCACCATGAAGATCAGGCCGTAGACCAGGAGGTCGACGAAGCCGAGCGATCGGTGGAGCTCCTGGGTGTAGCCGTAGCGGCCGATGTCGTCGGCCCGGGACTCGGTCATCGTCGTACCCCTCGATGGTTGCGACAACTGATGGAACCCTGTGAGCGTAGGAGCATCGGCTGTCGTGGGGAAGACGTGGCAGACCTCACGATTCGGTCGCGGGGATCGCTGGCATGATCAGCGCCATGTCACGTGACTTCAAGACGATCGGCGTTGTCGGGCTGGGGACCATGGGTGCCGGCATCGCGGAGGTGTTCTCCCGCGAGGGCTTCCACGTGGTGGGTGTGGAGGTCTCCGACGACTCGCTCGCCCGCGGCCGCGGGCACCTCGAGCACTCCACCGCCCGCGCCGTGGCGCGGGGCAAGCTGAGTGAGGAGGACCAGCAGGCCCTGCTCGGCCGGATCACGCTCACCACCAACCTGGCCGACCTCAAGGAGGCGGACCTGGTGGTCGAGGCCGTCGTCGAGTCGCTCGACATCAAGCAGGGCATCTTCCGCCGGCTCGACGAGATCGTGGCGCCGGAGGCGGTGCTTGCCACCAACACCTCGTCGCTCTCCGTCACGGAGATCAGCACCGCGAACAACCACCCCGGCCGCGTGATCGGCATCCACTTCTTCAACCCGGCTCCGGTGCAGAACCTGGTCGAGGTCGTGCGCACGGTGGTCACCTCGCCCGACGTGCTCGAGGACGTCACCGCGCTGGTGAAGACGATCGGCAAGTCGCCGGTGGTCGCCGGTGACAAGGCCGGCTTCATCGCCAACACGCTGCTGTTCGGCTACCTCAACCACGCCGTGGCGATGTATGAGGGGCACTACGCCTCGCGCGAGGACATCGACGCCGCGATGCGTTACGGCTGCCGCTACCCGATGGGACCGCTCGCACTGCTGGACCTGATCGGCCTCGACACGGCGTACGAGATCCTCGAGACGATGTACCGCCAGGGCCGCGACCGGCTGCACGCCCCCACCCCGATCCTCAAGCAGATGGTCACTGCGGGCATGCTCGGCCGCAAGACCGGCCGTGGCTTCTACACCTACGAGGCCCCCGACAGCCCGGTGGTCGTCGCCGACCCGCTGACCCCCTCGGCCGACGACAAGCCCCAGCTCCAGCACGACATCCGGCTGGTCGGCGTCGTCGGCACGGGCACCATGGCGACCGGCATCGTGGAGGTGTTCGCCAAGGGCGGGTACGACGTGGTCTACGTGGGCCGCACCCAGGCCAAGGTGGACAAGGTCACCGAGACCATCGAACGCTCGCTGGACAAGGCGATCCAGCGCGGGAAGCTCGAGGAGTCGGCCAAGTTCGACGTCCTCGCCCGGCTCAGCGGCACCACGTCGCTCGATGACCTCAAGGACGTCGACTTCGCGGTGGAGGCGATCGCGGAGGACCTCAAGGTGAAGACCACGCTGTTCGAGAACCTCGACGAGATCTGCAAGCCCGGCGCGATCCTCGCCACCACGACGTCGTCCCTCCCGATCATCGCCTGCGCCCAGGCGACCACTCGGCCGCAGGACGTCGTCGGCATGCACTTCTTCAACCCGGCGCCGATCATGAAGCTGGTCGAGGTGGTCAGCACCGTCTCGACCTCCGACGACGTCGCCGACACCGCACGCGCGCTTTGCGCCAAGGTCGGCAAGGTGCCGGTCTCCTGCGGTGACCGCGCCGGGTTCATCGTCAACGCGCTGCTCTTCCCGTACCTCAACGACGCGATCAAGATGCTCGACGCGCACTACGCGACCGCCGACGACATCGACATCGCGATGAAGCAGGGCTGCGCCCTGCCGATGGGGCCGTTCGAGCTGCTCGACGTGGTCGGCAACGACGTGTCGCTGGCGATCCAGCGCGAGCTCTACCTGGAGTTCCGCGAGCCGGGCTATGCCCCGGCGCCGCTGCTGGAGCACCTGGTCACCGCCGGCTACCTCGGCCGCAAGACCAAGAAGGGCTTCCGCGACTACAGCACGATGGTCTGAGGGGGATCAGGCGTCGGTGGCTCGAGGGCTGGCTCCGGTCGGCCCCCGGTGCCCACCTCCGGCGGTCGCTGGGGGATGCCGTGTCGGCGGCGGCCGCCGCCGGGGTTGGGCCCTCCGTCGCCGCCACGCCACCCTTTACGCTCCCCGCCGGCGGCGGTCACCGGGTGCCGTCCGGCGGCAGCCGACTCTCGTGCTCGCAGGCTGGGCGGGGAAGAGGTGATGCTGGCGGCTCATCCGACCTGAACCCGCTCCGGCTCGCGGAGGGACCTTGACGTGCACGGACCTTCCAAGGACGACCTGCTCGCCCTGGCCAACCTGGTCCGCGAGGCCGCCCGCCCGGCTCCGGTCCCGGAGGCCGCGGAGGGCATGCGCGAGACCGGTCGGCGCGGGCATCTGCCGGGTGCTGCGGGATCCGATTGTGTGAGGGTCCGGCCGGGATGCCGCTCGGCGCTAGAGCGGGAAGTGTGAGAAGTCAGGCGTCGGGGACTCGAGGGCTGGCTCGAGACGGCCCCCGGTGCCCACCTCCGGCGGTCGCTGGGGGATGCCGTGTCGGCGGCGGTCGCCGCTGAGGTCGGGGATGCTGTCGCCGCCACGCCACCCTTTTACGCTCCCCGCCGGCGGCGGTCACCGGGTGCCGTCGGGTGGCAGCCGACTCTCGTGCTCGCGGGCTGGGGTGGGGAGGTGGTGCCGGGCGTTCGATCCGCACGGAGACATGCCGGTGGCCCCGCGCGGGTCAGGCTGGCGCGGGGTGTGGGGCGGGGTCGCTACTGGTCGGGCGGGTGCGATGTCCGGTCGCGGGTGACGTCGGTGGTGCCGCGGTGGTCGCGCAGGAACTGGTAGCCGTGCGGTGAGGACCACAGGTAGGAGCCGGGTTCGAGGACGGTGTAGCCCCAGCCGGAGTGGTGGGTCTTGAGCCGGTGGTGGCGGCGGCAGAGCGGCGCGATGTTGTCACTGGCTGGTGGTGCCGCCCTCGGCGTAGGGGATCACGTGGTCGATGTCGCAGGCCGCCGCGGGGCGGGTGCACCAGGGGAACACGCAGGTCAGGTCCCGTTCGGCGGCCTGGGCGGCGAGCCGGTCGGGGACCTGGTACTGGTCGACGTGGATCTTCTCGGTCAGGTCGATCACCGGCTTCACGGTCACCGTGGTGCCGGGGACGCCGCACCAGGCGCGGACCTGGTCGGCGTCGACGAACCGGCGGGTGTTCGCCACCCGGGCCAGGTGCAGCTTCTCCCGGGCTGGGTGTCGGGGCCGGTGATCGCGTCCTCGGACACGTGGACGTGCAGCACCACCTGCCGCGCGTGGGGGCTCGGTCGGTGGTGTCGAGGTCGAGCGACAGCTGGTGGCGGGCCATCTCGCCGAGGGCCTGGGAGCGGCGCACGTCCAGCGAGGCGGCCGAGCCGAGGTCGGCCAACTGGTGGCGCCGACCGAGAGCGCGGTGTCGAGGTCCAGGGCGTCGGCGAGGTCGACCTCGGCCTCGACCCACACGGTGCCCTCGAAGGACACCTGGTGGGTGTGCACGTGGGCGTGCCGGCCGTCCGCGGCGGCCTCCCGGCGACGCCGGGCCTCGTCCGGCATGAACCGGACGATCGCCTCCTCGACCAGCCGGTCCACCCCGCTGGGCCGGATCCGGTGCGCGAACCCCGCGACCTGGTCGTCGACGAACCCCGCCGCCGCCGGGCTCAGCGCGATGGTGTGCGCGGGCGATCCGGCGGGCCCGCCACGCCGGCAGGTCACCGGACCTCGACCCGGGCCCAGGTGCGCGGGAGCCGGTGCCGCAGCTCGAGGGCCTCGCCGAGGTAGGCCTTGCCGGTCTCGGTGGGCAGCCCGACCGCGGCCGCGAACTCGGCCACGCAGAACTCCGCGACCAGCGGCGCACCGGGTCCGGCGACCGGGACCGGGGTGTCGCCGAACCGGACCGCGTCACCGATCGACTCCGCCGGGTGCAGGTCCGCCCAGGCGACCGCGGCCTGGAGCAGGTCGGCCTCGGCGGCGTCGGCGGCGGCACGGCGGTCCCGGGCGAACGCGAGGACCGCGGCCGCGGTGTCGAGGGTTCGGGACTGGTGCCTCGTGGTCATGGTCTCCATTCTAGTCGAACTGGTGTTCGAATCAAGTGTGGAATCCGTCGACTTTGCCCTTAGAATTAAGGCGATCCGAAGGTAGTCCGTTCGGTTGGCGGAGGTTTCGAGACGGCGCTGCGCGCCCTCCTCAACGACCGCCAGCGCCGCCACGGGAGCGGACGGCGAGCACCGCGGTGCCTTCCCGTCGCTGCGCTTTCAACCCCTGAACTCCCGCAGCCGCGAGGCGTGGTCTCGACACCCGCTCGCTGGCGCTCGCTGCTCGACCACCGGAAAGCTCAACCGTCCGCCAAGCGCCGCCATGGGAGCAGGGCGCGACCTCGCGCCGTACCTCTCCCCGTCGCTGCGCCCTTCCACTCCTGACCACCCGCAGCGCGAGGAACCGGTCTCGAGGCCCTCGCCGGCGCAGCGAGACCACCCCGAACCCCGCAGCTAGGCTCCCCCGCATGCGGACGAACCGGCTCGAGGCGTTCAGCGACGGGGTGCTTGCGATCATCATCACGATCATGGTGCTCGAGCTGAACGTCCCGGAGGGGCACACCCTGCACGACCTGTGGGACGAGACCGGGGTCAGCTTCCTGACCTACGTGCTGAGCTTCGTCTACATCGGCATCTACTGGAACAACCACCACCACATGTTCCAGCTCTGCGAGAAGATCACCGGCCCGGTGCTCTGGGCCAACCTGCACCTGCTGTTCTGGCTCTCGCTCTACCCGTTCACGACGGCCTGGATGGACGAGAGCGACCTGGCGCGCGCGCCGACCCTCGTGTACGGCGTCAACCTGCTCGCCGCCGCCATCGCGTACACGATCCTTCAGCAGCTGATCATCCGTGGGCCCGGTGGCGCCGGCCTGCGCGAGGCGATGGGCGCGGACGTGAAGGGCAAGGTCTCGCCGGTGCTGTACGTCGCCGGCATCCTGCTCGTGTTCGTGTCGCCGGTGCTCGGGCTGCTGCCGTTCGTCGCGGTCGCCGTGATGTGGCTGGTGCCCGACCGACGCATCGAGGCCTACCTGGCCGAGCACGAGGCACAGAGCTCGTGAAGCCGGTCATTGTGCTGGGAGAATGACCCCATGACCTCCCCGATCCGCGCCAACTCGGTGCTGCCCGCTCGCCGCACGCCGATCACGCTGCACACGGGCGACGGACTCGAGCTCGTCGGCGAGCTCGCGGTGCCGGAGGACCGGGACCCGGTGGCCACCCTGGTCTGCCTGCACCCGCTGCCCACGCACGGCGGGATGATGGACAGCCACATCTTCCGCAAGGCGGCGTTCCGGCTGCCGGCACTGGCCGGGCTGGCGGTGATGCGGTTCAACACCCGCGGCACCTGGAGCGAGCAGGGCACCAGCCAGGGCGCGTTCGACAACGCAGCGGGGGAGCGGTACGACGTGGCCGCGGCGGTCGAGTACGCCGAGTTCCACGACCTGCCGGACCTCTGGCTGCTCGGGTGGTCGTTCGGCACCGACCTCGCCCTCATGCACGGGCTCGACCCGCAGGTGAAGGGCGCGATCCTGCTCTCGCCGCCGCTGCGGTTCAGCACCGAGGCCGACCTGACCCGCTGGGCCGAGTCCGGCAAGCCGGTGACCGCGCTGGTGCCCGAGCACGACGACTACCTGCGGCCGCCGGAGGCCCGGGAGCGGTTCGCGCCGCTGACGCAGGTCGAGCTGGTGCCGATGGAGGGCTCGAAGCACCTCTGGGTCGGCGACGCCGAGCGGGTCCTCGACGAGGTCGTCCGCCGGGTGGCGCCCGACGTCGAGCTGCCGCTGCCTCGTCAGTGGGACGGCCCGATGGAGACGGCCGACACCTCGGCCTACAACGCCCACAACCTGTCCGCCTACAAGGACGTCCCGGTGCCGGGACCGCAGCAGCGTCAGGCCTGACGGGCCCGGTAGGCCGCGACCGCGACCCGGTTGCCGCAGGAGGTGCTGCAGAACCGGCGCGACCGGTTGCGCGACAGGTCGAGCACGATCGCCTCGCAGTCGTCGGCCACACAGGTGCCGAGCCGGCTGAGCTCGTCCAGGCGCGATCACGTCGATCATCGCCATCGCCGTCTCGACGGCGATCCGGTCGGCGAGCGGATCCGCGGGGTCGGTGGCGTGCAGGTGCCAGTCCCAGCCGTCGTGGCGCACCAGCTGGGGGAGCGCGTGGCGGCTCGGCCAGCATCCGGTTGACGATGGCGACGGTGGTGTCCCGGTCGCTGCTCAGCAGCTCCCACAGCTCGGCACGGACGGCGCGAACCGCGTCGAGCTCCGCCTGGTCGTGGGTGCGGGAGCCGGTGAACTCGTGCTCGCGCACGTAACGCGTCCAGGTCGTCGAGCGTGGTCAGGGTGTCGACGCCCTCGGCCGAGTTGGCGAGGGCCACCGCGGACTGGAGTGACAGCTCGGTGTCATGAGCAAAAACCACATTGACACCTTACACCCGTTCCCGTAGCGTCATGTGCCATGAGCACGTTGACCCATGACAGTGTCGTGACGGCGCGCGCCCGGACCGGCGCAGGCCTCGGGTTCGCCCTGTTGTCGGCCGCGTCGTTCGGGCTCTCCGGCGCCCTCGCCCGCGGGCTGATGGACGCCGGCTGGAGCGCCGCCTCCGCGGTGGCGGTGCGGGTGCTCGTCGGCGCCCTCGTGCTGCTGCCGGCCGCCGTGGTGACACTGCGCGGACGGTGGTCACTGCTGCGGACGCACGCCGGCCGGATCGCCGCCTTCGGGCTGGTGGCCGTGGCCGGGTGCCAGCTCGCGTACTTCAACGCCGTCGCGCACATGCAGGTCGGCGTCGCGCTGCTGATCGAGTACACCTCGCCCGTGGCCGTGATCGGCTGGCTCTGGTTCCGGCGCGGGGAGCGGCCGCTGCGTACGACGGTGGTCGGTGCGCTGGTGGCCGGGGTCGGCCTGGTCCTGGTCCTCGACCTGCTCTCCGGCGCCGACGTGAGCCCGGTCGGGGTGGCGTGGGCGCTGGCCGCGATGGTGGCGGTGTCGTACTACTTGCTGGTGTCCGCCGACGAGGACGGCGCCCTGCCCGGCATCGTGCTGGCGACCGGCGGACTGCTGCTGGGCGGCGTCGCGCTGCTGCTCGCCGGCCTGGTCGGCCTGCTGCCGTGGTCAGTGTCCACGGCGACCGTGCACTACGACGGACACGCGGTGGACTGGTGGGTGCCGGTGCTGGGCCTCGGCCTGTTCACCGCCTCGCTCTCCTACGTGAGCGGGATCGCCGCGGATCCGCCGGCTCGGCGCGCGGGTGGCGTCGTTCGTGGGCCTGTCCGAGGTGCTGTCGGCGCTCTTCTGGGCCTGGCTGCTGCTCGGGGAGCTGCCGCGGCCGGTGCAGATCGTGGGTGGCGCGCTGATCGTGGCCGGAGTCGTGCTGGTCAAGCTGGGCGAGCGGGAGACGAGCGAGCCTGGCAGGCGTCAGCGCGCGTCCTGACGCCTGATCACGATCTCCCTCGACAACAGCACCAGGGCCGCGGCGGTCGGGATCGCCAGCAGTGCCCCGACCACGCCCAGCAGCGAGGCACCGACCAGGGCGGCGATCACGGTGAGCAGACCGGGCAGGTCGACGGTGTGGGACATCACCCGCGGGTAGATCACGTAGTTCTCGAGCTGCTGGTAGATCACGTAGAAGATCACCAGCGCCAGACCGGTCTGTACGTCGGTGGCGAAGCCGATCGCGCACACGATGACCGCGCCGATCGTGGCGCCGATCATCGGGATCACGTCGAGCAGCGCGACGACCAGCGCCAGGGCCACGGCGTACCGGCCCAGCCCGACGATGAACAGGAACACCAGCGAGCTGACGCCTGCGCACAGCGCGACGACAAAGGCGCCCGAGACGTAGGCGCCGATGCCCTCCAGGATCTCGTTGCCCAGCTTGGTGACGCGGTCGCGGCGGCTGGCCGGTGCGAACTGGAACAGGGTGGTCTTGACCCGGGGCAGGGTCGCGAGGAAGTACAGCATCATCACGACGACCACGAACGCGTTGGCCAGGAAGCCAAGGATCTTCAGCCCGACGCCGAGCACCCCGCCGAACACCTGCTGGCCGAGGCTGCCGCCGGTGACGTAGGACTTCAGCTTCCCGATCACGCCGTACTTCTGGTCGAGCCGCTCGATGGTCCTGCTGTGCTGGAGCTGGTCGAACCAGCCGGGAGCGCTGTCTGTGAGGTTCGCGACCTGGTCGGTCACCACCGGCACGATCGCCAGTAGGAACAGGGCGATCGCGATCACCACGAACGTGATCACGACCACCACCGCCCAGGACCGCTTCAGCCCACGTCGCATGAAGAACTCGACGGCCGGGTTGAGCCCGACAGCGAGGAACATCGCGACCACGATCAGCAGGAGCACCGGTCCCACCATCAGGAACAGGCCGTACAGGAACCAGGCCACCAACAGGCCCAGGCCGCCGAAGAACCCGATCACGAACGGTGACCGGTTGCTCAACGGCGGACCAGGCTTGCCGAAGTCGTCGTCCTCGCGCGGCTTCGAGGCGGCCGAGCCCTTGCCTCGTGCCGCCTGCTGACCTGCCACGCGCTAGCTCTCGTCCTTGTCAAACCCGGAGACGACGTCACGGAGCGCACCGAGCTGGGCGGCGATCGCGTCGCGGCGCTTGGTGAGCCGGTCGACCTCTGCGTGCAGGGCGGCGACCTCGCGGTCCTTGTCCGACTGACCGGCTGCGCGGAGCGTCTCGGCCTGGGCCTTCGCCGAGCTGACGATCTGCTCCGCCTCGCGGCGGGCGCGCGCGACCGCGTGCCCGGCTGCCTCCTCCGCCTGCTCGCGCGCGGCATTGGCCGCGGCCAACGCCTCCCGGGTGCGGGCCTCGGCGGCCTCTGCGCGCTCCTCGGCGTCCTTGACCAGGCGCGCCGTCTCACCGGTGGCCATGTTGTGGTGCTCGACCGCCTCGCGGGTCAGCCGCTCCTTCTCCACAGCGAGCGCCCGTCGGCCCTCCTGAACCTCGCGGTCGATCGAGGCCTTGGACTGCTCGGCCTCGCGGGCGGCCGACGTGCGGAGCGCCTGCACCTCCTGCTGGGCACCGAGCCGCAGCTGGTCTGCCTCGCGCTTGGCGGAGGCCCGGACGTCGTCGGCCTCGGCCAGGGCGCGGGCGCGCTCGGACTCGACATCGGCCGTCACCCGCTTGCGGGTCTCCTCGAGCTCGGTGAGCTGTACGACGCGCATGTCCTCGGCGTCGCGGTCGGCGGCTGCCTTGATCGCGGCCGCGTCGCGCTGGGCCCGCTGGCGGACCTGGTCGGCCTGCGCGTTGGCCTCGGCGAGCACCTCGTCGGCCTGCTCCTCGGCCAGCCGCAGCAGCTCGCTGGCCCGTCCCCCGAGACCGGCGTACGACGGGGCGTCGCTCTCCTTGGCCCGATGGGAGAGGTCCTCGACCTTCTTCTCCAGCTGGGCGATCTGCGCGCGGGCACCGTCGAGGCTGGCGCTGAGGTCGTCCTTGTCGCCGGCGAGCTGGAGCAGCCGGCGGTCCACGGCGTCCTTGTCGTAGCCGCCGCGGCGGACGACGGGGAAGGCGCTGCCGGTCGCCACGGGCGACGACGCCCGGCTGGCGAACGACTGCCGCGCCGGCGTGACAGTCGCCGGGATCACCCTGGCGGGCGGCTCCGGTGCCTGCGGCGGCGCCGTGCTCGTGGCCGGTGCCGGCGCCGTGCTCGTGGCCGGTGCCGGCGGGTGCTCCGTCTCGGCCCCCTTGGCGGGGGGCTTGTCGGCCTCCTCGGCCTTCGCGACCGGGATCGCCTGCGTGCGCGTCGCGTCGCGGCGCTGGCCGGACGAGGTGTCGTCGGCCGCTGACGGCGCCCCCCGAGGGGTATTCCGGGCCCCGACCGGGATCACGACGGTGGGATCGTCGGCCGCGGTCTCCTGACGCTGTGACTCCCCGGAGTCCTCCGGCTCGTCCTCGAAGATGGACAGTCCCCGACCTTCGGTCATGCTCTGATTCCGCCTTCCGGGTGCGGCCTCGAGGCCGCGAGTTGGGTGCATGGTGGGGTGTTCACCACCAGTGTTGCCGATGCACGCCCTCGGACAACCCCCGGCTCGCGGGCGAACCGTGAGCAGTGGGACGGGGCCGCGTGTCTAGACGCCCCGGAACCGGTTGATCGCGTCGAGGTGCCGGCCGCGCTTCTCGTGGTCGTGCACGCCGAGCCCTTCGTCGGGCGCCAGGCAGAGCACCCCGACCTTGCCCTGGTGGGCGTTGCGGTGCACGTCGAGTGCGGCCTGGCCGACGTCACTCGAGCGCGTAGCTCCGCGACAGGGTCGGGTGGATCATGCCCTTGTCGATCAGCCGGTTGGCCTCCCACGACTCGCGGTAGTTCGCGAAGTGCGAGCCGACGATCCGCTTGAGGTTCATCCACAGGTAGCGGTTGTCGTACTGGTGCAGGTAGCCGCTGGTCGAGGCGCAGGTCACGATCGTGCCTCCCTTGCGCGCGGCGTACACGGAGGCGCCGAACGTCTCCCGGCCCGGGTGCTCGAAGACGATGTCGACGTCCTCGCCACCGGTGAGCTCGCGGATCGTGTTGCCGAGGCGGCGCCACTCCTGGGGATCCTGGGTGTTCTCGTCCTTCCAGAACTTCCAGTTCTCCTCCGAGCGGTTGATGATCAGCTCCGCACCCATGGCGCGGCAGATGGACGCCTTCTCCTCGTTGGAGACGACGCAGACCGGTCTCGCCCCGCCGTTGAGGGCGTACTGCGTCGCGAAGCCGCCGAGGCCGCCGGAGGCGCCCCAGATCAGCACGTTGTCGCCCTGCTTCATGCCGGCGCCGTTGCGGCTGACCAGCTGGCGGTACGCCGTGGAGTTGACCAGGCCCGGCGACGCCGCCTCCTCCCAGGTGAGGTGGCGCGGCTTGGGCATCAGCTGGTTGGACTTGACCATCGCCACCTCGGCCAGTCCGCCGAAGTTGGTCTCGAAGCCCCAGATCCGCTGCTCAGGGTCGAGCATCGTGTCGTTGTGGCCGTCGGGGCTCTCCAGCTCGACCGAGAGGCAGTGCGCGACCACCTCGTCACCGGGCGACCAGAGGTGCACGCCGGCTCCGGTCCGGAGCACCACGCCGGAGAGGTCGGAGCCGACGATGTGGTACGGCAGGTCGTGGCGTGCCGAGAGCGGCGAGAGCCGGCCGTAGCGCTCGAGGAAGCCGAACGTGGGCACCGGCTCGAAGATCGAGGTCCAGACGGTGTTGTAGTTGATCGCGCTCGCCATCACGGCCACCAGCGCCTCGCCCGGTCCGAGCTGGGGCAGCGGCACCTCGTCGAGGTGAAGCGACCTCCGGGGGTCCTTGTCCTGGCTCTCCATGCCCTCGAAGAGGTCGACCTCGTCCTTGTGGACGGTCACCGCCCGATAGGACTCGGGCACGTCGAGGGCAGCGAAGTCGTCCGCGGAGGTGTCGCCGGCGAGGATGGCATCGAGGATCTGCTTCACGGGGTGAACCCTTCCGGCGGCCGTCAGTGGTCGCAAGGTCGAGGCCAGTGGAGTTGGTCACGCCGGCGACTGGCCCTTTGCGTCCGGTTTCGCGGCGTATGCCCCCGGGGCCAAGGATTTCCCAAGGCAGTGACTGGCTAGATATGACCTCCTACACGGCTTAGTTGGTGTGGGGACGAGGGGGCTCATTCCAGGTCTGTGTCGACAGGCACGTTCGTCGCGCGCACGACGACCGGGCCGAGGAGCGCGGGCTGACGTTGGTGAGTGACGCGCCCTCTTCGCCGGTGCTCCCGGTGATCGCTCGAGGACACGAAGGGACGAGCGCCGGAAGGGCCGGCGGTCGTGAAGCAATAACTGGGGGGACACCCAAATGTCGTTGAATCGTCGTGATGTGCTCAAGATCGGTGCGGTCGCGGGGGCGGCCGTCACCTTGCCGCTGGCTCGATCGGGCTTCACCGGGACCACCGCGGTCCGCATGGCCACGAGCAAGATGCCCGCCAAGTTCACACTCCCGTTCGTCCGCCCGAGCGAGCTCGCTCCCGCGGGCGAGGCCAGCATCCTCTGCCCGGACGGCGCGCCCCGGAACTACCCGAGGTACGAGATCGCCCAGCGTTTCACGGTCGCCGAGATCATGCCTGGGTACAAGACCCCGGTCTTCGGCTACAACGGCGAGGTCCCGGGCCCGACCCTGCGGATGACCCGGGGCGCTCCGGCCGTCGTGCGGCAGACGAACGCGCTGCAGCAGCCGCCGGCGGCGCCCTACCAGAGCAAGCCGGTGCCGTCGAAGTACACCTCCGACCCCTGGCAGCGCTCGACCTCGACCCACCTGCACGGCTCGGCCTCGCTCCCGCAGTACGACGGGTACGCCTCGGACCTGACGTTCCCGGGTCAGGTCAAGAAGTACTTCTACCCGAACGCCCAGGACGCCCGGACCCTCTGGTACCACGACCACGGCGTGCACCACACGTCCCAGAACGCGTACAACGGTCTCGCGGGGCTCTACATCCTCCACGACGAGGAGGAGGCGAGCCTCGGCATCCCGACCGGCGCACCGGGATCGCCCTCCGCGCCCTACGACGTGCCGATGATCGTGCGGGACGCGATGTTCGCCACGGACGGGACCTTGATCTACGACGACAACTCCGAGTCAGGGGTCTACGGCGACGTACCCCTCATCAACGGCGTGCCCTGGCCGCTGATGGAGGTCGAGCCGCGGATCTACCGCTTCCGGATCCTCAACGCGTCGGTCTCACGCTCGTACGAGTGGTCGCTCAGCGACGGCAGGTCGACCGTGCCGATGACCGTGATCGGCACCGACGGCGGCTTGATGCCGCAGCCGAAGGTGGTCTCCAAGCTCCGGCACGGCATGGCGGAGCGCTACGAGATCATCATCGACTTCAGCAAGTACAAGGGCGCCCGGATCACGCTGAAGAACACGAACCCGAAGAACAACATCGGTTACGACTCGATGAGTCAGGTCATGCAGTTCAAGGTCGGGAACACCGTCACCAACGACGCAGGCAACGCGATCCCCGCGGACTGGTCGGAGAAGGTGACGACCCCGGAGTGCATGACCTGGACCGAGTCGGAGCTGCTGGCACAGGGCACGCTGAAGAGGGAGTTCAAGTTCATCCGCAGCAACAGTAAGTGGACGATCAACGGGGAGACCTGGGAGAACGTCATCGACAGTGACTACAAGCACTGCATGGCGGAGCCGACACTCGGGTCGGTGGAGATCTGGGACCTGACCAACACCTCCGGTGGCTGGTTCCACCCGGTCCACATCCACCTCGTCGACTTCCAGGTGCTCTCCCGCAACGGCTCGGCCGCCAACGTCCAGCCGTACGAGCGGGGTCCGAAGGACGTGGTCTACGTCGGCGAGAACGAGTCGGTGCGGGTGGCGATGCGCTTCTCGGGTCCGAGCGCCGGAGAAGGCTGGAACGAGCCCCGTGGCCGCTACATGATGCACTGCCACAACCTTGTCCACGAGGACCACGACATGATGATGCAGTTCAGCGTCGGTGACCGCGACTACGCGCCCGACCTGGACCCGATCACGGCGGACGGCGCCCGGCCCCTGTAAGCCGGAGGGAACGAGATGACCACGACCGCCACTGACCGACCCGCCACACGGCCGCACGAGACCGGGGACCAGCGACCCGGTCGCGCGCGGCTGGTGCGGGCGCTGCGGGCTGCGGGCACGCTGGTGCTCGTGCTGCTCGTCCTCCAGCTGCCGGTGCGGATGTTCGTCGCGGAGCCACTGGCAGTCCGGAGCGAGAGCATGGTGCCGACGTTCGAGGTCGGCGACCGCTTGCTGAGCTGGAAGGCCGGAGCGGACGGGCACGCGTGGCAGCGCGGCGACGTCGTGGCGTTCCACCACCGCGGGCAGGTCTGGGTCAAGCGCGTGGTGGCGCTTGGCGGCGACACCGTCTCCCTGCGTGACGGCCGACTCTTCGTGGACGGGGACCGGGTACGGGAGGCGTACGCCGACCCGCGTCTCATCGACAGCGTCTACTTCGGCCCGGTCCGGGTGCCGGAGGGCACGGTGTTCGTGCTGGGCGACAACCGGGGTGACTCGGTCGACTCGCGCCGGTTCGGTCCGGTGCCGGTCGACCAGATCGAGGGCCGGGTCGTGGCCAAGGTCTGGCCGTGGCACCGCGTCGCGACGGGAGTCGGACGATGACCCGCGGACCCGCCCGGTACACGCGCGCGCTGGTGGTGCTGTTCATCGGCCTGAGCCTGCTGGTCGTGTCGCCGGCGTCCGCCCACACCGAGCTCGTCCGCGCCAACCCAGTGGCCGGGGCGACGGTCGGGCCGCTGACCCGGGTCCAGCTCGAGTTCGCGACCCCCGTCCTGCAGCGGCTCGCGGAGATCGAGGTGCTCGACGACGCGGGCGAGGACCACGTGGCCGGCAAGGCGGCGACGTTCGGCACGAAGGTGGTCACGCCGGTCCGCTCGGTCGACCGCTCCGCACGCTACGAGGTGCGCTACCGGGTGGTCGCCGTCGACGGTCACCCCGTGGTCGGCAGCTACCACTTCACGGTCGCCGCGTCGGCGGCCGCCGCGGACGAGGGCGGGGCGGACTCCGCGTTCGCAGCGGACGCGGAGGCCTCCGGCGGCACGCCGCCCTGGCTGGTTCCGCTCCTCGCCGGGCTGGCCGTCCTCGCCGTCGCCGTCGCCCGCGTCGTCCAGTACCGGCGAAAGGTCGACTCATGACCATCATCGCGACCCGCGTCGAGCCGAGCTCGACGATCCCGGCTCGTCCCACCCCTTCTGGGATCGTCCGCGGACTGCTCGCGGTCCTCACGCTGCTGCTCCTCACGGTGGTCGCCGGGCTGGCCGTGACCGGCAGCTCCGCCGCCACCGGCAGCGCCTCGGGACTCTCGGACGCGGGTGCCCTGACCACCCAGCTGCTCCCGGTGACCCGCGGCCTGTTCGACCTTGCCGCCATCGGTGCCATCGGCAGCACCACCGCGCTGGCCTGGCTCGTGCCCTGGGACAGGCCCGATGCCACCCGTCGGCTCCGCGCCGCCTCCGCCGGATGGGCGTCGGCGTGGTGCGTGGCCGCGCTGGCCTACCTGGTGTGCTCGGCCGCCCAGGTTGTCGGTGTCCCGGTCACCCGGATCTTCGCCGCGCCCGACCTGCTCCTGTACGGCGTCGACCTGCCGCAGGGACGCGCCCTCCTGCTGGTCGTGGTCGGGTCGCTGTCCCTGGCCCTGTGGATCAGCGCCGCGCGCACCCGAGCGGTGGCCCGCGCCTGGGCGCTGCTCGCGCCGGCGCTGCTCGCTCCGCTGCTCGCGACCGGGCACGCCGCGACGGCCTCCAACCACTTTCTCGCGACGCAGACGCTGCTCGTGCACGTGCTCGCCGTCTCCCTGTGGATGGGCGGACTGCTGGCCGTCGTCCTGCACCTGCGCGGAGACCGCCCGGCGCTCGTGGTGGCCGTGACCCGGTTCAGCCGGCTCGCGCTCCTGTGCTTCCTCGCGGTCGCGGCCAGCGGCCTGGTCGGTGCCTGGACGAGGCTCGGGCTCGACCCGGACGTATGGCGTTCGGACTACGGCATGTTGATGATCGCCAAGACCGCCCTCCTCGGGGGGCTCGCCGCGCTCGGGTGGGCGCACCGGACGTACAGCCTGCCGGCGCTCGCGACCGGTCAGCGCCGGGTCTTTGCCCGGATCGCGGCCGTCGAGGTTTCCCTGATGACGGCCGCGCTCGGCCTCGCCGTCGTCCTGGGCCGCACCGCGCCGCCGATCGCGGCGTCCCTGCGCGCGGCCCCGCCGCACGCGGCCGCCTTCCCGACGGTCGACCCGACCCTGCCGCCCCTCCGCCCGGTGCCGGCCCTGCTCGAGACCCGGCCCGACGCCCTCGTCGCCACGTTCCTCGTGGCCGCTGCCGCGCTGCTCGTGATCTGGGCACGCCGAGGACCGGCCGACGCACGGCCGACCCGGTCCCAGGGGATCTGCCTGGCGGCGGGCATCGGGCTCGCCGCGTGGGCGCTGGTGGGCGGGCTCGGCGCCTACTCCACCGCCCTGCTGAGCGCGCAGGTGGCGCAGGTGCTCGTCCTGATGGTCCTGGTGCCGGCGCTGCTGGCCAAGGGCCTGCCGTCTCCCCGGCTGTCGGCGCTCGTCGACCGCGGCCGTCGGCTTCGGGTCGGGGTGCTGCTGCAGCCGACCAACGCCGCGGTGCTGGCTGTGGTGGTGCTCGCCGTGACGTTCCAGACCCCGCTGCTGGAGCTCTCCCTGAGCAGCGAGCTCGGTCATCTGCTGGTCGGCCTGGCTGCCCTTGCCGCCGGCTGCCTGGTGGTGCTGCCCCTGGTGGCCGAACGCTCGCGTCCCGCGCGACCGGTCTCCGGCCTGTTGCTGCTCGCGGCCGTGCTCGCGTGGTACGGCGGGCGGATGTGGCTCACCACCGTCCCGATGGCGGGTGGCTGGTTCCGCGACCTGGACCTGGTGTGGGCCGACGCCGCTGCCGACCAGCGGTTCGCCGGTGCCGTGGCGCTGGCCTTCGCGGTCGGACTGCTCGCGCTCGCCGCCGCTCAGCGCGCCGCGGGCTCGACCAGCTCGACGAGCACGCCGCCGGTGTCCCTGGGGTGAACGAAGTTGATCCGGCTGCCGGCGGTGCCGCGGCGCGGCTCGTCGTACAGGAGCCGAAGTCCGCGGCCACGCAGCACGGCCGACACCTTCTCCACGTCGGTCACCCGGTAGGCGAGCTGCTGGAGGCCCGGGCCCTTGCGGTCGAGGAACTTCGCGATCGTCGATGAGTCGTCGAGGGGAGCCAGCAGCTGGATGCTCGACCCGGAGTCGCCGACCGCGACCATCGCCTCGCGCACGCCCTGGTCCTCGTTGGTCTCCTGGTGCGTCACGTGCATGCCGAAGGCGTCGCGGTACATCGCGATCGCCTCGTCCAGGTCGGGCACCGCCACACCGACGTGGTCGATGCAGACGAACAGGTCGTCGGGCAGGTCGAGCGGGGAACCGGTCGTGTCGTCGGTCATGCCGGTCATCGTGGCGCGTGCCGCGCCGGGGTGCCAACGAGTGTGACCTGTCCGACAGCAGCCGGAGCCTTGCCGCACTCCCGGTCGACGTGCCCGGATGGGTAGGGTCGAAGGCAGTTCCGACCCTGCTCCAGGAGGCTCCTCATGTCCGGATCCGTGATCGTCGCCGGTGCCCGCACCCCGATCGGCCGTCTGCTCGGAGGGTTCAAGACGCTCTCCGCCGCCGACCTCGGCGGCGTCGCGATCAAGGGCGCGCTCGAGAAGGCCGGGGTCTCCGGCGACCAGGTCGACTACCTGATCATGGGCCAGGTGATCCTGGCGGGTGCAGGACAGAACCCGGCTCGCACCGCCGGCGTCGCCGCGGGGCTGCCGATGTCGCTGCCCTCGATCACGATCAACAAGGTGTGCCTGTCGGGCATCAACGCGATCGCCACCGCCGACCAGCTGATCCGCGCCGGCGAGGCGGAGATCATCGTGGCCGGCGGGATGGAGTCGATGACCAACGCTCCCCACCTGCTGCCGAAGTCGCGCGAGGGCTTCAAGTACGGCGACACGACCCTCGTCGACTCGATGGCGTACGACGCGCTCTACGACCAGTCCACGCAGCAGGCGATGGGCGCGCTCACCGAGCAGTACAACGCCGACCAGGGCCGGCTGACCCGCGAGGAGCAGGACGCGTTCGCGGCCGGCTCGCACCAGAAGGCGGCCGAGGCCTGGAAGAACGGGCTCTTCGACGACGAGGTCGTGCCGGTCTCGATCCCGCAGCGCAAGGGTGACCCGGTCGTGGTCAGCCAGGACGAGGGTGTCCGTGGCGACACCACTGCCGAGTCGCTGTCCGGCCTGCGTCCGGCGTTCTCCAGGGACGGCACGATCACCGCCGCCTCGTCCTCGCAGATCTCCGACGGCGCCTGCGCCGTGGTGGTGATGAGCAAGGCGAAGGCCGAGGAGCTGGGCCTGACCTGGCTGGCCGAGATCGGCGCACACGGCATGGTCGCCGGGCCCGACTCGACGCTCCAGATGCAGCCGGCGCGGGCCACCGCCAAGGCCCTGGAGAAGGAGGGCATCACCGCCTCCGACCTCGACCTGGTGGAGTTCAACGAGGCGTTCGCCGCGGTCGGGATCCAGTCCACCCGTGAGCTCGGCATCGACGAGAAGCTGGTCAACGTCAACGGCGGCGCGATCGCGCTCGGCCACCCGGTCGGCATGTCGGGCGCGCGGATCGTGCTGCACCTCGCCCTCGAGCTCAAGCGTCGCGGCGGCGGCGTCGGAGCCGCCGCGCTCTGCGGTGGCGGCGGTCAGGGCGACGCGCTGATCATCCGCGTGCCCGCCTGAGGTGGCGGGACGACGCTCGTCCGGGGACGTTCCCCGAGCTGGTCGAGAAGGCACGCGAGGGTGACGCGCGCTCGGTCGCCAGACTGATCTCGCTGGTCGAGGACGCCTCGCCGTTGCTCCGCGACGTGATGGCCGGCCTGGCGCCGTACGCCGGGCATGCCCAGATCGTCGGCATCACCGGCTCGCCCGGGGTCGGCAAGTCCACCTCGACCAGCGCGCTCGTGGGCGCCCTCCGCAAGGAGGGCAAGCGGGTCGGCGTGCTCGCGGTCGACCCCTCGTCGCCGTTCTCCGGCGGCGCCCTGCTGGGCGACCGGGTGCGGATGCAGGACCACGCGCTGGACCGCGACGTCTACATCCGCTCGATGGCCTCGCGCGGTCACCTCGGCGGACTGTCCTGGGCGACCCCGCAGGCGCTGCGCGTGCTCGACGCGGCCGGCTGCGACGTGATCCTGGTCGAGACCGTCGGTGTCGGGCAGAGCGAGGTCGAGATCGCCGGCATGGCCGACACCACGATGGTGCTGATCGCGCCGGGCATGGGCGACGGAATCCAGGCCGCGAAGGCCGGGATCCTCGAGATCGGCGACATCTACGTCATCAACAAGGCCGACCGCGACGGCGCCGACCAGGTGCGCCGCGAGCTGCGCTCGATGCTCGCCCTGGGCGAGCATCCCGAGGGCGCATGGAGACAGCCGATCCTCAAGACCGTTGCCAGCAAGGGTGAAGGCGTCGACGAGGTGGTCGAGGCGATCGACCAGCACCGGGCGTGGCTGGAGAGCAGCGGTGAGCGGGACATGCGTCGGCTCCGGCGCGCGCGCGACGAGATCGAGGCGATCGCGGTGACCGCGCTCCGCGAGCAGTGGCGCAGCGTGCACGAGCACACCGAGCTCGACGGCCTGGCCGTCAAGCTCGTGGCCGGCGAGACCGACCCCTACACCGCGGCGGACCGGTTGCTGGAGACGACCGAGGCAGTCACCTAGACGTAGTACGTCGGCTCCGAGCCCGGCTGCGAGTACCGCTGTCCGGAACGGTGGGCGAACCAGTCGTTGGCGCCGCCGACGAACAGCAGCACGACCGCGGCGACCGCGAGCACCAGCGTGACCACGGTGACGACGGACATGATCGTCAGCATGCTGACCAGGGCGGCCATCACCGCGGAGACCGTGAGCACGATGCGCGCCCAGCCGTGCCGCTTGACGGTGAGGAGCGCCAGCACCGAGGCGACGACCGACCACACGAAGCCGAACACGGCGATGCCGACGAGGATCCCCTGTGCCTCGGCGCGCGTGAACTGGCCATCGCTCCCATCCTGGAAGCTGTCCATGAAGGTGTCCGCGCCGGACAGGGCGGCCAGCAACACGCACCCGACTCCCGCGAGCGCGCAGCCCACCCAGGTCAGCACCGCGGCCGCCGTGACTGTGCCGGGGCGCTTGTCGGTGTTGGCCGCGAAGGGGTGCGACGGGGGCGCCCCATGTGCACCCGCGGGGTACGTCGGCTGCTGGTACTGCGGGTACTGCGGGCGCTGGGGTTCCCCTTGCGGGGGATGCCACTCGCTCATGCGGCCAAGCCTAGGGTCCGGCGGTGTGGTCCGGGTGGCCATGCGTCCGGCGGTCTTCCTTCATCTGCGCCTCGTGCAGGTGGGGGCGACCCTCGGTCAGCGTCTGGCGAGCCTCGCGCTCCAGGTCGCGGAACAGCGACCAGTAGCCGTCGTCGTAGTCCTCGACGATCTGGAACGTCCAGCGGTCCGCGATCACGTTGCGACCGACCAGGTCGGTGGCGATCCGGTCCGCGAGGTCGGTGTGCCCGGCGTCGCGCAGGGCGTCGACCGCCTCGCCGAGCGCCAGGTCGGCGCTGCCCGTGAGCTGGTGGAAGGAGTAGAGATGGCCGCGCGCCCGCTCGGTGGTCTCCAGCGCCTCGGTCAGCTTGCCGACCGCCTCGACGGTGGCCTCGTCGATGCCGTCCGAGCACGCGGTGGCGCTCGCTGGGACGGTCGTTCACGCCGCCTCCTGGACCATGGCGGATGCGACCCGGCGGGTGGCGTGCGGGGCGAACAGGATCGTGTAGTGGTTCACGTCGGGCACCGTCTCGACGGCCACGTGCTCCACGTCGTCGTACGCCGCAAGCCCGTCCACCGGGAGCAGTCCGCCGGGCTGGCCGAACATGCCGTACGGCGCGGCCAGGATCTGCACCGGCAACCTGGTTGCCCGCACCTCGGGCTCGTACTCGCTCCCCGAGACCAGCAGGTCGCGGCCGTCGGCGCGGACCGCGTCCTCCCTGGCTCGGGGGCGCACGCCCTCGGCGGTCTCGAGCGTGTCGTAGCGCGCGTAGGCCTCCATCGTCGTCGTCCCAGGTGGGGGCCATCGCCGGGTGCTGGCGGAAGACGTCGACGTAGGCGTCGACCGAGGGGTAGGTCGGCCCAGCCGGTCGATGGCGGGCCCGAGCGTACGGTCGAGCACCTCGTCCGGGTCGGCTCCGTCCGGGAACGGCAGCGCGACGCCGCCGTCGACGAGCACGACGTGCGGAACAGGTCCGGCCGGTCGTGGGCGGCGTGCACCGCGACGAAGGCACCCATCGAGTGCCCGGCCAGCACCACCGGCTCGTCCGATCGCCTCGGCGACCGCGACCAGGTCGGCGGCGTGCGCTCCGCAGCCCGTAGGGGCCGGGCAGGTCGCGCGAGTGGCCGCGTCCGCGCAGGTCGACGGCGACCATCGACCAGTCGTCGGGCAGGTCCGCGGCGACGGCCGGCCACGCCATCGCGGTGGACGTGATGCCGTGCGCGGCGAGCACCACCGCGGCCCGTCGCCGAAGCGCAGGGCGTGCAGCGTGCCGCCGGGCACGTCGTACGAGACCGGGGTCGGATCCATGGCCCGATCCTTGCACCCACGCCCTGCGCGGCGTAGGCGCCCCGCCCAGGGGTGACGTTCTTGCTACAAAGGATGCTGCGCCCTGGGTGACTGGTGGGGCCGGAGAGGAGTCTGGCGATGGATGCCACGCTGAAGAAGGGTGTCGGCCTGCTCCTGCTCGTCTTCGTCGGGCTACTACCTGTTCACGGACCCCAACGGGGCCACAGGCGCGGCCAAGGACCTGTTCGGGCGGTCTGGGACGGCCTGAAGCACCTGTTCGCGGCGATGATCCACTTCCTCAACGCGCTGTTCGCCTGACGGCCGTGGTCGCCTGGTTCTGGCGCACGTTCGCCACACCGCGGATCTCCGGGCGGCTGCTGCGCCACCTCGACGAGACCCTGGTCGAGGACGTCCGGCACCACTGGGTCGTCTACGTCCTGCCCGCGCTGATCGCCGTCGCGGGCGGACTGTTCCTGGTGCTCGGGTTCTTCGTCAGCGTCGACGCCGGCTGGTTCTGCTTCCTGGTCGGCGCGTCTGCTGGTGCTCTGGGCCGGGTGGAAGGCGCTGCACGAGCACATGGACCGGTTCGTGGTCACCAACATGCGGGTCTTCCGCGTGCGCGGCGTGTTCGCCGAGTCGGCCGCCACGATGCCGCTGGCCCGGGTGCTCGACATCACGGTGCGGAAGACAGTGCTCGGCCGGCTCCTCGGCTACGGGCACTTCGTCTTCGAGTCCGCCGCGCAGGAGCAGGGGCTGCGCGACATCCGGTTCGTGCCCCGGCCCGACCGGCTCGACCTCACGATCCAGGAGCAGGTGCAGCAGGCCGGGCTCCGCGGGCGCACCGGTGCCACGGCGGGCCCGGGGGGCGACCCTCCCGGCGGCTGAGCGGCCGCGAGCCTTCAGCAGCGGCCGCTGCATCCAGTAGCTGCCGGACACCTTGGCGTAGCCGAGTGCCTCGTTGACGTGCCGGATGCCGCTGTTGTGCTCCTCGTTGTCGGTCATACAGGTCCGGGCGCCCGCGTCGTACGCGAGCCGGTGTATCTCCTGCTTCACCAGGTAGCCCAGCCCGCGCCCGCGGAAGGCCGGGTCGACCCCGGTGTAGCCGATGTGGGCCTGGTCGCCGAACGCCGAGCCCCAGGAGATCGCGGCGGGGCGCCCGTCGACCCGCAGCAGCACCCCGAGCGGCCGCTCCTTGTCCGTGATGAAGTCGAGCAGCATCGCCCGGTCGAACACGAACTGGTCGCGCTCGGGGTTGGTCTGGCTGGCGTCGAGCATCGCGTCGAACGCGTCCTGGTCGGGGAACTCCAGGCTGGTCGAGGCCTCCACGGTGACGTCGTCGGGGAGCGCCCGCTCGGGCACCGGTGAGGGCAGCGGCAACCGCGAGCTGATCGAGTGCTGCAGGATCCCGAATCCCCAGTGCTGGGCGACCTCCAGCGCACGGGGTTCGTCGTCGAAGACCCCGCTCCTCAGCACGAGGTCGTCGTCGAGCCCGTCGACCAGCGCCGCGTGCAGCGCACTGCCGACTCCGGCACCCTCCTGTTCGGCGTCGACGACGACCCGCAGGGAACGCCAGCCGGGTGGGAACGGTGCCAGCTTGGCCAGCCCGCCCCACCCGAGCATCCGGTCTCCGTCGAGCGCGACCACGAACCGGCTCTCCAACGTGAAGTCCGGGTCGTGGAACAGGGGTTCGACGAACGCGCGGATCAGGGCCGGAGAGCGCCGCACGGCCAGGTCGATCATCTCGTCGTACCGCTCGGCCGGCGCCTCCACCACGTCCACGGGGCCTAGTGTTCCGCACCATGGAGGGGAAACTGCCGTTCGACCCGATCGACGAGGCCGCGCGGCAGTGGGCGAGGCGCTGGGACGGCGTGCCCCAGATGCACGCCGTGACGTCGCTGATGCGGGTCCAGCAGCTGGTGCTCGGACGGCTCGACGCGCTGCTGCGGCCGCACGGGCTCACGTTCGCGCGCTACGAGGCGCTGGTGCTGCTCTGCTTCTCCTCGGCCGGCTCGCTGCCGCTGGGCAAGATGGGGGAGCGGCTGCAGGTGCACCCGACCTCGATCACCTCGATCATCACGCGGCTCGAGTCCAGTGGCTTCGTCGTCCGCCGACCGCACCCGGTCGACGGCCGCGCGGTGCTGGCCGAGATCACGGACGCGGGCCGCGCCGTCGTGGAGGCGGCCACCGCGGACCTGGTCGGCGCGGACTTCGGGCTTGGCGCGCTCGACGACGAGCGGCTGGAGGAGCTCTCCGACCTGCTGCGTCCGATGCGGCAGGCGGCCGGAGACTTCTGACTTTGGTGAATTTAGTTGGACGTCCTACTATCTCGGTATGACGGACACTGCGCGCGAGCGCTGGCAGGCGAGGTACGACGAGGCGCTGGACAAGGGACGGGTGCGCGACGCCGACTTCAGCACGCTCTCCGGCTCGGAGGTCGACCCGGCGTACGGGCCGGCGACCGCCGAGGAGGAGGCCGGCTACCCACGGTTCTCCGAGATCGGCTGGCCGGGGGAGTTCCCCTTCACCCGTGGCCTGCACGCCACGGGCCAGCGTGGCCGCACCTGGACGATCCGGCAGTTCGCCGGCTTCGGCAACGCGGAGCAGACCAACGAGCGCTACAAGATGATCCTCGGCCGCGGCGGCGGCGGGCTGAGCGTGGCGTTCGACATGCCGACCCTGATGGGCCGCGACTCCGACGACCCGAAGCAGCCTCGGCGAGGTCGGGCACTGCGGTGTCGCGATCGACTCGGCGGCCGACATGGAGATCCTCTTCGACGGGATCGACCTCGGTGAGGTCACCACGTCGATGACGATCAGCGGCCCGGCGGTGCCGATCTTCTGCATGATGCTGGTCGCGGCCGAGCGGGCCGGCGTCGACACCGGGCATCGCTCAACGGCACGCTGCAGACCGACATCTTCAAGGAGTACATCGCCCAGAAGGAGTGGCTGTTCACGCCCGAGCCGCACCTGCGCCTGATCGGCGACCTGATGGAGCACTGCCAGCACGAGATCCCGGCCTACAAGCCGCTCTCGGTCTCCGGCTACCACATCCGTGAGGCCGGCTCGACGGCCGCGCAGGAGCTCGCGTTCACGCTGGCCGACGGGTTCGGGTACGTCGAGCTCGGCCTCTCGCGTGGCCTCGACATCGAGAAGTTCGCGCCCGGGCTGAGCTTCTTCTTCGACAGCCACCTCGACTTCTTCGAGGAGATCGCCAAGTTCCGCGCCGCGCGCCGGATCTGGGCGCGCTGGATGCGCGACGTCTACGGCGCGAAGACCGACAAGGCGCAGTGGCTGCGCTTCCACACGCAGACCGCCGGGCGTCTCGCTGACCGCCCAGCAGCCGTACAACAACGTCGTCCGCACCGCCGTCGAGGCGCTGGCCGGCGTGCTCGGTGGCACCAACTCCCTGCACACCAACGCCCTCGACGAGACGCTGGCGCTGCCGAGCGAGCAGGCCGCCGAGATCGCGCTGCGCACGCAGCAGGTGATCATGGAGGAGACCGGCGTCGTCAACGTCGCAGACCCGCTCGGCGGCTCGTGGTTCGTCGAGGCGCTCACCGACCAGATCGAGGCCGAGGCCAACGCGATCTTCGACAAGATCCTGGCCATGGGCGGCTCGACGCTCACCCACGCCGACACCGACAAGCTGCAGGCACAGGTCGTGTCGTCGACCGGTGACGCCGACGGCGCCGTGTGGCCGATGACCAACGGCATCCTGCGCGGCATCGAGGACGGCTGGTTCATGTCCGAGATCGCGGAGGCGGCGTTCCAGTACCAGGTGGCGCTGGAGAAGGGCGAGAAGAAGGTGGTGGGCGTCAACTGCCACACCGACTCGGTCACCCACTCGCTGGAGATCCTGCGGGTCTCCCACGAGGTCGAGATCGAGCAGGTGCGGGCATTGGCGGCGCGCAAGGAGGCCCGCGACCCGGCCGCGGTCGAGGCCGCCCTCGCCACGATGCTCGAGGCCGCCCGCTCCGGCGCCAACATGATCCCGTCCATGCTCGACGCCTGCCGGGTCGAGGCCACGCTGGGAGAGATCTGCGACGTGCTGCGCGTGGAGTGGGGCGAGTACCGCGAGCCGGCTCGCTTCTGACGGGTCGACCGACGCGCGGTAGCGTCCCGCGCGTGAGCGTGCGCAAGGTCGGCATGGAGGAGGAGCTGCTCCTCGTCGACCCGGACAGCCGGCGGGTGGTCTCCGTCTCGGCGGCGACCGTCGATGCCAACGAGCGCGACGAGGAGGTCGGCAAGGAGCTGTTCCAGCACCAGATCGAGACCTCCACGCCGCCGGTGACGGACGCGGACGACCTCGAGCGGCATGTGCGCACGGGGCGCCGCGCAGTGGGCGAGGCGGCGGCCGCCGCGGGGGCACGCGCCGTCGCGGTGTCGACGCCGCCGCTGCCGCCGGAGGAGACGATGTTCGTGCGGACCCCGCGCTACGACCGCTTCGCCCCGCGGTACGGCGAGCTCGTCCGCGACGCGCACGTGTGCGGGATGCACCTGCACGTCGACGTGTCCGATGACGACGAGGGGGTGCGCGTGGTCGACGGGATCCAGCCGTGGCTCCCGTTCCTGCTCGCCATCAGCGGTAACTCGCCGTACTGGGAGGAGCGCGACACCGGCCACGCGAGCTGGCGGTCACGGGTCTGGGGCCAGTGGCCCACCGCCGGTCCGAGCCAGCCGTTCGGTGACGCCGCGACCTACCGTGAGATGACCGGCCGGATGACGAAGTGGGGCGGGGCGCTCGACCCCGGGATGCTCTACCTGGACGCGCGGCTGTCCGTGAGCTACCCGACGGTCGAGATCCGGGTGGCCGACGTCTGTACCGACCCCGAGGACGGCGTGCTCGTCGCGCTGCTGGCCCGGGCGCTGGTCGAGACGGTCGCCGCGGCGCCGCCCGCCGACGCCTGGCGTGCCGACCTGCTCCGCGTTGCGGCCTGGCGCGCCTCGCGGCACGGCCTCACCGGCGACCTCGTGCATCCGGTCGAGGAGCGGCTGGCTCCGCCGCGCGAGGTGTTCGCCGCGCTGCTGGCGTACGTCGGCGCCGGCGCTGCGGGAGTCCGGTGACGAGGAGCGGCGTGACCGACAGCTTCGAGCGGCTGATGTCGCGCGGGACCGGTGCGACCCGGCAGCGGCGGCTGCTCGAAGAGGGCGGTGGCCTCGTCGACGTGGTCGACGACCTGGCCCGTCGTACGGAGGAGTCCTGGGGGTGAGGCGGTCGTTGGGCGCCGCTCCTACGGTGGAGCAATGAGCGACCCCGAGGACACCGAGAGCTACAACACCTACAGCGTCGACGACGAGGACCAGCCCCAGGGCGACGGCGACAGCATGGCCGACGACCGTGGCCTGGCCGAGCCGCTCGACGAGGGCTACTCGCCGCCGGAGAAGTGGTCGGCCGGCCAGGGCTGGGGCAACACGCCGCTGGAGGAGGAGCTCGGCGAGACGCTGGACCAACGGCTGGCGCAGGAGGTGCCCGAGCCCGACCCGTACGCTCGAGGCGGAGCGTGAGGCCGCCGACCCGGACAGCGGCGAGGTCGACAGCGAGGTCGGCGACCGGCGAGCCGGACGGCTGGTGGCGCCCGACGAGGGACTCGGTGAGGACGTCGACTCCGAGATGCTGGCCACCGACGTGGGCATCGACGGTGCAGGTGCCAGCGCCGAGGAGGCCGCGGTCCACGAGATCGAGGAGTGACCCACCCGGCTGGGGACGACGCTGCTCCGTCGGCGAAGATGGACCCATGACCCAGCAGCCCTTCTCCCGTCCCGGCGCGATCGACCTGTCCGGGCTGAAGCAGCCGGCTCCCGCGCCCCGGTGGCGGCGCCGGACCCGCCGCCAGCGGCGCCTACGCGGTCGACGTCTCGGAGCAGAACTTCCAGGACGTGCTCGAGTCCTCGATGAGCGCCCCGGTGGTGCTGGTCTTCTACAGCCCCACCCGCTCGCCGGAGAGCGCCGACCTGGCGGCGGACCTGCAGACCCTGGCCAACGAGTTCGAGGGCAAGTTCCTGCTCGGGCAAGGTCGACATCGACGCCGCGCCGTCGATCGCGCAGGCGATGCAGATCCCGTCCGTGCCGCTCGTGGCGCTGGTGGCGCAGGGGCGCCCGGCCCCGCTGTTCCAGGACGCGCCGCCGATCGACGAGCTGCGCACCGCCCTCAACCAGGTGTTCCAGCAGCTGGCCACCCAGGGCTTCACCGGCCGGCACCAGCCGCGCGCCGGCGCCGGTCCCGTCGGACGAGAACGGTGAGCCGGAGGTCGACCCGCGCTACGCGCCCGCCCAGGACGCGCTGGAGGCCGGCGACATCGACCTCGCGGTGGCCGAGTACCAGAAGCTGGTCGACGCCAACAAGGCCGACGCCGAGGCCGCCGGCGGGCTGGCGATGGCCAAGGTGCTGCAGCGCACGCAGGGGGCCGACCTCAACGCCGCGCGCGCGGCCGCTGCCGAGCGCCCGGACGACGTGGACGCGCAGACGCTGGTGGCCGACCTGGACCTGCTCGGCGGCCACGTGGACGATGCCTTCCGGCGCCTCGTCGAGCTGGTGCGCCGTACCTCCGAGGCGGAGCGCGACCAGGCTCGCAGCCACCTGATCGGGCTGTTCGCGGCCGTCGGCAACGACGACCCGCGCGTGCTGACGGCCCGCCGCGAGCTCGCCTCCGCATTGTTCTGACCCGCCGAGCAACACTGGGGCGGTGCCGCGCCTGCTCGCCCTCCTGCTTGCGGTCGCGATGCTGACCGCCGGCTGTGGCGACACCTCTGAGGAGGCCCCGGCCCGGGTGACGCCCGACCGGCCGTCGACGACAGCCACCGGCGCCCGTTGTGACGGGCTGTCCTTCCGCGACGTGCTCGGCCGGCCGCCGGCGTACGGCGCCGGCGAGCTGAGGCGGTTCCCGGCCCGGCAGTACGCCTGCCGGGCAATGTGGTTGCCGCACCTCCAGCAGTGGTTCGTGCCTCAGTCGCTGGCGCTCGACGGCGCCACCG
Organism: uncultured Actinomycetota bacterium; assembly: GCA_963707475.1. Lineage (GTDB taxonomy): Bacteria > Actinomycetota > Actinomycetes > Propionibacteriales > Nocardioidaceae > Marmoricola. The sequence goes on from CAVPQC010000005.1 coordinate 340,074, forward strand.
CGTGGGTGTCGGGCTACACGTGGCACAGGGACGTCGCGGACCGGGCTTGCCGGCTGCTGCGAGTGCGGCTCGCCACCGGCACGGTGCTCGCCGACCAGGGACGGCTCGTCGGGGCGCCGGGGGACCGCAAACCGACGTTCTGCCGGCACGGCGGAGGGCTGGTGCAGGACGGGCACGGTCTCTGGATCGCGGAGAAGGAGCGGCTGTGGCTGGTCGACCCGGCGCGCGTCGGGACGCGGCGGCAGGCGGTGCTGCGGGTGTGGGGGATCCGGAAGCCGATCTTCGGCTCCACCGCGGTGCTGCGCGGCGACCGGATCGGGCTGGTGCACTTCCGGCGTACGCCGCGGTCCCGGATCACCTGGTTCCGGATCGGGGACCTGCTGGCGCCGGGTGTGCTGGACCTCGAGGGCGTGGGAGGGGACCCGACCCAGGTGGCTCCGGTGGAGACGTCGCGGGTGCCGGGGTCGGCGCAGGGGCTGGCCTACCGTCCGGGCCACGACGGGCTGCTGGTCTCGGCCTACCGGCGCGGCTGCGGGGTGATCATCGCGCGCGACGGCACCACGATCGACGTGATGCCCGGGATCGAGGACTTCGAGTTCACCAGGGACGACCGGCTGTGGGTGCTGTCGGAGAGCTCCTCGCGGGTCTACCAGCGCAAGGTCGGCCCACTGACGCCGATGCTCACCGAGTACGACGCGGCCAAGGTGATGGCGCTGCCTCGCGGGGACCGCTGCCACCGGCCCTAGCCACCGCCGGCGAAGGGCCCGCCGTCGCCGAAGGCCCGCTCCGCGAACCGCTCTCCGATGCGCCGGTGCGTGGCGGGGTCTGGGTGGAGCGCGTCGGGCAGCGGCAGCTCGGCGGCGTCCTCCTCGCCGTACAGCTCGCGACCGTCGAGGTAGTGCAGGTGCGGGTCTACCTTCGCCCGCTCGGAGCAGAGGTGCGCGAGCTCGCGGCGAACCGTCGTCAACGTCAGACGGGTCGGGTCCGTGGGGTCGCCGGTCGCCCGGAAGCCGAGTCGTCCCTCGGAGAGGCCGCTCAGGTCCGGCAAGGCAGGGCCGGGTGTCTCCTCGTGGATCGGGCAGAGGATCGACGAGACCACCAGCAGCGGCGCGGTGGCGTGGCCCTCGCGGATCGTGTCGAGGAAGCCGTGGACCGCGGGCGCGAACGCCCGCACGCGCATCAGGTCGAGGTTGACGATGTTGATGCCGATCTTCACGCTCACCAGGTCGGCTGGGGTGTCTCGCATCGCCCGTGCGGTGCACGGGTCGAGGAGGGCACTGCCGGCGAACCCCAGGTTGACCAGCTCGACGCCACTGAGGGACGCAGCCAGCGCCGGCCACGTGGTCGTCGGGCTCGCGGCGTTGGAGCCGTGGCTGATCGAGCTGCCGTGGTGGAGCCAGACCCGTCGACCGCGGTCGGGGGCGGGCTCGACGGGCGCGTTGGTGCGCAGGGCGACCAGCTCGGTGGTCTCGTTGTGGGGCAGCCAGATCTCGACGTCCTTGGCGTCCGGGGACAGGCCGTCGAAGTGCAGCGTTGCGACCGGACCCGAGGTCGTCACCGCGGACCCGCTGGCCAGGTCGATGGTGCGCGTGTTGCCGCCGTCGGCGGTCGCCTGCGCGACCAGGTGCCCGTTCACCAGCACGTCGTACACGCCGCCGGGGCGCGGGGGAGCCCCCGGGTAGACCGTCTTGGTGGGCAGCACGTCCAGCTCGATCTCGGTGGCCCGGGTGCGGAACGCCAGCCGTACGCCGGAGGGCTGCGCCTCCGCCATCGCCAGCTGCTCGTCCGGGACCTGCTCGCGCGCCCACGCCGGCAGCCGGTGCGGCAGCATGCCGTGCGCCGTGGTCTCGAGCTCGAGTGCCCCGTGCACGAGGTCGGCGGTGACGGGTGTGTCGATCCAGGTCATGAGGACACCCTGCCAAGGGTGGTCGTCGTGGCTGTCGGGTGGTCGAGCAACGGGGAGAGGTACGACGCGGGGTTGCAGTCCGCTCGCGGGCTTGTAGTTCGGCGGTGGTTGCGGAGGCGCGCCAGCGCCGCGCCGGTGGTCGAGCTTGTCGAACCATGACGTTGCCGGGGCAGGTGGCACGGGGACAACGCGGCGGGGAGAGGTATGTCGCGGGGTTGCGGTCGGCTTGCGGGCTTGTAGTTCGGCGGTGGTTGCGGAGGCGCGCCAGCGGCGCGCCGGTGGTCGAGCTTGTCGAGACCATGACATTGCCGGGGCAGGTGGCACGGGGACAACGCGGCGGGGAGAGGTATGTCGCGGGGTTGCGGTCGGCTCGCGGGCTTGTAGTTCGGCGGTGGTTGCGGAGGCGCGCCAGCCGGACTCCGGCGGTCGAGCTTGTCGAGACCACGGCGTCGCGGGGTAGGTGGCGTGCGGACAAGCGCAGCAACGGGAGAGGCATGGCGCCGGATGACGGCCCACTCCCGGGTTGCGGGCCCGACGGTGGTTGCAGGAGGCGCGCCAGCCGCAACCCCGGTGGTCGAGCTTGTCGAGACCTCCGGTTCTCCACAGATCCGGTACTCGGGCTGGTGACTGTCGGTGGCACCGACTAGACTCGAACACATGTTCGAGGACGGCGTCGAGGCCGGGTCGGAGCCGCAGGCCGGCACCCACACGGTGCTGGACCGGGCCCGCGCCGCCCGCCGGGCCGAGCTGGCCGCCGCGGCCGAGCTGCTGGTGGTCGCCGCGGAGTGGGCCGACCTGCACCCCGTGCCCCGCGGCGGGCAAGCCGCCGGGTGGGGTGAGGTGGACCTGCACGGCGAGGGGCTGGTCCCGCTGGCCGGGGACGGCACCCCGCAGGTCGCGGAGTTCGCACCGGTCGAGCTGGCCGCGCACCTGGGGATCTCCCACGACGCCGGCCGGCAGCTGATCGGCGACGCCCTGGAGCTGCGGCACCGGCTGCCCCGCCTCTTCGACCTGGTCCTGGCCGGCACCGTGCCCGCGTGGCGGGCCCGGCAGGCCGCCGCCCTGACCACCCGCCTGACCCCGGCGCCTGACCCTGGAGATGGTGACCTGGGTGGACAGGATGCTGGCCTGCGACCCCCAGCACCTCACCGTGCCCCGGGTCCACCGGATCATCGAGGAGACGGTCCTGCACTACGACCCGGACCGGGCGGTCGCCCACGAGCAGGCCGCCCTCGCCGCCCGGCACGTCACCCTGGTCCACGACACCGGCCCGGCCACCACCGAGGTGCACATGCGCCTGGACACCCTCGACGCGCTGCACCTCCACGACACCCTGGCCGACCTCGCCACCAGTCTGCGCCGGCTCGGGGACACCGACAGCCTCGATGTCCGCCGGGCCAAGGCGGTCGGAGTGCTCGCCGACCCGCAACGGGCCCTGGACCTGCTCGAGACCGGCGAGCTGACCGAACGCACCGGTGCCGGGCGGGTGGAACTGTTCGTGCACCTGGAGTCCACCGACCTGACCGACCCGGCCCACAGCGGCGGCGGGGAGATCGAACGACTCGGAGCGGCCACCCGCGGCCTGCTCGCGGCCTGGCTGGGCCGTCCCGACCTGGCCGGGATCACCGTCCGCCCGGTCCTGGACCTGCACGCCCCCGACACCCTCGACCGGCACCACCCACCGGCCTGGATGCGGCAGACCGCGCTCCTCGTGGACGCCACCTGCGTGTTCCCCGGCTGCACCCGCGACTCCCGCGGCTGCGACCTGGACCACATCGAGGCCTACGTCCCGCTCGAGGACGGCGGACCGCCGGGGCAGACCCGGCTGGCCAACCTCGCACCCCTGTGCCGCACCCACCACCGGCTCAAGACCCACGGCCGCTGGAGCTACCAGCGCCTGACCGAGAACCACTACCTGTGGACCACCCCCACCGGCGACCACCTCACCGTCCGCACCCGACGCCGACGACCCTGACCGCCCCACACCCGCCAGCACCCCAGCCGGCGGGCCGTCGGCACGCCCTCAGTCGTCAGCCCCGTCCCTCACTCGTGGAGCAGGGATGACATCGTGCTGCGCATCACCGCGGTGCACGCCTCGGGACTCATCCCGAAGTCGTCGCGGAGCAGCAGCCACGTCGTCCAGCTGGCCGAGACGAACAACCCCTTGAGCAGGGGGTCGCGGCGGCGTCCGGCGGTGTCGAGCTCGGTGGCGAACACCTCCTCGATCTGGCTCACCGCCCGCTGCACGTGGGTCCGGCGACTCCTGGCGAGCGCCGGGGAGAACGGCTCGCCCAGCACCGCCGACCGCGCGGCCGGCGCCATGCTCTCCAGCCGCCGGGCGCGCTGCCGGCAGTAGCGCCGGATCCGTTGGTCGGTGGGCAGCGCCGGGTCGATGCGCTCGACCAGGGCCGCGTCCGACTCCAGCCACCAGGCGGTGGTGGCGCTGAGCAGGCCCTCGAGGTCCCTGAAGTTCTGCCAGAGCGCGCGCAGGGAAACCCCCGCCCGTGCGGCGATCTGGGCCCCAGTCGGCCTGAGCACGCCGTCGCGCAGCAGGCTGGCGTGCGCAGCCACGATCGCGGCGCGGGTCCGTTCTCCGCGGGCGACCCGACCGTCGCGGTTGGCCTCCGGCAGGAGCGGCGCGGACTCCTCGTGCTCCGTCATGACTCTCCAGTTGTCTCGAACCGATCTCGTTGACGATAGTGCCATATAGGTGCACTCTGGATGCATGAATCTCGGGACGCAGGTCACATCGGAGGCCCCTGCCCCCGATCCCGCGCCCCGGCTCTCCGTGGTCGACGTCAGCGTCCGTTTCGGCGGTCTCACCGCGCTGGACGAGGTCTCGTTCGACGTACCCGCCGGCCAGGTGGTCGGTGTCATCGGTCCTAACGGCGCCGGAAAGACCACCCTGTTCAATGTGATCTGCGGGTTCACGCGGCCGCGATCAGGAGAGCTGCTGCTTGACGGCGCCCCGCTGCATCCCTCCCCGCACAAGCTGACCGGCCGAGGCATCGCCCGCACCCTGCAGGGGCTCGGCCTGTTCGAGCGGATGACCGTGCTGGAGAACGTGCTCACCGGCGCCGACCGCGACGCCCGTGGCGGGTTCGTCTCCGGGCTGCTCGGCCTGCCCCGCGCCGACCGCGACGACCGGGAGGGGAGTGAGGCCGCGATGACCCTGCTCGAGGAGCTCGGCCTCGCCGACCTCGCGCAGGCGCTGCCGTCCACGTTGTCCCACGCCCACGCCAAGCGCGTGGCGCTCGCCCGGGCACTGATCAGCCGGCCCCGCCTGCTGCTGATCGACGAGCCGGCGGGCGGGCTCGGCGCGGAGGACATCGACGACCTGGCCGCGCTGGTCACGGATCTGCCGAACCGCTGGGACGGCTGCTCCGTCGTGCTGGTCGAGCACCACGTCGATCTCGTGATGCAGGTCTGCAACAGCGTCGTGGTGCTCGACTTCGGCAAGGTGATCGCCTGCGGCACGCCTGCCGAGGTCGCGGCCGACGACGGCGTCACCGAGGCCTACCTGGGCGCGGAGGTGAGCGCATGATGGCCGCAGCCACCGCTCCCGGCACCGAGATCGACACCGGCCGGCTACAGGTGCGCGGGCTGACATCCGGCTACGGCGCCGCGCCGGTCCTGGTGGAGGTCGACCTCGACATCCCGCCGGCGAGCATCGTCGCCGTGGTGGGAGCGAACGGCGCCGGCAAGACCACCCTGCTGCGCACCCTGTCCGGCGTGGTCCGGCCCAGCGCCGGCAGCATCAGCTGGGACGGCAGCGACCTGCGCGCCGTGCGCACCGAGGACCTGGTCCGGCACGGCATCGCCCACGTCCCCGAGGGGCGGGGTGTGATCACGGAGCTCACCGTGGAGGAGAACCTCCGGCTCGGCCACGTGTGGCGCAGGGACAAGGCCGACGCGAAGGCCGCAACGGACGAGGTCTACGCGCTCTTCGAGCCGCTCGCGCGGCGGCGCAGGCACCCGGGCCACCAGCTCTCGGGTGGTGAGCGACAGATGCTCGCTCTCGGCCGCGCCCTCGTGGCGAGGCCGCGGCTCCTGCTGCTCGACGAACCCTCGCTGGGTCTGGCGCCGAAGGTCACCGCCGAGATCATGACGCTCCTTCGCCGGCTCTGCGACGACACCGGGCTGAGCGTCCTCCTGGTCGAGCAGAACGTGCGCAGTGCCCTCTCCATCGCGGACACCGGGGTGGTGCTGGCGCTCGGGCGGGTGAAGGTGACCACCTCCGCCGCCGACCTGGCCGCCGACGAGGACCTCCGACACACGTACCTGGGGTTCTGAGTGGACCGCTTCCTCTTCCTGACCATCGACGGCCTGGCCCGAGGTGCCGTCTTCGCCGCCTTCGCCCTGGCCCTGGTGCTGATCTGGCGCGGCACCCGCATCGTGAACTTCTCCCAGGGCGCGATGGCCGCTGCCACGACCTACCTCGCCTACAGCGTGACGACCGCCACCGGGTCCTACTGGCTCGGCCTGCTGGCGGCCGTGGTGGGCGGGCTGGTGCTGGGCGCGGTCGTCGAGCGATGCGTGATGCGGTTCGTGGACGTGAGCTCACCGCTCAACGCGGTGATCGTCGCCATCGGCCTGGTGCTGGTGATCCAGTCGGTTCTCGGCATCATCTACGGCAACGGCTACCGCTCGATGGAGGTTCCGTTCAGCCGCAGCGCGATGTCGGTCGGTGGCGTGGCCCTGCTCTCGCGGTACGACGTGTTCGTGCTGCTGTCCGTCCTCGTGCTGATGGTCGGCCTCGGCCGGATGTTCACGCGCACCGACCTCGGTCTGAAGATGCGGGCAGCGGCCTTCGCTCCGGACACCTCGCGGCTGCTGGGTGTCCCGGTCGCCCGGATGCTGAACCTGAGCTGGGCGTTGGCCGCGGCGGTCGGTGCGCTGGCCGCGCTGCTCGTCGTACCCACCGAGCTTGGAGCCAACCCGCACGCGACGGACCTGATCTTCGTGTACGCCTTCACCGCAGCTGTCGTGGGCGGGCTCGACAGCCCGGGCGGCGCCGTGATCGGCGGTCTCGTGGTGGGGCTGGTGCTGTCCTACGTCAGCGGCTACTTCAACGCCGACATCTCGGCCATCGTGATCCTGGTGCTGTTGGCAGCGGTGCTGCTGGTCCGCCCCACCGGGCTCTTCGCCGCCGCGCGAGCCAGGCAGGTGTGACGTGACGGACTACCTGCGCGGCCACACGCTGCTCCGCAACGTCCTGCTAGCGCTCGCCGCCGGTGCGGCGCTGCTCGCGCTGACCTTCGTGCTCTCGCCCTTCCGCAACTTCGAGCTGGCCACCGTGTTCGCCTACCTGTGCGCAACCGCCGGGCTGACCGTGCTGATCGGGCAGACCGGACAGCTCTCGCTCGGCCACGGGGCGATGATGGCTACCGGGGCCTACACCTGCGCCCTGATCGCCAACCGGTTGGGCGACGGTGGTACGACGGGGCCGACGCTGCTCCTGGTGCCGTTGGCCGGAGCCGTCGTGGTCACCAGCCTGGTGGGGGTGGTCATCGGCCTCGCTGCGGCGCGGCTGAGCGGCCCCTACCTCGCCGGGCTGACCCTGGCACTGACGATCGCCGTCCCGGCGATCACGACCACGTTCGCCGACCGGCTGGGCGGCGACCAGGGCCTCTCGGTCTTCGTCGAGCCCGCCCCGCCCGCCCTCGGCCCGACGTTCCCGCTCGAGCAGTGGCAGGCCTGGATCAGCGGGGTGGGTGCTCTGCTCACCATGCTGCTGCTCGCGAACCTGACCCACGGTCGCTTCGGCCGTGCGATGCGCGCAGTCCGCGAGGACGAGGTGGGTGCCCGGCTCGCCGGCATCGACGTGGCGCGCACCAAGGTCCTTGCCTTCGTGGTCAGCGCGGCGACGGCGGGCCTGGGTGGTGCCCTGATCGCGGTCGAGACCCAGGCGGTCTCACCCGGCGCCTACGGGCTCGAGCTCTCGCTCTTCCTCGTCGTCGCCGTCGTGGTCGGCGGGCTCGGCCACCTGGCTGGCGCGGTCTGGGGGGCGCTGCTGCTGGTGGCACTCCCCGAGCTCGCCGACTCCCTGGCCGACAACCTCCCGGTGTCGGCGTCACTGGCCGAGCGGTTGCAGGGCAACCTCTCGCTGCTCGTGTTCGGCCTGGTGCTGGTCGTCGTACCGATCCTGATGCCGCGGGGGATCCACGGCATCTACACGTCGGCGGCCGGCCGCTTCCGGGCCGCCCGGGACACCCGAAGCGTTCCCCCCGCACCCCTCACCGAAGGGCGCGACGACACACCCACGAAGAGTTCGGAGTCCATCGATGTCTGACCGCTCTCGGCCGTTCCGGTTCTCGGTACGTCGCCCTCTCGCCGTGGTGGCCTGCTTCGGCCTCGTCGGCGCACTGGGCGCCTGCGGGTCGTCGGGCGGTGGTTCTGCTGCCCCTGGGGTCACGGACACCACCATCACGCTGGGCACCCACCAGCCGCTCACCGGCCCTGCCGCGGCCGGGTACTCGAGCATCGCCCCGGCCACGAAGGCGTACTTCGACTACGTCAACGAGAAGGGCGGTGTGAACGGACGCAAGATCAAGTACCTGATCAAGGACGACGGCTACAACCCCGCCAACACGCAGAAGGTGGTCCGCGAGCTGGTCCTCAAGGACAAGGTCTTCGCGATCCTCAACGGGCTCGGCACCCCTACGCACACAGGCGTCCTGGGCTTCCTGAAGACCAACAAGGTGCCCGACCTGTTCGTCGCCTCGGGGAGCCGCAGCTGGAACCAGCCGACCAAGTACCCCGACACATTCGGTTACCAGCCGGACTACACGACGGAGACGAAGATCTCCGGCACGTACATCAAGAAGAACTTCCCCGGCAAGAAGGTCTGCTTCTTCGGCCAGGACGACGACTTCGGCGCCGACGCGCTCAAGGGTCTGGAGATCGTGCTGGGCGGGAGCGGGGTCACCGAGGCCCAAAGGTACGTCGTCACGAACACCAACGTGGGCCCGCAGATCGGCAAGCTGAAGAGCGCCGGCTGCGAGGTGGTCCAGCTGGCGACCGTGCCCGGCTTCACCGCGCTGGCCCTTGCCACCGCGGCGAAGATCGACTTCAAGCCGCAGTGGGTGAGCACCTCTGTCGGCGCCGACCTGACCACGCTGAAGGGCGCGTTGGGGAAGGCGGGTTCTCCGCTGCTCGAAGGGCTGCTCGCCACCAACTACCTGCCCGACGCGTTCGACGACAACGACCCGTGGATCAAGGAGTTCAAGAAGATAAACGCGAAGTACAACGACAACGCCCCGTTCACAGGGAACACGGTCTACGGCATGGCCGTCGGCTACCTGTTCGTGCAGGCCCTGAAGGAGAACGGCAAGGACCTGACCCGTCCGTCGATCGAGAAGACGATCGCGAAGGGCAACCTGACCGGCAGCGGCATCGTGCCGATGCGCTTCTCGACCGACGACCACACCGGATACGGCGGCGCCCGGATGGGCAAGATCAGCAACGGCACGCAGCAGTACTTCGGGCCGACCTACACGACGGACGACAGTGACAGCGAGCCCGAGGTGTACGACGGTCCAGCCAACATGCCGCCGGCCGGAGCCATCCCGGAGAAGTAGCAGTAGCGGTCAGACCGGCCCGCCGGACTCGACGTAGGCCGGGGACGCGCCGTCCAGGTTGGCCAGCGCGGACGCGATGCGCCTCGCGGTGAAGTCGGCGCAGCGTTCGCGCGCCTGCTCGAGGGTGCAGAACTCCGGCCGACCGGATCTCGCGCTCCTGCCGCACGATCCGGTCGACGAGCGAGGCGTCGTGGACGCCACCGTCGAAGACCAGGCAGAGGGCGTCGTCCCAGCCGCTCCAGGGCGGGAGCCAGTCGGTGAGCAGCAGCGGGCCGGCGGGGATCCGCAGCGCGAGCTCCTCCTCGACCTCACGGGCCACGGCCACCTGCGGCGACTCGCCGACCTCGACCACGCCTCCGGGGAGGTCCCAGTCGCGCTTGTAGGTCAGGTTGCACAGCAGGACGCGGTCGTCCGGGTCGCGCATCAGGAGCTGGCTGATCGCGCGCTTGCGGGGAAGGAAGGAGTTGAGCAGGGCGCGGAAGCCCTCCGGCTGGTCCGTGGGTACGTCGGAGACAAGCCGCGCGTAGACGATGCGGTCCTCACGCGCGTCGATCCCGCGCGAGATCCCCTCCTTGCGCAGCCCGCTGAACGTCGCCGCACGCTGCGCCGAGACGTCCCCGGGTCGACGTACGCCTCGACCCGGTGGGCGCCCTCGTCGAAGGCGGAGGCGACCGTCAGCCGGACGGCGTCGATGGTCGTGGAAGCGGTCCACGAGATGCGGACCACGCCGTCACCGACCGGCGTGCTCTCGGTGTCGCTCACCCGGTCAAGCCTAGTGTCAGGCGGGTCGCAGCCAGATCGTGCCCAGCGGCGGGAGCGTGACTGTCGCCGACGCCGGCTGGTTGTTCCAGCCCTCGTCGGTGGCGGTGACGGACCCGAGGTTGCCGACGCCGGAGCCGGCAGTAGGCGTCGGCGTCGGTGTTGAGCACCTCGGTCCAGGTGCCGCCCGACGGCAGCCCGACCCGGTAGTCACCGTGCGGGACCGCGGCGAAGTTCGCGATGCACACGACCGGATCCGCGCCCGGTGCGGAGCGCACGAACGAGAAGACGTTGCGGCTGGGCGTCGTTCGCGTCGAGCCACTGGAAGCCCGACGGGTCGCTGTCGCTCTGCCACAGGGCAGGGGACTCGGCGTACACCCGGTTCATGTCGCGCACCAGTGACTGCACGCCGCGGTGCTCCGGGTGGTCGAGCAGCCACCAGTCGAGCTCGCGCGACTCGGCCCACTCGGCCTCCTGGCCGAACTCGCGTGCCCATGAACACCAGCTGCTTGCCGGGGTGCGCCCACATGAAGGCGAGGTAGTTGCGCAGGTTCGCCAGCTGCTGCCAGCGGTCGCCGGGCATCTTGCGCAGCAGCGAGCCCTTGCCGTGCACGACCTCGTCGTGGCTGATCGGCAGCACGTAGTTCTCGGAGAACGCATAGACGAGCGAGAAGGTCAGCTGGTCGTGGTGGTACGACCGGTGCACGGGCTCGTGCTGCGACGTAGCCGAGGCTGTCGTGCATCCAGCCCATGTTCCACTTGAAGCCGAAGCCGAGGCCGTCGTCGGACGTCGGCCGCGTGACGCCGGGCCACGAGGTGGACTCCTCGGCGATCGTGATCGCGCCGGGCACCCGCTTGTAGACGGTGGCGTTCATCTCCTGGAGGAACTGCATCGCCTCGAGGTTCTCGCGGCCGCCGTGCACGTTCGGCGTCCACTCGCCCGGCTCGCGCGAGTAGTCGAGGTAGAGCATCGACGCGACGGCGTCCACGCGCAGCCCGTCGACGTGGAACTCCTCGAGCCAGTACAGCGCGTTGGCGACCAGGAAGTTGCGCACCTCGCGGCGGCCGAAGTTGAAGACGTAGCGTGCCCCAGTCGGGGTGCTCGCCACGCGACGGGTTCGGGTCCTCGTAGAGCGGCGTGCCGTCGAACCGCGCGAGCGCGAACACGTCCTTCGGGAAGTGCGCGGGCACCCAGTCGAGGATCACGCCGATCCCGTGCCGGTGCAGGGTGTCGACCAGGTGCCGGAAGCCGTCGGGGTCGCCGAAGCGCGACGTCGGTGCGTAGTACGACGTCACCTGGTAGCCCCACGAGCCACCGAACGGGTGCTCCATCACGGGCAGGAACTCGACGTGGGTGAAGCCCAGGTCCTGGCAGTACGTCGCGAGCTCGTCGCCCATCTCGGCGTACGACTTGGCGCGTCGCCACGACCCGAGGTGCACCTCGTAGACCGACATCGGCTTGTCGACCGCGTCGCCCTCGCGACGTGCGGTCATCCAGGCGTCGTCGCGACCACTGGTGCCGGCTCTCGAACACGACGGACGACGTGGCCGGCGGGACCTCGGTGTGGAACGCCATCGGGTCGGCCTTCTCGCGCCACTGGCCGTCGGCGCCGAGGATCACGAACTTGTAGTGCGCACCGCTGGCGACACCGGGCAGGAAGAGCTCCCACACGCCGGACGTGCCGAACTGCCGCATCGGGTGCTCGCGGCTGTCCCAGCTGTTGAAGTCGCCCTTCAGCCGCACCCCCTTGGCGTGGGGCGCCCAGACCGAGAACGACGTGCCGGTGACGCCGCTCGCCGCCCAGACCCTCGTAGTGCCGGACGTGGGCGCCGAGGACCTCCCAGAGGTTCTCGTGCCGGCCCTCGTTGATCAGGTGCAGGTCGGTCTCGCCGACGGTGGGGAGGAAGCGGTAGGGGTCGTCGAACAGCATCGGCTCGCCACCCGCGTAGGTGACCTCGACCCGGTAGTCGGGCACGTCGGCTGGCGCCGAGGTCGCCCTCCCAGACGCCCGCGTGCACGTGGCTCAAGGTGGTGCGCTCGTCACCGTGCACCACGACGACCGACTCGGCCGAGGGCTTGAACACGCGGACGACGACGGAGCCGCCCTCCGTGTGCGGGCCCAGGATGCGGTGCGGGTCGCCGTACTCACCGCTGACCAGCAGCTCGAGCTGATGGATGTCGCTCACGTCGTCTCCTCTGCCTCGTTGCTCGTCGAGATTCGCCAACGCACCAAGGGGGATCTCGATCCACGCCGGTCGGTTGCGGGCCTCGTAGCCGACTTCGTAGATGGCCTTGTCCGCTTCGTACGCCGCCACCATGCGCGCTCTCCTCCGCGGCTGAGCGGGCGACCCCGAGGTAGCCGGACAGGAACGCCTCGCGGTTGCGCTCCGCCCACTCGGTGGAGCGGAACGCCAGCTGGTCGGACTGCGTCGTCGGCGACCTGGGCGAAGTCCCTGCTCCACCGAGCGCGCCGCGTAGTCGAACGAGCGCAGCATGCCCGGCGACGTCGCGCCAGGGCGAGTCGGGGAGCACCCGCTCGGCGAGCGGCTTGGCGGGCTCGCCCTCGAAGTCGACGAGCTTCCAGCCGACGCTGGTGCGCAGGGTCTGGCCGAGGTGGAGGTCGCCGTGCACCCGCTGGACCGCCTCGGTGCCGAGCCCGTCCAGCCGGTCGAAGGTCGCGTTCACCGATCGGCGGCGTGCGAGCTCGAGGGCCGGCACCTGCACGCGCCAGTCGTCGAACTGCTCGCGCATCCGGGCGGCCACCGAGGCGGTGTCGACCGTGCTCGTCGGGAAGTGCTCGCGCAGCACGGCGTGCACGTCGGCCACGGCGGCGCCGAGCCGCTCCGCCTCGCCGGCGAAGTCGCCGCCCACCTCGTCGGCGTGCAGGTCGGCCTCGGCGAACAGGTTGCGCACGCTGGCCAGGGCGAGGTCCCAGCCGTCGGAGGCGGTGCGCAGGAACTGCTGGATCATCGCGAGGTCGTACGGCTCCGCCGGCCTCGATCCAGCCGTAGAGCGACGGCGATGTTGTGGTTCTCCGCCTCGGTGAGCACCTTGTGGATCTCGATGTCGGGGTTGCGGCCCGGAGTCACCTTGCGGAAGACCTTGAGCAGGCTGTCGTCGCCGAACGCGACCGAGGAGTTGCTCTGCTCGCCGCTGAACAGCGTCGAGTGCGCCTGCGGTGTCGAGGTCGTGGCCGCCGACCCGGTGGAACGTCAGCCCGCCGTAGCTCGCGGGTCGAGTCGTCCGGGGTCGCCGCGAAGGCGTCGAGGTAGACCGCCATCGCCTCCCGGTCGTGCACGGCGTCGTAGGCGTGACGTGAAGCCGAGGTCGTCGTCGGGTGGCCGGGCCGACGTAGCGCGTGACCGATCCGCTCCTGCTCGTCGGGGTAGTGCGAGAGCGGCATCTGGTAGCGCTCCTCGACCCCGCCCGCGGCGTAGCGGACGGTGACGATGTCGATGGTCACGGTCGGCGGACCGGGCAGCGTCGCGACGCGCTCGACGTCGACCACGTCGTAGTCCCGGCCCTTGCCGGCGAACCAGCGGGCAGTGGCGAGGTACGCCGTCATCTGCGGGTGCTGGCGCTCATGGGGCGATCTCATCGGGGGACCCCGTCTCGTCCGCGTCTCGGGGTCGGGCAGCCGGATCCAGTAGAAGCCGTAGCCGCCCAGCGTGAGCAGGTAGGGAAGCTCGCCGACCTGCGGGAACCGCACGCCGCCGAGCAGCTCGACGGGCGACGACGCCCTCCCACGGCCGCAGGTCGAGCTCGACCGGCTGCGGGAAGCGGGACAGGTTGTTGACGCACAGCACGGTGTCGGTGCTGCCGTCGGGACGCGATGTACTCGCGCACGTAGGAGAGCACCGTCGGGTTGGAGCCACCGAGGTCGATGAACTCACCGAGACCGAAGGCCGCGTGGCGCTTGCGGGCCAGGATCATCCGGCGGGTCCAGTGCAGCAGCGACGACGGGTTGTCCAGCTCGGTCTCCACGTTGACCCGCTGGTAGCCGTAGACCGGGTCCTGCACCGGCGGGAGGTGGAGCCGGCCCGGGGTGGCGCGGGAGAAGCCGGCGTTGCGGTCGGGCGTCCACTGCATCGGCGTGCGGACGCCGTCGCGGTCACCGAGCCAGATGTTGTCGCCCATGCCGATCTCGTCGCCGTAGTAGAGGACGGGGGAGCCGGGCAGGGAGAGCAGGAGCGCGGTGAAGAGCTCCATCTGGTTGAGGTCGTTGTCGAGCAGCGGCGCGAGCCGGCGGCGGATCCCGATGTTGGCCTTCATGCGCGGGTCCTTGGCGTACTCGCCCCACATGTAGTCGCGGTCCTCGTCGGTGACCATCTCGAGGGTCAGCTCGTCGTGGTTGCGCAGGAAGATGCCCCACTGGCAGCCGTCGGGGATCGGCGGCGTCTGCTCGAGGATCTCCGAGATCGGGTAGCGCGACTCGCGGCGCACGGCCATGAAGATGCGCGGCATCACCGGGAAGTGGAAGCACATGTGGCACTCGTCGCCACCGTTGTCGATGTCGCCGAAGTAGTCGACGACGTCGGCCGGGCCACTGGTTGGCCTCGGCGAGCAGGACGCGGCCCGGGGTAGTTGCTCGTCGACGTACCGTGCGCACCTTGCGGAGGAACTCGTGCGTCTCCGGCAGGTTCTCGCCGTTGGTGCCAGGTCGCTCGTAGAGGTACGGCACGGCGTCGAGGCGGAAGCCGTCGAGACCCATGTCGAGCCAGAAGCTGAGCGCCTCCAGCATCGCGTCGTGCACCTTCGGGTTGTCGAAGTTGAGGTCCGGCTGGTGGTTGAAGAACCGGTGCCAGAAGTACTGCTGGCGCACCGGGTCCCAGGTCCAGTTGGACGGCTCGGTGTCGACGAAGATCACGCGGGCGTCCTCGTAGAGCTCGTCGGTGTCGGACCACACGTAGAAGTCGCCGTAGCGGCCCGTCCGGGTCCTCGCGACTGGCCTGGAACCACGGGTGGGCGTCCGAGGTGTGGTTCATGACGACGTCGATGATCACGCGGATCCCGCGCTGCGTGCGCCGCGTCGAGGAACTCCTGGAAGTCCTCGACGGTGCCCGACCTCCGGAAGGACGTCGGTGTAGTCGGCCACGTCGTAGCCGCCGTCGCGGAGCGGCGAGGGGAAGAACGGAGGCACCCACAGGCAGTCGACGCCGAGCCAGGCCAGGTAGTCGAGCTTGTCGGTGAGCCCCTTGAAGTCGCCGACGCCGTCGCCGTCGGAGTCGTTGAACGAGCGGACCAGCACCTCGTAGAAGACCGCGGTCTTGAACCAGTCCGGGGTTGGGTTGTCCGGTTCCGGGTTGACGATCGTCGCCCTCCGGCGCGGCCCAGGGGTCACGTCGGGATTGCTCGCCGTCATGCGATGCCCTCCGATCGGTGAGCACGTGGGCGGGCTCGTAGCCGAGGGTCGAGGCGCACGTAGTTGTGGGCGCCCCAGTGCCAGGTCTGGTCGGTGATCTCGTCGTGGACCGCGAACGTGTCGTCCCAGTCCAGGCCGAGCGACGGCAGGTCGAGGTGGACCATCGTCTCGCGGGTGCCGTGCGGGTCGGTGTTGACGACCACGATCACGATGTCGTCCGGCTCGCCCGGTGTGGTGCTCTTCGCGATCTTGCGTGAACACCAGCACAGCGTCGTCGTCGGAGGAGTGGACGCGCAGGTTGCGCAGCTGCTGCAGCGCGGGGTGGCGGCGACGTACCTCGTTGAGCCTCGTGAGGTACGGCGCCAGCGAGCGGCCCTCGGCCTCTGCCGCCTGCCCAGTCACGGATCCGGATCTGGTACTTCTCCGAGTCGAGGTACTCCTCGCTGCCCGGCTTCACGGCCACGTGCTCGAAGAGCTCGTAGCCGGCGTAGACGCCCCAGCTCGGGGAGCCCATGGCCGCCAGCACCGCGCGGATCTTGAACGCGGGCGGACCGCCGTACTGCAGGTAGGCGTGCAGGATGTCGGGGGTGTTCACGAAGAAGTTCGGTCGCATCAGGTGCGCCGACTCCTGCGAGACCTCCGTGAGGTACGTCTCCAGCTCCTAGCGGGCGGTGCGCCAGGTGAAGTACGTGTAGCTCTGGTGGAACCCGACGGAGCCGAGCGCGTGCATCATCGGCGGCTTCGTGAACGCCTCGGACAGGAACAGCACGTCGGGGTCGGTGGCGCGCACCTGGCCGAGCAGCCACTCCCAGAACGCCACCGGCTTGGTGTGCGGGTTGTCGACGCGGAAGATCCGGACGCCGTGCTCCATCCAGTGCCGGAGCACCCGCAGCGACTCCGGCGTAGATGCCGTTGGGGTCGTTGTCGAAGTTGATCGGGTAGATGTCCTGGTACTTCTTGGGCGGGTTCTCGGCGTAGGCGATGGTGCCGTCGGCGCGGGTCGTGAACCACTCCTGGTGCGTCGTCGGCCCACGGGTGGTCGGGTGCCGCCTGGAGTGCGAAGTCGAGGGCCACCTCGAGGCCGAGCTCGTTGGCGCGCTGCCACGAACGCGTCGAAGTCCTCGAGCGTGCCGAGGTCGGGGTGGACCGCGTCGTGGCCGCCCTTCCTCGGAGCCGATCGCCCACGGCGAGCCGACGTCGTCGGGCGTCGGGGTGAGCGTGTTGTTGCGGCCCTTGCGGTTGACCTCGCCGATCGGGTGGATCGGCGGCAGGTAGATCACGTCGAAGCCCATCGCGGCGACGGCGTCGAGCCGCTTGGCCGCGGTGCGGAAGGTGCCGGAGGTGACCGCTCCGGTCGCCGCGTCGAGGGTCGCACCCTCGGAGCGCGGGAAGAACTCGTACCAGCTGCCGTAGAGCGCCCGCGCGGCGGTCGACGAAGAGCGGGTACGGCCCCTCGTGCGGAGACCAGGTCGCGCAGCGGGTGGTCGTGCAGCGAGCGTCGCGCAGCTCCGTCGGACGTGGCGATGTGGAGCCGCGCCTCGACCGGGCGGGTGGTGTCGCGCAGGCCCGTCGCGGTGTCGGCGACGAAGGCCTTCTCCTGCGCGGTCAGGCCGGGCTCGGCGCCGCATCCGGTCGAGCAGCAGGCCGCCCTCGGTGAACATCAGCTCGACGTCGACGCCGGCCGGCACCTTGACCTCGGTGTGGTGCAGCCAGGTGGCCAGCGGGTCGCTCCACGCCTGCGACCTCGAAGGTCCAGGCGCCCTCGCTGTCGGCGGCGACCTGGGCGCGGTAGCGGTCGACCTGGTCGGGGATCCGCGTCATCCGCACGGGCGGGCGTCGTACGCCGCGCGGGGTCGGTGAGGACGACGTCGCAGCCGAGCTCGTCGTGCCCCTCGCGGAACACCAGCGCGGTCACGGGGAAGGGCTCGCCGACGCTCGCCTTCGCGGGGTAGCGCCCGTGCTCGACCAGCGGTGTCACGTCCATCACCGGTATGCGTCCGACCATGCCCTCACACTTGCGGCTCCGCGCAGGCGAGAGCAAGTTCAGGTGTCAGTCGCTGGGCGTGTGTCCGGGCGGCGTACGGCCGGGCTCGGCCATCACCCACGCCACCGCGGCCGTGGTGGCGCGACCGATCGGCATCGCGAACCGGCGCGCCCGGACGCCGATCATGTCGCGTGCCCACGGCGGGCAGGGTGGCCACCGCGGCGGTCGCGATGCAGCCGTAGACCGGTCGTGCCCACCGGGACAGCGGCGGCTCGTGCAGCACCAGCCGCGCGGCGTCGACGCGCCGGCGGCGTCACCTCGAGCTCGGGGCGGAAGTCCTCGATCGTGGCCCGCAGCGCGGCGACCGTGCGGGGTGCGTCGACGACGCCGAGCCGCGTCGCCGGGAATCGCCGGCCTGCGCGACGTAGGTGTCGGCCTCGGCGGCGGTCAGCGGGCGGCGGCCGAACGCCTGCTGGGTGGTCAGGAAGCTGTCGATCTCGGCGACGTGCACCCACAGCAGGAGCCGCGGGTCGTCGGCGGAGTAGCCGCGGCCGTCGGGCGCGGTGCCGCGCACGTAGCCGTGGATCGGCGCACCTTGTCGATCGCCGCCTCGGCGTGCTCGATGGTGCGCGAAGGTGGTCGTCGGCGATGTAGGTGCTCGTCGACGCGACCCGCGCCCACGGGTCGTCCTGGTAGCCGGAGTGCTCGGCGACGCCGTACATCGCCAGGGGGTGGAGGGACTGCAGGAGCAGCGCGCGGACGCCCCCGGTGAACATCGACGCGTCGGAGTGCACCCGCCAGATCGGGTCGCCTGGCGGCGAACCAGCGCTCGCCCTCGGTGCGCCAGATCCGCTCCGCGGCGACTGCTGCCCGTCGGGCCCGGCGACCTTGTTGCGCAGGGAGCCGGCCAGGCTGCGGCGTACGGGCGCGGAGATCACGTCCCCAGTATCGCGGGGCGGTGGTCGGCCTCGTGAGTTGGATCGATCCAACGAAATTGCGTTAGCGTGTCCGGGTGCGAGCAATTCGACGATTCACGGTGCGTCCCGTCCTTCCCGACCCCCTGGCCGCCCTCGGCGACCTGGCCACCAACCTGCGGTGGTCGTGGCACCCCGAGACGCAGGACGTCTTCCGGGCCGTCGACGCCGCCGCGTGGGAGTCCACCGGCGCACGACCCGGTCAGGCTGCTGGGCGCGGTCTCCCCGGCGCGGCTGGCGGAGCTGGCCGAGGACAAGCGCTTCCTGCGGATGCTCGAGCTGGCCGCGGCCGACCTCGACCAGTACCTCACCGGCGACCGCTGGTTCCAGCGCTCGGCCGGTCCGACGAGGCGCCGACGTCGATCGGCTACTTCTCCCCGGAGTTCGGCATCACCGGCGTGCTGCCGCAGTACTCCGGCGGGCTCGGCATCCTGGCCGGCGACCACCTGAAGACCGCCAGCGACCTCGGCATCCCGATCGTCGGCGTCGGGCTGCTCTACAAGATGCGGCTACTTCCGGCAGTCGCTCTCCCGCGAGGGCTGGCAGCAGGAGACCTACCCGGTGCTCGACCCCGACGGGCTGCCGATCACGCTGCTCCGCGAGGCCGACGGCTCGCGCGGCCAAGGTCACCATCGACGTGCCGGGCGACGCCCCGCTCGTGGCGCGCATCTTGGTCGCCCACGTCGGCCGGGTGCCGCTGCTGCTGCTCGACTCCGACGTCGAGGAGAACCCGGAGCCGCTGCGCGAGGTCACCGACCGGCTGTACGGCGGCAGCGACCGAGCACCGACTGCTCCAGGAGCTGCTGCTCGGTGTCGGCGGCGTGCGCGCGCTGCGAGCGCACTCCCGGATCACCGGCGCCCCGGCTCCCGAGGTGTTCCACACCAACGAGGGCCACGCCGGCTTCCTCGGCCTCGAGCGGATCCGCGAGCTCTCCGCGGCCGACGACGGCCCGCACCTGGACTTCGACACCGCGCTCGAGGTCTCCCGCGCCGGCACGGTGTTCACGACGCACACCCCGGTGCCGGCGGGCATCGACCGGTTCCCGCGCGACCTGATCGAGCAGTACTTCGGCAGCCAGCAGCCCGCTGCCCGGCGTGCCGCTCGACCGGATCCTGGCGCTCGGCGCCGAGGACTTCGAGGGCGGCGACGCCGGCGTCTTCAACATGGCCGTGATGGGCTTCCGGCTCTCGCAGCGCGCCAACGGCGTCTCGCTGCTGCACGGCAAGGTCAGCCGCGGGATGTTCAACGGCCTCTGGCCGGCGTTCGACCAGGACGAGGTGCCGATCACCTCGATCACCAACGGCGTGCACGCCCCGACCTGGGTGGCGCGCGAGGTGTTCGAGCTCGCCGCGAAGGCCGGCGCCGACAGCGACTCCTCGTGGGACGACCCCGAGGTCTGGGACGTCGTCGACCAGATCCCGGGCGCCGACCTCTGGTCCACCAAGCGTGAGCTGCGCTCCAGGCTGGTCCACGACGCCCGCGAGCGGGTACGGAAGTCGTGGCAGAAGCGCGGTGCCGCCCCGGCCGAGCTCGGCTGGATCGACTCGGTGCTCGACCCCGACGTGCTGACGATCGGCTTCGCGCGCCGCGTCCCGTCGTACAAGCGACTGACCCTGATGATGCGCGACCCGGAGCGGCTCAAGCGGCTGCTGCTGCACCCCGAGCGCCCGATCCAGCTGGTGATCGCCGGCAAGGCGCACCCGGCCGACGAGGGCGGCAAGAAGATGATCCAGGAGATCGTCCGCTTCTCCGACGACCCCGAGGTGCGGCACCGGATCGTGTTCCTGCCGAACTACGACATCGCGATGGCGCAGCCGCTCTACCCCGGCTGCGACGTCTGGCTGAACAACCCGCTGCGGCCCTACGAGGCGTGCGGCACGTCGGGCATGAAGGCGGCGCTCAACGGCGGGCTCAACCTCTCGATCCTCGACGGCTGGTGGGACGAGTGGTACGACGGCGACAACGGCTGGGCGATCCCGTCGGCCGACGGCATCGACGACCCCGACCGCCGCGACGACATCGAGGCGACCGCGCTCTACGACCTGATCGAGAACGAGGTCGCCTCGCGGTTCTACGACGTCGACGCTACGGGCGTGCCGCTGCGCTGGATCGAGATGGTGCGCCACACGCTGAAGTCGCTCGGCCCGAAGGTGATCGCCGACCCGGATGCTGCGCGACTACGTCGGCCACCTCTACACGCCGGCCGCCGTGTCCTCGCGCGCCATCAACGACGACTACTCCGGCGCCAGCGAGCTGGCGGAGTGGAAGCACCGGGTGCTGGCAGCCTGGCCGTCGGTCCACGTCGACCACGTCGAGTCGTTCGGGGTCGCCGACAGCCCGGAGATCGGCGGTGCCGTCGAGGTCCACGCGTTCGTGGCGCTCGGCGACCTGACCCCCGACGACGTCGACGTGCAGGTGGTGCACGGCCGGGTCGTCGCCGACGACGCGCTGGTCGACCAGGTCGCGCAGTCGCTGGAGCTGGCCGAGTCCTACGAGGGCGGCCGGCACCGTTTCGACGGCACGCTCGAGCTGCGTCGTACCGGACCGTTCGGCTACACCGTCCGGGTCCTGCCCAAGCACGCGTACCTGGCCAACCCGGCCGAGCTCGGGGTCGTCACGCTGGCGTAGGGGTGGGTGCGGAGGGCGCGCTGTCGCTGCGCCGCCCCCACCTGACGTCTGCTGCAGCAGCACCAGCGACCTCGGGCCGATCACGAGCTTGCCGCCGGCGTGCGCCTCGGTGCCGATCGGGTTGTCCGGGTCGGTGGAGAGCACGACCTCGCCGTGCTGGACCCACTCGTTCTCGGGGAGCGTGACCTCGCAGTCGACCGGCGAAGCGTTGAGCCAGAGCAGGAACGAGCTGTCGTGCTGCTGCTCGCCGCGCGGGCCGGGATCACGGATCGGGTCGCCGGAGACGAACATGCCGATCACGTGCAGGCGCGTCGTCGCCCCAGTCGTCGCCGTCCATCTCGCGGCCGGCGGGGTGGATCCAGGCCAGGTCCTTGGGGCCGCCGATCATCGCGGGCCGGCCCTCGAACCAGTGCCGCTGGCGCAGCGCCGGGTGCTCGCGGCGGATCCGGAGCGCGGTCCGCGTGATCTCGTGGATGTCGAGCCAGGCGTCGTCCGGGCGCCAGTCCACCCACGAGATCTCGTTGTCCTGCACGTAGGCGTTGTTGTTGCCGCGCTGGGTGCGGCCGCGCTCGTCACCGGCGGTCAGCATCGGGACGCCGTTGGACAGGCACAGCGTCGCGATCAGGTTCGCGGCCTGCCGGCGCCGCAGCGCGAGGATCGCCGGGTCGTCGGTCTCGCCCTCCACGCCGCAGTTCCAGGACCGGTTGTTGTCGGTGCCGTCGCGGTTGTCGCTCGCCGTTGGCCTCGTTGTGCTTGCGGTTGTAGGACACCAGGTCGCGCAGCGTGAAGCCGTCGTGGGCGGTGACGAAGTTGATCGAGTCGTACGGCGACGCGCCCGTCGTCGGCGTACAGGTCCGAGGAGCCGGCCAGCCGGGTCGCGACGTCGCGGATCCCGTCGCGGTCGACGCCCGCCAGAAGTCGCGGATGGTGTCGCGGTACTGGTCGTTCCACTCGCACCCACGGCGGCGGGAACTCGCCCACCCGGTAGCCGTCCGTGGAGGCGTCCCACGGCTCGGCGATCAGCTTCACGTGCCGCAGCACCGGGTCCTGGCCGATCGTGGTCGAGCAGCGCGCCGTGCATGTCCACCTGGTGGCCGGTGCGCGTGATCGCCGGCGTCAGGTCGAAGCGGAAGCCGTCGACGTGCATCTCGGTGACCCAGTAGCGCAGCGAGTCGAGGATCAGCCGCAGCACCGTCGGGTCGGCACGCCGCGACGGTGTTGCCGCAGCCGGTCACGTCCCAGTACGTCGCGGGTCTGTCAGCCCGTCGCTCGTCCTCCACGTGCTGGTAGTAGCCGAGGTCGTCGAGCCCGCGGAACGACAGCGTCGGTCCGCGCGGGCCGGACTCGGCGGTGTGGTTGTAGACGACGTCGAGGTAGACCTCGAGTCCGGCCGCGTGCATCGCCTTGACCATCTGCTTGAACTCGGTGACCTGCTGGCCACGGTCGCCTGAGGAGGAGTACGCCGCGTGCGGGGCGAAGAAGCCGATCGTGTTGTAGCCCCAGTAGTTGGTCAGCCCGCGCGCGACCACGTCGGGCTCGGACGTGAACTGCTGCACCGGCAGCAGCTCGACCGCGGTGACGCCGAGGTCGCGCAGGTAGTCGGTGACCGCGGGATGCGCGAGGCCGGCGTACGTGCCGCGCAGGTGCTCGGGCACCAGGTCCTGGAGCGCGGTGAAGCCCTTCACGTGCAGCTCGTAGACGACGGTGTCGCGCCAGCGGCGCGGCCGAGCTTGGCGTCGTCGCCCCAGTCGAAGTCGTCGTGCACGACCACGCTGCGCGGAGACGTACGGCGCCGAGTCGGGTCGTCGTGCACCGAGAGCCTCCCGGGCGCGGTCCGAGATCGCCGACCGGGTCACCTGCCGCTGACCGCGCGGGCGTAGGGGTCGAGCAGCAGCTTGGCCGGGTTGAACCGCAGGCCGAGGCTCGGCTCCCACGGCCCGTCGGCCCGGAAGCCGTAGCGCTGGCCGACGCTCACACCGGGCAGCGCGCCGTGCCAGATGCCCAGGCTCCGCTCGGTGAGCTCGTGCCGGGTCTCCGTGCCGTCCTCGTCGAACAGGCACAGCCACAGGCAGGTCGCCTCGGGGGCGTAGACCGCGAAGTTCGTGCTCTCCTCGCCCCAGGTCGCGCCGAGGGGCCAGTTGCGGCCGGGCCAGACGGCGACGGACTCGACCCGCGGCGGTCCATTCTCGAGGAGTCACCCGGCCGATTATCACGGTTTCGTCATGGGGTCTGCCCACCGGGCCGGATCGCGAGTACCTTGACCCGGTCCGCACTCACCCTTGGAGGAAACTCATGCGCCGATCGCGCGCTGCGCTCGCCTGTGCGGCGACGTCTCTCGCGGTCACCGGTCTCGTTCTCGGTGGCACCACCCCCAGCCAGGCCGTCAAGCCCCGCAGCGGCTCGTCGACCGGCATCGGCCGGATCTTCATGGTCAACCCGGTCCAGTCGTCCGGCAACGAAGGCCTCACGGACCAGAAGGACTCGGCCACGTCGGTGCCGGCCTCGGAGTACACCGACGCACAGCTCCGCAACCTCGACGGCTCCGGCCACCTGGTCGGCAAGTGGGTGACCATCAGATCCTCGACCGGGGCTCCGGCGTACAGCCCCACGAACACGTTCCTCTTCAACCGGCACGACGACCAGTTCGAGCAGGTGATGGCGTACTTCTGGATCAACCAGGCGCGAGGAGTACCTGCAGTCGCTCGGCTTCGGCTCGACCCTGCCGCCGATCCTCAAGCGCTCCTATCCGGTCCTGATCAACCAGTTCGGCGGCGACAACAGCTTCGAGGACGACGCCAAGGGCCGGATCCGCTACGGCAAGGGCGGTGTCGACGACGCCGAGGACGCCGAGGTGATCGTGCACGAGTACGGACACGCGGTGCAGGCCGACCAGGTGCCCGGCTTCGGCACCGGGCTCGATGCCGGCTCGATCGGCGAGGCGTTCGGCGACTACCTCGGGGTCAGCGTCGGGCTGGCCGCCGGCCAAGCAGTACGGCTGGCCGGTGCAGGGCCGAGGAGGCCTGCCCGATGGACTGGGACTCGACGTCCTACACCAACGCCCCGCACTGCATCCGCCGCTTCGACACCAACCTCACGGTGAAGACGCGCGAGGGCGAGGTGCACGCAGACGGCCAGATCTGGAGCCAGGCGCTCTGGGAGATCCGCAAGGACTACGTGGCGCTCGGCAAGACCACCAAGGCCTGGGACACCACGCTGATCGACGCTCAGTTCGGGTTCACTCCCGACACGACGTTCTCCGCGGCCGCCAAGAAGACCTACGCCAAGGCGCTCACGCGTGACGGCGCCGCGGCTGCGGCTGCGGTCAAGCAGCGCTTCAAAGACCGCGGTATCACCTTCTGATCGTCCCCGCAGGGGACGGTAGGTTCGATTCGACCCACCGTCCCTGCGAAAGGCGTGAAACATGGGTGACCTCGCCCGCCTCGACGTGTCCGACGGCGTCGGCACGATCCTGCTCGACCGGCCGAAGATGAACGCGCTCGACGTGCAGATGCAGGAGGAGATCCGGGCCTGCGCCCACGAGGCCACCGACCGCGACGACGTCAAGGCCGTGGTCGTCTACGGCGGGGAGCGGGTCTTCGCGGCCGGCGCGGACGTCAAGGAGATGGCCGCGATGTCCTACACGGACATGATCAAGCGCTCCCGCTGGCTGACCTCCTCGGTCACCGCCGTCGCCCAGATCCCGAAGCCCACCGTCTCGGCGATCACCGGCTACGCGCTCGGCGGCGGTTGCGAGCTCGCGATGTGCACCGACATCCGGATCGCCGCCGACGACGCGGTGCTCGGCCAGCCCGAGGTGCTGCTCGGGATCATCCCGGGTGCCGGCGGCACCCAGCGGCTGACGCGCCTGGTCGGCCCGGCCAGGGCCAAGGACATCATCTTCACCGGACGCTTCGTGAACGCCGACGAGGCGCGAGCGGATCGGACTGGTCGACAAGGTGGTCCCCGCGGCGCAGGTGTACGACGAGGCGCTCGCGTGGGCGGGACAGTTCCGCAACGCCGCGTCGTACGCGCTCCGGGCCGCGAAGGCCGCGATCGACCGGGGCCTCGAGGTCGACCTCGACACCGGGCTGGAGATCGAGCGCGCGCTGTTCGCGAGCCTGTTCGGCACCGAGGACCGGGCCGCGGGCATGCGCTCGTTCGTCGAGAACGGGCCGGGCAAGGCCGAGTTCAAAGGCGCCTGATGGCCGACCAGAAGGCCGATCAGAAGGCCGGGGCTGTCGCCGGCCCCAGCCGGAAGCGGGGCTCCGCGGCCCTGACCCGGGTCCGACTGGTGGCCGCGCGCGTGATCCTGCTGGTGTTCACGTTCACCGCCGCGATGCTCGCGCTCGGGGCCCTCCTGGTGGCACTGCGGCACAACATCAACGCGGACAACCCGGTGGTGGAGGCGATCATCAGGTTCTGCGACTTCGTCGACGGCCCGTTCGGCCGCGACACCGGGATCTTCAAGTTCCACGGCAAGAACGAGGTGGCCAAGGAGGCCTTGGTCAACTGGGGGATCGCGGCGCTCGTCTACCTCCTGGTCGGCCGCCTGCTGGACCGGGTGGTGCGCCCCTGAGTGCCTCGTGCGGATCGTCGAGGACGTCGTCACAGGTGAGTAAACCGGTGTGACAAGACCCACCCGATGGCCCGCGCACACGCGCTTTACGCGTGGGTAGGCTGCCGGGCATGAACATTGTCGTCTGTGTGAAGTACGTGCCTGACGCGACGGCCGATCGGCACTTCGAGGATGATTTCACCGTCGACCGGGTCGGTGTCGACGGGCTGCTCGAGCGAGCTGGACGAGTACGCGATCGAGCAGTCGCTGCAGATCAAGGAGAAGTCCGACGGGGGCGGGAACGGGGACGGCACCGAGGTCACCGTGCTCTGCGTGGGACCGGAGAAGGCCACCGACGCGATCCGCAAGGCGCTGCAGATGGGCGCGGACAAGGGCGTGCACGTCGTCGACGACGCGATCGCCGGCTCGGACGCGGTCGCCACCTCGCGGGTGCTGGCCGCCGCGATCGAGAAGATCTCCAGTGCCGGGCAGAGCGTGGACCTGGTGGTGTGCGGCATGGCCTCGACCGACGCCGCGATGTCGGTGGTTCCGGCGATGCTGGCCGAGCGGCTCGACCTCCCGCAGGTGACCCTCGGCTCGGTGGTCGAGCAGCCAGGGCTCCGGGGACTCCTGGGAGTTCCGGATCAAGCGCGACGGTGACACCGCGACCGAGGTGATCGGGGCGAGCGCGCCGCTGGTGCTGTCGGTGACCGACCAGTCCGGTGAGGCGCGCTACCCGTCGTTCAAGGGGATCATGGCCGCGAAGAAGAAGCCGCTGGAGACCTGGTCGCTGTCCGACATCGGTGTCGACGCGGGCGAGGTCGGGCTCGAGCAGGCCTGGACCAGGGTCGAGGGCACCGAGGCCCGTCCGCCGCGCACCGCCGGCGAGATCGTCGACCGACGAGGACGGCAGCGGCGCCGAGGCGCTGGTCGGGTTCCTCGCCTCGAAGAAGTTCATCTGAGCCGCCGCCCCACGAGTGCCCCCGAGACTGACTGAGGAGAGACAACGAGCATGAGCGAGATCCTGGTTCTGGTCGACCACGTCGACGGCGCGGTCCGCAAGCCCACCCTCGAGCTGCTGACCATCGCCCGGCGGCTCGGCGAGCCGTCCGCGGTGTTCATCGGCGCGGCCGAGAAGGCCGACGGCGTGGTCGAGGCGGTGAAGAAGTACGGCGCCGAGAAGGTCTACGTCGTCGACGACACCGAGATCAAGGGCTACCTGGTCGCCCCCAAGGCCGAGGTGCTGGCGCAGCTGGTCGAGAAGGCCACCCCCGGCGCGGTCCTGATCTCCTCCTCCGGTGAGGGCAAGGAGATCGCCGGCCGGCTGGCGATCAAGACCGAGTCCGGCCTGATCACCGACGCCATCGACGTGCAGGCCAGTGACGGGGACGGCCCGGTGACCACGCAGAGCGTGTTCGCGGGCAGCTACACGGTCCAGGCGAAGGTCACCCAGGGCACCCCGATCATCACGGTCAAGCCGAACGCGGCCACGCCCGAGGAGACCGAGGGTGCTGCTGCCAGGGAGGATTTCGCGGCGACGATCTCCGACTCGGCGAAGAAGGCGAAGATCGTCGCGTCCCAGCCTCGCAAGGCTTCGGGCCGTCCCGAGCTCAACGAGGCCGCGATCGTGGTCTCCGGCGGCCGGGGCACCGGTGGTGACTTCTCCGAGGTCGAGGGCTTCGCCGACGCGCTCGGTGCCGCTGTCGGCGCCTCGCGTGCCGCCGTCGACTCCGGCTGGATCCCGCACGCCTTCCAGATCGGCCAGACCGGCAAGACCGTCTCGCCGCAGCTCTACGTCGCCAACGGCATCTCCGGTGCGATCCAGCACCGGGCCGGCATGCAGACCTCCAAGACGATCGTCGCGGTCAACAAGGACGACGAGGCGCCGATCTTCGAGCTGGTCGACTTCGGGGTCGTGGGCGACCTGCACACCGTCCTGCCCGCCGCCACCGAGGAGATCAACAAGCGCAAGGGCTGACCTCCGCGGACGCTCCCGGGGCTCAGCCGCCGTAGGCCCGGCGTACCAGGGCGATCGCGCGGTCACGGTCGACGCCGAGCGACCGCAGCTGGTCGACGAACGCGTGTGCCGCCTCGCGCGCCGCCCGCTCGACACCCTCGCCACTGACGAAGCTGCCGGCGCGGCCTCGGGTCTCGATCATCCCGAGACCCTCCAGCTCGCGGTAGGCGCGGGCGACCGTGTTCGCGGCGAGTCCCAGGTCGGTCGCGAGCGCGCGCACGGTGGGCAACCGGGTGCCCGGGACCAGCTCACCCGAGAGCACCTGGCGCCGGATCTGGTCCCGCAGCTGCGCGAACGGCGACTCAGGGGAAGAGGCGTCGATGCTGATCCCCATCGCTCGACTCTGGACTGATCCGGGCGGACCGTCAAACACGCGCACCGACGCCGTACGCTGGATCAGCCATGACTCGACGCCGCCCCGGCACCCCGCCGCGCCTACCTCGACCACGCCGCCACGACGCCGATGCTCCCGGAGGCCGTCGCGGCGATGACCGAGCAGCTCGCACGGGTCGGCAACGCCTCCTCGCTGCACGCCTCGGGGCGCGACACCCGGCGGGTCGTGGAGGAGTCCCGCGAGCTGATCGCGGGTGCGCTGGGCTGCCGACCGGGCGAGGTCGTGTTCACCTCCGGCGGCACCGAGTCCGACAACCTCGCGGTCAAGGGACTGTTCTGGGCGCGGCGGACCGACGACGCCCGCCGCACCCGCATCCTCGTCCACCGCCGTCGAGCACCACGCCGTGCTCGACCCGCTGCACTGGCTCGCCGAACGCGACGGCGCCGCGGTCGAGCTGCTGCCGGTCGACGCCGAGTGCCGGCTCGACATCGAGGCGCTCAAGCAAGCCATCGACCGCGACCCGGGGTCGGTCGCGCTGGTGTCGGTGATGTGGGCCAACAACGAGGTCGGCACGCTCCAGCCGATCGCCGAGGTGGTCGACCTGGCGCGCGCCCACGGGATCCCGGTGCACACCGACGCGGTGCAGGCCGTCGGCCAGGTCGAGGTGGACTTCGCCGCGTCCGGCGTCGACGCGCTCACGCTGACCGGGCACAAGCTCGGCGGCCCGTTCGGCGTCGGCGCCCTCGTCGTACGACGCGAGCTCGAGGTCACCGCACTGCAGCACGGCGGCGGCCAGGAGCGCGACATCCGCTCCGGCACGATCGACGCGCCCGCGATCGCGGGCTTCGCCACCGCGGTCGAGCTGTCCGTGCGGCGTCGCGCGGAGCTACGCCGCCCGGGTGTCCGCGCTGCGCGACGACCTGGTCCGCCGGGTCCGCGAGGTGGTGCCCGAGCGCGGTCGCCAACGGCGACCCGGTGCACCGGCTGCCGGGCAACGCCCACCTGACCTTCCCGGGCTGCGAGGGCGACTCGCTGCTGATGCTGCTCGACGCCCGCGGCGTCGAGTGCTCGACCGGCTCGGCCTGCTCGGCGGGCGTCCCGCAGCCCTCGCACGTGCTGCTGGCGATGGGCTGCTCCGACGAGGACGCCCGCTCCTCGCTGCGGTTCTCGCTCGGCCACACGTCCACCGCAGGCCGACGTCGACGCCCTGGTCGAGGCGATCGGTCCCGCCGTCGAACGCGCCACGGAGGCCGGCGCCGTCGCGGGGCTCGGGAGGGTCAGTGACTCATGAAGGTCCTCGCGGCCATGTCCGGCGGGGTCGACTCGGCGGTCGCGGCCGCCCGGGTCGCCGAGGCCGGCCACGACGTCACCGGCATCCACCTCGCGCTGTCGCGCAACCCGCAGTCCTACCGCACCGGCGCCCGCGGCTGCTGCACGATCGAGGACAGCAACGACGCGCGGCGCGCGGCCGACGTGATCGGCATCCCCTTCTACGTCTGGGACCTGAGCGAGCGCTTCCACGCCGACGTGGTCGAGGACTTCCTCGACGAGTACGCCGCCGGCCGCACGCCCAACCCGTGCCTGCGCTGCAACGAGAAGATCAAGTTCGCCGCCGTGCTCGACCGGGCGCTCGCGCTCGGCTTCGACGCCGTGGCGACCGGCCACTACGCCCAGCTGCGCACCGGGCGCCGACGGGCTGGTCGAGATGCACCGCGCGGAGGACATGGGCAAGGACCAGTCCTACGTGCTCGGCGTGCTCACCCAGCGCCAGCTCGGCCACGCGCTGTTCCCGCTCGGCGACAGCGCGCAAGTCCGACGTACGTCGCGAGGCGGAGCGCCGCGGCCTCGCCGTCGCCGACAAGCCCGACAGCCACGACATCTGCTTCATCAGCGACGGCGACACCGGCGGCTGGCTGGCCGACCGGCTGGCCGACCGCGAGCTCGCGCACGCCGGGTCGATCGTCGACCGCGACGGCGCAGGTGCTCGGCGAGCACGACGGCAGCTACCGGTTCACGGTCGGCCAGCGCAAGGGCCTGCGGATCGGGCGCCCGGCGCCGGACGGCCAGCCGCGCTACGTGCTCGACATCGAGCCGGTCTCCGGCACCGTCACGGTCGGCCCGCGCGAGGCGCTGGCCGTCGAGCGGCCTGACCGCGATCCGGCCGCTGTGGTGCGGCACCGTGCCCGACCGGCGCGCTGGAGTGCACGGTGCAGCTGCGGGCCCACGGCGACGAGCACCGGGCGGTCGTGACCGGTCTCGACAGGCCGACCGACGAGAAGGTCGAGGTGCGCCTGCTCGACCCGGCCACCGGGCATCGCACCCGGCCAGGCCGTGGTCGTGTACGACGGCACCCGCGTGGTCGGGCTCCGCCACGATCGCGCCAGCGCGGTCGCGTGACCTACGCCAGCGGCGTCGGCTCGATGCCCGGCGGGGCGGTCGGCGACGAGCAGGACAACGCCCGCGCCTACGCCGAGGCGACGCGGATCGTGCTCGGCGAGCTCGACCTGCCGCACGTGCCCGAGCTGCCCGGCCGTGGCGCCGTCGCGAACCTCACCGGCCGCACCCTCGGGCTGGTCGCCGACCTCGGCGCCGACCTGCAGCCCGCCGGCTGGCGGCTCACCGACGCGGCCGGCATCGACCAGCGCCGGGCGCGCTCGCTGCTCGCCCAGGACCTCGACACCGTCGAGGAGCAGGCGCAGGGCGTCACCGGGCCGTTCAAGGTGCAGGTGGCCGGGCCGTGGACGCTGGCGGCCACGGTCGAGAAGCCGCGCGGCGACCGGGTGCTCGCCGACCACGGCGCCCGGCGCGAGCTGGCCCAGGCGCTCGCCGCCGCGCTCGGCGAGCACGTCGCCGACCTCGGTCGCCGGGTCCCCGGGCGCGTCGCTGCTGCGTCCAGGTCGACGAGCCGGCGCTCCCGTCCGTGCTGGCCGGCCAGGTTCCCACCGCGTCCGGCTTCGGCCGGCACCGCACGCGTGCACCCGCCGGAGGCCTCGGCGCGCTGACCGAGGTGTTCGCGGCGATCTCGGCCGCCGGAGCCACCCCGGTCGCACACTGCTGCGCCGCCGACGTGCCGGTCGACCTGCTCCGGGGCGCCGGCGCGCAGGGGATCTCGGTCGACGTCACGCACTCGCGCCCGCGGCGTACGACGCGCTCGCGGCGGTGCTCGAGGCGGGGGAGTGGGCGCTGCTCGGCGTGGTCCCCTCGATCGACCCGGCGAGCGCCGACGACCGCGGGCCGAGCACGGCCGTGCACCGGCTGTTCGACATGCTCGGGCTCGCGCCGACGGAACGCACCGTGGTGACGCCGACGTGCGGACTGGCCGGCGCGTCACCGGCGTGGGCGCGCCGGGCGCTCGAGCAGGCGCGGGCCACCTCGGACCGGCTCGACCAGGCGGACGCGCCCGACGAACGCGACTAGCCTGCAACCTCGCGGGTCCCCCACCACGTTGTGATCGGTGAGGGGACGCGAACGACGGGGAGGCGCGATGCGGGACGACCGGGAGTTCGAGGACTTCGTGGCCGTCAGCCAGCCGGCACTGCGCCGGACGGCGTACCTGCTCTGCGGCGACTGGCAGCTCGCCTCCGACTACGTGCAGGAGGGCCTGATCCGGGTCTACCGGCGCTGGCCCCGCCTCGAGCGCGACGGACGGCTGCACGCCTACGCCAAGCGGGCGGTGGTCAGCGCCGCCCTCGACGCACGCCGTCGGCGGTCCTCGACCGAGCTGGTGAGCGACACCTCGGTCACCGGTGCCGGCACCGTGCCCGACCACGCCACCCCCAGCTCCGAACGGATGGCGCTTCTCGAGGCGCTGGCGACCCTGCCGAGACGACAGCGTGCCTGCGTGGTGCTCCGCTACTACGAGGACCTGCCGGTCGTGGAGGTGGCCCGGATGCTCGGCATCACCGAGGGCACCGTTAAGTCCCAGACGTCCCGCGGCATCGTCGCGCTCCAGTCCGCCTACGCCGGGATCCGCGACGACGACCTCGTCGTGAGTCGAAGGGAGCCCTGATGGTCACCGAGCTGCGCCACCTGCTCGAGGAGAGCGTCCAGCACCCCCCGCCCGAGCCGCACGGCACCGGGGCGATCGTCCGGCTTGCCCACGCGCGGCGTCGACGGCACCGGATGGTGGCGGTCGGCTCGGCACTGGCCGTGGTCGCGGTCGCCGGCATCGGGTACGGCGTGGTCCGAGAGCTGACCGGCGGCACCGGCGCCGACAAGGTGGCGCACACGGAGCCGGTCGGCCCGGTCGTGCACCCCGACGACGCGGTGCCCGGCGGCCCGGGCAAGGACGTCACCGTCTTCGCGTCGTACCTGAACCGCCACGTGAACTCCCGCAACGGTCGCCAGTACCAGCAGGTCACCTCCGACGGTCGGGTGCTGGTCAGCCAGGCGACCCGGCGCGACCCCACAGACGTGATCACCGAGTACAACCGGTTCGGGCTGCAGGATCCGGCCACCGGCAAGCTGCGCTGGCTGCCGGCACCTCCCGGCGCCCAGTACGCCGACGACCACGCGCCGTCGGGGCCGATGGTCGTCGCGGTGCAGGGCGACACCGTCGTGTGGCAGGACCGCGATCGCGCGCCGATGCCGATCGACGTCTACGACCTGGGCACCCGCGCCTGGTCACACTTCACCATCGACACGAAAGCTTTCCCTGGCAGCGACGACGGGATCGACCTGCAGGCGCCTGCCGTCTCCGGCGACCGGTTGTACTTCGTGCCCCTGGGCTTGGACGCGCCCCCGTACCGGAGCACCCTCTGGTCGGTGCCGCTCGACGGCTCGTCGCCCCCGCGTCGCGAGGCGGAGGTCGGCGGCTTCGCGATCGACGGGTCGACGCTGGTGTACACCGAGGCCACCAACCGGCCGATCGACCGGGTCACGGTGCGCAACCTGGCGACGGGGAAGGAGCACTCGTTCGACCCGCAGTCCGGCGATCGGTGCAACCAGCTGTCGTTGGGCGTCGCCCGCGGGGTGATCGCGCTCGGCGAGTACTGCGGCGAGAAGCACCGGATCCGCGACGACAGGGTGCACGTGGTGACCACCGACGGCAGGCCGCTGGTCACCCTCCAGGGCAGCGGCATCGAGGCCGGCGGCGTGAGTCGGGGTTTCGTCACCGCGACGGCCTACGGCGAGGGCGCCCCGGCCGGGACCTACGTCTACGACCTAGCCGCGTCCCGGCTGGTGCGGATCTCGACCGACGTCGGCGAGCCCGGGCCGAACACCGTCGCCGGTGGCCGGACCCTCACCTGGTCGGTCCCGGTGAGCACGAACGAGGTGAAGATCTTCGCCGGGCGCTGGAAAGGTGCCCGCTGACCCGTCCTGCCCGCGGGTGCGTCGCGTCGTACGTCCCTGTCGGAACTGCCGCTTCCCGCGGGCTGTAGCGCTGGGGAAGTGGCTGGATACCACGGGACCGTGGTATCCAGCCCGCTGTCCATCCCCCTCAGGCCACCCCGACACCCTCAGGCGCCCCGTCGGTGGCCAGCTCCTCGTGCTTCACGTTGAGGAAGATCCACACGATCACGCTGGCCGTCCAGATCATGAACGCACCGGTCAGGAACGCGTGTGCGGCGCCGGTGGTGAACCCGGCCAGTCCGGCGAGGCCGCCGATGGCGCTCGGGTCCAGCTGCGGCGCCAGCTGGTGCAGGGCCGGGATGAGCTGGTCGGTCTTCGCCTGCGCGAAGTGCACCGCCACCGTCGACAGGGTCGCGAGACCGAGCGCGCCGCCGACCTGCTGCATCGTGTTGAGCACGCCCGACCCGATGCCGGAGTCGCGGTCGCTGACGCCGTGTACGGCGGCCAGCGTCATCGGCACGAAGGTCGCGCCCATGCCGAGCGACATCAGCACGATGAACGGGAAGATGTCGGCCCAGTAGCTCACGTTGCCGCCGAGGTGGCCGCCGCGACGCCGCGACGCTGAGCAGGTGCGCGGGGCTGTCGTCGATCGTCAGCCGCGAGAACCCGAGCAGCGCCACGCCCGCCATCGCGGTGCCGATGCCGGCGATCCAGCGCGGGTCGACGACGTTCATCAGCTTGGAGGCGATCGTCGCCGCGATCACGATGCCGAAGCTGAACGGCAGGAACGCGACACCCGTCTGCAGCGGTGAGTAGCCCATGACGTTCTGCACGAACAGCGACAGGAAGAAGAACATCGAGAACATCGCGGCGGGCACGATCATCATCGTGGCGAACGCCGTGCCCCGGGTGCGGTTCGTGAGGATCCGGAAGGGCAGCAGCGGGTGCTCCGCGCGGCGCTCGATCAGCACGAAGACAGCGAGCAGGATCGACGCCGGTCACGAGCGACGCGACGGTCCAGGTGTCGCCCCAGCCGTACTGCTGCTGGCCGGCGCGGGAGAGGCCGAAGACGATCGCGATCAGGCCGAACGGTGCCGGTCAGCGCGCCCGGTACGTCGAGCTCACCGGGGTGGCTCTCGCTCTCGCCGAGCACGCGTGGCGCGAGCGACCGCGGCGGCCAGGCCGATCGGCACGTTGATCAGGAAGGTCAGCCGCCAGCCGTCGACACTGATGCCGAGGATGTCGGGGTGCAGGCCGGTCAGCCAGCCGCCGAGGATCAGGCCGACGGCCGCGCCGACGCCGGACATCGCGGCGTACACGGAGAACGCGCGGTTGCGCGGCGGGCCGGCCGGGAACGTGGTCGCGATCAGCGCCAGCGCGGTGGGTGACGCGAGCGCGGCACCGAGGCCCTGCAGGCCACGGGCGCCGAGCAGCATCATCTCGTTCTGGGCGAGGCCACCGAGGGCCGAGGCGACCGCGAAGATGCTGACGCCGATCATGAAGATCCGGCGCCGGCCGTAGAGGTCGCCGAGCCGGCCGCCGAGCAGCAGCAGGCCGCCGAAGGCGAGCGAGTAGCCGGTGACGATCCACTGGAGGTTGGCCTGGCTGATGTCCAGGTCCTCGCGGATGAACGGCAGGGCGATGTTGGCGATGGTGGCGTCGAGCACCACCATCAGCTGGGCGACCGAGATCAGGACGAGGGCCCAGCCGAGGTGGCTGTGGCCGTGCCCGGGCGTGGACGGCCGTGCCGTCGTCACCGAGCCCGGGGTGGTGTCTGCGTCTCTCATGAGGTTCCTTGCTCTCTCTTACAGGGTCTGGGTGGTGCGGGCCGGGTCCGGGTGGAGCACGGCGGGGAGGATGACGTGGTCGACGACGCGCTCGACGATCGAGTCGTCGGTGGGGAGGCCCAGCACGAAGGCGCGGTGCAGCAGGATCCCGGCCATCGCCGGGCCGATCACCTCGAGGTCGACGTCGTCCCGGATCTCGCCGCGGGCCTGGGCCCGCTGGTAGATCTCGGCCGAGACGGCGATCTTCGGCGCGATGAAGCGCTCGCGGAACACCGCGGCGAACTCGGGGTCGCTGGAGAGCGCGGTGACCACGGCACCGAGGGCACGGGTGCCGCGCGTGGCCGGCCGGCCCCTTGGGTCCGCAGAAGGCGGCGAGCAGGTCGCCGCGCAGGGTGCCGGTGTCGGGCAGCTCGACGTGCGGGGCGCCCTTGGCGCGCAGCAGCGCGTCGATCGACGAGGCTGGCCTTGGTCTCCCAGCGGCGGTAGAGCGTGGCCTTGCTGGCGCGCGACCGCTTCGCGACGGCGTCCATCGTGAGCCGGTCGTAGCCGACCTCGATCAGGAGCTCGAGCGTGGCGTCGAGGATCTCGTCCTCGCGCTCGCCCTCGACGCGGGGGCGGATGGGCACCATCCGGACCACCTCCTGTTCACACTGGATGAAACGAAACGGTTTCGTTTCAAGTCGAACCGTAGGAGGCAACTCGCCGGACGCCACGAATCCATTCCCCGGCCCGCTGTGTCTAGACGACTGGCCTACTCGACCGTGTCCGAGCGGTCGCTCCGCAGCGCGCCAGCACGTCGAGGGAGTGCCGCAGCGCGAAGCGGTTCCACCGCCTCGGCCGGTACAGCAGGTAGTGACCCGGCGCCGCCGAGCGGGTAGAACTCGGCGCGGGCGGCGACGGCCGCGGCGCGCTCGGCGAACGCCTGGCTGCGCCGGGCGGAGGTGATCCGGTCGCGCAGGCCGTGACCGACC
Source organism: uncultured Actinomycetota bacterium (assembly GCA_963707475.1). Classification (GTDB taxonomy): domain Bacteria; phylum Actinomycetota; class Actinomycetes; order Propionibacteriales; family Nocardioidaceae; genus Marmoricola. Next base: position 376,225 of record CAVPQC010000005.1, read on the forward strand.
ACGAGGTCCTTGCCGGCCAGCGCGGCGACCGGGTCGCCGGCGCTCGAACCACGGGGCCAGCCCGACCACGCCGCGGACGTTGGGGTCGTCGGCGACCCGGCTCGCGATGCGGCCGCCCATCGAGTGCCCGAGCGAGCACGACGGGCACGTCGCCGTACGCCGCGCGGACCTGGTCGAGCGCCCAGCGTGCGTCCGGCACCGGGCTGCGCGTCGTACCGCCGTTCCAGCCGCGCCGCGCGTAGCGCAGCAGCCACAGCGCGTGACCGGCCGCCAGCACGTCGCGCGGGAGCGCGTCGCGCAGCACCTGCATCCGCCGCAGCGAGCCGCTGCGGGCGCCGACGGGTTCGAGGCTGTGCGGCGTGCCGCCGTGCAGCATCAGCACCACGCCGCGGGGCGTGCCCTCGGGCGCGCGGCGGTCGAGGGCACGGGCGTCGCTGGGCGCACCGTCGAACGGTCCGGGCATGGGAGGTCCTCCTCGCTGGTTCAAGGAACGTTCGGAGCGACCTATTCCGGGGATGGGTGACGTCGGTGCGGCACGGCAAGATGTTGCCTGTGAGTGAGACCGCCGACACCGTCCCGGAGATCAGCAGCGAGTCCGACGCCGATGTCACGCCGGCACCGCCGGAGGCCCGCGAGGAGCACGCGCGCACGGCCGAGGAGGTCGAGGACGCCCGCTGGCGCTACTACGTGCTCGACGACCCGACGCTCGACGACCACGACTTCGACCTGCGGCTGCGCCGTCTCGAGGCGCTCGAGGAGCAGTTCCCCGAGCTGCGCACGCCCGACTCGCCGACGCAGAAGGTCGGCGGTGCGGTCTCGACCGATGTTCACGGCCGTCGACCACCTCGAGCCGATGCAGAGCCTCGACAACGCGTTCTCCTTCGAGGAGCTGCGAGACCTGGGCGGCGCGGCTCGCGCGCGACGGCGTCGACGACCCGGCGCTGCTGTGCGAGCTCAAGGTCGACGGGCTCGCGATCAACCTGCTCTACGAGGACGGCCGCCTGGTGCGCGGCGTGACCCGCGGCGACGGCCGCACCGGCGAGGACGTCACCCCCAACGTGAAGACGATCGCCAACGATCCCGCACCGGCTGAGCGCCACCGACGACTACCCGGTGCCGCGCGCGGGTCGAGGTGCGCGGCGAGGTGTTCCTGCCGGTGGCGGCGTTCGAGCGGCTCAACCGTCGCGATGTCCGAGGCCGGCAAGCCGATGTTCGCCAACCCGCGCAACGCCGCGGCCGGCTCGCTGCGGCAGAAGAACCCGAAGGTCACCGCCACCCGCGACCTCGGCGATGGTCTGCCACGGCATCGGCGCTCCGCGAGGGCTTCGAGCCGACCGCCCAGTCCGACGCGTACGCCGCGCTGCGCGACGTGGGGGCTGCCGACCGAGCGACCGGGCGAAGGTGGTGCCGGGCCTGGACGCGAGGTCGCAGGAGTTCATCGAGCACTACGGCGAGCACCGCCACGACGTCGAGCACGAGATCGACGGGGTCGTGATCAAGGTCGACGACGTCTCCCTGCAGCGCCGGCTCGGCTCGACCTCGCGCGCGCCGCGCTGGGCGATCGCGTTCAAGTACCCGCCCGAGGAGGTCAACGCCAAGCTGCTCGAGATCCGGGTCAACACCGGTCGCACCGGCCGGGTCACGCCGTACGGCGTGATGGAGCCGACCAAGGTCGCCGGCTCGACCGTCGAGAACGCCACCCTGCACAACGCCCACGAGGTGAAGCGCAAGGACGTCCGTCCCGGCGACACGGTGGTCCTGCGCAAGGCCGGCGACGTGATCCCGGAGATCGTCGGACCGGTGCTCGGCGCTGCGGCCCAAGGGCCTGCGCGGCGTGGAAGATGCCCACGACCTGCGCGGCCTGCGGCACGACGCTGGTCGAGGAGAAGGAGGGCGACAAGGACCTCCGCTGCCCCAACCACGAGAGCTGCCCGGCGCAGGTGCGCGAGCGGGTGTTCCACGTCGCGGGCCGCGGCGCCTTCGACATCGAGGGACTCGGCTACGAGGCGGCGGTCGCGCTGCTCGACGCCGGCGTGATCACCAACGAGGGCGACGTGTTCGGCCTCACCGAGGACGACCTCGCTCCGCGCGCCCCTGTTCACCCGCGCGCCGAAGAAGGGCGAGGGCGACGGCCCGGTCCTCTCCGCCAACGGGCGCAAGCTGCTCGACAACCTCGACGCGGCCAGGGACCGGCCGCTGTGGCGGGTGCTGGTCGGGCTGTCGATCCGCCACGTCGGGCCCGACCGCGGCCCGGGCGCTGGCCGACCGAGTTCGGCTCGATGACCGCGATCCGCGAGGCCGACGAGTCGCGCGGCTGGCCGGGGCCGAGGGCGTCGGCCCGACCATCGCCGAGTCGATCCGGGCCTGGTTCGACGGCCCCGAGGCCGACGTGGCACAACGCGCATCGTCGACGCCTGGGCCGCGGCCGGCGTACGCATGGAGGACGAGCGCGACGCGTCCACGCCGCGCACGCTCGAGGGCAAGACCCTCGTGGTCACCGGGTCGCTGGCCGGGTTCAGCCGCGACGGGGCCAAGGAGGCGATCCTGGCCCGCGGCGGCAAGGCGTCCTCGTCGGTCTCGAAGAAGACCGACTACGTCGTCGTCGGCGACTCGCCCGGGTCCAAGGCAGACAAGGCCGAGCAGCTCGGCGTCCCGGTGCTCGACGAGGACGGCTTCCGGGTGCTGCTCGAGACCGGCGAGGGGCCGGCCTGACCGGTCAGGCGTCGGCGGCCAGATCTCGACGCGCTTCGCTGGCGCTCGCTGCTCGATCCAGGAGCTGCTCGCGCAGGATGTCGGCGTGGCCGGCGTGCCGGGCGAGCTCGGCGATCAGGTGCAGGTGCACCCAGCGGAGGCTGAGCGGGCTTCGCCGATTGTGCAGCACCTCGTCGTCCATCGCGTACGGCGCCGCCAGCGCGCGGGCCTCGTCGCACACCCGGCGGTAGTCGGCGATCACCGAGGCGACGGTCTCGTCCGGTCCGACTACGTAGGAGTCGTCCACCTCGGTCGGCAGCCCGATCTCCTCGCGGGTGCGGCCGGCCAGCCCGACGTGGAACCACACCTGCTCGACGAACGTGGCGTGCTTGACCAGCGCGATCGGCGTGGTCAGGGACGGCACCAGCCGGCGCCTGGCCTGTTCCTCGGTCAGCCCGTCGAGGGTCTCGACCAGCTCGGCGCGGGCCTCGTCCAGCTTGGTCTCGAGCTGGGTGCGCTCGTCGGCGACGAAGAGCGGTTCGTGGTCGGACATGTGGAGGACCTTAGGGTGATTGCGGGGCGTGGCGCACCCCGGTTCTCCCGCTCGGCCGGGTCAGCTCAGCGCGGCCAGCACCAGCTGGGCCGCCGCCGCCTCCTCGACCGCGAACGGGTGGAAGTTCAGGGCCCGGGTCGGGTCGGTGAACTGACCGTTGATCCACGGCTGGGCGGAGCAGATGTCGTGACCCCGGCTGGCCAGGAACAGGTTGACGTATGACGAGTGCGTCACCGCCGCGGCGTGCTGCAGCGCCTGCGTGAGCCGCTTGTTGACCTGGTTGGCGTACCGGTAGTCGCCGTCGGCCAGCGGGAGCAGGTCGGGGCAGGTGCCCTGACGCGGTGCGATCTCGGGATAGCCGACCACGACCACCCGGGCGTGGGGCGCCAGCTCGTGCACCCGGCGTACGACGGTCTCCACGCGTTGCGAGGTCTGCTGGACGTCGGCGAGCAGCCGGTCACGGCCGTCGGCGCGCATCGCGTCGCGGCACGGAGCGCCCGTCGGGTCGGACGCCCGCAGCGTCGGGCAGAAGCCGACGAGGGTGCCGAACACGGAGAAGTCGTTGCCGCCGATGCTCACCGACACCAGGTCGGTGTCGGGTGTGAGCGCGTCGAACTGGGGTGCGACGCCCGGCAGCTGGCTGGTGGTCATGTCCTTGGTCTGGGCGCCGCTGCAGCTGACGTCGACGAAGGTCGGTACGGCGAGCGCCCGGGCGACCAGCGACGGGTAGTTGTTGGTGGACCGGAAGCAGCCGTTGGCCACCTGGGTGACCGGGATCAGCGGACCCGCCGTGTAGGAGTCGCCGAGGGCGACGTAACGGGTCACCACCGGCGGCGTGGGCCTCGTGGCCGGTGCCGCGTCGGCGGGGCCGGCGGTGGTGGCGATCGTGGCCAGGCCGGCGACGATCAGGCCGGTGAACAGGGCGTGCAGCCGAGATTTCATGATCCCTCCCAGGGTCCGTGGCCTCGACCGTAGCCCCCTAGGATGAGTCTGTCCCCCCTCGTTCGCAGGAGTTCCCGCATGCCGGAGATCAGCCGAGACGAGGTCGCCCACCTGGCTGACCTCGCCCGCATCGACCTCGACGACGCCGAGCTGGACCACCTCGCGCCGCAGCTCGCGGTGATCCTGGAGTCGATCGCCTCGATCCAGCAGGCCGGTGTGGACGAGGTGCCCGCCACGTCGCACCCGCTCCCGCTCACCAACGTCTACCGCGACGACGTGGTGACGCCCAGCCTCACCGCTGAGGAGGCGCTCAGTGGCGCTCCTCGCGTGGAGCAGCAGCGGTTCGAGGTCCCCCGCATCCTGGGAGACGAGCAGTGAACGAGCTGATCCGCCGCAGCGCCTCCGCGATGGCCGACGCCCTCACCAGCGGAGAGACCACGTCCGTCGCGCTCACCCAGGCGCACCTCGACCGGATCGCCGCCGTCGACGGCGCCGTGCACGCGTTCCTCGCAGGTCGACGCCGAGGGCGCGCTCGCCGCCGCCCGCGGCGTCCGACGAGCGGCGTGCGTCCGGCGCGACCGCCTCCCCGCTCGACGGTGTCCCGATCGCGGTCAAGGACGTGATCGCCACCAAGGGCCTGACCACGACGGTCGGTTCGAAGATCCTCGAGGGCTGGGTGCCGCCGTACGACGCGACGGTGGCGGCCCGGCTCCGCGCGGCCGGCCTGCCGATCCTCGGCAAGACCAACATGGACGAGTTCGCGATGGGCTCCTCGACCGAGCACTCCGCCTACGGGCCGACCCACAACCCCTGGGACCTCGACCGGATCCCCGGCGGGTCCGGTGGCGGCTCCGCCGCGGCCGTGGCGGCGTTCGAGGCGCCGCTGGCGATCGGCACCGACACCGGCGGCTCGATCCGGCAGCCCGGCGCGGTGACCGGCACGGTCGGGGTGAAGCCGACCTACGGCGGCGTGAGCCGCTACGGGCTGGTCGCGATGGCGAACTCGCTCGACCAGGCCGGCCCGGTCACCCGCACCGTGCTCGACGCGGCGCTGCTGCACGAGGTGATCGGCGGTCACGACCCGCTCGACTCCACCAGCCTGATCGACCCGCTGCCGGCGCTGGTCGCGGCCGCGCGCGCAGGGCGCCTCGGGCGACCTGGCCGGGCGTCCGGATCGGCGTGATCCGCGAGCTCGGCGGCGAGGGCTACCAGGACGGGGTCGAGGCCCGGTTCGACGACGCCGTACGCCTGCTGACCGAGGCGGGCGCCGAGGTGGTCGAGGTGTCCTGCCCGAGCTTCGTGCACGCGCTGGCGGCGTACTACCTGATCATGCCGAGCGAGGCGTCCTCCAACCTCGCCCGCTTCGACGCGATGCGCTACGGCCTGCGGGTGATCCCGGAGGGCATCGACAACCCGAGCGCCGAGGACGTGATGCGGGCGACCCGCGACGCCGGCTTCGGCGAGGAGGTGAAGCGCCGGATCATCCTCGGCACCTACGCGCTCTCCAGCGGCTACTACGACGCCTACTACGGGCAGGCGCAGAAGGTGCGGACCCTGATCCAGCGCGACTTCGCGGCCGCGTTCGAGCAGGCCGACGTGCTGGTCTCGCCGACGGCGCCGACCACGGCGTTCCGGATCGGCGAGAAGCTCGACGACCCGCTGGCGATGTACCTCAACGACATCGCCACCATCCCGGCCAACCTCGCCGGCGTGCCCGGCATCTCCGTGCCGAGCGGGCTCGCCGACGAGGACGGCCTGCCCGGCCGGCGTCCAGGTGCTGGCCCCGGCCCTCGCCGACGACCGGCTCTACCGGGTGGGCGCCGCGCTGGAGACACTCCTGCAGCAGGAGTGGGGCGGGCCCTTGCTGGACAAGGCGCCCGCGCTCGAGGAGGCCGCCCGATGACCGACGCCCTGGTCGACTTCGACTCCGCGCTCGAGCAGTTCGACCCGGCGCTGGGGCTCGAGGTCCACGTCGAGCTCAACACCGCCTCCAAGATGTTCTGCGGCTGCCCGACCGAGTTCGGCGCCGAGCCCAACACGCAGACCTGCCCGACCTGCCTCGGCCTGCCCGGGTCGATGCCGGTGGTCAACCGGAGCGCCGTCGAGTCGGCGATGCGGATCGGCCTCGCGCTCAACTGCGAGATCGCGGAGTGGTGCCGCTTCGCGCGGAAGAACTACTTCTACCCGGACATGCCGAAGAACTTCCAGACCTCCCAGTACGACGAGCCGATCGCGTTCGACGGCGAGGTCGAGGTCGAGGTCGACGGCGACGACGTACCGGGTCGAGATCGAGCGCGCGCACATGGAGGAGGACACCGGCAAGTCGCTCCATGTCGGCAGCGTCGCCGGCCGGATCCACGGCGCCGACTACTCGCTGGTCGACTACAACCGCGCCGGCATCCCGCTGATCGAGATCGTCACCCGGCCGGTCATGGGCACGGGTGCTCACGCCCCGGCCGTCGCCCGCGCCTACGTCGGCCAGCTCCGCGAGCTGCTGCTCGGGCCTCGGTGTCTCCGACGTCCGCATGGAGCAGGGGTCGCTGCGCTGCGACGTCAACCTGTCGCTCGCGCCCAAGGGCTCGGGCGCGTCTCGGCACCCGCACCGAGACCAAGAACGTGAACTCGCTGCGGTCGGTCGAGCGTGCGGTCCGCTACGAGATCGGCCGTCACGCCGCCGTGCTCGGCGGAGGCGGCTCGATCCTCCAGGAGACCCGGCACTGGCACGAGGACACCGGTGTCACGACCTCCGGGCGCGAGAAGTCCGACGCCGAGGACTACCGCTACTTCCCCGAGCCCGACCTGGTGCCGGTGGCGCCGTCGCGCGAGTGGGTCGAGCAGCTGCGGTCCGACGCTGCCGGAGCCGCCGCGCGAGAGGCGCGCGCGGCTGCAGCAGGACTGGGGCTTCAGCGACCTCGACATGCGCGACACGATCGGCGCCGGGGCGCTCGAGCTGGTCGAGGAGACGATCGCGGCCGGCGCCTCACCGCAGGCCGCCCGCAAGTGGTGGCTCGGTGAGCTCGCCCGTCGCGCCAACGAGACCGGCACCGAGCTGACCGCGCTGCCGGTGACCCCGGCCGACGTGGCCCGGGTGCAGGCGCTGGTCGACGAGAAGACGATCAACGACAAGCTCGCACGCCAGGTCCTCGACGGCGTCCTCGCCGGCGAGGGCACACCCGACGAGGTGGTCGCCAGCCCGCGGCCTCGCCGTGGTCTCCGACGAGGGTGCCCTCTCCGCGGCCGTCGACACCGCGATCGCCGCCAACCCCGACGTCGCCGACAAGATCCGCGACGGCAAGGTCGCCGCCGCCGGTGCGCTGATCGGCGCGGTGATGAAGGAGATGCGCGGTCAGGCCGATGCCGGCCGGGTCCGGGAGCTGATCCTCGAGAAGCTGTCCTGACGTGGCCGTGCGCTAGCTCCCCGTCCCGACCAGCAGGATCCGGTCGTCTCGGGGAGCGGGGTCGCCGCGGCCGTCGCGGTTGGAGGTGGTGACCCAGAGGTTGCCGTCGGGGGCGGCGACGACGGTGCGGATCCGGCCGTACTTCCCGACGAAGAAGTCGGTGGGCTTGCTGGCCCGCTGGCCCTCGACGTCGATCCGCCAGAGGCGGTTGCCGCGCAGGGCGCCGAGCCAGAGGTGGCCGTCGAGGAACGCGAGTCCTGAGGGGGACGCCTGGTCGGTGCTCCAGACGACCTGCGGGTTGCGGTAGCGGTCCTGGTCGCCCTTGCCCTCGACCTCGGGCCAGCCGTAGTTGTTGCCCTTCTGGATCAGGTTCAGCTCGTCGAACGTGTTGTCGCCGAACTCCGAGGCCCACAGGTTCCCCCGGTCGTCGAACGCCAGCCCCTGCACGTTGCGGTGGCCGATGGTCCAGATCGGCGAGCCCGGGTCGGGGTTGCCCGGTGCCGGCTTGCCGCGCTCGGTGATCCGCAGGATCTTGCCGCCCAGCGAGTCCGGGTCCTGTGCCAGCGACCGGTTGCCGGTCTCGCCGGTGGAGACGAAGAGGTTGCCGTCGGGGGCGAACTGCAGCCGTCCGCCGTCGTGGATGAATCCGTTCGGGATGCCGGTGAGGATCGGCTCCGGCGCGGAGAGCCGGGTGCCGTCGAACGTCATCCGGACCACGCGGTTGTCCCGATCGGTGGTGACGTAGGCGAACACCGCCTTGTTCTTCGCGTACGACGGGGAGACCGCGATGCCGAGCAGCCCGGCCTCGCCCTGGGCGCGGGTCTCGTCGACGTCGCCGACCTGGGTGACGCTCCCGTCGGCGATGTGCAACACGCGGCCGGAGTCGCGCTCGGTCACCAGCGCCGAGTCGTCGGGCAGGAACGCGATGCCCCACGGGGTCGCGAGTCGCGCCGCGACGGTGCCGATCACCCGCGGTCGCCCGGTGGCCCCGGTCCCGTTGGGTGACGCGGAGCCCGACGGTGTCTGCGACAGCGGAGCAGGTGAGGCCACCGTCGGGTCGGGGCCGCGCGAGGAGGTCTTGAACGGTCCGGTGTCCTCCTCGCCTCCGCAGCCGGCGACGAGCACCACGGTCCCGAGCAGCAGGGCCAGGCGTCTCATCCCGACACGGTAGCCAGCGCGCCGTGAGCTCAGCTGCGCAAGGCGATGCGGTCGAGCAGCTCCAGCAGCAGTGCATGCACCTCGCTCGGCTTCTCCATCTGCAGGAAGTGTGAGCCTCGGAGCTCGACGTACTGCGCCGACGGGATGCGCTCGGACGCCGTCATCATGTCGTACGACGCCGCTAGCACGTCGTAGCGGCCGGCCACGAACGTCGTCGGCACGTCGATCGTGCGGAGCGACACCCGGGCGTGCAGCGACGAGGCGAGCGCGAGATGCGCGTACCAGTCGGTCGGCGTGGTCAGGAACTCGCGGATCGCACGCCGGGCGAGCGGCGCGTCGGGCACCGGCAGCATGAACCCGCTGTGGGTCACCACGCGGCCGGCGCACGGTCCGATCTCGCAGCCGGCTGGTCACCCGGTGCAGCGGTTTGCCGGCGACGCCCAGCAACCGGGCGACGGCGGTCGCGATCGGCTTGCGCGCGAAGCGGGGGATGAACAGCGGCGCACCCATCGACCCGAACGTCTCGCCGGGGACGCCGGCCAGGGCGAAGAGCCCCGTGACGCGCTCGGGACGGGTGACCGCGAGCTCGAACATGGTGTTCACGCCGATCGACCACCCGGCCACCGCGCACGCGGTGACGCCGGCGTCGTCGAGCACGGCGAGAGCGTCCTCGACGAACACCTCCTGGCCGACCCGGTCCGGGTCAGTCGGCCGCGCGGAGCCGCCGACCCCACGGTGGTTCCACGAGATCACGCGGACACCGCAGTCGGGGTCGAGCAGGGCGGGCCAGGCGTAGGGGTTGGTGCCGAGCCCGTTGCAGAGGAGCACGATCGGTCCGTCCGCGTCGTTGGTCCAGGCCTGCAGCACCGTGCCGTCGGCGCTGGTCACGTCGTAGAAGCCGCAGCGCGAGCCCGTCCTCGGGCTCGGGGACGACGCTCAGCTGCTCGGCACACGCGGACATGCCGCGGAATCCTGCCCACTACCGATGATTCTCAAGCGTCCTCGCGGTCCATGTCATCGAGAGCTCAACCGGCTCTGGCGACTGTCGGTGCCGCGGAGCACACTCGGGGGAGAATCGAAGGAGGGCACATGGACGGCACGATCTTGCTGGTCGGCACCCGCAAGGGACTCTGGATCGGACGCTCCGACGCGGAGCGCCGGGAGTGGGAGTTCACCGGTCCGCACTTCGACATGGAGGAGGTCTACTCCTGCATGGTCGACACCCGGGGGAGCAGCCCCCGGCTGCTGGTCGGCTCCTCGTCGAGCTGGCTGGGCCCGCAGGTCCAGCGCTCCGACGACCTCGGCCGCACCTGGGCCAAGAGCGCCGACGGAGCGATCCGGTTCCCCGACGACACCGGCACCTCGCTCGAGCGGGTCTGGCAGCTCACGCCGGGGGTGGGCGACGGCGTGGTCTACGCCGGCACCGAGCCGGGCGCCGTGTTCCGCTCCGACGACGGCGGCGAGACGTTCCGGCTCGAACGCGCGCTCTGGGACCACCCCCACCGGCCGGAGTGGGCGGCCGGCTTCGGCGGCCAGGCGTTCCACACGATCCTTCCGCACCCGACCGACGCCTCGTCCGTGACCTGCGCGCTCTCCACCGGCGGGGTCTACCAGACCGTCGACGGCGGCTCCTCGTGGGCGCCGCGCAACCAGGGCATCCGCGCGGAGTTCCTTCCCGAGGGGCAGCAGTACCCCGAGTTCGGGCAGTGCGTGCACAAGGTCGCGCGGCATCCGTCGACTCCGCAGCGGATGTTCCTCCAGAACCACGGCGGGGTCTACCGCTCCGACGACGAGGGCGGCCGCTGGACGTCGATCGCTGACGGACTGCCGGCCGACTTCGGCTTTCCGATCGTCGTGCACCCGCACGAGCCCGAGACGGTCTTCGTGTTCCCGCTCAACGGCGCCGGAGGGCGTTACCCACCGGAGGGTCACGCGCGGGTCTGGCGCTCCCGCGACGCCGGCGGCAGCTGGGAGCCACTGGGTGAGGGGCTGCCCGACACGTTCTTCGTCGGCGTCATGCGTGACGCGATGTGCGCCGACGACCACGAGCGCAGTGGGCTCTACGTCGGAGCGCGCAACGGCTCGGTCTGGGCCTCGCCCGACGGGGGAGAGACCTGGACCGAGGCAGTCGGCAACCTGCCCGACGTGATGGTGGTCCGGGCAGCGGCGCTCCAGTAGCTCAGGCGGCGACGAGCGAGCGAGACGTGTGGGCCCGACCGGTCACCCAGGTCTGGTCTGCGCCGCACCAGCAGGTGTAGCTGACGACGATGCCGGCGTCGGTGTTGGCGATGGCCGCGATCTGGCTGGGGAAGATCAGCTGACGCTTCCCGCACACGGTGCACTCGTTGTCGAACATGGCGATCCTCCCTCGAAGATGTGTGAACTCTGGTGAGTTCCATTCTGGGGTGACTGCAAGCAAAGGGGTAGCCTGTCTTTTCTGGATGAGCCCAAGGAGATGCCTATGCTTTCCCTCCACCAGCTGCGGTGCTTCCTCGCGACGTACGAGCACGGGTCGCTGACCGGCGCCGCGGAGGAGCTCGGCTATGCACAGCCGTCGGTGTCCGAGCAGGTGCGGTTGCTCGAGCGCAGCGTCGGCTCGTCACTGTTCCGGCGCGTCGGCCGCGGCGTGGTGCCGACCACGGTCGCGGAGACCCTGCGCCCCCACGCCGAGCGCACGCTCGCGGCGGCCGACGAGGCGATGCGGGTGGCGCGGAGCGCCACCGCGCTGGAGACGGGCACCATCCGGTTCGGCATGTTCGGGACGGCGCGGCTCTATGCGAGCGCGGGCCTGGTCGCCGACGTGCTCGCCCGGCACCCGGGGGTCAGGGTGGAGCTGGTCGGCCAGAACTCCAGCGACGTGCTCGAGGACCTGCGACGGGGCCGGCTCGAGGCCGCGATGATCGCGGTGCCCCAGATCAGCAGCGAGGGCATGGAGGTCATCCCGGTCGCGCGCGACGAGCTGGTGTACGTCAGCGCCCACCCCGACCGGCTGGAGTCGCCGGTCACCGCTGCGCGGCTCGCACGCGCCGAGCTGGTGATGCCCGAGACCACCTGGCGTTCCGTCGACTCCACGCGCATCGTGCTGCGCCGGATGCTGCACGAGTCGGGACGCAACCCGCAGACCCGGATCGAGGTGGAGGACGTGGAGACCGCGGTGGAGCTGGTCGGCCTGGGGCTCGCCGACACCGTGATCCCGAAGGGGGCGGTCACCCAGCTGCTGCCGCGGCTGGCGCCGGACGCCGGCTACGTGTCGCTGCGTCCACGCCAGTACGACTCGCTTGCCATCGTGCACCGCGCGGGCGCCAGCCTGTCACCCGCCGCGCAGCTGATGATCGAGGTCGCCACGCGGCGGATCCAGGAGGTGGCCGAGCCTCTCGGCCAGGCCGGTTAGACGCCGACCCGTTCCGGCGTCCTCTGCTTCTTCGCGAACGTCGCGTCGTCGTTGATGTCGGACCTGCTGCGGTCGTCGAGCAGCGCCACCGCGATCAGCGAGACCACGGCGCACCCGGCGATCGCGGCCGCGATGGACCAGCCGGAGCCGGTCTCCTTGAGCAGGAACGTCGCCACCAGCGGCGCGGGACCTCCCGCGATCACCGAGGCGAGCTGGTAGCCCATGCCCGCTCCGGCGTACCGGAGGTTCGTCGGGAAGGACTCGGCGATCATCGCCGCCTGCGGTCCGTACTGCATCGCGTGCGGGATCAGGGCCAGGAAGAGGCCGATGAACGCGATTGCGGCGATGCCGCTGTCCATGGCCGCGAACAGGACGAAGCCGTAGATCCCCATCAGGGCGGAGCCGGCCATGTAGATCTTCTTGCGGCCGATGGTGTCGGAGAGGTGCCCGAAGAGGGGGACGGCGACCAGCTCGAGCGCGGCCGCGGACAGGATCGCCGCGAGCGCGAAGGTCTTGCTGTAGCCCTGCTCCTCGGTGAGGAAGACCAGCGTGAAGGACGTGATCACGTAGAACGGCGCCTGCTCCGACAGCCGCGCCAGCGCGCTGAGGATGATCGGCTTCCAGTGGTTCTTGATCGCGTCGAACGACGGAAGCTTGCTGATCTTGTTCTCCTTCAGGCGCTTGGCGAACATCGGGGTCTCCAGGATGCGGAGCCGGATGTAGAGGCCGATCGCGACCATCACAAGGCTGAACAGGAACGGGATCCGCCAACCCCACGACGTGAACTGCGAGTCGGACATCACTGCGCTGAGCAGGTAGAGGAAGCCGGTGCCGAGGATCAGGCCGAACGCCACCCCGAGCTGGGGCAGGCTGGCCATGAAGCCGCGCCGCTTCTGGTCGCCCCACTCCATCGACAGCAGGACCGACCCGCTCCACTCACCGCCGACCGCGAGGCCCTGCAGCAGCCGCAGGAGGACCAGCAGGATGGGCGCCCGATGCCGATCGAGTCCGTGCCCGGCAGCAGACCGACACACGTGGTGGCCAGCCCCATCATCAGCAGCGTGATGATCAGGGTCGCCTTGCGGCCGATCCGGTCACCGTAGTGGCCGAAGATGAAGGCGCCGACCGGGCGGGCGGCGAACCCCACGGCGTACGTCGCGAACGACTCCAGCTGGCCGGCGTAGTTCGACGACTCCGGGAAGAACAGCGCCGGGAAGATCAGCGCCGCCGCCGTGTTGTAGAGGAAGAAGTCGTACCACTCGATGGTGGTGCCGACGGTGCTCGCGAGCGCCGCCTTGCGGACCTGCGAGCGATGCTCGAGCGTGTCTTCGGCCTCGATAGATGCGGTGGCCTTGTCTGGGTCCAGGGTCATTGCCTTCGCCTCTCTCCCGCGGCCCGATGCCGCAGGTCAGGGGCCAAGGGAGATGGACAGTCCCGTGACCCCCGTCACAGTGCCCTACCCATTCCGGTACGGTTTACACCACGCTGGCGCAGGAAGATTGGGCCGAGCCCTCCCAGTCTGCGACGCGGGCTACCCTCGGCCCATGACGCAGACGCCCGACATCAAGCCCCGCTCGCGCGACGTCACCGACGGCCTGGAGAAGACCGCTGCGCGGGGGATGCTGCGCGCGGTCGGCATGGGTGACGACGACTGGGAGAAGCCGCAGATCGGTGTCGCCTCGAGCTGGAACGAGATCACGCCCTGCAACCTGTCGCTCGACCGGCTGGCGAAGGCGGTCAAGAACGGCGTGCACGCGGCCGGCGGCTACCCGCTCGAGTTCGGCACCATCTCCGTGTCCGACGGCATCGCCATGGGCCACGAGGGCATGCACTTCTCGCTTGTCTCGCGGGAGGTGATCGCCGACTCGGTCGAGACCGTGATGATGGCCGAGCGGCTCGACGGCTCGGTGCTGCTGGCGGGCTGCGACAAGTCGCTGCCAGGCATGATGATGGCCGCCGCGCGGCTCGACCTCGCCAGCGTCTTCCTGTACGCCGGGTCGATCATGCCCGGCCAGGTCGACGGGCAGGACGTCACGATCATCGACGCGTTCGAGGCGGTCGGTGCCTGTCTCGCCGGCAAGATCACCCGCGAGGAGGTCGACCGGGTCGAGCGGGCGATCTGTCCCGGTGAGGGTGCCTGCGGCGGGATGTACACCGCGAACACGATGGCCGCCGTCGGCGAGGCGCTCGGCCTGTCGCTGCCCGGGTCAGCGGCGCCGCCGGCGGTCGACCGCCGGCGCGACGGCTTCGCGCACCGTTCCGGCGAGGCCGTGGTGGAGATGCTGCGCCAGGGGATCACCGCCCGGCAGATCCTGACCCTCGAGGCGTTCGAGAACGCGATCACGGTCGTGATGGCGCTCGGCGGCTCGACCAACGCGGTGCTGCACCTGCTCGCGATCGCCCGCGAGGCCGACGTCGACCTGAGCATCGACGACTTCAACCGGGTCGGCGACAAGGTGCCGCACCTCGGCGACCTCAAGCCGTTCGGGCGCTACGTGATGAACGACGTCGACAAGATCGGCGGCATCCCGGTCGTGATGAAGGCGCTGCTCGACGCCGGCCTCATGCACGGCGACGTGCTGACCGTGACCGGCCGCACCATGGCCGAGAATCTCGAGGCGCTGGCGCCGCCCGGACTCGACGACGACGTGATCCGCAGCCTCGACCGGCCGATCCACAAGACCGGCGGGCTCACGATCCTGAAGGGGTCGCTGGCACCGGAGGGGGCGGTGGTGAAGTCGGCCGGTTTCGACGACGATGTCTTCACCGGCACCGCCCGGGTCTTCGACGGCGAGCGCGCCGCTCTCGACGCGCTGGCCGAGGGCCGGATCGTGGCCGGCGACGTGGTGGTGATCCGCTACGAGGGCCCCAAGGGCGGTCCCGGCATGCGCGAGATGCTGGCGATCACCGGCGCGATCAAGGGCGCCGGCCTCGGCAAGGACGTGCTGCTGATCACCGACGGCCGCTTCTCCGGTGGTACGACGGGTCTCTGCGTGGGCCACATCGCGCCCGAGGCCGTCGACGCCGGCCCGATCGCGTTCGTGCGCGACGGCGACCGGATCACGCTCGACGTGGCCAACCGGGTGCTCGACGTGGCGACCGACGCCGACTGGGACAGCCGCCGCGACGGCTGGGAGCCGAACCCGCCCAAGTACACGCGCGGTGTGCTCGGCAAGTACGCGAAGGTCGTGCAGTCCGCCGCGCACGGAGCCGTCTGCGGCTAGGGGGTGTCTGCTAGTCCAGCGCGCCGGCGGGCAGGTCGAACCAGCGCAGGTGCTCGAAGTCGGCGGAGGTCGACGTCGGGGGAGTCAGGTCCGGCTCGCCCGCCGCGGCCAGCAGGGCCGCTCCGTCGCGCAGGTGCTCGGCGAGCAGGTCCTCGCCTCCGGACAGGCGTGACGTCGGAGCATGCATGCCCTGCCCGTCGTACTTGACGTCGTGCAGGCGCAACGGCGGCTCGACCACCCCCTCGCGGTGGGTCCAGCGCCCGGATGAGACGTCGAACCGGTAGTCGCCGAGCAGCCGCCAGCCGTCGCGCGCGACCAGGCGCACCGCCTCGATCACGTAGTCGGCGACGGTGTCGGAGAGGAAGTAGTTGAAGTTCACGCGCACCCAGCCGGGCTTGATCCCCTCGCAGCCGCCGGTGATCTCACGCTCGAACTCGCGGCTGTGCTCGATGTCGATGCCGAGCAGCCGGTGGCCGTAGGGGCCGGCGCAGGAGCAGCCGCCGCGGGACTGGACGCCGAACAGGTCGTTCAGCAGCGCCACCACGAAGTTGTGGTGGAGGTAACGTCCGGACGGCGCGCGCACCACGAACGAGACGATCGAGAGCCGCGGTGCGTCGGGGTTGCCGAGCACCTCGATCGCCGGCTCGGCCGACCAGATCCGCATCGCCCGCTCCAGGAACCGCTCCTCGGCGGCACGGATCGTCTCCACGCCGACCGCATCCTTGAGCTGGAACACCAGGCCGGCGCGCACCGCCTCGATGATCGCGGGGGTGCCGCCCTCCTCGCGGTGCTCGGGATCGGCCAGGTAGGCGTGGTCGGCGTCGTTGACGTAGGCGACGGTGCCGCCTCCGGGGACGTCGGGCACCCGGTTGCGGAACAGCTCGCGTCGCGCGACCAGCACGCCGGGGGTCGACGGCCCGCCGATGAACTTGTGCGGGGACAGGAAGATCGCGTCCTTGTAGGCGAGCGGGTCCTGGTCGTGGCCGGCGTACATGTCGATGTCGATGTACGGCGCCGCGGCTGCGATGTCCCAGAACGACAGCGCGCCGTGCTCGTGGAGCAGCGTCGAGATCGTCGTGGTGTTGGTGACGATTCCGGTCACGTTGGACGCCGCCGAGAACGACCCGATCCGTCAGCGGCCGGTCGGCGTACTCGACCAGCCGCTCGCGCAGCACGTCGAGGTCGATCAGGCCGTCGGCGTCCTCGGGGATGGTGACCACGTCGGCGACGCACTCGCGCCACGGGACCTCGTTGCTGTGGTGCTCGAACGGCCCGATGAAGACCACCGGCCGCTGGTCCGTCGGGATCCGGTCCGAGAGCCGGTGCCGGTCGTCGAGCGCGCTCGGGATGCGCAGGCCGAGCACGCCGATCAGCTTGGAGATCGCGCCGGTCGTGCCCGACCCGGCGAAGATCACGACCGTCTCGTCGTCGCCGCCGACCGCGTCGTGGATGATCCGCCGGGCGTCCTCGCGCAGCCGCGTGGTCTGCAGTCCGGTGCCGCTGGACTCGGTGTGCGTGTTGGCGTAGCTGGGCAGCACCTCGTCGCGGATGAAGTCCTCGATGAACGTCAGCGCCCGGCCCGACGCGGTGTAGTCGGCGTACGTCACGCGGCGGTGGCCGTAGGGCGTGACCATCACGTGGTCCTCGCCGATCACGGACTCGCGGACCATCCGGACCAGATCGTCGCGGGTGCCCTCCATAGCGGCAGGCTACGCGCCCCGGTCGGCCAGCAGGATCGCCACCGACCCGGCCAGCAGCGCCAGCAGCTCGACCAGGCCCGAGACCGCGGTGCCGACCGGCACCGCGGCCGCCAGCAGCAGCCCGCCGACGAGCCGCACCGCGACGTCACGACGACCGATCGCGAGCCGGAACAGGGCCAGCCCGACCCAGAAGCCGGCCGTGCCGGCGGCCAGCTGCGCGGCCCACGCCAGGTCGAGGTGATGCGTGGGGTGGTCGAGCGCGTGGTGCAGCCCCGAGGCGGCGAACACGACCCCGAGGAGCATCACCGCGAACGCGTAGCCGAAGGACGCCAGCCCGATGCCCTGCTGTCGCTCCTCGGGCGCCGCCTCGAGCGCGCGCTCGGCGGCGTGGTCCTCGCCGGTGCCGAAGTAGGCCCAGTAGAGCGAGGCGGCCAGGGTGAGGCTCACCGCGGCGAACCCGATCTGCGCGATGCCGATCCGCTGCGCGCCGCCGCTCACGCCGACGCCGATGGCGAGCACGGACTCGCCGAGCACGATGATCAGCATCAGGCCGTGGCGCTCCACGAAGTGCGCAGGCCGGAGGGTGAACGCCGAACCGGTGTCGATCCCGCGGAGAACGGTGGCGGTGGCCAGCGGTGGCAGCACGGTCTCCACGAGCACCGCCGCCACCCAGCAGATCCAGACCGCATCGCCCTCCACGAGTCCGCCGGCCAGCACGAGCAGACCCGCCAGGCCGTTGAACATCGCGAGGCGCACGACCATCCCGGTGCTCACCTGGGGCGCCTGGGTGAGGTACATCGTGGTGTGCACCGCCAGGACGACCAGGTATCCCGCGGCGAAGACCAGCCGGTCCGTCGTGAACGCATGCGGGATCGCCAGCGCCATCATGAAGTTGCCGACCATGCCGAGCAGCAGGAAGGCCCGTCGTACCGCCGTCACCGGGGGAGCCGCGTTGGTGAGCCAGGCGTAGCCGCCGTACATCCACCACATGAGCAGCAGGAGCAGGACCACCTGACCGACGCCGGCCCAGCCCGGCTCGTGCCCGAGCGTCGCGGTGAGCTGGGTGATCGTGAACACGAACACCAGGTCGAAGAACAGCTCCAGTGTCGTGACCGAGCCCGAGACGACGTCCGGACGGTCGCGTCGCGCACGCCGCGGGAGTCGCGCCATGGTGCCAGCGTTCCATGTCAGGGTCTGGTCATGCGCACCAACGAGCACGGCCAGCCGATCGGCGACGAGGTACCGGGATGGACGCCCCGGCCGAGGATCGAGCCGGTCACGCTCATCGGTCGTGCCTGCCGGGTCGAACCGCTCGGCGAGGGCAACCTCGAGGTGCTGTACGACGCGTTGTGCGTGCAGTCGCCGCCCGCGACCTGGACCTACATCATCGGCGGTCCCTACGAGGACCTGGACGGGTTCGCGGGCCACGTGGCCGGCCTGCGTGCGTTGCCGGCCTGCCTGCCGCTGGCGATCATGACGCCGGGCGGACAGGGACTCGGCATCGCCTGCTACCTGCGGATCGACCCGGCCAACGGCTCGGCGGAGGTCGGCGGGATCGTGATGTCGTCCGCGCTCCAGCGCACCACCGCGGCGACGGAGTCGATGTACCTGATGATGCGCCACGTCTTCGACGACCTCGGGTACCGGCGCTACGAGTGGAAGTGCGACTCCCTCAACGAGCCGTCCCGGCGAGCGGCCGCCCGCTACGGCTTCCGCTACGAGGGCCGGTTCCGCAACGCCCTGGTCTACAAGGGTCGCAACCGTGACACCGACTGGTACTCGGTCACAGACGAGGAGTGGCAGCACCTGAGCCCGGCGTACGAGGCCTGGCTGGACCCGGCGAACTTCGACGACCAGGGCCGTCAGCGCGCACGGCTGGCGTGCCGACCGGCGACCGCTGACCCGTGGATCCACATGATGGGCTGCGTGTCCGCACTGTGGGACGCGTGGGACACTTGCTTGACCGGGCACCGGCCCGGACGGGACCGTATGGCGCATGCGCACACTTCTCCTCGTACGCACGCGACGCGTGAGCTGAGGCAATCAGGCCCACGACCGGCCGCAGCCACGCGTCGACCCCTCGTCCGCCACCGGCCCGAGGGGTTTTTTGTTGCCCACGACGAACGCCGAACCGAACGAGAAGGTCACCGATGAGCCAGCAGCACACCACCGGCCACACCCCCGGCCCTGCCGGCGAGTCGGTCACGGGTGCCCAGAGCCTGATCCGGTCGCTCGAGTCCGCCGGGGCCGAGAACATCTTCGGCATCCCCGGCGGCGCGATCCTCCCGGCGTACGACCCGCTCTTCGACTCCGTGAAGCTGCGCCACATCCTGGTGCGCCACGAGCAGGGCGCCGGGCCACGCGGCCCAGGGCTACGCCGTGGCCACCGGCAAGGTCGGCGTCTGCATGGCGACCAGCGGTCCGGGCGCGACCAACCTGGTGACGCCGATCGCCGACGCGCACATGGACTCGGTGCCGATCGTCGCGATCACCGGCCAGGTCGGTGCCAAGCAGATCGGCACGGACGCCTTCCAGGAGGCCGACATCCGCGGCATCACGATGCCGATCACCAAGCACAACTACCTGGTCACCGACCCGGCGGAGATCCCGCGGACGATCGCCGAGGCGTTCTACATCGCCTCGCACCGGCCGGCCCGGCCCGGTGCTGGTCGACATCGCCAAGTCCGCGCTCCAGGCGCAGACCACGTTCGTCTGGCCGACCGAGCTCAACCTGCCCGGCTACCGCCCGGTGACCCGCCCGCACTCCAAGCAGATCCGGGAGGCCACCCGGCTGATCCTGGAGGCCCGCAAGCCGGTGCTGTACGTCGGTGGCGGCGTGATCCGGCGCGCGCGCCGCCAAGGAGCTGCGCGTGCTCGCGGAGCTGACCGGGATCCCGGTCGTGACCACGCTGATGGCGCGCGGCGCGTTCCCCGACAGCCATCCGCAGCACCTCGGCATGCCCGGCATGCACGGCACCGTCGCGGCGGTCGGCGGCGCTGCAGAAGAGCGACCTGATCATCAGCCTCGGCGCCCGGTTCGACGACCGGGTCACCGGCAACCTCGACTCGTTCGCGCCCGGCGCCAAGGTGATCCACGCCGACATCGACCCGGCCGAGATCGGCAAGAACCGGCGCGCCGACGTGCCGATCGTGGGCGACGCCCGCGAGGTGATCGCCGACCTGACCGTGGCGCTGCAGGCCGAGCACGACGCCGGCACCACCGGTGACTACGAGGGCTGGGTCGGCTTCCTGGCCGGGCTGAAGAAGCAGTACCCGCTCGGGCTACGACGATGCCGGCCGACGGACTCGCCCCGCAGTACGTGATCGAGCGGCTCGGCAAGATCGTCGGCCCCGACGCGATCTACATCTCCGGGGTCGGCCAGCACCAGATGTGGGCCTCGCACTTCATCGGCTACGAGCACCCGAACACGTGGATCAACTCCGGCGGCCTCGGCACGATGGGCTTCGCGGTCCCGGCCGCGATGGGCGCCAAGGTCGGCCGGCCCGACACCACGGTCTGGGCGATCGACGGCGACGGCTGCTTCCAGATGACCAACCAGGAGCTGGCCACCTGCACGCATCGAGGGCATCCCGATCAAGGTCGCCGTGATCAACAACGAGTCGCTCGGCATGGTGCGGCAGTGGCAGACGCTGTTCTACGACGGGCGCTACTCCAACACCGACCTGCAGAGCAAGCGCGTGCCGGACTTCGTCAAGCTGGCCGAGGCGTACGGCGCCGTCGGCCTCGCCTGCGACAGCCCGGACGACGTGGACGCCACGATCAGCAAGGCGATGGAGATCAACGACGTGCCGGTGGTGGTCGACTTCCGGGTGCACCGCGACGCCATGGTGTGGCCGATGGTCGCCGCCGGCACGTCCAACGACGAGATCAAGTACGCCCGTGACCTGGCCCCCGAGTTCGAGGAGGACGACCTGTGATGTCATCTGCACACCTTGTCGGTGCTGGTGGAGAACAAGCCCGGTGTGCTGGCGCGCATCGCCAGCCTGTTCAGCCGGCGCGGCTTCAACATCGACTCGCTCGCGGTGGGCCCGACCGAGCACCCCGAGATCTCGCGGATGACGATCGTGGTCAACGTCGAGGACTCCCCGCTGGAGCAGGTCACCAAGCAGCTCAACAAGCTGATCGAGGTGATCAAGATCGTCGAGCTCGAGCCGGGCGACGCGGTCGAGCGCGAGCTGCTGCTGGTCAAGGTGAAGGCCGACCCCGACCACCCGGGGTCAGGTGCTCGACGTCGTCCAGCTGTTCAGGCGAAGGTGGTCGACGTCGCCGTGGACGCGGTCACCATCGAGGTCACCGGCAACCACGACAAGCTCGCAGACTTCCTGCGGGTGCTCGAGCCCTTCGGGGTCCGCGAGCTCGTGCAGTCCGGCATGGTCGCGATCGGGCGCGGCTCCCGGTCGATCACCGAGCGCACGCTCCGCCCGATGCCGGTCGCCGTACCGGCTCCCGCCAGCTGAACCCATCACGGTGGTCGACATGTGAGCTCGCATCGAGCTCGACGAGATGACCCCCCAACGAAGAAGGAGAGCCCACCCGTGGCTGAGATGTTCTACGACGACGACGCCGACCTGTCCGTGATCCAGGGCCGCAACGTGGCCGTGCTGGGCTACGGCAGCCAGGGACACGCGCACGCGCTGTCGCTGCGCGACTCCGGTGTCGACGTGCGCGTCGGTCTGCCGGAGGGCTCGAAGAGCCGCGCCAAGGCCGAGGCCGAGGGGCTGCGCGTGCTGACGCCGGAGGAGGCGGTCGAGGAGGCCGACCTGATCATGATCCTGGCGCCCGACCACATCCAGCGGAAGCTGTACGCCGAGGCGGTCGAGCCGAACCTGGTCGAGGGTGACGCGCTGTTCTTCGGGCACGGCTTCAACATCCGGTTCGGCTACATCAAGCCGCCGCCCGGCGTCGACGTGTGCATGGTCGCGCCGAAGGGGCCCGGCCACCTGGTGCGCCGCGAGTACACCGAGGGCCGTGGCGTGCCGGTGCTGGTCGCCGTCGAGGAGGACGCGACCGGCAAGGCGTGGGACCTCGCGCTGGCGTACGCCAAGGGGATCGGCGGCCTGCGGGCCGGCGGCATCCGGACCACGTTCACCGAGGAGACCGAGACCGACCTGTTCGGTGAGCAGGCGGTGCTCTGCGGCGGCGCCTCGCAGCTGGTGCAGTACGGCTTCGAGGTGCTCACCGAGGCCGGCTACCAGCCCGAGGTCGCCTACTTCGAGTGCCTGCACGAGCTGAAGCTGATCGTCGACCTGATGTACGAGGGCGGCATCGCCAAGCAGCGCTGGTCGGTCTCCGACACCGCGGAGTACGGCGACTACGTCTCCGGCCCGCTGGTGATCGACGAGCGCGTGAAGGAGAACATGTAGGACGTGCTCGCGGAGATCAAGGACGGCACGTTCGCCCAGCGGTTCATCGACGACCAGGACGCCGGTGCGCCGGAGTTCAAGGCGCTGCGGAAGAAGGGCGAGGAGCACCCGATCGAGGGCACCGGCCGCGAGCTGCGCAAGCTGATGGCGTGGGTGAAGTCCCACGACTCCGACTACACCGAGGGCACCGCCACGCGCTGAGCTCGGTGGGTGCGCCCGGCTGCCGAATTCCCAAGGTATCGAGGCGTTTGTCGGGCATCGGGGGCGCAAACGGACATCCCACTTCCCAATCTCTTCTGACCTCCCAATGAGAACTGGCGCTTCCAGCGGCGTACACACCGCTGGAAGCGCCAGTAAACGTAGATACCTTGGGAATTCTCCCGCGAGAGCAGCGCTACTTCACCTCCGACCTCAACACCAGCCGGATCCCCGACCAGCAGCGGGAGCAGCACCCAGATCGCGCTGGTGACGCCGAGGTGCGCCCACTCGGCCGCGGTGAGGGCACCGTCGAAGAGCGTGACTCTGGGCGAAGTTGAAGTCGACCCAGGGCTGCAGGTCGCGGAACCAGGCCTGGCTGTCGGCCAGCAGCGCCGACAGCGTCGGGAGCACGAAGGCGAACACGAAGTAGCCGACGATCGCGCCGGCCGAGTTGCGGATCAGCACCCCGAGCATGAAGCCGACCAGCATCCCGAGGACGTTGGCGAGGATGATCGAGAGCATCTGGTTGAGCGAGATGTCCCAGACCGTGTCGACGCCGGCGATCGCGGAGCCGAGGAGGTTGCCGACGGCACCGATGCCGAGCGCGACCAGCATCGAGGTCACGCCGACGACCAGGGTCGCGACCAGCTTGGCGGTGACGATCCGGCCCCGGTGCGGGACCAGGGTGAACGTCGTGAGCCCGCTGCGCTGGCTCCACTCGCTGGTCACCGACAGGATCGCGACCACCGGCAGCAGCACCGTCATCGGGACGCCGATCGCGCGCGCCGAAGGAGTCGTACGTGATCGAGCTGTCCGAGGCGAACAGGATCACCGCGCCGGTGGCCAGGGTGGCCGCGATCGCGATGCTCGCCATCAGCCAGAAGCCCGACCGGGTGTCGAACATCTTGCGCAGCTCGACGCCGACGATCCGACTCATCGGGATCCCGTCGATGCGCTTGGACCGCGGGAGGACCCGCTGCGAGTCGTCCACGTCGGTGCTGGGTGGTCAGGGCGGTCATGCTGCTGCTCCTTCTCGTGAGGTGTCCGCGGTGAGCTCGAGGAACATGTCCTCGAGGCCGGCGCCGTCGGCGGTCCGCAGCTCGACCAGCGGTACGCCGGCGGCCAGGGCGACCTTGCCGACGTGCTCGGGGTCGGCGTCGGTGCGGAGACCGTCGCCCGAGCGGGTGAACGTCGACGCCGGAGCCGGTCAGGGCGCCGGCGAGGTCGGCCTGGCCGGCTGCGCGGACGTAGGTGCCGGCGGTCTGCAGGAGCTCGGCCTTGCTGCCCTGGGCGACGATCCGGCCGTTGCCGATCACGACCAGGTCGTCGGCGATCACCTCGATCTCGTGCAGCAGGTGCGACGAGAGCAGCACGGTGCCGCCCTGGTCGGCGTAGTCGCGGAGGAGGTCGCGCATCCAGCGGATGCCGGCCGGGTCGAGGCCGTTGGCCGGCTCGTCGAGGATCAGGACCTCCGGCTCGCCGATCAGCGCGGTGGCGATCCCGAGGCGCTGCCGCATGCCCGAGCGAGTAGTTGCGCACGCGGCGACCCGCTTCGGTCGGCGTGAGGCTGACCCGCTCCAGCATCTCGTCCACCCGGCTTCGGGGCAGGCCCATCATCCGCTGGGCGAGGGTGAGGATCTCGCGGCCGGTGCGGCCCGCGTGCTGGGCGGAGGCGTCGAGGAGGACGCCGACCTCCAGCCCAGTGTTGGGCAGGTCGGCGAACCGGCGCCCGCCGATCGTCGCGCTGCCGGCCGTGGGCGGAGTGAGCCCGACCATGACCCGCATCGTCGTGGACTTGCCGGCTCCGTTGGGCCCGAGGAACCCGGTGACGCGACCGGGGTGCGCCGTGAACGTGATGTCGTCGACGGCGGTGAAGCCGCCGTACTTCCGTGTGAGTGACTCGACCTTGATCATGTCGAGAAGACTGGTGGCGACGGGCACCCGGGCACATCAGGGAAACTGCTGAAGCCTCCCCGGAGGGCGTCCCCTGAGTTCCCTCAGGGTCGACCCCGGGACCACCCAGACCTCGGTCAGACCACCGGCGAAGGCGCGTCGGTCTCCACGGGAACACCCGGGCACTGTGAGCGGTTCTCTTCACGTGCTGATCGAGATCTGGAGCGACGTCGTCTGTCCGTGGTGCTACATCGGGAAGCGCCGGCTGGAGAAGGCGCTGGCCGCATGGGTCTCGACAGGCTCGACCTCCGTTGGACGCTCGATCGCAGGCAGGGAGGTCGACATCGTCTACCGCTCGTTCCAGCTCGACCCTTCAGCGCCGTCGGAGCCGACCCAGACAGTTGCCGAGCACCTGGGCGCGAAGTACGGCGGGGGACCGGAGGCCGGTCGACAGATGGTGGAGCGCACCGAGGCCGTCGCGGCCGAGGAGGGCCTGCTGTTCCGGCTCGCCGAGGCACAGCGCGCGAACACCGCCGACGCTCACCGGCTGCTCCACCTGGCGCTCGCGGAGTCGCCCGAGGTGCAGGCGCGGCTGAAGGAGGAGCTGCTGGCGGCGTACTTCCTGCGCGCCGAGAACGTCGCCGACCACGACGTGCTCCTGGCCGCCGTGGCCACCGTCGGCATCGACGAGGTCGCGGCGAAGGAGGTGCTGGCCGGCGACGCGTACGCCGATGCCGTCGAGCACGACATCCGCGAGGCGGCGTCGCTCGGCGCCACCGGGGTGCCGTTCTTCGTCGTCGACCGGAAGTACGGCGTCTCCGGCGCCCAGCCGGTCGAGGTCTTCACCCAGGTGCTGGAGCGCGCCTGGCACGAGTCGCACCCGTCGCTCGACGTCGTCGGCGGTGACGACGCCTGCGGCCCGGACGGCTGCCAGGTCTAGAGCTCCAGCCGTCGGGTCACGCCGACCTCCTCGAGGAAGGTCTCGTCGTGTGACACCACGAGCAGTGCGCCCCGGTACGACGTGAGCGCGCCGACCAGCTGGTCCCGGGTCGACCCGTCGAGGTTGTTCGTGGGCTCGTCGAGCATCAGCAGCTGCGGTGACGGGTCGGCAAGCAGCAGCGTCGCCAGCGTCGCCCGGAACAGCTCGCCGCCCGAGAGCGTGCCCACCATCTGGTCGCCGGCTGTGCCCTTGAAGAGCAGCCGGGCGAGCTGGGCCCGCAGCCGGTTCGCCTCGACGCCCGGCGCCTGCGCGGCGACGTTGCCGAACACGCTCAGGGCCGGGTCCAGCACGTCGAGTC
This sequence comes from uncultured Actinomycetota bacterium, assembly GCA_963707475.1. Lineage (GTDB taxonomy): Bacteria > Actinomycetota > Actinomycetes > Propionibacteriales > Nocardioidaceae > Marmoricola. The sequence goes on from CAVPQC010000005.1 coordinate 402,056, forward strand.
GCTGCGGGAGCAGGCGCAGCGGCACCCGCACGTCCGCCGTCCCTGCTACGGGCGGGAGGAGTCCGGCGAGCGTGTGCAGCAGCGTCGTCTTGCCGCTGCCGTTCGGCCCGGTCACGGCGACCCGCTCCGGGCCGCGGAGGTCGAGGTCGACGACCCGGCCAGTGCGCAGCCGGAGCCCGTCGGTGGTGAGCACGATCCGACCCGGCGGGACCTCGGTCCCGGGCAGGTCGATCCGCACCGTGTCGTCGCGCCGCATGCGTGCCTCGGCGTCGTCGAGCCGCCCGCGGGCGTCGGCCAGCCGGTCCTGGTGGGTGGCCCGGTACTTGGCGGCCGACTCCTGGGCGGCGCGCTTGCGCGCTCCGATCACGATCTTGGGCAGGCCCTGGGTGGCGGCCGCACGGGCGCCCTGCTTCTTGCGGCGCGAGAGCACTTCCTGCGCGGTGACCAGGTCGTTGCGCTGGCGACGTACGTCGGACTCGGCGGCGCGCACGGCCTGCTCGGCGGCGGCCTGCTCGCCCGCCACCTGCTCGGCGTACGACGACCAGCCTCCGCCGTACCACCGCACCTCTCGCCCGCCGTTCCACTCCCGCAGCTCGCCGACACGGTCGACGTGCTCGAGGAGCTCGCGGTCGTGGCTGACCACGAGCAGTGACCCGCGCCAGCCGTCGACGACCTCGACCAGCCGCTCGCGCGCGTCGCGGTCGAGGTTGTTGGTCGGTTCGTCGAGGAGCAGCACGTCGGGGGCGTCGAGCAGCAGCCGCGCCAGAGCGAGCTGGGTGACCTCGCCGCCGGACAGCTCACCGAGGCGGCGGTCCAGCACGTCGTCGGGCAGCCCGACCCGGTGCAGCTCGGCGAGCGAGCGCTCCTCGACGTCCCAGCGGTCGCCCACCACCGCGAAGTGGTCGGGGTCGGCGTCGCCACCCTCGATCGCGTCGATCGCGCGGCGCACCTGCGCGATCCCGAGGTGCTCGTCGACGCGCACGTCGGCCCGCAGCACGAGGTCCTGCGGCAGGTAGCCGAGGCGCCCGCGAACGGCGACCGAGCCGGAGGCTGGACGGAGGTCACCGGCGGCGAGCCGGAGCAGGGTCGACTTGCCGGTGCCGTTGTCGCCGACGAGGGCGGAACGCCCGCGGGGGACCTGCAGGTCGAGCCCGGAGAAGACCGGGCTGCCGTCCGGCCAGGCAAAGGAAACGGCGGACAGGGAGAGAACCGGGGCAGACATGGAGACCTCGCGTACGGACGGGAACCACCCGCAGTCGGCGGGCTTCACGGGCGTCGGCTCAGATCTTCACGGGAGGATTCTGGCGGCGCTCCGGCTGTCGGACAACTCCTTTACGGCGTGTCGCGTCGGGTAGTGTCCCAGTCGGGCACAGCGTCGTGCACCGGCCACCCGGATCCCAGCACGTGAGGACCTCCTTCGTGACCCAGTCCCCAGGCGAGACGCGCACGCGGCCCGTCGTCCTGATCGCCGAAGAGCTCAGCCCCGCCACGGTCGACGCGCTCGGGCCGGACTTCGAGATCCGGCACTGCGACGGCGCCGACCGCGCGGCCCTCCTGCCCGCGATCGCCGACGCCGACGCGATCCTGGTGCGCAGCGCCACGCAGGTCGACGCCGAGGCGCTCTCCGCGGCCCGGCGGCTCAAGGTCGTCGCTCGCGCCGGCGTGGGCCTCGACAACGTCGACGTCCGCACCGCGACCCAGAGTGGCGTGATGGTGGTCAACGCCCCGACCTCCAACATCGTCAGCGCCGCGGAGCTCGCGGTGGCGCTCATGCTCTCCGCGGCTCGCCACATCAGCCCGGCGCACACCGCCCTGCGCAACGGCGAGTGGAAGCGTTCGCGCTACACCGGGGTCGAGCTCTACGAGAAGACCGTGGGCATCGTCGGGCTCGGCCGGATCGGGGTGCTCGTCGCGCAGCGGCTGAGCGCCTTCGGAATGCGCGTGATCGCCTACGACCCCTACGTCCAGGCCGGCCGGGCCGCGCAGATGGGTGTGCGCATGGTGAGCCTCGAGGAGCTGCTCGACGAGGCCGACTTCGTCAGCGTCCACCTGCCGCGCACCGCGGAGACCGTCGGGCTGATCGGCGCCGAGCAGCTGGCGCGCGCGAAGCCGAGCCTGGTGCTGGTCAACGCGGCGCGGGGCGGAATCGTCGACGAGGCCGCGCTCTTCGACGCCCTCAAGACCGGCCAGATCGCCGGCGCGGGACTCGACGTCTTCGCACAGGAGCCATGCACGGACAGCCCGCTGTTCGAGCTCGAGAACGTGGTCGCGACCCCCCACCTGGGCGCGTCCACCGACGAGGCCCAGGAGAAGGCCGGCATCGCCGTCGCCCGGTCGGTGCGGCTGGCGCTGAGCGGTGAGCTGGTGCCCGACGCGGTCAACGTGCAGGGCGGCGTGATCGCCGAGGAGATCCGGCAGGGCATCCCGTTGACCGAGAAGCTGGGCCGGATCTTCACCGCGCTCGCCGGCGAGGTGGCGCAGCAGGTCGACGTCGAGGTGCGCGGCGAGATCACCGAGTACGACGTGAAGGTGCTCGAGCTGGCCGCCCTGAAGGGGATCTTCTCCGACGTCGTCGAGGACCAGGTCTCCTACGTCAACGCGCCGCTGCTGGCCGCCGAGCGCGGCACTGCGGTGCGGCTGGTGACCGAGACCGAGAGCCCCGACCACCGCAACCTGATCACGATCCGAGGCACGCTGGCCGACGGCACCCAGCTGTCGGTGTCGGGCACGCTGGTCGGAATCGCCCAGCGTGAGCGGCTGGTCGAGGTCAACGGCTACACGGTCGACATCGAGCCGACCGTGCACCTCGCGTTCTTCCGCTATGAGGACCGGCCCGGCATGGTCGGGGTCGTCGGCCAGATCCTGGGCGAGGCGGGCGTCAACATCGCCGGCATGCAGGTGTCCCGCGACGAGAAGGGCGGCATGGCCCTGGTGGCGCTCAGCGTCGACACCGCGATCCCGGCCGAGGTGCTGGACCGGATCCGCGAGGCGATCGACGCCGACCAGGTGCGGGGCGTCGACCTCAGCGAGTGAGCGGTCCGGTCAGGCCACGACCGGCGCGCGCCTGACCTCGGCGCCGTGCCGCCGAGCGGTGGCCGGCGGGAGTGCGGCCCAGGCGCGCGCGAGGCGCCGTACGGCCTCGGTCATCACCGCGGGCGGCTGGGTGTGCGGGAGCCGGAGCCAGTGCTCCAGCCCGCCCTCGGCGGCGAACGCCGGCCCGGAGGCGAGGTGCAGGCCCTCGTGCTCGGCCCGGACCGCGAGGTCGGTGGATCGCGCCTCGGGCAGCCGGCACCAGAGCGACAGCCCGCCGCGACCGGGCGTGAGCTCCCAGTCGGGCAGCGCCGTGGCGAGCGCGCCGGCCAGCGCGTCGCGCGACGCGGCGATGGTGGTCCGGTGATGGCGGCGCACGGACGCCTCATCGTCGAGCATCTCGAGGAGGGCCAGCTGCTCCAGGGGCGGTGAGGCGAGGTCGAGACTGAGCCGTGCGGCCGTCACCTCCTCGACCCGGTGGTGGGGTACCCGGATCCACCCCGTGCGAAGACCGCCCCAGAAGCCCTTGGAGGCGCTTCCCACGCTGAACGCCTCCGGTGCGAACGAGCCGAACGGCGCGGGGAGGGGCCGGTCGTCGAGGCACAGGTCGACCAGCGACTCGTCCACCACCGGCACCACGCCGAGCCGGTCGAGCCCGGCGGCCAGCTCCAGCCGCTGGTCCGCCGGCATCAGTGCGCCGGTCGGGTTGTGGAAGTCCGGGATCAGGTAGGCCATGCGCGTGCCGCGGGCGACGCGAAGGGCGTGGGCGACGTCCCACCCGTGCGCGGGGTCGACCGGCGTCGTGACCAGTCGGGCTCGCCGCGCGCGGAGGGTCGTGATCGGGTTCGGGTACGTCGGCGACTCGACCAGCACCCTCTCGCCCGGGCGGGACAGCACCTGCGCGGCGAGCGCGACGCCGGCCAGCGCCCCGGCTACCACGATCAGCTGCTCGGGCTCGGTGGGGAGCCCGCGGGCGGCGTACCGGCGGGCGAGCGCCTCGCGGAGCGCGGGCACTCCGGTGGGGTAGTAGCCGGTGCCGGAGAGGTACGCCGGAAAACGCTCGACGGCGCGCTCGAAGGCGGCGGCCGTGCCCGGAGGTGCCAGCGGGGTGGCGATCGTGAGGTCGATCTGGTCCTGCCCGGGCCGGTCGCGGACCATCAGCAGGTGATCGGTGCGCCCGGCGCGCGACACCGGCAGCCGGGTGACGCTGCCGGAGCCCTGCCGGCTCTCGAGGTAGCCCTCGTTGCGGAGCACGTCGTACGCGCGCGTCACGGTGGTCCGGCTGACACCGACCGCGTCGGTGAGGTCGCGCTCGCTCGGTAGCCGGACGCCGACCGGGACCCGGCCCTCCGCGATCAGCGTGCGGAGGCCGTCGGCCAGCCCGCGAAACGCGGGTGACCGGGGGAACTCCCCGACGAGGGCCGCCACCCGGGGCGCGGCGAGGGACACGGGTGCTGACGAGATGCTCACCGGACCAGCCTCCCATCATGGCACAGCATTGGCATCATCCACCGAGGCCAATGTTGCGCCGGGGCTAGTGTCGCGGGATGCGTTCCCTGCTCGGTGCGCTCAGCTGCGCGGGCCTGCTCCTGGTCGCTGCGCCACCCGCTGTGGCGGACGGGTCGACGCCTCCCACGCTGGCCGCGCGGTCCGCCGCGGTCGCGGGGCACACGCGCCCGCTGGCCGACCGGATCGTCGTGGTCGACCCCGGCCATCAGCTCGGCAACTCGCGGCACCTGCGGGAGACGACGGCGCTGGTGGGCGACGGCGCCGGGGGCCGCAAGGCGTGCAACACCAGCGGCACCGCGACCGACGCCGGCTACCCGGAGGCGACGTTCGCGTGGCAGGTCGCGGTCGCCGTTCGCGACCGGCTCCGGCGCCTCGGGGCGACCGTGCTGATGACCCGCACCGAGAACAGCGCCGAGGAGTGGGGGCCGTGCGTCGACCGGCGGGGCCGGCTCGGCAACGCGGGCGCGGACCTCAAGCTGAGCATCCACGGCGACGGATCCGTGGCCGGCAACCGCGGCTTCCACGTGATCGTGGCGACCGGGCCGGGGGTGCGGGCCGCGTCGGAGCGCTACGCGGTGCTGACGAGAGACGCCCTGGTGAGCGCGGGCTTCTCCCGGTCCAACTACGTCGGCGGCGGCTCCGGCCTCGACGCCCGCGGCGACCTGGGCACGCTCAACTGGTCCCGGATCCCGACGGTGATGGTGGAGCTGGGCAACATGCGCGACCCGGCCGACGCGGCCCGGATGACCTCGCGGGCCGGACAGCACGCCTACGCGATGGCGCTCGCGGAGGGCGCCCGGCGCTTCCTGGCGCCGTGAGCGAAGGGCCACTCGTCAGCAATTGGCTCTGTGGCGCGAGGCCAATCTCATCGACACTGGGAGCATGACCTCCACCACGCCAGTACGCCGTGTCCGCGCCCGTCGTGAGCTCGGCCGCCTCGGCCCGGTGGAGCAGCTGCGCGCCGGCCGGCTCGGCCGCCGACTACCACAGCTGCTGGCCGGTCTGATCCTGTACGGCGTGACGCTGGCGATGATCATCCGCGGCACGCTCGGCAACGCCCCCTGGGACGTGCTGCACCAGGGGCTGGCGCGGCACCTTCCGATCAGCATCGGCACCGCGGTGATCGCGGTGAGCCTGCTGGTGCTCGTGCTGTGGATCCCGCTGCGCGAGCTGCCGGGGCTGGGCACGATCGCCAACACCTTCGTGGTCGGGCTGTCGGCGGACGCCGCGCTCGCCGTGATCGCCCCTGCCGACCGGCTCTGGGAGCGGGTGGCGCTCACCCTGGGTGGCGTGCTGCTCAACGCCGTCGCGACCGCGATGTACATCGGCAGCCAGTTCGGCCCCGGCCCACGGGACGGGCTGATGACCGGCCTGCACCGGCGTACCGGGCTCCCGATCGGGCTGGTGCGCACCTGCCTCGAGGTCACCGTGGTCGGGATCGGATGGCTGCTCGGCGGCGTCCTCGGCCTCGGGACGGTGCTCTACGCCGTCGCGATCGGCCCGCTCGTGCAGTGGCTCCTGCCGGTCTTTATCGTGGATCTTCAGGAACATCTTCGGGAATGACCAGCATCGGCCCGCCACCCGAGGTCTAGCGTCGGAACCGCCTTGGCTGCCGGTCTACCTGGTGCATGGGGCAGATCGAGGAGATGAGCTCGGAGGTGGTGTGCCGGAGGAGGAGAGCCCGGAGGGGCCGGCGCACCGAGACCTCCCGGGGAGGGTGGTCAGCGCTTCGTCGCGATCAGCACCGACGCGTCGCTGGCCACCATCACCTCGGCGGTCGTGAACCGCTCGTCGCTGAGCCACTCCTCGCGCAGCGAGTCCACCCGTCCGGCGAACATCGGGGGCCACGACTCGCACGGGGTGAAGTCGTCGAGCACGACGATCCCGCCCTGGCCGACCAGGTCGACCACCGCGTCGACACCGGCGTCCTTGGGCTCGCGGGCGTCGAGGAACAGCAGCGTGAACGGCGCCCGGTCGCGCAGCGTCGACCAGTCGGCCGAGACCACTTCGACCTGGTCGTCGTCGTCGAAGATCTCCGCCGCGGCGGTGGCCAGCTTCGGGTCGAGCTCCGCGCTCAGGATCTGGCTGCCCGCGGGCACACCGGAGCGCAGCCACGCCGTGCCCACGCCGCAGCCGGTGCCGAACTCCGCCAGGGTGCCGGTGCGCGTCGCGGCGAGCGCGGCCAGCAGCCGACCGGTCTCGTTGCGGCAGAAGGACACGTAGCCGGCCCGCCGGGAGACGTCGAATGCCCGCGAGACGATCGTGGGCAGGACGGGGAAGGCGCTCATCACGAGAAGTCTGTCACGCGGCCTCGGAGGCGCAGCCCCGTCCGGGGGAGTCTCGCGATGTGGAACATCCGCCCAAAGGGCGGGCACGCGGGCGTGGGGCGGCGTACCGTCATCTCCATCATGCGGAGCGTGTTCGTACTTATCGAGCGCCGCGGCGAGGCCTAGCAGGTAGGCCACCTCGCCGCGGAGTTCTGGCGTTCAGGCTTACCACCCTCCGCAGCGAGATCCGCCGGTCCCACGACCTGGCACCAGCGACGTACCGCTGTCGGAAGCGCCATCTGGCCCTGTTCTCAGGTGCCGGGGCAAGCTCCGCGGCGATCCCGTTCCGCTTCCCCGGCCCTGCAGGACCTCATCCATCCAGCAGAGACGCAAGGAGCAGCACGATGTACGACATGTACCCCGAGTGGGGACCGTCGAAGAACGACCCGGAGAGCCCGAACAGCCCGGAGGCCGTGCAGCAGGCGCTTGACCTGCGAGACAACGGTGGCGAGCGGCCCGACGACAACTAGGTTCGAACGCATGCCGCCCAGCGACACCGTCTCGAACAGCACCGTCCAGCTCGCCGTGATCCCGGGTGACGGGATCGGCCCCGAGGTCACCACCGAGGCGCTGAAGGTGCTCGAGCGGGCCACCCCCGGCTCGACCAAGTTCGAGGCGACGCGCTACGACCTGGGTGCCGAGCGCTACCTCGCCACCGGCGAGGTGCTGCCGGACTCCGTGCTCGCCGAGATCCGGGGGCACGACGCGATCCTGCTCGGCGCGGTCGGCGGCCGCCCCGGCGACCCGAACCTGCCGCCCGGGATCCTCGAACGAGGACTCCTGCTGCGGCTGCGGTTCGAGCTCGACCACTACGTCAACCTCCGTCCCTCGCGCATCTTCCCCGGCGCCGCCTCACCCCTGGCGGACCCGGGTGACGTCGACTTCGTCGTCGTCCGCGAGGGCACCGAGGGCCCCTACACCGGCAACGGCGGGGCGCTCCGGGTCGGGACCCAGCACGAGATCGCGACCGAGGTCTCGGTCAACACGGCGTACGGCGTGGAGCGCGTGGTGCGCGACGCGTTCCGCCGCGCGCAGAAGCGCCGCGGGAAGCTGACCCTGGTCCACAAGACCAACGTGCTGGTCCACGCGGGCGCGGTCTGGTCACGCCTGGTCCGCGAGGTGGGCGCCGAGTTCCCCGACGTCGAGGTGGACTACCTGCACATCGACGCGGCCACGATCTTCATGGTCACCGACCCGGCCCGCTTCGACGTGATCGTCACCGACAACCTCTTCGGCGACATCATCACCGACCTCGCGGCTGCCGTGACCGGCGGCATCGGCCTCGCGGCGAGTGGCAACGTGAACCCCGACCGCACCGCACCGTCGATGTTCGAGCCGGTGCACGGCTCGGCGCCCGACATCGCCGGCCAGCAGCAGGCCGACCCGACGGCGGCGATCCTGTCCGTCGGGCTGATGCTCGAGCACCTCGGACTCGACGCCGCCGCTCGCGCGGTCGAGGACGCCGTGGTGGCCGACCTCGCCGCGCGGACCCCCGGCACTACCCGTCGTACCTCCGAGGTCGGCGACGCGATCGCCGCCCGCGTAGCTCGTTGAGTTGTGTGTCCGGCCCCTTCGAGATGTGAGTCGGGTCGCCGGAGTCGCATGAGCGCGTCCACATGGCGTGCGGAACTCACCATTCAACGGTGCCGCAGGCGCTTCTCAACGGAGCCGCAGGCACATTTCGAGGAGCCCTAAGATGCAGAACATGCCGCTCGACATCAGCATCACCCGGTCCGAACAGCCGCGCAGCGACGCGGAGGTGTCCGAGATCCTCGCCAACCCGGGCTTCGGGACCCACTTCACCGACCACATGTTCACCGTCGAGTGGACGCCGGAGAAGGGCTGGTACGACGCCCGGGTCACGCCGTACGGACCGCTGACCCTCGACCCGGCGACGGCCGTCCTGCACTACGCGCAGGAGACGTTCGAGGGGATGAAGGCCTACCGGCACGAGGACGGCTCGATCTGGACCTTCCGGCCCGAGGAGAACGCGGCGCGGATGACGCGCTCGTCGCACCGGCTGGCGTTCCCGGTGCTCGAACCGGAGTCGTTCGTCCAGGCCGTCGACGCGCTCGTCGAGGTCGACCAGCGCTGGGTGCCGGAGCCGGGAGAGGCAGGGGAGAAGAGCCTCTACGTCCGCCCGTTCATGATCGCCACCGAGACCTTCCTCGGCGTGCGGCCCGCGCAGCACGTGACGTTCATGGTGATCGCCTCGCCCGCCGGTCCGTACTTCAAGGGCGGGGTCAAGCCGCTCACGCTGTGGCTCACCGAGGAGTACACGCGCGCCGGCCGCGGCGGCATGGGCGCGGCCAAGACCGGCGGCAACTACGCGAGCTCGCTGGTCGCCCAGCAGGAGGCCACGGAGCAGGGCTGCGACCAGGTGGTCTTCCTCGACGCCCAGGAGGGGCGGTACGTCGAGGAGCTCGGCGGCATGAACATGTACTTCGTCTTCGCCGACGGCCGCGTCGTCACGCCGGAGACCGGCACCATCCTCGAGGGGATCACGCGCTCCGCGATCATCGAGCTGGCCGGCAAGATGGGCCACCAGGTGGAGGAGCGCAAGGTGTCCATCGACGAGTGGCGCGACGGCGTCACCGAGCGGCCGGATCACCGAGGTCTTCGCGTGCGGGACGGCGGCCGTGGTCACGCCGGTCGGCAGCCTCAAGTGGGACGGCGGCCAGGTGGCGGGCACGGGTGGCGACACCGGTGGCGAGCTCACGATGGCGATCCGCCGGGAGCTCGTGGACATCCAGTTCGGTCGCGCCGACGACACGTTCGGCTGGATGCACCGGGTCGTCTAGCCCCTTCGGCCGCGCTTCCCGCGGGCGACCTCGGTGCCGAGCGCGTCCAGCCGCTGCTCCCAGAACGCCCGGAACGGTGCCAGCCAGGCGTCGACCTCTGCCAGGGGACCCGTCTCCAGCGCGTAGATCCGCCGCGCGCCCTCCGCCCGGCTGCTGGCGAAACCGCTCTCGCGGAGCACGCGCAGGTGCATGGACACCGCAGGCTGGGTGATCCCGAACTCGTCCGCGATCACCGCGACCACCTCGCCGGACGCGTGCTCGCCCTCGGCGAGCAGCTCAAGGATCCGGCGACGTACCGGGTCGCCGAGCACGTCGAACGCGTGCACCGGCTACTCCTGCCCGGTGTACGCCGCGGTGCAGCGTGCGGCCGCGGCGCGGGACTCCTCCGTGTCGTCGCCGGCCGAGATCCGGGCCTCGGCCCAGGCGGCACTGCACGCGGACATGAACCTGACACCGTCGTCGCTCGACATCCACGCGGCGAACGCCGCCGGGTCGACCGCGGCGGCCGTGGCCAGGTGGTCGGCCAGGCCGACCATGGCCAGCTCCCAGCCGATGCCGACCGCCCCGGGGCCGTAGCGGTCCCAGTGATCCGGAGCGGACGGCGCGTCGTGCGCCAGCTGGAGCTCGGTGCCGGTGCCGTCTGCAGTGAGGGTCACGATCACCCAGCTCACGTGCCCGTCGTACTCCCAGGTGACGGAGAACGTCCGGGGCGGGTCGCACGACAGCACGTCGCCGCCAGCGTTGCCCTCGAGCTGGTAGCGGCCGCCGGGACGCAGGTCGCCCGTGACCGGCAGGAACCAGCGCGGGATCCGGTCGGAGTCGGTGAGCGCCTCCCACAGGTCCTCCGGCGTGGTCGGGTAGCTGCGGGTCAGGGTGAGCCGGCGCAGCTCCTGCCCGTCGCGGTCGACGGTGCCCAGGACGCGGCGTACGGCGGCGAGGTTGTCGATGGGGGCGGTCATGGATCAGGTATATCAGCGATGTCTGATATCAGCAACACGTGAGTCATCCTGGCGGTCCGAGGCCGGGAGCACCAACTCGTGCGCGCCACCGGTGCTTGCGACCTCGGACTCCCGTCCGCCGCCGGTTACCGTTGCCCGGTGACCACGGTGCACGGCCAGAAGCCCGAGGAGACGCGGATCGGCGGCTACCGCCTGATCGCGCGCATCGGGGAGGGCGGCATGGGGGTGGTGCACCTCGCGCAGGCGCCGGACGGCAGCCGGGTGGCCCTGAAGGTGCTGCGGCCGCACATCGTCGGCGACGACGAGGCCCGCGAGCGGCTCGCCCGTGAGGTCAACTCGCTGCGCCGGATCACCAGCCCCCGGATCGCCGAGGTGATCGACGCCGACCCGCACGGTCCCACGCCCTACGTCGCGACCCGCTACGTGCCGGGGCTCTCCCTCCACGAGCACGTGCACGAGGAGGGCCCGATCGCGGGCGTCGACCTGCTGCACTTCGCGGACGCTCTCGCCGAGGCCCTGATCGCCGTGCACGCGGTCGGCGTGCTGCACCGCGACATCAAGCCCTCCAACGTGCTGATGGAGGGGCGGTCGCCGGTCCTGATCGACTTCGGGCTGGCCCGGCTCGCCGACGACCCCCGGCTCACGCACACGGGCTGGCTGCTGGGCACGCCCGGCTACCTCGCGCCCGAGATCCTGTACGGCGACGAGGCGACGCCGGCCTCCGACGTGCACTCGTGGGCGGCGACAGTGGTCCACGCCGCGACCGGCCGCCCGCCCTACGGGAAGGGGCCGGCGATGGCGATCATGGACCGGGTCCGCCGCGGCGACCACGACCTGTCCGCCGTCCCCCAGCAGCTGGTCGGGCTGCTCCGCTCCTGTCTCGCTCCGGAGCCGCTGGAGCGGCCCGGCATCCACGAGATCCGCACCTGGCTGCGCCAGCAGCTCGACCTGGCCACCGTGCCGCGGCCGGTGCAGCCGGCCCCGGAGCAGTGGACGATGCCGGTCGCGGCCCTGCACCGCGAGCCCGCGACCGAGGTGCGCCCGGTGACCGACGCACAGCCCGCCGCCGCGCCGGTGGATCCGCCGGCCCCGGGGCAGGAGCCGGCGACCCGGATCATCCCCGCGGTGCCCGGTCCTGCGGCGGCGACGCCGGTCCCCGGCATGGCACCGGACGGTGCGGGTTCGCTCGCGCAGCGCCGGCTGCAGCTGGTCGGGATCGGTGCGGTCGTGGCGGCCGCCGTCGCCTACGCGCCGTACGCCGCGACGATGCTGGTCGGCTTGGTGGTGCTCGCGCTGCGCACGCTCTCGATCGGCCATGAGCGGCACGCGCGGCGACGGATGGTCCGCGGCCGCGCCCGGTGGTACGACGTGCCGACGACGACGGTGTCCACCCCCGGCTACGCCGTGCTGGCGCTCGCCGGCGCCCTCCTGCTCATCGGCTGGGCGGCCGGCGCCGCAATCGCGTTCGGCGTCGTGGTGGCGATCATCGGGCCTCCAATCGGTATCGGCATGCTGATGGTGGGTGTCGTGTTCGCCGGGGCCCTCTGGTGGGGCCCCGGCTCCGGCCGGGTCAACAAGCTGACCGGACGGATGGTGACCCGCTTCTCGCAGCGGGAGCACGCCGGCCTGTTCGTGATCGGCCTGTGCGTCTTCGCCACCGCGGTGCTGGTCGCCGCGCTGCTCGGCACCGGGCCGAACTGGGCGCCCGCGACCGGGTCGCCGTGGCGCAGTGGCGTGCTCGCCGACGTGGCCGGCTTGCTGTGACTGTCTCCTGACCCGCCCGGTCAGCGAAGGCCGGCACCGATGGCCGCGGGCGCCGACGGCACCGCCCGGGCCTCCACTGCCTGGACCTGGCGTGCGGGCGCGAGCGGTAGCCGCATCAGCACCAGGGCACCCCCCTCGGGCGACTCGCCCATGACGAGGTCACCGCCGCGCACCCGCACTGCCTCGTGCACCAGTCCGAGACCGAGCCCGGTCTGCGACTTCGGGTCCGCGGCGAACCGGTCCGAGCTCGGCACCGGCGACTCGTCGCGCAGGCTCGCGAGCAGGTCCGGGTGGAACCCGTCGCCCGCGTCGGCCACCCCGATCGACAGCACGTCGTCCTCGACGCTGGAGATCAGCCGGACCACGTCGCCGTCGCGGGTGTAGCGCACCGAGTTCTCCAGCAGCGTGTCCAGGCAGACGCGTGTTCGCTCAGGAGAGCAGAGCTGGAGGCCGGCGGTGCTGTCGAGCTGCCAGTCGCGATCGGCGAGCACTCGCCACCGGTCAAGCACATGGCCGAGCAGCTGGTCGAGGTCCGTGAGCTGGAGCCGCTCGTGGTCGGGGAGCGACAGGGTGCGGATCAGCCGTTCGGTGCCGAGTCCGATGCGCTCGACCTCCTCGAGCACCACCTCGAGGTCGGCTCGCTTGTCCGGTTCCGTCTCGTTGTCCCGCAGCAGCTCGAGGTAGCCCACCGCGATCGTGGCCGGAGTGCGCATCTCGTGCATCGTCGTCCGGCTCAGACGCTCGCGCTGCGCCGCGCGCAGGCGCTCCAAGTCGGCCACCTGGGTGAGCGCGGCCAGTGCGTCGTGCCGGCGGCGTACGTGGAGGACCATGAGCAGCATCAGCACCGCCATCAGCGGGATCTCCGCGGTCTCGCCCCAGCCCAGAACCCCGGACGCAGCTCGCGCGATGATGATCGCGCCCGTGACCAAGGTGAAGCAGCCGATCGACCACACGGCTCGGGTGCGAGGCCACGGCTCCAGGCCGTAGACGGCGGCGCAGCTGATGTACGCGAGGTGATAGGGAATGGTCTCGGCGCCCGGAAACGACCACATGAGGGCGGAGCAGACCGACGCGAAGCCCACCCAGAGCCAGAACAGCCGGGTGCTCGTGCGCATCTCAGGCCCCGTAGAAGCAGTAGCCGACACCACGCACGGTCTCGATCGGCGGCCGCGTCAGGCGCTTTCGGAGCCGACGCACGCAGACGTCGACCACATTGCTGCCGGGGTCGTGGTCCAACCCCCAGATGTCATGGAGCAGCTCATCACGGCGGCACACGCTGCCGCGCCTGCGCATCAGGTGCGCGAGCAACGCGAACTCCCGTTCGCTGAGCACCACCTCGACGCCGTCGACGGTGGCCCGCCGACGCTCGAGGTCCAGCCGGATGCCGCCCCCCTCCAATATGCGGCTCCGGTTGACCTCGCGCACCGGCGTCACGGTCAGGTGCCGACGCACGCGTGCCATCAGCTCCGACGTGTGGAAGGGCTTGGTCACGAAGTCCACCGCTCCCAGGTCCAGCGACTCGACCCGGGTGGCGACGTCGTTCACGGCCGAGAGCACGAGCACCGGGGTGGTGTCCGCTCGCTCGCGCATCGTGGCCAGCACCTTGTGCCCGCTGCACTGCGGCATCCGCAAGTCCAGGAGCACCAGGTCGAACTCATCGCTCGCGAGCTGCTCGAGCGCCAGAGCTCCGTTGCTGGCACTGGTCACCGAGTGGCCCTCCTGCGTGAGCAGCCGGCGCAGCATCGTCACGACGCGCACCTCGTCGTCGACCACCAGAACGTGACTCACGAACAACCCCCCTCGTGCCCTTCCCCACGCACAAGGCTCCTGCCGATCGGGCGAGGCCGACCCGTGCGGGATCAAAGATGACACCGTGGGGCTATCCGGGATGGCCCGAACGGGCCGTGCCCGCGTCCACCGGCTCCCCCCATCGGGTGGGATCCGGCGGCCCAACATGACCATTCGATGACAACGACGTGGCCGCGAATGACGGTGGCGTGACCGCGGGGCGACGTCGTCGATGACGCCCGGCTGACGGGTTCATGACAGTCCCGACACGTTGCTGGCGTGATCGGGGCGGGTGCCCCCAAGGTATGGGCGCAGGCCATCTGACCTGCATCCGGAGGAGCAGGCAATGCCAACGAAGAACATCCGAGGGATGCTCGTGACGACCGCGCCTGCGCTCCCCGGGTCGGTCACGCTCCCCCGCAGGGGCAACGCGCTGCGCGGCATGCCGGTGCCCTGATGACTGCCGTCCTCCTCGCCCGGCCACGCCGGCTCCCCTGGGCCGTGCTGGCGATCCTGGTCGCGGCCCTGCTCCTGGTGGTCCTCACGCCCTCCCGAGGGTCCGCGCACGCCTACCTGCCACCCAGCAACCCGGCCTACGGAGCGAACCTCGCCCAGGGTCGGGTGCTCGGGGTCCGCACCTCCGTACCATCTGCGTCGTTCCACGAGACGCCTCCCGCTACGGGCGAGGCAGCGGCCACCGGCATGCTGCTGCTGGGCCTCGCGCTCGGCCTGGGCGGCCCGATTGCGCGACGCGTCCTGGTCCGTGTCCCCGGACCGACCGGCACGGCCCTCCGGCTGCTCCTGCTCCGCGTCGCCCGCGGCGGCGTCCTCCTGGCCCTGGTCGCCTCGGTGGCTCCGCTCGCGCTGGACCTGACCGGGTCGGCCGGCGTGCGGTGGACGGCGTCCGGGTCCTACGACGTGCGGTGGGCCGTGCGCGAGGCCGGACTCGTGCTCCTCCTCGGCGTGCTGTCGGCCCGGCGTGCCACCGCCGGCCGGACCTCGTCGCGGGTGGCGTTCCTGGCAGGGGCGTGCCTGGCCGCTGTCGGCACCGCGGCGCTCGGTCATGCTTGGGCGGGGCACCAGCCGGTCCGGTTGGCCGTAACGGCCCTGCATCTCGTCGCCGCGTTGACCTGGGCCGGCTCCGTCGTCTGCCTCGGGATCGCCCTGCTACGAGCGCCTCGCGCCCTTCCGCGGCCCTACGTGCTGGCCGCCCTGCGTCGCTTCGCCCGGCCCGCGTTCGCCTGTCTCGCGGTCACCGCGGTGACGGGCACCTTCCTCGCCGGAGACACGGTCGGGTCCGTGGACGCTGCTCTCCGCACCACCTACGGTCGGTCGCTCCTGCTCAAGCTCCTGCTGGTGGCGCTCGCCTCGGGCCTGGCGCTGGTCCACCACCGGCGCCTGCGCCATCGGTCGACGACCCGGGTCCCGACGCGGACCGTGGCGATCGAGGGACTGGTCGCCGTCGTGATCGTCATCGTCACCGCGGTCGTGGTGAGCGGCCAGCCGGCCACCGAGCCGCAGCTCGTCGACCGCGGTCCCGCTGCGACGGTCGGGCCGCTCGCCGGGCGCTTCGCAGACCTGCAGGAGTCGTTCGACCTCCGGCCGAACCGCCCCGGTGACGCGACTGCCGTGGTCACCGTCTTCGACACCCGGCGTCCCTCACCGGGCCCGGTGACCACCGTGTCGGTACGCCTTGGCACCGACCACCCGGTGCCGGCGTCGGTCGTCAGCGACGGCACCTGGGCCGCGCGGCTGCCCGGCCTGACCGAGGGAGCCGTCGGGATCGAGGTCCGTGTGACCCGCGCGAGTGCACCGACGGTCACGGCGCACTACGGATGGAGCGTGGCACCGGCCGGCCGCCCGGAGCCCAGGCTGGTGTCGCGGGCACCCCTGCGTACCGGCCTGCGCTGGGCCGCGCTGGTGCTGGCGGTCGGGTTCGCCCTGGCCGGTGCCGTGCTCCTCCGCCGCAGGTCCGGGCGCGCACTGCCACGGAGGTATCCCCCGGGTCCGGACGGTGCGACACCCGATCCGGAGGTGGTGCTGGCGGGCAGAACCTGACCAGGCCCGTGTGACAGCGCCGCGGCTCAGCCGGTGAGCCGGTCCGGCCAGCCCTCGCCCAGCTCGGCGGCGAGGCGCGCGCCCTGGGCCGCGCCCGCCCGTGCGGCGCCGACCCGCTTCGAGGGGTCGAGCACGTTCCTGCCGATCGCCTCCACCGACCTGGCGTCGGGCGTGATCGTCGCGGTGCGCTTCGCTCCGGTGCGTGCCAGCTGCTGCGGCAGGGCGTGGTAGCGGGTCATCGAGCGGGGGAGCGGCGCGATCGCGACCACGACGTCGCAGCCGGTCGCGAGGTCGGCGTTGGCCGAGGACCGCATGCCGCCGTCGACGTACGTGCCGGCCCTCGATCTCGACTGCCGGCCAGACCAGCGGCACCGCGCAGCTGGCGGCGACGGCGTGGAGGAGGTCGACGTCACCGGTCCTGTCGAAGACCCGGAACGAGCCGCTCTCGGCGTCGACGGCAGTGATCCGCAGGTCGCGGTCGGGCCAGGCCAGCGGGTCGCCGCCGGGCGTGCGCAGACGCGACCCGATGACGCGCAGGCGCTCGGTCGCCGGGCCGGGGTGAGCCTTGCGCGCGGCCTTCCCGATGCGAGCACGGCGGCCCCGACCGCTGGCCGGGATCATCATCAGCGCGACCAGCTTGAGCATCGTGCCGGCACCGAAGTCGGCGCCGATCTCGCCGTGGGCGGGCGTCGTCTGCTCGGCGTACAGGTCGTCGAGGTCGACCACGCTCGTGATCTGTGCCCCGACGACAGACCCGGCCGAGGTACCGATCATGGTGTCCGCGGTGGTGAGGTCGACGCCGTTGTCACGCAGGCCCTTGAGCACGCCGAGCTCCCACGCGACGCCGGTCACGCCGCCGCCGCCGAGCACCAGTCCCGTCGGTCTTCTCCATGCCCCGAGCCTTCCACGTTCTCGACCGGCTCAACCACCGGACCCGGGCCCGGATGCCGGAATCGCCGTACCGAGGGATGGACGGTTGTGGCACACTCGAACCGTGCTCGACACCACCACCATCATCATCACCTAGCGCGACGGAACCTCCGTCGCGCCAACCTCTCCTCACCGGGAGGTTTTTTTGTTGCCGGAACCGACCCCGACACCCCTGAGAGACCGCCATGACCAGCACCTTCGACGTCTACGACACCACCCTGCGCGACGGTGCGCAGCAGGAGGGCCTGAACCTGTCGGTGGCGGACAAGCTGACGATCGCCCGGCAGATCGACGGACTCGGCGTCGGGTACATCGAGGGCGGCTGGCCGGGTGCGAACCCCAAGGACACCGAGTTCTTCCGTCGTGCCCGCGAGGAGCTCCACCTCGAGAACGCGACGCTGGCGGCGTTCGGCGCCACCCGCCGGGCCGGCACCGCGGCTGCGGACGACCCGCTGGTGGCGGCGCTGCGCGACAGTGGCGCATCGGTGGTGACCCTGGTCGCTAAGTCGCACGACCGGCACGTCGAGCTCGCGCTGCGCACGACGCTGGAGGAGAACCTCGCGATGGTGCGGGACACCGTCGCGCACCTGACCGCCGAGGGTCAGCGCGTGTTCCTCGACGCCGAGCACTTCTTCGACGGCTACCGCGCCAACCGCGACTACGCGCTCGAGGTGCTGCGGACCGCGTTCGAGGCCGGGGCGGAGGTGGCCGCGCTCTGCGACACGAACGGCGGCATGCTCCCGGACTGGGTCGCCGACGTGGTCGACGACGTGATCGCCCGGGCGGGCGGGCGGGTCGGCATCCACTGCCACAACGACACCGGCTGCGCGGTCGCCAACACGCTGTCGGCGGTCGACGCCGGCGCCACCCACGTGCAGGGCACCCTCAACGGGTACGGCGAGCGCACGGGCAACGCCGACCTGGTGAGCGTGGTCGCGAACCTCGAGCTCAAGCTCGGGCGCCAGGTGCTCCCGAACGGGCTGCTGCGTGAGGCGACCCGGATCGCGCACGCCGTGGCCGACGTGACCAACGTGCCGCCGGCGTCGCGCCAGCCCTACGTCGGGCGTGAGCGCGTTCACGCACAAGGCCGGCCTCCACGCCAGCGCGATCAAGGTCGACCCGGACCTGTACCAGCACATGAAGCCGGAGGGCGTCGGCAACGACATGCGACTGCTGGTCTCCGACATGGCGGGCCGGGCGTCGATCGAGCTCAAGGGCCGCGAGCTGGGCTTCGACCTCTCCGGCGACAAGGACCTGGTCGACCGGGTGACCGCCCGGGTCAAGCTGATGGAGTCGCAGGGCTACACCTTCGAGGCGGCCGACGCGTCGTTCGAGCTGCTGCTCCTGGAGGAGCTCGAGGGTGCCCGCCCGTCGTACGTCGAGGTCGAGTCGTGGCGCGTGATCACCGAGACGAGGCCCGGCGCGGAGGCGGTCTCCGAGGCGACGGTGAAGCTGCGCGCCGGCGGCGCCAGGATCGTGCAGACCGGCGAGGGGAACGGACCGGTCAACGCCCTGGACCAGGCGCTGCGGGAAGCGATCGGGCAGGCCTTCCCGGAGGTCGACGAAGTTCGAGCTGATCGACTACAAGGTGCGGATCTCCGACCAGGGACACGGCACCGACGCGATCACCCGGGTGCTGATCGAGACCAGCGACGGCGTGTCCTCGTGGGTCACCGTCGGGGTGGGGCACAACGTGATCGAGGCGTCCTGGGGGGCGCTGGTCGACGGGCTGACGTTCGGGCTGCGCCGCCACGGCGCCTAGGCGCCGGCCCGGTCAGTGCTGCGGGTGCAGGGTGACTCCACAACGCGGGCAGTGGCCCGCGTGGCAGCAGTCGAGGGCCTGGCCACAGCTGCACGTCAGTGGCTCGTGCACCATCGTCGCGGCCAGTGGCCGGTGTTCTTCTGCATCACGGCGGTTGCCATCGGATCCCCCAAGGTCTGTGGCTTTGATTCTTCAACCAGAGAACCCTGTTCGCGTGGACCTCGTACGGCGATTTGGAAGGTCCTGCCCTGACGGGCCTCCGCGCATGGCCCGAACGGGCCATGCAGACCGGGTCGAATCCGGTCGAACGGGCCATCTGGTCCTCCCAGACACTAGGTTCGTGCCGTGGCCGAGCTGCACGACCTGACCGCCCTCGATCAAGGCGCCGCGATCCGCAACGGCGAGACCTCCTCCGCCGAGCTGGTCGAGCACTACCTGGCCCGGATCGAACGGCTGTCCGGCGAGCTCGGGGCGTTCGTGACCGTCACCGACGAGCCGGCGCGGGCCCGGCCGCCGACGGTGAGCGGTGACGGGCCGCTGGCCGGGCGTGCCCACCGCGATCAAGGACCTCAACGCCGACGCCGGTGTCGCCGCCCACTTCGGCTCCGCGCTGTTCCGCGACTTCGTGCCGGACGTGTCCGACGAGGTGGTGCTGCGGATCGAGCAGGCGGGGCTGGTCAGCCTGGGCAAGACGAACACGCCGGAGTTCGGCTCGCCCTGCTACACCGAGCCCGACCCGGACGTGATCGCACCGCCCGCCGTCACGCCGTACGACACTGGCCGGATGGCCGGCGGGTCGAGCGGCGGGGCGGCGACCGCGGTCGCCGGCGGGCTGGTCCCGCTCGCCCAGGGGTCCGACGGCGGCGGCTCGATCCGGATCCCGGCGAGCTGCTGCGGCCTGGTCGGCTTCAAGCCCACCCGCGGCGTGATCTCGGCGGTCCCCGATGTACGGCGACCCCGTCGGCCTGGGCACCAACGGACCGCTGGCCCGCACGGTGCGCGACGCGGCGGCCCTGCTCGACGTGATGGCCGGGCGGGCGGTGGGCGACCCGACCTGGGCGCCGGTCGAGCCGTACCTCGCCGGCCTGCGGACGCGACGCCGGGGCGGCTGCGGGTCGCCCGGTTCGTCGAGCCGGTGATCACCGAGGCCGTCGTCGACCCGACGAGTGCCGGATCGCCTGGGACGGCACCTCCCGGCTGCTCGAGGACCTGGGCCACGACGTGGTCGACGTGGCCGTGCCGGTGCCGCGGGAGGCGGTGCCGGTGTTCGAGACCTGCTGGGCGGTGATGACCGCGCTGATGCCGGTGCCCGCGGAGGAGCGGGGACTGCTGCGGCCGCTGACCCGTTGGCTGATGGAGCGCGGGCGAGGCGGTGCGGTGCCCCGGAGTTCGGCCGCGCCATCGGAGAGCTGCGCCGCGTCGCCGCCCGCGCGCTCGATCGCGCTGGCGCCGTACGACGCGGTGCTGACGCCGACCCTGGCCGCGCCGCCACTGCCCGTGGGCGCGATCCGCGACGACGCCGACCCGGCGCGTGACTTCGAGAACCAGAAGCGGTTCACGCCGTACACCTCGACCTGGAACATCACCGGCATGCCCGCGGTGTCGCTCCCGCTGCACGTGACGCCCGGCGGCCTTCCGGTCGGCGTGATGCTGGCCGGACGCGCCCGGCGAGGACGCCGGTCTGTTGGCGCTGGCGGCCCAGGTCGAGGCGGCTGTCCCCTGGGCGGACCGGCACCCGCCGTGCTGGTGAGCCGACGCCGCGGCTTGCCGGCCGAGGGAAGAACGGGTGAGGTGGAGGGATGAGCGAGCTGACGCCGTACCTCGCCGTGCACGACGCGCGGGCCGCGATCGCCTGGTATGTCGAGCACCTGGGCGCGGAGGTGACGGTCGAGGCGATCGTGATGCCGGACGGCCGGGTCGGTCACGTCGAGCTCACGGTCGACGGGGCGCGCTGGATGATGTCCGACGAGCACCCCGAGATCCAGGTGGAGGCGCCGCTGGCCGGCCGAGGTGCGGCGGTCACCCTGCACCTGACGGTGGCGGACGTCGACGCCGCGACGAGGCGAGCTGGTCGCCGGGGGAGCGAACCTCGACCGTGGGCCCGAGGACAGCCCGCCCGTGGGCCGGATCGCGGTGCTGCGCGATCCGTTCGGGCACCGCTGGTTCCTCAACCGGCCGCTCTGAGCCGGTAGCACTCCTGGAGTTAGTCGGGCGGCGACGGATAGTCCGTCACGTTCGGCACCGGATTCCGGGCAATCCCGGTGCTTTCGTGCCGGACTACCCCTCTGGCGTGACGCCGAGCAGCCGGTCGCACTCGTCGACCAGCCGCTGCCCGCAGCGGCGCGCCCCGCTCGGCGAACCCGCGCTGGGCGGCGACGTACTCCTGCTTGCCCTCCGGGGTCTCGATCCGCACCGGGTCGAGGCCGAGGTCCACGAAGTCGTACGGCGAGGCGCGCATGTCGAGCACGCGGATGTCCCAGGCGAGCGCGAAGCAGTCGGCGACCAGCTCGGACGGCACCAGCGGGGTGAGCCGGAACGCGTGCTTGTAGAGGTCCATCCCGGCGTGCAGGCAGCCCGGCTGCTCGAACGCCGGCCGGTCGTCGCGGCCCGGGCTGCAGCGTGTTGAGCGGCCGGGCGGAGTCGGTGAAGAAGCGGAACGCGTCGAAGTGCGAGCAGGTGATCCGGTGCGTCTCGACGACCGTGTCCGTGCCCGTCGTACCCAGCCGCAGCGGCCAGTCGTGCCGGGTCGCGTCCGTCCGGTGCACCATCGCCCACTCGTGCAGCCCGAAGCACCCGAGCGTCGCCGGACGTGCCGCGGTCGCTGCCAGCAGCCGCCCGGATCGACTCGACCAGTGGCCGCTGGGAGTGCGAGGTAGCCGACGGAGACGGATAGTCCGTCACGTTCGGCACCGGATTCCGGGCCATGCCGGTGCTTTTCGTGCCGGACTATCCGGCCATAGCCCTTGACACCCGCGTACTCCAGAGCGCCCTCGAGGACCACTCCGAAGCCGGGGTGCCAGCGGCGGAGGGCGGCGGGGCGCTGGGAGTAGTAGCCGAACAGGAAGTCGTGCACGGGGTGCTTCTCGCCGGCGCTGCGGCGGGCGAGGTGGGGCTGGACCCAGACGTCGACCCGGGCGGCGTGCGCCGCGGCGCGGGCCTGCCAGGTCGGGCGGTCGAGCGTCTCCACGAAGGTCGAGGGTACGTTCCCTCCGTGCCCTCGCAGCAATCCGTCGTCGCCGTGCACTGCGACGCCCGGCACCGGTTCAGCAAGCAGCAGGTGCCCGAGGTCCGGTTGCTCGCGGGGCTCGGCGTCGAGGGTGACGCGCATGCCGGCGTGCGGTGCAGCACCGCTCGCGCGTGCGGCGCGACCCGAACCAGCCGAACCTCCGGCAGGTGCACCTGCTCCACGCGGAGCTCCTCGACGAGCTCGCCGGGAACAGGCACGACGTCGCCCCGGGTGATCTCGGCGAGAACATCACCACCCGCGGCGTCGACCTCCTCGCGCTGCCGACCGGCACCCTGCTGCACCTCGGCGCCGACGCCGTGGTGCGGGTCGAGGGTCTGCGCAACCCGTGCGTCCAGATCGAGGCGTACGACGCCGGCCTGCTGCGCCACGTGGCCGGCCGCGCGCCCGACGGCTCCGTCGTACGACGCGCCGGGGTGATGGGCGTGGTCGTCGCGGGCGGCGTCGTCCGGGCCGGCGACCCGATCGCGATCGTGCTGCCGGAGCGAGCCGCACCGGCCGCTGGAACCCGTGTGATCCCCGACCTAGGGCCCGCCCAAGGGCTCGTGCTCTGCTGCGCGCTGCCCGGGACGCGCGCTGGCGGCGTTCTCGTCGGTCAACGCGGCGCTGCCGCGCCTTCCCTCCTCGGCCAAGCCACCACCCCAACGAACCGCTCGCTACGCTCGCGGTTCGCCGGGGACCCCGGAGAAACGTCGCACGCCCAGGACAACGCTCGCGACGAGCGAAGCCCTTGGGACAGGCCCTAGGCTCGCTCCCGTGCGTATCGCGAGGTTCACAGCAGGTGACGACCCCCAGTACGGAGTCGTGACCGGCGAGGTCGACGACAACGGCGTGCCCGACGAGGACTGCGTCGTCGTGGCGCTCAGCGGCGACCCGTTGTACGTCGGGATCAACCTGACCAGCGTCGAGCACCGGCTGGCCGACGTCCGGCTGCTCGCGCCGGTGATCCCGCGCAGCAAGGTGGTCGGCATCGGCAAGAACTACGCCGCCCACGCCATGGAGATGGGCGGCGACGTACCGACGGAGCCGCTGATGTTCCTCAAGCCGAACACCAGCGTGGTCGGTCCCGGCGACCCGGTGTTCTACCCGCGGCAGAGCCGGGAGGTGCACTACGAGGGCGAGCTCGCAGTCGTGATCGGCCGGATCTGCCGTGACGTGCCCGCCGAGAAGGCCACCGACGTGATCCACGGCTACACCGTCGCCAACGACGTGACCGCCCGCGACCTGCAGCGCAGCGACGTGCAGTTCACGCGGGCCAAGGGCTTCGACTCGTTCTGCCCGCTCGGCCCGTGGATCGAGACCGACCTCGACCCGCACGACTTCGTCGACGGCCGCGCGGTCCGCACCTGGCTCAACGGCGACCTCGTGCAGGACGGCACGCACCAAGGACATGGTGTTCGACGTCCCCGCCCTGGTCGCCCACGTCTCGAGCGTGATGACGCTGCTGCCCGGCGACGTGATCCTGACCGGCACCCCCGACGGCGTCGGCCCGATGCAGGTCGGCGACGAGGTCGAGGTCTCCGTCGCCGGCATCGGCAACCTGACCAACAAGGTGACTGCCCGTGACTGAGCTCGCGACCGGCTCGACCCCCGGCCGTGCGCGTGCGCATGGCGCCGTCGCCGACGGGCTCGCCCGCACGTCGGGCTGGCGCGCACGTTCCTGTTCAACTGGGCGTTCGCGCGGCACGCCGGCGGCACCGTGGTCTTCCGGATGGAGGACACCGACGCCGCGCGCAACACCCAGGAGTCGCACGACGCGCTGATCGAGGTGCTGCACTGGCTCGGTCTCGACTGGGACGAGGGCCCGGAGGTCGGTGGTCCGGTCGGGCCGTACCTCCAGTCCGAGCGCGCGGACATCTACGCCGACGCCCTGGTCCGGCTCCGCGACGGCGGCTTCACCTACGACTGCTACTGCACCAACGACGAGGTCGAGGCGCGGCGAAAGGCCGGCGGCTCCAAGATCATGGGGTACGACGGGTTCTGCCGCGAGCTCGATGCCGACCAGGTGGCGGCGTTCGTGACCCAGGGCCGGAGCCCGGTCGTCCGGTTCCGGATGCCCGACCGGTCGATCACGTTCGACGACCTGGTCCGCGGCGAGGTGACCTTCCGCAGCGAGCACGTGCCCGACTACGCACTCGCCCGCGCCAACGGACAGCCGTTGTACACGCTGGTCAACCCGCTCGACGACGCGATGATGGGCATCACCCACGTGCTGCGCGGCGAGGACCTGCTCTCGAGCACCCCCCGCCAGATCGCGCTCTACGAGGCGCTGATCGAGCTCGGCATCGCGCACGCGGTGCCGCGGTTCGGGCACCTGCCCTACGTGATGGGCGAGGGCAACAAGAAGCTCTCCAAGCGCGACCCGCAGGCCAGCCTGCTCGGCTACCGCGAGGCCGGGTTCCTGCCCGAGGGGCTGCTCAACTACCTGGCGCTGCTGGGCTGGGCGATCGCCGAGGACCGTGACGTGTTCTCGCTCGACGAGATGGTCGCGGCCTTCGACATCGCGCGGGTGAACCCCAACCCCGCCCGGTTCGACCTCAAGAAGGCCGAGGCGATCAACGCCGCGCACATGCGCCTGCTCTCGGTCTCGGAGATGGCCGAGCGCGTCGTACCGCACCTGGTCGGCGCCGGGGTGCTGAGCGACCCGCCGACGGACTATGAGCGCGACCTGCTGGCGAAGGCGATGCCGCTCGTGCACGAGCGGATGAACAAGCTCACTGAGGCACCGGCGATGCTCGGCTTCCTCTTCACCGAGAAGGTGGCGTACGACGATGCCGACGTCGCCAAGCTTCTCGACGACGAGGGCCGCAGGGTCGTCGCGGCCGCCCACGACGCCCTCTCCCGGCTGGACACCTGGACCACGGAGACGATCGACGAGGCGCTCCGCGCGTCGCTGGTCGAGGGGCTCGGGCTCAAGCCGCGCAACGCGTTCGGGCCGGTTCGTGTGGCCGTGACCGGGCGCCGGATCTCGCCGCCGCTCTTCGAGTCCCTGGAGCTCCTCGGCCGCGAGCTGACCCTGGCCCGGCTCGCGACCGCTCCGATGGCAGCGACCGGAGCCTGACATGGGCTGGCCGATCGGGGGAGACGTCGACATACCACCGCGGGGCTCGCCGCGCTTCCAGCACCCGCACCCGCAGCCGACCGCCTACCCGCAGATGCTGCGCACCTGGGCATGGCGTCAGGACTGGTGGAAGGCCATGGTCGGGATCCCGGTGTTGCTGATCGGCACGTTCGTGATCGCGGGCTTCGCCACGCTGCCGATCCTGGCTCTCGCGGTCGGCGTGCAAACCGGGATCGAGGGCACCGACTTCGGCACCGTCTTCGCCGACGCGCTGTCGCTGGAGAAGGTGACGCCGGCATCGATGCTGTGGCTGAACCTCACCCTCGGCTCGGCCACGCTGATCGCCTGGGGGCTTTCCCGCTGGTTGCACCGGCTCGGGCCGCGCTGGCTGACCTCGGTCAAGCCGGGCATGCGCTGGCGGTTCTTCTACGCCTGCGTCGGCCTCGCCGTGGTCGCCGTCGCGGCGCAGGTGGTGCTGTCGGTGTTCCTGCCCGACCAGGAGACGGCCGGCCAGGTCGGAGCGGCGATGAACCACCTCAGCGGCCAGGACATCGCGATCGGCGTGGTGATCCTGTTCACCACGCCGCTGCAGGCGATCGGCGAGGAGTACGTCGTTCCGGGGCTACCTGATGCAGGCCCTCGGCTCGCTCTTCGGCACCTGGGTCGCGGTGGTCGCGACGGCCCTGATGTTCGCGATCGCGCACGGCCTCCAGAACTTCCCGCTGTTCTTCGACCGGTTCGCCTTCGGGCTCCTGGCCGGCTACCTCGTGGTCCGCAGCGGCGGGCTCGAGGCGGGCATCGCGCTGCACATCCTGAACAACTACGTCGCGTTCGGATTCGCACTGCTCTTCGGCGACATCACCGGCACCCTCAACGTGCAGGAGGTCTCGTGGTGGAACCTGCCGCTGACGGTGACCCAGAGCCTGGTCTTCCTGGTGCTGGTGCTGCTCGTCGCCCGCCGGATGCGGCTGCGCAACAAGACCGATCCACCCGCTCTGGAGACGTCGCCCACACCCGCCGCGGGGGCCCCGATCCCGATTGGTGACGGCTCCGCCTGACGTGTATCGTCTCTCCTCGGCCCCGCCCCCCGGGACGGGCGCGATCCCATGGGGTATGGGGTAATTGGCAGCCCGACTGGTTCTGGTCCAGTTAGTCTAGGTTCGAGTCCTAGTACCCCAGCGACGTACCGATTGGACTCTCTCGTCAGCCGGACGATAAAGTTCCGCAGTCGCCCACGATGTGCGTCGTCAGTGGGCAAGGCCCCCGTTGTGTAGTGGCCTAGCACGCCGCCCTCTCAAGGCGGTAGCGCGGGTTCGAATCCCGTCGGGGGTACAAGTCGGAAAAGCGGTCCTGACCAGCGGAAATCCTGGGCAGGGCCGCTTCTTCGTCCTGTCGGTACGGCGCTCGCGTGCGGCCGCGGCTCTATCGGGTCTCTGCCAGTTTCCACATGCCTGGTATGCCCTTCGTCATCAGCCCCTCATTGATGAGTGCCACGCGAGCACGACGGGCGGCATACTGCCAGCGCAGCTCGCCTTCGGGCGTACGCTCACGGTCTCCGGGCAGCAGCCGGTCCTCGACCAGGATCTCCAGTTCCAGGAAGAGCTCGTCTGCCTCCAGCTCGCCACCGGACTCCTGCAGAATCGCGAGGATATGGGGCTTGAGCGCCTCTGGGGGTGTCCACCGGCGGGTAAGCGGTCTTTCGACTGTTCCGGCAGCTCGTGGCCTCGCGCTCGGGCGCTTCCGAGGCTTCGGCGACGACTTGACCACTGGCTTCGGTGCCGGCGGCCGACCGTGGATGCACTGAGCCATCGGAAGTTCGCAGAAGTCGCAGTATGCATCGTCCGCCGTCATCGCTCACACCATAACGGGCCCGGGTCGGGCGCCGTCCATACTGAGGTCAGCACCAGCGCACGCTGATCGGCCTGGGCGTCTGGGATGGTCTTGTCCGCTTCCATGGACCAGGCCATGACACCTGTGTCCTCGGGCCCGTACTCGACGCCGGCGCGGCTGGTGGGCTTCTCCGTGCTGTTGCTGGTGGTGCGCGGCCTTCCCGCTCTCGTCCCCTACCGCCACGACCTGGTGCTGCGAGAACGGGTCCAGCTGATGCTGCTGACCGCGACCTCGCTGCCCAAGTCGGTGGCGCTGGCCGCGGTGGGGCTGGAAACCGGTCACATGCTGCCGGAGAACGCCGCCGCGCTGGTCGGGGCGGGCGTCCTGTCGGTGATGGTCTTTCCCGGCCTCGCCGTCGCTCTCAACCGCCACGCTCGGGTCCCCGATCCGGACGAGGCCCCACCCGCCCGGCGCTGAGCCGACACGTATCGACAGCACGACGAAGGTCGCTGGCAGCGGCGGTGAACGATGTCCGCTCAGGAGCTACCCGGTCGCTCAGGAGTGGTCCGGCGGCGGCCGCGCCTCGGCCGAGGCGAACGTCGCGCGGGTGCGCTCCCAGCCGAGGGCGCGCTCGGTGCGGGCACTGCCGACGAAGCTGAGCACCCAGCGGATCGCCGCGATGAAGCGGTTCTTGAAGCCGGCGAGGAAGGTCAGGTGGATGAACGCCCACATCATCCAGCCGACGAACCCGCCGACACGGATGCCCTTGAAGTCGACGATCGCGCGGAACCGGGACACCGCGGCCATGCTGCCCAGGTCGCGGTACTTGAACGGCCGGGGGTCGCCTTCGTCGGCGGTCTGACGCTTGATCGAGGCGGCGGCGTGGATGCCGGTCTGCATGGCGACCTCGGCGACGCCGGGGAGGCCGTCGAGCGCCATGACGTCCCCGACGACGTAGATCTCGGGGTGCCCGGGCAGGGTGCAGTCGGGCAGCACCTGGATCCGGCCGGCCCGGTCGACCTCCGCGCCGTTGGCCTCGGCGAGCGAGCGGGCCAGGGGGCTGGCGGCCACGCCGGCGGCCCAACCCTTGGTGCGGCAGGCGAGCCGCTCCTCGCCGTCTGCACTGGAGACGACGATCTCGTCGCGGGTCGTCGGTGACCCGGGTCTTGACCCGGACGTCGACGCCGAGCCGGGTGAGCTCGTGGGTTGCCTTGCCGGACAGCCGGTCGCCGAAGGTCGGCAGGATCTCCTCGCCGCCCTCGAAGAGCAACACGGTGGCGCTGCTCGGGTCGAACTCCCGGAAGTTGCGGTCCATCGAGCGATGGGCGAGCTCGGCGATCTGGCCCGCGACCTCGACTCCGCTCGGACCGCCCCCGACCACGGCGAACGTCAGCCATGCCCGGCGTTCGTCCTCGTCCCGGGTGAGCGCGGCCATCTCGAACGCGCCGAAGATCCGGGTGCGCAGGGTCAGCGCGTCCTCGACGGTCTTCATGGTCGGCGCGTGCGGCGCGAACTCGGGGTGCCCGACGTACGAGCCGCCGACGCCGATGGCGAAGATCAGGTAGTCGCTCGACGAGCCGGGGTGCCTCACGTGCACGGTCTGGGCGGTCAGGTCGAAGCCGGTCACCTCGCCGAGCCGCACCTTGACGTTGTGAGGAGGGGCTGGAAGAGGTGGTGGTTCGTCCGCTCGACCAGGGTGATGTCGACGGCGGCGCGTTTGAGGAGCTTCGCGGCAAAGAGACCGCCGAAGCCGCCGCCCACGATCACGACGCGCGGCCGCGCCGCCGCACTCACGTGTCGACCTCGACGTGTTCGGGGTTCGCGGTGAGACGTGCCCGGAACACCCAGTAGGACCAGCCCTGGTAGAGCAGCACGAGCGGCGTGACCACCACGGCGACGACGGTCATCACCTTCAGGGCGTAGTCGCTGGAGGCGGCGCCGGACACCGTCAGGTTGTTCGCCGTACTGGTCGAGGAGACCATCACGCGGGGGTAGAGGTTGGCGAACAGCGCGGCGACCGTCCCTCCGATCGCGACGGTGGTCCCCGCGAACGAGCCGCCTTCGTGTCCAGCCCGCAGCAGCAGGGCCGCGGCCAGTGCTCCGAGGACCGGGACGGCCGCGGCGGCAGCCCGCCACTGGCCGCCGTCGGATATGACAACAGTCCAGACCGAGAACACCGCGACCACGACCACCGCGGGCCAGCCGAGCCGGCTGGCGGTCGCGTGGGCACGCTCGTTCAGTGCGCCGCGCGTCCGGAGACCGAGGAACGTCGACCCGTGGGTGAGGCTCAGGACCACGAGGGCGAGCCCCATCCACACGCCGTACGGCGTGAACAGATCCCAGAACGATCCGGTGAACTGCTCCTTCTCGTCGATCGGGAGGCCGGCGAGGAGGTCACCGAAGGCGATACCGAGCACGAGCGGGATCAGGACCGAACCGATCGTGAGGGTCGCGCTCCAGGTGCCGCGCCACCGGTCGGCGTCGACCTTGGTGCGCCACTCGAAGGACACGCCCCGGATGATCAGGGCGAACAGGAGCAGCATCAGCGCGAGGTAGCCAGCCGAGAACCAGGTCGCGTACCAGGCCGGGAACGCCGCGAAGATCGAGGCGCCGCCGACGATCAGCCAGACCTCGTTGCCGTCCCACAGCGGCCCGACGCTCTCGACTACCACCGCCCGTTCGTCGTCGGTCCGGCCGATGATCCTGTGCAGCATGCCGACCCCGAAGTCGAAGCCCTCGAGGACGAAGAACCCGGTCCAGAAGAACGCCACAAGCACGAACCACACGACGTCGAGACTCATCAGGGCACCTCAGTACGTGTAAGCCGGTGTCGGGGCGGACGAGCCAGGATCGTCGGCCTGTTTGGACTCGTCGGGACCTGGTTCGAGCGCACGCCGCGAGAACCGCAGCATCAGGAATCCCCAGACGATGCCGAGCACCACGTAGAGGACCCAGAAGGTGCCCAGGCTCAGGGCCACGTCCGTCAGGCTGACCGACGGCGAGTTCCCGTCCCTCGTCAGCAGCAGGCCCTGGACGACCCACGGCTGACGACCGTTCTCGGTCAGCAGCCAGCCGGCCGTGTTCATCACGAACGGCGCGAGGAACACCCAGGTCCCGACCCAGAGGAACACCCGGCCGGACTCCAGTCGTCGTCGCCACCACAGGAAGCAGCCCCACAGCGCGAGGATCGGCAGCAGCGCGCCGAGGTAGGCCATGACCCGCATCGACCAGTACTGGATGAAGAGGTTGGGGATGTAGTCGCCGGGGCCGTACTTCTTCTCGTACTGGCTCTGGAGCTCGTTGATGCCGACGACCTTCCCGTCCCACTTCAGGGTGGCCAGGATCGAGAGGAGGTGCGGGATCTCGATGATCTTGGTCGCGTCCTGGTCCGAGCTGGTCCAACCGCCGATCTGGGCCGCGGAGAAGGAGCACGGCTGGCAGGTGTCCCACTGCGCCTCCATCGCGGCGACCTTCATCGGCTGGTACTTGGTCTCGATGACCCCGAGTTGGCTGCCGACGAGGAGGATGAGGATCGAGACCGGTAGCAGGACGCCGAGCGAGAGCTTCATCGACCGGAGGAACACCTCCGGGCTCTTCCCGCGCCGGATCTGCCAGGCCGAGACCGAGAGCATGACCAGGCTTCCGGTCACCAGGGAGGCGAGGATCACGTGCGTGTAGCCCCAGATGAACACGGGGTTCGTGAAGAGCGCGCTGATCGAGGTCAACTCGGGCCGGCCCGTCTCAGAGTTGATCTCGTAGCCGACGGGGTGCTGCATCCAGGAGTTGGCCGCCATGATGAAGGCGGCGGACAGGGTGGCACCCAGGGCGACCGCCCACACCGTCAGTAGATGGACCCGCGCCGGCAGCACGCCCCAGCCGAACCACCACAGGCCCAGGAAGGTCGACTCCAGGAAGAACGCGGCGAGGCCCTCCATCGCGAGAGGTGCTCCGAAGACGTCACCGACGAAGCGCGAGTACTCCGACCAGTTCATCCCGAACTCGAACTCCTGGACGAGACCGGTGACGACGCCGATGGCGATATTGATGACCAGGATGACCCCGAAGAACCGGGTGAGCCGCCGCAGGTCCTGGTCGCCCGTACGGTGCCACCAGGTGTGGAGGGCGGCCACCAGCCAGCTCAGGCCGATCGTGATCGGCACGAAGAGGAAGTGGTAGATCGTTGTCGTGGCGAACTGCAGCCGCGACAAGTCGAGCTGGCTGATGTCCACGGATCAGAGCGCCTGCCCGACGTCGCGGATGTTGCTCCTCGCCTGTTGCCATGCCTCGGCGACCTCGCCGCTGAAGACCAGCTTGCCGACGGTGAGGGCGAAGCCCTTGACCTCCTCGACCGTCGTGTGCGGAGGTACGGCGAGCGCGCGCGGGTCGGTCACGAAGTCGATGAGCGCCGGGCCGGGGTGGGCGAACGCGCGCTCGATCGCGGGGCGGATGTCGGCCGCATGCTCGACGCGTTCACCGTGGATCCCGGCGGCGGTCGCGAGCGCACCGAGGTCCGGGTTCTTCACGTCGGTGCCCCAGGGCTGGTACCCGACGACCATCATCTCCGCGCGGACCATGCCGAGCGTCGAGTTGTTGAAGATCATCAGCTTGACCGGGATGTCAAGGCCCGCCGCCGTGAGCAGCTCGCCCATCAGCATGGAGAAGCCGCCGTCGCCGCACATCGCGACCACCTGCCGGTCGGGCGAGCCGATCTTCGCCCCGATCGCCTGCGGCATCGCGTTGGCCATCGAGCCGTGGCTGAACGACGCAAGGATCCGGCGGCCGGGCTTCATCTCCAGATAGCGCGCGCCCCACACGTTGCACATGCCGGTGTCGACGGTGAAGACCGCGTCGTCCTCGGCCAGGTCGCTGAGGGCGGCGGCGACCATCTCGGGCCGCAGCCCGTGGCCGCTGCCCTCGTGGTTCACGTAGGTCTGGATGCCCTTGACCATCTGGTGGTGGTCCTTGACGACGTGGTCGAGGAAGTGGGTGTCCGTTCGCTGCGCGAGCTTGGGGATCAGCGCCCGCAGTGTCTCGCCCACGTCGCCGGCGAGCCCTAGGTCGACCGCGGCCCGGCGACCGAGGTGCAGCGGCTTGTCGTCGACCTGGATGATCGTCTTTCCGGCTGGGAGGAATGCGTGGTAGGGGAAGTCGGTGCCGAGCATGAACAGCAGGTCGCAGTCGGCGAGGGCCTCGGTCGCACCCCCCCAGCCGAGCAGGCCGGTCATCCCGACGGCGGCCGGGTTGTCGGCCTCGAGCACGTCCTTGCCGCGGTAGGCGTACGACACCGGGGCGTGCAGGGTGCGCGAGAGCCGGAGCACCTCGTCGCGCGCGTCGCGGGTGCCCTCGCCGCCGTGGATGGCGATCTTCTCGGCCCGGGAGACGAGCTCGACCGCCTTGTCGAGGGCGGCCTCGGTCGGCCGCATCATCGGACGGTCGGTGAGGATCGGGTGCGGAAGCATCGGGTGGTCGACCGTCTGGGCGGCCACATCGCCGGGCAGGATGATCATCCCGACCCCGCGCTCGAGGATCGCGGCCTGCAGGGCGAGCTCGGAGACCCGGGGCATCTGCGCGGCCGACGACACCAGGCAGACGTAGTTGGTGCAGCCGGAGAAGATCGCATCCGGGTTGGTCTCCTGGAAGTAGCCGCTGCCGATCTCGGAGCTGGGGATGTGCGTCGCGATCGCGAAGACCGACGCGCCGTTGCGCTGACAGTCGTAGAGCCCGTTCAGCAGGTGCAGGCTGCCCGGGCCGGACGAGCCGAGCACCGCCGTCGGGCGGCCCGAGATCTGGGCGTCAGCGCCGGCGGCGAAGGCCCCCGACTCCTCGTTGCGGACGTGCACGAACTCGATGTCGCTCTGGTGCCGCCGCAGGGCGTCGACGATCGGGTTTGCCGAGTCGCCCACGATCCCGTACACCTTCCGGATCCCGGCCTCGACCATCTGGTCGACAAGGATCTCCGCCACCGTCTGAGCCATCCGCTGCTCCTTGTGAGGGTTGCTGACCGGGGTCAGTTCTTGATCGGGAGGTACTCCGGCGACCACATGGCCTCGTGGACCGCCTCGATCGGGTCGTCCACCTGGAGCCGGGCGATCCCCGCCGCCGTCGCCGTGTTGACCACGTCGACGGCGACCGTCGACGACACCTCGCGGAGCCGCGAGATGTCCGGGAGCAGGCCCTTGGCCGGGTCGGTGGGGTCGGCCAACCTGGCCAGGGCACGGGCGGCGGCGATGAACAGCGAGGGCGGCATCGTCGCGGCCCGGCAGACGATGACGCCGAGCCCGAGGCCGGGGAACATCAGAGCGTTGTTGGCCTGCCCGATCCGGTACGTCGTGCCGTTGAAGTCGACCGGTCCGAACGGGCTGCCGGTCGCCACCAGGGCCGCGCCGTCGGTCCAGGCCAGGAGGTTCGCCGGGGTCTGCTCGGCCAGCACCGTGGGGTTCGACATCGGGAGGATGATCGGGCGCGGGCAGTTCGCGTGCATGGTTCGGATGACCTCTTCGCTGAACGCCCCGGTGACGCCGGAGGTCCCCACGAGCATCGTCGGGTGCAGGTTCTCCACCACCTGTTGGAGTCCGAGCGTGCCGTCTGCCGTGCGCCAGCTCGCGACAGCGGCCGGGTCCTTGGCGTACGGCTTCTGGTAGTCGTACAGGTCGGTCATGTCGCTGGTGAGCAGGCCCGGCCGGTCGAGCAGGTGGATCCGGTCGGCCGCCTCCTGCGGTTTGAGCCCGTCCTCGGTCATCGCCAGCGCGATCAGGTCCGCGATGCCGACGCCGGCCGAGCCGGCGCCGAAGACGACGATCTGCTGGTCGACCAGGCGGCCGCCCGACACCCGCACGCCGGACAGCACGCAGGCCAGTCCCACGGCGGCGGTGCCCTGGATGTCGTCGTCGAACGTGCACAGCGCGTCGCCGTACCGCGCCAGGATGGCGCGTGCCGGGGGACCCGAGAAGTCCTCCCAGTGCAGGATCGCGTTCGGGAACCGCTCGGAGGCGTGGCTGACGTAGGTGTCGATGAACTCGTCGTACTTCTTGCCGCGCACGCGGGAGTGACGCAGGCCGAGGTAGCGGGGGTCGTTGAGCAGCGCCTCGCGGTTTGTGCCGACGTCGAGACCCACCGCGAGCACCCGCTCGGGGTCGATCCCGGCGGCCACCGTGTAGACGGCGAGCTTGCCGATGGAGATGTCGATCCCGCC
The DNA here is from genome assembly GCA_963707475.1 of uncultured Actinomycetota bacterium. Taxonomy (GTDB): domain Bacteria; phylum Actinomycetota; class Actinomycetes; order Propionibacteriales; family Nocardioidaceae; genus Marmoricola. The sequence goes on from CAVPQC010000005.1 coordinate 436,311, forward strand.
GACTCCCCAGTCGCCGATCCCGAGGATGGCCTCCGCATCGGAGGCGACGATCAGGTCGATGTCGTCGGCGCCGAGACCGGTGGCGGCCAGCGCGCGGTCGATCCCGTCGACGTCGTCGATGCTCAGGAACAGGCCTCGCGGACGGCGGAACAGGTGGCTGAACTGCTCGATGGCCGCGCCGACGGTCGGGGTGTAGACGATCGGAAGCATCTCGTGGACGTGCTCACCGACGAGCTTGTAGAAGAGCACCTCGTTGCTGTCATGCAGGTTGGTCAGGAAGATCCACTTGTCCACGTCGGTCTCGCTGGCGCGGAACTGCTCATAGCAGCGGGCGACCTGCTCCTCGATCGTCTCGGTCCCGTGCGGGAGCAGGCCGTGCAGGCCCAGACGGTCGCGCTCCGCGAACGTGAACGCGGTGCCCCGGTTCACCTGGGGGTCGTCGAGGACGTCGAGACCGCGTGCATGGATCTGAACGTGTCGCGATCCATCCGGCTCGGTCCCGATCGTGAACTTCTTGGACGCCATGAGGTGCTTCCTCCCGCTGTGCACTGAGGGCCGACGCTCCACGAGACCACACGAGGCGGTGAACGAACATCACTTGGATCAAGTGATGCGGAGTCACCCCACGACGGCCCAAAGTGCGAGGGTGACCGGTCATGGAAGCGGGGCTGCCCGGGTGACGACGGTGCCTGGGGCGCATCTCGATCATCTCGTGCATGTGCATGTACGACGGCATGTTCGCCGCCGCGATCCGGCTCCGCCGCTCGCCGTACCCACAGAGCTTCTGTACCTGTTCCGTCGGCCGGATTGGGCCAGCCTCGAAACCGATGAGGTCGAGGCGCGCGTGGCCGAGGGGTAGCAGCGCAACAACGACATCTGCAACGGAAGGGACCACCGTGACCACGCTCGATCTCGCCACGTACACCCCGATGGGTGACAAGGAGAACTCCGACTTCTTCGAGGAGTACCTGCCCCGGATCTACGAGCGCCGCGAGCAGTCGGGCCTGAACCAGATCGTCGGCAACATGGCGGCGGTCGTCGTCCAGGTCGAGCACGGCGACGCGATCAACTACCTCGCCGAGCTGGCGGCGATGGGGCCGTACCGGTACCAGTCGACGCCGGCTGACTGACACGCACAAGGTGTACGTGCTGCAGTCGCAGCCGGAGTTCCCGCGGCTGATCGTGCTCGAGCCGCTGACCGCGAGCTACGAGGACGCGATCACGCGGTGGAACCTGCTGTACCCGCTGGCCCGCAAGCAAGCCGAACGCCCGCTACATCGGCGAGATCTACCGGGCCGCAGTCGACGAGGCCGTCCGCGAGGCGCTCGAGCCGCAGAACATCCGGTTCGTCTACGACGGCGACACGGTCGAACAGCTTCTACGCACGCGCGCACCTCGACGTTCACGTTCCTGTCGGACTTCACCTACAACCGGGTCGGCTACGTCGACGTCGACATCGACGACCTCGACGCGCTGGGTCTGGGCGAGTCGGTCAACCTGACCTCGGACGAGCAGGGCATGCTCGATCGGGCGGACGCGCTGCAGGCCGAGCACGGCATCAACGGACCTCGTCCTCGGGCATCGACCACATGGCGACGCGGATCCTTGTCCGGCGACCGCGAGCACGCGCTGCTCGAGTACCTGACGATGGTGCCCTACTACTTCTGGGGCGCCTACAACATCGCACGAGATGAACTCGTCGACCAACGTCACGCGGCACCCCGACATCGCCGACGACGAAGAAGTCACCGGCCCGGGTCTTCACGGCGAACAACACGCCGTCGTTCGTGAACTCGTTCGACAACCTGCCGATGCCGACCGAGGACTTCGTCCGCAACTTCGGGCGCCGCATGCACCACCTCGCGATGGCGGTCATCGACGGCCACGTCGTGGACGAGAAGAACGTCGACTACGTCGTGCGCCAGCTCGCCGAGATGGGCACACCGTTCCTCGCCCACGTCGTCGGCGAGTGCAAGGACGACCCGAACCTGAAGCAGATCTTCTCGAAGAGCTCGCCGTACTCGCTGCTCATCACCGAGTACATCGAGCGCTGCCACCACTACGAGGGCTTCTTCACCCGCGACAACGTCGCGGCTCTCACCGCCGCCGCCGGCGCCGACGAGCGCTACGAGCACGGCCACGTCTTCGACTGACGGCCGCGCCGATCCGCCCACCCGACTGCCCGAGCTAGGAGAACGCACATGGAACGCATCCGGACCAAGGTGCTCTGGACGGTCATCGTCCTCGCCCTGCTGGTGATCCCGCTGGCCGTGCTGGTGAGCCCCTGGTGGTGGCTGCTGGAGATCCTGTTCGTCCCGCTGGTGCTGCTCGGGATCTACGACTACTTCCAGCCGCGGCACAGCATCCTGCGCAACTACCCGATCGTCGGCCACATGCGGTTCCTGCTCGAGGGCATGGGCCCGGAGCTGCACCAGTACCTGGTGGAGAACGACACGGACGGGCGTCCGTTCGACCGCGACACCCGCTCGGTGATCTACGAGCGGGCCAAGAACGTCGGGGACAAGAAGCCGTTCGGCACCGAGCTCGACGTGTACGACGCCGGGCTACACCTGGCTGACCCACTCCATCGCGCCGCGCCCGATGGTGGCCGACCCGGAGAGCGACCTGCGGGTGACGATCGGCGGCGAGCAGTGCACGCCAGCCCTACTCCGCGTCGGTGCTCAACATCTCGGCGATGAGCTTCGGCGCGCTCGGCGCAGGCCGCGGTCCGAGCCATGAACCACGGCGCCAAGGCGGGCAACTTCGCCCACGACACCGGCGAAGGCGGGACTCTCGCGCTACCACCGCGAGGACGGCGGCGACCTGATCTGGCAGATCGGCACCGGCTACTTCGGCTGCCGCGACGCGAACGGCGACTTCGACCCGGAGGCGTTCCGCACGACACGCCGCGGCTGCCGCAGGTCAAGATGATCGAGATCAAGGTGTCGCAGGGCGCGAAGCCCGGCCACGGCGGCATCCTGCCCGGCGGCCAAGGTCACCGCACGAGATCGCCGAGGCGCGGCTCGTCCCGCAGGGCAAGGACGTGTTCTCGCCGACCTACCACAAGGCGTTCTCGACCCCGCTGGAGATGGTGGCGTTCATCGCGCAGCTGCGCGAGCTCTCCGGCGGCAAGCCGGTCGGCTTCAAGATCTGCATCGGCGACCCACGCGAGTTCATGGCCATCGTCAAGGCGATGCTCGCAGACCGGCATCTACGCCGACTTCATCGTCGTCGACGGCGGCGAGGGCGGCACCGGCGCGGCGCCGCTGGAGTTCTCCGACTCGCTCGGCGCGCCGCTGCATCGAGGGCCTGATGCTCGTCCAGAACACCCTCGTCGGCGCCGGCATCCGCGACCGGTTCAAGATCGGCGCCAGCGGCAAGATGGTCACCGCCTCCGCGATGGCCCGCTCGATGGCGCTCGGCGCCGACTGGTGCAACTCGGCGCGCGCCTTCATGTTCGCCGTCGGCTGCATCCAGTCCCAGCGCTGCCACACCAACCAGTGCCCGGTCGGCGTCACCACCCAGGACCCGAAGCTCCAGCGCGCGCTCGTCGTCCCCGACAAGGCCGAGCGGGTGCACAACTTCCACCAGAACACCGTGCACGCGCTCGCCGAGATGATCGCCGCGATGGGTCTCGACCACACCGAGCGAGCTCGGCCCGGATCACGTCGTTCGCCGGGTGACCCAGTTCCAGGCGATGTCGCTAGGCGAGATCTACGACTTCCTCGAACCCGGGGCCTACCTCACCGGTACCGCAGACCCGCGGTTCCAGGCGTTCTGGGACCAAGCCTCCGCCGAGTCCTTCCGACCGTGGTCCGCCACCGAGAAGGCGGCCCACGTGGGCTGAGCGTTGGCAGACCACCTTGACCCACCTTGGACGGGTGAGGACCGTGACGTCCGGTGCGCCTACGCTGGAACGTGTGACCGAGCGCCAACCGGAACGCCGGTGGCCGGGAACAGGTTTGGATGACCTCCTGCTCGACGTCAAGCTGTCGGTCCCTCACCTTCGTCCCGGCCTGGTGAGCCGGAGCGCGCTCATCGACAAGGTCCGGACGAGCAGCGCGGTCGCCGTCGGCGTGACCGCACCTGCCGGCTACGGAAAGTCCACGTTGCTGTTCGAGTGGGCGGACAGCGAGCCACGGCGGGTCGCGTGGATCTCGCTCGACCGGTTCGACGACGACCCGAGCGCGCTGCTCTACCTGATCGCATCGGCCTATGAGCGGGCCTTGCCCGAACAAGCCGGGCTGGCTGGTGAGATCAGCGGTCTGGGCATCTCGGCCCTTGGCCGGGGAGCACCGCGCGTGGCGGCGACGTTCAGCCGCGCCCCGGTGCCGTTCGTCCTTCTGCTCGACGATCTGCACGAGCTCCGCTCGCACGGGTGCCACGACGTCCTGGGCTTGGTGCTGTCCGGGATCCCTCCCGGTTCGCAGGTGGTGACCGCGAGTCGCACCGCCCAGCCACACGTGCCCCGACTTCGCGCGGTCGGGGATGCCGTCGAGCTCCGGGCGCCGGACCTGGCCCTGGACAGGTCCGCGGCCGAGCTGATCTTCGCGACAGCGCAGGTCGCGATCACACCGGAGCAGGCAAGCGACGTCACCCAGAGGACCGAGGGCTGGCCCGCAGGACTCAACCTCGCGGCGATGATCGCCCGTGACGCTCCGCACGGAGCCTGGAGAATCTCGGGAGACGACCGCTACGTCGCCGACTATCTCCACCAGGAAGCGCTGAGCAAGCTCGACCCCGCGATGCAGCAGTTCCTCCGGCGCACCGCCGTGCTCGACCGGCTCCACGGACCGCTCTGCGACGCGATCCTGGAGCACTCGGATTCCCACGAGCGGCTGCGGGCCCTCGAGGAGTCGCACGCATTCCTGATCCCGCTCGACCGACGACGGGAGTGGTACCGCTACCACCCGCTGTTCCGGGAGTTCCTGCTGGGCGAGCTCCGGCGGTCCGAACCAGATCGGATCGAGAAGCTGCACGTGCGCGCCGCGGACTGGTTCGGAGCGAACGGCTCCCCGGCCATGGCTGTCGACCACCTCTTGATGACGCCCGAGAAGGACCGATGTGCACGGCTGGTGGCCTCACTGGTGCCGGCGACGTACGGCGCGGGGCAGATCTCCACCGTGCAGCGATGGCTGACCGCCCTCGGCGAGTCCACGATCAAGGCGTACCCGCCCCTCGCTGTCCTTGCCGGCTGGGTCACCGCTCTGGTCGGCGAACCAGCCGAGGCCCAACGTTGGGCGGCGGTCGTGGACGCGGCTTCCTTCGACGCCGTGCCGACCGACGGGGCCGCATCCTTTGCCTCCTCCCGGGCGATGCTGCGCGCCATGATGTGTGGCGCGGGGCCGGAGCAGATCATGGCCGACGCCGAGTTCGCCGCGGAGCAGGAAAGCCCGTCGAGCACGTGGCGAGACACCGCGCTCTGCGTTCTCGGCGAGGCACACCTGGTTGCCGGCGACCTGGACCGCGCCGTGGCCACGCTCGAGGAGGCGACGTCCGTCGGACTGGCGCTGGGGCACACGGACACCGTCGTCCTCAGCGACTCCGAGCTGGCCCTGATCGCGATCGAGGCTGGCCGCTGGGACGAGGCCGCCGATCGCGTCGGGACCGCCCTCCGCATCGTCGAGGAGCACCGGATGCACGACTACGCCATCAGCATCCTCACCTTTGCGGCTGCGGCCCGCCTGGCCATGCACCAGGCAGACCTGGCCGAGGCCGATCGCCGGCTCACCGAGGGAATGCGGGTACGTCCGGCGAGCACGTTCGTGCTCCCGTTCCTGGCGACCCGGGGCCGGCTGCAGCTCGCGAAGGTCTGCACGATGCGCGGTGACCAGGCCGGCGCGAGACTTCTCCTCCGCGAGATCGACGACGTCCTCCGTCGGCGGCCGCGACTCGGCGCGCTGGCCGATCAGGTCTCGGAGTTCCGCGCGATCATGTCGACGACCCCGGTCGGAAAGCGTGGTTTGTCACCCCTGACCTCGGCCGAGCTACGGCTCCTTCCCTACCTGCAGACGCATCTCACCATCGCCGAGATAGCCAAGCGACTGCAGATCTCGCGCAACACGGTCGGCACGCAGGTGAGCGCCATCTATCGAAAGCTCAGCGTGTCCTCCCGTGGTGAGGCCGTCGGGCGGGCCACCACGCTCGGGCTGCTCGGCGGATGAGACGTCACTGCTCCGACCGCTCTGCACCTGGGATGTCATCCGTGTCGTGACCAAGCGCTAGCGCGAGAGCCGGAGCCGCAGCCACGACGCGCGCGGTGCCCACGATCGGGAGCGCGCCGAACAGCACATCGACGACCTCGCTGACGGTCGCTCCGGCGGCCAGCGCATCGTCGGTGAGGGCGCCATAGGAGGCAACGGCGCCACCACCCATCGCCACGACTGCGCCGAGGCGTACCAGCGCCAATGTCTTCGGGTCGAGAGAAGTCTCGAGCCAGTCGTCGGTGGGCGGGTGCGCGTCGGCGGCCGCCAGATTGAACGCGAGGCGGCGCAGCCGGTCAACGTCGTCCATTTCTGGCACGTCCTTCGCAGAGGCCTAGGTGTCCATTGAGCGCTCCGCAGCCGGTGCTGCGCACCACGTGATCTAGGTGAAGAACGGCAGCGACGTGGACAGGCTCGGCGGTGCCCGGTGCGGATGGGCTGGCAAGCGATGGAAGCAGACGACGACTTCCGAAAGTCCTGCGGACTTCTTTCGGACTAGGCACTCGGCGAGGGCAGCGCTCGTGACGTGTGCACCAATCTGCCGCAGACAGCGTGCGCTGCGGCCATCCGGTCATCAGCGATCCGCTCGTGCCGATGTCCTGTTGCCTGTTGTTAGGCATCGGGGGATGGAGTGCGTGGTGTCTCTCAGGCCCTCCTTACTGCCTCGACGAAGGCCCTGATGACTGCGCCGATGAGGATCAGGTCGAGGATCATCTGAACCGTTACCAATACTCGTGCGCTGTGACTGGTGGCCACGATGTCGCCGAAACCCACGGTGGTGAAGACGGTGACCGTGAAGTAGAGGCTGTCGCTGCGGGTGAGCCCCGACAGGTTGAAGTTGGCGGAGTCGGCTTGGGACATCAGGAAGTACGTCGTCGCGAAAAGGAGCAGGAACAGAGGGCCTGTCAGGGACAGCGCCTCGATGGCCTTGGCCACGGGGTAGGTCGCCCGAAAGATCGCGATCACCTGGTACGGCGAACGGGAGCGTGGCCAGACCCTTCAGCGGTAGCGAGAAGAACGCCACGGTCAGGACAGTGGCGATCCCCAGGCCGCGCCCGGCGGCCATCAGTAGCATGCGGCGCTGTTGAGCCGGAGTTGGCATCTGGGGCTCCTCGGTGTCGGTCATTCCGTCTCCTCGTGGGTCGGGTACGGAACCGTTCATCAGTGTCCTCACCAGGGACGGGCCGCCAATGGCCTGGTCTTGCCGCAGGACTCGGGCTGAGCCGGGACGCGCAGCATGAGCGGGACCCGAGATGTCCGCATCCGCCGCGACCCCGCTCGTGCCGAGATCAGGGCGTTTGCGGAGGGTACAGAGGTACGCGCCTCGGTGACCGAGCGGTGGCCGATCGTGCCTTCATGGTGAAGACTGCCTTGAGTGAAGGTGTTATGACGACCCTGGGCTGTTCGACCCGTCGGCAAGCTGATCGAGAGAGGCCCGTGTCGTAAGCATGTCATCCGAACCGGCCGCGGCTCCGCCCGTCACGCAGAACCGGGAGTTCTGGTTCCTGCTGGGGTACGCGGTGGCCTTGGGCGTGTTCGGTGGGGTCGCCGGTCTGGTGTTCATCGGAGTGATCGACTTCGGAGGCCAGTGGTACAGCGACTCCGATTCGGGTTGGTTCGGCGGGCGTTGGTGGTGGGTGGCGGTCGCCGCCGCGGCCGGCGCCGTCGTCGGGCTGCTGCGCCGTCTGACCCGCCTGCCCGAGGAGATCCCTGGCCTGTTCGAAGACCTCAAGACCGAGCACGTCGACCCGCGTCCGGTGCCGGGGATTGTGGCCGTCTCGACGGTGTCGCTGATCGGTGGCTCCAGCCTCGGCCCGGAGAAGGCGCTGGGTGCCATGGGCGGCGGCGCGGGAACCTGGCTCGCCCAGCGAAGGGCGCTGAGCACGGAGGACTCCCAGGTGAACACCCTGGCCGGGTTCGCCGGTGCATACGGCGGGCTGTTCTCCAGCACGCTGATCGTGGTGATGCTGATCCTGGAGGCGGCCCGCCCGGGCGGGCAGCGGTTCACCAAGGCCCTCGCCGCGGAGATCGTGGCATCGAGCGTCTCGTTCGGCATCTACTTCGCCATCGCCGGCGCGATGTTCCTAGACGCCTACCAGGTGCCGTCCTATGAGTTCGAGGACTGGCAGCTCCTCGTCGGGATCCCCCTCGGCCTGTTCGCCGCACTGGTGGTGATGCTGCTGGCCGGGTTCGTGATGGCGGCGGCCCGGCTGTTCGGCCGGCTCAAGGCCCCCGCCATCGCGAAATCAACGCTGGGCGGCGTGATATTCGGGATCGTCGGCGTGGCGCTGCCGCTGACCATGTTCTCCGGCAGCGATCAGCTCAAGACCGTACTCAACGACGCGGGCAACCTGGGCGTGGGCCTGCTCGCGGCAATCTTGATCGCCAAGATGCTCACCTTCGCCGTCAGCCAGGGCAGCGGCTTCATCGGCGGCCCGATCTTTCCTTCGCTGTTCGTCGGCGGGACCGCCGGTGTCCTCGTCCACCAAGTCATCCCCGGCTTGCCACTGGGACTGACCTTCACCTGCCTGCTCGCCGCCGTCCCCGCGGGGTTCGCGCCGGTACCGTTCTCCATGGTGCTGATGGCCGCGTTCCTGACTCAGGTCGGGGCGCTTCAAACCGCACCCATCCTGATCGCCGTCGTGACCGCCTACATCACCACGGAGGCGGTCAAGTACCTCCTGGCCACACGCAGGCAGGCCCGCGCAGCCGCGACAGACCGGCTCCGCCCGGAACGATGAGGTGCGCCACCCGGTTCTCATTCGCGCCAGGCAGACCCCGGGGAGACGCGCAGAGCGTCCCCTGAGCATTCCATCCGATCAAGTTCCCAGCCAACCTGCCCGCGGATCCACCGAGTCTCGTCGGAATATCCACCACATCGGTGCCGCTGTGTTATTCCTCTTCCCCTCCAAGGGCGACGAGACCCGGCTGCTCCCCGGCTACTACGAACAGGACACCGAGTCCGCGCCAGAGGTGGTCTGAACCTCGCGCTCGTTCGAGGCTCCAGGGCGTTCACCGTCGCCAATCGCCCGCCGGCCCACGCTGTCGGAGCGGTCGGCTTGGATGGACGCGTGCGGGACGTGGTCATCGAGGTGCGGGAGCCCTACGCGCGCGCGGCACTGGTGCACTTCCTCGGGCTGTCCTGCGTGCCGGGCGTGGAGACGCTCGATGGACGGGGTCTACGCCCGCACCGTGTGCGGCTCGCCCACGGGCCGGCCCGGGTCGAGGTGCGCCCGCTGGTCGCGGAGCCGGGCACCGTCCGCTGCGGGTACGACGGCCACCCCGCGACCTCGCGGCCGCCACGCGACCGGCTCGCCGCGCTGGTCGACGCCGGACACGACCCGGAGCCGGCCGACGCGGCGCTCGCCGGCGCACCCGCTGCTGACCCGCCTGGTCCGCGCCGACACCGGGCCTGCGCGTGCACCGGGACACCGACGTCGTTCGAGGTCGCCGTGCGCACCGTGATCGGGCAGCAGGTGAGCGTGGCCGGCGCCCGCACGCTCACCAGCCGGATGGTCACCGCCGTCGGCACACCGGCGGACCTCGGCGACGGTCTGACCCACCTGTTCCCGACCCCGGAGCAGGTCGCGGCGACTCGCAGCCCGAGGACTTCGCGATGCCGCGCTCCCGCGGCCGTGCGCTGGTCGGCCTGGCGCGGGCGGTCGCCGACGGGGAGACGTCGACCTCGGGGCACCCGGACGCCGGCGTCGGCTGCTCGCCCTGCCGGGCATCGGCCCGTGGTCGGTCGACCACGTGCGCGATGCGCTCACTGGGCGACCCCGACGTGTTCCTGCCCACCGACATCGGGGTGCGTCGCGCCGCCGAACGGCTGGGCACCGACCTGCCCGGCGTGGTGGCCGCGAGCGAGGCCTGGCGGCCGTGGCGCTCCTACGCCCTCACCCACCTCTGGCAGGTGGCCACGACTGTCGGTGCCCCCGCCTAGGCTCACCCCCATGTGGACGGTCGTGGAGTCGCCGGTGGGCGACCTGCGTGTGGTGGCGCGTGACGGTGCCGGCGGAGGGGTGGTGACCTCGATCGAGTTCGCGCCGTGGCGGCCCGACGGCCGACCACTGGGTGACCGCGACGACGACCACCCCGTGCTGGTGGCGGTCCGAGACCAGCTCCGTGGCGTACTTCGCCCGCGAGCGACGCACGTTCGACCTGCCGCTCAGGCCCGGGGGCAGTGACTTCCAGCGCCAGGTCTGGCGCCAGCTCGAGCTGCATCCCGTGGGGTGAGACCGCGTCGTACGGCGAGGTGGCCCGACGGATGGGCATGACCAACGCGGCGTCCCGCGCGGTCGGCCTCGCCAACGGCCGCAACCCGATCCCGATCGTGATCCCGTGCCACCGGGTGATCGGGGCCGACGGTTCGCTCACCGGCTACGGCGGCGGGGTCGAGCGCAAGCAGGTCCTGCTCGCGCTCGAGCAGGACGCCCTTTTCTAGCTACCGTTGCCCGGGTCATCCACCGGTGGAGGCTCGGTCGGCAGCCAGCTCGCCTCGGCCGCCCAGTCGCGGGAGGCGTGTTCCTGCGCCAGGCGCCGCAGCAGGACGATCAGTGGCTCGTAGAGCGCGGTGCCGATCGCAACACTGCGGATCGGCGCGTCGCGGCTGCTGCTCGCGTCGACGTGGGGCGATCTCGAAGGCCGCGATCTCACCCGCCATCCGGGCGTAGAAGTCGAGGAGGACGTCGTTGACCGAGCTGTCCACCTGGCCGAGGGCGTCCAGGCTGCGAGCGCGGCGCGATGGACGCTGTCCTCGGCCATGTGCCAGTCCTGGCGGGCGATCACGCCGTCGACGGTCGCCAGTGACCCGGCCGTGGGTTCGTGATCCTCGAGGAAACGCCGCGACAGCTCGTAGTGCGCCTGGCCGAGGGCGTCGCGCAGGCTGTCGTGGGACTCGTCGACGGCGTCGAAGACCGGCGTACGGAGTCCAGCCGCATGTCGCCGACCTCGATCATCGCCCGGATCAGCGCAGCCGGTGACGTGCGTCTCGTCGTACTCCGCGGCGGTGGCGATCGGAGGCCGCGGGGGAGCACGCCGATCCGCAGGTAGTGCTTGATCGTGTCGATCGGGACCTGAGCCGATCACTGAGCTCGGAGATCCACATGACGGGGAAACCCGCCCGCTGCCCGCCTCAGCGACTCGGACAGCCGGTCGGCCGCGGCCAGCACCGCGGGAGCATGCATCCGGCCGGGCTGGCGCGAGAGCCGCTCGAGCGGCCCGGAGACCGACACCGCCGCGATCACCTTGCCGGACGGAGCCCGGACCGGAGCCGACACCGAGGCCACCCCCTGCTCCCGCTCGCCGACCGACTGCGACCAGCCGCGGCGCCGGATGCCGGCGAGTGCCGTGGCGGAGTACGCCGCGTTCTGCAGGCCACGGTGCATGCGCTCCGGGTCCTCCCAGGCCAGCAGGATCTGTGCGGCCGAGCCGGCGCGCATCGTGAGCTGCGAGCCGACCGGGATCGTGTCGCGCAGGCCGGTCGGGTCGCTCGGCGGCGGCGACGCAGACGCGGTACTCGCCCTGACGGCGCCACAGCTGGGCGGACTCGCCGGTGATGTCGCGAAGCCGCGCCAGCACGGGGCCCGCCGACGCGAGCAGCCGGTCCTCGCCGGCAGCCGCGGACAGCTCGGAGAGGCGCGGGCCGAGCACGAACCGGCCCTGCATGTCGCGGGCCACCAGCCGGTGGTGCTCGAGGGCGACCGCGAGCCGGTGCGCGGTCGGCCGGGCCAGGCCGGTGCCGGCCACGAGCCCGGCCAGCGTGGCCGGACCCGCCTCCAGGGCGGCCAGCACGAGGGCCGCCTTGTCGAGTACGCCGACCCCGCTCGAGTTGTCCATATTCCAATACTGCCGTCTCAGATCATGGGATGCAAGGCGTAGAGTGGTGCCGGCAGCTGACGCCACATCGAGACGCACGAGGGAGTGCAGTGACATGGGAAAGACCCTCGCCGAGAAGATCTGGGACGAGCATGTGGTCCGCAGTGCCGATGGGCGAGCCCGACCTGCTGTTCATTGACCTGCACCTGATCCACGAGGTCACCTCGCCGCAGGCTTTCGAAGGGCTGCGGCTCGCCGGACGCACCGTACGACGCCCCGACCTGACCCTCGCGACCGAGGACCACAACGTGCCGACCCTCGACTGGGACAAGCCGATCGCCGACCCGGTGTCGCGCACCCAGGTAGATACGCTGCGCGCGCAACGCCGCCGAGTTCGGGGTCCGGCTGCACTCGCTCGGCGACGTCGAGCAGGGGATCGTGCACATCATCGGCCCGCAGCTCGGTCTGACCCAGCCGGGCATGACCATCGTCTGCGGCGACTCCCACACCTCGACCCACGGCGCGTTCGGCGCGATCGCCTTCGGCATCGGCACCTCCGAGGTCGAGCACGTGCTCGCCACCCAGACCCTGATGCAGGCGAAGCCGAAGACGATGGCAGTCACCGTCAACGGGTCGCTGCCGCCCGGCGTCACCGCCAAGGACCTGGTGCTGACGCTGATCGCGCACACCGGCACCGGGGGCGGGCAGGGCTACATCGTGGAGTACCGCGGCGAGGCCATCGAGGAGCTCTCGATGGAAGCCCGCATGACGATCTGCAACATGAGTATCGAGTGGGGTGCCAAGGCCGGCCTGATCGCGCCCGACCAGGTGACCTTCGACTACGTCGAGGGACGTCCCGAGCGCACCGAGGGGCGACCGACTGGGACGCCGCCGTCGAGCACTGGCGGACCCTCGTCACCGATGAGGACGCCCAGTACGACAAGGAGATCGTGCTCGACGCCTCGACGATGACGCCGTTCGTCACCTGGGGGACCAATCCCGGCCAGGGCGTCCCGCTCGGCGGCTGCGGTGCCCGACCCGGCCGACCTCGAGGACGCCGGCGACGTGGTGGCGGCGGAGAAGGCGCTGGAGTACATGGGCCTGACCGCCGGCACGCCGATGCGCGAGATCGCTGTGGACACCGTCTTCGTCGGCTCGTGCACCAACGGACGGATCGAGGACCTGAGGGTCGCGGCCGAGGTGCTCAGGGGCCACCACGTCGCGAAGGACACGCGGCTGCTCGTCGTACCCGGATCGGTGCGGGTGCGGCTCCAGGCCGAGGACGAGGGCCTCGACGTGGTGTTCAAGGAGGCCGGTGGCGAGTGGCGCGGCGCCGGCTGCTCGATGTGCCTGGGCATGAACCCCGACCAGCTCGAGCCGGGGGAGCGCAGCGCCTCGACGTCCAACCGCAACTTCGAAGGCCGGCAGGGCAAGGGCGGACGCACGCACCTGGTCTCGCCGCTCGTCGCGGCGGCGACCGCGGTCCGCGGCACGCTCTCGTCCCCCGCCGACCTGTCGCCGGTGGTCGAGCCCGTCGAGACCCCGGAGGTCTGAGCGATGGAGCAGGTTCAGCACCCACACCGGCGTCGCGATGCCGCTGCGGCGCAGCAACGTCGACACCGACCAGATCATCCCGGCGGTGTACCTCAAGCGGGTGACGCGCACCGGTTTCGAGGACGGGCTCTTCGCGGCCTGGCGCAACGACCCGTCGTTCGTGCTCAACCGACCGGAGTACGCCGAGGCGTCCGTGCTGGTCGCGGGCCCCGACTTCGGCACCGGGTCGTCGCGCGAGCACGCCGTGTGGGCCTTGCAGAACTACGGGTTCCGGGTCGTGATCTCCTCGCGCTTCGCCGACATCTTCCGCGGCAACGCAGGCAAGGCGGGACTGCTCGCGGCCCAGGTCGACGAGAAGGTCGTGCAGCGGATCTGGGACCACCTCGACGAGCACCCGGGCGCCACGGTGACCGTCGACCTCGAGTCGCGCACGGTGCGTGCTGGCGATGGGCCGGACGCGATCGAGGACTCGCTTCGACATCGACGACTACACGCGCTGGCGACTGCTCGAGGGGCTCGACGACGTCGGCATCACGCTGTCCCACGCCGACGACATCGACGCCTACGAGGCGCTCGTCCGTGCGTGGAAGCCGGTCACCCTCTGAGCCTGTCGGCGCATCCGCGTCGGTTAACGATCGTTAACCGACGACTATTCGCCGTTGATTACTTGCAAGAAACGACGCGTGGCGGCGTTGTGGGGCCTACCTGTCTGTGCCTAGCGTGCGATGTGGTACGGCGGGCAGGTTGCCCGGCCGGGTTCATCCGGAAGGGAAACTCGTGAACAAGTCGCAGCTGATCGACGCGCTTGCCGCCGCTATGAGGGCAACCGCAAGGCCGCCGCACACGCCTGGAGTCCGTGCTCGACACGATCACGCGCGAGGTCGCTCGTGGCGAGAAGGTCGCGATCACCGGCTTCGGGTCCTTCGAGAAGCGGGTCCGCGAGGCACGCTGGGTGCGCAACCCGCGGACCGGCGAGCGGATCAAGGCCAAGAAGACCGCGGTCCCCAAGTTCAACGCGGGAGCCGACCTCAAGGCCGTCGTCTCGGGTGCGAAGAAGCTGCCGAAGCTGACCCTCGCCGCCGCGAAGGCCGCGGCGCCGGCGAAGAAGGCGACGCCAAGACGACGGCGAAGAAGACCACTGCCGCGAAGTCGACGGCGAAGAAGGCCCCGGCGAAGGCGGCTGCGAAGAAGGCCGCTGCCGACGAAGGCGACGGCCAAGAAGGCGTCCACCGCCAAGAAGGCGGCCGGCGAAGAAGGCACCCGCCGCGAAGAAGACCGCGGCCAAGACCGCGGCGAACAAGGCGCCGGCCAAGAAGGCTCCCGCGCAAGAAGACCGCGAGCCAAGACCGCGGCCAAGAAGGCACCCGCCACGAAGGCGCCGGCGAAGAAGGCTCCGGCCAAGGCGGCGGCGAAGAAGTCGCCGGCGAAGAAGGCTCACGGCCAAGAAGTCCTGAACCACCGTACGGCGGCGGCCCCGGGAGACCGGGGCCGCCGCCGGCGTCATGTGCCGGGGTCAGGCGCGCGGCGAGCACGTGCGTCGGTCGTGCGCGCCCAGACGCCGAGCAACCGGGCGGCGTCGAGGTCGGCGGCCGTGTCGACGTCCTGGCGCAGGCGTCGGCACGTGCGGCCGTGACCTCGCGGCTCCCGACGCCAGGTGCGCGGCACGCGAGCCCGGGCCCGAACCGGCGGTCGAAGTCCGTGGCCGCGTGCACCGCCAGCAACGTCGTACCGGTGCCCGTCGGCGTCCGCCACGAAGCCCTTGCCCTGCAGCCGCGCCCAGCGCCGTGCGCGAGGTCGTCGGGCAGCAGGCACGGGCAGGTCGCCGAGCATCGCGGCCACGGGTCCGGCGGGGCCGGCGGCCAGCTCGGCGTACGGCGGCACGGAGCGCGGCGTTGAGGTCACCGTCGCCCTCGTCGGGCAGCACGTCGCACCCCAGGCTCGCGCGTCGATCGGCGAGGTCGGCCTCGTCGGTCACCACCACGACGCGCGCCGACCAGCGGGCACGACGAGCCGCCGCGCCGAGCGCGTCGAGGGCGAACGCCCGCACCAGGTCGCGCCGGACGTCGTCGGTGAAGCCGGTGAGCCGGGACTTGGCGCGGGCTCAGCGTCTTGACCGGTACGACGAGGGTGAACCGGGCCGACCCGGCGGTGGACGTGGACATCGCGGTCGATCCTGTCACCGGCAGTAGAGTGTCACGCAGTCCGGGGCGAGGAGAGGGAAGGCGAGTTGGCACGACAGCGCAAGCTCGACCAGAAGCGAGGGTGGGCGTTCACCATCGCGGTGACCCTGGTCAAGCCCACCCTGCTGGCGTTGACGAAGCGTGAGTGGCACGACGGCCTCAAGATCCCGGCCGACGGGCGGCTGCGTCGTGGTGATGAACCACCTCTCCCACGCCGACCCGCTGACCTACGCCCACTTCATCTACGACCACGGCCGGATCGTGCGCTACCTGGCGAAGCAGGAAGTCTTCGAGATGCCGTTCGTGAAGACGATCGCGGTCAACGCCGGCCAGATCCCCGTGGCCCGGCTGAGCAGCCGACGCGTCGAAGTCGTTCGACGCGGCGGTCGAGGCGGTGCGCGAGGGCCAGCTCGTGGCGTTCTACCCCGAGGGCACGATCACCCGCGACCCCGACCTGTGGCCGATGCGCGGCAAGACCGGCGCCGCGCGGGTCGCGCTCGTGACCGGCTGCCCGGTGATCCCGATCGGCCAGTGGGGCGTGCAGGAGCTGCTCCCGCCGTACGGCAAGCCGGACCTGCTGCCCGCGCAAGACGATCAAGGTCAAGGCCGGCGACCCGGTCGACCTGTCCGACCTGCTCGCGGCCGTGCACGACGGCGAGCTCACCAACGCCGTGCTGCACGAGGCGACCGACCGGATCATGGCCGCGATCACCGGCGCTGGTCGAGGACCTGCGCGGGGAGCCGGCGCCGGCCGGTGCGGTTCGACCCGCGCAAGGAGGGCGTCCAGCAGACCGGCAACCCGCACCAGGAACCCGAAGCGGAAGAGGGACGCGTCATGAGCAAGGTGGCGGTGTTCGGTGCTGGCTCGTGGGGCACCGCGTTCTCGATGATCCTGGCCGACGCCGGCAACGACGTGACGATCTGGGGCCGGCGCGAGGACGTCTGCTCGACGATCAACGACAAGCACGAGAACACCGACTACCTGCCCGGGATCGAGCTGCCGCCGACGATCTCGGCGACGCACGACCCCGAGAAGGCGCTGGCCGGCGCCGAGCTGATGGTGCTCGCAGTGCCGTCGCAGACGCTGCGCGAGAACCTCACCGAGTGGGCCGACCTGATCCCGCGCGACACGGTGCTGGTGTCGCTGATGAAGGGCGTCGAGCTCGGCCGGCTCAAGCGGATGAGCGAGGTGATCGCGGAGGTCACCGGCGCCGGTCCGGAGCGGATCGCGGTGGTGAGCGGGCCCAACCTGGCCGAGCGAGATCGCGCGCCGCGAGCCCGCGGCGTCGGTGGTGGCGTGCGCCGACGAGGACGTCGCCAAGCGGGTGCAGGAGATGGTGCACACGCGGGCGTTCCGGCCCGTACTCGACGCCCGACGTGCTGGGCTGCGAGATCGGTGGCGCCTACAAGAACGTGGTCGGCCTCTGCGTCGGCATGGCCGCCGGACTCGGCTTCGGCGACAACACGACCGCGTCGCTGATCACGCGCGGGCTGGCGGAGACCGCGCGGCTGGCGATGGCGCTCGGCGCCGACCCGCTGACCCTGATGGGCCTGGCCGGGCTCGGCGACCTGGTGGCCACCTGCTCGTCGCCGCTGTCGCGCAACCGCACCTTCGGCGAGAAGCTCGGCCAGGGGATGACCACGCAGGAGATCATCGACTCCACCCGTCAGGTGGCCGAGGGCGCCAAGTCGTGTACGTCGATCCGCGACCTGGCCCGTCGTACCGGCATCGACGCACCGATCGCCGAGCACGTCACCGAGGTGATCAACGGCGACATCGGCGCCCGCGACATGGTCGACGCGTTCATCAACCGGGCCACCAAGTCCGAGCGCGACTGACGCGTCAGCCGGGCAGCTGGTCCAGCGCCTGCTCCAGGTCGTCCCACAGGTCGTCGACGTGCTCGAGGCCGACCGACATCCGCACCAGGGACACGTCGATCGACGGCGGCCTCGGTCGTCCAGCGCCGGCGTCGCTCGAACGTCGACTCGACCCCGCCGAGGCTGGTCGCGTGCACCCACAGGGGGTCGTGTGGGTGAGCAGCTCGGCGGCCACCTCGCCGCCGGTCAGCTCGATCGCGATGATCGCGCCGAAGCCCGGGTAGCGGACCGCCGACACCTCGGGCCGACCGCGCAGCCGTTGCACCAGCTCGACGGCGTTGGCCTGCGCGCGCTCCATCCGCACCGGAAGCGTGCGCAGCCCGCGCAGCGCGAGCCAGGTCTCGAACGGACCGGGCGATCGCGCCGATCAGGTCGCGTCGGCCCTTGAGCACGCGCGTACAGCTCGTCGCTGCGGGTCGCGACGGCACCCAGGACGACGTCGGAGTGGCCGGAGATGTACTTCGTCGCCGAGTGCACGACCAGGTCGGCACCGAGCTCCAGCGGTCGCTGGAGCAGGGGAGTGGCGAACGTGTTGTCGACCACGACGTAGGCGCCGGCGTCGTGGGCCGCCGCGATGATCGCCGGCAGGTCGGCGACCTCGAGGGCCGGGTTGGTCGGCGACTCCAGCCAGACCAGCGACGCGTCGGTGCAGGCCTCGACCACGGCCGCGGTGTCCTCGATGTCGACCCGCACCGCCTTCAGCCGGCCCGCGCAGCTCGAGGTCGTCGAGCTGACCCAGGCTGCCCTGGTAGGCGTGCCGCGGGACCACCACCTTCTCGCCGAGCTGGACCAGGTCGAACACGGTGGCGGCCGACGGCGAGCCCGCTGGCGAACGCCAGGCAGCGACCGCCCTCGAGGGCGCCGAGCGCGTCCTCGAACGCGGCTCCAGGTCGGGTTGCCGTAGCGGCCGTACTCCAGGTCGCCGCCCGCGACGTACGTCGAGGCCATCGTGATCGGCGTGTTGAGCGGCGCGTCGGGCTCGTGCGGCGGGCCGGCCGGCCGTCACCGCCAGCGTCTCGGGTGCAGGGTCGGGCAGGTCGGTCGGTGGGACACACCCTAGGAGGTGCGGCCATGGCACCACCCTAGGGTCGTCGGCGACCGATGCCCGCTGCGCGTAGGGTCAGCAGTCCGATGAGCACTCCTCCAAGCCCCGCGTGGCCGTCGTCTTCGGTGGCCGGTCCGACGAGCACGGCATCTCCTGCATCACCGCCGGGCAGCGTGCTCGCCGCCATCGACCGGGACGAAGTACGACGTGGTGCCGATCGGGATCGCGCCCGACGGACACTGGGTGCTCGAGAGCGGCGACCCGCAGCGGCTGGCCCTCGGGCCCGGCCGGCGAGCTGCCCGCGGTCGACCCGGCCGCTGCCGGGCGTCCAGCTGGCGCCCGGCCGCGGACGGCACCTCGGAGCTGGTCGTGCAGGACGCCGCCGACGTACCCCGGCAGCTCGGCGACGTCGACGTCGTCTTCCCGGTGCTGCACGGGCCGTGGGGCGAGGACGGCACCATCCAGGGACTGCTCGAGATGGCCGGCGTGCGCTACGTCGGCGCCGGCGTGCTCGCCTCGGCGGTCGGCATGGACAAGCACTTCATGAAGGTCGTGCTCCGGTCCGAGGGGCTGCCGGTGCTGCCGCACGTGCTGGTCACCCCGCAGGGCTGGGTCGACGACCGGAGGCGTGCCGCGAGGCGGTGCGGGCGCTCGGCTTCCCGGTGTTCGTGAAGCCGTGCCGCGGTGGCTCCAGCTACGGGATCAGCAAGGTGCACGACATCGACGGGCTCGACGAGGCGATCGAGGAGGCCCGGCGGCACGACCCGCGGGTGCTGGTCGAGGCGTTCGCCGGGGTCGACGCCCGCGAGATCGAGTGCGGCGTGATCGCCGGGCCGGGACGGCGGCGCGCCCGAGTCCAGCGTGGTCGCCGAGATCACGGTCCAGGGCGACCACGAGTTCTACGACTTCGAGGCCAAGTACCTCGCGGACGAGGCGAGCCGGCTGCGAGATCCCGGCGGACATCGACGACGACCTCTCCGACGAGATCCGGGACCTCGCCGGGCAGGCGTTCACGGCGCTCGGCTGCGAGGGCCTGGCCCGGGTCGACTTCTTCGTCCAGCACGACGGCCGGGTCGTGATCAACGAGCTCAACACGATGCCCGGCTTCACCCCGACGTCGGTCTTCCCGCGGGCGTGGGCGGCGACCGGCCTCGACTACCCGGCGCTCGTCGACCGGCTGATCGGGCTCGCGCTCGCGCGCACCACCGGCCTCCGCTGACCGCTGCGCCGCTCAGACGCAGCCGCCGGTCTTCCTCGTGTGCTGCTTGACGGACGGCGCGAGGTCGATCATCACCGAGGTCGGCGGCCAGTAGTCCTCGGGCACCCGCACCGCGGATCCGCGGGGTGCGGCCCGACCGTGGTCATGGTGACGTCGACCGGGTGGTCGGCGAACTCGCCGTCGGGGACGAACCAGTCGACGCCGTTCCAGTTCTGGCAGGCCGAGATCCGGGTGAAGCCCGTCGGGCCGGCCGACCCCGCAGGTGAGCACGATCGCGGGGTCGCCCCAGGCCGCCGCGCGGGCGCGCGTCGGAGACGTCGCGCTGCGCCTGGTCGGCCAGCCGGTCCGGGACCGCCGTCGACGAACGGCTCGCACGCGGACCGGGTCGCCGCGTCGGCGTCCGGCGGGTCGACGAGACGGCGCAGCCGCTCGCGAGCAGCAGCGTCGTACAGACGACGACGCCCCGCACCCGCGAGGTGCGAGGCGTCGTACGACGGGCCCCAGAACGGTCAAGGTCGTCAGATGTGGACGACCGGACAGGTGAGCGTGCGGGTGATCCCGTTGAGGGTCTGCACCTTCGCGACGACCAGCTTGCCGAGCTCGTCGACGTTGCGGGCCTCGGCCCGGACGATGACGTCGTAGGGGCCCGTGACGTCCTCGGCGAGGATCACGCCCTTGATGTCGGTGATCGACTTCGCGACCTCGGCGGCCTTGCCGACGTCGGTCTGGATCAGGATGTAGGCCTGCACCACCATGTGCATCTCCCTTGCGCTGTCGAAGGTCGGTCACCCGTAGGTCTCAGGGCGTCTCGAAACCTACACGTATGCGCGCACCCCGGAAACTCGGACCCGGCCCACTGCGGGTCGGATGCATCGGATGGCTGCCATGACCGGTCTCGGATCCGTCGCGCGCGGACAGCCACGCTCGCCGACGTGGGCGAGTTCGGCCTGATCGGGATGCTGGCGCCGCTGTTCGCCCAGGGCGAGCACGTGGTGACCGGTCCCGGTGACGACGCGGCCGTGCTGCGGATCCGCACCGGCGCACGTGGTGGTCTCGACCGACCTGGTCGTCGAGGACCGGCACTTCCGGCGCGACTGGGCGAGCGCCGAGCAGATCGGGCACAAGGCGGCCGCCGCAGGCGCTCTCGGACATCAACGCGATGGGCGGCCGGGCGCACTCGATGACGGTCGGGCTGGCCGCACCGGCGACGCTGCCGGTGCAGTGGGCGCTCGACCTGGCGCGCGGGATCGGCCGAGGAGTGCGCCGAGGTCGGGTGCGTCCGTCGTCGGCGGCGACCTGACCCGCGCGGAGCAGGTCGTGATCGCGCTGACCGTGCTCGGCGGCGTGCGAGGTGGCGCCGGTGCTCCGGTCCGGCGCCGCCGGCCGGGCGACGTGGTCGCGATCGCGGTCGGCAGGGCTGGGCGGCGGGTGGCCTGGCCGTGCTCGCGCGCGGGTTCCGCTCGCCGCGCAAGCTGGTGGAGGCCTACCAGCGCCCGGCGCCGCCGTACGACGCGGGCATGGTGGGCGCGAAGGCCGGCGCCACCGCGATGATCGACGTCTCCGACGGGCTGCTGGCCGACCTCGGCCACATCGCCGAGGACTCCGGGGTGGCGATCGACGTCGAGACCGCCGCGTTCGACCTCGCCGAGCCGCTGCAGGCGGTCGGTGCCGCGCTCGGGGTCGACCCGATGCAGTTCGTGCTCGGGCGGCGGTGACGACCACCCGATCGTGGCCACGTTCCCCGGCCTCGCCGCCGTACCCGAGGGCTGGACCGTGATCGGCTCGGTCTCCGCCGGCGAGGGCGTCACCGTCGACGGCGCGTCGTACGACGGGCCGCGGGGGCACGCGCACTTCTGAGGTAGTCCGATGCCGTAAGGCACCGTTGACCGCGGCGAATCCGGTGCCTTTCGGCATCGGACTATCCGGTCACGACCCGGCGCAGCGCCGGCTGGAGCAGCGGCGAGAACGAGCGCGAGGGCGGCGCAGGTGAGCCAGAGCAGACGGGGGCCGCCGGTGTCGAGGAGTCGGGTGCCGAGGAGCGGGGCGAGGACGGCGGCGAAGCCCCAGCAGATGCCGTACGCCGCGAGGTAGCGGCCGCGGGCCCCCTCCGGGGCCAGCCCGGAGACGATCGCGAAGGGGAGCCCGAGCAGCAGCACGTCGCCGACGCTCCACACGACCGTGGTCGCGAGGAAGCCGGCCAGGCCGGACGCCCAGCCGGTGCCGGCCAGGCCCAGCGCCGAGCACCAGGTAGCCGACCCGCATCGCGCCGAACGGGTTGCCGGGCACCAGCCGCGACGCCAGCAGCGGCTGCGCGAGCACGACCGTCACCGACGACACCGTCATCAGCACCCCGAACTGGGCCGCCGGCAACCCGCGCTCGACCATCGTGAGCGGCAGCCCGACCCGGATCTGCAGGTAGAGGGTCGCGAAGCAGGTGCCGACCGCGAGCATCGCGAGCAGGCGCGGGTCACGCCACGGGCTCGCGGTCACCGGCTCCCGGGAGGTACGACGGGCTGACTCCGGGAGCGCCAGCCCGACCACGGCCGCGCAGGCGAGACACGTCCCGGCGTCGACCACGAACAGCAGGCGCAGGTCGACCGAGCCGAGCACCGTCGCGAGCAGGCCCGCGCCGGCGCCGCCGGCCGCGAGCGCGGCGCCGAACAGTCCGAACGCCCGGGGCCGGGACTCGGCGTCGGTGAGGTCGGCGATCATCGCCTGACTGGGCGGCTCGTAGAGCTCGAACGCCAGCCCCAGGACCGCCGCGGCGACCATCGCCTGGGCCAGCGACGTACCGAGCGCGATCGCGAGCTGGGCGCCGGCACACCCGGTGAGGCCGAGCACGACGGTGGCCCGGTTGCCGATCCGGTCGGCGAGCCGGCCGCCGGCAAGCCGCGAGGGGATCGTGGCCACGCCGAACAGCGCCGTGACCAGGCCGGCCGTCGCCAGCGACGCGTGCCGCTCGCGCACCAGCACCACGGCAAGGAACGGCAACGTGAACGCGCCGAGCTGGTTGACCGCGCGGGCGGCGACCAGCACCAGGACCGGCCGCGGAAGGTCAGGCCAGGGGCGCACGTCGCACCTCCATGACTGACGAAAGCCCTATGATCAGTGATGTACGGCGACGATACGACAGTGGGAGTAACTGGTCAAATGCACTTCGACAGTCATGTGCTCGCCCTGATCGGCACGGCGGTGCGCCTGGTCAACGCGCTCACCCCGGGGTCGGACGGCGGTCGTCCGGTCCGCCGGCCGGAGGGGGAGGCGCTGGTCGACGCGGTGAGCCATGGCGCTGGACGGGCAGGGCGGCGTCACCCGCGTGAGCCCCGAGGACGCGGGGCGGCTGGACGCGGTGGTGCAGCAGGTGCGGCGGTGTTCGACGCGGTGGCGCGTGACGACCTCGACACGGCGGCGGAGCTGGTCAACGCGCTGCTGCGGGCCACCGAGGCGCGCCCGCAGCTGGACAAGTTCGGCGCCGGCTGGAGCCTCCACTTCCACGGTCCCGACGTGACCGTGGCGCGGGGCTGGGCGGCCGGGCTCGCGGCCGGGCTCGCGGTCGCGCTCGGCAGCGACCTCGCCGGGCGGCTGGGCGTGTGCGACGCGCCGGGCTGCGACCGGGTCTACGTGGACGCCTCACGCAACGGCGGCCGGAGGTTCTGCTCCACCCGGTGCCAGAACCGGGTCAAGGCGGCCGCGCACCGGCGTCGGCGGGCATGACGAAAGGCCGCCCCCAGGGGGACGGCCTCCGGATGACGCGGTGGCTCAGGTCAGCGCGTGACCTTGCCGGCCTTGAGGCAGCCGGTGCACACGTTGAGACGCTTCGGCGCACCGTTGACGGTGGCGCGGACGCGCTGGATGTTGGGGTCGAAGCGACGCTTCGTGATCTTGCGCGACCAGGGTCGGTTGTTGCCGAAGCCGGGCTTCTTGGCGCAGATGTCGCAGACGGCAGCCACCGTGCACTCCTTGTTGCTTGCTGAAAGTTCGAGATCGAAGGGCCCGGGCGACCGCTGGGCAGCGCTCGGGCAACCGCACAAGACTAACCGAGACCCGGTCGCGACGCGAATCGAGGGCGAACGACTAACCGTCCCGCTCATGGCCGCGAGCGGGGGGACGAGATCGCCACCTTCGACCTCTCCGTGCTGCTCCGCTACGCCGACCTCGCAGTCGAGGGGCTCGGCGCCGCGCGCGAGGAGATCGACGCGCTCAACGTCTACCCGGTGCCCGACGGCGACACCGGCACCAACATGTACCTCACCGTCGAGAGCGCCCGCGACCAGATGGTCGAGCGGCTCGCCGGGTCCGCGGGGACGGGAGACCTGCGAGTGGCCCTCGCGTCGTACTCCCGCGGCGCGCTGCTCGGTGCCCGCGGCAACTCCGGGGTGATCCTCAGCCAGCTGGTCGGCGCGCTGATCCGCCGGATCGGCCAGGCCGGTCCCGACGACCGGATCGCCGTCGGTGTTCGCCCAGGCGCTGCGGGCGGCCTCCGACGCGGCGTACGCCGCCGTGGGCGAGCCGGTCGAGGGCACGATCCTCTCGGTCGCGGCCGCGGCGGCCGAGGGTGCGGAGAAGGCCGCCGCCGACCCCGACGTCCGGCTCGACGACCGTGATCACGGCCGCGGCCGCCGCGGCGGCGCGAGGCCCTCTCCCGTACGCCGGAGCAGCTGGCGATCCTGCGTGACGCGGGCGTCGTCGACGCGGGCGGCCGCGGGCTGTGCGTCGTGCTCGACGCCGTCGAGTCGGCGGTCACGGGCAAGCGGCCGGTGCGCGCACGACGGTCACGATCGGCCGCCGCGCGATCCCGGTGCCCCGGCCGGTCACTGCCGACCGGTGACCTCACCGCGGACGGCCCGGCCTACGAGGTGATGTACCTCCTCGACGCCGACGACGACGCGATCCCCGCGCTCCGGCGGAGCCTCGCGCCCCTCGGCGACTCGCTGGTCGTGGTCGGCGGCGAGGGCCTGTGGAACGTCCACGTGCACGTCGACGACGTCGGCCGCGCCGTGGAGGCGGGCATCGAGGCCGGCACCCCGCGGCGGATCCAGGTCACCCACTTCGCCGAGCAGCTCGAGCGCACCCGCGGCTCCCGGTCGCAGCCCACCGGGCGGGCGGTGGTCGCGGTCGCGGCAGGTCCCGGTCTGGAGGATCTGTTCGCCGCGGCCGGCGCCACCGTGATCCCCGGCGGCCCGGGCCGCCGGCCCTCGACCGGCGAGATCCTGGCCGCGATCGAGGCCACCGGCGCCGCAGCAGGTGATCGTGCTGCCCAACGACCCCGACTCCGTGGCGGTGGCGGAGGCGGCGGCCGGGGCGGCGTCCGGGCTGGGGATCAAGGTGGTCGTGGTGCCGACCCGCGCCCAGGTGCAGGGCATCGCCGCGCTGGCCGTGCACGAGCCGGGCCGCCCGATCGAGGCCGACGTAGTGGCGATGACCTCCGCCGCACGCCACGCGCGGCACGGTGCGGTCACGATCGCAGCCAAGCAGGCGATGACCAGCGCCGGAGCCTGCTCGCCGGGCGACGTGCTCGGCGCGGTCGAGGGCGACTTCGTGCGCGTCGGCGACGACCTGTTCGACGTGACCACCGACGTGCTCGACCTGCTGCTGTCGGGTGGTGGCGAGCTGGTCACGATGGTCGCCGGCTACGGCGGCAGCGAGCTGGCCGAGCGCGGTGCGTCGTACGTCGAGGAGCACTTCCACGGCGTCGACGTCGTGGTCTACGAGGGCGGTCAGGAGCGCTACCCCCTCCTCCTGGCGGTGGAGTGAGCGTGGCCTCCACCATCACCTGGGACGCGCGGATCGCGGCCGTCGCCGGCAAGGACGCAGCCAAGGTCGAGAAGGCGCTCGACCTGCACACGGTCGGCGACCTGCTCGGCCACTACCCCCGCAGCTACGTCGCCAAGGGCTCGCTCAGCGACCTCGGCGAGCTCACACGAGGGCGACTTCATCAGCCTCTTCGGGCAGGTGACGAGCAGTGCGCTCAAGACCTACCAGGACCGGCGCACGCGTCGTACCGCCTACCGCACCGAGGTCCGGATCAAGCGGCAGCGACGGCAGCCTCGCTCTCACCTTCTTCGACAAGCACGCCAACACCGCGCACTGGCGCGAGGGCGAGTTCGCGGTCGGCCGCTACGGGCTCTTCTCGGGCAAGCTCAAGTGGTTCAGCGGGCACTGGGAGCTCAACAACCCGCGCGCCAAGATGTACGCCGCCGAGGGCGACGCCAGCGAGGCGTACGACGCGTGCCCGAGCTGATCCCGATCTACCGCGCCTCCGGCAACGTCGACACCTGGCAGATCGAGGATGCCGTGCGCGTCGCGCTCGACCTCGTCGACACGGTGCCCGACGTGCTCCCGGAGCGAGTGCGCAAGGAGCAGGACCTGCTCGACGCCCGCACCGCCCTGACCTGGGTGCACCGGCCGAACTCCTGGGCCCAGGTCAAGACGGCCCAGAAGCGGCTCAAGTTCGACGAGGCGTTCGTGACCCAGGTCGTGCTCGCGCAGCGCCGCCGCGACCTCGCGCTGCGCCCGGCGCAGCCGCGGACCGGGCGTGACGGCGGGCTGCTCGACCGGTTCGACGAGTCGGCTGCCGTTCGCCCTGACCGACGGCCAGCGTGCGGTCGGGGAGACCCTCCTCGACGACCTCGCCAGGCCGCACCCGATGCACCGGCTGCTCCAGGGGGAGGTCGGTTCCGGCAAGACGATCGTGGCGCTGCGCGCCATGCTGCGGGTGGTCGACTCCGGCGGGCAGGCGGTGCTGCTCGCCCCGACCGAGGTGCTCGCGCAGCAGCACGACCGGTCGATCCGGCAGCTGCTCGGACCGCTCGCCGAGGGCGGCCTGATCGGCGGTGACGCCGACGGCACCCGGGTGGCGCTGCTGACCGGCTCGATGGGCACGCCGGCCCGGCGCCAGGCGCTGCTCGACGTCGCCAGTGGTGACGCCGGGATCGTGGTCGGCACCCATGCGCTGCTCGAGGACAACGTCTCGTTCTTCGACCTCGGACTGGTCGTCGTCGACGAGCAGCACCGGTTCGGCGTCGAGCAGCGTGCCGCCCTGACCTCGAAGGCCGAGAAGCCGCCCCACGTGCTCGTGATGACCGCGACCCCGATCCCGCGCACCGTCGCGATGACGGTGTTCGGCGACCTCGACACCTCGACCCTGACCGAGCTCCCTGCGGGGCGGGCCGACGTGCAGACCTCCGTCGTGCCCCGGGCCATGCCGGCCTGGCTCGACCGCGCCTGGGAGCGGATCCGCGAGGAGGTCGCCGCCGGCCGGCAGGCGTACGTCGTGTGCCCGCGGATCGGCCCGGCTCCGATGACAGCGGCGAGCCCGATGACGACGAGTCGACGCTCAGCGCCGTCGAGGAGACCGCGCCCGAGCTCGCCGACGGTCCGCTGCACGGGCTGCGGGTCGAGAAGCTCCACGGCCGGATGACGCCCGACGCCAAGGACGCCGTGATGCGGGCCTTCGCCGCGGGTGAGATCGACGTGCTCGTCTCCACGACCGTGATCGAGGTCGGGGTCGACGTGCCCAACGCCTCGGTGATGGTGGTCCTCGACGCCGAGCGCTTCGGCGTCTCCCAGCTCCACCAGCTGCGCGGCCGGATCGGACGGGGCGAGCACCCCGGGCTGTGCCTGCTGGTCACCAGCGCCGCAGCCGGGTCGGTCTCGCTGGAGCGTCTGGAGGCCGTCGCCGGCACCCGCGACGGCTTCGCGCTCTCCGAGGTCGACCTCCGCCAGCGGCGCGAGGGCGACGTGCTCGGCACCGAGCAGTCCGGGCGGCGCTCGACGCTCAAGCTGCTGTCGGTGCTCGACGACCTCGACACGATCCGGCTGGCCCGCACTCTGGCCACGGAGCTCGTCGAGGAGGATCCTGAGCTCGGTCGCCACGACGACCTGCGTGCCGCCGCGGCCGGGCTGCAGGACCAGGCCGACTTCCTGGAGAAGACATGAACACCCCCCATGACGCGCATCGTGGCGGGCTCGGCTCGCGGTCGCCGGCTGCGGACGCCGGCCGGGGAACGCACCCGGCCGACGGCCGACCGTGTGCGCGAGGCGCTCTTCTCCGCGCTCGAGTCGGCACTCGGGTCGCTGGAGGGGCTGCGGGTGCTCGACCTGTACGCCGGCTCCGGCGCGGTCGGGCTGGAGGCGATGTCGCGCGGAGCCGGGGTGGCCACGCTGGTCGAGAGCGACCGGCGCACCGCCAGGCTGGTGCAGCAGAACGCCGACGACCTCGGCTTCCGGCGGGCCGAGGTGGTCGCCGCCTCGGTCGAGAAGGCCGTCGCCCGGCCACCTCGCGCGCCGTACGACGTCGCGTTCCTGGACCCGCCCTACGCGCTGGCCGACCCGGACCTGTCCCGGGTGCTCGACTCCCTGGCCGGCAACGGCTGGCTGACCCACGGCGCCACCGTGGTGGTGGAGCGGTCCGCGCGCGGCGAGGAGCCGGCGTGGCCGCCGGGAATCACGCGGCGAGCGCCACAAGGAGTACGGCGAGACGATGCTCTGGTACGCCACCGCCGACTGACACTCCAGGGGCGTCGTCCGTCGTCGACCCGACCCGACTCGACACGAGGCGCTCCCAGCGGTCACGATGGATGGACCTCCCCGTCCCTCACCTTCGCCCCCAGGAGATTCCCCGTGCGCCGAGCCGCGTGCCCCGGGTCGTTCGACCCCGTCACCAACGGGCACATCGACATCATCTCCCGGGCCTCCGCGCTTTTCGACGAGGTCGTGGTCGCCGTCGGCGTCAACAAGTCCAAGGCGGACGCCCGGCTGTTCAGCGCCGAGGAGCGGATCGAGATGCTGGAGAAGGTCTGCGCCGAGTTCGACAACGTCACCGTCGCGGGGTTCGAGGGCCTGCTGACGACCTTCTGCGAGGAGCGCGGGATCGGGGCGATCGTGAAGGGGCTGCGCGCGGTCTCCGACTTCGACTACGAGCTCCAGATGGCCCAGATGAACTCCAGCCTGGTCGATGTCGAGACCGTCTTCATCCCGACCAGCCCCGAGTACTCCTTCCTCGCGTCCTCGCTGGTCAAGGAGGTCGCGATGTTCGGAGGCGACGTCTCCAAGCTGGTGCCGCCCGACGTTCTGCAGCGGCTCACCGTCCGGCTCGCCGAGCGGGCTGCGCGAGGCCCTGCATAGCGCGCAGTCACCGCTCGACCGCACGGTCGCCGAGCGTGTGCCGATCGCCCCCGCACCCCTGCGTCCGCTCGTTTTGGCCGTGGTCGCCCTGACCGATAGACTTTCCCGGTTCTGTTGATGCGCCCAATCCCGGAAGTGACCTCCTGAGCAGCCTGGACCCGAGAGCGCCGCTCGTGCTCGACACACGCGAGCTCGGCCGCCGCCCGGGGTCCCAGCGTCAGAGGTCGTTCCGGGCCGAAGCCCCAGCAGAGCTCGGCATCGAGGTCCTCCGTGTCCCCGAAGGTGCGCCGGTCGAGATCGACCTGCGCCTGGAAGCGGTCATGGAGGGCGTGCTCGTCACCGGGGAGGCAGAGGTCGACCTGGAGGGAGAGTGCGTACGGTGCCTGGAACCGATCGAGGACACCATCCACGTCGACTTCCAGGAGCTGTTCGTCTACGACGACCCGGACACCCGGGAGATCGATGACGACGAGGATGTCAGCCGGCTCGAGGGACGACCTGCTCGACCTCGAACCGGTGCTGCGGGACACGGTGGTGCTTGCACTGCCGTTCCAGCCGTTGTGCCGGGAGGACTGCCCCGGGTTGTGCGCCGAGTGTGGCGCACGGCTCGCGGACGACCCCGGTCACGCCCACGAGGAACCGATCGACCCCCGCTGGGCGGGCCTTTCTCAGGTGACAGCCGAGATGGCAGGCGGACTGGCCCCCGCGACCGACGACGACAAGCGGGCCGACTCCGGCCCCGAGAAGGAGTAACCGTGGCTGTCCCGAAGCGGAAGATGTCGCGCAGCAACACGCGCCACCGCCGTTCGCAGTGGAAGGCCTCCGCGCCCCAGCTGGTGACCTGCAGCAACCCCGCGTGCGGCTCGAAGCACCTCCCGCACCGCGCGTGCCCCCAGTGCGGCCAGTACGGCGCGCGGGCCGAGCGGCGTCAGGTCCTCTGATCACCCCACCACGGCGCTCGCTGCGCTCCCGCCGCGTCGGGGGCCCCGACTGACCGCGTCCGGCGCCCCGTCGGACCCGGCCACCACGGCGGACGACCGGCTGGACGCGCTGCGCGAGCAGCTCGGCGGTCCTGAGCTGACCGACGAGCTGCTGGACCTTGCCCTGACGCACCGGTCCTACGCCTACGAGCACGGTGGCCTGCCCACCAACGAGCGGCTGGAGTTCCTCGGCGACTCGGTGCTCGGGGTGGTCATCACCGAGACCCTGTACGTCACCCAGCCCGACGCTCTCCGAGGGACTGCTGGCCAAGCTGCGGGCGGCCGTCGTCAACGCCCGCGCCCTGGCCGAGGTGGCCCGCACCATCGGCCTCGGTGAGCACATCAAGCTCGGCAAGGGCGAGGAGTCGACCGGCGGCCGCAACAAGGCCTCGATCCTCTCCGACACGGTCGAGGCCGTGATCGGTGCGGTCTACCTCAGCGGCGGCTTCGACAACGCCGGCACAGATGATCCATCTGCTCTTCGACCCGCTGCTGGAGTCCGCCGCCGGACTCGGCGCCGGGCTGGACTGGAAGACCAGCCTCCAGGAGCTGTCCTCGGTCCACGAGCTCGGCGTCCCCGAGTACCTGATCGAGGACGAGGGTCCCGACCACGAGAAGACGTTCACCGCGCAGGTGCGCGTCGGCGACCGGATGCACGGCCACGGCATCGGCCGCTCGAAGAAGGAGGCCGAGCAGCAGGCCGCCGAGTCGGCGTACCGCACGCTCTCCCACGAGTACGGCGACCCCACCGTCACGACCGCCGCGACTGCGGCGAACGGTCGGGGTGCCTGAGCTCCCCGAGGTCGAGGTCGTCCGTCGCGGCCTCGAGGCGCACGTGCTCCACCGGCCCGTCGCCGCGGTCGAGGTGCTCCACCCGCGTCCCGTCCGCCGGCACCTGGCCGGCCCCGCCGACTTCGTCGCCCGGCTGACCGGGCGCACGTTCACCGACGCCCGCCGCCGCGGCAAGTACCTGTGGCTGCCCCTGGACACCGGCGACGCCCTGCTCGGCCACCTCGGCATGAGCGGCCAGATGCTGGTGCAGCCGGCCGACGCCGCCGACGAGCGACACCTGCGGGTGCGGTTCCGGTTCGCCGACGACGGCCCCGAGCTGCGGTTCGTCGACCAGCGGATGTTCGGCGGCCTGTCCTTCGCCGAGGGCGGCGCGGAGCTGCCCACCGAGATCGCGCACATCGCGCGCGACCCGCTCGACCCGGCGTTCGACGAGGCCGCGTTCGTGGCCCGCCTCCGCCGCCGTACGGCGGGCGTGAAGCGGCTGCTGCTCGACCAGGGGCTGATCAGCGGCGTCGGCAACATCTACGCCGACGAGGCGCTCTGGCTGGCCCGGCTGCACGGCGACCGGCCCGGCAACCGGCTGCGCCGCGCCGACGTCGAGCGGGTGCTCGCGGGTGCCCGTCAGGTGATGACTCCAGGCGCTGGGGGAGGGCGGCACGTCCTTCGACGCGCTGTACGTCAACGTCAACGGCGAGAGCGGCTACTTCGAGCGGTCGCTGCAGGCCTACGGGCAGGAGGGACGGCCCTGCGCGCGCTGTGGCACGCCGATCGTGCGGACGTCGTTCATGAACCGCTCGTCGTACTTCTGCCCGACCTGCCAGCCCCGCCCCCGACGGCGCCGACCGGACACCAGCAGCAGGACCGCCGCCACCACCGCAAGCAGGTGACGGGCAGGGGTCGACACGGCCTTGGGCGGCGTGCGACTCTTGTAGATGGCCTGAGAAAGCTCGGACCGCTCCCACCACCGCGAGAGGACATCCATGGCCAAGGCACTCCTCGGACACATGGGCACCGACCCCCGAATCATCGCCCGCCTCGCGTCCGAGAATCGCCTCCTGCGTCAGCGGGTCGCCGACCTCGAAGCTCACGTGATCCGGCTCCAGGCCGAGAACGACGCCCTCGCGTCCGTCTCGCACCAGGAGCTCCTCACGCTCGACGAGAGCATGCAGCCTGCCTGACCCGGCATCACCAGCGCCGGTCCGACAATCCGGTTGACCGGCTGGTCGAAGCCACGGTTGTCTGACGCCTCGTGAGGTTCATCGAGTCGGTCGTCCCTGCCCGTCTGGGCACGCCGTTCCGCTGGCTCCTCGCGTCGTCGTGGACCAGCAACGCCGGTGACGGGATCGCGCTCGCCGCCGGGCCGCTCCTGGTGGCCTCGCAGACCTCGAACGCGACGTACGTCGCCATGGCCGCGCTGCTGCAGCGGCTGCCATGGCTGCTGTTCGGCCTGTACGCCGGCGTGCTGGCCGACCGCCTCGACCGGCGGCTGGTCGTGATGACCGCGGACGTCCTGCGGGCGGTGGTGCTCGCCGTGCTCGTGGTCTCGATCGTCACCGACCGCGTGAGCATCGCGGTCGTGCTGGCCGTCATGTTCCTGCTCGGCACCGCGGAGACGTTCGCCGACACCACCACCAGCGCGCTGCACGCCGATGGTGGTCGGCAAGCGGGACCTCGGCATCGCCAACGCCCGGGTCATGGGCGGCTTCATCGTCGCCAACCAGCTGGCCGGGCCGCCGATCGGCGCCGCCCTCTTCGCGGCCGGCACGGCGTGGCCGTTCGTGGCCCAGGCGGTGCTCGTCGCGCTCGGGGTGGTCCTGGTCTCGCGGGTGGTCCTGCCGCACCACGGTGTCGACCGGGAGGCCACCCGGACGCGCGTGCTCGACGAGATCCGCGAGGGCTGGCAGTGGCTGTGGCACCACCCGCCGGTCCGCACGCTGGCGCTGACCATCGTCACGTTCAACGTCACCTTCGGCTGTGCCTGGGCGGTGCTGGTGCTCTACTCCCGCGACCGGCTCGGCCTCGGCGCGGTCGGGTTCGGCCTGATCACCACGGTCAGTGCGCTCGGTGGCCTGGTGGGGACGGCGGCGTACGGCTGGCTCGAGCGGCACCTGGGCCTGGCCATGATCATGCGGGTCGGGCTGGTGATCGAGACCCTGACCCACCTGGTCCTGGCGCTGACCACCTGGGCGTGGCTGGCGCTGGTGGTGTTCTTCGTCTTCGGGGTGCACGCGTTCGTCTGGGGCACCACGTCCACGAGCGTGCGGCAGCGCGCCGTGCCGACGGAGATGCAGGGACGCGTGGGCAGCGTCTACATGCTCGGCGTGATGGGCGGCATGGTGGCCGGGGCCGCGATCGCCGGACCGCTGGCGAACCGGTGGGGGATCACCGCGCCGTTCTGGTTCGCCTTCGTGGGCTCCGCGGTGATCCTGGCCCTGATCTGGAACCAGCTCGGGCACATCGCACACGCGGACGAGGAGACCCTGGCCAGGGAGCCTGCGTGAACTACTCGCCGCGGTAGGACCCCAGGCTCCACTCGTTGCCCTCGGGGTCGGCCACGGTGCTGCCCCGGCCGCCGTAGTCCATGTCGGCCGGCTCGCGCACCGTGCGGAAACCGTGCTCGAGCGCCCGCTGGTGCACGCGGTCGACGTCCGCGTCCTCGGCGAGGACGAGGTAGGCGAACGCGACACCGGTCGGGACGCCGTCCGACGCCGAGCCGAACATGATCCCGCCGCCGCCCGGCCAGCTCATCTGGGCGTGCTCGACGCGGGTCGGGTCGTCCGGCGAGAAGTACGCCGCTGTCCTCTCGAGGCCGAGCCCGGCGGCCAGGTAGTCCAGCGCTGCGGCGGCGTCGCGGTAGCGGAGGGAGTGGAAGAGGGCTGTGTTCGTGGTCATGGCACCGAGACTGCCGCGATCGGCGACGCCGGGTCTTGGACGAATGGGTGCTCGGCACGGAGGTACTCGCGCGGCGAGTAGCCGGAGATCTCGCGCCACTCGCGGTTGAGGTGCGGCTGGTCGGCGTAGCCGCTGACCGCCGCCACCTCCGCCAGCGGAAGGCCCGCCGCCACCCGCTGCCGGCTGCGGTCGAACCGGGTCACCCGGGCTGCCTCCTTGGGAGTGAGCCCGAACTCGGCCCGGAACCTCCCGCCCAGGCGTCGCCGACTCCACCCGACGGCGGCGGCGAGGTCCGCGACACGGGCGGTGCCGCCGCTGCCCTCGACGAGCGACCAGGCCCGCTCGAGCTCCGGGTGGGGGAGGCGGGCCGGCGCGTGGGCGGCCACCGCGGCCAGGAGCGCCCGGTCGAGGACGGCGAACCGTTCCTCCCAGGTCGCGCCCACCATCTCGTCGTACGCCGGCAGGGGGAGCAGGTCGTCCAGGGACACCATCGCGCGGGCAAGATCGGCGGCCGGGACGCCGAGCAACGCCCGGCAGCCCAGCGGCGTCAGGCCGAGCTGGAGTCCGTGCTGGAGGCCGTCATGCCGGATGTCGACCGGGACGCTGTGCAGCCCCGACGCGAGCCCCCAGTAGCGCCCGCGCGTCTCCTCGTGCCCGTGCCAGGCGAGGTCGATCGGCTGGTCGAAGGCGATCACCACGGTCAACCTGTCGGACGGCATCCCGCGGTGCCGGCCGGGCACGGGGGCGCGGTGCCGGTAGCCGATGTAGGGGTCGACGTACGCCCGCAGCGCCGGGTGCGGGGACCGTCGGAGCGACTCGCCCTCCATGCGTGCCACGCTACGCCCCGGCACGCGTCCACCTCCCCGGATCGGGGCTGGCCCGCAGGTAGGGTGAGCCGCGCTGACTTCCCCCCGGACCGGCACCCCGCTCCGGCCAGCGCGCCTTGCCGACCGCACCACGCGACCGATCGCTCAGGGGAGCCCAGACAAAAGGAGCCCAGGCTTGTACCTCAAGAGCCTGACCATGAAGGGCTTCAAGTCCTTCGCGTCCGCTACGACGCTCCAGCTCGAGCCCGGGATCACGTGCATCGTGGGCCCCAACGGCTCCGGCAAGTCCAACGTCGTCGACGCGCTCGCGTGGGTGATGGGTGAGCAGGGCGCGAAGTCGCTGCGCGGCGGCAAGATGGAGGACGTCATCTTCGCCGGCACCTCCGGCCGCCCGCCGCTGGGCCGCGCCGAGGTGGTGCTCACCATCGACAACAGCGACGGCGCGCTGCCCATCGAGTACGCCGAGGTGACGATCGGCCGCACCATGTTCCGCAACGGCGGCTCGGAGTACGCCATCAACGGCAACCCGTGCCGGCTGCTCGACGTGCAGGAGCTGCTCAGTGACTCCGGCATCGGCCGCGAGATGCACGTGATCGTCGGGCAGGGCCAGCTCGACACGATCCTGCACGCCACCCCCGAGGACCGGCGCGGCTTCATCGAGGAGGCGGCCGGCGTGCTCAAGCACCGCAAGCGCAAGGAGAAGGCGCTCCGCAAGCTCGAGTCGACCGACGGCAACCTGACCCGGCTGGCCGACCTGCTCAGCGAGATCCGCCGCCAGCTCAAGCCGCTGGGCCGGCAGGCCGAGGTGGCCCGCCGGGCCGCGGTCGTCCAGGCCGACGTCCGCGACGCCCGGGCCCGGCTGCTCGCCGACGACCTGGCGAGCGCGCGGTCCTCGCTCCGGCAGGAGATCGCGGACGAGTCGATCCTGCTCGAGCGCAAGGACGAGGTCGAGCAGGAGATCGGTGCCGCGCGCGAGCGCGAGGCCGCCCTCGAGGCCGCGCTCCGCGAGGACCTGCCGGCGCTTTCCCGGGCCCAGGAGACCTGGTTCGGGCTCTCCGGCCTGCGCGAGCGGATCCGGGGCACCCAGGGCCTGGCGACGGAGCGGGTACGCAACGCCGCTGACCAGTCCGCCGAGGCGGAGGCCACCGGTGGCCGCGACCCCGAGGAGCTGGAGGCCGAGGCCGAGCGGGTCGCTGCCCAGGAGGCCGGGATCCTGGCCGAGGTCGAGGGCAACCGCACTCGGCTCGAAGGCGCCGTCACGGCGCGCCAGACAGCCGAGCAGCAGTTCGGCGACGAGGAGCGCCACGTCGCCGGCCTGCAGCGGGCCGCCGCCGACCGCCGCGAGGGCATGGCCCGGCTGCACGGCCAGGTCAACGGGCTGCGCAGCCGCTCCGCTGCCGCCGAGGAGGAGATCGGTCGGCTGGTCACCGCCCGCGAGGCGGCGCTGGCCCGCGCCGCGGAGGCCCAGCGCGACTTCACCTCGCTGGAGACCAGGGTCGCGGGGCTCGACGCAGGGTGAGGAGGGCCTCGACTCGGAGCACGAGTCAGCCAGCACGCTGCTCGCCGACCTCGAGGACCAGCTGGCCTCGACCCGCGAGCAGGCCACCACGGCCGACCGTGAGCGGTCGTCGCTGGCCGCCCGCAAGGAGGCCCTCGAGATGGGCCTCAACCGCAAGGACGGCGCCGGTGCGCTGCTCGCCGCGACCGACTCGGTCTCCGGCATGCTCGGCTCGGTGGCCGCCCTGCTCTCGGTGCAGTCCGGCTACGAGGCCGCCGTCGCCGCGGCCCTGGGCGGCGCCGCCGACGCGGTCGCGGTTCGTGACGTCGACGCCGCGATCGGTGCCATCGACCACCTCAAGACCGACGACCTCGGCCGCGCCGGCATCCTGCTCGGCGGGGCCGGCGTCGATGACGCCGCGTGGCCCGGGCTGCCCGAGGGCGCCGTGTACGCGATGGACGTCGTCGAGTGCCCCGACGACCTGCGGCCGGCGCTCTCGCGGCTGCTGTTCAAGGTCGCGGTCGTCGAGGAGCTGGTCGCGGCCAAGGAGCTCGTCGACGAGCTGCCCGACGTCACGGCGGTCACCCGCGACGGCGACCTGCTCGGCGCGCACTTCGCCTCCGGCGGCTCCTCGACCGCGCCCAGCCTGATCGAGGTGCAGGCGGCGGTCGACGAGGCCACCGAGCAGCTGGCCCGGGCCACCCACACCGTCGAACGGCTCGCGTTCGAGGCGCAGACCCTGGAGCAGCGGCGGCTCGACGCGGCCAACCGGGTCGACGTCGCGCTGGCGCGGCTGCACGAGTCCGACGCGACCCTGGCCGCCGTGGCCGAGGAGCTGGCGCAGTACGGCTCCGTCGCCCGGTCCGCCCGTGGCGAGGCCGAGCGGCTGGCCACCCAGATCGCCGCCGCCGAGGCCGCCCGCAAGCAGGCCGGTGCCGGCCTCGCCGAGCTGGAGCAGCGGCTGTCCGCGGCCGAGGCCGCCCCCGAGGAGGAACCGGACACCTCGGCCCGCGAGCGGCTGGCCGACGCGGCCCGGGCCGCCCGGCAGGCCGAGATGGACGCACGGCTCGCCCTGCGGACCGCAGAGGAGCGTGCCCGCGCCCTGCACGGCCGTGCCGACAGCCTGCGGCGCACCGCGCGGGCCGAGCGTGAGGCCCGGGCGCGGGCGATCGCGCGCCGCGAGCGCGTCCTGCGCGAGGGCCGCGCCGGCCAGGCTGTCGTCGCCGCTGCCGCCGTCGTGCTCGCCCGTCTGGAGGAGTCGGTCACCGCCGCCACCGTCGAGCGCACCCGGGTCGAGGACGGTCGCGCCAGCCGCGAGCAGGAGCTGATGGCGGTGCGCGAACGGCTGCGCACGCTGGCCCGCGACCTCGACGAGCTGGTCAACTCAGCCCACCGCGACGAGATGGCCCGCACCCAGCAGCGCATGCGCATCGAGCAGATCGAGGAGCGCGCGCTGGAGGAGCTCGGGCTCGACGCCGACGGCCTGGTCGCCGACTACGGCCCCGACCAGGCGGTCCCGTTCACCGGCGAGGTGGCCGACGGGCGAGGCCATACCCGACGCGGCGCCGTACGACCGCGAGGAGCAGACCAAGCGGCTCCGATCCGCGGAGCGGTCACTGGCCGAGCTCGGCCGGATCAACCCGCTCGCGCTGGAGGAGTTCTCCGCGCTGGAGGAGCGGCACAAGTTCCTCACCGAGCAGCTCGAGGACCTCAAGAGGACCCGCCGCGACCTGATGGACATCGTGCGCGAGGTCGACGAGCGGGTCGAGCAGGTCTTCACCGAGGCCTACGCCGACGTGAGCGCGGCGTTCGACTCCGCGTTCTCCCGGCTGTTCCCCGGTGGCGAGGGCCGGCTGGTGCTGACCTCGCCCGACGACATGCTGTCCACCGGTGTCGAGGTCGAGGCCCGTCCGCCCGGCAAGAAGGTCAAGCGGCTCTCGCTGCTGTCCGGCGGCGAGCGGTCGCTGGTCGCGGTGGCGTTCCTGGTGGCGCTGTTCAAGGCACGGCCCTCGCCCTTCTACATCCTCGACGAGGTCGAGGCGGCGCTCGACGACACCAACCTCGGGCGGTTGCTCGAGATCTACGAGGAGCTGCGCGAGAACTCCCAGCTGCTCGTGATCACGCACCAGAAGCGGACGATGGAGGTCGGCGACGCGCTCTACGGGGTGACCATGCGCGGCGACGGCGTCTCCGCGGTGATCAGCCAGCGGCTGCGCGAGGCGGAGTCCGCGTAGTGGCGGATCGACCCACGCGTGACGACTACGTCGCCTGGCGGCGGGCCACCACGCGCTGGGCCGACGACGACGTCTACGGGCACCTCAACAACGCCGTCTACTTCGAGCTGATCGACACCGCGGTCAACGTGCACCTGGCGGAGTCGGTCGGCCGTGACATCCGGACGCTGCCCGCGATCGGCGTGGTCGCGGAGGTGTCGTGCCGCTACTTCCGCGAGATCGGCTACCCCGAGCCGATCGACCTCGGCCTCGTCGTCGACCGGGTCGGCACGTCGTCCGTGGTCTACCGGATCGGACTGTTCCAGGGGGAGGGCGAGGAGGCGGCCGCCGAGGGCCGCTTCGTGCACGTGTACGTCGACAACACCGACCCGGCGCGCCCGGTCACGCCGCTGCCGGACGAGGTCCGGGCCGCGGTCGAGCCGCTGCTGCGCGGCTGACCGGCTGCCGCCGCCCACGGGGACCGCTCGGCCTGGTGGTTGGGGGCGCCTCCCGGCCCGGGTATCCTTTGGATCGTTCCATTCGACGATGACTCGGAGTTCCTGCCCCATGTTGTGGATGCTGCTGGCACTGTTCCTGATCCTCGTGGTGGCCGGACTCGTGGTGCTCTACGTCGCCTACCCGCACCGGGGCGAGGAGATGCCGATGGTGCCCGTGCTGGGTGACGCGATGCGGTCCGCGGCCGACGCGATCCCGAGGCTCGACGCCGACGAGGTGCGCGCGGCGCTGCGGCGCTGACCCCGCCCCACCCGCAGGTCCCGACCTGCCCCTGATGGTTGGATGACCCGGTGGAGACCTTCAACCTGATCTTCCTCGTCATCGTCGTCGCGATCGTCGTCGTCGGTGCTGTCGGCACGGTGGCGTTGTCTACGCCGACGCCCGCAGCCGCGCGTTCCCGCCGCCCCCAGACGGGCCGGTGATCACGCGGGACGAGGCCGCGTCGCTCGCCGACCCGGAGACCGCCGATCATGGCACCGTCGACGGCATCCCGCCGGAGTCCGAGGAGCCGGCTGCCGGGACCACCACGCTCGAGCGTCCGGAGTCGACGTCCAGCCGGCTGGTCCGGCTGCGGCAGCGGCTGGCGCGCTCACAGAGCGGCGCTCGGCCGCGGCCTGCTCGCCCTGCTCTCCCGCGACCGGCTCGACGAGGACACGTGGGAGGACATCGAGGACACCCTGATCACCGCCGACGTCGGGGTCAGCGCCGACCCAGGAGCTGGTCGAGCGGCTGCGCACCCGGCTCCGGGTCGAGGGCGGCGACGGCGCCACGGTGCGCAGCGATCCTCCACGACGAGCTGCTGACCCTGGTCGACCCGTCGCTCGACCGCCGACTCGGC
Source organism: uncultured Actinomycetota bacterium (assembly GCA_963707475.1). GTDB lineage: Bacteria > Actinomycetota > Actinomycetes > Propionibacteriales > Nocardioidaceae > Marmoricola. The sequence continues at coordinate 475,889 of CAVPQC010000005.1, forward strand.
GTCACCGGTGCCGACGGCAAGCCCGGCGTCGTGCTCATGGTCGGCGTCAACGGCACCGGCAAGACCACCACGGTGGGCAAGCTGGCCCGGATCCTGGTCGCCGAGGACAAGCAGCGTGCGTGCTCGGTGCCGCCGACACGTTCCGGGCCGCGGCGGCCGAGCAGCTGCACCACCTGGGGCGAGCGGGTCGGCGTCGACGTCGTGAGCGGCCCCGAGGGCGGCGACCCGGCCAGCGTGGCGTTCGAGGCGGTCCGGCACGGGCGTCGAGCGAGGCGCCGACGTGGTGATCGTCGACACCGCCGGCCGGCTCCAGAACAAGGCCGGCCTGATGGACGAGCTGGGCAAGGTCAAGCGGGTCGTCGAGAAGCAGGCGCCGGTCACCGAGGTGCTGCTGGTGCTCGACGCCACCACCGGCCAGAACGGGCTGACCCAGGCGCGCGTGTTCTGCGAGGTCGTCGACGTGACCGGCATCGTGCTCACCAAGCTCGACGGCTCCGCCAAGGGCGGCATCGTGGTCGCCGTGCAGCGCGAGCTCGGGGTGCCGGTCAAGCTGGTCGGGCTCGGCGAGGGCGCCGACGACCTCGCGCCGTTCGACCCGTCCGGCGTTCGTCGACGCGCTGCTCGGCGAGAGCTGAGCCTGACTCCAGCGCGCGGCCGAGCCGCGGATCACGAGGTCGACGAGGCTCGTCGAGCTCGCTGGGCTCCGGGAGCGACGTCTCGGCTGATCGTGCGCACCGCCAGGATGCCGGACATGAACTGGACGGCGGCCGTGACGTTCGACGTCGATGCGCACCTCGCCGCGGTCGATCGCCCGCTCGAACATCATCGCGTGCGGCGTCCTCGGCCCGGTCGTTCGCGGCCCGGTAGAGCGCGGCGATCCGCGGGTCGCGTACCGACTCGGCGATGCAGGTGCGGATGTACGCCGAGCCCTGCTCGGAGTTCGCGAACGCGAGCACCCTGGCGAACGCTCTCGCGCAGGTCGCCCTCGATCGCTGCCGGTGTCGGCGTCGGCATCTGCGCGTCGTACAGCTGGCCCATGCGCCGCGACGGCGAGGTCCTCCTTCTTGGCCCAGCGGCGGTAGACGGTCGCCTTGCCCACGCGGGCCCGGGCGGCGACGTCGTCGACGGTCATGTTGTCGAACCCGTGCGCGAGGATCAGCGCGGCGGCCGCGTCGAGGATGCGGCCGTCGGCCTCGGGGTCGCGGGGGCGGCCTCGCTTGCGGCGCACGGGTACCGGCTCGGGCGCTACGCCCGGGGGTCAGTCCGGCGGGGCTGGTCATCGTCACCGCACGAGGGTATGGGGTCAGACCGGGCAGTTCGTCGGGTTTTGCGGATCTCCGCGGTTCACGTACCTGTAACACGAATCGCACCAGACGTGACGAGGACGAAACACCCGGGGCGGGTGCCGAAACACCGGCCGACCACAGTTCTGGCAACGAGGCGGGGCTCGGGTCCACGACAGCGCAGTCGCCGAGCCCCGCCGTACCCCTGACCAATGGGTCTGATCAATGGGAGGTCCCATGAACACCGGCGACACCGCCTGGGTTCTCGCGTCGTCGGCACTCGTGCTGCTGATGACGCCCGGTCTGGCGTTCTTCTACGGCGGCATGGTCCGCTCCAAGAGCGTCCTCAACATGCTGATGATGAGCTTCGCCACGATCGGCATCGTCTCGCTGCTGTGGGTGCTCTACGGCTTCTCCGTCGCCTTCGGCGACCGCGAAGCAACGGTCTCTGGGGCGGCCTCGACTGGGCCGGCATGAAGCACCTGACCACGACCGAGGTCGACGATCAACGGCGGCGTCTACGGCGATCCCGCTGCTGGTCTTCGCGGCGTTCCAGCTGATGTTCGCGGTCATCACGCCCGCGCTGATCAGCGGCGCGATCGCCGACCGCGCCAAGTTCGGCACCTGGATGGTCTTCGTCGGCGCTCTGGGTGACCATCGTCTACTTCCCGGTCGCGCACTGGGTGTTCGACTTCGGCGACAAGGACGGCAACGGCGCGGGCTGGCTCGCCGCCAGGGGCGTCCTCGACTTCGCCGGCGGTACGGCGGTGCACGTCAACGCCGGCGCCGCCGGCCTCGCGCTCGCCCTGGTGCTCGGCAAGCGGATCGGCTGGAAGAAGGACCCGATGCGTCCGCACAACCTGACCCTGGTGATGCTCGGTGCCGGGCTGCTGTGGTTCGGCTGGTTCGGCTTCAACGCCGGCTCGGCCCTCGGCGCCAACGCGCTCGCCGGCCAGGCGTTCTTCACCACGATGATCGCCACCGCGACCGCGATGCTCGGCTGGCTGTTCGTCGAGCGGTTCCGGGACGGGCACTACACCAGCCTCGGTGCCGCCTCCGGCGCCGTCGCCGGTCTGGTCGCGATCACCCCGGCCTGTGCGTTCGTCACCCCGGTCGGCGCGATCGTGCTCGGCCTGCTCGCCGGTGCGGTCTGCGCGCTGGCGGTCGGCCTGAAGTGGCAAGCTCGGCTTCGACGACTCGCTCGACGTCGTCGGCGTCCACCTGGTCGGCGGTGCCTTCGGGGCGCTCTCGCTCGGCTTCCTCGCCGACGCGACGCCGGGCGAGGGACTCTTCTACGGTGGCGGACATCGAGCCTCCTGGGCAAGCAGGCGCTCGCGGTGGTCGCCGTGCGGAGGCTACTCGTTCGTGCTCGCCTACGTCATCGGCAAGGCACTCGACCTGACGTCGGCTTCCGGATCCCCGAGGAGGACGAGGTCGAGGGCATCGACCTGTTCGCCCACGCGGAGACCGGCTACGACATCCACTTCGGCGGCACGGGTTCCGGTGCGCTCACCGGGCAAGCCCGGCGCACTCGTCCAGACCGGCGCGGAAGCAAGGGGAGTGAACGCATGAAGCTCGTGACCGCGGTGATCAAGCCGCACAAGTGGGACGAGGTCCGCGAGGCCCTGGAGACCTTCGGCGTCACCGGGATGACCGTCTCGCGAGGTCAGCGGCTACGGCCGGCAGAAGGGCCACACCGAGGTCTACCGCGGCGCGGAGTACGACATCGCGCTGGTCCCGAAGATCCGGATCGAGATCGTGGTCGACGACGGTGACGTCGAGGACGTCGTCGGCGATCATCGTCAAGTCGGCGCAGACCGGCCGGATCGGTGACGGCAAGGTCTGGGTCTCCCCGGTCGAGACCGTCGTGCGGGTCCGCACCGGCGACCGCGACGGGGCGGCGATCTAGCAAGGGTGTGTCGGTTCCCCACACTTGTCCCGCAACTGCACCGGATCGGCGAGATCTCGTGCAGTTCCGGGACAAGTGTGGGGAAACCGCACGCCACCACCGACCCGCTCAGGACTCCCCGGCGATCAGGTACTTCCCGCCCTGGAAGTCGAGGTCACAGGGATGACCGAGTCGCTGCGGTGCCCTCCGTCGTCGCGGACGTAGGCGACGTCGTAGCTGACGGTGAGGTTGTCCGCGTCGGGCTCGATGTTGCTCGGGGTCGCGGTCGCGATCGTGTCCCAGAAGCCGGAGTAGCCGTCGAGGCCGCCGCTCTGGTCCTGGAACTCCGGCGTCAGCTGCGCGAACGTCGCCTCCGGGTTCTTCGGCGCGGTCGCGAGGTAGCTCTCGATGAACGAGGTGATCCCCTCGTCGGTGGGCTCCGAGGACGCGGGCGTGGTGCTGGCCGACGAGCCGTCGCCCGTGCGTGCTCGCCCGTGCTGTTGCCCGTGCTGCTGCCCGTGCTCGGCCCGGCCTCCGGCCCGCCGCCGCCACTCATGCCGCGGACCAGGAACGCGACGAACAGCAGCGCGATGACCGCGACCAGGGCGATCGCGATCAGCGCCTCGAGGGGCACCCGGCGGCGGCGCCGGGCCGGCGCGGGCGCGACCGACGGCTCGCGCCGGATCACGCTGGTGGGCTCCGGCGCGGGCGCGGCGGGGGCCGGCAGCGGCTCGGGCGCGACCTCGGCCGCCGCCATGGTCTGGGTCGCGAGGCCACCGTCCGGGCCACCCGCGAGGTACGCCGCGGCGCGGGTCGAGTCCCACCTGCTGCTCGAGTCGTGGCGCATCAGCTGGCCGATCAGCGGCGCGAGCCAACCGGCGCGCTCCGGCTGCGGCACCGGCTCGTTGACGATCCGGTAGAGGGTGCCGATGACGTTGCCGTCGACCGTCTCGTACGGCGAGTGTCCCTCCACCGCGTGGAAGATGGTCGCCCCCAGCGACCACATGTCGCTGGCCGTCGACGCCGGCGAGCCGCCGGCCACCTCGGGGGCCAGGAAGCCGGGTGAGCCGACGAGGAGCCCGGTCCGGGTGAGCTGCTGGTCGGCCTCGAGCCGGGCGATGCCGAAGTCGCCCAGCTTCACCTGCCCCTCCGGCGTGACCAGGATGTTGCTCGGCTTGACGTCGCGGTGCACGATGCCCGCCTCGTGCGCGGCGGCCAGCGCGGCTGCGGCCTGCGCGATCAGCGTGGCTGCGGCGTCGGGGGAGAGCGGGCCGCCGCGGCGCACCAGCTCGGCGAGGTTCTCCGACTCGACGTACTCCATCACCAGCCAGTGCTGGCCGGCCTCCTCCACCAGGTCGAAGACCACCACCACGTGCTCGTGATGGAGCCTCGCCGACACCTGCGCCTCGCGGCGCACCCGGTCGAGGTCGGCGTCCGAGGTGCCGGGCAGGGCGCCGATGCGCTTGGCGGCGACCCGCCGCCGCAGGAGGATGTCCTCGGCCAGCCACACCTCGCCCATGCCGCCGCGGCCGATCTCGCGCTCGAGGCGGTAGCGGCCGGCAATGGTGGTCACACGGCAAGGCTAGATGGGTAAGTCCAAGGGGGGTGCAAGCGAGCGCCGCTCAGCGCGTGCGAGCGTTCTCCCGGGGTCCCCGGCGAATCGGGAGCGCAGCGAGCGATTCGTTGGGGTGGTGGCTTGGCGGAGGAGGGAGCCGTGGCGGAGCCACGGCGACTGACGAGAACGCAGCCAGCGTGCGTGATGAGTGGGGCGCAGCGTGCTCCCTTTGGACTTAGTCATCTAGGGGCAGCGGTCACGGCCCGGGCCCCCTTGGGGATACGCCTCCGGACATCAGCGCCGGGGTCTCTCGCCGTCGATCAGGTAGCTGTCGCCGTTGGGCACCAGGACGAGGGTGGTGGAGCCCTCGCGGCGGCTCCCGTCGTGCAACCGGTAGCTGACGTCGTAGCTGACGGTCATCGCCTCCCCGTCAGCCTCGACGTTGCTCGGGGTGGCGGTCTCGATGGTGTCCCAGAAATTCTTGTAGCCGCCGTAGCCGCCGCTCTCGCGCTGGAACTTCCGGGTGAGCTGGTCGAACGTCGCGCGGGGGTCCTCCGGTGCCGTCGCGAGGTAGTCGCCCACGAAGCTGCTCATCGCTTCGGCGTTGCCGGACGGTGACGGGCTCTCGCTCGGGGAGTCGCTCGGGGACTCGCTGGGGGACTCGCGGGGGACTCTGTCGGCGTCTCCGACGGGCTCGCGAGAGGGCGACGACGAGGGCGACGACGAGGGGCTCTTGCTGGGGGTCGATCCCGCGGCTGGTGACGTGGGGTTCTCGTCCCCGCGCGTGAGCAGCACTGCCGCCACTGCGACCAGGGCGACGGCCAGCACCGCCGCGGCCACGATCAGCCAGGTGCGGCGGGCGCCCCGGTCGTCAGCCGCCGGCGGTGCCGGTTCGGGTTCGGCCACGGGCTGCTCGGCCGGGAGCGCCGGCTCGACAGGCGCGGGGGCGGGCACCGCCGCGACGGCCGGCATCGTGCGCGTGGCCGTCGCCTGGTCGGGACCCGCATCCAGGAACGCCCGCACACGGGTCGCGTCCCAGCGGCCCGCCGGGTCACGGAGCATCAGGTGCTCAATCAGCGGCGCCAGCCATCCGGCGTGCTCGGCACGGGGCGGCTCCTCGTGCACGATCCGGTACATCAGACCCATCAGGTTGCCGTCGCTGGGGAACGGTGGGTGACCCTCGACGGCGTGGAAGACGGTGGCCCCCAGCGACCACATGTCGCTGGCGGTCGTGGCCGGGGCACCGCCTGCCACCTCCGGGGCGAGGAAGGCGGGGGAGCCGACGACCAGGCCGGTCTGCGTGAGGACGCTGTCGGACTCCAGCCGAGCGATGCCGAAGTCGCTCAGCTTCACCGTTCCCTCCGGGGTCACCAGCAGGTTGCTGGGCTTGACGTCGCGGTGCACGATGCCGGCCGCATGGGCCGCCGCCAGGGCGATCGCGGCCTGGCGGACCAACCCGGCCGCCTCGTCCGGCGGCAGCGCTCCCAGGCGGTCGACGCGTTCGGCGAGGCTCTCCGACTCCACGTACTCCATCACCAGCCAGTGCTCGTCACGCTCCTGCACCAGGTCGAACACGACGACCACGTGCTCGTGGTTGAGCTCGCGCCGAGACGTGCGCCTCACGCCGCACCCGGTCGATGTCGGCCTCCGAGCGGCCGGGCAACGCTCCGATGCGCTTGAGCGCGACCTCGCGCGCGAGGACCGTGTCCTCGGCCAGCCAGACCGCGCCCGTGCCGCCGCGCCCGACTTCGCGCACGAGTCGGTACCTGTTGGCGATCGTGGTCATCCGGTCAAGGCTAGACACCGGGCGCGGGAGTGCGTCCCACCCCTCCGGGTCCGCCGGCCGGTCCCGTGTTGGTGGGGCGCGTAACACGGGGGTAACCCGGGGGCCCCACGATGGGACCCCCGCGACCGGGAGGAGCCGCCGTGACCGCGAGCGACCGGAGCACCCGCACCCGGCAGGGCCGACGAGCTGTGCGCGGAGGCGTTCACCGGGGCCGGGTGTCCTGAGAGCGGGGTCGCCCTGGTCGCCGTCGGCGGGTTACGGCCGCGAGGAGCTCGCGCCGTACAGCGACCTCGACGTGGTGCTCGTGCACGACCCGCGCGTGGCGCCGGGCGACTGGGCGAGTGCGGTCTGGTACCCGCTGTGGGACTCGGGCGCGAACATCGACCACTCCGTGCGCTCGCTGACGGAGGCGGCGGAGCAGGCGTCGGCCGACCTCCGGGTTGCGCTCGGGCTGCTCGACGCCCGGCACCTGGCCGGTGACCCGAACCTCACGCTCCGGCTGCGGAGCGCGCTGCTCACCCAGTGGCGCCGCGACGCCCGGGAGCGGCTGTCCGAGCTGCACCAGCTCGTGACCGGGCGGGGCGACCTGCTCGGCGAGCTCGCCCACGCGTCGGTGCCGGACCTCAAGGAGTCGGTGGGTGGCCTCCGGGACGCGACGGTGCTCAAGGCCCTGGTCGCCAGCTGGCTGGTCGACGTGCCGCACGTCGACCTGGAGCGCTCCCGCGGTGCGCTGCTCGACGTCCGCGACGCGCTGCACGGCGTGGCCGGGCGCGCCACCGACCGGGTGGTGCCGGAGTACTGGCCCGACATCGCGGAGGTGCTCGGGCTGGCCGACGCGACCACGGCGCAGCGGCACACCCGGGCCCTCGGTCGGCGGATCACGCACCTGAGCAGGCTGACGTGGCGCCGGGCCGAGGCGGTGCTGACCCCGCCCAGCGTCACCGGAGCGCGGCGACCGGCGCTGGAGCCGATCGCGAGCGGGGTCGCGGTCTCGCGCGGCGAGGTGGTGCTGGACGCCGGGGTGCGCGCGGCCGACGACCCGTGCCTGCTGCTGCGTGCGGCCGCGGAGGCCGCCGAGCGTGACCTGGTGCTGCCACCGACCACCGCCGCGAGGCTGGTGCGCGACTGCCCGCCGCTGCCGGTGCCCTGGCCTGACGAGGCGCGTGACCTGATGGTGCGGCTGCTCGCCGCGGGGCCGGGGCTCCTCGCGGTGTGGGAGACCCTCGACGAGACCGGCGCCGTGCAGACGATCCTTCCCGAGTGGGAGCAGGTCCGGCTGCTGCCTCACGCTTCGGTGGTGCACCGGTTCACGGTCGACCGGCACATGGTCGAGACCTGCATCGAGGCGTCCGCCCTGATCCGCCGGGTGGCCCGGCCCGACGTGCTGATGGCGGCCGCGCTGCTGCACGACATCGGCAAGGGCCGGCTCACGGAGCACTGCGTCGCGGGGGAGCCGGTGGCACGTGAGGTCGCGGCCCGGATGGGCTTCGACGAGCGCGAGGTGGAGCTGGTCGGGCACCTGGTGCGCTGGCACCTGCTGCTGCCCGAGACGGCGACGACCCGAGACCCGGACGACCCGGCGACGGTGCGGACCGTCACCGAGCGGGTGCCCGACCGCGAGGAGCTCGAGCTGCTGATGACGCTGACCGAGGCCGACGCGCGAGCGACCTCGGAGAAGGCCTGGACGTCGTGGCGTGCCGGGCTGGTCCAGCAGCTCTTCCGACGCGCGGCGGACGCGCTCTCGGACACGTCGTCGGTGCCGGAGCCCTCCGACCCGGAGCTGCGGATCCCGGACAAGGTGCTCGGGGACCCGGAGCGGGTCTGGGTGGAGGTGCGGCCAACGGACGACGGCAGCGAGGTCACCGTCGTGTCCGGTGACCGGGTCGGCCTGCTCGCCGACGCCGCCGCGATGCTCGCGATGCAGCGGATCTCGGTGCGGGCCGCCCGGGCGTGGACGGTGGACCAGATGGCGGTCTCGCAGTGGCAGGTGGGCGAGACGGAGCTCGACGAGCGCGTGCTCCTGCAACGCCTGGAGAACATCGTCGAGGGCCGCGTCGACGCCAGGTCCCGCCTCGCTCGTCGTACGGCCGCGCGGCTGGAGCCGACGGTCGCGGTACGCCCGGAGGCGTCGGTGCAGGCGACGGTCCTCGAGGTGCGCACCGAGGACCGGCCGGGGGTCATCCACACGGTGTGCCGCACGCTCGCCGACCTCGGTGTCTCGGTGCGGTCCGCGCACGTCGCCACGCTGGGGCCGCAGGCCGTCGACGTGTTCTACGTGCAGGAGAGCGGTGCCGGCGCGCTGAGCGAGACCCGGGCCGCCGACGCCGCGCACGCCGTGCGGGCGGCGCTGCTGGACACGGTTACCCTTGAGCAGCGGGCCTGAGCATGGCTCGCCCCTTTGTGATCAACCCCTGAGGACTGAACGCCACCGTGTTTGCCACGCTCTCCGACCGGCTCGCCGACACCTTCAAGAACCTCCGCGGCAAGGGACGGCTCTCCGACGCCGACATCGACGCCACGTCGCGCGAGATCCGGATCGCGCTGCTCGAGGCGGACGTCGCGCTGCCCGTGGTCAAGGAGTTCGTCGGCGCGGTCAAGGAGCGGGCCCGTGGCGAGGAGGTCAGCGGCGCGCTCAACCCCGCGCAGCAGATCGTCAAGATCGTCAACGAGGAGCTGGTCACGATCCTCGGCGGCGAGACCCGCCGGCTGCGGTTCGCGAAGACACCGCCGACCGTGATCATGCTGGCCGGCCTCCAGGGTGCCGGCAAGACCACCCTCGCGGCGAAGCTCGCGCTGTGGCTCAAGGAGCAGGGCAAGAGCCCGATGCTCGTCGCGGCCGACCTCCAGCGGCCCAACGCGGTCAACCAGCTCCAGGTCAACGGTGACCGCGCCGGGGTCACGGTCTACGCGCCCGAGCCCGGCAACGGCGTCGGCGACCCGGTGGCGGTCGCGAAGGGTGGCGTCGAGGAGGCCCGTCGTACCCTCCACGACGTCGTGATCGTCGACACCGCCGGCCGCCTCGGCATCGACGAGGAGCTGATGCGCCAGGCCGCCGACATCCGCGACGCGGTCGGTCCCCGACGAGGTGCTGTTCGTCGTCGACGCGATGATCGGCCAGGACGCCGTCGCGACGGCGCAGGCGTTCCTCGACGGCGTCGGGTACGACGGCGTGGTGCTGACCAAGCTCGACGGCGACGCCCGCGGTGGCGCCGCGCTGTCGATCGCGTCGATGACCGGCAAGCCCGTCATGTTCGCGTCGGCGGGGGAGAAGCTCACCGACTTCGACCTCTTCCACCCCGACCGGATGGCCTCGCGGATCCTCGACATGGGCGACATGCTCACCCTGATCGAGCAGGCCGAGAAGACCTTCGACCAGGAGCAGGCGGCCAAGGCGGCCGGCAAGCTGATGGGACAGGGCGGCGAGTTCACGCTCGACGACTTCCTCGAGCAGATGCTGCAGGTGCGCAAGCTCGGCTCGATGTCGAAGATCATGGGGATGCTCCCGGGGATGGGGCAGTTCCGCGACCAGATCGACAACTTCGACGAGCGTGAGATCGACCGGATCCAGGCCGTCATCCGGTCGATGACGCCGGCGGAGCGGGCCAACCCGAAGCTGATCGACGGGTCCCGCCGGTCCCGGATCGCGAAGGGATCCGGCCGCACCGTCGCCGAGGTCAACCAGCTCGTCGACCGGTTCTTCCAGGCCCGCCGGATGATGGAGTCGATGGCACGGGGCGGCGGCATGCCCGGTCTCCCCGGCGCGCCCGGCATGGGGATCGGCAAGCGCTCCAAGGCCCGTCAGGCCCCGCAGGCCAAGAAGGGCAAGGGCAAGCGCGTCTCCGGCAACCCGGCCAAGCGCGCCCAGCAGGCGCAGCAGTCGGACGAGAAGCCGGCCGCCAACCCGTTCGGGATCGACCAGGACGGCGACGCCCCCGAGCTCGACCCGGCGGACTTCCAGCTCCCGGCCGGGCTGGACAAGTACCTGAAGTAGCCGCGTCCGGGCCGGGCGCTCCGGCCCCCGCAGACCGGTAACGTCCGGCGCATGGCAGACGCCTTGTGGTTCAGCGGACCGGTGCTCCCCGACATCGAGCGGCGCGACCTGTACGTCGTCGACGGACGGGTGACCTACGAGCCCCAGTCGCGGCGCCGAGCTGGTCGCCGAGGGGTGGATCGTCCCCGGGCTGGTCGACGCGCACTGTCACGTGGGTCTCGACGCGCACGGCGGCGTCAGCGACGAGGAGTGCGAGCGGCAGGCGGTCGCCGACCGCGACGCCGGCGCGCTGCTGCTGCGTGACTGCGGGTCCCCTGTCGACACCAGCTGGATCCACGACCGCGACGACCTGCCGCGCCTGATCCGCGCCGGCCGGCACATCGCGCGCACCCGGCGCTACATCCGCGACTACGCCCACGAGGTCGAGCCCGACCAGCTCGCGACGTACGTCGCCCAGGAGGCGCAACGCGGGGACGGCTGGGTCAAGCTCGTGGGCGACTGGATCGAGCGCGACAGCGGCGACCTCGCGCCGTCGTTCCCGCCTGAGTCGTTCGCGGAGGCGATCGCGGTCGCGCACGCATACGGCGCGAAGGTGACCGCCCACTGCTTCGGCGAGGCGGTGCTGCCCGGGCTGATCGAGGGCGGCATCGACTGCATCGAGCACGGCACCGGCCTGACGACCGACCTCATCGACGCCATGGTCGAGCGGGGCGTCGCGCTGGTGCCGACCGTCGTGGCAGCTCGACAACTTCCCGGGCTACGCGGACGCGGCTGCCGGGAGGTTCCCGGCGTACGCCGCCCACATGCGCGACCTCCATGCCCGCCGGCGCGACACGATCATGGCGGCGTACGAGGCGGGCGTCGCGATCTACGCCGGCACCGACGCCGGCGGAGTGCTGCCCCACGGCGGGATCGCCGACGAGGTGCTCGAGCTCGCGGCCTACGGGTTCAAGCCGGCCGACGCCCTCGGGGCTGCGTCCTGGCGCGGCGCGCGCCTGGCTCGGCCACGACGGCACGCTGGCCGAGGGCACGTCCGCGGACTTCGTCGTCGTCCCCCGCGACCCGCTGGAGGACCTCACCGCGCTGCGGGAACCCACCCGGGTGGTGCTGCGCGGCGCGGTCGTGGCCTGAGCCGGGTCGGCGCTAGGTCTGGGGCCGCGTCTGCGGCTTGCGGATGAACCACAGGATCGTGGTCACCAGCAGAACCACGAACCCGGCGCCGCCGAGCACCAGAATCGTCCCGGTCCCGGCCAGCACGGCGCCGCCGAGCGACGCCGTGTCGACAGGCTGACCGACCCGGACCTGCGCGACGTCGTTGGTGACCGGCCGGCAGGTGATCGTGATCGCGCCGTCGCCGGAGCTGTCGATCTGGGTGAACGCCCGCCACTCCTGGCCGCCGCGTGGTGAGGATGATGGTGTCCACGATCGTGCGCTTGAGCAGCGGCAGTCCGTGGCCGTCGACGAGGTCGCAGTCCGGCGGCGTGTGCCCGGACTGCACGAAAAGCATCCGGGACCTGTTCGCGGGCGAGGCGATGGCGGCCGCCTGGCCGTTGGCCGAGATCACGCCGTCCTCGGCGGTGGCGGCGCCGACCGCAGTGCTGATCACCAGCATCCCGAACACGATGCCGAGCAGCATCATCACCGCGCCGAGCCACGAACCACAGGGCCGATGGGCGCGGCTTGGGCCCGCTCGCGGCGTACGGCGCGTACGGCTGCGGCGGCTCGCTCATCGGTCTCCTTCGGCGGTGGCTCGGCTTACCCGTGCCCGGTGACCAGTCTGGGCGGAGCACGGCTCGCGCGCCGGGGAACGGGGAACCGGCCTGATTTTCGCCGGGAGGGCGAACGTGGCAGAATCACGCCGAGTCCTGTGCCCGTGGTCCCTCTCAACCGCGCGGTCCGGGCCCCTTCGAGTGGCAACGCGCCGGCCCCACCGGCAGTCGTGGCCCTCACCCACACACAAGTTCCAAGGAGACACCACACACGTGGCCGTCAAGATTCGTCTGAAGCGCATGGGCAAGATCCGTCAGCCGCACTACCGCGTCGTCGTCGTCGACGGCCGGAAGAAGCGGGACGGCAAGGTCATCGAGGAGATCGGCAAGTACCACCCGAAGCAGGAGCCCTCGTTCATCGAGGTCACCTCCGACCGGGCGCAGTACTGGCTGGGGGTCGGCGCGCAGCCGTCCGAGGCCGTCGAGGCGATCCTCAAGATCACCGGCGACTGGCAGAAGTTCAAGGGCCTGCCGGGCACCGAGGGCACCCTGCGGGTGGCCGAGCCCAAGCGGGACAAGACCGAGCTCTTCAACGAGGCACTCAAGGACTCCGCCAACGAGCCGAAGGCCGGGGCGACCACCAGGAGGAAGACCGCGGCCAAGGCCGCTCCCGCCGACGAGGCCCCGGTGGCGCCGCCGATCGAGGAGAAGCCGGCTGCTGAGGCAGCCTGCCGCCGAGGCACCTGCCGAGACTGCTGCCGGGGAGACCCCGGCTGCCGAGTCCGAGGTGACCTCCGAACCCGCCTCCGAGCCCGCCGCCGAGGCCGACACCGAGAAGTCCGAGAGCTGACCGGCGTGCTGGCCGATGCGCTCGAGCACCTGGTCCGCGGCATCGTCGACAACCCCGACGACGTCTCGGTCCGCGACAAGCAGCTGCGGCGCGGCTCGATCCTCGAGGTCCGGGTGCAACCCCGACGACCTCGGCAAGGTGATCGGTCGCGGTGGCCGGACGGCCACGGCCTTCCGCACCGTGATCTCCGCGCTCGCGGGACGCGGCGGCCCGAACATCGACTTCGTCGACGTCGACCGGCGTCGCTGACCGCTCGCTCCACGTTCCCCCCGAGCGCTGGGACACTGCCTGACGTGAGCGACATCGAGGTCTGCGTCGGCCGGATCGGCAAGGCCCACGGCGTCCGTGGCGAGGTCTCGGTCGAGGTCCGCACCGACGAGCCCGAGCGCCGGTTCGTCGACGGTGCCGTGCTGCGTCCCCGCGGCCGGCACCCGGCGCTGCCCGCGGTCCTCACCGTCGCCGGCACCCGCTGGCACCAGGACCGGCTGCTGGTGCGCTTCGCGGAGGTCGCTCGACCGAAGCGCTGCCGAGGCAGACCCGCGGTGCGCTGCTGTACGTCGACCTCCCGCCGGACGAGGTGCCCGAGGACCCCGAGGAGTTCTACGACCACCAGCTGGTCGGGCTGACCGCCGAGGACACCGACGGCACCCGGATCGGCGTCGTCACCGAGGTCCTGCACCACGCCGGCCAGGACCTGCTGGTGCTCGACGCCGGACGGCCGCGAGGTCCTGGTGCCGTTCGTGACCGCGCTGGTGCCGACGGTCGACGTCGTCGGCGGCCGGCTGGTCGTCGCCGACCGGCCGGGTCTCGTCAGCGGCGAGCCCGAGTGAGCCGCCGATGAGAAGCCCCGCACCATGAGGATCGACGTCGTCACGATCTTCCCCGACTACCTGCGTCCCGCTCGAGCTCTCGCTGCCCGGCAAGGCACGCGACAGCGGGCTGCTCGACCTCCGGGTGCACGACCTGCGCGACTGGACGCACGACCGGCACCGCACCGTCGACGACACTCCGTACGGCGGTGGCGCCGGCATGGTGATGAAGCCCGAGCCGTGGGGCGAGGCGCTCGACGCGGTCTCGACAGGCTCGACCACCGGGCGCCGGGCCACGCTCGTCGTACCCACGCCCGCGGGGGAGCCGCTTCCACCAGCGCGTCGCCGCCGACCTCGCCACGCGCGAGCACCTGGTGTTCGCCTGCGGCCGCTACGAGGGCATCGACCAGCGGGTGATCGACGACGCCCGCGGCCGGATCGAGGTCCGCGAGGTCTCGCTCGGCGACTACGTGCTCAACGGCGGCGAGGTGGCCGCGCTCGCGATGGTCGAGGCCGTGGTGCGGCTGCTGCCCGGGTTCATGGGCAACGCCGCAGTCGCTGACGGAGGAGTCCCACGGCGGCCCCGGGCTGCTCGAGTACCCCGTCTACACCAAGCCGCCGAGCTGGCGCGGCCACGACGTCCCCGACGTGCTGCTCTCCGGCGACCACGCCCGGATCGCGGCCTGGCGCGCACGACCAGTCCCGCCGGCGTACGGCGCAGCGGCGGCCGGACCTGCTGGCCCCGTCCGCCGTCGGCGACCTGGTCATCCGCCCGGTGCGGCCCGGCGACGCGGGCGAGCTGCTGACCCTCCAGCGCGCCTGCTGGGTGCAGGAGCAGCAGGCCAACCCCGACGTCCCGATCGACGCGCTGCACCGAGTCGTACGACGACGTGCGGGCGTGGATCGGTGAGGGCACGGTCCTGGTTGCGCACCGCGCGGGGCGGCTGGTCGGCGCCGTGCGTGGTCGGCTCCACGACGCGTTCTGGGACATCGGCCGGCTGATGGTCGCCCCCGACCTGCAGCGCGCAGGGGCTCGGGCGGATGCTGCTGGAGCGCGATCGAGGCCGCCGCTCCGGAGGGCGCCGTCGGCTTCGAGCTGTTCACCGGCGCGGGCAGCCTGCGCAACCAGCGGCTGTACAAGAAGGCGGGCTACCGGCTACGCGGGGAGCGCAGCCCGGGCGTGGTCCGGATGACCAAGGTCCGCCCGGCTGACGATTTCGTCGCGCTGCCCGGCCTGTGGCAGACTTTTCCCTTGGTCCAGCCGGTCGAACGGCGCGCCGCGTCGAGCGGAGTGCCTGCGTCGGGCTCCTGCCACAGGGGGAGCCTCTCGCCGCCGGCACCACGGCTGGCACCGCACATCTGAACACCGATCCGCCGAACCGCGGCTGACCTGTGGCACTCGCGAGGAGACATCTCATGTCGAACGTCATCGACGCTCTGAACGCCGCGACTCTTCGCGACGACGTTCCCGCCTTCCGGGCCGGCGACACGGTCAAGGTCCACGTCAAGGTGGTCGAGGGCAACCGCTCCCGCGTCCAGGTCTTCCAGGGCGTGGTGATCCGCGTCCAGGGCTCCGGTGTGGGTCGCACCTTCACCGTCCGCAAGGTCTCCTTCGGCGTCGGCGTCGAGCGCACCTTCCCGATCAACTCCCCGATCTTCGAGCAGATCGAGATCGTGACGCGCGGCGACGTCCGCCGCGCGAAGCTGTACTACCTGCGCAACCTGCGCGGCAAGGCGGCCAAGATCAAGGAACGCCGCGAGGCGTGACCACCCCGACGGGTGGCGACGGTGAGGTCGCCGACGACTGGTGACGACGGGCGACGTACTCTTCCCTCCGTGAGGACACGCGCGGAGAGCCGCAAGCGCGGGTCACAAGGAACGCAAGCAGCTCCCGTTGTGGCAGGAGACACTCCTGCTTCTGGTGATCGCGCTCGGCCTGGCGATCGTGATCAAGGCGTTCTTCGTCCAGGCCTTCTACATCCCGTCGCCCTCGATGGAGCCGCAGTTCGTCAAGAACGACCGGATCCTCGTGCAGAAGGTCTCCTACTGGGGCGGTGGCGACCCACAGCGCGGCGACATCATCGTCTTCAAGGACCCGGGCGGCTGGCTGCGCCCCCAGGACACCCAGGGCCCCAAGTCCGGGCGTCAAGAAGGTGATGGAGACGATCGGTCTCTACCCGCCGGCGGTCACCTCGTGAAGCGGGTGATCGGCGTCGGCGGCGACCACGTCGTCTGCTGCGACAGCCAGGGTCGGGTGACCGTCAACGGCCAGGCGCTGGACGAGGAGTCGTACCTGCCCAAGGACACCGCGCCCTCGCTCACCAGGTTCGACAGGACGGTCCCCAAGGGCCATCTGTGGATGATGGGCGACAACCGCAGCGACTCCTCGGACTCCCGCGAGCACATGGGGCAGCCCGGCGGGGGCTACGTCCCCGACGACCTCGTCGTCGGCAAGGTGTTCGCCCTGGTCTGGCCTCTGGGGCGTGCCGAGCTCATCCATCGTCCCAGCACGTTCGACTCCGTGCCGGACCCGAAGTAGCACAATGCTCACCCCACGAGGCCGCTCGCTGCGCTCGCGCCCCCTCTTGGACCCCGACAGATGAGCACGCTGCCCGCGCGGAATGACCGTCCGGCGCGACGCCGGGCTCTACGGCTACGAGCGCGCCCTGCCACCGCGCCGGCATGACCTACGTCGCCGGCGTCGACGAGGCCGGGCGGGGTGCGTGTGCCGGCCCGCTGGTCGCCGCGGCCGCGATCCTGCCCGAGGGCAAGGCCGGTCAGGTGCCGGGGCTGGCCGACTCCAAGCTGCTCACCGCGAAGGCCCGCGAGCGCTGCTACGAGCAGGTGCTCCGCCGGGCGCTTGCGTGGTCGGTGGTCGTGGTCGGGCCGGAGGAGTGCGACCGGCTCGGCATGCACGTCGCCAACGTCGAGGCGCTGCGACGTTCGCTGGCCCGGCTGGAGGTGCGCCCGTCGTACGTGCTGACCGACGGGTTCCCGGTCGACGGACTCGAGGTGCCCGGGCTGGCGATGTGGAAGGGCGACCGGGTCGCTGCCTGCATCTCGGCAGCCTCGGTGGTCGCGAAGGTGACCCGCGACCGGATGATGATGGCCGAGCACGAGCGCTACCCGGCGTACGACTTCGCGACGCACAAGGGCTACTGCACGCCCGAGCACCAGGAGGCGCTCGACGAGCACGGGCCGTGCGCGATCCACCGCTACCGCTTCGTCAACGTACGACGCGCGGCCGGGCTGCCGGAGATCCCCGAGACGATCAGCCTGGAGCCGCAACTGGACCTGTTCGCCGACCTGGAGGTGTGACGTCATGAGTGCCGAGGACCTCGAGAAGTACGAGACCGAGATGGAGCTCACGCTCTACCGCGAGTACCGCGACGTGGTCGGCATCTTCAAGTACGTCGTCGAGACCGACCGCCGCTTCTACCTGTGCAACCAGGTGGACGTGAAGGCGCGCACCGAGGTCGGCGACGTGTTCTTCGAGGTGACCATGACCGACGCGTGGGTGTGGGACATGTACCGCCCGGCGCGGTTCGCCAAGAACGTCAAGGTGCTCACGTTCAAGGACGTCAACGTCGAGGAGCTCAGCCCGACGGAGTTCGAGCCGCCGAAGACCGTGATCCGTTTGCCGCCCCCAGCGCAGCTCCTGACGCCGGGGGTTCTCCACAGCAGGTCGGCCGGCACGTGATCGGTCGCTGCCCGCGCAGCCAGCATCGGTGCATGAGGTTCCGATGAGCACGGCCGGGCAGCGCAGGGCCCTGGGCAGGTACGGCGAGGCCGTCGCCGCCCGCCGCCTGGTCGCGGACGGCATGGTCCTGCTCGACCGCAACTGGCGCTGCGAGCTCGGCGAGATCGACCTGGTGCTGCGCGACGGTCCGGTGCTCGTGGTGTGCGAGGTGAAGACCCGGTCCAGCGACGACTTCGGCTCCCCGCTGGAGGCGGTGCACCGCGGCCAAGGCCGAGCGGCTCCGTCGGCTGGCCGACCGGTGGCTGCGAGGACCACGGCGTGCCGGCCGACGAGGTCCGGATCGACCTGGTCGGGGTGCTCCAGGACGGCCACGGCGCTGCCGCCGTCGACCACGTGCGGGGGGTCGGCTGATGCCCTGGGCCACCGCGCACACCGTGTCGCTCGAGGGGGCGATCGGCCACGTGATCGACGTCCAGGTCGACGTCTCCCACGGGCTGGTCAACACCGCACTCGTCGGACGCCCCGACGTCTCGATCTCCGAGGCCCGCGACCGGTGCCGCGCGGCCGTGCAGAACAGCGAGCTCGAGTGGCCGGTCACCCGGCGGGTCACGATCCTGCTCTCGCCGGCCGACCTGCCCAAGCGTGGCCCGCACTTCGACCTGGCGATCGCCGTCGGCGTGCTCGCCGCCGACCGGGGTGATGCCGAAGGACGCGCTCGACGGGGTGGTCCTGGTCGGCGAGCTGACCCTCGACGGCCGGGTCCGTGCCGTGCCCGGGGTGCTGCCGATGGTGATGGCCGCGGCCCAGCGCGGCATGCGCAGCGTCGTCGTGCCCGAGCCGCAGGCCGACGAGGCGGCGATGGTGCCGGGCATGACCGTGTTCGGGGTCCGCTCGCTGCCGCAGGTGGTCGCGCTGCTCACCGGTGCCGACGAGATCCCCGAGGCGCCGCCGGTGCCGCCGCTGAGCGGCCAGCCGCTGCTGACCTGGCGCGGCGAGGAGCGGCTCGGCGAGGTCGACCTCGCCGACGTTCGCGGCATGGCCGACCCCCGCTTCGCGCTCGAGGTGGCCGCGGCCGGTGGCCACCACCTGCTGCTGAGCGGGCCCAAGGGCGCCGGCAAGACCACGCTCGCCGAGCGGCTGCCGGGGCTGCTGCCCGACCTCGACGCTGGAGGAGTCGCTGGAGCTGACCGCGATCCACTCGCTGGCCGGCACCTTGCCGCCGGGTGCGCAGATGATCGTGCGGCCACCGTTCAGCGCGCCGCACCACTCGGCGACGCGGGCCAGCCTGCTCGGCGGCGGCAGCGGGCGGGTGCGCCCCGGCGAGGTGAGCAAGGCCCACCTCGGGGTGCTGTTCCTCGACGAGTTCCCGCTGTTCGCCGCCGACATCATCGACGCGCTGCGCCAGCCGCTGGAGAGCGGCGAGGTCACGATCGCGCGGGGCGAGGAGGTGGCGACGTTCCCGGCCCGGTCGATGGTGGTGCTGGCCTGCAACCCGTGCCCCTGCGGCGACTACCACCCGCTCAACCGCGACCACGCGCTGCACCTGCACGGAGCTCAAGCGCCGCGCCTACCGCAGCCGGCTCTCCGGCCCGGTCGCCGACCGGATCGACATCACCCGCCACGTCGAGCCGGTGCGCCGAGCACGAGTTCGACGACCGGCTGGCCCGGCCGGAGTCGACCGCCGACGTGCGAGGCGCGGGTGCTGCGTCGCGCGCAGCCGGCAGGCCGCGCGCTACGTCGGCACCCACTGGCGGCTCAACTGCGACGTGCCCGGCCCGGCGCTGCGCGAGCGCTGGCCGCTGACCGACGAGGCGGAGCGGCGGCTCGACACCGAGATCTACGCCGGCCGGCTCACCCAGCGCGGCGCGGTCCGGGTGCACCGGCTGGCCTGGACGGTCGCCGACCTGCGCGGCGTCGACCGTCCCGGGCGGGCCGAGCTCGACGTCGCGCTGCGGCTCCGTTCCGGGCGACCGCTGGAGCTGGCGCACCCTCGCCGCTGGCGGCCGGCTCGTGAGCGCCACGGTGCGACCGGGTGGCACGCGCGCGCGCCTGTGCCGGCTCGGCGAGCCGGGCGACCCCCGGCTCACCGGGCTCGTCGCCGACGCTCGGCGCGCCGCTGGTCTACGACCGGCTGCTGCAGCGAGACCGACGAGCGCGGGCTGGCCTCCGACGTCGCCCAGCGGCTGCTCGGCACTCGACCCGGTCGGCGACCTGCGTCGAGCGGCCGACGCGGGGCATCCGGTTCGTGGTGCCGGGCGACGAGGAGTGGCCCGACCGGCTCGGCGACCTCGACCGCGCCGAGCCGCTGAACGGCCGTGGCGGGTGCTCCGCTCGGGCTCTGTGGCTGCGCGGCCCGCTGCACCTCGCGGAGACGGTCCGAGCGGGCGGTGGCGGTGGTCGGCTCGCGCTCGGCCACGTCCTACGGCGGGGGAGTGGCCGGCGAGATCGGTGCGACGCTCGCCGAGCACGGGCCACACCGTGGTGTCCGGGGCGGCCTTCGGCATCGACCAGGCCGCCCACCGCGGCGCCCTCGCGGTCCGCGGGCCGACGGTCGCGGTGCTGGCGTGCGGGGTCGACCGCGCCTACCCGAGCGCCCACCGGCAGCTGCTCGACTACATCGCCGACACGGGGCTGGTCGTCTCCGAGCTGGCGCCCGGCTGCGCACCGACCAAGCTGCGGTTCCTGAGCCGCAACCGGCTGATCGCCGCGCTCTGCGGCGGCACGGTGGTGGTCGAGGCGGCGATCCGCAGCGGCGCGCTCAACACCGCGTCCTGGGCGCTGCGGCTCAACCGCGCGCTGATGGGCGTGCCCGGTCCGGTCACCAGCGCGCCGTCGGCGGGCGTGCACCAGCTGATCCGCAGCCGTGACGCGCTGCTGGTCACCAACGGCGAGCGAGGTGCTCGAGCTGGTCGCGCCGGCCGGCGAGCACCTGCTGGTCGGAGCCCCGCGAGCGCGAGCGGCCGCACGACCGGCTGAGCCTGCTCGACCAGCAGGTGCTCGACGCGGTGCCGGTCGACCAGCGCGGCCGACGCCGGTCAGCATCGCCCGCACCGCCGGCGTCGCACTGCCCTCGCGTGCGCGACGCCCTCGCCCGGCTGGTCGCTGCCGGGCTGGTCGAGAGCGGGCCGGCGACCGGCACCGGCTGCGGCGGGACGCGATGCCGGCACGGGTGAGCCGGACGGTCCTGACGCGGCCGGTCGCCGGTGCGTGCGCCTGCCCGGCCGACGGCGTCGCCCTGCCTACAGTGGCCGGATGGGCGAGTCACCCGCGGACGCGAGGCGCCGGCACGGGCACGTGCTGCCCGGAGCCGATGGCCGCCGCGCTCGCCGCCTACGAGCGCCACCTCGCCGCCGAGCGCGACCTGACACCGCACACGGTCCGCGCCTACCTCGGCGACGTCGCCGGGATGCTCGAGCACGCGGCCGCCCTCGGGCCACGTCGACGTGGCCACGCTCGACCTCCGCACCCTGCGCAGCTGGCTGGCCAGCCAGCAGACGCTCGGGCAAGGCGCGGTCGACGATGGCCCGCCGGTC
Organism: uncultured Actinomycetota bacterium; assembly: GCA_963707475.1. Taxonomy (GTDB): domain Bacteria; phylum Actinomycetota; class Actinomycetes; order Propionibacteriales; family Nocardioidaceae; genus Marmoricola. The sequence continues at coordinate 496,993 of CAVPQC010000005.1, forward strand.
GACGGCGGTCCGGGTGTTCACCGCGTGGGCGCTGCGCACCGGCCGCGCGCCCGACCGACCCGGGCGCGCTGCTCGGCTCGCCCAAGGCGCACAAGACGCTGCCCGCGGCGCTCGGCGTCGACGAGGCGCGCGCGCTGCTCGACGCGGCCGCCGCCGCGGCCGACGACGGCAGCCCGGTCGGGGTGCGCGACGCCGCGATCCTCGAGCTGCTCTACGCCACCGGCATCCGGGTCGGCGAGCTGTGCGGCCTCGACGTCGACGACGTCGACCGCGGACGCCGGGTGGTCCGGGTCTTCGGCAAGGGCCGCAAGGAGCGCACCGTGCCCTACGGCGCTCCCGGCCGACCGCGCCCTCGACCGCTGGCTGGCCACGGGCCGGCCCGCGCTGTTCGCCCGCGGGGCCGGCGCGGCGCTGTTCCTCGGGGCCCGCGGGCAGCCGGATCGACCAGCGCGCCGTCCGCACGCCTGGTGCACCGCCGGCTCGCGGACGTGCCCGGGCGCGCCCGACCTCGGCCCGCACGGGCTGCGGCACACCGCGGCGACCCACCTGCTCGAGGGCGGCGCCGACCTGCGCACCGTGCAGGAGCTGCTCGGCCACGCCTCGCTGGCGACCACGCAGATCTACACGCACGTGACCACCGACCGGCTGCGGGCGGCGTACAGCAGCTCGCGCCACCCGCGCGCCTGAGGCCTCGCCGGGTGCTGGCCTCGCCGCGGCCAGCAGCCGCAGCACCAGCGCCAGCGGCGGCCACTCGGCGCGCCCACGCCGCACGGTGGCCAAGCACCGCAGCATCACGACCGGGTCGGACAGCGGCAGCACCCGGACGCCGTCGATCGTCGGCCGGTCGGCGGGCAGCAGGCCCACCCCGAGGCCGGCGACGACCAGGTCCTCCACCAGGTCGAGGCTGTCCGCCCGGTGCGTGACCCGGGGCGCGAACCCGGCCAGCGAGGCCACGGTGCGGACCGCCTCGTCGTCGGCGCTGTTGCGGGAGTTCACGATCCAGTCGTGGTCGCGGTAGCGGTCGAACACCGCGAGCGCGTCGCCCCCCGGTGCCGGGTCGTCCGCTGGGCACGCCCGAGGCCCCAGGCGGTCTCCCAGAGCGGCCGCGCCTGCAGGCGTCCGGTCGTACGTCGCCGGTGCCAGGTTGTAGTCGTAGGTGAGCGCCAGGTCGATGTCGTCGGATGCCAGCAGGTCGAGCGCCTCGCCGGGCTCGTGCTCGTGGATCAGCAGCCGCACGTCGGGGTGCGTCGTCGCGAGCCGCGCGACCACCGGCAGCAGCGACCGGCGGACCCCGGTCGCGAACGCCGCCACCCGCAGCGTCGCCGGCCGGTGTCGCGTCGGGGTCGAGGTCGCACCGGGCCGTCTCGAGCGCGGCCAGGATGGTCACCGCGTGGTCGGCCAGCCGTCGCCCGGCCGGGGTCAGCCGGACCCGGCGGCCCTCGGGCTCGATCAGCGGCGCGCCCGCCTCCCGCGCGAGCACGGCGATCTGCTGCGACACGGTCGAGGTGGTCACGTGCATCGTCTCGGCGACCGCCCGCATCGAGCCGAGCCGGGACAGCTCCAGCAGCAGCTCCAGGCGGCGCGGGTCCATGCCGACCATCATTCATGATCGACGAACGAACTGTCCAGAAATCTCACGTGGACACGAACGGTGTTCGGCGGCCTGTACTGGTTCCATGAGCATCCAGCACCTCGCCCCCGGCCGGTCGGCCGCCCGCGTCGGCACCGGCATGGCGTCGCGTCGATGCTGTGCGTGCAGCTCGGGCCTGGCGGTCTCCGTCGGGCTGTTCGACCGGATCGGTCCCGAGGGCGCCGCCTGGCTGCGGCTGGCCTGGGCCGGTGTGATCGTGCTGGTCGTGGTGCGGCCGCGGTTCGCCGAGCCTCAGCCGGCGCGGCCTGCTCGCCGGCGATCGCCCTCGGCGTCGTGACCGCCGGCGTCACCCTGCTGTTCATGGCGTCCGTCGCGCGGCTGCCGCTCGGCACCGCGAGCGCCCTGGAGTTCCTCGGCCCGCTGGGTGTGGCCGTCGCCCGCAGTCGCGGCGGGCGCATGCTGGTCTGGCCGCTCCTGGCCGCGGTCGGTGTCGTGCTGCTCACCGAGCCGTGGCAGCGGCGACGTCGACCTGGTCGGCGTGGCGCTCGCGCTCGGCGCGGCCGTCTGCTGGGCGTCGTACATCCTGCTCACCCAGGCCGTCGGCGACGAGGTCACCGGACTGACCGGGCTCGCCGTGTCGCTGCCGGTCGCCGGCGATCGTCGCCACCGTCGTCGTCGGTCCCGGCACCTGGTCGCTGGCCTGACCTGGGACGTCGCGCTGATCGGGATCGGCCTCGCGATGCTGCTGCCGGTCGTGCCGTTCAGCCTCGAGCTGCTCGCGCTGCGCCGGCTGACCACCTCGGCCTTCGGCACCCTGATGTGCCTGGAGCCCGCGATCGCGGTGACGATCGGGTTCGCTGATCCTGCACCAGGTGCCCGGGCGCGTGGCCGGTGCTCGGGATCGGGTTCGTGGTGGCCGCCGGGATCGGTGCCGAGCGCACCGGCGCCCGCCACCACCGGGGGCCGAGCCCCCCGCCGCCGAGGCGGACGAGACGCCGCGGTTGCTGCCGCTCTGAGCCTCACGGCGACCCCGCCCGGGCCGCCGCACGCCCCGCCCGGGCTGCGCCGACCTGTGTGGCCGGGCCGACCGCAGCCGAGCGACGCCGGTGGCGGACCAGCGCCGGCCGGGGGAGCTCCCCGCAGGGGGAGCAACCGGACCGGTCCGCCACCGACGAGCAGGAGCGGGTCGAGGTAGATCCGGCCGCGGAGCAGGCCCCAGTGCAGGCAGACCCGCGGGGAGCAGTGCGACCCGCCGGCCTGGAGGCTGCCGATCCGCTGGCCCGCGGCCACCAGGTCGCCCACCGTGCACCGAGGGCCGTCACCGGCTCGTAGGTGGTGCGCAGGGCGCCGTGGTCGACGACCACCACGCCGCGCCCGGCGAGCCGGCCGGCGAAGCGTGATCCGTCCGGCGCGGGCGGCCAGGACCACCTGGCCCGCGGTGCCCGAGCAGGTCGACGCCCCGGTGCCCGGCGCCCCACGGGCTGTCGGGCGGGTCGAAGGCCGCGCACCACCGGCGGGCCGGGGTGCGAGCGGCCAGGTCCCGCCGCCGTGCCGGGCCGGCGCCGAGCGGCACCGAGCGAGCGGTCGAGGGCGAGCAGGAGGGCGGCGGACGGTCATGGAGCCCACGGTGGCGGGCCGGGCAGGCCGCGGGCGAGCGGGTGTCGCCGGGCTGTGGACGAGCGGGGCCGGGATGCGCGGCCTGTGGACGGGAAACGGACGGTTCCGGCGCAGCGCCGTCCCCGATTGGTGCTCGACGCCACCGCCTGACCTAGAATCGACGCAGCAACCCGTACGGGTTGACTTCGCACGCTCGACTCCGCGCCACCGCCTGTTCCTGGGCGGCGGACCACGCGGGCGTCGGCCTTCGGTCCCGGTCGCGCCGGGTGGGTCGCGCCGGGCGTCAGGGCAGGTCGGCACCCGCCGCACTGCGTCGAACTGAAAATCCGGTTCGGACGGCTCGCGCTGCCCGGACCCCACGACAGGAGGAACCGACCGCCCATGGCCGTCGTCACCATGCGCCAGCTCCTCGAGAGCGGCGTCCACTTCGGGCACCAGACCCGTCGCTGGAACCCCAAGATGAAGCGCTTCATCATGACCGAGCGCAACGGCATCTACATCATCGACCTGCAGCAGTCGCTGTCCTACATCGACACCAGCTACGCGTTCATCAAGGACACCGTGGCCAAGGGCGGCACGATCATGTTCGTCGGCACGAAGAAGCAGGCCCAGGAGGCGATCGCCGAGCAGGCGACCCGCGTCGGGATGCCCTTCGTCAACCAGCGCTGGCTGGGCGGCATGCTCACCAACTTCCAGACCATGCACCAGCGGATCAACCGGCTCAAGGAGCTCGACGACGTCGACTTCGACACCGTCGCCGGCTCGGGCCGCACCAAGAAGGAACTGCTCCAGATGAAGCGGGAGCAGATCAAGCTCGACAAGACCCTCGGCGGCATCCGCGACATGGGTCGTACGCCGTCCGCGGTCTGGATCGTCGACACGAACAAGGAGCACCTCGCCGTCGAGGAGGCGCGCAAGCTGCACATCCCGATCATCGCGATCCTGGACTCCAACTGCGACCCCGACCTGGTCGACTTCCCGATCCCGGGCAACGACGACGCGATCCGCGCGGTCGGCCTGCTGACCCGCGTGGTCGCCGACGCCGTCGCCGAGGGCCTGATCGCCCGCTCCGGTGCCCGCACCGAGGGTGACGACAAGGCCGCCATCGGCGCCGACGAGCCGCTGGCCGACTGGGAGCGCGACCTGCTCGAGGGTGACGCCGACAAGGCCGCCGTCGCCTCGACCGGTGGCGACACCGCGACCGAGGAGACCCCGGCCGCCGAGGCGACCGGTGCCGCGGCCGAGGCCACCGACGAGCCGGCAGCCGCCCGAGGCTCCTGCCGCGCAGGAGGCACCCGTGGCCACCGAGCCGGCCGCCACCGAGCCGACCGCCGACCGAGCCGCCGCCACCGACCGGCCGCCACCGAGCCGGCCGAGGCTCCGACGGAGACCGCCGACACCCCGGCCGCCGACGCAGCCGCGAGCGACGCCACCGGCGACGCGCCGTACGGCCCGGACTCCGCCAAGGCCGACGAGGACGGGTCCGGCCCGGAGGGCTTCGAGATCAAGGGCAACGCGGACTCGATGAAGTTCCACGGGCCGACGAGCCCCTGGTACGACCGCACCAAGGCCGAGGTCTGGTTCCGCTCGGCCGAGGCCGCGGCAGAGGCTGCCGGCTTCGTCAACGCCCAGAAGTCGACGACGAGAAGTCGACGACCAGATCAGACAGAAGAGGACTGAGGTACACAGATGGCGAACTTTGGAGCCGCCGACGTCAAGAAGCTCCGCGACCTGACCGGCGCCGGGATGATGGACTGCAAGAAGGCGCTCGAGGAGGCCGACGGCGACTTCGACGCCGCCGTCGAGGTCCTGCGCACCAAGGGTGCGGCCAAGGCCGCCAAGCGTGGTGCCGAGCGGGAGGCCACGTCCGGCCTGGTCGCCACCTCCGGCGGCGCCCTCGTCGAGCTCAACTCCGAGACCGACTTCGTCGCCAAGAACGACGAGTTCGTCACCACCGCGCAGCAGATCGCGGACGCGGCCGCCGAGGCCAAGGCCGCCGACGCCGAGGCGCTCAAGGCCGCGACCGCTGGGCGACAAGACCGTCGGCGAGGTCGTCGAGCAGCTCGCGATCCAGATCGGCGAGAAGATCGAGCTCGGTCGCGTGGCCTACTTCGAGGGCCCGGTCGTGACCTACATGCACCAGCGTGCGTCCGACCTGCCGCCCGCGGTCGGCGTCCTCGTCGAGTACGACGGTGACGACGCGGAGGCCGCGCGCGGCGCCGCGATGCAGATCGCCGCGATGAAGCCGCAGTACCTCTCGCGCGACGAGGTCCCGGCCGACGTCGTGGCCAAGGAGCGCGAGATCGCCGAGGCGACCTCGCGCGAGGAGGGCAAGCCCGAGCAGGCGATCGCGAGGATCACCGAGGGTCGGCTCAACGGCTTCTTCAAGGACGTCGTCCTGCTCGAGCAGCCGTCGGTGACCGACACCAAGAAGTCGGTCAAGGCGGTCCTCGACGAGGCCGGCGTCACCGTGAAGCGGTTCGCCCGCTTCGAGGTCGGCGCCTGAGTGGGCTAGGTTTCCGCACGACCTAGGACGTACGACGAAGGGGCCGGGAGTGAGCGACGCGAGATCCTCAGACCCGGCCCCTTTCGCCTGCGCCCGTGCCGCCCGCTCCCGTGCGACAGATGGAGGATGCCCGTGACCGGCTACCACCGCGTCCTGCTCAAGCTGTCCGGCGAGGTGTTCGGCGGCGGCCGGGTCGGCGTCGACCCCGACGTCGTCCAGAAGATCGCCCGCGAGATCGCCAGCGTCGCAGCGCACCGGCGTCCAGGTGGCCGTGGTCACCGGCGGCGGCAACTTCTTCCGCGGCGCCGAGCTCCAGCAGCGCGGCATGGACCGGGCCCGCGCCGACTACATGGGCATGCTCGGCATCGTCATGAACTGCCTGGCGCTGCAGGACTTCCTGGAGAAGGAGGGCGTCGAGACCCGGGTCCAGACCGCGATCACGATGGGCCAGGTCGCCGAGCCCTACATCCCGCGGCGCGCGATCCGGCACCTCGAGAAGGGCCGCGTCGTGATCTTCGGCGCCGGCATGGGCCTGCCGTACTTCTCCACCGACACCGTCGCCGCCCAGCGCGCGCTCGAGAGCAGGTGCGAGGTGGTCCTGGTCGCCAAGAACGGCGTCGACGGCGTCTACACCGCCGACCCGCGCAAGGACCCGACCGCGGTCAAGCTCGACCACGTGACCTACGACGAGGCGATCGCGCAGGGCCTGCGGATCATGGACCAGACCGCGTTCGCGCTGTGCGGCGAGAACAAGCTGCCGATGATCGTGTTCGGGATGGAGCCCGAGGGCAACATCCTCAAGGTCGTGCAGGGTGAGAAGATCGGGACGCTGGTCAGCGCGGACGGATGACGCCGCCACAGCACGTCGGGCGCGACCACCAGCGAGGAGAAGCAGTGACGATCAACCAGACGCTCAACGAGGCCGACCAGAAGATGGACAAGGCCGTCGAGGTGACCCGGGAGGACTTCGCCGCGATCCGGACCGGCCGTGCGCACCCGACCATGTTCCCGAAGCTCACCGCCGACTACTACGGCACCCCGACGCCGATCCAGCAGCTGGCCGGGCTTCACGGCCCCCGAGGCGCGGATCATCCTGGTGCAGCCCTACGACATGGGCGCGCTGCCCGCGATCGAGCGGGCGATCCGCGACTCCGACCTCGGGGTCAACCCGTCCAACGACGGCAAGCTGATCCGCTGCGTGTTCCCCGAGCTCACCGAGGAGCGCCGCAAGGAGTACACCAAGATCGCCCGGGCCAAGGCCGAGGACGGCCGGGTCGTCGGTGCGCAACATCCGGCGCAACGCCAAGCAGGCGCTGGAGAAGCTCGAGAAGGACGGCGAGGTCGGCAAGGACGACGTCACCGGCGCCGAGAAGCGGCTCGACGGCGTCACCAAGAAGCACACCGACGCGATCGACGACATGCTCAAGCACAAGGAAGCCGAGCTGCTCGAAGTCTGAGCGCCGAACGCTCCGATGACCGACATCGACCCGGCGACGCCGCCGCCGCAGCAGGAGCAGCCACCGACGCCGCCGACGCCGGCGAAGCGGAGCCGCGCCGGCCGCAACCTGCCCGTGGCGATCGCCTCCGGCGTGGTCCTGGCGCGCCGCGATCATCCTGTCGCTGGTCTTCTGGAAGCCGGCGTTCATGCTGATCGTCGCGGCTGCGGTCGTGGTCGCGATCTGGGAGCTGCACCGCGGCTTCCAGGCCAAGGACATCGACCTGCCGCAGGAGCCGCTGATGGTCGGCGGCGTCGTGATGGTCGTGGTCGCCTACCTGTACGGCGCGCCCGCCCTGGTCACGGCCACCGCCGTCACCGGGCTGGTCACGCATGCTGTGGCTGCTGCGCCGCGGCGTGCACGGCTTCGTCCGGGACTCGAGCGCGTCGATCTTCACCGTCTTCTACGTGCCCTTCCTCGGCTCGTTCGTGGCGCTGCTGCTGGCCGCCGACCACGGCGTCGACGGCGATCGTGACCTTCGTCGTGGTGACGGCGCCTCCGACATCGGCGGCTACATCGCCGGCGTGCTCTTCGGCAAGCACCCGATGGCGCCGGTGATCTCCCCGAAGAAGTCGTGGGAGGGCTTCGCCGGCTCCGGCGATCGCGTGCGTGGTCGGCGGGCGTCGCTGCTGGTGGTCTACCTGCTCGACAGCGACTGGTGGATCGGGGTCGTGCTCGGGCTGATCACGGTCGTGATGGCGACGCTCGGCGACCTGTGCGAGTCGGTGATCAAGCGCGACCTCGGGATCAAGGACATGAGCAACGTGATCCCCGGCCACGGCGGCCTGATGGACCGGCTCGACTCGCTGCTGGCCACCGCCGCGCCGATCTGGCTGCTCCTGCACTACCTCGTCTTCTGAGGCCGCCCCGCATGCCGCTGCTCGGACCTTCTCGCAGGGTCCACCTCGTGCGTCACGGTCTCCCGCTCATGGACCCCGACCGGCCGGCGTCCGACTGGCAGCTCGACCCAGCCGCTGAGCACACCGTGCGCCAGCTGCGCGCGAGCGGACGGATCCCGCAGGAGGCCCGCTGGTTCACCTCACCCGAGCCCAAGGCGCGCCGGACCGCGGAGCTGCTCACCGACCGACCGGTGGAGGTGGTCGACGCGCTGCGCGAGCAGGTGCGCCTGCATGTCGGCTGGATCGCGGACTTCGACGCCGTGCTCGCCTCGGCCTACGACGAGCCCGACCGCGCGGCGTACGACGGCTGGGAACCGCTGGAGACCACGCGCCGCCGCGCCACCACGGCGGTACGCGACCTGATGCGCCGGCACCCGACCGGCGACCTGGTGCTGGTCGGGCACGGCACCTGTCTGTCCCTGGTCGCCGCCGACCTCACTGGTACCGCGGTCGACCCGCGCACCCCGACGGCGCTGGGGTTCCCCGACGTGGTGACCGTGGAGATGCCCCGACCGTCCCGCCTCGCGCCGCTCACCCTCCGCTCGGGGCTGCTGGTCGCCCTGGTGCTGGCGATCGCCGACCTGGTGGCATGGAAGCTCACGGGACGGGTCGGCTGGGTCCTGGTGCCGACCGGTGTCGTCGCGGCACTCGCCGCGGTCCCCCTGCGCATGCGCGAGCTGGGGGTCAGCCTGCTCGCGGCGGTGCTGCTCTCGGCGTTCGTGGTGACCGTGGTCCTGCTCGGTGTCATCCGCATGCCCGCCTAACAGGGCCAGCGGGATCCCCCGGGTCCTCGGCCTCGTGCCCCTTGGTCAGGATGCGCGGTGGTCGGAATCCTTGCGTCGCCTCGGCTTGGCCGAGGCGATCTTGGCAATGAGCGGCTCGACCTTGTCCGGTCCGCCAGAGATGGCAACGAGGGCCTGGGCGGACTCGACCTGCTCGTCGCTCACCACGATCCGGCGCGTCATCGCTCGACCTCCTCGTCCGGCTCGACATCTCCAGTGTCCCGCACGATTTCGACGTCGTCCAGATTGGCGATGGTGGGAACGATCAGTCGAAGGTCTGCGTCGTCGGTGTGTGTCGCGGCGGCGGTCAGGACCGCGGCGGCGTCGCGACGGTCATCGTCGGTGGCGAGCTCGCTGCGCATCAGCTCGACCAGCAAGGCTCTACCCGTGGCCCGGCGTCGGGCGTCCGACGAGGTGATCGCCTCGAGCGACGCGGTGAAGCGTCGCCCCCACTCTTCCCTCCGGCGCGCCTCCCGCTCCGCCTTCGTGGCGCTGCGGGTCGCCAGATAGGCGAGCGCGGCACCTGCTCCGGCTCCGAGGAAGGCCAGAACTCCCACGACGATCTCAGTGCTCATGCTCACTCCCCGCGACGTGGACAAGGTCAGCATGGTGCACCGCGCCGACAGGACCCGCACTGGACGCCTCGTCCGTGCAATCCTGACGCCCGTGTACCCGTCCCTGGGGCCGATCCCGACCCACGGGCTCGTCGTGGGGCTCGGCGTGCTCGCGGCGGCAGTGGTCTTCGTGCTGGAGGCGAGCCGACGCGGTTCCCGCGACGAGCGGCTGGTCTTCGTGGTTATGGGCGCGCTCGTCGGTGGCGCGATCCTGATGCGGATGGGCACTTGGCTTCAGCACGTCGACCTGCGCGAGAACGCGTCGATCACCGAGCAGTGGCTCTACGGCAACCGCAGCATCCTGGGTGGCCTGTTCGGCGCGTGGGCGGGCGTGGTCACGCTCGACGCGGCGACGGCGCACCGGCTGCATGCTCCGGCCGGCGTACCGCTGCACCCGTCGTTCGGCTACGAGATCGCGTTCCACCTGGTGGCGTTCGCCCTGCTGTGGTTCTGGCTGCGCAGGATGGACCTGCCGCCGGGGGAGACGTTCACGCTGTACGTCGCCGGTTACGCGGTGTTCCGCTTCCTCGTCGAGTTCGTTCGCGCCAACGAGGTGGCGTGGGAGGGACTGACCCGGCCACAGCTGGTGCTCGCAGTGACCATCCCGCTGCTGCTGGCGCGGATCGCGTGGCAGGTGCGCCAGGGCGTCTACGCCCGCGGCGCCGCTACACCCAACGACCGCGCCGCATCACCCGTGTGCACGTCGAGGGCGTCGTCGAGCACCACCAGGTCGGCGAAGTACCCGGGCCGCAGCGCGCCCACCCGGTCGAGACCGAGCATCGCCGCGGGAGTCGCGGTCGCGGCGCGCACGACGTCCTCGATCGGAAGCCCGGCGACGTTCGTCGGCGTAGCGAACGGCGGCGGCCATGGTCAGCGTCGAACCGGCGATCGCGCCGGTGTCGGCCAGGGTCGCGAGCCCACCGCGCACCTGCACCCTCATCGGCCCCAGCCGGTAGTCGCCGTCCTCGGCCCCGGCGGCGGCCATCGCGTCGGTGACCAGCACGGTGAGGTGGGGCTTGGCGCCCGCGGCCAGCCGGATCACGGCGGGGTGGAGGTGGACACCGTCGGCGATCAGCTCGACGTAGGCGTCCGGGTGCTCGAGCAGCGCGGCGACCGGGTCCGGGCTCGCGGTGGTGCAGCCCGCGCATCGCGTTGAACAGGTGGGTGCCCGCCGCCGGCGCCGGCGTCGAGCGCCGCCCGCGCCACGTCGTACGTCGCGTCCGTGTGGCCGATCGCCGCGACGATCCCCGCGGCCGTGATCCGGCGCACGGCGTCGAGCCCGCCGGTCAGCTCGGGCGCGAGCGTGACCATGCGCAGGTGGCCGTCGGCCGCCTCGACCAGCCGGTCGACCTCGGCCGGCTTCGGGTCGGTCAGCAGCGCCGGGTCGTGCGCGCCGACGTGCTTCGGGCTGAGCCACGGGCCCTCGAGGTGGATCCCGGCGAGCGTGCCGGCCGCCGGCGAGCGTGGCCAGCTCGCGGACCGAGCGCTCCAGCTCGGCGGTCGTGTCGGTGACCAGGCTGGCCATGATCGTGGTGGTGCCGTGCGCCAGGTGGGCCCGGCGGCCACGGTCTCGGCGGCCTCCGCGGTCCCGGTGTCGAACGACGCGCCGCCGCCGCCGTGCACGTGCGCGTCGACGTACCCGGGCACCAGCGTCGAGCCGTGGAGCTCCACGTCGGCGGGGCGGGGTGGCGCCCCCGGCCCGACGTCCGTGACGTGCTCGCCCTCCACGTGCACCCACCCCGGCGCGAGGACCCGCGCCGGGGTGACCACACGTCCTGCAGCGATGATCACGGCGTCCTCAGGAGCCTGGTCCACGAGCGACATCGCCTCCTCGCCCTCTTCCTCGCGTCCCGGGGTGCGCAGGTTCCACTTGCGGATCACGAAGCGGAACGTGAAGTAGTAGAGCGCCGCGTAGCCGAGTCCGATCACGATCAGCAGCAGGGGCTTCGTGGCGATGTTGAAGTTCAGCGCGTAGTCGAACAGTCCTGCGGAGAACCCGAACCCGTCCTTGATCCCGAGCGCGTTGACCAGCGCCAGCGAGGTGCCGGTGAACACGGCATGAATCAGGTAGAGCGGCCAGGCCACGAACATGAACGCGAACTCGAGCGGCTCGGTGACGCCGGTCAGGAAGGAGCACAGTGCGGCCGAGAGCATGATGCCGCCGACGGCCTTCTTCTGGACCGGCTTGGCCTCCTGCCAGATCGCCAGCGCCGCGGCGGGCAGGGCGAACATCATGATCGGGAAGAAGCCGGTCATGAACGCGCCCGCGGTCGGGTCGCCGTTCAGGAACCGCTGGATGTCGCCGTGTACGACGACGCCGTTGGCGCCCTTGAAGTCACCGAAGATGAACCACGGCGGGTTGTTCAGGATGTGGTGCAGGCCGAGCGGGATCAGCAGCCGGTTGGCCGTGCCGTAGACGAATCCGCCGACCACGTCGTTCTTGGTGACCCATTCGCCGAGGTTGGTCAGGCCGCTGTTGAACGCGCGGGTAGAGGAAGCTCACCAGGACCGAGATCACGATCATGGCGACCGCGGTGATGATCGGCACGAAGCGCCGACCGCCGAAGAACGCCAGGTACGGCGGCAGCTTGATGCGGTGGTACCGCTGCCAGAGGTACGCCGCCACCAGGCCGAGCACGATGCCGCCGAGCACGCCGTAGTTGATCAGCTCCTGGGTGCCGCCCTTGGGCGGAGCGTCCGAGCACGAAGGGCGACATGGCGTCGCCGACGCCCTTGAACACCAGGTAGCCGACGACCGCGGCGAGCGCGGTCGAGCCGTCGGCCTTCTTCGCCATGCCGATCGCGACACCGACCGCGAACAGCAGCGGCAGGTTGTCGAACATCGCGTTGCCGGCGGCACCGACGACGGCGGCGACCCGGTCCCAGCCGAGGCCGTCGGCGCCGAGCAGGTCGGGCTGGCCGAGGCGGAGCAGGAGCGCGGCCGCGGGCAGCGCAGCGATCGGCAGCATCAGGCTGCGGCCGAACTTCTGGATCGGCGCGAGGTTGAACCGGGGTCCCTGCTCGGTCCACGGATGTGTCGGAAGTGGTCACTGCTTCGTCCCTTCGGTGGTGCCTGTTTCGGTGGAGTTGCCTTGGAGCGACATGTGGAGCTGGTAGCGGTCGCCGCGGTAGCGCGAGACGACGTACTCCAGCGGCCGGCCGTCGGCCGTGGAGACGCGACGGAAGACCAGGAGGGGGGTGTTGAGCGGGGCCTCGAGCCGGCGGGCGGTCGCCGCGTCGGCGCTCTCGCCCCACAGCGTCTGCTCGGCGCTGTCGATCGCGTGGCCGTAGGTCGTGCGGAAGATCTCGTACAGCGAGCCGCCGAGGTCCTGGCGGTCGAGCCTCGGCAGGAGGTCACGCGGGTACCAGCCGTTCTCCAGCGCGATCGGTTGGCCGTCGGCCCGGCGCACCCGGTCGATCCGCCAGGCCACGCCGTCGGCGCCCAGGTCGAGCGCCTTGGCGACGTCGATCGGCGGCCGGTCGGCCTCGACACCGAGGAGGCTCGTGGACGGGGTGAGCCCGCGCCGCCGCATGTCCTGGCTGAACGAGGCCAGGTGCAGCCGGCTCTCCAGACGGGGCCGGGAGACGAAGGTGCCCTTGCCGTGGATCCGGTGCAGCAGCCCGTCGGCGATCAGGCTCTCGATCGCCTTGCGCACGGTCGCCCGGGACACGTCGTAGGTCGTCATCAGCTCGCGCTCGGACGGGATCGCGGCGTCCGGCCCGAGCTGGTGCGCCGCAAGCTCGGCCAGCACGTCGGAGAGCTGCGCGTGCTTGGGACGGGGGCCGTCCGTGATCACGCTGTTCCCGCGAGGAGTTACGCGAGGAGTCAAGGCGTTCTACCTCTCGACGGAGCCGGCTGCGACTGGTACGGTCTGGTCCGTACCAGTGGAACCATGGCATTCGTCACGAGGAGTGTCAAGGGTTCGCGGGAGGATCGAAGGGAGATCGATGGGCACCCGGATGGCGGAGGAGATCGCCGAGCAGCCGGAGGCGGTACGCCGCACCCTGGCCGCGCTGGTGCCCGAACGCGACGCGGTCGCCGGGCTCTTCCGCGGCCGCCGCCGCGTGCTCTTCGTGGCGCGGGGGAGCAGCGACAACGCCGCCGTCTACGGCCGCTACCTGCTCGAGACGCACGCGCGTGTCCCCGGTGGCCTGGCGTCTCGCCGAGCGTCGCCACCCACTACCGCACCCGGCTCGACCTCTCCGACGCGCTCGTGGTCAGCGTCTCGCAGTCCGGGGCGACCGAGGAGATCGTCGCGACCCAGGCCTGGGCGCGCGACTGCGGTGCCGCCACCGTCGCGGTCGCGAACGTCGCCGGACTCGCCGCTGGTCATGGCGGCCGACCTCGCGCTGGTCACGCAGGCCGGTCCGGAGGTGGCGGTCCCGGCCACGAAGTCCTATCTCGCCCAGCTCGTCGCGATGGCCGTGCTGGGCACCGCGCTCGCGCCGGATCCCTTCGCCCTCGACGCCGACCTCGACCGGGTCGCGGGTGAGGTCGAGCGGCTGCTGGCCGCCCGCGCGGGCGTGGACGAGGCGGTCACGACCCTGCGCGAGGCGTCGTACGCCGTCGTCTCGGGGCGTGGCCTGCTGATGGGGACGGCACTGGAGACCGCGCTCAAGCTCGAGGAGACCTGCCTGCGACCGGTGCGCGGCTACTCCTACGCCGACCTGCGCCACGGTCCGATCTCGGTCGTGACGACCGGGATGACCGCGGTGCTCGTCGCCGGGCAGGACGGACCGCTGCTGGAGCCAATGGTCGAGCTCGCGCGCGACCTCGCGGACCGCGGCGCCACGACCGTGGGTATCGGCGGCGACCAGGGTTTCAGCGATGCCTGCGCCCACCACGTGCCCGGGCCGGACCTTCCCGAGGCGCTCGCTCCGCTCGGGGCGATCGTCCCGGCGCAGCTCGTGGTCGAGTCCCTGGCACTCGCGCTCGGGCTCGACCCCGACAACCCGCGAGGTCTGGCCAAGGTGACCACCACGGACCCAGACTGACGAACCGGTGGTCGAGCTTGTCAAGACCAAACAATCAGGAGGACAACCATGAGAATCACCCCAACAAACCGCTCGCTTCGCTCGCGCTTCGCCGGGGACCCCGAATGAGCAAGGCCGACGACATCCTCGCGGGCCTCGGGGGTGCGGACAACATCGTCGAGATCGAGCCCTGCATCACCCGGCTACGCACCGAGGTGAAGGACGGGTCAAAGGTCAACGAGGCCGCGTTGAAGAAGGCCGGTGCGCACGGGGTCATGAAGTCCGGCAACGTGGTGCAGGTCGTCGTGGGCCCCGAGGCGGACACCCTCTCCGAGGACATCGCGGATCTGATGTGATCCAGGTTCTCGCTCCCTGCCCCGGTCGGCTGCTGGCGATCACCGAGGTCGACGACCCGGTGTTCGCGCAGGAGATGGTCGGACCCGGCGTCGCGATCGACCCGGACCCGGGGGAGACGACCGTCGTCTCGCCGATCGCCGGCAAGGTCGTGAAGATCCATCCGCACGCGTTCATCGTGCTCGGCGACGACGGGGTCGGCGTTCTCGTGCACCTCGGGATCAACACGGTGCGCCTGGAGGGCAAGGGCTTCGAGGTCCTCGCCGTCCAGGGCGACACCGTCACGGTCGGCACGCCGATGGTGCGCTGGGACCCGTCCACGATCACCGACGAGGGCATGTCGAGCGTCGTACCGGTCGTGGCGATGGACCGGCCGAAGGGGTCCGTGCCGGGCCCGACGGTCGAGACCGTCGTGGCGGGTGACCTGCTGTTCTCGGTCGGCACCGGCTGACGCGGTTGCGCCTGGGAGGCCCCGGAGCACTCTGCTCCGTCCACCACAACGTGCCCTGGAGCGAGGTCGTGCTTGCCGCGGGAGCTCGCACTTGCGGGGTTGTCGGGGTTTGACGACGCGGGGGGACCCCAACAACCCCGCATTTGCGGGCTCGCGGGCGCTCACGCGCGACCACCAGAAACGGTGCCGAGGCACACCGCGCGAACTGAGCATCCGCGCTCACGACCCGAGCCTGTGCCAGCACCTAGGCGGTGGCGAATGAGCACCCAGGCGGGGATGCCGTTCCGGTGCGACCGTATCCACCGGTACGTCAACGCCTTCTGCCCGCTGTGCCACGAGGACAAGCCGGACCGCCCCTTTTGGCCGACTTGCGCCGGCTCTCCGGGTGGTTGGTCGAGCGCGACCAACGGATCTGGCTGGAGCGTGGGTGTCCCGATCACGGGCTGGTGCGCACGCTGTACGACGAGTCGCCGGAGATCCTCCGCTACCTGGAGAAGTGGACCGCGCCGACGAAGGTGCACACGCCCGGCCTGCGCGGCAACTTCCTTCCGGTGCCGGCGGCGTACGAGCACGGGCTACCGGAGATGCAGACCCAGCACACTTGCATCCTGCTGCAGGACCTGCTCGACCACTGCAACCTCAAGTGCCCGACCTGCTTCGCCGAGAGCGCGCGTCGGCACTCGCATCGGTGGCGCCGCTGGAGCAGGTGCTGGCGTCGATCGACAGCCGGCTCTCCCGCGAGAACGGCCGGATCGACGTGCTCATGCTCAGCGGCGGCGAGCCGACGCTCTACCCGCGGCTCGCCGAGCTTCTCGACGCCGTCGAGGAGACACCGCGAGCGGGTCGAGGTCTACCTCCAGTACGACGGGCAGTCTGCCGCGGCGTCGACCCACCACCGGGGCGCCGACATCCGGCGGTTCAAGGAGCGAGCGATCGAGCGGCTGTCCGCCGCGGTTGTCTTCACCACCCTCACGATGACAGCAGCGCTGGGCATCAACGACGACGAGATCGGCTTCGTGGTGAAGCGGGCCCTGGACACGCCGTACGGCAGGTCAGCTGGCGCGACCTCACCGCGCTGCCCTGCTCGCACCCGCACTGCTGCTCGGTCGGCTACCTGCTGCGCGACGACTCGGGCTCCTGGCGGTCGCTGGTCGGCCTGATCGGTCCTGACCGGCTCAAGCAGTGGCTGGAGCTCGAGCCCGACACGCTCGCGAACCGGATCGCCGACGACGCGATCCCCGAACAGCTCCGGGCGGTGGTCAAGGGCTCGCTGCTCGACCTGATGAGCGAGCAGTCGTCCTTGTCGCACCCGTCGATGTCCTCGATCTGGAGCGACATCTGCCAGAACTGCGACATCGGGATCGGAACCCTGGACGCTGGCGGCGTCGCAACTGCCCGGTCAGCACCAGCGGCTGCGGAGGATGCTCGGCGAGCGCGTCCTGCGGGTCACCGTGAAGCCCTTCATGGACATGAACACGCTGATCGAGGAGCGGCTCACCCAGTGCTGCGTGCACGTCGCCACGGTCAATGGGGACGACAGCCACCAGTGCGCGCCGTTCTGTGCGGTCCAGGCCTGGCTGCCGCTGAGCCGCTCCCGCATCTCCACCGCGACCGGGGCCCCGCGATGAGCAGCGACCCTCGGCAGGTGGTTCGTGAGGACCTGCCGAACGCGGAGCCGGCGTTCGACCCACTGCGGCTCTGCGTGTTCGCCACGGTCGCGCTGCTGGGCTGGCTGCTCGGCCCGGTCGCGCTCGTGTTCCTTGCCGGGCTCGGCTTCGTCGGCTACGCGAAAGCACGTCGCGCCGGTCTGCTCCGGTCGCGCTGCAAGCTGGGGGACACCCGTCTCGTCCTGGTGTGGCTGGGCGCTCTGGTGCTCGCCGGATCGCTCGCCCTGGTGCTCGATGTCGGTCCCTGGAGGTGGTGGTGACATGAGCGGTGCCGAGGAGCCGCCGGAGGGAGAGAAACGCCACCGCCGGAACCGCAGCAGGTGCCGGCGTACCCGCATCAGTCCGGGCAACCAGCGGACGGGCCGTGGCCGTACCAGCAGCCGGAGCAGGGAGTCCGCGCCGGACCACTCATCGGCGGCCTCGCGGTCGGGCTGGTGGTGGGCTTCGTCGCCTCGATCACGATGGGCTTCGTGGGTGCCATGTTCTACGACGGGCTCGGCAGCAACAGCGACCTGTACTTCGTGCTGCCGCAGATCCTGCCGTTGGCGCTCTCGGTGTTCCTGCTCGCGTTCAAGCGCACCCGGATCGCCGGCGCGGGACTGGTGATGGGCGTCGCGATCGGCGCGATCGTGATGCCGGGCGTCTGCGTGGCGCTGGTCAGTTCGGGAGTGATGGGATGATCGACGGGACATGACGGATCCCGCGCCCGCCCGCAGCCTTCCGCTGGTCTTCGACGAGCCGAAGGGCCGAGGCAAGCCCCCGCGGCACCTGGCCGACCTCGACCTCGCCGAGCGCACCGCCCTGCTGACCGAGAGGGGGCTGCCCGGCTTCCGCGCGAAGCAGCTCTCGCACCACTACTTCGCCCGTCTCGTCGACGACCCGGCCGAGATGACGGACCTGCCCGCCGACTCGCGCGGGGCGCTCGTCGAGGCTCTGCTGCCGCACCTGATGACCCCGCTGCGCACGCTCGAGGCCGACAAGGGCGCCACCCGCAAGACGCTCTGGAGGCTGTTCGACGGAGCGCTGGTCGAGTCGGTGCTGATGCGCTATCCCGACCGCGCCACGATCTGCGTCTCCTCGCAGGCCGGGTGCGGCATGGCCTGTCCGTTCTGCGCGACCGGCCAGGGCGGCCTGCAGCGCAACATGTCCACCGCCGAGATCGTCGAGCAGGTGGTCGCCGGTGCCCGGTCGATGGCGCGCGGCGAGGTGCCGGGTGGACCTGGCCGGATCTCGAACGTCGTGTTCATGGGCATGGGCGAGCCGATGGCCAACTACAAGGCAGTGATCGCCGCCGTACGGCGGATGGTCGACCCGGCGCCCAGCGGGCTCGGCATGTCGGCCCGCGGGATCACGGTCTCCACCGTCGGCCTCGTGCCGCGGATCAACCAGCTGGCCGACGGAGGGCATCCCGGTCACGCTGGCACTGTCCCTGCACGCGCCCGACGACGAGCTCCGCAACGAGCTGGTGCCGATCAACACGCGCTGGAAGGTGGGTGAGGCGGTCGAGGCCGCGTGGAACTACGCGCGCACCACCAAGCGCCGGGTCTCGATCGAGTACGCCATGATGCGCGACGTGAACGACCAGGGCTGGCGCGCGGACCTGCTCGGTGACGTGCTGAGGTCGTACGGCGACTGGGGCTGGGTGCACGTGAACCTGATCCCGCTCAACCCCACGCCCGGCTCGAAGTGGACCGCGTCCCGCCCGGCCGACGAGCGCGAGTTCGTGCGCCGGCTGGAGGCCAAGGGCGTACCGACCACGGTGCGCGACACCCGCGGCCGCGAGATCGACGGCGCCTGCGGCCAGCTCGCCGCCAGCGATGCCTGACTCCTCGCCCTCCTACCGCCGACCCGTCGCAGATGGCGACGTAGTGAGTGCCGACCCGTCGCAGATGGCGACGTGACGGCTGGTGACCCGTCGCAGATGGCGTCACCTGCAGCGGCGACTCCTGACCATCTGCGACGGCTCGGCGTGCCCGCGGTGACCATCTGCGACGGCTCGGCATGCCCGCGGTGACCATCTGCGACGGCTCGGCATGCCCGGCTTGACCATCTGCGACGGCTCGGCGAAAAGCTAGCGGGGGTCAGCGACCTGGAGCTCGACGTTGCGGGCGTCGCTGGCGCCACGACGGTTGTGGCTGCGCTCCTGCGGGTCGTTGGCGCCGAGCTCACGGGCCAGGCCGGCGAGCGCGCGGTGGGGTCGGTCAGGTCGCGGCCGTGGGCGAGCGGGCCGGCATGGTCGAGCATCGTGGTGAACAGCGAGAGCGTGCCGTCCCTGTTGTCAGCGACCTCGACCAGCCGCGACTGCATCGGGGCCGCCCGCCCCCGGCGTGCCGCGCTGGATCGTGCCGCCGAGCGTGGTGACGCTCGCGGCGGCGTCAGCGGCAGACATGGACCGAACTCCGCCGCCCACGAGGCAAGCGCCGGCCACGGCCGTGCAGGAGCGGAGCAGGCGGCGACGTGTCAGGTGCATGCGGGTCCGTCGGCGGCGTCACCGGTCCTCCAGCAGGGCGGGTACGTCGTCGACCTCGTCGACGAGGTGCACGTGCGCGGCCATCGCCCGGTCCTGAGCGAGCCGTTGCAGCAGCGGCCAGACCGGCAGCGTGGTCCAGTGCCGACGCCCGACGAGCACCATCGGGGCGACGTCGGCCGGCCCGGCGTAGTAGTTCTCGCAGGCCGACTGGAACACCTCCTGCACGGTGCCGGCGGCCCCCGGCAGGAAGACCACCCCCGAGCGGCAGATCCGCAGCAGCACCTCCTCCCGGATCGCGTTGCGGAAGTACTTCGCGACGTGGTCGGCGAACACGTTCGGGGGTTCGTGGCCGTAGAACCAGGTGGGCACGCCCAGTGAGTCGCGTCCCGACCGGAACCGGGCGCGCACCGCCATCCCGGCGCGGGCCCAGGCGGTGACGTCGGGTGCGAACGAC
Organism: uncultured Actinomycetota bacterium; assembly: GCA_963707475.1. Classification (GTDB taxonomy): domain Bacteria; phylum Actinomycetota; class Actinomycetes; order Propionibacteriales; family Nocardioidaceae; genus Marmoricola. The sequence continues at coordinate 516,868 of CAVPQC010000005.1, forward strand.
GGCACCGCTGCCAGGTCGGTTATCGCGGAGTCGAGATCGTCGCCCGGGTGGTCGGAGAGCCAGGCACCCAGGTTCGCGGCCTCCATCGCGCCCGGGCCGCCGCCCGTGGCGACGGTGGCGTCGCGTCCGAGCAGCCGGCCGAGCCGGGCCGCCTTCCGGTAGCCGTCCGTGCCCCGCTCGGCGGCGTGGCCGCCCATCACGCCCACCACCCGCCGACCGCGCACGTAGTCACCCAGGGCGTCGTCGACCGCGTGGTCGTGCAGCGCCATGGCGAGGGTGCGGTCGATCGCGCGGCCGCCGTGCGACCAGGCGTGGACACGGGCGTCCGGCGTCGCCGCGTAGGAGTCGGCCAGGCCGGCGTACAGCTCGTCGGGGGAGTAGAGCTCGGCCCGGTAGGGGTCGAACGGCACGTCCGGTACGGCGGGGAACACCAGCCCGCCGCGGCGTCGTACGTCCTCGTCGACGCCGTCGGCGAACCGGCAGCCGAGGAACACCGCGCCGGTCACGTCCAGCCCAGCCAGGGCGTCGGTTCGCTCGCGGAGGTCGACCGACTGGACGTGCCAGCCCCGGGCCACCGTGGCGCCTGCGTCGACCCTGCGGTCAAGCTCGGCGAGGGTCTCGATCTCGAGGACGCGCACGCCCTCAGCGCACCAGGTGCGCGACGATGGTGGCCGCGACGGTCTCGGGGACCTCGACGGGCATCCCGTGCGCGGCGTCCTCGAGAGTGACCTCCTCAGTCTCGCCCCCGTTCGCGCGGTAGCGGTCCAGCACCGCCCGGATCTGCTGGTTCATCGGCTGCGCCGGGAGCACGTCTTCGCCGGGCCACCCCGGGATCACGCCGAGCTTGCCGAGCTGGGCCAGGTCGAACATCGAGGCGTCGCCGATCACCTGGTCCTGGCCACCGCGCAGCCACGTGATCGGCGGCTTGGCGTCGAGGTCGGCGATCGCCGAGGTGTCGTAGTGGACGGGTGCCATCGCGTTGAGCACGCCGCGCCGGCCCGGCCCGAAGGTCGGCCAGTTCGGCGACGCCGCGCCCTCGCCGGGATAGTGGTCCTCGCCCGTCGCCGTGAGCAGAACCTCGTCGAGCAGGAACTCCTCGTCGACGTTGCCGACGTTGCCGCGGGCTCCGAAGAACTGCCGGATGACCATCCGCACGCTGCCGTCCTCGTCGGACCGGTCTCCCTCCTCGAGCCGGCGCACGAAGTCCGGCGCCGCACCCCCGGCACCGCTCGGCGCGCCGTCGCCGCAGCAGAGCGTGCCGTCGGCGTCCCTGGTGCCGCCGAAGCCGTACGGCGAGATCGGCGCGACCAGGGTCAGCGACGCGAGGTCACCGGGGTGGTCGAGCAGGTACTGCATCAGTACGCCGCCGCCCATCGACCAGCCCGCCGCGTTGACCCGACCTGCCCCGGCAAGGCCGAGCGTCTCGAGCAGTGCGTGCACGTCGTCGGCCATCTCGCCGAGCCCGCGCGTGGCGTCGACCGGACCCGGGTCCGTGCGCCCGAACCCGCGCAGGTCGGGCGCGATCACGCGCACGTCGTCCGGCAGCGCCTCGGCGACGTACCGCCACCAGCCGCCGGAGACGAGGTTGCCGTGCACGAGGAGCAGCGGCACGCCGTCGTCAGGACCGGAGGTCCAGACGCTCTGCGTGAGTCGGCTGGTGGGCACCATCGTCCGCGTGAAGTCGGCCATGGCTGGATTCAACCAGCGGGTGCGGCTGACCGCGAGGGTGGCGGCCGGCGGTCACCATGCGTTGGACAGCAGGTCGGCGAACAGCTGGTGCTCGTCGACGTCAAGGCCCCGTGCGACGAACCAGGCGCACATGTTGTGGCAGTCGCGCATCAGGAAGTCCACGCCCGCCGGGTTGGCGACCAGGTCGACCACCTGCGGCAGGTCGATGATCACCAACCGGTCGCCGGCGGCCAGCGTGTTGTACGGCGAGAGGTCGCCGTGCACGATGCCGGCCGAGGCCATGGTGACCATCGCCTCCCGCAGCTGCTCGAAGTACGACGCCAGCCGCGCGTGGTCGGGGCGGGTGCGGGCCAGGCGCGGCGCCGCCTCGCCGTCCAACGTGATCAGCTCCATCAGGATCTCGGTGCCGTCGATCTGCACCGGGTAGGGGACCGGCACGCCGAGCATCCAGAGCCGCTGCAGCGACTCCCACTCGGCGTTGGCCCACTGTCCGGCGGCGACCGCGCGGCCGTGCGCGGTCTTCTTGTCCATCGCCCGGGTGTCCCGCGAGTTGCGGATCCGGCGGCCCTCGACGTACGCGTTGCTGCGGTGGAAGCTGCGGTGCTCCTCGCCGCGGTAGCGCTTCGCGGCCATCACCACGCCGGGGTCTCCCTCGACCGCGCGCTCGATCAGGAAGACATCGGCCTCCTTGCCGGTCTTGAGGATGCCGAGCTCGGTGTCGATGGCGGCGCGGTCGGTCACCACCCAGTCGGGCAGCGGCTCCGGGCCGCGGCACAGTGGCTCGACAGCCCAGTAGGTGGTGAAGCGCTGGTCGTCGCCGGGCTCGGCGACCGTGGTGAAGTCGAAGACGAAGAATGGGTCCTGGTCAGGCGCCAGGGTTGGTTCGTGGGTGCTCAACGGTGCTCCATGAGTCGAAGGAAGGGTGGGCGCAGTCGCCAAAGGCAGCCATGGTCTTCCTCCCTTCGAGTCGTGGAACTTGCTCACATCATGGGGTCGTGCGTGCCCCCGTGCAACGCATTTACCGCGCGGGCGCTCTCAGCGCTGGGTGCCCCCGCTGACCGCGCTGGCGGGGCTGGGGGCGGACGCCGGTGTGGTCACGGCCAGACCGCCGACCCCCACAGCCAGCAGGAGGCTGCCGGCGACGACGATCCCGATCCGCTGGACGACGAACGCCTTCTCGTCGGACATGGATACCTCCGGTTGTCGCTCGAAACACTAAGACAACCAAGATACTCATATTTGACACAGAATGCGAGGACCAGTGACGTGTCGCGTGTCACTGGTCCTGCGCGCGACGGTGGGTGCTGAGCTCAGCTGCAGCGGGCCATCATGAGGCCTGCCACCTCGGCCATCTCCGGGTAGTGGCGTCGGGAGCCACCGTCCAGCTCGAGCGCCCCCCGGATGAGCCGGAGCAGGGTGCCGATCTCCTCGGGCCGGGAGGCGGTGGCGGCGCCGTTGCGACGCAGCATCTCGATGTAGAGCTGGGTGGTCTCGGGCCCGGGTTCGACACCGAGGTCCTCGAGCATGTCCTTGCGCAGCTGGTCGTAGACGCGCATCGCCTGCCAGCGCTCGTCCGTGCCCTCCAAGGAGATCATGAGCTCACGCACGGCCGGCTCGGAGAGGTAGCTGCGTCCGACGGCGGACCTGGCGAGTCGCAGCGCGGTCGCGGAGTCGCCGAGCAGGTTCGACTCTGCAGCCGCACGGACACAGGCACCGGCGAGGAGCTCGTCGAAGCTCTCCCGCTCCTCGCGGGCCCATGAGGCGTACGGGTTGGCGGCGAGCAGGTCGCCCGAGACCAGGTCGAGGGCCCGGAGCGCCGGTGCCACGCCCCCTTGGGCGCAGAGCTCCCGGACCTGGACCAGGTCGACGGACACCTGCTCAGGGTCGAGCAGGTAGCCGCTGGTCGTGGTGGCCAGGGCGGCCGTCCGGCCCCGGCCCAGGCGGGCGTGCTGTCGCAGCACGCACACGTAGCTCTCGATGGTCGCGATGTACGTCGCCGGCGGCGAGCCCTCCCAGAGCCGCTCTGCCAGCAGGTCCTTGGAGAGCGGGTTCCCCAGCTCCGTGGCCAGCATCTCCAGGAGCTGGCGCGGCTTCACGCCCCCCAACGCGGTCCCTGCAACCGGTGTGGTTCCGTCATCGACGACGGTCGTGCCGAACAGCTTGATCTCGATCATGTGTGTTCCCCCCTCGGGACACGCTTATCCTCAGCGCCAGACCCGGTCGCGCGGTAGCCCCGACTGGAAGGGGGGGTTCCCCCAAAGTTGGCTAGTCATCTTGGGCGCGGGGGGGTGTCCGAACGGGGGATGCCATATAGCCAACCGGTTGCGAGGAGGCGCGGACGTGCGCCGCACACGGCCCTTGCGAGCCGCTCAGCCGTTGTCCTTGGCGCCGAGCTCGTGCATCACCGGCGGCCCGCCCGTTCCGGCTGAGGATCCTGCGGTCGATGTGGCACATGTGCGCGAGGTGCCGCACCGCCAACGGCGGCGACCAGCGCGTCACGACGGGTGAGTCCCACGGTATGCCTCCTCGACATCGACCTCGACAGTAGGAGGGCGCGCCTTGGGAAAACGTCCATGCCGGACCGGGCTGCACCAGTGCCGCGCCGTCGGGCGCATCCCGAGGGATTCCCAAGGTTGCCGCAGGACGGTGGGAGCGCTCAGGACCAGCAGTAACTATCGAGGTGGGGTTTTGTGATGCGTCTACGTGCACTCACGACAGGAAAGCGTTCGGCGTCGCCAAGGCGACGCCGAACGCGCGTAACAAGCGTCGTCGCGACGCTGGCGGTCGCCACTGCGACCGTTCTCCAGGCGGTGGTCGCCACAACGCCGGCCAACGCCGTACAGGCCGCTCCGGGCGCGGGCTTCACGGTCACAGCCGGTGACCTGAGCTTCATCCTGAAGCAGATCAAGATCGCGGAGCGGCACTCGGCGACGCTCACCGCCAGCAATCCGTGCGGAACGTTGGTCGGGCCGAACGCGAACCAGATCCCCGACCGGCTGAGCTCCTACGGGCTGCGCACGGTCGACGGATCCTGCAACAACCTCTTCCCGGACCGAGGCAAGTTCGCCGCGGCCGACCAGCCCTTCCCGCGCTACACCCAGCCCAAGTTCCGCGACGCCGAGCCCATCACCCCGAGTCTTCCCGTCGGTGCGCCTGGGCCGACGAGCTACGCCCAGAAGAAGGGCAACGTCGTCGACTCCCAGCCGCGCGTGATCAGCAACCTGATCGTCGACCAGACCTCCACCAACCCTGCTGCCATCGCGGCGGCTCAGTTCCCGGTGCGCACCCAGGGCAACAAGGGCGTGGTGCCCTGCACCACCGACCCTGACCCGACCGCAGACCCGCCGGTGGTGGGCGTTCCCGCCAACTGCGTGCCCTCGCACAAGACCCTGTTCATCCCGAACGTGACCACGGACGTCGGGCTCTCCCCGCCGTACAACTCGCTGTTCACGTTCTTCGGCCAGTTCTTCGACCACGGTGTCGACCAGACCGTGAAGAGCGGCGCCACCGTCTTCATCCCGCTCAAGGCGGACGACCCGCTGGTCACTCTCGGCCCGGACGGCAAGCCCAACACGGGTGACGAGGTCCCGCCGAACCAGCGCTTCATGGTCCTCACGAGGGCCCAGAACCAGCCCGGCCCCGACGGCGTCGTCGGCGACGACCCGACCACGCCGCAGGACGAGAGCGCGGACGACATCCAGAACGCCAACAACACCGACTCCCCGTGGGTCGACCAGAGCCAGACCTACACTTCGCACGCCTCGCACCAGGTCTTCCTGCGCGACTACAGCCTGGCCACGGGCGTGCCTGTTGCGACCGGTCACCTGCTGGGCGGAATCGCCAACGACGACACGTGCCCGGCTGACACGAACACCGTCCCCTGCTACAACGACGGCAACGCCACCGACGGCAGCATCTCGACCTGGGCCGCTGTCAAGCAGCAGGCGGCCGAGAAGCTGGGTCTGTTGCTGAAGGACAAGGACGTGACCGACATCCCGATGCTGGCCACGGACCCGTACGGCGAGTTCATCCCGGGTCCCCACGGGCTTCCGCAGTACGCCCTCAAGGACGGGAGCACGCTCGAGGGGGACCTCACGAACCCGGTCCCGGTGCCCGCGAACGTTGTGCACTTCGACACCCCGTTCCTGACCGACATCGCGCACAACGCGGACCCGTCGCCCCAGGACACGGACAACAACCCGGCAACTCCGCCGGTGGCACCGGTCCCTGACGGGAACACCACCGCGACCGCCGACTTCGCGAGCCAGCAGCCTGGCACGTACGACGACGAGATGCTGAACGACCACTTCGCCTGCGGCGACGGTCGGTGCAACGAGAACATCGCTCTGAGCACGATCCACCAGATCTTCCACTCCGAGCACGACCGGCTGGTGGGCGACATCGAGCACACGCTGAGCCTGCCTGAGAACGCAGCACTCAACACGGCGTTCCACGCCACGCACACCGATCTCGCGCAGGACGACCCCAACCGGACGTTCGGCTACGGCGACCGGCTGTTCCAGGCAGCGCGGTTCGTGACCGAGATGGAGTACCAGCACCTGGTGTTCGAGGAGTTCGCGCGCAAGGTGCAGCCGGCGGTCAAGCCGTTCCACGTGTACTCGCCGGACATCAACCCCGCGATCCACGCAGAGTTCGCCCACGCGGTCTACCGCTTCGGCCACTCGATGCTGGACGACGACGTGGCTCGGACGAACGTCGACGCCGCCGGTGTGAAGAGTGACAACTCGCTGCCGCTGCTTACGGCCTTCCTCAACCCGCCTGAGTACTTCGATGGTGGGACTGCGGGCACGCTCACGCCGCAGCAGGCTGCTGGCAGCGTCGTGATGGGCTCCTCGGACCAGACCGGCAACGAGCTGGACGAGTTCGTCACGGAGACCCTGCGCAACAACCTGCTGGGTCTGCCGCTCGACCTGCCGGCGATCAACATGACCCGGGCCCGTGAGGCCGGAGTCCCGCCGCTCAACGAGGTGCGCCGGCAGATCTTCGGCGACACCGGCGACTCCGCGCTCGCGCCGTACACGAGCTGGTCGGACTTCGGCCAGCACCTGAAGCACCCGGAGTCGCTGATCAACTTCGTGGCGGCCTACGGCCAGCACCCGAGCATCACGGGCGCGACCACGCTCGTCGACAAGCGGGCGGCTGCTCGGGCGATCGTCGACCCGATTCCCGCCGACCCCACGGCAACGCCGCCGATCACGGGTGACGTTCCGCCTGCTGACGCGGCGGACTTCATGTTCGGCACGGGAGCCTGGGCGGACGACGCCAACGGCCGCACCACGACCGGGCTCGACGACGTCGACCTGTGGGTCGGCGGTCTGGCCGAGGTCACCAACCTGAACGGCGGCCTGCTGGGGAGCACGTTCAACTACGTGTTCCAGAGCCAGCTGGAGGACCTGCAGGACGGCGACCGGCTGTACTACCTCAACCGCACCCCCGGGATGAACCTCCGGACGCAGCTCGAGAGCAACTCCTTCTCCGAGATGATCCAGCGCAACACCGACGGCACGAACACGTTGAAGGCGGACGCGTTCGCGACGGCCGACTGCAAGTTCCAGCTGGGCAACCTCGAAGGCACAGCCGCCGGCTTCGTTGCCCACGGTGCGACCGTGGCCGACGACCCGACCACGCCGTGCTTTGAGAACAAGCTGCTGCTGCGGAAGCCTGACGGCACGATCCAGTACCGGGCGACCAACACCGTCGACCCGCCGGGCATCAACGGTCAGGCCGTCTACAACGGCACCGCCAACGACGACCGTGTCGCCGGCGGGCTCGACAACGACACCTTCTGGGGTGGCCAGGGGAACGACCGGATCGAAGGCCAGGGTGGCGACGACGTCGCCCTCGGTGGACCCGGCAACGACATCCTCAGCGACCTCGACGGTGCTGACGTCACCAAGGGTGGCGCCGGCAACGACTCCATCGACGGTGGTCCCGGTGACGACATCTCCATGGGTGGTGACGGCCAGGACTTCATGAACGGTGGTCTCAACGACAACGAGTCGTTCGCCGGTCCCGGCAACGACTTCGTCATCGCCGGCGCCGGAGCCGACACCGTGTTCGGTGACGGTGGCGACGACTGGATCCAGGGTGGCCTCGGCCAGGACCTGCTCCAGGGCGACCACGGTGCGCCGTTCTTCGACGACCCGGCCGAGACGGCTCCGGGCAACGACATCTTCGTCGGGCAAGCCGGGGAGAACGACTACGACGCGGAAGGTGGCGACGACATCATGTCGCAGAACGCCGCGATCGACCGCAACGCCGGAGCCGGTGGCTTCGACTGGGCAATCCACCAGTACGACACGGTGGGCGCCGACGACGACATGAAGATCAACCAGCAGCTGGCAGGCCTCCCGCTTCCCGTGGTCGTGAACCGCGACCGCTGGCAGGAGACCGAGGCTGACTCTGGCTCGAAGTTCAACGATGTCCTCCGCGGCGATGACATGGAGAGGGTCACGGGCGGCTTCGGCTTCAGCGGCTGTGACGCCCTGGACCCGGCCGGCGTTGCCCGCATCAGCGGTCTCAACAAGCTGGTGACCTCGTTCCCGTCGCCGCTGCAGCCCGTGTTCGACGTCTCGCCCTTCGGGTTCTGCCCGCTGGTGGGTGACGGAGGAACGGCAGGCAACCCCGGGAGTGGGAACATCTGGGCCGAGGGCAACATCCTGCTCGGCGGCGGTGGCAGCGATGTCATCGAGGGTCGCGGAAACAACGACATCATCGATGGTGACCACGCGCTCGGCGTCGCGATCTCCGTGCGGACAGACCCGGCCAACCCGGCCACCGAAATCGGGCGGACGGACCTGATGGAGCACACAGCCACATCCGGCAACTTCGGTGCCGGAACCACTGGAATGACGCTCCAGAAGGCAGTGACCTCCGGCCTCGTCGACCCGGGCAACCTGGTCGCGGTGCGCGGCGTCGACATCCCTGCAGCCTCGGCGACGCCGGACGCTGCGACGGCTGGCGACTGCCCTGCTCCGAGTGCGGACGGCACCGTCCACCTGCTCAAGACGACGCTCAACTGCGACACGGCGTCGTACTCGCAGGCGCCGGACGCATACACGATTACGGCCAACGCGGACGGCAGCATCACCGTCACGGACAACGCGTTCGCCGCAGCCGCCGACCTGTTCGCCAAGGGCGACGGGATCGACACCCTGTGGAACATCGAGAACCTGCGGTTCTGCCTCGGCACCGACCCGGTGACCAAGAACTGCAACTCGTTCACCGACGTCAGTGTGGCCCCGAGGATCCAGCTCTCTGCCACGTCCCTGGCATTCGGTAGCCGGGGCATCGGGACGACGTCGGCAAGCCAGAACATCACCGTCCGCAACACGGGCCTCGCCCCGTTGAAGGTGGCCGATGTGACGGTGACTGGCGCGGACCCGGGCCAGTTCACGGCCACGCCGGCTGCCGGGTGCGCCTCGATCGCGCGTGATGCCTCCTGTACCGTCGCCGTTCGGTTCGCGCCGACGTCGACGGGTGCCAAGTCGGCGACGGTCAACATCGTCGACAACGCGGCAGGCAGCCCACACAGCGTGAACGTCAGTGGCACCGGCATCGTGGTGGTGCCGGGCGCGCCGACCAACGTCACAGCGACGAGGGGCAACCGGAGCGCAACGGTCACCTGGACCCGTCCGCCCGCAAACGGTGCGCCGATCTCGAGCTACACCTTCGTCGTGAAGTCTGGTACGACCGTCATCAGCACGACGACAGGCATCGCGCCGGCAACGCTCTCTCGCACCGTGACCGGGCTGAACCCCGGGCAGAACTACACGTTCGAGGTGAGTGCGGTCAACCAGTTCGGTGCCGGACCGGTCGGGGTCTCGAACGAGATCACGGCGGCGGGTACTGCCAACACACCGACCGCGTTGGTGGCCACCCGAAGCGACACCTCGGCGTCGCTGTCGTGGACTCCGGGCGCTGACAACGGCTCGGCCATCACCGGCTACAACCTGCAGATTCGCAGCGGCGGAGTGGTGGTGGAGACCCGGACCCTCACGGGCAACGTGAGCAGTGCGGTGATCAGCGGGCTGAACAACGGGACGGCGTACAACTTCCGTCTCCAGGCGATCAACGGGATCGGCACGAGTGCCCTGTCGGCGGTTTCGAACACGGTGACTCCGGCGACCCTGCCGGGGCTGGTGCAGATCGGGGCACCCACCCAGGGTCCCGCGGGTGGAGCACTGACGGCCAGCGCGAACTGGACCCCGCCACTGTCCAACGGCGGGGCGAACGTCACCAACTACCGGGTGAGGGCGCTGAGGATGGCAGCCGACGGCACCACGGTGCTCTCCGTGGAGGGCGACATCACCGTCGGAGCGGCCGCCCGCACGAGGTCGTTCACGTTGCCGGCCGGCAGCTACCGGTTCGACGTCTCCGCCATCAACGGCGTCGGCGAGGGCCCCGCGGTGCGATCGGAGGCGATCGCAGCCCGGTGACCATCTCGGCACCACACAACTGAACACGACACACAAGCCGGGAAGGGCCGGTCGCCAGATGGCGGCCGGCCCTTCCCGGTCTTTTGTTCCGCTCGTGGGGCCGCAGCCGATGCTGCCCGCGTCCGAGACCGCCAGCCGTTCCCTGTCTAGGTTTCTGGCTTGTCGAGAGTCAGTCACCGAGGAACGGAGAACGGCGTGCAGAACGCCACCTTATGGCGCGCCCTGTTGGGGATCGAGAAGACGGTCGTCGAGGACATCGAGTTCGACGAGGACGAGCAGCTGCTGGTGGCTCATGTGCGGCCTCGAGCCCGGGCACGTGCGCGGGCCAGGTGCGGCCGCTGTGGTCGCCGGTCGCCTGCCTATGACCGTGGTGAGGGACGCCGTCGATGGCGGGCATTGGACCTGGGCACGGTCCGGGCCGTGCTGGAGGCCGACGCACCCCGGGTGCAGTGTCCCGAGCATGGGCCCACGGTCGCGGCGGTGCCATGGGCCCGGCACGGCGCCGGCCACACCTACGCCTTCGACGAGCAGGTCGCCTGGCTGGCCACCCAGTGCTCCAAGTCCGCGATCACCGAGCTGATGCGGATCGCGTGGCGCACGGTGGGGTCGATCATCACCCGGGTCTGGGCCGACGTCGAGGCGCTGCACGACCGGTTCGCCGGGCTGCGGCGGCTCGGGATCGATGAGATCTCCTACAAGCGCGGCCACAAGTTCCTCACCGTGGTGGTCGACCACGACTCCGGCCGGCTGGTGTGGGCCGCGCCGGGTCGCGACCGGGCCACCCTGACCGCGTTCTTCGACGCCCTCGGCGCCGGACCGTTGTGCCCAGATCACCCACGTATCGGCCGACGGCGCAGACTGGATCGAGGACGTCGTCGCCCAGCGCTGTCCGAACGCGGTGCGCTGCGCGGACCCGTTCCACGTCGTGCGCTGGGCCACCGAGGCGCTCGACGCGGTCCGTCGCGAGGCCTGGAACACCGCACGCCGGGCGCCGGGCGGGACCACCGGCGCGGGACAGGCCCACGGCCGGTCCCAACGCGTCGCCGCCGGCCACGCCCAGGAGCCTCGAAACGTGCCCGCTGGGCGCTGTGGAAGAACCCCGAGAACCTGACCAGCCCGACAGGCCGCGAAACTGGACTGGATCGCCAAGAACGACCCCCGACTGCACCGGGCCTACCTGCTCAAGGAAGGTCTCCGGCTGGTCTTCCAGCTCCCGGTCGAAGAAGCTGCCCGGAGCGCTCGAGACCTGGATCGGTTGGGCCCGCCGATGCCGCATCCCACCCTTCGTCGAGCTCCAGCGTCGGATCGTGCGGCACCAGCCCTCGATCCTCGCCGCGATCGAGCACGGCCTGTCCAACGGCCGCATCGAGTCGGTCAACACCAAGATCCGGCTGCTCACCCGAATCGCGTTCGGCTTCCGCTCACCCGAGGCCCTGATCGCGCTCGCCATGCTCAACCTCGGCGGCCACCGCCCCACCCTCCCCGGCCGCCGATGACCCACGGATCAGTCAGGAGAGCCGCATTTGCGAGGCTGTGGGGCCGCAGCCGATGCTGCCCCGCCGAGACCGCGAGCCGCTCCTCCCGAGAGTCGCGGGAGCGCCTCAGAGGGCATCCTCGGGCGCGGTGCTCCTGCTCTCCGCGACTGGACTACTCCGGGAGCCTGGCCGGGATGTGTACCCGCATCTCGGTGCCGCCAGCCGGGCCGCTGAACAGTTCGAAGGTCCCGTCCAGGTCGTCGACCAGGGCCTTGAGCAGCCGGAGGCCGAAGCCCTCGTCGCCGCGGGGCGGCTGGAGGCCACGACCGTCGTCGGTGAGCACGATGGCCACGGTGTCCGCGTCCTGTGACACCGTCACGCGGGCGTGGCCGGCCCGGGCGTGCTTCTGCACGTTGCGCAGGCCCTCGCGTACGACGCGGTACACGACCCCCATGACGTCCTCGTCGAGGTCGAGGCCCTCCTCGACCTCGACGCTGATGTCGAGGTTGTCGTCGGTGTAGCGCTCCGCGAGTGACACCAGCGAGGCGGCGAGCCCGATCTCGACCAGGTCCGTCGGCATCAGGTCGAGGACCATCGTCCGCAGCGCATGCAGGTCCTGCTGGAGCAGGCTGGTCATCCGATCGACCGTGGAACGGGCAGCCGACCCATCGGGGGTGTCCGGCAGGGCCGAGGTGATCGTGGGCAACGAGTAGCTCACGGCCGACAGGTCCTGCACGACACCGTCGTGGAGGTCCTGGGCCATACGCCGCCGCTCCTCGTGCCACGCCCGCAGCGAGCGAGTCACGAGGTCCGCCTGGTCTCGCCGTGCTCGGTCGATGCGACGCGCGAGCGACCAGGCGAGGGGCAGGATCGCCAGCTGGAAGAGCAGCAGCCCGCCCAGGGCGATCGGGAGGGTCTTCCTTGAGATCGCGTTCCGTTCGTCGGCGATCCGCTCCGAGTCGATGTACGTCTCGAACACGACCGGCCCACCCTGTGCGGCCGGCAGCGGGACGTGCATCTCCAGCAGGGTGCTCTCGCCGCCGATGCCGGCGGGGTGACGGTCATTGTCGTCTGGCGGCCGCGGTATCACCTTGCCGGTACGGAGCGCATCCTGCCAGCTCGGCGTCGATCGGGACGGGGGTGCCGACCAACGTCCAACGTCACTCCAGAGGACAAGGCCGTGGGCGTCGAAGATCAGAGCGTGGGCGGAAGGTGCCGTCATGCAGCCGGTAGGAGAGGAGCCGGTCGACGCGTTGATCGAACGGGGGTCTCCGGCCCGTAGCCCGGGTCGACGAGCGTCGAGACGGGGCCCGTGCCCACGCCCGGGCACGGTCGGTCGCCTCGTCCAGCGCCTGCTCCTCCGCGATGTGCCGCCCCGCCGCCCGGATGCCTACGCCGAGCACCAGCAGTGCCAGCGCGCTGAGCAGGGCGAACCTGGCCAGCGATACCCGGACGACAGAGCCCCGGGTGAGGTCGAGTGCGCGGCGGAACCAGTCAGACAGCGTCGCGGCCATCGAACAGGCCCTGCCGCGACGCGATGGCCACTGCCTCGAGCTGGGAGTGTGCGCCCAGCTTGCGGAGCATGGTCTTCACGTAGCCGCGGCAGGTGTTCAGGGAGATCCCGAGGCGCTGGGCGATCGCCCGCGCGTCGAGCCCCATGGCCAGCATGCCCAGGACGTCGTGCTCACGGGGCGACAGCTCCGTGGGGCGGGCGCGCGGCGGCGGTGGTGGGCGGTCGAGCGAGCGCAGCAGCCGCGGGTGCACGACCAGTCCGGCGCCACGTGGGGACCGGAGGATGCCCAGTAGGTCGGGAAGCGACCCGTCCTTCGGCGCCACGGCGCTCACGCCGGCCGTCGCGGCACGGTGGATGAGCGAGGCGTCGGAGCAGCCCGTCAGCAGCACGATCTGCACCTCTGGGTGGCGAAGCTTGATCGTCGCTGCAGCGGCGACGCCGTTGCGGTCGTCGCCGGCGAACATGAAGTCGATGACCACCATGTCGGGCAGCACCTCGCTGACCAGAGCGAGTCCCGCGTCGATGCCGTACGCGACCCCGACACAGTCGAGGTCCGGCTCGCCCCTGAGCCCGACGCTGAGCAGGTCGGCGAACGTCTCGTGGTCGTCGATGACGACCAGACGCCGCGCTCGACCCTTGCTGTTTTCGCTGACCGGTGGTGCTTCTGTCAAGTTGGCCATGTCATCCCCTCCAGGACGCAGCCGTACCTCCGCTCCCCCTGAGCGCAGTCAAAGCAGGGACCTTTGAGATCCCGTCAAGCGTTTGCGGACGTACACGATCTCAGGCCGGGTCCGGGGCCAAGCGATGCAGTAATCCCCCGAGGCGCCGCCCGAGTCAGCAGAACGCCCTACATACCCGCCGCACGATAGCAGAATGTGCCGTCGTGTGCGGGGAGGATTCTGGAGTACGGACGACCCTCAGCGGTGGCCCGCGATGGCGTGTGGGACATAGTCGGCACCGAGCTCCGCGACCTCCTCGACGCCGAGCTCCAGATCGACGGCCGCGACGGCGTCCGACAGGTGCTCGGGCCTGGTGATCCCGACGATGGGAGAGGTCACCACCGGCTGGGCCAGCAGCCAGGCCAGCGCGACCTGCGCCGGAGGCGCGCCACGCCGCTCGGCGACCTCGAGCACCTTCTCCACGATCGTGCGGTCCTCGTCGGCGAAGAGCTTTCGGCCGAACTGGTCGGACTCGGTGCGCGCCGTCTCGGTGTCCCAGGGACGGGTGAGCCGACCACGGGCCAGCGGACTCCACGGGATCACGCCGACCCCCTGGTCGCGACACAGCGGCAGCATCTCCCGCTCCTCCTCGCGGTAGAGCAGGTTGTAGTGGTCCTGCATCGAGACGAAGCGGGTCCAGCCATGGCGCTCGGCGACGTGCTGCGCCTTCGCGAACTGCCACGCGTACATGGACGGACGCACCGATGTAGCGGGCCTTGCCGGCCCTCACCACGTCGTGCAGCGCCTCCATCGTCTCCTCGATCGGCGTCTCCGGGTCCCAGCGGTGGATCTGGTAGAGGTCCACGTAGTCCGTGCCGAGCCGGGTCAGGGACGTGGTCGATCTCCTGCAGGATCGCCTTGCGGGACAGGCCGGCGCCGTTCGGACCGGGTCGCATCCGCCCGTGCACCTTGGTGGCGAGTACGTAGTCCTCGCGCACGGCGTACTCCCGCAGCGCCCGGCCCGTGAACTCCTCGCTACTGCCGCCTGAGTACACGTTGGCGGTGTCGAAGAAGTTCACGCCGGCGTCGAGCGCTGCGCGGATCGTCTGTCGCGCGAAGTCCTCGTCCTTGGCCCATGGGTGGCCGCCACGTTCGGGGATGCCCCAGCTCATGCAGCCGACCGCGATCGCGGAGACCTCCAGCCCGCTCCTCCCGAGTCGCCGGTACTGCATCAGACCGCCCTCTCCAGCGCGGCGAACTCCTCGTCGGTCAGCTCGATGCTCGCGGCGGCGGTGTTCGTCTCCAGGTGGTCGACGCTCGACGTGCCCGGGATCGGCAGCATCACGGGCGAGCGCTGGAGCAGCCAGGCCAACGCGAGCTGCGCCGGGGTGGCGTCGTGCTGCTGCGCGGCAGCGGCAAGTGGGCCGTCTGGGCGGACAGCTCACCGGTCGCCAGCGGGAACCACGGGATGAAGCCGATGCCGTGCTCCGTGCAGTGGTCCAGCAGCTTCTCTGCGTCGCGGTTGACGAGGTTGAAGAGGTTCTGCACGGACACGATCTCGGCGGTCTTCTGCGCCTCGACGAGCTGGTCGATGGTCACCTCGGAGAGGCCGATGTGCCGGATCTTGCCCTCGTCCTGGAGCTGCTTGAGCTCGCCGACCTGGTCGGCGACCGGGTAGTCGGGGTCGATCCGGTGCAGCTGGAACAGGTCGACTCGCTCGAGGCCGAGCCGGCGCAGGCTCAGCTCGACCTCCTGGCGGAGGTACGCCGGCTTGCCCAGCGGAGTCCACACGCCCGGGCCCTGGCGGGTCAGCCCGGCCTTGGTCGCGATCACGACGTCGTCGGGGTAGGGGTGAAGCGCCTCGCGCAGCAGGTCCTCGGCGACGTACGGACCGTAGGAGTCGGCGGTGTCGAAGAAGGTGATCCCCGAGCTCGACCGCGCGACGCAGCACGCGGTGCGCCTCGTCACGGTCGCGCGGCGGTCCCCACACGCCCTCGCCGGGCAGCTGCATCGTGCCGTAGCCGAGGCGGACGACGGGCAGGTCGCCACCGAGGTCGAAGGTGCCGGACGGAGCAGCGATGTTGTCGGTCGTGGAAGAAGTCATACAAGGCGCAAGTCATCGGGCGGCGGTGTTGTTCCCCGCGTCGAGCGGGAGGATGAGGTCATGGCCGGTGACGAGATCGCGTGGTTCCGCAAGCCGACGCCCACGAACCAGGCGCCGTACGACGGCGGCACGCTGAACCTGAGCTACCAGCTCCTGGACAAGGCGATCGTCGAGGGCGCGGCCGACGAGTCGGTGCTGCTCGACGTCCGCGGGTCGTGGAGCCACGCCCGTGCTGCTGGAGCACGTGGCCGCGTTCGGCGGCGCGCTCAAGGGGCTCGGAGTGCTGCCCGGCGACCGGGTCCTCGTCGACCTGGCCGACGACTGGGACACCGTGGTCGTGCTGCTGGGCGCGTCGCGGGTCGGCGCGGTGACGATGCGCCCGCCGACCCGGCTCGGCGAGGCGGAGCTGGCGATGGTGGTGGCCTCGGCCGAGCCGTCGGTGGTCGTCACCAGCCGGCCCGGGCTGGAGCTCGCGGACGCCAACCCGGTCGTGATCTCCGGCGACCCCTCGGCCGTGGGGTCGGCGGTGGCCTGGGACGTCGTCCTGCGCGCCGGACGCACCGACCCCGCAGGCGCCGAGAACGTCGCCGCCGATGCGGCCTCCGCGCTGGTGTGGCCGGAGGGCCCCGACACGTCGGTCCGGGTGCGGACGACCGTCGAGCAGGCGCTGGCCCTGCTGGAGGCGACCCGCTCGGTGCCGGTCGCTGCTGCCGAGCTGGTGGGTGTGCTGACGCGGTGAGGGTGGGCGGTGGTTTGAGGCGGGGAATTCTCCCCCGCTCGCCGCTCGCCCGCCCACACCCCTGACCACCTCTCACCTCCGCCGCATACGATCAGAACCGTGACCGAACAGATTCCGATGCTGGTCGCCGGCGAGTGGGTGCACGGCGACGAACCGCTCGAGGTGCACCACCCGTACGACGGCTCGCTCGTCGAAACCACGACGTACGCCACCACGGCCCAGGTCGAGGCGGCCGTGGCCGCTGCCGACGGCGTGCGCGCCGAGGCGGAGCGCGCTCCCGATCCACGTGCGCGCCGAGGCACTGGCCTCGGTCAGCCGGCAGATCCAGGAGCGCGCCGACGAGATCGCCGAGCTGATCACCGCCGAGAACGGCAAGCCGCTGTTCTGGGCCAAGGGCGAGGTCGGCCGCGCGGTGTCGGTGTTCCGCTGGGCCGCCGAGGAGACCCGCCAGCAGTCCGGCGAGGTGCTGCGGCTCGACACGGACGCCGCGGCCGAGGGCCGGATGGCGTACGTACGCCGCGTGCCCAAGGGCCCGGTGCTGGCGATCAGCCCGTTCAACTTCCCGCTCAACCTGGTTGCGCACAAGGTCGCTCCGGCGATCGCGGTCGGCGCGCCCGTGGTGCTCAAGCCCGCCCCCAAGACCCCGCTGTCGGCGCTGCTGCTCGGCGAGCTGCTCGACAACACCGACCTGCCCACGGGCATGGTCAACGTGATCAACGTCCAGAACGACCAGGCCAAGGACCTCGTCGCCGACCCGCGGCTGCCCGGTGGTCAGCTTCACCGGCTCCGGGCCGGTCGGCTACGCGATCCAGGAGCAGGTCCCGGGCAAGCACGTCGTGCTCGAGCTCGGCGGCAACGCCGCGGTCGTGGTCGCGGCCGACTGGTCGAGCGACGACGGACCTCGACTGGGCGGCGACCCGGATCGCGAACTTCGGCAACTACCAGGCCGGCCAGTCCTGCATCGGCGTCCAGCGCGTGTACGCCGACGGGTCGCTGTACGACGAGCTCCGCGACCGGATCGTCACCAAGGTCGAGGCGCTCAGGACCGGCGACCCGAAGGACCCGGACACGTTCGTCGGCCCGATGATCGAGGAGGCGGCCGCCCAGCGGGTCGAGGAGTGGGTGAACGCGGCGGTCGACGCCGGCGCCACGCTCCTGACCGGCGGCAAGCGCGAGGGCACCACCTACGCGCCGACGGTGCTCGAGGACGTCCCGCGCTGACGCGAAGGTGAGCTGCGAGGAGGTGTTCGGGCCGGTGCTGGTGCTCGACCGGGTCTCCGGCTCCGACGAGGGGTTCGCGCGCGTCAACGACTCGAAGTACGGGCTCCAGGCCGGCGTGTTCACCCACGACCTGCAGACCGCGTTCCGCGCCCATCGCGAGCTGGCGGTGGGCGGCGTGATCATCGGCGACGCTCCGTCGTACCGCGCCGACCAGATGCCGTACGGCGGGGTCAAGGAGTCCGGCGTCGGGCGCGAGGGCGTCCGCTACACGATGCACGACTTCAGCTACGAGCGCGTCATGGTGCTGACCGGGCTCGACCTCTGAGGGTCCAGCCCGCCCACGCCTAGACTTGCCGGAACCGTGGCCGAAGGAGCAGCACATGTCGTCTGACAGCAAGGTCGTTACGCCGGAACTACCCGACCACATCGATGCCGCGGTCCTGAAGATCGCCGGTGTGGTCGTGATCGGCGCCATCATGTCCATCCTGGACATCACGGTCGTGAACGTCGCCCTGCCGACGTTCCAGACCGCGTTCGGCAGCCTTGCGCACCCGCTCGCGTACTCCACGGTCGCGTGGTCGGTCACCGCGTACACCCTCGCGCTGGCAACCGTGATCCCGATCACCGGCTGGGCCGCTGACCGGTTCGGCACCAAGCGGCTCTACATGACCGCGATCGCGTTGTTCGTCTCCGGCTCGGTGCTCTGCGCCCTCTCGTGGAGCATCGGGGCCCTGATCGGGTTCCGAGTCCTCCAGGGCCTCGGAGGCGGCATGCTGATGCCGCTCGGCATGACCATCATGACCCGGGCCGCAGGACCTCACCGGATGGGCCGGCTGATGGCCATCCTCGGGGTCCCGATGCTGCTCGGCCCGATCCTCGGCCCGATCATCGGCGGTTGGCTCATCCAGGTCGCCAGCTGGCACTGGATCTTCCTGATCAACGCGCCGATCGGTGTGATCGCGATCGTCTACGCCTGGCGTGTGCTGCCCAGGGACACCCCGGAACCGTCGGAGTCCTTCGACTTCCTGGGCATGGCGCTGATGTCACCCGGGCTGGCGCTGTTCCTGTTCGGCGTGTCCTCCATCCCGTCCGAAGGCACGGCCACCGCCCCGCGGGTCTGGGTCTCCATGCTGGTCGGCACGGTGCTGATGGTCGCTTTCGTCTTCCACTCGTTCCGCCCCGAGCATCCGCTGCTCGACCTGCGACTGTTCAAGAACCGCAACCTGACGGTCTCGATCATCACCATGTTCCTGTTCGCCGCGGCGTTCTTCGGCGGGCTGCTCCTGGTGCCGACCTACTTCCAGGAGGTCCGCGGGGAGTCCACGTTGCAGGCCGGCCTGCTCGTCGCCCCCCAGGGCATCGGCGCGATGATCACGATGCCGATCGCGGGCGCGCAGGTGGACAAGCACCCGATCGGCCGGATCGTGCCGTTCGGCCTGATCTTCATCCTGATCGGCATGTTGGGGCTGACCCAGCTCACCGCAACCACGCCGTACCCGGTGATCATCGCCGAGCTGTTCGTGATGGGTCTCGGCATGGGAGCCACGATGATGCCGCTCTTCACCTCGGCACTGAAGACCCTGAAGGCCCACGAGGTGGCCCGTGGCTCGACGCTGCTGAACATCACCCAGCAGATCGCCAGCTCGTGCGGAGTCGCGATCATGTCTGTCCTGCTCACCAACCACCTCCAGGCCTCCAAGCTCGCCGGGCCGGCGATGGCCAGCCTGCACATCCCGGCGCTGGCCGACAGGCTTCCCGCCGCCGCGATCGCGAAGGGCCTGGAGGACGCTGCCCAGGCGTTCGCCGACACCTACTGGGTGGCGTGGGCGATGGTGCTGCTGACGGTGATCCCGGCGCTTTTCCTGCCGCGCAAGCACGAGGAGAGCCACCTGCTCGACGACCTCGGCGTCCCTCCCGTCGTCGTGCACTGACCGGCACGACGACAACCGGGCCTCACATCTCCTCGTGCGTGTCCGGGTCGCCGCCGAACAGCCGGCCGTCGGGCTCGGCCAGACCGCTGATCGCGGCCATCTCGTCGCTGGAGAGCTCGAAGCCGAAGACGTCGAGGTTCTCGCGCTGGCGGCCGGCGTTCGAGGACTTCGGGATCGGGAGCGACCCGAGCTGGACGTGCCAGCGGAGGATCACCTGACCCGGCGTCACGTCGTGGGCCTCGGCCGCCTCGACGACCGGGGCCTCGTCGAGCGGCGCCCGGCGCTTGCCCATGGGGCTCCAGGCCTCGGTGCGGATGCCCAGCCGCTCGTCGACCCGCAGCATCTCGGGCTGGGGGAAGCGGGGGTGGAGCTCGATCTGGTTCACCGACGGGGTGACACCGGTGGCGTCGGTGATCCGGGCGAGGTGTGCCTCGGTGAAGTTGGACACGCCGATCGAGCGGACCAGGCCCTCCTTCTGGCAGTCGACGAGCGCCCGCCACGCCTCGGGGTACTTGTCCTGGCTGGGGTTCGGCCAGTGGATCAGCTGGAGGTCGACGTAGTCGGTGCCGAGCCGCTCGAGGGTGCCGCGGACCGAGGCGACGGCGTCGTCGTACCCGTGGTGGCGTCCGGGCACCTTCGAGGTGATCCGGACCTCCTCTCGGGGCAGGCCGGAGCGGCGAACCGCCTCGCCCACCTCGCGTTCGTTCTGGTAGTTCACCGCGGTGTCGAGCAGCCGGTAGCCGACCTCGAGTGCCTGCCGCATCACCTCGATGCCGTCCTCGCCCTTGAGCGAGACCGTGCCGAAGCCGATCGCGGGGAGGGTGGTGCCGTCGTTGAGGGTGTACGTCGGGATGTCGGCCATTCACCCAACCTAGGGTGCGTCTGATGGATACATGGCCTGCTGCGCGCCTCCCGGCACGCACGCTGGCTGCGTTCTCGTCGGTCACCGCGGCGCTGCCGCGCCTTCCCTCCTCGGCCTTGCCATCGCACGCACCGGACGACGCTCGCGACGGCCGACATCCATCAGACGCACCCTAGTTCGGGTCTCGACAGGCTCGACCGCCGTTCCTGCGACAATCTCGTGGTGAGCAGACGCGACGTGGTGATCCTCGGCTCGACCGGCTCGGTCGGCACCCAAGCGCTCGACGTGGTGCGATCCCAGCCCGACCGGTTCCGGGTGGTGGCGCTCACCGCCGGCGGCTCGCGGCCGGACCTGTTCGAGCAGCAGGTGGCGGAGTTCGAGCCGGCGTACAGCGGCATCGGCGACGAGGCCAGCGTCGAGGCCGCGGGCATGGTCTGCCACACGGTGCTCAACGCGATCACCGGCGCGGCCGGGCTGCTGCCGACGCTGGCCGCGCTCGATGCCGGCAACGTGCTTGCGCTGGCCAACAAGGAGTCGCTGATCATCGGCGGCCCGGTGGTGCTCGACCGTGCGAAGCCCGCCCAGATCGTGCCCGTCGACAGCGAGCACAGTGCGCTCGCGCAGTGCCTGCGGGGCGGTCGCGCCGACGAGGTACGACGGCTGGTGCTGACCGCCAGCGGGGGACCGTTCCGCGGGCGCAGCCGTTCAGACCTCGCCGACGTGACGCCGGAGGAGGCCATGCAGCATCCGACCTGGGACATGGGGCCGGTCGTCACGATCAACTCCGCGACCCTGGTCAACAAGGGGCTCGAGGTGATCGAGGCGCACCTCCTGTTCGGCATCCCGATGGACGACATCGAGGTGGTCGTGCACCCGACCTCGGTCGTGCACTCGATGGTCGAGTTCAACGACGGGTCCACGCTCGCCCAGGCCTCGCCCCCGACGATGGCGATCCCGATCGCGCTCGGCCTGGCCTGGCCCGACCGGGTGCCCGGCACGGCGCCGGCGGTGGACTGGTCGACGGCGCAGACCTGGGAGTTCTTCCCGCTCGACGACGAGGCGTTCCCCGCCGTGCGCCTGGCCCGCGAGGCGGGTGCCCGGGGAAGCACGGCGCCGGCGGTCTACAACGCGGCCAACGAGGTGTGCGTGCAGGCGTTCCGCGACGGAGTCCTCCCGTTCGTCGACATCGTCGACACAGTGGCGGCGGTCCTATCCGCACACGACGTACCCTCTGGGGGAGATCTCACCGTCGACGACGTGCTCGCGGCCGATGCCTGGGCCCGCACGCGGACGGCCACCGCACTGGGAGCAATCACTCGATGAACGCGTTGACCTACCTGCTCGGCGTGCTGCTCTTCGTCGTGGGGCTGGTGTTGTCCGTGGGGCTCCACGAGCTCGGGCACCTGATCCCCGGCAAGCTCTACAACGTCAAGGTCACCCAGTACTTCATCGGCTTCGGCCGCACCCTCTGGTCGCGCCAGAAGGGCGAGACGGAGTACGGCGTCAAGGCGATCCCGCTGGGCGGCTACTGCAAGCTGGTCGGAATGGTGCCGCCCGACCCGGAGGACCCGGAGACCGGCACCGACCGCGTCCGCAGCCGCAACACCGGCATGTTCGCCCAGCTGGTCAGCGACGCCCGCGACGCCGAGTACGAGCACGTCGACCCGCACGACCACGACCGGCTCTTCTACAACAAGCCGTGGTGGCAGCGGGTGATCATCATGGGCTCCGGCGTCGCGATCAACATCGTGCTCGCGTTCGTGCTGTTCGCGTTCGTGTTCATCGGCTTCGGGGTGCCGACGCCGACCACGACCGTCGCGGGTGTCTCCAAGTGCGTGATCGCGGTGACCGAGACCAACGTCGACACGCCGCCCCGCGCGTGCGCGGCCTCCGACGCGGAGGCGCCGGCCAAGGCGGCGGGGTTCCGGCCCGGGGACCGCTTCGTCTCGATCAACGGCATCGCGACCGACGACTGGGCCCAGGCCCAGAAGCAGATCCGCGCCAACGGCGACGGCAAGGCCGTCGTGGTCGTCGAGCGTGACGGTCGGCGGGTCACCCTGCGTCCGACCACCACGGTGACCACCCAGAACATCGACCCGGCCAACCCCGGGAAGATCACGAAGGTCGGCTTCCTGGGCGTCGTACCGCGGCTGGTCACCCAGCGCCAGGGCGTGGGCTACGTCGTCGACACCATGGCCACCGGCACCTGGCAGACCGTCCGGACGATCGCCGCGATGCCGGTGAAGGTCTACCACGTCGCGCGTGCCTCGATCGGGCTCGAGGAGCGCGACCCGAACGGCCCGATGAGCGTCGTCGGGGCCGGCCGCGTTGCCGGCGAGGTGGCCTCCCAGGACAAGACCCCGGTGCTCGACCGGTTCCTGTCGGTGATCCTGCTGCTGGCCGGCCTGAACCTGTTCCTCGGCCTGATCAACCTGGTGCCGCTGCCGCCGTTCGACGGCGGGGGCATCGCCACCACGCTCTACGAGACGGTACGACGGGCCTTCGCCCGGATGCGCGGCAAGCCCGACCCGGGCGGTGTCGACAGCGCCAAGCTGCTGCCGCTCACCTACGCGATGGCGATGGTGATCCTCGTGGTCAGCGTGATCCTGATCTTCGCCGACATCGTCGCCCCGGTGCAGCTCAGCTGAGCCGGGCCGCCGGCGCGTGCGGCGGTCCTCGGCGCCGAAACCTAGACTGGCACCATGACCGCCGTTTCCCTGGGGATGCCCAGCGCCCCGCCGCCCGTGCTCGCCCCGCGCCGCCAGAGCCGCAAGATCAAGGTCGGCAAGGTCGAGGTCGGCGGCGACGCACCGATCTCCGTGCAGTCGATGTGCACGACGCTCACCTCCGACGTCAACACGACGCTTCAGCAGATCGCCGAGCTCACCGCGTCCGGCTGCGACATCGTTCGGGTGGCGTGTCCGTCGCAGGACGACGCCGACGCGCTGCCGGAGATCGCGTCGCACAGCCAGATCCCGGTGATCGCCGACATCCACTTCCAGCCGCGCTACGTGTTCGCGGCGATCGAGGCCGGCTGCGCCGCGGTCCGGGTCAACCCGGGCAACATCAAGAAGTTCGACGACCAGATCAAGCAGATCGCGCAGGAGGCCAAGGACCACGGCACGTCGATCCGGATCGGCGTCAACGCTGGTTCGCTCGACAAGCGCGTGATGGAGAAGTACGGCAAGGCGACCCCGGAGGCGCTGGTCGAGTCCGCGGTCTGGGAGGCGTCCCTGTTCGAGGAGCACGACTTCCACGACTTCAAGATCTCGGTCAAGCACAACGACCCGGTGGTCATGGTGCGCGCCTACGAGCTGCTCGCCGAGGCGGGCGACTGGCCGCTGCACCTGGGCGTGACCGAGGCGGGTCCGGCGTTCCAGGGCACGATCAAGTCGAGCGTCGCGTTCGGTGCCCTGCTGAGCAAGGGCATCGGCGACACGATCCGGGTCTCGCTGTCCGCGCCCCCGGTCGAGGAGGTCAAGGTCGGGCTGCAGATCCTCGAGTCGCTCAACCTCCGCCCGCGCCGGCTCGAGATCGTCTCCTGCCCCTCGTGCGGCCGGGCACAGGTCGACGTCTACAAGCTCGCCGACGAGGTGACCGCCGGCCTCGAGGGGCTCGAGGTGCCGCTGCGGGTCGCGGTCATGGGCTGCGTCGTTAACGGCCCGGGTGAGGCCCGCGAGGCCGACCTCGGCGTGGCCTCCGGCAACGGCAAGGGCCAGATCTTCGTCAAGGGCGAGGTGATCAAGACCGTGCCCGAGTCGCAGATCGTGGAGACCCTGATCGAGGAGGCGATGCGGATCGCCGAGGGCATGGAGGCCGAGGAGGGCGCCGAAGCGCAGGTCAGTGTGTCGTGACGCTGGCTCAGCGGTAGTCCGGGATCAGGTCGGCGCGCTTGTCGCCGAACCCGTGGTCGCGGATGTAGCCCCACGCGTCGGGCCGTGACCCGTCGACGTCGGTGGTGCCGTAGCGGTCGGACAGGTCGCGCGCGGTCAGCACCCGGCCTGCGATGCCCGTGGGCTGCGGGTCGGCCGCCAGCGCGGCGATGCCGCGGGCGACGTAGGTCGGCGTCTCCGAGATCGCGAACCCGGGCACGCGCTCGATCGCATCGCGCCACGTCTCCTCGGTGACACCGAAGTTGTCGAGCATCGCCTCGGACCGCAGCCACCCGGGCGTGACCCCCACGGCCGTGACGGTCCGTGTCGGCCAGGTCGAGCCCCAGCGCCCGCACCAGGCGGTCGATGCCGCCCTTGACGAAGTCGTAGTAGAAGCCCACGCCGGGGCGGATCTCAGCGTTGACGTCGCTCGGTCCGTCGGTCACCTCGACCAGGAGCCGGCCGCCGGACCGCAGCATCAGCGGCACGGCATGGGCGAGCGTGACCAGGTGGGTGTCGATGCCCATCCGGAGCATGCGCAGGCCGCCGCCGAGGTCGTGCTCCCAGATCGGCCTGCCCCACTCGAGGTAGCGGTCGCCGCCGAAGATGTCGTTGACCAGCACGTCGAGCCGCCCGTGGTCGGCCTCGATCCGCGCCATCAGCGCGGCCACCGCCTCGGGGTCCTCGTGGTCGACCGGGACCGCCGTGGCGGTGCCGCCGGCCGCCGCAACCAGGTCGCCGGTGTCCTCGATGGTCTCGCCGCGGTCCATCTCCGAGGGCCCGCCGACGCGGCTGCTGCGACCGGTCGCGAACACGTGGGCTCCCGCCCGCCCGAGCTCGACGGCGATCGCGCGGCCGCACCCGCGGGTGGCGCCGGCGACCAGGGCGACGGTGCCGGCCAACGGTGACTGCTCCATGCCCTCAGCAGACCACGAGGCGCCGACAGGTCAGCCGGACTTCTTGCCGTCCTGAGTGAGGTGCTCGTAGGCGTGGATGGTGCGCAGGGCCTCCTTGCTCACCTGCCAGACGTCGCTGGTCTGCGCGAGAAGGGTCAGGTCGCGCATCCGCCGGGTGATCGTCTTGCTCTCGGTCGGATCCGTGTCGGCCAGCCGGACGACGGCGGGGGCGATCGCCTGGTCGGCGGCGCCGTACAGCGCGCCGAGCGTGCGGTAGGCCTGGCGCACCCGCGCCGGTTCCTTCGCCTGGGGGTGGGCGGCCGCGAACTCCCCGCGGCTCTCCCGCACCTTCGCGAGCTGGTCCTCCATGTCGAAGGGAAGCACCTTGTCGACCAGCGCACGCTGGGACCTGATCGCCTCCTTCTGTGCCGCGATCTCCTCGTCGCACCGGTCGGCGGTCGCCGTCGAGTCGTGGTAGGCCACACCGGCGGCCAGCGACTCCCAGCGGGAGGCGAAGACCCGCTTGACCATCCCGCCCCGGGCGGCCTGTGTGGCCACAGATGCGCTGAGGTCGTGCCAGCGGTCGCGGCACGCCTGGTCGGCTTCGGAGACCTGCTGCTGGGCGCCCGGTCCGTCATCGGGGTTTGTCCCGTCGGTGCCGCACGCCGACAGCGGCAGGAGCACGAGCACCAGCGCCAGGAGAGGTCCGACGCGGGAGCGCTGCATGGGGCCCACCGTAGGGGACCGGAACGGTCATGTCCGAGCGCCCGCGGTACTAGGCTCCCTCTGTGCTTAGGACCCAGCCCGGCCTGACGCGTTCTCGGGCCGTCCGACCTGCCCGAGGTGCTGGGGCTGCTGGCGACCGATCCGGTGCGCAACGTCTTCGTCGAGTACCGCGCCCGGTTGACCCGGCTCGACCCCCGCTGGCTCGGGGGAGAGGTATGGGGCTTCTACGAGGACGGCAAGCTCCGGTCGGTGTGCCACGCAGCCGCCAACCTGGTGCCGGTGCTGGGCGACGACGCGGCCCTGGCCGCCTTCGCGCACCGCGCGACCCGTCGTGGACGCGTGTGCTCGACGATCGTCGGGCCCCAGGACCAGGTGCGGGTGCTGTGGCGGTCGCTCGGCGAGCGCTGGGGAACGCCGCGCGAGGCCCGGTGGGACCAGCCGCACCTCGAGCTGGCCAGCGAGCCTGCGGTCGCGCCGGACCCGCTGGTGCGGCGCTCGGAGCACGCGGACGTCGACGCGCTCTACCCGGCGTGCGTGGACATGTACACCGAGGAGGTCGGCATCTCCCCGGAGTGGGACGGCGGCCGCGACCTCTACCGCGCCCGGGTCAACCAGCTGGTGAGCCGGGGCTGGTCCTTCGCCCGCTACGAGCAGGGGCGCGTGGTCTTCAAGGCGGAGGTCGCGTGCGCGTCGCCCAGCGCCTGCCAGATCCAGGGTGTGTACGTCGACCCCTCCCGCCGCGGCGAGGGACTGGCCGCAGCCGGCATGGCCGCGGTCGTGCAGATCGCGCTGAAGGAGATCGCACCGGTCGTGTCGCTCTACGTCAACGGGCACAACGTTGCCGCGCGGGCGGCGTACCGCCGGGTCGGCTTCGTGCAGACCGGCACGTTCTCGACCCTCATGTTCTGAGGCCGCCCGCGTTCTCCGAGGCCGTCTGGACCGGCGGCGCTTGCCTCTGGACCAGCGCTCGACTTGGTGCTTGTGTCCCGCTATGAGATGAACTCCGACTCGCACTCCCGGGAGACGACCATGCCACACCACGCGAGGTACCGGGTCCTGACAGCCACCACGGCGATCGTGGTGGGACTGGGGCTCGCCGGCTACGCACCAGCCGGCGTCGCAGCACAAGCGCACGACGGGCACCACGACGGGCACCACCACCACGGGCATCACCAGAAGGGGCATGCCGAGGGTCTTCCCGGCGGTTACAAGCACCTGGTGGTGATCTACGAGGAGAACCACTCCTTCGACAACCTCTACGGCACCTGGGGCGACGTGCGGGGCCAGCACGTCGAAGGCCTTGCCGACGCGTCTTCGGCCAAGCGCACGCAGGTCGGACAGGACGGCGTTCCGTTCACCTGCCTGCAGCAGGTCGACGTCAACCTCGCCTCTCCGGTCCCGCTCTCGAACACCTGTCAGGACCCGGGTCACGCCATCGACGCGAGCCACTTCGGCAACGACATCTTCGACATCGACGACTTCATCGCCCCCACCGACCGGACCTGTCCGGTTCCCGTTCCCGGGGTCCCCTCCCCGGCCAACGGCGTCCCCAAGGTCTCCCGGACAACAACCCCGGCGGATGCACCCGCGACCTCGTGCACCGCTTCTACCAGGAGAAGTACCAGATCGACGGCGGCAAGCAGGACCGCTACACGACGGGCTCCGACGCGGTCGGCCTCACCCAGGGCGTGTACGAGACCCAGCAGCTGCCGATCTACCGCTACCTGCACAGCAAGGGCGCACCGAGGTACGTCATCGCCGACCGCTTCTTCCAGGGCGCCAGCGGTGGCTCGTTCCTCAACCACCAGTGGCTGATCGCCGCGCGGGCGCCGCTCGACACCGACCCGCTGGTGGGGACGACGCCCACGCCCGCGCTGACCGGACGCAACTCGGTGCTCGACGCGAACGGGATGGTCAACACCTACCCGCAGTACCACCCCGTGGGGCCGGTCCTGGACGGCGAGCTGACGCAGGTGTGCCCGGGCGGTGGCAACGACGAGGCGGCCGCCTGCGGCAACTACGCTGTCAACACGGTGCAGCCGGGGCAGGCGCCCCGAAACGAGACGGGTCGCCGGATCCCGCTGATCGACGACACGGCGTTCCCGAACATCGGCGACCGGATGTCCCAGGCGGGGATCAGCTGGGCCTGGTACTCAGGTGGCTGGAACGACGCGGAGACAGGGCACGCCTGGTGCTGCTGTTCCAGTTCCACCACCAGCCGTTCAACTACTTCGCGGACTACGCGCCCGGAAAGCCCGGCCGCGCGCACCTCAAGGACGAGGAGGAGTTCAGGGCGGCGGCACGTAACGGGACGCTTCCCAAGGTGTCGTTCGTCAAGCCGTACGGCGCAGAGAACGAGCACCCGGGCTATGCGAGCGAGCCGGACGGGTCGGACCACCTGGTCGACCTGCTGCGGGACGTCACCGAGGGGGACTCCGCCGGCAACACCCTTGTCGTGGTCACCTACGACGAGTTCGGCGGCCAGTGGGACCACGTCTCCCCGCCGGGCACGGGCGGCACCGTCGGCGCCCACGACGCCTGGGGGCCGGGCACCCGGATCCCGGCGCTGGTCCTCTCGCGGTCGCTGAAGCACTCCGGCGTGGACCACACGGTCTACGACACCACGTCGATCATGGCCACCATCGAGCACAGCTTCGGGCTGCAGCCAGTGGCGACCCGCGACCGGGTCGTGAACGACCTGACCCCGGCGGTGGCGGCGGGAGGCCGCCACTAGCGCCCGGCCCCGGGGGCCTCGTCCGTCCTGGGCGAGGCCCCCGGAGCCGCGAGCACCCTAGAGTCACGTCCGTGACCGCACCCCTCAGCAAGGACCTCGTCGGCCTGGCCGCCATCCTCGGCATCTCCGGCTTCATCCACCTCGGCAGGCCCGAGGTCTACGAGCCGATCATGCCGAAGCTGGTCCCAGCCCATCGCGAGGTCATCTTCGCCTCCGGCGTGGCCGAGATCCTGTGCGCCGCGGGACTGCTGTTGCCGCGGCTGCGCAAGGCCGGCGGGCTGGGCGAGCGCCGCGCTGCTGCTAGCGGTCTACCCGGCCAACCTGAAGATGGCCGGCGACGCCGCGCAGACCGACAGCACGAGGTTCAAGGCGATCGCGTGGGCACGGCTGCCGCTGCAGATTCCCATGATCCGCACCGCGCTGAAGGCGGCTCGAGGCTGAGGCGCCCGTAGGCTCCCCGCACGAAACCCCGTCGAGCCGACGCGCCTGCCCGACTAGCCTTGCGCCATGATCCTTCGGCTGTCGACGTTGTTCGTTCGGACTCTGCGAGACGATCCCGTGGACGCCGAGGTGCCGAGCCACCGCCTGCTCGTGCGGGCGGGCTACGTGCGTCGCGCCGCACCCGGGATCTACACCTGGCTGCCGCTGGGCCTGCGCGTGCTGCGCAACGTGGAGACGATCATCCGCGAGGAGATGGACGCGATCGGCGCCCAGGAGCTCCAGTTCCCCGCGCTGCTGCCGCGTGAGCCCTACGAGGCGTCCGGCCGCTGGACGGAGTACGGCGACGGCATCTTCCGGCTGAAGGACCGAAAGGGCGGTGACTACCTGCTCGGGCCCACCCACGAGGAGATGTTCACGCTCGCGGTCAAGGACCTGTACTCCTCCTACAAGGACCTGCCGGTCTGGCTCTACCAGATCCAGACCAAGTACCGCGACGAGGCGCGACCCCGTGCCGGCATCCTGCGCGGACGCGAGTTCATCATGAAGGACTCCTACTCCTTCGACACCACCGACGCCGGCCTCGATGCGTCGTACGCCGCGCACCGCGACGCCTACGTCCGCACGTTCGACCGGCTCGGGTTCGACTACGTGATCGTCAAGGCGACGAGTGGCGCCATGGGCGGTTCGAAGTCGGAGGAGTTCCTGGCCAGGGCGGAGGTCGGCGAGGACACCTACGTGCGCTGCAGCAACTGCGACTACGCCGCCAACGTCGAGGCGGTGCAGGTGCGCCCGCCCGCACCTGTCGCGTGCGACGACGCGCGCGCGTCGCACGCCGAGCAGACGCCCGACACCCCGACCATCGAGACTCTTGTCGCGCACCTGAACGAGAAGCACCCCCGCGACGACCGGCCCTGGACAGCCGGAGACACGCTGAAGAACGTGCTCGTCGTGCTGAAGCACGCCGACGGCACGCGCGAGCCGCTCGCGATCGGCCTGCCCGGCGACCGCGAGGTGGACCAGAAGCGGCTCGAGGGCCAGCTCGAGCCGATCGAGGTCGAGCCGATGGACGAGGCCGAGATGCGCAAGCACCCGACCCTCGTGAAGGGCTACATCGGGCCCGGAACCCTGGGGGAGCAGGGCACGTCCGGTATCCGCTACGTGGTCGACCCCCGGATCTCCGAGGGCACCGCCTGGGTGACCGGCGCCAACGTCGACGGGAGCCACGTGCTCGACCTCGTGGTCGGCCGCGACTTCACGCCCGACGGCACCATCGAGGCGGCCGAGGTCCGCGACGGCGACCCCTGCCCGAACTGCGAGTCCGGGACCCTCCAGACTGCGCGCGGGATCGAGATGGGTCACATCTTCCAGCTCGGGCGCATGTACGCCGAGGCGCTCGACCTGCGCGTGCTCGACGAGAACGGCAAGCTGGTCGTCGTCACCATGGGCTCCTACGGCATCGGTGTCTCGCGTGCGGTCGCCGCCATCGCGGAGGGCAACAACGACGAGCTGGGCCTGATCTGGCCCCGCGAGATCTCGCCCGCCGACGTGCACGTGGTGGCCACCGGCAAGGACGAGGTCGTGTTCTCGACCGCGGCCGAGCTGGTGCGCGAGCTGTCGGCCGCGGGGCTCGACGTGCTCTACGACGACCGGCCGAAGGTCAGCCCCGGCGTGAAGTTCAAGGACGCCGAGCTGATCGGTGTGCCCACCATCGTCACCGTGGGCCGCGGCCTGGCCGACGGCAATGTCGAGGTCAAGGACCGGCGCTCCGACGAGCGGCAGCAGATCCCGCTGCCGGAGGCGGTCGCCCGGATCACCGGCATCGTCCGCGCCTGAGGCGAAGATGGGGTCTCGACAAGCTCGACCACCGGTCTCGCGGAGGTCG
The DNA here is from genome assembly GCA_963707475.1 of uncultured Actinomycetota bacterium. Taxonomy (GTDB): domain Bacteria; phylum Actinomycetota; class Actinomycetes; order Propionibacteriales; family Nocardioidaceae; genus Marmoricola. Next base: position 548,071 of record CAVPQC010000005.1, read on the forward strand.
CCGGAGGTCGCCGCGGTCATCTTCGACTGGGGCGGGACGCTGACCCCCTGGCACGACATCGACTTCGCGGGAGAGGCCGAGGCCCTCGCCCGGGCGGTGGTCGCGGCGGAGGGCGATCCCGCCGACCACGCTGCGCTGCTGCAGGCCGCGGCCGACACTGCGTGGGGGCGCTCCCGCGACCACCAGCAGAGCGCGACGCTCGCGTGGCTGTTCGCGGAGGCCGGTCTCGACCACGACCCCGCGCTGCCTGCACGCCTATCGGGAGTTCTGGGAGCCGCACACGCGCACCGACCCGGAGGTTGCGCCGGTCTGGCGCACGCTCCGCGAGCGGGGCATCCGGGTCGGCGTGCTCTCCAACACCATCTGGCCCCGGGAGTGGCACCGGGACTTCTTCGCCCGTGACGGCGTGCTCGACCTGCTGGACGGCGACGTCTACACGAGCGAGGTCCCTTGGACCAAGCCGTCGCCATTGGCGTTCCGGGCCGCGATGGAGGCCGTGGGTGTCGACGACCCAGCCGCCTGCGTCTACGTGGGCGACCGTCTCTTCGACGACGTGTGGGGTGCACAGAACGCCGGGATGCGCACGATCCACGTGCCGCACAGTAGGATTCCACGTGGCCAGATCGGCCACGCGGAGGGTCGGCCGGACGCGGTTGCGCACCGGCTTTCCGACATTCCAGACATCGTGGACGGCTGGTCACACCCGCAAGGGTGAGCTCGGCCTTGCGTGCTCGTGCAGTGCACAGACGCGCAGCGCCGGGTGCGTTTGCCGGACGCCCGAATGCGGCCAAGATCGTCCTTGGTCCCACCCTGACCAACCCCGCTCGGTCCGCCACACCACGGAGGATTTCTTTGATGCAGCTCCGCGCCGCAAGCGCCGCACTTCTGTCCGCCGGAGCCCTCCTCCTGGGGCCGGTGCTCGCAGCGCCCGCCCAGGCCAGCGCGATCGAGCCCGCCGGGGACGGGTCGTGCCTGACCGCTGGCGCCAGCGCCCGCGGCCTCCACGGACGTGGCGCCGACACGCGCGGCATCAGTGCTGCCGAGCAGAGCCGGATCGCGCGGGAGACCGCCTCGCGGCTCTCCGCTCGTGGCATCAGCCGCAGCGCGGCCGCTGCGACCGGGGGCAAGGTCCCGGTCTACGTGCACGTGATGGCCGGCAAGACCGGCGCGGGCAACGTCACCGCGAGCCAGATCACCCAGCAGATCGCCGTGCTCAACAAGGACTATGCCGGCGGTGAGTCCACCGCGGCGGCCAACACCGGTTTCACGTTCACGCTGGCCGGCACCGACCGGTTCTACAACGACACCTGGCACAAGGACCGGCAGAGCGCGACGTACCGCGCCCAGACCCGCAAGGGCGGCGCCAACGCGCTGAACATCTGGATCGTGGACTTCGCCTACCTCGGGATCGCGACGTTCCCGTGGGACTACGCCAGCAACCCGAAGATCGACGGCATCCGGGTGCAGTACTCCTCGCTGCCGGGCGGTTCGGCGACGAACTTCAACCTCGGCAAGACCGCCACGCACGAGGCCGGGCACTGGTTCGGGCTCTACCACACGTTCCAGGGCGGCTGCACGACGCGGAACGACGAGGTGTCGGACACCCCGGCGCAGAGCGGCCCCACGAGCGGCTGCCCGGTCGGGCGTAACTCCTGCTCGCTGCCGGGTCTCGACCCGATCCGCAACTACATGGACTACTCCTACGACACCTGCTACCGCATGTTCTCGTCCGGGCAGAGCGCCCGGATGTCACAGATGTTCGCCGCCTACCGCGGCTGAACGCAGCGGGCCGCTGGTTCCGGGGAGATCTCGGGCCTCCCCGGGACCACAGCCCTGCCCTGCGCACGCGTGCCCTCAAGCACTAGTCACGGCTCCTCACACAAGCCCCTGCGTGCCGGGGAAGTTCTCGGGCCTTCCCCCGAAACGCAGCTGACGTACGGCACTCTCGTCCAGAGCGCCGACGGCCGACGAGCGGTCATCGCCCACGGTCTGCGCCACGACAGTGCCGTAGGTCTGGGTCACGCGGCGCTCGGTGACCAGCGCCGCACGCACCACCTGCGCGGGCGTCGACACCCCGTTGGGCAGCTCGTACGCCGGCGCCGCAGCGACCGGTCGCACGCCCAGCGCCTGGATCCGGGCGACCAGCGCGTCGCGCGCGGAGCGGTGCTGCTGGTAGGCGGTCAGCAGGCTGTCGAACAGCGTGCTCTGCTCGACCTCCGAGGTCTGGGCACCGAGCACCCCGAAGACGTAGACGGCCGCGTGCTCTGCCGCGAGCGCGTCCTGGAAGGCATCTGTCGCGGTCACGGGGTGCCCTCGAGCACGGCGAGGTGCTGTGCGAGGCCCGCGCCCATGCTGGCCAGCACCCGGGCGAACTGGCCGGACTCCGCCTCGACTGCTGCCGCGTTGAACGCGTCGCGGCGCGCCGTGGTGGAGCGCAGGACTCGTGCCCGCGCCGCCGCGCGGTCGGTGGTCGCCGGGGCCGCGATTGCCGACGGCGACGGCATCGCCTGTTCGGGGACCGCCTTCGTGAGTAGTGCCAGGTGCGCGCGTTGGGTCTCCAGCAGCGGCCGCAGGGAGGGACGCAGCAGCGGGAAGCGGCGCACGACGTCGGTGGTCAGGGCCACGCTGCGCTGCACGCCGGCGACCAGCTCGACGGCCAGCGCCACGTCGTGGGTGATCTCCGTGGAGCGCACGGTCGCGCGTGCCGACGGGGTCGCGGCCGGGTCGTCGCAGCCCGTCGCAGCGACCCCCAGCGACGCCAGGCCCGCCGCGCCCAGCGGCGCTGCGCCGGGTGAGCCGGGCGAGGGGACGGGGGGACACCCGCCGATCCTATTGAGTCACGTCCCCAGGGGTGGGCCCTCGCGTGGACAGCGACGTGTGTCGACGCTCACAACCGGGTAGGAAGGACTGAAGGCGAGTCGACGACAACGCTCCATGGAAGGCGATCGTGACCAACCTGGCCCAGGCCCTGAGCGAGACCGCTGCCGAGCACGGTGACCGTCCGGCCGTCCGGCTCGACGACATGGTGCTCACCTACGACGAGCTCCTCGAGGGCTCCCGGCGGGTGAGGGCACTGCTGGCCGACCGCAAGGTGGGGCCGGGCGACCGGGTCGGGCTGGTGCTCCCGAACGTGCCGCCGTTCCCGGTGCTGTTCTACGGCGCCGTCGCGGCGGGAGCGGTCGTGGTGCCGATGAACCCGCTGCTCAAGGCGCGTGAGGTGAAGTACTACCTCGAGGACTCCGGCGCCTCCATCGTCTTCGCCTGGCACCAGATGGCCGACGAGGCCAGCAAGGCGGCCGAGGAGGTCGGCATCGAGTGCATCTCCGTCGAGCCGGGGGGGTTCAGCGCCCTGCTCTCCGAGCACGACCCGATCGAGGAGGTCGTCGACCGCGACGACGAGGACACGATGGTGCTGCTCTACACGTCCGGCACGACCGGCCAGCCGAAGGGCGCCGAGCTGACCCACAGCAACATGACCACCAACGCCGCCCTCAGCGCGGAGACCCTGGTGGAGCTCAGCGAGAACGATGTGGTGATGGGCTGCCTGCCGCTGTTCCACTGCTTCGGGCTGACCTGCGGGCTCAACGCGTCGGTGCGTTCGGGCGCGTGCCTGACCCTGGTCCCGCGGTTCGACGCGACGAAGGCGCTCGAGGTGATCGGCCGCGACGAGGTCACCGTGTTCGAAGGCGTGCCGACGATGTACGCCGGCATGCTCAACGCGCCGGACGCCTCGTCGTACGACGTGTCCAGCCTGCGCACCTGCATCTCGGGTGGGTCCGCGATGCCGGTCGAGGTGATGAAGGACTTCGAGAAGACCTTCGACTGCATGGTGCTCGAGGGCTACGGGCTCTCCGAGACATCGCCGGTGGCGTCGTTCAACCAGCCCGACATCGAGCGCAAGCCCGGCTCGATCGGAGTCCCGGTCCGCGGCGTCGAGATGAAGGTCGTCGACGACGACGGCAACGAGGTCGAGCAGGGCGACGTCGGTGAGATCGCGATCAAGGGCGAGAACGTCATGAAGGGCTACTGGGAGCGCACGGACGACACCGCCGAGGCGATCAAGGACGGCTGGTTCCACAGCGGCGACATGGCCAGGCAGGACGAGGACGGCTACTACTTCATCGTCGATCGCAAGAAGGACCTGATCATCCGCGGTGGCTACAACGTCTACCCACGCGAGGTGGAGGAGGTCCTCTACGAGCACGAGGCGGTCGCCGAGGCGGCCGTGATCGGCATCCCGCACGACGACCTGGGCGAGGAGGTCGGCGCAGCCGTGGCGCTCAAGGAGGGCAAGAGAGTCGACGAGCAGGAGCTCCGGGACTTCGCCAAGGAGCGCCTGGCCGCGTACAAGTACCCGCGCCACATCTGGATCGTCGACGCGCTGCCGAAGGGACCGACCGGCAAGATCCTGCGCCGCGAGGTCGGGGCGCCCGACGACGCGACCGAGGCGTCGTCCTGATGAGCAGCGACGAGGTCGAGGAGGAGACCGGCACCGACGCCGCCACTCCGCTCGACCTGCTGCTCGCGGACGCCGCCAGCAGCCCGCTGCGGCGGTTCCTGCCCGGCATGTCCGGGGTCCGGTTCACGGCCGGTCTGGCCCGCCACCCCGGTCGCGTCGTACGACGCGGCGCGGGCCTGGCCGGCGAGCTGGCCCGGATCGGCGCCGGGCGCTCCGAGATCGAGGCCGACGAGAAGGACCGCCGGTTCGCCTCCGAGGAGGGCTGGACCAGGAACCCGCTCCTCCGGCGCACCCTGCAGAGCTACCTGGCCGACCGGGGAGGCGGCGCGGGGACTCGTCGCCGACGCCGACCTCGGCTGGGGTGACGGGCAGCGGATGGGCTTCATCGTCGACAACCTGGTCGAGGCGTCGTCCCCGAGCAACAACCCGGTGCTCAACCCGAAGGTGCTCAAGCGCGCGATCGACACCGGCGGAGGCAGCCTGGTCGCCGGCGGCCGGCGGCTGGTCCGCGACTTCGCGACGCCGCCGCGGGTGCCGTCGATGGTGGAGCCCGACGCGTTCGCGGTCGGCGAGGACATCGCGGTGACGCCGGGTGCGGTGGTGCTGCGCACGGACATGTTCGAGCTCATCCAGTACACGCCGCAGACCACCAAGGTCCGCTCGACACCGCTGCTGATCGTGCCGCCGACGATCAACAAGTACTACGTGATCGACCTCGCCGAGGAGCGCAGCCTGGTCGAGCACCTGGTCAAGGGCGGCCAGCAGGTCTACTGCATCTCCTGGCGCAACCCCGACGCCCGGCACGCCGACTGGGGCGTCGACGCCTACGGACAGGCGATCATCGACGCGATGGACGCCGCGCAGAAGATCGCGCGGCAGCGACCAGGTGGCGCTGCTGGGCATCTGCTCCGGCGGCATGCTCGCGAGCATGGTGCTCGCGCCACCTCGCTGCGATCGGTGACCTCGGCCGGGTGGCCGCGTTCAGCCTCGCGGTGACAGTGCTCGACCAGCAGCAGGCCGGTCTGCCGAGCGCGCTGCTGTCGCACAAGGCGGCGGCCGCGTCGACCAAGGCATCGCGGGAGAAGGGCTACCTCGACGGCCGGGTGCTGGCCGAGGTGTTCGCCTGGCTGCGGCCCAACGACCTGATCTGGAACTACTGGGTCAACAACTACCTGCTCGGCTACCCGCCCAAGGCGTTCGACATCCTCTACTGGAACGCCGACCCGGTGCGGATGACGGCGGCCATGCATCGCGACTTCATGGACCTCGCGATCAGCAACGGGCTCACCGAGCCCGGGGGTGCGCGGATGCTGGGCACCGACCTCGACCTCGGCAAGGTCGACACCGACACCTACGTCGTCGCCGGCATCGCCGACCACCTGTGCGCCTGGGAGTCCTGCTACCAGACCACCCAGCTCCTCGGCGGGGAGACGAAGTTCGTGCTCTCCACCAGCGGTCACATCGCGGCCATGGTCAACCCTCCGGGCAACCCGAAGGCGAGCTTCCAGACGGCGAGCAGCAACCCGGCCGACACCGAAGCAGTGGCTCGACGGGGCGTCGAAGGTGAAGGGCTCCTGGTGGGACGACTACGTGGCGTGGCTGGGCGAGCGCAGCGGGCCGGAGCGCAACAAGCCGCGCCGGCTCGGCTCGGCCGCCTTCGAGCCGGTGTGCGACGCCCCGGGGACCTATGTCCATGACCGCTGAGCAGGATCAGGTCCGCACCGTCGCGGTGCGCCGTCGTCTCCGCGCGGGTGTCGGTCCGCCCGGGCAGGGCGAGCCTACGCGGGCGAACCACCGCTCCTGCTCTGCAACGGCATCGGGGCCAGCCTCGAGGCCCTCCAGCCGCTGGTCGACGCGCTCGATCCCGACCGGGGGGTGGTCCGGTTCGACGTGCCCGGGGTCGGGGGCAGCCCGTTGCCGCCGATGCCCTACCCGATCGCGGCGCTGTCGTCCTGGACGGTGGCGATGATGGCGCACCTGGGTCACCAGCGGTTCGACGTCCTCGGCCTCTCCTGGGGTGGCGGGCTGGCGCAGCAGCTGGCCGTGCAGTCGCCGCGGCGGGTCAGGCGCGTCGTGCTGGTCGCGACCGGCACCGGCTGGCTGATGGTGCCGGCCCACCCGCGGGTGCTGGCCCGGATGCTGACGCCGCGACGTCACCGCGACCCGGCCTACGCCGCGTCCATCGCCGGTGAGCTCTACGGCGGCTCGATGCGCGAGGACCCCCGGCGTGGGGCGGACCTGCTACACGCGACGACGCGCGCCGGCCCGAAGCGCGGCTACTACTACCAGCTCGCGGCGATGACCGGATGGACCAGCCTGCCGTTCCTGTCCCTGTTGCGGCAGCCGACTCTGGTGCTGGCGGGTGACGACGACCCGATCATCCCGCTGGCCAACGCCCGCATGCTCGCGCGCCTGATCCCCGACGCACGGCTCCACGTCTACCGCGGAGGCCACCTCGGCATCCTGACCGAGTCCGGCGAGCTCGCACCCGTGATCGAGGACTTCCTGACCGAGGAGCTGCACCAGCCATGACCCAGCCGTGACCGACGCCATCGACCCGCACGACACCCCGTTCTCCGACTTCCTGGCCTTCGAGCTGCTGCTCGAGGACCGCGACCGCGAGCTGGTCAGCGATGTCCGGGCGTTCATGACCCGCGAGGTCGAGCCGGTGATCAACGGCTACTGGACCCGGGCCGCATTCCCCCACGAGCTGGTCCCGGGCATCGCCGAGCTCGGCATCGCCGGCCTGGCGTACGACGGGCCGGGCTGCCCGGCTCGCGGCGCCCTTGTCGACGGCATGGTGGCGATGGAGCTGGCGCGCGTCGACCCGTCGATCGGCACCTTCATGGGCGTCCACGGCGGGCTGGCGATGGGATCGATCATGCTCTGCGGGTCCGACGAGCAGCGCGAGCGCTGGCTACCGGCGATGGCGCGGATGGAGCTGATCGGCGCGTTCGGGCTGACCGAGCCCGACGTCGGCTCGGCGATCTCGGCCGGCCTCGCCACGACCGCCCGTCGTGACGGTGACGGCTGGGTGATCAACGGCGAGAAGAAGTGGATCGGCAACGCCGCCTTCGCCGACCTGGTCGTGATCTGGGCACGCGACGAGGACGACCGCCAGGTGAAGGGCTTCGTGGTCGAGAAGGACACCGACGGCATGACGTTCGACAAGCAGGAGGACAAGATCGCCTTGCGGGTCGTGCAGAACGCCGAGATCCACCTCGCACGACGTCCGGGTGCCGGAGGACAACCGGCTGAAGGAGGCGAACAGCTTCCGCGACACCTCCAACGTGCTGCGGGTGACCCGGATGGGCGTGGCCTGGCAGGCCACCGGCTGCGCGCGCGGCGCGTTCGAGCACGCCCTGCGCTACACGAAGGCGCGCCAGCAGTTCGGGCGCCCGATCGCGTCGTTCCAGCTCGTCCAGGACCTGTTGGTCAAGATGCTGGCCAACGTCACCGCCTCGACGGCGATGAACGCGCGCGCCTCCCAGCTCCAGGATGCCGGCGTGTTGCGCGACGAGCACGCCTCGCTGTGCAAGGCGCACAGCACGGTGCGGATGCGAGAGACGGTCGGGTGGGCTCGCGAGGTCCTCGGCGGCAACGGGATCCTGCTCGAGCACCACGTCGGACGTTTCGTCGCCGACGCCGAGGCGATCTACTCCTACGAGGGCACCCGCGAGATCAACACGCTGATCGTGGCTCGCGCAATCACGGGGGAGAGCGCTTTCGTCTGATGCGGGGGCCTAGGCTGGTGTGACCACAACATCACAGCAGGAGGCCGATCCCGTGACCGCAGCTCAGACCCGGGACCGCCTGGCTTCCCTGCTCGTCGAGCCGCTCGCCGCGGTGGGCCTCGACCTGGAGGATGTGGACCTCTCCTCGGCCGGCCGGCGCCGCGTGCTCCGGATCGCCGTCGACCGCGACGGCGGCGTCAGCCTGGACGACGTCGCCGATGCCACGCGGGAGGTGTCGAAGGTGCTCGACGACTCCGAGGTGATGGGGGAGCAGCCCTACACGCTCGAGGTGGGGTCGCCCGGTGTCGACCGGCCGCTCACCGACCCGCGCCACTGGCGGCGCAACCACGACCGGCTGGTCGACGTACGCCTCGCGGACGGGACGCGCCTGACCGGTCGCATCGTCGCGAGCGACGACGCGACCGCGACGCTCCATGGTCGACGGCGAGGAGCAGCAGCGTGCCGCTCGTCGACGTCGAGCGGGCCCGGATCCAGATCGAGTTCAAGCGGAAGGACGGCTGACTCCCGTGGACATCGACATGAACATCCTGCGGATGCTGGAGCGCGAGAAGGAGATCTCGTTCGAGGTGCTGGTCGAAGCGATCGAGCAGGCGCTCCTGACGGCGTACCACAAGACGCCGGGCGCGACCGAGCAGGCGCGGGTCGAGCTGGACCGCAAGACCGGCCACGTCACGGTGTTCGCCGCGGAGACCGACGACGAGGGCAACGTCCTCGCGGAGTACGAGAGCACCCCTGAGGGCTTCGGCCGGATCGCCGCCACGACCGCGAAGCAGATCATGCTCCAGCGGCTGCGGGACGCCGAGGACGAGCTGCGGTTCGGGGAGTTCTCCGGCAAGGAGGGCGACGTCATCTCAGGCGTCATCCAGCAGGGCCGGGACCCCAACGACGTGATGGTCGACCTCGGCAAGCTGGAGGCACTGCTGCCGCTCGGCGAGCAGGTGCCGGGAGAGGACTACTCGCACGGCACCCGGATCAAGTGCCTGGTGGTCAGCGTGCGCAAGGGCATGCGCGGGCCCCAGGTGATGCTGTCGCGCACCCATCCCAACCTGGTCAAGAAGCTGTTCGCGCTCGAGGTGCCCGAGATCCACGACGGCACGGTCGAGATCTCCGCGATCGCACGCGAGGCCGGCCACCGCACCAAGATCGCGGTGCACACGACCGAGCCCGGTGTCAACGCGAAGGGTGCCTGCATCGGCCCGATGGGCCAGCGGGTCCGCAACGTGATGAACGAGCTGCACGGCGAGAAGATCGACATCGTCGACTACTCCGACGACCCGGCAACCTTCGTCGGCCAGGCGCTGAGCCCGGCGCGCGTGTCCGAGGTGATCGTGGTCGACGCGGCCGCCCGCGCCGCCCGCGTGATCGTGCCCGACTTCCAGCTCTCGCTGGCGATCGGCAAGGAGGGCCAGAACGCCCGGCTCGCCGCGCGGCTCACGGGCTGGCGGATCGACATCCGCTCCGACGAGGCACCCGAGGGCTGACCGTGCCGGTCGGGGTACTGGTGCTGTCCGGCTCCAGTGGCCGCGTGGAGCACCACCGCTGCCGGTTGCTTGAGGCGCACGGCGCCATCGCCCGCTCGATTCGGTGGTTCGGCGGCCCCGGGCAACCGCCCGGGATCTGCGAGGTGCCGCTGGAGACGTTCACCGACGCTCTGGACGAGCTGGCCGGGCAGTCCGACCGGCTCGCGGTGCTCGGGGTGTCGAAAGGCGCCGAGGCCGCGCTGCTGGTCGCGCTGCGCGACCCGCGGGTGCGGCACGTCGTCGCCCTCGCGCCGACACCCGTGGTCTGGGCCAACGTCGGGCCCGGCCACGACGGCGCGGTGCGCCCGCAGCGTTCGTCATGGACCTGGCGCGGCGAGCCGCTGCCGTTCGTGCGGTACGACGACGCGGCGCAGCCGGTGGGCGACCCCCCTTCGTTCCTGCCGGTCTACGAGCAGAGCCTGCGCACGCACACCGACGACGTGGCGGCGGCCCGGATCCCGGTCCAGGACCTCGACGCCGACGTGGTCCTGGTCGCGGGCGGCGACGACCGGATGTGGCCCTCGGTCCGCTTCGCGGGCGAGGTGGCCGCGGCTCGCGAGCGTGCGGGGCGTCGTACCCGCGTGGTCACGCAGGCGGCTGCGGGACACCGGTGCGTGCTGCCGGGGGAGGAGCCGCCCCCGCCGAGCCGGGTCAACGCGCACGGCGGCACCCGGGAGGCGGATGCCGAGCTCGGCCGACTGGCGTGGCCGGTGATCGAGGAGACGCTCGGGCTCAGCCGCTGATCCGGTCGACGACCAGCGACGGCACGAGATGATCGTCGTCGCCGCTGCTCCACGCCGGGAAGTCGAAGACAGCCAGCATCAGCTGCAGCGGGTACGCGGGTGGGCGCGGGCAGCGTCGTACCTCGGCGCCGTCGAGCGTGAACACCGCCTCGTCGGCGTCCCAGTCCACGGCGTAGGTGTGCCAGTCGGCGACGTCGACCGGCAGCCGGGGTGCCGCGAAGTCCTGCGCGAGGTCGGGGTCGCGGAACGCCTTGAAGCCCATGCCGACCTCCGCCGAGCGACCGGGCTCGAGGTCCTTGCCGAACACCTCCACCACGCAGATCTCGCCGCAGCGCTCCGGCCGGTCCTCGAAGCCGACCATCCACAGCGAGGCCATCGACCGCGGGGACAGGGACATCCGGCAGCGGATCCCGACGTGGCCGCCGGCCTGGAGGTGCCCCTCGAAGCGCGGCTGCTCCTCGCGCACGACCTGTCCGTCCCGGAACGGCTGCTGTCCGAGCGTGCTGCCCACCGGCCCGGAGAAGCTGCCGGTCTGGAGCCCGGAGACGCGCAGCGGCGGCTCGTGGTCGCCGGGGCACCACGTGCCCTGCAAGGTCGGGATGTCCAGGGTCAGACAGGAGTCGGCAACCCGGTAGGACGCCCGGGTCGCCCGGCGCGAGCTCCAGGCGGGCAGGTAGTGCGGGAGCCACACCGAGAGGTCGAGCTCAGGTCCGTCGAAGTCGTCGTGCAGATCGGCCACGGGGACATCGTCCCGCGCCGTCGGTTCGGAGTCTGCATCAGGGACGCGTTAGAGTAGGGGCGGTGGTCACGCGCGCCGTCATCCGGACCTGTGTCGGATGTCGCGAGCGGGCCATCAGGCGTGAGTTGCTGCGGGTTGTCGCAGGACCGGACGCGGACGGCTCGGGAGACCTGGCCGTCGTGCCCGATCCGCGTGGCACCGCACACGGCCGCGGGGCGTACCTTCATCCCACGACCGGCTGCCTCGCACTTGCCGAACGTAAGCGTGCTTTCCCACGGGCCCTCCGGGTCGCCGGGGGACTGAGCACGCAGACGCTCCGGGAGTACGTCGCGCAGCACCCGGCGCCCGACCAGTGAAGCACCCCGACCGAACAGAGAACTGGAGCATCAGCTCATGAGACTGCGATGAGAACTTCGCGATGAGCGTGCAACCCAACTAGCGGTCCGCAGTCCCACTCAGCGAGTGGCTCGGACCTGGAGGAAACAGCGTGGCCAAGGTCCGAGTCAGTGAACTCGCCAAGAAGTACGGCGTCCAGAGCAAGGACGTCATCTCGATGCTGAGCGACCTCGGGGAGTTCGTGAAGGCACCCTCGTCCGGCATCGAGCCCCCCGTAGTCAAGAAGTTCGAGGACAAGCACGGGGCCGAGCTGAGCGCCAGGAGGGAGGAGGCGGCGGCGAAGAAGGCGGCCAAGAAGGCGCCCGCCAAGCCTGCCCCGCAGGCCCAGGCGCCCGCCGCTGCGGCCACCGAGGCTCCCCAGGCTCCCCCAGCACCTGCGGCAGCGACCGCCCAGGCTCCGCCGGCAGCCCCGGTCGAGGCCCCCGCGGCGGTTGCTGAGGCTCCCGAGGAGTCGCGGGCCAGCACCCCCGGTCCGCGTCCGGGTCCGCGTCCGGCGGCCCAGGAGGCGCCCGCGGCCGCAGCCGTGGAGCCGGCAGCCGTTGCACCGGCCGCCGAGACACCGGCCGCCGCTGACGAGGAGCCGCCCTCGTCCGACTCGTCCGGCACCCCCGGGCCGCGTCCGGTCGGACGTCCCGGCGGCCCCGGCCGTCCGGGTGCTCCACGCCCGGGCAACAACCCGTTCGCGTCCACCCAGGGCATGGGCCGCCGTCCGGCGCCCCGTCCAGGCGGTGCGGCCCCCGCGCCGCCCGGCTCCGAGGGTGACCAGCGCGTGCCGCGGCCACCGGCCGCCCGCGACGGTGGCCGTCCCGGCATGCCGCGCCCCAACCCGGCGATGATGCCCAAGTCCCCGGCCGCCTTCGGTGGCGGCCCGGGCGGTGGCCCCGGTGGCCCCGGCGGACGCGGTGGCCCCGGTGGCCCCGGCGGTCGTGGTGGTCCAGGTGGTCCGGGGGCGGCGGTGGGACCCGTACTGGTGCCCCCGGCCGTGGTGGCTTCGGTGCTGGTCCGGGTGGCGGACCCGGCATGGGTGGTGGCCCCGGTGGCGGTCGTCCCGGCGGCGGTGGCCGTCCCGGTGGCCGGCCGACCGGCCGTGGCAGCACCCAGGGCGCGTTCGGTCGCCCCGGCGGCCCGTCGCGTCGTGGTCGCAAGTCGAAGCGGGCACGTCGTCAGGAGTTCGAGGCGATGCAGGCCCCGACGATCGGTGGCGTGCGCGTCCGCAAGGGCGACGGCGAGACCGTGCGCCTGCCGCGCGGTGCCTCGCTGACCGACTTCGCCGAGCGGATCGGCGTCGACGCCGCCTCGCTGGTGCAGATGCTGTTCAGCCTCGGCGAGATGGTGACCGCGACCGAGTCGGTCAACGACGCCACGCTCGAGCTGCTCGGCGAGGAGCTCAACTACGTGGTCGAGGTCGTGTCGCCCGAGGACGAGGACCGCGAGCTGCTGGAGTCGTTCGACCTGGAGTTCGGCGAGGACGAGGGCGATGACTCCGACCTCGTCGTACGTCCGCCGGTCGTGACCGTGATGGGCCACGTCGACCACGGCAAGACCAAGCTCCTCGACGCGCTGCGCGAGGCCAACGTGGTGGACAAGGAGGCCGGTGGCATCACGCAGCACATCGGCGCCTACCAGGTGCACGCGGAGGTCGATGGCCAGGACCGACGGATCACGTTCATCGACACCCCCGGCCACGAGGCGTTCACCGCCATGCGTGCCCGTGGTTCGCAGTCGTCGGACATCGCGGTCCTCGTGGTCGCCGCCGACGACGGCGTGATGCCGCAGACGGTCGAGGCGCTCAACCACGCCAAGGCCGCGGGGGTGCCGATCGTGGTCGCGGTGAACAAGATCGACAAGCCCGACGCCGACCCGGCGAAGGTGCGCGGTCAGCTCACCGAGTACGGCCTGGTGCCCGAGGAGTACGGCGGCGACGCGATGTTCGTCGACGTCTCCGCGAAGTCCGGCACCAACCTGGAGCAGCTGCTCGAGGCGATCGTGCTGACCGCGGACGCGTCCCTGGACCTGCGGGCCAACCCGACCCAGGACGCCCAGGGCCTCGTCGTCGAGGCGCACCTCGACCGGGGCCGCGGTCCCGTGGCGACCGTGCTGATCCAGCGCGGCACGCTGCGGGTCGGCGACTCGATCGTGGCCGGTCCGGCCCACGGCCGGGTCCGGGCGATGCTCGACGAGCACGGCGAGAACATCGAGGAGGCGACCCCGTCGCGTCCGGCGATGGTGCTCGGCCTCACCGCCGTCCCCGGCGCCGGTCAGAACCTGATCGTGGTCGACGACGACCGGATGGCTCGCCAGATCGCGGAGAAGCGCGAGGCGCGCGAGCGTGCGGCCATGCAGGCCAAGCGTCGTGTGCGCCGTACCCTCGAGGACTTCATGGCCTCCATGGAGAAGGGCCAGAGCCAGGAGCTCAACCTGATCCTGAAGGGCGACGTGTCCGGTTCGGTCGAGGCGCTCGAGGACTCGCTGTCGAAGATCGACGTCGGCGACGAGGTCAACCTGCGGGTCATCGACCGAGGTGTCGGTGCGATCACCGAGACCAACGTCGACCTGGCCGCCGCCTCCGACGCGATCATCATCGGCTTCAACGTCCGCCCGCAGGGCAAGGTGACGGAGATGGCCGAGCGCGAGGGTGTCGAGATCCGGTACTACTCGGTCATCTACAACGCGATCGAGGAGATCGAGGCGGCCCTGAAGGGCATGCTCAAGCCGGAGTTCGAGGAGCAGACCCTCGGGCAGGCGGAGATCCGCGCGATCTTCCGCAGCTCGAAGATCGGCAACATCGCCGGCTGCATGGTCACCAGCGGCGTGATCCGCCGCAACGCGAAGGTCCGGCTGATCCGCGACGGCGACGTCGTCGCTGGAGAGCGCCGACCTGTCCTCGCTGAAGCGGGAGAAGGACGACGCGTCCGAGGTCCGCGAGGGCTTCGAGTGTGGTCTGGTGATCAAGGGCTACAACGACATCAAGGAAGGCGATGTCGTCGAGGCGTTCGAGATGAAGGAGATCCCGCGGGGCTGAGGCCCTTCTTGTGGGACCGTCGAATTCCCAAGGTATCTAGGGGATCTGGCGCTTCCAGTGGCATGCATGCTGCTGGAGGCGCCAGAAAACCTAGATACCTTGGGAATCATGTGACACCGAAGGACAACCACCATGAGCAACCCACGCGTCCGCAAGATCGCCGACCGGATCCAGGTGATCGTCGCGGAGATGCTGGAGCGCCGGATCAAGGATCCCCGGCTGGGGTTCGTCACGGTGACCGACGTCCGGGTCTCGGGCGACACGCAGCAGGCGTCCGTCTTCTACACCGTCTACGGCGAGGCGAACGACCTCGCCGGCACGGCGGTGGCGCTGGAGTCGGCCAAGGGACTGATCCGGTCCGAGGTCGCCAAGCAGCTCGGGATGCGGCACGCGCCGACGATCGAGTTCATCCAGGACGCGCTCCCCGAGAACGCCGCGCCACATCGACGAGCTGCTCGCCAAGGCGCGCGAGCAGGACGCCGCGGTCAGCGCCTCGTCCGCCGGGGCGACGTTCGCCGGCGACGACGACCCGTACCGCAAGCCGCGGGTCGAGGACGACGAGCCCGACGAGGTCTGAGCCGGTGACCACCGAGGCCGGCCTGGTGGTCGTCGACAAGACCGGTGGGATGACCTCGCACGACGTGGTCGCCCGCGTCCGCCGGCTCGCCGGCACCCGCAAGGTCGGCCACGCCGGCACCCTCGACCCGATGGCGACCGGCGTGCTGGTGCTCGGCGTCAACCGCGCCACCCGGCTGCTCGGTCACCTGATGCTCACCGAGAAGGCGTACGACGCCACGATCCGGCTGGGCGTCGCGACCACGCACCGACGACGCCGAGGGTGAGACCGCGGCGACGGTGTCCACGGACGACCTCGCCGAGGCCACGGTCGGCGACGCGCTGGCGGCGCAGGTCGGAGAGATCGAGCAGGTGCCGTCGGCCGTCTCCGCGATCAAGGTCGACGGCCGTCGCGCCTACGACCGGGTGCGGGCGGGGGAGCAGGTCGAGCTCGCCGCGCGCCGGGTCACCGTGCACGCGATCGACGTCACCGACGTCCGTCGTGGCACCGGGACGATCGACGTCGACGTGTCCGTGCGCTGCTCGAGCGGCACCTACGTCCGCGCGATCGCGCGGGACGCCGGTGCCGCACTCGGGGTCGGTGGCCACCTGACGTCGCTGCGCCGGACCGCGGTGGGACCGTTCACCCTCGAGGCGGCCCACACCCTCGACGCGCTCGCAGAGGCGTTCGCCCTGGTGCCGATCGCGGAGGCCGCGCGCGCCTGCTTCCCGTCGTACGACCTGGCGGAGGAGCAGGCCGCCGACGTGCGCGTCGGGCGCAGGCTCGACCTGGCGGTGGCCGACGGACGGCCCGGTCGCGGTGTTCGCACCCGACGGCGGGTTCCTCGCGCTGTACGAGCGGCGCGGCGACCAGGCCGCCCCGGTCGCCGTCTTCGTCTGACCCGGGCTCGGTAGGGTTCCCGCGTGCGGATCTGGCGCTCCCTCGACGACATCCCGGCCGACCTCGGCCGCACGGTGGTGGTCATCGGCAACTTCGACGGCGTGCACCGCGGCCACCGCATGGTCGTCGCGCGGGCCCGCGCCGTCGCCGCCGAGCGGGGCGTCGACCGCGTGGTCGCGGTGACCTTCGACCCGCACCCGATGGCGGTGCTGCGGCCCGAGCACGCGCCCCCGTCCCTGAGCGACGTCGAGAGCCGGAGCGCGCTCCTCGCCGAGGCCGGTGTGGACGACGTCTACGTGATCGCGTTCTCCCGCGAGATCGCTGCCTGGTCGCCGCAGGAGTTCGTGCAGCGGGTGCTGGTCGACGGCCTGCACGCCAGGGCAGTCGTGGTCGGGGCCAACTTCCGCTTCGGTGCCCGCGCGGCCGGCGACGTGGCGACCCTGCGCGAGGAGGGCGAGCGCCACGACTTCGAGGTCGAGGGCATCGCGCTCGACGGCGGTCCGCAGGTCTGGTCGTCGACGTACGTCCGCACCTGCCTTGCCGCCGGCGACGTCGAGGGCGCGGCCGAGGCGCTCGGCCGCCCCTACGCCGTCGCCGGGACGGTGGTCGCGCGGTGACCGGCGCGGCCGCCAGCTGGGCTACCCGACGGCGAACGTTCCGACGCACGGACTCGCCGCACCCGCCGACGGGGTGTACGCCGGCTGGCTCTCGCTGCCGGACACCCCGGACCAGCCGGCGCTGCCCGCTGCGATCAGCGTCGGCACCAACCCGACGTTCGACGGCGAGCGTGAACGCCGGGTCGAGGCCTACGTGCTGGACCGCCGCGACCTGGAGCTGTACGACGTGCGGGTGCAGATCTCGTTCGTCGCGCGGATCCGCGGCATGGTCGCCTTCGACGGCGTCGACGCGCTCCTCGCCGCCATGGCCGACGACGTGGAGCGCGCCCGCGCGATCCTCGGGGCCAACGCCCCTCTCGACACCGCCTAGCTAGGCGTCGAGGTCCTGCTCCACCAGCGCCGGCGATCTTGTCGACCGCCGCCTGGTCGTCGCCGGAGACCTCGATCGTGGCGCCCTTGCCGGCGCCGAGGGTCATGATCAGCAGCGAGGAGCTGGCGTCGACCGGGTCGTCACCGGGCACCCCGATCGTGACCTCCGAGTCCAGCTCGCCGGCCGCCTCGGCGATGATCGCGGCGGGGCGGGCGTGCAGGCCGACGGCGGATCCGACGGTGACTGTCCTGGTGGGCATGCGTTCTCCTTTTGGTTGGTCCTGCGGTGGGTCGGACGGGGTGGCCGACCGGGTGGTCAGACGGTGGCGAGGTCTTCGTTGTTGGCGGGGAAGAACGTCTTCGCAGCGATGACGGCGGCCGCTCCGACGACCACGCCGAGGATCAGGGCGATGAAGTAGCCGAGGATGTTGTGCACCGCGAAGAGCACGAAGATGCCGCCGTGCGGTGCCCGCACGGAGACGTTGAACGCCATCGAGGCCGCACCGGTGACGGCACTGCCGAGCAT
Source organism: uncultured Actinomycetota bacterium (assembly GCA_963707475.1). Lineage (GTDB taxonomy): Bacteria > Actinomycetota > Actinomycetes > Propionibacteriales > Nocardioidaceae > Marmoricola. The sequence continues at coordinate 565,673 of CAVPQC010000005.1, forward strand.
GATCGGCGGGATCACGCGCAGCGGGTCGGCCGCCGCGAACGGGATCGCGCCCTCGGTGATGAACGACGCGCCCAGCAGCCAGCCGGCCTTGCCGTTCTCCCGCTCGGGGATGTTGAACAGGTGCGGCCGGACGACCGTGGCCAGGGCCAGGGCGATCGGCGGCACCATGCCGGCGAGCATCACCGCGGCCATGATCTGCAGCCGCGGGTCGGACGCAGGTGCCGAGGCCGCGACCCCGACGCCGGCGGCCGCGAAGCTGTAGGCCACCTTGTTGAGCGGGCCGCCCATGTCGAAGGCCATCATCAGGCCGAGCACGACGCCGAGCAGGATGGCGTTCGACCCGCTCATGCTGTTCAGCCCGTCCTCGAGCGCGTTGATCAGGTTGCCGATGGGCTTGCCCAGCACGATGATCATGACCAGTCCGCAGATGATGCACGTCAGGAGCGGGATCACCAGCACCGGCATCAGGCCACGGGCCCAGGCCGGGACCTTCCAGCCGGTGATCCAGTGCGCGACCACACCGGCGAGCACGCCGCCGAGGATGGCGCCGAGGAAGCCGGTCGCCGGGAGACTGACCGGGTTGGTCGCGGCCCCGTCGGTCACGTTGAACACGTTGATGGCCAGGCCACCCATCACGAAGCCGGGGGCGATGCCCGGCCGGTCGGCGATCGCGTAGGCGATGTAGCCGGCCAGGGCGGGCACGAAGAAGATGAAGGCGGTCTTGCCGATGATGAAGAACAGCGCACCCAGGTAGGCGAAGAGGCCTGAGTTGAACAGGGCGTGGGGCAGTCCCAGCGCCTCCGGGTTCGGCAGGTTGAACAGCGTGTTGTCGACCGCGATCTTGCCGTAGACGTTGACGATCTCGTCGCCGCCGAACAGGAAGCCCAGAGCGATCAGCAGGCCGCCGGCGGCGACGAACGGGATCATGTACGAGACACCGGTCATCAGCACGCGGCGCGTCCGGCCGCCCCAGGTCTCGCTGACCGCTGACGAGCCACCCGCACCGGCGTCGCCGGCGCTGCCCTCGACGCGCGGGGCGTTGGGGTCGTTGGCGTAGCGCACGGCCTCGGCGATCATCGCGTCGGCGTCGTCGATCGGCCGCTTCACGCCCGACGACACGACCGGCTTGCCGGCGAACCGGCTGCGGTCGCGCACGCCCACGTCGACCGCGAAGATCACGGCCCCCGCTGCCTGGATCGTCTCGCGGGGCAGCGGGGTGGAGCCGGCGGACCCCTGGGTCTCGACCACGAGCGGTACGCCGGCCTTGGCGGCCGCGGCCTCGAGCGCCTCGGCCGCCATGTAGGTGTGGGCGATGCCGGTCGGGCACGCGGTGATCGCGACCAGGCTGACCGGCCCACCGGCCGGCGCGTCGGCCGGCGCGTCGGCCGCCTGGGCCGGTGCCGCGGCCGGAGCCGAGGCCGCGGCACCGACCGCGACCGGTGTCGGGGCGGGCGCGGCGACGACGCCACTCACGAGCTCGACGACCTCGCCGGGCGAGCCGGCGTCGCGCAGGCCGTTGGTGAAGTCGGCCTTGACCAGCGCGCGGGCGAGCTGGGTGAGGAGCTTGAGGTGGGTGGCGTCACCGCCGGCGGGTGCGGCGATCAGGAACACCAGGTCGGCTGGTCCGTCCTTCGCGCCGAACTCCACGCCTGGTGCGAGCCGGGCGAAGGCCAGGGTCGGCTCGTCGACCGCGGGTGTGCGGCAGTGGGGGATCGCGATCCCGCCGGGCAGACCGGTCGCGGACGTCGCCTCGCGGGCCATCGCGTCTGCGATCAGCTGGTCGGTGTCGCCGGTGCGACCCGACGCGGCCACGACACCGGCGAGGGACCGGATCACGGCCTCCTTGTCGGTGCCGAGGTCGGCATCGAGCCGGACCAGCTCGGGTGTGATGAGTTCGGTCATGGGGGTCAGGCCTCTCCAGGGGTGATGGCATCCAGTTGGCAGGCGTCTACCTGCTCGGGACGAATGTGGGTGGGGTCGGGAATCGTGGTGCCGGGCAGGCCGGCGGCGGCGCTGCCGTAGGCGACCGCCATTCTCAGCCGGTCGACCGGCGAGCCGCCGCGCAGGTCGGCCAGCAGGTAGCCGAACAGGCTGGAGTCGCCGGCACCGACGGTGCTGACGACGGTGGTGGGCGGCGGAGTGGCGTGCCAGGCGCCTTCACGGGTCGCGAGCACGGCACCGTTGGCGCCGAGGGTGGCCAGCACCGCACCGACGCCGCCGTCCAGCAGCACCTGCGCGGCCTTCGCGGCGGCGGCCGGGTCGGCCTCCACGGCCTCCGGGTCGCTGCCGGTCAGGGAGGCGAGCTCCTCGCCGTTGGGCTTCATCAGGTCGGGGGCCGAGCCGGGGAGCCCGGCCACCAGCTCGCGCAGCGGGGCGTCGCTGGTGTCGACGGCCACCTTGGTCGACGTACGGCGCAGGGCCGTGACCAGGCGTGCGTACCAGTCCGCCGGGGCGCCGGGGGGCAGCGATCCGGCCAGCACCACCCACGAAGCCCGGTCGGCCCGCGCGAGCAGCGCGTCCTCGAGCGCGGCCAGGGATGTCGTGGTGGCCGTCGGCCCCGGGCTGTTGAGCTTGGTGGTGGTGCCGTCGGGCTCGGTGATCGTGATGTTGCCGCGGATCGGGCCGGTCGGCGTGATCGGCCGGCAGTCGATGCCGTCGCGCAGCAGGCCGACCACGAACGCGTCGTCATCGAGGGCCGGGATCACCGCGAGCGTCGGCACCCCGGCGGCAACCGCCGCTCGCGAGATGTTGATCCCCTTGCCGCCGGCCTGCGCACTCTCGGCGGCGGCCCGGAGCACGCCTCCGCGCTCGAGTGGTCCGACGAGCTCGATGGTGCGGTCGGTGGACGGGTTGGGGGTCAGGGTAAGGATCATGCGATCACCACTTCCACGCCCGTGTCCTCGAGGGCCTTCCGTTCATCGTCCTCGATGCCGTCGTCGGTGACCAGCATGTGGTACTCCCCGGGTTTCGCGAATCGGTGGGTGGTCTCGACGCCGATCTTCGAGGAGTCGGTGAGCACGACCACCCGGCGCGCACCGAGGACCATCGCCCGCTTGGTCGCGGCCTCGTCCGCGTCGGGGGTGGTGAGGCCGTGCTCCGGGGTGACGCCGTTGGTGCCGATGAACGCGACGTCGGCCCGCAGCGTGGACAGCGCGGCGACGGTGTCGGCGCCGACGGCCGCCTGCGTCGTACGACGCACCCGGCCGGGCAGCAACCGCAGGTCGACATGGGCGAGCCCGGCGACCCGGGCCGCGACCGGCACGGCGTGGGTGATCACGGTGAGCTTGCGGTCGTGGGGGAGGAGTGCGGCGAACCGGCTGAGCGTCGTGCCCGCGTCGAGCAGCACCGTGCCGCCGTCCTCGGGCAGCAGCTCCAGCCCGGCCTGGGCGATCCGCTCCTTCTCGGGGGCGTGCGCCCGGTCGCGCTCGGCGACGGCGATCTCGATCATGGTCAGCAAGGCGGCCGGGACGACGCCGCCGTGCACCCGCCTGACTATGCCCGCCTTCTCCAGTACCGTGAGGTCACGACGCACCGTCTCCGTGGTCACCGCGTAGTCCGAGGCGATCTCGGCGACGGAGAGTCGACCGCGCCGGGCGACGGAGGAGGCGATCGCCTGTTGCCGTTCTTCCGCGTACACCCGACCTCCTCGGTTTGGCACGATCTGTGTATGCGTTGTTTTACCTTTGAATGTGTTGACTGTCAAGCCTCGGGCAGTGTTCACTGTGGCCATGGCCACATTGACGCCCACCACCACCCCCTCCCCGCTGCGCGGCACCCCGGTCGTCCCCGGGCTCGCCCTCGGACCGGTTCTCCGCGCCCGCACCGAGATCGACCAGAAGGCGATCGACGCCTTCTCCGGACCTGAGTCGGCGGAGGACGCACTTGCGCTGTACGACGCGGCGGCGGCGGCCGTCGCGGAGGGGTTCGGCCGCCGTGCGGCCCAGGCATCCGGCGCCGCGGCCGAGGTGCTGACCGCGAGCGCCGGCCTGGCCAAGGACAAGGGGCTGCGCTCCACGGTGCGCAAGAACCTCGGCAAGGGCGACGCGCTGCTCGACGCCGTGCACGCCGCCGTGGAGCACTTCGCCGGCATGTTCGCGCAGATGGGTGGCGTGATGGCCGAGCGCGTCACCGACCTGCGCGACATCGGCAAGCGGGTCACCGCCCACCTGGTCGGGGAGCCCGAGCCCGGCGTCCCCACGCCCGAGCGGTCGTCGGTGCTCGTGGCCGAGGACCTCGCACCCTCCGACACCGCGGGACTCGATCCGTCACTCGTGGTCGCGCTGGTGACGGAGAAGGGCGGCTCCACCAGCCACACCGCGATCATCGCCCGCCAGCTCGGCATCCCCTGCATCGTCGGGGTCTCCGGCGCGCTCGACCTCCACGACGGCGACCTGGTGCTGGTCGACGGCGTGAGCGGCGAGGTGGAGGTGGGCCCGGACGAGGCGGAGGCGCGCGAGCGGGTAGCCGCCGACCTCAAGGAGCGCGAGGAGCTGGCCAGGTGGAGCGGTCCCGCCGCCACCGCCGACGGCATTCCGGTCAAGCTGCTGGCCAACGTGGCCGACGCGCCGTCGGCGGCCAAGGCGTCCGAGGCACCGGTCGAGGGCGTGGGCCTGTTCCGCACCGAGCTGTGCTTCCTGTCCAGCACGGAAGAGCCGAGCGTGGAGGAGCAGGCCGACATCTACGCCGGCGTGCTCTCGCCGTTCGGCTCCGACCGGTACGTCGTGGTGCGCACCCTCGACGCCGGGTCCGACAAGCCGATCGCCTACGCCACCAAGGCCGGCGAGGAGAACCCGGCGCTCGGCGTGCGGGGTCTCCGGCTCAGCTTCGACAACCCCGGCCTGATGGACCGGCAGCTCGACGGCATCGCGCTGGCTGCGAAGAACACCGGCACCGAGCCCTGGGTGATGGCCCCGATGGTCGCCACGGTCGCCGAGGCGAAGGAGTTCGCCGACAAGGTGCGCGGGCGCGGGCTCAAGCCCGGCGTGATGGTGGAGATCCCGAGCGCCGCGATCCTGGCCTACCAGCTGCTCGAGGTCGTCGACTTCCTGTCGATCGGCACCAACGACCTCACCCAGTACACGATGGCGGCCGACCGGATGGCGACCGACCTGGCCCACCTCACCGACGCCTGGCAGCCGGCCGTGCTGCACCTGATCGCGATCACGGCCGAGGCCGGGAAACGTGCCGGCAAGCCGGTCGGGGTCTGCGGCGAGGCCGCCGCCGATCCGCTGCTCGCTCCCGCGCTGGTCGGGATGGGTATCACCTCACTGTCGATGGCCACCGCGGCGGTCCGACCGGTCGGGGCCCGGCTCGGCCAGGTCACGATGGACGCCTGCGAGGACGCCGCCGAAGCGGCCCTCGCCGCGGGTGACCCGCTGGCCGCGCGCGACGCCGTACGCACGGTCCTGGGCGTCTGATGTCCGTCCTCGGCGACCTCGTCGACGCGCTTGCCACGGGGGCCGTCGAGGTCGTCGACCTCACGGCTCCGCTCAGCGCCAGCACGCCGACCCTGCAGCTGCCCGAGCAGTTCGGGCAGACCGCGAAGTTCGAGCTGGAGGAGATCAGCGCGTACGACGACCGCGGCCCGGCCTGGTACTGGAACAACTTCCGCACCGGCGAGCACACGGGCACCCACTTCGACGCGCCCAGGCACTGGGTGACCGGGCGAGACGGTGACGACGTGGCGTCGGTCCCGGCCGGGCGCCTGGTCGCGCCGGCGGCGGTCGTCGACGTGGCCGACCGGGTGGTCGACGACCCCGACTTCCTGCTCGAGGTGGCCGACCTCGAGGCCTGGCAGGAGGAGAACGGGCCCCTTCCCACGGGGGGCTGGCTGCTGGTCCGCACCGGCTGGGACGCGCGGTCGCACTCGCAGCAGGACTACCTCAACGCCGACGATGACGGCCCGCACACCCCCGGACTCTCGGCCGACTGCGCTCGCTGGGTGGCCGAGCAGTCACCGGTGATCGGCCTCGGTGTCGAGACCGTGGGCACGGACGCCGGGGCGGCGGCCGGTTTCGACCCGATGTTCCCGTGCCACACGCTGATGCACGGCGCCGGGAAGTACGGGCTCACCCAGCTGCAGAACCTCGCCCGCCTGCCCGCCACGGGTGCCCTCGTCGTCGCCGGGCCACTGCGGATCGAACGGGGCTCCGGCAGCCCCGCGCGGGTGCTGGCCCTCGTCGAGCGGTGAAGGTCGCCCAGACGGTCGCCCAGACGGTCGGCCGGGCCCTCGTCGAGGCGGGCATCCGGCAGGTGTTCGGCGTCGTCGGCTCCGGCAACTTCGCGGTCAGCAACGCGATGGTCGCGGCGGGCGCGCGGTTCGTCACGGCACGGCACGAGGCCGGCGCCACGACGATGGCCGATGCCTACGCGCGGCTGAGCGGCGAGGTCGCCGCGGTGACCGTGCACCAGGGCTGCGGTTTCACCAACACCCTCACCGGCCTCACCGAGGCGGCCAAGAGCCGGACCCCGTTGGTGGTGGTGGCCGCCGACGTGACCGAGGAACGGTCGAACTTCTACGTCGACCAGACCGGGCTCGCCCGCGCCGTCGGCGCGGTGCCGATCACCGTCGACGATCCCGCGGGTGCCTACGCGGCCGCCGCGCTGGCGGTCCACGCGGCCCGGACCGAGCGGCGGACGGTCGTGCTCAACCTGCCCCTCTCCGTGCAGGCCGAAGAAGTGCCCGAGGACGATGTAGTCCCCGCTGCGGGCGGACCCGGCACCAGAATTGCCGATCGGGTGATCGAGCCCTTCGCGGCGCTGCTGGAGGCCGCCGAGGCGCCCGTGTTCATCGCCGGCCGCGGGGCGCGCGCTGCCCGTCGCGAGCTGGAGCTGCTCGCCGCGCACACCGGCGCGTTGCTGGCGACGAGCGCGGTGGCCAAGGGCCTGTTCGCGGGGAGCCCGTGGTCGCTCGACGTGTCGGGTGGCTTCGCCTCGCCGCTCGCCGCGGAGCTGATCGAGGCGTCCGACCTCGTCGTCGGGTGGGGCTGCGCCCTGAACATGTGGACGACACGTCAGCGTGCGCTGGTCGGCCCGGGGGCGACCGTGGTGCAGGTCGACCTCGACCCCACGGCGCCCGGCCGCCACCTGCCGGTCGACCTCGGCGTGCACGGCGACGTGGCCGAGGTGGCCGACCAGGTCCGTGCGCTGGTCACGGCCAGCCCCGGCCGGCGTACCGACGCACTTCGCGACCGGATCGCGGCCGAGATCCGCTGGCGCGACGTGCCGTACGACGACCTGAGCACCGACGACGAGATCGATCCCCGCACGGCCACGGTGCTCCTCGACGACCTGCTTCCCGGCGAGCGGGTGGTCTCCGTCGACTCCGGCAACTTCATGGGCTACCCGAGCATGTTCCTGTCCGTGCCGGACGAGCGAGGCTTCTGCTTCACGCAGGCCTACCAGTCCGTCGGGCTCGGCCTGGCGACGGCCGTGGGAGCCGCCCTCGCGCAGCCGCACCGGCTCCCGGTCGCGGCTCTCGGCGACGGCGGTGCGCTGATGGGGATCAGCGAGCTCGAGACCGTGGTCCGGCTCGGGCTCCCCCTGGTGGTCGTGGTCTACAACGATGCGGCGTACGGCGCGGAGGTGCACCACTTCGGTCCCGGAGGCGGCGACCTGTCCCTGGTGCGGTTCCCGCCCACCGACCTCGCCTCGATCGCCCGCGGCTACGGGTTCGACGCCGCGACCGTGCGGCGTCCCACGGACCTAGACGCGGTGGCGGCCTGGCTGAAAGGTGATCGCTCCCGCCCCTTCCTGGTCGATCTCAAGGTGGTCCGGTCCGAGCCCTCGTGGTGGCTGGAGGAGGCGTTCCGCGGGCACTGAGCGCGCCCCGAGTTCTCTGACGCCACGCAGCGATAGTCCCGAACGAACGGCACGTTCCAGAGGCGGGAGAACCTGTCATCCGTTCGGGACTATCCGTGCGTGGCCGCTGCTTCGCGTGCCGCGGTGACTGTCACGGGCACGCCGCTGAACGCGGCGTTGCCGCTGACGTCGACCCGCTCGGGGTCGGTGAGGTCGTTGATCGAGACACCTGGCACCTCGCGGGCGTTGGCCATCCGGACGCCGGCGCCCCGGTGCCCGTAGCCGTGGGGGAGGGACACCACGCCCGGCATCATGTCGTCGGTCGCGCTCACCTCGACCTCGACCGCGCCGACCCGTGACGCCACGCGCACCAGCGCGCCGTCGGTGAGCCCGCGCGCGGAGAGGTCGTCGGGGTGCATGAGCAGCTGGTGCCGCGGGCGCCCGCCGGTGAGCCGCCCGGTGTTGTGCATCCACGAGTTGTTGTCGCGCTGGTGCCGCCGGCCGACCAGGGTCAGCCCGCCCGCCACGGGTGCTGGCGCCTCGCGCAGCCGGTCGAGGTCGGCCAGCACCAGACTGGGAGCGGCGTCCACGCGGTGGTCCTTCGTCTGCAGCCGCTCCGGCAGGAGCCCGGGCGTCAGCGGACCGAGGTCGACGCCTTCGGGCCGGGCGCGCAGTGCGCGCATCGTGGTACGACGCGAGGTGGCAAGGAGCGCGGTCACGGTCGCGGTCGGACTGACCCGGAACCTGGCCCGCTCGAGCAGCCGCTTCTTCAGCGGCTTCTTCGTGTCCAGCCGGGCGGCGGTGCGCAGTGCCAGCTCGCGGTAGATCTCCCAGTCGTGCCGGGCGCCCGCCTCCTTCGGGAGCACTGCGGGCGTGAAACGGGCGGTGTCGCGCACCGCGAACACGTGGAAGACCAGGTCGTAGTGGTCGCGCTCGAGCGCCGTCGTCGGAGGCAGGATCACGTCGGCGTGGCGGGTGGTCTCGTTGACGTAGATGTCGACGGCCACCATGAAGTCGAGCCCGGCCATCGCACTGTCGAGCCCTGCCCCGTCCGGGGTCGAGAGCACCGGGTTGCCGGCCAGCGTGAGCATCGCCCGGATCTGACCCTCGCCCGGTGTCTCGATCTCCTCGCGGAGCACCGAGACCGGCAGCTCACCGCCGAACTCGGGCAGTCCGCGCACCCGGCTCCGCCAGACGTCGTGGTGCCCGCGCCCCACCAGCCCGCGCCCGACCATGTCGACGGCCGGGCGTGTGAACATCGCGCCACCCTCGCGGTCGAGGTTGCCGGTGAGCACGTTGAGCAGGTTGACGGCCCAGTGGCAGACGGAGCCGAACTCCTGCGTGGAGACCCCGACGCGGCCGTAGGCGGCGGCCGACTCGGCGGCGGCGAACTCGCGCGCCACGCGTCGTACGTCGTCGGCGGCGATGCCACTGTGCTGCTCGGCGCGCTCGGGGGTGAAGTCCGCGATCGCCGCGCGCACCGCGTCGACGCCCTTCACGTACGACGCCGGGCGGGCCAGCCCCTCGTCGAACAGCACGTTGAGCATCGCCAGCAGCACGAACGCGTCGGTGCCCGGCCGCACGAACAGGTGCTCCGTGGCGACCTTCGCGGTCTCGGTGCGGCGCGGGTCGACCACGACCATCCGGCCGCCGCGCTTCTTCAGCGCACGCAGCCGGTTCGGGAAGTCGGGCGCGGTCATCAGGGACCCGTTGGAGGCCATCGGGTTGCCACCGAACACCAGGAAGTAGGAGGTCCGGTCGAGGTCCGGGATCGGCAGCAGGAGCTGGTGACCGAACATCTGCCAGCCGACGAACTGCTGCGGCAGCTGGTCCACCGACGTCGCGCTGAACTTGTTGCGCGTGCGGAAGCTCTTGACCAGGGCGACCCCGTGGGTGAGCGAGCCGAGGCTGTGCGCGTTGGGGTTGCCGAGGTAGATGCCGAGCGCGTTGCGGCCGTGCCTGTTGACCGCGGCGGCGAGACCGTCGGCGGCGAGGTCGAGCGCCTCGTCCCAGGCGATCCGCTGCCAGCTCGTCTCGCCGGTGGCCGCGTCGACGACCCGGCGGACGGGGCGTCGCAGCCGGTCGGGGTCGTCGTACACGTCGGCGATCGCGACGCCCTTGGGACAGATGTGCCCACGCGACAGCGGGTCGTCGGGGTTGCCGCGCACCCCGGTGACCCGGCCGTCGGTCAGGGTGAGCCGCAGACCGCAGATCGCCTCGCAGAGGTTGCAGACGCCGAGCCTGGTCTCGGTGCTGGTCTCGGTGCGGGGAGCCATGTCCGCATCCTCGCACCCGCCCCTCCACCTGCCCGATCGGTGGGGCCGGGGCTGGTGCCGCCGGTGGCACTGTGGAGGGAACCACATCGCCAGGAGGCCCCATGAAGACCCGCGCAGCCGTCGTGTACGAGGCCGGCAAGCCGATCGAGATCGAAGAGCTGGAGCTCGACAAGCCGCAGGACGGGGAGGTGCTGATCCGCTACACGCACGCCGGTCTGTGCCACTCCGACGTGCACGTCGCCCACGGCGACCTGGAGGCCCGGCTGCCGATGGTGCTCGGCCACGAAGGGGCCGGGATCATCGAGGAGGTCGGCCCGGGTGTGACACGGGTCAAGGCCGGCGACCACGTGGTCTGCTCGTTCATCCCGAACTGCGGCACCTGTCGCTACTGCGCCAACGGACAGCAGTCGATCTGCGACATGGGCGCCACGATCCTCGAGGGCTACCTGCCGGGCGAACGGTTCCCGAACACCGGGAAGCGTGGCGACTACGGCGCGATGTGCATGCTGGGCACGTTCAGCCAGTACGGCGTGATCCACCAGAACTCCTGCGTCACGGTCGACGACGACCTGCCGCTGGAGAAGGCCGTGCTCGTCGGCTGCGGCGTCCCGACCGGCTGGGGCTCGGCGGTCAACACCGCCAACGTCCGCGCGGGCCAGACCGTGATGGTCTCCGGGATCGGCGGCATCGGCATCAACGCGGTCCAGGGCGCCCGCTACGCCGGTGCGAAGTACGTGGTCGCGGTCGACCCGCTGGAGAACAAGCGCGAGAAGGCGATGGAGCTCGGCGCCACCCACGCGTTCGCGACGGCGGGCGAGGCGATCGAGGCGATCACCGACCTGACCCGCGGCCAGATGGCCGACTCCGCGATCCTGACGCCCGATCTGATGACGGCCGAGATCGTGGGCGACGGCTTCAACGCGGTGGGCAAGGGCGGCGTCGTCGTCCTGACCGGGCTGAACAAGATCATGGAGCCGAACATCCAGCTGCCCGGCACGGTGCTCACGCTGTACCGCAAGACGATCAAGGGCTCGCTGTTCGGTGACTGCAACCCCACCACGGACATCCCCAAGATCCTCGGGCTCTACCAGGCCGGTGACCTCAAGCTCGACGAGATCATCACGCGCACCTACACGCTCGACCAGGTGCAGGAGGGCTACGACGACCTGCTCGCGGGGAAGAACGTGCGTGGGGTGGTCATCCACGAGCACGCATGAGCCGTGAGTCCCCACAGGTCATCGACCGGGACCAGGAGGCCGAGCTCCTCGAGGCGGCGTTGCGCAGCGGTGCGCATGTCGTCCTCGAAGGGCCTCCCGGCACCGGCAAGTCGACCCTTCTCCGCCAGGTGGCCTCGGGCCACCAGGTGCCGTTCGTGCTCGTCGAGGGCAATGCCGAGCTGACACCTGCCCGCCTGGTCGGGCACTTCGACCCGGCGCTGGTGCTCGCCAAGGGCTACCGGCCCGACATCTTCGTCGACGGCCCGCTGCTGGAGGCGATGCGCACCGGCGGCCTGCTGTACGTCGAGGAGCTCAACCGGGTGCCGGAGGAGACGCTCAACGTGCTGCTCACGGTGATGTCCGAGGCCGAGATCACCGTGCCCCGGCTGGGCCGGGTGCCGGCCACACGGGGATTCGCGCTGGTCGCGGCGATGAACCCCTATGACGCGGTCGGCACCGCCCGGATCTCGTCGGCGCTGTACGACCGCACCTGCCGGATCGCGATGGGCTACCAGACCGAGCGGGCGGAGCAGCAGATCGTCGAGACCCGCACGCTCGACCCCGACCCGCAGTGGAGGGACCGGATGGTGCGGATGGTCCGGGCCACGCGCGACCACGACGACATCCGGGTCGGCGCGTCCGTGCGCGGCGCGATCGACGCGGTCGGCCTGGCCCGTGAGCTCGCCGGGCTCCGCGGCGTACCGGCCACCGACTGGCAGGTCGGCCTGCTCGCCGCCAAGGCCGCGCTCACCGGGCGGATCAAGCTGCACGAGGCCTGCAACCGCACGCCTGAGGAGGTCGTCGCCGAGCTCTACGAGCGGGAGTTCGGCCGTGACCCCGACCGGGAGGAGGGGGCGCCGGGGGAACCCTGAGCCCGCCTCCCGGGGCGGGCGGACCCTCACCGGGCACCGACCCGGAGCAGCGGAAGCGACCCCACGGCACGCCCACCACCGGGCGCTCGCAGCTCTCGCGAAACGCCCGGTTCGCCGAGCTGTCCCCGGAGGTGGGGGAGCTCGACCGGGCCGCGCTGCAACAGGCCCTCGCCGACGACCCGGACGACACGCTCACCCTGCTGGTGGCGATGTCGACGGCCACGGACGAGGAGCTGCGGCGGCAGGTGCGGGCGCTGGCGCCACGGCTGCTCCTCGACCGCGCGCGCACCGGCGCCGTACGACGGCGCGGCATCGGGCGGCCGCGCGCCGTGCCCGCACATCTCGGCGGCGAGCTCGACCTCGACGCGTCGATGGACGCCGTCGCCGCGGCCCACGCCGAGCAACGGCCGCCCGGCCTCGACGAGCTGGTCGCGCGTGACTGGGGCAGGCCGGAGCTGGCCGTGTGCCTGGTGATCGACAGGTCGGGGTCGATGTCCGGTGCCCGGCTGGCCACCGCCGCCGTGACCGCGGCGGCGTGCCTGGTGCGGGCACCGGGTGAGCACGCGGTGGTCGCCTTCGCCCGGAGGGCCGTCGTGATCGAGCCGCTCGGCGGCAGCCGGGACCCGTCGCTGGTCGTGGGCGACGTGCTCGCGCTGCGCGGGCACGGAATGACGTCGGTGAGCAGCGCCCTCGCGGAGGCGGCAGCGCAGCTCGCGGTGTCTCGTGCGGCACGCCGGGTGACGGTGCTGCTGTCCGACTGCAGGTCGACCGACGAGGTCGACGCGGTGCCGGCCGCGCGGGCGCTCGACGAGCTGGTGATCCTCGCCCCGCGCGACGACGCGGACGAGGCCCGGCACCTCGCCCGGGAGAGCGGCGCCCAGGTCGGCGAGGTCACGGGTGTTGACGTCGTGCCGGCGCTGCTGGAGAAGATGCTGTCCACCCGATGAAGGAGCAGTGATGAGCGACGCCACCGGCGCCTACCGCGCAGCCCGCGACTGGCTGCTGGACACGACGCGCAGCTATGAGGACACGGTCGCGGAGTTCCGCTTCCCGGAGATGCCGGACCCGTTCAACTGGGTGTCCGACTGGTTCGACGTGGTGTCCGAGGACAACCACGAGCGTGCGCTGGTGGTGGTCGAGGAGGACGGGTCGAGCACGGCGCACACCTTCGCCGACCTGCGGGCACGCTCCCTCGGGGTGTCGGCGTGGCTGGCCGGGCTCGGGGTCCGGCGCGGCGACTCCGTGATCGTGATGCTCGGCAACCGGGTGGAGCTCTGGGAGTCGATGCTAGGGCATCATGCGGCTCGGTGCGGTCGTGATGCCGACCACCACCGCGGTCGGCCCGGCCGAGCTGGTCGACCGGATCGCGCGCGGAGCGGCGCGGCACGTGGTCGTGGATGCGGCGGACACGGGCAAGTTCGTCGACGTACCGGGGGACTACACGCGGATCAGCGTCGGCCCCACCGAGGGCTGGCACACCTTCGCCGACGGGTACGACGCCGACGCGGCCGGCGTCGGCCACGCCGGCACCGCGCCCGACGACCGGCTGCTGCTGTACTTCACGTCCGGCACCACGAGCCGGCCCAAGCTGGTGGAGCACACGCAGGTCTCCTACCCCGTCGGCCACCTGTCGACGATGTACTGGCTCGGCGTGCGCCCGGGCGACGTGCACCTCAACATCTCCTCCGCCGGCTGGGCCAAGCACGCGTGGTCGTGCTTCTTCGCACCGTGGATCGCGGAGGCGACGATCGTGGTGCTGAACTACGCGCGCTTCGACGCCCAGGCCCTGATGCAACGGCTGCGAGAGCAGCAGGTCACCACGTTCTGCGCGCCGCCGACGGTCTGGCGGATGCTGATCAAGTCCGACATCTCGGGCGGCCCGGGGTCGCTGCGCGAGCTGATCGGTGCCGGCGAGCCGCTGAACCCCGAGGTGATCGCGCAGGTGCAGCAGCAGTGGGGGATGACCCTGCGCGACGGCTACGGCCAGACCGAGATGACGGCCGCGGTCGGCAACACACCGGGCGCGACGGTGAAGCCCGGCTCCATGGGCCGCCCGCTGCCGGGGGTGCCGGTGGTGCTGGTCGACCCGGCCACCGGTGAGGTCGCGCCGGACGAGGGCGAGCTCTGCCTGGACCTCGACGGCGGGCAGGGCCGCCCGCTGCCGCTGATGACCGGCTACCAGGGCGACCGGTTGCGCGACGACGAGGCTACGGCCGGCGGTTTCTACCACACTGGCGACCTGGTCACCCGCGACGAGGACGGCTACATCACCTACGTGGGCCGCACCGACGACGTGTTCAAGGCCAGTGACTACAAGGTCAGCCCGTTCGAGCTCGAGTCGGTCCTCATCGAGCATCCTGCCGTGGCCGAGGCGGCGATCGTCCCGGCGCCCGACCCGGTGCGGCTCGCCGTACCCAAGGCGTACGTCGCGCTCGCGGCCGGCCACCAGCCGACGCGCGAGACGGCGCTGGCGATCCTCGCCTTCGCGCGCGACCACCTGCCGCCGTACCTGCGGATCCGGCGGCTGGAGTTCGTGGAGCTGCCGAAGACGATCTCCGGCAAGATCCGACGGGTCGAGCTGCGCCAGCGCGAGGACGACGCCGCGCGCGGAGGCGCGCCCGCAAGCGGGGAGTTCCGCTACGAGGACTTCGAGGAGCTCCGCGCCCGCTGAGAGGTCCACCCAAGGAACCGTCCCCGAGCAGGGTTGGGAGGCCACCACGTGGGTAGCCTCGACAGCATGGGATATGGACTTGGGATCGCGATGCTCGTGATCGGGCTGATCCTCGCGCTGGCCGTCCAGTTCGACGTTGCCGGGCTCGACATCCACGTGATCGGCTGGATCCTCGTCATCGGCGGCGTCGCCGTGATCGCGCTGACCGCGGTCCAGCTCAATGCGCGGCGCCGGCAGACGACGGTGGCGACCACGACCGACGCCCAGGGCAGGCAGGCCACCACCGAGCGCCGCACCGAGTCCGACCCGCCGCCTCCGCCGGCGATCTGAGCCGCTTCCCGGCCGCTCCCGGGGTCTGCTTCGCGGATTTCGGGTCCGGTGGGGTGCGCTGATAACCTTGGACGGTTGCCCTTTCGGGTGACGTAGCACCAACACACACGCACACCTGCCGTGGAACGGCCGCGGATCCAGAGTGCCCGGGTGGACAGGCCCCGGCGCGCCGCGCAGCGACAGAACCCCTCACGGGGATCGGAAGGAGCCCGCATGTCGATCGGAACCGACGCGGAGACCAAGAAGAAGATCATTGCCGAGTACGGCACCGACGCCAACGACACGGGCTCGCCCGAGGTCCAGGTCGCGCTGCTGAGCTTCCGGATCAGTCACCTGACCGAGCACCTCAAGCAGCACAAGCACGACCACCACAGCCGTCGCGGGCTGCTGCTCCTCGTGGGCCAGCGTCGCCGACTGCTCAACTACCTCCAGAAGACCGACATCGAGCGCTACCGCTCGATCGTGCAGCGCCTCGGCCTGCGTCGATGACCTCGGAAGGGCGACCCGCCACGTGCTGGTCGCCCTTTCGCTAGTCTCGAGTGCCACAGACCTACAACTGAAAACACACCAACAGGAGTGACCCGCGGACGACTGGCCCGGTCTCCGGTAGTGGCCCTCGGGGTGTCGACAGGCTCAGCGGCCGTCGATGTCCCGCGAGCCTCGATCGAAGACCGGCCACCTCGCTGGCCCAGCGCACCGCCGCTGTGGTGCAGCGCCTCCGAGGCGCCCTCGCGGATCACTTCGCGAACGAAAGAGAAACCTTTGACTGACGAGATCACTGCTGTCGAGACCGTTCTCGACAACGGCAAGTTCGGCACCCGCACCGTCAAGTTCGAGACCGGGCTCCTCGCCCGGCAGGCCGCCGGCTCGGTGACCGCCTACCTCGACGACGAGACGATGCTGCTCTCGGCCACCACGGCCGGCAAGCAGCCCAAGGACCAGTTCGACTTCTTCCCGCTCACGATCGACGTCGAGGAGCGGATGTACGCCGTGGGCCAGATCCCCGGCTCGTTCTTCCGCAGCGAGGGTCGTCCCGGCGAGGACGCGATCCTCACCTGCCGCCTGATCGACCGGCCGCTGCGCCCGACGTTCAAGAAGGGCCTGCGCAACGAGGTCCAGGTCGTGATCACGGTTCTGGCGCTCGACCCCGACCACCCCTACGACGTGCTCGCGATCAACGCCGCGTCGCTGTCCACCCAGCTCTCCGGCCTGCCGTTCTCCGGCCCGGTCGGCGGCACCCGCGTCGCGCTGATCGACGGCCAGTGGGTCGCGTTCCCGACGCACAGCCAGCTCGAGGACGCCGTCTTCGACATGGTCGTGGCCGGCCGCGTCACCGAGACCGGTGACGTCGCGATCATGATGGTCGAGGCCGAGGCCACCGAGCAGACCTGGAACCTGGTCCGCACTGGCGCCGCAGGCGCCCACCGAGGAGATCGTGGCGGGTGGCCTCGACGCCGCCAAGCCGTTCATCAAGCAGCTGTGCGAGGCACAGGCCGAGCTGGCCCGCCAGGCCGCCAAGCCGGTGCAGGACTTCCCGGTCTTCCTCGACTACGAGGACGACGTCTACGCCGCCGTCGAGGACGCCGCCCGCGCCGACCTGGCTCCGGCGCTGACCATCGCCGGCAAGCAGGAGCGCGAGACGCGCCTCGACGAGATCAAGGCCTCCGTGCTGGAGACGCTCGGCGCCAAGTTCGAGGGTCGCGAGAAGGAGCTCGGCGCCGCCTTCCGGTCGCTGAACAAGTCGCTGGTCCGCGAGCGCGTGCTGCGCGACAAGGTCCGCATCGACGGCCGCGGGCTCACCGACATCCGCACCCTGTCCGCAGAGGTCGAGGTGATCCCGCGCGTGCACGGCTCGGCGCTGTTCGAGCGCGGCGAGACCCAGATCCTGGGTGTCACCACGCTGAACATGCTGACCCTCGAGCAGAAGCTCGACACGCTGTCGCCGGAGAAGGCGCGCCGCTACATGCACAAGTACGTCTTCCCGCCGTTCTCCACCGGTGAGACCGGTCGCGTGGGCTCGCCCAAGCGTCGCGAGGTCGGCCATGGTGCGCTGGCCCGACGTGCGGTGCTGCCGGTGCTGCCCGACGCGCGAGGAGTTCCCCTACGCGATCCGTCAGCTCTCCGAGGCGATGGGCTCCAACGGGTCCACCTCGATGGGCTCGGTGTGCGCCTCGTCGCTGTCGCTGCTCCAGGCCGGCGTCCCGCTGCGGGCGCCAGTCGCCGGCATCGCGATGGGCCTGATCTCCGGCGAGGTCGACGGCGAGACGCAGTACGTCGCGCTGACCGACATCCTCGGTGCCGAGGACGCCTTCGGCGACATGGACTTCAAGGTCGCCGGCACCCGCGAGTTCGTCACCGCGCTCCAGCTGGACACCAAGCTCGACGGCATCCCCGCCGAGGTCCTCGCCGGCGCGCTGACCCAGGCCAAGGACGCCCGGCTGACGATCCTCGACGTGATGGCCGAGGCCATCGACGCGCCCGAGGAGATGTCGGTCCACGCCCCGCGGATCATCACGATCACGATCCCGGTCGACAAGATCGGCGAGGTGATCGGGCCCAAGGGCAAGGTGATCAACCAGATCCAGGACGACACCGGCGCCCAGCTGACGATCGAGGACGACGGCACCATCTACATCGGTGCCACCAACGGTGAGGCGGCCGAGGCCGCGCGCCAGGCCGTCAACCAGATCGCCAACCCGACGATGCCCGAGGTCGGCGAGCGCTACCTCGGCACCGTGGTCAAGACCACGAACTTCGGTGCGTTCGTCTCGCTGATGCCGGGCAAGGACGGGCTGCTGCACATCAGCAAGCTCCGCGCCCTCGCCGGTGGCAAGCGGGTCGACGCGGTCGAGGACGTGCTGTCCGTCGGCCAGAAGATCCAGGTCGAGATCGCCGAGATCCAGGACCGCGGCAAGCTGTCGCTGATCCCGGTCGTCGAGGACGACGCCGACGCCGCTGACACCGAGTCGGGCGACTCCGAGGAGTGACCGGTGTCCTGCCGGCGCACGAGCAGAAGCCGGGCTCGACCCGCACCCTGCTGAGCACGAAGGACGACGCCGGCGCGGTGGTCAGCCGCGTCCGGCGTACCGTCCTGCCCGGCGGTCTGCGGGTCGTCACCGAGAACCTGCCGGGCGTCCGCTCGGCGGCGATCGGGGTCTTCGTGGCGGTCGGCTCGCGGGACGAGACGCCGGCGCTGTCCGGTGCCTCGCACTTCCTCGAGCACCTGCTGTTCAAGGGCACGCCCGAGCGCTCCGCGATGGAGATCTCGGCGTCCCTCGACGCGGTCGGCGGCGAGTTCAACGCCTACACGGCGAAGGAGTACACCTGCTACCACGCGCGGGTGCTCGACGACGACCTGCCGATGGCGATCGACGTGCTGGGCGACATGCTCACCTCGTCGCTGGTCACCTCGGTCGACGTCGAGGCCGAGCGGGAGGTGATCCTCGACGAGATCGCGATGCACGACGACGACCCGGAGGACGTCGTGCACAACCTCTTTGCCGAGCACGCCTGGTCCGGCACGCCGCTGGGCAAGCCGATCGCGGGCCGCCCGGAGACGATCCGGGCCCTCTCCCGCACGCAGATCAACCGCTACTACCGCAGCCGCTACGTCGCGCCGCGGACCACCGTGGCGGTCGCCGGCAACGTCGACCACGCGGCCGTCGTACGACGGGTGAAGCGGGCGTTCGCGCGCCACGACTTCCTGGCCGCCACCGACGCCCGCCCCGAGGCGCCGCGGACGTCCGGCCGGCCCCGGCCGCTGCGGTCGGGCGAGGCGCGCACGTCGCGTCCCTCGGAGCAGGTCAACCTGGTGCTCGGGATGCGCGGGATCACCCGCTCCGACATGCGCCGGCACACCCTGGCCGTGCTCAACGCCGCGCTCGGCGGCGGCACCTCGTCCCGGCTGTTCCAGGAGGTGCGCGAGCGCCGCGGCCTGGCCTACTCGGTCTACTCGTTCGCCTCGTCGTACTCCGACGCCGGCATGGTCGGCGTGACCGCCGGCTGCCTGCCGGCCAAGGTCGACGACGTGCTCTCGGTCTCGCGCGAGGAGCTAGCCAAGGTCGCCCGTGAGGGGCTGACCGAGGAGGAGGTGGTCCGCGCCAAGGGCCAGCTCCGCGGCGGGCTGGTGCTCGGCCTCGAGGACACCGGCTCGCGGATGTCGCGGCTGGGGGAGTCCGAGCTGTTCCACGAGCGGATCCTGGGGGTCGACGAGGTCCTCGAGCGGATCGACCGGGTCAGCGTGGCCGACGTCCACCAGGTCGCGGCCGACCTGTTCGGCGGCCACGAGACGCTGGCGCTCGTCGGACCCTCCTGAGGCCTACGCTCGGAGGGTGACCTTCGACGTCTCCGCCGACGCCTACGGCCGGTTCATGGGGCGCTTCTCCGAGCCGCTCGCCGTCGCGTTCGTCGACGCCGTCGGGATCGCGCCCGCGCGCACGGCGCTCGACGTAGGGTGCGGCCCGGGCGCGCTGACCGCCGTGCTCGTCGACGTGCTCGGCGTGGACCGGGTGGCGGCGGCCGACCCGTCGGCACCGTTCGTGGCGGCGGTGGGCGACCGGCTCCCGGGGCTCGACGTACGCCTCGCGCCGGCCGAGGACCTGCCCTTCGACGACGATGCCGTCGACCTCGCCCTCGCCCAGCTCGTCGTGCACTTCATGACCGACCCCGTCGCCGGGCTGCGCGAGATGGCGCGCGTGACGCGTCCGGGGGGCCGGGTCGCCGCCAACGTGTGGGACTACGAGGGCCGCACCGGCCCGCTGACGACGTTCTGGTGCGCCGTGCAGGACCTCCATCCGGAACACCCCGGTGAGGGCCAGCGCGCGGGCACCCGGAAGGACCACCTGGCCTCGCTGATGCGCGAGGCCGGCCTGCGCGAGGTGACCGGCGGCCGGATCGGCGTGACCAGCAGGTTCGGCTCGTTCGAGGAGTGGTGGGAGCCCTACACCTACGGCGTCGGCCCGGCCGGCGCCTACGTCACCTCCCTCGAGCCCGCCGCCCGCGACCGGCTCCGCGACCACTGCGCGTCGTTGCTGCCCGCACGCGCCGTTCGACGTCGACGCCGCCGCCTGGTTCGCGGTCGGGGTGGTGTGAGGGGGCGGGTGGGCCGGTGCGCCCGCGAACCTCGCATTTGCGTGGTTGCGGGGGCCGGTTCGCCGTCCGCGACCCCCACAAGCACGCAAATGCGGGCTTCGCGGCCCCGCACGACCCTCCCTCTAGGCTGACCCCCGTGAGCCAACTCAAGGTCGGCGTCCTGGGCGCGCGGGGCAAGGTCGGGCGCGAGGTGTGCGTGGCGGTGGAGGCAGCCGAGGACCTGGCGCTGGTCGCGGAGATCGACGCGGAAGACGACATCGCGGGGCTGATGGCGGGCGGGGCCGAGGCGGTCGTGGACTTCACCCACCCCGGCGTGGTGATGGACAACCTCGAGTACTGCATCGACCACGGGATCCACGCGGTCGTGGGCACCACCGGGTTCGACGACGCGCGACTCGACAAGGTGCGCGGATGGCTCGGCGACGGGCCCACGGGCGTGCTGGTCGCGCCGAACTTCTCGGTCGGCGCGGTCCTGATGATGCGCTTCGCCGCCGAGGCGGCCCGGTTCTACGAGTCCGCCGAGATCGTGGAGCTCCACCACCCGGACAAGGTCGACGCGCCCTCCGGAACGGCCCGTCGTACGGCGCAGCTGATCGCCGACGCCCGCCGCGAGGCGGGACTGGGCGCGATGCCCGACGCCACGAACACCGGGCTCGACGGGGCGCGCGGCGCGGACGTCGACGGGGTGCGCGTGCACGGTCTGCGGGTCCGCGGGCTGGTCGCCCACCAGGAGGTCGTGCTCGGGGGCGTGGGGGAGACGCTCACCATCCGGCACGACTCGCTCGACCGGGTCTCGTTCACCCCCGGCGTGCTGCTGGCCCTGCGCCGGATCGGCACCACCCCGGGCCTCACCGTGGGTCTCGAGAGCTTCCTCGACCTTGACTGACTGACGCCCAGACAGTCCCGGCGTACTGCGACCGGTCTCCTTCTGCACACTCCTGCAGGGCACAGACCTGAACTTTTCAAATGCCTGCGGAGCGGTCATCGTGTCGGTGGCTCCTTTCTCGGGCCGTCCGAGGAGCCCGTGCTGGGCACACGGGCTCCTCGTTCTGGCCCGGGCGAACGGTGACCTTCCTCCGAGATCTCCTTTTCGCCGGGCCGCAGAAGGCCCGCATCCCTCACCGGATGCGGGCCTTCGTGCTGTGCTGCAGGTGGGTTTCGAGACGGCTCGCTCGTCCCTTGCTGCGCTGCGGTCCGAGCCGAGCCTCCTCAACCTCCCCGTCCTGAACCGTTTGTCGACTTCGTCGACCTACGGTTCGACGGTGACCTTGATCGCCTCGCCGTTCTTGACGATCCGGAACGCGTCGAGCGCCCGCTCGAGCGGGATGTGCTCGGTGATCAGGTCCTTGACCGGCACCTGGCCGGTGGAGATGTACTCCAGCGCCCGCTTGTTGTGCTCGGGAGCCGAGCCGTTGGCGCCGTGGATGTGCAGCTGGCGGTAGTGCACGACGTTGGAGTCGCAGGTGATCGTCGGGTCGGTCTTCGGCAGCCCGCCGAAGAACGAGATCCGGCCGTTGCGGGCGGCCATCGCGATCGCCTGCTCCTGGGTCACGTTGGCGGCGGTCGCGGTGATGATCACGTCCGCGCCTCGTCCGCCGGTCAGCTCCATGACCCGCTCGACGACGTCGACCTCGGCGCCGTTGATGGTCTCGTCGGGCTGGACGGCGTCGGCCGACATCTTGAGCCGGTCGGCGTTGACGTCGATCAGGAAGACCTTGCCGGCCTTGTGCACGCCGCGCGCGATCCGGATGTGCATGCAGCCGATCGGGCCGGCGCCGAAGACGACGACGGTGTCGCCCGCCTCGATGCCGAGCAGCTCCTGGGCGTTGATCGCGCAGGCGAACGGCTCGGCGGCCGAGGCCTCGTCGTAGCCCACGTTGTCGGGGATCCGGTTGAGCCCGTCGACCTTGAGCACCTGCTTCGGCACGATCATGTACTCGGCGAAGCCGCCGTCGTACTGGTAGCCGACCGAGGTCTGGTTCTGGCAGACCGCCATCCAGCCCTTGTTGCACTCGTAGCAGTCGCCGCACGGCACCGCGGCGATCACCTGGGCCCGGTCGCCGACCTGCCCAGCTCGCGCCGTACGTCGCGTTGACGTCGGCGCCGACCTCGACCACCTCGCCGGCGATCTCGTGGCCGATGGTGCGCGGGGGAGTGAGGTTCTGGTGGCCGTTGTGGAAGATCTTCACGTCGGTGCCGCAGGTCGAGCAGTTGCGCACCCGCAGCTTGACCTCGTCCGGGCCGCACGTGGGCTCCGGCACGTCCTCGAGCCGGACGTCCTCCGGGGCGTAGAAGCGCAGGGCCTTCATGTTCTTATCCTCCTGATGCACGGTCGATGGTCCGATGTGAGCCACCCTACACCCCCATTTGCGTGGATGTCTCTTCGAACATGTGGCCTTTAAGGCTTGACGCGGCCTGTTTCGAGCTCGATATAAACACAATCAAAGATATCCGTGACCGGTGTCACAACTCCTGCATACGAGGAAGGTCTTCCATGGCCACAACAACAGCACACGCCCACCAGCCGTGGTGGCATGCGGATCCACGTCCAGCGGTTCGGCACGTTCCTGTCGAACATGGTCCTGCCCAACATCGGCGCGTTCATCGCCTGGGGCCTGATCACGGCCCTGTTCATCGAGACCGGATGGGTCACCCTTATCGGCGGACTGGGTCGGCTACGACGGCGGCTACGGGATCATCGAGCACCTCGGCGCCTGGGGCAAGGGCGCGGACGGCACCGGCATCGTCGGGCCGATGATCACCTACCTGCTGCCGCTCCTGATCGGCTACACCGGCGGCCGGATGATGTACGACGACAACATCCGCGGCGGTGTCGTCGGCGCGATCGCGACGATCGGCGCCATCACCGGTGCCAGCGTGCCGATGTTCCTCGGCGCGATGGTCATGGGGCCGCTCGGCGGCTGGTCGATGAAGAAGCTCGACGCGCTGTGGGCGCACAAGATCCGCCCCGGCTTCGAGATGCTGGTCAACAACTTCTCGGCCGGCATCTGGGGCGGCTTCCTCGCGATCATCGGCTTCATCGATCGCCGGGCCGTTCGTCGAGCAAGTTCAGCGAGCTGGCCTCGAACGTCGTGGACACGCTCGTCGTCGAACCACCTGCTGCCGCTCACGTCGATCTTCATCGAGCCGGCGAAGATCCTGTTCCTCAACAACGCGATCAACCACGGCATCCTGACCCCGCTGGGCACCTCCGAGGCCGCCCAGCACGGCAAGTCGGTCCTGTTCCTGCTCGAGGCCAACCCCGGCCCGGGCGCTCGGTCTGCTGCTGGCCTTCGCCATCTTCGGCAAGGGGATCGCCAAGTCGTCGGCCCCCGGGCGCCCTGGTGATCCAGTTCTTCGGCGGCATCCACGAGATCTACTTCCCCTACGTGCTGATGAAGCCCAAGACGATCCTGGCGGTGATCCTCGGCGGCATGACCGGCGTGGCCACCAACGTCACGTTCGACTCCGGACTGCGCGCGCCGGCGTCACCGGGCTCGATCATCGCGGTCTGGACCGCAGGCGCCGCCGAGCAGCCTGCTCGGGGTCACCCTGTCCGTGATCTTCGCGGCCGCTGTCTCCTTCACGGTGGCCTGCGTTCCTGCTCAAGCTCGACCGGGGCGTCGACGAGGGCGACCTCGCCGCGGCCACCGCCGACATGGAGGCCCGGAAGGGCAAGAAGTCGTCGGTCACCGGTGCTCTCGTCGGCGCCACCAAGGCGCACGACGGACCGATCCGAGTCCATCGTGTTCGCCTGCGACGCCGGCATGGGGTCCTCGGCGATGGGCGCCTCGGTGCTCCGCAAGAAGGTCCACGCCGCCGGCTTCAACGACGTCACGGTGGTCAACAAGGCGATCTCCAACCTGACCGACACCTTCGACCTGGTGGTGACCCACCAGGACCTGACCGATCGGGCGCGGCAGAAGACGGGTTCGGCGGTCCACGTGTCGGTGGAGAACTTCATGAACAGCCCGAAGTACGACGAGATCGTGGAGCTGCTCGAGCAGACCAACGGCGACGGCGGGACCACCGGCGGCGCCCACGCCGCTCCGGCGGACACGGCGACGAACGGTGTCGGCTCCGACCTGCTCAGCCGGGAGTCGATCGTGCTCGACGGGTCGGGCGGCGGCCGGGACGCGGCGATCACCCGGGCCGGTGAGCTGCTCGTGGCGGCAGGTGCGGTCGAGCGCGTCGTACGTCGACGCGATGCACGAGCGCGAGAAGTCGGTGTCCACCTACATGGGCAACCTGCTCGCGATCCCGCACGGCACCAACGAGGCGAAGCCGGCGATCCGGCAGCACGGCGATCTCGTTCGTGCGCTACCCCGACGGGGTGGACTGGAAGGGCAAGGAGGTCAAGTTCGTCGTCGGCATCGCCGCCGGCTGGCAACGACCACCTCAAGCTGCTGGGCCAGATCGCGGAGGTCTTCCTCGACTCCGAGCAGGTCGCCCGGCTCGAGGCGGCGACCACGGTGGACGAGGTGCTCGCCGTACTCGGTGGGGTGCAGCAGCCGGCCTGACCGAACGACGCTGCCGCGGCCCTGCGCCGGCTCAGAGGAGCCGGAGCAGGGCCGCGGTCGCTGCGGCGACGAACACCACCACGATGAACGGCGCCCGCAGCAGCAGCGCGACCACCGCGGCACCGAGTCCGGCGAGCCGGGCGTCGACGACGAGGTGCGGGCCGTCGTCGCCGGGCGCGGAGAACACCTGGACGGCGATCAGCGCCGATAGCAGTGCCACCGGCATCAGGTCGGCGACGCGCTCGACCACGGGGTGCTCCAGCACCTTCGGCGGCACGGAGAGCCCGGCCAGCTTGAGCAGGTAGCAGCCGACCCCGCAGACCAGCACGGCGGTCCAGATCACGGCAGGTCGCCCTCGTTCGGCAGCTCGGTCGGGTCGACCGCGTCACGGGTCAGCAGGCCCATCCCGAGCGCGACCACGCCGGCGGCGAGCACCGGAACGCCGGCCGGGGTGAGCGGCACCAGGCACAGCGCCATGGCGGCGCCGAGCACGGCCACCACCCGGTTGCGCGGGTCTCGCAGCCGTGGCCACAGCAGCGCGAGGAAGGCGCCGCCGACCGCCGCGTCGAGGCCGTAGGTGCGGGGGTCGCCGATCCGGTCGCCGGCGACCGCACCGAGCAGCGTGGCGAGGTTCCACAGCACGAAGACCGCGCCGCCGGTCGCAGAGGAAGCCGGCCCGGGCGCGTCTCGCGGGTCTCGCGGTTGATCGCCATCGCGGTCGACTCGTCGATCACCAGGTGCGCCGCGGCCACGCGTCGTACGCCGCGGAAGTCGAGCAGCGGCGCCAGGCGCAGGCCGTAGAGCGTGTTGCGCGAGCCGAGCAGTAGCCCGGTAGCGGCACCGGACAGCGGCGCGCCACCGGCCGCCAGCACCCCCACCAGCGCGAACTGGCTGGCGCCGGTGAAGACCAGCAGCGACAGCACGCAGGTCTGCCAGAGGTCGAGGCCCGAGGTGACCGCGATCGCGCCGAAGGAGACGCCGTACGCGCCGGAGGCGACCCCGATCGCGATGCCGTCGCGCGCGATCGCCGGGGGCGGGCGCTGCGCGCTCATGCCGATGGCGGTGTGGAGCCGCACCTGCTTGACGGTGACCTCGCCGTCGCCACGCAGGTCGAGCTCGCGGTGGGCGCCGTCGGGCGCCCAGCCGGCCGTCGACCAGGAAGCCGCGCAGCGTCGTCGTCGCCGACGTTGACCCAGGTCACCGCGGTGGTGAACCCGTCCGCGACGAGGGTGTCGACGCAGGCCTGCATCAGCCGTGAGCGCGTGACCGTGGCCGCGGTGCTCGGGGTCGACGGTGAGGTCGGCGACCTCCCCGTCCGAGCTCGGGTCGGCGTCGGGATCGACCGCGGGTGAGGTCAGGGCGAACCCGGTGACCGTGTTGCGCTCGAGGGCCACCAGCACGCGCTGCCGCGCGTCGGCGGGCTGCACGAGCGACGCACGCCAGCCCGCGGCCAGCGCGTCGCGGTCCAGGGAGTCGAGCAGCTCCGCGGGCAGCAGCCCGTCGTACGACGTGCGCCAGGCGCGCACCTGGACACCGGCGATCGCGTCGGCGTCGTCGGCCCAGGCGATCCGGCAGGAGACGTCGGCCTGCGCCCCGCCGGATGCACCGAGTGTCATGGCGCCATCCAACCAGCCGGCTCAGGAGCCGGCGTCGGTGGCCACACGCCCCTCGACTCGGGCCTCGAACCCCGAGAGCCACACGGCGCCGCCCATGGCCAGCGCCAGGCCACCGTCAGCAGCGGCCACGACCCGGCCGGAACCGTGTCGCCGAGCAGCGCGATACCGACCCCGGCCGGCACCACCGTCTCGGCGAGGATCAGGGGCGCCGTGGCGCCGGTCACCGGCGACGCGCTGCATCGCGAACGAGTACAGCCAGAAGCCGAGCACGCCGAACAGGCAGAGCACGACGACCAGGGCCGCGGTGCGCAGCGAACCGTCGTGAGTGCCGAGGACGCGAGCGGCAAGCGTGGTGCCGGCGTAGCCGACACCGGCCAGCAGGCCCAGCGTCGCGCCGCCGGAGAGCCGCCGTCCGCCCGGTAGACGACGAGGCCGAGCACGCAGACCAGCGCCAGGCCGACGTAGAGGCCGACCACGAACGACGCTTCGTCGGTCCCCGCTGCCGGCGTCGCCGGCAGCGACCGCCAGCAGCGCGATCCCGACGCCGGTGGCGACGATCGCGGCCCAGTCGCACCGGGGTGAGCCGCTCGCGGAGCACACCGCGGACACGAGCGCCGTCACGGGCAGTGATGCCGCGATGCCGGCCTGGGCGAGGTAGAGCGGGAGTCAGCGTCGATCGCGACCAGGTGCAGGACCGCGCCGACGAGGTCGGACGCGATCACCACGAGCATCAGCGGGTCGCGGAGCGCGGCGACCGGAGCCGGACGCAAGCCGTCCTCCGCCGGCGGCAGCCGCCGCGAGGCGACCGCCTGCCCGACCGCGGCAGCGCCGTACAGCAGCGCGGCGCCGAGCGCGCATCCCAGTCCGACGAGCACAGGGAGAGCCTGACAGGTCTACCCAGCCAGCAGCCGCTCGCCGGCCGCGGTCACCGTCAGCTCCCGTGGCCGGAGGCCCTCGGTCACCCAGCCCCGGTCGACGAAGGCACGGAGCACCGCGGCGCCGAGCGCGCCGGCGAGGTGATGCCGCTGCTCGGTCCAGTCCATGCAGAAGCGCAGCGTCTCCCGGCGCTCGTCCTCGACCGCGCCGAGGTCGACACCCCACGCGCCGAGCACGTCGCCGGCGCCCGGACCGAGTGCGTAGGGGTGGGAGCGGACCGGGGAGGCGTACGCGTCGTCGGTACGACGGCACAGCCCGGC
This sequence comes from uncultured Actinomycetota bacterium, assembly GCA_963707475.1. GTDB lineage: Bacteria > Actinomycetota > Actinomycetes > Propionibacteriales > Nocardioidaceae > Marmoricola. The sequence continues at coordinate 593,262 of CAVPQC010000005.1, forward strand.
CGTCGCGTCGTCGCGGACCAGGGCGCCTCGGTCGAGCAGGTGCCGGGTGACCGCGACGCCGTACCGCCCGGCCAGGTGGTCATAGCAGGTGCGCGCGCTTCGCAGCCGTTGCGCGCGGGTGCCCGCGCGGAGGGACGTCACCGGTTCCGGCGTGCCCAGCCGCCCGAGTGCCTCGAAGGCGTCGGCCACCTCCGGGCCCGCCAGCGCGTAGTAGCGATGCCGGCCGGACTGCTCCACGGTCACGAACCCGGCGTCGAGCAGCTGGGCAAGGTGCGAGCTGATCGTCTGCGGCGAGACGGACGCCTCCTCCGCGAGCCGGCTGGCCGGCAGCGCCCGGCCGTCCATCAGGGCCCGGACCACGCGCGAGCGCGAGCGGTCTGCGAAGAGGTGCGCCGCGGTCGAGACGTCGAGGTCGGCGGTCGGGGTCATGTCCCCGATTCTCTCCCCGCCACGCTTCGACGTGCGGCGAAGCGTTGGCCCGGGTGTCCGGGCGCGGAGGTAGGGTCGCAGCGTGCAGCAGTACCTCGACCTCCTCACCCGGATCCTCGACGAGGGCGTCGAGAAGGGCGACCGCACCGGCACCGGCACCCGCAGCGTCTTCGGGCACCAGATGCGGTTCGACCTCGCGGCCGGCTTCCCGCTGGTCACGACCAAGAAGGTGCACACGCGCTCGGTCTTCGCCGAGCTGCTCTGGTTCCTCCGCGGCGACACCAACGTCAAGTGGCTGCAGGACCGCGGCGTCTCGATCTGGGACGAGTGGGCCGACGAGCAGGGCGACCTCGGACCGATCTACGGCTACCAGTGGCGCTCGTGGCCGGCCCCTGACGGCCGCCACATCGACCAGGTCGCGCAGGTGGTCGACCAGATCCGCGCGCGACCCCGACTCGCGCCGCCACATCGTCTCCGCGTGGAACGTCGCCGACATCCCCGACATGGCGCTGGCGCCCTGCCACACGATGTTCCAGTTCTACGTCGCCGGCGGCCGGCTCAGCTGCCAGCTCTACCAGCGTTCGGCCGACGTCTTCCTCGGGGTGCCGTTCAACATCGCGTCCTACGCGCTGCTCACCCAGATGGTCGCGCAGGTGACCGGGCTCGAGGTCGGCGACTTCGTGCACACGCTCGGTGACGCGCATCTCTACTCCAACCACACCGAGCAGGCCCGGCTCCAGCTGACCCGCGAGCCGCGCGCGCTGCCGACGCTGTGGCTCGACCCGTCGGTGACCGAGCTCGACGCCTTCGACCTCGAGCACGTCCGGGTCGACGGCTACGACCCGCACCCGGGGATCAAGGCACCCATCGCCGTATGACGGGTCTCGACGGGCACGACCGGCGGATCGTGCTGGTCGCCGCGGTCGCCGACAACGGCGTGATCGGCGACGGGCCCGACATCCCGTGGCACGTGCCCGGCGAGCAGGCCGGGTTCAAGGCGCTGACGATGGGGCACGTGCTGCTGATGGGTCGCACGACGTACGAGACCATCGGCCGCCCGCTGCCCGGCCGCACCACCGTCGTGCTCACCCGCGACCCGGACTGGCGTGCCGAGGGCGTGCTCGTCGCGCACTCGCTCGACGAGGCGCTCGCGCTCGCCGAGGACCTCGAGGGCGACGTGATGGTCGCCGGCGGCGCGGAGGTGTACGCCGCCGCGCTCCCGGTCGCCGACGCCCAGGTGCTGACCGAGGTGCACCTGTCGCCGGAGGGCGACGTGCACTACCCGGACTTCGACCGCTCGGAGTGGACCGAGACCCGGCGGGAGCCGCACCTCGACGCCGAGACGCCCTGGGAGCGGGTCTGGCTGGAGCGCGGCATGACCCCCGATCGCCCGGTGCGGATGGTGCTCGTGGCCGCGGTCGCCGACAACGGCGTGATCGCGCGCGGCGGCGCGCTGCCTTGGGACATCCCCGAGGACACCGAGCACTACCTGCGCACCGTGCGCCACCATGCGGTCCTCCTCGGGCGCACGACGTACGACGAGATCGGAGGGCCGATGCCGGACTGCACCACGATCGTGCTGACGCGCGACCGGAGGTGGCGAGGCGACGGCGTCCGCGTCGCCCACGACGTCCCGACCGCACTCGAGGTGGCACGGGCTTCCGAGCACGCCGACCGGCCGCTGATGGTGCTCGGTGGTGCCCAGGTCTACGCGCTCGCACTCGCCGCCGGGGCCGAGGAGCAGGTCCTCACCGAGGTGCACCTCTCGCCCGAGGGCGACACGTTCTACCCGGACTTCGACCGCGCGGAGTGGACCGAGACCCGCCGCGAGCCGCACCTCGACGCCGACGTGCCCTTCGAGTTCGTCTGGCTCTCGCGGGTGGGATCGCCCGATTCGGCGGCGGGCCGCCGCCCGGCGACGTAGCCTGCCGCCGTGTCGAACAACGCCCCGGCCGGCTGGTACCCGCAGCCCGACGGCAGCCAGCGCTACTGGGACGGGGAGTCCTGGACCCACCACCAGCCGCCGACGTACGCCCAGCCACCGACGTACTCCCAGCCGCCGACGTACGCCGAGCCACCGGCGTTGCCCGCCGGCTACCACCGGGTGGAGCCGAAGAACCCCGCCCTGTCGCTGCTCGCGTCGTTCTTCATCCCGGGCCTCGGCACGATGCTGAACGGCGAGACCGGCAGGGGGATCGGCATCCTCGTCGGCTACTTCGTCGCGCTGCTGCTCAGCGTCGTGCTGATCGGCATCCCGTTCGTGATCGGCCTGTGGATCTGGGGCATGGTCGACGCGTACACGGGCGCGCAGAAGTGGAACGCGCGCCACGGCATCCTCAGCTGACCGCCGACTGCCGGTCGCCTCGCGGCCACACCTGGGCGGCGTGGGCGCCCTGAACCGATAACCTGAACCGCATGAGTCTTCCTCCCGCCCCCTTCGGCCGGGTGCTGACCGCGATGGTGACGCCGTTCGCGGCCGACGGGTCACTGGACCTCGACGCCGCGCAGGCGGTCGCCACCCACCTCGCCGACCACGGGCACGACGGCCTCGTGGTCTCCGGTACGACGGGCGAGTCGCCGACCACGTCCGTCGCCGAGGACGGCGAGCTGCTCCGCGCGGTCGTCGAGGCCGTCGGCGACCGGATCAGCGGTCGTGGCCGGTGTCGGCACCAACAGCACGGCGCACTCGCTGGAGCTGACCGAGCAGGCCGCCAAGCTCGGGGCGGCCGGCGTGATGGTCGTGACGCCGTACTACTCCAAGCCGTCGCAGGGCGGTGTGCTCGCCCACTTCGAGGCGGTGCCGGCGCGACCGACCTCCCCGTGCTGCTCTACGACGTGCCGGGTCGCACCGGCGTACGGATCGGCTGGGAGACCTACCAGCGTGCCGCCGCGATCGACAACGTGGTCGCGGTCAAGGAGGCGGTCGGGCGACCTCGCCCAGGGAGTCCGCCTGATCCGCGACCTCGGCCTCGCCGTCTACTCCGGTGACGACGCGGCCAACCTGGCCTGGCTGGCGCATGGTGGCGTCGGCCTGATCTCCGTCGTCGGGCACGTGTGCGGCGACCAGCACCGGGCGATGGTCAGGGCGGTCGACTCCGGTGACCTCGAGCGGGCGCAGGAGATCTACCACGGGCTGCTGCCCGCGATCCACGGCATCATGGGCGTCGGCAACTACGGGGCGACCACCGCGAAGGCCGCCCTCCAGCTCGTGGGCGTCCTCGACAACCGGCGCGTGCGGCTCCCGCTGCTCGAGCTCGACGACACCGAGCTCTCCGCCCTGCGGACATCACTCGAAAGTGCTGGCCTTCTCCCTTGAGTCATCCCCACCCCGAGCTGTCCTCCCCCCGAAGCTGAAGCAGGGCTGCCTGCGCGTCATTGCGCTCGGCGGCCTGGGCGAGGTCGGTCGCAACATGACCGTCTTCGAGTACGACGGGCGGCTGCTGATCGTCGACTGCGGGGTGCTCTTTCCCGAGGAGCACCACCCCGGCGTCGACCTGATCCTCCCGGACTTCGACGCCATCCGCGACCGGCTCGACGACGTCGAGGCGCTGGTCCTGACCCACGGCCACGAGGACCACATCGGCGCCGCGCCGTACCTGCTGCGCGAGCGGAGCGACATCCCGCTGGTCGGCTCGCAGCTGACCCTCGCGCTGCTCGGCTCCAAGCTGCGCGAGCACCGGATCAGGGACACGGACCAGCACATCGTCTCCGAGGGCAACCGGGTCTCGTTCGGTCCGTTCGACCTGGAGTTCGTGGCGGTCAACCACTCGATCCCCGACGCGCTCGCGGTCGCGATCCGTACGCCTGCCGGGATGGTGCTGCACACCGGAGACTTCAAGATGGACCAGCTGCCGCTGGACGGGCGGATCACCGACCTTCGTGCGTTCGCGCGGCTGGGGGAGGAGGGGGTCGACCTCTTCCTCACCGACTCCACGAACGCGGAGGTGCCGGGCTTCACGACGTCCGAGAAGGACATCGCGCCGGTACTCGACCGGGTGTTCCACACCAGCAGGCAGCGGATCATCGTGGCCTGCTTCGCTTCCCACGTGCACCGCGTGCAGCAGGTGATGGACGCCGCAGCGGCCCACGGGCGCAAGGTGGCGTACGTCGGGCGCTCGATGGTGCGCAACATGGGGATCGCCCGCGACCTCGGCTACCTCACCGTGCCGCCCGGCCTGCTCGTCGACGCGAAGGAGCTCGCCGACATGCCGGGGCACAAGGTGGTGATGCTCTCGACCGGGTCGCAGGGCGAGCCGCTGTCCGCGCTGTCCCGGATCGCGCAGCGCAACCACAACTTCGTCTCGATCGAGCCCGGCGACACCGTGGTCCTCGCGTCGTCGCTGATCCCGGGCAACGAGAACGCCGTCTTCCGCGTGATCAACGGACTGGTCCGGCTCGGTGCCGACGTCGTCCACAAGGGCAACGCGCTCGTGCACGTGAGCGGGCATGCCAGCGCCGGCGAGCTCCTCTACTGCTACAACATCATCAAGCCCCGCAACGTGATACCGGTGCACGGCGAGTTCCGCCACATGCGGGCAAACGCCGACCTGGCGCGCGCCTCCGGCGTACCGGACGAGAACGTAGTGATCGCCGAGGACGGCGTCGTCGTCGACCTGGTCGAAGGGCGTGCGCGGATCACCGGCAAGGTCGACTGCGGCTACGTGTTCGTCGACGGCAGCTCTGTCGGCGACATCACGGAGACCTCGCTCAAGGACCGCCGGATCCTCGGCGAGGAGGGCTTCGTCTCCGTCGTCGTCGTGATCGACTCGGTGACGGGCAAGGTGGTCAGCGGGCCGGAGATCCACGCCCGTGGCTTCGCCGAGGACGACGAGACCTTCGCGGAGATCGTCGGGCCGATCGTCGACGCCCTGAACAAGGCCGTTGCCGAGGGTGTCGACGACAACTACCAGCTGCAGCAGACGATCCGCCGGGTGGTGGGCCGCTGGGTGTCCGGCAAGCACCGTCGACGCCCGATGATCATCCCCGTGGTGCTGGAGGCCTGACCCGGGTCTGACCCGGCCGCTGCCGCCTTGACCGCGCTCGCCTCCGATCACAGCAGGCTGTCGCGCACCATCTGCAGCGTCGGCCGTTGGGCCCCCTTGATGTAGACGCTGATGTCCAGCTTGGGGAAACCGGCGACGCTGGTCGGCAGGTTGGCCACGAAACCCTTGTTGTCGCCGCAGTACTGCCACAGCACGATGTCCTCGAGGTCCCACGCCTGCAGACCGTTGGTGACCATCTGGGCCGTGTAGCTGGGGTTCCACACCACGTCGCACTTCATGTGGTCGGTGATGCTCCGCTCCCGCATCGCACCCCGGCCGTAGAGCATGACCCGGCGGCCGGTCTCCGAGCGGATCCGGTCGGCACACGCACTGGTGCAGTCGACGATCTGCTCGGCCGAGGCCTTGAAGTTTGAGTTCTTCTCGCTCCCGAGCTCGACGTCGACCACCGGGATGATGTCGCCGTGGTCCCAGCCGCCGGCCTTGTCGACGGCCCGCAGGTAGGCGTCCGCCTGGGCGGCGCCGTCTGAAGCAAAGCGCAGGAAGAGGTAGGCCCCCCGGAACCAGCTGTCGCCGTACCGGTCGCCGCCGGCGTCGCGCACCGCGGACCAGTTGTTGGTGAACCAGCCGCCGTCGTTGTACTGCAGCCCCTCCCAGGCCTTGAGGATCGCGCCGACGAAGCTGGGTGCGTCCACCAGGTTGGTCCACGGCGGGTGCGGACCGCTGTCCAGCGGATACTGGTCCGCGACCAGGAACGGTGGCTCGAGCTCAGACCCGACTGCTGCGCTGCCGTCACTGGTGAACGTGCCGTCGTCGGTGCTGGTGTCCTCGGTGCTGGTGTCCTCGGTGCTGGTGTCGTCGGTGCTGGTGTCGTCGGTGCTGGTGTCCTCGGTGCTGGTGTCCTCGGTGCTGGTGTCCTCGGTGCTGGTGTCCTCGGTGCTGGTGTCCTCGGTGCTGGTGTCCTCGGTGCTGGTGTCCTCGGTGCTGGTGTCCTCGGTGCTGGTGTCCTCGGTGCTGGTGTCCTCGGTGCTGGTGTCCTCGGTGCTGGTGTCCTCGGTGCTGGTGTCCTCGGTGCTGGTGTCCTCGGTGCTGGTGTCCTCGGTGCTGGTGTCCTCGGTGCTGGTGTCCTCGGTGCTGGTGTCCTCGGTGCTGGTGTCCTCGGTGCTGGTGTCCTCGGTGCTGGTGTCGTCCGTGGTCTCGTCACTCGAGGAGTCGTCGAACCCGACGTCCTCGGTCGACTCCTCGGTGCTGAACTCGTCGTCGGTCGGCATGGCTGGTCCCCCTAGTCATCGGGCGGCCCCGTGGCGTCGAGGCGCGTCACAGGACAGAGGCCTGCCGGGTTGCTCCTGATACATCCCGCCGACGAGGCAGGCCGTGCTACGCGAGAGGCAGCCAGCCGAGGACGTCCTGGATCCGGGCGTCCCAGTACCCCCACTCGTGCTCCCCTGCCGAGAAGCTCGTGGTCACGTCGAGGCCCCGATCGGCGGCGTACGACGCCAGCCGGCGATTGCCCTCGACCAGCCGCACGTCCTCGGTGCCGCAGGCCACGTACAGGCGCGGCGCCGTACCCGCGTCGACCGCGTCGACCGTGGCGAAGAGGTCGCCACCGACATCGGCCAGGGACCGGTCACCGAGCACGTTCTCGAACAGCGCCTCGCGCTCGCCGGAGTCGATCAGCTGCTGGAGATCGACCGCGCCGGACAAGCTGGCCGCCGCGGCGAAGCGTTCGGGCTGCGCCAACGACCACTTCAGCGCGCCGTACCCGCCCATCGAGAGACCGGCCACGAAGGTGTCCCCGCGCTTGTCGGAGACCTGGAAGAAGTCGCCGACGACCTGCGGCAGCTCCTCGGAGAGGAAGGTCCAGTAGCGTCCGCCCTCGTGCGGCATGTCGGTGTAGAAGCTGCGGTGCACCTGCGGCATCACCACGGCCAGCCCGAGCGCCGAGGCGTAGCGCTCGATCGAGGTGAAGCGCAGCCACGCCGAGTCGTCGTCACTGAGACCGTGCAACAGGTACAGCACCGGGGGAGGGCCGCTGCGGGTGGTGGTCTCCGCGCCGATCTGCTCCTCGGAGGCCTGCGGCAGCAGGACCGTCATCGAGGTGCCGAGCTGGAGGACGTCGGAGAAGAAGTCGCAGCGAATCAGGGCCATGGAGTCAGTCTGGCGCAGCGCAAAGCCACCTCGGGCGGTGGCTGACGTACGTCGGTCACGCGGGTTAGCGTGCTGGACGTGAGACGGGCATCCCACGAGAACGTCGCGACCGTGCTGGTCGACCCGCGCCTGCTCGAGGACCTCGAGCTCGAGCTGATGGGCCTCGACCTCCGGCTCTGGCCGGTCAGCACCGCCCCGATCTGCGCGGACGGGCCGCGCCAGGCGTTCCAGATCCGCCGTCGGCTGCTCATGCAGCATCGCGGTGACTGGGACGTCGCCGCCGACTGGGCACCGGTCTGGATCGGTTTCGGCGCGACCTGGCAGGACGGCGACGAGCCGCTCCCCTGGTCGGCGCACGAGGCGTTGTGGCGGGTGCTGGGCGCGCACGCCGAGCATGTGCGCTTCCACCGCCGTCTGGGTGGCGTACCGCGGCTGCCATTGCCGGCCGATCGGGTCAGCTCCGGCTGAAGACCACGCGTCCGTTCGGGATGGTCTTCATCTCGTACTTCGGGTAGTGTGCGTAGGAGTGGTGCCGCGGGCAGAGCAGGCGTCCGTCGGCGAGGTTGGTCTTCCCGCCGCGGCTCCAGGGGGTGTTGTGGTGGACGTGGCACAGTCGCTGCGGGCCAGTCGCAGCCTTGTGCTGTGCAGTGCTGGTCGCGGTGTCGGATCGCGATCCGCTGGTAGCGGTCGTAGAGCCGTTTGCGGCGGCCGAGGTCGAGGGTCTTGGACTTCCCAGCCAGGACCATCGGGATGATCCCGGCCTCGCAGGCCAGCTTGCGGGCCTGGTCGGCGGTGATCGGGTCCCCGGTGTCCAACACCGCCGGTGCCTGGCTGTCGCCGAGCAGGTTCTCCAGGGTCATGGTGACCACGATCGTGGCGTCGACGCCGCCGGCCTGGGGGAGCCGGTCGGTCGGGTAGCGGGTGACGTACTCGCAGAACGCGTGCCCGAGCCCTTCGGGGGTGCCGGAGTGGCGGCGGTGCTTTGGGTGAGTTGATCGCGAGCACCGCCTGCTTGAGCATCGCCCCGACCGGGGCCGGGAGGGTGAACCGGCCGTGGCACAGCCCGTGCCCGTCGTCGGCGATGGTGAACCGGCAGGCTTCCTCGGCGAGCGCTTCTTGGCGTTGCAGGGCCTTGAGCTGGTGTTCTTCGGCGATCTCGGGGGCGACGACTTCGAGGACGTGGTGTGCGATCCGGCGCAGTGCGACCGGGTCGTGCTCGGCGGCAAGGCCGATCAGGTGGTTCTTCGGCCTCGCGGCGGTGCTCGACCGGGAGCGCGTCGACGCCCTTGACGATCACCACGGCCTGGTCCTCGGAGACCCGGCCGGCGGCCATCGCGTCCCGGACCGGCTCGTGGTCGCAGTCCAGCGCGTTGGCGAGAGCGAGACGACGTTTGGCGTCCCGCTTGGTCTGCCGGGTCGGGTTGGCCCACCAGGCGGCGGTGTCGGCGGCACCGGATTCCCGCCGAGGTCGAGGCGGTCGGCGTGGTGGGCGTGGCGGAGCTCGAGCTCGGTGATCTGGTGCCGCAGCTGGGCCAGCGGCGGTCAGGTTGGTCTCGGTCTCGGCCGGGCGCAGGGTCCACAGCCCGAGGTCGGCGATGTCGTGCAGCTGTTGGGAGATGGCGGCGATCGTGGACGTGACCGGGTGGCTGTCCGGTGTCGTCGAATGCCGTTGTCATACAGGGAATTCTGGCATCGACCACCGACAGTCCGGGACCGGGAATGCGGCATTCCGGACAGCTGTGGAGAAGTATTTCGAAAGTTTCTGGAGCCGTCAGCAGTGTGGTCTCGACACTCGCTCGCTGGCGCTCGCTGCTCGACCACCGGAGAGGCCAACCACCGCCCTGCGCCACCCGGGAGCAGACCGCCACCCCGCGCCGTACCCCTCCCCGTCGCTGCGTATTTCCACCACCCCACATCCGCAACCGCGAGGAGTGGTCTCGACACCCGCTCGCTGGCGCTCGCTGCTCGACCACCGGAGGGCGCCCCGGCGCTCGCTGCTCGACCACCGGAGGGCGCTCCGGCGCTCGCCGCTCGACCACCGGAGGGCACCCCGGCGCTCGCTGCCCGACCACCAGAGGCCACCCCGGCGTGTGACGCGTGGGGCATGTGAGGTTTTCCCGTACATTCGCCACCATGGCGACCCGTACGTCTTCCCCGACGGCGTCGCGCAGCAAGAGCACCCCTGCGAAGGGGGGCTCGACCTCGCGATCCCGTTCGACGGGCAAGAAGACCAGCAGCAGGCGCAAGCCTGCGCCCAAGAAGCGTCCGGCGCCGCGGGCGGTGCGGAGCGGGCCGTCGCCGGTCTACCGGCTGTTCGCCACCCTGGGCGGGGTGGTCGCCCGCGTCTGGCTGGGCGCGGCGCACGTCGTCGGGGGTGGTGTACGACGCGTTGGCCGCTCGGCAGGTGAGCTGGAGCCGGAGCACCGGCGAGACGGGGCCGGCCTGTTCCTGGTCGGCCTCGCCGTCGTCGTCGCCGCCGCGGTCTGGTGGCAGTTGCCCGGCGGGTTCTTCGACGCGGTGCGCGGCGTCGTCGCCGGGTCGGTCGGCCTGGTGGCGTGGTTCGTTCCGCTCCTGCTGGTCTTCGTGGCCTGGCGCAACCTTCGCGACCCCAAGCACAACGGGCCGGCGGGCCGGCAGGCGATCGGCTGGGCGGCGTTCCTGTTCGGCGTGCTCGGCATCGTGCACATCGCGAACGGCTCCCCCCGGCCCGTGCTCGGTGACACGCGCCCGCTGCAGCAGGCGGGTGGCGCACTCGGCTTCGTGGTCTCCAAGCTCCTGCTCGACCTGCTCGGCAGTCCGGCCGTCGTGGTCGCGCTCCTCGTGCTGCTCTCCGTCTTCGGCGTGCTCGTGATCACCGCGACGCCCGTCTACCAGGTGCCGGCCCGGCTCGCGGCGCTCCGCGACCAGCTGCTCGGGCGCACGGTGCCCGAGGAAGCAGGCGCCGAGGAGGACACGACGGCGCTGCGGCGCAGTGGTCGCTCACGGCGCCGGGTCGGCGCGATGGCCGACGGCGAGATCGACCCCGAGATGGGTGACCCGGCCTACGACACCCCGGTGATCGAGGGCCGCGAGCCCCCCAAGCGCGGGCGCAAGCAGGCCGAGCCCGTCGTCGAGGAGAAGGCCGAGCTCCAGCCGCCGCCGCACGACCCGCTGCCGGCCCGTGCCGAGCAGCTGATGCTCTCCGGCGACATCACCTACACGCTGCCGGCCGGCGACACCCTCAAGCCGGGCAGCATGCACAAGCCGCGCAGCAAGGCCTCCGACGAGGTGGTCGGCCGGCTGACGCAGGTGATGGAGGAGTTCGGCATCGACGCGCAGGTCACCGGCTACACGCGCGGCCCGACGGTCACCCGCTACGAGGTCGAGCTCGGCCCGGCGGTCAAGGTGGAGCGGGTCACCCAGCTCTCCAAGAACATCGCGTACGCCGTTGCCAGCGCCGACGTGCGGATCCTCAGCCCGATCCCCGGCAAGTCCGCGATCGGCATCGAGATCCCCAACGTGGACAAGGAGATCGTCTCCCTCGGCGACGTGCTCCGGTCGTCCACGGCCCGCAACGACCACCACCCGATGGTGGTCGGGCTGGGCAAGGACGTCGAGGGTGGCTTCGTCTGCGCGAACCTCTCGAAGATGCCGCACCTGCTGGTCGCAGGTGCGACCGGTTCCGGCAAGTCGTCGCTTCATCAACTCGATGATCACCTCGATCCTGATGCGCTCCACGCCCGACGAGGTGCGGATGATCATGGTCGACCCGAAGCGGGTCGAGCTGAACGCCTACGAGGGCGTCCCGCACCTGATCACGCCGATCATCACCAACCCGAAGAAGGCCGCCGAGGCCCTCCAGTGGGTGGTCCGCGAGATGGACATGCGGTACGACGACCTGGCGGCGTTCGGCTTCCGCCACATCGACGACTTCAACAAGGCGGTCAAGGCCGGCAAGGTGACCGTGCCTCCGGGCAGCGAGCGCAAGCTGGCGCCGTACCCCTACCTCCTCGTGATCGTCGACGAGCTCGCCGACCTGATGATGGTCAGCCCGCGCGACGTCGAGGACTCGATCGTCCGGATCACCCAGCTCGCACGCGCGGCCGGCATCCACCTGGTGCTCGCCACCCAGCGCCCGAGCGTCGACGTGGTCACCGGCCTGATCAAGGCCAACGTGCCGTCGCGGCTCGCCTTCGCGACGTCCAGCCTCGGCGACAGCCGGGTGATCCTCGACCAGCCGGGCGCGGAGAAGCTGGTCGGCCAGGGCGACGGGCTCTTCCTGCCGATGGGATCGAGCAAGCCGGTGCGCGTGCAGGGGTCCTGGGTCACCGAGGCCGAGGTGCACCGGGTCGTCAAGCACTGCACGGCCCAGCTGCAGCCGACGTACCGCGAGGACGTCACCGTCCCGCAGCAGGCCAAGCGCGAGCTCGACGACGACATCGGCGACGACCTCGACCTCGTGGTGCAGGCGGTCGAGCTGGTGGTCTCCACGCAGTTCGGCTCGACCTCGATGCTGCAGCGCAAGCTGCGCGTGGGCTTCGCCAAGGCGGGCCGGCTGATGGACATCCTCGAGAGCCGCGGTGTCGTCGGGCCCAGCGAGGGCTCGAAGGCACGCGACGTACTGATCAAGCCCGACGACCTCGACGACGTGATCGCGACCTTGCAGGGGGAGCAGTGAGCAGCCTCGAACCCCAGATCGTTCCCGACGACCAGCACCACGACCAGCACCACGACCCGGGTGACACACGCCCCGAACCGACCCCGCCGCTGGAGGTGGAGGTGCGCCGCCGCGCCGTCGTAGCCGCCCTCGTCGGCGCGGCGTCGTCCGCGATGGCGATCGCGTACGTCACCCGTGCGGTGTCCACCGGCAGGGGTCCTCGACTGGGTGTTCGGCCTGGTCCTCGGCGCCGATCGGCGTCAGCCAGCTGGTGGCTCTCGTCGACGCCCGCACGCCATTGCTGGTCGCCGACGGGTTCGGCATCCGGCTGCGGCTCGGCCGCGAGTGGCGCGGGCTGCCCTGGGACTCCCTCGAGCAGGTCGTCGTCGAGCCCCGCACCTCGCTGATCCACGACGGGCGGCTCGTCGTCGCGCCGCGGCACCTGAACCGTGCGCTCGAAGGCCTCGACCGCAAGGCGCGCCGCCAGGTCGCGCTGAGCCAGAAGCTGTACGACGCCCCGCTCGTCGTGCCGCTCGGCATGACCACCCGGGTCTCCACGGACGATCTCGTCGCCGAGCTCGCGCGGCTCTCCCACGACCGCGCGGCGGTGGTCGAGATCGCCGGGTACGTCGCGCAGCCGGTGGTGCCCGACGCCCCGGAGACCGAGAGCCCTCGCAAGCAGATCCGGGAGTCGCCCAGCCCGCCGGAGGAGCCCGTCGCCGACGGCGGCACCCCGGCCGACGGCCACGAGCCGCGCACGCCGCGTCTGCGAGGTGGGCTGGGCACGATGGTGTCCCGGATCGGCCACGGACGGGCCCACGACATCGACGCCGACCCGCCGGGCGACCTCCCGGCAACCGCGACGGCGACGGCGACTTCAACAGCGCCAGCGACCGCAACCGCTCCGGATACGGCAACCGCTCCGGCGACGGCAACCGCTCCGGCGACCACTCCCGTGACCGTGCCCGACGCCGCACCGCCCGCGCCGGCGTACCCGCCGGCGGCGCTGCTCCGCGACGCGCGCCCGGCGGCCCGGATCGACGTCCGCCTCGACCAGCCGGCGTTGCGCACCGGCGCCGCACCCCAGCTCCAGCCCGATGGCGACGGCCAGTCGCGACGCGGGCTGCCCGAGGACGACGAGCTGCGCCGCCGCGACGAGCAGTGGGAGCGCGAGGGCGTGGTCCCGATCGCCCGGCCCGGTCACGCGGTCGCACCCCTGGTGATCGACGACTTCGCGATCGAGCCGGCCCTGGCGCCGGTGATCGGCCCGCGGATCGAGCAGGCGCGCACCCGGCTCGGGTTCGGCATCGACACGCTCAGCAACCGCACCCGGATCCGGCCGCACGTGCTGGAGGCGATCGAGGTCGACGACTTCGAGCCGTGCGGCGGCGACTTCTACGCCCGCGGTCACCTGCGCACGCTGTCGACGGTGCTCGGCCTGCCCGGAGAGGAGCTGCTCGCCGACTTCGACGAGCGCTACGCCTCGGCGCCGATCAACGCCCGCCGGGTCTTCGAGGCCGAGCTCGCCACCGGCATGCCGGGCGGCGTCAAGACCTCGCTCGGAGGCCCCCGCTGGGGGCTGGTGCTCGGCGTCGTGCTGGCCCTGGTGCTGGCCTGGGGCCTCGCGCGGCTGTTCACCGAGACCCCGGAGCAGGTGACCACCCGGAGTCCGGTGCTCAACGGGTCGGCCGGCCTGGCCGCCGACCAGAAGCCGATCACGTCGTCGCTGGGCACGCCGGTGAAGATGACGGTCAAGGCGGTCCGCGGGCCGTCCGACGTGCTCGTGCGCGACCGCAGCGGCGCCATCCTGTGGGCCGGACACCTGACCCAGGGCGGGCACAGACAGCTGTTCGGCACCGGTCCGTTCACCGTCCGTGCGGTGCACCCCGCGGCGGTCGACGTGTGGGTCGCGGGCAAGCTGCGGGGCCCCGTCGGCGACGGTGACCACGCCGCGCGCCGTACCTTCCGCTGACGCCCGCTCAGGGCCGGTTCGGGGAGCGGGACTCCGTACGGGATACTCGGGAGCGATGACTGCCTCCACGACCGTCGCGCTGGTCACGCTCGGCTGCGCGCGCAACGAGGTCGACTCCGAGGAGCTGGCCGGGCGGCTCGAGGCCGGCGGGTTCCCCTCGTCGACGACCCGCCGACGCGGAGACCGTCGTGGTCAACACCTGCGGCTTCGTCGAGCAGGCCAAGAAGGACAGCGTCGACACGCTGCTCGCCGCTGCCGACCTGAAGGGCACCTCCGGCACCCAGGCCGTGGTCGCGGTCGGCTGCCTCGCGGAGCGGTACGGCGACCAGCTCGCCAGCGTCGCTGCCGGAGGCCGACGCGGTGCTCGGCTTCGACGACTACCCTGACATCGCCGACCGGCTGCGCGGCATCCTCGCCGGCGAGACGCACCACCCGCACACCCCGCAGGACCGGCGCAAGCTGCTGCCGATCTCACCCGTCGACCGGGCGGCGGCCGCCGTCGTGGTGCCCGGCCACGGCCCTTCGGTGGTCGAGCCGGTCCGGGACCATCGGGGCCGGGGCGCCCGCCACCGGGCCGCGCGCCGTCCGGCGCCGGCTCGACGGCGGCCCGATGGCGCCGCTCAAGCTGGCCAGCGGGTGCGACCGGCGCTGCTCGTTCTGCGCGATCCCGAGCTTCCGCGGCTCGTTCGTCTCCCGGCGGCCGACCGACGTGCTCGCCGAGGCCCGCTGGCTGGGCGAGCAGGGCGTGCAAGGAGCTGTTCCTGGTCAGCGAGAACTCCACGTCCTACGGCAAGGACCTCGGCGACCTCCGGCTCCTCGAGCGACTGCTGCCCGAGCTCGCCGAGGTCGAGGGCGTGGAGCGGGTGCGGGTGTCCTACCTCCAGCCCGCCGAGACCCGGCCCGGCCTGGTCACCGCGATCGCCACCACGCCCGGCGTGGCGCCGTACTTCGACCTGTCCTTCCAGCACGCGTCCGGCCCGCTGCTGCGGCGGATGCGCCGGTTCGGCGACCCCGAGAGCTTCCTGGCGCTGCTCGAGCAGATCCGTGCCCAGGCGCCCGAGGCGGGCGTCCGCTCGAACTTCATCGTCGGCTTCCCCGGCGAGACCGAGGACGACCTCGCGACGCTGTGCTCGTTCCTCGAGGAGGCCCGGCTCGACGCGATCGGCGTCTTCGGCTACTCCGACGAGGACGGCACCGAGGCCGCGTCGTACGACGGGAAGCTCGACGACGACGAGATCCGCGACCGGGTCGAGCACGTCACCCGGCTGGTCGACGAGCTCACGGCCCAGCGGGCCGAGGAGCGGATCGGCGAGGAGGTCGTGGTGCTCGTCGAGTCGGTGGAGGACGGCGACGGTGGTCGGCCGGGCCGCGCACCAGGGTCCCGAGGTCGACGGGTCGACCTACCTGACGCGAGCCGGCGGCAGTCGGAGACCTGGTCCGGGCCGAGCGTCGTCGGCACCGACGGGGTCGATCTGATCGCGAGGGCCCGCAGATGAGCGAGACCGCGGGCCGTGACCGTGAGCAACTGGAACGTGCCCAACGCGCTGACCACGCTGCGGATCGTGATGGTGCCGTTCTTCGGCTGGGCGCTGCTTCACGACGGCGGCGACTCCAACGGCTGGCGCTGGGTCGCGTGGGCGCTGTTCGTGGTCGCGATGATCACCGACAAGGTCGACGGCGACCTGGCCCGCAAGCACAACCTGGTCACCAACTTCGGCAAGATCGCCGACCCGATCGCGGACAAGGCGATGACCGGGATGGCGTTCGTCGGCCTGTCCATCATCGGGCGAGCTCTGGTGGTGGGTCACCATCGTGGTGCTGATCCGCGAGCTGGGCGTCACCATCGCCCGGCTGTCGATCGCCAAGCACGTCGTGATCGCGGCCAGCCAGAGCGGCAAGCTCAAGACGCTCACCCAGGCGTTCGCCCTGGGCGGGTTCGTCGGCGCCGTTCAAGCACCTGTCGGGCGCCTGGGACGTGCCAGGCGACGTGGTCTGGTGGGTCTCGGCCGTCCTGATGGGCGTGGCGGTGGTGCTGACGATCACGTCCGGGCTCGAGTTCGCCCGCGACGCCGTCAAGCAGAGGCGTGCGGCACGGGCCGTTCACGTGAGAGCCGGGAGCCCGTCGATGCTGGTCGCGTTGCGCTCGGCCCAGTACCTCTCGTAGTACGCGTCGTCGCGACGCTCCTGGCTGCGGTCCAGGAGGTCGCGGTCGCCGACGTAGTCCATGAGCGGCACCGAGTAACCGCAGGAGTCGGCGATCCGGTCGCAGGTCACGACCACGATGGAGCGCTGGCCGATCTCGCGGGGCTTGCTGAACAGCGGCCGCAGGTCGGCGAACTCAGGCTCGTCGTGCGATCACCACGCGACCCGTGCCCTGCAGGCGCACGATGGTCGGTGGTCCCTCGAACGCCATGAACATCGAGCGTGATCCGGCCGTTGTCGCGCAGGTGGGCGATCGTCTCGGCGCCGCTGCCGGTGTAGTCGAGGTAGGCCACCGTGGTCTCGTCGAGGATCGCGAACGTGCCGGCCATGCCCTTGGGGGAGGCGTTGACGTGCCCGCCCTCGCCGGGTGCCGTAGCGACCACGAACACCGGCTGCGCGGAGCAGCCAGTCGTGCAGCCGCGTGCCGATGCGCTCGTAGACCCTGGCCATGCGTCGATGGTCCCACCGCCTCGGCCGAGCGCGACGAGCGCCTCCGTGCCGCGGGGCACGTCACTTACCCGCGACCGCCGCCTCCGCGTCGCGCAGCGCCATCGCCGCGCCGACGAGCGCCAGGTGCGAGAACGCCTGCGGGAAGTTGCCGGCCATCCGGTCGTGCACCACGTCGTACTCCTCGCTGAGCAGGCCGACGTCGTTGGCCAGGCCGATCAGGTGCCGCATCAGCCGGCGGGCGTCGTCGATCCGTCCGGCGAGCGGCGTAGGCCGAGACCAGCCAGAACGAGCAGGCCAGGAACGGGTGCTCGTCGCCGGCGAGCCCGTCGACCCCGGACTCGGGTGCGGTAGCGCAGCAGCAGCCCGTTGCGCATCAGGTCCTGCTCGACCGCCTCGATCGTGCCGAGCATCCGCGGGTCGTCGCCGGCCACGAAGCCGACCTGGGAGAGCACCAGCAGCGACGCGTCGACCTCGTCGGTGTCGTAGTGCTGGGTGAACGTGTTGCGCTCCTCGTCGTACCCCTGGGCGAGCACCTCGTCGCGCACCTCGTCGCGCAGCTCGCGCCAGCGGTCGACGGGCCCCTCGAGCCCGTGCTCCTCGACGGCGCGTACGGCGCGGTCGAAGGCGACCCAGACCATCACCCGGCTGTGGGTGAACTTGCGCAGCGGGCCGCGGATCTCCCAGAGCCCGTTGTCCGGCTCGTCCCAGTGTGTCGGCGAGCTCGTTGACCAGCGTGCGCTGCAGCGACCAGCTGTCGTCGGTCTCCTTGAGGCCGGCGCCGCGGGCCTTGTGCGAGCGCGTGCATCACCTCGCCGAGCACGTCGGTCTGGCGCTGCTCGACGGCGCCGTTGCCGATCCGGACCGGGCGGCTGCCCTGCGTAGCCGGCCAGGTGGTCGAGCTCGCGCTCGGGGAGGTGCCGGCCGCCGTCGACGGTGTACATGATCTGCAGGTCCTCGGGGTCGCCGGCGACCGCGCGCAGCAGCCAGCCGCGCCACAGCTTCGCGACCTCGCGAGCGGCCCGCCGCGAGCAGCGCGTCCAGGGTGAGCGAGGCGTCGCGCAGCCAGCAGTAGCGGTAGTCCCAGTTGCGCTCGCCGCCGAAGTCCTCGGGCAGGCTGGTGGTCGGCGCGGCGACGATGCCGCCGGTCTGCGCGTGGGTGAGACCGCGCAGCGTGACCAGGCTGCGCACCACCTCGGTGCGCCACGGGCCGTCGTACGCGCACGTCGTCCGCCCAGGCCTGGTGCTCGTCGATCGTCTCCTGGATCCGGCCGTCGAACTCCAGCAGGCGCGGCACCGGCTGGTGCGAGGGCACCCAGGTGGTCGAGAAGGTCAGCACGTCGCCCTCGTTGACCACGAACTCGTCGCGGTGCCGGCCGTCGACGGCCCGCGGCAGCCGCGGGCCGCGCAGCACCAGCTTGTCCGGGCCGGCGATCGCCACGATCAGCTCCCGGTCGCCCGCGGTCGCTCCCGGTGCACCCACGGCCGGATCCGACCGTAGTCGAGCCGGACCACCCACTCGTGGACCATCCGCATGCTGCCCTCGACGCCGGTGATCCGGCGCACCAGGTCGGCCCGCTTGTCGTTGACCGGCATCAGGTCGGTGACCACGACCGTGCCCCGCTGCGATGGTGTACGTCGTCTCCAGCACGCCGGTGTCGCCGACGTACCGACGGCTCGCGGTCGTGCTTCGCCCGCCGGACCGATCAGCCAGCGTCCGTTGTCCGGCGTCGCCGAGCAGGGCGGCGAAGCAGGCGGGGGAGTCGAAGCGGGGCAGGCACAGCCAGTCGACCGAACCGTCCCTGCCCGACCAGCGCCGCGGTGCTGCCGTCGCCGAGGGCCGCGTAGTCCTCGATCGGCAGCGCCATGGGCGTGAGGCTATCCGGGGCGCTGTCATCCGCTGCCGCGACCGTGCGTGTCGTCCCCGGCCTGGCCCCGACGCGGCACTAGCATCCTTACCCCGTGACACCCCTGCGCCGCGTGCACTTCCCCCTCCTGGCGCCGCTGGTCGCAGCAGGCCTGGTGGTGGTGCTGGCGCTCGCCCTGGTGCCGCCCGCGGAGGCCGCCGCCGCTCCGCCGAAGAAGTGCCACCACAAGCGCTACGCGCACCAGCACCCGAAGGCGTGCGCGCCGCCACCGAAGCCGGCGCCCGTGTGGAGCCCGCGGGGTCGCCACCACGTTCAACTACCCGTTCTCGACCTCCGCCAGGCGCAACGCGATCCGGCACCGGGTGCTCAAGGCGATCAAGTACACCCCACGCGGCGCGCGGATCCGGCTCGCCACGTTCAGCTATGCCGACGCCAAGATGACGAGGGCGCTGATCAAGGCGCACCGGCGGGGGGTCAGCGTGCAGCTGCTGGTCAACCGCGACGGCGAGCGCCTGGCGCCGCCCCTACGACATGCTCCAGCGGGCGCTCGGCGACCGCCGCAAGCGCCCGCAACGGGATGTCGCCGGCTGAGGTGCAGCTTCGCCCGCACGTGCCTGCGGTCCTGCCGCGGCCGCGCGGGCACCCTGCACTCGAAGATCTTCCTGTTCAGCCAGGTCGGGCACGCGAGGTGGGTGAGCATGGTCGGCTCGGCCAACCTCACGAAGAAGGCCGCGAGGGGCCAGTGGAACCACATGGACACGCGTCGTCGGCCGAGCAGACGTACGTGCGCCTGGGAATGCTGTTCAACCAGATGAAGGTCGACCGCCGTGCCGGAGCACCCGATCTGGAAGTTCCGCGCGGACGAGGCCGTGTACTGGGCGTTCCCGCACCCGATCGCCGACCCGCGCCGAGACCCGATGGTGCGCGTGCTCCGCCGGATCAGCTGCCACGCGACGCCGCACACCGGGATCCCCGTGCCGCCGAAGGAAGCCGCACGCGAAGCATCGCGCACCGGCGAAGAACTCGGCCGTCGGCGAAGCCCTCGAAGCACGCGACCAGCAAGGCGCACCCGAGGCCGATCACGCGCCGCACGGTGATCCGGATCGGCATGTACGCGTGGTTCGACGACCGCGGCAACTACCTGGCGCGCGAGGTACGTCGCAAGTGGAACGCGGGCTGCAGCGTCAAGGTCGTCTACTCGATCCTCAACTCGAAGGTCAAGCGGATCCTCTACAGCCCGAGCGGTCGCGGCCGGATCCCGATGCGCCGCGTCGTCCGTACCAACGAGCTGACCGGTGAGGTCGTGGACTACAACCACAGCAAGTACGTCGCGATGAGCGGCACCTACCGGCACAGGGGCCGCCGGTTCGTCTGGTCCGGGTCGATGAACTTCACCGGGCTGGGCCTCTACTGCGACGACCTCGTGTTCCGGCTCACGGGCAGCGGGTGGTCAGGTCGTACTTTCACAACTTCCACCGGGTGTGGCGCTCGCCGAAGGCACGCGGCCGATCCCCACCCGGGCCTTCGGCACGTTCTCCCGGCTCGCGCCGGTGCCCGGCGCCGCCGGACTGAGCGGGGACGCCGGGGTTGCGCCCGAGACCGACGAGCTCGAGAACCCGCAGCTCGGCGTCGGGGAGCTGTCCGGGTTCGACCAGGACTGACAGGCTGGCCGGCATGGACACCGCCACCCTCGCCGCCGACCTGCACGCGCTGCTGCGTGGAGCGGGGCGAGACGGTGGCCTCGGCCGAGTCCCTGACCGGCGGCGGCCTCGCCGACCTGCTCAGCTCGACACCCGGCGCCTCCTCGTCGTACGTCGGCGGCGTGGTCGGCTACGCGACGTCGGTGAAGGTGAAGGTGCTCGGCGTGCCTGCCGATCTGGTCGAGCGGTACGGAGTGGTCAGCGAGGAGTGCGCCGGCGCGATGGCGACCGGCGCCCGCGACGTGCTCGGGGGGACCTGGGCCGTGTCGACCACGGGCGTGGCCGGCCCGACCGAGCAGGACGGGCCAGCCCGTCGGCACCGTGTTCGTGGGCATCGCCGGACCGGGCGGTGTCACCGTCGCCGAGCTGGCGCTGGACGGCGATCGGGAGACGATCCGCGCCCAGACCTGCCTGCTTGCGCTGGACCAGGTGCTCGCGGTGGTGGGCACGCACTAGCGGAATCGGGGCGGAATGCCGGGGCCGGGGCGTGCGATGCTCCCCCCATGGGAGCCGACGAACGACTTCTGAGCCTGGCCGGCGAGCTGTACGGCGGGTTGCCGGCCGATTTCACTCCGGAGCGCACCGCGGCGGAGAAGGCGGCCAAGGCCGACGGTGACAAGGACCTCGCGGCCGCGGTGAAGACCCTGAAGAAGCCGTCGGTGGGTGCCTGGGCGGTCAACCTGCTGGTGCGCCGCGAGACCGAGCAGATCGACCAGGTGTTCACGCTGGCCGAGTCCCTGCGTGCCGCCGCCGCGGCGCTCGACGGTGCCGAGCTGCGGGCGCTCACCAAGCAGCGACGCCAGCTCACGAGTGCCCTGACCACGCGCGCCCGGCAGCTGGCCCTCGAGCACGGCACCCGGCTCACGCAGGCTGTCGCCGACCAGGTGGAGGGGACGCTCAACGCCGCGATGCTGGACGCCGGCGCGGCGGACGCCGTGCGCACCGGGATGCTCGTGACCACGCTCAGCGCCACCGGCGTCGACGAGCAGACGTGGGCGTCGGCGATCGCCGTGCCCGACGCGCTCGGCACCCGGATCGCGCCCGCGGAGCCGGCGCCCGGACCGGCCCTGCACGTCGTACCGGAGAACAAGCGGCTGCTGCGCGAGACGGCCGAGGAGGCACTGGCCGAGGCGGAGGCGGAGGTGAAGGCGGCGACCAAGGCCGCCGCCAAGGCCGAGAAGGCCGTCGCCGACCTGCAGGGCAAGCGCTTCCAGCTCCGCAGCGAGATCGACGAGCTGCAGCGCCGGATCGACGCGCTCGAGAACCGGATCGAGGGCCTCGACGAGGACATCGAGGTCGCCGAGCAGGACAACGAGGACGCCGTCGAGGCGGTCGGGGAGGCCGAGACCGGCCGCGACGCCGCCCAGAAGGCCCTCGACAAGCTCGCCTGATCCGCCGACACGTCAGTCGTGGTTGCCAGAAATGCGCCGACACGTCAGTCGAGCCAACCAAAGACGACCTGTCGGCGATGTTCGACCAACCAGGACTGACCTCTCGCGGGACTAGTCGGCCCAGGCCTTGGAGCGCTCGACGGCGTCCTTCCAGCTTCTCCCAGCGGGCGTCGGCGTCGCCGCGGTCACCGGCGGCCGGCTCGAAGCGGCGGTCGAGGCTCCACGTGTCCCGCAGGTCGTCGTACGACGACCAGACGCCGGTGCCGAGCCCGGCCATGAACGCGGCGCCGAGTCCGGTCGTCTCGACGATCTCCGGGCGCTGCGACCGGCACCCCGAGCTGGTCGGCCTGGATCTGGCAGAGCAGGTCGTTCGCCGAGGCGCCGCCGTCGACGCGCAGCGACGACACGGAGGGGCCGGACCCATCGGCCTCGATCACGTCGCGCACCTCGAACGCGATCGCCTCCAGCGTCGCGCGCACGATGTGCCCGCGCGAGGTGCCGCGGGTGATGCCGAGGATCGTGCCCCGGGCGTGCGGGTCCCAGTGCGGCGCGCCGAGCCCGGTCAGCGCGGGCACGAACACCACGCCCTCGGTGTCGTCGACGGTGGCGGCGATCGCCTCGGTCTCCGCCGCGGACCCGACGATCTGCAGGCCGTCGCGCAGCCACTGCACCGCGGCACCGGTCACGAAGATCGCGCCCTCGGTCGCGTAGACAAGCTCGTCGTCCGGGGTGCGCCATGCGGCCGTCGAGAGCAGCCCGGCGTCGGAGCGGACGACCGTCCGGCCGGTGTTGGTGAGGATGAAGGAGCCGGTGCCGTAGGTGCACTTCGAGTCGCCCTCGTCGAAGCAGGTCTGCCCGAACAGCGCGGCCTGCTGGTCGCCGGCGATGCCGGCGATGGGGAGCTCGAGGTCGAGGAACGCCTTCGGGTCGGTGGTCGCGAGGTCGCCCCAGTTCGGGACCAGCTCGGGGAGCGCGTCGCGCGGGACGCCGAAGAGGGTGCACAGCTCGTCGGACCAGTCGCCACGCTCGAGGTCGAACAGCAGCGTGCGGCAGGCGTTGGAGACGTCGGTGACGTGCCAGGTGCCGCGGGTCATCCGGGCGATCAGGTAGGAGTCGACGGTGCCGATCGCGTAGCGGCCGGACTCGACCAGCGCCCACGTGTTCGGCTCGTTCTCGGCGAGCCAGACCAGCTTGGTGCCGGAGAAGTACGGGTCCAGCCGCAGGCCGGTCAGCTCGGTCACCCGCTCCTCGTGGCCCTCGTCGCGGAGCCGGCTGCAGATCGCGGCGGTACGACGGTCCTGCCAGACGATGGCGCGGCGCGGGGCGCCGAGCGTCTCGCGGTCCCAGAGCAGCACGGTCTCGCGCTGGTTGGTGATCCCGATGCCCCTGAGGTCGGCTGCGTCGCCGTCCCAGGCGACGAGCACGGCGCGGGTGGCCTCGAGCGTGGCCTGCCAGATCTCCTCGGGGGCGTGCTCCACCCAGCCGGGCCTGGGGAAGTGCTGCGGGAACTCCTGGTAGCCCTTGGCCGCGATCCGTCCGTCCGCGGTGACCACGAGCGCGGTGACGCCCGTCGTACCGGCGTCGATCGCGAGGATCGTCATCGCTCGCCCCGGATGATCGCGAGCACCACCTTGTCGACCCAGGCCGGTTCCCGGCCCTCGTCGACGCGCATCTCGTAGTTCTCGCTGCCGACCCACGCGTGGAAGCCGTCGTGGCCCTGGGCGCGGGCGAGCTGGTCGAGCTCGGCCGCCAGCTCCGGGGTGATCGGCACCTTGTCCTCCTCCGTGGAGGCGGTCAGGAAGAGGTCGTTGAGGTCGAGCAGCCGGGCGAGCTCGGTGACCGGAGCCGGATGGTCGTCGACCCGGAGGTCGACCGCGACGTCGTCGAGTGCCGCCGTAGCCGGCCTCGTCGCGTACGACGAGCAGGGCCGCCGACTGGCGTCCACGCCGGTCACCGCCGGCGTCATCGCCGGCCCTGAGCGCGGCGAGGAGGCGTCGGGCGAGCGGCTGGTCGACTGTCGAGTCCCAAGCCGCCTTCATCTCCTCCACGACCTCCGGGCCGACCAGGATGTTGCCCTGGATCGCGACGCCGTCGCCGGTGACCCCACCCGCCCAGTCGAGGCAGTCGGACCCCGTGTGGGTAGCCGCTCCGCCGTCGACGTCGACCAGGCCGACCTGGCGGTCCTGACGCTTGTCGTCCTCCTCCAGCAGCCGCTGGAGGGCGACCCCTGCGGTCGCGCCCTCGTCCATGTGGGAGAGGGCCAAGCCCTTGTAGGCGACGTTGGCCTCGGCCTGGGTGGCGATCGCGCCGACCCCCGCCACGGCGGCCGGTACGGCGGAGCCGACGGCCAGGAACTTGGAGGCGACCGCCACGCCCCACGACTCACCATCGGCGGAGCGGCCCACGATCGAGAACGTCATGCGGGGTCCCCGGCGCGGCGCGAGCGGAGCGAGTGGCGTGTTGGGGTGCTCATGCGGGGTCCCGGCGCGGCGCGAGCGGAGCGAGTGGCGTGTTGGGGTGCTCATGCGGCCCAACCTAGTGTCGAGCGCTACCCCCTCACGAGCCTGGATCGGCGGCCGCGTCGACGAACGCCCCGTCGCGCAGCACCGGTACCACCGAGCTGGCGCCGACCTCGGCGGCCACGTCGACGTCGGCGCCGAAGCCGATCGCGTCCAGCTCCTGGCCTCCGACGCACGCGTGCAGTGCCGCCGGCAGGTCCGTGCCGATCGCGTCGTACGTCGCCCGGGCGGCCCGCGCCTCGGGCGAGAATCCCGGCCGGCCGCGCGCCGCCAGGGCCGAGAGCACGGCGCCGGCACCCCAGAGGTCCTCCACGGCCGGGCGCAGCGAGTCGTCGGGCCAGCGCTCGCCGGCCGCGACCACCGCGACGCGGGCCGGGTGCGGGAACCTGCGCTCCACCCAGTCCGCCACCGCGTCCGCGTTGCGCAGGCAGGCCGCCACGCAGGTCGTCGTACCCGAGGCGAGGCGGTGCGCGATCGTCGACCCGTTAGGCGACGGCAGCACGACGGCCCCGCCGGACGGCGCGTTGGCGCGCATCCCGGCGGGGGAGAGGCTCACCCCGTCGGTGCCCGCCCGTGAGCGGCCCACCGCGAGCACGGCGCCGTGCCGATCCGCGAAGGTAGCCGCGGAGTCGTCCCGCCAGGGGTACGGGAGCACCGTCGCGCCGGCCTCGAGAGCCACCGTCACGGAGGTCGTGAACGACAGCACGTCGACCACCACGGCGACGTCCGCCTCGTGTGCCAACGCCTCCGCGCCGACGGGTCCCCAGTCGAAAAGCGTACAAAAGGGACACTGTCGGTAAACCGCAGGAATCCGCACCTGCACAACTCTGTCATCCCGCCTGATCACAATTGGTTGTGAGGAGCCGCTGGGACCCGGAGGATGTGCTGGTGTTGTCCCGCCTTGGCTTCCCCGCGATCGGCCGGCACC
Organism: uncultured Actinomycetota bacterium; assembly: GCA_963707475.1. Taxonomy (GTDB): domain Bacteria; phylum Actinomycetota; class Actinomycetes; order Propionibacteriales; family Nocardioidaceae; genus Marmoricola. The sequence goes on from CAVPQC010000005.1 coordinate 618,502, forward strand.
GGCTTTTCGTGACGGCGATCGGGATCGACGCCCTCGGCAGCGGTGTCTGGATGCCGCTGTCCGTCCTCTACTTCGTCCGGGTCACCCACCTGAACCTCGTGCACGTCGGCGTGGCCCTCTCCATCGCGGCCGCACTCTCGTTCCCGCTGGCGCTCGTGATCGGCTCGCTGGTCGACCGGTACGACGCCAAACGGGTGCTCCAGGGCGGCAACGTGCTCCAGGCGATCGGGTTCGCGGCGTACCCTCTGGCGCACTCCGTCCTCGACGGTCACCCTGGTCGTCGGCATCGCCGCGCTCGGGCGGACCGCGTTCTGGGGGTCCTACTCCCCGATGGTCGCGGCGGTGTCCGAGGCCGGCGAGCGCGAGAAGTGGTTCGGCTTCCTCGGCGCGCTGCGCAACTCCGGGTTCGCCGTCGGCGGCCTGTTGGCCGCGGCGGCGATCACGATCGGCACCGACAACGCGTTCCACGCCGTCGTCCTGCTCAACGCGGCCAGCTACGTGCTGGCGTTCGTGCTGATGGTGCGGGTCGAGGTGCACGGCGTCCACGACGGGGTCCGCCAGCGCCAGAGCGGCGGCTGGGCCGAGGTCGCCCACGACCCCGGCTACCGCTGGCTGGTGGGCGCGAACTTCGGCTACGCGATGGGGTGCCTCGCGCTCAACGTCGTGATGCCGGTCTACATCGTGCGAGATGCTGCGGTCTCCACGGCTGGGTGTCCGGTGCCGTCTACGTGATCAACACGGTGCTGATCGGCGTCGGCCAGGGCCTGATCGTGCGCCAGATGACCGGCTCGGTGCGCTGGCGGATCGTGGTGCTCGCGGCCGGCCTGATGATCGCCGCCTTCGTGCTTCTGTACGCTCGCGGGCGACCTGTCCAGCGGCGTCGCGATCGCGGTGGTGCTGGGGGCAGCGGTGGTCTACACGCTCGGAGAGATGGCCGGTGGACCGGTGCTCGCGGCCCTCGCCGCCGAGTCACCCCCGGCCCACCTGCGGGGCCGCTACCTGGCGGTCTACCAGCTCTCCTGGAACGCCGCGTCCGCCGTCGCGCCGGTGCTCTACCTCTCCCTGCTCCGACAGGGGAGCGCCGCGGCCTGGGCGGGCCTGTCCGCGCTGGCGCTCTTCGGCGCGGCCTGCTGCCTCCCGCTGCGGCGGCTGATGCCGCTGGCGGCCGAGCACGTGACCAACACGGTCCGGGTGCCGACCGAGGCCTGACCCACGTGGCAGGGTGAGACGATTCCCCGGGAGCCACCCTTGTGGCTAGGCTGGGTACGCACTTGAACGATCCAATGCAGGAGGACCCATGCGTGTCGGCGTGCTCACCGGAGGCGGTGACTGTCCAGGGCTCAACGCGGTGATCCGGGCCGTCGTCCGTCGCGGCGTCAAGGAGTTCGGCTACGAGTTCGTCGGCTTCCGCGACGGCTGGAAGGGTCCCGCTCGAGGGCGTCACCACCGAGCTCGGCATCCCGCAGGTGCGCGGCATCCTGCCGCGCGGCGGCACCATCCTCGGCTCCTCGCGCACCAACCCGTTCAAGATCGAGGGCGGCGTCGAGAAGATCAAGGCCAACCTGGCGCGAGCTCGGCGTCGACGCGCTGGTCGCCATCGGCGGCGAGGACACGCTCGGGCGTGGCCACCAGGCTGTCCGACCTCGGCGTCAACGTCGTCGGCGTGCCGAAGACGATCGACAACGACCTCAACGCCACCGACTTCACCTTCGGCTTCGACACCGCGGTCAACATCGCGATGGAGGCGATCGACCGGCTGCACACCACGGCCGAGTCGCACCACCGGGTGCTCGTGGTCGAGGTGATGGGCCGGCACGCCGGCTGGATCGCCCTGCACGCGGGCATCGCCGGCGGCGCCAACGTCGTCCTGATCCCCGAGCAGCCGTTCGACATCGAGCAGGTCTGCGCGCTACGTCGAGGAGCGCTTCAAGAGCCAGTACTCGCCGATCATCGTGGTCTCCGAGGGGGCCATGCCGGTCGAGGGCGGCGACATGAGCCTGGTCTCCGGCGAGAAGGACGCGTTCGGCCACGTGCGGCTCGGCGGCATCGGCGACCGGCTGGCCAGGGAGATCGAGGACCGCACCGGCAAGGAGTCGCGCGCGGTGGTGCTCGGCCACGTCCAGCGCGGCGGCACGCCGACCGCCTTCGACCGCTGGCTGGCGACCCGCTTCGGGCTGCACGCGATCGCGGCGGTCGTCCGAGGGCGACTTCGGCACGATGATGGCGCTGCGCGGCACCGACATCGTGCGGGTGCCGCTGATCGAGGGCACCGGCGAGCTCAAGCTGGTCGACGCCCGAGCAGTACGGCGAGGCCGAGGTCTTCTTCGGCTGAGCCGCCGGCTCGGCCGTACGGCTGTCGCCGACCGTCGTCGCGGGCCGCGCAGACTCGCTGGATCCGTGACCGTCCCGACCCTCGCGACCTCCACGCGCTGGGGGCCGCGCCAGCAGCCGACGTACGCCGACCCGGCCGCCGTCGAGCGCCACGGTCGCGCGGCTGCGCCAGATGCCGCCGCTGGTCTTCGCCGGCGAGTGCGACGAGCTCAAGGCCAAGCTGGCCGCGGTCGCCCGCGGCGAGGCGTTCCTGCTCCAGGGCGGCGACTGCGCGGAGACCTTCGACGGCGTGACCGCCGACAACGTGCGCAACAAGCTGCGGGTGCTGCTGCAGATGGCGGTCGTGCTGACCTACGCCGCGTCGGTGCCGGTGGTGAAGCTCGGCCGGCTCGCCGGCCAGTACGCCAAGCCGCGCTCCTCGCGACGAGGAGACCCGCGACGGCGTCACGCTGCCGGCCTACCGCGGCGACGCGGTCAACGGCTACCCGTTCACGCCCGAGGCGCGTCGCCACGACCCCGCGCGGCTGGTCGAGGTCTACCACTCGTCGGCGGCGACGCTGAACCTCGTGCGCGCCTTCGTCACGGGCGGCTACGCCGACCTGCGCCAGGTGCACACCTGGAACACCGACTTCGTGCGCGACTCGCGTGGTCGGGGCGCGCTACGAGAAGCTGGCGCAGGAGATCGACCGGGCGATGAGCTTCATGCACGCGATCGGCGCCGACCCCGACGAGTTCCACCGGGTCGACTTCCACTCGCAGCCACGAGGCGCTGGTGCTCGAGTACGAGCACGCGATGACCCGGATCGACTCGCGCACCCAGACGCCGTACGACGTGGGCAGCCACTTCGTCTGGATCGGCGAGCGCACCCGTCAGCTCGACGGCGCCCACGTCGAGCTGTTCAGCCGGATCCGCAACCCGATCGGCGTCAAGCTCGGCCCGACGACCACGCCCGACGACGCGATCGCGCTCGCCGGACAGCTCAACCCGGACAACGAGCCGGGCCGGCTCACGTTCATCACGCGCATGGGCGCCGGCCGGATCCGCGACGTGCTGCCGCAGCTGGTGGAGAAGGTGACTGCGGCCGGGGTCGAGGTCGCGTGGGTCTGCGACCCGATGCACGGCAACACGTTCGAGGCGTCGTCCGGCTACAAGACCCGCCGCTTCGACGACGTGATCGCCGAGGTGCAGGGCTTCTTCGACGTGCACCGCGCGGTCGGCACCTGGCCCGGGCGGCGTCCACGTCGAGCTCACGGGCGACGACGTCACCGAGTGCGTCGGCGGCGGCGAGGAGCTGGCCGAGATCGACCTCGGCAACCGCTACGAGTCGGTGTGCGACCCGCGGCTCAACCGGGTGCAGTCGCTGGAGCTCGCGTTCCTGGTCGCGGAGATGCTGCACCGACCACGGCGCTGACGTCCAACGGGCTCGACGTCTTGGATGAGTGCGGATGATCGACCTCGCTAGTCCGACACCCTGACCCGTCCGACGCCCGCGATGCGGCGCGCCATGGCTGACGCCGAGGTCGGCGACGACGTGTACGACGAGGACCCGACGGTGCACGCGCTGCAGGAGCGGGTGGCCGGCCTGTTCGGCAAGGAGGCGGCGCTGTTCACGCCGACCGGGTCGATGGCCAACGTGCTGGCGCTGGCGTCGCTGGTCGGCCCCGGCCAGGAGGTGCTGTGCGAGTCCCGCGCCCACATCCTGCGCGCCGAGCTCGGGGCGCACGGGGCGTTCACGGGGCTGACCAGCCGCACCTGGTCGCACCCGCGCGGGCAGGTCGACCTGGCCGCCATCGAGGAGATGTACGCGCCCGACATGGGGCCGTTCTTCGTGCGCACGACGGCGGTCTCGGTCGAGAACACCCACAACTTCGCCGGCGGTGCGGTGCTCCCGCTGGCGGACCTGCAGGCGCTCCGGGCCTGGGCCGATGGCGTCGGCTGCGCGCTGCACATGGACGGCGCCCGGATCTGGAACGCGCACGTCGCCACCGGCACCCCGCTCGAGGCGTACGGCGCGCTCACGGACGCGCTCGCGGTCTGCCTGTCCAAGGGGCTCGGTGCCCCGGTCGGCTCGCTGTTCGTGGGCACGCAGGACCAGGTCGACGAGGCCCGCGTGCGGCGCAAGCGGATGGGCGGCGGCATGCGCCAGGTCGGTGTGCTCGCCGCGGCCGGTCTGCTACGCCCTCGACCATCACCTCGAGCGGATGGCCGAGGACCACGAGCACGCCCGGCTGATCGCCGAGGCGTGCGGCGTCGACCCGGCCACCGTGGAGACGAACATCGTCGTCGTCGACGTACCCTCCGCGCCGGACCTGGTCGCCGCAGCCGCCGAGCAGGGCGTGCGTGTCGGCGCTGTCGGCCCCCGCCGCGTGCGCCTGCTCACCCACCTCGACGTCAGCCGGGACGACGCGGAGCGTGCGGCGAAGGTGCTCGCGTCGCTGCTGTAACGCGGACCCGCCCACCCCGTCCCACCACAGGCCTTGCCGTCCGCTGTCGGGCGAGAGCACACTCGATGGAGTCGCCGCCGAGTGCGGCGCGGGGGAGGACCGGTGGCAGACCACGACCCGCAGGCGCAGGCCGTCGACTCTGCCGAGATCGCGCGCCTGTCACGTGACCTTGCCGACGTCAGTGAGCAGTTCAACGCCACCAACGAGGTGCTCGCGGCTGTCGGCCAGTCGGTGGGCGACCCCGACCGGATCCTGGTCACCATCGTCGAGAGCGCGCGCCGTCTCTGCAAGGCCCAGGCGGTCTCCCTCTACCTCTTCGACGGCACGTACTACCGGCTGTCGAAGTCCGTCGGCGTGTCCGACGAGCTCGCGCGGTACTTCGTCGAGAACCCGTTGCTCTCCGACCGCAACACGCTGGCCGGCCGGGTCGGCCTGGACCGCAAGATCCTGCAGATCCCCGACGTTCTCGCGGACCCCGACTACGGGCGCCGCGACATCATTGAACGCGCCGGCTTCCGCACCACGATGTCGGCCCCGATGATCCTGGACGACGAGGTCGTCGGGGCGATGTCGCTGTGGCGCAACGAGGTGTCGCCGTTCGACGACCGCGCCAAAGCGATCCTCGGAACGTTCGCCGGCCAGGCCGCGATCGCGTTGAACAGTGTCAACCTGGTGCAGGCGCTGGAGACCAGGACCCAGGAGCTGGCCCGCAAGGTGGAGCAGCTCGAGGCCCTGAGCGAGGTGGGGGAGGTGGTCAGCTCCAGCCTCGACCTCGACGAGGTGCTGGAGACCATCATCGAGCACGCCGTACAGCTCTCGGACACCGACGGCGGCTCGATGATGGCGTACTCGGAGCAGGACCGGTGCTTCACCGTGCGCTGCGTCTACCAGACCGAGCAGGCCGTGATCGACAAGCTCCAGGCGCTGCGGATCAGCCTCGACGAGACCCTCGTCGGCAGAGCCGCCAAGGAGGGACGCCCGCTCTTCGTCGAGGACCTCGACGAGGCCGTGCTCGACCCGCACCTGCGGGTGCTCCACGAGAGCGGTTGGCGCTCGGTGGTGGCCATCCCTATGGTTCGCGAGGGTGGGATCGTCGGCGCCCTCGTCATCCGCCGACGTCGTCCGGGCGGCTTCTCCGAGGAGACGCTGGAGCTGCTGCAGACCTTCGCCGGCCAGTCGGCGCTGGCCATCGTCAACGCCCAGCTGTTCCGCGAGGTCGAGGGCAAGAGCTCCGAGCTCGCCGTGGCCAGCCGGCACAAGTCGGAGTTCCTGGCCAGCATGTCGCACGAGCTGCGCACGCCGCTCAACGCCGTGCTCGGGTTCTCCGAGGTGCTCCTCGAGCGGATGTTCGGGGAGATCAACGAACGCCAGGAGGAGTACCTGCGCGACATCTGGTCGTCAGGCAAGCACCTGCTCGAGCTGCTCAACGAGATCCTCGACCTGTCCAAGGTCGAGGCCGGCCAGATGGAGCTCGACTACTCCACCTTCGATGTCCGCGACCTGCTCGAGCACTCGTCGTCGATGCTGCGTGAGCGCGCGATCGCGCACCGGCTCACGCTCACTGTCGACATCGCGCCGGGGGTCGACCTGATCGAGGCCGACGAGCTGCGCTACCGCCAGGTCGTGCTGAACCTCCTCTCGAATGCTGTGAAGTTCACCCCCGACGGCGGTTCGGTCCTGGTGCACGCTTACCGCGAGGGCGGTGACATCGCGGTCACGGTCACCGACTCCGGCGTCGGCGTCCCCGAGGCAGACCACGAGCGGATCTTCGAGTCGTTCCAGCAGGGCGGCCGCGGCGCCGCGAGAGAAGAGGGCACCGGGCTCGGGCTGACCCTGTCACGTCGAATCGTCGAGCTGCTGGGGGGCCGGATGTGGCTGCGCAGCGAAGTGGGGGTGGGCAGCACGTTCGGGTTCGCCATTCCCGCTCGGACGCGGGCCGACGACGAGAGCGACACCCCGACCAAGACGGACGCGAACCAGATCGGGGCGGTGGTCGTCATCGACGACGACCGCCCTTCGGTGGAGCTGCTGTCGGCGTACCTGAGCGGCGTCGCCGCACGCATCACGAAGGCGCGCGACGGCCCGATGGGCCTGGCTGCCGTACGCCGTGTGCGACCGGACGTGGTGCTGCTCGACATCCGGCTGCCGGGCATGGACGGTTGGGGCGTGCTCCGGTCGTTGAAGTCGGACGCCGCCACGGCGGACATCCCGGTGGTCATCGTGTCGATCCTCGACGAGAGCGCGAAGGGCGCCGAGCACGGCGCTGCCGGGTACCTGGTGAAGCCGGTGGGACGGGAGTCGCTGTTGTCGGTTCTGGCCGGCATCGGCGCGTTGGCCCCGGCGTCGGTGGCCGCCGGGAACAACGAGAGGAGTGAGGCGCCATGAGCGGACACCGGATCCTCGTGGTCGAGGACAACAGCAAGAACCTCAAGCTGGTGCGCGACGTCCTTCAGTTCGCGGGGTTCGAGATCATCGAGGCCACGACGGGCGAGGACGGCGTCGAGCTCGTGGCCAGGGAGCACCCGGACCTGGTGCTGATGGACCTCCAGCTGCCGGGAATCGATGGAGCCGAGGCGCTGCGCCAGATCCGCGAGATGCCCGACATCGGCCAGATACCGGTCCTCGCGGTGACGGCATTCGCGATGGACGAGGACCGGCGACGCGCCAACCGGGCAGGGTTCGACGGGTACGTCGAGAAACCGATCAGCATCCGGGCGCTGGCGGACCAGGTCCGGGCCCTTCTCGCACCCCAGGGAGCTTCATGAGCGAGGAGCTGACCGTGCTCGTCGTCGACGACCAGCCGCCCAACCTGCGACTGATGGACGCGATACTGAGCCCTCGCGGCCACCAGGTGGTGACCGCCGCCTCCGGAGAGGAAGCCCTGGACTGCCTGGCGGAGAGGTCGGTCGACCTCGTGCTGCTCGACATCATGATGCCGGGCATCGACGGCTACGAGGTCTGCGAACGGATCCGCGCCAACCCGGAGACGGCCTTCCTTCCGGTGGTGATGGTGACCGCCAGCGGCGAGGACCAGAAGGTCAGGGCCATCGAGGCGGGCGCGGACGACTTCGTCACCAAGCCGGTGAACCGGGCGGAGCTCATCGCCCGCGTCGCGTCGCTCGGTCGGGTGAAGCGCTACCACGACACGGTCGTCCGGCAGGCCGGTGAGCTCCAGGCGTGGAACAGCGAGCTGGCGAACCGCGTGCAGACCCAGGTCGAGGAGCTGGAGCGGATGGCCAAGCTGCGTCGCTTCCTGTCCCCCCAGCTCGCCGAGCTGATCGTCGACTCGGGTGACGAGTCGTTCCTGGAGAGCCACCGGCGGGAGATCGTGGTCGTGTTCTGCGACCTCCGCGGTTTCACCACCTTCGCGGAGTCGAGCGAGCCGGAAGAGGTGACGACCGTGCTGCGGGAGTACCACGACGCGCTGGGCGACCTGATCTACCGCTTCGAAGGGACGCTGGAGCGGTTCACCGGCGACGGCCTGATGGTGTTCTTCAACGACCCGGTGCCGTGTGACGACGCCCCGCTGCGGGCGGTCCGGATGGCCCTGGCCATGCGGGACCGCGTGAAGGGGCTCGCCGAGTCCTGGAGCCGGCGTGGCTTCGACCTCAGCCTGGGCATCGGCCTCGCGCAGGGCTACGCGACCCTGGGGAGGATCGGCTTCGAGGGCCGGTTCGACTACGCCGCGATCGGCAGCGTCACCAACCTCGCCGCCCGGCTCTGCTCCAGTGCGGAGCCGTGGCAGGTGCTGGCCCAGCATCGCGTCGTCGCCGAGGCGGGTGACGCGGTGGTCTCCGAGGAGCTCGGAAGCCGTGACCTCCGTGGGTTCAGCCGACCGGTCCGGACCTGCAACGTCCGCGGGCTCGACTCGGCGCGGGTTACGTCATGACCTGGACCTCGGCCGACCCGCACGACGCCGTCGCCGAGGCGACCCGGCGACCCATCGGTGAGCTCGACGAGTCCGAGCGCTACGAGCTCTTCGACCGGCTGCAGGCCCGGCTGCCAGAGGCCTGGGAGGCGATCCGGATGAACCACGCGGACGAGTCCGTGGTGGTCGTCCCCTCCGTCACCAGCGACCCGAACGTTCCGAATGCGGGGAGCCTCAACCAGGCCTACGAGGAACGCTTCCTGTTCCTGCTGCTCCTGCTCAGACAGCCCCAGCTGCGAATGATCTACGTGACGTCGATGCCGATCTCGCCGACAGTTGTGGAGTACTACCTGGCCCTCCTCCCAGGCGTCATTCCCAGCCATGCCAGGGCGCGCCTGAGCCTGGTGTCGGTCGGCGACTCGTCGCCCTCGCCGCTGAGTGAGAAGCTGCTCGCCCGACCACGCCTCCTGGGCCGGATCGCGGACACGATCCCGAACCCGGAGCGCTCCCACCTCGTGCCGTACAACACCACGGAGCTCGAACGTGACCTGGCCCTCATCCTCGGCATCCCGATGTACGGCGCGGACCCGCGCCTCGCAGAGCTCGGGTCGAAGACCGGATGTCGACGGCTGTTCGGTGAGGTCGGTGTGCAGTACCCGGTCGGAGTGGAGGACGTCCGCACCCCCGACGACATGGTCGAGGCGATCAGCGACATGCGCCGGCAGCGTCCGGGACTGTCCACAGTCATCGTCAAGCTGAACGAGGGCGTGTCGGGCAGGGGGAACGCCGTCGTCGACCTGTCCGGGCTCCCGTCGGAGGGTCCGGCCGATCGCGAGCAGGTCCTGCAGCGCATCTTGCGGATGCAGCTCGAGTCGACGACCACGACGCTCGAGGCCTACCTGGCGAGCTTCGCCGAGATGGGTGGCATCGTCGAGGAGCGGATCGTCGGCGAGGAGATCCGCAGCCCTAGCGTCCAGCTGCGCGTGACCCCGGCCGGCGTCGTCGAGCTCTTGTCGACCCACGACCAGCTCCTCGGCGGCGCCAGCGGTCAGAGCTACCTGGGGTGTGCGTTCCCGGCCGACCCTGGTTACGCAAGGACCATCGGCACCCAGGCACTGGCGGTCGGTGAGCGGCTGCGCGAGATGGGCACGCTGGGACGCTTCGCGATCGACTTCGTGGTCGTGCGTGGCCGGGACGGCAGCTGGGCGTCGTACGCCATCGAGCTCAACCTCCGCAAGGGCGGCACCACGCACCCGTTCCTGACCCTGCAGTTCCTCACCGACGGTCGCTACGAGGGCGACACCGCACTGTTCCGGACCCCCGACGGGCACGAGAAGCACCTGGTGGCCACCGACCACTTCGAGTCGCCTCTTCTGCGCGCGCTCAGTACCGACGACCTGTTTGACATCGTGGCCCGGCACGGGTTGCACTTCGACCAGTCGCGGCAGGTCGGGGTGGTCTTCCACATGATCAGCTCACTCACGGAGCACGGCCGGGTGGGGCTGACCGCGGTCGGGGACAGCGCCTCCGACGCAGCGCGGCGGCACCGGCAGGCCGAACGGATCCTGCTCGACGAGGCGCGCCTGGCCGGACAGAGCCGCCCGCTGCTGTCGTGACCGGTCATCATCGCCATTTACACGATCACCGGTGCGCAGAAGTCCTGATCCGTTCGGCGGCGTCGACCCGGCCGACCACCGGTGGGATCCTGCGCACGGCCGTGGCCAGCGCGCGCAGGTCGCCACCGAACAGCGCCTGCGGACCGTCGCACAGCGCCTCCTCGGGGTTCGGGTGCACGTCGACGATCACGCCGTCGGCGCCGACCGCGATCGCGGCACGTGAGAGTGGCACGACCAGGTCCTTGCGGCCGGCCGCGTGCGACGGGTCGACGATGATCGGCAGGTGGCTGGTCGCCTGCACCACCGGCACCGCGGAGATGTCGAGGGTGTTGCGGGTGGCCGGCTCGAAGGTGCGGATGCCGCGCTCGCACAGGACGACGTCGAGGTTGCCGCGCTGGGCGACGTACTCCGCGGCCATCAGCCACTCCTCGATGGTCGCTGTCATGCCGCGCTTGAGCAGCACCGGCTTGCCGGACTCGCCGACCGCCTGCAGCAGCCCGAAGTTGCCGGCGTTGCGGGTGCCGACCTGCAGCATGTCGGCGTGCGCGGCGACCACGGGTACGTCGCGGGCGTCGACCACCTCGGTCACGATCGGCAGGCCGGTCGTCTCGCGCACCGCGGCCAGGATCTCGAGGCCGCGCAGGCCGAGCCCCTGGAACGCGTACGGCGAGGTGCGCGGCTTGAACGCACCCCCGCGCAGCAGGGTCGCGCCCGCTGCCTTCGACATCTCGGCGGCCTCCAGTGTCTGCTGGTGCGTCTCGACCGCGCACGGACCGGCGATGAACGTGAACGTCTCCGGGCCGATCGGCACCTGGTGGTGCGGCTGACCGACCCAGACCGTCGAGCGTTCGGCGTGGTGCTGCCGGCTGACCAGCTTGAACGGGTCGGAGATCCGGTGCACGTCCGCGACTCCGGGCAGGCTGCGCAGGTTGAGCCCGTGGAAGGAGTCGATGTCGCCGACGAGCCCGATGATGGTGCGGACGACGCCGCGGCTGACGAATGCCTCGCCGCCGACGCTCTCGACGCGCTCGACGACGTGGTCGATCTGCTCGTCGGTGGCGTCGGGGGCCATGACCACGACCATGGTGGTTGTTCCTCTCTGGTGGGCCTGCTGCCCGGCGTCGTACACACGAACGCCCCTGGGCGGTCGGCCAGGGGCGGTGGTGTGCGGACGCGTCTCCTACGCCTGCTCGGGTACCCCGGGCGAGGTGGCAAAGACATAGGTCGAGGCGCGGTGCACACCGCGAGCCTAGGTCGGCGCGTCCGGGGCCAGAACCGACATCCAGCATGTGGGCGGTGGTCAGCGGGTGGTGTGCGGGCGACGCAGCACCGCGGGCAGGTACACGGCCCCGGGAGCGTCCTTCGACATCGCGGCGACGTCGAACGGGTTGGAGATCGCGCAGCGCTGGAGTGAAAGGCAGCCGCAGCCGATGCAGGAGTCGAGACCGTCACGCAGCTTCTCCAGGGCGGCGATCTGGTCGTCCAGCCGGGTGCGCCAGTGCCGGGTGATCCGCTGCCAGTCGGCCTTCGTGGGAGTGCGAGCGCGGGGGAGCCGGTCCAGCTCGTCGCGGATCTCCTCGAGCGTGAGGCCGACGTTGCTCGCTGCCCGGATGAACGCGAGCTGGCGGAGCACGCCGCGCTGGTAGCGCCGCTGCCCGCCCCCGCTGCGTGCGGCCACGATCAGCCCCTGGCTCTCGTAGTACCGCAGCGCCGAGGCGGCGAACCCGCTGCGCGCGGCGACCTCGCTGACGGTGAGGACGTCGTGGGTGTCCATGGAACCTCCTCCGGTGGTCGAGCCTGCCGATTCCGGTGGTCGAGCCTGTCGATTCCGGTGGTCGAGCCTGTCGATTCCGGTGGTCGAGCCTGCCGATTCCGGTGGTCGAGCCTGTCGAGACCTTGACTTCAAGTTCACTTTAACTTGAAGACTGTCATGCAGAAGCCAGCCGAACAAGGAGAAGACATGTCTGTAGCACTGATCACCGGTGGATCCGCCGGGCTCGGCCGGGCACTGGTCCAGACGCTGGCCAAGGAGGGGTGGACGGTCGTCACCGACGGTCGCGACCGCGCCCTGCTGGCCGAGATGGCGGCCGAGAACGTGCTCACCGTCGCCGGCAACGTGGCGGACGACGGCCACCGAGCCGCCCTCGCGGCCGTGGTCGACCGGCTGGGCCGGCTCGACCTGCTGGTCCACAACGCGAGCACGCTCGGCCCGTTGCCGATGCGACCGCTGCGCGACCTCTCGCCCGGCGACCTGTACCAGACCTGGGCGGTCAACACAGAAGCACCGCTCGCGTTGACGCAGCTCATGCTCGGCCACCTGAAGGAGTCGGACGGCGTGCTGGTCTCGCTGTCCTCGGACGCCGCCGTGGAGCACTACGAGACCTGGGGCGCGTACGGCGCGTCCAAGGCTGCGCTCGACCACCTGACCCTGACCTGGGCCGCCGAGGAGGGCCTGACCGGCTACGCCGTCGACCCCGGCGACATGCGCACGGCGATGCACCAGGATGCGTTCCCGGACGAGGACATCTCCGACCGGCCGCTGCCGCGCACCGTCGTACCGCACCTCCTCGAGCTGCTCCAGCAGCGGCCGCCGTCGGGGCGCTACCGTGCGGCGGACGTTGCGGTGAAGGTCGAGGCCTGACATGCGGATCCTCGAGGAGCATCCGACGACGGTGTTCTCGGCGCCGGACGGAGCGTTCGCGCCGGCACCGGCCGAGGCACGCGGCGTCGACCGCGACGCACGTGAAGCTGCTCGTCGCGAGACCCGAGGGCGTCACCCACGCCCGGTTCCGTGACCTGCCGCGGCAGCTCCGTGCGGGGGACATCGTGGTCGTGAACAACTCGGCAACCGTTGCCGGCGAGCTCGACGCCGTCGGCGAGCGTCGCGGCCGCGTCGTCCTGCATGCCGCAACGCCGCTCGACGACGGCAGCTGGGTGGTCGAGGTCCGCACGGCGCCCGACGCAGCCCGGGCCGTGCTCGACGCGGAGCCGGGGGAGCGCTTCACCAGCGGGCCGGTCGCGCTCACGCTCAGCGCGGCCCTACCCGCGCGACGGGTCCTCGCCGAGCGGCCGGGGCAACCGTCTGTGGCGGGCGGCCGTCGAGGGTGACCTGGTCGCGCGGCTGGCGCGGGCCGGCCGACCGATCGCGTACGGCTACCTCGACCGTCGCTACCCGCTGAGCGCGTACCAGTCGGTGTTCTCCTCGCTGCCCGGCAGCGCGGAGATGCCGTCGGCGGGGAGGCCGTTCACGCAGGCGATCGTGACCGACCTGGTCTCACGCGGGGTCGGGGTGGTGCCGGTCACCCTGCACACCGGCGTCTCGTCGCAGGAGGCCGGGGAGGCGCCGCAGGCCGAGCGCTTCGTCGTACCCGACGCGACGGCGCGTCAGGTGAACGCCGTCCGCGCGGGCGGTGGGCGCGTGGTCGCGGTCGGGACCACGGTGACCCGGGCACTCGAGTCGGCCGTGGACGGGCACGGTCGTCTGGTCGCCCGCAGCGGCTGGACCGAGCGCGTCGTCACCCCGGCCGACCCGCCTCGCGTGGTCACCGGGCTGGTCACCGGCTGGCACGACCCGCAGGCCTCGCACCTCCTGCTGGTCGAGGCCGTCGCCGGCCCCGCCCTCACCCAGCAGGCCTACGACGCCGCCGTCGCCGGTGGCTACCTCTGGCACGAGTTCGGGGACGCGGCCTTGCTGCTGCCCTGAGCGGATAGTCCGTCACGTCTGGCACCGCGACACGCCGGGGTCATGGTGCCAAACGTGACGGACTATCCGGCTGCGGCCGCCTCACACGGCGATGTGCTGGACCTCGCCCTCGATCGAGCGGCGCCGCGGGACGAGCTCGACGAGGAGCATCGCGGCGATCACCATCGGGCCGCCGACGAGCATCCGCCAGGTGACGCTCTCGCCGCCGAGCAGCACGGCGAAGAAGGCGGCGAAGACCGGCTCCATGCTCATGATGATCGCGCTGCGCGTGGAGTCCAGCTGGGACTGCGCCCAGGTCTGGCCGAGCATCGCCAGTGCGCCCGCGACCAGGGCCATGTAGACGACCGAGAACCAGTCGGCGCCGGTGCTGGGCAGCGTCACCCCACCGCGGTACGGCGGCGATGCCGCAGATCACCGTGATCACGATGATCTGGAGGATCGACATCCCGAGCGCGTCGGTGGCGGTCGACCAGTGGCCGAGCGCCACGATGTGCAGCGCGTACCCGACCGAGGCGACCAGCGTGATCGCCTCGCCGTACCCGATGCTGAACCCGCTCAGCGTCAGCACGCCGATCCCGGCGACCGCGAGCGCGACGGCGGCCCAGGTGACCCTGCCGATCCGGGTGTGGAGCAGGAGCGCGGCCAGCAGCGGCGTGATCACGACGTACAGCCCGGTGATGAACCCCGACACGCTGGCCGGCGTGTGGGCCAGCCCGGTGGTCTGCAGGATCTGCGCGACGCCGTACAGCCCGCCCAGCACGACCGCGTATCGCCGCGCCTCCGGTGAGAGTCGCGGGATCGCGCGCGGGGCGACCAGCAGCATCGCCACCGACGCGATCGCGAACCGGACCGCCAGGAAGTCCGCGACGGGCACCCGGTCGAGGAGGTCGTGGATCAGGTAGAACGTCGATCCCCACGCGGCCGCGATCCCGAGCAGCGCCAGGCTGGCGAGCAGCTTCCGCGACGGCATGGCGTCACCCTAGGGTGCGTCAGCCGAGCGGCCGCCAGCCGTCGTCGAACGCCCGCTTGAGGTGCTTGACGTTGCGGACGTAGCGCTTGGTGCTCTTGTACATGCCATGCGCATGCACGGAGCCGAGGCCCTGGTAGTAACCGGCGAGCGCCCCGCGCACGCAGTGTTCGCGGCGCAGGAGCTTGTAGAGGACCACGCCGGCGAGCACGTTGTCGTGCAGCCGGTGCAGGTGCAGCCGGCGACCCACGAGCACCGAGATCCAGCGGCCCGTCTTCGGCATCACCTGCATCGTGCCGAACGCACCGGCTGAGGAGCGCACGTGCTGCTGCCAGCCGGACTCCTGCCACGCGATGGCCAGCGCCATGTGCGGGTTGACACCGTGCCGTCGCGCGACCCGCCTCACCTCGTCGCGGACCACCGCGCGCGAGGAGCGCGAGGTGTGGTGCGGCTTCGACTTCTTCCGCTTCCTCTTCGCCTTGTGCCTCGGGTGCTTCTTCGCTGGGTGGTGCTTCTTCACCGTGTGGTGGCCGGCACGGGCAGTGACGACCGGCACCTTCACCTTCTCGCCGACGTACCAGAACGACGAGCCGGTCTTGTGGTTGATCGCCAGCAGCTCGGCGGTCCACGCGTGGAACCGGACCGCGATCCGGCTCGCGGTGTCCCCGCTCCTCACGTGGTAGGAGATCACCGACCGGCCCGGGTGTCCTGGCCACTTCCTGCCGGCCCGGTGCTTGGTGGCGACGGTCGCGACCGCGGACGCAACCGGTTGCATCGCGTCCGCCGTGTCGGTCCGCCGTACGGCGCGCTCGCCGGCGCCGTCCAGCGCGAGGCTGGTGAGCGACCAGCCCGCCCAGAGCGATGCCCGTGGTGAGGGTGCGCCCGGCCTGCCGGACCACGGCGCGCACGACGGTTGGCATGCCCGACCCCTCACAGTTTCGACACCCGAAGTCATCGAGAGTGACGGATGTGACTCGTGTGCGTCAAGGGGTGGGTGAGGCGGATGGGTCTAGACGAGGTACAACGTGATCGTGCTGCCCTTGGGCACCATCGAGCCCGCAGACGGGTCGGAGCGCAGCACGAAATGGAGGCCCAGGTAGGTGCCGGACTCCTTGAAGGTGACCTTGAAGCCGGCCTGCTCCAGCTTCTCTCTTGCGGCGTCCTGTCCCATCGCGACGACCCGGGGCACCTCGACCAGCTCGGGGCCCTTGGAGACGGTCAGCTCGACGGTGTCGCCCTTGAACAGGGTGCCGTCGCTCGGGTCCTGCGCGATCACCTCGCCCTTGGCGACGTCGTCGTCGTACGTCGAGGTGGTGTCGACCTCGAGCCCGAGATCGCCGAGCGCGGTCTCGGCCTCGTCGGCGTCCTTGCCGGTGAAGTCGGGCACCTCGATCGGCTTCTGGCCCTTGCTCACGGTCAGGTCGACGGCCGCGTCACGGCGCAGATCGACGCCGACGCCGGGGTTGGCCTCGATCACGCGGCCCTTCTTCACCGTGTCGGAGTACTTCTCGATCGCGCGCCCGAAGCTGAGGTGGGACTCCTGCAGCATCGCCTGGGCGTCGTCGAGCGTCCTGCCGTCCACCTTCGGCACGGCATGGCGCTCGGGGCCGAGCGAGATGACCGTGTGGACCGTGCCGTCCTTGGAGATCCGGGAGCCGGGCGCCGGGTCGGTTCGCAGCACCGAGCCCCTGGCCACGGTCTCGGAGTAGCCGGTGCCGGCGACGTCGAACGCCAGCCCGGACCTGACCACCTCGACCTTGGCCGCCGCCCTGGTCATGTTGATCACGCCGGGTGTGGTCGTGTAGCGGGCGAAGCCGAGGTACCAGCCGCCCAGCCCCACCAGGAGGGCAGTGACCAGGAGCATCACCAGGAGCAGCGGCCCGCGCCTCGAACCGCGCGGGCGGGGAGGCAGCGGCCCCACGGCCGACGGACGATCGAGCGTGCGGGCGCCTCCACCGCCGGCACCGGTACCGGCGCCGGCCCCGACGAGAGGGGAACGGGCAAAGGTCGAGGTCGGATCGCGCTCCTGGTCGTAGACGTCGTCGGTCGCTCTGCCGTCGGGGCTCCCGCCCTCTCCGTCGAGGGACAGGTCGATGATCGCGCGCGGCATCTGGCCGTCGGTGTCCTCGAACGGGTCGCGACCGTGCGCCGAGGGCGGGCGTCAGGTCGGCGATCAGCTCCGGGTCGTCGACGACGCCGTGCTCGAGCGCGTGGCGCACCCGGCGGACCTGGTGGAGCAGCACGCCGGCGTCGGCCGGGCGGAGCGCGCGTGTCGCGGGCAGTGGCGCGGGCGACCAGCGCGTCGACGTACGGCGGGAGTGAGGGCATCCGCCGCGACGGCGGTGGGATGTCCTCGTGCACGTGCTTGTAGGCGACCTGGATCGGCGAGTCGGCCTGGTGCGGCTTCTGGCCGGTGAGCATCTCGTAGATCAGCACGCCGGCGGCGTAGACGTCGGAGCGGGCGTCGGCGCGGCCGTCGACGACGAGCTCGGGGGAGAGGTAGGAGACGGTGCCGATCAGGACGCCGGTGCTGGTGTGCTGGGTCTCGGAGTTGACCGCGCGGGCCAGCCCGAAGTCGGCGACCTTGACCCGGCCGTCGTCGGCGAGCAGGACGTTCTCGGGCTTCACGTCGCGGTGGATCATCCCGGCCCGGTGGGCGGCGCCGAGCGCGGACAGCACCGGCTCGATCACGGTCAGCGCCTTGACCGGCGCCATCGGTGCCTCGGTGCGGATCAGGTCGCGGAGCGTGATCCCGGGGACGTACTCCATGACCAGGAACAGCGTGCCGTCGTCGTCGCCCTGGTCGAAGACCGCGACCACGTTGTGGTGCGCGAGCCGGGCGGCGGCCTGCGCCTCGCGCCGGAAGCGACGCGAGAACTCGTCGTCGTCGCCCAGTCCGGCGTGCATCACCTTGACCGCGACCGTGCGGTCGAGCCGGGTGTCGGTGGCCTCGTAGACGGTGGCCATGCCACCGCGGGCGACCCGCGGTCCGACCAGGTAGCGGCCGTCGAGGAGCCGGCCGATGAGCGGGTCGGAGACCCGGTCGGCTGTCATGCGCTCCACGTGTCGACCTCCACGTCCGGCGGGGGAAGGCACCGGCTGCCGGACGAAGTCTAGATTGGGTTGGAAGCAATCCACCGTAGGCGCGTGAGCACACAAGCGCACGTTCTGGGCGCGGAGAGACCGGGCACAGCCGGCGGTCCGAGCGCGCGACGGGGCCATGCGACCAGGTGGTACGACGGCCGGCTGCGCCTGAGCGAGCGCCGGCTGGCACAGTTGGACGCGTGAGCGACGACACCACCACCCGCGACACCACCGACGACCTCGGCACCCTCGTCGGTGACTGGCTCGACTGGGCCGCCTGCGCGAAGCATCTCGGCGTGCACCGTGAGCAAGGTGCGCACCTGGATCCGCGAGCACCAGCTGGCGGCCGCCGTACCCGCCGAGGGCGCCGGGCAGCAGGTGCCTGCGCTGCTCGTGATGGACGGCGTCGTGGTCAAGGGCGTGCCCGGGGTGCTCACCGTGCTGCACGACGGCGGCTACGACGACCGCGCGGCGCTGACCTGGCTGTTCACCGAGGACGAGTCGCTGCCCGGCCGCCCGATCGACGCGCTGCGCGAGAATCGTGGCGCCGAGGTCAAGCGGCGCGCCCAGGCGCTGGCGTTCTGAGCAGCCTCCGACCGTTGACGTCGGCCCTGCCGGACGCGAGGCTGGCGGTCAGTCGCGACGAAGGGGAGACGACCGGATGAGCGGACTTGCCAGGATCCTCGCGGGCCACCACCCGGTGGGCGTCTACCAGTGGCACAACCACCTGCCGGAGCAGGAGATTCGTCACGCCGTGGGGCACGCCGGTTGGGAGTTCGGCTACGTCGACGGCTGGACGCACCAGGACAAGGAGACCTTCCTCGACGCGGTCGCGGAAGGTCTTTCGTTTGAGGCGCACTTCAAACCGAACTTCGACTCGCTGATCGACTGCCTCCGCGACGTCGCCAAGCCGACGGTCGTGCTCTGGGACGGCTGGGGGCCGCTGGCGCGGGAGGACGGGCAGGCGTTCTCCGTGGCGCATCGACGTGTTCACGGAGCGAGCGGGGGAGGACCCCGCGTTCGGCGTGCTGCTGCGCGGCGAGGGGCCGCCGATCTCGATCCCGTCGCTGGACTGACCGGCTCGCCATGGCCCAGCGGCTGTGGGAGGGGTCCCGCGACCGTCCCCGTCCGCGCGCACTCGACACCCTCGGCTACGAGCTGCTCGCGGTGGACGCCGAGGCCGGCGCCGCCGAGGCGGCGTTCACGGTGGGCGAGGAGTTCGGCAACACCGTCGGCAACGTGCAGGGCGGCTTCCTGGCGGCGATGCTCGACGCCACGCTGGGGACCGCGATCGTCTGCACGCTGGAGCGCCGGCGAGATCGCGCCGACGGTCGAGCTGAAGATCAGCTACCTGCGCCCGGCCCGGATCGGCCGGATCGTCGGGAGGGGCCGGATCATCAAGCGCGGGTCGCGCGGTCGCGTTCCTCACCGGTGAGCTGTACGACGCCGACGACCGGGTGCTGGCCACCGCCAGCGGCACGTTCCTGCTCACGCCGGCGCCGGACGACGGAGCCCAGGACGACGGAGCCCAGGACGACTGAGCGCTGGTCGACGCGCTAGACCACGCGCTGGGTGGCCGCGGCGGCGAGCACGCGCAGCACGCCGCGCGCGCGGTCGTCGATCTCGGCCGCGTCGAGCGCGGTGAGCGCGCGGTCGGTGAGCTCGTCGATGACGTCCTCGACCTGGGCGCGGGCGCCCGAGCCGTCGATCAGCTCCCGCAGCCGGGCGACCTGCGCCTCGTCGAGCGGCTCGCCGAGGCTGGCGTCGAGATGCCGTGCGTCGGCCTCGGGCGAGGGCGTCGAGCGCGAGCGCGACCAGCACCGTGCGCTTGCCCTCGGTGAGGTCGTCGCCGGCCGGCTTGCCGGTGGTCTCCGGGTCGCCGAACACCCCGAGCAGGTCGTCGCGCAGCTGGAACGCCTCGCCGAGCGGCAGCCCGAACCGGGTCAGCTGGCGCGATCGTCGTCGGCGGACGCCCCGGCGAGCGCGGCGCCGATGTGGAGCGGACGCTCGATGGAGTACTTGGCGGACTTGTAGCGCAGCACGTTCATCGCCAGGTCGACGTCGCTGGCGCCGCGGGCCTGGGCGCGACACGTCGAGGAACTGGCCGGTGACCACCTCGCTGCGGCGTGAGGTCGAAGAACGCCTGGGCGTCGCGCACCCGGTCGCCGTCGAGGCCGCAGGTGCGCAGCATCTCGTCGGCCCAGCTGAGCAGCAGGTCGCCGAGCAGGATCGCGGCCGCGGCGCCGTACTGCTCGGGGTCGCCGCGCCAGCCCGACTCGCTGGTGCAGCGCGTCGAACTCGCGGTGCGTGGCGGGGCGCCCGCGTCGTACGTCGGAGGCGTCCATGTAGTCGTCGTGGACCAGCGCGCTGGCGTGCAGCAGCTCGAGCGACCCGCAGGCGCGCACGCAGCGCCGCCTCGTCGTCGGGCGCGATCGTGCCCGCGACGGCGTGGTGGCCCCAGTAGCAGAACGCGGCCCGGAACCGCTTGCCGCCGATGACGCTGGTGCGCGCGGCCGCGACCAGCCGCTGGGCGTCGTCGCCGAGCCGGTCGAGCCAGACGGCGTGCTCGTCGACGAAGCGAGCAGCTGCTTCTCGACGTCGTCACGGAACGCGCCGGCGCGTCCCACGCCGTGTCCGCCGGTGTCACCGGGACACCGTAGTCCCCGTATCCTCTCTCGGCATGCCTGAGGCCCCTGCGCGGATCGGTGACCTGCTGGCCGAGGGCGGGCAAGTCGTTCTCCTTCGAGTTCTTCCCGCCCAAGGACGAGGAGGGCGAGCGCGTGCTGTGGCAGTCGATCAGCGAGCTCGAGCCGCTGCGCCCGACGTTCGTCTCGGTGACGTACGGCGCCGGCGGCACCACCCGCGAGGGCACGATCCGGGTCACCTCGCGGATCGCCCGCGAGACCTCGATGACGCCGATGGCGCACCTGACCTGCGTCGGCCACACCGCCGAGGAGCTGCGCGGCGATCCTGCGGCGCCTACGCCGAGGGCGGCGTGCGCAACGTGCTGGTGCTGCGCGGCGACCCGCCGGACGGGCCCGGCACGCCGTGGGCCGGCGACCGAGGGCGGCTTCGACTACGCCACCGAGCTGGTCGAGCTGGTGCACTCGCTCGACGGCCACTTCGGGATCGGGGTGGCGGCGTTCCCCGAGGGGCACCGCGACGCGGCGTCGCTGGAGGACGACGCGCGGGTGATGCGGCGCAAGCACGACGCCGGCGCCGACTTCGCGGTCACCGAGATGTTCTTCCGGGCCTCGGACTACTTCGGCCTGGTCGAGCGGTGCGCGCGCCGACGGGGTCGACTTCCCGATCATCCCGGGGATCATGCCGATCACGAACCTCCGCTCGGTCGAGCGGATGACCGAGCTGTCCGGGCGCGACGTGCCCGCCGAGGTGCTGGCCCGGTTCGACGGGCGTCACACGACCCGGCCGAGGTGCGCAGGATCGGGCATCGCGATCGCGACCGAGCTCTGCGACGACGCTGCTCGCCGGCGGCGCGCCGGGCCTGCACTTCTACACGCTGAACCGGTCCAAGGCGACGCGGGAGATCTACGCGGGGCTGGCGCGTCTGACTCCCGGCGTCTGCACGTCGGGGTGCAGCACTGACGCCGACGTAGACCTGGGCTCACGCCCGGCCCCACCGCCTGCGGCGACCAGCGCCGCGGACAGCCCCACCCACGGCAGCCCGGCCCCGGGCGTCGGTGTGCGCGCCGGCGCAGTAGACGCCCGGCACCGGGTGACCGGTGCCGAGCCGCTGGTCGAGCGGTCCGGCGACCCTGCCAGAGCACGCCGTACGGCGAGCCGCGCCACGCCTCGACCTGCTCGCGCGGCGAGCGGTCGACGCGCACCTCGACCTGGCGGCGGACGTCGATCCCGTGCCGGGACAGCGCGGTCACCAGGTCCTCGGCGATCCGGCCGCGGCCGAGCACGGTCCAGGCGTGCGCGCCCTCGGGCGCGGTGCCGTTGGTGCGCAGCACCAGCAGCGGGTCGCCGTGCAGCACCACCTCGTGGGGCAGGTCGGGCACGTCGCCGATGATCCCGAGGTGGGCCACGACCGGCGGGATCGCCGGCATCGTGCGCCGGACGTGCGGCGCCAGCGCCGGCAGCCGCCGCGGGTCGACCGCGACCACGACCACGTCGGCCGGGACGTCGCCCGTCGTCGGTGCGCACGCCCGCGACGCGGTCCGACGCCAGCACCGAGGTCGCGTCGCCGTCGACGCCGGTGCGCACGTCGACCCGCCGGGTCGCGAGCCGCTCGACCAGCGCCGTCGGCGAGCGACGCCCATCCCGCCGGGCACGGTCCAGGTGCCGAAGTTCTGCTCGACGTACGACACCATCCCGGTCCACGCCGGCACGTTGCGCGGGTCGTGCCCCTCCAGCACGGCCGGCAGCGTCGCGACCTGCGCGCAGCCGGTCGTCCTTGAGCAGCTTGCCGGTCATCTTCGTGCAGCGTCAGCCGGCTGCCGAGCAGGTCACGGGCCCGCTTGCTGGCGTGCTCGGGCGACCACGGCCGCTCCAGCCAGTCCTTGCGCAGCGCCTCCCAGGCCTCGGGGAACTCCGCGGTGTACGCCGCCCACGCCCGCCCGAGGCCGTCTCCCAGCGCCGCGTCGATCGCCTCGATCTGCACCGACCGGCTGCCGCTCGGGCAGGTCGAGCCGGGTGCCGTCCTCGAACCGGTGCTGCCGCATCGGCTCGACCGGCACCAGGTCGAGCTCCTTCTCCAGCGGCCGGCCGGACTTGCGGAACAGGTCGCGGACGACGGCGGGCAGCAGCATGTGCGTCGGGCCGGTAGTCCCAGCGGAAGCCGTCCTCGCTCGACGAAGCCGAGCGCGCCGCCGAGCCGCGCCGACGCCTCGAGCAGGGTGACCTCGTGGCCCAGCTTGGCCAGCCGCGCGGCGGATCGCCATGCCGCCGAAGCCGCCCCCGACCACCACGACCCGCGCCATGTGCGGAACCTATCTGGATGGCAGTGGCCGGGCGTTCCGACGCCGGCCTAGGTACCGGTCCCGGTCTCCGCCGCGATCACCCGGGACACTGCGTCCGGATCGCGGCCGACCACCGTGGTGCCGTCGTCGGCGGTGATGATCGGCCGCTGGAGCACACGCGGATGCGCGGCCAGCACGGCGAGCCACGCGTCGCGGTGACCGGCGTCGCGGGGGAGGTCGATGCCCTCCTCGCGTGCCTCCTTGTCCCGCGCCACGTGCCACGGCTCGAGGCCGAGCCGGTCGAGGACAACGGCCAGCTCGTCCGCCGTCGGCGGGTCGTCGAGGTAGCGGCGCTCGGTGTAGGCGATCCCGGCCGCGTCCAGCGCGTCACGCGCGGACCGGCACTTCGAGCACGCCGGGTTGACCCAGATCTCCATGGTCAGGCCACCTCGATCTCGGTGGCGCCGGTCATGGCGAGGAGCTCGTCGTACGTCGTGGAGAAGACCGCGGCCGGGTGACCCGCGGCGGCCCAGATCTCGTCGTACTGCCGCAGCCACGGGTCGAGGTAGGTCCGGATCCGGCGACGGGTGCGCGATCGGGGACACCCCGCCGATGACCTGGCCGGTGTGCGCGCGCACGAACTCCGGCTTCGCCCGGGCCAGCGAGCCGACACCGATCGCGGCAGCCACCTTGGCGGTGTCGACGCGGTGGGATCCGGAGGTGAGGATCAGCACCGGTTCGCCCTCGGCGTCGAACAGCAGGCTGTTGGCGATCGCGCCGACCTCGCAGCCGAGCGCCTCGGCCGCCAGCGCGGCGGTGTGGACCGAGTCGGGAAGGATGACGATGCGACCGCCGCCCGCCCTTGGCGGACAGGGCGTCGCGGAACCGGCTGATGCTGGCGTGCTCCATGGGGCGAGGCTATCCGGGCACGTTCCCCCCAGGTGGGGGGTCGTAAGACCATCGTCCGATTGACAGGTAGTCCTCCCGGGAGTTGCGTCACCAGAACAGGGTGGTGCGTCACCGCGACGCGCCAAGGGGAAGGGGATCGAGCATGGCCATGCTCCAAAGACGGTGGGGACGAACAGGGGTGGCAGCAGCCTTCGCGACGGTGCTGGTCATCGGAGCGACGGCAGGGTCTCCGGCCAGTGCCCGCCACGGCGACGACGCTAACGGGTTCACCCAACGCAACCTGGTCTCCGACGTCCCGGGCCTCGCCGAGCTGGACGACGCCAACGTCGTGAACCCGTGGGGGATCGCGTTCGGGCCGGTGGGCAACGCCACTCCGCTGTGGGTGAACAACCAGCTTCGCCCCGATCCGACCAGGGCGATCCGCTCTACCGCGGCGCGACCACGCCCACCGACCCGGTCGTGAAGGTGCCGCTCGAGATCGCGGCGTCGTCGCCGACCGGGCTGCTCTTCAACCCGACCGAGGACTTTCAAGATCGACCAGGGCGGCCGGCCCGACGCCGGCCCGGTTCCTGTTCAACGAGACGTTCTTCGACACCGGCGCGCCCGAGGGCAGGATCACCGGCTGGAGCAACGTGCCCGCTCCGCCGCCGACGACGACGTCGACCGACGCCCGCAAGGTGCCCTCGCTGCCGTTCGGGCTCGCGCTCGTGCCCGGCAAGGGTGACCGCGGCAGACCGGCTGCTCGTAGCCGACGGGCTCAACGGCACCGTCGACGTCTACGACGCCAACTTCCAGAAGGTCGACGATCCCGGCCTCTTCGTCGACCCGAAGATCGCCGGCACCGGGCTCCTGCCGTACAACGTGGCCTTCCTCAAGGACCGGGTCTACGTCGCCTACGCGCGCCGACCGGACTCCGGAGCCGCCCGGGCGGCGCGGTCAGCGTGTTCAAGCCCAGTCGGCAAGTTCAAGAAGCGCCTGGTGACCGACGGTGCCGCTGCATCGCTGCCGTGGGGCATGGCGATCGCGCCCAAGCACTGGGGCAAGTTCGGCGGCCGGCTGCTGGTCGGCAACGTCCTGGACGGCAAGATCAACGCCTTCGGCAAGCGCAGCGGGCACTTCAAGGGCACCCTGAAGGACGCCTCCGGCGCTCCGCTGGTCAACGCTGGGCTGTGGGGGATCGCGTTCGGCAACGGCGTGATCGGCACTCCCGACACGCTGGTCTTCTCCGCCGGCATCGGCGACGACCGGTGACCTCGCGCACACCTACGAGCACGGCCTGATCGGGCTGATCGCGCCGACCGGTAAGGAGGACGACGACGACGACTGACCAACCCCATGCCACCGACGGGTCCGACGTCCCCCCGGTCGGGCCCGTCGGCCTGTCCGGACCGGGTGGACGAACGAGTGCTGGACGAACGGCTTGACGTCGCGGCCGGGGAGAGGTGTACTTGGAGTGTTCGAACACATGTTCGAGGGTCGACGACTTCGGATGCTCTGGGGAAGGAGCAGGACGTGCGACGGTACGACGATCCCGTGGACGTGCGCAAGGGACGGGTGCCGGGCAGCACCGGCTCGGTGGAGGGGCCGGAGCAGTTCCTGTGGCACGGCCGGCTCTGGAAGGTGCGCGCCGTGGTCGCGCACTGGGTGGAGACCGGCCCCTGGTGGCAGTCCGCCGGAGTGCGGGCGGTGCTCGGCTCCGAGGAGCCGGACGCCGGAGGTGGCCGGGCGACGGTGGCGACGCTCGCGGGTCCCGACCGCTCCCGACCTGTTCGCGGAGCGCGAGGTCTGGCGGGTCGAGGCGGCGCCGCGGGGCGCGCGGTCGCCGTCCCCGCGACCCGACGACGGCCCGGCTTCGGGGTCTTCGACCTGGTCTTCGACTGGGCGACCGGCGGCTGGCGGCTGACCGGCTGCCTGGACTAGAGGCGTGGTGATGACGATGCACGACGCACCGTCGGCTACCTCCCGGCCGCCACCCACTCCTACCTCGACCGGGCCGCGGAGTCGCTCCGGGAGGCGGCGCTGACCACCGAGGTGCCGGCCCGCTACGCGCTGGCCCACGTCGCCGCGCTGCGGGCGACCGCCGCGCTGCTCGCGGCCCGCGCGCGCCCCGTGCGCCGGCGCCCGGCGCCGGCCCGCAGAAGAACGCCTGGGTGCTGCTCGCCGAGGTCGCCCCCGAGCTCGCGGAGTGGGCGACGTTCTTCGCCGCCGGCGCGGGCAAGCGGGCCGCCGCCGAGGCGGGCTCGACGCCGGGCGGTCACCGAGCGCGAGGCCGACGACCTGGTCCGCGACGCCGACCGGTTCCTGGCGCTGGTCGAGGCAGTCCCTCGGGCTCACCCGACACGTCGCGCTTCCGAGCGCTCGCCGGCAGGACCACGGGCACGTTGCCTGACCCCTTCGTCCACCTCCACGTCGCCTCCGGCTACTCGCTCCAGTACGGCGCCTCCCACCCGCAGGCGCTGGTCGAGCGGGCCGCCGAGCAGGAGATGGACACCCTCGCGCTCACCGACCGCGACGGCATCTACGGCGCGGTCCGGTTCGCCAAGGCCTGCCAGCGGGCCGGCGATCCGGCCGATCCTCGGGGTCGACCTCGCGGTCGCCCCGACGGTGGTCGCGGCGCGCCGTCTCGAAGCCGCCAGCGACCGCGAGTCCCGAGACCGGCGGACGGACCCCGGCCCGCGGCGGCGCCTTCCGCGACGCCCGGCTGCCCCGGGTCACGTTCCTGGCCAGCGGCCGCAGCGGCTGGGCGGCGCTGTGCCGGCTGGTCTCCGCGACCCACCTGGCCGGCGAGCGCGGCGACCCGGTCAGCACGCTCGACCTGGTCGCCGAGCACGTCGCCGGCGCAGCGACGTCCTGGTGCTGCTCGGCCCGGCCTCCGAGCTCGGCCGGGCGGCCACCGCTGCGCCGCGACGACCTCGGCCGCGCGGTGCTCGACCGCTGGCGCGAGGTGGTCGGCCCGCACGACCTGCTCGTCGAGGTGGTCTCCCACCGGCTGCGCCGGCACCGGTCCCGGGCTCGCCCCGCACGCCGCCCGGATGGCCGGGCTCGCCCGGGCGTCCGGGCTGCCGGTGGTGCTCACCAACGCGGTCCGCTACGCCGACCGGGCCGACGCCCCGACCGTCGACGTGCTCGACGCCGCCCGCCGGCTGGTCCCGCTCGACCTGCGCCACGTCGACCGGGGCAACGCCGAGGGGTTCCTGAAGTCCGGCAAGGAGATGGCCGAGGTCGCCGAGGAGATCTGCCGCTTCGCCGGCCTCGCGGCGACCGCGACAGCGCCCGGCTGCTCGCGCACACCCGCGCCGTCGCCGACCGGTGCGCGCTCGACCCGCGCGACGACCTCGGCCTCGGCGAGGTGCACTTCCCGGATCGCTTCGGAGGCTCAGACCGGCGGTCCGCGGCCAGCCGCGCTCGCGCGACTCCTGCTGCCGGTGACTCGCCGGCCGACGCGGTGCTGCGGGCGCGGTGCGAGGCCGGCGTCGGCCGGCGCTACGGCGGCGCGCCCCGGCAGCGGATCTGGAAGCGGCTCGACGACGAGCTGGAGATCATCCGCGGGCTCGGCTACGCGTCGTACTTCCTCACCGTCGCCGACGTCATCGACCTGATCCGCGAGCTGGGCATCCGGTGCGCGGCGCGCGGGTCGGGCGCGGGCAGCCTGGTCAACTACCTGCTCGGCGTCTCCGGGGTCGACCCGATGCGGCACGGCCTGCTGATGGAGCGGTTCCTCTCGCCGCTGCGCGCGGCGCTGCCCGACATCGACGTCGACGTGGAGTCCGCGCGCCGGCTCGAGGTCTACGAGGCGATCCTCGACCGCTACGGCGCCGAGCGCTGCGCGTGCGTCTCGATGATGGACACCTACCGGGTCCGGCACGCGGTCCGCGACGTCGGCGCCGCGCTCGGGATGCCGCCGGGCGAGATCGACGCGATCGCCAAGGCGTTCCCGCACATCCGGGCGCGCGACGCCCGGATGGCGCTGCGCGACCTGCCCGAGCTGCGGGCGTCCGGGCTGGCCGAGGGCCGGCTCGACCTGCTGTTCCGGCTGGTCGAGCAGCTCGACGGGCTGCCCCGGCACATCGCCATGCACCCGTGCGGGGTGCTGCTCTCCGACGCCACCCTGCTCGACCGCACCCCGGTCGAGGCCAGCTTCGCCGGCTTCCCGATGAGCCAGTTCGACAAGGACGACGTCGAGGACCTCGGGCTGCTCAAGCTCGACGTGCTCGGCATCCGGATGCAGTCGTCGATGGCGCACGCGGTCGCCGAGATCGAGCGGCTCGACGGCGTCGCGGATCGACCTCGACGACGAGGCGCAGGTGCCGTTCGACGACCCGACGACGTACCAGCTGATCTCGCAGCACCAAGACGCTCGGCTTCTTCCAGATCGAGTCGCCCGGGCAGCGCGAGCTGGTCGGCAAGTCCGGCATCGACGACTTCGAGGACATCATCACCGACATCTCGCTGTTCCGGCCCGGCCCGGTCAAGAGCGACATGATCACGCCGTACCTCGAGGCCAAGCAGGGCTGGAAGATGCCGCTGTACCTGCACGACGACCTGCGCCCGATCCTGGCCGGCACCCACGGCGTCGTGGTCTTCCACGAGCAGGTGATCGAGATGATCCCGCAGTTCACCGGCTGCACGCTCGCCGAGGCCGACGAGGCGCGCCGGGCGCTCGGCGACGTCGAGGGGATGGCCGACACCAGGCTGTGGTTCTTCCCGCGGGCGCTGGCGCGCGGCTACGCCGCTGCCGCTCGTCGAGCGGGTCTGGAAGGTGCTCGAGGCGTTCGCGTCGTTCGGCTTCTGCAAGGCGCACGCCGCGGCGTTCGCGCTGCCGACCTACCAGTCGGCCTGGCTCAAGGCGCACTACCCGGCGCACTTCCTGTCCGGGGTGCTCACCCACGACCCCGGCATGTACCCCAAGCGGCTGATCCTCGACGACGCCCGGCAGCTCGGCATCGCGGTCCTCGGGCTCGACGTCAACGCCTCCGAGGAGCGCTACGTCGTCGAGCGGGTCGACCCGCCGACCGAGGAGGAGCAGGGACGCCGGGTGTCGACACGCTGCGCTGGTCGCTGGTGCCGGTGCTGGGCGAGCTGCCGCCGTGGACCGGGGTCGGCTGCGGCATCCGGCTGTCGCTGGCCGAGGTCAAGGGGATCACCGAGGCCGAGGTGGCCCGGATCGTGGCCGCGCGCGGGCCGCCGTACGACTCGCTGACCGACTTCTGGCAGCGCGCCCGGGTGTCCCGGCCGGTGGCCGAGCGGCTGGTGCTGGCCGGCGCGTTCGACACGCGTCTACGGCATCGGCGCCACCGGCGACCTGCGCCGCCGCGGCCCGGTCACCCGGCGCGACCTGCTGCTCCAGGTGGCCGACCTCGACCGGCACGGCCGGGCGCTGGACCGGGCCGCGCGCGGTCGTGCTCCGTCGGGCCGGCGTCCGGCACGCCAGATCCCGATCGAGGGCCAGGCGATGGCGGGCCCTCCGGGACTGTCCGGGGGTGATCTGTCCGTGCGCGAGCGGGCGGCGGCCCAGTCCCGGGCCACCCGGCCGGCCGCGCCGGTCACCTCGGTGCAGCTCGCGCTCGACCTCGGCGACGGCCCGGCCGACGGCGAGGTGCAGCGGGCTGCCGGAGATGACCGCGTCCGAGCGGGTGCGCGCCGAGCTCGAGATCCTCGGGCTCGACGCGAGCCGCCACGTCGTCGACTTCTACCACCCGTTCCTCGACGCGCTCGGGGTGGTCCGCTCGACCGGGCTGCTCGCGCAGCGCAGCCGCTCGGAGCTGCTGGTCGCCGGGGTGAAGGTGGCCACCCAGACCCCGCCGATCCGGTCCGGCCGGCGGGTGATCTTCCTGACCCTCGACGACGCCACCGGCCCGGTCGACGCGACGTTCTTCGAGGACGTCCAGGGTCCCTACGCCGCCACGGTGTTCCACTCCTGGCTGCTGGTGGTGCGCGGCGAGGTACGCCGGACCGGGCGGCGGGGCGTCTCGCTGCGGGCCACCGGGTCCTGGGAGCTCGGCGCTGCTCGCCGACCGGTGGAGCACCGGCGGGGTCGACGCGGCGCTGGCCGAGATCGACCGGCGTGCCGGCGCCGGCTCGCGGAGGTCGACCCGGGGCCGGCGGCCCAGCGGGTGCTGGTGCACTCCAGCGGCTTCCGGATGTCGCCGTACGCCGACATCAAGCCGGCCGGCCAGTCCACCGGGCCAGGTCACCGGCGAGGTGGCCCGCAAGCTGTGGCACCGCAGCCCCGGGAGCACGGGATGAAAGCCCTAGGGTTGGCGACATGGACCTCACCCCACCAGAGGGCTCGCTGCGCTCGCCCTCCGGCGGGGACCCCGAGAAGCACCGCCCCCTCGAACGCCGCACCGCCGCCCGCACCGCCGTGGTCTGGGACGCCGTGCGCAGGTGCTCGGACGCGAGCCGACGGTGGCCGGTCGTCGACATCGGCGGCGGCACCGGCGGGTTCGCGGTCCGGCTCGCCGAGCTCGGCCACCAGGTCACCGTCGTCGACCCCAGCCCCGACGCGCTCGCCGCGCTGGGCCGGCGGGCCGCCGAGAGCGACGTCGCCGACCGGGTCACCGGCGTCCAGGGCGACCTGGCCGGGCTGGCCGACCTGGTCACCGAGCGCAGGCCGACCTGGTGCTCTGCCACGGCGTGCTCGAGATCGTCGACGACCCGGCGGCGGCGCTGGCCACGATCGGCCGGGTGCTCCGTCCCGGCGGCACCCTCTGCCTGCTGGTCGGCCAGCGGCACGCCGCGGTCCTCGCCCGGGCGATGGCCGGCCACTTCCGCGCAGGCCCGGCGCCGCGCTCGCCGACACTGGCGGCGACACCTCGGGGGAGCGCCGGTTCACCGCCCCGGAGGTCACCGACCTGCTCGCCGGCAGCGGCTTCACCCCGCAGGCGGTGCACGCCGTCCGGGTGTTCGCCGACCTGGTCCCCGGCTCGCTGCTCGACCTCGAGCCCGGTGCCGCCGCCGCCCTGCTCGAGCTCGAGCGCGCCGTCGCCGACCGCCCCGAGTACCTCACCCTCGCCACCCAGCTGCACGTGCTCGCCACGCACTGAGGCTGGCCGGTCGAACTCCCGAGGGTGCCGCGAGAATTCCTCGATCCCGTGGGAATTCTCGCCATGACCGCCGACCTCTCCGCCGGCTGCCACGTCCTGCACGTCGACATGGACGCGTTCTACGCCACGGTGGCGATCCGGGACCGGCCCGACCTCGCCGACCTGCCGGTGATCGTGGGCGGCGGGCACCGCGGGGTGGTGCTGTCGGCGACGTACCCGGCCCGCCGGTTCGGCGTGCACTCCGGCGATGCCGATGACCCGGGCCCGGCGGATCTGCCCGCAGGCGGTGGTGCTCAGCCCGGACTACACCGACTTCGAGACCGTGTCGTCCTCGGTGATGGAGATCTTCCGGCAGGTCACCCCGTTGGTGGAGGCGCTGTCGCTGGACGAGGCGTTCCTCGACGTGTCCGGCACGTTGCGCCGGTTCCGCACACCGCTCGCGATCGCCGAGCACCTCCGGGCCCGGATCTACGACGAGCAGCGCATCACCTGCTCGGTCGGGATGGCCGCCGCGCCGTCGGTGGCCAAGCTGGCCAGCCGGCGCGCCAAGCCCGACGGCGTGGTCGTGGTGCCGCCCGACCGGGTGACCTCGTTCCTGCACCCGCTCGACGTCGGTGAGCTGTGGGGCGTGGGCGAGAAGACCCGCGAGCAGCTGCACCGGCTCGGGCTGCTCACCGTCGGCGACGTCGCGCACACCCCGCTGCCGACCCTGCAGCGGGCGCTCGGGCCGCACGCCGGCGCCCACCTGCACGCCCTGGCCTGGGGCGACGACCGGCGTGAGGTCACGGTCAAGCGGGGCGACGACGAGCCCGACAAGAGCATCGGCACCGACGAGACGTTCGGCCGCGACACCGACGACCGGGAGGTGGTGCTGCGCGAGGTGCTGCGGCTCTCGGCGAAGGTGGCCGGCCGGATGCGCACGGCGGAGCTGGCCGGGCGCACGGTGACCCTGAAGGTGCGGTTCGCCGACTTCACCACGATCACCCGCTCCCGCACGTTGCCCGAGGCCACCGACGTGACCAGCGAGATCTACGCGACCGCGGCCGCCCTGTTCACCGCGCTCGGCCTGCAGCGGGCCCGGATCCGGCTGGTCGGGGTGCGGGTCGAGGGCCTGGTGCCGCGCACCAGCGTGCACCGGCAGCTGGTGCTCGGCGAGCGGGAGCACGGCTGGGCCGAGGCCGACCGGGCGGTCGACGCGGCGGTCCTGCGGTTCGGAGGCCACGCCGTACGTCCGGCGACGCTTCTCGTGGGAGACCGGCCGTGACCCAGGCCGTGACCGGACCGTGACAAGCCGGACCGAACCACCCCAACCTTTCCTGTGATTTTTGCTTCTCGGGTACCGAGAGCCGGACAGCCTGCCTAGACTGGAAACCTTCACACGTTGCCCGGGAGGATCTCGTGCCGCTCTCCGAGGAAGAGATGCGCTTGCTCGAACAGATGGAGCGCGCCCTCGTCGAGGAGGATCCCAAGTTCGCGTCCACCCTGCGTGGCAACACCTTCGCGCGTGCCACCCGCACCCGGATCGTGGCTGCCTGTGTCGCGTTCGTGGTCGGCGTCGTGCTCCTGATGACCGGCGCGATCATGCCGCAGACGTGGGTCGCCGTCATCGGCTTCGTGATCATGCTGGCCTCCGCGACCCTCGGACTCAGCGCCTGGCGAGGTCGTCAGGCCGCTTCGGAGAAGGCCCCGACCGAGGGCCGGTTCGAGGCGCCCGACAGTCCGGCCGGGCTGAGCATGATCCAGGGCGGCCGCAGCGGCCGCAAGCCGCGGCGCACCGGCGGCGGCCGCCCCAAGGGCGCGTCCCGTCAGGGCTTCATGCAGCGGCTCGAGGAGCGCTGGCAGCGCCGGCGCGACCAGAACGGCTTCTGACACCTCCGACGCCGGCGCCCTCGTTCAGCGACGCGGCCTCGGCCCCCGGGTCGGCAGCAGGTCGGTGACCACCCGGGTCACCGAGCGCGGGAACCAGCGCGCCCGCCGGGCCCGCTTGCGGTCCACCGCCTGGTAGACCGCGTCGCGCCAGGTCTCGACGTCGTTCTCGATCCGCGCCCGGGTGTCCTCTGACAGCTCGCGCGCGCGGGCGTAGCGGGTCAGCTCGACGAACGTGACCACGTCGTCTATCGCCCGCCGGCCCTCGTACGTCGGCACCACCTCGCGCTGCACGACCAGGCCGTTGGCGCGCACGGTGCGCTGGTCGGACCAGTCCAGGTCGAGGTCGACCGCGGTCGCCCGGACCTCCGACCAGGCGGCGTCCGCCACCGCCTCCGCGGAGTGCGCTGTGGACCAGCGCCGGCGCGAGGTCGAGCCGCGCAGCACCCGGGGCAGGAGCAGCATGACGATCAGCAGCAGCACCGCCAGGCTGACGATCAGCCAGGTGTTGCCGCCGCCGCCCTGCTGGTTGGCAGCACCCGCGCTGGTATCCGGGAGCACGTCCGGCTTCTGGTTCGTGGGCTGGGCGGTGGCGGTCGCCGACCCGCTCGGTACGTCGGTCGGGGTCAGGCCCAGCGCCTGGGTCGTGTACGACGGCGCCGCGGAGGTGCGGTCCTGCGGCGTCGGCTCGAAGACGATCCAGCCGACCCCGTCGAAGTACAGCTCCGGCCACGCGTGCAGGTCGTGCGCGCTGAAGACGAAGGTGTCCTTGACCCGCGTCGGCGCGCAGGAAGCCGACGGCGACGCGGGCCGGGATGTTCAGCGTGCGCGCCATCACGGCCATCGCGGCGGAGAACTGCTCGCAGTAGCCGACCCGGTCGGTGGTGATGAACTTCTGCAGGGTCGAGGCCCCGGTGCCCGGAGGACGGTCGCAGGCTGTACTCGAAGCCACCCACGGTGCGGAACCAGTCCTGCAGCATGACCGCGCGGTCGAAGTCGTTCTTCGCCCCCTTGGTGACCTCGCGCGCGGTGCGCTGGAAGACCGCGGGGAGGCCGTTCGGCAGGTCCGTCATCCGGGCGCGGAGCGAGGCCGGCGGTGCCGCCGCCGCGCGCAGTGCCGTGCTGTCGATGCGCGGCGAGAGTGCCGTCGCGTTGTAGGTGAGGCCGGACGCGTTGGTGTTGCCCACCCCGATCACGTCGAGGGTCTCCGGGTCGTAGCGCCACTTGTCGTCGACGTCGAGCTTGCCGGTCGGGTAGGGGAGCGGCAGCCACTGGGTGCCGAACGACTCGGACACGCGGATCTGCCAGTTGTGGCTGGCCGGCGCCGCGGTCGAGGTCAGCCCCGGCGCCGGCGGCAGCTGCCCGTCGATCGCACTGGTGCTGTCGAAGTCGCGGTCGGCGGGCTGCCAGCTGGAGCCGGTGAAGTCGTCGAGCACCGTCGTCCGGAGGTACGACGGCGCCGAGTCGTCGGTCTTCACGTAGACCAGGGGGATGTCCTCGCCCTGCACGCAGGTTGCGGCGCAGGTCGAGCATCGGGTTGCTCACGTTGATCGAGCTGTTGCCGCCGTTCTGGCCGAAGCTCGCCGAAGGTGCGTCCCTCGGAGGACAGGGCGCTCGAGAGCACCACGGCCACCAGGCCGCAGGTGACCGCGATCCGGGCGGCGAGCCCGCCGACCGCGGTCAGCCGGGGGCGGACCGCCGGGCCGCGGCCCCACGTGCTGGCGCGGTCGGTCTCCTGGATCGCGACCAGTGCCAGCCAGCCGAAACCCGTGAGCAGGAAGACCACCCAGTCGACCGGGTCGAGCAGCACACTCGCGGAGATCGTGATCGCCAGCAGCAGCGGCAGTCCGCCGAGCGCCGCGCGGCGCATGCCGCACACCAGGAGGTCGACCGCGAGCAGGATGCCGATCCCGCTGACCAGCAGCAGGAAGTGGAACTCGGAGTGGCTCGACCGAGACCGGCGACGCGTAGCGCTGCGCCGCCAGGGCGCCGTCGACGACCTCGTTCCAGACCTGGCGGAAGCCGGACGGGCGGGGCAGCCCTCCCGTCACCCGGTGCTCGACCCACAGCGCCAGCACCACCAGCTGTGCCAGCAGCGCGAGCGCCGGCTGTGCGGTGAACCGGCGGACCACCCAGCCGACCAGGGCGATCAGCATCGCCGCGGTCAGCAGCGGACCCGTGTAGCGGGACGGCTCGTCGGCCATGCCACGCCACGAGAGCAGGGAGAACCAGCCGGTCAGCCCGGCCAGCAGCGCGGTGCCGAGCCCGGCGAAGAGGACGGAGGGGTCGCTGAGGTCGAGACGGCGGCGCCCACGGGCACGGACCCGGGGTAGGGCGGCGGTGGCGTGGCGCTCGCCGGAGGCGGGGTGGTGGTCTGAGTCATCGTCGGGGCCCCCGCGGGATCGGGAGCGAAGCGAGGTCGTGGGGTGAGTCATCGGTCGAGCTCCCTCCACGCGGCGGCGAGCGGCGTCGCCCTTGCGCCAGCTCGTGGCCCGCCAGCCCTGTCCCGCCAGCCACGTCGTCGACGGAGGCAGCGTCGCCCTCCTGCGCGCGCTGGCCCCACGACTCGACGTCGAGCGCGAGGGCCAGGCTCTGCGCGCTGTGCCGCGGGAACCGGGCCCACCACGAGGAGTCCTCGGGCTGGACGGCGCCGAGCACGCCGACCACGATGCCGCCCGTGACGTCCTCGCCGAGGGTGATGTCGGGCAGCTCACGGTCGTCGGTCGACGTCACCACGGCGAGCTCCTCGAGCAGCGGGAACGGGTCGAGCGGACGACCGCGCTCGTGCCAGGCGTCGGTGATGCCGGAGCCGCTGACCAGGCGCACCTGGTAGCCGAGCGAGGACAGGTGGACCGCGACCGACGCAGCGGCCGAGACGGCTCCCTCGAGCGACGAGCCGGGCCCGGTGCCGCGGTGGGCGACCGCGCGGTTGTCGAGGATCACCGTGGCCCGGGCCTGCCAAAGCTGCTCCTCGTTGCGCACCATCAGCTCGCCCATGCGTGCCGTGGAGCGCCAGTGCACGCGCCGCAGGTCGTCGCCGCGGCGGTACTCGCGTACCACCACGTCGGCGACCCGGCCGACGGTGAACGAGCGCGGGTGGTCGTCGCCCGTGGCGAACCAGCCGCCGCCGAGCCGGATCTCCGCGAGGGGCACGACCCGCGGGGTGACCAGGAGGTGGGCGGCGCCGGCGATCTCCTCGCGCAGCTCGACCATCCCGAACGGCTCGCGCAGCCGGACCTGCATCGGTCCGAGCGAGTGCCGGCCGCGGATCTCGGGGCGCACGGTGTACTCGAGCCGCTCGCGGGCGCCGCGGCCCATCGGCTGGATCACGAAACGTGGCCGACCGCCGAGCGCGTAGGGGAGCTGCTCCTCCATCAGGAGCACGCTGGTGGGCGCGCCGCCGTTCTCGACGGTGACCAGCACCTTCGCCGACTCGCCCACGTTGAGGTGGGGCGGCGTGACCGTGCGGTGCAGGCGCAGGTGGTGCGAGCGCCCCGCGACGTACATCGCCGACACCAGCGGCAGCGCGGCGACCAGCAGCCCCATCCGGGTCAGGTCGCGTTCGATCAGGACCAGGCCGCAGAAGATCGAGGTGATCCCGGACGCGAGGAAGGCCCGTCCGCGGACGGTGAGCGCCTTCAGCGCCGAACGCACCTTGCTCTCCCTCAGCCCTCGTGGACCGGCACCTGCGCGAGCAGGCCGTTCAGGATCTCGCGGGGACCGCGCCCGGACGCGGCCGCCTCGACCGTGGGCAGGAGCCGGTGGGTGAGCACGTGCGGCGCCAGCGTCAGCAGGTCGTCGGGGATCACGAAGTCGCGGCCGTCGAGCGCGGCCGACGCCTTGGCGGCGCGCACCAGGTGGAGCGTGGCGCGCGGGGAGGCGCCGAGCCGCAGGTCGTCGGAGCGACGGGTCGCCTCGGCGATCGCGACCGCGTGCCGCTGGACGGCGACCGAGACGTGCACGGTGCCGACTGCCGCGATCATCTTGCGGATCTCGGCGGCGTCGGAGACCGGCGTCAGGTCGGCCAGCGGGCTGGTGGTGGTGTGCGAGGCGAGCATCGCGATCTCCGCTGCCTTGACCGGGTAGCCCATCGACACCCGGGCCATGAACCGGTCGCGCTGGGCCTCGGGGAGCGCGTAGGTGCCCTCCATCTCGATCGGGTTCTGGGTGGCGATCACGATGAACGGCGACTCCAGGTGGAACGTGGTGCCGTCGACGGTGACCTGCCGCTCCTCCATGCACTCGAGCATCGCCGACTGCGTCTTGGGCGAGGCGCGGTTGATCTCGTCGCCGACCACGATGTTGGCGAAGACGCCGCCGGGCCGGAACTCGAAGTCGCGGGTCTCCTGGTTGTAGATGGAGACACCGGTGACGTCGGAGGGCAGCAGGTCGGGCGTGAACTGGATCCGGCGCACGGAGCAGTCGATCGCCTTGGCCAGTGCCTTGCTCAGCATCGTCTTGCCGACCCCGGGGACGTCCTCGATCAGCAGGTGGCCCTCAGCGAGCAGGACGACGAGCGCGAGCCGGGTCACGTCGGGCTTGCCCTCGATCACCTGCTCGACCGCGCTCTGGATCCGCTTGGCGGCCGCCCCGAGCTCGGCGAGCCCCTCGGCGTCGGGCTCCCGCTCCAGCGACTGCTGCGTCGTACTCAGAACCCTGCTCGACCCCCAACTCCGCACTACTCAGAACCGCCGGCCTGTGGTCGGTCCGGTGGGTGGCTCCTAGTGAACCTCATCGGCCCACAGCCTGTCGCGCGCTCGAGAGGACGCGATCGAACCGTGACCGGTTCGGGCGGGCTTCGAGCGCGGGCCGGGGATGGCGGAGCGGGGACGCGCAGGAGGGAGGACACGAGCACGCGAAATGGTTGACGGTGGAGCAGAGTGGAGTAGAGTGGAGCGCAGTGGAGGGAAGTGGCGCTGCACGCGGGCGTCGGGCAGTGGAGTGGGGAGTGACCGATGTTCTTCACGGGCACTCACACGCCGAAGCTCGACGACAAGGGGCGTCTGTTCCTCCCGGCGAAGTTCAGGGATCTGCTGACGGAGGACGTGATGATCGCACCGGGCCAGGAGCACTGCCTCCAGGTCTGGTCGGTCGCGGGCTTCCAGTCGATGACGTCCGACCTGGCCCGCAAGAGCCAGGCCGACAAGACGACGCGGCAGCACATCCGCTACCTGTTCTCGAACTCCGCACAGCAGGCGCCCGACAAGCAAGGCCGCATCACGCTCACCCAGGGGATGCGGAGCTACGCCGGCCTGGACCGTGACGTCCTGGTCGTCGGAGTGATGGACCACGCGGAGATCTGGGACCCGGAGACCTGGCGCGACCAGCAGTCCGGTGCCGAGGAGACCTTCGCGAACCTCGACGGGCCGTTCGGGTTCGTCGAGGACTGAGCAGACAGCATCAGCACACAACTGCACAGCGGCAGTCGCAGGACGAGGCTCACGTCCGCTCCGGCTCCCTCACGTGACAACCACCGGGACACTCTGGCGCACCTTCCCCGGTGCCAGATGGTCCGCTCACGCGAGACAACCCGGAGCGGAGCGGACGGAGAACCTGGCTCTGACGAACGCCGCACCGCACCGCACCACGCATCTGGGGGTCGAGTCCGATGAGTGGGATCACGCCGACACGGCGCGTACGTCACGAGGTACGGGACGGCCTGCTGGTGATGGCGTTCTCGCTGGTCACCTCGAGCGTCCTGGCCCTGGTCCTGATCAGCGTCGTCCACGTCGGTCGCTGACGATGACGAACCCCCGCCACGTCCCGGTGCTGCTCGACCGGGTCGTCGCCCTGGTGGCGCCCGCCACTCGACCGACCCCGGCTCGGTGCTGGTCGACGCCACGCTCGGCCTCGGCGGCCACACCGAGGCGGTGCTCGAGCGCTGCCCGTCGGCCCGCGTGATCGGCGTCGACCGCGACCAGCACGCGCTCGACCTGGCCGGCGCCCGGCTCGCGCGCGTACGGCGAGCGGATCACGCTGGTGCACGCGGTGTACGACGAGATCCCCGAGGTGCTCGCCGACCTGCGGCTGGCGTCGCGTCGACGGCGTGCTGTTCGACCTCGGCGTCTCCTCGATGCAGCTCGACGTGCGCGAGCGCGGCTTCGCCTACGCCGAGGACGCCCCGCTGGACATGCGGATGGACGACAGCACCGGCCCGACCGCGGCCGACGTGCTCAACGACTACTCCGAGCGCCGACCTGGCCCGGCTGCTGCGCACCTGGGGCGAGGAGAAGTTCGCCCGCCAGATCGCGCGGGCCGTCGTCCGCGCGCGCGCCAGCGGCAGCCGTTCGACCGGTCGGCCCGGCTGGTCGAGCTGATCCGCGACACGATCCCGGCCCCGGCCCGTCGTACCGGAGGGCACCCGGCCAAGCGCACGTTCCAGGCGCTGCGGATCGAGGTCAACGACGAGCTCGGGGTGCTGCGCCGGGCGATCCCGGCGGCGATCGACGCGATCGGCGTCGGCGGCCGGGTCGTGGTGATGAGCTACCACTCGCTCGAGGACCGGCTGGTCAAGCAGGCGTTCACCGCACGCACCCGGTCGACCGTGCCGCCCGACCTGCCGGTCGTGCCCGAGGGCTACGAGCCGGCCCTGCGCCTGGTCACCCGCGGCTCGGAGCAGGCCTCGCCCGAGGAGATCGAGCACAACCCGCGCGCCGCATCGGTGCGGCTGCGCGCCGTCGAACGAGTCCGAAGGACGCAGCATGAGCCACCCCGACCGCTCGCCCGCCACACCGAGCGTCGAGGCCAGCGCGGCGACCCCGATGAGCACCCTGTTCAGCCAGGCCCGCACCCGCATCCCGCGCTTCGCCGACGCCGCCGTCGAGCGGGCCCGGCTCACCGTCGTGCCGAGCCGCCGCGTGGACGCCCCGAGGGCGCCGTTCGTGGTGCTCGTCGTGCTGCTCCTGGCCGGCGGCGTCGCCGGGCTGCTCGCCTTCAACACCACCATGCAGCAGGACGCGTTCACCGCGACGGCGCTGCAGCACCGGGCCGACGCGCTCGCCGCGCGGCAGCAGTCGCTGGCGATGGACCTCGAGCGGCTCCGCGACCCGCAGCCGCTGGCGGCCCGGGCCAAGAAGATCGGGCATGGTGCCGCCGCCGAACCCGGCCTTCATGCGGCTCTCCGACGGCAAGGTGCTCGGCCAGCCGGTCGCCGCCACCGCCGCTCGACGCGATGCGGATCAACCCGCTGCCCGCTGCGAAGCCGAAGGTGCTCGCGCCGAAGCCGCGCATCGTCAAGGTCGTCGTCCCGCGCACCGCCGAGACGAAGAAGTCGGCGCAGGACCGCGTGTCGCCACCGATCCGAGCCGGCACGGGCGGGTAGCAATAGGACTCCCTCCGGCAGCCAGGAGACGAACCGTTGAGCCCAGCGCCACGCAGCCGCTCCCGGCGCGAGTCGCGCCCGGGAGCGGCCGCGGGTCGGCGCACACCCGGCTGCGCGTCTTCCTGGTCGTGATCGCGATGGTGGTCTCGGTGTTCGGCGTCCGGCTGTTCCAGCTCCAGGGCCTCGACCCGAAGGCGTACGCCGCGCGCGCCCAGCCGGCGGGCGCCGCCACCGTCGTCCTGCCCGGCCAGGCGCGGCACGATCGTCGACCGCAAGGGCGTGGCGCTCGCCGAGTCGGTCGACGGCCTGATGCTGATCGCCGACCCGAAGGTCACCGCGAAGTACGCCGGCGATGATCGCCCGGATCCTCGCCGACCGGCTCGACCTCGACTACTTCGACGTACCCTGCGCCAAGCTGCACCAAGCCGGGCAGCCGCTTCCAGTACCTCGACCGCCGGGTGCCCTCCACGCTGGCCACCCAGGTGGTCGCGCAGATCCAGGCGCGCGGTGAGGGCACGATCACCGACCCCGACCTGCGCAAGATCCCGTTCGGCGGCGTCTACACCGAGGCCGACCCGCTGCGCGACTACCCGGCCAGGACGTCGCCGCCAACCTGGTCGGCTTCCTCGGCGACAGCGGCAGCCGCGATGGCCGGCCTGGAGCTCGCGTTCGACAAGCGGCTCACGGGCAAGGACGGCGAGGAGACCTACGAGGTCGGCGACGGCAACCGGATCCCGCTCGGCGACAACAGCACGGTCGAGCCGCGCAACGGCACGCGCCCTCCAGCTGACCATCGACCGCGACCTCCAGTGGTACGTCCAGCGCGTGCTGCGCAGCGCCGTCCAGAGCTCCCGCAGCGACTCCGGCTCCGCGGTCGTGCTCGACACCCAGACCGGCGAGGTGCTCTCGCTCGCCGACTACCCGACGTACGACGCCAACGCGCCGGGACATGCGCGCAAGAGCGACCTCGGCAGCCGGGCGCTCCAGGACGTCTACGAGCCGGGCTCGGTCGAGAAGGTGCTGACCTTCAGCTCGCTGCTCGACGAGGACAAGGTGACGCCGCACACCCACGATCACCGTGCCGTCGACGCTGCCGGTGGCGGACCGGGTGATCCACGACTGGTTCCCGCACGACCGGCTGCACCTGACCACCACCGGCGTGATCGCCAAGTCCTCCAACATCGGCACCACGCTGGCCGCGACGCAGATCTCGTCGCAGGACCTCTACGGCCACCTCCACGCGTTCGGGCTCGGGCACGAAGCACCGGGGTCGGGCTGAACGGCGAGACCAACGGCCAGCTGCCGGACTGGACGACGTGGGGCAAGATCGGCCAGGCCACGATCTCCTTCGGCCAGGGCATCAGCGTCAACACGCTGCAGATGGCCGACGGCCGTCAACGCGATCGCCAACGGCGGCGAGCTGGTCACGCCCAGCCTGGTCAAGGGCTCGGCGACCACCGACGCCGGGCAGGAGGTCGGCACCGACCACACGACCAAGCACCGCGTGATCTCGCCGAAGGCGGCGCAGGCAGATGTCGCAGATGATGGAGATGGTGCCCAACCCGGAGACCGGCACCGCGCCCGGGCGCCCAGGTGATCGGCTACCGCGTCGCCGGCAAGACCGGCACCGCGCAGCGCGTCGGCAAGAAGTGCCGCTGCTACGACGGCACGTTCACGGTCTCCTTCGCCGGGTTCGCCCCGGCCGACAACCCGCGGTTCACGGTCTACGTCGTGATCCAGAACCCGCGCAACGGCGGCGGCGGTGGCTCGATCGGCGGGCCGGCGTTCAGCAAGATCATGACCTACCTGCTCGCCCGCTACGGCGTGCCGCCGACCGGCACCAAGCCGGCCAACCTGCCGATCGAATGGTGACTTCGATAGCGTCGCCGGTCGTGCCCGACCCCGACTGCTCCGGACCCGCCCGCGTCACCCGGTCCGCACGTCGCTCGACGAGGTCGCGGAGCTGGCTCGGCGTCGCGGCTCCCGACGGGCGCCGACGGACGTCGGCGGTCACCGGGCTCACCCTGAGCTCGCAGCGGGTGGTGCCCGGCGACCTGTACGCCGCGCTGCCGGGCGCCGCGCCCACGGGGCGTCGTACGCCGGACGACGCCGGTCGCCGCCGGGGCGGTCGCGGTGCTCACCGACGCCGACGGGCGCCGCGCGTGGTCACGCCGGGCGCCCGCCGCTCGTGGTCGAGCGGCCGCGCGCCGTCGCTCGGCGACCTGGCGGCCCGGGTCTACGGCAACCCCGCCGAGCGCGCTGACGCTGATCGCCGTCACCGGCACCCAGGGCAAGACCACGACCACCCGGCTCGCCGAGTCCGGGCTCCAGGGCGTCCGGCACGACGTCCGCGGTGATCGGCACGGTCGGCACCCGGATCGCCGGGCACGGACGTGAAGACCGCGCTGACCACGCCGGAGGCGCCCGACCTGCACGCGCTGTTCGCGGTGATGCGCGAGCACGACGTCACGGCCTGCGCGATGGAGGTGTCCAGCCACGCCCTGGTGATGGGTCGGGTCGACGGCGTGGTCTTCGACGTCGCCGCCTTCACCAACCTGGGCCGCGACCACCTCGACTTCCACGAGGACGTCGAGGACTACTTCGCGGCCAAGGCGTCGCTCTTCACCCCGGAGCGGGCGCGCCGCGGGCTGGTCAACGTCGACGACGCCTACGGCCGGCGGCTGCTCGACGAGGCCACGATCCCGATGCGCACGCTTCTCGGCGTCCGGCACCGACGCCGACTGGCGCGCCGTCGACGTGGCGCTCGCGCCCGACGGCTCGACGTTCACGGTCGACGGGCCCGGACGGGCAGCGCGTTCCCGGCGCGGCGTGCCGCTGGCCGGCGACTTCAACGTGGCCAACGCGCTCTGCGCGATCGCCGCCACCGGCGAGGCCGGGCTCGACGCCGGCAGCCGTCGCCGCCGGCATCGCCGTCGGTGCCGGCGTGCCCGGCCGGCTGGAGCGGGTCGACGCCGGCCAGGACTTGCTCGCGTCGTCGACTACGCGCACAAGCCCGACGCCGTCACCGCCGCGCTGGAGCGCGCTGCGCGCCGCTCACTACCGGCCGGCTGGTCGTCGTGCTCGGCGCCGGCGGCGACCGCGACCCCGGCAAGCGCCCGCTGATGGGCGAGATCGCGGCCCGGCTCGGCCGACGTGCTGGTGGTCACCGACGACAACCCGCGCACCGAGGACCCGGCCGCGATCCGGGCCGCGGTCCTCGCCGGCGTGCCCGACCGACGCCCCGGCCGAGGTGTACGAGGTCGGCGACCGCCGGGCCGCGATCGCGCTACGCCGTCGCGCTGGCCCGCCCCGGCGACACCGTGCTGGTCGCGGGCAAGGGCCACGAGACCGGCCAGGAGGTCGACGGCGTGGTGCACCCCTTCGACGACCGCGAGGTGCTGCGCGAGGAGATCGCCGGTGAGCCCGATGATCCCGCTCCGCTCTCCGAGATCGCCGACGTCGTCGGCGGCACCTCGACGGCGACGACGCGCGTGGTCGACCGGCCCGGCGTTCCTCGACAGCCGCGTCGCCGAGCCGCGGCGGCCTCTTCGTCGCGTTCGTGGGCGAGCAGGTCGACGGCCACGACGCACGCCGCGGCGCGCGGTGGCGGCCGGCGCGCCGGCGTCCTCGGCTCGCGCCCGACCGGGGTGCCGACCGTCGTCGTCGACGACGTGCAGCAGGCGCTCCAGGCGCTGGCCCGGCGACGTCGCTCGAGCGACGTCGCGGGCCGGCGGACCGCTGTCGGTGCTGGCGATCACGGGCTCCCAGGGCAAGACCAGCACCAAGGACATGCTGGCGCAGGTGCTGGCCGACGCCGGCGCCGACGGTCGCGACCTACGGCTCCTTCAACAACGAGCTCGGGCTGCCGCTCACCGTGCTGCGGGTCGAGGAGCCGACGCGGTACCTGGTGCTCGAGATGGGCGCCCGCGGCATCGGCCACCTCGCCGAGCTCTGCGCGATCGCGCGGCCCGACGTCTCGCTGGTGCTCAACGTCGGCCGCGCGCACCTCGGGGAGTTCGGGTCGCAGGAGCAGATCGCCGAAGCCAAGGGCGAGCTGGTCGAGGCGCTGGCCGCCGACGGGGTCGCCGTGCTCAACGCCGACGACCCGCTGGTGCTCGCGATGGCGTCACGCACCCGCGGCCCGCGTCATCACGTTCGGCACCGGCACGGACGCCGACGTCCGGCTCGGCGAGGTCCGGTCGACGACCTCGGCCGCCCCACCTTCGACCTGTCGGCTACGACGGCGCGACCGAGCACGTGCAGCTGTGCCTGCTCGGCGAGCACCACGCGCCAACGCGGCCGCCGTGACCGCGGCCGCGCTCGCCGCCGGCGTGCCGCTCGCGGACGTCGCGGCCAGCCTGCGCGCGATCACCGGCCCTGTCGAAGTGGCGGATGCAGCTGCTCGAGCGGCCCGACGGCGTCCTCGTGATCAACGACGCCTACAACGCCAACCCGGACTCGATGCGGGCCGCGCTCACCACGCTGGCCGGGATCGGCGCGGCGCACCGGCGCCCGCACCGTCGCCGTCCTCGGCGAGATGCGCGAGCTCGGCGACGCCGCGCCGAGGAGCACCGCGCCGTCGGCCGCCTGGTGGGCGAGCTCGGCATCGACGTCCTCGTCGTGGTCGGCGCCCGACGCCGCCGCGATCGGCGAGGCGCGCCACGGCGTGGGTTTCGCCACTCCAGGCGGCGGACGTGCACGAGGCGGTCGACCTCGTTGCGCGAGACTGTCCGGGCGCCCGACGTGGTGCTGGTCAAGGCCTCGCGCGGCGCGGCACTCGAACGCGTCGTCG
Organism: uncultured Actinomycetota bacterium; assembly: GCA_963707475.1. Lineage (GTDB taxonomy): Bacteria > Actinomycetota > Actinomycetes > Propionibacteriales > Nocardioidaceae > Marmoricola. The sequence goes on from CAVPQC010000005.1 coordinate 663,375, forward strand.
AGGGCCTGCTGGCGCCGACGACGACCGAGAGGACCCCAGACGATGAGAGCGATCCTGCTCGCGGGCGGTCTCTCCCTGGTCCTCACGCTGCTCGGCACCCGGCTCGCGATCCGGGTGCTGACCGAGCGCGGCTACGGCCAGCTGATCCGCGACGACGGCCCGACCACCCACCACATCAAGCGCGGCACCCCGACCATGGGCGGGCTGGTGATCGTGCTGGCCGGCGGTCCTCGGCTACTTCCTGGCCAAGCTGATCACCGGCTCGCGCCGATCCGCGTCGGCACTGCTGCTGCTCTTCCTGTTCGTCGGGCTGGGCACCGTCGGCTTCCTCGACGACTTCATCAAGATCTACAAGCAGCGCAACCTCGGCCTGCGCAGCAAGGCGAAGTTCATCGGCCAGACCGTGATCGCGGTGATCTTCGGCGTGGCTCGCGCTGCTGCCCGCGCTCGCCGGACGAGCCGCGGGCAGACCCCGGCCGGGCACACGATCTCGTTCATCCGCGACACCGACCGGTTCACGCTGCCGACGGTCGTGCTGGTGCTCTTCATCGTGATGCTGATCGCCGGCACCAGCAACGCGGTCAACCTCACCGACGGGCTCGACGGCCTCGCGACCGGCGCCTCGCACGATGGTGTTCGGCGCCTACACGCTGGTGAACATCTGGCAGAACAACCAGTCCTGCGAGGCTCAACCCCGGGCAACGTCCTGCTACGACGTGCGCGACCCGCTCGACCTCGCCGTGGTCGCCGCCGCGATCACCGGCGCCTGCTTCGGCTTCCTGTGGTGGAACGCCTCGCCCGGCCCAGATCTTCATGGGCGACACCGGCTCGCTGGCGCTCGGCGGCGCGCTGGCCGGCTTCGCGATCCTGACCCGCACCGAGTTCCTGCTCGCGCTGCTCGGCGGCCTGTTCGTGCTGCAGACGCTGTCGGTGATCCTGCAGGTCGGGTACTTCAAGATCACCAAGGGCAAACGGCTGTTCCGGATGGCGCCGCTCCACCACCACTTCGAGCTGCTCGGGCTGGGACGAGATCACCGTGGTGATCCGGTTCTGGATCATCACCGGCCTCTTCGTCGCCGCCGGGCTCGGCGTCTTCTACGCCGAGTGGGTGGCAGGGACGTAGCCGATGGACAACGTCTCACCTGAGCCGCACCTCCGACTGGTCCGGCGTCCGGGTCGTCGTCGCCGGCTTCGGCGTCTCCGGCTTCGCCGCCGCGGACAACCTGACCTTCCTCGGCGCCACGGTCACCGCGCTCGACGAGTCCGAGGCCGGCGACCGCCCGCGAGCAGGCCGACCTGCTGGAGAGCCTGGGCGCCACGGTGCGGCTGGGCCCGGGCGCGACCGCGACCCTGCCCGACGACGTCGACCTGGTGGTCACCTCGCCCGGCTGGGCGCCGAGCGCGCCCGCTGCTCGCGCAGGCCGCCGCCCGCGGCGTACCGGTCTGGGGCGAGGTCGAGCTGGCCTGGCGGCTGCGCGACCCGGAGCACCCGGCGCCGTGGCTCGCCGTCACCGGCACCAACGGCAAGACCACGACCGTGCAGATGCTCGAGGCGATGCTGCGCGCGGCCGGGCTGCGCACGGTCGCCGCCGGCAACGTCGGGCTGCCGCTCGTCGAGGCCGTGATGGACCCCGAGCCGTACGACGTGCTCGCCGTCGAGCTGTCCAGCTTCCAGCTGCACTACACCTCCTCGCGTGGCCGCGCGAGTCGGCCGCCGTGCTCAACGTCGCCGAGGACCACCTCGACTGGTACCCCGACCTGGCCGCCTACGCCGCCGACAAGGGCCGGATCTACCAGCGGGTGCAGCGGGCCTGCGTCTACAACGTCGCCGACCCGGTGACCGAGCAGCTGGTCCGCGAGGCCGACGTGGTGGAGGGCGCCCGCGCGATCGGGTTCACGCTCGGCACGCCCGGCGTCGGCATGCTCGGCGTCGTCGACGACGTGCTCTGCGACCGGGCCTTCGTCGAGGAGCGGCAGACCAGCGCCGCGGAGCTCTGCACGATCGCCGACCTGGCCACGCCGGCACCGCACTACGTCGCCAACGCGCTCGCCGCCGCGGCGCTGGCCCGGTCCCACTCGCGTGCCCGCCGAGGCGGTCCGCGAGGCGCTGCGCGGCTTCCGGCCCGACGGGCACCGGATCGCCGAGGTCGCGCACGTCGACGGGGTCACCTGGATCGACGACTCCAAGGCCACCAACCCGCACGCCGCGCTGGCGTCGCTGCAGGCCTACGACCCGGTGGTCTGGGTCGCCGGCGGCCTGGCCAAGGGCGCGCGCTTCGACGACCTGGTCACCCGGGTGCGCGAGCGGCTGCGCGGCGTGGTGCTGCTCGGCCGGGACGCTGGAGGTGATCCGGAGGCGCTTTCGCGACACGCGCCCGATGTTCCGGTGATCGGCGTCGGGCCGGGGACACTTCTGTCATGGATCGTGGTCGTGGCCGCGGCCGCGACGCCTGGCCCGGCCGGGAGACACGGTGCTGCTGGCCCCGGGGTGCGCGTCCATGGACATGTTCGCGAACTACGGCGCTCGCGGCGACGCCTTCGCCGAGCGGTGCGCCGGCACGGGGCCGGTGAGGCACAGCGGCACGCAGGGGAAGGGCAGCACGGTGACCACAGCGTCGACCACCACGGCCCGGACCCGCGCACGCCGACGGCCCCCGTCGCGCGGCCCGGCATCGGTGGCTGGCTGGACGCCTCCGGCACGACGCTGGACCGGCCGCTGACGTCGTACTACCTGCTGCTCGGCGCCACCGCCCTGCTGCTCTCGATCGGCCTGATGGAGGTGCTCAGCGCCTCCAGCGTCTCGTCGTACAAGCAGTTCGGCAACAGCTACTACTGGTTCTTCCGGCAGCTGACCTGGGTCGCGCTCGGCGCTGCCGGTCGCGTTCGTGGCGACCCGGCTGCCGCACCGGCTGCTGCGCGGCGTTCGCCTGGCCCTCGATCGTCGTCGCCTGCTGCTGGTCGCGCTGACCCAGACCTCGCTCGGCGTCACGGTCAACGGCAACCGCAACTGGCTCGCCCTCGGCGGCCGTTCGCAGATCCAGCCGGCCGAGATCGCCAAGTTCTCGCTGATCCTCTGGTGCGCGGACGTCTACGCCCGCAAGGAGCGGCTGCTCGGCGACTGGAAGCACACGCTGATCCCGGTGGTGCCCGTGCGTCGCGCTGGTGACCGGCCTCGTGGTCGTGCTCGGCGGCGACCTCGGCACCGCGCTGGTGCTGTTCGCGATCATCCTCGGCATGCTCTGGGTCGTCGGCGCCCCGGCCCGGCTGTTCGTCGGCGCGGTGACCATGGTCAGCGTGGTCGCGCTGTTCCTGGCCACGCACCAGCAGCGAGCGGCTGTCGACCGGCTCACCAACTTCGTCGACCCGTTCCGCGACTTCCAGGGCGCCGGCTGGCAGAGCGGCCACGGCATCTTCGGCATGGCCAGCGGCGGCCTCTTCGGCAAGGGCATCGGCGCCCGCCAGCAGAAGTGGGGCAACCTGCCCGAGGCGCACACCGACTTCATCTTCGCCGTGCTCGGCGAGGAGCTCGGGCTGGTCGGCACCCTGCTGGTGCTCGCGCTCTTCCTGACGATCGCCTACGCCGGCATCCGGATCGCGCTGCAGGCACAGCGACCCGTTCGTGCGCTACATGGCCGCCGGCATCACGGTCTGGCTGACCGCGCAGATGATGATCAACATCGGCATGGTGCTCGCCCTGCTGCCCGGTCATCGGCATCCCGCTGCCGCTGGTGTCGTACGGCGGGTCGTCGCTGCTGCCCGCGCTGGTCTGCGCTCGGCCTGCTGGTGTCGTTCGCCCGCGCCGAGCCCGGGCGCCGCGCGCGCGCTGCGCGACCGCCGTCGCCGCCGCTCGGCGTCACGGCGCGCTCCACCCGCACCGGCCTGACCCGAGACGCGATCGATGCGGGTGCTCCTCGCCGGCGGCGGCACGGCCGGCCACACCTCCCCGCTGCTCGCCACCGCCGACGCGCTGCGCCGCCGCGACCCCTCGATCGAGGTCACCGCGCTCGGCACGCCGCGCGGCCTCGAGAACCGGGTCGTCCCCGCGGCCGGCTACCCGCTCGAGCTGATCCCGCCGGTGCCGCTGTCGCGCAAGCTCAACGGCGACCTGCTGCGCACGCCGGTGCGGCTGCGGGCGACGGTCAAGGCCGCGCTCGAGGTGCTCGACCGGGTGCGGCCCGACGTCGTCGTCGGCTTCGGCGGCTACGTCTCGGTGCCGGCCTACCTCGCCGCCCGCCGCCGGCACGTGCCGATCGTGGTGCACGAGGGCAACGCGCTCGCCGGCATCGCCAACAAGCTCGGCGCCCGGTTCACGCCGCTACGTCGCCACCAGCTTCCCGGGCACCGAGCTGCGGCACGCCACCTACGTCGGGCTGCCGATCCGGCGGATGATCTCGACCCTCGACCGGGGCGAGCTGCGCGAGGAGGCCCGCGCCCACTTCGGGCTCGAGCCCGACCGGCCGACGCTGCTGGTCACCGGCGGCTCCCAGGGCGCCCGGCGGCTGAACCAGTCCGTCGCCGCCGCCGCGCCCGCGTTCGCCGCGGCCGGCGTCCAGGTGCTGCACGTGTCCGGGCCGACCGGCGAGGTCGACGTGCCCGCGAAGCCAGGGGCCCGACGGCCCGCCGTACGTCGTGGTGCCGTACGTCGACCGGATGGACCTCGCCTACGCCGCCGCCGACGTGGTGCTGTGCCGGGCCGGCGCCAACACCGTGACCGAGGTGTCCGGCGTCGGCCTGCCCGCGGTCTACGTGCCGCTGCCGATCGGCAACGGGGAGCAGGCCTCGAACGCCCGCCCGGTGGTCGACGCCGGGGGCGGGCTGCTCGTCGCCGACGGCGACCTCACGCCCGCGTGGGTCGCCGGAGCACGTCCCGGCGCTGCTGACCAACCCGCTGCGGCTGGCCGGCATGGCCCGCGCCGCGGCCGACGTGATCCCGCTCGACGCCGACGAGAAGCTGGCCGACATGATCCTCGCGCGGCGGCGGGGCGCGTCATGAGGGTCCCGGTCCCCGACGAGCTGCTGCCCGCCGAGGCGCTCGGGCGGGTCCACTTCGTCGGCATCGGCGGCGCCGGCCTGTCCGGCATCGCCCGGATCATGCTCGCGCGCGGGATCACGGTCTCCGGCAGCGACGCCAAGGAGTCGCGCGCGCTCGAGGCGCTGCGGGCGCTCGGCGCCACCTGCTACGTCGGCCACGCCGCCGACCAGGTGCGCGACGCCGACACGCTCGTGGTCTCCACCGCGGTGCGCGAGAACAACCCCGAGGTGGTCGAGGCCGCAGCGGCTCGGGCTGCGGCTGCTGCCGCGCTCGGCCGCTCTGGCCTCGGTGATGCAGGGCCGCAAGGTGGTCGCGGTCGCCGGCACGCACGGCAAGACCACCACCACCTCGCTGCTCACGGTGGCGCTGCAGCACTGCGGCGCCGACCCGTCCTTCGCGATCGGCGGCGAGCTCAACGAGTCCGGCTCCAACGCCCACGACGGCACCGGCGAGCTCTTCGTGGCCGAGGCCGACGAGAGCGACGGGGCCTTCCTGGTCTACTCGCCGTACGTCGGCCTGGTCACCAACGTCGAGGCCGACCACCTCGACAACTGCGGCACCGAGGAGGCCTACCACGCGGCCTTCGACGAGTTCCTCGGCCGGATCGACCCGGCCGGCTTCCTGGTCGCGTGCGTCGACGACGACGGTGCCGCCGACCTGGCGCGCACCGCCCGCGGCCGCGGCCTGACCGTGGTGACCGTCGGGGAGTCCGACGCCGCCGACGTGCGCGCCGCCGACCTGCGGTTCGAGGGCGCGACCTCGACGGTTCACCGTGGTCGACCGCGGCCGCCGGCTCGGCGAGGTGCGGCTGCAGATCCCGGGCCGCCACTACGTCCTCGACGCGCTGGCGGCGCTCGCCGCCGGGCTCGGCCTCGGCTTCTCGTTCGCCGACCTGGCCCGGGGGCTGGGCTCGTTCAGCGGCACCCGGCGCCGGATGGAGCTCAAGGGCGAGGCCGGCGGCATCCGGGTCTACGACAGCTACGCCCACCACCCCAACGAGATCGCCGGCGACCTGCAGGCCGCCCGGTCGCTGGCGGGGGAGGGCCGGGTCGTGGTCGCGTTCCAGCCGCACATGGTCTCCCGCACCAAGATCTTCGGCGCCGCGATGGGCCGCGCGCTCGGCGCCGCCGACGAGGTCGTCGTGATGGACGTCTACGTCGCCCGCGAGGACCCCGAGCCGGGCGTCAGCGGCGCCCTGGTCGCCGACGCCGTACCGCTGCCGCCGGAGGCCGTGGTGTTCGAGCCGCGCTACGCCAGCACCGCCGCTCACCTCGTCGAGCGGGCCCGTCCCGGCGACGTGGTGCTCACGCTCGGCGCCGGCGACGTGACCCTGCTCGCGCCCGAGGTGCTCGCCCAGCTCGTCGATCTTCATCACGGAAGGAGGTGTCCGATGACCAGCCTGATGAGTAGGCCGGGGTCGTCGGGTGAGCCCGACGAGGAGACGATCGCGCTCGAGCGCAAGCTGTTCCGCAAGCGGCGCCGCTGGGGCCGGCTGCGCCGGATGCGACCCTGGCTCGGTGCGTTGCTGGCGCTGGTGCTGCTCGTGGCCGGCGCGTACGGCCGTGTGGTTCTCGCCGCTCCTGGCCACCGAGGAGGTCGTCGTCACGGGCACCCAGGCCGCTCGCGCCGGTCGTGGTCCGCGAGGCCGCACAGGTGCCGATCGGTGCAGCCGCTGGCCCGGCTCGACCTCGACGCGGTGCGCGGCCGGGTGGCCTCGCTGCCCGCGGTGAAGTCCGTGCGGGTGACCCGGGCGTGGCCGCACGGGGTCGCGATCGCGGTCACCGAGCGGGTCGCGGTCGCCGTCGTACCCCGCGCCGGAGGCTTCCGCGGCCTCGCCGCCGACGGCGTGCTGTTCCGCACCTACGACGCGCGGCCGCCGGGCCTGCCCGTGATCCGCGACCAGCAGGGTGCCGACACCGCGGCGCTGCGCGAGGCCGCCCGCGTCGTCGGCTCGCTGCCGCCGGCCGTGCTCGCCCGGGTCGACCACGTGTCGGTGGCGCACCATCGACGAGATCCGGCTGGTGATGCGCAGCGGTCGGCTCGTGAAGTGGGGCGACTCCGCACAGTCCGCGAAGAAGGCCGAGGTGCTCGCGGTCCTGATGCGCCAGAAGTCCTCGATGATCGACGTGCGGGTGCCCGGCCGGCCCACGACGCGTCCCTAGGAGAGCGCTGAGGAATCATGCTCTGCTGCGCGGCACCCGGCACGCACGCTGGCTGCGTTCTCGTCGGTCAACGCGGCGCTGCCGCGCCTTCCCTCCTCCGCCAAGCCACCACCCCAACGAATCGCTCGCTTCGCTCCCGATTCGCCGGGGACCCCGGAAGAACGCTCGCACGCACCAGGCACCGCTCGCGACGAGCGGATTCCTCAGCACCCTCCTGGCCGGCGACCAGGCCCGCTCAGCCGGGCACCTGATCGCTCAGCTCGGCCAGCCGGGCCAGCCCCGGTCCGACATGGGCCTGTAGTCGGCCCAGGGCGTCGTCCAGCTCGGGGGACCCGCCGTGCTCGGGTGGGACGCGTGCCGGGTTGAGCGCGACCCGGTCGGTCCACGCCTTGATGTCGGGCTCGGAGCCGAACGACGCCGTGTTCCGCAGGCCCAGGACGTTCATCCGCGCCCAGTCGGTCAGGGAGTTGCCGAACGACGACGGCGGGCAGAGCCGGTTCTTCTCGGCGTCGTCGTCGCGGGTGGCCTCGACGTACCCGGCGAGCGCGGCCCCGAAGCAGGGGAACCCGGCCCGGATCGGTTGCAGCGTGATCGCCTCGGGACCCCAGATCGGCACCAGCGGCGGCATCTTCAGGCCGTCGGCCGCGCAGTTCACGATGAGGGCGTCGTTCGCGATCGCGACCGACCCGTCGGCGAAGTCGAGCCGGCCACGCCTCGCCGTGACGATGTGGCCCCGGCGCACGACGTTCTCGATGCTGCGCAGCAGCTCGAGCTCCCACGTGCCGAGGGTGGGCGCCTTGGCCATCGTCGGCGTGACCGAGCGGTCGATGCGCAGCATGATGCCGGCGTCCTCGAGCCGGAGGAACAGCTCCGGCATCGATGCCGCCGCCGCCTGCCGCCTGCATCATGTCGGCGACCATGCCGAGGTAGATGACCGGATCCGGCTGGATCAGCGCCCGGTTGAGCATCCAGGGATCGCGTGGCCGCACCCAGCAGATCGCGTCGGGGTCCACCCCACGCGCCAGCAGCCAGATGCAGGCGTCGGTCGCGGTCTTGCCCGAGCCAACCACGACGTACTGGCTCGGAGGCTCGCTCGGCGGTGCACGAGGTCGTTGACCGGGATCACCCGCGCACCTTCGGCGACATCGAACTTCGGCGGCAGTCTCGGCCGGGATGTCGGGGGAGAGGTAGCGTGCGTCGACGACCCGGCATCGTTCGCGGCACCTCGAACCGCTGACCGGAGACGCGCGAGACGAAGGTGCGGTCGCCCAGGTACTCGCAGCCGGCGAAGTGCTCGACCCGGCCCGACCCGAGCATCCGGTCCACCAGCAGGTCGTCGTAGTAGGCGCAGATCGCGGCTGGTCGGCCCGCTCGTGCAGCCCCGCCTCGGGACCGCGCTGCTGGATACGCCCACCGCCCAGCACCGTCGACGCGACGCCGTAGAAGGTCGATGACTGGTGCAGCCGGACGAAGGGATAGGCCTCGAGCCAGTGGCCACCGACCCCGTGGCGACGGTCGACGAGTGCGACGCGCGCGTCGGAGTGGTCGATCAGCGCATCGGTGAACGCCATGCCGCTGGCCCCGGCGCCGACCACGAGGTAGTCGGCCTCGACTTCCCTCGTCACGGTGCAACCAAACCACAGGCAAGGCGCCTGCGAACACCCCGCCGCATGGTCGGACCGCGTCGCGGCGCAGGTTCGCGCGTACCGTGACGTCGTGGCCGATCCGCAGCCCGACGTACCTGTCACAGACGTCACCGAAGCGCGTCACCTGTTCCCCGCGACCGCGGACCGGTGCTACTTCAACACCGCGGCCGTCGGGCTCGCCAGCCACGAGCTGGCCCGGACCTACCACGACGCACATCGACGACGTGGGTCACGGACGGCCTGGACTTTGTCCGCGGCGAGCAGGCCGCGAACGACGCCCGGGCGCAGGCGGCGCGGCGTCATCGGCGCCGACCCCGCAGACGTGGCACTGATCCCGTCGATGTCGTCGGCCGCCGGACTGGTCGCGGCCCAGCTCGGCCCCGCCGCGCCGGGTGACAACGTCGTCATCGGGGAGCGGGAGTACAGCTCGAACCACTTCCCGTGGCGGCAGCTCGAGCGCAAGGGCTACGACGTCCGCCAGGTCCCGTTCCGCCGCGGCGGGCTCGAGCCTGACGACGTCGAGCAGCGTGTCGATGCCGGCACGCGCCTCGTGGCGTTCAGCGGCGTGCAGTCGGCCACCGGCCATCGCTCCGACATCGCCTCGATCAGCACGCTGGCGCGAGAGGTCGGGGCGATCGTGTTCGTGGACGGCTCACAGATGGTGGGCGCGGTACCAGTGTCCGAGGCCCTTCGCCACGTGGACGTGCTGGCCACGGCGGACCACAAGTTCCTGCTCAACGCCGGCCGCGGGATGGGCTACTGCTACCTGTCCCGGGCCGCCCAGGAGCGGTTCACCCCGATCAACGCCGGCTGGCGTGCGGGCGCGGATCCGTTCGCCAGCTTCTTCGGCCCGACCATGGAGCTGTCGCCGACCGCATCACGGTTCGACAGCTCCATCAGCTGGCTGGCGGCGCTTCGGCAACACGGCGTCGCTCGGCATCTTCGACGAGTTCGGACCCGACATCATCTACAGCCGCAACCGCGACCTCGAGGAGCTGCTGCGCGAGCGCCCTCACCGGTGCGGGCTGGGATCCGGTTGCCCTGCCGGCGGCGAACCGCAGCACGATCCTCCGGGTTCCGCTCGGCGACCTCGAACCGGCCCGGGTCGTCGCATGCGCTGTCCGAGCAGCGCGTCATCGGCTCGGCGCGCGACGGCGCCCTGCGCTTCTCGGTCCACCTCTACAACCACGAGGACGACATCGACCGGCTCGTCGCGGTGCTCGGATCGCTGGGGCGGCCACCCGCGAGCCCGGTTCGGGACTGACGCCGGCGATCAGCCGACGACGTACGACGGGCGTCCACGTACCGAGCTCGCGGGTGCGGGGCTCACAGGCGCGCGATGATCGGGCAGTCGACGATGAAGCCGCTGGGGCCCCACGGTCCGCCCGGGAACCCGATGACGGCGCCGGACTCCGCGAGATCCTCGACCTGAGCGAACTCGGTCAGCCGGGTGGGTCGTTGGCCCGGCGCCCACTGCGTGAGGTGCACGTCCCACAGCGGGCTGTAGCGGCCCTGCTGCGGCAGCCATGCCAGCACGTTGAGCGGGTCACCCTCGCCGAGCAGCGCCGAGTTCAGGCCCTGCCGCTGGGGGTTCGTGCGTCCGGTCGGACCGTTGGTGATGGCGGCCAGGCTGGCCCGCGCCGAGTCGGTGCCGTCACCCCCGGCGAAGGGTGCGGCGTTCAGGTTGGGCGCGTACGTCACGTCCTCGATCGCCGCGGCACCGGGGTCGGAGGCCTCGGTGGAGACGTAGACGACCCGGTTGCCCCGGGCGAAGCCGTCGGTGAGCAGGTAGCGAACCGTGCGCGCGGTGGGGTCCACCACCAACGCCTTGTCCGCGTGTCCCGTGGAGTTCGCGATCTGCGGGGCATTCAGGACGGCGCCGTCGGGGAGCTGGATCAACGGCGTGTACCCGGGGTTGCCCACGGCTCCGGGTGCCGCTTTCGCTGGTGGGAACCCCGCCGGCCCCGGGACGATGACATGGTCCGGCGTGAAGTCGACGGTGGCGGGGAAGACCACGGTGCCGTCCGGGTCGAGCGTGACCTTCTGGACAGCCGCGGTCCGGCGTGCGTTCAGCAGCTTGGAGCTGACCGACGTCCCCCACGACTGGGCGTGCTCGGAGTCGGACGCCTCGGTGGCGATGAACCACACCGTCTGGTTGCCCGACCGGCCACGGTGCAAGGGCAGGGTGACGGTGTGGTCGGCGTTGAGATGGGCGCCGGGCACGAAGACCCGGCTGCCGTCCGCCGAGGCGGGAGTCGAGACCAGGCCGACCAAGGGGGTGGTGACCGTGAGAGCCGCGAGGGCGGCGAGAACTTGACGCGTGCGCATGCTACGTGTTCCTTCCGGGTTGGGTGGTGAGGGTCATGGGTGAGACGCGTCCCGCCCGGCGGTGCTCTGCATCGCTGTGTCACGGCCAGCAGGTTGGCGAACCCGGCTTCAGGCATGGGAGGTCCTCGGATCGATGTCCGGCAGTCGTGCGAGGTGGGGTTGAAGGTCAGCGACGGAAGTCGCGGAAGGCGGAGAGCAGGGTCGCCTGCGTCTCTGCGGAGAGGCTCTCGACGGGGATATCCCCGAGTCTCGAGGCCGTCTCCTTCATCTGGCTGAGGTAGCTCTCACAGCCCTGACAGAGCGCCAGGTGCTCCTCGAAACGGCGCGCGGTGTCCTCGTCGAGAGCGCCCTCGAGGTAGTCGGTGACCAGCTCGACGAAGTCCTGGCAGGTGAGGTCGGCCATCTCAGCTCACCCGCCCGGTCCTGGTCGCGGGAGCCTGCTCGAGGTACGGCGCCAGGTGGGTACGCACCGCTGCCCGGGCCCGGTGCAGGAGGACCCGCTGGTTGGCGCCCGAGATCTCGAGCATCTCGCAGACCTCCCCGGAGGTGTGTCCCAGGACGTCACGCAGGGTGATGACCACGCGCTGCCGGTCGGGCAGCGCGTCGATCGCGGCACGGACCTGGGCCCGGATCTCACCTGCGAGCACGGCCCCGTCGGAGGATGGCCACGCGAGCGGGAACGCCCGCCAGCCGCCGGCGTACGGGTCGCCGGCGTCACGGAAGAGAGCCGGGTCCACCGTCGGTCCGTGGTCGTCGTCGGCGAGGCTGCTCCACGGCACGGTGCGACTTTCGCGCACGCCGCGCTTCTTCGCGGTGTTGACCAGGATCCGGTAGACCCAGGTGCGCAGGGTGGATCGGCCCTCGAACCGGTCGATGCCCCGGATGACCGCGAGCCAGGTGTCCTGGACGACCTCCTCGGCGGACGCTTCCGTGGAGACGAAGGTGCGGGCGAGCAGCAGCATGGACCGTGACCAGTCGTCCAGCAGCTGCGCGAAGACAGCCTCGTCACCGGACCGGACACCGGCCACGATCGCGTCGTCGGTGCTCGACGTGACCACGCTGGGAGCGTAGCGCTGGTCATCGGTACTCCGGGTTCTCGAAGTCGAACCGGCAGCCGGCGTCCCACTCCGACCGCTGGTTGCCGTAGGCGGGGACGCCGCCGGCGTCCTTCAGGAGCCGGGCCAGGTGCATCAGGTTCCAGGTCATGAACGTCGTGTTGCGGTTGGTGAAGTCGTTCTCCGGGCCACCCGAGCCTGGGTCGAGGTACGACGGGCCGGGTCCTGCCTCTCCGATCCATCCGGCGTCGGCCTGCGGAGGGATCGTGTAGCCGATGTGCTGCAGCGTGTAGAGCACGTTCTGTGCGCAGTGCTTGACGCCGTCCTCGTTGCCCGTGATCAGGCATCCTCCGACCCGGCCGTAGTACAGGTACTGCCCTCGGTCGTTGAGCAGGTGCGAGCCGCCGTACAGCCGTTCGTGGACCTGCTTCATGACCGAGCTGTTGTCACCGAGCCAGATCGGTCCGGCCAGCACCAGGATGTCGGCGGCCAGGACCTTCTCGAAGATCCCGGGCCAGTCGTCCGACTGCCACCCGTGCTCACGCATGTCGGGCCACACGCCGGTGGCGATGTCGTGGTCGATGGCGCGGACCACGTCGACCTGCACGCCGTGTGCCTCCATGATGCGCCGGCTGATGTCGACCAGGCCCTGGGTGTTGCTGGCCTCGGGCGACCGCTTCAGGGTGCAGTTGACGAAGAGCGCCCTGAGGTCGTCGTACGCGATGTCCGGAGCGGTGGCTCGCTGCTGGGTCACGGTTCCTCCTGGTGGCTGGGATAGGCCGTCGCCCGGTCGACGCCAGAGATCAGTGCCGCCGAGTGCCGCGGCGTTACACGGCGACGGGAACTTGTCCGCGGCAAGCCTTGTCAGTCGAACAGATGTTCGACAGAATCGGAGCATGACCACCCTCCTCGACGAGCTGCCGGCCCGGGTGCTGCCGCCGGCCGCCGTCGAGGGCGCCGGCGTGGTGCAGTGGGTGCTCGACGATCTCCTGGCTGACACCGGGGCGAGCGCGTTCGAGGGACTGACCGACGAGCAGCTGCAGGCGGCCTTGGAGTCCTGGCACCGTGTCGAGGCAGGTGTCGGGGCGGTGAAGCTGCGACTGCTGGCGCTGGCCGACCGGAGTGGTACGGCGCGGGCGGCCGGCGCGGCCTCGACGGCCGCGTGGGCGTCCTCGCTCACGCACCAGGACAGCGACGACGCCCACCGGCAGGTCTCCCTGGCGAGTCGCCTCGACGGCACGTGTGCCACCACCCGGACCGCGCTCGGCGAGGGGCGGATCTCTGCGCGCCACGCCGAGGTGATCGCAGACGCCCAGCGCAGACTGCCGGCGTCGCTCGATACGGAGCAGCGGCTGTGCGTCGAGCGCGGCCTGGTGGGCAAGGCGGAGACGATGTCGCCGCGGAGGCTACGGGTCGTCGCGCGTCGCGCGCTCGAAGCCGTGGAGCGCGACGTCGCCGTGGTCGATGCCCACGAGGACGCGTTGCTCCGCGAGGACGAGGGGGTCGCCTACGACAAGACCCGGCTCTCGCTGCACGACAACGGCGACGGCACGGTGTCAGGCCACTTCACGGTCCCGGACCTGCACGGCCAGCTGCTGCGCAAGATCCTCGAGAGCATGACCGCTCCCCGTCGTGGCCGGCTCGGCGCCAGCCAGGTGCAGGCGGGGGAGCGGGGCACTCGCACCGACTGGGACCACGCGCGGGGACTGGCGTTCTGCGAGCTCGTCGAGCACCTGCCCACCGACCGGCTGCACGGCAAGGTCGCGGCAACAATCGTCGTACAGCTCGACAAGAGTGTGCTCGACGAGGTGCTGCGGGCCGCGGGCCTCGACACAGGAGGTCGCATCTCGGCAGGGGAGGCGCGTCGCCTGGCCTGCGGAGCCGGCCTCCTCCCGGCGGTTCTCGGCGGCGCGTCGCACGTGCTCGATCTCGGCTGGTCGAAGCGACTGTTCAGCGAGGCGCAGCGCGTGGCCTGTGGGCTGACCCACGTCACGTGCGCCGCGGACGGGTGCGAGCGGCCGTTCGCCTGGTGCGAGCTGCATCATCGGCGGCCGTGGTCGGCTGGGGGGCCGACCGACCTGGCCGATGCCGTGCCGTTGTGCTGGTTCCACCATCGCCGGATCCACGACCCGGTGCTCGAGCACCGCTACCGACCCGACGGATCGGTCACCTTCCACCGACGTCCCTAGGTTCAGGTCCCCGACAATTTCTCGAAACTCGCGACGCCTCCCGCGTGTTGCGCCGGTTGACCGTGCGCTGCTGCCTACTTTGGTCACACGACCTCAGGTTGACATAACTATAACCTTCTACTTCAGGGTTAGAGTTCATCGGCCAGGTCGGACTTCCCCGGACAGCACCACCCTTTTCCGACCATATGAGAGGCAGCCGCCGTGGCAGCACCACAGAACTACCTGGCCGTGATCAAGGTCGTGGGTATTGGTGGAGGTGGAGTCAACGCCGTCAACCGGATGATCGAGGTCGGTCTGAAGGGCGTGGAGTTCATCGCGATCAACACCGATGCGCAGGCCTTGTTGATGAGTGACGCCGATGTCAAGCTCGACATCGGCCGCGAGCTGACCCGGGGCCTCGGCGCCGGCGCCAACCCCGACGTGGGCGCGAAGGCCGCCGAGGACCACGGGGAGGAGATCGAGGAAGTCATCAAGGGCGCCGACATGGTGTTCGTGACCGCGGGCGAGGGCGGCGGCACCGGCACCGGCGGCGCGCCCGTCGTGGCCAAGATCGCCCGGTCCCTCGGTGCCCTGACGATCGGTGTCGTGACCCGGCCGTTCGCGTTCGAGGGCCGTCGTCGCGCGAACTCCGCGGAGGAGGGCATCGCCAGCCTCCGCGAAGAGGTCGACACCCTGATCGTGATCCCCAACGACAAGCTGCTCTCGATCTCCGACCGCAGCGTCAGCATGCTCGACGCGTTCAAGCAGGCCGACCAGGTGCTGCTCCAGGGCGTCTCGGGCATCACCGACCTGATCACCACCCCGGGCCTGATCAACCTCGACTTCGCCGACGTGAAGTCCGTGATGTCCAACGCCGGCTCGGCGCTGATGGGCATCGGCTCGGCGCGCGGTGAGGACCGTGCCGTCGCGGCGGCCGAGATGGCGGTCTCCAGCCCGCTGCTCGAGGAGTCGATCGACGGCGCCCACGGCGTGCTGCTCTCGATCGCGGGCGGGTCCGACCTGGGCCTGTTCGAGATCAACGAGGCGGCGGCGATGGTGTCCGACGCGGTCCACCCGGAGGCGAACATCATCTTCGGTGCGACCATCGACGACGCGCTCGGCGACGAGGTGCGGGTGACCGTGATCGCGGCCGGGTTCGACGGTGGGCGTCCCAAGCGGCAGAGCGAGGCGCCGCAGGCGCGGCGCCCGGTCGTGCCGCAGCAGTCGCAGGCCGAGACCCGGGCGGCCGCCCAGGCCCTGGCCAGCCGGCCGGCGGAGGAGCGGGTGCCGGTCGGTGCCGCGCAGGCGCGCAACGGCGAGTGCGCCGAACCGCCCGCCGGCGCCGTCCCAGCAGGGTGCCCCGCAAGGGCCACCGGCTCCGCAGAAGCCCAAGCCGACGCCGTACGGTGGCGACGACGACCTCGACATCCCGGACTTCCTGAAGTAGGCAACTGCCGGCTTGTACGCCCACCGCAGCACACTCGGCCCCGTCGACCTGGCCTTCACGGACAGGTACGGCGGGGTCAGTGCTGCGCCCTTCGACAGCCTCAACCTGGCGCTCACCGGAGACGACGATCCGGAGGCGATCGCGGAGAACCAGCGTCTCGTGCTCGCCGACTTCGCCCCCGGCGCCGACCTGGTCGGCATGCACCAGGTGCACGGCGCCGACGTGACCGTGCTCGGAGACGGCGCCTCGGGCGACCTGCCGCACTGCGACGGCCTGGTCACCACCCGTCCCGGCACGGTGCTGATGACCCGGGCCGCCGACTGTGTGCCGGTGCTGCTCGCCGACCCCGACGCGCGCGTGATCGGCGCCGTCCACTCCGGGCGCCCCGGCCTGGCCGCGCGGGTGGTCCCGGCGGCCGTCGCCACGATGCGCGCGCAGGGCGCCCGCACCATCACCGCCTGGGTCGGACCGCACGTGTGCGGCTCCTGCTACGAGGTGCCCGAGGAGATGCAGGCGGAGGTCGGGGCGCTGGAGCCGACCGCGGTCGCGACCACGAGCTGGGGCACACCGGCGCTCGACATCGGCGCCGGAGTCCGGGCCCAGCTCGAGCGCGACGGCGTCCAGCGTGGTCGACGTCTCCCGGTGCACCCGCGAGTCGCCCGACCTCTACTCGCACCGCCGCGACGGCGCCGGCTCCGGCCGGCTGGCCGGACTGATCCGGGTCCGGGACGGCCGGTGAGCCGCACCGACGAGATCCGCGACGGGCTGACGGCGGTGCGCGAGCGCATCGCCCGGTCCTGCGACGGCGCCGGCCGCGACCCGGGCGAGGTGACCCTGGTCGTGGTCACCAAGTTCTTCCCGACCTCCGACGTGCGCATCCTGGCCGACCTCGGGGTCACCGACGTGGGGGAGAACCGGCACCAGGAGGCAGAGGAGAAGGCCGCCGAGCTCGCGGACCTGCGCCTCAACTGGCACTTCATCGGCACCCTGCAGAGCAACAAGGCGGCCGCCGTGGCGCACGTACGCCGACGTCGTGCAGTCCGTCGACCGGCCCAAGCTGCTGGCCGGGCTCACGCCGCGGCGCCCACCAGCGCGGCACCTCCGGGAGCCTCCTCGACTGCCTGGTGCAGGTCGAACTCGACCGCGAACCGAAGCCCGGCCGCGGGGGCTGCGCGCCGGCCGACGTACTCGACCTGGCCACCGCGATCGACGCGACCGAGGGGCTGCGGCTGCGCGGCGTGATGGCCGTCGCTCCGCTCGGTGCCGACCCGGCGGAGGCGTTCGCCGGTCTCGCCCGGATCGCGGACGACGTACGTCACGCGCACCCGGACGCGACCTGGCTCTCGGCCGGCATGAGCGCCGATCTCGAAGCTGCCGTCGAGCACGGCGCGACACACCTGCGCGTCGGCAGCGCGGTCCTCGGTCAGAGACCCTCGGTCCAGTAATGTCCCGATCAGTGGTTCAGCCACACACGAGTGCAGAGGAAGAGAGTTCATGAGCGGCACGATGCGCAAGATGGGTGTCTATCTCGGGCTGCTCGAGGACGCCAACGCCGAGTACGTCGACGACGACGCCACCTACGACGAGCCCGCTCGTCGCGAGCCGGCCCCGGCGGCTGCCCGCGAGACCGTGCCGGCGCCGCGTGAGGTCTCCAACCTCGCCGACCGCCGGCGCACCGGAGCAACCGGACCGGCCCCGTCGGCCGTGGTCGCCCCGATGTCCAGGATCACCACGCTGCACCCGCGCACCTACAACGAGGCCCGGGTGATCGGCGAGAACTTCCGGGACGGCGTGCCCGTGATCATGAACCTCTCGGAGATGTCCGACGGCGACGCCAAGCGTCTCGTCGACTTCGCGGCCGGCCTGGTGTTTGCGGTGCGTGGCAGCATCGAGCGCGTGACCAACAAGGTGTTCCTGCTCTCGCCGCCCAACGTCTCCGTCGCCGCTGAGGACAAGCAGCGCATCGCGGAGGGCGGCTTCTTCAACCAGAGCTGATCAGGATGTATGCCCTCGGCTCGGTTCTGCACTTCCTGCTGCTGATCTTCATCCTGCTGCTGATCGCCCGCTTCATCGTGGACTGGGTGCAGGTGTTCGCCCGTCAGTGGGTCCCGCACGGACCCGCCCTCGTGGTGCTCGAGGCGGTCTACTCGACCACCGACCCGCCGATCAAGGCGGTACGCCGGATCCTGCCCCCGATCCGGCTCGGTGGCATGGCACTCGACCTGAGCCCGATGGTCGTGCTGATCATCTGCTACCTGCTGTTGTCCGTCGTGGGCGCGATTTTCCTCAGCTGATCAGGTGACGAACGTTGCCGCTGCCGCTGGCGAACCGGTGCTGACCGATCGGGCTATGGTTCGGGGTGACGTATTTCCGAGCAGTAACCAAACGACCAGATGTGGGTGGGTGAAGTCATGCCGTTGACGCCTGAGGACGTCAGCAACAAGCGGTTCACGCCGGTGCGGCTGCGCGAGGGCTACGACATGGGCGAGGTCGACCAGTTCCTCGACGAGGTCGAGTCCGAGCTGGCGCGGCTGATCAAGGAGAACGACGATCTCCGCGGGAAGCTCGGGTGCCGGCGAGGAGTCGCCTGCGGGCGCTCCTTTCGCCGCTGATCGGTGCCCAGACGGAGCCGGAAGCCGAGCGCGAGCCGGAGTCCGCTCCGGTGGCGCAGGTGCAGGAGATCAAGGTCGCGACCGTGTCCGAGGCGTCCTCCGCCGCGGCCCGACTGCTCGAGATCGCGACCCAGAACGCCGACCAGCTCGTCGGCGAGGCCAGGGCCGAGGCCGACAAGATCGTGGCCGACGCGCGCACCGCCGCGGAGCGCCTGGAGCACGACAGCAAGACCAAGTCCGACCAGCTCGAGGCCGACGCCCGCACCCGGTCGCAGATGCTCGACTCCGAGACCGCAGAGCGCCGCACCCAGCTCTTCGGCGACCTCGAGAAGGAGCAGGGTCGGCTCAACACCGAGGTCGAGAACCTGCGTGCCTTCGAGCGCGAGTACCGCAGCCGGTTGAAGAGCTACTTCAACGAGCAGCTCGCCGCGCTCGAGACCGACGAGTCGTCCAGCACGGGCTCCAACGCGGCAGCGTCGCTCGAGGGTTCCGGCGATCCGGCGCCGAAGCGGCTGCGCGCGCTGCTCGGCGAGGAAGAGGCCTGACCCAACCCGGCGGTCGAGCTTGTCGAGACCCCGCACGTCAACGAGGGGCCACCCGGCCGGGTGGCCCCTCGTCGTGTGCTGATGGTGCCCGGGTCAGGCGCGGGTGACGGTGAACGCCAGCCCGAGGTCGTCGTCGCGGAAGACCCGGCCGCCGTCCAGCCCTGCGACGTCGTCGACCCGGCTGGTGCTGGTCGCCAGCACCTCGCTCGCGACCAGGTCGGACTGCTCGGCGAGCGCGACGCCGAGGTCGCCGTCGGCCCACCAGGTGAGCGCGATCCGGTCACTGACCTCGAAGCCGCTGCTCTTGCGGGCCTCCTGCACCAGCCGGATCGCCTCGCGGGCCAGGCCGGCGCGCACCAGCTCAGGGGTCAGGTGCAGGTCGAGCGCCACGGTCTCGCCCTGCTCGTTGACCACCGACCAGCCCTCGCGCGGCCGCTCGGAGATGATCACCTCCTCGGGCAGCACTTCGATCTCGTCGCCGTCGACCGGCACGGTGGCGCGCCCGTCGGCCGCGAGGGCGGCGGCCAGCGAGGAGGCGTCCGACTCGGCGATCGCCTGGGCGACCCGTGGCGTCTGCTTGCCGAACCGCTTGCCGAGCGCCCGGAAGTTGCCCTTCGCGCTGTGGTCGACCAGGTCGGCCCCGGCAGCCGACAGCGCCTCGAGCGTGCCGATGTTGAGCTCCTCGGCGACCTCCCGGCGCAGGGCGTCGTCCAGCGCCTGGTAGGCGGTGGTGCCGACCAGCGCCCGGGAGAGCGGCTGGCGGGTACGCACCTTCGCCTCGGCCCGGGCCGCGCGACCGAGCTCGACGAGCCGCCGCGCGACGCGGACCCCTGCCGACAGCTCCTCGTCGACCAGCTCGCCGCCGATCCGCGGCCAGCTCGCGAGGTGGACCGACTCCTCCACCTCCGGCGACGTCGCCGCGAACAGGTCCTGCCAGACTCGCTCGGTGATGAACGGCGCCATCGGGGCCATCAGCAGCGTGACCACGTAGAGGCACTCGTGCAGGGTGGCGAAGGCGTTGACGTCACCGTTCCAGAAGCGACGCCGCGAACGTCGCACGTACCAGTTGGACAGGTCGTCAACGTACGCCGCGATCATGGTGCCGACGCGCTGCGTGTCGAACTGCTCGTACGCCGAGGTGACGTCCCGGGCGACGCGATGCGCCTCCGAGAGTGCCCAGCGGTCGAGGACAGGGCGGTCGGCCACGTCCGCGGCAGGCGTCTCGTTCGGCGAGAAGCCGGCGAGGTTGGCGTAGAGCACCTGGAAGGAGACCGTGTTCCAGTAGGTCAGCAGGACCTTGCGGACCGTCTCCTGGATGCTTGCGTGCCCCACCCGTCGCGCCGCCCACGGCGACCCACCAGCCGCCATGAACCAGCGCACCGCGTCGGCGCCGTGCTCGTCCATCAGCGGGATCGGCTCCAGGATGTTGCCGAGGTGCTTGGACATCTTGCGCCCGTCCTCGGCCAGGATGTGGCCCAGGCACAGCACGTTGCGGTACGACGACTCGTCGAACACCAGCGTGCCGATCGCCATCAGCGTGTAGAACCAGCCCCGGGTCTGGTCGATCGCCTCGCAGATGAAGTCGGCCGGGTATGCCTGCTCGAACCTCTCACGCGAGCCCTCGACATGCGGGTAGCCCCACTGTGCGAACGGCATCGACCCGGAGTCGAACCAGCCGTCGATCACCTCCGGCACCCGGCGGGCCTCCTCGCCACAGGTCGGGCAGGGAAAGACCACGTCGTCCACGTAGGGCCGGTGCGGGTCGAGGCCTGACTGGTCGGCCCCGGTGAGGGTCGAGAGCTCGGCCAGCGAGCCAACACAGACCTGGTGGTCGTCGGCGCAGCGCCAGATCGGCAGCGGCGTGCCCCAGTAGCGCGCGCGCGAGAGCGCCCAGTCGATGTTGTTCTCCAGCCAGTCGCCGTAGCGGCCGTGCTTGATCGTCGACGGGTGCCAGGTGGTGGCCTCGTTCTCGCGCAGCAGCGCGTCCTTGACCTGCGTCGTGCGGATGTACCAGGACGGCTGCGCGTAGTACAGGAGCGCGGTGTGGCAGCGCCAGCAGTGCGGGTAGCTGTGCTCGTAGGGCACGTGCCGGAGCAGCAGTCCGCGGGCGGACAGGTCGTCCACCAGGTCGCTGTTGGCGTGCCGGAAGAACTGGCCGCCCACCAGCGGCACCTCGGGCACGAAGACGCCCCGGCTGTCGATCGGGTTGACCATTGCCACGTCGTTGCGGCGGCAGGACCGGAAGTCGTCCTCACCGAAGGCGGGGGACTGGTGCACCAGGCCGGTGCCGTCCTCGGCGCTCACGTAGTCCTCGGTGACCACGTAGTGCGCGCCGCCGCCCTCGGGTCCGGCCGGCCACTCGACCAGCTCGAACGGGCGCTGGTAGGTCCAGCCGACCATGTCCGCACCGGAGAACGTGTCCTGGACGGTCCACCCGTCGCCCAGCGCCTTCTCGACCAGCGACGCGGCGACGACCAGCGTCTCCTCACCGTCGGTCGCGGTCACGTAGTCGAGTTCCGCGTGCGCCGCGACGAGGGCGTTGGAGACCAGCGTCCACGGAGTGGTGGTCCAGATCAGGAGCGCCGCCCGGCCGGCGTACGGTCCGGAGGTGAGCGGGAGGCGCACGTAGACCGACGGGTCGGTGACCGTCTCGTAGCCCTGCGCCAGCTCGTGGTCGGACAGTCCCGTGCCGCAGCGCGGGCAGTACGGCGCGACCCGGTAGTCCTCGACCAGCAGGCCCTTGCCGTGGATCTGCTGCAGTGCCCACCACACCGACTCGACGTACGACGCGTCCATCGTGCGGTAGGGGTCGCGCATGTCGATCCAGCAGCCCATGCGGTCGGTCATCTGCTCCCACAGGTCGACGTGCCGCTGCACGGACTCTCGGCACCGCGCGTTGAACTCCGCGACGCCGTACGCCTCGATGTCGGCCTTGCCCTGGAAGCCCAGCTCCTTCTCGACCGCGAGCTCCACCGGGAGGCCGTGACAGTCCCAGCCGCCCTTGCGGCCGACCTGGTAGCCCTGCATGGTCCGGAACCGCGGGAAGATGTCCTTGAACGCGCGGGACTCGACGTGGTGGGTACCGGGCCGCCCGTTGGCGGTCGGCGGACCCTCGTAGAAGGTCCACGTGTCGCCGGGCTTCTCCAGGCTCTTCTCGAAGATCCGGTGCTCGCGCCAGAACTCGAGGACGCCGTGCTCGAGGGCCGGCAGGTCGACCTGCGGGGGGACTGGGCGGTACTGGCTCATCGGCTTCCTTCGTATCCGGTGGTCGAGCTTGTCGAGACCACTGACGAAGGGACGAAGTCCTGGCCAGTCTCGGCCCGGTCTCCGCGGTACCACCCTCCTTGGCCGGCCCGATCAGGGCTGACCCACTTCCTTGCTGCGGCCGGGTCTACTGCGGTGCTTCCGGTTTGAGGGGCACCGTTTCTTCCGGCGACTCCGGGCTGATCTTCGCCCCTGACCGTGCCCCCGGGCTCACACCGTCCCCGGGTCGCTCCTGGCCGTGTCAGGGACTACTCGTCCCATCGGCGTCTGCTCGCAGCACAAGTCTGCCAGACGCAAAACTTCGGCACCTCCCGGTATTACCTCCCTTTGGGTCGGTCGGGCGAGTTGTCTGCGTCACTTCGGGCCGCATATCCTTCACGCCTGTTTGACAGCCACGACGACGCGGGCACACACAGGTGTTCGGATCGCGGTGATCCGAGAGGACAGCAGATGGCGAACACCGGAAGCAGGTCGCTGGCCGGCCGCGCGACCTCCGTAGCCCGCCGCGTGGTTGGGCGGGGTGGGTCGAGTGCGGCCGCCGGTGACGCCCCGGCGAAGACGGCTGCCAAGAAGGCGGCGCCCGCGAAGCAGGCAGCGGCGAAGAAGTCGGCGGCGAAGAAGTCGGTGACTTCGAAGAAGGCCGCGCCCACCAGGACGGCTGCGTCGGCGAAGAAGGCCGCGCCGGCGAAGAAGACCGTCAACCAGAAGTCGGCGGCCACCCGGACGGCTGCGTCGGCGAAGAAGACCGCGCCGACGAAGAAGGGCGCCGCGAAGAAGGCGACGCCCACCAAGTCCGCTGCGAAGAAGTCGGTGCCCGCGAAGAAGGCCCCTGCCTCGAAGCCGATGGCGAAGAAGACCTCGTCGGTGAAGAAGGTCGCCGCGAAGCAGAGCGCGCCGACCACGAAGGCGGCGCCGGTGCGCAAGGCGG
Organism: uncultured Actinomycetota bacterium; assembly: GCA_963707475.1. GTDB lineage: Bacteria > Actinomycetota > Actinomycetes > Propionibacteriales > Nocardioidaceae > Marmoricola. Next base: position 686,562 of record CAVPQC010000005.1, read on the forward strand.
CGGCGAAGAAGGCCGTGGCGAAGAAGGCTGTGGCGACCAAGGCCGTGGCGACCAAGGCCACCGCCGAGGTCGCGCCCGCACCCGCGAAGGTCACGTCGGCCCGCAAGGGCAGCCCGGGCGCGCTCGTCGTCCTCGCCGGCGAGAAGCCGTGGACCAAGGACGAGCTCGCCGAGGTGCGTGGCCACCTGCGCAACGACGTGAAGCGGCTGACCGCCGAGCTGAAGGTCGCCGACGGGGACCTCCACGACCTGATGCGCGACGCCGGCGACGGGGCCGGCAACGACCAGGCCGACGTCGGCTCCAGCACGTTCGAGCGCGACCAGGAGATGACGATCGTCAACAACGCGCGCGACATGCTGCTGCAGAGCCAGCACGCGCTCGAGCGCATCGCCGACGGGTCGTACGGCGTGTGCGAGAGCTGCGGGGAGCCGATCGGCAAGATGCGGTTGATGGCATTCCCGCGTGCAACACTCTGCATGTCATGCAAGCAGCGCGAGGAGCGTCGCTGAGCTCCAGCGACCCGGAGGTCCCGGCGACCGCTCCGGCAGTGCCGCGACGCCGGATCGCCCTCTTCTTCACGGTCGCCCTCGTGGCGTTCCTCGTCGACCAGGTGACCAAGTACCTCGCTGTCGAGCGGCTCTCCGACCGGCCCAACGTCCGCGTGGTCGGTGACCTGCTCCAGCTGACGCTGGCCCGCAACCCGGGCGCCGCCTTCAGCACCGGCACCGGGTTCACCCAGGTCTTCTCCGTGATCGCGATCGTGGCGACCGGGGTCGTGATCTGGTTCGGGCTCCGAGCCCGGTCCGCGCTCTGGGCGTTCGGCCTGGGCATGCTGCTCGCCGGCGTCATGGGCAACCTCGCCGACCGGCTCTTCCGCGCACCGGGACCGCTGAGCGGTCACGTGGTCGACTTCATCGCCCTCCCGCACTGGCCGGTGTTCAACGTCGCCGACGTCTGCATCAACATCGCCGCGGTCGTGATCGTGGTCCAGGCGATGCGTGGCGCCCGGATCGACGGCACCCGGGGCAGAGCGGAGGCGGGCGGCGCCGACGGGGAGCAGCCGTGAGCGACGCCGAGCGCCGTACCGTGCTGGTTCCCGACGGCCTGGCAGGAGAGCGCGTCGACACCGGGATCGCGCGCATGTTCGGCCTCTCGCGCACCCGCGCGGCCGACCTCGCCGGCGAGGGCCTGGTGGAGCTCGACGGGGTCGTGGTCGCCAAGTCCGAGCGGATGCACTCGGGGTCGATGCTCGAGGTGAGCATTCCGACCCAGGCCGACCCGCTCGAGGTCCGCGCCGAGACGGTCGAGGGGATCACGATCATCCACGACGACGAGGCCATCGTCGTGATCGACAAGCCGGTCGGAGTCGCCGTACACCCGTCACCGGGCTGGGTCGGACCGACGGTGGTGGGGCACCTCCGGGGCTCCGGCTACCGGATCGCCACCAGCGGCGCCTCCGAGCGCCAGGGCATCGTGCAACGGCTCGACGTCGGGACCTCGGGCGTGATGGTGATCTGCAAGTCCGAGCACGCGTACTCGGTGCTCAAGAACGCGTTCCGGCGCCGCGACGTCGACAAGATGTACCACGCACTCGTGCAGGGGCATCCCGACCCGCTGCGGGGGACCATCGACGCGCCGATCGCCCGTCATCCGCGCTCGGACTGGAGGTTCACGGTCCGCGACGACGGCAAGCACAGCGTGACCCACTACGAGACGCTGGAGGCGCACCGGTTCGCCAGCCTGCTGGAGGTGCACCTCGAGACCGGGCGCACCCACCAGATCCGGGTGCACATGGCGGCGCTCAAGCACCCGTGCCTGGGCGACCTGACGTACGGAGCCGACCCGACCCTCGCGGCACGGGTGGGGCTCGACCGGCAGTGGCTGCACGCCGTACGCCTGGGGTTCGAGCACCCGGAGACGGGCGAGTACGTCACCTACGAGTCGGCGTACCCGGCCGACCTGGCCGACTCGCTGGAAAAGATCCGGCATGCCCAGTGAGGAGATCACCCTCCGGCCGGCCGGTCCCGACGACCTGAGCGCCGTCGCCGACCTGTTCCTCGCCAGCCGGGCCGCCGCGGTCCCGCAGATGCCGCCGGTGGTCGACGAGGCGGACGCCCGCCGGTGGGTGCTGGGGTGGGACCTCGGCCCGCGGGAGGTCTGGCTCGCCGTCGCCGGGACCGGCGTCGTCGGCTTCGCGGCGCTCGAGGACAGCTGGCTCTGGGGCCTGTACGTCGCGCCCGACCGGATGCGCGACGGCATCGGCAGCACCCTGCTCGAGGTGGTCAAGGCCCAGCGGCCGCGCGGGTTCGCGCTCTGGGTCTTCGAGAGCAACGAGCGGGCCCGCGCGTTCTACCACCGGCACGGCCTGGTCGAGCTCGAGCACACCGATGGGGCCGACAACATGGAGCGGAGTCCGGACCTGCGGATGGCGTGGCCCGGCGCCGACCCGGTCGCGTACTTCCGCAGCGAGATCGACGATGTCGACCAGATCCTGGCCGTGCTGCTCGGGCGCCGCGCGGCGCTGACGGGTGCGGTCCAGGACCACAAGGGCGTCTCCGGCCACGCCGGCCACGCCGGCCGCGACCCCGACCGCGAGCGCGAGATCGCGCAGCGCATGAGCACGCACGCTCCTGGGCTGGGCCCCGACGCGGTCGCCCGGATCATGCACACGGTGATCGAGGAGTCGCTGGATGCCTGGGAGGCGCGCCGCGGGTGAGGCAGTCTGGTGGAAAGCACAGCGACGCGCAGAGGTACGGGGGTTCTCGTCGTCTGCCCCGCCGCGGCCCCGGCGGTGGTTGAGCTTCTCGGTGGTCGAGCAGCGAGCGCCAGCGAGCGGGTGTCGAGACCACGCCTTGCGGCTGCGGGAGGTCAGGGGTGAAAAGCGCAGCGACGGGGGTGCCACCGCGGAGGTTCGGGTGCCTGGCCGGGCGCCAGCTCGGCGGTGGTCGAGGAGGGCTGTCCCTCAGGAGGGCGCGCAGCGCCCGTCTCGAAACCCCCGCCACACCGAACGGAGCTACCTTCGGATCGCCTTAATCCTAAGGGGAAAGTCGACGGATTCCACACTTGATTCGAACACCAGTTCGACTAGAATGGAGCCATGACCACGACGGCACCCGACCTCGACACCGCAGCGGATACCGCTGCCGGGGTGCTCGCGTTCGCCCGGGACCGCCGTGCCGCCGCGGACGCCGCCGAGGTCGACCTGCTCCACGCGGCCTGCTCCTGGGCGGACCTGCACCCGGCGGAGTCGATCGGTGACGCGGTCCGGTTCGGCGACACCCCGGTCCCGGTCGCCGGACCCGGTGCGCCGCTGGTCGCGGAGTTCTGCGTCGCCGAGTTCGCGGCCGCCCTCGGGCTGCCCACCGAGACCGGCAAGGCCTACCTCGGTGAGGCACTCGAGCTGCGGCACCGGCTCCCGAAGACCTGGGCCCGGGTCGAGGCCGGGGACCTGCCGGCGTGGCGGGCCCGCCGGATCGCCCGCGCCACCATCGCCCTCAGCCCGGCGGCGGCGGGGTTCGTCGACGACCAGGTCGCGGGGTTCGCGCACCGGATCCGGCCCAGCGGGGTGGACCGGCTGGTGGAGGAGGCGATCGTCCGGTTCATGCCGGACCAGGCCCGGCGTCGCCGGGAGGCCGCCGCGGACGGCCGGCACGCGCACGTGCACACCCACCAGGTGTCCTTCGAGGGCACCGTGTGGGTGGAGGCCGAGGTCGACCTCGCCGACGCCCTGGACCTGGACACCGCGCTCTCGGTCGGCGCCGCCAAGTTGGCCGACCTCGGCTCGGCCGCCTCGTTGGACGTGCGCCGCTCCGAAGCGCTCGGCCAGATGGCCCGGCACCAGCTGTCGCTGGACCTCGACACCACCACCGACACCGAGACCACACCGGCCCAGACTTCGGGCCGGCAGGTGGTGCTGCACGTGCACCTCTCCGAGGACGCGATCACGGCACCCGACTGACGAAGCTGCATCTGGCCCGGGTGGCGAACACCCGCTCGTTCGTCGACGCCGACCAGGTCCGCGCCTGGTGCGGTGTCCCCGGCACCACGGTGACGGTGAAGCCGGTGGTCGACCTGACCGAGAAGATCCACGTCGACCAGTACCAGGTCCCCGACCGGCTCGCCGACCAGGCCGCCGAACGGGACCTGACCTGTGTGTTCCCGTGGTGCACCCGCCCCGCGGAGGCCTGCGACATCGACCACGTGATCCCCTACTCCGAGGGCGGGCCGACGTCGAGTGACAACATCGGTCCGCTCTGCCGCCGGCACCACCGGCTCAAGACCCACCACTCCGGTTGGGGCTACACCGTGCTGGAACCCGGGTCCTACCTGTGGTCCTCACCGCACGGCTACCAGTTCCTGCGCGACCACCGCGGCACCACCGACGTCACCCGCGACCGGACATCGCACCCGCCGGACCAGTAGCGACCCCGCCCCACACCCCGCGCCAGAATGACTCGCGCGGGGCCATCGGGCATGTCTCCGTGCGGATCGAACCGTCCGGCATCACCTTCCCCACCCCAGCCCGCGAGCACGAGAGTCGGTGTGGGCGGACCGGTGCGGGCGGGGTGCTGCCGGCAGGGAGCGTAAAAGGCGGCGTGGCGGCGCCGGAGTGCGCAACCACGGCAGACGCCGTCGCCGACACGGCAACTCAGCGACTGCCGGTAGCGACCCGTCAGTGCCGGGAGGGACCAGACCCTCGAGTCCCCGACGCCTGACCCCTCACACTCCCGCTCAGCGCCGTTAACATCGCCGAATGCCCCACGATCACACCCAGATGTATTCACTCGCCTCGGAGCGCGAGGCCCTGGAAAGCTTCCTCGACGCTCAGCGCGAGGGGCTGATCAGGAAGATCGACGGACTCGATGACGCCATGGCGCGACAGGCACCGAGCGCGAGCTCGCTGTCGCTGCTGGGTCTGGTGAAGCATTCTGCGACCTGGGAGCGCCGCTGGTTCCAGGTCGTCATGGGCGGACGCGAAAGCACGGACGGGTGGCCCGAGGTGAGGCCCGAGCCCCGGGACGTCGACATGATGGTCGATGAGAACGACACGGTGGACCACTGGGTCGCGCAGTACCGGGAGCAGATCGCGCAGTCCAAGTCTGTCGCGGCTTCGATGGATCTTGCCAGTCCATGCGCGCGCACCGACATCATCGAGTGCAACGTGCGCTACGTCATGTTCCACATGATCGAGGAGACAGCGCGCCATGCCGGCCACGCGGACATCATCCGCGAGACCCTCGACGGCTCACGCGGAATCTGAGCCGTGCCGGGCGCAGCCCGGCCCTTCGCTCAATCAGACGGCGTGACCGAGGACCATACGCCGAACCACTGCTCGGCGCCGTACTCCTCGAACCGCTCCGCCTCGGCGAACCCCAGCTTCGCCGCGAGAGCCATCGAGCGGTCGTTGGCCGTCTGTGTGCAGAGCACCACCGGCTCGCCTGGAAGCGCGCCGGCGAACCAGTCGAGTGCCGCTGCGCACGCCTCGGTGGCGTAGCCGCGTCCCCAGGCCTCCGGCAGGAACAGGTAGCCGAGCATGGCCTCCCCGGCATCCGGGCGGGCTTCCCCCGGACGGTCCGTGTCACGTCGGTCGAGCGTGATCGTGCCGATCATCGCTCCGTCGAGTTCGACCACGAAGAGGCCGGGGCGCCGCCTGGGCACCTCAGGGACCGCAGCCTCGAGCTCGTCGCGCGGTCGGGCGCCGCCGATGTAGGTGCCCACCTCTGGCGAGGCGAGCAGCTCGATGACCGCCGCACGGTCTTGGACCTCTTGCTCACGGAGCACAAGGCGCTCGGTCCTGATCGGGTCCGGCGGCCAAGCGACGGGTCCCAGGTCTGCCACGCGCGCAGACTAACCTCTTCGACCTCAACGCACGTGCGACCGTCGGGCGACCTCGAACGCGATCACCGCCGCGGCGCTGGCGACGTTCAGCGACTCGACGCCGTGGGCCATCGGGATCGAGAGCCGGACGTCGACGAGGTCCCGGCTTGCCGCCGAGAGGCCTTCGGTCTCGTTGCCGAGGACGAACAGGCTGCGTCCCTCGAGGTCCTGCTCGTAGAGCGTGGTGGTGGCCGACGCGTCGAGGCCGTACGACGTGAACCCGGCCGCGCCGAGCGTCCGCAGCGCGTCGCCGGGCCTGCGGCAGCGGACGATGGTGGCCCGGAACGCGATCCCTGCCGACGCCTTGATCACCAGCGGCCCGAGCCCCGGCGACCCGGCGCTGGGCAGCACGATTCCGTCCAGGCCGGCGGCGGTCGCGGTCCGGATGATCATGCCGACGTTGGAGGGGTTGCTCACGCCGTCGAGGAGGAGGACGTTCGCGTGTGCGGGGCAGCCGGCGGCGAACTCCTCGAGCGACCGCAGACCGGGCGCGACCACGTCCGCGACCACGCCCTGGTCGTGCTTGCCGTTGCCGGCGAGGTACTTCACGCGCTGCGCGGATGAGGTCTCGACGCGCACCGACCGCTTCTTCGCGAGGTCCAGTGTCCGGCGCAGGCTGCCGGGCGTCACGGTGTCGGCGACGATCAGCTTGTCCACGGTCAGCCGACGGTCGAGCAGCACCTCCTCCACGGGCTTGCGCCCGTAGACGGTGATGAACGACTCGCGCGGAGAGCGACGGGGAGGTCCGCTCGACGAGGCGCTCATGCGAGCAAAGCATGCCACCACACGACGTGTCTGGCTTCTCACATCCCCGTGCCTCGCGGCGGCGTCGGTGCCAGCGTGGGGCGGGTGAGCACCGACCTGCACCTGCCGGGGACGACCGGCTTCCGCCGGCTGAACCTGGCGATGGTGCTGGCCGGGCTGGCGGCGTTCGGGATCCTCTACGCGACCCAGCCCGTGCTGCCGCGGATCGGCGCGACGTACGACGTGGGCCCGAGCCGGGCCAGCCTGACCGTGTCGGCCACCACGGGCGCCCTCGCGCTCGCCGTGCTCCCGATGGCCGCGCTGGCGGTCCGGATCGGGCGCGTGCGGGCGATGCGCGGGGGCCTCCTCCTCGCGGTCCTGCTGACCGCACTCGCCGCGGTGGCGCCGACGTTTCCGGTGCTGGTCCTGCTGCGGGCGGCGACCGGCGTGGTGCTGGCCGGCGTGGTGGCCGTCGCGATGGGGCACGTCGGCGCGGAGGTGGAGCCGCGTGGCCTCGGCTCCGCGATGGGCCTCTACGTGGCCGGCAACTCCCTGGGCGGAGTCGGCGGCAGGGTCCTCTCCTCGCTGGTCGCCGACGGCACCTCGTGGCGATGGGGTGTGGCCGCGGTTGCGGCCGGGGGACTCCTCGCGACCGTGGCGTTCTGGTGGCTGCTGCCCGAGCCCGTGGGCGACCCCGAGCCCGCTGCGCCGGACGGCGGAGGCGGCGCGTACGGGGCGCTGCTCCGTCGGCCGGCCATGCTGGCGCTGCTGCTGGTGCCGTTCACGCTGATGGGCGGCTTCGTGACGGTCTACAACTACCTGAGCTACCGGTTGCTGGCGCCGCCGTTCGACCTGCCCCTGTCGGTGGTCGGGCTGGTGTTCCTGGCCTACCTCGCCGGCACCGGGAGCTCGACGGTGGCCGGGCGTGCCGCCGACGCGCTCGGCCGGCCCCGCGTGGTGCTGGTCTCCGTGCTGGTGATGGCCGCCGGCCTGGCACTCACGCTGCCCGACCGACTGTTGTGGGTGATCGTCGGACTCGTCGTGTTCACCGGCGGCTTCTTCGCGGCGCACGCCACCTCGAGCGGCTGGGCGCCGGTGGTCGGCGCGCCGTACGGGACCCGGGCGAGCGCGCTGTACGTCGCCGGCTACTACGCCGGCTCCAGCGTGTTCGGCACCGTGCTCGGCGGCGCCTGGTCGAACGGTGGCTGGCCCGCGATCGTGGAGTCCGTCGGTGCGCTGGTGCTGGTCGGGACGCTGGCGGCGGTCGCGGTGGCGGCTCAGACCCGGACCGCGATCTCCTCGCCGAGCCGGGCACCGTCGAGCAGGTCGAGCCGGACCCCCGACCAGAAGCTGCCGGGGTCGTAGGAGTTCGTGGGCAGCCCGTCGTCGAGCAGCCCCATCGCGGTGTACGTCGCCGCCACCACCTCCGCGCAGTACGTCACCTCCGCGCCGGCCGCGTGCGCGAACCGCCCTCGTGCCCAGCGAGCGGCGAGCCCCGCCGTGGCGGGGAACGGCGTGCCGTCGAGCCGGGCGATCGTCCGCAGCACAGCGTTCTCCCGCTCGGGCGTGACCGTCGCGTCGAGCTGACGCAGCCAGGCGCGCTGCCCGTAGCGCCGGCACCACTGCACCACCGCCTCCCGCAGGTCGTGGAGCTGCACGCCACGGTGGTGCGAGCCCGTCCAGACGTCGCGCAGACCCTTGCCGAGCTCGGCGTGCCACATCAGCGGTGGCATGTCGTCGAGCACCACGGCCATCCCGACGTGGTTCACCGGCGCGTTCGTGATCACCCGGATCGCCTGGTCGGCCCCCGACCGGCCGCGGAACAGCCACAGGTCCCCGGTGCGCGTGAGCTCCACCGCGTCGTCCAGACTGATGCTGCTGTCCATCGAGGGGGTCCTTCGTGAAGCTGTCGCGCAAGCTGGGCTGGAAGCTGGTCGGTCTCGCCGGGGTCGCCGGGGTCACGGCCACCGGAGTCATCATCGCCCGCGACCACCGGCATCGGGCAGAGCTCACGCCGGAGGAGGTCCGGGCGCGTCTCCACCAGCGGCTCGCGGACGCGGACGCGGAGGCCGAGACTCCGGAGCCCTGAGGTGGAGATGCACGGCGCGATCGCCGAGCGCTACCGCGACTTCGCCGCCTTCGCCCGCGACGACTCCCCGTGCTTCGAGGCCTGGGCACTGGCGGTGGCAGACGATCCCGACGTGCAGGCGTGGCTGGCCGACCTGCCCCGGGTCAAGCAGCAGCCCAACCTGGTCTTCGCGGCCGCCCGCTGGCACGGCGCGCCCGCCCCCGCGCCGTACGACGCGCTGCGGGAGGTGCTGCTGGGCGACGAGGACGTGAAGGCGACCATCCTGGCCCGGTCCACCCAGACCAACGAGGCCGGTCGGCTGGCCACCCTCACGCCGGTGCTCGCCGCGTTCGGCGGGCCGCTGGCTCTGGTCGAGGTCGGCGCCAGCGCCGGACTGTGCCTCTATCCGGACCGCTACGACTACCGATGGCCACCGCTCGGCGACCTGGCCGGGAGCGGTGGCCCGACCTTGACCTGCACGGTCGGTGGCGCGATGCCGGTGCCGGCACGACATCCCGAGGTCGCGTGGCGCGGCGGCGTGGACCTCAACCCGCTCGACGTGACCGACCCCGACGCGACCGACTGGCTGACCACCCTGGTCTGGCCGGAGCAGGAGGACCGGCGCGTGCTGCTCCGGGCAGCGATCGCGATCGCCCGCGCCGACCCGCCGCACCTGGTGCGCGGCGACCTGCTGGAGGCGCTGCCCGGCCTGCTGGACGAGGCGTCACGCCACGGCAGCCCGATGGTCCTCCACAGCGCGGTGGTGGCCTACCTCGACCACGACGACCGGGAGCGCTTCGCGGCGACGATGCGTGGTCACGTGTCAGCCGGACGCTGCCACTGGGTCGCCAACGAGGCGCCCGGCATCGTGCCCGGTATCGAGACACCCGAGCCCCGGGTCCCGGCCCGGTTCGTGCTCGCCCGCGACGGCTCCCCGGTCGCATGGACGCACGGCCACGGGCGCGCGATCGGCTGGTTGTGACACCCGACGTGTCCTGTCGGACTGCCCTGCCAGACTGACGTAGGCTGACGGCTCTTCCCCGGGAGAGCGCCCGCCACGTGACTCCCCAGCGGTTCGCCGCGCCCCACTGACGACCCTCCGGGAAGGTGTTGAGAAGGCCCTCATGTCGACCGGCTCCAGGGACGGGTTCGCACACCTCCACGTGCACACCGAGTACTCCATGCTCGACGGCGCGGCCCGGCTGACCGACATGTTCGAGCGCACCGCCGAGCTCGGCATGGACGCGATCGCGATGACCGACCACGGCAACGTGTTCGGCGCCCACGAGTTCTGGTCCAAGGCCCGCGCCGCCGGGATCAAGCCGATCATCGGCATGGAGGCCTACGCGACGCCCGAACACGCCGCGCCAGGAGCGCAAGCGGGTGCGCTGGGGCGACGGGGGTGACGACGACGTCTCGGCGGGCGGCGCCTACACCCACATGACGCTGCTGGCCGAGACCACGGAGGGCATGCACAACCTCTTCCGGATGTCGTCGTGGGCCAGCATCGACGGCACGTTCTACAAGCCCCGCATCGACCGCGAGCTGCTCACCACCTACGGCGCCGGCCTGATCGGCACCACGGGCTGCCCCTCGGGCGAGGTGCAGACCCGGCTCCGCCTCGGCCAGTACGACGAGGCCCGCAAGGCGGCCGCGGACTTCCAGGACATCCTCGGCAGGGACAACTACTTCCTCGAGCTGATGGACCACGGCCTCGACATCGAGCGCCGGGTGCGCGACGACCTGACCCGGCTCAGCAAGGACCTCGGCATCCCGCCGATCGCCACCAACGACTCCCACTACGTCCGCCGTGAGGACGCGCCGTCCCAGGAGCACCTGCTCTGCGTCTCGTCGGGCAGCACGATGAGCGACCCGAAGCGGTTCAAGTTCGACGGCGACGGCTACTACGTGAAGTCCGCCGCGGAGATGCGCGACCTGTGGCGCGACCTGCCCGAGGCGTGCGACAACACGCTCCTGATCGCCGAGCGCTGCGACGTGGCGTTCAACGAGAACGCCAACTACATGCCGCGCTTCCCCTGTCCAGAGGGGGAGGACGAGAACTCCTGGTTCGTCAAGGAGGTGGAGAAGGGTCTGCGCTACCGCTACCCCGACGGCATCCCCGACGACGTACGCCGTCAAGCCGAGTTCGAGACCGGCGTGATCACCTCGATGGGCTTCCCGGGCTACTTCCTCGTCGTGGCCGACTTCATCAACTGGGCCAAGGACAACGGCATCCGCGTGGGTCCGGGCCGGGGCTCGGGTGCGGGCTCGATGTGTGCCTACGCCATGCGGATCACCGATCTCGACCCGCTGCGCCACGGCCTGATCTTCGAGCGCTTCCTCAACCCCGACCGGGTCTCCATGCCCGACTTCGACATCGACTTCGACGAGCGCCGGCGCGGCGAGGTGATCCGCTACGTCACCGAGAAGTACGGCGACGACCGGGTCTCGATGATCGTCACCTACGGCACGATCAAGGCCAAGCAGGCGGTCAAGGACTCCTCGCGGATCCTGGGCTACCCGTTCGCGATGGGTGACCGGATCACCAAGGCGATGCCGGCCGCGGTCATGGGCAAGGACATCCCGCTCAAGGACCTGTTCGACACCGAGCACAAGCGCTATGGCGAGGGCGGCGAGTTCCGGGCGCTGTACGACGCCGACCAGGACGTCAAGACGGTCGTCGACACCGCGATCGGCATCGAGGGGCTGAAGCGGCAGTGGGGCGTCCATGCTGCGGGCGTGATCATGTCCAGCGAGTCGATCATGGACGTCATCCCGGTCATGAGGCGCGAGGCCGACGGCGCGATCATCACGCAGTTCGACTACCCGACCTGCGAGAAGCTCGGCCTGATCAAGATGGACTTCCTCGGGCTCCGCAACCTCACCGTGCTCGACGACGCGCTGATCAACATCGCCAACAACCGGGGCGAGAAGATCGTCCTCGAGGACCTCGACCTCACCGACCCCGCGACGTACACCCTGCTCCAGCGCGGCGACACGCTCGGCGTCTTCCAGCTCGACGGCGGACCGATGCGGGCGCTGCTGCGCAGCATGCAGCCCGACACGTTCGAGGACATCTCCGCGGTGGGCGCGCTCTACCGGCCCGGCCCGATGGGCGCCGACTCCCACAACAAGTACGCCCGCCGCAAGACCGGCCGCGAGCCGGTTGTCGCGATCCACCCCGAGCTGGCCGACGCGCTGGAGGACGTGCTGGGCGAGACCTACGGCCTGATCGTCTACCAGGAGCAGGTGATGGCGATCGCCCAGAAGCTCGCGGGCTACTCGCTGGGACAGGCCGACATCCTGCGCCGCGCCATGGGCAAGAAGAAGAAGGAGGAGCTCGACCGGCAGTTCGAGGGCTTCTCCGCGGGCATGTCCGAGCGCGGCTACTCGGCCGCCGCGATCAAGACGCTGTGGGACATCCTGGTCCCGTTCTCCGACTACGCCTTCAACAAGGCGCACTCCGCGGCCTACGGGCTGGTGTCGTACTGGACGGCGTTCCTCAAGGCCAACTACCCGGCCGAGTACATGGCCGCGCTCCTGACGTCCGTCAAGGACGACAAGGACAAGATGGCGATCTACCTCAACGAGTGCCGCCGGATGAAGATCCAGGTGCTGCCGCCCGACGTCAACCAGTCCGAGGCAAACTTCACCCCGGTCGGCGAGGACATCCGCTTCGGCCTGACCGCGATCCGCAACGTGGGCTGGAACGTCGTCGCGCAGATCATCGAGGCGCGCCGCGAGAAGGGTCGATACGCCGACTTCGCCGACTTCATGGGCAAGGTGCCGCCCCAGGTCTGCAACAAGCGGCTGATCGAGTCGCTGGTCAAGGCCGGCGGCTTCGACTCGCTCGGCCACGGCCGGCGGGCGCTGGTGGCGATCCACGAGACCGCCGTCGACCAGTACGTCGACATCAAGCGCAACGAGGCGATCGGGCAGGACTCCCTCTTCGGTGGGCTCGACGACGAGGACGGCGCCTTCGGGGTCAACGTCGCGGTCCCCGACATCCCGGAGTGGGACAAGACCACGCTGCTCAGCCACGAGCGCGAGATGCTCGGCCTCTATGTCTCCGACCATCCGCTGATGGGTCTCGAGCACGTGCTCGCGGACGCCGCCGACTGCACGATCGGCCAGCTCCTCACCGACGAGTCGCGGCGCGACCGTGAGCAGGTGACCATCGCCGGCCTGATCACGTCGGTGCAGCGCAAGATCACCAAGCGGGGCGACGCCTGGGCGATCGTCACGGTGGAGGACCTCGAAGGCGCGATCGACGTGCTGCTGTTCCCCAGCAGCTACCAGCTGGCCAGCACGATGCTGCTCGAGGACACGATCGTGGTGGTCAAGGGCAACCTCAACCGTGACAAGGACCAGCCCGAGGTCCACGGCCGCGAGGTCAGCCAGCCGTCCCTGGAGTCGGCCGCCGCGGGTCCGGTCACGGTCACGCTGCCGTCGACGCGCTGCACGCCACCGGTGGTCGAGCAGCTCAAGGACGTCCTGCGCACCCACCCGGGCACTACCGAGGTGCGGCTCAAGCTGATGGCCCGGGGCGGCACCACGGTGCTGCGGCTCGACGACCGGCTGCGGGTCACCCCGTCGCCCGCGTTGTACGCCGACCTCAAGCACCTGCTGGGCCCGGGCTGCCTGGGATGACCCGCCTCGGATGAACCCGCTCACCACCAGTGCCGCAGAATGCTCCTCGTGACCGACCAGTCGATCTGGCCCGCCGAGGCCGAGCAGCGGGAGGCCGCCACTGCGCGCCGCAGCGGCGGAGCGCTGGCCGACCTCGCCTGGGTGCTGGGGTACTTCGCGGTGGCCGGCGTGGTGGCCGGCATCGTGTGGTGGCAGGTCGCCACCCCGGCGTACTTCACGCGCACCAGCGACAACGCGGCCATGCTCCAGGTCGAGCTCGGCCGGCGGGTCCAGGGCGACGGGTGGTTCGTCGTGGTCGGGCTGGTGGCGGCCATCCTCGGTGGGGTGGTCCTCACCCACTGGCGCAACCGCCGCCCGCTGCTCGTCGTCCTCGTCGGCTACGCCGCCAGCCTCGCCGGCGGCCTCCTGGCCCTCGCGCTGGGCCGGATGCTCGGTCACCAGGACGTCGCCGCGCTCGCGAAGGCCGCCGCCGTCGGGAGCCGGTTCCCTGACTCGCTCAACGTGATCTCCCCGCTCGTGGTGGTGGCCTGGCCGATCGGGTTCCTGATCGGCTCGGTGGTCGTGATCTGGGGAACCAAGGCGGCCAGACGCGACGTCCAACCAGCATCGACCCAGTCCGGAGCCACGGACTGAGTTCTAGGTCCGGCCGATCCGCGCGACCTGTGCGTCGAGCACGCGGACCAGGTCGACCGGGTCCAGGCCCAGGTCGACGCCCCGCCGGCCGCCGCTGACGTAGACGACCGTCCGGCCCGCCGCTGTCTCGTCGACGACGGTGCGCAGCCGCCTGCGCTGCCCGATCGGGGAGATCCCGCCCACGACGTAGCCCGTCGTACGCTCCGCGACGGCGGGGTCGGCCATCACCGCCCGCTTGCCACCGAGCGCCGAGGCCAGCGCCTTCAGGTCGAGCTGTCCGCTCACGGGCACGACCGCCACGACCAGCTCGCCGTCGACCTCGGCGAGGAGGGTCTTGAGGACCGCGGCGGGGTCGAGGCCGAGCGCGTCGGCCGCCTCCAGGCCGTACGACGCGCTGCGCGGGTCGTGGTCGTAGGCGTGGACGGTGAAGGTGACGCCTGCCTGCTCCAGCGCCACCGTCGCGGGGGTCCCGACGGTCCGTCGTCTCGCCATCAGTTGGGGTTCCACCGGGTGCGCGCCACCTCGGTCGCGGGGAGGGAGGGTACGGCCTTCATCGCGCGCAGCTCGTTGACCAGCGAGCGGCGCAGCAGCACCAGCCGGCTCGCGGTGTCGGGCGCCTCCAGCAGCGACTGGCGCTCGGGCAGCGTGAGCAGGCAGGCGGTCGCCAGCGACCAGGACAGGTAGGTCGGGTCGCGCGGCAGCCCACCGGACAGGACGGGCCCGCCGCGGAGCTCGGCGACTCGTCGCCGGTAGGTCTCGAACGTGGCCAGGGTCCGTTCGGCCTCGGCTTCCGCCTCGGGTTGGTCCGGATCCTCGAGGATGTCGACCAGGCCGACCAGGTAGGGGCCCGAGGTGTCCAGCTCGTGCAGCCGCATCCGCTGCCGGCCGACCACCTCGATGTCGAAGCGGCCGTCGGGGTACTCCTCGACCTCCGTCAGCTGCATCACGGTCCCGGTGGTGTGGAGCGACTGGACGCCGTGGTCGCCCACCTCGTAGCCCTCCCGGATCGCGGTCACGCAGAACACTCGCTGGGTCGGGTCGTCCTCGGTGAGCAGGTGGTGCACCAGCGCCCGGTAGCGGTCCTCGAAGACGTGCAGGGGAGTGGTCACGCCGGGGAAGAGCACCGTGTTCAGCGGGAACATCGGCATCCGGACGCTCATTCGGGGTCCCCGCGGGAGCGGGAGCCCTTCGACAGGCTCAGGGGGGCCCGCGGCGAGCGCTCTCGTGGGGTGGTCGTCACGAGTCAACCGTAGTCGGGTACCTAGACTGGCCCCATGATGCGCCGGATCGACCTCCGCGGAGCCGCTACCGGCTCCCCGGACTACCGCACCCTGGTGCCGCGTGCCGACGCCGACGTCGAGGCCGCGCTGGAAGTGGTCCGCCCGATCTGCGACGACGTGCGGGTGCGCGGGATCGAGGCGGTCCGCGCGTACTCCGAGCGGTTCGACGGCGTCGTGCAGGACGACATCCGGGTGCCCGCCGCGGCCCTGGCCGAGGCTCTCGAGACGCTCGACCCGGAGGTCCGGGCGGGTCTCGAGGAGTCCGTGCGCCGGCTGCGCGCGACCTGCGCCGCCGAGCTCGAGACCGACGGCGCCACCGACCTGGGTCCGGGTGCGCGCGTGACGAAGCGGATGGTCCCGGTCGACCGGGTCGGCCTCTACGTGCCCGGCGGGATCGCGCCGCTGGTCTCCAGCGTGCTGATGAACGTGGTCCCGGCGCAGATCGCCGGTGTCGGCTCGATCGCCCTGACCAGCTCGCCGCAGCGAAACCACGGGGGGCTGCCGCACCCGACGATCCTGGCGGCGTGCGCGCTGCTCGGCGTCGACGAGGTCTACGCGGTCGGTGGTGCGCAGGCGATCGCGATGCTCGCGTACGGCGCCGGCGAGTGCCGACCGGTCGACCTGGTCACCGGTCCCGGCGCGATCCACACGGTCGCGGCGAAACGCCTGCTCAAGGGTGTCGTCGGCATCGACTCCGAGGCCGGGCCGACCGAGATCGCGATCCTCGCCGACGACACCGCCGAGGCGGCGTACGTCGCGGCCGACCTGGTCAGCCAGGCCGAGCACGACCCGATGGCCGCCTCCGTGCTGGTCACCGACTCGCTCCGGCTGGCCGACGACGTCGAGGCCGAGCTCGAGAAGCAGGTGCACGCGACGCGGCACACCGACCGGATCGGCACCGCCCTCAGCGGCAGCCAGAGCGGCATCGTGCTCGTCGACGACATGGACCAGGGCCTCGACGTGGTCAACGCCTACGCCGCCGAGCACCTCGAGATCCAGACCGCCGACGCCGCCGTCCACGCGGCCCGGGTGCGCAACGCAGGCGCGGTGTTCGTCGGCGCCTTCGCCCCCGTGTCGCTCGGCGACTACTGCGCCGGCTCCAACCACGTGCTGCCCACCGGTGGCTGCGCGTGCCACTCCTCGGGCCTCTCGGTGCGCTCGTTCCTGCGCGCGGTGCACGTGGTCGAGTACGACCGCGCGGCCCTGCAGGAGGTGGCCCACCACGTCGTGGCGCTCGCCGAGGCCGAGGACCTCCCCGGGCACGGCGCCGCCGTCCGGGTGCGCTTCGAGGCGAAATGACCCCGGTGCAGTGGACCCCACCGCTGCGTGACGAGCTGGTCGGCATCGAGCCGTACGGCGCACCGCAGCTCGACGTGCCGGTGCAGCTCAACGTCAACGAGAACCCCTACCCGCCCGGCGAGGAGTGCGTCGCCGACATCGCGCGCTCGGTGCTGACCGCCGCCGCGACGCTGAACCGCTACCCCGACCGCGAGTTCACCGAGCTCCGGGCCGGCCTGGCCGAGTACCTCGGCAAGGAGTCCGGGGTCGTCCTGGGGGCCGAGCAGATCTGGGCCGCCAACGGGTCCAACGAGGTGATGCTCCAGATCCTCCAGGCCTTCGGGGGACCCGGGCGCACCGCTGTCTCGTTCGCGCCGACGTACTCGATGTACCCGGAGTACGCCCGTGACGCGATGACCACCTGGGTCGCCGGCCGTCGGCGCGAGGACTTCGGCTTCGACCTCGACCACGCCCGCGACCTGGTCGCCGACCACCGGCCGAGCGTCGTGCTGCTCCCGTCGCCGAACAACCCGACCGGCACCGCGTTGCCGCACGACGTGACCGGCGAGCTCTGTGCGGCTGGTCGGTGACACCGGCGTGGTGGTGATCGACGAGGCGTACGCCGAGTTCCGGCGCGCCGGCCGCCCGAGTGCGCTTGAGCTGCTGGGGGAGCACCCGAACCTGGTCGTCACCCGCACCATGAGCAAGGCGTTCGCGCTTGCCGGTGCCCGGCTCGGCTACCTGGCCGCGTCGCCGGAGATCTGTGACGCGCTCCGGGTGGTGCGCCTGCCCTACCACCTCTCCGCGGTCACCCAGGCCACCGCGAGCGCCGCGCTCCGGCACGCCGACGCGCTGCTCGCCAACGTCGAGATGCTGCGCCAGGAGCGCGACCGCACCGTCGACCGGCTGCGCGGGCGCGGGTACGACGTGGCCGAGTCCGACGCCAACTTCGTGCTCTTCGGCCGGTTCGCCGACCGGCACGCCGTGTGGCAGTCGCTGCTCGACCAGGGGGTGCTGATCCGCGAGACCGGGCCCGAGGGGTGGCTGCGCGTGTCCATCGGCACGGAGGACGAGATGGCGGCATTCGCGCAGGCACTGGACAATGTGTCCGACGCACAGGAGAACGGAAGGGTCGCGACATGAGCCGCCCAGGCAAACGCACCGCACGGATCGAGCGCCAGACCAAGGAGTCGAAGGTGCTGGTCGAGGTCGACCTCGACGGCGCCGGACGCACCGACGTCTCCACCGGCGTGGGGTTCTACGACCACATGCTGACCGCGTTCGGGCGACACGCCCTGATCGACCTGACCGTCCAGACCGAGGGCGACACGCACATCGACGCCCACCACACGGTCGAGGACACCGCGATCGTGCTCGGCGAGGCGCTGCGGGAGGCGCTCGGCGACAAGGCCGGAATCCGTCGCTTCGGCGACTCGCTGGTGCCGCTCGACGAGGCACTGGTGCAGTGCGCGGTCGACGTCTCCGGCCGGCCCTACTGCGTGCACACCGGCGAGCCGGAGGGCCAGGAGTTCGTGCTGATCGGTGACGCCTACCTCGGCTCGCTGACCCGCCACGTGTTCGAGACGATCGCCCACCACGCGCAGATCGCGCTGCACGTGCGGGTGCTGGCGTCGCGCGACCCGCACCACCTGGTCGAGGCGCAGTTCAAGGCGGTCGCCCGGGCGCTCCGCGACGCGGTCGCGATCGACCCGCGCGAGACCGGCGTCCCGTCGACCAAGGGCTCACTCTGATCGCTCAGGTCACCGTCCTCGACTACGGGTCGGGCAACCTCCGCTCCGCGGTCCGGGCCCTCGAGCGGGCCGGTGCGTCGGTCACCCTGTCCGCCGACCGGGAGGCCGCGATGGACTGCGACGGCCTCGTGGTGCCCGGCGTCGGGGCCTACCGTGCGTGCATGGACGGGCTGCAGGCGGTGCACGGCGGCGAGATCATCGGCCGTCGGCTGGCGGGCGGGCGCGCGGTGCTGGGCATCTGCGTCGGCATGCAGATCCTGTTCGAGCACGGCGCCGAGCACGGCGTGACCACCGAGGGCTGCGGCGAGTGGCCGGGCACGGTGGAGCGGCTGCGCGCGCCCGTCGTACCGCACATGGGGTGGAACACCGTCGAGGTCGCATCCGGGAGCCGGCTGTTCGACGGCGTCGAGGACGAGCGCTTCTACTTCGTGCACTCCTACGGCGTGCGCGACTGGACCCTGGTCACCAACAACCGCACGCGCGCGCCGTACGTGCACTGGACGGAGCACGGCGGCGACCGGTTCGTGTCCGCGGTCGAGAACGGACCGCTGTGCGCCACCCAGTTCCACCCGGAGAAGTCCGGCGACGCGGGCGCGCGGCTGCTGCGCAACTGGGTGGATGGCCTGCCCGCATGAGCAAGGAACGCGCCCAGCGCCGGGCCGAACGCGAACGCGAGGCCGCTGCCAAGCAGGCGGCCCGTGCCGCGGCGCAGGAGCGCGCCGCACGGACCCGTGCCCGCAAGCGGGCGCTGACGCGGTGGCTGCCCAGACGGTCGGGCGGCAGGCCGACCGGCATCCTCGCCGAGCGCCGCCGCACCCGGCTGCGGCTGCTGGTCGCCGTCCTTGTGCTCGTGCAGGTGGTGGTCTGGATCTTCCGCGACGACTGGCCCGCCCGGCTGGCCGCACTCGTCGTCACACTGCTGCTGCTCCCGTTGCTCGTGTCGTTCACCGCCTGAGAGGACCCCATGCCCCACCTCGAGCTCCTGCCCGCCGTCGACATCGCCGACGGCCGGGCGGTCCAGCTCGTGCAGGGGGTGGCGGGCTCGGAGAAGCACTTCGGCGACCCGGTGGAGGCCGCGCTGCGCTGGCAGGACGCCGGCGCGGAGTGGCTGCACCTGGTCGACCTCGACGCCGCGTTCGGGCGCGGTGACAACCGGGGGCTCCAGGCGCGCATCGTCGGTGCCCTCGACATCCGGGTCGAGATGAGCGGCGGGATCCGCGACGACGACTCGCTCGCGGCGGCCCTGGCGACCGGCTGCCGCCGGGTCAACATCGGCACCGCGGCGCTCGAGCAACCCGAGTGGTGCGCCAAGGCGATCGCCGAGCACGGTGACCGGATCGCGATCGGGCTCGACGTCCGCGGACAGACGCTGGCGGCCCGTGGCTGGACCCGCGACGGCGGCGACCTCTACGACGTGCTGGCCCGCCTCGACGGCGAAGGCTGCGCGCGATACGTGGTCACGGACGTGAACAAGGACGGCATGCTCCAGGGACCGAACCTGCAGCTGCTGCGCGACGTGTGCGCCACCACCGACGCCCCCGTCGTCGCGTCCGGCGGGATCACCGAGCTCGCCGACCTCTCCGCGCTGATGGAGCTCGTCGGCGAGGGCGTCGAGGGGGCGATCGTCGGGACCGCGCTCTACGAGGGCCGGTTCACCCTCGAGGACGCGCTCGACCTCACCTGGCCGGACCGGCCAGGATCAAACGAATGACGCTCGCCGTGCGCGTGATCCCGTGCCTGGACGTCGACGCCGGGCGCGTGGTCAAGGGCGTGAACTTCCGTGAGCTCCGCGACGCCGGCGACCCGGTCGAGCTGGCCCGGCTCTACGACGCGGAGGGCGCCGACGAGCTCACGTTCCTCGACATCTCCGCCTCACACGAGGGACGCGCCACCACGCTCGACATCGTGTCGCGAACGGCCGAGCAGGTGTTCATCCCGCTGACCGTCGGCGGCGGGATCGGCTCCGTGGACGACGTGGACACGCTGCTCCGCGCCGGCGCCGACAAGATCGCGGTGAACACCGCCGCCATCCACCGCCCCGAGCTGGTCGCCGAGATCGCCGACCGGTTCGGCAACCAGGTGCTGGTGCTCTCGCTCGACGCGCGCCGCGGCGGCGACACGACCTCCGGCTTCGAGGTCACGACCCACGGCGGGCGGAAGAGCGCCGGTCTCGACGCCGTCGAGTGGGCCCGCCGTGCCACCGACCTCGGCGCCGGCGAGATCCTGCTCAACGCGATGGACGCCGACGGCACCACCGACGGCTTCGACCTCGAGCTGATCCGCCTGGTCCGGGCCGAGGTCTCGATCCCGGTCATCGCCAGCGGCGGAGCGGGCGCGGTCGAGCACTTCCCGCCCGCCGTCGACGCCGGCGCCGACGCCGTCCTCGCCGCCACCGTCTTCCACTTCGGCACCCTCCGTATCGCCGACGTGAAGCACGCCCTCGCCGCCTCCGGCCACCCCACCCGCTGACACGTCACTTCTGGTTGCTGCCGGAAGCGCCGAGGTGCGACACGACTGCCCTGTGGGTGCATTTCAGGCAACCACAACTGACCTCTCGCGGAACTGGCTGACATTTGTCACGTCCGGGTCGTGATCGGGGGACCAGGGGCGGAGGGTCGCGATGCAGCAGGCTGGGCGCATGACGTTGCAGATGGAGGGCGCCTCGGGGCGTACGACGAGGGTGCCGGCGGTACGGCTGACCGGGGTGTCCAAGGACTTCGGGTCGGTGCACGCGGTGCGGGGGGTCGACCTGGTGCTGGAGCCCGGTGAGGTCGTCGCATTCCTGGGCCCCAACGGGGCCGGCAAGACCACGACCATCGACATGATCCTCGGGCTCTCGCGGCCGACGTCGGGATCGGCCGAGGTCTTCGGCATGGAGCCGCGCAACGCGATCGCCCGCGGGCTGGTCGCCGCGGTCATGCAGACCGGGGGGCTGCTCAAGGACCTCTCGGTGCGCGAGACCGTGGAGTACACCGCGAGCCTGTTCGCGGACACCCGGCCGGTCGACGAGGTGCTGGTCAGCGCCGGGATCGCCACCATCGCCGACCGCAAGGTGGCGAAGTGCTCCGGGGGCGAGCAGCAGCGGCTCCGGTTCGCGATGGCGCTGCTCTCCGACCCGGCCCTGCTGCTCCTCGACGAGCCGACGACCGGCATGGACGTCGAGGGACGCCGCGCGTTCTGGGGGGCGATCCGCCGCGACGCCCAGCAGGGCCGCACGGTGCTGTTCGCGACGCACTACCTCGAGGAGGCCGACCAGTACGCCGACCGGATCATCCTGGTCAGCAACGGCCGGATCGTGGCCGACGGCAGCGGCAGCGAGGTCAAGGCGCTCGCCGCGGGCCGCACGGTGCGGGCCACCCTGCGGGGGGCCGACACCGCGGCCCTGTCCAGCCTCGGGGGAGTGGACACCGTCGAGGTCCGCGGCGACCAGCTCTACGTGCACGCCAAGGACAGCGACGCGGTCGCGCGCTACCTGCTCACGCAGACCGACGCCAGCGACCTGGAGATCGTCGCCCGTGGGCTCGAGGAAGCGTTCCTCAGCCTCACCGGGCGGCCCGACGACGAGGAAGGAGACGCGTGATGAACCACCCCACGAAACCGCTCGCAAGCTCACGCTTCCGCGGGGACCCCGAAAACGTGAGCACCTTGGCCCCGATCGACCCGACCGCCCGGCGCGTCCCGCCGTTCGGCGGCTTCAACGCCACCGTGCTGCGGATCGAGCTCAAGCGGATGCTGCGCAACCGGCGCACGATCATCTTCACGCTGATCTTCCCGGCCGCGATGTTCTTCGCGTTCGGCGGCACCAGCGGCTCCCAGGCCCGCGTTGGCAGCGGCAACGTGTCGGCGTACATCATGGTCTCGATGGCGCTGTACGGCGCTGCGCTGACGGCTGCGGCCGGTGGCGCGATGGTCGCTCTCGAGCGTTCGCTGGGCTGGTCCCGCCAGCTCCGGCTGACCCCGCTCAACCCGGTCGTCTACATCCTGATCAAGGCGCTCGTCGCCCTCGTCATGGGTGCGATCGCGGTCGCCGTCGTCAACTTCGCCGGGATCGTCCAGGGTGAGCCGGAGATGCCGCTCCACGTGTGGATCGCGTGCGCGCTGGTGACGCTGGTCTGCACCCTGACCTTCGCGGCACTCGGTGTCTTCGTCGGCTACGTGGTCCCGGGCGAGAACGCGATGCAGATCCTCGGGCCCGGCCTGGCGCTGATGTCGTTCCTGGGTGGGGTCTTCATCCCGCTCACCGCGGGCTCCGCGGTCTGGCACGTCGCGGTCTTCACACCGATGTACGGCGTCGCCGAGGTGGCCCGGTCGCCGCTCACCCACGAGCTGCCCTGGTACGCCCTGGTCAATGCCGTCGGCTGGTTCCTGGTGTTCGTCGCAGGTGCCGCCTGGCGGATGAGCAAGGACACCGCGCGGGTCTGACCCGCCGGGACTAGCGTTGAGCACGATGAGCCAGCCGGAGACCACCTCGCAGCCCGGTTCGGGCGACCTCGACGGTCGTCCTGGCCGCTGGGGGCTGTTCTTCATCGCGATCTGGACCCTGTTCCTGATCCAGCCGCTGGCGGCCGGGTGGGACCAGCGCGACCGGCTGTCTGGCTGGGTCGGGATGCTGGGCACGCTCGCTTTCGCGGCGGCGTACATCGCGGTGTTCGCCCGCCGCCGGATGTCGATGCGTGAGGGTCAGCCGTGCCAGGCGCTCGGCCGGGCACTGGCCAACCTCGCGGCGCTGGCCGGACTCTCGCTGGTGGTGATGCTCAGCATCGGCCAGCCGGGCACGGCGACCGGGGTCTACCTGTGCGTGGTCTGCGCGATGACCCTGCCCAACCCGTGGTCGATCCCGGCGGCGCTGGTCACCGCGGGCGCGTTCTACCTCGCTGGCTTCGTGGTCCCCGGGTGGGAGCCCGACCCGGGGCTGCTGCTGAGCATGCTCGCGGCCACCGTCGCGGTCTGGGGGATCCAGCAGATGCTGACCCGCAACGCCCAGCTGATCGTCGCGAACGACGAGAACCGTCGGCTTGCGGTCTCCGAGGAGCGCAACCGGTTCGCCCGCGACCTCCACGACATCCTCGGGCACTCGCTGACCGTGATCACGGTCAAGGCGGAGCTCGCCCAGCGCCTGCTCGACGTCGACCCCGCCCGGGCGAAGGCCGAGGTCGCCGACCTGGAACGGCTCTCCCGCGACGCGCTCTTCGACGTACGACGCGCGGTGGAGGGTTATCGCGAGCTGACCCTCCCCGGCGAGCTGGCCCGCGCGCGCACGGCCCTGGCGGCCGCGGAGATCGACGCCGACCTGCCGAACTCCACCGAAGAGGTGCCCAGCGACCGGCGCGAGCTGTTCGCGTGGACGGTGCGCGAGGGCGTCACCAACGTGATCCGGCACAGCGGCGCCCGGCGCTGCACCGTGCGGCTCACCCCCGACGCGGCCGAGGTGCTCGATGACGGGCACGGCCCGAAGGAGGCGCCGGCCGGTGGCAGTGGGCTGCTCGGGCTCCGGGAACGCGCCGCTGCCCTCGGCGGCACCGTCGTCACGCGGGCGGTCGAGCCGTCGGGCTACGCGCTCCGGGTCCTCGTTCCGTGACCACCCCCCGATTGACGATCCGGCTGCTCCTGGCCGACGACCAGGCCCTGGTCCGCGGCGCGCTCACCGCCCTGCTCAACCTCGAGCCCGACCTTGAGGTGGTCTCCGAGGTCGGCACGGGCGACGCGGTGGTGGCGGCCGTCCTCGAGCACCGGCCCGACGTCGCACTGCTCGACGTGGAGATGCCCGGCCTCGACGGGATCTCCGCGACCGCGGCGGTGCGTGCCGCGGCGCCGGAGACCAGGGTGCTGATCGTGACCACGTTCGGCCGGCCGGGCTACCTGCGGCGCGCGCTGCAGGCGGGCGCCAGCGGGTTCGTGGTCAAGGACACCCCGGCCAGCCAGCTCGCGGACGCCGTCCGCCGCATCCACCAGGGCCTGCGCGTCGTCGACCCGGCGCTCGCCACCGACAGCCTGCTCGCGGGCGAGTCGCCGTTGACCGCCCGCGAGAGCGACGTGCTCCGGGCTGCTCGCGACGGGTCCTCGGTCGCCGCGATCGCGAAGAAGCTGTTCCTCTCCGAGGGCACCGTGCGCAACCACCTGTCCGCCGCGATCGGCAAGACCAACGCGGGCAACCGGGCCGAGGCGGTGCTGGTCGCGGACGGCAACGGGTGGCTGTAGCCGGCGGCCACTAGTCTCGGGCCGAGATGACCTGGGACGACCTGTACGACGAAAGCGACCGGACCCGCTGGGTCGACGAACCGGCCAAGCGCGTGCCCGCTCCGGAGCGCACGCCCTTCGAGCGCGACCGGGCGCGGGTGGTGCACTCCGCTGCCCTGCGCCGGCTCGCCGCGAAGACGCAGGTGGTCGGTCCCGCCACCGACGACTTCGTGCGCAACCGGCTCACCCACAGCCTCGAGGTCGCCCAGGTCGCCCGCGACGTGGCCCACGTGCTCGGCTGCCACCCCGACCTCGCGGAGACCGCCGCCCTCGCCCACGACCTCGGCCACCCGCCCTTCGGCCACAACGGCGAGCGGGTGCTCGACGAGATCGCGCGATCCGACGGCGGGTTCGAGGGCAACGCCCAGACCCTACGCATCCTCACCCACCTCGAGGCTAAGTCGACCGACGCCGACGGCCGCTCGATCGGGCTCAACCTGACCCGGGCCACGCTCGACGCCTGCACCAAGTACCCGTGGCCGCGGGGTGAGGGCGACCGTGCGGTGAAGTTCGGGGTCTACGACGACGAGCGCCCGGTCTTCGCCTGGCTCCGCGCCGGGGTCCCGGGTGACCGACGCTGCGTCGAGGCGCAGGTGATGGACCTCGCCGACGACGTCGCCTACTCCGTGCACGACCTCGAGGACGGCGTCGTGGCCGGGCTGATCGACCTGCCCGCCCTGGCCGACGACGGGCTGCGCCACGACGTGTGGACGACGGTGCGGGGCTGGTACCTCCCCGACAGCGACGACGCCGAGCTCGACGCGGCGTACGACCGGCTGCGCACGATCGAGGCCTGGCCGGCCGCGTCGTACGACGGGAGCCGCCGGGCGCTGGCCGCGCTGAAGAACCTCACGTCCGACGTGATCGGGGTCTTCTGCGGCAGCGTGCAGCACGCCACCCGTGACGTGCACGGCACCGGGCCGCTGGTGCGCCACACGGCAGACCTCGTGGTGCCTCGCGAGACGGCCGCCGAGATCGGCGTGCTCAAGGGGGTCGCGGCCCGGTTCGTGATGGAGGCGCCCGGCCGGGTCGAGGTGATGGACCGGCAACGGGTGCTCCTCCACGAGCTGTTCGCGGCGCTGGAGAAGGGTGGCCCGGACCTGCTCGACCCGCAGTTCCGGCTCGACCACGAGGCCGCCGCCGATGACGCCGCGCGCACCCGGGTGCTGGTCGACCAGATCGCCTCGCTCACCGACGGGTCGGCCGTCGCCTGGCACCGCCGCCTCGTCCGGTCCTCGCCAGGTGCGGGGGCCTGACGGCTAGGAGATCCGAGCCCGCCACCACGCGATGGTCTGTGCCGCCATCTCCTCGACCGGGGTCGGCGCCAGGTCGAGCAGGGCCTGGCTCTTCCCCGACTCCATGACGAAGGGCTGCTCGAGCTGGTACTGCATCACCGCCAGCTCCCGGGTCGGCGGGTGCACCAGTCCGATCGCGCGCAGCAGCCAGCCCGGGACTGTGCCGAGCCGGGGCGACGTGGTGCCCGCCGCGCGCACGAAGGCGGCGATCATCTGTCGCTGGGTGAGCGGCGCGTTGGTCGGGGCGTGGAGCACCGTGTTCCAGAGGTCCGGTCGCTGCGAGGCGCGGACCATGGCGGCGGCGAGGTCGGGCACGTAGGTCCACGAGTGCGGCTGGTCGAGCGACCCGAGCACCCGGATCGTGCCGCCGTCGAGCACCTTGCTCACCACGCGCTCACCCATGTAGCCGTTGGCCAGCAGCCGCGGCCCCACGAAGTCGGACGCCACCACACTGACCGTGTCGGTGGGGGAGTCTGCGCGAGCCCGCAGCAGGTCACGCCGCACCGCGCCCTTGCCGTGGTCCCAGTCGCGCGGGTTGTCCTCGGTCATCGGCTCGGTGGGCCGGGTGTAGGAGTACAGGCTCTCCGGGAACACCACGACGGCCCCGTTGTCGTGGGCGACACGCAGCACGGTCTGCTCGGTGCCGGGCAGCTCCCGGCGCCAGGTCTTCTCCGAGTACGACGTGCCGTGCACGCAGTGGAAGACCGCCCGGGCGCCACGGGCTGCGGCCGCGAAGGCAACGGCGTCGGAGACGTCGACGGCTCGGCGCTCGATCAGCGGGTGCTCCGGGCCGGACCCTGACCGGGTCAGCACACGCACCTCCTGGCCGGCCCTCGCGAGCTGCTCGGCGACGGTCCATCCGACGGGGCCGGCTCCGGTGACGACGTGGAGATCTGACATGGGGTCCTCCTGGGAGTGCTGCTGGCCCGCGTGTCGGGCTGACTGCCAGCGTGCATCCATTTCCCCCAAAAAGCAAGAGCACCGCTCTCTAAAATGAGCAACGCGCGCAAATGTTGACAGCGATCTCGCTCTTGTCCACGATGGGGCCATGCCCACGCCCCGTCAGCGCGCACATGAGCAGACCCTCGACGAAATCCTCCGGCTCGGCCGCGAGCAGCTCGCCAGCGTCGGCGCGGCGTCGCTGTCCCTGCGCTCGGTGGCGCGCGACCTCGGCGTCGTGTCGTCGGCGGTCTACCGCTACGTCAAGAGCCGCGACGACCTGCTCACCCTGCTCGTCGTCGACGCCTACAACGAGGTCGGCGACCGGGTCGACGCCGCGATCGCCCGCCGTCGTGCCGGTGACCACGCCGGACGGCTGCGTGCCGCCGGCCATGCCGTCCGGGACTGGGCGCTGGCGGAGCCGGCCAGGTACGCGCTGATCTTCGGAAGCCCGGTGCCCGACTACCGCGCCCCAGCCGAGCGCACCACCGGACCGGGCACCCGCGTCGTGGTCGCCCTGGCTCGTCTGGTCGCCGATGCCTGGGTCGACGGCACGGTCGCCGACGGGGGACAGGTGACCAAGGTGCCGCGCAAGCTGTCCGCCGACTTCGCACGGATCCGGGACGAGATCGGCGTCGACCTGCCCGACGGGGTGCTGGCTCGGGCGATGCTGGCGTGGACCGCGCTCTTCGGCTCGGTGAGCTTCGAGGTGTTCGGGCAGTACGGAGCGGACACGCTCACGGAGCCGCGACAGCTGTTCGACCACCACCTCGACCGGCTCGTGGAGCTGACCGGGCTCGGCTCCTAGGCTGGGCGCATGAGCACCTCGGAACCCCTGGTCTGGCTGCCCTTCGACGCCTCACGTCTCGACCCGGCGCCGGCCGGACTGCGCTACGAGAAGGCCGACCCGACCCGCGACGACTGGCGGCGACCGGCGTCGATCGACGAGGTGGAGTTCTACGTGCCGCCGTACAACTTCGCGCGCGGCGCCGCGGAGCTGATGGCCGCGATGCCGCGGCTGCGCGTGGTGCAGACCCTGACCGCCGGCGTCGAGCACATCGCTCCGCACGTGCCCGAGGGCGTCCTGCTGTGCAACGGGCGCGGTATCCACGACACCTCCACCGCCGAGCTGGTGCTGGCCCTCACACTGGCGTCGCTACGCGGCATCCCGGAGTTCGTGCGCGAGCAGGACCGCGAGGAGTGGCACCAGCGGCCCCTGCCCGCCCTTGCCGACAAGCGGGTGCTGATCGTCGGGTACGGCGCCATCGGTGAGGCGATCGAGCGCCGGCTGCTGCCGTTCGAGGTCGAGGTGGTGAAGGTGGCCCGGCGGGCGCGCGAGGACGTGCACGGATTCGAGGAGCTGCCGGACCTGGTGCCCGGCGCGGACGTGGTGGTCCTCGTCGTCCCCCTCACCGACCAGACCCGCGGGCTGGTCGACGCGGGCTTCCTGGCCCGGATGAAGGACGACGCGTTGCTGGTCAACGTGGCACGTGGTGCGGTTGTCGACACCGACGCGCTTCTCGCCGAGCTGACCTCGCGCCGGATCGCAGCCGCGATCGACGTGGTCGACCCGGAGCCGCTGCCGGCCGGCCACCCGCTGTGGAAGGCGCCCCGCCTGCTGGTCTCGCCGCACGTCGGCGGCGCCAGCAGCGCGATGTGGCCGCGGGCCTACCGGCTCGTGCGCGAGCAGGTGTCCCGCTTCGTCGCGGGCGAGTCGTTGGTGAACCAGATGACCGGCGACTACTGAGGGCGGGGTGCGCCTGCTACGGGTCCCTGGGGTTCGCTCGAGCCCGTGGTGCTCTTCACCTTGTCGGCCGCGGCATGGGCACCCTCGCTCACCTTGTCCTTGATCACGGGCGCCTGCTCACGTGCCACGTCGGCGGCCTGCCTGGCCTTCTCCTGCACGCGGGGGTCGTTGCGCACCTTCAGGACAGCGTCGCGGATCTGGTCGTAGCGCTCGCGGCCGGCCCTCGTGCCCAGCACGTAGCCAACCCCGGCGGCGATCAACAGCGGAAGCTTCTTCATCCCTCCACCCAACCAGCCCGGTGGTGAGCACGACACCTCCCAATGGGTCAGCCCGCCGACTCGGCCCGCCGGCGTACGTCGAAGGACAGCCGCGCGTGCTGCCCGCGGCGGCTGATCTCGCGCAGCGAGATGCGCTCGGACGTGAGCCGGCGGGGGAGCAGGGGGGCGCCGGCTCCGAGGAACACGGGCATCACCGAGACCACGATCTCGTCGAGAAGGCCGGCGTCGTCGAACTGCCCGACCAGGTCGCCGCCGCCGACCACCCACAGGTCACGGTCGCCGGCCGACGCCAGGATCTCCCCCGCGTGCTCGGCGACGCCTCCCCGCACGAAGCGGATGTCGCACCCGGGCAGCGGCGGCAGGTCGTGGTGGCTGAACACCCAGCTCGGCCGGTCGCCGTAGAACCCGCGCCATCGCTCCGGGTGCGCCAACAGGTCCTCGTGGTCGAGCACCCACTCGTAGGTCGTGCGCCCCAGCACCAGGGCGCCGATGCGGGCGATGAAGGCGTCCCACTCGCCCCCCTCGTCCTCGGGATCTCCCACGTCGAAGAGCCACTGCAGGGAGTTGTCGGCGTCGGCGATGAACCCGTCGACGGTCGTCGCGGTGTAGTAGGTCACCTTGCTCATGGCGCGACGTTACGCGCGCCCGCCGACAGGTCCGTAGCCCCACGTAGACTCCGCGACGTGGCAGGCCGGATCCGCGAGGAGGACATCGCCGAGGTGCGCGACAAGGCGCGCATCGATGAGGTGGTCTCGCAGTACGTCACGCTCCGGAGCGCGGGCGGCGGCTCGTTCAAGGGTCTGTGCCCGTTCCACGACGAGAAGTCGCCATCGTTCAACGTCAACCCGTCCAGACAGTTTTTCCACTGCTTCGGCTGCCAGGAAGGCGGCGACGTCATCACGTTCGTGATGAAGATCGACGGCCTGCCCTTCACCGACACCGTCGAGCGGCTTGCGGAGAAGTACGGCGTCCAGCTGCGCTACGAGGAAGGCGGTCCGGCGCGCCCCAGCGGTGGTCCCCAGCGGCCGCGCCTGATCGAGGCGCACAAGGTCGCGGCGGCGTACTACGTCGACCAGCTGGCCACGTCCGAGGCGCTGGCGGCCCGGCAGTTCCTCGACCAGCGCGGGTTCGACCTGGACGCGGCGTCCACGTTCGGGGTCGGGTTCTCCCCACGCGGCGGCGAGAACCTCTACAAGCACCTCAAGGCGCGCTCGTTCGGTGACGAGGAGCTGGTGGCGTCCGGCCTGATCGGGCTGGGCCGCGGGCACTACGACCGGTTCCGGGGCCGCCTGATGTGGCCGATCCGCGACACCAGTGGCGACACCATCGGCTTCGGCGCCCGGCGGATCTTCGAAGACGACCGGATCGAGGCGAAGTACCTCAACACTCCCGAGACGCCGATCTACAAGAAGAGCCAGGTGCTCTACGGCATCGACCTCGCCCGCCGCGACATCGCGCGCTCCTCGCAGGCCGTGGTGGTCGAGGGCTACACCGACGTGATGGCGTGCCATCTGTCCGGCGTGATGACCGCGGTCGCCACCTGCGGCACGGCGTTCGGCGACGACCACGCCCGCGTCGTACGCCGGCTGCTGCACGACCACGAGGAGTTCCGGGGTGAGGTGATCTTCACCTTCGACGGCGACGAGGCCGGCCAGAAGGCGGCCCTGCGCGCCTTCGGCGGCGACCAGCAGTTCGTCTCCCAGACCTACGTCGCGATCGAGCCCGACGGCCTCGACCCGTGCGACCTGCGGCTGCAGAAGGGTGACGCCGCCGTGCGCGAGCTCGTCGCGCGACGGGTGCCGCTGTACCGCTTCGTGCTCGGCAACGTCGTGCACCGCTACGACCTCGACCGCGCCGACGGCCGGATCGACGCGCTTCGTGAGGCGGCCAAGCTGGTCTCCTCGATCCGCGACCGGTCCAAGGTCGACGCGTTCGCCCGCGAGCTCGCGGGCATGCTCGGGATCGAGGTGGAAGACGCCCGACGTGAGGTACGACGGGCCGCATCGAAGTCGTCGTCGCCCGCGGGGCCTCGTGCGCAGGCCGCATCTCCGCCGCGGCAGGGGATCCCGATGCCCGACCCGCGCGACCCTCGGCTCACGATCGAGCGAGAGACGCTCAAGCTCGTCGTCCAGCACCCGCCGCTGACCGGCCTGGCCACCAAGGACGTCGGCCCCGACGACTTCACACACCCCGCCTACCGCGCGGTCTGGGAGACCGTCGCGCGCTCCGGCGGGCCGAGCGCTGCCGGCGCGCAGTGGGCCTCCGACCTGCGCGCTGCGGCCGACGACCCGACCGTGCAGGCGCTGCTGAGCGCAGTGGCGGTCGAGCCGCTGCTCACCGGCAAGGAGCCCGACGAGACCTACGCCGCCACACACGTCTTCCGGTTGCAGGAGCTCACCGCCCTCCGCCGGATCGCCGACCTCAAGTCCCGGCTCCAGCGCACCAACCCGGTGGAGCACGCCACGGAGTACAACCGCATGTTCGGCGAGCTGGTCGCGCTCGAGCAGCACCGCCGCAACCTCCGTGAGCTCGCCGTCGGCGGCAGCTGATGCGGTTCGCCGCGCGGGAGCGGCCGGAAGAGGCTCCCGCCGAGGTGGTGGCACGCGCCGACCTCCCGCGCGGGGAGAAGGTCCTGGCCTCGGCCGAGAGCGCAGGAGTGTGGCTCCTGGGCACACGGGCGGCGTTTGTCGTGGTCGCAGAGACCCAGCACAGCCGGATCCCGTGGGAGCAGGTCGAGCGGGCCACCTGGGACCGCGACGCGTCGCTCCTGGAGGTCTCCGAGGTCGGGGAGTGGGGCCTGTCCCGGCCGGTCCACCGGTTCGTGCTCGACGAGCCCGGTCGGCTGCTGGAGCTGATGCGCGAGCGCGTCACCGCGTCGGTGGTCCTCCAGCGACGCGCCGTCGTACGTGGGCGGAAGGGCCTCAACGTGATCGCCCGCCGGGCACCGACCGGGGGCGAGGTCGGCTGGTTCGTGGAGTACGACGAGGGCGTCGACCCCGACGACCCGAGCGTGCGCGCGCTCGCCGGCCAGGCCCTGGAGCGAGCGCGGTCCGAACTGATTTAGTGCCCGCCGGTCCCGGTTGCTATGGTGTCGGTCGCTGAGAAGCGATCCCCTGTAGCTCAATTGGCAGAGCATTCGGCTGTTAACCGGAGGGTTGTTGGTTCGAGTCCAACCGGGGGAGCCCCGACAACCCGCCTGACCTGCGCAGACGGTTCCGGCGGGTTTGCTCGTCTCCGGCCCCGAGCCCCGCTATTCACACTTTTGCGCCACTTTTGGGTCTCGACGGCGCCGCTGACGGTGGGACCGGACTGGTCGGCCGACGCCCAGGTGGGGCTACGGGGGACACCTGTTCACCAGAGCCATGTCCACTCAGATCGCATCTCCCGCCCCCTCCGGCCTGCCGGAGGGTCTCGCCGAGCACCGCCTCCTCACCTCTGACGAGGCGGCGCTGCTGCTGGGCGTCCCGGTCGCCACCCCTGCGCACGTGGCGATCCCGGCGCCGCGGCTACGGGCCGCGAGCAGTGCAGGTCGGCGGCAGCATCCGCTACCGGTTGGCCGACCTGCTGGCGTGGATCGAGGACCACACCGAGAACGCGGACGGGAGCCTCGCGGAGGGCATCGAGGCGTCCAAGCGCGGCAAGACCGCGCCCGCAGATCTGCCTCCCATCACTCGGCAACGACGGCCAGGTCGCACCACCGGTTCCCGCAGGGCCGCCGTCCACGGACCAGCTCCCGTCCGCTGACGGCGGCAACCCTCTTGCCACCGACGAGTGTGGCGCTCCACCAGAAAGCACGACCCGATGGCACGCAACCCCCTCCGTCCCGGTGAGATCGGAAAGATCCGCACCGAGCAGGTCCGGCCCGGCCTGTGGCGAGCCGACGCCTCCTTCTGCGACCGCACCGGAACCAAAGGACGCTGCCGCAAGTCCGGACGCACAGCGACCGCCGCTCGACGGGCGCTGGCCGAGGAGCTGAAGGAGCGCATCGAGCTCGAGAACCCCGAGGGTCTGGTCACCCCGACCAGCCTCGTGAACGAGGCGGTCGAGACCTACCTGACGAACCGGATGCACGAACGATGCATGCAGCACCGCGACCGCCAGGAGACTGTGCCCACCGACCAGGTCGAGCGCGCCGATCAACAAGCGCAGCCCCCAGGCGGACCCCAGCAGGATGCCTGCGTTGAGCGCGACCTCGCCGGAGTCGTGGGCACCGTCGGCCGCGAGGGGTGCGTGGATCGCGGCGAAGAGGACCGCGGTCAAGGTGGAGCCGCCGAAGTAACCCCAGGTCCTGATCGCCCGCCGTTGCACGAACCCCGTCCAGGCCATCTCCTCCCAGAGGTTGACGATCACCAGGCTCGAGACGACGTTGATCGCTGCGCTGGCCGCCAGCGACCCAGACATCGAACGAGCACCGCCCGTGGCGACCGCGGCGCACCAGGTCATCGCCGGGATGACCACCAGTGCGGGAAGCAGCAGCCAGGACGGCCCCGGGAGTCGCACCAGATCTCGCAGCAGGTCGCGGCGCACACTGGCGGCCGGGTCTAGCCGGGTCAGCACCACGGCCGGGATCACCAGGCCCAGGAGCAGCACGGCCAGCACGTACGGCTCGGACGGCTGGTCGAGGACGATCGGAAGGCTCAGCAGGATCCAACCCGTGGGCAGGGCCACGGCAGCGAAGCGGATCAGAGCCCGCCGGTCGCGGTCGCGCTCGACAGAAACAGCTGTGCGGCGTACCGCCGGCTCGGTGGTCATCTTCATGCATGCAGCGTCGTCGAGGAGGTTTGCACCGCTGTTGCGCGCGGTTTGCGCCCTCACGAGATGCGCTTACGTGGTCTGCAACCACCTCGCAACCTCGCCCAGGCACCGTGCTGAAGCACCAGAGCATTAGCCCTTCCTGAACCCGGAGGAGAAGTCAGATGACCACGCCAACTAGGCAAGCGTTCACTCACCCCACCGACCAGGGATCGACGGCGGAGCGCGTCGGCGGCGCGGTGTCAGCGATGTCCACGCTGGCGGGCGTGGGGTTGACGGCCGGACCCGTCGTCTTCCTGGCCGGGCTGCTCGCATCCCCGTCCGGTGACACGACCGACACGGCCAGCTCGATCCATGCGTTCGCGGCAAATCCCACGCAATCTCAGGCCTCGTCCCTGCTCCTGCACTACGGCCTGATCCTGATGGCTCTCGGACTCCTTCGCGTTCCGTCGCTGGTCGCTCACCGCCGGGGCTCGGTCATGGTCCTGCTCGGAAGCCTCGGCGCTAGCATCGGCATGCTCAACGTCTCCGGATCGCTCAAGGACGACTGGTGGCGGATGGCTGCCGCGCAGGTCCTCTCCGATTGGCAGGCCGTCGCCCTCGTGGACCAGGCCGACAGCGCTTCCCTGCTGGTGCTGTGGAGCTTCACCGAGATGATCGCCTTCCTCGGGGTCCTGGTCCTGCTGGCAGGCCTCGCCCGAGCGCACGTGCTCTCATGGGCTTGGCCAACGGTCGCCGTGCTCGCGTTCGGCGCAACGATGGCGATCCCAGGGAACTCGAGATCTGGCCGAGCCTGGCCTTCGGCCTGTTCATGGCCACGCTGATCCCGGTCGGCATCGAGTCGCTTCGTCGTCGGTCAAGGCCCTGACGTGCGCTCCCCCCGGGCTGTGACGGGTCCCGTGCCGGGGCGCCCCTCGGCACGGGACCGACGGTCACAGCCTGTTGAGCACCTGCACCATGTCCTCTTCGGTGTCGTTGCCGAGCTTCTCGAAGACGAGCTTCATCACCGGCGTTGCCAGCTTGGCCGCGCCGTGCATCTCGAGCTCGGCTGTGTAGGTGATCTCGCTGCCCGTGCCATCCGGACGCACCGTGATCGTGTCCGTGGAGGTGGCTTGCTCGTTCTCGCCCACCAGGACGATCTGGTCCTCCGACAGGTCCTCGAGCGTGTAGACCAGCTCGGTCTCGTTGCCTGCGATCTTGGACACGTTCTTCCAGCTCGTGCCGACCTCCACGGGCCCGTCGCCGATCTGCTGGCACGACACGGTGCCGGGATCCCATTCCTCCGCGTTGGCGAAGTCCTTCAGATAGGTGATGACCGTCTCCGGTGCAGGGGTGACGGTGAATGTTCGACTCGTGGTGGTCATGAGCATCCCGTTCCCCGGACAAGCATCCTCGACACCTGAAACCCGACGCCGTTCCGGCTGGGCCATGTCGACCTGCCTGCCCATGACATCGGCACATCGGTGTGAATGTCAGGACGTTGAACAGGTCCTCTGAGTAGCCCGAAGGCGGTGGTATGACTGTTCTTACGACCACCCGTAGGCCGGACCTGCGCAGATATCGAGGACTTGCTCGCGGCGTGCGTCAGGGTCGGCGCCGTCAGGTACTCCCACAGGGTCATGGGCGACCTACTGCCTGCCGTCGGCGCCCTGGCCTGACCGTCCGGGGTGACTGGCCCTCTGCGGGTAGAGCGTCTCGCCGCGCGCCAGCATCTCCACCATCTCCGTGATCTTGCGGGCCCGGCTCTCAGCGCGCTTCATGCTCTCGACGCGATGGATCAGCGCGAACCGGTTGGCGCTCGTGAGTACGTCGAACATGGCCTGCGCGTCCGGCTCCGCCGCGATCGCCGCGGCCAGGTCCTCGGGCGCCTGGCGGGTCGCCGGACCGGCGTACGCCGCGTCCCACCGCCCGTCGGCGCGCGCGGCCTCGACCGCAGCACGCCCGGCGCCGGTCATCCGGCCCTGCTCCTCGAGTGTCGCCACGAGTGCGACGTTTCGCTGGGACCAGTTGCCCTTGGGGCGGCGCGGGGTCACACGCACGGTGTAGCTGGCTTCGTCGCGCTTGCCGGCCTGGCCGTCGATCCAGCCGAAGCAGAGCAGCTCCTCGACCGCGCTCGCCCACGTGATCGTGGTGTCCGAGCCGCCCTGCTTGGTCAGCACCAGCCGCACGCCGGGCGACGTCGCGTGGTGCTCTTCGAGCCACGCCCTCAGGGCGGCCGGGTCCGTCACGAGCAGCTCGGGCAGCAGGGTTGCCATGGATCCGACGCTAGCCGCGCCCGCCGACACCTGCGTCGCTCAGGCGGCGAACCGGAGGAGCTAGGTGTGGCCGGTAGGGGACCCGTCCGGTGACGTGTCCCGGACACGTGGCCGAATACGGGGTGCGTCATTCTGGGCTGGAATGCAGCGGGTCGCCGGCCACGGGTCGCACACGCGTGGACCGTTCCCGTACGGGAACGACCTACGGCGACACTCAGCCTTCGGTCATCGACCCGTCGACCATTCCGGTTGCCGAGGGTCGACCGATCAGGCGCGACCAGGCCCAAGTACGCCGTCCGAGAGGCTACTCGCGGACGTAGCGGGGGTAGGTGCTCTTGGCCTGCCGAGCGATATCGAGATCAACCTCGACAGTGACGAACGGCTCCTCGGCTGAGGTTGTAGCCAGGACGTTGCCATCGGGGTCGACCACCCACCCGAGGCCACCGCAGTCGATCCCAGCGCCGGAAGGATTCCACTGGTTGGAGGAGATGCAGTAGGCGCCGGAACAGGTCGCGGCTACCTGCCCACCGGCCAGCCACCTGGCGAGCGAGTCATAGGGCGTTGCCCGGGGCAAGCAGAGCAGGTCTACCCCGCTGCGCGCGTAGTGCCGGGCCCACTCGAAGAACCACAGGTCAGTGCAGACGAGGATGCCGATTCGGGCGTCCGCCACAAGTACGGTCGGGAACTCCGGATCGCCCCGGTCGTACCAGCTCGCCTCCCAGTACCCCGGCTCATCTGGTAGGTAGCGCTTGTCGCGGACTCGAGCAGCCCCGGCCTCGAGCGTCCAGATGAAGGCCTGGTTGCGGCGGCTACCGGTGACCTCGACCGTGGGCCTGGAGGCCACGACCGCCCGCACTCCCAGCTCCTGCAGCCGGTCGACTGCGGCTCGATGGGCTTCGACGCTGTGCTGCCAGCGCGCTGCGTCCGGGACCGGATCCGCGGCAAGCCAGTCCGAGAACGGCAGCTCCGGCAGCACGAGAAGCTCCGAGCCGCGCTCCACCACGTGCCGCCGCAGCGCGCGAAGGGCCTCGGGGCGATGCTGCGCGCGGTTGTCGAGCTGACAAACCGTGACGGTGAGAGTGCGCATGAAGCAAGTCTGACGCTGACGCACCCCGATGCCGAGGCCGGTGGTGCCCAACCTCTATGGGGTGTTTTGACCTGTGGGGAGTGGCCGGGCGCCGGCGTCCCACCGAGGTGTCGGATTCGGGACAGCCGGCGCCGAGCGCTGGGGTCAGCCTCTTGATGTCGACTTCGCGAGGCCAGCTCTCGCCTCGATTCCTTGCCGTTCGATGGCGCGATAGACCGTCGATCGGCCGACGCCGAAGAGCTCGGCGACCTCAGCGGTGCTGTACTCACCGCTGTGCACAAGTGACACCAGGTGGGCTTCCTGATCCGTTCGGCCTCGACACCCAGGCCAAGCAGAGCGTTGCGTTGAGCAGTCAGGTCCTGTTGAGCGGTCGAGCAGCGGGCGTACCCGACAAGCAGCGCGCTCATGGCGACCTCCAGAGGATGGCCCGGTCGTACCGCATAACGCGGCCGACTCGAGCATCGGGCAGCGCCCGACTTTGACAACAAGACGCTCCCCACTCGCGGCTACAAGGGCAGCAGCCCAAACCGCATCGGGATCCCGCTGCGAGACGACGGAAGCCATCGTTGGTCGCGCCCAACGGACTCGACCACGATTCATCCTCAGGCGGGTCGACAGGCCTGCTGAGCTGAGCTCAGGCGTTCCAGGGCGTGCCGGGGTTCATTGGGCGCTGGTGAACGGTTGGTCGCTGGTCATGGTGACAGTGACCTTGCCGGCGGGGCTTCCTTGTTCGACCCGTTGGACGGCTTCTGCGGCCGCGGCGAGTGGGTAGGTCCGGTCGATGACGGGCGTGAGCTGGCCGGCCTCGATGAGCTCTGTTATCTCGTCGAGGGCTTCGGTCGTCTCCTTGGCGGTGAAGGCCTTCAGGGTCTGCCCGACGAAGAGACTGAGGACAGCGGCTTGGATGATGTTGCCGAGGGGGCCGAGCCAGCGGTTGCCGTCCCCGTATGACTGGATGAGCGTGCCGTGGGGGGTGAGCACCCTGCGGATGGCTGCCGGGGAGTAGGTCCCGCCAAGCTGGAAGACCACGTCGTAGCGAGCAGGACCCGCGGAGATGCCCTGCTTGGTGTAGTCGACCACGTGATCGGCACCGAGGCGCCGCACCAGCTCGACGTTGCCGGTGCTGCAGACGCCGGTGACTTGGGCGCCGAAGTGCTTGGCGATCTGGACGGCGAAGGTCCCGACCCCGCCGGAGGCGCCGATGACCAGGACGTGCTGCCCTGCCTGAAGTCCCCCGGCTCGTAGTCCCTGGATGGCGGTGATGGCGCCCAGGGGGACGGCTGCGGCTTGCTCGAAGGTGAGGTTCGCCGGCTTGCGTGCGAGGCTCCCCTGGGCCACCGCGACGTATTCGGCGAACGCGCCATGGCCGAAACCGTAGACATGATCGCCGGGCGCGAACGCGGTCACACGACCTCCTACCTGCTCGACCGTGCCGGCCACGTCTCCGCCCGGGGATCAGGAATCTCGGCTTGCGGATGCCGCCGATACCGGCGGGTCGCATCAGCACCGGTTCGCCGCGAATGAAATGCCAGTCCCACGGGTTCGCACTGCTGGCCCGCACCCGCACCAGCACCTCCGTCTCACCGACGGCCGGCGTGTCGACCTCGACGAGCCTCAGTACGTCATCGGGGAGCGCCGTACTCATGCTGGACGATCGCCTTCATCATCCCTCCCTCCAGGATCCGGGGCAGCTTGCCGAGCCCAAGGGCCATCGACGGCTGGCCCACGGCCTCGAAATCACGACGACGATATCGCCCTGGAGCCACAGGACGGCGATTCCGAATCGCCGCAGTTCCGAGGAGCGATCCTCGAGTGGGACGTGTGTCCTCTAGGTTGTCCCTACCTACAAGAGGGGTTCTGATGCGCATCGCAATGGCGAGCGACCACGCCGGCCGTGCACTCAAAGAGGAGATCAAGGCACTGCTGCGCGCCGATGGACACGAGATCTCCGACTTCGGCACCGACACCGACGACGCCGCGGACCTCCCCGACCACGTCTACCCGGCAGCCCTAGCCGTCGCGCGCGGCCACGTCGACCGCGGGATCTTCGTCGACGGTGTCGGCTACGGAAGCGCGATGATCGCGAACAAGATCGCCGGTATCTACGCCGCGGTGTGCCAGGACCCCTTCTGTGCCGAGCTGGCACGCTCGCACTCGGACACCAACGTCCTGTGCCTCGGCGGCAAGATCATCGGCTCGGCGATCGCGCTGGAGATCGTTCGCGTCTGGATGGCGACGGAGTGGCTCGGCGAGGGCGAGGGCGGCGAGAAGTACGCCCGACGGGTCAACAAGGTGAAGGACATCGACGTCCGGCACCTCGTGCGCTTGGACTGAGGACACAGGCGGCACTGACATCTCGGGGGGTCAGGTTCCAGGTGCCGTCGAGAAGAGTCAGACCGCGGAGGGACCTGGTCAGATCTGTGCTGGCTTCGAAGGCGGAATGCAGTTACCTGCTTGGCGATTCCCGCAGACCGATCCGCGTGCGGGTGCCAACGCAGCCAGTAGTGGTACCGGCAGTGTCAGCGAGCAGACCGATCAGGGGCGCACGCCCGCGTAGTGCCGTGCCAGCAGGTCCCCGGCGAAGTCGCGGCGTAGGTCGCGCCACACGGAGTGGATGTGGTTGGCCCCATCCTGGGTGTTGTCGTACTCGATGAGCAGGCTCGGGCCGCTGAGCGCGTAATAGTGGCCGGTGCCTCGCTGCACCGGCCCGGCCCACCCGAAGCACACCTCGTCGAGTCCGGCGTCGGTGATGTCGGTCCAGGCCTGGTTGGCGACGGCGGAGGCCGCCCGATCGACGTACTCCCGGAGCAGCGACACGAACAGCTCACGCTGCAACCGGTCCAGCCGTGCGTACCGGATGCCGCGCGGCTGCCCCGGTAGCGCCGCCACCGGGTCCCAACGGGAGGCGATGTCCGCGGGTGCCTTGACCGCGATC
This sequence comes from uncultured Actinomycetota bacterium, assembly GCA_963707475.1. Classification (GTDB taxonomy): domain Bacteria; phylum Actinomycetota; class Actinomycetes; order Propionibacteriales; family Nocardioidaceae; genus Marmoricola. The sequence goes on from CAVPQC010000005.1 coordinate 726,368, forward strand.
CGCGCCATCCGCCGCTGGTCCTCCTGCAGTGCGAGCATCAGCTCTCGCGCCAGGTCCTCCTCCCGCGGCAGGGCGCGCAAGCCGGCGTGCGGACCCTCCAGCACCGCGGCCGGCTCCGCGCCGAAGAAGTGCGGTACGCCGTTGACCTGATCACCCACCACCGTGGCCTGCGCCAGCAGGTGGTGGCCGTTGATCCGCCAGGCCCAGGGATCGGTGCTCGTCGGATCTCCCAGCACCACCAGCCAGTACGGCAGGTCCCGGTACGGATCAACGCCATCTCGGCCGGTCGGCTCGAGGGACAGCTCTCGCCGGACAGCTTCGATCCGGATCACCAGCTGCGTGTCGGACCAGCCGCGCACGCTGTGGACGAGCTGCAGCAGGTCCAGCGCCGGCTCCAGCTGCTCGTCGCTCAGCTCGCCGAGTCGGAGCCCGGGACGCTGACCGGGGAGGTAGGTCCACCGCTTGTGCATGTCGCCGTCGAACGGGAAGACCAGTTGACCGCGTTGCTCAGTGTCCAGGCGGTCAACCAGACCGCGAACAGCCGCCCGCATCGCCCCGGCGAGATCCGGCATGGTGAGCTCGACCATGCCGCCAACCTAGCGGCATGCGAGCTGCGGTGAGCGCCCGGCCGCAGAGCCGGTTCCGCGGCCGGGGCGTGCATCGATCGGAGGTGCACGTCAGCGGCATCCGACCGTCTGCAGCGGGACCGACCGGCGTACCCGATCGAACCGAGGCAATGACACCCCCAGAGCCCGGACCCTCGCGCGCCGGCCACCCGCCCCGCTCGCCAGTCAGCGGTTGACGGAGGGACGACATGAACAAGGGCGCGGAGCCTGCGCAGCCGGACCGGGGGACTAACGGCTCGCGGTGCCAGCTCTGGCGTCGGACGGCGGTCCGTCGATACGGCTACGCCGTCACCATATGGCGATCCGCTTGCGGACGGAATGGACCAGAGCATCGAGCGCAGGGCGACCCGTGCTTGACAGTCATACGCGGTGGTGTGACGCGAGTCTTCGAGCATGCGCGAGTCTCGGTAGATGGTCCAGGCGATCGGCCGCCGAGGGGGCAACACCGTGGTACCGAGCAGGGTCGATCAAGCCTCGCCGGCGCCGGCGGGGGAACATGGGAGAGTGGGCATTGCCGAGATCCGTACGGTGAACGTCGTGTATCGGGTACGCGATGGCTACTTCCACGACACCGCGATCGACAAGCGGCCGGTGGACGGTCCGGTCGATGTGACCTGGTTGGGAATGGCAGGAGACCGGCAGCTCGGCAGCAGTCACGGCGGCAAGGACAAGGCCGTTTACGCCTACTCCGACGAGGATGCCGATTGGTGGGCGGACGAACTCAGCCGAGAAATACCGTCTGGCCTGTTCGGCGAGAACCTGCGCACTCACGGGTTGGCGACGAGCGGTGCGGTCATTGGTGAGCAATGGAGCGCGGGGACCGCCGTGTTCGAGGTGCGAATGCCCCGGACCCCGTGCGAGAACCTCTCGCTGCGGATGGGGGTCGAGAGCTTCCACATCCGATTCAACAACACGGGTCGGGTCGGCGCCCTTCTCCGGGTGCTCCAACCAGGCGTCGTACGCGCCGGCGACATCGTGTCCGTTGTCGATCGCCCCGATCACGGGGTGCGGGTGGCAGACCTGGCCACTGGCCCGGACGCAATTCAGATGAGACGGCTGTTGGACTCCGGCATCCCGTTGGCCAAGAACGTCCGCGCCAAGGCGCAGCGCATCGTACGGCGAGCCGGACTGTGAGCCTGCGCAGAGCCGGCTGAGATACATGCGCAGGCTGACCAACGGCAGGATTCGGCAGCGAGAGGTGTACCGACAAGCGGCTAGACGCACCGGTGGACCGCCGACGTGCACAGCCGGATCGTCCTCAGGACAGCGTCAGAGCTCCCAGGTCGCCGGCTGGTCGAGATCGGTCTCGTAGCTGCAGGTGAAGCCGGTCCGGATGTGGGTTGCGAGGTGGCGGCCGACGACGGGATCGGCAGTCGTGATCGTGTCGATGGCGGTCGCAATCGCCTTGCGCACCGTCACCCGGGCGCGTTCGGCGCTCCCTCCGGTGTGGCGGGCTCGCCCACCGAGTCGGGTGGCCGCCGAGACCTCGGCGAGCAGTGCGGCCCGCTCCGCGACCAGGGTCTCTGCACCAGTCGCGTCTCCGGTCGCGTCTGCAGCGTCGAGTGCTTCGTCGAGTTGTCGGAGGCGCCGGCGGTACGCCGCCAGGGCGGTGGCGTCGGCTCGGGGTCCGAGGTCGTTCTCGGCCACCGCCCCGCCGGCGAGGGTGAGCGCGTCGATGCCGTTCCCCGGCCGGGAGAGCAGCAGGTGCAGGTGGGCCATGCCTTTGCGCGCCGGCACCGGCGAGGTCGTGCCGGCGTGGCCGACCAGCCACGTGCCGGGCGGGCCGGGACGCAGAGTCATGCGGCCGTCGGACATGCGGCTGTCGCGTGGGGTATCGGACGGCGCGGGCGACCAGTGCTCGAGCCGACGGCGCCACCAGGTCGCGCCGATCCGGGTGTACGTCGCCAGCGCGTCCGCCCGGAGCCGGGCGGCCTCCTCGTGGTTGCCGAGGAGGTCCGCGGCCCGGGAGAGGGTGTCATCGGTGACCCCGTGGAACATCACCCCACCCGATGTGACGACCGACCGCCCGGCGTACGGGGCGAGGAACGGTGCGACCCGGGCGACGAGGTCGGTGTCGGCGGCGTGGAGTGCGACGTCCAGCACAAGCTGGAGGGTCGGCAGGTAGCTGAAGTCGCGGGGCAGCGCAGCCATCCCACCGGAGTTGAACGTCGCAGCCAGGGCGGTGGCGCGTTCGACCTCACCTGCGCCGAGCCACATCCAGGCCGCCTCGGCGTAGAGCTCGCGGACACCTTCGGCGATCGCGAAGTCCTCTGCCAGCTGGGCGAGCTCAGCGGCCGTGGCCCGGTCACCGCTGTGCACCGCGGCGTACGCGCGCATGCTGGACACGACCAGCCAGCCGTCGGCCAGCCCGGCACTCTCCGACGCCCGGCTCGCCACCGCGACGAGCTCCGCTGCGGTGTCGGTCCTGCCCCGCATCAGGTCGAGGGTGAGCCGCCGCGACGCCGCGAAGAACATCGCGCGCGACGAGCCCTCGCCGAGCACCTCCAGCGCACGCATCTGGCGGTTCATCGCGGGGAGATCGAGCAGCTCGAGGGCGACCGTCAGCGTCCACAGGTGCGCCTGGGTGCGTGCGTCCACCTCGGTGAGGTGGGCGGTGACGTCGTCGAGCTGTCGCGCCAGCTCGGTGCGGACCGACAGCTCGTCGGGACCCCAGTGCGTGGCGAGCCCGGCGTCGAGCGCATCCGCGAGAAGTACGTCGTCACCGGTCGCGGTCGCGTGGGCGAGGGCGGCGTCGGCGAACGGGACCGCGCGGGTGTGGGCCCCGGCGTACACCCAGCATCGTGCCAGGGTGGCGCCGAGTCGGGCGCGAACGCGGTCGTCGGTGGAGGCCTCGAAGGCCTCGTGCAGGACCGCGGGGATCCTGCCGGGCTCGGTGCCGAAAACGTAGGTCTCGGCCAGGCGCAGTGCCTCGAGTGCCGGGTCCGGGAGGTCCCCCGCGGTCAGTCCCACAGGCTCCATGGTGGCACTAGGGGCGCAGCAAGGTGACCGCGTTCGCGTGCTCTCGCTGACGGTCCTCATCCCAGTCACCGGTGCAGTAGAGCGTGAAGTCACAGACCGCACCGTTCTCGTCGAGGTCGAGCACGAAGCCCTCCCGGCAGTACCACTGCTGGCCGCCGTCCTCCCAGCGCTCCTCGAGCTTGACCAGGTAGCCGGTCTCGGTCGGCGTGACCCGCTCCAGCCGGACGCGCCCGGGCTGGGGGTGCGTCCGCCGCCGACCGGCGACGAGCTCGTGCGCGCCGTCGGTCTGGACGCGCCAGTGCGGGAAGGTCAGGTCGCCGAAGACGGTCGGCGCGAACAGGCCCTCGGGGGCGCTGCCTCCGCTCTCGAGGAACGCGACGAACCTGTCGACGCTGGTCTGAATCGTTGCCGGCAACGGCACCGTCGAGGTCGTCATCACGCACCCGCTCCCGCTGCGGCGAGGTTGCGCTCAACGACTGCCATCGTCTCGCCGAGAGCGTCGGTCGGGCTGAACTCGACCACGCTGGTGCCGGCCGCGACCAGAGGCAGGTGGCCGGGCGCCGCGTAGTAGGCATCGCCGGCACCATAGGTCTCCTCGTAGTCGGCCCACCGGAACGTGACCTGACCGGACTGCACGACGCCCCAGTGCGGGCACTGGCAACGGTCGTCCGGAAGACCGGCGAAAAACGGGGCCGGGTCGGCGTCCTGCGGGAAGGTCTCGAATCCGACGGTGTAGCCGCCGAGCTCGGCGTAACGCCCCTCGATCTGGGGAAGCTCGACGGCCACCGGGGTCGTCATCTTGCTGGCACTGGGCATGGTGTCCTCCTGGGTCGGTTGGTGCTGACACCCTGGAGGCGTGACTTCCCAGGTCACATCGTGACCGAGCGCTTAGGCCGCGGTGGGACGCACTCTCCTCGGCTGTCCTTGCGTCCCCACGCGCCGATCTGACGCGCCAGGTTGACACCCACGCCAGCTCCGGAGTCGTAGCGTTCAGAACATGGACGCACTGGATCTGACGAAGCTCATGAGCTCGAGAACAAAGGGTGGGACTCGCTCAGTCGGTCGAGATGCGGCGACTACTACCGTCAATTGATGACGCCTGACGCGGTGATGGTCCTCGTCAACGGCATGGTCCTTGGCCGTGACACCATCGGAGAGTCACTCAACGATTCGCCGCCATGGGCGTCCTACGAACTTGCCGAAGGACGACTTGTGGAGGTTGGTGGAGATGCAGCAGCCGTGGTCTACAAGGCCACGGCGTCACGTGAGGGGCTAGCTGACCCGTTCGTTGCCATGATGTCCAGCGTCTACCACCTGATCGATGGCGAACCGCGCCTCGCCCTCTACAGCAGACGACGATCACGCACTAATCGCACCTCGGGTCAGTCGGGTATCTGGTCGGCGGACTTCATTGCCCTCCGCCCCCGACAGACGGCGATATGACTGTGAGGATCGTGGTGGTGGAGGTACGTCGCCCGCCAGGAAGGCTCGCTTGCCGCCGGCGAAGAAGTTGGGGCATGGCTAGAGCCATGCCATGGTCCCGGCCGACTCTAGGCCTGTGCATTGAGGAACGCGAGGACGGCTAGCACCCGTCGGTGCCCCTGGGCGGCGGGTTCGATCCCGATCTTCGCCAACAGGCTGGCGATGTGGGTTTCGACTGTTCGTTCCGAGAGGAACAGTCGTTCTGCGATGCCGGCGTTGGTGCGGCCCTGGGCCATCAGGGCGAGCACGTCGCGTTCGCGTGGGGTCAATGTGTCCAGCGGTTCGTGGGCGCTGTTGATGCTGATCAGGCGACTGACGACTTCGGGGTCGAGGGCGGAACCTCCTGAGGCGACGCGCTGAAGGGCGTCGAGGAAGTCTTCGACGTCGAGAACGCGGTCCTTGAGCAGGTAGCCGAAGGCTCCAGTGCTGACGAGGTGGACCGAGTGTGTGGTCTCGATGTGTTGGGAGAGCAGCATGATCCCTAGCTGCGGATGCGAGGCTCGCAGGAGCATGGCGGCGCGGGCGCCGTCGTCGGTGTGGTCCGGTGGCATCCTGACGTCGACGATCGCGAGGTCGGGGAGCTGGTCTCGTACGGCGTCCAGCAGGCTGGTGGCGTCGGCTACCCGGGCCACGATCGTGTGTCCTGCGTCGGTGAGCAGGCTGGCCAGTCCCTCGCGGAAGAGCGTGGAGTCTTCCGCGATCACGATGCGCAAGGCAGTACCGCCTCGATGATGGTGCCGGCGTCGTGCTGGCTGTTGATCGACAGGTGGCCGCCGTGCGCGCTGACCCGGTCGGCGAGGCCCGCTAGTCCCGACCCCGGACGGGCACTGGCGCGTCCGTTGCCGTCGTCGGCGACACGGACGCGCAGGTGGCTGTCGACCACGTCCACGTCGAGGGTGATGGTGGCGGCGTCAGCGTGCTTGATGGCGTTGGTGATGGCCTCTGCTGCGACGTAGTAGGCGGTGGTCTCGACGCCCTCGTCGAGGTCGGTGGCGGTCATGTGCAGGACGATGGGCAGGTGGGTGGTGCTGATCAGCTGTGAGAGGGCGGGGACGAGGCCGTCGTCGAGGCAGCTGGGCCTGATGCCGTGGGCCAGCAGCCGGAGCTCACTGACGGCGGTGCCGAGCTCGGCGACGGCCTCGTCGAAGACCGCGGAGACGTCCGTGCCGCGTCCGAGACGGCGTTGGGCCAGGCGTAGCGCCATCCCGAGTGCCACCAGTCGTTGCTGGGCACCGTCGTGCAGGTCGCGCTCGAGACGGCTCCGTTCGTCGTAGCCGACCCTGAGCAGGCGTGCCTGGCTGTCCTCGGCGTCGGTGAGGGCCTGCCGCAGCTCGAGGCGTAGCCGGACCAGCTCGACGAGAGGCGCGGCACGGGCGGCGATGGCGCGCACCAGCTCGCCGGCTATCGGAGCACGGGTCGACAGGACCCCGATGCGCTCGGGCCCGATCGTGATGTCGACCAGCGGTTCGGGCACCTGCATGGCAGCCCCGCGAGCGTCGACGACGTCTCCGCTCGCTGGTGTGCAGTACCCGACTACGAGTGTCTGATCCGCCAAGGCATCCCGCAGACGTTGCTGCAGCTCCTCGGGTCCTGCTCGGGCTTGCAGGGTCTCGCGATGGAGCTCGGCGATCGACTCGAATGCCGCGTGGCGAGCGCGGTAGAGGCGGGAGTCGACGTATCGCTGAAGCCTCCTCCCCAGTGGGGCGAGGAGGATCGCGGCGCCAGCGGTCACGGCTATGGCGACGGCCGGACTGCGTGCGCTCAACAAGAGCCCGGCGATGGCGTTGGCTGCCGTGTAGAGGGTCAGGAGCCCGGCCAGGATGATCGACCTCGTCACCGTGGCCACCAGGGCCCGGTCGGCGTCGAAGAGGTCGGGTCGTCGTACCGCGACGGCGATCAGGGTGGGCAGGGCGAGGTAGGTGATGCCCAGACCGATCGCCACGACGGCACCGGCCCTGCCGATCAGGGCGTAGCTGATCCAAGCACCCAGGATCGTCACCGGGAGGAAGGTGGCTGCCAGGGTCAGCCACCGGTACTGGCGGCGTCGCCCGGGTTCGCTGGCGCGGTACCGCCGGGTCAGGTCGACCACTATCAGGATCAAGGAGATGGGGAGAAGCGGCAGGCTCACCGCTGTCAGGGCCGTCGCCAGTGGCCCGGGCATCGTCCCGAGCACATGCGGCGTCGACTGGTCGGGTGGCAGGAACGGACCCGGTGCCGTGGCGGCAGTGAGCATGAACACGGCGGCGTCGAGGAGGATCACGGCGAACAGCCAGCGGCCCAGACGCGACCCGAGCCTGCCCTCGGGGAAGAACAGCAGCGGCAGGGCCACGACCACGTAGAGCAGGATCCAGGTGCCTTGACTGGCTGCGGTCACGTAGTCGGCTTCGGGAGGCGGAGCCGCCACGTCCTGCGCCAGCACTTCGGTGAACAACAGCGCGGCGTTCAGACCCGGCAGCACCAGAAGCACGCCGAGCACGCCCGTCTCGTGGTCCTGGGCTACGAACACGCCCGCAGCGGCGGGCACGACTCCCAGAAGCACGGCCGCCGCCAGGATCAGCAGATGCACGGGTGACGGGTCCTGGGCCATCAGCCAGACCGCTGTGCACAGGACCGCCCCGGTGATGCACGCAGCAGTCCAGGCAAACCCACGGTGCCAGGTCACCTTCGCACCCTACGGCCGGATCACTCGACCCGACCTCCGTGCAGGCACGCAGCGCGCGATCCGAGCCGACACGTGGTCGAAGACCCGTGCCGACCACGAAGCCACCGAGTCCGCGGACCGCGAGAGTCGAGGGGAACCAACGACCGGTCACGCATGAAGGAGCGCACGATGAGGGACCTCGGCACCGAACCACCCACGGAACGGACTCGCCGCATCGGGCAAGGACTCGCCCTGATCCTCGCGCCTTGGGCGTTCGTGATCGCCAACAGCGGCGACATCCTGACCACCGAACACAGCGTGGATGACACGACACCGCGTGGCGCACTGCTGATCTCTGCGGCCCACCCGCTGGCTGACAGGTGGTTCACCTTCATCGCGATGATCGGCTGCATGCTCATCCTGCCGGCCGCGCTGGGGGCGATGGGCCTCGTGCGCGTGAAGGCGGCCCGGCTCGGCCTCCTCGGTGGCGTGCTGATGATCACCGGATACATCTGCTACTTCGCGATGCTCTTCCAGGGCTACGCGACGATCGCGCTGGCACAACACGGGGCAGCGAACACGGACAACGTCGCCGTTCAGGACCTGATGATGAACCAAGGCTTCTTCATCGTGGTTGCGCTCACCTTCGTCGCTCGGCAACCTGGTCGGCACCTTCCTGCTCGGCCTGGCCCTGTTCCGGGCTCGCGTCGTACCCAGGTGGGCGGCCACCCTGGTGCTGGTCTGGCCGGTGGCGCACATCCTCGGGGGCCCCTGGGGCGAGGTGATCGGCGCCGCGGCCGAGGGCGTCGGATTGGCCGTGGTGGGCCTGACCGTGCTTCGGGACGGCGCTCGTCTCCCCGCACCTCCGAAACGCACGGACACGGAACCCAGCTACCTCAGAGACGATCTCCCTTCTGCTGACCGGCAAGGAGAACTGCGATGAACGAGACCTGCCCCACCGCGCCCACCCAATGAATCCTCACCACCTGGAGTCCTCATGCGTTCACCTCGTACCTTGACTGTCCTGTCCTTGACTGCGCTCGTGCTGGGCGGCCTGGTCGCCCTCCCGGCGTCGGCGGTCTCCCTTCACCGGGGGGAGGCCGGCCCGCCGTCGCCATCGGCTCCCTCGGCTCGCGTAGCGCCGCGGTTGGAGGTTGGCGTCCCGTCGATGCCCACTCGACCGGCCCGTCGGGGCCCGGCCACGACGGCCATGCTGTCGGTTGATCCGGTGGTGGCGTTGCAGGCGTGTGTCGACGATCCGAGCTGGCTGTGCGGTTCGGTGCGGGTGCCCGTTGATCGGGCTCGTCCGTGGGGTCGGGGCCTGTCGGTGGGGTTCAGCGTGTTGCCGCACTCGGACCCGACCGCGACCGCACGAGACGCGATCTTTGTCAGTGACGGCGGCCCCGGCGCGGCCAACGGGACGGGCAAGGGGTTCCGGGTGTTCCAGATGGCGCCGCTGACCGAGCAGCGGGACCTGGTGCTGATGGACAACCGCGGGACCGGCACCTCCGGCCCGATCGACTGTCAACGGCTCCAGGCCGGGGCCAGCGGCGCGGACGAGACGATCGCCGACGTCGGCGCCTGCGGACGGCAGCTCGGCGAGGACGCCGACCGCTACGGCAGCGGCGACGTGGCCCTGGATCTGGAGGCGGTACGACAGGCGCTGGGCTACCCCCGGATCGACTACTACGCGCAGTCCTACGGCTCCGTGGACATCGAGGCGTACGCGGTGCGGTTCCCGCACCGACTGCGTGCGGTAGTTGCTGATGCGGGGCTGCCGGTCAACGACCAACGGCACGCCTGGACCTGGGGTCAGGACCTCCCCGCGGCCTACGCTCGGGTCGCCACTCTGATCTGTCATCGGGCACCCGCCTGCACCGCCGCCCACCCCCGCGCCGGGAGCGTCCTGCTTCGGCTGGCCACGGCACTCCGGGCGCGACCGGTTCGTGGGAGGGTCAATGGCCCGGACGGCCGGCGCCGGGTCACCGTGGACGAGGCGTTGCTGGCGCAGATCGCCCCCGACGTGCTCAACGGAGGTGAGCTGGCGGCTGCCGCCACAGCGTTGGACCACGGCGACGCCGCTCCGCTGCTGCGTCTGGGCGCGGAGGCCACCGCCGGGGGAGACCCCGATGACCCGGCCGTCTTCTCCTGGGGCGACAACGCGGCCGCGTTCTGCAACGACACCGACTTCGTCTGGGACCGCAGCGACCCGGTAGCGGTCCGGCGGGCCAAGTTCCACCACGCCGAGCGCGCTCTGGGCGCCGACGCCTTCGCACCCTTCTCGACGCGGGCATGGCGCGAGCACTTCATCACCGACCTCTGCCTGCGGTGGCCAGCCCCTGACCGGTTCACCCCCGCAGTCCCACCCGGAGCGACCGCCACCGGCTTCCCTGTGCTCCTGCTCAGCGGAGATCTCGACACCCAGGTCGCGACGGCGATCAGCCGCACCCTGCGGGACACGTTCCCGCAGGCCCGGCTGCTCCGCGTCGCCGGCGCCGCCCACCCGGCGGCCGGGTGGAGCGACTGCGCACGGGTGGCCATGCGCTCCTTCATGCGCACGCTACAGATCCCGGCCTCGGGCACCTGCGACGAACCGGCAGTCGTCGCACCCGCCGTGCCCCAGTTCCCCCGGCGCGCCAGGGCCGCGACGGCCGCCCGGCCCCGGCCCGGTGACCACTCCACCGACCTCGACCACCGGATCGCGACCACCGCGGTCCGGACCGTCCTGGACGGCTGGCTGCGCAACTTCCGAGCCGGCCCCACCGGCACCGCACTCGGACTTCGCGGAGGAACCGTCGCCTTCGACCGCACGACCTTCGACGACCACGCGACTCTGTCACTGCACCGGACCAGGTTCGCCCACGACGTCACTGTCACCGGCAAGGCGACCCTGACCTACGACGGCAACCTCGTCCACGCACGAGCACGTGTTCGAGGCCCCAAAGGCCAGACCGGAATCCTCACCGCCGACGGCGCCTTCGGGTTCGGCGCACCCTACGAGGACTTCACAGTCACAGGGAACCTGGGCCACCACCGCGTCAACGTCTCAGTGCCCGCCAACTGACCATGCGGGCCCTTCAAAGGAAGGGGCGAGACCACGTTCCGTGCAAGGCCTATCGCGGCATGAGCGTGCGCTACTCCGAGATATGGCCCCGGGTGGGATCGTCGGTCTTCACTGCGTAGCCCATGTAGGAAACGCCGAGGCGCTTCACCTTCCCGACGTTTAAGCGCCTGCTGAACTCGCCGTACGTGATCTTCCCCTTGTTGGCCCTGATGAAGTTGAGCAGCACGGTTGGCTTGCTGGCTCGTGGCCCCAGGCCGACCACTTCGCGGACCTCCAACCCGACGGGATTCATTCTTGCGGTGAGCTCGTCGGGAGTGATGAACATGTCCCAGTCGTGCACGTCAGCATCAATGAAACGGGTCCACCGCCACTGTTGCACTACTTTGATGGCGAGCAACTTGCTCTCCAGCGTCCGATTGATCGTGTCGAACAGGAATGTCCCTCCGGGCCGCAGTGCTCGGGCGGTCTCGTCGAGGACCGCATCAAGATCGGAGACATGCTCGAGCACGTCGCAGCAATAGACGATGTCGAACTCGTCGGCCGCAACCGGAAGCCGTTCCCCCGATCCAACCCGGTAGTCGATCGCGAGCCCCGAGCCCTGAGCATGTCGGCGTGCGGTCTCGATCGAGACTTCCGAAGGATCCACGCCGACCACGGCGAACCCGAGTCGCGCGAACTCCTCAGCGAGGAATCCGCCCCCGCAGCCGATGTCGAGGGCCCGGAGCCCCGCCCCGGCGATCCTCAGGCGGTCCGAGAGGACGTCGCGGAAGTACGCGAACCGGCCCGGAGTAAGGCTGCCGTGCAAGATGTTGAGTGGATTGTTCTCGTCCCACCAGCCCGCACCTTCGCGGTCGTAGACCTCGTTATCGATCGGCATCGCCATCGTCTCCTTGACCCACTCCGCTCAAGGTAGCCGGACCACCGACGTGACGTCCGGTCCTTCACACAGGTGACACCGCGCAAGAGCACGCACATCGGCACGAGCGGATCGCTGATGTGAGTGCGTTCGAGGACGCCCTGATTCCGGAGCCCTTCGGGGGGTGATCGGCGCGTAGAGTCATCAGAGACCGGGGACTCTTCCGATGGGTTGTGGGTATGAGCGGTGCCGAGGGTGTCGGCCCCGGAGACAGGCAGCCGGGCGACCTCGCGGCGCCGTCGCCGCAGGAGCCGTCAGGTAGTCATCGGCTGCTCCATCTCCTTGGGGCGCTGCTAGTCGGGGTTGTTCTCCCTGCCGTGCTGGTCGGCGCGTTGGTGGGCGAGTTGGGCGTCTCGGCGTTGTTCACGGGCGTGGTGTGGGGCGCGGTGGGGGCGAAGCTCGCGGGCACACGCCGGATGGTTTACGTGACGCCTCTGGTCGGGGTCGTGGCCGGGCTGGGCGCGTACACCGCCTACGACTGGTGGTGGGTTGCTCTGCTGACGGCGACGGGCGTCCTCGCCGGTGTCGGGTACCGGTTCGGCTGGTTCGCCCCGCTGCTGATGGTGCCCTACGCCGCCACCTTCGTGACGCCGGTGGATACCGCTACAGCCGCCGTCACCTTCGGAGCAATCGTCGCGATTGGCACCGCGTACGGTCTCGTGATCATGCGCCGTTTCGGTGCACCGGCGGTGGTCGAGGGCGACCGGTACTCGCTGCCGGTCACCGCGGTCATCGCGCTCTGCTTCGGCGCGGTCTTGGGTGGCGCCGCAGCCCTCGGGGTGGCGTTGTCGTGGACCGAGCCGTACTGGGTGCCGGAGCCGATCCTCGTCCTTGTCATGTACCTGCTCATGGGACACCGCGAGCGAATTCGCGAGAAGGCGCTCGGCACGGCTGTCGGCGCGGCTGCCGCCGTGGTCGTAGCCGTCATCGGCCTGTCCCCGTGGGCTCAGACCGCGCTTGCCGTAGTCGCGTTCTTGCTCGCGGTGATGCAGCGGGCGACGTACTGGCGGATGTACGGCCTGTACACGTTCTCGCTGGTGCTGTTCCTGGCCTCGCCCGGGGACGTCGGGTTCGAGGCTGAGGAACGCGGGTTCCAGATCCTCGCGGGCATCGCCCTATTGATCCTCGGCCTGGCCGTCGCTGCACCCCATCACGGGCAGGCTGGCCAGGCGATACCCACAGCCAGAACTGGCAAGCACCGCGTCGGGTGCCTGATCGACGGGCTCACCGACCGCACATCGGCTACTTGCACTACTCAGTAGAGACGGCCTTTGGGCGCATTTCTGGGTGCGTACGATCCGGTCATGACTTCGCTGGAGGAACGGGCAGTCCTGCCGTTCTACCTCAAGATGATGAGGCTGAACGCTCTCCATCACGCCTTCGACCTCTGGCCGGAACTGGTGACGGAGGCGAAGGCAGTCACGCTCGATGACGCGAAGTGGCTACTCGGCGTGGGTGCATGGAGGCCGGTTGTGATGGGCGCCTGGTTCAGTGTCCGATTCCCAGCCGCAGAGATAGGCCAGGAGCTTCGCCGAGCAATGGCCGCCTCACAAGGTTCGCTTACGGCACCACCCCTGGCCGTGGCTTGCGTTGTTGTGTCCGGTATCGATGCGGTGCCGGAGATGGGGCAGTACGTTGAGGCGGATCCGGGGCAGGATGGATCGACCGGGTTTGTGGCAGCAGGCATTGAGTATCTCGGCGGGCCATCCTCCGGTTCTGTCGCGGATGAAGACCGGCAGGCCTTCAAACGGCTCGTGCATGTTGCGACGAGCTTGCATGCTTCAGTCACCTGATCGCGGCATGAGCGGACGATGTCAGCGGCACGCTCTCCAGTCCGAACGTCGCGCTAGCGTTCGGGCGTGTCGATCTCACTGAAGTACGCAGTGGTGGAGCGGGAGCGTCGTTACCGCCTTGGACGGCTTCCTGACGGTGTGTCGAGCACCAGGGAGATCCTCGATCGCTACGTAACAGGCACCCGGCTTCGCCTCCGCGAAGTGCGAGACAGCGACGGCACCGTCACTCGCAAACTCGGGCACAAGGTGCGCCTAACAGATGGGCCGACGGAGGTAGCGTGCACGAACTTCTACCTCGACGACGACGAGTGGGCACTCCTCGCGGCCTTGCCTGCGCGACTTCTCCGCAAGCGGCGGCACATGATCCATCGCGATGGACTGCTGGTCGCCGTCGACGAGCACGATGACGGCACGCTGATCGCCGAGATCGATGACGGCGATCAGCCCTCCGACTTCGTCCCCGAATGGCTCGACGTTGTGGACGACGTGACCGCTGACGAAGCATGGACCGGCGCGCGACTCGCCCACTAGCGACGCGCCCTCATCGGCACGATCAGAACGCTGGTGAGCGGACGGCCGCGAGCGCATGCGACCGCACTGACTTGGGTTTCGGACTGTTCGAGTGTGGGCACGTCGACGCTCATGTACGTCGTGGTCAAGCGAAGCCGAGTCAAGGGCCTGGTAGCCTTCCTGGGATGTGCCCTCTTCGTCGTGGGGTCGCTGGCCATCATCGCTCAGGGGTCTGCGCTGACTCTCGTCGTCGGCACGGTGGGCGTGCTGACCTTCGGCGTGTTCGGGATTGCCTGGATCGTCCTGTTGCTGCGAGCAAATCCGGGTCTGGTGGTGGACGACACGGGGTTCGACGACCGCAGCTCTACCGTGGCGGTCGGCCGTGTTCCATGGAGCGACGTCAGGTCGGTTTCGGAGCTACGCATGCTCAGCACGTCGTTTGTCGTGGTCGAGGTTCGCGAGCCGGAGGCCTATGCGGCTCGGCTAAGTCGCTTCGCGCGGTTGGCTGCCAGAGCCAACCGGGGCCTGGTCGGATCGACCGTCACCGTCGGCTCGGTCGGCCTCAAGACCAGTTTCGAGAACCTCTCCAAGCTGCTGCACGAAGGCTTTGAGCAGTACCACCTCCGTGGACCCGAGACCTGATCCCACGGGCGGGCTGCGGGCGACAGGGCCAGGCTTGGGCCACCAGGCCTCGACCGTCATTGGCGAACGGGCGACCGTCGGACTGCGGCATATCCGGGCGCTGCAGCGTACGCCAGAGTGGACCGGAGCGCGCCGTGTCACACACAGCCACAAACTCGGATGCGGCCGACCTGCGTGTGAGATGAACTGGCGCCATGGGTGAAGTCGACGAACCGGGGTTGCCAACGTTGTACGAGTGGGCAGGCGGTCTGGTTCCGCTGCGCCGGATGATCGACTGCTTCTACGACCGAGTCGAAGCCGATGATGCCTTGTCAGGTTTCTTCCCAGGCGGAGTCTCGGAGCGTCACCGAGCTCACGTCGCAGACTGGTGGGCCGAGGTGCTCGGCGGACCGGAGACGTACACAGAGCAGCACGGAGGGTACGAGTCAATGCTCCGCCACCACCTCAGATTGGCCATCACACCCGCGCAACGGCATCGGTTCGCCGCGACGATGAGTCTGGCCGCCGACGATGCAGAGTTGCCCGCCGACCCGGAGTTCCGGGCGGCGATCATCGGGTACCTCGAGTGGGGCACCCGGCTGGCTATGGAGAACTCCCAGCCCGACGCCAACCCGGTCGAGCACGCACCCACTCCACGATGGGGCTGGGGCGTCGCGCCGCCGTACCAAGGTTGATTGATGGTTGCGATCCGCGTCGTTGACGACGGGTAAGAATGGCCCCTCATCGGCATGGCCGCTCAGCGGCAGATGAGTGCGCTTCTGGGGGACGTGCTTGTCAGACTCACCCTCCGTTGGGCTCGGGTGCCTCGTCCGAGGACCAGTTGTTGACGAAGTCCGCGACCACCTTGCCGCTCGTCGCCCCGCAGTACTGCCAGTTGCCGCGCTGCTTGGAGTTGTCGTTGGGGTCGTCCGCGTCGGCCGACCACCGGGTCAGCGCGATGTGCTTGCCGTCGGCGAACGCGTCGCCGTCGTCCTTGGTCCACGGCGCGGCGATGAACTTGACGTCTGAGTACTTCTTGGCGATCGCCTCGATGTCGTCGAGCTGCTCGTTCTCGTCGGCGACCGTGTCGTCGTACCAGAGGATCGTGTAGCCGTGCTCCAGGTTGTGCACGAGCTGGGCCACCTCGGGACGGTCGCTCGTCGTGTAGAACTTGCGCTCGAACGAGGCCGGCTGCGGGCGGTGGTCACCGAACGACGGAGGAGCGTCTGCGTAGGTGATCGGGGTGCCGTCGGGGATGTGGTTGCGCTTCTCGTCGGTCGGCTTGGTCTCGATCGCGTCGCACGACGCCGCCGACTCCGTGACGCCGATCTTCTCCACCGCCTTGCCGGCCCCCTCCCGCGCCTCCTGCTGGTCCTTGAGGTAGGGGATGAGCGCTGCCGCCAGGAGCCCGACCACGATCAGCACGCACACGCCGAGGATCGTCATGCTGCGCATGCGCTCCTTGCGCGCCTGCTCCTGCACCATCTTCTCGACCATGGCGCGACGTTCGACGTTCTTCGGGTTCTTCGTGGCCACGGTGTTCTCTCTGTCCGGGTCTGGCGGGCGGGCGAACGGGGGGAAGTCTACGAAGAGACGGCAGGACATTGCGGATCGCTGATGTCCGGATGGCGGACGAGCCGAGGCGCGGCGTGCCTTTACAAGATCACGTGCATAACAAGCAGATCCGGTAAATGCGCGGGCTGCAGTTTGGCGCTGCACCAGAGTCGATCGCGGCGGAAAGACGTGTCCTAAGCGGATGGTCGGCGGCGGCCAACAGCGTCAGTGGCGTGCATCCTCGGCTGGCGTGTCCGGCCTATGGCTCCGTGAGCGGGCGGCCGCGGGAGTATGGAGGCGTAGGGGTGAGTCGGTGTGCAATGGCTGCAGCTTCCAGTCGGCTCGGTACCCCGAGCTTGTGCAGGATGTGCGAGACGTGGACTCCGGTGGTCTTCTCGCTGATCACAAGGGTCTGGGCGATCTCGCGGTTCGTGCAGCCCTGCGCGATGAGTTGGAGGACCTCCGCCTCTCGTGGGGTCAGCCCGAGCAGCTCCCCTAGCCCCGGGTCCTCTCCCGTGGTCTGCTCGGGTGTCCGCAGCTCCAAGCGCGCGCGCAGCGCCAGGGCCTCGAGCTCTCGAAGGAGTGGAGCGGCTGCCATTTTGGTAGCCGCGGCGTGGGCGGAGCGGAGCGGTTCGGAGGCCTCGGCGCGGGTCGCTCCGGACGCGAGTCTCGCCTCGGTCTCCCGCCAGCGGCAGTAGGCAGCGATTGGGGGGCGCTCGAGGCGGTCCCAGGCCGTGGCGGCGGCGCCCCACGGCTCGGGCGTGCGGTCGCCGCAGACCCTCGCATACTCGGCGTCGGCCTGGGCCAACCAGGCGTCTGCGTTCGGTGTGACGGCCGAGGCGATCGTTGCGGCTCGTCGGACATCGGTCAGCATTGCCTTCGCACGGACGATCGAATCCCGAACGGCCTCGGCATCGCGGTGGGCTCGCGCGAGCGCGGCCAGGTCGGCCTGGGCGCGAAGCCGCTTGGCGATGAACCAGACCCGCAGCTGGGCGGTCGCTGGGGAGGTCACCCGGGCGAGGGCCTCGTGCAGGGCCTGGTCGGCGGCCGTCCACCGCTGCTCCCACAGTGCGACCTCCGCGACCTGGGCCTCATAGGTTCCTTGGAGGTGGTGGGGTCGGATGGTGGCGGACGCGGCGTCGAGGTGGCGGCGCGCGGACTCGAAGTCGCCGCGGCCGGTGTCGAGGTCGGCCCGGTGCATGTGGATCATGTAGGGGAAGCTGGCGGCGAGTGTCCGCAGGGCGGTCGTGCTCACGCGCTCGGCCTCGTCCCAATCGCCGGCGGCCAACAGCGCCTCTAGGTAGTTGGCGGTCAGCAGCTGGCTGGTGATGCCGTGGCGTCGGGTCACCGCGATCCCGGCGGCCGCCTCGCGGGCTGACTCGCGCACTCGTCCCAGCTTGAGGAGGGTGTCGGTGAGGTTGACGTAGGCCCGATCGAGGCCGACCAGGTCCTCGATCTCCTCGGCCAGCCGCTGGGCGTGCCGGAGCTCCGCGAGGCCCTCGCTCGGGTGGCCGTGCTGCGGAAGGTCAACCCCGATCACCGTGCGCGCCCGAACCTCGGCCGGCCCGGCGCCCACTTCCTGGGAGATGGCGAGCGCCTCGCGGGCCAGTGGCAGCGACTCGGCGAATTGCCACGCGACCATGAGCCCGCCGGCGAGCGACCCCAAGGCGTATGCGCGCTCAGGCGACGGCGGTTGCGTGGGCGCGAGGTCGACTGCGTCCCGGAGGGCAGCGAGCCCGGCGTCGTTGTCCCCGTAGCTGGAAGAGGTACTCGCCGAGGAGCACGTGCAGGTCGGCGAGCCGGTGCGGTCGATCGGGCCTGGTCAGGTCGATGGCTCGGCGGGCCAGCTCGACCGCGCGGGGGGCGGCGCCCGCGTGACCTGCCAGTCTGGCGCTCCGCGCACATAGGTCCGCGAGATCGATGCCGGTCAGCTCGGCAGCGGCCGGCACCCGGTCCCAGAGGGCGATGGCACGTTCGAGGTGCCGGTGCGCTTCGGCTAGCCCGGCCATCCGTTCCGCCTGTGTTGCGGCCTCGATCCAGGCGTGCAGCGCCTCCGACGAGCGGCGGGCCGCCGCCCAATGACGCGCCAGCTCGGCCGGCGAGGAGTCGGGTCGATCCACTAGCAGCATCGCCAGGCGCGCGTGCAGGTCTTCCCGCTCGCCTGGCAGGAGGGTCCCGTACACGGCCTCGGCCAGTAGTGCGTGTCGGAACCGGACCCGGTCGCTGTCCGGCGCCACGACCACGATCCCGCGCTGCACGGTCCGGCGCAGGCACTCCCGCGCCTCGGTCTCCGGGCCTTCGAACGCAGCACTCAGAACGGGATAGGCGATCTCGCCGCCCGCGGCGGCGACAACGCCCAGCAGGTGGAGAGTGGCCCGGTCCAGTCCGGTCGTGCGGTGCAGGAGCATCTCGCGCAGGCTGTGCGGCAGCCCTCCATCGCCGTCGCCAGCAACGGCGAGCAGCTCCTCGGCGAAGAACGGGTTGCCTTCTGAACGGTCCACGATCGCCTGCACCACCACCGGCGGCAGCGGCGTGGTGATCGCCGCCTCGAGCAACGCGGAGATCTCACCGGTCCTCGAGACCAGACAGGTCGACCCTCCGCCCGACGCCGGAACGTCGTATCCCGTCGGCCAGGATGCGCATCCGATCACCGGGACCGATCTCGTCCAGCCTCGCGGTCACGACCAACAGGATCGGCCGGACGTCCACGTGATGAGCGAGGAAGAGGACCAGGTCCAGCGTCGACACGTCCGCCCAGTGCACGTCCTCGAGCACCAGCAGTACCGGATCGAGGGCGGCGCGGTCACCAAGGACGGCCAAGGTTTTCTCGAAGACCCGCAACTGCGACCCGGCGACCTGCCCGCCATCGTCCCACCGCTGCCCCAATGGCCGCAGGGCCTCGACGAACGGATGGAAGGGCAGGTCGGTGCCGGCAAGGTCGATCGAATGCCCCAGGAAGACCACAAAGCCGGTCGCCTGGGCGCGCCGTACGAGCTCCGACACCAGCCGGGACTTGCCGATCCCGGCGTCGCCGGCAACCAGCATCGCCGCCCCGCGACCGGCCCGCGCATCGTCCATGGCGCGCTCAAGCTCTGCAAGCTCCCGGGCGCGTCCGACGAACACATTGCCGGCCCTCGCGGTCATCTCGGCAAGTATCCCGCGCCGGCTCGTAGGGGGGTACGAGCCCGAAGATAGGGCGCTGGTGCCCGATGTGGTGCCGGGTCGCGCAAGGCGACGATCGGTGCCCGACACCACCCGAGCACAACCCGGACACCAACGGAGGGCAGCCATGACGACCACCAGCACCCAGCACCCGCTCAGCACAGGATCCGACGCAGATGCGCACGCACACGGTGCGGGGCGCAGGCGACGTCCTGTTGCACGTACGAGAGTGGGGACCCCACGGCGGGACGCCGATCGTCCTCATTCACGGCATCTCACAGAGCCACCAGTGCTGGACGCGACAGTACGACAGCTCCCTGGTCGACGAGTTTCGACTCGTCGCCTACGACCTACGTGGCCACGGCATGTCCGAGGCCCCAGCCGACGCCGCGTCGTACACGGACGAACGGATGTGGGCCGACGACCTCGCCGCGGTTGTCGACCACCTCGGCCTCGAGCAGCCCGTGCTGGTGGGCTGGTCCTATGGCGCTTTCGTGATCGGTGACTACCTGCGCGTCCACGGCCAGCACAACGTCGCGGCCCTCAACTTCGCGGCCGGCGCAGTCCGGCTCGGCCATGCCGCGTTCGGCACCCTCATCGGCCCAGGCTTCATCGACCACTTCGCTGATCTCATCTCCGATGACCTGCCCACCAGCATCCGGGGCCTGCGTGGGCTGATCGACGGGTTCGCAACCCAGCCGCTGTCGCCTGACGACCGCGAGACGCTCCTGTGCGCCAGCATGGTGGTTCCGGCGGCGATCCGGGCCCACTTGGGAGCACGTGACCTCAACTACGACGACGTGCTCCGCCACCTCCGCGTCCCACTCCTGGTCAGCCAGGGCCGAGCCGACACGATCGTCCTGCCAGCAATGGCCCAGCACATGCTCGACATCTGTCCGACCGCCGAGGCGTCCTGGTACGACGATGTCTCTCATACACCGTTCCTGGAACACGCGGACCGCTTCAACCAAGAGCTCGCCAACCTGGCGCGCCGCACCCGCGGCTGACCGCCCCTGTCCTGCAGGGAGCACGTTTCGTCCACGCCAGCGCGGGGGAGCGCACTCGTATCGAGTCGTTGAAGGTCCGTTCGCCGTGCACCGTGGAAGGCCTTGTCCAGTTGCACCACCCTTTGCATCCGGGCCTCGCCAAAGGAAGCGAGGAGGGAAGAGTGCGCAACCTCGAGGTCAAACAAGCGTAGGAGTCGGCGACAACGGCCGCACGTCTTGCCAATCCTTTGCGGCGGTGTGAGGCGTCAAGGGCGGACGCTTCCGCCGACGCGTGCGCGCCCGTTGGGCCGGTGTCCTCCCATCCTTCCCTGACCCCGAGGACCGATGTGCTGAATCGGTGCGTCCGCGAGGCAGCGGGGTCGATGCCTTGGCTACTGTCAGACTCCACCATTTCGGTTGCCGGCTCGTCCATTGCGGTTGTGGGGAGCCGGGCACAGACTGCGGTGGTGGCCGCAGCTGTAGGACGCTGCTCAGGGTCGTGTTCGAGTGCGCGGACCCGGATGAGGAAGCCGGTTCTGGGAGTCGATGCTGGGATATGCACGTCACCACGGTGGACCCGATTGGGTGACCATCGTTGACGTCGTGGACCAGACGCAACGCCTTTCGTTCCAGCGCGTCGAGGACCACGTTCAACCGACTTGGCCTGCGCGGGATCGCCCCCAGCAGGCCCACATCGATCTGCTCGTGGGCGACCTCGACAACGCAGACGGACGGGCGATCGCCCTCGGCGCGCGCCGGCTCACCGACGACGCAGTCGTGCATGAAGACGAGTCATTTCGGGTCTACGCCGACCCTGCGGGCCACCCGTTCTGCCTTATCGTTCAGGTCACCCCAGACCTGTGACAAGAAGCCTAGCGACCCCCCGAAGCAGGACTACGTTCCCAGGCGGCGAACGCCGCGCGGACGCGCGCAGAGCATCCCCTGGGTCAACAAGGGGCGAGGTCGGCATGTCGGCGGCACCTTGACCCGTCTTTCGCGGTGCGTATGACGTAGCCTTCCACCGCCCGGATCGCGGCACGAGCGAGCGTTATCTCAGTTGCCGCCGACGCCAGACGATGGCGCCGTTCGACGACTCGCCGGTCGCAGCCGGGACTGTCCGAAGGACCTTGAAGCCCTCGCGTTCATAGACCTTTGCGACTCGGGTCTTCCCAGCGAAGTGCTCTACATCGACCCGGCCTACTCCCTGCGGAAGCGACGCGATCGCCTGATCTAGCAACACCACCCCGAGTGATCGGCCGCGATGCTCCGGAGCGAGGTACATCTTCCAGATGACCTGCTCGCCGGCCAGTTCGCCGGTCTGGCACACGCCCACGATGTCGCGATCCGTCGCGGCGACGTGTACTCGATTTGTCTCGACAGCGGGTGCCATGCGATCAAGCGACCACCACGCCACTGCGCCTGCGCGGCTTGCTCCCCGAGGATCAGCGTGTAGTACGGCGGGATCACGGCTGACCCGAAGGCAACGATCGCATCAAGATCGTCAAGCTCAGCCCCCCGGGGGGTACCGGGTTTCCTTCGCATGTCCGGCTGTCCGACGGTCCATCGAGGTCCTTCGGTGAGTCCTTGGGCCGATGATGTCGAGCTCACCTCGGGATCTGTGCCCGATCAGGTCTCGCAGTCGCCGCAGCGGCGCTCGGCGACCAAGCGGGTGTTTCCGCCGTCGGCCGGCACCGGATGGTTCGGCCCGATCCGCGGCCAAAGTGTTCGGTCGCTGATCCAGCCCCAGCGGGGCGGGACCAGGTACTCGTAACGAGGAAGGCCGCTGCAGGCCCCGTACCAGAGAGCCAGCCCGGTGCTGGAGACGAAGATCGCATCCTTGCTCGGGAGGTCGCCGTCATACGACGGCGGCGGATGCTCGGTCTCCGTCCGCTTCGGGCCGGACGCCTTCTCGAGACCCAGATGCTCCGAACACGGGCAGGAGTAGGCGGGCAGATCGGTCTTCTCGCATCGCTCTTCGGTCAGACCTGCCATGACCACCATCCTGCGGGGCCGCTGGTGCCGGCGCCAGGGCCGGCCATATCGGGGACCGGGTGCGATGCCTGGTCAGCCGTGAGCTTCGTTGCAGCTGGTCGACCCGCCATCACCAGCGTTTCGGGCCTGCCCGCGCAGTCCGACGACGAACTGGTCGGCCACGGAGGCGAGGCGAACCACGTCCGCCTGCTCGAAGCGGGCGAGCGCCGATGCCGATGGATGTGCGACCACGCGCCTCAGCCCGTTGAGCTCCCTGAGAGCCGCCGGCAGCCGGCCCGCCGGTTTCGGGAAGGCGTCGACAACGTCGATGTTGTAGGGCAAGTTGCTGGTACTGACTGAAGTAGAGGTACTCACGGCTCTGGTCTCCACACCACGCGCACGGGCCTTCTCGTACTCCGCCGCGGCCCGTCTTGCCGAGCACAGGCAGCACCGCGTCGTAGCCGAGTTGGGCGAGATCTCGGGGGCATGGTGAACGAGAACCGACCGTGCGGCATCCGGGGTGCCGATGTCGCCTCCCCGACGATCACCTGGCCCCGGCGCGGTCTTCTGGACGACGAGTCGTCCAGCTTCCTGCGGGCACTCGACGCGGGGTTCGTGACCGTCGACGGGGCGGGGTTCGTCGTCCTGCCCGTCGTCAGGCGTCCAACGCCTTGCGGAAGTTGGCCTTCGACAGATAGGGCCTGGAGGGCACGGGCGAGGTCACTTGCGCGACCTGGAGCGCGACGCGCTCCGGATGCGGCCAACCCGGGTGATCGTCGGCGAGGTGCGGTCGGGCGAGTGCCTGGACCTGCTGTTGGCCCTCAACACCGGGCTTCCCGCGTGACCGGCTAGACCCCCGGCCTCGGTGGTCACGACTAGTTCGCCGACACGCCATGAGCACGGCGCACGCGAATCGCTCGGCAGCCTCGAGGCCGAGGTCATCGTCGCTGATGAACACGTCAGGCCAGGAAAGCCGGTGGAGGCCGGGTCTGGTGGAGCACCGGCTTCACCGCCCCCGACGATCTGGTGCGAGCTCGACCGCAACACCATGAGCAGCCTGAACCGCGTGCTCGCCTGACCCGATGGGGGATGGGGCCTACGGGCTGCCTCCCCTACCCTTGGACTCTTGTCATTTCGGGGATGGGCACATCGTGGGCCGGCCGAAGAGTGGCAAGACTTTCGTCCAGCAGCGCCACTCGGGTCGGACGAAAAGAGATGGTGCAGCCCCTTCTCGCCCCCTGCTGGTCACCGGCATGGGGTCGGCGCTCTTGCCCAACTGGTCGGGGTGACGGCCGTCTGCTCCGTCAAAGGGGAAACAGGTATCCGAACCCGTAGGTAGGCGGATGCCCCCCGCTCCGTTGTCGGGAAGCCTGAGGCTAAGCAAATGACGACCGGCATTCCCTCGTCCGCTGGCAGCCACCTGGGCCACTGGACACACCGGCATAACTGGAAGATCTAGGAAACGACCTTGAGAAGAGTCATCATCCGCACCGCCGTCCTGTTCGCGACTGCCAGCGTGGCGGTCGGTCTGGCCGCCGTCCCAGCCAACGCGGTGGCCGACCGCGACTGCGGCGACTTCGCCTCGCAGAAGGCCGCCCAGATCTTCTACCTCCAGGCCGGTGGCCCCCGGATCGACCCGCACCGCCTCGACGCCGAGGGCGACGGCATCGCCTGCGAGTCCAACCCCGCGCCGTACTACTACGGGCGCAGCGTCCCGGCCGGCTCCGGCGGCGGGCAGCAGACCACCAGCGGCGTGGCTCGGTTGGACTACGTCGTGGACGGCGACACCATCCGGCTCACCAGCGGCAAGTACGTCCGACTCATCGGCATCGACACCCCCGAGCGCGGACGCCCCTACTACGCAGCCGCGAAGCGCCACCTCGACCAGCTGGTCGAGGGCCGGGTCCGCCTCGTGAACCCGGCCTCCACAGACGACCGCGACCACTACGGTCGCCTGCTGCGCTATGTCCGTGATGGCGGTCGGGACACTGGGCTCGCCCAGATCCGCAAGGGTTACGCGCACGCACGGTACGACAGTCGCGACGGCTACGACTGGCACCCTGAAGCAGTCCACCTACCGTCGGACGGACGCCAACACCCGCAACCTCTGGGTTCTCCGCTGAGGACTGAAGAGAAGCGATAGGGATGCCGTGCTGCACCTGTTGCTGGTGCGTCGGCATGGCGTAGCACCTGCGTCTCAGATAACGAACAACAGAGCCGCCTTGACCTCCATGTGTGGAGGGGAGACCTTGCCGAGCACCTTCGTGCTGTGGCGGTCTGCCTTCACGGTTCCGTCAGAGTCGACGTGGCACAGGACCTTGGTGCTGTAAGGGCCAGGCTTGATCGTTCCGTCGTTGTCGATGTATGCCAAGACCCGACCGTGCCGATCCGACTTGACGGTTCGATGGTCATCGTCAATGAACGCAATCACTGGTCCGTCTGGACCGTTCGTGATGGATCCGTCTGAACCGAAGACGTAGTCGTCCACAGCTTGCCTCTCCCTTGTTGGGGCTTTCACCGTAACTCAGCGCGCGTCAACGAACAGTCGATGATCAAACGGTCAGGGACGACCCGTCCGGGAGCTGGTGAGCTAGTCGCCCCAGCCCATCGGGAACACCTCGAACGGCGCACCGAACGTGACACCGAGGCGCTGGCCGGTGGCGCGGGCCATGCCCTCGAGGAACTCGCGCTCGTCCCAGTTCTCCCAGCCCAGGCCCTGGATGTACGCCGCGTGCGCCTTGAGCGACTCGACGCCCGCTTCGAACGTCTCCGTGGTGTCGACGCCGTGGCCGGCGTCCGGGGAGCCGAACGCCCAGACCTGCTTGACACCTCCCCACGGCTCGAGCCCGTCGGTGAGCTGGTCGTTGAAGACCCAGCGGTTGCCGGCGTCGCGCACCGCGTCGACGACCGCGCGACCGGTGGCGATGTGGTCGGCCTGGTTGAGGTTCTGGCCTCCCCAGGTGTCGCGGAAGTTGCCGGTGACCACGATGTCGGGCCGGTGCCGACGTACGGAGGCGCAGATCGCCCGGCGCAGCGGGACGCCGTACTCGAGCACGCCGTCGGGCTGCTCCAGGAAGTCGACGTTGTCGACGCCGACGATCCGTGCGGACTCGATCTCCTCGGCCTCGCGGACCCGGCGGCACTCCTGGGGCTCCATGCCGTCGATGCCGGCCTCGCCGCTGGTCACCATGCAGTAGCCGACCCACTTGCCCTGTCCGGTCCATCGCGCGACCGCTGCGGCGGCGCCGAACTCCATGTCGTCGGGGTGGGCGACGACGCAGAGCATGCGCTCCCAGTCCTCACGGAGCGGCTCGAGCGGTGCAGGTGCGGGGGTCTCGGACATGCCAGCAGCCTAGGGGGTGTCTGATGGATCTCGGGCGGCGCGCAGCAGGCCATGGATCCATCAGGCGCGCCCTAGTTGTCCTAGCGCGTCCTGATCGTCCGTGGATCGAAGCCGAAGGGCAGCTCCAGGCGGTTGGCCCGCATCAGGGTGTCGTCGGTGAGCAGGTCGTACGTCGCCCCGTCGGCGACCACCGTGCCGTCGTGGAGGATGAGCGAGCGCGGGCACAGCTCCAGCGCATAGGGCAGGTCGTGCGTCACCATCAGGACGGTCACGTCCAGCGAGCGCACGATGTCGGCCAGCTCGCGGCGCGACGCGGGATCGAGGTTCGATGACGGTTCGTCGAGCACCAGGATCTCGGGCTCCATGGCCAGCACCGTGGCCACCGCGACCCGGCGCCTCTGGCCGAACGACAGGTGGTGTGGCGGCCGGTCGGCGTACTCGGCCATCCCGACCAGGTCGAGGGCGTGCATCACCCGGCGGTCGAGCTCCGCGCCCCCGAGACCGAGGTTCGCCGGCCCGAACCCGACGTCGGCCCGCACCGTGCCCATGAACAGCTGGTCGTCGGGATCCTGGAAGACGATGCCGACCCGGCGCCTGATCTCGCGCAGGTGCTCACCCGACACCGGCAGGCCGCTGACCGTGACCTCCCCGCGCCCGGGCGTGAGGATGCCGTTGAGGTGCAGCACGAGCGTGGTCTTGCCGGCGCCGTTGGGCCCCAGGAGCGCGACCCGCTCACCCTGCTCGACCCGCAGATCGACGCCGTACAACGCCTGGTGGCCGTCGGGGTAGGCGAACGCGAGCCCCCGGACGTCGAGCACGGGTACGCTCATCGGTGACCCTGCCGCGGCATACTTCCGTCGTACCCGCGCGACAGCATCGCCAGGTGGACGCGTTCGCCACGCTCGTAGGAGCGGATGAACAGGGCACCGGCGGAGCGCGCCACCACCGGCCAGTGGGTGGGGTTGCGGGCGCTGAACCCTCGCGACGTGCGGGCCACCTTCATGCGCTGCATCTCGTCGGTGACCACGTCGAGATAGCGGATCATGAACCCCATGATCTCCACCAGCTGCGCGGGAAGTCGCAGCCGCTCCAGCCCAGCGAGGAGGTCATGGGGCTCGGTGGTCGCGGCCAGGGTCAGGCTCGCGAGCACGCCGAGCGTGCCCTTGGCCAGCAGCCCCCAGGCCGCGAGCAGGCCGTGCTCGCTGACCGTCAGGCCGAGCACCTCGATCTGCGGGCCCTGGGCGACGAACGGGAGCAGCAGGGCGAACAGCAGGAACGGGACCTCGATCACCAGCCGCTTGAGGAGGTACGTCGGCGGCACCCGGGACAGCGCGACGACCGCACCCACGATCACCAGGTAGACGCCGAACGCGGCGAACCACTCCTTGGGCGTGGCCACCACCACGACCATGAAGCCCAGAAGACCCAGCACCTTCAGGTGCGCCGGCCAGCGGTGGACCGGCGAGTGGCCGTGGTAGTGCAGCCGGTGGCCGTGAGCGGCGCCCATGGTCAGCCGTCTACGTCGTCGGGGGTCCGGCGACGTCGTACGACGAGAACGAGTCCACCGGCGAGGGTGAGGACCACGAGCACGCCGACCACACCAGCCAACCCCCCGGACAGCCGGTCGTTGCCAACGCCCTTCGTGTGGTAGCCGGCAAGCGGGTTGTCGGAGGTCGCGTGGTCCTTCTGGGTCGACGAGAAACCCTTGTCCTCGGCCACGCGGTTGAGCCCGTCCGGACTGCTTGCGGCGTAGTAGCTGACCAGTCCGGCAAGGACCAGGGCGACGACGAGGATGCCAAGGCGAACCACTCTGGTGCTGGGACGGCGCACACGCTTCATGTGGTCGCCCCCTGACGGTCGCGGGTGCGGACCACGAGCTCGCGCCGTTCGAGCACCCGTCGGGCGCCGTACACGAGGTCGGGCCGCACGGCGATGATGCTCCCGACCGCCAGGGTGGTGATGATCGCCTCGCCGACGCCCACCAGGACGTGCACGCCCACCATGGCGAACGCGAGGCTGTCCAGGGGCACCTCGGCGGTGCCGCCGATCGCGTACAGCCCGACGAACGCGAGGGCGGCCACCGGGACCGACACGAGCGCGGCGATCCCAGCGGACGGCGCGACCATGCCGAGCCGCTTGGGCAGCACCTTCTGCAGGACCAGGAACACGGCCCACCCCGTGACCACGGTGACCAGGCCCATCAGGTCGATGTTGGTGCCGAGCGCCGTGATCCCGCCGTCGGCGAACAGGAGAGCCTGGACCAGAAAGACCACGCTCATGCACAGCAGGCCGGTGTAGGGCCCGACGAGGATCGCGGCAAGGGCGCCCCCGAGCAGGTGTCCGCTGGTGCCCGCCGCCACCGGGAAGTTGAGCATCTGGGTCGCGAAGACGAAGGCTGCCACCAGCCCGGTCAGCGGTGCTGTGCGGTCGTCGAGCTCGCGTCGTGCTCCCCGTAGCGCCACCCCGACGGCGATCGCGGCGACGACGCCGGTGCCGATCGACGTCGGGGCGTCCAGGAAACCGTCGGGCACGTGCACGGGTGCTCCCTTCGCGGATGAGAGTCCTCCTGCTCACCATACGTTGTTGCGGATTGTTTGCAATACGACGGTGACGTGCCCGTCCTCCGGAAATCGGTTGGCCGCGGGCGCCGCCGGGCACCACCATCTGCGCATGCGCTTCCCACTCCCGCCCGCCGAGCCGTCCACCACGGATCGCTGGTCCAGCCCGGAGTTCGAGGCAGAGCTGCGCACGTGGGTCGAGGCGGCCATCGGTCCGGTGCGCCTGGAGCAGTACAAGATGCGCGGCTGGGCGACGGTGCTCAAGGCGTACGCCGCCGATGGGCTGTTCTGGGCGAAACAGAACTGTTCGCTCAACCTGTTCGAGGCGTCGCTCGTCGACGAGATCGGACAGCTCGAGCCCGACCGCGTGGTGCCGCTCCGCGCGGTCGACCGCGTGCGCGGCCTGCTGCTGATGCCCGACCAGGGTGAGGTGTACGGCTCCGGGCACACCGACCTCGGTTCCTGGTGCGAGATCGTCCGGCAGTGGGCCCAGCTGCAGCGCGCGCTCGTGCCGCACACCGACCGGCTCACGGCCGCCGGCGTCCACACGATGTGCCCGGAGGACTTCGAGGAGCTCGTGGTCGAGCGGGCCGACGCGCTCAACGCGCTACCGGTGGGGGACCCTCGACGGTTGGCCGACGAGGCGGTGCCCGTAATCCGGGCCGGCCTGCCGGAGCTCCGGCGCTCGGTCGACGTGGTTGGCGCGCTCGGCCTGCCGATGGCGCTGAACCACAACGACCTGCACGGCGGCAACGTGTTCGCCGAGCCGGGTGAGGTGATGCGGTTCTTCGACCTCGGCGACGCGATGTTCACCGACCCCTTGGGGGTGCTCCTGATCCCGCTCGGCATCGTGGCCGACCAGCTCGACTGCGCTCCCGACGACCGTCGGCTCGGACAGGTCGCCGAGGCCCTGGTCGAGGTCTGGAGCGACCTGGCACCGGCCAGCCAGATCCGGGCGGCGCTCCCGCACGCGCTGCGGCTGGCCCGGCTGGCGCGGCACGAGTCGTGGCTGCGGGCGACGCCACCGATGTCACCTGCCGAGCTGGCCGACTGGGGGATGGCAGCGAGCGCCTGGCTGGCGCGGGTGCCCGACCCGCCGCTTCTCACGCCCGCAGCGAGCTGAGGATCGCCTCCCACCCGGCGAGCAGGGTCGCCAGGTGCGTGGTGTCACGCAGGCGCAGGATGGCGTGGGGGAGCCGGGCAGCCAGCTCGGCTCCGTTGGTCGGTGACGCGTTCGTGTCGCGCTCGCCGTACCAGAGGGTCGTGGGGCAGGTGACGTCCTCGACCCGGAACCCCCACGGCCGGAAGGTCACGGCCGCGTCGCGCAGGAAGCCGTCGTGCTTCGCCAGTGCCTCGCGCACCCAGGCCGCGAGGTCGGCGTCGGCCATCGGTGCCAGCAGCGCGGCGTCGTCCCCGGGCAGTCTCGTGCGCCAGCGCGACGCGAGGGCGGCGTCGTCGGGGTCGTCGGGTGCGACCGAGGAGACGAACGACGCGAACTCCGGGCGGGCCTGCACCATCGCCTCGGCCATTGTCTTTCCCGTCGACCGGCGCAGCGACTCCTCCTCGCTGGGCGCCGCAACCACGGCAGCGGCACTCACACGGTCGGCGTGACGGGCTGCGCAGGCAAGGGCGTAGGGGCCACCGATCGACATGCCGAGCACGGTGAAGCCGTCGATGCCGAGCAGATCGGCGACCGCGACCACGTCGTCCGCGACCGACGCCTGACTCGACTCACTCACGTCGGAGACGCCGTACCCCGGCCGGTTCATCGCCACCAGCCGCGCCCCGCACCGGACGGCGGCGTCGTGCCCGGTCATCGCGGCGTGCCGGGTGTCGGGGCAGCCGTGGAAGAACAACACTGGCGTGCCCGCCGGGTCGCCGCCCGTCCAGAGCTGGGTGCGGCGACCGTCGGGGAGACGCAGTCCATTGGTGCCGGTCATCACACGAGCCTAGGCACTTCTGGTAGGAGCCGTTTCGCGTGCTGGCACTAGTCTTGGTCGGTGTCCGACGACGAGCTGCAGCAGACGATCACCTTCGACGAGCTCGGTCTCTCCGACCAGGTGATGAAGGTGTTGCGCGACGTCGGCTACGAGTCCCCGTCGCCGATCCAGGCGCAGACCATCCCGCTGCTGCTCGAGGGCAAGCACGTGGTCGGTCTCGCACAGACCGGCACCGGCAAGACGGCTGCCTTCGCGCTGCCGATCCTGTCCCGGATCGACACCTCCGCGAAGACGCCACAGGCACTGGTGCTGGCCCCGACCCGCGAGCTCGCGTTGCAGGTGGCTGAGGCGTTCGAGCGCTACGCCACGTACGTGAAGGGCTTGCACGTGCTGCCGGTCTACGGCGGGCAGGGCTACGGCGTCCAGCTCTCAGCACTGCGTCGTGGTGTCCACGTCGTTGTGGGTACGCCGGGGCGCGTCATGGACCACCTCGAGAAGGGCACGCTCGACCTCTCGGACGTGCAGTACGTCGTGCTCGACGAGGCCGACGAGATGCTCAACATGGGCTTCGCCGAGGACGTCGAGACGATCCTCAAGACCACGCCGGAGCACAAGCAGGTCGCGCTGTTCTCGGCGACGATGCCGGCCCAGATCCGGCGGATCGCGAACCGCTACGCGCCCGGTGCGTCCGAGATCACCGTCAAGAACAAGACCCGCACCGCGGCCAACGTCGCGCAGCGCTACCTGTACGTCTCCCACCAGCAGAAGCTGGACGCGCTCACCCGGGTGCTCGAGGTCGAGAACTTCGACGGGATGATCGTCTTCGTCCGCACCAAGCAGGCCACCGAGGACCTCGCGGAGCGGCTGCGGGCACGGGGGTTCTCCGCGGTCGCGATCAACGGCGACGTCGTACAGAACCAGCGTGAGCGGACGATCGAGTCGCTGCGCAACGGCAAGCTCGACATCCTCGTCGCCACCGACGTCGCCGCCCGCGGGCTCGACGTCGAGCGGATCAGTCACGTCATCAACTACGACATCCCGACCGACGCAGAGGGCTACGTGCACCGGATCGGTCGCACCGGCCGCGCCGGACGCAGCGGCGATGCGATCTCGTTCGTCACGCCGCGCGAGAAGTACCTGCTCCGCTCCATCGAGAAGGCCACCCGGCAGCCGATCACGGAGATGCCCAAGCCGAGCGTCGACGACGTCAACGCCAACCGGGTCGCCAAGTTCACCGAGGCGATCACCAAGGCGCTAGGGGACACCCAGCTGCCCCTGTTCCGCGGGCTCGTGGAGTCCTACGAGCAGGAGCACGACGTACCCGCCTCCGACATCGCAGCCGCGATCGCCGTCCTCGCCCAGGACGGCGTGCCGCTGTTCATCGAGGCCGACCCCGAGCCCGTACGACGCGAGGCGCGCGAGCGCAGGGAGCCTGGCTCAGGCCTGACCATGTACCGGATCGCGGTCGGCAAGCGGCACCGCGTCGAGCCGCGCATGATCGTCGGCGCCCTCGCCAACGAGGGCGGCCTGCGCCGCGGCGACTTCGGCCGGATCGACATAAAGCCGGGCTTCTCCCTGGTCGAGCTGCCCGCGGACATGTCCCAGCAGACCCTCTCCGCGCTGTCGACCACGCGCATCTCCGGCGTCCTGATCGATCTCAAGCCGGACGACGGTCGCCCGTCCCGCAGCCACTCCTCGGGTCCCCCGCGCAAGCACGGCTCATCCGCCCCGCACACGGGCAAGAAGCCGCGACACAAGAACCACTGAGCACAGCCCCGGCCGCGTCACCCCGGCCGGGCACTCGCTAGGCTCCCCGGCGGGGCGGTAGCTCAGTCGGTCAGAGCAGGGGACTCATAATCCCTGGGTCGCGGGTTCGAGCCCCGCCCGCCCCACAAGACAAAACCGCAGGTCAGGACGCATGTTTGCCGCCAAGGTCGAACGGGAGAACGGTGTCCCGCTCGGCCTGAGTCCGCAAATAGTCCGCACGAGCCGCGTTGACAGCCTCATCAGGTGGATTGGCAGTCTTTTAAGGATCTGATGACGCTGACCATGAATGCGTCTGCAGCTGGTGTCGGGCCTAGGCGGTTCCAGATCATGTGCTCGATGCGGTGGGAAGTGTTCACAATGGGTACGACGGTGACTCCTTGGAGCCGTACCGCGTAGCTGGAAGCGAGTAGGGCTACGCCGAGACCCTCGCTCACGAGCCGGGCCATGACGTGGGGATCGGTGATCTCAAAGGCAACGTCGCGCTCGAGGCCGGCGTGCATGAAGGCGTGGTCGGCCTGCAGCCGTCCGGTCGTCCCGGCTGGGAAGTCGACGAATTCTTCATCATGCAGCGTCTCCAACCGGATGCGCTTGCGTCCTGCGAGCCGGTGGTCGGGAGCCAGGAGTGCAGCCAGCGGGTCGCGAGCCAGGGGGCGGCTGTTGAGCTGGGGGATCTCGACGTCCTCGGCCAGGCCAAGGAACGCCACGTCGAGTGCGCCATCGCGGACCTGGTCTGCCAGGACGTCACTGCCGGCCGTCAGCAGTCTGATGCGGACCTGTGGGTGTTGCTCGTGGAAGGCTCGCAACACCGCCGGGACGTCGACGGCTGCCGCCGTTGGAATCATGCCGACCGCCAGTCGACCGCGAATCTCTCCGGTCGCGGCATAGACCTCCGCCCGCGCTCGTTCCGCAGCCAGCAGACACTCACGTGCGGCCGGAAGCATGGCTGCGCCCGCCGGCGTCAGTGCCACCGATCGACTCGTGCGGTGAAACAGCCGGGCGCCGAGCTCCTGCTCGAGCTTCGCTACTTGGTGACTCAACGCTGATTGCACGACAAAGCATCGTTCTGCTGCTCGCGTGAAGTTGCCGAGCTCGGCCACGGCGACCACGTACCTGAGCTGCTGTAGGTCCATCGAGCAATCGTCGGTGACGATCGATTGCATGACAACAATGTATTGGAGTCATTCTCGCCCCCGGCGCAGGCTGGGTGGCGGGCGAACAATCGCCGGTTACCTACTCGGAAAGGGAACCGCCATGACCGCTACCTACACCTGGGACGTCTTCTCCACGCTCGATGGCTACGGCTCGTATGTCGAGGGCGCGGACTGGGGTGGCTACTGGGGCAAGCAGGGCCCAGAGCTGCTCGAGCAGCGTGCGCGACGGTGATCTCCTCCACACTGCACGACACCCTGGGCTGGCCGGACGCGACCATCGTCAGCGGTGATGCCGTGGACATCGTCGCTGGACTCAAGGAGGACTCGGACGTTCCACTGCGATCGCAGGCCAGCCTGTCGTTGAACTGGGCGCTGATGGCCGCAGGCCCGGTCGACCGGATGGAGGTGACGGTCTTCCCGGCCATCTTCGGGCGGACAGCGACAAGCCCGATTCTCGGGGGAGCAGGCGACTTCGACCTCGAGCTTCTCGAGAGCCGGACGCTTGACGGCCACACCCAATTGCTCGTGTACCGCCCCATACTGCGATGAGGGCCTCCTCGGGCCGAGTCCTGCAAATGCGACTGGTCGTTGAGGCCTTCGACTACGACGAGGCTGTCCGGTTCTACCGCGATGCTCTAGGTGCAGCGCCAGAGTTCCAGCACCACGGGGACGGCGATGAGCGTGTCACGATCCTCGATGTTGGCCGTGCAACGCTGGAGATCTCCAGCCCGGAACAGGTGGACATGATCGATCGAGTCGAGGTCGGCAGACGCGTCAGCCCGAAGTTGCGGGTCGCATTCGAGGTCGCGGACGCTGAGCAAGTCACTCACGACGTCATGCGAGCCGGCGCGGACCTGCTTGCTCCGCCCACCCCCACTCCGTGGTCCTCACTAAACTCCCGTCTAACGGGCCCCGGGGACCTCCACATAACTCTGTTCGAGGAACTCGGGATCGACACGGAGAACGGCGTATCGACTGAGGGGTGATCTGCCCCCACACAGGCTGCCGCCGCGAGGCGTCCCTGGATGTGAGTCGACCCCGCGAGCGCCAGGTTGCACGGACCGATACTGGCGACAGTCACTCCGAGGTGATGCAGCAAAGGTCTGGCCGGGGCGGTCACGACTCCCGACAACGTCCTGCCGCAGACAGCGTGCGCTGCCGTTGCGCTCCTCCCGGGACATGAACCGCCATTAATATTGTTCATGAACATCCCCTTATGCGATGGGACACCAAGGCCGAAAGCGCCCCGTAACCAGAGGATGTGGGCGCTGAGGGCACATGCCGGTGTCCGGGTGTTTGCCGGTGAGGGATCGTGCCGATTCGATGACTTCGGCGTGCCTCGAGGGTCGATACGGAGAAGCCACTCGGATGAAGGAGCAAGACATGGGACAGGTCATCGCGTCGGCGTCGATGTCGCTGGACGGCTACATCGCCAAGGACGACAACACGATCGGTCGCCTCTTCGACTGGTTGCAGAACGGCGACGTGGAGATACCCGACGGTCGACGACCGACATCACCTTCCACCTGAGTCCGCCCAGCGCCGAGTACTGGAAGCAGTGGGTCGACGGGCTGGGTGCTCTGGTGTGCGGGCGCACGCTGTTCGACTTCACCGGAGGATGGGGCGGCACGCACACGATCGGACGTACCGGTGGTCGTCGTGACTCACCAGATCCCGACGGACTGGGTCGAGGCCCACCCCGAGGCACCGTTCCACTTCGTCACCGACGGGGTGGAGGCCGCGGTCGCGAAGGCGCAGGCCATCGCCGGAGAGCGCACCGTGGCCGTGACGGCCGGCACCATCGCCCGGCAGTGCCTCGAGCTCGGCCTGCTCGACGCGGTCGCCGTCGACCTGGTGCCCGTGGTCATGGGCAAGGGCCGTCCCTACTTCGGTGAGCTGTCGTTGGACGATGCCCCTCTGGGCGACCCGACGGTCTGCATCCAGGGGGATCGCGTCACCCACCTCCTGTTCCCCGTGACGGAGCAGACGCGTCGAGGGACGAGGATGAGGACCCTGCACGTCGGCCTGCGGGTCGCGGACCTGGAGCGTTCGCTCGCGTTCTACACCTCCCTCGGCTACGAGGTGCTCGGCGACGTGCCCGACACCGAGCTCGGCACCTTGACGATGCTGAAGCTCCCCGGCGACGAGTTCGTGGCCCTCGAGCTCGTCCACGACCCCACCCACGGCCGGGTCGAGCCCGGCGGGCTCAGCCACCTCGTCGTCCAGGTCGAGGACGTGCACGCGACGGTGGCGCAGCTGGCTGCACGAGGAGTCCGGGCGGAAGAGCCCGGATCGCCCGACGGCTCCGCAGACTTCTGGACGGCATGGGTCACCGACCCGGACGGTTACCGCATCGAGCTCGTCCAGTGGCCCGACGGACATCCCGACGGCATGACGCGGTCCGACCTGACGGATCCGGGGCAGAGCCGATGACCGGGTCCCACCCGCGCAGCGCACGGGACGTCGTCGAGGAGCTGTTCCGACGGCAACGGGCGGCCGACGACACGGTCCTGGACGACCTCGTGGCCACCGACATGGTCAACCACGCCGCCGGCCCCCAGGGCCGCGATGGTCTGAAGACGATCCTGCGCACCATCGAGGTCGACCTCGGGCCGACCGAGCTCGAGCAGCACCACCTCATCGTCGAGGGAGACCTCGTCGTCCAGCACGTGACGCTGCACGGCACTCACCGGGCATCCACGATGCCGCTGCTCGCCGACGCGCCGGTCACCGGTCGATCGGCGGCGTGGACGTTCATCCACATCTGGCGGGTCGCCGACGGGATGCTCGTCGAGCACTGGGCCTGTCGCGACGACATGGGCCTGCTCGAGCAGCTCCGGCCGTCGTGACCGGGGACCGGCTCACGGTCGGCGTCGTGACGCCGCACGCGGCGCCGGGACCCGAGGTCGAGCTGCCCGCCATGACGCGCGGTCGCGTCGCCACGGTCGTGTCCCGGACAGGGTCGCCACCGGAGGCCTCGCAGGCGCCGTCGCGGACGGCTCCACCCGCTCACGCCGAGCTGCGCGCCTCGACCGAGCCCGCCGCGCTCGACCGCGCCGCGGTGACCTTCAGGGGCAGGACGCTCGCCGCGGTCGCCCACGCGTCGACCACCACCGGCTACGTCATCGGCCACCGCGAGGAGGCCGCCCTCGTCGAACGCCTCTCACAGCGCTTCGACGTCCCTGCCGTTGCCAGCTGCGCGGCAGCCGCGGCGGCGCTGCGGACGCACGGGGTCGGACAGGTTCAGCTGGTGCACCCGCCGTGGTTCGACGACGAGTTCGACGAGCTCGGCGCGGCGTACTTCCGCAGCCAGGGGTTCGACGCCGTGGTGACCAAGGCGGTGGGTCTCCCCGATGATCCGGCCCGCGTGGAGCCGCAGCACGTCATCGACTGGGTCGAGCACCACGTCGAGGACCGCGCCGAGGCGGTCTTCCTCGCCGGCAACGGGTTCCGTGCCGCGGGAGCGGTCGAGGAACTGGAGCTGCGCACCGGTCGGCTCGTCCTCGAGGCCAACCAGGCGCTGTTGTGGGGGATCCTGGCGGCGACGGGCACGCGCTGGGACATCCCCGGCCACGGTCGGCTGCTCCGGGCAGGCACCTCGACGACGTAGGGCTGCCCGTTCACTATCGCTGACCACATCTGCCACCCTCGTCGAGAACCGACCGCCAAGTCGCACGCGCATCCCATCCGTTGCGTCTTCCCCCAGAGGTGCGACTGTCGAACATGTTCGTGATCCCGTGGGTGCGAGCGGCCAGCGCCTTGTCGCGGACGGACGCAGTCAGATGCACACGCGGGCCGCGATAGCGTGCGAGGCGGCCATCCGGACTGCCGGTGAGAACTTTCTGTACTTCGTAAATGCGCCGGCTCCGCCGGCGCCGGCCCGGCTGCGGTGCGGCGCTAGCGCGCCGTCCTCGCCGGGCCTTCGGGTGGCAGGCATGATGAAACCCGTCCCCTCGCCATCGATGATCCGGTCGCCGACCGGCGAGTCAAGAGCGCATTCGCGTCGCTTCGCGATCGAGCAAGCTCGACTCCTGACACACCGCCCGGCGACCTCAGGGATGGCAGCTACGAGGGGACGGGGGAGTGTGGCCCGAGGGCGCCAGCAGTCCGCAAATAGTCCGCACGCGCTCGAGAAACACTGAAACCAACGTCAAGCGTCGAAAGGCGTTTCCGCAGGTCAGCGGCCTAGCGAGACGACCTCATACGCCCTCAAACGGGTCCCAGGATCCCTCATAATCCCTGGGTCGCGGGTCGAGCCCCGCCCGCCCCACAGAGCAAACCGCATCAGGACTGATGGTTGCCGCCAAGGCCGAACGGGAGACCGGTGTCCGTTCGGCCTCAGTCCGCACTAGTCCGCAAACGACGCGGCCGACCTCCTGACTGGATTAAGGGTCCGATTCTCTCGGTACATCTCGGGCGATCTGGTCGCATCTCCCCTGCGCGGTCTCAGGTCCCGCTGCGGTCAACGACGTGGCCAGAATCGCGAAGCACGGTCTCTCGAAGTCTCACGTTCCGAGACGGTTCGCGCCTCCGCCTTTGGCTGCTGGACGACGTGCCGGAGCTCGAGAGGCAGGAACTCATCGACGTTCCTTTGTAGGCTACGGCGCGTCGTCCCTTTCAGAGAGATCCCGGTGGCCAAGAAGCAGCAGAATCTGGAGCGCAAGGCGATCGCTGACACGATCCGCCGAGATCAGGCGCGCAGAGAGCGCGTGCGGAGCCTGAGCATCTTCGTCGCGTGTGGGCTGGTCGTTGCGATCCTGATCGGACTGGCTCTCACGAAGTACGTCATGAATCGGAATGCCGGCGAGCGAGTCGCAGGCACTCCATTTGCCAAGATCGGAGTCTCTCGCGCCGCGGCTGGGTGCAAGCCCATCAACAAAGTCACTTATGTGGTGCCGGCTGGTGGGAATCACGTTTCGGACGGGACACCGCTGACCTATGCAAACTCTCCGCCAGCGGCCGGCAAGCATTGGGTCAACCCAATGTCTCCCACCGAGTATCGAACGTTCTACGCCACCACCGAGAACCGCCCCGCAAAAGAGTTGCTCGTCCACAGTCTCGAGCATGGCTACACGGTGATCTGGTATGACGAGACACTGGCAGCGAACGGCGCCGCGGTCGCGGACTTGAAGGGCATCGCAGCGAAGTATCCACTCGGTGACCACGTTGTCATTGCACCTTGGACCTCGAAGGATGGGACCCCGTTCCCGGCCGGTTCACACCTGGCGCTGACCCACTGGACAGGGCCATCGAAGCAACAGGGCGTCTGGGAGTACTGCGGCAAGGTCAGCGGAGCCGTGGCCAACGAGTTCGTGTCGTCCTATCCCAAGTCAAACTCCCCAGAACCCGCGGTTGGCTGACCGCAGCCACCCCGCAGGTTCCGGAGTGGCCCGTAGCGGCGCCGAACGCGGGACTTCTCTGCCGTAGACCTACGGGACCATTCCACCTAAGGTAATCCGCACCACCGGCCCTCGGGCTGGTGTCACAACCGAAGAAGCCAGGTGCGGCAACGCCAAGTCCCGCCCTCCGCGTACTGGTCCCATCCATCTACACAATCACAAGGGCAGGAGTGGGGGACCCACCTTTCCACGCGTTACGTGCGCGTCCTTCGGGACAACCCGTACCGCTCGGGGTGAAGTCACCCAAGGCCGACGTTGGTCGGCCACCGGTGGCAGAGCACCTTTCAGCTCTAACCCGACAGCTCACCTCACAGGCGTGGAAAGGAACTTCGCCATGCCTGCGACCCTTCGACTCCGTCATGTCGCCACCCTCCCCATTGTGCTGACTGCCGTTCTGGTGGCCACTTTGTTCACTTTCGCTTCACCCGCCGAGGCGATGACACGAGCGCAACGCGTCGGGATCGCTCTCGATATTGTCCGCGCCCAAAAGGGCGACCCATACCGATACGGCGCGGCCGGCCCCAACGCCTTCGACTGCTCGGGGCTCGTCTACTACAGCTACCGCAGGGCCGGGTTTACCGGCATCCCGCGTACGTCGCGCCAGCAGGCGGCCGCATCCCGACGGATCAAGCGCAGCGCAATGCGCAAAGGCGACTTGGTGTTCTTCACCAGCGGCGGAAGGGTCTATCACGTGGGCGTCTTCGCGGGATGGTCGAACGGGCGTCGCTACATCATCCATGCATCCCGTCCCGGGACACCGGTCAAGCGCGACCCGATCTGGACAAGTTCCTGGTTCGCAGGCACGTTGCGCTGACCTGACCACCGGGCGGAGGCGGCCGCGAACGGGCCGTCGCGGAAATCCGTACGCGCGATGTCACAAGCGAGTCGGCACGTTGGTTGCACATGCCCAGGACATCGCGGACACACATGTCTCAGACGTGAGGACTGATGTGTCTGGAGATCCCGGACGGTGCGACTGCGCGCATCCGCTGCACGACCTTGGCGTTCAGCCTGTGACCTTGATGTTGCCGCTGGTGACGACGCCGGTGTGGTCAGGTGTCTGGACGGTGAGTATGGCCTTCCAGGCGCCGGGGAGGGGGAAGCGGTAGTCGGCGGACCAGGCGCCGTTCCACAGTTTCAGCGGGACCGGTATCGGGGCGAGGTCGCGGCCGGGGTTGCTGACCTTGAGGTCCACGCCCCCGGATTTCATGGGTTGGCCGTGGCCGTCGGTGAGGAACACCTGCAGTTGGCTGGCGCTCGTGCTGGGTTGAAGAACTTGCAGGGTAGCTGTGCCTCGCTCGCCCAGACTCATGCGGACCACGGTGCCGGGCGCAGGCCCCGTGGCCGATGTCGAGCGGGCTGCTTGTGGATCGTTCGTCGGTGCGACGAGCTGGGACGGTGGGGCAGTCATCCCCAGCACCGCGGTGACCGCGAGCACGCTCGCGGTCAGGCCGGCCTCGAACCGCACGGAGGTCAGCGGAACCCCACCCTCGCGCAGCCGGTGGCGCGAGATCGCCGCGGCAGCCAGGGCGCTCGCAACGAGCCCCAGCTTGAGGAGCAAGAACAGGCCGTAGCGGGTCAACAACAGGTCGAGCGGATCCTTGATCTGCTCGAGCGAGTTCAGTGTTCCGGTGGCCACCAGGACGATCACCGAGCCCATCGCGAGCGCGGAGAACCGGCGCAACGCGAGCGGGGGCACGCCACGACCGAGCACAGCAAGGGCGACCAGGCCGCCGACCCAGATCCCCGCGGTGAGCGCATGGAGGGCGTCGATGCCCAGGTCCAGTGGCCGACCCGACGCGGCACCGTGCCCGGCTCCGGCGATCGCGACCGCGACACCCACGATCCCGGCGGGCGTGAGCCAGCGCCGGTATCCGGTGGTGATCGCGGGCAGGTGCCACGCCAACGCAGTCAGTCCCGCGTAGAGCGCGAGCCGGGCTATCATCGCCGATCCGAACGGGGTGGTCAGGGTCTCCTTCAGCAGGACCGGGTCGAGCAGCCGGGACATCCCGAGCCCGGCGATGTAGGGCCCCTGGAGCAGCAGTCCGATGACGGTCGCGAAGGCGCCGCCGATGAGGCCGACGCGGACCAGCCGCTGCAGGGTCGGGTGGTTTCTGCTCTCGGGTGAACACCACAGCACGAAGGTGACCACCCCGGCGAACAGCGCGAACGCCAGGTATCCGGCCAGCCGCGCAGCCACCACCGTCCGTGGCGCCGTGGGCGAGTTGCCGGCCACCGCGAGTGCCGGGGTGCCGATCCCGAACGAGAATGCTCCTGCGACCGGGTGACCATCGGATGAAACGACCCGCCAGCTCACCACGTAGGACCCCTCCGGGAGGTCCGTCGGCACGCGCCAGGTGACCGTGTGGCCGCTCACGACCGGTTCGGACGTGCGCACGCTCGCCCCCTTGTCGTCCACCAGCCGGATTCCGCCCGGGATCAGGTTGACCGCCTCGGTGAACCTCATCTCGACCGTTGTAGGCGCCTGGGCGAGCTGGGCACCGTTTGCCGGCGTGCTCGCCACCAGCTCGGCGTGCGCGGACGCGGGGGAGGCGAGCAACAAGCCGAAGACGACCGCCAGCAGCCCGGCAAGGATCCCGCGGCGCACTGACTTGCTCATGACTGCCATGAAGCTGCTCCTGGCTGATAGGTGAGAACGTCCCCCGGGGCCGGCGTGATGGCCGTCCCCGGGGAGTGAATCGTCAGACCTCGACGCGCTCTGGTTCGGGGGCCGGCTCGGACGCGACGACTGCGGAGAGTCGCCCACGACGCCAGGCCAGCACGGCCGCGAACAGGGACAGCAGCAAAGCGGCTCCCGACAAGACGATCGGCAGCGTCATCGACGCGTCGTCGCCCGTGGTGGAGGTCTGGGCGTCCGCTGGCCCCTGCTGACCGGCAACAGAAGCGTTGCCCGCGTCTGTGGTGCCGGCGGGCTTCGCGGCGGCTGCTGGGGTGATCTCGAGCGCCGGTGCCGGGTGCTCCGGCTCGACCGACGGGTCGGCCGAGACCTCGTTCCAGTTCACCTTCTCGCCATCCGAGTAGGTCTGCAGGGCGTTGAACACCAGCGTGCCGGACTCCGGCAGCTGTCCGAGGCTGAGGTCGAAGTCCTGGAACTGGCCGGGCCTGACGCCGCCGCTGGTGGCGGTCCAGGTGACCCGGGAGACCACGGTGTTCAGCTGCTCGCCCTCCATCTCGATCGGCTTGTCGAGCTTGCGGGTGACGGTGGTGACCTTCCAGCCCGGCATGGCAGTGGTCTGCACCGAGCCGATCGGGTGGTCCTTGGGAAGGATCACCCGCAGCTGGGTGGTGCTGGCGTCGTCGCGCTCGTTCGGGACCCGGAATGCCACGACGGAGAACCCGCCGCCCTTGGCTTCGCCCTGAACGGTGACGTGGGCCTGGGCCACGCCGGGAAGCGCCGTGGCCAGGACGAGTGCGGCAGTGGCGCCGAGGCCGACGCGGGCTGCGGTACGACGCAGCGGGGTGGTGTTCTTGAACATGATGAAGTCTCGTTTCGTGTGAGAAGAAGAGGATGTAGTCGTGCCAGAAGAGATGCCGGATCGTGGTCGAGGCCGCGCTGAACCGACCCTTGGCACGATGAGCACCCAGGTCCGGGGGAAGTCAGGCGACGCTGACCCGCGGCGGTCCACGCCGAGACAGGCAGTGAACCGTGCAGGCGGATGACCCGGTGACGCGTTCGCGTGCCCACCCGGGTGCCACGCAGTCGCGGGCCCAGCCAACGCCTACAGCGGCGAGGGCGGTCGCCGCGTTCAGCAGGATGACGAGCGCCTCGGCCACGGGTCGCGCGGCGAGCCGTAGCAGCGTCCACGCCGCCCGCTCACCCGCGGCGAGCCACAGACCCAGGAACAGACCCGCCACCAGATGAGCCAGCAGCATGCCGAGATGGGCGTTTCCCACCCAGGCCAGAGACACCTCGCCTGAGGCAGCGGGACCGTGGACCATCCCAGCGGGCATGGACGAGGAGCCCGCAGAGCCGCCCGGCATCACCATCCCGGCTCCGGAATGACCCATCGGGTTCGTCGCCAGCACCCACAGGCAGACATGCAGGATGGCCTGTCCGCTGACGACCAGCAGAGCCACGCGCAACGGCGAGGCGGGCGAGCCGAGAACGGGCGCCAGCACGAGGGTGGCGCCGACGAACAGGACCGCCAGGAGTAGGGGTGCGGGCACGGCACCGTCGGCCGCGGCGTGACCCGCCACGCCGGTGCTCACCAGCACGGAGGCGAGCGTCGCCGCCCGCATCCAGCGCAGCACCGTCCCCATCGCTCGTCCCCCCTGAACGTGGTCCCGTACACACACGTCGCGAAGGATTATGCAGGAGCGGGCCTTGCATGAACCTTGGAACGAAGATTTTTGACCAAACCAGCGGGCTGCCGCTCTGACCGTGCCGTTCGCGTTGGCAACGTGGTGGCTGGCCAGCGCACCTGCGGACACGCCTCCGCACGGCAACGGATCACATGCGGCGAAACGTGCGAACCGACCGACGGTTGCTTAAGGTCGCGCCCATGAAGCTCTCCACACGCAACCAGCTCCCGGGCACCGTCACCTCCGTCACCACCGGTGAGGCGATGGCGGTCGTCAAGATCCAGCTCGAAGGCGGAGCCGTGCTCACGTCGTCGATCACCAAGGAGGCCGCCGAGGACCTCGGTCTGGCCGAGGGAAGCAAGGTGCTCGCCCTGGTGAAGTCGACCGAGGTCGCCCTCGCCGTCGAGTGACCCACGGCCTACCCCTTCGGACGTAGGCCGGGACCGCGGGGTGCGGCATTCTGTTGCCGATTACCTCCGGTCTCGGAGGGAAAGGATGTGGAGTCATGTCCGACGTCGAAGTACGGCGCCGCCGCCGCGGAAGCGGTCTCGGCCGTCTGATCGGTCTGCTCCTGGTGATCTGGTTGATCATCGGCGCAGCGGCAGCTTTCCAGCGCGACTACTTCAGCAACAACAACGACAGCTGCGCACAGGCCGGCACGATCATCCTGACGATCATCGCCGGGCCGCTCAACTACATGGGCCTGAACCCGAAGGTCAACGACTGCAAGGTGCCGCAGCCGAGCTCGTAGGCGGGAGCACGACGGCGCGCTAGCGTCGGGACATGGGTGCTGCGAACGACCTCCTTCTCGACGGCTACGACCGGGTCGGCGAGTCCGTGCCCGAGGTGCTCGACGGACTGGGCACGGACGGGGCGGCTTGGAGACCTGATGACGAGTCCAACTCCGTCGGCTGGCTGGTGTGGCACCTGACCCGGGTCATGGACGACCACCTCGCGGGCCTGACGGGGGACGAGCAGGTCCTCAGCTCCGAGGGGTACGACGAGCGACTCGGCCTCGAGCTGCCGGTCGGTGACACCGGCTACGGCCACGACGCCAACGACGTGGCGAAGGTCCGCTTCGCCGACCTTGGCGTGCTCGCCGCGTACCACCGCGCCGTG
Organism: uncultured Actinomycetota bacterium; assembly: GCA_963707475.1. Classification (GTDB taxonomy): domain Bacteria; phylum Actinomycetota; class Actinomycetes; order Propionibacteriales; family Nocardioidaceae; genus Marmoricola. The sequence goes on from CAVPQC010000005.1 coordinate 770,273, forward strand.
CAGGAGCGGGCGGCGGCGTACCTCGCGACCGTCACCGACTTCGACCGGGTCGTCGACGAGCGATGGGACCCGCCGGTGACGCTCGGAGTCCGGCTGGTCAGCGTGCTCGACGACGCCGCGCGGCACGTCGGACAGGCGCAGTACCTCAGGGGACTGGTCGACCGTCGTGCCTGAGCACCGGCACGAGCTCCCGCCGGACCTTCGACCGGATCGGCCTGCCCGGCGCGAGCCCGACGAGCGCAGCCGCAAGCGCGTCTACTTCTGGTTGATGGGCGTCTGCGTGGTCCTGATCCTGCTGGCCTGGAATGTGGTCCGGTTCTGGTCCGTGCCGGCTGCGGTCGTGATGAGCGCGGTGGCGGCCCTGATCCCGCCAACAGCCGCGATCCTCGGCAACCGCGGCCACGGGGCGTAGCTGTCGCGTCCGGAGAGTGGGGCCTTCGGTGCTGCCTCAGGTCAGTGCCCGTCGGCGTGGGCGGCGTCGCGGATCTCGCCGACGAGCTCCTCGATCACGTCCTCGAGGGTCACGATCCCGAGCAGCGGGCCCTCCTCGTCGGCGACGCGGGCCATGTGGGCGCCCTTTGCCTGGAGCACCGCGAGCGCTGTCTGCAGCGTGTCGGTCGGCCGCACGTTGGCGAACGAGCGGATCCACCTGTCCTCAAGCATGCGCGCGCGGCCGTGGGGATCGGTCTCGAGGACGTCCTTGATGTGCAGGTAGCCGATGAGCTCCTCGTCGTCGGAGACCACCGGGAAGCGTGAGTAGCCGGTCTCGGCGCACACCTTCTCGACCTCGCCGACACGGGCTCCGCGGCGAACGGTTTGGAGGTCGCTGAGCGGCAGCAGCACCGACGACACGGGACGCGAGGTGAAGCCGAGCGCACCGGCGAGGCGTTCGTACTCACCCTCCTCCAGCATTCCCTCCTCGCGGGACTCGTCGACCAGCGCCTCGACCTCCTCCCGCGTGAACGTCGACGCCACGGCACTGGCGGGCTCCAGCTTCAGCAGTCGTACGACGCCGTCGGCGGTGCCGTTGAGCGCGATCACCGCCGGCTTGATGATCGTCACGAACGCCATCATCGGCGGGCCGAGCACGAGGGCCGCTCGCTCGGGACCGGCGAGAGCGATGTTCTTCGGCACCATCTCGCCGAGCACCACATGCAGATAGACCACGATCGCCAGCGCGACCGCGAACGACACCGGGTGGAGCAGGCCCTCGGGCACGTTGACCGCGTGGAACAGGGGCTCGAGCACGTGCGCGAGCGCCGGCTCGGCGATTGCGCCGAGCGCCAGCGACGCGACCGTGATCCCGAGCTGGACGGCCGCCATCACCTGGGAGACGTTGTCCATCGCGCGCAGCGTGGTGCGTGCGATCCGGGAGCCGGCCGTCGCCTTCGGCTCGATCTTGGTACGACGGGCGGACACGAGCGCGAACTCGCCACCGACGAAGAACGCGTTGGTCAACAGCAGCAGGATGCCCACCAGCATCGCGGTCTGGCTACTCATGCCTGCTCACCGGATTCGGCCGGGAGCGACGGCTTGTCGACCCGGCGGATCGTCAGCCGGTCGACGCGAAGGCCATCCATGCGCAGAACGCGCAGCTCGGCGAACTGCTGCACCGGGTCCGCGTCGTCGTCCTCTGGGATCACGACCGGCAGCGGCACGTCGACCTGGTCGCCCCGCTCGGGGATCCGGCCGAGCGCCCGGACCAGCAGGCCGGCCACGGTGTCGTAGTCCTCGTGCTCGGGCAGGGCCAGCCCGGTCGCGTCACGCACTTCGTCGGGCCGGAGCAGGCCGGAGACGATCCAGCTGCCGTCGGGACGCTTCCGCAGCCGGGAGCCGTAGCGGTCGTGCTCGTCGGCGATGTCACCCACGATCTCCTCGACCACGTCCTCGAGGGTTACCACGCCGGCCGTGCCGCCGTACTCGTCGGAGACGATCGCCAGCTGGAACCCCTCGGCCCGCAGCAGCTGCAGGAGCGGGTCGAGACGCAGCGACTCGGGCACGACGGTGGCGTCGACCATGATCTCGCGGACCTGCGTCGACGCGCGCTCGGAGCGGGGGACCGCCACCGCCTGCTTGACGTGCACCGAGCCGACGATGTGGTCGGTGGACCCCTTGATCACGGGGAACTTGGAGTAGCCGGTCGCCGAGCTCAGCTCGATCACCTCGGAGACCGGGTCGCCGGAGTCGACGCATGCCATCTGCACGCGCGGGGTCATGATCTCGCCCGCCGTACGTGGGCCGAACGCGACCGACCGCTGGACCAGGTGGGCGGTCTCGCTGTCGAGCTTGCCCTCCGACGCCGAGCGCCCGGCCAGGGATGCCAGCTCGTCCGACGACCGTGCCGAGCGGAGCTCCTCCTGCGGCTCGATGCCCAGCGCCCGCACCACCGCGTTGGCGGAGCCGTTGAGCAGCTTGATCGGCAGCTTCATCGCGGTCGTGAAGCCGCGCTGGAAGCGCTGGGTGGCGCGCGCGGTCGCCAGCGGGCTGGCCAGCGCGATCTTCTTCGGCACCAGCTCGCCGAACAGCATGGTCGCGATCGTGGCGAGAGTCAGGCCGATCGCGACCGCGATGCCGGGCACCCACGCCTCGGGGATGCCGGCGCTCTCGAGCGGCCCGTCGATCAGCTGCGCGATGGCGGGCTCGGCGAGGAACCCGATGATCAGGTTGGTCACGGTGATCCCGACCTGGGCACCGGAGAGCTGCGTGGACAGGGACTTGAGCGCGATCCGTACGCCCGCTGCGGAGCGGTCACCCTCGGCCACGGCCCGCTCGACTGCCGCCCGGTCGACGGTCACGAGCGAGTACTCGGCAGCACCGAAGACCCCGCAGGTGAGCATCAGGGCGATCGACACGCCCAGCAGCACCCACTCCATGCCCGCCATTGTTGCCGACGTGCGCGACTCGCCGGACTGTCGGTGTCCTGTGGGAGAGTTGTGAACCTCGGGATCGGGGAACCATCCGACCCAACCCCTGCGTTGACAGGACACACTCTCGGGGCACCGGTACGACGACGGAGGTGGTTCGAGTGATGCGCTTCTCTGCCACTGGACGCACGCACGTCGGACTCGTGCGCACGGGCAACGAGGACTCCGGCTTCGCCGGGCCGACCCTGATGCTCGTCGCCGACGGTGTCGGCGGCAACGCCGCGGGCGAGGTCGCCTCGGCCACCACGGCCTACGTCGTCTGCGCCTCGGCCCTGGCGCGCGTCGGCCTGCGCCCGGCCAGCGTGCTCGGCCACGCCGTCGCCGAGAGCCAGCGCCAGGTGCGCCACGGCGTGCAGCACGATCCAACGCTCCGCGGCATGGCGACCACGCTGACCGCGCTGCTCACCGACGGCCAGCGGTTCGCGCTCGCGCACGTCGGCGACTCGCGGGCCTACCTGTTCCGCGACGGCGGGCTCACCCGGCTGAGCCGCGATCACACCTGGGTGCAGCAGATGCGCGACGAGGGCCGGATGACCGAGGCCGAGGCGATGGTCCACCCGTGGCGCAACGTCGTGATGCGCACGATCGACGCCGACGACCCCTCCGGTGCCGACGTGATGCCGGTGGCGCTCCGCCTCGGCGACCGCGTGCTGCTGTGCAGCGACGGCCTCACCGACCTGGTCGGCGATGGCTGGATCGAGCAGATCCTGCTCACCCACCCCGACGACGCGGCGGTTGACCTGCTTCTCGACGCGGCGCTCGCTGGCGGCGGGCGCGACAACATCACCTGTGTCCTCGGCACCGTCGTCGACGGCCCGGCCGTGGTGGCCGACGGCCTGCTGCTGGGCGCCGTGCGCGACCCGGCCAACATCGTCGACCCGGCCGCGGTGCACCACATCGCATCGGCGTGACCGAGCACCCGGTCGGGGTTCGACGCTGGGGCGTGAGCATCGCGTCGAAATCCCAAGGTATCTAGGTTCCTGACGGACCCGGCCTGGGCATTTTCACCAGGTCGGGCGGTGTCGCGCTCAGCCCAAGGTCGTCTCTTCGACGGAGCCCGAGGGGGCCAGATCCGGAAGGCGCCTCATGCGGAACGAGTTCAGCAGCCCGATCAGACTGGCGAGGACGGACACGAGCAGCGCCACCTGGAGCGAGACGTCTCTCGAGTGGGTGTTGATCTGGAGGATCTCGTCCTGCACAGGCTGAGGTTCCTCGGTCAGCAACGCGTTGAGCTGGGTATCGCTCATCACCTGAGCATCGTCCTCGAGCGTCTGGGCGATCTGCTCCTGCTGGTCAGCGGGGATCACCGTGCTGGCCTCGGTCATCTGGTTGAAGCTCAGTGAGAGGGCAGCCAGCATGAGGCCGCCCGCGACCGCCAGTCCGAAGGACAGCCCGAACGACCCTGCGGCCGAGTTCACGCCCGCAGCCTCGCTGACCCGCTCCTCCTCGATCGGTGCCAAGGTGTAGTTGTTGAGCTGGGACACCAGCAGGCCCAACCCCGAACCCGCAATCAGCAGCGGGCCGATGAGCCACCAACCGAAGTCGGCGCGAGGAACCAGCGGGATGATCACAGCCATGCCGGTGGACGTCAGCGCGAACCCCGCACCAACGATGCTGCTCGATCGACGCTGTCCGGACCTTCGCCCGGCCAGCAGGGCCACTGCGAACATGCTCAGCGACAACGGCGCCAGGGAGAGCCCGGCTTCCATCGCGTTGTACTCGAGCGTCATCTGCAAGAAGATCGGGAGCACGATCATCGCGCCGCCGAGTGTGATCTGCTGCATCATCTGCTGGACGATGCCGATCCTGAAGTGCGGGAAGCGGAACAGGTCCGGGTCGAGCAACGTGGGCTTGCCCTGCCGCTTGCGGCGCAACAGCCAGTACGCCAGGGCAACCAGCCCGAGGACTCCGATCGCGATCAGCGCCCCCACTGCCTCGCCACCCTCCTGCCAGACCAGGATCCCCAGGACGACACCCCCCATGCCGGCAACCGAGAGAAGAGCACCCACCACGTCGACCTGCCGAGGCCCCGTGTAGGGGACGTCGCGAACGAGCCGGATGTTGACAAGCACCACCGCGATCACCACGACCTCGAGCAGGAAGCCGACCCGCCACGACAGGAACGTGGTGACGAAGCCACCCAGGAGTGGTCCGACCGCGGCGGCAATCGCCGCCGCGGCCCCGACCAGCGCATAGGTCTTCTTGCGGGCCGGGCCGTCGAAGTTCCCGTGGATGAGCGACTGCATGGCCGGCAACAGCAACGATGCCCCCAACCCGCCGAGAATCGCCCAGAAGATGATGATGGTGCTCAGGCTCTGGGCCAGCGTCATCGCCAGCGCGCCGATCGCGTACGCGAGGAGACCCAGGACGTACGCCCGCTTGCGCCCGATCAGGTCACCCACCTTGCTGCTGATCAGGATGAACGCAGCAGACACCAGAGCCTCGAGCGCGATCGCCGACTGTACGCCGCTCACCGTCGTGTCGAGATCCTTGACCACCGCCGAGATCGATACGTTCATCAGCGACGTGTCGACGACCAGCACGAACATCGCCGCTGCCAACAGCAGGCCCAATCGGGAGCTGTGAGAACTTTCCGACGAAGCGCCAGCACTCGCGGCGTCGCTCATGGGCACCTCCACGCCCCCAGCCTCCTGTGCGTTGAGCCTCTCAGCCTCCCCCACAGAGGGTGAGCGGTACGCCGACCCTCGTGGACCGGTCGTGACGCCCTCTGGTCCAGACCGGAGCGGTGACGGCTCGGGTGTCGGGCTGGTGTGGGCGCCCGTCCTGCCGCACAATGGACCCCACAAGTGCACATCCGTCACACGTGACCGCATGGCATCTCCGTTCGAGACCGCTGGGGAAGGCGTTTCTCGACGCCGGAGACAAACAGGAGGTCACCGTGACGCGTTCTGCGACCCGTGGAGTCATGTACGTGCACTCGGCTCCAGCTGCCCTGTGCCCGCACGTGGAGTGGGCGGTCGGCGGCGTGCTCGGCATGTCCGTCAGCTTCGACTGGACGGTGCAGCCGGCGCAGGCGTCCTCCCATCGCACGGAGTACTCCTGGGTGGGCGAGGGCGGCACCGCGTCCGCGATCGCCTCCGCGCTGCGCGGCTGGAACCACCTGCGGTTCGAGATCACCGAGGAGCCGACCACCGGCACCGAAGGCGCGCGCTTCTCCTACACGCCTGACCTCGGCATCTTCCACGCCGTGACCGGCATCCACGGCGACATCATGATCCCCGAGGACCGGCTGAAGGCCGCCGTGGTGAAGGCCGCGCTCGGCGACACCACGCTGCTGCTGGAGATCGACAAGCTGCTCGGCAAGCCCTGGGACGACGAGCTGGAGACGTTCCGGCACGCCGGTGATGGCGCGGCGGTCCGCTGGCTCCACCAGGTCGTCTGAGCGTCCCCCGGGACCAACCGGTCCAGACGCTTGGTCACGGTTCGGGCAACGCGTGAACACATGGGCACCCGGCGGCTGACGATGTGCCCGTGCGTGCTCGGACGGCGCCCCTGCTGGCGGCTGCCCTCGTCTTCGTCCTCGGCTTCGCGCTGATCAGCGCGGATGCCTCCTCGAGCGACCCGCTGGCCGGTCCCGGCCGTCCGCTGGCCGGGGCTCACGACGACACGACGACCCCGTTCAACCTGGTCGACATCCCCGCCCTGATCCGGCACCGGTACGACGGCCACGCGCTACGGCGTACCCGCGTCCTCGAGCGGTCGGCCACGACCGAGCGCTGGGCGATCAGCTACCGCGGCGACGGGTTGCGCCTGACCGGCACCCTGGCCCGGCCACGCGCTCCGGGGAGGCACCCGGTCGTCGTCGCACTGCACGGCTGGATCCGCACCGACCGGTACGTACGCGGTGCGGGCCTCCGCCGTGAGGAGGCGCGCCTGCTAAGGAAGGGGTTCGCCGTGCTGCACCCGGACTACCGCAACTTCGCCGGCTCCGACCGCGAGACGGGGCGGGCCGTTGCGCACCCGGTCGGCTACCCGGCGGACGTCCTGAACGCCGTCGTCGCGCTGCGCCGTGCGCGCGTGCCCGGCGTGGACACCTCGCGGATGGCGCTGCTCGGCCGCTCGATGGGCGGCGGGGTGGCGTTGCAGGTGGCGGTGGCGCGTCCCTCGTGGTTCGACGCGGTGGTCCTGTACTCCCCGGTCGCGGCCGCCGCGACCGCGGACTACCGCCGCTGGGTGGCTCACAACCCGGCCCTCCGGGACCGGGTACGGCGCGCGTACGGCACGCCCGCGACCCGCCCGGACCTGTGGAGACGCGCCAGCGTCGCGAACTACCTGTCCCGGATCACGGCGCCGGTGCGGATCCACCACGGCACCGCCGACCCGATCTGCCCGGAGCAGTGGAGTGTGGACACGACCGGACTTCTCCGCTCGGCTGGCGCCGACGTTCGGCTCCGGACCTACGCCGGTGAGCCGCACCGCTTCGAGCGCCAGTGGCCCGTGTTCATGGCCCGCACCTCCCGCTTCCTCTCCGTTGAGTTGGCCCTCCGACACCGTTGAGTTGGCCCTCCGACACCGTTGAGTTGGCCCTCCGACACCGTTGAGTCGCGCTCCCGGCACCACGCATATGCGCGAGGCACAACTCAACGGGGCGCGAGGCCCCACTCAACGGGGCGCGAGGCCCCACTCAACGGGGCGCGAGGCCCCACTCAACGGGGCGCGAGGCCCCACTCAACGGGGCGCGAGGCCCTGCTCAACGGCTTTCAGAAGCTGCCGAAGGCGACCGCGACGTTGGCGCCGCCGAAACCGAAGGAGTTGTTGAGCGCCGCGATGTCGCCGTCGGGCAGCTTGCGCGCGGACGTCGGGATGTCCAGCTCCACGGCCGGGTCGAGGTTGTCGAGGTTGATCGTCGGTGGCGCCTGCCGGTGGTGGATCGCGAGCACCGTGGCGATCGACTCCAGCGCGCCGGCGCCCCCGAGCAGGTGGCCGGTCATCGACTTGGTGGACGTGACCACGACCTCGTCGGCGTGCTTGCCGAGCGTCGCGTGGATCATCAGCCCCTCGGCGATGTCGCCCTGAGGGGTCGAGGTCGCGTGCGCATTGACGTGGACCACGTCGCCGGCACTGATTCCCGACTCCTCGAGCGCCCGCTTGATCGCGCGGGTGCCGCCGCGACCCTCGGGGTCGGGCTGTGCGATGTCGTGGGAGTCTGCGGTGATTCCGGCGCCGAGCACCTCGGCGTAGATCTTGGCGCCGCGGGCCTGCGCGTGCTCGAGCGACTCGAGCACCAGGATGCCGGCGCCCTCACCGAGCACGAAACCGTCGCGGCCGGTGTCCCAGGGGCGGGAGACGGTGGCCGGGTCACCGGAGTTCTTCGACAGCGCCATCATGTTCGCGAAGGCCGCCATCGGGAGCGGGTGGATCGCCGCCTCGGTGCCTCCGGCCAGCACGATGTCGGCCCGGCCGAGCCGGATCTGGTCCAGCGCGAGCGACACGCCCTCGTTGCCGGAGGCGCAGGCGGAGACCGGGGTGTTCACCGCGGCACGGGCGCCGACGTACAGGCTGATCTGCGCGGCGGGCGCGTTGGGCATCAGCATCGGTACGGCGAGCGGCGAGACCCGGCGCGGGCCCTTCTCCTTCAGTGCGTCGTAGTTGTCGAGCAGCGTGGTCACGCCGCCGATGCCGGAGGCGCACGCGACGCCGAGCCGTTCCTTGTCGATGTCGGCGTCGGCCAGCCCGGAGTCGGCCCAGGCCTCGATCGCGGCGACCATCGCGAGCTGCGCGGAGCGGTCGAGGCGACGCGCCTTGACCCGCTCGAGCACCTCGGTCGGCTCGACCTTGACCCGCCCGGCGATCTTGACCGGCATCTGCTCGGCCCACTCGTCGGTGAGGTGGCGGACGCCGGAGGTGCCGGCGAGGAGGGCGTCCCAGGTGCTGGCGACGTCACCGCCGACGGGGCTGGTGGTGCCCATACCGGTCACTACGACTCTGGTTCGACTCATCGGTTCCTCATATTTCGGGCCGACGGCGACCCGGCCGTCCCACGAGGGACCGGGCCGCCGGCGGCTCACTGACGACAGGGGGTCAGGACTGCTGCTTCTCGATGTACCCGACGGCGTCGCCGACGGTCTTGAGGTTCTTCACCTCGTCGTCGGGGATGGTCACGCCGAACTTCTCCTCGGCGGCGACCACGACCTCGACCATCGACAACGAGTCGACGTCGAGGTCCTCCGTGAAGGACTTGTCGAGCTGGACGTCGTCGGCGTCGATGCCGGTGACCTCGTTGACGAGCTCGGCCAGGCCGGCGCGGATCTCCTCGGTGGTTGCCATGGTGGCTTTCCTCTTTCGTTTGGTGGGGTAGAGCTTCCATCGGGTGGTGCGTGGTGCAGAACTCGGTGGTGCTTAGGGGACCGTGATCACCTGGGCGGCGTACGCCAGGCCGGCGCCGAACGCGATCAGCAGCGCCGTGTCGCCGGGCTTGGCCTCGCCGCTCTCCACCATGGCATTGAGCGCCAGGGGGATGGAAGCCGCGGACGTGTTGCCCTGGTAGGCGATGTCGCGGGCGATCGCGACGTGGGGCGGCAGCTTGAGGGCACGCGCCATCGCGTCGACGATGCGCATGTTGGCCTGGTGGGGCACGAAGACATCGAGGTCGTCGACCGTGACGCCGCTGCGGTCGAGGGTCTCGCGGGCCATCTTCGCCATCTCGTACGTCGCCCAGCGGAAGACCTCGTTGCCCTTCATCGTCAGGTGCGGCATCCGAGGGGAGTGGGAGGCGACCACGTCGCGCCAGTCCTCGCGCTGCCGGATGTGGTCGTAGTGCTCGCCGTCGCTGCCCCACACCACCGGTCCGATGCCGGGCACGTCGGACGGACCGATCACGACCGCACCCGCGCCGTCGGCGAAGATGAACGCCGATCCCCGGTCGTCGGGGTCGGTGATGTCGGAGAGCCGCTCGACGCCGATCACGAGGGCGTACTTGGCGGTGCCGGCGCGGACGAAGTCGGAGGCCATCGCCACGCCGTGGCAGAAGCCGGCGCAGGCGGCGGAGATGTCGAACGCGGCAGCCTTGTCCGTGCCCAGCTCATGGGCGATCGCGGTGGCGATGGCCGGGGTCTGCAGCATGTGGGACACGGTCGCCACGACCACGCAGTCGACCTGTGCGACATCGATGCCCGCGTAGGCGAGGGCGTCGCGCGCCGAGGACACCGACATCGACTGCACGGTCTCGTCCTCGGCGCACCAGCGACGCTCGATGATGCCGGAGCGCTGCTGGATCCACTCGTCGCTGGAGTCGATCGCCGCGACGAGCTCGGCGTTGGGGATCACCCGGCTGGGACGGTAGGAGCCGATCCCGAGCACGGCCGTGTTGCGCAGCGTGTCGGGCGCCTTGATCGCGGTGCTGGGGTTGGTCACTGGGCGTCTCCCTCGGGGTACGGGCGGAGCAGCGGCTGGCCGGGGGAGACCAGGTCGCCGTCCTGCACCAGGCACTCCACGATAGTGCCGCCGGCGCGCGTGGCGACGCGCGTCTCGTCCCGCAGTCTGCGGACGGACGTGCCCCTGTCCGGTGAGGTCACTGCTCGACCCCGGTGGGGGAGGCGTCCGTCGAGGACGGCTCGCCGTGCTGGTCGCAGAACGCGCGGGCGTCGTCGAGCTGGTCGGGGGTCTTGAGGGCGAACGTCTCGACGCCCTTGAGCGCCCGCTTGGCGATGCCGGTCAGGGTGCCGGCCGGCGGCAGCTCGAGGATGCCGGTCACGCCGAGTTCGCTCATCGTCTCCAGGCAGAGGTCCCAGCGCACCGGGTTGGCGACCTGCTGCACGATCCGGCGTACGACGTCGCGCGCCGTCGTGGATCACCTCGCCGTCGGCGTTGGAGATCAGCGCGGTGCGCGGGTCGTGCGTGGACACGCCGCGGGCCAGCTTGTCCATCACGTCGACGGCCGGGGCCATGTGCTCGGTGTGGAAGGCGCCGGCGACCGACAGCGGCATCAGCCGGGCCTTCTCGGGCGGGTTGTCGGCCAGCGCCTGCAGCTGCTCGGTGGTGCCGGCGGCGACCACCTGGCCGGGCCCGTTGACGTTGGCGGGGGTCAGGCCGTGCTTGTCGAGGACCGCGAGCACCTCCTCGGCGTCGCCGCCGAGCACCGCGGTCATGCCGGTGGGGGTGGCCTTCGCCGCGTCGGCCATCGCCCGGCCGCGCTCGCGCACCAGCACCATGGCCTGCTCGGCGGTGATCGCGCCGAGCGCCGGCGGCGGCGGTCAGCTCGCCGACGCTGTGGCCGGCGACGGCACCGATCCGGCCGAACGCGTCGGCCGGGTGCGGGAAGAGGGCGAGCGCGGCGACCAGACCCGCGCCGACCAGCAGCGGCTGCGCGATCGCGGTGTCGCGGATCGTGTCGGCGTCGGCCTCGGTGCCGTAGTGGGCCAGGTCGAGACCGGCCACCGCGCCGAGCCAGTCGAGGCGCTCGGCGAAGGCCGGCGTCCTCCAGCCAGGGGGCGAGGAATCCGGGCGTCTGGGCACCCTGTCCGGGGGCGACGATGATCAGCACGAGATCCCATCCTTCCGAAGTCGGACGGCCCGACGCGCATCCGGCACGTACGAAACACCCGACCCAGATTTGTAGGTTTCCTACAAGTTAGACCCTGCGTCCCGCAGTCGGCCAGCGGTCAGCGCCACCCGCAGCGTGTAGGCGTCGCGGGGGTCGGACGGGTTGAGCCCGGTGACCTCGTGGGCGCGGCGCAGCCGGTAGCGCACGGTGTTGGCGTGCACGAACAGCGCCCGGGCCGTCGCCTCCAGCGAGCCGCCGCCGTCGAGGTAGGCCTGCAGCGTGTCGATCACGACGGCGCCGGCGTCGACCAGCGGTCGCGTGGATCTCCTCGACCAGGTGCGTCAGTGCCTGCTCGTCGCCGTCGAGGGCGCGCTCGGGCAGCAGGTCGTCGGCGTTGACCGGCGCGGGGCGCCTCGACCCAGCCGACGCGCGGCCCGGTAGCCGGCGAATGCGGCCGCCGCGCTGCGGGGCACGTCGACCAGGTCGTCGACCAGCGGGCCGACCACGACCGGTCCGTCGCCGAAGACGTCGGCCAGCTCCGCGAGCGACGCGTCGCCCGCGCCGGGGCCGCCGACGATCACCACCAGCCGGTCGCCCTGGACGGCGCACAGAGCGCGCGGAGGCCGGCGTCGTGCGCGATCCGTCGTACGTCGTCGGTGGCGTCGTGGCCGAGGCGCGTCGGGCATCGGTCCGACCAGCGTCAGCACGGCGCCGCCGTCGGTCCAGCCGAGCGCGCTGGCGCGGGACTCGACGGTGCCGTCGCTGTCGCCGCGCAGCACCGAGTCGACGACCAGGGCCTCCAGCCGGGCGTCCCAGGCGCCGCGCATCTCGGCCGCGCGCGCGTAGATCTCCGCGGTGGCGAACGCGACCTCGCGGCCGTAGCGGGTGATCGCCGCGATCACCGGACTGGGCGTCGGTCTCGCCGAGCACGTCGACGACGTTCTCCTCGACCACCTCGATCGAGAGCCGCACCATGGCGACCGTGCGTTGCAGGCTGATCCGGCCGGCGAACGCCCGCGGTGCGGCGCCGAAGACCTCGGCGCGCAGCTCGGCGGTCGGGTGCGGGTCGCGGTACCAGTCCACGAAGGCCGCGATGCCGGCCTGCACGATCAGCCCGATCCAGGAGCGCTCCTGCGGCCGAGAGCTCGCGGAACCACGGCATCTCGCGCTCCATGCGCTGGAGCGCGGTGGTGCTCAGCCGGCCCACCGACTGCTCGAGCCGCAGCGCGATCTGCGCGCGGGTGCGCGGCTGCGTCGTGGTCATCCGACGACTCTATTGCGGGTGGTGGGGGTGGGTGCGGGGCTGGCCCGGGCTGCGGTTTCACCACGGTATGCAGCCGAACCCGCGCATCCCACGATGAGCAGATCATGGGAAGCGCGGGTCCATCGTGGGAGGCATCGCCGAGCGTCCGATTTGCCGTTGTTATTCCGGCATACCGTGGTGAACCCTCGCCTCCCACGACCAACATCCACCCGAGATCGACACAATCCGGTGCACGCAAGGGCTCCGCGCGCAACACTGGAACAAGTTCTGGTTAACTTCACGGGTCCCTTCGTCCAGGCAGACGGGTGACACATGACGCATCGGGTGCAGAAGGTGGTCATCCACGGACACGAACGTGCGTTCGTCAAGATCGGCACGGGCCCGGTCCTGCTGCTCCTCCACGGCCTGGGCTGCGACCACACGACGCTGGGACCCGGTGATCGACTCGCTGGCGCGCCGCTACACGGTGATCGCGCCCGACCTGCTCGGCCACGGTCAGTCGGCCAAGCCGCGGGCGGACTACTCCATCGGCGGCTACGCCAACGCGATGCGCGACCTGCTCACCGTGCTCGGCATCGAGACCGTGACCGTGGTCGGCCACAGCCTCGGTGGCGGGGTGGCGATGCAGTTCGCCTACCAGTTCCCCGAGCGCACCGAGCGGATGGTGCTGGTCGCCCCGGGCGGCATCGGCCCCGACGTGACGAGGGCGATCCGGGCGGTCACGCTGCCGCTGTTCCAGCAGTTCATGGGCCTGGCGACGCTGCCCGGGGATCCGGCACGTCGGCGCCGCGGCGCTGCGCGGGCTCTCCCGCACCGGCATCTCCCGGATCCGCGACCTCGACGAGGTGGCCACCATCTTCGAGTCGTTCCGCGACCCCGCCTCCCGTGCCGCGATCGCCCACGTGGTGCGCGCCTGCGTGGACTGGAAGGGCCAGATCATCACCATGGCCGACCGCGCCTACCTGACCGCCGCCATGCCGATGTGCGTGATCTGGGGCAAGGACGACGCCGTGATCCCGGTGTCGCACGCGGAGATCGCACGCAGCGATCGCGCCGGGCGCCGACATCGAGGTCGTCGAGAACGCCGGCCACTTCGTGCACAAGGACCATCCGGAGCGGTTCGTCAAGCTGCTCAACGACTTCGTGCGCACGACGCGAGCCGGCCTCGCACGACCGGTCCGACTGGCGCGAGATGCTGACGAACGGCCCGGAGTCGCCCGCGGTTCGCGAGCGTGCCGGGCGAGCGGCCGTTGCGCCCGGTCGCCCGGCTGTCGCGGCGCCGTACGAGTTCGGCATAGCTCAGCGGTCGTCGTCGGCCGGCGCCCCGGCTGGCGGTTGCAGCCACCACGCGATCAGCCCGAAGATCGACGCTCATCGCCCAGCTGATGTCAGCCGAGCGGCGCGGAACAGGTCTCATCGTGGCCTCGCCGACGAAGTACGACGCGACCGATGAGCAGCACGCCGGACACCAGGAACACGATGGCGCGCCCGTACGCCGCCCGCGCCGCCGCCGGGATCTGGTCAGGCGTCGCCGCCCTCCTGCTTCACGTCGGACGACCGCGGTCGGGTCGTCGATCCGGTAGCGGTCGAACGCCTCCTGCACCGTCTCGGCCTTGATCTCGCCGCGCTGGGCCAGCGCCTGCAGCGCCTGCACCACGACCGACTCGGCGTCGACGTGGAAGAACCGGCGGGCGGCCGGCCGGGTGTCGGCGAAGCCGAACCCGTCGGCGCCGAGCACGTGGTAGTCCGTCGGCACCCACCGGTTGATCTGGAGCGGTACGGCGCGCATGTAGTCGCTGACCGCGACGACCGGACCGGCGACGTCCTTGAGCTTGTCGGTGACGAACGGCATCCGCGGCCCTTCCTCGGACGGGTGCAGCAGCGCCCACTCCTCGGTCTGCGATCGCGTCGCGGGCCAGCTCGTTCCACGAGGTGACCGACCAGGTGTCGGCGGCGACGCCCCAGTCCTCGGCGAGCAGCCGCTGGGCCTTGGCGATCCACGGGAAGCCGACACCGCGACGCGAGCAGCTGCACGCGGGGCGGGTTGTCCGCGCCGTCGACGTCCGGCGGCACCGCGACGTGGTGGATGCCGCGCAGGATGCCCTCGACGTCGACGTCGTCCGGCTCGGCCGGCTGGTCGACCGGCTCGTTGTAGACCGTCATGTAGAAGATGACGTCCTCGCCGTGCGGGTGCTCGTCGGTCGAGCCGTACATCCGGCGCAGGCCGTCCTGCATGACGTGGCTGACCTCGTAGGCGAACGCCGGGTCGTAGTGCACGACCGCGGGGTTGGTCGCCGCCAGCAGCGGGGAGTGCCCGTCGGCGTGCTGGAGTCCCTCGCCGGTCAGCGTCGTACGCCCCGCGGTGGCGCCGATCAGGAAGCCGCGGGCGAGCTGGTCGGCCATCGCCCAGATCGAGTCGCCGGTGCGCTGGAAGCCGAACATCGAGTAGAAGATGTAGAACGGGATCATGTGCTCGCCGTGCGTCGAGTACGTCGACCCCGCGGCGGTCGCCGACGCCATCGCGCCGGCCTCGGAGATGCCCTCGTGGAGCATCTGGCCCTTCTCCGACTCCTTGTAGGCCAGCAGGAGCTTGCGGTCGACCGACTCGTACTGCTGGCCACCCGGGTTGTAGACCTTGGCGTTGGGGAACATCGAGTCCATGCCGAACGTGCGGTACTCGTCGGGCGCGATCGGAACGATGCGGGCACCGATCTCCGGGTCCTTCATCCAGTCACGCAGCAACCGCACCGCCGCCATCGTGGTGGCGATCTTGTTCTTGCCGCCGCCCTTCTTGAGCTCGGCGTAGACCTCGTCGCCGGGGAGCTTGAGCGGCTTCGCGCGCACCGACACGGTGCGGGATCCAGCCACCGAGCTCGCGACGGCGCTCGAGCATGTACTCGATCTCCGGGGCGTCCTTGCCGGGGTGGAAGAACGGCGCCATGCCGGTGCGCTCGTAGTAGTCGTCGAGCTCCTTGTCGCTGATCGGCAGGTAGAGCCGGTCGCGGAAGGTCTTGAGGTCCTTGGGGGTCAGCTTCTTCATCTGGTGGGCGGCGTTCTTGCCCTCGAGGCCCTCGATCGTCCAGCCCTTGATCGTCTTGGCCAGGATCACGGTCGGCTGCCCGACGTGCTGGGTGGCGGCCTTGAACGCGGCGTACACCTTGCGGTAGTCGTGGCCGCCGCGCGGCAGCTTCACGATCTGCTCGTCGGTCATGTGCTCGACCATCTGGCGCAGGCGCGGGTCGGTGCCGAAGAAGTGCTCGCGGATGTAGCCGCCGTCCTCGTTGGAGTACGTCTGGAACTGGCCGTCGGGCGTGGAGTTCATCCGGTTGACCAGGACGCCGTCGACGTCACGGGCCAGCAGGGTGTCCCACTCGCGGCCCCAGACCACCTTGATCACGTTCCAGCCGGCGCCGCGGAAGTAGGACTCCAGCTCCTGGATGATCTTGCCGTTGCCGCGCACCGGCCCGTCGAGCTGCTGGAGGTTGCAGTTCACGACGAAGGTCAGGTTGTCGAGCTCCTCGCGCGCCGCCAGGCCGATCGCGCCCAGCGACTCGGGCTCGCCCATCTCGCCGTCGCCGAGGAACGCCCAGACGTGCTGCTGGCTGGTGTCCTTGATGCCGCGGTTCTGCGAGGTAGCGGTTGAAGCGCGCCTGGTAGATCGAGTTGAGCGCGGTGAGCCCCATCGAGACGGTCGGGAACTCCCAGAAGTCCGGCATCAGCCGGGGGTGCGGGTACGACGGGAGGCCCTTGCCGACCCCGTGCTGCACCTCCTGGCGGAAGTGCCGGAGCTGCTCCTCGGTCAGCCGGCCCTCGAGGAACGCGCGGGCGTAGATGCCGGGGGAGCCGTGGCCCTGGATGTAGATCTGGTCGCCGCCGCCCTCGTGGTCCTTGCCGCGGAAGAAGTGGTTGAAGCCGACCTCGTACAGCGACGCGCTCGACTGGTACGTCGCGATGTGGCCGCCGACCTCGAGCCCCTTGCGGTTGGCGTCGGAGACCGTGACCGCGGCGTTCCAGCGGATGAACGCGCGGATCCGACGCTCGAT
This sequence comes from uncultured Actinomycetota bacterium, assembly GCA_963707475.1. GTDB lineage: Bacteria > Actinomycetota > Actinomycetes > Propionibacteriales > Nocardioidaceae > Marmoricola. The sequence goes on from CAVPQC010000005.1 coordinate 787,007, forward strand.
CTCCTCGTCACCGGGGAACCACGGCTCGCGCTCGGGCGGGATCGTGTTGATGTAGTCGGTGCTGCGCAGCGCCGGGACGCCGACCTGCTTCTCGCGGGCGCGCTCGAGCAGCCGGAGCATCACGTAGCGCGCGCGCTCGCGGCCGCGCTGCTCGATCAGCTCGTCGAAGGACTCGACCCATTCGCCGGTCTCCTCGGGGTCGATGTCGGGAAGCTGTGTCGGAAGACCCTCGTGGATGACCGGGGTCACCGATCGTGCCTGGTCCTCGGGCGTGGTGTCTGAGGTGTCGCTCACCCGCTCATCGTTGCACTTCCGCCGCGGTCACGAAATGCGAGAGCCGCTTGCGAATCGGAGCGAGCGACGGGGCGCCGCGGCGCGGCTCGAAATCTACTGTGGGGTAGGGCGAGACCGACACATCACCGCAAACCCGTCCGCACCGGCTGCGCAGAGGGTTGCGCACGAGGCAGGACTCCGGTGGACTACCCCCACGATCCGCTGCGACCTGCGCGGACCGATGAACTTGAAGTGGAGGCAGTCACGTGAGCGCGACCGCGGGTGGTGCGGACCTGCATACCGGTGAACGGCTCGGTTTCAAGCCCAGGATGGTGGTGCAGGAGCTCGGCTGGGACGAGGACGTCGACGACGCCGTCCGGGTCAAGATCGAGGACGCCATCGATGCCGACATGGTCGACGGGGACCACGGTGACGTCGTCGACGCGGTGGTGCTCTGGTGGCGCAAGGACGACGGCGACCTCGTGGATGCGCTCGTCGACTCCCTGACCGACCTGGTGGGTGGCGGCGCGATCTGGCTGCTCACGCCGAAGGTCGGCCGCCCCAACGCCGTCGACGCCGCCGACGTGGCCGAGGCCGCCCCGATCGCCGGGCTCTCCACCACGACCACGATCGCCGTGAGCAAGGACTGGTCGGCTACCAAGCTGGTCGCGCCGAAGTCGCGCTGAGGTCCTGCGCCCGCTCGGGTCCGTCGTACGCCCTTTCGGGTGCTCCGGGAAGCGGGACGAGACGCGCACCTGACCGGAGCCGCCCTCGCTCGTTAACGTTCCAGTAACCACGACGAGAGGCTGCGCATGATCGGACGGGTGCTGGATCTGGCCAAGACCCCGGTGGTCACACTGAAGGTGCTGACCGAGTCGGGCGTCATCCGGCCGCACTCTCCGGTCACGCTCGGCGGCGTCGCGCTGGCGCTGCAGCAGTGGGGGATGGGCGTCGCCGGCGGGTTCAAGGCGGTCGCGCTCCGCTTCCCGGACCGGGTCGGCGTGATCGACGAGCTGGGCGAGCTGACATTCGCCGAGATCGAGCGCCGCAGCAACGCGTTGGCCGACTCGCTGGCCCAGCTCGGGGTGGGGGAGGGCGACGGTGTCGCGATCCTGATCCGCAACCACCGCGGCTTCCTCGACGCCTCGCTCGCCGCCGCCAAGCTGGGCGCCGACATGCTCTACCTCAACACCGCGTTCGCGGCGCCCCAGCTGGGCGAGGTCTGCGAGCGCGAGAAGCCCAGCGTGGTGATCCACGACCAGGAGTTCACCGAGCTGATCGACAAGGCGGGGGTCAAGCAGCAGCGGATCCTGGCCTGGGTCGACGACGACGCCGGCGACCTGGACACGCTCGAAGCCCTGATCGAGAAGGGGGATCCGAAGCCCCGCACGGCACCAGCCAGGGAGGCGCGGGCGGTGATCCTCACCTCGGGCACGACCGGCACGCCGAAAGGGGCTCCCCGTGGCGGCGGCAACCTGAGCGCCGCGGTCGCGCTGCTCTCCCGGATGCCGCTGAAGTCCGGCTGGAAGACCCACATCGCCGCCCCGCTCTTCCACACCTGGGGCTGGGCGCACCTGAGCATGGCGATGCTGCTGGGCAGCACCAGCGTGCTGACCCGCACGTTCGACCCCGAGACCAGCCTGAAGACCGTGCAGGACAACCACTGCGAGTCGCTCGTGGTGATCCCGGTGATGCTGCAGCGGATGCTGCAGGCTGCCGCAGGAGACCCTCGACTCCTACGACCTGTCGTCGCTCCGGGTGGTGGCCGCGTCCGGCTCGGCACTGCCCGGCAGCCTGGCCATCGACTGGATGGACCAGTACGGCGACAACCTCTACAACATCTACGGCTCGACCGAGGTCGCCTGGGTGTCGATCGCGCAGCCCGCGGACATGCGCGCCGCACCCGACACCGCAGGCAAGCCGCCGCTGAACACGATCGTCAAGCTGTACGACGACGACGACAAGGAGGTGCCGAAGGGAGAGCCGGGCCGGATCTTCGTCGGCAACTCGATGCTGTTCGAGGGCTACACCGGCGGCGGGCACAAGAAGAGCATCGACGGGCTGATGAGCTCGGGCGACATCGGACGCTTCGACGACGCGGGTCGGCTCTTCGTGGAGGGCCGCGACGACGAGATGATCGTCTCCGGTGGCGAGAACGTCTTCCCCAAGGAGGTCGAGGACGTGCTCTCCCGGCACGACCAGGTCATCGAGGTGGCCGCGATCGGCGTCGACGACGACGAGTTCGGCAAGCGGCTCCGCGCGTTCGTCGTCCTCGACGGGGGCGAGCCGGACGACCCGCAGAAGATGACCGACACCCTCAAGGAACATGTCAAGGACAACCTGGCCCGCTACAAGGTGCCGCGCGACTTCGTGTTCCTCGACGAGCTGCCCCGCAACGCGACCGGCAAGATCGTCAAGCGCGACCTCGCCGAGCGCGAAGAGGGGCAGGACGGCGACTGAGCACCCTCGTGCTTTGGGGTGTTGCGGGGATGTCATCCGGGCCTGTCACAATGCAGACCTTCGACAGACCTTCGACACGGGACGGGAGCAGGGCGTTGGCGATCCAGGTGGGCGACCCCGCCCCCGACTTCGAGCTCGTCGATCAGCACCGGCAGGAGATCCGGCTGTCGTCCTTCCGCGGCGACAAGGCGGTGCTGGTGGTGTTCTACCCGTTCGCGTTCAGCGGCGTGTGCACCGGTGAGCTCAGCGGGCTGCGCGACCGGCTCGGCGACTTCGAGACCGACGACGCGACCCTGGTGACGATCTCCTGCGACCCGGTCTTCACCCAGCGCGCGTTCGCCGACCGCGACGGCCTGTTCTTCCCGCTGCTCTCCGACTACTGGCCGCACGGCGTGGTCGCCTCGGCGTACGGCGTCTTCGACGAGGAGACCGGCTGCGCCGAGCGCTCGTCGTTCCTCGTCGACAAGGAGGGCGTGGTCCGCTGGGCCGTGCACAACGACAGGGGCGAGCCCCGCGACCTTGACGCTCACGCCGCTGCTGTCAAAACCCGAACGTCATAAGGGCTCTGGGGCGTGTTTCCACTCACAGACGTCTAGTCATTTCGGGTCATTTTCGAGTCTGTTGGGCCGAACCGCTGGAACCGCGGGCAGGAGTCGGTCATAGTTGATGCTGTTACGACCGCTGGTGACCCGAGACGCCAGCGGTCGTAACTTTTTTCATGCCCCCGCCGTGCTCCCGTAGTCTGTGCGGCGGCCGGCTCCGGTGCCCGGGCTGCGGGCGTATAGCTCAGCGGTAGAGCGCTGCCCTTACAAGGCAGATGTCGCAGGTTCGATCCCTGCTACGCCCACGCGTCGGCCGAAGCTCAGGGGCGCGCCGACACCCGTGATGTCGTGCGCGCGACCCTGCCGAGCCTCCAGCACCGCGAGGTCGCGCTCGGCGTAGAGCCGGTGTTGCCACTCCTCGTTGACCGCGGCGCGCAGGCAGCGGCTGACCGCGAAGCTGCTCGCTCGCCGGGTAGCCCGGCGCGAGCACCGGTTCCGTGGTGCCGGCCAGCCGCTCGTCGCTCAGCTCGGCGAACGCCTGACGGACGACCGCGACCCGGTCGGCACGCAGGGCGAGAACCTCGTCGAGCGTCGGTCGCGCATCGAGGTCGCGCGGCACGCCGGGCACGTCGCCCATCTCCGTGTGCGGCAGGTCGAGCGCGTCGTACGGCGCGGGCCGGCCGAGGTAGGCGCGCAGCACCCAGGCGTCGGTGGCGAACAGCAGGTGCCGCAGCGTCTCGATGAACGACCACTCATCGTCGACCCGCTCGTGCAGCAGGTCGGGCGGGAGCTTTCGTGCCCTCTCGACGGTGCCGGCCCAGAGCCGCTCGAGGATCGCCCACGCCTCGCGGAACCCGTCGGCGTCGGTCGGCCGCATCTTCACCCGGTCGGGGTAGCGCCGGTCGAGCTCGGCCTCGACCAGCGGCACCACGTCGACCTCGTTGATCCGCAGGTTCTCCAGCCATCCGGTGATCTCCACGTCGACCAGGTCGACGTCGAGCAACCGCGCGCCGGACAGGTCGATGTTGCGGAAGGTCGACCGGCTCAGGTCGACGTGCCGGAAGCGGGAGCCGCTCAGGTCCTGGTCCTCGAACTCCACCATCGGGTCAGCATTCCACCGGGCTCCGACAGTCTCCACCAGCCAGGACCTTGCGGGTTCCGTCACCTGTGGCCGTGCGAACGTCTACGATCTCTCGGGCCGCGCCCGCACCTTCACCGGAGGTGTGCGTGTGACGAGCGTCGCGAGTGGCGCGGTGAAGGTCGACGCCATCGCCGTCGTCCGCTGATCACGACCTCGTCCGCGGGCAACCTTCGCCCAACGTGACGCTCACTAGAGTGGATCGGCGTCACACGCGTCTGACCCTGGGAGGCCCCGGATGATCGTCCCGTTCAGCGTCAACGACTTCCTCGACCGCGCGCGCGCGGTCTACGGCGAGCGGATCGGGATCGTACGACGAGCCGGACCAGCCGGCGCCGTCGCTGGGCGACCTGACCTACACCAGGGTCGGCGAGCTGGCGCGGGCGATGGCCGCCAGGCACGACGCGCTCGGCCTCGAGGTCGGCGACCGGGTCGCGTTCGTCTCGCCACAACAGCGCGCGGCTGTTCACGTCGTTCTTCGGCGTCTGCGGCTACGGCCGGGTGCTGGTGCCGGTCAACTTCCGGCTCTCGCCCGACGAGGTGTCCTACATCGTCGAGCACTCCGGCGCGAGGGTGCTCTACGTCGACCCGGAGCTGAAGGACTCGCTGGCCGGTGTGAAGGCCGAGCACGTGTTCGTGCTCGGCGAGGACGACGACCTGTACGCCGAGGGCGTCGAGCCGAAGCCGTGGGAGCCCGACGAGAACGCGACGGCCACGATCAACTACACCTCGGGCACGACCGCGCGGCCCAAGGGCGTGCAGATCACCCACCGCAACATCTGGACCAACGCGGTCACCTTCGCGCTGCACGCCGGCGTCACCGACCGCGACGTCTACCTGCACACGCTGCCGATGTTCCACGCCAACGGCTGGGGGATGCCGTTCGCGATGACCGGCTGCGGCGTGCCGCAGGTGGTGCTGCGCAAGGTCGACGGCACCGAGATCCTGCGCCGGGTCGAGAAGTACGGCGTCACCGTGATGTGCGCCGCGCCCGCGGTCGTCGCCGCCGTGCTCGACGCGGCGCCGGGCTGGGAGGGCGAGATCCCCGGCCGCGACCGGGTCCGGATCATCGTGGCCGGCGCGCCGCCGCCGACCAAGACCGTCGCCCGCGTCGAGGCCGAGCTGGGCTGGGAGTTCATGCAGATCTACGGCCTCACCGAGACCTCGCCGCTGCTCACGGTCAACCGCAGCCGCTCGGAGTGGGACGACCTCGACCCCGAGGAGCGCGCGCACCAGCTCGTGCGCGCCGGCCAGCCCGCGATCGGGGTGACGCTGAAGATCGACGACGAGGGCGAGGTGCTGGCCCGCACCAACGTGATCCTCGAGGGCTACTGGGAGCAGCCCGAGGAGACCGCGGCGCGCGCTGCGCGGACGGCTGGTTCCACACCGGCGACGGCGGCGTGATCGGCGACGACGGCTACCTGACGATCCAGGACCGCAAGAAGGACGTGATCATCACCGGCGGCGAGAACGTCTCCTCGATCGAGGTCGAGGACGCGATCTTCTCCCACCCCGACGTCGCCGAGGTCGCCGTGATCGGCGTACCCGACGAGAAGTGGGGCGAGACGATCAAGGCGCTGGTGGTGAAGGCGGAGGGCTCCGACGCTCACCGAGCAGGAGCTGATCGACTACGTGCAAGTCGAAGGTGGCCCGCTACAAGGCGCCGTCGTCGGTCGAGTTCCGCGAGGTGCTCGCCCGGACCGCGACCGGCAAGCTGCAGAAGTTCAAGCTGCGCGAGCCGTACTGGGAGGGCCGCGACCGCCAGGTCAACTGAGGCGTCGACGCTAGATTCCCGCCATGCCCGCGCCTGCGCTGACGTACTCGCCCTGCTCGAGGAGTGGTACCCGGCCCGCTGGGCCGACGACTGGGACGCGGTCGGGCTGGTCTGCGGTGACCCGGACGACGAGGTCGCGCGCGATCCTGCTCGCGGTCGACCCGGTCGCCGCGACCGTCGCCGAGGCGCTCGACGGCCGGCGGCGCAGCTGCTGGTCACGCACCACCCGCTGCTGCTGCGCGGCGTGCACGGGGTCGCCGCGACCACGCCCAAGGGCCGGATCGTGCACGACCTGGTCACGGGCGGCTGCGCGCTGTTCACCGCGCACACCAACGCCGACGCGCCGGCCGACGGGGTCTCCGAGTCGCTGGCGCTGGCGCTCGGGCTGCGCGACGTCGCGCCGCTGGAGCCAGCGCCGGCCGAGCCGCTCGACAAGCTCGTCGTCTTCGTCCCGGTGGCGCGACGCCGACGCCGTACGACGCGCGCTCGCCGACGCCGGCGCCGGGCCGGATCGGCGACTACGACTCGGCGTCGTTCACGCACGCCGGGCGAGGGCCGGTTCCGGCCCGCTCGACGGGGCCACGCCCGGCGATCGGCTCGGTCGGCGAGCTCGAGGTGGTCGACGAGGTGCGGGTCGAGGTCGTCGTGCCCGCGCGACCGGCGCGCGGCCGTGGTCGCCGCGCTGCTGGCGGCGCACCCCTACGAGGAGCCGGCGTACGACGTGGTCGAGCTCGCTCCCGACCGCCGAGCCGGCCCGCGGGCACGGCCGGATCGGCACCCTGGCGACGCCGATGACGCCTGCGCGCGTTCGCCGAGCACGTCGCCGCGACGCTGCCCGGCGACCGCCCACGGCGTGCGCGTGGCCGGCGACCCGGACGCAGCAGGTGCGCACCGTCGCGCTGTGCGGCGGGGCCGGCGACTTCCTGCTCGACCGGGTGCGCGCAGCCGGCGCCGACGTCTACCTGACCTCCGACCTGCGCCACCACCCGGCCAGCGAGTTCCGGGAGCACGCGGCGCAGCGCCGGACCGGCGCTGGTCGACGTCGCGCACTGGGCGGCCGAGTGGACCTGGCTGCCGGTGCTCCAGCGCAAGCTGGCCGCTGCGCTGGGCGATACGGTGGAGGTCCACGTGAGCACCATCGCCGACCGATCCGTGGACCTTCCGCGTCTGACACCTGACCGAGGAGACACCCTGAAAGCCGACCCGTTCGCCCAGCTCAAGCTGCTCGACGTCCAGGAGCTCGACACCCGGCTCGACGCCCTCGCCCACCAGCTGCGCACGCTGCCGGAGATCGCGCAGCTCGACGGAGAACGAGGCCCGGCGCCAGCGAGCTCGACGACCGGGCCCGCGACCTGCGGGTCGGCCGTCGACGACCTGACCGCGGAGCAGAAGCAAGGCCGACGCCGACGTCGAGCAGGTCAAGACCCGCCGCGAGCGCGACCGCAGCCGGATGGACCAGGGCCTGATCACCAACCCCAAGGACCTGGAGCGGATGGGCCACGAGCTGGAGTCGCTCGAGCGCCGGATCACCTCGCTGGAGGACACCGAGCTCGAGGTGATGGAGCGGCTCGAGGAGACCCAGGCCGAGCTGGACGACGGTCACCGTCGAGCTCGCCGCGATCGAGGAGGCGCGCGCTGAGCCTCACCGCGAGCCCGCGACCAGAAGGCCGGCGGCCTCCGCGACGAGACCGTCGACGGCGTCGAGCGCGAGCGCGCCGCCGCGGTCGACGGCCTGCCCGACGACCTGATGGCGCTCTACGAGCGGCTGCGCGAGCAGAAGAACGGCGTCGGTGCCGCCGCCGCTGCGTGCCCGGCGAGTGCGGCGGCTGCCGGCTCGCAGCTCGACGCGTCCGACCTGCGCGCGGATCGCCAAGGCGCCCACCGACGAGGTGATCCGCTGCGAGGAGTGCGACCGGATCCTGGTGCGCACCGCGGACGTCGGGTCCTGTGACCACCCCGGCCTCGGTCTGGATCGAGGCCGACGGCGGCTCGCGCGGCAACCCCGGCCCGGCGGCGTACGGCGCCGTGCTCAAGGACGCCGCCACCGGCGAGACGATCGCCGAGCGGGGCGAGACGATCGGCGTCGCCACCAACAACGTCGCGGAGTACCGCGGCCTGATCGCCGGGCTGGAGCTCTACCGCGAGCACACGCCCGACGCCGCGCTCGAGGTGCGGATGGACTCCAAGCTGGTCGTCGAGCAGATGTCGGGCAACTGGAAGATCAAGCACCCCGACATGAAGCCGCTGGCGCTGGCAGGCCCGCCGGCTGGCGCCGGCCGGCACGACGTTCACCTGGGTGCCCCGCGAGCGCAACACGCACGCCGACCGGCTGGCCAACGAGGCGCTCGACGGCCTGCGCGACGCGCGGTCGGCTCGACGGCCGCCACCGGGCGGCGGTCCCGCAGCTCGACACCGGCCGCAGCGCCGAGCGGCGACGCGCCGCGGCTGGGCGCGGCCGGCGGTGACCGCGCCGACCACGTTCCTGCTGGTGCGGCACGGGGTCACCGACCACACCACCGACAAGCGCTTCTCCGGCGGCCTGGCCAGCTCCAACCCCGGACTCAACGACGAGGGCCGGGCCCAGGTGCGGGCGACCGCCGAGTGGCTGGCGCCGGTGGCGGACGGCCTCGACGCGCTCGTCAGCTCGCCGGTGCGCCGCACCCGCGAGTCCGCCGAGATCCTGGCCGAGGTGCTCGGCTTCGAGGTCGCGTCGAGGACGGGCTGGCCGAGATGGAGTTCGGCGCCTGGGACGGGCTGACCTACACCGAGGTGCGCGAGCAGGTACCCCGACGAGGTGCGCGCCTGGCTCGGCAACCTCGACCACGCCCCGGGCGGCGGCGAGTCGTTCCGCGCGGTCGAGAAGCGGGTGCTGGCCGGCCGCGACCGGCTGCTCGCGGAGCACGACGGCAGGACCGTGCTCGTGGTCAGCCACGTGACGCCGATCAAGACCCTGGTCGCCGACGCGCTCGGCGCGCCGCTGGAGTCGCTGTACCGGATGGAGCTCTCGCCGGCCTCGGTGACGGTGCTCAGCTACTACCCGGCGACGCCGGAGGGCCGGCCGGCGATGGCGTCGCTGCGGCTGTTCAACGCGCGACCGACGGACGTGCCGTTCCTGGCTCGAGCGCTAGACCTCGCTGACCACGACGTCGAGGCGCGGTGCCCTTGCGCGGTCGACGCTGACCCACCTCGACCTTCCAGCCGAGCGAGCCGAGGTGGTCGGCGAGGCGCCGCCGGGGTGCGCGGCGCCGTACCGTCCTCGAGCAGCGCGCGCACCAGCCGGCCCTTGGTCGCCTTGTTGAAGTGGCTGACCACCTGCCGGCTGCCCGTCGACCTCGTGCAGCACGCGCACCGTGGCCACCTTCGGCGGGCGAGGTCGGGCGCCGGCCGCCAGAACGCGGCGTACGTCGAGGAGCGCAGGTCGACCACCAGGCCGCTGCCGGCGGCGCTCGCGGACCACCGGGTCGAGGTGCGCTGCGCCAGTGCGCCGGCGACCCCGCCGAGCCCGGGGAGGCTGACGTCACCGGAGAGCCGGTAGGCCGGGATCGGGTCGCCCGGGCCGGACCAGCCCGAACAGCGACGACGTGCACCGCCAGCCACCGGGTGGCGCGGCGGCGTGCCGGGCGCGTCGAGCGAGGCGACGTCGAGCGCGTCGTAGAGCACGCCGCTGTAGACCTTGTCGGCCCGCGCGGTCCGGGCCGTGAGCAGGGCCGGCGTTGCGCGTCACCTCGTCGGCCTGGCCCGACGGTCAGCCCGAGCACCCGCAGCGGCATCCGGGTGATCCGCGCTGGCCCGCACCAGCGCGTCGAGCACGTCGCCGGCGGGCCTCGGCGAGCTCGGGGAACGACAGCCGGTCGAGGTCGAGCCGGTTGCCGCGCCGCGGAGCGCGTCTTGCCCTCGGACGGCGGCAGCAGGATCAGCACGGCGCCAGCCTAGGACGTGGGAGCGCGCCGCTAGCGTGCGGGCCATGACGAGTCCGGGATCCTGCTGATGGCCGCGCGCGTGCTGCGGGTGCGTGACAGCGCCAACGACGACCTGCGCAAGGGGATCGCGACGCATCCAGCAGGAGCAGAAGGTCGCCCGGAGTTCCCGGCCGACGTCGAGCGGAGGCGGCCGCGGCCGCCGCACGGGCGCGGCTGCTCGGACAAGGACCTGACCGGACCTCGCCGTTCGTCACCATCGACCCGGAGTCGTCGATGGACCTCGACCAGGCGATGTACCTCGAGCGCGACGGCGACGGCTACGTCGTGCACTACGCGATCGCCGACGTCGCGGCGTTCGTCGACCCAGGCGGTGCGATCGACACCGAGGCGCACCGTCGCGGCGAGACGCTGTACGGCGCGGACTCGAAGATCCCGCTACACCCGCACCGCGCTCTCCGAGGGTGCCGCGTCGCTGCTGCCCGACCAGGTGCGGCCGGCGCTGGTGTGGCGGATCGGGCTCGACGCGCACGGGACGATCACGGCGGCCACCGTCGAGCGGGCACAGGTGAGGTCACCGCCAAGCTGTCGTACGACGGCGTGCAGGCCGACCTGGACGCTGGCACCGCCGACGCCGATGTTCGCGACTCCTGAAGGAGATCGGCGTCGCTCCGCTCGCAGCAGGAGGCCGACCGCGGCGGCGTGTCGCTGCCGATGCCGGAGCAGGAGATCGTGATCGACGGCGACACCTGGCGGCTCGAGTTCCGCGACCTGCAGCCGGTCGAGGGCTGGAACGCCCAGATCTCCCTGCTCACCGGGATCGCCGCGGCCTCGATCATGCTCGAGGGCAAGGTCGGCATCCTGCGCACGCTGCCTCCGGCCGAGCCGAAGGCGGTCGAGCGGCTGCGTCGTACCGCCAAGGCGCTGCAGATCGACTGGCCCGGGACGCAGGACTACCCGGCCTTCGTGCGCTCGCTCGACCCGTCGAAGCCGAGCCACCAGGCGATGGTCGTGGCCTGCACGTCGCTGCTGCGCGGGCGCCGGCTACGCGGCCTTCGACGGCGAGCCGCCGAAGATCACCGAGCACGCCGCCCTCGCGACGACGTACGCGCACGTGACCGCGCCGCTGCGCCGTCTCGTCGACCGCTACGCGGAGGAGATCTGCGTCGCGCTCTGCGCCGGCGAGCGGCCGCCGGCCTGGGTGCTCGACGCGATGCCCGACCTGCCGTCCACGATGCAGGAGGCCGGGCGTCGGGCCAACGACCTACGAGCACGCCGTGACCGACCTGGTCGAGGCCGAGCTGCTCAAGGGCCGGTCGGCGAGCGGTTCACCGGCGTCGTGCTCGAGGCGGACGGCGACGACCCGCGACAAGGGCCGGCTGCAGATCGCCGAGCCGGCGGTGGAGGCGACCGGGTAGTGGGCGAGGACGCGCTGCCGGTCGGCGCCGAGGTCGAGGCCGTGCTGGCCGTCGCGGACCCCACGCAGCGCAAGGTCGAGTTCCGGCGCTGACCCCCGCTGGCACCCCGGGCTTGACCCGCCCGGGTCTTCCGCCTGTCCTCCCGGGCCGCCTCGCCCCGGATCCTGGCCGCTGACCTGCTGAGGCGGGCCTTCGCGAGCACCTTGCTGAGCTCGGCCGGTGCTGACCAGGAGCGGTGGGATGCGCGCGATCATCCGGGTCAACCGGACCGCGGCGGTGCAGCACCAGGGGAGCAGGCGCGGGGCGGTGCCGTACCAGAGGCAGCGCCACGGTCGCCGCGCCCAGCACGAGCAACCGGGCTCCGAACCACGCGTCGTTCCTACCTCCTGCACACCGAGAGCCTGCCGTGCGACCCCGCCGCGGTCAGGTGAGTGTCAGGTTGTCTCTCATGTACTAGGCGGGTGGAACGTGCCCCCGTCTCAGGTGACCCATGGTGGACGGGTCGCGCCTGGGCAAGGCGCCTGGGGAAGACCGGTCTGGTCGTGGGCGTGGCCTGGGGTGGTCTCTGGACAGCCACCCACGGTGTTGCCCACGTCGGGTGGTCCGAGGTGGGCGCCATCCTGGGCGACGTCACGGCCGGGCAGTTGCTCCTCCTCACCTTGATCTGGCTGGGGGGCCTCGCTGTCTACTCCCTGGTGCTTTCTGCGGCCCTGCCCGGGCTCGGTGTGCCCCGCAGCCTGTTGCTCAACCTCAGCGGCAGCGCCGTCTCGAACGTGATGCCTCTCGGCGGCGCGGTGGGTACGGCGCTCAACTGGCGCATGGTCACCCGTTGGGGCCACAGCAGCAACGCGTTCGCAGCCTTCTGCCTGCTGACCAACGCACTGGACGTGCTCACCAAGCTGGTGCTCCCGTTGGTCGCGGTCGCCGGTCTGGTGCTGGTCGAGGCACACGTGCCGACAACCCTGTGGGCGATGGCCGCGTGCTGTGCGGCAGTGCTGGTGGCGGCCGTGCTGGTCGAGCCGGTCGTACGACGCATCTCCGCGGGAGCACGCGAGCGGCCCAGGTTGGTCGAACGACTTCGGGAGCAGGCCCGCGACTCGTGGCTGCGTATCCGCGAGCTGCTGAGGACCGGTGCACCGCGGCTGTTGACGGCGAGCGCTGGCTACATCGCTGCCCAGGTGGCGCTGCTCGACGTCAGCCTCCACACAGTCGGGCTGCACCCGCCGCTGACCGTCGTGATCATGGCAGCGGCCATCGAACGGCTGGGCACCCTGCTGCCGATCACGCCGGGAGGCACCGGCGTCGCGGAGGTCGGGGCGATCGCCTGGCTGATTGGCACCGGGTTGCCCTCGGTCGAGGTCGTGGCCGGCGTCGTGCTCTGCCGCATCTTCCTGGTCGTGATGGAGATCCCTCTCGGCAGTGCCCTGCTCGCGGGGTGGATGTGGTCGCAGCGATCTGCGCGGACAGCCGCATCGGGGTTTGCGGCGTGAGGATCCTGCACCTGACCGACCACTACCCGCCGGTGATGGGTGGCATCGAGGCTCATGTGACCGGCCTGGCACACCGGCAGGCGCTCAAGGGGCACAGCGTCACCGTGCTCACCTCGACCCCCCGCACCGCCGAGGGGGAGACCAGCGCCGACACCGGTCCTGTGCAGGTCATCCGGGCCCGCTCGCTCATGGACGGCCTGCGGATCAAGGTCGACGACTTCGACCTGGTGCACGCCCACGTCTCGGTGGTCGCTCCGTTCACCGCGCCGCTGGTCGGAGTGCTCTCGCGCCGCGGTGTGCCAACGGTCGTGACCGTGCACTCGCTCTGGAGCGGGATGGGTCCCGTTCCCACCTGGGCCGCAGCACTGACCGGCATGCGCCGTGCGCCAGTCACGTGGACAGCGGTCAGCCACATCGCTGCGTCCGAGGTCCGGCGCCGGCTGCCTGGTGACACCCCGGTCCATGTGATCCCGAACGCCGTCGAGGCGCCGCCACGGCCGGTCACACCGGCCCCGAGTGGCGGGGGAGTGCGGCTGGTGAGCACCATGCGGGTCGCTCACCGCAAGCGACCCATGGAGCTGCTTCGGATCTTCGACCACGTCAGGTCCGCGGCCAGAGTGCCGGTCACCCTCACCATCGTGGGTGACGGACCGCTCCGCGACGGAGTCGAGCGGCTCGCCCGCCGGATGGACCTGGAGCACTGCATCCGGGTCACAGGTCGGCTCGCGCCGGCACAGGTGCTGGAGGAGCTGGCACGCGCCGAGGTGTACGTCGCCCCCGCGCTGCTCGAGTCCTTCGGGTTGGCCGCCCTGGAGGCACGAGGCGTCGGCTTGCCTGTCGTGGGCCGGCTCGGCACGGGTCTCGCCGACTTCATCGAGGACGGGCTCGACGGGTTGCTGTGCGCCAGCGACACCGAGATGGCCGCAGCGCTGGTCAGCCTGGTCGACGACGTGGCCCTGCGCCGGCGGATGTCCGAGCACAACCGCACCGTGGAGCACGGCATGTCGTGGACGAATTCGCTGGACACCCACGAAGGCATCTACTCCCGCACCCGCGGAGTCCGGTTCGAGGCGGTGTTGGAGCCATGATCCCCTCCAGCAGACGTTTCACGCTGGTCTCGTTCCATGCCCACCCCGACGACGAGGCGCTGTTGACTGGTGGCCTGCTTGGCCGATCGGCCGCGGAAGGACACCGCGTCGTGCTCGTCACGGCGACCGCGGGCGAGCGTGGCCTCGCCGGCCACCGGGATGGCGACGGCGACGGTCTGGGCGCCGTCCGGATGACCGAGCTCGGCGCCTCCGCACGGATCCTGGGATGCGCGCGTGTCGTGGGTCTGGGCTACGCCGACTCGGGCCTGCACCCCGACCCGGATGACCCGTCCGCCTTCGCCAACCAGGACGCCTCCCGATGCGCCGCCGTCCTGGCTGACGTGCTGCGCGAGGAGCGTGCGGACGTGCTCACGATCTACGACGCCAACGGGGGCTACGGCCATCCGGACCACGTCCAGGTCCACCTGGTCGGGGTCCTCGCTGCCCGGCTGGCCGGTACTCCCGTCGTCTTGGAGGCCACCGTTCCCGGGCGCCTGTTCGCGGGAGTGTTGGGCGCTCTGGCGTTGCTCGGGCATCCGCTGGGTGGCTCCGCCCCGATGGGGACCAGCCGGGTCTTCTCGCACCCGAACCGCATCACCCACCGGCTCCGGGTGAGGGGCGCACTCCGCCGGAAGCGCGCAGCGATGGCCGCCCATGCTTCGCAACGCCGAGGTGGGGCCGGGAGGCGGGCGCTCGACCGCTTCGTGCGACTCCCGCTGCCGGCGTTCTGGCTGGTCTTCGGTCGGGAGTGGTACGTCGAGCACGGCCGACAGGCGCCGGCCCGGCTTGACGACGTGTTCGTCTCGCTGCGTGGCTCGGCTGACGGGGCGGCGAGATGAGGACCTACAGCCGGGCGTGGAGCGCCGTCTGGTTGGTGGTGGCGGCAGTGGGACTCGGACTCGCCATGCTCGAGCTGACGGTCGTCGGTGTGCTCCTCACCCTGGGCCTGCTGCTGGGCCTCTTCCAGCTCGCGCGGCACATGCTGCCGGAGGTGACGCCTGGCTGGCCGTCCCTGAGCGTGGCAGTCGGAATCCTGACGGCGTGGTCGTTCTGTTGGGTCTCGCCCCCGCTCGGGCTGCTCGTCGTCCTGTCGGCCGGCCTTTCGTCGCCCGCCGTCGTCGGTCCTGCCATTCGGTCCGCACGTCGGCCCACGAAGGCCGCTGCGGGGCCTGCACGGGACACGACGATCGAGGACCAACCGCCGGAGGCCGTCGACGCGAGCTCCCTCACGCTGCCGGAGGCGATGGGTCCCCTTCAAGGCCTCGACGACCTGCAGCTGTGTCGGTTGTGGCGCCAGTCGTTCTGGGTCCTGCACCGGCCGGCGTCGCCCGGGACGGTGCTCTGCCTCGTGGCCCTGCGTGAGGCCTGTCTCGACGAGCTGGAACGAAGGGACGCGGCGGCCCTTCATGCCTGGCTCGACAGCGGGGCCCGGGCCTCGGGCGGGCCCGAGAGGTTTCTTGCCCAGCCGCCACGGCGCGAGTCCGGCGCTTGAGACGCGAGATCAGGAGACCCACCTTGAAGTCCAGCACTGTCCCGGGCGACGTCCGGTCGTCGAGCGCGTGGCTGCTGCGGCTGTGGGCCGTGGTCGCGGCCTTCGCAGCGGTCACGGTCGTGCGCTCGGCGCAGGTCGGCATCGGGTTGCGGGATCCGCACGGTGCCATCCTGCTGAGCCGCGTGGCCCTCTCGGCAGGCATCTTCGCCGTCCTCGTCGTCATCGACGGCGCCTGGCGTACGACGAGCCGACGGACGCTCAGGGGCGTCTCCCGGACGGTGCGGAAGCGGTGGACCGGGCGTCGGCTGGCCAAGGCGGGCGGCGTGCTTCTTGCCTACCACGTCGTGTACTTCTGCTACCACAACCTGAAGAGCTGGGACGTGTTCAACCAGCCGCGCGACCAGCTGCTGCTCTCGTGGGACCGCTGGCTGTTCCTCGGTCACAGCCCAGCGGCCCTGCTCCACCAGGCCTTGGGCGAGCATCTGGCGGCGTACGTCCTGCTGGTGGTGTACGAGTCGTTCTCGACCATCGTCTCGGTATCGGTCGTGGCCGCCGTCGTCTTCGCCGACCACCTCCGGGACGGAGCGGTGTTCATCGCCTCGATGGTGTGGGTCTGGATCCTGGGAGTTGCCTGCTACTACGCGATCCCTTCCCTCGGACCGTTCTGGTCCGCGCCACACACCTTCTCGGGACTGCCCCGCACGATGGTCCAGGAGACCCAGGCGAGGTACCTGGCCCAACGCGCCGACCTGCTCGCCCACCCCCACGCCGCCGGCGCCTTCGCGCAGGTCTCTGCCTTCGCCAGCCTCCACGTGGCCGTCACCTGCGTCACCCTGCTGACGGCGTCGTACTACGGCCTCCGCCGGACGACCTACGCGCTTGCCGTGTTCCTGTGCGGCACGATCGTCGCCACCATCTACCTCGGTTGGCACTTCGCCCTCGATGACGTGGCCGGACTGGTCATCGCGTGGGTGAGCGTGCGGCTCGGGCGGTACACCGTCGGCCCCACCGTCAAGGACGGGGAGCCTGTGCTGACCGCAATCACGCGCACCACCTGAAGTGAAGACCCATGTCCAGCAGCCACAGTCAGGTTGGGTGCAGGTGGCGTGCCCAAGGCTCCTTGACATGGTGACAACTACAGGTCATGGAACCCGTACCCAGGTTGTCCGGGATGTCGCCGGGCGGGTTGTTCTCGACCGGCACGGGCGCGGCGGTCGCCACGGTCGCCGTTGGGGATGAGGGCGACGAAGAGCGCGATGTGCTAGGCGCGGCCGGTGACGAGGATCGCGAGGGCGCACGCGACCAGTGAGCCGCGCGGCCCGCGGCACGTGGTACGGGGAATCGAGGACGTTGTCATGGTCGTAGCGTGCGACGGCGATCATGAGACCATGAGGAGAGCCACGTCAGCGGCCGTAGTCATCGGCCAGCCGCACGATGTCGTCCTCGCCGGTGTAGCCGCCCAGCTGGAGCTCGAGCAGGATCAGGTCGTCCTCCTGCTCGTTGGCGATGCGGTGCGGTGCACCCTTAGGCACGTCGACCCGGCCACCCGGCCGGAGCAGGACCGTCCGCTCGGCGACGGTGCAGGTCGCGACGCCGGTCACCACCACCCAGTGCTCGGAACGGTGCGCGTGCGTCTGCAGGGAGAGGCGGGAGTGCGGGCTGACGGTGATCCGCTTGACCTTGTAGCCCGCACCGACGTCGAGGACGTTCCACGACCCCCACGGCCGTACGTCGAAGACGACCGGCGTCCCCTGGGCACCGCCGGACGCCGTAGCGACGGACGAAGGGCGGGCGTGAGTCGTGGACATGGTGTCTCCTTGGAGTCGGGACCCGATCGTGGAACCCCGAGCCTGACCATCACCTGACTGCCGAGCTGGCAGCCGGTCACGCCTCGTCGGGGCGGGCGGCGAGGACGGCCTTGTGGTCCGAGGCGGTGGCGAGCAGGGTGACCGCGGCGGCCGGCCCGGGACCGAAGACGTCGTCGACCCTGCGCGACGCCCCGAGGGTCCCCGGGCTCTCTGGGCGCCCCTCCCAGGCCGAGGTGAGGCCCGGCAGACGGAACCCGTGGAAGTTGGAGTCGCCAACCGCGTACGTCACGTCGCCCTCCTCCAGCCGGGTGCCGACCAGGGCCTGCAGCCGGTGCACCTCCCGGGCATGCCGGGCGGCGAGCAGCGGCCGGTCCGCGCGGTAGCTGTTCCGCGCCTGGACACCCGGCACCAGGTGGTAGTCGACGATGCTGACCGTCCGGTCGTGCAGCCGGTCGCGCAGCCGGACCACCGTGGCGACCCGGGGAGCCAACACCGGCAGCGGCCGGGCGCCGCGGTCGGACCGGCCGATCCCGCCCAGGGTGTGGACCCGAGCACCCAGGAGGTCGTATCTGTCACGGCGGGCGCCGACGGCGTTGCCTCCGTAGACCGGGGTGAACCAGTCGTAGTCGATGCGGGGGAGCAGTGCCCTCCGCGACCAGCCCCACTCCTGCAGCCCGACCAGGTCCGGCTCCTCGCGCAGCACCGTCTCGACCGCCGCCTGCGCGTCCGCCCGGCCCAACGCGTCCAGCACATTGGCGGATGCGACCAGCGTGTGCGAGCTCATGAGGAGACGGTAGGTATCAGGAGCGCCCGGCCGGACTCGCGAGCCAGGGCACCCGGCGGCTCGCTGCGAGTCCCAGCCGCTGCACGGGCACGAGCAGCATCCACACCACGGACAGCCACGCCACGGCGACCAGGCCGGACGCGATCACGTCCGTGAGCCAGTGGTAGCCGAGGTAGAGGCGGCTCGCGCCGATGCCGACGGCGAGCGCACCGGCCGTCGCGACCAAACCTCCACGGGCCAGGCGCGAGGCCACCGGCCAGAGCAGCCAGACCACGACGGCGAGGAGCACCGCCGAGTTCAGCGTGTGGCCGGACGGGAAGGAGTAGCTCGTGTCGAGTCTCCCGAGCCGGTCGACGGCCCCGGGTCGATGGCGGCTGACGAGCAGCTTCACCGCGACGGTCAGGAACGCGGAGCCGCCAATCGCCATCACGACGACCGCGGCGCGCCCGGCTCCCGTCGTACGACGAGCCAGAGCAGCGCCACCACGGCAAGGGTGCCGACCACGACCTCGCTCCCGGCCAGGGTCAACGCCCGGGCGAGCTCGGTCAGCGTCGGCGTCCGGATCCGCAGAACCTCGGCGGCCGCGACCGGGTCCAGCCGGCTCGGGCCGTCGTGCTCGCGGGCGGCGTCGGCCAGCCACAGCACCCCCCACGTGGCGAGGACGGCGACACCGGCCAGGACCCGGGTGGCGTCCGGGATCCGCGCCCGCACGGCTCGGCCGGGTCCGCGCGAGGCCCGGAGCGCGGGAGTCTGCATGCGCCGAACCTAGGTCGCTGCCGGTGGTCGCGGAACGTCAACGAGCGGCCCGGTCAGGTTGTGGTCAGGTTGTGGTCAGTTTCGCGGCGGTGCGATCAGGTGCTGGTCAGGTTCAGCACGCGAGGGTCGGCCCACACCTCCCGGGGACCGTCGCCGGCGAGCCGATCGAAGGACGAGCGACATGAGCACCCGGATCAGCGACGCCGCGCTACCCCCTCGCGGGCTGGTGGACATCGTCTCCGGGAGCTTCGGCGCCGGCCACGACGCCGCGGCGTCTGCGATCGCGCACCGGCTCCACTCACGAGGCTTCCGCACCCGCACGTGGGACGTCGTCGACCTGATGCCGGGTCGCCTCGGCCGGGCGGTGCGCTCGGGCTACCTCCGGCAGGTCCAGTCGGCGCCGGCGTCGTGGCGCTGGCTGCTGCACGCCATCGAGCGCCACGAGGGCGTCGCCGCCGGCATCGGCAGAGCGCTGGAGACGACCGAAGGCGGCCTGCTCGAGATCGCGGCCGATGGCCCGGACGCCATCGTCTCGACGCACCCCTTCGCCAGCCAGGCGCTCGGCCACCTGAGGTCCAGCGGACGGCTGCAGGCACCTGTCACGACCTACCTCACCGACATGTCCGTACACCGGCTCTGGGTGCATCCCGGCGTCGACGAGCACCTCGCTGTCCACGTCCTTCCCGCGCGCGAGGCACTGGCGCTCGGGGCGAGGTCGGCGACCGTGGTCGAGCCCGCCGTGTCCACGGCGTTCGGCCGAGTGGCGCGCGACCGGTTGACCCGAGGGCACGGACGACGCGCCTTCGCGCTGCCGAGGGGTGAGCGGCTCGCGCTGATCACGGGTGGGTCGTGCGGGATCGGGCGGCTGTTCGAGTCGGCCCGGGACGTCGCGGCCACGGGGGTGGCGACGCCGGTCGTGCTGTGCGGCACGAACGCCCGGCTCCTCGCCCGGGTGCACCGACGGCCCGACATGGTCGGGCTCGGCTGGGTCGAGGACATGCCCGCGCTCGTGTCGGCCGTTAGACGTCGTGATCCAGAACGCCGGCGGGATCACGTCGCTGGAGACGGCGGCCGCCGGCGTACCCATGGTCACGTACCGCTGCATCGCCGGCCACGGCGAGACCAACGCCGCGGCGCTGGACGCCGCGGGGATCGCGCCCTGGGTCCGGGATCAGGACCGCCTCGGCGTCGCCCTGCTCCGGGCGCTCCATGCGAAACCGATCGGCCGCCGTGCGCGGCTCGACCTGCCCGACGTCGTGGACACCCTGTTCCCGACCCCGGCGCTCATCGCATGACGTCGGTCCCGGTGATGGCACGAGCGCTCGCGGCGTGGGCGGGTGTCGCGGCCGGGCTCCAGCTGCTTCCCGCGCTCACCACCGTCGCCCCGCTGCGGCGAGCTGTGCTGCCGCGCCTGGCCGGTGCCGGACAGCGCCGACACGTCGCGCTGACGTTCGACGACGGGCCGGACCGGGTGTCCACGCCACGGTTCCTCGACCTGCTCGCCGATCGAGGGGTGACCGCCACCTTCTTCCTGCTCGGCGCGTACGCACGCCGCGAACCGGTGCTGGTGCGCGAGATGGCCGCCGCTGGACACGAGCTCGCTGTGCACGGCTGGGAGCACGACTGCATCGCGATGCTGCGCCCCGGACGACTCGCAGGGCAGCTGGCGCGCAGCCGGGACGTGGTCGAGGACCTCACCGGTCGCCCGGTCGCCTACTACCGGCCGCCGTACGGCGTGATGACCAGCGAGGGCCTGTACGCCGCACACCGGGCCGGCCTGGAGCCGGTGCTGTGGTCCGCGTGGGGGGTGGACTGGTCCCGCCAGGCGACGCCGGAGTCGATCGTGCGCACCGTCAACAGGTCGCTACGACCGGGAGGCACCGTGCTGCTGCACGACACCGACCGCACCGCGGCGCCGGGGTCCTGGCGACGCACCCTCGTCGCAACCCGGTCGCTGCTGGATCAGTGGGCCGCGCTCGAGGTGCCGGTCGGTCCGCTCGGCGAGCACTGGTGAGCGGAACCGGTCCACGTCACGCCGCCGGGGTGAGCTCGTTCGGGCGGTGCTCCGGTGGCGTCACCGGGAGTTGTCACGCGCATTGTCATCGGCGCGGGTGCCGCGAACACGAACCGCCGGTAGGACCAGTAGCGGAACAGGGTCCCCAGCGCCAGGCCGATCACGTTCGCCGAGACGTTGTCGGCGAGTCGGCTGGTCAGGCCCAGCAGGTCGTGGGAGATCACCAGCGTGACCACCGACAGGGCCAGCCCGACCATGTTGAACGCGACGAACAGGCCGATCTCCCGCCTGCGGTCGCCGCGGCTCCGACCCCTCCAGGTGACGAGCCGGTTGCCCAGGTAGGTCACTACCATGGCCAGCCCGACCGCGAGGATGCGCGCGAACGAGGGGTCCGCGGTGGCGAGGCCGGGTGTGGAGCGGAGCACGTTGAACGCGCCCACGTCCACGACGTACCCGAGGCCGCCCACGGTCAGGAAGGTGATCACCTCCGCGGAGGCGATCCGCTTCACCAGGGCGTCAGGCCGCCACATCGTGATGCTCCCGTCGTACGACGTGCTCGACCTCGTGCGTGATCTCGCGCCAGCGCCAGGTCAGCACCCGCAGCATCGCCTCACGGACGATGTCGGCAGACATCTTGGACTCGCCTCGCGTGCGGTCCCGGAACGTGATCGGCACTTCGGTGATCCGTAGGCCGAGCCGGCTGGCACGCCACGTGTTCTCGATCTGGAAGCAGTAGCCGTTGGACTCCGAGCGGACCGCCCCGATCTGCTCGAGTGCGGCACGGCGGAAGGCCTTGAACCCCGCGGTCGCGTCCCGGACCGGGATCCCGAGGAAGAGGCGCACGTAGACGTTGCCGCCCCAGGAGATCGCCCGACGGCGCCACGGCCAGCCGCGCACGCCCCCGCCGTGGACGTAGCGGGACCCGATCGCGACGTCCGCGCGCTCGAGTGCGGCGAGGAGGGCCGGGAGCCGCTCCGGCGGGTGCGACAGGTCGGCGTCCATCTGCACGACCGCCTCGTACGACCCGCTCAACGCCCAGCCGAACCCGGCCCGGTACGCGGCGCCGAGGCCGTCCTTCTGCGCACGCGACAGCAGGTGGACGCGGTGCTGGAAGGCGGGGTGGGCGGCGACCAGTGCGGCTGTGCCGTCGGGGCTGCTGTCGTCCACGACGAGCACGTCGACGTCCGGCGCCTCCCGCAGGACCGCGTCGAGCAGGGTGAGGATGCCCTCGGCCTCGTTGTAGGTCGGGACGACGACGACGGTCTTCATGGCTTCTCCTGGCTCGGGAAGGTCGTGGTGGAGCGGGCCGCGACGTCCGCGGAGTCGGTACCGGGCTCCTCCGGGACCGGGCGGGTGACGCCGTTGCGCAGGTAGACGGTCCGCCCGTGCAGGTCGGCGACGCGGTGGTAGCGGGCATGGAGCACCCGGTCGGTGGTGGTGCCCGTCGGGCCGAGGGCGCGGAGGTCGGTCAGGCCGACGAACCAGGTGGGCGCGTCGGGTCCGGTGAGGACGGAGTCGAGCGTGGTCATGGCGAGGGTCGAGCGTCATCGCGGGCAGGCTCCACAGGTACGGGTACGGCGACCGGAGACCGGAGGCCTGGGTGAGGTCGGCGTGACCCAGCGCGGTGACGATCGTGTCGCCCGTCCGGGCGACGGCACCGATCGCCCGGCCGTCGGTCGAGGCGGTGCTGGTGCCCGGTCCGGTGAGCGTCCCGGACCAGGAGAGTGCGGCGACGACGAGCGAGGCCACCAGGATCGTCCTCATCGCCGGCTGGTGCCGGGCGACGAGCATCCCGGAGAGGACCGCGATCGGCACCACGAGCTCGACCAGGTAGTGATGCCAGTAGTTGGCGCCAAGAGCGACCGACACGACGTCGAACGCAACGGTGGCGACCAGCCCCCAGACCACTGCCCCGCCGAGGCGGCGAGTGCGCCAGTGCCCAGACGACGGCGGCCATGACCACGCCGCCGCCGCTCACCACCCAGGAGCCGAGCAGGGTCCACAGCCGGGCCGTGGCGTGGTGGTGGTGGCCCGCGGAGGCCATGAGCCGCCCGGCCTGGATCCGGAACGGGTACATCGCGTCGTAGACGCCCGCGAGCGAGGTCCCGTGCAGCAGCGTCCAGCCGGCCATCACGGCCAGCGCCAGCAACGCGCCGGCGCCGTACGACGCCGCGGCTGTCCGCAGCCTGCCGACCCGAGACCTCGCCCCGGCGCCAGCCGACCAGGAGCACGACGGCCGCGAAGACGCCGACGTCGGCCATGTTCTGCTTCACCAGCAGGGCGGCGACCGTGGCCGCGCCGGCGAGCCCGGCCGCCATCGCGGCGCGGCCCTCGCGCCGCTCGTGGACGGCCGTGAGCATCGCGGCGATACCGGCGACGACGAACGGTGCGGCGAGCAGCTCGCCGTTGACCTCGAGGCCGCCCATGAGCGGACTGACGCACA
This sequence comes from uncultured Actinomycetota bacterium, assembly GCA_963707475.1. Taxonomy (GTDB): domain Bacteria; phylum Actinomycetota; class Actinomycetes; order Propionibacteriales; family Nocardioidaceae; genus Marmoricola. The sequence goes on from CAVPQC010000005.1 coordinate 810,404, forward strand.
GGCCGGCGGCCAGCGCCGCCGCCCACGCCGCGGCCCGGTGGCCGGCGACCGTCCGCGCGACGTGGGCGCACCCGAGGACCACGATCGCGGTCGCCAGGCAGCCCATCAGCCGGAGCGGGACCGCGCCTCCGAGGTCGGACGGCGACGCGGAAGAGGGTGACCAGCAGCGGGGGACGGTCCACCCAGTAGCTGCCGTAGAGCGAGGTACCACCCGGCTGCCACTGCTGGCCCACGAGGAGGAAGCCCGCCTCGTCGGGTCGCGAGCGCACGGCGCAGGAACGGGAGCCGGGCGACCACCGCGACGGCGGCGGCCGCCGGGACGACCAGACGGCTGAGCGGGACGGCCGCCCGCGCCAGCGACGAGGCCGGTCTCGCCAGGCTCCCCACGGATGTCCGCGGCGGAGCGGCAACACCGGTCGTCATGCTCCGAGGCTGCGGCGAAGAACCTGATCAATACCTGACCAGTGCGGCGCCGGGGGTCCGAGGGGCGGGTGTGGTGCTGCCCGGTGCGGCACGATGAAGAAGTGACCAGGATCGGGATCTGTGAGGACGACGAGTCCGTGCGCCGCGTGCTCACGGACGCGTTCAAGATGCACGGGCACGAGGTCGTCATCGCACGCAACGGCCAGGAGGCGCTGCGCAACCTGGCGCTCGGGGCCGACCTCGACGTCCTGGTGATCGACATCGGGCTGCCCGACGCCGACGGGCGCGACGTGTGCCAGGCACTCAGGGCCGCTGGTCAGCACGCACCCGTCCTCTTCCTCACCGCGCTCGACGCCGTGCACGACCGGGTGTCGGGGTTCCATGCGGGCGGTGACGACTACGTGCCCAAGCCGTTCGCCATCTCCGAGGTGCTGGTGCGTGTCGCTGCCCTGCACAAGCGCACCCGGCCCGCGCCGGCGCCAACGACCAGCGGGTTGCGGCTCAACCCGGACCGGTTCTCGCTGCAGCACGGTGACCGCGAGGAGAAGCTGACGCCGACGGAGTTCCGGCTGCTCGCCTCCATCGCCGCCGAGCCGGGCACGATCGTGCGCCGCCGTGCGGCGGTCGCGGCAGCGTGGCCCGACGGGGCCATGGTCTCGGAGAACACGATCGACAGCTTCATCCGCCGGCTCCGGGTCAAGCTGGAGGCCGTGGACTCGCCGGTGGCCCTGGAGACCGTTCGCGGCGTCGGGTTCGTGCTGCGATGAGGTTCCAGGGCCGTGGCCTGCGTTGGCGGATCATCTGGACGACCGCACTGGTCACCCTGCTGGCGATGGGTGCGGTGATCGGCACGGCGATCCTGGCCCTCAACGCCGTCACCCGGGGCAACGTCGACACCAACCTGCGCGACCGGTTCGTCCTCGGCTCCGAGGGGATCAAGGACGACCCGCGAGGGCCGAAGGTCGCACTCGACACTCCCCTCGACTCGGTGGAGGACAGCACCTGGTTGTTCGACGCGTCCGGCAACCAGGTCCTCGGCCCCGATGCCGGGCGTCGCGTGCAGCAGGTCGTCGACGACCTGGGCACCGTGACCCAGCCGACGTCGGTGACCAAGCGCGGGCGCGTCTACCGCGCCGGGCCGGTCACCATCGGCGGACCCGATCCGGGGCCGGGTGTGCTGGTCGTGGCGCAGAGCCTGGAGCCGTACGAGGACACCCGCGCGGAGATCCTGGTCGGGCTGGTCGCGATGGCACTGCTGGTGACCGCCGGCGCCACGGGCATCGCGGCCTGGACGATGCATCGCACCCTGGTCCCGGTCGAGTCGATGGCCAGCCTGGCGCAGGACTGGAGCGAGACCGACCTCGACGAGCGGTTCGACGGCCTCGGCTCGCAGAACGAGATCGCCCACCTCGGCAGCACCCTCAACCTGCTGCTCGACCGGGTCGCCGGCGCCCTGCGCGGCGAGCAGCGACTGACTGGGGAGCTGGCCCACGAGCTGCGCACCCCGCTCACCGGCATCCGCGGCGAGGTCGAGCTGGCCCTGATGACCGAGCGGGACCCGGACACCCGGGCGCGTCTGGACCGCGTGGTCCGCCTGGTCGACCAGATGAGCAGCACGATCACCACGCTGCTCGCGATCGCGCGTGGACACGACCACCAGCACAACTCCACGACCGTCGACGCGGTGCTGAACGCGACCCTGGACGGCCGCACGGAGGAGGACCGCGATGTCCGGCGCCCCCCACCCGCGCCCGGCGTCCGGGTGGGCGCCACCACGGACATCGCCGTACGCGCGCTGTCACCCCTGGTCGACAACGCACTGCGCTACGCCCATGACCAGGTCATCCTGTCGGTCCGCGACGGGGAGCGGACCGTCGAGATCACGGTGTCCGACGACGGACCGGGTGTGGCCGGGTCGGACAGCGACCCGTTCGCCGCCGGCACGAAGACCCCCGACAGCCCGGGCGCCGGACTGGGCCTTGCCCTCGCCCAGCGCGTCGCCCACACCCTCGGCGGCGACGTCACGCTGACGTCACCTCGCGATCCCACGACCTTCACCCTCACGCTTCCCAAGCCCTAATCTGCCGACCCGTCGCAGATGGCGACGAAATGACCGGTGAGCCGTCGCAGATGGCGACGATCTCCTGACCATCTGCGACGGGTCAGCGTCACCGGCGTCATCCGTCCGGCCCCTTCCTGGAGCCCCGGGCGGTTCTGCTCCGCGATCAGGTACCGATCATGTCGGCGGACCTACGGTCGGGCCGTGACCGCGATCCTGACCCCGCTCCTCGACACCCTCGGCGCGTTCGCCGGGCTGCTCGTGATGGCGGTCGTCTTCGCCGAGACGGGTCTTCTCGTCGGGTTCTTCCTGCCCGGTGACTCGCTGCTCTTCCTGGCCGGTGCCATGGTCGCCTCGCACGTCATCGGGGTGCCGTTCTGGGTCTTGGCCGCGGGCGTCTTCGTCGCCGCCGTCGTCGGCGACCAGGTCGGCTACCTGGTCGGGCGCCGCTTCGGCCCGCGGGTCTTCTCGCGGCACGACTCCCGCCTGTTCCGGCAGGAGCACGCGCTGCGCGCCCAGGAGTTCTTCGCGCGGCACGGCTCGCGCGCCGTCGTCCTGGGCAGGTTCGTCCGCGTTGTGCGGACGTTCGTCCCGGTGGTCGCCGGGGTCGGCAGGATGCCCCGCCACACGTTCACCGTCTTCAACCTGCTCGGGGCCCTGGTTTGGGCGCTCGGGATCACCACGGTCGGGTTCTTCTTCGGCGGGATCCCGTTCGTTGCCCACCACATCGAGGCGATCACGATCGCGATCGCCGGCTTCTCCGTGGTTCCGGCCGCGCTCGAGGTCCTGCGGCGTCGGCGTGCTGGCCAAGCGGCCCCGTCCCCGGAACCGCGGGGCGACGCGCTCCGACCGAACGCCCTGGTCTGACCCCGCTCGGCCGGCCGGCCGGCCGGACGGCCGGCCGGGGGATGGCCTTGGGGTACGGAGGGTTCGTATCGCTTGGAGCGCGGTGCTGCAGGCCGACAAAGAAACGTTGGAGAGCGGTGCAGGCCACCGCGGCGAAGTCGTGTAGATCCCGGACATCCAGGTTCGTGCCGGTGCATCTTTGTGCAACTCCCGATGGAGGGGCGCGTTCGTCTCTAAGGTCGTTACAACGGCCGGGGGGTCCCTTCGATGCGCGTGGACCTGGGGGCCACGCGCATCGTTGCGTCGAGGGCATGTCCAGACTCCGCCCCGGGCTCTGTGCGGGCTGCATGCAGCTGGTGTCGCGACTTCGTTGCGCAGGACGCGACGGTTTCGTATGAGCCTGTCCGCACGGACGACCGTCGGATGGGTCGGCGCAGTGTGGTGCGAGGCGTCGCGTGGACCGTGCCCGTCGTCGCGGCGTCTCCTGGTCTGCCCTTGGCCGCGTTCTCATGGGCGTCCTGCCGGTGCGTCCGACGACAAGCTTTGCAAGTTCTCGGTCACGTTTCCAACAACAGCTCGACCACTGTCGTGGTCGCTGGGACGAGCCTGACCGCAACACTGCAGGGCATCACGTTTCCACCCGGTGAGGCTGCCGCCGTCCCCCCAGGGTCATCAACCGCGACGTTCCTCTTTACGAACTCCAACAACGCGACGTCTGCCCAACACAGTAAGGCTGATCTGCCGATCTCCCTCCGCCTCTGAGGATGTCGGCAAGGGTCTGATCGTCATCTGACGAGACCCGCGTTGCTCACGACTTGACGCATGCCGATATGGGCATATGATGGCGGACATGGCACGAGCAGCGACGACGTCGGACGCCTTCAACGCGATCGCCGAGCCGCAGCGCCGGGAGATCCTGGTGCTGCTGCGGGCGGGTGAGCGGCCGGTGACCGAGTTGGCCCGGGAGCTGGGGATGACCCAGCCGGGGGCCTCCAAACACCTGCGGGTGCTTCGGGAGGTCGGGCTGGTGCGGGACCGCAAAGCCGGCAAGCAGCGCCTGTACGGCATTGACGCCCGCGGGTTGCGGCCGGTCCATGAGTGGACCGGCGGGTTCGAGAGGTTCTGGAACGAGAGCTTCGACCGGCTGGACGCGTACGTGCAGGACCTGAAGCAGGCAAGGCAGGAGGAGTAGCTGATGAGCGCGACGGGGCGAGAAGCGCCGGTGAAGTCCGCGACGGCCGACCGCGAGATCGTCATCTCCCAGGTCATCGACGCCGCACGGGAGCTGGTGTTCGAGGCGTTCACCGAGGTCCGGCACCTGTCGCGGTGGTGGGGACCGGAGGGGTTCACCACGACCACGCAGTCGTTCGAGTTCCGCGTGGGCGGGGAGTGGGAGTTCGTGATGCACGGACCGGACGGGACGGACTACACCGAGTGGATCTCCTGGACCGAGATCGCCCCGCCGAAGCGGATAGCGCTGCTCCACGGTGAGTCCAGCGGCGACCCGAACGCGTTCGAGTCGGTCCTGACGTTCGCGCCCGAAGGCCCGGCGACCCGGATCGAGATGCGCACAGTGTTCCCCACCAAGGAGCTGTGCGACCAGGCGGTCGAGAAGTACCACGCGATCCAGGGCGGGCAGCAGACCCTGAGCAACCTGGCTACCTACGTCACCGAGATCACTCGGTTGGGAGAGGAGGGCTGATGGCCGGGAAGGTGTTCTTCAGCGTGTCGATGTCGCTGGACGGGTTCATCGCGCCCGAGTCCCTCGAGGACCTGATGGGGCAGCAGTGGATGGAGCTGCAGCAGTGGATCTTCCCGCAGCGGTTCTTGCGGGAGACCCTGAAGCTGGGCGAGGGCGGCGAGGAGGGACGCGACAACGACATCGTGCGGGAGACGTTCGAGCGCACCGGCGCGAGCGTGATGGGCAAGCGCATGTTCGACGCCGGCGAGCCGGCGTGGCCGGAGGAGGCGCCGTTCCACACACCGGTCTTCGTCGTCACGCACGAGAAGCGTGACCCCTGGGAGCGGCCGGGCGGGACCACCTTCCACTTCGTCAACGACGGCATCGAGCCCGCGCTCGACCGGGCCCGCGAGGCCGCCGGCGACCGCGACGTCCGCATCGCGGGCGGCGGCGCGACGATCCTGGAGTACGTCAATGCCGGACTGATCGACGAGTTCTCGATCGCGCTGTCGCCCGTGCTGTTCGGCTCCGGAATCCGCCTGTTCGAGGGCGTGGACGCGGGCCGCGTGGCCTTGGAGCAGGTACGTGCGGAGCCCTCACTGTGGGTGACGCACCTGACCTACGCGGTCCGGGAGCGGTAGGTGCGCACCACCGTCAAGTCGGTGTGCGGATGGGCCGGCTCATAGGCGGGGGACGGGCCCCGCAGCGTTGGGTGCGTTGGCTCACGTTGGCATCTGCCGGCTGACCTGCGCAAACGCACTGGCAAGCGATCGAAGCAGACGACGACTTCCGAAAATCCTGCGGACTTCTTGCGGACTGCGCATCCGACGAGAGCAGCGCTCGTGACGTGCACTCATCTAGCCGATGAGCGGTAACCCGTGGCGCACGGACGGGGCCGTCCGCAGAATCAGGGAATGCGATAGGCCACCCCGAGCCCGAGGGCTTGCCCGTTTGGGCACGCACACCCAGGTTGCGCGGGCACGCACACCCAGTTAGGTGGGCTGCCACCGAGCGGAACCCGTGGATAGGTCGACGACGATTTCGCCGAGGTCGGGGTTCGGCCCGGCGGACGTCGAGAACTGGTCTCCGGTGGTGAGGGTGGCCTCGACCAGGTGAACCGTGACCCTCTCGGTGGCCTCGGGAAGGATGAAGGGTCCGATCGCGCCATCGGTGTGGGTGGCTCCCGGGGTGGCGTCGCGTTCGGCTCCGGGGGCGAGGATCTCATCCCAGAACGCGGGGTCTGCTGGTGGGTCTAGCTGCACGGTCGCGTAGATGTCACGGTCAAGGCCGTCTTCGGGAAGAGCCGGCGTGAGCTGGTAGGTCAGCGACACCATCGGGTGTACCGGTTTGCTCTCTGTGTGCTCGCAGTAGTGGGCGTGCATGTCATCGTCCGATGTCCCGTCTAGGCGCAGCCCGGTAGCGATGAGGTGACGACCGTCAAGAGCCTCGCCGCAATCGAGGTTGAACGTCAGCGGGGTCATCTGGGCTCCTTCCCTCGAGTCCAGTTCATGTGAATCTATCCGGGCTCTGGAGTCTCCGGTGGGCATCAGGGTGCCGCGCGGTTTCACAGATCGACGACATCCCATTCGTTGGTCGCGGGGCGGATGAACCAGACACCCAGGACCGCGGCCACCAGCCGTGTCGCCAGCACGGGCGCAGCCCACAGGGGCCCGTAGGAGAAGTCGGTGACGCGGCCTCCGAGGCTGACTGTCGCATACGCCACCGCGCCGGCGAGCAGGCCGCTGAGGGCCGGGACGGCGAGCCACCTGGTCACCAGTGACCAGCGCACGCTCGGGACAGCTCCGAGATCCTGGATGGCACCCCGCGCCGCGCCGGCCGTCTGGATGCTGGCGTACCCGCCGAGCAGCAACATCACGACCCCGGGTCGACCGCTCCACCAGGCTCATCCGCTTGCCGAAGACCAGGTCGCCCTCCCAATGCCCGGGCACCGCCCGGTCGTCGGCTTCTGCTGGGCGTTCGGAGATGTTCAAGATCCCCGGCCGGCCACCACGACCATCGGGCAGACGAGTACCCGCCGGACGTCGGATCACCCGCCCGGTCCGCAGATGAGCGGTCAGTTCCTTACGCAACGCACCACGACTGGATGAACAGGGTGCGGTAGATCGTCTCGTGCGACACCTGCATCTCCCGGTCGTCGGGGTAGGTGGTCTACAGCCAGCCTGCGATCTGCTGCGGTGACCACTGCTGCTTCAGCTGCTCGCCCACGATGACACGCAACCTCGGATGGGTGGCGAGCTTGCACACCTTGGGACGTCTCGCCCGCGACCACGCAGCCTGGTCCGCACTCGCGGCCCGGTATCGGCGACGGCCGCCATGCTCCGCGACCTCACGGCTCACCGTCGACGCGGCACGTCCCAGCCCGGCGGCGATCGACCGCAGCGACCGGTCGGCCGCCAGCCCCCGCGAGATCTCCTCCCGTTCGGCGAAGCTCAACCGGCCCGGTGACCGCCGCCGCGGGTCGGGCCGGATCCCGCCACACCGCACCAAATAGGCCCGCACCGTGCTCGGCGACAAACCCAACTGACGCGCCGTCGGCTTGGCCGCATGACCAGCCCGCAAACTCACCCACACCTGGTCAATCGCCTGCGGCGTCAACCTCTCGTAATCGCCATGCCCTATCGCAACCTCCTCAACCCCGTCGAATCAATGAAGCGCTGACCCATTGAGACCACCCCGATGAGCGGATGTCCTGTCGACCGCATCCAACGCTCACCCCGATTGAGTGCTGGCCTCCATCCTCGACTCGTTCTCGCGCCGCCGCCCACACGCCGTCTCGCTCCGGCACTACCATCTGTACGTCTTCGAGGCGACATAGGAAGGGAGAGGCCATGCGTGAGGTGATCGTCTCGGGTCGCGTCGTCTCCACCGACGATGGCCGGGCACTGGTCCCGGCCAGTCTCGACCCGGAGAGCCGTGCCGACTGCGCCATCACCCTGACGGGGGCCGACCTCCCGCCACCGGCCTGCAACGCCTCGGCTCGCGGAAACCTGGTTGACCAGCGCCTCGCCGTGTCCGAGTGGAGCCTCGACCCGGACCCGCATCCCGCCAACGTGCCCTTGTCCGGTCTGCCCGGCGCCGACCCCGCCGCCGTTGACCAAGCCCTCGCCACCCTCCCCGTGGAGGACTCGAACATGGTCAGCCTCGGCGCCTCCAAGGTCATCGACGGAAAGACCAAGGCGCAGATCCAGGTGGTGCACCCAACAGCTGAGCTTGCTTCTTGGCTGGCTGATCAAGAACTGGGGTCGGCGTACGTCTACCCCTTCATCCGAGACGCTGACACTCCCAGCGTCTGGGTGGCAGGTCCGTCCTGAAGGACACGACGACGGCTATCCTTCCTCTCCGGGGGCCGTCACATTGTCGGGATGACAGGACTTGCTGGGCCCTGCCCAATCGTCGACGAAGGTCGCGACCGCGAACTGGGATGCGTCGTGATGATTTTCGGGGCGGCCCGCACGCCCGATGGCCACGCCCGGCCTCAGGGTGATTCGCACCCGGACTAGCCGCGCCCCGCACGAACCTCGACCGGCAAGAAGGTGCGCCTTCGGCCATCCGCACATCAGCGATCCGCCCGCCTCTGCCGATAACGAGCGGACGCCTTCGAGTGGGCCAGGCTCATGGTTGACCTTCGCCGCGGCGTCCCACAGGCAGTCGGGGAGGACGGCAAGCTCACCTGAGCCGTGCCCGAAGCCAGCTGTTCGTCCCGGGCACCAAGCCCTTGGCTTTCGGCTGGTCGCCGACAGGTGCCACGGCGAGGGCGACGCCGTCGGGGAGCGACCACTTCAACGCGTGGTAGACCCGCGAGAGCGTGTCGTCGCTGTCCACGAAGGCCAGCCCCACGGCGGCGACGACGACCTCGCGCCACGGCCCGGCCAGGTCCCGTGACGGATCGAGTTCATAAAGGTCGGCCGACGTCCACGCGACGTACACGGTCATCTTGCTGGTGTGCCCCGTCTTCGCCCGATGCACACCTTGATGTGGGCCCGACCGGACCTGCGGATGTCCGTCGTGTGGTTTGGTTTCCGCGGGAGGCACGGCTCCTCGCACATCCGCTGGGGTGCGCTCGACCTTGGCAGTGCGCAACTCTCGCCAGTCGGCGATCCAAGGCGATGCGACCTCAGTGACTCCCGCTACCCGAACTACCGCAGGCCCATTCCGGAACTTGTCCAGCTGGCCGACCTGCTCGAGGCCGAGTTCACCGGACCGAGCCCGTGGGAGGACCTTCGCGACTCACTCGACGGCGACTTCCTCTACTTGACGATGAACTACCAGGAGGGCCCGACAGTCGAGGTGTTCATCGCTCGGAACGCTCCGACGCTCGGCCTGGTCGTCTACAGCCCGCTGTCGGAGGACCTTTGTCGGGGCTCACGGCTGAGCACACTGGTTCGCCGAGTGTGTCCTCATCTGACGATGTCCGGCGCAGGTGTCAAGCGGGGTGTCGGACCGCGTGGCGGACGTAGACCACGCCGTTGTCGAATCGTCGGTGGTCAAGCAGCTCGAGGTCGAGTCGTACGCCTCGAGGCAGCGCCGGCTTTCCGCCGCCGACGAGGACCGGGCACAGCAACAGCACGCACTCGTCGACCAAGCCGTGCCGGAAGGCCTCGGCCGCGATCCCCGCGCCTCCGATGCTCACGTCCGAGCCGGAGGTCTCCTTGAGCCGTCGTACGGCCTCGGGCTCGAACCGCCGCTCGATCCTCGTCCGCGCGGTCGACACGTCGGTGAGCGAGGTGGAGTAGACGACCTTGTCGGCGTCACGCCAGATCCGCGGCGTACTCGCGGACCACCGGGGGCTCGTTCGTCAACCAGTCGTCGCTCTCCCACACGCGCATCGCGTCGTACATGCGTCGCCCGTAGAGCGACGTGCCGATGTGCCGCTCGTGCTCGTTCCAGAACGCGTGCACGTCCTCGTCTGGCACGGACCAGTCGAACGAACCCGTCTCGTCCTCGAGGAAGCCGTCGAGCGAGATGTTGGCCGCGTAGATCAGCTTACCCATGAAGTCCTCCGCCCAGACGCGAGCACAGCGTGCGATCACCCAGGCACAGTCAACAGCATCGACTGCGAGATCGATGAGCCCGCCACAAAGAGAAGGCGCCAGTGCGCCGCCGCCGAAGGTAGGCGGTCCGTACCGTCGCGCGCTCACGCCGCGATCCGCTCGTGTCGACGAGCGGTCATGCTGATGAGCAGAGCCGGCCCTTTTGACCATGGCAACAACGCGGTCGACCGACGTCGAGGCTCCGATATACGACGTCACGAGCAGGAGCTGAAGATGCGGAAGTCAGATGTCGGTCTTGAGAAGGCGTTCCTGACGATCGCTGAGTTGCAGCCATGCGGTGGGTGGCCGGTTCAGCCCGGAACTGGCCCGAGGACCTGCCCATACCATTCGGCCGGATCGGTGTCACGCACGTGTTGGGTGAGCACCCACCTCTGGCCCTGCGGGTCGGCGACGACTGCCTGATGCACGCCCCACGGCCGATCGGTCGGCCCTTCGAGGATCGAACCTCCGGAGCCCTTGGCGCGTTCGCACGCCGCGGCCACGTCGCCGACGAACACCTGGGTGACACTCGCGGTGTCGGCGAGCTGTCCGCCACGACGGCCAAGCAGGATGATGAAACCGTTCCGCTCAAGCTCGACGTGCCCCACCCAGCCATCCGGCAATGTCGCCCGGACGACCTCACGAACGCCGAGCACATCGGTCAACCAACCAACCACAGCCATGGGGTCGTCGTAGAGCACGCACGGCACCACGATCGGGTAACCACGTTCGGGGTCATACACGGCCGGGCTACTCAGCGCCTTGAGTCACGGTCACCCAAGAAGGGTAAGCCTTGGGCGCCAAGCGGACTCCTGGAGGATCTGCCGATCCGTCGTGCCGATGAGCGGACGTGTCCGAGTGCGCCGATACGCTCGCGTCCATGTCGTTGCCTCTCGCTGGACGCACAGCAGTCGTTACAGGTGTCAGCCGTAGGCGTGGTATTGGTTTCGCGGTCGCATCTCGACTTGTGTCGATGGGTGCGTCTCTCGCATTCCACCACCACCTTCGGCATGACTCGGACGAGTACGGAGCCTCCGAGAATCTTGCTGACATCCTCGCAGAGCTCCGGGCTTCGCTCGGGGAGGGCGCAAGCGTTGTCGACGTGGCTGGGGATCTGGGCGACGTCGCAGCAGCCGAGGGGCTGATCCCTGCTGTGAACGGCACGCTCGGCCATGTCGATGTGCTGGTTTGCAACCACGCCCATGGTGGTGACGCTGTCGGGCTTGCGGACCTCACGCCGGCGGCGTTGGACCGGCATTGGGCTGTGAACACGCGTGCAACGCTGTTGCTCACGAAAGCCTTCGCGGCCCAACACGACGGTCGTACGGGCGGCAGGGTGATCTGGATGACTTCAGGACAGACTCTGGGGCCGATGAGTGACAACGTCGCGTACGCCGCATCGAAGGCTGCGTTGGCGGGAGCCACGTGGACCGTTGCGGACGACCTGGTCGGCAAGGGGATCGTTCTCAACACCATCAACCCCGGTCCTGTGAACACCGGCTACCTCGACGGTGCTCCATCAGCCGTCCTCGACAGGTTCCCGCTACGCAGGCTCGGGGACCCGCAGGATCCTGCTCGCTTGATTGCCTGGCTCGTCAGCGACGAAGGCGAGTGGTTGGTCGGACAGGTGCTCAACTCCGAGGGCGGATTCCGTCGCTAACCATTCCACCGACGTACGTCCGCATCTGCCGCGCAGTGTGCGCTGTCGGTCGCAGGCAGCCTGCCGCGTTCCGCTCGTACCGACGAGCGCGCGATGGTGTCAGCAGTTAGGGTGCCTGGCACTTGCAGAAGACGGGGAGCAGCTGTTGGAAACCCCACGCGCAGGACACGTCATGTATGCCGATGTGCCGCTCCAGGCACTCCGAGACCAGGCCCGGTGGAAGTCAGGCGACTGCGAGGTCGAGGAGGCCGCGGCGCGACGCTTCGACGTGCCGACCGCCGTGGCGTTGAACTGGCCATGGATGGACAGGCCATCGCAGCACCCAGTTCGAGCGTTCCGTTACTCCTGATCCACGCCCACCCGAGCGCCTTCGTCTCGTCCCAACGAACTGCAGAACTACGTCGGCTGGGGTTCGATTCGGGGCGGGGCGTTGGAGGGCGCGGGGCACAACGTCTGGTACGGGTTCTTCGACGAGTTCATGGGGACCTTGGACGACTGGCTCTCGGAGCAGCCAGTGCACTGACTTGCCGCGATCCGCTCGTGCCGATGTGACGGCGTGACTCGGGGTGATCCCTGATGCACGCCACCTCGTGGTGCACATACTGTCCGACCATGGAGGACGTTGCGCGTGAAGCGGCGGTAGACACGTTGGTACGGGACTCGGACGCCGTCCCGGACAGCGTCGAGATTGTCCGGCAAAGGCGCTTTGGCGATCGAGTGACCGTGCTTGCCCGTTGGACCGAAGCACGGGAAGGCCGGCTACGACGAGGGGCCGTCGACGTTGCGATGACACGCGGCGAGTTGCGGGCAGTCGGCGCATGGAGTTCCAACGCCAACCACGACTCCGACAACCCGGTGTGGGATGCCTGGGGAGGTGGTGGGCAGTCGTTGTCCGGCTGGGTCTCCGACCCGGCAGCCGCCATGGTCCGATTTCGCCACCGTGACGGCAGCCAGGTGGACGCCGACACCATGCAGGACGGTGTCGCGATCCTGATCTACGAGACGGCGCCCCGAGGCTCAGTCATCGAGAGCCTCGACAAGGACGGCAAGGTGCTGCACACGGCCCCCTTCGTCTGAGCCAGGCGGTCCGATTCGTCGCAGTAATTTCATCGTGGACGAGACACGAAGGAGTGGTCGGCATGCTTAAGTTCCTATGTAGGAAGGGCTTGATCCACCATCGTTGGGGCGAGCGGCGTGAGAACGATGAAGGCGAGGGGTACAAGCTCTGCCGCCGCTGCGGCGCTCGACGCTCCGGGCGGCCGGTGGACCCCCGGACGACGCACCGCATCTACTCAACGACCGGTAGCCCCCCAGAAAGGACGCTCCGGCACGTTGTCACCGTCGCAGGAGGAACTCATGCGCTCCCCGTGCCCGACCCCCTCCGCCGTCTTCGATAACTGGTCCTCTGGCATTGATCGCTGGCGGTCCCTGCCGCGCTTCGACCAGGGCGATAGGGCTCCGGCGCGGTACCGCGGAGCCGGGCGGGTCTAGTGGGACGCGTGCGCTCCTTGCGTCGAGGCACGTCGCGTTCCCGCTGGTGGCCGGCAACTAGCGCGACGGGGCCACGCTACGGCGCATCACCGTGTTCTTCAGTCCCTTGGGCCGGATGAAGTCGAAGCCGGCGCGCTCGTAGACGGCCTTCGTACCGTTGTATAGGAACGACGAGGACAGCCGCCGCTCTCCCGGAATGTGGGGGTAACCCTCGACGACGCCGCCGCCCGCCTGCGCGATCAGCGCGAGCGCGCCCTCCAGGGCGACGGTCACCAGACCGTTCTGGCGGAACCGCTTGTCGACGAAGATGCAGGTGATCCGGTAGTCGGGCTCGAGGTCCTGCTCCGCGAGGTACTGCTTGCTGTGGTGGATGTCGGGCAGCTCTGCCGGGGTTCCATACTCTGCCCAGGCGATCGCCTCCTCGCCGTCGTCGCCGTTCCGTACGACCAATGCCGCATGGGCGATACCCTCCTCGACCAGGCACCTCTTGAACGCACGGTTGCCGTCGTACCCCGTGACGTGGTCGTCTCGCTCGGGATGGAACTTCACGCACCAGCACCCGCCGAAGATGCCTTTGTGTCGCTCCACCAGCGCTTCGAAGAGGTCCCACGTTTTCGGGGTCAGCGGCTTGATCGCGGTGGAGCCGGGGTCCTGGGTCGCCATGACGCCGACCGTACCCGGGCCAGCGACCTGGATAGCGGTCGGCTTCGAGGACGCTGTGAGGGCGTTATGGGGCGCACGCTCCTCCGCTGTCCACGGCGGAACCGAAGGTGCTCGTGGCGTGACAGGCTCCGCGCACGGTCAATGCAGCCAAGATGGCCGCAAGACACGCGATCTGCCGCAGTGTGGAGCAGCGCGACGTCGCGGAGCGCCCGTCCTCGGCGAGGATCGGCGTTACCTCGGACGGCTCTCCGCCGGCGGGGACAGCCTGGAGGGCGGCGGCCGCTGGTACGGCGCGTCGACGTCCGCGGTCAGCAGGCACACAGGGCCAGGCCCCCGCCTCGACGTACGCCTAGACGGCGTGCACGCCTGCGGGCCCACTTCCGATCACAAGCAGGGTGAGGGGAGGGAGGTCATGCCGCCCCGTAATCCTCAGTCCAGGCAGAACTCGTTGCCCTCGATGTCGAGCATCGTCAGGCACGACTCGTTCTCCTCGTCGGCCAGTTGCAGCTGGAACCGGGTGGCGCCTAGCGCCTCGAGCCGGTCCCCCTCGGCGTTCAGCTTGGCGAGGCGTTCCTCGCCCACGAGTCCGGCGCCGGCGCGTACGTCGAGGTGCACCCGGTTCTTGACGACCTTGCCCTCGGGGACGCGCTGGAAGAACAACCGTGGGCCCACACCGGTTGGGTCGACGCACGCCGCCCAGGGCGAGTCGTCGAGGAGAGGTTCGTCGGGGTCGAGCTCCTCGACGTAGCCCAGCACCTCGCACCAGAAGCGGGCGACGCGGACGGGCTGGACGCAGTCGAAGGTGACCTGGAAGGGCGTGACCGGCGGCATCGGGCCACCCTAATGGGGCGCCACGAGCGTGGCGTCATTTCAGGATGTCCGGATGGCCGCAGCGCACGCTCTTTCCAGCAGAACCGGTGTCGTTAAGCCGCCCAACCTCGCCGCACCTCATCCGCGTCAGATGTGCCAGACAACTAGCCTTACGCAATGGCAACGAGCACAAGAACGCTGCTCCGCGTCATGGCTCAAGGGAGTCTGATGCTCCCGGCCTCTTGTGCATCGGGCTCTCGATGATCCTTCTTCTGGCAGGCACCCTGGCCTTGGACCCTGAGGACGAGACACGGTCGCATGGTGGCTGACAGCGCTGGTCCTTGGAGTGGCGTCCTTCGCGCTGGGGGTCACCTGGTTGCTGCGTCCTCGGCGCAGGACTGCCGAAGAAGCCTAGTTTGATATGGCAATTGAGTCGAAGAAGCGGACGATCCGACACGGTCTGATCGCATTGCTTGGCGCATCCATTCTCGCGACGGTACTGCTCGTCGCGTTGGCCGCAGTCCTACTGATGGTCGTAGTGGCTGTGACTGGGTTCTTCTTCGAGGGCACCGGCTGATTCATGCCACTGAGCGGATCGCTGATGAGAGCGCGTTTCGCTTACGCGGAACGAAAAACCATGCCCGCGCATTGACAACTACCGGGACTCTTGCCCGGCCTCGATGGGACCGATCTCGTTGAGGACATTTCCGACCGGCAGCTGATGGCCTGGCCGTCGAGGTCAACAAAGCCTGACGTCTCAGTGGGCTTCGTCTGGCTCCGCGAGCAGACGTTGCAGGCGGTCCGCGAAGAGGGTCAAGGCCCGTTCGGTGACTTGGCCTGCTTCTTCTCGAGTCGCGTACCCGGGAGTTGCATAGGGCTCTTGATAGGTCCACAGAGGCTTTGAGCTGTAGCCATTTTCATCCGCGTCAAATAGGAGGATCACGTTGACCTCCCAAGAGTCTGCCCAGTTCGTCTCGACAGCGAGGGGAAGCGGAAAGACATCACCGTGGCGGAGGATCGGCCACTTCTCGTCCCAAGGGATCATGTGGCGAGTCTCCCGTGCTTCACCTGATGCACTGCCGCAGAGAGCGTGCGCTGCGGCCGCCCGGACATCAGCGATCCGCTTTGCTCAACTGGTTGGCACCTACGCCCGCTGAACGCTGGCTGCTCCAGAGCGGTTTGCCGCGCGACGACCCACGAAGAACCAGGGGACCCCTGCGAAGGGACCAAAGAGCAGAATCACGACCAGCCACCCCCATTGGCCACGCATCGCAGCACCAACGGCGGGCCACACCACGAGCAGCACGAACATGAGCGCGTAGAGGGCCAACTCGATGAGGAAAGTTGCGTTGGGAACAAGGAAGTTGCTCGCAAGAACGACGGACACGAGGCCAGACTGTACCTGCGACTGCCCCGGTGCGAAGTCGAACGGCACGAGAGGCCCCGCTGCCTGGCTCGCTCGGATCCGCAGATAGCGTGAGCGCTGCGGCCATCCGGAACATCCGCGTTTGGATCAGCGGACGTTGCCCGTGAGTGGGCCGCTAGTGTCCAGGCCGTTCGAGCAATGTTTGCTACGGCCCGTCTTCGACGGAGATCTCGGTGGTGGACTCGAGTTCGTCGAACTCCGCGAGTGCCTGCTCTTCTGCGTTGAGGGCCGCGGTCGCTTGTTCACCAAGCAGGGGGTCTGCCAAGAGAGATCGAATCCGGGTTTGTGACCAAACGCTGTGGCCTCAGGGCCAGCGAGCCGCTGACGACGTGAGGCCTGCGGCTCTACCTGATCTGCCACAGGTCGAATGGCGGTATAGCGTTCCGGTCATTCCGCGACCCGCTCGACGTCGCCCATGAGCACACGGGGTCTTGACGCCCCTGCGCCACGGGCGTGTACTCGCCGCGGAAGGATCGGTGGTGGTCGGTGGTCAGCCCAGCTGAGTGGTGGCGTGCCGGCGAGCGCGTGGCGCTCAGGGTCGGTGGTGCTGAACGAAGGGTCTTCGTGCGACGCCTGGGCTCTGGGCCGTCGATGACCGTGCTCCATGGCTTCCCGAGCTCCTCGCACGACTGGGCGCGGGCTGCGCCACAACTCGCGACGGAGCACGCCCTGCTGCTACCCGACTTCCTCGGATTCGGCGCATCTGACAAGCCGGCAGATCATGACTACTCGTTGACCGAGCAGGCTGACCTGATCGAGGCGCTGTGGGCGCACGAGGGAGTTGTATCGACGGTCCTGGTGGCACACGACTACGCGGTTTCCGTGACCCAGGAGTTGCTGGCGCGCCGGTCCGAGGGTGCGTTGAGAGTCGACATCGTCGCCGTCCACCTGCTCAACGGTGGGCTGTATCCGGACCTGCACCGTCCCGAGCCGATCCAGACCGCGTTGCTGGACCCAGACCTCGGTCCCCAGATCAGCGCGGGCATCACCAAAGAAGCGCTCACCGCGGCGCTCGCACCAACGTTCGCCGACGGCTTCGACCTGGCATCGGACAGTGCAGCGATGTGGACGACCATGAGCCGCGACGACGGACACCGGCTGTTGCACCTTCTCATCCGCTACATCGTGGATCGCCGGGACAACGAGAACCGCTGGGTTCAAGCTCTGGAGAAGACCGACGTGCCGCTCAACTTTGTCTGGGGCATGCGCGACCCGATCTCAGGCGCCCACATGGCCGAGCGCATTCGCGAGCGTGTTCCTCACGCGCCTCTCGAGGCCCTCCATGACGTTGGACACTGGCCACCGCTCGAGGCACCCGAGCGCACGGTCGCGGCTATCCGGGCGCACTGAACAGCCGTCAACTCCCTTCGCAGGCACGTGCCCGCCCAGGCATCCGGTTATGGCCGTGTTCCGCTCGGTCCTGCCTGATGAGCGCGCGACCAGCCAAGGAGAAATGTCGTACGGTCGCACCGAGTCGACGAAGGAGTGGCGACATGGCTTCCTTGGAACTGAGCTGGGCATCGCTCCTTCGTCAGCAGGACCCCGCTGCGGGACGTGACTTGCTCGTTAGCGCGATCACCTATTTCTACGATCGGATGCGTTCATCGACCTGTCGGACTGATCGGCGGAACGCGCACATCTGCCGCTGTTCGGCTCACTGACATGCTTGTTCGTGTGTAGCCCCTCGTCCGTCTCCGCTTCCGATCGGGTCGTCCTACCCCGCCGCCGAAGAGTTGAGTTCTTGTCGCAGCCTTCTCGTCTCGAAAACGTACTTGATGCGGTACTTCGGCCCCAGAGCTGATTGCAGTTGCTGGCTCAGCGCGTAGCCGCGCCGGTCGTGCTCGTATAGGTCGTCCATCGTCCAATGCGCGTTTTCACCACCGATGGTGGCCGTGTACTCGTTCACCCACTGCCGTAGACGGCTCCGCAGGTCGTCTGGGAGAGGCAACTCATCTTCGTCGTGCGTGACGGACTGGTCCCACAGGCCGATTCCTGAAACGTCATCGGTCATCATCCGGACGGCTAGCGGCTCACTCTCGCTGGGCGTATGCATCACTCGCTCATGATGACGCAGGCGTCCGCTCATCAGCGCGGATAGCGTGTACTGCGGCCATCCGGACATCTATGTCGCTGTCCGGTCGAGCAGCGTGGGCCATTTAGGCTCGTCAGGTGGCCACCGTTCTCATCGTGATCGTCTACCTGGTGCTGGCGCTGGCCATTGCGGTGACCGTCGCCATCGGTCTATTCCGGGGTCGCCGACACATCAGATGGCGGACCCCTGGCTACAACATGTTCAGCGGCAAGTGGTCCGACGAACCAGATCAGGACGAGAAGCCGAAGCGATGAACCCGTCCGCTCATCAGCGGAGAGGTCACCCCGAAAATGCCGAGATCGGTAACGCTGGATGGTCGGGTCTGCCTACACGTGCTTCGCCGGACTCGTGACGATCGCATCGCGGCTCCGGATTGCTGCAGTGCACGCTGTCTCCGGCTGATGAGTGCGTCCGGCAGGCGGTGGTGTGATGCGCCAAGGACGGACGCTTCCGCCGACGCGTGCGCACCGGTTCGGCCGGTGCCCTCCCATCCTTCGCAGACCCCGAGGACCGATGTGCTGAATCGGTGCGTCCGCGAGGCAGCGGGGTCGATGCCTTGGCTACTGTCAGACTCCACCATTTCGGTTGCCGGCTCGTCCGTTGCGGTTGTGGGGAGCCGGGCACAGACTGCGGTGGTGGCCGCACCTGTAGGACGCTTGCTCAGCGTCGTGTTCGAATGCGCCGACCCGGATGAGGAAGGCCGGTTCTGGGAGGCGATGCTGGGATATGCACGTCACCACAGTGGACCCGATTGGGTGACCATCGTTGACGTCGTAGACCAGACGCAACGCCTTTCGTTCCAGCGCGTCGAGGACCACGTTCAACCGACCTGGCCTGCGCGGGATCGCCCCCAGCAGGCCCACATCGATCTGCTCGTGGACGACCTCGACAACGCAGACGGACGGGCGATCGCCCTCGGCGCGCGCCGGCTCACCGACGACGCAGTCGTGCACGAAGACGAGTCATTTCGGGTCTACGCCGACCCTGCGGGCCACCCGTTCTGCCTTATCGTTCAGGTCACCCCAGACCTGTGACAAGAAGCGGCTAGCGAGACCCCCCCCCGAAGCAGGACTAACGTTCCCAGGGCGGGGAACGCCGCGCGGGACGCGCGCAGAGCATCCCCTGGGGAAACAAGGGGCGAGGTCGGCATGTCGGCGGCACCTTGACCCGTCTTTCGCGGTGGGTATGACGTAGCCGTTCCACCGCGCGGATCGCGGCAGCCATTAGATCCGGATGTTCGAGCCTTCGGTCCATCACGATGCAGTCACGGCATGGAGGACAGCGCCCCGGGTGTCCGACACTGACCAGTGTGAAGACGGGGGTGATCTGGATTGCCTTGCTTTTGGTGTCGCCGCTCCTCCTCGGGTGTTCGGGGGACCCTCGGACGGCGACTGCAGCGGGAGGGTCCGATATCAGGGAACCCTCTATCGGTCCCACAACGAGCTGAACCAGGCAGCCCCCTTGGCCGAGCCGCTAGGAGGCGGAGACATCGTTGGCTGCGGGGGCCTCGGCGCAGATGCGGTACAGCGGGTCAAAGTCCGCGCAGTTAGAGGTGTTGACCCCGGTATCGCGGTCGCGATTGGGACAAGAAGTGGCGCGGAGTCTACGTTGCGGTAGGAGTCCAGAAGGCGTCCTGGCCGGGAGGTGCTCAGGCATGGGTAGGAGCTGGGCTTCACTGGACCTCGGCACGAGCGGTCGCGGCAGTTCCGGACGTTGCTGCGCAGATGCCGGCGTCACCATCCATCGGGGGCTGGTCCGCGCCTCCGTGCCACACTGCCCGCGTGCCCGACGTTGAACTCTCCAAGGTTGCAAACTGCTTCATTCCGAGCGCCGCCACTCCTGGCAACATGCTTGGGCCCGCGAGGTGGGCAGTTGGCAACTACGGAAAGCGGGACGGAGGCCTCTGGGTCGGCGGGCGCATCCATATGCGGGACGGGCGCTTCTGGTTCAGTGCCAATGGAGTCAACCGTGCCTTCCACAGCAACGTGGGGGACCACAGTTTGCGCTTGGTGGATGTTGTATCCGTGTATGTGCGCCCGGGCGTTCTGACGAAGATCATCGACGTCAGCACCAATGACGACCTGCTCACGTTCAGTGCTTTGGGGGCGCGGGCAGTGGCAAATACGGTGCGGAGTGCCGTCGATCAGGCCCGTGGCCAACCCCGCCGTCGTACCGCCGACAGCGGCATGAGCGGGTCATGCTCCTGTCGAGGAGATGCGCACCAGGGCGCGTGAGGCCGCCGCACGCACGCGGGCGGAGGGGTCCTCTTGAAGGTCGACAACCATCGATAGGGCCTCGTCGAGTTTGTGGCGGGCCACGACTTTCAGAGCCATCTCACGGACCCTCCAGGCGTCGTCGCTCAGCGCGGTCTGTAACGACAGAAACGCAACGTCGTCCCAGGCCCAGAGCAGTCCGCGAGTCGCCCAGACTCGCAGCCAGTAGGGCGGCCCTGACGGCTCACCAGTCACGACCCAGCGCGCTGGAGGGCCTCCTAGAGCCAGGACCAGTTCGGCGTCCGAGTCACCACCGTTGATCAGATCCATGCACCCGGCGATGACTGCGTCCCTACCTCGACGTGCACATTCTTGCTCGATGCTCTGGCGGGGCGTCTTTCCCCAGGACGACCGCACGTTCACGCGGTCAGGATAGGCACTCTCAAAGCTGCGTCGATTCCAGCAGAACCCCACGCTCATCGGCACGAGAGGATCGCGGCATGTCCGTGCGGGTGTGGGTCGCTAGTCTCCTTGCGTGCCAGTTCCCGCCCAATTCCGGGCGGCCCTTCGCGCCGAGCTCGACGTGCTGACTCGTGGCGACCGGCCTTCCTTGCTGACCTGGTGAACGGGTACGGACCGTCGGAGCAGTTCTCATCCTTCAGCCCGACGAGATCTGGACGCATCCGGACAGCGACGTCGAACTGCGGCCCGACGGTCCGCAGGGGGATCGGCTTGCTGGCGATGAGCACCACGGCCGCCTGCACGGGCGGGTTGGTCTGGATAGGGCACGCGGATGACATGTATCGGTGGCCTCGGCTCGACCCCACGACAGAAGCCCGCAGAGCGGGCTGCCCATGGGGCTGATCGCGGTGGTCGGCATCGTGTTGTTTGGATTCGTGAGCGTGAAGTACATCCGAGTGATCGTTCGTCGGCGCAAGTCCGGGCAAGCATGACGGCCCACACACTCTCTGCCTGGCGGCGCGGGCCGGCCGTAAGGTTTGTGCGCGCCGAATGTCGATTTGAGGTTGCCTCGCTCGTCATCCCGATGTCAGCCATCACTGAAAGGAGGCGTCGTGACCGACTATGTCGTCATGTTCCCCGCCGACAACGAGTCAGAGTGGGAGGCCGGCACCGAGGCCGATCACCAGGCCACCTTCGACACCGATCAGGAGTTCGCCGAACTGCTCAAGTCGCGTGGCGGCGCCGTGACCGGCGGTGCCGGACTCGCCCACAGCAGGACAGCCCGGACAATCAGGCGCGGGTCCAAGTCGAACGCGCTGGTCACAGAAGGCCCGTTCGCGGAGACTGTCGAGCAGATTTCCGGCTTTTTCATTGCCACCTGCGACGACTACGACGCGCTTGTGGAGGCCGCCCAGATCCTGACTCGAGCGCACCCCGTCGTGGAGATCCGACCCGTCGAGGAATCCTGACGCGACGGGTGGCTCACTGACGAGTTGGCCATCCACCCGCTCATCGGCACGAGCGAGGATCGCTGATGTGAGGGCGTTGGGAGTGAGGGTTCTAGGCGTCGTCGTGGGCCAGGCTGCTCGAGAGTTCGCGATGAGCGTTCGCCTGTGCGAGACGACTGTTTGCCTTCTGCTCGAACGTATCCACCGCGTCTGCTCCAGCTGGAAAGCGCATCGGCGGCTCGTCCTAGCAAGCAGCCGAGTGACTGACACCCTCCTGGGTCCCTGCGGAGAAGCGTCGAACTATGCGTGAATGCCCTATTGTCCTCAGGTGGCCCGTGCGAATGAGGGGGAGTCCGGCGACCTTCAGGTCTCGGGTCCGGATGGGAACCTCTATTGCGTTTGCAGCCGACGTCGGGGAGAACCACTGCGAGGGTGGATCGGCGTGGACACGGGCTTCGGGCCGCTCGACCTGCTCGTCTTCCTCGGATCCGTGGGCCAGCGCGGCTTCGCCGCGGTGCGGGTGCGACGAGGCTGGACAGTCGGCGTCCTTCGAGAGACCGACCTCGGTTGGAAGGTCGTACACCGCGAGCACCTGGACGACGCAACGATGGCCACACTCCGAGTACGGGAACTTGCTCGTGCTGTCGAAAATGGGACTCCGCTGCCCTGAGTGCCGTGCAGTCCGCACACTGGGCTACGGAACCTGCAACAACTGATGTGCGGACGTTGGGATGCCTGTCAAATGAGGGAGTCATCCATGAAGGCCCCACGGTTCACGTCATGACCGAGATCCAACCGGCGAGAGGCAAGCGCACCGTCGGAAGCAAGTTGGCCTCGACGGTCTTGGTGTTCATGGTGCCGATCCTGCTGCTGGCGATCATCGGTCTGATCGGCGGCGCTGTTGGCATTGGCATGGTGGAGGTTTCCCTTCTCTGGGCGATCTGGCTGGTTGGCCTGGCGTGGGTGTGGTGGCCCCGACGAGGTTGACTTGGCGCCTTCCATGCGCGGCTGAGACTCATGCCCGCTCAAACTGCGGACACCCGCTCATCGAGATGAGTGCGCTTGACGTTCTCCTGAACATCCACTCTGTCCCTCTGACCCAACTCCTGGTCTGTCTCGATCCCGATTTCCCTTCACCGGAAGTCGTTGACTCGTCACGGTCCCAAATCACGCCAGGCCGCCTCGCCGATCTGCGGGCTGCGCAAGGCCGTAGAGCCAAACGCGCAGGTCAGAGGCCCGAGTGCGGATGGGCTGGCTCATAGGCCGGGTTCTGTTCGCCGCACCCCCTCACGAGCGTGCGGTTGGCGACCATCCATCTGGGACGACCGTTGCCGGCCGCCTCGTGCAGTCCACCCGCGGATCGTGGGCGGGCCGCCCATCCGCGCAGGTCCTCCGGCCGTAACCGACGGACCCTTCTTGACCTTGCTCCAGGCGGGGTTTACCGAGCCACGACGGTCGCCCGCCGTGCTGGTGGTCTCTTGCACCACCGTTTCACCCTTACCGCTCCGGAGAGCGGCGGTCTGTTTTCTGTGGCACTGTCCCGCGGGTTGCCCCGGGTGGGTGTTGCCCACCACCTTGCCCTGTGGAGCCCGGACCTTCCTCGACTCCCGTCCCGAGGGACGAGGGCCGCGGTCGCCCGGCCAGCCCATCCGCGAGACAAGGATAGGGCCTGCAAGACTCGGCGCATGCCGTACGCGGGTTCCACGGCCGAGATCGCCGTGATCGGGGGCTCCGGCTTCTACGCGTTCCTCGACGACCCGCACGACCAGCGCGTCTCGACGCCGTACGGCGAGGTCGATGTCACGACAGGCGACGTCGCCGACCGTTCGGTCGCCTTCCTGCCGCGACACGGCGCGCGTCACGAGCACCCGCCGCACCGGATCAACTACCGCGCGAACATCTGGGCGCTGCGCACCCTCGGCGTCCGCCAGGTGCTCGCACCGTGTGCCGTCGGCAGCCTCCGGCCGGACCTGCCGCCGGGCTCTCTGGTGCTGCCCGACCAGCTAGTCGACCGCACCAGCGGGCGGATCCAGACGTACGTCGACGAGGGCGCGACGCACGTGCCGTTCGCCGACCCGTACTGCGCCCGGATCGGCGAGCACGTGCGCGCCACCGAGCCGGAGGTGGTCGGCGGGGGAACGATGGTGGTGATCGAGGGTCCGCGGTTCTCCACACGGGCCGAGTCGCAGCACTTCGCAGCGCAGGGCTGGTCGCTGGTGAACATGACCGGCCACCCGGAGGCGGTCCTCGCCCGCGAGCTCGGGCTCTGCTACGCCACCCTCGCGCTGGTGACCGACCTCGACGCCGGGATCGAGGTCGGCGAGGGTGTCGGCCAGGCCGAGGTGTTCGCGATGTTCGAGCAGAACATCGAGCGGCTCAAGTCCCTGCTGACGCGCGTCATCGGCGGGATGCCCGACCCGGCCGGATGCACCTGTGCCACCTGGATGGACGGCCTCGAGCTGCCCTTCGCGCTGCCCTGAGGCTAATGCAGGCGGGTGATCTGGACGTCGACGAACATGTGGCTGGTGCCGCTGCCGGAGAAGATCCCGCTCAGCGGCTTCACGTCGGCGTAGTCGCGGCCGGTGGCCACCACGACGTGCTGGTCGCCGACGTCGCGGTCGTTGGTCGGGTCGTAGCCGTGCCAGCCGTCGTCCCACCACTCGACCCACGCGTGCGACTCACCGCGGACCGGCTCGCCGACGCGGCGCGGACTTCTTCGGGTGCAGGTAGCCGGAGACGTAGCGGGCCGGGATGCCGACCGTGCGCAGTCCGCCGATCACCAGGTGCGCCATGTCCTGGCAGACGCCGCTGCGGTTGGCCCAGGCGTCGGCCGCCGACGGACTTCACGTCGGTGGCGCCGGCGACGTACTTGACCTCGTCGGTTGACGAGCGAGCAGATCTCGCGGGCCGCGGCGCCGGGGCGGTCGCTGCTGCTCCGCGATCGTCGCGCACCGCGTCGACCAGCTCCTCGGGCGGCGCGACGCGGGACGGCAGACCGAGGTACTCGGTGAACCGGTCGCGCGGTCACCGGGTCGCGCACGTCGTCCCACGAGAGCTGCGGCGGAGCGGGCTCGCCGCGGTCGGTGTGCACCGTCGCGGTCGCCGACACGGTCAGCGACTCGTGCGGGTCGAGCACCTCGAACGCGGTGACCTGGGTGCCCCAGTAGTCGCGGTAGGTGTAGGTCCACGGCGTCGGGGTGCACCTCGAGCCGGGTGTGCACGACGATCTGGCCGGGCGTGGTCTGCGGGGTCAGCCGGGCCTCGTTGAACGACGCGGTGCGCCTTGCCGTCGTACTCGAAGCCGGTGGTGTGGACGATCGCGCAGCTGCATCGACTCATCGCGCCCTCCCGCCGAGCCAGGCGACGGCCTCGGCCCCGGCGAAGTAGCGCCGGGTGATCGCGTCGGTGGCCATCGCGCAGGTGCGCTGCAGCCGTTCCATCTCGTTGGGCAGGTCGGCGACGACGTCGGTGAGCGAGCGGTACTCCAGCTCGGCGCGGGTGCGGCCGAGCAGCCGCTGGGCCTCGTTCTGGAAGCCGGCCCGCTGGCCGGCCGACTCGAGGTTGTCCAGGCACTGCTCGGCGCGGTTCAGGCCGTAGACCACCGAGCGCGGGAACAGCCGGTCGAGCAGCAGGAACTCGGCGGCGCCGCGCTCGGTCTCGAGGCCCTTGTAGGTGCGCAGGAACGCCTCGTAGGCGCCGCACGCCCGCAGACGTGGTGCCCCAGGCGGCGCCCGAGGTGAGCGACGCGGTGGCGACCAGCCGGGCGGTCATGTCGGCGCGCTCGATCGAGCGGCCCGAGCACCAGGAACTGCCAGCCCTCGTCGCGGGTCATGGTGGCGTCGGCGATGCCGTTGATCTGCGCGGCCCGGTCGCGCACCCAGCGGAACGCGGTCGGTGGCCGCATCGCGCGGAACTGGCCGGAGGGGATCGCCCGCCAGGTGGTGTTGATGCGCCTCCCACATCGAGGTCGACAGCGTCTCGCGCGCACGGCGCGCGCTCTCGCGGGCGGCGGCCAGGGTGGCCGCGATCGAGGCCGGGGACTGCCGGTCGTAGGCGAGCATCTCGAGCAGCTCGGCGACGTCGACGGCGCGCGTCGATCCTCGACGCCCATGATCGACAGCAGGCTCTGGCAGGTGGCGGCCTCGTCGACCGCCGGGTCCTCGAGGATCAGCTGGGTCTGCACGTCGAGGATCCGGGCGGTGTCCTCGGCGCGCTCGACGTAGCGGCCGATCCAGAACATCGACTCCGCGATCCGGCTCAGCATCGGGGCCACCTCGTCGCTCGCGGCCGCGCTGCCGCTGCTGTTGCTGCTGGTCCTGCTGGCTGGAGAACGACTCCAGGGCCGGGCCGACGTCCTGCGGCGACGACGGGAACAGCGGCGGCTGCGTGCGGCTCGTTGCGGTGGTGACAGCGGCCCGGTGCCGGCGAGCACCCAGGTGTCCTTGGAGCCGCCGCCGCGCGAGGAGTTCACGATCAGCTCGCCCTCGCCCATGGCGACCCGGGTCAGGCCGCCGGGCAGCACCCAGACCCGGTTGCCGTCGTTGACCGCGAACGGCCGCAGGTCGACGTGGCGCGGACGCAGCGCTGCCGTCGACGTACGTCGGCACGGTCGAGAGCTGCACCACCGGCTGGGCGATCCAGGCGCGCGGGTCCGTCGAGCACCTTGGCCCGCAGCTCGTCGAGCTCCGGCTTGGTCGCCGCGGGACCGATCACGATGCCCTTGCCGCCGGACCCGTCGACCGGCTTGAGCACCAGCTCGTCGAGGCGGTCGAGGACCTCCTCGCGGGACTCCGGGTCGTCCAGCCGCCAGGTGTCGACGTTGCGCAGGATCGGCTCCTCGTCGAGGTAGTAGCGCACCAGGTCGGGCAGGTAGGTGTAGACGAGCTTGTCGTCGGCGACGCCGTTGCCGATCGCGTTGGCGATGGTCACGTTGCCGGCGCGGGCGGCGTTGATCAGGCCGGAGCAGCCGAGCAGCGAGTCGCCGCGGAAGTGCACCGGGTCGAGGAACTCGTCGTCGACCCGGCGGTAGATGACGTGGATCGGCTCGAGGCCGCTGCGTCGTACGCATCATGACGCGGCC
Organism: uncultured Actinomycetota bacterium; assembly: GCA_963707475.1. Classification (GTDB taxonomy): domain Bacteria; phylum Actinomycetota; class Actinomycetes; order Propionibacteriales; family Nocardioidaceae; genus Marmoricola. Next base: position 837,308 of record CAVPQC010000005.1, read on the forward strand.
GCGCCGGCACTCGAGGTCGCGGCCCTCGACCAGCTCGACGCCCATCGTGCGGGCGAGCAGGGCGTGCTCGAAGTAGGCGCCGTTGAAGACGCCGGGCGTCAGCACGACGACGGTCGGGTCGGTGACCCCGGCCGGTGCCGCGGCGCGCAGCGCCGTGAGCAGCTTCTGCGGGTAGCCGGCGACCGGGCGGATCCGGTGGTCGCCGAACGTCTCGGGGATCGCCGCGGCGATCGCGCGGCGGTTGGTCATCACGTAGGAGACCCCGGACGGCACGCGGACGTTGTCCTCGAGCACCCGGAACTCGCCGTCGTCGTCGCGGATCAGGTCGATCCCGCTGACGTGCACGCGCACCCCGTTGGGCGGCTCGATCCCGGCCGCCTCGCGGTGGAAGTGCGAGGAGGTGGTGACCACGCTGCGCGGTACGACGCCGTCGTCGAAGACCCGGCCGGCGTCGTACACGTCGTCGAGGAAGCGCTCGAGCGTCTGCACGCGCTGCTGGACGCCGGCCTCGACCCGCGCCCACTGGTCCATCTCGATCACGCGGGGCAGGATGTCGAGCGGGAACGCCCGCTCCTCGCCGCCGATGTCGAAGGTGACGCCCTGGTCGAGGTAGCTGTTCTGGAGCGCGTCGACCCGGCCGTGGATCTCGGTCGCCGTCATCTGCTGCAGCGAGCCGCGCAGCCGGGTGTACGACGAGCGCAGGTCGTCGCCGTCGAACATCTCGTCGTACGCCTCACCCATGGCGTCGCCGTAGCCCTGCGAACATCTCGTCCATTCGCCGACCCTAGCGATCACCGCTTCGTCCAGCGCGCGACCCCACCCCTCGTTGAGATGTGCCTCCCGCTCCATCGAGATGTGGCTGCGGCTCCCCCGAGAGGCGCTTCGCGTGCCGAGTGCACCGGGTGCGTTGCCAGTGCGGGGGGACACGCGTTTCAACGGGTCCGCGGGCACATCTCAACGGGTCCGCGGGCACATCTCAACGGGTCCGCGGGCACATCTCAACGAGGGGTCAGGGGAGAGTGAGGATCTCGGCGCCGGAGTCGGTGACCAGCAGGGTGTGCTCGAACTGGGCGCTGGCCCGGCGGTCCTTGGTGACCACGGTCCAGTCGTCGTCCCACATGTCCCAGGTGTGGGTGCCGAGGTTGAGCATCGGCTCGATCGTGAACGTCATGCCGGGCTCGATCACGGTGTCGTAGTGCGGGTCGTCGAAGTGCGGGATGACCAGGCCGGAGTGGAACGACGTGCCGATGCCGTGGCCGGTGAACTCGCGGACCACGCCGTAGCCGAAGCGCTGCGCATAGGCCTCGATCACCCGGCCGATCACGTTGATCCGGCGACCCGGCTTGACCGCGTTGATCGCCCGGCGCAGCGTCTCCTGGGTGCGCTCGACGAGGTCGCGCACCTCCTCGGTCGACCCCGGGGGTCAGGAAGGTGGCGTTGGTGTCGCCGTGCACGCCGTCGACGTAGGCGGTGATGTCGATGTTGACGATGTCGCCGTCCTCGACCACCCGGCTGTCCGGGATGCCGTGGCAGATCACCTCGTTGGCGCTCGTGCACAGCGACTTCGGGAAGCCCTTGTAGCCGAGCGTCGAGGGGTAGGCGTCGTGCGCGACCAGGTACTCGTGACCGATCCGGTCGAGCTCGTCGTGGGTCACGCCCGGAGCGACGGCCCGGCCGACCTCCTGCAGGGCCTGCGCGGCCGCGATCCGGCCGGCGACGCGCATCTTCGCGATCGTCTCGGCGTCCTTCACCTCCGGCCCGGTGTACGGCGTGGGCGCGGGCCGGTCGACGTACTCCGGCCGCGCGATGTGCGTCGGCACGGGACGGCGCGGCGAGATGGTTCCGGGGGCTACGGGGGTCACGTCGGACGAGTGTAGTTTCGTCGGCCATGAGCGAGTTCTGGTACTGCCTGAACCACCACCGCGTCGAGCCGGACGACGGCTGCGCCAACTCCCAGCGGCTCGGCCCCTACCCTCCCAGGAGGAGGCGTCGCGGGCCCTGGAGAAGGTCCAGGAACGCAACGAGGAGTGGGACAAGGACGACGCCTGGGGCGACGAGGACGTCGAGGACTGAGCGCCGGTGCCCGCGCCGCCGCCCGAGGTGCACCGGCTCCGGCCGTCGTTCATGGGCATGACCGGGCTCGCGTGCGTGCTGTTCCTCGACCTCGGCTCGGCCACCCTGCTCGGCGCCGGCTGGACGATCGGCGCTCTGCGTGCTCTGGCTGGTGCTGCTGCTGGTCGGCATCCGGACCTTCATGACCCAGCCACGGGTGGTCCTGCTGCTCCCGCTGGTCGGACTCGCCGCCTGGGTTGTCGCCGTCCTCGTTCAGCGCTAGGCACGCTCGGTCAGAAGGTGTGCTCCGGCCCCGGGAAGGTGCCGTTGCGGACGTCGTCCGCGAACGCCTTCGCGCCGTCGAGGAGCACACCGTGCACGTCGGCGTACTGCTTGACGAACCGGGCCATCTTGCCGGTGCGCAGGCCGAACGCGTCCTGCCAGACCAGCACCTGGCCATCGCACTCGGCGCCGGCGCCGATGCCGATCGTCGGGATCGTCAGCTCCTTGGTGATCCGGGCCGCGACCTCGCCGGGCACCATCTCCATCACCACCGCGAACGCGCCGGCCGCCTCGACCGCCTGCGCGTCGTCGAGCAGCCGCTGGGCGGTGTCGCCGCGGCCCTGCACCCGGTAGCCGCCGAGGGCGTGCTCGCTCTGCGGGGTGAAGCCGATGTGCGCCATCACCGGCACGCCACCCCGGGTCATCAGCTCGATCTGCGGTGTCATCTCGCGACCGCCCTCGAGCTTCACCGCGTGCGCGTTCGCCTCCTTCATGAAGCGGACGGCCGTGTGGTACGCCTGCTCCGGCGAGGCCTGGTATGAGCCGAATGGGAGGTCGCCGACCACGAGCGAGCGGCGAACGGATCGGCTGACGGCTCTCGTGAGGGGGAGGAGCTCGTCGACGGTCACCGGGAGCGAGGTCTCGTTGCCGTAGACGTTGTTGGAGGCCGAGTCACCGACCAGCAGCACCTCGACCCCGGCCTCGTCGAAGGTCTGCGCGGTGTACATGTCGTAGGCGGTGAGCATCGCGAAGCGCTCGCCGCGCTCCTTCATCTCGCGCAGGTGGTGCGTGCGAATGCGCCGTACCGGCGGGCGGGTCGCGTCGGACCCGGTGCCGTACGGCGCCGTCTCTTCGGCCATGCCGAGCTCCCTGGGGGTGATCGAGGCTCCCGGATGGAGTCCCCGTACCCCTCACACGGTAGTTCGGTCGGGCGGCGCCGGCGTGTGTGTCGCTCGTCACGCCACGGGGTCGGTCGGAGGCGGCCAGGTACGACTGGTGACACACTCGTCCCGTGGACTTCCGATCCGCCTACGCACACGGGTTCGCGCGCGTCGCAGCCTGCACGCTGCCGGTCTCCGTGGCCGATCCGGCCACCAACGTCGCCGGTGTCCTCGAGCAGGCGCGAGCCTGCCACGAGGACGGCGTTGCTGTGGCCGTCTTCCCCGAGCTGACCCTGTCCGGCTACGCGATCGACGACCTGGTGATGCAGGACGCGCTCCTCGACGCCGTGCTGTCTGCCCTCGAAACCGTGGTCGAGGGCTCGCGCGACCTGCGCCCGGTTCTCGTGGTCGGCGCACCGCTGCGGGTGGACAACCGGCTGTACAACTGCGCGGTCGTGGTCCACCGCGGCGAGATCCTGGGCGTGGCCCCCAAGTCCTACCTGCCGACCTACCGCGAGTTCTACGAGCGCCGGTGGTACGCCCCGGGCGACGACCGGCGAGGTTCCCTGGTCGAGTTCAATGGCAAGGAGACGCTGTTCGGCAGCAACCTGATCTTCCGGGCGACCGACGTGCCGGGCCTGCACCTGTTCGTGGAGATCTGCGAGGACATGTGGGTCCCGGTGCCGCCGAGCGCCGAGGCGTCGCTGGCCGGCGCGACCGTGCTCGCCAACCTCTCCGGAAGCCCGATCACGGTCGCCCGGGCGGAGGACCGCCGGCTGCTGGTCCGCTCCGCGAGCGCGCGCTGCAACGCGGCGTACGTCTTCGCCGCGGCAGGACAGGGCGAGTCCTCGACCGACCTGTCGTGGGACGGCCAGACCATGGTCTACGAGCTCGGTGAGCTGCTCGGCGAGACCGAGCGGTTCCCCGATGGACCGCGCCGCACGGTGGTCGACGTCGACATCGACCGGATCCGGCAGGACCGGCTGCGGCAGGGCACGTTCGACGACAACCGGCGCGGGGCTGACGTAGACCCGGCCGACTTCCACGTCGTCGACTTCACCCTCGACCCGCCCACGGGCGACATCGGGCTGCGCCGCAAGGTCGACCGCTTCCCGTTCGTGCCCGACGACGTCGAGCGGCTCGCCCAGGACTGCTACGAGGCCTACAACATCCAGGTCTCCGGGCTGGAGCAGCGGCTCTCCGCCATCGGCCAGCCGAAGGTCGTGATCGGGGTCTCCGGCGGGCTGGACTCGACGCACGCGCTGATCGTCGCGGCCAAGGCGATGGACCGGCTGGGCCGCCCTCGCAGCGACATCCTCGCGTTCACGATGCCGGGCTTCGCGACCGGCGAGGAGACCAAGGGCCGCGCAACGCGGCTGGCCAAGGCACTCGGGGTGAGCTTCGAGGAGCTCGACATCCGCCCCGCCGCGCGTCAGATGCTCTCCGACCTGCGGTCACCCGTTCGCCGACGGCGAGCCGGTGTACGACGTGACGTTCGAGAACGTGCAGGCCGGCCTGCGCACCGACTACCTGTTCCGGATCGCCAACCACAGCGGCGGCATCGTGCTCGGCACCGGCGACCTGTCCGAGTTCGCGCTCGGCTGGTGCACCTACGGCGTCGGCGACCAGATGTCGCACTACACGGTCAACTCCGGCGTGCCGAAGACGCTGATCCAGCACCTGATCCGCTGGGTGATCGGCAGCGGTCAGGTGGAGGACGACCCGCACGGCGAGGCCAACCGGACGCTCCAGGAGATCCTCGACCAGGAGATCACCCCCGAGCTGATCCCGACCGAGGCGGGCAAGAAGCCGCAGGCGACCGAGGACACGATCGGTCCCTACGCGCTCCAGGACTTCACTCTGTTCCACGTGCTGCGGTTCGGCTTCCGGCCGAGCAAGATCGCGTTCCTCGCGATGCACGCCTGGGTCGACGCGTCGGCTGGGGAGTGGCCGCCCGGCTACCCCGACGAGCGCCATGTCGCCTACGACCTGGCGACGATCCGGCGCTGGCTCGTGGTCTTCATCAACCGGTTCTTCGGCTTCAGCCAGTTCAAGCGCTCCGCGATGCCCAACGGCCCGAAGGTCGTCCGCGGGCGGCTCGCTCTCCCCACGCGGCGACTGGCGGGCACCGTCCGACGGCAACGCCCGGGCCTGGCTGGCCGAGCTCGACGCCCATGTTCCGCAGGACTGAGCCGTGAGCACCACTGTGCTCGTCGTCCAGCACGCGGACGACTGCCCGCCTGCCTGGTTCGGAGAGTGGCTGCTCACGGCCGGCTGCGCGGTCGACGTACGCCGCCCGTACGCCGGTGACACGCTGCCCGACGACCTCACCGCGCACGACGCGCTGGTCGTTCTCGGGGGCCCGATGGGGGCGTACGACGACGCGCAGCACCCGTGGCTGCGTGACACCAAGGAGCTGTTCCGGGAAGCGGCCGGCACCGGCGTCCCGGCGCTCGGCATCTGCCTGGGCCACCAGCTGTGCGCCGTCGCCCTGGGCGGGCACGTCGTACGCAACCCGCGAGGCCAGCAGATCGGCCTGGTCCCGACCGGCTGGCTCGACGCCGCGGCCGCCGACCCGCTGGTCGGCAGCCTGGTCGACGTGCACCGCGGTGTGCAGTGGAACGACGACATCGTCGACCGGCTGCCCGAGGATGCCGAGCTCCTTGCCGAGACCGCCGCGGGCGAGGCGCAGGTGGTGCGCTTCGCGCCGAGCGTCTGGGGCGTCCAGCTGCACCCCGAGGCCGACGAACGGGTGCTGGCGCCGTGGGCCGCCGAGGACACTCGCCGCTACGACGACGACCGGATCGAGCGCGGCTTGGCCGAGGTGGCCGCTGCACGCGCCGAGCTCGAGCGGGCCTGGCGCCCGCTGGCGGAGTCACTGGTCCGCCTGGCCCGGTAGCCATGGCATCGGCCATCAGCTGACGACCCCATCGTCACCGGACAAACCGGTCCATTCGCCCCTGTACCGGCCGCCAGGGCGGGTCTAGCGTCTAAGCCAGAGTCGGTCGGGAGGCCACGCACCCAGGCTCTCGGTCGAACCATGCCGGGGAGGGGAATACAGATGCGTCCAGCCACTGCACGAGTCCTGGCGGCCTTGGCCGCCGCGACACTCACGGCGGGCCTGTGCCTGCCGTCAGCCGGAGCCGTGCGAGCGGACGGGCGGCTGACCGCGTCCGAACGCCAGGCGCTCAGGGCCGGCATCCAGATCGCCTCCAAGGGCACACCTGCGCCGAAGGCCGGCCCGGTCCGGCCGAATCCCTACCTGGCCGACGTTCCGGATCTGGCCCGGGTCGACTACGCCGGGTGGCGCGCACGGATGTCCGCGGCGGCCAAGGTCCGGGCCCGGTCCCCCAGGCTGGCCGAGAACCGACGGCGCGCCGCCGGCACCGGCCTCGCCCTGCCGCCGGCCGTCGTGCACGACGAGCAGGAGCAGGCGGGCACCGTCGGGTCCAACGACACGGTGGCCGACTCCGAACGCATCCCGGAGTTCGGGGTGACCGGCGCCGGACGGAGCAGTCGCGTGCGCATCCTCGGCTCGCTCGCCTCGACGGACATCGACAGTGATGCGCTCCGCCGGGTCGCCGAGGACAACGGATCGATCCCGCTCGCGGGTGCCACCGGGATCGACGGGTTCGCTGCCATCAACACCACCGGTGTGATCGGCGACGGGCCGCACGGGCGGTCGGGTGACGGCACCGGCGACTTCGACTTCTATCGGTTGGACACCGCTCTCGGGGAGACCGTCATCGCCGACACCACAGGCAGCACGATGGACACCCTGGTCGGGCTGTACGACGCCCGCGGCCACCTGCTGGACACCGACGACGACGGCGGCCCCGGCCTGACCAGCTTGTTGTCGTTCACCGTGCCCCGCCCCGGCACCTACTACCTGGCCGTAGCTGGGTTCCGGCCTGGCGGTCCGCTCCCGAACGACCCCTTCGACTCCGGTTCGGGTCCGGGCGTCGGCGCGCAGGGCCCTTACGTCCTCTCGCTCGCCTCCAAGCGGGTCGACCGTGACCTCTACTCCCTCCGGCTCAACCCGGGCGACGTGCTCGGCGGTACGGCCCGGGGCGGTGCTTCCGGCCTCACCGTCTGGAAGTCCGACGGGTCGCAGCGGGTCGGAGCCGAGCTGGTCGACGTCTCGTCGTTGTACGCACCGACCTCACCTCTACCCGGTGGCGGCAACACCACATTCGCCTACGTCGCGGAGGAGGCCGGCTGGTACTCGTTGGAGGTCACCGGACTCGCGGACGAGAGCTACGACGTGAGCGTCGAGGGCTACCGACCAGGCGCCCAGACCGACCGGCCCCGGCGGCGGCAGACCGTCTTCCTCGACTTCGACGGAGAGCGGGTCAACGGGGGCGTCTGGGGTGGACCCAGCGTCGCTGACCTGAGCCCGCTCTCCGCGTTCCTCGGGAAGTGGGGCATCCCGCAGAGTCAGGAGTCACTGCTGATCAGGAAGGTCACCGCCGAGGTGCGCGAGAACATCGCGACCGACCTCCAGCGCTCCGGTCTGAACCGCTTCCTGCAGGTCGACGTCACCAACTCGAGCACCAGCCCCGACATGTTCGGCAAGGACAACGTCTCGAGGGTGGTCGTCGGAGGCACGATCGACGAGCTCGGGATCGACACGATCGGCATCTCCCAGTACATCGACCCCGGCAACTTCGGCATGGAGGACCAGGCGGTGGTTCTGCTCGACATCCTGAGCCAGCCCACAGGCGCGTTCGGTGACCCGTCGCTGAACACCTACCTGAAGGCGCGCAGCGACCGCGTCGCATTCGTGTCGCAAGCCCTGGGCAACCTGGTGTCGCACGAGATCGGTCACCTGATAGGCAGCTACCACACCGACAACCTCGACACCCGGGTGAACCTGATGGACGCCGGTGGCGCCGACTTCGAGAACCTCTTCGGCGTGGGCCGCGACAGGGTTGGCGGCACGGCGGACGACGCGGACGTCGACTTCGTGACCGACGACTTCATGCCCCTGGAGCTCTTCAGCGGTGAGGAGAACACCCTGAACAACTCGGCCTGGGCCTTCTGGGGCAGCTGAGCACGAGACGACTGCCGGTCTGCCGACGGGCCCGGCAGCTGACGTGCCCTAGGCTCGCGCGCATGGGTAAGCAGGAGGACTTCGTGCTGCGTGCGCTCGAGGAGCGCGACGTGCGGTTCGTGCGGCTGTGGTTCACCGACGTGCTCGGCTACCTGAAGTCGGTGGCGGTGGCGCCCGCCGAGCTCGAGGGGGCGTTCAGCGAGGGCATCGGCTTCGACGGCTCGGCGATCGAGGGCCTGGCCCGGGTGACCGAGGCCGACATGTTGCTGAAGCCAGACCCGGGGTCCTTCCAGATCCTGCCCTGGCGCGGTGACGGCCCGTCGACGGCACGGATGTTCTGCGACATCGCGATGCCCGACGGCTCCGCGTCGTACGCCGACCCGAGGTTCGTGCTCAAGCGCACGCTGTCGCGCGCGGCGGAGAACGGGTTCACCTTCTACACGCACCCGGAGATCGAGTTCTACCTGTTCCAGGGCAAGCCCGACGCGGGTGCAGACCCGCTGCCGGTCGACCGCAGCGGCTTCTTCGACCACACGGCGCAGAGCGCCGGCTCGGACTTCCGACGCGAGGCGATCACGATGCTGGAGTCGATGGGGATCTCGGTCGAGTTCAGCCACCACGAGGGCGGTCCCGGCCAGCAGGAGATCGACCTGCGCTACGCCGACGCGCTGTCGACGGCGGACAACATCATGACCTTCCGCACCGTCGTTCGTGAGGTGGCGCTGAGCCAGGGCATCTGGGCCACGTTCATGCCCAAGCCGTTCACGACGCACCCGGGCTCGGGCATGCACACGCACGTGTCCCTGTTCGAGGGCGACCGCAACGCGTTCTTCGAGGCGGGTGCGGAGTACCAGCTCTCCAAGACCGCTCGGCACTTCATCGCCGGCATCCTGCACCACGCGTCCGAGATCACCTGTGTGACGAACCAGTGGGTCAACTCCTACAAGCGGCTGATCGGCGGCGACGAGGCCCCGTCGTACATCTGCTGGGGCCACAACAACCGCTCGGCGATGGTGCGTGTCCCGATGTACAAGCCGCACAAGGGCCCCTCGACCCGGATCGAGCTGCGCACGATCGACGCCGCCTGCAACCCCTACCTCGCGTTCGCGGTGGTGCTGGCCGCGGGCATGAAGGGACTGGAGGAGGAGTACGACCTCCCGCGCGAGGCGGAGGACGACGTCTGGTCGCTCACCGACTCCGAGCGCAAGGCGCTGGGGCTGCAGCCGCTTCCGAAGAGCCTGCACGACGCGATCGCCGTCGCGGAGAGCTCCGAGCTGCTCGCGGACACGCTCGGCGAGCACGTCTACGACTTCTTCCTGCGCAACAAGCGGACGGAGTGGGAGGAGTACAGCGGCCAGGTGAGCGCCTTCGAGCGCGACCGGATGCTGCCGGTTCTCTGAGCCCCTGCTCAGCCGGGCCTGGCCTAGCCTCGTGGTCGCCGTTGGCTCCCTCGCCGGGTTCCTGACCGGGACACTAGATTGACCCGGTGAGCAGACAGGGGTCGGTGGTCACCGCCGGCAACCTCGTGCGCATCGGCTTCCGCGACGGAGACCGCGCCGTCGCGGGGCTGCGCGGTCTGGGGGAGGGCGCAGAACCGCTCGCCCCGCTGCTCGCGAGGTCGGCCGACCCCGACCAGGCGCTCGCCGGTCTGCTGTCGCTCGTCGATGCCGTCGCCGACCCGACCGACCTGGTGGCCGCCCTCGTCGACGACGAGGGCACTTCGATGCGGCTGTTCAGCGTGCTTGGCATGAGCCTCGCGCTCGGCGACCACCTGCGCCGGCACCCGGAGCACTGGCGTGAGCTGACCGACCCCACGCTGGGGTCGACACGTCCGGCGGCCTTCGCCGTTCGCGCCGGGCTGATGGAGGCCGTCGGCGCCGACCCATGGGCCACCGAGCCGCGTCGCGACGCTCGAGCACCGTGCGGCGTGTGACGCGCTGCGGGTCGAGTACCGCCGGGTCCTGCTCCGCCTCGCCAGCCGCGACCTCGCCCACCACGTCGACGTCGACGACATCGCCGCCGAGCTCTCGGACCTCGCCGCCGGCACCCTCGACGCCGCCCTCGCCGTGGCCCGGAGCAAGGTCGGGGACGCCGCGGCACGGCTGCCGGCTGGCCGTGGTCGCGATGGGCAAGTGCGGCGGCCACGAGCTCAACTACGTGAGCGACGTGGACGTGATCTTCGTGGCCGAGCCGGCGGACGGCGCCGACGAGCAGGTTGCCCTGCGGGGCGCGACCCAGCTCGCGTCGACGCTGATGCAGGTCTGCTCCGAGCAGACCGGCGAGGGCACGATCTGGCCGGTGGACGCCGCGCTCCGGCCCGAGGGCAAGTCCGGGCCGCTGGTGCGCACGATCGCCAGCCACGCCGGCTACTACGGGCGCTGGGCCAAGACCTGGGAGTTCCAGGCGCTGCTCAAGGCGCGCCCCGTCGCCGGCGACCGCGCGCTGGGCGAGGAGTACGCCGCCACGATCGGGCCGCTGGTCTGGAAGGCGGCAGAGCGACCCGGCTTCGTCGATGACGTCCAGGCGATGCGACGACGGGTGATCGAGCACATCCCCGCCCGCGAGGCCGGACGACAGCTCAAGCTGGGGTCGGGTGGCCTTCGCGACGTCGAGTTCGCGGTCCAGCTGCTGCAGATGGTGCACGGCCGCGCCGACGAAGGTGTGCGCTCGCCGACGACCCTCAGCGCGCTGGCCGAGCTGACCCGCGGCGGGTACGTCGGCCGCGCGGACGGACAGGCGCTGCACGACGCCTACGCGTTCCTGCGCAAGCTCGAGCACCGGATCCAGCTGTTCCAGCTGCGCCGCACCCACGTCGTACCGGACGACGAGCTCTCGCTGCACCGCCTCGGCCGCTCGCTGGGCCACCTCAAGAAGCCCGTGGAGGAGCTCGAGAAGGAGTGGGGCCACCACCGCCGGGAGGTCCGTCGGCTGCACGAGAAGCTCTTCTACCGACCGCTGCTCTCGGCGGTGGCACGGATCCCCGGCGAGGACGCCCGGCTCTCCACGGAGGCGGCCCTGGAGCGGCTCGCGGCACTCGGGTACCTCGACCCCAAGGCCGCGCTGCGGCACATCGAGGCGCTCACGAGCGGTGTCTCCCGCACGGCCGCGATCCAGCGCACGCTGCTGCCGGTCATGCTCGAGTGGTTCGCCGACGCCTCCGACCCCGACGCCGGCCTGTTCGGCTTCCGGCGCATCTCCGAAGCGCTCGGCGGCACCCACTGGTACCTCTCGATGCTCCGGGACGAGGGCAGCACGGCGCAGCGGATGGCGCAGGTGCTCGCGACCAGCCGCTATGCGACCGACCTCCTCGAGCGCGAGCCCGAGGGCGTGAAGATCCTCGGTGGCGAGGAGAGCCTGGTGCCGCTCGACCGGGAGGCGATCCAGACGGAGATGACGGCCAACTCGGCACGTCGTGACGACCGGCTGGCCGCGATCGCCAGCATCCGGGCGATCCGGCGTCGCGAGCTGCTGCGGGTCAGCGTCGCCGACCTGTGCGAGCCGTTCGGGGTGGCCGAGGTCGGCTACGCGCTCACCGCCATCACGAGTGCCACGCTGGAGGCCGCGCTGGAGGTGGCCACGCTCGCGGTCGAGTTCGACCGCGGTGCCGACGCTGCCGACGCGGATCGCGATCGTCGCGATGGGGCGGTACGGCGGTCACGAGCTGGGCTACGGCAGCGACGCCGACGTGATGTTCGTGCACGACCCGCTGCCGGGTGCCGACCCGCAGCAGGCCTCGAGCATGGCCAACGCCGTCGCCAACGAGCTGCGCCGGCTGCTCGCGCTGCCAGGCACCGACCCGGTCCTCGAGGTCGACGCGTCGCTGCGGCCCGAGGGCAAGCAGGGTCCCCTGGTGCGCACCCTCGAGTCCTACGAGGCCTACTACGCCAAGTGGTCCGCGGTCTGGGAGGCGCAGGCGCTGTTGCGCGCCGAGGCCGTCGTCGGTGACGACGACGTGCGCCGCCGGTTCACCGCAATGATCGACCCGCTGCGCTTCCCCGCGGCCGGGCTGTCGGACCGGGACGTGGTCGAGATCCGCCGGATCAAGGCACGGGTGGACGACGAGCGGCTCCCGCGCGGCGCCGACCCCGCGACCCACTTCAAGCTGGGCCGCGGCGGTCTCGCCGACGTCGAGTGGACGGTGCAGGCGCTGCAGCTCAAGCACGCCCACGCCGTACCGGACCTGCGGACCACCAAGACGCTCGACGCGCTCGACGCGTGCGTCCAGCACGACCTGCTCAGCGTCGACGACGCGGACGCCCTCTCCCGCGCGTGGAAGGCGGCGAGCCGCGCGCGCAACGCCACCGTGCAGGTGCGGGGAAGACCGACCGACCAGCTGCCGCGTGACGCCCGGGAACGCGCCGCCGTCGCCGCGATCCTCGGGTACGGCGTCGGCGAGGCCGACCGGATGCTCAACGACTACCAGCGCACCGCCCGCCGAGCCCGGGCCGTCGTGGACCGGGTGTTCTGGGGCTGACAATCCCGCCGCGTCCCGACGAACCACCCTCCTCGGGTCGCCCGGTGTTCAGCCAGGCCCCGACGCGCTACCGTCGAAAGGTGGCGGACAGCTGGTCCGGGGGGAATGTCGTGGGCTCGGGCGGAGGGTTCGGGCGAAGGCCGGGAGACGCCGGGCAGGGACGCCCCCTGATTGAGCTGGCGCACGAGAACACTGGCGGCAGGAGCTTCCTGGACGGAGGAACAGGCGACGATGATCGCTCCCGCACGACTGATGGACGCCTTCGTCGACGTGGCCGACACCCTGGTCGACGACTTCGACCTGATCGACTTCCTGCAGCGCATGACCGACCACACGGCGGCAATCAGCGGTGCCAGCTCGGTCGGTCTGCTGCTCGGTGACGAGCACGGCCGGCTCAACCACATGGCGGCGACGTCCACGGGCGCGGAGCACCTCGAGCTGTACCAGCTCCAGACCCGGGAAGGCCCATGCCTGGACTGTGTTCGCACGCGTCAGCCGGTGATCATGACCGACCTCAGGCAGGCGACGGACCGGTGGCCGTCGTTCGCGCCGAAGGCTGTCTCGGAGGGGTTCCGGTCGGTGCACGCGTTCCCGATGCGCCTGCGCGACAGCGTGGTCGGCGCCATGAACGTCTTCGGTGAGGGCCTGGAGCCGCTCGACGAGACCGACGCGCGGGTGATCCAGGCCCTGGCCGACGTCGCGACCATCGCCCTGCTGCAGCAGCGAGCGCTGTGGGCGGCCGAGACCCTGACCGAGCAGCTCCAGGGGGCCCTCGACAGCAGGATCCTGATCGAGCAGGCGAAGGGGGTCGTCGCCGCGAGCAACGGCGTGACCCTCCGACAGGCGTTCGAGAACATGCGCGGCTACGCGAGGCGCCACCACTTGCTCCTCACCGACCTGGCCACACTCGTGGTCAATCGCGAGATGGATCCCACGGCGTTCGCCCCGTGACCGGACCGGGTGCTCGACTCAGGGGAGTCAGCCGCGGTTGGTCAGGGGCCCGAGTGGTGGTCGGTAGGTGCTCAGTCGCTGTTCGTAGTAGGCGCTGCTCCGGCCGAACATCCCGGCTTGCGCGAACGCGAGCGCCTTGACCTTGTCATCGGCGGTCAGGATGCGGTTCGCCATCGCCCAGTCGAGGACGCCCGCGGCGACGACGTCCCACTGGTTGCGGGCGACGAACACGTCGCGCGCCTGCCGCACCTCGGGTGGCATCGCGGCGCGGTGATCGCGGTACAGCCTCTTGGACCACTCCGTCGCGGAGACTCCTACGTCGCTTCCCACGCACCCAACATCTCACAGCGGGTGAAACCGGAGTCGGCGATGGGGACGAACACGAAGGGTCACTTGCGCCTGCAGCTCGGGAGGGATGCGGGAACTGGCACCGGGCGTTGGTGCGCGTGACCAGCGGTGTTTCATTCCGATGGGCTTGTCGTCGGGGTTGCGCTCCTCGCGGAGGGAGACGCCTCAGCCGGGGCCTCGGCGATCGCCTTCTCCAGGGCAGAGATGGTCGCCGGGTCGACTGTGCCCGTCGGCTCGACACCGAGCTCGGTCTGGAAGTCCCTCAGCGCCGCGCTCAGTGCAGGTGTCCATGCTCCGTCGACCGGGCCGTCCCAGAACCCGGCGAGCTTGAGCGTCTGCTGCACCGCGGCTGTGGACACCAGGGCCTCCTCGGCGGCGGCGCCGCCTTGGGCTGCCACATCGGCCTGGAGGGCGTCTGCGGTGGCCTTGTCGACGGCACCTGTGCTGGGCAGGCCGTGCGCTTTCTGCAGGGCCTCGACCGCGTCGACCGTCGCCGGGCCGTACACGCCGTCGACCGCGCCGTCGTAGTAGCCGGCGTCGCGCAACGAGGTCTGCAGAGCAGTCGTGTAGTCGCGAACCGCCGTCTCGGCCCGCACTTGTTCTTCGTCGCTAAGACATCCGGCGTCGGAGAACAGTCGCAGCCAGGACATCTCCAGGGCCACCGCGGCAGCGTTGAACTGGGGCGTGGCCTGCGACATCGGGGTTTCGTCGGTGATGCCCTGCTGGGCGGCGCTGAACTCGGACTCGGCCTGGTGGACGCGGTTGACCGTGGCCTCGGGCGCCAACGGCTTCGGGCTGGTCGTGCCGGACGGAGTGCTCGGGGGCGTCGAACCGGGGTCCTTCGCCGCGGCCAGGGCCGCCTTGGCCTCCGCCAGCTCCTGCGTGGCCTCGGCGACTTTCTGCTGCGCCGCGACGGCCGCTTCGGCGTCCGCCAGGGCATCCTCACGAGGCTCGCTCCAGGTCGGTGCCCGCGTCCTTGACGTCGCCGACGGTAGGGGAGGTCTGGCTCAGCACGTCGCCGTACCGGTCCAGTGCGGTGATGTAGGTCTGGCTGGCGTCGCAGAACTCTGCCGACTTGCTCGGCGAGGTCGGCCTTGGCGTCCGCGAGGTCCTTCTCGTTCGCCGAGACCCGTGCCTCGGCCACCCTGAGCGCGGCGTCGCCTTCCGTGTCGCTGCCACATCCTGCGGAGGCCAGCATGACCAGTGCGAGGGCGCCGACGAGTCGAGGCCGCCCACGGTCGCCTTGGACCCTCCGCCGCCGTGCCATGCGTTGCACCCTCGGTCTCCTCACGAACGTCCAACTGCCGCCATCGCCGTGCGTTCTGGGGGTGTGCCGCGAGCGTCGCCCGTGCCGCAAGGTATTTCGCCTCGGACGCGAAGCCATCCTCCCCAGCGGGTGACCCCCGTCAGGGCGCACGCTTGGTCGGAGAGGCGCGCCGGCTCGCCGGTGATCCGAAGGTGCGGATGATGTGTTCGAGGGTGGAGGCGAGCAGCTCGTGCGTCGCCTCCCGGGTGGCTTCTCCGCGTAGCCAGCGTCGGGTCGCGGCCCGGTTCAGACCGGTCCAGCACTCCAGCGCGTATCGCAGACGCGGGGAGTCCTCGGCGACGTCGGCGTGGAAGGCCGCGAGCTGCGCGACGGCGCGATGCACCAGCTCGGCGACCACGCGCCGTACGTCGGGGTCGGCGATGTCCTCACCGGGCGCGATCGTGCCCAGGTAGATCGTCCGGTTCGCCTCGGTCCAGTCCAGCCAGCGTGACACCGAGTCCGCCACGCGCGCACGGGCGCTGCGTCCCATGGGCGGCCTCAGCTGCTCTTCGCGGCCGGTAGCGACCCGCTCCAGCAACGCGAGGTACACCTCCTTGCGACCGCCGAAGTAGTGGTGCACGAGTCCGCGCGCGACTCCGGCGGCCTTCGCGATCTGGTCGACGGTGACCTCCTCGTACCCGCGCTCGGCGAGCAGCTCGTTGGCGGCATCGAGGATCTGGTCGCGCCGCGTTGCGGGGTCGAGGCGCTGGTACCTCCGCTCTGTGCTCATCCGGCCACCATACGGAATTAGCACACCGTCAACAAGGCGACGCACCGGAACAGGGCACCGGAACGGGGGACGGGTACTACGACCATGGTTCGAATGCGCACCAGACCACACCTGGCTGATGCTTCATGCAGGCCCGCACCGGGCGTCCCCACAAGTCACTTGGAGTCATCATGTCCCGCATCTCTCTTCGAGCATCGGCGCTCGTCTCCGCTGTCACCGTCGCGTCCCTCATCGGCTTGAGCGGGCCCGCGATGGCGCAGGGAGGCTCGCCGGCCCCTGTCCCGACACCGGACGCCCTGGACTGCAGCACGGTCGCCCCGGCTGACCCCGACATCGCCGTCAACTACGCCGGCGACGCCGGCTGCGTCGGCGTCCGCGTCTCAGGCCCCGGGCTGAGGCTGGCCTGGGTGGTCGTCGCCAAGGGTTGGACCTACGTCGTGAAGTCCAACGGCGCACGAACGAACAGCCGCGTCGAGCTGCGGTTCAGCAACGCCGCCACCGGCCAGAAGGTGACCTTCCGGTACGAGCGCGGCAAGACCGTCATCGGCTGATCGGGGCCCGTGGCTCGCCGTAGCCGCGGGGGGCAGTGCTCAGGGTGCAGGCCGTACCGACCTCAGCACAGCGCCACTCGCGGTTACGGCCGACACGTTGCCAGGGTGCGAGGCATGGTCCTACGGTCGGATCGAGGTGATCGTATGAGCGACGTGCTGGATCCGACCTTCTACCGCAGCGCAAGTGAGGCGGCCTCGGCCCCGGCCGAGCGACTGGCCTACGTGGTGGCCTTCGACCGCGCCGGCAACCAGCCCGACGCGCTGACCGTGCTCGACGTGGATCCGAGCTCCGAGGACTACGGCCGGGTCGTTGGTTGGGTGGACTCACCGGCTCTCGGCGACGAGTTCCACCATTTTGGTTGGAACGCCTGCAGCAGCGCGTTGATGCATGAAGGCCACGACATGTCCGGCCTCGCGCGTCGATTCCTGCTGGTGCCGGGAATCCGTTCGTCGAACGTGTACGTCTTCGATACCGCGGCTGACCCGAGACAGCCCACGCTGCACAAGACGATCCTGGCTGCCGACCTTGCAGAGAAGGCCGGTTACTCCCGCCCGCACACCTTGCACTGCGGGCCCGAGGGAGTGTTCATGACCTGCCTGGGTGCATCGGAGGGCGACGCCGGTCCGGGCGGCATCGCGCTGCTGGACCACAGCACCTTCGACGTCATCGGCGCCTGGGAGAAGGAGCGCGGGCCGCAGTACCTCGCCTACGACGCCTGGTGGCACCTGAGGCAGAACACCCTGATCAGCAGTGAGTGGGGCACACCGGCGATGATCGAGGACGGCCTGGTGCCCGATCTACTGCTCGGGAAGGAGTACGGCCACTCGCTCCACTTCTGGGACCTCGCGGCCGGCACCCACGCACAGCAGGTAGACCTAGGTGCCGAGCACCAGATGCCGCTCGAGCTGCGGCCCTCCCACGACCCCGAGGCCACCTGGGGCTTCGTCGGTGTGGTGGTTTCCACCGAGGACCTCTCCGCATCGGTCTTTCGTTGGCACCGTGACGGCGACCGGTGGCGCGCGGACAAGGTGATCTCGATCCCCGCCGAACCGGCCGACGCCGACCTCCTGCCGCCAGCCCTCAAGCCGTTCGGAGCGGTCCCGCCGCTGATCACCGACATCGACCTGTCGGTCGACGACCGCTTCCTCTACGTCTCCTGCTGGGGCACCGGTGAGCTCAAGCAGTACGACGTCTCGGATCCAGCTCGGCCGCGCGAGGTCGGCTCGGTGCACCTCGGCGGGATCGTCCGTCGGGCACCACATCCGTCGGCCCCGGAGCTGCCACTGGCCGGCGGCCCGCAGATGGTCGAGGTAAGTCGCGACGGAAGCCGGGTCTACTTCACCAACTCGCTCTACGGCTCCTGGGACGACCAGTTCCATCCCGACGGCGTCGGCGCCTGGATGGCCAAGCTCGACATCGACCCCGGAGGCGGAATGAGCGTGGACCAGCGGTTCTTCCCCCACGGGGACGAGTTCCGCGGTCGCCGTGTGCACCAGGTCCGCCTGCAGGGCGGAGACGCCTCATCCGACTCGTACTGCTTCAGGTAGTCCACGCGCCATCGCCTTGACAAGATTTCTTGTCAATGGCACGGTGGCGTCATGCAGGACGTCGAGGTCATCGAGAGCGCGCAGGCAGCCGCCGCCGCGCTGGATCCGGTCCGGGCCCGGCTGCTCGGCGAGCTGGCCGTCCCGGCCTCCGCCGCCGGGCTCGCCGCCCGGGTCGGCATCGCGCGCCAGAAGGTCAACTACCACCTCAAGGCGCTCGAGGCGCACGGCCTGGTGGAGCTGTCCGAGGAGCGCCGGCACGGGGGCATCACCGAGCGGGTGCTGCAGGCGTCGGCGGCGTCGTACGTCGTGTCGCCGGCGGCCGTCAGCGCGTCCGCGGCCGACCCGGACGCCAACGCCGACCACCTGTCGGCGGGCTACCTCGTCGCGCTGGCCGGCCGGCTGGTGCGCGAGGTCGGCGCCCTGGCGCGCCGGGCCGGCGCGTCCGGCAAGCGCCTGCCGACCCTGACCATCGACACGCAGATCGGCTTCCGGTCGGCCGCCGACCGGGCTGCCTTCGCGGACGACCTGACCGCCGCGGTGCTCGACCTGGCCGCTCGCTACCACCACGACGACGGGCGCCCGCACCGGCTCGTCGTCGCCGCCCACCCCCTTCCTGAGGAGAGCGCATGAGCACGACCCCGAACGTCCCGTACCGCCTGGAGTTCAGCGTCGAGGTTCCGGGCACCCCGGAGCAGGTCTGGCAGGCCATCGCCACCGCCAAGGGCATGAGCGCCTGGTTCCTGCCGACCGAGATGGAGGAGCGCGAGGGCGGCTCCCTGCACTTCAGCATGGGCCCCGAGATGGGCTCGGACGGCCAGGTCACCGGCTGGGACCCGCCGCGCCGCATCGTCTACGAGGAGGACTGGGCCGCCCTCATGGGCAAGGACCCGGATGCGCTCAGCCCGCTGACGTCGGAGTTCCTCGTCGAGGCGCGTCCGGCGGCACCTGCGTCGTGCGCGTCACCAGCAGCGGCTTCGGGACCGGCGCCGCCTGGGAGTCGGAGTTCTGGGACGACATGGGCGCCAACTGGATGCCGTTCTTCGACAACCTGCGCCTCTACCTGTCGCACTTCCCCGGCCAGGAGGCCACGCAGCTCGAGGTCACCGCCTCCCACCCCGGCGACGCGGAGGCGCTCTGGTCGACCCTGCACGAGGCGCTCGGGCTGGGCGAGGAGGGCACGACGGTCGAGGTGCGCGGCGCCACCGGCACGGTCGAGCGCGTCGGCGAACGGCAGACGCTGGTCCGGCTCACCACGCCGGTGCCCGGGATGCTCAGCGTCTTCGCGTACGGCGAGGGCGACGGCAAGGCGACGGCGGGCGTACGGGCGTACCTGTTCTCCGCCGACGCGGCGGACTACGTGCGGCGCGAGGAGCCGGCCTGGCAGGCCTGGCTGCAGGGGCTCTCCGTCCCGGCCTGATCTTCTGCTCGGACTCTTCTGCCGGACCACCTCCGCGGCTCGGGTCAGACCAGCCACACCCACCGACTCCCGGGGGCTCGCCGGCTCCGGCCTCGTTGCCCTTAGTGACGCATGCCTGTCGCTGAGTGACCTGCTGCGATTCCGAAGGCGTCGAACCAGCTCAGCCCGGTTCCGCTGATTGCGATGACGGTCACGCAGATCAGTGCCACGACGGCGAGCCCGTGGACGTGCGATGAGGCGGGGGATCGGTGTGCGAGCCACCGGGTCGAGCGCAGGAGGGCGATTGCGGCGATCAGCGAGCCGACCTCGAGCGAGCAGGCCAGGATGTCGGGCACGCCGACGTTCTCGGGTACGCCCGCCTCCGGTCCGAACGGCATGCCTGCGGTACGTGAGTACAGCCAAAGAAGGAGCGGCGCGACGGAGATCGCCGTGGCGGCGAGGAGTGCCGTGCGCTCTCGTACGCGCGCGAGCACCAGGCCGGCGACGGCGAGCTCCCCGGCGCTGAGCAGGATGAAGAACAGCCCGGCGGCGGTCCATTCGGCGAGGTGCTCGGGGATGACGGCCGCATGGATGGCGGCGCTGCCGACCAGGGCCCCCACCAGCAGCAGCCGGACCTGCTGGACCCGGATGCGATGCCCGTGTTCAGGCTCGAGAACGTCCTGTGGACGCCGGGCTGTGCTGAGCTTCAGCCGACCGCCCATGATCGCCACGACCCAAGCCACGAGCACGACGTTGGTGAGCAGGATCCAGCGGCTGACCAGGAGCACTCCGCGGACTTGCAGCGCGAGCGTGTCCCGATCCTCATGCGCCAGACAGTTCGCGTCGCAGTGGCCATGCATCGAGCTCATCCCTTGCATGACCTGCAGCTGGGCGGACTCCAGGTGATAGTCGTACGCCGCACTGGCCACGAGCGCGGCCACGGCTACGAGCGTGCCGCAGACGACGATCACCAGTGCCGTCGCCACCACCGTGCTGGTCTCGCCCAGCTTCGGTGCGAACCAGCGCAGCGCCAGGGTCAGCGCTGCGAGCACGGCGAAGACGAAGACCGGCAGGATCGTGGTGGACTCACGCAGCCAGCTCGCGAATGGGTGGTCGGTGCGTTCGATGGCGCCGATCGCGCCTCGCAGCGATATCAGCCAGTACCCGTCGGCGTAGGCCAGCACAGCCGCCAGCGTCACGACGGTCTTCCAGGGAACGCAGCGCCGTCCGTCGGGCAACGCGTCGCGTGCCATGGTGGCGTTGGCAGAGATCGTGGCCATAGTGATCGCTCTCATCTCAGCCGCGACCTGTCGTGAGTGGGCTGGTGCGCTCACCCGCGACATCCGCGGGTCCAGCTGTGGACTATGTGATCGACCAGGCGAACATCATGGCGTGGTCCTCGTGGTTCAGGTTGTGACAGTGCGCCACATAGGGCCCGACGAAATCGCGGAATCCGCGGTAGATGATCACCCTCTCGCTGGGGTCCTGGGCCACCGTGTCTTCCCGCGAGATGTCGTCGGGGTGCCCGGGATCTGGCACCTGCGTGACGTCCCTGCCGTTGCGCATGACGGTGCGGTGTTCCTCTTGGTGCAGGTGTATCGGGTGCACCCAGCCGCCGCCTCCGTTGCTGATCTCCCACAGGTTGAAGCTGTCCTTCTTCGGCGCGGCCAACGGCCTGTTTCCGGCCGGGTTCTCCAGGCTTCTCAGCAGGTTCGCGGGGTCGAAGGGCTTGCCATTGATGAGCCACTCGATCTCCCCGCCGGCGCTGCCGCGTTTCACCTCGAAGATCAGGCGGTTGTCCAGCATGGACTGCCAGTTGCTCGGCAGCGGCGGGAGCGCACGCAAGGGCGTCGTGGGCGTCGGCATCACGCTGTCGTCCGGGGCGTCGTCTCCAATCACGATCTTCAGGACCGGAACCTTGTACTGGCCGTCCAGCCCGAACCGGGTGGAGTTGGTCCACATCCGCCCGTTCGGCATCTTCATGATGTTGGTCAGGTAGATGACGTCGCCCTTGGTGGTGGGGCTGCCGTCCTGGTAGCGGGTGAAGTCGACGACGAACTCCCGCCGCTTGGCCGGCCAGAGCTCGAAGGAGTCCCGGGTCAGCGGGAACGGCAGCAGCCCACCGTCCGTAGCGATCTGGGTAAGCCGCATGCACTGCTGGGCGTCCGGGATGCGGTACTGCCCCTCGAGCTCGTCACCCTCGTACCCCAGCGAGGTCGCGGACTTGGGGCCCTGGGTAGAAGCCATCAGCTTGAACTCGTAGATCCTCGAGACCGAGGCGTCGAGGAACCGAAGGCGGTACTTGCGGCGCTTGACCTCCAGTGTCGGGTAGGCGGTGCCATTGACGGTGAAGATGTCGCCGACGAAGCCGTGGTTGGGGAAGTGCTTGTAGAACGACTTGCCCCACCATTCAGGGTGTGTCCTCGGGTTGTGGGCGTCGGGGAACTGGCCCAGCGAGTCGTGGATGTCCTTGTGGATCGTGACGCCGTCATCGAGCCGGACGTCGAAGAACACCAGCGGGATGTCGTAGTCGACGTCGAACGACCCGTCCGAGTGGTCCGTGCGCACCCCGGGTAGGCGGAGACCCTGGCGCTCGTCGCCGATGTCGGTGCCTCCGAGGGTCCCGAGCGGCTTGGGATCATAGATGGGGTAGAGGCCGACCTTGCCTTTGTAGACGTTCGCGCCGGTGTGGTTCATCACGTGGTCGTGGAACCAGAAGAAGCTCTGCTTCTCTCGGTCGTCTCCACCGGCCGGCCAGTTCAGGTAGAGCTGGTCGACCCACTGCCCCACCCGGAAGCCCTCGTGCAGCGGGCCGGCGGTCATCGAGTAGTGCGGGTTGCCGTCGCTCTCCGGTGCCGTGTGAGCGTTGTGCAGGTGGGTCAGGGCCGCCAAATCGGGCGTCCCGAAATCCTGCCGGTCCAGGCCGAGCGGGTTCTGGTCGAGCTGGTTCGTGAAGCGCACCAGAGCCGGTTTGCCGTACTCGGCGTTGATCATCGGGCCCGGGAACGTGCCGTTGAAGCTGTAGATGGTGCTCGGCGGCAACGTCTGCTTGCCCGCGGGGAGTCTCTGGCCGGTCGCATCGAACGAGAACGTCGGCCTGCCCGTCGTGTCGATCGGCAACACCTGCGAGGTGGTGAAGGAGTGGACCGAAACCTGATCATTGATCTCGTAGATGATGGGGTCCGGAAAACCGATCTGGCTCGGCCAGATCTGGTGCGTCTCGTTCCTCAACGAGTTCTGCTGGCCGATTCCCGGGCCGGGTGCAGGTGCTGAGAGCCGACGGCTGCACCGGGCGCAGCGCCGTCGGGATGAACAGCTCGTCGGTGAACGGAGCGAGGATCAGCGGACTGGTCGGGAACGCTTCGATGTAGAGCTGGTCTGCCAGCGTCATCGAGGTGGCCGCGAACGCACCGTCGGCCGAGAGCAGGCCGCGCTCCGCGAGAAACGGACGACCCACCCCTTGTACGCCAACCAGCGCGACCCCGGCTCCGCCAACGGCCCCCAACCTCAACAACGTGCGGCGGGACACCCCGTCTCTCACCCGCGGCGGCTCGGAGGTCACCGGCGGCTCGGAGGTCACCGGCGGCTCGGAGGTCACCGGCACCTCGGACGTCACCGGCTCGGACGGAGCCGGTATCTCGGACATAACACTCCCCCTTTTGCCTGAGCCAGCACGGCCCCGTTGCCATGCCGTCACCGCGTGGACGTAGTCGTCCCAAGTTGCGCGGCAGCCAACCTGGTCGATCACGTTTCCGACTGGAACCGCGAGGACAGCAACGATCGGTGGGCTAGCCGCCGGTCCGCATCAGCCCAGGGCCCGTACAACGACCCTGCACCGACGTATGCAACGAGGGCTCAGCCGGCCTGAGGTGTCCCGAGAGCGCCAGCCGGACCGATCACGTCGTCCGCCTGACTTGCCATCCCGAAACCTTCGGGCCCCCATCCTTTCGGCATCCGAATAAATTCTTAGACCCGGGCATAGTGGGATGCCAGCCCCCAAAATGGGGTAGACAAAGCTTGCTGCTGGTCGTTCGCCGTGACTCAGAGTCCGCGCGCGGCGTCGGCCAGGACCAGCTGCAGCACCGGGCCGACGCGTGCCAGCTCATTGAGCACGTCGATCGTCAAAGCCTCGAGTTTCCTCTCGCCCACATCAGTGAGTCGGAGACGCACAACGCGGGCGTCCTCGCCGCTGCGCTGTCTTCGAACGAATCCGCCAGCCTCAGCTCGATCCACCAGTTCTGATGCGCTGCTCGGCGTCATCAACAGATAGTCCGCAGCTTCACCGACGGTCGGGCCGCGATGATCGTCGTGTGCACGGACCGCCAACAACAGCTGGTGCTGCAGATGCGTCATACCCTCCGCTTGGGCGCGCTCCTCGCTCCATTGCATGAAACGCCGCATGCCCGTGCGGAAAGCAAGCAGGTCGGCGTAGTCCCCATCCGTAGGGGTGCGACTTCTCGAGGTCTGTCGAGCAACTACCACGCGTCACCGTCCGACTTCTCGAGGGCTATGCGCCGTACCCTAGATCCTTCTTACGCCACTCATGCCCGGCACGCGCCGAATTTCCCACATCGATGGCGGTTGCGCACGGTTGCCGTGGCTTGCATGGGGCGAGGCGCCCCTTCACTCGGCTGCGTGAGTGAGTGGTGGGGCGCCTCGAAAGACGTCCAACTATTAGTGCAAGCCGCCCAGAACCGCAACCTTGGTTCAACTGTCAACTCTCCCTGCCCGCATCACGAAAACGCGCGGAAATTTTTCCGCAAGGTCTTGACTATGACGGGCGCCACACTAGATTATCGATAATCTAGTAGGCGCTGCGATTGGCGCCACAGCCCTGGGAGGCCCCATGAGTGAAGCAGTTGCCACGTTCTTCGGCGATGACGAGTTCCCTGTCGACTGGCAAGACGGCCAGAAGGATCTGTTGTGGGTCCACGACGACCTGCACATCCCGAACCCGATCTCGCCGATGTACGCCGACATCGGCGGCTGGTGGCTCAAGTGCGACTACATGTTCCGCCGGTTCGGGACGCCGTTCGCCTCGGACTGGATCTCCAAGATCATCAACGGCTACGTCTACACAGCGGCCATCCCCGCCGAGGCCGGCCTGAGCGCCGAGACCACGGAGTACGGCGCGCGATACGTTCCCCGCACGCCTTCCGACCCCAACTACGCCGGCGAGATCGGCGGCTACCTCGGTTGGGTGCTCCCGACCTACGCCGAGAACTTCCTGGACTGGTGGCGCGACCGGCTCGTCCCGGAAATCAAGCGGAACTTTGAGCGCTTCGACACCGCTGACACCGACTCGATGAGCCTGGTCGAGCTGGCTGTCTTCCTGGAGGACGCGATCGACATGCACGACCGGCACTGGTCGATCCACTGGACCCTCAACTTCAGCCAGTTCTCCGCGACGATGGGACTGAACGCCGCCATCGCAGAGGTCAAGGGCGAGGGGGACCACTCGGCGCTGATGGGCCGGCTGCAGTCCTCGACCGACAACCGCAACTGGGACTCCATCGAGGAGCTCTGGAAGATCAAGGAGTCGGTCACCACGAATGGCGGTGCTGTCGCCGCGGCGTTCGAGTCCGGGACCACCGGGGCCGAGGTGATCAAGGCGTTGGAGGCCTCCGACGAGGGCAAGGCGTTCCTGGGCAAGGAGATCGAGGCCTACCAGGCTGAGTACGGCTTCAAGTCCATGTGGGCGCACGAGTTCTCGTTCCGCACCTGGCGGGAAGACCCCACGCCCGTGGTCGACGCGGTCAAGGGCTACCTCGAGGCCGACTACTCCTTCCCCGACGAGATCGCCGCCGTGGCGAAGGACCTCGAGGCCGCCAAGGCCGAGTGCATGGAGGGTGTCGCCGAGGGGCCTGACCGGGATCGTCTCCAGCAGGCCCTGGACCTGAGCCTGCGGATGAACCCGCTGACGCCTGACCACCACTTCTACATCGACCAGGGCACGAATGCGCGGGTGCGCCTCGTGCTCACCGCGATCGGCCGGAAGCTGGTCGAGCAGGGCAAGCTCAACGACCCCGAGGACGTGATGTACCTCAGGTACAACGAGCTCCGGGTCTTGATGGCCGGCTCGAACGGCTTCGACGCGGAGGATCTCGTCGGCGACCGTCGCGACGAGCGGGAGACCGCCTACGAGATCCGGCCGCGCGACTGGGTGGGCACCGCGACCGAGGAAGCGCTCGCCTTTCCCTACCTGTCGCTGTGGGCGTTCCCGGAGAAGGTCTACCGGAAGCCGCCCACCACCGAGGGCGAGATCCATGGCCTGGGCGCCTCCGTCGGTGTCGTCGAGGGCACCGCCCGCGTCGTTCTCTCGCCGGAACAGTTCGCTCAGGTCGAGCGGGGCGAGATCGTGGTCTGCCGGATGACCAGTCCCGCATGGGTCGTGCTCTTCACCAAGATCTCCGGGCTGGTCACTGACGCCGGTGGCATGGCGTCCCACCCCGCAGTCGTCTCGCGCGAGTTCGGCATCCCGGCGGTCGTCGGCACCTCCGACGCCACCCGGCAGATCAAGACCGGCGACCGGGTGCGCGTCAACGGCGCCACCGGTGTCGTCGAGGTGCTGGCGTGACTCTCGAGCGCTCGGTGATGCGTGAGCAGATCAAGGAGCTCATCATCAAGCGGATCCTCGAGGGGACCTACAAGCCCGGTCAGCGCGTGGTGGAGCTCCAGCTCGTACAGGAGCTCGGCGTGAGCCAGGCTCCCGTGCGGGAGGCCCTCCGGGACCTCGAGGCGATGAAGTTCATCGAGTCCGAGCCGTACCGAGGAGCACGCGTACGCCAGGTCACCCGAGAGGAGCTCACCGAGACCTACCCGGTCCGGGCCGCGCTGGAGGAGCTCGCCGGAAGCATGACCGGCCCGGTGGTGGACGGCGGGATGCTCCGGATGCTGGAGACGGAGATCCAGAACATGCTCGAGGCCGCGCGCAAGCAGGACCAGCACGGACTGCTCGTCCACGACGCACGGTTCCACGAGATCATCGTCGAAGGGGCCGGCAACACCGTCCTCCTCGACTGCTGGTCGGGGCTGAGAATCGAGGCCTACACCTTGGTCTCGATGATCAAGTCCCACCTCGATCTGATCGCGATCGCCAACGCCCACCTCCCGATCCTCGACGCGCTACGGCAGCGTGACGGGTCGCTCGCCGGGAAGGTCATGCGCGAGCACATCGAACACTTCGCATCGAGCCTGTTTGGAGATGAACCCGATGAGTGAGACCCCACTTGTCCTCCCGTTCGACGACGAGCGGTGCCGCGACGTCGACCTGAGCGGAGGCAAGGGCGCCAGCCTCGCCTCGATGACCGCCAACGGACTGCCGGTACCCCCGGGCTTCGTGATCACCTCGCATGCCTTCACCGAGGTGGTGGACGGCACGGAGCTGGTCAAGCACATCCAGGCCAGCGACCTCGACGCCGCACGGGCCGTGGTCGCGGCCACGAAGCCGCCGCGGGACATGATCAAGGAGCAGTACGACCGGCTTCCCGAGGGAACCCCGGTCGCGGTGCGCTCGTCTGCCTGCGCCGAGGACAGCAACGACGCGTCCTACGCCGGGCAACAGGAGACCTACCTCTTCGTGGAGACCTTCGAGGAGGTCATGGAGAAGGTCGTCGAGTGCTGGCTGTCGTTCTTCTCCGAACGTGCCCTCTTCTACCGCGAGCACAAGGGCGACCTGAACGACATCCAGATGGCCGTGGTCGTACAGCAGATGGTCGACGCGAAGAAGGCCGGTGTCATGTTCACCGTCGACCCGGTCAACCAGCGCAAGGACCGCGTCGTGGTCGAGGCTGCCTTCGGCATCGGTGAGAACGTGGTCTCCGGTGAGGTCACGCCCGACTACTACACGCTCGACCGCAAGGGTGCGCTCAAGAAGGCGCGCGTCGTCGACGAGCAGGTCATGACCGAGTCCGAGCTCGCCGACCTGGTCGCGATGGGCCTGCACCTGGCAGATCTGAACGGCGGCCCGCAGGACATTGAGTGGGCGTACGACGACACCGGGCTGTTCATGCTCCAGTCCAGGCCCGTCACCACGATGTGATCCCGCTTGCGAACGTGATGGCCCCCGCCGTCAGTCAACCGTTGAGAACCAAGACCGCGCGAAGGAGGAGAACGTCATGACGTGGCACCTGCCGACCAGCGTCGCCGAAGTGCTGCGCCTCCGTGCGGACAACCCCGAGGCACCGATCGTCGCGGGCGGGACATTCCTGGGCATCCTGGTTCGCCAGGGGCTGGTCGAGGCCGACGACTGGATCTCCCTGCAGAACGTGCGCGAGCTCAAGAGTCTCGGCGACGCCGGCGACCTCTCCGTCGGAGCCATGGTGACCCACCGTCGGCTGGAGCTCGATCCGAAGGTCCTCGGTGTCTGGCCTGGGGTCAGCGCCGCCTTTCGTGCGGTCGCCAGCCCCCGCGTGCGCAATGTGGCCACCATGGGCGGCGTCCTCGCCGACGCCGACTACGCCTCCGACCCGCCCTCGATGCTCGTTGCGTCCAACGCCGTGGCCGAGGTCACGAGTGTCCGGGGCACCCGCCGGATCCCCGTCGAGGACCTGATTGTCGGGCACTACTCAACGGCCATGGAGGAGGACGAGCTGATCACCAGGGTCCTTGTGCCCCGTCCCACCGGCACCGCCGTCTACCGCAAGCTGCGCACCCGCTCGCAGGAGGACCGGCCCGCCTCCTCCGTCGCAGCCGTCGTCTCGGGCGACACCGTCCGCGTCGTGGTCGGAGCCGTCAGCGACCGTCCCCATCACTTCCCCGACGTCTGCGCCGAGTGGAAGCCCGGTGACGAGACCAGCGCCCGCGCGATCGGCGAGGAGTACGCCTCCCGGATCGACTACATCGACGACAACCGGGGGTCGGCCGCGTACCGACGTCGGGTCGTCGGGGTCGAGGTCCGGCGCGCCCTGATGGCGGTCGGCTCGTGACGACCAGCGAACGACGGCCGGACGCGCCCGGCGCCAGCTCGGCGGTCACCGGCATCAACCCCCGGATCACCGCCGCAATCCGCTATCCGGTCGACAGCGGGATCCCCGGTGAGTGGCACCTGCGGATCATCCGGTCCGATGTGCCGGCGGGCCGCGTCACCGGGTTCGAGACCAGCCTCCTCGACGACGAGATCGTCTTCATCACCCCCGACGACATCGAAGAGCTGCCGAGGTTCGGCTGCCAGATCGCCGACCAGGTCGTGCTGACCCGCGAGCCCAAGTTCGTCGGCGACGCCATCGCCGCAGTCGTCGCCCCGACACTGAAGGACGCCCGGGTGGCCGCGTCCCTGGTGGAGGTCAGCTACGAGGAGCGGACCGCCGTGTACGACGAGCTGGCAGCGCTCTGGGACGAGGCACCCCTCGTCCACGAGCGGCACCACGCCTCCGAGTCCGACTCGGCCTACTTCGACATGCGACCGCAGGACGGCACGAACGTGTGCCACCGGTTCCGCATCCGGACCCCGAACCTGCGGGGTCGCGAGGAGGTCGGCGTCGTCACCGACCTGACCGATCCCGACGAGCCGCTCGCCGACGCGTTCGACGACGCGGAGGTGATCGTCGACGAGGTCTTCCACACCCCGGCGGCGGCGCACGTGCCGATGGAGCCGCACGCGGCCAACGCCCAGTGGGTCGGCGGGCGGCTCGAGGTGGTCACCGGCACCCAGACACCGTTCAACATGCGCCAGGACCTGGCCGGCATCTTCGGGATCGCCGCGGAGGACGTCCGGATCGTCGTCCCTCCGATGGGGGGCGCCTTCGGTGCCAAGACCTTCATCCGCACCGAGGCGATCACCGCCCTCGCCGCGAGGCTGACCGGCCGCCCGGTCCGCTGCGTGCTCGACCGCGACGAGGTCTTCAACGAGGTCACCCGGCACCCGGCCACGGTCCGGGTCAGGCTCGGCGCGAAGAGAGACGGATCGTTCGTCGCCAAGCGCATCTGGGCCTACGTCAACACCGGCGCGTACGCCGACTGCGGTCCCGGGGTCGCCCAGAAGATGGGGTACGCCGGAGTCGGCCCCTACCGGTTCGACCACGTCGCCGTCGACTCCTACTGCATCTACACCAACCTGCCGCCGGGCGGAGCCTTCCGCGGATACGGCGCCATGCAGTCCGTCTGGGCCTCCGAACGAGTGGTCGACATGATGGCCGACCAGCTGGGCATCGATGCCGTCGAGCTGCGCAGGCAGAACCTCCTCCGCGAGGGCGACACCTTCTGCACAGGCGAGGTCATGCACGACGCGCACTTCGAGGAGCTCCTCGACGACGCCGCGGCCGCCGTGGACTGGAAGCGCGACGGCGACCGCTCGGGCAAGGGCGTCGCGATCATGCTCAAGGGAATGCAGACCCCGAGCAGGGCCGAGGCCCGCATCGAGCTGCTCCCCGACGGCCGCTACGAGGTCCAGGCCGCGACCGCGGACATGGGTCAGGGGGCCAGCGAGATGCTGACCCGTCTCGCTGCCGAGAACCTCAAGTGCGAGACCGACCAGATCGTGGTCTGCGTCCCGGACACCGACCGGGTGCCCCACGACACCCGCACCACCTCGAGCCGCTCCACGCACATGATGAGCCGCGCGCTGGAGGAGGCCGCCCGAGATCTGATCGAGCACGGCAGGGTCGGACATGGCCACGTGTCCAACGACGGGGGCCTCGACCCCGACACCGGGCAGGGGGTGGCCTCCTCGCACTGGCACCAGGGCTCGGCCTCCGCCGAGCTCGTCGTGGACGAGGACACCGGCGTCGTCACGCTCTCCACCCTCTATGCCTCCTCCTACGCGGGAAAGGTCGTCAACAAGCACGGCGCCGAGCTCCAGCAGGAGGGCTCGATGATCCTGGGCCTGGGCACCGCCCTCTTCGAGGAGCTGCAGTTCACCGAGGGACAGATGACCAACCCCAACCTCTCGGACTACAACATCGCCTCCGCGCTCGACGTCGCCTCCATCAGCCACCGTGTCATGGAGCTTCCCGGCGCCGAGGTCCACGGGCTCGGCGAGACCGCCGTACCGCCCGTGCCACCCGCCATCGGCAACGCCGTCGCCTCACTGGGCTACGACGTGCGCCGGCTCCCGATGACCCCCGAACGCGTGCTCGGCGCACGCCGCGAACAGGAGGAGTCGTGAACCTCACCCTGCGCGTCAACGGACGCAGCGTCGACGTCGACGTCGAGCCGTCCACGATGCTCGTCGACGTCCTCCGGGACCAGGTCGGCCTGACCGGCCCCCGTGTCACCTGCGGGGTCGGACTGTGCGGCACCTGCACGGTGCTCCTCGACGGCGAACCCGTCTCCGGCTGCATCCTGATGGCGCCGCTCGCGGTCGGCAAGGAGATCACCACGGTCGAAGGACTGCCCGAGGACGACCGTGTCGTGGCCTGCTTCGACAAGCACCACGCCTTCCAGTGCGGCTTCTGCATCCCCGGGATGGTCCTGACCGCCCGCGACATGGTCGACAAGGGCCACGCCGGCGACCGGGAGGAGATCCGGGAAGGGCTCGGCGGCAACCTGTGCCGCTGCGGCTGCTACCTGAAGATCATCGACGCCATCGAGGAGGCGGCCACATGAAGTACGTGACCTACGAGACCACAGCTCGGACCAGCAGGATCGGGTACCTCGACGACAACGAGATCGTCGACGTCGGCTTCGACGGCGACATGGTCGCCTTCATCGAGGCCGGTGCTCCGCGGGGTACGACGAGTGCGGCGGGGACGCTCGGCACGACGCGACTCCTGGCGCCCCTGCGACCGCGCACGATCCGCGACTTCCTGGCGTTCGAAGGGCACCTGAAGAACGCCTTCGCAGGACTGGGCAAGGAGATCCCCGACGAGTGGTACCGGGTGCCCGCCTACTACAAGGGGCTGCCCGACACCGTGATCGGTCCTGGCGACGAGATCCCCTGGCCGTCGTACACGGAGAAGCTGGACCACGAGCTCGAGCTCGCCGCAGTCATCGGTCGCACCGGCAAGGACATCAGCCGAGGCCACGGCGCTGGAGCACGTCTTCGGGTACACGATCTGGAACGACATGTCGGCTCGCGACGCCCAGACCCGCGAGCTCCCGATCGGCATGGGGCCGTGCAAGGCGAAGGACTGGGACGGCTCGAACGTCTTCGGACCCTGCATCGTGACCGCTGACGAGATCGACCCGCACGACGTCGACCTCGAGGTCAGGATCAACGGCGAACGCTGGGGCGGCGACAACACGAAGGCCATGCACCACACCTTCGAGTCGATGATCGCCTACGCCTCGCAGGGGCTCACTCTCCGCGCCGGCGAGGTCCTCGGCTCCGGCACGGCGACCGGAGGGTCGGGCCTCGAGCTCGATCGCTGGCTCGAGCCCGGGGATGAGATCGAGATGGAGGCCAGCGGCATCGGCGTCCTCAGGAACCGGGTCGGCCCGAAGCCGGCCTGACCGCACCACCACATCGCACACGTACCACCAACCGAGGAGAAGAAATGGCATTCGTTGTAGCAGCGACCTGGAGGGCCAAGGACGGCGAGGAGAAGCGCGTGGAGGAGACCATCCGCAAGATGACCCCGCTCTCTCGCGCCGAGGAGGGCAACCTCTACTACCAGGCGCAGGTGTCCCCGACGGATCCCGGCACGTTCTTCCTCTACGAGCAGTACGTCGACGAGGCCGGCTACGAGGCGCACAAGGCCACGCCGCACTTCCAGGAGAACGTGTTCGGCTACATCATCGAGTACCTCGCGGAGCGCTCGGTGAACACCTACGAGACCATCGACGTCTGACTCCGATGGTCGAGACGGAGACTCGGCTCCTCCTGCTACGTCACGGGGAGGTTGCCTCACACCGGGGTGACGTCCCCGTGACTGACGCGGGGCTAGACCACGCCGAACGCACCGGCAAGGCAGTCGGCGCCGACGCCACCGGAGCACTGACCGTGCTCTTCGGTGGCACCCGACGAACCCGTGAGACCGCCGAGGCGCTGATCCGCGGCATCGACGACGCCTCCCGAGTGGAAGGGCCGTATGACAGCTTCGCCCTACGCAACCCGGACATGTACGTCGCCGGAACCCGGGTCAACATGGTCAGCTCGGCCACGGCACTCGCCGAGCAGGTGCCTGGAATGACCGAGGAACAGGTCCAGGAGAACACCTGGTGGACCTCCTTCTTCACCTCGGCCGACCGCATCGGCTGGTGGCTGGGCCAGCAACAGCCGCCCGGGGAGTCGGCGGCCGACCTCGCTCGCCGGATTCTGCGCTTCGCGGAGAGTCTCGCCGACCCCGGGCCCACCCGGGGCCGGGTCGTGATCGGGGTGACCCACTCGCCGCTGCTGCGCGCCGTCCTGCTGGACGCAACCGGTGCCGACCCCGGTGAACCGGGCTACGTCACGGGCATCGACGTCCGGGTCGTCCCGGCCGGTCAGGTGCAGATCTCGCCCTACCACCCGCTCGGGCTCTGACGAGTCCCGACGAAAGGCAGACCCATGGAGCTCGTCCACGACTTCACCGTCCCGGTTCCGGCCGACCAGGCGTTCGACCTGCTCGTCGACGTCCGGAAGATCGCTCCGTGCCTACCCGGCGCGGTGATCACCTCCGTCGAGGGCGACGCCTTCGAGGGCGGGATGAAGATCAAGCTCGGTCCGATCTCCATGACGTTCAAGGGTGACGGCGAGCTGGTCGAGAAGGATCCTGCGTCCGGGCGCGCCGTGATCGAGGCGCGCGGGCGCGACGCCAAGGGCAACGGCGGCGCCCAGGCGACGGTTACCGCAAGCCTCGACGAGCACGACGGAGTGACCGACGTGCACGTCGTCACCGACCTGAACGTGACCGGCAAGGCCGCCCAGTTCGGAGGGGGCGTCATGAAGGACGTCAGCACCCGGATGCTTGCCCAGTTCGCTGACAACCTCGCCCAGCTGATCCAGAACGGCGCCGCGTCCGCGCCATCCCACGATGCGGATGCCCGCCGCGGAGCGACCACCCGGGAGCCAGCGCCGGTCCAGCCGACCTTCACGCCCGCCGGCGACGACGGTCTCGACGCGATGGGTCTGCTGCTCGGGTCGGACCTCGTCAAGAGTGCCGTCAGGCCAGTCCTGTTCGGGCTCACCGGCCTGCTGGTCGGCTACCTCTACGGCAAGAACCGAACCCTCGAAAGGATGGTCCGTCGTGCCTGAGCAGATCACCACGATCAACCCCGCAACGGGTGAGGAGATCGACCGCTACGACTCGATGACCGCCCAAGACATCGACGACCTGCTCGACCAGGTCTCCACCGCACAGCGAGCCTGGGCCGCGCGCAGTCTCTCCGACCGCGCCGTCGTACTCCGCCGGACGGCGGAGGTGCTGCGCGAGCAGTCGACCGAGCTTGCCGCCCTCGCCACCGCAGAGATGGGCAAGCCCACCACCGAAGCGGTCGCCGAGGTCGAGAAGTGCGCCTGGGTCTGCGAGTACTACGCCGAGACCTCTCCCGGGCTGCTGGCAGACAAGGACGTCGAGGCGTCCGGGTCGCGCAGCTGGGTGAGCTATGAGCCACTCGGGACGGTCCTGGCGATCATGCCGTGGAACTTTCCCTTCTGGCAGGTGTTCCGCTTCGCCGCCCCGGCGCTGATGGCCGGCAACGCCGGACTGCTCAAACACTCCCCGAACGTCACA
Organism: uncultured Actinomycetota bacterium; assembly: GCA_963707475.1. Classification (GTDB taxonomy): domain Bacteria; phylum Actinomycetota; class Actinomycetes; order Propionibacteriales; family Nocardioidaceae; genus Marmoricola. The sequence goes on from CAVPQC010000005.1 coordinate 871,471, forward strand.
GGTGTCGCGCTCGCGATCGAGGCGATCCTCCGAGACGCCGGCCTGCCGGACAACGTGTTCCGGACCCTCGTCATCGCGGAGCCCGACGTCCCGACGACAGTGGACGACCTGATCCAGGACGACCGCATCGCAGCCGTCACCCTGACCGGCAGCAACCGGGCAGGATCCCACGTCGCGGCCAGCGCCGGTCGGGCCGCGAAGAAGAGTCTGCTCGAGCTCGGCGGGTCCGACCCCTTCGTCGTGCTCGAGGATGCCGACCTCGACGTGGTCGTACCCAAGGCCGTCGCGGGCCGCTTCCTGAACACCGGTCAGTCCTGCCTGTGCGCGAAGCGGTTCATCGTTCACGAGTCACTCGCAGAAGAGTTCGGTCAGCGGTTCGCCACGGCGGTCGCGGACCTGGTCATCGGCGATCCCCGCGACGAGGCCACGAAGATCGGACCGCTGGCCCGCGCCGACCTCGCCGAGAACCTCGCGCAGCAGGTCGAGGCCTCCGTCGCAGCCGGCGCGAAAGCCCTGACCGGAGGAGAACGGCTGAAGCAAGGTCCGGCCTGGTACGCGCCGACCGTGCTCGTCAACGTCACCCTCGAGATGCCCGTCATGGCCGAGGAGACATTTGGCCCGGCAGCCGCAGTGATCGCGTTCGCCACGGACGACGAGGCCGTTGAGATCGCCAACGCCACGCCGTACGGCCTCGGGGCAAGCGTCTGGTCGGGGGACAGCGCCCGCGCACTCAGGGTCGGAAGGCGCATCGAGTCTGGCGCTCTTTTCATCAACGCCAACACGGCCTCCGACCCACGGCTGCCGTTCGGTGGCGTCAAGCAGTCCGGATACGGACGCGAGCTCGGCGAGGCCGGGGGCACCGAGTTCACCAACATCCGAACCGTCCTCGTCGGCTGACGAGCAAGACCCTGACCGAAAGAGAAGGAGACACACGATGCAGAAGGTCACGAGCAACGTCTGGACCGACACCACGCTCCGAGGCTGCAACCCGAGCATGGTGCTCACCGACGACGGCGTGGTCATCGTGGACACGCCGCAACTGCCGACCAAGGCCGTCGCGATGCGGGAGGAGGCCGAGTCGCACGGGGTGATCCGCTACGTGATCAACACCGAGCACCACGTCGACCACATCTTCGGCAACTACTACTTCCGGGGAGCAGGGCAGGTCGTGCACCACCAGGGGGTGGCCGACAACTTCATGGAGGTCACGCCGGCCCTCGACTCCTTCGACTACGCCCACGACGCGATCCCCACCGACGACCCCGAGGGGGAGGTGATCTTCCCCAGTCGTGAGGAGTACTTCGCCGATCCCAACCGAGGCAAGATCGTCTTCACCGGTGACCTCACCCTCAAGCTGGGCGGTCACACCTTCGAGCTGCTCCATACGCCCGGCCACACGCCCGGACAGATCGCTGTGCACGTGCCCGAGGAGCGGGTCGTCTTCACCGGAGACACCATCTTCTCCGAGTGCCAGACCTGGCTGATGGGCTCCAACGTCACCGAGTGGCTCGCTGCACTGGATCGGATCGCCAAGCTCGACGTCGACTGGGTCATCCCAGGCCACGGTGAAGTCGTCACGATCGACTACCTGGCCCGACAGCGCAGCAACCTGCTGGACTGGGTCGCCGCAGTGACCGATGCGGTTGCGCAGGGCTGGACCCGTGAGGAGACCGTTCAGCGGATCAACTTCGCCGACCGCTACCCGGTCGACATCGGACAGGGCTACATGATGGACCACATCCAGACCCTCAACGCCGGGTCGCTATGGGACAAGATCACGCACGCTCGGCCGGCCTGAGCGTCTCGTCACCAGAGTCAGCATGCCCGCTTCTGCCCCGGCAGGTGCCGAGTGGCGGCGCACCGCGCAGGACGCCCGGCGAGGCCGTAACCGCGATCAGACCGTGCGGCGACGTACCTCGACCCGGCGCACCCCGACGACACCCTCGACGCAGAACTCGATCGGGCCGTCCTTGCCCTGGCCGCGGATCCGACGACCCGCGTGCCAGCGCGCGTCGCGGAAGGGTCGCAGTCTCGCAAACGGACGACCCGATCCAAGAAACGAGCTGCCGGTAGGCCAGGTCTGGTGTCAGGCCGCTTGACTCGCGACAGCCTGCTGTATCTCGCAGCAGGCGCACTCCTCGACCACCGTGCCGTCCTCGTACTCCCACGTCTCCCAGATATGCAATCCGCGACCGCACAACCACCACGACGTGGACTTCACCGCCGTCTGGGCGGCCAGCTTCGCTGCCTCCCTGACCGTGGCCCAGTCCATCTCCCTCGCCAGCTCCTTGGTTACTACCTGCGCCGTTTTCATGTCCATGCTCCCCGCTACCCATCAACGGAGATCGCACGCGTCCGTGGCGAGTCGTCTCACGTGGTGGTCCTGATTGCCTGTCGAGGTGCGGTTCCCAGCGCGAGTCGTGAGGTCAGGCGCACCTTGCGAGTCCTGGCGAGCGGCCGCACCGCATGCTCACGCCGGTCGTGTTCTGCGAGCTTGACCCGTGCGAGGACTCTGCCTCGGCCCGGACGTCCCGCGCCCTATCCCGCTGCTGCGCCTCACGCAGCTCAGCCCGCCCGCTGGCGCAGCGACTCCCGCTCCCGGCCGGCCTCGACCCGGTCGAGGAGCTTGGCGGCGCCCAATCACGGCGATGCTGGGGTTCTGAGGTTCATCCGTTCGCCGGGTCGGTCGAAGATGCTGAGGATCTCGGACGGTTTGTCGCCCGTGCTGCCGAACCAGTGCGGGACCACAGTCTCGAACTCAGCGACGTCGCCCGTGTGGAGGACAAGGTCCTCGTCACCCAGGACAAACCGAACGTCGCCCGACAGGACGTAGATCCATTCGTGGCCGTCATGGGCACGCGGCTCTGGGGTGGTCTTGCTGGTCGGGATCACAATCTTCCATGCCTGCCGGCCCTCTGGCTCTCGAGTCAGCGGGATGACAGTCCTGCCCTTGACCTGGCCGGGCTTGAGCCGGATCCGAGGATCACCCTCCTCAGGCGCGGCCACCAGGTCGTCGAGAGGCACCCGGTAGGCGTGCGACAGGCCGAGGAGGCAGCTCGAGGGTGGGTCTGCGGCCACCGGTCTCGAGCCGGGACAGTGTGCTCTTCGAGATGCCAGTGGACTCGGCGACACCGGTAAGTGACAACCCGCGCCGGATCCTGGCCTGTCTGAGGCGCGAACCGACCTGGTCCAGGGCATCGGCGATTTTCGCTGAGGTGTCGTGCACGGTGTTCATCTGACTCCCGATTCCCACAAACAGCAACGTTCGTAGGTGATCCGCACGCCCGATCCCACTCTGGGGACATGAGTCAGTACGACGTAGCAGTCATCGGCGGAGGCCCGGCCGGCCTGTCCGCCGCCTTGGTCCTCGCCCGCGCCGGGCGCGACGTGGTTGTGGTGGACGCTGGTTCGCCCCGCAATGCCCCGGCCTCCCACCTGCATGGCTACCTCTCCCGCGACGGTCTTCCACCGCGCGAGCTGCTGGCCGTCGGCAGGCTGGAGGTGGAGAGCTACGGCGGCGAGATCGTCCATGGCACGGCCACCGCCCTTCATGCCGATGTCCCCGGCTACCTAATCAACCTCGCCGACGGGCAGCAGCTCCGAGCGCGACGCCTCCTGGTTACCACCGGCATCCGCGACGAGCTCCCCGACATTCCTGGGCTCCGCGACCGCTGGGCCCGCGACGTCCTGCACTGCCCCTACTGCCACGGCCACGAGGTGCGTGACCGCCGACTCGGAGTCATCGGCGGCCCTCCCGGCTCGGTCCGGTTCGCCCAGATCGTGCGCCAGTGGACCCACGACCTCGTCTACTTCACCCCACCAGACCTCCTCACGACCGCCGAGCGGACCCAGCTGCAGGCACGTGCCATCGGCGTCGTCGAGGGCACCATCGACCAGCTGGTCATCGACGACGACCAGATGGTCGGCGTACAGCTGCGCGACGGGTGCGTCGTGCCCCGCGACGCGCTGTTCGTGCCACCGCGCTTCGTCGCCAACCATGACTTGCTTACCGGCCTCGGCTGCCGAATCGACGACAACGGATGGGTCACCACGGACCCCGCCGGGCAGACCAGCGTTCCCGGCGTATGGGCAGCAGGCAACGTCGTCGACCCGCGTGCCCAGGTCATCACCGCCGCCGGCGCAGGTTCTGCGGCCGCGATCGCCCTGAACGGTGACCTGGTCGAGGACGACGTACGCCGTGCCGTCCACAACTTCGAGCAAGGTCTGCCACTCACCCTCACCGCACACACCCACCAGAAGGAGACATCATGACCACCCGATCCGCCCCAACGACTCCGCCCACCAAGCACCAGCTCGCCCTGATGATCTGGCTGGCGGTCTTCCCGACCCTCACCGTCCTCAACCTCGTGCTGAGCGACTGGCTACACACACTGTCCCCCGTGGTCCGCACCTTCGTGCTGGCCACCATCGCGGTGCCGATCGTCATCTACGGTCTGATGCCCCATCTGCACCGCGCCCGCGGACGGCTCCTGACTCAGCTGGGGAGCACCTCATGAGGACCCCGGCGACGACTCCCGCCCGCCTGACCGGCGAGGGTGACCACTCGACCTCCCCGCCGGTGGTTCGCGCGGACTCCGGCGTGCGTCGGACCGCCCGAACCGTTGGGGTCCTCTTCCTTGCGGGCTACGTGGCATATGGCTTAGGCAGGCAGCCTGATCGCGGCGGGCATCGTCGACTCCGGTGACCGCAGCGACTCCACCGCGCTGTTCTTCACGGGCACCGCCCTGATGCTGCTCAACTCGGCATTCGTGATCGGCATCGGTGTCCTGATGTTCCCGATCCTGCGACCCCACAACAAGGCCATAGCCGCGGGCTACCTGGGCACGCGGATCTTCGAGGGCGTCGTCCTGGCCATCGGTGTCGTGAGCCTCATCGTCCTCAGCGGCTCCGACGCCATCCACGCGAATGCCGCTTTCTACAGCGTCGCCGAGGCCGGGCTCGGTATCGGAAGCCTCTTCTTCTGCGCTCTGCTCTTCCGCACCAGACTCGTTCCGCGTTTCCTGGCTGTCTGGGGTTTCATCGGCTACGCGTGCTTCGCCGGGGGCAACCTGCTGGAGCTGTTCGGCATCGCGGGCGCCGGGCTCGTCGGCGCCATCCCCGGTGGATTGTTCGAGCTGACGTTCGGCATCTGGCTGATCGCCCGCGGGTTCGCCTCCACCGCGACCGTCCGCTCGCGCGCGAACACCTGACTGACGCGAGCGCCCCGCCAGCAATCAGGGCTGTCTGGACGACCTCCGGAATACTGGTTGAGATCCTTATTGCCATGGTCATGCTGTCCAGAGCCTTGAACTGCAGGGCGAATCGCGTGGCAAACGATGGTCGTGACGGTGCCGGGACCAGTGGATGTTAGGCCGGGTCCCGACGAGTGGGCAGCAACCGACTTCGGTTTCGCGTCCTGAACGGGCCACTACTCGCGAACGATCAGCCGAGTGCGGCGCAGAGCGGGGCCAGGGCAGTGGTGTCGCCGAGGCGGAAGAAGGTGTCGAAGGGGTGATGCGCGGACACCCTCACCACCTCGTCTGCGGCGACATCGACCAGCGTCGTGCCGGCGTCGGTGAGGATCGTCCCTCCGCCGGGGAGCCATGCCCGCATGCCGCCGCTGACCATCTCGGTGCCGGACGTGTCGTCTCCGGGGACCGCGAGATTGTGGACCACCGTGTCGTGCTGGGTCCACAAGGCGACCAGGCCGGTGTCCGGGTTGGTGAACGTGCCGTCGAAGGACTCCCGGAAGTGCCGTTGCAGCAGGTTTCCTTCGGCGTCATAAAACCGCTTCCCCACGACCGAGCGGAACTGCGTTACCAGCAGCTCGGTGCCGCCGCACACGATGCCGGACGGCTCGTCGATGATGTTCGGGTCGCTGAACGCGAGGCTGCAGGAGATGTGGTTACCGGTCGGTGACGCAACTGGCGTTGAGGACTGGCGGCGGCGGGTTCAACGTGCTGGGGTCAATGGATGCGCCCGCGGCGGCGCCTGGCGGGGCCAGCGACACGACGACCGCGACGGCGGCTAGAGCGCCACGAACCACGATTCTCCTTGTGCTGTTGGTGTTCATGATCCTGCTCCTTCTGTGATGTTGGACGACCCGGTCGGGCCGCCCGAAGTCCGCTGTACGGGCAACTGGGCGTAAGGCTGTTCTCGTGACATGACGTCTACGTCCGTCGTCGCGACTCCGTGTCGAGCCCTCCTGAAGACTGGGGCCAACCGATGGACCGTTTGCCGTCAGCCGTTACCCGCGTTCGCGTGAGCGGGGGATGAGGACCAGCTCGGGTTGAGGGCGCAGCCTCCGCCGGTCTCCACCGGACGCATCTCGCCTCCGCGTGCGGACATCGTCACCAGCGTGCAGCCTTGGCTGTCGACTCTGCTGAGCACCAGCTGCGAGCCGTCCGGGGACCAGTCGGGCTGGAAGACGAACGTGCCGGTTCCGGCAGTCGCCGTGAGGGGTCGCGCGTGGTCGCCGGGAACTGAGACGGTCGCCGCGTCGCGGGTCACGTCGGGATCGGTTCCGCGCACGAGCGTGAACGCGACGCGACGGCCGCTGGGGGACCAGTCGGGGTCGAATGCCGTGACGCCGGGGAGCAGCTCCCGGAGGTGGGTGCCGTCCACGCTGACCGTCATCAGCTGGCCGCCACCGTCCGGCATCTCGTGGCTGAAGACGAGGCTGCGACCGTCGGGCGAGAACCGCGGGAGGCCGTCGGGCAGGGCGTCCGGGCCGTTCGACGTGACGCACCCCAAGTCGCCATGGAACGCACGATGACACGCGACCCGGACGCATACCGAGACCTTGGGGGGACGCTGGTGCGCGATCCAACGCACTCATCTGCTTGATATGCGGATGCTGGAGACCGTGGTCGAACGATGGCCATCGGCATGGACGGATCCGACGCGCTCTACTCCGAGCGGGCTCGTCTGACTTCTGTCTGGTCCCAGTCAAGAATGGGTCGTCTGGGCCATGGTGCCGGGCTGTGTCCGGGTCTAGCGTCGGCCCTACCAGGACCTGCCGCGCCTCGCCGCGCCCTCGTGACGCCCTCTCGACGCCCTTGTCGCCCCGACGCGACAGTCCGAGTCATGAGGAGGGACGGCATGAATGCTCAGCTCGACACTTTGCGCGAGGGGATCAGGGGGACTGTCACCGGACCCGATGACGAGGGGTACGACGTCGCTCGCACGGTTCGCAACGGCATGATCGACAAGCGCCCGGCCGTCATCGTCGCAGCCGGTCAACGCCGGCGACGTGATGACCGCCGTACGCTTCGCCGCCGACAACGCGATGACCGTCGCCGTCCGTGGTGGTGGCCACAGCGTCCCGGGCTTCGGCACGTGCGACGGGGGCGTGGTCATCGACCTGTCGGCCATGCGCGGTGTTCGGATCGACCCGCTGGCCCATACGGCTCGGGTCTCGGGCGGCGCGACCTGGGGCGACCTGAACTCCGCGGCGTACCCGTTCGGACTGGCCACGACGGGCGGCATCATCTCGACCACAGGCGTCGGCGGCCTGACCCTCGGCGGTGGCATCGGCTACCTCGCGAGGGGGCTGGGGCTCGCTCTGGACAACCTGGTGTCGGCGGACGTGGTCACCGGGGACGGCACCTTCCACGTCGCCAGCGACAAGGACGACGCGGATCTGTTCTGGGCGATCCGGGGTGGTGGCGGCAACTTCGGCGTCGTGACGTCGTTCGAGTTCCGGCTCAGCCCGGTCAAGGACATCTACGGCGGGCCGATGTTCTTCGAGCTGGACAAGGCGGGGGATCTGTTCCGGCTGTACCGCGAGTTCATCGCCGACGCGCCCGAGCAGTTCGGCGGCTTCCCGGCGTACCAGATCGCGCCGCCGCTGCCGTTCATCCCCGAGGACCGTCACGGCGAGCCGCTCGCGCTCATGGTGACGTGCTGGTCGGGCGACCTCGACCAGGGCGAGAAGATGCTGAAGCCGTTCCACGACCTCGCGCCCGTGGTGGCAGAGATGGTGGGGCCGATGCCCTACCCGGCCCTGAACAGCGCGTTCGACGCGTTGTACCCGTCGGGGCTTCGCCACTACTGGAAGGCCAACTTCGTCAAGGAGCTCACCGACGACGCGATCACCGCTCACCTCGAGCACGGGTCGAAGGTCCCCGAGCTGACCTCGACGGTGCACATCTACCCGATCAACGGCGCCTGCCACCGGGTCGCACCGGAGTCGACCGCGTTCGCCTACCGCGACGCCAACTTCGCCACCGTGATCGCGGGCATGTGGCCCGACGCGAAGGACGACGAGGCGAACACCGCCTGGGTCCGGGAGTACTACGAAGCCACGGCACCGCACTCGGAGGAGGGCGGCTACATCAACTTCATGGCCGAGGACGACCAGGGCCGGATCCGCGCCAACTACAAGGGCAACTACGACAGGCTGGCCGAGATCAAGAGGACCTACGACCCCGCGAACCTGTTCCGGCACAACCAGAACATCCTGCCGACGTAGGACGCTCATCGACGTACTCAACTGCCCGGTCGGGGCGTAACGTCCGGTCATTAGCGTGAGGCGTTTTGCGTCAACTGTTGGGTGGGGTCGCTGGCTCGCGTCGCACATCAGTTGACGGACGTCTGTCGCACATCACCCGACGAAGCACAGATCTCTGTGATCTCACTTTGCTGGGCTGACCTCTGAACGATCAAGGCGCCGGCTCCTCCGGCGCGGCCCTGCGGTGCGCCGCTGGTGTCGCCGTCCTCGGGCCGCTCCGTGGCGGTATGCGTTCCAAGTGCCCTTGGCCTCGAGATTCCCAGCGCTCGGACGCTCGTTGCACTCCGCCCGCTCGCCCGCTCGCCCGCTCGCGACTCGTGAGGCCCACGCACGAGCCCGCGACCACGAACCGTCGAGGCGCAGCTCGGTGCACATTTGGTACACACGCCAACGAGAAACGGCGGCAGACGCCGCGATACCTCGAAAGGCATACCCGCAGGTCAGCCGCCGTTTCCGACGAACCTGAGCAGGCCCGGGGGCCACGCTCATTAGATGTCGTAGTAGAGCTCGAACTCGTGCGGGTGCGGTCGCAGCTGCACGGGCAGGATCTCGTGGGTGCGCTTGTAGTCGATCCAGGTCTCGATCAGGTCGGGCGTGAACACGTCGCCCGCGGTGAGGAACTCGTGGTCGCGCTCGAGGTCGTCGAGCACGGCGTTGAGCGAGGTCGGCACCTGGTCGACGTCGGCCATCTCGTCGGGCGGCAGCTCGTAGATGTCCTTGTCGATCGGGTCGCTCGGCTCGGTCTTGTTCTGGATGCCGTCGAGGCCGGCCATCAGCAGCGCCGAGAAGGCGAGGTACGGGTTGGCCGACGGGTCGGGGCAGCGGAACTCGATGCGCTTGGCCTTGGGGTTGGAGCCGGTGATCGGGATCCGCACGCAGGCCGAGCGGTTGCGCTGGCTGTAGACCAGGCTGATCGGCGCCTCGAAGCCGGGCACCAGCCGGTGGTAGGAGTTCACGGTCGGGTTGGTGAACGCCAGCAGCGACGGGGCGTGCTTGAGGATGCCGCCGATGTACCAGCGGGCCATGTCGGACAGCCCCGCGTAGCCGGTCTCGTCGTAGAAGAGGGGCTCGCCGTCGTTCCAGATCGACTGGTGGCAGTGCATGCCCGAGCCGTTGTCGCCGAAGATCGGCTTGGGCATGAAGGTCGCGGTCTTGCCGTTGCGCCAGGCGACGTTCTTGATGATGTACTTGAACTTCATCACGTCGTCGGCGGCCTGGAGCAGCTCGGCGAACTGGTAGTTGATCTCGGCCTGGCCGGCGGTGCCGACCTCGTGGTGGGCGCGCTCGACGTGCAGCCCGGACTTCTCGAGCTCGATCGTCATCTCGTCGCGGAGCTCGCCGAAGTGGTCGTACGGCGCGACGGGGAAGTACCCGCCCTTGTACTTGACCTTGTAGCCGCGGTTGTTCTCCACGGCGCCGGTGTTCCAGGCGCCCGCCTCGGAGTCGATCTCGTAGAAGCCGGTGTTGGCCTTGGTCTCGAAGCGCACGTTGTCGAAGACGTAGAACTCGGCCTCGGGCGCGAAGTACGCCGTGTCGCCGATGCCGGTGCTGGACAGGTAGGACATCGCCTTGCGTGCGATGTTGCGCGGGTCGCGGGAGTAGGCCTCGCCGGTGATCGGGTCGTGGATGAAGAAGTTCACGACCAGCGTCTTGGCGCTGCGGAACGGGTCCAGGTACGCCGTGGTCGGGTCCGGGAACAGCGACATGTCGGACTCGTGGATGGCCTGGAAGCCGCGGATCGAGGAGCCGTCGAAGTTCAGGCCGTCGTCGAAGACCGACTGGTCGAACGAGGACACGGGCACCGTGAAGTGCTGCATGACGCCGGGCAGGTCGCAGAAGCGGACGTCGACCATCTCGACGCCCTCGTCCTTGACGTACTTCAGCAGCTCGTCGCTGTTCTGGAACATTCGTCCTCCTTGGCCGCAGGGGCGGCCGAACGTCTCGTGCCGGGACCCGGATGCGCCTCTCGCATCGCGGTGTCGCGAACCTATGCAGGAGCGGTTTCTTGACCGTATCCGCTTTGTTTCACCCATGTAACGGGTGGTCCCGGGGTGCTGGATAGCGTGGCGGAGTGGAGACCGTGGAGAACACCGCGTCGTGGGTACGCCGGCTCGTGGCGCTCGCCGTGGACTGGGCCGCGTGCTCACTGGTCACGCTGGTGGTGCTCGGTCCCGGGGGTTACTCCGACAACCCGTACTCCGGCTGGGTCACGCTCGGCGTCTTCTGGCTCGAGAGCGCGGTGGGCATGGCGCTCGCGGGCGGCTCGTTCGGCCAGCTCGCGGCCCGGGTGCGCGTGCTGCGCCTCGACGGCCGGCCGGTGCCGCTGCTCCTGGCGCTGGCGCGCCAGCTGCTGGTGTGCCTGGTGATCCCGCCGCTGGTCTTCCGGCCCGACGGGCGGGGTCTGCACGACCTCGCTGCGGGCACGGCGGCGTTCAACCTGGTGATCGCGAAGCGGTAGGGGTTGGGGTTCAGACCGACCTGCGTCGGTCGCTGTCGCCGAGGCCCTCGACGCCCTGCGTGGCTCGCCGAGACGTCAGAAGCCGTTCTCAGCGCTGGCGCGCCTCGAGCCGTTTCTGACCTCTCGGCTCCAGAACATGCCGCGCCTAGCGGCCGCGCATGTTCTGCCGCGCACCCTTCATGGAGGTCGGGATCGGGCCCTTGGGCAGCGGGATGTTGGAGCGCGTCGAGTCCAGCGCCTTCAGCCGGGCCAGGACGTCGGTCATCTCGGCCGGCTTGAGCGTCTTCGGCAGCTTGGTGACGTGCTTGACCAGCTTGCGCAGCGGCACCTGGCCCTCGGCGTCGCCGACCAGCGATCTCGGTGATCGTGGTCTCGCTGACCACGCGCTCGTGCTTGCGACGCTCGCTGGTCAGCAGCGGGCGGAGCCGGTTGGGGTTGCCCTCACCGATCAGCACGATGCCGGGAGGGCCGACCAGCCGGTGGGCGACGTCCTGCTGCTGGTTGAACGCGATGCCGGGCTCGACCTTCCAGCCGCGGCGGAGCAGGCCGAGCACGGACGCGGCGGCACCGGGCTTGCCCTCGATCTGGGAGATCGCGGAGCGCTGGGCACGACGGCCGAAGACGATCAGCGCGGCCAGGAGCCCGATCAGCACGCCGAGGACGGATCGAGTAGACGAGGAGGCCGCGCCACCAGGTAGGCGATGCCGCCGGCGAGGACACCGGCGACGAGGAAGACGCCGAGGAGGATCAGGCCGATCCGGGGGTCGGTCTTCTTGGTGAGCCGGTAGCTCTCGCGCGATCTGCTTGATCCGGGACGGGCTTCTTCTGCTTCGCCGGTTTGGCTGCCTTCGAGGCGGCCTTCTTCGACCGTGTCCTTCTTGGCCATGCGCGCACTCTCTCAGATCGCCGACGGACTGCGCCGTCGCGGGCGGCGATCGCCTGCTGGTAGAGCCGGCCCGCGCGGTACGACGAGCGCACCAGCGGGCCGCTCATCACGCCGGCGAAGCCGATCTCGTCGGCCTCGTCGCGCAGCTCGACGAACTCCTCGGGCTTCACCCAGCGCTCGACCGGGTGGTGGCGCAGCGACGGGCGGAGGTACTGGGTGATCGTGATCAGCTCGCAGCCGGCGTGCGTGCAGGTCGCGCAGCGCCTGGCTGATCTCCTCGCGGGTCTCGCCCATGCCGAGGATCAGGTTGGACTTGGTGACCAGCCCGAACGCCCGGGCCTGCGGTGATCACGTCGAGCGAGCGCTCGTAGCGGAACGCCGGGCGGATCCGCTTGAAGATCCGCGGCACCGTCTCGACGTTGTGCGCGAGCACCTCGGGCCGCGACTCGAACACCTCGCGCAGCAGGTCGGGCACGCCGTTGAAGTCGGGGATCAGGTTCTCGACGCCGGTGTCGGGGTTGAGCTCGTGGATCTGCTTGACCGTCTCGGCGTACAGCCAGGCACCGCCGTCGGGCAGGTCGTCGCGCGCGACACCGGTGATCGTGGCGTAGCGCAGGCCCATCTTCTGCACCGACTCGGCGACCCGGCGCGGCTCGTCGCGGTCGAGCGGCTCCGGCTTGCCGGTGTCGATCTGGCAGAAGTCGCAGCGCCGCGTGCACTGGTCGCCGCCGATCAGGAAGGTGGCCTCGCGGTCCTCCCAGCACTCGAAGATGTTGGGGCAGCCGGCCTCCTGGCACACCGTGTGCAGTCCCTCGGACTTCACCAGCGCCTGGAGCTCGTTGTACTGCGGGCCCATCTTGGCGCCGGGTCTTGATCCAGGGCGGCTTGCGCTCGATCGGGGTCTCGGCGTTGCGGACCTCGAGGCGCAGCAGCTTGCGGCCTTCGGGGGTCGGCGCACCGCTGGACGTGGTGGTGTCGGGGGCCTGTGTCACCCGCCCCACTGTACGCGGCGAGCGGTGGCGGCCCGCGTGCCCGTCGCGGCGGTCGGCTCAGGGCACGTCGCGGCGCCGGAACGAGACCAGCGAGACCACCATCACGACCACGAAGCACGACCCCGATCAGCAGGCCCGGCCGGCCACATCTGCAGGGTGCGGACGCTGGTCGCAGCCGTCGGCGCCGGAGCACGTGATCGACGGGTCGAAGTACGTGCGTCTCGTCCCAGCAGCCAGGCGAACACGTTGTGGCTGGGGGAGACCCGGCCGGAACCCGAGAACGGCAGCAGGCTGAGCAGGATCTCGGCGGCGACGCTCGACCCCGAACAGCAGCGCCGACGGTCGCCACCGTGTGCCGGAACAGCATGGTCAGCCCGTAGGCCGAGCACGGCGCCGACCACCGCGAGCACGAGCGTCCGGACCAGGTGCCAGCGCGACGTCGCCGTGGAGACCGCGGCGCCGACCGGGATGCCGCGTTGGAGCGGCGACCAGGCGCGACCGGCACCCAGAACGCCAGCGAGCGCCGAGCGCGGCCACGACCAGCACCCCGATCGCGAGGGCGAGCGCCTTGGCGACCCAGATCCGGCGACCGCCGCGACTCGAACAGCAGCTGGTTGCTCATCGCAGCCGGACGCCCAGTCGGCGCCGGCGAACGTCGTGCCGGCGAGGACCAGCAGAGCACGACCAGCAGGATCGCGACCGCCGATGCCGTAGCCGGGCAGCACGTCGGCGACGTCGAGCGGGGAGCGGTCGAGGTACGACGCGGCCTGGGCAGGATCGTGCTCGGCGCAGTCGGCCGGCGGTGGCGCCGGCGCCGACGTAGCTCGCTCGGGTCGGTCCTGGCAGGCGGGCGAGGTCGGCCTGCACCTGGCTGGTCCTTGGCGTCGATGTCGGCCTGCGCCTGTGGCGGTCGCCAGGTCCGTCGGCGGTGATCGGCCGGGTGTCCCACGCCAGCTTGGCCGCGAACAGGCCGCTCAGCACGATCGCAGCAGCCGACCAGCAGCAGGATCGCGCGCCGGCAGCGGAAGCGGGTCAGCTCGACGCCCACGAGCTTGTGCAGCGCGGGTCGCTCCGTCACGGCGCCGGAGCGCCGCCTCATCCGGCATCCTTCGCCGGAGGGTCGCGCGTGAGCTGGAGGAACACGGTCTCCAGGTCGGGACGGCTGGCGGAGAGCTCGAGACGTAGAGCTGCTCCCCGGCCAGCAGCCGGCTGATCTCCTCGGGGTGGTCGTGGCCCTCGACCAGCAGGTCGTCGCCGTCGCGGGTCGACCCCGTAGCCGGCCCGGCTCGAGCATCGCGGCCGCCCGGGCCGGGTCGCCGACGCCGACGCGGGTGCGGGAGCGGGACTCGCCGAGCAGCGACTCGACCGACCCGGAGGCGATGGTGCGCCCGTTGCCGATGATCGTCACGGAGTGGCAGACCTGCTGCACCTCGGCCAGGATGTGCGAGCTCAGCAGCACCGTGACCCCGGCGTCCGCGAGCCCGGTCACCAGCTCGCGCATGTCGCGGATGCCGGCCGGGTCGAGGCCGTTGGACGGTTCGTCGAGGATCAGCAGGTCCGGCTCCTTGAGCAGCGTGGCCGCGATCGCCAGCCGCTGCTTCATGCCGAGCGAGTAGGTGCGGAACCGGTCGCGCTCCCGGCCGGCCAGGCCGACCTGCTCGAGCACGAGGCGGCACGCGGCGCGGGTCGACGCCCGCCGTACGTGCGAGGAGCCGGAGGTTGCGGCGCCCGGAGAACCCCGGGGTGAACAGGGGCTGCTCGACGACGGCCCCGATCCGTCCGATCACACGGGGGAGCGCGTCCGGCACCCGCTCGCCGAAGAGCGCCATCTCGCCGTCGCTCGCGCGGGCCAGCCCGAGCAGCATGCGGATCGTCGTGGTCTTGCCCGACCCGTTGGGGCCGAGGAAGCCGTGCACGCCACCCGACGGGCACCGCCAGGTCGAGGCCGTCGACGGCGACGATCCGGCGCCCCTGACCCGAGCGGAACTCCTTGCGGAGCCCGTTGGTCTCGATGGCGAGGGTCATGCGGCCAGCATCGAGCACCCTGCCGCCGGGGCGTCGGACGCGAGGTCCCGGGGGACAGGCGTGTCGTCGTCAGGCGAGCGGGTTGAGCACCGGCACCCGCGATGGCTGCCGGCCGGGCTCGGGACGCGGCTCGTAGTCCGGCGTCGCGTCGTACGGCGCCCAGGCGAGCATCTCGTCGAGGTGAGCCCGCACCAAGGGGATGACCTCGGCCACGGTCACGTCGCGGCCCAGCTCGGCGCTGAGCGAGGTGACGCCGGCGTCGGCGATGCCGCACGGCACGAACCGGTCGTACCAGCCGAGGTCGACGTCGCAGTTGAGCGCGAACCCGTGCATGGTCACGCCCCGGCTGACCCGGATGCCGATCGCGGCGATCTTGCGCTCGGGACCGCAGCTCGTCGGCCCGCAGCCAGACCCCGCTCCGGCCCGGGACCCGCGCGGTCGTGACGCCGAGGTCACGGCAGACGCCGATCAGCGCCTCCTCGACACGTCGTACGTAGTCGACGACCCGCACGTGGTCGGGCAGCCGCACGATCGGGTAGCCCACCAGCTGGCCGGGTCCGTGGAACGTGATCTTGCCGCCGCGGTCGACGTCGATCACCTCGGCGCCGCCCGGGTCGAGCGGCCGCTCGTCGGGCACGGTGCGCTTGCCGCAGGTGAACACGGGCGGGTGCTCGAGGAGGAGGACCGTCTCCGGACCTCCGTCCGCCACCGCCGCGTGGGCACCGCGCTGGACCTCCCAGGCGGCGCGGTAGTCGACGCTGCCGAGGTCCTCGTAGTGCATGGCGCAAAGCCTACGCGCGCCCTCTTGTGACGGGGTTCGGCGGCGTCCTAGAATCGAGACACCAGTTTCTAATGACGGAACAGATTGCATGATACGCAACAAAGCCGCGCGCGAGGCCATGGTCCGGCTGCTCCGCAACGCGCGCTACGAGGTGTTGCCCGTCGGCGAGCACCGAGGAGAAGGTGCTGACCCACCTCCCCAAGGACCGCGACGGTCACCGTCACCGCCTCGCCGGGCAAGGGACTCGAGGCGACGTTCGCGCTCGCCGAGTCGCTGACACGCGAGGGGTACGTCGCCGTACCGCACATCGCGGCGCGGATGGTGAGCGGGCGCGGCGAGCTGAAGGAGATCTGCGACCGGCTGACCGAGTCCGGGATCAGCACCGTGTTCGTGCCCGGCGGCGACGCCGAGGCGGTCGGCGACTACCCCGACGCGCTGAGCCTGCTCGAGGACCTCATCGTGCTGGGCAAGCCGTTCGCGAACGTCGGGATCACCGGCTACCCGGAGTCGCACCCGACGATCAGCGACGACCAGACCGTGCAGTCGATGTGGGACAAGCGCCGCTACGCGACCCACGTCGTCAGCAACCTGACGTTCGACCCCAAGTCGATCTCGACCTGGGTCGGCCGGCTCCGCCAGCGCGGCGTGGCGATGCCGCTGCTGCTCGGGATGCCCGGCCCGGTCGAGCGCACCAAGCTGCTCAGCATGGCGACCCGGATCGGGGTGGGGGAGTCCACCCGGTTCCTGGCCAAGAACAAGGGCACGTTCGCCCGTCTCGCGGCTCCCGGCGGCTTCACCGGCGAGCGCTTCCTCGAGAAGTGCGCTCCCACCGCGGCCCGCCCGGAGAACCTGGTCGAGGGCCTGCACGTGTTCAGCTTCAACCAGGTCGCCGAGACCGAGGCCTGGCGCACCGACCTGCTGGAGCGACTTCGGTCCACGGACGGATAGTCCCGAACGTCTAGCAGCTTCTGGCGGCCCGCGGAGGTGCTGTGCCTCGGACTATCCGGGCAGCAGGGCTTCGAGAGCGGCTTCGAGGTTGTGGTCGCCGGTCTCTACGACGGTGAGCGGCAGGCCGATCCTGGAGGCGGCGTCCTCGGCGAGGGCGCGCAGCTCGGGGGTCGGCTCCTGGGCCAGCCAGACCACGCGCGTGTAGTGGCCGGAAGTAGTCGTCCCGCAGCTCCGGCCAGCGGTCGAGGCCAAGCTCCTGCTCGACGGTGCGGGCGAACGAGCGCACCAGGAAGTCGGTCAGCAGGTAGGTGCCGGGCTGGTCGGCAAGGAACTGCTCGATCCGGCTGGCACCGGCGTACAGGTCGTAGCAGTGCAGGCCCGGCGAGCCGGGCGACCCCGAGCTCGTCGCAGACGCCGTCGAGCGCGCCGTACGTGCCGCAGTCGGCGTAGCCCACCACGACCTGGTCGTACGACGGGCGCAGCCGGGCCACGAGGTCACGCACGGCGGGCGCGATCTTCTGCGGCTGGTTGTGCAGCAGCGGAGGCAACGGGTGCACGTCGACCGGCCACCCGCGCCGGGCCACGATCGCCGCCACCGGCTGGGCGATCGCCCCGCAGGCGACGACGGCGACCCTAGCCCTTCGAGACGGTTGCAGAGCAACCTCCTCAGGAACCAAACGCGAGCTGTTCGACGAACCGGTCGTTGAAGTCGCTGCGGTCGGAGAGCTCGACATAGGCCACCTCCTCGCACAGGGTCACCGCGCCCGCGCGCTCGCGCAGGGACAACAGGGCCATCTTCGCCCCTTCGCCCGCGACGTTGCCGGCGGAGACGATGCGCAGCACCGGCAGCGTCGGCACCAGGCCGATCCGCACCGCCGAGCTGGGGGAGAGGTAGGAGCCGAACGACCCGGCGAGCAGCACCTGCTGGACGTCGTCGTGCTCGAGCCCGAGCTCCTCGAGCAGCAGCGTCCAGCCGGTCGAGATCGCGGCCTTGGCGAACTGGAGCTCGCGCACGTCGCGCTGCGAGAGCACGACCGCCTGGTCCGGCTCGTCGACCGGGCCGGCCAGAACGAACACGCGCTCCTGGCCGATCCGGGTCAGCCGGGGCGCGATCGCCGGCAGCATCTCGGCCATCTGCTCGTCGGGCACGAACCGCCCGGAGGAGTCGAGGATGCCGTGGCGCACCAGCTCGGAGACCGCGTCGACCAGGCCCGAGCCGCAGAGCCCGCGCGCCTCGACGTCGCCGATCACGCCGAGCTCGACGGGGGCGTCGGCCGCGGGGTCGATCTTGACGACCTCGATCGCGCCGTCGGCGGCGCGCATGCCGCAGCGGATCGCACCGCCCTCGAACGCCGGGCCGGCCGGCGCCGCCGTGGACACGATGGTGTCGCCGTTGCTGACCACGATCTCGCAGTTGGTGCCGATGTCGATGAACAGCCGGGTGCGCTTGTCGCGGTCCATGCCGGTGGCGAGCATGCCGGCCACGATGTCGCCGCCGACGTAGGCCCCGAGCGCCGGGAAGAGAGCCACCCGCGCCTGCGGGTGCAGCGTCAGCCCGATCTCGGAGGCGAGCACCGTGGGCGGCAGCGTCGTGGACATCACGAACGGCGCGACGCCGAGCGGCTCGGGGTCGATGCCCAGCAGCAGCGCGGTCATCGTCGCGTTGCCGGCGATCGCCACCTCGTAGACGACGGCCGGGTCGACCTCGGCCTCGCGGCACACCTGCTCGGCGAGCTCGGCCAAGGTGGCGGCCGCGGCGGTCTGCAGCCGGCCGAGCGCGTCGGGGTCCATCATGGTGGCGCTGATCCGGGAGATCACGTCGCCGCCGAAGGGCTGCTGCTTGTTCAGCATCGACGTGACCGCCACCGGGGTGCCGGTGGTGACGTCGAGCAGCGTGGCGACGACGGTGGTCGTGCCGAGGTCGAACGCGATCGCGTAGGCGCTGCCGGTCGTGTCGCCCTGCTCCACGTCGACCAGCGCGGTGTCGACGATGACCGCGGTCACCTTGAAGTCCGCCTGTCGCAGCACGGTCGGCAGCCGGCGCAGGGCGTGCAGGTCGGCGGTGAGCTCGAGGTCGTCCATCGCCGCGAGCAGCCGGTCGAGGTCGGTCTGCTGGTCCTGCGAGCGAGGGCTCGGCGAGCTCGACGTACCGCTTCTGGATCGCCGGCCGCAGGATCACCTGGCGGCCCACGCCGACGGTCGCCGCCTTGGGCCGCGTGGTGAGGGCCGGGACGGTGACGCCGAGGTCGCCCGTCGCCTGCACCAGGCAGGCCAGTCGCCAGCCCTTGTCGATCTCGCCGGCGGTGAAGGTGCGCACGTCGTGCCGGGTGATCGCCGCCGCGACGCCGTTGCGGGGCGCCACCTGCACCTTGCACTTGCGACAGGTGCCGTGGCCGCCACAGGTGGAGTCGATCGCGACGCCGTTCCACGACGCCGCGTCGAAGACACTGACGCCGGGCGGCACGCGCACGGAGCGCTGGCCGGTCTCCTGACCACCCAGGTCGAGCAGGGTGAACGCTCAGGTCGACCCGGCCGGTGCCGTCGTGGTCGCTCTGCTCGGCCCCCGGTCGCTCGATCAGGCCTTCCCGGCGGTACGTCTCGGGTGAGAAGTCCGCGGGCCCCTCGTCGGGAGCCGGCTCGGTGTCGCTCACGCCCCGGCGGCTGCCGCGGTCCGGGCGCGGTGCGCCGCGATCCATGCCATGCCCCACTCGTCGTGGCTGAGCACCAGGTCGGCCGCCTTGACCGCGTCGACGATCTGCGGCGTGCGGGTGTCCATGATCGCGCTGGTCAGGCCGGCGGTCATCGCCATCGGGAGGTACGCCGCCCCGAGGGTGTGCCGGTCGGGCATGCCGAACGAGACGTTGGACGCGCCGCAGGTCATGTTGACGCCGAAGCGCTCCTTGATCTGGCGCATCGTGTCGAGGGTGACCAGCGAGGTGGTGGTGTCCGCGCCGATCGGCATCGCGAGCGGGTCGATCACGATGTCGGCCTGGGCGATGCCGTACTCGGTGGTGGCCACGTCGATGATCTTCTGGGTGAGCCGGATCCGCTTCTCCGCCTCCATCGGGATCTCGTCGTGGTCGTTGGGAAGCGCGATGATCGCCGCGTCGTACTTCTTGACCAGCGGGAGGATCGCTGCCATCCGGTCGTCCTCGGCGGTGATCGAGTTGACCAGCGCCCGGCCCTTGTAGACCGAGAGCCCCGCCTCGAGCGCCTCGACGACGGAGGAGTCGATGCAGATCGGCAGGTCGGTGAGCTCCTGCACCATCGTGATCGCCTTGGCCAGCAGCTCGGCCTCGTCGGTCAGCGGCACGCCCATGTTGATGTCGAGCACGTCGGCGCCGCCCTCGACCTGGGCCTTGACGTCGCGCTCGATCGCCGACAGGTCGCCGGCCCGGAGCTGTTCCTGGAAGATCCGGCGGCCGGTCGGGTTGATCCGCTCGCCGATCAGGCAGAAGCGCCGGCCGTGGCCGATCACGACCTCCTTGGTCGCGGAGCGCAGGACGGTCTCGAGCTGGCGGGGCCGTCATGCCGGCACCTTGCTGCGCTTCTCGTGCAGGAGGGCCTTGGCCTTCTTGACCGTCGCCGAGGCGTCGGACGCGTAGCCGTCGGCGCCCACCGCGTCGGCGTACTCCTGGGTGACCGGAGCACCGCCGACCATCACGATCACGGTTTCGCGGATGCCGGCCTTCTCCAGGGCGTTCATGTTGGCCTTGAACATCGGCATCGTGGTCGTGAGGAACGCCGAGAAGCCGACCACGTCGGGCTTGTGCTCCTCGATCGCCGCGACGAACTTCTCCGGCGGCACCTGCACGCCGAGGTCGATCACCTCGAAGCCGGCCCCCTCGAGCATGATGTTGACGAGGTTCTTGCCGATGTCGTGGACGTCGCCCTTGACCGTGCCCATGAGGAACTTGCCGATCGTCTCCACGCCGGTGTCGGCGAGCAGCGGCCGCAGCACCTCCATCGCCCCGGCCATGGCGCGGCCGGCGATCAGCATCTCGGGCACGAAGAAGTCGCCGCGCTCGAACCGGGCGCCGACCTCCTCGAGGGCCGGGATCAGGGAGTCGAAGAGCAGCGACTGCGGCTCCATGCCCATCGCCGAGCGCCTCGTTGGTCAGCTCGAGCACCCGCGGGGCGTTGCCCACGAGCGTCTCGTCGTACATCGTCCGAAGAATTTCGTCGGGTGAAGTCATGCCACGCCCTCCTTGCGGGTGCGCCGTCCGAGCAGCACCGACAGCTGCTCGGCCCGGTCCTTGAGCTGGCGACCGAGCTCCTCGAGCTGGTCACCGAGTCGTTGGGTGGGTCCCGAGATCCCGAGTGCGGCGACGACGTCGCCGTCCGGACCGTGAACCGGCGCGGCGACCGCTGCCAGTCCCTCCTCGAGCTCGTCGACGGTGACCGCGAAGCCGCGGCGTCGTACGTCGGCCAGGTCGCGCTCGAGAGACGCCAGGTCGCCGATGCTGGTCGGGGTCGGCCGGGCGAGCTCACCGGTCGGCAGCTCGACCGCGCCGTACGCGTAGAGCACCTTGCCCAGCGAGGAGCAGTGGCTCGGCACCTCGATCTGCGACCAGTCGCGGCTGCCGAGGAGGTAGCGGGAGTCGGTCTGCGCGACCTGCACGATGTGGCCGTTGCGGGCGACGCTGAGGTGCACGGTCTCGCCGGTGTCCCTGCCGACGCGCGTCATCGTCGGGCGGGCCAGCCGGACGACGGCCTCGAACGGGTCGTGCCGGGTCGCGTACAAGCCGAAGAGCCGCCCCGCCACGTAGCTGCCGGTCTCGGTGCGCTCGAGCAGGCCCGTGCGCTCGAGGGCGGAGAGGAGGCGGGAGGTCGTGGAGCGCGGCAGCCCGGAGGACTCCGCGATCTCGAGGAACGTCAGCGGCTCGTCGGCGCGGACCACCGTGTCGATGAGCAGCGCGGCGCGGTCGACCGCCTGGGTGCCGGGGGGTGCAACCGTGTCGTTCATGCCGCCGGCACCTCCTCGCGCAGTTCCATGATGTGGGATTCCATTTCCACATGATGAGGCTAGGATGCCTGAGCCACCGGGTCAAGCGCAGGAGGAAATCGCCCATGTTCCAGAACAAGATGCCCCGCTACGACGTGCTCAGCGAGGACGCCCTCTCCAAGCTCGACGGGGGGTGGCGCCGCCTGGTCACGGAGATCGGCGTGGAGTTCATGAGCGACCGCGCGCTCGACCTCTTCCGAGCGGCCGGCCAGCGGGTCGAGGACAAGACGGTCTTCCTCGATCCCGACTTCGTGCTCGAGCAGGTGGCGAAGGCGCCCCGCGAGTTCGACGTCCAGGCCCGCAACCCGGCCAACAACGTGCACATCGGCGGCGACTCGATGGCGTTCGGCGCGGTGTACGGCCCGCCGTTCGTCCGCCAGGGCGACGTCCGCCGCGACGGCACCATGGACGACTTCCGCAACTTCTCCAAGCTGGCCCAGAGCTTCGCGGTGCTCGACTCCGCGGGCGGGGTCGTGTGCGAGCCCAACGACACGCCGCTGGACAGCCGGCACCTCGACATGACCTACGCGCTGCAGACGCTGACCGACAAGATCTACATGGGCAACGTCGTCTCCGGCGTCAACGCAGCCGACACGATCAACATGGGCGCGATCCTCTTCGGCGGGCGCGACAAGATCGAGCAGACCCCGGCGTCGATCTCGCTGATCAACTGCAACTCGCCGCTGCGCTGGGACGACCGGATGCTCGACGCGCTCTTCGAGTACGTCGAGGCCGCGCAGCCGGTCGTGCTGACGCCGTTCATCCTGATGGGCGCGATGTCGCCGGTCACCATCCCGGCGGCGCTCGTGCAGCAGATCGCCGAGGCGCTGTCCGGAATCGCGCTCGCCCAGCTGATCCGGCCGGGCAGCACCGGTGATCTTCGGGTCGTTCCTCTCGAACATCGACATGCAGTCGGGCTCGCCGACGTTCGGCACGCCGGAGTCCGGCATCGGACTGCTCTGCACCGGTCAGATCGCGCGGCACTTCGGACTGCCGTTCCGCACCGGCGGCGGGCTCACCTCGTCGCAGGTGCCGACGCGCAGGCCGGCTACGAGGCCCTGATGACGATGCTGCCGACGTTCCTCGCCGGCGCCAACTGGGTGATGCACTCCGCCGGCTGGCTCGAGGGCGGCCTGGTCGCCGGCTACGAGAAGTTCGTCGTCGACGTCGAGATCCTGCAGATGCTGCAGGCCGAGTTCACGCCGCTGGAGATCGACGAGGGCTCGCTGGCCTTCGACGCCCACACCGAGGTCGGCCACGGCGGCCACTTCCTCGGCGCCATGCACACGCTGGAGCGCTTCCGCACCTGCTTCTACCGGCCGATGCTGTCCAGCTCGGACAACTACGAGCGCTGG
Source organism: uncultured Actinomycetota bacterium (assembly GCA_963707475.1). Taxonomy (GTDB): domain Bacteria; phylum Actinomycetota; class Actinomycetes; order Propionibacteriales; family Nocardioidaceae; genus Marmoricola. The sequence goes on from CAVPQC010000005.1 coordinate 894,433, forward strand.
ATGCGCAACGGCGGCCTGGACGCCGCGGCCCGCGCGACCGACGATCTACCAGCAGAAGCTCGAGGAGTACGAGCGCGCCGCCGATCGACGACGCGATCCGCCAGGAGCTCGAGGAGTACGTCGTCCGCCGCCGCGCCGAGCTGGGGGACTGAGGGCGGTGTCGACCGACCCGGGGCCACCCGGCGGTCCGTTCGTCCTCACCCTGTCGTGCCCCGACCGGCCGCGGATCGTCAACGAGGTCACGGGATTCCTGGTCAGCACTCCGGCAACATCCGGGAGAGCCAGCAGTTCGGCGACCCGGACACCGACCACTTCTTCATGCGGATCATGTTCGACGTCGCCGACGACACGGCGTCGACGGCGAACACGTCTGCGCACGGACTTCGCGGCCGTCGCCGAGGCGTTCGAGATGACCTACCAGGTGTGGGCGGCGCGCGCGCCGCACCGCACGCTGATCCTGGTCTCCAAGCACCTGCACTGCCTCAACGACCTGCTGTTCCGCTGGGGCACGGGCGCGCTGCAGATCGACATCCCGGCGATCGTGTCGAACCACCAGGACGCGGCGCGGCTCGCGGCGACGTACGACGTGCCGTTCCACCACGTGCCGGTCACGCCGGAGGACAAGCCGGCGGCCGAGGCGAGGCTGCTCGAGCTGGTCGACGAGCACCGGATCGACCTGGTCGTGCTGGCGCGCTACATGCAGGTGCTGTCCGACCCGACCTGCCGGACGCTCGAGGGGCGCGCGATCAACATCCACCACTCGTTCCTGCCCAGCTTCAAGGGCGCCCGGCCCTACCAGCAGGCGTTCGAGCACGGGGTGAAGCTGGTCGGCGCGACCGCCCACTACGTGACCGGCGACCTCGACGAGGGGCCGATCATCGAGCAGGACACGCTGCGGGTCGACCACGGCTACTCCGAGCGGCAGCTGGTGACCGCCGGCCGCGACGTGGAGGCGCAGGTGCTCTCGCGGGCGGTGCGCTGGCACGCGGAGTCGCGGGTGCTGATGAACGGCACTCGTACGGTCGTCTTCCGCTAGCCGCCGGTGCGCATGACGCGCTAGCGTTGCGTCATGAGCAACACTTCGGCGGGCACGGCTCGGGTTCGGTCCAGTCCGTGGACCGCGCCGTGTCCATCCTCGAGCTGCCTGGCGCGCGCACGGTGAGCAGGGCGTGACCGAGGTCGCCGGCGAGCTCGGCGTGCACAAGAGCACCGCGTTCCGGCTGGTCGCCACGCTGGAGCAGCGGGGGCTGGTCGAGCAGACCGAGGACCGCGGCAAGTACCGCCTCGGCGTCGGCCTGCTCCGGCTCGCCGGTGCCACGACCGCCCGGCTCGACGTCGTCCAGGAGGCGCGCCCGATCTGCCGCCGGCTCGCGCAGGAGACGGGGGAGACGGTCAACATCGCGGTGCTCTCGGAGAGCTCGGCGCTGTACCTCGACCAGGTCGCCGGCTCGTCCGCGCTCCAGTCGCACAACTGGGTCGGCCAGCACATCCCGCTCCACGCCACGTCCAACGGCAAGGTCCTGCTCTCCGGACTCGACGACGACCGGCTCGGCGACGTGCTGCGGCGCCTGCCGTCGTACACCGACGCGACGATCACCAGGAAGTCCAGGCTGCGCCAGGAGCTCGAACGCGTCCGGGCCGACGGCTACGCCGTCGCCGTCGACGAGCTGGAGGTCGGCCTCTCCGCGGTCGCGGCCCCGATCCGCAACGCGCACGGCGACGTGATCGCGTCGATGAGCGTCTCCGGCCCCACCTTCCGGATGCCCGCCGACAAGCTCGACCGCGCGGTGAAGCTCTGCATCGACGCGGCCGACGAGGTCTCGCACCGGCTCGGCTGGGGCCACCGCTGAGTCTTCGGGTGCGCATCACCGAGGCGAGCACTATGGACCGCGACGCCGTCGCGGCCTTTCTGCGCCGCCACAACTCCCTGCGGGTGGCCCGACGTGGCGAGCTCGTCGACGCCCTGCGGCATCCCGCGGTGCTCGCCTGGTCGGACGCCGAGCTGGTCGGGGTGGCGACGTATGTCGTCGACGGGGGCGCCTGCGAGCTGCTGACCCTGCACGCGGAGACCCGCCGGTCAGGAGTGGGCACAGCGCTCGTGGACGCCGTACACACGCGTGCCCTCGACGCCGGCTGCGAACTGCTGTGGGTGGTGACCACGAACGACAACGTGGATGCGCTCCGGTTCTACCAGCGCCGCGGGTTCCGCTTGGCCCGGCTCCGCACCGGCGCGGTCGACGAGAGCAGGGAGAAGGTGAAGCCGGAGATCCCGCCGGTCGGGGACCACGGCATCCCGCTGCGTGACGAGATCGAGCTCGAGATGTGGCTCGCCGCCCCGGCTGATCGCATGTGAAGGTGTGGGCATGAGCACCCCACCAAACCACTCGCTTCGCTCGCGCTTCGTCGGGGACCCCGCATGAGTGAGCCCGTGACCGGTCCGCCTCCCGTCGTCGTAGTCACCGGGGCCAACGGCCTGGTCGGGTCCCGCACCTGCGCGGTGCTGGTCGAGCATGGCGCCACCGTGCGCGCCGCCGTACGCCGCCCGGGAGCCGCGCCGTCCCTGGCGGGCGTGGAGGAATGGGTGGGCGACTTCCACGACGCGGAGTTCGCCGGCGCCGTGGTGCAGGGAGCGAGCGCCGTCGTCAGCACCGTGCACCCGATGGGATCCGACCGCGCCACCCAGCACCGGATCGCGGTCGAGGGCACCCCGGTCCTCGCCCGCGCCGCCCGCGATGCAGGCGTCGCTCGCCTGGTCCACGTCTCCACCGCGGCGGTCTACGACCGATCGCCCGGGGTCGGTGACGTGGACGAGTCCTCGCCGTTGGTGGCCGACGACGGCAACGCGTACGCCGCGACCAAGCGCGACACCGACGCGGCGCTGGCCGCGATCGACGGCCTCACTCGCGTCATCCTCCGGCCGCCGGCGATCCTCGGCGCGGGCGAGAGCTCGATCTGGAACTCGGTGCGGCCTGCCGAGATCCGCGAGGACCCGAAGGCGCGCCACGCCGTCCCCGAGCAGACCTTCGCCTGGGTCCACGTAGACGACCTGGCTGCGCTCGCGGCCGCGGTCGCGTCGGGCCGGGTGTTGCCGTCGACGGACCCCGAGACCGGACCGGTCGACGGAGCGTGCACAGTGGTCAACGTCGCCGCCGACGCCGGCACCGTCCGCGACTACTACGAGACGGTCACCACCGCTCTCGGCCTCGAGCCGGTCTGGGACGAGGCACCCGCGTGGACCGGCCGGATCCTGGCCGACCGCGCCCGGCGATGGGGCTGGGCCCCCACCGTCGAGCTGCCGCGTGCCCTTGCTGAGATCGCGGAGGGGCTCCGCCGGTAGCCCGGGAGGTGGGCGGCTGGGGGATGGATGGCCACACAGGAGTGGGCGTGCTCGCCATGAGCTCGCATATGCGGGGTTGTGGGGGTCGAAGACGCGGTGCGGACCCCGGCAACCACGCATTTGCGTGGCCCGCGGGGCGCCCACTCGAACCAGGCGCTCCACACGCGCGGGTGGTCTAGGCGGGCCGCGCCGGAGGTCACGAATGGCCCCTGCGACGCCGGAGATCCTTGACGTCACGCGGGCACAAGACGATGCTTCCATGGCAACACGGCGTTGCGTCTGTGGCAATCAGTTGTGCCATACGCAACACGACGGAAACCGAGGTGAGGGTGCCGGACATCTACATCGACGGGACGTGGTTGGCCGCGCGCGGCTCGGGCAGCCGGGAGATCAGGTGCCCCGCCGACGGGCAGCTCGTGGCGACCGTCGACGAGGGCGGCCCCGAGGACACCGCAACCGCCATCGGCGCGGCACGGCAGGCCTTCGACGAGGGCGCCTGGCCGCGCACCTCGGCACGCGAGCGTGGCGACCTGCTGCTGCGCGTGGCCGACCTGCTCGAGCGCGACAAGGACGTCGTCGCCCGGGCGGAGTCCCTCGACACCGGCAAGCGCCTGGTCGAGAGCGAGTACGACGTCGACGACGTGGTCTCGGTGTTCCGGCACTTCGGGCACACGGCCGACGACGAGGCCGGACGGGTCGTCGACACCGGCAACCCCGACGTGGTCAGCCGGATCGTGCACGACCCGGTCGGGGTCTGCGGTCTGATCACCCCGTGGAACTACCCGCTCCTCCAGACCTCATGGAAGGTCGCGCCGTGCCTGGCGGCCGGCAACACGTTCGTGCTCAAGCCGAGCGAGCTCACACCGCACAGCGCGATCCACCTGATGAAGGTGCTGGAAGAGGCCGGCCTCCCGGCCGGGGTCGGCAACCTCGTGCTCGGTGACGGAAAGGGCGCCGGCGCGCCGCTCGCCGAGGACCCGCGCGTCGACCTGGTCTCCTTCACCGGCAGCCTCGCGGTCGGCAAGTGGCTGATGTCCGCTGCCTCCGGCACGGTGAAGAAGGTGGCGCTGGAGCTCGGCGGCAAGAACCCCAACATCGTCTTCGCCGACGCCGACTACGACACCGCACTCGACTTCGCGCTCACCGCCGTCTTCCTGCACTCCGGCCAGGTCTGCTCCGCCGGCGCCCGGCTGGTGGTCCAGGCGGAGATCAAGGACCGCTTCGTCGACGACCTCGTCGCCCGCGCCGAGCGGATCCGTCTCGGGGGCCCGTTCGACGAGAAGGCCGAGACCGGCCCGCTCACCAGCGCCGCCCACCGCGACAAGGTCGAGGCGTACGTCGCCGCCGGGATCGCCGAGGGCGCCGTCGTACGCTGCGGCGGCACCCGTCCCGACGACCCCGCGCTCGCCGACGGCTTCTACTACCTGCCGACCGTCCTCGACGGGTGCACGAGCGACATGAGCGTCACCCAGGAGGAGTCGTTCGGCCCGGTGGTGACGGTCGAGACGTTCGCCGACGAGGACGAGGCGGTCCGGATCGCCAACGACAGCATCTACGGACTCGCCGGCGCCGTGTGGACCAGCGACGCCGGCAAGGGCCAGCGCGTCGCCGGCCGGCTGCGCATGGGCACGGTCTGGATCAACGACTACCACCCGTACGTCGCGCAGGCCGAGTGGGGCGGCTACAAGCAGTCCGGCATCGGCCGCGAGCTCGGTCGCGCGGGTCTCGAGGAGTACCGCGAGACCAAGCACGTCTGGCACAACATCAACCCCGCGCCCCAGCACTGGTTCGCGCCATGAGTCTCGACAAGCTCGACCCCCGTGGCGACAAGCTCGACCCCCGTCCCGACAAGCTCGACCCCCGTGGCGACGCGCGCAAGCGCTACGACTACGTGATCGTCGGCGGCGGGTCCGCCGGCTGCGCCGTCGCCAACCGGCTCAGCGCCGACCCGTCGAGCTCGGTGCTGGTCCTCGAGGCCGGCCGCTCCGACTACATCATCGACCCGTTCATCCACATGCCCGCGGCGCTGCCGATCCCGATCGGCAACCGGCTCTACGACTGGAAGTACGAGACCGACCCCGAGCCGTACATGAACGGCCGCAAGGTGTTCCACGCCCGCGGCAAGATCCTCGGCGGCTCGAGCAGCATCAACGGGATGATCTTCCAGCGGGGCAACCCGATGGACTACCAGCGCTGGGCCGCCGACCCGGGCATGGAGTCCTGGGACTACCTCCACTGCCTGCCCTACTTCAAGCGCATGGAGAGCCTGATCCTCGAGGACGGCCGAGTCGGCGCCGACGACTGGCGCGGCGGCAGCGGGCCGCTCCGGGTCGAGCGCGGGTCGGCGGCGAACCCGTTGTTCGGCGCCTTCTTCGAGGCCGCGCAGCAGGCCGGCTACCCGCTGACCGACGACGTCAACGGCTACCGGCAGGAGGGCTTCGCGCGGTTCGACCGCAACATCCACCGCGGCCGCCGCTGGTCCGCGGCCCGGGCCTACCTGCACCCGGTGCGCAACCGGAAGAACCTCGACGTCGAGACCTCCGCGCTCGCCACCAAGGTCCGCTTCGACGGCACCCGCGCCGTCGGCGTCGACTACACGCGCGCCGGCCGCCGCCACCGCAGTGTCGAGGCCGGCGAGGTGATCCTCTGCGGCGGCGCGATCAACACGCCCCAGCTGCTCCAGCTCTCCGGCGTCGGCGACCAGGCCCTGCTCGCCGAGCACGGCGTGCCGGTCGTGCACCACCTGCCGGGCGTGGGCGAGAACCTCCAGGACCACCTCGAGGTCTACATCCAGTACGCCTCGAAGCTGCCGGTGTCGATCGCCCCCGGCCTTCGCTACCGCTCGCCGGCCGGGCATCGGCTACAAGTGGCTGTTCCACCGCAGCGGTCTCGGTGCCACCAACCACTTCGAGGGCGGCGGGTTCGCGCGCAGCAACGTCGACGTCGACTGGCCGAACCTGATGTTCCACTTCCTCCCGATCGCGATCCGGTACGACGGGACAGCGCCCGAGAACCTCGAGGTCGGTGCCCACGGCTACCAGGTGCACATCGGCCCGATGTACGCCGACACCCGCGGCTGGGTGCGGATCCGCTCCACCGACCCCCGCCAGCACCCGTCGATGCAGTTCAACTACCTCTCGACGCCGACCGACCGCAAGGAGTGGGTCGAGGCGATCCGGGTGGCCCGCGACATCCTCAACCAGCCGGCGTTCGCACCGTTCAACGACGGCGAGCTGTCGCCCGGCCCGTCGGTCGAGACCGACCAGGAGATCCTCGACTGGGTCGCCAAGGACGCCGAGACCGCGCTGCACCCCTCGTGCACGGCGGCGATGGGCACCGGCGAGATGGCGGTCACCGACCCGACCTCGATGAAGGTGCACGGCACCGAGGGCCTGCGCGTCGTCGACGCATCAGTCTTCCCCTACGTCACCAACGGCAACATCTACGCCCCCGTGATGATGGTCGCCGAGAAGGCGGCCGACCTGATCGCCGGCAACACACCCCTGGCACCTGTCGACGTGCCCTACTACCGCTACCGCGACGGCACCCCGTTGTACCCGCCCGGCGACAGCCGCAACAGTGAGGACCGAGTATGAACACCCCAACCACGGCGCCCACCTCCTCCACGGCACCCGCCCAGGACAACGTGACGCCGGCGGCCTCCTCGGAGAGCCCTGCGCTGCACGTGGAGCACCTCTGGAAGATCTTCGGTCCGCGCGCGGACAAGATCATCGGCACCGACGAGGCCCAGCTCTCCCGCAAGGAGCTGCAGGAGAAGACGGGCCACGTGGTCGGCATCCGCGACGTCTCCTTCGACGTGGCCCCCGGCGAGGTCTTCGTGGTGATGGGCCTCTCCGGGTCGGGCAAGTCGACCCTGGTCCGGCTGCTCACCCGGCTGATCGAGCCGACCGCCGGCAAAGTGGAGCTGTACGGCGAGGAGATCACCGGGATGTCCGAGTCGGACCTGCTCGAGACCCGGCGCCGCAAGGTCTCGATGGTCTTCCAGCACTTCGGCCTGCTACCGCACCGCAAGGTCGTCGACAACGTCGCGTTCGGTCTCGAGGTGCGCGGGGAGAACAAGAGCAAGCGCCGCAACCGCGCCCAGGAGATGGTCGACCTGGTCGGGCTCAGCGGCTATGAGAACAACTTCCCCGACCAGCTCTCCGGCGGCATGCAGCAGCGCGTCGGCCTGGCCCGGGCCCTGGCCGCCAACCCCGACGTGATGATGTTCGACGAGCCCTTCTCGGCGCTCGACCCGCTGATCCGCCGGGACATGCAGAACGAGGTGATCCGGCTCCACGAAGAGGTCGGCAAGACGATGGTGTTCATCACCCACGACCTCGCCGAGGCGCTCAAGCTCGGCGACCGGATCCTGATCATGCGGGACGGCGAGATCATCCAGATCGGGACGCCTGACGAGGTGGTCGGCGCGCCGGCCGACGAGTACGTCCGCGACTTCACCAGTGAGGTGCCCAAGTCGCACGTGCTGACCCTGAAGTGGGTGATGCGTCCCCCCGACGGGCAGGACGTTCCGAGCGACGGGCCCACGCTCCGTGCCGACCAGATAGTTCGTGACGCCGCACGCAGCGTGCTCGACCACCACGGACCGTGCCGGGTGGTCGACGGCGACAAGCTGGTCGGTGTCGTCGACGACGAGGACATCCTGCGGGTCGTGGTCGCGGAGGAGCAGACGTCATGAGCGTGGACACGCGGCCCCCGCCGGCGGCCCCACCTGACCGGTCCACCTCCTCGAAGGAGCAGCAGCCGTACGTCGAGCTCGGCAAGAAGCGGCACACCGGGATCAAGGTTCTCGCGATCCTGGCGTTCTGGCTGCTCTGCTGGGCGCTGTTCAAGGGCCAGCAGACCAAGGAGCTCGGGCCTCCAGGACACCACCGGCTTCCATGACTGGCTGAACGGGATCCGCGACTGGGTGCAGCTGCACGGTCCGGACAACTGGTTCTTCGGCAGTGTGCTCGGCTTCATCGGCGACGTGTTCAACAACATCTTCGAGTTCCTGCAGAAGCTGGTCAGCATCCCGGCGTTCCCCCGTCCGGTCCCCCAGATCGGCTGGCTGGGCGTGGTGGGCATCGCCGCCTGGATCGCCTGGGCCTGCGCCGGCCTGCGGCAGACCCTGCTGGTCGTGATCACGTTCCTGGTGTTCGGGGTGTTCGGACTCTGGCAGGACAGCATCGACCTGCTGCTGGTCACCGGCATCGCGGTGGCCACGTGCATCGTCATCGGACTGCCGCTGGGCATCGCGATGGCCCGCCGCCGCAGCGTCTCTGCCGCGATCACGCCGGTGCTCGACATCATGCAGACGATGCCGCCGTTCGCGTACCTCGCGCCGATCGCGCTCGGCTTCGGCATCGGCCCGACCACCGCCATCGTGCTGACCACGATCTACGCGCTCCCGCCGCTGGTGAGGATCACCGAGTTCGGGATCAGGTCGGTCTCGCCGACCACCGTCGAGGCTGCCCGGTCGATGGGCCTGACCAAGGGCCAGCTGTTGCGCCAGGTGCAGCTGCCGATGTCCCGTCGCACGATCGTGGTCGGGGTCAACCAGAGCATGATGGCGGCCCTGTCGATGGCCACGATCGCGGCCCTGGTCAACGGCCCCGGACTCGGCAAGGACGTCAACGCCGCCCTGCAGATCCAGAACATCGGAGCCGCGTCGGCCGCCGGCCTGCTGATCGTGCTGATGGCGATCACGCTCGACCGCACGATCACCGCGAGCAGCGAGCGGTCCGAGAGCATGGGCCGGGCCAACGTCGTGTCCGTCAGCGGTCCGGGCGTGATGATGATGGGCGTCGTCATCGAGCGCCTGCCCCGCTGGGCCACTGAGGACGCGGGCAAGGGTGTCCGGCAGCCTCGGCTCACCTCGTCGGGCCGCTGGATGGTGCGGGTGCTCTGGCTGATCCCGGTCGCGATCCTGGTCTACCTCTCGCGGCAGCAGCTCAACTTCGCCCAGTTCCCCACCCGCGAGGACTGGCCGTTCCTGAAGTACGTCGACGGCACCACCGTGACCAAGCTGATCAACGACTTCTCCACCTGGTTCATCGACATAGTCGACAGCTTCACCCTGGCCCTCAAGAACGACATGACCACCTGGATCATCAACCCGTTCCAGGACCTGTTCGCCAACACCCCCTGGTGGACGCTGGCCCTGGTGCTGGTGGCCGTCGCGTACGTGCTCGGCGGCTGGCGCCCGGTGGTCACCACGGTCGTCTGCCTCGCGATCATCTACGGCACCGGTCTGTGGAACGACGCGATGGTCACGCTGACCATGACGCTGATCGCGACCGCGGTGGTGATGGTGATCGCGGTGGTCCTGGGCGTGGGCATGGGCAGAAGCCGTCGTACGGACAAGGTGATCCGGCCGTTCCTGGACGCCTTCCAGGTGATCCCGCCGTTCGTCTACCTGGTGCCCGCGCTGGCGCTGTTCGGGGTCGGCCGCTTCACCGCGATCATGGCGGCGGTGGCCTACGCCGTGCCGATCGCGACCAAGCTGGTCGCCGACGGGATCCGCAGCGTCGCCCCGACCACGGTGGAGGCGGCCCGCGCCAATGGCAGCACCACGTGGCAGATGATCACCAAGGTCCAGCTGCCGATGTCGCGCGAGGCAGTCGTGCTGGCCACCAACCAGGGCCTGCTCTACGTGCTCTCGATGGTCGTGATCGGCGGCCTCGTCGGCGGCGGCAGCCTCGGCTACATCGTGGTCTCCGGCTTCTCGCAGGACCAGCTTTTCGGCAAGGGGCTCGCGGCCGGTATCGCGATCACCGCGCTCGGCGTCATGCTGGACCGGATCGCGCGCTACGCGGCGGCCCGCTATGGCCGCTGACCCCTCGACTTCTCCGCGGACTGACCGCGGAGCTGATGGAAGGAACAAGAGAATGGGACGAGGACTACGCCGAATCCGGCTGGTCGCCATCGCCGCGGTTCTGGGCCTCGGCCTCGCCGGCTGCGGTGGCGGTGGCATCAAGAGCGCCGACACGGCCGGCAAGAGTGACTGTGGGGACCTCCGGATCGCGGTCAACCCGTGGACCGGGTACGTCACCAACGCCCACATCATCGGCTACGTCGCCAAGACCCGGCTCGGCTGCAACGTGACCTACCCCGACGTGAAGGAAGAAGTCGGCTGGGCGGGCATGGCCAGCGGCTCGATCGACACGATCGTGGAGAACTGGGGCCACCCCGACCTGGTCAAGAAGTACATCAACGAGCAGAAGACAGTCGTCGACGCCGGTCCGACCTCCAGCAAGGGGATCATCGGCTGGTACGTCCCGCCGTGGATGGCCAAGAAGTACCCGGACATCACCAACTGGAAGAACCTGAACAAGTACGCCTCGTTGTTCAAGACCTCCGAGTCCGGCGGCAAGGGACAGCTGCTCGACGGCGACCCGTCGTACGTCACCAACGACGAGGCGCTGGTCAAGAACCTGAAGCTCAACTACAAGGTGGTCGTCGGTGGCTCGGAGGCCGGCCTGATCCAGAGCTTCAAGTCCGCGGAGAAGAACCACACGGCGCTGCTCGCGTACTTCTACGAGCCGCAGTGGTTCTTCTCGGAGATGAAGCTGGTGCACGTCAACCTGCCGAAGTACACCCCCGGCTGTGACGCGGATCCCGCGAAGGTCGCCTGCGACTACCCGCCGTACAAGCTGAACAAGCTGATCGCCACGAAGTTCTCCAAGTCCGGGTCGCCCGCCGTGGGCCTGATCAAGAACTTCAAGATCGACCAACGACGAGCAGAACGAGGTCTCCACCTACATCGCCCAGAACGGGATGTCGCCCGACGACGCCGCCAAGAAGTGGGTGGACGCCAACCAGGCAAGGTCGACTCCTGGCTCGAAGTAGCCCCGGCCGACCCGCCAGAAGTACGACGACGCGCCTCCCGCACCTTGACAGGTGCGGGGGGCGCGGCCGATCCTAGACCTGTTCCGCATCACGCACTGCGTTGCGCATAACGCAACAGCATCTTCTCCATCGAAGGAGGGACCATGGCCTCCGTCCCCGGCTCCGCCCAGGTCGTCGTCATCGGCGCCGGCATCGTCGGCAACAGCCTCGTGCACCACCTGGCACGTCTCGGCTGGACCGACATCGTCCAGATCGACAAGGGCGCGCTGCCCAACCCCGGCGGCTCGACCGGGCACGCGTCGAACTTCATCTTCCTGACCGACCACTCCCGGGAGATCACCGACCTCACGCTCGACTCGGTCGAGCAGTACCAGGAGATGGGCGTCTTCACGCAGTCCGGCGGCTTCGAGATCGCGCGCACCGAGGAGCGGATGGAGGAGCTGCGGCGCCGGATGTCCAGCGCCAAGGCGTGGGGGATCGAGGCCGAGATCGTCGACCCCGCGTTCGTGAAGGAGAAGGTGCCCTTCATCGAGGAGGACCAGTTCATCGGCGCCTTCTGGCAGCCCGGTGTCGGCGTGGTCGACTCGCTGCGCGCGGGCACGATCATGCGGGAGCGGGCGATGGAGTCCGGCGCCCTGACCGTCGTGCCCAACGTCGAGGTCATCGGCATGGACGTCGAGGACGGGCGCATCCGGCGGGTGCGCACGACGGGCGGCGACATCGAGGCCGAGGTCGTCGTGATCGCGGCCGGGGTGTGGAGCCCCAAGCTCGGCGACATGGCCGGGATCTCGATCCCGCTGACGCCCGCCGTGCACCAGATGATCTCCGTCGGTCCGTGCCCGCAGCTGGCCGGCACCGAGGGTGAGATCACGTTCCCGATCGTGCGCGACATGGACACCTTCTGCTACGAGCGCCAGCACGGCGCCGACATGGAGGTCGGCTCCTACGCGCACCGCGCGATCCTGCACGAGCCCGAGGAGATCCCCTCGATCGAGCAGTCCAAGCTGTCCCCGACCGAGATGCCGTTCACCGAGGACGACTTCGACCCGCAGCTCGAGCAGGCGCTGGAGCTGATGCCCGAGCTGCTCGGCGCCGACGGCGCGGAGATCCGCTACGCGATCAACGGCCTGCTGTCGCTGACCTGCGACGGCAACCCGATCCTCGGCGAGAGCCTGGTCAAGGGTCTGTGGACCGCCGTCCGCGGTCTGGATCAAGGAGGGCCCGGGCGTCGGCCGCGCGGTCGCCGAGTGGATGACGCAGGGCCACTCCGAGATCGACATCCACCACAGCGACATCGCGCGCTTCTACCCGCACCAGATGCGGCGCGAGCACACGCGGCTGCGCACCACCGAGTCGTTCATCAAGACCTACGGGATCATCCACCCCGCCGAGCAGTACGAGTCCGACCGCGAGCAGCGGCTCTCGCCGATGAACGACGCGCAGAAGAAGCTCGGCGCGGTGTTCTTCGAGGCCGTCGGCTGGGAGCGGCCCGCAGTGGTACGAGTCCAACGTCGGCCTGCTCGAGGAGTACGGCGACGCCGTGATGCCGCGGCCCGCACGAGTGGGACTCGCGCTGGTGGAGCCCGATCATCAACGCCGAGCACCTGCGGATGCGCGAGGCGGCCGGCGTGATCGACCTGACCGCGTTCTGCGATCTTCGACATCACCGGGCCGGGTGCGCTCGAGTCCGTGCAGCGCACCTGCGTCTCGCAGTGCGACGTCGCCGGTCGGCAAGGTGATCTACACGCCGGTGCTCGACGCCAAGGGCGGCTTCAAGTCCGACCTGACCGTGATGCGGCTCGGTGACGACCACTTCCGCGTGGTCACCGGTGGCGCGCACGGCATGGCCGACCGCAAGTGGTTCACCGACCACCTGGCCGAGGGCGCCTCGCTCGAGCGACCTCACCGACGCAGATCTCGACGATCGGCCTGTGGGGACCCAGGGCGCGCGACATCCTCGCCTCGCTGACCGACGACGACGTCTCCGACGAGGGCTTCGGCTTCCTCACCTGCCGCGAGATCACGGTGCGCGCCGGTGCACCTCGGTGCTCGCGTCCCGGATCTCCTACGTCGGCGAGCTCGGCTGGGAGCTCTACGTGCCGATGGAGCACGCCGCCCGCGCTCTGGGACACCCTGCTCGACGCCGGCGCCGCAGCACGGCGCCGTACCGGTCGGGATCGGTGTCTACGGCACCACCGGCCGGATCGAGAAGGGCTACCGCGCCTTCGGCTTCGAGCTCGACGCCGAGCGGTCCATCGTCGAGGCCGGCATGCAGCGACCGAGGGTGAAGGCCGCCGACTTCGTCGGCAAGGACACCTACCTCGCCCAGCGCGACGCGGCGCCGCAGACGGTGCTGTGCACGCTCACCGTCGACGACCACACGTCGAAGAGCGGCGTGAAGCGCTACATGCTCGGTGGCGAGCCGATCCTCACCCGCGACGGCGGCACGCTGACCGACGGTCACGGGCACCACCCGTACGTCACCACCGCCGGGTCGGCGCCGAGCCTGGGCAAGCACGTGCTGCTGGCCTACCTCCCGGTGGACGCGGCGACGGTCGGCAACGAGCTCGCCGTGTCCTACATGGAGGAGCTCTACCCGGTCACCGTCGGCTCGGTCGACGCGACACCGCTGCTCGACCCGACGCAACGAGAGGATCAAGGGCTGTGACCGACGTCCTGGTCTGCGTCAAGCGGGTCCCGGAGTCCTCCGGGCAGGTGCAGCTCACCGAGGACGCCCAGTCGATCGACGGCCGCTACGTCGGGTTCACGGTCGTCCGACCACGAGAGCTGCGCCGTCGAGCTGGCCGTGCAGGTGGCCGCGGCCACGTCGGGCACGGCGACCGTGCTCACCGTCGGGTCGGCGGAGGCAGTCGAGCAGCTGCGCAGCGTGCTCGCGGTCGGGCCGACCGCGGCGACCCTGGTCGAGGCCGACCCGAAGGCGCTCGGCCCGGCCGACGTCGCGAAGGAGATCGCCGCCGTGGTCGAGGCGCACCGCGCCGAGGGACGCAGCCACGACCTGGTGCTGCTCGGCAACGACGCCGCCGACTCCGGTGACTTCCAGGTGCCGGTGCGGCTGGCCTACGCGCTCGGCGTGCCGGTCGTCACGGGCGCCAAGACGGTCGAGGTCTCCGGCGACAGCGTGATCGCCCACGGTGACGCACCGGACGGCGGCACCGAGCGCTTCGAGGTCCCGCTCCCGGCGGTGGTCTCGGTGCTCGAGGGCGGTGTCGCCCCGCCGTACCCGACGATCAAGGGCCGGATGGCCGCCAAGAAGGTGCAGGTCGAGACCCGGCAGCCGGTGTCGACGCCGGTCGGTGCCTCGCGTGAACGGCTCACGCTGCCGCCGGCCGCGCCGGCCAACGTGCGCGTGCTCGGTGAGGGACCGGAGGCCGCCGCGGCAGCCGTCGACGTGCTGCAGGAGCTGGGGGTGGCCCGATGATCCTGGTCTTCGTGGAGACCGCCGCGGCGTGGTCGAGGAGACGTCGCTGGAGACGATCCGGTTCGCCCGCGACCTCGCCGCCGAGGGCGGTGGCGTCCCGATCAGCGCGCTGATCGTCGGCGAGGCCAGCGACGTGGCGCGCAAGCAGCTCGGCGAGCACGGCGTCGCGACGTTGTACGCCGCTCTCGGACCCGACCTCGTCGTCGTACGCCGCCGCCGCCTGGGCGTCCGTGATCGTGACCGTGCGGGCGCAGGCAAAGTCGGTCGTGGTGACCGCGGCCGGCACGCCGCGCGGCAACGAGCTGCTGGCCCACGTGGCCGCGCGACTCGACGTGCCGATGGCCGCCAACGCGGTGTCGTTCCACGGCCTGTCGCCGCTGGTCGTCACCCGGCAGGTGATGGGTGGCTCGGTGTGGGAGGAGATGCGGCTGCCGCAGCGGCCCGCGATCTTCAGCGTCGCCGGCCACGCGGTCGAGGCGCGGCCCGCCGAGCAGGTCACCGAGCCGGCCGTGGTCGAGGTACGGCCCGAGATCGCGGCCGCCGACCTGCTGGCACGCGTCGTCTCGACCGAACCGGGAGTGCCGGACCACTCCGGCGACCTCAAGTCCGCGCGGGTCGTGGTGGGTGCCGGTCGAGGTGCCGGAGGTCCCGACGGGTTCGACGGGGTGATCGAGCTGGCCGGCCTGCTCGGCGCCCAGCTCGGCGTCTCGCGCGTCGTCACCAGCCTCGGCTGGCGGCCGCACCACGAGCAGGTCGGCCAGACCGGCAGCCGGATCTCGCCCGAGCTGTACATCCCGTGCGGCATCTCCGGGGCGATCCAGCACTGGGCCGGGTGCGCGAGCTCGAAGACGATCCTGGCGATCAACACCGACGCCGAGGCGCCGATGGTGACCAAGGCCGACTACGCGATCATCGGCGACATGCACGAGGTCGTGCCCGCGATCAGCGCGGAGATCAAGGCGCGCCGGGGAGGCTGACGGGGGTTGGTGGGCGTGCGGGTTGGTCGTGGGGACCGAGGGTTCCCCACGGTATGCCGGGAAATCTGCGGGCAATCCGGACAACCGGGTGTGGTGCCGTCACGCTTCCCATGATGAAGCCGCGGTTCCCATGATGTGCCCATCGTGGGAACCGCCGGTTCGTCTGCATACCGTGGTGAAACCACAGCCCCAGCCCCGAAGCCCCAGCCCCGAAACCCCAGCCCCACCCCCGCCCCGCGCACGCCACCTGTGGACAGCCGTTCGCCGAATCCCGCGCGCTCCAGCACAGTTGGCGGCATGGGTCAGCTCCGGACCGTTCTCGTGCTCGGCGTCGTCGGTGCCCTGGTGGCGGTCGGGCTGCTGCAGGCCGGGATCGGCCACGAGCCGGCCCCGATCGCGGCCCCGGCTTCCGCGCCGGCCCGGTCGCAGGCGCTCGACGTGCTGCACGGCTGGGACGACGCGCGGTCGCATGCGTGGGGGACGGGTGACGTGGGCGCGCTGCGGCGGCTGTACGTCGCCGGCTCGGCGGCCGGCCGGGCCGACGTCCGGCTGCTGTGGCGCTACCTGGCCCGCGGGCTCGTCGTACGAAGGCTGCGGATGCAGGTCTTCGCCGTCCGAGTGATGCGGCACGACGACGGGCATCCTCCGCATGCGCGTCACCGACCGCGTGGCCGGGGGAGTGGCCGTGACCGGACGGCACCGGCTACGGCTACCCGTCGACCGTCCGACCACGCACACCATCGTGCTGCGGAGGCTGGCCGGCGTGTGGCGGGTCGCGTCGGTGCGATGAGGACGCGCCGGGTGCGGTAGGCAGGTGTCATGACGCTGCGTCTCCTGGCGCTCAACATCGCCAATCCATCTCCCGGGCGGGCTCAGCTCCAGCTCGCGTGGCTGCGCGAGCGCCCCGAAGACGTCCTGGTGCTCTCCGAGACGAAGAACAGCCAGGGATGCGCGCAGCTCTTGGTGGGGCTGCAGGACGCCGGGTGGGTGGTGGTGGCCTCGGCACCCGGCGCGGACGGCTACGGCGTCGCGGTGGCAAGCCGCGTGACCCTCCACCGTGACGACGACCCGCTCACGTCCGGACCCAGGTCGGCGGACCTGGGGGGCCGGGCGCTCAGTGTCCGGCTCGCGCTGCACCCAGCGACAAGTCGCACGAGCGGGCCCGAATCGGTACGCCTCGTCGCGGCGTACGGTCCGACCTCACCGCCCCAGGGGGTGCGCCAGCGGTCGGACCGTACGGCGCGCAAGCAGGCATGGCTCACCGCGTTCTCCGCGGCGCTCTCCGACCTCGCCGACCAGCCGTTGGTCGTGGCGGGCGACCTCAATGTCGTCGATCGCGCGCACTGGCCGCACTACCGCTGCTTCACCGAGGACGAGTACGCGTTCATGGACTCGCTCGAGTCCCAGCACCACCTCGTCGACGCCTACCGGAGCAGTCTCGAGCACGACACGCTTCCGCAGGACGGGCACAGCTGGGTGCACCACAACGGCGACGGCTACCGCTACGACCATGTCTTCGTCGCAGACGAGCTCGCGTCCCGGCTACGCGGCTGCGGCTACCTCCACGAGACGCGACTGACCAAGCTCTCGGACCACTCGGCGATGTACGTCGAGCTCGAGCTGGACCCGGTCCGCGCAGGGCTTCCGGTGGACTAGCGGCCGGCGCGGAGCGCCCACGCCATAGCGCTGCGGATGTCGTGGTGGTGGAACTCGAACCCGGCGTCGAGCAGCGCCTGCGGAAGCAGCCGCACCGAGCCGAGCAGCTCCGGCGCCATCGGGCCGGCGGCCGGGCGGAGCACCATCCCGGGCACCTTGAAGAAGGTCGGCCGGTGCACGAGGTCGCCGAGCGCCTTGGTGAACTCGTCGTTCGTGGCCGGCTCGGGCAGCGTGATGTTGACCGGCCCCGACAGCGCGTCGTTCTCCGCGCAGAAGATCGCCGCGCGCACCCAGTCGTCGGTGGTGGTCACCGGGAAGTACTGGTCGCCCGTGCCGAGCGGACCGCCGAGCCCGAGCTTGAACAGCGGTGCCAGCAGGCTCAGGGGAGGGCTCCGGCGGTCGAGCACCGGGGCCGTCCGCATCACCACGACCCGGCCGCCGGCGTCCAGGGCGGGCTGGGCGGCGTCCTGCCAGGCGGCGGTGACGCTGGCGAGCAACGAGTCGCCGCGGCGCTTCGAGGACTCGGTCAGCACCTCGTCGCCGTGGTCGCCGTAGTAGCCGGTGGCGTTGCCTGCCAGGAACACCGGTTGCTTCGGTGCCTTGGCGATCGCCTCGGCCAGGGTGCGCGTGGTCTCCACGCGGCTCCGCAACAGCTCGTTGGCCCAGCGCGACGAGTGCGGGTTGCCGACCAGCGCCGACCCCGCGAGGTTGACCACCACGTCGACGTCGTCGAGCACGTCCGGATCGAGCGGCTCGTCGTACGGGCGCCAGCGGATCTGGTCCGCCGCGGTGGGCGTCCCGCGCACCAGGCGGACCACGAAGTGTCCAGCGGTCTCGAGGGACGCACCGCAGCTGCGAGCCGAGAAAGCCCGAGGAACCAGCGATCAGTACGCGCATGGCACTCACGCTTGCATGCGCGTCCGGTTGGCGCACCACCCCGGGTAGGGGAATAGGCTCGGGCTCGTGAGCCACTACGACCTCGTCGTCCTCGGTGCGGGCCCCGGTGGGTACGTCGCCGCCATCCGCGCCGCCCAGCTCGGCAAGAGCGTTGCCGTCGTCGAGAAGCAGTACTGGGGCGGTGTGTGCCTCAACGTCGGCTGCATCCCGTCCAAGGCGCTGCTCCGGAACGCCGAGCTGTCACACATCCTCAGCCACGAGAAGGACCTCTTCGGGATCACCGGCGACGCGTCCATGGACTACGCGCCGACCCATGCCCGCAGCCGGGAGGTGTCGGACTCCATCGTCAAGGGCGTCCACTTCCTGATGAAGAAGAACAAGATCACCGAGATCCACGGCTGGGGCACGTTCAAGGACGGCAAGACGCTCAGCGTCGACCTGGAGGACGGCGGCTCCGACGAGGTCACGTGGGACAACCTGATCATCGCCACCGGCGCGACGACGCGGCTGGTGCCCGGCACCTCCCTCTCCGAGAACGTGGTCACCTACGAGGAGCAGATCCTCGACGCCGAGCTGCCCGCGTCCGTCGTGATCGCCGGCTCCGGTGCGATCGGCGTGGAGTTCGCCTACGTGATGACGAACTTCGGCGTCGACGTGACGATCGTTGAGTTCCTCGACCGGATGGTGCCGACCGAGGACGCCGAGGTGTCCAAGGAGCTGCTCAAGCACTACAAGAAGCTCGGTGTCGACGTTCGGCTCTCCACCAAGGTCGAGAAGATCGACGACCACGGCGACAAGGTCTCCGTCACCGTCTCCAAGGACGGCAAGGAGGAGGTCATCGAGACCGAGAAGGTGCTCCAGGCCATCGGCTTCGCGCCGCGGCTGGAGGGTTACGGCCTCGAGAACACCGGCGTCGAGACCAGCGACCGCGGCGCGATCGTGGTCGACGCTCGTGGTCGCACCAACGTCGACGGGATCTACGCGATCGGCGACGTCACCGGCAAGCTGATGCTGGCGCACACGGCGGAGATGATGGGCATGGTGGCCGCAGAGACGATCGCGGACGCGGAGACGGTCGAGATCGACTTCGACATGATCCCGCGGGCGACGTACTGCCAGCCGCAGGTGGCCTCCTTCGGCTACTCAGAGGAGCAGGCCAAGGAGAAGGGCTACGACGTCAAGGTGGCCAAGTTCCCGTTCTCCGCCAACGGCAAGGCCAAGGGCCTCGGCGACACCAGCGGCTTCGTCAAGATCATCGCCGACGCGAAGTACAACGAGATCATCGGCGCCGCCATGATCGGTCCCGACGTCACCGAGCTGCTGCCGGCGCTCACCCTGGCCCAGAAGTGGGACCTCACGGCCGACGAGGTCGCCCGCAACATCTTCGCCCACCCGACGCTCTCCGAGGCGGTCAAGGAAGCCGTCGAGGGGATCGCCGGCCACATGATCCACCTGTAAAACCGCATGCCCGCGCGCGGTGAGTCCCCTGCCCTCTGGTGAAGGGGGGCACCGCGGAGCGGATCGAGATGCAGGGAACCCCGGCCAGGACGTCGTTCCGGCACGTTTCAACATTTTCATGCGCTCAGGCGTTTCCTGATGTGCGTCGGCGGGTATATCCCACTTGGTTGAGCCAAACAACCATGCACCGCGCGCACGGGGGGTCTGGAGGCTGCACCGTGCTCAGCCCAGAACACTCCAAGAGTGTTCGCGCCGCCATCGAGCTGATGTACGTGTGGGACAACTGCCCAGAGGGCTGCCCCGATCGGCTTATCGAGTGTTTTCGCACCCATGTGGAGGGACATCCGAGCGGGGATCCGGTCGTTGGTGCGACCGAGTTGATCATGGGTCTGGTGACCTTGAACGGTTCCCTGCTCGTGTTGCGGAAACTCGAGACCGGAGCGCGGCCGTGGCAGACACTCATATGCCTCGCCGACGAGTACGCGCGGGACTGAACTCTCGGGCCCGGTTACGTGTCGTCGCCCTCGCCGGTGGCTTGCCAAGCCTCCGCCCGGTTCGCTCTGATGCGGTTCCGCCACATGATCCACCTGTGACGCCGTAGGGCCCAGTCAGCCTTGGCCAGGCGTGACGACGTCGGTCACCTTCTCGGCCGCATCGTGCGCCTTCTCGGCGACCTTGGTGACTTTGCCCTCCGCCTTCTTGGCCACCTTCCCGACCTTCTCCTTGGGCTTCGCCACGACCTCCTTGACCTTCTTCTCCGCCACCTTGGAGGCGACCTTCTCGATCACCGGGCCCTGGAGGTTCTCCACGATCTCGGGGAGCCCCTTTCCGCCCTCGGGCCACAGGTTGAGCCTGTTGGTGGCCTCGGCGAAGCGCAGGTAGGTGTCGACGCTCGCCACGACGATGCGGGCATCCATCGTGAGCAGCTCGATTCCAATGAACGACACACGAACGTAGGCGTCGATGACGATGCCCTTGTCGAGGATGATCTCGATGACGTCGGCGAGACCACTGGGCGCTGGTCGCTCGAGGTAGCCGCCCGTCACGGTCGGTCGGGAAGGGGCTCAGTCGTGCACCGGTTCTCGCGCATTCCAGGAGGCTACCCCGTGCGGGGGGAGACGGTGGCGCTGGACACCTCAGACCTGGTGCGGGCGAACGGCCAGGTCATCAACGCCCAGACCACGGCCACGACCAGGATCTCGAGCACGACGTACGCCGGCCATCCCGGCAGCAGGTCGAGGAGCGAAGCGCTGTCCGGCTTGCGGTTGAGGTACCCGTAGTTGGTGCCCGCCACGGCGTTGAGGAGCATCGTCACCGACGCCCAGACCGCGGTGACGACAACGGTGAAACGGTAGCCACGCCACGTCGGCGGGTTGCCCGAGCTGACCAGGTAGACGGCGCTCCACACGGTCAGGAAGTGCAGTCCCCAGAACCCGAAGTAACGCGGGTCGGGGAACTCCTGGCCCAGCGACGGGGTCAGGATGCCCTGGCTGGTCAGGGTCAGGCCCCAGTAGTAGGTGAGCGCCACCGCCCACGGACGACGGGTCCACAGGGCGTAGACAGCGCAGAGCCACGCCAGGTCGCACAGGTTGATCGGCAGCGATGACTGCAGGTCGAAGTCCCACGGGCGGAGCTGCACGACCTGGATCGGCACGACCACGCACGCGAGCACGATCGCGAAGCCGCGTCGGAACACCGTGTCGTCGCCACGCCGGCGCCGGCCCACGACCACCAGCGCCACGCAGACGAGCAGGAACATGGCGAGCAGCATGAAGTGCTGGGCGCTGAACGCCTGGAAGCGGCCGTTGACCAGCACGACGGTGGAGGCCATGGTCCATGTTCCGTTGGTCGAGCAGCGAGCGCCAGCGAGCGCGTCGAGGCGACGGCTCGCGGCCGCCGGAGGTAATGGGGTTGAAACCGCAGCGACGGGAATGCGGGTAGAACGTCAGGGCGCGCTTGTTTAGCGGAATTTGGGTTTGGGGCATCCACGAACGGGAACCGTGAACGAGTCCAGCCCAGGCCCACGGTGTGCCCTCCCCGACGCGATCCGGGGCGCTGGGGACTCAGAGACGCAGAACCGCCCCGGCACAATGACGGCCGGGGCGGTTCTGGTCATTTCGCCCGAAAGGGCGGAGCGCTGGACGCTTGCTCGTGCGCATGCTTGGACCATCGGGGGTCGGCGTCCGGCGGGAGGGCCGTCGACGACCGTGATGGCTCCGGCTCCGGGAGTAGGCACTCCATCGCGGTCTCGTCACCTGCAAAGGGCGCCGGCCCCCCACGCCCCCGCTCCTCCGGTGGTGAGCGGGGCAGCAGGCGTTGTCAGACCTCGAACTGACCGCTCTCCAGGCGGGCCTTCACGTCGCTGAGGAACCGCGCCGCGTCGGCACCGTCGACCAGCCGGTGGTCGTAGGTGAGGGCCAGGTAGACCATCTGGCGCACGGCGATCGTCTCGCCGAGGTTCTCGTCGTCGATCACGACCGCCCGCTTCACCACCGAACCGGTGCCGAGGATCGCGACCTGCGGCTGGTTGATGATCGGCGTGTCGAACAGCGCGCCCCGCGATCCGGTGTTGGTCAACGTGAACGTGCCGCCGGACAGCTCGTCCGGGCTGATCTTGTTGTTGCGCGTGCGGTCGGCCACGTCGGCGATCTTGCGGGCGAGGCCGGCGATGGAGAGGTCACCCGCATCCTTGACCACCGGAGTCAGCAGACCCTTCTCGGTGTCCACGGCGATCGCGAGGTTCTCGCGGTCGTAGTAGGTGATCTCGCCCTTCTCGGTGTCGATGCCGGCGTTCAGCGACGGGTGCGCCTTGAGCGCGTCGACGGTCGCCTTCGCGAAGAACGGCATGTACGAGAGCTTCGTGCCCTCGCGCGCCTCGAACTCGGCCTTGGCCGCCGACCGCAGCCGGGCGATGGAGGTCACGTCGACCTCGACCACCGTGGTCAGCTGTGCGGAGACCTGGAGGGACTCGACCATCCGCTTGGCGATCACCTTGCGCAGCCGGGTCATCGGCTCGGTCTTGCCCCGCAGCGGGCTCGGCGACGCCGCGGCCGGCGTCGTCCGGGCCGGTGTCGTCGGGGCGGGGGCGGCAGCCGGCCGGCTGCCGCGGGCGCCGGCGCGGCCGCCGCGGGCGCCGGGCGCTGCGCCCGCTTCTGGGTCTTCGCGTCCTCCGACGCGGCTGCCAGCACGTCCTGCTTGCGGATCCGGCCGCCGACGCCGGTGCCCTTGATCGAGCCGAGGTCGACGTTGTACTCGGCCGCCATCTTGCGGACCAGCGGCGTGATGTACACGCCCTCGTCGCCACTCGAGGGGCTCCGCTCGGCGTGCGTCGGCGCTGCCGGCTTCGCCGGCTCGGGCTCGGGCGCCTGCTCCTCGGCGGCTGGCTCCGGCTCGGGCTCCGGCTCGGCTCGTCGGCTCCGGCTCGGCTTCTCCGGGCTCGGGCTCCTGTGCCCGGTCCTGGCCACCGCCGCCGCCACCCGATGGCGCGTCGCCGCTCCCGATCACGGCGAGCTCGGCGCCGACCTCGACGGTCTCGTCCTCGTCGACCTTGATCTCGAGCAGCGTGCCCGCGACCGGCGAGGGGATCTCGGTGTCGACCTTGTCGGTGGAGACCTCGAGCAGCGGCTCGTCGACCGCCACGTCGTCGCCGACCTTCTTCAGCCAGCGGGTCACGGTGCCTTCCGTGACGGACTCACCGAGTGCGGGCAGGGTCACGGGCGTGCTCTCACCGCCACCGCCTCCGCTGTCTCCGCCGCCGTCCCCGGAGGACTCCTGCTTCTCCTCGGCGGCGGGCTGCTCCTCCTGCTCGGGCTCCGCCTCGGACTCCGGCTCGTCCTCCTGCTCGGGCTCCGGCTCGGACTCCGGCTCGGGCTCGGGCTCCGCCTCGGCGGCCTCGTCCTGCTGCTCACCGTCGTCGGAGCCGCCGCCCTCACCCTCGTCGCCGATCACGCACAGCTCCGCGCCGACCTCGACCGTCTCGTCCTCCTGCGCCTTGATCTCCAGCAGGGTGCCGGCGACGGGCGAAGGGATCTCGGTGTCGACCTTGTCGGTGGAGACCTCGAGCAGCGGCTCGTCGACCGCCACCTCGTCACCGACCTGCTTGAGCCAGCGGGTCACGGTGCCTTCGGTGACGGACTCGCCGAGGGCGGGGAGGTTCACGGGTGTCGACATGGGGGACCTTCCGGTTTCGAGGGTTCAGGAGTGGGCGTGCAAGGGCTTGCCGGCGAGCGCGAGATGGGCCTCGCCGAGCGCCTCGTTCTGGGTGGGGTGGGCATGCACGAGCGGAGCGACGTCCTCCGGGAAGGCCTCCCAGTTGTAGATCAGCTGCGCCTCGCCGATCAGCTCGCCGACACGGGCGCCGACCAGGTGCACGCCCACCACCGGCCCGTCGGTACGACGGACCAGCTTGACGAACCCCTGCGTCTTCAGGATCTGGCTCTTGCCGTTGCCGCCGAGGTCGTAGCTGAGCGTCTCCACCGCGTCGTCCCCGTACGTCGACCGCGCCTGCGCCTCGGTCAGCCCGACGGAGGCGATCTCGGGGTCGGAGTACGTCACCCGCGGGATGCCCGCCTCGTCGATCGGTGCCGGCGCCAGCCCGGCGATCTCCTCCGCCACGAAGATGCCCTGCTGGAAGCCACGATGCGCCAGCTGGAGGCCGGGCACGATGTCGCCCACCGCGAACACGCCGTCGACGTTGGTGCGGCAGCGCTCGTCGGCGAGCACGAACCCGCGCTCCATCGCGACGCCCTGCTCCTCGTAGCCGAGCCCGTCCGTCGTCGGGCCGCGGCCGACCGCGACCAGCAACAGCTCGGCCTCGATCGTGTCGCCGCCCTCGAGCGTGACCAGCACGCCGTCGTCGGAGCTCTTCACGCTCTGGAACGGGGTGCCGGTGCGGAAACCGATCTTGCGCTTGCGGAACGCCCGCTCCAGCGCCTTGGACGACGCCTCGTCCTCGGCGGGCACCAGCCGGGGGAGTGCCTCGACGACGGTGACCTGGGTGCCGAACGACGCCCACACGCTGGCGAACTCGCAGCCGATCACGCCGCCGCCGAGCACGATCGCCGACGCGGGCACGCGGTCGAGCCGCAGCGCGTGCTCGGAGGTGATCACGCGTTCACCGTCGACGTCGAGGCCCGGGAGCGAGCGGGAGTAGGAGCCGGATGCCAGCACCACGTGGCGGCCGACGTATGACGTGCCGTCCACCTCGACCGTCGTCGGTGAGACGAGCCGTCCGCTGCCCTCGACCACGGTGATCCCGCGGCCCTTGATCAGACCGGTGAGGCCCTTGAACAGCCGGTCGACGACACCGTCCTTGTAGGCGTTGACGCCGTCCATGTCGATGCCGTCGAACGTCGCCCGGACCCCGAACTGCTCGGACTCGCGCGTGGCGTCTGCGACCTCGGCCGCGTGCAGGAGCGCCTTGGTCGGGATGCAGCCCACGTGCAGGCACGTGCCGCCGAGCTTGCCCTTCTCGACCAGCGCGACCGAGAGTCCGAGCTGTGCGGCCCTCAGGGCGCATGCATAGCCTCCGGACCCCGCTCCCAGAATCACGATGTCGAACTCGGCTGCGTCCGCCACTGCTGCTCTCGCCCTCCCAAGATCAACTGCCCGGAGTCGGGCACCGGCTCATCCTTGCACTTCCCGGAAGCAGTCCACCACCGCGTCCGGGGTGCCGCCACTCGGGCCTCGTCCGCCGCGTTCGCCACCCCTTCTGGCGTCTGTCCGTCACACTTGGACCCATGGGCCTGTTCGACCGCTTCCGCCGCAGCAGCACGGGACAGACCCGCGTGTCCGACTCCGCGGACGAGAAGCATCTCCGCGAGTGGGTGGCCGCGCGCCGCGGCGTGGAGGGCTTCCTGGAGCCGCAGACCGCGGTCTCGTCGGTGACCCTGCTGCTGGTCGCGCACGACGGCGAGTGGACCCGGCGCCGGGTGTCGTCGGTGCGCTGGGCGCACGACTTCTGCAACCGCCTCGGCATCCCGTCGTACGACGCGGCAGTGGTCGGCATCCCGGTCCGGATGCGCGAGTTCAACCGCAGGCAGAGCCGGAAGAAGCCCGGCAACAACTTCTACTGAGCGTCCGCCGGCTCCGCGCTGCTCGCCAGTGAGGCGACGTACTCCACGATCGTCGGGATGCCGAAGCCGGTGCCGCCGGAGGGGACGTGTCCCCAGGGGGCCCGGTTGTTGTACGCCGGCCCGGCGACGTCGAGGTGCACGAACGGCTTGCCGTCGACGAACTCGGTGAGGAAGGCGGCCGCCCAGAGCGCGCCGCCCCAGCGGACCCAGTTGTGCTGCAGCAGGTCGGCGATCTTGGACTCGGTGCGGATCTGCTCCCGGGTCTCCTCGGGCACGGGCAGCCGCCACAGCAGCTCGCCGGTGGACTCCGCGGCCGCCTGCACGCCGGCCACCGTCTCGTCGTCGCCGAAGAGGCCCGCGACGCGGTCGCCGAGCGCCACCACGCACGGCCCGGTGAGGGTGGAGATCTCGACGATCACGTCGGGGTCGAGCTCGGCGGCCATCACGAGCGCGTCGGCGAGGATCAGCCGGCCCTCGGCGTCGGTGTTCATCACCTCGACCGTCTTGCCGCCGTACATCCGCAGCACGTCGCCGGGCCGCACCGCGCGCCCGGAGATCATGTTCTCCGCCAGTGGTGCGTAGGTGGTGACCGCGACCGGCACCTCCAGCTCCGCCAGGGCGTACGTCGCCGCGATCACGGCGGCGGCGCCCGCCATGTCGCACTTCATGGTTGCCATCGACGCGCCCGACTTGATCGTGAGGCCGCCGGAGTCGTAGGTGATGCCCTTGCCCACCAGGGCCACGTGCTTCTCCGCGCCCTCGGGGCGGTACTCCAGCTTCACCAGTCGCGGCGGGCTGTCCGAGCCCATGCCGACGCCCAGGATGCCGCCGCAGCCGAGCTCCTCGAGCTCCACCTCGTCGAGGACGGTGACCGCCACCTTGGGGTTCCTCCGCTTGCCCTCGATCGCCCGCACCTGGTCGGCGAACTCGGCCGGGCGGAGCAGGTTGGCCGGCGTGTTCACCCAGTCGCGGGCCGTGTCGCCGACACCGGCGAGCACCTGGGCGGTCGCGAGCGCCTCGACGCAGTCCTTGTGGCGGGCCGCCTCGGAGAGGATCGCGACCTCGGCGACCGGCTTCTGCTTCGCCCCGGCCTTGCTGCCGTGAAAGGCGTAGCTGCCGGTGAGGAAGCCGTCGGCGACCGCACGCACCTGCGCCGCGTCCGCCGCCGGCAGCGCGAGCGCGACAGACGCCGCGTTGCCGACGTTGCGGGCGGCGACGCCGGCGGCCCGTCGTACCTGCTCGGCGGTGAGCTTCTGGCTCCCGCGGCCGAGGTCGCCGAGCCCGACCAGCACCAGGGTGGGAGAGGTGACCGTGCCGCCGGTGGGCACCCGGAACGCCTCGCCGGCCTTGCCGGTCACGCCCAGTGACGCGAGCAGCGGGGCGAACCTACGTCCGTAGGCCTTCGCCACCGGTTCGCCTCCGGCGGCCACGACCGGGCCCTTGCTGTTGCGGGCGACCCCCACGACCACCACGTCGGCGCGGGTCTTGTCGGGGTTGCCCTTGCGGAGCGTGTACGACGTCACGCGGGGCACTCTATGCCGGGCAGGGGAGAGTCGAGCCTGCGGTAGTTTGCCGCGCATGGCCCTCAAGCAGTCGCCCTTGCACGACCGGCACGTCGCGCTCGGCGCGAAGTTCGCGGAGTTCGGCGGGTGGGAGATGCCGCTGGAGTATCCCGCCGGGGTCATCAAGGAGCACACGGCGGTCCGTCAGTCCGTCGGCATCTTCGACGTCTCGCACCTCGGCAAGGTGGTGGTGCGCGGCGACGGCGCGCAGGAGTACGTCAACGCGACGCTGAGCAACGACCTCGGCCGGATCGGCCCGGGCCGGGCGCAGTACACGCTCTGTTGCGACGACGCGACGGGCGGCATCGTCGACGACCTGATCGTCTACCTGCTCGACGACGACCACCTGCTGCTGGTGCCCAATGCGGCGAACACGGCCGAGGTCGTCCGCCGGCTCGAGGCCGGCAAGCCCGAGGGCGTGACGATCACCGACCACCACGAGACCCACGCCGTGCTCGCCGTGCAGGGCACGCGGTCCGACGAGGTGCTCGACGGCCGCCGGGCTGCCGACCGGCCACGGGTACATGTCCTTCGTGGAGCACACCTACGCCGGCGAGGTCGTCGTCGACTGCCGCACCGGCTACACCGGCGAGCGCGGCTACGAGCTGGTCGTGCCCAACGCGGCGGCGCCGGCCCTGTGGGACGACCTGCTCGAGGCGGGCGAGGAGCACGGCATCCAGCCCTGCGGCCTCGGCGCCCGCGACACGCTGCGCACCGAGATGGGCTACCCGCTGCACGGTCAGGACATCTCCCTGCGGGTCACCCCCAACCAGGCCCGCCTCGGCTGGGCGGTCGGCTGGAAGAAGCCGGCGTTCTGGGGCCGCGACGTCCTGGTGGCCGAGAAGGAGGCGGGTGTGACGATGCGCCTCAACGGCCTGGTCGCCTCCGGCCGCGGCATCGCGCGGCCCGGCATGCGGGTGATGCTCACCCGCGACTTCGCGGCCGGCGAGGTCACCTCCGGCACGTTCTCACCGACGCTGCGCAAGGGCGTCGCGCTGGCGCTGCTCAACCACCAGGTCGAGGACGGCGCCGAGGTGCTGGTGGACGTCCGCGGCCGCCCCGAGGTGTTCGTGGTCACCCGCCCCCCGTTCGTGCAGACCGACGTCAAGGAGTCCTGAATGCCCCGTCCTCCGACAACCCGTGGTGGTGGCGGCTCGAGGCCGACGACGGCTCGACCGTCGAGCCGGCCGACGGCCGCCAGGAGTTCCCGACCCGCGCCGAGGCCGAGTCGTGGGTCGGCGAGTTCTGGACCGAGCTCGCCGACGAGGGCGCGGCCGCGGTCACCCTGTTCGAGGGCGAGCGCCAGGTCTACGGCCCGATGCGGCTAGGGAGTGTCTGATGGATCTCGGCCGTCGCGAGCGTCGTCCAGTGCGTGCGAGCGTTCTTCCGAGGTCCCCGGCGAATCGGGAGCGCAGCGAGCGATTCGTTGGGGTGGTGGCTAGGCCGAGGAGGGAAGGCGCGGCAGCGCCGCGTTGACCGACGAGAACGCAGCCAGCGTGCGTGCCGGGCGGCGCGCAGCAGGCCATGGATCCATCAGACACTCCCTAGACCAGCAGTAGCTCCCGGAGCGTCAGTAGCGCTTGGGCAGGGGCTGGCGCGGCTTCGAGCCGCGGCTTGGGCATCCGCAGCGGCCGGAGCTGGATCGCCCGCATCAGCGCGTAGAAGCGCCAGCCGCGGGCGTTCTCCTCGGGGAACCGGGTGCTTGATCTCCTTGCCGAGCCGCGAGAGCAGCCACGCCACCTCG
This sequence comes from uncultured Actinomycetota bacterium, assembly GCA_963707475.1. Classification (GTDB taxonomy): domain Bacteria; phylum Actinomycetota; class Actinomycetes; order Propionibacteriales; family Nocardioidaceae; genus Marmoricola. The sequence goes on from CAVPQC010000005.1 coordinate 923,428, forward strand.
AGCACGAGCAGCAGGATCGTGGCCGACCAGAGCTCGGCGCCACTGCAGCTGCGGCACGACCGGCGAACTGGAGCACCATGATCAGCACCAGGACCGGCAGCAGGTACTCCATGAACGAGATCCGGACGTCGACGTAGTCGCGCACGAACGCCTTCACCGGGCCCTTGTCGCGCTCCATCAGGTAGCGCTGGTCGCCGGTGCGCATGCCCTCGCGCATCTTGCTGGTTGTCCTGCGCGCGACGCTGCCGGAGCACCTTCTGGGCGTTCTTCTTGTCCATGCCCATCCGGGCGCGTTCCTTGGCGGCCGCCTGGGCCTCCTTGCGGGTCGGGGTCGGCCGGCCCTTGCCGTCGAGCTTCTCGACCTGGACGGGCTCGGGCTGCGGCTTCGCGGTGCGTTCGGAACACGGGTGTCGTCACGTGGCTTTCGGTGCGGCGGACGGGAGGATCGCTCAGCCTACCCGCGCGCGTTCCGGCGTACCGACCAGGACGGGCCGGACCGGTGCGGGAACGATGTATCCAGGCCAACCGTTGCCCTCGTAGGTTGGAGGTAGCACAGCGGCCGGACCGAACGGCTGCGGCGCGCACTCCGCACCTGACTGAGAAGGGACCATCCGATGGGCCTGTGGCAGCGATTCACGATGATCTTCAAGGCGAAGGCGAGCAAGGCGCTCGACCGCGCGGAGGACCCGCGCGAGACCCTCGACTACAGCTACGAGCGGCAGCTGGAGATGCTCACGAAGGTACGACGCGGCGTCGCCGACGTGGCCACCAGCCGCAAGCGGGTCGAGATGCAGATCACCCAGCTGGAGAGCCAGTCGAGCAAGCTGACCGAGCAGGCCCAGAAGGCGATCGACGTCGGCCGTGAGGACCTCGCCCGCGAGGCGCTCACGCGCAAGTCCGGGCTCACCGGCCAGGTGACCGACCTCAAGGAGCAGCACGCCCAGCTCCAGGGCGAGGAGGAGAAGCTGACCCGCGCCTCGCAGGCAGCTGCAGGCCAAGGTCGACGCCTTCCGCACCCGCAAGGAGACGATCAAGGCGACGTACACGGCCGCCGAGGCGCAGACCAAGATCAACGAGGCCTTCTCCGGCATCTCCACCGAGATGGGCGACGTCGGCCAGGCGATCCAGCGGGCCGAGGACAAGACCGCGCAGATGCAGGCCCGCGCCGGCGCGATCGACGAGCTCCTGGCCTCGGGCGCGCTCGACGACGCCGACCGCCCTCGGCCGCGGCGACGACATCGCTCGCGAGCTCGAGGCGATGAGCTCGCAGTCCGACGTCGAGCGCGAGCTCGCGGCGCTCAAGGCCGGCAAGACCCCGGAGGCGCTGCCCGCCGGCTCCGGCGACGAGCTCCTCGACGCCGAGTCGGTCGACGAGGGCGCCCCGAAGTACACCCAGCCCGGCGAGCCGCCGGCACCCGAGCAGCAGACCAGACCGGCCGACTGACGGCCGACACCGATAAAGGAGCACACGACCATGACCAGCGACCCGCACCACGCGGTTCGCCCACGACACGCGGGCTCACCGCTGCGGATGACGACGGTGATGTTCCTGCTGGGCGCGCTGTTCGTCGCGTTCATGGTCGTGCTGATGTGGTCGCGATCCAGGCCGGCTTCGGCGGGCTGGTCCCGGTCGATCGCCCTGATCGGGCTCGGCATGGCCTGGTGGACCAGTGGTACAACTCCGACAAGGTCGCGCTCCGGGCGATGCGGGCCCGCGTGGTCACACCCGAGCAGGCGCCCGAGCTGCACGGCATGATCGACCGGCTGTGCGCGCTCGCCGACATGCCCAAGCCGGTGGTGGCGATCGCCGACACGGCGTTGCCCAACGCGTTCGCCACCGGCCGGTCCCCGCAGCGCTCCGCGGTCTGCGTCACGACCGGCATCCTTAAGACGCTCAGCGCGGAGGAGCTCGAGGGCGTGCTGGCCCACGAGCTGTCCCACGTCGCCCACCGCGACGTCCTGGTGATGACCGTGGCCTCGTGCGCGGGCGTGATCGCCGGCATGATCACGCAGGTCGGCCAGTACGGCCTCTTCTTCGGCGGCGGCCGCAGCGACGACGACGACGACGACGGCATCGGCGGCTTCGCGGCGCTGATGGTGGCCCTCGTGGTCAGCCTCGTCGTCTACGCGATCAGCTTCGTGCTCACGCGGATGCTCTCGCGCTATCGCGAGCTGTGCGCCGACCGCAGCGGCGCCATGCTCACCCAGCGGCCGCAGGCCCTGGCGTCGCGCGCTGGTCAAGATCTCCGGCGAGATGTCGGTGCTGCCGAAGAAGGACCTGCGCGAGGTGAGCTCCATGAACGCCTTCTTCATCGCCCCGGCGGTGGCCGGCGTCTCCCTGCGGACGCTCACCTCGACCCACCCGTCGCTGGAGCAGCGCCTCGAGCAGCTCTCCCGGGTCGCCGCGGATCTGGGCCGTCCGTTCGACGGCGGGTTCACCGAGACCGGTCGCTGACCGGTGGGCATCTGGCAGACCCTCAGCGGTCGTACGACGCCGCGCCGGCCCGCGCTCGACGCGTTGTTCGGCATCCCGGGTGCCGCGATCACGCTGCGAGACGGCGATGGACTTCGCGCCCACCGGCATCGGGGCGGTCTGCTACCGCAAGGCCGAAGGGCCGGCGTTCCTCGACGCGGAGGAGCGGCTGGTGGCGCTGCTCGACTCCGACGAGGGCCCCGACGTCGAGCGGGTCGACGACAGCTTCGGCTTCACCTGGCTGGTGGTCCGCACCGAGCCGGTCGACCCGGGCGCCCTGGTCACCGACCTGCACGCGGTCAACAGCACGCTCGAGGCGGAGGGCTTCGCCAGCGGTCTGCTGTGCCGCGTGGTCGGCTTCCGCGACCGGGCCGGGCGCACGCTCGGGCTGGTCTACCGCTACGCGACCGGCAGCTTCTACCCGTTCGCCCCCGTGGGCGCGCCGGAGGACCGCCAGCGCGAGTCGCTGCTCGAGATGCAGGTGCGCACCAGCTCGACGCACGAGCTCCCGGTCGAGCCCGACCTCGCCAAGTGGATGCCGTCTGGGGCTGCCCCGCCCTCTGTACCCCGGACGACCGGAGGATCAGTCGCGGTGGCTCTTGCCGGGGAGGTCCAGCATCCGCTGGAGGGCGACCTGGGCCCAGTGCTCGGTGTCGGGGTCGACCTCGATCACGTTGACCGGCGTGCCGTCGGCGAGGCTCTCCAGCGCCCAGACGAGGTGCGGGAGGTCGATCCGGTTCATCGTCGAGCAGTAGCAGACGGTCTTGTCCAGGAACATGATCCGCTTGTCCGGGTGCTGCGCGGCCAGCCGCTTGACCAGGTTGAGCTCGGTGCCGATCGCCCAGGCGGAGCCGGCAGGTGCGGCCTCGACTGGTCTTGATGATGAACTCGGTCGAACCGACCAGGTCGGCCTTGAGCACGACCTCGTGCCGGCACTCCGGGTGCACCAGGATGTGGACGTCGGGCACCTGGGCGCGCACGTCGTCGACCACGTCGGCGGTGAACCGGCCGTGCACCGAGCAGTGCCCCTGCCAGAGGATCATCCTGGCGTCTCGCGAGCTGCTCGGGGGTGAGCCCGCCGTCGCGCTTGTGCGGGTTCCAGACGACGCAGTCGTCGAGCGCGAGGCCCATCTCCAGCACGGCGGTGTTGCGACCGAGGTGCTGGTCGGGCAGGAACAGCACCTTGGTGTCCGGCCCCTTCTGCGCGTAGGCCCACTCCAGCGCCGCCTGCGCGTTGGACGACGTGCAGACGGCGCCGTCGTGCCTGCCGCAGAACGCCTTGATGTCGGCGGAGGAGTTCATGTAGGTCACCGGTACGACGACGTCGGCGACGCCGGCCTCGGTCAGCGCGTCCCACGCGTCCTCGACCTGCGCGATGCCGGGCCATGTCGGCCATCGAGCAGCCGGCCGCGAGGTCGGGCAGGATCACCTTCTGCTCGGGCGCGGTCAGGATGTCGGCGGACTCCGCCATGAAGTGCACGCCGCAGAAGACGATGTACTCCGCCTCCGGCCGGGCGGCCGCGTCGCGCGCGAGCTTGAACGAGTCGCCGGTGACGTCGGCGAACTGGATCACCTCGTCGCGCTGGTAGTGGTGCCCGAGCACGAACACCTTGTCGCCGAGCGCGTCCTTGGCCGCCGTCGCGCGCGCCACCAGGTCGGGGTCGGAGGCCGCAGGCAGGTCACCCGGGCACTCGACGCCCCGCTCGGACTCGAGGTCCGTCCCGCGGCCGAGCGGGAGCAGGGGCAGTTCGACTGTCGTCATGACAACAAGTCTCCCACGGTCGGTTCAGAGCCGTTCGCCGGCTTCGACCGGGATCGCGACGTGTTGCCGGGCTGGGCGAGCGGGCAGGTCCAGCGCGGGTCGTAGCGGCACGACGGGTGGTAGGCGAAGTTGAGGTCGACGACCAGGTGGCGGTCGTCGCCGCCGAGCCAGGAGCCCTTGGCGGTGTCCAGCAGGTAGCGACCGCCGCCGTACGACGGGTCACCGGAGGTGCCGTCGCGCAGCGGCACGAACAGCCCGCCGGCGTACCCGAGCAGCCGCCAGACGTCGAGCGACCCGACCGGCAGCTCGAGCCGGCCGACCCGCGCGAGCGTGACCATGCCGTCGTCGCCGACGTAGACCTCGATCTCCTCGGGCTCCGCCTCCAGCACCTCGGCGGTGAACCGCAGGTCGGGGTCGTAGGGCCAGTAGGCGACGCCCGCTCTCGCGCAGCTCGGGCTGGTCGGCGATCGGGCTCTGCGGATGGGTGGCGAACAGCTCGGTGCGGCCGTCGCGCCAGAGCCGGTGCCCGTCGGCCGGCGTCGGGCTCCGCACGTACGGCGGCGTACAGCCGGGCCACGCGGGCCCGCCAGTCGGCGAGCTGGAGGGACGTCTGGACGCTGGTCATGGGCACCACGCTCCCATTGCGAGAATCGGGGCGTGAGCCAGCGCCGCCGATCGCCCGGGGAGCGCGACCGCGCCGTCGAGCGCCGGCTGCGGCAGGCGATCGCGGTCTGGGTGGTCGGGCTGCTGGTCTACCTGCTCGCCGTCTTCCACCGCTCGTCGCTGGCGGTCGCCGGCCTCGCGGCGGCCGACCGGTTCGACATCGGCGCCTCCCAGCTGGCCACGTTCACGATGCTCCAGCTGCTGGTCTACGCCGCGATGCAGATCCCGGTCGGGCTGCTGGTCGACCGGTTCGGCCCGCGCGCGGTGCTGCTCGCCGGCGCCCTCACGCTGACCGCTCGCGCAGGCCGGCTTCGCGTTCGCCGACAGCTACGGCTGGGCGCTGCTGGCCCGCGCTGTTCGTCGGGATGGGCGACGCGATGACGTTCATCTGCGTGCTGCGGCTGGTCAACACCTGGTTCGCGCCCGCGCCGGATCCCGATCATCACCCAGCTGACCGGCGTGATCGGCCAGTCCGGAGCGATCCTGGCGGCGATCCCGATGACCTGGGCGCTGGCGCACCTCGGCTGGACCCGCTCCTACCTGCTCGCCGCGTCGCTCGGCATCGTGCTGAGCCGTCGCGCTGCTGCTCGTCGTGCACGACGCCCCGGGCAGCCGCGTCGATGCGCGGCCCGGCGCTGTCGCTCGCCGCGGTCCGCGCGAGCCTGCGCGCCTCGTGGGAGCACCCCGGCACCCGGCTCGGCTTCTGGATGCACTTCTCGACGCAGTTCAGCGCGACCACGCTCGGCCTGCTCTGGGGCTACCCGTTCTTCGTCCGGGCGAGGGCACGCAGCGAGGCAGACCGCCGGCCTGCTGCTGACCCTGATGGTGCTGGCGGTGATGAGCGCCGGGCCGGTGCTCGGCTGGCGGATCACCGTGCAGCCGTGGCACCGCTCGACGCTGGTGCTCGGCGATCGTGCTCGCGATCGTCGACGGTCTGGACCGTCGGTGCTGGCCTGGCCGGGCGACGCGCCGCTGTGGCTGCTCGTCGTGCTGGTGGTGGTGGTCGGGCGTCGGCGGCCCGGCCTCGATGATCGGCTTCGACCTCGGCCGCACGTCCAACCCGGCCCGGCCGGCTGGCCAGCGCCACCGGGATCATCAACCAGGGCGGCTTCATCGCCAGCCTGGTGCTGGTGATCGCGATCGGGCTGATCCTCGACTGGCGCACCCCGGGCGGCGGCAGCGACTACACCGCCGACGGCGTTCCGCTGGGCGATGAGCTTCCAGTACCTGCTCTGGGCGCCTCGGCCTGGTCCAGATCTGGCGCTACCGGCGCCGGACCCGGGCCCGGATCCTCGCCGACGACCCGGACCTCGAGCTGTTCAACGCCGGCGAGTACGTCACCGAGCTGAGCGCTCACAGCAGCGCCCCGTGCGGCAGGTACGGCGCGGGCGGGCTCATGTGCCGGACCGCGAGGTAGCCGCGCTGGTGCAGGTCGAGCCGGGCGGCCATCCCGACGTCGACCGCCCACTCGTTCTCGGCGGTGACGTGGGCCGACGGTCACCGGGCACTCCGGCGACGACGACGCGAGCGCCTCCCAGGCCAGCGTGCTCGCCGTACGCCGGTCGGTCGCGGCCAGCAGCACCGGCGACCCGTCGGTGTGGACGTAGGCGTAGCCGGAGCCCGCCGGACGGTCGGTCACGACGCAGCCGGAACGTCTGCGTGCAGCACCGCGTGGTCGGAGCCGTGGGCGGCGCCGCGGGTGCGACGGTCGATCGAGTCCAGCAGGTCGATGTCGCCCGCGCTGCCCTCGCGGACGTGCTCGACGACCGGCAGCACCGAGCGGTCGACGGTGCCGCGGAGGTACATCTGCGGGTGCAGCGTGAAGCCGGCCGCCCGGTAGCGGCGGGTCGCCCGCGGGTCCTCGCGAGGCGTTGAACATCCCGCGCAGGCAGCCGCGCCCGTAGCGCAGCGCCGGCTCCAGCAGCGCCCGGCCGACGCCGCCGCCCTGCAGCCCGGGCCGCACCGCGAACGACGCCAGGATCCACATCAGCTCGCGCGTGAACGACGTCGCGAAGCCGACCATGCGCCGTGCCGCGCTCGGCCACCCAGGAGCCGCCCGGGTCGGTGGCCAGCAGGTGCGCGGTGCGGCCTGCCAGGCCGCGGAGTGCGCCGCCGTGCGTCGGCGGTGCGGTGCGCCCGGCTCCGGTCCCAGAGTCCAGCGCGTGGTAGCTCTCGTCGGAGAGCCGTCCGCGTCGGCCGCGTCCTCGTCCGCATCGGCCTGATCTCGGCTCGGACACGTCACGACGCTCGCCGCCGCGGCGTAGTCCGAGGCCGAATCCGTCCGCTCCGCCCGGCGCGTCGCGACAGTTCGGCCTCGGGCTATCGTCCGGCGCATGCGGATCGTGGTCGCACCGGACAAGTTCGCCGGCACGCTGTCGGCGGTCGAGGCGGCAGCCGCGATCGCGCGAGGGCTGGGCCCGGCGCGCGCCGGCGACGTGCTGGTGCAGGTGCCGATGTCCGACGGCGGACCGGGGTTCGTCGACGTGCTGCACGCGGCGCTCGGCGGCGAGCTGCTCGGCGTCACGGTCTCCGAACCCGTACGGCGCGCAGGTGCCCGGCCACCGTGCTGCGCGTCGGGGACACGGCGTACGTCGAGTCCGCGCAGGCGGTCGGCCTGCACCTCACCCCGGCGCGCGGAGCGGCAGCCGGAGCGCGGCACCAGCCACGGCGTCGGCGAGCTCCTGCTGGCCGCCGTCGGGGGCGGCGCGCGCCGGATCGTGGTCGGGCTCGGCGGCTCGGCCACCAACGACGGTGGCGCCGGTGTGCTCGCCGCGCTCGGCGCGACCGCCACCGGGGCCGAGCTGGACGCGGGGCCCGCTGCCCTCGACGGGATCACCGCGATCGACCTGGCACCCGCCCGCGAGGCACTGGCGCGGCGTCGAGCTCGTCGCCGCCAGCGACGTCGACAACCCGCTGGCCGGGCTGCTGGGCGCGACCAAGATCTACGGTCCGCAGAAGGGCCTCCCCGAGGACCGGCTGCTCGTCGTCGACGGCTGGCTCGAGCAGCTCGGCATCGCTCGCCGACCGGCGCACCGCCGCGGCGAAGGGCGCCGGCGCCGCGGGCGGGATCGGGTTCGCGCTGCTGCTCCTCGGTGCCATCCGCGAGCCCGGAGTGGAGCTGGTCGCCGACGGCCGTCGGGCTCGCGGACCGGATCCGGGGCGCCGACCTGGTGGTGACCGGTGAGGGTGCCTTCGACTTCTCCTCGCGCTCCGGCAAGGTGCCGTACGGCGTCGCCCAGCTGTGCGCCGAGGCGCTCGTGCCCTGCGTCGCGCTGGCCGGTCAGGTGCTGATCGGCGCCCGCGAGATGCGCACCCTCGGCGTCGAGTCGGCGTACTCCGTGGTCGACCTGGTGGGGGAGGAGCGCGCGTTCGGCGACCCAGCCGGCTCGCTGGCCCGGCTGGCCGAGCGCACCGCGCGCACCTGGTCCCGCTGACCCGCTCGCGGCCCGGTCCAGACGGGTCACCCGGCTTCCGGCCGGATCGCGGAGACGCTTCGCTCGCTCAGTCGCCGGACTCGGAGGAATAACCCCGCGTGTGGGAGGATTGACCCTGCACGAACACCCCCACATTCCACCGGGAGCACAGACCATGACCGAGCAGGTCCAGCACACGCACGAGACCCGCACCGACGGGATCAACCTGAGCGACGGCGCCGCCTCGCAAGGTGAAGGCGCTGCTGGAGCAGGAGGGTCGTGACGACCTCGCGCTGCGCATCGCGGTGCAGCCCGGCGGATGCTCCGGTCTGCGCTACCAGCTCTTCTTCGACGAGCGCTCGCTCGACGGTGACGCGGTCACCGACTTCGACGGGGTCGCGGTCGTCGTCGACCGGATGAGCGTGCCCTACCTCGGCGGGGCCACCATCGACTTCGTCGACACCATCGAGAAGCAGGGCTTCACGATCGACAACCCCAACGCCACCGGCTCGTGCGCCTGCGGGGACTCCTTCCACTGAGCCACACCCCACTCCAGACAAGGGCCCCGTCGTGAGACGGGGCCTTTGTGTTGCAGTGCGGACCGGCGGCCGGGTTGCGAGGGGGGATGGGTTGGACGGGTCCGCTCCAGCGGGCAAGGATGGGCTCCACCCCACCAGAACAGGATCCCCATGTCTCTGCTGATCGCCGGCTCGATCGCCACCGACCACCTGATGTCGTTCGGCGGCAAGTTCTCCGACTCCCTGGTCGTCGAGCAGCTGGACAAGCTCTCGGTCTCCTTCCTCGTCGACGACCTCGAGGTACGACGCGGCGGCTGTGCCCCGAACATCTCCTTCGGCCTGGCCCGGCTCGGCGTCCGCCCGGTGCTCGTCGGCGCGGCCGGCATCGACTTCGGCGACTACCGCACCTGGCTCGAGCGACAACGGCGTCGACTGCGACTCGGTGCACATCTCCGAGACCCGCCACACCGCCCGCTTCGTGTGCACGACCGACAGCACGATGGCGCAGTTCGCGTCGTTCTACCCGGGCGCGATGAGCGAGGCGCGCGAGATCGCGCTGGCGCCGATCGTCGAGCGGGTCGGCGACCCGACCTACGTCCTGGTCGGCCCCGACGACCCCGAAGGCATGCTCCGGCACACCCGCGAGTGCCGCGAGGCGCGGCTACCCGTTCATCGCCGACCCGGGCCAGCAGCTCGCGTTCGGCGACGGCGACCTGATCCGCGAGCTCGTCGACGGCGCGGCGATCCTGTTCAGCAACGAGTACGAGTCGCACCTGATCGAGCAGAAGACCGGCTGGTCGGAGGCGGAGATCCTCGACCGGGTCGGCGTCCAGGTGGTCGACGCTCGGCGCCGACGGGCGTGCGGATCAAGCAGACGGGCGAGGCCACGATCGAGGTCCGCCGCCCTCGACGTCACCGCGGTCGAGCCGACCGGTGTCGGCGACGCGTTCCGGGCCGGCTTCCTGGCCGCGCTCGTCGTGGGGAAGCGGCTACGAGCACGCGGCCCAGGTCGGCTGCACGCTGGCGGCGTACGTCGTCGAGAGCGTGGGCACGCAGGAGTACAGCTTCACCAAGGCCGAGTTCCTCGCGCGGTTCGAGCAGCACCTACGGCGCCGACGCGACCGCCGACATCGAGCCGAACCTGAGCTGAGTGCCGCTCAGCTGACCCGCCGCACCAGGTACGACGGCACGCCGTCGGCGGCGGTCTCCTCGCCGACGTACTCCTGGCCGCGCATCCGGCACCAGGCGGGCACGTCGACCCGTGCGGCGACGTCGTCGGCCTCGACCGCGACCACGCCGCCGACCGGCACGTCGCCGATCCGGCGGCCGAGCTCGACGACCGGCATCGGGCAGGCCAGGCCCCGGCAGTCGAGCACCAGGTCCGGGACCTTCGCACCCTCGCTCACGGGGTGCGGCCCTCGCGCCGGAGCCGGGCCACGACCTCCGGCAGCACCCGGCAGAACTCGTCGACCTGCTCCGCCGTCGTCTCGCGGGTGAGCGACACCCGCACGTTGCCGTGCGTGAGCGCGCCCATCGCGGCCAGCACGTGGCTCGGTTCCAGCGTGCTCGCCGTGCAGGCCGAGCCGCTCGCGACCCCGAAGCCGTGCCGGTCGAGCTCGGTCACCAGCGCCTCACCGTCGAGGTAGAGGCAGGAGAAGGTCACCAGGTGGGGGAGCCGCTCCTCGGGAGCGCCGACCACCTCGGTGTCGGGCACCCCGGCAGCGGCCGCGCGGACCCGGGCCACCAGCGCGTGCTGGCGGCGGTTGGTCTCCTCGGCCTCGGCGACCACCGCCTGCAGCGCCGCAGCCGCGGCGAGCGCGGCCGGCACGTTCTCGAAGCCGATCGTGCGCTCGTCCACGCGGTCGTCGCCCGGGAACGGGTTGCGCCACCGGGCGCCCTTGCGCACCAGCAGCACGCCGACCCCGGCCGGACCGCCCCACTTGTGCGCCGAGCCGGCCGCGGCCGACCAGCCGGCGGGCAGCGGGAGCCGGCCCAGCGACGCACAGGCGTCGGTGAAGAGTGGCGCGGCCGGCGACCGCCGCGGCCACGTCGGCGACCGGCTGGACGGTGCCCACCTCGTGGTTGGCCGTCTGCACGGCCAGCACGCCAGCCCCGCCGTCGACACCCAGGGCCGCCTCGGCCACCTCGCGAGGGTCGACCCGGCCGGTCGCGTCCACCCGCACGCTGGCGCGTGGGTGCCTGGGACCAGGCCGCCGCGTGCAGCACCGCCGAGTGCTCGACCGCCGAGTGCACGACCGTCCGGCCCTCACCACGACGGCGCCCGGCGAGCAGGCCGAGCAGACCGAGATGCACCGCATGGGTGCCGCTCGGCGTGAACGTCACCTCGTCGGGTCGCACGCGCAGGCACTCCGCCACGACGGCCCGCGCGTTGTCGAGCACGAGTCGCGCGTTGCGGGCCGGGCCGTGCAGCCGGCGCGGGTCGGCGTACACCGTGCCGAGCGCCGCCTCGAAAGCCGCCCGGGCGGCCGGGTGCAGCGGCTCGGACGAGGCGCTGTCGAGGTACGTCGGAGCGGGTCCCACACGCCGAAACGTACTCGGAACCTGCCGGGGGCCTGCCCCGGTCGTGACCCGTGTCCAGTAGTAGGGTTCGACGTGACCGTCGGTATGTGTCTGCTGTGCATGACGAAAGAGGTCTCGTTCGTGGCTCCACATCTCCGCAAGCGCCTCCGTCGCGCGACGCTGGGCACCGTCCTCGGTGTCTCGGTGCTCGCGCTCAGCGGCTGCTCTGCCGAGGGCAAGAACCAGTTCGAGCGGCTCGCGATGCCGGCGCCGCGCACCGTGGAGGCGCAGCGCATCTACGACCTGTGGCACTGGGCCTGGCTGGCCGCGATCATCGTCGGCGTCCTGGTCTGGGGCCTGATCTGCTGGGCCGTGATCCGCTACTGGCGGCGCAGCGAGACCGAGGTGCCGGTGCAGACGCGCTACAACCTCCCGATCGAGATCCTCTACACGGTCGCGCCCGTCATGATCGTGATCGTCTTCTTCTTCTACACGCTCAAGGTGCAGGACGACGTTCTTCCCGCCGACCAGGGCACCCCCGCGCACACGATCGACGGTGGTGGGGCAGCAGTGGTCGTGGACGTTCAACTACGTCAAGGACGACGCGATCAACGGCGCTGACCGTCCACGAGGGCGGCACCACCGCCGACGCGCCCACGCTGTGGCTTCCGGTCGACCAGAAGATCAGGTTCAACCTCTACTCGCCCGACGTCATCCACTCGTTCTGGGTGCCGTCGTTCCTGTTCAAGATGGACGTCATCCCCGGGCGCGACAACAACTTCTCGCTGACCCCCGACCGGGTGGGCACGTACGCCGGCAAGTGCGCCGAGCTCTGCGGCGTCTACCACTCCCGGATGCTCTTCAACGTCAAGGTCGTCTCCGAGGACAGGTACGCAGCGCACCTCGCGGCCCTCCAGAAGCAGGGCAACACCGGCCTGGCCGAGGGCGGGTCGCACGTCAAGGAACAGCCCGGACTGAAGTCCGAGGACGGAGGCACGGAGTGACCGCACCAGCAGTCGGCCGGGCCGAACGGGTCGCCTCGACCGGGTTCGCGCCCTCACGCACCCTCGGCCAGCAGGTCGTTCGCGTGCTCACCACCACGGACCACAAGCTGATCGGCAAGCTCTACCTCGGCACGTCGTTCGCGTGGTTCATCGTCGGCGGCATCATGGCGCTGCTGATGCGCTCCGAGCTGGCCTTCCCCGGCACCCAGGTCGTCAACGACGAGGTCTACAACCAGCTGTTCACGATGCACGGCACGATCATGCTGCTGCTGTTCGCGACCCCGTTGTTCTTCGGCTTCGGCAACGTCGTGATGCCGCTGCAGATCGGCTCGCCCGACGTCGCGTTCCCGCGGCTCAACATGTTCAGCTACTGGCTGTTCCTGTTCGGCGGCCTGATCGCGGCCTCCGGCTTCCTGACCCCGGGCGGTGCCGCCGACTTCGGCTGGACCGCCTACACACCGCTCTCGACCGCCGTCCGCTCTCCCGGGATCGGCGGCGACCTGTGGGTGATGGGCCTGTGGATGGCCGGCCTCGGCACGATCCTCGGTGCGGTCAACTTCATCACCACGATCATCTGCATGCGTGCGCCGGGCATGACCATGTTCCGGATGCCGATCTTCGTCTGGAACACGATGGTGACCAGCCTGCTGGTGCTGATCGCGTTCCCGATCTTCGCCGGCGCGCTGCTCTCGCTGGAGGCCGACCGCAAGGTCGGCGCACACGTCTTCGACGCCGTGCACGGTGGCCCGATCCTGTGGCAGCACCTGTTCTGGTTCTTCGGGCATCCAGAGGTCTACATCATCGCGCTGCCGTTCTTCGGCATCATCACCGAGATCCTGCCGGTGTTCAGCCGCAAGCCGATCTTCGGCTACGTCGGTCTGGTCGCCGCCACGCTCGGCATCGCGGTCCTGTCGGTCGCCGTCTGGGCCCACCACATGTTCGTCACCGGTGCGGTCAACCTGCCGTTCTTCGCCGGCATGACGTTCCTGATCGCCGTACCGACCGGAGTGAAGTTCTTCAACTGGATAGGCACGATGTGGGGGGGAAGTGTGTCCTTGGACACCCCCATGCTGTGGTGCGTCGGCTTCCTGACCACGTTCCTGTTCGGTGGCCTGACCGGCGTGATCCTGGCGTCACCGCCGCTGGACTTCCACGTCTCCGACTCCTACTTCGTGGTCGCGCACTTCCACTACGTGGTGTTCGGCACCGTCGTGTTCGCGATGTTCGCCGGCTTCTACTTCTGGTGGCCGAAGATGACCGGCCGGATGCTCGACGAGCGGCTCGGCAAGATCCACTTCTGGCTGCTGTTCGTCGGCTTCCACACCACGTTCCTGATCCAGCACTGGCTCGGGGTCGAGGGCATGCCGCGGCGCTACGCCGACTACCTGCCCAGCGACGGGTGGACCACGCTGAACCAGGTCTCCACGGTCGGCGCGTTCCTGCTCGCCTCCTCGACGCTGCCGTTCCTCTGGAACGTCTACAAGTCGGCCCACGGGCCGCTGGTGACGGTCGACGACCCGTGGGGCTGGGGCCGTTCGCTGGAGTGGGCGACGAGCTGCCCGCCGCCGCGGCACAACTTCGTGACCATCCCGCGGATCCGCTCCGAGTCGCCGGCGTTCGACCTCCACCACCCGGAGATCGCGGCGCTGGAGCTGGCGGAGAACGAGGAGATGGGGGAGGGCGACGACGGCTTCGAGGACGCGCCGGACACCGCCGGCCGGGCAGGTCTGCTCCGCGAGAACCTCGACGCCAAGGCAAGGACGTCGCCGACCGAACACGGACAAGAGGGACCAGCACTGAGATGAAGGCCGAGGCCTGGATCTTCGCGATCTGCACCGTGTTCTTGGTGCTCGTGTCGCCCACCTACTGGCTGATCACCGGCGACTGGACGGGCACGTCCGCGCTGACCATGACCACGCTGCTGACGCTGATGGTGACCATCTACCTCGGCTTCCACGCCAACGAACATGGAGCCGCGTCCCGAGGACCGCAAGGACGCCGAGATCGCCGACGGTGCCGGCGAGCTCGGGTTCTTCCCGCCGTACAGCTGGTGGCCGCTGTGGTGCGGCGTCTGCCTCGCGGTGATCGTGCTCGGCGTGGTGATCGGCTGGTGGCTGTTCATCATCGGCGCGATGCTCGGCGTGGTCGCCCTGAGCGGCTGGATCTTCGAGTACTACCGGGGCGAGCACGCGCACTGACCCTCGCGGCGGTAGACAGCGTGACTCTCGCCACGCTCCGTCGGATTCCGGTTCTGGGCGTCTCGTTGTTACCCTTGACGCGACCTTGAACTCCACCTTCGGGGAGCCTGCATGGCCGTGCGACACCACCGACCCGTCCGACAGGGGCTGACCGGTGCCGTGAGCGCGCTCGCGCTCCTCGCCCTGGCCGGCTGCGGCAGCAGCACGCCCAGCGCCGGGCCCGACCTCGGCGGGAAGGCCGACAGTCCGTCGTCCTCGCCGACGCCGACCCCGGCGGTCTCGATCACGTCCAACGTCAAGCAGGGCGCCACGGGCGTCCGGGTCGACCGGATGGTGCAGCTCCGCGCCGCCGACGGCACCTTCCGCAAGGTGCTCGTGCACTCGCGCAAGGGCGAGAAGGTCGCCGGCGGGCTCAACGCGTCGCAGACCAGGTGGACCGCCACATCGCGGCTGGAGCCGGGCAAGAAGTACGTCGTGCAGGCCGTGGCCGAGGACTCCGAGGGCATGACCAAGACCTACTCGTCGCGCTTCAGCACCGCGAACCTGTCGCTGGACGAGCAGACCTACCCGAGCGTCACCCCGCTCAGCGGATCGACCGTCGGCGTCGGGATGCCGATCATGATCCACTTCGACGTACCCGTGACCGACCGCAAGAACTTCCAGAAGCACATGAAGGTCACCAGCTCGGCGGGCCAGAAGGGCCGCTTCTACTGGATCGACGACCAGAACGTGCACTACCGGCCGCCGCACTTCTGGAAGGCCGGCTCCAAGATCAACGTCGACGTCGCCGTCAACAGCGTGAGCGCGGGCAACGGGATCTACGGCCAGGAGAGACCGCAAGGTCTCCTTCACGGTGGGCCGCTCGATGGTGAGCAAGGTCAACATCCAGACCGACCAGATGAAGGTCTTCCGCGACGGGCAAGCTGCTGCGCACGATCCCGATCACGACCGGTCAGCAGCCGAAGTTCACCACCCGCTCCGGGATCAAGGTGATCGTCGAGAAGTTCCGGCACAAGCGGATGAACTCCGAGACGATCGGCATCGACCCCAACAGCGCCGACGGCTACGACATCAACGACGTCGAGTACGCCATGCGCGTCACCTACTCGGGCGAGTTCGTGCACGCCGCACCGTGGTCGGTCGGGTCGCAGGGCTACGCCAACGTCAGCCACGGCTGCACCGGCATGAGCACCGACAACGCCGCCTGGCTCTACAACCAGAGCATCCCCGGCGACGTGGTCGAGTACACCGGCACGAGCAAGCAGATGACGCTCACCAACGGTTACGGCGACTGGAACCTGGGTTGGGCAGCTGGGAGAAGGGCTCCGCGCTCTGACCCCGAGCGTCGTACGGCTCAGCCGTGCAGCGCCTTGACCGTGGGTGATCGCGGCGGTCCGGGTCGCCCGGTGCCAACCACACGAACACCACGGTCCCGTGGTATCCGAACCACTTCCCTCTGCTTGCAGCGCTAGGGAAGTGGCTCGATACCACGGGACCGTGGTATCCAACCAGCCCCGAAGCGTCAGTCCCGGTGGTGCGCCAGGTCGTCACCCTCGACCACGTCGTGCCGGCCGTCGAACTGGTGGCCGTCGGCGGCGTGGCCGACCAGGGGAGCGTCGTGCGCGTCCTCCTCCTCGACGTGGTGGTGCGCCTCCTCGAGCTCGGCCACGGTGGGCTTCTGCACGTTGTGGCCGTACCACCACTGGGAGAGCCGGGCCCGGAGCTTCGCCTTGCCGGTGCCCTTGGCGGCGACACCGTTCTCGTCGGTGCCGGCCTCGAGCTGCCGGATCTCGTCGCGGTCACGCGCGGTGAGGGTGTAGGCCTCGGCCGTCGGGGAGCGGCAGGTGCCGCTCGGTGTAGCCACCCTGGGCGTCGCGCATGATGACGCCGGTCTCGTAGCCGTGCAGCAGGTCGCTCCTGGTCCTTGCGCTGCAGCGAGATGCACCAGCGGCGCGTGATCGATGAACGCGATCACCGGTCCGACGAACACCGCCAGCCCGCATGAAGTAGGTGATCTGGTTGATCGACAGGTGGAACGTGATCGCGATGATGTCGTTGCCGCCGGCCGCCCAGAGCAGGCCGTAGAACGTCATCAGGGCGACCATGAGCGCGGTGCGCGTCGGAGCGTTGCGCGGCCGCTGGAGCAGGTGGTGGTCGCGCTTGTCGCCGGTGATCCAGGCCTCGATGAACGGCAGCATCAGCAGGATCGTGAACATCAGTCCGGGCAGCACGATGATCGGCAGGAAGACGTTCCAGCTGAGCGTGAAGCCGAACAGGTGGGTCTCCGAGCCGGGCATGATCCGCAGCGCGCCGTCGGGCCAGCCCATGTACCAGTCGGGCTGGGAGCCGGCGGTGACCTCGGACGGGTTGTAGGGCCCGTAGCGCCACACCGGGTTGATCGACAGGAACGCACCCATCAGCGCGGTCACGCCGAACACGATGAAGAAGAACCCGCCGGCCTTGGCGGCGTAGACCGGGAGCATCGGGTAGCCGACGACGTTGTCGTTGGTGCGTCCGGGCCCGGGCCACTGCGTGTGCTTGTGGTAGACGAGCAGCAGCATGTGCGCGGCGATCAGCGCGAGCAGGATGCCCGGGATCAGCAGCACGTGGACGGTGTAGAGCCGCGGGATGATCGAGTCACCCGGGAACTCCCCGCCGAACAGGAAGAACGACATGTACGTGCCGACCACGGGCATCGACTTCATGAAGCCGTCGGCGGCCCGGATGCCGGTGCCGGAGAGCAGGTCGTCGGGCAGCGAGTAGCCGGTGAAGCCCTCGAGCGTGCCCAGCAGCAGCAGCAGGCAGCCGATCACCCAGTTGAGCTCGCGCGGCTTGCGGAACGCGCCGGTGAAGTAGACGCGCATCAGGTGCACGATCATCGCGGCGATGAAGAGCATCGCGGCCCAGTGGTGCATCTGCCGCATCAGCAGTCCGGCGCGGACGTCGAAGGAGATGTTCAGCGTCGAGGCGTAGGCCTCGGACATCGGCAGGCCGCGGAGCTGGTCGTAGGAGCCGTTGTAGACGATCTCGCCCATGCTCGGGCGGAACCACAGCGTCAGGAAGGTGCCGGTCAGCAGCAGGACGACGAAGCTCCACAGCGCGATCTCGCCGAGCATGAAGGACCAGTGGTCCGGGAAGACCTTGCGGATCTGCTTCTTGGCCATGGTCGGCGAGGCCGAGGCGCTCGTCGGCCCACGTCGGCGACCGCACCGACGCGGTTGGGCTTGGCGGCCGTCGGCGGCCTTGGTGCCGTTGCTCGTGAATGCAGTCGTCATGTCTGGATCACCCTCGTTCCCAGTAGCTCGGGCCGACTGGTTCGGTGAAGTCACTCTGGGCGACCAGGTAGCCCTCGACCGTCCACCGTGATGGGCAGCTGCGGCAGGGGCCGGGCGGCCGGTCCGAAGATCACCTTGCCGTTGTCGGCCAGGTCGAACGTCGACTGGTGGCAGGGGCACAGCAGGTGGTGCGTCTGCTGCTCCCACAGGGAGATCGGGCACCCGACGTGGGTGCAGATCTTGGAGTAGCACAGGATGCCGTCGACGCCCCAGTTCTCACGGCCCCTGGCCGGGGTGATGTCGTCGGGGTTCATCCGGACCACGATCGTCGCGGCCTTGGTCTTGGCCTGGAGCAGCTCGGTGCCCTCGTACAGCGGCTCGCCGTCGGGGCCGTCCTCGTAGAAGACGCCCGGCTCGGCGTTGACGAGCTGGCCGATCTCCATGTCGTCGGGCTTGATCGGGGTGCCGGTGACGTCCTGGACGACCCGCATGCCCTTCTTCCAGACGGTGTGCGCGAGCTTGTTGCCCGGCAGCGGACCGAGGTCACGCAGGAAGATGATCGGCCGGCAGGCCGAGCGCGCCCATCGCGCCGAGCAGCGAGTTGCGGATCAGCGGACGGCGGCCGATGCCGGACTCGGTGACGCCGGCGTTGAAGCGCCTCGAGCGCCTCGTCGCGGTCCGTCGTCGGAGGACGCCGACGGGTGGCGCATCTCGATCGATCTCGTCGTCGCCCATCAGCTTGCGGGCCCACTGGATGGCGCCGACGCCGATGCAGCAGCAGGGCCAGGCCGAGGCAGCCGCCGAGGGCGACGTTGGAGGCGCCGAGCCCGACCGATCGCGTCGGGGTTGTCGCCGACGTTGAAGGCGAAGTAGGAGACGCAGAAGAGCAGCGTGAACACGGCCGAGAGGCCGAAGAGCGTCGCGACCTGGCGCTCGGCCCGCCGCTCGGCGGCCGGGTCGACGTCGGTCGGGCGCGGCAGGTGCGGGCTCGAGCCCGGGGTCGGCGATCGGGTCGGCCCGCCGCTCGGCCGTGCGCGTGATCGTCCTGGTGCCGTGCACGTCGCTCATGCGTCGCTCTCCCGTCCTCTTCGACGCGGGCGGTGTGCGCGGCGATCCAGACCGCGAAGCCGACCAGCACGCCGATGCCGACGAGCCAGGCGAACAGGCCCTCGGACACGGGCCGAGCGCGCCCATGCGAGAAGCCGCCGTAGCCGGGGGTCTTCTCGGTCTTCTTCAGGTAGGCGATGACGTCGCGCTTGTCCTGGGGCGTGAGCACGTCGTCGGAGAAGACCGGCATCTGCTGCGGACCGGTGAGCAGCGCCTCGTAGATGTGCTTGTCGCGTGACGCCCTTGAGGCTCGGGGCGTACTTGCCCTGGGGCAGCGCACCACCGGAGCCGGCGAAGTTGTGGCAGGCCGTGCAGTTGGTGCGGAAGAACTCGCCGCCGCGGACGATGCTCTCGTTGCTGGCGCTCGGCGATGTCGTACTCGGACTTGGTCGGGGATCGCCGGGCCGGGGCCCAGCGAGGCGACGTACGCCGCCGAGCTGGCTCGATCTCCTCGTGGTTGTAGAGCGACCTTCTTGCTCTGGAGCCTGGACGCCGGGCTGGGCCATCGGCATCCGGCCGGTGCCGACCTGGAAGTCGACGGCGGCGGCGCCGACGCCGACCAGCGGGGGGCCGTAGCTGCTTGCCGCGCTTGGTGGTGATGCCCTCGCCGTTCTTGCCGTGGCAGGAGGCGCAGCCGACCAGGAACAGGGCCTTGCCCTTGGCGACCGTCGCTCGCGTCGGCCTGCTGGGCCGGCGTCGGCGGGGGAGAAGGCGGCGTAGAGGCCGCCCGTGGCCAGCAGGCCGATCAGGAGGACTGCGGGAGCCGGCGAACCGGCTGCGACGGCGGCGGGAGATGCTCCCGGCCACCCGGCCGGGTCGTGCGCTTGAAGATTCGTCGCATGGGTCTCCGGGTGCCCTTCTACTGGATCAGGTAGATGGTCGCGAACAGGCCGATCCACACGACGTCGACGAAGTGCCAGTAGTACGACATGACGATGGCGCTGACGGCTTGCTCATGGGTGAACTTGCGGGCCAGGAAGGTGCGGCCGAGGACGAACAGGAAGGCGATCAGACCGCCGGTCACGTGGAGGCCGTGGAAGCCGGTGGTCAGGTAGAACATCGAGCCGTAGGCCGAGGCCGGGATGGTGACGCCCTCGTGGACCAGGCTGACGTACTCGAACGCCTGGCCGGCGATGAAGATGGCGCCCATCAGGTAGGTGAGCACGAACCACTCGCGCAGGCCCCAGCCCTTGACCTGGAACACGCCGCCGGTGCGGCCGACCTGGCCGCGCTCGGCCGCGAACACGCCCAGCTGGCAGGTCAGCGAGGACAGCACCAGGATCGTGGTGTTGCACCGAGGCGAACGGGACGTTGAGCTGCGCGGTGTTCTGGGCCCACAGGTCGGGGCTCACCGCGCGGATCGTGAAGTAGCTCGCGAACAGGGCGGCGAAGAACATCAGCTCGCTCGAGAGCCACACGATGGTGCCCACGCTCACCATGCTGGGCCGGTCGTGATGACCGTGCAGACGGGACGCCGGGATCGCAGTTGCTGTCGCCACGGGCCCATTATGTCGTGAGGTGCGGACGTTGGCCAGCAGGACCCCCCGATGGTTCTCGGCCCACGCTCAATACTCTGGTCGGGTGCTCGCGTCCGGTGCCGTCCCGACGGCCTACGAGTCCCTCCAGGAGGGGCTCCGCGGGCTGCCGCCGTTCGGGCTGTCCCGGGTGCTCACGGAGTGGACGCTCGACCCGTTGCTGTTCGTCGGCACGGTCTGGGTCGCGGGCCTCTACCTCTGGGGCGTCTGGACGCTGCACGACCGCGGGGACCGGTGGCCCGCGGGCCGCACGCGTGGCGTTCCTGGTCGGCGGGATCGGCATGCTTCGCGGTCGCCACCCAGTCCGGGCTCGCGGCGTACGACACGACGCTGCTGAGCGTGCACATGGTGCAGCACATGATGCTGTCGATGGTGGTGCCGGTCTTCCTGGCCCTCGGTGCCCCGGTCACGCTGGCGCTGCGCACGCTGCCGCGCACGGCCGCGCGGTTGGCTGCTCGCGGTGCTGCACTCGCGGGTGGCGAAGGTGCTCACCTTCCCGCCGCTGACGTTCGCGCTGTACGTCGTGCTCGCCGTGGGCGCTCTACTTCTCCGGCTGGTACGCCGCGTCGCTGCACTCGCCGTTCGTGCACGAGCTGATGCACGTGCACCTGGTGCGTCGGTCGGCTCGCTGTTCTTCTGGCCGCTGCTCGGGATCGACCCGCTGCCGGGCCGCGTGCGCCTACCCGTTCCGGGTGCTGCTGATCGTGCTGACGCTGCCGTTCCACGCGTTCCTCGGCGTCACGATCATGCAGCAGACCAGCCTGATCGGCGGCTCGTGGTACCCCGACCTGCACCAGGTGCTGCCTGGCTGCCCGACGCCGCCGCCGACCAGCACCTCGCCGGCGGCATCCTCTGGGCGCTCCGGCGACCTGGTCGGGCTGCTCGTTCTTCGCGGTGCTGTTCGTGCAGTGGGTGCGCAGCTCGATGCGGGAGGCCGTCCGCGAGGACCGTCGGCTCGACCGGCTGGAGGCACAGGCGGACGCGACGGCGGGGATGGGTAGCATTCCCCGCGTGACCAACGCCGCCACGCCCCACGCCGCTGCAGGTGCTCGTCTACTCCGACGACGTCAACGCCCGGCAGCAGGTGATGTTCGCGCTCGGGTCGCCGGGTGCACCCCGACCTCCCCGAGCTCGAGTACGTCGAGGTGGCCACCGAGCCGGTCGTCCTCCAGCAGATGGACTCCGGGCCGGATCGACCTCGCGATCCTCGACGGCGAGGCCGTGCCCGCCGGCGGCATGGGCATCGCCAAGCAGCTCAAGGACGAGATCTTCCGCTGCCCGCCGATCCTGGTGCTGACCGGCCGGCCGCAGGACGCGTGGCTGGCCACCTGGTCCCGGGCCGAGGCCGCGGTCTCCCACCCGATCGACCCGCTGCAGCTCGCCGAGACGGTGGCCCGGCTGCTGCGCTCCCGGGTGCCCGCCGACCCGCTGATGACCGGCCGTCGCCACGCACCTGGCCCGAGGTGCTCACCGCGCCTGATCGCGCGCCGCGACCTCGCGAGCCGAGCCAGACCGCCTGGGCGATGGGCGAGATCCTCGCCGGCGAGGCGACGCCCGTCGCAGATCGCCGGGTTCGCGGTCGCGCTGCGCGCCAAGGGCGAGACGATCGACGAGCTCGAGGGCCTGGTCGCGGCGATGTACGAGCACGCCACCCCGCTCACGGTCACCGGCCGGGTGCTCGACGTGGTCGGCACCGGTGGCGACCGGTCGTTCTCGGTGAACATCTCGACGATGGCCGCGATCGTCGCCGCCGGCGCCGGCGTCACCGGTGGTCAAGCACGGCAACCGGTCCGCGTCCTCGAAGGCCGGCAGTGCCGACGTGCTCGAGAAGCTCGGGCATCCGGCTCGACCTGCCGGCGACCGACGTGGCCCGGGTCGCCGAGCAGGCCGGCATCACGTTCTGCTTCGCCGCGGCGTTCCACCCGGCGCTGCGGTTCGCGGCCGTGCCCCGCCGCGAGCTCGGGGTCGGCCACCACGTTCAACTTCCTCGGCCCGATCGCCAACCCGGCCAAGCCCGCGGCCCAGGCGATCGGCTGCGCCGACCGGTCGATGGCGCCGGTGATGGCCGGTGTGTTCGCCCGTCGCGGGGTCGACGCCTGGGTGTTCCGCGGCGACGACGGACTCGACGAGCTGACCACCACGACCACGTCGTCGCTGTGGGCGGTGCACGACGGCGAGGTCGTCGAGCACACCGTCGACCCGGTCCGCGCTCGGCCTGCCGCGGGGCACCATCGAGGGCCTGCGCGGCGGCGACGCCGACCACAACGCCGACGTCGTACGCCGGCTGCTGGCGGGCGAGACCGGCCCGGTCCGCGACGCGGTCGTGCTCAACGCCGGCGCCGCCCTGGCGGTGCACGCGGCCGAGGAGGGCTCCGTCGACGAGCGGCTGGCGGCCGGCATGGCAGCGGGCCGTCGCCGCGCTCGACTCCGGTGCCGCACAGGCGACCCTCGACCGCTGGGTCGCCGCGACGTCGGTCTAGCCGGCCTTGAGGTCGAGCGCCCAGCTCTCGCCGTCGCGGGCGAAGCCGATCCGCTCGTAGTACGGCCCGACCATCGTCGGGGAGGTGACGACGCGCGCGAAGCCGTGGTCGCGCAGCATCCCGCTGCGCCGCCAGACGAACTCGCCGGGGGAGAAGTCGCGGAAGCGCGGGCTGACCCAGTCGAGGTCGACGTACGCCGTGCCGTCGCCGCCGTCGTGGAGCAGCACGACGCCGACCGTCTCGTCGCCGCGCTGGACGAGGAAGGCGCTGCGACCGGGAGCGGTGCCGTCCCACGACCAGGTCGGGCTGGTGGGCCAGCATGTCCTTCTGGTGCACGCGGAGCACGTGCCGCAGGTACTCGTCGGCCGGGCCCGACCTCGAGCACCTCGAAGGTCGCCTCGTCGTGCGCGGGTCGAGACCAGCGCCCGGATGTGCCAGACGTGGATCACGGTCAGTGCGATGTTCATCGCCACCATCGGCCAGATGCCGAGCGCCGCGTTGAACCCGGTGAGCAGGACGCAGGCCACCAGGTTGAGCACCCGGAAGCGCAGCACCCGCGTCTGCATGACGGAGTAGACGAGCAGGGCGGAGCCGGCCCAGCCGAGGATGTCGAGCCAGTGGTCGGAGAGCCAGTTCACCCCCGGAGATTATCGAGGTGACGGCTCGGTCGCGCGCATGCAGAACTCGTTGTAGGTGAAGGCCGAGACCGACAGGTCAGTCGAGACCCAGCGAGAACGCGGACTCCAGGTCGTGCTGGGAGTAGGCGCGGAACGCGATGTGGGTCTCGGTGGACGTGACGCCAGGAACCTTGTTCAGCCGGTCTGCCACCACGGAGGCGACGTCCTCGTGCTGGCGCACCCGGATCAGGGCGATCAGGTCGATCTGACCAGTGACGGAGTAGACCTCGCTGACGCCCTCGAGCGCGGCGATCGCCTCGGCCACCTCCGGGATGCGGGCGACGTCGGCCTTGACGAACACGATCGCGGTGATCATGTCGGCAATCTATCGGACCTGGACGCGTGGGCGAGGCCGACGCTGCTGAACTTCAGCGGCGCCTGGAACGAGGGCCGTGACGCCGAGGGCACCCGGGCCAGCACCATGAGCAGGCCGAGGACCAACTCCGATGGGTGCAGGAGGCGCAATCAGGACAGGTCGCGGAAGAGACCCGGCTCGCTCCAGCGGTGGCCGACCGTGAGGTCGTACTGCACCAGCCGGTAGTCCGCGAGCACTCTCCGCGCGGCCGGCCCGAGCTCTCGCGGCGAGGTGGTGTCCGTGTCGTCTGGGCGCACGTAGCGTCCGGCCTCCAGCGCCGGCAGCCGGCTGCGCAGGTCGCGCAGTAGTGCGTAGAACGGCGTCAGCGGCTCGCCGACCTGGTCGAAGAGCAGGGGGAGCAGTTGCGTTGGGCTGGTCGTCGGCGGTGGCGCCTGCCTGCGGGTGCCGAAGCTGGTCCAGATCAGGTACGGCGTCTCGTGGACGCGGCGGTTGCCGTTCACCTGCTCGATCGAGGGGGGATAGACGCCGGGCGGGAGGTGGTCACCGTAGAAGACGACGGCGGTGCGCTCCGTGGACGCGCGGAGCCGGGCCAGGAAACGGGTCAGCGCCCCGTCGGTCAGGGCGAGTCCGCGGGCGTACTGGCCGGCGGCGCTCTTGTCCCGGGGCAGGCCGCGCACGCCGATCGGGTTGTCGTACTGGCCGGGATAGGGCATGTGGTTCTGCATCGTGACCAGGTTGACCAGCAGTGGGCGGTCGTGGGTGTGCAGCTGGTGGACGACCTCGTCGAACGCCGAGGCGTCGTCGATGTAGCGTCCGCGTTGGACGTGTCGATGCTCCTGCATGGTGCGGTCGTGCACGAACCGTTGGAAGCCCAGCCGCGGATAGACCTCCTTCCGCTTGTACATCTCGGTGTTGAAGGGGTGCACCGCCACCGTGTCGTGACCGTGGGCGGCGAACCAGGACACGGCCGAAGGGAAGTCGTTGCTGTCTGCCAGGATCTGCATGTACGGCGAGGTGAGCTGCGGTGCGAACAGTCCCATCGAGAGCCCGGTCAGCACCTCGAACTCGACGTTGGCGGTGCCGCCGCCGTACTGCGGAACCAGCAGGTGTCCGGACGTCGTGCGCCGCATCAGGGCGCGGGTGCGCGGGATCGGGTCAGTGGCGAACGTCGGACCGTGCAGCCGGGTCGGGTCACTGAAGCTCTCCGAGAGAATCAGCACCACGTTGACGTCGTCGAGCGTTCCGGGCGTGCGGTGCGCGTCGAGGGCTCGGGCCCTGCCGGCGTAGCGAGCCACCACCTCGACGCATGCGCTCCTTCGAGTAGCCGGGCGGCTCGGGCATCGCGGCGACCGGCATGTTGAACAGGGTGCCGGCGACAAAGCCGTTGGCCTGGTAGTTCTGGATCTGTGACCACGTCCGCCACCTGACGACGGTCGGGTCGAACAACGCCCGCCACGGGTTGCCCGGATGGTTGAATCCGTGCGCGGTCGCTAGCAGCCCGAGGCAGGTGAGGGCCGCGACCGGGCGAGCCAGTCGAAGCCAGGGTCGCGTCGCGGGAGGCGCCGCACGCCGCAGGTCGCCGAGGCGGCGGGTCGCGAGCCGACCCGTCAGCAGCAGCCCGGCGGTGATCACCACCAGCGCGGCGACGCCCACGACGAGCTGGGCGGGCGGAACCATCCGCACCAGGAACCCGGGGCTGGTCAGGAACGTGAGGTCGTCGGGGTAGAGCGGCTCCGTGCGCATCCGGACCTTGGTGGCGTTGGCGGCCGCGACGATCAGGGTCAGGTCGAGCGTGAGGGCCAGGGTCAACCACAGCCGGCCGGTCACAGCCAGCACCAGCACCAGCACCAGCCAGAGCAGCAGGATGCCGGCCGGGTCGCCGTCGCTGATCAGCCCGGAGTACCAGACCCGGTGTGGCAGACCGTGCCAGGTGGAGTGGTCGAGCAGGAAGTTCAGGCCGGCCGCCCAGGTCAGGGTGGCAGCCACGAGCAGCACCAGCCGTCGTGGTCGTGGGGTCCGGCCGCCGGGAATGGTCCCTGCGGGCGCCGCCCCGGTGGGAGCGGACCCGGTGTCAGGGAGCCCGGTCGTGACCATCGCCCCTGCCTATCAGGTCGGAGGGTCCGTCGTGGCGGTTGTCGGGCCGGTCATCGGGCCGGTTGGTGCAGCAAGGGCAGGTTGCGCCGCTCGTCGAACGGCACCAGCGACTGCTGCGAGACGTGCACGGCGTCGTGCACCGAGGCGTGACGGCCGGCCCCGCGGATCGGGCACGCCCACTCGCCGTCGAGGTGGACCAGCCGGATGCCTGGGGACTCCAGCCAGCGCAGGATCTTCTCGGTCTCCTCCGCGGTCGCGGCGGGTGTCGGCCCCGGACCGGGCAGCACCGTCTCGGCGCCGGCGCGCAGGGTGGAGACGTACTCGCCGGCGTGGGTGCCGGGCGGGATCACGCCGGCCGCGGCGAGCCGACCGTGGCGTACGACGTGGACCGCCCAGCGCGCCGTCGTCCTCCTTGCGCGCGGCGACCATCTCCGAGCACCCGGTCAGCGCGGAGAGCCGCTGGGTGCGCGTCGCGGCACGCACGAACGCGGCGAGCCGGTCGCGGTGGACCGTGGCCTCCTCGTAGCGCTCGCCGAGCGCCAGGGTCGCCATCCGCCCGGTCAGCGCCTCCACCACCTCGTCGGCGCGGTGCACCAGGTTGTCGCGCAGGTCGCCGACCATCGCGGCGTAGGCGTCGCGCTCGACGCTGCCGTCGCAGGGGGAGAGGCAGCGGTCCATCTCGGCCAGGATGCAGGGCGAGCGGCTCGGCAGGAGCGGCAGCCGGCCGCTGCACTGGCGCACCGGGAACGCCTCGTGGAGCGCGGCCAGGCACTTCTCGGCCGCCTTGCGCGACGGGAACGGGCCGAGGTAGTCGGCCCCGTCGTCGGCGTCGTCGAGCACCTGCCGCACCAGGGACAGCCGCGGCCACGGCTCGTCGGTGAGCTTGATCCAGTGCACCTTCTCGGGGAACCGGCTGCGGCGGTTGTAGCGCGGCTTGTGGAGTGCGATCAGGCGCAGCTCGCGCACCTCGGCCTCGAGCGGCGTCGCGCACTCGATGGCGGTCACCCTGCTCGCGAGCGCGACCATCTCGCCCATGCGTGAGCGGGTCTCCGACGCGGTGAAGTAGGACCGGACCCGGGTGCGCAGGTCACGTGACGTGCCGACGTAGAGCACCCGGTCGCGCTCGTCGCGGAACAGGTAGACGCCCGGGGCGTGGGGGAGCGACTCGGCGAGGTGGCGCTTGCGACGCTGGGCCGCCGAGACCTTGGCGGAGAAGGTCTGGAGCTCCTCGAGCGTGTGGACACCGAGACCGCCGAGGCGCTCCATCAGCCCGTGGAGGACGTCGACCGTCGCGCGGGCGTCGGAGAGCGCCCGGTGGTTGGGGGTGGTCGACGAGCCGAACGCCACCGCCAATGAGCTGAGCTTGCAGTTGGGCGCGTCGTCGCGGGTCACCACGCGGCGCGCGAGCCGGGCGGTGTCGAGCACCTCGAACGTCGGCCACGGATGGCCCTGCTGCGCGGCGAAGTGCTTGAGGAAGCCGACGTCGAAGGGCGCGTTGTGCGCCACCAGCACGCACCCCTGCGCGAACTCCAGGAACGCCGGCAGCGCCGACTCGATCGGGGGCGCGCTGGCCACCATCGAGTTGGTGATCCCGGTCAGGACGGCGATGAACGGCGGGATCGCCGTGTGCGGGTTGACCAGCGTCTGGAACTCCCCGAGCACCTCGCCGGCCCGCACCTTGACCGCGCCGATCTCGGTGATCATCGACCCGCCCTCGGCCGACCCGCCGGTGGTCTCGAGGTCGACCACGCAGAACGTGAGGTCGCGCAGCGGGCGCCCGAGCTCGTCGAAGCTCATCTGCGCCGACCAGCGCGGCCGGCCCTCCTGCATCGTGCTCACGTCCATGACGCTAGGGCGGCGTACCGACACAAACCGTTCGCGGCACGCCGGGCACGCCCACCTCCTAGGCTGTACGACGTGACGCTTCCCGTGCCCGGACCCGACCAGCGCTGGCGCTGCGGCGGCTGCGGGAACCTGACCCGGTTCGACGTGACGCGCACCCGGCGCACCCGCGAGTTCTGGCACTTCGACCTCGCCGGTGACCACGTGGTCGAGGACACCGAGACCCTCGCGGAGACGCTCGAGCGGGTGACCTGCCGCTGGTGCGGGCGCGAGGACGCCGTCGAGGTGGTGGCCCGCGCCGAGACGGCCGGGTCCGCCGAGGCGAACGGCTGACGGCCGTGCCTGCCGAGCCCGGCGGACGGTCGGGAGACCGGGTCCGTGCCCGGCTGGTGGCGGTGGCCGCCGAGGCGCTCGGCCGGATGGTGCCCGAGCAGGTGCCGGCGCCGCTGCGCCGGCTGGCCAGCTTCGCGCCGTCCCGGCGGGCGCGGCTGGGAGGTGACCGGATCCTGGAGACGGCGGAGGCCGACGAGGCGTTCCGGGGGCGGCTGGCCGTGCAGGCGCGCGCCGTCGTACCGGAGGCGGGCGGCGAGCTCGACGCCGGTGACGCCGACTCCCTCGACGCCGCGGCGCTGGCGTGGCTGGAGCGGCCCGACGGGTGGCAGGACGTGGTGACCCGGGCGGCGGAGTCCGGACGGGCCCGCGAGGAGGAGGCCGCCGTGCGGGCCGCGGACGAGCGCGCCGACCGGCTGCAGCGCCGTCTCGACGACGCGACGGACGAGCTGAAGGCGGCACGGCAGAAGGCACGCGACGACCTCGCCTCGTTGCGTGCCGACAACGCCGACCTGCGCCGCAAGCTGGGGGAGTCCCGTCGCCAGGCGAAGGACGCGGTCGCGGCCGCCGACGCGCTGCGCCGTACGACGGAGGAGGCGGGTGCGGCCGCCCGCGCGGCCCAGGCGGCGGCCGAGGCCGAGCTCCGGCGGCTCCGCGCCCGGATCACCGAGCTGGAGCAGCGACTCGTGGGCGCCCAGCGAGAGCGTCGGATGGACCGCGAGGGTGCCAGCGTCCGGGCGCGGCTGCTGCTGGACTCCGTGGTCGACGCGGCCACCGGGCTCAAGCGCGAGCTCGGCCTGCCGACCGTGGAAGGCTCGCCGGCCGACCTGGTCGCCGCCGACGAGGGAGACGCCGGGCACCGGGCGTCGTCGGGGGCGTCGTCGCTGCCGGTCGACGACCCGGCGCTGCTCGACCAGCTGCTCGCGCTGCCGCGGGTGCACATGCTGGTCGACGGCTACAACGTGACCAAGACCGGCTGGCCCGAGGCCGCCCTCGACGTGCAGCGCGAACGGCTGATCGGAGGGCTGGCGACGCTCGGCGCGCGCACCGGCGCCGAGCTGACCGTGGTGTTCGACGCCGCCGAGACCACGACCCGCCCGATGGTGCGTCAGCCGCGCGGCGTACGGGTGCGGTTCACCCCTGCCGGCGTGATCGCCGACGACCTGATCCGGGAGTTCGTCGCCGCCGAGCCCGAGGGCCGAGCGGTGGTCGTGGTCACCAGCGACCGGGCCGTCGTCGCCGACGTGGTCCGCAAGGCCGGCGTCCGTGCCGTCGCGTCCGCGGCGCTGGTTCGGCTGCTTGCGCGGTGAGGCTGGCTGGATACCACGGTCCCGTGGTATCCGGTCACTTCCCTAGCCGCGTAGCGCTGGGGAAGTGACCACACGGCTAGGGAAGTCTCCGGGTCCGCGACAGGCCGGAGTACGTCGGTCGGCGGCCGGAGTGTCGGTGGGGCCTGTCAGCGTTCCTGGCAACGACGAAGATCCGAGGAAGTGGAGAGCCCACGATGAGCGTTCGCATCGACTGTGACACGTGCCTGGTGCGCGGGTTGGCCTGCCATGACTGCGTGGTGACCGTGCTGCTCGGTCCACCACCCGAGCTGGGCTTCGACGACGACGAGCGGCGGGCGCTCGACGTGCTCGCCGACTCCGGCCTGGTGCCACCGCTGCGGATGGTGACGCCGCTGGCCGGGCCGGAGGTGGAGTCGGCCTGAGCATGCGCACAACCGAGCCGCAAACCCGGGCCGCGACCGGTGTGACGCAAGTGACACAAGTCGAATTTTCTTGCTGGTCTAGTGATTCCGGTGATTTCGGACGAAACACCACGCGGCTTTTTGCGTTCGGTTTGTAAGCGGTTGCCACCTCAACTAACCTGCTTTGAGGTGTCCGCACCAGTGCGCCAGACCGGGCGTTCTCGGACACCGCGCTTAGTCCGGTGTCGACGTGTCTGTTTGACACGACGTCGCCGGAGCCGGGGAACCAAGTTCCTGGGGTGAATCCGGTGGGCGTCAGGTCGCACGAAGGTGCGGGCGGACGCTTACTGGTAGGGCGTCGTGGCCCGAATCCGTCAGCTCACCTGGTAGTGCGTTTACACGAAGGAGACCGACCGCTCGTGACCGACGGCCGGAAGAGATCTACTGCCCTTGCCACCTTGCTGATCGCAGTTGGCTTCCTCGGACTGCACGCGGCGACACCCGCGGCTGCCGAGCCCAACATCGACACCGTGAAGCAGCGCGTCGACCGCCTCTACGCGCAGGCCGAGCAGGCATCCGAGCGCTACAACGCCGCGAAGGAGCAGCTGAAGGCGTCCGAGGTGCGCCTCAAGGCGCTCAACGCCGACCTCTCCCGCCAACGGCGGGTCGTCGACGCGATGCGCGGCGACGTGGCGACGATGGTCGTCGAGCAGGCGCAGGGCGAGGGTCTCTCGACCGCCTCCCAGGTCGTCTTCTCGAGCGACGCGGACTCGTTCCTCGACAACCTCAACGCAATCTCGTCGCTCAACAGCCAGCGGGGCCAGATGGTCCGCGAGTACGGCGTGCAGCTGAAGCAGCTCAAGCTGCGCAAGTCCGCCGCCGACGACCAGGTCGCCGCCCTCACGAAGACCCGCGCGGTCCTCAAGGACCAGAAGGCCAAGATCGACGACCGGGCCGCCCAAGCCAAGGCGCTGCTGGGCAAGCTCAAGGAGGAGCAGCGGCAGGAGCTCCTGAGACGGCAGAGGGCCGCCGCCGCCGCCGCTGCCCAGGCGGCCCCCGCCGCGCCCGCCACGGCCGCCGCCGCCCCCACCACAGCCGCCCCCTCCACCGCCACCGCCAGCGGCCGCGCCGGTGCTGCGGTCCGCTACGCCATGGCGCAGGTCGGTGACGCCTACGTCTGGGGCGCGACCGGGCCCAGCGCCTTCGACTGCTCCGGCCTGACCATGATGGCCTGGGCCCAGGCAGGGGTGGGCCTCCCGCACTCCTCGAGCGGGCAGCAGGGCTCCGGCCGCCGCATCGCCGAGTCCGACCTCGCGCCGGGCGACCTCGTCTTCTACTACTCGCCGGTGCACCACGTCGGCATGTACATCGGCAACGGCATGATCGTGCACGCAGCCAACCCGAGCGCCGGAGTCCAGGTCGCGGGCCTGCACTCGATGCCCTACATGGGCGCGACGCGTCCGGGCTGACCCGGGCTGACGCACACTGGTACGCATGGCATCTGGAGCCGGCACCCCGAGCAGGGTCGCCGGCTCCGTGCCGTTCCGGACGACGTGGCTGCTGCTCGTCGCGCTGCTGCTCGCGCTCGCCGGCTGCGGCGGCACCGAGATCAAGCCACCGCAGGCACCGGCCGACAGCACCGACGCCCGCGCCGCGGGTGCGGTCACCGCGCTCAACCGGCTGGCCACCGGGCTCGCCGACCGCGACCGGTCGACGGTGGTCGCGCTGGCCGCGCCGGACCAGGAATCCCGTGCCGCCGTCACCGCGCTCTACGACAACGCGGGCGCGCTGCGGCTGCGTGACCTCGGCTTCCGGTACGTCGACGACGAACCCGGTGATGTCGACGGCCGCGCCGCACGCCGGTACGGCGACAAGGCCTGGTCGGCCTCGGTCACCGGCTCCTGGCGGGTTGGCGGCTTCGACGACGGCGAGACGCACGTCCCCACGCGGTTCACGTTCGCGCAGACCGGCGACGGGGTGCGGATCGTGTCGGCTGGCGGGGGAGGCGAGCGCGGTGGCCTCTGGCTCGACGGACCGGTGAAGGTCGCGCGTGGCCAGGACAGCCTGGTGGTCACCGCCGGCGGCGACCCGGCGAGGTACGCGCGGCTCGCGGCGCAGGCCGTCACCGACGTTCGTGAGGTGCTCCGCTCCTGGCGCGGCTCGCTGGTCGTGGAGGTGCCGTCGTCCGAGGCGCAGCTCGAGCGGGTGCTCGGGGCGGACAAGGGGGAGTACTCCGCGATCGCGGCGGTCACCACGACTGTCGACGGCTCCCTGGCGGCCGACTCGCCGGTTCACGTCTTCGTCAACCCGAAGGTCTTCGACGGGCTGGGCGCGAAGGGCAGCCAGGTCGTGCTCAGCCACGAGGCCACGCACGTCGCCACCGACGCCTCCTTCGCGCGCATGCCGACCTGGCTGCTGGAGGGGTTCGCGGACTTCGTCGCGCTCGACCACGCCGACATCCCGCTCCGGACGGCCGCCGGCCAGATCCTCCGCCGGGTCCGCGAGAAGGGCGCGCCGACGGGGCTCCCGACCGCGCAGGACCTCGACCCGACCGCGCAGGCGCTGGGCGCGACGTACGAGGAGGCCTGGACCGCGTGCCGCTACCTCGGCCAGCGCTACGGCGAGGCAAAGATGGTGGCCTTCTACCGCGCCGTCGACGACGGACTGAGCACGAAGGAGGCGTTCCGCCGGGTGGTCGGCACCAACCAGCAGGCGTTCGTCCGCGACTGGAGCCGCGACCTGGTCCGGCTGGCCGGCGGACAGGGCGGGGCGTGAGCACCGGCGTGAGCACCGCCGGTGACGCCGACGCCGCAGCCGGACGAGAGGCGCAACGCTGGGCCTGGGTGCTGGTGCTGGTGGGCGGACTCGGGTTCGTGCTGGTCGCCTGGCTGCTGGTGCCGTGGCACTGGCTGCCCGACGGACGCCAGATCACACCGGTGTCGCCGTCGGAGGCGTTCACTCACCGCCAGCTGGTGCGCGCGGACAGCTACTCGTCCGACCCAGCGGACGCTGTCGCTCACGTCGTACGGCGTGTCGCTGCTGGTCACGTTCGGGCTCGGGTTCACCCCGCTCGGCGCCCGTCTGCTGGGCCGGCTGCGGGGCTGGTGGTGGGTGCGGGTGACGCTCGGCTGCTTCCTGCTGCTGCTCATCGGCGAGCTCGTGACCCTGCCGCTGGCGCTGATGCTCCGGCGCAACGCGCTGCGGGCGGGGCTGACCAACCAGGACCTCGCCGGCTGGCTGCGCGACGACCT
The DNA here is from genome assembly GCA_963707475.1 of uncultured Actinomycetota bacterium. Classification (GTDB taxonomy): domain Bacteria; phylum Actinomycetota; class Actinomycetes; order Propionibacteriales; family Nocardioidaceae; genus Marmoricola. The sequence continues at coordinate 956,576 of CAVPQC010000005.1, forward strand.
CGTCGGCCTGCTCGTGAGCACCGCGTTCACCGCGATCGGGGCGCTGGTCCTGATCGGGCTGGCCCGACGGCTGCCGCGCGTCTGGCCGCTCTGTGCCGGCGTGCTCTCCGCGTTGCTGGTGGTGCTCGGGTCGTTCGTCTACCCGCTCGTGGTCGAGCCGCTCTTCAACAGCTTCACCAGCCTCCCCGCCGGGCCGCTGCGCACCTCGATCCTGCGGCTCGCGGCCGTGGAGCACGTGCGGGTCGACGACGTGCTGGTGGCCGACGCGTCGCGTCGTACGACGTCGCTCAACGCCTACGTCACCGGCTTCGGCAGCACCCGGCGCGTGGTCCTCTACGACAACACCGTCAACGACCTGAAGCAGGCGGAGATCGAGTCCGTCGTGGCCCACGAGCTCGGCCACGCCCGCCACGACGACGTGCTGCTCGGCACGGTTCTCGGCGCGTGCGGGGCGGCCCTGGGTGTCGGCCTGCTGGCCCTGATCGTGGCGCGGCCGGGTGTACGACGCCGCTCGGGGATCACCGGCATGGCCGACCCGCGTGCGGTGGCGCTGCTGCTGGCGCTCACTGCCGCCGCGTCGTTCCTGGCCAGCCCGGTCGAGAACACGATCAGCCGCGCGATCGAGGCGCGCGCCGACCTGAGCGCACTCGACGCCACCCGCGACCCGGACGCGTTCATGGAGCTCCAGAAGCAGCTGGCGATCTCCTCGCTGCAGCAGCCGGCGCCCCCGGAGTGGGACCAGCTCTGGTTCGGCAGCCACCCGACCCCGGTGCAGCGGATCGGCATGGCCCGCACGCTGGCGAAGGTCTACGACGAGGGCGCCCGGTGACGCCGCACGCTGGTCGTCACCAACGACTTCCCGACCCGGCGCGGCGGGATCGAGACGTTCGTGCTGTCGCTGTGCCAGCAGCTGCCGGCCGACGAGGTGGTCGTCTACACGGCCGCGATGCCCGGCGGCCCGTCGTACGACGCGACGCTGGCGTTCCCGGTGCACCGCGACCCGACCTCCATGCTGCTGCCGACACCGCGCGTCGGGGCCCGCGTCGAGCGCGTGCTGCGCGAGACCGGGTGCGACCGCGTGCTGTTCGGCGCATCCGCGCCGCTGGGCCTGCTCGCGGGCCGGCTGCGCGCCGCCGGCGCCGAGCGGGTCGTGGCGCTCACCCACGGCCACGAGGTGTGGTGGGCGCGGGCGCCGGGCGCACGGCAGGTGCTCCACCGGATCGGTGAGCGCTGCGACGTGCTGACCTATGTCAGCGCGTGGTGCCGCGACCGGATCGCGCCCGCGCTCTCGCCGGCCGCGGCGGCGCGGATGCAGCGGCTGTCGCCGGGGGTGGACACCGAGCGGTTCCACCCCGGCTGCGGCGGCGCCGAGGTGCGCCGCCGGTGGGGGATCGCGCCAGACGCGCCGGTGGTGGTGTGCACCGCCCGGATGGTGCGCCGCAAGGGCCAGGACGTGCTGCTGGAGGCATGGCCGCACGTGCTGGACGTGGTGCCGGACGCCCGGCTGCTGCTCGTCGGCGACGGGCCACACCGGAGGGCACTGCAGCGGACGGCGTCCGGGCGACCGGAGGTGGCACGGTCGGTGCTGTTCACGGGCTCGGTGCCCTGGTCGGAGATGCCGGCGCACACCGACGCCGGCGACGTGTTCGCGATGCCGTGCCGCACCCGGCTCGGCGGCCTGGAGCCGGAGGCGTTCGGGATCGTGGCCCTCGAGGCGGCGGCCTGCGGGCTGCCGGTGGTGATCGGGGACTCGGGTGGTGCGCCGGAGACGGTGCTCGACGGCGAGACGGGCTTCGTGGTGCCCCCGCAGGACACGGCGGCCGTGGCGGAGCACGTGGTGGCGCTGCTCGCGGGCCCGGAGGGCTCGCGCGCCATGGGCGAGCGCGGCCGCGACCGTGTCCTACAGGACTGGACCTGGCAGCGGTCCGGCGGAGTGCTGCGTGCCCTGCTGGCGCAGGGCTGAGGCCGTCCAGTTCTCGATGAGCTCCAGCATTTCATTTTCCCTTTTCGAATTTGGTTAGTTCCCCCGTCATACCCAACTCCGCCGGGAATAACCAGATCCTGTCTTGAACCCGAGTCTGCACATCGGGCATTTGGTCTGAAACAAGGGACCACACGGGATGATTCCGCCCTAGTCCTTTCAGGCCATTTGCCCGACCGGAGAGTCGCGAGATCGGAGAACGCCGAAAAATCTTGACTCGGGAGGTTACCTTCACTCGGGATCGTTCTCGTTGCGCAGCAGTCCCAGGCGCATCGCGGCGACCAGGGCCTGGGCCCGGTTGGCCGCGCCGAGCTTCTCGTAGATCTTGGTGATGTGCGACTTCGTGGTCGACTCGCTCACGTAGAGCTTGCTGGCGATCGCGCTGACGCCGAGGCCGGCCCCGAGCAGGTCGAGGACCTCGCTCTCGCGCTCGGAGAGCCGCGGCTTGGCGGAGTTGAGCTTGCGCATCATCGCCTCGCCCAGGCCGACGCAGGTGAAGGTGCGCGGCGAGACCGCGGCGTGCTTGGCCGCGTTGATCACCTCGGTGCTCGGCGCGTCCTTGCCGACGAAGGCCGAGGCCCCGGCGTCCATGGCGGCGAAGAGCTGCTCGTCGCCGGCGTACATCGTGAGCACCACGAGGCCGATGTCGGGCCGCTGGCCGCGGAGCGTCCGGACGATGTCGAGCCCGGTGCCGTCGGGGAGTCGGACGTCGGTTACGACCACGTCGGGCGTGGTCTGCCGGGCCATGGTGAGCGCCTCGGCGACCGACCCCGCCTGACCCACCACCTCGAACTGGCCAGAGGCCTCGAACGCCCCGGCCAGCCCGCGCCGGATCAGCTCGTGGTCGTCCACCATCAGGATCGTGGTCATCCGGTCATTCTCCTCAGTCGACTCCCAGTCGTCACGCGCAGCCTGGTGCCATGCTCCGCCCCGGTCAGGCTCTCGACCTCCAGCTCGGCACCGATGTTCTCGGCGCGCTCACGCATGATGCGCAAGCCGTGGGAGTCGTGTCTGGCGCGTTGCAGACCGGCCCCGTCGTCGACGACTTCGATCTCGGCGAACGGAGGCCGCACCGTGCAGCTCACCCACAGGTTATGACCTCCGGAGTGCTTGCGCGCGTTGTTCATGGCCTCTTGGGCGATTCGTAGCAGCTCGGCCTCGATGTCGGGGCGCAGCCGCGCGGCCCCCTCGTCCAGCCGCACGTGCACGGTGAGGTCCGAACGTGAGCCGATCTGGCGCGCGAACGCGGACACCCCCTGGCCCAGTCCCTGTCCCGCGCGCATCTCGTTGCGCAGGTCGTAGACCGACGCCCGGAGCTCGGCCACCACCCGGGTCAGCTCGGTGCGCAGCGCCACCAGCTGCTCGCGCTGACGGTCGCTCTCGGCAGACGCCGTGAGCCCGTCGACGACGTAGCCGAGGGAGGCGATGTCCTGGGCGACGCCGTCGTGCACCTCGCGGGCGAGGCGGTTGCGCTCCTCGCTGGTGGCGTGGGAGCGGACGTTGTCGAAGAGCAGGGCCGCGTGCAGCTGCAGCGCCGACCCGGCCATCGACTCCTGCAGCCGGACCAGGGCACGCTGGTCGGCGTTGTGGGACAGGTCGAGCACGAGAACACCGACGGTGCGAGTGCCCGTGCGCAGCGGCACACCGGCGATCATCTCCCGGAGCAGCGGCCGGTCGCTGCGCCAGCAGTTCTCCACGAAGTCGTCGAGGCCACCGAAGCGGAGCGGAGCGGAGAAGTTGGAGTAGCGCAGCGGGGAAACGACTCCGGTGCTGGAGCGCGTGAACACGGCCGCCTGCTGCACGGGCAGCTGCACCTCCGCCTCGGCCATCATCTGCTCGGCCAGGCGACACCGGGTCGAGGCCGCCGGTCAGCTTGCCCGCTCAGTGCGTCGAGCTGCTGGATCAGGCCGATCGCGTCGCGGTACGACGCGGCGTCGGGGTCACCGCGCAGCCGCCGGTGGAAACCCGAGGCGACCAGGCCGACGAGGAGCCCGGCCAGCAGCCAGATCGCCAGGCTTCTCGTCGGTGTCCCCGTCGGGCCGCCCGAGCAGCGCCCACCCCACGAACGCTGGCCAGCACCGCGCCGATCAGCACCCGCATCAGCCCTGCGAGCCGGTCGGTCAGGCCACCGATCAGCATCGGCACGACCAGGTAGGGGAGCACGATCGAGCCGCCGGGATGCACGACGACGGCGATCGCCGCTACGCCGCCGCCCTCGACGACCGCCACCCACTCCTCCCGGAAGCGGGCGGCGAGCGTCACCGCGTTCATCGACGCCGCGAGCGCGATCAGCAGCAGCAGCGCCGCCCCGGCAGGACGGCTGCCACAGGATCACGACAAGGACTCAGCGCGCCGAGTCCGAGGACTCGCACCGCAACGATGATCCGCCGGGAGTCACCCACGATGTCGAGCCTTCGTGTGCGGGGGGTCGGAACCCTAGGTCACGTTTCCCTTGAATGAGGTGAAGATGCTGATTGCCAGCCGGGTCGAGCACCGCAATGAACAGGCACGGAAGAATGCAGAAGATCAGTGGCACGAGAATCTTCACCGGCACGTTCTGCGCGGCTTCCTCTGCCCATTGACTCCGCTTCAGCCGGATCTCCGAGGACTGTACGCGCAGCACCTGGCCGATCGGGATGCCGAAGGCGTCGGCCTGGACATCGCGCTCACGAACGCGCGGAGGTCCGGCAGGTTCGTCCGTTCAGACAAGTGTGAGCGTCGCGCCGGTTCAGCGGCGGTAGAGCGCCTCGACGTCCTCGTGACTCTCGCGCATCACGACGTTGCGCTTCAGCTTGAGGCTCGGCGTGAGCTGGCCGCCCTCCTCGGTCCACTGGGTCGGGCAGGATCGCGAACTTGCGGATCGCCTCCGCCTTGGAGACCGCCTTGTTCGCCTCGTCGACCGCGGCCTCGACCTCGGCGCGAAGGTCGGGGTCGTCGACCAGGTCCGCGACGGTGCCCGACTTGCCGTGCTGTTCGGCCCAGTCCGGGAAGGTCTCGGGGTCGATCGTGACCAGCGCGGCGATGAACGGCCTGCCGTCGCCGACGACGATGCACTGGTCGACCAGGACGTGGGCGCGCAGCCGGTCCTCGAGCACCGCCGGGGCGACGTTCTTGCCGCCGGCGGTCACCAGGATCTCCTTCTTGCGCCCGGTGATCCGCACGAAGCCCTCGTCGTCGACCTCGCCGACGTCGCCGGTGTGGAACCAGCCGTCGGGCTCCCTGGCCTCGGCGGTGGCCGCCTCGTCGTGCCAGTAGCCGGCGAAGACCTGGCCGCCCCGGAACAGCAGCTCGCCGTCCTCGGCCACCCGCACCGCGGTGCCCGGGAGCGGCCGGCCGACGGTGCCGACCTTCTGGGCGTCGGGCAGGTTGGCGGTCAGTGCGGCAGTGGTCTCGGTCAGCCCGTAGCCCTCGAGGACGTTGACGCCGATCCCGCGGTAGAAGTGCCCGAGCCGGTCGCCGAGCGGCGCGCCACCGGAGATGGCGTAGGCACACCTGCCGCCGAGCGCCTTGCGCAGCCGGGCGTAGACCAGCCGGTCGAACACCCGGTGCTGCGCGCGGACCGGCAGCGGGATCTTCCCGGTCTCGAGACCCCGCGACCACGCGATCGCGACGTCGGCCGCGCGGCTGAAGATCCTGCCGCGACCGTCGGCGACCGCGCGCTGCGAGGCGGTGTTGAAGACCTTCTCGAAGACCCGGGGGACCGCGAGGATGAAGGTCGGCTCGAACGCTGCGAAGTCGTCGAGCAGGTTCTTGATGTCGGCGGAGTGGCCCATCCGCACGCGCTCCTTGACGCACCCGACCTGGATGATCCGGGCGAAGACGTGGGCCAGCGGCAGGAAGAGCAGCGTGGAGGGACGCCCGCCGTCCTCGGCGGACGGGGCGAACAGCGCGTCGAGCTCCTGGGTGGCCACCGCGAGCTCGAACAGGAAGTTGCCGTGGGTGAGCATGCAGCCCTTCGGCCGACCGGTGGTGCCGGAGGTGTAGATCAGGGTGGCCAGGCTGTCCGGCCCCGCCGTCGTACGACGGGCCTCGAGCTCGTCGTCGGCGATGTCGGCCCCCAGCCGGGTGAGCACGTCGACGGCGCCGCCCTCGATCGACCACACGTGGTGGAGCTCGTCGAGCCGGTCACGGCACTCCCGGATCCGGGCCAGGTGCTCGGGAGTCTCCGCCACGACCGCACGGGCGCCGGAGTCGGAGAGGATCCACTCGACCTGCTCGGCCGACGAGGTCTCGTAGATCGGCACCGTGGCGGCGCCGGCGAACCAGATCGCGTAGTCGAGCAGCGTCCACTCGTAGCGGGTGCGTGAGATCAGGCCGACGCGGTCGCCGGCCTCGATGCCGGCCGCGACCAGCCCCTTGGCCACGGCCCGCACCTCGCCGAGGAACTGCGCGGCGGTCACGTCGCTGCCAGGCACCCTCGACCCGGCGGCTGAAGGCCACGCCGTCGCCGTGCTGCTCGCCGTTGCGCACGACGTCGTCGGTGAGGTTGCCGATGCCGACGGCGAGCGGCGACGTCGGCGGTGAGCGGGGTGGCGTACTCGCGCACAGCGTCCTCCTCGGGGTCTCGGATGGTGGAAGCGCCCGGAGGCAGGCTACCGGTGGGAAACGTGTCGTTGGGGTCGAGACGCTCCTCCGTCGCTCCGTCAACCACCGGATCGGGGTCGGCTAGCCTTCCCCCATGGCGGACCAGACCTCCTCGAGCATCGTCGTCGACGCCGCACCCGCGGAGGTGATGGCGGTGATCGCGGACTTCCCGTCCTACCCCGCGTGGGTCCAGGGCATGAAGTCGGTCGAGGTCGTGCAGGAGCGCGACGGCGTCGCCGAGCAGGTGCACTTCGAGCTCGAGGCGACCCCGATCAAGGACTCCTACACGCTGGCCTACGACTGGCATGGCGACCAGTCGGTCTCCTGGCACCTGGTGCAGGGCAAGATGCTCAAGGCGATGGAGGGCTCCTACACGCTGGCGCCGCAGGCGGGAGGCACCGAGGTGACCTACCGGCTCGCCGTCGACGTGTCGATCCCGATGATCGGGATGCTGAAGCGCAAGGCCGAGAAGGTCATCATCGACACCGCGCTGAAGGGCCTGAAGAAGCGCGTCGAGTCCCGCTGAGCGGGCGTCACCTCGTGCGGATCGTCCTCTTCACCGGCAAGGGCGGGGTCGGCAAGACCACCGCCGCCGCCGGTACGGCGACGCTCGCCGCGCGGCGCGGGCGGCGGACCCTGGTGATGTCGACCGACGCGGCCCACTCGCTCGGCGACGCCTTCGGCACCGGCGCGGCACCGCTCGGGCCCGAGCCGACCGAGGTCGAGCCGCGGCTGTGGGTCCAGCAGATCGACGCGCAGCGCCGCTTCGAGCGGTCCTGGGGCGAGATCCAGGGCTACCTGAGGTCGGTGCTCGACGCGGCCGGTGTCGACCCGATCACCGCCGAGGAGCTGACCGTGATCCCGGGTGCCGAGGAGGTGCTGGCGCTGCTCGAGCTGCGGGCCGCACGCGATCGGCGACCGCTGGGACGTGATCGTGGTCGACTGCGCGCCGACGGCGGAGACGCTGCGGCTGCTGGCGCTGCCGGAGGCGCTCGGCTGGTACATGACGCGGGTCTTCCCGGTCGAGCGCCGGGTGGTCAGGGCGCTCCGGCCGGTGCTGTCCCGCGCCGCCGGGGTGCCGATGCCGGGCGACTCGGTGTTCGACGCCGTCGAGCGGCTCCACGACGACCTGGGGGAGGTGCAGCAGATCCTGTCCGGCCCGGACGCGACCGTGCGGCTGGTGCTGACCCCGGAGACGGTGGTGGTCGCGGAGGCGCGACGCTCGCTGACCACGCTGTCGCTCTACGGCTACCGGGTCGACGGCGTGATCGCCAACCGGGTGTTCCCGGAGGGCGAGGGCGACGCGTGGCGGGCCGGCTGGGTGGCGGCGCAGCGCGAGGTGCTGGCCGAGGTGGCCGAGTCGTTCCCGGCGGTCCCGGTGTGGCGCTCGTCGTACCAGCCCGGCGAGCCGGTCGGTCCCGACGCGCTGGCCGCCTTCGCCGCCGCGGCGTACGACGGCGACGACCCGCTCGCCGCGCCCGAGGGCGACGGACCGATGACGATCACGCGCACCGACACCGGGGCGGTGCTCCGGATCGACCTCCCGTTCGCGACGCGGGCGGACGTCGACCTGGCCCGGCACGGCGACGAGCTGGTGGTGACGGTCGGGTCCTACCGGCGGCTGTTCGCGCTTCCGGCCGCTCTCGCCCGGCACGAGGTGGCGGGCGCCCGGGTCGAGGACGGGTCGTTGCGGGTACGGTTCCGGATCGTGCAGGAGGCGACGCATGGCTGAGACACCCGACGACCCCATCGCGGGCTCGCACGAGGAGGTCGGCAGCGTCGGCGAGGAGGCCGCCAAGCTGTTCTCCGTGCTCTCGGGGTGGGCCACGGACACCGGCGTGGTCCTCCGAGGCCGCCGCGGACGCCGGCCAGGGGATGGTCGACGCGCTGCGCGGGATCGACGAGCACATCGCCACCGGCGGCGAGGACTGCCGCTACTGCCCGCTGTGCCAGGTGATCCACGCGGTGCGGGAGACCAGCCCCGAGGTCAAGGCGCACCTCGCGTCGGCGGCCAGCTCCCTCATGCACGCCGCAGCCGGTGTGCTCGCGACCCAGGTGCCCCGCTCCGACCGGCCGGCCGGGGTGGAGAAGATCGACCTGTGACGACCGACCGGGCCGGACGCGACCCGCTAAGCGCACGGGGCAGATGACCAAGCGCATGACCTTTCGACCCTGCGTCCTGGTGGGCTGGCCCAGGCATCGGACCTCAGCACCTCCAGCGCGCCGAGGGCGAGGCCCCCACCACGCTCGGCTCACGGGTACGCCAGCCCAGGTAGTAGCCGAGGTACCACCGGCGGCGGCACTTGCAGAGACCAGGATCTGCTGTTGGACACGCTCGGCACACCTGGTGCCGCTGTAACGGTCTCGGACCAGTCCGCTCCCGTTCTGGTCGGTTCCGGTCGTGGTCAGTGTCAGTGTCAGGTGTCTGTGTCAGATGTCGTTGGTGCTGCTGACACGGTGATGACATGCCCGTCCACGCCGTCCTTGCCGGGCGTGCCGGGCGTGTCGGGCACGGCAGGCGTGCCAGGTCCAGGGACTCCTCCGACGTTGTGAGCGTTGGTGAGGAAGACGCAGCCCGTGGTTGCCGTTACCGGTGGCACTGTCGACGACGACTGGCCCAAGGTTGAAGCCGAAGTCACGAGTTGCCGTTGAAGTCGAGCGTGGCACTCCGCTGCGTAGACGCCACCGGTGATCGAGGTGTCGCCGTTGCCCTGCAGCCCGACGTTGTGGGTGTTGGTGCGGTCGTAGATGATCGCGAACCCACTGGGCCAGTTCGCCAGCGGCAACGGCGAGGCTGTCGGCGCGACCAGGTTGGAGATGCTCGCCGTTCTTCATGTCGAACTCGCCGTTGGGACTCGTGAAGTAGAGGGTCACACCGGTCCCGGAGAGGTTGGTGTTGTTCTTGTGCACGCCACTTGCCGGTGATGTAGTAGGCGCCGGGCTGGAGCGTGCAGGCGCCGTTCGGCAGGTCGACGGCCCGTAGATGCCGGGGCCGTGCGTCGGCCCGGTGCCACACGGATCGGTCTTGGCAGTCAGCCCAGTGCTCGACAGGGGCTGGATCATCGACGCGTAAGGGATCGACGAACACGCGGGCCGGAGACGACAGCAGGACTCGAAGTTCCCGCCGTGGGTGCCGACGACAGTGACCTTGTTCGCGGTGACGTGACCGTTGTGATTGCCGGTGGTGGCGCTGCCGTTGACGTAGATGTCTCCACCGCCGGTGACGGTGTAGTCGGCGTTGGCGGTGTCCGACCGAGCCCATGAAGCACAGCGAGCATCCACCGACGAGTGCTCCCGGGATCGCCGGTGAGCCTGGGATCGCCGGTGTGCCCGGAATGGCTGTCTCGGTGATGACGACGGTGACCTCGGCCTCACGTCCGACCGTCACATGATCAGCGTCGGTGGCGAGCTGGCCCAGCCCGATGTGGGAGTCCTTGTCGGCAGCGAAGTGGATGACAAACGCCTTGGGATTCCGTGTGGTGCCGCACTCGACGGAGAAGACCAGGTTCTTCGTGCTGGCCTAGGTTCTCGTCCAGCAGCGTCGTGGCCTCGACTCTTCGCCGCGGCTTCGAGCGCGTTCCACGTTGGTGCGTTCACGGACTGGCTCAGCACGTCACACGTCTTGTTCTCAGCGGAGGACGTCGCCCACTTGTGCTGCTTCTGGTACACCGTCCCTGCTGCCAGCGCCCCAGCGTCCACGGCTGTCTGATCCTGCCGCTTGTTGGCGTACGCCTGCCCGAAGTCGACGACGAACGCGCACATCACGAACAGCACCGGGCAGAAGATCGCGACCATGACCGCGACCGCACCGCGCTCGTCACGTTCACGGTGGCGCGTGCTCAGGAGGGGGAGGAGGCGGAGAACTCGCATCGGTACACCCCCTTGCCGGTGAGAGTGCTGGGGGTCGGGACCAGCGGCACCACCGCGCCGCCGCTGTAGCTGATCCGCACGTAGATGTTGTCGCTGCCGACCGTGCTACCAGTGCAGGGCTTGATCGTCGTCCGTCGCCGCGTCCATTGCACAGCTGCGCGGCGGCGACGGCATGGTCCTCGGTGTCACCTCGGTACACCTGCACCGTGGTGTCGGCACCATCCATGCCCAGTGTGCTGGATGCGTCCTTCGCCAAGCTGTTGATGGACTTGCAGGTGGCGCCGTTGCCGTAGTCCGCGACTGCGGAACGTGCTGCCTGCCGGGCAGAGTTCGACAGGCTCAGGGTCTGCGCGAACACGAACCCGTAGGCGATGATCGCGAACACGATCATCAGCAGGATCGGCAGCACCAGCGCAAACTCAACGGCAGCCGCGCCGCTCTCGTCTCGTCGTTGCAGTCGCTTCACAGGGTCACCGTCCAGGTCATGGGTAGAACGCGACGTCGGCCGCGAGCAGGCTGTACACGAGATTGCGGACACCGGGGCACACCAGCGGTGGGCACCCATGGCGCCCTACGTCGTTGTGTCATCCGGGTCTTCCTTGCCTGTCTCGTTGTTGTAGCTGTCAGTTGGGTTCGCTGCGTCACCGGTCTCGGGGTCGTCCACCGAGAGCCGACCTACGCCGTCACCGAGCACGCCGAAGACCAGGTGAGGCCCGCATCCTGATCAGGGCGAACCCCAACGCGGTCGCGTCCGACTCCCCGGCGCAGGCGTAGCCGCCCCCGGAGCCGTGCCCCCATGCCGGTTCCCCCCGTGTCAGATCCCTGCTCGACTGAGGGTAGGGAGCGTCCGCGGCCCGTGAGGCCGGTTTCGGGAAATCGGACGAGAGTGGTCTAACCGTTGAGTGCGGGTGGGGTCTCGACAGGCTCGACCACCGGGGAGACAGGCTCGACCACCGGTGCTGGTGGGGTCTCGACAGGCTCGACCACCGGGGGTGGGTCTCGACAGGCTCGACCACCGGGGAGACAGGCTCGACCACCGGGGAGACAGGCTCGACCACCGGGGGTGGGTCTCGACAGGCTCGACCACCGGGGAGTGTCCCGAGTTCCGGGACCGCGTCCGTCCCGGATAATCAGCGCCCATGACGTACTCAAGGGTGGCTGTGGGCGTCGACGTCGGCGGCACCAAGATCGTCGCGGGCGTGCCTGGGCCGGACGGCCGGTTGCTCGACCGGGAGGACCGCGCCACCCCGGACCGGGCCTCGGCACCCATTCTGGTCGAGGGGCTGATCGCCGACGCGGTCGAGGCGCTGTGTGCGCGCCACGACGTGCGAGCGGTCGGGGTCGCTGCCGCCGGGTTCGTCGACGCCGCCGGTGCGCGCGTGCGCTTCGCCCCGCACCTCAGCTGGCGCGACGAGCCGCTGCGGGACCGGCTCGGTGCCCGGCTGGGGCTGCCGGTCCTGGTCTCCAACGACGCGAACGCCGCGCTGTGGGGCGAGGCACGCTTCGGCGCCGCCCGGGGCGCGGACCACGTGCTGATGGTGACCCTCGGCACCGGCATCGGCGGCGCGCTCCTGGTGAGCGGCCGGCTGCACACGGGGCGCAACGGCATGGCCGGCGAGTTCGGCCACATGCGGGTGGTCCCCGACGGCCGTCCGTGCGAGTGCGGCCACACGGGCTGCTGGGAGCAGTACAGCTCCGGCAAGGCACTGGCCCGGTTCGCCCGCGAGGCCGGGTCGGCCGACGTGGGTCAGGCGCTGACGGACGCGGCGTCGTACGGCGAGCCGGTGGCACAGGGCGCGTTCGTCGAGGTCGGCCGCTGGCTCGGAGTCGGGCTGGCCGACCTGGTCGCGGCGTTCGACCCCGACCTGGTGCTGGTCGGGGGAGGAGTCTCGGCCGCGGGTGAGCTGCTGCTCGAGCCCGCCCGTCGTTCGTTCGCGGAGGCACTGGTCGGCAGCGGCCACCGCAAGGAGCCGAGGATCCTGGCCGCGGGCCTGGGTCCACTGGCCGGCCTCGTCGGTGCCGCCGACCTGGCCGCCCGCGCCGAGGAGCAGCGATAGTTTCACTCGTGGCGACGGTGCGGGTGATGACCTACAACATCCTCCTGGGCGGGCGCCGCGGGGCTCCCCTCCACGAGCTCGTGCGCACGGTCGCCCCGGACGTCCTGATGGTCAACGAGGCGCCGAAACGCCCAGTCCTCTCCGCTCGTGACTGCCGACGGCTGGCCCGGCTCTGGGGCATGCGCTACGTCGCCGGCGGCCGCAGCGCGGGCTCGAACATGCTGCTGGTGCGCGGCCCCGTCGAGGTGCGCCGGGCCGACACCGTGGTGCTGCGGCAGGCCCGGTTCCAGCCCCGGCGCGGCCTGGTCGTCGCGCAGCTCCGGGTTCACGGTCGGCTGCTCGGGGTCGTCTCCTGCCATCTCTCGCTCGACGCCGCCCGCCGGCGCCGGGAAGTTGCGGAGGTGATCCGGCAGGCCGACACCCTGCGGGGGCCGGTGGTGGTCGCGGGCGACCTCAACGAGACCCCGCACGAGCCCGCGTGGCAGGACCTGGTCGCGCACGGTTTCGCCGACCACGGCGGCCGCACGTGGCGCACGTTCCCGGCCGACGGCCCGCGGTCGCGGATCGACGCCCTGCTGGTGCGGGGTGACGCGACCGTGCTCACGCACGGCGACCCGGGCGTGCCGCTGACGCTGCAGGCGGCGGCCAGTGACCACCGCGGCGTGCTCGCCGAGCTGGACCTGCACCCCGACCAGCGCTCCGGCGACGCCATGCCGTCGCACCGGCGCGGTCGACCGTGAGGCCCGCTGTTAGGTTGGGCCGCTGCCTCTCGCAATGGTGGAGCCCACGCCCATGACGATGTCCCTCGAGTCCCCTCGACGTTGGGGCTTCCTGGACCCCTACGTTCTCGTCGTCGCTGTGGTGTCGCTGGTCACGTTCGCGCTGCACGGCCTGACTGGGCCGCTCTCGCGCGACCTCTCCGTCTACACGTACGCCGGCCAGCAGGTGGTCGACGGGCACCCGCCGTACCTCGGCATCCTCAATCGCGCCGGCCCCCTGTCGCACCTGTTCCCGGCGCTCGGGGTGGGCATCGCGCGGATCGTCGGGATCGACGACCTGGTCGGGGCCCGGCTGCTGTTCATGGCGATCTCGGTGCTGTGCGTCTGCACGGCGTACCTGCTCGGCCGCGACCTGTTCGGGTCAGCCCTCGTCGGGCTGGTCACGGCGGCGACGTTCCTGAGCTTCCAGGGCTTCATCGAGTACGCCTCGAACGGTCCCCGCGAGAAGACCCCGATGATGCTGTTCATCCTGCTGGCGCTGTGGGCGATGGTCCACCGGCGGTGGTTCGCCGCGGGCCTGTGCGTGAGCCTGGCCACCCTGACGCTGCAGATCGGGTTCTTCGCGGCGGCTCCCGCCGTCCTGGTGGCCCTCCTGCTGGCACCGGGCGAGGTCGGCCGGGTACAGGCCCTGCTCCGTTTCGTCGCCGGCGGGCTGGCCCCGGTGCTCGTCTTCCTGGGCTACTTCGCCCTCGTCGGCGCGCTCAAGGATGCGGTCGACGCGTTTCTCGTGCTCAACTTCCGCTACTCCACGTCCAGTCCGCTGACCGACCACGTCCGGAGCCATGTCGCGAAGCTGAAGGACGGCTACGGCGTCACGCTGTGGTTCATGCTGGTCGGGCTGGCCGCGCTCGTCGTGCTCTCGTTCGCGATCTTCTCGCGGAAGGCTCGCCGCGAGCACGCGTGGGTCGTCCCGGTGACCGCGATGGGCGTGGCCACCGTGGTCGCGGTGTTCTGGACGGTGCGCGACCTCGACGGCTGGCCGGATGCCTTCACCGTGCTCCCGCTCGCCGCCGTGGGCATCGGCGCCCTGGTCGCCGTCGGCACCGCTCGGCTGCCCCGGCCGCTCAGGTTCGGGAGCGGACTCGCGTGGGTCGGTCTGGCGACGGTGCTGGCGCTGGTCTTCTCGGTGACCCAACGCAGCCACGTGCTCGTGGACCAGCGCAACGCGGTCACCGCCGCACTGGCGCAGCTGCCCGCGGACGCCACGATCGTCACGATGAACGCCCCGCAGCCGCTGGTGCTCTCGGGCAAGAGGAACCCGACGCGCTTCATGATGTTCACCGGTGGGCTCGACCAGTACATGGACGACACCTGGCCCGGAGGTCTGGCCCAGTTCGGGCGCGACCTCGACCACGGGAAGCCGACGCTGGTGGCGATGGGGGTCCCGAGCCGGGTCTGGCTCAAGCGCGCGGTGAAGGCGCACTACGTGAGGGTGGGCAGGGCCCCGGGCTGGGTCTGGTTCGCGCGCAAGTCGCTCGGCGAGGCGGAGCTGAGGCGCCTGCGGGACGCCATCCACCACCCGGCACGCGCGGCACAGAGGGCTCGGGCGGCGCAGTCGTGAATCGCGGCGGCACCGGTGCGCCGCGGCCGGTGAGCGCCTCCAGGCGCGACACCCGCGCACTCGCGATCGGCTCCGCCGTGAGCGGTCTGCTCGCCTACCTGGTGTTCGCGCTCACCACCCGCGGGCTGGGCGCCGAGCAGGCCGGCCCGGTCTCGGTGCTGTGGAGCTACTGGGCGTTCGCGGGTGCGGCGTTCACGTTCCCCATCCAGCACTGGGTCGCGCGGTCGGTGACGGCGCACGGTGAGGTGTCGGTGCGCCGGAGCGTCCCGCTGCTGAGCCTGGTGATCCTGGGCTCCTCACTGGTGCTGGGCGGACTGGCCTGGCTGGCCCGCGACTCCCTGTTCCACCGCTCCGACGCCTGGTTCCCGGCCATGGTCGCCGCGATCACGCTCGGCTCGGCGCTGATCGGGGGAATGCGCGGCGGACTCAGCGCGCGGGGCCGGTTCGTCGCCGTCGCCTGGAGCCTCGTCGCCGAGAACGCCGTGCGCTGCGCCGCGGTCGGCGTCCTGCTGGCCGCCGGCGACCGTCGCGTCGTCGACTACGGACTGTGCCTGGTCGCCGGACAGCTCGTGATCGTGCTGTGGCCGTCGGCGCTGCGGTTCGGCACCGAGGGCGACGCCACCGGTGGACCGCATCCCTTCGCGTTCCTCGCGGGCGCGAGCGTGTCCCAGCTGATCGGGCAGGTGGTGCTGACCGGGCCGCCGGTCCTGCTCGCCCTGGCCGGCGGGGCGCCGGGTGACGTGACCACCCTGTTCGCGGCACTGGCACTGCTGCGGGCGCCGTACATCCTGGTGCTCGGGATGGTGGCCCAGCTGACCACGTGGGTCACGAAGGCGGTCGTCACCGGCAACCTGTCCGCCCTCGCGCGGATGCGGGTCCGGCTGCGGCTGGCGACGGTGGTGACCGTCGCCCTGGCTGCGGGGGGCGCGGCTCTGCTGGGCCCGTTCGTGCTGACGCTGATCTTCGGGCCGGACGTGACGCTCGGGTCGTTCGCGATGGCCTTGGTCGCCACCGGATGTGCCCTGGCCGTGACCAACCTGGTGCTGACCGTGAGCGGCCTTGCTCAGGGACGATCGAGCTCCGTGGCCCGGTGCTGGCTCGGCAGCGTGCTCGCTGCGGGCATCGCGTACGTCGCGCTGACCGGGCTCCCGCTCGAGGACACCGTCATCTGGAGCTTCCTCGCGGCCGAGGCGGTGGCGTTCGCGCTCGCTGTCCGTCGTCGAGGCGCGGGCCCCCGGACACGCGCCCGGGGTCAGCCGCCGCTCAGGCGCCGGGCTTGGTCGCCGCCAGGAAGACGGATGACCCGAACGGCACGTCGCGCCTGCGCAGCACCCGCTGCTCGGCCGCGGACAGCCGCAGAAGCAGCCGCTGGACCGGATCGGGCACCGAGGTGAGCCGGCCGTCCCCGTCGCCGGCCGGGCCCTTGATCCGGCGGAGCAGCCGCTCGGCGACGAAGAACGGGAACACCGCCGCCGAACGCGTACGTCGCCCGGTCGACCACGAGCCCCGAGCGCTCGGCGAGCGCCGACGAGCCGAGGCCTGGTGTAGCGGCGGTGGTGGCCGGCCCGGACGTCGTGGTCGGACCAGGCCCACTGGTAGGCCGGCACCGACAGCAGCATCCGGCCGCCCGGGCCGCAGCACGCGGGTCGAGCTCGGCCATCGCCAGCGTCTCGCGCTCGCAGTGCTCGACCACGTCGAAGGCGGCGACCACGTCGAAGCGCGATCGGCGAACGGCAGCGCGCTCGGCGGACCCGCAGACGCCCTCACCGGGCGTGAGCCCGCGGGGGAACAGGTCGAGCGTGATCCGGCGGTGGCCGCCCTGCATCCAGCCGACGCTCGGGCCGTCGGCGCTGCCCACGTCGAGGATCGTGGCCGGACGCGCCGAGGTACGGGCCCAGGACCGTGTGCAGCAGCCCGGCGCGGGCGCGGTACCACCAGTAGTCGGGCTGGTGCAGCGAGGAGGAGCCAGGCTGTGTGGCTGGAGCGGCCACGTTCAGACCGTCGCCGATGCCGGTCACCGAGGCGAGGAACGTCTCGACCACGCGCTCGACGTCGTCGGCGTCGTCGAGGTCGTTGTAGAACGGCAGCCGCAGCAGCCGGCCGCTGATGTCGTCGGTCACCGGGCACTCGGTCGTGCCGGGCGGCGAAGCTCCGGCCGGCGTCGGAGCTGTGCAGCGGCACGTAGTGGAACGTCGGCTGCACCCCCGCCGTCGCGCATCGACGCCAGGACCGCGTCGCGGCGCTCACGGTCGGGGAGCAGCACGTAGAACATGTGGTACGCCGAGCTCGCAGTCCGCCGGCACGCTCCGGCAGCGTGAACGTGTCCGGGCCCGCGTGCGGCGCGAGCAGCCGCGTGTAGCGCTCGTGGACGCCTGCCGCTTGGCCAGGATCGTCGTCGCGCTGCTCGAGCTGGGCCAGCAGGTACGCGGCGAGCACGTCGGACAGCCCGAACGACGAGCCGATGTCCTTCCAGGAGTACTTGTCGACCTGGCCGAGCAGGAACGCGCGGCGGTTGGTGCCCTTGTCGTAGAGCACCCGGGCCCGGTCGACGTCGCGGGCGTCGTTGAGGAGCAGCGCGCCGCCCTCGCCGCAGATGAAGTTCTTGGTCTCGTGGAAGCTCAGCGCCGAGAACCGGCCGAGGCTGCCGAGCGGCTGGCCGTGCCAGCGGCCGAGCAGGCCGTGCGCGTTGTCCTCGATCAGCGCGACGTCCGGCCGGTCGGCGAGCACCTGGCGGATGCCCGTCGATGTCGCACGCGACGCCCGGCGTAGTGGACCGGCACGACCGCCCGCACGCGTGTCGTCGAGCAGCGTCGCGAGGTGCGCCGGGTCGAGGCCGAGCGTGCGCGGCTCGATGTCGCAGAACAGCAGCCGGGCGCCCTGCCGGGCGAAGGCGAGCGCGGTGGTGGCGAAGGTGAACGACGGCACGACGACGGTGTCGCCCGGGCCGAGGTCGAGCATCATCGCCGACAGCTCGAGCGCGGAGGTGCACGACGTGGTCAGCAGCACGTCCTCGGCGCCGCTCCTCGGCCAGCAGCGCCGACGGCGCGCGCCGAGAACTCGCCGCCGGACGGCGGGGTGACCGCTCTCGATCGACTGCTGGACGTACTCGAGCTCGCGGCCCTCGATCGCGGCCCGGTTGAAGGGGATGCTGCGGCAGCTCGGGGTGCTCGGCTGGTCACGGTCATGGTCACTCCGGGTCAGGGTCGTCCGGCGGCCAGGGCAGCGGCCGTCCGAGCCGCCGGCTCAGGCGCCAGGTCGCTGCTCGCGGAAGTACGTCCCGCAGGCGCCGCGACGCAGGTCGTCGGGGCAGCGTCCGGCGACCGGCTCCGTGCTCTCGTTGAGCCGGTCGCCCGGGCCGGCGCGGCCGGAAGTCCGGGTCGACGCCGAGGCTGCTCGTACAGCGTACCGACGTGCCTCGTCGCCGGTCGAGCAGGTCCTCGAGGAACACGCACGTGGACGGTGCGCGGGGAAGGCGGCGAACCAGGGCTGCGAGGTGGTCGGCGTAGCGACCGCGCTCGAGGTAGGCGAACGGCGAGACCGACGTGGACGCTCGGGTCCCAGGCCCGCGGCTCGGCCAGGTTCTCCGCGCAGCGCCGTCTCCAGCGGCCGGTCCTCCAGCCCGTGGTCGGTGCTGAACCGCCAGTTCGACACCGCCCGCGCGACCGGGTCGCGGAGCAGGACCAGGATCTGCGCTCGTCGCCGAGCACCCGGCGCGGCGCGCTCCGCGGCCTCGGGGTCCTCGAGGTAGCTGGTGCTCTTCTCGCCGAGGAGCCGCTCGGTCGGTCGCGTGCGCGAAGTACGTCGCGGCGGTACCAGTCGCGGCCGCGGGCCACGCTCGTCGGACATGAACACCTTCGGCTCCGGGCGGGCCGGTCGCGCCATCGCGATGTCGGGGTGGGCGTCGAGCAGCGTGGCGAGGTAGGTGGTGCCGCACCGCTGCGCACCGATCGACGAGCAGGTGCCGCGTCAACCCGACACCCGCTCGACGACGTGGTAGGTCTCGTGGGCGCTCACGGCGTTGAGGGTGCGGACGACGTACTCGCCGAGCATCGAGAGCAGCGCGATGGTGACGCCGTTGAAGACCGCCGAGCAGCACCACGAGGGTGGTCCAGCCGGGGACCGGGGTGTCGACGAAGAACGAGGATGAGGTAGTAGCCGCCGAGCAGGAAGCTGAGCATGGAGACGACGAAGCCGGCCAGCGGCCGCGGCCCGCAGCGGGAACAGCGAGTAGCTGAACAGGATCGTGAGCACCAGCCGCAGGATCCGGCTCATGCTGTAGTTGCTCTTGCCGACCTCGCGCGGGTCGTGGCGGACCAGCACGTCGGTCCGGTTGCTGGAGTACATCAGCGCCTGGCCGGTGATGTAGGGGTAGGCGGTGCGCGAGGCGCAGATCCGGTCGACGACGTCGCGCCGCAGGATCCGGAAGTTGGAGACCACGAGATCGGGCGGCTGGCCGAACACCCGCCGGTTGATCATGCTGATCAGCTTGCTGCCGAGCCGGCGGTAGCCGGCCGCCTTCTTGCGCTCGAAGCGGCCGAAGACCACGTCGCGGCCGTTCATCGCCTCGTCGATGAGCAGCAGCGTCTGGTCCGGCGGGTTCTGCAGGTCGTCGTCCATCGTGATGACGTAGTCACCGGTCGCCTCGCGGAGCCCGGCCAGGTTGGCGTTGTGCTGGCCGTAGTTGCGCAGCAGGTTGAGCGCGACGATGTGCGCGGTAGGCCCGGGCCCGCTCGGAGATGACCTCCCAGCTGCCGTCGCGGCTGCCGTCGTTGACCAGGATCAGCTCGTAGCGCAGCGCCGGCGCCCTCGAACACCTCGACGATCGGGTCGACGGTGCGACCGACCATGGCCTCGCTGTTGTAGACCGGGACCACGATCGAGTACGTGTAGGCGGTCCGGTCGGCGCCCTCGGCGGCGGGTGGCTTCGCCTCGCGGAACTTGTGGGCTCTCGCTTCGGTCACGTCAGGTCGCTTTCTCAGGCGCGTCGGCGCATCGCCGCCGACGCCCGCAACTTACCTCAGCGCCGACCCCCAGTTACGGACGCCGGTACGACGGCACCAGCTCGATCGCGAGCTGCTCCAGGAACAGGCCGACGTCGGTGACGATGCCGCGGGCCTGCGAGGAGCCGCGGTCGGCGAGCTTGGTGACGGTGGCCGGGTTGATGTCGACGCAGACGAGCGGGATCGAGGCCGGCAGGATGTTGCCGGTTGCCACCGAGTGCAGCATGGTCGCCACCATCAGGCAGAAGCCGACACCGGGGAGCTCGGCCCGCATCGCGCGCTGGCCGTCGATCACGTCGGTGTAGACGTCCGGCAGCGGCCCGTCGTCGCGCACCGAGCCGACCAGCACGAACTTCTTGCCCTCGGTGACGAGCGCGTGCATGACGCCGCCGGTGAGCACGCCCTGGTCGACCGCGGCCTGGATCGACCCGCACTTGCGGATCGTGTTGAGCGCGCGGATGTGGTGCTCGTGGCCGTGCTCGACGCCGCGGCCCAGGGCCAGGTCGACGCCCAGCGAGGTGCCGTAGAGCGCCGACTCGATGTCGTGGGTGGCCAGCGCGTTGCCGGCGAAGAGGACGTCGACGTAGCCCGGCCCTGACCAGCGCGACCATGGCCGGCGCGGCGCCGGTGTGGATGACGCCCGGGCCGCCGACCCAGAGCACCTTCTGGCCGGCCGCCTTCGCCTCGCGCATGCCGTCGGCGACCTGGCGCACCAGCACCGCCTGCGGCTTCTCGCTGGACACGTCGGACTCCATGAAGCCGAACGACCCGCCGACCGCCTTGTCGAGGCGGTGGCTCGACCTTGATCCCGTCGGCGCCGCACACCACCTGCATGCCGGCCTTCACGTCGGCCATCGGCAGCGTGTAGAACCGCGGGGACGTCACCTGCGTCGTCGACGACCAGACCGCAGTCCATCTCGGGGTTGTCGACCATCACCCACTTGCCGTCGAGCCGCACCCGGGTGACCAGGTTGGTCGTCGAGTAGAAGCCGTCGGGGAAGACGCCGTCCTGCTCGACGGCGGAGACCGAGGCCTGCCCCGGGTCGACCTGGTTGACGCCACGGGTCTGCAGCCGCATCAGGAGCCGCTGCATCGACTCCTCGTCCTCGGCGGACACCGAGATCACCGCGTGCGACTCGTCCTCCGCGTCGTGGCCGACGTCGATCCGGGTGATCACGTAGTCGCCGTCGTAGCCCCGGATGTCGCTCAGGACCTGCGAGAGGATCCCCGAGTCCATCAGGTGCCCGGTGATCTCGACGTCCTGCTGATGCATGCCCGTTCCTCTCCCTCGAGACGGCCTCGGTCAGAGCCGTGCGCCGTCGTCCCAGTCGTCGTCGGGCGGCTCCCGGCGCATCGTCGCGACCAGGTAGCCGAACCCGCCGACGAACCATGCCAGACACAGCAGGCTCGCCCACGCGGGGAGGGACACCTGCAGCACGACGAGCAGCGAGCACCACCACGGGGACGCCGAAGACGCCGGCCCAGGCGATCAGCCGTGGCGGCTCCGGCGTCGGCACCCGCTCCGGCTCCGGGGGCACGAAGTGGTCCTCGGGGTCGTCGTAGGCGTCGAGCCAGTCGCGAGCCTCGGCGGGCTGCTCCTCAGGCTGCGACGGAGCGACGGGCACCTGCGTGGCAGCTGGCTCGTCGGTCGGCTCCGTGAGCGGGCTCCTCGGTCGACTCCTCGGGGGTCGGGTCGCAGCGTCGACCCGGTCGCCGTAGTTGTCGACGATCGAACGCCACAGCGCCTCCTCGTCACGCGAGCCGGGCGTGATGTCGCGCGCCGCTCGCGGTGTCGTCGTGCTCGTGTCCCACGGCGGATCACCCGGTCACGCGGGCGATGAACTCCGCGGACTCGGCGAAGATCTGCGGCGCGTCGTTGTCGAGCGTGGCGACGTGGTAGCTGTTCTCGAGGACCCGCTCGGTCGACGTCGCGCGAGGAGATCCCGGCCAGGACGTTGCGGGTCGACTGCTCGTCCACCACGTGGTCCTCGCGGGACCGGAAGATCAGGACCGGCTGCGTCACCTTGGGCAGGTCGGCGCGCACCAGCTTCCAGCCCTGCATCATCGAGTGCAGCGCCTTCAGCGGCGTCTTGGTGTAGCCGTGCTCGGAGACGCCCTGCTTCTTGATGTCGTTGCCGATGCCGGTGAGGCCGCGGCAGCACCCACTTGGCCAGGGGTACGGCGAGCAGCTGGCGTGTTCTCGCTGGAGACCGCGGCGTTGACCAGCACCACGCCGGCGACTTCGTGCGGGTGGTTGCGCGGCCAGCCAGAGCGACCAGCCCGCCGCCCATCGAGAGCCCGCCGACGACGACCTCGTCGCACTCGGTCCGGAGCTTCTCGAAGGCGCGCTCGACCTCGGCGTACCAGTCCGCGTAACGTGGTGCGGTTCATCTCCTGCCACGTGGTGCCGTGACCGGGCAGCCGCGGGACGCGACACGGCGTAGCCGAGGTGCGGCGAGGTGCTCGCCCCAGGGACGCATCGACGCCGGGGAGCCGGTGAAGCCGTGGCTGAGCAGGACCCCGATCCGCTTGCCGTCGGCGCGCGGAGCCCCTCCGGACGCAGAAGGGCTCGGCGTGAGGAGCCAGTTCCATCTGCGGGTCCTCCGGAGGGAGTGAAGGTCGGGTGTCGAGTCGTGTTGCCCGGGCGCCCAAGGGGGCGCGCGAACGCGTGGCTGCATCGTGTCACGCGGCGCCGAACCGGGCTAGGGTTCGTGAGACCCGTCATGGGTGGTCTGGAGGTTTCGGTGTTCTACTGGTTCCTGAAGTGGGTGGCCCTCGGGCCCCTGCTCAAGCTGGTGTATCGGCCGCAGACCGAGGGTGCCCACCACGTCCCCGCCGAGGGCCCCGCGATCCTCGCCAGCAACCACCTCTCCTACGCCGACTGGCTGTTCATGCCGCTCACGCTCACCCGGCGCGTGACGTTCGTGGCCAAGGCCGAGTACTTCAACACCCCCGGCATCAAGGGCTGGTTCCAGAAGAAGTTCTTCTACGGCGCCGGCCAGGTCCCGATCGACCGCTCCGGCTCCGGCGCCGGCGAAGGCGCGCTCAGCGCGGCCGAGAAGGTGCTCGACTCCGGCGAGCTCTTCGGCATCTACCCGGAGGGCACCCGCTCGCCACGACGGCAAGCTCTACCGCGGCAAGACCGGTGTCGCGCGGCTCGCGCTCGAGACCGGCGCGAACGTGATCCCGGTCGCGGTCGTCGGCACCGACGTCGTCGCACCTCCCGGCAAGAAGTTCGGCCGGGTCATCCGCCCCGTCGTACGGTTCGGCGAGCCGCTGGACTTCTCCCGCTACGAGGGCCTCGAGAAGGACCGCTACATCCTTCGCTCGATCACCGACGAGATCATGTACGAGATCATGCAGCTCTCCGGCCAGGAGTACGTCGACATGTACGCCTCGCGGGCCAAGGAGCTGGCGAAGGAGGAGCAGAAGAAGAAGGAGAAGGGCGGGGACAAGGGCGCGGCTCCGAGCGACGTCCCCGAGTCCAAGGCATCCTGACCCGGTGAACCCGTCGGTGAACCCGTCGGTGAACGCGTCAGGGACCGCCGACCCGCGTGTCCTGGGCGGTCGAGAGCTCGATGTACCGCGCGCTCGCGGTGCTGCGGGTCGTCGTCCTGCTCAACGCGATCGGACTCGGCTGGTACCGCCGCGACTCCCTCGACCACCCGGGGGCCGCGGTCGCCGTGCTCGCCGGCATGGCGGTCTGGACGGCTTTCGTCGATCTGGGCATACAGCGCCCCGCGGCGGCGCCGGGCTCCGCTGCTGGTCGCCGACCTGCTCGTCGCGCTGGGCGCGATCGCGGCCTCGCCGTACGTCAAGGGCGACGACCTGCGGGCGACCCTGCCCGGCTTCTGGGTGATGGGCGTGGTGCTGGCCTGGGCGATCCACTGGCGGTGGCAGGGCGGGCTGGTGGCGGCGACGGTGGTGTCGGTCGCCGACCTCGCCGTCCGGTCGGAGATCACGCAGACCAACTACAGCAACATCTTCCTGCTGATGCTGGGTGGCCCGATCGTGGGCTTCCTGTCCGGGCTGCTGCAGGAGATGGCGCGCGACCGTGACCGCGCCGAGCGGGTGGCCGCGGCCGCCGCCGAGCGGGCGAGGCTGGCCCGGGTGGTGCACGACGGCGTGCTGCAGGTGCTGGCGCTGGTCCAGCGCCGCGGTGCCGAGCTCGGGGGAGACGCCGCCGAGCTCGGCCGGCTGGCGGGGGAGCAGGAGGTGGCGTTGCGCGCCCTGGTGCAGACCCAGGAGACGACCTGGGCCGGCGCGCCGGTCGGCCAGCGCGACCTCGCCGCGCTGGTGACCGGACTGCAGGCCCGCACCACGCCCGAAGGTGGAGGTCGCGGTGCCGGGCAGCCCGGTGCCGGTGGACGGGTGCCGTCGCCGAGGAGGTGGTGGCCTGGTGCGGGCCTGCCTGCACAACGTCTCCGACCACGTCGGCAGCCGACGCCCGCGCCTGGGTGCTGCTCGAGGACCTCGGTGACGAGGTCACGGTCTCGGTGCGCGACGACGGGCCCGGGATCGCCGGTGGCCGGCTGGAGGATGCCGTCGCCGAGGGACGTCTCGGGGTCTCCGAGTCGATCCGCGGCCGGGTCGCCGGGCTCGGCGGGACCGCGACCTTGACGTCCGCGCCCGGGCAGGGCACCGAGTGGGAGTTCACGATCCCGAAGAGAGGGCAGATGAATGACTGAGCAGCGCGAGATCCGGGTGATGGTGGTCGACGACCACCCGATGTGGCGCGAGGGTGTCGCCCGCGACCTCGAGGAGTCCGGGCTGCGGGTGGTGGCCACGGCCGGCACCGGCACCGAGGCGTTGGCGCGGTTCCCCGCGGCCCGGCCGGACGTGGTCGTGCTCGACCTCCAGATCCCGGCGCCGAACGGCGTCGAGGTGACCGCGTCGATGGTGCGCGACAACCCCGCCGTACGCGTGCTGATCCTGTCCGCGTCCGGCGAGCAGCAGGACGTGCTCGACGCGGTGAAGGCCGGTGCGACGGGCTACCTGGTGAAGTCGGCCTCCCGGGCCGAGCTGCTCGCCGCGCTGCTGCGGGTGGCGGAGGGCGACACCGTGTTCACCCCGGGGCTCGCGGGGCTGGTGCTGGGGGAGTACCGCCGGCTCTCCGACGCACCGCCCGTGCCCGACCAGCCGGACACGCCGCGGCTGACCGAGCGGGAGACGGAGGTGCTCCGGCTGGTGGCGAAGGGGATGTCCTACAAGCAGATCGCGGAGCGGCTGTTCCTCTCGCACCGGACGGTGCAGAACCATGTGCAGAACACGCTGCGGAAGCTGCAGCTGCACAACCGGGTGCAGCTGGTCCGGTACGCGATCGAGCAGGGGCTCGACGACGAGCTGGAGCGCTGATGACCGAGCTTCCCGTCCTCGACGCCGCCGAGCAGCGCGTGCTCGGAAGCCTGCTGGAGAAGCAGCGCACCGTGCCGGCGTCGTACCCGTTGTCGCTGAACGCGCTGCGCACGGCCTGCAACCAGTCCAGCAGCCGCGACCCCGTCGTCGACTACGACGAGCAGACGGTCGAGCGCACCGCGAGGGCGCTGAAGGACCGTGGCCTGCTGCGGATCGTGTGGGCCGACGCGGGGCGCCGCACCCTGAAGTACCACCAGACGCTCGAGGAGGTGCTCGGACTCGCCGACGACGAGCGGGCGCTGCTCACGGTGCTGCTGCTGCGTGGCCCGCAGGCGCCGGGGGAGCTGCGCACCCGCACCGAACGGCTCCACGCCTTCGCGGAACGCACCGAGGTGGAGGCCGTCCTGGAGCGCCTGGCCGGGCGCGAGGCCCCGCTGGTGCAGCAGCTGGAGCGGCGGCCTGGACAGCAGGACGCCCGGTGGGTGCACCTGCTCGGTGAGGTGGCGGCCGTCGCGCCGACCGCGCCGATCGCCGTCGATCGCGAGGGCGTGCTGCGCGACGGCGAGGAGGCGCGCACCGAGCGCGTACGCCGGACGTTCGACGCGGTCGCGGAGCCGTACGCCGAGGCGCTGACCGACGAGCTCGACGACCTGCCGTTCGAGCGCTGGCTGCTGGACCGGGTCGCCGCCGACGCCGGCACCGGGCCGGTCGTGGAGGTGGGCTGTGGGCCCGGCCACGTCACGGCGTACCTGGCCCGACGGGGGGCCCGGAGCCACGGGATCGACCTCTCGCCGGGGATGGTCGCCGAGGCGCGCCGGCGGTTCCCGGACGGCAGCTACGAGGTGGGCGACCTGCGCCGACTGATGCGGCCGACCACCGGGGACGGGTGGGGCGCGGTGCTGGCCTGGTACTCGCTGATCCACCTCGCACAGTCGGAGATCCCGGCCGCCCTCGCGGCACTCGTCCGCCCGATCCGCTCCGGTGGCCGGCTGGTGCTGGCCCTGCACGCCGGGGCCGGGATCCGGCACACCGACACCTGGTTCGACGTCGAGGTCGATCTCGACGTCGTCCTGCACGACCCCGGGTTCGTCCGGTCCGCGGCGGAGGCGGCCGGGCTCACCGACCTCGAGTGGTACCTCCGGGGGCCGCACACCGTCCGGGGCGAGACCACGGAGCGGCTCTACGTGATCGGGCGGGTGCCTGGCTGACGAGGTGTCCCGTGTCCCAGGGTCTGGTGTCGACCCGGGAAGATAGGGTCGCCGGGTAGCGTTGGGCACAGAGCATGGGTCCAACGGATCTGGAAGGAAGGCCGCGCATGGTGCTGTTTCGGGACAACCTCGGCAACGTGCTGCGCGCTGAGCGGATCCGGCAGGGGATGACGCTACGTGAGCTGTCGGCCGATGCCCGGGTGAGCCTGGGGTACATCTCGGAGATCGAGCGCGGTCACAAGGAAGCGTCCTCGGAGCTGCTGGCGGCGTTGTGCGCCGCCCTCGACCTGCGCCTGTCCGAGGTGCTGCGCGAGGTGAGCGCCTCCGTGGCCGTGGAGGAGCGGCGACTGGCCGAGGAGATCTCCTCGATCGTGCCGGTGCCCGCCGGCGACGTGGTCGCCAGCGCCGCCTGACCGGCCTCAGGCCACGCCGGCCGCCTTCTCCAGGGCGGCCACCTCGTCGTCGAGGTGCGTCAGCAGCCGCTGCAGGTGCGGGACGCTGCGGCGGCAGCCGGTGAGACCGAAGTCCATGTCCTGGTCGTAGCTGTTGCACGTGATGTTCAGCGCCATGCCCTGGATCGGGATCGACAGCGGGTAGGTGCCGACCATCTTGGCGCCGTTCATGTAGAGCGGCTTCTTGGGTCCGGGCACGTTGCTGATGATCAGGTTGAACGGCGGGCGCACGATCCCGTGGAGCTGCAGCATCGGGGTCACGATCGAGGGCGCCATGCCGATGGCGCTCATGGCGAGGATCTGCACCGGCGTCATCGAGCCCAGTGCCTCCTTGCCGCTGATCATCGACAGGTGGATCTGCTTGAGCCGGTCAGCAGGGTCGGCGAGGTCGGTGCCGAGCTTGACCATCACGGCGCCGACTGCGTTGCCGCCCTTGTCCGAGGCGCTGCCGGCACTCTTCGCGTTGAGCCCGACCGGCACCATCGAGACCAGCGTGGTGTCAGGGAGCGCGTCGTGGTCCAGGAGGTAGGCACGCACCGCGCCGCTGCACATCGCCAGCACCACGTCGTTCAGGGTGGTCCCGGTGGCCTTGGAGATGCCACGAAGCCGCTCCAGCGGCCAGCCCTGGGCGGCGAAGCGGCGCGAGCCCGTGATCGTGGTGTTGAACATGGTGCGGGGCGCGTACAACGACAGTGCCGACGTCTCGTTGCGGACGCCCGCGGTGAGCGTCCTGATCAGCGCGCCCGGAAGGCCGGCCGCCTCCGCGGTGACACCCATCGCCGTACGCATCGCATCGGCCGGCACCTCGCCGAGGCTGTGCTCGGCCTCCTCCTCCTGCACCTTGGTCGGCCTCGGCCGGCTTGCGGGCCGCCCACGGCGGCGGCAGGTCGCGCTTGTCGGGGTCGGTGCTCATCACGCTCTGCAGCAGCCGCATCGCGGAGACGCCGTCGACCAGCGCGTGGTGGATCTTCGTGTAGATCGCGATCCGGCCGTCGCGCAGGCCCTCGATCAGGTGCGCCTCCCACAGCGGGCGCTCACGGGCCAGCCTGGTGCCGTGCAGCCGCGAGCAGAGCTCGAGCAGCTCGCGGACCCGGCCGGGCTTCGGCAGCGCGCTGTGACGCACGTGGTGCTCGATGTCGAACTCCTGGTCCTCGGCCCAGACCCACTGGCCAGCGGTCTTGAGCGAGCGCTTCGGGTGCTTGAGGAACAGCGGCGCGATCTCGTCCACGTCGAGCATCTGCTGGTAGAGGTCCCGGGTGTAGTTGCGTCCCGCGCCCTCCGGCTTCTCGTACAGCGCCAGACCGCCGACGTGCATGGGCATCGTGCGGTTCTCCGCCATCAGGAAACCGACGGAGGTGGGATCGATCGGAGCCGGCACAGGGAGCCTGCCTTTCGTGGTGTTCCGCGATCCTCGCGCGTTTCCAGCAATGACGAAAGGCAGGGTGACGCAGCGGGTAGGTTCGGATCGTGACCCTCGCCGAGAACCGCACCCAGGCCACCTCTTCCACCGAGTCGGCGACGTTCGACTCGATCGACCCCGCCACCGGCGACGTCGCCAGCACCCATCCCGGTGCACTCCGAGGACGAGGTGCGCGCGGCCGTCGCCCGCGCGCGTGAGGCCGCGGCCTGGTGGTCCGCCCTGTCGTACGACGAGCGCGCCGAGCGGCTCAACGCCTGGAAGGGCGTGATCACCCGGCGGATCGCGCAGCTCGCCGACGTGATGCACCACGAGATGGGCAAGCCGCACGCCGACGCAGTGCTCGAGGCCGCGCTCGCGATCGACCACCTGGCCTGGGCGGCCGGGCCACGCCGAGAAGGTGCTCAAGCGGCGCAAGGTGTCGGCCGGCCTGGTGATGTCCAACCAGGCGGCGACCGTCGAGCTACCGCCCGCTCGGCGTGGTCGGCGTGATCGGCCCGTGGAACTACCCGGTGTTCACGCCGATGGGCTCGATCGCCTACGCGCTCGCCGCCGGCAACGCGGTGGTGTTCAAGCCCAGCGAGTACAGCCCCGGCGTCGGCACCTGGCTCGCCGCCACGTTCGCCGAGGTGGTCGACCGGCCGGTGTTCCAGGTCGTCACCGGACTCGGCGAGACCGGCGCCGCGCTCTGCCGGGCAGGCGTCGACAAGGTCGCGTTCACCGGCTCGACCGCGACCGGCAAGAAGGTGATGGCGACCTGCGCCGAGACGCTGACCCCGGTGGTGATCGAGGCCGGCGGCAAGGACGCCGTGCTGGTCGACGCCGACGCCGACCTCGACGCGGCCGCCGACGCCGTGCTCTGGGGTGCCTGCAGCAACGCCGGCCAGACCTGCACCGGTGTCGAGCGCGTCTACGTGCACGAGCGGGTCTACGACGACTTCCTGGCCGGGCTCGTCGACAAGGCGCGCGACCTGCGCGCCGACGGCAGCCACGACTCGAAGATCGGGCCGATCACGATGCCCAAGCAGCTCGACGTGATCCGCTCGCACATCGACGACGCGATCGCGCGCGGTGGCCGGGCCGTGATCGGCGGACCCGGATGCCGTCGGTGACCGCTACGTGCAGCCGACGATCCTGGTCGACGTACCCGAGGACTCCACCGCCGTGCAGGAGGAGACGTTCGGACCGACCGTGACCGTCACCCGGGTCCGCGACATGGACGAGGCGGTCGCGAAGCACCAACGCCACCCGCTACGGCCTCGGCTCGACCGTCTTCGCCAAGGAGCACGGCATGGAGATCGCGGAGCCGGATCCGGGCCGGCATGACCGCGATCAACGGCGTGATCACGTTCGCCGCGATCCCGAGCCTGCCGTTCGGCGGCGTCGGCGACTCGGGCTTCGGCCGGATCCACGGCCCCGACGGGCTCCGGGAGTTCAGCTATGCGAAGGCGATCGCCCGGCAGCGGTTCAAGCCGCTGCTGGCACTCACGTCGTTCACCCGCTCCGACAAGGCCGACAAGCAGCTCGTGCAGATGGTCACCATGCTGCACGGCCGTGGCTCGACACGGAGAACCGCTAGCGCGGCCGCTACGGTGTCGCCGTGAGCCATCCCCCGTCGTTCGACCTCGTGGTCTCGCGCTCGCGCACGTCGCTGTCGCAGCGCTTCGGGCGGCTGCGGCTGCAAGTCGTGGCAGGTCGGCCAGTGCGCGATCGCGGCCGGGGTCGCCTGGTGGGTGGCCGCCGACGTGTTCGGTCACCACTCGCCGTTCTTCGCGCCGATCGCCGCGGTGGTCTCCCTCGGTACGTCGCTACGGTCAGCGGCTGCGCCGGGTCGGCGAGGTGACGCTCGGGGTCGCGGTCGGGGTGTTCCTCGGCGACCTGCTCACCCAGCCTGATCGGCTCTGGTGCCTGGCAGGTGGCGCTGATCGTCTCGCTGGCGATGAGCACGGCGCTGCTGCTCGACGCCGGCCAGATCTTCGTGACCCAGGCGGCGGTGCAGTCGATCGTGGTGAGCACGCTGCTGCCCGACCCGGGCGCCGCGTTCACGCGCTGGACCGACGCCCTGATCGGCGGCGCGGTCGCGCTGGTCGCGGCCACCGTGGTGCCGCGGGCGCCGTTGCGGACGACCGCGCGAGCAGGCGGCGCGTCGTCGTACGCAAGATCGGCGAGCTGCTGCGGGCCGCCGCGGACAGCATCGAGGACGGCGACGTCGACCGAGCCGTGCGCGTGCTGCAGGACGCGCGCACCACCGACGCGCTGATCCGGGAGCTGCGGGACGCCGCCGACGAAGGGCTGTCGGTGCTGGCGTCGTCGCCGTTCCGGCTGCGGCACCGGGGACCGCGTCCGGGCGATGGCCGAGCTGGTCGAGCCGATGGACTTCGCGCTGCGCAACACCCGGGTGCTGGTACGACGCGTGGCCGTGGCGTGCTACCGACACGAGCCGATGCCGACCGGCTACGCGACGCTCACCCGCGACCTGGCGGCGTGCGCCGAGGAGGTGGCCGAGGAGCTGGCGGCTGGGCGGATGGCAGAGGCGGCGCGGGACCGACCTGATCATGCTCGGTCGCGCCAGCTCGACCGTCGTACGCACCGGCGACCTGTCCGGCGAGGTGGTGCTCGCGCAGGTGCGCTCGATCATCGCCGATCTGCTCGCGGTCTCCGGCATGGATCCGTTCGAGGCCACCGACGAGATCCCGCCGCTGGCCCAGACCTAGGTCGTTTCGGGAGCTCCGCCGTTAGGTCGAGAGCTCGCGCACCACGGAGTCGACGACCGCCACCAGGTCACCGCCGGTGTCGCCGGCGACCGCCCGCTGCCGCTGGTAGGAAGCGCCGTTGCGCGGGATGTCCTCGACCGCGGCCAGCTCACGCTCGCAGCCGAGCCGCTTCGCCACCGGGGCGAGCCGGTCGAGGAGGTCACCGAGATCCTCCAGCAGCAGCCGCTCGTCGGACCGGTCGTCGAGGATGATCCAGGCGTCGAGCCCGTAGCGGGCACTGCGCCACTTGTTCTCCTGCACGTGCCACGGCGGCATCGACGGCAGCGTCTCGCCCGCCTCCAGCCGCTGCTCGAGGTCGACGACGAGGCAGTGCGTGAAGCGCGACCAGGGCCTCCATCTCGGCCATCGTCGAGACGCCGTCGCAGATCCGGACCTCGATCGTGCCCAGCCGCGGCGACGGGCGCACGTCCCAGCGGATCTCGTCGACCTGCTCGATCACGCCGGTGGTGAGCAGGTCCTGGGTGTAGCACTCGAACTCGGCCCAGGACTGGAACTGGAACGGCAGCCCGGCCGTCGGCAGCTGTTGGAACATCATCGCCCGGTTGCTGGCGTAGCCGGTGTCCAGGCCGGCCCAGACCGGTGACGACGCGGAGAGCGCCAGCAGGTGGGGGTACTGGTTGAGGAGCGAGGTGAGGATCGGCAGCACGTGGTCGCGGTTGCGCAGCCCCACGTGCACGTGGACGCCCCAGATCAGCATCTGCCGCCCCCACCACTGGGTGCGCGCGATCAGCTCCTCGTAGCGGTGGCCGCTGGTCAGGATCTGCTGGGACCACTCCGCGAACGGGTGCGTGCCGGCGCCGTACAGGTCGACGCCGAGGCCGTCGGTGATCGGGCGCACCAGGTCGATGTGCTCGGCCAGATGGTCCATCGCCTCGGCGGTCGTGGTGCAGATCCCGGTGGTCACCTCGACCGTGTTGCGGAGCAGCTCGTGGTGGAGGTGCGGGTCCTCGCCGTGGGTCGCCGCGAAACCGTCGAAGACCTCGCGGGCGGCGTTGACCAGGTCACGGGTGGTCTTGTCGACCAGGCCGAACTCCCACTCGACGCCGAGCGTCGGGCCGGCGGAGGCGGCGAAGTCGATACCCATCGCCCGATCGTTCCACAGCCGGTGGGGTGCCGCCGTCACCCGAATGTGTTCCGGAACCGGGCCAGCCAGTCCTGCGAGGTGACCGGGTCGAACGGCGGCTCCCGGTCGCGTACGGCGGCGTTGACCCGGTCGCAGGACGCCATCGCGCCGGAGACCACGTCGGCGGGGTAGCCGAGCGACACCCGGTGCTCGGCGAACTCGTCCTCGTCGTCGACCCACACCCGGCCGGTGGTCCCACGGATCACGTCGAGGTCGAGGTCGACCGCCCGCAGCCGGCTCTCGCCGTCGTACCAGACCGCCGGCGTCGCGATGTCGACGTACACGTCGCACGGTCGCTGCGGGTCGTCGCCGTAGAACGTGGCGAGGTACCACTCGTCGTACGGCGCAAGCGTCACGTGGTCGGCGGCGGCGGTCAGCGACCTCGTCGCGCTGGCCATGAACGTGCCCTGCGCGACCCCGCACCAGATGCCGTGCTCGTCCGCCCCGAGCCGCACCGCGTCGAACTCCCAGTGCCGTTCGTCGGGCCACTTGCGGCACTCGATGCGGACCTGGTGCATGGGGGTCAGGGTAGGGGGCCGAACACCACGGTCCCGTGGTATCCGGCCACTTCCCGTGCGGTGTGTCCATAGGGAAGTGGTGGTTCGGCTAGGGAAGTCCGCGCCGTTCCACGTACCCAAGGCATGCGCGTGGGCCGGTTGTCCACAGGTTCCAGGTGGAGATCTCCAGAGCTGGCACCTGATCGGAATCCTGCGAGCCATGGATGACAGCTTGCAGTTGATGCGCGACACCGGCGTCGCCCTGCGCCGGGAGATGCTCGAGCGAGGGGCGAACGACAAGGAGATCAAGGCGTCCGTCCGGGCCGGCCTGTTGCACCGGATCCGACGAGGCGCCTACACCACGACGGACCAGTGGGCGGACGCGTCGGCCACCGAGCGGCACCGCCTCCGATGCGTAGCGGCGCTGCGGGTGATGCCCGGCCGGGTGGCGCTCACGCACACGTCGGCACTGATCGCCCACGGCATCGACGTCTGGGGCGCCGACCTGTCCGACGTTCACGTCACCCGGTTGGACGGCGCCAACGGACGCACATGTGCCGGCATCCGACATCACGAAGGCACGGTCGAGGAGGGAGACGTCGGTCTGACGGCGTCCGGCCTGTTGGCGACCACGCCCCTCCGAGCGGTGATCGAGCACGCCTCCGTGGCGTCGGTAGTGTCGGGCCTGGTGTCGGCCGATCACGGACTCAACAAGGAACACTTCAACATCGACGACCTGCACGTCTACCACGAGCGCGTGCTGCACTGGCCCGGCATGCGACGGATGCAGCTCGTGGTGCGGCTGGCTGACGGACGCTCGGAGTCACCAGGAGAGACGCGCACGCGACACCTGTGCTGGCGAGGTGGATTGCCCGCGCCGCAGCTGCAGTACGAGGTGTTCGATGAGTACGGACGGCTTGTCGGACGCACCGACTTCGCGTGGCCGGCCTACGGCCTCCTCGGCGAGTTCGACGGCCGGGGCAAGTACCTCCGAAGCTTCAAACCGGGTCAGTCGGTAACCGACGTGGTGCTGGCCGAGAAGGCGCGCGAGGACCGGATTCGTGAGATCACACGCTGGACGTTCGTCCGGATCACCTGGCCCGAGCTCGCGCGCTACGCGGAGACCGCCGAGCGGATCCGACGACAGCTGCTCCGCGCGGCCTGAGGTTGCCGGACTTCCCTAGCGGATCGGCCACTTCCCTAGCGGTCCAGCGCTAGGGAAGTGGGTGGATACCACGGGACCGTGGTAACTGCCGGGGCCCACCACCCCGCCGCCCTACCCCCGCTTCGGGAACCGCCGCCGCCCGACCCGCACGACGACGTCCTGGTAGCGGGCGCCGACGAGCGGGCGAAGTTGTGCAGCACGTGGGCGTCGAGGCCGACCAGCTGACGCGGGGCTTGTCGGTGAGCACCGCCTTGACGATGATCGCGGCGGCGCGCTCGGGGGACATCCTCGCCAGCTCGTTGTCGAACGTGGCTGTGACGTCGGCGTGGCTCTCGCCGCGGGTGACCCGGCCGTTGCGGACGATGCCGGTCTTGATCCCGCCGGGGTGCACGCAGGTGACGCCGACCGGGTGGCCGGCCAGCAGCATGTCCTGGCGCACCGCCTCGGTGAAGCCGCGGACGGCGAACTTCGCGGCGTTGTACGTCGACTGAGCCCGGCATCGAGATCAGCCCGAAGAGCGAGGAGATGTTGACCAGGTGACCGTCGCCGGACTCGATCAGGTGCGGCAGGAACTCCTTGGTGCCGTGCACGACGCCCCAGAAGTTGACGCCCATCAGCCAGTCGAAGTCGGCGTACTCCATCTCGGTGACCGGGCCCGTGTGCGAGACGCCGGCGTTGTTGACCACGACGTTGACCCGGCCGAACTGGTCGTTCACGGCCAGCGCGTACGCCGCGAACGCGGCGCGGTCGCTGACGTCGAGCACGTCGGAGCGCACCTCGCGTACCCCGGCGTTCTTGAGCAGCTCGACGGTCTCGGCCAGCCCGGCCTCGTTCCAGTCGGAGACGGCCAGCAGCGCGCCGCGGCGCGGCGACGTCGAGGGCGAGCGCGCGGCCGATGCCGGAGCCGGCGCCGGTGACCACGACGACCTTGCTGTCCAGCGTCCTCATGCGACGTTCTCCTTGCGTGGTCGGGGCGTCGCGCGCGGTGACGACGTAGGCGCTCGGGGTCGAAGCTGCCGAGCAGCCGGCGGAACGTGAAGGTGCTCCGCGGCCACAGCACGGTGTTGCGGCCGTGCTCGTCGAGGTACCAGCTCGAGCAGCCGCCGGTGCTCCACACCGTGCGCGCCATCCGCTTGCTGCAGCGCCTTGTTCCACACCGCCTGGGCGTCCGCCCGCGGCTCGACGCTGGACAGCCCGCGTTCGCCCATGGTGCGCAGGGCGTCGATGATGTAGGCGATCTGCGACTCGATCACGAACACCATGCTGGAGTGGCCCAGGCCGGTGTTGGGGCCGACGATCTGGAACAGGTTGGGGAAGCCGGCGACCGTGGTGCCCTTGTAGGCCATCATCCCGCTCTCACGCCAGGCGTCGGCGAGCGAGCGGCCGTCGCTGCCCTTGATGTGGTGCGCGATCGGCTGGTCGGTGGTGTGGAAGCCGGTGGCCACGATCAGGCAGTCGACCTCGCGCTCGGTGCCGTCGGCGGTCACGATGCCGGTCGGCGTGATCTCGCGCGATCCCGTCGGTGACCAGGTCGACGTCGTCGCGGTCGAGGGCCGGGTAGTAGTCGTTGGAGATCAGCACCCGCTTGCAGCCGAGGCGGTAGTCAGGGGTCACCTGCGGCACGCAGCGCCGGGTCGCTGATGCCGTTGGCGATGTGCCTGGCCGCGATCTTCTCGGCGGGCGCCGCGAGGGCCGGGCGCCAGGGTGAACGCCGGGCACGTAGCCCTCGCGACCCCAGTAGATCGCGGTGCGGTACAGCCGCTGGAGGCCGGGGAGGAACCGGAAGCCGAGCCGCTCGAGCGCCGTGTACGCACGGTCGCTGCGCGGCATCACCCAGGGCGCGGTGCGCTGGTAGACGTCGAGGTGGCCGACCCGTTCGGCGATCGCGGGCACGATCTGGATCGCCGACGCCCCGGTGCCGATCACGGCGACGCGCTTGCCGGTGAGGTCGTAGTCGTGGTTCCAGCGCGAGGAGTGGAACACCTCGCCGGCGAAGTCGTCGATGCCCGCGATCTCGGGCAGCTTGGGCTCCGAGAGCCCGCCGGAGCCGGTGACCAGGACGTCGGCGAGCACGGTGCCGGCCGAGGTGGTGACCGTCCAGGCCCGTTCCTCGTCGTCCCAGGCCGCGTGCTCCACCGTGGTACCGAACCGGAACCGGTCGAGCGTCCCGGACTCACGGGCGACGCGCTGCAGGTAGGCCTGGATCTCCGGCTGCGGGGAGAAGGACCGGGTCCAGTGCGGGTTCGGCGCGAACGAGAAGCTGTACAGCTGGCTCGGTACGTCGCAGGCCGCGCCGGGGTAGGTGTTGTCGCGCCAGGTGCCGCCGACGTCGTCGCCCCTGTCGACCACCAGGAAGTCGGTCAGACCGGACTCCTGCAGCTTGATCGCGGTGCCGAGGCCGGCGAACCCGGCACCGATCACGAGCACCTGGACGTGGTCGGGGAGCGGGGTGGGCACGGGGGACGTCTGCGTCGTGGCCATGCGTCGAACGTACCGAGGGTATTGAACGAGCGTCAATAGCGCTGTTGACGAATAGTTCAGTAACATGCGCCACATGACCGAGAGCAGCACTGCGACCGGGACCCGGGTCCGGATGACACCCGAGGGACGGCGCGAGCAGCTGCTCGACCTCGGGCGTGCGGCTGCTCTCGACCCGGTCGCTGGAGCAGATGTCGATCGAGGTGCTCGCCGAGGAGGCGGGGGTCTCGCGCGGTCTGCTCTACCACTACTTCGGCAACAAGGAGGACTTCCACCGGGCCGTCGTCCGGCGCGCGGCCGACGACCTGATCGCGGTGACCGCCCCCGCCCAGGGCGACGACCCGGTCACGCGTGCTGACCGACTCCTTGGAGGCGTACGTCGACTACGTGGTCGCCAACCGGCCCGGCTACCTGTCCCTGGTCCGCGCGGCCGCGGGGGGAAACGAGGAGCTGCGCGAGATCTACGATGAGGCGCGCGCCTCGCTGACCGACCGGATGTTCGAGCGGGCGGGGGAGCAGGGCATCTCCGCGCTCGGCTACCAGGACACCCCCGCGGTACGGCTGATGGTGCGGGGCTGGAGCGCGCTCGCCGAGTCGGTGGTGCTCGACTGGTCGGCCGACCAGCACGGAGTCACCCGTGACGAGCTGCTCGCGGCGCTCGCCGGGTCGCTGTTCGGGGCGCTCGACGCCGCACGCTGACGCGTCAGCCGGTCGCGGTGCGGACGGCGAGGTCGACCAGCTCGCGCGCGCTCGCCGTACCTCCGGGGGCCCAGCCGTGCAGCTCGTCGCGCCACTCGGCCGGCACCGCGGACGCGCCCCAGCGTGCCCCGAGCAGGCCTCCGGCGATCGCGGCCACGGTGTCGGTGTCATCGCCGATCCGGACCGCCGCGTGGAGCGCTCGGGCCAGCGTCCCCGGCCCCTCCTCGGGCGTGCCGAGCACCGCCGCCGTCGCCGCCTGCAGGGCGGTGACAGTGAACCCGTTGGGGTTGAACCGTCCGCCGGGCAGCTCGCCCGTGGCCGCCGCACGGGACTCCTCCAGCCACGTCGTCCAGCGCGCGCGCCGCGAGCCGGGCAGCAGGTCGAGGCCGGCGGACACGTCGACGCGCCCGTCGAGAACGGCCACCCGCACGGCCTCGGTCCAGAGCACGCAGGAGTCGCCGGCCAGAGGGTCGGCGTGAGTCAGGTTCGCGACGCGTCGTGCGGACCGGGCAGCACGGACCCGGTCGTCGAGGGCGGACAGCGCGACCACGGCGGTGCGCATCAGGGCGCCGTTGCCCGCGCTGTGGGGGTGCTCGGAGGCGTAGCTGCTCGGCCTCGTCGAGCATCACCCGGGCACGCCCGTCGGCGCCGGCAAGCAGGGCGCGCAACGTGCCCCGCAGCACCGCCGACGTCTGCAGACCGACGTCCGGCGGGTCGTCGGCCATCCAGACCAGGAAGTTCGCGGCGACCGCGTCGATCCCGTCGGGCGTGGTGAGGTCGAGACCGCTGGCGGTGACGTCGGCGACACACATCGCCATCGCGGTGTCGTCGCTCCACTCGCCGGGCTCGAGGTCGCCGAGGCCGCCGCCGAGCATCTCCGCGGGCTGGCCGAGGTGAGGTGGCAGCGCGAACTCGTACGGCACCCCGAGCGCGTCACCCGCTGCCTGGCCGAGCAGCACGCCTGCGGCCCGGTCACGCTGTGCGTCGTCCAGGTTCACAGCCACTCCCAATAGTGTTGAACTGACAAGAATGGACTGTAGGGTGTGCGCGTGGTGTACACCAGCGACTACCCGATCTTCTCGGTCACCGTCGACGTGGTCGCGCTCACGATCCGTTCCGACACCCTGTGCGCACTCGTCGTACGACGGGGCGAGGAGCCGCACCGCGGACGCTGGGCGTTGCCGGGAGGCTTCGTGGAGGTCGACGAAGACCTTGCGCCGGCCGCCGAGCGCGAGCTGCTCGAGGAGACCGGCGTGCGGGTCGACGCGCTCGAGCAGCTGGCGACGTACGGCGCGCCGGGTCGTGACCCGCGCGGGCGCATGGTGAGCGTGGCCCACCTGGCGGTGATTCCCTGGGCCCCCGAGGCGCAGGCGGGCTCCGACGCGGCCGACGCGGAGTGGCGGCCGGTGACAACGCTGCTGCGTCCACGACAGCTGGCCTTCGACCATCGCAAGATCCTCGTGGACGGCGTGGAGCGGGCGCGGTCGAAGCTCGAGTACACCAACCTCGCCACCCGCTTCGTCCCGGAGCTGTTCACGATCACGGAGCTGCGCGACGTCTACGACGTGATCTGGGGGAGCGAGCTCGACCCCGGGAACTTCCACCGCAAGGTGGTCAGCGGCACCGACGGCTTCGTCGAGGAGACGGGGGAGCGTCGTGCGGGAGGTGCCGGGCGTCCGGCCCGACTGTTCCGGGCCGGGCCTGCGGCATCGCTGAACCCACCGCTGACCCGCTCCGGACAGATTCGTGGGCCCCGGCCTTGACGGCCGGGGCCCACGATCAGGATCTGTATCCCCGGAGTGACTAGCCGAAGATGCTGACGCCTCCCGGCCCGACCAGCAGACCGACGACGATCAGCAGGATCCCAAAGAGAAGCTGTCCGCGAATCGCCGTCACGATGCCGGCGATCACCAGGATCACTGCGATCAGCCAGAGAAGTGTTGTCATGTTGTGTGACTCCCTCCGAGTCTTTGTGCGCGACCTTGAGTCATTGTGCGCGACCTTTGGAGTCTTCTACCCCGCCGACACACCTTCCACACCCCGACAGGTGCACGGATTCAGGGCGTGACGACCGGCCCCAGGGACGTGCTGCGCACGAAGACCCAGGCGCGAAGGGGGACAAACCGCATCATCGTGACGAACAGCCCCTCCTGACTCGAGCAGCCACAGGGCGCCATGTCCGTGGCGGTCATGACGCCAGCGTCGTCATCCGCTCTGCGAGGACGGTGTGCCCGCTCTGTGCCGGATCTGTTAGCGACGCAGCTACGGCAACGAGATCGTGAACGTCGTGTCGCCCGGACGGCTGTCCAGCGCAGCGGACCCGCCGTGGGCCCAGGCGATCGCGCGTACCAGCGAGAGGCCGAGCCCGGCACCGCCGGAGGCCCGGGTGCGCGACGTGTCGCCGCGGGTGAACCGCTCGAAGACCCGTCCGCGCAGGTCCGTCGGGGATGCCGGGGCCGTCGTCGTGCACGGTGATCCGCGACGTGCTCGCCCTCCCCGGGGCGTGGGCGTGCGCCGAGCGTGACGGTGGTGCCGGCCGGGGTGTGCCGGCGGGCGTTGTTGATCAGGTTCGTGACCACCTGGTGCAGCCGGTGCTCGTCGCCGATCGACGGTGACCGGCTCCTCGGGCAGGTCGAGCCGCCAGACGTGCTCGGGGGCGACGACCTTCGCGTCGGCGACCGCCTCCAGCAGCAGCCGGGTGACGTCGACCTCCTCGCGCTCCAGCGGCCGGCCGGAGTCGAGCCGCGCCAGCAGCAGCATGTCGGCGACGAGCGTGGACATCCGGGATGCCTCGGTCTCGACCTTGCCCATCGCCTGCGAGAGCATCTCGGCGTCGTCCGGCGTAGCGTCGGCTCAGCTCGGCGTAGCCGTGGATCGTCGACAGCGGCGTGCGCAGCTCGTGGGACGCGTCGGCCACGAACTGGCGCACCTGCTGCTCGCTGCGGTGCCGCGCGTCGAGCGCGGAGTCGACGTGGTCGAGCAGCGTGTTGAGGGCGGAACCGACCTGGCCCACCTCGGTGTCGGGGTCGGTGTAGCGCTCGGGCACGCGGGTGTCGATCGTCTGGCCGCTGGCGTCGAGCGGCATCGCGGTCACGTCGTACGCCGTGGCGGCCACCTCGTGCAGCGGTCGCAGCTGGCGGCGCACCAGCAACACGCCGAGCAGCCCGGCGAGCACGATCCCCGACGAGGCGAGCAGGGAGCTGCGGAGCAGCAGGCTCTCGGTGGTGTTGTGGATCTCGGCCATCGGCAGGCCGGTTGACCAGCACCCGGTCCTGGGAGTCGCGGGTCACGACGCACGCGGTAGTCGCCGAGCTCGTCGAGGGAGACCGTGCGGGCCTTGCCGTCGACCGGGAGGTCGTCCAGCTGGCGCACGGCGCCTGTGGAGAGCGCCTGGATCTCGTCGTAGTCGTCGCCCAGCACCCCGCCCGCCGGCGGGGACGTGGACAGCACCGCGACCATGGTGTCCGGGCTCTGTGGCCCTCGGCCGAACGCGCCGTCGTCGCCGTCGCCCGGTCCCGGCCCGTGGGGTCGGTGCCCGTCCGGGTTGATGGCCCGGTCCACGGACGCATGCACCTGCTGGTCGAGCCGCGACGTGAGGTACTGGTTCATCACCAGGGAGGTCGCGAGCGACCACCAGCACGCTCATCAGCGCCACCAGTGCGACCGAGGTCGCGACCAGGCGGACGGTGAGGGACTTGGTGAGGGCGGGTACACGCATCAGGGCTCAGTCCGTCGGCTTCAGGACGTACCCCGCGCCGCGCATCGTGTGGATCATCGGCTCCCGGCCGGCGTCGATCTTCTTGCGCAGGTAGGAGATGTAC
This sequence comes from uncultured Actinomycetota bacterium, assembly GCA_963707475.1. Classification (GTDB taxonomy): domain Bacteria; phylum Actinomycetota; class Actinomycetes; order Propionibacteriales; family Nocardioidaceae; genus Marmoricola. Next base: position 997,397 of record CAVPQC010000005.1, read on the forward strand.
AGCTCGACCACGTTGGCCTGGCCGCCGAAGTCGTAGTTCCAGACGCGGTCGAGGATCTGGGCCTTCGACAGCACGCGCCTGGGGTTGCGCATCAGGTAGCGCAGCAGCTCGAACTCGGTCGCGGTGAGCGCTGATCTCCTCGCCGTCACGACGCACCTCGTGGGAGTCCTCGTCGAGCACCAGGTCGCCGACCGTCAGCACGTTGCCGGCCGTGTGGTCGGACGCGCCAGAGCGACGCATCAGCCCGCGCAGCCGGGCGACGACCTCCTCCAGGCTGAACGGCTTGGTGACGTAGTCGTCGCCGCCGGCGGTGAGGCCCGCCACGCGGTCCTCCACGGAGTCGCGGGCGGTGAGGAAGAGGACGGGTACGTCGGAGCGCTGGGCGCGCAGCCGACTCAGCACCTCCATGCCGTCGAAGTCCGGCAGCATCATGTCCAGCACCACGGCGTCCGGCTTGGTCGCCTTGGCGGTGCTGACGGCCTTGCTGCCGGTGAGCGCGACCTCGACGTCCCAGCCCTCGTAGCGCAGCGCCATCCGGAGCAGCTCGGCGATGTTCGGCTCGTCGTCGACGACCAGCACGCGCAGCGGCGAGCCGTCGGGGCGGGTCAGCTGGGGATGACGGTCCACAAGTGGCATGGAACCACCTTCGCGACCGGATCCGGAGGTTCGCCATGGACTCGCTGTGAGAATCCTGTGAACGACGGCCGGGGACAACTCATAGGCTGGGCGCATGCGCGCCCTGCTCCTGGAGAACATCCATCCGTCCGCGTCGGAGGGTTTCGCGCGCGCCGGCATCGACGTGGAGACCCGACCGGGCTCCCTGTCCGAGGACGAGCTGGTGGCGACGCTGCCCGGCTTCGACCTGCTCGGCATCCGGTCGAACACGTTCCTGACCGACCGGGCGCTCGCGGCGGCGACCGACCTCGTGGCGGTGGGTGCCTTCTGCATCGGCACCAACCAGATCGACCTCGCATCGGCGGCGCGACGGGGCGTGGCCGCGTTCAACGCGCCGTACTCCAACACGCGGAGCGTGGTCGAGCTCGTGATCGGCGAGATCATCGCTCTCGCGCGGCGGCTGCCGGAGAAGACCCAGCGGATGCACGACGGGATCTGGGACAAGTCCGCGCACGGCAGCCACGAGATCCGCGGCCGGGTGCTCGGGATCGTCGGCTACGGCAACATCGGCTCGCAGCTGTCCGTGGTCGCCGAGGCGGTCGGGCTGCGGGTCATCTACTTCGACACCCACGACCGGCTCGCGCACGGCAACGCGCAGCGGGTGCCGACGCTGGACGACCTGCTGGCGCAGGCGGACGTGGTGTCCCTGCACGTCGACGGGCGCCCGGGCAACGCCGGCCTCTTCGGTGACGAGCAGTTCAAGAAGATGAAGCCGCGCTCGGTGTTCATCAACGCCTCGCGCGGCATGGTCGTCGACGACGTGTCGTTGCGCGAGCACATCCTCTCCGGACACATCGCGGGTGCCGCCCTCGACGTGTTCCCGGTCGAGCCGAAGCGACAGGGCGAGTCGTTCGAGTCCGCGCTGCGCGGGCTGGACAACGTGATCCTGACCCCACACGTCGGCGGGTCGACGCAGGAGGCGCAGGAGGAGATCGGCACCTTCGTCAGCACCAAGCTCGTGTCGTACGTCGACCGCGGCAACACCGCTCTCTCCGTCAACCTCCCCGAGCTGCAGCCGCCGCCCCTGGACGGCTCCTTCCGGGTCGCGCACCTGCACGTGAACCAGCCGGGTGTGCTCGCCGAGATCAACCGGGTGCTGCTCGACGACGGTGTCAACGTGGTCGCGCAGAACCTCGCGACCCTCGGGGAGCGGGGTTACGTGGTCACCGACGTGGCGACCGCACCGTCGGAGGGCGCGCTGGCACGGCTGGGCGCGATGCCTCCGACGATCTGGCTCCGCACCCACTCCTGACCCGTGCAGCTCCACTTCCCGCCCGAGCTGCCGGTCTCCCAGCGCCGGGACGACATCGCGGCGGCGATCCGCGACCACCAGGTGGTGATCGTCGCCGGCGAGACCGGCTCCGGGAAGACCACCCAGCTGCCCAAGATCTGCCTGGCGCTGGGTCGCGGCGAGGGCGGCCGCGGTGGCCGGCTGATCGGGCACACGCAGCCGCGCCGGATCGCCGCGCGCAGCGTGGCCGAGCGGATCGCCGAGGAGCTGGGGACCGAGCTCGGCGACGCGGTCGGCTACCAGGTGCGGTTCACCGACAAGACCTCGCCGGCAGGCCGGGTCAAGCTGATGACCGACGGCATCCTGCTCGCGGAGCTCCAGCACGACAAGGAGCTGCGCCGCTACGACACCCTGATCATCGACGAGGCCCACGAGCGCAGCCTCAACATCGACTTCATCCTCGGCTACCTGCGCCAGCTGCTGCCGCGGCGCCCGGACCTGAAGGTCGTGATCACGTCCGCGACGATCGACCCGGAGCGGTTCTCGAAGCACTTCGCGGACGCACCGATCATCGAGGTCTCCGGGCGCACCTACCCGGTCGAGGTCCGCTACCGGCCGCTGGTCGAGGAGTCGTACGACGACGACGAGGGCGAGCCCGTCGTACGCGACCAGACGGAGGCGGTCGTCGACGCGGTCCGCGAGCTGGGCCGGGAAGGCGACGGCGACGTGCTGGTCTTCCTGCCCGGCGAGCGTGAGATCCGGGACACCGAGGACGCCTGAGGCATCTCGACCCTTCGACAGGCTCAGGACACCGCAAGCTCGATGGCCGGTCCCACGGGAGCGGCTTCGACATCCTGCCGCTGTTCTCGCGGCTCTCCGCCGCCGAACAGCACCGGGTGTTCGCGCAGCACACCCGGCGCCGGGTGGTGCTGGCCACGAACGTCGCGGAGACCTCGCTGACCGTGCCGGGCATCCGCTACGTCGTCGACACCGGCGTCGCCCGCATCTCGCGCTACTCGCTGCGCACCAAGGTGCAGCGGCTCCCGATCGAGCCGATCAGCCAGGCCTCGGCCAACCAGCGGGCCGGACGCTGCGGACGGGTGGCCGACGGCATCGCGATCCGGCTGTACTCGGAGGAGGACTACCTCGTCCCGACCGGAGTTCACCGACCCGGAGATCCTGCGCACCAACCTGGCCAGCGTGATCCTGCAGATGACGGCGCTGGGCCTCGGCGACGTCGCCCGGTTCCCGTTCGTCGACCCGCCCGACCAGCGCAACGTGCGCGCGGGCGTCCAGCTGCTCGAGGAGCTCGGCGCGTTGCGCACCGGAGGCTCCACGCGCAGCCGGCTGACCACGATCGGGCGCCGGCTCGCTCGCCTGCCGATCGACCCGCGGCTGGGCCGGATGATCCTCGAGGCCGACCGGCTCGGCTGCCTGCGCGAGGTGCTCGTGGTCGCCGCCGCGCTGTCGATCCAGGACCCGCGCGAGCGACCGGTCGAGCACCGGGCCCGGGCCGACCAGCTGCACGCCCGCTTCCGCGACGACCGCTCCGACTTCATGGCCTGGCTGAACCTCTGGCGCTACCTGCGCGGCGAGCAGAAGGAGCGCGGCTCGTCGTCGTTCCGCCGGATGTGCCGCGAGGAGCACCTCAACTACCTGCGGGTCCGCGAGTGGCAGGACTTCGAGTCGCAGCTGCGGCAGGTCGCGCGCCAGATCGGGCTGACGCCGGGCAAGCCCGCCGACGGAGCCGGACGACGACCGGATCCACCAGGCGCTGCTGTCCGGGCTGCTCTCGCACATCGGCCTGAAGGAGGAGCCGGAGTCTCGACGCGGCTCGACCGGTGGACGGAGCGGCGGCCGGCGGCCACTGACGGAGTACCTCGGCGCGCGCGGCGCCAGGTTCGCGATCTTCCCGGGCTCGGGTCTGGCCAGGAGGCAGCCGGACTTCGTGATGGCCGCCGAGCTGGTCGAGACCTCGCGCCTGTGGGGCCGGCAGAACGCCGCGATCGACCCGGCGTGGGCGGAGCGGCTGGGCGAGCACCTGGTCAAGCGCACGCTACTCCGAGCCGCACTGGTCGCGGAAGCGCGCCGCGGTGATGGGCTACGAACGGGTCACCCTGTACGGCGTCCCGCTGGCCACCGACCGGCTGGTCAGCTTCGGCAAGGTCGACCCGGTCCTGGCCCGCGAGCTCTTCATCCGGCACGCGCTCGTGTACGGCGAGTGGCACACCCGGCAGTCGTTCTTCGCGGCCAACCGGCAGCTCCTGGAGGAGGCCGAGGAGCTCGAGCACCGCGCGCGTCGGCGGGGGATCGTGGTCGACGAGCACACGTTGTTCGACTTCTACGACGACCGGGTCGGCGAGGGCGTGGTCAGCGGTGCGCACTTCGACACCTGGTGGAAGCAGGAGCGGCGGCGCCGGCCGGACCTGCTCACCTTCGACCCCGCGATGCTGGTCCAGGAGGGCGCCGACGGCGATCACCGGCGCGGACTACCCCGACATCTGGCAGGAGGGGTCACTGAGCGCTGCCCGTGCGCTATCACTTCGAGCCCGGCCACGAGAGCGACGGCGTCACCGTCGACGTACCCCTCGCCACGCTCAACCAGGTCGACGCCGCGCCGTTCACCTGGCAGGTGCCGGGCCTGCGCGAGGAGCTGGTGACCGCGCTGATCCGGTCGCTGCCGAAACCACTGCGGGTCAACTTCGTGCCGGCGCCCAACGTGGCCCGCGGCTTCCTCGACGCCGTGCCGCCGGGCGAGGAGCCGCTCACGGACGCGCTCGCGCGGCACCTGCGCGCCCAGACCGGCGTGCACGTGCCGCCGGAGGCGTGGGAGTGGTCGAAGGTGCCCGCGCACCTGCGCCCGCGGTTCCGGGTGGTCGGCGGACGACGGCGCGGTGGTCGCGGAGGGACGCGACCTCGACGCGCTCAAGCGGCCGCTGCGGCCCAGCTTCGACGCTGCCGTGGCTCAGGCCGCGGTCGCGTCCGGGCTCGCCCGCTCCGGGGAGACCTCGTGGGCGTTCGGCACGATCGAGCCGTCGTTCACGCAGGTGCGCGCCGGCCACGAGGTGCAGGGCTTCCCGACACTCGTCGACGAGGGCGACGGCGGTCGGGCTGCGGGTGGTGGGCTCCGCCGACGAGCAGGAGGCGCGGCACCGGCTGGGGGTGCGCCGGCTGATCGCGCTCCAGGTGCCCAGCCCCGCGAAGCCGCTGCTCGCCGGTCTCGACAACGCTGCCAAGCTCGGGCTCGCGGGCTCGCCGTACCCGACGGTCGGCGCGCTGGTCGACGACGTGGTGCTGGCGGTCTTCGGCGACCTCGTCGACGCTGTCGACCCGGTGCGCGACGAGGCGTCGTACGACGCGCTGCTGGCGACCGCACGCGCCGAGGTGGAGCAGCGGGCCCGCGACCTCCTGCTGCTGGTCGGTGACGTGCTCGCCCGCTGGCGTGCGACGCACAAGGCGCTCACCGGGCGGGTGGAGCTGCCGCTGCTGCCGGCCATGAACGACCTGCGCGGCCAGCTCGACCGGCTGGTGCATCCGGGGTTCGTTCCCGTGGGCGGGCGAGCCGCGCTGGCGTCGTACCCGCGTTACCTGGCGGCGATGGACGAACGTCTCGCCCGACTCGCCGCCGACCCGGGCCGCGACCGCCGCCTGATGGACCAGGTCGCCGTGCTCCAGGAGGCGTGGCAGCACCGGGTCGACGCGCTCCCACCCGGGCGCCCGCCCGGCCGCGCGCTGCGGGAGGTGCGATGGCTGCTGGAGGAGTACCGGGTGAGCGTCTGGGCGCAGCGCCTCGGTACGTCGCAGCCAGTTTCCGACGCCCGGATCCGCAAGGCGCTCGAACGGTCCTGAACCGGGCTGCTCGACTCCCCGCTCCGGTGGACAATCGGTGGCACCCGCACATCTGCGGAACCCGAGGAGGAACGTGATGGAGACCTGGCTCACCCGGACGCTCGGCATCGACGTGCCCCTCGTCCAGGCACCGATGGCGGGCGTCAGCGAGGGCCTGATGGCGGGTGCGGTCTCGAAGGCGGGTGGGCTCGGCATGATCGGGGTGATGCCTGGCCGGTCCCGGGCGGACCTCCTGGAAGAGACGGCCGTGGCCTCCTCCGCGGGCCGCCCCTACGGAGTCGGCCTGCTGGCCTGGGCTCTCGAGAAGGACCCGACCCCGTTGGAGGCGACCCTCGAGTCGGACGCCTCGCTGGTCTCGGTCAGCTTCGGTAGCTTCGAAGAGCCACTGCGGCGACTGAAGGCCGCGGGGAAGCTGGTGACCACCCAGGTCGGCACCCTCGACGAGGCCCGTCGCGCCGAAGCGGCAGGGGTCGACTTCATCGTCGCGCGCGGTCGCGAAGGGGGCGGCCACGGTCGAGACGAGGTCGGCACCCTGGCGTTGCTCCAGATCGTGCTCGACAGGGTGGACCTCCCGGTCGTCGCCGCCGGTGGGATCGCGACCGCGGCCGGACTGTCCGCGGTACTCGCCGCGGGCGCGGTGGGGGCCTGGGTGGGGACCGCCTTCCTGTGCTGCCGGGAGAGCGCGTTCCCGGCGGTGTCCCGCGAACGGCTGTTGGCCGCGGACGACACAGCGACGGCGTACGGCCGTGTCTTCGATGTCGCCCAACGAGCCGCCTGGCCGCCGGAGTACGGCGGCCGAGCGCTGCGCAACCGGTTCTTCGACGAGTGGGTCGGTCGTGAGGACGAGCTGGCAGCGGACCCCGACGCGCTGGACGAGTACGCCGCCGGGCGTCGCCGCCGGGACTTCGACGTCGCGGCCGTCTACGCCGGCCAGGGGGCCGCACTGCTGCGGTCCGAGACCACTGCGGCCGAGGTGGTCGCCGCGTTCTTCACCGAAGAGTGAGCGACACTCGCTCGCGCTACGGCGACGGTGACGGCGAGGGCGGCGGCGCAGCAGTCGTCGGGTCGGGAGACGGCGGGGCAGTCGTGGGGTCCGCCGGCGGTGCCGGATCGGTGGGTGCCGGATCTGCGGGTGTGGTGTCGGTGGGTGTGGTGTCGGTGGGTGTGGTGTCAGTGGGTGCCGGATCTGCGGGTGTGGTGTCCGTGGGTGTGGTGTCGGTAGGTGCGCTGTCCGTCGGCGCCGTCCCGCTCGGGCTGGTCGACGACGGCGCGGGCGAGGAGCTGGTCGGGGACGGTTCGCTGCTGCCGACAGCAGGTGTGCCAGTTGCCGTCGGCGTCGGCGGGCCGGGTGGCACTTGTGACGCGTCGCCGAGAATCGCGACGATCTCTGTCTCGAACGCGTCCAGCTGGGCGGAGATCTGCGCGACCGAGTACGACGTGATGGTCTGACCGAACTGGGTCAACCGGCTCCAGACGTCGCCGAGCGCGAGCAGCTGCTCCTGACCCGGCGTGTCCTCCACCGACAGCACGAGCTGGCTGGCGATCGCGGCGGTGATGCACCGGTAGCACTGGTAGTTCGCAGCCACGGAGAGGTTCTGCGGGACCACCACGCGCGCGTCATCCATGATCAGCACGACCTGGAACGCAACGGCGACCGTCACGCAGTTCGAGCACGAGGCGTAGGCATGGGCCTCGTTGACGTTGAGCACCTCGTCGCCCGTCGCCCACACGAGCGCGAACGCGACGTCGTAGGTCGACCGAGTCGTCGGTGGTGTTGAACGCCGCCGCCTGGTTGTCGCCCTCCTCAGGCGGCAGCGGCTTGTCGAACGGGAAGACCCAGGGCTCGGCCGTCGGTTGGCCGTCGCCGGACCGCCGGGCTGGCCGTCGTGGGCGTGCCTGGCGTGGGACGAGCACCATCGCCAGCGGCGGGTGGGCCTTGGTCGGAAGGGCCTGTCCCTTCTGGAAGGTCGCCTGCAGCGGAGCGCCGTCTGCCAGTCTGCGCTCGGCCGACGCCCCGGCAGGGCGGCAACCCGGGTCGCGACACCGCCGGGGACATCCCGGCCGACGTGCTGAGCGCTCGGGAGCAGCTGCGGTGATCAGCCCCCTCTCGCCGGGCTGGATCGGCCGGTACGTGCCGGGTTGCGGCCACCAGGCCCAGAAGAGCATCGTCAGGACGACGGCGCTGAGCATCGCGGCGGCGATCCGCCTGAGGATCGACCCGCGGCTCCAGCGTGCGAGTCCGCGGAACCACCGCAGCCCGATGCGTCCCATGATCAGGAGACCCGCCATCACGGGCAGCACCACGGCCAGCACCTGGAGCACCTGGGCGGTGACGTCGATCGAGTCCGCCCGTGCTGCCACGCGCCAGCGCACCCCGCCGGCGTTCTGCTGCACAGCCGACCCAGGCGGTACCGAGCAGTCGCGGCACGGCCGACGACCAGCGCCAGCAGCATGAACGCCATCATCGGGATCGTGACCAGCACCCACGCGGTGATCACCGCGCGGGCCCACGGCTTCAGGACCCGGTTGCTCGGGACGGAACCAGCGGTGCGGCAGCAGTCCGAGCAGGGTGGGCTTGATCCGGTGGTAGAGGTCGGGGACGCCGGTCAGGTCGGCGAGCACGTGGTAGCCGTCGAAGCGCAGCAACGGCATGCAGCTGATGCACCATCTGCATGACCTGGGTCGCCACCAGGAGCAGCAGTGCGTCCCACTCCGTGGCGTACCACCAGGCGAAGGTGAGCACCACGACGATGGCGTTGAAGTACAGGCCGCCCAGGTCGGTGCGGAGGCGTCCCCGCCGTCCCAGCCGATAGCTGTCGGTCACGTCGGTGTAGAACGCCGGCCACACGAGGTAGATGCCGGCCCCGATCACTCCTGGCTCGGCTCCGCTGTAGCGCGCGGCCGCCGCGTGCCCGAACTCGTGGAAGCCCCCGGAGAGCACCGTCACCACGAACACGAGCAGCAGCAGCTGCGGCCGCTGGAAGGCGTCGTACGCCGCCGGGGCGAGGCCCTGGTCGAAGAAGACCCACCAGGTGATCGCCAGGAAGCCGAGGACCACGATGCTGACGAGCGCTGGCCGGAAGAGGAACCGGAACGGGTCGGTCAGCCGGCGCGTCGTCCGCGGGGTCGGTGACGGCGTACTTGAGCTTCAGCGCCAGCAGCGGGTTGGACCGCTTGAGCGGAGGCTCCGGACCCGTCGGCCAGCTTGAGCAGCCCCATGCGGGCGCAGGTGCTTGTCGACGAGCGTCGCGACCACGTCCTCCGAGACGCTCCTGCGCATGGCCTGGCTGACGACGGTCGCGATCTCGGCGCAGGTGCGCCGCCCGTCGACGGCCTCCAGCACCCGGTAGAGCAGCGGCGTGAGCTGAAGCGTCTGCCCGTCACTGCGGCGGACCAGGGCGGGTGGGGTCCGGTAGCCGGACCCCACCATCGCCCCGATGAGCTGGAGGTCGTCGACGCGGGCCGGCGCGTCGATGATCGTGGTCACTGCGGCGCGGGCTCAGTGCTCGGATCGATCGTCACGTCAGCGGTCGCGGGCACCTCGCTACCAGGCTCGGGCGTGGTGGCGGTCACCGGGGCGGGGGTCGCCGGGGCGGGGGTCGTCGGTGCCGGGTCGTCCGCGGACGCGGTGTCGGTGTCAGGCGGGGTCGATGGACGCCTGGTCGATGCCGGACGTCTGGTCAGAGGTCGCATGCGCTGTGCCGGTGATGTCCTGCGTGATGATCGCCTGCTGCTCCGCGACCGCGACCGAGGTCGAGTCGTCGGACAGGATGTTGGCGGACACGGACGCGTCGATCGGCGCCGCCACGTTGGCGTTGGCCGCGACCGCGCCGTTGATCGGCGCCGCCAGGTCGGCGTCCAGGTCGACGTTGATGTCGACGTTGAGGAGGTCGCCCTTGAGCAGGTCGCCGGTGTTGAGCTGACCGAGGGTGTCGGTGACGTCGTCGACGATCTCGACCCACCGTGCCGACGATGTGGCCCGCGGCGTCGAGGACCTGACCGGTGAGCGGGTCGAGTGCGCCGATCACGTTGCCGGCGGAGTCGATGACGTTGCCGGTCGCACCGTCGAGGATGCCCACGACATTGCCGGCGGAGTCCAGCACGCTGGTGCCGTCGACCAGGTTGGTCACGGTGCCCAGCACGTCGCCCACGGTGTTCAGGACCTGACCCGTCAGCGGGTCGAGGGTTCCGACAAGGTTCCCGGAGGCGTCGACGACGGTCCCGGTCGCCCCGTCGAGGACACCGATGACGTTGCCGGCCGCGTCCGCCACCGACGCGCCGTCGATCAGGTCGGTGACGGAGCCGACGATGTTGCCAGCCGAGTCCACGACCAGGCCGGTGGTCTCGTTGAGGGTGCCGATGATGTTGCCGGCGGAGTCGACCACGGTCCCGGTGGGCGTGTCGAGCGTGCCGACGATGTGGCCGGCGGCGTCCACGACGACCGAGCCGTCCACGGGCGCTGCGTCGGCGGCGGCGGCGGCGTCTGGAGCCGCGCCGGCGGCATCGGTCGCAGCCAGCAGTGCCGGGTGGCTGGCGGCTGCGCCGTCGGCCGGAGTCGCGTCGGCCGGCGTCGTGTCGGCGCCGCCGGTGACAGTGTCGGACTGGTCGATCGTGCTGTCCTGGAGGCCGGTCGCGATCGCGTCCGCATTCACGTGCTGGGTGACCATGACACCTTGGTCGGTCAGCGCCTGCGAGGTGGATCCGTTGGCGAGGATGTTGGCCGACACGGCCCCGGTGATCGGCGCCACGACGTTGGCGTTCAGAGCGATGGCGAGGTCGATGGGTGCAGCCCCATCGATCGCGAGGTTGATGTCCGCGGCGAGGTCGAGGATCGACACGACTTCCTTGTCGGGCAGTGCGGTCACCCCCTCGGTGGCCAGCTCCTCGGGCGTCAGCGGTGCGAACTCGTCGATACTCATCGGGTCTCCCTCTCGGCGCCCGGCACGTCGTGCCGGGGTCTCCCACGGCCCGTGCTTCCGGTGCTCGGGCCGCCCCCAGTTCTTGCAATCGGACCTTCCGGCCCGCCGTCTCCAATGCCAACTGAATACTGCTCATTGGCGTGATCCAGTGCGGCCCGGAAGAGTCCCTGGCATCGGTCGTTGCGCCGCCTTCGGGTGGGCTACCGTGCCGCCTGGATATCGATCTGTACCCGGTGGCGACGCGCGGGAAACATGCTGTCTTGACTACTGAGGGAACGTTTCGCAGCCTCGCCGCCACAACGCGCTGAGCCCGACGCATGGGATCGGGTCAGCTGCGGCTGAAGATGACGCGTCCGTTGGGGATGGTCTTCATCTGCGTACTTCGGGTGAGTGGGCGTAGGAGTGGTGCCGCGGACAGAGCAGGCGTCCGTCGGCGAGGTTGGTCTTCCCGCCTCGGCTCCAGGGCACGTTGTGGTGGACGTGGCACAGGGCTGCGGGCCAGTCGCATCCTTGTGCTGTGCAGTGCTGGTCGCGGTGTCGGATCGCGATCCGCTGGTAGCGGTCGTAGAGCCGCTTGCGGCGTCCGAGGTCGAGGGTCTTGGACTTCCCAGCCAGGACCATCGGGATGATCCCGGCCTCGCAGGCGAGCTTGCGGGCCTGGTCGGCGGTGATCGGGTCCCCGGTGTCCAACACCGCCGGGGTCTGGCTGTCGCCGAGCAGGTTCTCCAGGGTCATCGTGACCACCACGGTCGCGTCGACGCCGCCGGCCTGGGGGAGCCGGTCGGATCGGGTAGCGGGTGACGTACTCGCAGAACGCGTGCCCGAGCCCTTTGGGGGTGCCGGAGTGGCGGCGGTGTTTGGGTGAGTTGATCGCGAGCACCGCCTGTTTGAGCATCGCCCCGACCGGGGCCGGGAGGGTGAACCGGCCGTGGCACAGCCCGTGCCCGTCGTCGGCGATGGTGAACCGGCAGGCTTCCTCGGCGAGGGCTTCTTGGCGTTGCAGGGCTTTGAGCTGGTGTTCTTCGGCGATCTCGGGGGCGACGACTTCGAGGATGTGGTGTGCGATCCGGCGCAGTGCGACCGGGTCGTGCTCGGCGGCAAGGCCGATCAGGTGGTTCTCCGCCTCGCGGCGGTGCTCGACCGGGAGCGCGTCGACGCCCTTGACGATCACCACGGCCTGGTCCTCGGAGACCTGGCCGGCGGCCATCGCGTCCCGGACCGGCTCGTGGTCGCAGTCCAGCGCGTTGGCGAGAGCGAGGCGGCGTTTGGCGTCCCGCTTGGTCTGGAGAGTCTGGTTGGCCCACCAGGCGGCGGTGTCGGTGGCACCGTGGTTGCCGCCGAGGTCGAGGCGGTCGGCGTGGTGGGCGTGGCGGAGCTCGAGCTCGGTGATCTGGTGCCGCAGCTGGGCCAGGGCGGTCAGGTTGGTCTCGGTCTCGGCCGGGCGCAGGGTCCACAGCCCGAGGTCGGCGACGTCGTGCAGCTGCTGGGTGATGGCGGCGATCGTGGACGTGACCGGGTGTTGTCCGGTGTCGTCGAATGCCGTTGTCATACAGGGAATTCTGGCATCGACCACCGACAATCCGGGACCGGGAATGCGGCATTCCGGACAGCTGTGGAGAAGTATTTCGAAAGTTTTCTGGAGCCCTCAACGGTGTGGTCTCGACACTCGCTCGCTGGCGCTCGCTGCTCGACCACCGGAGAGCTGGTGAGCCTCCTCAACCAGCGCTAGGCCTCTCCCGGGACGCCGGCCTCTCAGATCGGGTGGTGCTTCCGGGCCGCCTCGACCACCTGCTCGAAGACGACGCGGTCGATTGCCGCACCCTCACGGCGTACGTCGCGGTCACGCAGCCGCACCAGCCGGTCGAGCCGTACCTCGCTGGGTCGCCCCGACCGGTCCCAGCCGCCGGTCCCGACATCCATCCAGTACCGGCCGGACCGGTTCTCCTGGCTCCGGTCGAGGTCGTGATCCTTGCTGGTCAGGGGCAGCGTCAGCAGCTCACGCCCCGTACGCGCGATCACGAGCACCGGCCGGTCCTTGCCACGGCTGGAGTCCTCCTCGAACGGCACCCACGCCCAGACCACCTCACCGGGGTCGGCACGCCCGTTCGCTCGGGGCGCATACCGGACCTCGCCGAGGCCGATCTCCTTGCGCTGCGGGAGCCGGGGGAGCGGCCAGACCAGCCGGATCCGGGGAAGTCGCACGCGTGTCTCCTGAGGTCTGGTGCGCCGGGCCGGGAGCGCCTCACGGCGCGTGGCCGCTCGCAGCGGCTTCATTTGGGACCCGGGGCTACCACGGCCCGGCGCCCGGCCTACGTTACAACGCCGGCAAGGCCCGCGCGTGGCGCGTTCAGCCGAGGTTCTGCTCGAGTTCCAGGCGTCCGGCTCGCTCGAGCTGGTCGGCCATCGTGAGCATCCGGGCGGCCGACAGGTCCGTGTCGTACGACGAGTCCTCGCTCTCCGCCCGAGCCCGACCGGCCGCTGTCACGCGCGCGAACGCGGCCGCCCGGAACAGCACGTCGGCGTACTCCCCGCGCACCACACCTGCGAGCACGTCGTCGACCAGTCGGCGCACCTCGTCCGGCCCGGGTGGGTCGGCGACGCCGGCGACGACCTCGTGGACCGGCATCACCAGGCGGCCGGTGCCGAACTCTGAGGCCGCCTGAACCGGGGCGGCGTGGACCCACGTGCGCAGCAGGTAGAGCCGCCACAGCGAACCCGCCACCGTGTCGGGCGCCGCACTCGACCAGAGCTCGGCGAGCGTCTCGAGGCCCTCGGTCTCGGCCAGCCCGATCACCCGGTCCACCAGCGCGTCGTCGGCGACACCGTGACCACGGACCAGCGCGACCGCGACCCGCTCCGCGGCTTCGCGCAGGACGGCCGGGTCGGGTCCGCCCTCGACGGACTCGAAGTGCATGGCGCCGGGCATCGCCGGCCGGTGGTGGGCGCGATCGGTCATCGCGCCCAGACTACGGTCGTCGACATGACCCAGCCGCACCGCCACATCGGCGACCTGTCCGTTTCCGCGATCGGCCTCGGCTGCATGAAGATGTCGCTGAAGAGCCCGTTCGACGAGGAAGAGTCGGTCGCGACCATCCACGCCGCTCTCGACGCCGGGGTGACGCTGCTCGACACCGCGGACGTCTACAACCCCGACGCCGGCCCGTTCGGCCACAACGAGGAGCTGGTCGCGCGCGCCCTGGCGTCGTACGGCGACACCGGCGACGTCGCCGTGGCGACCAAGGGCGGGATGACCCGCGACGGCGCGGACTGGGGGATCGACGGCAACCCGGCCCGGTTCCGGCAGGCCGCCCAGGACTCCGCCCGCCGGCTGGGTGTCGACGCGATCGCGCTCTACCAGCACCACCGGCCCGACCCCGACTACCCGTACGCCGAGACGATGGGCGCCTTCAAGAGCCTGGTCGACGACGGGATCGTCCAGCGGGTGGGGATCTCCAACGCCAACCCCGTCCAGATCCGGGAGGCGCACGAGGTCCTCGGCGACGCGCTGGTGTCCGTGCAGAACAGGTTCAACCCGGGCTACCTCGACTCCCAGCCCGAGCTGGACCTGTGCGAGGAGCTCGGCCTGGCGTTCCTGCCCTACAGCCCGTTGGGCGGCATGCAGGGCGCCTCCGAGCTGGCCGCGCAGCACGCCGCGTTCGTCGTGGTCGGCGAGCGGCAGGGTGCCTCGGCGTACCAGGTGGCGCTGGCGTGGGAGCTGGCCCGTTCGCCGGTGGTCGTGCCGATCCCGGGTGCCTCGCGCCCGGAGTCGATCCGTGACTCCGCGGCGGCCACCAAGCTCACGCTGAGCGAGGACGACCTCGCCTTGCTGCCCTAGGCCGCGCCCTACCCCGCGAGCTGGTCCGCGGCGTTCCTGAGGGCTTGGACCATGGGCTCCTTGCCCGGTTCGTAGTTGTAGTCCTGCCCCTCGAGGTTGAGCAGCAGCAGCTCGACGGTCGTTCCGTCGCGGAGGACGCCGAGGGCGTCGAACCGGCCCTCGTCGGCGTTCGCCTTGGCGTGCGTCACGAGGTACCACGACGCGGTGCCCCTGGAGGTCTTCACCGACGTCATCGGGCTGACGCGCCTGGTCTCGAAACGGTCGAGTCGCTGCTTGCACCGGTCGTGCCACGACTGGAGCACCTGCATCGTCTGCGACGCGGACCTGTCGTCGACGAAGCGTGAGACCAGATGCCCGCCGGTGCCTCCGGTGAGGTCGCCGGCGGGCCGGTAACGGCGGACCACGGTCTCCTTGGCGCCCAGGTCCTGCATCGGGAACCTCTGGCAGATCCCGAACGGCGACCGCTGCGGACCGGTGCCCGTCACCGCCCACGTCCAGGTGTCGTTGAACCCAGGCAGCCCCGAGCCCGGAAGCAGCAGCGTGTCGAGGGCGGGCGGCCTCGACGTCGCGGTCTTGCTGGGCGTCTCGCTGGGCGTCTCGCTGGCTGTCTCGCTGGGCGTCTCCCTGGGCGTCTCGGTCGGGCTCGACGACTCCGACGGGGTCTCCGACGCGGCCGCCGAAGACGGCGGGTGGCTCGGGGGCGGCGGCGTGGCCTCCTGCTTGTCGCTGCCGCATCCGGCGCTGGTCGCGAGCAGGGCGGCCACGGCGATTGGCGCGAGCAGGCGCGCGTATGCCGTCGGGGAAGACATGGCCGACAGCCTAGGATCCCGCCACCGGACACCGGCGCATGCGCGCTCCCGGCGCGTCCCCCAAGGTGTTGGAACTCACGGCCCGGGGTGTTGGACGTCACGGGCTGGGGCAGCGGTTCAGCCGGGTGTCGAGGGGGTGGCGACGTTATCGTGGGTGGAATCCGCCGGGACACCCACCGCGCGGTCGTACACGTCGGGGAGGACAGGGTTCGTGGCACCGCGCATGCGTCGTACGACGGGCGTCGTCGCTGCCCTCCTGCTGACGGCAGCAGTCGCCGGTTGCACGCCCGACGGGCAGAGCCCGCCGGCCACCACCACGACCGCCATCGCCGGCCCTTCGCAGGTCACGATGGCCGTCTACGGACCCGACCCCGTCATCTCGGCCTACACCGCGATCGCCGCTCGGTTCTCTGCCGAGCACCCGGCGATCTCGGTCAACGTCCGTCCCTACCCAGACCACGAGTCCGCGATGGCCGCGCTCCGCAAGGACATCGGCACCTCCCGTGCGCCCGACATCTTCCTCTCCGGCGAGAACGACCTGAAGTGGCTGCGGGCGGCGAAGGCGACGCAGGACGTCGACGAGATGCTCAGTGACCGCAACATCGACTTCGGCGACGGCTACCAGCGCGTCGGCCTGGAGGCGTTCAGCGCCGACAGCGCCCTGCAGTGCATGCCGGTGGACGTGTCACCGCTCGTCGTCTACTACAACGCACGGCTCGTCCACCTCGCCAAGATCCGGCCACCGGGACAGAAGCCGCCCAACTCCGACGACGGTTGGCGGATGTCCGACTTCGTCACGGCCGCCCAGCGGGCCTCGATCCACGGCAACCGCGGCGTCTACGTCGCTCCCGACCTCGAACAGATCGCGCCGTTCGTGTTCTCCGGTGGCGGACAGATCGTCGACGACACGGCCGACCCCACCCGGCTCGACCTCTCCAGCGGGGCGAGCCAGGACGCCATGCGCCAGCTGCTGCAGGTGGTGCGCAACCCGGCGCTCACGTTCACGTCCAAGCAGCTTGCCAAGCGCGACGCGGTGGCGCGGTTCAAGGCCGGCCACCTCGGCATGATCCTCGGGCACCGGTCGCTGACTCCCGAGCTGCGCCAGCAGGAGGGGCTGATCTTCGGGGTGATGCCGATGCCGCGGCTCGGCGCGGCGGCGACGACCGCCGACGTCTCCGGCTTCTGCGTGCGGCCCGACATCGACAACGAGTCTGCCGTGGCCGACGTCCTCGCCTACCTCGTCGACACCGAGGCGTCCAAGCTGCTCGCGGCGACCGGCTACGTCACGCCGGCCAACCTCGACGCCCTCTTCTCCGAGGAGTTCACGCAGCCGACCGAGAACCCGATCGGCTCCGGCGTGTTCGCCAGCCAGCTCCGCTTCGTGCGCGACCTGCCCGACACCGAGGCGTGGGACCGCGTCCGTGCGGCCACCGCGGTGCGGCTGTCCCGTCTGTTCTACGACCCGGTGATCGACCCGCTCGACGAGCGGCTCAAGGCGATCGACGAGGCCTCGCAGACGCTACTGGTGCCGAGTCCTAGCGCGTCGCCGAGCGCCAGCCCCAGCGGTTAGCCGACAGCGGGCCCCTAGGCCACGGGTGGGTCGTCGGTCAGCGGTGAGGGTTCCGGAGGCAGGTCCGGAGCCGGCGCCGGATGCAGGATCGCGTCGACCAGCACCGGGCCCACCAGCTCCACCTGCCAGTCACGGGCGCCGTGGGCGCGCAGCTGGGTCGCGACCGCCTCGGTCAGCTCGGCGGGCTCGCGCGGGTCGGGCGGCGACCAGAGCACCCGTCGTACGACGTCGGGCGTGAGCATGTTCTCGACCGGGACGCTGCGCTCCTCGGAGAGTGCGGCGAGCGCCGCCCGCGCAGCGGTCAGGCGGGCGGCGGCGGCGGGGTCGCGCTCGGCCCAGGCCCGGGGCGGCGGGGGACCGTCGGACCGGAGCGCAACCGGCGGGAGCTCGCTCTCGGGCAGCTCACGTGCCGCGACGATCGCGTCGACCCAGCGGTCGGCGTAGCGCTCGGCGCCGCGACCGTGGAACCCCTTGAGCCCCAGCAGCGCACTGCGCTCCGTGGGCAGCGCGGAAGCCGCCACCACGATCGCCGAGTCGGGGATGATCCGTCCCGGCGTCACGTCCCGACGCTCGGCGAGCTCGTCGCGGGTCAGCCACAGCTCGCGTACGGCGGCGACGGCGCGCCGACCCCGGGCCTTGTGCATGCCGGAGGTACGACGCCAGGGGTCGGTGCGCGGCACCGGGCGCTGGGCCATCGCGTGCGCGAACTCCTGCTGGGCCCACGACGTCCTTGCCGGACTCCACGAGCTCGCGCGCCAGCTGGTCGCGGATCTCGACGAGCACCTCGACGTCGAGCGCGGCGTACTCCAGCCACGAGGTCGGCAGCGGACGCTTCGACCAGTCCGCGGCCGAGTGCTCCTTGCGCATCCGCAGCCCGCACAGCTGCTCGACGAGCGAGGCGAGGCCGACGCGGGGGTAGCCGAGCAGCCGGGCGGCCAGCTCGGTGTCGAACAGCGCCGTCGGCTCCAGCCCGACCTCGCGCAGGCACGGCAGGTCCTGGCTCGCGGCGTGCAGGATCCACTCGTCGCCGGAGAGCACCTCCTGGAGCGGGGTCAGGTCGTCGAAGGCGGTCGGGTCGACCAGCCACGTCGTCGAGCCCTCGCGCCGCAGCTGGATCAGGTAGGCGCGGGCCGAGTAGCGGTAGCCGGAGGCACGCTCGGCGTCGATCGCGACCGGACCGGTGCCACCGGCGAGGTCGCGCGACCGCCGCCGCCAGCGCGGCGTCGGTCTCGACCACCTCGGGCAGGCCGTCGCGCAGCGTCAGCAGCTCGAGCTCGGGCGTCTCCTCGTCGGTCTCCTGCGCCGCGGAGAGGCTCGTCAGGAGGGCCGGACTGCGACATCAGCCGCGGCCACGCTGCCCGCGGCGGTTGGGGAGCGTGGCCACACCCTCGGGCACCGGGGGCAGTCCGGCCGCGGTGCACATCACCTCGGCCCACGCCTCGACGTGGTCACCGATGTGCAGCTCGGGCTCGCCGATCGGGGTCCAGGACGCGCGGATCTCGAGCTGGGCGGTGGCGCCCTCGGGAGACAGGCCGCCGAAGCTCTCGGAGGCGACGCAGGTGACGGTGCCGGACGGGGCGACGTACGACGCTCCGTGGGCCTCGAGCGCCTCCGTCAACCAGCTCCAGCCGACCCCTGCGAGCATCGGGTCGGTGACCAGCTCGGGGTCGATCTCGGCGCGTGCGTAGGCCACGCAGCGGAACGTGCCCTCCCAGGCGTCGTTGCCGTCGGGGTCGTGCAGCAGGACCAGCCGGCCGCCGCCGACGTCCTCGCCGTCGACGGTCACGTCGGCTGCGATCGCGGAGGAGTACGGAGCGATTCGCTGCGGTGCCGGCATCTCCTCGGCGAGGATCTCCGGACGGAGCGTGGCAGCCCGCATCTGCTGGACGGCAACCCGGAACTCCTCGGGTGCCTCCGGCTCGTCCATGCGGTACTCCTGACGTGCGGACATGCCCTGAGACTAAGCGCGGTTCGCGGTGCCGATGTCCCGACGCGCCGCCTGACCTGCGACGATTGCCCCGTGTCGTCGCCCGTGCCCACCGCCCCCGACGTCGCCTCCTCCGCGTTCCTCAAGGCGGCGCGCGGCGAGCCCGTGCCGCACGTCCCGGTCTGGTTCATGCGGCAGGCGGGCCGCTCGCTGCCGGAGTACCTGAAGGTGCGCGAGGGCGTCTCGATGCTCGAGTCCTGCATGCGGCCCGACCTGGTCGTCGAGATCACGATGCAGCCGGTGCGGCGCTACGGCGTCGACGCGGCGATCTTCTTCTCCGACATCGTGCTGCCGCTCAAGGCGATCGGGGTCGACCTCGACATCAAGCCCGGCGTCGGGCCGGTCGTCGCCGACCCGGTGCGCACGCTCGCGGACGTCGCCCGGATCCCGGACCTCGACGCCCGACGCACGTCCCGTTCGTCACCGAGGCGGTGCAGGGTCTGGTCGGCGAGCTCGGGCGCGACGCCGCTGATCGGGTTCGCCGGCGCGCCGTTCACGCGTCGCGTCCTACCTCGTCGAGGGCGGGCCGTCCAAGGAGCACGCGCAGACCAAGGCGATGATGTACGGCGCCCCCGACGTCTGGGACGCCCTGATGCGCAAGATCGCCGGCATCTCCGCGGCCTACCTCGAGGTGCAGGTCGCGGCCGGGGCCACCGCGGTCCAGCTGTTCGACTCGTGGGCCGGCGCGCTCGACCCGGCCGACTACGCGCGCCACGTGATGCCGCACTCCGCGCGGGTCCTCGAGCGGGCCGGTGCGCTCGGCGTGCCGCGGATCCACTTCGGGGTCGGCACCGGCGAGCTGCTCGGGCTGATGGGCGAGGCCGGCGCCGACGTGGTCGGCGTCGACTGGCGGGTCCCGCTGGCCGACGGCGATCGACCGCGTGGGCGACCGGGCGCGTGCAGGGCAACCTCGACCCGGCGCTGGTCTTCGCGCCGACCGACGTGATGCTGGCCAAGGCCGCCGAGATCATCGAGGCCGGCCGGTCGGCCAAGGGACACGTCTTCAACCTCGGCCACGGCGTGATCCCCGCGACCGACCCCGACCAGCTCGCGCGGCTGACGGAGTTCGTGCACTCCTACGACGTCGGCTGAGCCGGGGAACACCGCAAATGCTGAGTTGTGGGGGTCGGCCGAGCGAGCGGGACCCCCACAACTCAGCAAATGCGTGGCTTCCGGCGCCCCGCCACCAACACCAGGTGCAAGTGTGGTCACGTGAACTCCCGCTCCCCTCAGCACGTCGTCGTGGTCGGCGGCGGCATCGCGGGCGCGGCCGCGGCCCACCGGTTGCGCACGCTGCGCCCGGACCTGGCGGTCACCGTGCTCGAGGGCTCGCCGCGCGCTCGGCGGCAAGCTCGCGGTCGCCGAGGTCGGGGGAGTGGTGACCGACGTCGGCGCCGAGGCGATCCTCGACCGCCGACCCGAGGGCGTCGACCTGGCCCGGGCGTCGGGGCTCGACGACGACCTGGTGCACCCGGCGACCACCAGCGCGTCGCTGTGGACGCCGCGGCGCGATGCGGCCGCTGCCGCGGTCGCTGATGGGGGTCCCGCCCGACGTCCGGTCGCTGGCCGAGCGTGGTGTCGCGCGCGGGCCTGACCCGCGCCGCGCTCGACGGCGTGCTGCCGCCGCGCACGCTCGGCGCCGGACGAGGACGTCAGCGTCGGCGGCGCTCGTCGAGGAGCGGCTCGGCCGGGAGGTCGTCGACCGGCTCGTCGAGCCGATGCTCGGCGGCGTGTACGCCGGCCACGCGCGCGAGCTCTCCGCCCGCGCGGCCGTGCCTCAGCTGGTGGCGACGGCTGGACGGCCGGCACTCGCTGACCGGAGCCGCGGCGGCGGCGATGGCACGGCGGCGACAGGCTCGGCAGCCCGGTCTTCGCGGGGCTCACCGGGGGCGTCGGTCGTCTCCCCGGTGCCGGCGCTCGCAGGCGTCCGGCGCCACGGTCGAGACCGATGCCATGGTGCGTCGGCCTGAGCCGCGCGACCGGATGGCTGGTCGCTCGAGGTCGGACCCGACCCGCGCTCCGCGTGAGGTGCGCTGCGACGCCGTCGTCCTCGCCACGCCCGGCCCGCCCGACCGCCCGGCTGCTCGACGCGGTGGCGCCGATGGCCGCTCGCGAGCTCGACGGCATCGAGTACGCGTCGATGGCGGTGGTCACGCTCGCGTTCTCCGCGCGCGACCTGCCGCGACGTGCCCGGCTCCGGCTTCCTGGTGCCCCCGGTCGACGGCCGTGCGGTGAAGGGGGCGACCTACTCCTTCGCGAAGTGGCCGTGGGTGCGCGCGCGGCCGGCGGCGACACGCTCCTGCTCCGGTGCTCGATCGGACGGCACCGCGAGGAGCACGTGCTCCAGGTGACCGACGACGAGCTGGTCGACCTCGCGCTGCGCGACCTGCGCGGACGCGGTCGGGCTCAGCGTGCGGCCGGTCGACTCGCACGTGCAGCGATGGGGCGGCGGTCTCCCGCAGTACGCCGTCGGCCACGTCGCCCGGGTCGCCGCCGTACGGCGCGCGCTCGCCGACGTGCCCGGCCTCGCGGTCTGCGGGGCGGCGTACGACGGGGTCGGCATCCCGGCCTGCATCGCGTCGGCCCACCGTGCCGTGGACGAGCTGCTCCGGTCGGCTGAGACACTGGAGCGCATGAGCACGACGTCACCGGGCAAGCGCGCCAAGGAGCTCAACGACACGATCCGCTACACGATGTGGTCGGTGTTCCGGCTGCGCGACGTGATCGGCGACGCCGACCGCGGCGCCGAGGCCGGCGAGCTGGAGAAGTTCGTGGCCGGGCTGGCCGAACGCGACGTCGTGGTCCGCGGCCTCTACGACGTCACCGGCCTGCGCGCCGACGCCGACGTCATGGTCTGGTGGCACGCCGCCGACGTCCGACGAGCTGCAGGACGCCTACAACGCGTTCCGTCGTACGACGCTCGGGCGCGCGCCTCGACCCGGTCTGGTCGCAGCTCGCGCTGCACCGGCCGGCGGAGTTCAACAAGAGCCACATCCCGGCGTTCCTCGCCGACGAGGAGGCCGCGCGCCTACGTCTGCGTCTACCCGTTCGTCCGCTCCTACGAGTGGTACCTGCTCGAGGACGCCGAGCGCCGCGCGGATGCTCGCCGAGCACGGCCAGATGGCGCGCGACTTCGCCGACGTCCGCGCCAACACGGTGGCGTCGTTCGCGCTCGGCGACTACGAGTGGATGCTCGCGTTCGAGGCCGACGAGCTGCACCGGATCGTCGACCTGATGCGCCACCTGCGCGCCTCCGACGCGCGCCGCCACGTCCGCGAGGAGCTGCCGTTCTACACCGGTCGGCGGATCAGCCCGTCGGACCTGGTCGCGCTGCTGCCCTGACCGTGTCCGGATAGTCCGTCACGTTTGGCACCACACAGTGCCCTCGCACGGTGCCAGACGTGACGGACTACCCGCCCCACGCCGCAAACCCCGTCCGATCGCCGGGACACCCCGGCGTTCACCTTCCGTACGTCCGGATTTCTCGTTCCGGTACTAGTACCAGTGGACACTTTCGGACCGCCCGCCGAGGTCGAGACACTTAATCTCCCAATGCCACACGGGGGGAGCGCCCGTTGTCATCGATCACCTTTGGTCCCGCACCACGTCGGGCCTCCGGCTCGCGCGACCCCGTCGGCACCGAGACCCGACAGGACGTGCCGCGATGACTCTGGACAGGATGGCACCGCTCGAGCCGGTGATCGGTGTGATCGGCACCGGCTACCTCGGCACCACCCACGCGGCCTGCTTGGCCGAGCTCGGTTACGACGTCGTGGCCCAGGACCAGTCGCCGGAGCGGGTGGCCCGGCTCGCGGCCGGCGAGCTGCCCTTCTACGAGCCCGCACTCGCCGACCTGGTCCGCCGGCACACGGCCACCGGCCGGCTCCGGTTCACAAACGACGTCGCCGACCTCGCGGCGGTGGCCAACGTGCACTTCCTGTGCGTCGGCACCCCGCAGGCCGGCGACGGGATGGCGGCCGACACCAGCCAGGTCTTCGCCGCGGCCGAGGCCCTGGCGGCCTGCCTGGAGCGCGACGCGCTGATCGTCGGCAAGTCGACGGTGCCGGTGGGCACCACGGAGGCACTCGCCGCCGCGGTCACCCGGAGGGCGGCGCCGGGGATCGAGGTGGAGGTCGCGTGGAACCCCGAGTTCCTCCGCGAGGGTCATGCGGTCGACGACACGCTGCGGCCGGACCGGCTGGTGCTCGGGGTCTCGTCGGCCGAGGCCGAGAAGATCCTCCGCCAGGTCTACGTCGACGTGATCCGTGACGGCGCCGCCGTGGTGGTCACCGACCCCGCCACGGCCGAGCTGGTCAAGGTGGCCGCCAACGCGTTCCTCGCCACGAAGGTCACCTTCGCCAACCTGATGGGAGAGCTCTGCGAGGCCGCCGGCGCCGACGTGACCACGCTCGCCGAGTCGATCGGGCTCGACCCGCGGATCGGCCGCCAGTTCCTAGGAGCCGGCCTCGGGTTCGGTGGCGGGTGCCTGCCCAAGGACCTGCGTGCCCTGATCGCCCGCGCCGACGAGCTCGGGGTCGGCCACGCCCGGCGCCTGCTCGGCGTCGTCGACGAGGTCAACGAGAGCCAACGCGTGCGCACCGTCGAGACCGCGGTGGAACTGTGCGGCGGCAGCGTGGCGGGCGTCCGGATCGCGGCCCTCGGCGCGGCGTTCAAGCCCGGCACGGACGATGTCCGGGACTCACCGTCCCTCGCGGTCGCCGCCCGGCTGCGTGACCTCGGCGCGACTGTGACCGTCCACGACCCCCACGCCAACGACAACGCCCGCGCTGTCGAGCCCGACCTGTACTACGCGGCCACCGCGCAGGACGCGTGCCGCGGCGCCTCGCTGGTGGTGCTGCTGACGGAGTGGGAGGAGCTGGTGCGGCTCGACCCGCGCGAGCTCAGTGCGTACGTCGCCGTACCGCGGATGCTTGACGCACGCAACGCCCTAGACCCGCAGCGGTGGCAGCTGGCCGGCTGGGAGCACCGTGGCTTCGGCCGGTCGAGCGACCGGGCTCAGCCCGCGGCCGGCTCCAGGGTCAGCGAGATGGAGTTGATGCAGTAGCGCTGCCCGGTGGGTGTGCCGTAGCCGTCGTCGAAGACGTGGCCCAGGTGCGAGCCGCAGTTGGCGCAGCGCACCTCGACCCGCTTCATGCCGAGGGTGCTGTCCTCGATGAAGTCGACGCGGTCCTCTGCGAGCGGCGACCAGAACGACGGCCAGCCGCAGTGCGCGTCGAACTTGGTCTCCGAGCGGAACAGCTCCGCGTTGCAGGCCTTGCAACGGTAGACGCCCTCGGTCCAGGTCTGGTCGTACTCACCCGTGTGCGGGCGCTCGGTGCCGGCCTTGCGGAGCACGTCGTACTCGGCGGGGGAGAGCTGCTCACGCCACTCCTGAGTCGGACTTCTCGACGGCGTAGGTCTTCTGCTCGGCGGGCTCGGACTTCGACTTCCACATGCCTCAACGGTACCGGGCACGGCCTGACCCACGGGTCGATTCCTTACGCGGCTGACACAGTGAGCGATGGAGACCACGCAGATCCGCCTCGCCCAGCGCCCGGTCGGCGCCCCCGACGCCAGCACGTTCACGACCGCCACCGAGCACGCTGCCCGAGGTCGGGGACGGCGAGGTGCTGCTGGCCGTGCGCTGGCTCTCGCTCGACCCCTACATGCGCGGACGGCTCAGCGACGCGCAAGTCGTACGCCGACCCGCTCGAGGTGGGCGACGTGATCGTCGGCGGCACCGTGGCCGAGGTGCTCGAGTCGCGGTACGACGGGCTGGCCGCCGGTGACCAGGTGCTCTCGTACTCCGGCTGGCAGACCCATGCGGTGGCCCGCGGCGACGGCGGTACGCAGGCTCGACCCCGACGCTGGCGACCGGACGTCGACCGCGCTCGGCGTGCTCGGCATGCCCGGCTTCACGGCGTACGCCGGCCTGCTGCAGATCGGGCAGCCCGAAGCCGGGGGAGACCGTCGTGGTCGCCGCCGCCACCGGACCGGTCGGGTCGGCGGTCGGCCAGATCGCGAAGCTCAAGGGCGCGCGTGCGGTCGGCATCGCGGGTGGCCCCGACAAGGTGCGCGCGCTGACCGAGGAGTTCGGCTTCGACGTCGGCGTCGACCACCGGGCCGACGACTTCCGCGAGCAGCTCGCGGCCGCGGTGCCGGACGGCATCGACGTGTACTTCGAGAACGTCGGCGGCGCGGTGTTCGACGCCGTACGCCGGCACCTGAACCTCTACGCCCGGATCCCCGTGTGCGGGCTGGTCGCCGGCTACAACGCGACCGAGGCGCCGACCGGCCCCGACCGGATGCCGGGCCTGCTCGCGCCAGGTGCTGACCAAGAGCCTGACCATCCGCGGCTTCATCCAGGGCGAGTTCGTCGCCGGCCCACTACCGCGACTTCCTGCGGGAGATGTCGCGGCTGGGTGCGCGACGGGATCGTGCGCTACCGCGAGGACGTCGATCGACGGCCTGGACAACGCGCCGGAGGCCTTCGCGGGCATGCTGCGCGGCACGAACTTCGGGAAGCTGCTGGTCAAGGTGTCGTAGGACACACCACACTCCGGGGTTGGACGCCTAGGGGTGGTGTCGATTCAGTGAACATCTGTTTACTGAAAGCAGCCACCGACGAGGGGTGAGAGTCTCGTGGCCGTGCTCGACCGCGCTGACCTGGGACGACGTACGCCGTGCCGGCTCGCGGCTCACCACGCCGCTGCAGCCCGACGACTACCTGAGCCTGATCAACCCGCTCTGGACCACGCGCGAGCTGCGCGGCGTGGTCGAGAAGGTGGTCCCGGAGACCGACGACGCCGCGACGGTGGTGATCCGGCCGGGCTGGGGCTGGTCCTACGACCACCACCCCGGGCAGTACATCGGGATCGGGATCCAGATCAAGGGCAAGTTCCACTGGCGCTCGTACTCGGTGAGCTCGCCGCCCGAGCGCGACGGCAAGACGATCGCGATCACGGTGCGGGCGATGCCCGAGGGCTTCCTGTCCGAGCACCTGGTCAGCGGTGTCGCGCCGGGCACGATCATCCGGCTGGCGCTGCCGTCCGGTGACTTCGTGCTGCCCAACCCGCCGCCGGAGAAGATCCTGTTCCTGGTCGGTGGCAGCGGGATCACGCCGGTGATGGCGATGCTGCGCACGCTGTCGCGGCGCGACACGATGCCCGACGTCGTGCTCAGCTACTCCTCGACCACGCCCGACCGGATGATCTTCCGCGACGAGCTCGAAGGAGCTGGTCGAGAAGCACCCGACGCTGACGCTGCACGAGCGGCACACCGACACCGACGGGATGCTGTCGCTCGACGAGCACCTCGACGGCCTGTGCTCCGACTGGCGTGAACGTGAGGTCTGGGCCTGCGGTCCCGGCCCGATGCTCGACGCGGCTGAGGAGTTCTGGGAGAAGGCCGGGCTCGAGGAGCAGGCTGCACCTCGAGCGGTTCTCGCTCAACTTCGAGGGCGACGGCGGCGAGGGCGGCACGATCACGTTCCGCAACTCCGGCAAGACCGCCGAGGTCGACGGTGCCACCACCGTGCTCGAGGCGGGCGAGAGCGCCGGGGTGGGATGCCGTACGGCTGCCGCGCCGGCATCTGCCACACCTGCACGGTGACCATGGTCTCCGGCAAGGTGCGCGACCTGCGCAACGGCACGGAGTACGCCGACCCCAACGAGAACATCCAGACCTGCATCACCGTGCCCGTCGGTGACTGCGAGCTCGACATCTGACCGCCCCGGTGGTCGAGCCTGTCGAGACCACCCGACGAAAGGACACACGCATGGCCATCGCAGACGTGAAGGAGTACACCCACCTCACCACCGAGGAGGTGGAGGAGCTGGGACGCGAGCTCGACGCGATCCGCGCCGACGTCGAGGAGTCGCGCAACGACGACGACGCGGCGTACATCTACCGGATGATCAGGATCCAGCGCCGGCTCGCCGCGGCCGGCCGGATCACGCTGTTCGCCAGCTTCTTCCCGCCCGCCTGGCTCGCCGGCACGGCAATGCTCGGCACGGCCAAGATCCTGGAGAACATGGAGATCGGCCACAACGTGATGCACGGCCAGTGGGACTGGATGAACGACCCCGAGGTCCACTCCAGCAACTGGGAGTGGGACACCGCGCAGCCCGCCGAGCAGTGGAAGCACAGCGCACAACTACGTGCACCACCAGTTCACCAACGTGCTCGGCTTCGACAACGACATCGGCTACGGCATCCTGCGGATGGCGCGCGAGCAGAAGTGGCAGCCCGGTCAACCTCGGGCAGCCGATCTACAACGCCGCCCTCGCCACGCTGTTCCAGTGGGGCGTCGCGCTGCACGACCTCGACCTCGAGGCGATCCGCAAGCGCGAGAAGGACCCGCGCGTGATGAAGAAGCAGCTCAAGCAGATCGGGCGCAAGGTCCGCAGGCAGATCACCAAGGACTACGTGATCTACCCGGCGCTCACCGGCCCGAACTTCCTGGCCACCGCGAGCGCCAACGCGACCGCGAACCTGATGCGCAACCTGTGGTCCTACATGATCATCTTCTGCGGCCACTTCCCCGACGGCGCGATGCACTTCACCGAGGAGGAGATCGAGGACGAGACCCGCGCCGGAGTGGTACCTGCGCCAGATGCTCGGCTCGGCGAACTTCGAGGGCGGCAAGCTGCTCCACATCATGAGCGGCAGCCTCGGCTTCCAGATCGAGCACCACCTGTTCCCCGACCTCCCGAGCAACCGCTACCCGGAGATCGCGGTCAGGGTGCGCGCGCTGTGCGAGAAGTACGACCTCCCGTACACGACCGGCCCGCTGCACAGGCAGTACGGCCAGACGCTGCGCACGATCATGAAGCTGTCGCTGCCCAACCGGTGGACGAAGAACGACGGCCCGGACCCGACCGAGCCGCTGGCCCCGATCGACCGCCACCGCAAGACCGACGCCGAGCGTCAGGTGCGGAGGCTGGAGACCGGGAAGTACATGAGCAAGGCGACCGCATGATCGGCACCACCGGGACTCGACGAGCGGCCCCGCGACCCCGAGCTCGGGGTCGCGGTGCCCTTCGCCTGCGAGTACGACGACGGGCGCGCGTCGGTGACGCTGCTGAACAAGCGGCGGGTCACCCAGTGCGCGCTCAGCCGGATCTGCGGTGTCTGCGGCGACTGCCCTGGGGCGTCCCGTGGCGTTCCTCGGTCCGCACGATGAGCTGCACCGGATGGCCTTCCACTTCCCGCCGGTGCACGTCGGGTGCGCGCGACGCGGTGCTCGCATCGGTGCGCGGCGTGGAGACGGGGGTGCTGGGACAGACGGCGCCGGTCGAGCGTTGGGTGCTCGTGACAACCGGGGGGTTCGAGCACGAGCGGGCACAGGCCGCACGACCTCGACCGGCGCCCGACGTTCCGCCCCAACTCGGTGATCGAGGTCCTCGAGCGCTGACCTCCTGGGCTAACTTCCCCGTCGGTCGTGCAGAGTCGGCTCCGGACCGGGATGTGGTGATCTCGAGACCGGTTGCCGCGCACACTTTCTCGAGCACCGACCCGCGGCGATCGAGCGGTTCCTCTTCTGGTGGGCGAGCAGCGAGCGCCAGCGAGTGCTTCGAGACCACAAGATCGGGTTGCTGTGCGGTCTCAACGTGCCTTCCTAACCACCTCAACTCGTGTACCGAGGGTCAGGTGCACGCCTGCACCCGAGCGCCGGTAGCGAGGCGATTCTGAGAGGTGATGCCCCCCGGCTTCCCGATTTTCGATACGTGCGAGTCAACGACGACATATCGTCCTCCGCGTGTCAACGACTTCCGAAGCCCCTGCCGCTGAGCAGGCACCCACCAAGGTCTGCCGCAAGTGCAGCGTGCAAACCCAGACCGCTGGCCAATTCTGCCCAAACTGTGGCGCCTCATTTGAGAGTCGACAGCCACGACTGACGGGCAAACGTCTCGCAGTCATCGCGGCGGTGGCTGTGGTGTTGTTGCTCCTTGTCGGTGGCGTTCTCAAGATTCGGCACGACCATGCGGCGGCATCAGCGGCGGCTCGTGTTGAGGCCCGAGAGAAGGCTGCCGCTGAGGAGGCCGCGAATAAGCAGCAGGAGGCGGAGCAGGCGAAGGCAGAGCAGGACGCGTCGGATGCCGCCGAGCGTACCCAGCGCGAATCGCTCATCAAGGACATGCAGAAGTCCATTACCAAGGACGCGAAGAAGTCGGTTGCCGACGACATCCTCGATGGCCCGATTCTGTACACGCAGTGCACGCCTCTTGGCGGTGGTTCCTCCGACGACCTGACGGCGATCACGGGCACGTTCTCTTGCCTCGCCGCGACCAAGGAGCACGGCGACGGAACGATCTCCGGTTACTCGTACTCTGCGACGGCAAACTGGGACGATCTGAGCTACTCCTGGCACTTGGGCAACTAGGAATACGCGTTGTACGGGATGGCGAGCTGACATGAGATTGATCATGTGCGGCCGAGGCTCGAGGCGTGGGCCCGTGCACCCGCCTCAACCACCGCCCGACGTTGGTCGAGCAGCGGGAGGCATCGGCATTCGGGCGTCGAGCAGCGCCGCCAGCGTGCGCGTCGAGCCGACGAGACCGGCGTTGTGGTGGTTGACGCGGTTGTGCGCAACCTGCTGACCACGGGTGCTCGCTGGGCAACCTGCTCGACCGCCGGACGATGCCTCTAGGCTCGGGCCATGGCGAAGGCAGCGGCGGTCGAGGTCGACGCGCACGGGCAGGCGGTCCGGGTCACCAGTCCTGACCGGGTGATCTACCCGGCCACCGAGCGCGGACCCGAGGTCACCAAGCTCCAGGTCGTCCAGTACTACGTCGCCGTCGGCAACGGCATCATGCGCGCCCTCGGTGACCGGCCCACCGCCCTCGAGCGCTGGACCACCGGCGTCCACGAGGGCATCACGCTGGCCACGGGGCGCGGCGACAAGAGCGATGCGTTCTACAGCAAGCGGGTGCCCAAGGGCGCCCCGGAGTACGTCGAGACGACGCGGGTGACCTTTCCCAGCGGCCGCACGGCCGAGGAGGTCTGCGTCAGCAACCTGGCCACCGTCGGCTGGTGCGCCCAGATGGGCACGATCACGTTCCACCCGTGGCCCACGCGCAGCGGTGACAACGACCACCCCGACGAGCTCCGGATCGACCTCGACCCGCAGCCCGGAACCACGTTCGCCGACGCGGTCCGCGTCGCCGGCGTCGCCGGCGAGCTGCTCGACGAGCTCGGCCTGGTCGGCTTCCCCAAGACGTCCGGCAACCGCGGCATCCACATCTACGTCCGGATCGAGCCGCGCTGGAGCTTCGAGGACGTGCGCCACGCGGCGATCGGCTTCGGACGCGAGCTCGAGAAGCGCGACGGGGGCGTCACCACCAAGTGGTGGAAGGAGGAGCGCGGCGAGCGGATCTTCGTCGACTTCAACCAGAACAACCGCGATCGCACCATCGCCTCGGCGTACTCCCTGCGCCCGCTGCCCGGCGCCCCGGTCTCGATGCCACTCACCTGGGACGACCTGGCGCAGGTGACGGACCCCAGGGAGTTCAACCTCCACACGGCTCCCGAGCGCTTCGCCGACCGCGGCGACGCGATGGCGGCGATCAACGACGTGGCATGCGACCTGCAGCCGCTGATCGACCTCTACGACGCCTCGCCCGAGGGTGAGACGAACTTCCCGCCGGACTATCCGAAGATGCCCGGCGAGCCGCCGAGGGTCCAGCCGAGCAAGAAGGTCGCAGCGCACTGGGATGAGGACGGCAACCGGATCGAGTCGTGACCCACCAGCTCCACGCGGCACTCGGGTAGCTCTGGCCGTGCGTCGGGGAGCTCCCGGATCCGGGAGCTGGCACCAATGCGGGAATTCGTACTAACGAATCCGTTTCCAACTCGGTCGCCGGACGTGAGTTTGGCTACAGGTGTGCACAAGTAATTACTATCTTGAATAGTAGTTAATGTCTCAACAGGTGGGACAGAGGTGAATGACAAAAGCAACTCACCTGACGGTTGCGACCGCCCACGGAACCTCACCCACAACCCTCCTGATCAGGCGCTCCCGGCGAGTCGCCGAGGTCCAGCCGAGCAAGAAGGTCGCGGCGCACTTGGACGAGGACGGCAACCGGATCGAGTCGTGACCCACCGGCTCCACGCGGCACTCGGGTAACTCCCGGGTCGTGATTTGCGCACGGGTGGTTCAGACCTGCGTCGAATCTCCAAGTTTTCCGCAACGTCGGTTCCGGAGGATTGCGGTCGAGGTAGGGCCGTGACGGATGGCCCCGCGACAAAAGCCTGGGGACAAATCATGACGACAGACATGCCAGAAACAGATGTGACCGACGAGGAGAACGAGACCGAAGGGGGGCTCGCTCGGCGCACCGTCCTACGGGTCGGTGCAGTGGGCGGGGTCGGGCTGGGCCTGGCCACCGCGCAGGGACTCGTGGTGCCGTCGCTGCAGCAGAAGGGCCTGTGGTCGACCGACGGGGTGTTCACCGCGTCGGCGACCACGATCGGCGACGTGCTTCTCTACACCGAGGCATTCCCGACCAGCCCGCTGATCCTGGAGCCGTTCAAGGACGAGCTGCCCATCCCGGAGGCGCTCTCGCCCGAGTCGGGATACCAGGACTGGGACCAGCCGCCGGGACCGGGGCTGGGCCAGCAGAACTCGCTGGGCAACGAGCAGCACCAGAAGTGGCCGACGACGGACCTCGGCTACCCGGACCCGATCGTGTACAAGCTCGACCTGCGGGTCTCGACGCACAGCTTCACGAGCTCGCAGGTGCTGCCGATCACCAAGGGCGGCAAGCCGGCCGTCTCGTTCGACGCCACCGGCAAGACCTACGCCGCGGGCACCCGTCGTACGCTTCCGCCCAGCACCATCTACGGGTTCAACGGGCAGTTCCCGGGCCCGATGATCAACGCCGAGTACGGGCAGCCGGCGCTGGTCCGGTTCTCCAACCATCTCGACGAGAACGAGGACAACCTCGACCGCCAGGACTTCGGCTCGCCGGACCTCTCGTTCCTGACCCACCTGCACAACGGGCACACCGCACCCGAGAGCGACGGCAACCCGCACTACTCCATGCGTCGCGGACCCAAGGACAAGGGCTACAAGCCGGGGATGTGGGTCGACAACCTGTACCTGAACTGGCCAGCAGACAGCGACGACCGGGAGAAGCAGAGCTTCTTCTGGTTCCACGACCACCGGATGGACCACACCGGCTCCAACGTCTACAAGGGCCTGGTCGGCCTCTACCCCATCTACGATCCCAAGAACGGGATGGACATGGGTGACGAGACCCAGGGGCTCCGCCTTCCCGGCGTGCGCAAGAACCGCGGCGACGGGTCGTTCGACGTCGAGTACGACATCCCGCTGGCGTTCTACGACTGCCGGCTGGACGACGGGATCACGCTGCACCGGGACATGCACGACCTCGACGGCGACTTCCCTGCCGCGAAGAACCCCGCGAAGCACCCGGAGTGGTGGGGCAAGACCTTCTTCAAGCACTTCCCCAACCACGGCTTCGTCGGCGACATCTTCACCGTCAACGGCACCGCCTACCCGACGCTGGAGGTGAAGCGGCGCAAGTACCGCTTCCGCTTCCTCGACGCCTCCGTCGCACGGATCTACGACTTCAAGCTGATGAGCTCGACCCAGGGACCCAAGACCGCAGTGTCGCTGGGCTACAGCGGCGACGATCTCGATGGCCAGTACCGGATCCCCGACGGTCAGCAGTGCATGCAGTTCACCCAGATCGCCTCGGACGGCGGACTGCTGCCCTTCGCGGTCACCCGCGACAACTTCGAGCTGTGGCCGGCCAAGCGCCGCGAGGTGATCGTCGACTTCACCAGGTACCAGGACGGCTCGCCGACCACCAAGGGCGACGTCATCTACCTGACCAACACGATGAAGATGCCGACCGGCCGGATGTGGGAGAGCTCCAACCGGTTCGCCCCCGACCCGGCGTACAAGGTGCCGATGATCAAGATCGTGATCGGCGAGGACGCGGAGGACAACAGCCTGATCCCGGCGCCGCTCCAGCAGCTGCGGCCGCTGCCGCCGCTGCCGAGCAACTGGAAGACCCTGATGGCCAACCGGTCGATCTTCGAGGTCAAGCGCGGCGCCATCGGCGGCGAGATCGAGTGGCTGATCAACGGTGTGGAGTTCGACCCGGCCAAGGTGTCGACCAGCCTGAAGAACCCGGCCGGAAAGACTCCGCTCGCGCAGCAGAAGAAGAACAGCTTCAACCTGTGGGAGATCCGCAACGGCGGCGGCGGCTGGGTGCACCCCTTCCACCTGCACATGGAGGAGCACCGCACGGTGATGCGCAACGGTCGCGACGTGACCGGTGGCGGGGATCCCAGCCACCCCGACGACGTGTCACGCGAGGACCTGGTGGCGCTGGATCCCGGCGAGTCCGTGATCATCTACCGCGGGTTCCGTGACTTCACCGGACCGTACGTCGCGCACTGCCACAACCTGGCGCACGAGGACCACGCGATGATGTTCGGCTGGGAGATCGTCTGATGGCCGCGATCGCGCCTACCGTCCGGGGCGACACAGCGGTCGTCCCGGACGTGGCCCGCAGCCGACCTGGGGTCGCGTGGTGGACCGTGCTGCCGCTGGCCGCCCTGATGGCCTACGGCGACGGATTCTGGATGATGTCGCTGCGCGAGGCCGCCGGGGCGATCGAGCGGCTGGACACTCCGTTCCAGTCGTGGCTGCGCGAGTCGACCCTGTTCCTTCCGGTCTTCGTGGTCGCCGTTCTCGCCGCGACGTCCGTGGCGCTGGCCCGTTTCGGTCGGGCGCCGCGGCGCACCCGGGCGGTGGTGATCACCGCGCTCCTGGTGGTCGCCGCCGGGACGATCGCGGGTGTGGTCGGCCTGGCAGTGAGCTCGGCCTACGACTACCACCTCCAGGCGATCCACATGGGGGCCATGAACTCCATGCGCAGCGAGGCCTGCGACGCCGCCTGTGCAGCCGGCCAGCAGCGTACTGCCCTGGCGCTGCAGGTGCGTGCGGTCGCGGTTGGCGGCGGCTTGATGCTGGTCACCAACCTGGTGCTGGTGGGGTGGGCGGTTGCGCTCCGCGGGGGCCGGCTGGTCCTCGGGACGCGACGCGAGGTCGGGTCCGCGCCGAACAGCCGGATCCACGACCTGCGTCTGCTCCTCGTCGCCGGCCTGGTCGGCAGCGCCGCCATCCACGCCGCGGTGATTCCCGAGCACCTGCAGGAATGGGCGGCGGCGGGCTCCTTCTTCGTCGTGTTGACCATCGCGGAGCTCGCGCTCGGGCTGTTGGTGCTCGTCCGGCTCGACCGGCTCGTCCTCGGTGCCGTGGTTGCGGTGTCCGTCGTCCCACTGGGGCTCTGGCTCGTCTCCCGTACGGTCGGTCTCCCGCTCGGACCCGAGACCTGGACACCGGAAGCGGTGGGACTGGCCGACGTCGCCTGCTGCCTGCTCGAGCTGGTGACACTGGCTGTGGCCGTTGCCCTGTGGCTCCGCCGGAGCCGGCTGGCCCGGACCCCCGGCGGCTCCGCCTACGCTCGCGCCATCGCGGTGCTGTGCCTGGTGGCAGTCACGACCATCGGACTCGGCAGCACCGAGATCACCTGGCTGCACGCGTTCGGAGTCGCGGGGGAGTCGATGAGCCACGCTGGGTGAGTCCGGGACTCCCGGACGCCCTCAGCCTGACCGCCTGGTGAGGTAGCGCAGGAACACGACCCCTCGTGAACCTGCGCTCCTCCATCAGGTCGAGGTCAGGCACGCAGGTGGGCGACCGACTGCCAGCCGGGGTCGGCCATCGCCTGCACGTGCGCCTTGCCCTCGGGCCACTGCCGGGCTGCAGCCTTCGCCCGGTGCGTGGCGCCTGACGTGTCGTCGACGTACAGGTGCAGCACCCGGGTGCCGTTGCTGGACTGATGTGCGACGACCTGACCGTCCATGCCCATCGCCTGCGAGAGCCCGTCCTCGAACTCGCGGAGCGCGCTCAGCGACGCGTCCGCGGGCAGGCCTTCGGGGGTGCGGTGCCGGTAGGGAAGCAGCACCGCCACGTGGGTGCCGAGGTGCGGCGCCGTCGCCGGGTGCAGGGGCACCTGGGCCGCGGCGATCAGGGGACCCTGCGGGGTGTCGCCCTGCATCAGGATCCAGCTGGGGCGGCCGTCCTCGTCGACCTTCGCCCGCGTGTGGTCGCGTACGACGGCGCGCAGGGCGCGGAGCCCGAACCCGTCGACCGGCGAGATCTCAGACGCCGACACCTCACCGATCCACAGCTCGACGTCGTGCTCGCCGAGCGTGGCGTCGAGGGCCAGGAACGCCACCTGCGACCGGGCGTGCGGGTCGAGATCGGCGAACGCGGGATGGAACACGACGGTGTCGAAGCGGCTGCCGGACAGCCGGGCCGTGACGCAGACGCGCCCGAAGTCGATGTCGGGTGCCTGCCCCGACGAGAGCCGGATCGACTCCGGGTCGCCGGCCGGCGGCCGGAAGTCCGCGTAGGACCAGACCTCGTCGGCGGGCGGCGCGGCCAGCAGCCAGCGCCGGGCCGCGGCCCGCAGATCGGGGTTGCCGCCGGCGGTCACGACCAGCACATGCTCGGAGACCTCGCCCGACGCCAGCTCCCATGCGAGCTCGGGATGGATGGTCTCCACAGCCGAGGAGATCGCGTCGCTGACCGACATCGGGTCGTTGCGCGCGAGGGCGCCGGTGGTCAACCGCTGGCCGGACTCCTCCCACCAGTGCCAGAACGCGTCGTGCTGCGCACCCGGTGACGAGGCGTGACCACGGGAGAAGAGACCCACTTTGCGACCCTAGGGCACGGTGGCAAGCCCGCTGGTCAGAGACCGGTGACGCCCTCTCCCTGGCCGGACTGCTCGTCGAAGTTCTCGTGCTCGAGGAGGTGCAGCACGGGGACTCCGAGCTTGCGGCGGGCACGCGAGGTCCAGTCGAGGTGGAAGAACTCGGAGACCACGTGCGGGCGGGTCAGGATGATCGCCTCGGCGGCGTCGGTCTCGGCGACCTTGGCGATCAGTCCGTCGATCGGGTCGGCGGTGAGCAGGTCGCCGACCGCGACGCCGCCGACCGCCTCGAGCGCCGCGACGGTGTTCTTGAGGGCGGCGCGCGCGCCTGGTCAGGATCTCGGTCTGCATCTCGGCGATCTCGGCCTCGTCGACCAGCAGCCCGGGGTTGGCCATCTCACCGGTGCCGAGGGTGCCCATGGCGCTCTCGACCCGGTAGGCGGCGTCCTCGACGGGCAGCAGCACGTGGTAGCGCACGGGCTCGTCGATGTCCTCGTGCAGGCCACGCACCTGGCGTGCGTCGAGGGCGCTCAGCTCCTGCTCGACCAGCAGCACGACGGAGTAGTCAGTCATGCGCCAAGTCTAATGTCCTGGGCGGTTCCTAGCCGCCGAGCACTTCCGCGAGGTCGTAGCTCACCGGCTCGTCGAGCTGCTCGTAGCCGCACGACTCGGGATCGCGGTCGGGCCGCCAGCGCTTGAACTGCGCAGTGTGCCGGAAGCGCCGGCCCTCCATGTGGTCGTAGCCGACCTCGAGCACCACGTCGGGACGCAGCGGCACGAACGACAGGTCCTTGCCGGTGCTCCAGCGGCTCTGCGTGCCGGGCACCCGGTCGGGGTTGGCGATCGCCCAGTCGCTCCACTCGCCCCAGGGGTGGTCCTCGATCC
Source organism: uncultured Actinomycetota bacterium (assembly GCA_963707475.1). Taxonomy (GTDB): domain Bacteria; phylum Actinomycetota; class Actinomycetes; order Propionibacteriales; family Nocardioidaceae; genus Marmoricola. The sequence continues at coordinate 1,033,911 of CAVPQC010000005.1, forward strand.
CGGTCTCCAGCGGCTTCGAGCTCGTCGATCAGCTCGGCGCGCCGCTTGGCCGTGAAGCTGGCCGAGACGCCGATGTGCTGGAGCCTGCCGTCGCCGTCGTACAGGCCCAGCAGGAGCGAACCCAGCAAGCGGCTGCTCGCGGCGTGGAGGTCTTGTGCAGCCGGTAGCCGCAGAGCACGACGTCGGCGGTGCGCTCGTGCTTGATCTTGAGCATCGACCGCGTGTTCTGCTGGTACGGCGAGCCCGAGCGGCTTGGCGACGACCCCGTCGAGCCCGGCCCCCTCGAACTGGTCGAACCACGACCTGGCCTCGGCCGGGTCGGTCGTCGTGCGGGTCAGGTGGCACGGTCCGGTCAGCCCGGACAGTGCTCCCTCCAGGGCCGCGCGGCGCTCGCTGAGCGGGCGGTCGACGTACGACGCGTCGCCGAGCGCCAGCAGGTCGAACGCCACGAACCCAGCCGGTGTCGACTCCGCCAGCATGTTCACGCGCGAGGCCGCCGGATGGATCCGCTCCTGGAGCACCTCGAACTCGAGGCGGTCGCCCACGGAGACGAATACCTCGCCGTCGAGCACGCACCGCTCCGGCAGCTGCTCGCGGATCGCCGCCACCACCTCCGGGAAGTACCGCGTCAGCGGCTTGGTGTTGCGCGAGGCCAGCTCCACCTCGTCACCGTCGCGGAACACGATGCAACGGAAGCCGTCCCACTTCGGCTCGAAGGACAGCCCGCCGTCGAACTTCGCGGGATCGGGGATCCCCTTGACCGACTTGGCCAGCATCGGCCGTACCGGCGGCATCACGGGCAGATCCATGCCGCTCAGCCTACGCACCGGTAACGCACGGGTACTACGACGAACGCCCGATAGCCGGGAGTGAAGGGAACCGACATGGTGGGGGAACCCCCGACCAAGGAGACCTCATGATCCGACGAACCGCGTCCCGGCGGCTCGCAACCGGAGCCGCCGCCCTGATCGCCCTCGCGACCTCCGCCGCAGCCCTGGCCGTCCCCCAGACAGCCAGCGCCAGCGGTGGAGCAGACCCCTGTGCAGGAGGCGACTGGTCGCTGGTCCTGCCGGGGCGCACCGTCAACCCGGCGCCCGGCGTCGACCTGAAGACCACGATTCCCGCCAACCAGCTCGGTACGAGCTTCCTGGTCAAGGGTCGCTACATCGAGTTCCGGGTCAACACGGCCAACTTCGCCGTCAGGAACTGGACCCTCACCGGGGCCCCCAACGCCGGCGACCTCACCGGCGGCAAGCGAGTGGTCGTGTTCGCCAGCAAGACCCCGAGCCTGCGTGGTGCGACGCTCGCCGGCGGGATGTCCCTGCGCCTGCGCGACGGAGCCATCGTGATCCAGCGCTCCGGTGGTGGCGCGACGATGAAGGTGCAGTCCGAGGACTGCGCCCAGGGTGGCGTCTTCCAGATGGAGGCCGAGCGCGCTGACGGCCGACCGACGACCTTCACGCACCGGCTCGCTCCGGCGGTCTTCTACTTCGACAACCCCAACTTCCGCAGGCTGCTCGGCACCACCGTCCCGTTCGTGCAGGACGACGGAACGGTCACCCAGATGCCGGTCCCGGTGCGTGTCAACTTCGCCAGCGACGCAGCGCCGAAGCTGGTCGGACGTGACAGCGCCCAGGTCGCTGAACGCATCGACCAGTGCACCAACGCGTTCGGCACCCACTGCGGCGGCGTCTCCCAGTGGCGGGTCGCCAGCGGAGGCCGGATGGGCCAGGTGATGGGCGAGGACGCCGTCGAGGTGTCACCCGGCGCGACGGACTGCGTCACGGACTGCCAGGCACAGAACCAGATCCGTGGTCGCGCCGTGGTCCTCGGGTTCCCGAGCCCGGTGCCGGCCGCCGTACGGCTCACCCCCCGCCTGCCCTGACGCGGACGGTCCTGCGCCGGGGACGGGCGGACCTCGGTCCGCCTATCCTCGGCGCATGGCTGACTCCAGCGAGACCCCGATCGGTGACCTGCTACGCCTGCCACCAGGTCCCGTCGACCTGACCGCGATCGACCCACACGCGAAACCGGGGTTCGGCGGCACCAAGAAGGACGGCAAGAAGGCACTGCCGGCGATGGGCGAAGAGCTGTTCGACCTGCAGGAGAAGCTGTTCGCGTCGGGCTACACCGACGGGGAGCGGCGCATCCTGCTGGTGCTCCAGGGGATGGACACCTCCGGCAAGGGTGGCGTCCTCAAGCACACGACCGGGCTCTTCGACCCCAACGGCCTGCGGATCTTCTCGTTCAAGGCACCGACGAAGGAGGAGCTGGCCCACGACTTCCTGTGGCGGGTCGAGAAGGAGGTGCCGGCGCCGGGCAAGGTCGGTGTCTTCGACCGCTCGCACTACGAGGACGTCCTGATCGCGCGCGTGCACGAGCTGGCGAAGCCGGAGGAGATCGAGCGCAGGTACGGCGCGATCAACGAGTTCGAGAAACGTCTGGCCGACGGCGGCACGACGATCATCAAGTGCATGCTCCACATCTCCGCCGACAAGCAGAAGGAGCGGCTGCTGGCCCGGCTCGACGACCCCACCAAGCAGTGGAAGTTCAAGCCGGGCGATGTCGACGAGCGCCGCAAGTGGCCGCAGTACCAGGAGGCCTACGAGATCGCCCTCGAGCGCTGCAACACCGACGCTGCACCGTGGTACGTCGTGCCGAGCGACCGGAAGTGGTACCGCAACTGGGCCATCGGCAGCCTGCTGCTGGAGAAGCTGCGGGCGATGGACCTGCACTGGCCCGACCCGGACTACGACCTGGCCGAGCAGCGGGCCCGCCTCGAGAACGAGCCCCTTCCCTCGTGAGCGAGACCCGCACCGGCCTGGCCGCGGTCCGGGCCACCCGCTACGTCGCCCCGCTCCGGGAGGGCGGGTCGCTGCCCGGCATCGTCGAGGCCGACGACCTGGGCACCTACGTCTGCAAGTTCCGCGGAGCCGGCCAGGGCCTCAACGTGCTGGTCGCCGAGGTGATCGTCGCCGGACTGGCTGGGCACCTCGGGCTGGACACGCCCCGGCTGGTCGAGATCGAGCTGGACGCCGCGATCGCCCGCTACGAGGCCGACGAGGAGGTGCAGGACCTGCTCACCGCGAGTCTCGGCAGCAACCTCGGCGTCGACTTCCTGCCGGGCTCGTTCGGCTTCGACACCTCCGTCGAGGTCACGAGGGACTTCGCCGGACGGCTGCTCTGGCTCGACGCCTACGTCGCCAACGTCGACCGGAGCTGGCGCAACCCCAACCTGCTGGTCTGGCACGGACGGCCCTGGCTGATCGACCACGGCGCCTCGCTCTACTTCCACCACGGCTGGAGCGGGGGAGTCGGGTCCGCCGACCGCTTCGCGGCGCAGCCGTACGACGCATCCCAGCACGTGCTCGCGCGATCCCTCGGTGAGGTGGTCGGGCTCGACGCCGAGCTCGCGGCCACGCTCACCGACGCAGTGCTCACCGAGGTGGTCGCCGACGTGCCCGACGGCTGGCTCCGCTCGGTGCCCGGTGCGGCGACCCCGGCCGAGCTGCGCGCGTCGTACGTCTCCTTCCTGCGGGCGCGCCGCGACGGCGTCGACGGGCGCCGGACCTGGCTGCCCGGAGCCGCGTCGTGAGCCTCGACGGAGTCGACCACCACCCGTACCAGTACGTCGTGCTGCGTGCCGTGCCGCGGGTCGACCGCGAGGAGTTCGTCAACGTGGGCGTCGTCCTCTACTGCGAGGAGTCAGGTTTCCTCGACGCGGCGTGGCAGGTCGACGAGCTGCGCCTGGCCGCTCTCGACCCGGGCGTCGACCGGACGGCCGTGTGCCGGGGGCTGGAGTTCATCGCCGGGGTCTGTCGTGGCGACCACTCACTCGGTGAGGTCGCGGGCAAGGACCTCGGCGTGCGGTTCGGCTTCCTGAAGGCGCCGCGCAGCACCGTCGTCCAGCCGGGGCCTGTGCACGGCGGCCTCACCGCGGACCCGGCCGGAGAGCTCGAGCGGCTGCTGGACCGGCTCGTGCGATGACCGGCCCCACGCGTGGGCTCACGTTCGGGTCGGTCGCCGAACGCTACGAGCGCTACCGCCCCGGCTATCCCACTGAGCTGCTCGACCTGCTCGTCGGGGACGGATCCTTCTCGTCCGCGATCGAGATCGGCGCCGGCACCGGCAAGGCGACGCGCCTGGTCGCGGGCGCCGGGATCAGCGTCACCGCCGTCGAGCCGGACCCGCAGATGTGCGCCGTGCTGACCCGGACCACGGCCGGGCTCCCGGTCGCGGTGGTCACCTCGCGCCTGGAGGAGCTGGGGGAGCAGCCTCCGGCCGACCTGCTGTACGCCGCGGCGGCCTGGCACTGGACCGACCCAGCGACCCGATGGGAGCGAGCCGCGCGCCTGGTCCGCGAGGGCGGTGTGTTCGCCTGCCTCGGCGGCCCAATCGACATCGCCGACGAGGACCTCCGCTCACGGGTCGAGGGGCTGCGCGAGGAGGTGATCAGGTCCGAGGACGTCGTCGGTGCCGAGGACGGGCCCGACGGCATGGCGTGGCCCGGCAACGAGCTGCTCGCCTCGCCGTACTTCACCGACGTGGAGCAGCACGAGCTGACCGTCACGGACACGATGCACGCCGACGACATGGTCGGCCTGATGTCGACGATCTCCGCCTACCTGCTATTACCCCACGACACCCGCGCAGCTCTGCTCGCCCGCATCCGTGCCGTCCTCCCCGACACCTTCGAGGTACGCCGCGACTTCCGCCTGCACCGCGCCCGCCGTACCTCCCTCCGCTGACGTCGCAGATGGCGGCGTCAGGGTGGTCGACCCGTCGCAGATGGCGGCGTCAGGGTGGTCGACCCGTCGCAGATGGCGGCGTCAGGGTGGGCGACCCGTCGCAGATGGCGACCCTGGGCGCACCGAGCCGTCGCTGATGGCGATTGGTCGACGACCATCTGCGACGGCTCAGCGCTGATTCGATCGCCATCTGCGACGGCTCAGCGCTGATTCCTTCGCCATCTGCGCCGGGTCGGCGAGGGGTCAGACGGGGACGAGCTCGACGGCGCCCACGGCGTAGCGGGCGAGTACGGCGCGGGCGAGCTCCGGGTCGGCGCCGAGCGGCTCCGACACGGCGACCGCGCCGGCCTCGTACGCGAGCTCGGCTGCCCGGTCGGGCAGGAAGCCGGGAGCGAGCAACATCGTCGCCACCGCTACGTGCCGGCGGCCCTCGCCGCGGAACGCGCGCACCGCCTCACCGGTCGCCGGGGGAGCGGCCGAGGCGAACGCGGCCGTCACCGGCAGCCTGTGCCGGGCGCCCCAGACGCGGGCCAGCCGGGCGACGGCCTGGTTCGCGAGCGGGTCGGAGGAGCCGGCCGCGGCCAGCACCAGGGCGTCCAGCTCACGCACGCGCGCCTTGCTCAGCGCGTCGCGCAGCCGCTTGTCGAGCACCTCGAGGAAGGTCGGCTCCATGCCGAGGATGCGGCTGGCGCGGATCTGCAGGTTCTCGTGGCGCGCGGACGCCTCGGCGACGGCGGACGGCACGTCGACCTTCGCGTGGTAGGCCTCGCTGAGCAGCAGCGGTACGACGACGATCTCGTCGTGGCCGGCGCGGACCAGCTTGTCGACGACCTTGCCGAACGCCGGCTTCGAGAGCTCGAGGAACGCCGCCTCGATGCGCAGGTCGGGCCGGAGCTCGCGCACCTGGGCGACGAGCGCCTCGATGGTCGCGGACGAGCGCGGGTCGCGGCTGCCGTGGGCGAGGGCGATCAGTGCGGGGGCGGACATGTCAGCCTCCTTCGGTGGCTGTCGGCGCCGACGTCGTTGTCTGCGTGATGGGCGTGATGCGCGCGGTCACTGGTGGATCCCGCACTCGGTCTTGTTCGTGCCGGCCCAGCGACCGCTGCGCGGGTCCTCGCCGGGGGCCACCCGGCGCGTGCAGGGCCAGCAGCCGATCGAGGGGTAGCCGTCGTACTGGAGCGGGTTGACGAGCACGCCGTTGTCGGTGATGTAGTGCTCGACCTCCTCGTCGCTCCAGCGGGCGAGCGGAGAGACCTTCACCTTCTGCTTCTTCTCGTCCCAGCCGACGACGGGCGCGATCACCCGGTTGTGCGTCTCGGCGCGACGGAGTCCGGTGGCCCACGCGTCGTACCCGGCGAGGGACTGCTTGAGCGGCTGCACCTTGCGCAACGCGCAGCACAGGTCGGGGTCGGTCTTGTACAGGTCCTTGCCGTACGTCGCGTCCTGCTCGGCCACGCTCTGCACCGGCGTGATGCTGATCAGGTTGACCGGCAGCGTCGCCTCGACCGCGTCACGGGTGCCGATCGTCTCGGCGAAGTGGTAGCCGGTGTCGAGGAACACCACGTCGATCCCGGGTGCGACCTTCGAGGCCAGGTGCGAGAGCACCGCGTCGGCCATCGACGAGGTGATGCAGAACCGGTCGCCGAACGTGGCGACGGCCCACTCGATGATGTCCTCAGCGGGGGCGAGCTCGAGCTCGGCGCCGACGTGGGACACGATCTCGCGCAGCTCCTCGGGGCTGCGCCCGAACGTCTCCGAGCCGCGTGCGAGCCGGGCGCGCTCGGTGGTGGGGACGGTCATCGTGTGCCTCCCGGACGGGCGATCTGGCCGAGCATCGTGAGCTTGAACGCCCGCAGGCACGAGCGGCACTCCCACTCGCCGAAGCCGGGGGAGTCCTCCGAGGACTGGTGCGGCCACAGGTTGTCGTCGCCGCAGTAGGGGCAGCTGTTCGGGAACGCACGCTCAGACATGGGTCGGCTCCCGGTGGTCGAGCCTGTCGAGACCCTCGCCGCGCAGCAGCTCCTCGTCGGCACGCGCCACCCAGTCGGCGAACGGCTCGTCCTCCTTGCGGTGCGCCAGGAACGCCGAGACCACGTTGGTGACGTAGTCGTCGAGGCCGGCGCTGGTCACCTTGTGCGCGCGGAGCTTGCGGCCGAAGTTGGCGTCCAGCCCGGTGGCGCCGCCCAGGTGCACCTGGAAGCCCTCCACCTGGTTGCGGTCGGCGTCCATCACCAGCTGGCCCTTGAGCCCGATGTCGGCGACCTGGGTGCGGGCGCACGCGTTGGGGCAGCCGTTGACGTTGACCGTGATCGGCACGTCGAGTTCGGGGAACCGCCGCTCGAGCTCGGCTACGAGGTCGCGGGCGCGGTCCTTGGTGTCCACGATCGCGAGCTTGCAGAACTCGATGCCGGTGCAGGCCATCGTGTTCTGCCGCCAGTTCGACGGCGTCGCGGTCAGCCCGACCTCCGGCAGCCGGGCGACGAAGCCGTCCAGCCGGTCGGCGGGGACGCCGAGCACGACGATCTTCTGGTACGCCGTGAGCCGGGCGCCGGCCGCGCCGTACTCCTCGATCAGGTCGGCCAGGCCGGTCAGTGTGCGGCCGGAGACCCGCCCGACGAGCGGGGCGACCCCGACGTAGAACTTCCCGTCCTTCTGCTCGTGGATCGCCGATGTGGTCCCGGTGGTGCTTGGGCGCCTCGGGAGACGGGTTGTCGACGAGGGTGCGGTGCAGGTACTCGGTCTCGAGCACCTCGCGGAACTTCTCCACGCCCCAGTCCGCGACCAGGAACTTCAGCCGGGCGCGCGAGCGCAGCCGGCGGTAGCCGTAGTCGCGGAAGATCGAGGCCACGCCCTCCCAGGCGTCGGCGACCTCGTCCAGCGGGATCCAGACCCCGAGCTTCTGCGCGAGCATCGGGTTGGTGGACAGGCCGCCGCCGACCCACAGGTCGAAGCCGGGTCCGTGCTCGGGGTGGACGGTGCCGACGAAGGACACGTCGTTGGTCTCGGGCGACACGTCCTGGCTGGGGTGGCCGGTGAGCGCGGTCTTGAACTTGCGGGGCAGGTTCGAGAAGGCCGGGTCGCCGATGTAGCGGCGCTTGATCTCCTCCAGCGCCGCGCTGCCGTCGATGATCTCGTCGGCGGCGACGCCGGCGACGGGGGAGCCGAGGAACGGCCGCGGCGAGTCGCCGCAGGCCTCGGTCGTGTCCAGGCCGGCCGCGTCGAGCGTCTCCCAGATCGCCGGGACGTCCTCGATCCGGATCCAGTGGTACTGGATGTTCTCGCGGTCGGTCACGTCGGCGGTGTCACGGGCGTAGTCCGTGGAGACCTCGCCGAGCGCCCGGACCGCGGAGGCCGGGAGCAGCGCACCGTCGGTGCGCACGCGCATCATGAAGAACTCGTCGTCGAGCTCCTCCTCCTCGAGCATCGCGGTCTTGCCGCCGTCGAAGCCCGGGCGCACGCTGCGTGTAGAGACCCATCCAGCGGAACCGGCCGCGCAGGTCGGCCGGGTCGATCGAGGCGAAGCCGCGCTTGGAGTAGATGTTCAGGATCCGGGCCCGCACGTTGAGCGGGTTGTCGTCCTTCTTGGTCTGCTCGTTCTTGTTCAGCGGCTCGATGTAGCCGAGCGCCCACTGGCCCTCACCGCGCTTGGGACGCGGACGCGGCGGTTCGCTGCGGAGGTGGTGGTCATCGGTGGCTTCCTGTTCCATGTGGACGGGGGGCCCAGGACGTCGTCGTCCGGGCGGCGGCAGGGTCAGCGATGACGACAGATCATGCTGCGCGTGCGACCGAGGTCCACGTGGCGGCGGGCCACGAGCCAGGTCGTCCGGTCAGCACTCATGGGGCAAGTCTCAGGTTGCGGACACGCGTTCCACAAACCGCAATCTTATGCAGTGAGACGCAAGTCCACGATTGGACAGGCGTGCAGGCGTGAACGCGTCCGTTTCGGCGCCTAAGGTGATCCGGGACCACACTCAGAGGGGAGCACCGTGACCGGCCGATCCATTCCCGCCCTGCTGATCGCGCTGCTCCTCGGTGGTGCGACGGCGTGCGGCGGCCGGCTCGACGGGCGGGCCCGCCACGCAGCGCCAGCCCGAAGGCCCACCGCACGATCGTCGTACCGACGCCGACCCGCTGCCGCGCGGCGTGCACCTGTCCTTCATCCAGCAGCGCATCGACGAGGGCACGCGACGCAGCCAGGTGCGCGTGATCAACGGCAACGACAGGCCCGTCCGCGTCCGTTCGGTCGGCGTCGACTGGGCGGGCTACCCGCTGCGCCTGCACCGGGTCGACTACGACGTGCCCGGCCAGCAGATCGTCGACCTGCGCTACTTCCTGCCCGCGCGCGGACTGCTCGGTCGCGGCGGCGTCGGCGCCGATCCACGGCGTGGCGGTGACCCGGGGCCGCACCGTCCGGCAGCCGATGGCCGCCGACGGCCGCCGGTTCCTGCACCGGATCTGGCGCACGGAGTGCACCGCCCGCCGGATCGCACGTGCCGTCTCCGTCCGCTACGGCGACACCTGGACGCTCGAGGGCTCGGGTCCGCGCAGCATGCTTCACGGCACGCTCGTGCTCACGCGCGAGCGGGGTGACGAACCGGTCGCGGTGACGCAGGTCGAGGGGTCCGTGCTGTTCGACCTCAGCACCGCGGGCAACGGCGTTCTCGCCTCGGGCGCGCAGCGCGCCGTGGTCCCGATCGTGGTCGGCACCGGTGGGCGCTGCGACCCGCACGCGCGCGGGCAGAGCACCCAGACGTTCCTGTTCCGGGCGTTCTTCATGCTCGGCGACTCGGACCCGGTCGGACGACTCGTGGTGCCGACTCGCCGCCAGCAGGCCCGGCTGCTGGCGTTCCTGGACCGGGCCTGCGGCAGCCGGCGGCAACGGGTAGATCCGCGGGTTTAGGCTGCGCCTCATGACCGACTCCCTGCCCTACGCCAAGGCCGCCTCGACCGCGTACGACGCCGCGCTCGAGGTGATCGCGTCCGTCGAGCCGCGCATCGCCGACGCCACCCGCAAGGAGCTGGCCGACCAGCGGTCGTCGCTCAAGCTGATCGCCAGCGAGAACTACGCCTCGCCCGCCGTGCTGCTGACGATGGGCACCTGGTTCAGCGACAAGTACGCCGAGGGCACGGTCGGCCACCGCTTCTACGCCGCCTGCCAGAACGTCGACACCGTCGAGGCGCTCGCCGCCGAGCACGCACGCGAGCTGTTCGGCGCGCCGTACGCCTATGCGCAGCCGCACTCCGGCATCGACGCCAACCTGGTCGCGTTCTGGTCGATCCTGGCCCACCGGGTCGAGACGCCGGCGCTCCAGCGGCTCGGCGCCAAGAACGTCAACGAGCTCTCCGAGCAGGACTGGGAGGCGCTGCGCCACGAGTTCGGCAACCAGCGCCTGCTCGGCATGTCGCTCGACGCCGGCGGCCACCTGACGCACGGGTTCCGGCCCAACATCAGCGGCAAGATGTTCCACCAGCGGCAGTACGGCACCGACCCCGAGACCGGGCTGCTCGACTACGACAAGGTGCGCGCGACCGGCGCGCGAGTTCAAGCCGCTGGTGCTCGTCGCCGGCTACTCCGCCTACCCGCGCCGCGTGAACTTCGCCAAGATGCGCGAGATCGCCGACGAGGTCGGCGCCACCCTGATGGTCGACATGGCGCACTTCGCCGGCCTCGTCGCGGGCAAGGTGTTCACCGGTGACGAGGACCCGGTGCCGTTCGCCCACGTCACCACGACCACCACGCACAAGTCGCTGCGCGGCCCTCGCGGCGGCCTGGTGCTGGCGCAGGAGGAGTTCGCGGCCGACGTCGACCGCGGCTGCCCGATGGTGCTCGGTGGTCCGCTCTCGCACGTGATGGCGGCCAAGGCCGTCGCGCTCGCGGAGGCGCGGCAGCCCGAGTTCCAGGCCTACGCCCAGCGGATCGCCGACAACGCGAAGTCGCTGGCCGACGGCTTCCTGACGCGCGGCGCGACGCTGGTGACCGGGCGGCACCGACAACCACATCGTGCTGCTCGACGTGGCCTCGTTCGGGCTCACCGGACGGCAGGCCGAGTCGGCACTGCTCGACGCCGGCGTCGTCACCAACCGCAACTCGGTGCCGCAGCGACCCCAACGGCGCCTGGTACACCACCGGCGTCCGGCTCGGCACGCCCGCGCTGACCACGCGCGGCTTCGGCCACGACGAGTTCGACAAGGTCGCCGAGCTGATCGTGGAGACCCTGTCGAACACCCAGCCGGGCACCACCAAGGCGGGCGATCCGTCGAAGGCGTCGTACATGCTCGCCGACGGTGTCGCCGACCGCGTGCACGCCGCAGGCGCAGGAGATGCTCGACCGCAACCCGCTCTACCCGGGTCTCGACCTGGCCTGACCGGCACGCGTAACGCGACGGACTGCAACCTCGGTTGCCAGCGACCGTTCAGGCTGCGAGCCGCTGCGCTGGGTGGTCGTTGGGTCCGTTGCGTTACGCACGCCACGGCGTCGAGCAGGACCTCCCGGACCTCGTCAGGCCGGAACATGACGGCCTCCCAGCTGAACCGGAGCACCAGCCAACCCTCGACGGCCAACCGGTTGTAGCGGCTGGCGTCCCGGTCGAGCGCCGCCCGTCCGCCGTGCCACGCGAAGGAGTCGGCCTCGAGCACGATGCGCAGGTCCTCATCGACGAGGTCGGGTCGTGCCCACACCCGACGGCCGCGGATCACGCGCTGTGGTTCCACGGACAGCCCCGGAACGTCCAGGGCGATGGCGCGCAGCACGGACTCGAACGGGTTGGCCGCCTCGGAACGGGCGGCCCGCGTCACGCGACGGACCATCCTCGAGCCGGGTCCGCGTGCCGAGTGGGCGAGTCCTTCGAGCGTGCGGGGGAGCACGTCGTCGTGCCGCAGGGCGGAGTCCGCGACCGCCAAGGCCTCGTCGAACGGCAGCGCACGGAAGCACATCTCCAGGGTCTGCAACCGCGAGGTCGCGATGCCGTCGACCTGGTCGGGATGCAGGTCGCCACGATGCAGCTGGACGCGAGCCCGGTACTGCGCCGGGACCTTCCGCTTCCTGGGGTACAACACGTGGGGGAGTGCGGGCACCTCCTTCACCTCCCAGCCGTGGTGCAGCGCGGCGCTGGTCAGGCACAGCAGTCCGCTCGACTCGTGTGCCACCCGGACGGCCTGGTCCACCTGAGGGAGCGTGTAGCGACCCGGTGCCCCGCGCACCACGTCGCCGCGACGCACGGCCCGGTCGACCTCGGCCCGCGACGTGGCGGTGATCAGTGCGGCGCGGGTGGCTGTGCCACCGAGCGCCTCCAGAGCACCCACCACGGACATGTGCCGATGGTGGCGTGATCTCGCGGGCCGACGCATCCGGCCGTCCACAGGCGGCCGGCGCTCAGCTGAGCGAGCGGTAGACGCCCAGCGTCTGCTCGGCGATCGCCGGCCAGCCGAAGGACTCCTGGGCGCGGCTCCGCCCGGCCTTCCCGTACGACGCGGCGCGGGCCGGGTCGCTGACCGCGTCGGTCAGCGCGGCGGCGAGGTCCGCGACGTACTGCCCGGGCTGCAGCGGGGTGCCGGTGCCGTCCTGGGCCTGCTCGATCGGCACCAGCCAGCCGGTCTCGCCGTCGACGACGACCTCCGGGATGCCACCGGTCGCGGTGGCGACGACGGCGGTCTCGCACGCCATCGCCTCGAGGTTCACGATGCCGAGCGGCTCGTAGATCGACGGGCAGGCGAACACGGTGGCGGCGGTGAGCAGCGCGACGACGTCGGCGCGGGGGAGCATCTCGGCGATCCACACCACGCCGCTGCGCGTCTGCGCGAGTCCGTCGACCAGGCCGCGCACCTCGGCCTCGATCTCCTTGGTGTCCGGCGCACCTGCGCACAGGATCAGCTGCACGTCCGGCGGGAGCTGGGCCGCGGCCTGGAGGAACAGCGGGAGGCCCTTCTGCCGGGTGATCCGGCCGACGAAGATCACGCTCGGCCGGTCGGGGTCGAGGCCGAGCTCGCGGACCCGGTCGGGGTTGCTGGTCGGCGACCAGAGCTCGGTGTCGATGCCGTTGTGGACCACCGAGACCTTGTCCGGGTCGACGTCTGGATAGCTGCGCAGCACGTCGTCGCGCATCGCTCCGCTCACCGCGATCACGCCGGCCGCGGCGTCGTACGCGGTGCGCTCGACCCAGCTCGACACCGCGTAGCCGCCGCCGAGCTGCTCGGCCTTCCACGGCCGCATCGGCTCCAGGCTGTGCGCGGTCACCACGTGCGGGACATCGTGCAGCAGCGACGCGAGGTGGCCGGCCATGTTGGCGTACCAGGTGTGCGAGTGCACGACGTCCGCGCCGGCGCAGTCGCCGACCATGGCCAGATCGACGCCGAGCGTGCGGATCGCGCCGTTGGCCGAGGCCAGCTCCGCCAGGTCGGGGTACGACGCCGTGCCCGGCTCGTCGCGCGGCCCACCGAAGGCGTGCACGCGCGCGTCGACGTCGTCGCGGGCACGCAGCGCGCGGACCAGCTCGGCGACGTGCACACCGGCGCCGCCGTAGATCTCCGGCGGGTACTCCTTGCTCAGCACGTCGATCCGCATGCCCATGAAACTAGCCTCGCAATGAGACGCGCGTCACCACTAGGTTCGAGGCATGAAACCACCCCACGAAGCCGCCCGCTGCGCTCGCGCCTCCGCAGGGACCCCGAGATGAACACCATTCCGAGCCGCAAGAACGTCTTCGCGATCGTGCTCGCGGGTGGTGAGGGCAAGCGGCTGATGCCGCTGACCGCCGACCGTGCCAAGCCGGCGGTGCCGTTCGGCGGCATCTACCGGTTGATCGACTTCGCACTCTCCAACGTCGTGAACTCGGGCTACCTCAAGGTCGTCGTGCTGACGCAGTACAAGTCGCACAGTCTCGACCGGCACATCACGACGACCTGGCGGATGTCGACGCTCCTCGGAAACCACGTGACGCCGGTGCCGGCACAGCAACGAGTCGGCAAGCACTGGTATCGAGGCAGTGCCGACGCGATCTTCCAGTCGCTGAACCTGCTCAACGACGAGCGGCCCGACATCGTGGTCGTCGTCGGAGCCGACCACGTGTACCGCATGGATTTCTCTCAGATGGTTGATCGGCATATCGACTCAGGGGCAGCGGCCACAGTCGCGGCCATCAGGCAGCCGATCGAGCTGGCCGACCAGTTCGGCGTGATCGACATCGACCCGGCGCAGCCCGACCGGATCCGGGCGTTCCTGGAGAAGCCGAAGGACCCAGAGGGGCTTCCGGACTCTCCGGGGGAGGTGCTGGCCTCGATGGGCAACTACGTGTTCGACGCCGACGCGCTTCGCGAGTCGGTGACGAGCGACTCGACGCTCGAGGGCTCCAAGCACGACATGGGTGGCGACATCGTGCCCGCGTTCGTGTCCCAGGGGCTCGCCGGTGTCTACGACTACAAGGACAACGACGTGCCGGGTTCCAACGACCGCGATCGCGGCTACTGGCGCGACGTCGGGACCATGGGTTCCTACTTCGCCGCGCACATGGACCTGGTCGCGCCGCTCCCGGTGTTCAACCTCTACAACTCCAAGTGGCCGATCTACACGTCGTACGGACCGCAGCCGCCGGCGAAGATCGTCGAGGGCGACCTCGGCAAGCCGATCGAGATCTTCGACTCGATCCTGTCGCCCGGCGTGGTGGTGACCGGCGGCCGGGTCAGCACGTCCGTGCTCTCGCCCGTCGTGCCGGGTCGAGGCCGGGGCCGAGGTGTCCGACTCGGTGCTGCTCAACGGCGTCCGGCTGGGGCGGGGGGCCGTGGTCCGCAACGCGATCATCGACAAGAACGTCGTGGTCCCCGACGGTGCCACGATCGGCGTCGACGCGGAGGCGGACAAGGCTGCCGGCTACGCCGTCGAGGACGGGCTGACCATCCTGGCCAAGGACCAGAAGGTGCCCGATGCCTGAATACCCCACGACATCACTCGCTCCGCTCCCTCTGCCGCGGGGGCCCCGATGAGCGAGACCCGCGCCGGAACCCCGGCCCAGCCGAGCGACCTGGTCGACGTCCCGCACCTGGTCACGTCGTACTACACGGGCGTGCCCGATCCCGAGGACGTCGACCAGCAGGTCGCCTTCGGCACCAGCGGCCACCGCGGCACCAGCCTGAGGACGTCGTTCAACGAGACCCACATCGTGGCGACCACGCAGGCGATCTGCGACTACCGCAAGGAGCAGGGGTACGACGGTCCGCTGTTCATGGGCCGCGACACCCACGGCCTCTCGGAGCCGGCGTGGGCCAGCGCACTCGAGGTGCTCGTCGCCAACGACGTGACCGTGCTGGTCGACGACCGCGACGGCTACACGCCGACGCCGGCCGTCTCGCACGCGATCATCCGGGCCAACATCGGGCTCTCCCGTCGACCAGGGGCCCGCGGGCTGGCCGACGGCATCGTGGTCACCCCGTCGCACAACCCGCCGTCCGACGGCGGGTTCAAGTACAACCCGCCCCACGGCGGCCCCGCCGACTCCGACGCCACGTCGGTGATCGCGGCGCGCGCCAACGACCTGATCAAGGGCGGACTCGCCGACGTGCGGCGCACGCCGTACACCCGGGCGCGGAAGGCGGCGGGGTCCTACGACTTCCTCGGCACCTACGTCGACGACCTGCCGGCGGTCCTCGACCTCGACGCGATCCGGTCGGCCGGCGTCCGGATCGGGGCCGACCCGCTCGGGGGAGCCAGCGTCGCCTACTGGGGCGAGATCGGCGAGCGGCACGGGCTCGACCTCACGGTGGTCAACCCGCTGGTCGACCCCACGTGGCGGTTCATGACCCTGGACTGGGACGAGAAGATCCGGATGGACTGCTCCTCGCCGTCCGCGATGGCCTCGCTGATCGGGCGCAAGGACGACTACGACATCGCCACCGGCAACGACGCCGACGCCGACCGGCACGGGATCGTCACGCCCGACGCCGGGCTGATGAACCCCAACCACTTCCTCGCGGTCGCGATCGGCTACCTGTTCGGCGGTGCGCGGGGCGACTGGCCCGGGTCGGCGCGGATCGGCAAGACCCTCGTGTCCTCGTCGATGATCGACCGGGTCGCGACCGCGCTGGACAAGCCCATGGTCGAGGTGCCGGTCGGCTTCAAGTGGTTCGTGCCCGGGCTGATCGACGGCTCCTTCGGCTTCGGCGGCGAGGAGTCCGCGGGCGCGTCGTTCCTGCGCCGTGACGGCAGCACCTGGACCACGGACAAGGACGGCCTGCTGCTCGCGCTGCTGGCCTCGGAGATCCTCGCCACCACCGGCAGGACACCCAGCCAGCACTACGCCGACCTCGTCGCGCAGCACGGCGACCCGGCCTACGCCCGGATCGACGCGCCCGCCGACCGGTCCCAGAAGGCAAAGCTCGCCGCGCTGTCACCGGACGACGTGAAGGCCACCGAGCTCGCGGGGGAGGCGATCACCGACAAGCTGACCGAGGCACCCGGCAACCACGCGAAGATCGGCGGCCTCAAGGTGGTCACCGACTCGGCCTGGTTCGCCGCCCGACCGTCCGGCACGGAGGACGTCTACAAGATCTACGCCGAGTCGTTCCGCGGCGCAGAGCATCTGCACCAGGTCCAGGAGGAGGCACGCGACGTCGTTTCCGCCGCCCTGGGCTGAGGGCCGAAGGTCAGCCGGGGCGGAATCCCAAGGTATCGAGGAAGTCTTCACCCATCTCGGACGTCGCCTCCGACCCCTACACCCCCGGCGTCGCGCGCTCGACGATGGCGCGCAGGTCGGTGCCGGCCGGCAGCGTGCCGAGCGTGCCGCCGTAGTCCGTGCCCAGACGCGTGGCACAGAAGGCGTCGGCGACCGCGGCGGGGGCGAACCGCACCAGCAGCGAGCCCTGCAGGCAGGCCGCCATCCGGCCCGCGAGCAGGCGGGCGGACACCTCGAGCGTGGTCGTGTCGGCCAGCATCTCGAGCACGTCCTCGATCGCCCGGTCGAGCCGGTGGTCCTCACCGCGGGCGCGGCCCACCTCGGTCAGCCAGGCGTCGAGCGCCTCCGGCTCCCGCGAGAGCGCACGCAGGACGTCGAGGGCGTTGACGTTGCCCGAGCCCTCCCAGATCGAGTTCAGCGGGGACTCCCGGAAGAGCAGGGGCATCCCGGACTCCTCGACGTACCCGTTGCCGCCCAGGCACTCGAGCGCCTCCGCCACCATCATCGGGGTGCGCTTGCAGACCCAGAACTTGGCGAGCGGCAGCGCGATCCGGCGCAGCGCGGCCTCGTGCGGCTCGCTCAGGTCGTCGACGGCTGCGGCCAGCCGGATGCCGAGCGCGGTGGCCGCCTCGGACTCGACCGCGAGGTCGGCGACCACGTTCTGCATCAGCGGCTTGTCCGCGAGCAGGCCACCGAACGCCGAGCGGTGCGCGACGTGCCACGACGCCTCCGCGAGCGCGCGGCGCATCAGCGAGGCCGACCCCAGCACGCAGTCCAGCCGGGTGGCGGCGACCATCTCGATGATGGTGCGCACGCCGCGGCCCTCGTCACCGAGCCGCTGCGCCCAGGTGCCGTCCAGCTCGAGCTCGGAGGAGGCGTTGGACCGGTTGCCGAGCTTGTCCTTGAGGCGTACGACGGCCAACCGGTTGCGCTCACCCGACGGCAGCACGCGCGGCACCAGGAAGCAGGTGAGGCCGCCGGCCGTCCGCGCCAGCACCAGGAACACGTCGTTCATCGGTGCCGACGTGAACCACTTGTGGCCGTGCAGGGTGTACTCGCCGTCGACCGACGTCGGCCGCGCCTCGGTCAGGTTGGCGCGGACGTCGGAGCCGCCCTGCTTCTCGGTCATGCCCATGCCGGCCAGCGCACCGGTCTTCTCGCGCGACCGGGCGCAGCCCCGGGTCGTACGACGGCGCCGCCAGCCGCGGCGTCCACTCCTTGGCGATCGCGTCGTCGACCCGAAGCGCCGGGATCGCGGCGTACGTCATCGAGATCGGGCAGCCGTGCCCCGGCTCGGTCTGCGACCACGCGAAGAAGCCCGCTGCCCGGCGGACGTGCGCGTGCGGGCTGTCGGACTCCCACGGCGCTGCCTGGAGTCCGTAGCCGACACCGCGCTCCATCAGCCAGTGCCAGGACGGGTGGAAGCGCACCTCGTCGATCCGGTTGCCGTAGCGGTCGTACGGCGTGAGCTCGGGGTGGAACTCGTTGGCCAGCATCCCGTGCTCGCGGGCCTCCGCCGAGCCGGCCACCTCACCGATCGTCGCGATGTCGGCGACGACCTCGGACGACGCGTGCCGGGTGACGGCGTCCACCAGTGCGTCGTCGCTGGTGACGACGTTGTGACCGACCAGCGGCGGGGGCTGGTTCGTCGCTACCCGGTTGTCGATCGGCATGGCCTTACCGTAGTTCCATGGCCGTCGAGAGCAGCAGCGAAGCCCATTCCGGGCCGCTCTCGCTGGTCGAGGATCCGCGACGCACTCTGGCGGCTGATCGTCTCCACCGTCGCCACCTGCATGCGCAACCGCGTGACGGGACTTGCGGCCGAGGCAGCCTTCTTCGCGGTGCTCTCGCTGCCGCCGCTGATCTTCGCCCTGGCCGGTTCGATCGGCTACGTCTTCGCGCGCTTCAGCGACAGCCAGGTGGGGGAGGTGCGCAACGCCGTCCTGGACCTCTCGTCGCAGGCGCTCACCCCGCAGACGGTCAACAGCATCATCAAGCCGACGCTGGACGGCGTGCTCGCCGGCGGCCGGTACGACGTGATCTCGATCGGTTTCGTGCTCGCGCTGTGGTCGGGCTCGCGGGCGCTCAACGTGTTCGTGGACACGATCACGATCATGTACGGGCTCGGCGGGCACCGGGGGATCGTGCGCACCCGGATGCTGTCGTTCCTCCTCTACGTGCTCGGCCTGATCACCGGCGTGATCAGCATCCCGCTGGTGCTGGCCGGGCCAACCCTGGTCAAGGACCTGATGCCCGAACGGCTGACGTTCATCAACTCGGTCTACTGGCCGACCGTGATCGTGCTCTGCATCTGCTTCCTGGCCACGCTCTACCACGTGTCGGTCCCGGTCCGGACGAAGTGGCGGTTCAACCTGCCGGGGGCGGTCTTCACCCTGTTCTGCTGGGTGTTCGGCTCGGCGCTGCTGCGGGTGGTGCTGGTCGGTACCGCGCACGAGTCCACCTCGATCTACGGCCCGCTCGCGGCCCCGATCGCGGTCCTGCTGTGGCTGTACCTGCTCTCGATCGCGGTGCTGATCGGGGCGGCGCTCAACGCGTCCTTCGACCAGCTCTGGCCGCAGAAGGAGACCGCGACCGCGCGGCTGGAGCTGGTACGCCGGATCAGCCTCGGCGCCGTGCTCCCGTGGCGCACGTCGACGGTGGCCGAGCACGACGCCGACGCCGAGGACGCGACCGACGCTCGCGACGGCGAGGAACCTCCGCGCCGCTCGGCCGCCGAATAACCACCTGCGCGCGGCATGCTCCCGTCGTACATTTCCACCGTGAAGGAGACCCTTTCGTGACGGCGATGCGTGTCACCGGCGAGGATCCGGTGGGATGCGTCGTACGCGTCGAGACCGGCGTAGCCGTGGTGCTGACCGACGAGGGTGAGACGCGCGCCAGCTACGGCGGGCGGATGCTCGCCGATGTGGCCCGCGACCGCTCGCGCGCCCCGGCCGCCGGTGACTGGGTGACCCTGCGCACCTGGCCCGACGGCCGCGTCACTCTCGAGGAGTGCCTCACCCGCCAACCGGGTCGGGTGCTCGCGTTCCGGCGCCGGTGAACCAGGTCACGTCGCGCTGCACCGCCAATGGCGGGCACGTCGCTGCCACCGTGCCATGCTTGCCGCGTGGGAAACGTGACCTTGCCGACGCCTGTGTTCGTCGCCGGCGGCGCACTGTGTCTCCTCGCGGGCTACCTGGTCGGTGTCGTCGCCGGACCTGACACCCCAGACCGCACGACCGGCAGCGTGGTCAGCTTCGACACCACCGACGGCACGCTCTGCCTGGATGGCGGCGGCGTCAAGCACGTGTCCGGTGTCGACGCCGACGGTCGGCTGTGCGGCACCTGGCGTCGCTCGACCGGTGCGCGCACGCCCACGAAGGGTGACCGATTCCGCTTCGTCTCCGTCGTCGACAACTCGGCCGGCCAGGACGCGAGACCGGTGATCTACGGCAATGTCGTCGGCTGAGGTCTGCTGAGGTGCCCCCCAAGAAGGACCGGTCCCAGGTCCGGTTCCCCTCAATCGTGCGCTCGCCCTGGTGGGAGCTGAGCCGCCGGCTGGTACTGGCGATCGTGATCCTGGTCGGCACCGTGTTGCTGGTCTACCTCGACCGCGACGGCTACCGCGATACCAACGACCCCCACCTCCGGGTCGGGTTCATCGACTCGATCTACTACACGACGGTCACCCTCAGCACCACCGGCTACGGCGACATCGCGCCGTTCACACCGGGCGCGCGCCTGGTGAACGCGTTCGTGATCACGCCGCTCAGGATCGCCTTCCTGGTCCTGTTGATCGGCACCACCCTGGAGGTCCTCGCCTCCCAGGGCCGCGAGCAGTTCCGGGTCGCCCGGTGGAGGAAGAAGATGGACGATCACGTCGTCGTCATCGGCTACGGCACCAAGGGCCGCAGCGCCGTCGAGCTCCTGCTGAGCAACGGAGTCGACAAGGAGAGGGTGGTCGTCGTCGACCCCGGCAGCACCGCGCTCGAGGACGCCAACGCCGACGGGCTGCCCGTGGTGGCCGGTGACGCGACCCGGCGCGAGGTGCTGCGGCGCGCCGGGGTGGACCGTGCGTCCCAGGTGATCATCACGACCGGGCGGGACGACTCGACCGTGCTGTCGACGCTGACTGCGCGCCAGCTGAACGCCGACGCCTACATCGTCGCCGCGGTGCGGGAGTCCGACAACGTGCAGCTGGTCAAGCAGAGCGGTGCCGACTCGGTGGTCACCTCGTCCGACGCGGTCGGCCGGCTGCTGGGGCTGTCGTCGCTGAGCCCGACCCTCGGCGCGGTGATGGAGGACCTGCTGACGCAAGGCGAGGGGCTCGAGGTCGCGGAGCGTGAACTGCTGGTCTCCGAGGTGGGCAAGCAGCCGCAGCAGCTGCCCGACCAGGTGATCGCCGTCGCGCGCGACGACAAGGTCTTCCGCTACTTCGACCCCGCGGTCACCCAGCTCGCGCGAGGCGACCGGTTGATCGTGGTACGCCCGTCGAAGGAGCTGCCGTGGGCGCCGCGCCCCGGCACCCACAACGAGGCCGCCTCGGACGAGGACGACGACTGAACGATTCACCGTTCCGATCACGCGCGGAAGGCAGCGTGTCTGCACAAACACGCAAGCGCACAAACCTGTATGTCCGGGTTTGCATATATGTGTTCCCATGATGCCTTCTGGTGCGTAGCGTCGTTTCTGGGCCCCCCGCCCAACGCGTCAAGCGCCCGAACCCGCCGTTCCTCCAGTGGCCATCCCCCCGGCCCAGACCATCCCCGGTCGGAACAGGCGGGTTCGTCGCGTTCGACCTTCGTCAGCCCATCGGTCGGTGGAGCGTCCCCGGCTCGGGCGGTGACGCGCGCCAGCCACGCACCTCGTCTACCACCCTTTCGAGCAGCAGGTCCACGTCGGTCTCGTCCGCCAGCTCGAGGTACCGACCGGTGCCCGGCTCGCCGCGCGTCCCGGTGGCGTACTCCGCCTCCCCGTTGTCGCGCAGGAGCAGCTCCACGAACCGGTGCTGCCCCTCGACCAGCAGCTGCGCCGTACCGGCGCCTTCCTCGTCGAGCCGGTAGTGCACCCGGCAGTCGTCCATCCGGTCCCGGTCGGGGGAGTCCACCCAGTACGTCAGCCGCTTCGTGTAGCTCACGCGCCGGTTTGTAGCACAGCGAGGTGAACGCGCCGGCGGCCCCGCCCGGCTGTGCACACCGGTCTCGCACGGTCTTGGAACGGTCTTGAAACCGGCGCGGGAGGGGACCGGAATTCATCAGGTCGGTTGGGCAGGGAGGGCACGTGGGAAGTGGGCGGTGGGACGCGGTGGCGTCCGAGCTGGACGAGAGCCTCGCCGCACTCGGGCAGTTCGTGGTCACGGAGCGCTCGTTGCGGGAGTCCTTGCACCGGGTGGCCGAGCTGTCCGTCGGGGCGGTGTACGGCGCCGAGGGGGCCGGTGTGACCTGGGTGGTGTCCGGCACCCCGACGACGGTGTCTGCCGCCGGGGAGATCGTCCGGCGCTTCGACGAGATCCAGTACGCCCTCGACGAGGGTCCGTGCCTCGAGGCCTACCGGACACAGAAGGCCGTGCTGGTGGAGAACCTGGCGGGTGAGCCAAGATGGCCGACCTTCACGGCCGCGGCGCTGGGGCACGGGCTCGGTGGCGTGGTCGCCACCCCGCTGACCGCCCACGGTGCTCGATTGGGGGCCCTGAACGTCTACACGCAGCAAAGGTGGGTGTTCGACGAGACGGCGGTGGCCACCGCGACGCTGTTCGCTGAGCAGGCCGCGATCGTGCTGGCCAACGCCGAGGCCTTCGCCCGGGTGACGTCGGCGGCCACGAACCTCGGCGAGGCCCTGACCTCGCGCGAGGTGATCGACATGGCCAAGGGGATCGTCATGGCCCGGCGCGGCTGCGACCCGCGCGCGGCCTTCGACGTGCTGCGGCAGGTGTCACAGACGGAGCACCGCAAGCTGCACGACGTGGCGCTGGCCCTGGTGACAGAGGTGTCCCGCACCCGGCCCGAGTCGTAAACGTGCCCTCGGCGACCTGTTCAGGCCAAGGTCCCGCGGGTTATCGTGGAAGTGGCTGAACAGGCAGCCGCCCATCGAGCATCGCGGTGATCAGCGCGACCGGGGTCGCGCATTCCTGACCTGACCGATGGGCTCATATTCGCTTCCTCACACGCGGCCCGGAAACCGAGGCGGACGGCAGGAATCGACGCCTGTCCGAAGGACACCGATGAAGCCCGCCTCCCCCGCCCCCCAGCAGGCGGGCTTCATCGGCCTTGTCCCTTGGTAGGCGGTGCGAAGGTCGCGTGAGGCCCCAGACAGCCCGAGTTCACGGGAATGAACGCGCTGAGCGTCCCCGAAGAGCGAAGGGCGGAGTGCAGAGGCGAGACATGCCAGCGGTTCGAACCATTGCTGCCCGAGCCTGTGGCTGACGCGTCTCGGGCCCCCGAGGCGCACGTTCGGTTTCAGCTCGTGTTCCTCCGGGGCCGCCCTCACTCGGCGTCGATCAGCCTTCGACGCCGTCCTGATTTCTGCCAGGGGCTGCCCCGCCCGCGTGAGGGGGGTCGTTGAGGCGGGGCAGCCCGCGCGGCTCCCCAGAAAGGCGCCAGGCGCGAAGTGGGGGGCTGCGCTGCAGCGACGGTAGGGCCGCTCGGCTCGGGAAAACGTTGAGGTTGCCCACCCTTCGAGCACAGCGTCGCGTGGGCCCGCCATGTGCGGAAACCGCGTCCTCCGCAGACGCTGGGGAACCGCCCCGCCCGCGTGAGGGGGCTCGGTTGGGCGGGACGGCCCGCGCGACTCCCCACTGGGGCGCGCCGAGTCGCGACCGGGAAGGCTGCGCTGCAGAGACGGTAGGGCCACGCGGCTCGGGAAAACGTTGAGGCACAGACCAGAGCCCTTGGGGTCTCGGGTGTCCAGTGCTCAACGTCGGCCACAAGGTGGTCAGCGGGACGTGACCCGGGATCACCTTGAGTGCTCAAGCACGCGAAACTCGTGAAGCGGTCCCTGCTTCGGTCCTGACAGCCGTCGCAAGGCCAACGCCGCGAAGCCGGCGGTGCCGCCGACGCCGCCGACGCCGCCTCATCCACCGCTGTTCCCAGGTTCGGTCTCGTTCCGGACGGAGCCATACGTACAAGACCAAGCCCGTCAGGATGACCAGTTCCACCACCAGGAGGTCCTCCATGCCTTGTACGTTTACCCTGCTCCGGTAGGGAAAACGTTGAGGTCGCCCCTCCAGCACCGGACCGGGTGGTGGACCAGCGAGCGACCTGGTCCCGCGGTACTCGGCATGCTGCCTCGCTGTCCAAGTCTTTGACGGAGCGCCGATCTCAGACTCGGAACCGGCCCGCGGCTCGCTCACGTGAGCCGCCGGCCAACCGCACCCGAAAGGGTGAACCCGTCGCCGATCGGCGCTGACATTCTCTGCAGATGTCCCCGGACACGCCTCTTTGCTGGCCGCCCAAGGCGACGCCTGCCGCGACTGCGAGCGGCCGTAGGTCAGCATCCGTCTGCTGCCGCACGCGACACCCTTGACGCCGCTCCGTCCCGGGCCCCCCACCGGGACGGAGCGGTTTCCATGTTGCATCTCCGAGGGGGTTGACCAACGTGGTTTGTTCAGGCGGGACCAGGGGAACCATGGCCACGAGGGGATGGACCGCCTTGGCGCGATGCCGGGGCGGTCCCGTTGTGCTTGCTCCGCCTCTCGATCGAGCGGATCCCGGACCTGCCGAGGTGGATCTGCGCCTGCTCCCAGGCAGAAAAGGAGCCGCCCCGCAGCATCGAGGGGGCTCGCTGAGGCGGGGCGGCTCGCGCGGCTCCCCGCCGAGGACCGGCAGGCGATTGATTGGGGGCTGCGCTGCGGAGACAATAGGCGTGCGCGGCTCGGGAAAAAGTTGAGGTTGGCTGCAGGACAAACCCCAGGCGTAGACGCTGCGGCTCGACTGGTCCCCCCGCAAGGTGATCGCGGTGCCGGCGTACCTCGCGAAGCTGCTGGATCTGGAGCTGCTGGTGTCCCGGCGTCGGCGTGAGCTCGTCGACGATCGCGATCGGACTCCGGTGAAGGACTGAATCAGCAAGATGGACGACCGAGAGGTGCTGACGCGGCTGCGCTCGCTCGTGTACCAGGGCGACGGCCCCGGGCTCGTGGCCGTCTTGACCCAGGAGCCGTGGCCGGCAGACTCGCTGCAGCTGATCGGCGACGGCCTGCTGGCAGCGGTCCGCGACGACATCGCCGATTCGCCCGGGCTGGCTCGCACGTGCGTCGATGCGCTGGGGGAGCGGAGCTGGGACGGTGACCGTGACCTGGTGGCGGCGCTGGGGGCCGCTCTCGGCGACGGTGCGACGCCGATGGTCCGTCCGTTGCCGGTGGACCTCGAGGAGCTCTCCATGATCCTGGAGGGCGACCCGGTCCAGGGTGGTGGCCGGATCGACCTCACGACGGGAGAAGTATGGCCGCAGGCCGCGCTGGAGTACGCCGAGGAGACCGGAGATGAGGTGGACGATGATCCTGATCGATGGCTGTGGGCGGACTGCGTGGGGTCGCATGACGGCTATCGGGACATGGAGTGCTTCATCGCGGACCTCGAGGACGCGGACTTCGCCGACCGGCTGGCACGCGCCATCGCCGGGCGCGGCGCCTTCCGCCGGTTCAAGGACGCACTGTCCGATCGGCCCGGCATGACGACCCGGTGGCACGCGTTCTCCAACGACCGCCAACGTGGGCGCGCGCGTCGGTGGCTCGCAGTGGAGGGGTACACCCCGGTTCTGCCGCACCAGTGAGCACCCCGCCGCGGGGCCGGCGAGCCGGCGCCGTGAAGGTGACCCGAGAGTCCAGGGTTGCCGATGGTCGGGTCGGTCACTGTCCTAACCTTGTCTGCGTGCCTGACCGCGACTCAGTTCCCCCGACGGATCTCCGGGACGACAATCTGCCGCGTTCGCGGGCGCTTCGGCGCCGTCAGTCTCGAGCCACCACGGCGAGGCGCCTGCCTCTGCGCACATTTCGAGTCTCGGCTGTCCTCGCCTACACCGATCCGCCGATCTGGCGGCGGTTCGAACTGGCTTCCGATCTGCGACTGGACGAGCTGCATCGGGTTCTCCAGGCAGCGTTCGGGTGGGAGGGAGGACACCTGCATCAGTTCAGCGTCGAGGATCGCACCTGGCACGACGGAGGTGCGGCCGGCTTCGGTCCAGGCCCGTTTGGCGCAGGCCCTGTTCCGGAGCCTGAGAGCAAGACTCGTCTCAGCCAGGTCCTCGCGGCAGTGGGGGACCGACTCGACTACGTCTACGACTTCGGCGACAGCTGGGAGCACGTACTCATGCTGGAGGAGATCGTCGAGCCCGCGTCGGGCGCACCACGTGCCAGCGTGGTGGATGGAGACCGCGCGGCACCCTTGGAGGACAGCGGTGGTGTCCCCGGGTATGAGGACCTCGTCGCCGCACTCGCTGAGCCTGAGAAACCAGACCACACCCACCTGGTGGAGTGGTACATGGAGGTGTACGGCGGAAGCCCGGCCGACTTCGACCCGGCCCATGTTGATGTCGAGGTGCTGGACCGCGCCGTCCGGCGAGTCGTCGGCTGAAGAGTCGGCTGGGCGGCTTGGGAGGGTCAGCTTGAACGCTTGCGATGAGCAGCTGGTCGATCAGCGACGGGAGGGCGACCTGACCTCGCGAGGCCAGCCCGGGGTCCTAGCTCACTCCATCCGAGACGAAGTTCTAACCTTGCGCCGTCCCGCCGTGAGGCGCTGGGTTCATGGACGTCTCAAAGCGGGCGATCTCGAAGCGCGCACGGTCGACCGTCCTTCGTAGAGCACGATGGTCGACGGTGGTCTCGTCGGGATCACCTCGAGCTGGTCAAGCACGCCGACCTGGTGACGCGACCGCTGCGCAGGGACAAGAAATGGGACACCAGGGCCAACAGCGCCAACCCGCTTGCGGCCGCGCTGCTTCCGCCGTCGCGCCCAGGCTCGGAAATCCGGACCCCATCCGTACACGATCAAGAACGTCAGGATGACTAACTCCGCAACGAGCAAGACCTTCATGCCCGAAATATCTACGTTGCTGCGGTAGGGAAAACCTTCAGGCCGATGCCGCGCAACCGAACCGCCCCGCCGGCGTGAGGGGGGAACTCATGTGGACGGGGACAGCCAAGGCGGCTCCCCGAAGGGAGGCTGTGACCTGGCGTCGCCTGGGTGTGGACTGGGCGTGGCCCGGGTCTCGGGTCGGGGTAGTGCGGACCGTCCTTCGACTCCAGTGGGATGAAGCACAACGCCGAGCAGGGGCCCTCTTCCGGCGGGCGCTTGGGAGCTGGCCGGAGACGCGCGGTCGGGGTCTCCCTCCACCCTCCCAGCCAAAGCGCGCCGTCAGCGCTGATGGGGTGCGGTTGCTCGGCTAGGACAAAGCCCCGGTCCGCGTGGAGCGGGCCGGGGCCTTGATCGGATGGGTCAGTTGCCTCCGCTGGTGCCGCCGCTCGTGCCGCCGCTCGTGCCGCCGCGGTGCTCTGCCGTTGTAGTACGGGGCGGGGTGCCTCGCAGGCAATCCCGTCGCGGCTCAGTCCTCAGGCCTCGCAGGCGGTGCCGTCCTTGTCGCGGTCGCTCTTGAGATTGGCCCGGTAGACGCGCGGCTTGACGGCCGGTCTGCCGTAGCCCGCGCGGACCTGCTTTGCGGCTGCCGTCGACGACTTGGCCACGCCATGCTTGTACACCTTGTGCATCGCGGTGCAGTTCGCGAACGACCTGGTCGCGGCGTCGGCCGGTGCGGTGGTGACGGCGATCGGCGCGACCACAGCGGTGGCGGCGAGGAGGCCGATGAGCATCTTCTTCATCGTGTTCTTCCTTGTGGCATTTTTGGCCTGGTTGTAGTTGCGCGCTGGTAGCGGGGGAACCCGGGGCCTGCGTGGAGTCTGGCGGTCTCGCCGAACTCAATGTCTAGGGTCGTCGAATGACGGCTGCGGGACATCCGCCGACTTACGGGTTCGGTTACCTGCTTCCGACAGAGCGACTCACCAGCCGAGCGGGCATTCAGCGTACTACATGCCGATGTGCGTGCGCAAGGGAACGTCCGCGAAACGGAGGCTCGGGGGCCAATCCGTCGGTGAGAGTGTTCATGCGTCGTAGCCTCCTCAGTCGGCGTGCGTATCGTCGAGGAATGGTCATTACGCCGCACATCGTCGTGCAGGGCGCCGAGCGCGCCGTCGATTTCTACCGCACCGCGTTCGGCGCTGAGGAAGTGAGCCGGATCCCTCTTGCGGACGGGCGCTTGATGTCGGTCGAACTCCGCGTCGGTGAGGGTTCGCTGCATGTGGCCGACGAGTTCCCCGAGATGGGGATTCTCTCTCCGACGACGATCGGCGGCACAGCGGTGGTGCTTGGCCTTGACGTCGCGGACGCCGAGGCGGTGTTCGCGCAGGCTGTCGCGGCCGGGGCGACGATCCGCCAGCCCTTGGCCGACATGTTTTGGGGTGACCTGCACGGTCAGCTCGAGGATCCGTTCGGGCACCGGTGGAACGTTGGCCAGCACCTGCGCGACGTGCCTCACGACGAGGTTGTTGCCGCAGCCAATCAAGCGTTCGCCTGAAATGCGTTAGCGACTCCGCAGGTCCGCGCGGTCGCCGATGAGGAGGGGGATACCGCTGGCCGGCTGTGGGCTCCGAATGTCCGAGCTGTTCCTGGGCACGGTGGGCTTCGCCGATGGCCTCGCCTAGCTGGGTTCCGCCGGTGAAAGCGCCGTGAAACCTGACTGAAAGCGACCGCACCTAGCGTGAGCGTCATGTCCACCCTCACTACGACGTCATCCCCCTCGCGCACCTACCCGTCGCTGCGCGCAGCGTGGATCCCCCTGGCAGCCCTCTGCCTCGCCTTCTTCGTCGAGATGGTCGACAACACGCTGCTGTCGATCGCGCTCCCGACCATCGGTCGCGACCTCGGCAGCGGGACGACCGCGCTGCAGTGGGTCACCGGCGCCTACTCCCTGACCTTCGGCGGCCTCTTGCTCACCGCGGGATCGATCGCCGACCGTTTCGGTCGCCGCCGGGTGCTCCTCGTCGGCCTCACGGTCTTCGGCCTCCTGAGCCTGACCGTCGTCTTCGTGACCAGCGCCGGTGAGCTGATCGGACTGCGCGCCGCGCTCGGCATCGCCGCTGCCTGCATGGCCCCGATCACCAACTCGCTGGTCTTCCGGCTCTTCGACGACAAGGCGCTGCGGATGCGCGCAATCACGCTGATGATGGTCGTCGGCATGTCAGGCTTCATCCTCGGCCCGCTGCTCGGCGGCACTGCCCTGGCCCATGTGCGCTGGGAGTGGCTGCTGGTGGTCAACGCCCCGATCGCACTCATCGCCTGCATCGGCGTACGCCTCGGCGTGCCCGCCGACGACGCCGAGGGCCTGACCAACGACGCCCTCGACCTGCCGGGCGCCGCGCTCAGCATCGCCACCATCGGCCTCGCCTGCTGGTCGCTCACCAGCGGCGTGCTCTACGGCTGGCTCGACGTCATCACGGTCGCCTCGATCCTCGGCGCGATCATGGCCGGCATCGCGTTCGTCTGGCACGAGCGTCGCAGCGGCTCGCCGATGCTCGACCTGGACCTATTCTCCAGTGGCCCGGTCCGGGGCGCCGCCATCGCGCAGACGGGCACGGCCATCGCCATGGCCAGCGTGATGTTCGGGCTGATCCTGCACTTCCAGTTCGCCTACGGCTGGAGCCCGGTCAAGGCCGGTCTGGCGAACCTGCCGATGATCATCACGATGATCGCCGCGACGCCGTTCTCCGAGTGGCTCGCCCGCCGCTTCGGACACCGCATCGCCTGCATCGTCGGCGCGGGCTTCCTCGCCGGCTCGCTCGTCGGCCTCGCGTGGGCAGTGGGCCACGGCTACCTTGCGATCGCCGTCTGCATGGTCCTGATGACGATCGGCCTGCGCACCGTGATGACGATCTGCGCGGTCGCTCTCGTCGACGCCATGCCGAGCAACCGCACCTCGATCGGCACCGCGCTCAACGACACCGCCCAGGAGGTCGGCACCAGCGTCGGCACCGCGGTGGTCGGCACCATGATCGCCGCACTGGTCACCACCCATCTCCCGGCCGGCGTGTGGTCCAACGACCTCGTCCAGTCGTTCTTCCACGGTGAGCGGATCACTTACGCGGTGCTCGCGGTCATCGTCGGGCTCGTCGCCGGCGGCGGCGCGCTCACCCTCACCGACTCGCGCTCCACCGAGGAGCATCCCGCCGAGGAACTCGAGGAGCAACTCGTCAGCTGACCACGCCCAGCTGACTACCATCGGACCAGCGCTGCTCGGGGGTCAGCGAGCCGCGCAGGCCGACCAGGGCCGCCTCGTAGGGGAAGTCCGTGGTCGAGAGGATCGCGAAGTCACCGTGGCAGGCGACGTCCACGTCGCCGAGGCAGGCCGACACCCCGACGACACGGCGCCGAACCAGCCGCGGCCGATCGCGGTCTCGCGGGTCAGCGCGTCGGCGCGGTCTCCGAGCACCGAGCCACAGGTGGCGACCACGTCGTCTCCGGTGCCGCGCTGGCAGTAGAGGTGGCGGAAGCGGGTTTCACCGTCGTGCCAAGCAGGCGCTTACACACCCAGGCCCGACACCTCCAGGCGGTCGACCCGCGGTTCAGCGTCGACAAGTGCCTCCGGGGTAATCCACCCTATCCGCGCGGATCACCCGGATCCCGTAGAAGGGCGTTCTTGAGGTTTCGGATCGGCTTGGCTACGCCACGGGACGTGGTGCTGCATTGCCAGAGTGGTCTGCACGCGTTTGCCGAGCGAGCTCGTCGAGTCGGCCGGACCAGCGATCACATCGAGGACGCCCTCGGGCGCTCAGGTCATGGCACTCGGCGGAGCACTTGAACACTCGTCGGGCCCTGGGGCCGGCTCTCGCTCCGCCGCCTCTCTGCGCCTGCCGCTTCGCGGTAGGTCCACAGCATGGGTTGCGCCACCCCCTCCTGTCACTCTCGGTCACGGCCGAGCTCCTCCAGGTAGACCTCCGATGCCGGGCGGACGTCGAACCGATCCGTCGGCGGGTCCGCGACGCCGGCCTCGCCGACCACCTGGGCACGCACAGCGCCGGGCTCTAGACCATCGATCTAGCACAGGCAGGTGTCCCCGCCACGGAGGCCCTCGCGAAGGAAGGAGAACAGGAGGTCGTCCCGCTCTGCCGAGCCTGAGTAGAGAGCACAAGACTGTCGCCCTGGTCGGAGAATTGAACCCCAAGTCCACGCGCCTCGAACCCGCCCATGGTGAACGTTCAACATGCGGCTGACCTGCAGATACGCAACGTGGATTGCGGCTACGCCCGCTGTATCTGGCCGGTTTGTGGCCGCGAGTCGAATCACGCCGCTCTGACTGAGAGCCACTTCCGAGATCTGCGCACTCCCCACCAGGTCTCCTCGGAGCGCTTTCGATCAAACCGCCCCTGACCTGTGGCGATGCCTCGAACCGGGGTTGCTTGGTGGCCCCGAATGTTTCAGAGGCCCATGAGTGCCCGGGCCGACGTCCTCACATGCCGCAGTCAGTGCCCGTTGTGCCTTCGGGTGACCGAGGCCCACACGGCGTAGGTCGGGCGCCCGCTAGTTCAGCCCGGCGAGCCCATGGCGCCGGTCAGTCCTCGTCGTGCTCGACGACGTCCTTCATCTGCTCACCGCGCGAGTCGCCCGACGGCTCGTTGCCCGAGGGCGTGTGGCCGGTGTCCTCGGCCTGGGTGCCCTCCTCGGAGTTCTCCACCGCCTCGTCGATCGTGTCGCCGCCGAGGCTCGGCTCGGAGTCGTGCAGGGGGCCATCGTCTTCTCTCGCCATGCCAGCAAGTGTCGCGGCGCACCGCGATCCGCGCCACACCTCGGAGGGCGGCATACCGCCGGCATTCCCGCCACAGGTGTTGACCGGGCCACGCGTGATCGACTCGGAGTACGTCCGGATGTCTGCCGCGATCCGATCGTCCCGAGTCCGGCGAAGCACGTGTAGGCAGACCGGACCTCCAGCGTTCCCGATTTCGGCACTTTCGGGTGACCTCTCCTCGGATGTCCGGATGTCAGCAATGATGATGCTTGGCTCGTATAGGGGGTGATGATGAGGCAACCAACATTGTTCCTGACCGTGGGACTGCCATGCACCGGGAAGACCACGGCTGCGCGGCGCATAGAGATCGAGCAGAACGCACTTCGTCTCACCAAGGACGAATGGGTGAAGGCTCTCTACGGGCACGAGAATCCGCCATCGGCCCAGGCCGTGATCGAAGGACGGCTCAACCAGATCGGGCTGCGCGCCCTCGAACTCGGCAACAACGTCGTGATCGACTACGGCCTCTGGAGTCGCGACGAGCGCTCCGCTCTTCGGCAGGCAGCAGCTGACCTCGGCGCGATGGTGGAGATGGGCTACTTCGAACTCACTCCAGCCGAGCAGCGACGACGACTTGATCACCGCCAAGCCGAAGCGCCACACACCACTTGGCCCATGTCGGACAAGGAACTCGCCGAGTGGGCCGCCAAGATCGACATCCCAACGCCAGGTGAGCTCGACGGCAGTGAACCTCTTGACGACCCGCCGGCTGGATTCGCGACATGGGACGAGTGGTGCAGGCATCGCTGGCCGCCGTCAGTCTCCTGACGCCTGCTCCTCTCAGCGTCAGCGATTCGGTAGTGCTGATTGCCGCTCGGCGGACGCCACTAAGCGTGCCACGACCGCTCATTCGGAACCTCCGAGCTTCACTATCCGCGGCACATCCGGGCGCGCGGAGCCATCCTCAACGCCGCATGTTGGTGCGAGGCCCAGGATGGGCCGAGGGCTCGCCCGCCGTGCCTTACTGCCGTCAAGCCTTCTGCGGCCCGGAAAACCGTGGGAACACATCGAGTCAGGCGTTCGCAGTCCTTGCGGGGTCGGGGGAGAGGTGCTCGTGGATGCACGTCCAGGTGTCTGCGTCTCGTTGCAGCACGATCGTCTCTCGCTCGAAGACCTCGTCCTCAGCGCCGTC
This sequence comes from uncultured Actinomycetota bacterium, assembly GCA_963707475.1. GTDB lineage: Bacteria > Actinomycetota > Actinomycetes > Propionibacteriales > Nocardioidaceae > Marmoricola. Next base: position 1,066,275 of record CAVPQC010000005.1, read on the forward strand.
GATGAATCGCACCGTGTGCACGTCGTGGCTGAACACCGCGAGGTCACCGTGCTCTTGCACGCGTTGGTTGGTCGACCTGCATGTGAGCACCCGGAAACCTGCTTCGCGCTCCCATTCCGCCCACATCGTCTCGTAGGCGGACCGCGACTCGATCCGGCCAGGGGTGTCGTGGAACAGGAAGGTGGCGTCGGGGTGGAAGTGCGCGAAGTAGCGCTCGGCGTGGCTGTCGGCGAAGGCCGCGACCAGGGAGTCAGCGAACTGCTGGGGGGTCATGACGGCTCACTCTTTCTCGGGGCCATCGCGCTGATCAGCTCGTACGCGGTGTGCGAGGCCGCGATGCCGGTCATCTCGGCGTGGTCGTACGGCGGCGCCACCTCGACGATGTCCGCCCCGACGATGTCCAGCCCGGCGAGCTGGCGCAGCACCGCCAGCAGCTCACGGCTGGTCATGCCGCCGGCTTCGGGCGTCCCCGTCCCAGGGGCGAAGGCAGGGTCGAGCACGTCGATGTCGATGGAGATGTACACCGGTCGCTCGCCGACGCGCGCGCGGATCCGGTCCGCGACGCCGGTTGCGCCGAGGGCGTCGATCTCGGTCGAGGGGACCACGGCGAAGCCGAGCTCCTTGTCGTCGACGAGGTCGTGGGCGCCGTAGAGCGGTCCCCGGGTGCCGACGTGCACGCAGGCCGAGGTGTCGAGCAGGCCCTCTTCTGAGGCGCGGCGGAACGGGGTGCCATGGGTGTAGGCCGCGCCGAAGTAGCTGTCCCAGGTGTCGAGGTGCGCGTCGAAGTGCACGACGGCGATCGGCTGCTCGGAACCGAGGGCACGCAACAGAGGCAGCGCCACCGTGTGGTCCCCGCCGAGCACGAGCAGTCGCTCAGCGCGCTCGCGCAGGTCGCGGGCGGCGTGCTCGATGCCGGTTACCGCCTCCTCCAGCGAGAACGGGTTGGCCGCGATGTCGCCGGCGTCGGCCACCTGCTGCGCCGCGAAGGGGGAGAGGTCGACCGCGGGGTTGTAGGGACGCAGCAGCTTGGAGGCCGCGCGGATGTGCGCCGGACCGAAGCGCGCCCCGGGCCGGTATGAGACCCCGGCGTCGAAGGGGATGCCGACGACGGCGACGTGGGTGCTGTCCACCTCGTCGATCCGAGGCAGCTGGGCGAAGGTCGGCGGCCCCGCGAACCGGGGGATCTTGGTGTTGTCGACCTGTCCCACGTGAGAGCCGTCAACGATGCGGGGGAGGCCGGGCTGGTCAGGCATGGGGGTGCCCCTCGGTCAGCTCTTCCACGGCGCGCGCCTCGCTCTTGCGGTTGCGCAGGATCTGGCGGTGGGTCGAGGCGTTGGGGTCCTCGACGACCTCCGGCGGTGTGCCCTCCCGGGACGGCACGAGCCGGGGACCCTCGGCACCGAAGACGTAGCGCGGCTCCGGGGCGAGGAAGAGCATGGCCAGGTAGAGCACGGCGGCCAGGCCGATCGCGACGGGGAGACTGATGTCCACGCCGCCGGCCGCGTTGCGGAACGGTCCCTCGATCAGGGGTGGGTAGTTGGCGAACAGCAGTCCGGCGATCGCCGAAGGGATCCAGGCGGCCATGCCGCGCCAGTTGACCCCGTTGTCGAACCAGTACGAGCCGCCGCGCATGCCGAGGTTGAACACCTGAAGGTCGGCGGCGCTGTAGTGGGCTCGTCGGACGAGGTAGCCGATCGTCATGATGATCATCCACGGCGTCGTACAGATCACGATCGCGCCGATGAACGCGTTGACGCTGTCGATCAGGTCGAAGGCCAGCCGTCCGAGGAGGATGAACAAGAACGCGAATGCGCCGATGAACAGCGAAGCCTGGACGCGGCTGAAGCGGGGGAACACTGAGGAGAAGTCGAGGCCGGTGCCGTAGAGGGAGGTGATCCCGGTAGAGAGCCCGCCCAGGAAGGCGACCCCGATCAGCAGCACGGCGTACCAGAGGGGTGAGGCGTTGATCAGTGCGACGATGTAGTCGCTCTCGCCGGCGACGAGCGTGGCGGTGAACACCCCGAAGAAGAACGGCACCAGCGTGGCAGTCTGGGCGGCGAGGGTGGCCAGCATCAGCGAACTCGGCTTGGTCCGTTCGGGGATGTAGCGCGTCCAGTCGCCGAGGAACGCGCCGAACGAGATCGGGTTGCCCATCACGATCAGCGCGGAGAGCACGAACGTCGGCCAGAAGCTGCCCAGCGCGTAGGCGTCCGGGCCGGGGTTGTAGGAGAGGTCGATCTGGCCGGAGTAGGCGAGCACGCCGAGCAGGATCATGACCGTGTTGCCGACCACGACGACCTTGTTCACCAGCAGCATGAACATGTAGCCGTAGACGACCACGACGATGACCAGGGCGCCGAGGATGGCGTAGACGACACCGCGCAGCAGGTCGGAGTCGGAGATGCCGAACAGCCGGATCATGGCGCCGACGACCGCGTCGCCGCTGACCCAGACCGAGATCGAGTAGAACGCGATCGCGGTGAGCAGCGAGAGGAACGAGCCCACGACCCGACCGCGGACCCCGAAGTGGGCGCCCGATGAGACGGCGTTGTTCGTGCCGGTCAACGGGCCGAACAGGCCCATCGGCATCAGGAACAGCGCGCCCACGAGGACACCGACCACGGTCGCGCCCAGCGCCTGCCACAGGGACAACCCGAGCAGGATCGGGAAGGTCCCGAGGATGACTGTGGCGAACGTGTTCGCGCCGCCGAACTGGATGCGGAACAGGTCGAACGGGGTGGAGTGGCGGTGCTCCGGGGGGATCGTGTCGATCCCGTGCTGCTCGACCTCGGTGATTCCGGGGCGGACGATCGGCGACTCGTCGAGGGGGACGCTCATCACGGCTCCTGGGCTGTTGTCGGGTGTGCCCGAGATGAAAGAGGCTGTCCGCGACGCTAGACCAAGGTTTACTCCCATGCAATAGTTGTTGTTCATGAGAGTCAATCGGGTTGCGGACCTCTCGGTGCCGGTGGACGGCTCGACCGTCGTCTACCCCGGTGACCCTGTGCCGAGGTTCGAGGTGCACAGCACCATCGAGCGCGAGGGCTTCAACCTGCTGGAGATCCACCTGGGCAGCCAGTCGGGCACCCACGTGGACGCGCCGTACCACTTCGAGCCCGACGGCCTGCGGGTGGACGAGATCCCGCCGGAGCGCTTCGTCGGTCCCGGTGTGGTCGTCGACGGCTCTGGGCTCGGTGCCCGTGGGGTGATCGCCTGGGAGCACGTGGAGCCCGTCGCCGACCGGCTGGGACCGGGAGTGATCGTGCTGCTCCGCACCGGCTGGGGCCGCCACTACGGCACCCCGGCCTACTTCGAGCACCCCTACCTCGGCGCCGACGCGTGCCAGCGGATGCTGGATCTCGGGGTGCGCACGTTCTGCATCGAGGCGATCAACATTGACGAGACGCCCGACGAGGAGCACCCCGGTGTCGGCTTCCCCTGCCACCACCTGATCTCCCGGCTCGACGGTGTCATCGGTGAGAACTTCCGGCTTGACGAGCTGCCCGACGAAGACTTCATGGTCGTCTGCACCCCGGTGCGCCTGACCGGTGCCGACGGCGGACCGGTGCGGGCTGTTGCGATAGAACTTGGCCCATGAGCAGCAGCATCCGGACCCGGGTTGCCCATCCGGTCCAGGAGCGCCCCGCCGTGCTGATCGGAGCCAAGCTGCGCGCGGCCCGCAAGCTGCGCTCCCTGACCCTGGACCAGGTGGCGCTCTCGGCCGGCCTGACCAAGGGGTTCGTGAGCCGGCTGGAGCGCGACGACGTCTCCCCCTCGGTCGCCTCTCTGGTCGCGGTCTGTGAGGTCCTCGGGCTCCGGGTCGGTGAGCTCTTCGACCCGCCGGTGACCTCGGTGTCGCGCGCGGGGCAGGGTCGGCTGATCAACTTCGGCGGCCAGGGCGCGGTCGAACGCCTCGTCACGCCGGGCACGCAGAGCACGCTCGAGGTGATCCACTCCGTGATCGAGCCGGGCGGCAACGGTGGCGAGGAGCTCTACGCCCTCACGAGCGAGGTCGAGTGCGCCTACGTGCTCTCCGGCACGATCGAGGTGGTGCTGCAGCACGGCCCGGAGACACTGAGCAGCGGCGACGCGATGACTTTCCCCGGGAGCTCCCCGCACACGTGGAGAAACCCCGGCCCCAAGACCTGCGAGGTGCTCTGGATCCTGGCTCCCGCTCCATGATCAGATGTCGCGAGGGGGGTTGGTCTTCCAGCACCAGGACGACTGCCCGCAGGCGCTCGTGAGCCAGTGGGTGATCGAGGCAGGGGTGACGTCTCGACGGTGAGGCGGAGGACCACCTCTTTGCCGAGGCTGCGGGACTCGTGGCGGTGGCCGCCTAACCCTGACGTTGCGCGTCCACCAGCTCGGTCGGGGCGAGACTTCTGCCGCCAGTGAGCGCCCTTCGAGGCACTCGTCGGACATCACAGGCCATCCCGGCCGTCGCCACCACAAACGGATCACACGCTGCTGAGCACCAGCGCCGTTACCGTTATGCAGGGACCAACGACGAACCCGGGAACTGTCACCCAGCAGTTGACGCAAGACGCCTCACGATGCTGTCCGGTTGGCCGCAACCCACGCCATCCGCGGCTCCGGGCGCGCGTAGCCGCCCTCAACGCGGCAGTAGCGTGCGGAACATGCCATTGCGTTGGCGCTGGGGGACGCGACCGCCAATGCGTGCTCCGGGCGAATGCAGTCTTGTTACGTCTGCCTGTCCTGATTCGCGCGCTTCCAGGCACCACGATGTTCAGCCAAGCATGTCTCTAGTCGCTGTTGGCCATGTAGACCCGGCCCATGGCGAAGATGCCCTGTTGCGGGAGCCAGAAGTCGCCCAGGCGGGCCTGTTCGTCGAGCGGTGCTGGAACGCCGGCCGATTCGCCGCGGATTGCAGCCGACGACTCGGCCACTCGCCAGATTCGGTATGGGTTGGCCTTGAAGCGCTGCCCGTTCGAGGTGACGCCGGTTAAGCCCAGGCGTCCGGAGCCAAGGCTCCGGGAGGCCATCTTTCCCATCATCTTCAGAACCGGCGCCGAGTTCCACGCAGCGATCGGCATGGCGCTGCTCATAGCGTTCATGGCGCGAGTCACCGGCGACGATTCCATGCGAACGCGCCAGTCGACCAGTCCGGGCGCAACGATGTGCAGTTCGGTCAGGGACGACCAGTTGAGCAGGATCGGGGACAAAGTGGAGCCGGATGTCCCGTCGCCGAACCAGCGGGAGCACGCGAAGCTCGGTTGCGACGTCTCATAGAAGTGCCATCTGCCGTTCGGGTCGCGGTGCCAGATCGAGGTGAACGGGTCGCTCACAGAGTTTGCCGTCCAGCGGCGCAGGCCCAGGACGTGGCCAGAAGCGAAGGGCACGGCCATCACCCCGTAGCCGGAGACGCGTTCGTCGGTGCCCGCGGGGAGCTGAGGGTGCTCCTCAACGGACCTGGCCCACTGCTGCGGCGACTTCACGCCCTGAAGTTACGCCTGAATAGGGCGGCGGGCGGCGGGCGGCGGCGGCACAATCAGGCCAAGGAGCTCTCGCCCTTCGGAGTACACGCTGGCGCCGGGAGATTGCGCCCTGCCGAGGGCGTGGTTCTCGAGCACGCGTCGACCGAGGAAGGCGTCGTCGCCGGGCCGGCTACCCACGCTCGCACATCGGCCGTTTGGCAGTTAGATCACTCGGACGTCGTCGCGCAACGATGTCGCGTTCGCGCTTGCGCGAACAGAGACTCGGACACATGGCGGTGGTGCGGCTGCGGAACGCAGACGGCGACAGCGCGGATCCCGCCGCTCGCACGCCCCCGGACGCTGGCACAGAGCAGTCTGGCCACCGACGACGTACGGACGAATCACGCCCGCCGTGACCTCGGAGGTCGCCATGCCTTCCACCATCACCCGACGCCTCGTCACCCTCGCCGACGCTGCCGATGCGCTCGCCGTGTCGACTCGAACCGTTCGTCGCTACATCGCCGACGTTCGAATCGCGACGGTCAGTCAGCTCGAGGCCGTGCGTCTCGGCCGCAAGACGTTGCGGATCAAAGCCGAGTCCGTCGAGCGCTTCATCGACGAAAAGCCGGTCGGCATCTGGCGGCGCTGAGGATCATCCGGCGACGCGGAGGTGCGCAATGAAGTCGTCGGCGACGACATTGGCCGAGCGCGGGACAACGAGCCAAGCGTCTCCCGGCCCGGGACTTGGCCGACCGGTGCCCGGCAGAAACGCCGCTGCCGCACTCAAGACCAGCCCACCCGCTGGCGCAAAGACAGAGCCGGCGCTCTTCGTCGCTTCGGTGGACGGCTACGCCAACCCGAGTACCGCAGGCTCATGTCGCGGCGTTCGGTCGCCCATGGCGCGTCGATCCGCAGCGGTCTGCCGGTCGCTGGGACAGCTCCGCTGCAACCGCGTCGAGGTCGATTCGGAGTTCCACCGGTCGACGAGGTGCCGACTCTGTCGCGCCGGCACGGGCGGAGGACACGAAGGTCACCTACCGCTCGCTGCCCGGGGTGCTGATGAGCGAGGCGACCGCGAAGCAGAACGGCCTGACCGCCCTGACCGGCGTGGCCTACATGGGGAACCGATTGATCAGCTATCCAGCCGACGCGACGCCGAGCCAGGTCCGAGCAGCGCTCCGCGCTGCCCGGGCGGGAGACCGCGCGTACGCCGACGTCCAGCGGCCCTACCAGGCGCCGGACCGGCTCCCGCTCCTGATCATCGGACTGGTAGCCGGGCTCATCACGCTGATCGGCGTCGGGATCGCGATCGCGCTCTCCGCGGCGGAGTCCCGGCGGGAGCTGGCGACCCTGGCCGCCGTCGGCGCCCCGCCACGGCTGCGCCGCCAGCTTCGCCGGCGCACAGGCCATGGTCATCTCGGGGGTCGGCGCGTTGGTCGGGATCGCGCTCGGGTGCTTCGTCTCCTACGCCCTGCGGGCAACCTTCGGAGCGCCCTCGTTCACGGTGCCGTGGGCGAACCTGCTGGCGGTGGGACTCGGGATACCGGTCCTCGCGGCCCTGATCGCCGCACTGTTCACCAGGGCCCGGCCGCCGATGCTGGAACGCAGGTGCTGACCGGACCGCAAAAGGCGTAAAGGTCCGTGGGCCGCGGGCGGGTCTTCCAGCCGAGGACTGGACCCCTCGGGAGCTGCGGCACTCGTTCGTGTCCCTGATGAGCGACGCAGGCGTGCCCTTGGAGGAGATCGCCCGCCTGTTCGGTCACGGAAGCACCAAGGTGACCGAGACCGTCTATCGGAAGCAGTTACGGCCGATCCTGACCGGTGGGACCCAGGTCATGGACGCGCTGTTCGAGCTGCCGGATCATCAACCCGACGCAGGCAATAGCCAGAGTTAGTCACTCAGTCCTGACCGGCTAAGGGGCTTCTTCTTGGTGCTCTGATCTGCGGGAACGTGCTGGTGGGCGATACTGGGTTTGAACCAGTGACCTCTTCCGTGTCAAGGAAGCGCGCTACCACTGCGCCAATCGCCCGTGCTGGTGCATGTCGTTCGAGGTGGGTACGGGATTCGAACCCGTGTTGACGGATTTGCAGTCCGTTGCCTCGCCTCTCGGCCAACCCACCGTGGAGGCTAAAGGCCTACTCCGAGCGGACGACGAGGCTCGAACTCGCGACCTCAACCTTGGCAAGGTTGCGCTCTACCAACTGAGCTACGTCCGCCTGCGACTTCCGGGTCTCCCCGTCGGTGCGATCAGAACCATATCTGATGCCTCACCCAGCACCAATTCGGTCGCCCGGTGCGTGTTGCGGAGCCCCGCCCCCAACTAGGGTCGGGGCATGCAGGTATGGGCGAACGGACGGCTCCTGGACCAACCCGACCAGCCGGTGCTGAGCATCCTCGACCACGGTTTCACCGTGGGCGACGGGGTGTTCGAGGCGATCAAGGTCGTCGACAACGTGCCGTTCGCGCTGACCCGGCACCTGCGCCGGATGTTGCGCAGCGCGGCCGGGCTGGGGTTGCTCGCCCCCGACCCCGACGTCGTACGACGGGCGATCACGGCGGTGCTGGACGCCGAACGGATCGACCTCGGCCGGCTGCGGATCACCTGGACAGCCGGCCCGTCCCCGCTGGGAAGCGGGCGCGACCCCGCGGGGGAGCCGACCCTGGTTGTGGCGTCGGCCCCGATGAAGCCGTTCGACCCGAGTGTGGCCGTCGTCACGGTGCCCTGGCCGCGCAATGAGAAGGGGGCACTCGCGGGCCTCAAGACCACGTCGTACGCGGAGAACGTGGTGGCCCTGGCCCGGGCGCACGAGCAGGGCGCCAGCGAGGCGATCTTCGCCAACACGGCCGGCAACCTGTGCGAGGGCACCGGGTCCAACATCTTCTACGTCGTGGACGGGGAGCTGCGCACCCCCACGCTGGAGTCCGGGTGCCTGGCCGGGATCAGCCGCGAGCTTCTGCTGGAGTGGATGGACGTGGTGCAGGTCGACGAACCGGTCGAGGTGCTCGACCGCGCGGAGGAGATGTTCCTGGTCAGCACCACCCGCGACGTGCAGGCGGTGCACACCTGTGACGGGCGCGAGCTGCCCTCCCCGGGACCGGTGACCCGGAAGGCGGCAGAGGTCTGGGCCGTGCGGGAACCGGAGCACAGCGATCCGTGACCTGCGGCGGCACCTCCGAGCGACGCGTCCGGACACGAGCCGAGCTGGGTGTGGTGTCTCAGGCTGCGGGGTCGCTCCACTCGGGCGTCTCGCCCAGCAGCTCGTTGATCACCGCGTCGATGTCGAGGTACTGCGCCTCCTGGCCGTGCGGCACGGAGTCGAGCATCCGGGTCACGAAGCGGGCGCACTCCGGCAGGCTGGCCTGGACGAGGACCTCTCCGTCGGGGGAGGAGAACTCGAGGATCACCACCGCGTCGCCGGTGCCCGACAGGCAGGGCCACACGTGGACGTCGCCATCCCCGATCGGCTCGTACATGCCGGTGATCAGGAGCTCCCGAGAAAACGTCCAGGTGACCGGAGGCGCCGTCTGGAACACCATCGACATCGCAAACGGGTCGCGCTGGTCGTAGACGAGGTCCGCGTCGACCGCTGCGCGACGACCCTCGTCATCGACGAACTCGATTTGCACGTACGCGGAGATGATGGTCTCTCGGGCGTGTCGATTCACGATGACTCCTCCTTCCTCCGCGTCTATTCAGACGTCTTCGGGGGCCAATCAACGGCTTCGGAAAGAAGATCTCACGGGAAGCGTCTCTCCGACATCAACCGTTCGGCCATGTTATTCCGGCAATTGCGGACAACCAGGCCAATAACAATGGTCGTTCGGTCAATAGTCGGCAGGGATCGGGTGGGCGATACTGGGTTCGAACCAGTGACCTCTTCGGTGTGAACGAAGCGCGCTACCACTGCGCCAATCGCCCCCGTACCTCACGCGGCGCCGTCACAGTAGCGCAACCGGGGCGCCTGAATCACATCGGGAGGGCCACCCGATATCGGGTACGGCGGGCGGGGTGCGCGCCGCTAGCATCGAGCGACACGACCCCGCACCAGCGACAGGAGCAACCCTGTGTCCGACGTGACCGTCACCGTGACCAGCCCCGCCGGTTCTTCCCAGCGCGCGGTCACGACCGGCACCAGGGCGTGGGAGCTCTTCGCCGACCAGCCCGACGTGATCGCGGCCCGGGTCACCCCGGCCGGCGGCGCGGGCGCGCTGCGCGACCTCGCCGAGGAGCTGGCCGACGGCGACGTGGTCGAGCCGGTCGCGATCGACTCCGACGACGGCCACGACATCCTGCGGCACTCCACCGCGCACGTTCTGGCGCAGGCGGTCCAGGAGATGTTCCCGGAGGCGAGGCTCGGGATCGGCCCCCCGATCCACGACGGCTTCTACTACGACTTCGACGTCCCGACCCCGTTCGTGCCCGAGGACCTCGAGAAGCTCGAGACCCGGATGCGCAAGATCATCAAGGAGGGCCAGCGCTTCTCCCGGCGCCCGGTCTCCGACGACGACGCGCGCGCCGAGCTGGCCGACGAGCCCTACAAGCTGGAGCTGATCGGGCTCAAGGGGGGTCTCGACTCGACAGCTCGCCGAGGGCGCCGACGCCGAGGTCGGCGCGGGCGGGCTCACCATCTACGACAACCTCAAGCGCGACGGCTCGCTGGCCTGGAAGGACCTGTGCCGCGGGCCGCACCTGCCGACCACCAAGCGGATCCCGGCGTTCAAGCTGATGCGCAGCGCCGCGGCGTACTGGCGGGGCGACGAGAAGAACAAGCAGCTCCAGCGCATCTACGGCACCGCATGGGAGAGCAAGGAGGCGCTCGAGGCGCACCTGCACCGGATCGAGGAGGCCGAGCGGCGCGACCACCGCAAGCTCGGCCGCGACCTCGACCTCTACTCGTTCCCCGACGAGATCGGCTCGGGGCTGGCGGTCTTCCACCCGAAGGGCGGCGTGATCAAGCGGGAGATGGAGGACTACGTGCGCCGGCGCCACATCGATGAGGGCTTCGAGTACGTCGGCACCCCGCACATCAGCAAGGAGGGGCTGTTCCACACCTCCGGACACCTGCCGTACTACGCCGATGGAATGTTCCCGCCGATGGAGATGGAGGGCGCGGACTACTACCTCAAGGCGATGAACTGCCCGATGCACAACCTGATCTTCAGGTCGCGCGGACGGTCCTACCGGGAGCTGCCGCTGCGACTGTTCGAGTTCGGCAGCGTCTACCGCAACGAGAAGTCCGGCGTCGTGCACGGGCTGACCCGGGTGCGCGGCATGACCCAGGACGACTCGCACTCCTACGTCACCAAGGAGCAGGCACCGGCCGAGATCAAGCACCTGCTCGACTTCTGCCTCGGACTCTTCCGCGACTTCGGGCTCGACGACTACTACCTCGAGCTCTCGACCCGCGACGACTCCAGACCGGACAAGTTCGTCGGCGACGACGACGAGTGGGCCGAGGCCACCGCCGTACTGGAGAAGGTCGCCACCGACTCCGGCCTCGAGCTGGTCGCCGACCCGGGCGGCGCGGCGTACTACGGGCCGAAGATCTCCGTCCAGGCGCGCGACGCGATCGGCCGCACCTGGCAGATGTCGACGATCCAGTACGACTTCAACCAGCCGCGGGGGTTCGAGCTCGAGTACCAGGCCGCCGACGGCACCCGGCAGCGGCCGGTGATGATCCACTCGGCCAAGTTCGGGTCGATCGAGCGGTTCATCGGCGTGCTCGTGGAGCACTATGCGGGCGCCTTCCCGCCCTGGCTGGCCCCGGTGCAGGTGCAGGCGATCCCGATCGCCGAGCGCCACAACGACTACCTCGCCGAGGTGGCGCGGAAGATGCGCGGCGCCGGGCTGCGGGTCGAGATCGACGACTCCGACGACCGGATGCAGAAGAAGATCCGCAACGCCCAGCTGCAGAAGGTGCCGTTCATGGTGATCGCCGGCGACCGCGACATGGAGGAGGGCGCGGTGTCGTTCCGCTACCGCAACGGCGACCAGGACAACGGGGTGCCGGTCGACGAGGCCGTGCAGCGCGTGGCCGACGCCGTGGCGAAGCGCGTGCAGGTGTGATCACCCCAAGACGCCGCTCGCTGCGGACCCTCCTGAGCTTGTCGAAGGGCTCCCGGCGCCCCGGGGACCCCGATTGAACACGCGAGACGGCTTCGAGGGTTTCGACCGGCTCTGGACCCCGCACCGGATGGCGTACGTCGTCGCCGCACCCGACGACGACACCGAGGACTGTCCGTTCTGCGCGATGCGCGAGCCGCGCGACGGTGACCTGGTCGTGGCGCGCGGCGAGACGGTCTTCGTGGTGCTCAACCTGCACCCGTACAACCCCGGCCACCTGATGGTGATGCCCTACCGGCACGTCCCCGACCTCGAGGACCTGACCGACGAGGAGGCCGCGGAGCTGATGGCGGCGACCCGGCGTGCGGTCGAGGTGCTCAAGCAGGTGAGCGGCCCGCACGCCTTCAACATCGGGATCAACCTGGGAGGGGTCGCCGGTGGCTCGCTGGCGGAGCACCTCCACCAGCACGTCGTACCCCGCTGGTCGGGCGACGCGAACTTCATCACCGTGCTCGGCGGCACCAAGACCCTGCCCCAGCTGCTCGAGCAGACCGCCGAGCTGCTCGCCGACGCCTGGGTCTGAGGTTTCGAGACGGTCGCTGCGCGACCTCCTCAACCACCGTCAGACCGACACTGGGTGCGGGTGCTCGGCGGCGCGGCCCTGGAAGGCCAGGATCGCCGGGTTGACGACGTGCCCGTCGCGGATCTCGATCGCGCGGTGGATCGTCTCGTCCGCGTCCCAGGCGTCCGGTCCGGCCAGCACCGTCTCCACGAACGGCAGCAACGCCTCGCTGTTCACCCACGTCGCGGAGTTCCAGAGGTACGACGGGCTGTGGTCGACGCCGTAGTAGGCGACACCGTCGCCGACCTCGAACATCGGCTCGTCGAAGGACGTCGGTCGCGCCCAGCTGAACCCCATGCCAAGGTCACAGGAGACGTCGACGATCAGGGTGCCACGCCGGAGCAGCGGCAGGTCCTCGTCGGTGAGGTAGATCAGCGGTGCCGCGGTGTCCTGGAGCGTGCAGTTGACGATGATGTCGCGCTCGGCCAGGAACGGTGCGAGCGGCACGCGTCCCTTCGCCGTGATCACATGGCTGAGGTGCGGCGCCACCGGGTCGTGGTCGAACTGCACGATGCGCACGGAGTGGATCGGGGACCCCACTGCGGCGACCCGCCGGTGGGTCAGCACGTTCACGTCGTGGACGCCGTGCGCGTTGAGTGCGGTCACCGCGCCACGGGCGGTGGCTCCGAAGCCGATCACGACCGCGGTGAGCCGCCGCCCGTAGTCGCCGGTCAACCCGCGCAGCTCCAGCGCCTGCAGCACCGAGCAGTAGCCGGCCAGCTCGTTGTTGGCGTGGAACACGTGCACCCCGACGGCCCCGTCCACGGTCCAGTGGTTCATCGCCTCGAACGCGATCAGGGTCAGGTCCCGGTCGATCGCCAGCTGGGTCAGCGCCGGGTCCTGCACGCAGTGCGGCCAGCCCCACAGCACCTTGCCGGGCTGGATCAGCGCGACGTCGGCGAGCTGCGGCTTGGGCAGCAGCACCACGTCGGAGGTGGCGATCACCTCGTCGCGCGGCGCGAACCCGGCGACGAGCGGCGCCAGGTCGCGGTCGGAGAGCCCGAAGCGCGCGCCGTACCCGTCCTCGAGCGTGATCCGGCGCCGGAGACGCTCGTCGATCCGCGTCAGGTGGTCGGGATGCAGGGGGAGCCGGTGCTCGTTCTCCTTCGCGGAGGTTCCGATGACCCCGAGGCTCGCGGGTGTGCGCGGTGACTCGTCGGACAACTCAGCGCTTCTTGCCGGGCGGCATGATCGACTCGGCGGGAGCGTTCTTCGCGCGCTTGTCGGCCCGCTTCTCCTTCAGGGACTTGCCGGACTTCTTGGACATGCCTTGACGGGGGGACTTGTCGGCCATGGTGGCTCCCTGGTTGGAAGCCTGGGCGGCTCCGTCCTGCCACGGTACGCCGGTCCTGAGCGGGCAGCCCGTGTCGATACCCTGACGCCGCCATGTTGGAGAGATTTCGCGCGTTCTGGACCAGGGTCTTCAAGCCCGTCGGCGACCTGCTGCTGCGCCTGGGGGTCAGTCCCGACGCCGTCACGCTGGTCGGCACGCTCGGGGTCTCGGCCGGTGCCCTGGTCTTCTTCCCGCAGGGCGAGCTGCTGATCGGCGTGCTCGTGATCTCGGCGTTCGTCTTCTCCGACCTGATCGACGGCTACATGGCGCGCGCGTCCGGACGCGCCTCACGCTTCGGTGCGTTCTTCGACTCCACCCTCGACCGGATCGGCGACGGGGCGATCTTCGGTGGTCTGCTGCTGTACTTCGCCGGCCCAGGCGACTCGCGAGCTCTACGTGTGCGCTGACGCTCTACTGCCTGGTGATGGGCTCGGTCACCTCCTACGCCCGGGCCCGCGCCGAGTCGCTCGGCATGCAGGCCAAGGGCGGCATCGCCGAGCGGTCCGACCGGCTGGTCTCGATCCTGCTGATGACCGGCCTCGCCGGGCTGCTGGACCTGCCCATCCTGCCTCGAGATCATGCTGTGGGCGCTCGCCGCGGCCAGCACGGTCACCGTGCGTGCAGCGGATCCTGATGGTGCGCAAGCAGGTCGCTGGTCGCCCCGGAACAGACGCCGGGACCGTGACCGGACGGGCCACGACGCTCGGCTACCTCGCCGGCTGGCGGCTGGTCCGGATGGCTGCCCGAGCGGGCCTCCCGTGCGGCCTTCGACCGGATCGCCGACCGGGTGCACGCGACGGACGGCCCGAGCGTGCAGCGGCTGCGCGCCAACCTGTCCCGCGTCGTACCGGCCGCGGAGCTCGACGACGTCGTGCACGCGGGCGTGCGATCGTACTTCCGCTACTGGTGCGAGTCGTTCCGGCTGCCCGGCTGGCCGATGGACGACCTGGTCCGCCGCACCCGGGTCGTCGACGAGCCGGTCATCCGGGACGGCGGCGGCCGCCGGCAAGGGGATCGTGGTCCCGCTGCCGCACATGGGCAACTGGGACTGGGCGGGCGCCTGGGCGTGCCGGGAGGTGCAGCCGCTGATGACGGTGGCGGAGCGGCTGGAACCGGAGCGGCTGTACGACGAGTTCGTGCGCTACCGGGCCGGGCTCGGCATGCAGGTGGTGCCGCTGACCGGCGGACCGTCGCCGATGCTGCCGCTGCTGCGGTGGGTGAAGAAGGGCGGGCTGGTGTGCCTGCTCGCCGACCGAGACCTGTCGAGCACCGGGATCGAGGTGGAGCTGCTCGGGGAGGCGGCCCGGGTGCCGGCCGGGCCCGCGGTGCTGGCCCGTCGTACCGGCGCCGCGCTGGTGCCCGTCACCCTGCAGCTACGACGGTCCGGAGATGGTGCTGCGTTTCCACGAGCCGGTGCCGCACGCCGACGGTGACGCCGGCGTCGTGGCGATGACCCAGCAGGTGATGGACGCCTTCTCCGGCGCGATCCGCGAGCACCCGCAGGACTGGCACATGATGCAGCGGGTCTTCACGGCCGACCTGGGGGTGCGCACGTGAGGATCGGGATCGTCTGCCCGTACTCCCTCGACACCATGGGCGGCGTGCAGAACCACGTCACGCGACATCGCCGAGGAGCTGATCGAGCGCGGCCACGAGGTCTCGGTGCTGGCGCCGGCCGACGACAAGACGACGCTCCCGTCGTACGTCGTCGCCGCGGGACGGGCCGTGCCGGTGCCCTACAACGGCGCGGTCGGCCACGTGCTGTTCGGGCCGATCGCCAACGCCCGGGTCAAGCGCTGGCTGGAGGACGGGCGACTTCGACGTCGTGCACCTGCACGAGCCGGGCACGCCCAGCCTCAGCCTGCTGGCGCTCGGGGCGACGGCCGACCTGCAGGTGCCGGTCGTGGCGACGTTCCACCCGTCCAACACCGCGATCCCGGGCGCTGTCGGCGGCGGCGGCGCTGCTGCGCCCGCGGCTGGAGCGGATCACGCGCCCGGATCGCGGTCTCGGAGTACGCCCGCGAGACCCAGGTGCAGCCACGTCGGCGGCGAGCCGGTGGTGATCCCCAACGGGCTGTACGTCGACCGCTTCCGCGGCGCCGAGCCCGACCCGGCGCTGGCCGGGGCGGACGCGACGCTCTGCTTCGTCGGCCGGCTCGACGAGCCGCGCAAGGGGCTGCCCGGTGCTGCTGGACGCCTTCGGCGCTGCTGGCGCCCGGTGCGCCCGGGGCTGCGGCTGCTCGTGGTCGGCGGGGGCGACGTCGACGAGGCGCGGACCCGGCTGCCCGAGCCGGTGCGCGGGACCAGGTGACCTTCCTCGGGCCGTGTCGACGACGCGGCCAAGGCGCGCGCGCTGCGCACCGCGGACGTCTACGTCGCCCCGAACACCGGCGGCGAGAGCTTCGGCATCGTGCTGGTCGAGGCGATGGCCGCCGGCGCGGCGGTGGTGGCCGCCGACCTGCCCGGCGTTCGCGCGGGTGCTCGACGACGGTCGGCTCGGGGTGCTGTTCCCCAACGGCGACGCCGCGGCGCTGGCCGACGCGGTGGACGCGCTGCTCGACGACGCCGCCCGGCGCACGCTCACTCGTCGAGGCCGGCCGGCGTCGCGGTCTGGCGCTACGACTGGTCGCGCGTGACCGGCGAGATGGTGCGGGTCTACGAGACGGTGGTCGGCCGGTGACCGGGTGATCGCGTCGTGACCGGGCTCTGGGTCACGCTCGCCGTGCTGCTGATGGTCGCTCGTCGGCGCTCTGGTTCTCGTGGACCGCGACCCGGCTCGACCAGCTGCACCACCGGATCGACCTCGGCCGCGAGTCACTCAACACCCAGCTCGCGCTGCGCTCGGGCGTGGTGCTCGAGCTGGTCGGCAGCGGCGTGCTCGACGACCCCGAGGCGGTGCTGCTGTCCGACGCCGCCCAGCGCGCCCGCCGTACGCCCGGGACGCAGGCGGAGTCCGGGCTCTCGCGGGCGCTGCGGGCGGTGTTCGCCTCGCCGGAGAGCGTCGCGGCGGCTACGCGGCGGAGGCGCCGGACCTGGTCGACGAGCTCGGCCGCGGCCTGCCACAAGGTGGAGCTGGCCCGGCGCTTCCACAACGACCACGTGACGTCCGCGCGGGCGCTGCGCTCGCGCCGCCGGGTGCGCTGGTTCCACCTCGCCGGGCACGCGCCGGAGCCGGCCACCGTCGACCTCGACGACGTGCCGCCCGCCGGTCTCGACGGCCCCTGATCCGGTGCGTGTCGTGCGCCTGCCGGGCCGTAGGCTGGAGCCATGGACGAGCAGCAGCAGCACCACCCACCCCACCACCGGGACCGGCACCTCGCGCGTCAAGCGCGGCATGGCCGAGATGCTCAAGGGCGGCGTGATCATGGACGTCGTCACCGCCGAGCAGGCGAAGATCGCCGAGGACGCCGGCGCCGTCGCCGTGATGGCCCTCGAGCGGGTGCCCGCCGACATCCGCGCGCAGGGCGGCGTCTGCCGGATGAGCGACCCCGACATGATCGACGGCATCATCGAGGCGGTCTCGATCCCGGTGATGGCCAAGGCCCGGATCGGCCACTTCGCCGAGGCCCAGGTGCTGCAGAGCCTCGGCGTCGACTACATCGACGAGTCCGAGGTGCTGACCCCCGCCGACTACGCGAACCACATCGACAAGTGGGCGTTCACGGTGCCGTTCGTGTGCGGCGCGACCAACCTCGGCGAGGCGCTGCGCCGGATCACCGAGGGCGCGGCGATGATCCGCTCCAAGGGCGAGGCCGGCACCGGTGACGTCTCCAACGCGGTCACCCACATGCGCACGATCCGGCGCGAGCTGCGCCGGCTGCAGGGCCTCGAGGACGACGAGCTGTACGTCGCCGCGAAGGAGCTGCAGGCGCCGTACGAGCTGGTCAAGGAGGTCGCCGAGAAGGGCAAGCTGCCCGTCGTGCTGTTCACCGCCGGCGGCATCGCGACCCCGGCCGACGCGGCGATGATGATGCAGCTCGGCGCCGAGGGCGTCTTCGTCGGGCTCCGGCATCTTCAAGTCCGGCAACCCGGCCGCAGCGGGCCGCGGCGATCGTCAAGGCGACCACGTTCCACGACGACCCCGACGTGGTCGCGAAGGTGTCGCGCGGCCTGGGCGAGGCGATGGTCGGCATCAACGTCGAGGAGATCCCGCAGCCGCACCGGCTCGCCGAGCGCGGCTGGTGAGCTCGTGCCGATCGGCGCCAAGCGCTCCGCCGGAGGACGAGCTCCAGGACTGGGCCCGGCTGCAGGTGCGTGCCGGCTTCCTCGACGCGGGCCGGATGCGCGCCGAGGTGGTCTCCGCGATCGAGGCGGAGATGCCCGGGCTGGACGCCGGCGGTGCTGGCGCGCGCGTGGCTCGCGGGCGCCGCGGCGGACCTGCGACGTGAGTCGGCCACGTGGCCGGCCGAGACCGACCACGACCGGCTGCAGGCCGTGTTCGCCGAGTGCGCGGAGCACGACGTCGCCGGTGCTCCAGGGCGTCGAGGACCACTGGGCCGCCAAGGCCGAGCTGGACCGCCGTACCGCCGAGGGGCGCACGCCACGCGGGATCGCGTGGTTCACCGCAGCCGACGTCTGGCACGCCGTCGACGAGGGGATGCTCGAGGTCAACCTCTGGCACGGCACGCACCGCCAACGCCGCCCCCGGTGACGCGCTGCTGACCGCCGTCGTGTCCTGCTTCGAGCGCCACGGCCTCGCCGCGCACTTCGACGAGGGCCGGATCGAGGTCGCCGCCCGGTGGCAGCGGCGTCCGGTGGGCTGAGGTCGCGCGGTTCCCACGCGTCAGCACGGATTACCACGGTCCCGTGGTAACTGGCCCGTACCGCGAGCGCAGCGCCGGCGGAAGCCTGCTAGCCCCGCTGGGCCGACCAGTCGGGCAGCTGCTGGACCGTCCACGTGTTGCCGTCGGGGTCGGCGAACGACACGAAGCGCCCCCACGGCTGGTGGTCGACGCCCTCGGCGTCGACGCCACGCTCCGTTCAGGTCCGCGAGCGCGGCGTCGGCGGAGTCCGACGACCACCTGGATCGCCCGGAGCGAGCCGGGCGTCATCTCACTGAGGCCCTTGCCGAACGCGACCGAGGCCGCCGAGCCCGGGGGTGTGACCTGGACGAAGCGGATCTCCTCGCTCACCGTCTGGTCGTGGTCGACGGGCCAGCCCAGGGTGTCGCCGTAGAACGCGCGTGCCCGGTCCACGTCGCTGACCGGCAGGATGATCAGCTCGATGCGGAAGTCGACCATGATGAAGCTCCTTCTCTTGGACGTCGTTCCTCCACGCTAAGCCCGCAACAGGAACGGTTCGTTCCTGATGGTCGGCGGGTTTCGTGGCTCCCTACGATGGTTCCGTGTCCACTCCCATGATCGGCGTGCTCGCGCTCCAGGGCGACGTCCGCGAGCACCTGCGCGATGCTCGCGTGACCTCGGCGTCCACGCGCTCGCCGTACGCCGGCCGGCGGAGCTCGAGGCCGTGCGACGGGCTGGTCATCCCGGGCGGGGAGTCGACCACGATGGCGAAGCTGGCCCGAACCTTCGAGCTGTTCGAGCCGCTGCAGAAGCGGATCGCCGACGGGATGCCGGCGTTCGGCACCTGCGCGGGGATGATCCTGCTCGCCGACCGGGTGCTCGACGGCACCGCCGACCAGGAGACCCTCGGCGGGCTCGACATCACGGTGCGGCGCAACGCGTTCGGGCGCCAGGTCGACTCGTTCGAGGGCGACCTCGACGTGACCGGCGTTCGCCGGCCCGGTCCACGCGATCTTCATCCGGGCGCCCGTGGGTCGAGCAGGTCGGCGCCGGACGTCGAGGTGCTCGGCCGCGTGGAGGCGGGCGAGGCCGCGGGTAGGATCGTCGCGGTCCGGCAGGGTCCGTTGCTGGCCACGTCGTTCCATCCCGAGGTCGGGGGAGACGCACGCATCCACCGGTACTTCGTGGACCAGATCGTGCACGCCGACGGAAGGAACAGCTGAATGTCCGGCCACTCCAAGTGGGCGACGACCAAGCACAAGAAGGCCGTCATCGACGCCCGCCGCGGCAAGATGTTCGCCAAGCTGATCAAGAACATCGAGGTCGCCGCGCGCATGGGCGGCGGCGACCTCGCCGGGCAACCCGACGCTGTACGACGCCGTCCAGAAGGCCAAGAAGTCGTCGGTCCCCAACGACAACATCGACCGCGCGGTCAAGCGCGGCTCCGGCGCCGAGGCGGGCGGCGCCGACTACACGACGATCATGTACGAGGGCTACGGCCCCAACGGCGTCGCGTTCCTGATCGAGTGCCTGACCGACAACAAGAACCGCGCCGCGATGGAGGTCCGCACCGCGATGACCCGCAACGGCGGCTCGCTGGCCGACCCGGGCTCGGTGTCCTACCTGTTCCACCGCAAGGGCGTCGTGATCGTCCCGCAGGAGCAGGACGGCAAGCAGGTCTCCGAGGACGACGTGCTCGAGGCGACGCTCGACGCCGGCGCCGAGGACGTCAACGACCTCGGCGAGGCCTTCGAGGTGGTCAGCGAGGCGACCGACCTGGTCGCCGTCCGCACCGCGCTGCAGGCCGCCGGCGTCGACTACGACTCCGCCGACGCGTCGTTCGTGCCCTCGATGCAGGTCGAGCTCGACAAGGACGGCGCCGGCAAGGTGCTCCGGCTGTTCGAGGCGCTCGAGGACCTCGACGACGTGCAGAACGTCTTCGCCAACTTCGACGTCTCCGACGAGGTCATGGAGTCGCTGGACGCCTGATCGTGGCGGACCCGTCGAATTCGAAACTTTGGGAATTCGACGACCTCCACCCCACCCGGCGCGTCGTACCCACCCGCCCACCCGCCGGGCGGCTAGCGTGGTTGCGAACAGGTGTTCGGACGAGCGACGGGGGCTCGCATGCGCGTGCTGGGGATCGACCCGGGTCTGACCCGGTGCGGCGTCGGCGTGGTCGACGGCTCGGTCGGCCGGCCGCTGACCCTGGTCGACGTCGGCGTGGTCCGCACCGCGCCCGACCTGCCGGTCGCGCAGCGGCTGGTCGCGATCGAGGCCGGCATCGAGGAGTGGATCGAACGGCACCGGCCCGACGCGGTCGCGGTCGAGCGGGTGTTCAGCCAGCACAACGTCCGCACCGTGATGGGCACCGCCCAGGCCAGCGGCATCGCGCTCGTGGCCGCGGCCCGGCGCGGGATCCCGGTCGCGCTGCACACCCCGAGCGAGGTCAAGGCCGCGGTCACCGGCAGCGGCCGGGCCGACAAGGCCCAGGTCGGCGCGATGGTGACCCGGCTGCTGCGGCTCGACGCACCGCCGACGCCGGCCGACGCCGCCGACGCGCTCGCGCTGGCGATCTGCCACATCTGGCGCGGCGGCGCGCAGGCCCGGATCGAGGCGGCCCAGGCGAGGCGCTCGCCGCCGCACGAGGAGGAGCACCGATGATCGCCTTCGTCCGGGGCCGGGTGGCCCAGATCGACCTGACCTCCGCGGTCCTCGAGGTCGGCGGGGTCGGCCTCCAGGTGATGTGCACGCCGCGCACGCTCGCCGACCTGCGCATCGGCCAGGAGGCGACGCTGCCGACCAGCATGGTGGTGCGCGAGGACTCGCTGACGCTGTTCGGCTTCGCCGGACGACGACGAGAAGCAGATCTTCGAGCTGCTGCAGACCGCCAGCGGCGTCGGGCCCAAGCTCGCCCAGGCGATGCTCGCGGTGCACACCCCCGACGAGCTGCGCCGCGCGGTCGCCAGTGACGACGTCAAGACGCTCACCACGGTGCCCGGCATCGGCCAGAAGGGCGCCCAGCGGATCATCCTCGAGCTCAAGGACCGGATCGGCTCGCCCGGTCGGCACGTCCACGCTCGCGCGGACGGGCGCCCCGGCCCCCGCGTGCCGCCGCCTGGGAGAGCCAGGTGCAGGCCGGCCTGGTCGGCCTCGGCTGGTCGGCCAAGGAGGCCGACAAGGCGGTCGCCGCCGTGACCCCGCAGGCCGAGGCGATGCCCGAGCCCGACGTGGCGAGGCTGCTCCGGCTCGCCCTGCAGACGCTGAGCAAGGCCTGATCCCGTGCACGAGTCCGAGCTGGAGGCGGCCGAGCTGGAGTACGTCGCCGCGCGCGTGGTCGAGGCCGACGCCAACGGCGACGAGCGCGCCGTCGAGGCGGCGCTGCGGCCGCGCACCCTCGACGAGGTGGTCGGCCAGGAGCGCGTCCGCGAGCAGCTGTCCCTGGTGCTCGAGGCCGCCCGCGGCGCGGGGACGCACCCCCGACCACGTGCTGCTCTCCGGGCCGCCCGGGCTCGGCAAGACCACGCTGGCGATGATCATCGCCGCCGAGATGCAGACGCCGCTGCGGCTGACCTCCGGTCCCGCGATCACCCACGCCGGCGACCTGGCGGCGATCCTCTCCGGCCTCAACGAGGGCGACGTGCTGTTCGTCGACGAGATCCACCGGATGTCGCGGCCGGCCGAGGAGATGCTCTACATGGCGATGGAGGACTTCCGGGTCGACGTCGTCATCGGCAAGGGCGCCGGCGCCACCGCGATCCCGCTGGAGATCCCGCCGTTCACGCTGGTCGGCGCCACCACCCGGGCCGGCCTGCTGCCGGGCCCGCTGCGCGACCGGTTCGGCTTCACCGCCCACCTCGAGTTCTACGAGCCCGCCGAGCTCGACCGGATCGTGCACCGCTCGGCCGGGCTGCTCGACGTACCCCTCCAGGCGGCCGGCGCCGCCGAGATCGCCTCCCGCTCGCGCGGCACGCCGCGGATCGCCAACCGGCTGCTGCGCCGGGTCCGCGACTACGCCCAGGTGCGCGCCGACGGCGTCGTCACCCGCGACGTCGCGCGCCGGGCGCTGGAGCTCTACGAGGTCGACGAGTCCGGGCTCGACCGGCTCGACCGGGCCGTGCTCGACGTGCTCTGCCGCCGCTTCGGCGGCGGACCGGTCGGGGTCAGCACGCTCGCGGTCGCCGTCGGCGAGGAGCGCGAGACCGTGGAGGAGGTCGCCGAGCCGTTCCTGGTGCGGTCCGGCCTGCTCGCCCGCACGCCGCGGGGCCGGGTCGCCACCCCGGCGGCGTGGCGGCACCTCGGCCTGGCGGTCCCGCGCCGCCGCCCCGTTCGAGCGCCCGCGACGACCCGGCACCCTGTTCGACGACGAACGGCGGACGGGACCGGGGCCGCTGCGGCAGAATGACCGCGAGAGGGCCGTTACACTTGCCCGTCGGCCCCGACCGTCGTGTCGTGGCCGCGTCCTGTTTCGCGATAGTCTGTGAGCCTGTAACTCGTGGGTCAGTTAACACCTCGTGCTCCTGCTCGCGGCCCTGCTGCTGTTGTTCTGGCTGATCGTCATCCGGCCGGCCCGCCGCTCAGCAGAGCACCGTGTCGGAGATCCAGCGGAACCTCGCCGTCGGCGACCGCGTTGTCCTCTCGGCGGGCATCTTCGGCACCATCGTCGAGCTCGAGGACTCCCGGGTCCGGCTCGAGATCGCGCCCGGCACCGTGATCGAGGTCGCCCGCCAGGTCGTCGTACGACGAGCCGAGGACTCCCCGGAGCCCGAGGACCTCGCCCCGGCCGACCCCGACGAGCCCGCCGAGGCGACCGGCAGCAGCGGCACGCTGCACAGCACGGACACCACCGAGACCACCGATTCCACCGACCGGCCTGACGCCGGCAAGGCCTGAGGAGCACCAGCAACGTGGCGAAGAAGACGCCCCGCGCGGGGCGCACGCTGATCATCTTCGGGATCGTCGTGGCGCTCCTGTACGCCGTGGCGGCCCTCGGCAAGGACTGGAGCCCGCAGCTCGGCCTCGACCTCGAGGGCGGCACCCGGATCACGCTCACCGCGGCGAAGGCGCCCACCCAGACCCAGCTCAAGCTGGCGTCGTCGATCATCGACGAGCGGGTCAACGGCAGCGGCGTCTCGGAGTCCGAGGTGAGCACCCAGGGCAACAAGAACATCGTCGTCGAGATCCCCGGCAAGAAGCGCAAGGACCTGATCGACGCGGTCAAGCGCACCGCCCAGCTGCGCTTCCGGCTGGTCGCCGCCGGCTCCCCGCAGCCGGGGCAGCCGCAGCCGGCCCCCTCCGCGTCGCCCTCCGGCAAGGCGTCTCCGGGCGGCACCCCGAGCAAGAAGGCCACGGCCAAGCCGAGCAGCAAGTCCACCGCCGGCGGCACTGCCACGCCGAAGCCGCGGCCGGGGGCGCTGACGGACGACACGCCGAAGGCCAGGGCCAAGGCCACCACGTCGCCCTCGAAGAAGCCCTCGACGAAGCCGTCGCCGTCCGCGGGCGCGACCCCTGCGGCCCCCGTCGGGCGGCGGCGCTCGATCGACGACCCGCTGAAGTGGCAGACCAACCCCGACACCACGTCGATCGCCGCGTTCTCGCACGTACACCTGCCCTCCCAAGGGCAAGAGCCTCGCTCCGGGCGCCGACGACCCGGACCAGCCGCTGATCACCTGTGACGACCAGGGCAGACAAGTTCCTGCTGTCCAAGGCGCTGATCGAGGGCACCGAGCTCAAGACCGCGTCCTACGGCACCCCGCCGAACAGCGTCGGCTGGGCGGTCGACCTGGCCTTCAAGAGCAAGGCCCGCAACACCTTCGCCGACGTCACCCAGCAGCTCGCCGGCACCGGCCGCACCTTCGCGATCGTGCTCGACGGCAAGGTGCTGTCCTTCCCGCCGGTGACGACGCCGATCCTCGACGGCAACGCCCAGATCACCGGCAGCTTCACCCAGTCGAGGCGCAGTCGCTGTCCAACTCGCTGAAGTACGGCGCGCTGCCGGTGAAGTTCAACCAGCCCACGGTCGAGACGATCGGGCCCTCGCTCGCCGGTGACCAGCTCGCCGCGGGGATGCTGGCCGGCATCGTCGGCCTGGCGCTGGTGATGATCTACTGCCTGCTCTACTACCGCGGCCTCGGGCTGGTGGTGGTCGCGTCGCTGATCGTGGCGGGCGCGATCACCTACGCCCTGGTGCTGGTGCTCTCGAAGACCGCCGGGTTCACGCTCACGCTGCCCGGGAATCGCGGGCCTGATCGTGGCGGTGGGCATCACCGCGGACTCGTTCATCGTCTACTTCGAGCGGATCCGTGACGAGATGCGCGCCGGCAAGTCGATGCGGGTCGCGGTCGAGACCGGCTGGGCGCGCGCCCGGAACACCTGCCTCGCGGCCGACTCGGTGTCGCTGCTCGCCGCGGTCGTGCTGTACATCTTCACGATCGGCGTGGTGAAGGGCTTCGCGTTCGCGCTCGGGATCAGCACCGTGATCGACCTCGTCGTGTTCTTCTGGTTCACCAAGCCGATGATGACCCTGCTGGCCAGGGTGCCGGTTCTTCAGCTCCGGAAGGCGATTCTCCGGGCTGTCGCGCGAGACACTCGGCATCGACGGCAACCGCGCGCGTCGCGCCGGCAGGTGGGAGTGCCTGATGGGCAAGTTCTCACGACTCGGCAACGCGCTCTACGAGGGCGACGTCTCGATCGACTTCGTCGGCCGCAAGTGGCTCTGGTACTCCATCTCGGGCGTGATCGTGCTGCTCGCGGTCGGCGGCCTGTACTTCAAGGGCCTCAACCTCGGCATCGAGTTCGAAGGGCGGCAACGAGTACAACGTGTCCGCTGCGCGCCGGCGAGGCCACCCAGGACAACGTCGACAAGATCCGCGACGCGGTCGCCGGCGACCGGCATCAAGGACGCCGCCTCGCCGATCGTCAACACCTCCGGCGCCGACTCGATCCGGGTGCAGACCGAGGTCGCTGACTACGGACCAGTCCGACGACCGTCGTGCGAGGCGATCGCGAAGACACGGTCGACGTCGATCCCCAGGACAAGATCTCCGAGGACGCCGGTCGGCCCGAGCTGAGGGCAGCCAGGTCGCCAAGCAGGCGCTGACCGGCCTGGTCGTCTTCCTGGTCCTCGTGGTGCTCTTCATCTGGGCCTACTTCCGCGAGTGGAAGATGTCCGTCGCCGCGCTGGTGGCGCTGGCCCACGACGTGCTGATCACGGTCGGCATCTACGCGCTCTCCGGGCTTCGAGGTCACGCCCGCGACCGTCACCGGCCTGCTGACGATCCTCGGCTTCTCGCTCTACGACACCGTGGTCGTCTTCGACAAGGTGCGCGAGAACACCAAGAACCTGCGCGCAGCGGCGTACGACGTACGCCAAGGCGGCCAACCTCGCCGTCAACCAGACCCTGGTGCGCTCGATCAACACCTCGATCGTGGCGCTGCTCCCGGTCGGCGCGATCCTGTACGTCGGCGTGGCCACGCTCGGCTCCGGAGCGCTCAAGGACCTGGCACTGGCGCTGTTCGTCGGCATGGCGGCCGGTGCCTACTCCTCGATCTTCATCGCGACCCCGCTGGTCGTGCAGCTGAAGTCGGGCGAGAAGGCGGTCACCGACGCCGAGCGTCGCGAGCAGGCGCGCGCCAGAAGCGCGACGTCGACCGCTACGCCGAGGTGCCGGTGTTCACCGAGGACATGCCGGTCGAGGCCGAGCCGGACGCCGATCCCGAGGGCGATGACCGCGTCGGAGCACTCCGACGCCGATCCGTGACCCGCGCGCCGCGGCGGCCCGAGGCGACCGGCTCCGGCCGCGTCGTGCCGACCGCGAAGGCACCGCGTCACCGAGTCACGCTCCTCGGGCCGCAACCAGCCCAGCCGACAGCCGCGCTCCAAGCGTCCCAAGAAGTGACGACCCGAGGGCGTCGCGGACCCCCTCGACGCGCTGATCCGCGACGTCCCCGACTTCCCGAAGCCCGGGGTGCTGTTCAAGGACATCACCCCGCTGCTGGCCGACCCGGCCGCGTTCGCGGCGGTCGTCGTCGACCTCGCCCGGCGCCGGACGCGACGAGAGCGGGGCGGCGGTGGTCGACAAGGTGGTCGGGCATGGAGGCCCGCGGCTTCATCTTCGGGGCTCCGGTGGCGCTCGACCTCGGCGCGGGTTCGTTCCGGTCCGCAAGGCCGGCAAGCTGCCCGCGTGAGACCTGGTCGGTGTCCTACGACCTCGAGTACGGCTCCGAGACGCTGGAGATGCACACCAACGCGATCGCGCCGGGGGACCGGGTGCTGGTCGTCGACGACGTGCTGGCGACCGGTGGCACCGCGAAGGCGACCGTCGGGCTGGTCGAGGCCGCTGGCGGAGTGGTGCACGGGATCGTCGTGCTGATCGAGCTCTCGTTCCTGCCCGGCCGGGCGATCGCTCGGCGACGTGCCGTTGACGGCCCTGCGCACCGTCTGACTCCGTAGACTGGAGTCACCGCTCCCAGGAGGTCTGTTGGCGTCGTCGCCCGATCCCGAACCCGGCCCGGCCGTCCCGGCCGCCGACCGGCAGTTCCGTGCGGGCCCGGTTGGCCCGGCTGGGGTCGCGCAACCAGACCGCGAACCCGGTCCTGGAGCCGCTGTTCCGCGCCGTACGCGCGAACCACCCGAAGGCCGACCTGGCGCTGCTGGAGCGCGCCTACCTGACCGCCGAGCGGCTGCACGCCGGCCAGATGCGGCGCAGCGGTGACACGTTCATCACCCACCCGCTCGCGGTCACCACGATCCTGGCCGACATCGGCATGACCGAGCCGACGTTGGTCGCCTCGCTGCTGCACGACACGGTCGAGGACACGTCATACACCCTCGACGAGCTGCGCTCCGAGTTCGGCGACGAGGTGGCCCGGCTGGTCGACGGCGTCACCAAGCTGGACAAGGTCAAGTACGGCGACTCGGCGCAGTCGGAGACCATCCGCAAGATGATCGTGGCGATGAGCCGCGACATCCGGGTGCTCGTGATCAAGCTGGCCGACCGGCTGCACAACATGCGCACCCTGCGCTACCTCAAGCAGGAGACGCAGGAGCGCAAGGCCCGCGAGACGCTCGAGATCTTCGCGCCGCTGGCGCACCGGCTCGGCATGAACACCCTCAAGTGGGAGCTCGAGGACCTCGCGTTCGCCACCCTCCACCCCAAGATCTACGACGAGATCGTGCGGCTGGTCGCCGAGCGCGCGCCGTCGCGCGACCAGTTCCTGGCCGAGGTGATCAGCCAGGTCGAGGGCGACCTCAAGGACTCGAAGATCAAGGCCACGGTCACCGGGCGCCCGAAGCACTACTACTCGATCTACCAGAAGATGATCCATGGGGAGCGCGAGTTCTCCGACATCTACGACCTGGTCGGGATCCGGATCCTGGTCGAGGACTCGGCCGCCTGCTACGCCGTGATGGGCGTGCTGCACAACCGGTGGTCGCCGATCCAGAACCGGTTCAAGGACTACGTCGCGCTGCCGAAGTTCAACCTCTACCAGTCGCTGCACACGACGGTGATCGGTCCGGAGGGCAAGCCCGTCGAGATGCAGATCCGCTCCTGGCAGATGCACCGAACCGCGGAGTACGGCGTCGCGGCTCACTGGAAGTACAAGGAGGACGTGCGCGCCGGCGTCGACACCGACCGCACCGTCGCGGAGGCGGACATGCCGTGGGTGCGTCAGCTCGTCGAGTTCCAGAACGAGTTCGGCGACGCGGGCGAGTTCCTCGACTCGCTGCGCTACGAGATCAACACCGCCCAGGTCTACGTGTTCACGCCGCGCGGTGACGTGATCCAGCTGCCGTCCGACCCGACGCCGGTCGACTTCGCCTACGCGATCCACACCGAGGTCGGGCACCACACGATCGGCGCCCGGGTCAACGGGCGCCTGGTGCCGCTGGAGTCGACGCTCGACAACGGCGACGTGGTCGAGGTCTTCACCTCCAAGTCACCCAACGCCGGACCCAGCCGCGACTGGCTGACCTTCGTGAAGTCGCCGCGTGCCCGCAGCAAGATCCGGCACTGGTTCACCAAGGAGCGCCGCGAGGAGGCGATCGAGCAGGGCAAGGACCAGATCGCCAAGCTGCTGCGCAAGGAGGGCATGCCGCTCAAGCGCGTGATGACCCACGACTCGCTGACCCAGGTCGCCAGCGAGCTCCACCTGGCCGACGTGTCCGCGCTGTACGCCGCCGTGGGCGAGGGCAACCTCGGTGCCCAGACCGTGGTCCGCAAGGTGATCGAGGTGTTCGGCGGGCAGGCCGGTGCCGAGGAGGACCTCTCCGAGGCCACGCTCATCCCGCGCGGCCGACGCCGGGCCAAGACCTCCGAGGACTCCGGCGTCATCGTCAAGGGCCTCTCCGACGTCCTGGTCAAGCTCGCCCGCTGCTGCACCCCGGTGCCGGGTGACGACATCATCGGCTTCGTCACCAAGACCGCCGGGGTCTCGGTGCACCGCAAGGACTGCACCAACGCCGGCGACCTTCTCGGCCAGCCCGAGCGTCTGGTCGACGTCGAGTGGGCGCCGACCTCCCAGTCGACGTTCCTGGTGCAGATCATGGTCGAGGCCCTCGACCGTGCCCGGCTGCTCTCCGACATCACACTCGCGCTGTCCGACCAGCACGTGAACATCCTGTCCGCGTCGCTGACCACCACCCGCGACCGGGTCGCCAAGAGCCGGTTCAGCTTCGAGATGGGCGACCCCAAGCACCTCGGCGCAGTGCTGAAGTCGGTGCGCCAGATCGACGGGGTGTTCGACGCCTATCGGGTGACGCAGTAGCCCGCTGGTCCCGTACGTCGCACAGTCACCACGGTCCCGTGGTAACTGCCACGACACGCCGGCCGGAAGGCTGGGGAAGTGGGTGGATACCACGGTCCCGTGGTATCCACCCACGACCCACCTTCAGCCGGCGTGGGGTGATCGTCGAGTTGCGCGACACGCATTCGTCGCTGGCGCTCCTCGGTGCGTCTCACACAACTCGACTCCGTCGGACTTCGGCTGAGGCCCAAGGCCGGAGGCCTTGGGCCTCAGCCGAAGTCCTCTGCGGCCCTCCTCGCCATCTCCAGGAACGACCTACGCGAGGACAGGTTGCTCTCGAGCTCCCTGACCTTCTTCTCGTTGCCCGCGGCCCTCGCCTTGTCCAGCTCGGCCTCGATCTCGGCGATCGCGCTCTCGAGCTTGCTCACCATGTCGTCGGCCCGGGCGGACTTCTCGGGGTCGGTGCGCTTCCACTGGGCGTCCTCGACCCCGCGGATCTCCTGCTCGATCTTGCGAATCCGGGCCTCGAGGTCCTTCATCCGCTCGCGCGGGACCTTTCCGGCGGCGTCCCAGCGCTCGGCGATGTCGCGGAACTTCCGCTTGGCCTCGTCGAGGTCGCCGACCGGAACCAGCGCCTCGGCCTCGACCAGGAGCGCCTCCTTCTTCACCGCGTTGGCGGCGAACTCCTCGTCCTGCTGGGTGTTGGCTGCATCACGGGCTCCGAAGAACTGGTCCTGGGCGCCGCGGAAGCGCCTCCACAGCTCGTCGTCATCGGCCTTCGCGGCGGGGCCGGCCTCCTTCCACTGCCGCATCAGCTCGCGGTACTTGCCGGCGGTCGGGCCCCACTCGGTGGAGGTCGCGAGCTCCTCCGCCTCCTTGATCAGCCGCAGCTTGACCTGCTTGGCGGCGCCACGCTTCTCGTCCAGCTCGGCGAAGTGCGACTTGCGCGCCCTCGTGTACGACGTGCGCGCCGACGAGAAGCGGTGCCACAACGCGTCGTCGGTCGCCCGGTCGAGCCGGGGGAGCGCCTTCCACTCGTCGAGCAGGTCGCGGAGCCGGTTGGCGCCGTGGCGCCAGTCGTGGCCCTGGCCGAGCTTCTCGGCCTCGACCACGATCTGCTCCTTGCGTTCTCGCGACTCCTCGAGCTTCTTCACGCGCTCGCCCCGGCGTACCTCGCGCTGCTGCGCGAGCACCGGCCCGAGCGCGTCGAGCCGGGCCGTCAGCGCGGCGAGGTCGCCGACCGCGTTGGCGTCGGTGACCTGGTCGCGGACCTTCTTCACCGACTGGCGCGCCTCCTCGGGCGAGAGCGCAGCGCCGTGGACGCGCTGTTCGAGGAGGTCCACCTCGAACGCCAGCGCGTCGTAGCGCCGGGTGAAGAAGGCGAGCGCCTCGTCGGGGGAACCCTCGGGATACTGGCCGACGGCGCGCTCGCCATCGGTCGTGCGCACGAAGACCGTCCCGTCCTCGGCGACGCGGCCCCAGGCCCCGTCCGGGAAGCTGTCGTTGGCATTCGGTTGAGCGGTCACTGTCCCCACCCTTGGCATTGCGGCACGTCGCGGTCACCCGCGATCCACCGCCAGTCTAGGGGCGTCTGCACGACCGATAGGCTGGACCCTCCCGACCATCCCCTGGTGCGACAGGAGTCCGAGGCGTGCTCATCGCAGGTTTCCCCGCCGGTCCGTGGGGGACGAACTGCTACGTCGTCGCCACCGGTCCCGGTGCCGAGTGCGTGGTCGTCGACCCCGGCAAGGACGCGGCTGACGGCGTCGCCGAGGTGGTCCGCGAGCACCGCCTCAAGCCGGTCTCGGTCCTGGTCACCCACGGTCACATCGACCACATGTGGTGCGTGGCGCCGGTCGCGGGCACGTACGACGCCACCGCCTGGATCCACCCGGAGGACCGGCACCTGCTGTCCGACCCGATGGCCGGGATGTCCCGCGAGACGGCCGGCATGCTGCTCGGCGGCAAGCTACGAGTTCTCCGAGCCCGACGACGTGGCCGAGCTCACCGACGGGCAGTCCCTCGAGCTGGCCGGCCTCGGCTTCGTGGTCGACCACACGCCCGGTCACACCCGCGGCTCCGTCACGTTCCGCACGCCGTACGACGACCAGGACGAGATCAGCGAGGTCATGTTCTCCGGCGACCTGCTCTTCGCCGGCTCGATCGGCCGCACCGACCTCCCCGGCGGAGACCACCCGACGATGCTGCGCAGCCTCGCGGCGAAGGTGCTGACCCTGCCCGACGACATCGTGGTGCTGCCCGGCCACGGCGAGCAGACCTCGATCGGCCGGGAGCGAGCCACCAACCCGTTCCTCCAGGACCTCGACGAGGTCGACTCCGCCGACCCGGTCACGCGAGGGCTCTGACATGCCCGACAAGCTCTACGCGCCCAAGGGCGTCCCGGAGTACCTCCCGCCCGACTCCGCCGTGTTCCGCGCCGTCCACGAGGCCCTCGCGGCTCCCGCGGTCGCGGCCGGCTACGGCTACGTCGAGCTGCCGGTGTTCGAGGACACCAGCCTGTTCGTGCGCGGGGTGGGAGAGTCCACCGACGTGGTGAGCAAGGAGATGTACACCTTCAACGACCGCGGCGGCCGGTCGCTCACGCTGCGCCCGGAGGGCACGGCCGGCGTGATGCGGTCCGTGATCGAGCACGGCCTCGACCGGGGCCAGCTCCCGGTCAAGCTCTGGTACGCCGGCCCGTTCTTCCGTGCCGAGCGACCCCAGCACGGCCGCTACCGCCAGCTCCAGCAGTTCGGCGTCGAGGCGATCGGCTCCGACGACCCGGCGCTCGACGCCGAGGTGATCACGATCGCGGACGACGGCTACCGCTCGCTCGGGCTGACCGGGTTCCGGCTGGAGGTCACCAGTCTCGGCTGCGCAGCGTGCCGCCCGCCCTACCGCGAGCTGCTGGTGGCGTTCCTCGGCGGACTCGACCTCGACGAGGCGACCCGGCAGCGCGCGGCGCTCAACCCGCTGCGGGTGCTCGACGACAAGCGACCCGAGGTGCAGGCCCAGCTCGCCGACGCACCGCTGATGATCGACCACCTGTGCGCCGACTGCGCCGCCCACTTCGCCGAGGTCCGCGGCCTGCTCGACGCGACCGGCGTGCAGCACGTGGTCAACCCGCGGATGGTGCGCGGGCTCGACTACTACACGCGCACCACGTTCGAGTTCGTGCACGACGGCCTCGGCGCCCAGTCCGGCATCGGCGGCGGTGGTCGCTACGACGGCCTGATGGCCGACCTCGGTGGCCAGGAGCTGTCCGGCATCGGCTTCGGGCTCGGCGTCGACCGCACCTTCCTGGCGTGCCGGGCCGAGGGGCTCAGGCCGGGGCCGCCAGCGCGCCCTCGACGTCTACGTCGTGCCGCTGGGGGAGGCGCGCATCCGTGCCGCCGTGCTGGCCACGGAGCTGCGCCGGGCCGGCGTCCGCACCGACCTCGCCTATGGCGGCCGCGGGCTCAAGGGCGCGATGAAGGGCGCCGACCGATCAGGCGCCGCGTTCGCGATCGTGATCGGCGAGCGCGACCTCGAGGCCGGTGTGGCCCAGGTCAAATCGATGGACACCGGCGAGCAGACGGCGGTACCTCTGGACGACCTGTCCAGCCACCTGATCCAGCAACTGAAGGAGCTCCACCCGTGATCCGCACCCATGACGCCGGCACCCTCCGTGCCGAGCACGTCGGCCAGACCGTCACCCTCACCGGGTGGGTGGCGCGCCGGCGGGATCACGGTGGGGTCGCGTTCATCGACCTGCGTGATGCCAGCGGCGTCGTCCAGGTGGTCGTCCGCGACGAGCGGTCGCCCACCACCTGCGCGCGGAGTACTGCCTCAAGGTCACCGGCGAGGTGACCCGCCGCAAGGAGGGCAACGACAACGCCAACCTGGCCACCGGCGAGGTCGAGGTCGTCGCCGCATCCGACGCGGGCGTCGAGGTGCTGAGCGCCAGCGCGCCGCTGCCGTTCCCGATCGACGACGCTGGATCACACGGAGGGGGCGAAGTCGGCGAGGAGGCCCGACTGCAGCACCGCTACCTCGACCTGCGTCGCAGCGGCCCCAACGCGGCGCTCCGGCTCCGCAGCAAGGTCAACAAGGCCGCCCGCGACGTGCTCGACCGCCACGGCTTCGTCGAGGTGGAGACGCCCCACTCTGACGCGCTCGACACCCGAGGGCGCCCGCGACTTCCTGGTGCCGGCGCGGCTCCAGCCCGGCAGCTGGTACGCGCTGCCGCAGAGCCCGCAGCTGTTCAAGCAGCTGCTCATGGTCGCCGGCCTCGAGCGCTACTACCAGATCGCGCGCTGCTACCGCGACGAGGACTTCCGCGCCGACCGGCAGCCCGAGTTCACCCAGCTCGACGTCGAGATGAGCTTCGTCGAGCAGGACGACGTGCTCGCACTGACCGAGGAGATCCTGGTCGCGCTCTGGAAGCTGGTCGACGTCGAGGTGCCCACGCCGATCCAGCGGATGACGTATGCCGAGGCGATGCGCCGGTTCGGCTCCGACAAGCCCGACCTGCGGATGGGCCAGGAGCTGGTCGAGTGCACCGACTACTTCAAGGACACCCCCTTCCGGGTGTTCCAGGCGCCGTACGTCGGCGCGGTCGTGATGCCCGGGGGTGCGAGCCAGCCGCGCAAGCAGCTCGACGCCTGGCAGGAGTGGGCCAAGCAGCGCGGTGCACGTGGCCTCGCCTACGTCCTCGTCCAGGCCGACGGTGAGCTCACGGGGCCGGTCGCGAAGAACATCACCGATGAGGAGAAAGCCGGCATCGCCGCTCACGTCGGCGCCCAGCCGGGCGACTGCATCTTCTTCGGCGCCGGGGCCGTGAAGCCCACCCGTGCGCTGCTCGGCGCCGCGCGGCTCGAGATCGGTCGCCGCGGCGACCTCATCGACGAGAGCGCGTGGAGCTTCGTGTGGGTCGTCGACGCGCCGCTGTTCGAGCCCGCCGACGAGGCAACCGCCGCGGGCGACGTCGCGGTGGGTGCCGGTGCCTGGACCGCGGTGCACCACGCGTTCACCTCCCCCAAGGACCTCGAGACGTTCGACAAGGAGCCGGGCGAGGCGCTCGCGTGGGCCTACGACATCGTCTGCAACGGCAACGAGATCGGTGGCGGGTCGATCCGTATCCACCGCGACGACATCCAGAAGCGGGTGTTCGCGGTGATGGGCCTGGCCGAGGACGAGGCGCAGGAGAAGTTCGGGTTCCTGCTCGACGCCTTCAAGTACGGCGCCCCGCCCCACGGCGGCATCGCGCTGGGCTGGGACCGGGTCTGCGCGCTGCTCAGCGGCACCGACTCGATCCGTGACGTGATCGCGTTCCCGAAGTCCGGGGGCGGCTACGACCCGTTGACCGCCGCACCCGCGCCGATCACGCCGGCGCAGCGCAAGGAGGCCGGCGTCGACGCGGCCCCGCGGCCGGCCGCCGACGCCCGACCGACGGGCGTCGTGTCCGGAACGTCATCTGGCGTGACCTGACCGTGTTCTCCCGGTGACCGAACCGTGCTCCTCCGGAGTCCGAAACGTGTCACCGCGGTGACCGTTTCGCGTCGTACGCCGCCGAGAGTGGCCTCCAAGGTGCGGAATCCACCGCGAGACGGAGGAGAGTCATGACCAGTTATCGGAAGCGGGCGCTGGCGGTCGTCGCCGCGGCGTCCACGGCGGCGTCGCTCGCCGCATGCGGCGGCGGGAGCAGCCCGGGCGGCACGACCGAGGGCGGAACGCTCTACTACTACATCACCAAGCCGGTGGAGCACGTCGACCCTCAGCGCGTCTACGTCGGCCGTGACCTTTCCAACCTCAACCGGCTCGTCTACCGCAGCCTGGTGTCGTTTCCGATCTCGACCGACCCAAAGGAGGCCAACACCCCCGTGGCCGACCTCGCCACGGACACCGGCACCGCCAGCGACGACGCCAAGACCTGGAAGTTCACGCTCAAGGACGGCGTGACGTGGCAGGACGGCAAGGGCATCACCTGCGAGGACGTGAAGTACGGCGCGTCGCGGGTGTTCGCGACCGACGTGATCACCGGTGGCCCGAACTACCTCCTCAGCTACCTCGACGTGCCCGAGGGCAAGGACGGGCTCCCGGCATACAAGGGCCCGTACAAGAAGACCGGGCAGGCCGACTTCGACAAGGCGGTCACCTGCAAGGGCAAGACGATCACCTACCACTTCAAGAAGCCGTGGCCCGACTTCAACCTGGCCACCGCGGCCCTGCTGATGATGAACCCGTTCCGGCAGGACCAGGACAAGGGCGACAAGTCGAACTTCGCGATCTTCTCCAGTGGCCCCTACAAGCTCCAGGGGACCTGGGAGAAGGAGAAGGGCGCGACCCTGGTCCGCAACGAGAACTACGACCCGAAGACCGACACCACCACGCTGCGCAAGGCGCTGCCGGACAAGATCGTGTTCACCATCGGCCAGCCGGCCGAGACCATCTACGACCGGCTGATCGCCGACTCGGGCAACGACAAGTTCGCCGTCACCTCCGAGCGGACCCCACCGGCGTACTACACCCAGATCCAGGGCGAGGTCGCCGATCGGTCCGTCAACGTCGAGTCGCCCTACGTCAACTACCTGGTGCCGAACTTCACCAAGGTCAAGAGCCTCAAGGTCCGGCAGGCGATCGCGATGGCGACCGACGCCACCTCGTGGATCACGGCCGGTGGCGGCGACCGGGCCTACCTCACGGCCAAGTCGATCGTGAACCCGGCGGTGGTGGGCTACCAGGACAACCCGTCGTTCACGGCACCTCCGGGCGGTGATCCACTTGCGGCGAAGAAGCTGCTCCAGGAGTCCGGCGTGTCGGTCCCGTACCCGCTGATCTTCCAGTACCCCAGCTCCGAGACCGCGGACAAGCAGGCCGCGGGCCTGAAGCAGACCTGGGAGAAGGCAGGGTTCAAGGTCACCCTCGACGGGCTCGGCGACACCTACTACGACGTGATCCAGAAGCCGGACAACGACGGT
Source organism: uncultured Actinomycetota bacterium (assembly GCA_963707475.1). Taxonomy (GTDB): domain Bacteria; phylum Actinomycetota; class Actinomycetes; order Propionibacteriales; family Nocardioidaceae; genus Marmoricola. The sequence goes on from CAVPQC010000005.1 coordinate 1,102,177, forward strand.
GACGTGATGTGGGGTGGCTGGGGCGCTGACTGGCCGTCGGCGATCACGGTGACCCCGCCGCTGTTCGACTCACGCCCGAACGGGGTCGGGCTCAAGGGCGCCACCTCCAACGGACAGGACTACGGCAACTACCAGAGCGACGCGTTCAACGCGCTCGTCGACCAGGCCCAGTCCGCGTCGTCGCTCGACGACCAGACGAAGGTGCTGCAGGAGGCCGACCTGCGGCTGGGCAAGGACGTGGCCTACATCCCGCTGGACATCCAGAAGTTCAACTTCGTGCGGGGCTCGAAGGTCACCGGCTACGTGAACACCCCACCCTCCGCGATGAACCCGGACCTGGGTGCCATCGGGGTCGGCAACTGACCCCAAGGGTGGCGCAGGACTGATCCGCACCCCGGCCGGGTGGCTGTCGCAGCAGCCGCCCGGCGTCGGGGACGCGTCCCCGTGCTCGACGTGTGGTTTCCGGTACTGACGGGGGCCGAATTGGACGCTCCGGACGGTCCGAGCGACCCCGGGTCGTGTCCAGATCGTTACCGGTCGGTGACCGACGGTGAGCCCTGGGTCACATAGAGTCACAGCCGGTGCGGGCGATCCCCGCCCGTCGTCCGAGTGCCGTCCACGAGTTCGAGGTGACCATGTCTCTGCAGGAGTCGCAGGTCGAGAGTCTCGAAGGCAGCTCACTGGCTGATTCCGCAGGGAACCAGAAGGTCGTCGGCCTGTCGCCGACGAAGCTCGCCATCCGGCGGTTCCGCAAGGACCGGCTGTCGATGGTCTCGTTCGTGATCACCGCGCTCTACATTCTGGCTGCCCTCGCCGCCCCGTTCCTGGTGAAGCTGGGCGTGATCGACCCGTACACGTTCAACAACAGCGAGAAGTACCTCGACATCGCGCAGGGTGGCATCCCGCACGGCGCGTTCGGCGGCATGAGCCGGTCCCACCCGCTCGGCCTCGAGCCCGGCACCGGCCGCGACGTCATGTCCAGGCTCTGGTACGGCGTCACCTTCTCCCTGACCATCGCCCTGTCTGCGACGTTCATCGCGGTCGCGATCGGCACCATCCTGGGCATCATCTCCGGTTTCTCCGGCGGCAAGACCGACGCCGTCGTCGGCCGGGTCATCGACCTGACCCTCTCCTTCCCGCAGACCCTGATGCTGCTGGCCCTGTCCGGCGTCATGATCGGGCTGCTGACCGAGAAGTTCCACGTCCCGGCCGGCGACGTCGCCAACGGCCTCTACGTGGTCCTCGTCCTCTCGATCTTCGGCTGGCCCGGCGTCGCCCGCCTGATCCGGGGCCAGGTGCTCTCGATCCGAGAACGCGAGTTCATCGACGCCGCCCGGCTGCTCGGCGCCTCGCGCCGCCGGCTGTACTTCAAGGAGGTGCTGCCCAACCTGTGGGCGCCGGTGCTCGTGGTGTTCACGTTCACGATGCCCGCCTACATCTCGGCCGAGGCGGCCCTCAGCTACCTCGGCGTCGGCATCAAGCCTCCGACGCCGACCCTGGGCAACATCTTGAAGAGCTCGATCTCCTACTCATCCGCGGACTTCGCGTTCTTCTTCTTCCCGGCCTTCCTGATCGCGATCATCGTGGTCAGCTTCAACCTCCTGGGTGACGGCATCCGAGATGCCCTCGACCCCAAGGCCGACCGGTAACAACCCCATCAGTCTTCGGCAACGCAGCGTTGCCGAATGTGCCGCCGAGTTTCGGCGCGACACACATCAGAGGAGAGGTAATGGCCAGCTACAAGAAGCGGGCGCTCGCAGTCGTGGCTGCAGCGTCCATGGCTGTCTCGCTTGCCGCATGCGGCGGCAGCGGCGGAAGCAGCAGCAACACGGCGTCCAACGGCGGGACGCTCTACTACTACGTCTTCAAGCCCTACGACCACTATGACCCGCAGCGCACCTACCTCGGCGTCCAGATGTCCAACTTCACCCGGTTGAACTACCGCAGCCTGGTGTCGTTCCCCATCTCGACCGACCCCAAGGAAGCCGCCACCCCGACCGCCGACCTCGCCACCGACGCCGGCACCGCGAGCAACGGCGCCAAGACCTGGAAGTTCACCGTCAAGGACGGCGTCAAGTGGGAGGACGGCAAGCCCATCACGTGTGAGGACTTCAAGTACGGCGCCTCCCGCGTGTTCGCCACCGACGTCATCACCGGCGGCCCGAACTACATCCTGAGCTACCTCGACGTACCTGCGGGCAAGGACGGTCTCCCCGCCTACAAGGGTCCCTACAAGAAGACCGGCCAGGCCGACTTCGACAAGGCGATCTCGTGCTCAGGCAAGACCATCACGTACAAGTTCAAGAAGCCGTGGCCGGACTTCAACCTCGCCGTCGCGGCGCTGCACATGATGGACCCGTACCGCCAGGACAAGGACAAGGGCGACAAGTCCAACTACCAGGTCTTCTCCAACGGTCCCTACAAGCTGCAGGGCGGCGTCTGGAACAAGGAGAAGGGCGGGACCTTCGTCCGCAACGACCAGTACGACCCGAAGACGGACAACAAGAAGATCCGCGAGGCCAACCCGGACAAGATCGTGTTCAACCTCGGTAGCCCGACCGAGACGATCTACGACCGGATCATCGCGGACGCGGGCAACGACAAGTTCGCGATCACCTCGCAGACCCTGCCGCCGTCGTACTACAGCCAGATCCAGGGTGCGGTCGCCGACCGGGCCGTCAACGTGCGAGTCGCCGTTCGTCGACTACGTCGTGCCGAACTTCAAGCGGATGACGAACCCGAAGGTCCGCGAGGCCCTGAAGGTCTCGACGGATGCGGAGTCGTGGATCACGGCCGGTGGTGGCGAGAAGGCCTACGCTCCGGCTGAGTCGGTCGTGAACCCGGCGGTCGTCGGCTACAAGGACAACCCGGCGTTCTCCGGTCCGCAGTCCGGTGACCCGGCGGCAGCGAAGAAGCTGCTCAAGGAGGCAGGTGTCTCGACGCCGTACCCGATCACCTTCCGTACCCGAGCTCGGAGACCGCCGACAAGGAGGCCGCCGCGCTCAAGCAGGGCTGGGAGAAGGCCGGGTTCAAGGTCACGCTCGACGGCCTGGGTGACACCTACTACGACGTCATCCAGAAGGTCGACAACGAAGGCCGACGTCATCTGGGGTGGCTGGGGCGCTGACTGGCCGTCGGCGATCACGGTGACCCCGCCGCTGTGCGACAGCCGTCCCAACGGTGTGGGCGTGAAGGGTGCGACCACCAACGGTCAGGACTACGGCAACTACAAGAGCGACGCCTTCAACAAGCTGGTAGACCAGGCGCAGTCCGCCACGTCGCTCGACGACCAGACGAAGGCGCTGCAGGAGGGCGACATCCAGCTCGGCAAGGACGTCGCCTACATCCCGCTGGAGATCACGAAGTTCAACTTCGTCCGCGGGTCGAAGGTGACCGGCTTCGAGAACACGCCGGCATCTGCGATGTACCCGGACCTCGGTCCGATCGGCGTCTCCAAGTAACCGAGTTCCAGCAGCACTCCACGTGAGCCGGGTGGCTGTCCCAGATTCAGGTCTGGGGCAGCCACCCGGCCACCGGGGTGGGGGGCGCGCCCTCCACCCCCACGCCTGACTCGGGGGGAACGCCGGTCGATTCCGGCGTAGTCTGATCAGATACACCAACTGGCCCCTGGGGCCGTCGTGAGGTGGTAGCCCGTGTTCGCCTACATCGTCCGCCGGTCGTTCGCCGGATTCATCATGCTGATCGTGATGAGCTTCGTGACCTACATGCTCTTCTTCGCGGCTCCGATCCATCCCGAGCGCTACGCGTGCGGAAAGAACTGCTCCGTGGCACAGCAGCGAGCAGACCAAGCAAGGCGCTGGGCTACGACAAGCCCGCTGTCGTGCAGTGGACCGACTTCCTCAAGGGCGTCGTGAACGGCCGCTCCTACCCCGACGACGAGGCGTTGCGCAAGTCCGCGCCACGAGCTTGTCGTCGAGTGCCCCGCGCCGTGCCTGGGCTACTCAATCGTGAACACGACCACGGTCAACGAGGAGATCAAGGACACCTTCCCGGTGTCCATGTCGCTGGCGCTGATGGCCTTCATCATGTGGATGACCGGCGGCGTGCTCTTCGGCGTTATCGCGGCACTCAAGAAGGGCACCATCATCGACCGCGGGGTCGTCGGCATCTCGCTGATCTTCTACGCGTTCCCCACCTTCTTCGTCGGCCTGTTCCTGCTCAAGTTCCTGGCGATCAAGTGGCAGATCGTCCCGGTTCCCGAGTACGTCAGCATCGCCGACGGCGGGGTCGGCGCCTGGCTGCAGGGACTCTTGCTGCCGAGCCTCACCCTGGCCCTGTTCTTCATGGCCGGCTACGTCCGGATGACACGAGCGTTCGTGCTCGAGTCCCTCGGCGAGGACTACCTGCGCACCGCGAAGGCGAAGGGACTCGCCCCCCGGAGGGTTCTGGTCAAGCACAGCATGCGCGCCGCGCTGACCCCGCTGGTCACGATGGCGGGCCTCGACCTCGCCGGCCTGATGGGCGGTGCGATCATCACCGAGACGGTCTTCAACTACTTCGGGCTCGGCAAGCTCGCGGTCGACTCCACCCAGACCTTCGACCTGCCGACCATCGTCGGGCTGGTGCTGGTGCTGGCTGCGTTCGTGATCACCGCCAACATCATCGTCGATATCCTCTACGCCCTGATCGACCCGCGCGTGCGGGTCGGCTGACGAGCAACACCAACAGATAGGAATCGGCACACGTGTCTCCCTTCTTGTCGGTCAAGGACCTCAAGGTCCACTTCCCGACCGTGGACGGCATCGTCAAGGCCACCGACGGCATGTCGTTCGACCTCGAGCGTGGACAGACGCTCGGCATCGTCGGCGAGTCGGGCTCCGGCAAGTCGGTCTCCAGCTCGGCGATCCTGGGTCTGCACCGCGGCACCAACGCCCTGGTGAGCGGCCAGATCCTCCTCGACGACACCGATCTGCTCCAGCTCAGTGACGAGCAGATGCGCCTGCGGCGCGGTCGCGACGTCTCGATGATCTTCCAGGACCCGCTGTCGGCGCTGCACCCGTACTACACCGTGGGCAACCAGATCGCCGAGGCCTACCTGGTGCACAACGACGTCAGCAAGAAGGCCGCCAAGGCGCGCGCCATCGAGATGCTCGACCGGGTCGGCATCCCGCAGCCCGACCGCCGGGTGGACGACTACCCGCACCAGTTCTCGGGCGGCATGCGGCAGCGCGCGATGATCGCGATGGGCCTGATCAACGACCCCGGGCTGCTGATCGCCGACGAGCCGACCACGGCCCTCGACGTCACCGTCCAGGCGCAGATCCTCGACCTCCTCCAGGACCTGCAGCGTGAGTTCAACTCCGCGGTCATCATCATCACGCACGACCTGGGGGTCGTCGCCGAGATGGCCGACGACGTCCTGGTGATGTACGCCGGACGCGTGGTCGAGTACGGCCCCTGCAAGGAGATCCTCGTCCACCCGGAGATGCCCTACACGTGGGGCCTGCTCTCGAGCGTGCCCGACGTGGCCGGCGACACCGAGTCCCGCCTGATCCCGATTCCGGGCAACCCGCCGAGCCTGCTCAACCCTCCGTCCGGCTGCGCGTTCCACCCCCGCTGCACCCACCGCGACAAGGTGCCCGGCGACCTGTGCACGACCGAGATCCCCGAGCTCACTGCCGCCCACAGCGGTGGCAACCACATCAAGCGCTGCCACCTCGCCAACCCGGACGAGGTCTACGCGACAGAGGTGCTGCCCGAGATCGCGCCCGAGCTGGTCGAGGAGAACTGAATGAGCGACCCGATCACGCACAACGACAAGGCGAACGCCGAGGAGCTGAGCGGGGAGGACGTCAGCGGCACCACGCAGACAGCTCCGGCGGCGGGCTCGCACGCGGAGCACCAGCACGAGGAGCAGGTCGGCGACGGCGATGCGTCCCTCGACATCGACACCGGCGCGATCTTCGAGCCGCACGGGATGACCAAGGGGGACTTCTCGGCCAAGCCGATCCTCACGGTGGACAACCTGAGGATGTACTTCCCGGTGAAGAACTCCGGGATCATCCGCCGCACCGTCGGCTACGTCCAGGCGGTCGACGGCATCTCCTTCCAGGTGCCCGAGGGCGGTTCGCTCGGTCTGGTGGGCGAGTCCGGATGCGGCAAGTCGACCACCGGTCGCCTGATCACGCGGCTCTACAAGCCCACAGAGGGCACGATCGACTTCGATGGCAAGGACATCGCGAAGTACTCGGCCCGGCAGCTGATGCCGCTCCGGCGCGAGATCCAGATGATCTTCCAGGACCCGGCCACGTCGCTGAACCCGCGGCACAGCGTCGGCACCATCGTCGGCGCGCCGCTGATGATCCACAGCGTGGTGCCCAAGGAACAAGGTGATGGGGAGAGTCAAGGAGCTGCTCGAGGTGGTCGGCCTCAACCCCGAGCACTACAACCGCTACCCGCACGAGTTCTCGGGCGGTCAGCGCCAGCGCATCGGCATCGCGCGGGCGCTCACCCTGCAGCCCAAGCTGCTCGTGGCCGACGAGCCGGTGTCCGCGCTCGACGTCTCGATCCAGGCGCAGGTGATCAACCTGCTCCAGGACCTGCAGAACGAGTTCAAGATCTCGTTCCTGTTCATCGCGCACGACCTCGCGGTGGTGCGTCACTTCTGCCCTGAGGTGGCGGTGATGTACCTCGGCAAGATCGTCGAGGTGGCCGACCGGGACACGATCTACCTGCGGCCGCACCACCCCTACACGCAGGCCCTGCTGTCCGCGGTCCCCGACGTGCGGCAGGCGGCGGTCGGCGGTCGCCGGGAGCGGATCCGCCTGGAGGGCGACGTCCCCAGCCCGATCAACCCGCCGTCCGGTTGCCGGTTCCGAACGCGCTGCCCGATCGCGAAGGACGTCTGCGCCCGGGTCGAGCCGCCGCTGATGCAGATCGGCGAGCGGCACAAGGTGGCCTGCCACTTCGCCGGCGAGCTGGGGCACCACCCGGCCGAACCGATCACGCAGCGGCTGCTCGCCATGGACGCCGAGGGCAACCCGGTCGAAGGTGAGACGTCGGCGACCGCGTCCGAGCTCCTCGACCACCCGGGCTACTCGAAGTCCTGGATCGACGTGAAGACCGGGGACACCGTCGACCGCTGACACCTCGTTGAGTTGTGCCTCCGGCCCCGTTGAACTGCGCCTCGCGCCCGGTACCGGGGGCACTTCTCAACGGTGCCGGAGGCTCATCTCGACATGGCGGGCGGAACAGCAGCACCTAGGCTGGCCCGGTGCCTCCCGTTGACGACTCCGAGCCGACGCTCGACGTGACCGTGGCCGGCGCACCGTCGGCCCGGCAGACGTCGGGCGGCGGCACCCTGGCCGGCAACCTTCACTCCTCGGCCCCGCTCGCCGTGCGGATGCGGCCGCGCACGCTCGACGAGCTGGCCGGGCAGAAGCACCTGCTCGCCACCGGCGCCCCGCTGCGCCGGCTGGTCGAGGGCGACCAGCCGATGTCGCTGCTGTTGTGGGGACCCCCGGGCACGGGGAAGACCACGATCGCCTCGATCGTGAGCGGGCAGACCGACCGGCACTTCGTCGAGGTCTCGGCGGTGGCGGCCGGGGTCAAGGAGGTCCGGGCCGCGATCGACGTCGCTCGCAGCCGGCTCGCCACCACCGGTGAGGAGACCGTGCTGTTCGTCGACGAGGTGCACCGGTTCACCAAGGCCCAGCAGGACGCACTGCTCCCCGGCGTGGAGAACCGCTGGGTGACGCTGGTCGCGGCCACCACCGAGAACCCGTTCTTCTCGGTGATCTCGCCGCTGCTGTCCCGCTCGCTGCTGCTGACCCTGGAGCCGCTCACCGACGACGACGTCGGCGGGGTGGTCGACGCCGCCCTCACCGACGAGCGCGGGCTCGGCGGGGCCGTCGCGCTCGCCGACGACGCGCGCGACCACCTGGTCCGGCTGGCCGGCGGTGACGCCCGCCGGGCGCTGACCTACCTCGAGGCCGCCGCGGGTGCGGCGCAGGCGGCCGGGCTGGACAAGGTCGACCTGGCCACCACCGAGACCGCGGTCGACCGGGCCGCGGTGCGCTACGACCGGCAGGGCGACCAGCACTACGACGTCATCAGCGCGTTCATCAAGTCGATCCGCGGCTCCGACGCCGACGCCGCGCTGCACTACCTGGCCCGGATGATCGAGGCGGGCGAGGACCCGCGCTTCATCGCCCGACGGCTGGTGATCCTGGCCAGCGAGGACATCGGCCTGGCCGACCCGACCGCGCTGACCACCGCGGTGGCCGCGGCGCAGGCGGTGCAGCTGATCGGGATGCCGGAGGGCCGGCTCAACCTCGCCCAGGCGACGATCGCGCTCGCCGTCGCCCCGAAGTCGAACGCCGTGATCACGGCGATCGAGGCGGCGAGCGCCGACGTCCGCCGCGGGCTGGCCGGCTCGGTGCCGCCGCACCTGCGCGACGCCCACTACCCGGGTGCGAAGAAGGTCGGCCACGGCACGTCCTACGCCTACGCCCACGACGCGCCGTACGGCGTCGCCGAGCAGCAGTACGCCCCCGACGAGCTGCTCGACGCCCAGTACTACCGGCCCACGTCCTACGGCGCGGAGGCCGCGGTCAAGGAGCGCTGGGAGCGCATCCGGCGCATCGTGCGGGGACGGTAGGGTCGATCGTTATGGGATGGCCGTTCTGGGGAGTCGTGTGCCTCCTCGTCGCGATGACGGCGCTGGTGGTCGCCCTCGGCGTCCTGTTCGCTGCCGAGCGCCGGCGCGGTCGCGCCGAACGCGCCGCGCTCCTCGCCGAGCAGCAGCGGCTGAGCGCTCGGGTGGAGGAGCTCTCACGAGCCGCCGCCGCGCAGCAGCAGATCGCCGACGAGCGCGCCGACTGCGTGATCACCCGCCTCGGCGAGAGCCGAGGACGACGGCGTCACCGCGCGCCCGGTGTCCGACCAGCTCGTGCTGTCGGCCGCGTTCGGTGAGCCGCTGGTCAAGGTGCTCGCCTTCGGCCACGGCGTACGACGGGCCCTGTCGGCGGAGTCCCGCAACCGGATCCGGTTCGAGATGCGCCGCGAGGTGCGCCGCTCCCGCAAGGTCGCGGCGCAAGGAGATGAAGGAGGCCTGGCGCCAGATGCGCACCGAGCGGGGTCAGCGTGCAGGGCGGCGGGCAGGTGGACGGCGCCTGATGCGCAGCTTCTGGTTCGTCGCCGGCGCCGGCGCCGGCGTCTACGTGGTCGTGCGGGCTCGCCGGGCCGCGGAGGCGCTCACGCCTGAGGGTCTGCACGACCGGCTGGCCGGGCTCGCCCTCGGCTGGCACCTGTTCTCCGACGAGGTGCGGGCCGGCATGACCGAGAAGGAAACCGAGTTGCGCGAGCGGCTCGCTGATCGGGCTCGATGGACCACCTGCCCTGCCGCCCGGATCGACCACCGGCGCCGCGCCACCGACGCGAGGAGAGCGACCAGACCTGATGGACACCGCCGAGATCCGCCGCCGCTTCGTCGCGCACTTCGAAGCCGCCGGCCACACGCGCGTGCCGTCGGCGTCGCTGCTCCTCGACGACCCGAACCTGCTGTTCGTCAACGCCGGCATGGTGCCGTTCAAGCCCTACTTCCTGGGCCAGGAGACCCCGCCGTACGACCGCGCGGTGAGCGTGCAGAAGTGCGTGCGCACGCCCGACATCGAGGACGTCGGCAAGACCACGCGGCACGGCACGTTCTTCGAGATGTGCGGCAACTTCTCCTTCGGCGACTACTTCAAGGAAGGCGCGATCGAGCTCGCCTGGGACCTGGTCACCAAGTCCCGCGAGGACGGCGGCTGCGGGCTGGAGGAGTCCCGGCTCTACCCGAGCGTCTACGTCGACGACGCGGAGGCGGTCGAGCTCTGGAAGAAGGTCGACCGGCGTCTCCGGACGAGCGGATCGTGCGCCTGGGCAAGAAGGAGAACTACTGGTCCATGGGCGTGCCCGGGCCCGGCGGTCCGTGCTCGGAGATCCTCTACGACCGCGGCCCCGAGTACGGCCCCGCCGCGGACTTCGCGCACTGGAACCGGCTGGACATGCCGCCGAGATCGAGGACCGCTACCTCGAGTTCTGGAACCTGGTCTTCATGCAGGACGAGCTCAGCGCGGTCCGCAGCAAGGAGGACTTCGACATCGCCGGCCCGCTGCCGAAGCGGAACATCGACACCGGCATGGGCCTCGAGCGGGTGGCGTTCCTGCTGCAGGGCAAGGAGAACATGTACGAGATCGACGTGATGTTCCCGGTGATCGAGAAGGCCGAGGAGCTCACCGGCCGCCGCTACGGCGCGGACCACCAGGACGACGTCCGGTTCCGCGTCGTCGCCGACCACGTGCGCAGCTCGATGATGCTGATCGGCGACGGCGTCACGCCCGGCAACGAGGGCCGCGGCTACGTGCTGCGCCGGCTGCTGCGCCGCGCCGTCCGCTCGATGCGGCTGCTGGGCACCGAGGACCGCGTGCTGCCCGAGCTGTTCCCGGTGAGCCGCGACCAGATGTCGCCGGGCTACCCCCAGATCGCGGCGGACTGGGAGCGGATCTCCACCGGTGGCCTACGCCGAGGAGGACGCGTTCCGGCAGACGCTGCGCACCGGCACCCAGATCTTCGACCTGGCGGCCACCGAGGTCAGCGCGGGGGCGGCCGGCAGCTCTCGGGCGACAAGGCGTTCGCGCTGCACGACACCTACGGCTTCCCGATCGACCTGACCCTGGAGATGGCGGCCGAGAAGGGTCTCTCGGTCGACGAGGACGGCTTCCGCCGGCTGATGGGGGAGCAGCGCGACCGCGCGAAGGCGGACGCGAAGGCGAAGAAGAGCCAGCACGCCGACGCCGGCGCCTACCGCGAGATCGCGGCGGCGATGGGCCGCCCGGTCGCGTTCACCGGCTACGACGAGGTGGTCTCCGAGGGCGTCGTCCGCGGCATCGTCGCGCCGACGGCTCCGCGTGCAGTCGCGGCGCACGAGGGCGACGAGGTCGAGCTGGTGCTCGACCGCACGCCGTTCTACGCCGAGGGCGGCGGCCAGCTCGCCGACCAGGGCGTGATCGAGCTCGCCAACGGCGCGCGGCTCGCAGGTCGACGACGTGCAGACGCCGATCACCGGCCTGGTCGTGCACCGGGCGCGGGTGCTCGTCGGCGAGGTGCAGGTCGGCACGTCCGGCGCAGCTCCTGGTCGACGTCGAGCGGCGGCGCTCGATCAGCCGCGCGCACACCGCGACCCACATGGTGCACAAGGCGTTCCGCGAGGCGCTCGGCGACACCGCGACCCAGGCCGGGTCGGAGAACGCCCCGGGCCGGTTCCGCTTCGACTTCTCCGCGACCGGCGCGGTGCCGCGAGTCCGCGATGGCCGACGTCGAGGCGCGGGTCAACGACCTGGTGCTCGCCGACCTGGCGGTGCACGCCGAGATGATGACGCCAGGCCGAGGCGGTCAGGTCCGGCGCGATGGCGCTGTTCGGCGAGAAGTACGGCGACGAGGTGCGCGTGGTCTCGGTCGGCGACTGGGCCCGCGAGCTCTGCGGCGGCACGCACGCCGGCAGCTCCGGGCAGCTCGGCGTGGTCAAGCTGCTCGGCGAGTCCTCGATCGGCTCCGGCGTACGCCGGGTCGAGGCGCTGGTCGGCGGCGACGCCTACCGGTTCCTGGCCCGCGAGCACGTGCTCGTCGCGCAGCTCAGCGAGCTGCTCAAGGTGCGCCCCGAGCAGCTGCCGGAGCGGGTCTCGGAGACGCTCGAGCGGCTCCGCGCGGCGGAGAAGGAGATCGAGAAGGTCCGGGTCGGCCAGCTGCTCGCGGCCGGCGCGGCGCTCGCGGACGGCGCGGAGGACGTCCACGGCGTCGCCTTCGTCGGCCACCGGGCCGACGGCGCGGGCGGCGGCGACGTGCGCACGCTGGCGCTCGACGTGCGCGGCCGGCTCCCGGGCGACCGCCCGGGCGTGGTCGCGGTGGTCGGCGTCAAGGACGGCAAGCCGGCTGTCGTCGTGGCCACCAACGAGGCCGCGCGTGAGCGCGGCCTGACGGCCAACGCGCTGGTCCGGGCCGCGTGCGGCGAGCTCGGCGGCAGCGGCGGCGGCAAGGACGACGTCGCCCAGGGCGGCGGCGCCGACGCGTCCGGCGTCGACCGCGCGCTCGCCGCGGTCCGCAACGGGCTGGTGTGAACACGCCGAACGTGAGGCACGGGGTCCGCCTCGGCGTCGACCCCGGGGACGCCCGGATCGGGGTCGCCGTCAGCGACCCCACCGGGTTCCTCGCCACCCCGGTCGAGACGGTGGCGCGTGGCCCGGGCGACCTCGACCGGCTGGCCGCCCTGGTCGCGCGAGCACGAGGCGGTCGAGGTGCGTGGTCGGGCTGCCCGTGTCGCTGTCCGGGCGCGAGGGCCCGGCGGCCGGTAAGGTGCGGGAGTTCGCGGATCAGCTCGCGGCGCCGGCTGGCGCCGGTCGCCGGTGCGGCTCTGCGACGAGCGGCTCAGCACCGTCAGTGCCGAGGCGCAGCTGCGCGACCGGGGGAAGAAGGGCAGGAAGCGTCGTGCGGTGGTCGACCAGGCGGCAGCCGTGGTGATCCTGCAGCACGCGCTCGACACCGAGCGCGGCACCGGACGGCACCCGGGCACGATCGTGCCGTACCGACAGCCGTCCGAGGGAGGACACACGCAGGTGAGTGACTTCGGCCTGATCCGCGACGGCGAGGATCTCGGCCACGAGCACCCCGACGAGGCCCCCGTCTCGTCGCACCGGCGGCGGTCGCCACGGGCCGCGCAAGCGGCGCGGCTGGATCCCCGCACTCCTGGTGCTGCTGCTGATCGGCGGTGGCCTCTACTTCGCCGGCTCCTACGGCTTCGACAAGCTCAAGGAGCACTTCGCGGCCGCACCCGACTACGCCGGGCCCGGCACGGGCAGCGTGGTCTTCGAGGTGAAGAAGGGCGACAGCGTCGCGGCCATGGGCCGCGGCCTGCGCAAGGCCGAGCGTGGTGAAGTCGGTCGACGCGTTCGTCGACGCGGCCCGCAAGGACGCCGCGGTCGAGCACGATCCAGGTCGGCTTCTACCAGCTGAAGAAGCAGATGAAGTCCGCCGACGCCCTCGCGGTCCTGGTGCAACCCGGACAACATGATCCAGAGCACGGTCACCGTGCCCGAGGGGTCGCGGGTCCAGCAGCATCGTCGCGACGATCGTCAAGAAGACCGACCTCAAGAAGGCCGACGATCGAGCGGCGCTCGAGCAGCCCGGCCGAGCTCGGCCTGCCCGGCGTCCGCCAAGGGCAACCCGGAGGGCTACCTCTACCCGGCGACCTACGTGGTGACCCCCGACATGACGGCGCTCGACCTGCTCCGCCAGATGGTCGCGAAGACGGTGTCGGTGGAGCAGGACCTCGACCTCGCAACCAAGGCGAAGGCGCTCGGCTACACGCCGGAGGAGGTGCTGACCATGGCGAGCATCCTCGAGTACGAGGCCAGCCGGGACGAGGACTACCCCAAGGTCGCGCGGGTGATCTACAACCGGCTCGACACGGGCATGCCGCTCCAGTTCGACGCGACGGTCGCCTACGCCAACGACAAGACCGGCACCGTCTACACCTCGGACGCGGAGCGGCCGCTCGACTCGCCGTACAACACCTACAAGAACACCGGGCTGCCGCCGGGCCCGATCGGCTCGCCCGGCGAGAAGACGATCAAGGCGGCGCTCAACCCGTCGTCCGGCGACCAGCGGTTCTGGGTCGTGGTCAACCTGCAGCACGGGGGAGACCCGCTTCGCCCACAGCTACGCGCAGCACCTGAAGAACGTGGCGCTGTTCCGCAAGTACTGCCAGACGTCGGACGCCTGCTGAGGACCCGATGTCGACCACGCACTGCGCCGTCCTCGGGAAGCCGATCGCGCACTCGCTGTCGCCGGTGCTGCACCGCGCGGCGTACGACGCGCTCGGGCTCGCGCTGGACCTACGAGGCGATCGAGGTCGACGAGGACGGGCTGCCCGACGTTCCTGGACGGGCTCGACGCATCGTGGCGCGGGCTGTCGCTGACGATGCCGCTCAAGCGCGCCGTGCTGCCGCTGCTCGACTCGGTCAGCCCGATCGCCGAGGCCGCCGGGCGCCGTCAACACCGTGCTGCTGGGCGACGGGCTCCGGATCGGCGACAACACCGACGTGCCCGGCGCGGTCGCCGCGATCCGGGAGCGGTACGACGGGCGCGTCCGCCGCGCGGTCGTGGTCGGCGGCGGCGCCACGGCGGCCTCGATGGCTGCTGGCGCTCGCCGAGCTCGGCTGCTGGGTGGTCACGCTGCTGGTGCGCGACGCGGAGCGGGCCGCGGAGACGGTCGCAGCGGGTGACCCGCAACGAGGGACCGCTGCGTGCGTGGTCGGGCCGCTCGAGGGCGAGCCGCTCGAGGCCGACATCGTGGTCTCGACGATCCCCGCCGAGGCGCAGGCCCCGGACCTGCGTGGCTCGCCTGGCCGGCATGCCCGGTCGTCTTCGACGTCGTCTACGACCCCTGGCCGACGCCGCTGGCGCGCGTCGGTCGGCCCCGACCGCACGCTGGTCAGCGGACTCGACCTGCTCGTGCACCAGGCGGCGCTGCAGGTGGCCCTGATGACCGGCCTGCGCGAGGTCCCGCTCGACGCGATGCGCGCCGCCGCCGAGCAGGCGCTCGCCGAGCGGTCGTCGGGCTGAGGTCCTGTGAGAACGCCTCGGCCGCTACATGTCCGACATCCTCACCCAGCTCGACACCGCCGCGGCCTGCGCCGCGGCGGCCGCCGTGCTGGGCGGGCTGGCTCGTGCCGCGGCTGGTCGCAGCGGCTCCCCGAGCCGCAGCCCGACCCGGACCGATCCCGCCGCCGGCGACGCCCAAGGAGCCCTACGTCGCGATCGCCGGCCGACCGGGCCTCCGGGCGCGCGCCGCGGTCTGGTCCGCCGTGTTCGCGGGGCTGTTCGGCGCGGCGCTCGGCTGGGACTGGCCGCTGGTCTACCTGGTCCCGTGGCGCCGCTCGGCGGTGGCGCTCTCGGTCATCGACTGGCGCACCCGGCTGCTGCCGACCTGGCTGATCGCCCCGGCGTACCTGGTCCTGCTGCCGGTGCTCGTCGTGCTCGGCGCTGATCACCCGGGACTGGTCGGCCCTGGGGCTGGCGCTGGCGGCTGGGCTGCTGGTGCGGGGCTTCTACTGGCTGTTCTGGCGGTTCACGCGCAGCGGTGATGGGCTACGGCGACGTCCGGCTCGCCGGCCTGCTCGGGCATGGCGCTCGGGCTACCTCGGCTGGGGCGAGCTGGTGGTCGGCGATGTACGCCGGCGTTCCTGCTCGGGGCGCTGCTCGGCGGTGCTGCTCGCGGCTGGCGAAGCGTGCTGGACCGCAAGAGCTACCCGTTCGGCCCGTTCATGCTGGTCGGCGCCGGCGATGGGCGTGCTGCTCGGGCACCGATCGCGGCTGGTGGCTCGGTCATCGCCGTGACTCGACGCGCAGGCTCTGGGGCGCTTCAGGCGGCGTGAAACACTGACGCCATGCTGCGCTGGCTCACCGCGGGGGAGTCCCACGGACCCTCGCTCACCGCGATCATCGAGGGGCTGCCCGCGCACGTCCGGATCACCTCCAGCCGACGTCGCCGACGCGCTGGCCCGGCGCCGGCTCGGCTACGGCCGCGGCGCCCGGATGAAGTTCGAGCAGGACGAGGTGACGCTCGTCGGCGGCGTCCGGCACGGCGAGACCCTCGGCGGCCCGGTGGCGATCATCGTCGGCAACACCGAGTGGCCGAAGTGGGAGAAGGTGATGGCCGCCGACCCGGTCGACCCGGTCGAGCTCGAGGCCCTGGCCCGCAACGCCGCCGCTGACCCGGCCGCGGCCCGGCCACGCCGACCTGGTCGGCATGCAGAAGTACGACTTCGACGAGGCCCGGCCGATCCTGGAGCGCGCCTCCGCCCGCGAGACCGCGGCCCGGGTGGCGCTCGGCGCGGTGGCGTCGGCGTTCCTCGAGCAGGCCGTCGACGCCCGGATCGTGTCCCACGTGGTCGAGATCGGCACGGCGGAGGCGCCGTACGGCTCCGTGCCCGACGCCCGACGACGTGGCGCGCCTCGACGACGACCCGGTGCGCTGCCTCGACCCCGACGCCGTCGAAGGCGATGGTCGCCGAGATCGACCAGGCCCACAAGGACGGCGACACCCTCGGCGGCGTCGTCGAGGTGGTGGTGCACGGCCTGCCGCCCGGCCTCGGCTCGCACGTGCACTGGGACCGCCGGCTCGACGCCCGGCTGGCCGGTGCGCTGATGGGCATCCAGGCGATCAAGGGGGTCGAGGTCGGCGACGGCTTCGGGCTCGCCGCGACCCCGGGCTCGCTGGCCCACGACGAGATCGTCTCCACCTCCGAGGGCATCCGCCGCACGTCCGGCCGCTCCGGCGGCACCGAGGGCGGCATGACCACCGGCGAGGCGCTGCGGGTGCGGGCCGCGATGAAGCCGATCTCGACCGTGCCGCGCGCGCTGCGGACCGTCGACGTCGCCACCGGCGAGGCGGCCGTCGCCCACCACCAGCGCTCCGACGTCTGCGCCGTGCCGGCCGCCGGGATCGTGGCCGAGGCGATGGTCGCGCTGGTGCTGGCCGAGGCGGTGCTGGAGAAGTTCGGCGGCGACTCGGTGGCCGAGACCCGGCGCAACGCCCAGGGCTACCTCGACGCGCTGAGGTTCCGGTGAGGGTGCTGGGGGTCGTGCTGGCTGGGCTGTGCCGATACACCACGGTCCGCGAGGTAAGTGGCCCCTTCCCCATCGAAATTTCGCTAGGGAAGGGATGGATACCACGGTCGCGTGAACGGGACCTCGCTCCCCACCCCGCCGAGCCCGCGATGAGCCCGCGGGTGGTGCTGGTCGGGACGATGGGCGCCGGCAAGACCACGGTCGGCGGGCTGCTCGCCGAGGCCTGGGGGGTCGGCTTCCGCGACACCGACCAGGACGTCGAGGCGACGGCCGGCAAGTCCGTGCAGGACATCTTCGTCGACGAGGGCGAGGACGAGTTCCGGGCGCTCGAGCGGGCGGCCGTCGCCGACGCCCTCGCCGACCACGACGGCGTGCTCGCGCTCGGCGGCGGAGCGGTGCTCGCCGAGGAGACCCGCGCGCTGCTCGACGGGCCACCGCGTCGTGTTCCTCCGGGTCGGCCTCGCCGACGCCGCCAAGCGGGTCGGGCTCGGGCGTGTCGCGGCCGCTGCTGCTCGGCAACGTCCGCGGCCGGATGAAGCAGCTGCTCGACGAGCGCACGCCCGTCTACGAGTCGGTCGCGACGTACGTCGTCGACACCGACGGGCTCAGCCGCCGACGAGGTCGCCGCCGCGGTGCGCGAGGCGGTGGTGTCCGCGTGACCACGATCCGGGTGCGAGACCGCGCGCGCCGTACGACGTGGTGATCGGCAGCGGCGTCGCTCGACGCGGTGCCGGACCTCCTCGGCGAGCGGCGTACGCCGGGTGGCGCCGTCATCCACGCCCCAGACCTGACCGTCGAGCCTCGGCGACCGCTACGACGTGCTCGACCTCGCGCTCCCGGACGGCGAGGCGGCCAAGACCGCCGAGGTCGCCGCGTACTGCTGGGAGGCGCTCGGCCGGCGCCGGCTTCACCCGCTCCGACGCCGTGGTCACCGTCGGCGGTGGCGCCACCACCGACCTCGGCGGCTTCGTCGCCGCCACCTGGCTGCGCGGGGTGCAGGGTCGTGCACGTGCCGACCACGCTGCTCGGCATGGTCGACGCCGCGGTCGGCGGCAAGACCGGCATCAACACGCGTCGCCGGCAAGAACCTGGTCGGCTCCTTCCACGAGCCGGCCGGCGTGCTCTGCGACCTCGACCTGCTGGCGCACCCTGCCGCGCGCGGAGCTGGTCAGCGGCCTCGGCGAGGTCGTCAAGTGCGGCTTCGTCGCCGACCCGGAGATCCTGCGGCTGGTCGAGGCCGACCCGGCCGCCGCGCTCGACCCGACGTCCGACGTGCTCGCGCGAGCTGGTCGAGCGGGCCGTGCAGGTCAAGGCCGACGTCGTCGCCGGCGACCTGCGCGAGACCGGCGGCGGTCGGGCCGGCGCACCCCGGCCGCGAGGTGCTCAACTACGGCCACACGATGGCGCACGCGATCGAGCGCGCGACCGACTACGGCGTCCGGCACGGCGAGGCGGTCGCGCTCGGCATGGTGTTCGTCGCCGAGCTGGCCCGGCTGTCCGGCCGGCTCGACGACGAGACGGCCGCCCGGCACGCGGCCACGCTCGGACCTGGTCGGGCTGCCGACCCGCTGGCGCGGTGCGCCGTTCGACGAGCTGCTCGGCGACGATGCGCGTGGACAAGAAGACGCGCGGCGACCTGCTCCGGTTCGTGGTGCTCGACGGGCTCGCGCAGCCGGCGGTGCTCGAGGGACCCGACGAGGCGCTGCTGCGCGCGTCCTACGACGTGATGGCGGGTGGCCTGCGATGACGACGGTGCTGGGTGCTCAACGGCCCGAACCTCGGCCGGCTCGGCCGTCGGCAGCCGGAGATCTACGGCGCGACGACGTACGACGAGCTGGTCGGCCTGTGCGTCGGCTGGGGCCGCGACCTGGGGCTCGAGGTCGAGGTGCGGCAGACCAACCACGAGGGCGAGCTGCTCGACTGGCTCAACCAGGCCGCCGACGACGCGATCCCGGTGGTGCTCAACGCCGCCGCGTGGACGCACTACTCCTACGCGCTGCTCGACGCCTGCGCGCAGCTGACCGCGCCGCTGGTCGAGGTGCACATCAGCGACCCGAAGCAGCGGCCCGAGGAGTTCCGGCACCACTCCGTGGTCACGGCGTACGCCGCGCACGAGGTGGTCGGCCAGGGCGTCGACGGCTACCGGCTGGCCCTCGAGCACCTAGCGGCAGCTAGCCGGTCACCCGCCGCACCGCGTCGGCGACCGGGGTCTCCCGGCCCCGGTCAAGCAGCGTCGACCAGCGGTCGCCGAGCGCCTCCTGGGCGTCGGACTCCACCGGTTCGAGCGCGTCGGCCTGGTGCGGCTCACGCGGCATGCTGGTCTCCTCCCGCTGGGCGGCGACCGCGCCGAGGATCAGCGCGGCGTCCTCGTGGCGGCGCAGCCCGACCAGCACCGTCGCGAAGTCCTCGGCGACGACGGCCGACGCCTGCGGCTCGATCTCCCAGAGCACGTCGGGCAACAGGTCGAGGAACGCGGCGTACGCCTCCTCGATCTTGCCCATCTGCAGCAGCGTGCAGGCCCTGTTGTTACGCGCCCACAGGTTCACGTCGTGGTCGCCGGCCAGATACGCCGTCTCCGCGGCCTCGCTCTCGAGGTCGAACGCGTCCTCGAGCCGGTCCTCGGTGCTGGCCAGCAGTGCCAGGTTCATCTGGGCGTAGGCGCGGGCCGTGCCGGGGTCAGGCTGCACGACGAGCACGGTCTCGAACTCGCTCCTGGCCTTCTCACGGTCGCCGGTGGCGGTCGCCAGGATGCCCAGCCGGAGCCGCAGCTCGGCCAGCACGGTCTGCGCGACCGCGTCGTTGGCCGCGGCGTCGCTGACCAGCTCGGCGGCCGACTTGAGCCGCTGGGCCGTCGCTGGGCGGTCGCCGCGGGCGCGTTCGATCTCGGATAGCGCCAGCAGCAGCCCGGCGCGGTACGCCGGGCGGGCCGAAGCACCGAGCTCCAGGGCCCGGTCGCCCCACTCCCGGTGCTGGTCCGCGTGCTCGCCGGTGCGCGCGTAGTGCGCGGTCAGCAGGCTGAGCAGACGCAGCCGCGCGACCACCCATTCTGGCGTCTGGTCGTCCCACGTGGGGCGGTCCAGCACGTCGGCGATCGCCGCCTCGATCTCGTGGTACGCGGCGGACAGTCGTCCGGCGTACGCCAGCCGGTGGATGCTCGGCCCCTTGCGGTCGTCGTCGTCCACGAGCGTCTGCAGCCGCTCCAGCACGTCGTCGCCCGTGTCACCGGTCGCCTCCCCGGGCACGTCCTGGGCCATGTCCCCTCCTTCGTCGGTAGACGTAGTGTCACACCCCCTCGCGATTCGGGCACCTCCGGCCGATTCGGATGGGACGATCCGCCGCCGTTAGACTCGACCGGCCCCACCAGGCATCCCAGGAAACACCGTCCACGAACAGGTAGGCCTCGCGCGCATGGCAACCACGAACGACCTGAAGAACGGCATGGTGCTCAACCTCGACGGCCAGCTCTGGCAGGTCATCTGGTTCCAGCACCACAAGCCCGGCAAGGGCGGCGCCGTGGTGCGCTCGAAGCTCAAGAACATCGAGTCCGGCAAGACCGTCGACAAGACGTTCAACGCCGACGTCAAGGTCGAGGTGGCCAACGTCGACAAGCGGACGATGCAGTACCTGTACAACGACGGCACGTCGTACGTCTTCATGGACACCGGCAGCTACGAGCAGCTCGAGGTCTCGCCCGACATCGTGGGCGACGCGAAGAACTTCATGCTCGAGAACCAGGACGCGATCGTCGCCACCAACGACGGCCGGGTGCTCTACATCGAGCTCCCCGCCTCGGTCGAGCTCGAGGTCCAGCACACCGACCCGGGGCTCCAGGGCGACCGGTCGACCGGAGGCACCAAGCCGGCGACGCTCGAGACCGGGCACCAGATCAACGTGCCCCTGTTCATCACCACCGGCGAGAAGATCAAGGTGGACACCCGGGACTCGTCGTACCTGGGCCGCGTCAAGTCGTGACTCTGAGATGAGCGCTCGATCCAAGGCACGCAAGCGCGCTCTCGACCTGCTGTTCGCCTCCGAGGTGCGGGGCCGATCCGCGGTGGACGCCCTCGACGAGGAGATCGGCGACGCCACCTCCAAGCCCGGTGGCCGGCCGGTCGCCGACTACACCGGTGTCCTGGTGCGCGGGGTCAGCGAGCACCAGGCGCGCATCGACGAGCTGCTGGCGACGTACGCCCAGGGCTGGACGCTCGCGCGGATGCCCTCGGTCGACCGCAACGTGCTGCGGCTCGGGGTCTTCGAGGTGCTGTACGTCGACGACGTGCCCGACGCGGTCGCGGTCTCCGAGGCGCTGCAGCTGGTGCGGGACCTCTCCACCGACGACTCGCCAGGCTTCGTCAACGGCGTCCTGGGCAACATCGTCCGCGACAAGGCGACGATCACCGCCTGAGCGGCCTCAGGGGGACGTGCGACTCGTCGCGGTCCCGCTGCTCACGGTGCTGCTAGCCGGCTGCGCCGACGATGCGATGCCGACGATGCGATGCCGGCGAGCCGCTCGTCGTCGAGCCCGTCCCGGGACGCCTCCTCGGAGCCGGGTGGTGCGACCGCCGAGGCCGCCGGGTGCACGCCACGACCGTCTGTGACCGTCCGCAAGCGGGTGCCGACGGTGCTCTACTCGCTCCGGTTCACGGTCGCGCCCGGTCGCCACAAGCACGGGGAGCAGGACGCGACGCTCTACACCTACCCCGAGATCGAGCCCGGCGTCTTCGTCACCCAACCCCGGCACGACGTGCCCGACCGTGGGCTGATCGACGCCGTGCTGGCGAAGGTGCCGCAGGGCTCACCCGTGCTCGACGGCTCGCGTGGCCTGGCCTGGGACGTGCCCAACTCCGGCGCGACGCGCGGCCGCCATCTGTCGTACGCCGGCGCGTTCGTCTACCGCGGCGACTGGAGCGCCACCACCTGTGGCTCGAGGCGCGAGCGGCTCAGCGGCTCGGTGGTGGTGATCGGACGCGTGCGCGCGGGTGTCGTGCGCTGCCACGGGCGACCGACCACAGACCGCGTGCGCCGGGCCGCCGGGTGACCGCCTGCCACCACGACCCCGCGTCGGCGCGCCCGTTCCGGCTGCCGTCGGGCTGACCGGTCGCGTTGACTGTCCCGTGGCCGGTCACGCGACCGGGTAGGGATCCGGCAGGATGGACCGGTGAGCCAGCCCAGAACCACCGAGCCGCGCCTGCCCGAGCTCCCCAAGGGTTGGACCGCACGGATCCCCGAGCTCGGCGACCTCCCGAACCTCGTCGCGCTGCGGATCGCCGACCAGCAGCCCTGGACCGGTGCGACATCGGTCGACGAGGCCGGCATCGAGTCCGAGATCGCCGGCCCGGCATCGTGGACCCGCCGACAGCTGGTGGCCGTCGAGGACACCGGGACGGCGCGCGCGTGGATCACGGTTCACGACCGGGCCGCCGGACGTGCCGTCGTGTCGGGCTACTTCGACCGCGCCATCGACGTGGTCGACCGGATCGCGGACGCGTTCTACGCGTGGGCCGAGGAGCAGGCGGTGGCGCTGGCCCGGCTGCGCGGCATAGACGAGACCCGGCTGGACGAGAGCCCGTTCCAGGACGACAAGCAGCAGGTGCGCTGGCTGCGTCGGGCCGGCTACACGAAGCGACGCTCCTGGCTGCACATGGAGCGGCCGGTCACCCCCGACGACGTCGGCTCGCTGCCCTCGATCCGCGAAGGGGTGACCATTCGCCCGGTCTCCAGCCACGACAACGGGCTGCCGGTCGCGGGCGATCTCCAGCTGGTACACCTGATGCTGGAGGAGTCCTTCGAGGACCACTTCAACTCCTACAAGGAGAGCTTCCCGGAGTTCGTGCAGCGGCTCCGCGAGGACCCCGGGCACCGCTGGGACCACTGGTGGCTGGCGTACGTCGCCGTGGACGGACAGGACGTCCCTGCGGGTGCCCTGGTCTGCACGGTGGTGGCCGCGGACGCATCTGGTCAGGAAGGCAGCTACGTGGACTACATCGGGGTCAACCGGGCCGCGCGCGGACGAGGCGTCGCCAAGGGCCTCCTGTACACGGCGATCACGGACGCCGCCGAGCGGGGACGCAACCGGGTCGAGCTCGAGGTGGACGACGACTCGCCCACCCGCGCCGACCAGATCTACGTCTCGATGGGCTGGAAGACCGAGTACGTCACGGACTCGTGGTTCAAGGACATCCGGCTGGGGTAGGAACCGGTATCGGAGTCGGGATCGGCGGAGGACAGCGGATGAGCACGTCGGCACAACTGGCAGGCCGCAAGGCGGAGAACAGCGAGTGGCTCGACTTCGCGGTCCGGATCGGGATGGTCGCCTACGGCATCGTGCACCTCATGGTCGGGTTCCTGGCCGTGCAGCTCGCGCTCGGCAGCGGCGGCAAGTCCGCCAGCCAGAAGGGGGCGCTCGCCGAGCTCGCCCAGCAACCGTTCGGCAAGGTGCTGGTCTGGGCGATCGCGATCGGCATGGTCCTGCTCGTCGTCTGGCGCGTCCTCGACGCGGTGTTCGGCCACCAGGAGAAGACCGGCGCCGACAAGCTCAAGGCCCGCGGCGCCTCGGCGTTCAAGGCCGTGATCTACGCAGTGCTCGCGTTCACGGCGCTGAAGATCGCGGTCGGCTCGCAGAGTCAGGGTGGCGGCTCGGAGACGATGACGGCCAAGGTGTTCAGCTGGCCGGCCGGTCAGCAGATCGTGATCGGGATCGGGCTGGCCATCCTCGGCTACGGCGGCTACATGGCGTGGCGCGGGTGGACCGAGAAGTTCAAGGAGCACCTCGACGCCGAGGGCAAGAGCGGTGAGACGGGCGCGGCGTACATCCTGTTCGGCCGGATCGGCTACATCGCCAAGGGGATCGCGATCGCCCTGGTCGGAGGACTGTTCGTGTACGCCGGCGTCACCCACGACCCGAAGAAGTCCGGCGGGCTCGACCAGGCCCTGCACAAGGTGCTGCAGCAGCCCTTCGGGCAGTGGCTGCTGGTGGCGATCGGGATCGGCATCGGCTGCTACGGCCTGTTCTGCTTCGCCCGGGCGCGGCACCTGTCCCGGTGACGCACCGGTGACTCGCCGGTGACCGTCCCGCGTGACCGGTTCACGGGCCGGATCGCGGGCGTGGGCACGACCAGCGGCGTCCGGGTCGTGGTCGGCCGCTGGGACGAGTCGCCGTGGGGCAGGTTCGCCGACGTGATGCTGGCCCAGCCGGACGGGCTGCGGCTGCTGCTCGCGCCGTCCGGGGAGGTGGCCGAGTACGTCGCGGCGACGTACACGTTCGACCGGGTCGTGCTCGGGCCGGTCGCGGTGACCGACGACGGGTCGGCGTGGTGCGTCACCGCACCGGACCTGGCGATCCGGCTTCACATCGGCCGGAGGCGAGCGCTCGGCCGGCTGCTCGGCGTCGTGCCGCGCTCGATCTCGACCTCGCCGTCGTGGGCCGCAGTCACCGACCCGGTCGCGCGCGTGGCGCTGCGCGGCGTGCGGACCCGTGGCAGCGCAGGCAACGGCCGCCGCGAGTACTACGGCGCGACGGACCTGCACGCCGTCGACGCGGTGGAGGGCACCTGGCGGGGCAGCCCGCTCGGCGGACTGGCGGCCGTGGACCCCGACCCGCGATTCGGCTTCGGGTCCACCCCGCGCCGGCCCTCGGTCACCTCGCTGGTGACCACGATCGTGCGCTGACTGCTTGACTGGCGCCATGGCAGAGAAGAGCTGTGACGTGGTGGTGGTCGGTCTCGGTCCGGGCGGCGAGGCGGCGGCGACGGAGCTGGCGAAGGCCGGGCTCTCCGTGGTGGGCGTCGACGAGCGCCTGGTCGGGGGAGAGTGCCCGTACTTCGGCTGCATCCCGAGCAAGATGGTGATCCGGGCCGCGAACCTGCTCGCCGATGGCCGCCGCATCGACGGCCGCGCCGGCAGCGCCGACGTGCGACCCGACTGGACACCCGTGCACGCACGGATCCGCGATGAGGCCACCGACGACTGGGACGACACCGTCGCGGTCAAGCGGCTCGAGGACGCCGGCGTACGGTTCGTGCGCGGGCACGGCCGGCTGACCGGCCCGCGCACCGTGGAGGTGGACGGGGAGACGTTCGCGGCGGCCACAGGTGTCGTGCTCAACACCGGCACTCGCCCGGCGACGCCGCCGATCGACGGCCTGGCGGACACGCCGTTCTGGACCAACCGTGACGTGCTGCGCATCGACACGCTCCCGTCCACGCTGGGTGTCATCGGTGGCGGGCCGATCGGCGCCGAGCTGGCCCAGGCCCTGGCCAGGTTCGGGGTGCGGGTGACGGTGCTCGAGGCCGGTCCGCACCTGCTGGGCCCGGTGGAGCCCGAGGCGGGCGGCCTCGTCGCCGAGGTGTTCGGCCGCGAGGGCATCCAGGTGCTCGACGACGCCAGCATCTCGCGGGTCTCGTACGACGCCGGGCAGTTCACCGTCGCCGTCGACGGCCAGGAGCTGACGTTCGAGAAGCTGCTGGTCGCTGCCGGTCGCACACCGAACCTCGATGACGTCGGCCTCGAGACCGTCGGGCTCGACCCGTCGGCGCGGAGCCTCGAGGTCGACGACCGGATGCGCGCCGGCGACGGGCTGTGGGCGATCGGCGACATCGTCGGGCACGGCGCGTTCACCCACCTCTCGATGTACCAGTCCGCCATCGCGGTCGCGAGCATCCTCGGCAAGGACGGCCCGGCCGCCGACTACCGCGCCGTCCCGCACGTGACGTTCACCGACCCCGAGGTAGGAGGCGTCGGGATGACCGAGAAGCAGGCCCGGGACGCCGGGCTGACGGTGCATGTCGGCACGACCGACCTGTCCGCGTCGACCCGGGGCTGGATCGCGCAGGCCGAGGGCCTGATCAAGCTGGTCGAGGACGCCGACCGCGGCGTGCTGGTCGGGGCGACGGTCGCCGGTCCGGCCGGCGGCGAGATCCTCGGGATGCTGGTCACCGCGGTGCACGCCGAGGTGCCGACTGCGACGCTGCGCACGATGATCTATGCCTACCCGACCCTGCACCGGGCGCTCGAGCCGGCGCTCGCCGACCTCTCCTAACGGATCGCAGCCAGCACCCGTCGTACGGCCTCGAGACTCCGCGTCACGTCGTCATCGGTGGTCGACCAGTTGCTGACCGCCACCCGCAGGACACGCCGGTCGTGCCAGGTCGAGCCGGTCATCCACGTCGTGCCGTCCGCCAGCAGGCCGTTGATCACGGCGTCGGTGCGGGCGTCGTCGCCGAAGTCCGCGCACACCTGCGTGAACACGACGTCGTTGCGTACGGTGGCGCCGAGGTCGGCCAGACCCTCGGCGAAACGCGTTGCATGACGGCAGAGGCCGTCGACCAGGTCGGCGACCCCGGTGCGGCCGAGTGACCGGAGCACCGCCCAGACCGGAAAGGCGCGTCCGCGGCGCGAGAGCTCCAGCACCTTGTCGGACGGCTCGAGCCGGCCCGCGTGCTCGAGGATCAGGTACGGACCCTGGACACCCATGGCCGCACGCAGGTCCTCGGGTGCGCGCACGACCACCAGGCCGCAGTCATAGGGCACGTTGAGCGTCTTGTGTGCGTCGGTGGCCCATGAGTCGGCCGCCTCGTGTCCGGCGACGAGGTGCCGGTGCCGGGGCGAGGCGGCCGCCCAGAGCCCGAAGGCGCCGTCGACGTGGACCCAGGCACCGTGGCGGTGGGCGACCGCGATCGCCTCGGCCAGGGGGTCGAAGGCGCCGGAGTGCACGTTGCCGGCCTGGAGCAGCACCATGGTCGGTCCCTCCGGGCCGGTCTCCAGCAGACGTCGCAGCTCGTCGACGCGCAGCCGACCCTGGTCGTCGGCCGCCACCTGCTCCGGAGCACCCAGCCCCAGGTAGCGCAAGGCCAGGTCGATCGTGTCGTGGCGCTCCGCGCCGACCAGCACGCGCACGCGGGGGCCGCCGCTGAGCCCGTCGTGGGGGACGTCCCACCCCGCACGCCGGAGCACCGCGTCGCGGCCGGTGGCGAGCCCCGTCACGTTGGCCGTGGTAGCACCGGTGACGTACCCGATCGCGGACCCGGCCGGGAGCCCGAGCAGGTCGACCAGCCAGGTGGTCGCGATGTCCTCGACGGCGGTGTGCGCCGGGGTCATGCCGCGCAGTCCGCAGTTCTGGTCCCAGGCGCTGACCAGCCAGTCGGTGGCGAGCGCGGCCGGGTGCGTGCCGCCGATCACGAACCCGAAGAACCGGCCGCTGGGCATCGCCGTGAGGCCCGGGGTGCAGGCATCCGCGAGAAGCTGCACCACCGCGGCGGGGTCGCTCGGTCGGTCCGGCAGGTCGGCACCGAGCCGAAGGGCGACCTCGGCGGCGGTGGCCTGCGGCGGCACCGGACGATCGGCAAGGGAGTCGAGCCAGGAGGACGCCGCGCGGTGGGCGACGTCGAGTGCGGCAGCACGCTCGGGCATGGCCCAGTATGTCCCCGGCGCATGTCCCCGGCGCGCGTCCGGTGGCCCGGTCGCGGTCAGAGCTGGAGCCGCCGAGCGTGGAGGGCGTCGTACGCCGGGCGGCAGGCGTCGGCGACCGCGGCGTCGTGCGGGGAGAGGTGGACCTCGCGCGGGCGCCACGGCTCGAAGCCGGTCGAGCGCTCGACGGCGTCGTACCAGTACGGCGCCCAGACGCCGTCGCTCTCGCGCGGGCCGGCCGGCCAGTGCAGCATCCGGTCGGTGAACGCGATGCCGAGCCAGTCGCACAGCCAGCGCAGGTGCGTCTCGGGGTCGCGCAGGAAGTCGCCGGCGTCGATCACCGGGGGCGTCTCCGGCAGCGCGTCGAGCAGCCGCACCTGCTGGAGCAGGCCGATGTCGGCGGGCTCGCAGGCCTCCCGGGAGCGGACGTACGACGCGACCACCTCGGCCGGGTCGCGGATCAGCAGCACGTTGCGGAAGTCGGCGACCCAGGCCAGGTCGGCGTCGTCGGCGAGATGGTGCGTCATCTGCTTGGCGTAGTGGACGTCGGCGTCGACGGGCGCTCGGCAGTCCGCGCACCACCGCCGCCGGGTCGGTCGGCTGGGAGGCGATCACGGCGTCGCGGCCGGGGTGGTCGATCCCGGTCCGGGCGAGGTAGGCGGCGTAGAACGGCTCGTCGACGACGACCGTGTCCGGGCGGTTCTCCCAGGCCCGCATCATCGCCGTGGAGATGTTCCGCGGACCGCTCCACATCGCGACCCGGACGGTCATCGGCGTGCGGGCGGCCACGTCCGCCGCCACGTGCTCCTGGTAGAGCCCCTGCGAGCCGCTCGACGACCGGACCGCGCGCGCCGGTGCCGATCGTGCGGCCGTCGACCGTGCGCACCGGCACCACGCCCGCGAAGGTGCCGGTCACGAACGCCTCGGCGGCGTTGTAGACGTCGGTCAGGCTGAACGTCGTCTCGCGGGCGGCGATGCCGTTGGCCCGGCAGATCTCGAGCACGTTGCCGCGGGTGATCCCGCCAGGCAGAACCGGCCGTCGGAGGTCCAGACCTCGCCGGCCTCGCGTGACGATGAAGAAGTGCGTGCTGTTGCAGGTGGCCACGAAGCCGTGCGGGTCGAGCATCAGCGCCTCGTCGGCGCCGGCGGTGTAGGCCTGGATGCAGGCGGTGATGTCGTTGAGCTTGCTGTGCGCGTTGAGCTTGGGGTCGAGCGTGTCCGGCGTCGCCCGTCGTACGTGCGTGGTGAACAGCGTGATGCCCGTCGGTCACCGTGGCCGGCATCGGCTCCTTGTGCTCGGCGATGATCACCACGGTCGCCGGGCCGATGGTCACCCGCGGGTCCTGGTACGGCGTCGACTTCACGCCGCGGGTCACCATCAGCCGCACGTGCACGCCGTCGGTCATGTCGTTGGCGCGCAGCGTCGCGTAGATCGCCGTCGGTGATCTCCTCGCGGGTCATCCCGAGGTCGAGCAGGATCGCGCGGGCGCCCTCCTCGAGCCGGTCGAGGTGCCGGTCCAGGAACGCCGGATGGCCGCCGCTGACGCGCAGCCCCTCCCAGACGCCGTCGCCGAGCACGAAGCCGGAGTCGAACACCGAGACCACCGCGCGGTCGCGGGGCAGCAGCTCGCCGTTGACCCAGACCAGCACCTCGGCGTTGCGGGGGTCGTCGGCGTGGTCGTGGGTTCCGTGGGCCATGACGCCGAGCCTAGGACCGGTCGAGCGCTGCAGTGGTTCAGCCCGGGCAGGCTTCGGTGACCCGTCGCAGATGGTCACCGTGAGCCCGCTGAGCCGTCGCAGATGGTCACCGCAAGCGCGCTGAGCCGTCGCAGATGGTCGCCGTCGGGAGATGGCATGCGTCGCCATCTGCGACGGGTCACCCGCATTCCAGCCGCCATCTGCGACGGGTCACCGATCCGCCAGTCGCCATCTGCGACGGCTCGCCGAGACTCCAGCCGCCAGCCTCGACCCCGATGAGTAGGGTCAGCGACGATGACAGACGACGAGCACGGCTCCGGGGGCGAGAGCACGTTCACGGTCGTGCTCGCGTTCTTCGCCAACGCCGGCATCGCCCTTGCGAAGACCATCGTTGCAATGATCACCGGCTCGGCCTCGATGCTGGCCGAGAGCGCGCACTCCTGGGCCGACACCGGCAACGAGGTGCTGCTGCTCGTGGCCGACAAGCGCTCGCGGCGCGCCCCCGACGAGTCCCGCCCGCTCGGGTACGGCCGGGAGGCGTACGTCTGGTCGATGTTCGCGGCCATGGGGCTCTTCGTCGCCGGCGCGGTGGTCTCGGTCTGGAACGGCGTGACCAAGCTGTTCGAGACCAGCGAGGAGACGTCGTACTTCTGGGCCTACGTCGTGCTCGGGATCGCGTTCGTCCTCGAGGGAGTCTCGTTCGCGCAGGCCTACCGGCAGACCCGGCGGGAGGCCCACGGGCTCGACCGGCGGGTGGTCGAGCACGCACTCAACACGTCCGACCCGACGCTCCGGGCCGTGTTCGCCGAGGACTCCGCGGCGCTCGGTGGGACTGGTGATCGCGACGCTCGGGATCTTCCTGCACCAGGTGACCGGCGATGCAGCGTACGACGCGGTGGGGTCGATCCTGGTCGGGATCCTGCTCGGGGTGGTCGCGGTGGTGCTGATCAACCGCAACCGGTGGTTCCTGACCGGCCAGGAGAGCAGCCCGGGCATCCGCGAGCGGGTGCTCGGCGACCTCAAGGCGATGCCCGAGATCGACAAGGTCGCCTACCTCCGGCTGGAGTTCGTCGGTCCCCGACAGCTGCTGCTCGTGGCGAGCATCGACCTCGACCGGTGAGGAACCCGAGTCGCACGTCGCCTACACCCTCCGCGAGCTCGAGCACCGGATCGAGCAGAACCCGCAACCTCGTCGATGCCGTGCTCACGCTGGCCACGCCGGACGAGGCTGCGCTCTAGCCGGCGGCCGGACCTGTTACTGTCGGCCGCGATCGACATCCTTTAACGAGCCGTCCTGTGAGGCGGAGAAGGAGGTCCGGCACTGGTGTCTGATCCACACCTCAGCCCGCACCCCACGGTCCGACCGATCCGTCCGACGACGGTGGTCGGACCGTTCTCGATTCCGAGGCGATCTCCCGGGCGCTGACCCGGATCGCCCACGAGATCCTCGAGCGCAACAAGGGCGGCGAGCGACCTGGTCCTGCTCGGCATCCCGTCGCGCGGCGTCCCGCTCGCCGAGCGGATCGCCGCCGAAGATCTCGGAGGTCGAGGGCGTCGAGGTCCCGGTCGGGTCGCTCGACGTGACGATGTACCGCGACGACCTCCGGATGCGCCCGGCCCGCACCCTGCTGCCCACCCAGATCCCGCCCGGCGGCATCGACGACAAGATCGTGGTGCTGGTCGACGACGTGCTCTTCTCCGGCCGCACCATCCGGGCCGCGCTCGACGCGATGAACGACGTCGGCCGCCCGCGCGTCGGTGCAGCTCGCGGTGCTGGTCGACCGCGGCCACCGCGAGCTGCCGATCCGGGCCGACTTCGTCGGCAAGAACCTGCCCACCTCGCTGGCCGAGAAGGTCGCCGTGCGGCTCGCGGAACACGACGGAGAGGACGGGGTGAGCAATCCTGATGAAGCAGCACCTGCTGAGCGCGGCCGACCTGACCCGCGACGACGCCGAGCTGGTCCTGGCGACCGCCGAGGAGATGCGCTCGCTGGCCGACCGGCCGATCAAGAAGCTGCCCGCGCTGCGCGGCCGCACCATCGTCAACCTGTTCTTCGAGGACTCCACCCGCACCCGGATCTCGTTCGAGGCGGCCGCCAAGCGGCTCTCGGCCGACGTCATCAACTTCTCCGCCAAGGGCTCCTCGCTGAGCAAGGGCGAGTCGCTCAAGGACACCGCGCTGACCCTGGAGGCGATGGGCGCCGACGCGGTCGTGGTCCGGCACTGGGCCTCGGGCGCACCGCACCTGCTGGCGCACGCCGGCTGGTCGAAGTCCTCGGTGGTCAACGCCGGCGACGGCACCCACGAGCACCCGACCCAGGCGCTGCTCGACGCGTTCACGATGTGGCGGCACCTCGCCCGCGACGGGGAGCCTCGACGGCCGCCGGGTCGCGATCGTCGGCGACGTGCTGCACAGCCGGGTGGCGCGCTCCAACGCGCTGCTGCTGCAGACGCTCGGCGCCGAGGTCACCCTGGTCGCGCCGCCGACGCTGCTGCCGTACGGCGTCGACACGCTGGGGTGTCGACCACGTCGTACGACCTCGACGCGGTGCTGCCCAAGGCCGACGTGGTGATGATGCTGCGCGTGCAGCGGGAGCGGATGAACGCCGCGTTCTTCCCGACCGTGCGCGAGTACAGCCGGCGCTACGGCCTCGACGGACGCCGGATGGCGACGCTCCAGGACCACACGATCGTGATGCACCCCGGCCCGATGATCCGCGGCATGGAGATCACCGCCGACGTCGCCGACTCCGAGCGCTCGGTGATCGTCGAGCAGGTCACCAACGGCGTCGCCGTCCGGATGGCCGTGCTGTACCTGCTGCTCGGCGGGTCCGAGCCCGCCATCGGAGGAGACGAGCATGACCACGTACCTGATCACAGGGCGCCGCGATCCTCGGCGGCGAGCCGACCGACGTGCTGGTCCGCGACGGGGTGGTCGCGCGGGTCTCGACGAGCTCGACCACCGGCGGGGCCACCGGCGAGGACTCGACGGCTCGACCACCGAGGTCGTCGACGGCACCGGCATGGTGCTGCTGCCCGGGCTCGTCGACCTGCACACGCACCTGCGCGAGCCCGGCCGCGAGGACGCCGAGACCGTCGAGACCGGCACCATGGCGGCCGCGATGGGCGGCTTCACCGCCGTGCACGCGATGGCCAACACCGAGCCGGTCGCCGACACCGCCGGCGTCGTCGAGCAGGTCTGGCGGCTGGGCCGCGAGGCCGGCCACTGCGACGTGCTACCCGGTCGGCGCGGTCACCGTCGGGCTGCAGGGCGAGCGGCTCGCCGAGCTCGGCGCGATGGCCGACTCCGCGGCCCGGGTGCGGGTGTTCTCCGACGACGGCAAGTGCGTCTCCGACCCGGTGCTGATGCGCCGGGCGCTGGAGTACGTCAAGGCGTTCGACGGCGTGGTCGCCCAGCACGCCCAGGAGCCGCGGCTCACCGAGGACGCCCAGATGAACGAGGGCGAGCTCTCCGGCCGGCTCGGGCTGCGCGGCTGGCCGGCGGTCGCCGAGGAGGCGATCATCGCCCGCGACTGCCTGCTCGCGGCCCACGTCGGCTCCCGGCTGCACGTCTGCCACGTGTCCACCGCCGGGTCGGTCGAGCTGATCCGCTGGGCCAAGTCGAAGGGCTGGAACGTCACGGCCGAGGTCTGCCCGCACCACCTGCTGCTGACCGACGAGCTCGCGGCGACGTACGACCCGATCTACAAGGTCAACCCGCCGCTGCGCTCGGCCGACGACGTCGAGGCGCTGCGGGCCGGGCTGGCCGACGGCACCATCGACGTCGTCGCCACCGACCACGCGCCGCACCCGCACGAGGACAAGGACTGCGAGTGGCAGGCCGCGGCGTTCGGGATGCTCGGGCTGGAGACGGCGCTGTCGATCGTGCAGGAGACGATGGTCGACACCGGCCTGCTCGACTGGGCCGGGGTCGCCGAGCGGATGTCCTACGCGCCGGCCCGGATCGGGCGGCTGACCGGCCACGGCCGCCCGGTCGCCGAGGGCGAGCCGGCCAACCTGGTGCTCTACGACCCGTCCGCGCGGCACGTCGTCGACGTCCTCCGAGCTGGCGTCGCTCTCGCGCAACACGCCGTACGCCGGGACGCGAGCTGCCCGGCCGGGTGGTCGCGACGTTCCTGCGCGGCAAGCCGACCGTGCTCGACGGGAAGCTCGCATGAGCGACGGCGTCCGGATGATCCCGGTCAAGACCCCCTCCGGCACCTTCGACGTCTGGACCCGCAAGGCGGGCGACAACCCGCGGCTGCGGCTGCTCCTGCTGCACGGCGGTCCGGGCGCCACCCACGAGTACCTGCTGCCGTTGGAGCGGGAGCTGGTCGACGCCGGCGCCGAGGTCTACTTCTACGACCAGCTCGGCTCCCAGTTCAGCGACCAGCCTGACGACCCGTCCCTGTGGGAGATCGAGCGCTTCGTCGACGAGGTGGAACAGGTGCGCGTGGCGCTCGGGCTCGGCCGCGACGACTTCGTGCTCTACGGCCAGTCCTGGGGCGGGGTGCTGGGCATCGAGTACGCCCTCGCCCATCAGGAACACCTCAAGGGCCTGGTCGTCTCCAACATGATGGCCAGCGTCCCGGCCTACAACGACTACGCCGAGCGCGTCCTGATGCCGACCATGGACCAGACCGCGCTGGCGGAGATCAAGCGGCTGGAGGCCGACGGCGAGACCGACGACCCGTCGTACGAGCAGCTGCTCATGGAGCACCACTACGTGCACCACGTGCTGCGCCGACCGGCCGACGAGTGGCCCGAGGAGGTGGTGCGGTCGCTCGGACACACCAACCGCGCGATCTACGTGCCGATGCAAGGGCCCAGCGAGCTCGGGGCCAGCGGCAAGCTCCTGCACTGGGACCGGAGCGAGGACCTCCACCGGATCGAGGTGCCGACCCTGGTCATGGGCGCCGAGCACGACACGATGGACCCGGCCTACCTGCGCTGGATGGCCGGGCAGCTGCCGCGTGGCCGCTACCACCACAGCCCCGAGGGCAGTCACATCGCGCTGGTCGACGACCACGAGACCTACATGACGGGCCTGGTCGACTTCCTGCACGACCTCGAGAAGGCCGACGCGTGAGTCTCGACAGGCTCGACCACCGGGGGAGGCTCGACCACCGGGAGGCTCGACCGACCGGGGGGCGATCCTGGTCCTCGAGGACGGGCGCACCTTCCGCGGCGAGGCGTACGGCGCCGAGGGCGAGACGTTCGGCGAGGCGGTGTTCTCCACCGGCATGACCGGCTACCAGGAGACGCTGACCGACCCGTCGTACCACCGGCAGGTCGTGGTGATGACCGCCCCGCACGTCGGCAACACCGGCATGAACGACGACGACCCGGAGTCGTCGCGGATCTGGGTCAGCGGCTACGTCGTCCGCGACCCCGCGCGGGTCCCGTCGAGCTGGCGCTCGGTGCGCTCGCTCGACGACGAGCTCCGCGAGCAGGGCGTGGTCGGGATCAGCGGCGTCGACACCCGCGCCCTGACCCGCCACCTGCGCGAGCGCGGCGCGATGCGGGTCGGCATCTCGACGCGACCGACCGACAGCGACGACCTGCTGCAGCGGGTGCTGGCCTCCGCGGAGATGACCGGCGCCGAGCTGGCCGGCGAGGTCTCGACGACCGAGGCGTACGTCGTGCCCGCGGTCGGCGCCGAAGCGGTTCACCGTCGCCGCGCTCGACCTCGGGATCAAGGCGAACACCCCGCGGATGATGGCCGAGCGCGGCATCGAGGTGCACGTGCTGCCCGCCACCGTCGACGCTCGACGACGTGCTCGCGGTCGGGCCCGACGGGCTGTTCTTCTCCAACGGCCCCGGCGACCCGGCCGCGACCACCGGCCAGGTCGAGCTGCTGCAGGCGCGCGCTTGAGCACGGGCTGCCCTACTTCGGGATCTGCTTCGGCAACCAGCTCTTCGGCCGGGCGCTCGGCTTCGGCACCTACAAGCTCACCTACGGCCACCGCGGGATCAACCAGCCGGTGATGGACCGCACGACCGGCAAGGTCGAGGTGACCGCGCACAACCACGGGTTCGCGGTCGACGCTCCGCTCGACGCGCCGACGCAGACGCCGTACGGCGTCGCCACGGTCAGCCACGTCTGCCTCAACGACGACGTGGTCGAGGGGCTCGAGCTGCGCGACGCCGACGGGGCGCTCACCAGCTTCTCGGTGCAGTACCACCCGGAGGCCGCGGCCGGACCGCACGACGCGGCGTACCTGTTCGACCGGTTCGTGCGCTCATGGAGGGCTCCCGGTGAGCGCGGTTGTCCCGGTGGTGCGCACGCTCGCCGACACTGTTGCTCAGACCTGCCCCATCACCGCCCTGCCGCGGCTTCGGGCTGGGTTTCGGCTGAGTGCCAGGGGATCTGACTTCCAGGAGGTACACGGCTGATGCCCAAGCGCTCTGACATCAAGAGTGTGCTGGTGATCGGCACTGGGCCGATCATCATCGGGCAGGCCTGCGAGTTCGACTACTCCGGCACCCAGGCCTGCCGGGTGCTGCGCGAGGAGGGCATCCGGGTGATCCTGGTGAACTCCAACCCGGCCACGATCATGACCGACCCGGAGTTCGCGGACGCGACGTACGTCGAGCCGATCACCGCGGAGTACGTCGAGAAGGTGATCGCGAAGGAGCGCCCCGACGCGCTGCTGGCGACGCTCGGCGGGCAGACCGCGCTCAACGCGGCGATGGCGCTGGACAAGGCCGGGCGTGCTCGAGAAGTACGGCGTCGAGCTGATCGGCGCCAGCATCGAGGCGATCGAGCGCGGCGAGAACCGCGAGTCGTTCAAGAAGATCGTGGAGTCGCTCGGCGGCGAGGTCGCCCGCTCGGTGATCTGCCACACGATCGACGACTGCTTCGCCGCGGCCGCGGACCTCGGCTGCCCGATGGTGGTGCGGCCGTCGTTCACGATGGGCGGCACCGGCTCCGGGATGGCCTACGACGAGACCGACCTGCGCCGGATCGCCGGCTCCGGGCTGGCCGCCAGCCCGACCACCGAGGTGCTCCTCGAGGAGTCGATCATCGGCTGGAAGGAGTACGAGCTCGAGGTGATGCGCGACACCGCCGACAACGTGGTGATCGTCTGCTCGATCGAGAACCTCGACCCGATGGGCGTGCACACCGGCGACTCGATCACGGTCGCGCCGGCGATGACGCTGACCGACCGCGAGTACCAGCACCTGCGCGACCTCTCGCTCGGCATCATCCGCGAGGTCGGCGTCGACACCGGCGGCTGCAACATCCAGTTCGCGGTCAACCCGGCCGACGGCCGCGTGGTCGTGATCGAGATGAACCCGCGGGTGTCGCGCTCCAGCGCGCTGGCCTCGAAGGCGACCGGCTTCCCGATCGCGAAGATCGCGGCCAAGGTGGCGATCGGCTACACCCTCGACGAGATCCCCAACGACATCACGCAGGGAGACCCCGGCCAGCTTCGAGCCGACACTCGACTACGTGGTGGTGAAGGTGCCGCGGTTCGCGTTCGAGAAGTTCCCCGGCGCCGACCCGGTGCTGACCACGCACATGAAGTCGGTCGGCGAGGCGATGGCGATCGGCCGCAACTTCACCGAGGCGCTGCAGAAGGCGCTGCGCTCCCTGGAGAGCCCGCGGCGGTCTTCGACTGGTCGCACACCACGGTCGAGCTCGACAAGGACGACCTGCTGGAGCGGGCGCGGGTGCCGCACGACGGCCGGCTGCGAGCTGGTGATGGACGCGCTCCGGGCCGGCGCGACGCGCCGAGGAGGTCTTCGACGCCACCAAGATCGACCCCTGGTTCGTCGACCAGCTGATGCTGATCAACGAGGTCGCGGTGGCCGGTGATCGAGGCGCCCGAGCTGACGCCCGGGCTGCTGCGGCGGCCAAGCGGCACGGGTTCTCCGACGCCCAGCTCGGCCGGATGCGCGACATGCCGCGAGGACGTCGTGCGCGGCGTCCGCCACGCGCTCGGGGTCCGCCCGGTCTACAAGACCGTCGACACCTGCGCGGCCGAGTTCGCCGCGACCACGCCGTACCACTACTCGTCGTACGACGAGGAGACCGAGGTGGCCCCGCGCGACCGGGAGGCGGTGATCATCCTCGGCTCCGGTCCGAACCGGATCGGCCAGGGCATCGAGTTCGACTACTCGTGCGTGCACGCGTCGCTGGCGCTCGGGTCGGGCGCGGGCGGGGCCGGCTACGAGACGATCATGGTCAACTGCAACCCCGAGACGGTCTCGACCGACTACGACACCTCCGACCGGCTGTACTTCGAGCCGCTGACGCTGGAGGACGTGCTCGAGATCGTGCACGCCGAGCAGGCGGCCGGCCCGGTCGCCGGCGTGATCTGCCAGCTCGGCGGGCAGACCCCGCTCGGCCTGGCCCAGGGGCTCGAGGACGCCGGGGTGCCGATCGTGGGCACGTCGCCGGCGGCGATCCACCTGGCCGAGGAGCGCGGCGCGTTCGGCCGGGTGCTGGCCGAGGCCGGGCTGACCGCACCCAAGCACGGGATGGCGACCTCGTTCGCGGAGGCGCAGGCGATCGCGGCCGAGATCGGCTACCCGGTGCTGGTGCGCCCGTCCTACGTGCTCGGCGGGCGCGGCATGCAGATCGTCTACGACGACGACGCGCTGTCGTCGTACATCGCGGCGGCCACCGAGATCAGCCCGGACCGGCCGGTGCTGGTCGACCGGTTCATCGACGACGCGGTCGAGATCGACGTCGACGCGATCTTCGACGGCACCGACCTGTTCCTCGGCGGCGTGATGGAGCACATCGAGGAGGCCGGCATCCACTCCGGCGACTCGTCGTGCGCGCTGCCGCCGATCACGCTCGGCGCGGCGGAGATCAACCGGATCCGCGAGGCCACGCTGGCGATCGCGCGCGGCGTCGGGGTGCGCGGGCTGCTCAACATCCAGTACGCGCTGGGCTCCGACGTGCTCTACGTGCTCGAGGCCAACCCGCGGGCCAGCCGCACGGTGCCGTTCGTGTCCAAGGCGACCGCGACACCGCTGGCGAAGGCGGCGGCGCGGGTGATGATGGGGGAGTCGATCGCGTCGCTGCGCGCCGCCGGTGTGCTGCCCGGCCGGCGGCGACGGCGGCGACCTGCCCGGGGACGCGCCGATCGCGGTCAAGGAGGCGGTGATGCCGTTCAACCGGTTCCGGCTCCCCGACGGCACCCACGTCGACACCGTGCTCGGCCCGGAGATGAAGTCGACCGGTGAGGTGATGGGCTTCGACGCCGACTTCGGCAGCGCGTTCGCCAAGGCGCAGACCGCGGCGTTCGGCTCGCTGCCGACCAGCGGCAGGGTGTTCGTGAGCATGGCCAACCGCGACAAGCGCACGATGATCTTCCCGATCAAGGTGCTCGCCGACCGCGGCTTCGAGATCCTCGCCACCCAGGGCACCGCCGAGGTGCTGCGGCGCAACGGGATCAAGGCCACCGTGGTGCGCAAGCACTTCGAGGGCGAGGGCCCCAACGGCGAGCCGACCACGGTGCAGCTGATCCTGGCCGGCGAGATCGACCTGGTGATCAACACGCCGCACGGCGCGACCAGCGGCGGCGCGGCGCGCATCGACGGCTACGAGATCCGCACCGCCGCGGTGCTCGCGAACATCCCGTGCATCACCACGGTGCAGGGTCTGGGCGCCGCGGTGCAGGGCATCGAGGCGCTCCGCGCCGGCGACATCGGGGTGCGCTCGCTGCAGGACTGGGCCGCGGCGCATGACGGCGCCGTACCGCTTCGCTGTTCGACCACCTGGCGACCCGCACCGACGCCGAGCGCGCGCACCACGTCGGCTTCCGGGCGATCCGGGCCGGCCGTCCGCTCGCCCGGCACACGCTGGGACGTCGGGCGGGCGAGCCGGTCGAGCGGATGGGGCTGCGCTTCCCCGGCGTGCTCGGGCTGGCGGCCGGCTTCGACAAGAACGCGGTCGGGATCGACGCGCTGGCGGCGCTCGGGTTCGGCTTCGTCGAGGTCGGCACGGTCACCGGCCGAGCCGCAGCCGGGCAACCCGCGGCCACGGCTGTTCCGGCTGCCCGCCGACCGGGCGATCGTGAACCGGATGGGCTTCAACAACGACGGCGCCGAGGTGGTCGCCGAGCGGCTCGCCTCCCGGCGCCGCACGGGCGTCGTCGTGGGCGTCAACATCGGCAAGACCAAGGTGGTGCCCGAGGACCAGGCGGTCGACGACTACCGGCAAGAGCACCCGGCTGCTGGCGCCGCACGCCGACTACCTGGTGGTCAACGTGAGCTCGCCGAACACCCCCGGGCTGCGCGACCTGCAGGCGGTGGAGAAGCTCCAGCCGCTGCTGGCCGCCGTACGACGGGAGGCGACTGCTGCGCCACCGACCGGCACGTGCCGCTGCTGGTGAAGATCGCCCCCGACCTCAGCGACGACGACGTGCTCGCGGTCGCCGACCTGGTCGTGGCCGAGCGCCTCGACGGGATCGTGGCGACGAACACGACGATCAGCCGTGACGGGCTGCGCAGCACGGCCGCCGAGGTCGAGCGCGCCGGAGCCGGCGGCCTGTCCGGTGCGCCGCTGCTGCACCGTTCGCTGGAGGTGCTGCGGCTGCTCCGGTCGCGGATGGGGGAGGAGCCGACGCTGATCGGCGTCGGCGGCATCGCGACCGTCGGTGACGCGGTGGAGCGGCTGGCGGCCGGTGCCGACCTGCTGCAGGCCTACACGGCCTTCGTCTACCAGGGGCCGACCTGGCCGGGCAGGATGAACCGCGCGCTGGCCCGTCGTACCGAGCCCGCACTCTCCGGGAAGGACGCCCGATGAACGAGCACGACCGACCGTTCGGCGCCCGGCTCCGCGACGCGATGGACGACCGCGGGCCGCTGTGCGCCGGGATCGACCCGCACCCCGGGCTGCTCGACGACTGGGGGCTGACCGACTCGGTGACCGGCCTGGAGCGGTTCGCGCTGACCGCCACCGAGGCGCTGGCGCCGGTGGTGGCGGTGCTGAAGCCGCAGTCGGCGTTCTTCGAGCGCTTCGGGTCAGCCGGGATCGCGGTGCTGGAGCGGGTGGTGGAGACCGCGCGACCAGGCCGGGGCGCTGGTCGTCCTCGACGTGAAGCGCGGCGACATCGGCTCCACGTCGCAGGCGTACGCCGACGCCTACCTCGACCCGAGGTCCCCGCTGTTCTGCGACGCGGTGACCGCCTCGCCGTACCTCGGCTTCGGCAGCCTCGACCCGCTG
Organism: uncultured Actinomycetota bacterium; assembly: GCA_963707475.1. GTDB lineage: Bacteria > Actinomycetota > Actinomycetes > Propionibacteriales > Nocardioidaceae > Marmoricola. The sequence continues at coordinate 1,142,090 of CAVPQC010000005.1, forward strand.
CTCGCGCAGGCGCGCGCGCACAACGCCGGGGTGTTCGTGCTCGCCCTGACCTCCAACCCGGAGGCGCCCTCGGTACAGCACGCCCGGACCGCCGACGGGCACAGCGTCGCGGGCGGCGTGCTCACCGCGCTGACCGAGGCCAACGCCGGCGCGGAGCCGATGGGGTCGTTCGGCGCCGTCGTCGGCGCCACGATCGGCGAGACCGGCGAGGACCTCGACGTCAACGGCCCGCTGCTGGTGCCCGGTGTCGGCGCCCAGGGTGGCACCCCGGCGACCGTGCGGCGGATCTTCTCCGGCGTGCTGCCGCAGCGTGCTCCCCGCCAGCTCGCGGGAGATCCTCGGCGCCGGACCCTCCGCGGCCGGGCTGCGCGCCGCGGCCGAGCAGACCGCGCAGTCGTTCGCGGCGCTGCTGGACGAGCGTCCGTGAGGCGTCCCGCCGCCGCCGTCCTGACCCTCGCGCTCGCGGCAACGCTGTGCGGGTGCGGCGACCAGCAGGAGAAGTACTGCGACGCGCTCCGCCAGGACCGGACCAGGATCGACGAGATCATCAACGCCACCGGCGGCGCCGCGCTGCTGGCGGGCCTGCCGGTGTTCCGCGACCTCGCCGACGAGGCACCGGACGACCTCACCGACGAGTGGCAGACGTTCGTCAACGCGCTCGAAGGCCTCCAGGACGCCCTCCACGACGCCGGGGTGAAGCCCTCGGAGTTCCGGCACGGCAAGATCCCGGCGTCCGTCACCGGCGACGACGCGGCAGTCGATCGTGGCCGCGGCCGACACCCTCAGCTCGGCCCCGGTGGTCAGCGCCGTGTCCGGCATCGAGACCCAGGGGCGTGACGTGTGCAAGGTGAACCTGGGTTTGTAGGGCTTGCAGGTTTTGGTGGAATTCCCAAGGTATCTAGGTTTTCTGGCGCATCCAGGGGGCATGTACACCGCTGGATGCGCAGGGTTTCCGCGATACCTTGGGAATTCTCCAGGTCACGATCACGCCTCGCGTTGCAGCGCCCACACCCGATGGCTAGATTGCGCCAAGCGGCCCAGAACAGGACGCCGACGCAACCCGGACGGAAATCGAGGTCTCCCAGTCGTGCCCCTGCCGGAGCTGACTCCCGAGCAACGCCAGGCTGCGCTCGACAAGGCCGCCGCCTCGCGCCGGGAGCGCGCAGTGGTCAAGAACCGGCTCAAGCACTCCGGGTGCCTCGATCGCCGAGGTTCTCGACGAGGGCCAGCACAACGAGGTGATCGGCAAGATGCGGGTCTTCGACCTGCTGCAGTCGATGCCCGGGGTCGGCAAGGTGCGCGCGAAGCAGATCATGGAGCGGCTCAGCATCTCCGACAGCCGTCGGGTCCGCGGGCTGGGGGCCAACCAGGCCCAGGCGCTGGTCGCCGAGTTCGGCCGACGGTGAGTGAGCCCGCCGCCGATCCGACCGTACGACGCCGTCGCGGCTGACCGTGCTCGCCGGGCCGACGGCGGTCGGCAAGGGCACGCGTCGCGGCGTACGTCCGTGAGCACCACCCGGAGGTCTGGATCTCGGTGTCCGCGACGACGCGGCCACGCCGGCCGGGCGAGGTCGACGGCGTCCACTACCACTTCGTCAGCGACGCGGAGTTCGACCGGCTGGTCGCCGACGACGCGCTCCTGGAGTGGGCGGTGGTGCACGGCGCGGCGCGCTACGGCACCCCGCGCGGCCCCGGTCGAGGAGGCGCTGGCCGCCGGGCGGCCGGCGCTGCTGGAGATCGACCTGCAGGGCGCGCGGCAGGTGCGGGAACGGATGCCGGGCGCGCTGTTCGTGTTCCTGGCGCCGCCGTCGTGGGACGAGCTGGTCAGCCGGCTGGTCGGCCGCGGCACCGAGGACCAGGCCGAGCGGGAGCGCCGACTGGAGACCGCACGCGAGGAGCTGGCCGCCGAGCCGGAGTTCGACGCGGTCGTCGTCAACCGGGAGATTCCCGCTGCGAGCGAAGAGTTGGTAGACTTGATGAGGCTCCCGCGGTAGTTCCGCGAGCCTTCTGCCTGTCTTCTAGCACCCATGTGAGGCGTGACCACGTGCCCGGTCCCCTGCCCATTGCCGAGGGAATCACCAACCCCCCGATCGACGACCTGCTGACCAAGACCGACTCGAAGTACCAGCTGGTCCTCTACAGCGCCAAGCGCGCCCGGCAGATCAACGCCTACTACTCCCAGCTCGGCGAGGGCCTGCTGGAGTACGTCGGCCCGCTCGTCGACACCCACGTCCAGGAGAAGCCGCTGTCGATCGCGCTCCGCGAGATCAACGAGGACCTGCTCACCTGCGAGGAGTTCGACCCCGAGGCCGAGGCGGCCGCGGCCGAGGAGTCGGCCTCCGAGTGACCCACGGGGCCACCACGTCTCGATCCCGTCCCCACGTCGTCCTCGGCGTGAGCGGCGGGATCGCTGCGTACAAGGCCTGTGAGCTGCTGCGTCGGCTCACCGAGTCCGGCCACGACGTGACCGTCGTGCCGACCGCGTCGGCGCTCGCGTTCGTCGGCGCCCCGACCTGGGCGGCGCTGTCCGGCAGGCCGGTCGCCGACCGACGTGTGGACCGACGTCCACGAGGTGCCGCACGTCCGGATCGGGCAGGGCGCCGACCTGGTCGTGGTCGCCCCGGCGACGGCCGACCTGCTGGCCAAGGCCGCGCACGGCCTCGCCGACGACCTGCTCACCAACACGCTGCTGACCGCGCGCTGCCCGGTCGTGTTCGCCCCCGCGATGCACACCGAGATGTGGGAGCACCCCGCGACGCAGGCCAACGTGGCCACGCTCCGCGAGCGCGGCGTCGCACGTGGTCGAGCCCGCCGAGGGCCGGCTCACCGGCGCCGACACGGGCAAGGGCCGGCTGCCGGACCCGGCGGAGATCTTCGCCGTGGTCCTCACGACCTGCTCGCCCGTCGTACGGCGAGCACGCCGCGACCTGGCCGGCCGCCGGGTCGTGGTGTCGCGCCGGCGGCACCCGCGAGTACCTCGACCCGGTGCGGTTCCTCGGCAACCGCTCCTCCGGTCGCCAGGGCTTCGCGCTGGCCCGCACCGCCGCCGCCCGCGGGGCCGAGGTCACGTTGGTCGCCGCCAACGTCGGTCCTCGCCGACCCGGCCGGGGTCAAGGTGGTCCACGTCGAGACCACCGAGGAGCTGCAGCGCGAGGTGGTCGCTGCGTCCGTCCGGCGCCGACGCGGTCGTGATGGCCGCGGCGCCCGCCGACTTCCGTCCGCTCACCGAGTCCGGTTCGAAGATCAAGAAGTCCGGCGACGGCACGACACCGACGATCGAGCTGGTCGAGACGCCCGACATCCTGGCCGGGCTGGTCCGCGACCGCGACGCCCGCGGGGACGACGCCCAGGTCGTGGTCGGTTTCGCGGCCGAGACCGGCGACGACAACGGCTCCGTCCTCGACCACGCCCGGGCCAAGCTGGCCCGCAAGGGCTGCGACCTGCTGGTGGTCAACGACGTCGGCGGGGGCGCCGTGTTCGGCAGCCCAGACAACGAAGCGGTGGTGCTCTCCGCGAGCGGCGAGGCGGTCACCGTCCCGCGCGGCTCGAAGGAGTCCCTGGCCCACGTCGTCTGGGACCAGGTCGCCGCGCTGCTCGACGTACCAGTCGGGCAGGACCCGCCCTGAGACCGTTGTCCGCGGGCGGAGACGCTCGGGATAACGTTCTCTCTCGAACCCGACCAATCCGGTCGACCACGTACAAGGGAGAAGTTTGTGGCTGGACGCCTGTTCACCTCGGAGTCCGTGACCGAGGGGCACCCGGACAAGATCGCCGACCAGATCAGTGACTCGGTGCTCGACGCCATGATCGAGCAGGACCCGCACAGCCGGGTCGCGGTCGAGACGCTGCTGACCACCGGCCTCGTGGTCGTGGCGGGCGAGGTCTCCACGACCGGCTACGTCGACATCAAGCAGAAGGTCCGCGACCGGATCCTCGCGATCGGCTACGACTCCTCCGAGAAGGGCTTCGACGGTCACTCCTGCGGCGTGATGGTCGCGATCGGCGGCCAGTCCGGCGACATCGCCCAGGGCGTGGACTCCGGACACGAGAGCCGCACCGGCTCGGTCGACGCCATGGACAAGCAGGGCGCCGGCGACCAGGGCCTGATGTTCGGCTACGCCTGCGACGACACCCCTGAGCTGATGCCGTTGCCGATCACGCTGGCCCACCGGCTCGCGGAGAAGCTCACCGAGGTGCGCAGGAACGGCACGCTCGACTACCTGCGTCCCGACGGCAAGACCCAGGTCACCATCGAGTACGACGACGACGACCGTGCACTTCGTGTCGACACCGTGGTGCTGTCCACGCAGCACGCCGACGGCGTCGACCTCGACACCCAGCTGCATCCCGACATCCAGAAGCACGTCATCGACCCGGTGCTCGCCGACTTCGACATCGAGTCCGAGGGCTACCGGCTGCTTGTGAACCCCACCGGCAAGTTCGTGGTCGGCGGCCCCATGGGCGACGCCGGCCTGACCGGGCGCAAGATCATCGTCGACACCTACGGCGGCATGGCCCGCCACGGCGGCGGCGCGTTCTCCGGCAAGGACCCGTCGAAGGTCGACCGCTCCGCTGCCTACGCGATGCGCTGGGTGGCGAAGAACATCGTCGCCGCCGGTCTCGCCCGCCGGGCCGAGGTGCAGGTCGCCTACGCGATCGGCAAGGCCCAGCCCGTGGGTGTGTTCGTGACCACGTTCGGTACCGAGAGCGTCCCCGTCGACACGATCCAGAAGGCCGTGCTCGAGGTTTTCGACCTCCGACCGGCCGCGATCATCCAGGACCTCGACCTGCTCCGCCCGATCTACGCCAAGACCGCGGCGTACGGCCACTTCGGCCGGGAGCTCCCGGAGTTCACCTGGGAGCAGACCAACCGGGTCGACGAGCTGAAGAAGGCTGCCGGCGTCTGAGGTCCCGACGACCCGCACCCGACAGGCTCACGTGCATGGACCAGCGGATCAGCTTCGTGACCCTCGCGGTGGCCGACCTCGACGCGACCCGGCGGTTCTACGTCGACGGGCTCGGCTGGGAGCCGGCGCTCGACGTGCCGGGGGAGGTGCTGATGATCAAGGCCGGGGAGCACCTCGTGCTCTCGCTGTGGTCGGAAAGCGGGTTCGAGGCGGAGGTCGGGACCATCCGGCGTGGTGAGGGTGTGGTCCCGCTGACGCTCGCGCACAACGTGCCCTCCCGCGCGGAGGTCGACGAGGTGCTCGCGACGGCGCGAGCCGCGGGCGCCGACCCGGTGATCGACGGTGTCGAGCGCGACTGGGGCGGCTACACGGGCTACTTCGGCGACCCCGACGGGTTCCGGTGGGAGATCGCCTGGAACCCCGGCCCGATCGGGCAGGTCGTCCTGCCGTGAGCGTGGTCTTCCCGCGGCCGCTGCGCCGCGGGGACCGGATCGGGGTCACGTCGCCGTCCAGCGGTGTGGAAACGCCCCTCCTGCCACGGCTGCGGGCGGGGATCGAGGCGCTCCGTGCCCGCGGGTACGACGTGGTGGTCGGCGACTGCATGGACGGCACCGGTCCCACCTCGGCACCCAAGGAGCATCGAGCCGCCGAGCTGACCGCGATGCTGGCAGACCCGGCGATCGCGGCGGTGGTCCCGCCGTGGGGCGGCGTGCTCGCGATCGACATCCTCGACCAGCTCGACTGGGACACGCTGGCCGCGGCGGAGCCGACCTGGCTGGTCGGGTTCAGCGACACCAGCACCGTGCTGCTGCCGCTCACGCTCCGGCTGGGCTGGGCGACCCTGCACGGGACCAACCTGATGGACACGCCGTACCTCCCGCCCGACGGGCTCCTGCACTGGACCGACGTCGCCGCCGCGACCGCACCGTTCACCCAACGCAGCCCCGGGCGGCACCGCGCCGAGGGTTGGGACGACTACCGGCACGACCCCGGCGTCAACCACATGTCGCTGCCCGACGCCGGCCACTGGACCGTCCTGGACCGCGCCGGCGTCGACGTGACCGGACGATTGATCGGCGGCTGCATCGAGACCATCTCGCCGCTGGCGGGCACGCCGTACGGCGACGTCGCCGGCTTCGGCGCCGCGCACTCCGACGAGGGGCTGGTGGTGTACCTCGAGGCCAGCGAGGACGACGCCTACACGATCGGCCGCGCCCTGCACGGGATGCGGCTGGCCGGCTGGTTCGAGCACGCCCGGGCCGTGCTGGTCGGGCGCACCCCGGCTCCGGACGCCGACGGGCTGACCCAGCACGAGGCGGTCGCCGACGCGCTCGGCGGGCTTGGGATCCCGGTTGTGCTCGACGTCGAGTGCGGCCACGTGCAGCCGTCCCTGCCGCTGGTCAACGGCGCCTACGCGCACGTCGTCGCGGATGGCGACCGTCAGGAGATCACCCAGGTGCTCGGCGGCGGCCGAGGCTAACCGGGGGCTCCGACCAGGTCGCCCAGTCGTGCCAGCACGTCGCTCCACCCCTGCCGGTAGTCCTCGCCCGAGCCGCCGCTGCGCATCTGGTGCGTGACCACGACCCGGGTCGTGTCGGTCCCCAGGTCGGAGAGCCCGACCGTGACGCGGTCCTCGGGCTCCTCCTCGCTCCCGGTGAGCCACACCCACGAGAAGACCAGCTCCCGAGGCTCATCGACCCGTTCGAACCTCCCGCGCACGCCGATGCCCGCCTGGGCGGAGCTGATCCGGTACTGGCCGCCTCGTCGCGCGTCCACGGCGTACGCCGCGTCCGGGAGGTGTGGCCACCACCAGGCCGCGAGGCCCGCGGACGTGGTCCAGGCGGCCCACACCCGCTGTGGAGGGGCCGCGACGACCTGCTCGATCCTGATCGTGCTCATCCCTGCTCCCTGTCCAGCAGACGACGGTCCTTCAGCGTCGCACTCGAGGCATGACCTCGGCTAGCGTGCGGCGGGTGGCCGACCGGCTCGCCGAGGGCAGCAGCACCTACCTCCGGGCGGTGACGCACGCCGACGCCGCCGAGTCGTCGTGGCCGCGTCAGTCGCCAGCCGCGACCTGCACCACCCCTGGATCAGCGCGCCGAAGGACGCCGAGGCGTTCTCGGCGTACGTCGACCGGGTCACGGACAACCCGGCGAAGATCGGTCTGGTGTTCTGCGACCTCTCCGACGACCGGATCGCCGGTTCGCTGAACATCGGCAACATCGTGCGCGGCTCCTTCAGCTGCGCCGCGCTCGGGTACTGGGCCTTCGCCCACGCCGCCGGGAAGGGACTGATGGGCGACGCGCTCGACACCGTCGTCCGCTACGCGTTCGGCCCGCTGCGGCTGCACCGGCTCGAGGCCAACGTGCAGCCCGGCAACGCCCGCTCGATCGCGCTGGTGAAGCGGCACGGCTTCCGGCTGGAGGGCTTCTCGCCGGACTTCCTGTACGTCGACGGCGCCTGGCGCGACCATGAGCGGTGGGCGATCACCGCCGAGATGGTCCCCTGCTGAGTCGACCCCGCCTCCTTCTTGTCCACAGGGAGACCGTCGGCCCGTGCCCGCGTCGGCACCGGCTGGTTGGATCGGTGCCGTGACCGAGCCCGGCGTAGCCCCGCAAGAGGGGCCAGGAGCAGCTCTCGCTGCCCGGGCTGGCCCGTGCCGAGGCGCGCCGCGCGAAGCCGCCGAAGGAGAAGCCGCCGGTCCGGCCGGCCGAGGTCGACCCGGTCGCGCAGGTGCTGGTCGACGTGCCGCTGGCACACCTCGACCGCCCGTTCGACTACCTGGTGCCCGACACGATGGCCGACGACGCGGTGCCGGGCGCGCGGGTGAAGGTACGGTTCGCCGGGCAGGACGTCGACGGGTTCGTCCTGGCCCGCGCCGCCGAGTCGGCCCATCCGGGTCGGCTGATGCCGCTGCGCCGCGTGGTGAGCCCCGAGCCGGTGCTCACGCCCGAGATCGCCGCGCTCACCGGCGAGATCGCCGCCCGCTGGGCCGGCACCCGCTCCGACGTGCTCCGGCTCGCGGTCCCGCCCCGTCACGCCACCACCGAGAAGCAGCCCGAGCCTACCCGCTCCCGGCCTGCCCGCCGCCGACCTGACCCGCTGGGCGCCGTACGACGGGGGAGCGGCGCTGCTGGACGCCCTGGCCGCGGGTGGGTCGCCACGCGCGGTCTGGTCCTGCCTGCCGGGCGACGACTGGGCGCTCCTGCTCGCCGAGGCCGCCCTCGCCACTGCACGGTCCGGCCGCGGCGCCCTGCTGTGTGTGCCCGACCACCGCGACGTGACCCGGCTCGACGACGCGCTGACGACGCTCGTCGGCGGCGGGCACCACGTCGCGCTGACCGCCGACGCCGGGCCGGCGAAGCGCTACGCGGCGTTCCTGGCGGTCGAGCGTGGAGCGGCCCGGATCGTGATCGGAACCCGTGCGGCGGCGTTCGCGCCGCTGCGCGAGATCGGCCTGGTCGCGATGTGGGACGACGGCGACGACCTCTACGCCGAGCCCCGTGCCCCCTACTGCCACACCCGCGACGTGCTCCTGCTGCGCGCTCGGCAGACCGGGTGCGCGGCCATCGTGGGCGGTCATGCCCGGAGCGCCGAGGCGCAGTACCTGCTCCGCACCGGCTGGGCGCGGGAGGTGGTCGGCCCCCGCGACACCGTTCGGTCCCGGGTGGCGGTGTCGGTGACCGGCGCGACCGACTTCGACCTCCAGCGCGACCCGCTGGCGCGCAGCAGCCGGCTGCCGCAGGAGGCGCACCAGGCGATCGCGGCCGGGCTCAGGTCCGGGCCGGTGCTGGTGCAGACCCCGCGGGCGGGCTACGCGACCCGGCTGGCCTGCGACCGCTGCCGCACACCGGCCGAGGTGCACGGTCTGCCACGGACCCGCTGCGGATCACCGTCCTCCGGCGCGGTGCCGTCCTGCGCCTGGTGCGGCACCGACGCGGCCGGCTGGACCTGCCCCGAGTGCGGGGGCCACGGGCTGCGGGCGCCGGTGCTCGGCGACCGGCGCACGGCCGAGGAGCTGGGCCGGTCGTTCGCCGGCACGCCGGTCCGTACGTCGTCCGGCGACCGGGTGCTCGAACGGGTCGGCCCGGAGCCGGCGATCGTGGTCGCGACACCGGGCGCCGAGCCGGTCGCCGACGCCGGCTACGCGACGGTGGCGCTGCTCGACACCTGGCTGCTGCTGGCCCGCTCCGACCTCCGCGCCGACGAGGAGGCGGTGCGCCGGTGGAGCAACGCCGCCGCGCTGGTGCGCCCGGTGCCGACGGCGGCCGCGTGGTCGTGGTCGGCGACCCGGGAGCGGCCGGGGTGCAGGCGCTGGTCCGGTGGGACCCGGGCGGCTACGCCGAGCGGCTGATCGCCGAGCGGCTCTCGGCGCACCTGCCGCCCGCGTCCCGGGTGGCCACCCTGACCGCGACCCCGGCGGTGCTGGAGGAGGTCGAGGCCGCGCTGGGCCTCCCTCCGGCAGCAGAGGTCCTCGGACCGGTACCGCTGCCCCACGACCCGATCGACCGGGGCAGCGACGACGACCTGGCCCGGCTGGTGCTCCGGGTGCCGCGCGCCGAAGGGCCGGCCCTCTCCGCGGCGCTGGCCGACCTGCAGCGTGGCCGCTCGGCACGCAAGCAGCCCCACGTGCGGGTCGAGGTCGACCCGATCCGGCTCGGCTGAGCGCCGCCCTAGACTCGGGGGCGCCCACCCCTCCGACGACAAGGTCCCGCATGTCCGTCCAGCCGATCCGGCTCTTCGGCGACCCGGTGCTGCGCACGGCGGCCGCCCCGGTGCTCGACTTCGACAAGGAGATCCGCACGCTCGTCGCCGACCTCACCGAGACCATGCTCGACGCACCGGGCGCCGGGCTCGCGGCCCCGCAGATCGGTGTCGGCCTTCGGGTGTTCACCTGGCACGTCGACGGCGAGCTGGGACACCTCGTCAATCCCGATCTGACCCTGTCCGAGGAGATCCAGGACGGACCCGAGGGCTGCCTGTCGCTGCCCGGCCTGAGCATCGACTGCAAGCGTGCGCTCCACGTCGTCGCCCGCGGGTTCGACATGCACGGCGAAGCGGTCACGATCGAGGGGTCCGAGCTCCTGGCCCGCGCGATCCAGCACGAGACCGACCACCTCGACGGGATCCTCTTCCTCGACCGGCTCGACCGCGAGGCGCGCCGCGAGGCGATGCGGATCGTGCGCGAGTCCGAGTGGTTCGGCGAGCCGGCGCCGGTCGTGAGGTTCTCCCCGCACACCACCCGCGGGCTCGGTCTGTGAGGGTGGTCTTCGCGGGCACGCCCGAGGTGGCGCTCCCCGCCCTCGAGGCGGTCGCCGCGTCCGGGCACGACCTGGTCGGCGTCGTCACCCGGCCCGACGCACCGTCGGGCCGCGGCCGGCGGATGGTGGCCTCGCCGGTCGGCCTGCGTGCCGAGGAGCTCGGCCTGCCGGTGCTCAGGCCGGCGCACCCCCGTGAACCGGAGTTCCAGGCGGCGCTGCGCCGCGCTGGAGCCGGACTGCGTGCCCGTCGTGGCGTACGGCGCGCTGCTGCCCGAGTCGGCCCTGGCGATCCCGCCGAAGGGCTGGGTCAACCTCCACTTCTCGGTGCTCCCCGCCTGGCGCGGCGCGGCTCCCGTGCAGCACGCGATCTGGGCGGGCGACGAGGTGACCGGTGCCACCACGTTCCGGATCGTCCGCGAGCTCGACGCCGGACCGACCTACGGCCTGATGACCCAGACCATCCGCCCGACCGACACCGCGGGTGACCTGCTGGCGCGGCTCGCCGAGGGTGGTGCCGGGCTGCTGGTGGCGACCCTCGACGGCATCGCAGACGGCTCGCTGGAGGAACGCGACCAGCCGGGCGACGGCATCAGCCTCGCCCCGAAGATCACCGTCGACGACGCCCGGGTCGACTGGTCCGAGCCGGCGGTGGCAGTCGACCGGCGGGTGCGCGCATGCACCCCGGCACCCGGCGCGTGGTCGACGTACGACGGCGAACGGATCAAGCTCGGACCCGTGCGCCCCGACCCGGACCACGAGCGACTCGCCCCGGGCTCGCTCGCCATCAGCGAAGAACAGCGTGCACGTCGGCACGGCCACCGACCCGGTGCGGCTCGGACTGGTGCGTGCCCACGGGCGCAAGCAGATGCCGGCCGCCGACTGGGCCCGCGGGCTCCGGCTCGACGCGGACGAGCCGGTGGGACTCGGCTGATGGAGCGCGCGACGCCGGCCGACGTCGACGCGATCTGCGGCGCCCTCCCGGAGACCGAGCTCGGCACCTCGTGGGGCGACCGGCCGACCTGGAAGGTGCCCACCGGCAAGAAGGGCCGCGGGTTCGTGCTGCACCGCGCCCCGCAGAAGAACGTCGTCGACCCGGCGACCGGCGAGCCCTACCCCGACCTGCTGGTGATCAGCGTGCCCGACGAGTCGGCCAAGCTGGCGCTGGTCGAGAGCGACGGCCCGTTCTTCACGATTCCCCACTTCGACGGCTACAACGCCGTGCTCGTGCAGCAGTCCCGACTCGGCGAGATCAGCCGCGTCGAGCTGGCCGAGGTGCTGACCGAGGCCTGGGCGGCCGTGGCGCCCGCGCGGCTGGTCAGGGAACACCTTGGCGACTGACCGACGCCTTCCGCGACCAGCCCCGGCTGGCGGCGTACGACGTGCTGCGAGCGGTGTCCGCGGACGACGCCTACGCCAACCTGGTGCTGCCACAGGTGCTCCGCGAGCGGGGGCTGAGCGGTCGTGACGCGGCGCTGACGACCGAGCTGGTCGGCGGCACGCTCCGCGGCCAGGGCACGTACGACGCCATCCTCGCGTCGCTGGCCAACCGTGCCGTCGACCCGCCGGTGCTCGACGCGCTGCGGCTCGGCACCCACCAGCTGCTGGCGATGCGCGTGCCCGGCCACGCCGCGGTCGCCACCACCGTCGACCTGGTGCGGCACCGGGTCGGGCACCGGCCTGCCGGCTTCGTCAACGCGATCCTGCGCAAGGTGTCCGCGCACGACCTCGACGGCTGGGTGCGACGGGTGGCCCCCGACCCGACCGCCGACCCGACCGGGCACCTTGCCGTGGCCACGTCCCACCCGCGCTGGGTGGTCGAGGCGCTCGCGGCGGCGCTGGGCCGGCCCGGCGAGCTCGACGCGCTGCTCGCCGCGGACAACGAGCGGCCCCGGGTGACCCTGGTCGCCCGGCCCGGGCTGTCCACGGTCGCCGAGCTCGGGGGGAGGCCGACGCTGAGCCCGCTCGGGGTGACCCTCGACGGCGGCGACCCCGGGGAGGTGCCCGCCGTGCGCGACGGACGGGCCGGCGTGCAGGACGCCGGGTCGCAGCTGGTCGCGATCGCCCTCACGCGTGCCGGGGTGGACGGCACCGACGAGCACTGGCTCGACCTGTGCGCGGGCCCGGGCGGCAAGGCAGCGCTCCTCGCCGCGCTGGCCGCGGAACGTGGTGCGCGGGTGCTGGCCGCCGAGCGGCAGCCGCACCGGGCGCAGCTGGTGCGCCAGGCGCTGCGGGCGACCACCGCGGGCGTGGCCGGCGTGGTGGCGGCGGACGGCACCCGGCCGGCCTGGGCCGACCGCGGCTTCGACCGGGTGCTGGTGGACGCGCCGTGCTCCGGTCTCGGTGCCCTCCGGCGCCGTCCCGAGTCGCGCTGGCGGCGCCGCCCCGAGGATCTCGCCGAGCTGGTGCCGCTCCAGCGCGCGCTCCTGGACTCGGCCCTCGACGCCACCCGGCCAGGGGGAGTGGTGCTCTACGCGACCTGCTCCCCGGTGGTCGCCGAGACCGTCGACGTCGTGCGGGCGACGCTCGCCGCGGCGCGACGACGTCCGGCTCGAGGACGCGGGACCGCTGCTCCCGGAGGCCGAGGACGCCACGTGCGTGGGCCTGCCGGAGGCTGTGCAGCTGTGGCCGCACCGGCACGCCACCGACGCGATGTTCCTGGCCCTGCTGCGAAAGTCATGAGCCGGGACGAACCTGCGCGCCGGCCCGGGCGTCTTGTGGAGTGTCGGATGAATTGGGGGACGGGTGACCACGGAGGACTACACCGCGTACGTCGAAGGGGCCTGGCAGCGGTTGTTCCGCACCGCCTACGCCCTCACCGGCGACGTCCGGGCGGCCGAGGAGCTGCTGCAGAGCACGCTGGTCAAGGTCTACGTCTCGTGGCGCAGGGTGGCCAGGGCCGACTCCCGCGACGCCTACGTGCGCCGGGTCATGGTCAACCAGGCGACGTCCGGCTGGCGCAGCCGCCGGCACCGCGACGAGGTGCTGACCGCGGAGCCGCGGCCGGCGGCCGGCGCCGGGCCCTCGTTCGACGCCGACCTGGCCACCAGTGACGAGCTGTGGGGGCTGGTCCAGGCGCTGCCGCCGCGGCAGCGGGCCGTCGTGGTCCTCCGCTACTACGAGGACCTGAGCGAACGCGAGATCGGCAGCGTGCTCGGGATCGCGCCGGGCACCGTCAAGAGCCTCGCCAGCGCCGCGATGAGCAAGCTGCGCGCCCAGATGCAGCACACCAGCACGACCACGGCAGGGGGACCCCGATGAGCACCGACCTCGATACCACGCTGCGCGACAGCCTCGAGCGGCACGTGCGTGCCGTCACGCCGCCCCGGCCAGACGTCGCCGGCCTGGTCCGGCGGGGCCGCCGTCGGCGAGGGCGCCGGCTCGCGGGGGTCAGCGCCCTGACGGTGGCGGCGCTCGCCGGTGTGGCCACGATCGGCGTCGCGATGATGACCGGGAGCGGCCCGGGTGACGGCGCGCGACCCCAGCGTGGCGGCTTGCCGATCGCGACGCGCGACGCCACCGGTCCGGCGCCCGTCGACGGCCCGACCGGGCTGTTCGTCACCCGGTCCCGCGTCTACCTCGACGGCTCGTCGTACGCGGTGAAGCTGCCGTGGGACACCGGTGCCCACGTGGGCCGGCTCGGCGTGGCCTACCCACAGCCCGGCAGCCACCGGCCGATGCTGCTGAAGCGGGACGGCAGCACCGTCCCGCTCGCGCCGGCGACGCCGGCCCACCCCGGCGCGACGTACGACGGCTGGGTGGCCGCCGACGGCAACGGCACCCTGGTGGCCTGGGCCGAGCAGACCAAGCAGGACAGCGAGGTCGTCGTCCTGGATACCCGGTCCATGAAGGTCGTCGGCCGTGTGACGCTGCCCTGCGTCGAGCAGCACGGCTTCCTGAGCTGCCCGCTCCCGTACGTCGTGTCCGACGGCGTCGTGTTCCTCGACCGCGGCACCCGGTCACAGTCGTGGGACCCGGCCACCAACACGTTCGTCGACCTCGGCCAGCTCCCCTCCCAGGCACACCATCGGGTGGTGACCACCTTCGAGGACCGCGGCACGGTGCCGGTCGACCGGATCGGGCCCGGCTGGGAGCAGGCACACTCGCCGAAGGGCGTCGAGGGGATCCTGTCCTACGACGGCGGCTGGATCCTGGACAACGGCGGCAACCCGAAGGTCGTGAACTGGCGCGACCCGTCGCAGACGATCACCTACCGCCCGCCGGGCGAGGTGGCCGCCGCGGTCTTCGACACCGACGGCAGCGTGTTGGTCGTGACCGTTACCGGCGGCCCGTCCGCCATGGCCCCAGACGGGGGGGCCAACGCCAACCCGCGCTGGACCGGGTGGGACTGCAAGCTCGAGGGCCCCTGCCGGGTCGTCGTACCGGAGCAGAAGCAAGAGATCCGGCTGGTGGCCTGGGATCTCTGAGGTCGGCGGGGTCGCGTGGCGGGCGGGGCGCGGCGGGGCGCGGCGGGGGTTCACCACGGTATGCAGCCGAACATGCGCCTCCCACGATGAGCAGCTCGTGGGATGCGCGGGTACGTCGTGGGAACCGGCACGCCTCCCGGCCCGATGACCGTTCTGCCGTAGTTATCCCGGCATACCGTGGTGAACCCGCGCTCCCCACGACCGCCCCCCACTCGACCCCCCATGACCACCGTCGTCGACATCCGGCAGCAGCTCGCCCTGTTCGCGGAGGACTGGTCGCCGGAGGTGGGCGAGTCCGTGTGGCACACGCGTGCCGACACCGACCGCACCGCGGCGTACGACGCGAGCCTGCTCGACGGCTAGAGTCCTGCCGTCATGGGCATCCAGATCACTCCGAGCATCCTGAACGCCGACTTCGGCAACCTCGCCGCCGAGGTCGGGCCGCATCCCCAGCGCCGACATGGTGCACGTCGACGTCATGGACAACCACTTCGTGCCGAACCTGACCCTCGGCCCGACCATGGTCGAGGCGCTGAGCCGGGCGACCGACCAGCCGCTCGACATCCACCTGATGATCGACGACCCCGACCGCTGGGCGCCGGCGTACGTCGAGGCCGGTGGCGCCAGCGTCACCTTCCACGTCGAGGCCGCAGCGGCGCCGGTCCGGCTCGCGCGCGAGCTGCGGTCCCTGGGCGCGCGGGCCGGGATGGCGCTCAAGCCGGCCACGCCGGTCGACCCGTACGAGGACCTGCTCCGCGAGCTCGACATGCTGCTGGTGATGACCGTGGAGCCCGGGTTCGGCGGCCAGAAGTTCCTCGACCTCTGCCTGCCCAAGATCACCCGCGCCCGTGAGCTGGCCGACAAGCACGGGCTCGACGTGTGGCTGCAGGTCGACGGCGGGGTCTCGCCGGAGACCATCGAGCGGGCGGCCGCCGCCGGCGCCGACGTGTTCGTCGCGGGCTCGGCCGTGTACTCCGCAGACGACCCCGACGCCATGGTCGAGGAGCTGCGCGCCCTCGCCCTCAAGGCCGCACGGGCATGAGCACGCTGTGGCCGGGGTCACCTCCCGGACCGGCCCGGTGCGTGGCATCCTTGGGGGCGACGAGCAAACGCTCGCGTGCAACTGGGGTCGGTGAAATTCCGAGCCGGCGGTCATAGTCCGCGACCCGGTCACAGCCAGTGGCCGGTTGACCAGGTGGAACTCCTGGACCGACGGTCAGAGTCCGGATGGGAAGTCGCACGCGCGGTGGTTCCACCCCTCAGCGGGCGGGCGACGCCGTACGTCGAGCCCCGGTGTTCGTGAGCCGGACCGAGAGGGGCGACCGATGTTCTCCGCCGTCGAGACGCGCGCCATGCGGCGCGCCCTCGAGATCGCGCGCACAACCGGCGTGCCGCTCGGCCCCAACCCGCGCGTCGGCTGCGTGCTGCTCGCGCCGGACGGCTCCGAGGTCGCCGAGGGCTACCACCGGGGCGCCGGCACACCCCATGCCGAGGCGGTGGCCCTGGCGAACGCCGGAGGCGACGCCCGGGGTGCCACCGCGGTGGTCACGCTCGAGCCCTGCAACCACACCGGCCGCACCGGTCCCTGTGCACAGGCGCTGCTCGACGCCGGCGTCAGCGCGCGTGGTGTATGCGCAGCCCGACCGCAACCCGGTCGCGTCCGGCGGAGCCGCGACCCTGCGTGCGGCGGGCGTCGACGTCGCCGACGGGGCTGCTGCTGGGCGAGGCACGCGACCTGAACCGGGCATGGACGTTCGCGATGGACCACGGCCGGCCGTTCGTGACCTGGAAGTTCGCGACCACGCTCGACGGGCGCAGCGCCGCCGCCGACGGCAGCAGCCGCTGGGTGAGCTCGCGTGCCGCCCGGGTCGACTCGCACCGGCTGCGCGCGCAGTGCGACGTGATCCTGGTCGGCACCAACACCGTCGCGGTGGACGACCCGGAGCTCACCGTGCGCGACGAGTACGACGAGCCGATGCCGCACCAGCCGCTCCGCGTCGTGATGGGGGAGCGCGACCTGCCCGACGGCAAGCGGGTCTTCAACGACCGGGCGGAGACGCTCCAGCTGCGCACCCGAGACCCCGAGAAGGCACTGGCCGAGCTGTTCGCGCGTGACCGGCAGCACGTCTTCCTCGAGGGCGGCCCGCAGCTCGCGGCGGCGTTCCTGCAGGCGGGCCTGGTCGACGAGGCGGTCGTCTACGTGGCGCCGAAGCTCCTCGGTGCCGGCACCCCCGCGGTCGCCGACCTCGGGATCACCACGATCGGCGACGCGGTCGACCTGCTGGTCACCGACGTGACCACGGTCGGCACCGGCGCCGAGGCCAACGTCCGGATCACGATGACACCCCAGGGAGGGCGCTGAGATGTTCACCGGCATCGTCGAGGAGCTCGGCACCGTCGCCGCGATCGAGGACCAGGGCGACGCGGTCCGGATCACCATCGCCGCGACCACCGTCCTCGAGGACGTCGCGCTCGGCGACTCGGTCTCGGTCAACGGCTGCTGCCTCACGGTCGCCACGGTCACCGGCCCACCGGCCTCGTTCACCGCCGACGTGATGCGCGAGACGCTCGACAAGACGGCCGTCGGCGACCTGGCGACGGGTGACCGGGTGAACCTCGAGCGCGCGGTCACGCCGACCACCCGGCTCGGCGGGCACATCGTGCAGGGACACGTCGACGGCACCGGCGCGGTTCGGCGCCGTACCCCCTCCGAGCACTGGGAGCTGGTCGAGGTGGAGGCCCCGACCGACCTGCTGCGCTACCTGGTGCCGAAGGGCTCGATCACCGTCGACGGCATCTCGCTGACCGTGGTCGACGTCCTCGCCGACGGGTTCACCGTCTCCCTGATCCCCGAGACCCTCGCCCGCACCACCCTCGGCTTCCGGCGGCCCGGCGACCGGGTGAACCTCGAGGCCGACGTCATCGCCAAGCACGTCGAACGACTCCTGCACCACCGAGAGGACCGGTCATGACCAGCATCAGGCTCGACAGCATCGAGCGGGCGATCGCCGACATCGCCGACGGCAAGGCCGTGGTCGTCGTCGACGACGAGAACCGCGAGAACGAGGGCGACATCATCTTCGCCGCCAGCAAGGCGACCCCGGAGCTGATGGCGTTCACGATCCGTCACTCCAGCGGCGTGATCTGCGTGCCGATGCCGGCCGACGATGCTCGACCGGCTGGAGATCCCGCTGATGACGCCGCACAACAAGGACAAGCTGCGCACGGCGTACACGATCTCCGTCGACGCCCGCGACGGTGTCAGCACCGGCATCTCGGCCGCCGACCGCGCGCACACCGCCCGGGTCCTCGCCGACTCCGCGACCGAGCCCTGGGAGGTGACCCGGCCCGGTCACGTGTTCCCGCTGCGCTACCGCGAAGGCGGCGTGCTGGTGCGACGCGGCCACACCGAGGCGGCGGTCGACCTGGCCCGGCTGGCCGGGCTGACCCCGGCCGGCGTGCTGGTCGAGGTGGTCAACGACGACGGCACCATGAAGCGCGGTCGGAGGCTGCGGGAGTTCGCCGACGAGCACGGGCTGGCGCTGATCTCGATCGACGACCTCGTCCACTACCGCCGCCGCACCGAGAACCACGTGGTGCGGGTCGCGGAGACGCGGCTGCCGACCCGGCACGGCGAGTTCCTGGCGTTCGGCTACCGGATCACGATCGACGACTCCGAGCACGTCGCGCTCGTGTACGGCGACCCGGCCGACCTTCGCACCGGCGTACCGGTGCTCACGCGGGTGCACTCCGAGTGCCTGACCGGTGACGTGTTCGGCTCCGAGCGCTGCGACTGCGGTCCCCAGCTCGACGAGGCACTCGAGCTGATCGTCAAGGAGGGCAGGGGGGTGGCGGTCTACCTCCGCGGGCACGAGGGGCGGGGGATCGGGCTGCTGGCCAAGCTGCAGGCCTACCAGCTGCAGGACGGCGGGCGCGACACCGTCGACGCGAACCTCGACCTGGGCCTGCCCGCCGACGCCCGGCACTACGGAGCGGCCACGCAGATCCTGCGCGACCTCGGCATCGACAGCGTGCGGCTGCTCACCAACAACCCCGACAAGACACGGAGCCTGGAGGCCTACGGGATCCGCGTCACCGAGCGGGTGCCGCTGACGCCGCGACCCAACGACCACAACCTGACCTACCTGCGCACCAAGCGCGACCGGATGGGCCACGTGCTCCCCGGGCTGAGCGGCGACATGGCACCCACCGCGGACGGGGGCGTCTGAGATGAGCGGTGACGGGGCACCGGACACCCGGCCCTTCGACTGCCACGACCTCCGGGTGGCCGTGGTCGCGTCGAGCTGGCACGAGACGGTGATGGACGGGCTGATCGACGGCGCCACCCGGGCACTCGACGCGCACCAGGTCGAGGCACCGGTCGTGGTCCGCGTGCCGGGGTCGTTCGAGCTGCCGGTGGTCGCCTCGGCCCTCGCCGGACAGGGGTACGACGCGATCGTGGCCCTCGGCGTGGTCATCCGCGGCGGCACTCCGCACTTCGAGTACGTGTGCTCATCGGCCACCGACGGCCTCAGCCGGGTGGCGCTCGACACCGGCTGCGCGGTCGGGTTCGGCCTGCTCACCTGCGACACCGAGGAGCAGGCCCTCGACCGGGCCGGGCTCGTCGGCTCGCGTGAGGACAAGGGCTACGAGTCCGCGCAGGCGGCGCTGCTCACCGCTCATACCCTGCGGAAGATCCGCCGTCGCCAGCTGGGCGACTGAGGCGTGGGTGAACGAGGTGTCCAGTCGTGCCGTCACCAGCGACGGGCTGGGCGCCTGGGTGGTGAAGGCCAACCCGGCACAGACGTCCGTCGCGGCCCTGGCCGGCGACCGCTTCGCGGGAGTCGCACGCTGGTGCGTGCGCCCGAGCTACCGGACGAAGCTGGTGGCAGCGGGCCAGCCCGTGCTGCTCTGGGTGAGTGGCAACGACCCCGGCTTCCCCGCCGGCTTCCACGCATTCGGGGAGGTGACGGGGCCATGCCGGGTCGACGCCGGGCAGCCCGAGATCCCGCTGCGCCTGCGCCCGATCCCGTCGCCGCTGCTGCGGGCCGAGCTGCTGCTCGATCCGGTCCTGGCGACGGCGGAGGTGGTCCGGATGCCAGCCGGCAGCAACCCGTCGTACCTCGACCGGGAGCAGTACGCCGCACTGCGGGCGGCGTACCTGCCCGCCCCAGGCAACGCCTAGGCTGACCCGGTGAAGACGTTCGAGGGGCTCTGGGCCGAGCTGAGCGAGAAGGCGCAGACCCGGCCCGCGGGATCCGGGACGGTGGCGGCTCTCGACGCCGGCGTGCACGAGATCGGCAAGAAGCTGGTCGAGGAGGCCGCCGAGTCGTGGATGGCCGCCGAGCACGAGGGCCATGAGCGGGCGGCCGAGGAGATCAGCCAGCTGCTGTACCACGCGCAGGTGCTGATGCTCGCCGCCGGACTCTCCCTCGACGACGTCTACGCCCACCTCTAGGAACTCGCTCATGACCGTGCCATCCGAGTCCTCCGCACTGCTCCGGATCGCCCTGCCCAACAAGGGCTCCCTGTCCCAGTCGGCCGCCGAGATGCTGCGCGAGGCCGGCTACCGGCAGCGCAGCGGACTCCCGCGAGCTCACGCTCACCGACGCCGAGAACGGCGTCGAGTTCTTCTTCCTGCGCCCCCGCGACATCGCGCTGTACGTCGGCGAGGGCACGCTCGACCTCGGCATCACCGGCCGCGACCTGCTGCTCGACTCCAGGGCCAAGGCCGAGGAGGTGATGGCGCTCGGCTTCGGCGTCGTCGCGGTTCCGCTTCGCGGCCCGGCCCGGCACCGCGTCGCACGCTCGAGGACCTGACCGGCAAGCGGATCGCCACGTCGTACGCCGGCGTGGTGCGCAGCTACCTCGAGGAGCACGGGATCGACGCCACCGTCACCCGGCTCGACGGCGCGGTGGAGACCTCGATCCAGCTCGGCGTGGCCGACGTGATCGCCGACGTGGTGGAGACCGGCAGCACGATGCGCCAGGCCGGGCTGGCCGTCTTCGGCGAGGTGATCCTGGCCTCCGAGGCGGTGCTGGTCACCCGGGCCGGCGCCGACCGGCTGGGCGGAGTCGAGGTGTTCCGGCGCCGGATCGAGGGCGTGATGGTGGCCCGCAGCTACGTGATGATGGACTACGACATCCCGACCACCGCGGTCACCGCCGCGGTCGAGCTCACACCCGGGATCGAGAGCCCGACCGTCGCGCCGCTTCATCGGGACGGCTGGAGCGCCGTACGCGTGATGGTCCCGCGCAACGGCTCCCAGCGACTGATGGACGAGCTCTACGACCTCGGTGCCCGCGGCATCCTGGTCACCGACATCCATGCCTGCCGACTCTGAGCGGCCGCGTGCCGGGCCGGTGCTGCCGCACACCTGGCGACCGTTCGGCGTGCGCCTGGTCGGGATGGTCGCGGGGCTCGGGCTGCTGGCGGTCTGCGTCGCGGCGTGGATCGCGCTCGGGGAGGACATCCGGAGCCGGTTCACGCCGTTCGAGAAGCTGACGCTGGTGATGCTCGGCCTCCTCGGCGCCGCGGTCTGGTACGCCCTGCTGCGCTCCCGGCTGAGCGCGAGCGACGACGACGTGGCGGTCGTCAACGGGTTCCGCGCCCGGCACTACGACTGGGCGCAGATCGTCGCGCTGCGGCTGCGCCGCGGCGCGCCCTGGGCGGAGATGGACCTCTCCGACGGCACCACGGTCCCGGTGATGGCGATCCAGGGATCCGACGGCGACCGCGCGAAGACCGCGGTCCGCGAGTTCCGCCGCGTCCTCGCCGCCCGGACCCGTACGGATCGCAACGACTGACCCCCGCCGACCGGTCAGAAATGGTTGGTCGCAACGCGCCGAGCTCGCACACAGATGACGCCTCGGCGTCGTACGAGCAACCAGGAATGACCTCTCGCGGATGGGATCAGCCGGTGGCCTTGTCGAGGCGCTGGAGGAGGTCGTGGGCGGCGAGCTCGACGTCCTTGTGGCGCCACTCGGCGGCGCGGTAGACGCAGGCGATCAGGCCGGTGCGGTGCACGCGGCGGAGGTCGCCGTAGACGAACGCGTAGCGGGCCTTGGTCTCGTCGTTGGCGCCGTCGGTGAGGCCGAGGTGCCAGGCCGCGTACTCGTCCCAGGAGTGCCTCTCGAGGAAGGCGTTCTGCGCCTCGGCGTCTGGCTGCACCTCGCCCCAGTCGCTGTCCAGGACGTACTGCCGCTTCTCGATCAGCTCGCGGCAGTGGGCGACCGCGGCGTCGTTGACCAGGTACTTCGCCATGCCGCCATCCTGCGCGAGGGCGGCCGGGTCAGTCGAGGGCCCGGATGCCCCAGGTGGCGGAGAACGTCGCTCCGGGGTCGAGCACCACGAGGTCGTCGCCGCTGTTGAAGGCGTCGGGTGGTGCGCTCATCGGCTCCACCGCGAGCGCCGTGCGCGCGGTGCCGGGGTCGCTGGTCGTCGCCCGTGTACGCCTGCAGCCAGCCGAAGCGCTCGTCCGCCCACAGCTCGACGCCGTTGCCGGCGGGGGATCGGAGGGCGACCCGGGCGCGTCCGTCGGCGTCGCGGACCAGGTCCGTGAAGGCGTGGTCGAGCACGGTGTCCCCGATCGGACGCGCCTCCCGGAAGTCGTACGGCGAGCCGGCGACCGGTTCCCGCCCGGTCGGCAGCTTGCGTTCGTCATCGGTCAGCAGCCGCGTGGCACCGGGCAGCGCGAGCACGTCGTCGTCGACGAGCGCCGACCCGGTGGTGAGGTACGGGTGCGCTCCGTACGCGAACGGCGCGGACTCGGCGGCCAGGTTCGTCGCGGTCACCGTCACGCCCAGCCCGTCGTCGCCGAGCGCGTAGCGGCAGGCCAGCTCGAGCGTCCACGGGTATCCGGACTGCGCCATCAGCCGGTAGCGCATGGTGACCGCCGGGCCGCTCGCCTCGGCGCGCCAAGAGACCCACCGGACGAGGCCGTGGCTCGCGTTGTGGCGCCCGGGCTCGGAGAGCGGGAGCTGCTGCGAGGCGCCGCCGAAGGTGTAGGCGCCGTCGCGGATCCGGTTCGGCCACGGCATCAGCACCTGGCCGCGTCCCGCGGACGGCATCCGGTCCTCGGCGAAGCCCTGCACGAGGTCGCGCCCGTCGTACGTCAGGGAGCGGAGCGTGGCACCGCTCTCGGTGACCACCGCGCGGTATCGGCCGTGGGTGAGCAGGTGCTGGTCGCCGCTGGGACTGGTCGTCACCTCTCCGACGCTACCGTTGTCGGGGTGACGATGCAGCGCACCGAACGCAGGTCGACGTGGGCGCAGGCCGGGCTGATCAGCCTCGGCTTCGTCGCGCTGCTCTGGGTGCTGGAGGTCGTCGACGCCGCCAACGGCCACGCCCTCGACGGGTACGGCGTCACTCCCCGCAGCGAGGACGGCCTGGTCGGCATCCTGTTCGCGCCCCTCCTGCACGGCGGCTGGGCCCATCTGGAGGGCAACACGCTCCCGGTGCTGGTGCTCGGCTTCCTGGTGCTGCTCGGCAACGTCGCCCGCGGCCTGGCCGCGACGGCCGTGATCTGGCTGGTGAGCGGGATCGGGGTGTGGCTGGTCTCGCCCTCGAACACGGTCACGCTCGGCGCCTCGGTGCTGGTGTTCGGCTGGATGGTGTACCTGATCCTGCGCGGAGTCTTCACCCGGCGAAGCGGCGAGATCGCCACCGGAGTGGTGCTGCTGGTGTTCTTCGGCGGGCTGCTGCTCGGCGTGCTCCCGGGGCAACCGGGCGTCTCCTGGCAGGGGCACCTGTTCGGCGCCATCGGCGGCGGGCTCGCGGCCGCTTGGGTGTCGGCCGGGCCACGCCGGCGGCGCTACGACGCGTTCACGTGATGTCGCGGCGCGACAGCAGCCAGGAACCGATGCCCGCGAGCGCGATCGAGTAGCCGACGAAGATCAGCGCGCACACCCACCAGTCGAAGAACGGACTCGGGCCACCCGCCCCGTTGGTCGGGTCGGAGGTGACCAGCATTCCCTGGCTGAGACTGTTCGGCAGCAGCTTCGGCGGCGTGTCCCAGTGCAGCGCGCTGAACAGGACGGCCAGGATGATCTGCGCGATCAGGGCGACGCCGAGCGCGATGAAGACCGCCGCGAGCTGGTTGCGGATCAGCATCCCGAAGCCGAAGCCGAGCAGCGCCCACAGCACGAACACGAGCAGGATCATCACGAACGTGCGCCACACCTGGGCGTCGTCGAGGTAGGTCCGCTCACCCTTGATCACGAGCACCAGCGCCCCGAACCCGCCGGACGAGGCCACGCTCACGACGCCGTACACGACGCCGATCAGGACCACCGCGGTGGTCTTCGACACCAGCACCATCCACCGGTGGGGGGTGGCAAGGAACGTCGCGGACACGGTCTGGTGCCGGAACTCCTGGGTGATCAGGATGACGCCCAGCGCGAGCGGGATCAGGGGGGCGATCAGCCAGAAGAACCCGGCGGAGTAGACCAGCTGGGCAGTGCCCACCGACATCCTCAGGAACGGGTTGTCGGCCGGGTCGGTGCCGGCGTTCGTGGTGCCCACGAGCGAGGCGAACAGGGCCGAGACGCCGCCGCCGATCAGGACGACGCCGAACAGCAGGCCCCACCAGAGGCGGGTGGTGAAGATCTTGCGGATCTCCGCGCGGATCGCTCCTCCCATCACGCGACTCCTTCCGTGGTCGTCAGGTTGCGGTTGGCGTTCTCCGGCGCCTCCGTGAGCTGGAAGAACAGCGCCTCCAGGTCGGCGTCCCTGCCCCGCAGCTCGTGTACGGCGACGCCGACGGCGAGGGCGACCTCACCGATCTGGCGCAGGTCTCCGCTGTGGACCGTGAGCGCGCCGTCCTCGATGGGCGAGGAAGCCAGGCCGGCGCGGTCGAGGGCCTGCGCCAGCGTCGCCGGGTCGGCGGAACGCACGAGCGCGGTTGCCTCCCCGTGGAGCTCCTGGATCGGTCCCTGCTTGATCAGTCGGCCGTTCGCGATGATCACGACGTCGTCGACGGTCTGCTCGACCTCCTGCAGCATGTGGCTGGAGACCAGGATCGTCTTGCCCTCGCCGGAGAGGTGGCGCAGGAAGCCCCGCAGCCAGCGGATGCCCTCCGGGTCGAGCCCGTTGGCCGGCTCGTCGAGCAGCAGCACCTGGGGGTCGCCCAGCATCGCCGCCGCGAGTCCGAGCCGCTGGCGCATGCCCATCGAGTACCCGCCCGCGCGGCGCCGGGCCGCGGCGGGGATGCCGACGAGCTCGAGCATCTCGTCGACCCGGCGGCTGTCGACGCCGGCCGTGTCGGCCAGCACCAGCAGGTGGTTGCGACCGCTCCGGCCGGGGTGGAAGTTCGTGGCCTCCAGTGCCGCTCCGACGGTTCGCTGGGGCTGCGGGATCTCGGCGTACCGCTTGCCGCCGATGGTCGCGTTGCCGCTGGTCTGGCGGACCAGCCCGAGCAGCATCCGCAGCGTGGTGGTCTTGCCGGCGCCGTTCGGGCCGAGGAACCCGGTGATCCGACCCGGCTCGACGGTGAAGCTGAGGTCGTCGACGGCGGTCAGGCTGCCGAACTTCTTGGTGAGCCGGTCGACGACGATGGTGCCGGAGCCGATGGCTCCCTCGTCGGTGGCGTGCGTCATGGGTCTCCTCCTCGTGCGGGGTCCAGCCAACCAGACGCAGGGGGGAGCGTGGCAACGCCATTTGTCACGATCCTGATTCAGGGCGTGGGTACGACGAGATGGGCCCGGGCCCGGGTCCGCTCCCGGGAGAGCAGCAGGTCCTCCTGGACCATGAACCGTCGCCAGTGGTCTGCCTGCGCATCGCCGTCGCGTTCCAGCCCGCGCCGCAGCCGGACGCTGCGTGGAGCCTCGACGTACACGAGGGTCGTGGTCAGCCCGGCCCAGGCCCGGCCGCCCGACCCGACGCCCTCGAGCACGCACTAGCCCACCGGGTCGCACCTGGTGCCACTCCGCAAACCGTGCGGCGTGCCAGTCGTACCGCTGCCACGGACCGTGGAGACCCCGGGACAGCGGTCGCAGCAGCCGCTCCACCCGTGCGGCCACCCAGAGGAGACCGTCCCATCCGCCGTACAGGTCGTCCATGTGCACCACCTGCGCGTCGGTACGGCGCGCGACCGCGGCTGCGAGCGAGGTCTTCCCGGAGCCGGCCGGACCGTCGACGCAGACCAGCCGGCCGGCTCCGAGCGTGGGTGGGCGGGACAGCGTGTGCTGCACGACCCGGGTGGCGCCCGCCTCCGGGGTCACCCGGGCCGGGCCATCGGCACGTGCGGGATGCCGTCGTCGAGGAACTCCGGGCCGGTGACGACGTAGCCGTACGTCGCGTACCAGCCGGCCAGCGGCACCTGGGCGTCCAGCCGGGACGGGCGTTCGCCGACCTCCTCGAGCGCGGCCTCCATCAGCCGGTCGGCCAGCCCGCGGCCGCGGAACGCCCGGGCCAGCAGCACCCGTCCGATTCTCCCTCTCCGGTCCCTGAGCCCTCTCCGGTCTCTGGCCGTCGAAGGGTCGAGGATCCGCAGGTAGCCGGCCAGCTCACCGTCGACCTCGAGCGTGAGGTGGCGGGTGCCAGGCGCGACGTCGCGGCCGTCGAGGTCGGGGTAGGCGCACTCCTGCTCGACCACGAACACGTCCTGGCGCAGCCGCCACACGTCGTAGGCCGTGCGCGCGTCGAGGTCGTCGAAGCCCCGGGAGCGGACGGTCACCACGCCAGCCCGAGCCCTCGGTAGGACGACACGGTGTCGACGATCTCGTCACCGCTCAGCAGGTGCACGAGGTTCGTGTGCTCGGCCAGCTCGCCGCCCTTGGCGTGCCGGAACCAGACCAGGTCACCGATCGCCAGCGTCGCCGCACCGGGGCCGGTCAGCGGCGTCTGCACCTCGCCCGCACCCTCGAGCCCGGTCAGGTGCAGGCCGGGGGGAGCCCAGGGAACCGGCAGCCGGTCCTTGCCCGCCGGCCCGCTGGCGACGAAGCCGCCGCCGGCAACGGTCGCGATCGACCCGGACGGGCGGCGGACGACGCGCAGCCCGAAGTACGCCGCCGGGCGCGGCTCGAACGACTCGTAGTGGTCGAACAGGCCCGGCACCAGCAGCCCGGACCCCGCCGCCACCTCGGTCACGGCCGGGTCGGCGACGGTCGACTCGACGCTGCCGGAGCCGCCGGCGTTCCAGAACTCCAGGTCGGCCACCTCGCGCAGGGCGGCCGCGATCCGGCCGCGTCGCTCGACGAGCTGGTTGATCGAGGCGCTCTTGAGCCGGCGCACGACCAGCGACCTGGCCCGCTGTCCCGGCACGTCGTCGGGCACTCCCGCGACCTGGCCCTCGTAGGTCATCACGCCGACCAGCGCGAACCCGGGGCGCCCGGCGATCCTGCGGGCGAGGTCGACGACCTGCGCCTCGTCGTACAGGGGCGAGCGCTTGGGGCCGACGTGCGAGGTGCCCAGCCGCAGCCCCGCGTCGATGTCGATCGCGACCCGCACGGTCGCGTCGCGGCCGGCCCGCACCGCGTCGACGAGGTCGAGGTGTGCGGGGTCGTCGACCATGAGCGTGACCGCGGCCAGAGCACGCTCGTCGCCGAGCAGCCGGTCGATCCCACCGCGGTCGACGGTGGGGTAGCCGAGCACGGCGTCGTCGGTCACGCCTCGGCGACCTGCCACAGTGCCTCGCGCAACGTGTAGGCGAGGACCCCGTGGAAGCCCGGCACCCCGAGCGCGCGCCGGGCGAGGGCCGGCACCCGCAGCGACTTCGAGGCCAGCCGCACCGGCTTCGCGGCGGCCCGGCGCACCAGGTCGGCGGCGTTGGCGTCGAACGCGTCGAGGTCGACCACGACCAGGGGCGCGGCCGGGTCGTCGAGACGCGACGTTGCGGCGGCGAGGCGTCGGGCGAGTCGGTGCCGCTCGACGTCGTCGAGGAGGTGCCCCACCCCTACGTGATCCCGTGCTTCTTGAGGATCGCGGTCACATCGTCGTCCACGAGCCGCTCGCCTTTAGCCGCGCGCTCCCGCTTGGGTGCCTCGACCTGCTTCCGCTCGGCCCGGGGGGTGCCCTCCCGGGTGCCGATGCCGCGGCGGCGCATCGTCGCGGAGGTGCCGAAGAGCACGACCGAGACCCCGGCCAGCACGATGCCGAGCCACGTGAGCGGGGTCGAACACCAGGTGCGCCGCCCATCCGGTGACGGCGTCGACGACGTCGCCGGCCAGGCGAAGGGTGCCGGTCATCCAGGCCGCGACCGGGACCAGCGTCCAGGCCATCCCGCGCACACCGGCGGCAGCACCGTGCCGTCGCCAGGCGACGTACGTGTAGGCCGCGCCGCTCGCGGTGAGCAGCAACGCGAGGACGGCCCAGGTCGTGGAGTCCAGTGACACACCACGAGCCTACGTTCTCTACCATCGGCCGGTGCGCACGATTCCGGACCCTGGCTTCGCCGGCGACGACGGCACGGCTCCGGAGACGCTGACCGTCGCCCTCGCGGCGTACGACGCGGACCCGGAGGCGGGATACCTGCAGGCGCTCGCCGCCCTCTGCACGTCACGAGTCCTGGTGCCGGTGGTGGCGGTCCTCGGCGAGGTTGGGTACGACGAAGCGGGGCTGGCGCAGGACAAGTCCTCGGACATGGCCGCGGTGCTGATGCAGCGCCCGGATGGCCGCACGGCGCTGCTCGCGTTCACCAGCACCGCCGCGCTGACCGGGTGGAACGCGGAGTCCCGGCCGGTGCCGGTCCCGGCCGCCACGGCTGCCCTGTCCGCCGTGCAGGACGGCGCCGACGCGCTGCTGGTCGACGTGGCCGGCCCGGTGCGGTTCGTGGTGGAGGGGGAGGACCTCGCCTGCCTGGCCCGCGGCTGGCGCCTGGAGCGGCTGGAGGACGGCTGGGGCTGGCTGGCGACCGTCGGCGACGGCGGGTGACGGAAGAGCCCCCGGAGCGGGATGTGCAATCCGGAGCCCCGCCTTGTAGCCTTGTGCGTGACCGATCGGTGCTTCCTCAGGCCGATCACGCAAGCGGGATCCGCACGTCGGGTCCCCACCCGCACCGACCGCTGCACGATCAGGTCGTCGGGTCCGGGTCCAGCGAGATGTGGCGCCGCACAGATGAGCGCCGCACCGCGATGGCTTCCGCTTGCGAGCGGAAGCCCTTTTTCGTTCCACCGGGGATTCCGGGTCGACCACGTCGTACGACCCAGGAGGACACATCAGCACCGAGCTGCGCATCAACGACCGGATTCGGGTACCCGAGGTCCGGCTCGTCGGCCCCAATGGCGAGACCGTCGGCATCGTGCCGACCGACCAGGCACTGAAGCTGGCCCAGGAGGCGGACCTCGACCTCGTCGAGATCGCCCCGCAGGGCAAGCCCCCCGTCTGCAAGCTCATGGACTACGGGAAGTTCAAGTACGAGAACGCCCAGAAGGCCCGCGAGGCTCGCCGCAACCAGACCAACGTGGTGATCAAGGAGATGAAGCTCCGCCCGAAGATCGACGCAGCACGACTACGAGACCAAGAAGGGTCACGTCGTGCGGTTCCTGCGGGCAGGCGACAAGGTCAAGATCACGATCATGTTCCGCGGTCGTGAGCAGCACCGCCCCGAGCTCGGGTTCCGGCTGCTGCAGCGGCTGGCCGAGGACGTCACGGAGCTCGGCTTCGTGGAGTCTCGCCCGAAGCAGGACGGCCGCAACATGATCATGGTGCTCGGACCGCACCGCAAGAAGTCCGAGGCCAAGGCCGAGGTCAAGGCCGAGCGCCAGGAGCGGGCCGCCGCCCGCCAGGCCGAGAAGGACGAGGAACGCGCCGAGTACAAGGCGGCCCACACGGGGCCCGCCGCCCAGAAGAAGGAGCGCGGACGCTCCGAGAACCTGGACCCCGAGATCGAGGCCTGACGTGTCACGACTCGATCGAGTCCAGCTCTAGACGCAGGCGTCGGGCACAGACGACGCCACCACAGACCGACCAGACAGGAAGAGACACGATGCCGAAGAACAAGACGCACTCCGGTGCGGGCAAGCGCTTCCGGGTGACCGGGACGGGCAAGATCCGCCGCCAGAAGGCGGGCCTGCGCCACAAGCTGGAGAAGAAGCCGTCGAAGGTGACCCGTCGCCTCTCGGGCACCACCGAGGTCGCGAAGGCCGACGTGCCGCGCGCCAAGAAGCTGCTCGGTCTCTGAGCGACAACCCGACATCAACGTAGTAGCAACAAGGAGTATCTAGTGGCACGCGTCAAGCGGGCGGTCAACGCCCAGAAGAAGCGCCGGGTCGTCCTCGAGCGCGCCTCCGGCTACCGGGGTCAGCGCTCGCGGCTCTACCGCAAGGCCAAGGAGCAGGTCACCCACTCGCTGGTCTACAGCTACAACGACCGGCGCAAGCGGAAGGGTGACTTCCGCAAGCTCTGGATCCAGCGGATCAACGCCGGCGCCCGCGCCAACGGCCTGACCTACAACCGGTTCATCCAGGGCCTGCGCCTCGCCGGTGTCGAGGTGGACCGCAAGATCCTCGCCGACCTGGCCGTCAACGACCTCCCGGCGTTCGTCGCGCTGGTCGAGGTGGCCAAGGCCGCCCTGCCCGAGGACGTCAACGCACCCGTCGAGGCGACCGCCTGAACGGCACACCGCCCGAGCGCCGGCGCTGCCCTGTCCAGGAGCAGCGGCCGCGTCAAGGAAGCACGGAAGCTCAGCCGCCGCTCGGTCCGCACCGAGCGGCGGCTCTTCCTTGCCGAGGGCCCAAGGCCGTCGACGGAGGCGCTCGCGCGTCCCCGGCTGCGTGGTCGAGGTCTTCGCGACCGCACGCCGCCAGCGGCGCGGTACGCCGGCCTGCGTCGGCGGTCGCCGCGGCGACGCTCGTCGACGACGACGCCCTGGACTCGCTCGGCCGACACGGTGACGCCGCAGGGCATCGTGGCGGTCTGCCGCCCGGTCGACCGTCCGCTGGCCGACGTCCTCGCCGGTACGCCCGCTCGTCGTCGTGTGCGCCGACGTACGCGATCCCGGCAACGCCGGCACCGTGATCCGCTGCGCGGACGCGGCCGGTGCCGACGCGCGTCGTCCTGGCCGGGCACAGCGTCGACGCCTACAACCGGAAGACCGTGCGGGCCACCGTCGGCAGCCTGTTCCACGTGCCGCTCGCCGCTCGTCCGACGACCCGGCGGCGGCCGTGGCCGCCTGCCGGCAGGCGGGCCTGCTCGTCCTCGCTGCCGACGGTGCCGGCGAGATCGACCTCGACGACGCCGTCGACGACGGCCTGCTCGGCCGGCCGACGGCCTGGCTGTTCGGCAACGAGGCGTGGGGCCTGCCCGACGACCTGGCCGCGCTGGCCGACCACCGGGTGCGGATCCCGATCCACGGCCGCGCCGAGAGCCTCAACCTCTCCACCGCCGCGGCCGTGTGCCTCTACGCCTCGGCCCGTGCCCAGCGCCGGTCCTGAGCTCCGAGCGGTCGGCCTGCGACTGGCACGCCCGCACTAGGGTGACGCCGTGGACTCGGAAACCGTGACGCACGACGCCCTGCCCGACGGGCTGGTGGTAGCCGATGCCGACGGCAACGTGGTCCTGACCAACGACGTCGCACGCGAGCAGCTCGGGCTCGACGGTGATGGCGGCATCGGCCGACCGCTGCGCGACGTGCTGCTGCTCCGCGACCGCGATGGCACGGAGTGGTGGACCATGCACCGGCCGTACGACGGGCTGGTCAACCGGGTCTCGTTCACCGAGCAGTCCTGGATCCTGCCGCGGGGTGACGAGGTGCTCGTCACCGGACGGCTCGTGCGTGCCGGACGCGGCGGCCCCGTGAGCCAGGTGGGCGTCGTGCTCCGTTCGGCGCGCGGACGCGAGCGGCTCGACCGTGAGCGCTCCGACCTGGTCGCCACCGTCGCCCACGAGCTGCGCTCCCCGCTGACCGGCGTGCGCGGGTTCGTGACCACGCTGATCAACCGCTGGGAGTCCTTCAACGACGAGCAGAAGAAGCTGATGCTCGCCACCGTCAACAACGACGCCGAGCGGCTCGGCCGGCTGATCACCGAGCTCCTCGACGTGGCCCGGCTCGACACCGGCCGGCTGCCGCTCTACCCGCGTCCGGTGGACATCGGGGCGCTCGTGGACCGGGTGATCGCGAGCAGCCGGATCGGCACCAACCGCGAGTTCGAGGTGGCCGTGCGCCGACGACCTGCCGCAGGTGCAGGCCGACCCCGACAAGCTGGTGCAGGTGGTCACCAACCTGGTCGAGAACGCGGTCCGCCACGGCGAGGGCGTGACCTCGGTGACGCTCGACCAGGACTCCGGCATGGTGCGGCTGGTCGTGGACGACGAGGGCGACGGGATCCCCGAGGAGATCCGCAAACGGGTGTTCACGAAGTTCTGGAAGTACGGCCAGCGCGGCGGCACCGGTCTGGGCATGTACATCGTCAACGGGCTGGTCGAGGTGCACCACGGCTCGCTGGAGATCGGGGACGCACCCGGCGGTGGTGCCCGGATCACGGTGCACTGGCCGCTCGCCACGGTGCACTGACCGAATCCCGCTCGCCGCGCGTGCCCGAGACTTCCTAGACTTGCCGTCGCGGCCCGCCCGATGACCGGCGTGGCCGCACCACCAGCGAAAGGCAGCCATGTCGGGCCCGAACACCGAGTACGACCCCGTCGAAGTCACCCCGCTGCGGGAGGACGAGGTCTTTCGGATGCGCGACGAGGCGCTGGCTGCGATCGCGGCGGCCCCCGACCTGGCCGCCCTCAAGCAGGTCCGCACCGACCACGCCGGCGACCGCTCGCCGCTGGCGCTCGCCAACCGTGAGATCGGGGCGCTGCCGCCGCAGGCCCGCAAGGAGGCCGGCATGCGCGTTGGCCAGGCCCGCGGCGCCGTCAGCGCGGCCCTCGCCGAGCGGCAGACCGTGCTCGACGCCGAGCAGGAGGAGCGGATGCTGGCCGAGGAGACGGTCGACGTCACGCTGCCTTGGGACCGCGGCGCTCAGGGCGGCCGACACCCGGTGACCACGATGTCCGAGCGGATCGCCGACGTCTTCGTGGCGATGGGCTGGGAGGTCGCGGAGGGCCCGGTCGTCGAGGCCGAGTGGCTCAACTTCGACGCCCTCAACCTCGGCCCCGACCACCCGGCGCGCACCATGCAGGACACGTTCTGGACCGAGCCGGCCGACAACGCGATCGTGCTGCGCACGCACACCTCACCGGTGCAGGCGCGCACCATGCTGACCCGCGAGCCGCCGATCTACGTGATCTGCCCCGGGCGGGTGTTCCGCACCGACCCGTACGACGCCACGCACAGCCCGATGTTCCACCAGGTCGAGGGGCTGGTGGTCGACAAGGGCATCACGATGGCCCACCTGCGCGGCTCGCTCGACCACATGCTCGGGGCGCTGTTCGGCGAGGGGATCAGCACCCGGTTCCGCCCGTCGTACTTCCCCTTCACCGAGCCGTCCGCCGAGATGGACATGATCTGCTTCGTCTGCCGCGGAGTCGCCCCGGCCGTCGAGGGCTGTCGCACCTGCCGCGGGCGAGGGCTGGATCGAGCTCGGGGGGTGCGGCGTGGTCAACCCGCGGGTGCTGGTCGCCTGCGGCATCGACCCCGAGGTCTACACGCGGCTTCGCGTTCGGCTTCGGCATCGACCGGATGTTCATGTTCCGCCACGGCGCGGAGGACCTGCGCGACCTCTTCGAGGGCGACGTCCGCTTCGCCGGCGCCTTCGGAACGGAGATCTGAGCCGTGAGGGCACCCCTTTCCTGGATCCGTGACTACGTCGACCTGCCCGACGGCGTCACCGCCGGCGACCTCGCGCGCCGGCTGACCGCGCTCGGGCTCAAGCTCGAGGGGCTGGAGCACCCCGGCCACGACATCACCGGGCCGCTCGTCGTCGGCCGGGTGCTGACGATGGAGGCCGAGCCGCAGAAGAACGGGAAGACCATCAACTGGTGCACCGTCGACGTCGGCGACGCAAACGGCACCGGTGAGCCGCAGGGCATCGTGTGTGGCGCACACAACTTCGCGGTCGGCGACCTGGTCGTGGTGGTGCTCCCGGGTGGCGTGCTGCCGGGTGGCTTCCAGATCTCCGCGCGCAAGACCTACGGCCACGTCTCCGCGGGCATGATCTGCTCCGCGAAGGAGCTCGGGCTTGGCGACGATCATGCCGGGATCATCGTGCTGCCGGCCGACGCGGGGGAGCCGGGTGACGACGCCTTCGCCTACCTCCACCTGCGCGACGACGTGATCGAGTTCGAGATCAACCCCGACCGTGCCTATGCGCTGTCGCTGCGGGGGATCGCGCGCGAGGCGGCGCTGGCGTACGACGCGCCGTACACCGACCCAGCCGAGCGGGAGACCCCCGAGCCGAACGGCACCGGCTACCCGGTGCGGGTCGAGGCCACCGACGGCTGCCCGGTCTTCGTGACCCGCACCGTGACCGGCTTCGACCCGACCGCGCCCAGCCCCCGCTGGCTGGCGCGGCGCGTGCAGCTGGCCGGGATGCGCCCGATCTCGCTCGCCGTCGACGTCACGAACTACGTGATGCTCGAGCTGGGCAACCCGATCCACGGCTACGACGGTGACCGGCTGCAGGGGCCGATCGTGGTCCGTCGGGCGCGCGCAGGGCGAGACCCTGACCACGCTCGACGGCACCCGCCGCGCCCTCTC
The DNA here is from genome assembly GCA_963707475.1 of uncultured Actinomycetota bacterium. GTDB lineage: Bacteria > Actinomycetota > Actinomycetes > Propionibacteriales > Nocardioidaceae > Marmoricola. Next base: position 1,176,262 of record CAVPQC010000005.1, read on the forward strand.
GACCGAGGACCTGCTGATCACCGACGACTCCGGGCCGATCGGTCTCGCCGGGGTCATGGGCGGCGAGAGCACCGAGCTCAACGACGCCACGTCCACCGTGGTGATCGAGGCGGCGCACTTCACGCCGGTCGGCATCTTCCGCACCCAGAAGCGGCACAAGCTGCCGACCGAGGGCGCGAAGCGCTGGGAGCGTGGAGTCGACCCGACGCTGCCGGCCGCGGCCGCCGACCGCGTGGCGGAGCTGCTGGTGCGCTACGGCGGCGGCACCGTCGACGACGGCGTGACCGAGGTCGGCGATGCGCCGACGATGCCGACCGTGGAGATCGACGCCGGCCTGCCCGCCCGGATCACCGGGATGCCGATCGACGCCGCCACCACCGTGGACGCACCTGCGCGCGGTGGGCTGCACGGTCGACGTGCAAGGCGACCGGCTCACCGTCACCCCGCCACCGTGGCGCCCCGACATCGGCGACCCGCACGACCTGGTCGAGGAGGTCGCCCGGATCGTCGGCTACGAGGACGTGCCGTCGCTGCTGCCCGACGCCCCGTCCGGCCGCGGGCTCACGCGGGTGCAGCGCCTTCGCCGCCGCGTCGGCCGGGTCGTCGCCGGTGCCGGCTGCGTCGAGGTGATCTCGTTCCCGTTCGTGGGACCGGCGACCTTCGATGCGCTGGGGCTGCCCGCGGGCGACGTGCTGCGTCGTACCGTCCGGCTGGCCAACCCGCTCTCCACGGAGGAGCCGGAGTACACCACGACCCTGGTGCCCGGGCTGCTCAAGGCCGCGGCCCGCAACCTCGGTCGCGGCGCCCCTGGCCTGGCGCTGTACGAGATCGGCACCGTCGCCTTCCCGACCGGGACCGCGGCGCCGATCCTTCCCGTCGACCGACGGCCCACCGACGAGGAGCTCCGCAAGCTCGACGACGCGGTGCCGGCGCAGCCGCTGTACCTCGCCGCGGTGCTGGCCGGCGAGGTCGAGCGCAGCGGCTGGTGGGGAGCGGGCCGGGACGCTGGCTGGGCCGACGCGATCGAGCTGGTGCGGGAGCTGGGCCATGAGCTCGGGGTCGACGTACGGGTCGAGGCCGCGCAGCGGATGCCCTGGCATCCCGGACGCTGCGGCCGCCTGTTCGTGGGCGACGCCGAGTTCGGACACGCCGGCGAGCTGCACCCGAAGGTGAGCGCGGCCTTCGGGCTCCCGGCCCGGACGGCGGTGCTCGAGATCGACCTCGACTTCCTGTTCGCCGCCGCGCCGGAGGTGCCGACGGCGCCGCGGTTCTCCAGCTACCCGGTCGCCAAGGAGGACGTCGCCCTCGTCGTCGACGACGACGTGCCGGCCTCTGCCGTGGCGGCCACGCTGCGCGACGGTGCGGGCGCGCTCTGCGAGTCGGTGCGGCTGTTCGACCTCTACACCGGCGCCCAGGTCGGTGCCGGACGGAAGTCGCTGGCGTTCGCGCTGCGCTTCCGGGCCCCCGACCGGACCCTGACGGAGGCCGAGACCAGCGCCGCCCGCGACGCCGCGGTCGCGCTGGCCGTCGAACGGCACGGGGCCGAGCCCCGCCGGTGAGCTCGCCGGCGCTGACCCTGCTCGACGGGGTGCGGTGGCACGGCGACCCGGTCACCGGGGAGCGCGGTCATGCGCTGCTGGCGGCGCTGGTGCTGGCCTCACCGCGCGCGGTCGGCGTCGGTGACCTGGTCGACGACGTGTGGGCCGACGACGAGCCGGAGCATCCCGAGAAGGCGCTGCAGGTGCTGGTGTCCCGCACCCGGGCGCGCACCGCGGCGGACGCGGTCGTGCACACCGGGGCGGGCTACCGGATCGGCCTGCGCGAAGACGAGGTCGACGCGCTGCGCCTGCGCCGGCTGGTGGTCTCGGCGCGGGAGGGGGCCGCCGCCGGTGACCTGGACGTGGTGCGGCTGACCTGCCTCGAGGCCGTGGCGATCGAGGTCACGACGGCGGCCCAGAACGGCCCGCTCGGCCGACTGGTGGCGGCCGCCGAGCGCGACCTCGCCGCCGCCGGTCGGCTGCTAGGCCGTGCGCTGCTGGCGCGGGGGGAGAGTGCGGAGGCGCTGCCGCTGCTGGAGTCCGCGCTCGGCGACGACCCGGCCGACGAGCAGCGGCTGGGCGATGTGCTGCGCGCCGAGGCCGACGTGCGCGGAGTGCCGGCCGCGCTCGCCCGCTACGCGTCGTACGTCGAGCGCACGCGGGACTCCCTGGGCGCCGAACCGGGCGAGGACCTGCGTCGCATGCACGCCGAGCTGCTCGCCCGCGATGCGCCCGTGCGGGAGGGCCTCAAGTACGACGCGGCACCGATGGTGGGTCGCGACCACGACGTCGCCCGGATCCGCACGTTGCTGGAGACCTCGCGCGTGGTCTCGGTGGTCGGGCCGGGCGGACTGGGGAAGACCCGGATGGCTCACCTGGTCGGCCGGCTCGCGTCGCAGCCCGTCGTGCACTTCGTCGAGCTCGCGGGCGTCAATGCGGCGGAGGGCGTGGTGCCGGAGGTGGCGTCGGCCCTGGGGGTGCGCGACTCGGTGGCCGGGCGTCGTCAGCCGGGGATGACGGCGGACCTGCGCTCGCGGATCGCGCAGCACCTGGCCGGACCGCCGACGCTGCTGATCCTGGACAACTGCGAGCACCTGGTCGACGAGGTCGCGTCGCTGGTCGCCTTCCTGGCGGCGACGACCGAGACCACCAGCGTGCTGACCACCTCCCGCGCGCCGCTCGGCATCGCGGCCGAACAGGTGTTCCTGCTGCCTCAGCTCGACGACACCGACGCAGCCCTGCTGTTCCGGCAGCGGGCCACCGCGGCCCGCCGTGACGTCCGGCTCGACGGTGCCCAGGTTGCGCAGCTGGTGGCCCGTCTGGACGGCCTGCCGCTCGCGATCGAGCTCGCCGCAGCGAAGGTGCGAGTCATGTCTGTGGCGGAGATCGCCCGCCGGCTCGAGGACCGCTTCACGCTGCTGACCGGGGGAGACCGCTCGGCGCCGGAGCGGCACCAGACGCTGGAGGCGGTGATCGACTGGAGCTGGAACCTGCTCGACGAGCGGGAACGGACGGCGCTGCGGGCGCTGGCGATGTTCCCCGACGGCTTCTCGCTGGAGGGTGCCGACGCCGTGCTCGGCCGCGACGCCCTGTCCTCGCTCGCCGAGCTCGTGGACCAGTCGCTGGTGGTGGTGCGTGAGGGCGACGACGTGCGCTACCGGCTGCTGGAGACGGTGCGCGAGTACGGACTCAAGCAGCTCGCCGCCGCCGGCGGGACCGACGAGGTCCGCGGCCGGCTGCGGGCGTGGGCCGTCGGGCTGGCTCGCGAGCTGCTGGCGCGGTTGTTCTCCCCTGACCAGGTGGCCGTGATGGACGCCGTACGGGCGGAGGTGGGCAACCTGGCCGGTGTCATGCGGGCCGCGCTCGCTGCTCGCGACGCGGCGGCGGTGACGCCGCTGGTGGCGGTGCTCGGCGGGTTCTGGACGATCGAGGGCGAGCACCTCACGGTGCTCGGCCTGTCGCGCCCCGTGCTCGAGCTGCTGGTGGAGGCGGACACTGCGGAGCCGGGGCATGAGGACGAGCTCCGCGGCGTGCTCGTGGCGATGATCATCAACGCGACGATCTTCACCGGCGACGCGCCGGTCGGTGCGATCGCCCGGCTCCGCGCGCTGGGCGTCGGCACCCCCGGAAGCCGGACCGCGGCGATGTGCCGGGTGCTGCTCGACGTGTACGACTCCGGCGACGGTGACCTGGCCCGCATCGACGAGCTCATCGCGAACGAGGACCCGGCGGTGTCCCGGCTCGCTCTCCAGTGGGCCAGCCAGGCCAAGGAGAACGCCGGTGACGTCGCCGGCGCGATCGAGGCGGGACAGCTCGCCCTCGAACAGTGCGACGACTCCGATGGTCCGTGGACGCGGGCCCTGATCTGCGGCCAGCTGTGCGGGCTGGCCACGCAGGTCGGCGACTGGCCACTCGCGGTCCGCTACGCCCGCGAGTCGCTGCCGGTGATGGAGGCGCTCGGGGCCGCGGAGGACGCGATCCAGCTGCGCAGCGTCATCGCGCTCGCAGACCTGAGCGCGGGCAAGCTGGACGAGGCCGCGGAGGAGCTGGACCGGATCGCCGCCCGCGAGCACACCGACCGGACGATCGGCTGGGGCGTCGCCGGGATCTCGGGCCAGGCCGAGCTCGCCCTGGCGCGCGGCGAGGTGGACCGCGGGCTTTCCCTCTACCGCGAGTGCATCGACATCGCGCGCAACCGCCGGATGCCCGGCATCGAGATCCCGGTGGACCAGACCCCGTGGGTGATGTTCGCGGCGTCCTCCGCACTGTTCGCGCACGTCCTGCACGGCCGGCGCGACGCCGCGACCGACCTCGCCTCCGACCTACGCGGCGTGCTGCCGCAGGCGCTCGACGAGAACGGTCCGCACGTCGACTTCCCGGTCTGCGGTGGCGGCCTGCTGGCGCTAGGCACCTGGGACCTCACCGGCGGCGTCGGGGCCGCCGAGACCGCGCTGCGGATGACCGCGCTCGGCCAGCGCTTCGGCTACCACCGCACGCTGCCGACCATGGCATGGGCCAACGTGCTACAGGTGCTCGCGTCGGTGGACCCGGCGCACCAGGCACGGGTCGAGGCCCTGGTCGCCGAGTACGCCGCCCACCCCGCTGTCGAGCTGCGCGGCGAGGCGCTGGGGTTGGTGTCGGGCTGAGGGCGGTCGGTCGGGTCCCGGGGAACCCGCATTTGCGCGGTTGTCGGGGCCGGCTCACGTTCACGCGCCCCCACAACCTCGCATTTGCGCAGTTGGCCGCGCCGGCTCACGCCGTCCGCCTCGCCACTCCCCGCCGGGCCCCACCAACACCGCATTTGCGCGGTTGTCGGGGCCGGCTCACGTTCACGCGCCCCCACAACCTCGCATTTGCGCAGTTGGCCGCGCCGGCTCACGCCGTCCGCCTCGCCACTCCCCGCCGGGCCCCACCAACACCGCATTTGCGCGGTTGTCGGGGCCGGCTCACGTTCACGCGCCCCCACAACCTCGCATTTGCGCAGCTGGCCGCGCCGGCTCACGCCGTCCGCCTCGCCACTCCCCGCCGGGCCCCACCAACACCGCATTTGCGCGGTTGTCGGGGCCGGCTCACGTTCACGCGCCCCCACGACCTCGCATTTGCGCAGCTGGCCGCGCCGGCCCGCACCCCCGGCACAACCCAACCCCCTACATCGCCCGCCGGTACGCCCGCACCGACAACGGCGCGAAGACCGCGACCACGGCGAGACAGGCGAGCACAGCCCAGCCGACCTCAGCGGTGACGGCGCCCTCGTTGGCGAGGTCACGCACCGCGGAGACGACGTGCGAGACCGGGTTCACCTTCACGAACGCCTGCAGCCAGTCCGGCAGCGTGTCCTCGGGGACGAACGCGTTCGACAGGAAGGTCAGCGGGAACATGATCATCATCGACATGCCCTGCACGGCCTGTGCGCTCCTGCCGGTGATCCCGACGAACGTGAAGATCCAGGCCATGGACCAGCCGGTCGCGATCGTGAGCAGCGCCGCGGCGGTCACGCCCAACACGCCGCCACCGGGGCGGTAGCCCATCACGAACCCGGTCGCGAACGTCAGCACGGTCGCGATCGTGTAGCGCAGCAGGTCGGCCACCATCGGCCCCGCCAGCGGTGCGATGCGCGCGATCGGCAGCACCTTGAACCGTTCGAAGACGCCCTTGTCCATGTCCTCGCGCAGCTGGGTGCCGGTCGCGATGCACGCCGTCAGCGTGGTCTGCGCCAGGATCCCGGGGATCAGCAGCGGCAGGTAGCTCGCCACGTCGCCGGAGATCGCGCCGCCGAAGATGTAGGCGAACATCGCCGTGAACAGCAGCGGCTGCACGATCACGTCGAAGAACTGCTCCGGGTTTCGCCGCATCTTCATCGTCGCCCGCCAGGCCATCGTCATCGTCTGGCGGAACGCGTCGGCGGGGCTGACCCGGTGCCGCACGGTGGCGGCCGGGTCGGTCTGGGTCATCGTGGTCATCGCGCGGCCTCCAGTTCCTTCTCGTCGTTGGGGGATGCGTCGGGTACGTCGGACTCGCCGGCGTCGTGACCGGTCAGGGCCAGGAACACCTCGTCCAGCGTCGGCTGGGCGACGGACACGGACTCGACGCTGATCCCGTGCTGGCGCAGTGCGATCAGCGCCTCGGCCGCCTGGTCGGCGTCGACCAGCGGCACGTTGAGGCCGCCCGCCTCCGGGGTCAGCACCGGCTCGTCCGGCAGCACGCCGTGGATCACGGCCGCCGCCTGGGAGAGGTACGACGGGTCGGTGAGCCGCAGCTGCAGCGTGGAGGACCCGACCGAGGCCTTGAGCTGGGCCGGCGTGCCCTCGGCGACCTTGACGCCATGGTCGATGACCGCGATCCGGTCGGCGAGCTGGTCGGCCTCGTCGAGGTACTGGGTCGTGAGCAGGATCGTGCAGCCGTCGGCGACCAGCTCGCGGATCGTGGTCCACATCTGGCCGCGCGTGCGCGGGTCGAGACCGGTGGTCGGCTCGTCGAGGAAGATCAGCGGCGGCCGCCGGATCAGGCTGACCGCGAGGTCGAGCCGGCGGCGCATGCCACCGGAGAACTTGGCGATCTGCCGGTCCGACGCGTCCTCCAGCGCGAACTGGGCGAGCAGGGTCGCAGCGCGCTCCCGGGCCTCGGCCTTGGACAGCCCGAGCAGCCGGCCGAACAGGATCAGGTTCTCGGTGGCGGTCAGGTTCTCGTCGACCGCGGCGTACTGCCCGGTGACACCTAGCAGCTGACGCACCTCGTGCGGGTGCGTGCGGACGTCGACGCCGAAGATCTCGGCGTCGCCGCCGTCGATCCGCAGCAGCGTCGCCAGCATCGAGAGCATCGTGGTCTTGCCGGCGCCGTTCGGGCCGAGGACGCCGAAGATCTCGCCGCGGCGTACCTCCAGGTCGATGCCGTCGACGGCGCGGTTGTCACCGAAGTCCTTGACCAGACCGGTGGCGTGCACCGCGAGGGTGGGGGTGGTGTGGGTCATGGCTCCAGCGTGGGGGCGGCCGGTTTCACCGCGGTTTCGCCGCAGCGGTGTGCCCGGACACACGAACAGGCAGGATGGGTCGCGTGAGGGCCCTCGAGGCCGCCTCCGCGCTGCTCCTCGGCATCGCGGCGACGGGGACGATCGTGTGGTACGCGCTGTGGCGAGGCCGCCAGAGGCTGGCCCGGTTCACGGGTCGGCCGGCCCGATCGTCACCGCCCACCGGGCTGTTCGTGATCTTCACGATCGCGGTGATGCTGGCGGCGGCGCCGCTGGTGATAGCGGTCGCCGACCCGGCGGAGGACGTCGACCGGATCGGCGCTGCCGTGCTGCTGCTCGTGATCGCGATCGCCTGGGGCGTGGTGGCCAGGCGGACGCTGCGCCGCAACTCCTGACCCCGTTCGCGCAAACATGCACGACCATGTATGGTCATGCACATGGCCGAGAAGAAGCGCGTCGCCGTCGCCGGCGCCAGCGGGTACGCCGGCGGTGAGGTGCTGCGGCTGCTGCTCGCGCACCCCGGGGTCGAGATCGGGGCCCTCACCGGCGCCTCCAACGCGGGCCAGCCGCTCGGTGTGCTCCAGCCTCACCTGGTGCCGCTGGCCGACCGGGTGCTGGAGGAGACCACGGTCGAGGTGCTGTCCGGCCACGACGTGGTGTTCCTGGCGCTGCCGCACGGCGAGTCGGGAGCGGTCGCGGCCCGGCTCGGCCACGACGTCGTCGTGGTCGACTGCGGCGCCGACTTCCGGCTCACCGACGAGGCGACGTGGGAGAGGTTCTACGGCACGTCGTACGCCGGGTCCTGGCCCTACGGCCTCCCCGAGCTCCCCGGCCAGCGCGACCTGCTCGCCGGCGCGACCCGGATCGCGGTCCCGGGCTGCTACCCGACGGTCTCCACCCTGGCCCTCGCCCCGGCCGTCGCCGCCGGGCTGGTCGACACTGCCGACCTGGTGGTGGTGGCGGCCTCCGGCACCAGCGGCGCGGGCAAGGCCGCCAAGCCCCACCTGCTCGGCTCGGAGGTGATCGGCAACGCCAGCGCGTACGGCGTCGGCGGCACGCACCGGCACACCCCAGAGATCGTGCAGAACCTCGCGGGACCTCACTGACGCCGGGAGGGTGCGCGTCAGCTTCACGCCGATGCTGGTTCCCATGTCCCGCGGCATCCTCGCCACCTGCTCGGCGCCGACGACCGCCGACGCGGCCGAGGTGCGCGCCGCCTACGACAAGGCGTACGGCGCCGAGCCGTTCGTGCACCTGCTCCCCGAGGGCCAGTGGCCGCAGACCAAGTCCGTGATCGGCTCCAACACCGTGCACCTGCAGGTGACCGTCGACGAGACGGCCGGCCGGCTGGTCGCCGTCGGCGCGGTCGACAACCTGGCCAAGGGCACCGGGGGAGCGGCGGTGCAGTGCATGAACCTCGCGCTGGGGCTGCCCGAGACCACCGGTCTGAGCACGGTAGGACTGGCACCGTGACCACCACCTACACGCTGCAGCAGTTTCCCGAGAAGCTCGTCGTCGCCAGGCTCGCGCCCGGCGCCGAGGTGCCCGACTGGGCCGAGTCCTCGTCGCTGTTCTCGATCACCGCCACCGCCACGGAGACCTCGATCGTCTGCGCCGGCCGGAGCGTGCCGAGGAAGGTGCCGCAGGCCGGGCCGTTCACGGCGTTCGCCGTCGAGGGCACGCTCGACCTGACCGCCACGGGCATCCTCGCCGGTCTCCTCACCCCCCTGGCCGACGCGGAGGTGCCGGTGTTCTGCGTCTCGACCTACGACACCGACTGGGTGCTGGTGCCGGTTGCCAAGGCAGACGCGGCCGGCGACGCCTGGCGACGCCAGGGCCACACCGTCGCCCCCGCCGTCCCCGTTTGAGCACCCGTCTGAGCACCCGTTCGAAGGAACCCCGAATGAGCGTCACCCACCCCGCCGGCTTCCGCGCCGGAGGCGTCGCCGCCGGCCTGAAGTCCTCCGGCGGCCCCGACCTCGCCCTCGTCGTCAACGACGGGCCGTCGAGCGCCAGCGCCAGCGTCTTCACCGCCAACCGCTGTATCGCCAACCCGGTGATCTGGAGCAAGGAGGTGGTCAAGGACGGCGTCGTCCGTGCCGTCGTCCTCAACTCCGGCGGCGCCAACTGCTACACCGGACCCGACGGCTTCCAGACCACGCACGCGGTGGCGGAGCAGGTGGCACGGGGGCTCGGGATCGGCGCCGGCGACGTGGTGGTCTGCTCGACCGGCCTGATCGGCCTGACCAACCCCCGCGAGAAACTGCTGGCCGGCGTGGACGCCGTCCTTCCCCGGCTCGACGCCGACGGCGGCGACGACGCCGCGCACGCGATCATGACCACCGACCACGTGAGCAAGCAGGTCGTCGTGCAAGGCGACGGCTGGAGCATCGGCGGCATGGCCAAGGGCGCCGGCATGCTTGCGCCCCAGCTGGCCACGATGCTGGTCGTGCTGACCACCGACGCCGACGTCGACGCTGCGACCTGCGACCACGCGCTCCGCACGGCGACCCGGGTGACCTTCGACCGACTCGACTCCGACGGCTGCATGTCCACCAACGACACCGTCACCCTGCTGGCCAGTGGGGCCTCCGGTGCGAAGCCGTCGTTCGAGGAGTTCTCCGGAGCGTTGGTGCGGGCCTGCTCCGAGCTGGCGATGCAGCTCCTCGCCGACGCCGAGGGGTCCGACCACGAGATCGCGATCACCACCGTCAACGCCGCCTCCGAGGACGACGCGGTCGCCGTCAGCCGGTCGGTGGCGCGCAGCAACCTGTTCAAGGCCGCCGTGTTCGGCAAGGACCCGAACTGGGGCCGGGTGCTGGCCAGCATCGGCACCACGGACGCGGCGTTCGACCCCGGCGACCTCGACGTGGCGATGAACGGGGTCTGGGTCTGCCGCAGGTCGACCCCGGCGGAGGACCCGGCCCTGGTCGACCTCTCCGACCGCAAGGTCACCGTGACCATCGACCTCAAGGCCGGCGATGCCCTCGCCACCGTCTGGACAAACGACCTGACCCACGCCTACGTCCACGAGAACAGCGCCTACTCCTCATGAACACCCCAGACCTGAGGTCATCCCACACCTCCGATGAGCAGCACGCCTCCGCCCGCGCGCTGCAGGCCGCGCAGGACAAGGCCGCCACGCTCGCGGATGCACTGCCGTGGCTGGAGAAGTACCACGGCAAGGTGATCGTGGTGAAGTACGGCGGCAACGCGATGACCGACGACATCCTCAAGAAGGCGTTCGCGGAGGACATCGTGTTCCTGCGCTACGCCGGCTTCAAGCCGGTCGTGGTGCACGGCGGAGGCCCGCAGATCAGCTCGATGCTCGACCGCCTCGGCATCCACAGCGAGTTCAAGGGCGGGCTGCGGGTGACCACCGACGAGGCGATGGACGTGGTCCGGATGGTGCTCGTCGGCAAGGTCCAGCGCGAGCTGGTCGGGCTGGTCAACCAGCACGGACCAGTGGCAGTCGGGCTCTCCGGTGAGGACGCAGGCCTGTTCACCGCCCGTCGTACCGGCACCATCATCGACGGCGAGGAGGTCGACCTCGGCAACGTCGGCGAGGTCGCGCACGTGCGCCCGGAGGCGGTCCTCGACCTGGTCGAGGCCGGCCGGATCCCGGTGATCTCCAGCGTCGCCCCCGACCCCGACGGCCAGGTCCACAACGTCAACGCCGACACCGCAGCCGCCGCGCTCGCGGTCGCGCTGGGCGCCGAGAAGCTGCTCGTGCTCACCGACGTCGAGGGCCTCTACCGCGACTGGCCGAACAGCGACGACGTGATCGGCGAGATCAGCCCCGAGGCGCTGGCCGAGATCCTCCCGACGCTGGACGCCGGCATGGTGCCGAAGATGAAGGCCTGCCTGCAGGCGGTCACCGAGGGCGTGCCGCGTGCCACGGTCGTCGACGGCCGCGAGCCGCACGCCGTGATCCTCGAGATCTTCACCGACGAGGGCGTCGGCACCCAGGTGCTGCCCGGCGTCACCACCAAGATCCGCACCGCGATCAAGAGGGGAACCCGAATGACCCTGAAGGACCGCTACGCCGAGGCCGTCATGAACACGTTCGGCCCGCCCAAGCTCACCCTCGTCCGAGGGGAGGGCGCCCGGGTCTGGGACGACACCGGCAAGGAGTACCTCGACCTCCTGGGTGGGATCGCCGTCAACGCGCTCGGCCACGGCCATCCCGCGCTGGTCGCCGCGGTGACCCAGCAGCTGGAGACGCTCGGCCACGTCTCGAACTTCTTCGCCACCGAGCCCCAGGTGAGCCTCGCCGAACGGCTGCTCGCACTGAGCGGGCGCCCCGGCAAGGTGTTCTTCACCAACTCCGGCGCCGAGGCCAACGAGGCCGCGCTCAAGGCCACGCGCAAGACCGGCCGCACCCACCTCGTCGCCGCGGAGGAGTCCTTCCACGGGCGGACCATGGGCGCGCTCGCGCTCACCGCGAAGGCCGCCTACCGCGAGCCGTTCGAGCCGCTGCCCGGTGACGTCACGTTCGTCCCGTACGGCGACACCGGCGCGCTGGCCGCCGCCGTCACCGCAGAGACGGCCGCCGTCGTGCTAGAGCCGCTGCAGGGCGAGGCCGGGGTGAACGTCGCACCCGCCGGCTACCTGGCGGCCGCACGCCGGATCACCCGCGACCACGGCGCCCTGCTCTGGCTGGACGAGGTGCAGACGGGTATCGGTCGCACCGGACGCTGGTTCGCGGCCGCCACCGAGGAGAGCGTCGAGCCCGACCTGGTCACCCTGGCCAAGGGCCTGGCCGGCGGCATCCCGATCGGCGCCTGCCTCGCCTTCGGTGACGCCGGCACCCTGCTCCAGCCCGGCAACCACGGCACCACGTTCGGGGGCAACCCGGTCTCGGCCGCGGCGGCGCTCGCGGTGCTGGACACGATCGAGTCCGACGGCCTTCTCGACCACGTGATCAGGCTCGGGGAGCACCTGCGCGCCGGCCTGGCGCACGCCCACGTCACCGAGGTGCGCGGCGAGGGCCTGCTCGTGGGGGTCACACTCGACTCCGACAAGGCTGCCGGCGTCGTACAGGAGGCGCAGGACGCCGGCTTCATCCTCAACATGTGCACGCCCGACCGGGTGCGCCTCGCCCCTCCGCTGGTCCTCACCGAGCACGACGCGGACGAGTTCCTGGCCGCGTGGCCGGCGATCCTGGCCACCGCCTACGAGGAGTCCTGACCATGACCCAGCGTGCCGGGGAGCGGACATGACCAGCGCCGCGCACAGCCCGCTCACCAAGAACGCCCGCCAGCAGCGGATCGTCGATCTGCTCGAGAACACGCCGGTGCGCTCGCAGACCGAGCTCGCCGACCTGCTGGCGGCGGCCGGGGTCTCGGTCACGCAGGCCACACTCTCGCGCGACCTGCTCGACCTCGACGCGGTCAAGGTCCGCACGTCCTCCGGCGCGCTCGTCTACGCCGTACCCGCCGAGGGCGGCGACCGTACGCCGGTCGCCCCGCGTGACTCCGCGGCCGCTGAGAGCCGACTCGCCAAGCTGGCCACCGAGCTCCTGGTGAGCGCGGAGGCGTCCGGCAACCTCGTCGTCCTGCGCACGCCGCCAGGTGCCGCACAGTTCCTGGCCTCCGCCCTCGACAAGGCCGTCCTGGGCAACGTGCTCGGCACCATCGCGGGCGACGACACCATCCTGGTGATCGGTCGCGAGCCCGAAGGCGACGCGCTGGCACAACGCCTGCTCGACCTGGCCAGCCACCACCACCACGACATCCCCAAGGACAACCCGTGAACACCCCAACGAAACACTCGCTGCACTCGCATCTCGCCGGAGACCCCGCATGAGCAAGGTCCTGACCTCCCTCCCCGTCGGCCAGCGCGTGGGCATCGCGTTCTCCGGGGGCCTCGACACCTCCGTCGCGGTCTCCTGGATGCGCGAGAAGGGGGCGGTCCCGTGCACCTACACCGCTGACATCGGCCAGTACGACGAGCCGGACGTCAGCGGCGTGCCCGGCCGCGCCCTCCAGTACGGCGCCGAGATCGCCCGGGTCGTGGACTGCCGGCGCACCCTGGTCGAGGAGGGGCTGGCCGCGATGGCCTGCGGTGCCTTCCACATCCGATCGGGCGGCCGGGCCTACTTCAACACCACGCCGCTCGGCAGGGCGGTCACCGGTTCCCTGCTGGTGCGCGCGATGCACGAGGACGGCGTCGACATCTGGGGCGATGGTTCGACGTTCAAGGGCAACGACATCGAGCGGTTCTACCGCTACGGCCTGCTGGCCAACCCGGAGCTGCTGATCTACAAGCCGTGGCTGGATGCCGAGTTCGTCGCCGAGCTCGGGGGCCGGCACGAGATGAGCCAGTGGCTGATCGACCGCGACCTGCCCTACCGCGACAGCCAGGAGAAGGCCTACTCCACCGACGCCAACATCTGGGGCGCCACCCACGAGGCGAAGACGCTGGAGCACCTCGACGTCTCGCTGGAGACCGTCGAGCCGATCATGGGCGTGAGGTTCTGGGACCCGCTGGTCGAGATCGCGGCCGAGGACGTCACGATCCGCTTCGACTCCGGGCGGCCGGTCGCGATCGACGGGCGGAGGTACGACGACCCCGTCGCGCTGGTGCACGAGGCCAACGCGATCGGTGGCCGCCACGGCCTGGGCATGTCCGACCAGATCGAGAACCGCGTGATCGAGGCCAAGTCCCGGGGGATCTACGAGGCACCCGGCATGGCGCTGCTCTGGATCGCCTACGAGCGGTTGCTGAACGCGATCCACAACGAGGACACCATCGCCAGCTACCACGTCGAGGGGCGTCGGCTCGGGCGGCTGCTCTACGAGGGCCGGTGGCTCGACCCGCAGGCGCTGATGCAGCGGGAGGCGATCCAGCGCTGGATCGCGTCCCTGGTCACCGGCGAGGTGACGGTGCGGCTGCGGCGCGGCGAGGACTACTCGATCCTGCGCACCGACGGACCGTCGTTCTCCTACCACCCCGACAAGCTGTCGATGGAGCGCACCGAGTCCGCCGCGTTCGGCCCGGTCGACCGGATCGGCCAGCTGACCATGCGCAACCTCGACATCGCCGACTCCCGCTCCAAGCTCGAGCTCTACGCCGCGCAGCCGCTGGACCAGGGCCAGGTGCTGGTCGAGAACGGGGCGCTGCTCGGCGAGATCGAGGCCGGCGGAGGCGACCGCATCACACGCAACCCCGCCGCGGAGGCCGACGGCAGCGAGCTGCTGGACCACGCGGCCATGGAGTCCGGGACCGACTGACCGAAGGTGACACCCGGGAGGGGAAGCAGCATGACCACCAACGAGGGCAAGCTCTGGGGCGGCCGGTTCGCCGGCGGGCCCAGCCCCGAGCTCGAGGCGCTGTCGCGCTCGACGCGCTTCGACTGGCGGCTGGTGCCCTACGACCTGACCGGGTCGCGTGCACACGCCCGTGCCCTGCACACGGCGGGGCTGCTCGACGACGGCGAGCTGGACGGGCTGGTGGCCGGGCTCGACGCGCTGGGGGAGCGCTACGCCGCGGGTGACCTGCTTCCGGACCCGTCCGACGAGGACGTGCACGGTGCGCTCGAACGCCTGCTGCTGGCCGAGGTCGGTGCCGACCTCGGCGGCCGGCTCCGGGCCGGGCGGAGCCGCAACGACCAGGTGGCGACGCTGTTCCGCGGGTTCCTGCGCGACCACGCGCGCATCGTCGCGGGCCAGGTCCTCGACCTCGCCGCGGCCATCGCCGACCAGGCCGAGGCACACCTTGGCGCGCCGATGCCGGGTCGCACCCACCTCCAGCACGCCCAGCCGGTGCTGCTGTCCCACCACCTCCTTGCGCACGCCTGGCCGCTCCTGCGCGACGTCGGCCGGATCCGGGACTGGGACGCCCGCACCGCTGAGTCGCCGTACGGCGGGGGAGCGCTGGCCGGCTCCAGCCTCGGCCTCGACCCGGAGCAGGTGGCCCGCGACCTCGGCTTCGACCGGTCGAGCCCGAACTCGATCGACGGCACCTCCGCGCGCGACTTCGCCGCCGAGCTGGGCTTCGTCACCGCCATGGTCGGCGTCGACGTCAGCCGGCTGGCGGAGGAGGTGATCCTGTGGGCGACGCACGAGTTCGGCTTCGTCCGGCTCGACGACGGCTACTCCACCGGGTCCAGCATCATGCCGCAGAAGAAGAACCCCGACATCGCCGAGCTCGCACGCGGCAAGGCCGGCCGGCTGGTCGGCAACGCGACCGGCCTGCTGACCACGCTCAAGGCGCTGCCGCTGGCCTACAACCGCGACCTCCAGGAGGACAAGGAGCCGTTGTTCGACTCGGTCGACACGCTCGAGGTCGTGCTGCCGGCGTTCACCGGCATGGTCGCGACGCTGACCTTCGACATCGAGCGGATGGCGGCCCTGGCGCCGGAGGGGTTCTCGCTGGCGACCGACGTCGCCGAGTGGCTGGTGCGGCAGCGGGTGCCGTTCCGTGAGGCGCACGAGGTCGCCGGCGCATGCGTACGCCGGTGCGAGGAGCTGGGAATCGGCCTGGCCGAGCTCACCGACGCGCAGCTGGCCGAGATCGACGTCCGGCTCACCCCCGCCGTACGCGAGGTGCTGACCGTGGCCGGCTCGATCGCCTCGCGCGACGGTCGCGGCGGGACGGCGCAGGTGCGCGTCGTCGAGCAGCTGGGCGAGGTGCGGGCGGTGCTCGCGGAACACCGAGCCTGGCTGGGCTGACGGCTTGCGGGCGATGGCCCGACCGGGACAATCGTGCGATGGAGTCGCTGAGCGAGGTGCTGGCAGGTCCGGTACTCGAGGTGGCGCCGCGACTGCTCGGAGCCACGTTCACGCACGCCGGGGTGAGCGTGCGGATCACCGAGGTCGAGGCGTACGACGGCCAGGCCGACCCGGGCTCGCACGCCCACCGTGGTCTGACGCCCCGCAACGAGGTGATGTTCGGGCCCGCCGGGGCACCTCTACACGTACTTCACCTACGGCATGCACTGGTGCTGCAACGTGGTCACCGGACCCGAGGGCAGCGCGTCAGCGGTGCTGCTCCGCGCGGCGGAGGTGGTCGACGGTCTCGACGTCGCCCGCGAGCGCCGGCCGGGGAGCGGTGACCGCGACCTGGCGCGGGGTCCGGCCCGGATGTGCAGGGCGATGGCGATCGGCCGCGGGCAGAACGGCCTCGACCTGAGCGGCCACCTGAGCCTCGGTCCGCCCGCGAGCCACATCAGCACCGGACCACGCGTCGGCCTCCGGCTGGCCGCCGACCGGCCGTGGCGGTTCTGGCTCACCAACGACCCGACCGTGTCGCGCTACGTGCCCGCGAAGCGGGCGACCCGGTAGAACTGCGGCATGGAGCTGACGACGGACGCCCTCAACACGCTCATGCCTCTCGGCACCACCCTCGGCCTCGAGCTGGTCTCGGCCGACCCGCAGAAGGTCGTCGGCAGCGTGCGCTGGCACGAGCGGCTGACCACCTCCGGCGGCGCGCTCCATGGCGGCACGCTGATGGCGCTGGCGGACTCGATCGGCGGCGCCGTGGCCTTCCTCAACCTGCCCGAGGGTGCCGGCACCAGCACCATCTCCTCGAGCACCGTCTTCATCCGGGGTGCCCGCGAGGGCGTGGTCACGGCCACCGGGCGCCTCGTGCACAAGGGCCGCACCACGATCGTGGTCGAGACCGAGCTGGTCGACGACGCCGGGCGCACCGTCTCGCGCACCACGCAGACGCAGGCGGTTCTCCTCAGCCGGCCGTGAGCGCCATCGGCAGGTCGGCGAGGCTCGGCACGGTGACGTCCGCGGGACGGAACGACGCGGGGTAGTCGATCCCGGACCGGTTCACCCAGGCCGTGCGCAGGCCCGCGCGTGCGGCGCCGTCAACGTCCCACGGGTGCGCGGCGACGAGCATCGCCCGCTCCGCCTCGACCCCCGTCCGGCGGAGCGCGTAGTCGTAGGCGCGGGGGTCGGGCTTCCATGCGGGGGCGTCCTCGACGCTGAGCAGCTGCTCGACCGTGTCGGTCAGGCCGGCTCGGCCGAGCAGGGACTCCGCCACCCGGGCGGAGCCGTTGCTGAGGGTCACCAGGCGGATCCCCGCCTCGCGCAGGTCGCGGAGCGCGTCAGGCACGTCGGGATGCGTGTCGAGAGCACCGAACGCGTCGAGCACCGACTCCACCGCGGCGTCACGCTGCTGCTCGTCGGCGACGTACGGCGCCAGCACCGTCCGCAGCACGTCCTTGGCCAGGTCCAGGAACGGTGCGTTCTGCCCGGCCATGCCGAGCGCGAACCCGTCGCGGAGCGTGGTGGCGAACCAGAGCGGCGCGGCCGCGCGTGGAGCGCCGACGTCCTCGAAGGCGGACGCGAGGGGTGACATGTCGGAGAGGGTCTCGTTGACGTCGAGGACGATCAGGGTCGGATGCGCGGTGCCAGTCATCCCTCCAGCATGCCCCGCCGGGGTCGGGGGCTGCGACCGGCAGGAACCCGGAGGCGCCCGCCGCAGCGGATGAGGCAGGCTAGGTGCCGTGAACACCGACCCCCACCTCTGGGACGACCTCGTGTGGCGCGGCCTGGTCGCGCACTCGACCGACCCCGACGCCCTGCGCGCGGCGCTCACGGAGGGCAGCGTCCGCTTCTACGTGGGGTTCGACCCGACCGCGCCCAGCCTGCACATGGGCAGCCTGGTGCAGATCCTCACCGCCAGGCGGCTCCAGCTCGCCGGGACACACGCCGTACGTCCTCGTGGGCGGCGCGACCGGCATGATCGGCGATCCCAAGGAGTCGGGGGAGCGCACGCTCAACACCCTCGACACGGTCAAGGGCTGGGTGGAGAAGGTGCGTGCCCAGATCGAGCCGTACCTGTCCTTCGAGGGCACCAACGCCGGCGACGATGGTGAACAACTACGACTGGACCGCGAGCCTGTCGACGATCGACTTCCTGCGCGACATCGGCAAGCACTTCCCGGTCAACCGGATGCTGGCGCGTGACGTGGTGCGCTCCCGGCTCGAGGCGGGGATCAGCTACACCGAGTTCAGCTACGTGCTGCTGCAGTCGATGGACTTCCTCAACCTGTTCCGCGACCACGGCGTGACCCTCCAGTTCGGCGGCTCCGACCAGTGGGGCAACCTGACCGGTGGGGTCGAGCTGATCCGGCGGTCCGACGGCGGCAAGGCGCATGCGTTCGCCACGCCCCTGGTGACCAAGTCCGACGGCACCAAGTACGGCAAGACCGAGGGCGGTGCGCTGTGGCTCGACCCCGAGATGATGTCGCCGTACGCCTTCCACCAGTTCTGGCTCAACGTCGAGGACGACAAGGTCGGCGACCTGCTGCGGATCTTCACGTTCCTCTCGCGGGCGGAGATCGAGGACCTCGAACGGCAGACGGCGGAGGCGCCGTACAAGCGGGCCGCCCAGAAGGCGCTGGCCGACGCGGTCACCACGGAGGTGCACGGGGCGGCCGAGACCGCGCACGCCAGGGACGCTGCGGCCGCGCTGTTCGGTGGGGGAGACCTCCGCGAGCTGAGCGCGTCGACGCTGGCGGCCGCGCTGCGCGAAGCCGGTGCCGGATCGGCGGCACGGGGCACCGGCATCGTCGACCTGCTCGTCGAGTCCGGCCTGGCGAGCAGCAAGGGCGAGGCTCGGCGCACGATCGGCGAGGGCGGGGCGTACCTCAACAACGAGCGCGTCACGGATCCCGACCACGTGCCCGGGGACGACGACCTGATCGACGGCACCTGGCTGGTGCTCCGGCGGGGCAAGAAGCGCCTGGCCGGCGTCGAGGTCCGCTGACCCGGGACGACCGAGATGGATGAGGCCGGGACGCGCTGGATCGACACGCTCCCCGACCTTGCCCGCGAACGGCTACCGGCACCGGTCTGGCACTACTTCGCCGCCGGGTCCGGTGACGGCACCAGCGCCGCGGAGGCGGTCGCGGCTTGGCGGCGCGTCCGGTTGTCGCCCCATGCGCTGCGCGACGTCACTGCGGTCGACACCTCGGTGCGGCTGCTGGGCGCGCCGCTACGCCCAGCCGTTCGGGATCGCGCCCACCTCGCTGCAGCGCGCGGCCGCGCCGGAGGGCGAGCGGGCGATGGCCCGGGCCGCGACCGTCGCGGGCGTCCCGCACGTGGTCTCGAGCAACGCCGGGTTCCCGCTCGCCGAGGTCGGCGCGATCGGAGCCGTGGTGGCTCCAGGCGTACCTGACTGCTGACCGCGCGGACACGCTCCCGGTGCTGCGGGCGCGCCGCGGACGCCGGGGCGCCGCAGTGGTGCTCACCGCGGACACCCCGGTGGTGGGCAGCAAGCGCGGGGTCGACGACGCCGTCTGGGGCGGCGTGGACCTGTCCTGGCACCGCGGCAACTTCGCCGGGCACGTTCGCGACTCCCCGGGCGTGTAGGCGACGGGACCGTCACGGACGGCCGACGTCGCGCTGGCTGGCGGAGACGACCGGACTGCCCGGTCGTGGTCAAGGGGGTGCTGCGTCCGGACGACGCGCGGCGGTGCGTCGCCGCGGGCGCGGCCGCGGTCTGGGTCTCCAACCACGGGGGCCGCCAGCTCGACCGCGCGTTGCCTACGGCCGACGGCGCTGCCGGCGGTCGCCGACGAGGTCGGCGGCGGAGGTCGAGGTGTACGTCGACGGGGGCGTCCGCTCCGGCCTCGACGTGCTCACCGCGCTGGCCCTCGGGGCGCGACGCCGTCTTCCTCGGCCGGACACCGCTGTACGCGCTCGCGGCCGCCGGGGAGGGCGGGGTGACGCCGGCTGCTCACGAGCTCGCCGGCGAGCTGCTGGAGGCCCTGCGGCTGGCCGGGTGCCGGGACCTGCGGCGACCGGCACGTGACCTGCTGCCCGCCGTACCAGATTCGCCTGGCTGGGTAACGGCAAACTCGCCGTCCGAGCCGCGTGTGACCGGCCCCACCCGACACCGATTTGACTCCCGTCGAGGCGACCTCCTAATGTTCTGGATGTCGCCAGGGAGCGGCGGGACGCAAGGCCGAGAGGCCGGGCGGCCGGCCCCGAGGCGAGACCCCTTCACATCACCTCCGACCGGGTGGGTCGAGTGCGCGCTTCGGCGGCCTCGCAGATCCCGGTTCGACAGGCGTGGAGAGGCCGGTGACAGCCCGGGTTCCGATTTGACGGGCCTGGTCCGAACCGGTAAGTTTTACCAGGTTGCCCCCGAGCCAGGCCGAGAGGCCGAGCTACGGTGCGCGCTTGATCCTTGAGAACTCAACAGTGTGCCAAAAGTCGACGAATTAATTTGATACCCGTCCGACTGACAGCGTCCGGCTCGCGCGGGGCGTCGATGGTCGGACGGTTCCTTTGGTAAGAAAACGATGATTCTGACAGCTTATTGTCAGTGACTCAGTCTCTTGCCGGGATATCTCCAAGAGTTGACGAGCTCGCCTTCGGGTGGGGCGTCAGCAAGATTTCAACGGAGAGTTTGATCCTGGCTCAGGACGAACGCTGGCGGCGTGCTTAACACATGCAAGTCGAGCGGTAAGGCTCCTTCGGGAGTACACGAGCGGCGAACGGGTGAGTAACACGTGAGCAATCTGCCCTTCACTCTGGGATAACCCCCGGAAACGGAAGCTAATACCGAATACGACCACTTCAGGCATCTGATGGTGGTGGAAAGTTCCGGCGGTGAAGGATGAGCTCGCGGCCTATCAGCTTGTTGGTGAGGTAATGGCTCACCAAGGCTTCGACGGGTAGCCGGCCTGAGAGGGTGACCGGCCACACTGGGACTGAGACACGGCCCAGACTCCTACGGGAGGCAGCAGTGGGGAATATTGGACAATGGGCGAAAGCCTGATCCAGCAACGCCGCGTGAGGGATGACGGCCTTCGGGTTGTAAACCTCTTTCAGCAGGGACGAAGCGAAAGTGACGGTACCTGCAGAAGAAGCACCGGCCAACTACGTGCCAGCAGCCGCGGTAATACGTAGGGTGCGAGCGTTGTCCGGAATTATTGGGCGTAAAGGGCTCGTAGGCGGTTTGTCGCGTCGGGAGTGAAAACTCAGGGCTTAACCCTGAGCCTGCTTCCGATACGGGCAGACTAGAGGTATGCAGGGGAGAACGGAATTCCTGGTGTAGCGGTGAAATGCGCAGATATCAGGAGGAACACCGGTGGCGAAGGCGGTTCTCTGGGCATTACCTGACGCTGAGGAGCGAAAGTGTGGGGAGCGAACAGGATTAGATACCCTGGTAGTCCACACCGTAAACGTTGGGCGCTAGGTGTGGGACTCATTCCACGAGTTCCGTGCCGCAGCTAACGCATTAAGCGCCCCGCCTGGGGAGTACGGCCGCAAGGCTAAAACTCAAAGGAATTGACGGGGGCCCGCACAAGCGGCGGAGCATGCGGATTAATTCGATGCAACGCGAAGAACCTTACCTGGGTTTGACATATACGAGAAGCCTGTAGAGATAGAGGTCTCTTTGGACACTCGTATACAGGTGGTGCATGGCTGTCGTCAGCTCGTGTCGTGAGATGTTGGGTTAAGTCCCGCAACGAGCGCAACCCTCGTCTTATGTTGCCAGCACGTAATGGTGGGGACTCATAAGAGACTGCCGGGGTCAACTCGGAGGAAGGTGGGGATGACGTCAAGTCATCATGCCCCTTATGTCCAGGGCTTCACGCATGCTACAATGGCCGGTACAAAGGGCTGCGATACCGCAAGGTGGAGCGAATCCCAAAAAGCCGGTCTCAGTTCGGATTGGGGTCTGCAACTCGACCCCATGAAGTCGGAGTCGCTAGTAATCGCAGATCAGCAACGCTGCGGTGAATACGTTCCCGGGCCTTGTACACACCGCCCGTCACGTCACGAAAGTCGGCAACACCCGAAGCCAGTGGCCCAACCCTTACGGAGGGAGCTGTCGAAGGTGGGGCTGGCGATTGGGACGAAGTCGTAACAAGGTAGCCGTACCGGAAGGTGCGGCTGGATCACCTCCTTTCTAAGGAGCATCAACTGGCAGACCGGTTCGCCGGCGCTGTCCAGGCAGTCTGTTACGAGGACGTTCGTTCCTCGGCAGGCACTGCTCACTAGTGGAACGTCGACTATTTGGTCTGCTCTCCCGGGAGAGCTCGTCAGTACTGCTCCACCGGTCCGTTCGCAGGCGGTGCAGCGTGGAACCTCGAGCAGCGAACAGGGGAGCGCATCAGGCACACTGTTGGGTCCTGAGGGATCGAGTGATCGATACCTCTACGGGCCATCCCCCTCCTCGAACTACCCGGCCGCCCTGCGGTCGCAGGCAAGCGGGAACTCAGGGGTGGGACCGCCCGTATCTTGAGAACTACACAGTGGACGCGAGCATCTTTGTAGCAAGACAAGCTACTAAGGGCACATGGTGGATGCCTTGGCACCAAGAGCCGATGAAGGACGTAGGAGCCTGCGATAAGCCCCGGGAAGTTGGCAACCGAGCTGTGATCCGGGGATTTCCGAATGGGGAAACCCAGCTGGAGTCATGTCCAGTTACCTCTGCCTGAACACATAGGGCAGTTGGAGGGAACGTGGGGAAGTGAAACATCTCAGTACCCACAGGAAGAGAAAACAAAAGTGATTCCGAGAGTAGTGGCGAGCGAAATCGGAAGAGGCCAAACTCAAGCAGTGTGATAGCCGGCAGGCGTTGCTGTTTGAGGGTTGTGGGGCCGTTTGGTTGGTTCTGCCGAACCGACACAGAGTAAGAAACCATTGATGAAGTCGAAGCGGACTGGAAAGTCCCGGCGTAGAGGGTGATACCCCCGTACACGTAAGTCAATGACTCTGAAGCGTCACCCCAAGTAACACGGAACCCCTGAAATTCCGTGTGAATCTGGCGGGACCACCCGTTAAGCCTAAATACTCCTTGGTGACCGATAGCGGACAAGTACCGTGAGGGAAAGGTGAAAAGTACCCCTGGCGGGGAGTGAAATAGTACCTGAAACCATGTGCCTACAATCCGTTGGAGCGAGTCTTCGGTCGGTGTGACAGCGTGCCTTTTGAAGAATGAGCCTGCGAGTTTGCGTTGTGTCGCAAGGTTAACCCGTGTGGGGAAGCCGTAGCGAAAGCGAGTCCGAATAGGGCGACTGAGTGGCACGATCAAGACCCGAAGCGAAGTGATCTATCCATGGGCAGGTTGAAGCGCGGGTAAGACCGCGTGGAGGACCGAACCCACCAGGGTTGAAAACCTGGGGGATGACCTGTGGATAGGGGTGAAAGGCCAATCAAACTCCGTGATAGCTGGTTCTCCCCGAAATGCATTTAGGTGCAGCGTCGCGTGTTTCTTGCCGGAGGTAGAGCACTGGATGGTCTAGGGGGCCTACAAGCTTACCGAAATCAGCCAAACTCCGAATGCCGGTAAGTGAGAGCGCGGCAGTGAGACTGCGGGGGATAAGCTCCGTAGTCGAGAGGGAAACAGCCCAGACCATCAGCTAAGGTCCCTAAGCGATAACTAAGTGGAAAAGGATGTGGAGTCGCACAGACAACCAGGAGGTTGGCTTAGAAGCAGCCACCCTTGAAAGAGTGCGTAATAGCTCACTGGTCAAGTGATTCCGCGCCGACAATGTAGCGGGGCTCAAGTTATCCACCGAAGCTATGGCATTCATGCTCAAGACAGGCCCGGCTTGCCGGGTCCAGGTGCATGGATGGGTAGGGGAGCGTCGTGTGGCGAGCGAAGCGGCGGAGTGATCCAGCCGTGGACGCCATACGAGTGAGAATGCAGGCATGAGTAGCGAATGAAGAGTGAGAAACTCTTCCGCCGAATGATCAAGGGTTCCAGGGTCAAGCTAATCTGCCCTGGGTAAGTCGGGACCTAAGGCGAGGCCGACAGGCGTAGTCGATGGACAACGGGTTGATATTCCCGTACCGGCAAAATAGCGCCCATGACGAACCCAGTGATGCTAAGTGCCCAAAACCTTCGGGATCCTTCGGGACGATGAAGGTGGAGCGCACGACCCGAACCGGTAGTAGTCAAGCGATGGGGTGACGCAGGAAGGTAGTCCAACCGTGGCGATGGTAGACCACGGCTAAGGGTGTAGGGCTGATGATAGGCAAATCCGTCGTCTGCATGCCTGAGACCTGATGGGGAGTCCGTAATGGACGAAGTGGATGATCCTATGCTGTCGAGAAAAACCTCTAGCGAGCTGTGCGCCGCCCGTACCCCAAACCGACTCAGGTGATCAGGTAGAGAATACCAAGGCGATCGAGTGAACCATGGTTAAGGAACTCGGCAAAATGCCCCCGTAACTTCGGGAGAAGGGGGGCCGGATTCGTTATTGCACTTGCTGCTGAAAGCGATGATGGCCGCAGAGACCAGGCCCAAGCGACTGTTTACTAAAAACACAGGTCCGTGCTAAGTCGTAAGACGATGTATACGGACTGACTCCTGCCCGGTGCTGGAAGGTTAAGGGGACGTGTTAGCTGCTTCGGCAGCGAAGCGCAGAACTTAAGCCCCAGTAAACGGCGGTGGTAACTATAACCATCCTAAGGTAGCGAAATTCCTTGTCGGGTAAGTTCCGACCTGCACGAATGGAGTAACGACTTGGGCGCTGTCTCAACCGTGGACTCGGCGAAATTGCACTACGAGTAAAGATGCTCGTTACGCGCGGCAGGACGGAAAGACCCCGGGACCTTTACTATAGTTTGGTATTGGTGTTTGGTTCGATTTGTGTAGGATAGGTGGGAGACTTTGAAGCATGCGACGCCAGTTCGTGTGGAGTCAACGTTGAAATACCACTCTGATCGTATTAGATATCTAACCTAGGTCCGTTATCCGGATCAGGGACAGTGCCTGATGGGTAGTTTAACTGGGGCGGTTGCCTCCTAAAATGTAACGGAGGCGCTCAAAGGTTCCCTCAGCCTGGTTGGCAATCAGGTTTCGAGTGTAAGTGCACAAGGGAGCTTGACTGTGAGAGTGACAACTCGAGCAGGGACGAAAGTCGGAACTAGTGATCCGGCGCTGGCATGTGGAAGCGGCGTCGCTCAACGGATAAAAGGTACCCCGGGGATAACAGGCTGATCTTCCCCAAGAGTCCATATCGACGGGATGGTTTGGCACCTCGATGTCGGCTCGTCGCATCCTGGGGCTGGAGTAGGTCCCAAGGGTTGGGCTGTTCGCCCATTAAAGCGGCACGCGAGCTGGGTTTAGAACGTCGTGAGACAGTTCGGTCCCTATCCGCCGCGCGCGCAGGAAACTTGAGAAAGGCTGTCCCTAGTACGAGAGGACCGGGATGGACGAACCTCTGGTGTGCCAGTTGTTCTGCCAAGAGCACGGCTGGTTAGCTACGTTCGGAAGTGATAACCGCTGAAAGCATCTAAGCGGGAAGCACGTTTCAAGATGAGGTTTCCCACCGGGTTAACCGGGTAAGGCCCCCAGTAGACGACTGGGTTGATAGGCCGGAGGTGGAAGGCAGTAATGCACGGAGCCGACCGGTACTAATAGGCCGAGGGCTTGTCCCTCAAAGATGTTGCGCGTCCACTGTGTGGTTCCCGAGTTACGGTCGGGGACCTCAGAGCTCCTGGAGAGGGCGGTCCATAGTCCGATCTAACTCCATAGAGTTTCGGCGGCCATAGCGAAAGGGAAACACCCGGCTCCATTCCGAACCCGGAAGTTAAGCCTTTCAGCGCCGATGGTACTGCAACCGGGAGGTTGTGGGAGAGTAGGACGTCGCCGGACATTCTTTCGGTAAGGGCCACCCGTCGGGTGGCCTTACTGCTTTGTCGCGATGTCTCGGTGATGCAGCACGTCGCGAGAGGATGCGAACGGCCATGGCGCGAGCGTGGACGGCGGGCGAACGAGCCGGCGTCGCGGGGCGGCGTCGAGCGGCGCCGGCGGCGACCGCGGCGACGCGGATCGCCGCGGAGGCGGCGGCCCCGCGCGGGGCGGCGACCGCCCGCGGCGCGACCGCGCGACCCAGCGCGGCGACCGCCGGGACGCCGCCGCGAGCGACCGCGCGAGCCGAGCGCACCGAGGCCCAGGCCCGGTACGACGGCCCGCCGCTCCCCGAGGAGATCACCGGCAAGGAGCTGGACCGATCGGTCCTGGCCCAGCTGCGCAGCCTGCCCGAGAAGCTCGGCCAGCGCGTGGCGCGCCACCTCGCCGCGGCCGGCGCGCTCATCGACGAGGACCCCGAAGACGGCCTACCAGCACACGCTCGCCGCGCGTGCCCGCGCCAGCCGGCTGGCCGTCGTGCGCGAGGCGTGCGGCGAGGCGGCGTACGCCGCGGGTGAGTACGCCGAGGCGCTCACCGAGCTGCGCGCCGCCAAGCGGATGAACGGCGTCAAACGACTACCTCGCCGATGATGGCCGACTGCGAGCGTGCCCTCGGCCGCCCGGACCGGGCGCTCGACCTGGTCCGCAAGGCACCCCGCGGAGGGCCTGTCGCAACGACCTCCAGGCGGAGCTGACGATCGTCGAGGCCGGCGCCCGCCGCGACCGCGGCGAGCTGGACGCCGCGCTGCGCACGCTCGAGCACGCGCCGCTGCGCTCGAAGTCGCGTGCGGCCTGGGTGGTCCGGCTGCGCTACGCCTACGCCGACACGCTGCTCGCGGCCGGCCGCCGCGACGGACGCGCTGGAGTGGTTCCACCGCACCGAGGCGATCGACGGCGAGGAGATCACCGACGCCGCCGAGCGGCTCAGGAGCTCGAGGCCCAGCCTCGGCGACGCCTGAGTCGTTTCGCGTCCACAGCCCGGCTCCCGGCCCGGTGCGTCTCCACAGGACCGCGTCGGCTCGGGAGCGGCTCCGGATCCTCGACCAGCGCTTGCTGTACGGCGAGCGGCAGAGGACGGAGCGGACGATGAGGACGACCAGCGCGACGGACGAGGGCGGCAACCACGTCGAGCGTCCGCGGGCGGCTCAGCGCCGACCCGACCGACCGGGAGCTGCCCAGCGGCACGCCGATCGTCTCGTTCCGGCTGGTCATCCCGCGCACGGACGACGGTGATGACGCAGGGGTCCAACCAGCGGTCCGACTGGGTCGACTGCACGGCCTGGAGCGCGGCCGGCCCGGCGGCCGTGCGTCCGGTGGCAGGTCGGCGACACCGTCGAGGTGGACGGGCGCGCTGCGCCGGCGGCACTACCGCGGCGGGTGAGGTCAGCCGGCAGCCGGGTCGAGATCGAGATGCTCGGCGGGCGGCTGGTGGCACGCGCGGCGGAGCCCGTGCGCCGGACCGGCGGCCGGACGTCCGCCGAGTCGGGGTGAGCCGCGTGCCCGCGGCGCGGTCTGCGAGGATCGGCCGGTGCTGGGATCGAGCGAGCACGCCGCTGTGGCAGGCCTACGACGTGGCGATGCTCGACCTCGACGGCGTCGTCTACGTCGGTCCCGACGCCGTGCCGGGGGCACCCGAGCACCTGGAGCGCGCACGCGCGGCCGGCATGCACCTCGCCTACGTCACCAACAACGCCTCGCGGCCGCCCGGCGACGTCGCGCGAGCACCTGCGCGAGCTCGGGGATCGAGGTCGAGGACGCCGACGTGGTCACCTCCGCGCAGGCCGCCGCGCGCGCTGCTGGCCGACGACCTCCCCGAGGGCAGCAAGGTCTTCCTGATCGGTGGTGAGGGGCTCGACGACGGCGCTGCGGGAGCGTGGGCTGGGGCCGGTGACCAGCGCCGACGGACGACCCGGTCGCCGTGGTCCAGGGCTACGGCCCCGACCTGCCGTGGCGGCAGGTCATCGCCGGGGCGATCCTCGTGCGCGACGGGCTGCCGTGGGTCGCGTCCAACACCGACCTGACGATCCCGACGGCCGACGGGCATCGGGCCCGGGCAACGGCGCGCTGGTGCGCGCTGGTCGCGGAGTTCGCCGGGCGGGAGCCGGTGGTCGCGGGCAAGCCCGAGCCGCCGCTGTTCGAGGAGACCCTGCGCCGGGTCGGCGGCGACCACCCGCTGGTGGTCGGCGACCGGCTCGACACCGACATCGAGGGCGCCCATCGACGCCGGCTGGGACAGCCTGCTGGTGCTGACCGGGGTGACCGGGCTCGAGCGACCTGGCGGCGGCGACGCCGCGGCAGCGGCCGACGTACGTCGCCGCCGACCTCGGCGGGCCTGGGCGAGGCGCACGCAGGCCC
Organism: uncultured Actinomycetota bacterium; assembly: GCA_963707475.1. Lineage (GTDB taxonomy): Bacteria > Actinomycetota > Actinomycetes > Propionibacteriales > Nocardioidaceae > Marmoricola. The sequence continues at coordinate 1,204,237 of CAVPQC010000005.1, forward strand.
CCGAGATGGACGGCGACCAGCGCGTCGGCCGGTGGCTGGACGGCCCGCGTCGACGGCGGCGCGCTGCAGGTCGACGGCGACGGCGAGCCCGGGGACTGGTGGCGGGTGGTCGCTGCGGCGGCCTGGGCGCACCTCGACGCGCACGGCGAGCCGGCCGACACCGCCGGGCTGCGGGTGCCCGGCGCGGGCCGCGGGTAGCGTGAGCGCCATGGACGAGCCGGACGAGCGTCGAGCCCCGCCGAGACGCGGCGACGAGGGCGAGCGGCGCTCACCGGGCCGACCAGTCCGCGCCCGGGCGCCGACGTCGCCGACGGCACCGGCCACCCCGCGGTCGACGCGGTCCTGCGCCTCGCTCGAGGGCCTCGAGGACGCTGCCGGTGCACGAGCACGTCGCGGTCTTCGAGTCCGCGCACGACTCGCTGCGTCGCGCGCTCGACCAGGCCGGCCGACGAGGCGACCGCGGGCGAGGCTCCGGCCGGCGAGCCGGGCCAGGGCTGACCCGTGCCGCCACGGCGGCTCCGGCTCGACGCCGAGCTGGTGCGGCGCGGCGCCGCGCGTTCCCGCGAGCACGCCTCCGAGCTGATCGCCGCCGGCCGGGTGACCGTCAACGGCGGCGCGGCCCGCAAGCCGGCCACCGGGGTGACCATCGACGCCGACATCGTGGTCCGCGACGACCCGGACCGTCCCGACTACGTCTCGCGCGGGCGGCCACAAGCTGGCCGGGGCGCTGGCCGACTTCGCGGCGCAGGGCCTGAGCGTCGCCGGTCGGCGGTGCCTGGACGCGGGCGCCTCGACCGGCGGGTTCACCGACGTGCTGCTGCGGGCCGGCGCCGCGGAGGTGGTGGCCGTCGACGTCGGCTACGGCCAGCTGGCCTGGTCGCTGCGGCAGGACCCCCGGGTGCGCGTCCACGACCGGACCAACGTCCGGGAGCTGACGCCGGAGCTGGTCGGCGGTCCCGTGGACCTGGTCGTCGGCGACCTGTCCTTCATCTCCCTGGCGCTGGTGCTCGACGCCCTGCTCGGCGTGACCGCGACCCGACGGCGACCTGGCGCTGATGGTGAAGCCGCAGTTCGAGGTCGGCAAGGACCGGCTCGGCAAGGGCGGTGTGGTCCGCGACCCGGCGCTCCGGGCCGAGGCGGTCGAGAAGGTCGTCGCGGCGGCCGACCGACGCGGCTGGGGTGCGGTGGCCGGCACGGTGAGCCCGCTGCCGGGGCCGTCGGGCAACGTGGAGTTCTTCGTCTGGCTGCGCACGGAGAGCGCGCACTCGCGCCCGAAGCGGTCGAGGCACTCGTGGCCCGCTCCCCGGATCTGTCCGGCGCCGGATGAGAAGGTGAACCCGTGATCACGACGCTGCTCGCGAGTCGCACCGCGGGCCCGCGGACGTCCGCGCGATCCTCCTGCTCGCGCACACCGGCCGCGAGGACGCGCGCGACGTGGCCCGCGAGGTGGTCCACGCGCTGCGCAAGCACGACATCGCCGTGCGGCTGCTGGCCGACGAGGCCGCCCAGCTCGGGCTGACCGAGCCGGAGGTCGAGGTGATCGGCAGGGCCGACGGCGACGACGCCGCCGACGACTGCGAGCTCGCGGTCGTGATCGGCGGCGACGGCACGATCCTGCGGGCCGCCGAGGCGACCCACGCGCACGGCACCCCGCTGCTCGGGGTCAACCTCGGCCACGTCGGGTTCCTGGCCGAGGCCGAGTCCGACGACCTCGAGACGCACGATCGACGCGATCGTGCACCGCCGCTACACCGCCGAGGAGCGGCTCACGATCGACGTCGCGGTCTACCAGGACGGCGAGCTGGTCACCACCACCTGGGCGCTCAACGAGGCCAGCGTCGAGAAGGCCGCCCGGGAGCGGATGCTCGAGGTGGTCGTCGAGATCGACGGCCGGCCGCTGTCGCGCTGGGGCTGCGACGGCGTGGTCTGCGCGACCCCGACCGGCTCCACGGCCTACAACTTCTCCGCCGGCGGACCGGTCGTCTGGCCCGGCGTCGAGGCACTGCTGATGGTGCCGATCAGCGCGCACGCGCTGTTCGCCCGGCCGCTGGTGGTGGCCCCGACCAGCGTGCTCGCCGTCGAGGTGCAGACCGACGACCGCGAGCGCGGGCGTGCTGTGGTGCGACGGCCGGCGGACGGTCGAGCTGCCGCCCGGCGCCCGGATCGAGGTACGACGCGGCGCAACGCCGGTGCGGCTGGCCCGGCTGCACGCGGCGCCGTTCACCGACCGGCTGGTGGCCAAGTTCGACCTGCCCGGTCGACGGCTGGCGCGGCGCCGGCGCAGCGCCGGCGCAAGCGACGAACGGCGGCCGAGGGCGCCGGTGCTCGAGGAGCTGCGGATCCGCTCGCTCGGCGTCATCGACGAGTCGGTGCTCGAGCTCGGGCCCGGCTTCACCGTGATCACCGGCGAGACCGGCGCCGGCAAGACCATGCTGGTCACCGCCCTCGGGCTGCTGCTCGGCGGCCGCGCCGACTCCGGGGCCGTCCGCACCGGCGCCCGCAGCGCCCGCGTCGAGGGCCGGTTCACGTGCCGGCGCCGCGCTCGCGCGCCGCGGTCGAGGAGCTCGGCGGCGAGCCGGACGACGACGGCAGCGTGCTGTTCGCGCGGCAGGTGTCCGCCGAGGGCCGCTCGCGGGCCTTCGCCGGGGGCGCCTCGGTGCCCGCCGGCAGCCTGAGCGACGCTGACCGACGCGCTGGTCGCGGTGCACGGCCAGTCCGACCAGCACCGGCTGCTGCGTCCGGAGGCCCAGCGCGACGCGCTCGACCGGTTCGCCGGCGCCGAGCCGGTGACCGCGCCGGCGCGGGCCTACGCGGAGGCCTACCGCCGACTCCGCGTCCGTCGAGCGCGAGCTCGACCGAGGTGGTCGCGCAGCGCCCGCGAGCGGGCCCGCGAGGCCGACCTGCTCCGGTACGGCCTGACCGAGATCGAGGCGGTCGGCCCGCAGCCCGGCGAGGACGCTGCACGCTCGCCGCCGAGGAGCAGCGGCTCGGGTTCGCCGACACGCTGCGCACGGCCGCCGAGCAGGCGCGCGAGGTGCTGTCCTCCGACGACGGTGCCCCCGACGCGCTGGGCGCGATGGCGGCCGCCCGCGGGCCCTCGACGGCGTGCGCGAGCACGACCCGCAGGTCGGCCGGTCTCGCCGACCGGCTGGCCGAGGCGTCCTACCTGCTCGAGCGACGTCGCCGCCGACGTGGCCTCCTACGCCTCGGGCCTGGAGTCCGACCCGGCCCGGCTGGCGACGGTCTCCGAGCGGCGGGCGGCGCTGATCGCGCTCACCCGCAAGTACGGCGAGGACATCGACGAGGTGCTCGCCTGGTCGCCAGGCCTCCGCCCAGCGGCTGCTCGAGCTCGACGACACCGACGACCGGATCGCGCCGCTGCGGGCCGAGCGCGACGACCTGCGCGCGACGGCTGGCCGACGTCTGGCCGCGACGATCTCGGCCGCTCGGCGCGACGCCGCCCAGCGCCTCGGCGACCAGGTGACCGCCGAGCTCGCCCTGCTGGCGATGCCGCACGCCCGGGTGGCGGTCTCCGTGGCCCGGCACGACGACCCCGACGGGCTGGAGGTCGACGGGCGCGCGGTGCGCTTCGGCCCCGACGGCGTCGACGACGTCGAGCTGCTGCTGGCGGCCAACGTGGGCGCCGACGCCGCGGCCGCTCGCCAAGGGCGCCTCGGGCGGCGAGCTGTCCCGGGTGATGCTGGCGCTCGAGGTGGTGCTGGCCGGCACCAACCCGGTGCCGACGTTCGTCTTCGACGAGGTCGACGCCGGGGTCGGCGGCAAGGCCGCGGTCGAGGTCGGCCGCCGGCTGGCGATGCTGGCCCGCACCTCCCAGGTGGTGGTGGTCACCCACCTGCCCCAGGTCGCGGCGTTCGCCGACCGGCACGTCGTGGTGCGCGAAGTCCAGCGACGGGCTGGTCACCACCTCCGACCTGCACCGTGCTCGACGACGAGGCCCGGGTGCGGGAGCTCTCGCGCATGCTGGCCGGCCTGGAGGAGTCCGAGACCGCCCTGGCGCACGCCGAGGAGCTGCTCGCCACCGCCCGCGAGGTGCGACACCCCTAGCAGCAACGCCTGGCCCCGGGTCCGCAGGGGTGTGCGGACCTGCATGGCACCATGGGCGCGCCATGAAGCTCCCCTCCCGACGCGACAGCGCACCCGAGCTGCCGGGGCTGTCGGGCACGGCGCGGGTGGACCGCCGCTCCGGCTCACTGGCATCCCGGCTGGGGCCCGGTGACGTCGCGGTGGTGCACCGCCCCGACCTCGACGCATCCACGGCCCGCGCGCTGCTCGACCACGGCGTGGTCGCGGTCGTGAACAGCGCACCGTTCGTCTCCGGCCGCTACCCGACCCTCGGTCCCGAGCTGCTCGCGGACGCCGGCGTGCTGCTGCTCGAGGCGACGTCCCGACGACGTCGGCAGGGTCGAGGACGGCGCGACGGTCCGGATCCACGAGGGTGTCGTCCACGGCGAGGACGGCGAGCTGCTCCGGTCCGGGAGCTCGGTCCCGACGACATCACGCGCCGGCGGACGAGGCCCGGATCGGCCTCGGCACGCCAGCTGGAGGCTTCACCCACAACAGCACGGAGTTCCTGCGCCGCGAGCAGGACCTGCTCCTCAACGGCGAGGGACTGCCCACGCTGCGCACCCGGATCGACGGACGGCCGGTGGTCGTCGTCGCCCGCGGAGCGCGGCACGACGAGGAGCTCGAGGAGCTGCGCCGCTTCATCCGCGAGCAGCGGCCGGTGCTGGTCGGCGTCGACGGCGGCGCCCACGTGCTGCTCGGCCACCGGCTGCGACCGGACGTGGTGCTGGTCTCCGCAGCTCTGGTCGGGTCCGACGACGACGACGCGCTGACCGAGTCGGTGCTCCGGGAGGCACGCGAGCTGGTCGTCCACGAGCGCCGCTCGGAACGTACGGCGGCCGCCGACCGCCTGCAGCGCTGGGGGATCGGGGCGCCCCGGGTCACCAGCGACGCCGACTCGTCGACCTCGCCCTGCTCCTGGTCGCACGGCGCCGGCGCCTCGACTGATCGTCCCGGTCGGCCCGGACGCCAGGCTCGAGGAGTTCCTCGACCGCGGCCGGTCCGACCAGGCCAGCACCTTCCTGACCCGGCTCCGGGTCGGCCAGCAGCTGGTCGACGCCTCCGCCGTGCCCGCGCTCTACACCGGCCGGGTGCGCGGCTGGCACCTCCTCGTGATCCTGCTCGTGGCGCTCGTCGCGCTCGTGGCTGGCGATGGCCACCACCCCGATCGGCAACGTCTGGTGGCACGACGCCGGCGACTGGATCCAGGCCCGCTTCGACGACATCGAGGGACTCTTCACGTGATCACCTTCCGCTACCACATCGTCTCCCTCGTCTCGGTCTTCCTGGCCCTGGCCATCGGGATCGCGCTCGGCGGCGGCCCGCTCAAGGGCGAGGTGGACAACACCCTGGTCGAAGGAGCAGGCCGCCCGGAAGAAGACCAGACCGAGCAGCGCCACGAGATCCGCCGAGCTCGCGGGCCTCCGCGACGTTCACCGACGGCTTCGCCAAGGCGACCGCGCCGACCGTCCTCGCGGGACACGCTGCGCGGCGTGCCCGTCACGGTGGTGAGCTGCCCGGCGCCAACCGTGCGACGTCTCCGCCGTCCAGGACCTGGTCAGCGCCGCCGGCGGCAAGCTGGTCGGCGCGCTACCGCGGTCGGCGACCAGCTCGTCGACGCCGCGAACAAGGGGCTCGTCGACGAGCTGGGCACCCAGCTGGAGCCCGAGGCCAGCGACGTGGAGATGCCGGCGGACGCGTCGACGTACGAGCGCATCGGCCTGCTCCTCGCCCGCGCGATCGGCACCAGGTCCAAGGCGCCGCAGCGCTACGACACCGACGAGCCCGCATCCTGGTCCGGGCTTCAGCACGGCCGGCCTGGTGTCCGCCGTGGGCACGCCAACGGGCCGCGGCCCGGTGGTGCTGGTGGTGACCGGCCCGGGCGGCGCAGTCCGGCACGCAGGCCGGCGATCGACGAGATCCACGCGGTCGTCGCCGACGCGCTCACCGACGAGGTGTCCAGCGTGGTCCTCGCCGGGCCGGCCGACGCCGCCCGCGACGGCGGCCTGGTCCGCAGGTCCGCGACGACGTCGGGCTCTCGGCGCGCACTGTCGACCGTCGACGCGCCGGCACCGGCGCCGGCGCGGTGGTCACGCTGCTGGCCGCCGCGCAGGACCTCACGGCCGGCACCGGCCAGTACGGCGCCGTCGACGCGGCCGACGGCCCCGTGCCCGGCGGCACGACCGGGTGACGGCTGAGTTCGGACACCGGTCCCGCCGTGTCGGCGCGGCGACCCCGACGGCGGTTGGTAGGCTAGAACCCCGTGGAGACATCGCCGCTTCGCCATCTCGCCCTCGGCCCACGGGAGTCCTCCTTGGCCGATCGCCAGCCGACCAAGCACGTCTTCGTCACCGGAGGCGTCGCCTCCTCGCTCGGCAAGGGCCTGACCGCCTCCAGCCTCGGCAACCTGCTGAAGGCGCGCGGGCTGCGGGTCACGATGCAGAAGCTCGACCCGTACCTCAACGTCGACCCCGGCACGATGAACCCGTTCCAGCACGGCGAGGTCTTCGTCACCGACGACGGCGCCGAGACCGACCTCGACATCGGGCACTACGAGCGCTTCCTCGACACCGACCTCGACCGGATCGCCAACGTCACCACCGGCCAGGTCTACTCGACGGTGATCGCCAAGGAGCGCCGCGGCGAGTACCTCGGCGACACCGTGCAGGTGATCCCGCACATCACCAACGAGATCAAGGACCGGATCCGCGCGATGGCGCAGCCGCGTCGACCGGACGGATCGACGTCGTGATCACCGAGATCGGCGGCACCGTCGGCGACATCGAGTCGCTGCCGTTCCTCGAGGCCGCCCGCCAGGTGCGCCACGACGTCGGCCGCGACAACTGCTTCTTCCTGCACGTCTCGCTGGTGCCCTACATCGGCCCGTCCGGCGAGCTGAAGACCAAGCCGACCCAGCACTCGGTCGCCGCGCTGCGCTCGATCGGCATCCAGCCCGACGCGATCGTCTGCCGCGCCGACCGCGAGATCCCGAGCTCGATCAAGCGCAAGATCTCGCTGATGTGCGACGTCGACGAGGAGGCCGTGGTCACCGCGGTCGACGCGCCCGTCGATCTACGACATCCCGAAGGTGCTGCACGGCGAGGGCCTCGACGCCTACGTCGTACGCCGGCTCAACCTGCCGTTCCGCGACGTCGACTGGACCGCGTGGGACGAGCTGCTGCGCCGGGTGCACCACCCGAGCGAGGAGGTCACGGTCGCGCTGGTCGGCAAGTACATCGACCTGCCCGACGCCTACCTGTCGGTGACCGAGGCGCTGCGGGCCGGCGGCTTCGCCCACGACGCCAAGGTCAACATCGGCTGGGTCGCCTCCGACGACTGCGAGACCCCGACGGGGCGCGCCAGGCAGCTCGCCGACGTCGACGCGATCTGCGTGCCCGGCGGCTTCGGCATCCGCGGCATCGAGGGCAAGCTCGGCGCGCTGGCCTACGCCCGCACCCACGGCATCCCGACGCTCGGCCTGTGCCTCGGCCTGCAGTGCATGGTGATCGAGTACGCCCGCAACGTCGCCGGCCTCGAGAAGGCCGACTCCACCGAGTTCGACCCCGACTGCCCGCAGCCGGTCATCGCGACGATGGCCGAGCAGGACGACGTTCGTCGAGGGCGCGGGCGACCTCGGCGGCACGATGCGCCTCGGGCCTCTACCCGGCCGACCTGCCGAGGGCTCGCGTGGTCCGCGCAGGCCTACGGCGCCGACCAGGTCGACGAGCGGCACCGGCACCGCTACGAGGTCAACAACGGCTACCGCGGACCGCTCGAGGACGGCCGGCCTGGTCTTCTCCGGCACGTCGCCGGACGGCCACCTGGTCGAGTTCGTCGAGCTGCCCGCGCGACGTGCACCCGTACTACGTCGCCACCCAGGCGCACCCGGAGCTCCGGTCGCGCCCGACCCGGCCGCACCCGCTGTTCGCCGGTCTGGTCGGCGCGGCGCTCACCCGGCAGCGCGAGCTCCGGTTCCCGATCGACGAGTCCGGGCTGCGCCGCCCGCCCGCCGACGACGACGACGAGAGCTGACGGGGCACAGGCGTGCGAGGACCTGCGCGACGAGCCGGTCGAGTGGCCCGTCGCCCGGTCAACGGACCTCTACCGCGGCGACTGGGTGCTGGCGCTGCGCGCCGACGACCCTGAGCGCGCCCGGTCGTCCTGACGCGGACGTTCGACCGCTACGTCGTCGAGCACCCCGGCGCGGTGCTGGTCCTGGCCGTCGACGACGACGAGCGGGTGCTCGTGCTGCGCCAGTACCGCCACCCGGTCCGGACCCGGCTGGTCGAGCTGCCGGCCGGGCTGCTCGACGTCCCGGGGGAGGACCCGGTGGTCGCGGCCCGGCGCGAGCTGCGCGAGGAGACCGCGCTGCGTGGCCGACCGCTGGCGGCACCTGGTGACGCGTGCTGCCTCGCCGGGGATCAGCGACGGAGACGCACGCGATCTACCTGGCCCGCGGGCTGCACGACGCCGACCGCGGCGGCTTCGAGCCGGCGCACGAGGAGGCCGACATGAGCGTCGACCGGGTGCCGCTCGACGACCTCCTCGACGCGGTGCTGGCGGGCCGGGTGCGCGACGCCCCGCTGGTCACCGCGGTGCTCGCGCTACGACGTCCTCGACCCGGCGCGAGCGGCGCCGCCCCGAGCGAGTAGGGTCACGGCGAGGAGTCCGCCCGACGACGAGGTCGGGACGGCTGCGCAAGGGAGGATTCTGGTGAAGGTCGGCGTCCCGCGGGAAGTCAAGAACCACGAGTACCGGGTGGCGATCACCCCGCCGGCGTCCACGAGCTGGTGCCGCACGGCCACGAGGTCTTCGTCGAGCAGGACGCGGGCGTCGGCTCCTCGATCACCGACGAGGAGTACGTCGCCGCGGGCGCACGATCCTCGACCCGGCCGACGACGTCTGGGGCGAGCGCCGACATGGTGCTCAAGGTCAAGGAGCCGATCGCGGAGGAGTACCACCGGATGCGCGAGGGCCAGATGCTCTTCACCTACCTGCACCTGGCCGCCGACCAGCCGCTGACCGAGGCGCTGCCCAAGCGCAAGGTCACCGGCATCGCCTACGAGACCGTGCAGCTGCCCTCGGGCGCGCTGCCGCTGCTCGCCCCGATGTCCGAGGTCGCCGGCCGCCTCGCGCCGCAGGTCGGCGCGCACTCGCTGATGAAGGCCGAGGGCGGCCGCGGCGTGCTGATGGGCGGCGTCGGCGGGGTCGCCAACGCCAAGGTCGTCGTCATCGGCGCCGGCGTCTCCGGCATGAACGCCGCCACGATCGCGCTCGGCATGGAGGCCGAGGTGATCGTGCTCGACACCAACATCGACAAGCTGCGGATGTCGTCTGGCGCTACAACAACCGGGTGCACGACCTGGCGTCCTCGAAGCTGACGATCGAGCAGCAGGTGATCGAGGCCGACCTGGTCATCGGCGCGGTGCTGGTCCCCGGCGCCAAGGCGCCGACGCTGGTCAGCAACGAGCTGGTGTCGCGGATGAAGCCGGGCTCGGTGCTCGTCGACATCGCGGTCGACCAGGGCGGCTGCTTCGAGGACACCCACGCCACGACGCACGCCGACCCGACGTACATGGTGCACGACTCGGTCTTCTACTGCGTCGCGAACATGCCCGGCGCGGTGCCGAACACCTCGACCTACGCGCTGACCAACGTGACGCTGCCCTACACGGTGGCGCTGGCGCACAAGGGCTGGCAGCAGGCCTGCCGCGACGACCACTCGCTGGCGCTCGGGCTCAACACCCACGCCGGCAAGGTCGACCAACGGCCCGGTCGCCGAGGCCCACGGCCTGGACGCGGTCGCGCTCGAGGAGGTGCTCGCCTGACCTGGTCGTCCCGACAGGCTCGACATGAACGCTCGAGCAGGCTCGACATGACACGCCACGGCTCGACGACCGGCCTGGTGCGCGGCCTGCGCACGTACCTCGACCACCTCGACGGTCGAGCGCGGGCTGGCCGACAACACGCTCTCGTCGTACCGGCGCGACCTGCGCCGCTACGTCGGGTTCCTGCTCGCCCACGACGTCGCCGAGCTCGGCGACGTCACCGAGGCGACCGTCACCGCGTTCCTGGTCGCGCTGCGCGAGGGCGACGCCGACCACCCGCCGCTGAGCGCGTCGTCGGCGGGGCGCACCGTGGTCGCGGTGCGCGGGTTCCACCGGTTCGCGGTCCGCGACGGGCTGGCCACGCCACGACCCGTCGCGCCGGCGTCCGCCCGCCGCGCCGGCCAAGCGGCTGCCCAAGGCGATCCCGCTCGACGACGTCGAGGCGATCCTCGAGGCGGCGGGCGCGGCCGGCACGGCGCTGGCGCTGCGCGACCGGGCGCTGCTCGAGGTGCTCTACGGCACCGGCGCCCGGATCTCCGAGGCGGTCGGGCCTCGACGTCGACGACCTCGACCTCGAGCGACGGCACCGTGCTGCTGCGCGGCAAGGGCGGCAAGGAGCGGCTCGTGCCGGTCGGCTGCTACGCCCGCGCGGCGGTCTCGGCGTACCTCGCCGGTGCCCGCCCGGACCTGGCCGCGGCCGGCACCGGCAGCAAGGCCGGGGGCGCTGTTCCTCAACGCCCGCGGCGGGCGGCTCTCGCGGCAGAGCGCCTGGACCGTGCTCGTCCGGCCGCCGAGCGGGCCGGGGTGACCGCGGAGGTCTCGCCGCACACGCTGCGGCACTCGTTCGCGACCCACCTGCTCGACGGCGGGGCCGACGTCCGGGTGGTGCAGGAGCTGCTCGGCCACGCGTCGGTGACGACCACGCAGATCTACACGCTGGTCACCGTCGACAGGCTGCGCGAGGTGTACGCCGCGGCGCACCCGCGGGCGCTCGAGTAGCCGGGTCGGAGTGCCGCGGCGTGCACAGGTTCGTCCACATCGCGGGCCTTGCCTGTGCACTCGCCGCCTGAGGAGCGCACACGCAATCCCCAGATTCGGCGTGCGTCCACTTCGTCCGCGCGGTGCCGTTGAGATCGGGTCCCCGGGTGCATAGAGTCGCGCGCGTCGCCACGACAAATGGATCTGTCGACATCGAGAGCGACAGAATCCCGTGGCAGACATCCAGGAGGCCGTTCTATGAGTGCTGGGTACCCCGGCAACGAGGAGCTCGTCGAGGACTCAGGTCCGGTCGCCGTGCGGCCCAGCCGTGACCATCGAACCCAGGAGGAGCACCCGACGTCGTCCGGTGCCCGCCCTGGCCAGCCAGCAGACGCCGCCGCTCCGGCGGCGCGTCGCCAGCCGTGGAGCGCCCGACCGGCCCGACCGGGCCGCGGCCGATGATCGACATCCCGGAGCCCGAGCCGCTGACCCACCACGGCCCGGCCCGCGTCGTCTCGATGTGCAACCAGAAGGGCGGCGTCGGCAAGACCACGACCACGATCAACCTGGGTGCCGCGCTCGCCGAGTACGGCCGCAAGGTGCTGCTGGTCGACTTCGACCCGCAGGGCTCGCTGTCGGTCGGGCTCGGCATGAACCCGCACACGATGGACCTCACCGTCTACAACCTGCTGATGGAGCGCGACGTCACGCTCGACGACGTCGTCGTGCCGAGCGGGATCGCGGGCATGGACCTGCTGCCGACCAACATCGACCTGTCCGCCGCCGAGGTCCAGCTGGTCCACGAGGTGGCGCGCGAGCAGACGCTCCAGCGGGTGCTCCGGCCGGCGCTGGAGAAGTACGACGTGATCCTGATCGACTGCCAGCCCTCGCTCGGCCTGCTCACCGTCAACGCGCTGACCGCCTCCGACGGCGTGATCGTGCCGCTCGAGTGCGAGTTCTTCGCGCTGCGCGGCGTGGCGCTGCTCAAGAACACGATCGACAAGGTCCGCGAGCGGCTCAACCCCGACCTCGAGATCGACGGCGTGCTCGGCACGATGTACGACGGGCGCACCCTGCACGGCCGCGAGGTGATGGCCCGGCTGGTCGAGGCCTGGGGCGACACCGTCTTCCACACCGTGATCCGCCGCACCGTGAAGTTCTCCGACACCACGGTCGCCGGGGAGCCGATCACCAGCTACGCGTCGAGCTCGGCCGGCGCGGTCGCCTACCGTCAGCTCGCCAAGGAAGTGCTGGCCCGGTGGCGCGACGAGTGAGCCTGCCGGCGGCCGACGATCTCTTCCGCCCGATCGAGTATTCGCAGGACCGGACGGACGCCCAGCAGGAGCAGGACGAGTCCGAGTCGGGCCGCGACGGTCGGCGCAGTCGGCGGCCCAGCGGACGGGTGCGGCACGACGAGAAGATGACCGTCTACGTGACCGCTGCCGAGCTGCTCGAGATCGAGCACGCCCGGCTCTCGCTGCGCAGCCTGCACGGCGTGGCCGTCGACCGCGGACGGCTCGTCCGGGAGGCGGTGGCCATGGCGCTGGCCGACCTGGAGTCCAACGGCGACGACAGCCAGCTGGTCCAGCGCCTGATCGGTCGATGAAGCCCAGCATGAATCACCCCACGAAGCCGCTCGCTGCGCTCACGCCTCCGCGGGGACCCCGACGATGAACACCGTCGAGGCGCCCGAGCACGTCGACGCTGCCTTCTCGCTGCACCTGGACAACTTCGAGGGCCCGTTCGACCTGCTGCTCAGCCTGATCTCCAAGCACAAGCTCGACGTCACCGAGGTGGCGCTCTCGACGGTCACCGACGAGTTCATCGCCCACATCAAGCGCGGCGCCGACGACGACCCGACCAGTGGGACCTCGAGCAGACCACGGCGTTCCTCGTGGTCGCCTCCACGCTGCTCGACCTCAAGACGGCGCGGCTGCTGCCGCCGGGCGACGTCGAGGACGAGGAGGACCTCGCGCTGCTCGAGGCGCGCGACCTGCTGTTCGCCCGGCTGCTGCAGTACCGCGCCTACAAGCAGGTGCGCGTCGTGCTCGAGCAGCGGATCGGCGAGCGAGGCACGGCGCCACCCGCGCGCGGTCGGCCTCGACGAGCGGTTCGCCAGCCTGCTGCCCGAGGTGCTGATCGGGCTCGGGCTCGAGGAGTTCGCGGCGCTCGCGGCCAAGGCGCTGGAGCCGAAGCCGGTGCCCGAGCTCTCCCTCGCCCACATCCACGCGCCGACGGTCAGCGTGCGGGAGCAGGCGGTGATCGTGGTCGAGCGGCTGCGCCGGCAGGGCACGCTGACCTTCCGGGCGCTCACCGGCGACTCCCCCGACATGCTGACCCGGGTGGCCCGCTTCCTGGCGCTGCTCGAGCTGTTCCGCGAGGGCGCGGTGGCCTTCGAGCAGATGAGCCCGCTCGGCGAGCTGACCGTCCGCTGGACCGGCGCCGACGAGGGCGAGGTCGAGATCACCGACGAGTTCGACGGCGTTCCGGTGCCCGACGAGGTGCCCGCCGTGGAGGAGACCACCGATGACTGAGACGTACTCGGACGAGCAGACCGACGAGGTGCTGGCGGTGCCCGTCGCCGAGCTGCGGCCCGCCCTGGAGGCGGTGCTGATGGTCGCCGACCAGCCGCTCGACCAGGTCACGCTGGCCACCGCGGTCGGCTACCCGGTGACCGAGGTGAGCAAGGAGCTCGCCGCGCTGGCCGGGGAGTACGACGAGCAGGGCCGCGGCTTCGAGCTGCGCAACGTCGCCGGCGGCTGGCGCTTCTACACGCGCGACGACTACGCCACCGTGGTGGAGAAGTTCGTGCTCGACGGGCAGCAGGCCCGGCTCACCCAGGCGGCGCTGGAGACGCTCGCCGTCGTCGCCTACAAGCAGCCGGTCAGCCGCGCCCGGGTCTCGGCCGTGCGCGGGGTCAACGTCGACGGCGTGATGCGCACGCTGCTCACCCGCGGCCTGGTCGAGGAGGCCGGCACCGACCACGAGACCGGCGCCCACCTCTACCGCACGACGAGCTACTTCCTGGAGCGGATCGGGCTGACCTCGCTCGACGACCTGCCCGAGCTTGCGCCGTTCCTGCCGGACATGGCCGACCTCGAGGGCGACCTCGAGGAGTCCCGGTCAGCCGAGCGAGCCTCGTGACGACGACCCCGGCCGACCTGCCGGACCGACGACGACGGTCTGGTCCGGCTGCAGAAGCTGCTCGCGCAGTCCGGGGTGGCCAGCCGCCGCAAGTGCGAGGAGCTGATGCTGGCCGGCGCGGTCGAGGTCGACGGCGAGGTGGTCACCCGGCTCGGCACCAAGGTCGACCCGCGGACCGCGGTGATCCGGGTCGACGGCAAGCGCCTGCCGCCGGTCAGCGCCAACGTCTACCTGGTGCTCAACAAGCCGCGCGGCGTGGTCTCCACGATGTCCGACCCGGAGGGCCGCCCGACTCTGACCGACTACGTCGCCGACCGGCCCGAGCGGCTGTTCCACGTCGGCCGGCTCGACACCGACACCGACGGGCTGATCATGCTGACCAACGACGGTGACTTCGCGCAGCGGCTGGCGCACCCGTCGTACGAGGTCGAGAAGACGTACGTCGCGGAGGTCACCGGCGTGGTCACCAAGGCCACGCTCGAGCGGCTCGCGCAAGGGCGTCGACCCTCGACGACGGGCCGGTGGAGGTGCGCCGGGCCCGGGTGATCTCGACGCAGGGCGAGAAGAGCATCGTCGAGCTGGTGATCCACGAGGGTCGCAACCGGATCGTCCGCCGGCTGCTCGACCACGTCGGCCACCCGGTGCAGCGGCTGACCCGCACCCGGATCGGCCCGGTGGGGCTCGACCGGCTCAGGCAGGGCACGCTGCGCGAGCTGACCCGCGACGAGCTGGGAGTCCTGCTCGACGCGGGCCACCTGTAGGCCCGTGAACAGTGCGGATGTCCCGGGTCGCACAACATCTCGGGACACCCGAGGTCGGGTCACCGCACGCGTGACGTCGGCGTGCAGGATCGGGCGATAGCCGAAGTGCTGCTCATGCCCGGTCAGGGGGTCTAGCGCCGAGTACGCCATCAGGAAGGGCGTCTGGCGCCTCCAGCTGAAGTGGGCCAACGCCCAGTAACGACATTCGACCAAGGGATCGACGTGGATTCGGGCACGTTCGAAGCCGCGCGCCGGCCGCAGCTAGGGTTGCGGGTCACGGGAAGGGGTCCTGATGTCGGTGCGCGCGGTGCGCGGAGCCACCCAGCTGGAAGACGGACACCCGGGAGCAGATGCTCGACCGGGTGGCGGAGCTGGTGCTGGCCGTGATGGACGCCAACGCGCTCGAGGTCGACGACTTCATCAGCGTCGTGTTCACGGCCACCGGTGACCTGCACGCCGAGTTCCCGGCGTACGCCGCCCGCCAGCTCGGCTTCGGTGAGATCCCGCTGCTGTGCGCCCGGGAGCTGGAGATCGAGGGCTCCATGCCCCGGGTCGTGCGGCTGCTGGCCCACGTCGAGTCGGAGCTGCCCAAGGCCGACGTGACGCACGTGTACCTGCACGGGGCCGCGACGCTGCGCAGCGACCTGACCCGCGTGAGGTCGGTCCCGGATGACTGAAGATGACTGAATGGGACGGCGACCGGATCCACGTCGTCGGCGCCGGACTGCTCGGCACGTCGATCGGGCTCGCGCTGGCCCGGGTCGGGGTCGAGGTCTGGCTCAGCGACCGGTCCCAGGACAACGTGCGTACGGCCGCCGGCCTCGGTGCCGGGCGTGCCCGCTCCGCAGGGCAGGACGGCGCCCGTCGTGGTCGTGGCCGTGCCGCCCAGTGCCATTCCGCAGGTCGTGGCGCAGTCGCTGGCAGCCGGGTCCCTGGTCACCGACGTCGGGAGCGTGAAGTGGCCGCTCGTGGAGCGGATCGGCCGGCTGGTCGGTCCCGAGGCGCTCACGCACTACGTCGGTAGCCACCCGATGGCCGGCAGCGAGCGCTCGGGCCCGCTCGCCGCCAGTGCCGCGCTGTTCGACGGCCGCCCCTGGGCGATCACCCCGCACCTCACGTCCTCGGACCAGGCGGTGGACACCATCGAGCTGCTCGCGGCCGCGTGTGGCGCCGCGACCGTCCGGATCACGCCGCGCGACCACGACCGCGCGGTCGCCCTCACCTCCCACCTGCCGCACCTGATGGCGGTGCTGGTCGCGGGACGGCTCGCTCGACGCCGACCCGCGCCAGCTCGCGCTCTCGGGCCAGGGCGTGCGGGACGTGACCCGGATCGCCGCCGGCGACCCGGCCCTGTGGCGACAGATCCTGATCTCCAACGCGCCGGCACTGCGCGAGGTCCTGCTCTGACATCCAGCTGGAGCTCGACGAGCTGATCGGCGCGCTCGACGAACCGGAGGACCTCGACGAGGTGCTGCGTCGTGGGGTGGCCGGCACCCAGGTGATCCCGGGCAAGCACGGGGGACCGGCCGAGGAGACGGCGTCGGTCCACGTCTCGGTGCCCGACCACCCCGGCGAGCTGGCCCGGCTGTTCGCCGACGTGGGGGAGATCGGCACCAACATCGAGGACCTGCGCATCGACCACGACCCCGGTCGCCCGGTCGGTCTCGTCGAGCTCGTGGTGAAGGACACGTCCGCGGACCCGCTCCGCGACGCTCTCGAGGCGAGGGACTGGGTCGTCCACCGGTAGGATCCTGCCCCGTGAACAGCACGGTTGTCCCCACGATTGTCGTGGCCATCGACGGGCCCTCCGGATCCGGGAAGTCGAGCACCTCGCGCGGTGTCGCGACGGCTCTCGGCCTGCGCTACCTCGACACCGGCGCCCAGTTCCGCGCGATGACACGGTGGATGCTCGACAACGACGTCGACGTCACCGACCACGCCCTGGTCGCGACGCTCGCCGACCGGCCCGTGATCGCGTCCGGCACCGACCCGCAGGACCCGACGATCGCGGTCGACGGCGTCGACGTGGCCGCGGCGATCCGGACCCAGGAGGTCACCGCCGCCGTTTCCGACGTGGCGTCCGTGCCCGAGGTGCGCGCCCGGCTGCTCGCGCTCCAGCGGTCGCTGATCGGCGACGGCGGCATCGTGGTCGAGGGGCGTGACATCGGCTCGGTCGTGTGGCCCGAGCGCCGAGGTCAAGGTGTACCTCACCGCCGACCCGTCCGCGCGCGCCGCTGCGGCGTACCGCGGAGAACGGCGCCGGCTCGGTCGACGCCACCGAGGCCGACCTGATCCGTCGCGACGCGATCGACTCCGGGCGCGCCACCGCGCCGCTGACGGTGCCTGCGGACGCGGTCCACATCGACACCACGCCGTACACGCTGCAGGAGGTCGTCGACCGGGTCGTGGCGCTGGTGCGCGACACGGTCGGGGCGGCGTGAACGCCAGCGCCACCCGCCGTCTGCACGAGGACCTGCCCCGCACCTCCGACGTCCGCGGCCCGCACACCTGGGCGCTCCGCGGGCTGGGTGGCACCTGCCGCGGCATCATCCGCCGCTGGTACGACGTGCAGGTCACCGGCGCAGCAGCACTTCCCGGCGGCCGGGCCGGTGGTCGTCGCGGCGAACCACACCGGCTTCATCGACGGCCCACTGATGGCGATCTGGCACCGCGCCCGCTGCACGCGCTCACCAAGCGGGAGATGTTCACCGGCCCGATGGGCCCGTTCCTGCGCCAGTCCGGCCAGATCCCGGTCTGGCGCGAGACGGTCGACCCGTTCGCCGTGCGCACCGCGCTGCGGGTCCTGCGCGACGGCGGCTGCGTCGGCGTCTTTCCCGAGGGAACACGCGGCGCCGGTGAGCTGTTGACCACCGAGGGCGGGGCTGCGTACCTCGCGCTCGTCACCGGGGCACCGGTGCTGCCGCTGGTCTACCTCGGGACGCGCGAGCCCGGCGGCTCCACGAGGTCGATCCCGCCGAAGGGCACCCGGGTCGTGATGCAGTACGGCGAGCCGGTCCACCTGGACCAGCAGCCGTGGCCACGCCGCCAGGCCGACGTACGACGCAGCGCCGAGCAGGTCCGCCTGGTGCTGAAGGACCTGCTGGACGCCGCCGAGCGGCGCACTGGCATGACCACCCCGGGTCCCCTCCCGGACCCGAACCGTGAGGAAATTCTGTGATCACCCCAAAAAGGCACTCGCTTCGCTCCTGCTTCCCCGGGGACCCCGAATGACCGACCCGATTGCCGACGACACGGTCGTCGGCCCGACCCCGGTGCTGGCCGTCGTCGGCCGCCCCAACGTGGGCAAGTCGACGCTGGTCAACCGGATCATCGGCCGCCGCGAGGCGGTCGTCGAGGACCGGCCCGGCGTGACCCGTGACCGCGTCTCCTACGACGCCACCTGGAACGGCCGCGCCTTCACCGTCGTCGACACCGGCGGCTGGGACCCCGACGCCCGTGGTCTCTTCGAGCGGATCGTCGCCCAGGCCGAGGTCGCGGTCAGCATCGCCGACGCGGTGATGTTCGTGGTCGACGCCGGGGTCGGGATCACCGACGCCGACGAGGCGGTCGTGAAGATCCTGCGCAGGTCGGGCAAGCCGGTGGTGCTGGCGGCGAACAAGGTCGACGACCCGCGCACCGAGGCCGAGGCCTACGGGCTGTGGAACCTCGGGCTGGGGGAGCCGATGCCGGTCTCCGCGCTGCACGGACGCGGCTCGGGCGACCTGCTCGACGCCGTGCTCGCCGCGCTGCCGGAGACGCCTCCCCGAGTCGTGGGAGCCGGTCGGCGGACCACGCCGGGTCGCGATCGTCGGCAAGCCCAACGTCGGCAAGTCGTCGCTGCTCAACAAGCTGGCCAAGGCCGACCGGGTCGTCGTCGACGACGTCGCCGGCACCACGGTCGACCCGGTCGACGAGCTGATCGAGCTCGGCGGGCGGCCGTGGCGGTTCATCGACACCGCCGGCATCCGCAAGCGGGTCAAGGAGGCGTCCGGCCAGGAGTACTACGCGAGCCTGCGCACCAACACCGCGATCGACCGGGCCGAGGTGGCGGTGCTGGTCGTCGACGGCTCGCAGCCGATCTCCGAGCAGGACCAGCGGATCATCATGACCGTCGCCGAGGCCGGTCGCGCCCTGGTGATCGCGTTCAACAAGTGGGACCTCGTCGACGAGGAGCGCCGCTACTACCTCGACCGCGAGATCGAGCGCGACCTCGTGCGCGTGCCGTGGGCGCCCCGGATCAACATCACCGCGAAGACCGGCTGGCACGTCGACCGGCTGGTGCCGGCGCTCGACGCCGCGCTCGAGGGCTGGGAGACCCGGGTCGGCACCGGCGCGCTCAACGCGTTCCTCGGCCGGCTGGTCGCCGAGCACCCCCACCCGGTGCGCGGCGGCAAGCAGCCCAAGGTGCTGTTCGCGACCCAGCCGTCGCACGGCGCCGCCGACGTTCGTGCTGTTCACCTCCGGCAAGCTGGAGGCGTCGTACCTCCGCTACATCGAGCGCCGGCTGCGCGAGGAGTTCGGCTTCGTCGGCACGCCGATCCACCTGATCCAGAAGCCGCGGGAGAAGCGGAAGCGCTGAGTCAGCGGACCGGTCCGGCGACCAGTGTCACCGTCGCGGTGTGCGACGACCCGGACGTGTCCGTCCACTGGAGGCGCACCGTGTCTCCGGGCTGGTGCCCGGCGATGGCCTCGCGGAGGGCGGACGAGGTGCTGACCGTAGTGCCGTCGACGGCGGTGATGGTGTCGCCCTCGGTCAGCCCGACCCCCGCGGCGGGGGTGCCCGGGTAGGCGCCGGCCACGGTGCTCGAGGCGTCGCCCAGTGCGACACCCAGGAACGCCGGCCGGCCGTAGGCGTAGCGGCTGCTGGTGACGCCGCTGCGCAGGTCGTCGGCGATTTGGAGCACCTTCGCGATCGGGATCGCGTATCCGGTCACGTCACCGCCGCTCGACGCCGCCGTGGTCATCCCGAGCACCTCGCCCTGTGCGTCGTACGTCGCCCCGCCGGAGTCGCCGGAGATCACGTCGTTGCTGATCTCGATCAGCCCGGTGAGCGTCTGTCCCTCGGTGTTGCCCTCGCTCTGCGTGGTGATCTGCTCGTCGAGGGCCATCACCTCGCCCGTGGCGGCGCTGAGGTGGTCCACGGTGCCGTCGGCGTCGCCGACCGCGGTCACGGCGTCGCCCACGACCGGAAGCGTGCTGTCGGTGGTGACCGTCGTGAGCCCGCTGGCATCGGCGAGCTGGAGCACGGCCACGTCGTCCTTGGTGTCGGAGCCGACCACCGTCGCGGTGTACGTCTTGCCCGTGCTCATCACGGTCACCTTGACCGTGGTGGCGCCGGCGACGACGTGGTGGTTGGTGACCACCTCGCCGTCGGAGGTGAGGATCATGCCGGTGCCGGCCGCCTCGCCGTCCTGGTAGCCGAGCGTCGACACGATCCGGACCAGGCCGGCGGTCTGGCTCGCGTTCGCCGTGGTGCCGGTGTCGGGCCGGGAGCCGTCGCCAGGGAGCGACCCCCCACCGAAAGGCCGCGTGCCTGCGCCGTCCTGCTGCTGGCGCCAGTCGTTGCCGAGCACCGGGTTCTGCTGCGGCGACGCGGTCGTGCCGTGGACACGCTCGCCCACGGCGTACCCGCCGACGCCGCCGAGCGCGAGCACCATTGTGGCGGCCGCGATGCCAGCGACCCAGCGCTTCCGCCGCCGGGGAAGGGGCTGCGGCGTCTCGATCGGCTCCGGTGCCCACTCGGTCGGCACGGTTGCGGGTTGCTGGTCGTCCATGGATCCTCCACGTCGCGAGATCATCGGAGTCCATTCAGCCCTTGACACTTGTGCGGAGCCTGTGAGCCGTCGTACCGGACGCTGTTTCTTCGCCGAGAAGATCCTGAGAGTCGATCACCTTCGATGAGTTTACGGTGGGCCGAGGGTCCGTATCCGAGATCACCTGACGCAGCGAAGGAGCCGAGCATGACCGCAACGCCGCCGATCGTCGACCGCGAGACCTGGCAGGAGCAGATAGCCGGGCTGCGGGTCCGGGAGAAGGCGCACACCCGCGAGGGAGACGCGCTCGCAGCGGCCCGGCGACGACTGCCGATGGTCGAGGTGGACCCGACCACGCCGCTGGTCGGACCGGACGGCGAGGTCCGCCTGGTCGACACCTTCGAGGGACGCACGCAGCTCTTCGCGTCGTACATGATGTGGTACGACGGCGCCCCGGCCGCCGGTCAGTGCGAAGGCTGCACTAAGGACAACGCGCAGGTGCGGGAGCTGTCCTTCCTGCACTCGCGGGACGTGACGTTCGCGGTCTTCTGCCAGGGGCCCTTCCCGGAGAGTGACCGCTACCGGGAGTTCCTCGGCTGGGAGATGCCGTTCTACTCGGTGCCGGGGGCCTCGCGCGACGCGCTCATCGCTGGGCGGCACTTCGGGATGAACGTGTGCTACCTGCGCGACGATGACCGGGTCTTCGAGACCTACTGGACCACCGGCCGGGGCAACGAGACGATGGGCAGCTCGTACGCGATGCTCGACCTGACCGTCCACGGCCGCCAGGAGGCCTGGGAGGACTCCCCGGAGGGCTGGCCGCAAGGGTTCTTCAACACCACGTCCGCTCAGATGCGTACCGACGGCGACGGCCGCGCCGTCAATCGGCCCGACGGGCGGCCGATCTCGCACTGGTCCCGCCTCGCGGCCGGGCGCTCCGACGACATCGGCGCCACCCTCAGCGCCACACAGTGACCGGATCGGTCCAAGCGGGATCAGGACGAAGACGTCAGTCCTCAGCCAGATGATCATGACCTGCCTCGACCAGCGCACTCCTTGCCCGTCCCTCGTAAGGACGCGTTGTGGTCGTCGATCGGTTGTCAGCGAATCGGGCCCGTGACCGGCGCGTGAACCAGCCGCCGGTCTCCCGATGCGGGACAGAACGCCCTGCTGCGGTAACGTTCCCCTCGCCCAGACGGACCTCGGTCCGGGGCATTCGGGCTGTGGCGCAGCTTGGTAGCGCACTTGACTGGGGGTCAAGGGGTCGCAGGTTCAAATCCTGTCAGCCCGACCGATGTGATGTCTCAAGACATCGTGGAGGGCCGAACCCAATAGACGTGGGTTCGGCCCTCCTTCATTTCAGCGTGTGGGGCCGGGCGGGCGTCCGGTGCCTTGGTAGCGCTTGGATGGGTCGAGGATCAGCTCGCGGAGCAGTTCGCCGGTGGCGGCGTCGATGACGCGGATGTCGAGATCCTGGGACAGGACGATGACGCGGGTTCCGGTGTGGGTTCGCCCGATGCCGATGGAGTACATCTCGCCGCGGTAGCGCCAGGTGATCTTGCCGGCCTTGTCGACCTTGTCGCGGCGGACGCGGTCGTGGGCGTCGTGGTCGCGTTCGCCGGTGGTCGGGGTCGCCTTGGGGCGGGTGGTGTAGACGGTGGCTGGGGTGGCCCGGTGCTCCAGGGACCGGTGGGGCCGGTGTTCGTTGTATTCCTCGACGAAGGCGTCGAGCAGGGCCTGGAGGTCGTCGATCGTGCTCGGCTGGTCGGGTTGGCTGCGCAGCCACTTCTTCATCGTCTGCTGGAAGCGCTCCACCTTGCCTTGGGTGGTGGGGTGGTTGGGTCGCCCGTTCTTCTGGACGACTCTTCTGGACGACGCTGAGACGGCGTAGCTCGGTCTCGAAGCCGTTGCGGGTGCCGGCACCCTTCTTGCCTTGGGAGAGCCTGGTGGTGAAGACCATGCCGTTGTCGGTGAGCGTGGAGGCGGGAATCCCGTGCTCGGCAACGGTTTCACGAAAGGTGGCCAGCACGATCGGTCCGGTGACCCGGTGGTGGGCGGTGACCGAGAGGGCGTAGCGGGAGCAGTCGTCGAGCCAGGTCAGGATCTCGGTGTCGGCGCCTGGACGACCGTCAGGGCGACCGTCAGGGCGACCGTCAGGGCGACGGAGTCTGTAGTGGGTGAAGTCGGCCTGCCAGGTCTCGTTGGGCATCTCGGCCTGGAAGCGGATGTAGGAGGACTTGGGCTTCTTCTTCGGGTCTGGGACCACCAGCCCGGCCTTGGCCAGGTAGCGCGAGATCGTCGCCTTGGAGACCGCGATCGAGTGGTGGTGCTCGAGATGCCACCTGATGGTGTCCGGTCCGGCGTCCAAGCCGGTGGCGGTCAGCTTCTCGCGCAGCTCGAGGATCAGGTCGACGGTCTCGTCGGCGTCGTGGTTGGCGTCGTGGTCGGGACGCTGTGGGGACGACGGGAGCGGGGCTCGAAGGCGGCGTCGCCCTCGGCCCGGTAGCGGGCGAGGAGCTCGAACAGCCAGGACTCAGAGACGCCGTACTGGGCGGCGACGTGGGCAACGGGTCGGCTCTCGATCACCACGGAGGTGATCAGCAATCGGTTGAGTGTCATGCCCGGACGCTGGAGCCGGGCCGACGCTCAGTCCGGGATGACTCGCGACATCACTCCGGGATGTCTTGAGACATGGCTCCGGGATGTCCTGAACCAGCACACTGTCAGCCCGACCGAAGAAACAGCAGGTCAGAGGCCGGTTTCCGATTCGTCGGGAGGCGGCCTCGCTGCTTCCAAGGTCGTCTGACTACAGGTTTGACTACAGGCTTCGCCCACACCTCCGCACCTTCCGCCGTACGTGATCTAGGGCACTTTCACGACGGAGGCAGACAACATGGCAGCACGACGCACCAAGCGCAGCGACGGACGGTTCACGGTGACGCTGACCCACGACGGACGGCGACACTTCTTCTACGGCAAGACTCAGGCCGAGGCGAAGGCGAAGGCCGCAGCCGCGAGGGAACGGCTCACCGCTGGCGCTCCGGTTCGGGATGCCACGCGAACCTTGAACGACTGGCTGGGGGAGTGGCGCACGACGTTCCTTGCCAACTCCGACCGCTCCGCTTCGACCAAGCACCTCTACGACGGCTTACCCGTCGCCACGTGGAGCCCGTGATCGGCGCTCTTCCGCTGGACAAGATCAAGCCCTCGGACGTGATCCGGCTCATGCAGGCCATGGAGCACGCGGGCAAGGCCGCGAGCACGCGATGCAACTGCTACGCGGCTCTTCGCGGTGCTCTTGACGATGCGGTCGCGAACGGGCTCCTTGCGACCAACCCCGTGCACCGCGTGAAGCGTCCCAAGGCCGACCACCACGAAGCCGCGTCGCTGGACCCCGAGCAGGTCCGAGCGTTCCTCACCGCAGCGTACGCGGCGAATGACACAGGGGTCGGCAAGGCCGGTGGCGCAATGTGGCACCGCGATGACACCGAACGAAACGTCGGCAGATTTGTCGTCTCAAGCACTTTCGGTCTGGGTGGCGTCGTCGTTGGAGGAGGAGGTGTCGGTGATCCCGAGGTCGGTCGGGGTGATCGGCATCGCTGCCCACGCGTTGGAGAGCGCCTTGGTGTCCAGGTGCACGCGAGCGCCGGGGGCGAGTTCGTCGAGCCCGAGGGCGCGCCAAAACTCGCGATGCTGCTCGGCCGGGAGCACTGCGGTCACACGACCGCGGACGGGGGCGCGTGTGTGGTCGGCGGTGACCTGCAGGTATCGGTGGCTGGAGTCCTTGGCGCGCCACGCGACGATGGCGGGGTCGGTCAGGATCGTGGCCCAGGCCAGGAGTTCGGAGGGATTGTCGACGGTCGCGCTGATGTCGCCCACGATGTCGAGCTCACGGCTGATCCGTAACAGGATGGCGAGTTCGCGCGCGTCCTTGGACGGATACATTCGCTGGTCCTTCCTCTCGTGTCGGCTCGACCCGCTCGCGAAACTGCGCTGGGACGGGCTGTCTGGGTCGGGGTTGTTCGGGCGACGGTGGGCGGTTGGTGCATGAGTGTGACTGGTATCAGGGGTGGAGGCCGGCCCCCCGAGGGCCAAGCCTCCACCGTGCCGGCGCGACCTGCCGGGTGCCTTCAGGCGTGACCTTCGGGCCTGGCGTCCGCGTGTGCGCCGGGTCGATCCCGAGGGTTGCCTGCCGCAGCGAGCCGGGCTACGGCCCGGCGTAAAGTCGCGCCGCCGCCTCTTGCGCGCCGGATGGTTCTCGTGGCGAGCGTCCGGAGCGCGTCAGATCTGGGCAGTGGCCTCTCACCTCCTCCGCATTGAGCACCGCTGGGGTTGCCGGCGGTCCGGGTCAGGCGTTGATCTGCTTGTGCTCGGAGCCGTTGGTGATATCGACCTTGCGGGGCTTGGCCTTTTCGGCGATCGGAATGGTCAGGGTCAGGACGCCCGCGTCGTAGTCGGCGCTGAGCCGGTCGGCGTCCAAGGTGTCGCCGAGGAACAGCTGCCGGCTGAACACGCCGTAGGTGCGTTCGTCGACCACGCGCTCCGCGCTCTCCCCCAGCGGGGGCTTGCGTTCGGCGTGCACGGTGAGCACGTTCTGCTCCACGGTCAGGTCGATGGAGTCGGCCGACACCCCGGGGAGATCGAGGTGGACCACGAACGTCCCGTCTTCGCGGTAGGCGTCCATCGGCATCATGGCCGGCCGTGCCCGAGTGCCCATGAGCGCTTCGGTGAGCCGGTCGAGGTCCCGGAACGGGTCGGTTCGCATCAGCATGGTGCCTCCTCCTCACGGTTATCGCCTGACGACCTCGTCGTCAGATAATCTCTGTTGGCTACTTCAGATTTTCGCTCGGTTCGGCATAATGTCAAGAGCGAGATCGACCCGATTTCCTGTCGCTGATCTGGTCATGGTTGTTCGAAGGAGGGCAGCGCAATGGGCATCGATCCGGGCATCGATCCGGGCTTGAGGGCAGCCTGGGCAGTTCTCGGTCTCGCCGCCGATGCGGACCGCGACCAAGTGACACGTGCCTATCGGCGGCTGGCGCGCGCCACCCATCCAGACGTCTCGCCGAGCCCGGATGCAGCCGCCCGGTTCGCTGCGATCGGGAACGCCTACCGTCGGGCCGTCGAGGCGACCCGGAGACATGAACAAGACCCTCATCGTGGGGAGGCTGAACTAACTGTGCCGCGCGCGCCTGGATCGAGACAGAGTGCAACGAGCTCCTCAACGGATGGGGCCACGTGGGTACACGTCTCGGCGCCAAGGGTGCAGACGCAACCCGTTAACGAGACCCCCGACTTGATGCTGTGGTCTGGCCCGGGCGGACTGCCGCTTGGTTACCCGTCTCGGCTCGGCGATGCTCCGATCGTTGCCGGGCCCGTTCACATTCAGCCACCGAGCGACCCGAACCTGCCGGACCGTGCGGCTCCGGCCGCTCGGAGCCGTACGCCTGACCAGACCGTCTGGTTCCACTCGGAGACGTGGCCTGGGGGAGCAGGCTGATGGTGGACCTGGGTCGCGAACGCGGGCTCTACTCGATCTCGGTCACCTCCGAGCTCACCGGGGTCAACCCGCAGATGCTCCGCACATACGAGAACAAGGGCTTGCTGGCGCCGTTCCGCACCGAAGGCGGCACCCGCCGCTACAGCAGCCACGACGTGGAACGGATCGGCCAGATCACCACCCTGCTCGCCACCGGGCTCAACCTCGCCGGCGTCGAGCATGTCCTGCGCTTGCAGGCCGAAACCGAACGCCTCCAAGCCACGATCGACCAGCTCCGCCGCCTCCTCAGCACCTCCGCGGCAGCCTCCTCTGGCAAGACCGCGCGCCAACAGTCCAAACGCAGCTGACCCTCCGAGGCAGCGTCGGGAGAGATCGAGGTCCAAACGCCGGGCCCCGGCCGGGCAACGAGTCACATTTGTGATTTGCCAGCTGGTGACTCCTGAACGCCAGGTCAGTCAGGCGGACCAATCCAGCACCCGGGCACGAACTCCATCATCTGCAGTCGTCGGTCGAAGGTGCGGTGGTCGACCGTCTCGAGCGCTACGTCGGGCCACCCGGCGCAGAAAATGCACACGGCCGGACGCGCCGGTGACTACCGGGAAGACAACCACCCGGAACCGGTCCACCAGTCCGCGGCCAGCACGACCGGCACAGGCTGAGGCTGGTGCGAAGGGAGGTGTCGTGGTCCTGATTCATTCCGCGGACCAATGATCCTCGGTCAACCGTCGAACGCGACATGCCGCACGATCCCGACTTCACATGCAATCTCTGGGAGACCCGCCCTAACGCGGCGGTATGACTGTGAGGATCGCGGCATAGGAGCGGGCGGGTGCGCTACAAGATCCCTTGGGAACCATTCGCCCGCCAAGCCGCCCTGGTTAACCGTTGGCACTCCATGCGCGCCCAGGCGGCTGACTGCGGCTAGGTGCCGATGTGGGCATCCCGGCTGCCCGTCGCCGTTGTACAGGTAGAGCACCAGCGAGACGAGCATCAGCGCGACGGCACCTCAGGGCTCCAGCACGACCTTGCCGGTGCTGCGGCGAGCCTCGATGTGCTCGTGGGCCCGGCCCGCGTCGGCCAGGGGGTACGACGAGTCGACGTGCGGACGCACCCAACCGGACCCGACGCCCTCGAGCACCTGCCCCATCCAGCGGCGCAGCCTGTCGACCTCGTCCCACATGTGCCCGAGGTTGACCCCGAAGGCGCCCTGGTTGGCGTTCATGAGCGGCACCGGGTGGAACAGAGGCATCAGCGCCGCGGTCCTGGCCAGCTGCAGCTTGCCGCGCAGGCCCTGGTTGCTGGAGGCGGCGGAGACGCCGTACATCCCGAGCCGGCCGGTGGGGCGCAGCACTCTGCGGGACCGGCGGAAGCTCTCTCCGCCGAGCGGGTCGATCACCAGCTCTACGCCCCGGTCGTCGGTGAGGGCGCGGACCTCGCGGGTCCAGTCACCGGTGCGGTAGTCGACGGCGTGGTCCAGGCCCCGAGCCGTGAGGAAGTCGTGCTTGCCCGCGCTGGCCGTGCCGATGGTGCGCGCCCCCACGTGGCGGGCGATGTCGAGAGCAGCGAGGCCGACCCCGGACCCAGCGTTCTGGATGAGCACGGTGTCGCCCTCGCGGAGGCCGCCCTGCACCACGAGGAGCTGCCAGGCGGTGAGGTAGGCGACCGGGATCGACGCCGCCTCCGCGTGGCTCAGCACCCCCGGCTTGGCGAAGACCTGGGCCGCCGGGACGTTCAGCGCGCTGCTGTAGCCGCCGAAACGGGTCAGCGCGAGGACGTCCTGCCCGACCAGTGACTCCTCGACCCCCGTTCCCACGGCACGCACCGTGCCCGAGACCTCGTAGCCGACCACCAGCGGCAGCGGCGGCGCGTCGGGGTAGAGGCCCTGACGGGCGAGGATGTCGGCGAAGTTGATCCCGGCGGCGACCACCTCGACCTGCGCCTCACCAGGGGCGGGTGGGTCCAGCCGAGACGTCTGAAGCCTCAGCCGCTCCGGGGCGCCTGCGCGGGTGATGACGACCTGTCGGATGTCCATCCGTGCATTGTCGCCCCGGTCTCAGGCCCGTCGGCGCGGGACTCCTCGTTGAGCGCGGGCTGTTCCTTGCTCGTCCATCGGACCGGCCTCCTCCTGCCGGAGCTGGCTCTCATGCACGAGGCCGACCGCTCATCGGCAGGTCCGCGCGGCTCGCATCATGTGAGCGTTTGTTGGTCAGCGGGTGGGGCGACAGATCCTCCCAGCGGACCATCGAGGTGTGCGTGACAGCCGGAAGGGGTACCACCTCTGGATGGGGGAAGCGACCAAGGCGCCTCAGACGATCGCCGGCCGGTACAGCATCGAGCGGCCCATCGGACGCGGCGGCATGGGCACGGTCTGGCTGTGCCGCGACGAGCGACTCGGGCGCGAGGTCGCTGTCAAGCAGATCGGGACGTTGCCGGGCGAGACCGCGCCGGATCTCGCGCGCGCCATGCGGGAGGCCCGGTCGTCCGCGGCCCTCAACCATCCTCACGTCGTCTCCATCTACAACGTGGTGGAGGAGGACGGCCACATCTGGCTGGTCATGGAGTACGTCGCCTCTCGCACGCTTGCCCAAGTGATCGGCCAGGACGGTCCGCTGTCGCCCGAGGCGACTCTCGAGATCGGGGTGCAGATCGCCGAGGCACTGGAAGCGACCCACGCCGCCGGTACCATCCACCGCGACGTCAAGCCCGGCAACATCCTGGTCACCGCCGAAGGCGTCGCGAAGATCAGCGACTTCGGAATCGCGCGCGCTCACGACCAGAGCCAGCTGACAGGCAGCGGACAGGTCATCGGGACACCGATGTACTTCGCACCCGAGCTCGCGCGCGGCGAGAAGCCGACCCCGGCAGCCGACGTCTGGGCACTCGGCGCAAGCCTGTACGCCGCGGTCGAGGGCCATCCGCCGTACGAGACTCAGCCCAACGCCTTGGCACTGCTGGCGACGATCGCCTCCACCCCACCGACCCAGCCGTGTCGCGCCGGCATTCTCAGCGAGCCGATCTCGCGGATGCTCGATCCCGACCCGGGTTCTCGCTGGACTATGGCGCACGCCGCGCACGAACTCGAGCGGTTGCGCAGAGGTCGTCCCCACCCGTCCGGACACGAGCCCACCACGGAGCTGACGCGACCCAGCCACCTCGCTCCGGTCGACGTCCCGGTCGCGATCTCCCCACCGACGGGGATGGCCGCGCGTACCGCCGAGAGCCGAGGCGGCGCGGCAACTGCCCCTGAGGAGACTCGGACACGTCGCGGGCCAGGTGCCCTGGTGATCGCCGGCTCGGCCGGCCTCGTAGCGCTCGCCGCGGTCATCGGCTTCCTCCTCTTGCAGGGCGGGCCCGCCGACCGGTCGTCGGCACAGAACCCGGAAGGCACCTCACGGGCGGGCAGGCACTCCGCGACCCCCGGAAGGTCCACGTCACCCTCCGCGGCGCCCACAACGACCACGTCGCAGCCGACCGCCTCGCCTTCTGTGACGAAGCCCGCCTCCACCCCCGGAGCCGTGGGAGGCGCGACCGCCGAACAGTTCGTGCGGAGCTACTACGCGGCCCTGCCCTCCCAAACCCAGACGGCGTGGTCTGCCCTGTCGCCCGGCTTCCAGGAAAAGATCGGCGGGTACGGCAACTACCGAGGGTTCTGGTCGACCGTCTCGAGGGTGTCGGTGAACCACACCACGTCCGCGGGAAGCAAGGCCGTGGACGTGTCCCTGACCTACACCCGGAATGACGGAGTGAGGGAGAGCGAGGTACGCCGGCTCGTCCTCGAACGGCAGTCCACCGGGTACCTCATCAGCGGCGACTCGGTCGTGGGCTGAGCCGGGCTCTCTTGTCAGCTTCGTCGCCCTGTTCCTGCTCGTCCCTTGCCGCAGCGCTGCTCGTCATCCGTCGCGCGCCACCCGGTTTCGAACTCGTCGTATGACGCAGACTCATCCGCATGTAGGTGAACCCGACAGCGGCATCCGATTGCCCCCGGGACACCCGCCGGTCGGGCTGCTGCGGATGGCGCCGTGGCGGCGGGTGACGCACAATCGGTTGCGTCCGGATCTCGGCATGGGCGGATCGCGGCACAACCGCATGGCCGCAGCGCACGCTATCTGCGGCAGGACCTGGTGGACGCAGCGTCCACTGCGATCCCCGCCCGCGACGCGGTGGCGCGACACCCCGTCGCCAACCGGTTGGGCTCGGTGGGGGCGCGGGTTCGGCCCGGTCGAGCCTGGCGTGGAGGACGTGGACGTGCGCCGGGTTCGGGAACGCGCCCGCCGGCGACCACGGCCGGGAACGCGGTACGACGGGCAGGTGCTCCACCGGTGTCCACCGGAAGGCAGCGGCCTCGCGTCGTAGGGCCAGGAAGGCGTCGAGGTCCTCCACCACGACGGGCGGGGGAACCAGGGCCGCGAACATCGTCTTGTTCCCTTCCAACTGCATTCGGGGGATCCGCCCCGTTTCGCCTGAAACAAGGTATTTACGAGGTGGGATGTCAAAACTTCTTGCATGACACCGCGCCGATACTTGGGGGCAGCGCTGCTGGCCTCGGCCACCTTGATCCTGCCTGCCGCTGCCGCGGTGCCCGCCTCCGCCACGACCCCGCCCGTGACTACCAGGTCGGCCGCGACCGGCGGCGACGGTATGAGCCCGACGAGGACCCCGACGCTGACCCGCACCAGGGCCCGCGTGATCGGCTCCGACCCTGCGGTCGCCGCACGCCGGTTCCTGGCCGGGCGTCGCGACACGTTCCACATCGCCGACCCGGTCCGTGACCTGCGTACTGTCTCCACGGCCTCGGAGGACGGCGTCACCACGGTGCGGCTTTCCCAGCGCTACCGTGACATCCGGGTCGTGGGCGCGCAGTACATCGTCCGGATGAGGGACCGGGGTGCCAGCAACGTCGTTACTGGCACGAGCGGCAGGTACTTCTCTGCGCTCAGCGTCGACGTGTCGCACCCGCTCGGGTTCCGGTTCGCGCGGCTCGCTGCACTGCACGCGCTCTCGGAGGTCCGCTGGAGGCAGGCACCGGTCGTGTCCGACGCGGGCAACGCGATCGTGCCGGTCGGCCCGGGGATCCTGACCCGGCACGTCACCGTGACGGGATATGACCTCGGTCGGCGGCGGCCGGTGCGCCAGCAGCTGTACATCCATGCCCACACCGGCAAGCCGGTGCTCAGCTTCAACGACATCGCCTACGACACACCGGTCGAGACCACCGGGCCGAGCGTGAACGGCGGCCGCGTGCCGTTGAGGGCCACCCAGACGGCGACCGGCTTCGAGCTGCGGGACCGGAGCCGTGACATGTTCGGCTCCTCCGGGGGCGAGATCCTCACCCGCGACGCCAAGGGCGCCGACGTCTTCTTGTTCCTCGACCAGGAGCTGCCGCCGCGGCTCGGGCCGGCGTTCTCGAAGACCATCCCCTTCCCGGCCAGCCCGAAGAGCGGCACCAACGACGCCCACTACGCGCTCGGGCAGGTCTATGAGTTCTACAAGGGGCTGGGCCGGGACAGCATCGACGGCCACGGTGGCTCGATCAACGCGGTGGTCGGGGTGACCGACTTCGGCTCCCCGTTCCCGAACGCCTTCTGGAACGGCTCCTACATGGTCTTCGGGGCCGGCGGGTTCGGCTTCAAGCCGTTCGGGGCGGCTCTGGACGTGGTCGGCCACGAGCTCACCCACGGCGTCGTCGAGGCAGAGGACGCGCTGCTCTACTTCGGTCAGTCCGGTGCCACCAACGAGGCCGTCGCGGACTACCTCGGAAACGCGGCACAGAACACCGTCGAGGGAATCGCGGCCGACGGCCCCCTGGACGGTCTGCTCGGCGACCAGCTGTGCGCCGACGGGCCGCGGGCCGAGTGCTCCCTTCGGGACCTGAACGAGCTGCGAACCACGAGCGACTTCATCTCCACCCCCGACGACAACGGCGGAGTGCACCTGAACTCGACGATCGTCAGCGGCTCCTGGTGGGAGATCCGGCACGCGCTCGGCGCCGCCGTGGCGGACAAGCTGGTCTACAAGACCCTGACCCAGTACCTCGGAGAGCTGGACCAGTTCGTCGACGTCCGCAATGCCACGGTCGCCGCTGCAAAGGACACGCCAGGCCTCTCCGCCGCCGACGTCCAGACCGTGGAGGACGCCTTCCGGCACCACGGGATCGTCGACGACTGGGAGCTGACCGAGCTCGGGGTCGACTTCCACCCGCTGCACACGATCCTCGGGTTCCCGTTCATCTTCCCCCGGGTCGCGAACGGGTCCTGGTACGCCTCGGACGTCGCGCAGCCCACGGACGTCTTCGCGGCCATCTTCACCGGCTCGCTCACGGACCCTGCACCGGGCAGGAGGTTCAGCCCGGACGAGCCCGCGTACTTCGACAACCCCGACTCCGACGGCACCACCGTGGCCTGGACCAAGACCCGTGACAGCGACGGTCGCACCTATGTCGAGACCAAGCCGGCCGCGGGCGGCCCGGTGAGGATCGAGGACTTCGTGGAGTTCCCCTTCATCTTCGACCTGCGCATCGACGGCCGGACGCTCGTCTACCCCAGCTTCGGCCTCAGCAGCGGCCGGGGGCAGGTGACCGTGCTCAAACCCGACGGCACGGCCCGCGTAATCCGCGCGGTGCGGGGGCGCAACCAGGTCCTCCCGGACGTGCGGGACGACGAGGTCGTCTTCGCGACGATCTCCGACAACCAGAGACGGCTCTGGATCAAGTCCTACGACGTGGCCACCGACACGGTCACGATCCTTGGCCGGATCAAGAACGCCCACCGGATGGCGATCGACGACCTGACGATCACCCCGAACCACATCGTCTTCTCCCTGGACAAGCACCTCAGGACCGCCCGCACCGGGTTCGTGGTGATGAACCGCGACGGCTCGAACCGACACTGGCTGATCAAGGACACCTCGACCCGGGCGCCGAGGCTGCCGATGATGACGGCGACCGACGACGCCGTCAGCTTCACCGACATCGACGTCTTCAGCGAGTTCTCCGACACCCACCTCCGCCAGCTCCCCACCGGGGGCGGACCGATCACCCAGGTCTCCTGCTCCAAGGCGTTCAAGGGGGCACCGGCCAGCGACACCGGCAGGGGTGTCACCTGGGTGGACTTCTCGGCCGGCAAGTCCCAGGTCGTCAACCGGGAGACGCCGGTCGGGACCTGCGGCTGAGTCCGGAGCCCACGACCACCCCCGGCTCAGCCTCGAACCATGAGGCGGGCAAGGGTGGCGGTCGTGGCCGACCCGCGATGACGACCTTCACCGCTGAGGATGCAGTCGCAGAACACTCTGCGGAACTCTGGACGTGTCTGGGTCGCGCCCTTCCGTCGAGAACCAGCAGTTCGTGCCATGTGATCGTGCGCAACTGTTCGAAGAGACCGGCAATCTCGTCCGATTGACCGGTGCTACTACCTACCCGTCGGCTCGTGAACTCCGCGAGGCCGCGTCGCGGGCCACGATCCGGCGCTGGAGAAGTCGAAGGCCGCGCCGGTCGAGGATTGACCGTCGTCAACTGAGCTGAGTGCTCGGCGTTACCGGATTCCGGCGTCTCCGCGCGGATAGCGGCTCCGGGCGTCTGGTGGGCCAAGCCCGCAAACCGCGGAAACGTGGGCTCGCACCCGGTCAGCAGGAAGCCACCACGTCGGCGATCGCCGCGATGTCGTCGGCGCCGACCCGGCAACACCCGCCGACCAGCTGCGCCCCGGCGTCGATCCAACTGCGCACATCGCCGGGGTCGAACGTGCCCGACCCGACCCACGCGTGCGAGAGGTTCTCCCAGGCCTCGCCGCGGTTGGGGTAGGCCACCCCAGGCAGGCTAGTGACCGCGACCGCGGTCCGCACAGCCGCAGGGACCTCGGCGGGAGCCGAGCAGTTCACGCCGGCGGCCCGGATCGTCCTACTGCCCCTGAGGACCTCGTACGCCGACGCGAGCGGTTGGCCGGCCCGGGTCGCGCCGTTCGCGACCGAGTAGCTGAACCACGCCGGCAGCCCGATCTCGTCGAGCAGCGGCACCAGCACCTCCGCCTCCTCGGCGTCGGGGATCGTCTCCACCGCCAGCAGGTCGGGCCCGGCGGCGGCGAGCAGCTCGAGCCGGGGGCCGTGGAAGTCGCGCAGCTCTCCGGCGGTGCGGCCGTAGCGGCCGGTGTACTCCGAGCCGTCGGCCAGCGTGGCGCCGTACGGCCCGACAGAGGCGGCCACGAACAGCGGCGCCTCGGTGTGCGCCGCAGCCTCGTCGCGGGCCTCCCGCGCAAGCCGGACACTCGAGGCAATCTGTCCCTCGGCCTCGCTGCGAGTCAGCCCGGCCGCCGTCAGCCCCGGCACGCTCGCCTGGTAGCTCGCCGTCGTGGCCACTCGAGCCCCGGCCGCGAAGTACCTGCGGTGCACCGCCACGATCGCGCCCGGGTCGTCGCGCAACAACCGCGCGGTCCACAGGTCCGAGGACAGGTCGTGCCCACCGTCCTCCAGTGCGTTGGACAGCCCGCCGTCGAGTACGACGGTTCCGTGGACGAGCAGCTCAGTCATCCGGCTCCGGGCCTCGCGCCCGGGTCGTGAGCGATCTCGGCACGTGGGGCGGCTGTCACGGCCTGACACCGACACGCACGTCGAATGGGCTGTCCGGATCGAGGATCCAGGATTGGAGCACACGCGCACGGTACAACCGCAGTCGCGCTGGTGCGGCGACCCGGTCAACTCCCCACTCCCCGGCCCCATCGCGATCCGCGGTCGCACGGCGATGTTCTGTGAGTGACGTGCGCCGGGATGGGACACCCAGTACAGCTCCGAGTCCTCCCTCGCGAACCACACCGGCGAGGCCCATGGCACCCCGTCGGCGTCAGCGGTCGCGAGCACGACGTAGGAATTCGCACGAGGATCTCGCGGGCGATGCCGTCATTGGTCATGGCACTCGTGCGTAGGCCGCTCTCTGGCCCATCAATAGGTTATGGCTGTGCGGCGCTCTTCTACTTGTACGGCCGGTGGATGCGCGCCCGCACGGCACCACCAACTCCTGTCATCGTCAGGTTACCTATCTACGGCAGTTCCGGATGGCCGCATCGCACGCTCTCTGCGGCATTAACGGGTCATGCTCCCGTGGAGGAGATGCGCACCAGAGCGCGTGAGGCCGCCGCACGCACGCGGGCGGAGGAGTCCTCTTGAAGTTCGACAACTGTCGGGAGGGCCTCGTCGAGTTTGTGGCGGGCCACGACTTTCAGAGCCATCTCACGGACCCTCCAGGCGTCGTCGCTCAGCGCGGTCTGTAAGGACGGAAGCGCAACGTCGTCCCAGGCCCACGGGACGACCGCACGTTCACGCGGTCAGGATAGGCATTCTCAAAGCTGCGTCGATACCAGCAGAACCTCACCTCATCGGCTCCGGTAGACGCTCGGGCGACATTTGGGCACGGCACCAGGGTCGATCGCGGCTGGAAAGGCGCAACACCAAGGCCGACACCGATGTCCGCGCTCGTGGTCGGGACGTGTTCGCGTCACCGAGGTTCGCAAGGGTCCGGTAGAAAGCCGGCCCCGGGCGCGCGGCAATGCTTCGTTGCCTGACATCAGGATGGACTTCTGTCGAAGGTGGTCGCACCGTGTGGTGAGCAATCGCAAACACCTGCTCGAGTGCGACCAGCACGTCACGACCGTAGTCGCCTCCCACGACAGGTGGTTGGCCACCGACGACGGCAGTATGAAAGTCGGCGAGCTGGGCGCCGAAGGCGCGGGGCAGCTTGTCGGCCGCCGCGGGGAGTCAATGGACGACCTCACCACACACGAACGCCGAGACTCCATCGACGCGGCTGATCCGCATCGCAACGGCCGAGTCGACCACCTCGCTTAGCTCACTCTCCGGCAGGCCGGGTCCGATCAGGACGATCGTGGCCTTCGTCCTCCGCCAGGTCCAGCGTTACGGCAACCTCGGTCGCGACCGCATCCCCGCTGGTCCAGGCGGAGTCGGCCTGGTGATCCTGCGGCCGGTGAACAGGAAGAGCTTTGGTGAAACCTTGGTGCAGCCGACAGGCGGCACTGTGGCGTGTTCAACGGCGTCGACCCGCCCGACACGTCGGTGCGGCATGCGTAGATTCGGGTCGCTGCGTGGTCTGGCCTGAAGCGGTTGAGGTTCCCCGGCAGGTGGTCGCCGACGGGTGGGACGTGCCGGGGGTCGATCTGTTGATGTCGGAGCCCGGCGGTCAGCCGCGACGAACCCGTGGCCCGAGAGCGACCTCGTGCCGGACCTTGGAGTCGAGTGTGACGTCGTCAGCAAAGAGACGGCCACGCGCCAAGGTCCCGTTCCCGCCCCCAGCGCGTACCCAGCTGGGGTTGCCGAGGCAGCGTCGAGGGATGGCGGCCCGGACAATGGCCTTCCGGTACTCGACCCGGGAGCGCAAGCCAGGACAGCTTCGCTCGTGCCCGTTCACTTGCCAGCTGCGCTGGACCGAACCGCTCGCCTTGGTAGTGAACAGGACGAGCTCGGCCCGTTTTCCGGTGTTGGTCCGCACAGCGAGCACCTGTGCGGCGGGTCCCTCGGTCTTGGTCAGCCGAGCGAAGTGCAGGACCAGTCGTAGTCGGTGAGGGCCGTGGGTGACGCGTAAGGACAGGGCATCGCCTTCGCGCCGTCGCGGGGCCGGGTCTCTGGGAACGCCCGAGGAGTCGGCGGGCTGGCTAAGGACGTCGTGCGCGGCGTCGTGCAACGTCTTAGTCTGCGCCGAGGCGGGTGCCGCACTCAGCGCCGCGACCGCCGCTGTGGCGAAGAGTGCTGCGAGCGTGAGTCGATTCATGACTGTCTCCTACTGGAGGTGGTTCCCCGGTGGAACCGCTCACTGCGAACCTACGAACGACCTCGCGCGCTTGGTCAGAGCAGAGATACCCAGACCGCCTGGGTAGCGGTACTCAACCTGTCCTGACAGTTCACTCCGGGGGCAAGGCGCGGCAGCGGTCGACCAGCCACGGCGAGCCCATGAGTTCACACATTCCAAACAATGCGCGAGTGGCGCCCATTCTGGGCGGAATGCACCGGTAGTGCGAATCTCGATCGACGCCCTGCGCGGCCCTGACCGCGGAGCGGATCCCTTGGTGAGTGGCCGGACATGGACGCGGGCGCCGCTTATCAACGACCTGGGGTGGTTCATGGCGAGTCCCACCGGTCAGGGGTAGGGACTATCGGCTGGTCGGGGCTGTGCTGGCGTGGAGCTGCCGGCCGATATGGCGGCCGGCAGGGTCGCGAGCGTCTGCGACAGGGCGGAACTGGTTCGAGTGTCCTCGTCCGTCATCTCTGACAGGCAGTGGACGCCACTCAGCCCGAGGTCGTGCTGGTCGCTGCCTTGAGGAAGCTGACCCCAACGACGGCATGGACCGGTCGCGGTGAGGAGCGGTGGGCGACGACGGCGGGCAGCTTGCCGTTCAGGGTCTGAGCTGTCGATGGAGCCTTCGCCGGTGATGACCACGTCGCAGGCGGCCACGGCCTCGTCGAAGCCGAGCAGGTCGAGGAAGAAATCCGCTCCCGGAACTCGGATCCCTCCGAGCCAGCGGCACGCGAAACCTAGCCCACCGGCGGCACCAGCACCCGGTTCGATCGCGAGGGACTCCGGACTAGGCCCGTCCAGGGCGGGCAAGAGCGAGACGAACTTGGCCAGGTCGCTGTCCAGGGCGGCCACCTGGTCGGAGCCGACGCCCTTCTGTGGCCCGAAAACCGCGGCGGCACCTTCTGGGCCGCAGAAGCGGGTTCGTGACGTCGCCGGCAACGACGAGCTCGACACC
Organism: uncultured Actinomycetota bacterium; assembly: GCA_963707475.1. Taxonomy (GTDB): domain Bacteria; phylum Actinomycetota; class Actinomycetes; order Propionibacteriales; family Nocardioidaceae; genus Marmoricola. The sequence goes on from CAVPQC010000005.1 coordinate 1,242,028, forward strand.
GCGGAGGTCGGCCATCGCGGTCGTGTCGACGCGGGCGATCTGATGCAACGTCGCAACCGCTGGGTGCGATCAGCTGTCCGTGCTGGTCGAGGAAGCGCACGCCGAGCGCGGCCAGCATGCCGGCGCCGCCGTCGGTGCTGGCGCTGCCACCGAGGGCGAGTACGAGGCGAGTGCACCCAGCTGTCCCGGGCGGCCAGGATCGCTTGGCCGAACCCGTAGGTCGAGCTGGTCATCGGCGCGAGCCCACCGACGAGGGTGGCGAGACCGCAGGTGTTGGCGACCTCGACCACGGCCGTTTCGCCGTTGACGGCGACGGTTGCTTCGTGGGCTGTGACGCTCGGCGCTTCTGGACCCTGACCTGGTGGGCCTGGAATCCAGCGCTGAGGGCAGCGGCGACGCTTCCGTCGCCGCCGTCCGCCAGCGGGAGCACTCAAGAACTCGATCCCTTCGTCAGTCAGACCCCGTGCGATGGCCTCGGCGACCTCCGCGGCGGTCAGGGAGCCCTTGAACTTGTCCGGGGCGACGAGGACCCGCATGTCAGGAGCCTGACTGCGAGGGGCGGGATCGCGAAGCCGGTGTCGCGCGTCCGGCGCTCGGGCACGGGCCGACCGGGACCCGCTCGTCCGTCGCTGGGCGCGGGTGCTCGACGCGCAGCCGAGGGATGGGCTGCGCTCCGGACGTTGACGTGCGCGTGGGTCACCTCGTCGATCTCGTGCAGCGGGCGCGTACGTCGTCGCCCGCGCAGCACCCGCCGGGCCCGGTCGACGTCGAGGGTCTTGTCCCAGCGGGCGATGAACAGGGTGGCGACCGCGTTGCCGCAGAAGTTGACCAGGGCGCGGCACTCGGACATGAACTTGTCGATGCCGAAGACGAGCATGATGCCGGCTGCTGGGATGGTGCCCACGGTGGACAGTGTGGCGGTGAGGGCGATGAAGCCGCCACCGGCGACACCGGCAGCACCCTTCGAGGTGAGCAGCATGATGCCGATCAGTCCGAGCTGTTGGGGAATGGTCAGGTCGGTGTTGGTGGCCTGGGCGATGTAGAGGGCGGCCAGGGACAGGTAGATGGCAGCACCGTCGAGGTTGAAGGAGTACCCGGTCGGGACGACGAGTCCGACGGTCGACTTCTCCACACCGGCGTGCTCCATCTTGCGCATCAGGCCGGGCAGGGCCGGTTCGGCGGTCGAGGTGCCGAAGATGAGCAGGAGCTCCTCACGCAGGTAGCGCAGCAGGTGGAAGATGTTCAGCTTCAAGAACGAGCATCACCGAGCCGAGGACGCACGATCACGAAAGTCGCCGAGGTGGCGTAGAACAGTCCGATCAGGGAACCGAGGCTGGCCAGCGTGTCGAGATCCGAAGCTGCCGACGGCGAAGGCCATGGCGCCGAACGCGCCGAGCGGTGCGGCCTTCATGATGATCGAGAGGATCTTGAACACGACCGCGGTCAGGCGCTCCACGCCTTCGAGGACCGGGGCTCCGACACGTCCCGACTGCGTTGAGCGCGACGCCGAAGATGACGGCCAGGAAGATGATCTGCAGGATCTCGCCCTCGACGAACGGGGCCGACGACGCTGTCGGGCACGACCGGAGCAGGAAGTCCCACCAGTGGACGTGCTCGCCGGCCTGGACCGGGATGCCGACGTCACCGGTCGCCTTGAGCTTGCTCGCGTCGGCGTTCACGCCGTCACCGAGGCGGAAGACGTTGATCGCGACCAGCCCGGTGATCATCGCAATGATGGTGCCGACCTGGAAGTAGGTCAGCGCCTTGATGCCGGTCAGTCCGACCTTCTTCAGGTCCGCGACGCTGGCGATGCCGCCGACGATGGTGAGGAACACGATCGGGCCGATGAGCATCTTCATCAGCGAGACGAACGTGGTGCCGATGGGCTCCATCGCGACGCCGAGCGCTGGGCCAAGGGCGCCGACGATGATGCCGAGCACGATGGCGACCAGCACCTGCAGGTAGAGCTGGCGGTACCAGCGGGTCTTCTCGGCTGCTTTCGGGGCCGTTGTGGTGGTTGTGTTCATGACGAGCACCTCGGGTCGTTCGTGGTCCGACGAATAGGACGGTTGTGGTGCGCACCACAGTGCGTGACCCCAATCATCGGCGTCCAAGACGCGTTGGCTACGACATCGGTAGGCTGTGCCTATCGTTCCCGTCACGGGAGGCGGCATGGACGCTCGGCAGCTCGCGCTACTTCCTCGCGGTCGTCGAGCACCTGAACTTCGGTCGCGCCGCCGAGCAGCTGCACATCGCGCAGCCGTCGCTGTCGCAGGCGATGGGCACCCTCGAACGCGAGGTCGGTGTGCCGCTGTTCCACCGCGTCGGCCGCGGCATCGTGCTCTCCGACGCCGGCGCCCAGCTCGTCGAACCCGCACGCCAGGTGCTGCGCGACCTGGAGTCGGCCAAGGCCGCGGTGCAGTCCACCCAAGGGCTCCAACGCGGACGTGTGGAGCTGGTCTCGATGCCGAGCCCGGGCATCGAACCGCTGACCACGATGGTGCAGCGACTTCGGCGAGGCCCACCCGGCGATGTCGGTCAGCGTCACCGGCGTCTTCACTCCCGACGAGGTGATCCACGCGGTCAAGTCCGGGCAGGCAGAGATCGGTCTGCTCGGGCTCGGCCACCTCGCCGAACACCGCCGGCCTGCTGGTCCTGCCCGTCGAGGACCAGCCGCTCGTGCTCGATCTCACCCCGCCAGCCCGACCACGAGCTCGAAGAGGAAGCGGAGCAAGCAGGCCCAGCGGGTCTCCCGATCGGAGCTGGAGGGTCTTCGGCTGATCGTCTCCAAGGAGGGCAGCCTGATGCGCCAGCTGGTCGACGACGTCCTGGCCAGCGGCGTGGAGGCCGAGATCGTGGTCGAGGTCGAGCACCGCACCTCGATCCTGCCGATGGTGCTCGCCGGCATCGGCCATGCAGTGATGCCGTCCTCCTGGACGCCGCTGGCCGAACGAGCCGGTGCGCTGGTGCGCGAGGTGGAACCGGCCTCCTACCTGCGGATCGCGCTGGTCACTCGCAAGGCCGCCTGACTCCCTCGGCGAAGGCGTTCATGCGGATCGCGAAGCGTACGTCGCCCAGCACAAAGCAACCGTCCCCATCGTCCTGACCGATAGGTAGGACCTATCGCGCGGATCCACAACGCGTCTTGGACGCGCCGGGGTGAGACGCCGTTCACTGGTGGACACCAAAGCACACCGTCCCAGTTGGAGAATCGCCATGACCACCACGCAGAACTTTCGAATCGCCGCCATCCCCGCCGACGGAGTCGGCCTCGAGGTCGTCGAGGCCGGCCGCGCCGTCCTCGACTCGCTCGCCGAGAACTCCGGCGGGCGGTTCACCTTCGAGTGGAAGGACTTCCCCTGGGGCTCGGAGTACTACGCCGATCACGGCAAGATGATGGCCGACGACGGTCTCGACGAGCTCAAGACCTTCGACGCCATCTACTTCGGCGCCGTCGGCTGGCCCACGGTCCCCGACCACGTCAGCCTGTGGGGTCTGCGCCTGAAGATCTGCCAGGGCTTCGACCAGTGGGCCAACGTCCGCCCCGTCGAGTTCCTCCCCGGCATCGTCTCCCCGCTCCGCAAGGCCGACGACACCGACCTGAACTGGGTCGTTGTCCGCGAGAACTCCGAGGGCGAGTACGCCGGCATCGGCGGCCGCAACCTCTCCGCCCGAGGCGAGGGCGGCGAGGTCGCCATCCAGTCCGCCCTGTTCACCGAGGTCGGCTGCGAGCGCATCATGCGGTTCGCCTTCGACCTGGCCCGCACCCGTGCCGAGCAAGAAGGTCTCCAGCGTCACCAAGTCCAACGCCCAGCAGTACGGCATGGTGCTCTGGGACGAGGTGTTCAAGAAGGTCGCCGCCGACTACCCCGACGTCGAGACCGAGAGCGTCCTGGTCGACGCCATGGCCGCCAAGTTCGTGCTACACCCCGAGGAGCTCTCCGTCGTGGTCGCCTCGAACCTGAACGCCGACATCCTCTCCGACCTCGGCTCCGCACTCGCCGGAAGCCTGGGCCTGGCCGCCAGCGCCAATCTGAACCCCGCCAAGAAGTACCCCAGCATGTTCGAGCCCGTCCACGGCTCCGCACCCGACATCGCCGGACAGGGCATCTGCAACCCCGATCGGCGCCATCGGCAGCGCCGCCCTGATGCTCGAGCACTTCGGTCTCCACGACGAGGCCAAGGCCGTCCAGCGCGCGATCGAACAGACCACCGGCGACGGGATCCGCACCCGCGAGGTCGGCGGCAGCGCCTCCACCGCCGAGGTCACCGCCGCCATCATCGAGCGACTCCACAGCTAACCGACACACGACACCAGACAGGCCCCACGACCCCGAGTCGTGGGGCCTTGTTCCTCGTTCCTCGAGCCACGCAGTATGAGCCGCCAGGACTGAGCGGCGACTCCCAGCCGACCGCCAGCGCGAGGGTTCAAACACCGGCATGACGCAGGACATTGATGATCACTGCGGCGTTGGTGCTTGCCGAATTTCCGTCAAGGCCAACGCTTGTTGGCGATCTTGGAACAGCGCGTGCGCGATGGCGGTGATCGGATACGTCTCCGATACGCGGCGGAGCGTCGCGGGAGCCGAGCGCACCTCGTTCTGGCCGGGCTGAGCGCCTGTCGGGCGGTTAGAGGATCTCGTTGGCCGCTGCTTCCCAAATCGTCGGGACCGAGGGCCGGAACCCCAGCCCTCGCAGGAAGGAGGAGTCCATGCGGCCGGCCCAGGGGTTGGCCAGGGGTTGCGCGGAGCCGTCGATCGGTGTGCCGGCGAGTCGGGCCATGTCGAAGACCGTGACGGGGGCGTGGTCAGTCACGTTGGCGATGTGGCCGTCGAGCGCTCCGCTGAGCGCCAGGCGCACAGCGACCGCCACGTCGCGGTGATGGGCGACGGAGTAGGTGTGGGCGGGATGGAGGCCGAATCGGGTCGCCAGGGCAGGCATCGAAGCCAGGTGCCCGTCACCATCGCCATAGACGAACGGCAGCCGCAGCACCGACCAGGTCAGGCCGCTGGCGCGGAGCAGTGCCTCGGCAGCCACCTTGCTGGCTGGGTAGGCCGCGGTGGGGCTGCAGGTGTCGCTCTCCTGGCCGGGTCTGACTTGGTCCTGGTCGTAGACGTTGCCGGTGCTGGCCATCACGAATCGGGCCTGAGGAGCATGGGCGGTGACGGCGTCGATGAGGTTGCGCGTGCCGTCGAGATTGGCTTTCCAGATCGCGTCTTCGTCGTCGGTGCGGAAGAGAGCTGCGAGGTGGACCACCGCGTCGACGCCCTGGACCGCCGGCACGAGACTGTTCGGATCGTCCAGGTCTCCCCGCACGGGCGTGGCGTCGGCTGGCATCGACCGGTCGCTGCGTACCAGGGCCCGGCAGTCGTGCCCGTCGGCGATGAGGCGGGGGAGCAGCCGCGAGCCGACGAGTCCGGTGGTGCCGGTGATCAGTACAGTGCTCATGATCATCCCTTTCACGGATTGTCAGAACTGCTGACGATCAGCGTAGCAGTAGGCTTTCAGTGTGGACAACGACGACGGACCCGGACCGCTGCGGGCACGGCTGGGGTACCTGCTCAAACACGCGTTCTTCGAACTGGAGGAACTGCACACCGTGCATCTGGCTCGCTGTGCTGTGAACGTCCGCGAGCTCTCGGTCCTGCTTCTCCTAGACGGCCGGGAGCCCGAGTCGCAGCAGCAGGCGGCAGGTCGCCTCGGCGTCGATCGAACGACGATGGTCGGGCTCCTCGACGGGCTCGAGGGCAAGGGCCTGCTGGCGCGGCAAACGGACCCCGGGGACCGCCGCCGCAATGTCGTCGTCCTCACCAATGCGGGCCGGCGGGCGCTCAAGGACGCCAAAGCGGCCAGCGACCGGGCTGAACGCGAGCTGCTTGCCGGTCTGTCCTCCGCGGAAGCACGCCAACTCCGCGCCCTGTTGGCCCGCGTCGTCGCCTCTTCCTCGGCGCCGTCTCCATCGCGTGCTGAAAACGGGTCTTCGTGATCACCTTATTCTGCCGCTCAATCGCCCTTCGATGCGCCGATGAAGTACCGACACATCTTTTCGGTCGGCTGGTCCCAGCCTCTCTGAGGGCGCCCTGTTTGACACCCACTTGGACGGAGACGCGACGATGCCAGCCTTGAGTACGGAGCAGGCGAAACAGTTCATGACCGGACTGCTCGCTATCTGGACCCAGACCGACCCGAGGAGCCGTCGAGAGGCGATTGGCACCCACTACCACGATGACGTTGTGTTCCACGACCCCGATGGCGTCTTTACGGGCCACGCCGGTATTGAGTCGTTCAGCGACTCCCTGCAAAGGCGCTTCCCCGGCCAGCTGTTCGAGATGGTGGGCGAGCCCTCCATCGTCGGCGACGCGCTACGAACCTACTGGCGCTTCGGCCCCGTCAGCGGGATGGACTTCGCGGTCTTGGCCGACGACAAGGTCAAGACGCTCTACGCATTCGTGGAAAGACCCGCCTGAGACGCGCCGGGCCGCTACCTCGCCTGACGTCAGCACCCGCGCAGTCTGCGGCAGTTGCGTGCGTCTCCAAGCGCACGCTCCGCAGCTTGCGGATGTGACGAGCAACTCGTGGACGGAGGCGCTGGCCGTTCTCGACTCAGGTCTCGGCCGCCTCGAGCGAGGGATGCGCACGCTTGACCCCCTCGCGATGGTGAGTGACCGGATGCGTCCACCGGACACGCGCCCAGAACGTGCGACCGCGAGGGCCGTCGTGCGCCTCGAGGTCGACCGTCAGCCGCACCCGCTCGAGTCGACGGAGCCAACCAGCGTTGACCAAGCAAAATAACCGAGAACACTGGTGTAGATGCGGCTCGGTGGCACCGACCCGAAACAGGAGATGACATGGGTATTGGACGCCGGCGGGAGGAGCGTCGCGACGCCATCGGGGAAGACTTCTGGATCGAGAAGGAAGCAGGGGATCGGGTCTTCAAGATGGAGGGCGGGGCCGCGCCCTCCAGTGCTCCTATGGAATGGATCCCTGGGGGAGAGTTCTTGATGGGATGTGAGCTGTTCTATCCGGAGGAGCGTCCCGTCCATCGTCGAAGCGTTCAAGGTTTCTGGATTGACCAGCACCCCGTGACCAACGTGGAGTTCCGGAGCTTCGTGCAGGACACCGGCCATGTCACGACCGCGGAGATCGCGCCCTCGCCAGAGGACTTCCCCGATGCGTCCTCCGATCAGCTGGTGCCGGGCTCGCTCGTGTTCACGCCGCCCGACGGCCCGGTCTCGCTCGACGACTTCCGAGCTTGGTGGTCCTGGGTGCCCGGCGCGCAGTGGCGTCACCCTGAGGGGCCCGGTTCGACTCTTCACGGCCGTGAGCGCCATCCGGCGGTGCACATCAGTCACGTCGACGCGTCGGCATACGCCGCGTGGGCCGGCAAGCAGCTCCCCACCGAGGCCGAGTGGGAGTACGCCGCGCGTGGCGGCCTGGATGGCGCGACCTACGCCTGGGGCGACACCCCCACGATTCGTGGGCGCCTCATGGCCAATACCTGGCACGGTCGCTTCCCGCACGAGAACCTCCTGCTCGACGGCTTCGAGCGCACCTCGCCCGTCGGGTCGTTCCCCCCGAACGGCTACGGGTTGCTCGACGTCTGCGGGAACGTCTGGGAGTGGACGTGTGACGGCTTCACGGCTGACCACGCGTCCGCCTCGCCACATGCTGGCGCGTCTGGTGGTCGGCCCTGTTGCGGTCCATCGGATCCCGGCCGAGCGCTGGATCGCTTGGTCATCAAGGGGGGATCACACCTGTGCGCACCGAGCTACTGCCTGCGGTACCGCCCAGCAGCACGCCAGGCTCAGACCCCCGATACCTCGACCAGCCATCTCGGGCTCCGCTGCGTGTTGCGACCCTCGAGCTGACACCAAGCCCGTCCGCCGTGGCCGGGCCCTCAGGTGGGCACGCTTCCGGCGGTATGCGTTGAGGCGGAGCGGGCGTGGCCGGCTCACCCGCCATGGATGAGGCGCGGCTGCGATCCCGGGTGAAGCCTCTTCCCGAGGCGTCATGGGGCGTCGTAGGCAGCCTGCGGCGGCGCGCTCGGACAGATTTCGACGTGGAGATGGTGTCGCATGCTTTCCCAAGAGGTGTTGCCGTTCCCTCCGACCCCCTCGGCCAGCAAGGCCGGGCGGACGATGCAGGAGTCGACGTACGAGCGTCGCGTGGAGCCCCGTCGGCTGCCGGATGATGCGCCGAACATCCTGATCGTCCTGATCGACGACGTCGGGCCCGGACTGCCGACGACGTTCGGCGGAGAGGTGCGAACCGACACGCTGACCCGGATCCATGACGAGGGCATCGGCTACAACCGGTTTCACACCACAGCGATGTGCTCCCCGACGCGGGCGTCGTTGCTGACTGGCCGCAACCACCACCGGATCGGCAACGGCCAGATCGCGGAGCTCGCGAACGACTGGGACGGGTACTCCGGAGAGATCCCCAAGAGCAGCGCTCTGGTCGCCGACGTGCTGAGGCACTACGGCTACTCGACCGGCCGCGTGGGGCAAGTGGCACAACACCCCTGCCCTGGAAACCACCCCGGCAGGGCCGTTCGACAACTGGCCGACAGGGCTGGGCTTCGAGTACTTCTACGGCTTCCTGGCCGGCGAGGCGTCGCAGTACGAGCCGAACCTGGTCCGGAACACCACCAGTGTGCTGCCGCCGAAGACCCCGGAGCAGGGGTACCACCTCAGCGAGGACCTCGCGGACGACGCGATCGGGTGGCTGCACCGGCACCAGGCGTTCGAGCCCGACAAGCCGTTCTTCATGTACTGGGCCAGCGGCTGTCTGCACGGCCCCCACCATGTGGCGAAGGAGTGGGCGGACAAGTACGCCGGCCAGTTCGACGACGGCTGGGACGCCTATCGGGAACGGGCGTTCGACCGGGCCAAGGCGATGGGATGGGTTCCTCAGGAGGCGGAGCTCACCGCGCGGGACGAAAGCATGCAGGCCTGGGATGACATTCCCGAGAGTGAGAAGCCTTTCCAGCGCCGCCTGATGGAGGTCGCGGCCGGGTTCGGCGAGCATGTGGACGTCCAGATCGGGCGGATTGTCGACGAGATCGACGAGCTGGGGCTGGGCGACAACACGCTTGGTGTTCTACATCTGGGGCGACAACGGCTCGTCCGCGGAGGGTCAGAGCGGGACGATCAGCGAGTTGCTGGCGCAGAACGGCATCCCGCACGACCGTGGACATGCACATCAAGGCGCTCGACGAGCTCGGCGGCCTGGACGTCCTGGGCACCCCGAAGGTCGAGAACCAGTACCACGCCGGGTGGGGATGGGCCGGGAGCACTCCGTACAAGGGGACCAAGCTGTTGGCCTCGCACTTCGGCGGTACCCGCAACCCGATGGCGGTGCGCTGGCCAGCGAAGATCAAGCCGGACAGCACACCACGCTCCCAGTTCCACCACTGCAACGACGTCGTGCCCACGATCTACGAAGCCGTGGGGATCACGCCGCCTCGGGTGGTCAGCGGCGTGCCCCAGGACCCGATCGACGGCGTGAGCCTCGCCTACACCTTCGACGACGCCACGGCCGATGGGCGCCTTCGGACCCAGTACTTCGAGGTCATGGGCAGCCGAGCGATCTACCACGACGGTTGGATGGCGTCCGCGCGAGGACCACGCCTCCCCTGGGTTCCCGGGCTTCCTCCAGGCATCGTCGACTGGACCCCGGACCAGGACACCTGGGAGCTCTACGACCTCGACCGGGACTGGTCACAGGCCCACGACCTCGCCGACCGGATGCCGGAGAAGCTGGCACAGCTGCGGGAGACGTTCACCATGGAGGCGGCCAGGAACAGCGTCTACCCCGTGGGCGCCGGGCTGTGGATCCCGATCCTCCACCCCGAGCTGCGGATCTCGACGCCCTACCGCGAGTGGAACTTCACCGGAGACATCATCAGGATGCCCGAGTTCTGTGCACCCGCCCTGGGGAACCGGGCCAACGTGGTCACCATCGACCTCGACATCCCCGCTGACCCAGCCGGCGTGCTGTATGCGCTCGGAGGAGCAGGTGGAGGCCTGACCTGCTACGTCGACGACGGGACGCTGTGCTTCGAGTACAACACCTTCATCGTGATGCGAACTCGAATTCGAGCCGACCGAAAGCTGCCCACCGGCCCAGCACAGATCAAGGTCACCACGGAGTACGCCGAGCCCCGCCCGGCCGGGCCCCTCACCATCACGATGACTGTCGACGGCGACCAGGTCGCACAAGGGCTGGTCCCGGTCAGCGCCCCCCTGCTGTTCACCGCCAACGACTGCTTGGACATCGGCACCTGTCTGGGGTCGCCCGTCTCCCTGGACTACTACGACCGTGCACCGTTCCCGTTCAACGGCCACATACGTCACGTCAACGTGCGCTACGCCTCATAGGAGCGCAGGGCCGTGCCGCGGGCGGCTCCACGCCGACCAGTGCTGGACTGGGCGCGCTCCACCTGGCCCGGCCGAATCCTCATCACAAGCGTGACTGCGTTCTTCCGGCTCGAGATGTTCGATCGTTCCATGGCCATCGCGGCCCAGCTGTTCACGTCCGTGGTGCCGATCCTGATCATCGTCACGACCTGGGCCAGCAGTAGGAACGCGAACAGCGTCGCGGATTCCCTTGACCTACCTGCACAGACGCAAGCGGTGATCGAGGACGCCATCAAGGGCGCCGGCTCGGCCACCATTGGCTTGGTCGGCGCCGTCATGCTGTTGGCGTCGGCCACCAGCCTGTCCAGGGCACTGACCCGCGCGTTCGCGGCGCTCTGGTCTGTCTCGCGACCCAAGAGCACTCTGCTGCGGTCAGCGTCGCGGTGGCTGGCCGTCGTCCTGGTCCTCTCGCTAGCCGTGATCGTCGTCGACGTTGCAAGCGGACCCCTTGAGTCGTTGCCGCCGCCAGGCACCTGGCCTCACCTGCTCACCTTGGCAACCGACGCCACGCTGGGGCTCTTGCTTCCGTGGCTGTTGCTCGAGGGCTCGGTAGCCCCCCGACGGCTGGCACCAGGAGCGCTGATCTTCGCCGTTCTCATGCTCGCCGTGCGCCCGGCCACCCACGCATGGTTCCCTCCCGCGCTGGACGTCAGCTCGCACCGATACGGCACCATCGGCGTCTCGTTCACCTATATCGCCCTCCTCTACACCCTGTCGTTCTGCTTCCTCGCGGCCGCAGTCACCGGTCATGCAATAGCGACCGACAGCGGTTCACTCGGGACGTGGATCAGGGAAGGCAGAGGCGAGCCGTCACCCCGGCCGGCAACATGATCGAGACCGATGCTCCGGCAAGGTCGCCCGGCGGTCAGGCGGTCGTGCCGCGGCCGTACAGCAGCCTGTTCTTCACCGAATCCCCTGCGCTGCTGTCTCTGTGATGCGGCCTCTGTGATCCGACAGGTGAGGTGCGACATCGGTCTGCCACCTGATGTGCGACATCTGGCCTAGGGAATTGCGGTGCCAACGGTCCGTGGCCGCTGTCCTTTGATGCTACGCACGGCATCGTCGGTGGTGCGTCGAAAGACGCGGGTTTCCCGGTCGTGAAGCTCGACGGCCAGGGTCGTCTCGCAGACGTGCACGGTGAGGGTGGTGTGCTTGAACTGGCGGCCGACGACGACCTTCTGCCTGGGGTCGGCAGGCCAGCACCGTCCCCGAGGAGCGCGAGTGCTGCCTTTGCGCGTCCGCAGTCGTGCAGCGTGCCGTAGGTCTTCACCTCCCAGGCGTCCAGGATGAACGTGGCTGGCCGTCCGGCACATACGAAAGCACCTTCCGCGAAGCACCGGCGGCGCTCAGCAACTCCAACGCCCCCCTGGAGATCAGGTTGATGATCTCCGCTGGACCTTCGGCCAGCAGTCGCAGGTGCGGGTCGAATGGCAGCCAGTGAACTACGGCCCTCAAACCCATGACGTCTACCACGTAGGCGTATGGGCTCCCAGAGGTTCGCTGGATGGGGTGCGAGAACACTCCTGTTCCCTGAGGTGCTACGACCAAGGCCCAATGGCGCGTGAACGTGGGTCGCGCGCAGGCTTGTCCTACGCCGCAGGAAGCGGCGGACAAGTCTTGGAGGCAGACATGAGCAACATGATCACGAAGAAGGGTTTCCGGGTCACGGCAGCCGGCGTCGTCGCGCTTGCCGTGGTCGCGGCCGGTGCCACGAGCGCTGAGGCCAAGGGTCGCCAGGTCATCCGCTCCGGCGGCTGTGACAACTCGTCGGCTACCTGGAAGCTGAAGGCCCAGTCGGACGACGGCAGGATCGAGGTCGAGTTCCAGGTCGACTCGAACCGGGCGGGCCAGACCTGGGCGGTCCGGATGGGCGACGACGGCCACCGGTTCTTCACCGGCAACAGGACCACTGCCGGCGCCAGCGGCTCGTTCACCGTCAACCGCCGGATCGCCAACCGGGCCGGCACCGACACGATCCGTGCCCGGGCCACGCGGGGCGCCGCGACCTGCGCCGGAGTAGTCAACTTCTGACACATCGCTGCCTAGGTGCGAGAATCGACACCGGAGGAAACGGTGAAGCGCATCGAGGCGTACATGGTGGGCATCCTGCTCGCGCTCGTGCCGGCGGTGTTCGGCCTGTGGGGCAACGTGTCGTTCTCGAAGGCCGTGCCGGTGCGGGTCCCCGACCAAGCCCGCGCGACGGTAGCCATGGCAGGGGTGGACACGCGGCAAGTGCAGACGGCGTACCGCGCCGGCCGAACGCCCGCCGAACGCGACAACGGGCGCCACGGCGCGGACGACCCCGAGACGCACGATGCGGGCAACGACCAGGGCGCCGACCACACTGGCCCCCGCATCGGCGACCTCGGCGACTCGGGCGAGGGCGAGCGGGGTGATGACCGCGTCGACACCTCCGGAAGCTCCGGCAGCGGCCCCGGCTCCGGCGACAACAGCGGCCACCGCTCCGGCCCCGGCGACAACAGCGGCCACCGCTCCGGAGGCGGCGACGACAGCGGTGTCGACAGCACGGGCTCGGGCAAGGCCGAGTCGGGTGATATCCGCGTCGACACCTCCGGAAGCTCCGGCGGCGGCCACGGGTCCGACGACTGACCTCGCACCAACTCCCCGACCTAGGCACCCGTCGGGGAGTTGGTCGCGCCACCGGAGCCACCTGGGTCACCCTCGCGAGCCCCGGGGTCGACGGCGCCACCGAGCCACCCCTGCGGACACGCCGCATCTCCCAGTCCCTGTTGGCGTGCCAGCCTCTTTGCGGCGTCACAAGCGTCGGCCCATTGCGTCCGTCCTCAACCCAGACCTCGGCCGCATCTTGCGATCGCGGATGCTGGCTCTCCATCCTCGGAGCGTTCTGCCATTCCCGGAGTCAAGGTGGTCGGAGGTTCAAATCCTGTCAGTCCGACGAAAAAACCGCCTCCGACGTGCGGAAACGCAGGTCGGAGGCGGTCTTGGCTTGACGTGGAGTCGCGGAATGGTCGCTTTTACGAAGCGAGACGGGTGCCGGGACCCGGAGGCCGTCCGCTGTCGGCCGGAGGGGATGAACCCCGCCTGGGTGCTCCCGGATCCTGCGAAGCCACACATCCCGCACCGGCTGGCGCGGACTTGGAGCTAGGAAGGGGCGGGCTCAGGACCGCCCCTTCCTAGAAGGGTTCTGTGATGCTCCAAATGAATGCTGTCTCGGTGGGTCTCCCTTCGATTCTGCGTCGTCCGCTGCTATCTGGTTGCGGTGGCTACCGGGCGGCGATCGCCTCCGATCGCACCGCGGGGCCCTCGCCGACACCGTTGATGGCGGACACGTCGAACCGGTAGCTGCCGGCCGGCAACGTGAACGACCTCGTGCGGATGCCCTGTCCGACAGTCACGTCTCCCTCGATGGAGAGCACGGTGGTGCCGTCGGCTGCCATCCTGAGCGCCTGCACGCGGTAACCGGTGATGGCCGCGCCGCCGTTGGACAGTGGCGGGGTCCAGTTCGCACTGGCCGTCAGCGCCCCACCAGCAGGACCCTGGGTCGGTGCCCCGATCTGCACCAGCCCCGGCAGGGTCGCCGGAGTCACCGTGTTCGACGCCGCCGACACAGGCACTCGTGCCGATCGCGTTGATGGCCAGGAGACGGAAGTTGTACGCCGTCCCGTTGTTCAGCCCGCTGATCACCGCACTGCTCACGTTGCCCGTGAGGGTCCGGGTCTCCACCACCGCTCGCCCCGTTGCGGATCTGGAGCGTGTAGCCGGTGATGGCGGAGCTGTTGTCAGCGCCCGGAGTCCACGACAGCGACACCGAGGTGTTGCCTCGGGTGGCCTGCAGCGCGGTCGGTGCCGTAGGGGTGCCAGCCGCCGTGATCTCGTTGGAGACCCCGAACGCTCCGGCACCGAACTGGTTGACCGCACGCACCTCGAACGTGTACTTCTGCCCGGGGTTCAGCCCGGTCACGGTGCGGGTGGCCGCCGGCGCGATGCTCGTCGTGCTGACCACGGTGGTGCCAGACTTCACGACGAAGTCGTAGCTCGTCGATCGTTCCGGTAGGACGGACCCAGGTGACCGTCGCACTCCGGTTGCCACCGCGTCGCCGTGACGTTGGTCGGCGCGTTCGGCACGGCGACCGTGACCGTCTGGTCGGTGAACCGCAGCCGCTCGACGTTCCGGATCGTGTCGATACCGTCGGTGCCGACGTTGTCCGTCACCGTGACAAGCCCGGCGCCCGGGGTGATGGTGTAGTTGGCCCGAGGCCCTGAGAACACCGCGGTGTCGGTCGACACAGTGGCGCTGGCCGGCGGGGCCACGATCTCCCGGACCGCGACGATGTTCCCGGGGTCGACGTCACCAGCGAATACAGCCTGCTGGAGAGTCTTGCCGCCCAGGATGACGAGCACCGTTGCTGTCCCGCACCTGGCTGGTCATCGCGCTCTGACCGGTCTGGTTGACACCGGCGGTCCCGAGCTCGACACCGGCACCGTTACGAACACTCAGGCGAACATTGACGTACTTGTCGCCGTCGATGATGTCGTCGGCTCCGCGACCCTCGATCGTGTCGCTGCCGCCGCCACCCAGCAGGATGTTGCCGTCGCCCCACACCGGACCGCTCAGGATCGGGCAGTCCAGGCTCGCCGAGAGCGCCACCACGTCCGCCAGAGGCGTCGCGAGAGTCGGCACCAGTGCGTCCAGACCGTTGATCCGGTCAAGGCCGTTCTGGTCGAGGACGTCACAGCCGATGAAGCCGCCACCGCCCACCTGGGACGGAACAACGTCGTCACCGCGCAGGATGTCGTTCAGGTTGCCGCCGGAGAGGGCCTCGACCTCGTTGAACTTGTCCCGGACGCCCACCGTGAGGATGTCGGCGACGAGCGGGTCCGCCAGGTCCATCTCGGTGTGCTGAGGATCGCCGAGGCCGATCTCCCAGTCGTACCCGGAGGCTCCGGCGACCTTCTCGATGCCGGGACCGCCGACACCGATGTCGTCGCCGCCCTCCATGTCGTAGTCGTCGTCGCCACCCTGCCCGACCAGGATGTCCGAGCCCGGCGCCTGCGAGTCGTCGAGGAAGAACAGGTTGCCGCTGTCTCCCTGCATGAGGTCCGGCTGGTCGCCGCCCTCCTCCCAGTCGTCGCCGCTGTCACCGAACGCGGCGTCGAGGCTCTGACCGAGCTTGATGAAGTCGTCGCCGTCGCCACCGAAGGTCTCGTTGGCGTTGGCGCCACCGTCGGTGAAGTCCTTGCCCTCACCAGCCATGACGATGTCCAGACCGGGACCGGCGTCGATCGCGTCGTTGCCGGGACCGCCCTTGGGCACGTCGTCACCGGCCAGGTCGGTGATGATGTCGTTGCCCTCGCCACCGAGGGCGATGTCGGCTCCGGCACCGCCTTCGATCTTGTCCTTGCCCAGCCCGCCCCAGAACGTGTCATTGTCGTTGCCGCCGAATATCCGGTCGACGCCGGCAGTGCCGTTGTAGACGCTCTGGCCGTTGATGCCGCTGGGGTCGACCGAGTTCCTGGCACGGTACTGGATCGTCCCGTCGGGCTTGCGGAGCAGCACGAGGTTCTCCTTGCAGGCCGACGCCGGGTCGTCGGCCACCGTGTCGCCGAACTGGGTGTACCCGGCGGGGGTGCCGGCGAGGTTCTTCAGCTCGAACTTGCAGTCGGCCGTGGCGAACGCGTCGGCCTTGAGGTTCTTAGCGTTGGTATTGCGCATGATCAGCTCGGAGAACGAGTTGCCTTCGAGCTGGGTCCGCAGGTTCATGCCCGGCGTACGGGCCAGGTAGTACAGCCGGTCACCGTTCTGCAGATCCGTCAGCTGGTTCTCGAACACGTAGTTGAACGTGTCGCCGAGAAGGCCGCCGAACGGGCTGGTGACCTCCGCGAGTCCACCGACCCAGAGGTCGACAGTGTCGAGCCCGGTTGCCGTGGTCTCCCAGTTCGTACCGCCGTCGAACGGGACGGCGTTCATGAACGCCGCACTGTCCTCGGGAATGTTGGCTGGGTCGTCGGTGGGTTCCGGGGCCACGATCAGCCGTGCGGCTTCCCGCTTGCCGACGACCGTCGTCTCCGACGTGATCGACGGGTGCTTGCCGTACGCCGCCACGAAGTTGACGAGCGACTCGGGGTGCTTGAGGTGCTCACCGAAGTCGACCCAGCTGGTGTACGGAGTCATGGCGCCGTCGTTCGTCGCGGCGAACACCTCCTTACGGAAGTTGTTCAGGGACGGGATGCCTTCGGACCGAGCGCGCGTCATGTTGATGGTCGGCAGGTCCAGGGGCAGGCCGAGCAGGTTGTTGCGGAGCGTCTCGGTGACGAACTCGTCGAGCTCGTTGCCGGTCTGGTCCGACATGCCCATGATGATGCTGCCCGCAGCCTCCTTGGAGGTGAGCGGCCCCACGTCTCCGCCGTCGTAGTACGCCGGCGGGTTGAGGAACCCGTCGAGCAGCGAGATGTCGTTCTCACTACCACGCACGTCGTCCGCGTCCCCGAAGATGCCGTTAGGCCCGGGCTGGTCCTCGTTGCGTCGCGAGATCGTGTCGGTCAGCATCGAGTGGCCGAAGCGGTACACGGCGTGGGCGAACTCCGCCTTGATCGCCGGGTTGAGCTCGGTCTGCGTGAACGCGAACGGCTCAAACGGGTTGATCCCCGGCTGGACCTTGCGGGCGAACTCCTCGAACACCAGGTGCTGGTACTCCATCTCGGTGACGAAGCGCGCCGCCTGGAAGAGCCGCTGGCCGTAGTCGAAGGCCGGCGCGTTGGGACCTGCGGTCGCAGTGGTGTCCCGCGGTGCCTGCCACTTGGCGAGCTGGGCGACGCCGGTGGGGGACGTGTCGGTCTCCAGGGTGTTCTTGATGTTGGCGACGAGGCGGTCGTGCTCCGAGTGGAAGACCTGGTGGATCGCGCTCAGGCCGATGTTCTCGTTGCACCGGCCGTCACCACAGGAGAAGTGCGCGTCCAGCATCTCGTCGTCGTACGTGCCCGGGGGCTGGTTCGCGAAGTCCGCCGACGCTGTGTTGTCCGCGTCCTTGGTCGGGGCCACCGGCGGGGTGGCGGGGTTGTGGTCGGTGTCCTGGGGCGACGGGTCGGCGTTGTGCGCGATGTCGGTCAGGAACGGGGTGTCGAAGTGCCGCGCGTTGGGCGGCACCGGCACCGGGGTGGTCAGGTCACCTTCGAGCAGCAGGTCTGCACCACAGCCGTTGTCCGCTGTCTTGCAGACGTACTGCGGCAGACCGTTCGCGCCCGGGATGAAGTTGCCGTACGGGTCGGCCGCGAGCATCGGGATGTCGATCACGTCCATGTCGACGAGCTCGAGCCCCAGCTTGGAGGCTGCCTGCTCCTTGACGTCGGCCCAGGTGCCGATGCTGGTGTGGCCATCGGCCTCGGTCGGGCCACCGAGCAGCTTGCCGGTGGACACCGGCTTGCCGCCCACCAGGTCGTACTCACGAAGGAAGGCCTGGTGGGACGAGTGGGAGGTGTAGGTCTGGCTCTGGTCCACCCAGGGCGAGTCGGTGTTCTCGGCGTCCTGGACGTCATCCGCGTTGCCGAGGATCCCGTCCTCGCCGGGCTGGTTCTGGGCGCGGGTCAGCACCATGAACGCCTGCTCCGGCGGCACTTCGTCGCCGGTGTCCGCCTTGTGGTCCGGACCGAGGGTGATCAGCGGGTCGTCCGCCTTCAACGGCACGAACACCGTGCCGCCGCCCTTGACGGTCTGGTCCACGCCGTGGTCGAAGAACTGACCGAAGAGCGTGAACAGCGAGTTGTAGGGCGGGGAGAGGCCGACGTCCGTCGTGACGTTCGGCATGAACAGGGTCTGGCCGGTCGGCGTGCAGTCCGGGGGATCAGCCAACACCGGCGGGTCTGCCAACGGCTCCGGGTCCGTGGTGCACGGAACCACTCCCTCGTTGCCCTGGGTGCGCACCGGAAGGCCGGCGGCTGCCCTGGCAGCCGGGTTGGTCGAGGTCTGGTCCACGATCAGGTTGCTCACGACGCGGGGCTCCGAGTCGAACACGTTTCCGGACTTCTGGGCGTACGACGACGATCCCGGAGGACCGAAGCCCGGCGGCACATCCTCGGCGGCGCGGAAGGACGGCGTGCTGATCCTGGGGAAGAGCTGGTCGGCCGAGCCGAAGGTCTCCTGGCCCGGCTGCAGGTTGTTGCACGAGCCGTCGACGGTGCGGAGCCCCTTGGACACGAGTGGGCTCGGGATCTGGTTCGTGTCGGTGCCGATGAGAGTCGAACAGGGCTCCGCCGCGGTGAGCGTGCGGGTGTGACGCTCGGCGATCTGAATCTGCCTCAGGATGAAGGAGAGATCGGTCTTCGTCACCGTGAAGCCCTGACCTGTGGGCGCCGGTACGGCGGAGGCGGGCGTGGTGGCGACCACGGCCTGAAGCACGGTTGCGCCGGCGACGGTGAGCGTTGCGACGACGCTCGTCAGGCGGCGCCGGCGACCATGCCTATCTTTCGTGCGAGATCTCCCTGGCGGTGGAATTCGACTCATGAGCGTGACCTACCTCGATAGTGAGTTGAGCGAGCGCCTCACCGTCCTACTAAGCACCTTAGGAATTCCTGAGAAGCCGGAGTTCGGCGCCAGAACTGGTCCAGCCCGCTGGCTCACTGGTCTGTCTCGAAGGTGGCCCCTGGGGCGACCCTTGCGACGCGGTGTCCCGGCCGGAACGCCCCTTTTGTCTAGCCGACAATGGTGTAGACGAGCGGCCCAGCCGTGATTCGCTGGGAGAACGGCCCGTGCGGTCCGCGGCGGCGCCGGATCACCGACGCGTCGGGTGTTCCAGCTCCATCTCGACGAGGAAGAGGTCCTGCCAACCACCCATCGCAAGCGCGGGGAGCACGGCAAGCGCAAGCGGAGCGACCGCCAGCGAGAAGACAGCCAGGGACCATCCAAAGGTGACGACGGGCCGCAACGGCGACTGACTCCGCACCAGTCGATGGACCCGCTCTTCGACGCCGCTCGCCGAGGCGGCCAGTGCGCAGTTCTCGATCGGAATCTCGGCGAGGGCCGTCAGCGCGTGTGCCAAGGAGATTTCGCCCACATGCCGTCGAGCGCTGTCGTCTGCGCGGAGCTCGACCAGCCGGCGAGTCTGCGCGTGAGCTGTTCGGAGGAAGGGGGCGACCCTCCCGAAGGCCGAGGCAAAGGTCTGCGACAGCTGGATAGTCAGGTGATGACGTTGTCGGAGATGCGCGCGTTCGTGCTCCAGCACAGCGGAGAGCTGACGAGCCGTGAACCCGCCAACGAGGGCGCTCGTGATCACGACGCGCGGTCTGGCGCCAGGGACACAGAAGGCGTAGGGAAGGACATGGTCTATGACCTTGGTCGTCGATGTGGTGTCACCGTCAACCGCGAGGATGTCGACCAAGCTGGCGAGGCGGTGACGTTCGCGTCTTTGGTTCCGTGACACCGATAGGGCACACATGGCAAGACGGCCGACTGCTCCCGCGAGCAGGATCACGCCGACGAGCGAGGCTACGGCCCGTGCAGGCGGACCCTGGATCCCTGCCAGGGTCTGAGCGCGAAGATGAGCGAACGACGTGATGCCCCCGCTGAAGTGCGGATGCGCCAAGATGAGGAACAGGCCACCGAGTGTCACCGCCATCACGACGGACGCACTCAGGCTTTGCCAAGCGAGACTGGCGAGTCGCGGAGCCCGGCTCGGCCAATCGGCCGCCTGGAGTGCCCGTGCGCCGGCCGTGGACGCGACCAGTACGTAGCCGAGCAACAACAGCGCGCTAGTCATCCAGCGCCTCCCGGAGACGTGAGACGTCGCTGGGCGTCATGCGATCGACGAAGCGCAGCAACGTCGCGGAACGGTCACCACTGTCAGCGAGCAACTCATCCATGAGGTCCGCGGTGTAGTCCGCTCGCGCCTTCGCTGGCCAGTAGGCGTGGGCCCTTCCAACTCGCTCACGTCTCAAGAATCCCTTGCGATGGAGGTTGTCCATGACTGTCAACACAGTCGTGTACGCAAGCGGGGGGTGACGATCGATCTTGGCCAGGACTTCGCGGACCGTTGTCGGGTTCTCCGCCGACCAGAGGATCTGCATCACGACGGCTTCGAGCTCGCCCATCGTCCGCATACGCCAACACCTCCTCAGCTTGGGCCGGCTCCTCCCGAGTGTAGGGGACGCCGATACGCCGCGCGGCACCGTGATTCTTGCCCATGTGCACCGGTGGGCGCGGCTGAATTCAGACTTTCCCTCGGCGGTGAGGCACGACCCGGCCCCGCATGAAGTTGGCGTGTCGTCAATAATCTGTTAGCATTCCGTCAACAGACTACTCCGGGAGTCCCGTCAGCCCACCAACGCAGAAAGAGACCATGAACAACGTCAGCGATGCGCACGGGTTTCGGAAAACCATGACAAGAGGGCGTCGGCCCCAATATGGTCGCCCCATCACCCCCCAGGTTGGGGAACCTGGGGCGGTGGGGGCGGACCGCGTCGCAGACTGCGGTCCAGCGATACTTTCCGGGGGGGAAAGCATGACTCAGGCGACGCCTGAACCGCGCGCCACGGCGCGCCGTACGATCTTGAGGCTCGGGGCACTCGGCGGGGCGGGGCTTGCGTTCGGCGCCGTTCAGGGCGTGATCAGACCGCGCCTCGGTGGAGTCGGTCTGCTCTCGCCCGACGGCGCGTTCGCCGCGACGTCCGACGCGCTGGCGAACCAGCTCTACTTCGAGCTGTTCCCGACCAGCCCGCTGATCCTCTCGCCGTTCACCGACCCACTGCCGGTCCCCAAGGCGCTGGCACCGGTGCCCAAGAGCGAGTACACCTCCTGGAAGAACCCTCCGGGGCCTGGGCGCGGAGAGCAGAGCTCGCTGGGCAACCAGCAGCACCAGATCTGGCCGAGCCAGGTCGGGTACCCCGACCCCGTCGTGTACAAGATCGACCTGCTGACCAGGACGCACGCGTTCACCACATCGAAGGTGCTGCCGATCGACAAGAACGGCAGGCCCACCGTCTCGTTCGAGGGAACCAGCGCCGGCACCGCGATCACCCACCCGGCTGGCGAGCAGCGGACGCTGCCGCCGAGCACGATCTACGGCTTCAACGGCACGTTCCCGGGTCCGATGATCAATGCGGAGTACGGCAAGCCGGCCCTGGTGCGGTTCGAGAACCATCTCGATGAGAACCCCCTGGCACTGGACCGGCAGGACTTCGGCTCGCCGGACCTGTCGTTCCTGACCCACCTGCACAACGGGCACACCGCGCCAGAGAGCGACGGCAACCCGCACTACTCGATGCGGTACGGACCCAAGCACGAGGGCTACCGGCCGGGGATGTCGGTGGACAACCTGTACCTGAACTGGCCCGCGGGTGGCGATGACCGGGAGAAGCAGAGCTTCTTCTGGTTCCACGACCACCGGATGGACCACACCGGGTCGAACGTCTACAAGGGCATGGTCGGCCTCTACCCGATCTACGACCCGAAGAACGGGCTGGACATGGGTGACGAGCGGCGCGGTCTTCGGCTGCCGGGTCGTCGTACCGACCACGCCGACGGCAGCTTCGACGTCGACTACGACATCCCGCTGGCGTTCTTCGACTGCCGCCTCGACGACGGTGTCACCGCGCACAAGGACGTGCACGACTCGGACTTCCCCGAAGCGGGAAACCCACGTACGCATCCGGAGTGGTGGGGCAAGTCGTTCTTCCGGCACATGCCGCACAAGGGCTTCGTGGGCGACATCTTCACCGTGAACGGCACCGCGTACCCGACGCTGGAGGTGAAGCGTCGCAAGTACCGCTTCCGGTTCCTGGACGCCTCGATCGCGCGGATCTACGACTTCAAGCTGATGAGCTCCACGCAGGGACCGAAGGCGGCGAAGGACCTGGGCTACACCGGCGACGACCTCGATGGCCAGTGGCGCATCGAGGACGGCCAGCAGTGCATGAAGTTCACCCAGGTTGCCTCTGACGGTGGGCTGCTGCCCTTCGCGGTCACCCGCAACAACTTCGAGCTGTGGCCGGCCAAGCGTCGTGAGGTGATCATCGACTTCACCCGTTATCAGGACGGCACCCCGACCACCAAGGGCGACGTCGTCTACCTGACGAACGTGATGAAGATGGACGACGGCCTGATGTGGACGAACTCCGCGCGCCAGGGCTCCAGCGACCCGACCTACAAGGTGCCGGTGCTGAAGTTCGTGATCGGCGACACTGCGCCCGACGACAGCCTGATTCCGGAGACGCTCCAGCAGCTGCGTCCGCTTCCGCCGCTGCCCAACAACTGGCAGAGCATGATGGACAACCGGTTGATCTTCCGGGTGGAGCGGGCCCCTGCGCACAACCCGGTCGACGAGCTCGAGTGGCAGATCAATGGCCACGACTTCGACACGACGACCGTGGCGAGCAGCCTGAAGAACCCGGCCGGAAAGACCCCGCTCGCCATGCAGAAGAAGGGCAGCTTCAACCTCTGGGAGATCCAGAACGGCGGCGGCGGCTGGGTGCACCCGTTCCACCTGCACATGGAGGAGCACCGGACCGTCATGCGCGGCGGCAAGGACGTCACGCGCGGTAATCCGGAACATCCCGACGACCTCGGGCGGGAGGACGTCTCGGCGCTTGACCCAGGGGAGTCCGTGATCCTGTATCGCGGTTTCCGGGACTTCAGCGGCCCCTACGTCGCGCACTGCCACAACCTGGCGCACGAGGACCACGGAATGATGTTCGGCTGGGAGATCACTCCCTAGCGGAGGCTTCGTGGCCCAGCGCCACCGTCTCTCGGACCACCCAACACCCACTAGCGATGAGCTGAGTCCGTCATGTCTACCCTCTCTACTGTCAACCCCCGCCGGGCACTTCACCTGGCGCGGCCGGGCGTGCCCTGGGCGACCGTGGCAACGCTGTCCCTGGCGCTGTCCGGTGCGGGCGCGTTCTGGCTGGTCGCGCTCGCGGGCGCCGTGGGCGCCACCGAGCGGTACCAGACGCCCTTCGCCACTTGGGCGATGCTGACGGTCGGGCTCGTTCCGCTGTACGGCGTGGGTGTCCTGGGCGCGATGACACTGGCGAAGCGGTGGTTCGGGCCGGAGCCGCGCTGGCCGGGCAAGGTGCTCACGACGAGCCTGATGCTCGTGCTGGCCGGCACCATCGTCGGAATCGCCGCCCTCGTCGCCAGTGCGGCGTACGACTACAGCCTCCAGGTGCAGCACATCACGGGCATGACGGGGATGTCGTCCTGCACTGGCAGCTGCATCTCGCGCGAGCGCGGCGACATCCTGGTCCTGCACATCCGAGGCGCCCTGCTGGTCAGCGAGAAGCTGCTGCTGACGAACGCGGCCCTGGTTGCGTGGATCGTCGCCATGGGGGGCGGTCGCCTCAAGACCGCGACCGCGACCGCCGGGTCGACCGGGCACGACGGAGCGATCGAGCGCCAGACCGCCCGCGGCACCATCGCGAACGACGTGCGGCAGCTGCTGGTCGGGATGCTGCTCGGCGCCGCTGTCATCCATGCAGCAGTGATTCCCGAACACCTCGAGGAGTGGTCCTCCGCCGGCAGGTTCTTCATCGTGCTGACGATCGCGGAGCTCGCGGTCGCCCTGCTACTGCTGGCCCGGTTCCGCGAGCGTGCGGTGCTGCTCGCCGCGGGGGCGCTCTCGGCCGTGCCGCTGGTCGCGTGGCTCTGGTCTCGCACTCTCGGGCTGCCGTTCGGTCCCGAGCCGGGAGTCGCGGAGGCGGTCGGCGCGCCCGACTTGCTCGCCTGCGCGCTCGAGGTCGGCGCAGTCCTGGCCGTGCTGGGGCTGCTCAAGCTCGGCCGGCTGCTCCGACCCCGGCTGTCGGCGCACAACAGAGGTCTCGCAGTCCTGTCCCTGATCGCCGTCACGGCGATCGGATTCGCCGCCACCGGCACCACCTGGTTCGACGCCTTCGGGGTCTCCGCCTCCCAGTCGTCGACGGGGATGTCGGAGTGAAGCGCGTGTCGTCACGCGGTCTCGTCAGTAGCGGCGCTCGCGTCGCAGTAGGAGGCAATCGATCATGAGGCAATCCGGCTGGTCGCGCATGCGGCGACCATCGATCTGGGCGTTGGTCATCGCCATCTGCGCGGTGCCGCTCTCCGTGTCAGCGATGGCAGCAAGCCCGGCGAGGTACAGCGCCGCCCTGACGGCGCCGGCGAGCGCCTCGGAGCACGGCCGGACGCGCATCAGCGGGTTCAACGACGACCGGACCACGGTCAAGGTCGGCCTGACGGTTGTGGACAGCGTGGTCGTGGTGCCGCGGGCACGGCGCACCGTCGAGGTGCAGGCCCGTCGTCCCGGCTCGTCGACGTTCGTGACGCAGTCGAGGGGCCGCACCACGGCGGCCGGCGCGTTCCGGGCCGTCTACGCCCCGACGAGCGCAGGCACATGGCGGTTCCGCCTCCGGGTGCTCCCCAGCGCGACCAGGGGGGCGGCCACCTCCGACACGCGGGTGCTCAACGCCATCGACGTGACCGCTCCCCGAGCGGTGAGCACCCTTCAGGTGTCCGGGATCTCGCTCGACTCGGCGACCCTGACCTGGGTGAACCCGACCGACAAGGACTTCACGGGCGTCACGATCCGGCGCGCAGCCGGAGCGATGGCCCCGGCCTCCCAGCTCGACGGAACGGCGGTCAAGGACACCGCCAAGAACGCGACGGAGTTCACCGACACCGCGCTCACCGCCGGCACCGAGTACTCCTACGCGCTGTTCGCGCACGACACCTCGGGGAACTACTCCCGCGGCGCGGTCGTGACACTGCGGACCGGACGGTTCGGGGTCTCCTTCCTCCAGGCAACGTCGGTCACGCGCAACACCGTGACCCTGGCCTGGGCCAACCCGACCGACGACGCCTTCGCCGGCGTGATCGTCCGCCGCGCGGAAGGCCCGACGCCGCCGGCGTCTGCGATCGAGGGCACGGCCGTCGGGGACGACCTGACCTCTGGTGAGGCCAGCGCCACCGACACCGGCCTCAGCCCGGGCACGACGTACAGCTACGCGGTGTTCGCCCACGACGGGGCGGGGCACGTGGCAGCGGCAGCGACCACGACCGCCACGACCCGGGGGAACGGCGTGAGCGCCGTGCTGTCGGTCAACCCGCTGCCGTTGGTGCACGCCGGAAACCGGGTTACCGTCGACACCGCGGTGGCGTTCGACGGCAGCGAGTCCCTCCCGGCCGTGGACGCCCGCCTCGTCGCCTGGGACATCGACTACGGCGACCACGACACCGACTCGTTCAACGGGCCCCTCAGCTCGGTAGACGTCCTGAACACGACGCACACGTTCACCAACGCCGGCCCGACGACAGTGACGCTCACGGTGACGGACTCGGCAGGGAACACCGACTCCTTCACGTTGACGGTGCAGGTCTTCGATGCGCCCAAGGTCTCGATCAGCACGTCCGGCAGCTCCCCGGCCGATGCGGGGGTGGTCCCCTTCGAGGTGAGGGCCGAGACTCCGCTGGGCACGAAGATCACGTCGTACCGGATGAAGGTCTCCGGTGACGAATCCTTCTTCGTCGACGGAGACTCGGCGCCCCCGAACTCCCAGGACGTCACCTTCGCCCCGGGCAGATACCGGGTCGTCCTCACCATGACCAACGACGCTGGCGGCACTGCGGTGTCGGACCCGGTCGACGTGGAGGTGTCGTGACACCCGGCACGCACCTTCACGACACGCCTGCGGAGGCCTCGAGCTGCCGCAGGGAGCTCACAGCTCGCGTCAACCACGCGCAGCCCGGATCAACCCATGGGGAAACACCGTGATGACCAAACCTTCTCGTTCGCACCGGAAGTCCGCTGTCGCAGGCACCGTCGCGCTGCTTCTCGGCGCCGGACTGACCTCAGCCTTCGCCTCCTCCACCTTCGCCTCGGCCTCGACGTCCCTGGCGAGTCACCGGGCGACCACGTCGCTCCAGGGCTTCCTCACCTCACCGAAGACCGTGCAGGTGGGGGGCACGGTGACCGACCAGGTCAGCGTCCGCCCCCGCGCACACCGTCTCGTGCGCATCCAGGCGCGGCGCCCGGGCAGCACGTCCTTCGTCACCGTCAGCTCGCGCTACTCCACTCAGAGCGGGGACTTCGAGGCGGTCTACCAGCCGACCAAGGTCGGCATATGGCGCTTCCGCCTGCTCCTGCCCGCCACGGCGACGGCGCGCCAGCTCGTCTCGGCGAGCCGCACGATCACCGCGACGAAGCCCACTGTTCCGCACGTCGAGGTGACCACGGCAGTGCTGTCCCTCAACGGGTCCAAGGGCACGACCGCGAAGCAGACGGTCAACCTCAGCGAGGCGTTCGTCATCACCGGCACCCATGCCGGGACGGGCCGGAGCCTGGAGTCCGGGACCCTGGACTACGGGGACGGTACGACTCCGGAGACATTCAGCGGAGATCCCGCCGGGTGGGCACCCACACCGCACCAGTACACCAAGCCCGGGACCTTCACCGCGAAGTGGACGGTCGTCGACTCAGCCGGCACGACTGCAACGGCGACGCTCAATGTCCAGATGTTCGCCGAGCCGACCGCCGCGATCTCGATCGATCCGAAAAGCGAGCTGGAGAAGGGCAAGCCGATCACGTTCCGTGTCACCTCCGACACCCCGGCCGGCACGTCGTGGGTCGGCTTCGACACCTACAGCCTCCACGGCACGACGTTCGCCAACCGGGTTCACGGCGCGGGTGCACCACCTGCGACCTTCACGATCACCTTCGACAACCCCGGCACCTACACCGTGTACGTCACCGGAGACAACGACGCCGGAGGCCTGGCGGAAGCCAGCCGCCGCGTCGTGATCGTCGACCACCCCAAGGCATGACCGTGCTCCGTCGAAACCCATCCCGAGCAGGGACCGCACGGCTCCTGCCCACGCTCTCGCACGTCACTCCTGAGGAGAACTCATGAAGTCGAACATGGTCCGCAGGGCCATCACGGTCGCAGCCGCTCTGGCGCTGGCCGCAACAGCGGCCGCCGCTGCGAATGCCATCGCCGTGGACCCGGGAGAGCAGCGACAGGGCTCGCTGACCTCGTTCGGTCCTCTGATGGACAACGGGTTCCCGACGTCGTACAAGGACAGCCACGCGCTCCGGCTCGAGGCGTGCATCACCGCCGCCGACCCGCTGTGCGCGTCAGCGGCAGGCGACACCTACGACCCCGACCAGCCGCTGTCCTTCCCGAGCAACTTCCCCGATGAGTTCTTCTACCAGCTCGCCAGCGCCAAGGTGCCGGTGCCCGGCAACGGCGATCTGCTCGTCGAGAACAACCTCGAGGGAGCGTTCCTCGGCAACGGCGCGCCCGCCAAGGACCAGCAGGTCGTCTTCGGGCGGGTCCGGATCAGGGCCAAGGACGTCCCGGCCGGAACCACCTGGCGGATCACGCACCCGTACGGCGTGGACGTGGTCACCGCCGACGCCAAGAAGGGCATCAACGAGACGGAGGACATCGGGGTGGCCGCGGGCAACTTCAGCGGCGCGCTCTCCAGCCGGATCGGCCCGTTCCTCAAGTGGGACCCGTCGGTGGCACCGGCCGCCCCCGCCGGCTACACGGGCGACCCCGCCGTGCTGCACAAGGTCGTCGGCAGCCCGTACGACACCAACTACATCAAGGTCGAGCAGAAGAACGACGACGGCAGCTGGTCGCCGGTGGGCCAGTGGGACGACCAGTTCTCGGTGCAAGGCCGCCTGGCCGTCAACAGCGGGGTCGAAGTGGACGCCGCCACCTTCACCGGTGACGACAACGGCGGCTTCCTGGACGTCTACGCGTCCTCCGATGCCGCCCAGTCGATCATGGTCAGCGCCAACGCGACGCTCGGGACGCCAGCGATCCCGATGCGTGAGGTCGACGGCCGCTACTACGCACGGATCGCGGTCGACACCAGGATCCCGGCCGGCACGAAGATCGAGGTCGTCAACACCGCTGACACGCCGGTCGCGAAGAAGACCGTTGCCATCACCGACCAGGTCACCGTCACGTCCGCGATGTACGACGCCGACAAGGAAGAGCTCACGATCCAGGCCAAGTCCAGCGACATGGAGTCCGGTGGGGACGCTCCCGCGCTGAGCCTCGCCGGGTTCGGCCCGCTGGGCAGCAACGGGCAGGCGACCTTCGACACAGCAGCTCCGCCGGCCGTGCTGAAGGTGACCTCGAGCGCCGGTGGCTCGGACTCCGAGACCCCGGTCGCGTCCGGCGACGGCTTCGCAGCGCTCGCTCCGGTTGCTCAGTTCGTCGCCCCCGCCACCGTGCAGGTTGGCGACGCCGTGCCGCTGGACGGCCGTGCCTCGGCCGGCAGCATCCAGACCTATGACTGGACCACCGACGACGGCACCGTGACGCCCGACCCGAACAACCCGGGACTGGCCACCTGGACCCCGGACACTGTCAACGCGGCCGCAAACGTCACCCTGAAGGTGACCGGACCCGGTGGGGAGAGCACGGCGTCCAACACCGTGGAAGTGACCCCGCAGCTCGGCGTCCTCGCCGACGCTGGCCCCGACCAGGTCAAGACCCGCGGCCAGGTCGTCAACCTCGCCGGGAGGGCGACCGGGCAGCAGTCGGTCCTGTGGACCCAGGTCAGCGGACCTCCGGTCAAGCTGTCCAGCACCACGACCCTGAACCCGACGTTCACCTACCCGAAGATGGCGCTCCCGTTCGGTCCGGCCGGACAAGCCACCGCAGGGTACGTGCTGAACAACCAGCCGATCGTGCTCCAGCTGGCCGCGACCCCGGCCAGCGGCAGCGTCGCGACCGACACGGTGCGGATCTCGCCGACGCCGGAGACGATCACCCCCGGGACCGCCCGTTACCGCACCAGGGGAGAGTGGCGGGTCACCGGCACGACCGACCTCAAGGCCGGGCAGACGGTGGCGATGGTCCTCGGGTCCAACCCCGAGACGGGCGAGTTCATCGGCCAGGCCACGATCGACGCTGCCGGAGCGTTCTCCTTCAAGGGCGGGGTGCAACCGGTCGGGAGCGGAACCACGGTCACGTACATCAGCAGCATGGGCGGCACAGCCACCGGTCCGCTTCTGATCACGCCCTGACCCACTCGGCGGGGCCCGGCACGCGCCGGGCCCCGCGCCTTCCCCTTCCGAACCCCTGGAGAGACCGGCCGACATGAACCACGTCCACCACACCCGAACCGGGCGCACGCGCGCCGCTCTCTCCGCTGGTCTGCTGACCCTGGGGCTGGTTGCCGGGACCCTGGCGGCGTCGTCCCCTGCCCAGGCCGCGCCGGCTCCGGTGGGCGCGGGCTTCACGGTCACGCCGTCGGACCTGGCCGACATCCTCAAGCAGATCAAGATCGCCGAGCACCATGCAGCAACGGCCACCCCGGCCAATCCGTGCGGGACGCTGGTCGGCCCCGGACCGAACGAGATCGCCGACCGGCTCAGCCCCTACGGCCTGCGCACCGTCGACGGCTCCTGCAACAACCTGTTCGCCGGCCGCGACACATACGCATCCGCCGACCGCACGTTCCCCCGCCTGACCGTGCCGTCGTTCCGCGACGCCGAGAACATCGACAACGCCTTCCCGGTCGGGCCTCCTGGGCCGACCAGCTACAAGCAGAAGGCGGGCAGTGTCGTCGACTCGCAGCCGCGGGTGGTCAGCAACCTGATCGACGACCAGACCTCGACCAACCCGGCCGCGGTGGCAGCGGCCGGCTTCCCGGTCCGCGCTCAGCCCGGCGCGCCGCGCTACGTGCCCTGCACCACCGACCCCGACCCGACGGCCGCACCGCCCGTCGTGGGGGTCCCGGCCGGGTGCGTGCCCTCCCACCAGACCTTGCCTATTCCGAACATCAGTACCGACAACGGATTCTCGCCTCCCTTCAACTCGCTGTTCACGTTCTTCGGCCAGTTCTTCGACCACGGCCTCGACCAGACAGTCAAGGGCGGCGGCACGGTCTTCGTCCCGCTGCATGCCGACGACCCCTTGGTCACTCGCGGGCCCGACGGCATCCCGGGCAACGGTGACGAGGTGCCCCCCAGCCAGGCCTTCATGGTGCTGACCCGGGCCCAGAACCAGCCCGGACCGGACGGCATCCTGGGCAACGGCGACGACGTGCAGAACGCCACCAACACCGACTCCCCGTGGGTGGACCAGTCGCAGACCTATGCTTCGCACGCCTCTCACCAGGTCTTCCTGCGCGAGTACGTCGACAACGCGGCCGGCCGCCCCGTGTCCACCGGCAGGTTGCTCGGTGGGCTGGCCGCCGGGCAGACGTACGACGGGTCCCCGGACGACCAGTCCGGCATGAGCACCTGGGCCGCGGTCAAGAAGCAGTCGGCCGACCTGTTGGGCATCCAGCTGCGTGACAGTGACGTCACCAACGTGCCGATGATCGCGACCGACCCTTATGGCAAGTTCCTCCCCGGGCCCGACCGCGGGCTGCCGCAGCTCGTCACCAAGCACGGGCTGATCGAGGCCGACAGGGCAGCCGACGGCGGCAAGGGCACGCCGGTGCCAGCCGACGTCCTGCACTTCGACACCCCGTTCGTGGCCGACATCGCGCACAACGCGGACCCCTCTCGTCAGGACACCGACCACAACCCCGCGACCCCGCCGGTCGCGCCGGTCCCCGACGCCGACCACACCCCGTCCGCGGACTTCGCTGCCCAGCCCCCGGGCACGTACGACGACGAGATGCTCGACTCCCACTTCACCTGTGGGGACGGTCGCTGCAACGAGAACATCGCGCTCAGCGCGATCCACCAGGTGTTCCACTCCGAGCACGACCGGCTGGTCGCCCAGATCAAGGACGTGCTGAAGCACGACACGACCGGCGCGACCAAGCTCTCCGACTGGCAGCTCCCCGATGGGGCCGGTGCGAGTCCGGACAGCTGGAACGGCGAGCGGCTCTTCCAGGCCGCGCGGTTCATCAACGAGATGGAGTACCAGCACGCCGTGTTCGAGGAGTTCGGGCGCAAGGTGGCGCCGGGCATCTCGGAGTTCGCCGGCTACTCTCCGGACGTCAACCCCGCCATCAGCGCGGAGTTCGCGCAGGCGGTCTACCGGTTCGGCCACTCCATGCTCGACGAGGACGTGGCGCGGAAGACCGCGGACCCCACCACCGGCACCACCAAGGACGACTCCGTCCCGCTGCTGACGGCGTTCTTGAACCCGCCGGAGTACTTCGCCGGCGGTGCGACCGGCACCCTCACGCCGCAGCAGGCGGCGGGCAGCGTGCTCATGGGCTCCTCGGACCAGGCCGGCAACGAGATCGACGAGTTCGTCACAGAGACCCTGCGCAACAACCTGCTCGGTCTGCCGACCGACCTCGCGGCAATCAACATCGCACGATCCCGGGAGTCGGGGATCCCGCCCCTGAACGACGTGCGCGCACAGATCGAGGAGGCAACGAACGACTCGTCGATGGCGCCCTACGAGAGCTGGACCGAGTTCGGCCAGCAGCTCAAGCACCCGGAGTCTCTGGTCAACTTCGTTGCTGCCTACGGCAGGCACCCGACCATCCTCGCTGCCACCACGCTGGCCGCGAAGCGCGCGGCTGCACGGGCCATCGTGGATCCCCAGCCGGGTGACGTGCCACCGGCCGACGCCGCCGACTTCATGCTCGGCGAGGGCGACTGGCACCTCAGCCATGGTGAGACCAAGACCGGGATCGAGGACGTCGACCTGTGGGTCGGCGGTCTGGCCGAGGCCACGAGCCTCAACGGCGGCATGCTCGGGTCGACGTTCAGCTACGTCTTCGAGAAGCAGCTCACCGACCTGCAGGACGGTGACCGGTTCTACTACCTGAACCGCACGGCCGGGATGAACCTGCTCTCGCAGCTCGAGGGCAACTCGTTCGCCGAGATGATCCAGCGCAACACCGACGGCACGAGCGCCCTGAAGGCGGACGCGTTCTCCACCGTCGACTGCCGGTTCGACCTCGCCCACCTCGACGGAACGCCGGATGGCTTCGCGCACGACGGGGCGGACGTGGCGGACGACCCGACCTCCGAGTGCAACGAGCACCTGCTGCTTCAGCGCAGGCCGGACGGCACGATCGCCTACCGTGCGTCGAACAGCGTCGACCCGAGCGGCATCAACGCGCAGGCCGTGTACGACGGCACCTCGGGCGGCGACCGGGTGTCCGGCGGCACCGACGACGACACCTTCTGGGGTGGCGCGGGCAACGACACCATCGAGGGGAACAGCGGCCACGACGTCGCGCTCGGCGGCGACGGGGACGACGTCCTCACCGACCTGGACGGCCCCGACACCCTCAAGGGCGGCCCGGGCGACGACGCGATCGACGGCGGCCCCGGTCTCGACCTCCTGGTCGGAGGCGACGGGCGGGACGTGATCAACGGCGGAGTCGGCGGAAACCTGATCTTCGGCGGTCCGGACAGCGACTTCGTCATCGCCGGCGACGGGACGGACACGGCGCAGGGCGACGGCGGAGACGACTGGATCCAGGGTGGTAAGGGGGCGGACGCGCTGGTCGGTGACCACGACGCGCCGTACTTCGACGACCCGGGCCAGGTGACGCCCGGCAACGACGTGCTCGTCGGCCAGGCGGGCAACAACAAGTACGACGCGGAGGGTGGCGACGACATCATGTCGTCCAGCGGGGCGGTCGACGCGTTCGGCGGGTTCGGCGGGTTCGACTGGGTGACGCACCAGTACGACACCGTGGCAGCCGACGACGATCTGAACATCAACCGCACCCAGGCGAAGAACCCCCCGTCCGTGGTGAACCGGGACTCCTGGCAGGAGACCGAGGCGGTCTCCGGGTCGTCGCTCGACGACGTCATCCGGGGCGACGACACGGTGCCCAGCACGCTTGGTGGGCGCGGGTACACCGGTTGCGACGTGCTCGACAAGGCCGGGGTCGATCGGATCGACGGTCTCGCGGCTCTGCTGCCGCAGGACTTCACGACGCCGGCCGGGCCGGTCGTCGCTGCCTCACAGGCCGGCTTCTGCCCCGTCAGCGGCCCGGTCTGGGGAGCCGGCAACATCCTGCTCGGCGGCGCCGGCAGCGACACTGTGGAAGGCCGCGGCGGCGACGACATCATCGACGGCGACCGCGCGTTGACGGTGCGGATCAGCCTGCGCACCGACCCGTCCGACCCCGACAGCGAGATCGGGTCCACGGACCTGATGGAGCACGCGTTCACCGGCCCCTTCGGCGACGCCCACCCGGGGATGACCGTCCAGCAGGCGGTCTTCGCAAGGCTGGTGGCACCCAAGGACCTGGTCATCGTCCGGCAGATCGACGACCCGAAGCCGGCCCCCGGCACGGTGGACACCGCGGTGTTCTCCGACCGGCGCGCCAACTACGACTGCATCACCGACGGCGTCGTGACCTCGCCCTGCGGCCTGACCTCGACCGGCGCCACGACCCAGGTCGTGCACCTCGGCGGCAGCGGCGCGGACGGCACCGACACCCTCCGCAACATCGAACGCCTGAAGTTCGCCGACGTGCTACCGCCTCTCGCGCCGAAGACGGTGACCGCGGTCGCCGGGGACGCGTCGGCGACCGTCACCTGGACCGCTCCGGCGGGAGAGGTCACCGGTTACACGGTGGAGGTCACCAACACGAAGACGGGAGCGGTCTCCTCGCTGCCGCGGGTGGATTCCGCCGGCACCAGCCTGGTGGCCACCGGCCTCAGCAACGGCACGCCGTACAAGTTCCGGGTGATGGCGACCAACACGGCCGGTGACGGTGACTTCTCCGCCTTCTCCGACGTGGTGACGCCCCAGGCGTTCGTGCCGGCACCGGTCGCCCCGGTGCTGACCAGCCAACTGACCGCCCCTCTCGTGCGCGTCGGGGGCTCCGTTGCGATGACCGGGACGGTGACCCCGTTCCGGGGGGTGACGGTGACCCTCAACCGGGACCTGCCGGACGGGACGGTCCGCCGCGTCGCCAGTACGACGATCGCAGACTCGGCCACGAGCGGGAGCTTCCGGCTGCCGGTCCCGACGACGGCCAGCGGGCTGAGCGCCTTCCACGTCACGGTCACCGGCCCGACGATCGTGCCGACCACCGGCCCCACCCTCAAGCTGACGGTCTTCCAGGTCAAGGTGCACCGGGTGTCACCACGGGGTCGCGAGTTCGTGACCCTGCTCAACACGGGCCGGGCCGACGCCCCGATCGGCGGCTGGAGGCTACGGGACAGGATCGGCAGGGTGCTCGTCCTGCCGAAGTTCAGCCTGCGCGCCGGGGCGAGCGTCAAGGTGTACACCGGGAAGGGTCACTCCACGACGCGAGAGCTGTTCCTCAACAAGCGCGCCGACATCTGGCACGCCATTCACGACACCGTCTACCTGTACGACGCGCGGGGCTCGGCGATCGACAGCCTGCGCTACTAGACGTCTGATGGATCCATGGCCTGCTGCGCGACGGCCGAGATCCGTCAGACACCCCCTAGCCTAGGCGAGTTGCAGGGCAAGACCGGTCATGGTCATCGCGCAGGCGGCCGCGATGAGCCAGGGACGGAGTCGGTTGCACAGCTCGATCCGCCCGCGTAGCACTCCGGGCACGTCCTCGGTCGGCAGGTGCCGTACAGCGACCACGTTCCCCCAGAGCACGATCCCCATCAGGACCCCTGCCTGGAGCAAGGGCAAGGCGATCGAGGGTGTGGACTCCATGCGATGTCTCCTGACTCCGCCGATGGTCGTCATCGTGGTCTCGAGCGCGACGCTACTCAGGGCCGCAGAGGCCAGGCGTCTCAATGTGAGACGGTTCGTCAGCCTGGCGGGGCGACGATCCCGTAGTCGTGGACCTTGCGGTAGATCGTTGCCCGGGACATCCCCAGCGACCGCGCTGCCTTGGCCTTGCTGCCGTTGGCGTTCGCGAGGCATCTGACGATGGCATCGCGCTCAATGGCCTCGAGCGGACTGAGTACCCGACGGCTCACCGTGTGCACCTCGGGGGGAAGGTCCTCGGGCTCGATGGAGCCGGTACGACGGTGCTTGACGACCTCGCGGAGCACCTGGTGCACCTGCTCCGCGTTGCCCGGCCACGACATCCGCATCAGCAGCCGCATCGCCTCGGGAGAACAGACGAGGTGGCCGCCCTGGCCGAGCCGGGACAAGAAGAGCTGGACAAGCAGCGGCAGGTCCTCGAGGTGCAACCGCAACGGTGGCACCTCGACCGTCCTCGGGAACAGCTGTAGCAGCTGGAGCAGATCGCTGCTGTGGGTTGTGGCATCGAGCGTGAGGGCGGCCCACAGGGGACGCTCACGTGGCGAGTGCTGTGCGTCCTGGAGAGCGGTCGAGAGACCGCGGATCCCGGCACGATCGAGGGCCTCCGCGTGGCGGATCACGACACTGTCGGCGTCGAGGACCGCGTCGCGGACCGACGACAACCAGTGGGGGTCCGTGCCTGCGTCCCTCGCATCGAGAAGCACGAACCGCCCGACGGGCTGGCGGCGGAGCTGGACCGCGCGCAGCATGGCCAGCTTGCCGACTCCTGCCTCGCCCTCCACGACGAGCCAGTCGCTCGATCGGAACACCCGCTCCACCTCCTGACAGACGTGAAGCCAGGGTGGGCTTGAGCCGACGAGTCCGGGCAGAGACATCCAGGGAAGCGCGTCGCCGTTGTGGGAGTGGTGGCTGGGGACTGGATCGAGCTTCACGTGCGCCACGATGCCCGGGGCCATGTCCGCGCTGCCGACGGTTCGGAAGTACATGCGCGCCGTCTGACCCGACGGAAGCTCGACCAGGACCTTGCCCCCATGTCCCGGCGCGAGTGCCTCGGTCGCCTGGGCAAGCAAGGCCGCCTGGTCATCGGGCTCGAGCACCGCACGAGCATGGTCGTTCAACATGACCACGTCGCTGTTCAGCGCGAACACCACGCCCGTTCTCCGGCTACAGGTCCTGAGGTACTCCTGGAAGAGTCCCAGCTGCGCCGCGCCTGCGTCGGCGAGCAGTGCCTGTCGGATCTGCTCGGCCGTGGTCTTCGCCAGGGTCAGCAGCAACGGCCCTGCGTCCTTGCGCCAGCACGTGAGGTCCACCGCACCGACCAGCCTCCCGGAGATCGGATGGTGGATGGGCACACCAGCGCAGGCCAGGTTCTCCAGGTTCTCGGCGTAGTGCTCGTGGCCGAAGACATGAGCCGGGCCGCCGACCTCGAGGGCGGTGCCGATGCCGTTGGTGCCGACAAACTTCTCGGCGTAGCTGAAGCCCGGGGCCAGACGCACGCGGTCCAGGTGGCGGTCGAACTCGCCGTCGCCGGTGAGCCGGCTGAGCACCAGTCCGGCCGGGTCGGTGAGGATGACGCTCACCGACTGGCCCTGCAGCTGCTCCTGCAGGCTTCGAAGCACCGGCTCGGCGCTCCTGCTGAGCCGGGTGTCGAGGTGAGCATCTGCCTCGAATGGCATGTCGATCTTGTCTGCCGCCACCCTCAGGTCGTGGGACCGTCGCCAGGACGCAAGGATGGTGTCACGGACGGTGCGCGGCTCCGGCGACTCGTCTGTCAGGAAGCGCTCCCGGCTGGCCGCCACGGCCTTCTGGGCAGGAGGTGACTCACTCCTTGGCGATACCGGCGTCGGCGCCAAACCAATCCCCAAAACTGCGTTGTTCGCGGGTCCGCCCAACACCTCCGGCCCCGCCCGGCGGGTCGCCACGTGTTCGGGCGGAGGGCGTCCCGAGCCCTCACGATAGGCGATGGCAACTATCGAGTCGAGTGTCGCTCGGAGGTGGTCAAACCGGCTGTCTCAGATTGAGACGCCACCGGACCAACGTCGGCGTAGCGTGCTTGGTACTGCTGTTGGCGGGCCGCAGTGGCTCGCACCTGCGGAGGTATCTCGATGAGTGCAGCCGATAGCCAAGAGGCCGAGAGCTACAACCCCTGGAGTGTTGTCAACCTCGTCTTCACGCACCTCTCGGATCAGGGTCTGCATCCGATTCTCGGTGAGAGCGGCGACCCCGGCCCGCCGGCGCGTGCGCTGCTCCTGGCGCTGGGGATCGAGCCCGCCGCGGAGGGCAACCGGGAGGTGATGAGGGGGGTGCGCGAGCACCTGGCACAGATCCGTGCCGTGGTGTTCGAGGAGGAGTGACCGCGCTAGCCGGGCCCACGTCTCAAGGTGAGACCGGGCCCATCCCTGCTGTGGGCTTTCATGAACCTGGCAGAGCAAACCTGATCACAAGGAAAAGCAACCTGATCACAAGGAAGGAGTGGTGATGACTCGCCAAAGCGTGGCCAAGGCTCACGAGAAGATTCAGGAGCTGGCCTGGGAGCCTCTTTACCACGAGCCGGTCTCCCAGTACGGGACCGACTACACGTTCCAGAAGGCAAAGAAGAAGGATCCACTCAAGCAGGTACTTCGGTCCTACTTCCCGATGCAGGAGGAGAAGGACCATCGC
The DNA here is from genome assembly GCA_963707475.1 of uncultured Actinomycetota bacterium. Taxonomy (GTDB): domain Bacteria; phylum Actinomycetota; class Actinomycetes; order Propionibacteriales; family Nocardioidaceae; genus Marmoricola. The sequence goes on from CAVPQC010000005.1 coordinate 1,279,701, forward strand.
GTCTACGGTGCGGCCGACGGAGCGATCCGCGGCAACATGTTCCGCCAGGTCCAAGAGCGCTGGTTGGAGTGGCAGAAGCTCTTCCTGAGCATCATCCCGCTGCCGGAGATCTCCGCGGCCCGTGCGATGCCTCTGCTCTTCCGCACTGTCCCCAACCCCGAGCTGCACAACGGCCAGGCCATCCAGATGATCGACGAGGTCAGGCACTCGACGATCCAGCAGAACCTCAAGCGCCTGTACATGAACAACTACATCGACCCGGCAGGCTTCAACAGCAGCCTCCGGAACTTCCAGAACGACTACTGCGGCACCATCGGCCGTCAGTTCGCCGAGGGCTTCATCACCGGCGACGCCATCACGGCCGCGAGCATCTACCTCACCATCGTCGCCGAGACCGCGTTCACCAACACCCTGTTCGTCGCGATGCCGGCCGAAGCGGCCGCGAACGGCGACTACCTGCTGCCGACGGTGTTCCACTCGGTGCAGTCCGACGAGTCGCGTCACATCAGCAACGGGTACGCCACACTTCTGATGGCACTGGCCGACGAGGGCAACCACCAGCTGCTCGAAAGGGACCTTCGCTACGCGTGGTGGAACAACCACCGGGTGGTCGACGCGGCCATCGGCACCTTCATCGAGTACGGCACCAAGGACCGTCGCAAAGATCGGGAGAGCTACGCCGAGATGTGGCGTCGGTGGATCTACGACGACTACTACCGCAGCTACCTGGTACCGCTCGAGAAGTACGGCCTCGTGATTCCCCACGACCTGATCGAGGAGTCCTGGAACCAGATCTGGAACAAGGGCTACGTCCACGAGGTCGCGCAGTTCTTCTGCACCGGGTGGCTCGCCAACTACTGGCGGATGGACCCGATGACCGACAAGGACTTCGAGTGGTTCGAGTACAAGTATCCCGGCTGGTACGACAAGTACGGCGCCTGGTGGGAGAACTACGCCCGCCTGTCGACACCGAACGGGCATCACCCGATCGTGGCAGAGGACGTCAACTACCAGTACCCGCACCGTTGCTGGACGTGCATGGTGCCGTGCCTGGTCCGCGAGGACATGGTCATGGCCGAGGTCGACGGCCAGATGCGCACCTACTGCCACGAGGCCTGCCGATGGACTGACGTCGAGGCCTTCCGGCCGACCTACCAGGGTCGCGAGACCCCCAACATGGGTCAGCTGATCGGAAAGCGCGAGTGGGAGACCCTGTACCACGGCTGGAACTGGGCCGATGTCGTGTCGGACATGGGCTACGTCCGCGACGACGGCAAGACCCTGGTGGCACAGCCGCACCTGGATCTGGACCCGAAGAAGATGTGGACCCTGGACCACCTGCGGCGCATGGGCCCCTTGCAGAGCCCCAATGTGTTGCTCAACGAGATGTCTCCCGAAGAGCAGCAAGCCTTCCACGCCGACTACATCCGGGGCGGCCCGGCCGGCCGACCAGCTCCTGCGGAGGCCTGAAAACACTAGCGGTGGGAGTGCAGACGAGGGGCGCCGGTGCGCCGGCGCTCCTCGCCGGTCGGCTCATGCACCGCGGAAGGAACTCATGGGCGAGCAGCATGTCGTGAGATTCGAGCCGGTTGGCGTCGAGATCAAGGTCGACGAGGAGAAGACGGTGCTGCGTGCTGCGGCCGAGCAGGGCATCACCCTCATGCACGGCTGCAAGGAGGGCCAGTGCGCTGCCTGCAAGTCCTTCGTCCTCGAGGGTGACGACATCGAGCTGGACAGGTACTCGACCTTCGCCCTGCCCGACTTCGAGCTGGAGGAGGGCTTCACCCTCCTGTGCCGTGCACACGTCTACGAGGACGTGACCATCGAGCTCCTCAACTACGACGAGGAGATGCTCCGCTCCGGCCACCCCATCCAGGAAGCCGTGGCCGAGGTCGTGTCCAACGACTACGTCAGCCATGACATGCGGCACCTGGTCCTCAAGCTGGTCGAACCCAAGGAGATCGCGTTCTGGCCCGGCCAGTACGTCGACATCTCGATCCCCGGCAGCGACGAGAGCCGGTCGTTCTCGATGGCCAACGTCTCCAGCAAGGAGAGTGGACAGCTCGAGTTCGTCATTCGCGTCTACCCGGACGGGCAGTTCTCGCATTTCCTGGACACGCAGCTCGCCGTGGGCGACAAGCTCGACGTCGTCGGCCCGTTCGGCGTCTTCACGCTTCGCGACGGCCGCGACTCGGACATCGTGTTCGTCGGGGGTGGCGCGGGGATGGCGCCCATCCTGTCCGTCCTGCGTTCCCTGGCCGAACGGGGGAGCACGCGCAAGACAACGTTCTACTACGGAGCGCGGAGCCAGCGGGACCTGTGCTTCGAGGAGGAGCTGCGCGCACTCTCGGACTCGTTGCCCAACTTCCGCTACGTCCCGGCGCTCTCGGAGGCCGACGGCGACGAGGACTGGGAGGGGGAGCTCGGCCTGATCACCGACATCGTGCAGAAGCACGAAACCGACCTGGCCGGCACCGACTCCTACGTCTGCGGGCCACCACCGATGGTCGAGGCTGCCATGGACGTCCTCACCGCGCTGGGCGCCCCCGAGAAGAACATCTACTACGACAAGTTCACCAACACCGGTTCATCCTGACCCACGAAAAAGCAGAAACGAGGCGGATCTGACATGGTCACACAGGAGCGCAGCTCACCGAAGCCGGAGTTCACCGACGCCGAGGCAGGGGCCAAGGTCTTCCCTGACTCGACGCTGCGGCACTACAACTACTACACGCCGCAGAAGCGCAAGCAGTCCCACTACGAGGACGTCACGGTCGAGGTGCAGCCCGACCCGAGGCACTACCTCGCGCAAGGCTGGCTCTACGGGTTCTCCGACGGACGTGGCGGCTATCCCCTGGACTGGACCATCCTCAAGGCGTGGGGCGTCGACCGCGGCGACCCGGAGCGCTACCCGGGCTCCGGTGGCAAGGGCTATGACTGGCCGGCGCACGGCTGGCACGAGTTCCGGGACCCGAACGAGGAGTGGGAGCTCACGCTCTACCGCAACAACGCCAACGTCGTACGCCAGATCAACCAGAACATCGAGACTGCACGCGAGACCAAGGCCTTCGAGCAGTGGAACCCCAACTGGGTGACCTTCGTCGAGCGCAACGTCGGTGCCTGGATGCATGTAGAGCACGGCCTGGGCCTCTACCTCTTCGCGAACGCCCAGCGCCGCGCACCAACGAACATGCACAACAACGCGATCTCCGTGAACAGCATGCACCGGATCCGTTTCGCCCAGGACCTGGCGCTGTACAACCTCACGCTGAGCGAGGAGATCGAGGCGTTCGACGGTGCCGCACACGTGGACACGTGGAACAACGACCCCGCCTGGCAGGGCGTACGCCGGGTGTCCGAGGAGCTCACGGGGATCGACGACTGGGCGGAGGCGATCTTCGCCGCCAACGTGGTCTTCGAGCCGCTCATCGGCGAGCTGTTCCGCAGCCAGCTGGTGCAGCAGGCGTCCCCGGGCAACGGAGACTTCGTGACGCCGACGGTCGTCGGGGCGGGCGAGTGGGACTACGCGTCGCGTGACCTGAGGTACACGAAGGCGATGTTCGAGCTCCTGACCAACGACAAGGAGTTCGCCGACTACAACAAGAACATCATGGACGGGTGGCTCTCCAACTGGACGTCCAAGTGCCTGGTCGCCGCCCGGGAGCTGCAGCCGATCTGGTCGCAGCCGGACGCGAAGCCGCCGCGGTTCGAGGACGGTCTGGACCGTGCCAAGAGCCGCTTCAGCGGAATCCTGTCCGACCTGAGCCTGAACAACCCGAAGGAGCTGACCCAGTGACCGGCTACCAGTCAACCGCCACGACGTACGCGACGACCGAGAGCGCGTTCAAGTCCGACAACACCCCGTCCAACAGGTGCGGCGTCACACTGATGAACAACCAGGTGGGCTCCGTGGTGGCGCAGGTGATGAAGGAGAAGGAGGGCGTGACCATCACGCCGCTGCCGTCGATGATCCGCGTGGACTGCGTCGGCCGGATGGACTTCGTCTACGACGAGATCTCCGAGGCACTCGGGGAGGAAGAGGGCTACTTCGACTCCGCCGAGTTCGAGGAGAACATGTCGACGCACTACGGCCGGATGATCCATGAGGACGACCGGACGATCATGTTCGCCAACCCGGAGGACGCCGCGGAGTACATCGGGTTCGACCTCAAGACGTACTCGAAGTGACCCGGCACGACCCATCCACGGCGATCTCCTGAGGAGGACACATGTACGAGAAAGACGGAGAGAAGTACTTCGTCGTCGACAGCCACATGCACTACTGGGACGCCAGCCCGGAGAACTGGGTGAAGGGCGCCGAGAACTACGCCGAGGGCTGGATCGACTGCTTCCAGGCCTACCAGGGGCTGGGGCCGCCGGAGACGCACTGGACCGCCGAGCACTTCAGGAAGGTCTCCGAGGAGGACCTGATGAAGGACGTGTTCGAGGACGGCTACGTGGACGTCGCGGTCTTCCAGCCGACCTACCTGAAGGAGTGGTACAGAGAGGGCTTCAACACGACCGAACGCAACGGCTCGCTCGCGGAGAAGCATCCGGGCAAGTTCGTGGTGAACGGCCGCTTCGACCCCCGCGAGGGGGACCCCGGTCTGGCGCAGCTCGAGAAGGACGCTGAGCGCTGGGGCCTGAAGGGCGTCAAGCTCTACACGGCGGAGTGGAACAACGGCTCGCGCGGTTACAAGCTCAGTGATCCGGAGGCGTACAACTTCCTGGCGAAGGCGCAGGAGGTCGGGATCAAGAACATCCACGTCCACAAGGGGCCCACGATCTGGCCGCTGGACAAGGATGCCTTCGACGTCTCCGACGTCGACCACGCCGCGACGGACTTCCCGGAGCTGAACTTCATCGTCGAGCACGTGGGCCTGCCTCGGATCGAGGACTTCTGCTTCATGGCGACGCAGGAGCCCAACGTCTACGCGGGCCTCTCGGTGGTGATCGGCGGCCTGATGCACGCCCGGCCGAAGTTCTTCGCCAAGGTGATGGGTGAGCTGCTGTTCTGGGTCGGCGAGGACAAGATGACCTTCGGCAGCGACTACAACATCTGGGAGCCGAAGTGGCAGATCGAGGGGTTCGTCGACTGGGACTACCCCAGCGACGAGTTCTCCGACTACCCCCGGGTGAACGCGGACACCAAGAAGAAGATCCTGGGCCTGAACGCAGCCAAGCTGTACGGCATCGACGTGCCGGCGGAGTTCCAGCTGGCGGGTGACGGCACACCGGCCGCCCAGGACGACGCCGCGCTCGTGGAGCACGGAGCCGACGTGTGACAGATCAGGCACAGGTAATGGCCGCGTTGGACGCGGTGCGCGATCCAGAGCTGGACGAGCCGGTCACCGAGCTCGGTTTCGTCTCGTCGTGTGCCGTGTCCGACGACGGTGACGTGCAGGTACACCTTCGGCTCCCGACGTTCTTCTGCGCGCCCAACTTCGCCTTCCTGATGGTGGCGGACGCGTACGACGCGGTGGCGGCGGTGGCGGGGGTCCGCAAGACGGAGGTGGTGCTCGACGACCACTTCGCGTCCAACGAGATCAACAGCGGGATCGCCGCGCGGTCCGGATTCGCCGAGTCCTTCGGGGGCCTGGCCGACGGAGAGCTGGACGAGCTCCGGACCGACTTCGTGCGCAAGGCCGTGCTTGCCGGGACGGACCGGGTGTGCCGCCCACTCCTGGCCCAGGGCCGGACCATGGACGACCTCGCGGTGCTCACCCTGGGCGATGTGCCGCCGTCGTCCGACCTGGACCGGCTGCGCTCCCGCCGTGCGGAGCTGGACCTGCCGGCGAGCGACGCTTCGGCGCTGCTGGTGGATGCGACGACCGGTGAGGCGATCGGCGTCCAGGCGCTGCCGCTGCACCTGCGACGGGCCCGGCTGACCCGGGTGAACACGGAGGCGAACGGCAGCGTGTGCCGCGGCATGCTGTCCCATCGCTACGCAACCCGCGGTGAGGGCCAGCTGGAGGAGATCCCATGAAGGCAGTGCGCTTGCACGCGTACAACGAGCAGCCGACCATCGACGATGTCCCCGAGCCCACCGTCAAGGGCCCGCTCGACGTGGTCGTGAAGGTGGGCGGCGCCGGGGTGTGCCGGACCGACCTGCACATCATCCTGGGCCAGTGGGACGAGGCGATGAACCCCTCGCTGCCCTACACGATCGGCCACGAGAACGCGGGCTGGGTGCACGAGGTCGGCTCCGCGGTGACCAACGTCGCGGTCGGCGACACCGTGATCCTGCACCCGACGCCGACCTGCGGGCTGTGCCGCGCCTGCCGCGCCGGCCAGGACATGCACTGCACCGAGAGCATCTTCCCGGGGCTGGACGGCACCGACGGCGGCATGGCGGAGTACCTGCTCACCTCGGCGCGTGCCTGCGTGAAGCTGGACTCCTCCACCGAGCCGAAGGACGTGGCCGCGCTCGCGGACGCCGGCATCACGGCCTACCACGCGGTGCGAAAGGCCCTCCCGCTTCTCTACCCGGGCACCACCGCGGTCGTGATCGGTGCCGGCGGCCTCGGCCACATCGGCGTCCAGTGCCTGGCCGCGCTCTCCGCGACGAACATCATCGTGGTGGACCGCAACCAGGCCGCCCTCGAGCTCGCCAGCAAGCTCGGCGCGACGCAGACGGTGCTGGCCGACGGCACGCACGTCGATGCGGTCAAGGACCTCACGAACTCCGAGGGTGCAGATGTCGTGCTCGACTTCGTCGCCGAGGAAGGCGCCGAGAACGAGGGGTTCGCCATGACCCGAGCCGGCGGCTCGTACTTCGTCATCGGGTACGGCGGCACGCTGGTGGTACCGACCCTCGACGTGATCTCCACCGAACGCAACATCGTCGGGAACATCGTCGGCACGTACAACGAGCTCGCCGAGCTGATGGTGCTGGCGCAGGCCGGGAAGGTCACCCTGCACACGAAGACCTACCCGTTGACTGACGCCCAGCAGGCGCTGCAGGATCTCGACGCCGGGCAGGTGCGGGGGAGAGCGATCCTCGTTCCGTAGCCGCAAGACCCACCCACGAGCGAAAGAGGACCGATGGCCAAGGATTTGAGATTCGGTGAAGAGGCGAGGCGCCTGTTGCTGTCCGGTGTCGACCAGCTCGCCGAGGCGGTGAAGTCGACCCTGGGACCCAAGGGCCGCAACGTGATCCTCGAGAAGATCACCGGCTCGCCCGTGGTGACCAATGACGGTGTCACGATCGCTCGTGAGATCCACCTGAGCGACCAGTTCGAGAACATGGGCGCCCAGCTGGTCAAGGAAGCTGCGATCAAGACCAACGACATCGTCGGCGACGGCACCACGACGGCCACCGTGATCGCCCAAGCGATCATTCGCGAGGGCATGCACGCCATCGGCCAGGGGGGCAACCCGGTCCTGGTCAAACGCGGCGTCGACCTCGCGGTGGGGACGCTGGTCGAGCACTTGCGCAAGGTCGCTCACCCGGTCATCACCGAGGCCGACTACGCCCGGGTCGCCACGATCTCGGCCAACAACGACGAGTCCGTCGGGCGCGTGCTCGCACAGGCCCTGCACACCGTCGGTGACGCCGGGATCGTGACCGTCGAGGAGTCGGCAGTCCATGGGATGAGTGTCGACTTCGTCGAAGGCTTCGAGTACGACAACGGCTACCTGTCGCCGTACCTCGTGACCCATCCGGCCAGTCTCGAGGCAATCCTCGACGACCCCTACATCCTGCTGTGCAGCGAGAAGATCACCAAGGTCCAGGAGCTCATGCCCCTGCTCGACAAGGTCATGCGGGCACCTCGACCGCTGGTGGTCATTGCCGAGACCGTCGAAGGGTCGGCACTGAGCATGCTGGTGCACAACCACGTCAACGGCGTGTTCAGATGCGTCGCGACCAAGGCGCCGGGGTTCGGCGACCGGCGGCTCCGCAAGCTCGAGGACATCGCGACGATCACCGGCGGCCAGGTCTACAGCAAGCACTCCGGCTTCAGCCTCGAGACCATGACCACCGAGCAGCTCGGCCGTGCCCGGCAGGTGCGCGTCACCGCGGATCGGACCGCCATCATCGGTGGGGCCGGGTCCGCGGACCAGGTCGAGTTCCGGGTCGCCCAGCTGCGTGCCGAGCTCGAGCGGGCCACGTTCGGCATCGACGAGGAGGTGCTCAGCGAGCGGATCGGGTCGCTCTCTGGCAAGGTGGCCGTGATCAAGGTGGGTGCGCCGACCAACGCGGAGCTCGCCGAGCTGCAGCACCGGGTCGAGGATGCCTTGTCGGCCACCCGTGCGGCGATGGCCGAGGGCATCGTGGCAGGAGGCGGGGTGGCACTGGTGCACGCCGCACCCGCACTCGACGACCTGTCGGTCAACGACGACTACGCGATCGGCGTCGACATCGTGCGCCGCGCACTCACCGAACCGACGTACCTCATCGCTGCCAACGCGGGCTATCCCGGCCACGAGGTCGTGGCCGAAGTGGCGAAGCTGGGTGTCGACGACGGCTTCGACGCCCTCGAGGGCCGCTACGGAAACATGATCGACATGGGCATCATCGACCCGCTCCGGGTCTGTCGTTCGGCCCTGCAGAACGGCGCTTCGGTGGCCGGACTGTTGCTCACCACGAACACCCTGATCGCCGAGGAACAGACCCCCTGGGGTGGCAGCCGGTCGCTGATGACCGAGTTCGGACAACTGGACGAGGGCCTGCACCAACCGTCACCCGACTCCAGTACTCCACAGTCACTCGGACTCGGACCGTCGGTCGGCTGAAGACGCCGATGCCGACGAGCGAAACACCTCCGGATCCGCCCGCAGTCGTACGGCGGCTGGACACGGAGACTTCCGGCTCCCTCGTTGGTCTCATCGCGATCTTCGAGGATCTGCAGATGGTGCTGCGTTGTTGTGAACGCCTGGTCGAGGGACTCGCAGCCGAAGAGCCGGACAGCGTCCTCATCGAAGCGGTCTGGACGGAGGCACTCCTGTCCTACGCGCGGTGCTTCTCGGTCACCGAGGCGGGGCCAGCGCTGTCCGAGGCGGACCTGACCGAAGCCCAACCGGAGGGGGACGTGCTTGCCTGGCACAAGATCCTGCTGCAACTGCGCGACCACTACGCCGACCCGGGGGTCAACCCTCGGGAGCGGTTCACGGTCGGGGTGACCCAGGACGCGACCGGGTCCCCCACCGGGGTCGCGATCACCTCGGTCCGGCAGCCGCTGGTCGACGACCTGACGGTGCGTCAGACTGGGGCGATCGCCTACGCGCTCAGCGGTCTCGTCGATGGCCGGGTCACAGCCCGGCAGGAGCAGATCTTCAACGAGCTGAAGGGCATGTCGGGAGCCGATCTGGAGCACCTGGACCGGCTCGACGTGAGCGCCGTCGGCCCGCGTCCGTAGGCCGCGACCCCGAGCCAGGAGTAGGGCCATGTTCCAGCGCAAGCCACGCTTCGTCGCGGTCGCGTTCGTTCGCGGGCCCCTGCCCCTCCTCGGTCCGGCGTTCGTCGCCGCCATCGCCTACATCGACCCGGGCAACTTCGCCACCAACATCACGGCAGGCTCCCGGTACGGCTATCTCCTGGTCTGGGTCGTGGTGGTCAGCAACCTGATGGCCATGCTGATCCAGTACCTCTCGGCCAAGGCGGGCATCGCCACGGGCCGGAACCTGCCGGAGCTGTGCCGTGACCACTTTCGCCCGCGCGTCACGCGAGGACTGTGGGTGCAGGCCGAGGTCGTCGCGATCGCGACCGACCTCGCCGAGGTGCTCGGTGGCGCAATTGCCCTGCAGCTTCTGTTCGGCCTTCCCTTGCTGGCCGGCGGCCTGATCACGGCGGCGGTTGCCTTCGGGCTCCTGGGCGTGCAGAGTCGCGGCGCGCGTCCGTTCGAGGTGGCCATTGTCGGCATGCTGCTCGTCGTGCTCCTCGGGTTCCTGTACAGCCTTGTCGCCGGCGGCGTCGACTCGGGCGAGGCGGTCGCGGGCCTGGTCCCGCGATTCGAGGGCACGGACACGGTCCTGCTCGCCACCGGGATGCTGGGTGCCACGGTCATGCCCCACGTCATCTACCTTCACGGAGCTCTCACGCAGGGCCGGTATCTCCGCAGCACGGAGCATGAGCGGCTGGGGCTCCTGCGCAGCCAGCGCATCGACGTCGTGCTCGCGATGAGCGTCGCAGGAGTGATCAACTTGTCGATGCTCCTGGTTGCCGCGAAGGTGCTCTCGACGCAACCGACGCCCGTTGACACGATCGAGGAAGCGCATGCCGGCCTGGCAACTGTCCTCGGGCCGACCGCCGCGCTCCTGTTCGCTCTGGCGCTGCTCGCATCGGGGTCCGCAGCGTCGGGAGTCGGCACCTACTCCGGCCAGGTCGTGATGCAGGGTTTCCTCCGGCGGCGGATCCCGCTGGTCGTGCGCAGGCTCGTGACGTTGACGCCGGCGGTCGTGGTCATCGCAGCCGGGGTGGACCCGACGCGCGCACTGGTGGTCTCTCAGGTGGTCCTGTCGTTCGGGATCCCGTTCGCCCTCATCCCGCTCGTGCTGCTGACGCGCAGACGCGACATCATGGGTGCACTGGTCAACAGCCGAACCACCACCATCGCGGCAGCTGTCGTCGCGGCGGTCATCTGCGTCCTCAACGTGACGTTGATCGGTCTCACTCTCGCAGGGTAGACGTCAGGGAGTCAGTCCCCGCTCCGTAGCAGCCCAGGTCGGTGCCCGTGGTCAACCCGTCGGGTCCGCGGAGCGCTGCTGGCCGAACCTGTGGTCGAGCACGCCGTGTCGCAGACCGCGATCGCTGACCGTCAACGAGTCCTTGCCGAGCTTGCCAAGTACCGTCCGCACGATGCACGCGCCCGTGAGAATGATGTCGGCCCGCTGGGGCTGAAGGCCGACGATCTCCCGGCGCTCGTCGAGACTGCGCGTGCGGTACAGCTCGATCTGCCGATCGATCTCGGACCGGTCGAGCACGGTTCCCTGCACGACGTCCGCGTCGTACTCGGCGAGACCGTGCTTGACCGCCGTGAGGTTCGTGACCGCCCCGCCCATCCCGACGAGGACCTCGGGCGTGGGGCGGCCGTCGAGACGACCGAGGTCGGCATCGAGCGCGGCGAGAGCCTCGGCCAGCACCTCCTGGGAGACGGCCCCGTCGAGGTGGTAGCGCTCGGTGTAGCGGACGGCGCCCACATCGACGCTGAAGCGTTCCTCCACCTCGTCACCTGACCCGAACGTGAACTGCGAGCTGCCCCCGCCCGTGTCGAAAACGACTCGAGACCCGGGCACCTGACCGATCCCCGCCATCGCGGCGAGGTACGCGAGGCGGGCCTCCTGCTCCCCGGAGATGACCTCGAGGACCACACCGGACCGTGACTGCACGGCCTCGACGAGGTCCGAACTGTTGGGGGCGATCCGCAGCCCCGCAGTACCGACCGCCGCAATCGCTGCAACCCTTTGCTGCCTGGCCTCCTCGGCCATCTCCGCGATGGCCGCGACCGTCCGCTCCATCGGCTCTGGATTGAGTTGCCCTGTCTCCTGGAGCCCGTCGCCGAGTCGAGTCGACTGGGCCCGGTCCAGGACAGTGCGCCAGCCGCCGTCAGCCCCGCGCTCGCCGATGTGGAACTTGACTGAGTTCGTGCCTACGTCCACGACGGCGAACCGGTCCATGCCGAACCCGACCATCGTCTTGAGACCCCGAAGGAGGCTCACGTTCGGTCGGGACGCCAGGCCGACATCTCGAACCGTCTGGATCACGCGGTTCGCGTCCTCGGACTCGATCGCGACCGTATAAGTCGATCCGCGACCGGTGCGGATCTCGGAGACTTCCGCCATGCAGCCGCCAAACGTGTACCGCTCCCGCCTCTTGTGCACCTCGACCGCGAGCAGGTCGGGGTGCGGACCCACGACCTCGTCCAGAAACTCAGGCAAGGTGTACGCCGCCCGGGAGAGGCTCGACGATGGCGCATCCGCGCGGAGCGCGAGGAGCACCGAGCCGACATCGTGCGCGGACACGGGGAACCCGGTCTTCATCACGGGAACCCACTGTTCGAGCCCGTCGTCGTTCACCTCCAGGAGGTGTTTGACATCCATCAGCTCGTCGCGAACCTTGACGGCGTCGGTTCCCCGGACCGAGAGCACGTAGACCTCGTCGCTCTCCACCACCTGCTTTGATGACTCCCGGCCGAATATCGACTCGACGGCGCGCAGCTCATCGCCGAAGCCCCGCCATTCCCAGCGGGGGACGAGTGCGGACATCGTGTCACCTTCATCGCCGTGGTAGGTCGCTCGGCGATCCTATGCCTCCCGCTGAGCGGATGTCGTGTCGTTCGGACCCTGGAATGAGACGCGTGGGCCACGTCGAGCGGTTGGGCTCGTTCTTCGCTGCCTCACCCGGCGCGGGTGATGACCCGGTTCCGTCGATGAAGGCATGTTTGTGAAGGGCCATTTCAGCCTTCGAGATCATCGCGGTCTGGCACCCCCACGACCGACGGGAAGGGTTGTGTTGGAAACGGACCTGAGGCCGGATGCGCCGATCGCGGGCATCGAGGCGAGCGAGGTCGCCCAGAGGTTCGGGGTCGACGTAGCGGTCGGGCTGAGCCAGGCGGAAGCGGCATCCCGGTTGCAGACGCACGGCGCCAATCGTCTGACCGCGAGCAAGACGGAGTCCGGCTTCCAGGCGTTCGTCCGCCAGTACCGGGACTTCATGCAGATCGTGCTCCTGGCGGCCGCGGTGATCAACCTGGTCGTGACCGGAGACGCCGGCACGTCCCTCGTGCTGGCCGGGTTGACCCTCTTCAACGCGGTGATCGGGCTCCGTCAGGAGGCGAAGGCGGAGGAGAGCGTCAAGGCGCTCTCGCAGATGATGAAGACCATCGCCCGCGTACGGCGTGACGGCCAGGCCGTCGAGATCAACGCCGAGAACCTCGTGCCAGGGGACGTGGTGCTGGTCGAGGCAGGCAACCGGATACCGGCCGACGGCCGGATCTCCGTCGCCGCCACCCTCGAGATCGAGGAGGCCGCACTCACCGGCGAGAGCCTGCCGGTCGGCAAGTCGATCGAGCCGGTACCCGGCGACGAGGTACCGCTCGGCGACCGAACCTGCATGGCCTTCATGAACACCGCCGTCACCCGAGGTCGCGGAGAGCTGATCGTCACCTCGACGGGGATGGACACCGAGATCGGGCACATCGCGGATCTGCTCGCCAACACCGAGACCGACAAGACGCCGTTGCAGAAGCAGCTCGACGGGCTGTCCAAGATCATCGCCATCATCGCCGGCATCGCCCTGGTCCTGGTCATCATCCTCGGGCTCCTCCGCGGCGAGTCATTCGACACGCTTTTCATCACCGGTGTCGCCCTGGCGGTCGCGGCGATCCCGACCGGCCTGCCCGCGGTCGTGACCGCGCTCCTCTCGATGGGGACCCGCGAGATCGCCAGCCGCCACGCCATCGTCAAGCGACTGCCCGCGGTCGAGACGCTGGGCTCCACGTCGGCAATCTGCTCGGACAAGACCGGGACCCTGACCCTGAACAAGATGACCGCCCGAGAGATGGCGATCCCGGGTCTGAACCGGTTCGCGGTCTCGGGCGAGGGGTACGGCATCGTCGGGGAGATCAAGCACGTCGGCGGGTCGCACATCGACCTCGACCCCTACCTCCTGCCGATGGTCCTGTGCGCGGACGCCGTCCTCGACGGCGAGGCCCTGATCGGCGACCCGACCGAGGGTGCCTTGATCGTGCTCGGGGCCAAGGGCGGCCTGGACCTGGACGCGACGCGCCAGGAGTTCCCGCGCATCGCCGAAGTGCCGTTCGACTCCGAGTACAAGTTCATGGCGACGTTCCACCAGATGACCGGAAACAGTGGCGAGCCGGTCGTGCGGTGCTACGTGAAGGGTGCCCCCGACGTCCTCATCGATCGAGGTGGCAGCTACCGGTCGCCGGACGGCGCACTCGTGCCGGTGACCGACGACAACCGGCATCTCGCCCTGGAGGCGAACGACCGGATGGCCAACTCCGGCCAACGGGTGATGGTGGTCGCCCAGCGAGACTTCGATCCCCTCACGTTCCGGCCCGACGGTGACCTGCTCCCGCTGGTCACCGACCTCACGCTCCTGGCCATGGTCGGGATCGTCGACCCGCCACGCCCGGAGGCGAAGGCGGCGATCGCCGAGTGCCATTCCGCCGGCATTCAGGTCCGGATGATCACCGGCGACCACGCCACGACCGCAGCCGCCATCGCCGGGGAGCTCGGCATCGAGGGGCGGGCGATCACGGGCACCCAGTTCGCCGCGATGTCCGATGACGAGGTCCTGGCCGACCTGTCCAACATCGGCGTCGTGGCGCGAGTCTCGCCCGAGGACAAGATCCGGCTGGTACAGCTCCTCAAACGCGCGGGCAACGTCGTGTCGATGACGGGCGACGGTGTCAACGACGCCCCAGCACTCAAGGCCGCCGACATCGGCGTGGCGATGGGCATCACCGGCACCGAGGTCTCGAAGGAGGCCGCGGTCATGATCCTCACCGACGACAACTTCGCCACCATCGTGAACGCTGTCTCCTACGGTCGCACGCTCTACGACAACCTGGTGAAGTACCTCCGGTTCCAGATGTCGACGCTGGTGGCCTACATCGCGATCTTCCTCGGGGCCGGCATCTTCGGGATCGCCGGCGGCGTTCCGCTGAACCCGCTGCAGATCCTCTGGCTCAACATGGTCGTCGACATCCCGATCGCCATCGCCCTAGGGTTCGACCAGCCCACCAAGGGCCTGATGTCCCGACCCCCTCGCCCCGTCGGGGCACCCGTCCTGTCCCGCGTGAACTGGATCCGGATCTGCATCCAAGGAGCCGTCATGACCGTCGGGTCGCTGGCGGCCTACCAGATCGGCCACGACGACGGCGCCGTCGTCGCCGCCACCATGCTGCTCACCACGCTGTCGCTGTACCACGTGGTCGCAGGGCTGCTGTCCCGCGACCAGACCAACACGATCTTCGATCGGGACGCGATCCCGGCGGCCGCCCAGCTCACCAGGTACGCCATCTCTCTCCTGGCGATCATCGCCGTCACCACGATCGGCATCCTCGAGCGCATCGTCGGCACCGGCAGCCTGAGTGGACAGCAGTGGGGGATCTGCGTTGCCATCGCAGCCAGCCTGCTCGTCGTAGAGGAGCTCATCAAGCTTGTCCTGCGCAAGCGATCCCACGCCACCACACCCAACTCCCTGACCACCGTCCCAGCCTGACCACGAAACGAGGAGCGCCATGTCGTTCAACCTCCGCAATCGGAGCTTCCTCAAGGAGCTCGACTTCACCCCCGATGAGCTTCGCTTCCTGCTGAAGCTCTCGGCCGAGCTCAAGGCCGCCAAGTACGGCGGCTACGAGCAGCCGCGCCTCAAGGGAAAGAACATCGCCCTCATCTTCGAGAAGACGTCGACGCGCACGCGGACCTCCTTCGAGGTGGCGGCCAAGGACCAAGGCGCCCACGTCACCTACCTCGAGCCGAGCGGCTCGCAGATCGGGCACAAGGAGTCGATGAAGGACACCGCCCGTGTGCTCGGCCGCACCTTCGACGGGATCGAGTACCGCGGGTCCGCCCAGGAGAACGTCGAGACGCTCGCGAGGTACTCCGGCGTACCGGTGTGGAACGGGCTCACCAACGAGTTCCACCCGACCCAGATCATCGCGGACATGCTCACCATGACCGAACACAGCGACAAGCACCTGACCGAGATCGCCTACTGCTACCTGGGGGACGCCCGCAACAACATGGGCAACTCCCTGATGGTCGGTGGGTGCAAGCTCGGCATGGATGTCCGCCTCTGCGCGCCGGAGCACCTGTGGCCGGCCGAGGAGCTGGTGAAGACCTGTAGGGAGATCGCCGAAGAGACCGGCGCGCGGCTGACGCTCACCGCCGACGTCGACGAGGGCGTCAAGGACGTTGACTATCTCTACGCTGACGTCTGGGTCTCGATGGGGGAGGACAAGAGCGTCTGGAAGGAGCGGATCGACCTGCTCACGCCCTACCAGATCAACAGCGACGTGGTCACGCGCACCGGGAACCCCCACGTGAAGTTCATGCACTGCCTGCCGGCGTTCCACAACCGGGACACCGTGGTCGGCGAGGAGATCTTCGAGACCTACGGCCTCGACGGCCTGGAGGTCACCGACGACGTGTTCGAGTCCCCGGCCTCGATCGTGTTCGACCAGGCCGAGAACCGCATGCACACGATCAAGGCCATCATGGTCGCCACCCTCGGATCCTGAGGAGACGGTCGTGCGCGTGGTCGTGGCACTGGGCGGCAATGCCCTGCTGAAGCGTGGGGAGTCGATGACGGCTGAGGCGCAGCGGCAGAACGTGAGGCTCGCAGCGCCGGCCCTGGCTGCCGTCGCGTCGCAGCACACGCTCGTCCTCTCGCACGGCAACGGTCCGCAGGTGGGGCTGCTGGCGCTCCAGGCGGCGGCGTACACCGAGGTGGAGGCCTACCCGCTCGACGTCCTCGGAGCGGAGACGATGGGAATGATCGGCTACGTCATCGAGCAGGAGCTGGGCAACGTGATGCCCAAGGACACCCCCCTTGCCTCCCTCCTGACGATGATCGAGGTGGACCCTGCTGATCCCGCGTTCGACGACCCGAGCAAGTTCGTCGGGCCCGTCTACACCAAGGACCAGGCAGACGCGATCGCTACCGCCAAGGCGTGGGACTTCAAGCCGGACGGCGACTCCTGGCGGCGCGTCGTCCCGTCTCCGAGGCCGAAGCGCATCTTCGAGACCCGGCCCATCCGATGGCTGCTCGACCAGGGCGTGGTCGTGATCTGCGCCGGTGGCGGGGGGGTGCCCACCATGTTCAGCCCCGATGCCGAGGGCAGCCTGATCGGAGTGGAGGCAGTGATCGACAAGGACCTCGCCAGCGAGCTTCTGGCCCGTGAGGTCGACGCGGAGCTCCTGGTGCTGGCCACGGACGTCGACGGGGTGTACGCCGGCTGGGGCACCGCCGAGCAGCGCAAGCTGGAGCGTGTCACACCGGCGCAGCTGCGCGCTGAGCAGTTCCCCGCCGGATCGATGGGCCCGAAGGTCGACGCCGTTGCCCGGTTCGTCGAGGCGACGGGCAAACGTGCCGCGGTCGGAAGTCTGGCCGAGATCGAGCAGATCGTCGCCGGCACCGCCGGAACCCAAGTAGTCGTCTGACAGTCCGCACCGAGAGGAGAAGACAATGGCAACGTTCGGGGTTCACTCAGAGGTGGGACGACTCCGGCAGGTGATGGTGCATCGTCCGGAGCTCAGCCTCCAGCGGTTGACCCCCTCCAACCACGACGACCTCCTCTTCGACGACGTCCTGTGGGTCGAGCGCGCCCAGTACGAGCACGACCAGTTTGTGGCCCGGATGCGGGAGCGGGGCGTGGAGGTCTTCCTGCTCAAGAACCTGTTGACCGAGGCACTCGAAGCCAGCGACGAGGCGCGGCAGCGGCTGATCGACCTCGTGGCGACGGAGTACACCGTCGGCCTGTCGTTGGTGGACGAGGTCCGCGCGGCTCTCACGAGCCTGAAGGCCGACCAGCTGGCCACACATGTGATCGGCGGACTCACGGTCGCCGAGTCCGGCCTCGACCTGGACACGTACCGAGCCCGATCGCTCCCGGCCGCCGCGCTGGACGACGAGAGCATGTTCGTGCTGCCGCCCCTGCCCAACACCCTGTTCACCCGCGACTCCTCCTGCTGGATCTTCGGTGGGGTCTCGATCAACCCGATGTTCTGGCCGGCCCGCAGGCTCGAGGCGTTCAACGTCGCGACGATCTACCGCTACCACCCGATGTTCGCCAACGCAGACTTCGAGTACTGGTACCCGCCGCTGGGTGACGACGGTCGCTTCGTCGCCCACGACTTCGGCCGGTCGTCGCTCGAGGGAGGCGACGTGCAGCCGATCGGCAACGGCACCGTCCTGATCGGGATGAGCGAACGCTCCCAGGCCCGCATGATCGAGCAGATCGCCGCCGCGCTCTTCGACAAGGGGGCTGCCGACCGCGTCATCGCCGCGGTGATGACGAAGGACCGGGCGCACATGCACCTGGACACGGTGTTCACGATGCTCGACCGCGACAAGGTGACGGCCTACCCCCGGGTGGTCAACCAGATCCGCGCGATCAGCCTTCGGCCGGGGAGCAACGGGCAGCGGTTCCACGTCACCGAGGAGGAGTCGTTCCTGGGCGCGGTCGCCGATGCCATGGACGTGCCGAAGCTCCATGTGGTGGAGACCGGCGGGGACGAGTACCAGCAGGAGCGCGAGCAGTGGGACGACGGCAACAACGTCGTCGCGCTCGAGCCAGGGGTCGTGGTCGCCTACGAACGGAACACCTACACCATCTCGAAGATGCGCGAGGCCGGCGTCGAGGTCGTCACCATCGAGGGCTTCGAGCTCGGCAAGGGTCGCGGTGGCGGGCACTGCATGACGTGCCCGCTCACGCGGGACCCGGTGTGAGGAGACCGCGATGTCGTCTGACCTTCCACGCTGGTTCATGATTCTCGTGCTGCTCGCCCTGGTCGTGGGGCTGCTCATCTGGGCTCGAGGCCCGGAGCACCACCACGGCCAGTACGTCGGAGCGATGCGGGCGCACCCCACCCTTTCGGTGGGGCTCGAGGGCTGAGGACGCGCCGATGTCGAGCCCGCCGACCGCGTCGCCCCCCAGCGACGTCGGGAGGGCGACTGCCGATCGGGGTCCCCGAGCTCCGACGATGCTCGACGCCCTCATGCCGATCGTGGTACTGATCGCGCTCCTCGCACTCACCATCGCCCTGTTCGGGATCGACGCCACCAACGGCCCGCTCCAGGTGGCGCTGCTCCTGAGCGCCGCGTTCGCCAGCCTGATCGCCTTCAAGAACGGGTACTCGGTCGCAGGTGTCGCGGAGGCGGCGGTCGGCGGCGTCACGTCCGCGATCGGGGCGATCTTCATCCTCCTCGCGGTCGGCGCGCTCATCGGCACCTGGAACATGGCGGGCACCATTCCGACAATCGTCGACTACGGGATCAGGCTGGTCAGCCCGACCTGGTTCTACCTCACCGCCGCTGTGGTCTGTGCCCTGGTCGGCATGGTCACCGGCAGCTCCTGGACGACAGCCGGCACCCTGGGTGTGGCTTTCGTGGGGATGGCGAACGTGATGGGTCTCGACCCGGCCATCGCCGCGGGCGCGGTGATCTGCGGCGCCTACTTCGGCGACAAGATGACCCCGCTCTCGGAGACCACGATCCTGGTGCCCAAGCTCGTCGGCGGTGGGCTGACGGTGGGCGAGCACGTCCGCAACATGTTCTGGACCGCGGGGCCCGCGATCGGCATCAGCCTCGTCATCTTCCTCGTGATCGGGTTGAACGCCGACCCGACCGCCGAGATCAGCACCGACAAGGCCCGTGCCGCGCTGGCCGTGGCCTTCAACATCGGGTTCCTCTCCCTCCTCCCGCTGCTGCTGCTGGTGGTCTTCTCTGTCCTCAAGTTCCCGCCGTTCCTGTCCATCCTGGGATCGGCGCTGTTCGCCGGCATCCTGGCCCCGTTCACGCAGTGGGAGGCGGTCAAGGCGTTCGTGGACGACCCGTCTCTGGGTCCCGTCGCCACCTCGATCAAGGCCATCTACAGCGCCATGGCCACCGGGTTCGTCAGCGACTCCGGTGTCGAGCCGATCGACGCGTTGTTCACCCGCGGCGGGATGGCGAGCCTGTTGACCACCGTGTGGCTCGTGCTGGGTGCACTCTCGTTCGCCGCGGTGATGGAGCATGCCGGATTCCTCCAGCGACTCCTGCTGCCGATCGTGTCCCGCGCCCGTAGCCGCGGATCGCTGATCCTCGCTGTCAACTCGAGCGGCGTCGGCCTGAACGTGATCGCCGGTGACCAGTACGTGGCCGACGTACTGCCCGCCCGCATGTTCCGCAGCGAGTTCTCCAAGCGCGGGCTGGCTCCACAGGTCCTGTCCCGGGCGGTGGAGGACTCGGGGACCGTGACCTCGGTGCTGGTGCCCTGGAACACCTGCGGTGCCTATATCTCCGGGGTGCTCGGGGTCTCCACCGCCGCCTACTTCCCGTTCTGCTTCTTCAACCTGCTCAGTCCGATCCTGGACGTCCTCTACGGATTCATCGGTTTCAAGGTACCCAGGGCGACAGAACCATGGAGCGACCTCGAACCTGCACCTGCCGCGCCGCCGAACCCCCCGCACCAACCCGAGGAGGAGCCCCGATGAGCCAGCAGACCACGAGCGCGGAGCCGGAGAGCCGGAGCCGCTTCACCCTGCCGTCGGCATACACCATCCTGTTCGCGCTGATCGTCCTGATGGCCATCGCCACCTGGATCATCCCGGCGGGCGCCTACCAGCTCGACAAGGAAGGCGCGCCGGTCCCGGGCACCTACAAGGAGGTGCCCGGCACCCCGCAGCGGATCCTGATCGACTCGCTGACAGCGCCGATCAACGGCCTCTACGGGATCGAGAACTCCAAGGGCAACATCAGCTACTACAACGACGGCACCCTGTTCGGAGCCATCGACGTCGCGCTGTTCATCATCGTGATCGGCGGGTTCCTGGGCGTGACAATGGCCACGGGAGCGATCCAGGCGGGAATCGGTGCGCTCGTGAAACGGCTGCAGGGGCGGGAACGGTGGATGATCCCGATCCTGATGATCGTCTTCGCCCTCGGGGGGTCGACGTACGGAATGGCCGAGGAGAGCCTTGCGTTCTACAGCCTCGTCATAGCCGTCATGATCGCTGCCGGGTACGACGCCCTCACCGGCGCCGCGATCCTCCTGCTCGGCTGCGGGATCGGCACCCTGGGCTCCACCATCAACCCCTTCGCGACGGGAATCGCCTCCGGGTTCGCCGGCGTCTCGATCAGCGACGGCTTCCTCTCCCGGCTGATCATCCTCGTCGTCGGACTCGGCCTGGGGATCTTCTTCGTGATGCGGTACGCCGAGCGGGTCAAGAGGGATCCCACCACATCGGTGGTGCACAACATGTTCGAGGCCAACCAGGAGCACTTCGGCATGAAACGCGAGGAGGAGACCGCGGGCGTCACCATGACCACCCGCGACAAGCTCATCCTGACCGTGTTCGGGCTCTCCTTCGTGATCATGATGTACGGCGTCATCCCGTGGGAGGACATGAACATCGGGCTGCCCACGCTGTGGTGGTGGTTCCCAGAGATGACGGCCCTCTTCATCCTGATGTCCGTCATCATCGGGCTGATCGGGCGACTGAGCGAGCTCGAGCTCACCGACGCGTTCGTCAATGGTGCCCGCGACCTGCTGGGTGTCGCCCTGATCATCGGCATCGCGCGGGGCATCACCGTGATCATGCAGAACGGCGGCGTGACCGACACCGTGCTGCACTGGGCCGAGGAGGCCGTGAACGGACTGGGTCCGGTGGCGTTCGTGATCGTGGTGTTCCTGCTCTTCCTGCCCCTGTCGTTCCTGATCCCCTCATCGTCGGGCCTGGCCACCGTGTCGATGCCGATCATGGCTCCCCTGGCGGCCTTCGTGGGTGTCGAGGCCAACCTGATCGTCACTGCCTTCCAGAGCGCATCCGGCCTGATGAACCTGTTCATCCCGACGTCTGCAGTGGTGATGGGTGGCCTGGCGATCGCTCGGGTGCCGTACGGCACCTATCTGCGGTGGGTGTGGCCGTTGCTCGCGATGCTCGGGGGACTCTCGATCGTCGTTCTGGGTGCGGGGGCACTCCTGGCCTGAACCTTGACGGGCGGCATCGACGATCGCCTGCGCGTGCGGATCGGCAGCACGCAGCCGGCACAGGAGAAGAGGCTCGGCACATCGACGCGCACGGCCCCTCGCCGTAGCCTGACGTCAAGGAGGCGAAGATGAGCAACGAGCCGACGGGTCGCCGTCAGATTCGGGGAATCGCCGAGATCCGCACCTTCTTCCGCACAAATCTGCAGCCGGTCTACTTCTTCGGGCCGACCGCTTTCAACCTGCTGGGGATCGATCGCTGGGTCAGGAACTTCCAGTACGTCGTGTACTTCGACTCATGGGACGGAGCACACCCACGCGTCTTCGCGCCGAAGAACAGGCCCTACGTCGAGTTCGAGTCCAGCGAGCAGATCAACAACTACCTCCTGCGCGACCCCGAGGTGCAGGCGTACCTGAAGCGACGTGGCGGCACCCCGATGATCGCGATGGTCTTCTTCGACGAGGAGACCGAGGAGATCTGCCAGGAGCTTGGGTACAACCTCATTCTTCCGGCCGACGAGCTCCGACGGCGGCTGGACTCGAAGATCGTCACCACCCAGCTCGGCAACGAGGCCGGCGCACCGTCCGTCCCGAACGTGCTCGGCACGGCGTCGACCTACCAAGAGCTGAACGCGCTCGCGACGAGCAACGGCCTGGGCACAGACCTGGTCGTGCAGACGCCGTACGGCGACTCTGGCAAGACCACGTTCTTCGTCAAGGACGAGAGGGACTGGGACCGGGACAGCGAGGACATCGTAGGCGAGCAGCTGAAGGTCATGAAGCGGATCGACAACAAGGCCGCGGCCGTCGAGGCGTGCATCACCCGGCACGGCACCATCGTCGGCCCGTTCATGACGGATCTGACGGGCTACCCCGAGCTGACGCCGTACAAGGGCGGCTGGTGCGGCAACGACCTGTTCCCGGAGGCACTGACCGCCAAGCAGCGGGCGACCGCGATCGGCCACGTGCGGCGGCTGGGCGATCGGCTGGCGCAGGAGGGATACAAAGGCTTCCTGGAGATCGACGTGCTCGTGGACCTCGCAGACGACTCGGTCTACCTCGGCGAGCTGAACCCGCGGATCTCCGGGGCGTCGTCGATAACCAACGTCACCGCCGGTGCCTACGCCGACGTACCCCTGTTCCTCTTCCACCTGCTGGAGTTCATGGACGTCGACTACACGATCGACGTCGAGGAGATCAACGAGCGATGGCGCGAGCTCGCCGCGGTGGACGTGTGGGCACAGCTGATCATGAAGGAGCCCAACGACTCGGTCGAACGCATCCTGGCGGCACCGCGCACCGGCACGTGGCACCTCGAGGACGACGGCTCGCTCAAGTACGGCGGCGTCTCCAACGACTGGCACGACGTCACGCATGAGGACGAGGCGTTCTTCCTGCGCGTCTACGCGGCCGGGGACTTCCGGTTCAAGGGGGCTGACCTCGGCATCCTGGTCACCAAGGGGCGAATGCAGACCGCGGAGGGGCTGACGCAGCGCTGCCGCAGCTATATCGAGGGCATTCGATCGCACTACGACTCCGAACCGTTCGTTCCAGCGCCGGCGGTCGCACCGATCGCCTACGTGAAGTAGGGCAGACCTTCACTGGCGGGCAGCGCAACGCCTCCAGGAGGGCTCGACCCTCCTGGACCTCGAGGACGGGGAAGGCTCATCCGCCGGGGATATTGTCGGAGGGTGAGTGCACCGTTCTGGGGCGAGACTCCTCCCGCTACCCAGGTGTCGCCGCACGAGGCCGTTGCTCTCGCCCACGACATCTTCGGTGTCGACGGTGCCGCAGAGCCACTGGGTTCCAACCAGGAGACCAACCTGCGGGTGCGCAGCGCAGAGGGCAACGCCTACGTGCTGAAGATCGCCAATCCGGCGTTCGACGCGGACGTGCTCGACCTGCAGAACAAGGCGATGCAGCACGTCCAAGGGGCGGGCACGGGCCTGGCGGTCCCGGTCCCGGTCCCGGCGCTGGACGGGAGCGAGCTGGTCAGGGTGCCGATCCGCGGGATCGACCACAACGTCCGCATGCTCACCTTCGTCGCCGGCGAGATGTTCTCCGACGCCGGAAATGTCGGCGACGAGGTGCTGGCCAGGTTCGGCACGCTCGTCGCGCGAGTCTCGGCAGCGCTGGCCACGTTCGACCACCCCGCGGCCGACCGCTCGCTCCAGTACGACAGCCGACACGCCGCCCGCGTCGTGGAGCGACTGGCGTGCTCGGTGGCCGACCCGCTCCGGCGGGCGGACGCCACCGGGCTCAGCGACCGAGCCTGGGCTGCGCTCACCCCGCTGCTGGATGACCTGCGCGTGCAGGTCGTGCACGCCGATCTGGCCGACTACAACGTGGTCGCCACGAGGGACGCGGCCGGCCGGCTCACGCCGAGCGGCGTGATCGACTTCGGCGACGTCGTACGCAGCTGGCTGGTCGCCGATCTGGCCACGGCCATCACCTCGCTGCTCGTGCGGGAACGACGGCCGCACCTTCGGGACGCGTGCGCGGTCGTCGCTGGATTCCACGCCGTGACACCGCTGACCGAGCCGGAGATCGCAGCGGTGTGGCCGCTGGTCGCGGCCCGCGCGAGCGTCCTGGCCACGAGCGTCGACGACATCGTCGCGGCTGATCCGGACAACGACTACGCCCGTCAGGAGCAGCCCCTCGACTGGCTGATCCTCGACCGCGCGGCGTCGGTGCCGTTCCCGCTGGCCGAGGTCGCGCTGCGGCACGCAGTCGGCCTGGACGCCGGCGCGCTGGCGGTGAAGGTCGCTGCGTGGCGGCCCGTCCGGCCCGTCGTCGATGTGCCCGCCAACGCTCCCCGGATCGACCTGTCGGTCACCACGACGATGTTGCCCGGGGCAGCCTGGACGGACCCATCGGCGACGCGCACCGCGCTCGAGGCGGCATTGCTGGAGGGATACGGCCTGCCGGGGGCGGAGCCTGGCTCCCGCTCGTGCTGCGCGACACCGCCGCTGAGGAGCGCCGCTGTCCACCTGGGTGCCGACGCATTCGCTCCCAGCGGCACCGATCGTCCGCGCTCCTGCGGACAGCACGGTGGTCGACGCGCGGGACAGATCGGTCGTGCTGCGCAGCGGCGATGTGGACGTGTTGCTGGCCGGGATCCGGCCCTCGGTCCCCACCGGAGCCCCGGTCGTCGCCGGCGACGTCGTCGGCCGTGTCATCGAGGCGTCGGGCGAGGCGAACCCCCTTCCTGCACACGTTCACGTGCAGCTGACGCCCGCCGGTGTGGGGGCACGAGGAGCGGTGGAGCCGTCCGTCGCCACGGCCTGGCGGACGCTGTCCCCGGACGCCTCTGCACTCCTCGGCGTGGCCGCCCGCGACGTGCCGACCGACTCCGGCGACGAGCTGCTCACCCGGCGCGACGCGGTCGTGGCTCGCGTCCAGGAGCACTACTACGCGCACCCGCCACGCATCGAGCGCGGATGGCGTCACCACTTGATCGACACCTCGGGCCGGGCCTACCTCGACATGGTCAACAATGTCGCCATCGTCGGGCACAGCAATCCCCGGGTCACCGCTGCGGCCAGCCGGCAGTTCGGGCTGCTCAACACGAACTCGCGGTTCTGCTACGACGGCATCGTCACCTACGCCGAACGCATCGTCGAGCTGCTGCCCGAGCCGCTCGACACTGTGCTTCTTCGTCAACTCCGGGGAGCGAAGCCGTCGACCTCGCCCTCCGTATCGTCCGCACCGTCACGGCCCGCAAGGACACGATCGCCTGGCCGGCGGCTACCACGGCTGGTCGACAGCGACCGACGAGATCACGACGACGCTCAACGACAACCCAGAGTCGCGCGACACGCGGCCGCCGTGGGTCCACCTGGCGCCGTTGCCGAATCTCTACCGCGGCGAGCACCGCGGCGCGGACGCCGCCGACCGCTACGCCGACGCCGTCCGACCATCGTCGCGCGGCTTCCCGGCGGTCCAGCGGCTTTCGTGGCCGAGCCGCTGTCCGGAAACGCCGGAGGGGTCGAGATGCCACCGGGCTACCTGCCGCAGGTCTACGAGTCCGTGCGCGCCGCAGGCGGGCTCGTGATCGCCGACGAGGTGCAGGTCGGGTACGGCCGCACGGGGAGTGACTTCTGGGGCTTCCAGATCCACGACGTCGTCCCCGACGTCGTCACGATGGCGAAGGCGGCGGGCAACGGTCACCCGATCGGGTTCGTCGTGACGCGTCGCGAGATCGCAGACCAGTTCTCGTCGCAGGGCTCCTTCTTCTCCTCCGTCGCCGGCAGTCCGGTCTCGTCGGCGGTCGGGTTGGCGGTACTCGACTCGATTCGCGAGGAGAACCTGCAGGGCAACGCCGCACGAGTGGGCGCGCACCTGTCGAAGCGGCTCAGTGCAGCTCAGCGAGCGGCACCCGATCATCGGCTGCGTCCACGGCCGCGGCCTCTACCAGGGCGTTGAGCTGGTACGAGATCCGGAGACCCGGGAGCCGGCAACCGAGGAGGCCACAGCAATCTGCGAACGGCTGCGTGAGCTCGGCGTCATCGACCACGCCACCGGCGACCACTCGAACGTGCTCAAGATCAAGCCACCGCTGTGCATCACCCAGGACAGCGCCGACTTCTTCGTCGACCGGCTCGACGAGGTCCTCAGCATGGGCTGGTGAGGCGCTCTGCCCTTGAGCCCGCCGGCACTGATCGCGGATGAGCCGTAGCGCGGGTCGACCGGTCAGGTCTGGTCGTGGCCGAGTCGGCTGGCCTGGTGGGACGTGGGGGACTGGACAGGTGAACGGTCGGCGAGGAGCGGCCGGGACGGGTCCCAGGTCGTGCCGTCGCGCTCGTCGCGCTGCCTGCGCGCCAGCGCTGAGAGCGCCTCGAGCACCACCCGGTTTGCGAGCGCAGCCGTGATGTCCGCGTGGTCGTAGGGCGGCGCCACCTCGACGACATCCATCCCGACGACCGGCAGCTCGAGGCAGATCCGGCGTACGGCGTCGAGGAGCTGGCGGGCACTGAGCCCGCCCGGCTCGGGGGTGCCGGTGCCCGGCGCATGCCCTGGGTCGCACACGTCGATGTCGACGGAGAGGAAGACGCCATCGCAGTCGTCCAGGGCGATGCCGAACGCCTCGGTGAGACACGCTTCGAGACCACGATGCACGATCTCGGTCATCTCGTAGGACCGCATCTTCTGGCCCGCCATCCAGTCCAGGGTCTCAGGTGGCGGCCAGTAGCCGCGAAGGCCGACCTGTAGGAACCGGTCGGCACGCAGAGCGCCCGACTCGATCAGCCGGCGCATCGGCTGTCCGTGCCCCCACAATGATCCGAACTCGATGTCCCCCGTGTCGGCATGCGCGTCGAAGTGGATCATCGAGATCCGCCCGTGCCCGAGCACGTTGGCGACGCCCTTGGCGTCGGGGAACGTGACGGAGTGGTCGCCGCCGAGGATGACCGGCATTGCCCCGGAGCGCGTGACCTTCTCGACGGCCGCCTCGAGCGCCGGGAGTGCGACCTTGATGTCACCGGAGTACATCTCGACGTCACCAGCGTCGACGACGCCGAGGTCCTTGAGGCCGTCAGTGCGCATGGCCAGGCTGGGGCGCTCCCCGTCGTGCGGCAGGTAGTCGCACATCCGGATCGCCATCGGACCGAAGCGCGCGCCGGAGCGAGCCGACGTGCCTCCGTCGAACGGTGCGCCGAGGATCACGACTTGGGCGTCGGCGTACGTCGAGGGATCGTCCAGGTCGCACATCGGGACGCCGAGGAAGGTGAAGTCCGGGCCGAACTGCTGGCCGTACCTGGTCATCGCGCGAGTCTTCGCGCCCCCGGAGGCGTCCGTCAAGAACCTAGGGTCGGCGACCCTTCTGGCCCTTCTCTCGGGCATCGGGGCGGCGTTCGCCGTCGGCCTCGAGCGCGCCTCCGATTGACCCGAAGGCCCGGATCGTGTCGACGAGGGACTGGGTGTGCTGGGGAGTCGGCCACGACGAGAGCTTGACGCCGACGAGGCGGCTCGCGCGGTTGACGTAGACCATCTGACCATGGATGCCGAGGCAGAGCATCGCCTCACCGCGCGGTGTCGGCACGAACCAGAACTGGTTGCGGTACCACCCGCCAGGCAACACCTCCTCGTTGTCCGAGGCAGCGAACGCGGCCCGGACGCCGTCGGGCCGGCTCCACGAGTCCTCCAGCCAACCCGCCGGGACGACCTCGCGGCCGTCGACTTCGCCGTTCTCGAGCAGCATCCTGCCGAAGCGGGCCAGGTCACGAGCAACCGCCGAGATCCCTCCGTCGTGGATCCCGGTTCCGACGCAGTCGCAGGTGATCTCGGCGTCCGCCTCGGCACCCATCGGCTGCCAGAGCAGGGTCGAGACCATCTCGGCCATGCGAGTGCCTGCGGCCCGCTCGCACACCCACCCCAGCATGTCGGTGTCGGCCGAGCGGTAGGTGAAGGTCCCGCCGTGCGGCTCGGCCCGTCGGAGGCTCGCGAGGTAGGCGTAGGCACCCACCGGGTCGCCTTCCAGCCGGGGGTGCCAGCCCATCGAGCGCTCCATCACGCGGACCTCCGCGTCGGGCGCGTCGTACGTCTCCCGGAAGTGGACGCCGGTCCGCATGTCGAGAAGGTCGCGGACCGTGGCGCCGCCGTAGCCGGAGTCTGCGACCTCGGGTACGTATTGCTCCACCGGAGCGGACACGTCGAGGGTGGCGCGGTCGGCCAGGATTCCCGCGACACACCCCACGATCGACTTCGACACCGACATCAGCAGGTGCGGAGTGGCCTCGGTGTTGCCCGCGTAGTAACGCTCGGTGAGCAGGACGCCGTCGTGCAACACGATCAGCGCATCGGTCGATGTCTCGTCGAGGACGTCCTCGACGCTCGAGGTCGTACCGGCTAGCCGGTGCACGGTGACACCAGCGAGGTCGACCTCGCCGCGCTTGGCGAAGTCGACCGCGGGCCCTGGCCCGGCCGGAATCACCTGGGTCGGAATGATCTCGCGCATGTGTCGGAAGGCCCAGCGGACGCTCCCCGGGTCCTGCCAGTTCGCCACCGTGACGCGTGACTCCTTGTCCGGCGGGAAACCGGTCATCCTGTCCATGCGCACACCCTAGGCGCCGGCCAGCCGGGCCACGGGACCTACCGCCGGTCCAGTCGCCCACGTGGTTCCCTAAGATCCAGAGGTGACTGACGCGACACCCCCGACCCGCGATGCCAGGGTGTCCGCAGCGAACTGGCTGGAGGCGCCGTACAACCGGTGGTCCCTGTGGCACGTTCGCGAGATCTCCCCCACGCAGGTCGTCTCGCGAGGCGCCGGTCCGGCCCTGGCGCTGCCCGATCGGGCCGAGCCGTTCGACCTGGACGGGGTGGGGGTCACCCGGGCCGACGGCTCGGCGGGGACGGTTCGCGGGGTCCTCGCCGACACGTTCACCGACGCGTTCGCGGTGCTCCAGGGTGGCGAGCTGGCAACTGAGTGGTACGCCCCGGGCGGCGGGCCTGACATGGTCCACGCCGCCCTCTCCATCACCAAGTCCCTGGTCGGGTGCGTCGCCGGGATCCTCCTGGATCGCGGCGTGCTCGACGAGAGCGAGCCCGCCGAGCGGTACGTCCCCGAGCTGGCCTCCTCCGGATACGCCGGCGCCTCGGTGCGGCACCTGCTGGACATGCGCAGCGGCGCCCGCTTCCTCGAGGACTACACGGACCCGAGCAGCGGGATCCGGCAGATGGACGAATGGCTCCTGGACGAGCGAGGGCTCTACGGCTATCTGCGGACGCTCACCGCCGAGCGTCCGCACGGCGGTCACTTCCTCTATCGCTCCTCGGAGACCGACGTCCTGGGCTGGGTGTGCGAGAAGGCCTCGGGGTCACGTATGGCAGAGCTGATCGGGGAGCTCGTCTGGACGCCCATGGGTGCCGCCAACGACGCGGACATCATGTCCGACCGCACTGGCACCGCGGTCCACGACGGCGGCCTGAGCGCGACCGCCCGCGACCTCCTCCGGTTCGGTCAGCTGCTCCTGAGAGGCGGCTCGCTGCCCGTAGCCGAAGGCGGTAGTCGCGAGGTCCTTCCACCACGCTGGCTGCGCCAGGCATGGGCGGTCGACGCCGACGTCCGCTCGGCGTTCGTGGAGTCGCCGGCGGAGCGGACCTTTCCCGGCGGCTGGTACCGCAACCAGTTCTGGTTCCGCGTCGGTGAGTACGGCGATGTGCTGCTGTGCCTGGGGATCCACGGGCAGCTGGTGTACGTCAGCCGCCGTACGAATACGGTCTGCGTGAAGCTCTCCGGCTGGCCGGATGCTCAGAACCCGGCGTTCATGCAGGACACGCTGCGGGCGTGCGACGCCGTCAGCGGGGCGCTCACTCGCAAGGACTCCACCGGAGACGTTCACCGACTCCCAGGAGTCGTCTCCGGTCTGAGTCGGGGTAGCGCTGCAAGGCGGCCCGGCCCTTCCGTTCTCTGACGGGTGACCGTCGACGCACAACCCCTCGTCCGTAGCCCGAGGCCCCGTAGGTCAGCGGACCCCCCACGCGTACGCCTGCTTGCGGGTGCTCAGGTAGATCAGGGTCTCGGACCCGACGACACCGGGGACGCTGCGGATCGTGTTGGCCAGGTCGATCAACTGGTCGTCGCTCTCGGCCACCACCTCGAGGATGATGTCGAACTTGCCACCGGTGAGGACGATGAAGTCGATGGCCTCGATCTTGCCCAGTGTGTCCGCTATCGCCTCGGTGTCGCCCGACACGTGAACGCCGATCATCGCCTCCCACGCGAAGCCCAGCTGGAGGGGGTCGGTGACCGCAACGATCTGCATGACGCCTCGTTCCATGAGGCGTTGGGCCCGTTGTCGGACGGCCGCCTCGGACAGTCCGACCTCGTTGGCGATCGCGGTGTACGACATCCGCCCGTCTTTCTGGAGCAGCGCGATTATCTTCTTGGACTTGTCGTCGAGGTGGACAGGCTTGCTCACCGCATCAGTGTGGTCGATGGGTGCGCTTCCGGCCAGACGTCGGCCCTCGGTCTCGTGCCCGCGGGGCACCTGGCACAACGTCACCAACATCGGTGGCGAGCCCGTTCGCCTCTACACCGTCTATCCACCGGTCCACCCCGCGCCTGACAAGGTCCACGCCACGGCGCACGACGAGGAGTCAGGCAACGACGAGCCGCCGGGCTGGTCCGTCCAGCCGCCCCAGCAACTGTCGGACGAGCACTTCTGACCAGCGAGCCGCCCGAGTCGCACCCGGTCAGGAGTGCGTGTCCACGACGTACGGCGAGCGGCCGGCGATCGTGGTGACCACGATCGCCGTGACCGTCATCGCCAACGCGATGCCGGCCAGCACCACGAGCTGGAACTTCGCTGCATCGGCCGGACTTGCGCCCCCGAACAGGGCACCCACGAACGCACCGGGCAGTGTTACCAGCCCGGTGGACTTGGACTGGTCGAGGGTGGGGATCAGCGACTCCCGCACGGCCTCGCGAGCGATCTCGCGGTGGGCGGCGGCGGGGGTGGCCCCGAGTGAGAACCAGGCTTCGACCTCGCCGGCTCGGGCGCGTGCCGAGCGCAGGAAGTTGCGCCCCGAGAGGGTGGCCGCGCTCATTGCGTTGCCGATGACGATGCCGCCGGTCGCAACCACGTAGCGGGCCTCCAGGTCCGCGAGCTGGAGCGCGAAGATGGCACCGAGGCTGACCAGTGCGCCGGCGGATACTCCGACCACGGCGGCCTCGCGCCCGCGCCAGAGCTCACGGGTGCGTCCCATCGCGGTGATCGAGGCGGTGGACAGCATGAGCAGCACGAACGCGACGGCGGTCCAGGGAACGGCCAGCACGCCGCGGAGCAGCAGGGCCACGATCGAGAGCTGGATCGCGGCCCGCACGATCGCCCAGAGGGGGAACAGGCGGAGCCCGGTGCCGTACCAGAGGCCGAGCGCCACGGTCGCCGCGGCCAGCACGAGAAGCCGCGCTCCGAACCACGCGTCGCTCCACACCTCCTGCACACCGAGAGCCTGCCACGCGACCATGCCCCAGTGGCCGACGGGATCCTCGATGTGGCCGGTGCGACCCATCGGCCGGCGCGACTCGTTCGGGTCGTTCCGCGCCGGTAGTCAGGTTGGCTGCAGGTGGCGTGCCCAAGGCTCCTGGACATGGTGACAACTACAGGTCATGGAACCCGTACCCGGCAGATGCTCAACAAGGTGCCCGAGGTCACCGTGTACTTCTGGATCATCAAGATCCTGTGCACGACCGTCGGCGAGAGCTTCGCCGACTACGTCAACGAGACGTTGGGCTTCGGACTGACGAACACCACGCTCCTGTTCTCCGCGGCGCTGGTCGTGGCGCTGGTGGCGCAGTTCCGGCTCGACCGCTACGTCCCGGGCATCTACTGGCTCGCGGTGGTGCTGATCAGCGTGGTGGGCACCCTGCTCACCGACAACCTGACCGACGCGCGCGGCGTACCCCTGTGGATCAGTACGACGGCGTTCGCCGCGCTGCTGGCTGTCGTGTTCGGCATCTGGTACGCCCGGGAGCGCACGCTCTCGATCCACACCATCGTCACGACTCCGCGTGAGGCCTTCTACTGGCTTGCCGTCCTGGTGACCTTCGCCCTCGGCACCGCTGCGGGTGACTGGACCCTGGAGCTGACTGGCTGGTCGCCCGGCGCCGCCGTGCTGCTTCCGCTCGGCCTGCTTCTTGCTGTGTTCGTGGCGTGGAGGCTGGGCGCCGGCCCGGTGCTCTCGTTCTGGCTGGCCTACATCCTGACCCGGCCGCTGGGCGCGAACATCGGCGACTACCTCGGCGCACCGCACGCCGAGGGTGGGCTCGGCCTGGGCACCCTCGGCACGAGCGTGCTGTTCCTCGGCACGATCCTCGCGGTGGTGGTCTACCTGACCAAGACCCAGAAGGACCGGACCGATGTCCGGGAGCCGGAGCCCGAGACCGCTCGCGACTGACCCGTCCCGGCGCTCGGGGCCACACCCTGGAAAGGAACTCAGCATGGCGCAGCTACGCACCACGAGGATCCTGGTCGTGACCGACCACGCCGATCCGTCGGAGGCACTGCTCGAGGCGATCACGCACCGCGCCGCGACGGGCGACGTGCAGTTCCGCATCGTCGTACCCAACCCGGCACGGTCCGAGCTGCACCTCCTCCACCCCGAGCGCCATGACAAGGCCCGGGAGGCGGAGGAGGTGCTGCGCCAGGCGCAGCCGCTCCTCGAGCGAGCCGCGGGCGGGCCCGTGATCGGCACGGTCTCGGTGCGCAACGACCCGATGGACGCGATCGAGGAGACCATCTTCAGCGAACCGATCGACGAGATCATGCTCTCGGTCGCTCCCCACGGGCTGTCGACCTGGTTGCACCAGGACCTGGCGCACCGGCTCCACCACTTCGGTCTGCCGGTGACCGTCGTGGCAGCCGACGTGGCGAAGAGATGATCAGCGCGGGGACGGGGGTCGACCAGTCCCGGTCAGCCTGACGTAGCTGCTTTCAGAGGCAGGCCCATGGGCCCGTGCGCGGTGTCCCGTCTTCAACGTTTTCCGAGGGTCGTTGTGGCCGACCTAAGTCTTTGTCGGCCTGTCGAGGATCCGAGAGACCGCCATCTTCGGTGGCGTGCCGATCGCGGCCTACCACGAGCAGCTCAAGTGTGGCGTCGGAGTGATCGAGCTCAGCACCGGCAACACGGTCGCGACCCTCCAGTTCGACAACGGCGTGGAAGAGATCTTCGACGTGCAAAGCGTCCCCGGCGCGCGGTGCCACGTTTGGGGTCCCGAAGGGGACGAGGTCTGGCTGCTTCCTGACCAGCGAGAGTCGACACCAGCAGGGCAGTGACCCGCGGACCAGCGGGCGGGACCGTGTGTCTGCTCCAGTCGAGCGATGCCCGGCGTGTTGCGAGGTTGCCCAAGCCGGGTTGCCGCGCCTCACCCAGCCGCCGGGGTCGCGGCCTGCGCCGGGTCACCGAGCACGACCACGCTGTCGACGAGGTCGAGGCCGACCCGACCTTGGGTGATCCAGAGAACCGTACGCGCGCTGTCCGGGCCGAGCACCTCGGCGGCGACGGCGCGTGCGGTCGCGGTGTCGAGGTGAGCGGTCGGCTCGTCGAGCACCACCACGTCGTGGTCGCCCAGCAGCGCCCGGGCGATGGCCAGCCGGGCGCGCTCGCCGCCCGACACGTCGGCGTGGCCCTCTCCGACGAACGTCTCCGTCCCGTCCGGGAGCGAGGCGACCCACGCACCGAGGCCGGCGTCGGTGAGCGCCCGCCGCACGTCGTGGTCGGAGGCGCCCGGGCGGGCGAGGCGCACGTTCTCCATGACGGTGGAGGCGAACACATGTGGGTCGTCATCGACCAGTGTCACCACGCCGCGCAGGTCAACGGTGGCGACCGCGCGGATGTCAAGCGGCCCCAGAGTGACCTTGCCCGCGGTCGGGTCGAGGAAGCGGACCAGCAGCGCGGCAACCGTCGACTTCCCGGACCCGGACGGGCCCACGAGGCCGATTCGGGCGGAAGGCCTCAGGTGGAGGTCGAGGCCGCGCAGCACCGGGACCGCGTCCCACGAGGCGTCCACCGACCGGGCGGCGAGCGCTGCGGGCAGCCCCGGCAGCGGTGCAGGAACGGCAGCGTCGATCACGGCCGGCTCGGCGGCGAGAAGCTCGTCCACCCGCTCCCGCGCCGCTCGGGTGCGGACCGAGGTGGCGCCGGCGTCGGGCAGGGGGAGCAGGGTGTCCGACAGGGCCAGGGGCAGCAGCAGAAGCAGCGCCAAGAGCGGCGGGGAGACGCTGCCGGGCGGCACCGCTGCCGCGACCGCGACCACACCCAGCCCGCAACCGAGCCGGACCAGCAACCGCCCGCGGGCCACAGCCCGCACCGAGCGGGCGCCCGCGGCCGCGAGGCGACGGGCGTTCGCGTCGACCACGGCGAGCGCGTCCGGGACGCGCTGCCACAGCACCAGCAAGCGCACGCTCCCGGTGAACGCCTCGATCTCTGCAGCAAGCTCCGCCCGGGCGGCCACGAAGGCTGGTGCCGCGGCACGTACACCGTGGCGCGCGAGCTGCCCTCCGGCGGCACCGACCAGGGTGGTGGCCAGCACGACGACCCCGGCGGCGGGCGAGAGCAGGCCGGCCACCAGCACTGCCGCGCCGCCGACCATCACCGCGGTCCAGGCGGGCTGCCGCACCCGAAGCTCGCCGTCGACCAGCGCATCCACGTCGTCCACGACGGACGCGAGCACGTCCCCGCGGCGACGTCCGAGCCGCCCCGGCACCAGCGGCACCAGGGCGTCGTACACGCCTGCCCGGCGCTCCGCGAGGAGCCGGAGCGCGGCGTCGTGCGATACCAGCCGCTCTGCGTACCGGAGGACCGGGCGCGCCAGCCCGAACAGGCGGACGCCGACGATCGCCACCATCAGGTAGAGCACCGGCGGGTGCTCAGAGGCCCGCGTGATCAGCCACGCCGCGGTCGTGGTCAACGCGACCCCGGCGGCGGCCGAGAGCGCGCCGAGAAGGATCCCCGTCCGCAGGCCCCAGCGCGACGTCGGGTCCGTGACCTCCGAGCCCGGCTCGCCGGTGCGCGTCCGGTCGGGGGACGGGACCTCCGCGTGCTCGGGAACGGGCGCCGACGCGGGTGCGGGCAGCCGGACCTCGTGGTCCGCCGCGGCGACCACTGCCTCGCGGTGCGCGACCACGATGACGGTGGCCCGCCGAGCCAGCCGCCGGAGCGTCTCCAGCAGCACGGCCTCGGTCTCCGCGTCGAGGTGCGCCGTGGGCTCGTCGAGCAGCACGAACGGGCGGTCCGCGAGCAGCACCCGCGCCAGGACCAGCCGCGCCCGCTGTCCGGCCGACCAGCCGAACCCGTCCTCGCCGAGCACCGTTTCGATACCGTCGGGCGAGGCTGCCACCAGCTCGCCGATCCCTACCTGCTCGAGCGCCGACCACACGTCGGCATCGGCCGCGTCCGGCCGGCCGACCCGGACGTTGTCCGCGAGGCTTCCGGCGACCAGCCATGGCCGCTGCGGCAGCCAGGCGACCTGCCGCTGCCAGGACGCCGGGTCCGCGGTGAGGAGGTCGTCGTCGCCCACCCGGATACTGCCGGCGCGCACGGAACCGTTGCCGCGGCTGAGCTCGCCGAGCAAGGTCGCCAGAAACGTGGACTTGCCACAGCCGGACGGGCCCGTGACGGCGGTCAGCCCGGGTGCGGGGAAGTCGGCGTCGATCCCTTCGAGGGCGGGCGCCGCGCGGTCCGGCCAGGTCACGGTCAGTCCGCGTACCGCGACCTGGCGCGGACCGCTCGCCGGAAGAGCCGGACGTTCGGGCGCGGGTGGGGAGTCCAGCAGCGTCGTTGCCGACTCGAAGGCGGCGGTGCCCTCGGCGGCGGCGTGGAACTCCGCCCCGAGGCGGCGCAGCGGCCAGAACGCCTCCGGCGCGAGCAGCAGCACGATCATCGCGGTCCGGAAGTCGAGGCCACCAGATGCCAGCCTCAGGCCCACGCACACCGCGACCAGCGCGACCGACAGCGTGGCCACCAGCTCGAGCACGGCCGACGATGCGAAGGCGAGTCGCAGGGTGTCCAGCGTGGCCCGGCGGTAGCTCCCGGTCACCCGGCGGATGGTCGCCGACTGCGCGGTGGCCCGGCGGTGCACGACCAGGGTGGGCAGGCCACGAACCACGTCGAGGAAGTGTCCGGCGAGGGCGGACAAGCGACGCCACTGGCGCTCCGACCGGTCACGCGTCCCGATCCCGACGAGCACCGCGAAGACCGGCACCAGCGGCAGCGTCAGGGCGACGATGAGCCCGCTGAGCGGGTCGAGCCAGACGATCGCGAGCAGGGCGGTCACCGGCAGCACGGTCGCCAGCACCAGGGACGGGAGGTAGCGGGTGAGGTAGGGCTCGATCGCGGCGAGACCACGCGTGGCCAGCAGCGTGAGCTCGCCGGTCCTCCGGTGTGACATGTCCAGTGGGTCGGCCGCCGCCGTTGCCAGGAGCAACCGGTGCCGCAGCTCGGTGGAGACGGTGCCGGAGGCGCGCGCGGTGGCCACGTCGACGACGTACGCCGTGACGGCGCCGGCCAGGACGACGCCGGCCAGCCACAGCGCGGGCGAGTGCCACCCGACGCCCGCTGGAGCGGTGGCCACGTCGACGACCAGCGTGCCGAGCGCGAACGCCTGGGCGACGGTCAGCAGACCCGACACCGCCCCAGCGCCCAGCGCGATGACCAGCGGGGTGCGGGCCGGGCGGAGGTGGGGGAGCAGGCGAGGGTCGAGCGGCCTCATCGAGCGGCGAGCTCGGCGGTCGGAATGTGGTGGGTCCCGATCCGACGACGGAACACCCAGTAGGTCCAGGCCTGGTAGCCGAGCACGATCGGGGTGAAGACCAGCGCGACCCAGGTCATCACCTTCAGCGTGTACGCCGTGGCGGAGGCGTTGGTGGTCGTCAGCGAGACCCCGTCGGCGAGGGTGGTCGGCATGACGTCAGGGAAGAGTGCCACGAACAGCCCGGCCACGGCGAGCGCGATGGTCGCGAAGGTGCCGACGAAGGCCCAGCCCTCCCGTCCGAGGTGGGCCAGGTAGGTGCCTGCGACCAGAGCGACCGCCGCCAGCACGAACAGCACGGCGGAGCCGAGGCTCCCGGTGTCGATCTGCGCCCACACCAGGAAGACCACCGCGACCACCGCGGCGACCAGTCCCAGCCGCACCGACAGCTCTCGGGCCCGCTGCCGGATCTCACCGGTGGTCTTGAGCGCCACGAACATCGCGCCATGGGTGAGGAACAGGGTCAGGGTGACCAGCCCGCCGAGCAGCCCGAACGGGTTGAGCAGCGTCAACAGGGTGCCGGTGTACTCCTTGTCGGCGTCGATCGGCACGCCGTGCACGATGTTCGCGAACGCGACGCCCCACAGGACGGCGGGCACGAACGAGCCGACGATCAGGGCCAGGTCCCACCGTGCGGTCCAGTGCGCCTCGTCCCGCTTGTGCCGGTACTCGAACGCCAGCCCACGCACGATGAGCGCGACCAGGATCAGGAGCAGCGCCAGGTAGAACCCGCTGAAGAGCGTGGCGTACCACTCCGGGAACGCCGCGAAGGTGGCGCCGCCGGCGACCAGGACCCACACCTCGTTGCCGTCCCAGACCGGGCCGATCGTGTTGATCATGACCCGGCGTTCGGTGTCGTCACGCGCCAGCACCGGCAGCAGCATGCCGACCCCGAAGTCGAATCCCTCGAGGGTGAAGTAGCCGATCCACAGGACCGCGATCAGGATGAACCAGACGGTGGTGAGCTCCATCGCGGTCTCCTCAGTAGGCGAACGTCAGCGGCTGGTCGTCGTCCTGCGGACCGCGGATGCCGGGGTCCGGCGGCTCGACGAAGGGCTCGGCGCCCTTGCGGATGTACCTCGCCATCAGGCCGAGCTCGATGACCGCCAGCACGGCGTACAGCACCGTGAGCACGATGACGGACGTGGCTGCCTCGAACGTGCTGACGCTGGGTGAGACACCGTTAGCGGTGGTCATCAGGCCGAACACCGCCCAGGGCTGGCGACCCATCTCGGTGAAGATCCAGCCGAACGAGCTGCCGGACACCGCCAGCACCGGGATGGCCAGTGCCATCGCTCCGAACCAGCGGCCGGTCGGCGTGCGTCCCGTGCGCGTCAGCCAGAGGATCAGAGCGGCGCCGGCGGCGGCAAGGATGCCGACCCCGATCATGAAGCGGAACGTCCAGTAGGTCACCGGAATGTTCGGCACGTAGTCGCCGGCGGTGTAGTACGCCGCGCCCGGGTCCTGCCCGTACTGCTGCTCGTATGTCGCCCGCAGGTCGTTGATGCCCTGGACCTCGCCGTCCCAGGTGCCGGTGGCGAGGAACGACAGGAGGTTCGGGATCTTGATCGCGAACTTCTCGCTGGTGCCGTCCGGGGTGCCGACCGTGAAGATGGAGAACGACGCGGGCTGCTCGCTCTCGTACAGCGCCTCGGCGGCCGCCATCTTCATCGGCTGCACCTCGGTCATGATCTTGCCCTGTGCGTCACCTGTGGTCGCGACGCCGAGGCCGGCAACCAGCGCGACGACCGCGCCGATGCGGATCGCCTTGCGGTAGAGCGCCTGGTCGGCGACGTGCTCCCTGCGCGTGTAGAGCCAGGCGGCGACACCGACCACGAACGCGCCCGCGGTCATGTAGGCCGCCAGCACCACGTGCGGGAAGGTCACGAGCTGCACCTTGTTGAACATCACCGCCCAGAAGTCGGTCAGCTCAGCACGGCCGCTGGCGGGGTTGTACCGATAGCCGACCGGGTGTTGCATCCAGGAGTTCGCCGCGAGGATGAACCACGACGAGAAGAGCGTGCCGATGTGCACGAGCCACATGGTGGTGGCGTGCAGGCCGCGTGGAAGCTTGTCCCAGCCGAAGATCCACAGCCCGAGGAACGTCGACTCCAGGAAGAAGGCCAGCAGCCCCTCGACGGCGAGCGGCGCACCGAAGATGTCGCCGACGAACCGTGAGTAGTCCGACCAGTTCATGCCGAACTGGAACTCTTGCACGATGCCGGTCACGACACCGATCGCGAAGTTGATCAGGAACAGCCTCCCGAAGAACTTCGTCAGGCGGAGGTACTCCTGCTTCCCGGTGCGAACCCAGGCGGTCTCCATGCCGGCGATGATCGCGGAGAGCCCGATCGTGATCGGGACGAACACGAAGTGGTAGACGGTGATGATGCCGAACTGCCAGCGTGCGATGTCGAGGACGTCCACCGGGGCTCCTGCGCAGTCGAGGGCGGTCGATCAGGCACCGGCAACGACTGGCCTGTCACCGGCTGGTCAACGCTGGGCAGCAGCCTACGCCGCCGAAACCCGTACGGGTCTCATCCCGATCGGGTGAAGCGTTGGCGCATCCGGCAAGCCAGCGTGCACGGTAGCGAGTTCGGGGCCAGCGGCCGCGTCAGCTACCCAAATCCTCAAGATGCAGGGGAGGACGTCCGATGACGGAGGCCACCTTCGCGGTCTTGATGCTCCTGGTTCTCGGCTGGGCGGTCACGTCGCACCTGTTGGACCGCTTCAACGTCACCGGTGCGCTGGTGTTCGCGGTAGCCGGTTATGTTCTCGGGAATCCGACGTGGGGCCCGCTGCTCGTTGACGTGGCGACGCCGTCGATCCATCGGTTGGCTGAGCTGGCTCTCGCGCTCTTGCTGTTCGCGGACGCGGCGCGGGTGAACGTGTCCCAGCTGAGAAGAGACATCTCCTTCCCGGGACGCCTGCTCGGTATCGGTCTTCCGCTCTCGGTGGTCCTCGGCTCGCTCGTCGCCGCCGTGATGTTCGACGACTTCTCCTGGGCACTCGCCGGTTTCGTCGGGGCGACATTGGCTCCCACGGATGCCGCTCTCAGTGCGCAGGTGATCAACGACGAGCGGATTCCGCTGCGGTTGCGTCGTGCGCTGAACGTGGAGAGCGGACTGAACGACGGCATCGCGACACCGATCGTCGTCTTCACGCTCGCAGTCGTCGCCGCCGAGATCGGGGTGACGAGCCACGCCGAGCCCTCGGGAGGCGGCGCGTTGGTCGAGCTCGCACTCGGGGTCGTCGTGGGCGTCGTGCTCGGATTCGGGAGCGCCCGACTGATCACAACCGGGTCGAGACGGCGATGGATCGTCGCCGGCGGCCGACGTATCGCGACGCTTGCGGCTGCTCTCGCGAGCTTCGGACTCGCCGTCGCGCTGGACGGCAACGGCTTCATCGCGGCGTTCGTCGCCGGCATCGCATTCGGAGCCGGGCTACCCAAGGACGTTGCCGAAGCGCACGAGGTCGCCGAGCTCCCGGAACTGCTGGGCGAGCTGATGGCACTGGCCGTCTGGTTCCTCTTCGGCGCCGCACTCGTGCCGGTGGCGCTGGACCACCTCTCTGTGTCGACGCTGGCCTACGCGCTGCTGAGCCTGACCGTTATCCGGATGGTTCCGGTAGCCCTCGCCCTGCTCGGTGCCGGGCTGGACGGGTGGACCGTTGGGTTCGTGGGCTGGTTCGGACCGAGAGGACTTGCGTCCGTGGTGTTCGCCCTGCTGGCGGTCGAGGAGCTCGGTGAGACGCCGATGATCGGGGAGGCCATCGCTGTGGTCGCCCTGACCGTGTTGCTGAGCGTCGTGCTGCACGGAGTGTCAGCCGGGCCGCTCGGGAGTCGCTACGTCCTGGCCGAAGCCACGAACGAACCCGCCGAGGTCCCGCGGTCACGACGTCTGGGGCACCACTCCGCGACGCCCGAGAGCTGAAGCTGCGATGGTTCTGGCGGACGTGCCTCGCTGGGTCCGACCTCATGCGTGGCGGGTGATGTGGGGGATGTGCCGACGATGTGCACTCAACGTGTGCACGACCGGTTCGATGTTGTTCTCGTCGGCAGACAGATGGGAGCACTGACATGCGCACGATCGCGTCGATCACGGCCATCCTGGTTGGCATCATCATGGCGATCGCCGGGGTGGTCACCTGGGTGGTCATCTCCAACACGCTTGCAGACCAGAGGATCACGGTTGCCGACGACGCCAGGTGTGCGGCTGGCGACGATGTGAACGGCCCGATCTCGGCCTACTGCCAAGCAGACATCATCAACCATCACACGAAGAAGATCACCGGCGGGAAGACCTACGCCGAGCTCGCTCAGGATGACCCGAAGCGCGCGACCGCGATGGACTCCGCGTTCTTGCAGGCCTCCCTGTTCACCTCGGTGGTCGCCTTCGGTGTCGCGGCCATGGCGTTCGTCCTCGGACTCGTCCTGACCTTGATCGGGTTCGCGTTGCGCGCTCCCGTTCCCGTTCGCGCGACCTAGCCACGATCTAGCCAACCCTGCGTGTCGCCACCCACAGCTCCTCCACCGGCCACCGGGTCGCCCACTGGTGCGACACGATCTCGTAGAAAGGGTGGTCGGCACCGTCAGGCGGCGCGTAGATCTCGTGCATGGCCTCGATCTCGAAGCCGGCGTCGCGCAGCAGACGCACCCAGTCTCCGTGCGAAGGATGGAACTCGATCCCGCCTCCGGGCCATTGGACCCGATACGCCTCCCGAAGACCGCGCAGCAGTCGTTCGCCCGCCACCCCCTCCTCAGCAGGGACACAGAGGGCCGAGAGGTTGCTGTTGGTCAGGAAGACCAGGCGCCCTCCCGGCCGCAGGAGTCTGGCCGCTTCCGGGAGCCAGCGCTCGGGGTCACACCACGCAGCGGCACCGTGCTCGCTGACCACGACGTCGAAGCGTCCGTTTGCCAACGGAACCAGCTCAGCATCCCCCTGGACCAGAGGGAAAACGGGGCCGAGCCTGCCCTGCAGCCTCCCCGCGGTGGCCAGCTGCTCGCCGGAGAAGTCCATGGCCACCGGATTTGCGCCGGCGCGGGCGAGCCATGCCGAGAAGTAGGCAGTGCCGCACGCCAGCTCCACGACGTCGAGACCGCGGACGTCTCCCAGGACCCGGAGCTCCCGCTCAGGAACCGCGAAGAGCCCCCACACCATGTCCGGTCGCGCCCACATGTCCTCGGCCGCGGCGTCCGTGAAGCGTTCGTTGACGACCGCCCAGAGCGCCCGGTTCAGGGCTTTCTCGGACGCCCGCAGCTCGGTCACCCGCCGGCGTTGTCGGTGATCCACATGTCGATCAGCCCTCGGAAGTGGGCGACGAACTGCGTCCTGCTCGTGGGCCGGGTAGGTCGCCTGCACGGTCTGTCGCAGCAACCGGTCGAAGTCGTCGGAGGAGACCCACTCCCAGACCTGCTCGTCGAGGTGCGGCAGGTGCTCGGCGCACCACTCCCAGTACCTGTCGCTGTCGAAGTACTCGTCGGCGAGCGCCAGGTAGGCCCTGCATCTTCTCCTCGTACGACAGCTCCGGGTCGTCGGCGATCGCGAAGTAGCGAGCGGTCTCCAGGTCGACGTTGGCCTTGCGCCCGGTCACCACGCAGTACGTCGACCAGCGCACCAGTGCCTTGATCGCCCACGGGAAGTAGTAGTGCAGCGAGGTCAGCGCCACGTCCGGGCACGCGTTGGCGTAGTCGATCGGATAGACCTCGTCACCGACGACCAGCATCTCCGCCGAGTTGAACTCCCACTGGAAGAACGCGTTGACGATGCGGCTGACCGCAGCCGTCTGCCACCCGGCCTCCTCGGAGAGGAAGCCGTGGGACACCGCGTAGCGGTTGTGCATCGGCTGGTCGGGCCGGAAGTCCATCACCATGGTCTCGGGGCCGATGGACAGGGCGCGGGCGAAGTGCTCGAAGTCGATGGTCGCCTGGAGATGCATCAGCATCTCGCCCGACTCGTCGTACGCGCGGTGCAGGTCGCCGCGGTCGTCGATGCGGGAGACGCCACGCCAGCCGCCGCCGTCGAACGGCTTCATGTAGAGCGGGTAGCCGAGCTCGTCGGCGATCCGGTCGAGGTCGAAGGACTCGTTGTACCGCTCAGCGGTGTAGGCCCAGCGCACGTTGTCGACGGGGTTCTTGTAGGGCACCAGCGTGGTGGGCGGCACCTTCAGGCCCAGCCGCACCATCGCGCAGTAGGCGCTGTGCTTCTCCATCGACTGGAACGTGAAGGGGCTGTTGAGCAGGTAGGTGCCGTTGACCAGCGATGCCTTCTTCAGCCACTCGCGCGGGTGGTAGTACCAGTGGGCCAGCCGGTCGATGACCAGCGGTGTCCGCACGGGGTCGTCGAGCCGGAACGGCTCGATCGTCAGCCGCTCGCTGGTGACCGTGTGCTCGGCGCCGTCGTGGGTGACCGGCCCGACCATCCCCTGGATGGTCTCGAACGCTCGTGGCCAGTCCTCCTCGGCTCCGAGCAGCAGTCCGATCAGGTGGTTGCTCACCCGCATCCTCCCCTTCCGACCCGTCGGGCCTCCAGTCGGTATCGCCCCGACCTTGCCGTAGCACTGGCCGGATGTCCACGATGGCCTCGTGAAGACTGTCGATCGTTGGTTCTCAGACCGGCTGCAGCAGGAGTTCACGGTGGCGCGATGGGGTCACTTCGGCGTACCGGTGCTGGTGTTCCCGACCGCCGGCGGTGACGCCGAGGAGATCGAGCGCAACCACCTGGTGGACGCCTGCGCGGGGCTGCTCGAGGCCGGTCGGGTGAAGATCTACTCCTGCGACTCCGTCGCCGGCAGGGCGATGGCGACCTCCACCGGCAGCCCGGAGTACCGCATGTGGCTGCTCAACCAGTTCCACCAGGCCGTGCGCCACGAGGTGGTGCCCGGCCATCCACGCCGACATGGGCGGTTCCGCCCAGCGGATCGTCACCGCCGGCGCCTCGATCGGTGCGTTCAACGCGGTCGCGCTGCTGTGCCGGTTCCCCGACACGTTCGAGGCGGCGATCGGGATGAGTGGCACCTACCGGGTCCAGCGGTTCCTCGAGGGCGCGCTGGTCCGAGGACCTCTACTTCGCCTCCCCGCTCGACTTCGTCCCCGGCCTCGACGGCGACCACCTCGAGCTCCTCCAGCAACGCCGGGTGATCCTCGCTTCCGGCGAGGGGGCTCACGAGGACATCGGCGAGTCCTGGGCGCTTGCGGACGGTGCTCGGGAGCAAGGGCGTGCCGAACCGGGTCGACTCCTGGGGTCCGGAGACCATCCACGACTGGCCCACGTGGTGGAGGATGCTGCCGCAGTATCTCGACGAGCTCTGCTAGGAGCGGAGCCCGAGGCTCACGACCGTGCGCCCAGCCGCTCGAGGAAGC
Source organism: uncultured Actinomycetota bacterium (assembly GCA_963707475.1). Classification (GTDB taxonomy): domain Bacteria; phylum Actinomycetota; class Actinomycetes; order Propionibacteriales; family Nocardioidaceae; genus Marmoricola. The sequence continues at coordinate 1,323,964 of CAVPQC010000005.1, forward strand.
AGCGCCTCGGCCACGCACGCCGAGGAGAAGTCGCCCAGGTGGAGGCTCTCGTTGGGGCCGTGGGCACGGGTGTCGGGGTCCTCGACCCCGGTGATCAGGATCTCCGCATCGGGGAACGCCTCGGCGAACGGCGCCACGAAGCGATGGACCCACCGACCCCGATCTCGACGACCGGTTCACCGAACGCCTCGGCGTACGCCGACCTGGCGGCCGCGTAGGCCGGACCCGTGGTCGTCTGCTGCGTACGGCGCCACCGGCCGGCCCGGCAGTCACCGTGACCTCCGCACCCCACGGGGCGTGCGTGTGCAGGTGCGCGACGAGGGCCTCGCTGGCAGCCGCGGGGTCGTCGCCGGGGGCGATCCGGAGCGTGAGCCTGGCTCGTGCCGACGGCACCAGCAGCAGCCCGGCGTCGTCGACCGCGGGCGCGTCGATCGCGACGACGGACAGCGCCGGCGCCTTCCAGAGCCGTGAGGTGAGCGAGCCGCTGCCGAGCAGCGCGACGCCGTCGAGGACGCCGGCGTCGGCGCGGAACTGGGCCTCGGTCAGGTCCAGCGGGTCGGCGGTCCCACGCCCCAGTCCCGCGACGGCCACGTCGCCGGCGTCGGTGTGGCAGGTGGCGAGCAGCCGCGCCAGCGCCGTGAGCGCGTCCGGTGTCGGCCCGCCGTACACCCCGTTGTGCAGAGCGTGCCGCAACGTGCGCACCTCCACGACGACGTTGACCCCACCGCGTAGCGACGTGGTCAGGGCGGGTACGCCGACCCGCCAGTTGGTGGAGTCGGCGAGCACCAGCACGTCGGCGCTCCAGCCGCTCCCGGTGCTCGGCGAGCAGGGTCGGCAGCGTCGGCGAACCGATCTCCTCCTCGCCGTCGATCAGGACGGCGATCGACACCCCGGGGTCGTGCGCCCAGTGCACGCAGCGCCGCACAGTGCACCGCGATCCCGGCCTTGTCGTCAGCCGCGCCCCGCCCGTAGAGCCGACCGTCGCGCTCGACCGGCTCGAACGGCTCGCTGTCCCACGCGCCGAGGTCTCCGACCGGCTGCACGTCGTGATGGGCGTAGAGCAGCACCGTCGGGGCGCCGGGAGCGCCGGGCCGAAAGCCGATCACCGCAGGAAGCCCACCGTCGGCGTTCGTGATCGTCGACGTCGGTCAACCCGGCCTCGCCGAGCTGCCGGGCCACCTCTTCCGCGCTTGCCTGCAGGTGTGGCCGCGCGGACGGGTCCGCGGAGACCGACGGGATGCGGACGAGGCGCTCCAGGTCCGCACGCACCGTGGGCAGGACGGACGCAGCGGCGTCGCGGACCTGTCCGCCGTGCGCGTCATTCGGCGTGCAGCTGCATGTCGCCGGCGAACCGTTCGGTCATCTCGATCACCCGCTGCAGCTCGCGATGCCGGACCATCAGGATGCCGTCGCCGATGGTGCTGGCGCGCCAGTCGCGCCGGGGGGCACCGATCGGGAGCAGGTCGACCAGCACCACGTTCGACGCCGTACTCCGCCATCAGCGCGTCCATCCCGGTGATCGCCGGTGATCCGTCCGGAGCCACGTGCGCGCTTGCTGACCATGCCCACGTTGTACCGATGGTTCAGCGCGGGCATCCGGCCGTGCACGACCGCTTCCGCCCACCCGACGTACAGGTCGCCGTCGGTGTTGAAGTTCATCATGTCGACGACACGCACTCCCGGCGGCCGGGCAGCGATCTCTCCGAAGACCACCTCGCCGTCCTCCTTGCGGTACCACTCCAGGTGGGTGAACCCGGTCTCGAACCCGAGCGCCGCCAGCACCTGCCGGCCCATCTCCCGGCCGCCCCGGAGGTGCGGCACGTCCAGGTCGCGGAACGAGATCGCCACGGGGCTGACCCACTCGTGCAGGCGCATCTGCAGCGGACGCGGGCGGTACCACAGGACGTGCTCGAAGAGGATCCTTCCGTTCGCGCAGACGGTGTCGTGGGTGAACTCCTCGGCGTCGACGAACTCCTCGACGCTGACCTCCGGCACGTGGCGCAGCATCGGCAGCACCTCGGCGAGCTCGCCGGTCGAGTCCACGCGGTAGGTGTCGGCGGAGCCGGCGCCCGCGATCGGCTTCACGATGAGGGGGTAGCCGATCTGCTCGGCGGCGTCCCAGATCTGCGCAACGCTCGTCGCACGGACGTGCCACGGGGTGCGGATGCCGGCGGCGTCCAGACGGCGCTTCATCTCCTCCTTGTCGCGGAACGGCACCGTCTGCTCGACGGTCATGCCGGGCAGCCCGAACGTCTCGCGGATCCGTGCCGCGAGAAGCATGTACGGCTCCCACAGGCACTCCACCTGGTCGATCCGCACGTGCCGGGCGAGGCCGTGAAGGGCGGCCATCACCGCGCCCTCGTCGGAGAGAGAGACGTGCTCGTAGTGGGCCAGCGCGTGGCGGGCGACCTCGGGCACGGCGTGTGGTGGCTGGTCGCCGACGCCGATCACCGTCGCACCCACCGCGGCAAGCCCCCGGGTGAAGTAGCTCATCTCGATCGGGTAGCCCGGAGAGATCATCACGACGTTCGTTCCGCTCCCGTTCACAGGGTCTCCACCAGCTCGACGCCGGACCGTGCTGACGATCAGCCGGAGCGCCTCGCGCACCACCTCGGTCTCGGCGTCGCGGACCATGACGTAGCCCTCTCCCAGGTAGTCGGAAGCGGCTGGCTGGCCGGGCTCGGGCAACCGCGACTCCATCACGAGGTGACCGAGGCGGTGCTGCAGCTCCTCGACACCGTGGACGGTGCGCACCCGTCCCTTGCCCAGACCTCGCAGGTACGCCGTACCGCTGGCGTAGCGACGTTGTGGCGGGTCGAACCGGTCGAGCACCACCAGCTCGGCCCAGGCCTGGAACAGGTCGAAGTCGTGGGAGTAGCCGTGCATGGAGGTCAGCTGCGCTCCCGGGGGTCGCGCCGCGACCTCCGACACGGCCACGGAGCCGTCCGGACGGCGGAACCACTCCATGTGGGTGAGCGCGTCGCGGACCCCGAGCGCACGCAGCGCGGCCGGGCCGACCTCGTGGATGCCGGCGTACTCGGGTCCGGAGATGTCGCGGGGCAGCATCACCGTCCACTGGATCCAGGGATTGCGCAGGACCTCCAACGGCGGCGGCTGGTAGTCGGCGATCGAGGACCACACGGTCTGGCCACCGATCGTGACGCTGTCGAAGGTGTGTTCCTCGCCGACGAGGAACTCCTCGAGGAGTGCCGGTTCCTCGACATTGGGCCGCACGACGTGCAGCCAGCCCTGCAGCGACTCGGCGTCGTCGAGGCGGTAGGTGCCTTGCGAGCCGGCTCCGGCGGGGGGCTTGGCGACCAGGGGGAAGCCGACCTCCCGTGCGAACGCAGTCGCCTCGGCGGCACCGGTCACCAGAGCGTGCGCGGCGCAGGGCACACCGGCTTCGCGGAGCACCTTCTTCATCTGTGACTTGTCCCGCACGTTGCGGGCGGTGTGCTCGTCCATCCCTTCGATCCCCATCGCCTCCCGCACCTGGGCGAGCGGCACCTGGAGCTGTTCGAGCGCGCCGACAAGGCGCTCCACCCGGCCCATCTGGCGACCGAGCCCGCTCACCGCCTCGGCTATCTGACGTGGATCGAGAGCGTTCTCGACGCGCCAGTGTCCGGACAGGCGGTCGCGCAGCATGGGAGGGACGCTCTCGAGCGGGTCGCAGGTGACCAGGCCCAACCGCACCCCGGGGAGCGCGGCAGCGTCGGCGACGAACCGTGCCGTCGCTTCCATGAGATACGGCGCGACGAAGGCTGCGGCGACCATGAACCGAACCCTAGTGTCAGCAAAGGCTCCGCCGACAGGTCCGAAGGTACGGGCGTCGATCCGCGAGCCAGGCGTCCGGCTATCGTGTGGGGCGTGCGCGTGGTCTTCGTGGAACCGTCCTTTCCCAGGAACCAGCGCGAGTTCGTCCGGGCGCTGGCCTGCGGTCGGTGCCGAGGTGATCGGCATCGGCGAGTCGCCGCAGGAGGCCCTCGACGACGAGCTCCGGGGCTGGATGCGGCACTACCACCAGGTGCCCAACGTGACCGACGTCGGTGCGATGACCAGCGCCGTGCGGTGGATCCAGGACCGTGCCTGGGTGGACCGTCTGGAGTCCACGATCGAGGCGCACATCCTGTCCGTCGCCCAGGTGCGGGAGGCCTGCACCATTCCCGGGACCTCCGTGCGCACCGCCTATCTGTGCCGTGACAAGCCGTCGATGAAGGACGCGCTGCGAGCCGCGGGAGTGCCGACAGCCGCGTCCACCGCGGCCGACAACGCCGAGCAGGTCCAGCAGTTCGCGAAAGCGGTGGGGTTCCCGCTCATCCTCAAGCCACGAAGCGGTGCGGGGGCAGCGGACACCACACGCGTGGACAACGACGACCAGCTCGCGCCAGGTGCTGGCGTCGTTCGGCGCCAAGGGTGTCGACTCGATCGCGGTGGAGGAGTTCGTCGAGGGGCACGAGGGGTTCTACGACACCTTGTCGATCGACGGTGGCGCCGCGGCCGACTTCGTGTGCCACTACTACCCCAACGTGCTCGAGGCGATGCGGACGCGCTGGATCTCGCCGCAGTTCATCTCCACCAACCGGGTCGAGTCGGTGGACGACTACCAGCAGCTGCGTGAGATGGGCCAACGGGTGGTCGAGGCGCTCGGGATCGGCACCAGCGCGACCCACATGGAATGGTTCTTCGGACCCAAGGGGCTGAAGTTCTCGGAGATCGGATGTCGGCCGCCGGGAGTCGGCGCCTGGGACCTGTACTCCGCCGGGAACGATCTCGACCTGTACCGCGAGTGGGCGAACGCGATCGTGCACGGCACGGTCGTCCGCCCAGCCGTCCCGCCGGTTCGCCAGCGGCATCGTCGCCCTGCGGCCCGAGCACGACGGACAGATCGGCGGCTACTCCGGCGTCGAGGCGATCCAGGACAGGTACGGCGAGTGGGTCCTCGACGCGCACCTGCCCGACCCCGGCACGCCGACCCAGTCACCCGAGGCCGGCTACATGGCCAACGCCTACGTCCGGATGCGACACCCCGACTTCGACGTCCTTCGCGAGATGCTCGACGACGTCGGTCGGACCATCACCGTGCACGCCACGTGAGCCTCCAGATCCACCTGCTGGGGCCCCAGCGCCGGGCGCGAACCTGCCGCGGGTCGTCGGGGACCTCGATCCGGAGGCCATGGTCGCCATGGTGACCGCGGGATGGCAGGAACGCGAGGCCGACGACGCCGAGCTGCGCGAGCTGGCGGGGCGCCGGACCACGAACCTTGCCCTGCACGCACGCTGGCTGGCTGTCTACGAGGAGGACCGGGAGTACGCCCATGCCGAGCGCGAGCACGAGGCTGCCCTGGCCGAGCTGCGCCAGCTCTACCTCGTGCAGCTCGACCATGCGCTCAGTGCGGCGTACGAGGTCGCCCGACGTTCCGATGCGAGACCCCGGCTGCGCGAGCGGGCGGTGACCGACTCGCTGCGCGTGGTGCAGCTGCTGGACGAGCAGCACCTGCAGCGGGTGGGTCGAGCTCCAGCAGGCGTTCTACGACGCCTGGCGCCCGCAGGAGCGAGCGGCGCGTGGCCCGCCATCGCGAGGAGATCCAGCACCTCCTCGAGGGGTCGTCGGCGTTGGCTGATCGCCGGCGGGCACGTCGGGGAGCTCGCCCGGGTGCTGCACCTGTTCCACGTCGCGCCCCATCTGCCGCGCTCGCGTGGTGGCCTGGTCGGCCGGGGCGATGGCCCTGACCGAGCGCGTGGTGCTGTTCCACGACTTCGTCCCGCACGGGGTTGCCCAGACCGAGGTGCTACGGCGCGGGCATCGGCGTGGTGCCCGGCGTCGTGGCTGCTCCCTCATGCACGGCGTCGACTGCGGGTGGGTGACCGGATCCGGATGTCGGTGCTGGCCCGCCGATTCGCGCCGGCCCGCTGCCTGGTGCTCGACGACGTCACCCGGGTGGCGCTCACCGAGGACCGTGGCTGCCGGCGGACGCGCGCGTCCTGGACACCGACGGCCACATCGCGCAGCTCGAGGCGGCATGACCTCGTCCGCACCCGAAGCGCAAGCTGGCGATCAACCGGCTCAGGGACCGCAAGCCCCTGGACCCCGCCACCGTCGATCGGTTCCTGGCCCGCAACGAGGTGCCGATCGTCGAAGGGGCGCGCTGCACGTTCCTGTACCGCGGCGACGCCGACGAGGTCCTGCTCGTGCAGCGCGTGGTCGGGCTGCCCGAGCAGATCCCGATGCGCAGGCTGCGGGGCACGGACCTGTGGTACCTCGTTCTCGAGCTGCCCGAGGGCTCCCGGGTCAACTACCAGCTCGAGGTGCACCGCGGCGAGCACGTCGAGCGATTCAACGATCCGCTCAACCCCAAGCTCTCCTACAGCCCCGTGGGCACGTCCTCGGTGTGTTTCGGGCACGGCTACCAGACCCCGGAGTGGACGGAGCCGGATCCGGCGGCACGCCAGGGCACTCTGGAAGAGATCGACGGTGCCGAGTCGAGCCCTGCGGCGCGACTGCCCGGTGACGTTGTACCTGCCGGCACGGTTCCGCCGTACGTCGACGTACCCGTTGCTGGTGGTGCACGACGGTCCGGACTTCCTGCAGTACGCCGCAGCGAAGACCGTGCTGGACAACCTGATCCACCGCTCCGAGGTGGCCGAGACCGTGGTCGCATTCCTGCACCCGCAGGACCGGCTGACCGAGTACGCCGAACTCGACCGCCCACTCGAGGTTCCTGACCCAGGAGCTCGTGCCGCGGCTGGAGACCCAGCTGCCCCTGATGGGCCGGCCTTCGGGCCGGTGCCTGCTGGGCTCGAGCCTCGGCGCCGTTGCGTCGTTGTCCGCGGCAGTGAGGTCGCCGGACACCTACGGCTCGCTGATCCTGATGTCGGGGTCGTTCGTCTTCACCGACATCGGCACCGACCACGGCGGCGGACCGGTCTTCGACCCGGTGGTCAAGTTCGTCAACCGCTACCGGGCGAGGCCGACCCGGGTCGCCGACCGGGTCTTCGTGAGCTGCGGCGTCTACGAACCACTGATCACGCCCAACCGCTCGATGGTGCCGACGTTCGAGTCCACCGGCATGACCACGCGCTTCGTCGAGACCCGTGACGGGCACAACTGGGAGAACTGGCGCGACACGCTCCGCGACGCACTGTCGTGGGTGTACCCGGGAGCTCAGAAGTTCGTCTACGAGTGATGCCGCTCAGGCCTGGTCCTGCTTCCAGACAGCACTTGGGGTGCTCTTGTGGTGCAGGCCGACCAACCGCGCGGGGAACCACCACTTGATGGCCCGCCCGATCGCGGTGCGGCGGCACCAGCAGTCCTGATCGCAACCGCAGCTGCGGTTGCGCGGGTTGTGCAGGCGTTGAAGGACGCTCCTGGTCACTCACGCAGCGTAGTCCTGCCGAGGTCGGCTCAATCCTCCCGAGGCACCAAGCGTGGAGCGGCTCGAGAAGTCTCTGAAGATAGTTCTCCACAGCGCCCGGAATGTGGTGATTCTCAGCGCCGAGTTGTCGGTGCGCGCAGGGAGAATTCCTTGCATGACAACGGCATTCTCCGATCCCGGGACCCACCCGGTCACTTCCGTTGTCGCGCACTTCCACGCTGAGCTCGACGACCTCGACCCGCGGCTGTGGTCGATGAGCGACAGGGATCTCGCGCACGTGTTGCCGGCGTTGACGCGGCTGCGTCACCGAATCACCGCCCTCGAGCTGGCTGCGGCGCACCAGGCCGACGCCGTCGGCCTCGGCACCGAGGTCGGAGCCGCCGACACGGGTGCGCTACTGGGCCAACACCACCCGGCAGACCAGGACGGAGCGAAGCGGCGGCTGAAGCTCGCCGCTGCTCTCGACCAGCACGACACCACCCGCACCGCGATGACAACCGGCATCGTCGCCGAAGACCAGGCAACGGTGATCGTGAAGGTCGTCGAGGAACTCCCGGTGATGCGGGCCGAGGCCGAGACCGAGCTGGTCCGGCTCGCCGCGGAGCACGACGCCCACGAGCTGGGCATCCTGGCCAAGCACATCCTCGAGGTGGTCGCCCCCGACGTGGCCGAAGAGCACCAGCGGCGGGCTCTCGAACGCGAGGAAGAGCGGGCTCTGGAGGACTGCCGGTTCACGATCGCGGACGACGGGCACGGGCAATGCCGCGGCCGGTTCACCGTCCCCTCGCCGGTCGGCGCCATGCTCAGGAAGGCGGTCCTGGCGTACGCCGCCCCCAAGCACCGCCAGCATTCAGCTACCCCTGCCGGGCTGGGCCACGCGTTCTGCGAGTACGTCGAGCGCTATCCCACCGATCGCCTCCCGCAGGCTGGCGGTGTCAACGCGACGGTCGTGGTGAGGATGACCATGGAGTCCTTGCTGGGTGACAGCGAGCAGCCCGCCACTCTCGACACCGGGCACTTGATCACCGCCGGACAGGCGCGCCGGCTCGCCTGTGAAGCTGGTCTGATCCCGATGGTCCTCGGCAGGAAGTCCCAGGTCCTCGACGTCGGACGCGAGGGCCGGTTCTACACCAAGCCGCAGCGGGTCGTCCTCGACGAACGCGACAAGACCTGCACCGCCGTGGGCTGCGACTGGCCGGCCTGGCTGTGCCACGCCCATCACGACATCCCCTGGAGCCGGGGCGGAAGGACCGACATCGACAACGGACGCCTGCTGTGTCCGAGACATCATGCCTATGCGCACTCGCCGACGTACGAGATGAAGAAGACCAAGCATGGCCGGGTCACCTTCACCCGTAGATAGGCCAGGCGAAACGCCCGGCGCGCGAGCGCGCTCAGACCTGACCGCGACCGGGCGTGGGTGCTTCGGCCGCGGGGGAGTAGCGGCTGGATCTCCTTCGACGTGCAGCTCGGGCAGCCAGCTGGCCAGGTACCAGTTCCAGCGGCCAAGCCGGCGAACACGACCACGATGTATCAACGCGGCACCCGAGCCTCGAGACGTTCGACCTGCCGGAGGCCTGATGCAGCGCCGCCTGAGCGTTCTCGGCGATCTGCTGCCGTGAGGGTCCGAAGTCGTGGACACGGCAGCGATTGAGGAGCATGCGCCCTACCCGACTGGGCCTTGACATCGCTTTACTGGTTCGATGGACAGGCGTCTGGGTCTCCTGGCGCTCACAGTCGCGGTCGCGGCGGGTCTTGGGGCGCTCGCCCTCTCGTCGACCGGTTCCCCGACGCCACGCGGGCTGATGCTCGCTGACGCGCCAGCACTGGCACTGCTCATCGGATGGTCGTTCGCCGGCGCCGGGGTGGTGGCGTCGGTCCTACGGCCGCACAACCGCTTCGGCCTACTGTTGTACGGGACCGGACTGATGTGGTTCACCTCCGCACTGATGGCGTCCGACAGCCCGCTGGTGTTCAGCCTCGGTCTCCTCACGGCGCCATGGTGGCTCGGAACGTTCTTCCATGCCCTGCACATCTTCCCCGGAGGTCGCCTCGAAGGGACGTGGCCTCGCCGTCTGGTGGTCCTGCTGTACGTAGATGTCACTGTGGTGCAGGCACTGCGGCTGCTGTTTCACGTCGTCGGCTGACCTGCCCGGCTGCGCAGACTGCCCGCGCAACTTGCTCCTGATCAGCGACCAGCCTCATGTCGCGGACGCGATTCTGGTGGTGCAGCAGGCGGGGGTCGGGTCGTTCGTCATCGGCGGCACGCTGCTCGTTCTGGCGCGGCGCTGGCGGGCGGCGACCGCACCGCAACGCCGGGTGTTGGCGCCCGTCCTGACAACGGGTGCGGTCTGCCTGGCAGTGCAGGCGGTCAGCCTGGCCGCGCAACCGGCGTCGGTCCGGCAGTCCGTGGGGTGGCTGGGCGCGTTGACGTTCGCTGCGGTCCCGGTGTCGTTCCTGCTGGGTCTGCTGCGGCAGCGGCTGGACCGGGCCGCGGTCGGGCAGCTCGTGGTCGACCTCGGCGAGGGTCGCGAGGGTGACCCGCTGGACGGACTGCTACGTACCGCGCTCAAGGATCCGTCGTTGCAGGTCGCGTACTGGCGGCCCGAGACCCAGGAGTACCTGGACGGGGACGGACGTCCGTTCCCGATGCCGGCGCGAGACGAGGCGCGAGCGGTCACCCGTGTCGAGCGAGAGGGGCGACGGATCGCTGCGCTGGTGCACGACCCATCGCTCGCCGAGGACGCAACGCTGATCTCCGGCGCGGTCGCCGCTGCCGGGCTGGCGCTGGAGAACGAGAGACTGCACGCCGAGGTCCGCGCCCAGCTCCGAGAGCTGCAGGCCTCACGGCTCCGCCTGGTGGAGGCCGGAGACCGAGAGCGCCGACGGTTCGAACGCGACCTGCACGACGGGGCGCAGCAGCGGATCCTCGCGGTCTTGCTTCTGCTCAACCAGCTCGAACGTCGCGCGGAAACCGACGCCACGGCCAGGGAGCTCGCTGCGGAGGCGAAAGCCGAGTTGGGAAGGTCGCTGGCCGAGCTGCGCGAGCTCGCGGCCGGTTTGCATCCCGCTGTGCTCACCGATCACGGGCTGGCGGTGGCGCTGGAGGGGGTGGCGGCCCGGACCCCGATCCCGTTGGAGCTCGATGTGGACCTTCCCCGGCGGGTGCCGCCGCGTGTGGAGGTCGCCGCGTACTACGTGATCTGCGAGGCACTGACCAACGCGGTGAAGCACGCCGCCGCCAGCGGTGTCACGGTGCACGTGTGCGAGCGCTGGGACGGGGATGACTCGACGATGGAGGTACACGTGGTCGACGACGGGGTCGGGGGCCTCGATGCCGGCCCAGGTGCGTCGAGCGGGTCCGGGTTGCAGGGGTTGCGTGACCGGGTCGCCGCGCTGGGCGGCCAGCTGGAGGTGATCAGCCCGGTGGGGGAGGGCACGAGGGTCCGGGCGGTGATCCCGTGCGGGTAGCGATCGCCGACGACGCCGTCCTGCTCCGCGAGGGCGTGGCGCGGCTGCTCACCGAAGCCGGCTTCGAGGTCGTCGCCACGTACGGCGACGCCGAGTCGCTGCTCGTGGATCTGGAGACCAGATCGGTGGACGTCTGCGTTCTGGACATCAAGATGCCGCCGACGTTCACCGACGAAGGGCTGCGGGCGGCCGCCGCAATCCGTGCCCGATGGCCACAGGTCGGGGTGCTGGTGCTGTCGCAGTACGTCGAGCTGGGACTGGCGATTCGTCTCCTCGCGGACGGGGTCGAGGGGTTGGGGTACCTGCTCAAGGACCGGGTCGCCGACGTCGAGGAGTTCGTCGACGCCGTCCGACGCGTAGGGGAGGGCGGCTCCGCACTCGACCCGACGGTGGTCTCGCAGATGCTCTCCCGCAGGCATGCCGACGACGACCTCGACCGGCTGACGCCGCGCGAGCACCTCGTCCTCGAGGCGATGGCACAGGGGCTCGCCAACCGTGCCATCGCGGACCGGTTGCACGTCAGCGTGCGCGCGGTGGAGAAGCACGTCACGAACATCTTCGACAAGCTCGGCCTTGTCGTTGGCGCGCATGGGGACCGTCGCGTGCTGGCGGTGCTGCGCTTCCTGCGCAGAGAGCTCCGAGGTGTTGGTACGGCCTGCCGCACCACCTCGGGCCCGGTACACCCCACCCGTGGCCGCGTGCACGCTCCATGTCCTGTGGAGTCGGTGACGACGAGGCTTTCCAGATGACCGCGGACCGGCCGCGGACCGAGGGGAAGGCAGCGATCGATGACCACAACCGCGACCGCGACCGACGACGCACCATGACGGACACCACGGCGCCGACGAGGGCACACGACCGAAGCGATTCGTTCGCTTCGTCCGCCACTACCTGCTGATGATCGTCGCGATGTACGCCGGGATGCTGATCCTGGACCCGGTGTACGAGGCGATCGCCACCCACGCCGGGTACGCCGATCCATGGGCGGAGCTGCCCGTGCTCTCGGCTTGGGTGATGGCCGGCAACATGACCGTTCCGATGGTGCTGCTGATGCTGCGCCATCGCCGCAGCTTCCGCGCAATCCTCGACATGGTCATCTCCATGTTCGCGCCGACCCTGGCCGCCACGGCGCTGCACGTGCTGGGTGCTCTACCCGCAGACCAGGTGATGACCGTGGCGCACGTCGCCATGTTGCCGGCCATGTTCGTCGTGATGCTCCGCCGCTACCACCACTACGCCGCCTGAGCCCCATTCACAAATCACGGAAGGACACATCGTGACCACCAGTACGCTCCCCGTCACCGGGCCCACGGAACCGGACCACCCCGAGAACCCCGACCGCCTCCGGCTCGGCACCGTCGCCTTGGTCGCGGGACTGATCTGCCAGGTACCACTCGGTGCCCTACACCCCCACCGGGAGTACGCCAACGACTCTGTGGCCGCGTTCCACGAGTACGCGCGCTCCGGGGACTGGGCGCTGGTCCACCTGGGCCAGTTCCTGGGGCTGATGCTGGCCACGATCGGCCTGGTCGCCATGGCGACCTATCTGGGCCAGCAGCGAGGAGCGGCTGGCTTCCTGGGTCAGGTTGCGGTAGTCACGGCCGTGGTCGCGGCAGCCGTGTTTGCCGTACAGATGGCGGTCGACGGGGTCGCACTCAAGGCCGCCGTCGACGCCTGGGACGCGGCGACGGCGGCCGCCGACCGGTCCGCTGCCTATCGGGTCGCGGAGTCCGTGCGCTCGGTCGAGAAGGGGCTCAGCGCCCTCTTCAACCTCATCAACGGGCTCACCCTGCTCAGCCTGGGCCTCGGCCTCACCATTGGGGAGCGGCCGAGGGCGCAGGCTCGGTTGGATCGCGGCGGTCGCGGGGGTCGGCTTCGTCGCCGTGGGTGTCCTGACAGCCCGAACCGGGTTCTCCCACGAGGCCACGTCCGCTGCTCTCCCGGCGACTCTCACGCTCGTGGTGTTCGCGGTCGGGATGGCCGTCGCCGAGCCGGACCGCGCGCGCCTGCTGCTCTCCTTCGACGTGCAGCTCGGGCAGCCAGGTCGAGCCAGCTCGGCAGGTACCAGTTCCAGCGGCCGAGCAGGGCCATCGCGGCGGGACGACGACCATGCGGATCGAGGGTGGCGTCGAGGAGCAGCGCGACGGCGACGCCGAAGCCCATCTGCTGGAACATCACCAGGTGCGCCGGCGGCGAAGCCCGGCGAACACGCGACGATGATCAGCGCGGCGCCGGTGATGATGCGCCCGGTCGCGGCGATGCCGTGCACGACCGCGTCGTCGGTGTCGCCGGTCTGCGCGTAGCGCTCGCGGATCCGGGTGAGCAGGAACACGTGGTAGTCCATCGACAGGGCGAAGAGCACGGAGAACAGGAAGATCGGCACCCACGCCTCGACGCGTTCGACCTGCTGGAAGCCGAGCAGGTCGACGCCGAAGCCGTGCTGGAACACGAGCACGAGCAGGCCGTAGGCCGCGCCGACCGACAGCAGGTTGAGCACGACGGCGGTGGCCGACAGGACGATCGAGCGGAAGACCACGGTGAGCAGCAGGAAGCTGAGGCCGAGCACGAACGCGAGCACGATCGGCAGCCAGTGGTTGATCACGTCGGAGTAGTCGATGTTCTCCGCCGTGGCGCCGCCGACGAGCACGCGTGGTGTCGGGTGCCGTCGAACGCAGGCCGGGACGAGGTCGCGAGCGCAGCTGCTCGAGGCCGCGGCGAGCCTGGGCGTGGTCGGGTCACCGACCAGCGGGACGCTGACGAGCGCCACCTGACCGTCGTCGGCGACCTGCCGCTGCGGCGGGCCGAAGTCGGGGTCGTCGGCGATCGATGCCTCGAGGTCGTGCGATGGCGGCGGTGACCGTCGGCGGACGTGACGTCGCCGGAGATGACGACCTGGGCCGGGTCGGTCGTCGTGCTGCCCGGGAAGCTCCGCTCGAGCGCCAGGGCGCCGGACTTGGCGAAGCGTGTCGTCGGGCAGCGAGTCTGACGCCGGAGGTGCCGGTCTGCAGGCCGAGCACCGGGAACGGCGGCGGCGAGCAGGATCAGCGACGCCGGCGGCCAGCGCACGTCGCGGGCGGCGGACGACGGCGCCGACGGCCCGGGTCCAGAACGGGCTCTCGGCGGGGTGGTCGCGGCCGACGATCGGGAGCCGCAGCGCGTTGACCCGGTCGCCGAGCAGGGACAGCAGCGGCCGGCAGCAGCGTGAGCGCGGCGGCCATGGTGACCACGCCGACGATGATCGCGCCCAGGGCCAGGCTGCGCAGGATCGTGTCCGGGACCAGGAGCAGGCCGAGCAGAGCCACGACGAACGAGCTGCCGCGAGAACAGGACCGCCTTGCTGCTGGTGCCGCCGGTGGCGACGATCGCGTCGATCTTGTCGCGACCGGCCTGGCGCTCCTCCCGGTAGCGGGACAGCACGAAGAGGCTGTAGTCGATGCCCGAGCGCGAGCCCCATCGCGGTGATCATGTTGACGATGAAGAAGGACAGCGAGGTGAACTGGCCGAGCACCGAGGACGATGGCGACGGTCACGATGATCGACACGATGGCGATGCTCATCGGGAGGAACGCGGCCACCAGGGCGCCGAAGACCAGGATCAGCACGATCATCGCGGCGGGCAGCCCGAACTTCAGCTCGCCGTTGGTGAGGTCGGACTCGGAGAGCTCGGTGAAGTCGTGGTCGAGGGTGTTGTCGCCGGTGATGTCGACCTCGAAGTCGGCGTCGGAGTCGCGGCGACGACCTCGTCCAGCACGTCGACGATCCCGGTCTCGGCGTCGTGCGCCGAGCACCAGCGTCACGACGGCGGCATGCCCGTCCTCGGAGATGCCGGCTCCGTCGGCCGCGTAGGGGTCCCGGACGGTCTGCGTCGCGCCGGTGCCCTCGATCGAGGACCGGACGTCGGCGACGAAGGCCTTGAACTCCGGGTCGTCGGTGGTGAGCTCGGCCGAGTAGATGACGACGGCGTCGTCGATCGCGGTCGCCCTGGGAGAAGTTGTCGGCGAGCACCTGCTCGGCCCTGCATCGAGTCCGGGTTGGTGGTCGAGGCTGGCGTCGGAGGTGAACGCCGACCCGATCAGGGCCCCGATGGCCACGATCGAGGCGGCCAGGATCAGGCCCCAGGCGGCCACGATGCGCCACGGGTGGACGCGCCGAGACGCGGGCCAGCCGCTGGGTGATCGACGTCGCCGCTCGCGTGCGCGGTCTGCGTCACGATTCTTCGAACGTGTGGCGAACATGGGGTTCCTCTCGTCGTCGTGCCATGTGGGCCGTGCTCACTGCGTTCGTGGGCGCTGACAACCGCTCGCCGCACGGTCGGGCCGATCCGCGTCGTCGAGCAGATGAGCGACTGTGGGGTGGAGGGCGTCCGCCTCCGCGACCAGCTCGGCTGCCCGTTCGGGCTCGCCCTCGTCCGCGCTCAACCTGGCAAGCCCGTCGAGAGCGAGGATGGTGACCACGTGGTTCTCGTCGGCCCGGGCGAGGGTCAGGACCTCCTCGAGGGAGTCCCTGTCGTCGGTCTCGGCGGCGAGCAGACACCGGGAGAGAAGGGCGCCGTCGCCGCCGCCCGCCCCGGCGTACCACTCGAGGTTCTCCCTCAACAAGGCGACGGCCGCGGTTCCGTCGCCGGTGCTCCTCAGCAGCCGGGCGAGGTTCAGCCGGGCGGTTGCCGCCATCCGACCGTCGCCACTGGCCGTTGCGGCAGCGAGGGTCTGGTCGAACGAGGCCGCCGCGTCCCGCGGGCGTCCCGCTCGCTGCTGCACGCGGGCCAGCGACCCCAGGTGGAGCGCCGCCTGACCGAGGAAGCCGAGCGCCATCGACTCCTGCGCAGCACCGGAGAGGGCGTCGATGGCGTCGTCGAAGCGATGCTCCGCCTGCGCGATGCCGCCGAGCATCGCCTGGGCGTGCACCAGGCCCCACGAGTCCCCGATGGGGGTCAGGATGTCCAGCGCCTCCGCGCCGTCGAGTGCCGCGGTCGCGGTGTCACCCAGCATCAACGACCCGTACGCCGCGAGCACGAGGCTGGCCGCCGTCTCCCACTCCAGGTCCAGGCGGCGGTACGTCGCCAGGCCGTCGCGTCGCAGCTGCCAGAGCGTCGGCGGGCAGACCCTGCTGGAGGCACACGAAGGCGCGGTGGCGCGACACGTCGGCCCGCAGCACCTCCGCATCGAGCTGGTCGGCGATGCGCTCGGCCTCATCGAGGTCACTCCCTGCGAGAGCGACGTCGCCGGCCGATGCCTCGAGCCAGCCGGCGAGCAGGAGCGCCGAGGCCCGCGCCGACGGTGGCGTGGCCGACGTGAGCGTTTCGCGGATCCTGGTGGCGGCGGCCGTGCCGTCGCCGAGGACGACCCAGGTCCAGCCGAACCCGGTCGCGATGCTGACACCGAGGTCGGGTTCGCTGGTCCGGCACCAGGCTGAGCGCGCCGTCCACGTTCGCCCTCTCGGCTCGCGCGATCGCCAGACACTCCGGCTGGCGCCTGCCCCGGACGTGGGCCTCGCACCAGGCGGCCGTCTGCGAGTACCAGCCGGCGTGTGCGCGATGGGCCGTCTCGGCGAGCCCGGCGTCGGTGAGCCGATCGGCGGCGTACGCGCGGATGCTGTCCAGGAGTCGGTACCGCACCTGGCCGTCGTCGGTGCTGTCCACGCTGACCAGCGAACGGTCGACGAGCCGGGTCACGGTGTCCACGACGGCGCCCGCGGGGACCTCGAGGGCCACCAGCACGTGCTCCACGGCCGCCAGGGATGCGCTGCCCGCGAAGCAGGACAGGGCCCACAGACCGCGTTGGTCGTCAGGGAACAGCAGGTCGTAGCTCCACCCGATCGCGCCTGCGAGGGCACGCCTGCGTTCCGGCCGGTGACTGCTGGGGTCCTGAAGCAGGGAGAACCGGTCGTCGAGGCGTCGCGCGATGTCGCGCACCGACAGCGACCGCACCCGCGCGGCGGCGAGCTCGATGGCCAGCGGTAGCCCGTCGAGGGATCGACACACCTCCTCGACGAGCGCGGTCGTGTCGTCATCGACCACGAGCTGACGCCGCATCTCACGAGCACGTGCCAGGAACAGCGCCACCGAGCTCTCGGTCGACAGCGGCTCCAGGTGGTGCACCCGCTCGTCCTCGATGCCGAGCGGCACCTGGCTGGTCGCGAGGACACGAAGGCCTGGGACGACCTCGAGGAGCGCGCCGACCAGGGCGCTCGCGTTGGCGATGACGTGCTCACAGTTGTCGAGGAGCAGGACGGTCTGCGCGCCCGAGAGCCGCTCGCGCAACTGTGCGCTCCCAGCGACGTGCAGGGTCTCGGCGACGACCTGCTCCAGGTCAGCCGAGCCGGTGACGGCTTCGAGACGCACCAGCCAGACACCGCCCGGCACCCTCACCCCCGTGCCAGCTCGAGCAGGAGCCTGGTCTTGCCGACACCCGCCGGCCCGACGATGCTCACGAACCGGTGCTCGTCGACGAGTCCGGCCAGGGCGCCGAGCTCGGCGCCACGGCCCAGGAGCGGGGTGAGTCCCTGCGGCAGGTTGCCGGGAGTCGTGACTCGTCGCAGGTCTGGCGTGCCGCCCAGCGCGGCGCTCTGCCGGAGGAGCTGTTGCTCCAAGGCGCGCAGGTCCAGGCCCGGTTCGACGCCGAGCTCGTCGATCAGCAGCCTCCGCACCCGGGCGTACGTCGCGAGCGCGTCGGCCTGCCTGCCACCGCGGTACAACGCCGTCATGAGCGAGGCCCACAGTCGCTCGCGGAGCGGGTGCTGAGTCACCAGAGTCTCGAGCTCACCGACGAGCTCACCGCCAGCACCGAGGTCGACCCGTGCGGCCATCACGTCCTCGAGGAGACCCAACCGGAGCTCCTCGAGACGGGCGCGATGGGGCTCGGCCCAGTCGCCGAGGTCGATCAGGACCTCGCCGCGGAACAGGCGCAGCCCTTCGCTGGCCTTCTCCATCGCCGTGGACGCGTCACCCGCGTGCCGCGCTGAGGACGCCTCGGCGGCAAGGTCGACCACGCGGATTGCGTCGACGCTGCCCGGTTCGACGAGGAGACGGTAGGTGTCGTCCTCGCCGACGACGAGGTCCTTGTCGCCGAGGGCGCGCCGCAGCTGGGAGACCTTCGACTGCAAGGTGTTGCGGCCGGCAGTCGTGGGCCAGAGGTCCTCGAGCAGGATGTCCACGCGCACGCGCGAGCCAGCGTCGAGCGCGAGCCGGACGAGCAGCTCGGTGGTCCTGCCTGCCGGCACCGAGAGCCGATCACCATCCCTGCGAGCCTCGACTGCGCCGAGAACGGCGACAGTGAGCACCCTCCGAGGCTACGACAACGTCGCCCGGGCGGGGTGTCTCCGGCGTCGTCAGCGCCCCGTCAGCGCCCCGTCAGCGCCAGGGTCCACGGTGCACCTGTGCCCGACGCCAACACCGCCCTCCTCCGCCGCCTGATCGGCGATCACCCCGACGCGCCTGCCGAGATTCTCGTGCTCGCCGCAGACTCCACCTCAACACCGCTCCTGGTTGCCGCCGCGATCCTGGCCGGTGACCTCGACCTCCTCACCCGAGCGGCAGAGCACGCGCCGACGACGCGTGACCGACAGCTGGTCGCACTGGCCGAGGCACACCTGCGCGGCAACGTGGACCTGCTCGACGCGCTCGTCCGCGACCACCTCTCCGAGCATCCGGACAACCTCCTCGCGGTCTGGATCGCCGGCCGACAGCTGCCCAGCCCCTGAACCGCACGTCACCCCACCCATGCACGCCCACGAAAAGGAGCTCGTCATGTCAGCCCTCCACACCGCAGCCCCCCGCAGTGCGGCCGCGAGGCCCCGAGTGACCGGACGCGCGGTCGGACGCTGGATGGTGTCGTTCGCCGGCTATCCGCTGGGCGGGTACGCCGCCTACCTGCTCGTGGGACGAGTCGACGGTCCCGGCCCAGCACTCGCCGGGGGGCTTCTGACCGGCGCCATCCTCGGTGCCGTCCAGGTCTGGGCCCTGGGGAAGGCCGCGCCTCGACCGCTCGCCTGGATCCTTGCCACTGCGGTCGGCCTGATGGCCGGCGTGGCAGTCGGTGCCGCACTGGTCGACTACCGGACCGACCTCGGTTCGCTGGTCGTCCAGGGCGCGGTCGGTGGCGCCCTGACCGGCGTCGCCCAGGCGGTGGTCCTCGTGCCGCGGCTGGGAGCGCTTGCCATGGTCTGGCCGCTCTACCTCAGCGGCACGTTCGCGCTCGGTTGGGCGGTCACGGCGTCCGCCGGCATCGAGGTCGACCAGCAGTTCACGATCTTCGGTTCCTCCGGTGCCCTCGTGGCCACCCTCCTCACTGTCGTCCTGCCGCTGGCCCTCGGCAGACGCCGCGACGGCAACGAGATCGCGTCATGACCCGGCACGTAGTCTTCGGCACCGGCCAGGTCGGTCGCTCGCTCGTCGAGCATCTCCTCGCAGCCGGGCACGACGTCGTCGCCGTCAACCGCAGCGGACGCGACCAGCTTCTCGGTGCCCAGGTGGTCGGCGGTGACGCCACCGACCACGAGTTCACCACCCGCGTTTGCGCCGGCGCGGACGCCGTCTACTTCTGCCTCAACGCGGGGAACTACGCCCGGTGGGATGCGGAGTTCCCGCCGCTGCAGCGCGGTGTCCTCACCGGAGCGGCTCGCGCCGGCGCCCGGCTCGTCGTACTCGACAACCTTTACGCCTACGGCCCTCCGAACGGCCGCCCGCTCGTGGAGACAATGTCTGCGAAGCCGACCTCGACGAAGGCGGCGACCCGGGCGGCGATGACCGAGGAGCTGCTGAGCGCCCACGCCGCGGGACAGGTGAACGTCGCCATCGGCCGCGCCAGCGACTACTTCGGGCCGGGCGCCCTCATGTCCGCGCTCGGCGAAACGGTGTTCGCGGCCGCCGTCACCGGTGCGCGGGCGCAGGTCATGGGAGATCCCGACCAGCCGCACAGCTACTCCTACACCCCCGACGTCGCCGCCGCACTCGTCACCCTGGGCACCGCAGCCGGGGCCATCGGGAAGGTCTGGCACCTACCGGTGGCCCCCGCCCGCACGACCCGACAGATCATCGAGCACGTCTACGCGGCTGCCGGGCGTCGGCCGCGCACCCTTGCGGCTGGCCGCACCTCGTTGCGTTTCCTCGGCCTTGTGAAGCCGGCGATGCGGGAGTACCTGCACACCCTCTACCAGTTCACGGATCCCTGGGTCGTCGACGACTCCAGCTTCCGCACCGCGTTCGGTGTCTCTGCCACCCCACTCGACGAGGCTCTGGACGCCACGCTCGCGTGGTACCGCACCGTCGCGTCCGTCCCCGCTACCCGACAGGAGACAGCATCATGAGCACGCAGAGCATCACCGGGGGAGGCGTCACCGACCGGAGCGCCGCCCGCCTCGCGGGCGCCGCCCTCGCGCTGGCGTCCCTGCTCGCCATCGCCGGATTCACTGTCCTCGGTTCGGTCTTCCAGTACCCGCAGATCCTGGAGGAGCCGACCGCGGAGATCCTGAGCCTCTTCCGCGCGCACCAGGGTGCCGTGGTCACCTGGTTCCTGGTGCTCGTCATCAGTGCGGCACTGATCGCCCCAGCCGGTCTGTTCCTGGGTCGCCTCGTCGGAGGGACCCTCGGGCGCTGGATCGCAGGCGTCGGCATCGCCGCCGCCACCGTGCAGGTCATCGGTCTCCAACGGTGGGTCACGCTGGTCCCCGGCGTCAGCAGGGACGCACTCGACCCCGCGCGTCGTGCAGGCGGCCGAGGACCGGTTCGAGCTGCTGCACACGGTGCTGGGCAAGGTCATCGGCGAGACCCTCGGCTACGCCCTCACCGCCACGTTCACGGTCCTGGTCGTGGTCGCCCTGAGCCGCACGATCATGCCGCGCTGGATGGCCGTGGTCGGTTACGCGGCAGCAGGCCTGATCGCCACCGGGGTGGTCATCCCGCTGGTCGAATTGGCCAGCCTGAGCAACTTCGCGGGCTACGTGGCCTGGTGCGCGTGGCTGCTGTGCGTATCGGTGCTGCTGTTCCGAGTCCCCGCCGAAGCATGACTCCTCCGCTGTCCCGGGGCGGTCACTCCTCCACCGGCACCAGCTCGGCGGCGGTGCGGACGCCGGCCCACCGGCGTACCTCACCTGGCAGGTCCAGGCGCTCGACCGGTGCCGCGCTCGCGAAGTCGCCCCAGCTGGTCTTGGGCAGCATCCACATCACCTCGAACTCGTTGCCGTCGGGGTCCTTGGCGTAGATGCTCTTGGTCGCACCGTGGCTCGACTCGCCCGTGTAGGCGTCGAGGTTGGCCAGCGTGAGTCGCGGCCTCCTCGAGCTCCTCGATGGTGTCGACCTGCCAGGCGAGGTGGTAGAGGCCGAGGCTGCCGCGCGGTCGCGGCGGCTGGGCGCCCGACCCCGAACAGTCCGAGGTCGTGGTGGTTGCCGGACCGGGGCAGGCGCAGGAAGGCCGCGTCGGCGCGCGGTTCACGCGCCATCACCTCCATCGCGAAGGCCTGCTGGTAGAAGGCGATGCTGCGCTCCAGGTCGGCCACGTACAGCACGGCATGGTTGAGACGCACGGCGTTGACAGTCATCGAGGTTCCCCTTTTCGTGTGTCTGCTTCGTGTGTGTGGGTTGATCAGGCCGCGACGCCGAAGCCGCCGGTCCAGGCGATCTTCTCGCTGGCGGCGAGGGTGATCTGCAGGAAGCCGATGCGCCTCGAGCTCGCGGGCGCGCGCTAGCGGACCTGCGTCGATCGCGTTCAGACCGCCGGAGGTGACCAGCCCGGCCAGGGTCGACTTGGCGTCGGCGTCGTCGCCAGCGATCAGGACAGTCGTGGTCAGCGACCCCACGCGTACCCGCCGCCAGGGTGCCGGCGAAGGTGGTGTTGAAGGCCTTCAGCACCCGCGACGTCGGGAGGGCCGCGGCGATCTCCGCGGTCGCGGAGCTGTCAGCGGGAACGGTCAGCGAGTCGAAGGTCTCGAAGTTCAGCGGGTTGGTGATGTCGACGACGATCTTGCCGGCGAGGGTGTCGCCGCGCTCGGCGAGGACGGCGCTGACGGCGGGGTAGGGGACCGCGAGGACGACGATGTCGCCGGTGACCGCGGTGGCGCTGTCGGACTGGCCGAGCAGCTGGACGGTGTGACCGCCCTTGCCGGCGACACCTGCGATGGCCTGGCCCATGTTGCCGGTGCCGATGATGTGATACGTGTGCCATGGAGATCTCCTCGGCGACGTGATTGGTTGTTGCTTCAACTAACTATCACGCACTTTAGTTGTTCCGTCAAGTAAAGCGGTAGGATTGTGGCCATGGACACGCAGTGGTTGGACGACGCGCAGCATGCGGCCTGGGTCCGGCTGGTCGCGGTGGTGGAGCTGTTGCCCGGCGTGCTCGACACCCAGCTGCGGCGCGACGCCGGGCTCACCCACTTCGAGTACTTCGTCCTCGCGATGCTGTCCGAGGCCCCGAGCGCACGCTGCGGATGACCGCCTCGCGCAGCGCACCGAACGCGACGCTGCCGCGGCTGTCGCACGTCGTACGCCGGCTGGAGGACCGCGGCCTGGTCGACGGTTCCCGTGCCCGGAGGACGGGCGCGCGACGAACGCGCGGCTCACCGACGCAGGGCTGGGAGGCCGTGGTCGCCGCGGCTCCCGGACACGTCGCGAACGTGCGCTCCCACGTCATCGATGCGCTGAGCCCCGCCCAGGTGGGCCAGCTCGACGTCATCGTGTCGAGCCTGCTCGAGCGGCTCGACCCGGACGGGCACATGAGCACGACCTCACGGACCCGAGGGAAATCATCTGACTGTGATGTCCCGATTCGCTCACCCGCGCGGGGTGAGGAGGACTGCGCGAACAGCCGCCACCGTTGCGGTATGAGTGAGGTGGCGGGCGCCGACCGCGGTGGCGAGGATGCGCGAGCCTCGTCATGAATCCTCGATCCGTGTTGCGCGTCGGAGTCGCGATCGCTGCGATTCCGCTCCTGGCCGCGTGCGGAGGTGGCGACACCACCGGCGACCGGGACTACTGCGCCCGGTACGCCGACCTGGTGAAGGCAAGCGACCAGCTGCGACAAGATGACCCGCTGACCGTCAAGGCTGGGGAGCTGCGCGCCGCGTCCGAGAAGCTCCAGGCCGAGCTGGACCGGTTCCAGGCGGTCTCCGAGGGACGCCTCGACACCGCGATCTCGACGCTGCGCGCCAACGTCGACGTCGTCCGCCAGGCCGCCGCCGACGCGCGTAGCGATGCCCAGGCGATGTCGCGCCCTCAGCTGGAGCAAGCCATGGCCGACATCAACCGGGCCTGGGCCACCCTGCAGGACATCGCCACGCTGAAGTGCGATACCTCCTGAGCGGCACGACCCGGCAGCCGGCACGACGACTCAAGGAACGAGGAACCCGATGAGCACCACTGACGTCGCTACCCGCGCACGCGGTGTCCTGATCGTCACCTGTCTCTCGACCCTGGTGGTCAACGCCAACACGTCCGCGGTCAGCATCCTGCTCCCGGCCATCAGCAAGGACACCGGCATGGACGTCACGACGTTGCAGTGGGCCGTCACCGGCTACTCGCTGGTGGGTGCCGCGACCATCGTGACCTCCGGCTCGCTGGGCGACGTGTTCGGCAGGAAGCGCATCTTCCAGCTCGGGCTGCTGCTCTTCGTCGCTTCGTGCGTGCTGATCGCACTCTCCGACTCGGGTGGGGCGGTCATCGCGGGGCGCTGCATCCAGGGCGCGTCGGGTGCGACGATCCTGGCCTGTGGGCTCAGCCTGCTGACGGTGGCCACCCCCGAAGAGGGCAAGCTGCGGGCGGTCTCGCTCTGGGGTGCGGCGGCAGGCGTCGGCGCCGCGCCGGGCCACTGCTCGGTGGTGTCCTGGTCGAAGCGACGGGCTGGCAGGGGCTGTTCTGGATCGACGCGGGCGTCGCCCTGGTGTGCATGGCGATGACGGCAGCCCAGGTGTCCGAGTCCCGTGACGAGAGCCGGCCGCGCTCGATCGATATCGCCGGCAGCGTGTTGGTAGCGCTGACCCTCACGCCGATCATCCTCGCGCTGAGTGAGGGTAGCGACTGGGGATGGACGTCTCTGGCCACGCTCGGTTGCCTGGCGGTGGCCATCGTCTCGGGCTTCGCGTTCGTTGCCGTGGAGAACCGAGTCGCCGTCCCCATGCTCGACCTGGCCCTGCTGCGAAACCGGGTCCTGGTTGCTTCCACGGTCGCCATCCTGATCGGCGCCGGCACCATCAACGCGCTGATGTACCTCGTGAGCCTCTACTTCCAGGACCCGTCCACGCTCGGGCTCAGCCCGTTGCAAGCCGGCCTGGCGACCCTGCCCGCGACGGCCGGACTGGTGGCGATCGCACCGTTCGTGCCACGGTTCGCGGCACGGTTCGGCGGCCGCCAGGTCGTCGGCGTGGGCTTCGCGATCACCGCCCTCGGCTTCGCGCTGGTGGGCTTCGTGGACGGCTCGTGGCGCTATGCCGCATTCGTCCTGCCGCTGATCGCCGTCGCCGTCGGGATGGGACTCTCGAACGGGCCGGCCACGTCGGCGTCGACGGCATGCGTCTCGGCGGACCAGGTCGGGGCGGCCTCCGGTGTCTCCAACATGGCCCGCTACGTGGGCGCGGCCGTGGCCACGGCGCTCGCCGCGACGATCTACGGAAACGTCATCACAGACCAAGACGGACGCGGGCCAGTCGCAGGTCGACGCCCTGTCCTCCGGACTCTCCGCGGCCTCCTGGACCATGGCCGTCTTCAGTCTCGTGGGCGTCGCGATGGCCGTGGTCATGGGTCGTCGTTCTCGAGTTGCCCGGGGCACCCTCGCCGACTCCGGGGCGGCTGCGGGCGCTCACACGTTCACCCTGCCGACGTCGGCCACCCCGACCCCCCTGGCGGCCGACGGCGTGGCCGACGGCGTGGCGGGGTAGCCGCTCGTCGCGGCGCGTGCTCTCGCACTCAAGGGACCGCCGGACCGGGCCGTTCGGGACCTTTGGCCCTCTCCGTTTCTGCCAGCCTCGGCTGTAGTGGATTCGGCTCGGTTGAACCACGATGGATAGGTCACAGTCAGGAGACGGAAATGAACGACCAGTCCGTGCGCACCGCGGCGGATCGCGGCGCCCCCAGCAGGTCGGCCGTAAGCAACGCGTTCTCCGTGGCTGATGCTCGCGATGGCCACCATCGGGTTCGCGGTCAACTTCTGGGCGTGGGCGCTGATCAGCCCGCTCGGCCCGCTCTTCCGCGACGAGGGCACCCTCGGCACTCTCACCGAGTCCGACGTCGCGCTGATGGTCGCCGTTCCCGTGGTGGTGGGCTCGCTCGGGCGGATCCTGGTGGGGGCACTCACCGACAAGCTCGGTGGCCGGGTGATGTTCCCGCTCGTCTCCGCGGCGACGATCCTGCCGATCCTGTTCCTGGCGTTCTTCGCCCTGGACTCCTACGCCCTGATCCTGGTGGGCGGCTTCTTCCTCGGCATCGCCGGCACCGCGTTCGCGGTCGGGGTGCCGTTCGTGAACGCCTGGTTCCCGCCCGAGAAGCGTGGCCTGGCGATCGGCATCTTCGGTGCCGGCATGGGCGGGACGGCGATCAGCGCGCTGACCACCGTGAAGCTCTACGAGAACCTGGGCGCGAGGGCGCCGTTCCTGATCACCGCCGCCGTGCTCGCCGTCTACGCCGGAGCGGCCTGGCTGATCCTGCGCGACGCACCGGGTCGGACGGCGCCGACCACGTCGCTGGGGACCCGCATCTCGGCCAACGCGCGGCTCCCGATCACCTGGCAGGCGTGCATCCTCTACGCCGTCGCCTTCGGTGGCTACGTCGCGTTCTCGGTCTACCTCCCGTCGTACCTCAAGACCGCACACGGGCTCACCCCGGCCGATGCCGCGAACCGGATGGCCGGGTTCGTGGTCGTCGCGGTGATCATGCGGCCGGTGGGCGGCTGGCTCTCCGACAGGCTCGGCGCCATCCCGGTGCTGGCCAGCGGCTACGCCGTGGTGGTGGTGTGCGCTGCGATCTCGGCCGGCACCCCGCCGCTCGAGGGCGTCGGCACCGTGGCCTTCCTGGCCATGGCCGCTGCGCTCGGCTCCGGCAGTGGCGCGACCTTCGCGCTGATCGCCAAGGTGACCGACCCGTCACGGGTGGGTGGGGTGACCGGTCTGGTCGGAGCCGCCGGTGGGCTCGGCGGCTTCGTGCCACCGTTGATCATGGGCTACGTCTACGGGCGCACCGACTCCTACGCGATCGGGCTGTGGCTGCTCTCGGTCACCGCGGCCCTGACCCTGGTCCTGACCCTCACCGTGGTCCGCCGCACCGCAGGCGCCCACGACCCGCGCGACCCCGCCGAGGAGAGGGCCACCGCGTGACGACCCTGCCCGGCATGGACGGGGCGCTCAGCGACGCGCTCGTGCGCAGCCGCCGCTACTTCACCCGGGGCACGGTCTCGGACGACCTGCGCACCCTGACCAAGGCGGGCGGGCGGCAGGCCGACGACTTCTACCGCGACCGATGGAGCCACGACAAGGTCGTCCGTTCCACCCACGGCGTGAACTGCACCGGCTCGTGCTCGTGGAAGGTCTACGTCAAGGACGGGATCATCACCTGGGAGACCCAGCAGACCGACTACCCCTCGGTCGGCCCCGACTCTCCGGAGTACGAGCCCCGCGGCTGCCCGCGCGGTGCGGCGTTCTCCTGGTACACCTACTCCCCGACGCGGGTCCGCTACCCGTACGTCCGCGGTGTCCTGCTGCAGATGTTCCGCGAGGCGAAGGCCCAGCACGGCGGCGACCCGGTCCGGGCCTGGGAGCACATCGTCGAGAACCCGCAACGCGCGAGGGCCTACAAGGCGGCCCGCGGCAAGGGCGGCCTGGTGCGCGCCACCTGGGACGAGGCCAGCGAGATCGTCGCGGCCGCGCACGTCCACACGATCAAGAAGTACGGCCCCGACCGCGTCGCCGGCTTCTCGCCCATTCCGGCGATGTCGATGGTCTCGCACGCCTCCGGCGCACGGTTCGTGAACCTCATCGGCGGCTCGATGCTCAGCTTCTACGACTGGTACGCCGACCTGCCCGTCGCGTCCCCGCAGGTCTTCGGCGACCAGACCGACGTCCCGGAGTCGGGTGACTGGTGGAACGCCGGCTACCTGATCATGTGGGGCTCCAACCTCCCGGTCACCCGCACACCCGACGCGCACTGGATGACCGAGGCCCGCTACCGCGGCCAGAAGGTGATCGCGGTCGCCCCCGACTACGCCGACAACGTGAAGTTCGCCGACGAGTGGCTGCCGGCCAGGCCGGGCACCGACGCCGCACTCGCGATGGCGATGGGCCACGTCGTGCTCAAGGAGTTCTTCGTCGACCGCCAGACGCCGTACTTCACCGAGTACGTGAAGACCTACACCGACCTGCCTCACCTGGTCCGCCTGGAGGAGGCGGGCGACGGCGCGTACACCGCCGGCAAGTTCCTGACCGCCGCCGATCTGGCCTCGACAGGCTCGACCGGCGGGGGCGACGACGAGAACGCCGCGTTCAAGACCGTGCTCGTCGACTCCGTGACGGGCGAGCCCGTGGTCCCCAACGGCTCGCTGGGCCATCGCTACGGAGAGGGGGGCGTCGGGAAGTGGAACCTCGAGCTCGGCGACGATCGACCCGGCGCTCTCGCTGCTCGACACCGCGACCGGTTCCGTGATCGTCCGGATGCCGCGATTCGACACCCCCGACGGTGCTGCGGCCGACCTGCCGCGTGGGGTCCCGGTGCGTCGCGTGGACGGGCACCTGGTCACCACGGTCTTCGACCTCCTCATGGCGCAGTACGGCGTGGGTCGCCCCGGACTGCCGGGCACGTGGCCGACGGGCTACGACGACGCGGAGTCGCCGTACACCCCGGCGTGGCAGGAAGCGATCACCGGTGTGCCGGCCGCCACGGCCGCAAGGATCGGACGCGAGTTCGCCCAGAACGCCGAGGAGTCCCGGGGCCGCTCGATGATCGTGATGGGTGCCGGCACCAACCACTGGTTCCACTCCGACACGATCTACCGCGCCTTCCTCACGCTCACCAACCTGACCGGCTGCCAGGGCGTCAACGGCGGCGGGTGGGCCCACTACGTGGGTCAGGAGAAGGTCCGCCCGATCACCGGCTACACCCAGATCGCGAACGCGCTCGACTGGAACCGGCCGCCGCGCAACATGATCCAGACGGCGTTCTGGTACCTGCACACCGACCAGTTCCGCTACGACCAGTTCGGCGCCGACACCCTGTCGGCGACCACCGGCAAGGGCCGGCTCGCCGGCAGGTCCACCGCCGACGTGATCGCCCAGAGTGCGCGCATGGGCTGGATGCCGTCGTACCCCACGTTCGACCGCAACCCGCTCGACCTGAGCGACGACGCGGCCGCTGCCGGCAAGCCCGTCGGGGAGTACGTCGTCGGCCAGCTCAAGGCCGGCGAGCTCGACTTCGCCGGTGAGGACCCCGACGCGCCCGGGAACTACCCACGCGTCCTGTCGATCTGGCGGGCCAACCTGCTCGGCTCCTCCGGCAAGGGCAACGAGTACTTCCTCAAGCACCTCCTCGGCACCGACTCGTCGGTCCGGGCGACCGAGACACCGGTTGGGCTGCGCCCGGTCGACGTGCGGTGGCGCGACGAGGCACCGGAGGGCAAGCTCGACCTGCTGATGACGATCGACTTCCGGCAGACCAGCACCACGATCTTCTCCGACGTCGTACTGCCCGCCGCCACGTGGTACGAGAAGCACGACCTCAACACCACCGACATGCACCCCTTCGTGCACTCCTTCAACCCAGCCATCGCTCCGCCCTGGCAGACCCGCACGGACTGGGACGCGTGGCAGACCATCGCCGGGAAGTTCAGTGAGCTGGCCGCGACCCACCTCGGCGTGCGCACGGACGTCGTCGCCGTGCCGCTCACCCACGACACCGCGGACGCGATGGCCAATCCCCACGGCGTCGTACGGGACTGGAAGCAGGGTGAGTGCGAGCCGATCCCGGGGATCACCATGCCCAAGCTGGTCGAGGTCGAGCGTGACTACGGCGCCGTTGCCGAGAAGATGAACGCACTCGGCCCCCTGATGGACACGCTGGGTGCGACCACGAAGGGGGTCACCTTCGAGCTCTCGGCCCAGGTCGACTACCTGCGGGCCAAGAACGGCGCGGTGCGTGGGGGAGTGGCGGACGGCCGCCCGTCACTGGAGCGCGACGTCAACGTCTGCGAGGCGATCCTGGCACTGTCCGGGACCACCAACGGGCACCTGGCGACCCAGGGCTTCAAGACCCTCGAGAAGCGCACCGGAGTCCAGCTTGCCGACCTGGCGGAGGAGCACGAGGGCAAGCAGATCACCTTCGCCGACACCCAGGGTCCGCCGGTGCCGGTGATCACCTCACCGGAGTGGTCGGGCTCCGAGACGGGCGGTCGGCGCTATTCGCCGTTCACCATCAACGTGGAGCGCAAGAAGCCGTGGCACACCCTGACCGGGCGGATGCACTTCTACCTCGACCACGACTGGATGACCGAGCTCGGCGAGGGCCTGCCGGTGTACCGGCCGCCGCTGAACATGGCGGCGTTGTTCGCCGAGCCCGCCCTCGGCAACGTCTCCGACGGGTCGGCCGGTCAGGTCGAGGGACTGACGGTGCGGTACCTGACCCCGCACAACAAGTGGTCGATCCACTCGGAGTACCAGGACAACCTCTTCATGCTCTCGCTCTCGCGCGGCGGCCAGAACATCTGGATGAGCGACCGGGACGCGATCAAGGTCGGCATCGAGGACAACGACTGGATCGAGGCGGTCAACCGCAACGGCGTCGTGGTCGCCCGGGCGATCGTCTCGCACCGGATGCCCGAGGGGACGGTGTACATGTACCACGCCCAGGACCGGCTGATCGACGTGCCGATCGCGGAGACGTCGGGCAAGCGTGGAGGCATCCACAACTCGCTGACCCGGTTGCTCGTCAAGCCGTCCCACCTGATCGGCGGCTACGCCCAGCTGACCTTCGCCTTCAACTATCTCGGCCCAACGGGTAACCAGCGCGACGAGGTCACCATCATCCGCAAGCGCAGCCAGGACGTGACGTACTCGTGAGGGTCATGGCGCAGATGGCGATGGTGATGAACCTCGACAAGTGCATCGGGTGCCACACGTGCTCGGTCACGTGCAAGCAGGCGTGGACCAACCGCTCGGGCACGGAGTACATCTGGTTCAACAACGTGGAGACCAGGCCCGGGCTCGGCTACCCGCGCACCTACGAGGACCAGGAGACCTGGAAGGGCGGCTGGGAGCTCGACAAGCGTGGCCGGATGAAGCTCAAGGCCGGCGGGCGTCTGAAGAACCTGATGACGATCTTCTCCAACCCGAAGCTGCCCTCGATCGGCGAGTACTACGAGCCGTGGACCTACGACTACTCCACGCTCACCGACGCACCCGCCCAGGAGCACACGCCCGTCGCCCGGCCCAAGTCGCTGATCAGCGGCAAGAACATGAAGATCGAGTGGTCGGCCAACTGGGACGACGACCTCGGCGGCTCGACCGCCACCGCACACCGCGACCCGATGCTCGCGAAGATCGCGGACAAGGTGAAGTTCGAGTTCGAGCAGACCTTCATGTTCTACCTGCCGCGGATCTGCGAGCACTGCCTCAACCCGTCGTGCGCGGCCTCGTGCCCGAGCGGCGCGATCTACAAGCGCGAGGAGGACGGCATCGTCCTCGTCGACCAGGACAGGTGCCGTGGCTGGCGCAAGTGCGTGTCGGGCTGCCCCTACAAGAAGGTCTACTTCAACCACCGCACCGGAAAGGCCGAGAAGTGCACCTTCTGCTTCCCGCGGATCGAGGTCGGACTGCCCACGGTCTGCGCCGAGACCTGCGTCGGTCGGCTGCGCTACATCGGCCTGATGCTGTACGACGCCGACAAGGTGCTCGAGGCCGCCTCGACAACGGACGACCAGGGGCTCTACGAGGCCCAGCGCAACGTCTTCCTCGACCCCTTCGATCCCGAGGTGGTCCGTGAGGCGGAGAAGGCAGGCATCGCCCGCGACTGGATCGACGCTGCGCAGCGATCGCCGATCCACGCGCTGATCAACACCTACCGGGTCGCGCTTCCGCTGCACCCGGAGTACCGGACCATGCCGATGGTCTGGTACATCCCGCCGCTCTCGCCCGTGGTCGACGTCGTGCGCGAGACGGGGGAGGACGCCGAGGACACGGGCAACCTGTTCGCGGCGATCGACGCGCTCCGGATCCCGGTCGAGTACCTCGCGGAGCTGTTCACGGCCGGGGACGTCGGTCCGGTCGACGCGGTCCTCAGGAAGCTGGCCGCCATGCGCTGCTACATGCGCGACATCAACATGGGCCGCGAGCCGGACGCCTCGATCCCGGCCGCGGTGGGCATGACCGAGGAGGAGATGTACGACATGTACCGGCTCCTCGCGATCGCGAAGTACGACGAGCGCTACGTCATCCCACCCGCGCACGCCGAGCAGGCGCACTCTCTCGAGGAGCTGTCCACCGAGTGCTCGGTCTCCGAGTACGACGGTGGGCAGCAAGACGTCTTCGGAGAGGGCTCTGGAACACCGACGCCGCTCGCTGTCGAGAACTTCCAGATGCTCCAGGAGCGGCAGACCTCCGACTCGCTCGTCGACCCCGAGAACAAGGCGAGCCGGGTCAACCTGCTCAACTGGGACGGCAAGGGAGCTCCGCCCGGGATGTTCCCACCGAAGGACTCGGACTCGTGAGCGACCGACGACGGAGAGCGACGCTGCCCCCGGACCAGCTCACGATCGCGTGGCAGTCGGTCTCCCTGCTTCTCGACTACCCCGACGAAGCCCTGCTCGGCCGGGTCGGACTGCTCAGAGAGGCATCACGGGGCCTGCCCCCTGGGATCGGGGACTCCGTCCGCGCCTTCGTCGACCACCTCGAGTCCACACCGCTCCCGGAGCTCCAGGCCGACTACGTCGAGACCTTCGACTCCCGACGACGGTGCAACCTGTTCCTGACCTACTTCGCGCACGGTGACACGCGCAAGCGCGGGATGGCGCTGCTGCGCTTCAAGCAGACCTACCTGCAGGCCGGGTTCGCGCTCGACGACGCGGAGCTGCCCGACCACCTGTGCGTCGTCCTCGAGTTCGCGGCCACCGGTGACCGGGGGCTCGGCCGGGACCTGATGCTCGACCACCGCGCCGGGCTGGAGCTGCTGCGGCTGTCGCTGCGTGACCTCGGCTCGCCGTGGGTGCACCTGATCGACGCAGTCACCGCCACCCTGCCGCCTCTGCGTGGTGACGAGCACGACGCCGTACGCCGGTTGGCCGCCGAGGGTCCTCCCGAGGAGGAGGTGGGTCTGGCTCCCTTCGCCAACCCGCAGTTCAGCCCCGGCGCCGCCAACGGAGCCGGGTCAGGGACGACCCTGCTGCCTATGCCCTCGTTCCCGGGAGCGCGCGCATGAACGAGTTCCTCTTCGTGGTCGTCCCCTACGTCTGCCTGACCACCTTCGTCGTCGGGCACCTGTGGCGCTACCGCTACGACAAGTTCGGATGGACCACGCGATCGTCCCAGCTGTACGAGAACCGGCTGCTGCGCATCGGCAGCCCGCTGTTCCACTTCGGGATGCTCGGGGTCGTCGGTGGACACATCATCGGACTGCTGGTGCCGCAGTCGTGGACCGACGCGGTGGGTATCAGCGAGCACGCGTACCACGTGGTGGCCGTCGCGGGCGGGCTGGTGGCTGGCGTGATGGCCCTGGCGGGCATGGTGATCCTGATCTACCGTCGCCGCACCGTCGGCCCCGTCTTCTCTGCGACGACGGTCATGGACAAGGTGATGTACGCGTTCCTGGCAGCGGTGATCGTGCTGGGTATGTGGAACACCGTTGCCGGCTCGATCCTGACGATCGGCGGCGAGTACAACTACCGCGAAGGCGTCTCGGTCTGGTACCGCTCGTTCCTCGCCTTCCAGCCCGACGCGTCCTTGATGGCGGACGCGCCACTGGGCTTCCAGCTGCACGCACTGGTCGCCTTCGGACTCTTCGCGCTGTGGCCCTTCACGCGTCTGGTGCACGTGTTCAGCGCGCCGGTGGGCTACCTGACGCGCCCCTACATCGTCTACCGGAGCCGCGACGACGCCCAGCTCGGCAGTCACCGGCCGCGTCGTGGCTGGGACCGGGTGGGCTGAGGTGTGTGAGTACTGCGGATGCCGGGAGGTGCCGCCGATCGGCGAGCTGATGGACGAGCACAGCGCACTCGTCGACCAGGCACACCGCGTCCGACAGGACCTGAGCGCAGGAAATCCTGCCGCTGCGATGTCGCGACTGTCCGGCCTCGTCGCCGACCTCGAACGGCACGTCCGGCGCGAGGAGGACGGGATCTTCCGCGCCCTCCGGGTCGCAGGTGACTTCGTCGACGAGATCGACGAGCTCGAGGGTGAGCATCGCGACCTCGCGGCTGTGATCGCCGGTCTCGACGTCGACTCCCCGAGCTTCGAGGCGCAGGTGTCGCGCCTCCTCGACGACCTGGCTGTGCATGTCGAGCGCGAGGACCTCGGGATCTTCCCGGTCTCCGTGGTCACCCTCGGAGCGGACGGATGGGAGATCATCGAGCGGGCACACCAGGCGTCTCCGAGCTTCCTGCTCGATCCAGCGGCGACGGGTCCATCGCCATCCCCCAACGAGGAGAGCACATGCAGAAGGAGTCCCTGACCGCACTGGTACGCCACCACCTGGCGACGGCGAGGACGGCGTCCAGCGGCCGAAGCGCCCACACGGTGTATGGCGGGCATGAGCACGTCCTGCGCCAGACCCTGATCGCCCTGCGGGCAGGCAGCAGCCTGGACGAGCACGAGAACCCCGGCGAGGCCACGCTCCAGGTGCTGCACGGCCGCGTGACCCTCGTGGCGGGGGAGATCAGGTGGAACGGGTCGCCCGGGGACCTGATCGTCATCCCCGACTCCCGTCACTCCCTCGAGGCCGTCGAGGACTCCGCGTTCCTGCTGACTGTGGGCAAGGCGACGGGCTGAGTCCACCGAGCCGACCACTCCCGCTCGAGGATCGCGAAGCCGAGCTCGCTGCCCCACGCGCCCTTGAAGAAGACGTTCTCGACGAAGTGCCCCTCGCGGCGCATCCCCACCCGCTCGAGCAACGCAGCCGCAGGGGCGTTCAACGCGTCGGTCACGGCGACGATGCGATGCAGTTCGAACACCTCGAACGCGTAGTCGAGGAGGGCGCTCAGGGCTTCGGTGCCGTAGCCCTTGCCCTGCTGTGCCGGTGCGAGCGTGAAGCCGACCTCGGCCTCACGAGGCTCGTCCGCATCCACCTTGAGCGCCAGGTCTCCGACGAGGACGCCGTCCGACCGCGCCTCCAGCGCGAACTGGAACCACTCGCCGGGAACGCCCGGCATGGCTCCCTGCAGGGACCCGACGAAGGCTTCACCACGCTCGAGTGTGTAGTCGCTCCAGCTCTGGTACCGCGCGACGTCGGGGTTCGCACGGTAGCCGACGAAGGCATCGACGTCGGCAGCAGAGAACGAGCGGGCCCGGAGACGGGCGGTCTCGAAGTATGTCGTCGTCAGGTGCGTCACGGCGTCACCGGCTGCCGTCGGTCCGGCTCAGCCACCCTCGAGGAGGTCCCGGTCGATCTCCGCGATGATCCGCGGACGGATGTCGGACGCCTCGATCACCGCGTCCACGGAGCCAACGTCCACCGCACGGTGGATGTCGTGCACTCGGTCGAACGCGGCCGCCACCTCGCTGACCTTCTCGGCTCGCAGCGTCGACCGGAGGTCCGCCATCTCGAGTCGCAGCTCGACCCGGTCGGGCTCCGCAGCCCGCGCGATCCGCTCCTCGAGCTCCTGCATCCGCGGGTCGGCTGCCGCTCGCTTGTCGACCTCACCGGAGAACACCACGGCCGCGGCGGGGGCGCCGCCGATGACCGAGGCGAACGAGCCACTCACCGCGAGCACCGTCATCCGGGAGTTCAGCGCCTTCGAGAACACCACGAACGCACCGCCGTGGTAGCGCGAGATCACGCAGAACACGATCGGTCCGTCGAAGTTCACGATCGCCCGGCCGATCTCCGCGCCGTACTCCAGCTGCAGCTGGCGCATCGACTCCGGCGACCCGTCGAAGCCGGACAGGTTGGCCAGCACCACGAGCGGCCGGTTGCCGCTGGCGGCGTTGATCGCCCGCGCCGCTTTCTTCGACGACTTCGGGAACAGCGTGCCCGCGGTGTAGGTGTCGGGCCCGTCGGTCGGGGGGAACCCGCGCCGCGGCACCGGACGGGACTCGATCCCCAGCAGGCACACGGGCCAGCCACCCAGGTGGGCGTCGAACACCACCGCCGTGTCGGCGTCGGCCATCCCGGCCCAGCGCTCCAGCGTCGGGTGGTCCTGGTCGGCGACCGCGCGCATCACGGTGCGGATGTCGAAGGCCTTCTTGCGCTCGGGGTTGCTCTCGGCGGAGAAGATCTCCCCGACCGTCGTGAAGTCGCTCTCCGGTGAGGTGTGCGGGTACGACGTGACGTCGCGGTCGGACGGGTCGGTCGTCGGCACGCGACGCGGACCGCTGTCTCCCGGTACGACGTAGGTGTGGGCGTAGTGCGCCATCAGGACGTCGAGCGCGCTGCCGAGGTCGGGCGCCCAGTACTGCGCCTGGCCGTTGGGGCCCATCACCCGGTCGTAGCCGCCGATGCCGTAGTTGTCCTCGGCCGAGACGCCGCCGGAGAAGTCCAGCGACTGCTTGCCGGTGAGCACCATCGCACTGTCGGGCGTCATCACCAGGATGCCCTTGGTGTGCATCAGCATCGTGGCCTCGGCGTTCCAGTACGGCTGGGCACCGACGTTGATGCCGGCCACGACGACGTTGATCTCGCCACCGGCCTGGGTGAAGTCGACGATCCGGCGGAGCGCTGCCGCGACCCAGTCCATGTTCTCGGTGCCCGAGTCCATCGAGATCCGGGCACCGGCGGAGAGGGCGAACCACTCGAGCGGCACCTGCATCTGCTCGGCCAGGTCGATCGCCGCGATGATCCGGCGGCACTCCGGCTCGGAGACCGCGCCGAGGGCCTTGGTCGGGTCGCCGCACAGCACCACCCGGGTGACGCCCTCGGGGTGCAGCGTGGTCGGTGTGGTGACCACGGCGGCCAGGATCGCTGCGGTGTTCAGCCCGCGCGGCCGGTCGACCGGGACCAGCTGTCCGGACTCGTCGAGGTCGTGCTCGACCAGCGTGCCCTCGGGACCGGTCAGCAGCGGGGCCAGCTCGTAGGGGTAGACCATCCCGCGGCGGCGTGCCCGCAGTACCTTGCCGGCGTAGTCGTCGAGCGGTGTGAGCCGCTCGGTCGGAGGCGCCTCGATGGTGGTGACCACGCCGGCGCCGAGGCGCGCGTGGAAGCGCACCACGATCTCCTCCGGCGTGCCGTTAGGACCGATCACCCGGCCGTGCGCCTGGACCTCCTCGATCCCGGCCCCGTCGGTGAGCGGCGTGATCTTGGCCTGCAGCGCGGTCAGCTGGTCGATCTCGGCCTCCACGACCGGCCAGATGTGCACCCAGACGTGGTTCATGTCGAGTGCCGCGCCCGCCGCCCCGCGTTCGGTGCGGGCCCGCCGGATCGCCTCGAGGCAGTTCTCGACGGCACGCTCCGCGTGGGGGAGCGCGGTGACCGCACCCTCGGTGTCGCGGACGATGGCGAGCTGGCGCACCTGTGCGAGGGCGATCAGTCGCTGGTCGGCGGGGTTGTCCTTGGCCTGGCAGTGGTAGAGCAAGACGTCCTCGGGTGCCTCGAGCCGGGTGACGGAGTAGTCACGCAACCGCCACAGGCTGAGGCGTCGGCCGACCATCGGGTGGATGCCCCGGACCAGGTCGTCCTCCACCATCACGGTGCCGGCGCCGTCACCGCCCTGCTCCGGGCGGAACGTGAAGTAGTTGACCGGCTCGCCGGCGCCCGGGCAGACGGCGACCGCGATCCGGCGTACGTCGGCGGCGAAGGGCAGCGCCGCCACCAGCGCCGCCAGCTCCTCGCTGGTCGCCTCCGGGGCCCGTCGCTCCCGGGGCCAGGAGAGGTAGAGGTCGACGACGACCTCGTGACCCTCGGGCCGGCCGGCCACCTCCGCCGCGATGGCCGCGGCCAGCGGCCCGTGCGGGTCCCGGAGCTCCTCGATCGTCCCGAGCGTGGACACCAGGTGAGTGGGGCGGGTCTGGTCCAGCACGTAGTCGGCGACCACGGCAGGTCGGCCCGCCGTGTCGAGGACTCGCAGCCCGTGCAGGTCGAACTCGCGGTAGTGCCGCCTGACCAGCACCTCGAGCATCGGCTCGCGCGTCGGCACGCCGTTCTCCAGCCGTTCGGCCAGGAAGCGCACGATCTGCTCGGGGATCGCCGCGAGAGCATCGATCCGGGCGGCGCGGTCGGGGGCGTCGTCGTCGGCCAGCGCCTCGACCTCGCCGCGGACGCCGGCCAGGACGCTGGAGCGGTCCCGGTCGACGAGCGGGTGGTCGAACCAGCGGAAGCGCACGCTCCGGGCCAGGTCCCCCACGACCGGGAAGCGCAGCTGGGTGGCGCGGACCAGCCGGTCGAGGACCTCGCGGACAGACCAGGCCAGCGCCGTCGGAGGGCGGCGGCTCGACGATCCAGCGCTGCAGCAGGCTGGAGACCAGGTGGACGTCGGCCGCGGCGCGGCGCTGGGCCAGGAAGATGCGGAAGACCGCCTCCTCCAGCTCCGGCGTGCGGTCGAGCTCGGTGACGCCGTACCGCGCGAACACGGCGGCCAGCCGCTCGCGGAAGTGCTCGTGCAGCCCATGTCGCTCGACGTCGAGGCTCTGGAGGTAGGTGTGGAAGTGCTCGCGGGAGCTGTGCACGCGGAGCTCGGTGTGCACCTCCTCGCCGCCGGGCCGGTTGCGGCTCAGCTCGGCGAGGTCCGCGAAGAGGTCGAACAGCTCGATCTCACGCTCGACGACGTCGGCGCCCGACTCACGAGCCTCCTCCCGAGCCCGGAGGTACCCGGCAAGGGTGGCCGCCTCGGTGTCGGCGTCGCTGTCGTAGCCGAGCAGGATCGCGGTCAGCGCCGCGAGGCCGCGCGCCGCACGCTCGTCCGCGGTGCCGTCGGTGTCTGCCGTCGGGAGCTCCAGGTCCGCGCCGCCACCGGGCGCGTCCTCGCTCGCCTCGTCGTCAGCGTCGGCCACAGGCTCGATCCGCAGCAGCGGTGCGCCGGTCTCGACCTGGCTGCCGGTCTTCACCAGCAGCTCGCGCAGCCGCCCGGCGAAGGGCGCGCGCAGAACGGTCTCCATCTTCATGCTCTCGAGGACCACCACCGACGCGCCGGCCGCGACTTCGTCACCCACCGCGACGGGGGTGGCGACGACGAGCGCGGGCGCGGGTGAGCGGAGCATGCCGCCCTCGTCGCGCGTGACGCGATGGGTGACCCCGTCGACCTCGACCAGCTGGACGGGTCCGTGCGTGGCGGTCACCAGACGGAACCGGTGGCCGCCGACGACCAGGGTGCTGTGGAACTCGTCGAGCGGCGCGACCTCCGCCTCGGCGACGTGCGCGACGTCGCCCGCGGCGATCGTGACCCGGTAGCGCGACGGTGCCACGTGCAGCACGGTGACCTTGTACGACGTGCCTCGCAGCTTGAGGTCGACGGCGCGGCCGGCCTCGTGCTGTGCGTTCGGCCGGCCACCGCGCGCGGTCTCGAGCAGGTGGTCGATCTCGAGCCGCTCCTCGTCCTCGTAGGCGTGGATGCCCGCGGCCACGAGGGCGATCCCCGAGTACCGGTGGGAGTGCAGCCTGCCCTCGGCGCGGACCCGGTCGATCCAGGCCGTGTCGGCCCAGCCCACGTCCCGGCCGTCGACGACCTCGGGCTGGTCGAGCAGGTCGAGGATGAAGCTCTTGTTCGTGGCACCGCCCTCGATCACCACGGTCGTCTCCGACATGGCGCGACGTAGTCGCGCGAGTGCCTCCTCGCGGGTGCTGCCGACCGCGATGATCTTCGCGATCATGGAGTCGAAGTCGGCCGGGATGCTGTCGCCCTCTCCCACACCGGTGTCGACCCGGATGCCCGGCCCAGACGGCAGCTCCAGGAGCGCGATCCGGCCAGGGGAGGGCGCGAAGTCGCGGTCCGGGTCCTCTGCGTTGAGCCGTGCCTCGACAGCGTGACCGATCTCCGCGGGCTTGCTGCCCTCGAGGCTGCCGCCCCCCGCGACCCTGATCTGCGCCTTGACCAGGTCGACGCCCGTGGTCGCCTCGGTGATCGGGTGCTCCACCTGCAGCCGGGTGTTGACCTCGAGGAACGCGAACGTCTTCTCGCCGGGGTGGTAGAGGAACTCGACGGTCGCAGCCCCCACGTAGCCGACCGCCAGGGCGAGGCGCTCGGCCGACGCCTTCAGCTCGTCGGTCTGGCTGCTGTCGAGCAGGGGAGATGCGGACTCCTCGATGACCTTCTGGTTCCGTCGCTGCACCGAGCAGTCCCGGACGCCCAGCGCCCAGGCGTGCCCGTGACTGTCGGCGATCACCTGCACCTCGACGTGCCGGGCGCCCGTGACCAGCTTCTCGAGGAAGACGACGCCGCTTCCGAAGGCGCGTTGCGCCTCGTCGCGGGTGCGCTGGTAGGCGTCCTCGAGGTCGGCCGGGCCGGCGACCATCCTGATGCCTCGGCCACCGCCGCCGGCGGTCGCCTTGAGCATCAGCGGGTAGCCCACCTTGTCCGCCGCGGCCAGCGCCTCGTCCAGCGTTTCGACACCGCCCCGGCTCCACGGGGCGACGGGTACGCCGACGTCCTCGGCGATCAGCTTGGAGCCGATCTTGTCGCCCAGCTTGCGCATCGCCTCGGCACTCGGGCCGATGAAGGTGACCCCGATCCGCTCGCACAGGTCGGCGAACGCCGGGTCCTCGGCAACGAACCCCCAGCCGACCCAGACGGCGTCGGCGCGGGTTGCGACGAGGGCGCGCTCGAGCACCTCCAGGTCGAGGTAGGGACGCGCGGAGGCGGGTCCGAGCGGGTGGGCAACGTCCGCCTCGCGCACGAACATGGCCGCGTGCTCGGCCTCCGTGTAGAGCGCCACGACCTCGATCGGCGGAGCGCCTGGATCCGCCCCGGTCTGGGCGTTCAGGTCTCTCACGGCGTGGATCAGCCGCATCGCGGCTTCTCCACGGTTCACGACCGCGATGCGGGAGAACGGACGGGGGCTGGAGCCGTGGCGGTGAGGGGGCACGCCCTGAGGCTTGCACCGCGAGGCGGTTACGCGCGAGTCGGCGCACCGAATTTATTTCTCGGCGGGGAAAGCCCAACCGGTGAGGACAGGTGCCGGACACGACGTCGTCACCTGTCCTCACCGTCCCCTCGGCGTTGCCAGGGTCCGGCTACGAGGGCCGCGGGTCGGGGGTCAGTGCCTGCGCGCGATGCCGAGTAGCGGGCGGTTGTCGTACGTCGTGGCCAGGCGGCTGAGTGCGAGTGCCGCCAGGAGCAGCCCGAAATCCCGGAGAGCCACGTCGTAGAACCCCGGGATCAGCAGGAGGTTCACGATGATCCCGGCCAGCCACAGGGCCACCACGGGAGCACCCAGGCGGGGGTGGAGGGCCACGACCACACCGGCCAGGATCTCGACGACCCCGACGGCGTACATCAACTGATGCGGGGTGAACGGCAGCGGGTCGGAGAGTGCCGGTGCCAGGTACTTGTCCCAGTTCACCATCAAGTGGAAGAACTTGTCGGCTCCGAAGAGGATCGGCGCGACCGTGAAGGCCGCTCGCAGGATCATGAAGGCCTGTTCGGCAGGCTCTGCTGCCCGGATCCGGGTGAGCGGTCCGGCGCTGGAGCGCGTCGGCGTGGATCCGGCGTGGGTGCTGGTCATGGGGTCGTGCCTCTCTGTTGTTGGTGACTGGTGGTGGTACTCGGACCCGGGACGGGAACAGCCGCCTTGACCCGCGCAACGACCGGGGGCAGGTTGGGCCGCGTGGAGAGCGTCATGACCAGTTGGTGTCGCTGCGGCGGCGATCCTTACCGATCTCGCCGACGTGGGTAAGACCAGACCCCCTCCGGGACACTCACCCGGTATGACGACCCATCACGTGGCGCCCCATGGCACCTGCGGGAGCTCCGGTCCGCCGGTCGACGTCGTCACCTGGCGCTGGTGCCGGCTCCTCGAGGCCGGCTTCCCGCCGGACCTTGCGCGAGCGCTGTCGTCCAGCACGGCGATCGACCTCCACGCCCTGCTCGAGCTGGTCGACCGCGGTTGTCCCGCCGAGCTGGCCGCCAGGATCCTGTCCCCGGTCACGCCCACACAGGCGGCTCCGTGAGCATCGTGGGCTCGGACGCTCCGGTGCCCCCCGAGCTCGGCCTGGTCGTGGCCGAGCCGGAGGACTGGATCGAGGCGCTGACCAGCCCGGGTCCCCGCCAGGACCACGCGATGGAGCGCCTGCACACGCTGCTGCTCCGGGCCGCCCGCCACCAGGTCTGGCGGATGCGTTCGTCCCTAGGGGGAGCCGGTCACGCGCGTCTCGACGAGATCGCCAACCAGGCGGCGGACGAGGCGATGATGACGGTGCTCGCGAAGCTGCACACGTTCGAGGGGCGCAGCCGGTTCACCACCTGGGCCTACAAGTTCGCGATCCTCCAGAGCGCCACGGAGGTACGACGGCTCGCGTGGCGGCACCGAGAGGTCTCCCTGGATGAGCTGGCGGAGGTTCCGTCCCGGGGCCCGAGCCCGGCGGGGTACGCCGAAGGGGTCGACCTCGCCTGGGCGGTGCGCACCGCGATCGACACGGCCTTGACCCCGCACCAGCGGAGGGTCACGGTAGCCCTCCTGGTCGACGAGGTCCCGATCGACGTGCTCGCGGAGAGGCTGGGGACCAACCGCAATGCCTTGTACAAGACCGTCCACGACGCGCGAGCGCGGCTGCGCGCCGACCTGGTCTCCTCAGGTCATCTGGCCGCGCAGAATCCCAAGGGAGCCACGCCATGAGTGACCAGCGGCCACCACTGAGCAGCCACGCGGCGGACCGCCTGGTCCTCGACACGGAGCCGTACCTCTCCTGCGACGAGTGCTTCGCCCTCGTGGACACCTACGTCGAGGCGCTGCTAGCCGACCCGACCAACGACCACCCGGCCATGCGCGTCCACCTGTCCGGCTGTGTCGCGTGTGCCGAGGAGGCGCGGTCGCTGGTCGAGCTGGCAGCCGCGGACGCCGGGATCGATCCCGCACCGGTGCTCGGGATGCTCGCCGGTTGACCGGCGCGCGACGCCTACTTCTTCAGGAACTCGAGCAGGGCGTCGTTGAACTCCTTCGCGTGACTGACGTTGATCCCGTGGGTGCCACCGTCGATAACGACGAGGTCGCTGCCGTCGACCGCCTCGTGGGTCCGCTTGCCGGATCCCTCGAACGGGACGATGCCGTCGCTGTCGCCGTGGATCACCAGCGTGGGCACGGTGACCTTGGGCAGGTCGTCACGGAAGTCCGTCGTACCGAAGGCGTCCATGCACCCGAGCGCGGCCTCCTGGTTGGACTGCTTGCACAATCCGATCGCTTGCTGGCGCCGTTCCTCGCTGACCTGCAGCTCGTCGCCGGCGCTGAAGAACTGCGTGATGAAGTCGTCGAAGAACGCGTCGCGGTCGTCTTCGAGGCCGCTGCGCATCCCGCCCGCGGCGTCCTCGGTCAGCGGACCGTCGGGGTTGTCGTCACTCTTGAGCAGGTACGGCGGGATCGCGGCCGCGAACACGACGGAGTGCAGCCGGTCGGCCCCGTGCCGAGACGCGTAGCGCGCCACCTCGCCGCCGCCCATCGAGAAGCCGACCAGCGTGACGTCGGTCAGGTCGAGGTCGGAGAGCACGTTGTCGAGGTCGTCGGCGAGCGCGTCGTAGTCGTAGCTGTCGCCCGGGTCGGACTTGCCGAAGCCGCGACGATCGTAGGCGACGACGCGGTAGCCGGCCTCCTTGAGCGCGGGGATCTGCTCCGACCACGAGGCGCTCGAGAGCGGCCAGCCGTGGATCAGGACGACGGGCCGACCGTCGCCGCCGCTGTCGCCCACGTAGATGTTGTGCTCACCCTTCGCGCCGGTCTCGCCGTCCGTGGTCTGGTCGGTTGTCTCGTCATCAGCCATGGTTCGAGACAACCGCCGGTACGGAACCGCCGCAAGACACCGAGGGGTGAAACGCCGCTGACCCTCACCTGACCGGGGTGCCGGTCGGATGAGGGTCAGATCGGCCCGCGTCGCGCGCGGGCCAGCTCAGCGGAGCCAGGTCCTGCCGCGCACCAGGGGAAGCTGGTCCCAGCGGTGTCCGAGGCCCAGGGTGTGCCCGGCGCCGAGTGCCGTGATCAGGACCAGGGTCATTGCGTAGATCAGGTGGTCGTCCATGAAGAGGTTGTTGTCGGGAGGAAGGACTGCCGACCACATCAGGACCAGGAGCAGCACACCGGCCGCCGTGGCGAGTCGCATCGCGACGCCGAGCATGAGAGCGGTGCCGATGCCGAGGAGCCCGAGCATGAACAGCCAGTCGGCCCAGGCCTGGCCGGCGATCTGGTGGTAGGCCCCGGAGAACGGGCCTGCGGTGGCGAAGCCGAGGAAGCCCGCGGTCGGGCTGCCTCCGTTGATCCAGGCGTCCTTGCCCGCCGTCCCGTGGCCCAGACCGAACGTCTTGTCGAGGAAGGCCCAGAGGAACACCCAGCCGAGGCTGAGCCGGATCGCGGCGGCCATCACATACGCGACGCGTGGTGTGGTCCCTCCGGCGGCCGGTGTCTCGAGCGTCCGCTGTGCTTTTCGGTCCTGATGGACGGTGCTCATGGGGTCCTCCTTGAGGGGATTTCTCGGGTGGTTCTTCTCCTCCAGCGTCGGGCGTCTGGTGCCGGGGCAGCAGTGCCTGAAGTCCCCTCGTGGACGGGACCTTTGTCCGTATCGCGGGTCCTTCGGCACCCCTAGGCTGAGAGCAGCCGAAGGGGACACAGGAACATGACCGAGCCGGACAAGATCAGCGTCTACCTGCTCGACGACCACGAGGTCGTGCGGGAGGGTCTGCGCGCGCTCCTCGAGGGCGCCGGTGACATCACGGTCTTGGGCGAGTCCGGTTCGGCGCTGGAGGCGACCCACCGGATTCCCGCGCTCCGACCCCAGGTCGCGGTGCTGGACGCCCGGCTCCCGGACGGCTCGGGAATCGAGGTCTGCCGCGCCGTCCGCGCGGTCGACCCCAGCATCAACGCGCTGATCCTCACCTCGTACGACGACGA
Organism: uncultured Actinomycetota bacterium; assembly: GCA_963707475.1. GTDB lineage: Bacteria > Actinomycetota > Actinomycetes > Propionibacteriales > Nocardioidaceae > Marmoricola. The sequence continues at coordinate 1,367,931 of CAVPQC010000005.1, forward strand.
CGAGGCCCTGTTCTCGTCGATCATGGCCGGTGCATCGGGCTACGTGCTCAAGGAGATCCGCGGCACCGACCTGATCCAGGCCGTGCGTCATGTGGCGGCCGGCGGGTCCCTGATCGACCCGACCTTGACCGCCCGCGTGCTCGAGCGGGTCCGCAATGGCCCGGCCACGGCCCCCGAACTGGCCGACCTCACCGAGCAGGAGCTCAAGCTGCTGGCCCACATCGCGGAGGGCCTCACCAACCGGCAGATCGCCGAGAAGATGTTCCTCGCCGAGAAGACGGTGAAGAACTACGTCTCGAGCATCCTCGCCAAGCTCGGCCTCGAGCGTCGTACCCAGGCCGCCGTGCTGGCCTCCAAGCTGCTCGACCCGCACGTCTGAGTGTCGGCCCGATCGGACCGGTCAGGGCAGCGGCACCCGCCAGACGAAGGTGGTCCCCTGCTGCTCGCCCGCGGACACGTCGAGGGAGCCGCTGAGCGCCGATGCGCGTCTCCGCGCGTTGCGCAGTCCACTCTCGAGCCGGTCGTCGCGGAGACCGACGCCGTCGTCGGTGACGGTCAGCACCACTTCGTGCCCGTCGACTCGGAGCTCGACGTCTGCATGGTCGGCGAGCGCGTGGCGGGCGATGTTGGAGATCGCCTCGCGCAGCACGGCCAGGAGCTGGTCGCGGATCGGCTCCGGCACGGCGGTGTCGACCGGGCCGAGTGTGCGCACCGTCGGCGCGAAGCCGAGGACCGGCACGTACTCCTTCACCAGCTTGCGGGTCTCGGACCGCAGTGAGCCTGACTGTCGGTCCTGGAGCTCGAAGATCGTGCTCCGGATGTCCTTGATGGTCAGGTCGAGCGCGTCCACCGTCTCGTCGATGCGCTCGTTCACGGCCGGGGTGTCGGAGACGGACCGGATGCCCTGCAGCTGCAGACCGGTCGCGAAGAGTCGTTGGATCACCAGGTCGTGCAGGTCCCGGGCGATCCGGTCCCGGTCGGAGATGACGGCGAGCTCGGCACGGTCTTCCAGGGCCTGGGCGCGGTCGAGGGCGAGTGCAGCCTGGTCGGCGAAGGACATCAGCAGCTCGCGCTCCTCGTACTCTCCGGCCCGGTGAGCCTTGTCGAACAGCGCGACCAGCACCCCCGGGGCCGCAAGGTGTGCCCGCAGCGGGATCACGACCGCCTTCATGTCGTCGAGAGCGAGCTCGATCGGCGACTGCCGCTGCCCCCCGTGCGTCGCCTCGGTGATGTCGGCCAGGAGGCCGTGGACTCGGTCACCGGCGGGTCCGTCGAGGGCGACAACCGAGGCGGCGTCGAGCTCCGGGATCTGGACCACAGCTGTGGCCTCCGCACCGGCGATGGCCCGTGCGCTGTTGGTGATCAGCTGGAGCGCGCGACCCAGGTCGAGGGGTGGCTGGAGCGTGTCCGCAAGCTCGGAGGAGGCCTCGAGCCACTGTCGCCGACGTTCGCTGAGGCCGTAGGCGCGCGCGTTCTCGATCACGAAGCCGGCCGCGCTGGCGAGCGCCTGGACCAGGAGCTCGTCGGACTCGGTGAAGGGCAGGCCGCCGTCCTTCTCGGTCAGGTACAGGTTGCCGAAGACGGTGCCCCTGATCCGCACCGGCAGGCCGAGGAAGGTGACCATGGTCGGATGGTGCGGGGGGAAGCCGAAGGACCGCGGGTGCGCACGCAGGTCGTCGAGCCGGATCGCCTCGGGTTCGTCGATGAGCAGCCGGAGGATGCCACGCCCCCGAGGTAGCTCACCGATGAGCTCCCGCGTGTGCGGATCGATGCCCGTGGTGATGAAGTCGCTGAGCTCCCCGTCTCCGCCGATGACCCCCAGGGCACCGAACCCGGCACCCGTGAGCTCGGCCGCCGAGACCACGATCCGGGTCAGCACGCTGGTGAGGTCGAGGTCTGAGGAGATCGCGATGACCGCGTCCAGCAGGAGCTGGGTCGAGCCGGGGAGCGCGGAGTCAGTGGCGTGGTCGGTCACCTGACCAGTGTCGTCCCTCAGCCTTTCCGCAGACACCGGCGCCGCGCCCGTCACCGGGTCAGAGCGGGAGTGCCAGCGTCGTGCGAGCGGCGCCGAGGAAGCGACCCGACACCTCGGTCAACGGCAACCGCAGGAAGAGATTGCGGGACCCTGCTGCCCAGGCCGTCGGACGCGTCGCGTCGTCGGCAGCGTCGAGCTCGCGCGGGTCGTCGATGAACTCACAGCGACCGCGCACGACCACGCTCCAGCTGTGGTCACGGCCGGGCTCGAGGTGGTCGATCTCGAAGGCCAGCAGTGAGTTGCGCGCGTGAGAGCCGAGCACGCTGTAAGGCGAGGTGCGGAAGATGACCGCGTCGCCGGAGACCACATAGTTCACCGGAACGATGTGAGGGCCCCTGGGGGTCGACACGGCCACCCGGCCAACTGTGCCGGCACGCAGGAGACGCTGGCATTCCTCGGTCGACAGCTCGACGGACTCAGGCATCAGGTACCTCCCTCGCGACGGGATCCCCCGGCCGGGTGGCCGGTCCCCCTCTCACACGAAGGTACGTCGCGCGGGGGACACGCCCGAAGGGCCGAAGGTCCTCCACCTCGTCCCATCCGGCCCGGCCGCGGCTCCGAAACCCGTGTGGCGTACCTCACAGCGGGGCACGTCGGGGAGCCTGGGAGGGCACATCCATGAGCGAGACAGACCGAAGGAAGTTCTTGGCGATCACGGGCGCCGGTGCGGCAGCGGGGACGGTCGCGCTGACCGCCGGCCCCGTCTTCGCCGCGAGCGAGAGCCGCCGCAGCAAGGACGCGGCAGCCGAGAGCGTCGTCGCCTACGTCGAGGACCACCGCTCGGGGAAGCTGCGCCTGATGCTCGGGGACCGCGAGGTCGTCGTCCACGACCGCGACCTCGTCACCCGGATCCTCAACGCGGCAGGGGACAAGTGAGATGTCGTCCCACCGCGAAGCACCCGAGATCGCCAAGGACCCGGCCGCGGACAGCACGGACACCTACGCGTTCGTCAGCCCGGACCGTCCCGGCACGGTCACGATCATCGCCAACTTCATCCCCTTGCAGAAGCCGGACGGGGGACCCAACTTCTACGAGTTCGCCCACGACGTCGTCTACGACATCCGGATCTGCAACACGGGCAGCGGGTTCGCCGACATCGTCTACACGTTCCACTTCGAGACGATGGTGCGGAACCCCGAGTCGTTCCTCTACAACACGGGCCAGATCAAGGAGATCACCGACACCACCTGGAACCGGCCGCAGTTCTACACCCTGACCCGGACCGAGAACGGCACCACGAGGACCCTTGGCACCAGACTGGCCGTGCCGCCGGTCAACGTCGGCACGCGGAGTACGCCCGACTACGCGCACCTCGCCGACCAGGCGGTACACACGATCGGTGCTCGCAAGGTGTTCGCGGGCCAGCGGGCCGATGCGTTCCACGTCGACCTCGGCAGCGTGTTCGACCTCGGCGGGCTGCGCCCGTTCAACCAGGCACATCTGATCCCGCTGGCGAAGATGGACGGCATCAACTCGGTGCAGTCGTTCAACGTGCACACGATCGCGCTCCAGGTGCCGATCTCGGAGGTCACCCGCAAGGGCAACAAGCCGACCGACGTGATGAGCCGCGACTCGGTGATCGCCGTGTGGTCGACGGCCCGCCGTCGTACTTCGCGCATCCTCGACAGGTCCAAGGGCAGGTACGTGGGACACGGAGAGCTGCGTCAGGTCTCCCGGCTCGGCAACCCCCTGTTCAACGAGGTGATCGTGCCGATGGGCAAGAAGGACGTGTGGAACGTCCGGAACCCGGCGTTCGACTCGGCCTTCGCGAAGTACGTGCTCCAGCCGGAGCTCGCGAAGCTGCTCCCTGTGCTCTACCCGGGCGACACGTTCAAGAACCTGAAGGCGTACACGAAGCCACGCGCGGACCTGGCGGCGATCCTGCTGACCGGGATCCCGGCCGGGGTCGTCGACGGGTTCCAGAACTTCACAGGCGGCAGGCAGGCGGACATGCTCCGGCTGAACGTGGCCGTGCCCCCGTCGGACAACCCGAACAACCTCGGCCTGGTGGCAGGCGACGCGGCCGGCTTCCCGAACGGGCGCCGGATCGACGACGACGTGGTGACCATCGAGCTCCGGGCCGTCGCGGGACTCACGATCCCCCTGGTCGACCCGAGCTACACGGTGGACGGCGCCGCGAGCGCAATCGAGGACGGGACCACGAACAGCAACGCTCCGCTGCTCGACGTGTTCCCCTACCTCGGTCTGCCCGGAGGCGGCTACCAGACCGAGCCGGGCACGACGAAGGCGTCATGAACCCCTCGGCGGAGAACCCCCATGCCGGGCAGGGCTCCGTCCTGCTCGACATCGGGGGAGACGTCGGTGCGCTGATCGTCACCATGCCCGCGGAGATGGAGGACGTAGAGGTCGAGATCCGGCCGTTCGGCGCTCCCGACCTGCCTGGTCGCGGTCATGGTCGTGTTCATGGGCATGGGCATGGGCATTACCCGCATGTGGCGGTCGTGCTCCGACCCACGGCCGAGGGGCCGGTGCCGTCGCTGGTCTTTCCCGAGCTGGTCGAGGGCCGCTACGAGCTCTACCTGAAGGAGAGCCACCACGTCGAGCTCGTGGTCGACGTCACCGGGGGAGAGGTGTCCACCGCGGTGTGGCCCCGGTGAACCCGCCCGTGGTCGAGGGCCGAGCCCGCCTCGAACCTCGGGCAGCAGATCTGTCAGAGGACGATCTGGGCGCGGGTCGGGACCCAGGGCTCGAAGAGCAGGCGCATGCCGGCTTCCGCGGGCGTGCGGTTGGCCTTGCGGCCGTTGCATGAGCCGCACGCGGTGACCGTGTTCAGCCAGGTCGACGTGCCGCCTCGCGAGATCGGCAGCACGTGGTCGAGGGTGTGGCCCGGACGGCCGCAGTAGGCGCACCGGAACCGGTCGCGACGCAGCACCGACGTCCGCCCGTAGATCGCCGGGCGATGCATCCAGGACGTGACGACGTAGCGCACGAGCCGCACCACCTTCGGCCACGGGTGCGGTCCGATCATCCGGTCGTCGAGCGCCTCCTCGACCACGGCGACCTCACGGAAGAGCATGCGTACGGCGTGCTTGAACGACACCTGGTGCAACGGCTCGTACGACGCGTTGAGAACCACGACGCCGTTCATGTCCGCCGACACCTCCTCATGTCTGGGACCAGCATGCTCCGCGAGCGCGATGTAGGTCTCGCCAAATCGCGCCTCACTTCCTCATTTTCGACCGGGCCGACGGCGGGCACACTGGTCCGCGTGCCGTCACCGAACCGTCGTTCCGAACGGACACCGGCGGCCGACGCCCGGATCCTGCGTCGCGCGGTCGCGCTGGTCGTGCTGATCTTCGTGGTCGGCGCCGCCCTGCTGGTCGGGAGTGTCGTGTTCGGTGGCCCCCACCGGTCGGCGGAGCCCGAGGCGGCACCCTCGAGCGGCCCATCGACCGTGACGCAGACCACGTCGTCCGCACCGAGCCCGAGCGCGGCGCCTACCGCGACGAGGAAGCCCAGGCCGAAGCCCAGGCCGAAGCCGACCGGGGCCGGCATGGAGCGCTTCGTGGCCGGCTACCTGACGACGGTCGCGCGGGACCCGGCAGCGGCCTGGTCGCTGCTGACGCCGTCGTTCCGCAACGCCAGCGGCGGCTTCGGGTCGTACTCCCAGTTCTGGGACACCGTGACCCGCGCGGTGCCCCGCGACGTCGTGGCCGACCCCCGCGCGCTGACCATCGGCTACACCGTCGACTACACCCGGCGTGACGGCAGCACCTCCGTGGACAGCACCCGCCTCCGGCTGGTGTTCCGCGGCGGCGACTACCTGATCGACGGCGAGGGGTGAGCCGTCCCGTGGAGCGGTCGGCGGGCGGCTAAAGTGGCCGCGCAGTCCGCTGGGGGAACTCCCGTGGACACGTGCCCGACATCCTCTGGAGGCAGGACCGCCGTGACCGCTCAACCAGCGCATGGCGCGGAGCGGCGCTCATCGCAGGTGTGGACCGTGCCGAACCTGCTGAGCGCGCTCCGGCTGCTCGGCGTGCCGCTCTTCCTGTGGCTGGTGCTCGGGACCGGAGGAGGACACGATCGCCCTGGTCGTGCTGATGCTCTCGGGCGTCACCGACTATCTCGACGGCTACCTCGCCCGCAGGCTGCAGCCAGACCTCGAAGCTGGGGGAGATCCTCGACCCGGTCGCCGACCGGCTCTACATCCTCGCGGTGGTGATCGGGCTCGCGTTCCGCGACATCATCCCGTGGTGGGTGGCGATCATCCTGCCCGCGCGCGACGCGTTCCTGTGGTGCCTGGTGCCGTTCCTGCGCACCCGCGGCTACTCCGCTCTGCCCGGTGCACTTCCTCGGCAAGGCCGCGACCGTTCAACCTGCTCTACGCCTTCCCGCTGCTGCTCCTCGGTGACGGCGAGCGGCGGGTTCGCCGAGCTGGCGCAGGTGTTCGGCTGGGCGTTCGCGATCTGGGGGATCGGGCTCTACTGGTGGGCCGGACTGCTGTACGCCTGGCAGGTGCGCAAGCTGCTGGCCGACCAGGACCGACGGGCGCCCGATGTCCTCCCCGGCTGAGCAGCAGCAGGAGCGGATCAGGCGTCGGGCTGATCGAGTACCTCTCCCGGCACACGCTCGACGAGGACTACGCGCGGATCGCGCGGAACCGTCCCGGCCGACGCAGCTCGGTCGGCTGGCTACCGGCGCGATGCTGGTGACGCTCGCCGTCTTCGGGGTGCTGGTCTTCACCGCTGCCAGCCAGACCACCCGCAACGCGAGCACGGCCGACCGCGACCGGGCCACGCTGATCGACCAGGTCAACGCGCGTCGCGCCACCGTGCGAGCAGCGCAACGACCGAGGTGCCGCGCTCTGCGCAGCGAGAACGACCAGCTCGACACCGACCTCCTCGCGGGACGGCCAGTCGGGGTCCAGCGTCTTCGCACGCGCGCAGCGGCTGTCCGCGCTGACCGGCGCCGGCAAGGTGACGGGCCCGGGCGTCAAGGTCGTCGTCGACGACGCCCCAGACGCGACCAGCGACCGCAACAAGGTCCTCGACTCCGACCTCCAGAAGCTGGTCAACGGACTCTGGGAGGCCGGCGCCGAGGCGATCTCGATCAACGGCCAGCGGCTGACGAACCTGTCCGCGATCCGGCAGGCCGGGGTGGCGATCAACGTCAACTACCGCCCGCTCACCGCGCCGTACACCGTGCTCGCGATCGGCAACCCGAACACGCTGCCCGTCGCGGTTCGCGGAGACCACCCATGGAGCCACATGGTTTGATCTGCAGCAGCAGGTGGGGCTGCGTTTCGACATGAAGACCGACCGCACGCTCGTCCTGCCCGCCGCGGACCAGCTGTCCCTGCGCTACGCCACCCGCTTCAAGGAGGAGCCCCGGTGATCGCCGCCATCGGCCTGGTCGTGGGCATCATCCTCGGGCTGGTGCTGCACCCCCGACGTCCCGCTGTGGCTGGAGCCCTACCTGCCGATCGCCGTGGTCGCCGCGCTCGACGCGGTGTTCGGGGCGCTGCGCGCGTTCCTCGACGGCATCTTCAACGACAAGGTCTTCGTGATCTCGTTCGTCAGCAACGTCGTGATCGCGGCGCTGATCGTCTTCCTCGGCGACAAGCTCGGCGTCGGCGCCCAGCTGTCCACCGGCGTGATCGTGGTGCTCGGGCATCCGGATCTTCTCCAACGTCGCCGCGATCCGCCGGCACATCTTCCACGCATGAGCACGACCCCGATGAACGACGCACCGCAGACCCCGCGTCGACGAGCCGCACCGCCAGCCGCCCGGGCCATGCCCGGCGGCTCCCGCGCCCGGCTGCTGGAGGCGCTGCGCACGCCGTCGCGCAGCCAGCTCGCCGCGGCGGTGCTGCTCGGGCTGCTCGGCTTCGCGACGGTGACCCAGGTGCAGTCGAACCAGCAGGACGACACGTACGCCGGGCTCCGCTCGGCCGACCTGGTCCAGCTCCTCAACGGCCTCAACGCCGAGGCACGCCGCGCCGACAACGAGATCGCCGACCTCGAGCAGACCCGGTCCCAGCTCTCCGACAGCACCCAGCGGCGCGAGGCGGCGCTCAAGCGGGCGACCGAGGAGTCGACGACGCTCGGCATCCTGGCCGGCACCCTGCCCGCCCAGGGGCCCGGCATCCGGATCGACGGTCACCGACCCCGAAGGACAAGGTGACCCTCAACAACCTGCTCGACGGGGTCGAGGAGCTGCGCGCGGCCGGCGCCGAGGCGATCGAGTTCAACGACGAGGTGCGGGTCGTGGCCCAGACCTCCTTCGAGGACGCCGACCGCGGGGTCGTCGTCGACGGCCAGCGGATCGCCGCGCCGTACGTCATCGACGTGATCGGCAACCCGGACACCCTGGCGACGACGCTCGACTTCATCGGCGGCTTCAGCTTCGACGTGAAGGCCAGCGACGGCGACGTCAAGGTGAACAAGTTGGACAAGGTGAAGATCACCACCGTCACCGAGCCCGCGTCGCCCGACTTCGCCTCACTCCGCCGCCGGCCAGTAACGTTCGGGACGGACCGCGGCAGCGCACGAGCAGCCGCCAGTCGCGACACGAGCAAGGAGCGCGCGTGATCCCCGACGACCTGAAGTACACCGCCGAGCACGAGTGGGTGCGCCAGCCCGGAGCGGCCGAGGGCTCGGTGCGGGTCGGCATCACCGACTACGCCCAGGACGCGCTCGGCGACATCGTCTACGTGCAGCTGCCCGAGGTCGGCACCACGATGTCCGCCGGTGACGTGCTCGGCGAGCTGGAGTCGACGAAGTCGGTCAGCGAGGTCTACGCCCCGGTCGCCGGCGAGGTGGTCGCCCGCAACGAGTCCCTCGACGCGACCCCCGAGCTGGTCAACTCCGACCCGTACGGCGCCGGCTGGCTGTTCGAGATCGTGCCGAGCAGCCAGGAGGACATCGACGCGCTCATGGACGCGACGGCGTACGGCGACACCATCGAGGCCTGAGCACCGACCGCCGCGGATCGTTTGCCGGCGTTGCCGACGGTTTGTCGGCGACCACAATGTTGATAGGTTCGCCGTCTACCGTGAACCTCCACTGAGGCTTGAGGGTTGGCCCTCGGGTGGTCACGGACCGCGAGGGACTTCAGGAGGGGACGCACGCATGCCGTTCTGCACCCAATGCGGAAACCGCAACCCGGACGACGCCAAGTTCTGCGCCCAGTGCGGCAGCCGCCTGGTGATGCCCGAGCGGCCCGGCGTCGCAGCCGACGGGTGACACCGACCCGATCGCCGGCTCCGACCACACCCAGGCCGTGCGATGCCCGTACCGGTCGACGGCCGCCGCGCCGCCGTCCGACCAGTCGTCGAAGGAGAGCACCGGAGTCCAGCCGTCGGTCACGGACACCTCGGCGACCGTCACCTTCGGCGCCCCGCAGCAGTCCGAGCGGAGGAGAAGGAGCGGGCGGCCCTCGACGACGACGACGCCGCCGCCGTCGACGCGCTCCCGCGCGGCAGCGCGCTGCTGGTGGTGCAGCGCGGACCCGGCGCCGGCAACCGGTTCCTGCTCGACCAGGACGTGGTGACCGCGGGTCGCCACCCCGAGAGCGAGATCTTCCTCGACGACATCACCGTCTCCCGGCGCCACGTCGAGTTCCGGCGTACGGCGGACGGGTTCACCGTCTCCGACGTCGGCAGCCTCAACGGCACCTACGTCAACCGCGACCGGATCGACGAGGCCGTGCTGGCCAACGGCGACGAGGTCCAGATCGGCAAGTTCCGGCTGGTCTACTTCGCCGGCGACGTTCCCGGCGACCTCTGAGGGCGCAGACGTGAGGTCGTCCGCGGCGTCCCGGGCGCGGATGAGCATCGGCGAGGCACTCGCCCAGCTCAAGACCGAGTTCCCCGACGAGGACATCAAGGAGTCGAAGATCCGGTTCCTCGAGAGCGAGGGACTGGTCGAGCCGGAGCGCACGCCGAGCGGCTACCGGAAGTACTCCGAGCAGGACATGGAGCGGCTGCGCTACATCCTGCGCGCGCAGCGGGAGCAGTACCTGCCGCTGAAGGTGATCAAGGAGCACCTCGACGCGATCGACCGTGGCCTCGAGCCGCCGCCGGGGCTGGTCGGTCCGGTGGTGCCGCGGGTGGTGCTCGACGGCGACGGGCTGCCCGTCGAGCGCGTCGTACGGTCCGGAGCGCAGCGACCTGCGCGTCTCGCGCCGCGAGCTGGTCAAGACGGCCGGGATCACCGAGGAGCTCCTCGAGCAGCTCGAGGCCTACGGCCTGGTGAAGACGCGCACCGGCTCCCAGCACTACGACGGCGAGGCGCTGCGTGATCGCCCGGACCGCCGGCGAGCTCGCCGCGTTCGGCATCGAGCCGCGCCACCTGCGGGCGTTCAAGACCGCCGCCGACCGCGAGGTCGGACTGGTCGAGCAGGTCGTCTCGCCGATCCGGCGCAGCCGCGAGGACGGGCGCCGAGGGCCGGGCCGCCCAGGCGATCAACGAGATCGCGGCGCTCTCCGTGCGGCTGCACGCGAGCCTGGTCAAGGTCGGTCTGCGCAGCCTTCGTTGAGTGGGCCTCCGGCCCCGTTGAGTGGGCCTCCGGACCCGTTGAGTGGGCCTTGTCCACTGCAACCGCAGTGGCTCGGACACGTCTGACAGGGCCGGAGCACTTCTCGCGGGAGCCGGGAGCACTTCTCAACGAGGTGGCGCGCCGGAGTAGGCTGGTCGCGTGCGCGAGGTCGAGGTCGTCGGAGTCCGGGTGGAGATGCCGTCCAACCAGCCGATCGTGCTGCTGCGCGAGTCGACGGGGGAGCGCTACCTGCCGATCTGGATCGGCGCCGTCGAGGCCACCGCGATCGCGTTCGCGCAGCAGGGCGTGGTGCCGCCGCGGCCGCTGACCCACGACCTGCTCAAGAACGTCATCGACGCGACCGGCAACGACCTGACCGAGATCCGGATCACCGAGGTGCGCGACGGCGTCTACTACGCCACGCTCGCGTTCGACTCCGGCGTCGAGGTGAGCGCCCGGCCCTCGGACTCGATCGCGCTGGCGCTGCGCACCGGCGCCCGGATCGTGTGCTCCGACGAGCTGCTCGACGCGACCGGGATCGAGGTCGCCCGACGAGCAGGAGGACGAGGTCGAGAAGTTCCGCGAGTTCCTCGACCACGTCAGCCCGGAGGACTTCGAGGAGACCGAGACGACTTAACCCTCAAGTTGAGGTTTAGGGTTACGGCGACACGCGGGTCAGCGGTCTTTGACCGACCCTCAAGTACGGGTTTACCTTTGCGACTGTCTTCGTTGTAACTCCACGGCTGTACTCCGAGCCTGGTTCCGACCGGTTTCGGCTTCCCGCGGCCATCCCCCGGGGTTACGCTCAACGAACTGCGAGCTTCGGAGGATACGGCATGAACGGCAACGGTGACCCCCATGCGGTCGGCCACGTGGACCCCGCCCTCGACGAGGCGGTGCTCACGGCGGAGGAGCAGGGTCTGCTCTTCGACGACGACGTCTCGCCGCTGCCCGAGCGACCTCGGCTACCGCGGCCCGACCGCCTGCAGCGCGGCCGGCATCACCTACCGCCAGCTCGACTACTGGGCCCGCACCGGCCTGGTCGAGCCGACCGTGCGCGGCGCCACCGGCTCCGGCACCCAGCGGCTCTACTCCTTCCGCGACATCCTGCTGCTCAAGGTGATCAAGCGGCTGCTCGACGCCGGCATCTCGCTGCAGCAGATCCGCACCGCGGTCCAGCACCTGCGCGCCCGCGGCACCGACGACCTGACCCGGGTCACGCTGATGAGCGACGGCGCCAGCGTCTACGAGTGCACCAGCAACGACGAGGTCATCGACCTGCTCCAGGGCGGCCAGGGCGTCTTCGGCATCGCGATCGGCGGCGTCTGGCGCGAGATCGAGGGCTCGCTCGCCGAGCTGCCGAGCGAGCGGGCGACCAGCGACGAGGTCGAGCGACACCGCCAGCGACGAGCTCGCCGCCCGTCGCCGGGCCCGGATGACCGGCTGAGGTCTCGACCTCGCGCACGGCTTCACCGGCCCCGGCACGCGCACCTGCGGCTCGGACCGGCGGCTGGTACTTTCTGAGGTGCTGACAACCCTGCACGGGAGAGACTCCGGTCGGTCGCTTCGAGGAGGAAGCGGGCCGGAGCGCCGAAGGGGCAACACTCCCCGGAACCTCTCAGGCGCCAGGACCGTGCGGTCGAGGCAACTCAGGAGCCACGCGACGTCGCGTGGTGACTGAGGGGGAGGCGACCCGGCCGTCGGCGACGACGGTCACCGACTCGATATCGGGAGCCTCGTTGTCCGACCACCGCACCCTCGCCGACCTGGGCGAGCAGTCCTTCGCCGACCGCCACATCGGGCCCGACTCCGAGCAGGTCGCGACCATGCTGGCCGCGATCGGGTACGAGTCGCTCGAGTCGCTGATGGACGCCGCCGTGCCGGAGCGGATCCACGCCGACCTCACGCGCTCGACCTGTCCGAGGCGACGCACCGAGGAGGCAGGCCGCGGCCGAGCTCCGGGCGCTCGCCGCGCGCAACCGGCCGCTCGAGCCGATGATCGGTGCTCGGCTACCACGGCACGATCACGCCGGCCGTGGTCCGGCGCAACGTGCTCGAGGACCCGAGCTGGTACACCGCCTACACGCCGTACCAGCCGGAGATCTCCCAGGGCCGGCTCGAGGCGCTGCTCAACTTCCAGACCATGGTCGCCGACCTGACGGGCATGGTGACCGCCAACGCGTCGCTGCTCGACGAGGGCACCGCGGCCGCCGAGGCGATGACGCTGGTACGCCGCGCCAAGCCCGAAGGCCGCCCGGCCCGTTCGTGGTCGACGCCGACGCGCTGCCGCAGACGATCGCGGTCGTGCGCACCCGCGCCGAGGCGATGGGCATCGACGTGGTCGTCGCCGACCTGGCCGACGGGCTGCCCGGACGGTGACCTGTGCGGCGTGCTGCGTGCAGTACCCGGGCGCGTCCGGCCGGATCCTCGACCCGCGCGAGCTGGTCGAGGACGTCGCGGCGCGGGGTGGGCTGTCCGTGGTCGCCGCCGACCTGCTGGCGCTGACCCTGCTCGAGTCCCCGGGCCGCTCGGCGCCGACGTCGTGGTCGGCAGCTCGCAGCGCTTCGGCGTGCCGCTGTTCTACGGCGGCCCGCACGCCGGGTTCATGGCTGTGGCGAAGGGCCTCGAGCGGCACCTGCCCGGGCGGCTGGTCGGCGTCTCGCGTCGACGCCCACGGCAAGCCCGCCTACCGGCTCGCGCTGCAGACCCGCGAGCAGCACATCCGGCGCGACCGGGCGACCAGCAACATCTGCACCGCCCAGGTGCTGCTCGCGGTCACCGCCGCGATGTACGCCGTCTACCACGGTCCCGAGGGCCTGACCGCGATCGCCCGGCGTACCCACCGCTGCGCGACGGTGCTCGCGGCCGCGCTGCGCGAGGGCGGCGTCGAGGTCGAGCACAGCCAGTTCTTCGACACCGTCGTGGCCCGCGTGCCCGGCCGGGCCGCCGAGGTGGTCGACGCGGCCCACGTGGCCGGGGTGCACCTGCGCGGGATCGACGCCGACCACGTCGGCATCTCCTGCTCCGAGCGCACCGGGCTCGACACCGTGGCCGCGGTGCTGACCGCGTTCGGCGTCGAGGCCGAGTCGCTGGCCGACGTCGACGTCCGCGACCCCGGACGCGCTGCCGGGCGAGCTGCTGCGCGCCAGCACCGTTCCTCGAGCACCCGGTGTTCAACACCCACCGCTCGGAGACCTCGATGCTGCGCTACCTGCGCCGGCTCTCGGCCCGCGACTACGCGCTCGACCGGGGCATGATCCCGCTCGGCTCGTGCACGATGAAGCTCAACGCGACCACCGAGATGGAGCCGATCAGCCTGCCCGGCTTCGCCGACCTGCACCCGTTCGCGCCGGCCGCCGACGCCGAGGGCTACCGGCAGCTGGTCGCCGACATCGAGGGCTGGCTGGCCGACGCTCACCGGCTACGACACCGTCTCGATCCAGCCGAACGCCGGCTCGCAGGGCGAGCTCGCCGGGCTGCTCGCGATCCGGGGCTACCACCGCGGCAACGGCGACGCGGCGCGCGACGTCTGCCTGATCCCGAGCTCCGCCCACGGCACCAACGCCGCGTCCGCCGTGATGGCCGGCATGCGGGTCGTCGTGGTCAAGGCCACCGACTCCGGCGAGGTCGACCTCGACGACCTGCGCGCGCAGTGCGAGACGCACCGCGACGACCTGGCCGCGATCATGGTGACCTACCCGTCGACGCACGGCGTCTACGAGGACGGCATCACCGAGCTGTGCGAGATCGTGCACGAGGCCGGCGGCCAGGTGTACGTCGACGGCGCCAACCTCAACGCGCTGCTCGGCCACGCGAAGCCGGGCGAGTTCGGCGGCGACGTGTCGCACCTCAACCTGCACAAGACGTTCTGCATCCCGCACGGCGGTGGCGGCCCGGGCGTCGGTCCGGTGGCCGCGCGCGCCCACCTGGCGCCGTACCTCCCGTCGCACCCGATGCACCCCGAGGCCGAGCGGCGCGAGGGGATCGGTCCGATCAGCGCGGCGCCGTACGGCTCGGCCGGGATCCTGCCGATCTCGTGGGCCTACGTGCGGATGATGGGCGGCGCCGGGCTGACCCGGGCGACCGGTGTGGCCGTGCTCGCCGCCAACTACGTCGCGCAGCGGCTCGCGCGAGCACTTCCCGGTGCTCTACACCGGCCACAACGACCTGGTCGCGCACGAGTGCATCCTCGACCTGCGCGGGCTCACCAAGGCCACCGGCGTCAGCGTCGACGACGTCGCCAAGCGGCTGATCGACTACGGCTTCCACGCGCCCGACGATGAGCTTCCCGGTGGCCGGCACGCTGATGGTGGAGCCGACCGAGAGCGAGGACCTCGCCGAGCTCGACCGGTTCTGCGAGGCGATGATCGCGATCCGCGCCGAGATCGAGAAGGTGGCGACGGGGGAGTGGATCGGCGGAGACCTCGCCGCTGCGCGGTGCCCCGCACACCGCGGCCTCGCTGGTCAACGGCACCGAACGGGCGTACGACGTGACCACGGCGGTGTTCCCCGCCGGACCCGACCCGGACAAGTACTGGCCGCCGGTCGGCCGGATCGACCAGGCCTACGGCGACCGCAACCTGTTCTGCGCCTGCCCGGCGCCCGAAGCGTTCGAGGACTGACCCGCGTGCGCGACCTGCCGGCTCCGGGCCGGCGCTTCGACGCGCTCCTCGCCGACGCCCAGCGGGCCGGCCGGCTGCCCTCGATGACGGCCGGGCTGGTCCGCGAACCTTCGGCAGGCTCAGGACAAGCGGCCGGCCTGGCCTGGGTCGGCAGGGCCGGCGACGTGGTGGGGGAGCGGCCGGCGAGCCGGCCGACACCCAGTACCGGATCGGCTCGATCACCAAGACCTTCACCTCGGTGCTGGTGCTCCAGGCCCGCGACGAGGGCCTGCTCGCGCTCGACGACGCCGCTGGCGACGTACCTTCCCGAGGCGCCGTACGGTGACCGGCCGCTGCGGGCGATGCTCTCGCACTCCGCGGGGATGCCCGGGTGAGCCGGCCGGGCCGTGGTGGGAGCGCAGCACCGGCGGCGACTTCGCGGCCCTGGCCGAGGCGAACCGCGACCAGCCCGCGCGCTACCGACGTCGACATCGACCACGTCTACAGCAACCTCGCCTTCGGCCTGCTCGGCGAGGTGGTGGCGCGGGTGCGCGGCGAGGACTGGTGGTCGCTGGTGCGGTCCCGGATCCTCGATCCGCTCGGGATGGCGCCGCACGACCTACCAGGCGACCGCCGCCGCACGCGCAGGGCTACAGCGTCAGCCACCTGCTCGGCACGCTGACCCCCGAGCCGCACTCCGACACCGGCGCGATGGCGCCGGCCGGCCAGCTGTGGAGCACGGTCACCGACCTCGCGACCTACGCGGACTTCGTGCTGCACGGCCATCCCGACGTGCTTGCGCTCTCGACGCTGGAGGAGGCGGCGGTCGAGCGACGCTCGCGGGCAGCCAGTACGGGCTCGGCTTCCGTACCGTCCCCGGCACCCGCGGCCGGCTGGTCGGGCACACCGGCACGATGCCGGGCTTCATGGCCGTGCTCCTGTGCGACCGGGCCGACGGGCACCGCGTTCGTGGGCTTCACCAACGCGACCGTGGGGCAGCAGTCGGTGGCGCTGGCCACCTCGATGCTCGACGCCCTCGCGGAGAGCGATCCGCGAGGTGGGCGAGCCGTGGCGGCCGACGACCGACGTGGCCGACGAGGTGCGCGAGCTGGTCGGCGTCTGGCACTGGGGCGAGACCGCGTTCGAGATCAGCTGGGACTCCGGCGAGCTGCGGATGCTGGAGCTGCGCGCGCAGGCGGCGTACGAGGAGTACCACCGCGAGGACCGCGGCTGGGTCGGCACCGACGGCACCCTGCTCGAGGTGGTGCGCGGCTCCGACGGCGCCGTGTCGCACCTGGTCAGCGAGACGTACCTGTTCACCCGCACGCCGTACGACGCCGCGGCGCCGATTCCGGGCGGCCCGCCGGAGCACGCATGACGGGGACGGGGGCAGGCTCCGTTGACATTCTGGTGCCCACCGCCGGCGGGTTACACCGGGACGCTCGACTCCTCGACCGGGTCGAGCGCGACCGGCCAGGCGTCGGGGGTCGTCGAGCAGGGCGACCAGGTCGAGCAGCAGCACCGGCCAGATCTCCTCGTCGCTGGCGGCGACCTCGGCCGGCGTCCACCAGCGGCTGGCGAGCATCGTCACCTGCTCCTCCTCGGTGTGGCCGGCGGTGTCGACCTCGAACGCCGGCACCCGCACCGCGTAGAACGCGTCGTCCTGCTCGACCACCAGGTCGGAGTAGCCGTGGACGCACGTGACGGCGGGCGATCGGCCCGATCACGTCGTTCGTGGTGACCTGCAGCCCGGTCTCCTCCTCCAGCTCGCGGAGCACGGTCTCGGCTCCGTCTCGCCCGGGTCGATGCCGCCGCCGGGCGTGATCCACCAGGAGGCGTCCGACGCCGGGGTCGGAGTCCTGGAAGAGCAGGATCCGGCCGTCGTGGTCGAGCACCAGCACCCGCACCGTCGGCACGGCTCACGTGTCGCCGTGCGGCGGGGGAGTCCGGGACGACGAAGTCGCGTGGCTGGTCCATCACAGGGCCTGCGACACGCTCGACATGTTGAAGTCGGGGACCCGCAGCGCCGGGCATCGCGGTGCGCGAGAAGTAGTCGTCGCCCCACTCGCGGGAGAAGCCGGCACGGTCGCGGAGGCGGCGGTGTAGCGACGCAGCAGGTCGACCGGGCTCTCGTTCCACCGGAAGTTGTTGACCGCGCCGGTGATCTCGCCGTCCTCGACCAGGTAGACGCCGTCGCGGGTGAGCCCGGTGAGCAGCATGGTCTGCGGGTCGACCTCGCGGATGTACCACAGGCAGGTCAGCAGCAGGCCGCGGTCGACGTCGGCGACCAGGTCCTCGACGGAGCCGGACGCGCCGTCGACCTCGAGCACCAGGTTGTCGATGCCCGGGGTCACCGGCTGCCCGGTCATCGTCGCCGAGTGCCGGGTCTGGATCAGCGAGGACAGGATGCCGTCGGCGATCCAGTCGGTGCGCGCGAGCGCGCAGCCCGTTGTCGAAGACGCTGCTGGTGTTGCCGGACGACGAGGCGAGCACGAACGGCTCGCACTGCAGCCCGGGGTACGCCGGGTCGGAGTAGAGGTGCGTGCCGGGCCGCGCGATCCGCTCGCCGATCCGGGTGCCGCCGCCGCGACGTGGCGTAGACCGACTGGCCCTCGTGGGCGACCCGGGCGCCGGCGCCCCAGTAGGCGTCGATCATCAGGTCGGCGACACACGTCGGCGGCAGCACCGTGTCGTAGCGACCGGCCGGCAGGTCGACCTGCCGCGTCGCCCAGCCGAGGCGGGTGGTCGAGCGTGTCCGCCATCGCGTGCGCGTCGACGTCGGTGAAGTCACGGGTGGCGCCGCCGACCCAGGCGCTGGTCGGCGAGGTCGGCGGTCTTGCCGGTGCAGCCGTAGTGGCCGGTCGGCTGCACGTGGCGCAGCCGCAGCCCGGTCGAGGAGCGCGAGGTACGTCGTGGTGACCTCGTGGTTGACGAAGCCGTAGAGGATCCGCTGCTCGGCCTCGGCCCGCTCGAACTCCTCGCCGAGCGCGCGCCGCGAACGTCGTCGTACACCTCGATCGAGGTCGCCGCGGGTGCGTCGTCCCAGTCGGCGGCGGCGTCGCCGGCGACCAGCGTCGTTGCGGTCCTCGGCCGGCTCGCGCGCGTCGTACGGCGGCGTCGGCGGCCTCGACCAGCGCGGTCACCTGCTCGGTCGACGCGGCCGTGCCGCTCACCGACGCGGTGGCGCCGTCGCGGAACGCGATCACGGTGACCCCGACGTCGTGGCCGACGCCGTTGGTGGTCAGCGTGTTGTTGGCCCAGCGCAGGTTGGCGTGCGGTCTCGTCCTGCACGATCACGACGCACTCGGGCGAGGTCGCTGGTCTCCAGCGCGTGGTCGACGAGCTGCTGCGGGCTGCTCATGCCTGTCACCTCCTCGTCGGTGCCGTGGGCGTCGACCGGTTCGCCGGGGCCGCCCTCCTCGGTGGTGTTCAGCACGCGGACCCCGCGGAACAGCGCGGACGGGCAGCCGTGGCTGACCGCCGCGACCTGCCCGGGCTGGGCCTTGCCGCAGTTGAAGGCGCCGTGCAGCTCGTAGGTCTGCGGGCCCGCCGACCGCCTCCATCGAGCCCCAGAACTCGGTGGTGGTGGCCTGGTAGGCGACGTCGCGGAGCATGCCGGCGAGCTTGCCGTCCTCGATCCGGTAGAACCGCTGGCCGGTGAACTGGAAGTTGAAGCGCTGCATGTCGATCGACCAGGACTTGTCGCCGACGACGTAGATGCCGCGCTCGACCTCGCCGATCAGGCCGTCGGTGTCGGGGCCGTCGCGGGTCGGGCTGCAGCGACACGTTGGCCATCCGCTGGATCGGGATGTGGCCGGGGGAGTCGGCGAACGCGCAGCCGTTGGACCGGCCGCCGTTGAGCTCGGCGCCGTAGGTGTGCGCCATCGGCCGGTCGAGCTGGTAGCCGACCAGGATGCCGTCGCGCACGATGTCCCAGCTCTGGGTCTCGCACGCCCTCGTCGTCGTACCCGATCGTGGCCAGGCCGTGCTCGACGGTGCGGTCGCCGGTGACGTGCATGATCGGGGAGCCGTAGACCAGCGTGTTGAGCTGGTCGTACGTCGCGAACGAGGTGCCGGCGTAGTTGGCCTCGTAGCCGAGCGCCCGGTCGAGCTCGGTGGCGTGCCCGATCGACTCGTGGATGGTGAGGAACAGGTTGGACGGGTGGATCACCAGGTCGTAGGCGCCGGCCTCGACCGAGGGGGCGAGCAGCTTCTCGCGGAGCAGGCCGGGCAGCTGCTCGACCTCGGCCTCGAAGTCGTAGCCGCCGTCGGCGCAGGTACTCCCAGCCGCGGCCGACCGGCGGCGCGATCGTGCGCATCGAGTCGAACCGGCCGGACGCCTGGTCGGACGCCGAACGCCTCGAGGTGCGGCTCGAGCCGCACCCGCTGCTGCGTGGTCACGGTGCCGGTCTCGTCGGCGTAGAACTTGTTCTCCTGCACGGCCTGGAGGCCGCCGCTGGCGTGGTCGACGCCGTCGGCCGCGAGCAGCCGCGAGGTCCAGTCGCGGAACAGGTCGACCTTCTCCGCCAGCGGCACCTCCAGCGGGTTGATCTCGTACGGCGAGCACCAGGCGACGTCGTCGTGGACCGGCTCGGGCGCGAGCTCGACCCGGCGCCGCGTCATCCGGCCGGCCACCTGGGCGACGCGCACGGCCTGCTCGGCCACCTTGACCGCGGCGTCGCGGGTCAGCACCACGCCGGAGGCGAAGCCCCAGGCGCCCTCGTGCAGCACCCGGACCGCGAACCCGAGGTCCTCGCTGTCCGCGGCGCCCTGGAGCTGGCCGTCGCGGACGGTGAAGTACTGGTAGCGGACCCGCTCGAACCGGAAGTCGGCGTGGTCGACGCCGAAGTCCCGGGCCCGCGCCAGCGCGGCCTCGGCGAGGCGGCGGTAGGGGAGGGCGGTGAAGGTCGGGTCGATCCGGTCCCAGGCGTCGGGGTGATCCGAGATGGAGGCCATGCAGCGACCCTATGGGAGCGGGTGCGGCCGGCGCGCCGGGGTTTGCGGCGGGTCAGCCGGTGCCGAGGCGCTGCTCGACGCTGGACCCGGTGCGGGTCTTGTGGACGACGAGCTGGGTGGGGATCCGGGTGCGCAGCTCGGGCACGTGGCTGACCACGCCGACCACGCGGCCGCCCTCGCGGAGCTGGTCGAGGGTGTCCATCACCAGCTCGAGGGTGTCGCTGTCGAGGGACCCGAAGCCCTCGTCGACGAACAGGGTCTCGATCTGCGCCCCGCCGGCCTCGCCGGTCACGACGTCGGCCAGACCGAGCGCGAGGGCGAGCGACACCACGAACGTCTCGCCGCCGGACAGCGTCACCGGGTCGCGCCGCTCGTCGGTCCACTGGTCGCGCACCAGCAGGCTGAGGCCCGCCGCGGCGCTCGCCGACGCCGCGCTGCGCGGTGTGCTCGAGGACGTAGCGGTCGTCGGTCATCCGGGACATGCCGCTCGTTGGCGGCCGGCGACGACCTGCCCGAGCCGGGCCGCGAGCACGTAGGCGGACAGCCGCATCTGCCGGGTGTTGTCGGCGCCCTTGCCCTCGGCGAACTCCGACAGCGAGCGGACCAGGGCGTAGTCGGCGTGCACCGGCGCCCAGGCGGCCAGCGCCTCGACGCAGTGCCGTGGCGCGGGCGGCCAGCCGTTCGCGACGCCCGACGGCGGCCTCGTGCGCCGCGCGGGCGGTGGCGTGCGACTCGGTGGCGTCGTCGCGCGCCGCCACGCAGGGCCGGCAGGTCGGGCGCCTCGGCGGCCACCGCGTCGCGGACGGCGTCGTCGTGCAGGACGGCCTCGGCCTCCGCTGCGGCGACGTCGCGGGCGCGCAGCCCGGCCTCGACGGTGGCGGTCGCCTCGTCGTCGAGCACGGCGGCCAGCGCGTCTGCGACGTCGGCGAAGCCCTGCTCGGCCGCCGCCGCGGCCGCAGCCGCGGCGCCTCCGCCGCGTGGGTGTCGGCGCGCTCCTGCTCGACCAGGGCGTCGCGCGCCTGCGGCCAGCCCGGTGGCGGCCCGCTCGTGGTGCCGGATCACCTCGTCGAGGGAGGCGTCGCGTCCGTCGAGCAGGTCGGCGAGCTCGCGAGGTGAGCGCGGTCGACGGTCGAGGTCGGCCGCGACCTGCTGCTCGTCGGCGACCCGGAGATCGGCGTCGAGCCGGGCCAGCTCCTGCGTCAACGGCCCGGGCCTCGGCGTCGAGGGCGGTCAGCTCGGGCTCGAGCCGGGCGAGCGAGGCGGCGCTCGCCTCGGCGGCGGCGACCCGCACCCGGGCGGCGTCGGCACGCGGCCTGCGACCTGCTCGGCGGTGCCGGGACCGGCGGCCTCGCGGGCGGGCGCGAGCCGGGCCTGGTAGCCGCGCATCTGGTCGGCGACCAGCTCCTGGGCGACCTCGGCGTCGTCGACCCGGCGCCGGAGCGACTGCTCGTCGGCCTTGGTCGGAGCGCCGGACGCAGGCGACGCCAGGCGCGGATGGTCGTGCGGACCCGCACACCGGGCAGTCCTGACCGACGGCGATCGCCGCGGCCAGCTCGGCGGCCATGCCGCTCAGCCGGGCCTCGCGCAGGTCGAGCAGCTGATCCTTGAGCAGCGATCGTCGCGTGGCGTCGCTCGTCGAGCGCGCCGGCCGCGTCGGCGACCTGCGCACTCGAGCTCCTCGACCGTGGCGACGAACGCGACCCGCCGGGCCAGCTCGGCCAGCTCGGCGCGGCACTGCGGGAGCCGGTCGGCCTGCGCGCGCTGGGTCTCCACCTGCACGGTCGAGCGCAGCCGATCCGGCCGGGGAGGGCGGCGGCCACGTGCGCGGACCCGGTCGTGCTCGGCGGCGAGGCGGCGGCGGCGCTGCTCGACGCGCGGTCAGGCCGGTCGGCGGTCTCGGCGAGCTCGCGGGCGCGGGGGAGGAAGCTGCGGGCGACGGCGGCGCGCTCGGTGGCGTGGCGGGCACGGTCGGCGAGCCCTGCCGGGTCGAGGCCGTCCGGCTCGACCTCCAGCAGCGCCGGCCACCGGCGCAGGGCGCGGGTCGCGTCGGTGCGGGCGCGACTCGCGGAGCGGCGGCCGCGCGATCGGCGACCCGGGCGAGCGGCGAGCACCACCGCGGCCCGGCGGGCCCGGACCAGCGCGCGACGGTCGTGCGTCGGCCTGGTCGGCGGTGTCGGCGAGTGCCTGACGTGCGCGAGCGCCGAGGCGTGCCGCTCGCCGGAGGTCGCGGACGCGGCGCCCGGCGTCGTGGGCCTCGGTCGCGTCGAGGCGAGCCCGGGCCGCGGCGTCCAGCGTCGTCGCGGTGGCGTCGACCTGCGCGTCGGCATGCGCCGGCGAGCGACGCGGTCCAGGCTCGACGTCGCCGGCGTCGAGCGGGCGCGGCGAGGTCGGCGACGTCCCAGTCGGCGGGAAGCTCGGCGCCGGTGGTCTCGCTGACCCGGTGGAGCAGGCCGGCGACCGCGTCGTGGTGCCGCTCGCCCGCGCGGCGCAGCGTCGTACGACGGTCGGCGAGCCAGCGTTCGACGTCCTCGAAGCGGCGGGTGCGGAACAGCTGGGTGAGCACCTTGTGCCGGTCCTCGGACGACTGGCGCGCAGGAACGTGTCGAACTGGCCCTGGGGGAGCAGCACCACCTGGCTGAACTGGCCCGAGCGTCATGCCCGAGCAGGTCGGTGACCAGGTGACCGGCCTCGTCGAGCCGGTTGGTGAGGCTGCGCCAGCTGGTCCCGTCGGCGCCGACGACGGCTCCTCGACCAGCACGTGTGCCTGCTGCGTGGTGAGCCCGGTGCCGCGCTTCTTGGGGCGCTGCCACTGCGGTGACCGGGTGAACCGGAACCGGCGCCCGGCCAGGCTGGCCTCGAGCACGACGCGCGGCGCGACGCCCGTCGGCGGCGTGGTGGCTGCGGAGCTGCTTGGCGGCGCTGCGCTCGCTCGGCACGTCGCCGTAGAAGGCGAAGCAGACCGCGTCGAGCACGGTCGTCTTGCCGGCGCCGGTGTCGCCGCAGAGCAGGAAGACGCTGGCCTCGGAGAGCGCGTCGAAGTCGACGGTCGACGGTGTCGGCGAACGGCCCGAACGCCGTGATCTCCAGCGTGTGCAGGCGCATCAGGCACGCACCACCCGGTCGGCGTCGGGGTCGTGGCCGCAGGCGTCGCACGCGTCGAGCAGCAGCCGCGGACTCGGCGGCGTCGGCCGGCCGGCCGCGCACGTCGGCGCACGAAGTCGAGGGTGATCTCGTGGTCGCTGACAGCCCGGCGCCGATCCGGGCGGCGGGCAGCCGGACGCGCGGGCGCGCCCTCGGGCTGCGAAGTTGACCGACAGCAGGTGCGGGAACCGGCGCTCGAGCCGCGGCTTGGCCTGGGCCGGGCGCTCGGTGTCGGTCAGGACGGCCTGCACCCAGGCGCTCTCGGCGTCGCGCATGGCGGGGATCGGTGAGCAGCGTCGTCGAGCGTGCCGCGCAGCCGCGCCAGCGGACGCGGCACCGGGGCGTCGACGAACTCGGTCGTGACCAGCCCGTCGGCGTCGAGGTCGACCAGCCAGGAGCCCTTGCGCTGGTCGGCCTCGGAGAACGAGTAGGCGAGCGGCGAGCCGGAGTAGCGGACCGTGTCGGTCAGCGTCTGCCGCCCGTGCAGGTGGCCGAGCGCGACGTAGTCGACGCCGTCGAAGACGGTGGTCGGCACCAGCTGGACACCGCCGACGGAGATGTCGCGCTCGCTGTCGCTCGGGCTCGGGCTCCTGGTGGCCGGCGACGAACGCGTGCGCCATCACCACCGACCGGGTGCCGCGCGGTCGGCCGTCGAGGTCGGCACGCACCCGGCGCATCGCCTCCGTCAGCGTCGCCTGGTGGCTGCGGCCGGGCAGCTCCCACGCCGCGCGCAGGTGGTCGGGGTCGAGGTAGGGCAGCCCGTGCACCGCCACCGGGCCGTGCTCGTCGTCGAGCAGGACCGGGGTGCCGACGTCGCGGGCGTGGGTGCGCAGGTAGACGCCGGCGCGGTCGATCAGCCGCGAGGCGAACCCGAGCCGCAGGTGGGAGTCGTGGTTGCCGCTGGTGATGACGGCCGTGCGCACGCGAGTCGGCGAGCCGCTCGAGGGTCTCCTCGAACAGCCGCACGGCGTCGACCGGCGGCAGCGCGCGGTCGTAGACGTCACCGCGACCAGCACCAGGTCGACCCGCTCGGACTCGACGGTCGCGATCAGGTGGTCGACGTACGCCGCCTGGTGCTCGAGCATCCCGACACCCAGGAACGACCGGCCGAGGTGCCAGTCGGAGGTGTGCAGGATGCGCATGCCGGCAACGGTAGGAGGCGGGAGCCGACAGTTCGGCGGTCCCACGCGGCAGGGGGCGGCCGCTCAGGTCGAGCAGCCGCTCCGCACCGTTGTAGACGACGGTCCGGTCGTCGCGGGTCCAGCCAGCAGGACCGTGAGCCCGGCCCGCTCGCGCGAGGTCGACGGCCAGCGACGTCGGCGCACCGACCGCGACCAGCGCCGCGACGCCGGAGGCGACCGCCTTCTGCACGATCTCGAAGCCGATCCGGCCGCTGACGACGAGCACCTCGGGACCGCGCGCCGCGCCGGCCAGCAGCCGGTGCGCCGGACACCTTGTCGACCGCGTTGTGCCGGCCGACGTCCTCGCGCAGCACGAGCAGGTCGCCGTCGGGGGAGAACAGCGCCGCGGCGTGCAGCCCGCCGGTGCGGTCGAAGAGCCGCTGCTGCTCGCGCATCGCCTCCGGCAGCCGGCGTACGACGGCCCAGGACGAGCGGCCGGGCCGACGGCCGGGCGAGACCGGTCGCCGAGCGTCGCGAACACCTCGTCGATGCTCTCCGTGCCGCACACGCCGCAGGCCGAGGATGCCGCCGTCATGCCGCCGTAGCCGGGCACCGACCGTGCGTCGCGCCGGCACCCGCAGGCGTCGCGGTGACCACGTTGAACTCCTGCTCGGGCGTGAGGTCGACGTCGGTGCAGTAGGCGACGGAGGCGAGGTCGTCGGTCGAGGCCAGCACGCCCTCGTGGAACAGCCAGCCGGCCGCGAGCTCGAAGTCGTGGCCCGGGGTGCGCATGGTGACGGTCACCCGTGCGGGCGGCAGCCGGGCTCCGCGAGCCGGATCTCGAGCGGCTCCTCGGTGACGACCCGGTCCTCGTGCTGGGTGCGCATGGCACCCTTGACCTCGGTGACCCGCAGCCGCACCGAGGGGCCGGGACGGCGCGCACTGGACATGCACACGACTCTAGCCAGCCGACAGGCCGAGGGACCCATGCACCGAGCGGCCCGCAAGCCGCGCTCCGACTGGACCTCGGAGGTTGTCCTCGGCGTACGCGCTGGCGGGCTTCCTGTTCGTGGTGTTCGTCGGGTTCACGCTGCTCGTGATGGGTCCGTGGATCGGGATCGACGCGTTCTTCAACGTCCGCCGCCGCCTCGACGCGTGGCTGCCGGTGCTGCACGTGCTGGACCGGATCGGGCAGCGCGCGGTGTGCCTGCCGATCCTCGGTGCCGTCATCGTTCTGCATCTGGCGCACGCACCGGGCGGCTCCGGCCGCTGGTCGTGGCCGGGGTCGCGGTGTTCATGCTCAACGCGATCGTCGCGGTGCTCAAGATCGGGCTCGGGCGTGGGGAGCCTGGCACCGGCAACCCGGACTTCTTCGTCGGCGGGATGGCCTACCCGTCCGGACACACGTCCAACATCGTGCTCGTCTACGGACTGATGCCCTACCTGCTCGGCACCTACGCCGAGGTCAGCCCGCGCACGGTCCAGATGCTCTGGCGGCGTCGTGGTGCTGCTGTCGATCTGGATGGTCACCGTGTCGGTGACCCTGACCTGGCACTGGTTCGCCGACCTGTGGGCCGGGTCTGCTGATCGGTGGCATGACGCTGGCGCTGACGTCCGGGGTCGACCACGCGATCCCGCGTGACATGTTCGCCGCACGGGCTGCGGCCGGGACTGCGACGGCTGCCGTCGCTGGTGCTGCGCCGGCACGACGTCGGCGCGCCGTAGTGGTGCGGGTGGGCGCGAGGTGCGGTGCAACGTAGTAGCCCGCATTTGCGGCACTTGTCGTTGCACTGCCGCGCGGTGCCCGGACAACGAGCAACCACGCACATGCGGCGGACTCGCGCCCAGCGCCGTCAGCCGACGTCCAACGCCTTCGGCCCGCACCCGGTGCGCGAGGTCGTCGGTCGCGTCGACCAGGTTGCGGCGCAGCGTGAGGTCGAGGTCGTCGTCGGCGAGCGTGCCGCTGGGCGAGCGTCGACGGTACGCCGGTCGACGGACGGTCAGCGGGAAGAACGACCGTGCCGCCTCGCCGAGCACCCAGCCCTGGCGGACCCGGACGGTGTCGGCGATCTCGGCGAAGAACCGGTCGACGTACGGCGCGAGCAGCGTCGTCCTGATCGCCCTGCCAGAAGCCGAGGCCGGTCGCCTCGAGCTCGTGGTTCGGCACGTCGTCGTGCCGCGGAAGCGGCGCCACGCCCACTCCTTGGCCTCGTCGGTCGGGAGGGCGGCGACGCACCAGGCGTGGTGCACCAGCGACTCGGCCCGCCGCTCCTCGTCGAGGCGGGCGTCGAGCTCGGCCCGGTCGGTGGCACCGAGCTGGGTCAGCCGGCGCACCATCCGCCAGCGCAGGTCGAGGTCGAGCGGGAGGCGTCCGGCGACCCCGTCGGCCAGCCACCGGCGCAGCTCGTCGACGTCGGTGTCCGTGGCGACGACGCCCCGCAGGGCGGCAAGGGCCAGGCCCGAGGCCGGATCGGCGGTTGCGAGCCGGGCACGGAACGCCTCGTGGAGACGACGGGCCACCGCGTCCGGGTCGCGGACTCACCGCGACCAGCTTGCTCGACCAGGTCTGCAGCGAGCTGAGCGGCCGCGTCCTGGTCTCCGCCCGGAGACCGGCGCACAGGACGGCGGCGGCGTCGGCGGGGGAGACGTGGGCGTGGTGCACGCCCATCTTGAGGGCGTTCCAGACGGAGGCGCGGAACTCGGGGGTCGGACATGCCCGGCCAGCAGGTCCGGCAGCGCCTCGACCGAGACCGGGTCGAGCACGAGGTCGACGCCCAGGTCTCGCCCCGCGGGTCGAGGATGCACCGGTGCCTGGCCGAGCTCGACCGGCGTCTCGTCGGCCTCGATCGTGAGCGGCTCCTCCGCCCAGCCCGAGCCGTCCCAGCGGGCGAGGTGGACCGCGTGGTTGCGTCGTACGTCCTGCCCGGCAGGCGGCGTACGACGCACGACGCCGGCGTCCCGGTCGAGCCGGATCTCGTCCATGCCGGACGTGCGCAGCCAGGCGCTCGTCCACGGCGTCAGGTCACCCGCGCCGGCGTCCTCCCAGGCCGAGAACAGGTCGCTCATGGTCGCGTTGCCGAAGGCGTGCAGGTCGAAGTGCCGCCGGACACCACCCAGGAACACGTCGTCGCCGAGCCAGTGTGGCGAGCTGGCCGCAGAGCCGCGGAGCCCTTGGCGTAGCTGATCCCGTCGAAGTCCTGCAGCGCGGACGCGGCGTCGACCGCGCCGGTGCCTGCTACGGGGTGGGTGGAGGGACGTCCGTCGGCGACCAGCCCCCAGGTCTTGCGCATGTTGGCGAACTCGACCAGTGCGTCGGTGAACTCGGTGGCCTCCGACGGTGACCCGGTAGCCCATGTACTCGGCGAACGACTCGTTGAGCCAGAGGTCGTCCCACCACGCCAGGGTGACCAGGTTGCCGAACCACTGGTGGGCCATCTCGTGCGCGACGACCATCGCCCGGGAGATGTGCTGGCGGCGGGTCGCGCGCGAGGTGAACACCAGCGGGTCGCGGAACGTCACCAGACCCGGGTTCTCCATCGCGCCGGCGTTGAACTCCGGCACGAACGCCTGGTGGTAGTCGCCGAACGGGTAGCGGACGCCGAACAGCCGGTGGTACTCGTCGAAGCACTGCCGGGTCACGGTGAACAGCTCGTCGGCCTGCTCGTCGAGGTGCGCGGCCAGCGACTGCCGCGACGACAGGCCGAGCGGGATGCCGTCGTGCTCCGTGCTCGAGCACGTGGTACGGCCCGGCGACGAGCGTGACGAAGTACGTCGACAGCGGCTGGGTCGGTCGCGAGCTCCCACGGCCGGGCTCGACCTGGGTGCGCGGCCGCGTTGCCGCGGACCGGTCCAGTCCGTCGGCGTGGTGAGGTGGACCGTGTACGGCGCCTTGAGGTCCGGCTGGTCGAAGCAGGCGAAGATCGTGGGCGCCGCGTCGAGGAAGCTCATGGCGTAGACGTACGCGTGGCCGTCGACCGAGTCGACCGAGCGGTGCAGGCCCTCGCCGTCGTTGCGGAACGGCATCGTCGCCTCGACCACGAGCACGTGGCTGCCCGCGGCCAGGTCGAGCGGCAGCCGGCCGCGGTCGAGCCGGCCGACGTCGAGCGGGCGCCGTCGAGCGTGGCGGCGTGCAGGGTGACCGGCTTGACGTCGACGAACGTGGAGCCGCCCACCGACTCGAACCGGATCACTCGCTGCGGCTCGCGAACGTGGTCGTCCGCGGCGGCCAGGTCGAGCGTCACGTCGTACGACGTGACCCGGAGCAGGTCGAACCGGTGCCGGGCCTCGGAGAGCTGGAGACTGCGGATACGTGACGGCCATCGCCTCACCCTAGGCTGAGCCGCATGGAACCCCGGCCCGGGCCGTCGCGTCCCATCCGCATGACGCGCACGCTGATGCTGACCCTGGCCGCCGCGAGCATGCTGGCCTCGGGGTGCGGGCAGCAAGCCTCCGTGCCGACACAGGCGCCCGAAGCGACTCGTCGGCTGCACGCAGACCCAGTCGAAGGCGGCCGCGCGCAACGCGAGGCCGAGGTGCCCGCCGAGGTCGACCTCGACGGCGACGGGTCACCCGGACAAGCTGCTGCTCACGCGCGACGACGCGGCGTGCCCGGGCGTGCTCTTCACGACGGTGAACGGCCGGCGGTACTCGGCGAAGGTGCGCGACCCCGCTGGCCTGGACCTCACGTCGGCGACGCGGGTGAGCCTGCCCGGCCGGGAGGGCGACCTGCTGGCGCTGCGCCCGGAGCATCCTCGCGGCGGCTTCCAGGTCCAGGTCTACGCGTTCGACGACAGCCTGGGCGAGGTCACGGCGGACGGGCAGCCGGTGGTGCCGTTCGTGGCGACCGACACCACTGGCGGCTACCTGAGCGTGTCCTGCTCGGACGGCGCGCTCGTGGTGCGCCAGGCGGTGGCGCACGAGCCGCCCGGAATCGTGTTCGCCTGGGACGTCAAGGAGACGCGGTACGCCGTCGACGGGCTGCGGGCGACCAGGGCGACCGACGACGGAGGTCGCTGACAACATCCTGGACCAGCGGCTGGGCAAGGAGTTCCCCGACGTGAAGCACCTCAGGATGTTCGCGAAGGGCTGCTCGGCCTGACGGTCAGCGCACGTCGTCGACGGTGCGCGGACGGTCCAGCCGGATCACCTCGGGCGGGAGACCCCACTCGTTGCGGCCGAGTCGCGAGAGCGGCATCAGCCCCTCCATCATCGGGTGCGCGCCGTCGAGGACGTCGTCGACGCACGGTCACCAGCACGACGGTGCCGAGCACCACGGTCGACGACCCACCTCGACCAGCCGGTCGAGCCGGCACTCGATCGACGCCGGGGAGTCGGCGACACGTGCGGGAGCGACCTCGGACCGAGGGCTCCATCGCGATCCCGAGCTCCTGGGCCTCGTCCGTCGCCGTGCTCGAACGGCGCGCTCGAGTCGTTGACCGCGTGCAGCAGGGGAGCGCTGGCGACGCAGACCACGAACTCGCCGGTGGCTCTCGCACGTTGCGCAGCGTGTCCTTGTCGCCGACGGAGGTGAACATGACGGTCGGCGGATCGGCGCTGGCGACGCTGAAGAACGAGTGCGGCGCCAGGTTGGCCCGGCCGCGGGCGTCGAGCGTCGACACCCACGCGATCGGGCGGGGTACGACGAGCGAGTTCAGCAGCCGGTAGCCGTTGACGCCCTCGTCGCCGATCCGGAACTCCGTGCGGGCCATGCGCGAACACTAGATGGGTCAGTCCAAGGGGGGTGCAAGCGAGCGCCGCTCAGCGCGTGCGAGCGTTCTTCCGGGGTCCCCGGCGAATCGGGAGCGCAGCGAGCGATTCGTTGGGGTGGTGGCTTGGCGGAGGAGGGAGCCGTGGCGGAGCCACGGCGACTGACGAGCACGCAGCCAGCGTGCGTGATGAGGAGGGGCGCAGCGTGCTCCCCTTGGACTTCGTCATCTTGGGCGGATGGCAGAGTGGCAGGCATGGCCGACAGACCTACCGTTCCGTCAGCCTGAGCCAGATGGGGGAGAGGCGCTACAAGGCGATCAACCGCCGCGGCGGCGTGCTGCCGATCGGCTCGGGTGACGATCCCGACTTCAGCCCGGTCGAGCTGCTGCTGGCAGCGATCGCCGGGTGCACCGCGCTCGACGTCGCGCACGTCACCGGGAAGCGCGCGGAGCCGGACGTCGTTCTCCCTGCGCTGCAGCGGCGACAAGATCCGCGACGAGCAGGGCAACCGGATGGTCAACCTGACCGGTCACCATCGACATCACCTTCCCCGAGGGCGAGGCCGGTGACGCGGCCCGTGACGTGCTGCCGCGCACCATCGAGCAGATCCGCGACCGGCTGTGCACGGTGTCGCGCACGGTCACCGTCGAGTCGCCGGTGACGATGGAGCAGGGGCGCCTGGATGGGTGAGGTGCATCCGCTCTGGCGGCCGTACGAGCGACCCACGCCGAGGAGATCCGCCGCGCCCAGGTGGCGTGCACGCGCCCCTGTGCCGGGGGGCGGGTCGAGGTGGCCGCACCCGATCCGACCTGGCCGGCGCGGTACGACGAGGTGGCCGCGGCAGGTGCGTGACGCGCTGGGGGACCGGGTGCTCGACCTCCAGCACATCGGCTCGACGTCGGTCGCCGGACTCCACGCCAAGCCGGTGATCGACCTCGACCTGACCGTGGCCGACTCCGCCGACGAGGCGTCGTACCTCCCGGACCTGGAGGCGGCCGGCTTCACGCTCCGGGTGCGCGAGCCCGACTGGGAGGAGCACCGCTGCCTCCGCGGCGCGGACCCGGTCTGCAACCTGCACGTGTTCTCGCCGGGCGCGGTCGAGCCGCAGCGGACCCGCGCCTTCCGCGACTGGCTGCGCGAGCACGACGACGACCGGGAGGCGTACGCCGCGCTCAAGCGCGACCTCGCGACGCGACCCTTCGACTCGGTGATGGACTACAACGCCGAGAAGGCCGAGCTGATCTACGAGATCTACGAGCGGATCTTCGCCGCCGACCCGGCGCACCCGCACACGCCGCAGCCGCTGGGCTGAGCCGCTGGGCTGAGCAGCTACTGCTGGGTGACCCCGGTGATCGTCACCTTGGTCGCCGGCGGACCGTCGTACCCGTCGGGCTTGCCCTTGGTCGCGGCCTTCGCCGCCTTCTGCGCGACCTTGAGCCCCGCGGGGGTCAGCTGGCCGAACTGCGTGTAGTTCGGCGGCAGGGTGGTGGCGTCGTAGTTGATGAAGAACTGCGCGCCCGAGCTGCTCGGCTGACCGGTGTTGGCGAGCGCCAGGCTGCCCACCTTGTAGTCCTCCTTGCCGGTGAGCTCCTCGGCGTAGCGGTAGCCGGGGTCGCCGGAGCCGGTGCCCGTCGGGTCGCCGCACTGGAGCACGTGGAACCCACGCTTGTCGGAGGTGATCCGGTGGCAGTCGGTCTTGTCGTAGTAGCCCTGCTTGGACAGGGACAGGAACGAGTTGACGGCGCACGGCGCGTTCTTTCCGTCGAGCGTCGCGGTCATGTCACCGAAGTTGCGTCTTGATCGTGACCTTCACCGGACCGTCGGCGACGGGCGTGGCCGGAGGCTTCTCGACCTTCTTCGCCGGCTGCTGGCCGCTGTCGAGGTACTGGCACGCTCCGCTGTCCGCCGAGGGCGATGCACTCGTGGTGGTGTCCTTGGAGGCCTTGGCGTCCGGCGTGCCCTTGTCGCCGCAGCCGGTTGCGACGAGCGCGAGGCAGGCGAGCAGGACGGCGAGGTACTTCGTGCGTGCAGTCACGGGGTGGAAGCCTAGGCGATGGTGCCCAACCGGGCCGCTCGCGGTCCCGGTCAGGAGAGCGTGCACAGGGCGGTGGCATGGTCACGCGGGAGCTCGCCGTCGACGACTGCGGACACCTCGACGGAGACCAGGTCGACCAGCCCGGCGTACACGCTCATGAACGCGGTGTCGGCGGCGTCGCGGCCGGTCGCGATCCGCACCATCGACTGGCGCGGGGCGAGCGAGGTGGGGTCGACGACGTGCCACGCCTCCTCCACCCAGGCCTCGGCGACGGCGTGGAAGTCCATCGGGCTCAGTCCCGGCGCGTAGACCGCGGCCAGCCGCGCCGGCACGTTGCGGGCCCGCAGCAGCGCGATCGCGAGGTGCGCGAAGTCGCGGCAGACGCCCTGGCGTGCGAGGTAGGTGTCGACGGCACCGTCCGTGGGGCGGCTGGACCCGCTCACGTAGGCAAGTCGGACGCCGACCCAGCTGCTCACGGCGTCGAGGAGCTCGCGGCCGGTCACGTCGCCGAACGCGGCCGCGGCCACCGGCCCGAGCCGGTCGGACTCCGCGTAGCGGCTGGGGCGAAGGTACTCGATCCGCTCCGCGGGCCACCCGGGCGCCGGTCCTGGCGCCTGGGCCACGCTGGCCTCGTAGGACACGACCAGACGACCGACCGGGGCCGGGGAGAGCACGTGCAGCCGCCCGCCGTGGCGGTCGCCCACCTCACGGTGCGGAACCTCCGCGTCGTCGACGGTGAGGGAGATCCGCTCCGACTCGAGCTCGTGGTGGTCCGCAGCGGCGAAGGCGAGGACGAGGTCCGCCGGGTCGGTGATGTCGCAGACGATCCGGGACGTGACGTGGCGGGGCATGCAGGACATTGTTGCGCCATGAGGATTCTGGTGCTGGGTGGGACCGCGTGGCTGGGACGAGAGGTGGCCGTCCAGGCGCGCGACGCCGGGCACGAGGTGGTTTGCGTGGCGCGCGGCGAGTCCGGTGAGGCGGCCGACGGGGTGCGGCTGGTGGCCGCCGACCGGGACCGCCCCGACGCGCTGGACCCGCTGGCGGGGGAGCGCTGGGACGCCGCCGTCGACGTCTCGCGGCAGCCCGGCCACGTACGCCGGGCGGCCGAAGCCCTCCCCGACGTGGCGCACTTCGTGTTCGTGTCGACGGCCAACGTGTACGCGGACGAGACCACCTCCGACCAGGACGAGTCTTCGGCGCTGCGCGAGCCGCTGGGGTCGGACGCGATGGCCTCGATGGAGGAGTACGGCGCCGCGAAGGTCGCCTGCGAGCGGGCCGTGCAGGATGTGTACGGCGAGCGCTGCACGATCGCCCGGGCGGGGCTGATCGGCGGTCCGGGGGACTGGTCGGACCGCACCGGCTACTGGCCGACCCGGTTCGCCGCACCCTCGAACCCCGCCGGTAGCGTGCTCGCCCCGGATGTCCGTCACCTCCGGACGTCGGTCATCGACGCCCGTGACCTCGCCGCCTGGCTGCTGCTCTGCGCCACCGAGCGGGTGGGTGGCGCCTACAACGCGTGCGGGCCCGTCGTACCGCTGGAGGAGCACGTGGCCGCGGCCCGGTCGGCCGCCGGCCATACGGGCGAGGTCGTGTGGGCCGACCCGGACTGGCTGCGCGAGCACGACGTGCACGAGTGGATGGGTCCACGCTCACTGCCGCTGTGGCTGCCCGACGACTCGTTGGCACTCGGGTCGCTGAGGGGAGACAAGGCCTACGCCGCCGGACTGGCGCCGCGGCCGCTGGAGGAGACGCTGACCGACGTGGCGGCCTGGCGGCGGCAGGACCCGGAGCGACCCTGGCGCTCGGGACTCACCGACGACGAGGAGCGCGTCCTGCTGGAATCGCTCCGGAGAGGCTGAGGCCATGGACTACGCCCGGCGGTTCCAGGTCTGGGGACAGGGCATGCTGATCGCCCTTGCGTTCGTGGTCGTGATCGTCGCGTTCGGCAGCTCCCTGACCTTCGGAGGGACCTCGTGATCCTGGCCGTGGCAGTGGCGTGCGTGTGGCTGAACACCATGCGCATCGACCGCAAGTACGCCAGCGGCGCAGAGACGACCGACGCCGAGCACCCCTGAGGCTGCATACCGGATCGCATCCCGCTCTGGTATCGTCATGGTCCATGAGCCGGCAGATCGCGATCCGGCTTCCCGACGAGCTGGTGAGCTACGTCGATCAGCTGGTGCGTGACGGCAGCGGCAGCCGTGCCGCCGTCGTCGCGCGCGCTCTCGAGGCCGACCGCCGCCGCCGCGTCGCCGAGAGGGACGCTGAGATCCTGACCCGTACGGGGGACTACCCGGACTTCGAGCACCTCGTCGCGGATCTGGACCTCGACGACCTCGACTGATGCGCGACATCATGCTGGCCCGGCTGGACAGGACGCGGCCGGTGCTCGTGCTGACCCGTGACCAGGTGCGGGAGGTGATGTCACGGGTCACCGTTGCGCCGATCACGAGCGCGATCAAGGGGCTGTCGACGGAGGTGCCGGTCGGGCCGCGCAACGGGATCGACGGGGACAGTGTGGTGAGCTGTGACAACATCCTCACGATCGGCAGCGCGCAGCTCGGGCGCCAGGTCGGCCACCTCTACGACGACCAGGAGACGTTGCTGACAGAGGCGATCATGAACGCGTTCGCCCTCGAAGCGCCGACCCCGAGGCAAGGGAGCTGAGCATCGACGCGCCACGACCCCGTGACCAGCGCATCCGGGACACCCGCGCGCGGCTGCAGCACGACGTCGACGCGTGGTTCGCGACGTCGGGGGACGACGGACCGCACCTGGTTCCGCTGTCGTTCCTCTGGCACGACGATGCGCTGCTGATCGCCACCGAGGACGCCAGCCCGACGGCGCGCAACCTGCGAAGCGGCGGGCAGGTGCGCGTCGGGGTCGGCCCGACCCGTGACGTGGTGCTGGTCGAGGCCGCGGCGAGCGTGCTGGAGGGGCTGGACGAGGCGACCGGGGACGCGTTCGCCGAGAAGACCGGATTCGATCCTCGTCAGTTGGACAATTACACCTTCTACCGCGTCGTACCCCGGGAGATCCGGGCCTGGCGCGAGGTCAACGAGCTCGCCCACCGGTTGCTGATGCGCGACGGGCGCTGGCTGGACTCCTGATCACGGGGCAGGTGCCCAGGGGGTCACCCCTTGGCAAGTTGACATAATGCACGTTATCGGCGGGTCGGCAGGCGGGTAGTCCCGAACGTATGACATGTTCCCGGGGCCAGAGAAGCTGTCAGGCGTTCGGGACTATCCCGGTCAGCCGCCGACGTACGCCGCCAGGTGCTTGCCGGTGAGCGTGGACGCCTTCGCGACCAGCTCGGCGGGCGTGCCCTCGAACACGACCAGGCCGCCGTCGTGGCCGGCGCCCGGACCGAGGTCGACGATCCAGTCGGCGTGCGCCATGACCGCCTGGTGGTGCTCGATCACGATCACCGACTTGCCGGAGTCGACGAGCCGGTCGAGCAGGCCGAGCAGGTTCTCGACGTCGGCGAGGTGCAGCCCGGTGGTCGGCTCGTCCAGGATGTAGACGGTGCCCTTGCCGGCCATCTGGGTGGCCAGCTTGAGGCGCTGCCGCTCGCCGCCGGACAGAGTTGTGAGCGGCTGGCCGAGGCGGAGGTAGCCGAGCCCCACGTCGGCCAGCCGGTCGAGGACCTTGTGGGCGGCCGGCGTACGCGTGTCGCCGGCACCGAAGAACGCCTCGGCCTGGGCCACGGACATGCCGAGCACCTCGCTGATGTTCTTGCCACCGAAGGTGTACTCCAGCACCGACGCCTGGAAGCGCTTCCCCTCGCACTCCTCGCAGGTCGACTCGACGGTGGCCATCACGCCCAGCTCGGTGTAGATCACGCCGGCGCCGTTGCAGGTCGAGCACGCGCCCTCGGAGTTGGAGCTGAACAGCGCCGGCTTGACGCCGTTCTCCTTCGCGAACGCCTTGCGGATCGGGTCGAGCAGTCCGGTGTACGTCGCCGGGTTGCTGCGTCGCGAGCCGCGGATCGCACCCTGGTCGACCACGACCACGCCGTCGCGGCCGTCGACCGAGCCGTGGATCAGTGAGCTCTTGCCGGAGCCGGCGACGCCGGTGATCACACAGAGCACCCCGAGCGGGAGGTCCACGTCCACGTCCCGGAGGTTGTGCGTCGAGGCCCCGCGGATCTCCATCACACCGGACGGCGGACGCACCGACTGCTTGAGCGTGGCCCGGTCCTCGAGGTGCCGGCCGGTCGTGGTGTCGCTGGCCCGCAGTGCCTCCACGGTGCCTTCGAAGCAGACGGTGCCCCCATCGGTGCCGGCGCCGGGACCGAGGTCGACGGCGTGGTCGGCGATGGCGATGGTCTCGGGCTTGTGCTCGACGACGAGAACGGTGTTGCCCTTGTCGCGCAGCTGCAGCAGCAGGTCGTTCATGCGCTCGATGTCATGCGGGTGCAGGCCGATCGTCGGCTCGTCGAAGACGTAGGTGACGTCGGTGAGCGACGAGCCGAGGTGCCGGATCATCTTGGTGCGCTGCGCCTCGCCGCCGGACAGCGTGCCCGCCGGACGGTCGAGTGAGAGGTACCCGAGACCGATCTCCGCGAACGAGTCGAGGACATGTCGCAGACCGGTCAGCAGCGGGGCGACCGACGGCTCGTCCAGGTCCCTGACCCAGCCGGCCAGGTCGCTGATCTGCATCATGCAGACGTCGGCGATGGTCTTCCCCTGGATCTTCGATGAGCGGGCCTCCTTGCTGAGCCGGGTGCCCTCGCACTCCGGACAGCTGTCGAAGGTGATCGCTCGCTCCACGAAGGCGCGGATGTGGGGCTGCATCGCGTCGACGTCCTTGGAGAGCATCGACTTCTGGATCTTCGGGATCACGCCCTCGAACGTCAGGTTGATGCCCTCGACCTGGATCTTGGTGGGCTCCTTGTAGAGCAGGTCCTGCAGCTCCTTCTTGGTGAAGCTCTTGATCGGCTTGTCCATGTCGAAGCCGGCGCCCTTGAAGATGCGCCCGTACCAGCCGTCCATGCTGTAGCCGGGGATCGTGAGCGCCCCCTCGTTGAGCGACTTGGTCTCGTCGTACAGGGCGGTCAGGTCGAAGTCGCTGACCGCGCCCATCCCCTCGCACCGCGAGCACATGCCCCCGAGGTAGACCACGTTGCGCACCACGTTCTTCTCGACCCGGCCGCTCTTCTCGGTGCTCATCACCCCGCTCGCCTTGCGCGTCGGGACGTTGAACGAGAACGCGGTGGGAGGCCCGACGTAGGGGTCACCCAGCCGGCTGAACAGGATCCGGAGCATCGCGTTGGCGTCCGTGGCGGTGCCGACGGTGGAGCGGGGGTTCGAGCCCATCCGCTCCTGGTCGACGATGATCGCGGTGGTCAGGCCCTCGAGCAGGTCGACGTCGGGCCGCGAGAGGGTCGGCATGAAGCCCTGCACGAACGCGCTGTAGGTCTCGTTGATCATCCGCTGCGACTCCGCGGCGATCGTGGCGAAGACGAGCGAGCTCTTGCCGGAACCGGAGATGCCGGTGAACACCGTCAGCCGGCGTTTCGGGATCTCGACGCTGACGTCCTGGAGGTTGTTGACGCGCGCCCCGTGCACGCGGATCAGGTCATGGGTGTCGGCGGCGTGCGTGGCCTTGCTCATCGGGACTCCCCCTCGCAGCGGGCGAGGTCGCGCAGGTGCTGCTCCTCGGCGGGACTGCTGGTCACCCGGGCGATCGTGCCACACCGGCTGCACCCGCGGCGGCGAGGCCGGCCAGCACGTCGACCACCGGGTTCCCCGAGCGGGCTCGTAGGCTGCGACGGTGCACGTCGCCGCGCTCACCCGCTACCCGGTCAAGTCCGTGGTCGGCGAGGACCTCACCGCCGTGAACGTCGACCTGCGCGGGGTTGAGGGCGACCGCCTCTGGGCGGTCCGCGCCGCCGACGGCAAGCTCGGCAGCGGCAAGAGCTCCCGCCGGTTCACGAAGATGGACGGTCTGCTCTCCCTTTCCGCGTCGTACGACGGCCCGACCCCGGTCGTGACGTTTCCCGACGGCACCAGCGCGCGGGGCGACGACCCGGCCGTCCACGAGCTGCTGAGCCGGCACCTGGGCCGCGCGGTGCGCCTGGCCCACGAGGACGACGTCCCGCACTTCGACGAGGCCGACCTGCACCTGCTGACCACGTCGTCGCTGGCCCGGATCGGCGAGCTGTACGGCCGCCCGGTCGACGTCCGTCGGGCCCGTGCCAACGTGCTGGTCGACAACGGCACCGACGCCGGCTTCGACGAGGACGCCTGGCTCGGTCGAACAGTGCGGATCGGCGACGTCGAGCTGCGAATCCTGCGCCCGATGGAGCGCTGCGTGATGGTGACGATGCCCCAGATCGGGCTGCCCCAGGAGCGTGGCCTGCTGGCCCGGATCGGCGAGGCGAACGAGACCAACCTCGGGCTGGTCGCCGAGGTGGTCGCCCCCGGGCGGATGCGCCTCGGTGACCGGGTGGTCGTCGAGCCGTGCGCGACTGGGTGATCCGGAGGGCGCAGGCCCGTCGTGGGAGGGGCGGGTTCACCACGGTATGCAGGGATGACCGCGACATCTCGGACAGGCACGTGTGGCTCCCACGATGAACCGGCGCTCCCCACGAAGTGCTCGTCGTGGGATGCGCAGGTTCGTCTGCATACCGTGGTGAACCCGCAGCCACAGCCACCCGCAGCCACCCGCAACCACCGGTCATCTCCCCCGGCGCGACACCCTGACCCGGGACACCTTCTCCCGCAGGGTGCGGACCGCCGCGCGGCGCCGGGGCTCCGGTGGCTCCGGCGGACTCCCGTCGGCGACCAGATGCACGTCGGCGACGGTGGTCAGCCGCGGGTGCTCGTGGTCGTCGCCGGGCACCACACCGGTCGCCCACCAGATCCGCAGCCCGTCGGGCACGACCTCCAGGGTCGCGAGGTTGTTGTCGAACCAGGGCCCCTTGAGCAGCCGCCACCTCATGGGGGCGTCGCGGCACCTTCGCCGAGCGGGCGACCACGTGGCCCAGCGGCCCGGCGACGCCGTAGGAGAGGAACGCGGTCGCGAACCGCCACTTGCGCGCCAGCGGGTTGCGGATCGGCGAGCAGACCGCCTGCAGGATCCGGCTCCCTGCGCGGCACGACGGGCGGGGCCGCGGGCGAACGCCTCGGAGACGTAGCAGTGGTGCACGTCGCCGGACAGGAACGTGATCGTCCGCGGCGCTCGCCCCCGCCGCCCTTCGGCGACCTCGAGGATCGTGCGTGCGACCCGCTGGAAGGCGTCCTGGAACGCCGCCCAGTGCTCGAGGTCGACCGCCTGCCGGATCTTCTCGCCCGGCGTCTCCAGCCGCCGGCCCCACGCCCCCGCGTGCCAGCGCCTCGTTGAACGCCTCCACGTAGTGCAGGCCGGGCGCGAGCAGGAACGGCAGCGACGTGCCGATCAGCAGGTGGTCGACGTCACCGCGGAGCTGCTCGTCGAGCCAGGCCAACTCCCCCTCGTCGAGCATCGAGCGCTTCTCGGGGTCGAGCACCCGTGCCGCGCGGGAGTCGACCACGACCAGCCGCGCCTGGGTGCCGAGGTCGCGCACGTAGCTCCACCGGTAGCTCTCCGGCTCCTGGTCGGCGCGGTCGGCGAACGCGTCGAGTGCGTCGCTGACGTCGGCCTCGCCCGGGCCGTCGTGGTCGCGGACGAGACGCCAGACCGGGTCCTCGGCACGCTCCTCCGGCGTCATGTTGCCCAGGTGCTGGTAGACCCAGTACGACGCGAGCCCGGCCACGATCCGGCCGTGCCACCAGGAGGTCTGCTCCATCTCCTCCTTCCACGCCTGGGACGTGTTCCAGTCGTCCCGGATGTCGTGGTCGTCGAAGATCATCAGGCTCGGCAGCGTCGAGAGCAGCCAGCGGTTCGCCGGGTCGCTCCACGCCAGCTTGTACAGGTGGGCGTACTCCTCGTAGTCCTTGAGCTCCTTGCCGGGCTGCTCGTCGAGGGACCGCCGGGACTCGATGAACTCCTGCATCTCCTGCGTGGTCTCGTCGGCGTAGACCTGGTCTCCGAGGAACAGCACGAGGTCCGGCCACGCCATCGCGTCCGGGCTGCCGTCCGGGTCGTCCTCGCCGGCGTGGGTGACCCCGGCCATCCGCAGCGCGTAGGCGCGCATCGCGTCGACACCGTGGCTGCGGTTGCCGTGGGCGTCGTGTCCGACGCTGGTGCGGCAGGAGCCGAACGCGAGCCGCAGCGGCTTGTCCGGCTCGAGGGTGGCCAGCACGGGCTCCGGGTACGACGTGTCGGCGGGCGGCCACGCCGTCGTACCGTCCACCTCGACCGCGTAGGGGGTGTGGGTCCCTGCTCCCAGCCCGTCGATCTCGAGCACCGCGTAGTGGTGCCCGTGCACGACGAAGGTGCGCGCGGAGAACCGACGCTCCGCCGCCACGACGGTGACCTCGGCCGTGGAGCGGGTCTCGACCCACACGCAGGCCCGTGTCGTGTCGACGTAGCGGACGAGGGGCCCGAGGACGAGGTCACTCATGGGCGTCATGCTCGCGCACCGCGGCGTATCCTGACCAGACAGACGGAGGTGGGGCGCATGGACATCGACGACAAGCCGGACTATCGGCACCTGCCCGAGCCGATCCGGCTCGAGGACACGCGTGCGGAGCTCGACACCCGCGACGTCCCCGACCCCAACGGCGGGCGTGACCCGGAGCGCGACTTCTTCCTGCGCTACGCCGCACCGATCTGAGTGACCGACGCCGGAGCGGTCGTCGACCGGCTCCGGGCGGCGGGCTGCGTGTTCGCCGAGGACGAGGCGGCGCTCCTGCTGGAAGGGGCCGACGGGCCGGACGACCTGGAGCGACTCCTCGCGCGGCGGGTCGCCGGAGAGCCCCTGGAGCACGTGCT
Organism: uncultured Actinomycetota bacterium; assembly: GCA_963707475.1. GTDB lineage: Bacteria > Actinomycetota > Actinomycetes > Propionibacteriales > Nocardioidaceae > Marmoricola. The sequence goes on from CAVPQC010000005.1 coordinate 1,408,888, forward strand.
CGGCTGGGCCGGCTTCCGGGGTCTGCGGGTGTTCGTCGGCCCCGGCGTCTTCGTGCCACGGTGGCGCACGGCGTTCCTGGTCGACCTCGCGCTCGGGCTGCTGGCCGAGCGATCGCACCCGGTGGTCGTGGACCTGTGCTGCGGCACCGGCGCGATCGGGGCCGCCCTGCTCGCGGAGGCGCCCGGCATCGAGATGCACGCCGCCGACCTCGACCCGCGGGCGGTCGCCTCGGCGCGGCTCAATCTCGAGGCCCGCGGGGGCCGGGTCCACGAGGGAGACCTGTACGACGCGCTGCCGGGCGACCTGCGCGGCCGGGTCGACGTGCTGGCCGTCAACGCGCCCTACGTGCCGACCGCTGCTATCGCGACCATGCCCCCCGAGGCGCGCGACCACGAGGCCCGGATCGCGCTCGACGGCGGCGGTGACGGCCTCGACGTCCACCGCCGGGTGGCCGCCGGCGCGCGCGACTGGCTGGCACCCGGAGGCCACCTGCTGATCGAGACCGGCGTCGCCCAGGCGCCGGTGGCCTCCGACCTGTTCCAGCGCAACGGGCTCCGCGCCCGGGTCGCGCGCTCGGAGGACCACGACTCCACGGTCGTCATCGGAACCGCCTGAACGCCCCCGACTGACCCGCGACCTGACCGCGCGACATGACCGCGCGACACGGCCGCCGCACATGTCCCGGGTCTTTCGACTTATCTCATATCTGGCATTACGGTGTCCGGCGTGAACCACGACTACCTGAGCCGCATCGGCACCCTGATCCGCGACGCGCGCAAGCACCGCGGCTGGACGCAGCAGCAGCTCGCCGACGTGCTCAACACCAGCCAGAGCGCGGTCAACCGGATCGAGCGTGGCCACCAGAACCTGACCTTCGAGATGATCGCCCGGATCGGCGAGGCCCTGGACAACCCCATCGTCCAGCTCGGCGCCGGCCCGACGCACCTGCGCGTCACCGGTCCCACGACGCTCTCCGGCAGCATCGACGTGAAGACCTCGAAGAACGCCGGCGTCGCCCTGCTCTGCGCCGCGCTCCTCAACCGCGGGCGGACGACGCTGCGGCGGGTGGCCAAGATCGAGGAGGTCCACCGGCTGCTCGAGGTGCTCGAGAGCATCGGCGTGCGCACCCGCTGGCTCAACGCCGACAACGACCTCGAGATCGTGCCGCCGGCCAACCTCGACCTGGCCGGGATCGACGCGGCGGCCGCCCGTCGTACCCGCTCGATCATCATGTTCCTCGGACCGCTGATGCACCGCGACACCAGCTTCGACCTGCCGTACGCCGGCGGCTGCGACCTCGGCAAGCGCACCGTCGAGCCCCACCTGACCGCGCTCCGGCCGTTCGGGCTCGAGGTGGCGGCCACCGACGGCAGCTACCACGCCCGGGTGCACGACGACGTCTCCCCGCAGCGCCCGATCGTGCTCACCGAGCGCGGTGACACGGTCACCGAGAACGCCCTGATGGCCGCCGCGCTGCACCAGGGCACCACCGTGATCCGCAACGCGAGCTCCAACTACATGGTCCAGGACCTCTGCTTCTTCCTGGAGAAGCTGGGGGTGAAGATCGGCGGAATCGGGACCACGACACTGACCGTGGTCGGGTGCGCCGAGATCGAGGCCGACGTGGACTACGCGCCGAGCGAGGACCCGATCGAGGCGATGAGCCTGCTCGCCGCGGCGATCGTGACGAAGTCGGAGATCACGGTGCGGCGGGTGCCGATCGAGTTCCTCGAGATCGAGCTGGCTCTGCTCGAGGAGATGGGCTTCGGCTACGACCGCTCACCGGAGTACCTCGCCGCCAACGGGCAGACCCGGCTGGTCGACATCACCACCCACGCCTCGGCGCTGTACTCCCCCCACGACAAGATCCACCCGATGCCGTTCCCCGGCCTCAACATCGACAACCTGCCCTTCTTCGCGATCATTGCGGCGACTGCCGAGGGCAACACGCTGCTGCACGACTGGGTCTACGAGAACCGGGCGATCTATCTCACCGACCTCAACAAGCTCGGGGGTCGGGTGACGCTGCTCGACCCGCACCGGGTGATGATCGAGGGACCGACCCACTGGTCCGGGGCCGAGATCGTGTGCCCTCCCGCGCTGCGACCGGCGGTGGTGATCCTGCTCGCGATGCTGGCGTCCAAGGGCACCTCGGTGCTGCGCTCGGTCTACGTGATCAACCGCGGCTACGAGGGCCTGGCCGATCGCCTCAACCAGCTCGGGGCACAGATCGAGACCTTCCACGACCTCTAGCCGGTCGAGCTGGTCGAGACCAGGTCTCGACAGGCTCGACCACCGGGGAATGCTCGACCACCGGGAGAGCCGGAACCTGAGTAGCAACGCGGATGGTGGCGGCCGGTGGTTTACCGGGACCATCGGGTCCATGGCCGTGAATACTGCACGCGTGGCGCCGACGAGGACCCCGCGCACCGGGTTCGCCTACCTCGACGCCGTGCTGGACCAGCCCGGCTCGGTGATCGCGATGGCCCACCGCGGCGGCGCGATGCATGCCGAGCTGGTGGGCCTGGAGAACACGCTCGACGCGTTCCGGCACGCGGTGCAGCTCGGCTACCACTACCTCGAGACCGACGTGCACGCGAGCCGCGACGGCGTGCTGCTGGCCTTCCACGACGCCGTGCTCGACCGGGTCACCGACCAGATGGGGCCGATCGCGCACGCTGACCGCCGAGGAGATCGGGCGGGCCCGGATCGGCGGTGCGCACGCCGTACCGACCATGGCGGAGCTGCTCGAGGAGTTCCCGGCCGTCCGGTTCAACATCGACCTCAAGGCGGAGGCGGCGGTCCACCCGCTGGCGGCCCTGATCGAGCGCACCGCCGCCCACGGACCGGGTGTGCGTCGGGTCGTTCTCGCCCCGGCGGATGCGCACGTTCCGCGCGCCTCACGGCCGGCCGGGTCGCCACCTCCGCGTCGCCGCCGGAGGTGGCCGTGGTCAAGGCGGCGCCCTCGGCGGCACTCGCCCACACGCTGCTGCGCGGTCCGCACCGGCCGGCGGCGCTGCAGGTGCCCCACCGGCGCGGGCGGCTCACCGTCGTCACGCCCACCCTCGTACGACGTGCGCACGCCGCAGGTCTCCACGTGCACGTGTGGACCGTCGACGAGCCCGACGAGATGCACCACCTGCTCGACCTCGGGGTCGACGGACTGATCACCGATCGCACCGATCTGCTGCGAGACGTCCTCGTGGCCCGGGGACAGTGGAGGGACCATCCATGACACACACGGCTCCCACGAGCATCGCCGACCTCGGACCGATCGACCGGCTGCGGCAGCAGAAGGCGTGGAACTGGTACGACTGGGCCAACTCGGCGTACTACACGACGGTGCTCTCGGTGCTCTTCGCGCCGTACATGATCACGGTCGCCGGCAACGCCGCCGGCTGCGCCGACGCCGACGACACCTGCAACAAGACGGTGAACGTGCTCGGGCTCGCACCTGGCGGCCGGTTCGCTGCCCTTCTACCTGACCAGCTTCGCGACCATCGCGAGCGCGTTCGTGCTGCCGGTCGTCGGCGCCTTCGTGGACCGGTCGCCGCGCAAGAAGTGGAACATGGGCGGGTTCGCGTTCGCCGGCGCGTTCTTCGCCGCGCTGCTGTTCTTCCTGGAGGGCGACAACTGGCAGATCGGCGCCGTCGCCGTCGTGCTGAGCAGCATCCTCGGCGGCTGCTCGCTGGTCGCCTACTACGCGATCCTGGTCGACATCTCGACCGAGGACGAGCGCGACCGACGTCTCCTCGCGCGGCTGGGCCTTCGGCTACCTCGGCGGCGGCGCTGCTGCTGGCGATCAACCTCGGCGTGTTCCTCGGCCACGACGCGATCGGCCTCGGCAAGGCGATGGCGGTGCGGCTCTCGCTGCTCTCGGCCGCGCTGTGGTGGGCCGGATTCACGATGATCCCGCTGGTGCGGCTGCACAACTACGCCCCGGTCAACGTGGTCGCCGGCCGACGGCAGCGCTGTTCCAGCGCAGCTTCGGCCAGCTCTTCGCGACCCTGCGGGACCTGCGCAGCTACCCGATGACGCTGACCTTCCTGATCGCCTACCTGTTCTACAACGACGGCATCCAGACCGTGATCTACGCGGCGTCGACGTACGGCGAGAAGCAGCTGAGGTTCGAGCACGACCGTCCTGATCGCGACGATCCTGCTGATCCAGTTCGTGGCGTTCGGCGGGGCGCTGTTCTTCGGGCGGCTGGCCGCGCGGTTCGGTGCCTACCGGTCGATCCTCTGCGGCACCTTCGCGTGGATGGTGATCGTGGTGGTGGCGATGTTCCTGCCCGAGCGGAACGCGATCCTGTTCTACCTGCGTCGCGGTCGCCATCGGGATCGTGCTGGGCGGCACCCAGGCGTTGTCCCGGTCGTTCTTCAGCCTGCTGATCCCGCGCGGCCGCGAGGGCGAGTACTTCAGCCTCTACAGCGCCGCCGAGCGCGGCACGTCGTGGTTCGGCACCCTGCTGTTCGGCGTGGTGTTCCAGGTCACCGGGTCCTACCGGCCGGCGATCTTCGCGCTGATCGTCTTCTTCGTCCTGGGCGCGTTCTTCCTGCTCCGGCTCGACCCGAAACGCGGGATCGAGGAGGCCGGCAACCGGCTCCCAGCCGTGGTCTGAGCCTCGAAGTGGCCCGAAAGCACGCTTACAGGGGTGGCGCTGGGGGAATCATCGGAGTACGACAGTCGTTGAGGGATGACGAAGGGAATCCTACGCCCTTCGCATCTGGACGTGGGTGGTGTGGCACCCCTTCGAGACCCCCAGACTTCTTTGCACGTAACCAACCACATTGTGGGAGGTGCTCCATGGCAGAGCGCACACTTCGAGGCGCCCGTCTCGGAGGCCAGAGCTTCGAGGACGAGCGCGGAATCGAGTTCGCCGCCCGGCAGCAGGTGGGCTACGCGTGCCCGCAGGGACACCGGTTCGAGATCACGATGTCCACCGAGGCCGAGATCCCGGCCGTGTGGGAGTGCCCGCGCTGCGGCGCGGAGGCGCTCTCCGTCGACGGGATCAAGCCCGAGGTGAAGGCCGAGAAGCCGGTCCGCACGCACTGGGACATGCTGCTCGAGCGCCGCTCCGTCAAGGAGCTCGAGGACATCCTCACCGAGCGCCTGGAGCTGCTCCGCGGCGGCGAGATCGGCCCGGCGCACCTCCACCGGCCGCGCAGGAAGACCAAGGCCTGAGCCCCAGGCCCTTGCGGCCGCCTCAGTCGACGACGTCGCCTCGGACCACATCCGGTCCGGGGCGACTGTCAGGTCCGGCCGGGCCAGCCGGTGCGCCGCCGCCGTACGAAGCCGCGCCGGGGAACGAGGCCACCGTCAGTCTGCGGCTGACGAAGCCGGCCAGCGCCCGGCGGCCGACCGGGCGGGTGAACGGCAGGATGCAGAACGCCCCGACGATGTCGAGCACGAAGCCCGGGCGTGAGCATCAGCAGGCCGCCGACCAGGATCAGCATCCCGTCGGCGAGCTCCGAGGCCGGCATCCGGCCCTCGTCGAGCGCCGAGCGCAGCGCCCGCCAGGCGCGCGCGACCCTCGCGCTTGACCAGCCAGGAGCCGAGCATGCTGTCGGCGATCAGCAGCAGGATCGTCCACCACGGGCCGATCGCCTGGCCGACCTGGATGATCACGTAGATCTCGACCAGCGGGCACCAGGACGAAGGCCGCGAGCAGCAGCCACCACGGGAACCGTCGCTTCATCAGCACGTCCTTCCGCGGTTCAACGAGCAGACGGCGCGGAATGTTTCACGCCGCTCGGCGGCGAGAGCCGCTCGCGAAGCTGGCGGCGACGCTCCGCGAGCCCCCAGCGGGTGATCCGGCGCAGCGACTCGGTGGCCACGTCGCGGGTCATCTTCGAGTCGCCCCGCACCCGCTCCACGAACTCGATCGGCACCTCGACCACGCGCAGCCCGGCGCGCAGCGTGCGGAACGCCAGGTCGGCCTGGAAGACGTAGCCGTAGGACGAGACGTCGTCGAGGTCGATCTTCTCCAGCGTCGTACGCCGGAACAGGCGGTAGCCGGCGGTCGCGTCGCGCACGTGGATGCCGAGCAGCAGTCGCGTGTAGAGGTTGCCGCCGCGCGAGAGCAGCTCGCGCGTGAACGCCCAGTTGGTCACGCTGCCGCCGGGCACCCAGCGGGACCCGATCACCAGGTCGGCGTCCTCGAGCGCGGCGAGGAGCTGCGGGAGCTGCTCGGGCTGGTGCGAGCCGTCGGCGTCGATCTCGCCGATCACGTCGTAGTCGTGAGCGAGCGCCCACCGGAAGCCGGCGAGGTAGGCCTTGCCCAGGCCCTCCTTCGTCGGCCGGTGCAGCACCTGGATCCGCGGCTCCTCGGCGGCCATCCGGTCCGCGATGGCGCCGGTGCCGTCGGGTGAGCTGTCGTCGACGACGAGCACGTCGGCGTGCGGAACCGAGGCCAGGATCCGGGCGACCAGCCAGGCCAGGTTGTCGGCCTCGTCGTAGGTGGGGACCACCATCAGCAAGCGCTGCACGGGGCGACCCTATCCAGCCCGGGATCGCTGCCAGGCGGGATCGGGGGGAGCCGCGTGAACCTTCGGACCGCACTCGTCGTCGCTGGGGGCGGCGATGCAGGTGCGTTGTCTACTGGCCACGTTCTCCCCCCGTGTTCTCCCGACCCCGCTGGCGCGACCGGCCCCGTGGACGGATGCTGCGCGACGTGGCACTCGACCCGCGCTCCGACCCCTGATCCGACGCCCAACCAGGTCGTTCTGCCCGGAGGAACGAAGCCGCACTCTTCCACTTGCCCCCACACCCCTGTCAACCGCTGCGTGACCTGCGCGAACGCCGCAAAGCCGCAGGTCAGAAACGTGTGCGACAGGCGAACAGCGCATGAAGAAAAGCGTTTCAGCACGGCGTGTCGTAACCGACACGCCGGTGATGTCCAGACCCCAGCTCAGGGAACGACGACGGTGCCGATGGCGGTCGTCGCCACCACCGGCTCGGCCAGCATCGAAGCCGCCGACGACGAGACATCGGGCGTTCCGCGGCCGACCACGGTGGCGGTGAAGCGGATCTCTCGGGACCGGCGGCCGACGCGGACCAGCTCGGCGCTCACCTCGAGCACGTCGCCGGCCCGGACCGGTGCAAGGAACTGCACGTCGGCGTACGACGCGAACAGGCCCTCGTCGCCGTCACTGCGGATGCAGAGCTCGGTGGCGACGTCGCCGAAGAGTCCGAGTGAGTACGCGCCGTCGACCAGGTTGCCGGCGTAGTGGGCGTGGGAGTACGGCACGTAGCGCCGGTGGGTGACGGTGAGTCCCACATGCCCGTCGGTCGAGCCTGTCGAGACCATGTCAGGACGCCTTTCGTTGGGTGGGTTCGGTGGAGTGTCGCAGCCTGGCGACTCGCCGCATCTAGCTGGCCGTGATCCGGTGCACCATGAAGCTGGCCACCTCGCCGGGCGTCGTACCCCGGCCGAAGACGCGGTCGACGCCGAGGTCGTCGGCCATCGCCTCGTCGAAGCGGGGACCGCCGACGACGAGCAGCGGGCGCCGCTCGGCCGGGAACGCCTCGCGGAAGGCAGCCGACATCTCGCGGGTGTTGAGCAGGTGGGCGTCGCGCTGTGTGACGACCTGGGAGACCAGCACCGCGTCCGCCTTCTCCTCGATCGCCCGCTCGACGAGCTGGGGCACGGCCACCTGGGCGCCGAGGTTCACGACCTTGAGCTCCCGGTAGTACTCCAGGCCCTTCTCCCCCGCGAAACCCTTGATGTTGAGGATCGCGTCGATGCCGACCGTGTGCGCGTCGGTGCCGATGCAGCCGCCCACGACCACCATCCGGCGCCGCAGCGCACGCTTGACGGTCGCGTTGACCTCCTTGGGGGTCAGCAGCGGGTAGTCACGCTCGACCACGACCACCTGCGAGGGGTCGACCAGGTGGCTGACCCGGCCGTAGACCACGAAGAACGTGAAGTCCGGCCCCATCGGTTTCGCGTGCACGACCAGCGCCGGGTCCATGCCCATCTTGTTCGCGAGCTGCTGGGCGGCGCCCTCGGCGGTCTTGTCGTGCGGCATCGGCAGCGTGAACGACAGCTGCACCATGCCGTCGCCGGTGGTGTCGCCGTACGGCCGCAGCAGCTTCGCTTTCCCGGTGGTCGAGCCTGTCGAGACCATCATCACTCCTCCAGCATCTCGGTCGCCGGGTTGAGGTACGTCTCGGCCTTCCGGGCCACGCCGTCGAGCCCACGGCCGCCCTCCGGGGGCCGCTTCATCAGGCCGAAGGTGCCGTCGGCGATCGCCGAGAACAACGGTGGCCACTGCCCCTTCGGCTCTGCGGTGATCCTCTCGAGCAGGTCGATCGCCTCGCCCAGCACGACGCGGGCGCGCTCGGCGATGAGGCCGTCGGGTGCCGGCCGGAAGTCCTCGGCCAGCCCGCCGGCGGCGTCCATCACGTAGCGGACGTTCTGCAGCGCGAGGTCGCGGTCGGAGAGCCACGGCGTGACCACGGCCTCGGTCATCATCCCGACCAGCAGGATGCCCTGGCCGGTGAGGGCGCCGGCCAGGTTGAAGAACCCGTCGAGCAGGTAGCCGCGGAAGACGTCGCCGGTCATGTGCCGCGTGGGCGGCATCCACTTGAGCGGCGCCTTCGGGAACAGCTCGCGGGCCAGCATCGCGTGGGCCAGCTCCAGCCGGAACGACTCCGGGACCGCCGGGTCGATCTCGAACGCGTGGCCCAGACCGAGCTGCCAGTCCTCGAGCCCGGCCTCCTTGGCGAAGTACTCGTTGAGGAGCTGGGACACCGTGACCGTGTGCGCGGCCTCGACCGCATCGGCGGTGGTGAGGTAGTTGTCCTCACCGGTGTTGATGATGATCCCGGCCCGCGCGTGGACCTGACGGCTGAACCGCTGGTCGACGAAGGTGCGGATCGGGTTGATGTCGCGGAAGAGGATCCCGTACATCGAGTCGTTGAGCATCATGTCGAGCCGCTCGAGGCCGGCCAGTGCCGCGATCTCGGGCATGCAGAGCCCGGAGGCGTAGTTGGTCAGCCGCACGTAGCGGCCGAGCTCCTTGCTGGACTCGTCGAGCGCGGCCCGCATCAGCCGGAAGTTCTCCTGCGTGGCGTAGGTGCCGGCGTACCCCTCGCGGGTCGCGCCCTCCGGCACGTAGTCGAGCAGCGACTGCCCGGTGGACCGGATCACCGCGATCACGTCGGCGCCCTCGCGGGCCGCCTGCTGCGCCTGCGGGATGTCCTCGTGGATGTCGCCGGTCGCGACGATCAGGTAGATCCACGGCTGGCGCGGGGCGTCGCCGATCCGGGTGATCAGCCGCTCCCGCTCCTTCCGCCGCCGGTCGACCTGGCGCAGGCCCGCGCCGACCTGCTTGCGCGCCGCCGCGGCGGCGCGGGTGGCGTCGCGTCCCTCGGGCAGCCGGAACCGCACCGAGCCGGCGGCGGCCTTCTGCGCGAGGGTGGTCAGGTCCTCGGCCTCGCCGCGGAGCAGCGCGTCCCAGACCGGCAGCGAGACCCCGTGCTCGAGGCCGACGTCGCCACGCGTCGCGTCGAGCAGCCGGTTGACCCACGGCGTGCCCTCGGCGTCGGCGCCGGAGAGTCCGGCCAGGCGCAGCGTCGCGCGCTCGACCGAGACCGTGGTGTGCTGCCGCGCGAGGTCGACGATCGGCTTGCCCACCCGCCGGGCCAGGGTGCGCGCCTTGCGGACCGTGGCCGGGTCCAGGTCCAGCTTCTTGACCACCCTGGTGGCCTTGGTGCGCGCGCTGGTCGAGCCTGTCGAGACCATCAGTGCAACCGCCTCTCGAACAGTGAGCGCACCCCGTCGGAGCTGCGCAGCAGGTCGATCGCGTACGCCGCGTGACCGGGCACGAACCCGTTGCCGACCAGCATGGTCACGTCGGCGGCCAGACCCTCGGCGCCGAGCGCGGCCGCGCTGAACGACGTGGCCATCGAGAAGAAGATGACCGTGCCCGAGGGTGCGGTGGACAGGATCGCGCCACCCTCGCACCCGGGCACGTCGACACAGACCACGGTGACGTCCGCCGGGCCGCCGGCGCCGGATACCGCGACGCGCAGCGCGAGCGGGTCACGGGCGTCGGCGACGACGACCTCGTCGGCCAGCGCGGCCTCGCGCAGCAGCGTGGCCTCCTGCTCGTGCGGGACGACCCCGATCGTGCGCCGGGCGCCGGCCCGCTTCGCCGCGACCAGCGCGAGCGACCCGGACTTCCCCGCTCCCCCGATCACCGCCACGGTCGGTCCTCCGGTCGTCGAGCCTGCGCCGTCCTGAGCCTGTCGAAGGGACGAGACGTATCCGTCGACCACGCGTGCGGTCAGGGCGGGCGCACCGCAGACGTCCATGACCGCCAGCGAGAGCGCCTCGGGCAGGTCCTCGGGCAGCACGGCGGCGATCGACTGGCCGAACAGGATCGCGTAGCCGTCGGTCGGGACCTGCTCGCCCAGGCCGTCCCACTCCTGCAGGCCGTCCTCGATCACCAGCGGGGTGAGCGTCAGCGAGACCAGGGTGGCGACCGGCTGTCCGGCCTCGAGACCGAGCGGCGACCTCGGACCGACCTCCTCGACGACGCCGACCAGCATGCCGCCGGACCCGGTCACCGGGTTCTGCATCTTGCCCCGCTCCCCCACGATCGTCAGCACCTCGTCGCGGACCGCCTCGCCGTCGACCTGGCCGTCGACGGTGTGCTTCTCCGCCAGCTGGCGGTACGACGCCGCGTCGAGGTTGATCCGGCGTACCCGCACCCGCACCTCGTCGTCCCAGATCTCGCGCCGGGTGTCGAGCCGCTCGGCGGACTGCGGGAGCGCGCCCGCGGGAGCCAGCACCCGGTGCGTGCCGACCGGATCACTGAGGGTGCCACTGTGGATGGCCGTGCTGCTCACGCGCAAGATCCTTTCATCATTGTCGCAATCAACCGGCAGATTTGCGGTGTTGCGCTGGACTGGCGAGACTTCCTCTCCTACTCTGACATCAGGGCCGTGGGTGACACAACCGACGCGCCCAGCCGCATGCCCTGCCACCGCAGGCGCACCACCTGGGGAGGACCGCATGAGCATCAACGTCGACGACGCAATCGACTCCACACCCGACTGGAGTCCCGACTCCAGCGACCTCGGTGGCCAGCCCTACCCCTACCGCCGGGTCGAGCTGGTGGAGCCCGACTGGACCCGGTTCCCGGGCTGGAAGGACGTCACCGCCGAGGAGTGGGGCTCCGCCCAGTGGCAGCGCGCCCACTGCGTGAAGAACCTCGGCCAGCTGCGCGACCTGCTCGGCGACCTCGTCGACGAGTCCTTCTACGCCGACCTGGGCCGCGACCAGGCCGAGCGGGCCACCATGTCGATGCTGGTGCCGCCGCAGATGATGAACACGATGGCACCCGACGTCACACCGGGCGGTGCCGGTTCGCTGACCGACGCGTTCTTCGCCGACCCGATCCGCCGCTACATGCTCCCGGTGCTGTCGGACCGTCGTACCGACTGGCCGTCGCACCCGCACGCCACCCGCGACTCGCTCCACGAGCACGACATGTGGGTGGCCGAGGGGCTCACCCACCGCTACCCGACCAAGGTGCTCGCGGAGCTGCTGCCGACCTGCCCGCAGTACTGTGGCCACTGCACCCGGATGGACCTGGTCGGCAACTCCACCCCCGTGATCCAGAAGCTCAAGTTCGCCGGCAAGCCCAACGACCGGCTCGGCGACATGCTCGACTACCTGCGCCGCACGCCCCAGGTTCGCGACGTGGTGGTCTCCGGCGGCGACGTCGCGAACATGCCGTGGGCCCGGCTCGAGGACTTCCTCACGCGGCTGCTGGAGATCGAGAACATCCGTGACATCCGGCTCGCCACCAAGGCGCTGATGGGTCTCCCCCAGCACTGGCTGCAGGACGAGGTCCGGGCCGGCGTCGAGCGGGTTGCCCGCACCGCGCGTGACCGCGGCGTCTCGCTGGCGATCCACACGCACGTCAACCACGCCAACTCGGTGACCCCGCTGGTGGCCGACGCCACGCGGGCGATGCTCGACGCCGGCGTGCGCGACGTCCGCAACCAGGGTGTGCTGCTGGCCGGCGTCAACGCCGAGCCGCACGCGCTGCTCGACCTGTGCTTCCGGCTGCTCGACGGCGCGCAGATCATGCCCTACTACTTCTACATGTGCGACATGATCCCGTTCTCGGAGCACTGGCGGGTCTCGGTCGCCGAGGCGCAGCGCCTGCAGCACCACATCATGGGCTACCTGCCCGGGCTTCGCGACCCCTCGCATCGTGTGCGACGTGCCGTTCGTCGGCAAGCGCTGGGTGCACCAGCTCGCGGACTACGACGAGGTGCACGGCATCTCCTACTGGACCAAGAACTACCGCACGTCGATCGAGGCCACCGACGCCGAGGCGCTGACTCGCGCACCTACGAGTACTACGACCCGATCCACACGCTGCCGGCCGAGGGCCAGGCGTGGTGGGCGCAGCACGGGCAGCTCGACCTCGCGCACCTGAGGGCGGCGGAGATGGCCGAGGCGTCCCGTCGTACGGCGGCGCTGCAGGCGTACTGAGGCCCGCGCGCTGGTCTGTCGGTGGTCGAGCCTGCCGAGCCCGTCGAGACCGATGACTTCCCGGTGCGGTGAGGGTCTGTCCTGTCCGTACCCGCTCACCGAGGAGGACGTCATGAGGCCGATCATCCCGAACCTCTGGTTCGACACCCAGGCCGAGGAGGCCGCTCAGTTCTACGTCGGGCTGTTCGACGACAGCCGGATCGTGTCCGTCGTGCCCTACGGACCGGACGACGCCGGGCCCCGAGGGCAGCACCATGGTCGTCGAGTTCGACCTCATGGGCCAGCGCTACGTGGGCATCAACGGCGGGCCGCAGTTCCCGTTCACGGAGGCGGTCTCGCTCGAGGTGCGCTGCGAGGACCAGGCCGAGATCGACCGGATCTGGGCGGCACTGGTGGAGGGCGGCGAACCCGGGCCGTGCGGCTGGCTCAAGGACCGTTACGGGCTGTCCTGGCAGGTCTCCAGCACGGACCTCGAGACGATGCTGACCGACCCCGACCAGGAGAAGGTCAACCGGGTCACGCAGGCGTTCTTGAAGGTGGACGGCGAGCCGTTCGACATCACCGCTCTCCAGGCAGCGTTCGAGGGCACCACCGAGCCCGCGACGACGTCGGGCTAGGGCGCGTGGGGCGCCGGCGACCGGTCGGTTCTCGTACGGCGTGGACAGCACGATCGTGGTGCGCGTCGAGACGTTGGCGGCCGCCCGGATCCGGGCGAGCAGGTCCTCCAGCGCGACCGGGGCGGCGACCCGCACCTTGAGGATGTAGGACTCCTCCCCCGCCACCGACCAGCAGCTCTCGATCTCCGCGATGTCCTGGAGCCGGTCGGGTGAGTCGTCGGGCTGCGAGGGGTCGATCGGCCGGATCGAGATGAACGCGGTGACCGGCAGCCCCAGCTCGTCGTGGTCGACCGTGGCGGCGTAGCCCATGATCAGTCCGCGCGACTCGAGCCGCTTGACCCGGTGGTGCACCGCGGACGTGGAGAGGCCGGTCTCCTTGCCCAGGTCGGTGAACGACATCCGTCCGTCGGCCGCGAGCAGCTCCAGGATGCGCCGGTCGGTGTCCTCCATGACCAAACCCTAGTCATGCAAGGATCGCCGATCGTGACCTCCGACTCGCGGCTGATGCTTCTCGACACCGCCTCGTTGTACTTCCGGGCGTTCTTCGGTGTGCCGGACTCCGTGAAGTCACCCGACGGCAAGCCGGTCAACGCGGTCCGCGGGCTGCTGGACTTCATCGCCCGGCTGGTCGCCGACTACCAGCCGACCCATCTGGTCGTGCTGCTGGGACAACGACTGGCGACCTCAGTGGCGCGTCGACCTGCTCCCGTCGTACAAGGGGCACCGGGTGGTGGCCGCCCGTCCCGGGCCGCCGCCGGACATCGAGGAGGTGCCCGACCCGCTGGAGGCGCAGATCCCGGTGATCGTCGAGGTGCTGGGGGCGCTCGGGATCGCGATCGTGGGCGCCGACGGCTACGAGGCCGACGACGTGATCGGCACCCTCGCCACGAACGCCGGCATGCCGGTCGACATCGTCACCGGCGACCGCGACCTCTTCCAGCTCGTCGACGACGCCAGCGACGGTGCGGGTGCTCTACATCGCCACGGGCGTCGGCAACCACGAGCGGGTGACCGACGAGGTGGTCGTGGGCAAGTACGCCGTGCTCCCCAGCCAGTACGCCGACTTCGCGACCATGCGCGGCGACGCCTCCGACGGGCTGCCCGGGCGTGGCCGGCGTCGGCGACAAGACCGCGTCCTCGCTGCTGCTCACCTACGGCGACCTGCGCGGCATCATCGACGCCGCCGAGGACGAGGACTCCGGCATGGCGCCCGGCCCGCGCAAGAAGATCCGCGACCGCCGAGGAGTACCTCAAGGTCGCGCCCACCGTGGTCGCCGTCGCCCGCGACATCGACCTCGGCGCACCCGACCTCACCTGCCCCACGCGAGCCGGCCGACCCCGACGCCCTCGCCGCCCTCGCCGAGCGCTGGGGCCTGACCTCCTCGGTCGACCGCGTCCTCACCGCCCTTTCTCGTCGAGTTGTGCCTCCGGCTCCGTTGAGTTGTGTCTCCGGCTCCGTCGAGCTGGGACCGCATGCGCGGTTCGACGGAGCCGGAGGCACAACTCAACGAAGAGAGGGTCAGGCGAGGAGGCCGCGGGCGAGGGCGGTCGCGAGGGTCGGGGACAGCGGGAGGCGGGGCAGCAGGGTCGCCTGGACGGCGTGGTAGACGTCCGGCTTGCCCGCCCAGGTGAGAGCGCTGGGCGCGAGGGTCGGGGACAGCTCGTGCCGCCACGACCCGTGCTCGTCGTCGACGGAAGTGGTTGGCGACGTGCTCCCAGAACGTCTCGTACCAGTCGGCGTACGCCGGGTCGCCGGTCGCGTCGTGCAGGGCGGCGGCCGTGGCCGTCGCCTCGGCGGCGACCCAGTGCATGCGCTCGCGGACGACCGGGCTGACCGTCCCAGTCGACGGTGTAGACGAAGCCCGGCGCACCGTCGACCGACCAGCCCTCGCGCACGGACGCCCGAACAGCGCGACCGCGTCGCTGAGCAGCCAGTCGGGTGCCCGGTCGCCCAGGGACGCGCGCAGGTCCAGCGCGAGACGTGCCCACTCCAGCCAGTGACCGATCGTGGCGCCGTAGGGCCGGAACGGGTGCGCCGGCTCGTCGACGTTGTACTCGAGCACCGGCTGCCAGTCGTCGTCGAAGTGCTCGGGGATCCGCCACTGGTTGCCGGCTGCGAGGTCGTGTACGACGCGGGTGAGGATCCGCTCCGCCTTGTCCCGCAGCGAGGTGTCCCCGAGCACGTCCGCGGCCGAGAGCAGGGCCTCCACGCTGTGCATGTTCGCGTTGACGCCGCGGTAGCCGTCGAGGGTCGTCCAGTCCCGGTCCCACTGCTCGACCACCATGCCGGCGTCGTCGTCCCAGAACCTGTCCGACCAGCGTCTCGAGCGCCCGGTCCGAGGAGGGCGGCACCGCCCGGGCGTCCGGCGGCGGTGGCGCTCGCGGCGGCGAGGACGACGAACGCGTGCTCGTACGCCGTCTTGTCGGTCGTGGTGGGTCCCTCCGGACCGACCTTGGCGAACCAGCCGCCGTGGTCCTCGTCGAGGAACCGGCCCTCGAGCGCGGCGATCCCGTGGTCGGCGAGCGCGCCGCATCCGGGCCGGCCGATCAGGTCGTCCGAGCGCGAACACGTGGGTCATCCGGCAGCTGATCCACAGCTCGACCGGCCGGTCGAGGACGGGCGCACCGTCGTCGTCCAGCCAGGCGAACCCGCCGTCGGGATGGCGGGAGGCGGCGGCGAACCGGAGCAGGCCGTCGGTCTCCTGCTCCAGCCAGCGGCCGTGGACGGGGCTGCCCAGCCAGGTCATCGGGAGACCCCCGGGTAGGTGTCGCCGACCCGGTAGGTGGCGACGCCGAGCGTCGAGTCGCTCTGGCCGTAGTACGCGAACCAGGTGTCGCGGAAGTGGACCAGGCCCTCGACGAAGGTGACGTTGGAGACCAGCCCGTTCTGGTCCTCGAACGTCGACGGCTCGAGCCACGGCCGGTTCATCTGGGCGAGCACCTCGTTCGGGCGACGACGGGTCGACCAGCAGCTGCCCGCAGGTGTAGCGCACGCTGCCGTCGGCGAACTTCACCGCCGCGTTGTGCAGCAGGAGGAGCAGCCCGTTGTTGGTGAGGATCGGCTGCGGCCCGACCTCGACCAGGAAGTCGCCGTAGGTGCCTTCGGGGGTCGGCAGCATCAGCGGCTCGTCCTGCGCGGCAGGGCTGTCCAGTGCAGCAGGTCGTCGGACCACGCCGTGTAGATCGAGCCCTCGCCGAAGAACATCAGGTAGCGCCCGTCGATCGGCTCCGGCGAGGATCCCGCCGGCCTTGCTCCACGGCGTGGGGATGCCGGCCGCGTTGGGCTCGAACGTGTTGAAGTCGGGGAACAGCGGCCCGTGCTTCTCCCACGTGAACAGGTCGGTCGAGGTGGCCAGGCACAGCTGGGCATGCGTCCGGTCCCAGCCGGAGTAGGTCAGGTAGTAGGTGCCGTCGATCTCGGTGACCCGCGGGTCCTCGCAGCCGAACTCCTCGTAGGGCTCGCTGGGCGAGAGCACCGGCTCCGGGTGCCGCTCGAAGCTGATCCCGTCCTCGCTCGTCGCCAGCCCGACGTGGGACACGATGTCGTCGGCGTGCGCACGGTAGAGCAGCACCACGCGGTCGTCCTTGACGATCGGCCGCCGGGTTGTAGACCGACGACGACTCCCATCCGTCGCCCTGCGGGCGCAGGATCGGGTTGGCGGCGTGCGGCGTGAACGGTCCGAGCGGGAACTCTGCGTGCGGGTGCGCCATGATGGCGGACTCCTCGGTGTTGGTCGGGGTGATGCAGGGTCAGCGACGGACGAGTGTGACGCCACCTGGCGCGATCCGGACCCGCACCTCGGCAGTCCGCACGGACGACCGCGCGAGCAGCGTGCCCTCGCCGTCGTACTCGAGCACCTGGGCGGGTCCGGCGCCGGGGACCGTCACGGTGGCGTGCCTGCACCGTCCGTGCCGCGCTCCGCAGGAGAGCGGTGCCGTGTCCCTCGCTGCCGAGCACGAGCCGGGAGACGAGTGGCTGGACCAGGACGGCGTCCAGCCGGGCGACGTCGCCGGCGGCTGCCGTCGTGCGCACCGTGAGGGTGTCCGCCGAGGCGGGCAGGGCCGTGTCCAGCGTCCGCGGCAGGAGAGCGCCCGGCGCGGGAGAGTCGCCCTGGGGGCCGATCGAGTCCGACCGGATCGCGCCGAGTGAGCGGTCCCCGGCTCTGAACGCGGTGCGTGCCGAGCTGTCCGGGCCGGAGATCGAAGACCGGGATCACCAGTGAGCGCGGGTGGGCGTCGAGGGCGAGCCTCTCGCTGCCCTGGTCCGCGAGATCGACGTAGCCGGAGCCGTCGTACTGGGCCTCTCCGGTCCAGAGGTCCTTCGGGACCACGGCCGTGGCGCCGGCACCGAGCGTGCCGTCCTCGGCCTGGACGTACTGCGTGCCCACGACGCCCTGCACCTGCGCGACGACTGGGTCGCGATCCGGCGCACGGAGGGGTGCGCGTCGAGCGCGAGCATGGTGAGCAGGCCGTGGATCGTGGACTCCGCGCCGGAGTTCCTGGTTGACGGTGCCGTCCTCGGCGATCCCGTCGATCGTGACGCCCGTCGCGGGGTCGTACGCGGGCTGTCTCGCCGGCGTTCGCCCCGAAGAACCAGCCGGCGGTCATGCCGGCCAGCTGCCCGGCCCCGTTGGCTGACCCGTCGTCGGACCGACCGGCCAGGGCGATCAGGTTCTGCACCCGGGAGTCGACCCCGTAGGCGATCTGGGTGCCGTCGGTCCGGGACGGCGCGCGGCCGTTGTCCGGGCCGCCCGAGGTGAGCAGCCACGGCATGAAGGTGAAGGCGTCGCGCAGTCGCCGTCCGACGCAGGCTCGTGCTCGCCGCGTGACGTCGGCGGTGGCGGACAGGGCGCCGGGCATCTGCGACGCCCAGGCGTGCCAGTTGCTGAGCGACGTCGGCGGTCGGCAGCACCGCTCCGAAGGGCCAGTGCCGGGCGTCGCCGCCGGCGAGCTCGGCGATGCCCTCGCTGAGCCGCACCAGCGTGCGACGCGACGCGGCGTCGCCCCCGGCGTGGGCGTAGGCCGCCAGACCGAGCACCGCCTCGGCGGAGGCGTCGCCGCCGTCGTCGATCAGCCAGGCGGGGGTGCTGCCGGCCGTCGATCTGGTGGTGCCGGCCGTAGGCGTCCAGCGACCTCGCGGTCGACGGCGCGGGCCGCGAGCTGGATCCGGTCCCGCAGGAAACGTGCGAAGGCCGGGTCGGAGCCGCGGAACGACGCGTAGCCCTCCCCCAGCGCCCACAGGGTGCGGGCCAGCCAGAAGGAGGCGTCGCTGTCCGACGGGTCGGGCTGCTCGACCGGATCCGCGCTCGCGGTTCAGGGTGCCGTCGGGCTGCATCCAGAGCACGACGTTGCCGGCGTTCGGGCCGGAGGCGGTCTGCAGGTAGGTCAGGCCGCGGAGCAGCTGGCGGGCCCGGTCGCGGCTGGACGTGCTCCTCGTCTGCTGCCAGTCGCGCAGGTAGACGACCGCAGCGCGGGAGATGTCGTCGGCGTTGAAGGCGCCCTGGCCGTAGGTGTTGGTGGCGGCGTCGTAGGTGCCGCCGCCGACGCGGTGGAAGCTCCCGTCGGCGTTGCCGGTCGGCGTACGTCCAGAGCACGCCGATCCCGGGCTGCGCGGCGAGCCGGTACGTCGTGTGGCCGGCCTGGCTCGGGGGCGTGACCTCCTCGGCCGAGGAAGTCGAGGTGGGCGAGGTTCGTGAGCCGGGTGCCGGTGCCGGCCGCAGCACGGTCGGGGCTCGCCGCTCGCCGCGGGCAGCGGACGAGCAGGCCCGCGGCGAGGAGCAGCGTGGTGGCGACCGCGGCGCGGCTCCGGTGTGTGGACAGGTGCATGGTGAGGCTCATCCCTTGACTCCGCTGCTGATCTCGGTGGCGGTGAAGTGCTTCTGGAAGGCCACGAACAGGGCGACGGCCGGTGCTGCGAGCACCACCGCCCCGGCCAGGATCGCGCCGTACGGGTTGGTGGCACGGCCGGCGATGTTGCTGATGTAGTTCGCCAGCGTCACCGCCAGTGGTTGCAGGTGCTGGTCCTTGGTGACCAGGAACGGCCACAGGAACTCGTTCCACGGGCCGATGAACGTGATCAGGCACGCGGTCAGGATCGCCGGTCGCACCAGCGGGATGGCGATCGACCACAGGATCCGCAGCTCGCTCGCGCCGTCGAGCTGCGCGGCCGAGAACAGGTCGTCCGGGAGCTGCGAGGAAGAACTGCCGGAAGATGAAGACCGCGGTCGAGTTGATCGCGAACGGCGCGATCATGCCGAGCGTAGCTGTCGGCCAGTCCGTAGCTGCGGACGATCAGCACGTAGATCGGGATGATCAGCAGCTGGAACGGGATGATCTGCACGAGCAGCATCACCGCGAAGAGCGTGCCGCGGCCCCGGAAGCTGCAGCCGGGCCAGGGCGTAGCCGGCGAGCACGCCGAACAGCACCGTCCCGAACAGCACGCCACTGGTGACGATCACCGAGTTGAGCAGCGACTGCACCAGGTCCACGCGGCTGTTGATGTCCGCGTAGTTGTGGAGCGTCCAGCCGCCCGTGGGGAAGACGCCCTTGACGGTGGTGTCGGGCGACTTCTGGAACGACCCGACCACCATGTAGTAGAAGGGGAACAGGAACACGAGGGCGCCCAGGAACAGGCCGCGGCACGGGTCCAGAATGTTCGACTCATGGCTCAGTCACGCTCCAGGAGCTTGCGGCTGACCAGCGAGATGATGAGCACGCCGATCACCAGCACCACCCCGATCGCGGCGGCGGTGTCGGGGTTTCCCTGCTCGATGCCCTTCTGGTACATCACGAACACCGGCGACGTCGACGCGCCGTCCGGGCCGCCGCCGTTGGTCAGCAGGTAGGGCTCGGTGAACAGGTTGGCGCCGGTGATCGTCGCCAGGATGACGACGAGGGCGGTGGCGGGCCGGACGCCCGGCACGGTCACGTGCCAGAACGCCCGGAGCCCGGTGGCCCGGTCGACGGCCGCGGCGTCGTACAGGTCCTTCGGGATCGCCTGCAGCGCCGCCAGGTAGAGCAGGATGAACAGGCCGAGCTGCTTCCAGGTCACGAACAGCGCGATCACCGGCATCGCGGCCGTCGGCGTTGACCAGCCACGACGGCGACGGCGCCAGCGGGCCCAGGATCTGGTTGACCAGCCCGCCGGAGCTGAACAGGAACAGCCAGACCGCGACCAGCGCGACGCTCGCCGTCACGTAGGGCACGTAGTACGAGACCCGCAGGAACGTCCGCGCCCGTGCGACCGCGTTCAGCCCGGTGGCCAGCACCAGCGACAGCACCACGGTCAGCGGCACGTTGATCACGAGGAAGATCCCGACGTTCACGAAGGAGCGTCGTACGGCGGGGTCCCCCAGCACCGCCGTGTAGTTCGTCCAGCCCGACGAACGGCCGGTCGACCGGCACGCCGGGCGCGGCGAAGAAGTAGTCGTGGAAGCTGATCCAGACCGCCAGCCCCAGCGGGTAGGCGAAGACCATCGCCAGGAACACGGCGTACGGCGCGGCGAACAGCAGACCCGAGCGGCTGACGGCCGAGGATCCGCCGCGTCACCGGCGTGCTCACGAACCCGAGGCCAGATCGTCCGCGGAGGCGGCCGCCTTGCTGATGGCGTCGTCCACGGAGGTCTTGTCGAAGATCACCGAGGACGAGTACTCGTCACGGATCTTCTGCCAGATCTCCACGGAGTTCGGCACGTTGGGCACCTCGACGGTGCGCGAGGCCTGGTCGGCGAACATCTTGTACTCGGGGTGCTTCGCGAAGTACGACGCGTACGTCGTCGGCAGGTCGGTGCGGATCGGCATCTGACCGGTGGTCTCGAGCAGCTTGCCGTCCTGGTCCTTGCTGGTGGCGAACTTCAGGACGTCCCACGCGGTCTGCTGGTTCTTGCAGGCCGAGTAGAGGCCGATGTTCTTGGCGTCGGTGAACGAGTAGACGTCGCTCGGGAGCGGCACCGTCCTTGGTCGGGACCGGGACGACGCCCCAGTTGACCTTGCCCTTGTAGACCGCGATCGCCCAGGGACCGACGACAGCCATGGCGGCCTTCTTGTCGGCGAACGCGTCCCCGTCGTACTTCTCCTTCGGCGAGTAGCCCTTGGCGTACATCTCGTGCCAGAAGTTCCAGACGTCCTTGCCGGCCGGGTCGTCGAACGTCGCCTTGCCGTCCTCGATCGTCTGCTTGCCGCCCGACTCGGCGGCGTAGAGCGGGTAGAAGTCGAACCAGGACTGGAAGAACTCACTCGACGGCGCAGGCGCGATCGCGGACGGGAGCGGCCCCGCTGTCCACGATCTTCTTGCTGGTCGCGAGGAAGTCGGCGTACGTCGTCAGCGGCGGCTTGCTGGTGCTGAGCCCGGCCTTCTTGAACAGGTCCTTGTTGTAGAAGATCATCACCGGGTTCTGCTTCCAGGGGATCTGGTAGAACTTCCCGTCCGGCGACTTGTACTGGTCGGCGTTGTCGCCCGAGCGCGACTCGATGTACTCGGTGCCCTTCGAGAAGTCGTCGAGCGGCACCAGGCCGCCCTGCTTCTGGAACTGCGGCACCGCGGCCGGGCTGGTGTTGAACACCAGGCACGGGGCGTTGCCGGCGGTGATCGCCGCGCCGATGACCTCCTCGGAGGTCTTGCCGGCCGGGATCTCCTGGGCGGTGACCTTCTCGTCCGGGTGCGCGGCGTTCCACTCCTTGACCATCGCCTTGCCCCAGGCGATCTCCTCGGGGTTGTTGGAGAGCCAGACCTTGATCGGGCCCTTCGCGGAGCGCGCGGTCTCGGCGTCCCCTCCCCCACCGCAGGCGGCGGTGAGGCCGAGCGCGAGTACGGCGGCGGAGGTGGTGAGGAACTTGCTTTTCATGGTGCTTCTCTCCTTCAGCGGGGCGATTGATGACGGTCGTGACGGGGGCCGGTCGAGGAACGCACGACGAGGCGTGAGTCCGGCAGGTTCGTGCGGGGTGGGCGGCTGGTGGTCGATCAGCTCGAGCAGCCGGGTCGCGGCGGCCCGTCCCCAGGCCACGACGTCGGTGCTGACCGTCGTGAGCGGGGGTTGCATGTGGGCCGCGAGCTCGATGTCGTCGAAGCCGGTCACGGAGATCTCGCCGGGCACCGAGATGCCGCGGGAGAGAGCGAGCGAGAGGCCCGCGGTGGCCATCAGGTCGTTGGCGAAGACGACCGCGGTCGGTCGGTCCGCGAGGTCGAGCAGCTCGCCCATCGCGCGGGCGCCGGACTCCGCCGAGAAGTCGGCGTCGACGCACGGGCCGTCGGGCAGGCCGGCGTCCGCGAGGGCCGTCGCTCCAGGCCTGACGTCGCGAGCGGCCGTGGACCAGGTTGCTGGGGTCCGGCCACGTGCGCGATGCGGGTGTGGCCCAGCTCGACCAGGTGGCGGACGACGGAGCGGATGCCCTCCGCGTCGTCGTGCCACACGGCCGACTGGGTGGCGAAGCTGCGGTAGGAGAGCTCCGGGCCGATCAGCACGCACGGCAGGCCCAGCTCCTCGAGCAGCGCCGGGCGCTCGTCGTCCACCCGCAGGTCGGTGAGGAGGACGCCGTCGACGCGGGCCTCCTGGGCGAGCCGGCGGTACGTGGCCAGGTCGTCGTGCTCGGCCACCTGGAGCAGCAGGGCGTGTCCGCGGGCGGAGAGCGCGGTCCTCCAGGCCCGCGATGAACGCCGGGAAGAAGGCGTCGACGCTGAGGACCTCCGGCGGCCGGGCGACACCAGTCCGACCGCGAGGGAGCGGGAGATGGACAGCGCGCGGGCCCGGGCGCTGGGCGTCCAGCCCAGGTCCTCCGCTGTCGCGAGGATCCGCTGCCGGGTCTCCGCGGAGATGCCCGGGCGACCGTTGAGCGCGAACGACACGGCTCCCTTGGAGACACCGGCGGCCGTCGCCACATCGGTGATCGTCGGTCGGCCCATGTTGTTACTAAACCGGTTTAGCAACGGGGTGTCAACCGTCA
Source organism: uncultured Actinomycetota bacterium (assembly GCA_963707475.1). Classification (GTDB taxonomy): domain Bacteria; phylum Actinomycetota; class Actinomycetes; order Propionibacteriales; family Nocardioidaceae; genus Marmoricola. Next base: position 1,431,962 of record CAVPQC010000005.1, read on the forward strand.
CACCGCAGCGCGGGCACCGTCAGGGCGTGGTCAGGAGGACACCGAGGAGTACGCGACCACGCCGCGGCGGAGCAGCGCGACGGTCTCGCGGGCGGTGCCTCGGAGCGCGGTGTCGCCGGCCGCGTCGGCGACCTGGCCGGCGAGGTCGACCAGCTGCTTGACCCAGCGCACGAAGTCGCCGGCGGCGAGGTCGGTGGCGTCGAGCACGTCGTCGAGGTCGTCGCCCTCGGCCCAGCGGTACGCCGCCCACGCGAACGCGAGGTCGGGCTCGCGGCTGAACTCGATCTTGTGCTCGCGCTGGAGCTCCTCGAGGTCGCCCCAGAGCCGCACGGTCTCGGCGAGCGCCTGCTTGACCGGTCCGCCGGGCAGCCGCGGCGGTCCGGCGTCGTCGGCGCGGCGGGACTCGTACACCAGCGCCGACAGGGCGGCGGCCAGGCCGGACGGCGACGAGCTCCGTCCCACAGACCGTGCGCGATCGCCTCGGAGGCGACCAGGTCGAGCTCGGCGTAGATCCGCATCAGGCGCTGGCCCTTGGCGGTCACCGTGGTGGTGCCGTCCTCGCTCGGTCAGGTAGTCGAGCTCGGTGAGCACCTCGCAGATCCGGTCGAACCGGCGGGCGATCGTGTTGGTGCGCTGCTCGATCCGGCGGCGCAGCGTCTGGGAGTCGCGGTGCAGCTTGTACCAGCGCTCGGCCCAGCGGGCGTGGTCCTCGCGGTCGGGGCAGCTGTGGCAGGGGTGCGCGCGCAGCCGGCTCGCGCAGCTGCTCGACCTCGCGGTCGCCCCCGCCGTCGCCGTCGGCCGCCGCGCGGTGCGTGCTTGCGGCGGCAGGTCGCGGGTGCGCAGGCGCAGCGTCGAGGCGAGGTCGCGGCGGGCCTGTGGGTCGCGCCCGTTGAAGTTCTTGGGCACCTTGAGCCGGGTCAGCGGCGCGACCGGCGTCGGGAAGTCGACCATGCTCAGCCGACGCGCGTGCCGGTCGACGCGTGAGCACGTAGGGCCGCGGCCCCTCGCGGTCGGAGCGCACGCCGGGGTCGATCACGACGCGCGATAGCCGGAGTACTTCCCGGCCGGTACGTCGATCACGTCGCCCGGGCGCAGGCTCTCCACCGACTCCTCGGCCTCGCGTCGCCGGTCGTGCCGACGCGCCTTGGCCCGGTGCGCCTCGACGTCGCTCAGCCTGCGCCGCAGCGCGGCGTACTCCATGAAGTCGCCGCGGTCGCAGGTCGCCGCCTCGGCGTAGCCGTCGAGCGCGTCGTCGCTCTTGCGCAGCTGCCGCGCCAGCCCGACGACGGCCTTGTCGGCCTGGAACTGCGCGAACGACTGCTCGAGCAGCTCGCGCGCCTGCTCGCGGCCGAACTGGCGGACCAGGTTGACCGCCATGTTGTACGACGGGCGGAACGACGACCGGAGCGGGTAGGTGCGCGTGGACGCCAGCCCGGCGACCGACTTCGGGTCGAGGCCCGGCTGCCACAGCACCACGCCGTGGCCCTCGACGTCGATGCCGCGGCGACCGGCGCGACCGGTGAGCTGGGTGTACTCCCCCGGCGTGATGTCGGCGTGGGTCTCGCCGTTCCACTTCGACAGCTTCTCGATCACCACCGACCGGGCCGGCATGTTGATGCCGAGCGCCAGCGTCTCGGTGGCGAAGACGACCCGGCACAGCCCGCGCAGGAACAGCTGCTCGACGCACTCCTTGAACGTCGGCAGCATGCCCGGCGTGGTGCGCGGCGATGCCGCGGGTCAGCCCGTCGAGGAACTCGTGGTAGCCGAGCACCTGCAGGTCCTCCTCGGGGATGTCGGCGCAGCGCTCCTCGACGAACGCGGTAGATCTCGTCGCGCTCCTCGGGGCGTGGTCAGCCGCAGGTTGGCGTTGAGGCACTGCTGGACGGCCGCGTCGCAGCCGACCCGGCTGAAGATGAAGACGATCGCCGGCAGCAGCGAGGCGCGGTCGAGCCGCTCGACCACCTCGGCCCGGCTCGGGACCCAGACCCGCCTGCCGTTGCCGACCGGGCGACCGCCACGACCGCGCTCGGCCCCCGGCCCTCGCGGCGTACGACGGTCGCGCATCCGGTTGCTCGCCCAGTCGTCGCGGGCGACCCGCATCAGCTCCGGGTTGACCTGCTCCTCCTCGGCCGACCCCTGGTGGCGGTCGTCGAACAGGTCGAACAGCTTGCGTCCGACCATCACGTGCTGGAACAGCGGGACCGGCCGGCGCTCCTCGACGATCGTGGCGGTCTCGCCGCGCACGGTCTCGAGCCACTCGCCGAACTCCTCGGCGTTGGAGACCGTCGCGGACAGCGAGACCAGCGCCACCGACTCGGGCAGGTGGATGATCACCTCCTCCCACACCGCACCGCGGTCGCGGTCGGCGAGGTAGTGCACCTCGTCCATCACGACGTAGCCGAGGCCGTGCGAGCGTGCGCGAGCCGGCGTACAGCATGTTGCGCAGCACCTCGGTGGTCATCACCACGACCGGCGCCTCGCCGTTGATGGTGTTGTCGCCGGTCAGCAGGCCGACCTTGTCGGCGCCGTACCGGGCGACCAGGTCGTTGAACTTCTGGTTCGACAGCGCCTTGATCGGCGTCGTGTAGAAGCACTTGCGGCCCTGCTCGAGCGCCAGGTGCACGGCGAACTCGCCGACCAGCGTCTTGCCGGAGCCGGTCGGCGCCGCGACCAGCACGCCCTTGCCGTCCTCGAGCTCGTGGCAGGCCGCGACCTGGAAGTCGTCGAGCGCGAAGTCGTAGAGGGACGCGAAGCCGGCGAGCAACGGGTGCCGCTGGTTGCGGCGCATCCGGGCGTAGCCGTCGGCCGGGCTCGTCGTCCCTGCGGCAGGGCTGGTCACGGCGCTCCAGACGGGTCGATGGGGCTGCGACGCGGGACCAGGACGCGCAGCGCGCCCGGGGCGACCTCGACGGTCAGCGGCAGCGGGCCGATCCGCTCGCCGTCGGCGTAGGCGACGATGCCGGGCGCGGCGACGGTCACCCGCCGCACCCGGTGGTGCTGGTACTGCGGGTGGTGGACGTGCGTGCCCTTGAACAGCTTGGGGTAGGTGCGCAGCAGCTCCAGCTTGCTCAGCGGCTTGATGACGACCACGTCGAGCAGGCCGTCGTCGAGCACGGCGCCCTCGGTGATCCGCAGCCCGCCGCCGAACGACGGCCCGTTGCCGACCGCGACCAGCGTCGCCTCCAGCCGCTGCTCCTCGCCGTCGAGCTCGAGCATGTAGGGCATCGGCGCGAGCACCCGCAGCTCGGCCAGCGTGGCCAGGTTGTAGCGCATCTGGCCCCTCGGCCAGGTCATCGCGTTGGCGCGCTCGTTGACGATCGCGTCGAAGCCGGCGGCCAGCACCGTCACGAAGTACGTCGGACCCGACCCGGGCCAGGTCGATCCGCCGCTCGCTGCCCGCCGACGACCACGTCGGCGGCCGGCCGCGGGTCGGTGCGCGGGCAGGTCGAGGTAGCGCGCCACGTCGTTGCCGGTGCCGGCCGGGATGATCCCGAGCCGGGTCTCGCTGCCGGCCACGGCGCTGCACGCCGAGGTGCACCATCCCGTCGCCGCCGCACACGACCAGGGTCTCGATCCCGTCGGCGACGCACTGCCGCGCCAGGTCGAGCGCCTCCTCGGCGCTGCGGCCGACCAGGCTGCGCACGTCGTAGCCGGCCTCCAGCAGCCGGGGCAGCGGCCGCGGCCGAGCTGCGGGCGCCCTTGCCCTTGCCGGACGTCGGGTTGGTGAGGAGCGCCAGCTCACGGGCGGAACCAGGGGGCGCCATGGCGCTGAACCTACCGCTCAGTCGCGCCGGGCGACGGCGAACTCGCCCGCGCCGCCCTCACGCACGCAGTGCGACGACGAAGCGACGCGGCGCGACGCCGACGGCCCGCGCCAGCCGGCCGAGCACCTCCAGCGCGAGGTCGGCGCTGAACGCGGTGCCGGGTACGGCGAGCGTGACCCGACCGTCGATCCGCAGCAGCAGCACCTGGTTGTGGCGTCCACGCGCGGTGCGCCTGGGATGCGCCACTCCTCCGACAGCACCGGCTCCGGGTAGGCCTGGTCGACCGCCAGCAGGTCGCAGGCGAGCGACTCGACGCCGCACCGTGAGCGCACCGGCGACCCGGTGGCCCGCGTGGATCGGCCCGAACGACGACCAGGTCACGTCGGCCGTGCCGAGCCACTCCGGCAGGTCGAACGGGTCGATCTCCTCGACGGCAGGCATCAGAGCCGGGAGGCCTCGTCGACCGGGGTCTCGGTCGCCCGGCGCGCCCGGGCCCGGTCGACCGTGCGCGCGATCACCTCGGAGATCCCGAACAGCACCAGCATCGGCGCCGCCAGGAAGCACATCGAGAACGGGTCGGTCGAGGGCGTCGCGACGGCCGCGAAGACGAAGGTGCCGACGATGATCCACGGCCGGTAGCGGGCGCAGCACGCGCCCGGGGAGGACGCCGACCAGGTTGAGCAGCACCACGAACAGCGGGATCTCGAACGCCAGCCCGAACACCAGCAGCATCTGGGTCATGAAGGTCGACCAGCCGGCCCACGTCGACCAGGTTGGTCACGTCGGTCTGGGTGAAGCCGATCAGGACCGCGAGGCCCTTGGGCAGGATGAAGTAGCCGAGGGCCATCCCGGCCAGGAACAGCGGGCCGGCGACCGAGATGAAGACCCAGCTCCACTTGCGCTCACGTGGGTGCAGGCCGGGCAGGATGAACGCCCAGATCTGCCACAGCCAGTACGGCGAGGTGGCGCCGATCGCCACGAACGTGCACAGCTTGAGCTGGATCATCAGCGGGCCGCCGACGTCGTTGCTGACCAGCCGGCTGTCGATGCCCTTGTTGAGCTGGCGCGAGCGCGTCACGGTACGGCGCGGTGACGAAGTCGAAGATCGGGTCGTAGAAGACCGAGCGCGACGATGATGCGCGAGGATCAGCACGGTGATCGCGCGCAGCAGCCGGGCGCGCAGCTCGCGGAAGTGGTCCGAGAGTGCCATCCGGCCGTCGTCGCCGATCGGGTGCAGCGGTTTGGCGCGGTACAGCCCGCAGGATCGACGACAACGCGGCCTCAGCCGGTGGTGTCGGTGCGGCGCTCCGGCTCGGCTGCGGGGTCGCGTTCGGTGACTCCGGCTCGGATGGCGGGTCTCGGCCGGGGCCTGGCACGGCTTCGTCGCGTTGCGCGCGTCGATGTCGCGCTGCTCCGCGGGCTTCTTGTCGTCGTCCTGCGAGGGCCTTCGTCTCCGCCTTGAAGATGCGCAGCGCCTGACCCGTGCCGCGGGCGAGCTCGGGGAGCTTCTTGGCGCCGAAGAGCAGCACCAGCACGATGGCGATGATGATCAGCTCTTGCGGACCGAGACCGGCGATCAGCGGAATGTTCATGGTTCCCTCTTCGGGTGATGGACGTAACGACACCACTGTACGCCGAGCTGCGCCCCAAGCAATGTCGGGCAACCGGGCTAACCGGCGCGCCGTCGTACGCCGCCAGCACCCGGCCCGCCTCGTCGCGCAGCCGGTCGCGCAGGTCGGCCGGCCCGACCAGCTCGGCGTAGGGCGCCAGTCGCATCATCAGCCTCACCAGCCACTGCGGGTCGCCGACGCGCAGCGTCACCTCGAGCCCGTCGTCGGGCAGCTCGGTCTGCGTCTCGACCGGGTAGTACTCCGCGACCCAGCGCGCGACGCGGTGCAGCCGGACGGTCGCCGTGCAGGTCGTCCGGGCCGGGCTCGAAGAGGCCCGACGGACAGGTCGCGCGGGCGGCACGTCGTGCTCGAGCGCGGGCTCGTCGAGCACCTCCAGCCCGGTGACCCGGTCGAGCCGGAACAGCCGCCGGGCCTCCGCGAGGTGGCACCAGGCGTCGAGGTAGGAGTGCCCTTCGGCCTCCAGCAGGGCCAGCGGGTCGACGACGCGCTCGGTGGTCTCGTCGCGGGTCGGCACGTAGTACTCCAGCCGCACCTGGCGTCCGCCGTCGACCGCCTCGCCGAGCCTGGTCGCGCACCTTGGCGGTGTCGGCGGCGTGCGACGGCACCTCGACCACGTCGGCCGCCGAGCCGTCGGCGGTGGCGCCCTCGAGCTTGGCCAGCACCCGGTCGATCGCGTGCCGCGAGGAGTCCGGGCTGCCCTCGCGCATCGCGCGCAGCGCCACCAGCAGCGCCGCCGCCTCGGAGCTGCCCGAGCCGCAGCGGGCGGCTGAGGTAGTCGGCGTTGGAGAGCCGGATCATGCCGTCGCCCTCCTCGGGCTCCAGCGCCTCCATGTCGATGTCGATCAGGTCGCCGGGCCCGAGGCCGGGCAGCCCGCAGTACCAGAGCACCTTGAGGTCGCGCACGATCTGCTCGGCCGAGACGCCGAAGTCGGTGGCGGCCCGCTCGAGCGCCACCTCGGGGTGGGAGTTGAGGTAGGGCACCAGCGCCAGCAGCCGCGCCACCTGGTCGCGGGCGCCGCTCATGGGGTCGCTCCGCTTCGACGCCCGGCGAGCGGCGGAGAGCCGGTCGACGACGAGGTCGCGCAGCTCGGGCGGCTCGACCGCGACCACGGCGTCCAGCGCGGCCAGCACCTCGCCGGCGACGGTGTCGAGGTCGGCGTACTCCAGCTCCAGCACGTCCCAGCCCTCCCCCGCCTCGGCGGTCGAGGCGGCGCGGCGGCGCAGGTCGCTGGGCGGCACCCTTGCGCGACCCGGAGCGTCGCCCGTCCGACCGGCTGGTCGGGCGCCAGGATGCGGGTCAGGGCGCGCACGTCGGTGCCTTCGGGTACGACGAAGCTGCCGGGCTTGCCGTCGGTGGCGACGTCGCCCACGATCCGGGAGAGCCGGAACAGCCGGGGCTCGCCGCGGTCGGAGTCGTGGCCGACGACGTACCAGCGACCGCGGGCGGACGACGACACCCCACGGCTGCAGGTGCCGGCGGGCCGGCTCGCGCGAGCCCGCTGCGGCGGTAGTCGAACGCGACCGGCGTGCGGGACTGGGTGGCGGCCCACACGGCGTCGAACGCCGGCTCGTCGGCCACGCAGCCGCGGCTGCACGACGTCGAGCGCCTCACGGTCGACCGCGAGGCCCGGCCGCCTTGAGCTTGAGCAGCGCCTGCGAGGTGGCGTCGGCGAGCCCGGCGTGCTGCCAGACCCGGGCCGCGAGGCCGACCACCGCGGCCTCGTCGGGCTCGAGCTCGAGCTGGGGCAGCTCGAAGGCGTCGCGCTTGATCCGGTAGCCGACCTCGTCCTCGAAGAAGGCGTCGAGGTGGCCGACCTCGATCGGGATGCCGAGCGAGCGCAGCTCGTCCTTGTCGCGCTCGAACATCTTCTCGAACGCCTCGTCCGACCCGCCGCGGTAGTCGTCGATCACGTCGCGGATCCGGTCCTTGGTCACGAAGCTGCGCGAGACCAGCAGCAGGATCAGCAGGTTGAGCAGGCGCTCGGACTTGTTGTTCATCGGGCTAGCTCACCCCCAGGACGTCGATCACGTAGGCGAGGGTGGCGTTGCCGGGGATCGTCGGCGGCTGCCCGGTGCTCTGGAAGGCCAGCGACGGCGGCGCGAGGACCAGCACCCGGCTCCCGCGGCGCACACCGACCAGGGCGCGGTCCCAGGCCTTGATCACGTTGCCGGTGCCGAGCGCGACCGTCGTCGGCTCCTTGCCGTACGTCGAGGCGACCACGCGGCGGCTGCTTCCAGAGCTGCCCCAGGTAGTCGATCGTGATCAGGCTGTCCGGGCGCGCCTCCGGACCGGTGCCGAGCGACCAGCGGCACCACGACCAGCTTCTTCGGTCTTGGCGATCGTGCGCGGCCCGAACTTCAGCCGCCGCACCTCCCCGTCGCGCTCGACGACGGTCGGCAGCCCGGCGTGCGGCTTGACCTGCTGCCCCTCGGGAGCGTCGAGCACGGTGGTCGGGGGCACGGCGACGACGTCGGCCACCATCACCAGCGGGTCGCCCGGCTTGATCCCGTACTGCGGTGCGCCTGTGTCGCCGTACGCGTCGTCGGCGGTCGCGGCCACCAGCACCCGGGCACCCTGTCGGCGCCCGGTGAGCGCCTTCTGCAGCACCGGGAACAGGTCCTCGTCGGTGTAGCGAAGCGTCTTCGCGGTCTGGCCTGGGTCGAGGGTTGAGACTGCGACGTGGCCGGTGCGGCCGTTGACGAGGGTGAGCTGGAGCAGGAACTGCTGGTCGAGCCGGATCGGCTCACCCGTGCCCTTCGTCGAGCACCCGGTAGCCGGAGTCCGAGACCACCAGGGGTTCGTCGAACGACAGGCGGGGCTTGGCGCCGACCGCTCCGCCGACCTTGATCCGCGAGAGCATCGCGGTCGTCGAGGAGTCGCTGCCGTCGGCCCCGCCCGTGGCGCAGGCAGCCGTCAGCAGCAGCAGCAGGGCGCACAGGGGGCGCACCATGCGCGTCACCATCGCCGCCGGGACCACCTGCCTCGTGCCGCCCTTCGTCGCTCGCATGCCGCCCGCCAGCCTAGTGGGCGGTCGAGGACCCGCTCGTCGCACCCGGGAGGGGTCACATGCCCTCGATCAGGCGCTCCACGCGTTCGTCGTGCGACCGGAACGGGTCCTTGCAGAGCACGGTGCGCTGTGCCTGGTCGTTGAGCTTGAGGTGCACCCAGTCGACCGTGAAGTCGCGGCGGCGCTCCTGGGCCCGCTTGATGAAGGAGCCGCGCAGCCGGGCTCGCGTGGTCTGCGGTGGGATCGACTTGGCCGCGAACACGGCGAGGTCGTTGGTGACCCGGGTGACCGCGCCGCGCTTCTCGAGCAGGTAGTAGAGCCCGCGCTCCCGGTGGATGTCGTGGTAGGCGAGGTCGAGCTGGGCGATCCGCGGGTGCCCGAGCGGAAGGCCGTGCTGGTGGCGGTAGCGCTCGATCAGGCTCCACTTGGTCACCCAGTCGATCTCGCGGTCGACCAGGCTCAGGTCGCCGGAGTCGATCGCCTTGATCCCCCGCTCCCACAGGTCGAGCGCCCGGTCGATGGTGGGCGTGTGCGCCTGGCGCCGGTCGACGAAGTCGCTGACCCGGGACAGGTACTCCTCCTGGATCTCCAGCGCGCTCATCTCGCGGCCGTTGGCCAGCCGCACCTTGCGTCGCCCGGTCATGTCGTGCGAGATCTCACGGATCGCCCGGATCGGGTTCTCCATGGTGAGGTCGCGCATCACCACGCCCTCCTCGATCATCCGGAGCACGAGGTGGCAGGAGGCGACCTTGAGCAGGGTGGTCGACTCGTTCATGTTGGAGTCGCCGACGATCACGTGCAGCCGGCGGAAGCGCTCTGCGTCGGCGTGAGGCTCGTCGCGGGTGTTGATGATCGGCCGCGAGCGAGTGGTCGCGCTGGAGACGCCCTCCCAGATGTGCTCGGCGCGCTGGCTCACGGAGTACGACGCCCCGCGCGGGGTCTGGATCACCTTGCCCGCGCCGCAGAGGATCTGGCGGGTCACCAGGAACGGGATCAGCACGTCGGCGAGTGTGCCGAACTCACCGTGCCGGCCGACGAGGTAGTTCTCGTGGCAGCCGTAGGAGTTGCCGGCCGAGTCGGTGTTGTTCTTGAACAGGTAGACGTCGCCGGCGATGCCCTCCTCATGGAGCCGCCGCTCGGCGTCGACGAGCAGCCCCTCGAGGACCCGCTCCCCCGCCTTGTCGTGCGTGACCAGGTCGACGATGTCGTCGCACTCCGGGGTTGCGTACTCCGGGTGGCTGCCGACGTCGAGGTAGAGCCGCGCCCCGTTGCGGAGGAAGACGTTGCTGCTGCGCCCCCACGAAACGACCTTGCGGAACAGGTAGCGGGCCACCTCGTCGGGCGAGAGCCGGCGCTGACCCTTGAACGTGCACGTAACGCCGTACTCGTTCTCGATGCCGAAGATCCGCCGGTCCACGTGCCCACCATAGGCGGCGGGCGGGTGCCGCGACTGCCGATAGCCGCGAGCCGCGTTCAGATTTGTCAGCTTCGGCTGAAGATGACGCGTCCGTGCCGGATCGCGGTCCGCTGGTGCAGGTCGTACACGCGCTTGCTGCGTCCGAGGTCGAGGAGCGCGGTTTCTCCACACTTGTCCCGGAACTGCACGCGCCACCCGGGAACCAAGGCCCCACCCGGCGCCGTATAGCTCCCTGCCGCTGCGACCTTCCACCGCCGGCGACATGAAACAGCGGCGGTGAGCGGCTTCGTCGTAACAACTCACCGCCGATTCCGGCATTCCGCCGCATTTCCACGTCTGATGAGTCATCCTGCTCCGAGACTTCCACGCCACGCCTCAAGAAGGAACCTGCATGAAGCGAGCCCATGGACTGGTCGGCGCAGGTGCTGTCGTGTCGCTGGTCATCGCAGGCCTCACGTCCACCGTCACGGCGCAGGCCGCACCGGCCGCCCACCAGGTCCGTTCCGACAAGGGCGTGCACCGGGCCGACCCTGCGTTCGGCAACAGCCAGCGCTCCGCGGCGAAGCGGGAGGCGGCGAGCCGCGTCGGGAAGACCGCTACGGCGCTTCGCCTGGGCCGCAGCGAGTCGCTCGTGGTGCGCGACGTCGAGCGCGACGTGGACGGGGTCGAGCACGTCCACTACGACCGCACCTACCAAGGCCTGCCAGTCATCGGCGGCGACCTGATCGTGCACGAGTCCCCCAGCGGCGCCGTCCGGACCGTCAGCTGGTCGTCGACCCAGAAGGTGCAGGTGCGTGGCGGCGTGGCCGCGACGGTCGCGCCGTCCACCGCCCGCGGCACCAGGGACCGCAAGGTGATCTACGCCGTCCGCCACGCCCCGGTCCTGGCCTGGGAGGGCCACGTCCGGGGTGTCGCCGACGACGGGACACCGGTCGACGACCTGGTCTACACCGACGCGAGGACTGGCAAACGGCTCGGCACGCGGCACCGCGTGATGGCCGACACCGGCACCGGCAGGACGCTCTACAGCGGCACGGTCTCGATCAACGTGGCCAAGGTCGGCACCAAGTGGACCCTGACCGACGTGCCCAACGGCAACCACAAGACCTACTCCAAGGCGCGCTCCACCAGCAGCACACGCGGCACGCTGGTCGCCAGCGCGGACAAGATCTTCGGCAACAGCTCCACCACCGACGGCCAGAGCGCCGCCGCGGACGCGCAGTACGGCGCCGCCAAGACGTGGGGCTTCTACAAGAGCACCTTCGGCCGGCTCGGCATCCGTGGCGACGGCGTCGGCGCCTATTCCCGCGTGCACTTCGGCACCAGGTACGAGAACGCCTTCTGGGACGACTCGTGCTTCTGCATGACGTACGGCGACGGATACCGGACGTTCCGCCAGCTGGTGGAGCTCGACGTCGCCGGCCACGAGATGAGCCACGGCGTCACCTCCAACACCGCCGGGCTCGACTACTTCGGTGACGCCGGCGGGCTCAACGAGGCGACGTCCGACGTGATGGGCACGATGGTCGAGTTCTACGCCAAGAACGCCAAGGACGCCCCGGACTACCTCCTCGGCGAGAAGATCTACAAGGGTGCCCGCGGCTATCTGCGCCGGCTGGACAACCCGCACGCCGACGGCCACTCCTACAACTGCTACCCGGGCCTGGGTGCGTTCGAGAGCGACGCCCCCTCGGACGACCCGCACTTCACCTCCGGGGTCGGCAACCACCTCTTCTACCTGCTCGCCGAGGGCAGCGGCTCGAAGGTGATCGGGAGCAAGGCCTACAACAGCACCACCTGCAACAGCACCACGGTCGGCGGCATAGGCCGGGACAAGGCGGCGGCAGTCTGGTACCGCGCGCTCACCACGTACTGGACCAGCTTCACCACCTATCCCGAGGCGGCCGACGGCATGGTCCGCGCGGCTCGCGACCTGTACGGCGCGGAGTCGACGGACTGCACCCGGACGGTGGCGGCCTGGAAGGCAGTCAAGGTCACGCCGACCGTCACCTGCGCAGCGGTTCCGGCGCCGGGCGCGAACTTCGCCAACCCTGGCTTCGAGCAGGGCAATGACGGCTCATGGACCGCGTCCACCGGAGTGATCTCCAGCCTCAGCGACTCATCGCACGCAGGCATGTACGTCGCGTTCCTCGATGGCTACGGCAGCAGCCACACCGACACGCTCGGCCAGTCGATAGCCATCCCCTCGGCGACCACGGCCACGCTGAGCTTCTGGCTCGCCGTCGCCACCGAGGAGGATCCGGGGGGCGCCTTCGACAAGCTCACCCTGACGGTCGAGGACGACGCCGGGTCGCACGTCCTGGCGAGGTACTCCAACCTGGACGACTCCGCGGGCGAGTACACGATGAAGTCGCTCAACCTGACTCCATACGTCGGCAAGACGGTCGTCGTGCGCGCCACGGGGGTCGAGGACAGCTCACTCGGCACGGCTTTCCTCCTCGACGACTTCAACCTGGCCACGAGATAGCCGACGAGGGCCCGCTGCCCTTCATCTTTCGGGCAGCAGGATCCCGTCGAGCACGATGGCGAGCATCGGCTCCGCGGCGGCGGCGTCGATGCCGGACTGGTCGACGACCGTGGCCACGCCGCTGACCAGGCGCATCACCTCGCGCGACTCCACGCCGGGGCGCAGCGCCCCGGACCGACGGGCGCGCTCGAGCACCTTGTCGTTGGCGGCCACGAGCACCTGGCACTTGCGGTAGATCGGGGACGACGGGTCGTCCATCGCGGACATCACCTTGGCCGCCGCGCCGTGGTAGATGCCGACGTTCTCGACGAACTTGCTGAACCAGGTGGCCAGCGCGTCACGCGCCGGCAGATCCGAGAGCGCGATCTCCTCGCTGTCGGCGTTGATCCGGTCTGACCAGTCGCGCATCACTGCGTCGATCAGCGCGTCGCGGGTCGGGAAGTGCCGGTAGAGCGTGCCCGGACCCACCCCCGCGCGCTTCGCGATCTCGTCGAGCGAGCCCTCGGCGCCGCGCTCGCGGAACACCTCGCGGGCGGCCAGCACGATCTTGTCGTAGTTGCGCTGGGCATCGGCCCGGAGCGGCCGCGAGGCCGGCTCTGTCGACGCCTCGGTCGACTGCTGGGCAGACACGTGCGCACAACTCCCTTGATAACCGGAGACAGTCTCCGTATTGTCCTCTGCAGAACCGGAGGAACTCTCCGCTCAGTTTACGTCAAGGACAAGGAACACTCCATGACCCAGCAGGTTGACCGCGCCGGCCGTCGTACGACGGTCGGCCTGGCCCTGATCCTCTCGGTGCAGCTGATGCTGATTCTCGACATGACCGTCGTCAACGTCGCCCTGCCCGCGATCGCTACCGACCTCGACTTCACGCCTTCGGCCCTCTCCTGGGTGCTCAACGCCTACACGCTCACGTTCGGCGGGCTGCTGCTGCTCGGCGGGCGTCTCGGCGACGTGTTCGGCCGACGGCGGACGTTCATCGCCGGACTCTCCGTCTTCACGCTCGGCTCCCTGCTCGGCGGCCTGGCCGCCAGCTGCCGACCTGCTGGTCGCGGCGCGTTCGCTCCAGGGCGTCGGCGCCGCCGATCGCCGCGCCGAGCGTGCTGGCGCTCCTGACCAGCCGCGCGCGGGACGAGGGCGCCCGCAACCGGTCGCTCGGCCTGTTCAGCGCGGTCTGCTCCGCCGGCGGCTCGCTCGGCCTGATCCTCGGCGGTGCCCTCACCGGCTACGCGTCGTGGCGCTGGTCGCTGTTCATCAACGTGCCGATCGGACTGCTCGTGCTGCTCCTCGTGCCCCGTTTCGTCGACGAGACCCCGCGCCAGCCCGGCCGCTTCGACGTGACCGGCGCCGTCACGGCGACTCTCGGCTCGGCCAGCCTCGTGTTCGGCTTCATCAACGCTCCCGACCACGGCTGGACCTCGCTCGGCACGGTCGGTGCGTTCGCGCTCGCTGTGGTGCTGCTCGACGTCGTTCGTGGCCAACGAGCGTCGCGTCGCGTCCCCGCTGCTCGCGCTCGGACCTGCTGCGCAGCCGGATGCGGGTGGGCGCGGTCTCGGTGATGGCGCTGTTCGTGGGCGCGCAGTTCGCGTTCTTCTTCTTCGCGGTGCAGTTCATGCAGGGCGTGCTCGGGTACGGCGCGCTGCGCTCCGGCTTCGCGTTCCTGCCGCTCACGCTGCTGATCTTCGCCACCTCCCGGCTGACGCCGCGCCTGGTCGGGCGGTACGGGGTGCGCCCGCTGGTCGTGACCGGCGTGGCGCTCGTCGGGGCCGCCAACCTCTGGCTGGCCGGGCTGGACACGTCGAGCACGTACGTCGCCCACCTGCTCGGCCCGATGGTGCTCACCGGCATCGGCGCCGGGCTGAGCTTCATGCCGCTGACCGTGGCCGTGCTCGGCGACGTCGCTCCCGAGCACGCGGGCACGGCGTCCGGGCTGCTGCAGATGACGCAGCAGATCGGCGGTGCGCTCGGCCTCGCGGTGCTCGTGACCGTGTACGCCTCGCACAACGTGCCGGGTCAGGTGGTCACCGGGATGTCGGCGTCGTACCTGACGGCGACCGGGTTCCTGGTGGTGGCGCTGGTGCTGGCCGCCACGCTGCTCGGACGGCGTCGTACGCCGGTGCCGGAGACGGCGCGCCGCGAAGAGCTCGACCTGGCCGCCTGACCAGGCTACTGGCTACCGGTGCTCCTGCTCGGGCGGGAAGCCACCGGTGGCCACCGGGCCCCAGCGCTGGACCGTGATCCGGATCAGGGACTTGCCCTGGTCCTGCATGGCCTGCCGGTACTCGTCCCAGTCGGGGTGCTCGCCGGAGATGCTCCGGTAGTAGTCGACCAGCGGCTCGATCGCGTCGGGCAGGTCGAGCACCTCGGCGGTGCCGTCGACCTGGACGTAGGGCCCGTTCCAGTCGTCGGAGTGGACGACAGCGGAGACGGCCGGGTCACGGCGCAGGTTGGCGGCCTTGGCCCGGCGACGGGTAGGTCGAGACCACGATCCGGCCCTCGTCGTCGACGCCGGCGGTGACCGGCGAGACCTGCGGGCGTGCCGTCCTTGCGGCGTCGTGATCAGCGTGACCCGGTGCCGCGGCCGCACGAAGTCGAGGAGCTCGTCGCGGCCGACCCGGTCGGCGCTGGCGTAGGTGCGCGCCATCAGCGCGTCGGGTCGTCGGGGTCGAGCGGTGGTGCGACCGGCGAGTCGTCGGGCGAGTCGTCCGGCGTTGCGGGGTCGCGGTCAGTCGGCGGCTCGCCGGTGACCGGGTCCTCCAGCGGGGGGACGGACGACGCGGTGTCGGTCGGGTCGGCCGGGTCGTCGGGCACCTCTGGCTCGTGGGAGGCCTCTCCCCGCCCGCCACGGACGTGTCGTCGTCGCCTGCGGCGTCGGACACGGACTCGGCGTCGGGGCCGAGCACGTCGCGCAGGACGCGCGCGGTCAGCCGCCGGAACTTGCGCGGCTGGGTGCGGGTGCGGTCGAGCACCGCCACCTCGAGGTCGTGGACCGGGATCTGCCGGTCGGGCCGTCGCCACCATGGCCGAGTGCGGCCACCGCGAGGCTGCAGGGCGTCGGCCAGGCGAGCCGCCCTCGGTCCAGTGCTCGCGGAGGTACGTCGAGACCGACTCGGCGTCGCCACCCATCGCCGCGAAGCCGTGCTCGTCGACCATCTGCCCGTCGTACGTGATCCGGTAGAGCTCGTCGGACCTGGCGAGCGTCGCCCACCTCGGCGACGAAGATCTCGACCTCGTAGGGCTTCTCGCCGCCGCTGGAGAAGATCGTGCCGAGCGTCTGGGCGTAGGCGTTGGCCAGGCCGCGGCCGGTCACGTCGCGACGGTCGTAGGCGTAGCCGCGCATGTCGGCCAGCCGGACCCCCGCGATCCGGAGGTTCTCGAACTCGTTGTAGCGGCCGACCGCGGCGAACGCGACACGGTCGTAGATCTCGCTGATCTTGTGCAGGCTGCGAGGGTTCTCCGAGACCAGCACGATGCCGTCGCCGTACTGGACCGACGACCACGCCACGACCGCGGCCGATGCCCTTGCGGGCGAAGTCGGCCCGGTCCTTCATCAGCTGCTCGGGCGACACGTAGAACGGCATGGTCATGGCGGGTCAGCCCTCCGAGCGAGGCGGACGGTCCGTCCGGGCGCTGCATCCGGCCGGCGACCACCCGGTCGGCGATCGTGGCCACGTCGTCGTCGGCCATCCGCGCGCTGACCGTCGGCGGTGATCACGTGCACGACCGGGAAGATCCGGCGGGTCAGGTCGGGGCCGCCGGTGGCCGAGTCGTCGTCGGCGGCGTCGTACAGCGCCTGGATCACGGCGGTCACGCACTCGTCGGCGCCCAGGTTGTCGCGGTAGAGCTTCTTGAGCGAGCCGCGCGCGAACATCGAGCCGGAGCCGACCGAGTGGAAGGCGGTCTCCTCGTAGCGGCCGCCGGTCACGTCGTAGCTGAAGATCCGGCCCTGGTCGGCGTCGTGGTCGTAGCCCGCGAACAGCGGGTACGACGGCCAGCCCCTGCATCGCCATGCCGAGGTTGCCCCGGATCAGCGCCGAGAGCCGGTTGGCCTTGCCGTCGATGGAGAGCGTGGTGCCCTCGATCTTCTCGTAGTGCTCGAGCTCGGTCTGGAACAGCCGCACCATCTCGACCGCGAGCCCGGCCGTGCCCGCGATGCCGACGCAGGAGTACTCGTCGGCCGGGAACACCTTCTGGATGTCGCGCTGGGCGATCACGTTGCCCATCGTCGCGCGCCGGTCACCGGCCATCACCACACCGCCGGAGCCGGGGCCGAACGTGGCCGCGACGATCGTGGTGCCGTGCGGGGCCAGGTCGGCGGCGCTGCCCGGGCGGCAGCCCGCGGCGCGCGGGCAGCAGGTCGGGCGCCTCGGCGGCCAGGAAGTCCGCGAAGGACGAGCTCCCCGGCGTCGAGGTACGACGCGGAGAGCCGAGCGTCGGTCGGCCTGTTGATCACTGGCCGCCCTTCTGGATGAACGACTTCACGAAGTCCTCGGCGTTGGTCTCGAGCACGTCGTCGATCTCGTCGAGGATCGCGTCGATGTCCTCGTCGAGCTGTTCCTTGCGCTCGGAGACCGCGGCCTCGGGTGCCGGGGCACCGTCGGTGGGCTCCTCGTTCTCGTGCGACTTGCGGGGCTGCTTCTGCTCCTGGGCCATCACGTCTCCTCAGTCGGTGTGACCGGACACCTCGACCCTATCCATGGTCACCTCGTCAGGGCCTCGAACAACGCCAGAGCGGTGTCACATTCCTCGATCAGGTCGCCCACGTGGGCCGCTGCCGCGCAGCGGGTCGATCGTCGGCACCCGCTGCAGCGACTCGTGGCCGGGCAGGTCGAAGATCACGGAGTCCCATGACGCGGCGGCCACGCGTCGGGGTACTTGGCGAGGCAGCGGCCGCGGAAGTAGGCGCGGGTGTCGTGCGGCGGCTCGTGCATCGCGGCCACCACCTCCTGCTCGCAGACCAGCCGTCTCCATCCGGCCGAGCCGCAGCAGCCGGTGGTAGAGGCCCTTCTGCGGGCGCAGGTCGGCGTACTGCAGGTCGATCAGCGCCAGCTTCGCGTCGTCCCAGGCCAGGCCGTCGCGGTCGCGGTACTGCTCGAGCAGCTGGAGCTTGGCCACCCAGTCCAGCTCGCGCGCAGCACTCCATCGGGTCGCGCTCGAGCCGGTCCAGCACGGACTGCCCAGCGGGCGAGCACGTCGAGGGTCTGCGGCGTCGGCGTCGTCGCCCAGCCGGTCGGCGACGTACGCCGATGCGAGCCGGTGGTACTCCCACTGCAGCTGGACCGCGGTCAGCGTGCGTCCGTCGGCGAGCTCGAGCAGATGGTCGAGCGCCGGGTCGTGCGAGACCTCGTGGAGGCTCTGCACCGGCCGCCGGACGCTCAGCTCGGCGGAAAGGTATCGGGCCTCGATCATCGACAGTACGAGCGACGTCGTGCCGACCTTGAGGTACGTCGAGACCTCGGCGAGGTTGGCGTCGCCGATGATCACGTGCAGCCGGCGGTAGCGGCCCGGGTCGGCGTGCGGCTCGTCGCGGGTGTTGATGATCGGCCGCTTGAGGGTGGTCTCCAGCCCGACCTCGACCTCGAAGTAGTCGGCGCGCTGGCTGATCTGGAAGCCGTCGGTGCGTCCGTCCTGCCCGATGCCGACCCGGCCGGCGCCGCACACGACCTGGCGGCTGACGAAGAACGGCGTCAGGTGGCGCACGATGTCGGCGAACGGTGTCGAGCGCCGCATCAGGTAGTTCTCGTGGCTGCCGTACGACGCGCCCTTGTTGTCGGTGTTGTTCTTGTAGAGCACCAGGTCGCCCTCACCGGGCGTGCTCGCGAACCGGCAGGCGTCGAGACGCCACCTGCTCTCCCGCCTTGTCCCAGAGCACGATGTCGCGCGGGTTCGTGCACTCCGGTGTGGAGTACTCCGGGATGCGCGTGGTCGACGTACAGCCGGGCGCCGTTGGTGAGGATCACGTTGGCGAGGCCGAGGTCCTCGTCGGTGAGCTGGCTCGGGTCGGCCACCTGGCGCGACATGTCGAAGCCGCGGGCGTCGCGCAGCGGCGACTCCTCCTCGAAGTCCCAGCGCGCCCGCCGGGCCCGGAGGGTCGACCCGGCGTAGGCGTTCACGACGCGCGAGCTGGCCACCATCGGGATTGGCCAGGGGCTGGCCGGTGACCGAGATGCCGAACTCGGTCTCGGTGCCCATCACCCGGCGGACGCTCATTCGGGGTCCCTGCGGAGACGGAAGCCCCTCGACAAGCTCGGGAGGGTCCGCAGCGAGCGTCTTCGTGGGGTGGAGCTCATGTGGCGTGAGCGTACGTGGCGGGTCCCCGGCACCCCGACACCGGATTGCGGCCAACGCGGCGGTTCGGGGTCGCCATGTCGTAGCATGCGTGGGTCGTGGCACGCGCGCTCGCGTGGCTGGGTGTCGTCGGCTTGGACAAGAAACGGGACGTCGGGGGTTGCAGGGATGACACGGATGAATCGCAGACGCGCTGGGATCGGCTGGACCACGGCGATCGTGCTCGTGCTCACCGCCATGGCGGGCACGGCCGGCACGACCGCGGCGAATGGCGCCGACGACCCCGTCACCCCGAGTGCCACCTCGACCGACGGCGCCTCGCCGTCGGGCGCGGGGACGCCCTCGGCCTCCTCCGGCGCGGCCCCGGGCAACGCGGCGGCCGCGACCACGACGGCGCCTACCCCCACGGCGACGCCGACACAGGGCTGCCCGCTCTGCCCACCTCTGGACTACGTGCCGCCGAACGGCTCGCTGTTCAACCACCCGTTCGTCCCGTCGAGCGCCAGCGACATCCGGACGCACGTGACTCGCGCCGTCAAGAGCGTGCCTTCCGGTGGCACGATCCGGCTGGCGGTGTTCTCGCTCAACGACTCGAATCTCGCCGACGCCCTGATCGCCGCCGTCAAGCGCGGCGTCAGCGTGCAGATCGTGGCCAACAACCACAACATCACGAACTCGATCCCGGGTCTGCCGCCCTCCCCGTCGTTCCGGAGACTGAGGGACGTGCTCGGCTACCAGCGCACCGAGCCGGGCGTGGAACCCGAGCGGGTCAGCTTCGCCCGGACCTGCAGCCGCTCGTGCCGGGGCACCGGCGGCTACGTCCACTACAAGATGTTCCTGTTCAGCAGCCTCGGCAAGGACTCCTACGACCCCGCGACGGGCGTGGCTCGCGAGTCGTGCCCGCCGAACACCGAGGCCACCTGTCGCCAGTGGGTCACGATGATGGGCTCGCCCAACCTGACCACGCAGGCCGCGTACGGCCAGTGGAACCACCTGGACACCTTCGCCAACAAGGACACCTACGACCTCTACCAGCGCTGGTGGCATCAGATGAAGGCCGACACCCCACGCGCGCACCCCTATGAGCGCGAGTCGGCCGGTGCGGTTCACCAGCTGGACGTTCCCCAAGCCTGGCACGACGGCGTCCAACGATCCGCTGATGGACGGCCTCCGCGGAATTCACTGCACGGGTGTCGCCAGCGGCTACGGGCATCAACGGTCGCACCAAGATCCGGATCGGCGCCTACACCTTCTTCGGCAACCGCGGTGACTGGATCGCCACGAAGGTTCGCTCCCTCTGGAACGCACGGCTGCAACGTCTCGATCGAGTACTCGATCATGGTCGACCGGATCAAGAAGCGCCTCTACAGCCCGTCGGGTCGGGGCCGGATCCCGATGCGCCAGGTGGTGACGTTCGGCCCGCGAGGCAAGATCGACGCCTACGACCACGCCAAGTGGATCGCGATCAGCGGCAACTGGGGCGGCGACTCCTCCTCGAAGATCGTGTGGACCGGCACCACCAACATCAGCGACGTTGGCTTCCGCACCGACGACACCGGGCAGGTGTGGCGCAGCGCGTCCCGGGTCAACGCCTACATGGACGACTTCTCCAGGCTGTGGCGCAGCAGGCAGGCCCACGTGCCCTCCCCGACGAGCCGGCTCAACGCCCGGATCGGCAGCCCCCAGCTCACGCTGGGTCAGGGACGCTACTCGGCCTTCGAGCCGGAGTAGCCACCCGCTACTGGGTGTCGACCTGGGGGTCGCGAGCTCCCCACGATGGACCCGCGCTCCCCACGAAGTGCTCATCGTGGGAGGCGCAGGTCCGTCTGCATACCGTGGTGAAACCGCAGCACGAAGCACTCCCGGCCACCCACACCCGCCGTACGACGGGCGAACAATCCCGCCTACAGGTACTGGCCGGTGTTCGAGACGTTGTCGATCGAGCGACCCGGCTCGGTGCCCTGCTTGCCGGTGATGAGGGTGCGGATGAAGACGATCCGCTCGCCCTTCTTGCCGGAGATCCGCGCCCAGTCGTCGGGGTTGGTGGTGTTCGGCAGGTCCTCGTTCTCCTTGAACTCGTCGACGCAGGCCTGCAGCAGGTGCTGCACCCGCAGGCCCTTCTGGTCGGTCTCCAGGAGGTCCTTGATCGCCATCTTCTTGGCACGGTCGACGATGTTCTGGATCATCGCGCCGGAGTTGAAGTCCTTGAAGTACAGGACCTCCTTGTCGCCGTTGGCGTAGGTCACCTCAAGGAACCGGTTCTCGTCGGTCTCCGTGTACATCCGTTCCACCGTGGCCCGGATCATGCCCGCCACCGTCGCGTCGCGGTCGCCGCCGAACTCACCGAGGTCGTCGGCGTGCAGGGGCAGGCTGGTGGTGAGGTACTTGGAGAAGATGTCGCGCGCCGACTCGGCGTCGGGACGCTCGATCTTGATCTTCACGTCCAGCCGTCCGGGTCGCAGGATCGCGGGGTCGATCATGTCCTCCCGGTTGGAGGCGCCGATCACGAGCACGTTCTCCAGGAGCTCGACACCGTCGATCTCGCTGAGCAGCTGCGGGACGATGGTGTTCTCGACGTCGGAGGAGACGCCCGAGCCGCGGGTGCGGAACAGGGAGTCCATCTCGTCGAAGAACACGATCACCGGCGTGCCGCCGCTTGCCTTCTCACGTGCTCGTTGGAAGACGAGTCGGATGTGCCGCTCGGTCTCGCCGACGTACTTGTTGAGCAGCTCGGGGCCCTTGATGTTGAGGAAGTACGACTTCCCCTCCTGGCCGGTCCTGGCCGCCACCTTCTTGGCCAGGGAGTTCGCGACCGCCTTCGCGATCAGCGTCTTGCCGCAGCCGGGTGGGCCATAGAGCAGCACGCCCTTGGGCGGCTTGAGCTCGTGCTCCTTGAACAGGTCGGGATGCAGGTAGGGCAGCTCGACGGCATCGCGGATGGCGTCGATCTGCTTCACCAGGCCGCCGATGGCGGAGTAGTCGATGTCGGGGACCTCTTCGAGGACCAGCTCCTCGACCTCGGACTTCGGCACCTTCTCGTAGACGTAGCCGGCGCGGGCGTCGAGCAGCAGCGAGTCACCCGCGCGGATCGTGTTGGTGCGCAGCGGCTCGGCCAGACGTACGACGCGCTCCTCGTCGGCGTTGGCGATGACCAGGGCCCGTTCGCCGTCGGCGAGCAGCTCCTTGAACATCACGACCTCGCCGACCTCTTCGTAGTCGAGCGCGGCGACGACGTTGAGCGCCTCGTTGAGCATGACCTCCTGGCCGCGGCGGAGCTCGTCGATGTCCACGCTCGGGCTCACGTTGACCCGGAGCTTGCGGCCACCGGTGAAGACGTCGATGGAGTCGTCCTCGTTGCGATGCAGGAAGGTGCCGAAGCCGGTCGGCGGCTGGGCCAGCCGGTCGACCTCCTCCTTCAGGGTCAGTGATCTGGTCGCGCGCCTCGCGGAGCGTCTGGGCCAGTCGCTCGTTCTGCGAGGTCACCCCGGCCAGCGAGCGCTGGGTGTCGACCAGCCGCTGCTCCAGGCTGCGGGAGTGGCCGGGGACATCCGCCAGCCTGCGTCGCAGGTCGGTCACCTCTGCATCGAGGTAGCCCACCTGCTCGCGCAGACGCTCAGTCTCACGCCGGTCCGGTGCCGGATCCGTCGGTGTCATGATGTCACCTCCGCCTCTCGGGGCTGCCTATGTCGGCGACCCTACCCGCGGGCGGAAGGATCGACAGGGTTATCCCACCGTGTCCGGTGCCTTTCGAAGGCGTCCTCTCGAACGGCGGTGACACCGGTCGCATGCCGGCGTCGGCCCGGGTCAGTCGGTCTCCGGCTCCTGGGCGGCCTGCGGCGGCAGCCCGGAGGGCCGTGGCCCGTCGTAGTCGGCACCGTACGCGCCGGGTGCCGGACGTCGCTTCTTGACCGGGGCGATGACCCCTGGCGACATCCGGCGGGCGGTGACCAGGAAGCCGGTGTGGCCGTTCATCTTGTGCCCGGGCCGGATCGCGAGTCCCTCGACGTGCCACTCCCGGACCAGCGTCTCCCAGGGCTGCGGCTCGGTGAACTCGCCGTGGGCGCGCAGCGTCTCGACGATCCGGCCGAGCTGGGTGGTGGTGGCGACGTAGGCGCAGACGATGCCGCCGGGGGCGAGTGCCCCGGCGACGGCGTCGACGCACTCCCACGGCGCGAGCATGTCGAGGATCACCCGGTCGACGCTGTGCGCGGCCTCGTCGGGGAGAGCCGTGGCGAGGTCGGCGATAGTCAGCCGCCAGGCCGGGTGGTCGCCGCCGAAGAACTGGGTGACGTTGCGGCGGGCGACGTCGCCAAACTCCTCGCGCCGCTCGTACGACGAGACGACGCCACCCGGTCCCACGGCCCGGAGCAGGGAGCACGTGAGCGCTCCCGATCCGACCCCTGCCTCCACGACGCGGGCACCGGGGAAGATGTCGGCCATGGCCACGATCTGCGCGGCGTCCTTGGGGTAGACGACAGCCGCACCGCGCGGCATCGACACCACGAACTCGCTCAGCAGCGGACGGAACACCAGGTACTCGCCGCCGGCGGTCGAGGGGACGCTGAAGCCCTCGTCGCGGCCGATCAGGTCGTCGTGGGCGATCGCGCCCTTGTTGGTGAAGAACTGCTTGCCGGCCTCGAGGCAGATGTTGTGCCGACGGCCCTTGGCGTCGGTCAGCCGCACCCACTCTCCTGGCGCCAGCGGCCCGCGGTGGACACCCGACCAACCGGGTGACGCGTCGTCGGTGCCGTTTTCTGGGGAGGCAGCGGGCATGGCGGGCAGCCTATCCAGCAAGGGAGTGGCCGGCTCAGCGCCCGGACGCGAAGGCCCGCTCGACGTCGGCGGAGGTGAGGATCCCGTAGACGTCGCCGTCGGGCTCGATCAATAGGTACTCCGCGGCCGGGGTGCTCGTCATTGCCTGGATCAGCTGCTCACCGGCACTGTCGGCCGGCAGCCGCATGCCGTCCACGACGCTGCGGGCGACCTGGCTGACCGCCAGCCATGGCCGACGCTCGGTCGGGACGGCGTCGAGCGCGATCTCGTTGACGATGCCGGTGACACGTCCGTCGCCGGTGTGGGTGGCGATGCCACCAGCCTCGGCCTCCTGCGCCCGTCGTACCGCCTCCGCGACCGAGAGGTCCTCAGACACCACGATCACCCGGCGTGCCAGCAGCCGGGCCTGGATCGCCGGCATCCGCCGGCGGAGCCGCGCCTGCGCGAGCGACGCGCTGGCACCGCTCCACAGGAACGCCGCGATGATGCCGGCCATCAGGAAGCTGCCGATGCTGGACCGGAAATGAAGCACGTTCTGCTCGAAGACCGGCCAGCCGATCGCGAGCACCGCGACGACCCGGCCGCCCCAGGCGGCGACGACCGTGGCGCGGAGCGGGTCGCCGCCCACCTTCCACACCGCGGCACGGAGCACCCGGCCGCCGTCCAGCGGCAGCCCGGGCACCAGGTTCAGCGCGCCGACCACGAGATTCGCCGCGGCCAGGCCCTGAACGGCGAGCCGGAGCAGGCCGTCGGGAAGGACGTACCAGAGGCCGAGCGAAGCGGCACCGACAGCAAGTGAGGTCAGTGGCCCGACGACGGCGATCACGAACTCCGCACGCGGCGACCTGGCCTCGCCGCCGATCTCGGTGGCACCGCCGAGGAAGTGGATGCTGATCGAGTTCACTGGCAGTCCGTAGTGGCGCGCGGAGATCGCGTGGGACGCCTCGTGCAGGAGGATCGAGAGGTAGAGCAGGACCGCGAACGCCAGCCCGGCGACGTACTTGAGCACCCCGAGCCCGGGCGCCGCCTCCTCGATCCGGGGCGCCATCAGGAAGGCGATCAGCACCGCGACCACCAGCCAGGACGAGCGCACCAGGACGTCGATGCCAGCGATCTGCCCGATCCGGACGGTGCCCGGAGGTCGGGGTGCCGGCGTCTGCTCGCTCACCCACCAAAACTAGCCTGCCGGCGAAGCGGTGTCGGCACGCTGGCCTAGTGTCTGGGTCCATGACGGAGACGGTGCCGGGCCACCAGGTCGGCGCGATCCCAACGGGCGACCCCGCGGAGCGCACCCCCACCGGCACGCGCGTCGACGGCGTCGCCGTGCTCGGGGCGCTGTCCCCCAGCCGTGCCGCCGACTTCCGCTCGTGCCCGCTGCAGTTCCGGTTCCGCACCATCGACCGGCTGCCCGAGCCGGTCTCCCCCGCCGCGATGCGCGGCAACGTCGTGCACAAGGTGCTGGAGGACCTGTTCGACCTCAGCGCACCCCAGCGCACGCCCGAGCGCGCCCAGGCGCTGGTGCAGCAGGCCTGGGAGCAGGTGCTGGCCGTCGAGCCGGGTGCCGCCGAGATGTTCGCCGGCGAGGCCGAGGAGCTCACCGCGTGGCTGGCCTCCTGCCGGGAGTCGCTGGCTCGTTACTTCGACCTCGAGGACCCGCGCCGGCTCGAGCCGGCCCACCGGGAGGAGTACGTCGAGACGCTGCTCGAGTCCCGGCTGCTGCTGCGGGGTGTGGTCGACCGGATCGACGTCGCGCCCGACGGTGCGATCCGGGTGGTCGACTACAAGACCGGTCGCTCCCCCGCCGTCGGGTTCGAGGGCCAGGCACTGTTCCAGATGCGGTTCTACGCGCTCGTGATCTGGCGCACGCGGGGCGTCGTACCCGCCCTGCTGCGGCTGATCTACCTCGGCGACGGCGAGATGGTCAGCTACGTGCCCGACGAGGCCGACCTGCTGGCCACCGAGCGGCTGGTGCAGGCGCTCTGGGAGGCGATCCGCACCGCCCGCGAGACCGGCGACTGGCGGCCCAGTCCCGGCCCGCGCTGCACGTGGTGCTCGTTCCAGCAGGTGTGCCCGGCCTTCGGTGGCACCCCGCCGCCGCTCCCGGTGCGTGAGGAGCCACCGGCCGAGCCCGACACCGCGGCTCAGACCGACGCGCGGTAGCGCTCCACGATCTCCTCGACCCGGGCGTGGTCCCGCCGCGACAGCGGCACGAGCAGGTCGGTCACCAGGTCGGTGAGCTCCGCCACCCGGCGCGACAGCTGGCGCTGCTCCTGCACCTCGGCCTCGAGCGCGGCCAGGCGAGCGCGGACCTCGCGCCGGCGGAGCCGTCCGAGAAGGTCACTCATCGTGATGCTCCGTGAAGTCGACGTGGAGCCGGGTCACGGGGAGTCCCGGCCGGTCGTTGAGGTCAGTGCCGTCGGTGTCCTCGCGCTCCAGCACCCGGCCGCCGGCGGCCAGTGCATCAGCGATGACCGTGTCGGCGGCCAGTGCCCGCTGCAGGCCCGGCACGTCGGGCGGTCGGGCCCTGCCAGAGGCGAACTCGACGAAGACCTCGCCACCGGCCAGCCGGGCCAGGCGCCAGAGGTTGCGGCGGGCCTCGTCGTCGACGCTGTCGAGAAGCTGCCGCGCGTAGATGGTGCTGCCGCGCAGGAGCAGGCCCTCGGACAGCACAGTGCGCAGCTCGTTGAGCTGGAGACGGCGTACGTCGTGGGGCGCGCCCTTGCGGCGCAGCAGCCGGCGGGTGCGGACCCGGGCCTCGGGCGAGCAGTCGAAGGAACGGACCTCGCGGCGGCGCTTGGCGAAGAACCACGAGTCGCGGCCGTTGCCGCAGCCGAGGTCGGCGACCGGGGTGACCAGCGACATCCGCGCCTCGACCCAGTGCGCGAAGGACGAACCCCGGTGTGGCACCGAGCGGGCGTCCGGGGAGGACCAGTAGCGGTTCCAGCGCGGCTGCTCGCTGCGGAAGCCGCGGAGCCAGCCGTCGAGCCGGCGCACCCCGTCGACCGGGTCGTCGTAGCGGAACGACGGGTCCGGCACCCGCCACCGCGGTCCGTAGAGGAACTCCAGCATCCGTTCCGGACGTGCCGGTGCCGGGAAGGTGACGCCCTCCAGCACGACGGTCGAGGTGGGGACGACGTCCTCGCGGGTCAGCGCGCCACTGCGGTTGCCGAGCTGGAAGAACCGGTGGCCGACGTGGAACGCCGCGAAGACGTCGACCTGCTCGCTGCGGCCGTCCGACAGGTCGAGACGGACCTTGAAGTCGGCGCCGGACATCCGGGTCGTGGTCCAGCCGCGGGCGCGCATCACGCGTTCGAGCCGGTAGGACTCGGCGATCACGTCCACCGGCTCGCGGTGGGCGCTGAGGTAGCAGACGTCGGTGTCGCAGTCGTGGCCGATCACGTGCCCGTCCCGCACCGCCCCGAGCAGCGCGCCGTAGCAGAGGTACGCCGGCACGCCCGCGTCGTGCAGGTCGGCGAGGATCCGGGCGGTGCCGGTGAGGATCTCGAGGCGGGTCGCCTCGTCGGTGGCGTCGAACGCCCGCGACAGGGTGCCCACCTTGTTCACGACGAGCGGGTTGCCGCGACGGTCGACCACGCGCACCCGCCCGCCGCGGCCGTCGAACGCCAGATCCTCCTCGGCGTACGTGCGTCCGTCGTCGAAGCCCGCCACCCGCACCCGGGTGGATCCGTGCAGGTACGACGCCAGGGCCGGCGGCCAGGGCACGAACCATCCCGCGGCCACGCGCTCCCCGTCCAGGTCGGGACGCAGCGACCACACACGTCGTCCGTCGAAGCTGACCGTGACCACGCCGGCGCTTGCCGGCACCAGCACCCCCGTCACCCCGACCGGGGCGGGGCGCGTCGGTGTGGTGGTCACCGGGCGGCCAGGATCGCGCCCGAGGCCTCGGCCCGTTCGCCGAGCGCGCGGCGCAGGTGGGTGCTGGACGTGTGCATCGTGTAGGGGAAGTAGACGACCTCGACGCCGTGCGCCCCGAGCCCGGTCTCGAGCGCGAGACCCTTCTCGGTGCCCCGCCAGTCGTCGCCCTTGAAGACCCGGTGGAAGCCCACGGCGTGCCAGGCGTCGACCTTGTCCACGCTGGTCTCGGCGTGCACCCGGTCGACGACGTCGATCGCGGCCAGGATCTCCAGGCGCTCGGCGAGCGGCACGAACGGCCGGGCTCCCTTGGTGCGCTCCAGCACCTCGTCGGCGACGACTCCGGCCACCAGGACGTCGCAGAGGGCAGCTGCCTGGCGCAGCACGTTGAGGTGCCCCACGTGGAACAGGTCGTAGGCGCCGGGCGCGTAGCCGACGATCGTGTCTCCCATGCGAGAACCATACTCTAGTAATGCACTAGAGTTTATCTAGAAACGCGCATCTCGCCCGTCGTGTCGCTCCCGGCACGGAGAGCAGCGAGGTCGCCAGCGGCCAGGCCGACGAGCGTGTCGCGCAAGACGCGCCGCTCCCCCGGCAGCACCGGCACGTGGTTGGGCACCACCAGCACGGTGGCTCCGGCCGCCTCCGCGGAGCGGGCCCCGGTGTTGGAGTCCTCGATCGCGAGGCAGTGCTCGGGTGCGAGGCGCAGGTGCCGCGCGGCGGTGAGGTACGGCTCGGGATGTGGCTTTCCCCTGCTGACCGCGTCGCCGGTGACGACCGCCTCGAAGGTGCCCGGCGGCAGCGCGTCGAGCATCGGGGCGACGAAGCGGCGGTAGGACATGGTCACCAGCGCGCAGGGCGTGCCGGCCTTGCGGAGCGACGCGAGGAGCTCGACGGCGCCGTCACGCCACGGGATCTGCTCCCCCATCCGGACCACCACGCGGTCGAGCAGCTGCTCGACGATCTCGGCCGGCTCGAGCTCGATCCCGCTGTGCTCGCGCAGGTAGCGACCGGAGTCGATCAGGTCGCTGCCGACCAGGTTCATCGCGTGCTCGTTGCTCCAGGTGCCCCCGTGCTCCTCGATCAGCGCGTACTCCGCCTCGATCCAGTACGGCTCGGTGTCGACCAGGGTGCCGTCCATGTCCCACAGGACGCCCATCGGCCACCGCATTGCCCCATCCGGGTGCTGACCTGCAGATGCACGAGACTTGGCGGTACTCAGAATGCCCTCCGAAGTGCTCCATGTGACTATCGATGTGACTACGCACCCTAGATGGCGGGCGCAGTCCCACTCCTGCGTGCTCGGCCGTGACCGGCCCGAGCACGCTGACTTTCATGCGTTGAGTATGCACGGCTCGTTCCCCGCAGACGCCCCGCTTCGACAGCTACCTGAGCGCCGTCAAAGATCGTGCAAGCCCACCGCGGCAGGGTCCCTCCTGTCACCGGGAAGGGCCTGGTCGACATTCCCCGACTGGAGACTCCTATGGCCACCCTTGACTTCCGTCAGGTCACGAAGAACTACGGCACGGTGCGCGCCGTGGACGATCTCGAGGTCGAGGTCGGGGCCGGACGGATCACC
Organism: uncultured Actinomycetota bacterium; assembly: GCA_963707475.1. Classification (GTDB taxonomy): domain Bacteria; phylum Actinomycetota; class Actinomycetes; order Propionibacteriales; family Nocardioidaceae; genus Marmoricola. Next base: position 1,460,783 of record CAVPQC010000005.1, read on the forward strand.
GCCTTCCTCGGAGCCAACGGCTCGGGCAAGACCACCACGATGCGGATCCTGCTCGGGTTGTCCGATCCCGACGCAGGCACCGCAACCATCAACGGCATCCCCTACCGCTCACTGCAACACCCGATGCAGGTCGTCGGTGCCGTCCTCGACCCCGGTTTCCATCCTCGCCGTTCCGCGCGAGACCACCTCCGACTCACGGCACGACAGGCGGGCGTGGGTCAGGACCGGGTCAAGGAGGTCTTGGAGCTGGTCGACCTTGGTCCTGCGGCGGGTCGCTGGGTCGGCGGCTTCTCGCTCGGGATGCGGCAGCGGCTCGCGCTCGCCGGCGCGCTGATCGGTCACCCCGAGGTCCTGGTCCTCGACGAGCCGTTCAACGGCCTCGACCCTCTCGGCATCGCCACCATGCGCCAGCAGCTGCGGAGCTTCTGCGACCAGGGAGGAACTGTCTTCCTCTCCAGCCACCTCCTCGCCGAGGTCGCCCACAGCGCCGACGAGGCGGTGATCATCGACCGCGGCCACCTGGTCGCCGCCGGACCGGTTGCCGAACTGATGCCGACCACCTCGGAATCGGTGCTGATCACCACCCCCGATGCGGAGCTGCTTGCCGCCGCAGTCCGTCACAGGGGTGGCGTTACTCATCTGGTGGCTGCCGAGCAGCTCACCGTTACCGGCCTGGACCGCGAGCGCATCGCTCGCGCGGCGATGGATGTCGGTGCCCTCGTCGTCGGCATGGAGTCCTCGACCCCGGACTTGGAGTCCACATTCGCCCACCTCATCCATCAGGAGATCTCATGAGCACGCCCGCCACACTCGTCCGGATCGAGTGGTTCAAGCTCCGCACCACTCCGGCGCTCCCGGTCACCCTTGCCTGCACCCTCCTGCTCTCTGTTGGGGCGGCTGCCACCAACGTGTTCCTTGCCGGCCAGACCGGTCTCGCGGACCTCGGCACCGCCGAGAACGTCGGCAAGGTCCTGGCCGTTGGCGCCGTCACATCGACGGTGATGCTGGTGATCGGGATCATGATCGGGGCTGCCGAGCACCGGCACCGGACCGTCGTCGGCACCTACCTCGGCGAACCGCGACGGGCACGGGTGCTGCTGGCCCAGCTCGCCACAGGCGCCCTGGTCGGTGCGGTGGGAGGCGCCCTCGTCTTCGGGGCGACGTACGCCGCCGCGGTGGTGCTGTACGCCGCTCGCGGGGTGCACACGCTGCCCGTCGACGTCGCCGCACTCGCCATGGGAACAGTCCTGATCACCGCCTGCTACGGGCTGCTCGGGGTGGCCCTCGGCGCGCTGACCCGCAACATGATCGCGGCCATCGTCACGGGTCTGGTCTGGGTGACCGTGATCGAGGTCGCGCTGCTGCAGCCACTGGTGCCGTCGTTGGCCAAGTGGCTCCCGACCGGCGCGGCCGTGGCCCTGACCACCGTCCGGAGTCCCGGTGACCATCTGCTGCCGCCGGGTCCTGCAGCGCTGCTTCTGATCCTCTGGGCCGCCGGGCTGGCCGCAGTTGCGCTGGGCACCAGTGTTCGGAGGGAAGTGCGATGAGACGCTTCGCCGTGCGCGCGACCGATCACGTCCCTGTGCGCGGTCACTATCGGGATCAGCCTGCCGCTCCAGATGGCGCTGCTCCTCGCCGGACTCGACGTGTTCCCTGGCAAGGTGGTCGAGCTCATCCTGCTGGTCGGCACCTCCACGGTGATCACGTCCTGGGCCGGTGGCCGGCCGGCCGTACGCGCGCTGTTCGCCGGATTGAAGCGCTGGCGGATCGGCGCCGCACGGTGGGCACTCGTGCTGCTTGCGATGCCGGTGCTCACGATCGGGGTCGCCGCCGCTACTGGCACCCTGGACACTCCCCAGCACGGCTGGGCGGGGGAAGTCGGGACCTACGTCGCCCTGCTGGTGCTGATCGGGCTCACCGGGAGCCTGTGGGAGGAGACGGCCTGGTCCGGCTTCGTGCAGTCGCGCCTGATGAGCCGGCACGGACTGCTCGTCGGCTCGCTGCTCACCGCCGTACCGTTCGCGCTGATTCACCTGCCACTGGCATTCGAGGGCGGTCCCGTTCCTGCGATACCTGATCGGCGTCCTCCTGGTCGACACCCGGGGCAGTCGGGGGCTATGTCGGTGGTCCCGACGGCTCGCAGTACGTCCCTGCCCTTGTCGTACTCACCGTCGGTGTCGCTGTGACACGTCAGCGCCGAGACGGCCCCTCCACCGATTCCAACCCCTCGCCGGTCGCTGCCGAAACGACATACCTGCCATCAGCGTCCACCAGCGAGGCGGCGACGACCGTGCCGGCACCATGAGCTGGTCACGATCGATGCTGGCGGGCAGCGCCGGCCGACCACACCGACCCATAGCGGCGGGTCAGACCCCGGAACCCGCCAGAGACGAATGGAGCCGACTCGGCACAGTCCGGGTCGTGCAGTTCCTCGTCCTCACCTACACGCTGACCTGGGCCTGCTTCATCGGCGCAGGAATGCTTCCACAGGCCGACTCTGGCCTCCGTCTCCCCTTGTTGCTCCTGGGCTCGGCCGCCCCATCGACCGTCGCACTGGCGATGACTGCGAGGTTCGAGGGACGGAGCAGCGTGCGCGTACTTCTGTCGCGCGTGATCCACTGGCGGGTGCCGTTGCGCTGGTACCTGTTCGCGCTGCTGTTCTACGCCGTCGTCAAGATGCTGGCTGCCGTCAGCTACCGCATCGCCGAGAGCCGCTGGCCCCAGTTCGGTGGAGACACCTGGTATGCCCTGTTGCCCGCGATCCTTGCGGCTGCCATCGTCGGCGGCCCTCTCGGCGAGGAGATCGGCTGGCGTGGCTATGCACTCCCACGCCTGACAAAGCGGTACGGCGCAGCCCTGGCCAGCCTGCTGGTCGGCGTGGTGTGGGCATGTTGGCACCTGCCCCTCTTCTTCATCGCGGGCCTCGACGGCTACACCGACCAGTTCGGACAGTCCTTCCCGACCTACCTGTTGCAGGTCGTGGCACTCTCCGTGGCAATCGCGTACCTGATGGGCAACGTCGGCGGCAGTCTGCTGCTCGCCATGTTGATGCACTCCTCCATCAACCAGACCAAGGACATCGTCACCTCGAGGGTGCCCGGAGCCCACAACATGTTGGTCCTGAGCAACTCCACCCTGGCCTGGATCACCACTGCGCTGCTCTGGACCTGCGCCGCCTACTTCTTACTACGCATGCGCGGCCAACCTGCCCAAGACGCATAGAGGGTCACGGCGATGCTCGCCAGGTCCGCATCCATCTCTGGATCGTGGCACTGAACAGCGCTTCCGGGTCTCACCGGATCGGAACGCTGCGAGGATGGCGGCCGTGCGCCGCTACGTGGGGACTCTCTACGACAGCAACCGCTGGGACGGCTTCGAGCTTCGCCCCGGCGACATCATCATCGCTGCGCCACCGAAGTGCGGGACGACATGGACGCAGATGATCTGCGCGCTGCTCATCCTGCAGGAACCGGAGCTCCCGCTTCCATTGGACACGCTTTCGCCGTGGATCGACATGGTGACCCGGGCCCGCACGGAGGTGTTCGCGGACCTGCAAGCCCAGTCGCACCGCCGGTTCATCAAGACCCACACGCCGCTCGACGGGATACCCAACGATCCGAGCGTCACCTACATCTGCGTCGGGCGTGACCCCCGCGACGTCGCGTTGTCGATTGACCACCACATCGACAACACGGACGTCGGCGCGTTCCTCAAAGCCCGAGAGCGGGCGGCAGCGATCGACGGAATCGAGCTTGGACCGTTGCGACGACAGCCGCCTCGGCCCGACGGCGAGCGGAACCGCTTCTGGCAATGGGTCGACGACGACACGCCGTCGACGCAGATCGGGTCCTCGCTGCGGCGAACCGTCGAGCACCTCCAGACCTTCCGCGACGCCGCCGACGAGCTCGACGTCGTCCACCTGCACTACGACGACCTGAAGGACGACCTGCAGGGCCAGATGCGGCAGCTGGCCGCCCGCTTCGGCATCCGTGTCAACGAGCACCGATGGCCCGGCCTGGTCCAAGCCGCGACGTTCGACTCGATGCGCAGCAGGGCCGACACGACCGTCCCCGGCGGTGGTCGGCTGTGGATCGACCCCGCCGCATTCTTCAGCCGCGGCACAAGTGGCCAGTGGCGCGACCTCCTCGACAACGCCGACCTCGCCCGGTACGCAGCCCGCGTGCGGACTCTGGCCTCCGACGAGCTCATCGACTGGGTGCACCGCGCGGCGATCACCTAGATCCGTTCCGCGGTTCCCCGCACTGCCAAAGCCGACCGTCCTGAGGCGGGCCGGCGGGCGATCCGCAGCTGCCGCTCGGTCCTGACGTGCAGGTCGCTGCGGTGTCGGACGTCCCTCGTCCCGCCGTGGAGAAGCCGATCGACATCGGCGGCGTCGAGCCGGTCGCCGGCTGCGTCACGGATGGGGGTCAGGGTGGCGAAGGACACCCGGTCACGCGACCGTTTCGACCATGGGTGAGCTGGCGTGGCGGTAGACCGCCCGGGTGGTGATGCGGCCGGACTCCTGGAAGAGCCAGGTCGCGAGCCAGCCGATGCCCACCGCCAGGGTGACGAGTCCGAGGTCCAGGGCCAGCTCGGGCACGAAGGCGCGCAGCGCGACGGGGACGGCGCCGGTCGCGTACAGGACGAGCGGCACGGTCGGGACCTGACGGCCCCGGAGCAGGGTGGCCACGTACGCCGCGGTGCCGAGGAGGAACGATACCGACGCGACCGTCAGGGCGATGCCGAGTGTGCCGGCGCGGAGTGCGTCGACGGTGTGCCGCGGGAGGTCGGCAAAGACCAGGTTGATCACGAACTCCACGCCGACCAGGGCCGCCAGGGAGAACGCGTTGAGCAGGAAGGCGGCGAGGCCGAGGGCACCGCCGCGGCGCCCGAAGGCGAGGTAGAGGGCGGCGACGAGTGCCAGTGCCAGGATCTGGGCGAGCGGCGCGACCAGCTGGGTGATCGCGGAGGTCGGGATGACCTCGGCGCGCTTCGCGGCGTTGACCAGCAGGATCAGGGCGCTGCCGACGCCGGAGCCGGCGCCGATGCGGTAGAGGGTCGTGGGGGTGGGGTGGTACATGGTTCCTCCGAAGTTCGGGTGATCAGGGGATGGGGCCGGTCTGGTGCGGGAGGGTCAGGTGACCCTCCGTTGAGGTGCTGCGGGCTGGGAGGCACGTCGCGCGAGGGCGTCGTTCATGGCGACGAACCCCGCCCGCGTGCGGGCGAGCAGCGACTCGGTGAACGGCGTGAGCACGCCGGTGAAGGTCTCCGACTGCTGGAGCAGCGTGCGGCGGCGGGACATCGGGGTGAGGGTGAAGCTGTGGCGTCCGTCGAAGACGCCCGGCAGCGCGAGGTGGCCCAGCCACTCCAGGTAGCGGTGCGGCTCGACGGCGGTGACCCAGGGTCGGAACCGCGTCGCGCGGCCACCGGGCGGGTGCACGGTCAGGTCCAGGCGCTGCCCGACGCCCAGGTCACCGGAGGCGGTGGTGATGAACGGGTTCCAGGCGGCGTACGCCGCCAGGTCGGTGAGGGTCTGCCAGACGGCTTCGGCCGGGGCGCTGATGGTGAGGTGGGTCGTGACGAGCTTGCCCATTTCAGCGCCAGCGCTCGCCGCGGGCCAGCAGGTACTGGCGCACCACGTGCCGCCAGGGAACGACCGCGATGATGATGACCACCCACAGCACCTTGGCCGTCTGCTCGCGCGTTGATCCGGTCAGGTTGCCGTCGAGCCACAGCGGGAGCGCGACGACCCCGAGCCAGGTCAGCTTCCAGCCGACCTCGAACAGCAGGATCGGCAGCATCCGCTGCGGGTACCGCAGACCGAGCAGGGCAAGCACGGACATCGCCGCGAGCATCGTCAGCACGGTGCCCTGCGCCAGCTGCCACGGCCCACCGGCGACCAGCTCGGGCCACTTGGTGACGGCCAGCCCGACGACCATCACGGCGTAGCCGATCCGCATGACGTTGAGCCGCCACGTGGGCAGGGTCTCCGGGCCGCGTGTATCACGGTCCTCGGTGTCCGGCGTGACGGTGGAGGTACGACGGCGCTGCAGGAGTGTGCTCATGGCGGGGCCCCCTTGGAGGGATCGGTGGTGTGCCTCCACACTCGCCGCGCGGGCCGGTGCCGCACATCGGCCGGCCGACTACGCCGACAGGGCCGAACGGCGTCCGCTCCGCCGACCGGGTGCCACCTTTCGGCGCGAAGGGACGCGACCTTCGTCGATGTCCACCGCCGACCGCCCGGCGCTACCGTGAGGTCGTGTCCCTCTCGCGCAGGTCGTGGGCCGCGCCGGCGGGGCCGGCGGCGGCGTCCGACGAGATGCCCCTGCCGGACCTGAGCCGCAGCCACGCCGGACGCGAACGAGTGGTCGACGCCCTCGCCGTGCTGCTCGCCGCCGTCCTGGGGCGTTGTTCCTCAGCCCGGAGCTGCACGACAGCCCCGACCCGCTCTCGACCACGCAGGTCGCCGTCGACGTCACGGCCGGCGCGCTCGCCTGCCTCGCCCTATGGGGGCGGCGGCGATGGCCGGTCGGAGTCGCGCTCGCGTGCCTCCTGCTGGGGGTGGTCTCGACCTCGGCGACGCCGGCCGGTCTCCTCGCGTTGTCGTCGCTGGCGGTGCACCGCCCGGCCCGGCCACCGTGCTGGTCACCCTGCTGTGGATCCCCTCGGTGCTCGCCTTCGCCGTCTACAGCCCGACCACCGGTCCGGTCTCCGTGCTGGCACTGGTCGATGCCGCTGGCGCTCGCCGCCAGCGGCTGGGGGATGTACGTCCGCGCCCGGCGGCAGCTGCTGCTCTCGCTGCGGGAGCGCGCCCTGCGGGCCGAGGCCGACCAGGAGCTCCACGAGGAGCAGGCGCGGGTCGCCGAGCGCACCCGGATCGCGCGCGAGATGCACGACGTGCTCGCCCACCGGATCTCGCTGATGGCGCTGCACGCCGGCGGTCTCGAGGTACGACCGGACCTGCCGCCGGCCGCAGGTGCAGGAGACGGCCGCCCTGCTGCGCGCCACGGCGCGCCAGGCCCTCGAGGAGCTGCGCGGCGTGATCGGCGTGCTGCGCGAGGACGACGGGCGCGACCCGGCGCCGGCCAGCCCGCAGCCGACGCTGCGCGACATCCCGCGGCTGGTCGAGGAGACCCGGCAGCGCCGGCGCGAAGATCGACTTCGAGATGCGCTCGGCGCATGCCGACGACGTGCCCGGCCCGCTGGGGCGCGACGCCTACCGGATCGTGCAGGAGGCGCTCGACCAACGTCGGCAAGCACGCCGCAGGGCACCGCCGACCGCGGTGCGGGTCACCGGCGCCCCCGGCGACGGCCTGCACGTCAGCGTCCGCAACCGCCAGCCGGTGCCGGCGTACGCGCCGACCGACGCTGCCCGGCTCCGGCGCCGGCCTGCTCGGGCTGCGGGAGCGGGTCGCACTGGCCGGTGGCACCCTCGTGCACGGGCCGGACGGGTCCGGCGACTTCGTGGTGGAGGCGGAGCTGACATGGGCGACGTGAGGGTGCTGCTGGTCGACGACGACGCGCTGGTGCGCGCCGGGCTGCGGCTGATCCTGTCCTCGGCCGACGGACATCGAGGTCGTGGGCGAGGCCGACGACGGTGCCCACGCGGAGGCGGCGGTGCGGCAGCACCGTCCCGACGTCGTGCTGATGGACATCCGGATGCCGCAGGTGGACGGCATCACCGCGACCGCGGCACTTCGCCGGCTCGACCCCCGCCGCAGGTCATCGTGCTGACCACGTTCCAGGCCGACGAGCACGTGGTAGCCGCGCTGCGCGCCGGCGCCAGCGGGTTCGTGGTCAAGGACACCCCGCCCGCCGAGATCATCAACGCGGTGCGGGTGGTGGCCGCCGGCGACGCCATCATCTCGCCGTCGGTCACCCGCACCCTGCTCTCCCACTTCGGCGACCACCGCAGCGTCCGAACGGCACGTGACCGCTGCCCGGCGGCTGTCCGCGCTCACCGAGCGGGAGCGCGACGTCGCGAACGCAGTCGGCGCCGGCGCGTCCAACGCCGAGATCGCCGCGTCCCTCTTCCTGAGCGAGGCGACGGTGAAGGCGCACGTGTCGCGGCTGCTCGGCAAGCTCGACGCCAACAACCGCGTGCAGATCGCGATCCTCGTGCACGACGCCGCCCAGGCGTGACGCGCTGACGTCCGTCGGTGGCTCTGGCGACGCTCGGCACGGTCCCCCGTGTGCACGTTGGAAACTGCGGTATCCGGAACCCACAGTGGGGTTCCGGAGAGCGCCGCCCGTGTGTGCGACTACTTGACCTCGGAGCGGCGCAGAGACAGCAGTCCGATGACGAGGGGAAGGACGATCCAGATCATCGTGGTCGAGCCGAGCATCGCCCACTCCTTGACAGTGTTCGTGGCGCCATCGAGGAGCGCCACCTGCGTGTAGTGCCAGTCGATCCACGGCTGCAGGTCCTCGAACCACGAACGCACCTGAGCCAGGAGCGCGAGAATGCCGGGCATGACTAGTGAAGCGACGAAGTAGCCCACGATCGCGGCCGCGGAGTTGCGCAGCACGACACCGAGTGCGAAGCCGAAGGCCATGCCCACCAGGTTGTAGAGCACCATCTGGAGTGCCATGGACAACGAAATGTCCCACGCGGTGTCGACGCCTGCGAGTGCTGACCCGGCCACGTTGCCGAGGGCGCCAATCGCAAAGGCGACGGAGACGGCGCCGAGGCCCACCAGGAGGGTCGCGATCGCCTTGGCGCCGATCACGCGTTCGCGGCTCGGCACCAGCGTGAACGTGGTTAGCCCACTTCGCTGGCTCCACTCACCCGTGACGGCCAGGATCGCGATGATCGGCAAGATCACCGACATCGGGAACCCGCTCGCCCTCACGAAGTTCTGGTAGGTGACGTCGCTGTTGTGGCCGAGGACGAGGAGCGACCCGGCCGAGATGGGCGACAGGACGCCGATGCTGATGAGCATCCAGAATCCCGAGCGAGTGTTGAACATCTTGCGCAGCTCGACCCTGACGAGGCGCGGGGTGGGGATGGGGCGGCCGGTCCGGCGGACCGGCACGGCCTCGATGGTGTCGGGAGAGATGGCCGTGGCGGTCATGCCGCAACTCCTTCGCGTTGAGTGTCAGCGGTGAGCGAGAGGAACATGTCTTCGAGGCCGGCGCCGTCGGCGGACCGGAGCTCGGTGAGGGGGATGCCGGCGGTCAGGGCCACGGCCCCGACCCGAGCGGGGTCGGCGTCGGTGCGGACCGAGCCGTCGCTAGAGAGCGTGCTGGAGATCCCGGCCTGCTCGAGCGCGTGAGCGAGGTCGCGCGGTGACGTCGACCTGGCGAGAGTCCCGGCTGCGGCCAGCAGCTCTTCCTTGGTGCCGGACGCGACGATCTTGCCCGTTGCCGATCACGACCAGGTCATCGGCGATGACCTCGATCTCGTGGAGCAGGTGTGAGGACAACAGGACGGTGCCGCCCTGGTTGGCGAAGCCCGTCAGCAGGTCGCGCATCCACCGGATCCCCGCGGGGTCGAGCCCGTTGGCGGGCTCGTCGAGGATCAGCACCTTGGGGTCGCCGAGCAGTGCGGTGGCGATGCCGAGTCGTTGACGCATGCCGAGGGAGTAGTTGCGTACCCGGCGCTTGGCCTCCGAGGATGTCAGGCTGACGAGCTCGAGCATCTCGTCGACTCTGGCGGCGCGGCAGGCCCATGGTGTCGGCGGCGATCGTGAGGATCTCGCGTCCGGTGCGACCGGCGTGCTGGGCGGAGGCGTCCAGGAGGACGCCCACCTCGAGGCCGGGGTTGGGGAGGTCGGCGAACCGTTCTCCGTTGATGGTCGCGGTGCCGGACGTCGGGGCGGTCAGGCCGACCATCACGCGCATCGTGGTGGACTTGCCGGCGCCGTTCGGGCCGAGGAAGCCGGTGACGCGACCGGGCAGGGCGGTGAAGGAGACGTTGTCGACGGCGGTGAAGCCGGCGTACTTCCGGGTCAGTGACTCAACAGTGATCATGTGACAACCCTCGCCGCGTCGCGGCGTGCGCACATCGGCGTCGAGGCCGGACCCTCCTCGGCCGTTGGGAGGAGCGGTGTCTCGTTCTTTCGGTCGGTCCCCGACGCGTCGGCGGTCCCTAGGCTGGGTGGGTGATCACCAACGCCCTGCGCTCGCTGTGGATCGAGCCCCGCGCCGCCGACGCCCCCGCACGGGGGTGGCGCGACTGGGTGCTGGTCGGGGTGCTGATGGTGACGGCGCTGCTCGAGGGAGTCCTCCGGGACGACGTCGCCTGGCGGCCGTTCGCGACGATCGTGGCGGTCGGACTCGCGTCGGTGCTGCTGTGGCGGCGTACCCGGCCGTTGGCCTGTGTCGTGGTGGCCTTCGGCACCGCGATGGCGTTGGGGTTGGCGACCCTGGCGGGCGGGGCCCCCAATGTCGGCCTCGACACGATGGTCTACGTCGACCTGCTGCTCGTCTACGCGCTGGTCCGCTGGGGCTCAGGGCGCGAGATCGTGATCGGGCTGACGGTGGTGGTGGTCGCTGCGGTCATCGGTACGGTCGCCGACTACACCGGGGCTGCCGACGTCATCGGTGGGTTCGGCGTCCTGGCGGCGGCGGCGGCGGGCGGAGCGGCGTTCCGCTACCGCGCCGAGAGCTGGCGCCGGGCGTTGGACCAGATCCGCAGCCAGGAGCGGGTCGGCCTCGCGCGCGAGCTGCACGACATGGTCGCCCACCACGTCTCGGCGATCGCTGTGCAGGCGCAGGCGGGCCGGGCGATGGCCGGGCAGCGACCTGAGGCGGGGCTCGAGGCGCTGGCGGTCATCGAAGGGGAAGCGTCGCGGACGCTGGCGGAGATGCGGGCGATGGTCCGGGTGCTGCGCGACGGAGCGCCGGCGGAGTACGCCCCCCAGCCCGGTGTCGCCGACCTGGTGTCCCTCGCCCGCCGCGACCCGGTCCCGGTCGTCGACGTGGAGGTGCCAGATGACCTGGACGAACTTCCGCTCCAGGTCGACGCGGCGGTCTACCGGCTGGCGCAAGAGGCGCTGACCAACGCCCTGCGGCACGCCCGCAACGCCTCGCGCGTGGAGATCCGGGTCGTCGAGGGCGGAGGAAGGCTGCGGCTACGCGTGACCGACGACGGACAGATCGACCCGGCGCGGTCGGCGAGCCACGGCTTCGGGCTGCTGGGGATGACCGAGCGCGTGCAGCTGCTCGGCGGCACGCTACGTGCCGGGCCGGCGCCCGGGGGCGGGTGGACGGTCGACGCCGAGCTGCCGACCGAGGTAGCCCGATGACGGTGCGCGTGCTGGTGGCCGACGACCAGGATCTGGTGCGTACCGGCCTGTCCATGATCCTTGACGCGCAGCCCGACATCGAGGTCGTCGGCCAGGCCGCCGACGGCCACGCCGCGGTCGAGCTGGCGCGTCGGCTCCGCCCCGACGTGTGCCTGGTCGACATCCGGATGCCCGGGCTCGACGGCATCGAGGTGACCGAGCTCCTCGCCGGGCGGGGCGTCCCGGACCCGATCGCGGTGGTGGTGATCACGACCTTCGACCTCGACGAGTACGTCCACGGCGCGCTCCGGGCCGGCGCCCGAGGCTTTCTGCTCAAGGACGCCGGGCCGGAGCTGCTCGTCCAGGCCGTGCATGCCGCCGCCGTCGGCGATGCCCTGATCGCGCCGAACATCACCCGGCGGCTGCTGGCCACCCTCGCCGCCAGGGAACCGTCGAAACGACGTACCCAACCGATCGAGCCGCTCACCGACCGCGAGGAGGAGGTGCTGGCGCTGGTCGCCCGTGGCCGCACGAACGCCGAGATCGCCGCCGATCTCTTCATCGGCCTGACGACCGCCAAGACCCACGTCGCGAGCCTGCTGACCAAGATCGGCGCCCGCAACAGGGTCGAGATCGCGATGTGGGCCTACGACACCGGCCGGGTGGGGGACTGAAAGGTCTCGTCAAGGAGATGCGCCGCGAGCCGCGCATCGCCCCTGACCAGGATGGATGACAGTCCTGCGCAGTTCGTTCGTCGCGGCGGAGGCCGTTGGATCGTGGTGATTAGCATCGCGACATGACCAACGACGCTCCCCGGCTTCCCGACCGCACCGTCACGCTCACCGACGGTGCCAGCATTCCGCTGCTCGGCTTCGGCACCTGGCAGATCAAGGGTCAGGACGCGGTGCGCGCGACCTCGGCCGCGCTCGAGACCGGCTACCGGCACCTCGACACCGCGACGGTCTACGGCAACGAGGGCGAGGTCGGCCGCGCGCTGGCGGACAGCGGGGTGCCGCGCGACGACGTCTTCCTCACGACCAAGTGCCCGCCCGACCGCGCCGGCCAGGAGCTCGACATTCTTCGAGAGAGCCTCGAGCTGCTGCAGACCGACCACGTCGACCTCTGGCTCATCCACTGGCCCGGAGAAGGCTCGGCCAACGCGGACATGTGGCGCGCGTTCGTCGAGGCCCGCGAGGCGGGTCTCGCCCGGGAGATCGGTGTGAGCAACTTCGACGTATCGCTCATCGACGAGGTCACTGAGGCCACCGGCGCGGTGCCCGCAGTCAACCAGATCGAGTGGAGCCCGCTGCTCTTCGACGCCGAAACGCTGGCCCAGCACCGCGCTCGCGACATCGCGCTCGAGGGCTACAGCGCCCTTCGGGGTGGCACGCTCGAGCACCCGGCGATCGTGGAGATCGCGAAGCGGACCGGGCGTACGCCGGCCCAGGTGATCATCCGCTGGCACTTGCAGCACGACGTGATCGTCATCCCGAAGTCGGTCCACGCCGAGCGCATCCGATCCAACGCCGACGTTGCCGGGTTCAGTCTGACCGACGAGGACATGGCGACCCTCGACGCCCTCGGCAGCCAGTGACAGTTGATCTTTGCCCGGCGTCACCTCGAAACGAGAATCGTTCCCTGGCGTGCGGCAGAAACGGCCTGAGGGCCAGGCCGACGTGAGTGACCTCGTGATGGGGCAGATCAGTGCGCTTCGGGGTCCTCGCCGTGGGCGGCCCGGCCGCCATCGACGGGCAGAACGGTTCCGTTGATGAACCCGGCCCCGGGCGAGAGGAGGAAGGCCACGGCGTGGGCGACCTCTAGTGACGTGCCGACTCGCCCGAGCGGGTGGAGGGCGGCCATCTGTCGATCCACCTCTGGGTGTGCGGCGCGATGGGCCTCGAACCGCGCGGTACTGATCGAGCCCAGGGCAACTGCGTTCGTGCGGATCCCTTGTGGGCCGTGATCCACTGCCATCGCGCGGGTGAGTCCTTCGATCGCTGCCTTGGCGGTCGCGTACGGGAGCGCGCCCCGCACCGGGCGTTGTGCTTGGTGGGATGAGATGTTGACGATCGCCCCGGGACGAGCATGCGACAGGTAGTGGTTGACGGCGACGTGACACCCCGTCACTGCCAGCGCCAGGTTCGAGCTGATCAGGGTGAGGACCTCGCCCGCGTCCGCCGTGTTGAGACTCGCGTCCCGAAGGACCGCGGCGTTGTTTACCCATCCCGAGAGCGGGGCCACGGCCTCGGCCGCGCCGGCTGCTGCGGCCGCGACCTCGGGGTCACCGGCGTCGCCGGTGAGGAGGCGAACTCGATCGCGCTTACCGTCCAGCTCCTCGAGCAGGTCGATGACAACGACATGGGCCTCGCGAGCCAGCAGATCGACAATCGCTCGGCCGACACCTCCGGCGCCTCCCGTGACGACGTAGGAGCAACCGTCGTGCAACGCAATCTCCTGGGTCGAGGTGGCATGGCTGGGTCCGGCCAAGATAACCCCGGCTGAGGGCTGGGGTCCGACTGTGCGTCACTTCGCCGCCTGTCGGCGCCGGGTCAATGTGGCGATTCTGGAACGCTTGCGCCCTCCTTCGAGCCCGCGGTTACTCCGTGTCGGCTGGTGATCTTGCCGCCACTAGGTGCTCGCCACGAGGACTACTGATGGAGCGTCCCGCCATGTGACGACTCACCCTAGATGCAAGGGCTCGCGGGCAGGCGCCTGGACAAACCCCGGTTCCCGGCCGAACCGTCAGCGCTTGGTGGACGCTCGCCGCAGCTCGTAGCCCGTGGCTTTGGCCAGCGTCTTGTTGACCCGTTCGCGCCACCCCGCGGCCGGCTGCGCGGGAGGCGGTGTCGGGGTCTGTTTGCGCTCGCGCGTCCCGGGCGGGCCGGCGGTGGCCGGGAGAGGAGCGACCGGCCCCCAGCCGGCTGCGACAGCCGCTGCGCGGGAGCGGCATCGCAGGGTCACGCGCCTGCCCCTGGCGTAGCCTTCGAGACCAGCCATGGGTCGGTCGGCCAGCCTGCTCTTCCAGTCGTACATGGATTCGATCTCGAAACCGTAGGCCGAGAGCAGCATCTGCAGCGCGGGCACCGAGGGCCACGCCACCAAGACCCGACCCACGGAGTAGGCATCCTGGGCGGCACTGCGGATGTCCCCAACGTCCTTTTCGGGATGCATCTTGAGGGTCGGCTTCGTCCCGGGCACGACCATCGTGTCGACGATCAGGTGCTGGGGGCCAGGTTGTGAAGGCGGTACATCAGTTCGGTGTGCCGGTAGGTGTGGTAGAGGTACCCGAGGCACAGCACCACGTCGACGTCGAACTTTTCCCGGGCCAGCACCTCGAAGACGTCGCCGCAGACGAAGCGGTAGGTCGCCGGGTCCTGGCCGTAGAAGGCGAATGTCTCCTGGCCTTGTCGATGAGGCTCTGCCTGACCTCCACCCCGGTCACGTGCGCCGCCCCGGTCTTGAGCGCCGCGAACGAGTATCGCCCGTCGTGGCTGGCCAGGTCGAGCACCCGCGCCCCGTCGAAGATGTCGCGGTTGCTGGCGAACAGCGCCTCGTAGCGCTCGTTCATCCGGTTCGACTGCTGGATGGCGCTGCGGCCTCGACGTCGTCGGTCTTGCGGGTGTGGATTCTGCGTGCAGCTCGCTTACTTCTATGAACCGTGGGTAGTCCTCGGCGAACACGTGTCCCCTTCCGGGCCTTCAGACGATCGCTGTCCGGCAATGCAACCGGATAGCACTCCCGACCACAAGGGACGAAGGCGCTCTGGCGCCTGTCTCGAAACCTCCGAATGCGTGGGCTCAGTCATCGGGCTGGTAGCCGAGGTTGGACGAGAGCCACTTCTCCGCCTCGGCCATCGTCCAGCCCTTGCGCTTCGCGTAGTCCTCGACCTGGTCGTGGCCGAGCCGGCCGACCACGAAGTACTGCGACTGCGGGTGCGAGAAGTACCAGCCGCTAGACCGAGGCGCCCGGCCACATCGCCATCGACTCGGTGAGCTCGATGCCGGCGTTCGCCTCGACGTCGAGGAGCTCCCAGAGCGTGAGCCTTCTCGGTGTGCTCGGGGCAGGCCGGGTAGCCGGGAGCGGGGCGGATGCCGGTGTACTTCTCGCGCGATCAGGTCCTCGCTGGCCAGGTGCTCGTCGGGCACGAAGCCCCAGTGCTCGGCCGCACCCGCTGGTGCAGCCGCTCGGCGAACGCCTCGGCCAGCCGGTCGGCGAGCGACTCGAGCAGGATCGCGGAGTAGTCGTCGAGCTGGTCCTTGAACTCCTTGACCTTGTCCTGGCTGCCGAGTCCGGCCGTGACCGCGAAGCCGCCGACGTGGTCGGCGCAGACCGGTCTCCTTGGGCGCGACGAAGTCGCCGAGCGACCGGTTGGGTACGCCGTCGCGGTGCTCGCCCTGCTGCCGCAGGTTGTGGAGCACGCGTGCGCACGCTCGCGCGCGAGTCGTCGGTGTAGACCTCGATGTCGTCGCCGACCGCGTTGGCCGGGAACAGGCCGATCACGCCGTCGCGCGGTCAGCCACTTCTCCGCGATCGCCTTGTCCAGCATCTCCTGCGCGTCGTCGTACAGCTTGCGCGCGGCGTCGCCGGTCGCCGGGTTGTTGAGGATGTCGGGGAACTTGCCCTTCATCTCCCAGGCGTTGAAGAACGGCTGCCAGTCGATGTACTCGCGCAGCTCGGCCAGGTCGTAGTCGTCGAAGACCGTGATGCCCGGGCGTCGCTGGGCGCGGGCGGCTGGTAGCCCTCCCACTCGATCGGCGTGCGGTTCTCGCGCGCCTTCTCGATCTTGGTGAGCGGGCGCTCGTTCTTGGCGGCGTGCCGCTCGCGCAGCGCCTCGTAGTCGGCCTCGGTCTCGGCGAGCAGCTTCTGCTTGCGGTCGGACAGCAGCGCCGCGGCGACCGGCACCGAGCGCGAGGCGTCCTTCACCCAGAGCACCGGGCCCTTGTAGCGCGGGGTCACCTTGACCGCCGTGTGCGCGCGGGACGTCGTCGCGCCGCCGATCAGCAGCGGGATCGAGAAGCCCTGGCGCTCCATCTCGGTGGCGAAGTTGACCATCTCGTCGAGCGACGGCGTGATCAGGCCGGACAGCCCGATCAGGTCGGCGTCGACCTCCTTGGCCTTGTCGAGGATCTTCTGCGCCGGCACCATCACGCCGAGGTCGATGACGTCGTAGTTGTTGCACTGCAGGACGACGCCGACGATGTTCTTGCCGATGTCGTGCACGTCGCCCTTCACCGTCGCCATCACGATGGTGCCCTTCTTCGTGCTCCACGTCACCGGGCTTCTTCTCGGCCTCGATGAACGGGATCAGGTAGGCGACCGCCTTCTTCATCACGCGCGCGGACTTCACCACCTGGGGCAGGAACATCTTGCCGGCGCCGAACAGGTCGCCGACGACGTTCATGCCGTCCATCAGCGGGCCCTCGATCACCTCGATCGGCCGGCCGCCCCGGTCGGAGATCATCTGCCGCAGCTCCTCGGTGTCCTCCTCGACGTGGGCGTCGAGGCCCTTCACCAGGGCGTGCGTGATCCGCTCGCCGACCGGCAGCGAGCGCCACTCGAGCTCGGCCTGCTCGGTGCGCTCGTCGCTCGCGTTGTACTTCTCGGCGATCTCCAGCAGCCGCTCGGCGGCGTCGTCGCGCCGGTTGAGCACGACGTCCTCGATCCGCTCGCGCAGCTCGGGCTCGATCTCGTCGTAGACGACGAGGGCGCCGGCGTTGACGATGCCCATGTCGAGCCCGGCCTCGATCGCGTGGAACAGGAAGACCGCGTGGATCGCCTCGCGCACCGGGTTGTTGCCGCGGAACGAGAACGAGACGTTGGAGATGCCGCCGGAGACCAGCGCGCCGGGCAGGTTCTCCTTGATCCAGCGGGTGGCCTCGATGAAGTCGACGCCGTAGTTGGCGTGCTCCTCGATGCCGGTCGCCAGCGCGAAGCAGTTGGGGTCGAAGATGATGTCCTCGGCCGGGAACCCGACCTGGTCGACCAGGATCCGGTAGGCGCGCTCGCAGATCTGCTTGCGGCGCTCGAGGTTGTCGGCCTGGCCGTCCTCGTCGAACGCCATCACGACCACGGCGGCGCCGTACTTGCGGCAGAGCCGGGCGTGCTCGATGAACGGCTCCTCGCCCTCCTTCATGGAGATCGAGTTCACGATCGGCTTGCCCTGCACGACCTTGAGGCCGGCCTCGATCACCTCGAACTTCGAGGAGTCGATCATCAGCGGCACCCGGCTGATGTCGGGCTCGGAGGCGATCAGCTTGAGGAAGCGGTCCATCGCCTCGACGCCGTCGATCATGCCCTCGTCCATGTTGACGTCGATCACCTGCGCGCCGCTCTCCACCTGCTGGGTGGCGACGGTCAGCGCGGTGTCGTAGTCGGCGGCCTTGATCAGGTTGCGGAAGCGGGCGGACCCGGTGATGTTGGTGCGCTCGCCGACGTTGACGAACAGGGAGTCGTCGGTGATGTTCTGCGGCTCGAGGCCGGAGAGCCGCAGCGCCGGCGCGTACTGGCGCCGGCTCACGCGGCGTGACGCCCTTGGCGACCTCGGCGATCGCGGAGATGTGCTCCGGGGTGGTGCCGCAGCAGCCGCCGATCAGGTTGACCAGCGAGGCCGACGCGAACTCGCCGATCACCTCGGCCATCTGGTCCGGCATCTCGTCGTACTCGCCGAACGCGTTGGGCAGGCCGGCGTTGGGGTAGCAGGAGACGAAGCAGCCGGCGACGCGGGAGAGCTCGGAGAGGTAGGGACGGATCTCCTTGGCGCCGAGCGCGCAGTTGAGGCCGACCGCGAGCGGCCGCGCGTGCCGGACCGAGTTCCAGAACGCCTCGGTGACCTGGCCGGACAGGGTGCGGCCCGAGGCGTCGGTGATGGTGCCGGAGATGATCACGGGCCAGCGCCGGTCGCGCTCCTCGAAGAGCGTCTCGAGCGCGAAGATCGCGGCCTTCGCGTTGAGGGTGTCGAAGATCGTCTCGACCAGGAGCAGGTCGGCTCCGCCGTCGACCAGTCCGGCTGCCTGCTCCTTGTAGGCCTCGACCAGCTCGTCGTAGGTGATGTTGCGGAAGCCGGGGTCGTTGACGTCGGGCGAGATCGACGCGGTGCGGTTGGTCGGCCCGAGAGCGCCGGCGACGTACCGCTTGCGGTCGGGCGTGCGCTCGGAGTACTCGTCGGCCGCCTCGCGCGCGAGCTCGGCCGAGCGCTTGTTCATCTCGTAGGCCAGGTCCTCCATGCCGTAGTCGGCCTGGGAGATGCGCTGGGCGCTGAACGTGTTGGTGGCGAGATGTCGGCGCCGGCCTCGAGGTAGGCGCGGTGGATGTCGCGGATCACGTCGGGCTGGCTCAGGCTGAGCAGGTCGCTGTTGCCGCGGACGTCGCTGTCCCAGTCGGCGAACCGCTCACCGCGGAACCCGGCCTCGTCGAACGTGTGGGCCTGGATCATGGTGCCCATCGCGCCGTCGATGACCAGGATCCGCTCCTGCAGCGTGGCGGTGAGCTCGTCGGTCAGGTCGGGACGTTGCGTCGACGCGTCGGTCACCTGGTTCCTCTCTGGTGGGGACGGCGGTGGGCACATGGGTCAAGGGTACGGAAGTCGCCCCGGCCTGGCCGGACCTGTGTCCGCTTCGGGGAAGTCGGGCCTCGACGCCCTAGGCTGGAACGGTGATCGAGTTCGAGGAGACCCCGGAGCTGGTCAGTCCGGTGCTGATCGCCGCGTTCGAGGGCTGGAACGACGCGGCCGAGGCCGCCAGCGGTCTGGTCGAGCACCTGGTGGACGTCTGGGACGCCCGGGTGGTGGCGCGGGTCGACCCCGAGGACTTCTACGACTACCAGGTCAACCGGCCGCTGGTCGGCACCGACGCCAGCGGCATGCGCCGGATCACGTGGCCCCGCACCGAGATCCTGGTCGCCCGGCCGCCGGGCGCGCACCGCGACGTCGTGCTGCTGCGTGGCATGGAGCCGAGCATGCGCTGGCGCCAGTTCACCGCCGAGGTGCTGGCGGCGATGGACACGCTCGGCGTCGAGCTGGTGCTGACCCTCGGCGCGCTGCTGGCCGAGACCCCGCACACGCGGCCGATCCAGGTCAGCGGCACCGCCACCGAGCTCGACCTCGAGGACCGGCTCAAGCTGGAGCAGTCGACGTACGAGGGACCGACCGGCATCGTCGGTGTCCTGCTCGACGCCTGCGTGAAGGTGGACGTGCCGGCCGTGTCGTTCTGGGCCGCCGTACCCCACTACCTGCCGCAGCCCCCGTGCCCGAAGGCGACGCTCGCGCTGCTCGGCCACGTCGAGGACCTGCTCGAGATCAGCATCCCGATGGGCGACCTGCCCGAGGACGCCCGCGCCTGGGAGCGCGGCGTCGCCGAGCTGGCCGAGGAGGACGAGGACATCGGCGGAGTACGTCCGGATGCTCGAGGAGAACCAGGACACCGCCGAGCTACCCGAGGCCAGCGGTGAGGCGATCGCCAAGGAGTTCGAGCGGTATCTCAAGCGGCGGGAAGTGGACGAGGGGTAGGTCGGGGCTCAGAGCTCCAGCCCCAGCGCGGCATCCGCCAGCACCCGGATCACGTCGCCGGCGCCGGGCTCGGAGGTGTCGGTGACGGTGTGCGCAGCCCAGGTGGTGAGCGCATCGACCGCGGTCGGGGCGTCGAGGTCCTCGGCCATGGCGGCCAGGACCGCCTCGACCACGGGCGCGGTGGGGGCGCCGGACGGCTGCTCGACGGCGACGCGGAGGTCCTGGAGCACCTGCTGGGCGCTCGTGAGGTCGGCGGCGGTCCACTCCCAGTCGCTGCGGTAGTGGTGGCGCAGCAGGGCCAGCCGGATCGCCATCGGGTCGATGCCGTGGTCGCGGAGCCGCGAGACGAGCTCGAGGTTGCCCTTGGACTTCGACATCTTCTCGCCGTCGAGGGCGACCATGCCGGCGTGCACGTAGGCCAGGGCGAACGGCGTGCCGGGCTCGGCCACCTGCGCCTCGGAGGCACTCATCTCGTGGTGCGGGAAGACCAGGTCGCTGCCGCCGCCCTGGACGTCGATCGCTCCGCCGAGGTGCTCGCGCGCGATCGCGCTGCACTCGACGTGCCAGCCGGGCCGGCCGCGGCCGAAGGGTGAGTCCCAGGCCGGTTCGCCGGGCCGCTCGGCCTGCCAGAGCAGGCAGTCGAGCGGGTCCTTCTTGCCCGGCCGGTCGGGGTCGCCGCCGCGCTCGCCGAAGATCGCGAGCATCTGCGCCCGGTCCCAGCCGGAGACCTCGCCGAACGACGGGTCGGCGGCGACGGAGAAGTACAGGTCGCCGTCGACGTCGTACACCGCGCCGGCCCGCTGCAGCCGCTGCACCATCGTGACCACGAGCGGGATCGCCTCGACCGCGCCGACGTAGGCGTCGGGCGCGAGCACGCGCAGCGCCTCCATGTCGGTGCGGAAGAGCTCGGTCTCCCGCTCGGCGAGCGCGACCCAGTCCTCGCCGGTCGCGTCGGCGCGCTCGAGCAGCGGGTCGTCGACGTCGGTGACGTTCTGCACGTAGCGGACGTCGTGGCCGGCCGAGCGCCAGGCCCGGTCGAGCAGGTCGAAGGCGACGTACGTCGCGGCGTGGCCGAGGTGCGTGGCGTCGTACGGCGTGATCCCGCAGACGTACATGCGCGCCGGGCCGTCGGGGCGGCTCGCGACGACCGCGCCCGCGGAGGTGTCGAGGACCCGCACCGGCGGAGCCAGCAACGGGCAGCCGGGGCACGTCGGGTGAGGTCCAGGCACGCATGTCCGGCAGCCTATCGGGTGGCCTCAGAACGGCGGCCACGGGATGGAGGGCCAGCCCCCGCTCGGGATCGGCAGGATCCCCTCGGCGAGCAGCCGCCGGCACCGCCACGCCGTGCGGTCGATCTCGCGCTCGGTGAGCAGCGGCTCCAGCGTCCTCCGCAGCGCGCCGCCGGCCAGGTCGCTCCGCGAGCGCTCGCAAGCGCGCCGGTCTCCTCGTCGGAGAGCGGGTCGCCGGCCCAGCCCCACAGCACCGTGCGCAGCTTGTCGTCGGTGTGGAAGCAGACCCCGTGGTCGACGCCGAAGCGGTGGCCGTCCGCCATCGCCAGCACGTGGCCGCCCTTGCGGTCGGTGTTGTTGACCACGACGTCGAAGATCGCCATCCGGCGCAGCGGGCGCGTGTCCTCGTGGACCAGGGTCACCGGCCGGTCGCGGTCGTCGACGGCGTCGAGGACGTGCAGGTAGCCGTCGGGCACGGCGCCCTCGGGCACGATGTCGACCGCGTCGACGCCGCCGTCCGGCTCGCACCAGAGCTGGACCATGCCGCTGCCGGCCGGCCCGTCGCGCAGCACGGTCGGGGGTACGACGTCCCAGCCGAGCGCGTCGGAGACCACCCACGCGGCGTACTCGCGGAAGGCCAGGGTGCCGTCCGTGAAGTCCCACAGCGGCCGCTCCCCCGACACCGGCTTGTAGACGGCCTGGGTCGCGGGTCGACGCCGTCGACCACCTCGCAGGCGAACGTGTGGTTGGACGCCGGCATGATCCGGCCGAGGACCACGACGTCCCCCGTCGTGAGGCCGCCGGCCGCTGGGGTGTGGTCACGTCCCCGTGCGACGGAAGCCGTTGGCGCGCGGGCACAGGTGGCCGCCGGGGTCGATCGGGCCGCCGCAGAACGGGCAGGTCTCGCGGCCGGCCTCGACCACCGACTCGGCGCGCGAGCAGAAGGCGCGGGCCTGGCGCGGCGGGCAGCCGGACCAGGAACATCTCCTCGGGCTCGGGCTCCTCGCCGTCGTCGGCGGCCTCGGGGTCGATCTCGACCGACCGGGAAGACCTCGATCACGATCCGCTCGTCGTCGGCGTCCCACGACAGCGTGATCGTGCCGGCGCGGAACTCCTCCTCGATCGGGCTGTCGAGCGGGTCGGCGTCGGCGAGGTCGATCCGGCGTGACCGCGGGCACCGTGGCCTCGGTGCCGCCGGCCTCGATCAGCTTGTCGAGCAGCTCGTCGACCTCGCGGGCAAGGATCTGCACCTGCTGCTTCTCCAGGGCCACGCTGGTCAGCCGGGCGCCGGCGCGGGCCTGGAGGAAGAAGGTGCGCTGTCCGGGCGCGCCGACGGTGCCCACGACGAAGCGCTCGGGCGGGTCGAACCGGTGCACCACAGGTGGCATGCCGGCCAGCCTAGGTCGTGCCCGTGGCGCCGCCGACCACGGCGTCGCGACGACGTACGACGCCGCGCGCGGCCGCGCTTCCGCGCCGGTGGCCTGAGGTGGGCGAGGCTCCCGGCGGAGGTGTTGGCGGTGAGCACGAACGGGCGCAGCTCGGTGTAGCGGACCACCGAGAAGCTCGCCGGGTCGACCATGATCCGCTGGAACGCGTCGAGGTGCATGCCGAGCGCGTCGGCCAGGATCGCCTTGATCACGTCGCCGTGCGACACCGCCACCCAGACCGCGTCGGGCCCGTGCTCGGCGGCGACACGGCGCGTCCCAGTCGCGGACGGCGGCCACCCCGCGCCGGCTCATCTCCGCCATCGCCTCGCCGTCCGGGAAGACGACGCCGGCCGGGTGGGCCTGGACGGTCCGCCACAGCGGCTCCTTGCCGAGCTCCTTGAGCGGACGGCCGGTCCAGCTGCCGTAGTCGCACTCGGTGAGCCGCCGGTCCGAGGTCACCCGCGTCCCCCGGCGCCAGCAGCCTGGCGGTCTCGCGGCAGCGCTCCATCGGGCTGGTGACGACCGCGGCCAGCGGCAGCCCCTCGAGCCGGGCGGCCGCGGCGGTCGCCTGCTCCCGGCCGTGTCTCGTCGAGGTGGACGCCCTTGCTGCGCCCGGCGAGGACGCCGGTCGCGTTGGCGGTCGTACGGCCGTGACGGGCCAGGATGACGGTCGGCATGGTGCCGAGCCGTAGACGTGGGCGGGTCCTGACTAGTCTGGACGACGTGATCGTCGACAACGCCCTCTACCGCGACGGCGTGCGGGTCCCGGTGGACTGCATCGCGGACCGACCTCGGCCGCGGTCCGCGACCAGGCGACCGACGACGCGCGACTTCGTCTGGGTCGGCCTGCACGAGCCCGACGAGGAGGAGCTCGCCCAGGTCGAGGAGGTCTACGGCCTGCACCCGCTGGCCGTCGAGGACGCGCTCGACCGCGCACCAGCGGCCCAAGCTGGAGCGCTACGACGACACGCTGTTCCTGGTGCTCAAGACGCTCTGGTACGTCGACGAGAACGACGCCGTGGAGACCGGCGAGATCAACCTGTTCGTCGGCAAGAAGTTCGTGATCTCGGTGCGCCACGGCCAGGGCGACGCCCTGCACCAGGCGCGCCGTGACCTCGAGGGCATGGAGAAGGTGCTCAAGCACGGGCCGTCGGCGGTCATCTACGCGATCTGCGACCAGGTCGTCGACCGCTACGAGGAGGTCGCCGCGTTCCTGACCGAGGACGTCGACGAGGTCGAGACGTCGGTCTTCTCCGACGAGCGCACCGACGACTCGCCGGCGGATCTACCTGCTCAAGCGCGAGCTGGCCGAGATGCGCCGCGCGGTGCTGCCGCTGCGCGACCCGATGATGCGGTTCGCGACCGGCTCGGTGCCCGGCGTGCGACCAGGACGCCGCGCCGTACTTCCGCGACGTCGCCGACCACCTCGCCCGGGTCGCGGAGACGATCGACAACCTCGACAACCTGCTGTCGACCGCGTTCGACGCGCACCTCGCGCAGATCTCGATCCGGCAGAACGACGACATGCGCCGGATCTCCGCGAGCGTCGGGCTGGTCGCGGCGCCCACGCTGGTCGGCAGCATCTACGGCATGAACTTCGTGCACATGCCCGAGCTGCAGCTGGGCGCTTCGGCTACCCGATGGCGCTGCTGCTGATGGCTGCTGAGCTCGCTCGCGGTGTGGGTGATCGCGAGGCGGGCGGGCTGGTTGTGGCGCGTCAGCAGAGCGTTCGAGAAGTCGCAGACAGGCTTGGGAAGTCCGGTCAGACGGCCTAGATACCTTGGGAATTCGTGGCACGAGTCGACCCCAGCGAACACCCCCTACGTCGCCGACATCACCGCGTCGCCAGCAGCACCAGGATCAGGACACCGAGCGCCACCCGGTACGGCACGAACTCGCCGATGCTGTGGTGCGCGACGAACTTCAGCAGCCACGCGACCGTGCGCGTAGGCCACCACGAAGCTGACCACCGTGCCGACCAGGGTCGGGCCCGACGCTCGATCGAGCCGCCGAGGGCGTCCTTGAGCTCGAAGAGCGCCGGCGGCGAGCAGCGCCGGGATCGAGAGGAAGAAGCTGAGCCGGGTCGCGGTCACCCGGTCGAGGCCCCGGAGCAGGCCGGCCGAGATCGTGGCGCCGGAGCGGGAGACGCCCGGGCATCAGCGCGATGCACTGCACCGCGCCGACGATGATCGCGTCCTTCATGCGTGAGCTCGCTTCTCGCCGCGCTCCTGGCTTGCCGACGCTGCTCGGCGTACAGCATCACGCCGCTCCACAGGATCAGCGCGACGGCGACCACCCACAGCGAGCGCAGGTCGGACCGGTGATCAGGTCCTTCGCGAGCAGGCCGACGATCGCCGATCGGGATGGTGCCGACGATGACGTACCAGCCCATCCGGTGGTCGAAGGTGCCGCGGTACTCCGCCTTGACCAGGCCGAGCACCCACGCGCGGGCGATCGTCCAGATGTCCTTGGCGAAGTACAGGACCACCGCCAGGATCGCGCCCATCTGGATCACGGCCGTGAAGCCGGTGACGTCCTTTGCGTGCGACGTCGAGGCCGAGCCACTTCTCCGACGATCGTGAGGTGGCCGGTGCTGGAGACGGGGAGGAACTCGGTGAGTCCCTCGACGATGCCGAGGATGACGGCGTCGAAGTAGTTCATGCGGTGTGGCGGGCCTTCCAGGTCCTCGGTCCTCGGTCTTCGGGGCGTCCTCAGACCCTACGCGGCGAGCCTGATCGAGGGCTGAACGGCCCGCCGGATACCGTGCTGCCATGCAGCAGCGGTACGTCGGGGGACACCGGCCTGAAGGTCTCGCGCCTGGGTCTCGGCACGATGACCTGGGGCCGCGACACCGACGAGCACGAGGCCCGCGACCAGCTGGTCGCGTTCTGCGACGCCGGCGGCACGCTGCTCGACACGGCGCCAGGCTACGCCGACGGCGCCTCCGAGGAGCTCGATCGGCCCGCTGCTCGGCTCGGTCGTGGCGCGCGACGAGGTGGTGCTGGCGACCAAGGCCGGCGTCGGGCGTACGGCGCAAGGAGCGGGTCTTCGACACCTCGCGCGGCTACCTGCTCCAGTCCCTCGACACCTCGCTGAAGCGGCTCGGCGTCGACCACGTCGACCTGTGGCAGGTGCACGTCTGGGTCGACGACGACCCCGCTCGAGGAGACGCTCAGCGCCCTCGACCACGCGGTCAGCAGCGGCCGCGCGTCGTACGTCGGCGTCACCAACTACACCGGCTGGCAGACCGCCCAGGCCGCCACCTGGCAGCGGGCGGTGCCCGGCCGGGCCGTCGCTCGCCTCCAACCAGGTCGAGTACTCCCTGCTCAACCGCTCGCGTCGAGGCCGAGGTGGTCCCGGCCGCCGCGGCGCTCGGGCTGGGCATCCTGCCCTGGTCGCCGCTGGGCCGCGGCGTCCTCACCGGCAAGTACCGCACCGGCACGCCGGCCGACTCCCGTGCCGCCTCCGCCGCACTCTCGCGGCTTCGTCGAGCCGCTGCTCACCGAGCGCAACCGCAGCATCGTCGAGGCCGTCGCCCGCGCCGCCGACGGGCTCGGGCTGGACCCCGCTCGAGGTGGCGCTGGCCTGGGTGCGCGACCGGCCCGGGCGTCACCGCCCCGATCGTCGGCGCCCGCACCGCCGCCCAGCTGAAGGGCTCGCTGAGCGTCGAGGAGTGCGAGCTCCCCACCGAGATCATCGCGGCCCTCGACGACGTTTCCGGCGACGCGGCTCGGGAACGTCCGTAGGATTCTGCTGTTGGAGGGTGGCATGAGAGTACCCCATGAGCGAGCCGACGCGATGACCCGGGCCACGCAGCGTGCGCCGCGGCCCGGGGTCGAGTACGAGTTCGACAAGCTGCTGATCTCGCGCGAGCACTCCCGCTCGTCCGTCACCCGGCTGCTCGTGCAGCGCGCCGAGCAGGGCGGCTGGGAGCTCGACCGGGTGCGGATCGGCCACGACGGCACCCGCCGGGTGGTCCTGCGCCGCAAGATCATCCGGCAGCGCCAGGTGATCCTCTTCTAGGTTCGCCTAGATCCTGCCGAGGAACCGGTCGAAGACGCGCGCCCCGAACTCCAGCGCGTCGACCGGCACCCGCTCGTCGACGCCGTGGAAGAGCGCGGTGAAGTCGAGGTCGGCGGGCAGCCGCAGCGGGGCGAAGCCGAAGCTGCGGATGCCGAGCCGCTCCCAGTGCTTGGCGTCGGTGCCGCCGCTCATCAGGTACGGCGCGACGATCGCGTCCGGGTCCTCCTCGAGGATCGAGGCGGTCATCGCCTCGGCGAGCGGCCCGTCGTACGGCGTCTCGAGGCCGCCCATCTTGGTCAGGTGCTCGATCTCGACGTCCGGGCCCGGCCAGCTCGGCCAGGGTGGCCAGGAACTCGTCCTCGTAGCCGGGCAGGAACCGTCCGTCGAGGTGGGCGGTCGCCTCGCCCGGGCACGACGTTGACCTTGTAGCCGGCCTCGAGCATGGTCGGGTTGACCGTGTTGCGGATGACCGCGCCGAGCATCCGGGCGGCCGGGCCGAACTCCTCGATCAGCGCCTCGGCGTTGTCCGGGGTCGGCCTCGGTGCCGGCGAGCTCGGCGACGGCGGCGAGCAGCACCTGCATCGTCGGGGTGAGCCGCACCGGCCACTCGTGCTGGCCGATCCGGGCGACGGCGGCGGCGAGCCTGGTGACCGCGTTGTCGGGGTGCACCATCGAGCCGTGCCCGGCGTTGCCCCTTGGCGGTCATCCGCATCCAGGCCATGCCCTTCTCGGCGGCCTCGATCAGGTACAGCCGGCGACCGCGCACCGTCGTGCTGAAGCCGCCGACCTCGCCCGACCGCCTCGCGGCAGCCCTCGAGCAGGTCGGGACGCCGGTCGACGAGCGGCCCGGCGCCCTTGGTGCCGCCCGGCCTCCTCGTCGGCGGTGAAGCAGAGCACCAGCGGCCGGTCGGGCACGGCGCCGGCCCGGGCGCGGGCGCGCACGGTGGAGAGCAGCATCGCGTCGAAGTCCTTCATGTCGACCGCGCCGCGGCCCCAGACCATGCCGTCCTCGATCTCGCCGGAGAACGGGTGGACGCGCCAGTCGTCGGCGTTGGCCGGCACCACGTCGAGGTGACCGTGCAGCAGCAGCGGCGTCGCCCCGGTCGCCGCCCCAGCGGGCGACCACGTTGGTGCGGCCGGGCTCGGCCTCCCACAGCTCGGACTCGATCCCGACCTCGTCGAGCAGCGTCGGCGACCAGCTCGGCGGCCTTGCGCTCGCCCGGTCCCGGCTGGTCGCCGAAGTTGGTGGTGTCGATCCGGATCAGGTCGCGGCAGAGCTCGACGACCTCGGCGGCCGGGTCGTACGACGGGGTGCCCATCCCGCCATGGTGCCTCACCCCGGCGGGCCACCCCAGCCCCCTTCGCTGCGCTGACCGGTCAGCGGCGTCGGCGCCCCGCGCGTCGCTGCTGCTTCGGCGGCGCCTGCCGCTTCGCGGACTGCTGCTTCGGGGTCGGCTCCTTCGCCTCACCGCGGCTGCTCTGCGCGGTGCGCCCGCGCACGATGCCGACGAACACCTCGGTGCGCGGGTCGTCGAGGTCGCTGCGCCAGGCCAGGCCGACCTCCGACTCCTCGCCGTCGACGAGCGGCCGCACGGTGACGTCCCTGCGGTGGTGCAGCCGCGCGACGCTCCGGGGTACGACGACTACGCCGGTGCCGGCGGCCGCGGTCTCGATCGCCTGCCGGGCCGGCCCGTCGTTGAGCAGCACGTCGGCGAGGTCGTCGCAGGTGACCTCGTCCAGCACGGACAGCAGGTGCTCGGTGGACATGACGACCACCGGCTCCTCGGTGTACAGCGGGATCACGTGCAGGCCGTCGCGGTCCACGGGCATCCGGACGAAGCACATGTCGGCACGCCCGTCGTACAGGACGGAGCGCTGCTCGTGGGTCTCGACCAGGAACGCTTCCAGCCGGTCGCGCCGCCGCTCGCGCCAGCGGTTGAGCCACTTGTCCGGCATCACGCCCGGCACGAACGCGACACGGAACGCACCGGGGTCAGCCACACCTGCAGGCTAGTGGCCGGCCCGCGATCGATCTGGTGTCCGAGGGGGGACTTGAACCCCCACGCCCTAATACGGGCACTAGCACCTCAAGCTAGCGCGTCTGCCTATTCCGCCACCCGGACGAGTGGTGCTGGACGGTCCTGGTGGGACCGTCCGGCGCGCCGGTAACCCTAGCAAAGGAAAGCGGCAACCTTCACATCTGTTCGGACCGCCCCGACCCCGTCAGTGCGACGCAGAACCCCCGCCCCGTGAGGCGGTCGTGGCCCGCGTCACCAGCCGGCGGGAAGCGGCCGACCCTCCTGGAAGCCGGCGGCGGACTGGATGCCGATCACGGCGCGGTCGGCGAACTCGGCCAGGGTCGTCGCGCCGGCGTACGTGCACGACGAGCGCACTCCCGCGCAGATCAGGTCGATCAGGTCCTCGACGCCGGGCCGCGCCGGGTCGAGGTACATCCGCGACGACGAGATGCCCTCCTCGTAGAGCGCCTTGCGGGCCCGGTCGAACGCGGTGTCGGTCGAGGTCCGGTGGGCCACGGCGCGTGCCGAGGCCATGCCGAAGCTCTCCTTGTAGGCGCGACCGTCACTGTCGGTGCGCAGGTCACCGGGCGACTCGTGCGTGCCGGCGAACCACGACCCGATCATCACCTGCGAGGCGCCGGCCGCGAGCGCCAGCGCGACGTCGCGCGGGTGGCGCACTCCCCCGTCGGCCCACACGTGCCGGCCGTGCTTCGCTCGCCTCGGCGACGCACTCGAGCACCGCGGAGAACTGCGGACGGCCGACGCCGGTCATCATCCGGGTGGTGCACATCGCGCCGGG
The DNA here is from genome assembly GCA_963707475.1 of uncultured Actinomycetota bacterium. Lineage (GTDB taxonomy): Bacteria > Actinomycetota > Actinomycetes > Propionibacteriales > Nocardioidaceae > Marmoricola. Next base: position 1,490,010 of record CAVPQC010000005.1, read on the forward strand.
GCCGACGCCGACCTTGACGATGTCGGCGCCGGCGTCGACCAGGTCCCGGACCCCTTCGGCGGAGACGACGTTGCCGGCGACGACCGGCACGTCGACCCCGGCCGAGCGGACCGCCGCGAGCGCCTCGACCATCCGCTCCTGGTGGCCGTGCGCGGTGTCGACGACGAGGCAGTCGACGCCGATCTCGGCCATCCGCACCGCCTTGCCCTTCACGTCGCCGTTGACCCCGATCGCGGCGCCGACCGGCAGCCGGCCGGCGTCGTCGAGCGCGGGCGCGTAGAGCGTGGAGCGCAGCGCACCGGTGCGGGTGAGCAGCGCCGACGCAGCCGCCGTCGCCGTCGACCACGGGGGCGAGCCGGTGCCGGGTGCTGGCCAGGGTGTCGAACGCCGCGCGCGGGTCGACGTCGTCACGCAGGGTGACCATCTCCGTGGTCATCACGTCGCGCACCTGGCTGAACCGGTCGACGCCGAGGCAGTCGGCCTCGGTCACCACCCCGACGGGCCGGCCGTCGTCGACCACGACCGCCGCCCGGTGCGCGCGCTTGGGCAGCAGCGCCAGCGCGTCGCCGACGGTGTCGTGCGGCGCGAGCGTGATCGGGGTCTCGAGCACCGGGTGCCGGGCCTTGACCCACGCAGTCACCTCGGCCACCACGTCGAGCGGGATGTCCTGCGGCAGGATGCTCATCCCGCCGCGGCGGGCCATCGTCTCGGCCATCCGGCGGCCGGACACCGCGGTCATGTTCGCCACCACCAGCGGCAGCGTCGTGCCGGTGCCGTCGGCGGACGAGAGGTCCACGTCGTACCGGGAGGACACCGACGAACGACGCGGGACCATGAACACGTCGTCGTAGGTGAGGTCCCAGGCCGGGCGGATCGTCGTCGAGGAAGCGCATGGCGACAGCCTAGGCTGCATGCGTGACGACACTGGAGGCGTGGACCGTCGACGAGGGTGTACGACGGGCGAGCGCGAGCGTTCGGCACGCGCGTACGACGCGGCGCCGGCGGTCGTCACGCTGGCCCCGGGACGGGTCAACCTGATCGGCGAGCACACCGACTACAACGGCGGCCTGTGCCTGCCGATCGCGCTGCCGCACGCGACGTACGCCGCCGCGACGCGCGCGTGACGACGGCCGGATCCGGCTGGTCAGCGGCGAGCAGCGCGAGACCTGGGAAGGCAGCTACGCAGGACCTGACCGCGGCGCCGGGCTGGGCCGGCTACGCCGAGCGGCGTCGTCTGGGCGCTCGGCGAGGCGGGGCACCGCGTCGACGGGCTGGACCTCGCGGTGACGGGCTGCGTGCCGCTCGGCGCCGGGCTGTCCAGCTCCGCCGCCCTCGAGTGCAGCGTCGGACTGGCGGTGCTCTCGCTGCTCGGTCACGACGGACGCCCCCGCGCTGCGCCGCACCCTGGCCGACGCCGGGATCCGCGCCGAGACCGAGGTTGCCGGCGCGCCGACGGGCGGCATGGACCAGACCGTCGCCGTGCTCGGCACGTCCGACCACGCGCTGCTGCTGGACTGCCGGTCGTGGGCGACGCGGCAGGTGCCGTTCGAGCCGGAGGCGGCCGGCCTCGACCCTGCTCGTCGTCGACACCCGCGTGCACCACTCGCTCAGCGACGGCGGCTACGGGTCGCGGCGGGCGGACTGTGAGGACGCGGCGCGCACGCTCGGCGTCGAGACGCTCCGCGAGGCGACGGCTCGACGACCTCGACCGGCTTCCCGACGAGCGGGTACGACGCCGCGTCCGGCACGTGGTCACGGAGATCGCGCGGGTCTCCGAGACCGTCGAGGCGCTGGCGGCCGCCGACTGGACGCTCGTCGGCACGCTGATGCAGGCCTCGCACGTCTCGATGCGCGACGACTTCGAGATCTCGTGCGCCGAGCTCGACGCCGTCGTGGAGACCGCGACGGCCCGGGGCGCGGTCGGCGCCCGGATGACCGGCGGAGGCTTCGGCGGCTCCGCGATCGCCCTGGTGCCGGCCGACCGGGTCGACGAGGTGCGGACCGCGGTCAGCGCGGTCTTCGCGGACCACGGGTGGCGCGCGCCGTCGTACCTCCCGGCGCGGGCGTCGGACGCCGCGCGGGTGCTGCGAGCGGGTGAGTCAGCGCAGCGCGCCGTAGGCGTGGGTCGGCCGGATCCGTACGACGACACGCTGGTCGCGCGACCATCGAGGCGCCGGTAGTCGTCCCAGTCGTCGTGCTCGCCCGACCAGCGCCCGGTAGAGCTCGACCAGCTCGTCGGTCGCCGCGTCGTGCGGGTCGGCGGCGACCTCCGAGAGCTCGACGTCGCCCTCGATCACGGCGTAGGACCAGAAGTCCTTGCCGTCGACGTGCAGGGCGGCCCACGGCGTGCGACGGAGGTTGGCGTACTTGGCGCGGTCGGCCGTGGTGGAGATCCGGATCACGCCGTCGTCGTCGACGGCGTGCAGGACGTTGGAGAGCTGCGGCTTGCCGTCGCTCTTGAGCGTGGTGAGCACCGACTGGTTGCGGTCACGGGCGGCTGCGAGTGCGCTGTCGAGGTCCATGTCAGGTCAAGGCGGACGCGCGCGCAGATGTTCCGTCAGCCGCCCACCAGTTCGCGAGGCGCGTGCAGGCCGCAGTCCCTGAGCTCGAGCTCGGCCAGCCGCCGTACGACGTCGGGGTCGCGGTCGCGCCAGCCACCCGCCGGGTCGTCGCTCACCCGGGCCAGCACGTGCAGCGGCTGGTTGGTCATCGCCCGCAGCGCGAACAGGTCGAGGTCGGCGGTCGAGTCGAGGAACCGCTTGCCCGCGGTGGCCCGTCGTACGAACCGGATCCGGGGCGGCAGGTAGACCGCGAGCGCGATCAGGATCGGGATCAGTGCGACCGCGATACCCAGCCAGAACGCGAGCGTCTGCACGGCGTCGACCTGCGCCCGCCCGGCGGCGGCGAGTTTGTCCGCCGCTCCGCCGGCGCCCGTCGAACGGCTTCTGCACGTCGTCGCCGACCAACGGCACGTCGCTGATCGACTCGCCCGCGTCGCGCAGCCTGCCGGCGAGGCCGGTGGCCGACTGGTCGATCTGCCGACCGGGCTTGGCGAGGCCGAGGGTCGCGTCGTGCACCGAGTCGGCGATCGACGACCCAGAGCCAGATCCAGAGCACGAGGAGCAGGTCGCCCGCGACCTGGAGGGCGCGGCGTACGGGGAGGTCCGAGTAGATCTTCATCGGGCCACCCTGCCGGGTCGGCGTCGTGCACATCACACCCGAGAAGGCGCGTCCGGTGCGAAGGGACGAGGGAACGCCCGTACACTCGACGCATCGGCCCCTCAGTTCTGCCTCGGGCCGGATCTGCGTCATACGACCCACGCGCCGCGATGGTCTTACTCGCGCCGGGCAGGACGCCCTTTCCAGCTTTCGGAGTCACCTCATGTCCACGTCCCCTTCCTTCCACGCGCTCGGCGTCCCGGACCCCTTGGTCCGCGTGCTGGCTGAGCACGGCATCACCGAGCCGTTCCCGATCCAGTCCGCCACGCTTCCCGACTCGCTCGCCGGGCGCGACGTGCTCGGCCGCGGCCGCACCGGCTCCGGCAAGACCTACGCGTTCCTGCTGCCGCTGCTGGCGCGGCTCTCGGCGCAGCGTCCCGGCAAGCGCCGTCCCGGGCAGCCCCGCGCGCTGATCCTGGCGCCCACGCGTGAGCTGGTCACCCAGATCGAGGCGGCCGCCGCCCCGCTGGCCCAGGTCCCTCGGCCTCCGCACGATCACCATCTTCGGCGGCGTGAAGCCCGGCGGCCAGATCAGCGGCCTGCGCAACGGCGTCGACATCGTGATCGCCTGCCCCGGCCGGCTCGAGGACCACGTCCGCAGCGGTCACGCCGACCTCGGCGCCGTCGAGATCACCGTGCTCGACGAGGCCGACCACATGGCCGACCTCGGCTTCCTGCCCGGCGTCAAGCGCCTGCTCGACACGACGCCGCGGCGCAGCCAGCGGATGCTGTTCTCCGCCACGCTCGACCGCGGTGTCGACGTGCTGGTGAAGCGCTACCTGACCGACCCGGTCACGCACAGCGTCGACTCGGCGCAGTCGCCGGTCGGCGCCATGACCCACCACGTGCTGCACGTCGGCAAGGACGCGCGGATCCCGGTGCTGGTCGACCTGACCGCCGCACCCGGTCGCACGATCGTCTTCACGCGCACCAAGCACGGCGCGAAGAACGTGGCCCGCCAGCTCAACCAGAAGGGCGTGCCCGCGATCGAGCTGCACGGCAACCTGTCGCAGAACGCGCGCACCCGCAACCTCGCCGCGTTCTCCACCGGCACCGCGACCACGCTGGTCGCCACCGACATCGCGGCGCGCGGCATCCACGTCGACGACGTCGGGCTCGTCGTGCACGCCGACCCGCCGGTCGAGCACAAGGCGTACCTGCACCGCTCCGGCCGTACGGCGCGCGCCGGCAACGAGGGCACGGTCGTCACCCTGATGCTGGACAGCCAGGTCTCCGACGTACGCGACCTGACCCGCAAGGCCGGGATCAAGCCGACCGATCACCCGGCTCGGCACCGGCCACCCGCTGCTCGAGCGAGATCGCCCCCGGCGAGCGCACGTTCGTCGCCGCCAGCGCAGATGCCGCAGCGCTCGTCGTCCGACGAGTCCGACGGCCGTCGTCACAACGCCGGAGGCGGTCGCGGCAACGGTGGCGGTCGCGGCAACGGTGGCGGTCGTGGCCGTGGTCGCGGCCAGGGCCGTCGGCAACGCCGCGTCGAAGCCCACGGGCGGCAGCCGGAAGCGCGCCCCGCGCAGCCCTTCGGGCGCCGGGTCTCCCGGAGCCGCCCGCACAGCGCCGCGTCGTTCTCGACCAGCAGCGCGTCGGGGCCGCTGAGCGCGATAGTCCCGAACGCCTGACAGGTTCCAGAGGCTGGAAACCGTGTCAGGCGTTCGGGACTATCCGTCCGGCTACTTGAGCTCGGTGGAGCTGAGGCCCAGGAGCCGGCGGGCGACGATCAGCTGCTGGATCTGCTGGGTGCCCTCGAAGATGTCGAGGATCTTGGAGTCGCGGGCCCACTTCTCCAGCAGGTCGTGCTCGGAGTAGCCGACGCTGCCGCACAGCTCGACGCAGCCGAGGGTGACGTCGGAGCCGACGCGGCCGGCCTTGGCCTTCGCCATCGAGGCCTGCATCGAGTTCGGCTGCCGGTTGTCGGCCATCCAGGCCGACTCCAGGGTGAGCAGGTAGGCGCCCTCCCAGTCGGCCTCCAGCTGCAGGAAGCGGGCGGCCGCCGCGCGACTGGGTGTACGTCGGAGCGTCGTAGTCGATCTCCACACCGGCCCGCTCGAGCAGCTCGCGGGTCAGGTCGAGCGACGCGCGGGCGCAGCCGACCGCCATCGCGGCCACCAGCGGGCGGGTGTTGTCGAACGTCGCCATCGCGCCGGCGAAGCCCTGCTGGTGCGTGTCGACGTCCGGCGAGCCGAGCAGGTTCGCGGCCGGCACCCGGCAGTCGTCGAAGCGGATCGCCGCGGTGTCGGAGGAGCGGATGCCGAGCTTGTGCTCGAGCCGCTCCACGGTCATGCCGGGCGTGCCCTTCGGCACCACGAACGACTTGATCGCCGCGCGCCCCAGGGACTTGTCCAGCGTCGCCCACACCACGACCGCGTCGCAGCGGTCGCCGGCGGTGACGTAGATCTTCTCGCCGTTGATGACGTACTCGTCGCCGTCCTTGACCGCGGTGGTGCGGATGCTGGCGGAGTCGGAGCCGACCTCCGGCTCGGTGATCGCCATCCCGGCCCAGACGCCCTTGAACCGCTCGGCCTGCTCGTCGTTGGCGACCGACGCGATCGCGGAGTTGCCCAGGCCCTGGCGGGGCATCGACAGCAGCAGCCCGACGTCGCCCCAGCACATCTCCATGATCGAGAGCACGGACGCGAGGTTGGTGCCGTTGCTGGGTGCCGCCCGTCCCGGGCGACTCCTCGTCCTTGGCGGCCCGGACGCCGGACGCGCCCGCGCCCTGGCTCTGGCCGGACTCGTTGAGGCCGTCGATCATCGCGGCCAGCATGTCGAGCTCCTTGGGGTAGGCGTGCTCCTGCTCGTCGTACTTCCGGGAGATCGGCCGCAGCATGTTCATCGCGACCTGGTGGGCGTTGCCGATCAGCGGCCTGAACTTCTTCGGTGCCTCGAGGTTGATCATCAGACCATCACCCCGCCTTCCATGAGTCCGGTTGCTCTCAGGTCGCGGTACCACCGCTCGACCGGGTGCTCCTTGACGAAGCCGTGGCCGCCGAGCAGCTGCACGCCGTCGAGACCGATCTGCATGCCCTTCTCGGCGCAGATCCGGCGCGCCAACGCCACCTCGCGGGCCGCGTCCTTGCCCTGCGCGAGCCGGCTGGCGGCCCGGTAGGTGACCAGCCGCATCGCCTGCAGCTCGATCGCGATGTTGGCGACCATGAACGCCACCGACTGGCGGTGCGCGATCGGCTCGCCGAACGCCGTCGCGCTCCTTCACGTACGGCGTCACGTAGTCGAGCACGGCCTGCCCGGTGCCCACGGCGAGCGCGCACCAGGCGACGCGGGACGCGCGCACCGCCTCGAGGTACGTCGACCCGTCGGCCTCGCCCAGCAGCGCGATCGAGCCCACCTCGACGTCGTTGAGGACCAGCCGGGACAGGGTCGCGGCGCGCACTCCCATCGAGGGCTCCGCCTCGATCGCGATGCCCCCAGTCCGCGACTCGACCAGGAACAGCGCCGGGCTGCCCTCCAGCTCGGCACCGACGACGAACAGCTCGGCGTCGGGACCGCGGGGCACCATCGACTTCAGACCCGAGAGCAGGTAGCCGTCACCCGTGCGAACGGCAGTCGTCGCGGGCCTGCGGGGGTCGAACAACGGGGTCGGCTCGGTCAGCGCGAGCGCCGCGGCCGGAACCTGGTCGCCGGAGCTCCCGGTGAAGTGCGGGCAGGTAGGTCGCCTGCTGCTCGCCGCTGCCCCAGCGGCCGATCGCGGTGGCGACGGCGCCCGGCGCGAGAGCGGCCACGGCCAGCCCGAGGTCGCCGTGGGACAGCGCCTCGTGCACCAGCGTGCCGGTCATCTCGGGGCGCTCCTCGGAGATGCCCCCGAGCTCCTCTGGCACGCCGAGGATCGGCAGTCCGATCTCGAGCGCCGCCTCGAGCAGGTCGTCGGGCGCCAGACAGGCCTCGTTGGCGTCGGCGGCGGCCGGGCGCAGCACCTCGGCCGCGAACTCGGAGACCACGTCCACCAGCATCTGCTGGTCCTCGGACGGCGTCAGGTCGAAGACGCCGGCCGGGTTGGCGTGCGGCACGCGCGTGCCGGCACCGTTCGTGCCGCTCCGGGCGAAGGCACGGCTGGTGGCACCGATCGTGCGGAAGCCAGCGCTGGTGACCCTGAAGACGGTCTGCTCCGCGCTTCTGCGGATGCCGAGCCGGTCGACGACATCGGCCTGCGCCAGCTTGTTCAGGGCGGCGACCATGAGCCCGATCGGGTCCCGTCGCTCGCTGCTGGCCAGGCCGTTCTTGCCGCCGGGCGCGAGCGCGTTCTTCGCTGCGTCGATGAAGGACATGCCTGCAAATGTAACTCTGAGTTACACACCGCGCCACAGACGGCGGGCGTGTCGCGGGTCACGGGGCGCCGCCCCCTAGGATCACGCCATGCGCGACGCTCCCCAGGTCTCCCCCGCGTCCGTCGTGCTCCCCGAGGGCGGCACGGTCCGCGCGATGACGCGGTGGGGCACGCCGGTGATGCACACGCCGCAGCAACCCGTCACGTCGTACGACGAGGAGCTGCGCGCGCTGGTCGCGGACATGACCGCCACCATGTACGCCGCCGACGGCGTCGGCCTCGCCGCGTGCCAGATCGGCGTCGACCTGGCGGTCTTCGTCTTCGACTGCCCCGACGACGACGGCGTGGTCACGCGGGGCGTGGTCTGCAACCCGGAGGTCGAGCTCCCCGAGGGCCGCGGACCGCCAGCTCGACGACGGCGAGGAGGGCTGCCTGTCGTTCCCCGGCGCCTTCATCGAGTGTGCCCGTCCCGACTTCGCGCGGGTGCACGGCACCGGCCTCGACGGCGAGCCGGTGACCTACGAGGGTCGACGGACTGCTGGCCCGTTGCCTCCAGCACGAGACCGACCACACCCGGGGCACGGTCTTCGGCGACCGGATCAGCTCGCGGTCGATGAAGAAGCTCCGCAAGCGCATGGAGGCGGCCGCCGAGGACTACCCGCCCGGACTGGCCGGCGTGAGCGACGCGGCCGGCCTGCTCGCGGCCTACGACGCGGACGTGCGGTCGACGTTCGCCCGGCGGCTGCCCTCGGGCTGGGCGCCCAGCCAGGACGGGCCACTGACGCGCTGCCTGACCGCCCAGGGCGGGTTCGCCATGGCGGCCACGTCCCTTTCCGAGCTCGACCGTCGACGAGCTGACCGGACTGGCCGACCGCACGGTCGCCTTCTATGCCGAACGGAACCGCCGGTTCGAGTGGAAGACCTACGACCACGACCGGTCCGACCTCGGCGCGGTGCTCCGCGAGCGGGGGCTCGTCCCCGACGACCACGAGGCGCTGGTGATCGGCGCCGCCAGGGACCTGGCCACCGATGCCCCCGTGCCTGACGGGCTCGGACTGCGCACGGTGCACTCCCGCGCCGACCTCGACCGCGTGGCCGCGATGGAGTCCGAGGTCTGGGGTGAGGACTGGGGCTGGCTCGCGGACGACCTCGTCGAACGCATCGACGACCCGCACGCTCCGGCCACGGTGTACGTGGTCGAGGACGGCGACCGCGTGGTCAGCGCGGCGTGGCTGGCACCGACCGTGGGCACCCGGTTCGCCGGGCTCTGGGGCGGAAGCACCCTGGCCGACTACCGGGGTCGCGGCATCTATCGAGCGCTGGTCGCCCGGCGCGCCCGCGACGCGATGGCCGCCGGGTACTCGTTGCTCCAGGTCGACGCCTCCGACGACAGCCGGCCGATCCTGGAGCGGCTGGGGTTGCACGTCGTCGGCGGCACGACCCCGTACGTCTGGACGCCGCCCGCGGACGACTAGCCCGAGGACTGGCCGGTCGTGGCCGGCGCCGCCGCGGATGCAGGACAGGACGGCCGGTAGGGCACCGACGCTCCCAGGTAGGTGATCCACTCCGCCCTGGTCAGGTTGCGCCCGGCCAGTCGGCACGCCGCGGGCACCAGGCGCTCAGCGTCGAGCCGCCAGATCGCCACTCCCGACCCGATGTTGACCGCCAGCGCCTTCCCGTCCGGACGTAGGAACCCCTGCAGCCGGGGCGACTCGGAGGTGATCGCGTCCCCGAGCCGGATCCGGGACTTCATGTCGTAGACCTGGACGGTCTGGTCGAGGGAGGTCACGGCCAGGGTGGATCCGTCGCTGCTGAGCTGGAGGTCCGACACCAGCCCGCGGGCACCGGCGAAGCTGGCGACTGGGCGCCAGGTGTCGAGGTCGGACAGGGTCAGCCCACCGCGGACGGACGCGGAGACCACCAGGTTGCCGGCCGAGACGACCGCAAAGGACTGGTCATGGATCCCCTTGCTGAGCAGCCGACCGGACCGCGCGTCGTAGGTGGGCGTGCCGAGCCCGTCGTCGAGGTCTCCCGCCACGAGGATGCGGCGCCGGTCGGGTGACATGGCCACGGAGTCGATCCCCCAGGCGCGGAGGTGCACCGCGTGCGCGACGGAGTGGTACGTCGCGGTGTCGTAGGCGGAGATCCCGTAGCGCCGGGACTCGTTGCCGCCCCGCTGTGGCTGGAGGTTGTCAGCGACGAGGAGCACCGAACCGTCGGTGGACCGCCAGACCCCTTCGCTGTGCGGGGTCAGGACCGACGACGCCCGGCGCCGCCGGGTGCGTGTGTCGTACACGTCGGTCGAGTCGTCGCGCCAGATCGGGCTGACGATGCCGTCGCCCACCCAGATGGCGTCGCCGCCGGGCACGCGTGCTGCCGGTGCGTCGCGAGCGGGGTCCCAGACGGCGACCCCGTCGGGGACTCGACCGCCGACGAGAGCCGCGCGCCGCGACGTGAGCAGCATGCCACCGGCGTAGCCGTCCGTCGCCACCCGGCCGGCGGCCACCAGCCGGGTGATCGGCCCGCTGCCGTCGAGCCGCCACGCGCTCACCACGCCCGAGTTGGCCGCGAACGCCAGCAGCTCCCGCCCGTCGGCGCTGACCGCCAGGTCTCCGACGCTGCCGTTCTGCGGGTCGAGAGTGCGCCCGGTGCGGCCGCCGTCGGTCAGGCTGCGCTCCTCGATCTGGCCGAAGTAGCTGCCGCAGTAGAGGGTGTTGGCAGCATCCGCGATCCCGAGGAACGGGCAGGGATCCTCGTACGTGCCACCCCGGAGGTCGACGGTCCAGCGCCGGCGTCCGGTGGCCAGGTCGTAGGCGACGATCGCGTTCTCGCCGCTGGCCACCAGGAGGCCGTGCTTCGAGAGAAGAACGAAGTTGGCCGAGCTCATCAGCGGACCTCGGTAGGTCCTGGTGACACGCATCGACGGCACCTGCACCTTGCGGACCGGTCCGGCCATCGAGCCGAGGTACACCGTCCGGCCGTCCGGCCCGAACGCGACTGCCGCGGTGTCCCGCCGCACGGTCACGCCCGGGGGACGCGGTATCCCCCGCAAGAAGCCGACCTGATGCCCGTCCCGGGTCCGGTACACGGCGAGGTTCCCGTCGTACCCACCCACGAGGGCGAGGAGCGACCCGTCGCGGTTCAGGGCAAGGTCGCCGCCGCCGAAGGGCCCCGGTATCGGCCCCATCACCCGGGCTCCGCTGCGCCGGTCGTACACACTGAACCGGGTGCAGCCGCTGGCGTCGGCGACCTTGAACGCGTCGATGGAGCCGCATCCCTGGCCGCGGTCCCAGGCCACGGCCTGGGCGACGAGTCGACCGTCCCCGCTGACCCGGATCGTGGAGTAGTTGAGAGCCTTCTTGCCGCTGGTCGGGAACGGGTGCGTCAGCCGTCCGGAGCGGAGGTCGAGCGTGGCCAGGTTGCGCCCGTTGACCGCGACGATCGCCTGGTTGCTGTGCGGCACCACGGCGCCGTTGAGGAAGTCGGCGTCGACGTGCTCGTAGCCCAGGAACCCCGGCGACCACGTGAACGTGCCCAGCAGGGCCGAGCGGGCCAGCGCGTCCGGATGCTGCCGGTAGGCCTCCACCGCGAGCAGCGCGGCCAGCGCCCGGTTGGTGGATCGCAGCGCCAGCGAGCGGCTGGTCAGGGACTCGTGGAGGGAGGTCTTCTCGGCGGCTCGGGCCAGGTCTCCCTCGGCCCGGGCCGTGTGCCCCCGGTCGACGGCCACGAAGCCGGCCACCAGCGCCACCACCAGCAGCGCACCGACCCCGATGACGAGCTGGCGAAGCCGTCGGTTCTGCGCCGCCTGTCGCTGGTTGGCGGCGGCAAGGGCCAGCCGCGAGGAGTGCTCACGCTGCCGGGAGGCGACAAGGAAGTCCTCTTCGACGGGCGCCAAGGCGGCTCCCGCGTCGCGCAGCCACTCGTCGGTCGCGTCGAGCCGGGCGCCGCGGTAGAGCTCGCTGTCCGGTCGTCCGAGCGCGTCCCAGCCGTCGGCCGAGGCGGCCAGGTGGCGCCAGATCCGCTGTCCGCTCGCGTCCTCGTCCAGCCACGCTCGGAGCCGGGGCCAGGCCCGGGCGAGGGCCTCGTGCGCCAGCTCGACGGAGGACTCCGAGACCGTGACCAGCCGCGCTCGCGCGAGCACCTCCACGAGCCGCTCCCGGCTCGGGTCGCCCACGACGGTGGCGCTCGGCACCCGCGTGCGGAACGGCTCGCCGTCCGGGGAGGTCGCGACCAGCCGCAGCAGGGTCCAGCGCAGGCCTGCCCGCTCGTCGGGTGCCAGCTCTTCGTAGAGCCGGTCCGCCGAGCGGGCGACCGCACCCCGGATCCCCCCGGCGTCGCGGTAGCCGCTCACGGTGAGCAAGCGTCCGTCGCGACGCAACCAGGTCTCGGTGAGGGCGTGCGAGAGCAGCGGCAGCGCGCCCGGCTCGCCCTCGCTGTCACGCAGCAGCAGGTCGACCAGCCCGTGCTCGAGCCGGAGACCGGCCGTGCGGGCAGGTCCCTCGATTGCAGCCCGCAGCCTGTCGCCCGAGAGCGGCGAGACCAGGTGCAGCCCGGCCTCGGCCAGCCGGGCCAGCGACTGTTCGACGCCCAGCTCCGCCACGTGGTCGGCGCGCATCGCGAGCACCACCGGCGCGCGCTCGGTGGCGTACGACGCGAGGTCGGCCAGCCAGGCGCGTGCGCTGGCCGGGTCGTCGCGCAGCGTGAACACCTCCTCGAACTGGTCGACCACGAGCAGCGGATCGCCGCGGGTGCCAGCGAGTGCGGTCGCCATGGTCGCGGCCGGGTCCTTGCCGGGCACCATCACCAGGACCTGCCGGCCCCGCTCCCGCAGCAGCGGAACGATCCCGGCCCGGAGGAGCGACGACTTGCCGCAGCCCGAGGGCCCGGCGAGGACCAGCATCGGGTGCCGGTCCAGGCGGGCCACGCACTCGGCGGTCTCCTCCTCGCGGCCATGGAAGGCGTCCCGGTCCTCCGCGTCGTACGCCGCGAGTCCCTTCCACGGGCAGGACTCCTGCGTGACTCGCCGCTGGACGTCCTCCAGGTCGGGGTCCTGGCGCAGGATCGCCGCCTCCAGGGTGACCAGCTCCGCCCCGGCGTCCAGTCCGAGGTGGTCCTGGAGCGCCCGGCTCGCCCGTCGGATGGAGGCGAGGGCGTCGGCCTGGCGACCCTCGCGGTACTGGGCCAGGGCGAGCACCGCCCACCGGCGCTCCCGCCAGGGCTCCGCCGTCACGAGGGCCTGGGCGTCCGCGGTGACGGCGCGGTCCCCCGCCGCGATCCGTGCCGCGGCCAGCTCCTCCTCGCACGAGCGTCGAAGCTCCAGCAGCCGCTCCGCCTCCTGACGTCCCCCGTCCCAGTCCTGCAGCTCCTCGAACGGGAGACCGCGCCACAGCCCGAGCGCGTGCCGGTACGCCGTGACCGCGCGTTCGGGGAGTCCGTCGCCGGCGTGCTCGGCGCCGAGCCGGGCGAAGCGCTCGAACTCGTGGGTGTCGAAACCCAGCCGTTCGGTCACCAGCCGGTAGCCGTGCGGGGTGGTCTCCAGCGCGTCGCTGCCGAGCGCCTTGCGCAGCCGGCTGACGCACCCCTGGACCACCTTGGGCCAGGACGCGGGAGGTTGCTCGTGCCACAGCGCGTCGGCCAGCTGGTCGGGTGTGAGGACATCGCCGGGCCGGACCGCCAGGGCGGAGAGCACGACGCGGTCGCGTGGCCCGAGCGCACTTCCGTTGTGGTCGACGTGGAGTGGGCCGAGGAGGCCGATGTCCACGACATCAGCGTGATACCGGCCGGGTGCGACGTCAACGTGGTTGATACCGGGTTGATACCGGGGCGCGGGCGTCCCGACACCGCTGCGTCGGACGGTCGGTGCAACGGCCGGCCACCAGGTCCGGCCCCGACAGCAGGAAGTGGTTCCCATGACCAGCAGCTCACTTCTGACCCGGATCGGGCTCGGCGGCGCCACCCTGGCGACCGGCGTCCTCGTCACCCTCACCACAGCGCTCCCGGGAGCAACTGCGGGTACCCGGTCCCCCAACGACATCCGTCTGGGGTGCGCGGTGACGGCCGATGCGGCCGAGCACTGGATTGCCGACGGCTCCTCGTCGTCCTGTGTCGACCGGTCCGGGGGGCCGGCCGGCCACCGGTACGTGCGCCACTGCGCCGGCTCCGCGGACGCAGCCGAGCACTGGCTGCGCGCTACGGGTCGGCTGCCCGGGTGTCCGGGCGACCGGGTCAGCCTCGGCGAGTGATGCTCACCGCTGCCGGCGTTGCGCGACGTAGCACGCCACGGCGCACGCCGCGGCGACGTTGAGCGAGTCGATGCCCCCCGCCATCGGGATCACGGCACGCCGGGACGCCGAGGCGGTCCAGCGCGGCGACAGCCCGTGGCCCTCCGTACCGAGCACGAGGGCCAGCCGGTCGAGGCCGGACACCGCCTCCTCGACGGGGTCGGCGTCGTCGGCCAGGGTGAGCGCGACGGTCGTGAGCCCACGGGCTTCCAGTGCCGGGAGGGCGTCGTACCAGTCGTCGAGTCGGGTCCACGGCATGGTGAAGACGGCGCCCATGCCGACCTTCACCGACCGCCGGTAGAGCGGGTCGGCGCAGCGCGGCGAGAGCAGCACGGCGTCGACGCCGAGCGCGGCGCCGCTGCGCATGATCGCGCCGACGTTGGTGTGGTCGACGACGTCCTCGAGCACCAGCACGGTCCGCGCCTTGTCGAGCACCTCGTCCAGGACCGGTAACGGCTTGCGTTCCAGGGACGCCAGCGCGCCACGGTGCACATGGAAGCCGGTCACCTGCTCGGCGAGTGCCTCGGACACGACGAAGCACGGGGCGTCGGTGGCGGCGAGCACGTCGGCCAGGCCGTCCAGCCAGCGTGGGGCCATCACGAACGACCGGGGCGTGTAGCCGGCCTCGACGGCCCGTCGTACCACCTTCTCGCCCTCGGCCAGGAACAGGCCGTGTTCCGCCTCGAGGTGCGTCCGGAGCTGGACGTCGCGCAGGTCCCGGTAGTCGGCCAGCCGCGGGTCGGAGGCGTCGGTGACCTCGATCAGGGTCGCCACCGGCTCACCGGGCGAAAGCGGTCTTGACGGACACCCACTGCTGTCGACCCAGATGCTCCAGCTCGGCGCGGATGTCGGGCGACAGGTCCACGAACGACGTCCCCACCGTCGCCGCGACCAGCCCGACCAGGTCGACCACGTCCACCACCTGCTGGGGCTGTCCAGGGGGTGGGTGGTCCATCACGAGTGCCCGCACCCGCACCGACACGTCGCTGTTCCCGTGGTTGACCAGCGCCAGCCGGGCGAGCCCGGGGTCGCCGGGCCGGACCTCGCGGCCCTGCACGTCGGACGGGACCACCTCGACCGCGCCGCGCACGGCCGGGAAGGCGACCTCCTCGACGGCCTCGACCTGCACCTGGACCGATCGGACGAGCCTCGCGCCGGGACCGGAGAACGACAGGAAGTCGACGTTCTCGCCCGGCACCAGCACCTGGCCGCCCTCGAGGCTGCCGTGCACGCTGCGCACCGTGACCTCGGGCAGGGGCTGGCCGCGGGTGTCGGACATCGCCACCTGCGCGGCCAGCACCACCGCCTGGGTCGTCCGGTTGTGGATCGAGAGGCACTGGTCGACGAAGCCGGAGGGGGCGAGGGCCCGGTACTCGAAGCGGATCAACGGCTTCCGGCCGCTGCCGAAGAGGGGCGTCATCGGCAGACCATTGCCGTCACGGGCTGAGCGGGAAGGCGGTGCGTACGGCGGCCATGTCGTCGGCTCCGTGCCCCTGGGCAGACGCGGTCTCGAACAGCTCGCGCACGCTCCGCAGCAGGTCGGACGGGAAGTCGGCCCCCTCGGCGGCGTCGATCATCAGGCCGAGATCCTTGACCACTCCGTCGACCGCGAAGGAGGTGGTCCAGCTGCCCTCGATCATCGCCGCGCCCTTGAGCTGCAGGTAGGGGCTGTCCGCGGGGCCCCCCTTGATCGCCTCGAGCACGAGACGGGGGTCGAGGCCGAGCACCTGACCCAGGGCGAGGGACTGCGCCGCTCCGGCGGTGATCAGCCCGACCCAGGAGTTCGTGGCCAGCTTGAGGGCGCTTGCCTGCCCCACGACGTCGCCCGCGACCACCGTCCTGCTACCGATCGCGTCGAAGACCGGCTTCGCCTTCTCCAGCAGTCCTGACGGCCCGGACGCGAGGACCACGAGCGTGCCGTCCTGGGCCGGCTTCTTCGTGCCGAGCACGGGAGCGTCGACGATCTGCGCGCCGGCGGCCTCGGCGATCCGTCGCGCACCGTCGGGCCCGACCGTGCTGGCCTGGATCCACACCGCGTCGGGACCGAGGGCACCGACGATCTCCCCGGTGACGGCGAGCACGGCGTCGGTGTCGAAGAGCACCGTGACCACGGCGTCGCTCCCGGACACGGCCTCGGCGACCGACGCGGCGGCCGTCACTCCGTCGCCGGCGACGGCCTCGGCCCTGGCGGCGGTGCGGTTCCAGACCACGACCTCGTGGCCCTCGCGCGCCAGTGAGCCGGCGATGCCGGCGCCCATGATTCCGGTCCCGATGACTGCTACCCGCATGGCGCCACTATGCCAACGGCCCGAAGCGCTCGGGATGGGCCACCGCCACCACGTCCCCCACGACGATGATCGCGGGGGGCCGTACGTCGTGCGTGGCGATGTCGTCGCGGATGCTGCCGAGCGTGCCGAGGACGGTGCGCTCCGCCGGCATCGTGCCGTCGCAGACGATCCCGACCGGGGTCTGTGGGGACCGTCCGGCCGCGACCAGCGCCTCCGCGATCGCGGGCGCGTTCGCGACCGCCATCATCAGCACGACCGTGCCGCGCAGCCGGCCGAGGGCGTCCCAGTCGAGCAGCGAGTCCTCGTGGCCCGGCGGCAGATGACCCGAGACGACGGTGAAGTCGTGCGCGACTCCGCGGTGCGTGACCGGGATGCCCGCGACGGCCGGGACGGCAAGCGGGCTGCTGATCCCGGGAACCACGGTGACCGGTACCCCTGCCGCCTGGCACGCCTCGACCTCCTCGTAGCCCCGGCCGAACACGAAGCTGTCGCCGCCCTTGAACCGCGCCACGCGCTTGCCGGCCAAGGCGCGTTCCACGATCACCCGGTTGATCTCCTCCTGCGCGGTGAAGCGGCCGCGCGGGAGCTTCGCGACGTCGATCAGCTCGACGTCGGGCGGCAGCTCACCGAGCAGCTCGCGAGGTGCCAGCCGGTCGGCGACGACCACGTCCGCCTCCATCAGCGCCTTGCGTCCGGCGACCGTGACCAGCTCCGGGTCGCCCGGTCCACCGCCGATCAGGACCACCCCGGCCGTCCGTTCGCGGTGCCGCGGCGCCGCGATCGCGCCGTCTCGCAGCCCGGCCAGGATCTCGTCTCGGACGTACGCCGAGCGCCGCGGGTCGCGACCGCCGACGAAGTTGTCGAGGACTGCGACCGTGACGATGTCGTGCCGGCCCGACGGCCGGGGTCCAGGCCGTGGCGCGCGTGGCGTCGTCCGAACGCACGCAGAAGGTGTGCTGGCCCTCGGCCTCCGCGGAGACCAGCTCGTTGACCTCACGGTCGTCGGTCGCCGCGATCACGTACCAGGCGCCGGCGAGGTCACCGGGCCGGTAGCCGCGCTGCACCAGCGTGATCTCGTCGCCGAGCCCCTCGATCGCGGGTGTCACCTCCGGGGAGACCACCGTGACCTCGGCCCCGACGGCGAGCAGGGTCGGCACCCGGCGCTGGGCGACGTGCCCGCCGCCGACGACGACCACGCGTCGTCCGGCCAGGCGCAGCCCGGCCGGGTACGTCGCGTAGTCGGTCACGACCCCATCGAACCCCTCACGTCGAGGGGGCGTTGGCCCGCGACCACGGGTCGGACTACGTTGACCGTGACCGATCGCCGTCCTGCCAGGAGCCAGCATGAGCCTCGAACGACCCGTCTCCCCCGACCCCTACGAGCTGCTGCCTCAGGTGCCCTCGTTCACGGTCACCAGCGACGACGTCACCGACGGCCAGCCGCTGAAGGACGACCAGGTCGCGGACGCCGGGAACACCTCACCGCAGCTGTCCTGGTCCGGTGCCCCAGAGGGCACCAAGAGCTTCACGGTCACCTGCTTCGACCCCGACGCGCCCACGCCGAGCGGCTTCTGGCACTGGGTGCTGGTCGACCTGCCGGCCGACACCACGTCCCTCGACCGCCGGTGCCGGCGCCGAAGGAGCCAACCTGCCGGGCAAGGCCTTCATGTGCCGCAACGACGGCGGCGGCCACGGGTTCATGGGTGCCGCGCCCCCGGAGGGCGACCAGGTGCACCGCTACTACTTCGTCGTCCACGCCGTGACGGAGGACACCCTCGGCGTCGACTCCGACGCGTCCCCCGCGGTGGTGTCGTTCAACCTGGTCTTCAAGACCGCCGGCCGGGCGATCGTGCAAGGGACGTACCAGCACTGATCGACCACCTGGCTTCCACCCCGATGTGTTCTTGACTCGTTCCAGAACGGCTGGTTGGGTCGAGAACATGACCTCCTCCCGTGATCTCCCGCAGCCGACCGACAGCTCGATCGCGACCGCGCCGTCCGAGGAGGCCCGCCTCGGGTCCAACACCGAGACGGGCGCCCCGGCGCCCAGCGACCGCAACTCGCTGACCCTCGGTCCCGACGGCCCGATCCTGCTGCACGACCACCACTTCCTGAACCAGATGGCGCACTTCAACCGCGAGCGCGTCCCCGAGCGCAACGTGCACGCGAAGGGCTCGGGCGCCTTCGGCGAGTTCGAGACCACCGAGGACGTCTCGGCGGTACACGAAGGCGGCGCTGTTCCAGCCCGGCGTCAGGACCGACATGCTGGCCCGCTTCTCCACGGTCGCCGGCGAGCAGGGCTCCCCCGACACCTGGCGCGACCCGCGCGGCTTCGCGCTGAAGTTCTACACGACCGAGGGCAACTACGACCTGGTCGGCAACAACACCCCGGTCTTCTTCGTCCGCGACACGATGAAGTTCCCGCACTTCATCCGGTCCCAGAAGCGTCGTGGTGGCAGCGGGCTGCGCGACAACAACATGCAGTGGGACTTCTGGACGCTCAACCCGGAGTCGGCGCACCAGGTGACCTACCTGATGGGTGATCGCGGCATCCCGCGCACGTGGCGCCACATGAACGGCTACGGGTCGCACACCTTCCTCTGGGTCAACGCGGCCGGCGAGAAGCACTGGGTGAAGTACCACTTCCACAGCGACCAGGGCGTGGAGGGCCTGACCGACGCCGACGCCACCCGGATCGCCGGTGAGGACGCCGACTTCCACCGCCGCGACCTGCGGACGGCGATCGACACGGGCGACTTCCCGTCGTGGACGCTGTCGATCCAGGCGATGCCCTACGAGGACGCCAGGACCTACCGGTTCAACCCGTTCGACCTCACCAAGGTGTGGCCGCACAGCGACTACCCGCTGATCAAGGTGGGCACGATGACGCTCAACCGCAACCCCGAGAACTTCTTCGCCCAGATCGAGCAGGCGGCGTTCGAGCCGAGTGCGGTCGTGCCGGGCATCGGCTTCAGCCCGGACAAGATGCTGCTCGGCCGGGTGTTCGCCTACTCCGACACCCACCGCTACCGGATCGGCGCGAACTACCAGCAGCTGCCGGTCAACAAGCACCGGGTGGAGAACGCCAACACCTACACCCAGGACGGCGCGATGGCCTACGAGCACCGCGGCGACGACCCGGTCTACGCGCCCAACTCCTTCGGGCGCGGGTACGCCGACGAGGTCGGCGAGGTCGACCGAGGGCTGGGAGACCGACGGCGCGATGGTGCGCCAGGCCTACACGCTGCGCGCCGAGGACGACGACTTCGGCCAGGCCGGCACCCTGGTCCGGGAGGTCTGGAACGACGAGATCCGCGAGGCGTTCGTCAACACGGTCGCCGGTCACCTCCTCGGCGGTGTCGAGGGCGACGTGCTCGAGCGGGCCTTCCGGTACTGGACGAACGTCGACGCCGACACCGGCAAGCAGATCGAGGAGCTGGTGCGCACCCAGCGCGAGGGCGACGCCCCCGGCGCCCAGCCCGAGGCCGCGAAGGCTGACGCCGGCACGCCGATCGTGGAGGATGCCACCCGGGCGGGCACCTGACGAGCACTCCCCGGGGGTGGCGCCTGCTGAGGTGAGGGAGGATCCCGACGTGACCGACCAGCAGGAGTCCACCGACGTCCTCGGTGCGCCGTACACCGCCCGCACCCTGCCGTTGCGCCCAGACGAGGAGGGCGAGGTGGTGGCGACGCTGGTGAGCCGGCGTGCCGCGCAGCCCACCAACCGGGCGGTGCTGCACGTGCACGGCTTCGCCGACTACTTCTTCCAGACCGTCGCCGCCGACTGGTGGGTGGAGCGCGGCTACGACTTCTACGCGCTCGACCTGCGCAAGTACGGCCGGTCGTGGCTGGACCACCAGACGCCGACGTACGTCGCCGACTTCACGACCTACTACGAGGACCTCGACGCGGCCCTGGCCGTCGTCGCGGCCGAGCACGACCACGTGGTGATGAGCGCGCACTCCACCGGCGGGCTCACCGTGCCGCTGTGGCTACACGACCGGCGGCCCGACCGGGTCGTCGGCGTCGCGCTGAACTCCCCGTGGCTGGAGATGAACGCCGGCCTGCTGATGCGCACACTCGGCACCAAGGTGCTCGATGCGATCGGCGCCCGGCAGCCGATGCGGCTGATCCCCCGCGACGTGAGCGGCCACTACGCGCGCAGCCTGCACCGCGACCACGCCGGCGAGTGGGACTTCGACCTGCGCTGGAAGCCGCTCGAGAGCTTCGCCGTGTACGCCGGCTGGCTGCGTGCCGTACGACGGGCGCACGCGCGGGTGCACCGGGGTCTCGAGGTCGGGGCGCCGGTCCTCGTGCTCAGCTCCACCCGGAGCGGCACCGAGGCCCAGCTCGGCGACGCGGCGATGTCCACCGACATCGTGCTCGACGTGGAGCAGATCCGGCACTGGGCGCCGTCGCTCGGCCGGCACGTCACCATCGCGCAGGTCGAGGGCGCGATGCATGACGTGACCCTGTCGCGGCAGCCCGCGCGCGACCGGGTCTTCGACGAGCTCGGCCGGTGGCTCGACGCCTACGTCGACCGATGACGCACCGGGAGCCGGAAATCCAGGGTGCTCCCCTGGGGCTTGGTCATCTAACGTCGCGGGCATGCCTCTCACCCTCGAACGCACCCTCGCGGCCATCTCGGCGCACAGCCACGGTCTCGCCGACGACGCCCGCGGCAACTTCGCTGCTCGCGTCGAGCACTGCCCCGACTGGAACGTCGGCGACCTGGTCTGGCACGTCACCGATGTGCACTGGTTCTGGCGCACGATCGCCGGCGAGCGGCTGTCCGCCCCGGTGGACGAGAGCCGGCGCCCCATCCGGCCAACCGACGACGACCTGCTCGACACGTTCCTGTCCGGTGCCGAGGACCTGGTCGAGACGCTGCGCACCGCCGACCAGACCGCCGCGTGCTGGACCTGGTTCCCGCCGCAGCAGGAGGTCGCCTTCATCACCCGGCACCAGGTGCAGGAGGCGGCGGTCCACCACTTCGACGCGGCCAACGCCGCCGGTCACCAGATAGCGATCGACCCGGAGGTGGCCGACGACTGCGTCGAGGAGTTCCTCACGACGTCGCTCGCCGAGGCCGATGACGTCGCCCGCCTCGGGCGCACCCTCGACGGCGAGCTGGTGCTCCGCTCCACGGACACCAAGCGGGTCTGGACGGTGCGCCAGGAGACGCCGGAGGCCGCGCTGACCTGGGAGGACGGCGGCAGACGGCCAACCGTCGAGGGCACCGCGGCCGAGCTGATCCTGTGGGTCTACGGACGGGTCGACCTGCCGGTGGCCGACGCACATCTCGTTGAGCGGTTCCGGTCGTTGTCGAGCACCGACTGAGCCGTGTCCCTGCCGCACCTGACACCCCGGGAGGTCCGGGCGCGCCGGCTGGCGCGGCACGGGCTCACCCGTGCGCTCGCGGACCCGACGCCGTCCGGCGCTGCTGCCGCGATGCATGCGGCGCACGCCCAGGTGATGTCGGCGGCCGAGGTGTCGGTGGCGATCCGGCTGCCGGGCAGCACCAGGCAGACGGTGCGGGAGGCGCTGGCAGATGGCTCGCTGACCAAGACATTCGGGCCCCGCGGCACCCTCCACCTGGTGCCCACACATGACCTCGCGCTGTGGGTGGGTGCCCTGGGCAATGTGCCGCGCGGCGCCAGCTCGTTCCCGGCCGACGTCCGGCTCACCGAGGCGCAGGCCGTCGAGGTGGTGGCCGCGGTGGGCGAGACGCTGCTCGAGGGCGAGCTCACGGCCGACGAGCTCGACGCCGAGGTAATGGCGCGCACGGGATCGTGGGCGGGCGACCTGGTGATGCCTGCGTTCCAGGGGTTCTGGCCCCGCTGGCGGCAGGCGGTCGCCCGCTGCGCCCACGACGGCGTGCTGGTCTTCGGTGCCGACCGCGGGCGCAAGGTCACCTACACCAACCCACGTCGCCGCGACCCGGACTTCGCCCCGGCACCGCCCGAGGTCGCCGAGCCCTGGTTCGTCGCGGGCTACCTCCACGCCTACGGTCCCGCGACCCCAGCCGACCTGGCCCGGTGGAACGCCGCCCCCCTGCCCTGGGCGCGCACCCTTCTCGACGCGGCTCGCACCCAGGAGGTCGACGTCGACCGCGGCAGCGCCCTCGTCAACGCGGGCGACACCGCACCGGAGTCGCTCGGCAGGAGCGTGCGGCTGCTGCCCTACTTCGACGCGCTCGGCGTCGGCTTCGCGCCGCGGGAGGAGATGTTCCCCGGCCGCGCCTGGGAGCGTGCGCTGGCCCGCACCCAGGCCGGCAACTACCCGGTGCTTCTGGTCGACGGCGTCGTGCAGGGCGTCTGGCACCAGCGCCGCTCCGGACGCCGGATCGAGGTCACGGTCGAGACCTGGGCCGACCTCGGCAAGACGCGGCTGCGGGCGCTCGACGCCCAGGTGGCGCGGCTCGGCGAGATCCTCGAGGGGGAGCCGCGGCTGACCCTGGGCGAGGTCACGGTCGGGCCGCACGCCTAGTCTCGGCCGCATGACGACGCCCGGGCCCGACTGCTGGCTGCATCCCGACGTCCGTCCTGCACCGAGCCGGATCGCCGGGACCGGACTCTTCGCGACCGCGCCGGTCCCGGCCGGGGCGGAGGTGGCGAGGCTGGGCGGTCGGCTGGTGACGACGGCCGGCCTCCGGGGGCTGTTCGCGGCGAGTGATGCGTACGTCGACACGATCGTTGTCGACGACGACCGGCACCTGGTGCTGCCGTCCGGTACCGACCTCCACTTCGGCAACCACAGCTGCGAGCCGTCGGTCGGCTGGTCCGCGGGCTACACGCTGGTGGCACTGCGCGACCTGTCGCCCGGTGACGAGGTCACGCACGACTACGCGACCAGCACGGCTGACCCGTCGTACCTGCTCAGGTGCCACTGCGAGACCTACCGGTGCCGGCAGATGGTGGAGGGCACCGACTGGCGCATCCCGCAGCTCCAGCGGCGCTACGCCGGGCACTGGTTGCCTTACCTGCAGCGGCTGATCGACGCGGCTAGCGCAGCAGCAGGCTGATGATCGCCACCACGCCGACGACCACGATCACGCCCGCGCAGCACGACGGGCGGGAGCCGGCGACCAACCGTTGCCCCGATCTGGCCGCCGACGACGGATCCGACCGCGATCAGCGCGACCGCCCGCCAGTCGACATGGGAGACGAACAGGAAGACCACGGCGGCGACCGCGTTGACCACCAGCGCCAGCACGTTCTTGGTGGCGTTGTGCCGCTGCATGCTGTCGACCACACCGATGCCCAGGATCGCCATCAGCAGCACCCCCTGCGCGGCGCCGAAGTAGCCGCCGTACACGCCCGCGAGCGAGCACCGCGGGCCACACCCACCAGACGCCGTGGTCCGGTACCCCGCCGCGCGACTCGGCGCGGGCCGCGACCCGCTTCGAGATGGCGGGCCCGAAGATCACCAGGAGCACGCCCAGCGCGATCAGCACCGGCACGATCGTGTCGAAGGCGGACGCCGGCAGCACCAGCAGGAGCAAGCGCCCCGGCCACGGCGCCGACGAACGACGCGGACGCCAGCCGGAGCACCCGCGAGCGTTGGCCGGCGAGCTCGGCGCGGTAGCCGATCGCCGCCGACAGGCTGCCCGGCACCAGGCCCGACCGTGTTGGAGACGTTGGCGGTCACCGCGGGCAGGCCGCAGGCCAGCAGCGTCGGGAACGTGACCAGGGTGCCCGACCCGACCACCGCGTTGATCGTGCCGGCTGCCGACCCCGGCCAGGAGGACGGCGAGCGCCTCCCAGACCGAGGAGATCAGGTCAGGTCACCGGAGGCTCGTCGGCGGGCGGCACGGCGGGATCCGTCGGAGGGGGGTCCGGGGGCTTGGGCCGCGCGACGGGCCGGCCCCCTGCCGACGCGGCGGACTCCTCGGCGGCGCGGATCGCCTTCTGCACCTCTTCGTGTGCCTGGGACAGCGGTCGAGTCGGGCGCCGTGGGCGGCTCGATCGTGGGCGCGTCCACGCGCTTGAGCGGGCCGTCGGTCTTCGCCGGGATGCCGGCGATCTCGTGGATCGAGGAGCCGAGGCCCTCGAGCGCCTTGGTGAACTCCGAGGGCAGGATCCAGACCTTGTTGGCGTCGCCCTTCGCGATCTTCGGCATCATCTGGAGGTACTGGTAGGCGAGCAGCGACTGGTCGGGCTGCCCGTCGTGGATCGCCTGGAAGACGGTCTGGATCGCCTGTCCCTCGCCCTGGGCCTTGAGGATCGCGGACTCGCGGTTGGCCTGGGCACGCAGGATCAGCGCCTCACGGTCACCCTCGGCGGAGAGGATCGCGGCCTGCTTCGATGCCCTCGGCGGTCAGGATCGACGACTGGCGCTGACCCTCGGCGGTCAGGATCACGGCGCGCTTGTCACGGTCGGCGCGCATCTGCTTCTCCATCGAGTCCTTGATCGAGGGCGGCGGGTCGATGCCCTTGATCTCGACCCGGCCGACCCGGATGCCCCAGCGGCCGGTGGCCTCGTCGAGGACACCGGAGAGGCCGCGGTTGATGTCCTCACGAGAGGTCAGGGTCTGCTCCAGGGTCATGCCGCCCACGATGTTGCGGAGCGTGGTCATGGTGAGCTGCTCGACGGCGGAGATGTAGTTGGCGATCTCGTACGTCGCCGAGACCGGGTCGGTGACCTGGAAGTAGATGACGGTGTCGATCGAGACCACCAGGTTGTCCTCGGTGATCACCGGCTGCGGCGGGAACGAGACGACCTGCTCGCGCATGTCGATGACGTAGCGGACCCTGTCGACGAAGGGCGTCACGATGTTGAGCCCCGGCGAGAGCGTGACCCGGTACTTGCCGAAGCGCTCGACGATGCCGGCGCGCGCCTGCGGGACGATCCGCACCGTCTTGGCCAGCAGGATGACCACGAAGATGACGAAGACCGCGAGGATGATCAAGCCGGTGGTCATGGTGCCCCCTCTTCCTTGTTGTGCCGTGACGCTGTGTCAGGCGCGGCGGACGTAGGCCGTCGCGCCCCTGATCTCGACCACCTCGGCGCGTTCACCGGGCTCGATCTCGTCGAACTCGTCGTACGGGGCGGCGGTCCACTCGTCGCCGCCGATCTTGACCCGACCGGTCTGGCCGCGGCGCGAGGATCGTCAGCACCTGGACCGGGTGGCCGATCAGTGCCGCCGGCCCGGTCTGCAGGTCGGGGCCGGCGTGGAGCGTCTTGACCAGGCCGGGCCGCAGGAACGCCAGCAGCCCGACCGCGGCGCCCATCGCCGCCACCAGCGTGACCGCGCCGGGCAAGCCGAGCAGCGCCGTGAGCATGCCGACGAGGCAGCCGACCGCCAGCATCGACGAAGATCAGGTCGAGGCTGACCAGCTCGACCACGGCGAGACCGACCGCGGCGATCAGCCAGGTCTCCCACAGGTGGTCGCTGATCCAGTCCATGCCGCGAGACTACCCGGCAGCCGGTCGCGGGAACCGGCTCAGCGGCGGTGGCGGCGGGAGGCGCGTCGGGCCGTGTAGCGGCCGTCTGCGTGGCCGCAGCACGAGCGGCATTGCGAACGTCTCCGAGAGGATCTCGGCGGTCATCACCTCGGCGACCGGCCCTTGGGCGACGACGGCGCCCTGGCGCAGCAGCATCGCGTGGGTGAAGCCCGGCGGGATCTCCTCGACGTGGTGCGAGACCAGGACCGTGGCCGGGGAGCTGGCGTCCTGCGCAAGCGTCGACAGCGTGGAGACCAGGTCCTCGCGGCCGCCGAGGTCGAGCCCGGCGGCGGGCTCGTCGAGGATCAGCAGCTCCGGGTCGGTCATCAGAGCCCGCGCGATCTGGACCCGCTTGCGCTCGCCCTCGCTGAGGGTGCCGAACGTGCGGTCGACGAGGTGGCCGGCACCGACCTCGATCAGCAGGGCGAGGGCGCGGTCGTGGTCGAGCTCGTCGTAGTGCTCGCGCCAGCGCCCGATCACGGCGTACGACGCCGAGACCACGACGTCGCCCACCCGCTCGTCGCGCGGGATGCGCTCCGCGATCGCGACGCTGGTGAGACCGATCCGCGGGCGCAGCTCGAACACGTCGGTGGTGCCCAGCACCTCGCCGAGGATGCCTGCCACGCCACCGCTCGGGTGGATCTGCGCCGAGCAGACCTGGACCAGCGTGGTCTTGCCCGGCGCCGTTCGGACCGAGGATCACCCAGCGGTCGGACTCGTCGACCGACCAGTTGATGGCGTCCAGCAGCGTCGCCTGGCCGCGCCGGACGGTCACGTCGGCGAGCTCCAGGACTGCGGCCATCGGGCACCTCGTTGGTCGAGACGGGCGGGGGACATAGCGGGTCGACGCGGGGGGCGCGCCCAACCTACCCAACCCGGGGCCGCTGCCGTCGGGCGGCTACATTGCCCCCCGTGTCCGCCTCTCTGCTCCCGGTTTCGGCGATCCTGTCGGCCTGGCTGGGCAGCGTCCTCGCGGGTCGAGCGCAGGTCGACGGAATGCTGGCGTCGCTGCGGGCCGCAGGCCCGGAGCAGGTGATCGTCGGCCTGGAGGAGGATCCGGTCCCGCTCGTGCTCGCGGTCGGCACCCTGCGCCGCAGAGGAGGCACCGGGTGCTCCCTGGCGCTGCCTGCCCCCGGCGACCCGGCCGGCCTGGCCGGGCCACCGGCGTTCAACGCCCGGGCGCTCGAGGCGGGCCAGGCCGTGGTGGTCACCGGTGCCGGCCTCGGCCTGGTGCCGGAGCCGACCCCGCACGGGATCGGTTGGCGGGCCGAGGACGTGCAGGAGCCACCGCCGCCCGACCTCTACCAGGCCGGCTCGGACCTGCGCCGCCAGCTGACGGAGACCACCCAACGGCTCGTCGAGCTCGACGTGGCCCGCTGGCGGCCGGAGATCGCGGACCTGCTCACCGACCTGCGCCACGAGGGCTCGGCGTCGCTCCCGCCCGACCTGGACCAGCGCCGGGTGGAGACCGTCGACCGGGCGATGCTGTGCCGCGAGGTGGTCGGGCTGGCCAGTCCAGCACGAGGGCGGCGCGGTGACCGCGGCGGAGATCGAGGCCCGCCGGCAGGCCCTGGTGCCGCTCGATCGGGCTGCCCGGCACGCTTTGGTCGCCGCGTGCTCGGTGTGAGACATGGCCGGCGCGCCCGCCGTACGGGATAGCCTCGACGCGCGATGAACTCCGACCTCGAGATCCCTCGGACGCTCCTGATCACGCTGACCGGCAGGGACCGGCCCGGGGTCACGTCCCGGGTCTTCGGCACCCTGGCGTCGTACGGCGTGGAGGTCGTCGACATCGAGCAGATCGTGCTCCGGCGCCGGCTGATCCTCGGGGTGCTGGTGACCGCACCGCGCGAGTGGAAGGGGCTGCGCGACGCGCTCGAGCAGGTCGCTGCCGACCTGGACATGCAGGTGGAGGTCGACAAGGGGACCGGCGACAACCGCAGCCGGCCCGAGGGCCGCACCCGGGTGACCGTGCTCGGCAGCCCGCTGAGGTCGAAGGCGTTCGCCGCGGTGGCCGGCCGGATCGCCGACTCCGGCGCCAACATCGACCGGATCGAGCGCATCGCCCGCTACCCGGTGACCGCGATCGACATGCACGTCTCCGGCGCCGACCCCGACCGGCTGCGCGCCGTACTCGCCCGGGAGGCGGCGCTGCAGGAGGTCGACATCGCCGTCCAGCAGGCGAACCTGCTGATGCGCGGTGCCCGGATGGTCGTGATGGACGTCGACTCGACGCTGATCCAGGGCGAGGTGATCGAGATGCTCGCGGCGTACGCCGGCTGCGAGGCCGAGGTCGCGCGGGTCACCGAGGCGGCGATGCGCGGCGACCTGGACTTCGAGCAGAGCCTGCGGCAGCGGGTCGCCCTGCTCGCGGGGCTCGACGCGCGGCGCCCTGGAGAAGGTGTACGACGAGGTGGTGCTCGCGCCCGGCGCCCGCACCCTGGTCCGCACCCTGAAGCGCCTGGGCTACAAGTTCGCGATGGTCTCCGGTGGCTTCACCCGGATCACGGACCGGATCGCCGCCGACCTCGGCATCGACTACTCGGCCGCCAACGACCTCGAGGTGGTCGACGGCACGATCACCGGGCGCCTGGTCGGTGACGTGGTCGACCGGGCCGGCAAGGCCCAGGCGCTGCGCCGGTTCGCCGCCCAGGCCGGGATCTCCGAGGAGGCCACGATCGCGATCGGCGACGGCGCCAACGACCTCGACATGCTCTCCGCCGCCGGCCTCGGGATCGCGTTCAACGCCAAGCAGGTGGTGAAGGACGCCGCCCACACCTCGGTCAACGTCCCCTACCTCGACGCGATCATGTACCTGCTCGGCATCTCCCGCGAGGAGATCGAGCTCGCCGACGCCGAGCACGGCATCGTCACGCCCTCTCCCCCCGTCTGACCCCTCCCGCGAGAGGTCAGTCCTGGTTGCCAGAAAGTCGTCGAGAGGTCAGTCGCAGGCATTCTCGGTGCGTTCGCGCCAACCACAAGTGGCGTCTCGGCGTCAGCCCTTGCCGACGTGGAAGTGGGTCACGCTGCCGGAACCCTCGGCGAGGTCGGACCAGTCGACGGCGACCTCGAGCACGGCGAGGGCCGCGGCGGGGAATCCCTCGGACATGGCGCGGAAGGCGTCGGGGTCGGGGGTGCCGTCGGAGAGCATGTGCGCGAGGTACGCCGCCGTCGGGTTGTGGCCGACGAACACCAGCACCTTTGCCTCCGGGTCGGCGGTGCGGAGCACGTCGAGGGCCGCGTCCGGTCCGGCGGAGAACAGCGCCGTCCTCGTACGACACCACCGCGGAGCTCCCGGCGCCCTCGGCCAGCGACTCCCACGTCGCCTGTGCGCGGGCCGCGGACGACACCAGCGCGTGCGTCGGGAGGATCCCCTGCCCGGCCAGCCAGGCGCCCGCCTCAGCGGCGTCGCGGTGGCCGCGTTCGGTCAGACCGGCGCTGGTGGTCCTCGTCCGCGAAGGGCTCCGCCTTGGCGTGACGCATGACCACAAGTATCCGGTTTCGGGTGCCCACGGGCGTCACTCTGGCATCCCGATAGTGTGCCTGTCATGCCGCCTCCGGAGATGTCCCGCCACGGTGCCGGCGACACTCCCGGGCCGCTCTTCGTGATCGGCGGAGCCGAGGACAAGCTGCGGCGTCGCACGGTCCTGACCCGGTTCGTGGAGAGCGCCGGTGGCACCGACGCCCGGATCGCGGTGATCCCGACCGCGAGCTCGCTCGGTCCCGAGGTGGTCGAGGTGTACGACGCCGTCTTCCGCAAGCTCGGCGCCCACGAGGTGTTCGGCGCCCGGCCCGAGGCCCGGGAGCAGGCCAACGACCCCGCGCTGGCGGAGCGGCTCGGCGACGCGACCGGCATCTTCATGACCGGCGGCAACCAGCTCAAGCTCTCGGCCGTGATCGCCGGCACCGCGTTCGGCGACGCGATCCTGGCCGCCCACCGCCGCGGCGTCACGGTCGGCGGCACCTCGGCGGGGGCGTCGATCCAGTCCTCGCACATGGTCGCCTTCGGCTCCGGGGGTACGACGCCGAAGCAGCGGATGACCCAGGTCGCCGCCGGGCTCGGCCTGCTCGCCCGGCTGCGTGATCGACCAGCACTTCGAGCAGCGCAACCGCTACGGTCGGTTGCTGATGATCGTGTCCCAGAGCCCACAGCTCCTCGGCATCGGCGTCGACGAGGACACCGGAGCCGTGATCCGCCATGACACCGACCGCCCGGTGCTGGAGGTGGTCGGCCGCGGCGCGGTCACGATCCTCGACGGCGCCCGGATGGTCTCCAACGCCCACGAGGCCAAGCGCAACCTGCCGATCCTGGCCTCCGGCGTCCAGCTGCACGTGCTGCCCGCGGGCGCCCGCTTCGACATGACCACGCGCACGCTCATCCCCGACGAGGCCCAGGTCATCGAGGACGAGGTCGACGAGCTTGGTCCGGTCGCCGAGCTGGCCGCGGCCGGGCGTGACCTGCGCAAGCTGGCCAGCGACATCGCGGCCGGAGACGTAAGCCCGAGCGTCCTGCGTCGCCGCCGCGCGCGCCGTACCAGAGGAGCCGCCCATGAGTGAGTCCCCCGCCCCCGACCTGCAGATCGTCGAGACCCGGGTCTATCGCGGCGCCAACGTCTGGAGCTACGACCGCTCGATCCACCTCGTCGTCGACCTCGGAAGCCTCGAGGAGTTCCCGACCAACACCCTGCCCGGGTTCACCGACGAGCTGCTCCGGCTGCTGCCCGGCCTGCGGGAGCACTCGTGCTCCCGCGGCCGACGTGGCGGCTTCGTCGAGCGGCTCAACGAGGGCACCTGGCTCGGGCACGTCACCGAGCACGTCGCCCTCGCGCTCCAGCAGACCGTCGGCCACGACATCCGGCGCGGCAAGACCCGCCAGGTCAAGGGCGAGCGCGGGCTGCTACAACATCATCTTCGGGTACGTCGACGAACAGGTCGGGCTGGCGGCCAGCAAGCTGGCCGTCCGTCTGGTGAACGACCTGGTCCGGCACGACCCCGACTTCGACTTCGAGCAGGAGCTGGAGTCGTTCATCCTCCGCGCGGAGCGCACCGCGTTCGGCCCGTCGACGCAGGCGATCATCGACGAGGCAGAGTCGCGCGACATCCCGTGGATCCGGCTCAACAAGTACTCCCTCGTGCAGCTCGGCCAGGGCGTCCACGCGAAGCGGATCCGGGCCACCATGACCTCGGAGACCAGCGCGATCGCGGTCGACGTTGCCAGCGACAAGGACCTGACCACCCGACTCCTGGGCGCCGCCGGGCTGCCGGTCCCGAAGCAGGAGTCGATCCGCACCGCTGACCAGGCGGTGCGGGCGGCCAACCGGATCGGCTACCCGGTGGTCGTGAAGCCGCTCGACGGCAACCACGGCCGCGGCGTGTGCCTCGACCTGCAGTCCGAGGACGAGGTGCGCGAGGCGTTCGTGACCGCCGAGGGGCAGTCCCGCCGGGGCTGGGTGATCGTGGAGTCGTTCGTGACCGGCAAGGACTACCGGTGCCTGATCATCGACGGCCGTCTGGCCGCCGTCGCCGAGCGGGTGCCCGCGAGCGTGACCGGCGACGGCAGCAGCACCGTCGAGCAGCTGGTCGACACCGCCAACGCCGACCCGCGTCGTGGCGTCGGCCACGAGAAGGTGCTGACCCGGATCAAGGTCGACGACGCCGCCGTGGAGCTGCTCAAGGATCAGGGCTACTCGCTGAGCGACGTGCCACCGGAAGGCGAGACGGTCAGGCTGGCCCTCACCGGCAACATGTCGACCGGCGGCATCTCGATCGACCGCACCTTCGAGGCGCACCCGGAGAACGTCGAGATCGCCGAGGAGGCCGCCCGCATGGTCGGCCTCGACATCGCCGGCATCGACTTCATCTGTCCCGACATCACGCAGCCGGTGCGCGAGGCCGGCGGCGCGATCTGCGAGGTCAACGCCGCGCCCGGGTTCCGGATGCACACGCACCCGACGATCGGTGAGCCTCAGTTCATCGCCAAGCCCGTGGTCGACATGCTGTTCCCGCCAGGCGCGCCCAGCCGGATCCCGATCGTGGCGGTCACCGGCACCAACGGCAAGACCACCACCAGCCGCATGATCAGCCACATCTTCAAGGGCATGGGCCGCAAGGTCGGCATGACCTCCACCGACGGCGTCGTGATCGACGAGCGGCTGCTGATCAAGGCCGACGCGTCCGGACCGCGCAGCGCCCGGATGGTGCTGCAGAACCCGCGCGTCGACTTCGCGGTCTTCGAGGTCGCCCGCGGCGGCATCCTGCGCGAGGGCCTCGGCTACGAGCGCAACGACGTCGCCGTCGTGCTCAACGTGCAGCCCGACCACCTCGGTCTGCGCGGCATCGACACCGTCGAGCAGCTGGCCGACGTCAAGGCGGTGCTGGTCGAGGCGGTCCCCCGCGACGGCCACGCGGTGCTCAACGCCGACGACCCGCTGGTGCGGGAGATGCGACGCCGTTGCTCCGGCCAGGTGGTCTGGTTCTCGATGGCGCAACGGGACACGCAGGAAGGCTCCGAGACGCGCGACATGATCGACGCCCACTGCCGCCGCGGCGGCAAGGCGCTGGTCCTCGAGCCGACCGAGCGCGGCGAGATGATCGTGGTCCGCCACGGCCGCCGCGACATGCAGCTCGCCTGGACCCACCTGCTGCCCGCGACGTTCGGCGGCCGAGCCCGGATGAACGTGCAGAACGCCCTCGGCGCTGCCGCCGCGGCGTTCGCCGCGGGCGCCCCGCTGCACGACATCCGGCAGGGCCTGCGCACCTTCTCGACCAGCTACTACCTGTCGCCCGGCCGCCTCAACGAGATCGAGGTCAACGGGGTCAACGTGATCGTCGACTACTGCCACAACGCTCCCGGCATGCGCATGCTCGGCGACTTCGTGGACCGTGTCGGCGAGGGTCTCACCTCGACCCACGAGCTGGGCAAGCCGTCGCGGATCGGCGTGATCGCCACGGCCGGCGACCGTCGCGACGAGGACATGCGCGAGCTCGGCGACATCGCCGCCCAGCACTTCGACGTCGTCGTCGTGCGCGAGGACGTCGCGCTGCGCAAGCGCAAGCGCGGCGAGACCGCTGCGCTGGTCGACGAGGGCGTACGCCGGGCAATGGAGGCCGGCGCGCGGTGCAAGCAGGTCGAGGTGGTGCTCGACGAGATCGAGGCCGTCCGGCACGCGATGGCCCGCGCCAATCCCGGCGACCTGCTCGTGGTGTGCGTGGACCAGCACCCCGCGGTGATGAGCGAGCTGGAGAGCTGGTCGAACCAGGCCCAGGCCGGTGCGACGTCGCATCCTGACGCCCCGGTCGCCGACCCGGACTACGCGCCAGTGCCCTCACCGGAGCCGGCCGCGGAGGCCGTCTCCGGGTGACCGACCTCGCCGCACTGCTCCCGGAGGCGGCCCGCGCGGCGGGAGTCCCCGGAGCGGTGCTCGGCGTGTGGGCCGACGGCCGCGAGACCGTGCACGCCTCCGGGGTGCTCAGCACCCGCACCGGGGTCGAGGTGACGCCCGACAGCGTGTTCCAGATCGGCTCGATCACCAAGACCTGGACCGCGACGATGGTCGCCCAGCTCGTCGACGAGGGCCGGCTCTCGTACGACGCGACGGTGGCCGACGTGCTGCCCGGTGTACGGCTGGGCGTCGACGACTGGTCCGACCGGGTGACCGTGCGCCACCTGCTCACCCACACCAGCGGCATCGACGGCGACATCTTCGTCGACACCGGGCGTGGCGACGGCTGCGTCGAGCGGTACGTCGCCCTGCTGGCCGACGCCGCGCAGATCACCGAGCCGGGAGAGGTGTACTGCTACTGCAACAGCGGCTTCGTGCTGCTCGGCCGGATGATCGAGGTGCTCGACGGGTGCGTCTGGGACGACGCGCTCCGCGCCCGGCTGGTCGAGCCGCTCGGGCTGGACGACGTGTGCCTGCTTCCGGAGGACGCGATCCTGCGGCGGGCCGCCGTGGGTCACCACGAGCACCCGCACACCGACCGCCCGTTCGACCAGTGGATGCTGCCGCGCAGCCTCGGTCCGGCCGGGCTGATCACGACGACGGCACACGACCTGCTCGGCTACGCCCGGATGCACCTCGACACCCGGTCGCCGTCGTTGCTGGAGATGCGCGAGCCGCAGGGCGTCGTACCCAACCCGAATGCGTTCGACCAGATCGGTCTCGGCTGGCGCCTCGGCGACTGGGACGGCGTCCGGGTGCTCGCTCACGACGGCGGCACGCTCGGACAGACCGCGATGCTGCGCGTGGTGCCGGAGCGTGGCTTCGCCTGCTGCCTGCTCACGAACTCCGCGGAGGGCGAGTCGCTGGAGGAGCGGGTGCTGCCCGAGGTGTTCGCGTCGTACGCCGGCCTGGCCGTGCCCGAGAGCCCGGGCCCCGATCCCGACGCGCGCCCCGGCGACCTCGACCGCCTCGCCGGTCGCTACCACCGCCGTGCGGTCGACTACGAGGTGACGGTGGGCGACGGCGGGCTCACGATCGAGGTGCTTCCCGCCGCCGACCTGCCGTGGACGGGCGAGGCGGAGACCATCCGGATGCTGCCGGCCGACGCCGGCGGCCGGAGGTTCGTCGGCCGGGCCGCGGATGACCTGCCGTGGTGGCCCGTGGAGTTCGGCGAGCTGCACGGCGGGCGGGTGTACCTGTGCTCGGGTGGCCGGATCGCGTTGCGGAGCTGAGCTGGGACCGTGGTGTTCAGCCCGCCCTCTGCCGAACCCCCTGGCTCGGGTGCAGCTGGCCGCATTCGCAATGTGGCGCGTGGTCCCCGGAAAGCGTGCCGGTGCACTCGGCGGCCACCTCCGGCGGCAGCTCGCGCAGCCCGAACCACGACACGATCCCGCCGAGCGCCAGCAGGACCGAGCAGACGACCATGCCCTCGCGGTAGCCGGCAGTGAGCACGTCCGGCTCGCGGTAGTCGGTGCCGCTCAGCCCCACCGCGGCCGGCAGCGCGGCGACCAGGAGCAGCGAGCCGGCTCGCGCGACGGCGTTGTTGATCCCGCTGGCGGCGCCCGCGAACTCGTCGGGCGCCGCGGCCAGCACGGCCGCGGTCAGCGGTGACACCAGGCCGGAGAGCCCGAGGGCGAAGAGCACCATGCCGGGCAGCACGCCCGTCCAGTACGACGTGCCTTCGCCGACGCCCACCAGCAGCAGCACACCGGCGGCGCAGACCAGCGGACCGATCGTCATCGGCAGCCGGGGACCGGTGCGAGCCGCCAGCTCCGCGAACCGGGGCGACAGCAGCAGCATCGCCACCGTGACCGGCAGCCCGGCCAGCCCTGCCTGGAACGGGCTGAACCCGCTGCTCACCTGGAGCTGGAGCACGAGCAGGAAGAACACTGAGCCGAGCGCGCCGTACACGAGGAACGTCATCACGTTGGCCGCCGTGAAGATCCGCGACGCGAACAGCTCGGTCGGCACCATCGCCCCCGGGTGCCGCTCGACCAGCACGAACCCCACCATCGCAGCCACGCCCACGGCTGCGGCCAGCCAGAAGACGGTCTGGTCGTTGGCCCTGCCGACCGTGAGCGCGTAGGTGATCGCACCGAGCCCCACGACACACAGGAGTGCGCCGCGCACGTCGAAGGGGCGCGGGGCGCCTCCGGCCCGGGTCTCCGGCACCCAGCGGCAGAGCACCAGCACCGCCAGGCACAGGGGCAGGTTGATCAGGAAGATCAACCGCCAGCTGCCGTGGTCGAGGAGGTAGCCGCCCACGAACGGTCCGAGCGCGGTGGTCACCCCGGCGACACCGGCCCACCAGCCGATCGCACCGGCGCGGTCCTCGCGCCGGAAGCTGCTCTCGATGATCGCCAGGCTGCCCGGCGTCAGGAGTGCGGCCGCGACGCCCTGGAGGACGCGTGCCGCGATCAGCTGGAGCGGTGACTGCGCGACCGCGCAGAGCATGCTGCAGACCGCGAACCCCACGACGCC
Source organism: uncultured Actinomycetota bacterium (assembly GCA_963707475.1). Classification (GTDB taxonomy): domain Bacteria; phylum Actinomycetota; class Actinomycetes; order Propionibacteriales; family Nocardioidaceae; genus Marmoricola. The sequence goes on from CAVPQC010000005.1 coordinate 1,525,465, forward strand.
GATGATGTACACGCGGCGCCGCCCCAGCCGGTCGCCAAGGGCGCCCCCGACCAGGATCAGCGACGCCAGCGCGAGCAGGTAACCGTTCGTGACCCACTGCAGCTGTGCCAGTGAGGCGTCCAGGTCCTCGCCGATCGACTTCAGCGCGATGTTGACGATCGAGCCGTCGAGGATGGCCACCCCCGTTCCGAGGGTGACCGCGAGCAGCGTGAGCCGGCCGCGGACCTCGGTCCGGCTCAGCGGAGCGGCGGTCTCAGCCACGCGCGCGCCGTACCTTCTCGCGGAGGTCGTCCGGACCGTCGGCCGTGGCCCCGCATCGCTGGATCCACTCGAGCACCTCCAGCCGCTCCGCATGGCACATCAGACCCACCACGTCACCGGGACGGGCCAGGCCGCAGAGCACCTGGAGCGCGTCCAGCTCCGTGGGGTACGACGGGAGATGCTCGACGCCCACCCGAGCGGCGCCCTCGCGCATCAGCGCGTCGAGCTCGTCCATGGTGCGACCGCGCAGGTAGCGCTGCTTGTGCCCGACCACGACCACGTCGGCGCCCTTCGCGGCGATCTCGCCCAGGTTCGTCACCAGCTCGTCGGTGCGGTCCCCCACGGCGCCCAGCGCCAGCATCGTCCGCCCCCCGGGGGCGACGATGCCGCGCATCACCTCGAGCAACGCCTCGAGGCCGGCCTCGTTGTGCGCCAGGTCCATCACCACGGAGTAGCCCTCGAGCGTGAAGACGTTCATCCGCCCCGGGTTGTGCTCCGTGTCGGGCAGGAACGAGCCCAGCCCCTCGATCACCTGGCCGCGGTCGAGCCCGGCCGCCAGCGCCGCCGAGGCGGCCGCCAGCGCGTTCTCCACGTTGAACCGGGACAGCCCGGCCAGGGTCATCGGCACGTCGACGATCTCCAGCAACGGGTCGGGGTCGGCGCCCGGCCGGAGCACGGTGAGCCAGCCGTCCATGACGGTCGTCGCCCGGCCCCCGCGGGCGAGCACGTCGCGCAGGGCCGGCGAGTCCGGGTGGCGCGAGAACAGCCACGGCTGCGCGCGGGTGGTCCGCTGCATCGCGAGCACGCGGGGGTCGTCGGCGTTGAGCACCGCCCAGCCGGTCTTCTTGGTGATCCGCGTGACGACGCCCTTGACCTCGGCCAGCTGGTCGACGGTGTCGATGCCCTGCAGCCCGAGGTGGTCGGCGGTGACGTTGGTGACGACCGAGACGTCGTTGTGGACCAGGCCGATGCCCTTGAGCAGGATGCCGCCACGCGCCGTCTCGGTGACCGCGAACTCGACCTCCGGGTGGGCCAGCACCCGGCCGGCGCCGCTCGGGCCCGAGTAGTCCCCGGCCTCGACCAGCACGCCGTCGAGGTAGATCCCGTCCGTGTTGGACCAGCCCACGTGGCGCCCGGACACCCGCGCGATGTGGGCGATCATGCGCGAGGTCGTGGTCTTGCCGTTGGTGCCGGTCACCGCGACGACGGGCACCGTGGGTCGCAACGTCGTGGGTCCCGGGCCGCGCGTCGTACCGGCCACGGCCGCCACGGCCGACGGCAGCGCGTCGACGCCCTTGTCCAGCACCTCGGCGACCGCCTCACCCAGCGCCCGGGCGCGGTTGCGGTCGCGCCACGGGTAGGCGACGACCACGCGCTGGCTGTCGTTCGTCGGCCGCACCCGCACCGCGAGCCGGGTCGTCCCGGCACCGGCCGCGATCCGGCGGACCAGCCGCTCGACGAGGCGCATCACGGCACGCTGCCGGAAGCCGCTGTCGGCCCTCCCGGGACGCACCCCGGTCATGCCGAGCGCGACCCCGAACGCACGCAGGTCCTGCTCGGAGGCGGCAGCCAGGCCGGAGACGTCGAGCGTGAGCTTCACGGCTGCACGGGGGAAGTACAGGTTCGGACCTTCGAGGATCCGCAGCTCGACGAGGGAGGTCACCGGAGCACGCTAGCGCTCCGCGGTCCGGGCGGTCAGGCCCCCATGGCGTGGAAGCCGCCGTCGACATGGACGATCTCGCCGGTGGTGGCCGGGAAGAAGTCCGAGAGCAGGCCGACGACGCCCTTCGCCGTCGGCGTCTGGTCCTGCTCGTCCCAGCCCAGGGGCGAGCGGTCGCTCCACATCGACTCGAGCTCCTCGAAGCCGGGGATCGCCTTCGCCGCCAGTGTCTTCAGCGGTCCGGCCGACACCAGGTTGACCCGGATCCCCTTCGGGCCGAGGTCACGGGCGAGGTAGCGCGAGCAGGACTCGAGCCCGGCCTTGGCCACGCCCATCCAGTCGTACGCCGGCCATGCGACCGTCGCGTCGAACGTCATGCCGACGATCGAGCCACCCGGGCCCATCAGCGGCGCGCACGCGTGGGACAACGACATCAGGGAGTACGCCGAGACCTGCACCGCCTGGGCCACGTCGGGCCAGGGACCCCCCATGAACTTGCCGCCGAGCAGCGTCTCCGGGTTGCCGTAGGCGATCGAGTGCACGACACCGTCGAGCCCGTCGACGTGCTCGCGCAGCAGATCCGGCAGCCGCTCGAGGTGCTCCTCGTCGGTGACGTCGAGCTCGATGACCGGTGCCGGCTCGGGCAGCCGGCCGACGATCCGCTTGGTGATCCCGAGCGCCCTCCCGAAGTTGGACACCACGACCTGGGCGCCCTGCTCCTGGGCGACGCGGGCGACCGCGAAGCCGATCGAGTTGTCCATCGTGACCCCGGCGACCAGGATCCGCTTGCCCTCGAGAATGCCCATGCTGCTCCTTCGGTGACCGAGCTGGTCGGTGGTGGTCGGTGATGATCGGTGGTGGTCGAACCGGTCAGTGGCCCATGCCGAGTCCGCCGTCGACCGGGATCACGGCCCCGGTGACGTACGCCGCGCCCTCGGAGGCCAGCCAGGTGACGGTGGCGGCGACCTCGGCCGGCGACGCGAAGCGCTGCAGGGGGATCTGCTGCTGGTACGCCGCCTTCTGCTCCTCGGGGAGGTCGGCCGTCATGTCGGTCTCGACGTACCCCGGGGCGACCACGTTGGCCGTGATCGAACGGCTACCGAGCTCACGCGCCATCGACCGGGCCATGCCGACCAGGCCGGCCTTGCTGGCGGCGTAGTTGACCTGGCCGGGCGACCCGAGCAGCGCGACCACCGAGGAGACGAAGATGATCCGGCCCTTGCGCTGCCGGAGCATGCCCTTCGTAGCGCGCTTGGCCAGCCGGAACGAGCCGGTGAGGTTGGTCTGGATCACGTCGTCCCAGTCCTGCTCGCCCATCCGGAGCAGGAGCGTGTCGCGGGTGATGCCGGCGTTGGCGACCAGCACCTCGACCGGGCCCTGGTGCTCCTCGACCGTCGTGAACGCCGCGTCCACCGACTCCGGGTCGGTCAGCTCGCAGGCCACGCCGAACGCGCCCTCGGGCGCGTCGCCGCTGCGCGTGGTGACGGCAACGGCGTCGCCCTGGGCCAGGAAGGCCTCCGCGATCGCGCGTCCGATGCCGCGGTTGCCGCCGGTGACGAGTACGGATCTGCTCACCCGTCGACGCTATCGACTACCGCCGGGTAGGCGAAAGTGGCGCCGTGCGGTGCGCGGGCTCCGCCCTGGACGGCGCCTGTCAGTCGTCCTCGAGCCGGAAGCCGAGCTTCATCGTGACCTGGAAGTGCTCGACGCCACCGTCCTTGACCTGCCCGCGGACCCCGAGCACCTCGAACCAGTCGAGGTGGCGAAGGGTGCGGGAGGCCCGTTCGACGCCGTTGCGGATCGCCTGGTCGATGCCGTCCGGCGAGGTGCCGACGATCTCGGTGAGGCGGTAGGTGCGGTCGGACATGTGGAGCTCCTCGAGGTCGGGGACGGCCGCACGGGCCGGTGGTCCGAAGGATGCCACGGCGCACGTCGCGCCGCGGAAACCCCGGCGTACGCTCGAGACATGCTCCGCCGACCGCGCACGGATCCGGACGTCGTCCGGATCACCGACGCGCCCATCAGCACCGCCGACGAGATCGGCGCACGGCAGCGGCGCTACCTGCTCTCCATGGGGCTTCGCACGCTCTGCTTCATCGGCGCGATCGTGGTCGGCTCCGGCTGGCTGCGCTGGGTGCTCGTGGCGGCGGCCCTGGTGCTGCCGTACGTCGCCGTGGTGATGGCCAACGCGGCGAGCCCGAAAGTGGCCGGAACCATGCCCGAGGGGCCGGACCTGCAGCGCAAGTCTCTCCCGCCGGGAGAAAGTCCGCAGTGAGTTACGGAACGCGCTAGGCGCGTTTTGGACTTCCGAAATGCGATCGTGCAAGAATCAACAAAGGTCGTGCCCGGTCCCCCCCGTCTGGACACGACTTTGAGTGCCGGGCGGCTTCCCCCCGTAGCCGTCCGGCACTCCCACGTCCGGACCAGGTGGAGTACCTGATGGAGCCCGAGAAGCCGATCTGCTCGGCAAGGGGCTGTCAGTCCGACGCGGTGTGGGACCTGCTGTGGAACAACCCGAAGCTGCACACGCCCGAGCGGCGCAAGGTGTGGCTGGCCTGTGACGAGCACCGGCAGTCGCTCGCGGACTTCCTGGCCGCGCGGCAGTTCCTGCGCGACGTCCAGCCGCACACGGGCGGCTGACCCCGGACCTGCCGGTCAGCCGCCGATCGCGGACATCGGGCGCGTGGGCTGCAGGAAGCTGGTGTCGTCGATGCCGTGCCCGGGCAGCTTGGTCATCATCGCCAGCCGCCAGCGGTCCGCGATCTCCCCGTCGTCGGCACCGCCGCGAAGCGCCGCCCGCAGGTCGGACTCCTCGCGGGCGAACAGGCAGTTGCGGACCTGGCCGTCGGCGGTGAGCCGCACCCGGTCGCAGTCGCCGCAGAAGGGCCGCGTGACCGAGGCGATGACTCCGACCGTGCCCGGGCCACCGTCGACCGTGAACAGCTCCGCGGGCGCGCTGCCGCGGGGTTCCTCCGCCGGTGTCAGCGTGTACTCCGCCTCCAGGGACGCGAAGATCTCCTCCGCGGTCACCATCGCGGCCCGGCTCCAGTCGTGCTGGGCGTCGAGCGGCATCTGCTCGATGATCCGCAGCTCGTAGCCGCGCTCGAGGCACCACCCGAGCAGCTCGGGCGCCTGGTCGTCGTTGACCCCTCGCAGCAGCACCGCATTGACCTTGACCGGGGTCAGCCCGGCGTCGGCAGCCGCCTCGAGGCCCTCGACCACGTCGGAGAAACGGTCGCGCAGCGTGATCGTGTGGAAGGTCTCGGGCCGGATCGTGTCCAGCGACACGTTGACCCGGTCGAGGCCCGCCTCGGCGAGCGTGTGAGCGGTGCGCTTGAGGCCGAGCGCGTTGGTGGTCAGCGACAGCTCGGGTCGCGGCTCGAGGGCGGCACTGCGGCGGACGATGTCGACCAGGCCGCGGCGCAGCAGCGGCTCACCGCCGGTGAACCGGACCTCCTCGACGCCGAGGCGCTCGACGCCGATGGTGATCAGCCGCACCACCTCGTCGTCCGTGAGGACCTCCTCGGTCGGGAGCCAGTCCAGGCCCTCGGCCGGCATGCAGTAGTTGCAGCGCAGGTTGCACCGGTCGGTCAGGGAGACCCGGAGGTCGGTCGCGGTGCGGCCCCAGGTGTCCAGCAGTCCGGTCGTTGCCATTTAGTCATCGTAGTTGGCCGCTGGGCGCTGCCGCAGGCGCATGTCGCACCGGCGGTTATCGTCGCGACGTGCGCTTCCTGCTGACCCGACGCTGGTTGGGGTTCCTGCTGGTCGTGGGCGTACTCGCGTACCTCGCACTGCGCCTCGGCGACTGGCAGTTCCACCGCCTCGAGGACCGTCGTGCAGCCAACAGCCGGATCGTGCACAACCTCGCCGACTCACCCGTGCCGGTCGCCGACGTGCTGGCCGTGGGCCGCGGTGCCACGGAGAGCGACGAGTGGCGCCAGGTCACCGCGACCGGCAGGTACGACGACAAGCACACGGTCGTCGTGCGCTACCGCACCCGCGAGGGCGCGTCCGGCGTCGACGTGGTGACGCCCTTGGTGACGAACAGCGGCGACGCGGTGCTGGTCGACCGCGGCTGGATGGCGGCGGAGAACTCCGGCGCCCGGCGCCCGGACCTCCCGCCGGCCACCGACGGGTTGGTCACGGTCACCGGCTACGTGCGCGTCGACGCCACGGGTGGCTCGACCCAGGTCACCGACCTGTCCACGCGCTCCATCTCGAGCCGGGCGATCGGCTCGGCCGTGCCCTACCCGCTGTTCGGCGGCTTCCTGGAGCTGGCCCGCCAGTCGCCCCGTGCGGACCAGCCGCTCGGCGCGGTGGAGCTGCCCGAGATCAACGACGGACCGCACTTCTTCTACGGCCTCCAGTGGTGGTTCTTCGGGCTGCTCGCGATCGGCGGCTTCGTCTACCTCGTGTACGACGAGTGGCGGCAGCGGCGCACCCGGTCAGAGGGCGCGGACCATGCCCCCGTCGACCGGCAGCATCACGCCCGACACGAATGACGCCGCCGGGCTGAGCAGGAACGCCGCCGCCCGGCCGAACTCCTCGGGCCGTCCGTCCCGTCGCAGCGGGATGCCGGCGCGGGACCTCGCCCGCGACTCCTCCGGGTCGCCACCGCGGGCGTCGAGCTCGCGGAGCCGTTCGGTCTCGATCCGGCCGGGCATCAGCCCGTTGACCCGGATCCCGCGCGGGCCGAGCTCGTCGGCGAGGGTCTTGGCCACCATCGCGAGACCGGGGCGCAGGCCGTTGGAGATGGCCAGCCCGGCGATCGGCGCCCGCACGGAGCTGGACAGCACGAAGCCGATCGAGCCACCCTCCGCGAGTCGCTGCGCCACCGTGCGCGCGATCCGGACGGCGCCGAGGAAGACCGACCCGAACGCGGCGGTCCACTCCTCGTCGGTGGTGTCCATGACACTGTTCGCCGGCGGTCCGCCGACCGAGACCAGCGCGCCGTCGAGCCGGCCCCAGGTGTCGAACGCCGCGTCCACCATCCGGCCGGCCTGGGCCGGGTCGGCGTTGTCGCCGGCCACGCCCACCGCCCGGTCACCGAGCTCGGCGACGGCACTGTCGAGCGAGGCCCGGATCGCGGCCGGAGATGACCACGCGGGCACCCTCGGCGACCAGCACGTCGGCGGTGGCGCGACCGAGCCCGCGGGCGGCGCCGGTGAGGAGGTAGACCTTGTCCGTCAGCTGGAGATCCATGGCCCCCGTTCTACCCGACCGTTCTACCCGACCGTTCTACCCGACCGGCTCGCCGGCCTCGTCCCCGATGAACTGGGTGCGGTAGAGGTCGGCGTACAGGCCACCCTCGGCGAGGAGGTCGAGGTGGGTGCCTCGCTGTACGACGCGGCCGGCCTCGACCACCAGGATCTGGTCGGCCTCACGCACCGTGGAGAGGCGGTGGGCGATCACCAGCGAGGTGCGACCGGAGAGCGCGGTGTCGAGCGCGCGCTGGACCGCGTGCTCGGACTCGGAGTCGAGGTGTGCGGTGGCCTCGTCGAGCACCACGATCGGCGGCGCCTTGAGCAGCAGCCGGGCGATCGCCAGCCGCTGCCGCTCGCCACCGGAGAGCCGGTAGCCGCGGTCGCCGACGACGGTCTCGAGCCCGTCGGGCAGCCCGCGCACCAGGTGGCGCGATCTGCGCCGCCTCGAGCGCCTCCCATACCTCGTCGTCGGTGGCGTGGGGGCGGGCGTAGCGGAGGTTCTCCAGGATCGTGTCGTGGAACATGTGGGCGTCCTGGGTCACGTAGCCCACACTGTCCTCCAGGGACTGGAGCGTGACGTCGCGGACGTCCTCGCCGCCGACCCGGACCCCGCCCCCGGTGACGTCGTAGAGCCGCGCGACGAGGTGCGTGATCGTGGTCTTGCCGGCGCCGGAGGGTCCGACCAGGGCCACCATCTGGCCGGGCTCGGCGCGGAAGCTGACGTCGTGGAGCACCGGTCCGCTGTCGCGGCTCTCCTTGCGGCTCACCGTCTCCAGGCTGGCCAGCGAGACATCATCCGCCTTCGGGTAGCCGAAGGCCACGTGGTCGAACTCGACGGTCGCCGCGCCGGGGGGCAGGACCGTGGCGCCCGGCTTCTCCTGCACGGTCGAGGGCAGGTCGAGCACCTCGAAGACGCGGTCGAAGCTGACCAGCGCGGTCATCACGTCGACCCGTACGTTGCTGAGGCCCTGAAGCGGTCCGAGCAGCCGGAGCAGCAGCGTCGCGAGTGCGATCAGGGTGCCGACGCTGAGCGACTGCTGGATCGCCAGGTGGCCGCCGACGCCGTAGACCAGCGCGGTCGCGAGCGCGGGCACCAGCATCATCGCGGCGCCGAACACCCGCGAGATCAGGGAGATCCGCACGCCGAGGTCACGGACCACGGCCGCCTTCTCGCCGTACTTCTCGTCCTCCTCGCCGCGGCGCCCGAACAGCTTGAGCAGCAGCGCGCCGCCGACGTTGAAGCGCTCGGTCATCATGTTGCCGAGGTCGGCGTTGCCGTTCATCTGGTCGCGGGTCAGCCCGGCCAGCCGGGCCCCCACCCAGCGCGAGGCGAGGATCAGGATCGGGAACGTCGCCAGGCACAGCAGCGTCACCTGCCAGCTCAGGGCGATCATCGTGATGGCGACCACGACCACGCTGATCGAGTTGGAGACGACGCCGGACAGCACGGAGGTGAACGCGCGCTGGGCGCCGATCACGTCGTTGTTGAGGCGGGAGACCAGGGCGCCGGTCTGGGTGCGCGTGAAGAAAGCCAGCGACATCCGCTGCACGTGGGCGAACACCCTGGTGCGCAGGTCGTAGATCAGGCCCTCGCCGATCCGCGAGGACAACCACCCCATGAGCACACCGAAGCTGGCGTCGATGAGCGAGATCCCGACCATGGCGAGCGCGAGCAGGGTGACCAGCCGACCGTCGCCCGTGCCGATGCCGTCGTCGATGAGGCGCTTGATCAGGAGCGGGTTGACCACCACGATCGCGGCGTCGAGCACGGTGACCACCAGGAACGCGGCGATCACGGCGCGGTGGGGAACCGCGAACCGGCCGATCCGGCCGAGGGTCTTGCGGGTGAGCCGGGCGTTGAGCGCGCTGCGGTCCGTGCGCAGCCAGCGTCCGCCCATGGGGTGCATGCCGCTCATGTGTTTTCGGGGTCCCCGACGAGGCGCGAGCGCAGCGAGTGGCTTGGTGGGGTGTTCATGTGGCATCTCCTCCCGTCAGGCGCCGCCGGGCGGCGCGTCAGAACTGTGCGGCGAGCGCCCGCATCAGACCCACCTGCGCGGTGCGCTCGGCCCGCCGCTGGTCGTCCAGCGAACGGTCCGCCGCCTGCTGCAGCAGTGCCTTGGTGCCGGAGACTGCGTCGCGCGGGTTGGCCAGGATCGCGTGGGCGAGGTCGGTGACGGTGGCGTCCAGCTCCTCGCGGGGTACGACGAGCGTGGTCAGTCCGATCGCCGCGGCCTCGGTCGCCCCGACGTAGCGCGCGGTCGCACAGATCTCCAGCGCCCGCGCATACCCAACGGCGCTGACCAGCGGTTTTGTTCCCGCGAGGTCGGGCACCAGACCGAGTGCCGGCTCCTTCATGCAGAACTGCACGTCGTCGGCGGCCACCCGGAGGTCACAGGCCAGCGCGAGCTGGAAGGCGGCCCCGATCGCGTAGCCATGGACCTGCGCAATGGTGACCAGGTCGGCCCGGGCCAGCCATACGAAGCCCTCCTGGTAGCCCGCGATCTCGTCCGCGAACTCGTCGTCGCTCAGCTCCAGGAGCTCGAGGAAGCCACTCTCCCCGGGCGGGCCATCGGGTGACAGCATCGACCGGTCGAGCCCCGCCGAGAACGCCTCGCCGGCGCCCTTCACCACCACGACCTGCACATCGTCGGGCAGCCCGGCCCCGATCTCGGCCAGCGTGCGCCACGTGGTCGGTGTCATCGCGTTGCGCCGCTCGGGACGGTCCAGCGTGATCGTCGCCACGGCGCCGTCGAGGGCGAGGGCCAGCCCGGCGGCGTGCAGACGGTCGGCGTCGGGCAGGCCCGATGATGGCGTCATGCCGGTTAGCGTATGTGTGCCCGCGGACCTTCACCCCAAGGGAGGTCGGCGGCTGTGATTGGATCGTGCCAATGACTACCGACATCGACGTCTGGCCCGGCACCGCCTACCCCCTCGGCGCGACCTTCGACGGGGGTGGCACGAACTTCGCGCTGTTCAGCGAGGTCGCCGAGCGGGTGGACCTGTGTCTGGTCGACCCCGACGGCACCGAGGTGCGCATCGAGGTCCGTGAGGTCGACGCCCACGTCTGGCACTGCTACCTGCCCCATGTTCAGCCGGGGCAGCGCTACGGCTACCGCGTGCACGGTTCCTACGAACCGGAGAACGGGCTGCGCTGCAACCCCGCCAAGCTGCTGCTCGACCCCTACGCCAAGGCCACCGACCGTGAGATCGACTGGCACCCTTCGGTGTTCGGCTACGACCTCGAGCAGGGTCCGGACTCGCGCAACGACGAGGACTCCGGCCCGCACATGACGCTCGGCGTGGTCACCAGCCCGTACTTCGACTGGGAGGGCGACCGCCGGCTCAACGTGCCCTACAACGAGTCGATCATCTACGAGGCGCACGTCAAGGGACTCACCCAGCTGCACCCCGACGTACCTGAGGAGCTGCGCGGCACGTACGCCGGTCTCGCCCACCCGGCGATCACCGAGCACCTGACCCGGCTGGGGGTGACCGCGATCGAGCTGATGCCCGTGCACCAGTTCGTGCAGGACAACACGCTGCTCGAGAAGGGCCTGCGCAACTACTGGGGCTACAACACGCTGGCGTTCCTCGCGCCGCACGCCGACTACGCGGCCAGCACGACGAACGGCCAGCAGGTGCAGGAGTTCAAGACCATGGTCAAGGCCATGCACCAGGCCGGCATCGAGGTGATCCTCGACGTGGTCTACAACCACACGGCGGAGGGCAACCACCTCGGGCCGACCCTGTCGTTCAAGGGCATCGACAACCCGGCGTACTACCGGCTGGTCGAGGACGACCCGCAGTACTACATGGACTACACGGGCACCGGTAACTCCCTCAACGTCCGCCACCCGCACTCGCTGCAGCTGATCATGGACTCGCTGCGCTACTGGGTGACCGAGATGCACGTCGACGGGTTCCGGTTCGACCTGGCCGCCGCGCTGGCGCGCGAGTTCTACGACGTCGACCGGCTGGCCACGTTCTTCGAGCTCGTGCAGCAGGACCCGGTGGTCAGCCAGGTCAAGCTGATCGCGGAGCCGTGGGACGTCGGGCCCGGCGGCTACCAGGTCGGCAACTTCCCGCCGCAGTGGACGGAGTGGAACGGCGCCTACCGCGACACGGTCCGTGACTTCTGGCGGGGGGAGCCGTCCTTGGGCGAGTTCGCCAGCCGGCTCGCCGGCTCGTCCGACCTCTACGAGCACTCCGGTCGGCGTCCGGTCGCGAGCATCAACTTCGTCACCGCACACGACGGCTTCACGCTGCGTGATCTCGTGTCCTACAACGAGAAGCACAATGACGCCAACGGCGAGGACAACAACGACGGCGAGAGGCACAACCGGTCCTGGAACCACGGCGTCGAGGGTCCGACGGACGACCCCGAGGTGCTCGGGGCGCGGGCCCGTGCCCAGCGCAACTTCCTCGCCACGCTCCTGCTCAGCCAGGGCGTGCCGATGATCCTGCACGGCGACGAGCTCGGCCGCACCCAGGACGGCAACAACAACACCTACGCCCAGGACTCCGAGATCAGCTGGGTGCACTGGGACCGCGTCGACCAGCCCCTGGTCGAGTTCACGGCTGCGATCGCGAAGCTGCGCAAGGCGCACCCGACGTTCCGCCGCAAGCGCTTCTTCACCGGCAAGACAGTGCGCGAGGGCGAGCGCCTGAACGACATCGTCTGGCTGCACGTCGACGGACGTCCGATGGAGGACGGCGACTGGCGGGCGGACGACACCCGGGCGATCGGCATGTACCTCAACGGCGACGGCATCGCCGGCCTCGACGCGCGTGGCCAGACGATCGTCGACGACCACTTCGTCCTCTACTTCAACGCGGCCCAGGACGACGCCGAGGTGACGCTCCCTCACGAGGAGTACGCCGCCGCCTGGGACGTCGTGCTCGACACGTCCGGTGGCTCGGTGGCCACCCCGATGCACAAGCCCGGGTCGAAGATGACCCTTGCGGCCGAGAGCATGATCGTGCTCCGCGAGCACGCCGAGCCGACGGCGGAGCCCGACCACTCGGTCGCGGCGTCGCTCGCCGCCTACGCGCAGCCGAGCGAACCGACGGCGACGGGCAGGAAGAGGGCGCGCTGAGGTGCGGACTGCTGGACGGGCGCCGGCGAGCACGTACCGGGTGCAGGTGACGGCGGACAACGACCTCTTCGCCACCGCTCGGCTGCTGCCCTACCTGCACGACCTCGGGGTGGACTGGGTGTACCTGTCCCCGATCCTGCAGGCCGAGCCCGGCAGCGACCACGGCTACGACGTGGTCGACCCGACCCGCGTCGACGACAGCCGCGGGGGTGCCCAGGGGCTGGCGGCCCTGTCGGCCGAGGCGCACCGGCTCGGCATGGGCGTGCTGGTCGACATCGTGCCGAACCACGTCGGTGTCGCCACGCCCGAGGCGAACCCCTGGTGGGCCGACGTTCTCGTGCACGGCGAGGACTCGGCCTACGCGTCGTACTTCGATGTGGACTGGGACGCGGGCGACGGCCACCTGGTGCTGCCCGGTGCGGACAACGGGGGCGACCTCAACTACCGCCGGTTCTTCACGGTGAGCACGTTGGCCGGCGTCCGCGTCGAGGACCCGGACGTCTTCGCCGCCACCCACGAGGAGGTGGCGCGCTGGTTCCGGGAAGGACTGGTCGACGGGCTGCGGATCGACCACCCCGACGGTCTGCGCGACCCGATGGGCTACCTCGACGACCTCGCCGAGCTCACCGGCAGTCCCTACGTGCTGGTGGAGAAGATCCTGGAACCCGGCGAGGACCTGCCGCGGGACTGGGCGACGGCCGGCACCACCGGGTACGACGCCCTCGCGCTGGTCGACCGGGTGCTCACCGACCCGGCCGGCGAGGTGCCGCTCGACGACCTGGAGACCTCGCTGCGCGGCGGACCGGTCGACTGGCCGGTGATGGTGCACGACGCGAAACGGCACGTCGCCGACACCGACCTGAGCCCCGAGGTGCGCCGGATCTCGCGCGAGATCGGGGATGCCGGGGTCTCGACAGGCTCGACCACCGAAGCGGTGGCCGAGGTGCTGGCCTGCTTCCCGGTCTACCGGTCCTACCTGCCCGAGGGACGCGAGCACCTCGACCAGGCGCTGGCCGCGGCCCGGGAGCACCGGCCGGACCTGGCGTCCGACCTGGACGTGCTGGCCCCGGTGCTCGCCGATCCCTCCGCTCCGCCGGCGCTCCGGGTGCAGCAGACCAGCGGCATGGTGATGGCCAAGGGCGTCGAGGACCAGTCGTTCTACCGCTGGTCGCGGCTGACCTCGCTCAACGAGGTCGGCGCCGACCCGGCCACGTTCGCGGTCTCCCCCGCCGCCTTCCACGCCGCGATGGTCGAGCGGCAGCGCGACTGGCCGGCGGCGATGACCACCCTGTCGACGCACGACACCAAGCGCAGCGAGGACGTCCGCGCCCGGCTGGCCGTCCTAGCCGAGGTGCCCGGGCTGTGGCGCGACGCGCTCACCCGGCTGCTGGACCTGGCGCCCGTGCCCGACCCGGGGTTCGGGAGCCTGCTCTGGCAGGCGGCGCTCGGTGCCCGGCCGATGGGGCGGGAGCGGCTGCACGCGTACGCCGAGAAGGCGATGCGCGAGGCCGGTGACCACACCGGCTGGCTGTCGCCGGACCAGGCGTACGAGTCCGCGGTCCACGCCGCCGTCGACGCGTCGTACGACGACCCGGCGGTGGGCGCCGTGCTCGATGGCCTGCTCGACGTCGTGCTCGAGCCCGGCCGCAGCAACGCGCTGGCCGCCAAGCTGGTGGCGCTGACGATGCCGGGGGTGCCCGACGTCTACCAGGGCACCGAGCTGTGGGACCTCAGCCTGGTCGACCCCGACAACCGGCGACCTGTCGACTTCGACCTGCGGCGGCGCGTGCTCGCCGGCGATGACGCCGACGGAGCGGCGAAGCTCCGCGTGGTGCGCCAGGCGCTGACGCTGCGCCGCGACCGTCCGGAGCTCTTCACGTCCTACACCCCGGTGCCGGCCGAGGGTCCGGCCGCCGACCACGTGCTGGCGTTCGACCGCGGCGGTGCCATCACGGTGGTGACCCGACTGCCAGTCGGCCTGTCCGCCCGGGGCGGCTGGGGTGACACCGTGCTCCGGCTCCCCGACGGCCCGACCGCGGTCGCCGATGTGCTGGCGGGCGGGCCGGTGGCCCTGCTGGTGCGGCCGTGAGCCGGTTCGACGTCTGGGCGCCGTTGGCCGACCGGGTGCGGCTGAGCATCGACGCCGAGACGCTGGAGATGCAGCAGCGGGGCGGGGGCTGGTGGACCACCGCCGAGCCGCTGCCCGTCGGCGAGGTCGACTACGGCTATCTGCTCGACGACGACGAGACGCCGCTGCCCGACCCGCGCTCGCGGTGGCAGCCGGACGGGGTGCACGCGCGGTCACGCACGTTCGACGCGGCGGCGTACACCTGGACCGACGGCGCGTGGACCGGACGCCAGCTCGCCGGTGCCGTGCTCTACGAGCTCCATATCGGAACGTTCACGCCCGAGGGCACACTCGACGCCGCGCTCGGCCGGCTCGACCACCTGCGCGACATCGGTGTCGACCTGGTGGAGCTGATGCCGGTCAACGCCGTGAACGGCACGCACAGCTGGGGGTACGACGGCGTGCTCTGGTCGGCCGTGCACGAGGAGTACGGCGGGCCGGCGGCGTACCAGCGCTTCGTCGACGGCTGCCACGCCGCAGGCATCGGCGTCGTGCAGGACGTCGTCTACAACCACCTCGGGCCGAGCGGCAACTACCTGCCGCGATACGGGCCGTACCTGAAGGCCGAGGGTGAGAGCACCTGGGGCGCGCTGGTCAACCTCGACGGCGAGGGCAGCGCGGAGGTGCGGCGCTACATCCTCGACAACGCGGCGATGTGGTTCACCGACTTCCACGTCGACGCGCTGCGGCTCGACGCCGTGCACGCGCTGGAGGACAGCTCCGACGTGCACCTGCTGGAGCAGATGGCCACGGAGGTGTCGGCGATCTCCGCCCACCTCGGCCGGCCGCTCACCCTGATCGCGGAGTCCGACCTGAACGACCCGGTGCTGGTCACGCCGCGCGAGGCCGCCGGCTACGGGCTCGACGCGCAGTGGAGCGACGACTTCCACCACGCGGTGCACGTCGCGCTGACCGGCGAGACCGGGGGCTACTACACCGACTTCGAGCCGCTCGGTGCGCTGGCGAAGGTGTGTGAGCGCGGGTTCTTCCACGACGGCACCTGGTCGTCGTTCCGCGGCCGAGCGCACGGGAAGCCGATCGACACCGCGACAATGCCGAGCTGGCGGCTGGTGGTCTACACCCAGAACCACGACCAGGTCGGCAACCGCGCGCGCGGTGACCGGATCACCGAGGCGCTCGACGACCACCAGCTGGCCTGTGCGGCGCTGCTGACGCTGTGCGGCCCGTTCACGCCGATGCTGTTCCACGGCGAGGAGTGGGCCGCCTCGACGCCGTTCCAGTTCTTCACCAGCCACCCGGAGCGGGAGCTCGGTCGAAAGACCGCGGAGGGCCGGCTGGCCGAGTTCGCGGCACTCGGCTGGGACCCGGCCGTCGTACCGGATCCGCAGGACGAGCAGACGTTCCTCCGCTCCAAGCTGGACTGGTCGGAGCCGACGTCCGGCCGGCACGCGCGAATCCTGTCCGTGTACCGCACCCTGGCCCGGCTGCGTCGTACCCACCCGGACCTGACCGACCCCCGCTTCGACCGCGTCGACTGCACCGCCGACGAGGACACCCGCCTGTTCCGGATGCGCCGTGGCGCCCTCGAGATCGTCGTCAACTTCGGCGACTCCCCGCAGACCGTGCCCCTCCGCGACGCCACGCACCTCCTGTTCGCCACCGGTGACGACGTGCTCGTCAACCGCGCCTCGCTGACCCTCCCCCGTCATGCCGGCGCCCTTCTCCGCTGACCCGTCGCAGATGGTGGCTCCAGGACCGCTGAGCCGTCGCAGATGGTGGCTCCAGGACCGGTGAGCCGTCGCAGATGGTCAGCGGAGAACTCGGTGCGTCTAGCTGCCGCCGGCCATCGTGTCGGTGCCGTCGGAGAGCACGGACGAGATCAGCCCGAACACGTTGCCGTCGGGGTCGAGCAGGTAGCCCACCCGGCCGATCCCCTGCATGTCGTCGAGCGGCAGTGCCTCCGCGGCACCGAGCTCCAGTCCCTTCTTGAACAGCTCGTCGATGTTGCCGTCGACGCCGACCACGAAGTTCGACCCGTTCACCGGAGCGCCGGGCTCCGGCGCCGGTCCGCGGCGCAGCGTCAGCCCGCCGTTGATACCGCGACCGGGTCCGTCCATGCTGATCGCACCGTCCCCGGTGTCGATGGACCAGTACGGCATCTCGCCGAACTGCGTGAAGCTCCAGCCGAGCAGTCCGCTGTAGAAGTCGACGAGCCGCTGCGGTTCGGTTGCGTGGATCTCGAAGTGCACGACGAGGTTCGCCATCACGCCTCCCTTGGTCGGTCGTTCGCACGCTACGCCCGGCGGCGGGCGACACTCCAGACGTCGTGGCGAGGCGGCCGTTGATCCCTCCGCTGACCCGTGCCAAAGCCACCATCTGCGACGGGTCACCATGCCCGCAGCCACCATCTGCGACGGGTCAGCGAAAGCGGGTCAGAGGTCGAGCGCGCCCGGGTCGGCAGGTACGTCGACGGCGTGCTGCTGGAGGGACGTGAGTGGGAGGATCTCGAGCACCGCCTCGTTGGTGGACGCGAGTACGACGGGGGCAGCGACGCCGTCGCGGTGGGCGCGAGCCCAGTTGGCGGCGGTGACGCACCAACGGTCGCCGGGACGGAGTCCGGGGAAGCCGTAGTCCGGGCGGGGCGTCGAGAGGTCGTTGCCGATGCTGCGCTGGTGGTCGAGGAACTCCCCGGTCACCACGGCGCAGATCGTGTGGCTGCCCAGGTCCTCCGGGCCGGTGTTGCAGCAGCCGTCGCGGTAGAACCCGGTCATCGGGTCGGTGCCACAGGGCTCGAGCTCTCCGCCGAGGACGTTGCGTTCGGTCACGGACTCAGCATGGCGCGCCCGGGCACGCCGGTGGGCACCCGGGCTGGACCACCGATGAGTCGGGCACACTCGGACGGTCAGCCCGGGCACACACGCCACGAGACGGGAGCACGCGCATGGCCACCGACCTGACCCTCGAGGTGCCCGGAGCGACGATCGTGTACGACGTGCGCGGGAGCCTGCCCGCCGACGACGGCCGGCCGCCGTTGCTGATGGTGGGGCAGCCGATGGACGCCGGCGGGTTCGGCACGCTGGCGTCGTACTTCCCCGACCGCACGGTCGTCACCTACGACCCCCGCGGCCTGGGACGGAGCACGCGCGGCGACGGGTCGATCGTCAACGACCCCGTCGTCCAGGCCGAGGACCTCCACCGACTCGTCGACGCGCTCGGCGTCGGTGCGGTCGACCTGTTCGCCAGCAGCGGAGGCGCCGTGACCTCGCTCGCGCTGGTCGCCGCGCACCCCGACGACGTGCGCACCCTGGTGGCGCACGAGCCACCACTCTTCACGCTGCTCCCCGACGCCGCCGCGGCCGTGGCCTCCGAGCGTGCCGTGCAGGACGCCTACCACGCCCGCGGCTGGGGCGCGGGGATGGCGCAGTTCATCGCTCTGACCTCGTGGCAGGGCGAGTACGACGACAGGTACGCCGCCCAGCCCGCACCCGATCCCGCCGCCTTCGGGCTGCCGACCGAGGACGACGGCGGCCGCACCGACCCGCTGCTCTCCGGCGTCTCCAACCCGGTCACGGCCTACCGGCCCGACGTCGCCGCCGTGACCGCGGCACCGACGCGGGTCGTCGTCGCCGTCGGCGTGGAGTCACGGGAGAACGTCACCGGCAGGACGTCGGCCGCCACCGCCGACGCCCTCGGGCTCCCGCTCACGGAGTTCCCCAGCCACCACGGCGGCTTCCTCGGCAACGAGCACGGCCAGGGTGGCGAGCCCGAGGCGTTCGCCGCCCGGCTCCGCGAGGTGCTCGACGGCGTGGCCGGATAGTCCGGCACGAAATGCACCACCTGGCGGCCGATTCCGGTGCCAGACGTGACGGACTATCCCGACCAGGCGACTACGCCAGCGCGACCAGGTCTGCGTAGTCGGGGGTCCAGAGGTCCTCGACGCCGTCGGGGAGGATCAGCACCCGGTCGGGCTCGAGAGCGTGCACGGCGCCCTCGTCGTGGGTGACCAGCACGATCGCGCCGGCGTACGTGCGGATCGCGGCCAGCACCTCCTCGCGGGAGGCCGGGTCGAGGTTGTTGGTGGGCTCGTCGAGCAGCAGCACGTTGGCCGAGGAGACGACCAGGATCGACAGCGCCAGCCGGGTCTTCTCGCCGCCGGACAGCACGCCGGCCGGCTTGTACGCGTCGTCGCCGGAGAACAGGAACGAGCCCAGCACCGAGCGGGCCTCGGTGTCGGTGAGCTGGGGCGCGGCGGAGTGCAGGTTCTCGAGCACGGTGCGGGAGACGTCGAGGGTCTCGTGCTCCTGCGCGTAGTAGCCGATCTTCAGCCCGTGGCCCGGAGCCACGGCGCCGGTGTCCGGGGCGTCGACGCCGGCCAGGATCCGCAGAAGCGTGGTCTTGCCGGCGCCGTTGAGGCCGAGGATCACCACCCGGCTGCCCTTGTCGATCGCCAGGTCGACGTCGGTGAACACCTCCAGCGACCCGTACGACTTGGACAGCTCCTGCGCGGTGAGCGGCGTCTTGCCGCACGGCGCCGGCGCGGGGAACTTGATCCGCGCGACCTTGTCCGCCTTGCGCTCGCCCTCGACGCCGGCGAGCAGCTTCTCCGCCCGCTTGAGCATCGACTGCGCCGCCTGCGCCTTCGTTGCCTTGGCGCGCATCTTGTTCGCCTGGTCGGTGAGTGTCTTGGCCTTGTTCTCGGCGTTCATCCGCTCGCGCTTGCGACGCTTCTCGTCGGTCTCCCGTTGCAGGAGGTACGACGACCAGCCGACGTTGTAGACGTCGATCTCGGCCCGGTTGGCGTCGAGGTGGAGCACCTTGTTGACGCACGCCTCGAGCAGCGCGACGTCGTGGCTGATCACGACCAGACCGCCCTTGTGCGTGCGGAGGAACTCGCGCAGCCACACGATCGAGTCGGCGTCGAGGTGGTTGGTTGGCTCGTCGAGGAGCAGCGTCTCCGCACCCGAGAACAGGATCCGGGCCAGCTCCACCCGTCGCCGCTGGCCGCCGGACAGGGTGCTGAGCGGCTGGCCGAGCAGCCGGTCCTCGATGCCGAGGCTGGCCGCGATCCGCGCGGCTTCGGACTCGGCCGCGTAGCCGCCGCTGGCGTGCAGGTCCGTGTCGGCCGCGCTGTAGCGCCGCATCGCCTTCTCGGCGACGGCCGGGTCGTCGCTCGCCATCTTCTCCTCGGCGTCACGGAGCCGGCGTACGACCGCATCCAGGCCACGCGCGGACAGGATCCGGTCGCGGGCGAGCACGGCGAGGTCGCCGGTGCGCGGGTCCTGGGACAGGTAGCCGACGGACCCGGTGGTGGTGACCTTGCCGGACGCGGGCACACCCTCGCCGGCCAGGATCCGGGTGAGCGTGGTCTTGCCGGCGCCGTTGCGTCCGACGAGGCCTACCCGGTCGCCGGGCCCGACCCGGAAGCTGACGCGGTCCATCAGCAGGCGGGCGCCGGCACGCACCTCGAGCTGGTGGGCGGTGATCACGGGGGCGGCCTTCGACGTCGGGTCAGATGTGAGCGGAGTGAGGGTCACCGACCGTGCCAGTTCTGGGGGCTGGTCCGGGTCTGCGCAGCACCTGCGGGGGTGCTGCTCGCCTCTCGCGAGCCACTAGTCTAACGAGGCACTGCCCAGCGGAAGGACCCAGATGCGCTTCAACCCCAAGGCCCGGCTCGACCCCGGTCAGGTCGAGGGTCGGGGTGGGGGCGGCGGGTTCGGTCGCGGCGGTGGCGGCGGGGGCGGCGGCCTCCCGGGCGGCATCCGCGTCGGCGGCGGCATCGGCGGCCTGATCCTCACGATCATCCTGATCGTCGTGTTCACCCAGATCAGCGGTGGCGGCGGCGGTACGACGCCCGGCGCGGGCGGAGGCACCGACACCAGCTTCGAGCAGTGCCAGTCAGGCGCCGACGCCAACAGGTCCCAGAAGTGCCGCCTGGTCGCGATCACCAACTCGGTGCAGTCGTTCTGGAACGACCAGTTCCCGAAGGAGACCGGCAAGCCCTACGTGCCGATCAAGACCGTCTCCTTCACCGGCCAGGTGTCCACCGACGGATGCGGCACTGCCAGCTCCGACGTCGGGCCGTTCTACTGCCCCAACGACCAGCGGGTGTACCTCGACCTCAGCTTCTTCAAGCAGATGCTCCAGGGCCAGCTCGGAGCCAAGGGCGGACCCTTCGCGGAGTCGTACGTCGTCGCGCACGAGTACGGCCACCACATCGAGAACCTGCTCGGCATCATGGGCCGGGTCCGCAGCGCCCAGGGGCAGAACAGCGACTCGGTCAAGCTCGAGCTGATGGCCGACTGCCTGGCCGGCGCCTGGGCCAAGCACGCGCAGGAGACCGACGACGCCAGCGGGCAGCCGCTGATCACCGACCTCACCCAGCAGGACGTCGCCGACGCCCTCGACTCCGCGAGCGCGGTCGGCGACGATCGCATCCAGAAGCGCAGCGGCGGTCGCGTCAACCCGGAGACCTGGACGCACGGCTCCGCCGCGCAGCGGAAACAGGCGTTCAACCACGGTATGGAGAACGGCACGATCAAGGCCTGCAACCTGTTCTGAGCACCGCCCTCTCGCTCACCCCCAGGAGTTCCCCGCATGTTCCGCCTCAGCTCCCGTGACCTCGCCCTGGTCGCGACCTTCGCCGGCGTCATCGCCGCCCTCGGCCTGGTCCCGGGCTTCCTGCCGACCGGCGTCGCCGTCCCCATCACCGCGCAGACGCTCGGGGTGATGCTCGCCGGCTCGATCATCGGTGCTCGCCGCGGAGCCGCCTCGGTCCTGCTCTTCCTGGCGCTCGTGGCGCTGGGTCTTCCCCTCCTCGCCGGAGGACGAGGCGGCCTGGGCATCCTGGTCGGCCCGTCTGTCGGCTACTTCGTCGGCTGGATCGTCGGTGCCTGGGTGATCGGCTTCCTCTCCGAGCGCCGTCGCTCGTCGTACGACTTCGCGACCGGGTTCGGGATCAACGTGATCGGCGGGATCCTCGTGATCCATGCGTTCGGCCTGGTCGGGCTCATGGTCCGGCTCGGACTGTCCCTGGAGGCGGCCATCGCGACGGACCTCTGGTTCATCCTCGGAGACCTGGTCAAGGCCGTGATCGCCGCCTCGGTGGCCGTCGGCGTCCACCGCGCCTACCCGGGCCTCCTCGGGGGCAGCCGGCGTGCCCGGTTCTTCGCCCGCGCCTGACCCGGTCGCCGCGGTCCTGGCCGCGCGGGACGAGGGCCGCGACCTCGTCCTCGCGACGTCCGGTACGACGGGCGCGCCGCGGACGGTCGTACGCAGCACGGAGTCCTGGTGGGTCTCGTTCGCGCCGTACACCGACCTGTCCGGCGTCACCGCCGGCTCGCGGGTCTGGGTGCCGGGCCCGCTCACCGGCACCATGAACCTGTTCGCGGCCGTGCACGCCAGCGTCGTCGGTGCCAGCGTCGTCGATCGAGACCGGGCGTCACACGCGTGCCTGACGCCGGCCCTGCTCGACCGGCATCTCGACCTGCTCCCGCGGGGCACCCGGGTGACGGTGGCCGGTGACGCCCTCTCCCCCGCCCTCGCCGACCGGGCCGAGCGGGCCGGGCTCTCGGTCGCGCACTACTACGGCGCGGCCGAGCTGTCGTTCGTGGCCTGCGGTCGTGACGCCGTGTCCCTCGGCGCCTTCCCGGGCGTCGAGATCGACGTCCGCACCGGGGTGGTGTGGGTGCGCTCGCCGTACACCGCCGCCCCGGGATGGCAGACCGTCGGTGACACCGGCACCTGGGACGGCCACCGACTCCGGCTGACCGGCCGCCCGGGCACCGTCACCACGGCGGGCGCCACCGTGGTGCTGGCCGACGTCGAGGCGGCGCTGGACGGGCGGGCCACCTGCTTCGGCATCGTCAGGGAGTCGGTCGGCGAGGTGCTGGCCGCCGCCGTCACTGACGTCGATGAGCTGCCAGCGGTTCAGGCGCTGGCCCGGAGCCGGCTGTCCCCGGCGCAGCGGCCGCGGGTCTGGCTGGTCGTCGACGAGATCCCGCTGACGCCGGCCGGGAAGGTCGACCGGGCGGCCCTCAGCCGACGTCGCGCTCCCGGTAGCGCCACATTGCCAGCGCCAGCAGCGCCACCGCGATCGCCGTGAGCTCCAGCTCCGGCCGGATCGCGAACGACTCGGCGGGCAGCCGCGGCAGGTGGCCGTAGGGCGAGAGCCCGACCACCCAGCCCGGCAGGCCGAGCAGCTCGCCGACCTGTCCCAGCAGCAGGCACCCGACCAGCACCGCCCAGCCGAGCGTCGCCCAGCGGGCGCGGAGGCCGAACAGCAACAGGCCCACGCCGGACACCAGCCACACCGCCGGGAGCGGGGCCAACGCGGCGGGAAGCATGACACCCAGTGCCGCTGCCACGCCGTCCTGCTGCGCGCCGTACGTCAGCGAGGCGCCGAGACCGAAGCCCAGCATCAGCACCACCGGTCCGGCCAGCGCGACCAGCCCGACCGCACCCAGCACCGCGGAGCGCGAGGTGGCGGTGGCCAGGACCGACTCGGTGCGGCCCTCCGTCTCCTCCCCCGACGCGCGTACGACGGCCGCCACCGCGAACGCGGTCACCCCCACGGCCAGGAACGAGATCTCCGTCGCCAGGAACGCGTCGACCAGTGTCCCGCCGCCACCCGTGCGGCGGAGCATGTCCTGGACCTCGGCCGAGCCGGCCACGTCGGCCACCCCCGGCGCGATCCCACCCATCACCGCACCGAGGAGCAGGATCCCGAGCCCCCAGACGAGGGCACCCCCGCGGTGCAGACGCAAGGTCAGCGCGGTCACGGAGCCCAGCCTCCCGCGGGCGGGACCCGGCCGGTCGGGCAGCAGCCCCGCGCCGACGTCGCGCCGGTCGGCCAGCGCGACCGCACCCGCGAGCGTCGCGGCAGCCAGCAGCACCGGCAGCGCCAGCACCCACCAGCGCTCGTCACCGTACGCGCGCAGCTGCGTCGCCCACCCGAACGGTGACAGCCAGCTGATCCAGCCCGCGGACAGGTCTCCCACGGCCCGCAGGACGTAGCCGGCCCCGAGCACCAGCGCGACCAGGCCGCCCACGGTGCGGGTGCTCGCGGTGAGCTGGCAGCACAGCGCGGTGACTCCGGCGCCGGCCAGGCCGAGACCGGCCCAGGCGAGGCCGAAGGCCAGCGATCCGCTGCCGTCGAGCCCCGCGGCGGTGTTGCCGAACGCGGTCAGCAGGCCGGTCACCACAGCCGCCAGCGCGGCCTCGGTCACGGCCGCCGCGAGGAGCGCGTGCCGGCCGACGACCGTGCTCGCGAGGAGCTCTGCGCGTCCGGACTCCTCCTCCAGCCGGGTGTGCCGGCGGACCAGGACGCTGCAGAGCATGGCCAGGAACACGCCGCCGAGCAGCAGCAGCTTGAACGTGGCCAGGGACCCCAGCGAGCTGACGTCGGCGAGCGGTCCGTAGATCGCCACCACGGCGGCGTTGTCGTTGATGCCGGCGGCCGCCTCGGCCCGGGACGCCGCGTCGGGGTAGAGGTCGACGGTCGCCTGCACCGACGACACCGAGCTGAGCACGAGCGCTGCCACCCAGACCGGCAGCAGCACGCGGTCGCGCCGCAGCGCCAGCCGCAGCAGCCGTGGAGTTCCGACCAGCGACTGGTTCATTGCGTCGCCGGCGTCCGGTAGACGTCGAGGAACAGCTCCTCCAGCGACGGTGGCGAGCAGGTCAGGCCCTGCACGCCGATGCCGGCCAGCCTTCCGAGCAGGTCGTTGATCGCCTCGGGGTCCGCCGTACAGGTGAGCACCCCGTCGTCGACGGCCACGTCGTGCAGGCCGGGCACGGAGGCGATCCCGTCCATCGAGCCGAGCAGCTCCGCGCGCACGCGGGTACGACGCAGGTGCCGCATGTCGGCCAGCGAACCGGTCTCCACCGCACGCCCGGCCCGGATGATCGTGACCCGGTCGCAGAGCGCCTCCACCTCGCTGAGGATGTGACTGGAGAGCAGGACCGTGCGTCCGCCGGAGGCCCACTCGCGCACCAGCTGCGCGAACACCTGCTCCATCAGCGGGTCCAGGCCAGACGTCGGCTCGTCGAGCAGCAGCAGCGGCACGTCGCTGGCGAGCGCGGCGACCAGCGCCACCTTCTGCCGGTTGCCCTTGGAGTAGGCGCGGCCCTTCTTCGTCGGGTCGAGCTCGAACCGCGCCAGGAGGTCGTCGCGGCGGGACGCCGCCGGGTCGCCACCGCGCAGCCGGATCAGCAGGTCGATCACCTCGCCACCAGTCAGGTTGGGCCACAGCGACACGTCGCCGGGAACGTAGGCGAGCTGCCGGTGCAGCCGGGTGGCGTCGCGCCACGGGTCGCCGCCGAGCAGCCGGAGCGTGCCCGCGTCGGTGCGCAGCAGGCCGAGCAGCGCCCGGAGCGTCGTGGACTTGCCGGCGCCGTTGGGGCCGAGGAACCCGTGCACCTCCCCCGTCCTCACCGCGAGGTCCAGCCCGTCGAGGGCCCGGACCGGGCCGAAGGTCTTGACTGCGCCGTGCACCTCGATCGCGAGGTCCCGCTGCGTGTTCACACCACCACCTTAGACCTGACTTTCACGAATTCGTGAAAGTTTGGCACGTGACGCGCGGCACCGCCGTTGCCGCCAGTACGGTGACGCCATGTCCAGCGCCGCGCGCGACCGCTTCGTCGACGAGATGGCCACGGCGCTGAACCAGGCCGGCCTCCCCCGGCTGCCGTCGCGGGTCTTCTCCGCGCTGCTGGCCGACGACGACGGACGGATGACGTCGGCGGAGCTGGCCGAGGCGCTGGGGATCAGTGCGGCCGGGGTCTCCGGCGCGGTCACCTATCTCGCACGCGTCAACATGATCCGCCGCGAGACGGTGCCGGGCGGCCGACGCGACGTGTACGTCGTCGACGACGACGCGTGGCACGACACGATGGTCAACAACACCCGGCTCTACGCGCCGATGACCGACGCGCTCGACCGGGCGATCGGCCGGATCCCGGCGGACGCCCCGGAGCGGCACCGTCTGGAGCTCACGCGCGAGTTCCTGATGTTCGTCACCCGCGAGATGCAGCTGCTCGCCGACCGCTGGGAGCGGCACAGGCGCACCCTGCTCCGTGGCCGGGACTGAGGGTCCACTGTGTCCGAGGCTCCCCTGATCGTCGCCGCTGCCCGCACGCCTGTCGGCACAGCGGGCCACGCGCTCGCGAGCGTCGACGCGGCGTCGCTGGCCGCACCGGTCCTGGCCCGGCTGGCCGGAGAGATCCCGCCGGCCGAGGTGGTGCTGGGCAACTGCACCGGCCCCGGCGGGGACGTCGCCCGGGTGGCGACGCTCGCTGCCGGGCCTGCCGTACGACGTGCCTGCGCTGACCGTCGACCGCCAGTGCGGCAGCGGGCTGACGGCGATCGAGGTAGCGGCCGCGCTGGTGCGCCGGCACCGGCCGCCCGGTGCTCGCGGGAGGTGTCGAGTCGGCCTCGACCGCCCCCTGGCGGTTCTGGCCGCCGACCGGCGACGCGCCCCCCGTGCGCTACGAGCGGGCGCCCTTCGCGCCCACGGAGCTGGGCGACCCCGAGATGGGCCTGGCCGCCGACCTCCTGGCGCAGGAGCACGGCGTCACCCGCGAGGCACAGGACGCCTACGCCGTCCGGTCCCACGTGCGCGCCTGGACGGCCCAGCAGGCGGGCAGGTTCCGGGACGAGATCGTCCCGGTCGGCCGGGTCAGCACCGACGAGCGACCGCGCGCGGGCATGACCGCGGCCCGTCTCGCACGGCTGCGGCCGGCCTTCCGCCCGGAGGGCACCGTGACCGCCGGCAACGCCTGCGGCATCAACGACGGCGCCGCCGCGGTTGCCGTCGTACCGGGCGACTCTCGGCCTGCCCGGCCTGCGGATCCTGGCCACGGCGTCGTCCGGCGTCGACCCGAACCGGCCCGGGCTGGGCATCGTGCCCGCGGTGCGCGCGGCCCTGGACCGGGCCGGCCTGCGGCTGGACGAGCTCGACGTCGTGGAGCTCAACGAGGCCTTCGCCGGGCAGGTGCTCGCCTGCTGCGCCGTGCTCGACCTCGATCCCGAACGGGTCTGCCCCGAGGGGGGCGCCCTGGCGCTGGGGCACCCGTGGGGAGCGAGCGGCGCGATCCTCGCGGTGCGCCTCTTCAGCCAGCTGATGCGCCCGGCCGGCGGGCGCTACGGGCTGGCCGCGATCGCCGTCGGCGGCGGGCAGGGCGTGGCGATGGTGGTGGAGTCGTGTCGCTGATCGTCTTCGACGGCGTCTCCCACCGGTACGGCGACCGCCAGGTCGTGCGCGACGTCAGCGTTCGGCTCGACGAGCACCGGATCGGCGTGATCGGCGCCAACGGCTCGGGCAAGTCGACGTTCGTGCGCATGCTCAACGGCCTGGTCGTGCCGACGACCGGCTCGGTGCGCGTAGCGGGCCTCGACCCGGACAAGCAGGCTCGCCAGGTAGCGCACCGGGTCGGCTTCTGCTTCACCGACCCCGACGCGCAGATCGTGATGCCGACCGTGGGCGAGGACATCGCGTTCGGGCTGCGCCGGCGCGGGCTCGACAAGGAGGAGATCGCCGACCGGGTCGAGCGCGCACTCGCGTCGTACGGGCTGGCCGAGCACCGCGACCACCCCGCCCACCTGCTCTCGGGCGGCCAGAAGCAGCTGCTCGCGATCGCCTCGGTGCTGGTCACCGACCCCGACCTGCTGGTGATGGACGAGCCGACCACGCTGCTCGACCTCGCCAACGCGCGCCGGATCACCGAGCTGGTCGCCGGGCTCCCGCAGCAGGTGGTGCTGGTGACCCACCACCTCGACCTGCTCGCGGGCTACGACCGGGTGCTGGTCTTCGACCGCGGCCGGCTCGTGTACGACGCCCCGCCCGACGAGGCGGTTGCCCACTACGAGGCGCTGATGCGCACATGACCCCGATCGGGCTGTTCCGTCCCGGGTCGTCGCTGATCCACCGGCTGCCGGCCGGGGTCAAGCTGCTCGCCCTCGTGCTCGCCGGCATCGGCTCGGTGTTCCTGCGCACACCGTCGGCAGGTGACGGCCTGCGCTGGTCGCCGTGGTGGTCCTTTACCTGGTGGCAGAGCTCTCACCCGTCGGTGCTCTGGCAGCAGGTGCGCCCGCTGTGGTGGGTGCTCGTCCTGCTCGGCTGCGTTCCACGTGGTCGTGTCCGGGTGGGCCCGGGCCTATCGAGGTGGTCGGGGTGCTGGTCGGGCTGGTGCTGCTGGCCGCCCTGGTCACGCTCACGACGCGGACCACCGCGCTGATCGACGTCGTGGTGCGCGTCTGCCGTCCGCTGCGCCTTGGTCGGGGTCGACCCGGAGCGGATCGGGCTGCTGCTCTCGCTGGGCATCCGGTCGGTGCCGGTCGTGGTCGGGCTGGCCGAGGAGGTGCGCGAGGCCCAGCTCGCGCGGGGCCTCGGCATGTCGCCGCGCGCGTTCGCCGTCCCGCTCGTCGTACGGTCGCTGCGGCACGCGGACGCGCTCGGCGAGGCGCTCGCCGCTCGCGGCGTCGACGACTGAGCCCGCCCACGGCCGATCCTGCGAGTGGACGGCGCGCCGTCCATACTGACTCAGTGACGAGATGGCGCACCCGGTTGATCGCGGAGGGCACGACGCCCGACCCGCGGATGTCGCTGGCCAACGAGCGCACGTTCCTGGCCTGGGTGCGCACATCGCTGGCGATGATCGCCGGCGGGATCAGCCTCGACGCGTTCGTCGACGAGACCATCCCGGCCGGCGTGCGCGTGACGCTCTCCGTGCTGCTCCTCGCGCTGGGGGCGGCTCTCGCGATCGGCTCGTTCCAGCGCTGGCTCGCCGCGGAGCGGGCGCTTCGGCGCGGCGACGAGCTCCCGGTCACGGGGCTTGCGCCGCTGGTCGCTGGGGGCCTCACCGTCGTCGCGGTGGCGCTGATCCTGGCCGTGCTGCTGTACCCCTGACTCCCCGCGTGTGGGACTGCATCCGGCACGCTGTAGTGCCTAGTGTGGGGTCTCGCCGAGGGTCTCGCCGAGGGAAGCAGGTGGTAACGGTGCCACTCCGACAGGGCATCCACGAGCTGGTCGAGGCGATCGAGGACCGGATCGAGGTGACCGGTCGTGCGCCCACGTGGCGGGTGACGGCCGGCTCCTTCGAGTCCGCCATGAGCTATGCACGCGAGGCGTACCACGACCCCGTGGTTGTCGACCGCTCCGACCAGCACCGGTTCTGGCCACGGGTCACCCTGACCGTCACCACCGACCCGGCGCTGGCGAGGAGCGCACCGCCGCTGGCGGAGCTTGTGCGGCCGCCGCTCCCCCTGCAGCCGAAGGGAGCCCACCGGGCCGCGCGTGCGCCCGCCGCTCCAAGGACTCCCGTCGAGTCCTCGCTGGAGGATTTCTTCGCTGACCCCCCGGTATCCCCGGGGCGATGGGCGGTCGCCACCGTGGCCCCGGTGCTGCTCGTGGTGCTGGCCTCGCTTGCGGTCGGCCTGGCGGTGTTCGGCTTCCAGCTCCTGGACTAGAGGAGGGCCTCGAGCTGCGGGAACAGCCGCTGCAGGGACCGCAGGTACGGCGCGACCGCCGGGTGCCGGTACTTCCCCGCGAGCGCACCCGGTCCGGACGCGACGCGGGCCAGAGCCCACTCGGCCCGGCACAGCGCGGTGTACGCCGCGGTCACCGTGGCCCCGGCGCGCGCCTCCGGCGACGGCCCGCCGAGTGCCTCGCCGTACGCGGCGAGCAGGGTGTCGAGGTCCTCGCGCGCCGAGAGCGCGAGGTAGCCGAGGTCGCTGCCCACGGCACCGGTGCCCACCGTGGACCAGTCGACGGCGACCACGTCGTCGCCGTCGCGCCCGAGCAGGTTGCGGGGGGTGGCATCGCCGTGCGTGAGCACCTGAGGCAGCGCGTCGAGCGCGGCCAGGTGGTGGGTGCGCCGCTGCCAGATGCGGTCGGCGACGTCGGCGAGCGTGGTGCGCGCCAGCGTCGGCCAGCCGCCGCGAGTCGCGAACCGGGCCAGGCGCCCGGCAAGCACGTCGCGCGCGAGCCAGGGCCGGTCCTCGACCGTGGTCGAGGCCAGGGTGCCGAGCGCGTGGGCGAGGTAGAGGCCGTTGTTGGCCGCGTCGTCGACGCGTGCCGTCCACAGAGTGACACCGCCCGGGTCCTCCTCGACCCGAAGCACCTCGGGTGCACGGACGCCGCGCGACCCGTCGAGCAGCCCGTCGAGGGCGACGTCGGCCTCGCGCCGCCAGTACGTCGCTGCGCGCGGACGCAGGGCCTCGCGGTCGTCGGGCTCGGGTGGCGTGAGCCGCTTGACGACGAGGGTCCGGCGATCGAGCTCGGCCAGCCAGACGCCGGTGCTGGCGGGACCACCGGGCACCGACACCCAGCCCGGGTCGGGCTGCCAGCCGGTGTCGGCCGTCATCGCGCCATCCTCCTGGCTCAGCGGTTGGTCACGCTCATCCTGACAGAGCAGGCGTCCGCGACCGCCTGTTCCAGCACGCCACGCCGCGGGTCGGGCACGGCCAGCCAGGGAGCCACCACCGGGAACCGGGCCAGCCGCGGGTCGCCCAGCACCGCGTCGACCGCGACGTGGTCGCCGCCGGTGACCAGGGCCGTGAGCCGCGGCCCGAGCACCCTGGCGGCGTGCTCGGTCGCCGCCTCGTAGGCCTGGCGTGCCTGGTTGTCGCGGCGCCGGGCGAACCGCTGCTGGCTCTGTCCCCCGGCCTTGGTCCGCCCCTGCACGTGACGCTGACCGACCTTGGACTCGACCATGGCGTCGCCGGCCATCCGGGCGACGGCGAACCCGCCCTTGCGCACCAGCAGCACGCCCCAGCGGTCCGGCGGCAGCACCCCGGAGAGGAACCCGTCGAGGTCCGGTGGCCCGCCGTACCCGCGGCCGAAGGGGAGTCGCGCTTCGAACGTCGACCCGTCCGGCGCCGCACCGCACAAGGCGTCGCCGACCGTGCTCAGCACCGGCTCCCCGTGCGACGCACCGAAGTTCTCCAGCCACCGCGGCAGCCGCCGAGCCGGCACCATCACCTCACCCACGCGCCCCAGTCTCCCCCGTCCTTCCCGCTGACCCGTCGCAGATGGCGACGTGAGAACCGGCGACCCGTCGCAGATGGCGACGCGAGACCATGCCCGTCGCAGATGGCGACGCGGCCGCAATGACCTGCCACCATCTGCGACGGGTCAGCGCCCGAATCCCCGCCATCTGCGACGGGTCGGCGAAAGTGCGTTCCGGTCAGACGTTGAAGCCGAGGGCGCGGAGCTGCTCGCGGCCGTCCTCGGTGATCTTGTCCGGGCCCCACGGCGGCATCCAGACCCAGTTGATCGTGACGTCGTTGACGATGCCCTCGAGGGCGGCGTTGGTCTGGTCCTGGATCACGTCGGTCAGCGGACAGGCCGCGGACGTCAGGGTCATGTCGAGGACGCACCGGGTCTCGTCGTCGAGGTGCACGTCGTAGACCAGGCCGAGGTCGACGACGTTGATCCCCAGCTCGGGGTCGACGACGTCCTTCATCGCCTCGGTCACGTCGTCGACCGTGGTCGTGGTGCCGCCGCCGGTCAGGTCGACCTCGGGCAGGTCGGTCTGCTCGCTCATTTGGACTCCTCCATGACTTGTGCGGTCGCGTCCTTCCAGGCCATCCACGGCAACAGGGCGCACTTGATGCGGGCCGGGAACTTGGCGACGCCGGCGAACGCGACGCCGTCCTCCAGCACGTCCTCGTCGGGCTCCACCTGGCCACGTCCCTGCATCAGCTCCAGGAACGTGTCGTGCACGGACAGTCGCCTCGGCGACGTCCTTGCCGATCAGCAGCTCGGCCATCACCGAGGCGGCGGCCTGGCTGATCGAGCAGCCCTCGGCGTCGTACGACACGTCCTGCCACGGTCTCGCCGTCGAGGTGCACGCGCAGCGTCACCTCGTCACCGCAGGTCGGGTTCACGTGGTGCACCTCGGCCTCGTACGGCTCGCGCAGCCCCTCGTGCTGGGGGTTCTTGTAGTGGTCCAGGATGATCTCCTGGTACAGCGCGTCGACATCCATGTCTTGGTTCAGCCCACCTTGAAGTAGCTCTTGGTGTGGTGCAACGCCTCGACGAGCGCATCGATTTCCTGCGGCGTCGTGTAGAGGTACGACGAGGCGCGCGTGGAGCTCTGCACGCCGAACCGCTTGTGCGCCGGCTTCGCGCAGTGGTGACCCGGCCCGCACGGCCACGCCCCGGCTGTCGAGCAGCTGCGCGACGTCGTGCGGGTGGACGCCGTCGAGCTCGAACGCCACCGCGCCCCCGCGCAGCGCGGGGTCCTGCGGGCCGAGCACGGTCACCCCGCCGACCGAGGCCAGCCCGTCGAGCAGGTAGCCGGTGATCGCCTGCTCGTGGGCGTGGATCGTGTCCAGCCCGAGGTGGGAGAGGTACTCCAGCGCCGCGCCGAGGCCGACCGCCTCGACGATCGGCGGGGTGCCGGCCTCGAACTTGTGCGGCGGCTTCGGCGTACGTCGACCGCTCCATGGTCACGGTCTCGATCATCTCGCCGCCACCGAGGAACGGGGGCAGCTGGTCGAGCAGCTCGCGTCGCCCCCAGAGCACGCCGATGCCGGTCGGGCCGACCATCTTGTGCCCGGTGAACGCCAGGAAGTCGGCGTCCGACCGCCTGCACGTCGACCGGCAGCTGCGGCGCCGCCTGCGAGGCGTCGACCACGACCACGCGCGCCGACCTCGTGGGCGCGGCGGGCGATCTCGGCGACCGGGTTGATCGTGCCCAGCATGTTGGACACCCAGGTCAGCGAGACCACCTTGGTGCGCTCGGTGATCAGCTCGTCGATGTTCGACAGGTCGAGCTGGCCGTCGTCGGTGAGCCCGAACCAGCGCAGCTCGGCGCCCTTGCGCTCGGTGAGCAGCTGCCACGGCACGATGTTGGAGTGGTGCTCCATCTCCGTGATCACCACGCGGTCGCCCGCGCCGACGGCGAGCGGGCCGGTGGCCCAGGCGAGCGTGTTGGCGACCAGGTTGAGCGCCTCGGAGGCGTTCTTGGTGAAGATCACCTCGTCGCGCGACGGCGCGTTGAGGAAGCCGGCGACGGTGTCGCGCGCCGCCTCGAACGCCGCCGACGACTCCGCGCCGAGCTGGTGCATGGCCCGGGCGACGTTGGCGTTGTGCCGCTCGAGGTGGTCGACCATCGCGTCGATCACCACCTGCGGCTTCTGCGAGGTGTTGGCGCTGTCGAGGTAGACCAGCGGCATCCCGCCCGCGAGCGTCCGCTGCAGGATCGGGAAGTCCTTGCGGACCACCTCGAGCCCGGGCAGCAGCCCGGTCAGGTCGCTCATGTCCTACCTCCTTCGTGGAGTGGTCTCGACACGCTCGCTGGCGCTCGCTGCTCGACCACCGGGTGGGTCAGCTCGCCGCCGCGGAGACGTACTTGTCGTAGCCCTCGGCCTCGAGCTGGTCGGCCAGCTCGCGGCCGCCCTCCTCGGCGACCCGGCCGTCGACGAACACGTGCACGAAGTCGGGCGTGATGTAGCGCAGGATCCGGGTGTAGTGCGTGATCAGCAGGACGCCCTTGTCGCCCTTCTCCTTGAACCGGTTGACGCCCTCGGAGACGATCTTCAGCGCGTCGATGTCGAGGCCGGAGTCGGTCTCGTCGAGCACCGCGACCTTCGGGTCGAGCAGCTCGAGCTGGACGATCTCGTGGCGCTTCTTCTCGCCACCGGAGAAGCCCTCGTTGACCGAGCGCTGGCTGAAGTCGGGGTCCATCTTGACCCGCTCCATGACCGCGTTGACGTCCTTGACCCACGTGCGCAGCTTGGGGGCCTCGCCGTCGATCGCGGTCTTCGCGGTGCGCAGGAAGTTGGAGACCGAGACGCCGGGCACCTCGACCGGGTACTGCATCGCCAGGAACAGCCCGGCGCGGGCCCGCTCGTCGACCGACATCGCCAGCACGTCGGCGCCGTCGAGCGTGACCGAGCCGCTGGTGACGTTGTACTTCGGGTGGCCGGCGATCGAGTAGGCCAGCGTCGACTTGCCGGAGCCGTTCGGGCCCATGATCGCGTGGGTCTCGCCGTCGCGGATGGTCAGGTCGACGCCCTTGAGGATCTCCTTGGGGCCGTCCTCAGTGTCGACGCTGACGTGCAGGTCCTTGATCTCGAGCGTTGCCATGTCAGTTGTCTCCCTTGGTGTGTCCAGGTCGATGAGTACGTCGTCGCCGTCGATGCGGACGGGATAGACGGGTACGGGTTCGGTGGCCGGCGGGCCGGTCGGCTTGCCGGTGCGGAGGTCGAAGCGCGACCCGTGCATCCAGCACTCGATCGTGCAGCCCTCGACGTCGCCCTCGGAGAGCGCGACCGCGGCGTGCGAGCACTCGTCCTCGATCGCGAAGACGTCGTCGCCCTCGCGCACCAGGGCCACGGTCGAGGCCGTCGACGCTCGACGCTCAGGGGTGTGCCCTCGTCGAGCTCGGCGAGCGCACAGGCGCGCTGGAAGGTCATCGGGGTCCCCGCGGAAGCGTGAGCGCAGCGAGCGGTTTCGTGGGGTGGTGCTCATGCGGTCACAGCCTTCGCGACGCCGACCGTCTTGGCGAGCTCGGCCTCGACCGTGTCGATCAGGCTCTGCGGCGATCTCCGGTACGGCGATCCGGCGGACCAGCTCGTTGAAGAAGCCGTGCACCACCAGCCGGCGCGCCTCGGTCTCCTCGATCCCGCGCGAGCGCAGGTAGAACAGCTGCTCGTCGTCGAACCGGCCGGTCGCGGACGCGTGGCCCGCGCCCTCGATCTCGCCGGTCTCGATCTCGAGGTTGGGCACCGAGTCGGCCTGGCAGCCGTCGGTGAGCACGAGGTTGCGGTTCTCCTCGTAGGTCTCGATGCCCTCGGCCTCCTTGCGGATCAGCACGTTGCCGATCCACACCGCGTGGGCGCCCTCGCCCTGCAGCGCGCCCTTGTAGGTCACGTGGCTGCGGGTGCGCGGCTCGTTGTGGTCGACGAACAGCCGGTGCTCGAGGTGCTGGCCGGCGTCGGCGAAGTACAGGCCGAGCATCTCGACGTCGCCGCCGGGCCCGGCGTACTCCGTGGTGGCGTCCATCCGCACCAGGTCGCCGCCGAAGGACACCGCGACGTGCTTGAGCGTGCGCGTCGCGACCGACCCGCGCGTGGTGGCTGGTGTGGTGGACGGCGTCGTCGGCCCAGTCCTGGATCGAGACCAGGGTCAGCTCGGCACCGTCACCGACGACGATCTCGACGTTGTCGGCCAGCGTCGCCGAGCCCTCGAAGCGCAGCACGACGGTCGCCCGCGCGTGCGCGCCGACGTTGACCAGGATGTGGCCCGCGATCGCGTGGCCCACGCCCGAGCCCGGTGACGTCGATCAGCAGCGGCTCCTCGGGCTCCGCCTCGGCGGGTACGTCGACCAGGAACATGCCCGTGGCCGCCGCCCAGGCGCGCGCGCTGACCCGGTCGGTCGGCACCATGCCCGAGGAGCCCGCGCAGCGGGTGGTCGCGCGCCGACCCACTCCGCCGTGGCCGCGTCGTCGATGTCGGCCGAGACGCCCATGCCCAGCGCCGTCCAGCGCGCGTCGTCGTGCAGCCCACGCAGCCGCTTCAGCGGCGTGAACCGCCAGATCTCCTCCAGCCCGGTCGGCACGGCGAAGTCGGCCACGTCGAACGACCCCTCCGGGTGCAGGTGGCTCGAGATCGTGCCGCGTCTCGACAGTCTCGACAGCCCCGCTCGACGGGCTTTCGGTCACAGTCACTACTCAGTTCTCTCTTTCAGGTTCAGTTCGTGGTCTCGACACCCGCTCGCTGGCGCTCGCTGCTCGACCACCGACTGGCGGCCTCGCGCCCTACCTTGCGTGGGGCGGTGGGCCGCTCTGGCGGGCGCTGGGGTGGGTGGGTGGTGCGCTCGCCGGAGCGGGCCACCGCCCGACGCAACGAAGCGCACCCACGGTCGTCAGCCGACCGCACCTTCCATCTGCAGCTCGATCAGCCGGTTGAGCTCGAGGGCGTACTCCATCGGCAGCTCCTTCGCGATCGGCTCGATGAAGCCGCGCACGATCATCGCCATCGCCTCGTCCTGCTCCATGCCCCGCGACATCAGGTAGAACAGCTGGTCCTCGGACACCTTCGAGACCGTCGCCTCGTGGCCCATGGACACGTCGTCCTCGCGGATGTCGACGTACGGGTAGGTGTCGGAGCGGCTGATCTGGTCGACCAGCAGCGCGTCGCAGAGCACGTTGGACTTCGAGTGGTGCGCGCCCTCGTTGATCTGCACCAGGCCGCGGTACGACGTGCGACCGCCACCACGCGCGACCGACTTGGAGAGGATCGACGACGAGGTGTACGGCGCCGCGTGGACCATCTTCGAGCCGGCGTCCTGGTGCTGGCCCTCGCCCGCGAACGCGATCGACAGCGTCTCGCCCTTGGCGTGCTCGCCCATCAGGTAGACCGCGGGGTACTTCATGGTCACCTTGGAGCCGATGTTGCCGTCGACCCACTCCATGGTCGCGCCGGCCTCGCAGGTCGCGCGCTTGGTGACCAGGTTGTAGACGTTGTTCGACCAGTTCTGGATCGTCGTGTAGCGGCAGCGGCCACCCTTCTTCACGATGATCTCGACGACCGCCGAGTGCAGCGAGTCGGAGGAGTAGATCGGCGCGGTGCAGCCCTCGACGTAGTGCACGTAGGCGTCCTCGTCGACGATGATCAGGGTGCGCTCGAACTGGCCCATGTTCTCGGTGTTGATCCGGAAGTAGGCCTGGAGCGGGATGTCGACGTGGACACCCTTGGGCACGTAGATGAACGAGCCGCCCGACCAGACGGCGGTGTTCAGCGCGGCGAACTTGTTGTCGCCGACCGGGATCACGGTGCCGAAGTACTCCTGGAACAGCTCGGGCTGCTCACGCAGCGCGGTGTCGGTGTCGAGGAAGAGCACGCCCTGCGCCTCGAGGTCCTCGCGGATCGAGTGGTAGACGACCTCGGACTCGTACTGCGCCGCGACACCGGAGACCAGGCGCTGCTTCTCCGCCTCGGGGATGCCGAGCTTGTCGTAGGTGTTCTTGATGTCCTCGGGGAGGTCGTCCCACGTGGCCGCCTGCTTCTCGCTGGAGCGCACGAAGTACTTGATGTTGTCGAAGTCGATGCCCGACAGGTCGGAGCCCCAGGTCGGCATCGGCTTGCGGTGGAAGAGCTTGAGGCCCTTCAGCCGCAGGTCGAGCATCCACTGCGGCTCGCTCCTTCTTCGAGGAGATGTCGCGGACGACGTCCTCGTTGAGGCCGCGCGACCGCACCGGCGCCGGCGTCGGTCTTGTCGGACCAGCCGAACTCGTAGCGGCCGATGCCCTTCAGCTCCGGGTTGCGCTCTTCGATGGTGGTCATCGAGCGACCTTCCTGTCGGTTGCACGTCGGGGGTCTGGTGGGTCTTGGTGGCAGTCGGGATGCAGGTGGTGCACACCCCGTCGCCGTGGGCGATCGTGGCCAGCCGCTGCACGTGGCTGCCGAGGACCCGCGCGATCGCCTCGGTCTCGGCCTCGCACAGCTGCGGGAACTCGTGGGCGACGTGGGAGACCGGGCAGTGCTGCTGGCACAGCTGCTCCCCCACCGGCCCGGACCGCACGGACGCGGCGTAGCCCTCGTCGGTGAAGACGACGGCGAGCGCCTCGGCCGGGTCGATGCCCGGGCGGTCGGCGACGACCTGCGTCGAACCGCTCCTCGACGAAGGAGACGCGACGGCGCGCGAACTCGCGTACGGCGTCCTCGCCGCCGGTCTCGGAGAGGAACCGCAGCGCCTGCGACCGCGAGGTCGTCGTACTGCTGGTCGAACGAGTCGCGACCGGTGTCGGTGAGCGCGAACAACCGGGCGGGTCGGCCGCGGCCGCGCACGGACTGGAGTCGCGGCTCGCGGGACTCCACGATGCCGTCCTCGAGCAGCTGCTCGAGGTGGCGGCGTACGGCGGCCGGGGTCAGGTCGAGCCGCTCCGCGAGAGCCGCCGTCGTGGACGGTCCGTTGACCAGGATCGCCCGGGCGACACGCTCGCGGGTCGGCCCGTCCGGGGCCGGCTGCACGTGCTCGTCCATTTCCACAACACCAGTGTGACGTTAATGCGGGAGCACATTCAACCAAGGGTCACCTAAGTTCCCCGTGATGTCGGCGACACCGCCCCGCCACCTCGCAACCGGAGGCAGTGTCCGGTGCGGGTCTAGGCTCGGATCATGACCCAGATGCGCACCGGATCGATCCTCGGGAACGCCGTCCGCCGGGTCGAGGATCCCGACCTCGATCGCCGGTGCCGGCGCACTACGTCGACGACCTCCGGGTCGACGGCACCCTCCAGGCGATCTTCGTCCGCAGCCCCTTCGCCCACGCCCGGATCACCCGCGTCGACACCGGCGAGGCGGAGGCGTCGCCCGGGGTGCGTCGCCGTGCTACACGGCGGAGACCCTGGGCAGCGAACCGGTGCCGCCCTTCGCCGAGGTCAACAAGGCCTGCGCCCGGCCCGCGCTCACGGGTGACGCGGCCCGCTACGTCGGCGACCCGGTCGCCCTCGTGGTCGCGGAGACCCGCGCCCAGGCGGTGGACGCGGCCGAGCTGGTCGACGTCGACTACGACGAGCTTCCGGTGGTCGCCGACATGGAGGCCGCGCTCGCCGACGACGCCCCGCTGCAGTTCCCCGACCTCGGCAGCAACGTCGCCGCGGCGGTGCGCGACCCCGACGACTCCGACCCGCTTCGACGGCGCCGACGTCGTGGTCCGGCTGCGGATCGAGAACCAGCGCGATCGCCGTCGCCCCGATCGAGGGCAACGCGATCCTGGTCGAGCCGAAGGGCGACCGGCGTGGTCCTGCATCTGGCCACCCAGCACCCGCACATGGCGCGCGACCTGATCGCGAAGTACACCGGCCTCGACAAGTCCGACGTCCGCGTCGTCGCTCCCCACGTCGGCGGCGCTTTCGGCGGCAAGGCCGGCATCGGCTACGGCCACGCCGCGATCGTCGCCGCGGCCCGCCGCCTCGGCCGCCCGGTCGCCTGGAGCGAGACCCGCAGCGAGGCGATGCTCTCGATGCACGGGCCGCGGCCAGGTGCAGTTCGGCGAGCTCGGGCTGACGCAGCGACGGCACCATCGTCGGCCTGCGCGCCCGGGTGATCGGCGACTGCGGCGCCTACGCCGGCTTCGGCGGCGTGCTCGCCGTCGGCCCGACCCGGATGATGGCGCAGGGACCCTACGAGATCCCGCAGCTGCGCTACGACGCGATCGCGGCGCTGACCAACACCGCACCCAACGGCGCCTTCCGCGGCGCCGGGCGCCCGGAGGCGACGGCGATGCTCGAGCGGCTGGTCGACCTCGCCGCCGACGAGCTGGGCCTCGCGCCGGAGGAGATCCGGCGCCGCAACCTGATCGCCAAGGACGCCTTCCCGTACCGACCCGCACCGGCGTGACGTACGACGTCGGCGACTACGACGCTGGCGCTCGAGGAGGCGCTGCGGGTCGCCGACGTCGACGCCGCCCGGGCCGAGCAGCAGCGCCGCCGCGAGTCCGGCGACGCCGCAGCCAGCTCGGCATCGGGGTCTCCACCTACGTCGAGATCACCGGCTTCGGCGGCTCCGAGCTCGGCAGCGTCGGTGATCGACCCCGACGGCACCGCCACCGTGATGTCCGGCACCTCGGCCCACGGCCAGGGCCACGCCACGTCGTTCGCGATGATCGTCTCCGACCGGCTCGGGATCCCGATGGACCGGATCACGCTACGTCCAGTCCGACACCGCCGTCGTCCGCAGCGGCGGCGGCACCGGCGGCTCCCGGTCGCTGCAGCTCGGCGGCAGCGCGGTCTCCGCGGCGGCCCGCGACGTGCACGAGCAGGCGGTGCGGCTCGCGGCGCGAGGTGCTCGAGGTCGACGAGGCCGACATCGAGGTTGTGCACGACGGGACGGCGGCGGCCTCGGCGTGGCCGGCGTCCCCGACGTCCGGCTGAGCTGGGCCGACCTGGCCGGCCACGCCGCCGAGGGCGACGGCGCGCTGCGCGCGGACCTCGACGTGCCGCAGAAGGGCGCGACCTTCCCGTTCGGCGCCCACGTCGCGATCGTCGAGGTCGACACCGAGACCGGCAAGGTCACCCCGCTGCGGCACGTCGCGGTCGACGACTGCGGACGCATCCTCAACCCGATGATCGTGGCCGGCCAGCAGCACGGCGGGATCGTCCAGGGCATGTCGCAGGCGCTCTGGGAGGAGTTCGTGTACGACGAGGCGGGCCAGCCGCTGACCTCGACCTTCGCCGACTACCAGATGCCCACGGCGGCCGACACGATCTCGCTCGAGACCTCCAACACCGAGACCCCGACCGACCTGAACGAGCTCGGCGCCAAGGGCATCGGCGAGTCCGGCACGATCGGCTCCACCCCGGCCGTGCAGAACGCCGTGGTCGACGCGGTCAGCCACCTCGGCGTGCGCCACATCGACCTGCCCGTGCACCCCGCAGCGGATCTGGACCGCGATCCAGCAGGCGCGGGCCGGCACGGCTCCCGAGCCGTGGCGCGACCCGCCGGCCGCGTTCGCCCGCTCTGCCCAAGGAGGGCGAGAGCGAGGCGGTCGAGGTCTGACCGCTGACGCCTGTGGTTTCACCACGGTATGCAGAGCAACATGCGCTTCCCACGACGTGCTCGTTGTGGAAAGCGCGGGTTCGTCTGCATACCGTGGTGAACCTGCCGCCGAACGCCTTCCTAGACTTGCGGAGTGCCCGCGCCCACTCCCGCCGTCCTGCTCGACGGCCTGGTGATGCGTTACGGCGAGAAGACCGCCGTCGACGACCTCTCGCTGACCGTCGAGCGCGACTCGATCACCGCCGTGCTCGGCCCCAACGGCGCCGGCAAGACGACGACGCTGGAGACCTGCGAGGGCTACCGGCGGGCACACTCCGGGCGGGTGCAGGTGCTCGGTCTCGACCCGGTCCGCGACCGGCGCGACCTGCTCCCCCGCATCGGCGTGATGCTCCAGGCCGGTGGCGCCTGGTCCGGCGTCCGGGCGATGGAGATGCTGCGCCACATCGCGTCACTCCACGCCCACCCGCTGGACACGGCGATGCTGTCCGAGCGGCTCGGGCTCGGCGACTGCGGGCGCACGCCCTACCGGCGTCTGTCCGGCGGCCAGCAGCAGCGGCTCGGCCTGGCGATGGCGGTGGTCGGCCGGCCGGAGCTGGTGTTCGTCGACGAGCCCACGGCCGGGATGGACCCGGCCGCGCGTCGTACGACGTGGGAGCTGCTGTCCGAGCTGCGCGCCGACGGCGTCACCGTCGTCCTCACCACCCACTACATGGAGGAGGCCGAGCGTCTCGCCGACCGGATCC
The DNA here is from genome assembly GCA_963707475.1 of uncultured Actinomycetota bacterium. GTDB lineage: Bacteria > Actinomycetota > Actinomycetes > Propionibacteriales > Nocardioidaceae > Marmoricola. Next base: position 1,566,026 of record CAVPQC010000005.1, read on the forward strand.
ACATCATCGACCACGGCCGGCTGATCGCCTCCGGCTCGCCGGCGGAGCTGACCCGCGGCGGCTCCCACGCCACGATCCGGCTGGTCGTGACCGAGCCCTACCCGCCGAGTGCGCCGGCGTCCCTGCAGGCCGCGCTGCGGGCCGGCACCGAGGTGACCCCGATCGACGCCTACAGCCTGCTCGTGTCCGGTCCCGCCGACTCGAGCACGCTCGGCATCGTGTCCCGCTGGTGCGAGGAGCACGGTGTCCTGCCCGAGTCGCTGAACCTCGGCCAGCGCAACCTGGAGGACGTGTTCCTCGAGCTGACCGGACGGGGCCTGGTGCCGTGAGCGTCGAACACCTGGGCACCTTCACCCCGCTGCCCGGCTCGGCACCGTTCGCCCGGCAGGTGCTCGCGCAGGCGGGCATGGAGGCACGCCTGCTGCTGCGCAACGGCGAACAGGTCCTGCTCGCGGTGGTGATCCCGGTGATCGTGCTGGTCGGCGCGGTGACCGGTGCGGCGCACCTGGGCCTGACCTTCGCGCACCCGGCCGTCGACGTCTTCACGCCCGGCGTGCTGGCGCTGGCGGTGATGTCGACCTCGTTCGCGTCGCTGGCCATCGCCACCGGCTTCGAGCGCCGCTACGGCGTGATCAAGCGGCTCGGCGCCTCCCCGCTCCCCCGCTCCGGGCCTGCTGCTCGGCAAGGTCGGCGCCCTGTTCCTGGTCGAGGTGCTCCAGCTCGTGGTGGTGGGCGCGGTCGGGCTCGCGCTCGGCTGGGACCCGGCCCACGATGCCGTTGCCCTCGGTTCGGCGCTGCTCGTGGTGGTCCTCGGCACGCTTGCCTTCGCCGGCCTCGGGCTGTTCCTGGCCGGCGTGCTCCGCGCCGAGGCCACGCTCGCCGTGGCCAACCTCGTCTACCTGCTCCTGATGGCCGGTGGCGCCGTCGTCCTGCCCACCTCGGCGTACGGCGCCTTCGGGCATGTGGCGGCGTGGCTGCCCTCGGGTGCGCTCGGCAACGGACTGCGCAGCTCGCTGATCAACGGCGCCCTCAACCTGCACGCGGTGACCGTGCTCGTCGTGTGGTCGCTGGTCGGGGCGGTCCTGACCGCGAGGACGTTCTCGTGGGAGTGAGCACGGCCGCCCCCCGCGTCGTGACCGACCGCTGGCTGCGCCCGCTCGGCTGGGCCACTCTGGTCTCCAACACGGTGCTGGTGGTCACCGGGGGCGCCGTCCGGCTGACCGGCTCCGGGCTCGGCTGCCCGACCTGGCCGCGGTGCACCGACCAGTCGTTCACGCCGCACGGCGCGCTCGACGTGCACACGGCGATCGAGTTCGGCAACCGGACGCTGACCTTCGTGCTGGTCGCGGTCGCGGTGGCCACGTTCCTGGCCACGCTGCGCTCGTCGCGTCGCGACCTGCTGGGGCTCTCGGTGCTGCTCGCGCTGGGCATCCCCGCCCAGGCGGTGGTCGGCGGGATCACGGTGCTGACCGACCTCAACCCGTGGGTGGTGTCGTTCCACCTGCTGGTGTCGCTGGCGATGATCGGGCTCGCGGTGCTGTTCCTGTTCCGGCTCGACGAGCCGTCGGCGCCCGCCGTACGTCCGTCACCGACCGTGTGGCTGGCCCGCGCGACATTCGGCGTGACCTGGGCCGTCCTCTACCTCGGCACCGTGGTCACCGGTTCCGGCCCGCACGCGGGAGACGTCGACTCCCCGCGCAACGGGCTCGACCCGGTGCAGACCAGCCAGCTCCACGCGGACCTGGTCTTCCTGCTGGTCGGCCTCAGCGTCGGGTTGTGGTCCGTGCTCCGCGCCACGCACGCCGACCCGACCGCGATCCGGGCCGCGCAGACGGTGGTGCTGGTCGAGGTGCTGCAGGGTGCGATCGGCTTCTTGCAGTACTTCACCGACCTGCCGATCGTGCTGGTCGGCCTGCACATGCTGGGGGCGGCGATCCTGTCCGCCGTGGTGACCCGGATGCTGCTCCTCGTGCGCGCCTAGGACGGTTCAGAACCGGACCTGGAGCAACGGGTCGAGGGCAACCGTCACGAACAGGAGAGACAGGTACATGTTGGACGAGTGGAAGAGCCGCATCGGGCGCACCACCGAGAGGTCGTCCGAGCGCGTCGCGCGGACGTGCATGCGATGTGCCTCGAGCAGGAACGCCGCACCCAGCACCAGCGGCCACGACCGGGTAGACCAGACCGGTGTCGGCCACCGGCCACAGCACCAGCGAGGTGAGCACCATCAGGTAGGAGTAGCCGAGGATCCGCACCGCGACGTCACGGGCCGGCATCACCACCGGCAGCATCGGGACGTCGACGCGGGCGTAGTCCTCCCGGTAGCGCATCGCCAGCGCCCAGGTGTGCGGCGGCGTCCAGAAGAAGACGACGAGGAACAGCACGACCGGCGGCCACGCCAGCTCCCCGGTGACGGCGGTCCAGCCGATCAGTGCCGGGAAGCACCCTGCGAGGCCGCCCCACACGATGTTCTGGGTGGTACGACGCTTGAGCAGCATCGTGTAGCCGAACAGGTAGAACGCGCTGGCCGCCAGCGCCAGCCCGGCCGAGAGCCAGTTCACCCACACGGCGAGCACCACCGTCGAGACCACCGCCAGCAGCAGCCCGAACACGAACGCCGCCCGAGGGCTGACCATGTGGCGCGGCAGGGCACGTCGGCGGGTGCGCCGCATGTGCTCGTCGATGTCGCGGTCGTAGACGCAGTTGAGGGCGTTCGCGCTGCCTGCCGACAGCGTGCCGCCGACGACGGTCGCCACCACCAGCCCGAGTGGCGGGACGCCGCGCTGGGCGAAGAACATCACCGGCACGGTCGTGAGCAGGAGCAGCTCGATCACGCGGGGCTTGGTCAGCCCGACGTACGCGGCGAGGACGTCCTTGACCGAGACCGGCGCGTGATCCTGCCGGGTGGCGGGCGCATCGGAGTGGACCGCGGTCACGCACGCCTCTCAATCCTCGAACCGGCCAGATGGTCTGCTCGACGAGCAGCCACCGGAGTCTATCGCCGCCTTACGGGGGGTCGTAGAGCGGTCGCGACGTGAGTAGGCTCGAATCGGCCCCTGGACGAGCTCGGGAAAGGTTCCGGGGCCCGGATTCGCTACCCGTGCGACAGCGCTCCCCCCCGACAGCAGGAGGAACCAGCCCCGTGGCCGCAGCAACGCTCGACTGGACCGAGACCGACGACAAGGCCGTGGACACCATCCGGGTGCTCGCGATGGACGCCGTCCAGAAGGTCGGCAACGGCCATCCGGGCACGGCCATGAGCCTTGCCCCGGCGGCGTACCTGCTGTTCCAGAAGGTGATGCGGCACAACCCCGCCGACCCGCACTGGCCGGGCCGCGACCGGTTCGTGCTGTCGTGCGGGCACTCGAGCCTCACGCTCTACCTGCAGCTGTTCCTCGGCGGCTGGGGCCTCGAGATCGAGGACATCAAGTCGCTGCGCACCTGGGGCAGCAAGACCCCGGGGCACCCGGAGTTCGGCCACACCGCGGGGGTGGAGACCACCACCGGCCCGCTCGGGCAGGGCATCGGCAACGCGGTCGGCATGGCGATGGCGGCCCGCCGCGAACGCGGCCTCTTCGACCCCAACGCGGCCGAGGGCGACTCCCCCTTCGATCACCACATCTACGCCCTGTGCAGCGACGGTGACATCGAGGAGGGCGTCAGCTCCGAGGCCTCGTCGATCGCGGGAACGCAGCGGCTCGGCAACCTCACCATGATCTACGACGAGAACAAGATCTCGATCGAGGACGACACCAACATCGCGCTCAGCGAGGACGTCCCGAAGCGCTACGAGGCGTACGGGTGGCACGTCCAGGTGGTCGACTGGACGCACGGTGGAGGGCAGTACCGCGAGGACGTCCCCGCGTTGTACGCCGCCATCCGCAAGGCCGAGGGCGTCACCGACCAGCCGAGCCTGATCGTGCTGCGCACGATCATCGCCTGGCCGGCGCCGCACGCGCAGAACACCGGCAAGGCACACGGCTCGGCGCTCGGCGCGGACGAGGTCGCCGCGACCAAGAAGATCCTCGGCTTCGACCCGGAGCAGAGCTTCGAGATCCCGGTCGGTGTCCTCGAGCACACGCGTCGCCTGGTCGAGCGCGGCAAGGCCGCGCAGGCGGCGTGGCAGGACGACTTCGACCGCGTGGGCGAAGAAGCCCTCCGGCAACCAGGAACTCTTCGACCGGTTGCAGACGCGCACCCTCCCGGAGGGCTGGGCCGACGCCCTCCCCACGTTCCCCGCCGACGAGAAGGGCATGGCCACCCGCAAGGCGTCGGGGGCCGTGATCAACGCCGTCGCGGAGGTGGTGCCCGAGCTGTGGGGCGGGTCCGCGGACCTCGCGGAGTCCAACAACACCACGATCGAGAACGCCGCGTCCTTCCTGCCGAAGGACCGCTCGTCGGCGATGTGGAAGGGCGACCCGATCGCCGGGCGCGTGCTCCACTTCGGGATCCGCGAGCACGGCATGGGCGCGATCCTCAACGGGATCGCGGTGCACGGCGGCACCCGGGTGTTCGGTGGCACGTTCCTCACGTTCTCCGACTACATGCGCGGGTCCGTGCGGCTCGCCTCGCTGATGGGACTCCCGGTCACCTACGTGTGGACGCACGACTCCATCGGCCTGGGCGAGGACGGCCCGACCCACCAGCCGATCGAGCACCTGGCCGCGCTGCGCGCGATCCCCGGCCTCGACGTGGTGCGCCCGGCCGACGCCAACGAGACAGCCGCCTGCTGGCAGGCCGTGCTCGAGCACACCGACCGGCCCGCCGGGATCGTCCTGACCCGGCAGAACGTGCCGGTCTTCCCGCGCGGCGAGGGAGGGTTCACCGACACCTCCAACGTGCGCCGCGGGGGCTACGTCCTGCTCGACGTCGACGGCGGCGAGCCCGACGTGGTGCTGATCGGTACCGGCTCCGAGGTGCAGCTGGCCGTGCAGGCGCGCGCCCTTCTTGCGGAGAAGGGTATTCGGGCGCGGGTGGTCTCGATGCCGTGCCGTGAGTGGTTCGACGAGCAGGAGGCGGCGTACCGCGAGACCGTCATCCCCCCGACGGTCAAGGCCCGGGTCTCCGTCGAGGCGGGCATCAAGCAGGGCTGGCACGAGATCGTCGGCGACCACGGTCGCTGCGTCTCCGTCGAGCACTACGGGGCGTCCGCCGACTACGCCCGTATCTACCAGGAGTTCGGCATCACCGCCGAGGCCGTCGCCAACGCGGCCGAGGACAGCATCCGCGTCGCCACCGGCTGACACCACGCATCCGCTCGCACAGTCCATCCAGGAGGAAGCACATGTCCGACAACCTGCAGCAGCTCACCGAGGCCGGCGTCTCGATCTGGCTCGACGACCTCTCCCGCGAGCGCATCGAGACCGGCAACCTCGCCGAGCTCGCCAAGAACGACCACGTGGTCGGGGTGACCACGAACCCGTCGATCTTCGCCGCGGCGCTCTCCGACGGCGAGCGGTACGACGACCAGGTTCGCGAGCTCGCCGGCCAGGGCAAGGACGTCGACGAGACCGTCTTCGCCCTGACCACCACGGACGTCCGCAACGCCTGCGACGTGATCCGTGAGGTGTACGACGCCACCAACGGTGTCGACGGCCGGGTGTCGATCGAGGTCGACCCGCGGATGGCGCACGACACCGACGCGACGAACGCCTCCGCCAAGACGCTCTGGGCCGAGGTCGACCGGCCGAACCTCTTCATCAAGATCCCGGCGACGACCGAGGGGGCCCCGGCGATCACGACCACACTCGCCGAGGGGATCAGCGTCAACGTGACGCTGATCTTCGGGCTGGACCGCTACCAGTCCGTGATGGAGGCCTACGTGTCCGGTCTCGAGCAGGCGCGCGACAACGGCAAGGACCTCTCGCAGATCCACTCCGTCGCGTCGTTCTTCGTCTCACGTGTCGACACCGAGATCGACAAGCGCCTCACCAACTCGGCGGCTCCCGACGACCTCAAGGGCAAGGCCGGCGTCGCCAACGCGCGACTCGCCTACCAGGCCTACGAGAAGTTCTTCTCCGGCGACCGCTGGGACTCGCTCGCGGCCGACGGCGCCAACCGGCAGCGCCCGCTGTGGGCGTCGACGGGCGTCAAGAATCCGGACTACCGCGACACCATGTACGTCGACGACCTGGTCGTCGAGAACACCGTCAACACGATGCCGGAGAAGACCCTCGACGCGGTCCGCGACCACGGCCAGATCCGTGGCGACCAGGTGCGGCCCAACTACGACGACGCCCAGCAGGTGATGGCGGACCTGAAGGACGCGGGCGTGGACTACGACGACGTGATCGACACCCTGGAGCGAGAGGCCGTCGAGAAGTTCGAGGCCTCGTGGGGCGAGCTCCTGAAGACGGTGAAGGGCCAGCTCGACGCGGCCGCCGAGTGATCGACGCGCCGGTGGACCCGAGCTCGACCGAGGCGTGGTCGCGGCTCGAGCGCCTCGCCTCCGACTTCGCCCCTGACCTGCGCGCCTGGTTCGCCGACGACCCCGACCGGGTCGGCCGGCTGACCTTCACCGCGGGTGACCTGCTCGTCGACCTGTCGAAGTCGCTGCTCGACGACGCCGTCCTGGCGGCGCTCCTCGACCTGGCCGAGGAGGTGGAGCTGGCCGGGCGGCGCGACGCCATGTTCCGGGGCGAGCACATCAACGTCACCGAGGACCGGGCGGTCCTGCACACGGCTCTCCGGCTCCCGGCCGATGCCATCGCTGGAGGTCGACGGACAGGACGTGGTCGCCGATGTCCACGACGTCCTGGGGCGGGTGTACGCGTTCGCCGACCGGGTCCGCAGCGGCGCCTGGACCGGGCTCACCGGCCAGCGCATCCGCACGGTCGTCAACATCGGGATCGGCGGCTCCGACCTCGGTCCGGTGATGGCCTACGAGGCCCTCGCGCCCTACCGGCAGGAGGGGCTCGAATGCCGGTTCATCAGCAACATCGACCCGACCGATGCCGCGATGACCCTGGCCGGCCTCGACCCGGAGTCGACGCTCTTCATCGTCTCCAGCAAGACCTTCGGCACGCTGGAGACGCTCACGAACGCACGGCTGTGCAAGGCCTGGCTGCTCGACGGCCTGCGGTCATCGGGGGCGCTGGACGCCGACGGCGACGAGGCCGGGGCCGTCGCGAAGCACTTCGTCGCGGTCTCGACCGCGCTCGACAAGGTGGCGGACTTCGGGATCGACCCCGACAACGCATTCGGGTTCTGGGACTGGGTGGGCGGACGCTACTCGCTCGACTCCGCGATCGGCACGTCCCTGGTCGTGGCGATCGGGCCGGAACGGTTCGCCGAGTTCCTGGCCGGCTTCCACGCCATGGACGAGCACTTCCGGACCACCGAGCCGGCGCGCAACGTCCCGGTGCTGATGGGGCTGCTCAACGTCTGGTACACCAACTTCCTCGGCGCCGAGAGCCACGCGGTGCTCCCCTACGCCCAGCTGCTGCACCGCTTCCCGGCGTACCTGCAGCAGCTGACCATGGAGTCCAACGGCAAGGGGGTTCGCTGGGACGGCACCCCGGTGACGACCGAAACCGGCGAGATCTTCTGGGGAGAGCCCGGCACCAACGGCCAGCACGCGTTCTACCAGCTGATCCACCAGGGCACGCGACTCGTGCCGGCCGACTTCATCGCCGTGGCCCGGCCCGCGTACCCGCTGCAGGACGCCCACGACGGGCAGAGTATCGACGTGCATGAGCTGTTCCTGGCCAACTTCTTCGCGCAGACCCGTGCGCTGGCCTTCGGCAAGACGGCCGAGGAGGTCCGGGCCGAGGGCACCGCCGAGGCCGTCGTACCGGCGCGCGTGTTCCCCGGCAACCGGCCGACCACGTCGATCATGGCCCCCGAGCTGAGCCCCTCGGTGCTCGGCCAGCTGGTCGCGCTCTACGAGCACGTCACCTTCACCGAGGGCGTCGTCTGGGGCATCGACAGCTTCGACCAGTGGGGGGTCGAGCTCGGCAAGCAGCTGGCCCAGGAGGTCGGTCCGGCCGTCTCCGGTGACGCGGCGGCCCAGGCCGAGCAGGACGCCTCCACCCAGTCCCTGATCGCGTACTACCGGAAGCACCGACACCCATGACAGATGACCCCGCGGCGAGCGGCTGGACCAACCCGCTCCGCGCCCCGCAGGACCGGCGGCTCCCCCGCATCGCGGGACCGTGCTCGATGGTGCTGTTCGGCGTCACCGGAGACCTGGCGCGGAAGAAGGTGATGCCGGCTATCTACGACCTCGCCAACCGTGGCTTCCTGCCGCCCGGATTCTCGCTGGTCGGCTACGCCCGCCGCGACTGGGCGGACCAGGACTTCGCGCAGATCGTGCACGACTCCGTGAAGGAGCACTCCCGCACCGAGTTCCGCGAGGAGGTCTGGCGGCAGCTGGCGGAGGGGTTCCGCTTCGTGCAGGGCGACTTCGCCGACGACCTCGCGTTCAACACGCTCCGCCGGACCCTCGAGGAGCTCGACGAGGCCCGCGGCACCGGCGGCAACCACGCCTTCTACCTGTCGATCCCGCCGAAGTTCTTCGGTGACGTCGTCCAACAGCTCCACGAGCACGGGCTGGCCGAGTCCGAGGACGACGCCTGGCGCCGGGTCGTGGTGGAGAAGCCGTTCGGCCACGACCTGACCTCCGCACAGGAGCTCAACGCCAGCCTCGACGGCGTCTTCAAGCCGGAGTCGGTCTTCCGGATCGACCACTACCTCGGCAAGGAGACGGTGCAGAACATCCTCGCGATGCGCTTCGCCAACAACCTGTTCGAGCCGATCTGGAACGGCAACTACGTCGACCACGTCCAGATCACGATGGCCGAGGACATCGGCATCGGCAGCCGCGCCGGCTACTACGACGGCATCGGCGCGGCGCGGGACGTGATCCAGAACCACCTCATGCAGCTGATGGCGCTGGTCGCGATGGAGGAGCCGGCGTCGTTCGACGCCGGCGCACTCCGCTACGAGAAGCAGAAGGTGCTCTCGTCCGTCGTGCTGCCCAACCGGCTCGACCTGACCACCTCGCGCGGGCAGTACACCGCGGGCTGGGCGGGCGGCGAGAAGGTGGTCGGCTACCTCGACGAGCAGGACATCCCGACGAGCTCGCACACGGACACGTTCGCGGCAATCACCCTCCACGTGGAGACCCGGCGCTGGGCGGGCGTGCCCTTCTACCTGCGCGCCGGCAAGCGGCTGGGACGGCGGGTGACCGAGGTCGCGGTGGTGTTCAAGCGCGCGCCACACCTGCCGTTCAACGACACCCAGACCGAGGACCTCACGCACAACGCGCTGGTGATCCGGGTGCAGCCCGACGAGGGGGTCACCATCCGCTTCGGGTCCAAGGTGCCCGGCACCGCGATGGAGATCCGCGACGTCAACATGGACTTCGCGTACGGCGGCACGTTCACCGAGGCGAGTCCCGAGGCCTACGAGAAGCTGATCCTCGACGTCCTGCTCGGTGACCCGCCGCTGTTCCCGCAGCACGAGGAGGTCGAGCTCTCCTGGAAGATCCTCGACCCGATCCTCGAGTACTGGGCCGAGCACGGGAAGCCGGACCAGTACGAGTCCGGCACCTGGGGCCCCGAGTCCGCGGACGCGATGCTCGCGCGCTCCGGACGTGTCTGGAGGCGTCCATGATAGAGCTGCTCGACACCAAGGCGTCCGCGATCGCCGCGGCCTTCGTCGAACAGCGCACGCAGCACGGCTCCCCCGCGCAGGGCATGGTGATGACGATGGTGATCGTCGTCGACGAGGAGGGCGCCCAGGACGCGCTCGCCTCCGCGCGCAAGGCATCGCACGAGCACCCGGCGCGGGTGATCGGGCTGATCCTGGGCTCCGCGCGCGGCAAGCCGGCGGTCAACGCCCAGATCGGGATCGGTGACGGCTGGTCCGGCGAGGTCGCGCTGATCCGGCTGTCCGGCGAGGTGGTCAAGCACGCCGAGTCCGTCGTGCTGCCGCTGCTGCTGCCGGACTCCCCGGTCGTGGTCTGGTGGTCGAACGACCACCCGGACGACCCCGCCGCAGACCCGATCGGTCGGCTCGCACGTCGCCGGATCACCGACGCCGCCGCCGTACGCACGGGGAAGACGAAGGCGGTCCACCGGCTCTGCGCGGCCTACGCGCCGGGCACCACCGACCTGGCCTGGACCCGACTCACGCCGTGGCGCGCCCTGCTCGCGGCGGCGCTCGACCAGCAGCCGCTCAAGGTGAGGTCGGCGACGGTCACCGCCGAGCGGATCAGCCCGAGCGCCGACCTGCTCGCCGCCTGGCTGGCCGACCGGCTCAAGGTGAAGGCCGCGCGCGCGACCTCGCAGGGCCCCGGGATCACCGAGGTGGTCCTCGACACCGCCGAGGGGCCGATCACGATCTCACGCAAGGACGGGCGGCTGGCGACGTTCTCCTCCCCCGGCCAGCCCGACCGCCCCGTCGCGCTCAAGCGGCGTGACGTGCCGGAGCTGCTCGCCGAGGAGCTGCGCCGTCTGGACGAGGACGACGTCTACGCCGCGACCGCGAAGAAGCTGGTCGCGAGCGGGATCGCCCGCCCGGCGGCCCGCAAGGCCGCGAAGAAGAAGCCGGCAAGGAAGCCGGCGAAGAAGTGACCGTCGAGGTAGAGGTCGTCCGGCACGACGACGCGGGCGCCGTGGCGGCGGACGTCGCGACCCGGTTGCTCGAGGAGCTGGCCCGGGTGCAGGCCGAGGGCCGGGAACCACAGATCGGGCTGACCGGCGGCACCATCGCCGACGCCGTCCACCGCGAGGTGGCGCGGCTCTCCGCCGACTCCGGCGTCGACTGGTCGCGCGTGGTGGTCTGGTGGGGCGACGAGCGGTTCGTCGCGGCCGACGACCCGGACCGCAACGCTGTTCAGGCGCGCGCGGCGTTCCTCGACGCGGTCGGCGCCGATCCCGGCCACGTGCACGAGATGCCGTCCACCGCCGATGCGGCGACGGTCGACGAGGGTGCGGCGGCGTACGGGCAGGTGATGCGGGTGCACGGCGCCGGCGAGTTCGACGTGCTGATGCTCGGGGTCGGGCCGGACGGTCATGTGGCCTCGCTGTTCCCGGGGCATGCCGCGCTCGACACCGTCGACCGGATCGCGGTCGGCGTCACGGACTCCCCGAAGCCGCCCCCGCAACGGATCAGCCTCACCTTCGAGTGCCTGAACCGCTCGCGCCAGGTGTGGTTCCTGGTCTCGGGCGAGGACAAGGCCGACGCCGTGCGCCGCGGTCTGGCCGAGACCGGCGACGTCCACGAGACCCCTGCCCGCGGCGTGTCCGGGCGCGAGGTCACGCTCTGGTTCGTCGACGACGCGGCCGCCTCCCAGCTCTGATGACGACGCCGCTCCCGCTCGGCTGGCACACCGACGTCGCGGTCCTGCGGTACTCGGGGTCCGAGGTCGAGGAGCACGCCGACCACCTGGTGCTGCGGACCCCCGCCAACCCGACGTACCACTGGGGCAACTTCGTGCTCGTCACCGACGCGGACGCCGCGGGTGAGGCCGGGCGCTGGCTCGGGGTGTTCGAGGCGGCGTTCCCGGACGCCCAGCACCGTGCGATCGGGCTGAGCGCCGACCCGCCCGACGCGTCCGCGTGGGAGTCGCTCGGCCTGGAGATCGAGCACGAGGACGTGCTGGCCGGCCCGGGTCCGCGCCGGACGCCGCTGGCGGACGGCTACGTGGTACGGCCGCTGGACGGCGCCGACGACTGGGAGCAGGACGTGCGGCTGTCCATGGGGCCGCGGGACCCCGTGGAGGCTGTGTTCCAGCGCGGCGCCACCGCGGCCAAGGCCCGGATGTGCGCGGCCGGTGTGGCCGTGTTCCTGGGCGCCTTCGACGGCCCCGACCTGGCAGCCGACCTCGGCATCGTCGACTGCGGGGAGGGCATCGCCCGCTACCAGTCCGTGGTCACCGCCGAGCCGCACCGTCGCCGCGGCCTCGCCTCCCACCTCCTCGGCGTCGCCGCCGACTGGGCCCACGCCCGCGCCTGCGACCGCCTGGTCATCCTCGCCGACGCCGACGCGGCCCCCAGCCACCTCTACCGCTCCCTCGGCTTCTCCCCCGTCCTCCGCTCCGCCCAGGCCTACTCCCGCGAGACGCCATCCGTGGTTGCCGACTGACGCGCGAGAGGTCAGCTGTGGTTGCTGGAAGAGCGTCGAGAGGTCGGTCGTGGTTGGTGCGTCAGGCAGTACGACGCGCGTTCCAGACAGCGAGGACCCGACGAGCCTCGGCGGCCCCTTGCGTGAGCCGGGTCGGGGCGGCTGCCGTCGGACCGTAGACGTCATGCTTCTTGAAGACGTCCACGGTCCAGTGCCGGTGGACGTCCAGCCAGTCGCGGCGCTGCTCGTCATGGGCCCTGTCGTCATCAGCGGTGTGAAACTCCTCGCCGTCGTACTCAGCGGCGTAGCGCAGCTCGGGAAGCGCGAGGTCCAGCCGGTACAGCTCACGGCCCCCGTCGTCGTACACCCAGAACTGGACCTCGGGCCGCGGCAGACCGGCGTCGTACCAGTGCAGCCGCAGCGCTGACTCCCCCGGGGACTCGGCTTTCGGACTGCCGAGCGGGACGAGCACCCGGAGCTGGCGAACTCCGCGAAAACCCTTGAACCTGGGGACCTCCAGAGCCAACAAGACCGGATCGACCCCGAGTCGCAGGAATCCGTCGATCGCCGCGAGCGCGTCGAACCTCCAGAGCAGACGGCCGAGGTCGCACGCCGTGCGCAAGGGAGTGGTGACCCGCACGCCGCCGACGATCATCACGTCGCTTCGGAGCAGCCCACGCGTGCCGCTCGCGACACCTGCCCGCCTCAGCCTGGTCCCGGCTGAGCGGAACACGGTCACCGGCGGCGGCACGGACAAGGCCGTCCGCGGCAGGATGTCGACACCGTGGAGCCAGGCCGCCGTGCGATCTGTCACCACCGCCGAGGGAGGTACGACGAGGGCGACCGCTTGTGCGCGACGTGCCATGTTGTCGGGTGCCTGGGCGGCGGCGTACACGCCGGTGAGCACCCGTCGTACGTATCCTCCCGACACCAGCCCACGAAGCGTCTGGCGCGAGACCCCCCACATCTCTGCCTGTGCCGGCGTGAACGGAGCATCGAGCGGGAGCGGGCAACCGGCACCGAGAAGCACGCCCGAGCCGTCGAACCAGGATGCATGTGGCATCCCGTGATGATGCACCGATCGGGCCAACGGCGACGCCGTTATCCACAGGCCACCGATCACACGACCCAAGACTGACCTGTCGCAGGCCACGACCCAACCATGAGTGACCTCTCGCGAGGATCACGCCAACCAAAACTGACGTCTCGCGTCAGAAGATGATCTCGCCGCGCTTGCGCCTGTCGCGGAGGGTCTTGATCGCCTCGTCGAGGATGTCGGCGGCCTCGGCGTCGGAGCGGCGCTCCTTCACGTAGGCGAGGTGCGTCTTGTAGGGCTCGATCTTCGGAGGCGGCGGCGGGTTCTCGGAGTCGAGGCTCGCCGGCAGCCCGCAGCGTGGACAGTCCCACGTCTCGGGCGTCTGCGCCTCGACCGAGAAGGTCACCAGCGTCCGGTGCTCCTGGGAGCAGAAATAGCTGACGTTCTGGCGCGGAGCGGCTTCGCCGCGTTCCGCCTCGCCCATGGGCCCGGCCCCAACCCGGCTCCCACGAATGGCGTTGCCACCACCTGCCACGTCTGAGGTCTCCTGTCTGACGGTGTTGCTGAGGGGTCGGTGCGAAGAGAAGCGTACGTTGCTGCGAGCGGGTCAGGCGCCTGTCTTGAGGAGCAGACCGAGACCGATGATGCAGGCGATCCAGATCCCGCCGATACCGACGGTGATCCGGTCGAGGTTGCGCTCGGCCACCGACGAGCCGCCCGAGCTGCTCGACATGCCGCCACCGAACATGTCGGACAGCCCGCCGCCGCGCCCCTTGTGGAGCAGCACGAGCAGGATCAGGATCAGGCTGGAGATCACCAGCAGGACTTCGAAAACCGTAACCACGGCGTGGAGCCTAACTCACCGAGGTGCGCGAACCGGCCGGCGTTCACAGAACCGGCATGGCGTAGAAGCGGCAGATCCCGCCGAACTCGTCGGCCTGCAGGCTCGCGCCGCCGACGAGCGCGCCGTCGACATCCGGCTGCTGCATGATGCCGGCGACGTTGGCGGCCTTGACCGAGCCGCCGTACAGGATGCGTACGGCGCCCGCTGCCTCGTCGCCCAGCGTCTCGGCGACCCGGGCGCGGATCGCGGCGCACACCTCCTGGGCGTCGTCGGGCGTGGCCACCTCGCCGGTGCCGATCGCCCAGACCGGCTCGTAGGCGACCACGAGCGCGGCCACCTGCTTCGCGTCGAAGCCGGCCAGCGAGCCGTCGAGCTGCTCGAGCGTGTGCTCGACGTGACGACCGTCCTTGCGCACGTCGAGGCCCTTCGCCGACGCACACGATCGGGGTCATCCCGGCCGCGACGGCCTTGTGTGCCTTGGCGTTGACCGTGGCGTCGTCCTCGGCGTGGTGCTCCCGCCGCTCGGAGTGCCCGACCACGACGTAGGAGCAGCCGAGCTTGGCCAGCATCGCCGCGGAGATGTCGCCGGTGTAGGCGCCGTCGTCCTGCGTCGACACGTCCTGGGCGCCGTAGCGGATCTTCAGCCGGTCACCGTCGACGAGCGTCTGCACGCTGCGGATGTCGGTGAACGGCGGCACGCACGACGACCTCGACCTTGCCGTAGTCGTGCTGCTTGTCGTCGAGCGTCCAGGCCAGCTTCTGCACCAGGACGACGGCCTCCTGGTGGTTCAGGTTCATCTTCCAGTTGCCCGCCATCAGCGGGATGCGCGTGTTGCTCGGGTGCCATGGGTCAGTCCTCCGGGTCCGACTCGAGGACGTCGATGCCGGGCAGGTCCTTGCCCTCGAGGTACTCCAGGCTGGCGCCGCCGCCGGTCGAGATGTGGCCGAAGGCCGACTCGTCGAAGCCGAGCTTGCGTACGGCGGCCGCGGAGTCGCCGCCACCGACGACCGACAGCCCGTCGACCTTGGTCAGCGCCTCGGCGACCGGCGGGTGCCCGCGGCGAAGTCGGCGAACTCGAACACGCCCATCGGGCCCGTTCCAGAACACCGTCTTCGCGTCGGTCAGCGCCGCCGCGAACGCCTTCGCCGAGTCGGGGCCGATGTCGAGCCCCAGCTTGTCGTCCGGGATCGCGTCGGCAGGTACGACGGACGGGTCACTCGCCGTGTCCGCCGAGGGGAACGCCGAGGCGACCACGATGTCGGTCGGCAGCAGCAGCTCGACACCGCGAGTCGGCGGCCCGCTGCAGGTACTCCTTGCAGGTGTCGACCTGGTCCGCCTCGAGCAGGCTCTTGCCCACCGGGTGGCCCTGTGCGGCGAGGAACGTGAACAGCATCCCGCCGCCCACGAGCAGCTTGTCGGCCTTGCCGAGCAGGTTGTCGATCACCGCCAGCTTGTCGGAGACCTTGGAGCCGCCGAGCAGCACCACGAACGGGCGCTCGGGGTCTTCGGTCAGCCGGCGCAGCACGTCGATCTCCTTGGCGACCAGGCCGCCCATGGCGTGCGGCAGCCGCTGCGCCACGTCGTACACGCTCGCCTGCTTGCGGTGCACGACCCCGAAGCCGTCGCTGACGAAGGCGTCGGCGAGCGCGGCGAGCTGGTCGGCGAAGGCACCGCGCTCGGCGTCGTCCTTGCTGGTCTCGCCGGGGTTGAACCGCACGTTCTCGAGCAGCGCCACCTCACCGTCGGCGAGAGCGGCCACGGTCTGCTGCGCGCTCTCCCCCACGGTGTCGGTCGCGAACGCCACCGGGGTGCCGAGCAGCTCACCGAGCCGGTCGGCGACCGGCTTCAGCGAGTACTTGTCCTCCGGTGCGCCCTTCGGCCGGCCCAGGTGCGCCGTGACCACGACCCGCGCACCGGCGTCGGCCAGCTCGCTGATCGTGGGCACGCTGGCCCGGATCCGGCCGTCGTCGGTGATCCGGGCGCCGTCGAGCGGCACGTTGAGGTCGGAGCGCACGAGGACCCGTTTGCCCCGGACACTCCCCCCGATCTGAGGGGCGAGGGAGTCGATGCCCGACACGTCAGAGGGACTCGCCGACGTAGGTGATCAGGTCCGCGAGCCGGTTGGAGTAGCCCCACTCGTTGTCGTACCAGCCGACCACCTTGACCTGGTTGCCGATCACCTTGGTGAGCGGCGCGTCGAAGATGCACGACGCCGGGTCGGTGACGATGTCGGAGGAGACGATCAGGTCCTCGGTGTAGCGCAGGTAGCGGCCGTCGGCCTGGCCTTCTTGACCGCGCGTTGACCTCCTCGACCGAGGTCTCCCGGCCGGCCTCGAAGGTGAGGTCGGTGGCGGAGCCGGTCGGCACCGGCACCCGGAGCGCGTAGCCGTCGAGCTTGCCCTTGAGCTCGGGCATCACCAGCGCCGATCGCCTTCGCGGCACCGGTCGAGGTCGGGACGACGTTGAGCGCGGCGGCGCGGGCACGGCGCAGGTCCTTGTGGATGTTGTCCAGCAGGTTCTGGTCGGACGTGTAGGCGTGGATCGTCGTCATCAGGCCCTTGACGATCGTGAACTCGTCGTGGAGCGCCTTCGCCATCGGCGCAAGGCAGTTGGTGGTGCACGACGCGTTGGAGATCACGTGGTGCTTCTCCGGGTCGTAGTCGCCGTCGTTGACACCCATGACGACGGTGAAGTCCTCGTTGCTGGCGGGCGCGGAGATGATCACCTTCTTGGCGCCCCGGAGTCGATGTGGGCGTGCGCCTTGGTGGCATCGGTGAAGAAGCCGGTCGACTCGACAACGACGTCGGCGCCGATGTCGCCCCACTTGAGGGCGGACGGGTCGCGTTCGGAGAACGCGGTGATGGTCTGGTCGCCGACCTTGATCGAGGACTCGTCCGAGGACACGTCGGCGTCGAGCCGGCCGAGGATCGTGTCGAACTTGAGCAGGTGGGCGAGGACGTTGTTGGCGGTCAGGTCGTTGACGCCGACGATCTCGATGTCGGCGCCGGACGCGCGGACGGCGCGGAAGAAGTTTCGGCCGATCCGGCCGAAGCCGTTGATGCCTACGCGGACGGTCACGGGTTCACTCCTGGCTAGCGGGGCACGATGAGATTCGACCTTATCGCGGGGTGGGCGGATGGCCGTTCCAGCTGTCCGGCGTACGTACGGGTAACAAGCGGACGTCGGAGGACCGAGTGGCGCTCAGGCCTTCGCAGGTGGGCTCAGACGACGCTCCGTGGCAGCAAAGCTGAGTCATCAGGTTTCGACACGCTCCGTCGCGGCTTCGTCCCTCAGCCGCGGTCGCTGCTCAACCACCATCAGGAGGTCTTCGCAAGCTCAGGCCTCCACAACCACCATCAGGAGGCCGGCGCAGGCTCAGGCCTCCTCGGCCAGCATCTCCGGGGTCAGGGACGCCTCGGTGTCGGGGATGCCGAGGTCCTGCGCGCGCTTGTCGGCCATCGCCAGCAACCGCCGGATCCGGCCGGCGATCGCGTCCTTGGTGAGCACCGGGTCGTGCAGCTGGCCGAGCTCCTCCAGCGAGGCCTGCTTGTGCTCGAGCCGGAGCTGGCCGGCCTGGCGCAGGTGGTCGGGGATCTCCTCGCCGAGGATCTCCAGCGCCCGGTCGACGCGGGCACCTGCCGCGACCGCGGCGCGCGCCGACCGGCGGAGGTTGGCGTCGTCGAAGTTCGCGAGCCGGTTGGCGGTCGCGCGCACCTCGCGTCGCATCCGGCGCTCCTCCCACGCCAGGAGGGACTCGTGCGCCCCGAGCCGGGTCAGCAGCTCGCCGATCGCGTCGCCGTCGCGGATCACGACCCGGTCGACGCCACGCACCTCGCGCGCCTTGGAGGAGATGCTGAGCCGACGGGCGGAGCCGACCAGGGCCAGCGCGGCCTCGGGCCCGGGGCAGGTCACCTCGAGCGACGACGAGCGGCCGGGCTCGGTCAGCGACCCGTGGGCCAGGAATGCGCCCCGCCACGCGGCGACGGCGTCGCAGCCGGAGCCGGAGACCACCTGCGGCGGCAGGCCGCGCACCGGACGGCCGCGCTGGTCGATCAGGCCGGTCTGCCGGGCCAGGGACTCGCCGTCCTTGACCACGCGGACGACGTAGCGGCTGCCCTTGCGGATGCCGTTGCCCTGGACGAGGACGACGTCGGACGTGTGTCCGAAGACCTCGGCGATGTCACGGCGCAGCCGCCGTGCGGCCGCTCCGGTGTCCAGCTCGGCCTCGACCACGATCCGGCCGCTGCTGATGTGGAGGCCGCCCGCGAACCTGAGCATCGACGACACCTCGGCCTTGCGGCAGCAGGTCTTCGTCACCTTGGTGTTGGCGAGCTCTGCCTTGACCTGAGACGTCATTGCCATGCGTCGGATCCCTGCCATTCCCTTGTGGACAAGCGCGCCGGAGGCCCGAAGGCACCCAAGGCCAAACACCTTATGTCGCCAGCATGATCTCCGCATAGGCGCGTCTGAGTTTCTCGTGGTCGTGTTGGCCGATCGCGTCCGCCCGGGACACGTCGGCCACCACCAGCCCTGCGCCGTACGACGCCGCGACCCGCTCGAGTGCCTCGACGTCCCCTGCGGTGTCGCCGACCGTGCTGACGTCGGCGAGCACCATGTCGAGATCCAGACCGGGCGCGTGGCGGCCCAGCCGCTCGAGCAGGTCGGCCGGGGTCAGCCCTTCGGTCTCCCCCTGCTGCGCGACCAGGTTGAGCGTGACCAGCACCCGGGCGTCGGTCTCCTCGATCGCCTGCCGCAGCCCGGGGACCAGCAGGTGCGGGATCACGCTGGAGTACCAGGACCCCGGACCCATCACCACCCAGTCGGCGGCGCGGATCGCGGCCACCGCCTCCGGGCAGGCGTCGGGAGTGTCCGGCTCGAGCGAGACGGACACCACCGAGCCGGGCGTCGTCGCGACCTCCACCTGGCCGCGCACGGTCGTCAGCTCGTCGGGAGCGTCTGCCCGAGTGCCGCGGACCACCGCCGAGATGTCCAGCGGCGTGGTCGCCATCGGAAGCACCCGGCCCTCGGCGCCGAGCAGCCGGCCCACCCAGTCGAGACCGCTCACCAGCCCATCACCGCTCTGCCGCGGGGCGTCGCCCAGCAGCTCCCAGAGCGCCACGATCAGCAGGTTGCCGACCGCGTGGCCGTGCATCGGCCCGTCGGACTCGAACCGGTGCTGCAGCACGTGGGCCCAGGTCTGGCCCCACTCGTCGTCGCGGCACAGCGCCGCCAGTGCCATCCGGAGGTCGCCCGGCGGGAGCGCGCCGAACTCCTGGCGCAGCCGGCCCGAGGACCCGCCGTTGTCGGCGACCGTGACGACCGCGGTCAGCTCCGTGGTGACGTGACGGAGTGCCGACAGCGACGCGGCCAGGCCGTGCCCGCCGCCGAGCGCGACGACCGTGGGGACGGTCTCCCGCATTCTTCGCGGGGTGTTCATTCCCGTCCCAGGTCACGGTGCGTGGCCCGGGCGTCCATGCCGAGCGCGATCAGGCGCCGGGTGATCTCCTCGGTCATCGCCACGCTGCGGTGCTTGCCACCGGTGCAGCCGATCGCCACGGTCATGAACCGCTTGCCCTCACGCAGGTAACCGTCGCTCAGGGTCTCGATCACGGGCACGTAGCGGTCGAGGAAGAGCTGCGCGTCGGGACGCCCCTTCACGTAGTTCGCCACCGCTGGGTCGCGTCCGGTCTGGTCGCGCAGCTCGGGCACCCAGTACGGGTTGGGCAGGAAGCGCATGTCGGCCAGCAGGTCGGCGTCAACCGGGATGCCGTACTTGAAGCCGAAGCTGACCACGTTGACCTGCAGGCCCAGGTGCTCCGGCGAGCCCGAGCGCCTGGGCGACGCGGTCCTTGAGCTGGTGGACGTTGAGGCTGGTGGTGTCGATGACCAGGTCGGCGTCGCCACGCAGCGAGGCCAGCACCTCGCGCTCGCGGTGGATCCCCTCGAGGAGCCGACCGGTGCCCTGCAGCGGATGGGGTCGCCGGGCGGCCTCCTGCCGGCGCACCAGGATGTCGTCGGAGGCCTCGAGGAACAGCAGCGTCGTACGCCGCGACGGGATGCCGACCGCGAGGTGCTCCTGAAGCGAGCCGAAGAACGAACCGGTGCGGACGTCGACCACCACGGCGACCGGCTGGTCGCGGCCCTGACGCTCGTCGACCAGCCGCACCACGTCGTCGACCAGCTCGGGCGGGAGGTTGTCGACGACGAAGTAGCCGAGGTCCTCGAGCTCCTTGGCCGCCGTGCTCCTGCCTGCGCCGGTCATGCCGGTCACGACGACCAGCTCCCCCAGCGGGCCGGTCTTGGGAGCCGCCATCAGGACTCCTCGATCTCGCCGGTCGCAGTGTTCACGGAGACAGTCTTGCGGCCGGTCGGTGCCGCCGCCACGGCATCCGCGATCGCCGTGGCGGTGCGGGCGCCGATGCCGGGCACCTCGGCGATCTCGTCGACCGTGGCGGCGCGGAGCTTCTTGAGCGAGCCGAAGTGCCGGATCAGCGTCTTGCGCCGCACCTCACCGAGGCCCGGGACGTCGTCGAGGATGCTCTCGACCATCGACTTGGAACGCCGCGAGCGGTGGTGGGTGATCGCGAACCGGTGGGCCTCGTCGCGGACCCGCTGGAGCAGGTACAGCCCCTCGCTGGTGCGCGGCATGATCACCGGGTCGTCCTGGCAGGGCAGCCAGACCTCCTCCAGCCGCTTGGCGAGACCGGCCACCGGCACGTCGTCGATGCCGAGCTCGTCGAGGGCCCGCTGCGCCGCGGCCACCTGGGGCGGACCGCCGTCGACGACCACCAGGCCGGGTGCGTAGGAGAACTTGCGCGGCCGGCCGGTGTCGGGGTCGACCAGCATCGGGCCGCTCGGGTCGTCGCTCTCGTCGACCTGCTCGCCGTCGAGACCCGGCATCTCGCTGCGCTCGTCGAGCAGCCGCCGGAACCGGCGGGTGATCACCTCGTGCATCGACGCGACGTCGTTCTGGCCGTCGACCCCGCGGATCACGAACCGGCGGTACTCGCCCTTGCGGGCCAGGCCGTCCTCGAACACCACCATCGACGCCACCACCTCGGTGCCCTGAAGGTTGGAGATGTCGTAGCACTCGACGCGCAGTGGCGCCGTCTCCAGGCCGAGGGCGTCGCGGATCTCCTCCAGCGCCCGGTTGCGCGTGGTGAGGTCGCTCGCACGCTTCGTCTTGTGCAGTGCCAGCGACTGCTTGGCGTTGGCGGCGACCGTCTCCTGGAGCGCCCTCTTGTCGCCGCGCCGGGGCACCCGGATCGACACCTTGCCGCCGCGCGACTCGGCGAGCAGCTCCTCGTACGTCGCGACGTCGTCGGGCAGCGCCGGCACCAGGATCTCGCGCGGGATCGCGTCGCTCGACTCGCCGGCGTACAGCTGGAGCAGGAAGTCGCCGACCAGCGCGCCGGTGTCGGAGTCCTCGACGCGGTCGGCCACCCAGCCGCGCTGGCCCTTGATCCGGCCGTTGCGCACGTAGAACACCTGCATGGCGACCTCGAGCGGGTCCTCGCACAGCGCGAGCACGTCGGCGCTCGGTGCCGTCGCCGAGCACCACCTGCTGCTTCTCCAGCGCCCGGTTGAGGGCGCCGAGGTCGTCGCGCAGCCGGGCCGCCTTCTCGTAGTCCTGCCGCGCGGACGCGTCGTACATCTGCCGCTCGACGCGCTTGACGAACGCGCTCGTGTTGCCGGCCATGAAGTCGCAGAAGTCGTCGACGATCGCGCGGTGCTCCTGCTCGGTCACCCGGCCGACGCAGGGCGCGGAGCACTTGTCTATGTAGCCGAGCAGGCAAGGCCGCCCGATCTGGCTGGAGCGCTTGAACACGCCGTTGCTGCACGACCTCATCGGGAACACCCGCAGCAGCAGGTCGACTGTCTCGCGGATCGCCCAGGCGTGGGAGTAGGGGCCGTAGTAGCGGGTGCCCCGGCGCTTGGCCCCGCGCCCGACCATCACCCGCGGGAACTCGTCGCCGTAGGTCACCGCCAGCCACGGGTAGGACTTGTCGTCGCGGTACTTCACGTTGAAGCGCGGGTCGTACTCCTTGATCCAGGAGTACTCGAGCTGCAGCGCCTCGACCTCGGTGTTGACGACCGTCCAGTCGACGCCCGCCGCGGTGGTCACCATCGTGGCCGTGCGCTGGTGGAGGCCGCCGATGTCCTGGAAGTACGACGAGAGCCGGGCGCGGAGGTTCTTCGCCTTGCCGACGTAGATCACGACCCCGTGCGGGTCCCGGAACCGGTAGACGCCCGGCTGGGTGGGAATCGACCCGGGTTCGGGGCGGTAGGTCGACGGATCCTGCACACCTCAACACTAGGACGTGCCACCGACCGATCCCGGTCCGTATCACCCGAAATCCGACACCGAAACATCGTGAATAGTCCGAACGGGTCATGCGGGGAATGGCACCTTTGTGGTTGGCTCACGTCGTTGTGAGTTGGGTGCGGCTCCGACACAACACACACGGGGGATGCCGAGGGGGGCATTGACGGTGGGGATTCCGTATACAGTCGCGTCCGAGAAATCCACGATGGCACGGCTGTGCCATGACGTACGCCAGTACGTCGCCGCGGGACTGATGATCACCCGGATGCCGGGTGACGAGGACCTGCCGCCACCCCTACGACATCGGCTCCAGACGATGGAGCACGTGCTCGAGCACGTCTCCGAGATGGTCGGCGACAACCTGGAGCAGGAGCACGACGAGCCGGTGATCAGATCGGTCGACCTGACCAGCGTCGTCGACGAGTGCATCCAGGTGTTCGCGCTCACCTATGACGTCCCGATCGAGGTCGACGAGCACGGTCCTGCGTTCGGCCGCGGAGACCCGGTGCTGCTGCGCCGCGCGATCGGCAACGTGCTCGACAACGCGCTCCGGGCGTCGGGCGACCAGGGCACGGTGCACATCAAGGTCAGCTCCGACGAGCACAGCGCCTCGGTGGAGGTCAGAGACGACGGCACCGGCTTCGGCACCATCGCATCGGGCACCGGCCACGGCATGTCCGTGGTGGGCAGCGTGCTGCAGGAGTGCCACGGCCGACTGGAGATCACCAGCGGCCCCGGGCCCGGCACGACGGTCAGGATGCTCATTCCCAGCGGCGGGCACGAGCCGAACCGCCCACCGGCCCGGCGGCGCCGTCAGGGGGCCGCGTCGTGAGCCTGGTGCTGTGCGACGGCCACCGGATGTTCGTCGACGCGCTGGCCATGGCCCTGCGGGCGCGCGACCACGACGTCGTGGCGACCTGCTCCGACCCGCAGGTCCTGCCCGGCGTGCTTCGGCAGGCCCGGCCCGACCTGTGCGTGCTCGGGGTCCAGTTTGGCGGCCGGGCCAGGCTCGAGGCCGTGGAGACGGTGCGCGCCAGCGTCCCGGGGATCTCCGTGCTCGTGCTCACGGGCTGGGCGACGGACGACCTCTGGCGGCTCTACGAGTCCCGCACCGTCGACGCGCTGGTCTCCAAGTCCGTCGACATCCGGGGGGTCGATCTCGCGGTGCGGCGGGTGCTCGCAGGCGAGCACTTCGTCGAGGGCTTCGCACGACCGCTGCGGGCTGCGTCAGGGCAGCCGGACAACGAGCCGCTGACGGCCCGGGAGCGCGAGGTCATCGCGCTGCTGGTCGACGGCGTCTCCACGGCGCTGATGGCCGAGAGCCTCGGCGTCTCCACGAACACCGTGCGCTCCCACGTGCAGAACGTGCTGCGCAAGCTGGGCGTACACCACCGCAGCAAGGCCGCGCACCGTGCGGTCGAGCTCGGACTCGTCCGGGTCGGCGGCTGACCCGGCTGACCCGCCACACGTCTCGGGGAGGACACATGACCGGAACGTCCGGCGACCCGCGCTTGTACGAACACCACTGCCACGAGCACCCGGATCACGACCTCTCGATCCTGATCGTGGACGACCACCGGATCCTCGCCGACGTCCTGGCCCTCCGGCTCGAGGCCGATGACCGCGTCGGGCGCGTCGACGAGGTCACGACGCTCGCGGCCGCCAGGGCGATGGCGCACACCGTGCGTCACGACATCGTGCTGCTCGATCTCGACCTCGACGGCATCTGCGGACTCGACCTGCTACCCGACCTGGAGGAGGCGGGTGCACGACCGCGGGTGATCGTGCTCTCCGGCAGCAAGCAGACCAGCGACATCCTCGCCGCGCTCCGGGCGGGCGTGGAGGGCTGGATCACCAAGGACGGCGACCTCGAGGAGGTGCTGCTCGCGGCCACCCAGGTGCTCGACGGCCATCTGCACCTACCGCTGGACAGAATGAAGCCGGTGGTGAACGCACTGCTCGAGGAGTCCCGGGCCGTGTCCCGGTCGCGTGGCTTCCTCGACGACCTCACCGATCGTCAGGTCGACGTGCTGCGCTGCCTGGTCACCGGGATGAGCCGGCACGAGACCGCGAGCCATCTGTTCCTGTCCCCCAACACGGTGCGCACACACGTCCAGAACATGCTGCACCAGCTGGGACTCCACTCGACGCCCGAGCTGGTTGCGGCGGCCCGGCGGGCCGGTCTCACCGTGGTCCCGGATCCCCGCCAGGACCACACCACCTGATTCGGCCGGGCGTCCACTCGCGGTCGTGCGAATGACGTAGGCCGCTCACCCCACTCGGACGGTTTGCCGGGCCCCTGGCGCTCCTAGCGTCTGTGGACATGACAACCCAACTCGTCTCTGCTCCCGCTCCGGACCGGATTCCCTTCGCGGACTGCCACATCGCCACCGGCTCCCGACGCGCCGCACATCGGGTCCTGGAGTCCGGCTGGGTGACGACCGGACCCGAGGTGGCGGCGTTCGAAGCCGAGTTCGCGGCGTACGTCGGTGCGGCGCACGCGATCGCGGTCTCCTCGTGCACGGCCGCGCTGGAGCTCTCGCTCCGCTACCTGCGGCTCCAGGAGGGGTCACCGGTCCTGGTCTCCGACCTGACCTTCTGCGGCGCCGTGCAGGCGATCCTGCACGCCGGACTCCGACCCGTCCTGGTCGACGTCTCGCCGGTCACCGGAATGCCGACACCCGAGACCACGCGCGCCGCGAACACCCGGTGTGCGGGTGCGGAGGCGATGGTGGTCGTGCACTGGGCCGGCGACCCCGCGGACGTTGCGGCGCTCGCTGCGGCCGCGGACCTCCCGCTCGACCGGGTGGTCGAGGACGCCGCGCACGCCGTCGGGACCTCGTACCGTGCCCGACGAGTGGGGGACGGCTCGGCCGTCTGCTTCAGCTTCTACGCCACCAAGAACCTCCCCATCGGTGAGGGCGGCATGATCACCACCGACGACCCCGAGCGTGCGAGCTGGCTGCGCCGGGCGCGGCTGCACGGCATGTCGGCCGACGCGTGGCGTCGCTACCTTCCCGGCGGGGGCTGGAGGTACGACGTCCTCGAGGCCGGCATGAAGGCCAACATGACCGACGTACAGGCCGCCATCGGCCGCGGCCAGCTCGCGCGGCTCCCGCGGTGGCAGGAGATGCGGGCGCACCACGCGGCGAGCTACGACCGCTGGCTCGCCGACCTTCCCGGGCTGGCGCTCCCGCACCGGCCGGAAGCGGGTCTGGGCGTCCACGCCTGGCACCTGTACCCGGTGCGGGTCGTGGACCCCGAGCGGTCGCGCGACGAGGTGATGGCGGCCCTGGACGAGGCCGGAGTCGGCACCTCGCTGCACTTCATCCCGATCCACCACCTCGAGTACTTCGGCCGGGTGGCCGACGTGCCACAGGAGGGGCTCCCCGGCGCGGAGACGATCTTCGGCCAGCTGATCTCGCTGCCGCTCTACCCGCGCCTGCGCGACTCCCAGACCCACCGGGTGGCCGATGCGCTTGCCGACGCGCTGGGCGCACCTGCCGGGGTCACCCGGATGCGCGCCTCGCGGCCCCGCCGGGCCGCGCGCAGCGGGGCGGTCGCTCGATGAGCGCGTTGCAAAGCAGCTACCTCGAGCCTGCCGGTCTGCGCACCCTGATCGTGGGGGCCGGCGAGGCAGGGCGGGCGCTGTGCCGGGACCTGCAGCGGGTCAGCTCGTTCGGGCTGGCGCCGGTGGGTTTCCTCGACGACGCGCCGGGCGAGGTGCTGGCGGACGAGACGTACCCACCGTGTCTCGGGTCGCTCGCAGACCTGGACCGGGTGCTGGCCTCGCGCGCCGTGGACGTGGTGGTCATCGCGATCCCGTCCCTCTCCCGCGACCGGGTGCGTTCTCTCGGCCTGCGGGCCGCCGCCCACGGCGTCACGCTCCGGCACCTCCCGCCGTTCCTGGCCGCCCTCCAGCGCGAGATCGTCGGCACGGACATGCGCGCGCTCCAGATCGGGTCGCTCATCGGCCGGTCCGAGATGCACGTCGTCCAGCCCGCCGCCGCTGCGGTGCTCGCCGACAAGCGCGTGCTGGTCACGGGTGCCGGCGGGTCCATCGGCAGCGAGCTGTGTCGCCAGGTCTGGGGGTTCGGACCCGAGCAGCTGGTGATGCTCGACCACGATGAGTCGAACCTGCACCGCCTGCAGCTGGAGCTGTGGGGATCGGCCACGATGGACGCCGACGAGGTGGTCGTCGCCGACATCCGCGACCCGGAGCGGATCCACCAGGTCTTTCGCGAGTACCGGCCGCAGGTGGTGTTCCACGCGGCGGCCCTCAAGCACCTCCCCGCGCTCGAGCGGCACCCCTGCGAGGGGGTGAAGTCCAACGTCTGGGGCACCGACAACCTGGTCGAGGCCGCCATCATCCACGACGTGGAGCGCTTCGTGCTGATCTCGACCGACAAGGCGGCCAACCCGGCATCCGTCCTGGGAGCCACGAAACGGGTCGCCGAGCTGGTCCTCCAGCGGCACCGGGGGTCGGACACCCGGCTGTGTGCGGTCCGCTTCGGCAACGTGCTCGGCAGCCGCGGGTCGTTGCTGCACGTGTTGCGCGAGCAGCTCGCGTCGGGGATGGCGGTGACCATCACGCACCCCGACGTCACACGCTTCTTCATGACCATCGAGGAGGCCGTCGGCCTGGTCCTCGAGGCGGCCCGGATGGCCGACGAGCCCACGACCTACGTGCTCGACATGGGCGAGTCGGTACGCATCGTCGACCTGGTCGACAACTTCGCGCGGCTGCTCAACCTGGACCACGTGGCCGTCCGCTTCACCGGGCTCCGCCCGGGCGAGAAGCTGGCCGAGGAGCTGTTCGGCTCCGACGAGGCCACCCTGCCCACGGACCACCCGCGGATCACCAGGACCGCGCCCTCGCAGCCGGTCGCCGGCTTCCGGGCCGCACTCCTCGACCTGTACGACGCGGCGTCGCACAACCGGGCCGACGAGGTGCGCGAGCACCTGCGTCGCCTGGTGCCGGAGTACTCGCCTCCACCGACGCGCCGGGCCGGTCCCGGTGCTCGCCAGCCCCTACCCCGACGACTACTGAGGAAGACCGATCGTGGACCACACCACCTCCGCCGCGGCAGTGCGGGTACTCGACGACCCGGCCGCCCGGGTCTTCGACGACGAGCGCCTGCTGCCCGTCGACGCCCGCTCCCTCGCCTCGCTGGGCCGGCAGGTCGGCGCCGGGGCCGACCTCGCAGCGCCCCCCGTCGTCCTCCCGGACTTCCACCACAAGAGCAAGATGGAGCTGCCGTCCAGCGTCGCGGTCGCGACCAACGGCACCGTCCGGCCCGACCTGACGGGCTCGTCGGTCAACTGCGGGATGGCCCTGGTCGCGCTGGACTGCGACCTGCCGAACGACCGCGCGGTCGACGCGTTCATGCGGGCGGTGCGCGAGCACTACCCCTACCCGACCCGCGGCCGGCGTGACCTGACCGCGTCCGAGGTGGTGCGCGCGGCCGCCGACGGCGCCCACTTCGGTGTCGAGCGCTGGGACGCTCCGCCCGAGGACCTCGAGCGCATCGAGGAGCACGGCCGCATCGACCTGGAACGCTACGGCGGGGTCGACCGCCTGGTCAGTGAGCTGCCAGGCTTCGCGCTGCAGCTCTCCCGCTACCGGTTCGGGACCGTCGGCCCCTCGAACCACTTCGTGGAGCTGCAGCGCGTCGAGGAGGTGCTCGACCCCGAGCGGGCGGCGGCGCTCGGCGTGGCCGAGGGTCAGCTCACCCTGCAGTACCACGGAGGGGGCGGGGTGCTGGCCGGGGAGCTCGGCCGGTTGTTCTTCCGGCGCAAGGACTACCCGCGGCAGATCAAGGCGGTCAACGCCGCCCTCAAGCCCTGGTTCCACCTGCGCAGCGCCCGTTCGTACGCCCAGCTCCGGGAGCGGCTGCACCTCTACTTCACCGACGGTTGCGAGCCGCTCGCGCTCGACAGCGACGAGGGGCAGCGACTGATGCTCGCCAACGCCGCGGCGATGAACTACGGCTTCGCGTTCCGCACGGCGACGTACGCCACGCTGCGGCGGCTCGCCGCCGAGTGCTTCGGGGGCGCGACCGGCCGGCTGGTCGTCGACTCCCCGCACAACAGCATCTACGAGGAGGACGTCGCCGGCACCGAGGCAGTGGTGCACCGGCACAACTCCTGTCGTGCCTTTCCGGCGGAGCGGATGCGGCCCGGCACCACGTTCGCGCGCACGGGTCAGGCAGTGCTGCTGCCCGGCACGCACCGCACGTCGAGCTACCTCGCGGTCGCCGGTCCTCGCGCCGAGGCCAGCCTGCACTCCGCCTGCCACGGCGCCGGGACGGTCGTCTCCCAGCTCGTCGAACGGGGGCTCTCGTTCACCGACCCGTTCGGGCGGCAGACACGTCGCTACCGGTACGACGACGCCGCACCGGCCCTCGCAGCGCACTTCGACGACGTCGGGGTCGACGCAGCCCTGCGCGTTCTCGAGCGCAACGGCCTGGTCACCCCGGTGGCGCGGATGCGACCCATCGCTGTCCTGCACTAGCCCACGACGGAGAGACCACGATGACCACACACGCGCGCCGGACGGCTGCATTCTGCCTGCTCCTGGTCGTCCCGATGCTCTCGGTCCTCGGCCTCGACGCAGCAGCGAGCGCCACGAACGCCAGCTACTGGGTGGATGCCACGGCTGCGGCCTGCAGCGACGCGGGCTCCGGCGCCCAGGCGGCGCCGTTCTGCTCCATCTCGGCGGCCGCCAAGAAGGCGGTCGGCCCGGGCGACACGGTGCACGTGGCACCGGGCCAGTACCGCGAGCAGGTCACGGTGGCCGGCTCGGGCGCCAGCGGCGCCCCGATCACGTTCGTCGGCGACGCGCCCGGCGTAGTGGTGCTGGGCAGCCAGGCGCTGGACGGCGCGGCGCGCTGGACCGCCTCGTCCACGACCGCGTGGACCACGCCGTACGCACCCCCGTCCGCGCCGCGTCAGGTCTTCCTCGACGACGCCCGGCTGGCCGCGGCGACGTCCGCGACGACGACGACGGCCAACAGCTGGTTCTACGACGCCACCGCGAAGCTCCTCTACGTCGACATCGGCGGCTCCAACCCCGGCGACGGGCACAGCGTCGACGCCGGCGCCCAGTCCTTCGGCGTCACGATGACCGGTCGCCACGACGTCGTGGTCAGCAACATCGAGTTCCGTCGGCAGAACTTCGCGGGCGCCCGCGTCCAGACCTCCAGCGCGGTCACCCTCGACCAGGTCACGGCCGGCTGGTCGGCGTCGAACGGCCTCCTCCTCGACACCTGCACCGCTGGCGTCGTGGTGCGCGGTGCGCGCGTAGACCACGCCCTGTCGACCGGCATCCGGCTCACGGGCACGACCGGGGCCACGGTCCGCGACAGCACCAGCCACGACAACGGGCTGCACGGGATCGGGCTGGCGACGTCGCCGGGCAACACGCTGTCCGGCAACACGACGTACGCCAACGTCTCGGTGAACCCGAACGCGACCGCCAACGGCATCGACGTCGACACGTCCTCACCGGACAACGTGGTGTCCGGCAACCTGAGCCACGACAACCAGGACTCCGGGATCCAGGTCTACTCGAGCTCGGACCGCACGGTGGTGGTGCGCAACATCAGCTGGTCCAACGGCGACCACGGGTTCGACACGCTGTCGTCCACGGACGTGCGCTACGTCAACAACACGGCTTGGGGCAACCGGCGCGACGGCATCTCGGTCGAGGGCAACTCGCTGCGCGCCACGCTCGCCAACAACGTGCTGGTCGACAACGGGGCGGCCACCAACGAGTACGACCTGTACGTCGACGCCAGCTCCGCCCCGGGCTTCTCCGGCGACCACGACCTGGCCTGGAACAGCACCACGACACCGGCCACGAAGTTCAACGGCACCGTCTACCGCACGATCGGTGGGCTCGCGTCCGCCACCAGCCAGGAGACCCACGGGCTCGGCATCGACCCCGGGCTGCTGGACCCCGCCCACGGCGACTTCCGGCTCACCCCCGGCACGGCCGCCGTCGACTCGGCCGACGCGGACGCCGTCGGGTTCACCGGCACGGACCAGGCGGGCAACCCGCTCGTCGACGACCCGCTGGTCGCCGACACCGGCACCGGCAACCCGACGTACGCCGACCGCGGTGCCCTCGAGCAGCAGCCACCGGCGGGAGCGACCGACTACGCGCCGCACGCGGCGCTCGTGCTCGACCCCCCGGCCGTGCAGGTGCCGCCGGCCACCACGGTCACCGCCGACGCGAGCGGGTCGAGCGACGCGGACGCGACCGGCATCACGTCGTACACCTTCGACTTCGGTGACGGCACCACCGTTGGTCCGCAGCCGGCACCGACGGCGACGCACGCCTACCGGAGCCTGGGCACCTTCCACGCCACGGTCACCGTCACCGACGACGCCGGCCAGAAGTCCTCGGCGGGCGCCGACGAGGTGGTCACCCAGCGAGCGCTCCAGACCTACTACGTCACCGGCTCGTCGGCACTGTGCACCGACAGCGGCACCGGCAGCCAGGCCGTCCCGTTCTGCACGATTGGCGCCGCGACGAAGAAGACGCAGGCCGGCGACACGGTGCTGGTGGGGGCCGGCACCTACCGCGAGCAGCTCTCCGTGACCACCGGCGGCGGCGAGCAGGGTGCCCCGCTGACCGTGCACGCCACCACGCCGAACGCGGTGATCCTCGGCTCCGACGACCTGTCCGGCACGGCCGGCTGGACCGCCACCACGACCACGGCCTGGCAGCACACGTTCGCGCCGAGCTCCACTCCCACCCAGGTCTGGCTCGACGGCCAGCCGCTGGCGATGGCCTCGTCGGCCACCACGACGACGACTGGCACCTGGTTCTACGACGGCGTCGCCAAGCTGCTGTACGTCGACGTCGGTGGGTCGAACCCCGGTGCCGGACACAGTGTCGAGGCCGGTGCGCGCAACTTCGGGATCCTGGTGCGGGGCGTGTCCAACGTCGACATCTCCGGCTTCACCGTCGGCCGCACGGACCTCAGCGGCGTCTACCTAGACACCACGTCCCAGGTCAGCCTCAGCGACCTGACCGTCTCCCAGGCCGGAGCACACGGTGTGACCGTCGACAGCTCGACCCAGACCACGGTGCAGGGGGTCACCTCCTCCGGGAACCTCTCCATCGGCGTCCGGTTCTTCAACACCTCGGACAGCTCGCTGCGGGGATCGACGACCCACGACAACCAGTTCCACGGAGTGAGCGTGCAGGGCAGCCAGCGGGTCACGATCGCCGGGAACACGTCGTACGCCAACAAGCGACCGGGAAGCCGCGTTGCGGCCGGAATCGACGTCTCTGCCGGGTCGAGCAACGTCGTGGTCGAGGGCAACACCAGCCGCAACAACGACGACTCCGGCTTCGAGAGCAACACGGCGGCGACCGGCACCACGTTCCGTCGCAACGTCAGCCACGACAACGGCGACCACGGCATCGACGTGTCCGCATCGACGGCGCCGACGGTCGTCTCGAACACGGTGGTCGGCAACGCCACGGCCGGCATCAACCTGGAGGGCGGCTCGACCAACGGTCTGCTGCGCGACAACGTGACCCGGGACAACGCGGTGGGGAGCACCCGCACGATCGGCGAGATCCGGATCGATGAGACGTCCGCACCCGGGGCGTCGCTCGACCGCGACCTCGTGTCCAACGGAAGCGGCGGAGCACTGTTCGAGTGGGCCTCGCAGCCATACACCACCCTGGCCGGGTTCCAGGCGGTGAGCACGCAGGAGCCGAACGGCATCGCCGCGGATCCGCGGTTCGCCGACCTTGCGGGCCGCAACCTGCACCTGACCAGCTCCTCCCCGGCGATCGACGCCGCCTACACGAGCCTCGCGGCCTGGTCCCCCACAGACCGCGACGGGGTTGCCCCGGTCGACGACCCGTCGGTTGCCAACACCGGCACCGGTCCGGACGCGGTCGCCGACCTGGGCGCCTACGAGTACGCCGGACCGGCGGCGCGGGCGACCCTCACGCCAGCCGTCGGCCCGGCGCCGCTCACCGTGGCCCTCGACGCCACCGGCAGCGGCGCTCTGGGCGCGCCGATCACGAGCTACGCATGGACCTGCGGCAACGGCACCTCGGCCTCGGGCGTCACAGCGACCTGCCGCTACCCGAGCACCGGCACCTTCACCGTTGTTCTCAAGATCACCGACGGGTCCGGTCTGACCGACACCTGGTCCGGCACCGTGAAGGCGACGACCGATCTACCCCCGACGGTGACCCTGACCGCGACGCCCGCGACGGCCTACGTGCCGCAGGACGTGACGCTCGACGCCGGCGGCTCCACCGACACCGACGGCACCCCGATCGCGACGTACTCCTTCGTCTGCGGCAACGGCCAGACATCCGGCGCCCAGCCCGGGGCGACGTACACCTGCAGCTATCCGAAGGCCGGCACCTTCACGGCATCGGTGACGGTGCGCGACACCGCCGGCCTGGCCACCACGAGGACGGTCCGCGTGAAGATCAACGCGGACACGGCGCCGACCGCGCAGCTGTCCGTGTCTCCCACGAACCCGACCCGCAACACGCCCGTGCGCCTCGACGCGAGCGGGTCCACGAGCGTCGACAAGTCCCCGATCGCCACCTTCCGCTTCAGCTGCGGCAACGGGGTCACGTCGGGCGAGCAGGTCGGCGCGACGTACACGTGCAGCTACGCGCAGGCCGGCAACTACACCGTGCAGGTCTGGGTGACCGACACGGCCGGTCTGGTCGGCACCAGGACCGCGAAGTTCAAGGTCCGCTGATGTCCCACACCGGCCAGGAGGCCGCACCATGACCATTGACGACCTGTTCAAGCGCATCGTGCGGGCGCGGTTGCCGCTCCTCGCCTGCTTCGTGCTGGTGCCGCTGCTCGGGGTTCTGCTGCTCGGCAGCCGGCAGCACCCCGTCTGGGTGGCCAACGCACGGGTACAGGTGTTCGACGGCGCGCCCTCCTCCACGACCGAGGCAGACGGGAGCAGCTCCCGCGTACTGGCGCTGGCGACGACACCCGGCCTGGTCCGGGGCGCGCTGGCCGACGCGAACGTGACGCGCGACGCGACCGATCTGGCCGAGCACGACATCTCGGCCCAGCGCCTCGGCGAGTCCACGGTCGTGGAGCTCGCCGTGAAGGACACCGACCCGGCCGCGGCGGCGGCGATCGTCAAGGCGCTCGCCAACCGTGTGGCGACGTTCATGAACGAAGGCAGCCGGAGCCACTTCCGGGCCACGCTCGCCGATGTGGACGCGCAGATCGCAACGACGAACCGGACCCGAGACGGGGTGACGACCTCGCTCGCGGCCGCGATCGACCCGCGTGTGCGGGACACCCTGCGGGCGCGGCTCGCCTCCCTCGCCTCGACCTCGTCCGAGCTGGCCCAGCAGCGCACCTCGCTGGTCGTGGCCGACGCCACCCGCGACCAGGTGGTGGCCATCGACCCCAAGAGCCGTGACGTCCGCGCAGTCCCCTCGTCACTGTTGCCACGCAGCGCGCTCGCCGTACTGCTCGGCCTGGTGCTCGGACTCGCAGTCGCCGTGCTCCTGGAGACCCTGCGCCCCCGGCTCGCCGATGCCCGGGCGGTCAGCCGGCTGCTCGGAGTGCCGCTGCTCTCCGCCCAGGGACACGAGGGCACCCGGCTCGCACGCATGGCGGCACTGGCCGCGCGGCGCCAGGGTGTCGACACGGTCGTCGTGATGCCGCTGGAGCAGCGTGACGACCTGGCCGCGCGCCAGCTGGTCACGACCCTCGCCGCCGTGGACGAAATGTTGGCCCCCGCCACCGTCGGGCCGCGGGTGCGGCTCAAGGTGGGAGTCGCTGCGGGCACGATCGGGGTCGCGGTCCCCCACGCTGCCGCGGACGCCCCCACCAACGGGCACGTGTCCGGGGCCGTGCGCGCGGTCAGGTTCACCGGCCTGTCGGGGTTGACCCGCCAGGACGAGGAGCGGGCCGGCGTGCTTCTCGTCGTGTCCGGGGCACCGTTGCACACGAGCTACGACGCGCTGACCACGCTCACCACGGCGATGCGCTGGCCCGTCATCGGCATCGTCGACATCCCGCGGAAGCGGGCCCGGGCCGAGGACGCCTCGTGAGCACCACGGGCCCGTCCGGGACGCTGGTCAGCGCCGGCAGCCGGGTGCGCGTCGAGGCGGGGAGCCGCTCGGAACTGAACGATGTTGCCACCGCGGCTGGCGTCTCAGCCCTCACTCCCCTGACCTCCGGCACGGCGTACGACGTGCGGCTGGTGCTCGAGCGGAGCCGACAGCCCTTCGAGCCCGGCTCCCGCCTCGTCACCCGGGGCGAGAGCGCAGCAGCCGACGGCACCACGACCATCGACGACGTGGGCGGCTCCGGTTACGCGCAGCAGTGGTCCTGCACCGACGACGAGCTGGTCGTGCGCACCCGCTGGTGCCCCGCCCCCGGGGCGTTGGCGGCACGCCACCTGCTGCGGACCCGGTTCCGCGCGCTGCGCGGCCAGATGCTGCTGCACTACCCGGTGCTGTGGTGGGCGGCGGTGCGCGGGCTGGCACCGCTGCACGTGTCGGTCATAGACATCGACGGCACCGCCGTGCTGCTGGCCGGCCCCGGCGGCGTCGGCAAGTCGAGCCTGGTCGCCCGCGAACTCGCAGCCGGTGGCCGCGCCGTGTGCGACAACCTGGCCGTCTCGGACGGCAGCACCGCCTTCGGTCTCTCCGAGCCGCTCAAGCTGCCGCTCGAGGTCGGTTCACCCAGCGACGGGCCAATGGCGCCGCACGGCCGCCGCGAGCGGCCCTTCCCGGAGCGGCTGCCCGCGCTGCGGCCACAGCTCGTCGTGGTGCTCCGGCGCGGCGACGCGGAGCTCGCGACGGTGCGACCGACGACCGCCGGGGCCGCCTGCCGCGAGCTCGTGGCGGGCACGTTCACAGCCGGGGAGCTGCGCCGGTTCTGGCCTCTGGCGGCCTCCCTCGCGCTCGCCACCGACCGCGGCCCCGCGGTGCCACCGGTCGAGGCGGTCGCCGCTCATCTGGTCCGGGACCTGCCCTGCGTCGAAGTGCGGCTCGGGCGGGTCCCCGGGGAGCCGCTCCGGGCCCTGCTCCTCGACCGCCTGGGCACGCTGCCCGTTTCGGGGTCCGGGTCATGAGCGACGGCGCACGGATCGAAGTGGCCCAGGTCGTCACCCGCTTCATCGCGGGTGCCGGGGGCGTCGCGCTGCGCGGCGCCCTGGAGCTCGACCCCGAGGTCTACCACGTCACCGTGGTCACCGGCGCGCGCAGCGCACTCCTCGACCGAGCCGAGGCAGCCGGCATGGACACCGTCGTCGAGCCGTCCCTGGTGGCGCCGATCGCTCCGCGCAGCGATGCGACCGCGCTGGGCAGGCTCACGACTCTTTTCCGGGCACGCGGCTTCGACGTGGTCCACACGCACAGTGCCAAGGCGGGTGCGCTTGGCCGGCTGGCCGCCCACCGGGCCGGTGTGCCGCTCGTTGCGCACACGTACCACGGATTCCCGTTCCACGACTTCCAGGACCCGCTCCGGCACGCGGCGTACGTCGGTATCGAGCGCCGCCTGGCGCGGATCACCGACGAGGTGTTCGCCATCGGCACCGGTGTGGCGACCGAGGCACTCCGGCGGGGGCTGGCCCGACCGGACGCGCTGCACCGGATCGCGCCGGCGGTCGCGGTCAGCCCCGTCGTACGCACCGCGGACACCCGCGCGAGGGCACGCGCGCTGCTCGGACTCGACCAGGACGTGCCCGTCGTCGGCACGGTCGGGCGGATCGAGTTCCAGAAGGCACCTGAGCATTTCGTGGCCGCAGTGGACGCGCTCGCCCGCCACGACGCACACGCGGTCTGGGTCGGGTCGGGTCCCGACGCCCGGCGGACCGAGGAGCTGGTGCGCGCCCGCGGCCTCGCCCACCGCGTCCACCTGGTCGGCGAGCGGACCGACGTGGACATGCTGCTCCCCGCGTTCGACGTGTTCGCCATGGCCAGCCGCTACGAGGGCCTGCCCTGCGCCGTGGTGGAGGCCATGCACTGCGGCCTCCCCGTGGTGGCGACCGCGGTCAACTCGGTCTCCGACCTGGTCGTGCCGGGCGAGAGCGGGCTGCTGGTGCCGCCCGGCCGTCCGGAGCTGCTGGCGCGCGCGATCGACTGCCTGCTGGACGACCCCGCGCGCGCCGCGAGGCTCGCGACCCGCGGACAGGCGCTCGCCGCCGAGGGGTACGACGTCGCGGGACTGGCCGGAGTGCTCGACGCGGTCTACCGACGTGGCCTCAGCCGCCGGCTCGTCGCGAGTGCGAGGACGGCGTGATGCTGCGATTCCGAAGCCGCGCGCGCGCCGACGACGCGCTGACCGCCCTCATCCTGGACCCGACGCTCCCTCTTCTCGATCCGCCTCGTGCCGACCTGGCGGTGCGCCCCTGGCTGGCGCTGTGCCCCCCGGACGTGGTCCTCATCGACGGGTTCGACCGCCAGGCCCTCACCGCCCTCTGCCCCGGCACCCCGGTCGCCGTCCGGGTCGACGCACCGAGGTCCCGGGCGCGGCTGCACGCCCTGGCCCGGGCGACCGGGGTGCGCGTCGAGCGCGAGCTGATCGCGGTCCCCAGCACCCGTCACCCGATCATGCTCGTCGACGACGACGAGAGCGCGGTGCGATTCCTGTGGGACGGACTGGCCACGGTGCCGCCCGGCCTCTGCCGCACGGCGCCCGTCGCCGCGCTCGCCCTGCGCGCGGCCCGGTCGGCCCCGTGGGGGTGGACCGGGGCCATCGCCCCGGGCCGGATCCTGGTCGGGGTGCGGACGTGAGCGCGCGCCGGCTCCACGACCTGCTCGGCCGGCGGGGAGTGCTGATCACCGCCTCCCGCGACCCGGACGCGAAGCTGACGTTCGTGGTCACCCGGCAGCTCCCGGGCACTACCGGCTCGACCCGGCTGGTCGTGAAGATCCCGGTGAGCGCGGTCGCCGCTGAAGCGGTCACCCGCGAGGGTCGGATGCTGGTCGACCTGCGGCGGATGTGCACGGGCCCGTTGGTCCGCACGTTTCCGCGGTACGTCGAGTCCGTGCATGTCGAGGAGCGCTCGGCCCTGGTGTCGACGGCGTTGCCCGGCGCCCCGATGAGCGTCGGCTACCACCAGTGGCTGCACACCGCGCGCCGATCCCGCGTGGCCGCCGACTTCCGCCGGGCGGACGCATGGCTGACCGTGTTCCAGACCGACACCCACCTCGGAGACAAGCCGATGACCTGGCCGGCCGAGATGGAAGAGGCGCTGCGCCGGCGGTGGGACGGGCACCCGTGTCTCGACCTTGCGCTGCGCCGGCTGCAGGTCGCGCACGGCCACCTCGAGGGTCGGACCGCGCCGACGACGGCGGTGCACGGCGACTTCTGGTTCGGCAACCTGCTCGTCGCCGGCGACGCGGTCACCGGCGTCGTGGACTGGGAGAACGGCGGAGTCACTGGCTGTCCGCTGCGCGACCTGGCGCGCTTCCCGTTGAGCTACAGCCTGTACCTCGACCGGCATACCCGGCCCGGGCACCGGGTGCTCGGGCACCGCGGCCTGCGCCGGGCCGGCTTCGGATCCGGGGTGCGCTACGGGCTCCTCGGTAGTGGTTGGCTGCCCCGCCTCGTCCGCGGCTTCCTGCGGGACGGCCTGCTGCGGCTCGGCCTGCCGCCCGATCTCTGGTACGACGTCGCGCTGATCGGCCTCGGTGAGGTGGCCGCGACCGCGAACGACGAGGCGTTCGGGCGCGGCCACCTGGCGTTGCTCGCGGGGCTCCCCGAGAGTCCGCCGGAGCCGATACGGACCAGATCGTGACGCTCACCGAACCGGTCGGCGTCCTCGCCCCCGTCTCGCGTCGACGCACGGACCCGCTCGCGATCGCGGTCGGCACGACCGTGGTGCTGCTCCCGTTCCTCACGCCTGCCGGTCCCGGC
Organism: uncultured Actinomycetota bacterium; assembly: GCA_963707475.1. GTDB lineage: Bacteria > Actinomycetota > Actinomycetes > Propionibacteriales > Nocardioidaceae > Marmoricola. The sequence continues at coordinate 1,604,195 of CAVPQC010000005.1, forward strand.
AACTCGGCGCTCGGCGACGTCAGCATGGTGGGCGCGGTGATCATCGCGTTCCTGTGGGCCGCGCGCGAACGGCTTCCGGTCCACGTGCCCTACGCTCCCGGGGTCGCGCTCCTCGTGATCGGCGGCGCGACCGCCGCGATCGTGGCGCGGGCGCCGAGCTCGGTGGCCCTGGTGCTGGTGGAGGACCTGGTGCTGCTCTCGTGGGCGTGCACGCTGACCCTGGGCCGGCATCGGCCGGCCCTGGTCCGGGCCGCGACCGTGGCCTGGTGCCGGATGGCACCGCTGTACTGCGTGGTCATGGTGATCGCCTACCTGACCGGGATCAACGCCGTCAGCGGGGTGTCCGGCAAGGACGGGGTCCGGGCGTCGTACACCTTCGGCGACCCCAACCTGGCCGGCAACTACCTGGTCGTGTCGTTGTTCATGATGGCTGCCTGCCGGCGACCGCGGACCCCGTGGGTGCGCCACGCCGGCTACCTCGTCGTGCTCACCGCGGTGCTGTTCACCGGCTCCAACGGCGCGATGCTGACCCTCGTGCTCGGCAGCGTGGCGTGCTGGGTGCTGTCCCGGGGCCGGCTCGGTGCCGCCAAGGGCGTGAGCGCACTCGTGGTGTCCGCCTTGATCGCGATCACCTTTGCGGTGTGGGTGATCCCGAACGTCAGCCTCGACGGGGTGCGCGAGGCCACCGCAGGCAGTATCCCGTTGCTGCGCGACTCGGTGGGCCGCAGCGGCAGCTCGACCGCGGAGCGCAGCAGCATCGTCTCCGAGGGCTTCGCCCTCTTCCTCGACGGGGACACCAACGGCTACGGTCCCGCCCGCACCAAGGCCACCCTGCAGGACGACCAGGCGCCGTATGTCAAGGAGGCGCACAACGACTACCTCGCCACGCTGCTCGAGCGCGGCGTGATCGGCTCCGTCGGCCTGGTGCTCCTCATCGTCGCGATCGCCCTCCGCTGCATGGCCCTGACCGGACCGCTGCCGCTGCCGCCGGAACTCGCCTCGTCGGTGCCGCGGCCGTGGTTGCTGGTGGCGATCGCCCCGGTGATGGCCACGGCGGCCGCGTTCTACGAGGTGCTTCACTTCCGTCACTTGTGGACCTGGCTGGGCATCGTGGCCGCGCTCGTGCTCGCCCTCCAGGACGCGCGGCGGGAGCAGCGCGAGCGAGAGACGACGCCGTGAGCGGCGACGGGGCGGGACTCCTGGCCCGCGCGACCTCCCGCGGCGGGGTGGCTCGCAGCGCGGCCGCCAACACTGCAGCACGGCTGCTGGCGATACTCGGGCTGACGGCGGCGACGGTCGTGATCGCACGCACCGACGGGGCCGGTGCCGTCGGCAGCTATGCGCTGCTCCGCATGCTGCCGGGACTGGTCGGGGTGCTGTGTGTCGCCGGACTGCCCGGTGCGCTTGCCTACTTCCTGGCTCCCGGACGCATCGGCGAGGAGCGGCTGTGGCCGACGCTGGTCGCGATCGCGACGGTCGGGGCCACGATCGGATGCCTCCTCTGGGCGGTCGGCTCCGTGGCCCTGGCGGCGCTGTTCTTTCCCCACGCACCCGTGGCCACGGTCGTCGCCGCAGCGCTGACGGTCCCGACCCAGCTGCTTCTGACCGTGGGCAAGACAGCGCTCCAGGGCCTCGGCGACCGGCGCGGCGGGGACACCGTGATCGCGGCCGAGGAGATCGCCTTCCTTCCCTGCTACCTGCTCGCCGCCCTCGCTGGTCTGCACGGCCTGGCCGGGATCGTGTTCGGCCTTGCGCTCGCCGACCTCGCGGTCGGCGTGTTCGCGTGGTGGGCCGTGGCCCGCCGGCTGCACTGGCGGCGGCTGGGCCTGTCCCGCGAGCACGGCTGGTGGGGTCGGCCCCGCGCCGACCTGGCCCGGCAGGTCATTGCCTACGGCATGCGCGGCCAGCTCGGCGGCCTGATCACGTTGCTCAACCTCCGGCTCGACTTCCTGTTCCTCGGCGCCCTGGCAGGCCCGGCAGTGCTCGGCACCTACGCCGTCGCCTCCAAGTACGCCGAGCTGGTGCGGCTCCCGGGTACCGCACTGACCTGGGTCACCTACCCCCGGATGGCGGCGATGAGCGCCGTCGAGGCGGCTGCCCACGTCCGCCGGCTGCTGGGTCCCGCCCTGGCCCTCGTCTCCCTGGCGGTGGTGCCGCTCTTCCTCCTCGCCGGACCGGTGCTCCGCCTGCTCTACGGCGCCGCCTTCGACTCGGGCGTACGACCGGCCCAGGTGCTGCTCGTGGGCATGCTGCTGTCCGGTGCCTCCGGGGTCGCCAGCGGCTACCTCTACGGGCGCGGGTGGCCGGGCCTCAACTCGCTCGGCCTCGGCCTCGGGCTGGTCGCCACCGTGGCGCTCGACCTGGCCCTCATCCCGGCGTACGGCGCCCTCGGCGCCGCCGTCGCATCGTCGGCCGCCTACCTGCTGGGCGACGCCGTTCTGGTCTTCTTCGTGCTCCGCCGGAGCGCGGCACCGGAACAGCCACCCGCACCGGCAACGGTCGACCAGGCGGTGTCGTCGTGAACCTCCTCCGGCGCACCGGTCTGGCGGTTGCCCTCCTCACCGCCCTGGCTCCGTGCGCCTCGCAGCTTCCGGCGGTCGGCGCAGAGGCCTGGCAGCTCGGTCCGCCGTCCGCCGTCGGCATCGCCACCTCGGGACCGGCGCCCGTGCTCAGGGCCGCGTCGACCGGTGCCGAGTCCGCGGTCGAGATCGCCGTGTCCCGCCCGGTGTCCGCGGTCAAGGTCACCTCGTCGGAGGCTGCGGCTGGGCGCACCTCATCCGACCCCTACCTCCGGACGGCCGCACAGCTGCGCTCCCGCAACGTGCGGGTCTGGTTCGAGATCGACCTGGTCGCCTGGTGGCTGGACGGGCCGACCATGTTCCAGCGCGCCGTGCAGCGCATGGCGGAGCTCGCCCGGTTCCATGACACGGTCGGTTTCAAGGTCGCCGACGAGCTCGGCTACCACGACGGCCTGACCACGAAGGCGCAGGTGCTCGCCTTCCTGCGTGCCACCCGCTCCGCTCTGGCCAGAGCGGCCCCACGTGCAGAGGTGCTCGTGGACGCGATCGTGCCCGAGCTGGGATGCCTGCGCGACTACGGCTCATTCGGCGCAACCTGCGCCCGCAACGCCCGCGCCACGAGTCCCGGAGCAAGCATCGACACGGTGTCCACGTACCTCAGGGCCGGGTTGGTCGACCGGCTCGACCTGAGTGTCGGGCTGCTGTCCGCGTCGGCCTACCACGATCGCGGCCTGACCCTCCGCCAGGCCGACGGCAAGGTCTGGCGCGACGTCGACGCGCTCGGGTGGTCCGCGCTGACCTGGCTGCAGGCCCGCAAGGCGCTGGCGATGGACGGCGGCTGGTCCGGCACGCGCGCTGCGGCGTCGCGTGCCGTGGAACTGAACGTCGACGTCCCTCGGGAGCATGGCGCCAACGCCGTCGACATCTGGACCTGGCGGCAGCCGTATGAGGGCGGCACCTACAGCCTGCTCGCACCCGACCTCCGGCCGAGCCCGCTCTGGGAGGTGCTGCTGGCCCGGAGGCGGGCCGGTGCGGACCTGTTCACGCACGTGACGCCCAGCACCCTGTCAATGCGAGCGCTCAGGCGGGCGCACGAGTACGACCTCGTCGCCAGCGTCTTCGACGAGGTGTTCGTCGCGGCCGGACCGATCTGAGAGGAGAACCTGATGACGACGTCGTCGCCCCGGGGCGAGCCGCCCCGCCCCGGCCTCACCGGCTATCGCGCTGGAGACCCGTTCGTGGTGAGCGCGTCCCGCCGCGCCTGCGACCTCGTGCTCGGCACCCTGCTGGTGGTCGCCACCGCCCCGCTCCTCGCACTGGCCTGCGCGCTGGTCCTGCTCGAGGACGGGGGACCCCTGCTATTCCACCAGGTGCGGGTCGGCGAGTGCGGCCGGCCGTTCCGGTTGACCAAGCTGCGCACCATGCGAGTCGGTCCCGCGGGCCCCGGCCTGACCGTCGCCCATGACCCACGGATCACCCGCGTCGGTGCCTTCCTGCGGCGCACCTCGCTGGACGAGCTGCCCCAGCTGTGGAACGTCCTCCGGGGCACGATGACTCTGGTCGGTCCGCGGCCGGAGAGCCTGGCTCTCGCAGAGAGGTACCCGGCCGACTGCGTGGCCGTGCTGCAGGCCCGCCCCGGCCTCACGGGCCCCGCACAGCTGACGATCCGCGAGGCCGCCAACATGCCGCCGCCGGGCGTCGACGTGGAGTCGTACTACCTGACGGTGCTGGTGCCCCGGCGCACCAGACTGGACCTCGAGTACCTGCGGCGGCCGACCCTGGCGGCCACGCTGCGCTACGTCGCGCTCACCGGGCTGTTCGTGGTGGGACTGACCGACCTGCAGGAGTAGCTGGGTCCACCGCACGGACCGGCAGCGGGTCGCAGCGCGCGTTGCGGCACTCCCCCGTGGCCAGGTCGAACTCGAAGTTGTGCCCGAGGCAGTGCATCCTCCCATCGACGACGACGCCGGTCTCGGTGAGATCCTCACCGTTGTGGGGGCAGTAGCGGCCCACCTCCAGCATCCTGCCGTCGTGCTCGAGCAGGAAGGTGTCCTCGGGGTCGCGGGCCGCCTCGAACGCCTCGACCGCACGCAGTGCGGCCAGGTCGGCGTGCTTCAGGAGGCCGACGAGGTAGTCGTTGTAGATGTCAGGCTCCCGCCGGGCCGAGATCCGGAGCGAGAGCAACAGCTCCTCCCACCGGGTGCGCCCGCTGACCACGCCCGCGAGCCAGCGGGCGTCGACGGTGATCTCGTAGTCGGCATGCCCCTGGCCGCCGTCGAGATCCACGCTCACGACGTCGGGCCCGAGGTGGGCGTCCCAGGTGCCACCCGCCGCGCCAAGCACGCGGAAGCGCACGAGCAGCCCGATCCGGGCCAGGAAGTACGACGACAGCGTGGCCAGCGACTCCAGGTGCGCCCGGAACGCTTCGCCCAGCCCGGAGTCCGCCGCCGGTGGGGGGTTGGCCGCCCACACCGCGTCGATCGCGTCGCGGCGCCGTTCCGCGTAGGCCTCGAGGTACCGGCGACGTTCCCAGACGGTGTCGTCCAGGTCGAACGACGACCAGTACGGGTCGCGCCTGATGCCACCTGCCCCCAGCCGGACGGCGTCCCCGGGCAGCAGGTAGTCGCTCCACTGGTCCGGCAGCCGCTCGCGCAGCCAGGCCAGCGCCTCGTGCTGGTCGGGGAAGATGCCGGGTCCGTGCAGCCGGGGGTTGAGCTCGAACAGAGCCGGGTCGAGGAAGCACGGCGGGCCGGCGTACGGCAGCACCAGGGTGGGCTTCACCGAACGCACCAGCCGGGTGACCGCCCGGAACTTGGCCACCCGCTTGCGCTCGCTGACCTCCGCCAGCGCGTCGGGCGGGTAGTCGTAGCAGACCGGGTGCCAGCTCGCTCCGGACATCTGCACAGCCATCAACGACGGCGGGCCGCCCACCTCGGTCATGGCCCGACGGGTCTGTGCCAAGGAGATCCGTGCATCGTTCGTGTGCAGCACGGAGTAGCCGTCGACGCTGACCAGGACCGCCGCGTCGTGGCTCATCGGGCACTGCTCCGGGATCACCGTCAGCCAGCCGTCACGACCGAAGCGGAGCCGCTCCCACGCGTCGAGCACGATCACGTGCGTGCGTCCCGCCGCCGCCAGTCGACGCTCGATGATCGTCGAGGGGTAGCGGGGCACCACGATCGGCACCTGCGCCGGAAGCTGTGCCAGGAAGTCCAGGTCCAGGTGGTCGAGGTGCTCGTGGGAGACCACGACCAGGTCGGCGTCGGCCAGCCACGGCCCGGGCAGGTGCTCGTTGTCCGGGAACGGGAACCACGACCCGAGGAACGCCCCGGACCGGGACACCCACGGGTCCAGCAGCAACCGCACCCCCTGGGCCTCGACGCACAGTCCGGCGTGTCCGAGCGCGGTGACGACCGGTTCGACCATGGGCACCAGCCTCGCGCCGACCCTCGCCTCGGGAATCATCCAGCGGCACGGTCTGCGTACGACGAGCGGACGAGCCCGCGTGGCGAGTTGGAATCCTTTGTCTAGTTCTCTACTGTACTTACATGTTTCAGGTCGACCGCTACGGACTCGCCCTCACCGCGGGCGCCGACGCGGTCTCGGCGTACAACCGGGGCATCGGGCATCTGCTCCGGCTCGAACGGGGGGCCGTCGAGGCGGTCGCCTCGGCGGTCGCGTTCGACCCGACGTTCGCACTCGGCCACGCCGCGCTGGCGCTGCTCGGTCACGAGTTCTGTGCACCGGTCGACGTCGCCTCCCGGTTGCGCGACGCTCGGCTGCACGCCCGTCGCAGCACCGAGCGGGAGCGCAGCCACGTGCACGCGGTCGACCGGCACCTCGCTGGCGACTCCGCTCCCCTGGTCCGACACCTCGAGCGTTATCCCGCAGACGCGTTGCTGCTGTCCGTGGCGGTGCCCACGATCGCCTTCGCCGGGGTGACCACGGTGCCGGAGCAGGCGTGGCGGATCGTGGAGCGGTGCGGCCCGGCGTACGGCAACGACTGGTGGTACGCCGGCCTGCTCGCGTTCATGCGCCAGGAGCAGGGACGCTTCGACGAGGCGATGGACCTCTCCTGCGCATCGCTCGCCGCCGAGCCCGCCGCGGGTCACTCGGCCCACGCCCGGGCGCACGCGCACTACGAGACCGCGGACCACGCCGCCGGACTGGCCTGGATGGACGGCTGGATCACCGGCGACGGCGCGCGCGCCGACAGCCTCACCCACTTCTCCTGGCACGCCGCCCTGCACGAGCTGTCCACCGGCGACCTCGACGCGGTCCGGCGCCGCTACGACGCCCAGCTCCGACCGACCCCGGACATGGGCTGTCGCAGCCTCGTCGACTCCGGGTCGCTGCTCTGGCGGTGGGCGCTGACGCCCGGCTGCGGCGCCGTGCCCGGGATCGACGAGGTTCTCGCCCAGGTCGACGACCAGCTGCTCCGATGTCCGCCCACACCCTTCATGGGCCTGCACGCGGCCGTCGCGCTGTGTGCCGCCGAGGACGCCTCCGGGCTGGCCGCCCTTGCGCGCAGCTGTGCCGGCGACGACGACCCGACGCAGGTCGCGGTCATCGCTCCCCTGGCCCGGGCGATGCGCCGGCTGGTGCTCGGCGAGGCCTCCGGCGCGGCGGACGACCTGGCCGAGCTCACGCCGCGGTTGTGGCGCGTCGGCGGGAGCGACGCCCAGCGCGAGGTGGTCGAGGAGACCCGGATCTGCGCGCTGCTCCGAGCCGGCCGGTACGACGACGCCATCGCGCTGGTAGACCAGCGACTCGACCGTCGATACTGCCGCCGGGACGAGTGGTTCCGCGCCGAGGCGACCGCGGGGACGGCGCTGGCCGGTTGAGGCGGGAGGGGCTAGCTGGCGCGGATCTTGCCGCCCTTGACCACGATCCCGACCTTCTGGAGACCCGCCGGCGCGGGCCCCTGCGTCACGGCGCCGGTCGCGGCGTCGTACTGGCTGCCGTGGTGGTTGCACGTGATCGTGCCGCCCTCGACCGAGGTGACGAGGAAGCCCTGGTGGGTGCAGACCGCTGAGAACGCGTCGAACTTGCCCGCCGTCGGCTGGGTGATCACGATCTTCTGATCGGCGAGGATCACGCCGCCGCCGACCGGTACGTCACCGGTCTTCGCAAGCTCCTTGCCCGACCCCGTGCTCCCGCCCGAACCGCCGCCAGAGCTCTTCGACTGGTCGGGTGCGGGCTCCGTCGAGCCGGTGTTGTCACTCCCGCAGCCGGCGAGGGCCACCGCGATGCCGAGCGCCCCCAGACCGTGGAAGACGATCCTGCGGGTGGGACGGGGCTCATGGTCAGCCATCGGGAGAGTCTCCTTCGGTTGATGAGTCACGCAACGCTAACGCGCTGCGGTCAGGAAGCGGCTTTGCGCTTGCTGGGAGTTCGCTGTGAACTCGCCGACGACCCTTCCGCGCGCGAGCCGCGGGCACCAGCGGACGCCCGGGCAGACGCCTGCCCCTTCGTGGTACGACCGCTGGCCGCGGCGGTCTTCTTCGCCGACTGCTTGGCGGCCTTCTTCGCCGGCGCCTTGGGCGGGGTCTCCGGCGGTCGAGCCTGACGAGGCCCCGCCGGCCTGCGGGACGCCTTCGTGGTGCGGCTGCGACCCTCCAGCAGCGGTGCCAGGAACTGGCCGGTGTAGCTGGTCGGGGTCGGCGGCGACGTCCTCCGGCGTGCCGGCCGCGACCAGGGTGCCACCGCGCTTGCCACCCTCGGGACCCATGTCGATCAGCCAGTCGGCGGTCTTGATCACGTCGAGGTTGTGCTCGATCACCAGCACCGTGTTGCCCTGGTCGACCAGCCGGCCGAGCACCAGCAGCAGCTTGCGGATGTCCTCGAAGTGGAGGCCGGTGGTCGGCTCGTCGAGCACGTAGACCGTGCGCCCGGTGGAGCGCTTCTGCAGCTCCGAGGACAGCTTCACCCGCTGGGCCTCACCGCCGGAGAGCGTGGTCGCCGGCTGGCCGAGCCGGACGTAGCCGAGCCCGACCTCGACCAGTGTCTTCATGTGCCGCGAGATCGACGGGATCGCGGCGAAGAAGTCGACCGCCTCCTCGATCGGCATGTCGAGGACCTCGGCGATGGTCTTGCCCTTGTAGTGCACCTCGAGCGTCTCGCGGTTGTAGCGGGCGCCGTGGCAGACCTCGCACGGGACGTAGACGTCCGGCAGGAAGTTCATCTCGATCTTGATCGTGCCGTCGCCCGCGCACGCCTCGCAGCGGCCGCCCTTGACGTTGAAGGAGAACCGGCCCTGCAGGTAGCCGCGCATCTTCGCCTCGGGCGTCGACGCGAACAGCTTGCGGATGTGGTCGAAGACGCCGGTGTAGGTCGCCGGGTTGGAGCGCGGCGTGCGCCCGATCGGCGACTGGTCGACGTGGATCACCTTGTCGACGTGCTCGAAGCCGCTGATCTTGCGGTGCCGCCCCGGCACCGTGCGGGCGTTGTAGATCTGCTTGGCCAGCGACGTGTAGAGGATGTCGTTGACCAGCGTCGACTTGCCGGAGCCGGACACCCCGGTGACCGCGACGAACAGCCCGAGCGGGAACGGCACGTCGATGTCCTGGAGGTTGTTCTCCCGGGCGCCGTGCACGACCAGCTCGCGGCCCTTCGTGCGCGGGCGGCGTACGGCGGGCAGCGGGATCTCCTTGCGGCCGGAGAGGTACATGCCGGTCGGCGAGTCGGCGTGCTCGAGCAGCCCCTGCGACCGAGCCCGAGTGGACCACCTGGCCGCCGTGCTCGCCGGCGCCCGGGCCGATGTCGACCACCCAGTCGGCGGTGCGGATCGTGTCCTCGTCGTGCTCGACCACGATCAGCGTGTTGCCGAGGTCCTTGAGCCGGACCAGGGTCTCGATCAGCCGCTGGTTGTCGCGCTGGTGCAGCCCGATGCTCGGCTCGTCGAGGACGTAGAGCACGCCCACCAGCCCGGCGCCGATCTGGGTCGCCAGCCGGATCCGCTGCGCCTCGCCGCCGGACAGCGAGCCCGAGGGCCGGTCGAGCGAGAGGTAGTCGAGGCCGACGTCGAGCAGGAACCGGAGCCGCTCCTGGATCTCCTTGAGCACCCGCTCGGCGATCTGGCTGCTCGCGCGCCGAGAGCTCGACCTCGCGCAGGAAGTCGGCGGTCTCGTTGATCGGCATCGCGCAGACCTCGGCGATGCTCAGGCCGCCGAGCGTCACCGCCATCGACACCGGCTTGAGCCGGCTGCCCTGGCACGCCGGGCACGGCACCTCGCGCATGAAGCCCTCGAACCGGTCGCGGCTGGTGTCGGACTCGGCCTCGCGGTGGCGGCGCTCGATGTAGGGGATGACCCCCTCGAAGTTCGTGTAGTAGGACCGCTCGCGGCCGTAGCGGTTGCGGTGCCGGACGTGGACCTTGGTCGGGTGGCCGCCCAGGATCGCCGTTCGCGGCGCGGTCCGGGATGTCCTCCCACGGGGTGTCCATGTCGTAGCCGAGCTCGTCGCCGAGCGCCTCGAGCAGCCGGTTGAAGTAGTCGGCGACGTGGGCGCCGCTCCAGGGCTGGAGCACGCCGTCGCCGAGGCGTGCCGCCGGGGTCGGTGACCACCAGCTCGGGGTCGACCTCCATCCGGGTGCCGAGGCCGTGGCACGCGGGGCAGGCGCCGAACGGCGAGTTGAACGAGAACGACCGCGGCTCGAGCTCGTCGGTGTCGATCGGGTGGTCGTTGGGGCAGGCCATCTTCTCGGAGAACTTCTGCTCCCGGGCCGGGTCCTTCGCCGGCAGGTCGACGAAGTCGAAGACCACGAGGCCGCCCGCGAGCTGGAGCGCCGTCTCGACGGAGTCGGTGAGCCGGCGCTTGCTGGACGGCCTTGGCCGACAGCCGGTCGACGACCACCTCGATCGTGTGCTTCTTCTGCTTGTCGAGCTTGGGCGGGTCGGCGAGCTGATGGGTCTCGCCGTTGACCCGGGCCCGGCTGAAGCCCTGGGTCTGCAGCTGCCGGAACAGCTCGACGTACTCACCCTTGCGGCCGCGGATCACCGGCGCCAGCACCTGGAACCGGGTGCCCTCGTCGTGGGTCATGATCCGGTCGACGATCTGCTGCGGGGTCTGGCGCTCGATCGCGGCGCCGCAGACCGGGCAGTGCGGACGGCCGGCGCGGGCGTAGAGCAGGCGAAGGTAGTCGTAGACCTCGGTGATCGTGCCGACGGTCGAGCGAGGGTTCTTCGAGGTCGACTTCTGGTCGATCGACACCGCGGGCGAGAGCCCCTCGATGAAGTCGACGTCGGGCTTGTCCATCTGGCCGAGGAACTGGCGCGCGTAGGCCGACAGCGACTCGACGTAGCGACGCTGGCCCTCGGCGAAGATCGTGTCGAACGCGAGCGAGGACTTGCCGGACCCGGACAGCCCCGTGAACACGATGAGCGAGTCGCGGGGAAGGTCGAGCGAGACGTCCTTGAGGTTGTGCTCGCGCGCACCCCGGATGATCAGCTGGTCGGCCACGGTGTCCTCTGGATCGAGACGGCTTCGAACGTGTGTTCCCATGCTAGCGGGCGCCGGCGGCTCCCTGGCAAGCGCGCCACGCCCACGGGTGCAACCCTCTCACGCGGCACCGACAGGCCCGCCTCGACCGACGGCTGGCGGCAACGGCTGGCACCGGCGGGTGGCACCGGTCGGCGGGCACTGGTAGGCCTAAGCACATGAGCACCGAGGTTGTTCCCGCTGATGTCCCCGCCCGGCTCCAGGCCGTCGAGGCCGCCTCCGACCGCCTGCTGGCGACGGTCGAGGGCCTGCCCGACGGCCAGCTTCGCGGAGCCGTCCGTGCTGCCCGACTGGACACGCGCCCATGTCGTGGCCCACCTCGCGCTCAACGCGGAGGGGCTCGCGGCGGCACTCTCGGGCCTCGCCGCGGGTGACCCCCGGCCGATCTACGCCTCCGACGAGGCCCGCGACACCGACATCGACGCGCTGGCGGCGACCGACCCCGACGCTGGTGCGGCGTGCGGCTCCACACCGGCGTCGTCGCGTTCGCCGACGCCGTACGACGCATGCCCACGGAGTCCTGGTCCGGCACCGTCGACCGGCTGCCCGGCGGCCCTCACCTGCCGGCCCTCGAGACGCTCCTCATGCGCCATCGAGAGGTCGAGATCCACCACGCCGACCTCGACGCCGGCTACGCCCACGCCGACTGGCCGGCTCCGTTCGTCGGCGATCTGCTCGACGTCGTCGCTCGCGACCAGTCCGGCTCCGGTCCGTTCACGGCCCTGGCCACCGACCTCGGCCGCAGCTGGTCCGTGGGCGAGGGCGGCGGACCCGAGGTGCGCGGCACCGGCAGCGCGCTCGGCTGGTGGCTGGTGGGTCGCGGCGCCGGCGAAGGTGTGACCAGCGACACCGGCACCCTGCCGGAGCTGGCACCGTGGCGCCGGTCGCCCAGACGCCCCTGAGCTCAGACCTCGTCGAGCGCTCCGGTCGCGACGTCGAACACGAAGCCCCGCACCCGGTCGGTGTTGGGGATGAACGGCGAGGCCTTGATCCGGTTCACCGACTGCCGGACGTCGGCGGCCGGGTCTGGGAAGGCCTCCGCCGACCAGCTGGGACGGATCCCGGTCTCCTTCTCGATGTCCTGGCGGAAAGACGTCGTCGGAGAACGTGACCATCCCGCAGTCGGTGTGGTGCACGAGCACGATCTCCTCGGTGCCGAGCAGCCGCTGGCTGATCGTCAGCGAGCGGATCGCGTCCTCGGTGGCCACGCCGCCGGCGTTGCGGATGACGTGCGCGTCACCCTCCTCGAGGCCGAGGATCTTCGCCGGGTCGAGGCGCGCGTCCATGCAGGCCAGCACGGCGACCTTGCGTGCCGGCGGCAGCGGCAGCGGACCCGTTGAAGCCGCTTCTGGTAGTCCTTGTTGGCTGCGAGGAACTCGTCGGTCACGCTCATGGGCATCTCCTCAGCAATCGGGTATGTCCACAAATCTAGTCGGCTGAGTCGCGCTTCAGTGGCGTCTCAGCCGATGGGCACGCTCAGTGGGCGACACCGTGCAGGTTCAGCACCACGACGCCGACCACGATCAGCGACAGCGCGACCACCTTCGTGAGGTCCCACGACTCCCCCAGCGCGACCACGCCGACCACGGCGATCAGCGCGGTGCCCAGGCCGGCCCAGATCGCGTAGGCGACGGAGACCTGCATCCACTCCACGACCACCGACAGCAGCCAGATCGACGAGGGCGTACCCGCCGAGCACGAGCGCCGTCCACAACGGGTCGCGGAAGCTGTCCGCGCGCGGCAGCGCCGCGGTCGCGGCCACCTCCACGCCGATCGCCAGCATCAGCAGCGGGATCGCGAGTCCCATGTCGTCCTCTTCCGTCGTGTATGTAGCACTTGCTACACATGCAACGTAGCACTCGCTACACTGGAGTCCAAACCGTTTCCCGAGCACCTTTCCGAGCACAGGAGTGGGATGACCGACCGCAGGCAGGAGCTGGCCGAGGCAGCGACCGACTACGTGCTCGAGCACGGGTTGATCGGGCTGACCCTGCGGCCGCTGGCGGCCGCGATCGGCACCAGCGACCGGATGCTGCTCTACCACTTCCGGGACAAGGACGACCTGCTGGCGACGGTGCTCACGACGTCCAACGACCGCTCCGTGCGGGGCATCCGGGCGCTCGTCGCCCTCCCCCGACGTACGACGTGCCGTGCTCGACCTCTGGGCCACGGTCAACTCCCGCGCCCAGGCCCGCTGCCAGCGGCTGTACGTCGAGGCGGCCGCGGTCGGCGTCCTCGGTGTGGAGCCCTACGCCTCGCTCGTCGCGCGCGCCAACGAGGTCTGGATGGACGCCCTCGCCGCCCACCTGACGGCCTCCGGCGTCCCGGCCCGCACCGCACGACGCGCGGCCACCCTGCTCGACGCCACCTTCATGGGTCTCCAGCTCGACCTGCAGCTCGATGGCGAGGACGACCTCACCCGGACCGTGCACGACCTGGCGGACGCGGTGGCGGCCACGTGGGGGGTTCCGGTGAGTGCGTAGGAGGGTGCTGAGGAATCCGCTCGTCGCGAGCGGATTCCTCAGCACCCTCCTAGGATCACGTCATGGCGGCGTACACAGGCAAGGTCAGGCCAGGCGGCACCCCCGATGTGCGGGAGCTGGCGAAGCTGGTGATCACCAAGGTCGCCGTCGACGAGCAGATGTCCAACAACTGCTACGTGCTGCGCTGCCGTGCGACCGACGAGCAGCTCCTGGTCGACGCCGCCGCCGACGCGCCCCGGCTGCTCGGGGTGGTCGGCGACGGCGGTCTGGCGACCGTGGTCACGACGCACCAGCACTGGGACCACCACCGGGCTCTCGCCGACGTCGTGTCGGCCACCGGCGCCTCCACCGTCGCCGGCGCCGACGACGCCGGGGCGATCACCGAGCAGACCGGAGTCGAGGTACGCCGCACCGTGGGTGACGGCGACACCGTGACCGTCGGCGAGTGCACCCTCGACGTGATCCACCTCGTCGGCCACACGCCCGGCTCGATCGCGCTGCTGTACGACGACCCGGACGGCACTCCGCACCTGTTCACCGGCGACAGCCTCTTCCCGGGCGGGGTCGGCAACACCTTCGGCGACTCCGACGCGTTCGTGAGCCTGGTCGACGACGTCGAGGCGAAGATCTTCGACCGGCTGCCCGACGAGACCTGGTTCTACCCCGGCCACGGCAACGACTCGGTCATCGGCACCGAACGACCCCACCTCGCCGAGTGGCGCGAGCGCGGATGGTGACCACGCGAGTTGGCTGAGCGGATCGTCCAGCCACCGGGCAGTTCGGCGGGGTCCATCGGCCCGATCAACGGTGCGGGCATCGCCGAGGTCAGGGCGTGGAGGACGAGGTCGCACGCCGGCCAGCGAGCGATGATGCGGGACCTGAGCGTGGTGGCGTGGCCCCCGCGCTCAAGCGCACCGCGACGCCCATGGCCTGCCCGGCCCACTGGAGCAGCTGGACCCGAGCGACCAGCGGACCCGGTGCATGGGAGGCGCCGCCGGCCACACCTCGTTCTTCGGATCGGGCAGGGTCGACGCGGGCGCCGCCACGATGACGTAGCCCGCTCGGGCCGCCGTCCCGACGCCGGGCGGACGGGACCGCGGCCGGGATACCGCAGTCCCCCTATCGTGGTGTGTTCCATTCGGGACCAGAGGCGTACCGTAATGACGTCGGGATCTCCGGGGCCCCCCTCCATACGCGCCCCTCGGGCCTCGACGCAGTGCGGGACCTCGGACTGCGTACGCGTCCCCCACGTGTGGCAGACCCGGGGCCCCGTCTGGGGCACCAACCTCCCCCCGCGCTGCCGCGTGGCAGCCTCCTCAGATCCCCAGCTCGCCGTCGGTAATGCGGGCGTACAGTGCGTCGCGATGTGGACTGGTCCGTGCGGTGGCGGCCATGAGGGCACGATGTCCCTCTTGGCCCCCTCCGAACGACCTCACCCCGCCGAGTGGCGCGAGGGCGGATGGTGACCACGCGCTCCTGCAGCAACGGGCACGCGGTCGCGGAGGACTACCTCAAGGTCTGCCCCAAGTGCGGCGGCGCCCTCAGCCGCCCGGATCACGTGGAGAAGCCGCCGTCGCTGGCACCGACGACCGTCGAACCGGTCACCGTGTCGCGCACCGTGCCGTTCGTCGCCGGCGGGATCGTGCTCGGCCTGTTCGGGAGGCTGCTGTCGTACGCCGCCGAGCGTGGGCCGGCCGAGATCTTCGGGCTCGTGCTGATGGGCCTGGCGGTCGTGCTCGTGCTGGTCGGCCTCGCCGACGCCGTACGCCGCCGCCGCTGACCTCACGTCTGCCCCGGCCGGGTCGTCTACCAGTCATGGACACGATCACCTTCCACACCGTCGCCCCCGACGCGGTCGACCACGCACGGCGCGCCGGCGTCGACATGGACGGCACCCCGGTCGAGCAGGTCACCGCGTCAGGCGGAGAGCCGGTGCGCTGCTGCCTCACGGACGCCGAGCCGGGTGCGAACCTGCTGCTGATGGGGTACCGGCCGCGCCTCCCTGCGAGCCCCTACGTCGAGACCGGCGCGGTCTTCGTGCACGCGGGCTCGTGCGCCGGGCCCGCCAGCACTACGTCGTACCCGCGGGCCTGGCGCTCGCGTCCGCAGGTGCTGCGCGCGTACGACGACCGCGGCTGGATCCACCCGGCGACCCGCACCCACGACGGCACGGACCCGGAGCAGGTGCTGGCCGAGGTGCTCGCGGAGCCGGGGGTGGTCGAGGTGCACAGCCGCAACATCGGCTACGGGTGCTTCATGTTCTCGGCAACGGTGGTCTGACTGCGCCCTACGGCCATCGGGTGAGCCTTGGCCAGCGCCAGCGCACCGTCGTCGCGCAGCCGCAGAATCGAGAGCCAGGTGCGCCAGAATGCGGTCCATGGACCTGACGCTCCATGTCATCGGGCACGTCCGCAGCACACTCACCTCGCGCGCCGACGCGCCACGCCAAGGAGACGAAGGCGCGCCTGAGGCCGACCTGCACCTCACGGACGACGTCGCACCGGCACTGAGCGGGATCACCGTCGGCGACGATCTCCTGGTGCTCACCTGGCTGCACCAGGGTGACCGCTCGACGTTGACTACCCGCCCCCGCAACGACCCGGCCCGCCCGGAGACCGGCGTCTTCGCCACCCGCTCACCGGACCGCCCGAACCCGCTCGGCCTCCACCGCGTCACCGTGCTCGCCGTCGAGGGCAGCCGGCTGCACGTGTCCGGTCTCGAGGCGATCGACGGCACGCCCGTCGTCGACCTGAAGCCCGTGCTCGGCGCAGTCGAGGAGCGGTGACCGCCGGAGCCGGAGCTCGACGCGCGACCGGGTCCTGCTCGCCGCAGAAGCTCGCAAGTGCGGAGTTGTCGGGGTCGACGAAGTGGTGCGGACCCCGGAAACCCCGCATTTGCGTGGCTCGCCGGGGCTCCCTGCTCGACCACCGGCGGGCTGGCGTCACCGCTACAACCCGCAAACAGCGACGAGGTGGTCGCGAGCAGCTACAGGGCGGACTCGATCGGAAGACGCGGGGCGGGGTTGGTCCAGGCGAACGCGGGGCGGCTCTGGCGCGAGGTGCGGAGCAGCACCAGCACGTACGGCGAGGTGTACCAGGTCGCAGCCACCAGCAGCGGCGTGATCGCGACGACCCACCACTCTCCACTCGCCCAGCCGGCGATCACGAGCAGCACGGCGACCACGAACGCCGCGAGCTGGCCGCGGTCGACCATCTCCCGCCAGGTCTGCTCTACCCGCTCGTCGTGGGCGAGCGCGGCGTTCCAGATGTTGAGGGCGTCGTCGACCGTGGTCAGCTCCACCGGGCTCGACACCTGCTCGCGGGACACGGCCAGGACATGGTCCCGGTGCCGGGCGAGCACCCGCTCGGGCGGACCGGTCTCGATCACGACGGAACGGCCGCGCGCGGCGTGACCGGTCATCTCGGTGTCGATGTCCGTGAGCCGGCGGGCCTTCTGCATCCGCTCCGGCCAGGGCGGGAGGGTCTCCCAGCGCAGTCGGGTCTCGACCAGGAAGCCGTTGCGGAGCACGGTGCGCAGCCGCATCGCGGGAGTCCGGTGGTGGTCACTGACCTCGACCACCATGGTGGCCTCACGGTCGACCAGCAGCGGGATCGGGGTGAGGTCGGTGTCGCCGTCGAGAATCACGCAGCCGCCGGACAACAGGCCCAGGTCCATCAGATCCTGGACCAGCTCCGGGTAGTGCACGTGGTCCACCGACCAGGGCACCTCGCGGTACTGCATCGTCTCCCCTTCGTCCCAGGGCGTGGCGATCCATCGTCCCCACCCCGCACGGCACAGGATAGGAACACGGCCACCTCCGAAGAGGCGGTTTCGAGGATTTCGTCCGTCCTGGTCTGGTCACTCACAACAGGTCCTGGAGCCCGTTGGTCAGCCGGACGTCGAAGAAGCCGGAGTTGCCGTCGGTGTACCAGATCGAGTCCCGCCCGACGTCCCATGCCGGCTGCGACATCGCGTAGGCGCCGCCGACGCTCGGGTTGGCCGGCTTGTCGCCGATCGCGATCGGCTGGTTGTAGTAGCCGACCTGCTTCGGGTGGGCCGGGTCGCGGATGTCGACGATCCTCAGTCCGGACAGGATCATCGAGCAGGCGACGAGGTTCGGGTCGGTGCGCCTCGGCAGCGAGCAGTAGTGCGCGGCGTACCCCTGCACCGGGCTGGAGGCGCCCGGGTCGTTCTTCTGCTCGACCCTTCCGCGCCGCGGGCTGATGCACAGCGAGCCGAATGTTCGAGACCACCTCCGGGTGCCGGGCGTCCTGGATGTCGATGATCCGGGCGGCGCCCACGGGTGAGCCGGACTGGTCGGCGCCACCGGCCGCGGAGTAGTTCGCGTACTCGTCGAACTCGAGCAGGTACCGGTGGCCGTCGCGCGTGAACGGCTCGGCCGCCTGCGGGATCGACATCTCGCGCCAGGTCAGCGAGGACAGCACCGTCACCTGCGGGTCGGGCTTCCGTGCCTGGATCTCGCTGACGTCGAGGATCCGCAGTCCTCCGGTGGCGAAGCGGCCGTCGCCGGGGTTGCCGATGTTGGCGACGTACAGCTGGCGGCCGTCGTTGCTGACTCGCAGCCCGTGGTAGTTCACGCCGTGCTCCGTGTAGATCACCCTCGGCGCGGCCGGGTCGCTCACGTCGACGGCCTGGAAGGTGTTCCCGGCCGTCCCGGTGACGTAGAAGGTCCTCCCGTCCGGCGACCAGCCGCTCTCGTGGCCGAAGCCGCCGGTGGGGGTGCTCGAGAGCAGCCGAGGGTGCCGGCAGTCGGTGTGCACGTCGTACAGGTCGAGCACGGAGACGTTGGTCGCTGGGTTGCCGAGCTCGGCGCCGAGCAGGCCACGCTTGATGTTGAGCAGCAGCGACTCGTGCGGGCTGAGCATCGCGGGCGAGACCAGCTGGTCGGTCTTCACCGGTTTCGCTGGGTTCTTCATGTCCAGGACGACGACACCGAGGCCCTTCGCCGCCTGCATCAGCACGTCCTTGGGAAAGAGCAGCGTCGAGTCGTAGTACGCACACACGCGGCCGGCGTCGTCGACGTACCGCTCGACCTTGAAGCCGCCCGTGTCGCCCTGGCGGGAGACCAGCTCGGTGTTGCAGCGGTAGCCCTTCCGGTAGCGCCCCGATGCGTAGTCCGAGCTCGGCACCCGGCCGTCGCGGCCGGTCTCGCGCAGCGCGCCCGGTCCGCAGACCGGCTTCGCGAGTGCGCTGGGGAAGGGGTCGGTCGCAGCCGTGGAGGGCCAGAGACCGAAAGCGGACGCACCGAGGGCGAGGCCGAGCACGACGACGAGGAGCTGTACGACGCCAGCCCGGCGGACGTGTGACGGCTGGGTGTTCTGGTGCTCGGTCATGGCGCTCCCTCGGTCGTTCCCATACAGGGCCAACGAGTCGAGCGGCGGGAGGTTAGCCCTGCGTAATCTGGGCGGCATGCCGCTCTACTCGTTCGAGGGGAAGTCCCCGACCGTCCATCCCACCGCCTTCGTCGCGCCCACCGCCTCGGTGATCGGTGACGTCAACGTCGAGGAGAACGCCTCGGTCTGGTACGGCGTGGTGCTCCGGGGCGACTTCGGCCCGATCGTGGTCCGGGCCGGAGCCAACGTGCAGGACGGGACAGTGGTGCACTCCCCGAAGGGCATCGTCACCGAGGTCGGTCCCGGCGCGACGATCGGCCACGCCTGCGTCGTACACGGCGCGACGATCGGCGAGGAGGCGCTCGTCGGCAACCACGCGACGGTGCTCGACGGCGCCGCCGTCGGCGCTCGGACGCTGGTCGCCGCTGGATCGGTGGTCACCGGCGAGATCCCGGCGGAGGTGCTCGCCATGGGCACACCCGCGCGGGCCAAGGGCCCGATCGCCGGCACCTCGGCGGAGGCCTGGGTGCAGAGCAACCCGCAGGTCTACCGTGACCTGGCGCAGCGGCACCGGGTGGGGGTCGTGGAGGTGTAGGTCGGGTCTTCTGGCGGCGCAAGACCCTCGGGCTCGTCCGGACACGCCCGGTAGCGTGCCGGCGTGAGCACGACCCGGCTGGTGGCCTTCGCCGACGAGCACGTCGCGCCCTTCGCTGAGACGATCCGTGACCCCGCGATCCTGCAGTACACCGGCACCCCGGTGCCGACACCGGACGGCTGGATCGCGGCCTGGCGACAGAGGTTCCTCGACGAGGACCGCGCGAACTTCGCCATCGTCGACGACGCCGGCGGGTTCGTCGGCTACGCCGTCACCGGGCCTATCGACCGCACGGGCGCGAGCGCGGAGCTCGGCTACGCGATCTCGCCGTGGGCGCGCGGTCGCGGTCACGCCACCGAGGCGCTCCGGCTGCTCACCGACTGGGCGTTCGCCGACGGCATCATCCGCGCGACCCTGCTGATCGCCGTCTCCAACACCGCGTCGTCCCGGGTCGCCGAGAAGTGCGGCTACACGCTCGAGGGTGTGCTTCGCTCGGTGCACCAGAAGAACGGGCGGCGGGAGGACATGCAGAGCTGGTCGCGGTTGCCGACGGACTGACCGACCGATCGTCAGGCCAGCAGCTCGGCCACCGAGCGGACCTCGGCCGCCGACCGCAGGCTGAGCAGCAGCGTCGTCACGCCGGACTCCGCCCACTCCTGCACCCGGTCGCGCACCTTCGCCGCGTCACCGACGATGTGGAGCTGGTCGACCAGCTCGTCGGGCACCAGCGCTGTGGCCTCGTCCTTCCTGCCATCGAGGTACAGCTCCTGCACACGGTCGGCGAGCTCGGCGTACCCCATCCGCTCGAAGACCTGCTTGTGGAAGTTCTGCTCCTTCGCGCCCATGCCGCCCATGTAGAGGGACAGGCTCGGCCGCAGCGCGTCGAGGACCGGCCCCGGGTCGTCGGTGACCTGCAGGTGGCAGGTGCTGGCGATCTCGAAGTCCTCCCGCGTACGACGGGCGCCGGGGCGGGCGAAGCCCTCGTCCAGCCACGGCTGGTACATGCCCGCGGCTGCCGGCGAGTAGAAGATCGGGATCCAGCCGTCCGCGATCTCGGCGGTCAGCGCGACGTTCTTCGGTCCTTCGGCACCGAGCCAGATCGGGAGGTCGGACCGCAGCGGGTGCACGATCGACCTCAACGGCTTGCCGAGCCCGACGGCCCCCTCGCCGGCGTACGGCAACGGGTAGTGCGGGCCGTCGTTGGTGACCGGCCCCTCGCGCGCGAGCACCTGGCGCACGATGTCGACCACCTCGCGGGTGCGCGCCAGCGGCTTCGAGAACGGCTGCCCGTACCAGCCCTCGACCACCTGCGGCCCTGAGACCCCCATGCCCAGGATCACCCGGCCCCCCGA
Source organism: uncultured Actinomycetota bacterium (assembly GCA_963707475.1). GTDB lineage: Bacteria > Actinomycetota > Actinomycetes > Propionibacteriales > Nocardioidaceae > Marmoricola. The sequence goes on from CAVPQC010000005.1 coordinate 1,624,997, forward strand.
GAGGTGGTCGAGCGTCAGCGCGTGCATCGCGATCGACGTCGGCGTGCGTCCGGACATCTGCACGATCGACGTCCCGAGCCGCAGCCGCGTGCTCTCGCGCCCCCACCACGCCAGCGGCGTGAACGCGTCACTCCCCCACGCCTCGGCGGCGAACAGGGCGTCGAAGCCGGCGTCCTCGGCGGCCGCGACCAGCTCGCCGACACCGTCCGGCGGCTGCGCGCCCCAGTACCCCAGCTGTAGTCCCAGCTTCATGGCGCCACCCTGCCAGAACGCCTCGTGCGGCTACTCCCGCGCGACCCGGACACAGCAGCGGTCGGGAGCCGGCTGCAGCCGTGCCGACAACCGGCGACACCCGAGGCCCTCGAGGGCACCCTCCACGTAGTCGAGGGAGACACCGCACACGAGCGCGGGCTGCTCGTGAGCGAGCACGTCGAACGGACAGTTGTGCATCGAGAGGATGCCGTCGTCGATGCTCGGCTCGAAACCCTCGTCGGCGAGCAGGCCGGCGGTGCGCTCCAGGTCGTTCCCGCTGCCGTCGTACGTCACACCGGCGGTGTGGCCGCGGTCCCGTGCCTCGCGGGTGAGCGCCGACTCGAGCGGCTCGCCGGCCAGTGACCGCGCGACCGCGCCCGCCAGCACCGAGCCGATCAGGTCGTAGCTGCGCTCGGGCAGCTGCACCGAGACCTCCGCCGCGGTGCGCTTGTAGAGCTTGGCGGGACGCCCCGCCCCTGGGCCGGCGCGCCCGGACAGCCGGCGGTACTCGGTCTCCAGCAGTCCCTCGTCGACGAGCTTCTCGAGGTGGAACCGGGCGGTGTGCCGGGGCACTCCGGCACCCTCGGCGGCCTGCTCCCGGCCGACCGGGTCGGCCTGCGCGACAACGTAGCGGTACAGACGGCGCCGGACCGGGTCGGCCAGTGCGGCCACCGCGGCGTACTCGTCCATGTCGCCCTCGCTTGACGTCGGCTGCTCCTGGTTACTACCGTGCACGATACTGTCTTTTAGAAACGTCGTCCACAGGAGCCGCCCGATGAGCCAGTCAGTCACTCCCCTCCTCGAACGTCGCCTACGAGCACCAGATCGACCGGGCCACCGACGCGGCCGCCGACATGCTGCGCGCCCTCGGCCTCCCGATCGACGACGAGGACATGGCCGAGACCCCGCGTCGGCTGGTGCAGGCGTACGCCGAGCTGCTCAGCCCGGAGCCGTTCGAGATGACGACGTTCCCCAACAGCGAGGGGTACGACGAGATGGTGCTGGTGCGTGACATCCCGGTGCGGTCGCTGTGCGAGCACCACATGCTGCCGTTCGTGGGTGTCGCTCACGTCGGCTACCTGCCCGCCGACCGGATCGTCGGGCTGTCCAAGCTGGCCCGCACCGTCGACCACTTCGCGCGCCGGGTACAGACCCAGGAACGGCTCACCAGCCAGGTCGCCGACCACCTGCGCCAGGAGCTCTCCCCGCACGGCGTCGGCGTAGTGATCGAGGCCGAGCACACCTGCATGAGCGTGCGCGGCGCCCGGGCTGAGGGAGCCAGCACCGTGACCGCGCGACTGCTCGGGCCGGCTGCGCGAGGATCCGGCGACACGCGCCGAGTTCCTTGCGCTCACCCGCGAGCAGGGCGGCCGGTCATGAGCGACCGCGTCGTCGTGGTCGGCGGTGGCCTGGCCGCCGGCACGTTCGTCACCGAGCTGCGCGAGGGCGGGCACGACGGGCCGATCACGCTGTTCACCGACGAGCCCCGCCCGCCGTACGAACGCCCGCCGCTGTCCAAGGACCTGCTCCTGGGCAACGCCACGGAGGACGACCCGCTGGTCCACGAGTCCGCCTGGTACGCCGAGCACGACGTCGACCTGCGGGTCGGCAACCGGGTCGGCGCCCTCGACCTCGGCGCGCGCGAGGTGCACGTGCGGACGACGGCAGCGACGGCTACGACCAGCTGCTGCTGGCGACCGGCTCCCGCCCACGACGGCTGGCGATGGCCGACGACAGCGGTGCCCCGGTGGCCTACCTGCGCACCCTCGAGGACGCCCTGCGGCTCAAGGAACGGCTGACCGCGGGCACCCGGATCGGCATCGTCGGCGCCGGCTGGATCGGTCTCGAGGTGGCCGCGGCCGCCCGCAACGCGGACGCCGAGGTGACCGTGCTGGAGACGCTCGACCAACCCTTGCTGCGGGTCGTCGGGCCCGAGGTGGCAGCGATCTTCGCGCGCCTGCACCGCGAGCACGGCGTCGACCTGCGCACCGGCATCGGCATCACCGGCATCGAGCGATCCGGGGGCGGGGCTCTCGTGCACCTGCGCGAGGGCGACCCCCTGCGACTGCGACCTGCTGGTGGTCGGGATCGGCGTCGAGCCGGTCGTCGAGCCGGCTGAAGCGGCCGGACTGGTGATCGACAACGGCATCCGCACCGACGCCCACCTGCGAACGAGCGACCCGCACGTGCTCGCGGCCGGCGACGTCGCCAACGCCGACCACCCGGTGCTCGGTCGACCGGTGCGCGTCGAGCACTGGGACACCGCGATCCAGCACGGCAAGGTCGCCGCGGCCAACGTGCTCGGCAAGGACACGGTCGCGGATGCGCTGCCGTACTTCTTCACCGACCAGTACGACTTCGGCATGGAGTACGTCGGCAGCCCCGGACCGGAGGGCTTCGACCGGGTCGTGCTGCGCGGCGACCCGGCGTCGTACGCGTTCACGGCCTGGTGGCTGCGCGGCGACGAGGTGGTGGCCGGCATGCACGCCAACGACTGGGACGCGATCGACGACGTACGCCGGATCGTCGGCACCCGGGTCGCTCCGGACCGGCTCGCCGACGACACGGTGGCGCTCGCGGACGTCTAGCCGGCACGGCTCTCCAGCAGCGCCGGTTCGCGGGTCGCGAACCGGTGGAGGGCCGACCGCGTTTCGCCCTCGGTGAACGTCGCTGTCCGGCGTCGTACGACGGGCCTACGCTCGGTGCATGGGTCACGTGATCGGGTTCCCGCGTTCGACGCCGGAGCCGGCACGCCCGGCCGAGCCCGCCGTCGAGCCGTTGTGGCGCGAGGTGGTCGGCCGCGAGCTGCGCGAGGAGCGGCACCGTCAGGGCCGCACACTGGCCGACGTGGCCGGCGAGGCCGGGGTCTCGACGCAGTACCTGTCCGAGGTCGAGCGCGGACGCAAGGAGCCGAGCTCCGAGGTTCTCGGCGCGATCCAGGGCGCACTCGGGCTGCGGCTCGTCGACCTGACCGGCCGGGTGACGCGCACGCTGACGACCCGACCGACCGGTCCCGTCGCACTGCCGGTCTAGCCCTTCCTCCAGCACCCCGTCGGCGAGGCCGTAGGCGACCGCCTCGTGCGGCGGTCATCACCAGGTCGCGACCCGTGTCCTCGCGCAGCCGTTCGACGGTCTGCCCCGTGTGCCGGGACAGGATCTGCTCCATCTCCGCGCGCAGCCGCACGATCTCCTTGGCCTGTACGGCGAGGTCGGGCAGCGCCCCCTGACCACCGCCCGACGGCTGGTGCAGGACGACCCGCGCGTGCGGGAGGAGCATCCGGCGGCCCTCGGCTCGCCACCCGGCCAGCAGGACCGCTGCGGACGACGCCGCCTGGCCGACGCAGGTGGTGGCGACGGGTGCGCCGATGTACTGCATCGTGTCGTAGACCGCGAGCATCGCCGTGACCGAGCCGCCGGGGGAGTTGAGGTAGAGGTCGATCGGCGAGGCCGGGCTCTCCGACTCCAGGTGCAGCAGCTGCGCGATCACGACGTTGGCGACTCCGTCGTCGATCTCGGTGCCCACGTAGATGATCCGGTCGGTCAGCAGCCGGCTGTAGATGTCGACGGCGCGCTCGCCGCGGATCGTCTTCTCGACCACGCTGGGGATCGTGTAGGAGCTCATCGCAGACCCACCGGCTGGGCAAGGCGGGCGGGGGTCACGTCGGCGACGTCGGTGAGGATCTGGTCGACGAAGCCGTAGTCCTGCGCCTCCTCGGCGGTGAACCAGCGGTCGCGTACGGCGTCCGCCTCCACCTTGTCGCCATGGCTGGCCGGTGTGCTCGGCGATCAGCCGCATCATCACGTTCTTGGTGTGCTCGAGGTTCTCGGCCTGGATCTCGATGTCGACGGCGGTGCCACCGATGCCGGCCGACCCCTGGTGCATGAGCACGCGCGAGTGCGGCAGGGCGTAGCGCTTGCCCGGCGTACCCGCGGAGAGCAGGAACTGGCCCATGCTCGCGGCCAGGCCCATCGCCAGCGTGCTGACGTCGTTGGGGATCAGCCGCATCGTGTCGTAGATGGCGAGGCCGGCCGAGACCGAGCCGCCGGGCGAGTTGATGTAGAGGCTGATGTCGCGGTGTGCGTCCTCGGCGGAGAGCAGCAGGAGCTCGGCGCAGAGCCGGTTGGCGATGCGCGTCGTCGACCTCCTGGCCGAGCACGATGATCCGCTGGTGGAGCAGGCGGGCGGTGAGCTGGTCGTCGAGCGAGCCGGTCGGGATCGGCGGACTGGTCATGGGCACCTCCGGGTTGTGGTGCCCCAGCGTGGTCAGGCCGGAGTGCGGCGTTCCAGCGGTTCTGCCGCAGGCGGTTCTGCCGTCGAGCAGCGGACCTTGATTTCGGGGCGCTGCGCCCGGATGATTACTTCATTACACACTTACAGGAGGCCGTGATGACGACGAGCGACACCGAGGTCGGCCGGCTGGATCCGCGGCCGCCTGCCCGACGCCTGGTTCACCGGAGCCGCCAGAGGTGACCACCGACCGCGAGGAGATCCTCGTCGTCGGCACCCTCGCTGCTCCCGAGGACATCGAGGGCGAGCCGGACGGCGCGAGAGGCCACTGCCGCCGCGAAGGGCCGGATCTCCCGGTTCCGCGAGGACACCCGTGACGAGCGGATCCACATCGCCCGCGAGGCCGAGCACAGGTTCGGCCGCAAGGTCGCGTGGGGCGCCGAGTGCGGCCCGGTGCGGTCGGTGTTCACCAACCTCGCCGTACCGGTGATGACGCGGCTGCGGCAGCCCGAGCGGCTCGTGCTCGACACCCTCGTCGAGGCCGGCGTCGCCCGCAGCCGCGCGGAGGCGCTCGCCTGGTGCGTCCGGCTGGTCGGCGAGCACGCCGAGGACTGGCTCGGCCGGCTGCGCGAGGCGATGACCGAGGTGCAGCGGGTGCGCGACGAGGGCCCGGGCGCGGCCTGAGGGGGCCCGGGGGCGGAGCCTTCCCAAGGTATCGAGGGCGGACTGCGCCACCCGGCGTCCACAGGTGCATGACCGACGCTAGATCTCCACCGACCGAGCCCGACCCGTTCTCGCGACGCGCGCGTCGTCGGACAGTTCCCGCATGGACCAAGCACTGCAGCTCATCGCCGACACGGGCGTCGCGCTCCGCCGCGAGATGATCGGATTCGGCGTCACCGACCGCGAGCTCGCGGCCAGCCTGCGCCATGGCGTACTTCGCCGCGTGCGACAAGGCGCCTACACCACTCCCGACCGGTGGGACACGGTCACGAACGTCGCACGTCACAAGCTGATGTGCACCTCGGTGATGCGAGCCCTCGGCCCGCGCGTCGCGCTGTCCCACACGTCCTCGCTCGTGATGCAGAACGTCCCGGTCTGGGCCGCAAACCTCGAGGTGGTCCACGTCACGCGTCTCGATTGCGGGATCGGCCGCACCGAGGCCGGCGTCCACCATCACGAGGGCGAGGTCGGCGACGCGGAGCTCGTGACGACCGCCGAGGGCCATGCCGCCACCAGTGCGGCGCGCGCCGTCATCGAGCACGGGACCCTGAACTCGGTGGAGTCGACACTCGTCTCAGCCGACGGCGCGCTGCACATGGGCCGCTGCACCGGCCAGGAGCTCGTGGACCAGTTCGCCGCCATGGAACGCCGGCCCCGCACCCTGCACATGCAGCTCGTCGTCCGACTGGCGGACGGCCGGTCCGAGTCCCCGGGCGAGACGCGGGCGCGGTACCTGTGCTGGCGGCACGGGCTGCCCGCGCCGGACCTCCAGTTCGAGGTGTACGACGAGCACGGCCAGCTCGTCGGCATCTCGGACTTCGCCTGGCCCGAGCATCGACTGCTCGGGGAGTTCGACGGCCGGATGAAGTACGGACGCGGACTCCTGCCCGGCCAGGATCCGGGCGACGTGGTGTTCAACGAGAAGCGTCGCGAGGACCGGCTCCGGGAGATCACCCAGTGGGCCATGGTCCGGTTGGTCTGGGCCGACCTCGGACTCGGCGCGTACACCGCGGACCGGATCCGCAAGCTGATGCTGCGCGCCGCCTAGCGATCAGACGTGGCCCCCTCAGACACACTCACCCAGGTCGGTCTTGATCTTCTCGAACGCAGCCGCGTCCTTCTTGGACTCCTTGTACGTCTCGTCGCGATCGGCGATCGCCTGGAGGGCATCGTCGGAGAGGCCGGACTTGACGAAGATCTTCGCCGCGCAGTCGGCCTGCTCCTTGGTGAGCTTGACCGTCTGATCGTTGGTCTTGACGCCCTTCTGCATCGCCGTCGAGAGCTCCCCCTCGGAGGGACGCCCTGCACCACAGGCCGACGTGGCGAGCAGGAGCGCCACGGCGACGGTCGCACCCAGCTTCTTCACCATGAGGTGTCTCCCGAAGTTCTGCCAGGACGGGTCCCGGCACGCACTCGAAACCTACCTTCCCACGTCGTACGCCCGAGCCCCGTCGGGTCAGCCCAGCCGGCGCTGGAACTGCAGCTCCCGGCCCAGCACGCGGTAGCCCAGCCGCTCGTTGACGCCGATCATGTGGGCGTTGGACTCGGCGTTCCAGGTGTCGACCGTCTCCAGCTGCGGCTCCACCTCCGCGAGCCAGAGCACCATCTCCGTCTTGAGCAGCAGCCCGAGGCGGTGACCACGGTGGGCGCGGACCACGCTGGTGTCGTGCTGCTCGGAGTGCTCCGGGGCGTCGACGTCCACCACCACCACCGTGTGCCCGGCCAGCTCGCCGGACTCCCGGTGCCGCGCGACGAGCCGGTACAGCCGGCGGTCGCCCCGGATCACCGCGGCCTCGTAGGTGCGGATCCGCTCGGGCGAGTACTCCTCGTCCTCCATCTCCAGGTCGTCCATCGGCGCGTCGTTGATCGCCCCGGTCATCTCCACGACGCCGTCCAGCAGGTCGTCGGGGGTCCTGCCCGGCAGCCGCAGCAGCTCGTAGGACGCCGCAGCCGCAGCCGCCCCGTCACGCAGCTCCCGGACCTCCTCGAGGTCCACCTCGCTCAGGTGCATGCGCCGCTTGACTTCCTGGCTCTTGCGCACGAAGCCGTGGGCCTCCGCGAACGCCGGTCCGGGGGTGCCGTCCCAGGCGTCGACGCCGACGACGTGCCGGCCGGCGGCCAGCGCCTCGGCGAGCAGCCCGTCGAGCAGGGCTGCACCGTGTCCGTGGCGCCGGCGCTCGGGGAGGACCTGCAGGTCGAGCCAGGCCAGGTCGAGGTTGTCCCACTCGCTGGCGCCGATGTGCCCCAGGCCGACCACGTCGTCCCCGTCGTACGCAAGGAAGTAGCGGCCCGGTTCGCCGTCCCACCCGTAGCGGATCTCCATCGCCATCCGGTGCTCGGTGAGCGGGAGCTCCCACGGGGCGTCGACGGCGTTGCGGGCGTTCTCGATACCGGTCGCAATCTTGACCGCGGCAGCGTCGTCGGCCGTGAACTCCCTCAGGTCCATGGCCGAAGCGTGCCCGAGGCAGGGTCGCGCCGCACACGGATATCGGCGCGACGTGCCCAGTTTCGGGACCCGTGGGCCGACTGGTGTCCGTGACGGGGCCCTCCGGTGCCGGGAAGACCTCCTTGCTCTGGGCGCTGGCAGGCGCCCTCCCACCCTCGGACGGCAGCGTGCATCTCGGGGACACTTCGATCAGCAGTCGCGAACAGGCCGCCGGCCTGGGCAACGCGGTGGTTCCGCAGGGCAACGCCCTCGCCCACGCCCTCACGGCCCACGAGAACGTCCTGGTCCCACTGCTCGCTGCCGGCGTCAGGCCCGCGGACGCCGCCCGTCGTACGACGCGAGCGCTGGGGCTGGTCGGGCTCGAAGAGTCGAGTGGCCACATGATCGCGCTCGACTTGGGCGCGATGACCTGGGCGCGGTGGAATGGGTCACAGCCGGGTGGTCAGGGCCGCTGCTAGCGTCCGCCACATGCGCTCAGCCAAGGACTTCTTCCGACCTCTCGCCGTAGGCGCACCCCTTCCCCTGACCGAGATCCCGGCCCGTCCCTCGCGTGCGATCCACTTCTTCGACCCTTCCAACCCGAAGATGGCCTCGAGGGTGCCGGACATGGTGGGCACGGTCGACGTCCTGCTCGGCAACCTGGAGGACGCGATCAAGGCCGACAACAAGGAAGCCGCACGGCGGGGCCTGGTCGACCTCGCCAGCAGAACAGCCAATCTCGGTTCAAGCAGCGGACCCACCCAGCTCTGGACCCGCGTCAACTCGCTCGACTCCCCCTGGGGGCTCGACGACCTGACCACGCTGGTCGCCGAGATCGGCGATCGGCTCGACGTGATCATGGTGCCCAAGGTCGAGGGCGCCGAGGACATCCACTACGTCGACCGGCTGCTCGCGCAGCTCGAGGCCAAGGCCGGACTGCAGAAGCCACTGATGGTGCACGCGATCCTCGAGACCGCGCGTGGCATGGTCAACGTCGAGGAGATCTGCGCGGCGTCCCCGCGGATGCAGGGCCTCTCCCTCGGCCCGGCCGACCTCGCGGCCGACCGGCGGATGAAGACCACCCGCGTCGGCGGTGGCCACCCCGGCTACCTGGTGCGACAGGACCCGCGATCGGGCGAGCTCGACGACATCAACGCCACCGGCCGGAAGACCTACCAGCAGGATCTCTGGCACTACACCATCTCCCGCATGGTCGACGCCTGCGTGAGCAACGGGATCTACCCCTACTACGGCCCGTTCGGCGACATCGCCGACGTGGTCGCGTGCGAGGACCAGTTCCGCAACGCCTTCCTGCTCGGCTGCGTCGGCACCTGGAGCCTGCACCCCAAGCAGATCGCGATCGCCAACAAGGTGTTCAGCCCCTCCGTCGACGACGTCGCTCACGCCCGCCGCGTGGTCGCCGCGATGGGAGACGGCACGGGCGCGGTGATGCTCGACGGCAAGATGGAGGACGACGCGTCGCTCAAGCAGTGCCTGGTGATGGTGCGCCTCGCCGAGCAGCTGGCCGCGGTCGACCCCGAGCTGAAGAAGCAGTACGACGCGATCGAGGTGCCCGCGTGAGCCCCGACGCGGTGCACGAACGATCGACGTTCCGACCCCGGCGCTCGGTCCTGTACATGCCCAGCTCCAACGAGCGGGCCCTGGAGAAGGCGAAGTCGCTCCCGGTCGACGGGCTGATCCTCGACCTCGAGGACGCGGTCGCGCCCGACGCCAAGCCCGCGGCCCGTGACGCCGCGTGCGCCGCGGCTGCCTCGGGCGACTACGGTCGCCGCGAGCTGACGATCCGGGTCAACGGGGCCGACACCGAGTGGCACAGCGACGACCTGAAGGCCGCGTGCGCTGCCGGACCTGACGCGATCGTGGTGCCGAAGGTCGGATCCGCCGACGCCGTGCGCCGGCTGGTCGAGGCGATGGCCGACTTCGACGCGCCAGAGCGCACCGAAGCTGTGGGCGATGGTCGAGACACCGCACGCGATGCTGCACTGCGAGGAGATCGCCGCCGCGTCCGAGCGGCTCACGGTGCTCGTGATGGGCACCAACGACCTCGCCAAGGAGCTGTACGCCGAGCACGTGCCGGGCCGGCACCCCTGCTCACCGGGCTCGGTCTCTGCCTTCTCGCCGCCCGCGCCACCGGCACCGCGATCCTCGACGGCGTCTACAACGACGTGAAGGACACCGACGGGTTCCTCGCCGAGTGCCGACAGGGCCGCGAGCTCGGCTTCGACGGCAAGACGTTGATCCATCCGGGCCAGGTCGAGGGCGCCAACACCACGTTCGCCCCCTCCGAGCAGGCGGTCGACGACGCGCGCGGCATCCTGCAGGCCTGGGAGGACGGCCGGGGCACCGGCGTGGTCACCTACCACGGCCGGATGGTGGAGAACCTGCACGTCGAGTCGGCCCGGCGCACGCTCTCCATGCACGACGCGATCCGGGCGCTGGAGGCGGAACGAGCCTGATCCGCCGTGACCGTGGAGCAGGGAGCGCGTCACACCCCCGACCGCGTAGCGTCCGGGTCATGGAGGGGAGCACCGGCCTGGGCCGCCGGCTGAAGGCGCACGTCACCGACCCGGTGCACCAGGCCGACGCGCTGCAGGTCGCGAAGACCGTGGTCGCGGCCGTCGTCGCCTGGGTGGTGGCGGTGGAGGTGACCGGGCACGACCAGGCGTTCCTGGCGCCGTGGTCGGCACTTCTCACGGTGCACGCCACCGTCTACCGCACGCTCACCCGCGGCCTGCAGTCCGTGGGTGCCGCGGTGGTCGGGGTGCTGCTCGCCTTCACGGTCGGCAGCGTCTTCGGCGTCAACGTGGCCACCCTCGCGGCCACCCTGGTGCTGGGCTTCGTGATCGGGTCGCTGCCGCTGTTCCGCGCCGAGGGCGTGGCCGTCGCGACCACGGCACTGATCGTGCTCACGACCGGCTACAGCACCAGCATCGGGCACGCTGGCCGAGCGGCTCGTGGACACGAGCATCGGCATCGCCGTCGGCATCCTGGTCAACCTGGTGGTGTTCCCACCGCTCAACGACCGGGCCGCCGCACGCCAGGTGGACCAGATCGACGACAAGGTCGGCGAGCTGCTGCGCGACATGGCCGCCGACCTGGCCGAGGGCTGCGACGCCGAGGAGGCGGAGGACTGGGTCGCTCGCTCGCGCGACCTCGACGAGGACATCGAGCACGCCTGGCGGGCGGTCGACGAGGCGACGCGAGAGCACCCGGCTCAACGTGCGCAGCCGGCTCCGGGGACGCGCCGGCAAGTCCGGCGACGTACGGCGACGTGCTGCGCCGGCTCGAGCAGTCGGTTGCCGAGGTCCGCAGCATGGCGCGCACGCTCGTCGATCTCGATCGCGACTTCCGACGCGTGGGACGACGATGTTCCGGGAGCGGTGGCTGGTCCTGCTCCGCCGACACCGGCCGCGGCGGTTATCGACGCGAGTGACGACGACCTGCGCGCCGTCCGGACGGACCTCGACCTGTTGTGCCGGGAGCTCTCCCGGCGCGACCTCGCCGGCGCTGCACTGGCCGGTGTACGGCGCGCTGCTGGTCAACCTGCGCAACATCGTCGAGGCGATGGCCGACGTGGCGGCCGCCAACCCGGTCACCCCGGCCGACGCACCACCTGCCCTGAGTCTCACCCTCCGGTGCTCCGGTAGCGGCCTTCGTAGTACAGCAGCGGGTCGGTCACCTCGTCGTACGACTCGAGCTCCTGCACGCGCCCCAGCACGACGTAGTGGTCGCCGGCCTCGTGCACGGCGTGGATCGTGCAGTCGACGAAGCCGAGCACACCCTTCAGCAGCGGCGAACCGGTGCGCGGGGTCGGCTCCCAGCCGATGTCGGCGAACTTGTCGATGCCCTTGGTGGCCATGACGTTGGACAGCTCGTGCTGGCCGTCGGCGAGCAGGTTGACGCAGAACGAGCCCGGCACGCTGGATCAACGGCCAGGCGCGCGAGGTCCGGGCCGGGACAGAAGAGCACCAGCGGCGGGCTCAGGCTCACCGAGCTGAACGACTGGCAGGTCATCCCGACCGGCTCGCCGTCGGACATCGCGGTCACCACGGCCACACCGGTCGCGAACCGGCCGAGCACGTCGCGGAAGGCCTGCGCCCGCTCGACAGCGCGCACGTCGTCACGATCGATGTGGCTCGGCTCGCCCGGGCGCAGCTCGAAGTCGAGCTCCCCGAGCCACGAGTCGGGTCGGTGGGCGCTGTCGGTCACACGCACCATTGTCGGGGCCGCCGCCCGACCGGGAATTCGCGGCCCCTCGTGCGAGACGGCCGTGGGGTCCGCGTCCGGCACGCCGCGGTCTACGGTTCTGGCATGAGCGACCTCTGGAGCACCATCGCGCGCGAGCGCGGCGCGCTTGCCGACGACCTCGAGGGCCTGGCCGACGACCGCTGGCAAACCCGGTCCCTGTGCAGCGAATGGACGGTCCGTGACGCACTGGCACACATGGCCTCGACTGCGCAGATGACCCCGTCGAAGTTCTTCGCCGGCTTCGCAGGCTCGGGCTTCAACTTCTCGAAGTTCTCCCGGAAGGGCATCGAGCGGCACCTCGGTGGCACTCCCGCCGTCACGCTCGCGACGTTCCGCTCGTTCCAGCACTCCACGAGCAGCCCGCCCGGACCGAAGGTCTCCTGGCTCGGGGAGACGTTGATCCACGCCGAGGACATCCGGCGCCCGCTCGGCATCGCGCACACGTACGACGCCGACGCCGTTCGCCAGGTGGCGGACTTCTACAAGGGCTCGAACACCCTGATCGGCGCCAAGAACCGGGTCGCCGGACTCCGGCTCGCCGCCACCGACACGGACTGGACGAACGGCGACGGTCCGGAGGTGCGGGGCCCGCTGCTCTCGCTTCTGATGGCGATGACCGGTCGCAGCGTCGCCTGCGACGACCTCACCGGCGAGGGCGTCGCCACCCTCCGGAGCCGCTGTACCTGACCACGCGAGCCCCTGGAGGACGCATGCCGATCGACCCGGACGTCACGGTCGGCGCGACCCTGCCGGAGATCCCGTTCACGTGGACCGAGTCCGACGTGCTGCTCTACCACCTCGCGGTCGGGGCGGGCATGGCCCCGGGTGACAACGTCTCCGGTCAGGCGCTGCGCTGGACGGTCGAGGGTGACCGGCTGCAGGTGCTGCCGTCGTTCGGCATCGTGTCCCCGACCTTCCACCTGACGGACGCCCCCGCGTCGACCTGCCCGGCTGCGACATCGACCTGTCGCAGGTGCTCCACGGCACCCAGGCGATCGAGGTGCACGCGGACCGATCCCGACCAGCGGCTCGGCCACGGTGACGACCCGGATCACCGACGTCTGGGACAAGGGCAGTGCGGCCGTGATTGTGCAGGAAGGCACCGCCACTGCGGCCGACGGCACCGACCTGTGGTCGACCCGCTCGTCCATGTTCGTGCGGGGCGAAGGCGGCTGGGGCGGCGAGCGCGGGCCGTCCGTCGACCGACTCGAGGTGCCGCAGCGTGACCCGGACCTCGACACGTCGTACGGCACGACACCACAGCAGGCACTGCTCTACCGGCTGTGCGGCGACCGCAACCCGCTGCACGCGGACCCGGCGTTCGCGAAGGCGGCCGGTTTCCCGGCGCCGATCCTGCACGGCCTGTGTTCCCTCGGCATTGCGCTCCGGTTGGTCGTCGACGGACTCTCTCGACGGTGACGCGGCGGCCGTGCGCCGAGTCACGGCACGCTTCGCCGGAGTTGTCTTTCCCGGCGAGGTGATCCGGGTGCGCGCCTGGTCGGCCAACGGGGACGTCCGGGTCGAAGCCACCATCGGCGACGGCGGGCGCGTCGGCTCCCCGGTGCTGGCGGACTGCGTAGTCTCCCGGGCATGACGGTCCTCGACGACTGGACCCTCGGCGAGCACGAGGCGTCCGGCGTGATCCACCCGACGTACCGCAAGGGCACCGGTCCCGGTGTCGTGGTCATCCACGAGATCCCGGGGCTGACCCCTGACGTCGTCGGCTTCGCCGAGGAGGTGGTGGCGGCCGGCTTCACGGTCGTGATGCCACACCTGTTCGGCACGCCGGGTGCCGGCCTCGACCCACTGACAATCGGGTCCGCGCTGCGGCAGGTGTGCGTCAGCAACGAGTTCACCAAGCTCGCGACGGGGGTCACCGCGCCGGTCGCCACCTGGCTGCGCAGCCTGGCCCGCGAGCTCCACGCCGAGCTCGGCGGACCCGGCGTCGGCGCGCTCGGCATGTGCTTCACCGGCGGCTTCGCGCTGGCCATGATGGTCGACGACTCGGTGGCGGCGCCGGTCGTGGCCCAGCCCTCCGCGCCGTTCGCGATCGGCAAGGCCCGCCGGGCGGACCTCAACCTGAGCCCCGCCGACCTTGCCACGGTCAAGCGACGGGCGGCCGACGGTTGCCCGGTCCTCGGTGTGCGCTACCGCAAGGACCCTGCCACCGGCAGCCGCTTCGAGACCCTGACTCGCGAGCTCGGCGACAGGTTCGTCCGCGTGGAGCTCGAAGGTCGCGGCCACTCGACGCTCACGGCCCACCGGCAGCAGGCGGCGGTCGATCGCGTGCTTGCCTTCTTCGGCGAACGGCTGAAGCCCGAAGCGTGACCGCGGTTCAGGCAGGCGCGTCGAGGTCGCGAGGTGCGGGTTGCACCGCCGCTGCGGCTGCAGGAAGAGCCGGGCCTCTCCTGGACGTCGTCGACCAGCACGCCCCAGGCGCCCGCGAGCCGTTGCATGCGTGTCTGCAGCTCCGCGCTCACGGCTGCACCCGCTCGTGGGGAAGCGAAATCCGACAGGTGCCGGATTGGTTCCGATTTGCCGTTCCGGTTCGCCCGGATCTGGGCGTCAGGTTGCCTAGCCAGCCTGCCACGGGGGACAGTGAGTGCATGGCATCCGATGTCGACATCCGGCAGCACATCGCCGACCTGATCGCCTCCGAGCGCGCCCTGCGCGAGCGCCTGTCCCGTGGCGAGATCAGCCAGGAGGACGAGCACCAGCAGCTCCGCCGGGTCGAGGTCGAGCTCGACCAGCTGTGGGACCTGCTGCGCCAGCGCGACGCCCGGCGTGAGTTCGGGGAGAACCCCGACCACGCATCGGTGCGCGACCCGAGCACCGTGGAGAACTACCGGGGCTGATCCCGGAGCAGGGTGACCTCGACGTCACGGATCTCGAGTCCCCACGTCGGGCCGGTCTCCTCGAGCACGCCACGGAGCTCCTCGGCGACCTGGCCGCCGCTCGCGAGCAGGTCCTCGGTCCTGCGCGCACTGGCGAGCGCTCGAAGACTCGTGATCGCCAGCTGCTGGACGGCCGACCGGTGGTCGGCGACTTCGTAGGTCGCCAGCCGGGCGTCGCTGACCGCGTAGCTCACGAAGCCGTCGGCCAACATCGGCGCGTCCACGGCGGCAACCGGCACGTCCGGGAAGTAGCTGCGCTGCTCCGACCGGTCGACCGTGCGGATCCGGTCACCGGGAATCGCGAAGTGCAGTCCCGGCGACAACGTCCGGTGGTACCGCCCGAGCCGCTCCATCACGCCCGTCGTACCCGAAGGGACGCGGCGAAGCGAGAGCAGCAGGAAGCAGACCGCCACCAGCACCAGCAGTCCGGCGACGATCGTGGCAGAGGTCATCGCGACAGGATAGGTCCGCATCGGCGGCGCCGCCGGGAGGGTCAGCGACGCTCTGGTGGTCGAGCAGCGAGCGCCAGCGAGCGGGTGTCGAGACCACGACAACGAAGGCACAACCACGCCGACCTCGACCTCGGTGCCGAGGCCGGTGCCATCGACACCGGCAGCTACTGGGCCCACACCACCCGGCAGACCAAACGGGACGCCAAGCGGGGACTCGAGCTCGCGAAGCTGCTCGACCATGACCACGAACCGGTCCGCAACGCGATGGCGATTGGCCAGGCCGGCGGCGTTTGGACGCCACTTGTGGTCGTGACGATGACCCTGGAGAATCTGCTCGGCACCAGCGACGCCCCAATGGGACGATCGTCCTTACTGTGTTCCAGGAAAGGATCGGACGTCATCGGTCGTTTGTTGGTGCAACGCCGACTCGAGGCGTTCCAGCGCAACCCGCGGTCGGGCGAAATGCGATGGCGGTGATCGTCGCCGCGACGCTGGCCAGTGTGTGGTGGTCGGCGGCGTACTGATCACCCTGTTGGATCCGGAGGAGTTCCCGGATCTGGGTACGGGGTCGAGGTGGGCGCTTGCCCTCCGCTGCGACCCGTCACGATCGGGACGGTGGATGCCGGGGCGGCTCCTAGCTCCCGGGTCCTACGACCATCGCCCAATAACCCCGTGTACCCACGCTGAAATACCTTGCTCCAGTCCAGCCAACGCCTTCGGTGCCCGCCGTCCCCCCGACGCCATCGGAGGCGCTGGCTGGATCCGGAGCAGCCACCCCCGGCTCTGCCTCTTTGCGGTCGACCCTGGTCTGCCGATGAGTGGTCGTGGGCTCAGCGACCCCCGGTGTAGATGTAGTGGGCCGCGTCGAAGTCGGCGCCCCCGTGCGCGTCTTCCTCGGTGTCGCTGGCTGCATGCATGTCCAGCCAGACGATCGCAGCGTCGACGTGGCGACTCGCAACCAGGACATAGGCGATGCGGTTCGCCTCCTGGCAGGTGAAATACGGGCCAACCCGCTCCGCCGTTCGGGGGCGGCTAAAGATGCGGGCCAGACCGTCCAGCGCTTCCTCGAGATCACGACCTTCGTCGCGCCCAGCGAGAATCATCCGAACCAGTGCTGGCTTCGCGCCCATCCTGGAGTTGTACCCACAAACGCCGCACATCATGCCCACACATGCCGACGTTGGCGCTCGCATGAGCGTAGCCGCATGAGTCGCCGCGGCTTCGGGCCTGGCACAACCCAGGTTGGCTTCCGTGCTGGCTTAGACTCATCGTCGTGCAAGGTGGGTCGTTGTCGTCAGCGGACTCGCGTCTCGACGTGTCTGCGTGGGCACGGGTGGCCTTGGCGACGTTGAACGAGCTTCCCGGTGTGCATCGAGCGGGGCTGGCTATTCCTGAAGGGGGTGGCCGAAGGCTGCGATTCACCGCCAGCGAAGGCACCCATCACGAACGTCTCGAGTGGTGCTATATCGACGCCTACGACGATGTGCCCCTGACCACGGCCGTTCGCACCGGGACTCCGGTCGGTGGCGCCTTGGACCAGCTGGACGCAAGGTACGCGGACTTCGTCAAACGCCAGCGCGACACGGCCACGGTCGCGGTCGCGGCGGTCCCACTGGTCGCGGCGTCACGAACGATCGGCGGCATCGTTTTGTTCTTTGACCAAAGGCAAGAGTTCGGCCCGTTGCAGCGGCTGGAACTGACGCGCCTGGGAGAGGACTGGGGGGCGCAGCTGCGCAGCGCCCAGCGGGCTGGCGCCCGCCCACCCACCGACACCTCTGACGACCGGCCGCACCCAGGGGCCACCACCGCCGTCCACGACATGGCAGCTGACCCCGCTGCCGTCTCGGAGACGCGCAAGTTCCTGCGGCGTGCCCTGGAGGACTGGGGCATCGACGATGAGACAACGGACACGGCAGTCCTGTGCCTCTCCGAGCTGGTCACCAACGCCCTGATCCACGCGCGTACGGGCTGCGTGGTACGCGCCGTGGTGGAGCAGAGGGCCGTTACGATCACGGTCCGTGACGGGGGCAGCCCGGAGCCCGCCTCGACCGCATCACTCGATGACCCCTTGCAGGTGCACGGTCGCGGGCTGCGCCTGGTCGATTCTCTCGTCACCCGATGGGGCTCCGAAAGAGACGCGGGGGGCACCACAGTCTGGTTCGTCTTGGAGTCCTGACCCCAGCCCGACGCTGACACGCGCGGCTCCGCGGATCAAGGACCTGCGGTAGGGATGTGACCACTCATAGGCCCAGCCCTTCCTGCAAGCCGTCGCGGTAGCCGCGCATCTCCGGTGTGAGCTCGGCGTCTGGCACGTTCTTGACCGCTTCGAGCCACTGCACCGCGAGCAGAATCAGCTCCGCATCCGCAAGACCGCGGTGGCGGGCGCCCTCGTAGTCGTCGGCCGGACCCATGTGCAGTTCTTCCCTCTGTGTGCGTGATATGAGCCGGGTGGGTGCCCTTGGCGCCGAGACCGAACTGCGACAGGACTCGGGGACTCCGTCCGGGCGTCCTTGTTGCCACAATGCTAACAAACTTGTTGCCGGGGTGCCAATGAGCGGCTCCCGACCTGTCGTCTCAACGGCGCCGGCAAACCGAGGCTCCTGCTCGACCCGATTGGGCTACCGGCCTGTCGCGCGATCGATGCCGGTTGCAGGGCAGGCGGCTTCACGGTCCTGACGACGCGCAGGTCCGGCTCACGCTCATGGCGTGAAGCGGAAGGTGCAGCCTGCGCCGGTGACGGAGCAGCGCCTTCTGGCGGCGATCGCCGCGAGCCGCAGCTGGTACGACGACATCTTCGACCTGCACCGGATCGAAGTCGGATCCGACGAGCCTCTGTGGTGGGCCGAGCGGCCGCCACCGCGCTGGCACACGGCCGTGAAGACGTTGGTCCCGACGACCGCGACCCCTCCGGAGCGCTGATGAGGATGGAGCGGCACCCGCACGGCACGATCGCAGACTCGTTCGGTCTCCTCGACCTGGCCGCGCAGCGGTTCGACCTGCTGTTCGCGCAGCACGTCTGGATTCGGTAGCGCCGCGACCCGCCCGTGCCGAGATCCGAATAGACCCCGGCCGATGAGAATCCCTGGTCACCCTGGTCGGTCACCATAGAACCGACTGCAAGGCGTCATCACCAAACGAGGAGCGTGCGGATGTCACTCACACGGGTCCACAACCTGTCCATCTCACTCGACGGCTTCGCCACCGGCGAGCCGCAGACCGCCGATGACCCCTTCGGGCATGCGGGCCAGCGTCTCCACGAGTGGATGTTCGCTACCCGGTTCTGGGACGCGGGCGGGACCGCCGGAGTCGACGACGCCTTCGCCGAGCGCCACAGTCACGGTATCGGCGCCGAGATCATGGGCGCCAACAAGTTCGGCCCACCCGGCTGGCGGGACGACCCGGACTGGAAGGGATGGTGGGGCCCGAACCCGCCGTTTCACACACCGACCTTCGTGCTCACTCACCGCCCCCGGCCCTCGCTCGAGATGGAGGGCGGCACCACGTTCCACTTCCTCGACGTCGCCCCGGCACAGGCGCTCGAGACTGCGCGCGCAGCAGCCGATGGCCAGGACGTCCGGATCGGCGGCGGCCCGACCGTCGTACGCGACTTCCTCGCCGCCGGGCTCGTCGACCACATGCATCTCGTGCAGGTCCCGATCGTGCTCGGCCGCGGTGTCCGAATCTGGGACGGTCTGGAGGCCCTCGAGGATCGCTACGACATCGAGGCGGTCTCCTCCCCCAGCGGAGTCACCCATCTGACATTTACGCGTGCACGCTGAACCGCGTCCTATCGTCACCGCATGAGCAACGATGACTACCCGTGGGAGCCCTCGCTGGCCGGCACCGACGCCGAGCAGCTGATCGGCTCTCTCGACCGCTTGCGTACGACGTTCCGCTGGAAGGCCGACGACCTCGACGCGGCAGGGCTGCGCACCACGATCGGCGCGTCCTCCCTGACCCTCGGCGGGCTGCTCAAGCACCTGGCGGCGGTGGAGGACAGCTACTCCACCACCAAGCTGAGCGGCGAGCCGATCGGCGAGCCGTGGGAGAGCGCCGGGCACGACGGCAGCAACGACTGGGAGTTTCGGACGGCGGCCGACGACGACCCGGAGCAGCTCTACGCGCTCTGGGACGGCGCGGTGGAGCGCGCCCGCGAGCGCTACCGCGCGACTCTCGCCAACGGCGGGCTCGACCAGCTGATCCACGCTGCCACGCCGGAGGGCGAGCACGCCAACCTCCGGCGACTGGTCTGTGACCTGCTCGAGGAGTACGGCCGCCACACCGGGCACGCCGACCTCCTTCGCGAGGCCGTCGACGGACGCGTCGGCGAGGACCCGCCTGCGGGGTGGCGCGCGTCCTCCTGACCCGCGGTCAGCCCACGCCGGCCGGCAGCTTCTCCAGGGCCGCGGACACCGCGTCGCGGAGCACGGCGTCGTCCCAGTCGTGGTCGACGATCGAGCCCGACAGGTAGGCGTCGTACGCGGGCAGGTCGAGGTGGCCGTGACCGCACAGCGCGGTGAGGATCACCTTCTCCTCGCCGGTCTCCTTGCAGCGCAGGGCCTCCTCGACCGCTGCCGCGAGCGCGTGGGTCGGCTCGGGCGCCGGCACGATGCCCTCGGTGCGGGCGAACAGGACGCCGGCCGCGAAGCACTCGGTCTGCGTCTTGGCGACCGCCTCGATCTCGCCCGTCCTCGTAGAGGTGGCTGATCAGCGGGCTCATCCCGTGGTAGCGCAGGCCGCCCGCGTGGATCGGGTCGGGCACGAAGTCGTGGCCCAGCGTGTGCATCTTCATCAGCGGGGTCATCCCGACGGTGTCGCCGAAGTCGTAGGCGTAGGTGCCCTGGGTCAGCGACGGGCACGCGGCCGGCTCGACCGCCCGCACGACCGGCGCCATCCGGCCGGCCCACTTCTCGCGCAGGAACGGGAACATCAGGCCGCCGAAGTTCGAGCCGCCGCCGGTGCAGCCGACCAGCAGGTCGGGGGTCTCCCCCACCTTCGCGAGCTGGAGCAGCGCCTCCTCGCCGATGATCGTCTGGTGCATCAGCACGTGGTTGAGCACGCTGCCCAGCGCGTAGTTGATCGTCGGGTCCTGCGCCGCGACCTCGACCGCCTCGCTGATCGCGATGCCGAGCGAGCCGGTCGAGTCCGGGTGCTGCGGCGAGGATCGCGCGGCCGGCCTCGGTCAGGTCCGACGGGCTCGGGTGCACGGTGCCGCCGAAGGTCTCGATCATGATCCGGCGGTAGGGCTTCTGGTCGTACGACGCCCGCACCTGCCAGACCTCGCACTCGAGGTCGAACTGCGCGCACGCGAACGCCAGCGCCGTGCCCCACTGGCCGGCGCCGGTCTCGGTGGTCAGCTTCTGGATGCCGGCCTTCGCGTTGTAGAACGCCTGCGGCACCGCGGTGTTCGGCTTGTGCGAGCCCGCCGGCGAGACCCCTTCGTACTTGTAGTAGATCCGGGCCGGCGTGCCCAGCGCCTTCTCCAGCCGGTGCGCCCGGTACAGCGGGCTCGGCCTCCACAGCCGGTAGACGTCGAGCACCTCCGGCGGGATGTCGACGTACTGCTCACCCGAGACCTCCTGCAGGATCAGGTCCATCGGGAACAGCGGCGCCAGGTCGTCGGGCCCGACCGGCTGGCCGGTGCCCGGGATGCAGCACCGGCGGCGGTGGCGTCGGCAGGTCGTGCAGGACGTTGTACCAGCGCGTCGGCATCTCGTCCTCGTCGAGCAGGATCTTGTGCCGGAGAGGGGTGGTCATGGCTCAGCGTTGCACCGGGCCACGCGGTCGTCCAGAGCCTCGAATCTTCAACACGTACGCTCGCGCCGTGATGCCCGACGACCTCCTCCCCCACGCTCTCGCGGCGAAGGGGTTCATGCCCGAGGACGAGGGCGCCTTCCTGCACCGGGTCGCACGGGAGCGGCTCCCGCACGGGCCGGCGCTCGAGGTGGGCAGCGTACTGCGGCAAGTCAGCGATCTACCTCGGCGCCGCGGCGCGCGAGGTCGGGGGCACCGTGTTCACCGTCGACCACCACCGCGGCTCGGAGGAGAACCAGGCCGGTTGGGAGCACCACGACTCCTCGCTCGTCGACGCGCAGACCGGGCTGATGGACACGCTGCCGACGTTCCGGCGCACGATCGAGCGAGCCGGTCTCGAGGACCAGGTGGTCGCGGTGATCGGCCGGTCGACGACCGTCTCCACCCACTGGCGTACGCCGCTGTCGCTGCTGTTCATCGACGGCGGACATGCCGAGGAGCACGCGCAGAACGACTACGCCGGGTTCGCGCCGTGGGTGATGCCCGGCGGTGCGCTCGTGATCCACGACGTGTTCGAGCGGCCCGAGGACGGCGGCCAGGCGCCGTACCACGTGTGGCTGCGTGCGGTGAACGGCGGCGCGTTCGCTCCAGGCGAGACAGTCGGCTCGATGCGGGTGCTAGCGCGCGTGCGCGGAGATGCCGGAGACCCGGTCGGCTGAGGCGCAACCGCACTCGAGGTCCAGCTCGGCGAACCCGGCGATCAGTGTCTCGCCGCGCATGATCCCGGAGCCGGCCGTGCCGTGGCCCTCGACCGCGGCCAGCGCGTCCGCCGCGAGGATCGACCGCGGCGGCGGTGTACGTCGTGTGCTCGGCCGGCCAGTTCACCTCGCTCGGGGTAGACGAAGCCGGTCCAGTAGCGACCGCCGGGGTCGCGCAGGTGCTGCATGTCGGCGAACAGCCGCACCGCGCGTGCCCGGTCGCCGAGCGCGTCGAGCGCCAGCACCAGCTCACAGGTCTCCGCGCCGGTGACCCACGGGTTGGTGTCGACACAGCAGATGCCCAGCCCGGGCACCACGAAGTCGTCCCAGCGCGTGTCGATCAGCGCCCTGCCCCGCCTCCCCGCGGACGGCGCCACCGAGGACCGGGTAGTACCAGTCCATCGAGAACGTCGCTCTTGTCCAGGAACAGGTCGCGGTGCTCGCGCAGCGCGTGGCCGAGCCGTCCGGCCGGCCAGCTCCCACGCCGGCTGCGGCTCACCCACGATCTCGGCGAGCGCGACGCCGGCGCGCAGCGACTGGTAGATGCTCGAGGAGCCGGCGACCAGCGCGTCGCGGTTGACCGCTGCTGGTACGCCGTCGTGCCACTCCTGCGACCAGGCGATCCCGCCGAACGACAGCTGCATGCCCTCGACGAAGTCCAGCGCGCGTCGTACGACGGGCCAGAACCGCTCGACGTACGCCCGGTCACGACGGATCAGCCAGTGGTGCCAGATCCCGACCGCCAGGTAGGCGCTCATGTTGGTCTCGCCGCTGGCGTCCTCGACCTCGCCCGCCACGATCTTCATCGGCCACGAGCCGTCGGCAGCGCTGGGTGCGCCGGCACCACTCGTAGGCCCGCTCCGCAGCCTCGACCTCGCCGGCGGCCAAGCAGCGCCATCGCCGCCTCGACGTGGTTCCAGACGTCGACGTGGGCGCCCGACCGTCCAGGGCACGGCGCCGTCCGGCTCCTGCATCGCCACGATCGAGGCCGCCGTCTCGGCGACCTCGGCGGCGCTCAGGACGCCGCGGACGCTGGGCATCTCGGGCCCGCACCTCAGGAGGCCAACTCGGGCTTGTGCAGGTACAGCACCAGGCTCTTGCCGATCAGCGGGTTGAGCGCCCGCTCGGCGGCCCGGGTCAGCACGCTCACGCGCGGCGTCCGCATGATGTCCCACACCAGCACCTGGTGGTAGCCCTTCACCAGCGGGTGCTCGTCGTTGGTCGACGCCGACGGCGCACTTGATCCACCAGTACGGCGAGTGCAGTCCATGGGCGTAGTGCCTGCCGTCGTATGACAGGCCGGCCGCCTGCAGCTTCGCGACCAGCTCGTCGCCGGTATAGATCCGGACGTGTCCGCCCTCCACCTCGTGGTACGCGTCGGACAGCGCCCAGCAGATTCTCTCGGGCAGCCACCGCGGGACCGTGACCGCGATCGTGCCGCCGGGGCGCAGCACCCGCACCAGCTCGGCGATCGCGTCGGTGTCGGCCGGGATGTGCTCGAGCACCTCGGAGGCGACCACCCGGTCGAACTCGCCGTCCGCGAACGGCAGCGACAGCGCGTCACCCTCCTTCACGTCGGCCTCGGCGCCGAGCGGCACCTCGCCCGCGTCACGCATGGCCGCGAAGAGGTCCGACACCGCGGACAGCTCGTCGGCGTCCTGGTCGAAAGCGATCACGTCGGCACCGCGCCGGTACATCTCGAACGCGTGCCGTCCGGCGCCACAGCCCATGTCGAGGACCCGGTCACCGGGGCGCAGCCCCAGCCGGTCGAAGTCAACGCTCAGCAACGGGGGCCCCCTTCGCACCGGTGGTCGAGCCTGTCTTTCCGGTGGTCGAGCCTGGCTGGCCGGTGGTCGAGCCTGCTGCCGGTGGTCGAGCCTGTCTGCCGGTGGTCGAGCTTGTCGAGACCTTCTGCACGATCGCACGCTCGTACGCCGCGGCGGTGGCGACCGCCACCGCGCGCCAGCTGAAGTGCTCGAGCACCCGGCGCCGGCCGGCCGCTCCCATCCGGGCCCGGCGCTCCGGGTCGTCGAGCAGGTCGCGCAGCTTGTGGACCAGCTCGCCGACGTCGCCCGGCGGTGAACAGGTCGGCGCACTCGCCGTCGGGTCCGACCACCTCGGGGATCGCACCGGTACGGCTCGCGACGATCGGCGTCTCGCACGCCATCAGCTCCGCCGTCGGCAGCGAGAAGCCCTCGTAGAGCGAGGGCACGCAGGCGACCTCGGCGGAGCCCATCACGTCGACCAGATCGGCGTCGCTGATCCCGTGCACGAAGCGCACCCGGTCGCCGATGCCGAGCTTCTCGACGAGCCGCTCGGTGCGGCCGCCCTCGGTGGGCTCGACTGACCAGGAGCAGCTCGACCTCGCGCTCGGTGAGCAGCTTGGCGACGGCCTCGAGGAGCGTGGCGATGCCCTTCATCGGGGCGTCCGCGCTCGCCATCGCGACGATCCGGCCCGGTACCCGCGGCGCGGTCGGCGGCCGGAACACCTCGTCGACGCCGAGCGGGATCACCTCGATCCGCTCCGGGTCGACCTGGAAGTCGCGGGCGATGTCACGCCGCGAGGACTCCGAGACGGTGAGGATCCGGCCCAGCTGCCGGGCCACCTTGCCCTGCATGGACAGGAAGCCGTACCAGCGCCAGAGGCTCAGCTTCTTGCGCAGCGTCGGAGCGTTCGCGATGTCGATCCTGCGGTCGAAGGTGATCGGGTGGTGGATGGTCGTGACCAGCGGAAGCCCCATGCGCTCGATGTCGAGGATCCCGTGGCCGAGCGCCTGGTTGTCGTGCACCACGTCGAAGTCGCCGGCGCGGTCGCGGAACAGCCGGGCGACGCGCTTGCTGAACGTGCGTGGCTCGGGGAAACCGGCCGTCCACATCGTCAGCACTTCCTGCACGTCGATCAGGTCACGGAACTCCGAGGGACGCGGCGTCCGGAACGGGTCGGGCTCGCGGTACAGGTCGAGGCTGGGCACCTTGGTCAGGGTCACGCCCGGGTCGAGGTGCGGGTACGGCTGCCCGGAGAAGACCTCGACGTCATGGCCGAGCGCGGTCAGCTCGCGGCTCAGGTGCCGGACGTAGACGCCCTGACCGCCACAGTGCGGCTTGCTCCGGTAGGACAGGAGAGCGATGCGCACGTGTCTACCCGCGGGCCCTTCTGGTGGCCCGTGGGAGGGGCGGCACCGAACTGGAACGTGTTGCTGTTCTGAGCGGTCGGACTGTTAGCGTAGCGACGTGGCCACGCGGAGTCTCCGGGCAGGTCTCAGTCGCCGGCCCCCTCGCCCTGCGACAGGCCTCGGGTCGCCCGCGCAGCGCGACCGTCGCCGCCGGATCCTCGAGGCCACGATCGCCCTTGCGAGCAAGGGCGGCTTCGAGGCCGTCCAGATGCGCGCCGTCGCCGAGTCCGCCGACGTCGCGCTCGGCACCCTCTACCGTTACTTCCCGTCGAAGATCCACCTGCTGGTCTCGGTGCTCTGGCCACCCGGCTCGAGGTGTCGCAGGCGGTGCTCGACCGCCGGCCGATCCCCGGTGACACCCGGGAGGACCGGGTGCTGCACGTGCGTCCGTGGCACGACGCGCGGGCTTCAGCGCGAGCCACACCTGACCGAGGCCCTG
Organism: uncultured Actinomycetota bacterium; assembly: GCA_963707475.1. GTDB lineage: Bacteria > Actinomycetota > Actinomycetes > Propionibacteriales > Nocardioidaceae > Marmoricola. The sequence continues at coordinate 1,650,364 of CAVPQC010000005.1, forward strand.
ACCCGGGCCTTCATGTTCGCCGACGCGTCAGTCGCCCCCGAGATCCACGTGGTCGGGACACAGCTGACCACCATGCTGATCAAGGCGATGCGAGGCGCCGGCGAGCCCGGGACAGAGCCGCCGACGGAGGACGAGATCGCGATCGCCCGCGTGATCAGCGACGTGTGGCTGGCCGCCCTGGTCGCCTGGGTCACCGGCCGCGCCTCCGCCGACGACGTCGCCACCTCCCTGCAGAAGGCCGTCCATCTCCTCCTGCGCTGACCTCCCGCGAGAGGTCGTTCGTGGTTGCCCCGTTACCGCCGAGGCGTCACTCGTGGTTCCCCCGTTACCGCCGAGACGTCACTCGTGGTTCCCCCTGGCGACCCGCAAACGACGTCTCGGCGCCGTACGACGGATCAGGGCTGGCCTCTCGGCGCCTCAGGGCCAACCACGGTTGGCGTCTCGGCGGGATCCGGGCAACCAGGAATGGCGTCTCGGCGCTGGAAAAGTGTCTCAGTCCTCGGCGATGCTGATCGCGGACTTCGGGCACGACGCGACCGCCCGCTCGATCGTGTCGACGTTGTCATCGGTCACCCGGTCGTCGAGGATCAGCAGGGCGTCGTCGTCGCCGAGCTCGAACGTCTCGGGCGCGAGCGCCTCGCAGAGCGCGTTGGACTCACAGAGGTCGAAGTCGACCTGGACCTTCACGGGTTCCTCCTCGGTGCACGCCGTCAGCTCGAGCCGGCCATCTTGCGGTGGTCCCAGCTGGCGACCTTCTCGGGCTCGACCACGACGCCGACCCGCTTGCGTGCCTGCTGCCGGACCAGGTCGTCGCCGTAGCCGCCCAGGTCGGCGCCGTCGGCCATCCGGGTGGCAATCCGGGAGCCGATCCGGACCACGTCGTCGTACTCCTCGACCAGGCGGGCCCGACCGGAGATGCTCACGCCGCGCAGCTCGACGTAGTCCCGGCCGTCCTCGACCAGACAGGTGATCCGGTCGTCGCGGCGCAGGTTGGCGATCTTCTGCGAGCGGCCGTAGGTCCAGAACACGATCCGGCCCTCGTCGAGCACGTAGAACAAGGTCGTGAGGTGCGGGTCCCCGTGCGGACCGATGGTGGCGACCTGCACCTTCAACGCACCTGCGAGGAACTCCGCCACCTCCTCGTCGGTCATGCGGACGGCGTCGCGCGCCTTCGCCACCTAGGAACCCTCGCTGGAGTGGCCGGGGAACACGTGGGCGTGGGGGTCGATCACCACTGCCGCGTTGTTGACCGCCGTGGCCACCTCGCCGAAGCCGACCGCGATCAGGCGCACCTTGCCCTCGTACTCCGTGATGTCCCCGGCGGCGAACACCCGCGGCAGGTTCGTGCGCATCGCGGTGTCGACCAGGATGTGCCGCTTGTCGAGGTCGAGCCCCCAGTCCTTCATCGCGCCGAGGTCGGCCACGAATCCGAGCGCCGCGACCACGCCCTGCGCGGGGCGCACCAGCACCTCGCCGTCCTTGGTCGTGATCTCGACCTTCTCGACGATCCCGTCACCGGTGAGCGCGGTGACCTGGGCATTGGTGATCACCTCCACGTCGGAGGCGAGCACCGCGTCGACGGTGGCCTGGTGGGCACGGAACTTGTCGCGCCGGTGGACCAGCGTGACCGACGAGGCGATCGGCTGCAGGCTGTGCGCCCAGTCGAACGCCGAGTCGCCGCCACCGACGATCACCACGTCGCGGCCGGCGTACTCCGCGAACGACGGCACGAAGAAGACCAGACCGCGGCCCTCCCAGCCGTCCCCGGCGGGCAGCGGTCGCGGCGTGAACTTGCCGATCCCCGCGGTGATGATCACCACCTTGGCGCGCACCATCGAGCCGTCGTCGAGCTCCATCGTCACGCCTCCGTCGGAGGCGGCGTCGATCGTGAGGCCGCTGGCAGTGCGGTCGAGGAGGTACGTCGGCTGCGCGCTGGCGGCCTGCTCCACCAGCTGCTCGATCAGCACGCGTCCCTTGACGTTGGGGAAGCCGGCGACATCGAGGATCGCCTTCTCCGGGTAGAGGGCGGACACTTGCCCGCCGAGCTCGGGGAGGGAGTCCACGACCGCCACCGACCAGCCCCGGAAGCCGGCGTAGTAGGCCCCGAAGAGCCCCGCCGGACCGGCGCCGACGATCAGCAGGTCGGCCTCCACCTCACGCGGGTCGTGATCCACGGTCTGCTGGGCCAACGTGCGTCCTTTCCCCGGTCGCGCCATCGTGTCGAGGGGCCAGTCTCGCGCGCCACGGGTCGTCGTGACCAGCACCCCGGTCCAGGCGACCGCACTCCGCGGGTCCAGCCAGGGTCAGGAGTCGTCCTCCCAGTCCAGGCGCGGGCCGGTGCGGGCGTCCATCTCCTCACGAGTCATCTTCCTGCTCGCGGCCAGGCTCCACACGGTCGTGATCACGAGGGTCAGCACGATCACGCCGAGCGAGAGCCAGATCGGGATCTCCGGCGCCCAGGGGATGGGCTCGCCCCCGTTGATGAAGGGGAGCTCGTTCTCGTGCATCGCGTGAAGCACCAGCTTGACGCCGATGAAGCCGAGCAGGAACGCAAGACCGTAGGACAGGTAGATCAGGCGCTCCAGCAGTCCGCCGATCAGGAAGTACAGCTGGCGCAGTCCCATCAACGCGAAGATGTTCGCCGTCAGCACGAGGTAGGGCTCGTTGGTGAGCCCGTAGATCGCCGGGATCGAGTCGAGCGCGAACAGCAGGTCGGTCGTCCCGAGCGTGAGGACCACCAGGAACATCGGCGTGATCACACGCTTGCCGTCGACCCTGGCGAACATCTTGTTGCTGTTCCACTCCTTGGTCGCGGGCAGGTGCTTCTCGGCCCACTTGACGAGCTTGTTCTCCTCGTAGTCGTCCTCGTCCTCGGCGCCCTCCTTGGCCAGCTTCCATGCGGTCCAGAGCAGGAACAGTCCGAAGACGTAGAAGATCCACGAGAAGTTGTTGATCGCGGCCGCGCCGACGGCGATGAAGATGCCGCGCATGATCAGGGCCAGCACGATGCCGATCATCAGGGCGGTCTGCTGGTACTTCTTCGGAACGCTGAACTTGCTCATGATGATGATGAAGATGAACAGGTTGTCGACCGAGAGGGAGTACTCGGTCAGCCAGCCGGCCAGGAACTCCGTGCCGTACTGCCTGCCGGACGTGACGTAGACGCCGAGGCCGAAGAGCAGCGCGAGGCCGATGTAGCCGGCCAGGTAGATCGCACACTCCTTCATCGACGGCGTGTGCGGGCGCCTGCCGATGATCACGACGTCGAAGAGCAGGACCGCCGAGGTGATGGCGATCGTGGTCCACCAGACCCAAGGTTCTACGTCCATGAGATGCCTTCCGGAGTACGTCGACAAAGCGATGCTCCGGAGGTCTCTTCCGCCCGGCCTCCGTGATCTGTGGGCCGAACCAGCGGCACCGGGTCGGTCAAGGACCGCCGTGATGACGACACCGCTGCGAAGGAATACTCCCCTCCTGCACCGTCAGTCTGTCACAGGAGCAGCCCTGGGTCTCGACAGGCTCGACCACCGGTGTGGTCGGAGACTCAGTCGAGGCAGAACTCGTTGCCCTCGGGGTCTTGCATGACGATGAAGCCGTTGCTCATCGGCGGCGCCGGCTCGTGGCGCTCGAGCCGGGATGCGCCGAGCGCGACCAGGCGCGCGCACTCGGCCTCCAGGGCGGCCATCCGCGCGTCGCCCTCCAGCCCGGGGGCGGCGCGTACGTCGACGTGCACGCGGTTCTTGGCGGACTTGCCCTCCGGAACCTGCTGGAAGAACAGCCGCGGGCCGGAGCCCGTCGGGTCGTGCACCGCGCTGGCGCTGTTGCGGAGGTGCTCGGGCACCCCGAACGCCTCCAGCGCCTCCTCCCACGTCGCGTAGGGCTCGGGCGGTTCGTCGAGGCGGTAGCCGAGCACCTCCGCCCAGAACCGGGAGAGGGCCGCCGGGTCGGCGGCGTCGAAGGTGACCTGTATCTGGCGGAGCTCGCTCACTGTTCCCATCCCGGTGGTCGGTGCTTCTTCGGCAGCCGCGAGACCACCAGCCGGTAGGACTCGTCGACCGCTTCCAGGATCTCCTCGTCGGGGATCGCTCCCCCGACCGCCAGGGTGTTCCAGCCCGACCGGCCGATGTAGGCCATCACCGACGCGTCGTCGGGATAGCGCGACAGCCACTCGTCGGCTTCCTCGCGGGTGGCGCCGGCCTTGACGCCGACCGCCTCGGAGCCGAGGAACGCGAAGATCTTCTCGTGCGACCTTGGCCACGTGGTCGCCCTCCCACGGCTGGTCGGCCCATGCACCGGGTTTGCCCAGCGCGTGGTCGGCGATCTGCCCTGGCCGCACTACCGCGTCGCCTCCAGCATCTGGCGGAGCTCCCTCTTCAGGTCGGAGATCTCGTCGCGCAGCCGGGCGGCCACCTCGAACTGGAGCTCGGCCGCGGCCCGGTGCATCTGCTCGGTCAGCTGCTGCACGAGCTCGGCGAGGTCGGTGGACGGCAGGCCGGCCAGGTCGGGCATCCGTGCGCGGTCCTTCTCGACCGCCCCGTCGAGCCGCCGCAGCGCCGGTGTCGGCGACTTCTTGCTCCTGTTGCCGCGGGCCCCGGTGCCGTTCCACGTGGCGAGGAGCTCCTCGGTGCTCTCGTCCTCGCGGGCCAGCATCTCGGTGATGTCGGCGATCTTCTTGCGCAGTGGCTGCGGGTCGACGCCGGCGGCCTTGTTGTAGGCGACCTGCTTCTCCCGGCGTCGGTTGGTCTCGTCGATCGCCTTCTCCATGGACGGCGTGATCTTGTCGGCGTACATGAAGACCTGGCCGGAGACGTTTCGTGCGGCACGTCCGATGGTCTGGATCAGCGACTTGTCGGACCGGAGGAAGCCCTCCTTGTCGGCGTCGAGGATCGCCACCAGCGAGACCTCGGGCAGGTCGAGGCCCTCGCGGAGCAGGTTGATCCCGACGAGGACGTCGTACTCCCCCATGCGGAGCTCGCGCAGGAGCTCGATCCGGCGGAGCGTGTCGACCTCGGAGTGCAGGTAGCGGGTGCGGATGCCGGCCTCGAGCAGGTAGTCGGTGAGGTCCTCGGACATCTTCTTGGTCAGTGTCGTGACCAGGACCCGCTCGTTCTTCTCGGTGCGGGTGTTGATCTCGGCGATCAGGTCGTCGATCTGGCCCTTGGTCGGCTTGACGACCACCTCGGGGTCGACCAGCCCGGTCGGCCGGATGATCTGCTCGACGACGTTGTCCTCGCCGCCACCCTTGGCCAGCTCGTAGTTGCCCGGGGTCGCGGAGAGGTAGATGGTCTGGCCGATCCGGTCGAGGAACTCCTCCCACCTCAGCGGCCGGTTGTCCATCGCGCTCGGCAGCCGGAAGCCGTGGTCGACCAGGTTGCGCTTGCGGGACATGTCGCCTTCGTACATGCCGCCGATCTGCGGGACGGCGACGTGGGACTCGTCGACCACCAGCACGAAGTCCTCGGGGAAGTAGTCGAGGAGGCAGTTGGGCGCACTTCCGCGGCTGCGCCCGTCGATGTGCATCGAGTAGTTCTCGATGCCGGAGCAGGACCCGACCTGGCGCATCATCTCCACGTCGTACGACGTGCGCATCTGCAGCCGCTGCGCCTCCAGCAGCTGGCCGTTGCGCTGGAAGTGGGCCACCTGCTCGGCAAGCTCCTCCTCGATGCCCTTGATCGCCCGCTCCATGCGCTCCGGACCGGCGACGTAGTGGGTCGCCGGGAAGACGTAGAGCTCGCGGTCGTCGCTGATCACCTCGCCGGTCACCGGGTGGAGCGCCATCAGCCGCTCGATCTCGTCGCCGAAGAACTCCACGCGCACCGCGTGCTCCTCGTAGACCGGGAAGATCTCGAGGGTGTCGCCGCGCACCCGGAACGTGCCCCGCGTGAACGACAGGTCGTTGCGGGTGTACTGGATCTCGACCAGCCGGCGCAGGACCGAGTCGCGGTCCATCTCCTGGCCGACCCGCAGCCGCAGCATCCGGTCGACGTACTCCTGCGGGGTGCCGAGGCCGTAGATGCAGGACACGGTGGACACCACGATCACGTCGCGCCGCGTGAGCAGCGAGTTGGTCGCGGAGTGCCGCAGCCGCTCGACCTCCTCGTTGATCGAGGAGTCCTTCTCGATGTAGGTGTCGGTCTGCGGGACGTAGGCCTCGGGCTGGTAGTAGTCGTAGTAGCTGACGAAGTACTCGACCGCGTTGTCGGGGAACAGCTGGCGCAGCTCGTTGGCGAACTGCGCGGCGAGCGTCTTGTTGGGCTGCATCACGAGGATCGGGCGCTGGAGCTGCTCGGCGACCCACGCGACCGTCGCGGTCTTGCCGGTGCCGGTCGCGCCGAGCAGGACGATGTCCTTGACCCCGCCGTTGATCCGGCGTGCGATCTCCTCGATCGCCGCGGGCTGGTCGCCGGACGGCTGGAAGTCCGACTGCACGTCGAACGGCGCCACCCGGCGCTCGAGATCGGTGACGGGCCTCATGGGTACGAGCCTACGGGCGCCCACCGACAGGCCTGTCCGTGCTCGGTGGCAGGCTCGTTCCATGGACCCGATGCCACCGGCCGAGGAGCTGGTCGCCCGGGTGCGGGCGATCGCGCTCGCGCTGCCGGAGACCCGGGAGGAGGAGGCTTGGCGCGGCACCCGCTGGCGGGTGCGGCAGGCCACGATCGCGCACCTGATCACGGTGCTCCCCGACCGACCGTCGGCGTACGCCGAGGCGACCGGGCACCCGGGTCCGGCGACGGTGCTGACCTTCCGGTCGACGGGTGACGAGCTGTTGGCGCTCACCAACGCCGGGTTGCCCTACTTCAAGCCGGCCTGGTCGCCCACAGTCGTCGGGCTCGTGATCGACGACGACACCGACTGGGCCGAGGTCGCCGAGCTGGTCACCGAGAGCTACCGTTTCTGCGCGCCGCAGAAGCTGGGTCGGCGGCTCGACGCGCGGACCTGACGATCCGGGCCGCGGGAGCGCCTCGGCGCGTCTGGTTGGATGGGCCCGTGCCCAAGCCAGCACCACTGATCAACATGGGGCACCCCCTCGTGCAGGCGGCGAGGCGCGTCCTGTTCACCGTCCTCGGCGTCCAGCTGGTGCTCGCGCTCTCCCTGACGCTGGTCGACTCCTGGCGCCGACGGGGCAAGAAGTCCCAGGCCTTCCCGACCACGCCGCCACGCGCCGTCACGATCGGCGACGGCACGGTCACGACGTACACCTTCGGCCAGGACCTGTACGACGACATGCTGGCCGCCATCGACGGCGCGAAGCACCAGGTGCTGCTGGAGTCGTACATCTGGAAGGGCGACGAGACCGGCGAGGCGTTCAAGGCCGCGCTGACGCGCGCCGCCGACCGGGGGGTCGAGGTGTATGCGATCTACGACGCGTTCGCCAACATCGTGGTGTCACCGCGGTTCAAGGTGTTCCCGGCGTCGCTGCGGGTGATGGCCTACCCGATCTACAACGCGGGGTTGCGGTTCTTCGACCTGCGCCGCTACGGCCGCGACCACCGCAAGATCCTGGTGGTGGACGACGACTACGCGTTCGTCGGCGGCTACAACATCGGCACCCCGTTCGCCACGGAGTGGCGCGACACCCACTGCCGGATCACCGGCCCGGGGGTCTGGGACCTCAAGCGAGCATTCGCGGACTTCTGGAACGCGCAGCGGCATGTGCACCGCCGCGACCGTCGCGACACGCGGCCGCTCCTGATCGAGACCGCGTCGCACTGGGAACCTCGGATCCGGGTGCACCGCAACCTGCCGCGCCAGTGGACGTTCCCGATCCGGGCGATGTACCTCGAGGCGATCGACCGGGCGCGCCGCAACATCTGGATGACGCACGCGTACTTCATCCCCGACGCGAACTTCGTGGAGGCGTTGGTGGCTGCGGCCCGGCGCGGGGTCGACGTACGCATCCTGCTGCCGCGTACGTCGAACCACGTCGTCGCCGACTGGATCAGCCGCGGCTACTTCGGCCAGCTCCTCGGGGCGGGCGTCCGGATCTTCCGGTTCACCGGCGCCATGGTGCACGCGAAGACGGCCACCGTCGACGGCGCCTGGGCGACCATCGGCACCGCGAACATCGACCGGCTCTCGATGACCGGCAACTACGAGATCAACGTGGAGTTCATCGACCCCACGATGGCGGCCGCCATGGAGGAGATCTTCCAGACCGACCTCTCCAACTGCGTCGAGCTCAGCGCCGGCTACTGGGCGGAGCGCGGCCTCCACCGGCGCTTCACCGAGGCGGTCCTGAACCCCCTGCGCGGGCTCCTGTAGCCACCCCGCCAGGTGGTCGGTCAGTCGTCCTCGAGCGGTGCGCCGCCCGCGAGCTCAGCGACGTACGTGTGCGCCTCCTCCATCAGACCGCCCCACGGGCCGGGCTGGCGGTCGGGCAGCGGGACGCCGACCCACTGCCGCATCGTGCGGCCACCCAGCGTGACCGACTCGGTGGCACCCTCGCCGTTCAGCTCGTGGACGCGCGCCAGTGGGAGCTTGAGGATCAGCCGGCCGTCACGCCCGACGAAGGCGAAGATCTTGCCGTGGACGGCGAGTCCCTCGCTCGCGAACATGCGCCCCATCGTCACGTGCGGGCGGCCGAGGTGGTCGACGGCAAGGTCGTCGAACAGTGCCCTGGCCGCTGCCAGCCGGTCGTTCATGACGGTGACGGTAGCCCTGCCCGCCGACACTAGAGTCGGGCCATGACCGACCCCTCCTTGGTCCCTGCCGCACGTCGCGCCTGGTCCGGCCTCGAGTCCCTGCACGTGGTCGGCTACTTCGCGGAGGAGACCCGCGACCAGTACGTCGCCCTCGGTCTGCACCCGCGACTCTCGTACTTCCCGGCGCGCGCCGCCGCGATGGGGCCGGTCGGCCCGGGGATCAGCGAGGCGACGTTCTACGTCTTCGCTCCGTGGCTGCACCAGGCGGCGCTCCCCTCGGCGTGGGACGTCATCACGCCGGAGCGCCTGGTGCAGGCGCGCCGCGAGGGCACGGCCGAGGCCCTCGGCCGGATCCTCGGCGAGCCGGACGTCTCCGAGGCCCTCGCGATCGCCCGCCACGTCACTGAGGGGCTCACCGCCCCCGGTCGTCCGTTGTACGCCGCGCACGCCGCACTGGACTGGCCGGGCGACGAGCTCCTCGCGCTGTGGCACGCGGCCACACTGGTGCGCGAGCATCGCGGCGACGGTCACGTCGCGGTGCTCACCGCGAGCGGGATCGGTCCCGTGGAGGCCACGGTGCTCGACGGCCTCTGGTCCGGCCGCACGGCCTTCCTGCATCGCACCCGCGGCTGGTCCGAGGAGGAGCTCGCCGCGGGCACGGCGTCCCTGGTCCGGCGTGGCTGGGTGGAGGGTGACGCGCTCACCGACAAGGGACGTCACGCACGTGAGCACGTCGAGCAGCGCACGGACGCGGCCGGGCTGGTCGGGTGGGAGCACGTCGGGCTGGAGCAGACCGAGCGGCTGGCCGTGCTGCTGGCGCCACTCCGGCAGCGCGTGGTCGGCTCCGGGGTGCTCCCCGAGGAGATCGCTCGGGCCCTGGAACGCGTCGGCAACTCGTGACGGAATCTGTTGCCCGACCTCCGCCGGACGACGGATACTGTCACCTGAGCCGGACCCCGCGCACCGAAACCGCATCAGGAGTGCCGATGTCAGCATCCGCCACCGGAGGACCCGACCTACCGCAGGAGCGTCGCCTGGTCACCGAGATCCCTGGGCCGAAGTCACGCGCGCTGCACGAGCGCCGGATGACGGCCGTGGCCAGGGGCGTCGGCTCGGTGCTGCCGGTCTACGTCGCCGAGGCCGGCGGTGGCGTGGTCGTCGACGTCGACGGCAACTCGCTGATCGACCTGGCCAGCGGGATCGCCGTGACCAGTGTCGGCAACAGCGCGCCGGAGGTCGTGCGCCGGGTCACCGACCAGGTGGCGGCCTTCACCCACACCTGCTTCATGGTCGCGCCGTACGAGGGGTACGTCGAGGTGTGCGAGGCGCTCGCGGAGCTGACACCGGGCGACCACGCGAAGAAGTCCGCGCTGTTCAACTCGGGCGCCGAGGCGGTGGAGAACGCGGTCAAGATCGCGCGTGTGCACACGGGCCGCGACGCGGTGGTGGTCTTCGACCACGCCTACCACGGTCGCACCAACCTGACGATGGCGATGACCGCCAAGAACATGCCGTACAAGCACGGCTTCGGCCCCTTTGCCGGCGAGGTCTACCGGGCGCCGATCTCCTACCCGTTCCGCGAGCCGACCCCGATCAGCGGCGCCCAGGCAGCCGCCCGGGCGATCGAGGTGATCGACAAGCAGGTCGGCCCCGACAACGTGGCCTGCGTCGTGATCGAGCCCGTGCTCGGCGAGGGCGGCTTCGTCGTACCGGCTCCGGGCTTCCTCGGTGCGGTCGCCGACTGGTGCCGCGAGCACGGCATCGTGTTCGTGGCCGACGAGATCCAGACCGGCATGTGCCGCACCGGCGCCTGGTTCGCGTGCGAGCACGAAGGCGTCGTCCCCGACCTGGTCACCGTCGCCAAGGGCGTGGCGGGCGGCCTGCCGCTCGCGGCCGTTGTCGGTCGCGCGGAGCTGATGGACGCGCCGCACGCCGGCGGCCTCGGCGGCACGTACGGCGGCAACCCCGTTGCCTGCGCGGCCGCCCTCGGCGCGATCGCCACCATGAAGGAGCTCGATCTCAACGCCCGCGCCCGGGCGATCGAGGCCCGGATGACCGAACGCCTCTCCGCGCTCGCCAACAAGGTGCCGGCGGTCGGCGACGTCCGGGGCCGGGGCGCGATGCTGGCGGTCGAGATCGTGAAGCCGGGTACGACGGAGCCCGACGCGGCGCTGACCGGCCGGATCAGCGCCGGGTGCCACCAGGCAGGCGTGCTCACGCTGACCTGCGGCACCTTCGGCAACGTGCTCCGCTTCCTGCCACCGCTGGTGATGCCCGACCACCTGCTCGACGAGGCGCTCGACGTGCTGGACGAGGTAGCGACCGGTCTGGTGTGATCCGGTCCATGGACTGGACCCTGGAAGTCGTCGTGCTCCCCGTCAGTGACCTCGCCCGGTCGATCGCGTTCTACCGCGACCAGGTGGGGTTCGCCCTGGACCACGACACCGAGAACGAGCACATGCACGTCGCCCAGCTGACGCCCCGCGGGTCCGGCTGCTCGATCGTGATCGGCACCCTGCCGGCCCAGAACGAGATGGCGCCCGGCTCGATGCGCGGGCTCCAGCTCGTGGTGAGCGACGCGGCGGCGGCCCGGCAGGAGCTGCTCGACCGTGGCGTGGAGGCAAGCGAGATCACGGTCTTCGACGATCGCGACGGCGGCACCTTCTTCGGTTTCGCCGACCCCGACGGCAACACCTGGGCCGTGCAGGAGCTCAAGGTGCGCGCCGAGAAGCCGCTGATCCCGAGCGACGCACGAGGCCGGTTCGGCGAGGAAGTCGACGCCGGTTAGGGCACCCGGATCAGGATCCGGCTGGCGTCGCGTCCCGCGACCCGGACCGTGACGTACTCCCCGAGGCTGACCGTGAAGGCGTGTCCCGTGGCGCGGCCGGACATCGAGAAGAAGAAGGAGCAGCCGGCAGGCCCGCCCTTCCCGTCGACGAGCCGTCCGCCGTCGAGGGCACCGACAGCGACTCGGTGGCCGCCGGCGTCACGCACCTCGAGGCGGGTGCCCTGGCCGATGTCGCGCGACCGGCCACGCGTGACGCACTGCCGCTGGTTCGGCGTCGAGCGGATGTCGTCGAGGGCGGTGACCAGCACCCGCCCCTGGAAGACGATCCGCTCGGGTGGGTCCGGCGTCTGCGTCGGCTGGTCCGTGGACCGCGTGGAGGCGGACCCGCAGCCGGCGGCGAGGAGCAGAGCGAGCAGGGCTCCCGCTCGCCGGGTCACGCCCCCACCTGGGACACCTGCAGCAGGACGCGGATGATGTCGGCCCCTTCGACGACCTGGACCGGCCGCTTGGTCACGCGGACGCGGTAGCTCGGGCTGCCTCCCGGCGCGTGGGTCATCGCGAAGTCGAAGGCACAGCCGGCGGGCTCCGAGCCGCCGTCCCTGAAGTACCCCGGCCCCAGCGGCCCTGCCGCCGTCCAGGTGCCCCGGTTGGTGCGGATCTCCACTCAGGCGCCCTGGTGGATGTCGGCCGCGGCGCCCCGGGTGACGCAGCTCGTGAGGTCAGGGGTGTACCGGATGTCCTCGCGGGTGGTGACGAGCACCGTGCCGGCCGGGTTGATCACGCTCGGCAGCTTCGGCGACTGCGACGCGACGGGACGCCCCGGCCCGGGGGTGGTCCCACACGCCGCGGTCAGGAGGAGCACGGCGGTCACGGCCGCGCTGCGTCCGTCCATGTACTCAGGCTACGTGTCGTCGCGCTGGCCCCAGGGCGACCCGTACTCGGTCAGCAGGTCGAGGAACGGCACCGCGTCGAAGGCCTCCGGGCCGAGGACGCCGCGGCCCGACCAGGTGCCGGCCGCGAGCAGCTCCAGCGCGACCACGGGGTTGATCGCGGTCTGCCAGACCACGCACTGGTGGCCGTACTCCCGCATCGTGACCGCGTTGTCGACGACGTGGTAGAGGTACGTCGACCGCGGCTGACCGTCCTTGCCCTTGCCGGTCACCCACAGGCCGGCGCAGGTCTTGCCCGTCATCCGCGGACCCACCGAGGCCGGGTCAGGCAGTACGGCGGCCACGACGTCGCGGGGTGAGACCTCGACGCCCTTCACCCGGACCTTCTCGGTGCGGTCGAGGCCGAGGGTGTTTAGGACCTTGAGGATGTTGATGAACTCGTCGCCGAGGCCGTACTTGAAGGTTGCGCGCTTGCAGTCGACCCAGCGCGGCATCAGCAGCACCTCCTCGTGCTCCACGTTGACGCACTCGACCGGCCCGATCCCCTCGGGGAAGTCGAACACCTCCGGCTCGCTGAACGGGGCGGTGGTGTGCCAGCCACCGTCCTCCCAGATCACCGGCGGGTTGAGGCACTCCTCGATCGTGGTCCACATCGAGAACGACGGCGCGAAGATCTCCGTGCCGTTGTCGTCGGTGACGACGAGGTTGGCACCGTCGCGGGTGCCGAGCTCGTCGATCTCCGAGAACAGGTGGTCGGCGGCGTACCGCGCGAACACGTCGGACAGGCCGGGCTCGACACCGATCCCGCAGAGGGCCAGACGTCCCGCCCCCTCCCAGAGGCCGGCCTTCTCGAACTGCTCGTCACCGAGCTTGACGCCGCACTCCTCGTACGGCGTCGACGGGTGCGGGCGGGACAGGCTCATCGCCATGTCGAGGTAGTCGGCACCGGCGGCGTACGCACCGTCGAAGATCGGCATGTTGAAGACCGGGTCGACGGCGTTCATGACGTGGGTGATCCGGTGCTCCGCGCAGAGCGCGGTCACCGCATCCGCAGACGAGGCGTCGACCTGCGCCGCCACGAAGCGGTCGTCGCCGAGCGCCTCGACCGCCTTCGTCGCGCGGGCCAGGTCGTAGTCGGAGACCACGCAGACCTCGAAGAAGTCTCGCCGCGCCGCGATCCCGGTGAAGGCGGATCCGACGCCACCGGCGCCGACCAGAAGGATTCTCATAACCGGCACCTTTGCGTCGTGTGACTACTCACCGATGTACGACATCACGTGCTTGACCCGCGTGTAGTCCTCGAGGCCGTACATCGACAGGTCCTTGCCGTAGCCCGAGTGCTTGAAGCCGCCGTGCGGCATCTCGGCCACGATCGGGATGTGCGTGTTGATCCACACCGCGCCGAAGTCGAGCTTCCTCGCCATCCGCATCGCGCGGCCGTGGTCCTTGGTCCAGACGCTGGAGGCCAGGCCGTACTCGCACGCCGTTGGCCCAGGCGAGCGCCTCGGCCTCGTCGGAGAACTTCTGGACGGTGATCACCGGGCCGAAGATCTCGCTCTGGATCTGCTCGTCGTCCTGGCGCAGGCCCGAGAGCACGGTCGGCTCGTAGAAGTAGCCGGATGCTCCCTGCCGCTTGCCGCCGGCGTCGACGCGGGCGTGGTCGGGGAGCCGGTCGACCATGCCGGAGACGTGGTTGAGCTGGTTGGCGTTGTTCAGCGGGCCGTAGAGGATGTCCTCGTCGTCGGGCATGCCGGTCTTCGTGCTCTTCGCCTGCTCGGTCAGCGCAGACAGGAAGTCGTCGTGCACTCCCGGGCCGGCGATCACGCGGGTGGCGGCGGTGCAGTCCTGGCCGGCGTTGAAGTAGCCGGCACCCGCGATGCCCTCGGCCGCTGACTCGACGTCGGCGTCGTCGAACACGATCACCGGCGCCTTGCCCCCGAGCTCGAGGTGGACGCGCTTGAGCTGCTGGGCCGCCGAGCTGGCGACCTGCATGCCGGCCCGGACGGAGCCGGTGATCGCCACCAGCTGCGGGATCGGGTGCTCGACCAGCGCGCGCCCGGTGTCCCGGTCACCGGTCACGACGTTGAAGACGCCCGGGGGCAGGAACTCCTGGCACATCTCGGCGAACAGCGTGGTCGAGGCCGGCGTGGTGTCCGACGGCTTGAGCACGATCGTGTTGCCGGCGGCGAGGGCCGGCCCGATCTTCCAGACCATCATCATCAGCGGGTAGTTCCAGGGCGTGACCTGGCCGACGACGCCGATCGGCTCGCGTCGTACGAAGGAGGTGTGGTCCTTGAGGTACTCGCCGGCCGACTTGCCCTCGAGCACCCGGGCCGCGCCGGCGAAGAACCGGAGCTGGTCGATCGCCGGCGGCAGCTCCTCATCGATGGTGAACCCGAGCGGCTTGCCGGTGTCGCGGGACTCGACGGCGACGAACTCCGCGGCGCGCTTCTCGAGCGCGTCGGCGATCTTGAGCAGCGCGCGCTGCCGCTCGGAGGGCGTCGCGTCCCGCCACCGCCCTGGAACGCCTTCTCGGCGGCCTGGTAGGCGCGGTCGATGTCCTCGGCGCCGGACATCGGGGCGGTGGCGTAGACCTCCCCGGTGCTCGGGTCGACGATGTCGTAGGTCTCACCCGAAGCCGAGTCGACCAGCTCACCACCGATGACGTTGCGGAACGACGTGTCTGCCATGGCGCGCAGCCTATCGACGGGGCAACGAAATCGATAGAGGCGCACGTGGGTTCACGATGGAATCGGGCGTCCTCGCGTCGTTTTGCGGCGGAACCGGCACGTCGCACTCGCAGACCGCCTCCTCCCTCGAGCAGCGGGCCGGGTGGTAGTGGGTGCCGCACCGGGTCATGGCCGCGGTCCTGCCAGTTACGGAGGAAACCGGGCCATCGTTCGATGGATTCCGTGGTTGAAACACGCCGCAGATGCGGAATCACTTGCAGTGTGCGGTCGCCCCACATGCAATATGGGCGGGTGAGCAGCGATAACTCCCAGCAGCAGGCCCGCGACCACCTCTGGATGCACTTCACCCGGCACTCGACGTACGACACGCAACGACGTGCCGACGATCGTGCGCGGCGACGGTGCGTACATCTACGACGCACACGGCAAGCGCTACCTCGACGGTCTCGCCGGCCTCTTCGTCGTCCAGGCCGGGCACGGCCGCACCGAGCTCGCCGAGGCGGCCGCCAAGCAGGCCGCCGAGCTCGCGTTCTTCCCGCTCTGGTCCTACGCCCACCCGGGCGCGATCGACCTGGCGGCACGGCTCGCCGACTATGCCCCCGGCGACCTCAACCGGGTCTTCTTCACCACCGGCGGCGGCGAGGCCGTCGAGAGCGCCTGGAAGCTGGCCAAGCAGTACTTCAAGCTCACCGGCAAGCCGACCAAGCACAAGGTGATCAGCCGCGCGATCGCCTACCACGGCACGCCGCAGGGCGCGCTCTCGATCACCGGGCTGCCCGGCATGAAGGCGCCGTTCGAGCCGCTGGTGCCCTCGACGTTCCGGGTGCCCAACACGAACTTCTACCGCGCCGCGGAGACCTCCTACCTCGGCCCGGACGACGAGCACGCGTTCGGCCAGTGGGCGGCGAACCGGATCGCCGAGGCGATCGAGTTCGAGGGTCCCGACACCGTCGCGGCGGTGTTCCTCGAGCCGGTGCAGAACTCCGGCGGCTGCTTCCCGCCGCCGCCCGGCTACTTCGAGCGGGTCCGCGAGATCTGCGACGAGTACGACGTGCTGCTGGTCTCCGACGAGGTGATCTGCGCGTTCGGCCGGCTCGGCCACATGTTCGCCGCGGAGCGCTACGGCTACCAGCCCGACATCATCACCTGCGCCAAGGGCCTCACCTCCGGCTACTCGCCGCTCGGCGCGATGATCGCCACCGACCGGCTGTTCGAGCCGTTCTCGAAGGGCGACACGACGTTCCAGCACGGCTACACGTTCGGCGGTCACCCGGTCTCGACGGCGGTCGCGATGGCCAACCTCGACATCTTCGAGCGCGAGCAGCTCAACGAGCACGTGCTCGAGACCGAGGGCGGCTTCCGCGCGACGCTGGAGAAGCTGAAGGACCTGCCGCTCGTCGGCGACGTCCGCGGGGACGGGTACTTCTACGGGATCGAGCTGGTCAAGGACCGGGACACCAAGGAGACGTTCGACGACGACGAGTCCGAGCGGCTGCTGCGTGGATTCCTGTCCGGCGCGCTGTTCGAGGCCGGGCTCTACTGCCGGGCCGACGACCGCGGCGACCCGGTGGTCCAGCTCGCGCCGCCGCTGATCTGCGACCAGGCGCACTTCGACGAGATCGAGTCGATCCTGCGCGACGTCCTGACCCGCGCCGAGTCGAAGCTCTAGCCCACCGGCTGCCAGGCCGGCCAGGCCGCGTCTCCGCCGGGCATCCGGCGCAGCTCCCCGCTCGCGACGTCCGCGATCAGGACTCCTTGGGGTGCGTGCGTCGTGGTCACGCCCGGGGCGTGCACCGCGATCTTCCGGCCGTCGGGTGACCACGTGAGCCTCGCGTCGCTCTCGTCGCTCGAGAGGCAGCACGGCGTCTGGACCAACCGGGACGGAGGGTCACTCTCGAGCCTCGTCATCCAGAGGTCCAGATGGTGGCCGAGCCGCAGGGCGCGGGAGTCCGCCTCCACCAGCCAGGCCAGACCGAGCCCGTCCGGCGACCAGGCCGGGGGCTGACCCACGCGGGACTCTCGATGTCGGCGACCCGGCGCACAGCACCGTCACCGTCATGGGTGGGGTGGGAGCTGCGACAGCACGTGTTCGACGTCACCTCCCCCACCAGACAGCGAGCGGGGAGAGTCGGTGGGTCAGGGGACGACGACGGCGTGGGGCGCGGGCGGAGAGCGTAAAGCGAGGCGTGGCGGCGAAGCGGCGCGCGAGCAGAGCGAGCGCTGCCGCCGACACGGCGAGTCCAGCGAACGCCCGCGTCGCACGACGGCGGCGGGCCCAGGACCATCCTCGACCAGCCGAAGCCTGATCCCCCTAACCCAACTCCCTTCTGAGCTGGTCCACGCCCCGGAACACGATCCCCCGCAACCCGGCCCGTACCGCCCCGTCGACGTTGACCTCCTTGTCGTCGACGAAGGTCACCTCACCCGGGTCGGCACCCATCGCGGCGATGGCGTGCATGTAGATCGCGGGGTCGGGCTTCACCAGGCCGATCCGGCTGCTGACGAAGACGTGCTCGAAGCGGTCGGTCCAGGCGAGCTCGTCGAACGCCTGGGCCTGGATCAGGGGCGCGTTGGACAGCAGGGCGAGGCGTACGCCGGCGGCGGACTGCTCGTCGAGCAGATCCAGCATCCGCGGGTCGAGGCGCGCCCACCCGTCCGATGTCGACGCGATCCAGCTCGCGCGCCTCGTCGAGGGAGACTGTCCGGTCGGCCACGCGGGACCAGTACTCGTCACTGGGCAGGCCGGCGTCGAGCGCCAGCCGGTCCGGCCAGTACCGCTCGGCCAGGGTCGCCGGGGTGATCCCGAGCAGCGCGGCCACACGCTCGTGCACCGTGTCGTCGTACCCAAGGCTGATCACCTCGCCGTAGTCGACCAGGAGCCAGGGCGTCACCCGCTCAGCCGTGGAGGGCGTCGGTCAGGATCGCGAGCCCCTCGCGGGCCTCGTCCTCGGTCAGGGTCAGCGGCGGGGCGACGCGCAGGCAGTTGCCGTAGAGGCCGCCCTTGCCGATCAGCAGCCCACCCTCGCGGGCGCGCTCCATGCACGGCGGCCGCCGCGGCGGGTCCGGCTCGGTGGTGCCGGGCCGCACCAGCTCGACCCCGATCATCAGCCCCTTGCCGCGCACGTCCCCGACCATCTGGAGCTGGGCGGTCGCCTTCTCCAGGCCCTCGCGGAGCAGGGTGCCGACGCGCAGCGCCTGCTGCCTGCAGGTCGTGCTCGAGCACGTAGTCGAGCGTCGCCTTGCGCGGCTGCCGTCGACAGCGGGTTGCCGCCGAACGTGGAGACCGACTGGGCGTTGCAGGCAGTCCATCAGCTCGCGGCGGGCGACGACGCCGCCGATCGCGATGCCGTTGCCGATGCCCTTGGCGAAGGTGAGCGCGTCCGGCGTGATGCCGTGCGCCTGGTAGCCCCAGAAGTGCTCGCCGGTGCGGCCCCAGCCGGTCTGCACCTCGTCGGAGACGAAGAGGATGCCGTACTCCGCGAGCACCTCGGCGTAGCGCCGCGTAGAGGCCGTCGGGCGGCACGGTGAACCCGCCGACGCCCTGGATCGGCTCGGCGATCATGCAGGCGACGTCGCCCGCGGTCGTGGTGTCGATGAGGTCGCGCAGGTCGGCGGTGCAGGCGGCGACGTAGTCGCGTCGGAGAGGTGCCGGAACTGGCTGCGGTAGCGGTAGCCACCCTGCGCCCAGGTCACGTGCACGGGGCTCAGCGACGACGACGCCCCAGCCGCGGTTGCCGGTGATCCCGACGGTCGCGAACGCGCGGCCGTGGTAGCTGTTGCGGAGCGCGATCACCTGGTTGCTGCGGCGGTACGACGTGGCGAGCAGCAGCGCGGCCTCGTTGGCCTCGGTGCCGGAGGAGGTGAAGAACACCTTGGCGTCGGGGATGCCGGAGAGCGCGGCGATCTTCTCGGCCAGCTCGACCTGCGTGCGCAACAGGTACAGCGTCGAGGTGTGCACGACCCCGCGGTCGACCTGCTCCTTGATCGCCTCGCGCACCTCGGGCACGTCGTACCCGAGCATGTTGGTGAGGATGCCGGCGAAGAAGTCGAGGTAGGTGTTGCCCTCGCCGTCGGTCACGTGGCGGCCGTCGCCCGGACACGATCTCGATCGGCTGGTCGTAGAACAGCGTCAGCCAGTCGGGCATCACGGCCCGGTGTCGCTGCAACAGCTCTGCGTGCGTCATGCTCTCCTCCATGGTCATGAGTCGAATCCCAGGCCGAGGCGTTCCATCGCCTTCAGCCACACGTTCTCCTTGCCGCCGTTGGCGTCCGCCCGGGCTAGCGAGCGACGGGTGGCCTCGATCCCGGCCCACCGGATCGGCTCCGGCGGGAACGGCACGGGCTTCGTGCGCACCATCTCCAGCCGGGTGCGCGGCGTGTCGGCGCCGGCCAGCAGGTCGAGCATTACGTCGCCGGCGAAGCGGGTCGCCCCCACGCCCAGGCCAGTGAAGCCCAGCGCGTAGCCGACGCGGCCACCGAGGGCCGTGCCGTAGAACGCCGTGAAGCGCGTGCACGTGTCGATCATGCCGCCCCAGGCGTGTGTGAAGCGCAGGCCCTCCAGCTCGGGGGAAGGTCCTGAAGAACCCGTCGGCGAGCACGTGGAACGTCTCCGGGCGCGCGTCGTACTCCGACCTGATCGCGCTGCCGTAGTGGTAGATCGCGTCGTAGCCGCCCCAGAGGATGCGTCCGTCCCTCGTGGTGCGCGAGTAGACGAACTGGTTGCCGGTGTCGGAGAGTCCCTCGCGTCCTCGCCAGCCGATCGCGTCGCGCTGGTCCGCCGTCAGTGGCTCGGAGACCAACGCGTAGTCGTACACGGGCACCGTCATCAGCCGCAGCCGGCGGAGCAGCGGCGGGTAGGCGTTGGTGGCGAGGACCGCATGCCTCGCGGTGACGCGGCCGTCGCGCGTGGTGACCTCGACCCCGGCCCGGTGCCGGCCGACGCCGGTTACCGGGGTGTGCTCGTGGATCCGTACCCCGAGCGAGAGGCACGCGGCGCGCAGCCCCCAAGCGAGTCGGGCCGGCTCGACGATCGCGCACGTCGGGGTCGTGGACGGCGGCAAGGAACCTCGGCGAGTCGAGCCGCTGGCGAAGCTCGTCCCGGTCGAGCCACACCGGGTCGAGCCCGTGCTCCGCACATCGCGGCGTACTCCTCGCGGAGCGGGTCGACCTGGTGCGGCTGCGTGGCCACGGCGAGCGACCCCGCCTTGACGAAGTCGCAGTCGATGCCGTGGCGGTCGATGGTCGCCCGGATGCCGTTCAGGTTGTCGTGGCCGAGCGCGATGACCTCTCGCAGCTCGTCGGGCCAGCGCGCACGACCGTTGCCGAAGCCGTGCGTGAGGCTGGCCTCGCAGAACCCGCCGTTGCGCCCGCTCGCCGCATGACCGCAGGTCGCCCCCTCGAGCAGCACCACGTCGCGTCCCGGGTCACGCTCCTTGGCCAGGAGCGCGGTCCAGAGCCCGAGGTAGCCGCCGCCCACGACCACGAGGTCGGCCTCGGTGGGATGTTCCAGCCGGGGCAGTGGCGCGGGCCGGTGCGGGTCGTCGAGCCAGTACGGCGTCGTGCTCGCGTCGGCCAGGGAGGTCGACGCGGGCGAGCTGACCCGGGTCATACCAGGGCCTTCTCCTGCCGCCGCCGGTTGACCTCGGCACCGAGGACGATCGCGATCGACACCACGAACATCAGCGTGCCGACCACGTTGACCTGCATCGGCACACCGCGCTGGGCGACACCCCACACGTACATCGGGAACGTCGTCGTGTTGCCGGCGTTGAGGTTGGTGATGATGAAGTCGTCGAAGGACAACGAGAACGACAAGAGGGCGGCGCCGAGGATGCCCGGGAACACCAGCGGGAACGTGATCCGGCGGAAGGTCTCGGACTCGGTGGCATAGAGGTCCATCGCCGCCTGCTCGAGGTTGTTGTCGAGCCCGGCCAGCCGGGCGCGCACCGTCACCACCACGAACGACAAGCAGAACATGATGTGCGCGATCAGGATCGTGAAGAACCCGAGCTGCCCGCCGAACCCCGACGCCACGAAGAGCGCCAGCAGCGAGGAGCCCATCACGATCTCGGGCGAGGCCATCGGCATGAAGATGACCAGGTTGGCTGCCGAGCGGCCCTCGAACCGGTGCCGCACCAGGGCGAACGCCATCAGTGTGCCGAGGACGGTGGCGGCCACCGTGGCGAGCAGCCCGATCTGGATGCTGCGACTGACCGCGTGGCACATGCTCGGGTCCGCACAGGGGTGCAGCCAGTTCTGCAGGGTGAAGGCGTCGAACTTGTAGATCAGCTTGCTCTTCGGCTGGTTGAAGCTCATCAGGACGACGACCGCGATCGGGATGAACGTGTAGATCAGGACCAGCAGCCCGCCCGCGAGGATCAGGTGGTTGCCGATCCAGCGACCGAGGCGTTGCAGGGGGCTCATTCGGGGTCCCCGGGGAAACAGGAGCGAAGCGACTGTTTTCTTGGGGTGATCACAAGAGTTCCTCCGTCCCGGCGCGGCGGACGTAGAAGAGGACGAGCACCAGGATCAGGACCATCAGGATCACCGAGAGCGCGCCCGCTGCCGGGTAGTTGTTGGCGTCGGTGAACAGGCTCTGGATGGTGTTGCCGATCATCCGCTGCTTGGGGCTGCCGAGCAGCTCGGCGTTGATGTAGTCGCCGACGGCCGGGATGAATGTCAGCAGCGTGCCCGAGACGACCCCCGGCAGCGACAGCGGCCAGGTCACCTTGAAGAACCCGACATACGGTCGGGAGTAGAGGTCGCCCGCTGCCTCGATCAGCCGGTGGTCGATCTTGTCGATGCTGGCGAAGAGCGGCAGCACCATGAACGGCAGGAAGTTGTAGACGAGGCCGGCGACGACCGCGACCGGAGTGGCCAGCAACCGCTGGTGGGCGCCCAGGATGTGCAGGAACTGCAGCGTGTTGACCACGAAGCCGTCGTCGCTCAGCAGCAGCTTCCAGGACAGGGTGCGCACCAGGAAGCTGGTGAAGAAGGGCGCGATCACCAGCACCAGCATCAGGTTCTTCCAGCGCCCGGACTTGAACGCGATCGCGTAAGCGAGCAAGTAGCCGAGGACCAGGCAGATGAGCGTGGCGACGCCGCCGTACACCAAGGACCGCAGCAACGGCCGCCAGTAGGCCTGGAGCGCATCGGCGTAGTTGCTGAACGCCCACGTCATGTTGTAGCCGGTCAGCACCGACCCCTGCGGGTCGTAGAGGCTGGTCGCGACCAGCGAGTAGAGGGGCACCACGAAGAACAGGCCGAGCCAGATCGCCCCGGGGAGCAGCAGCCAGTAGCCGGTGAGCTTGCGCTTCGGCGGGCGCGCCCGCCGCGCCGGCGGGGCCTTGGACGGGACGGTGGGTGCGGAGACCGCGGTCACGGCGCCAGATCCTCCTTGTCCGCGCCCGCAGACGCGTCCTGGCTGTGGTCGAGCAGGAACGCGTACTCAGGTCGCCACGAGACGTCGACCTTCTCGCCGGTGTGGAAGAGCCGTCGGCGACCCGTGTTCTGCTCGAAGACCTGCAGCTCCTGTCCCCAGGGCATCCGGACCAGGTACTGCGTGCTGACACCTACGAAGCTGACGTCGGTGACCACACCGCCGGAGATGCTGTGGCCGGGGGCGTCGATCACCTCGCCGACCTCCGCGATGAGCACCTTCTCCGGCCGGATGCCGACCCAGCCCTGTCCGCCCTCGGTGTGGGAGCGGTCGGCCCGGACGGAGACGTTGTTGCCGTGCATGTCGACGACCACGAAGTCGCCGTCCTTGCCCTTGACGTCGCCGCCGATCAGGTTGGACTGACCCAGGAAGTTGGCAACGAACGTCGTGCGCGGGTTCTCGTAGAGCTCCGCCGGCGCACCCATCTGCTCGATCACGCCCGCGTTCATCACCGCGATCGTGTCGGCCATGGTCATGGCCTCCTCCTGGTCGTGCGTGACGTGCACGAACGTGCGGCCCACCTCCGTCTGGATCCGCTTCAGCTCGATCTGCATGGACCGACGGAGCTTGAGGTCGAGGGCGCCGAGGGGCTCGTCGAGCAGCAGCACCTCCGGGCTGTTGATCAACGCCCGCCCCAGGGCGACCCGCTGCTGCTGCCCACCGGACAGCTGCGCCGGCTTCTTGCGGGCCTGGCTGCCGAGCTCGACCAGCTCGAGCATCTCGCGAACCTGCTGGTCGACGTCCTTGGTCCTGCGCCGACGCAGACCGAAGGCGACGTTCTCGTAGATGTCGAGGTGCGGGAACAAGGCATAGCTCTGGAAGACCGTGTTCACCGGTCTCTTGTACGGCTTGTCCCACGTGATGTCGCGGTCGCCGAGCATGATCTGGCCCGACGTGGGCGTCTCGAGTCCGGCCACCATGCGCAGCGTGGTCGTCTTGCCGCAGCCCGACGGACCGAGCAGCGCGAAGAACGACCCGGCGGGCACGTCGAGGTCCAGCGACCTGACCGCCGTGAACGCGGCGAACTCCTTGGTCAGGCTCCGCAGCCGCAGACCCTCGAACGTCTGGTCCGATGGCACCAGGCCCTCGGTGTCCTGCGCGGACTCAGCCACCTGTGACATCCGACCAGTCTCCTTCGTACTGCTTGTTCTGCGCCTCGGTGAGTGCCATGAAGTCGAACGTGCCCTTCAGGTCGGACTCGTCGGGGAAGATCAGCTTGTTGTCGACCAGCGAGCTGTCGACCTTCTCCATCGCCTGCCGGGCGCCCTCGACCGGACAGATGTAGTTCACGTAGGCGGCGAGATTCGCCGCCACCTCGGGCTCGTAGTAGTAGTCGATCCACTTCTCGGCGTTCTTCTGGTGCTCCGCAAGGTTGGGCACCAGCATGTTGTCGCTCCACAGCGACATGCCCTCCTCGGGCACCACGAACTTGATGTTCGGGTTGTCGAACTGGGCCTGGATCACGTCGCCGGACCACGCCTCGCAGGCCAGCGTGTTGCCCGCGGTCAGGTCCTGGATGTAGTCGTTGCCGGTGAAGGCGCGCACCTGCCCTGCCTTGACCACGCCCGCGAGCTTCTCGATGGCCGTGTTCCACTCGTCTTCGGTGAACTTGTCCGGGTCGGCGCCGGTGACCGCGAGCATGAACGCCATCGTGTCGCGCATCTCGGAGAGCAGCGTGATCCGGCCCTTGAGGTCGGGCCGGGTGATCAGCTCCTCGAAGCTGCGGACCTCCTTGGTCTTCTTCGCGTTGTACGCGATCCCGGTCAGGCCGCTCTGCCACGGTGCCGAGAACTTGCGGTGCGGGTCCCACTGCCGGTCCTGCAGGGCCGGGATCAGGTTCTTGTGGAGGTTGGGGATGGAGCTGGCGCTCATCGGCTGCACCCAGCCGAGGTTGATCATGCGGGCCGCCATCCAGTCCGTGAGCACCATCATGTCGCGCCCGATCGTCTGGCACGCGCCGAGCTGGTTGCGCACCTTGGCGAAGAACTCCGCGTTGTCGCTCACGTCGTCGGTGTAGTGCACGGTGATGCCGGTCGCCGACTCGAACTCCTTGACCGTCGACGCCTTGTGGTTGATCGGGTCGATGTAGTCGGGCCAGTTGGAGATCACGACCTGCTTGGCGCTCGACGACGTGTCGGTCGCCTTGCAGTCGGCGGGATCCTGCTCGGCCGACGGCGCTGAGAACAAAGGCAGGACGGCCACGCTGCCGATGCCGAACGCCGTGAGTCCGGCACCCTTGAGGACCGCCCGGCGGCTCGCACCGCCGCGTCCACCTCCGCCCGGGCGCCTGCCCCCGGGCTGGCCCTGCGGGAACGTCGACTCGGTCACTCCGACCTCCTTGCTGGTCTCTCGCGCAGCCTCGCACGAGACGTGCCGCGCGACAAGGGATCTCGTTGTTTCCGCAGCGACGTTCAACGAAATCGCTCATACGCACAACGCGGCTCGACGCTTCGCCGCATCTTGCCTTACCTGCGACGAACCACCACGATTGCCTCCATGCCGGACAAGACCGCTCGCCCCGAGCCCGCGAGGGTCGCCATCGACGATGTCTCCAAGGCCATCATCGAACAGCTCCAACAGGACGGGCGACGATCCTACGCCGCTATCGGCAAGGCCGTGGGCCTCTCGGAGGCAGCCGTGCGGCAGCGCGTGCAGCGGCTGACCGAGAACGGCGTGATGCAGATCGTCGCCGTGACCGATCCGCTCCAGCTCGGGTTCGCCCGCCAGGCGATGATCGGGATCAAGGTCGACGGACAGCTCGACCCCGTCGCCCAGGAGCTCGGAAAGATCGACGAGATCGACTACGTCGTGATGACCGCCGGCGGCTTCGACCTGCTGTGCGAGGTGGTCTGCGAGAGCGACAGCCACCTGCTCGACCTGCTCTCCAAGCGGATCCGCGCGGTGTCCGGGGTACGTACCACCGAGACCTTCATGTACCTCAGGCTGACCAAGCAGACCTACTCGTGGGGTGTTCGCTAGTGCGGTCGGGCTACCGGTCGCTCTCGCTGTGGCACGACACCGCGGACGACGCGTTCGTCCCGCGTCCCGCGCTGCCCGGCCCGGCGTCGTACGACGTCATCGTGGTGGGCGCCGGCCTGACCGGGCTCTGGACGGCGTACTACCTGCGTCGGGCCGACCCGTCGCTGCGGATCGCGGTGCTAGAGGCGGAGGTGGCCGGCTTCGGCGCCTCCGGCCGCAACGGCGGCTGGTGCAGCGCGCTGTTCCCGACCGGCTGGGACAAGCTGGTCAAGGAATCGTCGACGGATGGCGCCCTCCGTATGCACCGTGCGATGCAGGACACGGTGCGCGAGGTCGGCCGGGTCGCCGACGCCGAGGGGATCGACGCGCACTACCAGCGCGGGGGCACGGTCACCCTGGCCCGCACCGCGGTGCAGCTGCAACGGCTGCGGGCCGCGGTCGCGGAGGCACACGCCCGCGGGTTCACCGAGGACGACGAGCGGCTGCTCGACGCCGACGAGGCGCGCACGATGCTGGTCGCCGACGGCGTGCTCGGCGCGGCGTACACCCCGCACTGCGCTGCGATCCATCCCGCGCGGTTGGTGCGTGGACTGGCACGGGTGGTGGAGACGTCGGGGGTCGCGATCTTCGAGCAGACCCGTGTGCGCGGCATCCAGCCCGGCCGGGTGGAGACCGACGCGGGCACCGTGACCGCCGAGGTGGTGCTGCGCGCCACCGAGGGCTACACGCCGCGGCTGGCCGGTCTCGGCCGCGCGGTGGCACCGGTGTACTCGCTGATGATCGCCACCGAGCCCCTGGACGAGGCGACGCTGGCGTCGGTGGGTCTCGCGGACCGCCCGACGTTCACCGACGGGCGGCACCTGATCATCTACGGCCAGCGCACGGCCGACGGTCGGCTGGCCTTCGGCGGCCGCGGGGCGCCGTACCACTTCCGGTCCCGCATCCGTCCGTCGTACGACGCGGAGCCGCGGGTGTTCGCCGAGCTCCGGCGGGTGCTGCTCGACCTGCTCCCCCAGCTCGGCGACGTGCGGTTCACCCACGCGTGGGGCGGCCCGCTCGGCATCGCCCGCGACTGGGCGGCATCGGTCGGTCTGGACCCCGACACCCGGATCGGCTGGGCCGGCGGATATGTCGGCGACGGGGTGGCCACCACCAACCTCGCCGGCCGCACCCTCGCGGATCTGGTCACCGGCGCCGACTCCGACCTGGTCACGCTCCCCTGGGTCAACCACGTCAGCCGCCGCTGGGAACCCGAGCCACTGCGCTGGCTGGGCATCAACGCCGGCCTCCGGGCGATGACGCTGGCCGACGCCGAGGAGGACAGGACCGGCAGGAGCAGCAGGATCGCCAGGATCATGGCGCCGCTGGTGGGAGGGCATTAGGGGGTCGTCGGGCCGGCTCGAGCGCGTCATAGGAGACCTCAGGGTCGGTGCGTCGCGCGGTGGCTGATATCCGGTCAAAGGCGCATGATCGAGACATGCGACGACTCCGCCAGATCCTCGTCCTCGCACTGCTGCCGGTGCTGCTCGCCTGCGGCCACACGTCCCAGCCCGCACCGCGCGTGGGCGACGCACTCCAGGACTGGCCGACGTACCACTTCACGAACTCACGATCCGGATGGGTGACCACCGCCCCCACCGGCCCCCTCACGAAACAGTGGGCCAAGCCGCTGACCGGCTCGGTGTACGGCGAACCTCTTGTCGTCGGATCAACACTCGTCGTCGCGACCGGGCAGAACCACGTCTACGGCCTCGACGCTCGCACCGGCACCCAGCTCTGGGACACCACGCTCGGCACAGCACAGCCGAGGAGCGGCCTGCCCTGCGGAAACATCGACCCGCTCGGGGTTCTCGGCACCCCGGCCTACGACGCCGGCACCGGCTCGGTGTTCGTTGTCGCGGAGACCGTGGGCGGGAACCACACCCTCTGGGCGCTCGCGGTCACCGACGGGGCGAAGCGGTGGAGCCGCAGCCTCGACACCCAGCCCGACCGGAACAAGCTGGCCGAGCAGCAGCGCGGCGCGACCATGGTGGTGCGCGGGCACGTGATCACCACGTTCGGCGGTCTCACGGGCGACTGTCAGAACTACGTCGGCTACGTCACGTCCGTGCCCGTCTCCGGTGTCGGCGACGATCCACAGCTACGCCGTGCCCACGACCAAGGGGGCAGGCATGTGGGCGACCCCGGGTGCCGCACTCGGGACCAACGGCAACCTGTACGTGGCAAGCGGCAACGGGTTCCGAGACGGATGGCGTCTGGGACAAGAGCGACTCGGTCACCGAGCTCACCCCTGACACCCTCGTCCGAAAGTCGATCTTCGCGCCCCGCACCTGGCTCGCCGACAACCTCGCCGACCTCGACCTCGGTTCGATGGCCCCTACGATGGTGCCCGCCGTCGACCGGTCGGTGATCGCCGGTAAGCGCGGGGTCGTCTACCTGCTCCCACCGCACATGCACGCGAGCTCCGACATCGCGAAGCTCGCCGGGTGCCGAGGCTACGGGGGGGCCGCGCGCAAGGGCACGACGGTGATCATGCCGTGCAGGGGGCCCAACGAGATGCGCGCACTGCGTGTCGGAGCCTCGACGCTCTCGTGGTCCTGGACGCACACCAACCTGTACGCCTCGCCGATCATCGCGGGCGACAAGGTGTACGTCGCCGACCGCGGCACGGGCGAGCTGTTCGTGCTCCGGCTCTCCGACGGCACCACCATCGAACGCCACCCCGTCGGCGCGATGCCGCACTTCCCGAGCGAAGTGGTCAGCGGTGACTGGGTGTTCGTTGGGAGCCTGGAGGGAATCACGGCGTTCAAGGGGCGGTGAGAACCGACACGGCGACGCCCAAGACCCCTACTCCACGTCGATCTGGCCCTCCGCGTACCACTTACGGATGACCTTCTTGTCGAACTTGCCGACCGACGTCCGGGGCACCTCGTCGATGAACGCCCAGGCGTCGGGGAGCTGCCACTTGGCGAAGTCCTTGGCGAGGAACTCGCGGAGCTCCTCGACCGTGACCGAGGCGCCGTCCCTGACCACGACGGAGGCGAGCGGGCGCTCGGCCCACTTCTCGTCCGGGATGCCCACGACCACGGCCTCGACCACGGCGTCGTGGGCCATCAGGGCGTTCTCGAGGTCGACGGAGGAGATCCACTCGCCGCCGGACTTGATCACGTCCTTGGCGCGGTCGGTGAGCTGGATGTAGCCGAGGTCGTCGAGGATGCCGACGTCGCCGGTGCGCAGCCAGCCGTCGTGGAACTTGTCGTCGACGGGGTCGTCGGGGTTGTAGTAGCCGGCGGTGACCCACGGCCCGCGCACCTCGACCTCGCCGACGGCCATCCCGTCGCGAGGCTGGACCTGACCGTCGTCGCCGCAGGTGCGGGCCTCGACCCCGCACAGCAGCCGGCCCTGGCCGCCGCGGTACTTCCACTCGGCCTCCCCCTCGACGCCGAGCGGGATGCCCGCTGCCGTCGCGACCGGCGAGGTCTCGGTCATGCCCCAGGCCTGCCGGATCTCCAGGTTGTGCCTTTCCTTGAGCGCCTTCTGCAGAGCGACCGGTACGGCGGAGCCGCCGCAGAGGATCAGCCGGATCGAGTCGAGCGTGACGCCCTCGTGGCTGTCGAGGTAGTTCAGGACGTCGTTCCAGACCGTGGGGACGGCGCCGGACAGGGTCGGCCGACTCTCCTGCACGAAGCGCACCAGCGGCTCGGCCTGCAGCCACCGGTCGGGCATGCACAACGAGGCGCCGCTCATCAGGGCGGCATAGGCGAGGCCCCAGGCGTTGGCGTGGAACATCGGCACGATCGGCAGGATCCGGTCGTGGAAGTCCAGGCCGGCGACCGCGGCGGTGCACACCGCCTGCGAGTGCAGCCACGCCGATCGGTGGCTGTAGACCACGCCCTTCGGGTTGCCCGTCGTACCGCTCGTGTAGCACATCGCGGCGGCGTCACGCTCGTTCACCTCGGGCCAGTCGAACTCCTCGGACTGATCGGCCAGGAGGTCGTCGTAGAGCGTGACCTCCTTGCCCGACGCGCGCAGCGAGTCCAGGTCGGCGGACGCCGCGTCGGGTCCGGACACGAGCACGTGGGTGACGGTCTCGAGCTTGCCGAGCTGCTTGGCCAGCAGCGGCACCAGCGAGTCGTCGACGATGACGACCTGGTCCTCGGCGTGGTTGGCGATGTAGACGAGCTGCTCGGGGAACAGCCGGATGTTGAGCGTGTGGAGAACGGCGCCCATGGACGGCACGGCGAGGTACGCCGCGAGGTGCTCGGCGTTGTTCCACTGGAACGTCGCCACCCGCTCGTCGCCGGAGATGCCGAGGGAACGCAGCCCGTTCGCGAGGCGTGAGACCTGCCCGGCGAGCTCGCCGTACGACGTGGTGCGCGACCCGTCGGGGGTCGCGGTCACGACCTCGGAGTCACGGTGCACGGTCGTGCCGTGCTCGCGGATGGAACCGATCGTGAGCTGGTAGTCCTGCATGGTGCTGCGCATCGCGGAGCCTCCTTGACGTCGTGAAGTGATCCTCACCGACCCGGAGGCAAGCGTCCAGAGGGCCTGCCCGGGTGGGCAGGTCAGTGGAACGTGAACCAGGCGCCCACGAGCCCGGGCACCAGCCCGAGCAGCAGCCACGGGGAGAACGGTGACTTCTGGTGGATCAGCAGACCGGTCGCCACGGCGACGACCCCGATGCCGGCGGCGATCACGTTGAGCCCGATCCGGGCGTCCATCCGGTCCTCGGGCATGAAGATCGCGGCGATCGCGACCCCCGCGGCGAGGTGCAGGATCGTGGTGACCGCGAGGACCGACATCACCCAGCGCTGCACCCGGCTGAGGGACTTCTCGCGCTCGGCGGCCGACCGCTGGGGACGCGGGTTGTCGAGGTCCAGCAGGTGGCGCTGTCGGGGCCGGGGGGCGGGGTCGGGCATCGGTCTCCACACGGTCGGGGACGGACCACCAACCTACCGGCGGGCGAGCCTCAACCCGCCGCCCGACGGCCCGTCGTGCCAGTATCCGGGCATGACCTCGATCACGTTGCCCGACGGACGCTCCCTCGACTTCGTCGACGCAGGTGGGGACGGGCCGGTGCTGCTGTTCCACCACGGCACCCCCGGGTCGGGACGACCGGTTCGGGCGATGCAGCGCGCGGCCGAGAACGCCGGGCTGCGGCTGGTGACCTACTCCCGGGCCGGGTACGGCGGGTCGAGCCGCAAGGCCGGACGGTCCGTGGCCGACGTGACGCCGGACATGGAGGCGCTGCTCGACGAGCTGGGTGCCGAGCGCTGCGTCACCGTCGGGTGGTCAGGCGGCGGTCCGCACGCACTCGCCACAGGCGCGCTGCTGCCGCAGCGGACCGCTGGAGTGGTCAGCATCGCAGGCATCGCGCCGTACGACGCCCAGGGCATCGACTTCATGGCCGGCATGGGCGAGCAGAACGTGGTCGAGTTCACCGCGTCGCTCGCCGGCGAGGAGACGCTTCGGCCGTCGCTCGAGGCGGACGCCGAGCAGCTCGCCGACACCGACGCGGCAGGCATGATCGAGGGAATGGCGACGCTGCTGCCTCAGGTCGACCGTGACCACCTGACCGACGAGTTCGGCGAGGACCTGGCGGCGAACTTCAAGGAGGGTCTGCGCAACGGGGTCGACGGCTGGGTGGACGACGACCTTGCGTTCACGGGCCCGTGGGGCTTCGACCTCGCCTCGATCACGGTGCCGGTGGCGATCTGGCAGGGCAGCGAGGACCTGATGGTGCCCGTTCGCACACGGCCAGTGGTTGGCCACGCAGGTGCCCGGCGTCCGGGCGCACCTGCTCGAGGGCGAGGGACACCTCTCGGTCGCGGTGGGCGCGCTCGACGAGATGTTCGCCGAGCTCGGGCCACGCTCTAGCGCGCCGGCAGGTGGGTGCGCGGCGCCATCCGGGAGCCGTGGCGCGGCCGGGCGATCCGCGCCAGCTCGACGCAGCCGCTGCACCCGGTAGCGGTGCGGGCGCCACGGCTCGAGCAGCTCCGCCAACCGCTGCGTCGTCGTCGACGACCTCGCCGGTCAGCGCGTAGAAGATGTTCTTGCCGACGTGGTAGTCGCCGAAGCTCACGGCGTCGGCGTCGCCGAACGCGCGGAAGCGCACCTCCGCCGAGGTCCAGACCCCGATCCCGGGGAGGGCGCGCATCCGGCGGTCGGCCTCGGCGCTGCCGTCGGCTCCCAGCTCCACGGTGCGCTCGAGGTTGCGGGCGTAGCGCGCGGCCGACACCAGCGCCCGCGACCGCGCCGGGTCGATGTGCATCTGCAGCCACGCCCACGACGGCACCATCCGGATCGTCTCGGCGCGACGGCTGCACCCACAGCTTGACCTCGGCGCCGGACCCCGGCGCCCGCTCGCCGTACCGGTAGACGAGGGTGCGGAAGCCGGCCAGCGCCTCCTGCCCGGTCACCTTCTGCTCGATGATCGCCGGCGTCAGCGCCTCCATCACGCGGCCGGTGCGGGTGAGGCGCCAGTGCGAGTGCCGCCGCCAGGCCTGCTCGAGCACCGGGTGGCGGGGCTCGAAGCCCGACGGGTCGTCGTCGGCGCCGAGCATCGCCGGCATCTGCTCCAGGGCCCACGTCCGCGCCGCTCCCCCAGGCCTCGCCGAGCGACGTCGCCGGTGTCCGTCCGGGACAGGACGCGCAGGGTCGCGGCGCCCTCCGGGGTGCCGATGCCGCGCCAGATCGCGCCGTCGGCGGTGGTGCGGTAGGTCGGGTCGGCGCCGCCGCGGCGCACGATGCGCAGCGTCTGGGCGACGGGGCACGGCCACCCGGGCCGCCAGACCCGGACCCGTGGCGTGCTCATGGCGCCACCCTAGGTGCCGGCCCCGACTTGGTGCGGTCCGGAGACTGGTGGCGTGCGCGGGCGGACGGCGGTGCTGGTCGGCGCCGGGCTGGTCCTCGTGCTCGGCGCCGCAGGCTTCCTGGTGCTCGACACCGACGTGCGTGGCCTGCTCCCCGGTGCTCCGGACTGCACGGTGACCGTGGGTGAGCGTGAGGTGGGGCTCAGCAGCGCACAGGCGGTCTCGGCGGCGCGCACCACGGCGCGCGTCGTACGCCGGGGCGGGACGCCCGCCTCGGCGGCCGCGGCTCTCGGCACCGAGCTGCCTCTCGCCGATCGGCGTCTGGTCGCCTCCGCCCTGGCCGGGCGGGTGCCCGCCGCCCTCACGTGCACACAGGCCACCGACGCGGCGCCCGGCTCGACCCGACTGACGCCGAGCGGGCTGGTGCCGCGGGCGCGCGACGTACGTCGTGAGCTGGACCGTGTCTTCGGGAGGCAGAAGGTGGGCGGTTTCGCGCCCGGTGGGGTGTCGTCCGGCCACAGCCCCGGCTCGGCCCACTACGAGGGGCGCGCGGTCGACGTCTTCGTGCGTCCGGTGACCGTGCCGAACCGGCGGCACGGCTGGGCGGTCGCCCAGTACCTCGTCGCGAACGCCGGCCGGCTCGGGGTCGCGACCGTGATCTTCGACGGCCGGATCTGGACCGCGCGCCGCTCGTTCCAGGGGTGGCGCGACTACGCCCCGGACACACGGGGCCGTTCGCGACCGGTCGCCGCGATCCTCGAGCACCGCGACCACGTGCACGTCGACGTGTCCTGAGCGGTCGGCGGCTCCGGGTTGAATGGTCCCGTGCAGCTCATCGACCTCGTGACCACGTTCGACACCGTCCGGGCGACCCGATCGCGCAAGGCCAAGATCGCGGCCGTCGCCGCGAGCCTGCGGCTGGCGGCCGACGACGAGGTGTTCGTGGTCGCCACGTACCTGTCCGGCTCGCTGACCCAGCGCCGCACCGGCGTCGGCTGGCGGTCGTTGACCGACCTGCCGGCCCCGGCCGCGGGGCCGTCGCTGACGGTTCTCGAGGTCGACGCGGCCTTCGAGACGCTGGCGGGGGTCGCGGGGGCGGGTTCGCAGGCCGAGCGACGGCGACTGCTCGACGCGCTGTTCGGCGCCGCGACGGCCGACGAGCAGGCCCTGCTGCGCGGACTGGTCACCGGCGAGGTACGCACCGGCGCCCTCGAAGGCGTGCTGGTCGAAGGGATCGCGGCCGCGTTCGAGGTCCCGTCGCAGGTCGTACGCCGCGCGGTGATGCTGGCCGGCTCCGCGCCGTACGCCGCCCGAGCGGCGGCCGAACGGCGGCGCAGGACGCGCTGGCCGCGATCGGCCTCGAGGTGGGCCGCCCGGTGCAGCCGATGCTGGCCGGCAGCGCTCCCGACCTCGCCGCAGCACTCGAGATCACCGGGCTGCCGGCCTCGTCGACGGCAAGCTCGACGGCATCCGGATCCAGGTGCACCGCATCGGCGACCAGGTCACGGTGTGGTCGCGCAGCCTCGACGAGCTGACCACGCGGTTCCCCGAGCTGGTCGCCCTCGCACGGTCACTGCCGGCGGAGTCGCTCGTGCTCGACGGCGAGGCGCTCCTGGTCGACGAGGCGGGTCGGCCGCGGGCCTTCCAGGAGACCGCCTCCCGGTCGATGACGCGATCCGCGTCGGACCTGGTGCTGACGCCGTACTTCTTCGACGTGCTGCACCTCGACGGCCGCGACCTCCTCGACGCCCCTGCGACCGAGCGGCGGAGGTGCTCGCCAACCTGGTGCCCCGAGCGCCACCGCGTGCCGCGGAGCATCGCGGGCACGGCCGAACAGGCCGTCCGAGTTCCAGCCCGCGTCCTCGCCGACGGCCACGAGGGTGTCGTGGTGAAGTCGGTCGACGGCGCCTGGGAGGCCGGCCGCCGCGGCTCCGGCTGGGTGAAGGTCAAGCCGCGGCACACCCTCGACCTGGTGGTGCTGGCGGTCGAGTGGGGCAGCGGCCGCCGGCAGGGCACGCTCTCCAACATCCACCTGGGCGCGCGCGACCCGGACGGTGCCCGACCGGGCGCTTCGTGATGCTCGGCAAGACCTTCAAGGGCATGACCGACGAGATGCTCGCCTGGCAGACCGAGCGGTTCCTCGAGCTGGAGACCTCCCGCGAGGGCCACGTGGTCCACGTCCGCCCCGAGCAGGTGGTCGAGATCGCCTTCGACGGCCTGCAACGCTCGACCCGCTACGCCGGCGGCCTCGCGCTCCGCTTCGCCCGGGTGCTGCGCTACCGCGACGACAAGCGCGCCGACGAGGCCGACACGATCGACACGGTGCGCGCGCTCGCCTGAGCCACCGCACTGGACCACGACGCAGGCCTGAAGGCGTTGGCAGCACAACCGTGCTGCCAACGTGGTTCTCCGTTGATCGGCGACAAGGCAGAGGGGAGCAATCCCGTGCCGCGCCCTTCTGCGGTTGCGAATCCGTGACGGTTTGTCGACGAATCCCGGTCGTGCCCTCCGACGAGTGAGGCGTCACAGGTGTGCAACTACGGGTTACCTCCACCGTTACCCTGCCAGCATGACCACCTCCAACGGACGCCGCGGTGCGGCTCTGGTACGCCGCAGGGCACGCGAGCGCGAGATCCTCGACGCGACGCGGGCGCTGTTCGACGCGCGCGGGGTCCGCGACGCCCAGATCGAGGACGTCGCCCGCGCGGTCGGGGTCAACCGGGCGATCATCTACCGGCACTTCTCCGGCAAGGAGGAGCTGTTCGCGCTCACCCTGGTCGGCTACCTCGACGACCTGGAGGCGCGGCTCGCCGCCGTGAGCACCCGGCTCGGCCCGAGGAAGCGGGTCAAGGCACTGACCGAGGCGTTCGTCGACTTCGGCCTGGAGCACCCGGCGTTCGTCGACTGCGCCCAGACCCTGATGCGGCGCCCCGGCCCTGAGCTGCTCGAGGAGATCTCCGAGGGCGCGCTGTTCCGGCTCGGCCGCGGCATCGCCTCGTGCCTGCGCCACGTCACCGACGCGCTCGAGGCCGGCGTCGCCAGCGGCGACTTCAAGATCGCCGACGTGCACCTGCTGGCCAACACCCTCTACGCCAGCGGCCTCGGCGCACTCCAGCTCGCCCGGGTCGGGATGCTGGTCAAGGAGGCGGCACCCGGCGTACCCGTCGTCGCACCGATCTCCCCCGGCCAGGTGAAGGACTTCCTCGTCGCAAACGCACTGGCCCTCACCAACCGCGGCTGACTCCTCGGCGCACACCCGTCAACCACGAGTGACGCCT
The DNA here is from genome assembly GCA_963707475.1 of uncultured Actinomycetota bacterium. Classification (GTDB taxonomy): domain Bacteria; phylum Actinomycetota; class Actinomycetes; order Propionibacteriales; family Nocardioidaceae; genus Marmoricola. The sequence goes on from CAVPQC010000005.1 coordinate 1,685,884, forward strand.
CGGCGGAGGCTAGCGCTCGAGGATGGCGGTGACGCCCTGGCCGCCGGCGGCGCAGATCGAGATCAGGCCGCGGCCGCCGGACCCGTCCCTGACCGCCTTCTCGGCGAGCAGCTTGGCGAGGTTGGCGACGATCCGGCCACCGGTCGCGGCGAACGGGTGGCCGGCCGCCAGCGACGAGCCGTTGACGTTGAGCTTCGTCCGGTCGATCGAGCCGAGCGGCGCGTCGAGGCCGAGGCGCTCCTTGCAGAAGATCGGGTCCTCCCACGCCTTGAGCGTCGAGAGCACCTGCGAGGCGAACGCCTCGTGGATCTCGTAGAAGTCGAAGTCCTGCAGGGTCAGCCCGTTGCGCTCGAGCATCCGCGGCATGGCGTACGCCGGCGCCATCAGCAGGCCCTCGCCGCCGTGCACGAAGTCGACGGCGGCGGTCTCGTAGTCGACGAAGTACGCCAGCACCTCGTGCCCGTGCTCCGTCGCCCACTCCTCCGAGACGAGCAGCACCGTCGAGGCGCCGTCGGTGAGCGGCGTCGAGTTCGCCGGCGGTCATGGTGGCCGCCTCGCCCTTGCCGAAGACCGGCTTGAGCGTCGCCAGCTTCTCCAGCGAGGAGTCCGGCGCGCAGGTTCTGGTCGCGCTCGAGGCCGTTGAACGGCGTGACCAGGTCGTCCTGGAAGCCCACGGTCGTACGACGCGGCGAGGTGGTGGTGCGACGCGACGGCGAGCTCGTCCTGCGCCTCGCGGGTGATCTGCCACTCGAGCGCGGTCAGCGCGGCGTGCTCACCCATCGACAGGCCGGTGCGCGGCTCGCCGTTCTGCGGGATCGACGGGACCAGGTACTGCGGGCGCATCTTGGCGAGCGCGGCCAGCCGGCCCTGCAGGGTCTTGGCGCGGTTGGCCTCGAGCAGGATCTTGCGGAGCTTCTCGCCGACCGCGATCGGGGCGTCGGAGGTGGTGTCGGTGCCACCGGCGATGCCGACCTCGATCTGGCCGAGCGCGATCTTGTTGGCGACGTAGATCGCCGCCTGGAGGCCGGTGCCGCAGGCCTGCTGGAGGTCGTTCGCCGGCGTCTCCGGCGCGAGCCGGGAGCCGAGCACCGACTCGCGGGTGAGGTTGAAGTCGCGGCTGTGCTTGAGCACGGCACCGGCGACGACCTCGCCGAGGCGCTCGCCCTCGAGGCCGTAGCGGGCGACCAGGCCGTCGATCGCGGCGGTCAGCATCTCCTGGTTGCTCGCGGTCGCGTAGACGGTGTTGGAGCGGGCGAACGGGATCCGGTTGCCACCGAGGACGGCGACGCGGCGGGTAGACGAGCTTCATGGCTCCATCCTGTCCGGCGGACCCCGCGAAGGAAACGTTGTGAGGGCCACGTCACGAAGAATGGACACCGAGTTACACCACTCGTTACGTTCGACGAGCATGAGCGATCGCTATGCCTCCTTCACGTCCAGCCCGCTGGGCAAGCTGCTGGTCAAGAACCTCGGCCTGCCCAACCCGGTGCAGCTCGACCGCTGGCACCGAGGGCGCCCCGCTCGTCGACGGCACCGTCGTCATCGGCGGCACGGGTCGGCTGGTCGACCCGGTCACCGCCTCGCTCGACGCCCTCGGCATCGCGAACACGTCAGGACTGCGGCCGAGGGCGAGAAGTACAAGGGCCTGGTCTTCGACGCCACCGGCATCACGGACTCCGCCGGGCTGGTCGCCCTGCAGGAGTTCTTCACGCCGCTGATGCGCAGCCTGCTGCCGTGCGCCCGGGTCGTCGTGCTCGGCGCCCTGCCGGAGCAGCTGACCGGCCCCGAGCGCGTCGCGCAGCGCGCCCTCGAGGGCTTCACCCGCTCGCTCGGGCAAGGAGATCGGCCGCGGCAGCACCGTCCAGCTCGTGTACGTCGCCGAGGGCGCCGAGACCGGCGGTCGACTCGACGCTCGCGTTCTTCCTGTCCCCCAAGTCGGCCTACGTCTCCGGCCAGGTGGTCCGGATCGGCGCCACCGGCACGACGGAGGCCGCGCCCGTGCCGTCAGCATCGACAAGCCGCTGACCGGCAAGGTCGCGCTCGTCACCGGCGCCTCCCGCGGCATCGGCGAGCAGATCGCCCGGGTGCTGCACCGTGACGGCGCGACGGTCCTCGGGATCGACGTGCCCCAGGCAGCCAGCGAGCTGCTCGTGATCACCCGGGAGCTCGGCGGCGACAACCTGACGCTCGACATCACCAGCAAGGACGCGCCGCAGCGGATCGCGCAGTACGTCAAGGAGAAGTTCGGCGGCGTCGACATCGTCGTGCACAACGCCGGCATCACCCGCGACAAGAAGCTCGCCAACATGAACGAGGACCGCTGGGCCTCCGTGATCGCGGTCAACCTGACCGCCCCGGAGCGGATCACCCGCGAGCTGCTCGACCAGGGCCTGGTCAACGACAACGGCCGGATCATCGGCGTCGCCTCGATCGCGGGCATCGCCGGCAACCTCGGCCAGACCAACTACGCCGCCTCCAAGGCCGGCGTGATCGGCTTGGTCGACAGCCTCGCCGACGAGCTGGACGAAGGGCGATCACGGTCAACGCCGTGGCCCCCGGCTTCATCGAGACCAAGATGACCGCCGCCGTGCCCTTCGCCACCCGCGAGGTCGGCCGCCGGCTCAACGCGATGAGCCAGGGCGGCCTGCCGGTCGACGTCGCCGAGACCATCGCCTGGTACGCCTCCCCGGGCTCCACCGCCGTCAACGGCAACGTGGTCCGGGTCTGCGGCCAGATGATGCTGGGCGCCTGATGGCAGCCACCCGCGAGGTCGACGGCGAGGCCGGTCTGACGCACGATGCTCAAGGCGGCGCTGCCGGTGCTGCCGGGCGTGAACCTGATCCCCGGCGTCGCGCAAGAAGCGGCGGCGACCTGCCCGACCTGACGCTGACCCGCGCCGGACCTGGCGATCGACCCCGACCACGTCGCGGCGTACGCCGAGGTCTGCGGCTTCCCCGCGCGCCAGCACCTGCCGCTGACCTACCCGCACATGCTGGCGTTCCCGCTGCACATGGGGATCATGACCGACGGCTCGTTCCCGTTCCCGGCGATCGGCACCGTGCACCTCGCGAACACGATCACCCAGCACCGCCCGATCACCGCCGGCCGAGCGGCTCGACGTCTCGGCGACCGCCACGCAACCTGCGCGCCGCACCCCAAGGGCAAGGTCTTCGACCTGGTCACCACCGTGCACCAGCGGCGGCGAGATGGTGTGGGAGTCGACGTCGGAGTACCTGCGGGTCGGCAGGTGGCGACAAGGACCTCAAGCCCGAGCGCCCGCCGCTGGAGCTGGTGCCGGCCGGACCGGTCGTCTGGAGGCTGCCCGGCGACCTCGGCCGCCGCTACGCCGCCGTGTCCGGCGACCACAACCCGATCCACCTCTACCCGCTGACCGCCAAGGCGTTCGGGTTCCCGCGGCAGATCGCGCACGGCATGTGGACCAAGGCCCGCTGCGTCGCCGCCCTCGACAACCGGCTGCCCGACGCGGTGACCGTGCGCGTCGAGTTCAAGAAGCCGGTGTTCCTGCCCGGCACGGTGGCCCTCGGCTCGCGCATCGACGAGGACGGCGTCGCCTTCTCGCTCACCCGGCCGAAGGACGGCGCACCCCACCTGGTCGGGACGCGCCACGCCGGCCTGACGGGTTCTCAACCCCGCTTGGCGCCGTAGGCGACCGTCTTCCTGACCGCGACGGTCGTGCGCCCTGGCGACGTAGCGCAGCGTGAACATCGGGCCTTCGTCGGCGACCAGACACCGAGGTCGTCGATCCGGTCGCCGTTCCAGTCACCGATGACCGGCAGGTCCCCGGCCGCGCCGAGCGCGACGGTCGTGGTCGAGACCGTGCCGCTGGCGGCGACCTTGCGCATCAGGAAGCTCGTCGTGGAGGGGCGGTAGACGCCGAGGTCGTCCTTGCCGTCGCCGTTCCAGTCGCCGGCAGACGGCAGGTCGCCGCGCGGCCGAAGGTGACGCGTACGTCGAGACGCCCTCGGCGCTGCGCAGGCGAAGCGGTGGAGGTCCGGGCGCCAGAGGCCGATCTGGCCGGTGCCGTCGCCGTCCCAGTCGCCGGCGAGCGGGAGGGCCAGGTTGCTGCCGTAGGCGGTCTTGACCAGCGCACCGGACGCTCGGCGCTGCGACGAACTTCGTGCTGCCTGGCGGTCGGACCCCGACGTCGGCCTTGCCGTCGCCGTTCCAGTCACCGACGAACACCCGGTCCCAGCCGGTGCCGAACGTGAGTATCGACGTCGTGGTGCCGATCAGCTTGTGGAACGACGAGCCGGTGGCCGTGCGGTGGAAGACACCGACGTCGGTCTTGCCGTCGCCGTTCCAGTCGCCGGAGCACCGGCGTGTCCGGGCAGTTGGTCGAGGTCTGCGTGGTGTTCATCCTGAACGGCGCGCGGTGGAAGTACGCCGGGAGGTCGGTGCCGTTGAGCCGCTCCTCGAAGTGCAGGTGCGGACCCGTGACGTTGCCGGTGCCGCCGACGAACCCGACCGGCTGGCTCTGGTCGATCGGTCATGCCCTCGACCAGCCAGGTCTCCTTCATGTGGGCGTACAGCGTCGAGCGGCCCGTCGCCGTGGTCGATGATCGCGTAGCGGCCGTAGCCGGTGCTGCCGAGGTCGGCACGACCCTGGTGACCACGCCGGGGGCGGCCGCAAGCAGCGGGTGGCCGTAGTCGTCGGGACGGTTCCAGTCGATGGAGTAGGGGCTCGGCAGTGGTAGGAGCGCGAGGTGCCGGTCCACGCCTCCCCGCACAGGAAGGGCATCTCGTAGTCCGGCCCGGTGGCCGGGTCGACGCCTGCGGCCGGGGCCGAGATCGCGGTCGCCGGCGTCCCCACGGCGAGGCCGACTGCCAGGAGAAGGGTTGGTCCGGCGGTCAGGGCAGGGGTCTGGAAACGGCTCACATCGAAACCTCACTAGTCCCACGAGTCACAACAGCACACGACCGTACCCTCGTTTTCCGGCCCGCGGGAGGAGGGTGGGGGGAACTACAACCTGGTAGTTCGCTGATGCTCCCGTGGCCGCCGCCGCGAGGGCACTAGCGCTCCGTTGAGCGGCTCGGCCGGACCAGACCCTCCTGGGCGACGGTGGCGACCAGGCGTCCGTCCTGCGTGAACACCCGGCCGAACGCCAGGCCGCGCCCACCCGAGGCCGACGGCGAGAGCTGGTCGTAGAGCCACCACTCGTCGGCGCGGAAGGGGCGGTGGAACCAGATCGTGTGGTCGAGCGACGCCGACTGCACCTCCGGTGACGCCACGTGCACGCCGTGCGGCACCAGGGTCGCGCCGAGCAGGGTCATGTCGCTGGCGTAGGTGAACGCCGCCCCGTGCAGGATCCGGTCGTCGGGCAGGTCGCCGTTGACCCGGATCCAGAGCCGGGCCTGCGCCGGGTGCACGCTGGGGTCGAGATCACCGTCGGGCCTCGAGTCGCCGGCCAAGCGCACGTCGAGCGCCGCCCACTCGCGCTCCCACCGGTCGGTGTGCATCGGTGACTCCCGGCCGAACAGCTCACCCAGGCTCGGGCACTCCCCGGGCGGCGACACGTCGGGCATCGCGTCCTGGTGCTCGAAACCCTCCTCGTGCTTCTGGTAGCTGGCGGTCTGGAAGTAGATCGGCCGACCGTGCTGGCGCGCGACGACGCGCCGGGTGACGAACGACCGGCCGTCGCGCAGCGGGTCGACGTCGTACACGATCGGGACCTTCACGTCGCCGGGGCGCAGGAAGTAGGAGTGCAGGGAGTGCACGGCGTACTCGTCGGGCACGGTGCGGGTCGCCGCGACCAGGGCGTGCGCCGCGACCTGGCCGCCGAAGACGCGCTGCAGTGAGGTGTCGGGCTGGGTGCCGCGGAACAGGTTGTCCTCGATCGCCTCGAGGTCGAGGAGCTCGACCAGCTCCTGGACCGAGCCCGGCACTACTGCTCCCCGCCGTCGGGCTTGTCGTCGAGCCCGGCAAGGAACTGCTCGAACTGGGCGCCGATCTCGTCGCCGGACGGCATCGGCTCGCCCTCGGCGAGCAGGTTGGACTCGGCGTCCGCGGCGCGGTGGAAGGCGTCGTACTGCTGCTCCAGTCCGCGTACGACGTCGCGCACCTCGCCGGACTCCGAGAGCTGGCTCTCGATCTCGACGGTCTGCTTCGAGCCGGCCTCCCGCAGCGTCTCGACGTCCCACGAGAGCCCGGTGGCCGAGCCGATCGCGTCGAGCAGCGCGACGGACGCGAGCGGGTAGCCGAGCTGCGCCACGTAGTGCGGGATGTGCGCCACCCAGCCGAGTGCGTCGACGCCCCACTCCCCCAGCCGCATCTCGAGCAGTGCCTGGGCGCTCGAAGGCACGCGGAGCTCGCCGCGCCACACGTTCTCCTGCGTCAGCAGGTGCTCGGAGGTCGCGTGGTTCGTGAGCTGCACCGGTCGCGTGTGCGGGACCGCCATCGGCACCGAGCCGAGCGAGACCACGAGCCGCACGTCGAAGTGCTCCACGACGCGACGGACAGCCAGGGCAAAGGCCTCCCAGCGAATGTCGGGCTCGGGTCCGGCCAGCAGCAGGTACGGCGCGCCCTCCTGGTCGCTGAGCAGCCGAACGACCAGCCGGGGCGCCTCGTAGTCGGTGTAGCGGTTCTCCTGGAACGTCAGCGGAGGCCGGCGCGCGCGGTAGTCGTAGAACTCGTCCACCTCGAAGCTCGCCACGACTCGGCCACCACTGGTGGTCGAGCCGGTCGGACCGACCCGACCAGGTGCTCGACGGCGAGCGCGGAGGCGTTGCCGGCGTCGAGGAAGCCGTCGAGGGCGACCAGCATCACCGGTCCCTCGTCCTGTTCGTCGAGCTCCGGTACGTCGTCCACGATGTGCACGAAGCGTGCCTGCGTCATCGGGCTCCTTCCCTGTCCTCCCAACCCTAGTGTCGCAACGTCGCGAGCCCGTCGGGGACGGCTCAACGGACTCAGCCGGCGCGGCGCTCGGGCACCTGGGATGATCAGCGCGCGCGTGGCACCACGGTGACCGGCACCCGCGAATGGCGCACGACCCGGCCGGACACGCCGCCGAGCAGCACCCGGGCGACCGGACCGTAGTCGCGGGAGCCGCAGACCAGAAGGTCGGTCTGACCGGCATCGATGTCGACGAGGGTGTCGACGACCGGGCCATCGACCAGGCGACCCGTCGCGCGGACGCCGTCCACGGCGGTCACCGCGCGGTCCAGCGCCTGTTGGTAGTCGGCCCGCTGCTCGGTGCCGAAGCGCGACGGTTCACCTGCGTGTCGGCGGGTGTCCGGCACCACGGTCAGCACCTCGAGGTCGGCACCGAGCTGCCGGGCGAACCGGGCACCCGCCGACAGCGCGGCCTGTCCGTCGGGGGTGTCGAGGTACGCCACCGTGACCCGGCGGAGACCGGTGTCCTCCCGCTCGGCGTAGTCGCTGGGGACGATCGTGACCGGACTCGCCGACCCGTGCAGGAGCCGTTGGGCATTGGAGCCTGGGTAGGTACGGCGCAGGCCTCGGGCACGACGGGCGCCCAGCACCAGCACGCAGTCGCCGGCCTCGACCAGGTCGCTGAGCCCGTGGGCGGGCGAGCTCGCGTCGACCGACCGGTACTCCGCGGCGTCGCCGAGCAGCCCGCGGGCCTCGGCAAGGAGCGCCTCGGCCTCCTCACGCTGGTAGGCGTTCCACTCGGCGTCGGTGCGTCCCGGGCCGAGCGGCGTCTGGCCGGGATGGACGGTGACGACGACCGGCGTGGCGCCCGTGGCGGATCCCCAGCGGCGCCCGAAGGCGAGCGCGTCCGCGCCCGTCGGCCCGCCGTCGTACCCGACGATCAGGCGGTCGACGGCCATCTCGACTTCGCCCTGCCGGGCGAGGTCTCGCGTTCGCGGATGCGTGAGTTGCGGTACCCGTAGGACGCGTAGATCACCAGGCCGACGACCATCCAGACCACGAACCGGATCCAGGTCGCGCCCGGCAGGTCCTGGCATCAGGTAGACGCAGAAGGCGATGCCGATCAGCGGGAAGACCGGCGAGAACGGCACCCGGTACGGCCGCGGCATGTCCGGCCTGGTGCGGCGCAGGACGATCACGCCGATGTTGACCAGGATGAACGCGAACAGGGTGCCGATGTTGACCAGCTTGACGATCTCGCTGAGCGGCACGAGCGCGGCCAGGATCGCGATCAGCACGCCGAGGACGATGGTCAGCTTGGCCGGGGTGCCGAACCGCGGGTTGACGTCGGCGAAGCCCTTCGGCAGCAGGCCGTCGCGGCACATCGCGAAGAAGATCCGGGTCTGGCCGTACATGATCACCAGGATCACGCTGGTGATCGCGACCAGGGCGCCGAAGGCGAGCACGGCGGCCGCCCAGCCGATGCCGGCGCCGTCCTGCAGCGCGGTGGCCAGCGGGGCGTCGCTCTCGCTCGAGCTGCTCGGCCGGCAGCGATGCCGATCGCGCCGATCGCGACCAGGACGTAGAAGACGGTGGAGATCACCAGCGAGCCGATGATCGCGATCGGCAGGTCGCGGCCCGGGTTGTTGGACTCCTCGCTGCCGGTCGAGACCGCGTCGAAGCCGATGTAGGCGAAGAAGATGAGCCCGCCGCCGGCACGATCCCGTCGTCGAGCCCGTGCGGGGCGAACGGGTGGAAGTTGCCGGAGTTGAAGGAGGTGAACGCCACGACGATGAAGAAGATCAGGATCAGCAGCTTGATGCCGACCATCACCAGGTTGACGCGGGCGCTCTCGCGGGTGCCGCGGACCAGCAGGAGCGTGATCGCCAGCACGATGAACACGGCGGGCAGGTTGAAGACGCCGCCGTCCTCGGGCGACTTCGCGATCGCGTCGGGCAGCTCGAAGCCGAACGCGGCGTCGAGGAACGCGTTGAGGTTGCCGCCCCAGCCGACGGCGATGGCGGCCACGGACACGCCGTACTCGAGGATCAGGTCCCAGCCGATGATCCAGGCGACGAGCTCACCGAGCGTCGCGTAGGTGTAGGTGTACGCCCTGCCGGAGACCGGGATCGACGAGGCGAGCTCGGCGTAGGACAGCGCCGAGAACAGGCAGGCGACCGCGGCGAGGACGAACGACAGGATGACGGCCGGGACCGGCCTTGGCGGCGCCCTCGCCGATCACCACGAAGATGCCGGTGCCGATGATCGCGCCGACGCCCATCGCGGTCAGCCCGACCGGGCCGACACTCCGTTTGAGGGCGTGGCCCTCCTCCTCGGTCGACCCGACGATGTCGGCGACGTCCTTGGTCGCCCACCAGCCTGCAACGCCGATTGCCATGGCAGCCCTTTCCGAGACGCACCCCGGCGGACCGGGCGGGCCCCGGGAGTTGTGGCCCACGCCAGTAGACGCACACACGTGACGGTGACGGCAAGGGTTCTCACCCTTTCGGGTCATCCGGAGAACCGCGCCCTGGCCGTGCCCCTTGGGCTCAGGCCTGGTCGGTCGCAGGGTGTGGTGCCGTCGCGGCGTCGAGCTCGCTGATGTCCTCGACCGTTCGGCGCGCGATGGTCTGCGCGGTCAGCCCGATCCGCTCCAGGATGCTGGCGCGCTTGGCGTGGTCGAGGAACTGCTGCGGGATGCCGTGCAGCCGCATCGGCGTCGTCGACCCGGTGCTCGTTGAGCAGCTGCAGCAGGCTGGTGCCGCAGCCGGCGACGATGCCGTTGTCCTCGATCGAGACCACCAGCCGGTGGTCGCGCGCCAGGCCCACGATCGCCTCGTCGTACGGCTTGACCCAGCGCGGGTCGACCACCGTGACGCCGATCCCCTGGTGGCCGAGCCGGGCGGCCACGTCGACCGCGGTCTCGGCCATCGAGCCGATGCCGACGATCAGCACGTCGCGGGCGCCCGCGCGCACGAGGACGTCGAGGTCGCCGACGCGGTCGAGCGTGGCGATGTCGTCGGTGGGCGGGCCCTTGGGGAACCGGACCACGGTCGGGGCGTCGTCGACCACGACCGCTTCGCGGAGCAGCTCGCGCAGCCGCGTCGCGTCACGCGGCGCCGCGAGCCGGAGGCCCGGCACCACCTGGAGGAACGACATGTCCCACATGCCGTTGTGGCTGGCACCGTCGTCGCCGGTGACGCCGGAGCGGTCGAGCACGAACGTGACGCCGAGCTGGTGCATGGCGACGTCCATCAGGACCTGGTCGAAGGCGCGGTTGAGGAACGTCGCGTAGACCGCGACCACCGGGTGCAGGCCGCCCATCGCCAGGCCGGCGGCCGACGTCGTGGCGTGCTGCTCGGCGATGCCGACGTCGAAGGTGCGGTCGGGGTGGGCCGCGGCGAACCGGTCGAGCCCGACCGGGTAGAGCATCGCGGCGGTGATGCCGACGATGTCGTCGCGCTCGGAGCCGAGGGCGACCATCTCGTCGGCGAAGACGTCGGTCCACTGCCGGCCCTTGGGCTTCTGCTGACCGGTCTCGACGTCGAAGGCGCCGAGGGAGTGCATCTGGTCCTCCTCGTGCGCCTCCGCGTGGCCGTAGCCGAAGCCCTTGTGGGTCATCACGTGGACGATCACGGGGCCGCCGAACCGCTTGGCCTGGCGCAGCGCATGCTCGACTGCCGGACGGTCGTGGCCGTCGATCGGGCCGACGTACTTGAGGCCGAGGTCCTCGAAGAGCCCTTGCGGGGCGATCGCGTCCTTCATGCCCTTCTTCATCGCGTGCAGGGCGTCGTACACGGCCGGGCCGACGCCGCGGACGCCGTTGAGGCGGTGCTTCACCGCGTCGAGCACCTGCTCGTAGCGGGGATTGGTGCGCAGCGCGGTGAGGTGCTCGGCGAGGCCGCCGACGGTCGGGGTGTAGGAGCGGCCGTTGTCGTTGACGACGATCACGAGGCGCCGGTCCTTGCCGGCAGCGATGTTGTTGAGCGCCTCCCAGGCCATGCCGCCGGTGAGCGCGCCGTCGCCGATCACCGCCACCACGGCGCGGTCCTCGCCCCGGATCGCGAACGCCTTGGCCAGCCCGTCGGCGTAGGACAGGGAGGTCGAGGCGTGCTGGTTCTCGACCAGGTCGTGCTCGGACTCCCGGCGGCTCGGGTAGCCCGACAGGCCGCCCTCCTGGCGCAGCCGGTCGAACCCCGCGGCGCGGCCGGTGAGGATCTTGTGCACGTAGGACTGGTGCCCGGTGTCGAAGAGGATCGGCTCGCGCGGCGAGTCGAAGACCCGGTGCAGCGCGATGCTCAGCTCCACGACGCCCAGGTTGGGCCCGAGGTGGCCCCCGGTGCGCGAGACCCGGGTGACCAGGAAGTCGCGGATCTCGGTCGCCAGCTCGTCGAGCTCGTGGTCGTCGAGGGCACGCAGGTCCGCCGGACCAGTCAGCTTCTCGAGATGACCCAATGCCCTGCCTTTCGCGTCTGCCCGTCGTGGTGAGCCATGACCACCTTATGCGCCGGTGACGGTACATCGAGGCAACCGCCGGCTCGGCCAGCGAGCCCAGCCAGACCTGCCCGTCGTGCTCCCGGACGCCGGTGACCATGTGGTACGCCGACCCGTCGCCGTGCAGGTCGTGCACGAGCCGGCCGGCGTCGTCGTACGCCTGCACCCGCGCGGTGCGCTTCGGCTGCGGTTGGAGCGCGTCCGGGATGCGGCTGGCCTGCCGGCGCAGCACCACGGGCGCGCGGTGCAGGCGCTCCACGACCCGGTCGGTCGGCGAGGCGATGGTCACCCAGACCAGGCCGTCGGAGCCGCGGGAGATGTTGTCGGGGTAGCCGGGCAGGTCTTCGGCGAGCAGGTCGCGCTGACCGGCCCGCGGCCCGGTCAGCCAGTGGCGTACGACGGTGCGGGCGCCGGTCTCGGCCACGGCCACGTAGGACTCGTCGGCGGAGAGGGCGACACCGTTGGCGAACGCCAGTCCCTCGAGCACGACCTCGACCAGCCCCGTGACCCGGCGCACCAGCAGTCGCCCGGTGCGGGTGTCCTCGGTGAAGTCCTTCTTCCAGTGCGCGATCCCGTAGACGGTGCTGCTGTCGGAGAACCAGATGTCGCCGTTGGCGGCCACCGCAGCGTTGTTGCAGAACCGCATCCGGCGGCCGTTGACGCTGGTCACCAGGGACTCGATGCCCCCGTCGTACGGGTCGAGCGCGAGCAGTCCGCGGTCGGCGTCGGCCACCAGCAGCCGACCGTCGGGCAGCAGCTCCAGCCCGAGCGGGCGTCCGCCGGTGTGCCCGACCCGGTCGATCCGGCTGCCGTCGGGCCGCAGCCGGAAGATGCTGCCGTCCTCGGTGCCGGTGTAGACGAGTCCGTCCGCGACGAGCACGTCCTCCGCCCCGTGGCCCGGGACCGGCACCACCGTGAGCGGCCGTGACGTGCTCACGACACCAGCCGGCGGTAGTGGTCGGAGTCCAGGAACCCCCGGAGCGCGACCGTGGCCGACGCGGTGAGCTCCAGCGAGCCGAGCTCGGCCGGGTCGACGAAGCAGATCTGCCGGCCCTCGTGGCACTCGATGTCGCCGTCACGCAGGTCCGTTCCCATCGCCCAGAGCTGGAACTCGTCGTCCTGACCGCAGTGCTCGTGGAACACCGAGAACGTGCCGTACAGCTCGAGGCCGTCGTCGATCTGGACCCCGGTCTCCTCGCCCAGCTCGCGGTAGGCAGCGGTGCGGAAGTCCTCGCCCTCCTCCACGCCGCCGCCGACGAATCCCCACTTGCCGGGGTCGATCTCGGGGTGCTCGTCACGCTCCTGCAGCAGCACCCAGCCGCGGTTGTCGACCAGGATCACACTGGCGAAGTGGTGCGGGGACATGGCGGCGAGGGTACCCGCACATGGGTTGGCTACAGACGGGCCACGAACCGTCGCCCGCGCAGCGCCTCCTCGACCAGCCCGACCGCCCGGCGCTCGCCGATCAGCCGCGCCGACTCGCGCTGGTAGGTGTCGACCGCTGCCTCCACGGCGTCACCGTCGGCCACGTCGCGCAGCGCGCCCCGGGCCTCGCTCAGGCCGCGGTTGATCGCCGCCTGGCGGGCCTCGACGTGGAGCACCGCGAACCGGGCCAGGACCACGACGTGGCGTCGGAGGGCCGGGTAGGAGCGGTACTCCGGAGGGCAGATGTCGAGCAGCCAGCTCCCCGCGGTGCGCTCCCAGTCGGGGGCACCGGGGGGACGGACCGCGGCCGGCCAGCCAGGCGGGGCGACGTACGAGGGCATGGCACGAGACTAGCCGTAATCGAACACATGTTCTAGGGATCGCGTCAGCCGGGGAGGAACGATAGCCGCACCTGGCGGTCGGGGTTGTCCACGTTGAGGTCGACCAGGCAGATGCTCTGCCAGGTGCCGAGCGCCAGCCTGCCGTGGAGCACCGGCACCGTCGCGAACGGCGGAATGAGCGCCGGCATGACGTGGGACCGGCCGTGCCCGGGCGACCCGTGCTGGTGCTGCCAGCGGTCGTCCGCCGGGAGCAGGTCGCGCAACGCGGCGAGCAGGTCGTCGTCGGAGCCGGCACCGGTCTCCAGGATCGCGATACCCGCGGTGGCGTGAGGCACGAACACGTGCAGCAGCCCGTCGTCCTCGCCCTGCACGAACGCGGTGCAGGCCCGGGTCAGGTCATGCACCACCTCGCGCGAGCCGGTGTGGACCTCCAGCAGCTCGGACCTCATGCTCGCCAGCCTGTCAGACCCGCGTCCTACCGTGGAGGCATGGCACCGCGGGTGAGCCGTGAGCAGGTGATCGCCCACCGCTGGCGCGCCCACGAGCTCGACCGCGATGCCGGAGCGGCGTCGGGACTCGACGATGTGGCCATGCTCGATGTCGGGGTGCAGGACACCGGCCCGGTCGCGGCACGTTGGGCGCTGGTCAACCGCGGGCTGGCGTCGTACGACGAGGCTGAGGCGATGCTCGCCTGGACCGTCAGGTCCTCTCCGCACCTCTACCGTCGCGTGGATGCCGCGGCTGTCGCTGTCGCGACCGCCCCGCTGAGCGAGAACGACGCCGCCAAGCGGGTCTTCGACGCGTCCAAGCCGCTCCGGCAGGCGGGCATCCCTGTCCTGGAGGCGCTCGCGGTGATCGCGCGCACCCAGCGCGACCTGGTCCGCAAGCCCACGGCGAAGGGCGACCTCTCGACGGCACTGACCGAGCGGCTCGAGCCGCACTCCCTCCGCTACTGCCGACCCTGCGCCACCGTCCATGCCTGGGAGAACCCGTTCCGGATGGCTCCGCTCCAGGGCGGGCTGGAGCTCCTGCCCGGCACCTCTCCCCCGGTGCTGCGACGAATTGAGGGTCTTCGGCCGCCGTACTTCCGCAGACCGGGCACCGAGGCGGAGCCACGGTTCGACCAGGTGCGCGGCTACCTGCACTTCTTCGGCCCCGCCCGGCCGCAGGAGGTGGCGGCTCACCTCGACTCCGCGGTCAAGGAGATCCGGGCGCACTGGCCGGACGACGCGGTGCCGGTCGACGTCGACGCCTTCCCCGGCGTCTCCGGCGAGCGGTTCGCACTGGAGGAGGACGTCGCATCGCTCGCCTCGGCGCCGGAGCGCGCCGGTCGGGTGCGGCTGCTGGCACCGTTCGATCCGTGGCTCCAGCTCCGCGAGCGGGCGACGCTGGTGGAGGACCGGACGCGCGCGAAGGACCTGTGGCGCAACCTGGGCCGTCCCGGCGCGATCGTGGTCGACGGCGAGGTGGTCGGCACCTGGCGCCCGAAGTCCGCCGGCGCGAGGTTGACGATCACCTGGGAGCCCTGGCTGCGGCTCACGAAGGCGCAGGTCGTGCAGGCCGAGCACGAGGCCGGCCTGCTTGCCGAAGTCCGCGGCCAGGAGCTCGCGGGTTTCGTCCGTGCTGGTTGATGTGAGGTCTTCCGACTGCGGGGTGTTCAGGGGTGGAACGCGCAGAGACGGGGCGGCGCTGCGGCAGTCGGCCGGGTGGCGGCTTCGCGAGTTTGAAGGCTCGACGCAGCTTGGCGGTGGTTGAGCTTCCCGGTGGTCGAGCAGCGAGCGCCAGCGAGCGGGTGTCGAGACCACGCCTCGCGGCTGCGGGTTTGTCAGTGGTTGAAAAGCGCAGAGACGGGGTGGCGCCGCGGAGGCTCGGGTGACTGGCCGGGCAGCGGCGTGGCGGTGGGCGAGCTCTCCGGTGGTCGAGCGGCGAGCGCCAGCGAGCGGGTGTCGAGACCACGCCTCGCGGCTGCGGGAGCTCAGGGTTGAAAGCGCTGCGACGGGGGTGGCACCGCGGAGGTTCGGGTGACTGGCCGGGCGCCAGCTCGGCGGTGGTCGAGCTCTCCGGTGGTCGAGCAGCGAGCGCCACCGAGCGGGTGTCGAGACCACGCCTCGCGGCTGCGGGAGCTCAGGGTTGAAAGCGCAACGACGGGAAGGCACCGCGGAGGCTCGGGTGACTGGCCGGGCGCCAGCTCGGCGGTGGTCGAGCTCTCCGGTGGTCGAGCAGCGAGCGCCACCGAGCGGGTGTCGAGACCACGCCTCGCGGCTGCGGGAGCTCAGGCGTTGAAAGCGCAACGACGGGAAGGCACCGCGGAGGCTCGGGCGACTGGCCGGGCGGCAGCTCGGCGGTGGTCGAGCTCTCCGGTGGTCGAGCAGCGAGCGCCACCGAGCGGGTGTCGAGACCACGCCTCGCGGCTGCGGGAGTTCAGGCGTTGAAAGCGCAACGACGGGAAGGCACCGCGGAGGCTCGGGTGACTGCCCGGGCAGCGGCGTGGCGGTGGGCGAGCTCTCCGGTGGTCGAGCAGCGAGCGCCAGCGAGCGGGTGTCGAGACCACGCCTCGCGGCTGCGGGAGTTCAGGGGTTGAAGGCGCAGCGACGGGAAGGCACGGCGGTGCTCGCCGTCTGCTCCCGTGGCGGCGCTGGCGGTCGTTGAGGAGGGCGCGCAGCGCCCGTCTCGAAACCCCCGCCACACCGAACGGAACTACCTTCGGATCGCCTTAATTCCAAGGGCAAAGTCGACGGATTCCACGCTTGATTCGAACACCAGTTCGACTAGAATAGGACCATGACCAGCGACGGCAGCAGTCCCGGACCTCGACACCGCGGCAGCGGTCCTCGAGCACGCCCGGGACCGCCGTCGGGCCGCCGACGCCGCCGAGGCGGACCTGTTGCAGGACGCGGTCGCCTGGGCGGACCTGCACCCGGCGGAGTCGATCGGTGACGCGGTCCGGTTCGGCGACACCCCGGTCCCGGTCGCCGGACCCGGTGCGCCGCTGGTCGCGGAGTTCTGTGTGGCCGAGTTCGCGGCCGCGGTCGGGCTGCCCACCGAGACCGGGAAGGCCTACCTCGGTGAGGCCCTCGAGCTGCGGCACCGGCTCCCGCGCACCTGGGCCCGGGTGCGAGGCCGGGGACCTGCCGGCGTGGCGGGCCCGGCGGATCGCCCGCGCACACCATCGCCCTGAGCCTCGGCGGCGGCGGGGTTCGTCGACGACCAGGTCGCGCGGTTCGCGCACCGGATCCGGCCCACCGGGGTGGACCGGCTGGTCGAGGAGGCGATCGTGCGGTTCATGCCGGACCAGGCCCGGCGTCGCCGGGAGGCCGCCGACGGACGGCCGGCACGCGCACGTGCACACCCACCAGGTGTCCTTCGAGGGCACCGTGTGGGTCGAGGCCGAGGTCGACCTCGCCGACGCCCTGGACCTCGACACCGCGCTCTCGGTCGGCGCCGCCCGGCTGGCCGACCTCGGCTCGGCCGCCTCGCTGGACGTGCGCCGCTCCGAAGCCCTCGGCCAGATGGCCCGGCACCAGCTCGTCGCTGGACCTCGACACCACCACCGACACCGAGACCACACCGGACAAGACTTCGGGCCGGCAGGTGGTGCTGCACGTGCACCTCTCCGAGGACGCCATCGCGGCACCCGACTGAGAAGCTGCATCTGGCCCGGGTGGCGAACACCCGCTCGTTCGTGGACGCCGAGCAGGTCCGCGCCTGGTGCGGCGTCCCCGGCACCACGGTGACCGTGAAGCCGGTGATCGACCTGACCGAGAAGATCCACGTCGACCAGTACCAGGTCCCCGACCGGCTCGCCGCCCAGGCCGCCGAACGGGACCTGACCTGCGTGTTCCCCTGGTGCACCCGCCCCGCCGAGGCCTGCGACAACGACCACGTGATCCCCTACTCCGAGGGCGGCCCAACAGCGAGCGACAACATCGCTCCGCTCTGTCGCCGCCACCACCGGCTCAAGACCCACCATGGTGGCTGGGGCTACACCGTCCTGGAACCCGGCTCCTACCTGTGGTCCTCGCCGCACGGCTACCAGTTCCTGCGCGACCACCGCGGCACCACCGACGTCACCCGCGACCGGACATCGCACCCGCCCGACCAGTAGCGACCCCGCCCCACACCCCGCGCCAGCCGACCCGCGCGGGGCATCGGGCATGTTCCAGGCCGGATGAACCGGCCGATGCGGCTTCGAAAGCGATGACCGGGCCGGGGACTCGCCCGCCCCGATGGATGGCTGGCAGCGCGTGAAGGGAGGTCGCTCAGCGACCGACCGCCTCTCCTCCCAGCCTGCGAGCACGAGAGTCGGTTGCCGCCGGACGGCACCCGGTGACCGCCGCCGGCGGGGAGCGTAAAGGGTGGCGTGGCGGCGACGGAGTGCCCAACCTCAGCGGCGACCGCCGCCGACACGGCATCCCCCAGCGACCGCCGGAGGTCGGCACCGGGGGCCACCCGGAGTCAGTCCTCGAGCCCCGACGCCTGACCCCCTCACACATTCCGCTCGGCGAACCGCTGCTCGAGGTCGGAGAGCCGGGGGTCGCGGAGCCCAGCCGCGTCGTGCCGCCACCAGACGTCGCGGTAGACGACCTGACCGGTCATCCAGTCCTCGTGGCCTTCGAACAGCACCACCTGGCAAGCCGCGTCCGGCGTGCGGGCCGATGCAGGGCGGATCCCGTGGCGGGTGGCGCGCTCGAAGCCGCGGCTGCCGTAGTAGGACGGGCTGCCCTCGAGCACCAGCATCGGTGCCCCGGCGGCGCGGGCAGCATCCACCGCGGCAGCGAGCAGTCCGCTGCCGATTCCGGTCCGTTGCCGGGTCGGCAGCACGCAGAGCGGGCTGAGCATCCAGACGTCAACCAGCTGGCGGCGGGCGTCCAGCCATGCCCTGCTGAGGCCGACGTGACCCACGATCGCCCCGTCCTGTTCCTCGACAAGTGCGGCGAGATCCAGACCTTCGCGCACGACCTCGGCCCACAGGGCCGCAACGTCGTGCCCGTGCGAGCCGCCGAAGGCCGCCCGGATCACAGGGGTGATGTCGTCGTCGGGCCGGGCGGCACGGATCGTCACCGCTCGGCCTCCGGGCCGGGCCGGAGGGTGAGCGTGAGGACCACGAGCCAGGCCAGCCCGAACAGCATCCCGACCAGCGTGTCGCTGAGGTGGTGGGCGCCGAGGTACAGCCGGGATACGAGCACCAGCGGGGGAATCACGACCAGCACGGGCACCAGCCAGCGCGCGACGCCGGGAAGGTAGGCACGGGCGAGTACGACGACGGCTCCCCACAGGACAGTCGCGGCGGCGACGTGTCCCGAGGGGAAGCTGTGGTTCGGCACCAGGCCGGGGTCCAGGATCTTCACGGGCGGCCGGTCCCGGTGGGCGAGCGTGAACCCGAGCACGTAGATCCCGTAGGCCCCACCGACGGCGAGCGCCACGAAGAGCGCCGACCGCCACTGCCGCAAGGCCAGCAACCCGACGGCGAGCAGGGCCGCGAGTGTCAGCACCACGATCGTGTCCCCCGGCGTCGTGAGCACGTGCGCCGCCGTCGTCAGCGTCGACGTACGACGGTCCTCGAACCAGCGGGCGAGGTCGTTCTCCGGATCGCCGACGGAATGCTCGAGCGGGTGGGTGAGCAGCCAGCCCACGCCTACGACAGCGACCGCGATCGCCACCCAGGAGACGACCAGCGCTGGGGCGGCACGTCGGGGCGGGGCCGGGGTGTCGGTCGCGAGCATGCGGGACAGTCTGCTGCACCTCAGGTGCGGTCGCGCACCTCGATCCGCAGCAGCGGCTGTTCCCCGTCCAGGTACACCGTGCTGCGTACGTCGCCGTGGTCGGCGGCCACACGGCTGGTGGTGTCGGTGACGAACGTCCAGCCGGCGTCACGCCAGGCGTCACGGTACGCGCGGATCGCGGTCTCGCCGTCCCCGTCGACGCCGGCCACGCAGTGGCGCGGGCTGCCCGCGATCGGGCCGTAGACCCAGACCGGCTTCGGCATCCCCCGCACGGCACGGTCCAGTGCCGCGCTCCCGTCGTCGCAGCGGAAGTCCCGGCTCTCCTGCGCGTGCCGGTTGTCGTTGAGCCACAGCCCGGCCTGGACCGAGCCGGCCAGGGACACGGCCAGCAACACGACGGCGGCCGGGTAGACGCGGCGGCGTACGACGGCGCGCCCGCGGACGGGCCAGGCCACGGCCGCCAGCGTCGCGGCCAGCACCGGCAGCGCAAAGAAGGCCACGTACAGCGGGACGTCGCCCGATCCGCCGACGCCGTAGTCCGCGGTCAGGCCGAAGCAGACCGAGACCGCGAGCACGCCGAGTCCGACCGCGCCGATGCCAAGGACCACGGCGACGACGAGCCGAAGGGTGTTGCGCTGACGGATCTCCATGCGGGCAACCGTAGGAGCCGGAGGCCCGCTGCGGATCCGTCCGCGTACTCAGTTCACACGTCAGGCCTTGCGCAGGTTGCGGAGCACGTAGTGCATGATCCCGCCGTTGCGGTAGTAGTTCGCCTCGCCCGGAGTGTCGATCCTGACCTTGGCGTCGAACTCCGTGTCGCCGGCCGTGACCTTCACCGTGCGCGGCGTGGTGCCCTCGTTGAGCTCGGTGACGCCGGAGATCGAGAACTCCTCCTCGCCCGTGAGTCCCAGCGACTCGGCGGTCTCGCCCTCGGGGTACTGCAGCGGCAGCACGCCCATGCCGATCAGGTTCGAGCGGTGGATCCGCTCGTAGGACTCGGCGATCACGGCCTTCACGCCGAGCAGCGCCGTGCCCTTCGCGGCCCAGTCGCGCGAGGAGCCGGACCCGTACTCCTTGCCGGCCAGCACCACGAGCGGGGTGCCCGCCGCGAGGTACTTCTCCGACGCCTCGAAGACCGTGGTCACGCTCTGCTCACCACTGGCGTCACCGGTGAAGTCGCGGGTGAACCCGCCCTCGGTGCCCTTGGCGAGCTGGTTGCGGAGCCGGATGTTGGCGAACGTGCCGCGGATCATCACCTCGTGGTTGCCGCGGCGCGAGCCGTAGGAGTTGAAGTCCCGCTGCTCGACGCCGTGCTCCGCGAGGTACTTGCCTGCGGGCGAGTCCTTCTTGATCGCGCCCGCCGGGCTGATGTGGTCGGTCGTGACCGAGTCGCCCAGCTTGAGCAGCACCCGGGCGCCCTCGATGTCCTGGACCGGCTCCGGCTCGTCGGGCATCCCGTCGAAGTACGGCGGCTTGCGGACATACGTCGAGTCCGCGTCCCACTCGAAGGTCTTGCCGTCCGGGGTCGGCAGCGACTGCCAGGTGGCGTCGCCGGCGAACACGTCGGAGTAGTCGGTGGTGAACATGTCGGAGCTGATCGCCTCCGCGATCACCTCCTCGACGTCGGCGGCGGAGGGCCAGATGTCCTTCATGAACACGTCGTTGCCGTCGGTGTCCTGGCCCAGCGGGTCGTTGAACAGGTCGACCGTCATCGAGCCGGCCAGCGCGTAGGCGACGACCAGCGGCGGCGACGCGAGGTAGTTCATCTTCACGTCCGGGTTGATCCGGCCCTCGAAGTTGCGGTTGCCCGACAGCACGGAGACCACTGCGAGGTCCTTCTCGTTGACCGCGTCACTGATCTCGGGGATCAGCGGGCCCGAGTTGCCGATGCACGTCGTACAGCCGTAGCCGACGAGGTTGAAGCCGAGCTTGTCGAGGTACGGCGTGAGGTTGGCCTTCTCGTAGTAGTCAGAGACCACCTTCGACCCGGGCGCCAGCGTGGTCTTGACCCAGGGCTTGCGCTCGAGGCCCTTGTCCACGGCGTTCTTGGCGAGCAGCGCCGCACCGATCATCACCGACGGGTTGGAGGTGTTGGTGCACGACGTGATCGCGGCGATCGACACCGCGCCGTGCGTCAGCTCGAACTCCTGCCCGTCGGCGAGCTTGACCTGCGCGGTCGCGTCGCGGTCCTCGGTGTAGTCGGCGAGCGCGGTCTCGAAGGACTGCGCCGCGTCGGAGAGCGAGACCCGGTCCTGCGGCCGCTTCGGCCCGGCCAGGGACGGGACGACGGTGGCCAGGTCGAGCTCGAGCTTCTCGGAGTAGCGCGGCTCGGCATCGGGGTCGTGCCAGAGGCCCTGCTCCTTCGCGTAGGCCTCGACCAGCGCCAGCTGGTCCTCGGAGCGACCGGTCAGCTTGAGGTACTTCACGGTCTCCTCGTCGATCGGGAAGACCGCGATCGTGGAGCCGAACTCCGGGCTCATGTTGCCGATCGTGGCCCGGTTGGCCAGCGGCAGCACGGAGACGCCCGGCCCGTAGAACTCGACGAACTTTCCCACGACGCCGTGCTTGCGCAACATCTCGGTGATCGTCAGCACCAGGTCGGTGGCGGTGGCGCCCTCGGGGAGGTCGCCGTTGAGCTTGAAGCCGACGACGCGCGGGATCAGCATCGACACCGGCTGGCCCAGCATCGCGGCCTCGGCCTCGATGCCGCCGACGCCCCAGCCGACCACGCCGATGCCGTTGACCATCGTGGTGTGGGAGTCGGTGCCGACGCAGGTGTCGGGGTACGCCTCCACCACGGTGGTCGAGCCTGTCGAGTCCTCGCGGGTGAACACGACGCGCGCCAGGTGCTCGATGTTGACCTGGTGCACGATGCCCGTGCCGGGCGGGACGACCTTGAAGTCGTCGAAGGCGCCCTGGCCCCAGCGCAGGAACTGGTAGCGCTCGCGGTTGCGCTCGTACTCGATCTCGACGTTGCGCTCGAACGCCTCCGGGGTGCCGAAGACGTCAGCGATCACGGAGTGGTCGATCACCATCTCCGCAGGCGCCAGCGGGTTGATCTTCGTCGGGTCGCCGCCGAGGTCGCTCATCGCCTCGCGCATCGTGGCCAGGTCGACCACGCACGGCACGCCGGTGAAGTCCTGCATGATCACACGCGCCGGCGTGAACTGGATCTCCTTGTCCGGGTCGGCGTCCGCGTCCCACCCGGCCAGCGCCCTGATGTCGTCGGCGGTGATGTCGGCGCCGTCCTCCGTGCGGAGCAGGTTCTCGAGCAGCACCTTCAGCGAGAACGGGAGGCTGTCGACGTCGAGGCCGTCGCCCTCGACCGCGCTGAGCCGGTAGATCTGGTACGACGTGTCGCCGACGTCGAGCGTGCCCTTGGCACCGAAGCTGTCCGCACTGGCCATGGAGGAATCTCCTTGCTCCTGGGGGGTCCACCGCCCATCTTGCCGACCCGGCCGTGACCGGGGAAGGCGGGGGTCCAGCGGACGCGCTGCTAAGTATCTTGATGTCAAGATAAACGTTAGCACGGATGCTGGTGCATCATCGGGGCAGCCGACCGTGGCGTGCCTCGACCAGCCTCCGGTGCGCCGTCAGCCGCCAGGCCTCGAAGACCAGCTCGGCGAGCTCGTCGCGCTCGATGCCCTCGAGGTGGACGACGATCCAGCCGAAGCCACCCGCCGTGAACTGGACCTCGAACACGTCGGGCCGTTCGGCGGTCAGGGCCAGCTGCTCCTCGAGGGTCTGCTTCAGCCCGATCGTGCGGGTCGGGTACCAGAGGTAGCCGAACGTGTGGCCGCCCACCTCGAGCTTCGTGTAGCGCGTGAGCTCGGTACGCCGGACCTCGTCGAGCTGGTCCAGCAGCGCCAACGCGTCGTCGATGCCGCACGGCACGGGTCAGGTCCGTTCTAGCCGGGCGACACACTCGACGTGGTGCGTCATCGGGAAGGCGCCGATGCTCCTGAGCGTGAGCGCGATCCTTTGCCGATGACTGCGTTCATCAGATCAAACTAGCCGTTGACCTGCGGATTCATCGCCGGCGACCGTCGTCGCGTCGGTACCGCTCTGCGACCCTCCGCGATTCAAAGCGCGCGCCCAAAGCGCGCCATCGAAGAAGCCGGCTCCGAGGTCCACAACCGAGCGCAGAGAGCCCCGCGGGGCGCCCCGGTGATTGCCGACTAGAGGATGCCCCTCTGCTGCTGAGCCGACCACGCCGGGCCACTCCGGATCTGACCCGGAACCCTCTGGATCGTGAGCCTGTTCGACCGCGGGACCCCGCGTAGTCGTCGGCGGGCGAAGGCGAGGTTTCCGACGGCCTCGGCGTGCAGTGAGTCGTCGGCGGCGACCCTTCGTTCGAGCGCTTCGCTGAGTTGCTTTCTTGGCTGGACAGAGAGCCCGTCAAGGTCGGCCGCAATTGGCGACGCGGCAAGCGTGGCGCCGAGCTGAGCGGCGGATTCCAAGCTCAAGGGCAACGCCTGCTGCGCGACTCGAACTTCGTTGAAACCCCACTTCTGAAGCAGCTCTCGAAGCTGGTTGGCGTCTGGCATGCCCCATGGGCCGCTGCGATAGCGATCTGCAAGTTCGTTGCCAGCAGCTTCCCTGATTGCATGTTCGAGGGCTGCGAACGGAGGAGACTGATCGATCTCGGCCCACACCGCGATTCCTATCCGGCCGCCCGCCGGCACCGCGCGGCGGATCTCCGCCAGCGCGGCCGTGCGGTTCGAAAAGAACTGCAGTCCCTGTTGACAGACTGCGACGTCGAAATCGGCATTCGCCACCAGTAGTCGCTCAGCTGGCGCGAGGCGATAGTCAATCTCCGCGGCGCCCGGGAGTACCGGCTTCGCCCGTGCGATCGCGAGCATCGCCGGGCTCAGGTCGACACCGGTTACGCGACCGCTAGAGCCGACCTCGATCGCGGCCAGCTGAGTCACGGATCCGGGTCCGCACGCGACGTCGAGCACCGCCTCCCCGGGCCGGAGGCCGAGACCGTCGAGAAGCAGCCGCGCCCAGGGCGTGAACAACCTCGGCACGAGCACGTCCTCGTAGATCTGAATGGCCGAGAGCGAGGCTCTGGCGAACGATGCGGCCCAAGGCGAGGAAGCCACCTGCCATCCTCCCGTTCTTAGGCGATGACGGGGGGGCGCGCCCTGGTGGCGCGCCCCCCGTCCTAGGCGCCGTGCTAGCCGACCGGCTGAAACGCGTGTCTCAGGTCGTACTTTGCGACGTCGCGGCCCAGGACGACGCCGGCGACGCCCGAGAAGCGGTAGTGCAGTCCCGCCCAGATCCGCGCGTTGATGATCCCGCGCCGAAGCTCGTTCGCGGTTCGGAAGTGGAGCACGGCATTGAGGTTTCCGGCCGGCCCCGCGGGATCGAAGCCGCGGATGTCGAGGTTGATGTGGTTGGTGCCGAGGAAGGTGGCGAAGACCTCGGCCATCGCCGACGTGACCACGCAGTGCGCGCAGGGGTATTCGGGGTGGTTGGGCGTGGTCAGGAGCGGCCGCCACCCGGGCTCCTCCACGGTGGCCGGATTTCCGTCGTCGTAGCCGGGCACAGGTCCGAAGCCGTCCGTGACCACGGCGGTGGGGTCGATCGCGGTGACCGGCCGCCAGAACTGGAAGTGGTACTTGGCGTACAGGGCAGACCCCAGCGCGTCGGCTCCGACGAGGTTCACCATTGCGGACAGCCGTGCTGTCTCGAGCAGATTGAGACTGCGCGCGGCGGCGATCTCGCGCGCGACGCCGTTGTACTGGCGGACGACGTTCGCCAGTTCGAACTTCGCGATGTTGGTCTGCTCCACCGTGCGCACGCTGCTGGTCGCTCCGCCGTGTGCCTTGATCTCGTTGAAGGCGTCGACCCACTCGTCGCTCTGGAGCGACGGGGGCGGGTCGGGCCGGAACTGGTCGACTCTCGACAGGATGAATCGGCGCACGCTGCCGACCCACGGCGTCTGCGGCGCAGCGAACGGCGGAGTCAGCCGCCACACGCCAGGTCCTGGCGGCAGCGCCGCGAAAGGCGTGCTCACACCGATCGGCGTCATCCGCCCGTCGGGATTGGGACCGGTGGTGCGGTTGTAGATCACCTCGTTGGCAGCCGCCAGGCCGACAGCAGTGCCCGCACCGCCGTCTGCTGTGCACCCGTTCAGGTTCGCGGGCGAGAGCGCTTCGGCGAGGTCGGCGTCGAGGTTCGCGAGGAGAACCGGGAACGACGAGAAGTAGTAGCGAAGCGTGCGGTAGGCGGCCTCGGTGACCGCGCAACCGACTGAGGCTCCCGCGGGCGCGGTGATCGTCGAGTCCTGGGGCTCATAGCCGCCGTCGATCGCGACGACGGCGTTGTAGACGGCGGTTGCCGCGTACGCCGTATAGATGAAGCCCTCCCCCTGGAACGCACCGGAGCCCACGGCCGTGTCCTCGGCGATCTTGTTCCACTGTGCAACCGTGTTTCCCGGCGGCAATACCGCCGCTGCGGGGTTTCCCGGCGGCAGTGCGGCCGCTGCGGGAGATGTCGTGCCGGCCGAGGCCGGAACGGCGAGGGCCGTCATGGCGACGACCGCGACAGGCAGTGCTCGGACTCTCATGCGAAATCTCCTCGAGCTCGGCGGTTCCGTCCACCGACGCGACAGGTAGCATGCTCTGCGGGCCTTTGCGCTCACGTTGCTCGGCTTTGCGCAGATCGCGTCGTAGACTGGACGTGGTGAATGCCCTGAGCGTGGCGCTGGAATTCCGGGTGCTCGGCCCGATCGAGATCGTCCACGACGGCATCGCGACAAGGATCGGCTCGCCGACGCAGCGGACGCTGATCGCGCTGCTCTTGCAGCATCCAGGCAAGGTCGTGTCGACGGACAGGATCGTCGACGTGCTCTGGCCAGGGAACCCACAGGAGGCCCGCCGAAAGCTCTGGTTCCACGTCTCGAAGCTGCGGCGGATTCTCGAACCTCGGGGGGCGGAGGATGCCGCGGGCAGGGTGCTGGGGACGCTCCCGACCGGCTATTTCCTTCGGATCGATCTGGATCAGCTTGATGCAGCGCGCTTCGAGCACCTCGCAGGAGCCGCGCGACCTCTGCTCGAGGACGAGCCCGCCCGCGCGGGCGAGATGCTGCGAACGGCGCTTGCCCTCTGGCGGGGGGAGCCATTCCAGGACGTCCTCCACGAGGACGCTCTCTCACCCGAGGTGGCGCGCTTGCACGAGCTCCGTCTCGCTGCGGTGGGGGACCGGCTCGAGGCCGATCTCGCGCTCGGGCGGGCTGGCGACCTGATCCCCGAGCTCGAGGCCCTCGTTGCGGAACATCCGTACCACGAGCACCTCCTTGCCCAGCTCATGCTCGCCTACTACCGCGCGGGACGGCAGGCGGATGCGCTCGCTGGCTACCGCGCAGCGCGGCGCACGCTCGTCGAGCAGCTCGGAATCGAGCCCAGCGAGCGGCTGGAGGAGCTCCACAAACGCATCCTCGGTCACGACCGGGCTCTTGCCGGCCTGCACCCTCTCCGTGTTCACGCAGTCCCGCGGCGGGAGGAGCGAAAGGTTGTCACCGTTGTCTTCGCTGACCTCCTTGACGCTGGGGCTAAGGCGGAGCTGGTCGATCCGGAGGAGGTTCGCGCCTTCCTCTCGCCGCACCATGTCCGCGTTCGCTCAGCACTGGAGCAGTTCGGCGGGACGGTGGAGAAGCTCATCGGTGAGACGGTCATGGCGGTGTTCGGCGCCCCCGTCGCGCACGAGGACGAGACATTGTTCATCCCCAGTTCTTCGGCATCGCCCATGCGATGCGTGGTTGGGCGCTCGCACGCTTGGGGGACGAGGAGGAGGGCGTCGCCGAGCTCGACAGGGCGCTCGCGGACGAACTCCGGGCCAGCCACATCTGGGCGGCGATGATCGGCGGGCTCCTCGCCGAGGTCCACCTGCGTCGCGGTCGGCGCGACCTCGCCTGCGACCTGCTCGTCAGGGTGCGGACGCTCACGGCGTCGATGCCCGCGTACTTCTTCGAGCCCGAGCTGCTCCGAGTCGAGGCCGAGTGGCTGCAGCTGGCCGGGCAGGTAGCGGACGCACGGGCACTCCTGCTCGAGTCGATCCAGGCCGCGCGACTGCACGGGTCATGGGCCTTCGCAGTTCGCTCCGCGCTTGTGCTCGCGCGTCTGCCCTCGGCCGAGGGCGAGGGCGACGGCGAGGTGAGGCTGCTCGCCGAGCTCTACGAGCGCCTCCCTCCCGAGAACGACACCGACTACGGACGCGAGGCAAGAGCGCTCCTCGGTCGAGACGCCGCGACGACAGTGCCGCCGACGGTGGCTTAGCGCGCTACGGGGCGAAGTCGCGCCGCCCACTGAACTCCAAGGTCACGAGAGGAAGCATCGGATCCTTGATGGCGTCGCCCGTCCGGTTGCCCCATCTCAGCGCACCGAGAGCGGGTTGGCGACCCAGCAGAATCTGGGTTGTGCAGTGACTGATTCCGCCGTTCCCCAGCGCAAGATGTGGCGCTCTGTGCGCAAAGCGAGCCACAGAGCGCCACCAGTCGGATTGGGCGGAGGCCACATCACCGCAGGTCAGACCCGGTTTTCTCTAGGAGCGCGACGCACTCGACGTGGTGCGTCATCGGGAAGGCGCCGATGCTCCTGAGCGTGAGCGCGATCCTTTGCCGATGACTGCGTTCATCAGATCAAACTAGCCGTTGACCTGCGGATTCATCGCCGGCGACCGTCGTCGCGTCGGTACCGCTCTGCGACCCTCCGCGATTCAAAGCGCGCCAAAAGCGCGCCATCGAAGAAGCCGGCTCCAAGGTCCACAACCGAGCGCAGAGAGCCCCGCGGGGCGCCCCGGTGACTGCCGACTAGAGGATGCCCCTCTGCTGCCGAGCCGACCACGCCGGGCCACTCCGGATCTGACCCGGAACCCTCTGGATCGTGAGCCTGTTCGACCGCGGGACCCCGCGTAGTCATCGGCGGGCGAAGGCGAGGTTTCCGACGGCCTCGGCGTGCAGTGAGTCGTCGGCGGCGACCCTTCGTTCGAGCACTTGGCTGAGTTGTTTTCGTCGCTGGAAAGAGAGAGCCCGTCAACGTCGGCCGCAATTGGCGACGCGACGAGCAACGCCCAGGGCGATGTTGTCCCGTGCGGTGGCGCTGTTGCGGCCACTGGCAGGAGTATCCGCGCGTCCGCTCAGGACACTCAGTGGGACCGGAGACGCCAGCCAGCCCAAGGTGTGGCCAACCCACCCCCAGCCGTGCGGCTACCAGCCACTGCCGGCGGGTCTGCACGACCGCGCTGGAACGGCTCAGGTCACTAGCGTTCCTGGCACACCGAGAGTCAGCGAAGCCCAAGAGGAACAGGAAGCGAGGCGGCGAGGAACATGCAAACCGATGAGACCACCCGGAAGCTGTACTCGATCCTGATCCAGCTCGCTAAGGGACAGGACGAGCTTGCGGCCACCGAGGCTGCCGCAACCCGCTACTGGGCCCCCTGCCCCCCGACCGTGCTCGGGCACCGCACGGCGGCCACGCTGCTGCGTGCCGAAGCCGATCGACTCGCCACCGCAAGCCGAAGGAGCTGACCATGCACAGCGTCCTCCCCCAGAACGAGAAGTACCTCCGCGATGTCTTCGGCTCAACGCTGGGAGACGGAGCGTGCGTCGTCGATGCCGATCGGCAGGTGGGCTACGTCCGCCTCGAGTTCGGCAGTCACCGTGGCCCTGACTCGGCGTACTGGGACGGCTGGTTCAGCGTCACCCGCACCCGTGACGGACATCCGCTCAGCGGCAAGGTGATGAACGGTCGGCTCGTCCAGGTGCTCGGGAGCCGGTCATGACCTGGCACACCGTGGTCGCGGCCGCCGACGAGTTCCAACGCCTCCTCGGCGCCGTTCGCGCCGCGGGCGGAGTCATCACAGGCAGCTGCCCGTGCGCAGCCGGCTTCCGGGTCACCTACGTCACGAACGAGAGCTAAGCCATGTACCACGAGATTCCCTGTCCCGAACAGGCAGCCGAGCTTGCTGCCTGGTGGCGTCAGGCGTTCGAGGCACTCGAGCCCCGGCGAGCGAGTGAGGGCTTCCGATCCAGCTAGCTCACATCTCAATGCTCACCCGCAAACCCCAGGAGTCGCCATAGCACCGTGCACCCGCTGGTGCCGAGCAGCATCGCGCGACCGATCGTCAAACGTCCGGATCTGGCCGCGATCCGCGCGACCGCCAAGGTGCGTCATATCGCCGCGACAGGGCGCCCAGCACGGCGAAGAGCGTTCGTCGCGCGCCAGTCGTGCCCCCTGTGTTGAAATTCGACTCTCTACCCTGCCAGGGCTCAAGGTCCGCGCGCGTTGTGTGTGCGAGGCTCCGAGCGAGGAAATGGTCCGCGTCAAGCACGCTGGACTGAGGCCTTCTGGGTGATTATGTTGAGTTGGAGATCCTTTCTCCGGTCCCCGGAATCGTGCCGAGGTCTCAGTTGTCCGAGAAGTGGGTGACTCTGCATTGAGGCCATGAGCGCACCTCCCCTCCGCGCACTCGGTCCACGCCGCTACGCGGTGGGTGAACAGATCGATGCCCTGCGCCGCCGAAAGCACGCGGGGCCGGTACTCTACGCGGTCGCGGTCGCGGTCGTCGCGCTCGCGTACTACGGCGCAGGTCGCATCGGCCTCGAGCTGGCCTACCTCAACGGCGCGGTGGCGGCGCTGTGGCCGCCAGCCGGTCTCGGCCTCGCCGTACTGTTCCTCTACGGCGTCCGCCTGTGGCCCGCGATCGTGATCGGCGATTTGCTGCTGGCCGACTACTCCACGCCGCTCGGGACGGTGCTCGCCCAGACGCTCGGGAACACCGTCGCGATCGTGGTCGCCGCGCTGCTCCTGCGCCGCCTCACGGGCGGGCGTGGAGGGCTGGATCGGGTCGCCGACGTGCTCGCCCTTGTCGGCTGCGCCCTGGTCGCGGCGGTGGTCAGTGCCGCATTCGGACCGTTGTCGCTGCGGCTGGGCGGCGTGATCTCGGCCGACGAGCTCGGGCAGGTGTTTCGCACCTGGACGCTTGGCGACGCCGCCGGTGTCCTCGTGGTCGCACCGTTTATCCTCACCTGGGCGACCGCGGGTCTGCGGGCCATTCACTGGCGCGAACTCGTGGAGGGCACGGTCATGCTCGCCGTGCTGGTGGCGCTGGCGGAGCTTACGCCACAGCGCGATGTGCCCTACATCGTCTTCCCGGTCCTGTTGTGGGCAGCGGTCCGCTTCGGGCCGCGCGGAGCCGCCACGGCCGTCCTCGTCGTCTGCTCGATCACGGTCTGGAACACGGCGCAGAACGATGGGCCATTCGTGCGCGACTCGGTCACCGACAGCCTGCTCGCGACGCAGCTCTTCATCGCCATCTCGGCGCTCACATCGCTGGTCCTCGCGGCGGAGACCGCCGAGCGCACCCGGGCGGGCGCGGCGCTCGCGGCAAGCGAGGCGTCCCAGCGCGCGCTGGCGGACGAGCAGGCGGCGCTGCGCAGGGTGGCCACGCTCGTCGCGAGCGGGCTGCCGCCGAGCCGCGTGTTCGGGCAGGTGACCGAGGAGGTCGCCATGCTCCTGGCGATGCCCGGAGCAAACGTCATGCGCTACGACGGCGTTCGGACGGCCACTGTCGTTGGGGGGTGGAGCGAGGACGGCGCGCTCACCCTCCCGATGGGCAGCACGTTCGACCTCGACGGCGACACCGTCGTCGCCAAGGTGCTCCGCAGCGGCACCCCGCAGCGCGTGGACCGCTACCAGGACACGAGCGGGAACCTTGCTGAGACCATGCAGCGATCCGGTTACCGGGCGGCCGTCGCGGCGCCGGTCACCTTGGGTGGACGGGTATGGGGCGCGCTGGCCGCAGGCACGCGGTCCGACGAGCCGCTGCCAGAGGGCCTCGAGCAGCGCCTGTGCGACTTCGCGGAGCTAGTCGCACAGGCGCTCGCGAACGCTGACGCCCACGAGCAGCTGACCGCATCGCGCGCACGTATCGTCGAGGCCGGCGATGCCGAGCGCCGGCGGCTCGAGCGCAACCTCCACGACGGCGCACAACAGCGGCTGGTAGCCCTCGCAGTTGACCTGACCCTGATCGGCGCGAAGCTCGAGAAGGATCCGCCAGCCGCCCGGAAGACTCTGACCATTGCACAAGACGAGCTTCAAATCGGGCTCGACGAGCTGCGCGAGCTGGCGCGCGGCATCCACCCAGCGGTGCTCACCGACCTCGGCTTAGGCCCAGCACTGCGAGCCCTGGCCAAACGGGCGCCGGTGCCAGTCGAGATCACCGAGCTGCCGGAGCAGCGACTGGCCAGCCCGGTCGAGGCGGCCGCCTACTACGTCGTCGCCGAGGCAATCACAAACGTGACTAAGTACGCGCGCGCCTCGCACGTCACCGTCAGCGTCCGCCGCTCCAGGGAGTGCGCCACGGTCACGGTCTCCGACGATGGTGTCGGCGGCGCAGACGCCGCCCACGGCTCCGGGCTGCGCGGGCTGGCGGACCGCATTGAGGCCCTCGAGGGCCAGTTCTACCTGGATAGTCCACCCGAGCACGGCACCCGCATCAGCGCCGAGATCCCAGTCCCGAGATCACCTGCTCCTGCCTGAGGCGCCCAGCCCGAATGGCGCTTCCCCCGGGTCCCCAGGGGTTGATCCATGAGTGGGTTGACCGGCTTTCAGGTCCCCCGCTTCGTCGAAGAGCTCGCACCACACGAACGAACGCCTCCAAGGACCGAGAGCCCCATCAGGGCGCCGCTGTCGACTGGTCGCTCTAGCTTCAGCCGCCGCCGACGCGGTGGGCATCTTGTCCTGATGTCCCGACGCGGCGCCCGACTGGTCGGACTCCCCCGAAGGAATGATCAACTCCGACCCGCGCACCCGCGAATCGATCTGGATTGCCGTCGGCCAGGCACTCGCGCCGAGCCGGCGAGCGGGACCTCCGCCCCAGGCGTCTATCGGAGTGACGTCACCTCATTGCAGCGAGAGAATCGCCCGCCACATTCACGGCGAGCAGGCCGCTACACCGGTAGCGGCGACAGTGTGCCGGCTCAGTCGTGGGGCGCCCACGACCTCCCGGCCCCAGTCGATGATGGACCCCCCGGTCAACCACGATGAAGAGCGCATCTCCCGCCATCACCCTTAGTGGCCAGAACTAGACGGTATGACGTGGCACGTCTTCGTGATGGCGGTGAGGGTTAGAGCCTGACGATCGGTGGCGCCGCGGGCTTTGAGATGATGTGCCGTGATGTCGCCTCATGCTGGCTCGGCTGTCACTGGCCGGCGTGGTGTTCGACGTCACTCTGGCTGGCGAGGAACTCGTGGACCAGTTGGATCGCGCGCAAGCGTCGTTGCCAGCCAGTCGGTCCGTGGCACTGCGCCGATCATCACGAACAGCGCTGCCGCTGGGACCGTCTCGGTGTCCCCGGTGAGCCGATCCCTCAACACAAGGCGTTCGAGGCGCCCCTCCCTCCTCCGTCGACCACCTCGGTGTGCAGACGGACCAGGACCCGTTCGGTGGCTTGGAGCTCACTGATGAGGTAGTCCGACATGGACGAGGTCAGCGAATCGCCACGAACCAGAAGACACACGCTCGCGCTCCGCCTCGCGAGGTGTAACGCCGCCTGTCCTGCTGAGTTTGCGCCTCCGACGACGAAGACCCGACTCACTGACCCCCAGATCCATCGCGACCTGCGCCACCTCGCGCCAGGCTGACGGGCAAGGTCGATCGCCGTGCGCCGGAACTCCGGCGGGTGCGCTGCTGGCATCACTGAACTCCTTCCTGCAGCGATTCTCGCTAGAGATCAGGTGTCCGGGCTACCGGGGCAGATTCCAACCGGAGTACCGCGAGCATCAATCTCAGGACCCAGACCAGTAGCGAAGCCAGACATCAGATCCGGGCTCCTTCCGGCAGCTGAGGGGTGCCGGCCCCAGACCGGCGTCGAACAGGAACCACGACACATCAGACACCGGAACGGTGGACGATCGCTCCCGGCCGGGTCGCCGCCCGGTCGAGAGCGATCCAACGCCGAGCCGAGGATAATCAGCGGCCGGCGGCGATGATGCGCACTATTCGCGCAGCGAGGTGCCGGTTGTCGACCGGACCGGCGGTCTGAGTTGTTGTGGGTGACGGCTCCGGCTCAGGAATCGGGGCGCACGTTACGTCGGGGCCTCGTCCAGGCTGCCGCTGAGGAAGGGTCCCGTCAGCCAGGTACGCCGCGATCCGGCTATCGACGCAAGCATTGCCGATGAGGGTGTTGGCGTGCGAGGTGCCGCCCACCGTGGCGATCAGCGTGGCCGATGGGAAGCGCTTGCGAACTTCCAGACTGCCGCTAAACGGTGTCGCGGCGTCGAGGGTCTCGTCGAACATCAGGAAACGCGGGAGGTGCTTGCTGCCGACATCGACGGGCCTACCCGGCTTCGCGGACCAAAAGGCGCAGGGCGCGTTGAACCAGGCGTTGCCCCAGGTGAAGAAGGGCGCATCCGTTGCCACCCTTGTGTTGTCCCGGTGCCAAACGGACCAGTCGCGCGGCCACGCGGAGTCGGTGCAGAAGGTGCCCAAGGCGACCGCGTAGCCGTTGTCGTTGCCCAGACTGTCAGCGGCCTCGTAGCCCGCGGTCGCGGGAGCCGCGTCGCCATGGTTGATGAACGCCGCGAACGCGCCCGCGACGTCCAGCCATGCCGCCTGGTTGTAGCCGGCGGGCACGAACGCGTCCCCCCATTCGTCGGGTCCGAGACTGCCGCGCGGTGCAGCGCGGAGCTTGTCCTGCGCCGCGTAGAAGGCAGCCTCGACGTCGGCTCGTGTTTCGCCGAGGTGGTAGACGCCGTCGTGCCTGGCAACCCAAGCGAAGAAGGTCTGGATCGTCTTCTCGAACGCGTCGTCCTGGTCGAGGTTGGAGGCGTACCAAACACGTCGCGGATCGACACTCGAGTCAAGGATCATGCGGCGCATCCTGTCCGGGAACATGGTGGCGAAGACCTGGCCGAGGTAGGTGCCCCAAGAGAAGCCGTAGTAGTTGATCCTCCGCTCGCCGAGCGCGGAGCGGATCGCGTTCAAGTCCCGGGCATGGTCGGTCGTCTTGAGGTGGTCGAGCAGCGTACCGCCGTTGCGTCTGCATGCCTTGGCATAGTCCATCGACCGCTTGAGCCAAGCGTCCTCGGTGGCGCGTGTTGCCGGCGTGTAGTCGGGGCGCGGTCCGGCTGCGCGGTCGGGCAAGCAGGACAGGGCGGGCACGCTGGCGCCGACGCCACGTGGGTCGAATCCGATCCAGTCGTATGAGCCACCCGCCTCATCGGGCACCAGCTGCCCGAGGAAGGCGTAGACGAGTCCGGACTGGGGGCCGCCCGGGTTGACCAGCATGACGCCCTGCCACTGCGAGTCGGGCACAGTGTGCTTGACCCGCGACACCGCCAACTTGATCTTCGTTCCGTGCGACCTTGAGTAGTCGAGCGGCACGGACAGCATGCTGCATTCGGCGCCGACATCGATCAAGTTGGGGTCCTCACACCGCCCCCAGGAGAGGCGACCGACCCCGGCAACCCGATCATGTCCATGGTGGTGGGCTTGCGTGGCTCTCCCGGCATTGCTGATCTTGCGCTGGTCGCCCTCAGCGTCGCCTCCGCGCTGACTGGCAGACGCGCTTTCGTCCAGCCCGCCCAGCCACGAGGCAGCGAGTCCCAGTGCCAGAGTGGGGATCAAGACTCGTCGCACGCTGGCGCTTCCTTCCTGATATGACCCCTAGGACACCATGGGGGCTGGTCGCTGCCGGCGCTTCTCTCCCACCAAAATCCCCAGGTAGTCGCCCGCGAAGGCGGCCGCACATCAAATGGTCCGGATGCTTGGCTTGCCATAGTCACTCCTCAGCCGTATGGATACCCCGTCCGAATTCATGCTCTGCGAAACCTGGGTGAGCGCACATCACCCCGCACACAGGTCCACCCCGGGGGGCACGCAGTTGACGACACTCCGTCTCAGAAGCCAGGCGGATCCTGTTGTCGCATCCCAGAACGGACGGTTGCCATAGTCGCGGACTGCAGTCATTGCCCGGAGCGCCGTCCGTGGCTGCGGAGGCCGGGTGTGACCGCAAGCTCCGTGGGAGTTGCTGAAAGCCGGTCAGCGACTCAGCGAAGCGTGATCAGCGCGAGCGCGGCGACAAAGGACCCGTGGCGGCCACCACGAAGATGCTCGGCCCTCAACGTTTCCCGACCCCAACTGACCTCGGTTCGCTGCAGCACAGCCCGCTCGGAAAGCCGCGCCTCAACGACCCCCCACATGCGGGCGGTGGGGCGTCACAGCGACGAGCGTAAACCGCCCGTCCTGCACGCGGAGGGCGACGGGGCGATGGTTGCGACGTTGGAACGGACGGGGCTGGATGACGACGTCGTTGTGTGTATGAGATGTCCGGAGTGCTTCTGCCGCTGATGAGATGGACGACTAGCCCGTAGAGCTTATGGTTGCGGGTCATGGACTCCCGTGGACCGCGTGGGACATGCCCAGATCACCACTACCCAGAAGTACCTGCATGCCCTCCTCGACGCCGACACGGAATACCTCAACGTCCTCGACCGGATCCGTGGCGCGGACCCGGATCACCCCCGGAGCCAGATTGGCTGAGAGAGGGGACTGCGTCCAGCCACTTTGTCAAGCCGCACGAACGGGGCGAATCGACACCTGCTCGACGCCAGGTCGGACCAGATCGCTCGGCGAACGCGTGGGATACGACCCAGGCCCTTGGTGGCGGCGGGCGTGACAACCAGGTTCGAACCCCATGCCTTTTCGTTCGGTGAGAGAAGCTCCGCCGTCTCCGGATCTCGGAAGATCTCCTAGCTACCTCGGCATTCCGAGACGTCTCGCAGTTCCTCGAGGTCTGTGCTACTTCGCCCGGGTCGCGCACCTCGCCCTCGCCGATCAGCGAGGTGACATTCGGACTTCGGTCGAGAGGGTGACACGCCTTGGGCTGCTACTGCATTAAGGGGCTCAGATCTCTAGCATTTCTGAGATCTGCCGCTCTGCTGAGCCTTCGTGCTTGCTTCCGCCGCCAGAGACAGTACGCCCGGTGAAGATCGCCGTTGCCGCTCCTAAGAGACCGGCTGACACGGGCACCCAGAAGGCAGCAGATGCCCCCGCCGATTCCACGATCCAGCCCGATATGGCGGCTCCCGGCGCCAAGCCGACGCCGAGCCCCGTCGTGAACAACGTGATGCCTTCGGTCATGCGATTGATCGGTACGGCCTCCTCGATTCGAGCGAAGGCCGTGACGAGTGTCGGGGAAATGGCGAATCCAGAGATGAAAAGACCGGCGGCCAATGCAGGAAAGGTGGCGACGAAGGGCAGGGGCACAACGAGCCCGCCAAGGGCGATCATGGACCAACGGAAGCGGACCGCGGTAGAGGACTGCAAGCGCAATGCACCGGTCGCCACGCCTGACACCAAACTGCCGACTGCCCAGATTGCCAACGCGACACCGGAAAGCTCGGTGACCCCGAGTTCCTCACAGAACGCGACGGTCGCGACCTCGGCTCCACCCAGCAGCACTCCCATGGTGAAGGCACAGCCAACGAGGGGGCCGAGGATCCTCCACGGCATGGATGTCGTTGATGACGTCCCGTTCCGCTCGCGGGTTACCGGCGGTGCGGTTCCCCGCTGACCCACGAGGACCGCGGTACCGCATACGCAGGTGACAAGTGCACAGGTCAGGCCAGCGAGGGGATGGACCACTGTTGTAAGGACCGTGACCAGCGCGGGTCCCAGCATGAAGATCAGTTCGTCTAGGACCGACTCGAACGCAAACGCCGCGTGGAGCTCGGCCTTGTCAGTGACCAGATGTGCCCATCGCGCCCGAATGGAGGACCCGATCTGGGGCAGCGTCGCGCCTGCCACAGCCGCACACAGGTACGAGTAGGGCCGCGGAGCGCCGAGGTCCACGCTGACCATGAGGCCGACAAGCCCGAGGGCGAACACCGCAACGACTGGAGGTAACACCTGGCCCTGGCCAAGGCGATCAATCCAACGAGCCTGGGCTACGGCGCACAGTGCGTTCGCGCCTAAGAAGACTGCCGACACCGACCCCGCTTGGGAGTACGAACCGGTTCGGTGGACGACCAGGAGGATGATGCCGAGACTCATCATTGCCATGGGCATCCGAGCCAAGAATCCGCCCACCGAGAAGGCCAGAGCTCCTGGTCGGCTAAGCGCCCGCCGATAGGCGGAGAGCCCGGTGACCACCTTCATCGACCCGTCAACACGAGCGGCGAACACAGCAGTGCCTGCTCAAAGAAACCGACCACGTGATGCTCGCACTCGGCAGGTTGGGTTTGCGCTGCTTCGCTTTCGGCGGCACCGAAACTCTTCACTTCGAACGCGACCGTGGCGAATACGGTCGTGTAGTCCTCGGTGAGGGTCTGTCCCCGAGAATCGTACGGAGTGCTCATGCCTCGCACGCATGGCCCCTTAGCCAGCCTGCCAAGAGCCTGATCGATCGCCCATTCGGTGGTGGGACCACCGAGTGACACGTTCAGCATGATGGCGCCGCATTGATCATCGAAAGCAGGGATCACGCGCCGAGGGTGGCCCCCGGCGGAATTGTGGCGACGGTACAGGGTGTGTGACATGTGATCCTCTCCTGAGGCTCGCGGCGACCGGCGGTGTCTGGTCGACCTCTCTACGGCCAAATCTGTCGGCAGTCCGGGTGGGCTGTCTTCACCCCAGCAGCCTGCTCACCCCGGGTAGCTCGCCATCCTCGGCCGCCTGGGGGTACAGGGATCAAGGTTGCGGGCGAGGATCGGCGCCCGTGCTCATAGCTCATCGAGTTCGCAGTCCCGGACTCCGCGCCACCGGAGGACGCGACCTTTTACGGCAATGACAGAGACACTCGTCATACCCGCGTTGTTCACAAGAGCGTGGGTCGACCCGGCACGTGCTGTCATGTGCTCAGGGTCGGTTTCGAGTACCGGTGAGAGAGCAATCTTTCGCTGTGGTTGGACCGGCCCGAACGTCTGCCAACGTCGTCGCCCTAGGCTTCAGGTCGGGCTCTTGCATGATTCACCACACTGCCACGGGAGACATCGGTGCAGGTCGGCTGTTGCGGAAGTCGGCCACCCGCTCGGACCACCCCGGGTGAATATGCCGCTCGGGTGCAGCCAAACCACCCAGCTTGACAGCACTGTGGTCTCGGCCTCGGCGCCAAATCTCATTGACCATTGCCGAGCTACCCCAGGAGGTTGCCGTGCTCACCGTTGCGGAAGAAGGACCTGAAGGTCGCGCACATCGTGCGACGCTGCCGGTCATCATGCTGGCACTGGCCACTGTCGTGTCAGCAGTGGCCTCCCTCAACGTTGCCATCCCGTCGATCGCCCGTGACACCCACGCCACGCAGACCCAGCTTTCGTGGATCATCGACGCCTACGCCTTGGTGTTCGCCGCCTTGCTTCTCTTGGGAGGTGCCGTCGGCGACCGTTACGGGCGACGCCGCGCCCTGATCGCGGGACTCGTCATCTTCGGTGGAGCGTCGCTCGCGGCCATGACGGTCAGCGGAGCCACTTCATTGATCGTCATGCGTGGCGTCCTCGGAATCGGGGCCGCACTGGTCATGCCGGCGACCCTGTCGACCATCACCAGCACTTTCCCCCCCGACCAGAGAACGCGAGCGGTCGGCGCGTGGGCGGGCGTCGCCGGCGCGAGCGCCATCCTTGGACTGCTCACGTCCGGCTTTCTGCTCGAGGCATGGTCATGGCGATCGGTGTTCGGCCTCAACGTGGTGCTCGCCGTCGTCGCGATCGTCGGTGCCGCCCGATTTGTGCCGGAGTCCGCCGAGCCCGACTCCCCCCGCCTCGATCTGGTCGGGGCGGCGCTCACCGTCGCGGGTCTAGGAGCGCTCGTGTACTCGGTGATCGAAGCACCCACCCAGGGTTGGGACAGCGCGAACACGATCGCGGGCATCGCGGCCGGTTTGCTGATCCTTGCGGGGTTCGTGCTTTGGGAACTTTCGCGACCGAACCCGCTGATCGACCCTAGGCTGTTCCGCCACCGTGCCTTCACAGCGGCCACCTTGTCGATCACTGTGCAGTTCTTCGCGTTCTTCGGCCTGGTCTTCCTCCTCTTGCAGTACCTGCAGCTGGTTCGCGGCAACACGCCTCTGGTCGCGGCGCTGAGCCTGGTCCCGATGGCCCTGGCGATGATGCCCAGCGCCCGAGGGATCGCGCCTCGGCTCTCGCAACACATCGGATCAGCGAAAGTGTGTGTCCTGGGCCTCGCGCTGATCACCGGCGCCCTTGTCGTGCTTTCGCGCCTGGATGAAGATTCTTCGTACTGGATGCTGTTGAGCGGCTTGATTCCGCTGGGGGTTGGGATGGGTCTGGCCATGACACCGGC
Source organism: uncultured Actinomycetota bacterium (assembly GCA_963707475.1). Taxonomy (GTDB): domain Bacteria; phylum Actinomycetota; class Actinomycetes; order Propionibacteriales; family Nocardioidaceae; genus Marmoricola. The sequence goes on from CAVPQC010000005.1 coordinate 1,725,021, forward strand.
CACTACGGCAATCACCGATGCACTGCCGCTCGCCAAGCAAGGAGTCGGATCTGCGATGAACGACCTGGCTCGTGAGCTCGGCGGAGCCCTCGGAATCGCTGTGCTGGGTAGCCTGTTGCAGTCGACCTACCGCAGCAACCTGGACGTGACAGCGCTGGCCGCACCGGCTGCGGAACAGGCCCGTTCGTCTCTGGCCCTGGCCGCACAGCTCGGTCGGTCGGTCAAGCACCAGGCGCAAGTGGCCTTCTCCGACGGTATGCAGGTGGCGCTCATGGGCGCTGCAATCGTGGTGGCCGTGACTGCCGTCATCGTGCTCTGGCTTCTGCGCAGCCCGGTAGTCCAACCGCGTTCCAGCGATGAAGCGAGCATGGCCCGCGTGGCGGGCACTTCACGACGGCGATCGTGATTCTGCAGCGGCGGTGGCGATGATTCTGCTACCTCGCTGGCGTCCGTGAAACGGCCGACCCGGGGCCACGAGTGCTTGAACACCAGGGGCGGCTTGAGCGTCTGACAAGTCATGAGCGACGAAAACCACACTGGGAGCTGCAGTTCCCTCCACGACGGTCAGAGTTGCGTATGCCGAAAGGCGCCACGGCCTCGGCTCGGCGAGTACCAAGGGCTCCGTGCGAGGGGCCGCAAAGGCTTTGCCGCGACCCTTGTTCAAGCGAACCTGCAAGCCCATTGCGGAGTCCGTGGCGTGTTCTTCGCGAGGATTACCTGCGAACGCGGCTGACTGAGGCTGGGGATGTCTCGAGACTGGAGACACCAGAAGTCCGTGATCATGTCTTCCGGGGCGTTCGGGTTGGCAAGCCGCGCTCGAATGTGCTACTTACCAGGGAAGTTCCGAGCTCATGCGATCGGGAGCGGGAGGTAGGAAGCGCTGGAAGCACGCGGCGCGCGTCGCTTCTGGTGGACGGCAGGTCGAGCATCCTCGGTACGTGCTGAACGCGTACTTCTCAATCGCACGGATTGCGATCGCCAGCTCGTCTGCAATTCCTTGGTTGGAGCGCCTGTCGGCCACCAGCGCGAGGACCTCGCGCTCCCGAGGTGTCCACCTCGCCAGTGCGTCGCGGCCGCGACGCTTGGACAGGCGTCTCGAGACAATGAACGGGTCGGTTGCTGGAGCGCTCAAGGGACGCGCTGGACGGCGGTCATGCACGTTGTCTTGTTGTCAGTCGGAGCCTCTGTAGGGTCCCACCACGTCCTCAACGGGTCCAACATGAGCTGCATCGCCGAGCCTAGCTGGATTTAGTGCGCAAGCACCGGCAGCGGCCTGTCCCCGTCGGCGTCCAGCTGTGGTCCGTCTCAGCGGAAGTTCTGAGGTCTCACGCCCCACGTCGTCGTCTGGGCTGACGACGTCGCGGCGGATGCCTCCAATAAAGTCGGCGCATCCGAGTCGGCTAGATCGTTGTTCGACGCCGGGCTCGCGCTGCACGGCCCGATGCTGGGCGGCGCTCCCCAAGTACGCATGTTGCATCTCGCTCATGTCGTTGTCGGGGTCTGCTTTCCGCCGCCAAAGGCACCGCTGTCCTCATGCGCGCTCATATGTCGAGAGGAGCGGGGTGTTGGTCTGACTGGTGGGTCGTTCCATGGCGGTAGACGCTGGTCGGATCAGGGGCGCAGGGCCTGGTCGAAGAAGTGAACAACCCTTTTCTCGTACCCTTCGGGGTCAGAGGTGTAGCCCTGAATGTGATCGCTGGGAGTTTTCCACAGCGACTTCGGTTCGCCGGCCGACCTGTAGTAGCTCTCGGATAGATGTTCGCCTCCTTGGCCCTTGTCGGCATAGATGAGGAAAACGGGCCGTGGCGCTATGCGGGCCACCAGCTCCTTGAGGTTTGGTGGCGGCAACGAGTTGGAGAACATCGCCGTCCCGAGGGTCGTGGAGGCCCAGATGGGCCATCCGTACCAGCCTTGGGCGACGTCGAGACTCGTGGCTTCCCGGAAGGAGCGTATTCCCGCCCCTTCGGATACAACTGCCCGCAAGTCGTCGGACGACGCTGCCGCCTCGAGCATCATCTCTCCCCCCACGGAGAAGCCGATGCCTCCGATCCGCTCCGGATCCACGTCAGCCCTGGTGTGCAGAAAAGCGATCGCAGCCTCGATGTCCTTCTCGCCGCCCCAGCCGAATGCGTTGGGGTCCCCTTCACTCTCGCCCTCACCACGCCGATCGAAAAGCAAGACTCCGTAGCCATGGCGTGCGAGGAACCGCGCGGTGTCTTGAGTCTTTACTCGGCCCGCGAAACAGATCACCGTCGCACCGTTCTCGGACGGGCGGTACCACCCTGTGAGGTTTAGACCGTCGCTGCTTCGGAAGTTCACGGTTTCGTAGTCCCCCCTTTCAAACGGCGACGGAGGGACGATCGACCGGGAAATGTGGGTGTAGCCGTACGTGAAGATGAACGGGACGACCAGGAAATAGGCGCTGAGCGCTCCAGCGACCGCGACCAGGCTGCGGCGGGCGTAACGTCGGGGCCAAGGTCCACCGCGCCGGCGCGACCTCCATAGCACGATCGCCGTCAACAGCAGCAGCCCAAGTCCTGCAGGCAAGGTCAGCAACCCGGTGTAGTCGTCACCCGATGCACCATGCTGGAAGGTGTAGTACCACCCCTCGGCTGCCGCGACAACGCCGAAAGTGCCGAGAGTGAGGCACATGGTTGCTCTTACACCCGCACGGGCGCGCCGGTGGACCACGGTCGCCCATCCAATAATGGCAAGTGGCAGGAGTCCACTCACGAGGTGATCAGCCGCCGACATCCCTGGCTCGGGCTGAGCGAAGGAGTCATCAACGATGTGTGCGGCGATCACGGCGGCAGCGACAAGGAAGGAGACGCGCTCCCAGCGGGCACGGTCGGCAGACCGCACTCGATGCTCGTCAGGCTCCTCCTCGTCATGGCGCAGTCTCACCGGTGTTGCCGAGCGTGTCATGGCAATGACCTTTCGCCTCAGGAGCGTCGGAAGGAGGTCCGGAGCGGGTTGAACGGTGTTTGCCACCGCTCAACCCGCCTGGAGAATGCACGATTAGGCCAGGGCCGGCTGGGGGGCCGGCGACTCGATCACCTCCTCCTCGCCGTCGTGCGACCCACCCTCGATGTCGATGTGGGGTAGCCGACGGTCGAGCCAGGTGGGGAGCCACCAGGCGCGGTGCCCGAGCAGGCTCATGGCCGCGGGGACCAAGACCATCCGGACCAGGGTGACGTCGAGGAAGACGGCCACCGAGAGGCCGATCCCGAACATCTTGGTCGTCACGTCAACATCGAGGATGAACGCAGCGAACACGCTGATCATGATCAGCGCGGCGCTGGTGATGACACGGGCTGTCGATCCGACACCTTCGATCACGGCGCGGCTGGGGTCCCGGTGCTTCAGGTACTGCTCGCGCACGCGACTCATGAGGAACACTTCGTAGTCCATCGAGAGGCCGAAGAGGATCGCGAACATCAGCATCGGCGCTAGCGGCATGATCGGTACCGACTCGTGAACGCCGATCAGGCTCGCCCCCCAGCCCCACTGGAAGACCGCCACGACGACGCCGTAGGCAGCTCCAACACTCAACACGTTGAGGATCGCCGCCTTCAGCGGCACGAGCAGCGAACGGAAGACAAGCATCAGGACCAGGAACGACAGTCCGATGACAGCTCCGAGGAAGTACGGCATCCGCTGCTGCAGCCGGGACGATACGTCATCGCTCAACGCGGTCCCACCAGTCACTGAGGCTCGAACCCTAGTGCCATCAAGGGCCTGCGGAAGGGTGTCCTTGCGGAGATGCTCGAGAAGCTCGCCTGTCGCTGCGTCCTGAGGCGACGTGGTCGGGGTCACGGTGAACATCGCGATGTCCCCGGCCTTATTGGTCACCGGCTTGCTCACCGACGCGACGCCGGGCTGGTCCGCCAAGGCTGCGCCCACCTCGGCGACGGTGGGATTGGTGCTCGCGTCACCGGGTGTCTCCAGGACCACCTGGAATGGGCCGTTGGTGCCGGGGCCGTAGCTGTCGGCGGTGAGGTCGTAGGCCTTGCGTGTGGTCGTTGACGGCGCATCGTTGCCGGCGTCTGCAAAACCTAGATGCATGGAGAACACGGGGATGGCGAGGATTGCGAGTACCGCTGCGGCCATGCCGCCGTACCGAACGGGTTTCGCGACGACGTGCGTGGTCCATCGTGCTGACTTCGAATTCGGGTTGTCAGCCGGCTTGGGCTTGACGAACGGGACCTTGGCGCTGTTGACCTTGTGCTTGACGACGCCGAGCATCGCGGGCAGCAGCGTGATCGAGGCGAGCATGGTGACAGCGACCATGATTGCTGAGCCGTAGCCCATCATCGCCATCATCGGGATGCCCGAGACCTTGAGGCCGAGGATCGCCACGATGACGGTGACCCCCGCGAAAAGCACCGACAGACCAGCGGTCGCGTTGGCACGGCCGATGGCAACCGGGACAGACAGTCCGGCCGCTAGGTTCTGACGGTGCCGCGCGAGGATGAACAGCGCATAGTCGATGCCGACGCCCAGACCGAGCATCAAAGCCACGACACTCGCGATCTTCGGCACGGCCACGAGATCAGACAGAACGCCGATGGTGCCGCTCCCGATGACGATCGCGACCAGAGCCGCCAGGATCGGCATGCTCATCGCGATGAACGATCCGAACGCGATGGCCAGGATCATGACCGCCATAAGGATGCCGATCAGCTCGCTGTTACCGCCAGCTGCCTGGTTGGCGTAGCCAAGGCCGGCGTCATACTCCACCTGGATACCCACATCACGAAGACCCTGCACGGCCTTCTGGGCCGCATCGAACTCAGTGGTGTCGATCTTCTTGACGTCGAACCCGACCGTGGCGAAGGCGGTCTGCCCGTCGGCGCTGACCGTCGGACCGCGAGGATCGTAGGGACTGCTGACAGCGATCACGTGCGGCACATCGGTGAGCTTGCCGACAGCCTTCTTGATGGCGGCCTTGGTCTCAGGGCTGCTCAGTCCGTCCGCGGAGTGGAAAATGATGTTGGAGGAGTACAGAGTCTGCTGAGGGAAACGATCTTGAATCGCGTCTGCGGCGCGTTGTGACTCAGCGCCCGGAAGCGAGAAGCTCTCGTCCGGCGCGCCACCCAAGGCGCCGTTGAGCATAAAGACCGCGGCGGCTACCAGCAGCCACGTCGAGATGACACGCCACGGATGGCGACCAGCGAGGTTTCCGATGCGGTAGAGAGCGTGAGACATGGTGATGCACTCCTTGGGCAGTCAGGCGACCGCCAGTGGTCGCCTGTTCGTGCGCTAAGACTTCGGCCAACCTGGGTGAGCTGTCGCCACCCGGGGCGGGGATTCACCCTGGGGGGTCAGCGGAATCGAAAAGCAAGCGTGCGACGAGTGAACGACCCGGACGTCACGACATGACCGCTCGCTCCCGTTTCTGCGGTGCGGGTCAGAGTCCGTGTTGCGGCCCGCGACAGTGTGCTGTGCGTGGGGTCGTCGGGATATGTCGCACTAGACACGCGACAGGCGGAGAGCCCGACGGAGCTGATCGAGGGGCTGTGCCAGAACGGCGCGAGGGTCTTACAGCAGTGGGCTACGACCACACTCGCAACAGCGATCCTCCCAAGCCCGGCGTGCGTGACACCGCTGCGGCTCTGGACACCTTCTCCGGCGCGCAGCGCAGAGGCAGTCGGTGCCACATCGCGGCGTCGAGATTCGACATCCCGCCGGCCAGGCTCGCAGTGACGTGCACCCGCGGAACGAGCGCCGCATGTCCCACCCCGCGTCAGGAGGCCCTCAACTCACCACCGCCTTTCCGCATCTGCTTGCATTCGAGGTGCTCCGCCCCTCCCGCCGGGCGCCCATACAGCCAGGGCGACGATCGACCGCGCATCCCGTTCCACTTGGTCAAGATGCGCTCGACACGCTTCCAACAGGGGGTGCCCGTGCCGCACGCCGGGGAACCACCCGGGGTGGACTGAGGCACTGGGTGGTGCGCACTCACACTCAGACTGATGAATATGGGCCCGTGATGAACCAACCCATAGCACGCGCCCGACCCCTCGAGGTAACCCTGTTTGGCCCCGCCGCCGCTTCAGTGCTGCGCACGCTTGGCGAGCGCTACCAAGGAGTGACCAGCACGAGCCCAGCTGGCGGCGACACTGTCGTGACAATCGCCGAGATCGACCAGGCCGGTGAACGAGCACTGCTCACACTCCTGTGGGACACCGGCCACCAGGTCCGGTCGGTGCTGCGGAGGGACCCTTGACGACTGATGTGCGAGTTACCTATGCACCCATCGTGCGGATCGCAGCGGCCACATCACGTCCGGCGGAGTTAGATCAGCCCGAGGCCACGCGCCGTCGCAACCGCTTCCTGGCGGGAGTTGACCCCGAGCTTCCTGTAAAGGATCTTGTTGTAGGCCTTGATGGTGTTGATCGACAGGAACAGTGCCTCACCAATCTCACGCTGGCTCTCTGTTCCCTGCAGCGCTCGCAGAATCGACAACTCGCGGTCCGTCAATTCTTCCGTCAGCGTGCCAGCGCGTCGGGCAGCCCGAATCGCTCTGCGGCCTATGCGGCGCTCTGCAGCGTCTAGAGGGGCAAACACAAAGGCGCACACCGCCTCGTCCTGCGCGAGATCCCGTGCCCGGCTTAGGGCCGCGCGCGCCGCGCTGCGGTCACCCACGGCCAGCTCTGCCTCGGCGAGGTAAACAAGGGCGATCACTACCAGCGTGGGTCGCGGATGCAGTTCGGTCAGGACCACAGCGCGCCGTAGGAGCTCGACGCCCGCGTCCACCTCACCCCGTTGATAGAGACGCCTACCCTCGACGAGCCGCACCGCCGATACGCCTGGTGTCATGCCACGACCGGTTGGCTGCTCGTCCTCAGCAGCCAGGGGAGCGACTTCTTGCAGTACGCGGTCGCAGTCCTGGTCCAGGCCGGCCTCGAGCAGACTGAACACAAGGGTGCCCGCGACGGACAGCACGAGCGGCAACGGCCAAGGGTCGTCTCGGCCGTTGACCCAGAGCTCTAGGAGCAGCGACGCCGCCTCCTCGAATTGCCCGTCTCGCACCAGCGATGCCCCCAAGCCCCATCGCGCGACCGGGTGACCGGCTCGACCATCCTCGGTCTCCAGATCGAAGCTCCGACGAGCTAGCACGACCGCTCGTTGGCTGTCGGCTTCGGTGAGACCGAAATTGGCCCGTAGGCAGAGAACCGCCGCCTCGAAACTGTGCCAACCGGGGGCTACGGCGGTATCCGCATCAGCGGTTTCGTCGCATACGTCTAGCCACCGGACAACACGGCACCGGTCGCCGTCCAGCGCGGCGGCGTACGCGAGCGAGTAGGCAAGTGCTGGACCCATAACCGTCCTAGGCAACCGCTCGCCCAAGCGCACGAAGGCGGCCGCCTCGCCCCGAGCGAGGAACCAGCCTTCCTGATGTTGTAGAAGGAGCTCGGCGGCCTCGTCGTCCCGGTCGGCTAGAAGCAGATGTTCCACCGCGTCGTCGATCCGGTCCTGAGCCACGAACCACGCGGCCGCACGTGCAAGCACGCCCTCGGGATCGGCGCCGTGCTGGTCGAGGAGCGCCGCCCGAAGGAGTCCGTGACAGCGGTACCATTCTCGGTCGCCGTCGAGGGGCGCCACGAAAAGGTCGGCGCGGTCGAGTTCGCCCAGCACTTCGGCCGAGCCCGTAACCTCCAGGGCCGCGTCGCACAGCGAGCCAGAGAGTCGTTCGAGGGGTGCTGACCGGACAAGCAAGTCGCGGTGACGCGGTGCTAGACCAGGTAAAACCTCGGCCGCAAAGAAGTCGAGCACGTGCCGGTCGTGGCGCACGCGTTCCGGGTCCGCGCGCAGGGCCAACGCAGCCAACTGCAACCCGGCCGCCCACCCCTCGGTCTGTTCCCAGACCTCGTCGATCAGCGCAGCGTCGAGCTGAAGGCCAGAGACTGATGTGACGAGGTCCGCCGCCTCGGCGGGCGAGAATCGCAGGTCGGCCGCTCGCAGTTCGGTGAGGTCGCCGCGTGCCCGGAGCCGCGCCAGTGGCAGCGGCGGGTCAAAGCGCCCAGCTATGACGAGCCGCAACGAAGGCGGCACGTAAGCCAGCAAAAATTCCATCGCCTCGTGAATCCGCCGGTCGGTCACGGTGTGGTAGTCGTCTAGGACAAGCACGTGGTCCGCCGTCGAGCTAGCCAGTTCGTTCAGCAGTAGCGGCAGCGCGAGATCCAACACTGCCCTGTCGCCGACCTCCAGGGCCTCCAGGGAAGCGGAGCTGATCTCGTCGCTCGCATCACCCAGTGCGGAGAGGACATACCTCCAAAACCGGCGTGGCTCGTCGTCGCCGTCGTCGAGCGAGACCCACGCCACCCGCTGGTTAGCGCACGGCTCGCGCGCCCAGGCGCTGAGCAGACTTGTCTTCCCCCACCCAGCCTGCGCCACGACCAATGTCAATCGGGTCCGCGCCGAGGTCAACTGGTCCGCAAGCAGATCGCGGGGCACAGCCCCAGACCGTACCGGAGGAATGAACTGCTTGACGGCGAGCATCGGTTGAGCGGACGCATCTACTGCCATGGCTCCTCCGACCTGCGGTGCCCGCTGTGCCAGCTGTGCCCGCTGGTTGATTCTGTCACCGCCCGCACGTCGGCGCCACGGGTCTTGGTGGCCGGCCCGCGGAGAGTGGACGCGCTCGCAAACCGCAGGAGGGCTTACGACAACGCACCGCTGAGCAGGGCTTTGCTACGCCCACGTGAGCTATTGCGGTCCGTGCTGAGCGACCTCGGCAGGCTTCAGCTTCGGCGCCTCCGGACCACCCGGGGTGGACTTGGCGGTGGGGTGGTGCACGCCCACCCCTCCTCGGCCCACCATGAGCCTTCGGAGCCCCACTGGACAACCTCAGGAGTCACCATGCATGAGCAAGCACCTGATCGCGGCCGCTGTTGGCAGCTGCAATCGTGCGCTCGCCGCGGTTGCCACGAGGCGAAGATCGATCCCACCGGCTCCTCACTCGTCTGGGAGCCCAGATGACCACCGTGTCACCCCGGATGCAAGGCCGGGTCGTCGAGGAGTCAGGTCGGTTCGGGACCGGCCGCACCGGCTCTGCGGGTGTCGAGTTCGACGCCGACGTGGGCGCGGAGCTGTCGCTCGTCCGAGGCCTAGGGGGCCGGTCGATCGTCGCCTCGCTCAAGATCGCTGTACTCGGCGTCGTTCTCCTCGTCGTTGGCCTACGCCGCCCCGCCCGAAACGGAACCCTGACATGACGCCTACAAGTTCACCGATGCACCTGGAGTGGCCCCACCGAGCGGTCTCGAAGGTGGTCGGAGCCGATGGCGCAACCCACCTGTTGGACTTCAACGGACCCGCCGGGCGTCCCCTCTTGGTATGCCTGCACGGATTCGGTGGATCCGCCGTCAACTGGGGACTGGTCGGTCCAGATCTGTCCTCGGACTACAGGGTCCTGGCACCTGATCTGGCTGCGCACGGAACCACCCCTGCGCACGCCCACGAGCCCACAGTCCCCGGCGTGCTCCGCCAGGTCGAGGCCCTCCTCAGGGCTGTCTCCGGGGCGGACGGGCCGACGTACCTGGTGGGCAGCTCATTCGGTGGAGCCATCGCGCTGATGGTCGCCGAGCGGGAAGCCGTCCCCGTCGACGGCGTGGTCATCCTCGACGCTCCGTCACCCAACCGGCCAAGCTGGAGGCGGGACCCGGCCATGGCCACACGCCGTCTGCTCGTCTCGGCGCCAGGGATGTCCGCGCTGTTGCGCCGGCGTACGACCGCGAGGACGCCTCGTCAGGTGGTGGAGGAGCAGCTCCGCACCGCCGGCAGCGACCCCGCCGCAGTGGACGCCGGCGCAGTCGACGCCTCGGTAGCTGTGCAGCAAGTCAGGCACCTCGACGCGGGCGGGCACCGGGCCCAGCACCGGCTGCTGTGCTCTCTGCTGCGGGTCTTCGAACGCGGCACCCGCTACACCGAGATGACCAAGCGAGTTCAGGTGCCGGTGCTTTGGCTGCACGGCGAGCAGGACCCACTGGTGCCGATCGCGCAGGCCCGGTCCTTCGTCGCGGCCCACCCTCGGTGGCAGCTGCGCACAAACCGGACCGCGGGTCACGTGCCTCACCTCGACGACCCCTCGTGGGTGAGCGCCGCCATCCGCGAGTGGGCGGCGAGTTTGCCGGTCACGGAGCCGCTAACCAGCCGACGTGGGGAATTGTCATGAGAGTCGTCGTGATCGGCGCCGGTATGGGTGGTCTGGCGGCCGCCGTCGCTCTGCGACAGGCGGGGGCCGACGTCGTAGTGCTCGAGCAGACACCCGCGTTGCGGGAGGTCGGTGCCGGACTTTCGCTCTGGCCGAACGCAGTGCACGGCCTTCGCCGGCTGGGACTGTGGGACGCGATCGAAGCGGCCGGCGCACACGTCAGCGACAACGACATTCTGGACTCGCGGGGGGCGGTGCTGCACGGCTCATCGATGCAACCGGTGGAGGAACGGTTCGGCGAGCCGGTCACGATGGTTCACAGGGCAGACCTGCATTCGCTGCTACGCGCCCCCCTGGACAACCAGACGCTGCGACTAGGCGCTCGGTGCGTTCATCTGGCCCAGGACCCGGGAGGCGTCGAGGTCACCCTCGCCGACGGGTCTGCGGTGCGGGGAGACGTTGTCGTCGGCGCCGACGGCCTCCGCTCCGTCGTACGCGCATCGACACTTGCCGACGGACCGCCGAGATACTCCGGGCTGACCGCTTGGCGTTCCGTCGTCGCCGTCGACCCTCACATTGCCGACGAGGTACACGGAAGTGAATCGTGGGCAGCCGGCTCCGTGTTCGGCATGCAGCGTCTCGCTGGCAACCGGGTCTACTGGTACGCCGCCACCCGTGCCACGCAGGGCGAGACTGCCTCACCAGCCGGTCATCGAGCAGACCTCCTTCGCCGGTTCGGCACCTGGCACCACCCCATCCCGGCCCTACTGAACGCCACTGAGGAAGCAGCCGTGCTGCGCGGCGACCTGTACGACCGCCCGGCCCCCCGCAGCCTGGTGTCTGGGCGTGTTGCGCTGCTCGGCGACGCCGCGCACCCGATGCTTCCCTACCTCGGTCAGGGAGCCTGTCAGGCCATCGTGGATGGCGTGGCGCTCGCTGTCGCGGTGAGTACGACGCCGGACTCCAGGACTGCTCTGGAGGCTTACAGTGCCCGGCGGCTCGCGCCGGTGACCGCCGCCGTGAATCAGTCTCGCCGGGTCGCCCGGGTCGCCCACCTCCGCGCACCCCTCGCCGTCGCGATGCGTCGGGCCGTGCTCCGAGCCAGCCCCCCGAGCTCCGCCCTCCGACAACTCGAGCCGGTGCTGGCCGGAGGCGAGACCGACTACCCCGACTGGCACACAGCGCGGGAGCGCGAGGAAGGAACGGGATCATGACGACGAACTCACCAAGCCCAGGCGAAAACTCCCCTGACCGGGCTACCGATCTGCTCATCCTCGACTCGGCGGTCAACGGCCGTCGGGTTGCATCAAGACTGCTAGACCACCGTCGCCCACGGCTGCTCGCCGCCGCGTGCGCCCTCCTGGCAGTCGGCTTGGTCCCGGTCTTGGCGACTAGCAGTGCACCGGCTGCGACGGCTCGTGGGACCGAGAAGAACCCGTACAAGGTGAAAAGTCTGCAACCCATCTCGGGACCGAGCCCCTTCACCGCCGCCACCTGCTCCGACGCTCTTTTCGACGACACGAACATCCCCGGCCACGAGCTCGAGCCTGCGATCACGGTGAATCCGGCGAGTCCGCGCAATATCGTCGCCACCTGGAAGCAGGATGTCGGACCCGTCTCCACGCGAAGCGATCTCATCGCCTCATCCGTAGACGGCGGGAAAAGCTGGAAACGAAGCACGGTCCCCGGTCTTACCGTCTGTACCGGTGGGACGGCGGATCTGGGCTCCGACCCGTGGGTCTCCGCCGGTGTTGACGGGACGGTTTACTTCAGCGGCCTGGCAGCCGACATGTCGACCGATCCGCCGACCACGGCCGTCGTCGCGAGCAGGTCGAACAACGGCGGGCGGAGCTGGCCGGCAGCTTCCACGATCGCTCGGCCACTGGCAGGCAACGAGACGGACTCGATCACCGGCAGTACCCGGCTGCCGCGTCACGCCTACGCCACGTGGGCCAACTTTGAGGTGGCTCCTCCGAGGACCAACACCCTGGAGTTTTCCCGCACCACCGACCGCGGGGCCACCTGGTCCAAGCCGGCGCTCATCGATCAGCCTGGTCCGTTCCAGATCGACCTCGCCCCCAAGATCCTGGTCATGCCGGACGGCACTTTGCTAGCGACCTTTGCCCGAGCTGACTTCGAGACGGGGATCGGAAGTCTCCAAGCCTCACGCTCATTCGACGAAGGACGGACGTGGCTGCCTTCGGTGCAAGCGGGATCGAAGGCGGTCGCCGAGCCGCACGACCCCGAGACGGGTGACGTTCTCCCTCAACCGGGTTTCCCAAGTTCCGCCGTAGCGCCTGATGGCACCGTCTACATCGCATCGGAGGACAGCAGGTCTGCGTCTTCGGGCGCGATCAACGTCGCCAAGTCACGAGATGGCGGCCTCACGTGGACCACGCACACGCTTCCGGGCGTGACAGCATTCGCATTCGAGCCCGTCATCGCAGTCAATCAGCACGGCACCATCGGCGTCACCTGGTACGACCTGCGTCACGATCGTCCCGGCGATCACGCACTGACGGCCGATGTGTGGTTCGCCTCCTCGGATGACCACGGTCGGAACTGGCGGGAGATCAATGTGGCCGGACCCTTCGACCTACGAGCCGCGCCTCTGGCGCGTCAGAACCGCGTCGGTGAATACCAAGGGCTGACCGGGCTTCGAGGTCGGGACTTCGGCGCGGCCTTCACCTTGCCGGCGCCGTACGCCAAGGATGGCCCGACCGACATCTTCTTCGCGCGGATCGGGCCAGGCAAGGGCATGTCATCTCGGCGCTGATGAGGAACGCGGCGGGCCGGTCCTCGGCGTCCCCAAGGGTGGACGACGATTGCGACGCCGCGCAGGGCGGACGCGTAAACAAGCAGGATAAGAGCGCGGCGTCTCAGACGGCGATTGGCTTCGTCCAGTTCTTGGGTCGTCCGCGACAGGCTCCCTGTGTCGTGGCGCGAGATGCGAACGCGTCGGTAGACCGAAGTACATCGGATAGTCCCAAATCCCGTTTCAGGCAAGACGCACGGCGTGACCTTCACCGCGACGTGGAGTGACCCCTTGGCGGCGGATGCGAGCAGGTCATTGGATGAAGCCGGCGCTCGTGCGTTGGGTCTGCCGACCAGCACGGGATCCGTCCGCCTGCTCGGCGTCGATCGGCTGGTCGGTTGGGTCTGGTCGAGCGTGAGGGGATCTCGCGGGGTCTGGCGGCCGGGTTGTCGTTGCGGGCGGTCGCGGATGGTCTGGGCCGTGCGCCATCGACGGTCAGTCGTGAGGTCGCCGGGCACGGTGGCCGAGGTGGGTACCGGGCAGCTCGTGCCGACCTGGCGTGGTCACGCGCCAGACGTCCCCAGACCTGGAAGCTCGCCACCCGACCCGGGCTGCGTGACATCGTGGCCGAGACGGTGAAGCAGCAGCAGTGGGCACCGCAGCAGATCGCGGGCTGGCTTAAGGCCACTTACCCCGACGAGCCGGAAATGCAGGTGTCGCGCGAGACGATCTACCGCACCCTGTTCATCCAGTCCCGTGGTGCGCTGCGCCGGGAGCTGACCGCTCACCTGCGGACCGGCCGGGTGATTCGCCGACCGCAGGGCACCCGGCTGCCCGACGGTCGTGGTGGCCGCCGGCCCGGGATCCTCAAAACATCTCAGAACGACCCGCCGAGGCAGACGACCGAGCCGTGCCCGCTGGCTGCGAAGATCACCACTCCGCCGGCGGCGTTGACCAGGACCTTGGCCTGGGACCAGGGCCACGAGATGGCTCAACACGTCCGGTTCACCCAGGAGACCGGGAGCGAGGTCTACTTCTGTGACCCCCAGTCCGTGGCAGCGAGGGAGCAACGAGAACACCAACGGCCTGCTGCGCCAGTACCTGCCCCGCACCCTGAACTTCCGGACCCTGACCCAAGCCGACTTCGACGCCATCGCCGACAAGCTCAATCGGACGCCGTCGACAGACCCTCGGCTTCAAGACACCATCGCAAGTACTGGCCGAGGTGTTGCTTTGTGACGGCCTGAGCCCACAGGCATGAGAGGGCGATTCAACTCACCAGGCGACGAACGCCTCCAGGCGAAATACATGTGGCATATGCGAAGGGCTTGATGGCTAGCTGATGTTGGCGGCCAGTTCTTGGTAGGGCGGCACGAGGTCGGCCCATCGTGCCTCTGTGTCGCCGCGGTCGTGCCCCGCGATGTGCCGGGCTAGGCTCTCGGCGTGGATCTGCCATCCGGCCCCGTAGAAGGCGATCTTGTCCAGCGGCATCCCGCGCACCTCGATTGCCAGGATGGTCTGGTTGCCGGCCGGGGTCAGAGTGGCCTCGATCGCGGCGTCGTACGGCGGCACTCCCTGCCCGCGCCGGTAGGATTCGTCGGTTTCCCGATTCGTGAGCACTAGCCGCCTGGGGGGGTCGCAGGCCTCTATGCGTCCAGTGCTCTCGATGTCGTCGGCCGCGATGTAGATGTGGAACGCTCCGCCCGGTCGCAGGTCGCCTTCCACGACGCCAAACCAGCGACGCACACGCTCGGGATCGGTGAGGGCATCCCACAGATCCTTGATGTCGGTGTCGTAGCGGTCCTCGATGCGGACGACTCCGGCACCCTCTGCCGATCGAAGGCTGCCGAGGATCCGGCTACCCGGACGTGCGTTGCTGGTCATGTGGCGCTCCTTCGGTCTCGCTTTCCTCGGGCTACTTCGGTATGCAGGGCGTCCAACCGCTGCTCCCACAGAGCGCGGAAAGGGCCCAACCAGTCGTCGATCTCGGACAGCGGTTGTGCTCGCAGGCTGTAGATCCGTCGCTGCGCGTCGCGACGAACCTCGACCAGACCCGCCTCCCTCAACACCCGCAGGTGCCGGGACACCCCCGGTCGCGCGATCGGCAACAACGCGGCCAGCTCGCCTGCTGTGACCGGGCCGCGAGTCAACCACTCGAGCATGGTCCGTCGGCTGGGATCCGCCAGTGCTCGTAGAGCCGCTTCCATGGATCAAAGGTAACCTGATGGGTACGTAACCGTCAACGTAATTTCCGGGAGCTCGCCCCCATCTGCTCATCGGCATAGAGGGCGATGGCGGGCGGCGTCGTTCCCTTTGGACACTGCTCTGGGGTCGTCCATCAGATCCGGGGCGCGCGCGGAGTGATGAGGGCAGGAGTCAGGGAAGTTGTGCGTCGGGATGGCTCTCGAAATACTGCTGTCCGGCTTCCGGATCGATGAGTTGCTGGTCGAGGAGCCACCCGACAGCTCGCCGTCGAGCGCGGGTCTCGCGCATCTCCTGCCAGGACGCGATCAGCTCGGGGTGATTGCAGATGTGGTCTTTGAATCGCCTGAACGCGCCCCGGCCCTGCAACGTTCGGACTAGGCGTTCACCCGTCGCGGCGTCACTTATGCCGTTGGCGAAGTCGACCATGTCCTGGTACCAGACGTAGGAGGGGATGGGATCGATCGGAATGAGGTCCAGGTCCTCGAGGTCGACTGGGTGTTCACCGTCGATCCCGGTGTCGCTGGTCCAGAAGACCAGGTGGCCGGTCCGTGGGTCGATCAACCATCGGTATTCGTAGTCGGTCTGGTCGGCCAAGGCCACCGCGATGTCCTCGAGGTCGAGGGCGTTGAGGTCCAGCCCGTCTCCTCCTTTGACCTCCACCAGCTCTTCGGATCATGCGCCGCCTCACCCTGGTCACGATCCCTGTTTCACCGACAACCGTTGTCCCTTCAGGGTCCCCAGAATCTTCTCCGATCCCAGCCCTGATCCGCCCCTTCACCCCTGCCATTACAGCGGCATCGATGCTGCGCACGCAGCTCGGCTCGGTGGAGATTGTGATGCCCTTTGCTGGTGGCAAGGGCACGCCGGTCCCGACCGAGGTCGAGACGCTGGAGCGCTGGCGGGGAGTAGTCGACAGTGAACTGACGTCTGCCTTCTTGACCGTGCGTGCTTTCTTGCCCGAAATGGCAGACCGTGGGAGCGGTGTGTTCGTGACGATGGCGTCTGCGGCCGCGCGTCAGGCGTCTCAGTCGGCCGCCGCGTTCGCGGCCGCGAAGGCAGGAGTGGTCGCCTTCACCCGGCACATCGCCGGTGAGTTCGCGGGCCGTGGGATTCGCGCGAACTGCCTGGCGCCCTCAGCGGTCGAGAACGACAAGATGCGCGCCCAGATGAGCATCGAGCGGCTCGAGGCGTTAGGGACAAGCTTCCCGTTGGGCAGGATCGGCCAGCCGGCCGACGTCGCCGCAGCTGCGATCTTCCTCGCCTCGAGCGCAGCGAGCTGGATCACCGGCCTGACCGTGGATATGTCCGGAGGAAAGGTCATGCTGTGAACACGGGCGTGAGCAAAGGAAGCGAACGATGAGCGAGCAAGGGGACCGGGTCGTGACTGCCAGCCGCGACATGGCGGCCCCTGCGGCGAAGATCTTCGAGCTGGTCGCCGACCCTGCGCAGCAGCCGCGGTGGGACGGCAACGCCAACCTGCTCCAAGCACCGCCCGGTCAGCGGGTCCGCAGCGTCGGAGACGTGTTCACGATGGTGCTCACCGGTGGCAATGTCCGCGAGAACGACGTCGTTGAGTTTGACGAGGGTCGCCTCATAGCGTGGCGACCTCACGAGGTGGGCAAGCGGCGGCCGGGACATCTGTGGCGTTGGGAGTTCGAGTCCCTCGAGGTCGACCGCACGCGCGTGACCCACACCTACGATTGGACGGAGCTGACCGACTCCAACCGCCAGAAGCGGGCCAGACGTACGACGAGCGACTGGCTGCGCGCCTCGCTTGACCGGCTCGCTGCCATCGTCGAGGGGTGAGCCGACCAAGCGGTCCGGGGCGCGGGTGGCCGGCGCCGCCCTCTGTCGGCGCCAAGGCGCTCGGACCTATGTCCTCTTCATCCCTACCGGGGTCAAGCTCGACCCTGGCAGGGACGCTTCACACATATTTCTCGACCCGGCCCGCCGCCGCGTCTGCTGGTGCCCAGGGTTATGGATGCGGATCGTGTCGGTCAACGCATGGGTGGCACGGTGTATGGGGAACTTGCGACCTGGCTTCCGACGACGTCAGCCGATGTCATCGCCCTCTAGGAAGTACATCTCAGCGATGGAGCGCTACGCCAGGACGAACCCACTCTTCGAGCCCTTCAACGGGCCTCGGGTGAACGTCCGGAGCCGCGATCCGGCCGCTCCAAGAGCCGCGTCTTACCGCGTAGGAGCGACGCACGATCCTCGACGGGAACTCCTGCCCAGGCCAGAAGGCGCTGCCACGCCACCTCTAGGAAGGTTCGGCGTATAGCCGATCCCGGTCCGCGAGGCAGCGCGGGCGCAGGAGTCCGAGAGTTCCGCGGCCGTGCTGCCATGCCGCGGCACCCAGATGCGCGCTGGGGACGGACTTCAGCATCTGGGTCCCGCTGGCAGCCGGGGCAGCCGCCGCAGCCGCTGTACCGTGCCACCAGGATCGGTGAGCAACCGTAGGAGCTCCGTGAAGGTCGGATGCATAGGGCTTGGGGACATCGCGCAGAAGGTCTATCTGCCGGTTCTCGCGCTGCAGCCCGGGATCGACTTGCACCTCCAGACCCGCACGCCGGCGACACTTCACCGCGTCGCCGAAAGCCTGCACGTCACGCAAGACCGGCGGCACACCGACCTCGACGGGCTGCTCGCGCAGGACCTCGACGCGGCGTTCGTCCACGCGCCCACCGCCGCCCACCCCGAGATCATCACTCGGCTGCTTGAGACCGGCGTGGCGACGTACGTCGACAAGCCGCTCGCCTACCGACTCGCCGACTCCGAACGGCTGGTGCGCCTCGCCGAGAACCGAGACGTCAGCCTGGCGGTCGGATTCAACCGGCGAAACGCGCCGGGGTACGTCGCATGCTTCGACCACCCGCGCGACCTGATCCTCATGCAAAAGAACCGGGTGGGGCTGCCCGAGGAGCCGCGCAAGATGATCCTTGACGACTTCATCCACGTCGTCGACACGCTGCGGTTCCTGGTTCCCGGCATGGTCGAGGACGTGACGGTGCGCGCCCGCCTCGAGGGCGGCCTGCTGCACCACGTGGTGCTGCAGCTGTCCGGCGACGGATTCACCGCGCTGGGGGTCATGAACCACGTGAGTGGTTCGGCCGAGGAGATCCTGGAGGTCTCCGGACGGGACTCCAAACGGCAGGTCCTCAACCTCGCAGAGATCATCGACCACAAGGGTGAACCGACTGTGCGTCGGCGCGGCGACTGGGTGCCGGTGGCCCGGCAGCGGGGCATCGAGCAGGCCGCACTCGCCTTTCTCGACGCCGTCCGAGCGGGCAAGGTGCTCAGCGCCCGGGACGCGCTGGCGACGCACGAAATGTGCGAGCGGGTCCTCTCCGAGATACCGACGCGCCCCCCGGCACTCTGAACCACCGAGATTTCTCGGCAAGGAGCCCGGCGCGGATCAGCGGGCCGGCGAAGCGTGGGGCCGGGTCGGCGACGTGGCGTCGGCGGACGCGTGACGGCGCCAGGCTCGCTGCAGACCTGCGTCTATCCGCCGCCTAACGGACGCGGCCACGGACTTCAAGGGGCAGTGCAGTGCACCGCTCCCGCTGACAATGGCCTGCTCGGGAGGGTGCGTATCAGCCGAAAGCACGAGAGACAGATCGTTCCATCGGCCGATCGAACACCAGCCCCGAGGCCGATCCGCCCGTCGTCGAAGTCAGCGATCGTGGAGTTACCGGTCATCCGACCGCAACGAAGGAGTCAGTAAGAGATGAGATCACCGCGCAATACCGCCACCGCGCAGGAGTCCCTGCACGCGCCCGTGAGCGCGGCAGCGGCAACGGCAACGACGGAGCCCACGCCGACCCGAGCGCTCCGAACGTGGGTCGTGGGCGCGACCGCGATCGCGTCGGCAGCGTTGGTGGTGATCGACAACGTGGTGGTGGGCTGGGTCGATTCGCCCACTTATGGAGCCCCGCTCAAGGAGGTGCTCGCCTTCCATGCAGATCACCGGGCCGCGGTCGCGATCGCGGTCGGTCTGGAGGCGCTGAACCTGCCGCTGCTGCTCTTGTTCGTCACCGGTCTCCACGGGCTCGTCGGGCGGCGCGGGGGTGCGGGCGCGGACTGGTCGCGCCTCGCGGTCGCCGCGGGCGCGACTTTCTCGGCGGTGATGGCGTTCTACGCCGTTCTGTGGGACGGCGTCGTGCTGTCCGCCGGCGAGCTCACCGAGCCGAGCCCGGTGCTAGAGCTCGCCTGGCACATGCATGCAGCAGCGTTCGCGTGGTCGATGGCGGCGCTCGGCACCACATTCATCGGCGCTGCGCTGGCGACGCATGCGAGCGGGCTGACACCGTCGTGGCAGCGTCTGCTCGGCGTGGCCGGGGGAGGCCTGCTGATCGCCGCTGGGGCGGCCAACCTCGCGATCGCGGACGGCTCGACGGTCCTGTTCGTGGGGTTGCCCGGTTTCGCCGCCTGGCTCGTGTGGCTGACTGCGACCGGCGTACGACTGGTGCGCTCGAACAGCTGACCGTCCTGACGACGCATCGACCTCCGCCGAGGAGGAATGATGGGACCGACATCGAGGCAGCCGCGATCGCCGCCCGGCCCGGTCTGGCTACTGCACGGCATGTACGTCGTCGTGGCCGCGTTCATGTTCGCCGCCCACCGGCGATGGGCACCGCAGGCTGGCTCTACGGTCGCTGGCAGTCCAAGCGAGGAATGTGGTAGCAGATGCGCAGTCTGCTGAGCCAGTTCAGCGACTGGGTCGTGGTTCATCCGGTCTTGTGGGGCGTGGGCTCGGGAGTCGCGCTGGTGCTGCTCGGCTTTGCTCTCGATCTGGCACCGATCGTGATCATTGCTGCCGGAACCGCCCTCGGCGTGCTGAACATCCTTCATGTGAAGAGACGCGGCCACTGCCCACTTCCGGCAGGGCCGGGTTCTCACCCGGGCCAAGCGGAGGCGGACTAGGGCGTAACTACCTCGTGGCCCCCGTCCACCCGGCGCAGCGCCTCGACTACGGGCATCGTCCCCGTTACGGGCGGTGATGCCCACCGGCTGAGTACCTGAAAGTGCGCCCTAACCCGGCTTTCAATGACCGATATGGCTCGCACAGTGTTGTCTTTCCGCATCAGAGCCGATTTTTGTGAGCAGAGCGACGCATTCGACGTGGCTGGTCATCGGGAACAGGTCGAAGGCACGCAGGCCCGCGAGCCCGTAGCCGTGCTCGGCGAAGATAGCTACGTCGCGGGCCAGCGCCGCGGGATCGCACGCGACGTAGCCGACCGCCCGCGGCGAGAGCCGCACGATGCCCTCCACCACGCGACGCTTGGCGCCGGTACGAGGGGGGTCGAGCACGACCAGGTCGGAATGGTCGGGCACGACCCCGGACTCGAGCCACTCCTGGACGTCGGCAGCCACGGCCTCCCGGCCGAGGTTGTCCGCCGCGTGCGCGGCGGCGCGCCGGTCGCCCTCGACGGCCTCGACCTCGGCGTCCGGACCGACCACGTCGGCGAGGAACGCGGCGAACAGCCCGACCCCGCTGTAGAGATCGACGACCGACTCCCCCGGCTGTGGGCGGAGTGCCTCGAGCAGCGCGTCGACGAGCACCTCCGGCGCCGACACGTGCGGCTGCCAGAAGCCCGTGGGGTCGACGGCGAAGGTCTTGTCGTGCACACGCTCGTGGACAGGGGTCTCGACAAGCTCGACCGCCGGGTGCGCGTCGATCAGGCAGTGGTCGACCGCCACCACCTCGTGGGACCGGTGCTTGCGAAGCCCGCGGGCACCGCCAGGGAGGTCGACGTACTGCATGCGCGAGCGCCAGCCGAGCACGGGCTCGACCGGCTCGACCTCCACGTCCACCTCGAGGCCGGCCAGCCGGGACAGCTGCTCCCGGACGACGGCGGTCTTGAGGTCGCGCTGGTGGGCAGGCTCGACGTGCTGGAAGTCGCAGCCACCGCAGGCGCCGGGTCCGGCGTAGGGGCACGGCGCGGACACGCGGTGCGGCGAGGCCTCGAGCACCTCGACCGCGTCACCGCGCAGGAACCGGTCGCCCTCACGGCCCTCGGTGATCTCGACGACCACCCGCTCGCCCGGGAGCGCGTGCCGCACGAACACGACGACGCCGGACCCGACCGGCTCGACCACCGGGAGTCTGGCCACCACGTGCCCGCCGTGCGCGATCGCGTCCGCGACGACCTCGTGCCGCTCGCCTGCGCGGGACGGACGGGTGGACGCGCGCTGCCGGGTACGCCGCCGTTCGCGGCTCACCGTCGTGCGGTACGACCGCGGCGCACGTCGCCGGGGCGCGGCCGGTCGAACTCCCGCTCCTCGCGCTCGCGTGCGATCTCGGACGACCGCAACTGGTACGGCACCGAGATCACCATCACACCCGGGGTGAACAGCAGCCGGCCCTTGAGCCGCAAGGCCGTCTGGTTGTGGAGCAGCTGCTCCCACCAGTGCCCGACGACGTACTCGGGGATGTAGACCGCCACCACGCCTCGCGGGTTCGCCTCGCGGATGCTCATGGCATAGAGCACGATCGGCCGGATGATCTCGCGGTACGGCGAGTAGAGGACCTTCAGCGGGATGTCGATCCGGCGCTTGTCCCACTCCTCCATCAGCCGGTCGGTGACCTTGGCGTCGGTGTCGACGAAGACACCCTCGAGCACGTTCGGACGGGTCGCCTTCGCGAACGCCAGCGCACGCATCGTCGGTTTGTGCAGCTTGGAGACCAGCACGATCGCGTGGACGCGCGTGGGCAGCACCTGGTCGGACTCGTCGATCACCAGCTCGGCAGTGACCCGGTCGTAGTGACGGTGGATGGCCTGCATGATCGCGAAGAACACGATCATCGCCAGGATCGCGATCCAGGCGCCGGCGAGGAACTTGGTCAGCAGCACCACGACGAAGACCACCGCGGTCATCGCGAGGCCGAAGGTGTTGATCGCGCGCGAGCGGAACATGCGGCGGCGCTCCGCGGGGTCCTTCTCGCCCCGGAGGTGCCGGGTCCAGTGCCGGATCATGCCGAGCTGGCTGAGGTTGAAGGACACGAAGACGCCGACGATGTAGAGCTGGATCAGCCGGGTCGGCTCGGCCCGGAACGCCACGATCAGCACACTCGCGAAGCTGGCCAGGATCAGGATGCCGTTGCTGTAGGCGAGCCGGTCGCCGCGGGAGCCCAAGGCCCGCGGCATGAAGCCGTCCTTGGCCAGGATCGAGCCCAGCACCGGGAAGCCGTTGAAGGCGGTGTTTGCGGCGAGGATCAGGATGATCCCGGTCATCGCGACCAGGAAGTAGAAGCCGGGTGGGAAGTTGTCGAAGATCGCGCGTGACACTTGGGCGATCACGGTGTGCTGGTCGTAGTCGGCCGGCAGCGGGTCACCGTTGGCCCGCGTGAGCCGCTCGAGGTCGTTCGGATCGACGTACTTCAGCCCCATCTCGCGGGCCAGGATGATCAGGCTCAGCAGCATCGTGACCGCGAGCCCGCCGAGCAGCAGCAAGGTGGTGGCGGCGTTCTTGCTCTTCGGCTTGCGGAACGCGGGCACGCCGTTGGAGATCGCCTCCACGCCGGTCAGCGCCGCACAGCCCGAGGAGAACGCCCTCGCCAGCAGGAAGATCAGCGCGATCTGGCTGACGTCGCCGGTGTACGAGGGGTCCGGCGCGAGGTTGAGGCTCGCGCTCTCGACCTGCGGCAGGTCGCCGGCGAGCGCACGCAGCACGCCGTACACCGCCATGCCGAGCACGCCGATCATGAAGCCGTAGGTCGGGAGCGCGAAGAAAGCCCCCGACTCCCGGACTCCGCGCAGGTTCATCGCGGCGAGCACGATCACCAGGATCACCGCGAAGGTCGTCTCGTGGTGCTGCATGAACGGCAGCGCCGACGACGCGTTCTGCACGCCGGAGGACACCGACACCGCGACGGTCAGCACGTAGTCGACGAGCAGCGCGGCTGCCACCGTGACCCCGGCGTTCCTGCCGAGGTTGACAGTGGCCACCTCGTAGTCACCGCCGCCGCTCGGGTAGGCGTGCACGTTCTGCCGGTACGACGCGACCACGGTCAGCATCACGATCGCTACGGCGACCCCGATCTTCCAGCTGTACGCGTAGGCCGACACGCCCGCGACGGACAGCATGATGAACACCTCGTCCGGCGCGTAGGCCACGGACGAGAGCGCGTCACTGGCGAAGACCGGCAGCGCGATCCGCTTGGGGAGCAGGGTCTCACCGAGCTGGGAGCTCCGTAGCTTGCGGCCCAGCAGGATCCGCTTCGAGACATCGCCGACTCCCACGTCGGTCAACGCTAGTGGACGGGGGGCGCTACCGCGCACTTCCCGCCCTGTCTCACCTGTAACGTTCCGACCGTGCACGTCGTGATCATGGGCTGCGGGCGCGTCGGCTCGACGCTGGCGCGCAGTCTCGAGGACCGCAACCACACCGTGAGCATCATCGACTCCGACCCCGACGCGTTCCGCCGGCTGGGCCCGATGTTCAACGGCACCAAGGTCACCGGCTACGGCTTCGACCAGGCCGTCCTGACCGAGGCCGGCATCGCGCGTGCGGACGCCTTCGCCGCCGTCAGCAGCGGCGACAACTCCAACATCATCGCCGCCCGGGTGGCGCGCGAGTCCTTCGGCATCCAGTCGGTCGTCGCCCGGATCTACGACCCCGGCCGTGCCGAGGTCTACCAGCGGCTGGGGATCACGACCGTGGCGACGGTGAAGTGGACCGCCGACCAGGTCCTGCGCCGGCTGCTTCCCGCCGGTGCGGAGCCCGACTTCCGCGACCCCTCGGGCACGATCCGGGTCGACCAGGTGCCCGCGCCCGAGCCCTGGGTCGGCCGCAAGAGCGTCACGTTCCAGACGCAGACCAACGCCCGGATCGCCTGGATCGACCGACTGGGAGAGGGGGTGCTCTCCACCCGGGACACCGTGATCCAGGAGGGCGACACACTCCACCTGGTGATGCGCGAGGAGACCGCCACCGCCGTCTACAAGGTCATCGACCGCGGACCGGAGGACGACTCATGACGCTTGGGGAGAACTCATGAGGGTCGCCATCGCCGGAGCGGGCGCGGTCGGCCGGTCCGTCGCCCGGGAGCTCATCGGCAACGGCCACGAGGTGCTGCTGATCGACAAGGACCCCGGCTCGATCAAGCCCGACCGGGTGCCCGACGCGGAATGGCTGCTCGCCGACTCCTGCGAGCTGTCGTCGCTGGAGGAGGCCCAGCTCGAGCACTGCGACGTGGTGATCGCGGCGACCGGCGACGACAAGGCCAACCTGGTGACCTCACTCCTCGCGAAGACCGAGTTCGGTGTGCCGCGCACGGTCGGCCGGGTCAACCACCCCAACAACGAGTGGCTGTTCACCGAGGCCTGGGGAGTCGACGTCAACGTCTCGACGCCGAGGATCATGTCCGCGCTGGTCGAGGAGGCGGTCACGGTCGGCGACCTGGTGCGACTGTTCACGTTCCGCCAGGGCAACGCCAACCTGGTCGAGATGACACTGCCCACGGACTCGCCGTACGTCGGGAAGCCGTCGGGCCTGATCCCGTTCCCCGAGAACTGCGCACTGGTCACGATCCTGCGCGACGGGCAGGTCTACGTGCCCGACCGCGAGCAGCCGATCGAGGCCGGTGACGAGCTGCTGTTCGTGGTGCCCGACAACGTCGAGGACGAGCTGGAGCGGCTGCTCGCGCCCGAGGAGCACCACTGACCGGACGGCACCCTCAGGCGGCGGGCTCCTCGCCCTCCTCCACCCGGGTCGTGTTCCTGGAGAGCAGCCAGACCATGCCGGCCAGCGCGGCGACCTGGAGCGGCCAGCCCATGAGCAGCTTCGCGGTGCCGAGCGCGGCCACGGCCCCGCCGGGGTCGATCGTGTCGTTCTTCGCGGCGAGGTAGATCGGGCCCTGCACCAGCAGCCGCACCAGGCAGGGAGCGACCAGCAGCCAGGTCAGCCGCTGGCACAGCCGCACGACCTGCGGGTCGGCACGCCAGGCCGTGGGGTCGCCCGTGACACTGCCGATCATGAAGCCGACCACGGGCCACCGGATGACGATGCTGAACACCATCGCCGCGGAGTAGAACCCGTTGTAGAGCAGGCCCGGCAGGAAGTACGCCAGCGCCTGGTCGTTCTGGTCCCCACCGCCACGCGCGGCGCGCCAGGCGAAGAAGGCGCCGATGCCGATACCGAGGAAGGCGTTGAGCACGAACTGCGGGCTGGACCGCTGCGCGAGGCGTACGGCGAGCAGCACGCCGGCCGCGGTCACGCTCGCGAGCACGGCGGTGCGCAGGTCGTGGCCGACCAGGAACACGGCCGTGAACAGGGCGGTCGGAACGGCCGCCTCGAGCATGCCGCGTCCCCCGCCGAGCGCGGTCGAGAGCTGGTGCCGGACGGCTGCCTCGACGGTGGCGGTGGTCGGCGTCGACGGCGTCGGCTCGGCCACCGTCACGACCGGAGCTCGTAGCGCGGGTTGTAGATGATCCGGGTGTCGCTGTGCACGCCGATGCGCCCCTCCACCCGGATCTGGCGCCCGGGGAAGATGCCCGCGATGCGCCGCCGGCCCAACCAGATCACCAGGATCGTGCCGGACCCGTCGTACAGCTCGGCCTCGAGGGCGGGCACACCGCCGCGCGGCCGCAACGTCACCGTCTTGAGCGTCCCCTGCACGGTGACATGCTCCCGGTCGGGTGCGTCGGCGATCGTGACCAAGCCGGCCTTCTCAGCCGTGCGACGGAGCTCGCGGGCCTCCTCGCGGGAGTGGCTCGCCCAGAGGTTCAGGCCGCGCCGCAGGCCACCGCCCCGGTCTCCAGCCTTGTTGCCGCCCTTCGGGTCACCCATCAGGCTGCCGTTCGAGATCGGGTGGAAGCGTGAGCTCCAGGGGTTCGCCAGGAGGCATGGCCGCAGCACCGCGGCGCACCACGAGCTCGCGCAGCACGTCCTCCCACGCCTTCGCCGCTTCCTCCTCGACGGCGGGCCGACCGATCAGGGTGGCGCGGAGGAACCAGCGGGGTCCGTTGACCCCGATCACCCGGGACGGCTGGGCGGCGGACGCACCGCCGGTCGTCTGCACCGGCACCATGCATCGCAGCTCGGTCCCGAAGGGACCCTGCTGCTCGTCAGCCGTGCCGCCCCGGCGGGCGGTCTCGGCAGCGATCTGCGGGCGTACCTCGGACCAGAGGTCGCCGTGGCGCGAGGCGGCGAACGGCCGGAGCTCGAGCGCACCCTCCTCGGTGGCCAGCAGCACCGCGAGCACGGTCTCGCTCTCCTCGTCGACCTGCAGCTGCAGCTCGACGCCCGCGGGCGGCGGCGCCAGCACCAGGCCACCGAGGTCGATGTGGTTCGCGAACGCGGGGTCCTCTTCCAGGTCGAGGCCGTCGGCGTCGTGGGGCCCCTCGATCCGGGACTCGACCTCGGCGGCGGCGGCCTCGACGGCGTCGTCGCCGTCGACGGCCCCCTGTGTTGCCTTGCGGCCGAACCTCACGCGCGCTCCTCCGACGATCGGGGTGCCGATGCGGCGAACCCTCCGGTTGAACCGTAACCCCCAGCGCCGCGTTCCGACTCGGGAAGGGCGTCGACCTCGACGAACGACGCGGTCTCGAAGCGCTGGACGACGAGCTGGGCGATCCGGTCGCCGCGCGACAGGGTGACCGGCGTCGCCGGGTCGAGGTTCACGAGCAGCACCTTGATCTCGCCGCGGTAGCCGGCGTCGACGGTGCCCGGGGTGTTCACGATCGACACGCCGTGCCGGGCCGCGAGGCCGGAGCGCGGGTGCACGAGCGCGACGTACCCCTCGGGCAGCGCCAGCGCGATCCCGGTCGGCACCATCGCGCGCTCCCCCGGTGCCAGGGTCACGTCGACGGTCGTGAAGAGGTCGGCGCCGGCGTCGCCGGGATGGGCGTACGACGGGGGCGGCAGCCCCGGGTCGAGCCGCCGGAGAGCGATGTCCACCACGGTCGGCGACCCTACCCGCCGCGGGTGGGGGCTCGTCCTGCTGACAGGCTTCTGCCTCGTGGGCGAGGACACGTCGGTGCGCTACCGCGAGCGGCTCTCGGTGCCGCTGCGCTGGTGGGTGCAGGCGACGATGTTCCTGGCCACGCTCTGGCTGGCGTTCATCGTGGCCACCCCGGCCTGGCTGGCGTGGACCGCGACCGGCGCCTGCTTCGCGGTCACCTTCGGTCTCCTGGCGTACATCGGGTCGGCGTTCGTCGAGGTCACCGGCACCGAGTTCGTGGCCGGACCCGCGCGGATCCCACGAAGCCTGCTCGGCACCCCCGAACCACTGGACCGCGAGCAGACCCGGCGGGCGCTCGGTGTCGAGGCCGATGCCCGCGCCTACCTCGCCACCCGGCCCTACCTCAAGGCCGCCGTGCGGGTGCCGGTGTCCGACCCGGACGACCCCGCGCCGTACTGGCTGGTGAGCACCCGGCACCCGGACCGGCTCGCGGCCGCGCTGCTCGGCGCCTCCGCGGAACCTCATCACCCCGAGGCATGAGGTCTGGACCACCGACAGGTCATAGGCTGGAAGACCGAACAGTAGAGGAGTCCGCGGATGGCGTCGAAGCTCGACAAGAAGGTCAAGGAGCAGGAGAAGGAGGAGAGCTCTAGGGTCTGGTCCGTAATGTCCCTGTTCTCCGGGATCCTGGCCGCGGTCTTCGCGAAGAAGGTGCTCGACGGCAGCTGGCGGGCCGCCACCGGCAAGACCCCTCCAGCCAACCCGGCCGACCCGGACGTCGACATCTGGGAGGCCGTGGTCTGGGCGACCGTCAGCGGAACCGCCATCGGTGTCGCCCGGATGCTGGCCGGCCGCCGGGCCGCCAGCTACTACGCGCGCTCCACCGGCCACCTGCCGCCCGAGCTCCAGTCCGAGGCCTACAAGGAGGCCAAGGCGGCGGCCGCCGTCGCCCAGGAGGACGCCGCTGCCGCCGCCGGGGCGGTGGGCAAGAAGGGCGGCCGGGCGCGCCGGAAGGCCGGCGTCTGAGCCGACAATTACCAAGGTCCCTTGACGATTCGGCACTTTCCGTGGGGGTTCCCCGTGGGACGTGCCGGTTCACCAAGGGACCGTGGTGTCTGGTCCGGTCGGAGCCGACCTGCGCCTAGATGCAGTCCTTGCAGATCAGCTTCTTGCTGTCCGCGAGCTGGCTCCGGTGGTGCACCAGGAAGCAGCTCATGCAGGTGAACTCGTCGTCCTGACGAGGCTTCACCTCGACCGCCAGCTCCTCGTGGGAGAGGTCGGCGCCGGGAAGCTCGAACGACTCGGCGGCCTCCGCCTCGTCCTCGTCGACCTTGCCGGAGTTCTTGTCGTGACGCCGAGCCTTGAGCTCCTCGATGCTCTCTTCGCTCTGCTCTTCGTCGGTCTTGCGTGGTGCGTCGTAGTCCGTTGCCATGTCTTGTCTCCCTGCCCCAGCGGTCCCCGCCGGCGTTCGGCGCCGCCTACTTCTGTCACGTCTGTTTTCACCCGTGTCGGCGCCAGATTGTGCACGAGTCCGGCACAAAAAGCACGACCCCGTCCAGATCTGTCACCGGAGTCACACAACGCACCGCCCCCGTCATCTGTTCCCGACGAAGCCGCACTCCTCCAGGAGCCTCAGAAATGGCTCGAAACCACCTCGCGGGGCGGCCGCCAGGAGGCGCAGGTCCGAGGGGCTCCGGAGGACGTCGATGCGGCCGCCGGCCTCCTCGAGGATCAGCCCGGCGGCGGCGTGGTCCCAGAGGTGGGCGCCCTCCTCGACGTACCCGTCGGCCTCCCCAGCGGCCACCGCACACAGGTCGAGGGAGCACGACCCTGGGCGCCGGATGTCGCGCACCCGCGGCAGCAGGGCGGCGATGTAGCCGGCCTGCCTCGCCCGCACCTCACGCACGTAGCTGAAGCCGGTGTGCACGAGCCGCTCCTCCAGCGGTACGACGTCGCGCACCCGGAGCGGGACCCCGTCACAGGTCGACCCGCCGCCGAGGGTGCCGGCGTAGACCGTGCCCGTCGGCGGCCGGTGCACGACCCCGGCCACCATCCGGCCGCCGTGCTCGGCCGCGATCGACACCGCGTACTGGTGCGACCCGTAGAGGTAGTTGACGGTGCCGTCGATGGGGTCGACGACCCAGCGGACGCCACTCGTGCCCGCGTCGTCGTCGCCCTCCTCGCCGAGGAAGGCGTCGTCCGGCCGGGCCGTCAGCAGCCGGCTGCGGATCAGCTCCTCGACGGCCCGGTCGGCGGCGGTCACGACGTCGGTGGGCGAGGTCTTGGTGTCGGCGACGGACATCCCCTCGGCGCGCATCCGGACGGCAAGCGCCGCGGCCTCGGCCGCCACGTCGAGCGCGAGCGCCAGCAGGTCGTCCGCGGAGTCCGTCATCGGCCGGCCTCCGTGCCGCCGAGGGCCGGTCGCTGCGAGCGCGGGTTGGCGCAGCAACCGCTTGGGCACGCGTCGTGCGACGCGGGGAGGCTGCCGACGACGGCCCGCTCGGGCTCGCCGCCACGCTCGGCCGCCGCACGCTCCAGGAGCAGGTCGCGCACCATCGACACGAACCGCGGATCGACCCCCGCCGTGGCCGCGCGGACGCACGGCAGACCGAGCTTCTCCGCGGTCTCCATCGCCTCGGTGTCGAGGTCGTAGACGACCTCCATGTGGTCGGAGACGAAGCCGATCGGCACGATCACCACGCCGGCGGCGTTCTTCCGCGCCAGGTCATGAAGGTGGTCGTTGACGTCGGGCTCGAGCCACGGCACGTGCGGCGGGCCGGACCGCGAGCAGAACACCAGCTCGCTGCGGTGCCGCGTGCCGGTCTCGTGCCGCACCCGCTCGACGATCTCGGTGGCGACGCTGCGGTGCTGGGAGACGTAGGCGCGGCCGCGCGGCCCGCTCGCCTCGTTCATCGAGGTCGGGATCGAGTGCGTCACGAACACCAGGTGCGCCTCGCGCCGTACCTCGTCGGGCAGCTCGGCCAGCCCGGACAGGGTGGCGTCGACCATCGGCTCCACGAAGCCCGGATGGTTGAAGTAGTGCCGCAGCCGGTCCAGCCTCGGCGCGCCCGCCACGTCGGCGACGGCCTCCGCCAGGTCCTCCCGGTACTGCCGGCAGCCCGAGTACGACGAGTAGGCCGACGTGACCAGGCACGCGGCCCGCCGTACGCCGTCCGCCGACATCTCGCGGCAGGCATCGGTCAGGTAGGGGTCCCAGTTGCGGTTGCCCCAGTAGACCGGCAGGTCGATCCCGTTGCTCGCCAGGTCCTCACGGATCGCGGCGAGGAAGGCGCGGTTCTGGTCGTTGATCGGGCTTCGCCCGCCGTTGGCGTAGTAGTGCGCGCCCACCTCCTCCAGCCGGGCGTCCGGGATGTCCTTGCCCTGGGTCACGTTGCGGAGGAACGGCACCACGTCTTCGGCCCGCTCCGGCCCCCCGAACGAGACCAGCACCAGCGCGTCGTACGGCGTGGGGTCGAGGGGGGACGGGGAGCCGCTGGGCTCGGCGGGCGTCGGCTGGCTCAGGGGCACACGCCCCATCCTAGGGAGTGTCCGCAGGACAGCGGGTCGCCTCTGCTCTCCCTAGAATCGCAACGATGCTCGACCCCTACCGCCGCGTGCTCAGCCGTCCGGGGGCCGCGTTGTTCTCGGCAACGGGGCTCGTGGCGCGGATGCCGATCTCGATGATGACGCTCGCGGTCGTGCTCCTCGTGACCGCCGAGACCCGCTCCTACACGCTCGCCGGCCAGGTCTCCGCCGCGTTCGTGATCGCCAACGCGCTGGCCGCGATCCCGCACGGCCGGCTCCTCGACCGGCTGGGCCAGTCGCGCGTGCTGTTCGTCGACAGCCTGGTGTTCGCCCTGGGCAGCGGCATGCTCGGCTACGCCGTGGTCCACGACTGGTCGGAACCGTGGCCGCACCTGGCGGCGGTCGTCGCCGGGCTGGCGATGCCGCCGATCGGGTCGAGCGTCCGCGCCCGATGGACGCACCTGCTGCCAGACCCGCGCGAGAAGCAGACCGCCTTCGCTGTCGAGTCGGTGGCCGACGAGGCCGTGTTCATGTCCGGTCCGACCCTGGTCACGTTCCTGTCCACGCTGTGGACGCCGGTCGCCGGACTCGGGGCCGCCGTCGTCCTCGGCACCGTGGGCACCCTCGGCCTGGCCGCCCAACGCGGCACGGAGCCTCCGGCGCACCCGCGCTCTCCCGACCGGGCGCTGCGGGCGCCGATGCCCTGGCTGCGGCTGAGCCCCTTGGCGCTCGGCGCAGCGGCGCTCGGGTCGCTGTTCGGCGCCACCGAGGTGGCCACGGTCGCGTTCGCGCAGGAGAACGGGCACACGGCGATCTCCGGTGTGCTGCTCGCGGTCTGGGCGCTGGGGAGCCTGCTCTCGGGCGTGCTCACGGGCGCGATCGCGTGGAAGGTGACCACGATCCGCCGGTTCTGGGTCGGCGCCCTGGCGCTCACCCTGGCGATGGTGCCGACCCCGTTCGTGCCGAACCTCTGGACGATGGGCGTGCTGCTGTTCGTCGCCGGCTTCGCGATCTCCCCCACGATCATCGCCCTGTTCTCGGCGATCGAGGAGACCGCGCCCCGCTCCCGGCTCACCGAGGCCCTCGGACTCCTCCAGACCGGGCTCAGTGCCGGCATCGCGCCGGGCGCGGCGCTGGCGGGCTTCCTGATCGACGACCACGGCAGCGCTCCGGCGTACGGCGTCGCGGTGCTGAGCGGCGCGGTCGCGGCGCTGTCCGGACTGCTGGCCGTCGGCCGCCGGCGTGCGGCCCCGGCCGCCGGCGCGCCCGGGGCTCCTATTCTTCGTCCATGAGCACCTGGACGAACTGGAGCGGGCTGGTCACGGTCCATCCGCAGACCGTGCTGACCCCGCGCGACGTCCCCGAGGTGGCCGCCGCGGTGGTCGCGGCCCGGGCCGCCGGGCAGACGGTGAAGATGGTCGGCACCGGCCACTCGTTCACCGCGATCGCCGCTGCCGAGGGAGTCATGCTGCGCTCGGAGAAGCTGACCGGGATCACACATGTCGACCGCGAGGCGATGACGGTCACCGCCCTCGCGGGCACCCCGCTTCACGTGCTCAACACCGCGCTCGAGAACCTCGGGCTCTCGCTCCACAACATGGGGGACATCGCGGAGCAGACCCTGGCCGGCGCCACGTCGACCGGCACCCACGGCACCGGCGGCACCGTCGCATCGCTGTCGGCGCAGGTGGTCGGCCTCGACCTGGTCACCGCGGACGGGACCGTGCTGCACGCCGACGCGACCGAGCGACCGGAGATCCTGGCGGTGGCACGGCTCGGCCTCGGTGCCCTGGGGATCCTCACGTCACTGACGTTCCGGGTCGAGCCGCTCTTCACGATCGAGGCGCACGAGGGCCCGATGCGCTGGGACGAGGCCCTCGGGTCGTTCGACCAGCTCGTCGCAGAGAACCACTACGCGGAGATGTACTGGTTCCCGCACACCGATCTGATGAACGTGAAGCGGGACAACCGCACCATCGACCCGCCCGAGCCACTCCCCCGCTGGCGCGCCTGGCTGGACGACGAGCTCCTGTCCAACACGGTGTTCGGCTGGGTCAACGCGCTCGGCAACCGCCGGCCGGGGCTGGTGCCTCGGCTGGCGAAGGTGGCCGGCCGGGCGCAGACCGAGCGCCGGTTCAGCGACACCGCGCACCGGGTGTTCGTCTCGCCTCGGCGGGTGGTGTTCCGCGAGATGGAGTACGCCGTGCCACGCGAAGCCGGCCTGCAGGCGCTCCGCGACGTCCGCGCCCTCGTCGAGCAACGCGGCTGGCGGATCAGCTTCCCGGTCGAGATCCGCGTGACCCCGGCCGACGACATCCCGCTGTCGACGTCGTCCGGCCGCGACTCGCTCTACCTGGCCTTCCACATGAACGAGCGCACCGACCACACGGCGTACTTCGGCGAGGTCGAGCACCTCCTCCGCGGGTACGACGGACGCCCCCACTGGGGAAAGCTGCACACGCGCACGGCCGCCGACCTCGAGCCGGCGTACCCGCGCTGGCACGAGTTCACCGACCTCCGCGACAAGCTCGACCCCGACCGGCTGTTCGGCAACGAGCACCTGCGGCGAGTGCTCGGGAGCTAGGGCCGCAGCCATTTTCATCCCTCAGGACCCTTGTGCAACAGCGGGGGCAGGGTGCAACCTGCCCAAGGTTCTTCCCACCCGCGCGATCGTCCTCGGCTAGATCCCGCCTGTCGACGGTGGCCCGGATTCTTCCCACCCTCGAAGGGACGTCATGATCCGCAACCCGTTCGCGGCCAAGACCGGCCGCCGGCGTCACACCAGCACCGCCCGAGCCGTCACCCTCGGCTCCGCGGCTGTGCTCGCTCTCGGCCTCACCGCCTCTCTCGGCTCCGCGTCGGCGGCGCCGCAGGCGTCGGCGAAGCCCGTCGCCCACAAGCACACGGCGACGCACCCGCGCGACTTCGACCTGCGCACCAACGGTGCGGCGCTCGCTCGCAGCGACGCGCGACAGCGGGTCTCGCCGCGTCCCGGGGTCAGCTCGCTGCGCAAGGCTCTCGGCCCGCAGGGCGTGATCTCGCTCGACCCGCTCACCGGCACACCCCGCACGGTCTCGCGGCTCGACGGGTTCCTGACCGGCCCGAGCGGACGCACTCCCTCCCGGGTGGTGCTCGACTACGTGCGCTCGCACCCCGACGTCTTCCGGCTCACCGGAGCCGACCTCGCGCGTCTGCAGCTGCGCTCGCGCTACACCGACGTCTCCGGCATCCGTCACCTCAGCTGGACCCAGCAGGTCGGCGGCGTGCCGCTGTTCGGCAACGGACTCAAGGGCAATGTCACCCGTGACGGCCGGCTGATCAGCGTGCAGGGATCGCCCGTGCCCAATCTCGGAACCCTCTCGGCCACCCCGCACGTGAGCGCCGCGGGAGCCCGCGCCACCGCGATCCGCAACGTCGACGGGCAGGTCACCAGCAGCAGCGCCGCCAAGCGGAGCAGCGGCGCCACCCGCGGCACCGTGTTCGCCGACGGCGACCGAGCCTCCCTGGTGGCGTTCCGCACCGCGTCCGGCACCCGGCTCGCCTGGCAGACGCTCACCACGCCCGGGGCCGGACAGATGTACAGCCACGTCGTGGACGCGACCACCGGCCGCGTCGTCTACCGACGCAACCTCGTGCAGAACGACAACGGCGACATCTGGCGCTACTGGCCCGGCTCCCCGAAGGGCGGAACCCGGCAGAACGTCGACTTCACCAGGCGCGGCTGGCTGCCGTCCGGCTCGCCCCGGCTGGCGGGCAACAACACCCACGTGTGGTCGGACGTCAACGACGACAACCGGGCGCAGGCCGCCGAGGAGGTCGCCCCGGGCGCTCGTTCGTTCACGTTCCCGTTCACGAACTTCAACGCCGTCGACGGCGCCCCCTGCTCCGCGAAGTACAAGTGCAGCTGGGCCTCGGGGCTCGAGAACTCGTGGCGGAACAACCGCAAGCAGAACGCCGTGCAGGTCTTCTTCTTCGTCAACAGGTTCCACGACCACCTGCGGGACGCTCCGATCGGCTTCACCCGCGCAGCGGGCAACTTCGAGGCGATCGACGACGACGCCGTCCAGGCCCAGCCGGACGACGGAGCCGCCACGGCCGGTGGCCACCCGGACTCGAACCACGTGGACAACGCCAACATGGCGACGCCGTCCGACGGCATCGCGCCGACCATGCAGATGTACCTGTTCAACGACCCGGCCGACCCGACCGACCCGTTCCTGCAGAGCAACGGCGGTGACGAGGCGGACGTCGTGTACCACGAGTACACCCACGGCCTGTCCAACCGGCTCGTGGTCGACCCGAGCGGCAACTCGACGCTGGGCAACATCCAGGCCGGCTCGATGGGCGAGGCCTGGAGCGACTGGTACGCGATGGACTTCCTCACCAACGAGGGCCTCCAGCGCAACACCGCTGCGCACGGCGAGGTCCGGATCGGTGACTACGTCGGCCACGGTCTCGACCTGATCCGCACCCAGCCGCTGGACTGCCCGGTCGGCTCGACGTCCAGCAGGTGCCCCGGCACGCCGGGCGCGGGACCGGGCGGCTACACCTACGGGGACTTCGGCAGGATCATCGGCCGCCCCGAGGTGCACGCCGACGGCGAGATCTGGGGCGAGACCCTCTGGCAGCTGCGGGGCGTCCTCGGCAGCAAGCTGACCGAGTCGCTGGTCACGCGTGCGATGGAGCTCTCCCCGGCCAACCCGTCGTACCTGGACGAGCGCAACGCGATCCTCCAGGCCGACAAGGCCACCGCCAAGGGAGCGCACCAGGACGCCATCTGGAAGGTCTTCGCCAAGCGCGGCATGGGGTACTTCGCGGGATCGATCGACGGCGACGACACCGCGCCCGGTCGAGGACTTCTCGTTGCCTCCGGCCGCCGGCACGCCGACCGGGTCCCTGACCGGCCGGGTCCGCAACATCGACACGGCCGCACCGGCGGAGAACGTGATCGTCGCCTTCGGCGGTCACGCCTCCGGCTTCCCGAACGACTACGCGGCCACCACGGGGCCGGACGGCAGGTACCGGATCGACGGGATCTTCCCCGGCACCTACCCGAAGATCTCGGCTGGCGGCAACGGCTGGGACCGTCAGGTGCGGGCCACACTGTCGATCCACTCGGGCGCGAACACGGCGAACTGGGCAGTGCGCCGCGACTGGGCGGCACTTGCCGGAGGTGCGTCCATGACCGACACCAACGACGACACGGGTGCGCCCTTCGGCTGCGGCGCCGCGGCGATGTTCAACCAGTCGCAGGGCAGCGGCTGGAGCGCGTTCCGTCGGCTCAACGGCGCCGGCAAGCCGGTGCCGGTCTTCGTGGTCGTGGAGCTGCCGCAGCCGATCGACGTGAGCGAGATCGCGGTCGACCCGAGTGCGACCTGTGGCGACGCCGGCAGCGCCTCCACCGGCCCGTACTCGATCGAGACGTCCACCGACGGCAGGAACTGGACCACGGCCAACCAAGGGACGTTCACCCCCGCGGATCGTGGTCACTTCAGCTCGCCGCCCCTGGCAGCGGGATCGACCGACGCGGTGAAGTTCGTCCGCTACACGATGAAGGACAGCCAGGTGCTCCAGGTCGGGTCGTGCCCCGGCAACTTCTCCGGCTGCGACTTCATCGACAGCAGTGAGCTGGAGGTGTACGGCTCGACCGCACCGTGATCCTGTGACGTCATGCGTTCCGGTCGCCCCGGCGGCCGGAACGCATGACGTCCGGGCGGTCCCGGTCGACCGGTGCTGCCGCTGCTAGACGCTGGCCGACCCTGCGGGCAGCGGGGCACGCCAGTTGCGCCGGAGCGCGAGCAGCCGCCAGCCGAAGCAGATCGCCACACCCGGCACCGCGACCAGCCAGATCCCCAGTGACGCCCGCTCGGCCAGCACTGCGTACGTCGCGCCGGCCAGCGCCGGAGTGGCGTAGAGCTCGCTGCCGAACACGGCGGGCACCCGGCCTGAGAGCAGGTCGCGGGCGATGCCGCCGCCGATCCCGGTCACCATCCCCATCAGCGCGGCCGGCACCGGGCCGAGGCCACGGTCCAGCGCGGCGAGCGCGCCGGTCACGCAGAACAGCCCGAGACCGGCCGCGTCGAAGAACGTCACCACGCGCTCGGCGCGACGCCTGACAAGGGTCGGGTGGAAGAAGAAGGTCACCAGCCCGGCAGCGACCGGCACCATCAGGTAGCGCCAGTCCTCCAGCGCGGCCGGCGGCGTGGCGTCGATCAGCACGTCACGCAGGAACCCGCCGCCGAGTCCCGTCGTCCCGGCGAGCACCAGGACGCCGAAGATGTCGAGCTCCTTGCGGACCGCCACCAGGCCCCCGGAGAGGGCGAACACGAAGATGCCCAGGAGGTCGAGCGCGACCAGCAACGGAGGGGGCCCCAACACGGGTGCCACGCTCCGCGTAGCTGCACCCCCGAACAAGTAGGCTCGCCGTCAGACAGGACGAGGACTCCCGGAAGGAGGCTCCGAGCAGATGCGGGACCTCACCCCCGTGAGGCTGAGCGGCGGCGGCACGCAGCTGGTGCTGGTCGA
Organism: uncultured Actinomycetota bacterium; assembly: GCA_963707475.1. Lineage (GTDB taxonomy): Bacteria > Actinomycetota > Actinomycetes > Propionibacteriales > Nocardioidaceae > Marmoricola. Next base: position 1,762,095 of record CAVPQC010000005.1, read on the forward strand.
CGGCAAGGGCGTGGAGTACGCCGTTCCCATCGCCCGGGTCCACCAGGTCCTGGGAAACGCTCGCGGCGTCCAGGAACAGGCGGAGTCAGCGACCGGCACCACGTCCGCGACGCCCACACCGGGCATCCGGAGGGGAGAGGTGGACCAGAGAATGGACCAGAAGAGGGAGAGCGCACTGCGTCCTCGCGACATCCAGACCCGGATCCGGGCCGGCGAGTCCCCTGAGGACGTGGCCGCGGTGGCGGGCACGTCCGTCGAGAAGGTCATGATCTTCGCCGGGCCGGTGCTCGCCGAGCGCGCCCACATCGCCCGCAGCGCCCAGTCGTCGTCCGTGCGCCGGACCTCGGCCGACCCGTCGTCGACGGTCCGCACGCTCGGCCCGTCCGCTGCAGCCCGGCTCGGCGAGGAGGGCGTCGACCCCGAGTCGGTCGACTGGGACGCCTGGCGCCGCGACGACGGCCGGTGGACCCTGGTCGCGACGTACCACCACGACGGCGAGCCCCGGCGTGCCCGTTTCAGCTACGACCAGCCCGGCCACTTCGTCACGCCCGACGACGACGAGGGTCGCTGGCTGGTCGGCGACGGCCAGTTCCCCAGCCGCGAGCAGCAGGCGAAGGCCACCACCCGGCGGCTGACGCCGGTGCCGCGGTACGACGAGGAGCTGCCGCTCGGCGACGACGCGATCGAGCTGGTCCGGGAGGCACATGACCACCCCGCCGCCCCCGAGCCCGACACGGTCAGCGGTGACGCCGACTGGATCGCCCCGGACAAGGGCCACCACGGGTCGCCGCTGCACGCCTCGGCCTGGGTCGACGGGCCCGAGGCGACGCGTGCGCACCCTGAGCCGGAGGTGGCCGAGCCGGCACCCGAGCCACCCGGGGCCGAGAGCGAGCAGCAGGCTCGCCGTCCCGCGAAGAAGGGACGGGGCCGGGCCTCGGTGCCCACCTGGGACGAGATCATGTTCGGTGGAGGCAGCGGCGACTAGGCTCCCCGTGCATGGCCTACTTCGTCACCGGTGCGACCGGATTCATCGGGCGGCACCTCGTCCAGGAGCTCGTCGACCACCGTCAGGGTGAGATCTTCGTGCTCGTCCGCGAGGGATCGCAGGCGAAGCTCGACGCGCTGGTGCGGCAGTGGGACACAGACCGGGTGACACCGGTCGTGGGCGACCTCCAGGCCGAGCGGCTCGGGGTCAGCCACGAGTGGGTCGCGGCCCACACCGGCGAGATCGAGCACTTCTTCCACCTGGCCGCGATCTACGACATGACCGCGCCCGACGAGATGAACGAGCAGCTCAACGTCGGTGGCACCCGCGCCGCCCTCGAGCTGGCCGCCGCCGTGGACGCCGGGTGCTTCCACCACGCCTCCTCGGTCGCGGTGGCCGGCGACTACCGCGGCATGTTCGACGAGACCATGTTCGACGAAGGTCAGGGCCTGCCCTCGCCGTACCACCGCACCAAGTACGAGTCCGAGCGCATCGTGCGCGAGGAGGCGACCGTGTCGTGGCGGGTCTACCGCCCGGTGGTCGTGGTCGGGCACTCCGAGACCGGCGCGATGGACAAGGTCGACGGCCCCTACTACTTCTTCCCGGTGCTCAAGCGGCTGCGCGACACCGTGCCGTCGTGGGTCCCGTTGGTCGGCGTCGACCTCGGCGACACCAACGTGGTGCCGGTCGACTACGTGGCCAAGGCGATGGACCACCTCGCGCACCTGCCCGGACGCGACGGGGAGGCCTTCCACCTCGCCAACCCCGAGCCGCAGAACACCGTGGAGCTGGTCAACGCGTTCGCCGCGGCCGCGCAGGCGCCGCAGTTCGCGGTGCCGGTCGACCGCAACATCACCGGGCTGGTGCCGACGAGGCTGCTCCCCCGGCCGCTGCAGCCGATGTCGGTGCTGGCGTCGCTGGCGCGGACGGCGCCGGCGCGGCTGGGACTGGAGCAGACGATCGGCCGGCTCGGCATTCCGCCCGCGGTGCTCGGACACGTGTCGTTCCCGATGACGTTCGAGACGCGTCGTACCGACAAGGCGCTCGCGGGCTCCGGCATCGCGGTCCCCGACCTCGAGAGCTACGTCTCGACCCTGTGGGGCTACTGGGAGGACTTCCTCGACGACTCGATCAAGGGCGACTCCGCCACCGTCGACGCGCTGACCGGCAAGACGGTCGTGATCACCGGCGCCTCCTCCGGCATCGGCCTGGTGACGGCGGTGAAGGTCGCCAAGGCGGGCGGCATCCCGATCCTGGTCGCGCGGGGCATCGACAAGCTCGAGGCCACCAAGGCGCTGATCGAGCGCCAGGGTGGCGAGGCGCACGCCTACCAGTGCGACCTCTCCGACCTCCACGCGATCGACAAGCTCACCAAGCAGATGGCGCAGGACCACGAGCGCATCGACTTCGTGGTCAACAACGCCGGGCGCTCGATCCGGCGATCGCTGAAGCTGTCCGAGGACCGCTTCCACGACTTCGAGCGCACGATGCAGCTCAACTACTTCGGCGCGATCCGGCTGGTGATGGGCCTGCTCCCCACGATGCGCAGGCAGCATCGCGGACACATCGTGAACGTCTCCTCGATCGGAGTGCAGACCAGCCCGCCCCGCTTCAGCGCGTACGTCGCCTCGAAGGCGGCGCTCGACGCATGGAGCAACGTGGTGTCCTCGGAGCTGGTCGGCGACGGGATCTCGTTCACCTCGATCCACATGCCGCTGGTGCGGACGCCGATGATCGCGCCGACCAAGCTCTACGACAAGTTCCCCACGATCAGCCCCGCGCAGGCCGCGGACAAGGTGATCAGCGCGCTGGTCGACCGGCCCCACGAGATCAACACGGCTCTGGGCAACCTGGGCGCCGTGGCGCACACGCTGGCGCCCAAGGTCGCGTTCCGGGTGCTGCATCTGGCCTACCAGGTGTTCCCCGACTCCGCCGCCGCCCGGGGTGACGGGAAGTCCGAGGGCGAGCAGATCATGCTGGCGCGGGTGCTGAAGGGCATCCACTGGTGAAGGGGCCAGTTACCACGGTCCCGTGGTAACCCGCCTCTTCCCTAGCGGAACATGGCTAGGTAAGAGGCGGGTTCGCTAGGGAAGCTGGCTGTCACAGCCGGCTGATCAGCGCTTGGGCGTCGTGAGGCGCGTACCCCTTGATGTCGTTGTCGAAGTAGACGAACACGTCCTTCCCCTCGCCGACCCAGGTCCGGACCTTCTCCGCCCAGGCGTCCAAGGCGTCGGCGCCGTACCCGCTGGCGTAGAGCTCCTTGTCGCCGTGCAGCCGCACGTAGCGGAAGTCGCTGGTGTCGGCGTCGACCTTGGGCCAGCGGCCGGCGGTGTCGGCGAGCACGCAGGCGACGTCGTGCTCGCGGAGCAGGCCGAGCGCGTCGGCGTTGTCGAACGTCGCGCTCCGGAACTCCAGGGCGTGCCGCACCGGGCGACCGTCGGGCGTACGACGCGGCACCTGGGCGAAGAACGCGGCCACCCGTTCGGCGTCGTACCGGAAGGTCTCGGGCAGCTGCCACAGGACCGGCCCGAGCTTGGGCCCGAGCTCGTAGACCCCGGAACCGAAGAACTTCGCGAGCGCCTCCTCGACATCGCCGAGCCGCTTCATGTGCGAGATGAACCGGCTGCCCTTGACCGCGAACACGAAGCCGTCGGGCGTCTGGTCGCGCCACTTCGCGTACGACGCCGGCTTCTGTAGGGCGTAGAAGGAGCCGTTGATCTCGATCGAGGTCAGCCGCGACGACGCGTAGGCCAGCTCGTCCTTGTGGGTCAGGCCCTTGGGGTAGAAGTCGCCGCGCCAGGGCGCGTAGGTCCAGCCCGAGACGCCGACGTACGCGCGCCCCATGTCAGGAGGTCTCCACCGGGCGCTCCGGGTCGGCGACCCATTCGCTCCAGGAGCCCGGGTAGAGGGTCGCGTGGACACCGATCCGCTCCAGCGCGAGCAGGTCGTGGCAGGCAGTGACGCCCGAGCCGCAGTAGACGGCGACGTCCCCGCTCAGTCCGGCGTACACCTCGCGGAGCTCGTCGGGCGTCCGGAAGAGACCATCCGCAGCGAGGTTCGCCTCGGTCGGCACGTTGACGGCGCCGGGGATGTGGCCGGCCACCGGGTCCACGGGCTCGACCTCCCCCCGGTACCGCTCCGGTGCCCGGGCGTCGACCAGTGTTCCCGCCGCGGGCACGTCCTGCGGTCGCAGCGCGGGCATGCTGCCCGGCCGGACCACGAGGTCGCCGGGTGCGGGCCGGGTCGGCCCGACCTCGCGGGGTCCACCCGCGGTCAGCCACGCCGGCCAGCCCCCGTCGAGCACGCGCACGTCATCGTGACCGGCCCAGCGCAGCAGCCACCAGCAGCGAGCAGCGGCGCGGCCGGCCCAGTCGTCGTACACCACGACCGGTCGGTCGCCCCGCACCCCGGCCGCGCGCATCGCGGTCTGGAAGTCCCCCGGCTCGGGCAACGGGTGCCGGCCGCGGGAGCCGGGCGCGGCGGCCAGGTCACGGTCGAGGTCGACGTACGACGCGCCGGGAACGTGTCCCGCCTCGAACTCAGGCGCACCCGGCGGTCCGCCCATCCGGTAGCGCACGTCGAGCACGGTGACCGGTGCCGAGCAGGTCACGCAGGTCGGCCACGGAGATCAGCGGGTCGGACATGCGCCCATCCTGCCGGTCGTGGCAGCGGTCGCCGCTCCGGGGCCCCACGCCCTGACTGTGCAAGGATTTCGGCCGTGGCCGAACTCCAGTTCTTCACCGGGACGATGGACTCCGGCAAGAGCACGCTCGCGCTGCAGACCAACCACAACCACGCCGTACGCGGCCGGATCGGGCGGATCTTCACCACGCACGACCGCGCGGGCGAGGCGCTGCTCTCCTCGCGGCTGGGCCTGACCCACGACGCGATCGAGGTCACCGGCGGGTTCGACTTCTGGCGGTACGTCGTGGACGCGCTGACCCAGGGCGCCCGGATCGACTACCTGATCTGCGACGAGGCCCAGTTCTACGAGCCGTGGCAGATCGACCAGCTCGCCCGGATCGCCGACGACCTGCAGATCGACGTGTTCGCATTCGGCATCCTCACCGACTTCCGCACCACGCTCTTCCCGGGCAGCGCCCGGCTGGTCGAGATCGCCGACCGGATGAACGTGCTCCAGGTCGAGGCGCTCTGCTGGTGCGGCCGCCGGGCCACGCACAACGCCCGCACCGAGAACGGCGAGATGGTCACCGAGGGCGACGTGATCGTGGTGGGCGACGTGTTCGACGCCGACGTCCCGACGCCGGTGGTCGGCTACGAGGTGCTCTGTCGCCAGCACCACCGGCGCCGGATGACCGCGGCCCGCGCGCACGCGGTGTCGCTTGCCCCCGAGCCGCTGCCCTTCGGCGACTGACCGGCGGGTCCCTACTTGACCTCGGAGCGGAGCAGGACGCGCAGCCCGACCAGCAGCGGGACGACCAGCCAGATCAGCGAGGTGAGCCCGAGCTGGGACCACTGCTCGACGGTCAGTGCGCCGTGGAACAGCTCGTGCTGGGCGATGGCGGGGTCGACCCAGGGCTGGAGGTCGTGGAACCACTGCTGGTTGACCGCCAGCAGGTCGGTCACGGTCGGCATCAGGAACGCGTAGACGAAGTAGGCGACGATCGCGCCGGCCGAGCCCCGGATCAGGACGCCCAGCATGAAGCCGAACAGGACCACCAGGATGTTCGCGAGCACGATGTCGAGCAGCGTGACCACGTCCAGGTTCCACACGGTGGGGACGCCCGCGACTCGTGCGCCCACGACGTTGCCGAGCGCTCCGACCACGAACGCCCCAAGCATGGAGGCAACCGCCACCGAGACCGCAACGACGCCCTTGGCCAGCACGACCCGCCCGCGGTGGGGCACCAGCGTGAACGTGGTGAGGCCGGTCCGCTGGCTCCACTCGCCGGTGACCGACAGGATCGCGATCATGGGCAGGATCACCGCCAGCGGGAACCCGATCGCCAGGGTGAACGTGCTGAACGTGAGCTGTGCCGGCGCCGCGAACAGGACGACCCCGAGGGTGGCGAGCACCGACGCGATGCCAATGCCGGCCACCAGCCAGAACCCGGTGCGGGTGTCGAAGGACTTGCGCAGCTCGACCGCCACTATCCGGGACAGCGGGATCGGAGCGTACGCCGCGGTGCGCGATGGGCGTCGAAAGGTGTCCAGGGCGATGGTGCTCATGCTGCTGCTCCTTCTCGTTGGTCGTGCGCGGTGAGCTCGAGGAACATCTCCTCGAGCCCGGCGCCCTCGGCGGCGCGGAGCTCGACCAGGGTGACGGCTGCCCGCTGGGCGACCCGCCCCACGTGTGCCGGATCTGCCTCGACCCGCAGCGCGTCGGAGCCCCCGGTCCCGGCGACGGGGGCGTGCCCGATGCCCGCGACGGTGAGCGCGGCGGCGAGGGCACCACGGTCCGGGCTGCGGACGAGGGTGCCGGCGGAGCGGAGGAGATCAGCCTTCGTCCCCTGGGCGACGATGCGCCCGCTGCCGATCACCACGAGGTCGTCGGCGACCACCTCGATCTCGTGCAGCAGGTGCGAGGAGAGCAGCACGGTGGCCCCGGCGTCGGCGTAGCCGCGCAGCAGGTCACGCATCCAGCGGATGCCGGCGGGGTCGAGACCGTTGGCCGGCTCGTCGAGGATCAGTACGGCGGGGTCGCCGAGCAGAGCCGTGGCGATCCCGAGCCGTTGCCGCATGCCGAGCGAGTAGTCACCCACCCGGCGGCCGGCTTCCCCGGGGGCGAGTCCGACCCGGGACAGCATCTCCTCGACCCGGTGCTCCGGCAGGCCCATGGTGCGCTGGGCGACGGTGAGGATCTCCCGTCCGGTGCGCCCCGCGTGCTGGGCCGAGGCGTCCAGCAGGACCCCCACCTCCCGACCCGGGTTGGGCAGGTCGCGGAAGGCGCGGCCGCAGACCTCGGCCCGGCCGGAGGTGGCGGCGGTGAGACCCACCAGGACCCGCATCGTCGTGGACTTGCCGGCGCCGTTGGGGCCCAGGAAGCCGGTGACCCGCCCCGGCTCGGCGGTGAAGCTGACGTCGTCGACTGCGGTGAAGCCGCCGTAGCTCTTGGTCACCCGGTCGGCGGTGATCATGCCGTCACCCCGGCGGCGCCTTCGGGATGCTGGACACGGATGGCGACCTTGCCGCGCACGCGTCCGGCCTCGAGCTCGCGCATGGCGTCTGACACCCGGCTCAGGGGGTAGGTCCGGTCGATGGCCGGCGTGACGGCACCCGAGCCGACCAGCTCGGCGAGGCGCGCGACGTCGCTGCCTCGCTCCTTGCTGGCGCACATCGTGAGCCGTTGCCCCACGAAGGGCGAGAGGACGAGGGCCCGGAGCTGCCGGTTCATGCCTCCTGAGAAGCTGCCGCCCTCCTCGCCCCCGGCGATCACGGCGGTCCCTCGGGAGGTCAGGGCCCGCCGGAGCCGTGACAGCGTCGGGTTGCCGGCGAGGTCGATGATCAGGTCGTAACGGTGCTCACCGGATGCGAAGTCCTCGCGGGTGTAGTCGACGACGTGGTCCGCGCCCAGGGACCTGACCAGGTCGAGCTTGGCCGTGCTGGCCACGCCGGTGACCTCCGCGCCGAAGGCCTTCGCCAGCTGGACCACGTAGCTGCCGACGCCGCCGGATGCTCCCAGAACGAGCACCGACTGTCCCTCCTGCACTCTCCCCGGCTTCGAGCGCCTGGAGCGCGGTGACCCCGGAGATCGACAAGACGGCTGCCTGCTCGAAGGACACCGTGGTCGGCTTGTGGGCCAGCTTGTCCTCGCGGGCCACGGCGTACTCCGCGAACGAGCCGGGCGCGATTCCGAACACCGTGTCGCCCACGGCGAACCGGGTCACCGCCGAACCGGTCTCGACGACCGTGCCGGCCACGTCCCGGCCGAGCACCGGGTTCCGGGGTCCACGAAGCCCGACGAACGGCCGCATCAGGTAGGGCTTGCCGGTCATCAGGTGCCAGGTGCCCCGGTCGAGGCCGGCGGCCGCCACGTGGACGAGCACCTCGTGGTCACGCACGACCGGGCGGGCGACGTGGGCGAGACGCAGGACGTCGGCGTCGCCGTACCGGTCCTGGACGATCGCCTGCATGGTCGTGCTGGTAGTCGTGCCGACGGTGCTGCTCGTGGTGGGCATGGTGGGCCTCTCGGGATTGTTCGTACTAAGTACGGTAACGGTAACGTACTTAGTACGAAACTGCTAGGGTCGCCCTCGAGATGTCTAACCCTGAGCCTGAACCAAGCCCTGTGAGGACCCCGCTGAGCCGCCAACGCGTGCTCCGCGGGGCGATGGCCGTCGCCGACGACGGGGGGCTGACCGCGCTGACCATCCGTTCCCTGGCACAGCACCTCGGGGTCAAGCCGATGGCCGTCTACCACCACGTCGCGAACAAGGAGGCGATCCTCGACGGCATCGTCGACCTCGTCTTCGCCGAGTTCGCGGTGCCCTCCCCCGGCGGCGACTGGCGGGCGGAGATGCGCCGACGGTCGCTCTCGGTGCGGAGCGTGCTGCGTCTTCACCCGTGGGCGATCCCGCTCCTACAGTCGCGGACGCACCCGGGCCCGGCGACGGTGCGACACCTCGACGCGAACATCGGCACCCTGCGCGAGGCCGGCTTCTCGGTCGAGATGACGGCGCACGCCTACGCGCTGATCGACAGCTACGTCTACGGCTTCGCGCTCTCCGAGGCGTCGCTGCCGATCAACGGCCCCGAGACCGTCGCGGAGGTGGCCGGTCCGATGATGGACATGATCCCGGCCGCGGACTTCCCGTACCTCGCCGAGTTCTCCGCCGAGCACGTGATGCGGCCGGACTACGACTTCGGCCTCGAGTTCGAGTTCGGCCTCGACCTGGTCCTGGACGGGCTGGACGCCCGGGTCAACGGAGCCGGAGCGGATTCTTTCCGCTGACCCGTCGCAGATGGTGGATCGGGGAGCGCTGAGCCGTCGCAGATGGTTGGTGGGGTACGTCGACTCCAAGCGCCGAGCTTCGGGCGTCGGCGTTGTGGTTTCACCACGGTATGCAGCCGGACCCGCGCTCCCCACGATGTGCTCGTCATGGGAAGCGCATGTCCACCTGCATACCGTGGTGAACCCGCAGCCCGCCGTAACCAGTCAGTCGGCTCAGTCGACCAGGAACGGCACCAGCATCTCGTCGGGCGTGAGCGAGCCGTGCATGCCGATCAGCTTGTTCTCGAACGGGAAGTCCTTCGACGACATGATCGCGGTGTCGCCGGCGCAGGCGGCGACGACGTCGCCGAGGCGGGGGCGGACCCGGTCCTCGACGTGGCCGAACCAGCCGCGCTCGATCGCCACGTCGCGGGTGAGGACCAGCGCGTTGTGCCCCGAGGATCGTGCGCCAGATCGCGGCCACGTCCTCGACCGCGCCGGGCCGGCAGTACACGTGGCGGAAGCGGGCCTCACCGCCGACCAGCTCGACACCGTCGCGCATCCCCGGGCACGGAGTCGACGTCGAAACGGCTGCCCGACCTCGCTGTCGACCATGCCGTGGTCGGCGCAGCACGATCAGCCGGGTGGCGGGCGCGAGCGAGTCGCGGAGCTGCTCGACCGCGCCGTCGAGCGCCATCAGCTGCTGACGCCAGGCCGGTGAGTCGACGCCGTGGCGGTGGCCGATCCAGTCGAGGTCGCCGTCGTAGACGTAGGTCACCGAGGGCGACCGTGCCGACGACGTCACGGCGCCGGCGATCCGCTCGCCCATCATGGTCCGCGCCCAGGTAGCTCGGCGCCGCGCTGGCTGGAGCACGGTCAGGCCCGAGCCCGCGAAGACCCGCTTGCTCACGATGGTGGTGATCACGCCGGCCCGGCCGAGCCGGTCGAAGGCCGTCTCGTGCGGCTGCCACTCGAGCGGGTCGACGTCCTTGTCCCAGTACAGCGCGTTGAGCAGGTGGTCGGTGCCCGGCACCCGCGAGGTGAACCCGACCAGCCCGTGCTCGCCCGGCGTCAGCGCGGTGCCGAGCGAGGTCAGCGAGGTCGCCGTGGTCGAGGGCACCCCGGCTGTGCCGCCCGTCGGAGCCGGCCAGCAGCGCGTGGAGGTACGGCGCGTGGTCGCGGTGCCGGCCGAGCAGCTCGCGGCCCATCCCGTCGACGAGCATCACGACGTACGACGGGGCCGGCGGGAGCTCGAGCCCGACGGCGGGAAAGCCGGCGTCGACGCCGAGCGCCGCGGCGACCGCGGGCAGCACGTCGCCGAGCGACCGCCGGCCGTACGCAGGCTCGACGAAGCCCCGGATCCCCTGGGTCACCGTCGGCTGGCTCAGTCGCGGAGCTGGGTGCGGGCGGAGAGCGCCTCGGCGAAGGCGAGCAGCGTCGTCGACCGCGTCCTGGCCGTCGGCGGCGGCGGACACCCGCAGCGAGAAGTCGTCGGACCTGATCACGCCGGTGTAGCCGTGGTCGGCGTCGCAGCTGCGGGTCGTCGCACATGGCCGGCTCGAGGTCGACCCGGGCGACGCCGCCCCAGCCGACGGTCAGCACCGCCTCGGCCGGCGGCGGCACCCTGCCGCGCAGCCTGGCCGGGTTGGCCACCATCCGGTTGACCACGACCGAGCGGACCGAGGACAGCCCGATCGCCTCGGTCGAGGTGGACGTGTAGGGCTCGGGCAGCAGGTCGTCGGGCGGGTGCTCGTCGGTGTGCGCGAGGATCAGCCGGCTCGGCGTCAGCACCGCGACGGTGATGTGTCGGCGCACCTCGTCGCGGTCGATCGTCGGCTCGTGGTGCACCAGGAACGAGACGCACCGGCTCGCCGGCGACGCGCGGCGTCGACACCGGCGGCCACCACCGTCGGGTAGTAGCCGGTCTTCTCGATCGCGACGTTGAGGTCGCCGGAGCGGTCGTAGCGGTCACCGGTGGTCCGACGCGTGGTTGCTGCGCATGCCCGTCAGTCTGTCACGCAGGCGCTCAGCCGGGGAGCGTGTCGCCGGGATGGCTGCTGAGCCGGCGCACGAACCAGTCCGAGCGCGCGTCGGTCACCGGGGCGACGCGTGGGCACGTGCGCTGAGCACGCGGACCCCGTCGGCGGTCGGCGTGCACGAGGTTGAGGTCGATGCTGCCCAGCTGCGGGAGGTCGTTCTTGAGCAGCGCCACCCGGCGCAGCAGCACCTCGACGGACGGCGACGTCGACCTGCTCGCTGCCGCGGTAGCCGAACAGCAGCGGCGCGGCCTTGATCTCCCGCACCATCTCGGAGGCCTCGAGCGGCGTGATCGGCGGGATCCGGTAGGCGCGGTCGCCGACCAGGTCGGTGAGCGAGCCGGCGATCGAGAACGACACGGTCGGGCCCGAAGAGCGGGTCCTCCATGCCGCCGATCGCGACCGGCACGCCCGGCGTCGGCGACCCGCTGCACGACGAACCCGGCCGCGTCGGCGTCGGCGATCAGCTCGGTCAGCGTGGTCCCAGGCGTCGCGCATCTCGGTCTCGGTGTCGATGTTGCGCCACACGTGGGCCAGGTCGGGACGGTTGCGCAGGTGCTCGGCGGTCGCCTTGAGGCACGACGTCCCAGCCCAGCGACTCGCCGGCCGCCACGGCCTCGTCGGCGGCTCGTGACCGGCATCCGGTCCCAGACCGCGATGCCGTAGGCCCGCAGCAGCGTCGTGCAGCTCCGCGGAACGTCAGGTCGCGTCCCTCGGGCGAGCGCATCAGCACCTCGTTGAGCATCCGCTTGGCGAAGGCCGCGTCGATGTCGTCGAGCGGCGGCCCGCCCGCGTCGGGCTTGTCCAGCCAGGCGGCGTACTCCACCACCCGCGCCAGCGCCCGCACCGCCGCCTCGACCGCGGGGTACGACGGCACCGACCCGCGCCCGACCACGTTGCCGGCCAGGTCGGGGACCCGCAGCAGCTCGGGGACGCCCTCGGTGCCCAGGAACGTCGAGACCAGCGGCTTGTCGGACTGCTCCCCCACGGCGGCCAGCACGTTGGCGACCGAGACGCCGGAGGTGTTGAGCGGCGGGATGTAGACCGCGACCACCGAGTCGACCTCGTCGTCGTCGATCGCGAGGTCGAGCGCGTCCTCGAAGTCGGCGGCCGGTCGCGTCGGCGCCGAGCGAGACCGACTTGGCCACCGACGAGCCCGTTGCTGACGGCGGCGTCGGCGGCGAGCAGCGCCGATCGCGTCGGAGTTGCCGACGATCGCGACCCGGGACGCCGCGCGGCAGCGGCTGGTGGGCGATCAGCTGGGCGACGTCGAACATGTCGTCGAGCGTAGTCGACCTGGATCACGCCGGCCTGCTTGAACATCGCGTCGACGGCGGCCTGCGGCGCGCCGATCGTGCGGACCGCGTGGCCCATCGGCACGCCCTGGGTCGAACGCCCGGAGCGGACCGCGACGATCGGCTTGTGCCGGGAGACCCGGCGGGCGATGCGGGAGAACTTGCGCGGGTTGCCGATCGACTCCAGGTAGAGCAGGACGACCTCGGTCGACGGGTCCTCCTCCCAGTACTGGAGCAGGTCGTTGCCGGACACGTCGGCGCGGTTGCCGGCGCTGACGAACGTGCGAGAGCCCCAGCCCGCGGTTGGACGCCTTCTCCAGGATCGCGGTGCCGAGCGCCCCGGACTGGCAGAAGAACCCGACCCGGCCGCGCGGCGGCATCGACGGGGCCAGCGAGGCGTTGAGCGCGACGTCGGGGTCGGTGTTGATGATGCCCGAGGCAGTTGGGCCCGATCAGCCGCAGGCCGTAGCTGCGGGCCAGCCCGAGCAGCTTGCGCTGGCGCTGCCGGCCCTCCTCGCCCGGCCTCGGCGAAGCCGGAGGAGATCACGACCAGCCCGTGGACGCCCTTGGCGGCGCAGTCGAGGACCACGTCGGTCACCGCGTCGGCCGGCACCGCGACGATCGCGACGTCGACGTCGCCGGGGATCGCCGCGACCGTCGGGTACGCCGGCATGCCCGGCCACCGAGTCGGCCGTCGGGTTGACGACGTAGATCCGGCCCGAGTAGTCGCCGAGCACGAGGTGGCGCACCAGCGCCTGGCCGATCGTGTCCTGGCGCCGGGAGGCTCCGATCACCGCGACGCTGCGGGCGTCGAAGAACGCCGCGATCGAGGCCGCCTCGGCCCGGTGCTCGCGGTCCTGCATCACGCCGATGGCGGTGTCGGTGGGGTCGATCGGGAACTCCAGGCGCATCACGCCCTCGTCGTAGCCACCCTCGACCCGGTAGCCGGCGTCGCGGAAGACCTGGATCATCTTGACGTTCTCGGGCAGCACGTCGGCCACGAACCGGTCGACGCCGCGCTCGCGGCCGGCCTGCGCGAGGTGCTCGAGCAGCAGCTGGGCGATGCCGCGGCCCTGGTGGGCGTCCTCGACCAGGAACGCGACCTCGGCCTCGCCCGGGCGCGACCACGTCGTAGCGGCCGACCGCGATCATCCGGCCCGCCACGGTGAGCACGAACGCGACCCGGTCGTGGTGGTCGACGGTGCTGAACCGGGCGATGTCGCGCTCGGAGAGCCGCGGCATCGGGGCGAAGAAGCGGAGGTACTTCGACTCGTCGGACACCCGGCTCGTAGAAGCTGACCAGCAGCTCCTTGTCGTCGGGCCGGATCGGCCGCAGGTGCGCCGTGCGCCCGTCGCGGAGCAGGACGTCGGCCTCCCAGTGGGCCGGGTAGGTCGCGACTGCTCGGGGACGCGGGCGGTCACATCGGGGAATGTACCGGTCGGTGCCAGGGTCGACAGCGGCGTGCCCACGGGTGCCAGGACCGGTCGGTCGGCGCGAGGGACAATGCGCCGCATGGCCCGTCGTACCCGCCGCACCGCCCGAGGACTTCGAGGAGCACATCGTCGACGTCGACGTCGGCGACGAGATGCGCACCAGCTTCCTCGAGTACGCCTACTCCGTCATCTACTCCCGGGCGCTGCCCGGACGCCCGCGACGGGCTCAAGCCGGTGCAGCGCCGGATCCTCTACACGATGGACGACATGGGCCTGCGACCCGACCGCGGGCACGTCAAGAGCGCCCGCGTCGTCGGTGAGGTGATGGGTCGGCTGCACCCGCACGGCGACGGCGCGATCTACGACGCCCTGGTCCGGATGGCGCAGCCGTGGTCGATGCGGCTGCCGATGGTCGACGGCCACGGCAACTTCGGCTCGCTCGACGACCCGCCCGCCGCGATGCGCTACACCGAGTGCCGGATGGCGCCGGCCGCGGTGGCGATGACCGCCTCGATCGACGAGGACACGGTCGACTTCAAGCCCAACTACGACGGCCGCGAGACCGAGCCGTCGGTGCTGCCCTCGGCGATCCCCAACCTGCTGGTCAACGGCACCACCGGGATCGCGGTCGGCATGGCCACCAACATGGCCCCGCACAACCTGGTCGAGGTGGTCCAGGCGCTGCGCCACCTGATCAGCGACCCGACGGCCGACCTCGACGACCTGATGCGGTTCATCCCCGGCCCCGACCTGCCGACCGGCGGCAAGATCGTCGGCCTCGACGGCATCCGCGACGCCTACGAGACCGGCCGCGGCTCGCTTCCGGATGCGCGCCACCGCCCGGGTCGAGTCGGTCACCGCGCGACGCAAGGGCATCGTCGTCACCGAGCTGCCCTACGGCGTCGGCACCGAGCGGGTCATCGAGCGGATCAAGGTGCTGGTGCAGGCCAAGAAGCTCCAGGGCATCACCGACGTCATCGACCTCACCGACGGCGAGAAGGGCCTCCAGCTGGTGATCGAGGTCAAGAACGGCTTCGTCCCCGAGGCGCTCCTCGAGCAGCTCTACAAGCTGACCCCGATGGAGGAGTCCTTCGGCATCAACAACGTCGCGCTGGTCGACGGCCAGCCGCGCACGCTCGGGCTCAAGGAGATGCTCGAGGTCTTCCTCGGGCACCGCTTCGACGTCGTACGCCGCCGCTCGCTGCACCGCCGCACCAAGGCCGCCGACGAGCTGCACCTGGTCGAGGGCCTGCTGGTCGCGATCCTCGACATCGACGAGGTGATCCAGCTGATCCGCGCCAGCGACAACGCCGAGCGAGGCCCGCGAGCGGCTGATCGACGGTCTTCGACCTGAGCGAGGTGCAGGCCAACTACATCCTCGACATGGCGCTGCGCCGGCTGACGAAGTTCTCCCGGCTCGAGCTCGACTCCCGCAAGGACCGAGCTCGAGCGGATCATCGCCGAGCTCGACGCGATCCTGGGCGACGAGGCCAGGCTGCGCCAGGTGGTCTCCGACGAGCTCGCCGAGGTCGCGAAGACCTACGGCACCCCGCGTCGCACCGTCCTGCTCGAGGCGTCCGGCCAGACCGATGACCACCGCCAGTCCGCTCGAGGTCGCCGACGACCCGTGCTTCGTCTACCTGTCCTCCACCGGCCTGCTCGCCCGCAGCCGCAGCGTCGACCCGCCCGGCGACGACGGCGCCCGCACCAACCACGACGTGATCGTCTCCGCGGTGCGGGCCACCGCCCGCGGCGAGGTCGGCGTGCTCACCAGCCGCGGCCGCGTGGTCCGGCTCGGCGTGCTCGACCTGCCGACGCTGCCGCCGACCGCCAACCACCCCAACCTCCAGGGCGGCGCCCCGGCCGGGGTGTTCCTGTCGCTCGAGCCCGGGCGAGCGCATCCTGGCGCTCACCACGCTCGCCGAGGACTCCCCCGGCCTGGCGCTCGGCACCCGGCAGGGCGTCGTCAAGCGGGTCAGGCCCGAGCGGCTCAACCGTGACGACTGGGAGGTGATCACGCTCGCCGACGGCGACGAGGTGGTCGGCGGGCTCGAGCTCGCGCACCGGCGAGGAGGAGCTCTGCTTCGTCACCTCCGACGCCCAGCTGCTGCACTTCGGCGCCGGCACGGTCCGGCCGCAGGGCCGCGCCGGGCAGCGGCATGGCCGGCATCAAGCTGGGCGGCCGGCGACTCCGTCGTCTGGTTCGGCGCCTTCGACCCGGCCGCACGCGGTCGTGGTCACCGCCTCCGGCGCCGGCACCGCGCTGCCCGGCACCGACGCCGGCTCGGTCAAGGTGACCCCGTTCGACGGAGTACCCCGGCAAGGGCCGTGCCACCGGCGGGGTCCGCTGCCACCGCTTCCTCAAGGGCGAGGACATCCTGGTGTTCGCCTGGGCCGGGCCGCGCCTGCCGCGCGCGGCCGCGGCCAGCGGCGCCGCCGTCGACCTGCCGGAGCCGGTCGCCCGCCGCGACGGGTCGGGCGTCGCCGGCAGCCAGCCGATCGCCGCGTGCGCCGGGCCGGTCACCTCACTCATGGCACCCTTGGCGCCATGAGGACAGCCTGCCCGGTCGTGCTCGGTGTGCTGCTGCTCGTGGCTCGGGCTGGTCTCCGGGTGCGGCGGCCCCGAGAAGTCGACCAAGCCCCGTGACCAGCGCCTCGCCGCCGCCCAGAAGTTCCTCGACGAAGACCGACGGTGTCGAGATCGCGCTCAGCACCCCGCAGCTCCCGCAGGGCGTGCAGGGCATCCTCAAGGCCGCCGGCGTCGGCACCGAAGCAGCCCGCCTTCAAGGGCAAGATCTCGGTCGTCCAGAACGGCCTCAGCGTGAACGTTCCGGTCGTCGCCGTCGACGGCGAGGTGTACATCCAGTTCGGGGGCAGCTGGCGGACGATCGACCCGGCCGACTTCGGCGCACCCGACCCGGCCAACCTCTTCAAGATCGACGGCGGCCTGGCCAGCCTGCTCAGCGACGTCGAGGGCGCGAAGGCCGGCAAGGACACGCGCGACGGCAAGCGCGTGCTCTCCACGATCACCGGCAAGATCCCGGGCAGCCGCGTCGCCGAGGTGATCCCGAGCGCGTCGGCCGACACCTCGTTCGACGCCACGTTCACCCTCGACGACACCGACCACCTGACCAAGGTGGTGCTGACCGGGCCGTTCTACCCCAAGGCCGACGACGTCACCTACACGATCGACTTCGACAACTACGGCAGCAGCACCATCGTCACGGCCCCGTGATCGACCCGTGAACGACGGGGACCCGTGCGACGCCGGGCGCTGCTGACGCTCGCCGCCGTCGCGGTCGCCTTCGCCGCCGCCGACACCTACGTCGTGGTGCTGGCGCTGCCCGACATGATGCTCACCGTCGGGCTCGGCATCGACGAGCTCCAGCGGGCCGCGCCGATCGTGTCCGGCTTCCTGCTCGGCTACGTCGCGATGCTGCCGCTGATCGGCCGGATCGCCGACATCCGCGGCCGGGTCCCGGTGCTGGTGGCGTCGCTGGTCGTGTTCGCGTTCGGGTCGCTGGTCACCGCGCTCGCGTTCGACCTGCCGTCGGTGGTGACCGGTCGGTTCCTGCAGGGCGTCGGCGGCGGCGGGCTGGTGCCGGCGACGCTGGCGCTGGTCGCCGACCTCTACCCGGCCGAGCGCCGCGCCGTACCGCTCGGCGTGGTCTCCGCCGTGCAGGAGGTCGGCTCCGTGATCGGCCCGCTGTACGGCGCCGTGGTGCTCGCGGTCGCGGACTGGGAGGCGATCTTCTGGCTCAACCTGGCCGTCGGGCCTGGTGCTCGCCGCCGCACTCACCCGGCTCGGCACGCCGAGGGTGCTCGAGCGGCGAGGCGCGCCACGGCCACGTGTCGCCGACCCGCTCGTCGCTGCTGCTCCTCGTGGTCGCCCTGGTCTGCGCTGGTGCTCCTGCTCTGGGAGCCCGCCACCCTGGTCAGCGACATCACGCTCGGGATGCCGTTCGTGCCGGTCGCCGGCGAGACCCGCTGGCTGACCCCGCTGGCCCTGCTCGCGCGTGCTGTCCGCGGTCGCGCTCGTGGTCCGCTGCCTCGTCGCCGCGCGGCCGCTGGTCGACCTGCGCGACTGGGCCGGCAGCTTCCGGCGGGCCGACCCGCTCGGGGCGACGCTGCTGGCGGTGGCGCTGGCCGGCGTGATCCTCGCCTTCGCCACCGCCGACCCCGCGGTGCAGGTGTTCTCGCCGATCGGGGGCTGGCTGCTGGCCGGCTCGGCGCTGGCCGCCGGTGGCGCTCGGTGTGGCACCTGCGCCGGGCCGACGCACCCGCTGATCCCGCGGCGGCGCGCTCCGTGCAACGGCCGGCCTGGGGCAGCCTGGTGGTCAGCTTCTTCGTCGGCGCCTCGCTGATCGCGGCGCTGGTCGACATCCCGGTCTACGCCCGGCTCACGACGTACAAGACCTCGCAGCTGATGGCGGCGCTCGTGCTGCTCCGGCTGCTGGTCGCGATCCCGATCGGCGCGGTGGCCGGCGGCTTCCTCACCCGTCGGCTGCCGGCCGGTGTCGTCTGCGCCGGCGGGATGGCGCTCGCCGACGGTCGGCTTCGTGTGGATGTCGCACTGGGGCGCGCACTCGCTGGAGAGCCAGCTGATCAACGTCCCGCTGGTGCTCGCCGGGCTCGGCTTCGGGCTGGCGCTGGCACCGGTCAACGCCGCCCTGCTCGCCAGCACCGACGACCGCCGTGCACGGCGTGGTCAGCGCGCTGGTCGTGGTCGCCCGGATGGTCGGCATGCTGGTCGGGATCTCCGCGCTGACCACGATCGGGCTGCGCCGCTACTTCGCGGCGCTGCGGCCCGAAGCACGAGCTCGCGGCGGCCCTGGTGCAGATCCAGGCGATCTTCGTCGGCGCCGCGGTCTGCGCGGTGGTCGCGGGCGTGCTGTCCCTGGCGCTGTTCCGCGGTGCGCGCACCCGGGGACCGTCGCCAGCGGTCCTGATCCGGGCCGCCGGCTGAGCCGCTCTGGGACGACAACGTGGATCGCGCTACCGTTCGGGACCGTGAACACCGAGTTCGACGACCTGCTCGCCGCCAACCGGCTCTTCGCGGAGGACTTCGCGCTCAGCGGCTTCGACGGCGTCGCCCACGCCGGGATCGCGCTGGTGACCTGCATGGACTCGCGGATCGACCCGCTGCGGATGCTCGGCCTCGAGCCCGGCGACGCCAAGATCTTCCGCAACCCCGGCGGCCGGGTGACCGACGCCGCCCTCGAGGCGCTGGTGCTCGGCGTGCACCTGCTCGGCGTCGACCGGATCCTGGTCATCCCGCACACGCGCTGCGCGATGGCCAGCTCGACGCTCGACGAGCTGCGGACGCGGATCAGCGAGTCGCCGGGCAGGACGCGTCGTGGCAGACCTTCGGCGTGGTCGAGGACCAGGAGGCGCGCGCTCCGGACGACGTCCGCATGGTGCGCTCGCACCCGCTGATCCCGGACACCGTCGCCGTCGGCGGCTTCCTGTACGACGTCGACACCGGGCTGCTGCACCGGCGCGTGTGACTCAACGGGGCACGCCCCCGTCGTACCCGCTCGCCCGCCACGTGCCCAGGCCGTGCGACGACGGGTTCGTGGTCAAGCTGAAGCCCCCCTGCACCGTGAAGCAGCCCGCGCGCTCAGCACCGGCGGTCTCGGGCTCACCGAGGCAGGCGCCCCCGTCGTACCCGCTCCCCAGCACGGTGTGGGTCGTGCTCCCCGGCGAACTCCAGTTGCGCCGGGCCGAGGCGCAGGACGCCGGACGTGGTCGGGTTGGCGCGAAGGCCTCCGCGGCCGCGCAGCGCGTCCCGGGCGCCGGGCGCGAGGCGGTCGTCCATCCAGGCACACGGGCTGGTCTCGCCGGCGGCGTCGAACCAGACCGCCCCGTCGCCGGTGTCGAGCCCGAACGACCTGTGCCGCAGCGCGTTGAGGTCGACGCCCCGGGTGACGATGTTGCGCCGGGTCTGGCGCGGGTCGAGCGTCCCCGGTGCGAGTCCGAGGTCCTGCTCGACCGCCTCGAGCGCCTCCGCGGCCACGAACGAAACCGACGACGCCAACCGGGTGGCGCGCCCGAAGAACCGGTCGCCCCGGATCCCTTGACCGGCGACCACCTCCACCTGGTCCGGGTACGACGTGGGGTGAGGGCCGACACCGACCGCAGGATCGTGTGACCAGAACCAGTAGTTGTGGCCTGGTGAGACGACGAGCCCGACGACGGCTGCCTCCGCGTGCGTGCTCAGCTGGCCGCCTCCACGACGGACGCACCAGGAGCAGCAGCGCCAGCAACGCGACCGGCACCAGCAGCACGGCCAGGACGACCAGGATCTGGGCTGCCCCCACGTCCGCGACTGCGGGTGCCATGGTCATCAGGACCCGCTGGCGAGGAAGGTGACCAACAGGCCGACGACCATCCCGATCGCGGCCAGGAGCAGCGCCACGTTGGCGAGCCGCTCGTTGCGAGTCCGGGCCATCACGCCCAGGATCAGTCCGGCCGGGCCGAAGACGATCGGGAGCAGGAGGGCAAGCGCGCCCGCGACGATCCCGATGATCGAGTACGTGTTGCTGGGGCTGACCGGCCTGGCCGGGTCGTTCGGGTGGTGGTGGGTCATGCTTCCTCTTGGAGAGTGGCGCGCGAATTCCCAAGGTATCTAGGTTCTCCGACGGAGCGCCCGCACACAGCCCGAGGTCGTGCTGGTCGTGGCGCACCCGCCACGCCGACGTCCAGCGCGGGCTCCGTCGATGACCGGTTTGCCCGACAAGTTCCTCGATACCTTGGGGATTCGTCAGCCGGCCACCACCCCCACCCTCAGGCGTCGATCGCGTCGGCGTCGACCTCGTAGGCCCCGGCCACGATGAAGTCCTTGCGCGGGGCCACGTCGGTGCCCATCAGCAGCTCGAACACGCGCGGAGGCGGCCTCGGCGTCGTCGACGGTGAGCCGGCGCAGGGTGCGGTGGCGCGGGTCCATCGTGGTCTCGGCGAGCTGCTTGGCGTCCATCTCACCGAGGCCCTTGTAGCGCTGGATCGGGTCCTTCCACCTCACGTCCTTCTTGGTCAGCTCGGCCAGCTTCCGCTGCAGCTCGGGGTCGGAGTAGGTGTAGACGTACTTGTCCATGCCCTTCTTCGGGTTGGACAGCTCGATCCGGTGCAGCGGCGGCACGGCGGTGAAGACCCGGCCCGACGTCACCAGGTCGGGCATGTAGCGGAAGAACAGCGTCGCCAGCAGGCACCGGATGTGCGCGCCGTCGGAGTCGGCGTCGGCCATGAAGATGATCCGGCCGTAGCGCGCGCGCGTCGAGGTCGAAGGTGCGACCGGAGCCGGCGCCGACGACCTGGATGATCGAGGAGCACTCGACGTTCTTCAGCACGTCGGCGATGCCGGCCTTCTGGACGTTGAGGATCTTGCCGCGGATCGGCAGCAGCGCCTGGAACTCCGAGTTGCGGGCGAGCTTGGCGGTGCCGAGCGCCGAGTCGCCCTCGACGATGAACAGCTCGCTGCGGTCGACGTCGTTGGACCGGCAGTCGGCCAGCTTGGCCGGCAGCGCGCTCGACTCGAGGGCGTTCTTGCGGCGCTGGGTCTCGCGGTGCTGGCGGGCGGCGATCCGGGTCTTGGAGGCGCCGAGCACCTTCTCCATGACCAGCTTGGCCTGGGCCTTCTCGGCGCGCTTGGTGGAGGTCAGGAACGTCTTGAGCTCGCTCGAGCCACCACCTTGCGTACGACGGAGCGCGCGGCCGGGGTGCCGAGGATCTCCTTGGTCTGGCCCTCGAACTGCGGCTCGGCCAGCCGCACCGTGACCACGGCGGTCAGCCCCTCGAGCACGTCGTCCTTGATCACGTCGGTGTCGTTGACCTTGAGCACCTTGGCCGCGCGCATCGCGTCGTTGAAGGTCTTGGTCAGCGCCGCCTCGAAGCCGGCTCACGTGGGTGCCGCCCTTGGGCGTCGCGATCACGTTGACGAAGGAGCGCACCTCGGTGTCGTAGCCGGTGCCCCAGCGCAGCGCGACGTCGACGCCCAGGTCGCGCTCGACGTCCTGCGGGGTCATGTGCCCCTTGTCGTCGAGCATCGGCACGGTCTCGGTGAACGCACTCGCTGCCCTGGAGCCGGCGTACGTCGGTGATCGGCTCGTCGTGGGCCAGGAACTCGCAGAACTCGGTGATGCCGCCGTCGTGGCGGAACTTCTCCTCGACCGGCTGGTCGCCGCGCAGGTCGCGGATCACCAGCTCGAGGCCGGGCACGATGAACGAGGTCTGCCGGACCCGGTTGACCAGCTCCTCGAAGGTGAACGCCGCGTCCTTGGTGAAGATCTGCCGGTCGGGCCAGAACCGGATCCGGGTGCCGGTGACGCCCTTCTTCACCCGGCCGCCCTTGTGCAGGCCCGAGCTGCGGCGTGAACGTCGCCGTCGGGGCCGTCGCCGGCGAAGACGCCGGGCGCCCCGCGCTGGAAGCTCATCGCCTGGGTGGCCGGCGAGCGGTCGACCTCGACGTCGAGCCGCGCCGACAGCGCGTTGACCACGGACGCGCCGACGCCGTGCAGGCCGCCGGTGGCGACGTAGGAGCCGCCGCCGAACTTGCCGCCGGCGTGCAGCTTGGTGAAGACCACCTCGACGCCCGAGAGCCCGGTCTTGGGCTCCTTGTCGACCGGGATGCCGCGCCCGTCGTCGTGGACCTCGGCCGAGCCGTCGGCGTGCAGCGTCACGTCGACGTGGGTGCAGAAGCCGCCGAGCGCCTCGTCGACGGCGTTGTCGATGATCTCCCACAGGCAGTGGGTCAGTCCGCGGCCGTCGGTCGAGCCGATGTACATCCCGGGCGCTTGCGGACCGCCTCGAGTCCCTCCAGGACGAGGAGGTGGTGGGCGTTGTACGTGTTGTCGATCGTTCCTCCTCCGTCGCCGGCGCCTCCGTGCCTGCGCGTCCAATCTGGACCCGCCCAATCTACCCAGCGGCACGAACCGCGCTCACGACCCGCCCGGGACCCGTCGGAGCCCGCCTCCAGCCGTTTCCGGGCGGCGAGCGGTGCATGATCGCTGACATCACGATTCGGGTCGTGAGGTGAGATTGTTCGGAAATTGCAACGGCCAGGTTTGGGCTCGAGGCGTCACACTGGTGGTCCTGCCGCGAGCAGGCAGTCGTGCGGGGCATGGTGGCGAGGATCACGCCGGTCAACTTCGGTGGACACCCGTCCCCGGGGGAACTCCTCACCGTGATTGGATGTTGAACTCGGTGTCAGCGGAGCGCCATCGGGGGAATGACTTACCGGTGAGCGCCGTTGACTCAGGTGCAGGCCCAGGGAAGGGAAGTGAGACCAGTGACCACAGCGATTGCTCCGAGCGCACCGCTCTCCGCGATCGACCGGTGTGACCGGTGCGGCGCCCAGGCCTACCTCCGCGTCATGCTCGCCGCCGGCGGTGAGCTGCTCTTCTGCGCCCACCACGCCCGCGAGCACGGCGACAAGCTCCGCGAGGTCGCCACCGAGTTCCACGACGAGACCCACAAGCTCGGCGACGACTCCGGCGATCGCGACGGACGACGAGGTCTGACGCGCGGACACAAGACGTCGCAGGAGCCCCGGGTCGACGACCCGGGGCTCCTCGCTTCTGTGCGCGACCGGCGTCTGAGAGGCTGCCCGCGGTGACCCTGACCAACGTGCTCGTGGGACTCGCGATCGCCGTCGGCCTGGTCGGGATCGTGGTGCCCGGCCTCCCCGGCTCGCTGCTGGTGCGGCGCGCGATCCTGGTCTGGGCGCTCGCAGGTCGGGACCGCGACCGGCTGGGCGGTGTTCGGCGTCGCCGCGGCGCTGCTCGCGGTCGGCACCGTGGTGAAGTACGCCGTCCCGGGGCGCCGGATGAAGCGCGACGGCGTCCCCAGCAGCACCCTGCTGCTCGGTGCGCGTGCTCGGCGTCGTCGGCTTCTTCGTGATCCCGGTGGTCGGCGCTCGTGGTCGGCTTCGTGCTCGGCGTCTACCTCGCCGAGCTGCGCCGCCTCGGCCCCGAGCGCGCCTGGCCGGCGACCGAGCTCGGCGCTCAAGGCGGTCGGACTCTCGATGCTGATCGAGCTCCTCGCCTCCCTCGCCGCCGCCGCGACCTGGGCCGTCGGCGTGCTCTGGTCTGAGCCAGGTGGCGATCCTGCTCGCGCTCGTGCGCCGGCGCTCAGCTACGGCCTCTCCGACTTCGTCGGCGGCCTGGTCTCCCGGCGTACGTCGGCCTGGGCGGTGGCCGTGGTCGGCGGCATCTCGTCGGTTGTGTTCACCGGGCTGACCGCGCTGTTCTTCACCGGCGACCCGCGGCCGGCCGACTTCGCCTGGGCGACGGCGGCCGGGATCGGCAGCGGCATCGGCGTCGGGTTCCTCTACCGCGGGTTCGCCAGCGGCCGGATGAGCGTGGTCGCACCGGTCTCGGCGGTCGGCGCGGCCCTGGTGCCGGTGCTCTTCGGCGTGGTCGGCGGCGAACGCCCCGGCCTGCTGGTCTGGCTGGGCATCGTGCTCGCCGCACCCGCGATCTGGCTGGTCTCCTCGGTGCCGCCCACCGCCGAGCGACGAGGTCGGCCCCGCTGCGCGACGGGCTGCGTCGACGGGGTGCTGGCCGGGCTCGGGTTCGGGCTGCTGTTCGCCTGCATCGGCCAGGTGCCCCGCGAGTCCCGGGCATGGTGCCGCTCGCGTTCGCCCAGGTGGTGTCGGTGCCGGCCGTGGTCCTGCTGGCGACGGCACTGCGCGCCGACTGGGTGCCGCGCGACCGCGCGGTCGGCTGGGCCGCCCTCACCGGACCGCTCGGCGGCGCCGCCAACCTGCTGTTCCTGCTGGCCACCCAGCGCGGCTACCTGACCGTGTCCGGCGTGCTGACCTCGCTCTACCCGGCCTCGACCGTGCTGCTGGCCGCTCTGGTCCTCCGCGAGCAGATCCACCGCGCCCAGGCGGTCGGCTCGCGCTGTGCGCCGTCACCGTCGCCCTCGTCGCGGCGGGTGAGCCACCGGCGGGTGCCGGACGGGTCGCGGCGCGTCCCGAGGGAGCGTAGGCTCGCCCGCGCGGCGCACCTGACGACCGCGGCGGGCTCGCCGCGCGCAGCCACGACGCGTGGCGCCGCGTCCCGTCGGCGACCCAGTGCGGGACGGTCAGAGCACCTCCAGCGGCGTGAGCGGCAGCCTCGACCAGCGCCCGGAAGAGCCCCGCATCGGCGGCCACCTCGGGGTGCCACTGGACGCCGACGCAGAACCGCCCCCCGGCCGTTCCATCGCCTCGACGGTGCCGTCGTCGGCCCAGGCCGACCGCGGCGTAGCCGGGGTGGTTGCGCACCGACTGGTGGTGGTGGCAGTGCACGTCGAGGTCGTCGGCGCGCGAGCACGGTCGCGCAGCCGGCTGTCCTCGGCGACCCGGACCGTCGACGTCGCCGAACGCGTCCGCGCCCGGGCTGTGGTCGCTCGTGGCCGACCAGGTCGGGCAGGTGCTGCTCGAGCGCTCCCCCGGCGTCGACCGCCATCACCTGCATGCCGCGGCAGACGCCGAGCGTCGGCAGCCGGCGCTCGTCGGCGGCGCGCAGCAGCGCGAGCTCCCACTGGTCGCGGTCGGGCGCGCGGGTCGCCGGCGGACGGGTGCGGTCGGCTCGCCGTACGCCGAGGCGGCGACGTCCGCGCCGCCCGCGATCACCAGCCCGTCGAGGCGGGCGACCACCGCCCGCGCCGCCTCGTCGTACGGCGCCGTGGGCGGGAGCAGCACCGGCACGCCGCCGGCACGCTCGACCGACTCGGCGTACGACGTGGGCAGCAGGTCGGCGGCTCTGGTCCCAGACACCCCACCGCGCCTGCTCGCGGTAGGTGCTGAGGCCGATCAGCGGGCGCATCGGTCAGAGCGGCGTCACGTAGGCGCCGGAGATGCCGCCGTCGACCAGGAACGTCGACGCGGTCATGAAGCTGGACTCGTCGGAGGCCAGGAACAGCACCGCGTTGGCCATCTCCTCGGGCTCGCCGAAGCGGCCCATCGGCACGTGCACCAGCCGGCGGGCGGCGCGCTCCGCGTCCGTGGCGAACAGCTCCTGGAGCAGCGGGGTGTTGACCGGCCCCGGGCACAGCGCGTTGACCCGCACGCCCTCGCGCGCGAACTGCACGCCGAGCTCGCGGGTCATCGACAGCACGCCGCCCTTGGACGCGGAGTAGGAGATCTGCGACGTGGCGGCGCCCATCACCGCGACGAACGACGCGGTGTTGATGATCGAGCCGCGCTTCTGCTCGAGCATGTAGGGCAGCGCCGCCTTGCAGCACAGGTAGACGCTGGTCAGGTTGACCTCCTGCACCCGCCGCCAGGCGTCGAGGTCGGTGTCGAGGATCGAGTCGTCGTCCGGCGGGGAGATGCCGGCGTTGTTGAAGGCGATGTCGACCGAGCCGTAGGTCTCCTTCGCGGTCGCGAACAGCGCGTCGACCTCGTCCTTGCTCGGTGACGTCGACGTGCACGTAGGTCGTGCCGTCGAGCTCCGCCGCGAGCCTCGGCACCGCGTTCGTCGTCGAGGTCGCCGATGACGACCTTGGCGCCCTCCTCGACGAAGCGGCGCACCGTCGCCAGCCCGATGCCGGAGCATCCGCCGGTGACCACGGCGACCTTGCCGTCCAGCCGTCCTGCCATGTCCCTCCTTCGGTCGGTCGAGCCTGTCGAGACTCAGTCGTGCGCGATGAAGACGTTCTTCTCCTCGGTGAACGCGTTCGGCGCGTCGGGGCCGAGCTCGCGGCCGAGACCGGACTGCTTGAAGCCGCCGAACGGCGTCCAGTAGCGCACCGACGCGTGCGAGTTGACGCTGAGGTTGCCGGACTCGACCCCCCGCGCGACCCGCAGCGCCTTGCCGACGTCGCGGGTGAAGATCGAGCCGGACAGCCCGTACTCCGTGTCGTTCGCGAGCCGCACGGCCTCGGCCTCGTCGTCGAACGGCATCACCGCGACGACCGGTCCGAACACCTCCTCGCGCCAGATCCGCTCGGCCGGGTCGTCGGACAGCACCACGGTCGGCGGCACCCAGAACCCGTCGAGGTCCGGCGCCGGACCGGTGAAGGCGACCTCGACGTCGTCGAGGTACCCGGTGACCGTCTCCTTCTGCTGCGCCGAGATCAGCGGCCCCATCTCGCTGTCGGGTCGCTCCCGGGGTCGATGACCCGCATGCCCTTGCACCGCCGTCTCGAGCCGGCCGAGGAACTCGTCGTACGCCGACCGCTCGACCAGGATCCGCGAGCGCGCGCAGCAGTCCTGGCCGGCGTTGTCGAAGACGGCGTACGGCGCGGTGGCGGCGGCCCTGGCGATGTCCGCGTCGGCGAAGACGATGTTGGCGCTCTTGCCGCCGAGCTCGAGCGTCACCCGCTTCACCTGCTCGGCGCAGCCCGCCATGATCTGCTTGCCGACCTCGGTCGAGCCGGTGAAGCAGACCTTGCGCACGGCCGGGTGCTCCACGAACCGCTGGCCGACGACGGAGCCCTTGCCGGGGATCACGGTGAACACGCCCTCGGGCAGCCCGGCCTCGAGCGCCAGCTCGCCGAGCCGGATCGCGGTCAGCGGCGTCAGCTCGGCCGGCTTGAGGACCACGGTGTTGCCGGCCGCCAGCGCGGGCGCGAAGCCCCAGCCGGCGATCGGCATCGGGAAGTTCCACGGCACGATCACGCCGACCACGCCGAGCGGCTCGCGGAACGTGACGTCGACGCCCCCGGCCACCGGGATCTGACGGCCGAAGAGCCGCTCCGGGGCCGCGGAGTAGTAGTTCAGGCAGTCCCGGACGTTGCCGGCCTCCCAGCGCGCGTTGCCCAGCGTGTGGCCGGCGTTGCGCACCTCGAGCTCGGCCAGCTCCTCGACGTGCGCGTCGACGACCGCGGCGAAGGCCCGCAGCAGCCGGGCCCGCTCCCCCGGCGCCACGTCGCGCCAGGCCGGGAAGGCGTCGGCGGCGCGCTCGATCAGCGCGTCGGCCTCCTCGGCCGAGGCGAGCGGGACCTCGGTGACCGGCTCGGCGGTGGCCGGGTTCAGGACAGTGTGGGTGGTCACGTCACATCCGTTCGAAGCCGCGGCGCAGCTCCCAGTCGGTCACGGCGGACGTCGAAGGCGAGGAGCTCGACGTCGGCCATGTTCGTGTAGTGGTCGACGACCTCGTCGCCCAGGGTCTGCCCGGGCCAGCGCCGAGCCCTGGAAGGCGTCGCGCGCCGTCGCGCAGCGTGTGCGGCACCTTCGGCTTGTCGGAGGTGTAGGCGTTGCCGACCAGCGGCGGCTCGAGCTCCAGCTCCTGCTCGATGCCGTGCAGGCCACCGGCCAGCATCGCCGCGAGCGCGAGGTAGGGGTTGACGTCGCCGCCCGGCACCCGGTTCTCCATCCGCGCGCCGCGGCCGTGTCCGACCAGGCGCACGGCGCAGGTGCGGTTGTCCTCGCCCCAGGCGATCGCGGTCGGCGCGAAGGAGCCGTCCGCGAACCGCTTGTAGGAGTTGATGTTCGGCGCGAACAGCAGCGTGAAGTCGGCCATCGCTGGCCAGCACCCCGGCGACGAACGAGTCGTAGAGCGGCGTACGACGCCCGTGCCCTCGCCCTCGTCGTCCCAGAACACGACCTCGCCGTCGGTGCCGCGCAGCGACAGGTGGATGTGGCACGAGTTGCCCTCGCGCTCGTCGTACTTCGCCATGAACGTGAGCGACTTGCCGTGCAGCGACGCGATCTCCTTGGCCATCGTCTTGTAGACCGCGTGGTTGTCCGCGGTCACCACCACGTCGTCGTACAGGAAGCCGATCTCGTGCTGGCCGAAGTTGCACTCGCCCTTGGCGCCCTCGACGTTCATGCCGGCGGCGTACGTGCTGTTGCGGATGTCGCGGAGCAGCGGCTCGACCCGGGTGGTGCCGAGGATCGAGTAGTCGACGTTGTACTGGTTCGCCGGCGTGAGGTCCCGGTAGCTCGCGGCGTGGGCCGCCTCGTAGGTGTCCTCGAAGACGATGAACTCGAGCTCGGTGCCGGCCAGCGCCACGAAGCCCAGCTCCGCAGCCTTGTCGACCTGCGCCTGGAGGATCGCCCGCGGCGACTGCACCACCGGCCTGCCGTCCGGCCACGCCAGGTCGCACTGCACCATCGCGGTCGCCGGCAGGTGCGGCAGCACCCGGATCGTGTCGAGGTCGAGCACGAACTCCATGTCGCCGTAGCCCTTGTCCCACGACGTGATCGCGTAGCCGTCGACGGTGTTCATGTCGATGTCGACGCCGAGCAGGTAGTTGCAGCCCTCGGTGCCGTGGCCGAGCACCTCGTCGCGGAAGTAGGCGCCGTGCAGCCGCTTGCCCTGCAGCCGCCCCTGCATGTCGGTGAACGCGACCACCACGGTGTCGATCTCCCCGGTGTCGATCCGGGCCGTCAGGTGCTCCACGCTCAGGTGCCGGTCGTTGCGCATGCTCGCTCCCTCATCCCAGCAGCCCACGCAGCAGCGCGGCCGTGTCGTCGCAGTGGTGCTCCATCTCGCGCCGTGCCCGCGCGGTGTCGCCGGCGAGGATCGCCTCGACGATCCGGGCGTGCTGGCGCGTCGGAGTGCTCGATGTTCGTCGGCAGCACCGGGATCGCGCTGAGCATCTCGTGCAGGGACGCCTGGACCGACGTGACGGCCTCGATCACGCGTCGGGAGCCGGTGATGGTGGCGATCGTCAGGTGGAAGCGGGAGTCGGCCTGCCGGTGCGCCGCCGGGAGCGCTCGCGTGGGCGACCGCTTCGTGGGCCCGGTCAAGGGCCCGACGCGAGGCCTCGGACAGGTCGCTGCCGGCCGCGAGCTGGGCCGCACCGGGCTCGACCATGCGCCGGAACTCGAGCGCGTCCAGCCAGTCCAGCCGCCGCGACGCCGTACGACGCGCCGAACCCCGGGCCGGGCAGGGTCGGCTTGAGCGTGACCACGGTGCCGCCTCCGCGTCCCCGACGTGTCTGTACCAGTCCCGCCTCCCGGAGGGCCGCCATCGCCTCCCGCAGGGTTGCCCGCGAGACGTTCATCCGCTCGGCCAGCTCGCGCTCCGGTGGCAGCGTGCTGCCCCGCGGGTAGACGCCCAGCCGGATCGCCGTGCCCAGCTGTTCCACACAGGCCTCGAAGGCGTGATGGCCGCGGACCGGACGGAGCACCGCCTCGCCGAGGCTGTCAGGCTCGCGCTCCGCGGGGGGCTCGGGCGCCGGGTGGGGGGCGGCGGTCACGTGCGCCAGTCTCACGACGCATCGCGCGTCACGTCAATGGTCTGAGTTCAAACCTTTTTTTCGCCAGCCGTAGACGTCCCGATCCCGCCGGGTCTAGCCTCCCGGGGAACGCCCCTCTCAGCCCAGGAGTGCCCATGTCAGACGCCACCAGGGATGCAAGCGGACTCTCGGCGGACGACCAGCTGCTCGCCAAGCTCGGGTACAAGCAGGAGCTCAGCCGTTCGTGGTCCGGCTTCTCGAACTTCGCGATCTCGTTCTCGATCATCTCGATCCTCGCCGGCTGCTTCACCACGTTCGGCCAGGCCTGGAACAACGGCGGCCCGGTCGCGATCTCGTGGGGCTGGCCGATCATCTCCACCTTCATCCTGATCATCGGTTTCACGATGTCCGAGCTGGTCTCCGCCTACCCGACGTCGGGCGGCATCTACTGGTGGGCCTCGAAGATGGGCGGCCCGGCGGCTGGCTTCTTCACCGGCTGGCTGAACCTGATCGGTCTGCTCGCGGTCACCGCCTCCGTGGCGTACGGCGCCGCGACGTTCTTCGACCTCACGCTCAGCACGCTCAGCAGCGGCTACGCAGACAGCTACTCGCTGACTCGCGTCTTCATCATGTTCGTGGTCATCCTGGTGCTCGCGGCGATCGCCAACATCTTCAGCGGTCACCTGCTCGCAATCGTCAACAACATCTCCGTCTGGTGGCATGTCGCCGGCGCCACGATCGTGATCCTGATCCTGATCGTCGTGCCCGACACCCACCAGAGCGCCGGCTTCGTGTTCACCGATCGGATCAACAACTCGGGCTACAGCAGCGGGTTCTACTGGTTCCTGGTGCTGCCACTCGGCTTCCTGCTCACGCAGTACACGATCACCGGTTTCGACGCCTCGGCCCACCTGTCGGAGGAGACGCAAGGGGCGGCCGACGGCGCCGCCAAGGGCATCTGGCGCTCGATCTTCTACTCGGCGGTCGGCGGGTACGTCCTGCTGCTCGCCTTCGTGTTCGCGGTTCAGGACCCGGACAAAGTGACCGCGGGCGGGGGCGCGGTCGACGTGATCTTCGGCCAGGCGCTGCCCGAGGGCTGGCATTTCATCGTGCTGCTGATCTCGACGGCGGGCCAGCTGTTCTGCACGACGGCCTGCCTGACCAGTGCCTCGCGGATGACGTTCGCGTTCAGCCGTGACGGAGCGATCCCGGGCTCGCGCTTGCTCTCCAAGGTCAACCCCACGACGCGCATCCCCGCCAACGCCGTCATCTTCGTGGCCGTCGTCGGCGCGCTGATCACGCTGCCGGCCCTGATCCGGGTCGACATCAACGGCGCACCGGTGCCGGTGGCGTTCTACGCCGTCGTCTCGGTCGCGGTGATCGGGCTCTACCTGGCCTTCCTGATTCCCATCTACCTGCGCTGGAGGATGGGTGATGCGTTCGTCCCGGGCAGCTGGACGCTGGGCAGCAAGTACAAGTGGATGAACCCGATCGCCGTGGCGGAGATCGCGATCATCTGCATCTACTTCATCCTGCCGTTCACGCCGGCAGCCGTGCCGGGCAACGCGGACTTCTCGTGGAAGTTCGTCAACTACGCGCCGATCCTCACCATCGGCACGCTCGTGATCCTGGCGATCTGGTGGCACGCGTCGGCCAAGCACTGGTTCACCGGCCCGAAGCACACGATCGACGAGGACGTGGTCAAGGCCTTCGACGACTGAGAGTCACCGGTGGGCCGGCACCGACAGGGACAGCGCGAAGTCGCCCGCCGGGTCGGTCCACCAGTGCGTCAGCCGGAGCCCGGCCGCGGCCAGCTCGCGCTCGACCCCGGCCCGCCGGAACTTCGACGAGATCTCGGTGCGCATCTGCTCGCCGCGCGCGAAGTCGACGTCGAGGTCGAGGACGGCCACGCGCACCCGCTGGTCGCGCGTCGACTCGAGCCGCATCTCGATCCACTCGTGGTCGGCGTCCCAGACCGCGACGTGGTCGAACGCGTCGGGGTCGAAGTCGGCGCCCAGGCTGCGGTTGAGCACGGCGAGCACGTTCTTGTTGAACTCCGCGGTCACGCCCCGCGCGTCGTCGTACGCCGCGACCAGCCGGGCCGGGTCCTTGACCAGGTCGGTGCCGAGCAGGAACGCGTCGTCCGGGCCGAGCGCTCCTCGCACGTCGTCGAGGAACGCAGCCCGCTGGACCGGGTCGAGGTTGCCGATCGTCGAGCCGAGGAACGCCAGCAGCTGCCGCGGACGACGCGGGCAGCTCGGCGAGGTGCTTCTCGAAGTCGCCGACCACCGGCTCGACCACCACGCCCGGGAACTCGGCACCGACCGCCTCGCTGGCCTCGGCCAGCACCGCCGGGTCGACGTCGAACGGCACGAACCGGCGCAGCGTGCCGGCGCCCGGCCAGCGCCCGGAGCAGCAGCCGGGTCTTCTCCGACGTGCCGCTGCCGAGCTCGACCAGCGTCTCGGCCCGGGTCGCCGCCGCGATGTCGGCGACGTGGGCGTCGAGGATCGCGCGCTCGGTGCGGGTCGGGTAGTACTCCGGCAGCCGGGTGATCTCGTCGAAGAGCTCGCTGCCGCGGGCGTCGTAGAAGTACTTCGGCGGCAGCACCTTGGGCGTGCGGTCAGACCCGCACGGACGTCGACGGCCATCTGGTCGGCGAGGGCACCCGGGTCGAGGTGGACGGACATGTCGGTGGTCGGCATCAGCTCTCCAGTGCGGTCACGGTGACGACGGGGCGGGACGTGCCGTCTCCAGGGTCACCTCGATCAGGTGTCGGTCGGGTACGTCGACCCAGCGCGGGTCGTCGTCGTACGGCTCGCTGGCGACGACCACGCCGTCGCGCTCGACGAGGTAGCTCAGCGCGTCGCCCCACGTCACGCCGAGGATCCGGGCGCCGTCGGTCAGCAGCAGGTTGAGGGACGCCGCCGGGTCGGCGGCGGCGACCTCGCGCACCGTCTCGCCGACCTGGTCCGGCCCCTCGGCGAAGACGTGGGCGGCGAGCACG
This sequence comes from uncultured Actinomycetota bacterium, assembly GCA_963707475.1. GTDB lineage: Bacteria > Actinomycetota > Actinomycetes > Propionibacteriales > Nocardioidaceae > Marmoricola. The sequence goes on from CAVPQC010000005.1 coordinate 1,794,851, forward strand.
GCCGAGTCGCAGACCGACTCGGCGTCGTGGCGAGCGGGCAGCACGGACGCGGTCGACCCGGCCGTTGTGCGAGAGCAGCCAGCGGCCGTCGGTGAACGGCGCGGCCGCGGTCTCGTCCATCGGCATCCCGACCGTGGCGGAGCGCACCGCCGCCAGCACGCAGCCGGACGCGCAGCACGGGTGCGACCGAGGCGAACGAGGCGTCGCCCCACAGCGGCCGCGCCGAGCGCCAGCGCACCGGCTCGGGCCGGCCGGGCACGTGGAAGCCCGACCCCCCAGCCGTCGGCGTTGAGCAGGCCGCGCCGCTGCCGTCGCGGCTGCGTAGGACTGGCGGAGCAGCCCGTGCTCGGGCTCGAGCACCAGCGCGGCGACGGTGCGCGGCGCCCCCAGCCAGGCCAGGTGCCTACACATCCCAGGCCAGCCTCAGGCCCGCGAAGATCTGGCGCCGGATCGGCAGGTCCCAGTTGCGGAACGACGGCCGGACCGACGCGCCGCCGACGGCCCACGAGCCACCGCGCAGCACCCGGAAGTCGCCGCCGAAGAACGGCGCGCTGTAGTCGGCGTAGAGCATCGGCGCGAAGCCTGGCCACGGCTCGAAGCCCGACGAGGTCCACTCCCAGACGTCGCCGATCATCTGCTCGACGCCGTACGCCGACGCGCCCGCCGGGTAGGCGCCGACCGGGGCCGGACGCAGCGCGTCGCCGCCGAGGTTGGCCAGGGCCGGCGTCCAGTCCGAGTCGCCCCACGGCCAGCGGCGCCGGCGGCCGAGGTCGGGGTCCCAGGCGCAGGCCTTCTCCCACTCCTGCTCGGTGGGCAGCCGCGCGCCGGCCCAGGCGGCGTAGGCCTCGGCCTCGTGGAAGGAGACGTGCTGCACCGGCTCGTCGGCCGGGATCTCCTCGACGTGGCCGAAGCGGCGCCGCGAGCCGTCGGCGGACCAGAACAGCGGCCGCTCGAGGCCGGCCTCGATCCGGTGCTGCCAGCCCGCGCGTCGACCACCAGCGCGGCTCGTCGTAGCCGCCGGCGTCGACGAAGCGCTGCCACTCGGCGTTGGTGACCGGCACCCGCGCCGATGCGGAAGGCCGGCAGGTCGACGACGTGTGCCGGACGCTCGTTGTCGAGCGACCAGGGCTCGTGGTCGCCGTCGACGCCGAGCACGAACTCCCCGGCCGGCACCAGCACCGAGTCGGCCGGCAGCAGCCGGCCCGCGCGGCAGCGCCGTCCCCGCGCCGAGCAGCGGCTCGCCGTCGCGCAGCTGGTGGGTGGCGAGCATGGTCTCGACGTGCTGCTGCTCGTGCTGCTCGACCATGACGTAGGGGAACAGGCCTTCTCCCTCGGCGCGCGTCGAGCCCGTCGAACACCCGGCCGCGGACGTCGGCGATGAAGGTGCGGGCCTCGCGCGGGCGTCAGCAGCGGCAGGCTCACCGCGTGCGCCCGCGGATGCTCGAACGCGTCGTAGAGCTTCTCGACCTTGGCCGACAGCAGGCCCTGGCACGCGGCGTTGCCGCCGCGCAGCAGCCAGAGGTCCTCCTGCTGGCCGATGTGGGCGAGGTCCCAGACCAGCGGGCTCATCAGCGGGCTGTGCTGGGTGGTCAGCTCGGCGTCGTCGAACCTCGGTCAGCGTGGTGGGTGCGACCACGCGCGGCCTCGAGGCCGCGGGCGACGGTGTCGGGTGCCGGCTCAGGCACGGGCCTCCTCCTCGAACGCACGGAGCGGTCCGACCGCCTCGACCCGTCGGCGCACGCTCACCGCTGGGGGTGCGGCCGGAGTCGAACAGCTCGGCGAGCTCCTCGACCTCGGCGCTTCAGAGCACGGCGGGCAGCGCCGGGCGGCGACGTCGAGACAGCCGAGGACGGCCGCGTCGTACGGCGGGCTCGGCGGTGCCGGACGCGGGCCGCGGACTCCCAGGCGTCGGCGACCGGCGCGCACAGCTCGGCGGCGAGGTCGGCCGCCACCGGGTCGTCGACCAGGGTCGCGGTGACCGCGGCGACCGCCGGCCACCAGCGGTCGGGCAGGGCGTCGATGCAGCGGATCTCGACGTAGCCGCGCGGCCGCACCGGCGGGAACAGCGTGGTCAGGTGGTAGTCGAGGTCGGCGACCGTCGGGCGGCCGCGTCGACCGGCCCGTCGCCCTGCAGCCACTCGGCGAACGACACCCGGTCGCGTGACCGGGACCATGGCCGTGCCGTCGCGGACCAGCATCACCGGGGCGCTGCAGGGCGTAGAACGCCCAGGCCGACGCCGGCTCGCCCCGGAGAACGGGTCGCTGCGGCCGTGGTCGATGCCCTGCCACGTGCCCTGGCGCATCGAGTGCCAGCCGGAGCGTCCGCCCGCCGAGGTACGGCGAGGTGGCCGACGAGCGCGACCAGCACGGGACCAGCGCGCGCACCAGTGCCGAGCCGCTGCTCCCAGCCCGCGGCGGGGCCGGCGTCGAGGTTGACCTGCAGCGCGGCGGTGGCCGACATCATCGCCATGCCCGGAGCCCGCGCAGCCCAGGGCGTCGAAGTGCTGCTCCATCGCGGCATAGCGGGCGCCGGGGTTGACCCGCTGCACCGGCCGCGCCGGGTCGGCACCCGAGCGGGTGCGGCGCCGTAGCCGGCCTCGCGCGAGCGGCCGTGCCGAGCACCTCCCGGTCGGTCCGCAGGGCGGCCACGGCGCGGACGACGTCGGCGCCCGGCGGCGTGGACAGCTCGACCTGGCCCCCGGGCTCGAGCGTGACCGCGCTGCCCGCCGGCATCGCGGGCAGACCGGCGACGAGCCGCTGCGATCTCGGTCCACGCGGGCCGGCGCGGGCCGGCGCGGCCAGGTCGACCAGGTGCAGCTCGAGCTCGAGGCCCACGCGGCCACCCGGGCTCTCGGCGAGGGCCGCGCCGGCGACGTGCGCACGGGCCGCGTCGACGGGATCGGTGCCCAGTCAGCAGGTCGTCGGGCGCGCGCACGACGGGTGAGGTGACTCTCTGAGCGGTCATTCCGCCCCCTCCAGGTCCGGACCGGTCGACTGTCGACCGCGGGTCGGTGCGGGGGCGGCCCGTGGGGACCGTCCTCGTGTACCCCTCCACCGAACCACGGACCACCGACAGACCCAACAGTCCCGGGGGAGGTTTCTCGATCTGTCAGGAACCCGTCATCCGCGGTTCATCCCGCGAAGCGCGCTCGCGGTGCGCTCCAGGTCCGCCTCGGTGACGTCGAGGTGGGGCGCGATCCGGAGCAGCGGCCCGCTCATGTCGCCTGGCGCCCGCCAGGGCAGGCAGGCCGTCGCGAGGATCCGGTGCTCCCCGAGCAGCCGCTCGCGCACGGTCGCGACGTCCTGGCCGGCAGTCGGACGCAGCGACACCAGCGCACCGGTCACTCCGGGCGGGTCCGCCACCTCCCACCCGGGGACCGCTCCGAGCAGCCCACGCACGACGCGCCCCCGTTCGGCGAGTCCCGAGCGCACCCGGTCCGGCCCGGTCTCCAGGTGCTCGCGTACCGCGTGCGCGAAGCCCACGCGTGCAGCGACGGGGGACTCCTCGGGCTCGAGCAACCGGACCGGCCGCGGGTCGGTGAGCTGCGCGGGGCGGAACGGGCGCAGCCGGTCGCGCCACGGCACGGCGACCGCGAGGACACCGACGCCGCGGGTCCCGTTGAGCCACTTCCGGGCCGGGGCGTACGACGCGTCGGCGCCCACGCTCGGTGTCGAGGTGGCCGAGCGACTGTGCGACGTCCACCCAGAGCGGTACGCCGGCCGCCCGGCAGAGCGCGAGCGCCTCGGCGACGGGCTGGACCAGACCCCGGTGCGAGGCCAGATGCGTCGAGGTGCACGAGCGTCGGGCGGGTCGGCACGCAACGTGCGCGCCAGGGCCTCGAGGTCGAGCACCCCGTCCCCGTCGACGGCCAGCCGGCGAGGGCGGAGCCGGTGGTGCGTGAAGGCGTCGACGTTCGGCGCCCACTCGCCCGGGACCACGCCTACCTCGGCACCCGTCGGCAGCGGCCAGGCGGCCAGCAGCGTGAGCAACGCGGCTGTGGCGCCACCGGTCAGGGCCACGCCATCGGCGTCGACGCCGAGCAGGGCACCCAGGTCGGCCCGGCACTGGTCGAGGGTGTCGGCGACGAGGCTCTCGGCGACGTAGCTGCCCTCGGCCATCTCGAGCGCCAAGTGGTCGACGACGGTCCGGACGGTTCCCGGCGACGAGCGACCGCAGGCCGCGCTCTGCAGGTGCAGCAAGGGGGCCCGGCTCACCTGCTGGCGACCGGCAGGCTCAGCGGCCCGCGGATCAGGGTCGCGTTGCGGCGTCGTACGGCGCCCGCACGGCGGAGCCGCGGCATCGCGACGGCGAGGCGTTCGAGTGCGATCGTGGCCTCGAGCTCCGCCAGCGGCCGACCGAGGCAGTGGTGGATGCCGCTCGAGAACGCAAGGTGCTCCCCCGCGTCCGGGCGCCGGATGTCGAAGGTCCCCGGGTCGCGGAAGACGACGGGGTCGCGGTTGGCGCCCCCGAGGAGCACGTGCACGAACTGGCCCGCGCGCACCGGATGGCCAGCGATCTCGGTGTGGTCGAAGGAGATCCGCACCGTGCGCTGCACGGGCGGGTCCCAGCGCAGGGTCTCGGTCACGGCACCGGCTGCGAGTCCGGGGTCGTCGCGGAGGAGCGCCCACTGGTCGGGGTGGTCGAGGAGCGCGTTGACCGCGTTGCCGATCAGGTTGACCGTCGTCTCGAAGCCGGCGATGAGCAGCAGAGTGCACAGGGGCACCATCTCGGCCGCGGTCAGGCTGTCGCCCTCTGCTGCGACGAGTCGGCTGATCAGGTCGTCGCGCGGGTCGCGTCGGCGAAGCTCGAAGAGACTCTCGAAGATCCGGGTGAGGTCGGCGTTCGGCGGCGACCAGGGCCCGGACGTGCCGCAGTGAGCGGACCCCGCCCAGCGCGCTCCCGATCACCCGGCCGTAGCGCGCGAACGCCTCCTCGTCGGCGTCGGGGATGCCGAGCAGCTCGCTGATCACCGCGATCGGGAGCGGCGTCGCGAGCCGTGGCACCAGGTCGAACTCGGTCGGCGCGGTCTCGAGCAGGTGGTCGACGGTCTTCTCGATCGTGGTCCGGTAGCCGGCCACCTGCCGGGGACTGAACGCCGGAGCAGCCAACCGACGCAGCCGGGTGTGGTCGGGCGGGTTGCGGTCGAGGAAGGACAGGTCGAAGCCGTCGTCCGGGGCCGCCTCCCCCTCGGGCTGCACCCCGAACCGCCGGCTGCGGAGCACCTCTCGGCACACGGCATGGTCGACCGAGGCGAGGTTGCCCATCCTGGTGACGACGAAGGGACCTCCGGCGCGGATCCGCTCGTAGACCGGGTAAGGGTCGTCCCGGCCGGGCCGGTGGCGCAGCCGGGCGAACGGGTCACGCCGGACGTAGGCGTCGAACGCGCCGCGGGCCTGCTCGCCGTACAGCTGGACGGCAAGGCCGGTCGCGCGTCGGGCCTGCTCGAGAGGGTGCGCCACGGCGGCCAGTCAACCACCGGTCCGCGACGAGAGGCGTGACGAACGTCAGGCGGCGCGCGGAGCCAGCAGCCGCACAATGCGGCGCAGCCGCGAGTCCGCCGGGCGGCGACGCTGGAGCGGCAGCAGGTGGGTCAGGCCCTCGCGCTCGGCCATCAGCTGGATCGCGTCGTCCTCGTAGGCGAGGGCGAGCGCCTCGGCGCGGGCCAGGTCGTCGGCCTCGATCGCCTCGTTGACGGCGACGACGTAGGCGGTGTGGAGGGCGTCGAGCTCTTCGATCAGGGTGCGGTTCATGACGGTAATTTTATCGATCCAATGATCGTTCCGCCAGCCGACCAGCCGATCCGGCACTTGACGTGCGTCACGTGCGGCGAGAACTCGCCCTCGGCTCCAGCTCGAACGTGGGCACGTCACTTGAGCCCGCGAATGCCTGCCGAATCGTCGGTCCGGACGGATACTGGGACGGTGACGAGCGTGTCGCCTCCGATGCACATCTCCGTGGGAGACATGGACGGACACACCCAGCTCCTGTTCTACGGCATGTGCTTCGGGCCCTTCCTGGTGCTGATGGCGGTGGCCTACCGCGAGCACCGCCGGTCCTCGCGCGCCGACATGCCGGAGCCGTCCGTGCCGCATGACACCGACCGCTACCTGGCCCCTGAGCTACGCCGGGCGCGGGCCGCCCGCCCGGGCCCGCGCGCCGAGTCCCGGCCCGACGACGAGGGCGAGGAGTCCGGCCGCTCCGCCGGCGTACAGCCACCCGCGTGAGCCGGGCGACCCGGTCCACCGACCGTGGTCGGCACACCCGTTCCGGCACTCACCCCGGGTCAGGCCCCCCGCGCGCCTTGTCGATCGCCTTTCGCCACCGATGGCCGTCGTCGACCAGGAACGCCCGCTCCCCCGCCACCGTGCTCACGACGACGTGCACCCGCCCGGGCTGCGCCTCCCCGGCGAACGACTCCTGGAGCCGCACCCCGGTCACGTCCTTCATCGGCACGTCCACGGCGGCACCGGTCGAGGTGCGGAACAGCAGGCGGGTCGGGCTCAGCGCCAGCACCCCGTTGCCGGAGACCGGCGGCACCTCGCCCGCGACCGGCCGGGCCACCACCTGCTCCGGCCCGAGCACCGGCGGGTCGGCCTCCAGCTCCGCGCGGAGCGCATCGCCTGCCGCCCGCGCCCGACGGCGTACGACGCGCAGCAGCACCGCGGACAGCACCAGCAGCGGAACCACGATCAGCGCGACCTGCAGGTAGAACCCGGCCCCTTCCAGCACGCCCACCACCAAGTCCCCCATCGCCCGCACCCGTCGTACCGGTTCAGAACGCTCGGTCGACGTCGGCCCGTGCTCGGCGCAGCACCCACGCCAGCAGCTCGAGCCTGGACATGGGCCGAGCCTCAGTCCAGGGAGTCGCGCACGGGGAACGGCGGAACGCGGTACGTCATCGGGTTCCTCCGTGCAGGTCAGGAGCGCTGGGGTCGAAATATAACCGAGCGCCGGCTGGGATCTCGGCGTCCGTAGCCCGACCAGCGCGTTGTCTCGAGGCCCAAACTTTGAGCCTAGGCCCGCCGGGGTACACGCCGGCATTGGCCGATGGTCTTACGACCCAAGGTTTCCCCGACCTGGGCAGCCCTACCGTTGCTGAGACGGAACCCCTGCGCCCGACAGTTTGTTGGTGGGGAGCCGCGCGAGCCGCCCCCGCCCAAATGTGTCCCCAGGCGGGCGGGGCGGCTCGGCTTTGCGGCGATCATGCTCAGGACCTCCCCGGCAGAGGTAGGGCCGTTCCCCCTGGGTGGTGGGCACTTCGCCGCGATGCTCGCCCGCGAGGTGGGTCCCGGTTGCCTGCCCTGAGCCCGACTCCCCCGATGCCTATGGGGGGCTCGGCATCGGGGGGTCAGGCTTGGGCGGACCCTGCTCGGCAGAGACGCAGGGTCTGACCAGCTTGGCCCGAGCCATTGGTCTATACGGTAGGTCCGCGGAGGTACTCGCCGGTATTGCCTGTTGGTCCTACGACTAAAGGGCGGCCCACAATGTTTTCCCAACCGGAGCACGAAAGGGTTCAGGGCATGGAGGTTCTTCTCGGGGTAGAGCTGTGCACGTTGACGGGCTTCGTCATCTACGGGTGGGGTCCTGAGGGGTACCGAACGTTGCAACGGCGCAAGCGGCGCAGGCGTAGCCGGGGTAGCGGTGTTGGCCCTCAGCCGGCGTACGTGATGGCCGAGCAGCGGGCCCCCTCACGTGGTCCGCGTGCCGACCAACGCGAGATGGTCTAGCCGGAGCCATCGCCGGTCTCGTGCTCGACCAGCGGGAGCCGCCCGCGGCGGGCGTGCTTGGAGATCGCTGTCGTTGAGACGGTGCTGGGCGCTCATGTCCAGGTAGTCGCGCACTAGTGCCGGGGCGGTTCTGCGTGTGAGTCAGCCGACCCCCCGACACGGGCGGGGGTGGGTTACCGAGCAGGGGCGGCCTGCTCGGCCTATCCAACAGTTGTGGGAGGCCCCGGTGTTTTCTGAGCGTACGAGTGTTGGGCTCGACGTGCACGCACGATCGGTCGCTGCAGCGGCGATCGATGGCGTCACGGGCGAGCTGTTGCAGTCCAAGCTGACCCCGTCACATGAGCGCATCACGTCCTGGGTCCAGGACCTGCCGGGTCCGGTGGCAGTGGCCTATGAGGCCGGTCCGACCGGGTTCGACCTGTATCGGGCGCTGAGCGCTGCAGGGATCCGGTGCGAGGTCGCGGCGCCGCGCAAGCTGCAGAAGCCCGCCGGGTGATCGGGTCAAGACCGACGCCAAGGACGCGATCCACCTGGCCAAGCTGCTGCGCCTGGACCAGATCACCGCGGTCGCGATCCCGAGCGTGGATCAGGAGGCTGCCCGTGACCTGGTCCGAGCCCGGGAGGACTGCCGCGGTGACCTGATGCGGGCCCGGCACCGGGTCTCCAAGCTGCTGTTGCGCCACGGCATCGTCTACTACGACGGCGACGCCTGGACTCGGCAAGCACGACATCTGGCTGCGCAACGACGGCCGTCGGCACAGCTGGGCGCTGGAGCGACTCGGCTGGCCTTCGATTCCGACTACGAGAACGTCCTGGCCATGAAGGCACGCCGGGATCGGCTCGACGTCGCGATCGCTCAGATGGCCGCCAGATCGCGAGTTCACCCCGATGGTGCACCGACTGGGCTGCCTGCGTGGGATCGGCACCCTGACCGGGTTCGCGTTGGCCGTCGAGATCGGCGACTGGCAGCCGGTTCACCGGCAACACGATCGGCTCCTTCGTCGGGCTCGTGCCCAGCGAGTCACTCCTCAGGCACCTCGCGGATCCAGGGCTCGATCACCAAGACCGGCAACACCCACGTGCGGCGACTGCTGGTCGAGGCCGCCTGGCACCACCGCTCCCGCTACCGGCGTCGGCAAGACCATGCGCGATCGCTGGGAGCTCGCCCCAGCGGCTGCCCGCGCACGTGGCGATGAGGGCAACCGGCGTCTCCACCAGCGATGGGTCAGATTCACCGAGCGTCGCAAGAAGAACACGATCGCCAACGTGGCCATCGCTCGCGAGCTGGCCGGCTGGTGTGGTCCCTGGCGATCCTCGAGGAATAGCAGCCTGCACGATCTGCTTCGCCGTCCACGAGGCTGGTGGCAGCGCGTGGAGCGACCCGCGAAACGATCTATGAGCAACGAGCACCCCAGCTCGCGACGCTCGACGCTAGACACGCGGTCCACGCTCCTGCCGAAAGCACCGTCCTGCGGTATCCAACCCGCGCATATCAGTCTGACCGCGCGTCGCCAACGACACGATCCTGGGCATCGCGAAACTGCGCGGGCGGCCTCAGCCGCATCAGCCTTCGGAGGACCGAGACTCCGGGGGCTGATGTCCGCCCACGGGATCGACGTTGTTTCCTGGCTTGGGCCGTTTCGCCAGATGCGCGTGCCTCACCAGCGCGGACGGGGAGGATCAACGTTCGGGTCGCGCCCAAACTAGTCGAATATCTGGACCAAGAGCGTTATGCCCTCAGTCCAGGTAGTCGCGCAGGACCTGCGAACGGCTCGGGTGGCGCAGCTTCGACATCGTCTTCGACTCGATCTGCCGGATCCGCTCGCGGGTCACGCCGTAGACCTTGCCGATCTCGTCGAGGGTCTTCGGCTGGCCGTCGGTCAGTCCGAAACGCATGCTGACCACGCCGGCCTCGCGCTCGGAGAGGGTGTCGAGCACCGCGTGGAGCTGCTCCTGGAGCAGCGTGAACGAGACCGCGTCGGCCGGGACGATCGCCTCGGAGTCCTCGATCAGGTCACCGAACTCGGAGTCGCCGTCCTCGCCGAGCGGGGTGTGCAGGGAGATCGGCTCGCGGCCGTACTTCTGCACCTCGATGACCTTCTCCGGGGTCATGTCGAGCTCCTTGGCGAGCTCCTCCGGAGTGGGTTCGCGACCCAGGTCCTGCAGCATCTGCCGCTGGACGCGGGCGAGCTTGTTGATCACCTCGACCATGTGGACCGGGATCCGGATGGTGCGGGCCTGGTCGGCCATCGCGCGGGTGATCGCCTGCCGGATCCACCAGGTGGCGTACGTCGAGAACTTGTAGCCCTTGGTGTAGTCGAACTTCTCGACCGCACGGATCAGGCCGAGGTTGCCCTCCTGGATCAGGTCGAGGAAGAGCATGCCGCGACCGGTGTAGCGCTTGGCCAGCGACACCACGAGCCGGAGGTTCGCCTCGAGCAGGTGGTTCTTGGCGCGGCGGCCGTCCTCGGCGATCCACTCGAGCTCGTCGAGGGCCTTCGGCGTGATCTTGCCGCCCTTGGCGAGCTTCTCGTCGGAGAAGAGACCAGCCTCGATCCGCTTGGCGAGCTCGACCTCCATCTCCGCGTTGAGCAGCGGGACCTTGCCGATCTGCTTGAGGTAGTCCTTGACCGGGTCGGCGGTCGCGCCGGCGACCATGACCTGCTGGATCGGCTCGTCCGACTCGTCCGCCTGGGAGACGACGAAGCCCTTGCTCTCGTCCTCCTCCTCCTTCAGCGACGGGTCGGTCGCGACGTCCTTCTCGAACTCGGCATCCGGGATGTCAGGGAGGATCTTCTTGCCGTCGGGCCCGACCGCGACCTCGGCCACGGCGGCTGCACCATTGCCGGCGGCCTTCGCGGTCTTCTTGGCCGGCGCCTTCTTCGCGGCGCGCTGGGCCGGGGCCTTCTTCGCCGTAGGCGTCTTGTCGGCGGTCTTGGCGGCCGCCGTCTTGGCAGCGGGTGCCTTCTTGGCGGGTGCCTTCTTGCTTGCGCTGGCGGTCCGGGAGGAGCTCGGGGACACGTACAACCTCTCCTGCTGCGAACAGTGGAATCAGAGTCAGGGCGCGGCAAAGACCGTACCTGTCAACAGCCGCAGGTCCCATTCTGGCACGGACCCGCTCGAAACCAAGGATCGGACCGGGCACGCGCGCGGATCTCAGCCGTCGGTCCGCGACCAGGGGACCGGACTTGTCCGAGCACCCCGGTGTGCGCCACCGCAGAGGAGTCACCCCCCGTGGGCGTCGATCATGCCTTCGTGCGCAGCGCGTGAGGGGCTCGTACCTGAGTGCTCCTCGTGACGGCGGACGTCGCGGTCCGGGAACGTCCCGAGCAAGCCGTTGCCCGAGGGCGGCACCCAACGGACGCGCGCCCACCACGACTCGTCCTCGAGGGACCAGCTCAGGACCCGGGCGTCGTACCAGGTGCCGGCGAAACGCACCTGCACCGTCGAACCCTCCGGAATATCCGGCGCCATCTACACAGGGTTTCAGCCGCGGACGGCGGTGACTGCACCCCTACGGGTATTGGAGTCAGTAGTTGCCCACAGGACAGCCGGGGTCGCTTCACGAGGTCGCTGCACCCCGCTCTAAACCGTCCGCTATAAGGCGAAATGGGGGAAGTGCGGTCGTCCTGTGTTCGGACCTTGTCAGACGGACTGCACCCGCGCGGCCGCCTTCTTCTCCTTCTTGTAGGCCCGGACCTTCTCCAACGACGCGACGTCGGTCACGTCCGCCACGGAGCGGTAGCCCTCAAGCGCGTAGTCGCCCACGGCCTGCTCCCAGCCAGCGGGGCGTACGTCGAGCTGCTTGGCCAGCAGCGCGGCGAAGATCCGGGCCTTCTGCTTGCCGAATCCGGGCAGCGCCTCGATCCGCCGCACCAGCTCGGCCCCCGAGCCGGCCTCCAGCCACAGCCGCTCGGCGTGCCCGCCGTACTCGTCGACCACGATCCGGGCCAGCGCCTGCAGCCTCGTTGCCATCGACCCGGGGTAGCGGTGGACCGCCGGCGGCGTCGCGCACATCGCGGCGAACGCCTCGGGGTCGGCGTCGGCGACCCGCGCCGGCTCCAGCGTGCCGAAGCGCTCGACGATCTTGGCGGGGCCACGAAACGCGTGCTCCATCGGGTACTGCTGGTCGAGCAACATGCCGACAAGAAGAGCGAACGGTGACTCGTCCAGGACCCGGTCCGCCTCGCGGTCACCAGTGATGTGGAAGCTCATGAGGACAAGACTCGCACCTTGACGTTGTGGATCGACACAGGCGGATGCCCCGATCCCGGCTGCGACGCGCATCGCCCGACGATGTCGGGCCAGTAGCGTGCGGATGTGACCACGCCGGACCCGGAGCCACCATCGGGCGCCATCCCCGAGCAGACGATCAACCGCAACTGGACCGAGCTGATTCAGGAGCTGCGGTCGACGCAGACCGGCGTGCAGGTGCTGACCGGGTTCCTGCTCGCGGTGCCGTTCACCGACCAGTTCCACAGGCTCGACCACGTCGAGCGGACGGCGTACCTCGTGGTCCTCACCTGCGCGGTCGGCGCCAGCATGGCCGTGCTGGCACCGATCGCCTACCACCGGATCCTGTTCCGCCGGGACCGTCGGCCATGGCTGGTCGAGACTGCAAACCGGATCGCCCGAGCGGGCCTCGTGCTCGCCGCGCTCACCATGTGCGGCGTGGTGTTCCTCGCGTTCGACCTCGCTGCCGGTCGTACTGCCGGCATCATCGCGATGCTCGTGGCGGTCCTGGCCTACGTCGCGTTCTGGATCGTCATCCCACTGCGTGTGCACCCGCAAGTGGGCCGACGCTGAGGGATGCACCATCTGTCACCGGTAAACCCGCACCAGGCGCCGCACAGGTGTGGGGAGCCACGTGTCAGAAACCACCCGACCGCTTGAGGGAGCGCGGACGCCCGTCGGGGTCGTGCATGGCGAGGTAGGGCACCACCGAGAGCGCGCGGACGACGGGCCCGAGCGCGGGAGGCCGCATCCGGCGGAGTCGGCCCGGCGGACGCTCCCCCGCCTGACCTCCCTCGTGCCATGCGTCGAGGCGGGCTGCGGACTCGGCAAACGCGGCGACCAGGCCCGCGGGGTCGACGCAGTCGGACATCACCTCGAGCAGGGAGTCGTCGTCGACGGTGCGGTCGAGGTGCTCGGCGGCGAGGGTGAGCCGCAGCCGTTGGCCGAAGCCGCCCTCGACACCCTGCTCGTCGAGCACCACCGCGGAGAGCTCGGAGTCGTGGGTCCAGGAGCGACGGTTGAAGTTGTCCGAGCCGATCGTGGCCCAGGTGTCGTCGACGATGCAGGTCTTGGCGTGGACGTAGACGGGCGTGCCCTGATGGTTCTCGACACCGAAGAACAGCACCCGCTCGGGGGCGACGTCGAGCATCTCCAGCATCGCTCGGCGCCGTCCGAGCAGCTCCGGCCGGCGCGACCAGCCGTCGAGGTCGGGGTGCAGCGGGACGACGGCGACCACCTGAAGGTCGGGCTGGTTGCGCAACGCCTCGGTGAAGACGCTGCCCACGTGGTGGCCCCACAGGTACTGGTCCTCGACGTAGACCAGGTGACGCGCCCGCTCGAGCGCCTTCGTGTAGCCGCGGGCGACGCTGCGCTCGCCGCCGTTGGCGAAGCCGTAGTCACGGTTGAGGCGGAGGTCGGGGTAGGTGCGGAGGAGCTGGACGACGTGCGTGCCGCCCGCAACTGGCGGGGGCGCCGGCGCCTGCTCGGGCAACGGGTCGGGGGTCATGTCGTGGCGCAGGATCTTGTCCTGCAGCCAGTACCACGGGTTGCGGCTCAGTGGCGCGGGGTCCTCCCAGCGCTCGCGGAACACCGTCTCCACGTCGCGGACCGCCGGCCCGCTGATCGCCGCCTGGATGTCGTGCCAGGGCGGGGTGGCGCCGTACTCCTTGGCCATCGCCAGCGCCTGCGGGTCTCCCCCGTGGTCGGCGTCGTCGCGGCGCGAGTGGCACAGGTCGATGCCTCCGACGTAGGCGATGTCGCGCACCGGGTCGTCGCGGTGCCGGATCACGACCAGCTTCTGGTGGTGCGAGCCGCCTGCCCGCACCCGCATGTCGAGCAGCGCCTCCGCACCGCGCTTCTGGAGCCGCTCGCCCAGGTGCCGGTTCTCCTCGGCGGTGAAGCCGAGACCCTCCCAGTGCGAGCGCCAGATCAGGCCGCGGACGTCGACCCCGCGCTCGTCGGCGCGGCAGAGGACGTCGCCCACCTCGGTGCCCGGCTCGCCGGTCAGGCGCTCGTCGTAGTCGCCCTGCCAGTCCGTGAAGTAGATGAGGTCGCCCTCACGTGTGGCCTCGATCCGCTCGTGAAGCTCGGCGAAGTACGTCGCACCGTGGATGAGAGGACGGACCAGGTTGCCCGACGACCAGGCCTCGTCGCCCGGGTGGTCGTCGTCGAGCCGTGTCTGGGCGTTGCCGCGTTCGTGGTGCGTGAGCAGCCAGTCGGTCGGTGCGCTCGTCACCGGCTCGCCCTCAGCTCCGGAGCCGGGTGAACCGGCGCCCCGACGTGAGCACACCCACCGCGGGTCGTCAGGCCTTGACCGCGAGCACCGGGCAGGTGGCGTCGAGCAGGATCTTCTGGGCGTTGCTGCCGAGGATCAGCTTGCCGACCGGCGTGCGCCGGCGCAGGCCGATCACGATCAGCTCGGCCTCGACCTCGCCGGCGATGCTGATCAGGTCCTCGGCCGGCTCGAGGCCGCGCACGAAGTGCCGCACCTCGTGCTCGACGCCGGAGCCCTTGAGCTCGGTCGCGCACCTCGTCGAGCTGCTCTTCGATCTCGGAGCTCTCGCTCTCGCTGAGCTCCCGGCCGCCCCGGTTGGAGTTGACGACGACCAGCTTGAGGTCTGCGCAGCTTGGCCTCCTCGACCGCCCGCACGAGAGCCGCCTTGCCTTCGGCCTTGGGCACGTAGCCCACCACGATCGATCCCACGTCCGTCGCCTTTCGTCGGTGCCTGCCGAGAGGCTACTCGGTCGAGCGCTGTGGATGAAGGTTGGTCCTCCGCGGGCATCGCGGGCACGCTGGCTGCATGGACTCGGGCCCGGAGCGCACGGCCGCACTCCGGATGGAGGTGCGCCGGTTCGTGACCGCTCTGCGGCACGCACCCGTGCCCTGCCGACGCTGGTGCACGTCGGCGAGCTGGCCGGTGACCGGATCACGCTGCCGGCGGACCCGTCGTACGACGCGGGGCTGCGCGCGGACGACCTGACCACGCGGCGCTCGACCGCGGCATCGACGCCGCGGCCACCAGCATCTGGCTGACCCGTGGTGGTGAGCTGATGCGTCGGTGACGCGCGACCTGGCGTGGTTCGCGGCGGCCACGGACGGCCTTCGGTCGGCACGGCATCGGCGACCCAGGCGGTCCACGTGGTCACCCGGCACGGGTGGCTCGACCTGTGCACCGGCGCGAGCCGCACCTGGCGGCGGGTGCGACCGCTGGTCGGACGGTCGCGCACGACACCTGACTGAATGAGCACGTCGATGCGACCGGACGACCGGGTGAGTGCTCCGAGGGCGTCTGGCGCGGGTGCACCACCGCGCTGATCGACGGGCGCGACAGCGTACCTCGGGTTCCATTCCGTGTGGCCGGCTCAGGACTCAGGTCGCGTCCCAGGTGTGCACGGGCTCGTTGGCGTGCATCCGCTCGCGGTAGTCGAGCAGGGTCGCGCGCAGCGCCTCGTGCCGGTCGTCCCCGGCGGCCTGCCGCGCCTGGACCCGGTCGACGTACCAGGAGGCGCCGTTCTGACCGGTCAGGCAGCGCTGCTCGATGATGCCGAGGAACCGGTCGACCTCCTCGGTCCGGAGCGCCGCCAGCGGCGAGCCCCTCCCGCGCCATCGGCAGCAGCCGGCGCAGCACCAGCTCGGCGGCCGGCACCTGCCCGACGCCCGGCCAGTACACCTGCGCGTCGATGCCGAGCTGCGCGGC
Organism: uncultured Actinomycetota bacterium; assembly: GCA_963707475.1. Lineage (GTDB taxonomy): Bacteria > Actinomycetota > Actinomycetes > Propionibacteriales > Nocardioidaceae > Marmoricola. The sequence goes on from CAVPQC010000005.1 coordinate 1,810,510, forward strand.
GACGTGGAAGTTGTCCTCCGCCGCGGAGAACGACATCTGCGACCACAGCGGGCGCTCGCTGCTCGCCAGCGTGCGGACCAGGCCGAAGTAGAACGCCGCGTTGGCCATCGTGTCCGCGACGGTCGGCCCGGCCGACGAGCACGCGGTTCTCGACCCGCAGGTGGGGCAGGCCGTCGACGACGTCGTACACGGGGCGGTTCCAGCGGTAGATCGTGCCGTTGTGCAGCCGCAGCTCGGGCAGCGACGGCGTGCCGCCGGACTCGAGCACCGCGAGCGGGTCCTCGTCGTCGGTGATCGGCAGCAGCGCGGAGAAGTAGCGGACGTTCTCCTCGAACAGGTCGAAGATCGAGTTGATCCAGCGCTCGCCGAACCACACCCGCGGCCGCACCCCCTGGGTCTTCAGCTCCTCGGACCGGGTGTCGGTCGCCTGCTCGAACAGCGGGATCCGGGTCTCGCGCCACAGCTCCTTGCCCAGCAGGTACGGCGAGTTGGCGCCCAGCGCGAGCTGGACGCCGGCGATCGCCTGCGAGGCGTTCCAGTACGCCGGGAACTGCTCGGGGCTGACCTGCACGTGGAGCTGGGTGCTCGTGCAGGCGGCCTCCGGCATGATCGACTCGCTGGTCGTGACCAGCCGCTCCGCGGCCGCCGATGTCGATCGCGAGGTCCTCGCCGCGGGTGGCGAGGATCTGGTCGCTGAGCAGCTGGTAGCGCGGGTTGGCACTGATCGACGAGGCGTTCATGTGGCCCTGCTCGAGCGTCGGCAGGATGCCGATCATCACCATGTGGGCGCCCGACTCCGCCGCCTTCGTCTCGGCGTCGTTGAGGCTGGCCCGCAACGCGTCCTCGAACCCGGACAGCCCGCCCTCGCGGAGCTTGCGCGGGGAGGCGTTGATCTCGAGGTTGAACTGCCCGAGCTCGGTCTGGAACTCGGGGTCGGCGATCGCCTCGAGCACCTCGGCGTTCTTCAGCGCCGGCTCGGCGCGTTCGTCGATCAGGTTGAGCTCGATCTCGAGGCCGGTCATCGGGTCGTCGGCGTCGAACCGCGCCTCGGCCAGCATCCGCGCGAACACGTCGAGGTTGCGGCGCACCTTCTCGCGGTACCGGGTCCGGTCGGCTCCGGAGAACTCCTGCTGCTCCACCTCTTCGCCCATGTAAGGAGACTAGGGCGCCGGGCGGTCTCCACGGCAGCCCCCGAAGGGACCGAGGATCATCCCGACTGGCCATGGGTCTCTCCGGTCAGGTCTCCAGCATCTCGCTCGCGTGCTCCATGCGCTCATGCGGCCCTCGCTCGCAGCCAGGACCGCTGCCGTGCGGTCCGCGAACCCCCCTGTGCACCTTCGTGGCTGTGATGGCCTGCAGCGAGGTGGGTGCCGATGCGGGGATCATGAGGCGCGCTCCGACCAGCCGGAGAGTGCCGGCATCTGCGACGGCGACATCGGGGTCCAGCTGCTCGGCGGGACGGCGTTCTGCAGGAGGGCCGCGACGTTGTGCGCGAGCGCGTCACCGGGGTCGCCCTCGAGGCATCGCTCGACCGCGCACCAGGCCAGCGCACCCTCACCTGAGAGCCAGGCAGCGAAGCCCAGCACGGCGGCCGCCCCGGGCAGCAGATCGGCAGGCGACCGACGGACCAGGTCGCGCCAGATGCCGACGTGCGCTCCCGCGACCGCACGCGTCATGTCACCCCATGCCACGTCGCGGAGGTCATGGATGCCGATCAGGGCAAGGACCCGGCCGGCGTCGGCGGCCGGCAGCAGCTCGCCGTCGGCGACCGCCGCGGACAGCCGCTTGTGCAACCACCTGGCCTGCCGCCGACCGGCGGTGCGCGGACGCGCCCGGACGGCGGGGAGCAGCCGGTCGACGGCCAGGTCGGCGGCCCGGGACACGCGGAGGGTCTCCGCCGGGTCGGTGCCGACGAGCGAGTCGACAAGCTCGTCACGGCTGCCCAGCGCGGCACGGCCCTCGAACACCTGCGCCGCGGTGAACGGATGCACCTGGTTGTCGTAGTCGTGAGCGACCGGATCGGGGTCGAGAATCCGACCACCATTGCGAGCCGTCGGCCCGGATCGCGTCGACCACGCACGGCGCCGGTGCCCAGCAGGGCCGGCACCAGGTCGGCGCAGATCGCGACGCTGCGCTCCACCTCGCGGCTGAACACGATCACCGCGGTCGTCGGTGCGCGGTTGCGGCGGACCGCGTTGCACAGGATCTCGCAGACCTGTGCCCGGTCGTCGGGACCGTCGGGCAGGTCGACCCGCGCGTGGAACGAGCCATCGGGCGCACCGAACGTCAGCAGCACCACGGACTCCGACGGGTGGAAGCCGAGCACGAAGGGGACGAGGGCGATCAGGTCTTCGGGGGAACGGGCGACGTAGGGGCTGGTCTTCATTCCGCCACGGTCCCCTCCGGAAGCCCGCGATCGAAGCAGGTCCGGGACGCCTGTGGACGACGCGCCCGCCGGCGCGGCCTGTGCACGCGAAACGCGTCGTCGCCGCGTGGAAGCATGGCGACCATGCGCTCCGAGGCGACGATTCTCCACGTCGACCTCGACGCCTTCTTCGCCTCGGTCGAGCAGCGAGACAAGCCGTCCCTGCGCGGCAAGCCGGTCGTCGTCGGCGGTGTCGGCGGACGCGGCGTCGTGGCCACGGCGTCCTACGAGGCGCGCGTCCACGGCGTTCACTCGGCGATGCCGACGGCCGAGGCACGGCGCCGGTGCCCGCATGCGGCGTTCCTGACCGGCCGCTTCCACGCGTACGGCGAGACCAGCGCGCGGGTCATGGAGCTGCTCCGGTCGATCACGCCGCTGGTCGAGCCGCTGTCGATGGACGAGGCGTTCCTCGACCTCGCGGCCGCAGACCTGCCCGACCTCTCGGTGGCGTCCGTGACGGCCCTCGGCCTGCGGCTCAAGGATCGGGTGCACGAGGTCACCGGCGGCCTCACCGGTTCGGTCGGCATCGCCACCTCCAAGCTGGTCGCCAAGATCGCCAGCGACCTCGACAAGCCCGACGGCCTGGTCGTGGTGGAGCCGGGCACCGAGCTCGACCTGCTCCGCCCGATGAACGTGAGCGTGATCCCGGGCGTCGGCCCGGCGACGTCCGAGCGGCTGCGCCGGATCGGGGTGCACACCGTCGAGGAGCTGCACGACGATCAGCGAGGACGAGCTGGTCAGGGTGGTCGGCCAGGCTCACGGGCGCGGGCTCTACCGGCTGGCCCGGGCCGACGACGACCGCGCGGTGGTGCCGGAGCGGGAGACCAAGTCGATCAGCATCGAGGACACCTACGAGACCGACCACGTCGACAAGCGGCTGCTCGAGGGCCTGCTCGACCGGCAGGCGACGAAGGTCGCCGAGCGGCTCAGGACGGCGAAGCTGTCGGGCCGCACGGTGACCGTGAAGATCCGGCTGCACGACTTCTCCACGCACACCCGATCCGCGACCCTGCCGGCCCCGACGGACGACGGGCGCGTGGTGTCCCGGCTGGCCCGCACCCTGCTCGGCGAGGTGGACACGTCCGGCGGCGTCCGCCTGCTCGGGGTCGGCGTGTCCGGGCTGGCCGACTGGATCCAGGACGACCTGTTCGCCGACGAGGAGCCCGACGCCGAGGTGCCGCTGGAGGCCGTGCTGCCCGAGCTGCCGGCCGACGCGCACGACGTACGCACCCGGGATGGACGTCGTCCACGAGGCCCACGGGCAGGGCTGGGTGTGGGGGTCGGGCCGGGGCGTGGTCACCGTGCGGTTCGAGACAGCCGAGACCGGTCCCGGCAAGGTGATGTCGTTCGCGATCGACGACCCGGCGCTCACGCTCCCTGCACCGCCCCCGTCGCTAGCCCACCACCCGGGTCCGCACCGCGTCACCGGACCGCAGGCGCGCACACCGGGAGGTCGTCGGCAACCACGACCCGGTGACCGAACCCGGACCACGTTTGCGCTGGTCACGAGCCTGAGCAGCCCGCGTCACCGGTGCCGCCCTCGCCCCGGTCGGCGCTCAGGTCGACCCGCAGGTGTGCTGGACCCATCCACCCATGGTGTCGGTCCCGAACACGACACTGAGAAGTGACTGAGAACTGGCTTCCGACGGCAACTTCCGGCGGGGGTCGCACGTCCTCATCTACATAAGGACACACGTTCTCCGGACGCCGGTCACCGAGCACATGTTCGGGAATCCCGGAAGCGGGGTAATCGTTGTGACCAACAGAGGCCGGTTCGCTAGACCCGGTTTCCCTGTAGGAAGGGAGCACCAGTGACCACGAGCACCACGAGTCGCACTGCCGGGCGCAACGACCGGGAGATCGAGGGCCGCGACAGCGTCGGGCTCTACCTCGACGAGATCGCCCGTACGCCGCTGCTCGACGCCGCGACGGAGGTCGAGCTGTCCAAGACCATCGAGGCCGGCCTGCTCGCCGAGGCACTGCTGGCCGAGGGCCGGGTCGGTCGCCGCAAGGGCGGAGCCCCCGGCATACGCCACCCAGGCCGAGCTCGAGTGGCTCGCCGACGAGGGCCAGCGCGGCGATCCAGCAGTTCATCAACGCCAACCTGCGGCTGGTGGTGTCGATCGCGCGCAAGTACGGCCGCAGCGCGATGCCGATGCTCGACCTGATCCAGGAGGGCAACACCGGCCTGATCCGCGCGGTCGAGAAGTTCGACTACGCCAAGGGCTACAAGTTCTCGACCTACGCCACCTGGTGGGTCCGGCAGGCGATCACGCGGGGCATCGCCCAGCAGGCCCGGGTCGTCCGCCTCCCGGTGCACGTCGTCGAGGAGCTCAACCAGGTCGGCGGCGCCCGCCGGCTGCTGGAGCGGCAGCTGGGCCGCGACCCCGACCCGACCGAGATCGCGGCCGAGCTCGGCATGGACGTCGACCGGGTGATCGACCTGCTCGTCGTGGGGTCGTGACCACGTCAGCCTCGACACCCCGATCGACGAGGACGGCGACACCTCGCTGGGCGACCTGATCGCCCAGGAGAGCACGCCCGGTCCCGACCTGACCGTGCTCGACACGGAGTCCCGCGACCGGCTCACGCAGCTGGTCGAGATGCTCGACGAGCGGTCGGCCGACATCGTGCGGTCGCGCTACGGCCTGGTCGACGGCCGGCAGCACAAGCTCGCCGACATCGGCGCCCGCCACGGCATCTCGGCCGAGCGGGTGCGCCAGCTCGAGCGCGAGGCGATCGCCAAGCTCCGCAAGATCGCCGACCCCGACCTGGCCGCCTGACCAGGACTGCCTGCCCCTAACCCTTCAGCTCCGCGAGGACCTCTGCCACCCGAAGGCGGAGGTCTTCGTGTGTCCCGGTGTTGTCGACGACGTACGTCGCGATCGCTTTCCGCTGCTCGCGCGTCGCCTGGGCCCCGATCCGGGAGCGGGCGTCGTCCTCGGTCCACCCGCGGTCACGCACCATCCGTGCGACCTGCACCTCCTCGGGCACGTCGACGACGATCACGGCGTCGAAGTCGCCCGCCCGGGCGTTCTCCGCGAGCAGCGGGATGTCGTGCACGACGACAGCGTCGGCGGGCACCTCGGCCTCCAGCTCGGTGATCCGCTCGTAGACCAGGGGGTGGACGATCGCCTCCAGCCGCCGACGGGCGCCGGCGTCTTCTCGTCGCCGAACACCAGCCGTCCCATCGCCGGCCGGTCCAGGTCCCCGTCCGGCGTGAGCAGCGCCGGGCCGAACTCCTCGACCACGGCGGCCAGGCCCGGCGTGCCCCGCTCGACGACCTCGCGGGCCAGCGCGTCGGCGTCGATCACGACGGCACCCAGCTCGCGCAGGATCGCGACACGGTGCTCTTGCCCGACGCGATCCCGCCGGTCAGTCCGATCCGCACCATGCGCCGAGGATAGGGGCCCGGGCCGCCTGTCCGGCTTCCCGGGTGGTGAGCACGGCCTCAGTGCGCGATCTCCCAGATGTGTCCGCCCGGGTCGCGGAAGCTGGCGGTGCGCGGGCCCCACGGCCGGTCCATCGGACCGTTGAGCAGGGTGACACCGCGGGCTCCCAACGACTCGCACATGGCGTCCACATCGTCCACCTCGAGGGTGAGGCACGAACCGGTTGCCCGCCTCTGGTGACGCCGCGGTCGCAGGCTCCACCAGCTCGACGGCGTTGTCGACCTGCAGCAGGTTGACCAGGGTCTCGCCGAACCGGAAGACGGCCGAGTGCCGGTCTTCGAACACGACCGCCAGGCCGAAGACCTCCTGGTAGAAGGTCCGGCACGCTGCCAGGTCCTCGACGAACAGGGTGAGGGCGGCGATGCCGCCCGGCCATGCGGTCACGGGCACTCCTCGGGTCGGTGGCTTCGGCCCGACGCTAGCGACTTGCGAGGATGGGCGGCGTGCAGCTCTCCGCCGGCGACCGCGTGGCGCTGCTGGTGCCCGGCTCCGCGGCGTACGTCGAGCTGGTGCTGGCGCTGCTGCGGCGCGGGGTGTTCCCGATCCCGCTGGACCCGCGGCTGACCGACGCCGAGCGCCGGCCGCTGTTCGCCGACCTGGAGCCGCACCTCGTGGTGACCGACCCGGCGGACGTGCCGGCGCTGCTCGACGAGCTCGGCCCCGGCGACGGGGTCCGCCGCTCGGCCGCCCGATCCACGTCACGAGCGGTACCACCGGCCGCCCGAAGGGCGTCTGCTCCGGACTCCTGGACGAGGACCGCCGCCGACCGCGCTGGTGCGCGAGGAGCGCGACCTGTGGGGGTTCGACGCCGACGACGTCAACCTGGTGCTGAGCCCCTGCACCACTCCGCGCCGCTGCGCTTCGCGCTCGGCACGCCGCTGGCCGGCGGACGTGTCGTCGCGCCCGGGCCGTTCGACCCGGCGATCGTCACCGCGGCGATCGCGGAGCACCGGCCGACCACGATGTTCTGCGTGCCGGCCCACCTGCAACGGCTCTTCGCCCACTGGGACCGGGTCGGCGTACCGGACCTCTCGTCGTACCGGCTGGTCGCGCACGCGGGCGCACCGTGTCCGCCGGCGGTGAAGGAGCGGCTGGTCGAGCTGTTCCCGGCGGGCTCGACGTGGGAGTTCTACGGGTCCACCGAGGGCCAGTTCACCGCCTGCCGCAGCGAGGAGGAGGCCGTGCGGCCGGGCACCGTCGGCCGGGCCCGGCCGGGGCGCACGATCAGCGTCGACGACGACGGCGTCCTCTGGTGCGTGGTGCCGGAGCACGCGCGGTTCAGCTACCTACAGCGCGCCGGAGAAGACCGCGGCGGCCTGGCGCGAGACGGACGCCGGACCGGCGTTCACGGTCGGGGACATCGGCCGCATCGACGACGACGGCTACGTGTACCTCGACGCCCGCCGCGAGGACCTGGTGATCTCCGGCGGTGTCAACGTCTACCCGACCGAGGTGGAGAACGTGCTCCGCGAGGTCGACGGAGTGACCGACGTCGCGGTGTTCGGCGTCGACGACGACAGCTGGGGGCAGCGGGTGTGCGCGGCGTTCGTGGGCACGCGCCGACACCGACACGCTCACGACATACGCGCGGGAGCGGCCTCGCACCGCCGAAGCGACCCAAGGAGTACCACCGGGTCGACGAGCTGCCGCGCACGGCGACCGGCAAGCTGCGCCGTCTCGACCTGCCCGCGGTGGTCAGGCCTCGGCCGACTTCGCCCAGAGGTTGATCCCGGACTCGACGGCGTACTGGTCGATCGAGGCCAGCTCCTCGTCGGTCAGCGGCGGCCCGTCGAGTGCGTCGAGGTTGGTGTCGAGCTGCTCCACCGACGACGCCCCGATCACGGCCGACGTCACGCGCGGGTCGCGCAGCGCCCACTGGAGCGCGAGCTGGGCCAGCTTCTGCCCGCGGCCGACCGCGATCTCGTTGAGCGCACGCACCCGGCGCAGCACGTCGTCGTCGAGTCCGGTCAGCGTGGAGTCCGCGCGGGCGGCGCGCGAGTCCTCGGGCACGCCGTCGAGGTAGCGGTCGGTGAGCAGCCCCTGCGCGAGCGCGGTGAACACGATGCAGCCCATGCCCTGCTCCTCGAGCTCGTCGAGGAGGTCGCCCTCGATCCAGCGGTTGAGCATCGAGTACGACGGCTGGTGGATCAGCAGCGGCGTGCCGAGGTCACGTGCGATCGTCGCTGCCTCCTTGGTCTTCTCGGGCGAGTACGACGAGATGCCGGCGTAGAGCGCCTTGCCCTGCCGGACGGCGTGGTCGAGCGCCGACATCGTCTCCTCGACCGGCGTCTCCGGGTCGAACCGGTGGCTGTAGAAGATGTCGACGTAGTCCAGCCCCATCCGGCCCAGCGACTGGTCGAGCGAGGACAGCAGGTACTTCCGCGAGCCGCCGCCCTGGCCGTAGGGACCCGGCCACATGTCGTAGCCGGCCTTGGTGGAGATCACCAGCTCGTCGCGGTAGGGCGCGAGGTCCTTCTCGAGGTAGCGCCCGAAGTTCTCCTCCGCGCGTCCGTAGGGCGGGCCGTAGTTGTTGGCCAGGTCGAAGTGCGTCACCCCGCGGTCGAACGCCCGGCGCAGGATCGCGCGCTGGGTGTCCTCGGTCGCGGTCGTCGCCGAAGTTCTGCCACAGGCCCAGCGACAGCATCGGCAGCTTGAGCCCGCTGCGGCCGGTGTAGCGGTAGGGCATCGAGTCGTAGCGGTCGTCCGCGGCGGAGTAGCTCATGCGGTCCATGCAACCAGAGTCTCGCAGGCTCGACCACCGGAGGGCGGCTCGACCACCGGAGGGCGGCTCGACCACCGGAGGGCGGCTCGACCACCGGAGGGACGGCTCGACCGCCGGCGCTCAGCCGAACCGGCGGCGGTACTCCTGCGGGCTGATCCCGCGCACCTTGGTGAACTGGTGGCGCAGCGTGGCGGCGGAGGCGAAACCGACCAGGTGGGCGATCCGCTCGACCGGCTGGTCGCTGGCCTCGAGCAGGTGCTCGGCCCGTCGTACGCGCTGCGCGGTGATCCAGCCGTGCGGGGTGGCCCCGGTCTCCTCGACGAAGCGGCGGGCGAACGTGCGCTGCGACATCGCCGACCGCTCGGCGAGCGCCTCGACGGACAGGTCCGGAGTCGAGGTTCTCGAGGATCCAGGTGAGCAGCGGCGACAGCGTCTCGGCGTCGCACTCGGGCATCGGCTGCCGGATGAACTGGGCCTGGCCGCCGTCGCGGTGCGGCGGGAGCACCATCCGGCGGGCGGCGTCGGCGGCCACCTTCTGCCCGTACGCCGAGCGGAGCAGGTGGAGGGCCGCGTCGATGCCGGCCGCCGAGCCGGCGCCGGTGACCACGCGCTCGTCCTCGACGTACAGCACCTCGGGCTTGACCTTCGCCTCGGGGAACGCCTCGGACAGCTCGTCGGTGTGCCGCCAGTGCGTGGTGCACTCGCGACCGTCGAGCAGGCCCGCCTCGCCCAGGACGAAGGAGGCCGTGCAGTGTGCGAAGACCATGCGCACCGCGCTCGTGGGTCTCGCGGGCCAGCGCCACGACCGACGGGTCGGGCGACTGGAACTCGCGGTGCGGTGAGAAGCAGACCAGGTCGGCGTCGGCCGCGGCGTCGAGCCCGTGCTCGACGAACAGGTCGTAGCCGGAGGCGCCCCGCACCCGGCCGGGGCGTGGCGTGCAGACGACGAAGTCGAACATCGGGTTGTCGTCCTCGGGGTGGTAGGGCTCGGCCCACACCTCGCACATCGCACCCAGCCCGAACGGCTCCGCACCGTCCTGGACGACGACGGCCACCCGCTTCATCTGCCTCTGTTCCTGCATGTGCCCGAGCCTGCACCCGATCTGGCAGAAAATCAACCATGCATGTCATCTCTGCCACTGTTGGCAGGATCACGTACGGCGCAGAATAACTGCCATGACCACAACGACACTGGTAATGATCCTGGTCCTCGCCGCATGGACGTTCCTGCTGGTGCGGATGATCCGCAACGACGGCAGTGGCCGGTCGACGCCGGCCCACGCAGCCGCCCCGCTCCCACGAGCCCGACCTCTTCGAGAAGCACTACGTGTGACCCGACCTCGGGCAGGTTCCACGCCAACACCCACCACCCGGGCAGCACGAAGCCCCGGCCCGCCGAGCGGACCGGGGCTTCGCTCACCCCGACCGGTGAATCGTGGAGTCCACCGGTGGATCAGAAGTGGCTCATCTTGGTCGGGTCGAGCACCGAACCGATCAGGTACACGGTCGCGTTGGCGGTGTGCACGCCACCACAGATCACCGGGACGCCGTTGACCTTGAGGTTGTCGCCCTCACCGGTCACGTTGAGCTCCGGGCCGGCCAGCGTCTTGTGCTTGCCGGCAACGGCGTCCGGGGCCAGCTGGCCCTGGACCACGTGGTAGGTGAGCACCGTCTGCAGCGTCTTCGCGCCCGGCCGGCTTGGTCAGGGTCGCGAAGTCGGGACCCATCTTCTTCTGGAGGTCCGCGAACGCGGTGTCGACCGGCGCGAACACGGTGAACTCGCCACCGTTGAGCGCGTCGACCAGGTTGACGTCCTTGTTCAGCTGGCCGGAGACGGCCGCCACGAGCGTCTTGAGGAGCGGGTTGTTGCTGGCGGCCGTGGCCACCTTGTCCTGTGCCATGCCGTCGACCGAGCCGGCGCCGTCCGGCACCGCCTTGGCGTAGTCGGCGCAGCCCGGGCCGACGAGGTCGGACGTGGCGTCCATGGACGACTCGCTCGGGGCGGCGCGAGGAGCTCTCCTTGGCCGGGGCGGCGGCGGTCGTGTCCTCGGTGCCACACGCGGCAACGCCGAGCAGCGCCAACGAGCAGGCAGCCGCTGCGAACACCTTGCGGGTCTTGAGCGTGGTCATGATGGTTCCCTTCTGGGTTTCTGGTTTCCTCTGATGGGTCCGACTCGCGTCGGTGGTCACCGGACGTTCACGGTGGTGCTGTGCCATCCGGTGGCGCCGTCGGGTCGAGGTGGGACCCGATCGGAGGTCTGGGTGTAGTCCGGTCGTGTCCGTCGCGCGGACGAGGATCTTGTGCTGGCCCTTGGTGGCGTCCCAGGGGAAGACCCACTGGCGCCAGTTGTCGATCGTGTCCTCGGTGGCGAGGCGGGCCTCCTGCCAGTCCCCGTCGTCGACGCGGACCTCGACCTTCTCGATGCCGCGGCGCTGGGCGTAGGCGACGCCGGCGACGTTGACCGTTGCCCTCCGTGACCGACGCGAACTGGCGCGGGACGTCGATCCGGCTCTCGGTCTTGATCGGCGCCTGCTCGGCCCAGCCGCGGTCGGTCCAGTACGTCGACACCTTCGGAGAACTTCGTGACCTCCATGTCGACGACCCACTTGGTGGCCGACACGTAGCCGTAGAGACCGGGCACGACCATCCGGGCCGGGAAGCCGTGCTTGAGCGGCAGCGGCGCGCCGTTCATGCCGACGGCGAGGAGGGCGTCTCGGTCGTCGGTCAGCGCCTGGATCGGCGTGCTGATCGTCATGTCGTCGTCGCTGGTGGAGACGAGGCAGTCGGCGCCGCTCTTCACACCGGCCCGCTCGAGAAGTGCGCGCATCGGGACGCCGAGCCAGGTGGCGTTGCCGACGTAGTGGTCGCCGACCTGGTTGGACACGCAGGTCAGGGTGATCCGGCGTTCGACGAGCGGCATCGCGAGGATGTCGTCGAACGAGAGGCTCGATCTCCTGGTCGACCAGGCCGTGGATCTTCAGGCGCCAGGCGCCGGCGTCGATCTGGGGCACCTTGAGCGCCACGTCGACGCGGTAGAACGTGTCGTTGCTCGTCAGGTACGGCGTGATGCCCTTGACGTCGAGGTCAGCGCCCCGCGGCAGCGGGTTCGCCTTCGTCGCGGCGGCGGGGAGCCTGACGTCCTGCCCGCGAGGCGGCACCGGCCTTGCCGAACAGGGTCGAGGTACCGCCGGCGACGCACGGCGACGCCGCCGCTGGCCAGGGCGACCTCGAGGAAGACCCGACGGTTGAAGCCGGTGGGCGCGTCGTTCTCGGTGAGGTCCGCACGGCCCAGGAGCGGGCGAACAACCAGAGCAGGGCGACGCTCACGACCATCGAGAGCAGGCCGGGCAGGATCGTGCCGGCGGAGAAGTCGAGCCCGTTGAGGGTCTTGACCGCCCCGCCGAGCGCCACCAGGTTCAGCGCCGCAGCGAGGACCAGGCCGAGCCGCAGCCGGCGGGATGGCGATGACACCCACGGCCGCGCTGGCCAGGGCCATCACCACGAAGACCGACGCGAGCAGGATCGGCTTGTCGTTGGTGCCGAACTTCTCGACCGCGAAGTCCTTGAGCCAGCCGGGAGTGATCCCGATGACCGCGGTGCCGAGGGCGTAGACCGGCGATGAGGCGCTGCCGAGGAGAGCCGCCAGCAGCATGGAGGCACCGACGCCCCCGGCTGCTGCCAGGATGCCCGCAAGGGCGCCCCGGAGGTCTCTCGACGTCGGCTTCTGCATGCACGTTCTTCGCCACCGTCCAGCTGATCGGCTTGGTCCGGATCCGGAAAACCTTGCACGGGTGACAGACCGCGGAACGCGAGCCGAGCCCGGACCCCCTCGCGGGATCCGGGCTCGGCCGGTGGAACGGTAGGTCAGACGCTCACTGCTGAGCCTTCGAGACGGTTGCCAGGCAACCTGCTCAGGCACCGCCGCCGGTGAGCTTCTCGCGCAGCGCCTGCAGCGCCTCGTCGGAGGCCAGCGAGCCACCGTCGGCGGTGCCGCCCTCGGTCTCGCCCTCGGGCGCGCCGCCGGAGGTGTACGACGTGGCCTCGCCCGCCTCGACCTCGGCCTGCTTGGCCTCGGCCTGCTGCTTGACGTGGGCCTCCCAGCGCGCGTGCGCCTTGGCGTACTGGTCCTCCCAGACCTTGCGCTGGTCGTCGAAGCCCTCGAGCCACTCGCCCGTGTCGGGGTCGAAGCCCTCCGGGTAGATGTAGTTGCCCTGGTCGTCGTACGACGCGGTCATGCCGTAGAGCGTCGGGTCGAAGTCCTCGACGTCGGCGGCGGCGCTGGTCTCGTTGGCCTGCTTGAGGGACAGCGAGATCCGGCGACGCTCGAGGTCGATGTCGATGATCTTGACCATGACGTCGTCGTTGACCTGGACGACCTGCTCCGGGATCTCCACGTGGCGCTCGGCCAGCTCGGAGATGTGGACCAGGCCCTCGATGCCCTCCTCGACCCGCACGAACGCACCGAACGGCACCAGCTTGGTGACCTTGCCGGGCACGATCTGGCCGATCTGGTGGGTCCGGGCGAAGTGCTGCCACGGGTCTTCCTGGGTCGCCTTGAGCGACAGCGAGACACGCTCGCGGTCCATGTCGACGTCGAGCACCTCGACGGTGACCTCGTCGCCGACCTGCACGACCTCGGACGGGTGGTCGATGTGCTTCCAGGACAGCTCGGAGACGTGCACCAGGCCGTCGACGCCGCCGAGGTCGACGAACGCACCGAAGTTGACGATCGAGGACACGACGCCCTTGCGGATCTGGCCCTTCTGGAGCTGGGTCAGGAAGCCCTGGCGCACCTCGGACTGGGTCTGCTCGAGCCAGGCGCGGCGGGACAGCACGACGTTGTTGCGGTTCTTGTCGAGCTCGATGATCTTCGCCTCGAGCTCCTTGCCGACGTACGGCTGGAGGTCGCGCACGCGGCGCATCTCGACCAGCGACGCGGGCAGGAAGCCACGCAGCCCGATGTCGAGGATCAGGCCACCCTTGACGACCTCGATGACGGTGCCGGTGACGACGCCGTCCTCCTCCTTGACCTGCTCGATCGTGCCCCAGGCGCGCTCGTACTGTGCGCGCTTCTTGGACAGGATCAGCCGACCCTCCTTGTCCTCCTTCTGGAGGACGAGCGCCTCGACCTTGTCGCCGACCTCGACGACCTCGTTGGGGTCGACGTCGTGCTTGATGGACAGCTCGCGCGAGGGGATGACGCCCTCGGTCTTGTAGCCGATGTCGAGCAGGACCTCGTCGCGGTCGACCTTGACGATCGTGCCTTCGACGATGTCGCCGTCGTTGAAGTACTTGATCGTCGCGTCGATGGCGGCGAGGAAGTCCTCTTCCGAACCGATGTCGTTGATCAGCGACCTGCGGGTGCTCGGTCGTCGGGTCGGTGAGGGTGGGTGTGCTGCTCGTCATAAGGGAGTGGGTTCCTTGGGGGTGGACAGATGTTCGTACGGGCGCACGCGAAAGCCGCTTTCACCTTCAACGAAAGGATTCCGTTGGCCGGTCAGGGACCGGCACCAGCGAGCGTGAGGCTGCTCCGTCTGAGACTCGCGCAGACCTCCGGTGCTCCGGAAAGGATATCCGCACGTCGCACGACGAGTCCAACCGGTGCCGTCGGACGTTGTGCGCTTGTGATGTGGGCGGGCGCGGGTACCACGTCCGGGTTCGCCGCTTCCCACGAGATTCGCTGAGGGCGATCGCGACGTGGTGTGGCCGCCCGCGCCCCGACGGCAGGTGGTCCCGCGCCCAGAGCGCGGCGCTGGTGCGGTCGGCGACACCGATCTGGCGGAAGACCCGGCCCAGGTGCGCCTTGACGGTGCGCTCGCTGATGCCCAGGGCCCGGCCGATCTGCTTGTTGGCGAGCCCCTGGGCGACCAGCCGCAGCACCTCGACCTCGCGCGGGCTCATGGCGTCCTCGGGCCGGCCGCTGCTGGCGCTGGGCAGGAGCACCCGGGCCACCCGCGGGTCGAGCGGCACGTGGCCGGCGGCGGCGGAGCGGACCGCGGCGAGCAGGTCCTCGGGCTCGCAGTCCTTGAGCAGGTAGCCCACCGCACCGGCGGCGAGGGCGTCGCTGACCCGGTCGCGGTCGGAGAAGCTGGTGAGCACGACGATCTTCGCCTCCGGCTGCTCGGCGAGGATCAGCCGCGTCGCCTCGACCCCGTCGACCTGCGGCATCGACAGGTCCATCAGCACCACGTCGGGCAGGGTGTCCCGCCGCCACGTCGACGGCGGCCGCTCCGTCGCCGGCCTGGCCCACGACCACGATGTCGTCGGTCGTCGCGAGCAGGGCGGCGAGCCCGGTGCGCACCATCTGGTGGTCGTCGACCAGGAGCACCGCGATCTTCCCGGTGCTGGTCTCCGTCGTCTGGGTCATCGTGCTTCCTCTCCCGCGCCTGGTACCTGGAGCCGCCAGTGTGTGCCGCGCCCGGGTGCGGAGGCGACCTGGAGCAGCGCTCCCCCGGACGTCGCGACGTCGGCCAGGAGCTGCAGGCCGAAGTGGCCCGGCTCCGGGTGGGCGACCCGCTCCGCCACGTCGAACCCGTTGCCGTCGTCGACCACGTCGAGCACGACCGCGTCGTCCGCCTCCGGCATCCGGTAGAGGGTGATCGTCACCGTGCACGGCGCCGCGTGCTTGGCCGCGTTGCGCAGCGTCTCCTGGGCCACCCGGTAGACCAGCCGCTCCTGGTCCGGCTCGAGACCGAGGTCGTCGTCGGTGTCGACGCGCACCTCGAGTCCCTGCGCACGGACCGACTGTGCGAGGTCGGCGAGTGCGGCGCCGAGCCCGGCCTGCGCGAGGCTGGCAGGGTAGATGTCCACCAGCAGCGAGCGCAGCGCCCGGATGCTGGTGCGCACGGACGCGGAGACGGAGCCCAGCTCGTCGACGACCGCAGTCTGGCCGGTCGCCCGGGCTTGCGCCGACGCCCCGGCGATCACGAACGACGTCGCCGCGAGGTCCTGCACCGGTCCGTCGTGCAGGGTCGCCGCGATCCGCCGGCGCTCGGTGGCGGAGGCGTCGACGGCTCGTTCGAGCAGGAGCTCACGCTGCCGCTGCGCCCGTCGTACGCGCCGGAGGAGGTGCCACAGCAGCGGTGCGAGCAGCACCACGAACAGGAGCAGGCTGCTCAGCGTGACTCCGGCGAAGCCCGCGCCAGAGCTGTCCGGTGCGCTGGCTGACCTGGTCGTACGGCGTGTAGATCTCGAACAGTGCCTCGTGGCCGCTGGGTGTCCACACCGGCCGGTACACCTCGACCAGCTTGTTGCCGATCTTCCGGTCGAGCGCGTTCTCGGGGCGGTTGAGGTCCGAGATCTCCGCGACCGTGCGCGGCTTGACGAGCACCTCGCGCTCCTCGGCCCCGAGCGGGAACTTCTTCCCGATCAGCTCTGACTGGTCGGAGTAGATGATGCTGCCGTCCTTGCCCCACAGCTTCACGCGGACCACATCGTTGCCGAGGACGCGGTCCTTCACCAGGTCGTCGAACTCCGTGACCGCCTTGCGGGTCGCCGGCCAGGAGCCGGTCGGTCAGGGAGGGCTGGACCACCACGTCGGCGAGCACGTCGGCGGTGTTCGCGGCGTCGTTGACCGCCTCCCGCTCGGCGAGGCGACGCGCCGCCAGGGTGCCCCCCACGGTCACCGCGACCAGCACCAGCGCCACCCCGACGGCGAGCTGCGAGACGATCCGGCGCATCCGCAGCGGTGGCTCGCTGGAGACGTCGACATCAGGGCTCGCGAGGGTGACCCACCCGGTCTCAGGGGGCGCGCCAGACTCCCCGACCAGTGGCTCGGTCGGGGAGTCGGTGCGAGGGTCAGTCGTCGGATCCGTGGCCACCGGACTCCTTGTCGCCGCTGCCGCCACCGGAGGTGCCGGAGCCGCTTCCGCCACCGGAGGTGCCGGAGCCGTTGCCGTCGTCGCCTCCCGAGTGGTGACCTGTCGTGGTGTCGTCGACTCCACCGTGGTGCACGCCAGCGGTGGCGCCACCGTGGTCGTCGCCGACGTCATGTGTCGCGGGGTCGTCCGCGCCACCGCCGCCACCATCGGCACCGCCGCCACTGGTCGCGACCGCACGGTCGTCACCGTTGCCGCCCGAACGGTGTCCACCGTTGTCGCCCGAACGGTCTCCACCGTGGTCGTCATTCACGTCGTGTGTCGCGAGGTCGTCCCCGCCATGACGGGCGTGGTGGCGCTCGACCGGCGTTCGGCCGGCCCGGTCAGCTGCCACCAGCGCCCGCGTGTCCGGCTGGACCTTGGCGGCCGTCGTGCGGGCCTGGTCGGGCACCCGCACCGGTACGTCCTTCGAGAACGACGCGTTGCCCCACAGGCCGAACACCGCCGGCACGAGCGCGAGCAGGATGCCCACGGCGTACACCTCGATGCGCTTCATGTCGTACCTCACATTCTCGATTCTCGCACCTGCACGGGCGAGACGTCAGAAGTTGACTACTCCGGCGCAGGTCGCGGCGCCCCGCGTGGCCCGGGCACGGATCGTGTCGGTGCCGGCGCGGTTGGCGATCCGGCGGTTGACGGTGAACGAGCCGCTGGCGCCGGCAGTGGTCCTGTTGCCGGTGAAGAACCGGTGGCCGTCGTCGCCCATCCGGACCGCCCAGGTCTGGCCCGCCCGGTTCGAGTCGACCTGGAACTCGACCTCGATCCTGCCGTCGTCCGACTGGGCCTTCAGCTTCCAGGTAGCCGACGAGTTGTCACAGCCGCCGGAGCGGATGACCTGGCGACCCTTGGCCTCAGCGCTCGTGGCACCGGCCGCGACCACGGCAAGCGCGACGACGCCGGCTGCCGTGACCCGGAAACCCTTCTTCGTGATCATGTTGCTCATGTCTGCCTCCAAGACTTGTCCGCCGCTTCCTGCGGCGTAGGACAAGCCTGCGCGCGAGCCACGTTCACGCGCCATTGGGCCTTGGTCGTACTACCACGAGGAACAGGGGCCGCACTCGGCAGGGCTAGTCAGCTGTCCGGTATGACCAGGCATGCAGATCGCCGCTCCGGGCGACCGCGTGCAGCAGGGCGTCGGCGCGGGCCGCTACCGGGTTCTCCTCGCGCCGGGTGGCGAGGTCGACGAGGGCGAACAGGTCGCTCGCGCGGGCGCAGGTCGAGCGCGTCCGGCCGCGGGTCCGGCACGAACGCCTCACGGGCGGCGAGCACGGCGTCGGCGAAGGCTGGTTCGCGGTCCAGGCGCAGCAGGTTGCCCAGGTCTGCGTACGGCGAGCCAGCGTGCGCGAACTCCCAGTCCAGGAGACCCGTGACCTCGAGCGTAGTCGGGGTCGACGAGCACGTTCTTCGGGTTGAGGTCGCTGTGCACGAGGCAGGTGCGGAGCGGCGCCTCGTCGAGGAGCGCCTGGGCGTCCGCGGCAAGCGAGCGCAGGCCGACCAGGTCCGCCTCGTCCCAGCCGGTCAGGTCGGGCGACGGCACGCTCGGTCCAGAGCGTCAGGTCGCCGACGCCTCCTCGGGCATCGGGTCGATCCCGAGGTCCGGGATCGTGGAACAGGCCGGCCCGCGGCAGCGCCACGTGGGCGAGCCGCCCGAGCAGGGTGCCGAGCGCCTGCCCGACCCGGGCCAGGCCGGCGTCGTCGAGGGTCGGCTTGAGGTCCGCGAGCAGCACCCCCGGCAGGTACGACGTGACCAGCAGCGCGGGCAGGTCCGCGTCGGGGTCACCCCGTCGTACGTCGAGGACCCGCGGCACCGGCAGCAGCCCGGCCAGCCACGCCGAGCACGGCCGCGTCGACCTCCGACGCACGCAGGGCCACGACGCAGCGACCGGCCGCCGTAGATCCGGAGCACGGCCCGCTCCCCGGCTACTCGGTCAGCCAGGTCTCGCCGCTCATCCCGCCGGCCAGCGGCTGCAGGTCGACCGCGAAGTCCGTCACACGCCGACTCTTCCAGAGCGGGATAGGTTGACCGCCATGAGGATCCCGGTCCGGCCCGAGCGCCGGCCGTCCGACGCGGACCGAGACCGAGCGCGCCAACCGCGGCGAGTGGGACCGCTACGCCGACGAGTACCAGGACACGCACGGGCGCTTCCTCGGCGACGCCGGCTTCGTCTGGTCGCCGGAGGGCACCGACGAGGTCGGACCTGCGGCTGCTCGGCGACGTCGCCGGGCCGCGCCGTGCTCGAGATCGGCTGCGGCGCCGGCCAGTGCTCCCGCTGGGTGCTCGCGCAGCGGCGGACACCCGGTCGGCCTCGACCTCTCCCACCGCCAGCTCCAGCACAGCCGCCGGATCGACGACGAGCTCGGCGTCCCGGGTCCCGGTCGTCGAGGGGACCGGCACCGCGCTGCCGTTCGCGGACGCCAGCTTCGACGTGGTGTTCTCGGCCTTCGGCGCGCTCCAGTTCGTCGCCGACGAGCACGCCGTGGTCGGCGAGACCGCGCGGGTGCTGCGTCCCGGCGGCCGGTTCGCGTTCTCGATCACGCATCCGACCCGGTGGATGTTCCCCGACGACCCGACCGAGGATGGCCTGGTGGCGGACTGCGTCGTACTGGGACCGCACGCCGTACGTCGAGGTGGTCGACGAGACCGGCGAGGCCGGCTACGTCGAGCACCACCGCACGATCGGCGACTGGGTGCGCGCGCTCGCGCGGGCCGGCTTCGTGCTCGACGACCTGGTCGAGCCGGAGTGGCCCGAGGACCACGACCGCACCTGGGGCGGCTGGAGCCGGGTCCGCGGGACTACTGACGCCCGGCACCGCGATCTACGTCAGCCACCTGGCGACCGCCGCTGAGGAACAGCCGGGCTGCTAGCCGGCGGCTCGGGTGCCCTTGCGCGAGGCCAACAGCAGGGCGATACCGGCCAACAGGCACAGACCACCGCCGATCAGGCCCACCAGCGGGATCGTGGTCGTGACCAGCTTCAGGCTGCCGATGCTGTCCTGGGCATCGTTGACGTTCTCCTTGATCTGGTCGTCGGTGAACGCCAGCTGCAGGTCGAGCGCCGGCGTGCCGTCGGCCAGTGCTCGCTGCTGGTCGTCGGTCTGGTGGATGATCTTTCCGGTCTTCGGCTCGATGTAGATCTCCTTGAGGTCGTCGTAGGTACCCTTGACGCCCTTGGCGACGTCGATCGGGGCCTTCTTGACGGCCACCTTGTAGACGTAGGTGTCCAGCCCGTCGAGCTTCTCGGTGCGGTCGTAGACCGCGTCGACCGCCTTGCCTACGGTGCCGTCCCAGTACGGGTACGTCTTCTTCTCTGCGTCGAACGGCCACTTGTTGATCAGGCCGTGGTGGTCGACGGCGTCGTCGGGCAGGTACTTGGCGGAGTTCACCGCGAGCGCTGTCTTCCGGTCGGTGGCGAAGACGTCGGTGGTGGCCGAGATCAGCCGCTGGTCCTTGCCGTCGACGCAGTCGGGGGCGTCATCAGTGTCGACTAGCAGGCAGCTGGAGTTGGTGAATGCGACCACCTTGTCGTCGGAGACCTTGGTGTCGGACTTGGTGATGCTCGTCGCCTTGACCTTGTTCGGCGCCAGCTCCCCAGTCGCCGTGTCGAGCTTCGCCGCCTCGCCTGCCAAACGGGTGGTCGCGTCGTTCTCGATCGGTGTCCGCTTGACGACCCCGGGCGCCCAGATGAGTGCCACCAGCGCCGCGACGATCAGGAAACCTGCGAGGCCGAACAGTACAGGCACGCTCTTACGCATCCAGTCCCTCCCAGAACTTCGTCGGGCGAACGGTAGCGTAACTGGCGGGTAACAGCGGATTCAGGCCGTGTCCGACCATGCCCCGATCGGAGGACGACGGTGGAGGACTCCGGCGACGAGGACCTGTCGGCGATCTACCGGCTGCGCTTCGACGAGCGCGACCTGGCCAACAAGCGCGTGCTCTGGGAGACGCTGGTGTCCGACTTCTTCCAGCAGTACGTGCCCGAGAACGGCACCGTTGTCGACCTCGGCGCAGGCAGCTGCGAGTTCATCAACTCGGTCCGCGCGGCGCGCAGGATCGCGGTCGACTTGAACCCGGACACCGCGCTGTTCGCTGCGCCAGGGGTCACCGTCGTGACCACCAGGTCCGACCGCCTGGCCGAGCTGTCGGACGAGTCCGTCGACACCGTGTTCACCTCGAACTTCTTCGAGCACCTGCCCGACAAGTCCGTCCTGATGGCGACGCTTGCCGAGTGCCACCGGGTGACTCGGTCGGGCGGCCTGCTGGTGGTGCTGATGCCGAACATCCGCCACCTGCCCGGTCGCTACTGGGACTACCTCGACCATCACCTTCCGCTCACGGACCTCAGCGTGCAGGAAGCACTCGGTTTGAGCGGCTACGAGGTCGAGGACGCCGGGTCGGACGGTTCTTGCCGTACACCGTCAAGGACGCCCGGTTCCAGGTCCGGCCGCTGATGGTGCGCGGCTACCTCCGGCTACCGCTGGCGTGGCGGGTGCTCGGCCGGCAGATGCTGGTCGTCGGCCGCCGCAGCTGACTGCGCTCACAGGATCCCGTCCGCAAGGGCACGCCGGACCCACGGGATCACCACGTCCAGCATCGCGTCGAGGGTGGTGGTCGCCTCGAACCCGAGCAGGTCGCGCGCCTTGTCCACGGCCGGGACCCGGCGCTGGACGTCGTGCTCGAACGGCGCGTCGTGCACGACCGAGAACGGTCGGTCCTCGCCGTGCACCTTGGTCCAGATCGTCTCGGGCCAGCTCGAGCACCGTCGTCGACTCGGCGGTGGACAGGTTGAAGTCCTGGTTGTGCGCAGCTTCGGATTCCAGCGCGGTCACGATCCCGCGGGCCAGATCGGCGCCGTAGGTGTAGTGCCGTACCTGCCCGCCGTCGCCGAGAACATGGAGCGGGTCCTGGCCCTTGAGCACCTTCTGGACAAGGTCCGGGACCACATGGCTCATCGCCAGCTTGACGTTCCCACTGGAGATCTCGACGTCCCCGCGAGCACGGCCCTCCCCCACGCCGACGCAGTTGAAGGGGCGGAGCACCGTGTAGGGGAGCCGATACTGGTCCCAGGCGGCCCGGGCGAAGTACTCCACCGCCAGTTTCTGGAAGCCGTAGGACGACACCGGCGGCGGGATCCGGCGCTCGTCACCCTCGACCGAGGGCCAACGGTCTGCGGACTCGAACACCATCGAGGAGCTCAGGTAGGTCACCTTGCGAAGCCGGCCCCCGTGGCAGCACCCGGATCGCGGCGTCGCACGTGGAGGCCAAGATCCGCTCGTTGGTCGCCAGCAAGTCGTAGGCATAGGTGTGGAAGTAGGAGATGCCGCCGATCAGCGCTGCTCCGGCGACCAGGTGCTCGCAGTCCTCGAGCAGGTCCGCCACCAGGTCGACGTCGCGCGCGTCGCCCTCGATGAACCGGTACGCCGGGTGCCCGTCGTAGGACTTCGCAACCGGGCCGTACTTGGAGAAGTCGTCCACCCCTGTCACCGCATAGCCGCGCGTCAGCAGCTCCTCGACGAGGTAGCCGCCGATGAAGCCGGCCGAGCCGGTGACCAGCACCCGGCCCATCTCGCGCTGGCTCACGTGCCACCCTCCTTGCGCTCGTCTCGCCGGGCGATCGCTTCCGCGTGCCGTCGCACCTGCTCCGGCGTGAGCCGCGGCCCGAAGGCGAAGCGGTACCACTGCAGGTACTTCGGGATCCAGCGTCGCATGTCGAAGTTCGAGGACTCCCCGACCTTGCGGTCCAGCCAGATCGTGGGCAGCTCCGCGACCGGCAGGCGTAGCCGGCGTGCCTTGGCGGTCAGCTCGAGCCCGATCTCGAAGCCGCTACGGCTGTGTATCCCGACCGCGCGCACGAACTCGGTGTCGTAGGCCTTGAAGCTGTTCGTTGCGTCGTCGGTGCCGACCCGGGCGAAGGTGCCCAGAGTGCGTCCTGCCGTACGCGAGAGCAGCCCCTTGACGGCCGCACCGCCGACCTGCTGGCCACCGTGGGAGTACCGCGAGGCCGCGGCGACCACCACCCCGCGCTCCACCAGCCGGGCCAGCGGGTCGATCATCCGCGGGTCGTCGCTGCCGTCAGCCATGGTCACCACGAGAACGGAGAACCGCGCCTGGTCGACGCCGTACCGGATCGCGTTCGCCGGACCGGGACCGTACTCGCCGACGAGGGTGCGCACCCGCGCGTCACCACCCATGTGTTCGGTGACGGCGGCCACCGTCGGGTCGTCGGCGGTGTCCACGACGACGAGCACCTCGAACTCCAGCGTGATGCTCTCCACCAGCCGGTCCAGCACCCGCGCGATTCCGTCCGCCTCGTGGAAGGCGGGGATCACCACCGACACCGACGGGACACTCACACGCGGCTCCCGGCCCCGCGTAGGTCCCACACGTCGATGATCGGCAGGGTCGTCTCGAGGTCGCGGTACACGGCGTGCGGGGCACCGACCACCAGCAGGTCGGAGCCGGCCAGCACATCCTCGATCGGGAGCAGCGCTGGGTCGTCGTTGACGTAGGGGTCGGTGGTGAGCACGCGCTCGGCCCGGAAGGACAGCAGCCGTTTGAGCCGATAGGACAGGCTCGAGCGGCGGTCGTCGCTCTCGGCTTTGAACGCCATCCCGAGGATGCCGACGCTGAGCCGTGACAGGTCACGCCCCACCTCGATCCGCTTGACCAGGTAGTCGGGCAGGCCCTCGTTGACCAGCATCGCGGAGTGACCCAGCGCGAACGTGCCGCCGGTGACCGACGCCAGCTGCATGGTGTCCTTGAACAGACACGGACCGGCCGCGAACCCGGCTCCCGGGAGGTCGGCCGCGCGCGCGTAGTCGTGCATCATCGCCGCCCGGATCCTGGAGAAGTCGAGGCCGAGGTCGTTGGCGATCACGAAGTACTGGTTGGCCGCGGCGAACTTGATGTACCGCCAGGAGTTGGTGAACAGCTTCGCCAGCTCCGCCTCCTCCGGGGTGAGCGTCACGATCGAGCCGGTAAGCCTGCGGAACAGCTCCTCGGCTCGCTTCCCTGCCCGGGCAGTGTGGGCGGCCACGATCTGCGGTAGCACGAAGAGCTCGTTCATCGCCTGCCCCTCTGCGATCCGCTCCGGACAGAACGCGAGGTCGACGTCGTGGCCGGTGCGCTCCAGCAGCCGCTCCACGCGCCGCGTGACGCCGGGAAAGACAGTGCTGCGCAGCACGACCAGCTGACCGTCGCCCAGGTGAGAAGCCAGCTCCTCCAGCGCGCGCGGGACCGCCTGCGGGTCAGGGCTGAGGTACTCATCGACCGGAGTCCCGACCACCACGACCACGCACTCGGAAGCGCTGACCACCGCGGGGTCCGTGCCGGCGCTGAGCAGCCCATGCTCCAGTGCCGCGGCCAGCGGCTCCTCGATACCCGACTCGAGGAATGGCGCCTCGCCGCGCGCGATGCCCGCCACCGCCTTCTCGTCGATGTCGAAGACAGCCACCCGGAGACCTCGCGCCGCGAACGCGACTGCCAGGGGGAAGCCCACACGTCCGGCACCACCGACCACGCATACGTCGAGCTCAAACTGCGCCACGTCACTCCTTCATGTCATCGCGGACGGCTGCCCAAACGTATCGCCCGGAGTCCGTGGACACCGCCGGCCAGTGGATCAGACCCGCCTTGCGGTTGTGGCATAGTTCCCGGCTGAGGAGGCGGGGTGCTGAAGCAGCTGTCCCGGGCGTGGCAGCCCGTCACCGACCTGACCCGGTCCCGCGACAGCCAGCATCTGGTGCTAGCCGCGGGCGCAGCTCTGGTGGTCCTTCAGCTGCTTTTCCGCGCCTGGGTGCTCTACCCGAGCTGGTTCTTCCTCGACGACTACAACCTGCTCCACGACGCGCGACAGGGTCCCGGCCTGGCTCAGCTGTTCACGCCGTACAACGGCCATTTGATGCCGGCTGGCCGGCTCGCCGTCTGGCTGGTCGCCCAGTCCGGCAGCCTGAACTGGGGCGCCGCTGCCACCTTGACGCTGCTCATGCAGGCACTGGCGAGCGCCGCCGCCCTGTGGATGCTGGTCACCTTGTTCGGCCCGCAACCGGCCGTGCTCGCGCCACTGGTCATCTACCTCACCAGCGCCGTGACCGTGCCCGCGCTCGTGTGGTGGGCCGCGGCCCTGAACCTGGTCCCGGTGCAGGCGGCGTTCTTCGTCGCCGTCGGCTGCGGTGTCCGGCACTTGCGTGGCGAGGGACGGCGGTGGCTGGTCGCCACGATGGCGGCCGTCGCCGGAGGGCTGCTCTTCGACGTCAAGGGCGTGCTCGTCCTCCCGGTCCTCGCTGCTGTGGCAGTGGCCTACTTCGCCCGCGGCGGCCTTTGGGCCCGGCTCCGGTCCCTGGTCCTGGAGCAGCGCGCGGCCGTCGTGACGGTCGCGCTGGCGCTGGTGGGCTACAGCGCCTACTACCTAGCCGCTGTGCCGCAGATCGCCACCAACATCGACCCGTCCACCGTGCCCGAGGTGATGGACGCCATGCTGGGGACGGCCTTCCCGGCCGGGATCCTGGGGGGGCCATGGCGCTGGTCGCTGATCGCGCCGCCCACGGCGTACGCAGACCCACCGGGCGTGCTGGTTCACCTCGCCTGGGTGGTGCTGGCGCTGGTGGTCCTGCACAGTGCGCTCCGTCGGCGCCGCGCGCTGCGCGCCTGGGCGCTTCTGGCCGGCTACCTGGTCCTGCTGCTCGTCCTGCTCGTGGTCAGCCGGGGCCCGACGTTCGGCGCCGTGATCGGACTGGAGTACCGCTACCTGACCGACGCGGTCGGCGTCGCGACGCTCTGCCTGGGACTGGCCTACCTGCCCGTGGTGGGCGCAGTCGAGTCCAGTGCCCCACGCGAGCCGCCTCTGCTGGCGGTGAAGGTGCCGGCACCGGTCGTGGTCGTCCTCCTGCTGGTCGTGGCGGCCTCGGGGGTCGCGAGCTCGTCGGCGTACGCCGGCTACTGGCACCACGACAACGCGAGCGACGCCTACCTGCATCATCTGCGTGATGACCTGCGGGCCGAAGGGCGGGCCGACCTGGCAGAGACTGTGGTGCCGGACTCCGTGTTCTCCCAGCTCGCGGCGCCCAGCAACACCACTCGCCGGTTGGCCCCACTCGTGTCTGACCGGGTGCGGTTTCCGGCAGTCAGCCCCCGCCTGCTCGTTGTCGGACCCGACGGAGGGCTCCGCGCGGCGGCGATCCAGCTGGGCGTGGCCTCGGAGCCTGGACCCATCGAGGGCTGCGGGTGGCGGGTCACGTCGGCCGGTACCCGGATCCCGATGCAGGGCCGGGCGTTCCGGTGGGTGTGGTGGCTGCGCATCGGCTACCTTGCCTCGCACGACTCACCGATGACGGTTCGAGCGGGTGGCTCGGTGGTGCACACCTCCGTCGAGTCCGGGGTGCATAGTCTCTACGTGCGCGTGGAAGGCTCGTTCAGCACGGTTCGGCTCGACGGACTCGACGACGGAGTCACGGTGTGCGTGGACACCGTCGAGGCCGGCCAGCCGGTGCCCGGAGGGGTGCCGTCGTGACCGGCGACCTGCCCCGCCACCCAAGGCTGGAGCTGCGACCCGAGTTTCCCGTGCTCGATTCGCTCCGCGCCGTCGGCGCGCTCTGTGTTCTCACCACGCACGTGGCGTTCCAGAGTGGCGACTACGTCCGGCACGGCATCGTCGGCGCGCTGTTCTCGCGCCTCGACGTCGGCGTGGCGTTGTTCTTCGCGCTCTCCGGCTTCCTGCTGGCACGTCCTTATCTCGCCCGAGCGGCAGCGGGCGAGCCCTGGCCTTCGACCCGCCACTACTACCTCAAGCGCTTCCTGCGGATCTACCCCGTCTACTTCGTCACGGTCGTGATCGCGTTGACCGTCATCGAGGAGAACCGCGGCCAGACAGACCCGCTCGAGTGGCTGCGGACGCTGACCCTCACCAACGTGTTCTTCGAAGGGCGCCTCCCCCAGGGCCTGACGCAGATGTGGAGCCTGTCGGTGGAGGCCACGTTCTATCTGGTGCTGCCCGTGCTGATGTGGCTCGTGGTCGGTCGCCGGCAACGGAGCTTCCAGCCGCGCAAGATCGCCGCGCTGCTCGTGCTCGGTGTCCTGTTCAGCTGCTGGTGGAACGGCAGCCTGGCCGGGGTGGTCGCGGGTGTCACAACCGGCACGCCGCTGCTGTGGCTACCTGCGCACCTGAGCTGGTTCATGGTCGGCATCGGCCTCGCGGCGGTGCACGTGCGCTACCAGCTGGAGCCTGCGTCGGCCGTGATGTCCACCTTGGTCGCGGTGTGCCGGATGCCGGGAGCCTGCTGGGCAGCGGCGGCCGGGCTCCTGCTCATCGCGGCCACCCCCCTGGGCGGGCCGATCCTGCTGCTCGTGGCGACGCCATCGCAGTCGGTGGTCAAGCACCTCGCGTACCTCGCGATCGCGGCCGTGGTCGTGGCCACCGGCGTGTTCGCCGAGCCTGGCAGCCGCTACGCCCGGGCGCTGTCGGTGTCGTGGCTGCGGCACTTCGGGCACATCTCCTACAGCATTTTCTGCATCCACCTGGTGGTTCTCTACCTCGTGCGCCAGCTGCTGCACCACGAGCTGTTCCGGGGGCAGGGTCCGCTGCTGTGGGTGCTGACCGTCGCCGGCAGTCTGGTCGCCTCGGAGGTGCTCTACCGGCTCGTGGAGCGGCCAGCGCTGCGGCTGAAGGACCGCGGCCGCGGCAGCGGCCGGTCTGCGGGCCAGGCGAAGAGCGCGACTACCACGACCACCACGAGGTAGTGCGGCCAGGCCAGGCTCCCGGCCCACCCCGACACTCCGCCCCACGGGCGGAACGCGTAGGCCACCGCCGATGGCAACACGACCGCGGCCAGCAGCCAGGGCCCCGCCTCGGGCGCTCGGCGCTGGATGAACGAACCGAGTACGACGGTCACCGACGCGACTGCCAGGCCGGCCCATCCGGCCAGCAGTCCGCCAGCCAGCAGGCCGGCCGCCACGCGGACCGGTCCCGGCAGCTCGCGGCCGTGAAGACCGGGCCCGGGGTTGTCGCGCCAAAGTCGCAGCCGCCGCATGGCCACCCCCGTGAGCAGAGCCAGTAGGCAGATCAAGCCAACCCCGAGACCCGTCCGGTAGACGCCCTCGGGCCCATACGTCACGCGCACCGGACGTGTGGACTCCCTCACTCGCCAGCCCTGCTGCCATCCGTCGACCACCACCGGGTCCAGGGCCCGGCCAGCCTGCTGGGCCATCCAGCCGCGGTTGGTGTTCTCGCGCAGCACGACCACGCCACCTCTTGCGCGCGGCTCCAGCGTGCGGTGGACGGCGTCCTTGCGGGTGGCGACGAGGGTGCGTGGGGCAGCGGCCAGGGGCCGGTCGTCCGTGAGCACGACCGCCGTAGGCCGGAACAGCCCGGAGGCGCGGGCTTCCACCAGGTTCGTCCCGGAGCCCAGGGACACGTGGTCGTCGCCGCAGGGGATGGCTCGCGCGGTGTCGCCGGCGTACAGATCGGCGAGGCTTGCCTCCACGGCGGTCCGCACGGTCGCGTCATCGACTACCAGCGACGGCCCGGCGCCGCAGGGGAAGCGGCGGGGGGCGCTGGGCACGGCGATCGGGAGGTAGGGCAGCCCATCGAGCCGGAGCTCCGTGATCCCGATGGGCACCGACGAGCGAGCGGAGTCGAACCCGAGGCTGCTCGCCCGCTCGGCGGCGTCGACCCGCACCTTGAGCTGCGTCGTACGGATCGCCGGGAACCGCGCCGCACCGTCCCGGTCGAGATCCACGGTGCGCGAGCCTCCGGGCCAGGTCAGCGTCACGCGTCGCGGCTCGCGAGCGGCGGTGTCGGCGTCCGTGGCGACCTGCAGCCGGGTGATCGTGCGCTGGTCGATCCAGTTCAGGGCGAGTGCCGGCCGGGCGTCGTCGAGTTCCGCTGTCCAGGTGGTGTGGGGGTCGCCGTCGACCGCGGCCAGGACCGAGCCACGGGCGTCTGGCGTGCCGGTGGACGACGCGACGACACTGACCGGCTGGTCCCGAAACACCCGCCGGGCCAGCGCGTTCCCCGGACGCAGGCCGACCTCCATCCGCATCGCGTACCGTGCGGCGCGAGGCAACTCGAGGGAGCGGGCGAAGCCGGCGCCCTCCTCTGGGGCCACTTCGCGGCCGGTCACACAGCGAACGTCTCCGCGCACGCGCGCGCACCCCTGCCGGGCGTCGTCGACCGCCCGTAGCACGATCGCGTCTGGGTTGCCCCACGCCGACGGCACCGCTGGCAGCCGCAGCCGTCGGGTCACGGCGATGCCGGACACAGCGACTTCCGCAAGCTCGGTGCGGTTGCCCACCCGTCCCGAGTCGTCCTCGACCCGAAGCACTCGGGTGGGAGCACCGTCGAGGGCGACCGTGCGGCTACCCCCTGCCTCGAGCACCACCGGTTCGGTCACCGCTGTGTCCGTGCGCACCCGGACGACCTGCCGTCCGTCGGGCCCGGCCGTCAGCCGGACGCTACGCAGTCCGCGGGGACGATCCAGTCGGAGCTGCCACCAGGCGGGCTCGTCGGTGCGGAAGTTGGCCCGCCAGAACGTGTCCGCCCGGCCGTCGACCGCGGCGTAGGGGAGTTGGCCCGGCTGGGTGGTCCCGACCGCCGTGGCGTCCGACGCCGAGGACGACGCGGAGACCGCGGCGCCCTCCTGCACGGCCCAGGTGGACCACCGGTCGGCGTCCGGCAGCAGGTAGTCCCGCGCGGTGTTGGCAAGCCGACGGCGTTGCCCGGCCACGAGGGTGGCCGAGGCGCCGTCGTGCACGCGGCCGAAGTTGCGCTCCACCGCGCGGAGCCCGTCGGTGAGCACCAGCGGTGACGCCGGGTCTCGCCGGCGCACGTCGGCGGCCAGAACTGTCGGCCGGTCGTCGAGCACGCCGAGGTCGGCGAGGTCCAGCAGGTCCTCGGGCCCACCGACGACCGTGGCCGGGCGCTCGGACTGAACCGCGAACGACGGGCGACCCGGCACCCGATAGACCTCGACCGCCGGGTAGGAGGACTGCCAGCCGCCGTTGACCAGGATGCGCTCGCCACGACGGGTCAGATTCGCGTCGCCGCCGACCTTGGGGCCGAAGGACGCGACCCGCTCCAGGCCGGGCGACCCGGCCAGGGCCTGGTGCACGAGCACCGGGTCGGGGATGTCCGGCAGCCGGGCGAGGTCGTTGCGGACCACGAGGTAAGCCACCCCTGCCCGCCTGAGGTACGCCGCCAGCCCGCTCGACCCCCTCCCCTGCGCGAGCCGTGACTCGATCGCGTCGAGCATCCTGACGTTGCCGGCGGGGACCAGTGGCACGGCGTTGCGGATGCTCCATCGGCTGCGCGCGATGGACTGCATCGGCTCGTCGTGCGGCGACCCCCAGGCGTATTCGCCGAACGAGGACCCCGGCACCAGCAGGGCCTGACCCTGGTCCGATCGCGCCGCCAGCCAGCCGGCGGTCTGCTTCCAGTAGTCCGGGACCGCCACCAGTCCACCGGCCGGCGTCAGGTGCCCGGTGAGGGCGGGCAACGACGTCCCCAGCACCGCCAGCGCCGCGGTACCGAGCACCGCGCGAAGCCGTAGCCGCCGGGCCAGCTCGTCGAGATCGCGGCCGCCGGCCCTGAGTGCGGAGAGCCGGTGTGCGGCGTCGTCGACCACCCACCCGAACCCCAGCACCAGCGGCAGACGGAGGACAGGGTCGAACTTGTGCACGTTTCGCAGCGGCGCGAGCACCCCGTCGAGCAGGTCCTGCACACCCACCGCACCCCACCCCTGCACAGATCCGAGATGACCGGCACTGACCATGAGCATCCCGAGCAGCACACCCAGCGAGAGGAAGCCGCGGTGCGGGTTGCGGCGATGGAGAAGGCCGACCAGCCCGAGCAGCAGCACGACGCCGCTGTCGATCGGCAGGTAGAACAGCCTGATCAGGTCGTTGCCGGCGCGCGAGCCCGGATCGACGTACGGCACCCAGTCGGAGGTGCCGCGCAGCGTGTCGAAGAGGGTGGTCGAGAATGTCGTGTTCGACGCGGACTCGATCCAGTCCAGGAACGGCGGACTGTAGCTGCCGAGCACGAGCAGCGGCACCAGCCACCAGAGGGTGCCCAGCAGCGTGAAAGCGGGCCACCAGACCATCAGGCTCCGACGTCGAGGACCGGGGCTCCGCGTGAGCAGCCACAGCGCCCCCAAGGGGATCACCGCGAACGCGGCCGCGGCGTTGACGCCCCCGACGAGTGCCACAGCCAGGGCTGACAGGGCTGCCGCACGTCGCGCCGAGCCCTTCTCCGAGCCCACCACCAGTGGCACCAGCACCCACGGCGCCAGGGCACCGGGCCATGCCTCGACGGAGATCGGGCCCAGGGTGGTGAGCATCCGCGGGGACAACGCGTACGCGAACCCGCACAGCACGAGGGCGAGGTCGGAGCGGAGTCCGAGTGCCCGCGCCAACCGAACGACGCCGAGGAACGCGACACACATCACCAGTGCGAGCCACAGCCGCTGCACCGCCCAGCCGGGCACGTGCGACCAGCGAGCCGAGCAGGAAGAACTGGCCCATCGGGAACAGGTAGCCGTAGGCCTGGTTCTGCAGCTGGCCCGCAGCCGCCACCGGGTCCCACAGATGCGTGGCGCGGGCCAGGAAGCCTGCCGGGCCGGTGGCGAGGTCGAGCTTGGTGTCGGCGACCAGCAGCCCTGGTGACTGTGCCATGGCGAGCCCCACAAGGAGCACGCAGG
Source organism: uncultured Actinomycetota bacterium (assembly GCA_963707475.1). Classification (GTDB taxonomy): domain Bacteria; phylum Actinomycetota; class Actinomycetes; order Propionibacteriales; family Nocardioidaceae; genus Marmoricola. The sequence goes on from CAVPQC010000005.1 coordinate 1,841,675, forward strand.
CGGCGCCGAGGCGGACCCGCGAACGCAGCGAGTCGGGCCTCACCTCTTGCGCAGCACGATCACGAGGTTCCACGTCACGACCTCACGCAGCAGCGGCACGCGGAGCAGCCACTGCGACCACCAAGGGTTGTAGCGGGCAGCAAGGTCGACGACGTCCGCCGCACGTTGGCTCCGCGCCCAGGCCACGCCGGCGCGAACCGTGACCGGGAACAGGGACTCGCCGTACCTGTTCTTCGGCTCTCGCCCGTGCCGGCGCCGGTAACGGCGCCGGGCGCGCGCCCCGCCGAGGTAGTGCCAGGGGGCGGTCTCATGCCCGCCCCACGGTCCGTACCAGACCGTGTAGCTGACGAAGACGGTGCCGCCGGCGCGGGTCACCCGGAGCATCTCGTCCACCATCACCCACGGATCGGGCACGTGCTCGAGGACGTTGGAGGAGTAGCACACGTCGACCGCATCGTCGCGGAACGGGAGCCGCATCCCGCTACCCACGACGGTCCGACGAGCCACCTCCCCCAAGCCGGACAGCTCCCCGACATCTGCGTCCAGTGCCAGGTAGGTGGCCCCGGCACCCTCGAACGCAGCGCGAAAGTAGCCCGGCCCGCCGCCCACGTCCAGGAGCGTCCGGCCGTTCAGGTCGGTGTACTGGGCCAGCTGCCCGACCGAGTCCGCGGCCAACGTGGTGTAGAACCGCTCGGGGTCGGGCTGCTCGAAACGGAACTCCCTCAGCAAGCGTACGGACCGGCCGAACGACGGGTGCCAGCCGACACGTTGAGCGGAGGGCGGACCGGGCACGCGGGCGACCCTATATGGCGCCCGATACGGTGCTCCCGATGAGCGACCTGGACGAGCTGGAGGGGAAGCGGATCGCCTTTCTCAGCTGGCGCGACACCCACAATCCCGAGGGCGGTGGCGCCGAGCGCTACCTGGAGAAGATGGCGGTGGGACTGGTCGAGCGCGGCTGCGAAGTCACGGTCTTCTGCGCGGCGCACGCGGCTGCCCCACCCGAGGAGACGGTCGACGGCGTGAGGTTCGTTCGCCGTGGCTCGAAAGTCTCGGTCTACCCGGCGGGCATGCGAGCACTGAGCCGCGGCGACCTGGGCGAGGTCGACCTCGTGGTCGACGTGCAGAACGGGTTGCCCTTCTTCTCGCGGCTGGTCACTTCACGGCCGGTGGTGGTGCTGGTCCACCATGTGCACCGCGAGCAGTGGCCCGTGGTCTATCCCGGCCTGGTCGGCCGGGTCGGGTGGTGGATCGAGCACCGGGTGGCCCCGCTGCTCTACCGGCGGTGCCAGTACGTCGCGGTCTCGCGGGCGACCCGCGCCGAGCTGCAGGCGCTCGGGGTGCGCGGGCACCGCGTGGCCGTGGTGCACAACGGCACCGACCCGGTTGTGCAGGTCCGGCCGGGCAAGGAGCCGACCCCGATGATCGCCGTCGTCGGACGCCTGGTCCCCCACAAGCAGGTCGAACACGCCATCGACGCCTCCCTCGTCTTGCGCGAGCGGTTCCCGGATCTGCGCCTGCACGTGGTCGGCAGCGGGTGGTGGGAGGGGCGGCTGCACGCGTACGCCGTCGAGCAAGGTGCCGGCGAGACCGTCGTGTTCGAGGGCCACGTGGACGAGAACGCCAAGCAGGCAATCTACGAACGCGCCTGGGTGCTTGCTCTCCCCTCCCTCAAGGAGGGATGGGGACTCGTGATCGGCGAGGCCGGCATGCACGCCACGCCCACGGTGGCCTACCGATCGGCCGGCGGTACCCGGGAGTCGATCGCCGACGGACGCTCGGGCGTCCTCGTGGACACCCCGGAGGAGTTCACGCGGGCGCTCGGCGACCTGCTCGCCGACGAGCGTCGCCGCAGCGACCTGGGAGCAGGAGCCCGCGAGTCCAGCCGCACCTTCACCTGGCGGCACGCCCAGCATTCGTTCGCGCTCGTGGTGCGGGCGGTGCTCGCCGGTCGGCACGTGGAGAGCCAGGACCCCGACGTTGCGCAGGACGTGACGGACGGCTGATCAGGCCCAGGGGGTCAGTTTCCGGTCCCGTAGTCGATGGAGACAGGCTGCTCCACGTTGGTCGGCGAGGCGCCGCTCGGATTCGTCTGCGCGTTGACCAGGCCCACCACCGTGACCGCTGCCACCACACCCCCGGCCAGAAGACTGCCAATGGTGATCAGAATCGATGTACCCACGCGGAAGGACCCTCTCCTTGACTCGGCGGTAACTGTAACAGTCAAACAGCGGATCGGCCGCCTCCCCCGAGACGGCTCGCGATGATCCTGCGCACCCCTACGAAGCCGCCGACGCCGACCATCGCAAGGTACGCCGCCCACGCCACCGCCATCGCCACCCGCCACCCGGCCGGCACGATCCGCTCCCGGGCGCCTGCCAGCTCCTGCACCCGTATCCGCCCGGTCTCCGGCACGAGTGCGCGGCCTGCGACCCGCGGGGCGCCAGCCACGTCGCGGTCGGTCACCGCGAACCGGATACCGAGCGCCGCGAGCCCCCGACTCCTGGCCTCCGGCGTGGAACGTGCCAGGGCGCGAACGGCGGCGCGGGCTCGCGGGTCCTCGCCCGCGATCCGTACGTCGGAGACCAGCAGGTCGTCGCCCGCCAGGTAGTCGGGAGTGAGATAGCGCCCCATGGGGTCGAGCACCTTGCGCCCTCGGTTCCACAGGGGCTGTCGGTAGCTGCTGAACGGCAACAGGACCACGTCGCCGCCGGCGCCGACGTCCTGCCGGGCCGCGACCGCCGCCCGGGCCCGGGCGTACCCGTCGGGGTAGCCGACTGCGCCGAGCCGTCCGGAGACCCCGAAGCCGACGTCCGGGAGCAGCGCCAGCGGCAGCAGCACCAAGGCCACGCCCAGGCCAGCCGCCGCGGGAGCCGCCGGCGCCGCGCGCCGGAGCGCGGCCGTGAACCGCGCCGCACCGTGCCCCGCTGCCAGGGCCAGTCCCGGCCCGGCAATGGCCAGGATCCGGGTGCCGTCGCGAAGCAGACCGGCCCCCGGCACATGCGCGACCGTCCAGCTCATCGCCGACGGTGCGGCCCAGGTGAGCACCGCCGCCAGCCAGGCAGCGGCGACGCACCCGATGAGCGCGAGCTGGTCACGGCGGCCCAGGTGGGCGCGCAGACCACGCAGTCCGGCGGCCGCAAGGCCGAGCAAGGCCAGTACCGAGAGCCAGCCCAACAGGCCGTCACGGGAAGCCGGGACCACCTCGGCATTCCAGATGCCTCCAAGGCCGAGGGCTGCGACAGGCGCCGGCAGTACCCCTTCCGCGTGGAGCGCGAAGGCGCGCGCGCCGGCAGGGTCGGTGGTGGCGTCGGCCGCGTGCAGCAGCCCGGAGACCAGCCACGGCGCGTTGCCCACCGCGAGCAGGGCCAGCGTCGCCGCCCAGCGGCGGACACGGCGCTCGGTCGCGAACGCCACCAGCACGACGCCCGTGGCGAGCCCGGCGCTGGCGCTCAGCGAGCCGAGCGGCACCAGCCACCACAGCCGCCACGGCAGGACTCCGGTCGTACGCCACTCCCGAGCAGCCAGCACCAGCCACGGCAGCACGGCGTAGCCAACCAGCAGCGGCCAGTGTCCGAGCACGAGGCGCTCGGCTACGAAGGGGTTCCACTGGTAGACGCTGACCGCCACCAGTTGTCCGGTCAGCGAATCCCGAGGCGCGAGCCGCAGTATCCCGAGGCCTCCGCCGGCCAGGGCCCCGAGCAGCACCAGCTTCTGCAGCAGCATGCCCGGAACGATCTCGTCGAGCACGGCCACCACCGCGTCGGAGGGGACCGCTCTGGGGAGCCCCGAACCGACGCCGAGGACGTCCGGACGCAGTGCGAGGTCCGGCACCCAGACCATGTCGTAGCTGAGCACGTAGCCCGGCCCAAGCGCCGGGCCCAGCACGAGGGCCGCCAGGAGCACCGACCACAGCACTGGGACCACGCGGCGCCATCCCGGCACAGGCTGCCTCCCGATGCTCGACGCGCGCTTGTCAGGTCCGATCCAACCACCTGCCGAACCGCCCGTAGGCTCACCGGCGTGACGAATCGCGGGGGCCGGCTGCGCGGCAGCGCCGGCATCGCCGTTGCGATCGCCGTCATGAACGTCGCGACGTACGGCTACACGATCGTGGCGGCCCGGCTGCTCGGTCCCCGCAGCTACGGCGCCTTCGCTGCGGTGATGGGGCTGCTGCTCGTCGTCGGCGTGCTCCAGCTCGGGCTGCAGGCCACCGGCGCGCGGCGGATCGCGGCGCACCCCGAGGACGTCGCGGAGATCGAGCACAACCTGCGCCGGGTCACCTGGGGAGCGTCGATCGGCCTGGCCCTCCTGTGCCTGGCACTGACGCCCCTGATCAACGCGGCGCTGCACCTCGACAGCCTGGCCACCGCGTCCCTGGTGGCGCTGGTCGCGCTGCCGATGACCGTGATGGGCGGTCAGGCCGGCATCCTCCAGGGCGAGCGACGGTGGACCGCCCTGGCCCTCGTCTACCTCGCGGCCGGCGTGCCGCGGCTGGTGGTCGGGACCGCCCTGCTGCTGTGGCGCCCGACCGAGTTCTGGGCCGTGATGGGTGTGGCGATCGGGTTCTTCGCGCCGACGGTCGTCGGCTGGCTGGCCCTTCGGGACCCACGCTCGGGTCACGTGCCGGACACGTACGGCGGGCACGGCGGCTGGTCGGTGCTCCGCGAGACCGTACGCAACTCGCACGCGCTCTTTGCCTTCTTCGCCCTCTCCAACGCCGACGTGATCGTCGCCCGCAGCGTGCTCGACCCCCACGAGTCCGGCCTGTACGCCGGTGGCCTGATCCTGGTGAAGGCCGTGCTGTTCCTCCCCCAGTTCGTCGTGGTGGTTGCGTTCCCGTCGATGTCGACCGAGTCGGCCCGGCGCTCGGCCCTGCTGCGCAGCGTCGGCGTGGTGACGGCACTCGGCGTCGTCGGCACGGTGGCTGCCTGGCTGCTCAGCGGCGTGACCCTGACGTTCATCGGAGGCCACGAGTACGCCGCGATCCAGGACCAGCTGTGGCGCTTCGCCGCCCTGGGCTCTGTGCTGTCCGTACTCCAGCTGCTCGTGTACGGCGTCGTGGCCCGGCAGTCTCGCCGGGCGGTCTACCTGATCTGGGCCGCGCTCGTCGTACTGGTGATCTGGGCCCAGGCCGCGAGCACCGTCGGGCAGCTGCTCAACGTGGTCACGTTCGTGGACTCCATGCTGCTGGTGGCGCTGCTGGGGCTGAGCCTCTGGCGGCTCGGGGTGCGGACGGGAAGCGGGACGCGGGACGCGTAGCGCTCAGTGCGCGGCGTCGTGCCAGCTGCGTCCGGTGCCGACGGACACGTCGAGCGGGCACGGTCAGCTCGGCCGCTGACCGCCATCTGGGTGCGGACCAGCGCTTCGAGCGCCTGCTCCTCGCCGGCGGCCATCTCGAAGACGAGCTCGTCGTGCACCTGCAGCAGCATCCGTGAGGACAGCCCGGCGTCCTGCGAGCTCGCGGTCGACGTTGAGCATCGCCACCTTGATGATGTCGGCGGCCGATCCCTGGATCGGTGCGTTGAGCGCCATCCGCTCCGCCATCTCGCGGCGCTGGCGGTTGTCGCTGGTGAGGTCGGGCAGGTAGCGGCGGCGGCCCAGGATGGTCTCGGTGAACCCGGTGCGCCGAGCCTCGTCGACCACGCCGGTGAGGTAGTCGCGCACGCCGCCGAAGGTCTCGAAGTACTCGTCCATCAGTCCCTTGGCCTCGCCCGTGGAGATGCGCAGCTGGGCGGAGAGCCCGAAGGCGGAGAGCCCGTAGGCCAGGCCGTAGTTCATCGCCTTGATCTTGGCCCGCATCTCGGTGGTGACCTCGGCGGGGTCGACGCCGAACACGCGCGCGGCGGTCACGGAGTGGAAGTCGCGGCCGGAGCGGAACGCCTCGATCAGGCCGGCGTCCTCGGACAGGTCGGCCATGATCCGCATCTCGATCTGGCTGTAGTCGGCCGTCAGCAGCGCGGCATAGCCCTCGCCGACGACGAACGCCTCGCGGATCCGGCGGCCCTCCTCGGTGCGGATCGGGATGTTCTGCAGGTTGGGGTCGGTGCTGGAGAGCCGGCCGGTCGCCGCGATCAGCTGGTTGAACGTGGTGTGGATGCGGCCGTCGGGGCGACCGTCTTGAGCAGCCCCTGGACGGTCTGCTGCAGCCGGATCACGTCGCGGTGGCGCAGCAGATGGGCGAGGAACGGGTGCTCGGTCTTCTCGTAGCAGCCCCTGCAGCGCGTCGGCGTCGGTCGTGTAGCCGGTCTTGGTGCGCTTGGTCTTCGGCATCCCGAGCTCGTCGAACAGCACCACCTGGAGCTGCTTGGGCGAGCCGAGGTTGATCTCGTTGCCGATCACGTCGTAGGCGTCCTGCGCCGCTGGCGCGACGCCGTCGGCGAACTCGCTCTCCAGCGACTCGAGGTGGTCGGTGTCGACGGCGACGCCGGTCTGCTCCATGCCGGTCAGCACGCCGACCAGCGGCAGCTCCACGTCGCCGAGCAGCGCCGTGCCGCCGCGGTCGTCGAGCTCCTCGTCGAGCGCCTCCGCGAGGTCGAGCACCGCGCGCGCCTGGAGCATCGCGGTCTCGCCCGCGGCGTCGTCGCCGATGCCGTCGAGGCTGAGCTGGTCGCCGTCGTCGACCGGGCCGGTCTTGAGCTCGCGCTTGAGGTAGCGGACGGTGAGGTCGGCGAGGTCGTAGGAGCGCTGGTCGGGCCGGGCGAGGTAGGCCGAGAGCGCGGTGTCGCGCTCGAGCCCGTCGAGCCGTCCAGCCCCGGGCTGCCAGCGCGAGCATCGGCCCCTTCGCGTCGTGGAGCACCTTCGGCATCTTCGGGTCGGCCAGCCACGACGGCCACGGCGGCGTCGTCCTCGGGGCCGAGGGCGGCCGGGTCGATCCAGGCGGCGGCTCCGGTGCCGTTGGCCAGCGCCAGCCCGGTCACCTCTCCGGTGCCGGAGCGCCAGGTGCCCTCCACCTGCACGCCGACCCGGCCTTCGCCGGCGTGCTCGTCGAGCCACGGACCGACCTCGCCCGGACCCGGGCGGGCGGCCTCGAGGTCGAAACCGGAGCCGTCGACCTCCTCCTCGGACTCGAGGGTCTCGAACAGGCGGTCGCGCAGCACCCGGAACTCGAGGCCGTCGAACAGGGTGTGGACCTCCTGCCGGTCCCACGGCCTGCATCGCGAGGTCGGTCGGCACCAGCGGCAGCTCGAGGTCGGTGACCAGGGCGTTGAGCTGGCGGTTGCGGACGACGTCGCCGAGGTGCTCGCGCAGCGACTCGCCCGCCTTGCCCTTGATCTCGTCGGCCCGGTTGACGACGTTGTCGAGCCCGTCGTACTGGATGATCCACTTCGCGGCCGTCTTCGGGCCGACGCCGGGCACGCCCGGCAGGTTGTCGGAGGTCTCCCCGACGAGCGCCGCGAGCTCGGGGTAGCGGGCCGGCGGCAGGCCGTAGCTTCTCCTCGACCGCCGCCGGTGTCATCCGCTTCATCTCGGAGACGCCGCGCATCGGGTAGATCACGGTGGTGCGGTCGTTGACGAGCTGGAACGAGTCGCGGTCGCCGCTGCAGATCAGCACCTCGAAGTCGTCGGTCATCGCCTGGGTCGCCAGCGTGCCGATGATGTCGTCGGCCTCGAAGCCGTCCTTCTCGACGAACGGCACCCGCAGCGCCGAGAGCACCTCCTTGATCAGGGAGACCTGACCCTGGAACTCCGACGGGAGACGTGGAGCGGTTGGCCTTGTACTCGGCGTACGGCCTCGCAGCGGAACGTCTGCCGGGACACGTCGAACGCCACCGCGATGTGCGTCGGCTGCTCGTCGCGGAGCACGTTGATCAGCATCGCGGTGAACCCGTAGACCGCGTTGGTGTGCTGCCCGGTGGTGGTCGAGAAGTTCTCCACCGGGAGTGCGAAGAACGCCCGGTAGGCCAGTGAGTGGCCGTCGAGCAGCAGCAGGCGCGGGGTCACGTCACGGGTCACGGCAGCAGGCACGATCCCGACCCTATCCGCCGTCACCGACAGCGGCGGAGGGCGTGGGTGAGGGGTTGGGGGGTCCGGTGATGGGGTTGGCTGCGGGGGCAGATTCGAGTGGAGCGGGCGCGCAGATTCCCAAGATGCATAAGGCGGATTCGGGCCGTCGCTGACCTTGGGAAGTTCGCCGGAACGCCCCTCAGCCACCCCCAGCAGCCAGCAACCGCGCCCGCCCGGCGTCGGTGATCACCCGGTCCTGCTTCTCGGTGGCGAGCAGCTTCGGCTCGGCGGTGTAGAGCTGCGCGAGGGCGGCACGGTCCAGACCGACGAGCCGGGCGGCCTGGTGCACCTCGAGCTTGTGCATCCGGCCGTACGGGCGCCTCGGCGACCTGCCGGAGCAGCGCGACCACCGGGTCGTCGACCGGCTCGGTCGGCGGCGTCCGCGGCGGCGCCCTGCCAGGTGCGCTTCGGGAACCGCCGCAGGTACTCCTGCTCGAGCTCGAGCATCCGCCGGGTGTGCGTCTCGAACTGCGCCGCGGTGCCGTGCAGGAACACCCAGTTGCGGGAGTCGTGCAGCTGCTTGCCCTGGGCGGCCAGCTCCTCGTCGGACAGCTCGGTCGCGTCACTCATGCATCTCTCCGACTCCGGCGTAGACCCGCAGCGCGTTGCCTCCGAGTACGTCGGCGGCGAGCTCGTCGTCGAGCCCGAGGCCGACCACGTCGCGGGCGTTCTCGGCGGTGCTCGGGACGCCCGGCCAGTCGGTCGCGAAGATCCATTTCCGCGCCAGCCGACCGAGGTCGAAGCGCCCGGTAGTACTCCGGCAGCCGCTTCGGGGGCAGCCCGGACAGCTCGATCCACACGGTCGGGTTCGCCAGCGCCATGAACGCGGCGGCGTCGTACCACCAGCCGCGGCCGCCGTGCGCGAGCACGACGTCGAGCGTCGGGAAGTCGCGCACGACCGGCAGCAGGTACTGCGGGTCGGCGAGCTCGTTGCTGGACCCCGGGAAGCAGCTGGTGCCGCAGTGCACGACCAGCGGCACACCCCGCTCGACGAGCACCTGGTACGCCGGGTACAGCGCCGCGTCGTCGCACCGGAACCCGCCGTGCACCGGGTGCAGCTTCAGCGCGGCGGCACCCAGGTCGAGCTGCCGGCGTACCTCGTCGGCGATCGGGAAGTGCAGGTGCGGGTTGACGTTGGCCACCGGGCCGGAACCGGGTCGGGTTCTGCTCCACGATCGGCAGCAGGTCCTCGAACCGCTGGTAGCCGGTCGCCTTCGGGGAGTACTCGCAGAACAGCAGCGCGTGGTCGACGCCCTGCTCGGCGAACAGCTCGTCGAGCCGCGTCGGGCCGGGGTACGCCGTTGCCGTCCCAGAGGTCCTCGAGGATGCCGTCCGGCCCGAAGTCGCGTGCCCACGCGATCCACGCCGGGCGCCAGCGAGCCGAGCACCGGCACGTGGACGTGGGCGTCGACGAGAAGGTGGCCGTCCAGCATCAGCTGCTCCCGCACGAGTGCGGTGTCGGTGCCGAGGTCGCCGACCTTGCTGGCGCCGCCCGGGTTGCCCAGCGGCGCGTCACGCCCGGGGAGCACCTCGGTGAAGAACGCCGCGTTGTCCGCGACGTGCGGCCTCGTCGCTCGTCCGCGCACCCGTCGGTCCTGGCTGATCGCCTCGACCGGGCAGACCGGCTCGCAGGCGCCGCAGTCGATGCACTCGCCGGGGTTGATGTAGCTCTTGCGCTCCCCCTCGTAGATGCAGTCGACCGGACACTCCTCGACGCAGGCCTTGTCGTTGACGTCGATGCAGGCGCTGGCGATCACGTACGGCATGGGTGTCCTTCTATGCGGGCTCAGGGGCGGGATCGAGCTGGTCGTCCAGCGCGGCCACCTGGTCCGGACTGTCGGAGAGCAGGCCGCGCACCTTGAACCGCTGCAGCTTGCCGGTCGCGGTCTTCGGGCAGGTCGTCGACGAAGATCACCTGCCGCGGCGCCTTGAAGTGGGCCAGGCCCTCGCGGCACCAGGCGACGAGCTCGGCCTCGTCGACACCCTCGGCGACGACGACGCCGACCGGCTTGTCGATGCCGTGCTCGTCGGGTACGCCGACCACGGCGGCCTGCTGCACGTCCGGGTGCGCGAGCAGCCGCGACTCCACCTCGGCGGGCGAGACCCAGATGCCGCCGGCCTTGAGCATGTCGCTGTTGCGGCCCAGGCAGATGTAGTAGCCGTCCGCGTCGCGCACGTAGGTGTCGCCGGTCGAGAGCCACGCGCCCTGGAACACCTGCCGGGACGCCGTCGGTACGACGCCAGTAGCCGAGCGCGATCGACTCCCCGCGCACGTGGAGCGCGCCCGGCTGTCCGGCTGCCGGTGACCACGCCCGTCGGCGTCGCGGATCTCGATGTCGTAGCCGGGCACCGGCACGCCCGTCGTACCGGGCCGGATCGCGCCGGGCCGGTTGGACAGGAAGATGTGCAGCGCCTCGGTCGAGCCGATCCCGTCCAGGATCGTCGACCCCGAAGCGGGTGCGGAACCGCTCCAGCAGCGGCGCCGGCAACGGCTCGCCGGCGGACGCCGCCAGCCGCACCGGCGCGAACGTGTCGTCCGGCAGCCCCGACGACGTGAGCGCGGCGTAGAACGTGGGCACCGCGAAGAACAGCGTGGGCTGCTCGGCTGCTGCACCCGCTCCGCCACCACGTCGGGCGTGGGCCGCCGGCGTTCGAGCACCGTGCGGGCGCCGACCGAGAACGGGAAGAACACCGAGTTGCCGATGCCGTAGGCGAAGAACAGCTTGGCGACCGAGAACGTCGATGTCGCTCGGGCCGGATGCCCGAGCACCTGCTGGCCGTAGGTCTCGCAGACGTGCCGGATGTTGGCGTGCCGGTGCATCGCGGCCTTCGGGCTGCCCGGTCGTGCCCGACGTGTAGAGCCACAGGCACCAGCGAGTCCGGGTCGGTGGCGACCGGCTCCCGGTCGGCGGCGGCACCCGCGCCGCGACGAACGCGTCCCACGTGTGCAGCGTCGCTGACGCCGGCACGGCGAGGTCGGCGTCGCCGTGCAGCACCACGTGCTCGACCTCAGGCGCCATCGCCAGCGCGCCCGCGACCGCCTCCGCGTGCTCGTGCGTCGCCAGCACGACGCGCGCACCGGAGTCGGCGAGGATCGCGCCGAGCTCGACGCCGGTGAACATGGTGGACACCGGCACCGCGACCAGCCCGGCCCGGAAGGCGCCGAGGATGCCGGTCAGCATCTCGACGTCGTCGGACATCTCCAGCAGCACGCGGTCGTCACGGCGAAGTCCGAGCCCACGCAGGGCGGCGGCCACGTCGCCGATGCGCTCGTCGAGCTCGGCGTAGGTCAGGGACTCGCGCGACCCCGTGACCGCCGGCCGGTCGCCCGTCGCCCCCGGCGACGTGCCGGCCGACGAGGTACGTCGCCGCGTTGAAGACGCCGCCGTCGAGCCGGCGAGACCGCCACGGCCATCAGACGCGCTGGTCGTCGAAGCTGCCGCGCTGGCCGGAGCCGAAGCGTCCGCAGCGCCCCGTCGGGCCCGGAGGCGTTCGGTCGCACGAACACCCAGTTCTGCCAGGCGGTCAGCCGGCCGAAGATCTTGGTCTCGAGCGTCTCCGGTCCGACGAAGCGGAGGTTCGCCTCCATCCCGGTCAGCGCGTCGGGCGACGAGCGACGCGCGCTCCTCGAGCACGATCCGCAGCTCCTCCTCGAAGTCGATGTCGTCGAGCGCCATCGTGACCAGCCCGAGGTCGGCGGCCCGCGCGGCGTCGAGCCGCTCGCCGATCGCACCGCTCGCGGCCTCCAGCAGGTCGTCGCGGCCGTGGAACCGCGCGGCCAGCCGGGAGAGCCCGTTGCCCATCGGGTAGCGGGCCGCTCGTCTGAGCCGTCGAGGGCCGGGCGCGGTCAGCGCGATCACCGCAGGGTCGGCATCGGGGTCGACGTCCTCGTAGACGCCCTCGAGCATGTACTGCCGGTCGGCGGCCAGGGCCAGCTCCAGCAGGAACCCGCCGAAGCAGCTGCCCGGCTCGATCACTGCGAACAGGCTGCGGCTGGTCACGTCGAGCCGCTTGAACGTACGACGCAGGTAGCCGGCCACCTCGTTGCCGAACCAGTCGGAGCCGGCCAGCTCGGCCAGCCGGGCGTCGTGCGCGAGCACCCGGTCGAGGTCGCCCGTCGTGCGGAACACCCAGGTGCCGAGGTCGCCCTCGTTGGTGCGCAGCCGGAGCACCAGGTCGTCGAGCGCCCGCGCGACTGCCATCGGCCACCAGTCGACGCCCTGCTCCAGCGCCGCGGCGGCGTCGGCCGGAGGCTCGTCGTCGGGGCCGGCGACCGTGATGTCGACCCGGCGGCCCGAGCGGTCGAGCGTCGCGGTCACGAACGGGTAGCGGATCGCGTCGCCGTCGACCTCGCGCTCGAGAGGCGTGAGCTCGACTCCCTGCTCACCCGGCTTGCGGTCGGAGGCCTCGACCGCCCCGGCGGCCCGCTCGGCGATCGTCGCGTCCCAGTCCCGCTTGGGCACCGTGGCGTCGACGAGTCCCCACTCGACGGCGGTGCTGCCGCGGTAGCCCTCGGACTTGGTGGCGAACAGGTCGGCGCGGTCACGACGGACGTGGCGCTTGTCGACCACGCGGGTCAGGCCGCCGGTGCCCGGCAGCACGCCGAGCAGCGGCACCTCGGGCAGCGACACCGTCGACGACCCGTCGTCGATCAGGACGATGTCGTCGCAGGCCAGGGCCAGCTCGTAGCCGCCACCGGCAGCGGTGCCGTTGACCGCGGCGATCCAGGTCTGGCCCGGAGGTGCGCGGTCGCGTCCTCGATGCCGTTGCGGGTCTCGTTGGTGAACTTGCAGAAGTTCACCTTCCACGCGTGCGAGGACTGGGCGAGCATCCGGATGTTGGCGCCGGCGCAGAACATCCGGTCCAGCCCGCCGGTGAGCACCACGGCCTTGACCTGCGGGTGCTCGAAGCGCAGCCGCTGCACGGCGTCGTACAGCTCGATGTCGACGCCGAGGTCGTAGGAGTTCATCTTCAGCTGGTAGCCGGGGACCAGCCCGCCTTCCTCGTCGACGCCGAGGGTCAGCGTGGCGACCGCCCCGTCGACGGCGATCGTCCAGTGCCGGTAGCGGTCCGGCGCGGTGTCGAAGTCGACGACGGGCGGGGTGGTGACCTCCGCCGGGTGCTCCGGCGTCGGTGCTGGTCGTGTCGAGGACGGTCATGTGCATAGTCTACGAACTGGTTGGACGTTGCGTCAATGCTTTGTCGAATGACGTGAGGGGGAGCGCCGATGACCGGTCCCTACCGCGCAACCGTCGTCGCGAGGTGGGCTTCGATGAGTGCGCGCTCGCTGCTGCTCACGTGCTCGGCGAGTTCGTGCACCCGCGTGCCCGTCCGGTGTGGACGTCCACGCTCCTCGAGGCGATGGCGACCCTCGGCGTCGAGGAGAAGTCGGCCCGACAGGCCCTGGCACGCACGGCGAGCGAGGGCGTGCTCACCTCGATCCGTGACGGCCGCCGCGTGCAGTGGTCGCTGACCGCCCACGGCGAGACCCTGCTGCGCGAGGGCACCGAGCGGATCTACGGCTTCCTGCGCAGCTCGCACCCGTGGGACGGCCGGTGGCTGGTGCTCACGGTGTCGCTTCCCGAGACGCAGCGGGCGCTGCGCCACCAGCTGCGCACGCGCCTGACCTGGCTCGGACTCGGCTCACCGTCGTCCGGGCTCTGGGTCACCCCCGAGGCGGCCATCTCGAGGAGGTGCGCCAGGTCGTGCCGACCTCGAGCTCGCCGGACCAGTTCGTTCGCCTGGGTGGGTCCGGCGACCGGCATCGGCGACGAGCGCCAGCTGCTCGACGATGCCTGGGACCTCGCGGCCGTCGAGGAGCTCTACCGCACGTTCCTGCGCCTCTTCGAGAATCGGCCCGCCGAGACCGGCAAGGGCTCGTTCATCGCGCAGGTCGAGCTCGTGCAGGAGTGGCGACGGTTCCCGTTCCTCGACCCCGACCTCCCGCGCGAGCTCCTCGACCACGACTGGCCGGGGCTGCGCGCGCTTCCGTGTTCCACGACCAGCACGCGCGCTGGCACCGGCGGGCCCAGGCCGAGTGGGACCGGATGGAGGCCGGGCGGGGGTAATCTGAGCTCCGAGCTTCATCTCGGGCCGAGCCAAGCAGTCCACTCGGGCCGAGCGCTGAGGATGGCTGGACATGACCCGTCGGCCGCACTCCGGCTTCTCGCTGTGCCTCGCCTCCCTCGTCCTCGTGCTGACCGCGTGCGGCGAGGCGCCCGCTACACGGATAGTCCCGATCGTTTGGCACCTCGAAGGACCGGTTTCGACGGCGGTGGCCACGACCAGGTGGCGCGGGACCGGCTTTCGCCGGCCCCCGTCCGCGGGACGGGCGTCGGCGGCGCGCTGGTCGACGCCGTCGAGGCGGAGATGCGGCGGCGGCCTGGTGAGCGTCAGGCGGACGCCCGGCGGCTGTTCGAGCCAGGGCTGGACGCTGCGGTCGACGGACGCTGGCGCGACGACCCGGCGTACCGGCTCCTACGAGGCTCCGGCCTCAGTAGTGGTGGTCCTCCACGTTGACGTAGCCGCCCGCGTCCTCGCGGCGCCTGCCCGCCCGGGTCGCTCGCCACGTCGTACGACGCCGGCGCCGCGGCGTGCCACGGGGCCGCGCCGCGCGTGCTGCCGACACGCTTGCGCAGGTCACCGTCGACCGTGCCCCGGAACCCGCGCACGACGAGCCAGTCGTGCACGAGGTCGCGGTCGGGGTGCTCGGCGCGGATCGTGTTGTGGACGTAGTTGATCCCGCGCGACTCGGCCTCGTCCTCCAGCCGCGCCAGCACGAAGCTGCCGACGCCGGACTGCTGCGCGCGCCGGGTCGGCCGCGATCAGGATCTCCGCGTCGCCGCCCCAGGTGGTGTCGAGCCGACCGAAGCCGACCACACCGCCGTCGTCGTCCGCCACGTGCCACCAGTCGCCGGGCAGCGGGTCACCCGCGCGGAACGGCAGCACGAACGCGCCCTCCGGGGCACCCGCGATCACGCGCGCCTTGTCGTCGTCCCAGACCGGCGCGTCCTCGCGCACCCAGAGGCCGAAGCGTCACGGGTCAGGCCACGCCCTCCTCGGCGAGGTGCACGTAGTCGAACTCGACCGGCTGGTCGTTGATCCCGGTCTTCGGCGCGGCGATCCAGGCCGCGAACTCGCCGTACTCGTAGACCGGGCACCATCAGCTCGGCGACCGCGCGGCGGTCCTCGTCGTTCGGGCAGCCAGTCGGTGACCCGCGGTCGTCCCAGGTGGCGTCGTCGAGCACCTCGCCGTCGGGGCTGACGTGGTGCTGCGCAGTAGGCACCGACGCGGCGGTTGAAGCCCTCGTGCGGCAGGTACAGCCGCTCCTCGAGGCCGGCCTCCTCGAGCTCCTGGTTCCAGCGGCGTACGCCGTTGGCGCAGTCGGCGACGTACTCGTCGCGGAGGTCGAGGTTGAGCGCGCTCAGCATCGGGACCTCCTTCTCGACGATCGCGCCGTCCTCGACGACCTGCATGGTGCGGGTGTCGTCGAGCAGCACGTGGTCGTCCTTGCGCCGGGTCTCCTGCCAGCGGCCCTTGAGCCCGGAGGTGTAGTAGTTGCCGGCGTTGGTGGACTGCTCGGAGCCGAACAGGTCCATCGACACGGAGTACTGGAAGTTCAGGTACTTCTGGATCACGCTCGAGCGGGATCGCCCCGTGCTCGAAGCGACGTCGGCCGCGCCGTGCTCCTTCATCACCTGCGCGGTGCGCTCGACCACGCGCTGCACGCCGGTGGTGCCGACGAACATGTGGTGCGCCTCCTCCTTGAGCATGAACTCGCAGGTGCGCGCCAGCGGGTCGAACGCCGACTCCTTGAGCGTGCCGAGCTGGTACTTGCCGTCGCGGTCGGTGAAGTAGGTGAACATGAAGAACTGCAGCCAGTCGGTGGTCGCCTCGTTGAAGGCGCCGAGGATCCGCGGCGCGTCGAGGTCACCGCTGTTGCGCTTGAGCAGCTGCTCGGCCTCCTCGCGGCCCTCGCGACCGAAGTAGGCGTGCAGCAGGTAGACCATCGCCCACAGGTGGCGGCCCTCCTCGACGTTGACCTGGAACAGGTTGCGCAGGTCGTAGATGCTCGGCGCGGTGTTGCCGAGGATCCGCTGCTGCTCGACGGAGGCCGGCTCGGTGTCGCCCTGCACGACGATCAGCCGCATCAGGTCGGCGCGGTGCTCGCCGGGCACCTCCTGCCAGGCCGGCTCGCCCTTGTGCTTGCCGAAGCTGACCACCCGGTCGGGGTTGCTGCTCGGCGAGGAAGATGCCCCAGCGGTAGTCCTCCATCGGCACGTGGTCGAAGTGCGCCCAGCCGTCGCGGCCGACCGCGATCGCCGTGCGCAGGTAGACGTCCTTGGTCGGCAGCGACGGGCCGAGCGTCTTCCACCAGTCCAGGAACTTCGGCTGCCAGCCCTCGAGCGCGCGCTGCAGCCGCCGGTCGTCGTTGAGGTTGACGTTGTTGGGGATCCGCTCGGAGTAGTCGATCTTGCTCAGCGGCCCGGTCGGGCGTCGGCGCGGCCCCCGTGCGTGTGTCCTCGGTCATCCTTACGTTCTACACTCTGATGGCGTTCCTGCCAAGAATCTGTCGACTGTCGGCCGCGAGCATTTACCACGTTCAGCGACATCTCCTCCGCTTCCCCAGCGAGATTTCGCCGGGGAAGCGGCAGCAACCTCGCTGAACGTGGTAAATCGCCACCCCGAGGCCACCCACCCACCCGGTCAGCCGATGCGGAACAATCGCCGCCATGGAGATCAGCAGCGACATGCTCGGGCCGTTCGCGGAGCACCTCGGGATCCACCTGGAGTCCGCCGGCGGTGACGAGGTGGTCGCCACCTGGACCGCCACGCCCGACCTGCACCAGCCCTACGGGATCGTGCACGGCGGCGTGCACGCCGCGTCGTGGAGACCCTGGCCAGCGTCGGCGCCGCGCTGTGGATCGGCGAGCGGGGCAAGGTGGTCGGCGTCAGCAACACCACCGACTTCTACAAGGCGGTGTCCGACGGCACGCTGACCTCGACGCGCCACTCCCCTGCACCGCGGGCGCTCGCAGCAGGTCTGGCTGGTCGAGACCCACGACGCCGACGGCCGGGTCGTCGCGCGCGGTCAGGTGCGGCTGCAGAACCTGACCGGCTGAGCGGCGTCGCGTGTTCATCGGACTCGGCACGCTCGTCAACGTCGCCACCGTGCTGGTCGGCGCGACGATCGGCGTGCTGGTCGGCCACCGGCTGCCGGAGCGCACCCGCAAGGTGGTCACCGACGCGCTCGGACTGGTCACGCTGCTGATCGCCGCGACGTCGGCGGCGTCGATCAGGGACCGCGGCCTGGGCGACGGGCCGTGGGCGACAGCGCTCCGCTGCTGATCGTGCTCGGGGCGCTGCTGGTCGGCGGCATCGTCGGCTCGCTGCTGCGGCTCGAGGACCGGCTCGAGGGACTCGGCGGCTGGCTGCAGCGCCGGCTCAGCCGAAGGCGGCTCGGGAGGCCGGGCCCGGTTCATCGAGGGGTTCGTGACCGCGTCGATCATCTTCTGCGTCGGCCCGCTGACCATCCTCGGCTCGATCAACGAGGGCCTCGGCAACGGCGCCGACCAGCTGTACTGAAGGCCGCGCTCGACGGCTTCGCGGCGATCGCATTCGCTGCGTCGTTCGGCTGGGGCGTCGCGGCGGCGGCACTCGCGGTCCTCGTCGATCCAGGGCTCGCTCACCGCGCTCGGTGCCGCGCTCGGGCGACTTCCTGCCCGACGCCGAGCTCGCCGCGCTCACCACCACCGGCGGCCTGCTGCTGGTCGGGGTGGCGCTGCGGCTGCTGGAGCTCAAGCAGGTGAAGGTCGCCGACCTGCTGCCGGCGCTGCGTGGTCGCACCGCTGCTCACGGCCGTCGTCGCCGCCTGGCGCTGAACGCGGCGGAAACACCGCGGAAACGCTCCGTTGCCCTATAGTCCCGGCCAGAACGCAACCGGACACGTCCTCGGAGCATCGCCCGTCCATCTGCCCTCAGGAGAGTCATGCTGCAGAGTCCCCCCAACGGCCAGATCGCCATCCGACCTTGGCTGGACAGCCGGGGCGCCCGCGCGGTCGCCGTTCTGATCGCGCTCTTCGCGGTGCTCACGGTCGCCGCCGGCCCGTCGTACGCCGCCGACGACGACCGCACCGTGCATCGGCACCCTGCGCAACACGGCCGCCAACAACGAGCCGGTGCCCGGCGTGAAGATCACGGTCACCTCGAGCAAGGCGGCAGACCTACAGCGCCACCACCAACGCCCAGGGCAAGTTCCGGATCACGGTGCCGGCCAAGGACGACGGCACGCTGACCGTCAAGCTCGACACCAGCACGCTGCCCAAGGGCGTCGACGCTGCGCGCCGGGTCGAGCGACATCCGCAAGCCCACCGGAAGCCTTAGCAACATCGTGGTCAGCTTCCCGATCGGCGCCGACAACCGCCAGGTCGAGACCAAGCTGGGACCAGATCCCGCAGTCGATCTACAACGGGCTGCTGTTCGGACATCCTGCTCTCGCTCGCCGCGCTCGGCCTGTCGATGGTCTTCGGAACGACGGGCCTGACCAACTTCGCGCACGGCGAGCTGGTGACCTTCGGCGCGATCATGACGTACCTCGCCAACCGGGTGTGGGGCTTCCCGATCGCGCTGTCGATCCTGTTCGCCGTCGTGCTGTCGGCCGCGTTCGGCTGGCTCAACGACAGCGGTCTGTGGAGACCTCTGCGCCGCCGCGGCACCGGCCTGATCGCGATGATGATCGTCTCGATCGGCCTGCAGTTCCTGCTGCGCAACCTCTACCAGTACTTCACCGGCGGCCGCTCGCTCACCTATCGCCGAGTACGTGACCCCGCAGCCGCACACGATCGGGTCCGTCGACTACACGTACCGCGACGTGATCCTGGTCGTGATCAGCCTGCTGGTGCTGGTCGCGGTCACGCTCGCCCTGCAGTACACCCGGCTGGGCCGCGCGACGCGCGCCGTCGCGGACAACCCCGCGCTGGCCGCGTCGACCGGCATCAACGTCAACCGGGTGATCTCGACGGTCTGGATCGTCGGCACCGCGCTGGCCGGCCTCGGCGGCGCGTTCCTCGGGCTTCTCGCAGTCGGTGACCTACCAGCTCGGCGCCCAGGTGCTGCTGCTGATCTTCGCGGCCACCTGTGTCGGCGGCCTCGGCTCGATCTGGGGTGCGATGCTCGGCTCGGTGATCATCGGCCTCTTCGTCGAGCTGTCGACGCTGGTCATCCCGTCGCAGCTGAAGTACGCCGGCGCGATGGTGCTGCTGATCGTCGTCCTGCTGGTCAGACCACAAGGTCTGCTCGGTCGATCGCAACGGGTCGGATGAGGGAGGAACAGACATGCTCGACGCACTCACACGGAGCGTTCCACGACGGGCTCGGCTACCTCGCGATCTCCTACTGCCTGGCCGCGATCGGCCTGAACATCCAGTTCGGCTACGCGGGTCTGCTGAACTTCGGCCAGGCCGCGTTCCTCTCGATCGGCGGCTACATCATGGGCGCCGCGATCGCCACCGTGCGGCTGGCCGACCCTGGCTCGCGATGGCGCTCGCGATCGGCTGCTCCGTCGTCCTCGCGCTGATCCTCGGCATACCGACCCTGCGGCTGCGCGCCGACTACCTCGCGATCGTGACGATCGCGGTGGCCGAGGTGCTGCGCCTGACCTTCGGCACGTCGTTCCGCAAGTACTTCCACGGCAAGGACGGCGTCACCGGCTTCACCGACGGCTTCCGCAGCCTGAACCCCTTCCACTACGACGGGCACGGTGCTGACGTTCAGCGCCAACGACCTCTGGGTGCTGATCGTCGGCTGGATCGTGGTCGCGCTCGCCCTGCGTGCTGGTCTGGCTGCTGATGCGCTCGCCGTGGGGCCGCCTGCTCCGGGCGATCCGCGAGGACGAGGACGCCGTGCGCTCGCTCGGCAAGAACGTCTACAGCTACAAGATGCAGGCGCTGATTCTCGGCGGTGTGATCGGGTGCTTCGGCGGCTTCATCGGCGCCCTCGGGCAGGCCTCGGTGCAGGCCGACCTGTTCAACCTCGACTTCGCGTTCATCGCGTTCACGATGCTGATCCTCGGCGGCGCGGGCCGCGTCCTCTCCCCCGTCGTCGGGCGCGGTGCTCTTCTGGGCGGTGCTCTCCTTCCTCGGCAGCGATCCTGGCCGACCTGTCCGGCCAACTCGACGGATCGCCGAAGTTCATGAACGCCGACCAGGCCTCCAACGTCCGCCTCATGTTCGTCGGCCTGTGCTCATGCTGCTGATGATCTTCCGACCACAGGGGATCTTCGGCGACCGGAAGGAGATCGCGCTCGATGCCCGCTGAGACGCCCACCGCCACCACCCGGATCTCGGCGGACGCCGCCCGCCAGGGCCTGGTCGGGCTCGCGCACCGAGCCCGGGGTCCCCAAGCCCGACCCGATCGTCGTCGCCGACGGCGTCCGTCGCACGTTCGGCGGCCTGATCGCCGTCGACGTCGACCACGTCGAGATCCAGCGCGGCGTGATCACCGCCCTGATCGGCCCCAACGGTGCCGGCAAGACCACGTTCTTCAACCTGCTCACCGGCTTCGACCAGCCCGACCAGGGCGACTGGTCCTTCAACGGCACGTCGCTCAAGGGCGTCGGGGCGTTCAAGGTCGCCCGCATGGGCATGGTCCGCACCTTCCAGCTGACCAAGGTGCTCTCCAAGCTCAGCGTGCTGGAGAACATGCGGCTCGGGCTCGACCGGCCAGCTCGGCGAGAGGTTCTGGGCCGGCCCGCTGAAGTTCCTCTGGCGCGGCCAGGAGGAGACGAACACCGAGCGGGCGCGCGACCTGCTGGCCCGCTTCAAGCTCGACAAGAAGGAGCATGACTTCGCCGGCTCGCTGTCCGGCGGCCAGCGCAAGCTGCTGGAGATGGCGCGGGCGCTCATGGTCAGCCCGGAGCTGGTGATGCTCGACGAGCCGATGGCAGGCGTCAACCCGGCGCTCAAGCAGTCGCTGCTCGGCCACGTGAAGTCGCTGCGCGAGGACGGCATGACCGTGCTCTTCGTCGAGCACGACATGGACATGGTCCGTGACATCTCCGACTGGGTGATCGTGATGGCCCAGGGCAAGGTGATCGCGGAGGGTCCGCCCGACTCGATCATGTCCGACCAGCGCGTGGTCGACGCCTACCTCGGCGCGCACCACGACACCGACATCAGCGAGCTCGAGGAGGTCGTGGTGGCCGGGCACGAGCACGCTTCCGGCGACGCGGCCGACGGTCCGCCGTACCCGGAAGGATGACCCCGCATGAGCGACATCGTCCTCGGAGAGAACGACGCCGCGACGACATCGTCGCCGAGGCCGACCCCAACGCACCGAAGGTCGACCCCGAGGTCCGCAAGGCGCACCTGGCGGCCGCCGAGGGCGCCGTCCTCCGGGCCGACAACCTGATCGCCGGCTACATGCCCGGGGTCAACATCCTCAACGGCGCCGACCTGTACTGCCAGGAGGGCGAGCTGGTCGGCATCATCGGCCCCAACGGCGCCGGCAAGTCGACGCTGCTCAAGGCGCTCTTCGGCCTGGTGAAGATCGGCACCGGCACGGTCACGCTGCGCGGCGACGACGTCACCAACGCGCGCGCCGACGTGCTGGTCGTCCAAGGGGATCGGCTTCGTGCCGCAGACCAACAACGTGTTCCCGTCACTGACCATCGAGGAGAACCTGCAGATGGGGTGCTACCAGGCCCCGTCGAAGTTCACCGAGCGGTTCAAGTTCGTCACCGACCTCTTCCCCGCCCTCGGCGACCGCCGCAACCAGCGCGCGGGCTCGCTGTCGGGTGGTGAGCGGCAGATGGTCGCGATGGGGCGCGCGCTGATGATGGAGCCGTCCGTGCTGCTGCTCGACGAGCCGTCCGCCGGCCTCTCGCCGGTGATGCAGGACGAGGTGTTCGTGCAGACGCGCGCGATCAACCGGACCGGGGTGTCCGTGGTGATGGTCGAGCAGAACGCGCGCCGGTGCCTGCAGATCTGCGACCGCGGCTACGTGCTCGACCAGGGCCGCAACGCCTACACGGCCTCGGGCAAGCAGCTGGCGAACGACCCGAAGGTGATCGAGCTGTACCTCGGGACGCTGGCGAAGTCGCTCAAGTCGAAGTGAGGGTCATTCGCCTTTCTCGGCGAGTGACGCCTGCCGGCTGATGCCCGCCCGCACCCGCTAAGCGAAGGGCCTGCCCGGGATGCCGGCGAGGGCCCTTCGTGGTCGGGCCTGCGTGCGTTACTTCTTCTGACCGAGACCGGCCTTGATCAGCTCGGGATGATCTTCTTGGTCTCGTCGAACGCGATCAGGACGATCGCGTCGGGGTCCGCGGCCTTGATGGCGTTGACCTCGGCGGTGTAGTTGGCCGCGTTGGCGTCGTACAGCTTGAACGAGACGACCTTGCCGCCGGACTCGGTGTAGAACTTCTTCACGTTGTCCGCCAGCGCCTCACCGTAGGAGTCCTGGCGAGCGAGGATCGCGATGTTCTGGTAGCCGTCACCGGACACCGTCTGCGCCATGACCTGGCCCTGGAGCACGTCCGACGGAGCGGTCCGGAAGTACAGACCCTTGTCGGCGTAGGTGTCGAACGCGGTCGAGGTGTTCGCGGGCGAGACCTCGACGACGCCGGCACCGGTGATCTTGTCGATGACGCTGAGCGACACCGAGGACGAGGCGGCACCGATGATGGCGTCGGCCTTGCCGCGGAGCAGCTTGTCGGTCTCCGACGGGGCGATGTTCGGCGAACCGTCACCCGAGTCGGCCTTGACCTGCTTCACGGGCTTGCCGAGGACGCCACCGGCGGCGTTGATGTCCGTGACCGCCGTGTCGACACCCGCGAACTCCGGGGGGCCGAGGAAGGCGAGGTCACCGGTCGCCGGCAGCAGCGTGCCGACGGTCAGGGTGCCGTCGCCCTTGGGGACGCTGCCGCTGACCTTCTGGTTGGCCTTGACCGAGGAGACGTCGGGGATCTTGCCGGTGACGTAGTCCTGGTTGGTGTAGTTGTTGTCGTCGCCGTACTGGAAGATGCCGATCGTCGCTGCCGACGGGCGAACCCGTCGAGTTCAGGTCGATCGGGCCGGAGACGCCGTCGTAGTCGATGTCCTTGCCGGCCTTGAGCGCGGCAGCGCAGTCCTTGAACGTCGGTGCACTTCTCGCCACCGTTGGTGACCTCGGCCATCTTCTCGCCGATCGCCTTGCCGCTGTCGTTCTTCGCCGCGATCGCCGCGAGTGCGACCACGACGGTGGCGTCGTACGACTCGGGACCGTAGGTGAAGTCCTTGAGCTTCGGGTTCGTCTTCAGCAGGCGCTGCTTGAAGTGCGTCGCCGAGCTCGGCGCCCGGGTAGGTCGCGCGGACGCCGTTGAGCGTGCCCTTGTCGAAGTCGCCCGAGTAGTCGGCCGTGTTGCCGTCGACGAAGTACAGCTGGACTCCGCTGGACTTCTTGGTGCTGGTGCCGCTGTTGCCGCTCGTCCGACTGCCGCCGCAGCCGGCCAGGACCAGCGATCCGGCTGCCGCGACGATCAGCTGCTCGCATGAGCGTGTTGGGGCGATACATGGAGCCTCCGCATTCCGTGGGGTTGAGTTACCCGAGGGGTCTCCCGAGAGACAACGCACAACCTATGCGCACGGGTGTGCGAGACCAGCCTCACCACTCGGCCTGTTGCCAATTCGTGACCTGAACCGGAGAGCCACTCCGGTGCGGGTGGCAGCGGCCCGACGCCCGGGCACCCCGTGCTCGACCACGCCCTCGGCCACCTGACGCATCGAGAGCCGGAGGTCCATCGCGGTCTTCTGGATCCATCGGAACGCCTCCGGCTCGCTCAGCGACAGCTCCTCCTGGAGCACGCCCTTGGCCCGGTCGACGGCCTTGCGGGTCGTCCAGCCGGTCGGTGAGGTCGAGCGACCTCCGCCTCCAGCGCCGCGAGCTCCGCGAACCGGCTGCGATCGCCATCTCGATCGCGGGCACCAGGTCGGCCTGCGACGAACGGCTTCACGAGGTAGGCCATCGCGCCCGCGTCGCGCGCCCGCTCGACGAGGTCGCGCTGGCTGAACGCGGTCAGCATCACCACCGGCGCGATCCGCTGCCGCGCGATCCGCTCCGCCGCCGCGATGCCGTCGAGCTTGGGCATCTTGACGTCGAGGATCACCAGGTCGGGGCGTACCGACTCGACCAGCTCGACGGCACGTTCCCCGTCGCCGGCCTCGCCCACCACGTCGTACCCCTCCTCGGCGAGCATCTCCGCGAGGTCCATCCGGATCAGCGCCTCGTCCTCGGCGATCACGACGCGAGGCCGGGCGGACGGTGGCTGGGTCACAGGGAGCAGGCTAGCCACCGCCTGAGCGGCCCGCGACGCGGGTCGGTCCGGTACCCTTGCCGCTGCCCAGCCGGGTTGGCGGAACGGCATACGCGGTGGTCTCAAACACCACTGTCCGAAAGGACTTGTGGGTTCGAATCCCACACCCGGTACTGATGTCGGTGGGGATCGCTGGCGTGGAATTCCCCAAGCACCAACCCACCCCCGCGGCCCCGAGGAGCCATACCCGGGCGGTCGTCGCGGTCGCCAGCAGCAGGTCACTCGGGGTCTCGGCGATCACCGCCGTGTCGTACGTCGGCTCCGCCGGTTTTCGGCTGCGGTTGGACGTGAAGAACGGCAAGACCGCGCACCTTGAGTGCACCCAGAAGCGGGACTGCACATCCCCCGCGATTTGGGGGATCGTCTGCGCCGCCGTCCCGGTCCTAGTTTGGACGGCGTCTCACGGGATTGGCCGTCTGGCCGCCCAGGTAGAGCGACTCCGCGACGAGGCGGACAACCGCGTGGACGGAAGGGTCCGCAGTTTCCTCTGAGAACGGTTGGTCGAGATGAGACGAGTCTTGGGAGTGTTGAGTGCATGTGTGCTGGTCGTGGCCTTGTCCCCGGCGGTCGGGGCCGCGAGACCTGGCGCGACCCGGGTCCCGGATCCCGGGGTGAGGACGACCGGGGCGGGCTACCACGAGAGCCTGTGCCAGGCCCGTCCGTTCATGTGCCTGGACAAGTACAAGTCCATTGGCAGGAACGGCGAGTACACGGGCCACGACGAGCCCACGGCGCAGTTCGTCTCCAAGCGCCCGGGCAGCGGCGGAGCGGACCTGTCCTACGACATCACGCTGCCGAAGAACGCGAAGGTGACACCGAGGCAGGACGGCACCGGCGGCACGTACGACTTCCAGCGACGCGCGACGTTCTGGTTCAGCATCACCATGTGCGACACCGAGTCGGCCCCGAACTTCACCAAGACCTGCAACCCGAACGACGACGCCAACGCGCGGTTCCGCAGCGCCGACCCGAGGTCGCCCAACTACCTCGGCAAGTCGCCCGGCAACGCGTTCATGGAGCTGCAGTTCTACACGCCCGGATGGATCCCGCAGTTCGACGGGTTCGGCTGCAGTGCCAGGAAGTGGTGCGCGAACCTCACGATCGACAGCCTGTCTGACGACCAGAACACCGGCGTGCCACAGAATGACGACTGCCTCAACAACCACTTCCTGGTTGGCGAGGAGCCGATCAACTGGGCGTACATCACCAAGGACGGCAGGTCCCAGGCGCCGGCCAACCCGCTTGCGCTCTCGGACGACCCCACGTTCGCCGGACTGAACCCCGACCTGGACAGGGACCTGCTGATGAACCCCGGCGACCGGCTGCGGCTGCACATGCACGACACCCCTGCCGGGTACCGGATCGACATCAGCGACCTGAGCACCGGTGAGCACGGCTCGATGACGGCAAGCGTCGCGAACGGCTTCGGGCACATCCTGTACGAGCCTGACGCAACCGAGTGCCACGTCGCGCCGTACGCCTTCCACCCGATGTACGACACCGCGGTCGCCCGTGGCACGACCTGGGCCGCGCACACCACGAACGTCGGGGTCTCCGACGAGATCGGCCACTTCGAGTACTGCGACGCGATCAACGCTGCCGCGCAGTGCACCGATCCGGGCGGAGCGGACACCGAGGTCGACGTGGACGACCAGGTCTGCCTCGACGGAGCCGACTTCGACGCTCTCATCCCGCTGAAGGGCTGCCTGCTCGACGACGGTGACTTCGACGGGGTCTCCTACCAGCGCGACTGGCCAGGCACCCTGCGAAAGCAGGGCCAGGACCGCAAGCTGCACGGCACACCGGTCAAGTTCACGGTGCCGAGCACTCACGGTCACACGCTGGAACAGGTGGCGTTCGAGACCGACCTTCCCCGCATCGAGCGTGGCGAGCCGGGCAACCCCAACCCGCAGTGCGACGCACTCACCGGCGCGCACTGCGTCAACCCGCCGCCCGGTGCGGCCTTCTACCCGATCTACACCTCCGCCAAGAGGCAGGGAGACTGCTACCTGCAGCAGGGCGGGCCGCTGTTGAAGCCCACGCGGAACACGTTCGGCGGCACCTCGGCCACCGAGTACGGCACCGACGTGCTGTTCGTGACGTACCCCAGCGACGGGTTCCAACCGATCACGCTCGCGGAGAACTTCCGACGCGCACTTGCCCAGAGTCCTTGCTCGTAGCCTGAGCTGAGGAGACCCGCCCCGGACCTCACGGGTTGCCACGGCGACCGTGGGTCCGCGGCGGGTCGTAGCCGCCATCAGGCGGGACCATCTCGGCGCGGACCCCGAGGAGCCGGACCGGGCGGTCGTCGTCGAGGGCCAGCAGCAGGTCACGCGCGGTCTCGGCGATCACCGCCGGGTCGTACGTCGGCTCCGCGAGCTTGCGGCTGCGGTTGAACGTGAAGAACGGCACGAACCGCACCTTGAGATGCACGCGGAAGCAGGCGCGACCTTCGGCACGGATGTCCTCGACCACCTGCTCCGCGAGCACCCGCAGGGCGGCCGTCATCTCGTCGGCGGTCGTGAGGTCGTGCTGGTACGTCGTCTCGCGGCCGTGGGCGCGGGCGACCCACGGGGTGTCGTCGACCGTCGCGCTGCCCTGGCCGCGGCCGAGCCGGCCGATGTGGGGACCGGTGTTGGGTCCGAACTCGGTGACCAGCGGTTCGTCGGGCGTGGTCGCCAGCTCGCGAACGGTGCGGATGCCGAGTCCCTCGAGGCGCTGCGCGATCCGGTTGCCGATCCCCCACAGCGCCTTCGTCGGTCGGTCGCCCATCACCTCGAACCAGTTGTCACGGGTCAGCCGGAACACCCCGCGCGGCTTGCCGAGGTCGGTGGCGATCTTGGCGCGCACCTTGGTGTCGCCGATCCCGATCGAGCAGTGCAGCCGGGTGGCGTCGAGCACGGCCGCCTGCAGTCCGCGCGCGACGGCCACCGGGTCGTCGGTCTCGACGCCGACGAACGCCTCGTCCCAGCCGAGCACCTCGACCACGGTGCCGTCGTACGCCCGCAGCACCTCCATCACCCGCGCCGAGGCCGCCTCGTAGACCGGGAAGTCGACCGGCAGGAACACCGCGTCGGGACAGCGCTTCACCGCGATCCGCAGCGCCATGCCGGAGCGGATGCCGAAGGCACGCGCCTCGTAGGACGCCGTCGAGACGACGGCGCGCTCGGTCGGGTCACCGCGACCGCCCACGACGACGGGCAGACCGGCCAGCTCGGGGCGGCGCAGCACCTCGACCGCGGCCAGGAACTGGTCCATGTCGACGTGCAGCACCCAGCGCGCCATGGCGCCATCCTGCCGTGCCACACCGACAGCGGTGTGCCTCAGGCGCGCTTGTACGCCGGTGCCAGCTCGTTGATCGCGTCGCCCATGCGGTGGATCCGGAGCGCGTTCGTCGAGCCGGGGATGCCCGGCGGCGAGCCCGCGATGATCACGACCAGCTCGCCGATCTTGACCCGGCCGATCCGGAGCAGCTCCTCGTCGACCTGCCGCACCATCTCGTCGGTGTGCTCGACGAAGCCGGTCTTGAACGCCTCGACACCCCAGGTCATCGACAGCTGCGAGCGCACCTGCGCCTCGGGCGTGAACGCGAGCACCGGGATCGGGCCGCGGTAGCGCGAGAGCCGGCGCGCGGAGTCGCCGGACTGCGTGAACGCGACCAGGTACGACGCGCCGACGCGCTCGCCCACCTCGGCCGCGGCCTTGGCGATCACGCCACCGCGGGTGCGGGGCTGCCAGTCGATCGCGGCCATGTGCGCGAGCTCGTGGTCCTCGGTGGAGGCGATGATCCGGGCCATCGTCTGGACCGTCTCGATCGGGTACTTGCCGACGCTGGTCTCGCCGGACAGCATCACCGCGTCGGCGCCGTCGAGCACCGCGTTGGCGACGTCCGAGGCCTCGGCCCGCGTCGGGGCGGGGTTGGTGATCATCGACTCCAGCATCTGGGTCGCGACGATCACGGGCTTGGCGTTGCGGCGGGCCTTCTCGACCACGCGCTTCTGCAGGAACGGCACGTCTTCGAGCGGGCACTCCACGCCGAGGTCGCCGCGCGCCACCATGAAGCCGTCGAACGCCTTGACCACCTCGTCGAGGTTGTCGATCGCCTGCGGCTTCTCGATCTTCGCGATGACCGGGAGGAAGATGCCCTCCTCGCGCATGATCTGGCGAACGTCGTCCGCGTCCTGGGCCGAGCGTACGAAGGACAGCGCGACGTAGTCGACGGACAGGTGCAGCGCCCAGCGGAGGTCCTCGATGTCCTTCTCCGACATGGCGGGCACCGACACCGGCACGCCGGGAAGGTTGATCCCCTTGTGGTTGCTCACCGTGCCGCCCACGATCACGGTCGTGTGGACGTCCTTGCCCTCGACGGAGTCGACGCGCAGCCGCACCTTGCCGTCGTCGATCAGGATGTCGTGGCCGGGGATCACGTCGCCGGGCAGCCCGTCGTACGTCGTGCCGCAGATGGCGGCGTTGCCCAGGATGTCGCGGGTGGTGATCGTGAACCGGTCGCCCGGCTCGATCGTCTCGCTTGCCGTCGCTCGAAGTTGCCGAGCCGGATCTTCGGGCCCTGGAGGTCGGCGAAGATGCCGACGCCGTGCCCGGTGGCGTCGGACGCCGCGCGGATCAGGCGGTAGACCTCCGCGTGCTCGTCGCGCGTGCCGTGGCTCATGTTCAGCCGCGCCACGTCCATCCCGGCATCCACCAGCTCGCGGATCTTCTCGGGCGACGACGTCGCGGGACCCATGGTGCAGACGATCTTTGCTCTACGCACGCATCGACCCTATCGCCCATCGTTGGATCGTTCCAATTGGGTGTCCGAACGCTGACCCGTCGCAGATGGCGGCTGGGACGGGTGTGACCCGTCGCAGATGGCGGCCTGGGATCGGCGCGAGCCGTCGCAGATGGCGCCATCTGGCGTCCCCAGCCGTCGCAGATGGTCGGTCGTCCACCGTCGATCGCGTGCGCCTGCCACGGCAGCGACATCCGGGCGACGGTTCGTCACATGCCCGATGTGTTCCCGCCGCTGCCGGCCGACTGGCCGTTCGCCCCGACCACCCCGTTCACGTTCGGCCAGGCGTTGGCCGCGGGTGTGTCCCGGTCGCGCCTCCGGACGCTGGTCGGAGCGAGGCGCCCTGCGCAGGCTGGTCGCCTCGGTGTACGTCGCCGCGCCGACTCGCGACTCGCTGCCCCTCCGCATGCAGGCACTGTCGCTCGTCGTACCGCCCGACGCGGTCGTGACCGACGAGTCGGCCGGCTGGCTGCACGGTGCGGAGATGGTCCTGGCGCCCGGCCGGCCCGGGGACGTCCCGCCCGTGACGATCTTCCAGCGCACGCACGGCCTCCGACTCCGCAACGGTGTCGTGCGCGAGCGGTGAACGACGCCTCGCCGCGCGCGACGTCGAGCTGCGTCGGACCGCTGCGCGTCACCACCCCGCTCCGGACGGCGTGCGACCTCGGGCGTCTGCGTCACGCCGACCAGGCCATCGCCGCGCTCGACCAGCTGCTGCGGCTGAGGCGGTTCTGCAGCACAGAGCTGATCCACGAGCTGCCGCGCTACAAGGGGTTCCGCGGCATCGTCCAGCTCCGACACCTGGCCCCACTGGCCGACCCACGCGCCGAGTCGCCGCCCGAGTCGGTGCTGCGGATGAGGTGGCTGGCGGCCGGGCTGCCGCGTCCGGAGCCGCAGTGGGAGGTGCACGGTCCGCGTGGCCAGAGCTGGTGGCTGGACCTGGCGGCACCGGAGTTCCGCTACGCGGCCGAGTACGACGGCGCGAAGTTCCACTCGACCGCCGAGGACAGCGGTCACGACGAGGCCCGGCGCGGATGGCTCTCCGATCACGAAGGCTGGGCGTTCACCGTCGTACGCCGGCGGAACCTGTACGGCCAGCACCAGGACTGCGTCGAGCTGCTGCGACGTGACTTCCTGCGACACGTCGGCTCGACGTGAACCGCCATCTGCGACGGCTCACCGGGCCACACATCGCCATCTGCGACGGCTCAGCGGTCTCGCGTTCGCCATCTGCGACGGGTCGGCGTCAGGCGATGAGGGGGCGCTCGGTCGGCGGGATCGGGGCGGGGAGGGTGGTCGAGCCGGTGAGCCAGGCGTCGACGCGCGGCGGCGGCGGCGCGGCCCTCGGCGATCGCCCACACGATCAGGGACTGGCCGCGGCCGGCGTCGCCGGCGACGAAGACGCCCTCCGCGGTGGTCATGTACGACGCGTCGCGCGCGATGTTGCCGCGCTCGTCGAGCTCCGGGCCGAGCTGGGACACGACGCCGTCGGTCTCCGGCCCGGTGAAGCCCATCGCGAACAGCACCAGCTGGGCCGGGATCTCGCGCTCCGAGCCCTCGATCTCGGTGAACCTGCCGCCGGCGAACTCGCCCTCGACCAGCCGCAGCGCGCGCACGTTGCCGTCGTCGTCGCCGAGGAACTCCTTGGTGGAGACCGAGTACACCCGGTCGCCGCCCTCCTCGTGCGCCGACGAGACGCGGAAGATCATCGGGTAGGTCGGCCACGGCTGGTTCGCCAGGACGCTCCTCCCCCGGCTGGGCCATGATCTCCAGCTGGGTGATCGAGCGGGCGTTCTGCCGGGTCGCGGTGCCGAGGCAGTCCGCGCCGGTGTCGCCGCCGCCGATGATCACGACGTGCTTGCCGTCGGCGCGGATCTGCCCCTCGACCTCCTGGCCGAGCGACGCCCGGTTGGACTGCGGCAGGAACTCCATCGCCTGGTGGATGCCGCCGAGCTCGCGCCCGGGAACCGGCAGGTCACGGGCGGCGGTCGCGCCGATCGCCAGCACGACGGCGTCGTACCGGTCGATCAGCTGGTCGCCGGTGAGGCTCTCCCCGACGTTGACGCCGGCCCGGAAGACGGTGCCCTCGCGACGCATCTGGTCCAGGCGCCGGTCGAGGACCTTCTTCTCCATCTTGAACTCGGGGATGCCGTAGCGCAGCAGGCCGCCGATCTTGTCGGCCCGCTCGTAGACCGCGACCGTGTGGCCGGCGCGCGTGAGCTGCTGCGCGGCCGCGAGCCCGGCCGGGCCGGAGCCGATCACGGCCACCGTCTTGCCCGAGAGCCACTCCGGCGGCTGCGGGCGCACCGCGCGGGACTCCCAGGCGCGGTCGATGATCGCGACCTCGACGTTCTTGATCGTCACCGGGTCCTGGTTGATGCCGAGCACGCAGGCGGTCTCGCAGGGCGCCGGGCAGAGCCGCCCGGTGAACTCCGGGAAGTTGTTGGTGGCGTGCAGCCGCTCGATCGCGCCGTCCCAGTCGTCACGCCAGACCAGGTCGTTCCACTCCGGGATGATGTTGCCCAGCGGGCAGCCCTGGTGGCAGAACGGGATGCCGCAGTCCATGCACCGGCCGGCCTGCTTGGTGATGATCGGCAGCAGGGCCCGTCCCGGGCCGCCCGGGTAGACCTCGTTCCAGTCCTGGACGCGCTCCTCGATCGGACGCCGTTCAGCGACCTCGCGGCCGTCCTTGAGGAAGCCCTTCGGGTCAGCCATGGAGCACCTCCATGATCCTCTGCGTTCGCCTGGTCCTCGTCCAGGCCCTCCTCGAGCGCCTCCTCGCGGGCCTCGAGCACCCGCTTGTAGTCGCTCGGCATCACCTCGGTGAAGCGCGCCAGCGTGGCGGGCCAGTCGGCGAGCAGCTTCTCCGCCACCGTCGACCCGGTCTCCTCGCTGGTGCCGCTCGACCAGCGTGCGTGAGCTCGTCGGCGGCCTCGTCGACCACCGGGCGCAGCTCGACCAGCTCGGGGTTGACCCGGCCCTCGTCGAGGTCGAGCACCCAGGCGACGCCGCCGGACATGCCGGCCGCGAAGTTGCGTCCGGTCGGGCCGAGCACCGACGACGCGGCCGCCGGTCATGTACTCGCAGCCGTGGTCGCCGACGCCCTCGACGACGGCGACTGCGCCGGAGTTGCGCACGCAGAAGCGTTCGCCGACCTGGCCGCGCAGGAAGATCTCGCCCGACGTCGCGCCGTAGCCGATCACGTTGCCGGCGATGATCTGCTCGGAGGCCTCGAAGGTCGCGGCCCGGTCTGGACGTACGACGATGCGTCCGCCGGAGAGTCCCTTGCCCACGTAGTCGTTGGCGTCACCCTCGAGCCGCAGCGTGATGCCCCGGGGCACGAACGCGCCGAACGACTGTCCGGCCGACCCGGTCAGCGTGATGTCGATGGTGCCGTCGGGCAGGCCCTCGCCCTGGTAGCGCTTGGTCACCTCGTGCCCGAGGATCGTGCCGACGGTGCGGTTGACGTTGCGCACCTCGAGCTGGGCCCGCACCGGCTCGCCCTTCTCGAGGGCGTCCTTCGCCAGCGCGACCAGCTCGTTGTCGAGCGCCTTGTCGAGGCCGTGATCCTGCTTCTTGGTGCAGTAGCGGGTCTGGTCGGCGAACTGCTCTTCGACGTCGGGCACGTGGAAGATCGGCGTGATGTCGAGCCCGGACGCCTTCCAGTGGTTGACGGCCTCGGTCCGGTCGAGCACCTCGGCGTGGCCGATGGCCTCTTCGAGCGTGCGGAAGCCCAGCTCGGCGAGCAGCTCGCGCACCTCCTGCGGCGATGTACTCGAAGAACGTCACGACGTACTCCGCCTTGCCGGCGTAGCGCTCGCGCAGAACCGGGTTCTGCGTGGCGACGCCCACCGGGCAGGTGTCGAGGTGGCAGACCCGCATCATGATGCAGCCGGAGACCACCAGCGGCGCGGTGGCGAAGCCGTACTCCTCCGCGCCGAGCAGCGCGGCGACGACCACGTCGCGACCGGTCTTGAGCTGGCCGTCGGTCTGCACCACGATCCGGTCGCGCAGCCCGTTGAGCAGCAGCGTCTGCTGGGTCTCGGCCAGGCCGAGCTCCCAGGGACCGCCCGCGTGCTTGAGCGAGGTCAGCGGCGAGGCGCCGGTGCCGCCGTCGTGACCGGAGATCAGCACCACGTCGGCGTGCGCCTTGGACACGCCGGCCGCGACCGTGCCCACTCCGACCTCGGCGACGAGCTTGACGTGCACGCGCGCCGACGGGTTGGCGTTCTTCAGGTCGTGGATCAGCTGGGCGAGGTCCTCGATCGAGTAGATGTCGTGGTGCGGCGGCGGGGAGATCAGGCCGACACCCGGGGTGGAGTACCGGGTCTTGGCCACCCACGGGTAGACCTTGTGGCCGGGCAGCTGGCCGCCCTCGCCGGGCTTCGCGCCCTGCGCCATCTTGATCTGGATGTCGTCGGCGTTGGTGAGGTACTCGCTGGTCACGCCGAACCGTCCGGACGCGACCTGCTTGATCGACGACCGGCGCTCCGGGTCGTGCAGCCGGTCGGCGTCCTCGCCGCCCTCGCCGGTGTTGGACTTCGCGCCGAGCCGGTTCATCGCGATCGCGAGCGTCTCGTGGGCCTCCTGCGAGATCGAGCCGTAGGACATGGCGCCGGTGGAGAAGCGCTTCACGATCTCCGCGACCGGCTCGACCTCGTCGATGTCGATCGGCGCGCGGCCCGAGCCCTCGGCGTCCTTGAACCGGAACAGCCCGCGCAGCGTGAGCAGCCGCTCGGACTGCTCGTTGACCCGCGACGTGTACTGCTTGAACACGTCGTACCTGCCCTCGCGGGTGGCGTGCTGGAGCCGGAACACGGTCTCGGGGTCGAACAGGTGGAGCTCGCCCTCGCGGCGCCACTGGTACTCGCCGCCGATCTCGAGGTCGCGGTGGGAGGGCGCGATGCCGTCGCGCGGGTAGGCCACCCGGTGCCGGCGCGCCACCTCCTCGGCGAGCTGGTCGAGACCGACGCCGCCGAGCTTGGAGGTGGTGCCGGTGAAGTACTTGTCGACCAGCTCCTGCGACAGGCCGAGCGCCTCGAAGATCTGGGCACCGGT
This sequence comes from uncultured Actinomycetota bacterium, assembly GCA_963707475.1. Classification (GTDB taxonomy): domain Bacteria; phylum Actinomycetota; class Actinomycetes; order Propionibacteriales; family Nocardioidaceae; genus Marmoricola. The sequence continues at coordinate 1,875,875 of CAVPQC010000005.1, forward strand.
GTACGACGCGACCGTCGAGACACCCATCTTGCTCATCACCTTGAGCACGCCCTTGCCGAGACCCTTGACCAGGTTGGTGACCGCGACCTCGGGCTCGGTGGTGACGTAGAACCGGTCACGGGCCAGGTCCTCGACCGACTCCATGGCGAGGTACGGGTTGACCGCGGCGGCGCCGTACCCGATCAGCAGCGCGACGTGGTGGACCTCGCGGACGTCGCCGGCCTCGACGATCAGGCCGACCTGGGTGCGGGTCTTCTCGCGCACCAGGTGGTGGTGGACGGCGGCGGTCATCAGCAGCGACGGGATCGGCGCCTTCTCGGCCCGGGCGTGCCGGTCGGAGAGCACGATGATCCGCGCGCCGAGCGAGATCGCCGCGGACACCTCCTCGCAGATCTCCTCCAGCCGCCGGGCGAGCGCCGCGCCGCCGCCCTGCACGTCGTACAGGCCGCGGGAGACGTGGGTGACGAAGCCCGGCAGGTCGCCGTCGCGGTTGATGTGCCGGATCTTGACCAGCTCGTCGTTGGTGATCACCGGGAACGGCAGCACCACCTGGCGGCACGAGGCCGGGGTCGGGTCGAGCAGGTTGGCCTCGGGGCCGATCGTGCCCGAGAGCGAGGTGACGAGCTCCTCGCGGATGGCGTCGAGCGGCGGGTTGGTGACCTGCGCGAACAGCTGGCTGAAGTAGTCGAAGAGCAGCCGCGGGCGGTCGGAGAGCACGGCCACCGGGGTGTCGGTGCCCATCGAGCCGATCGGCTCGGCGCCGGTGTTGGCCATCGGGCTGAGCAGCACCCGGAGCTGCTCCTCGGTGTAGCCGAAGATCTGCTGGCGGCGGGTGACCGAGGCGTGCGAGTGGATCACGTGCTCGCGCTCGGCGACGTCGTCGAGCCGGATCAGGCCGGCGTGCAGCCACTCGTCGTACGGGTGCTCCGCGGCGAGCTCGCCCTTGATCTCCTCGTCCTCGATGATCCGGTGCTCCTCGGTGTCGACGAGGAACATCCGGCCCGGCTGCAGCCGGCCCTTGCGCACGACCTTCGCGGGGTCGATGTCGAGGACGCCGACCTCGGAAGCGAGCACCACGAGACCGTCGTCGGTGACCCAGTAGCGCGACGGGCGCAGGCCGTTGCGGTCGAGCACGGCGCCGACCTGGGTGCCGTCGGTGAACGCGACGCAGGCCGGGCCGTCCCAGGGCTCCATCAGCGAGGAGTGGAACTCGTAGAAGGCACGCCGCTTGGCGTCCATCTCGGCGTGGTTCTCCCACGCCTCCGGGATCATCATGAGCACCGCGTGCGGCAGCGACCGGCCGCCCAGGTGGAGCAGCTCGAGCACCTCGTCGAAGGACGCCGAGTCGGATGCGCCCGGCGTGATGATCGGGAACAGCCGGTCGAGGTCTCCCGGGATCAGGTCGGAGTCCAGGAGCGCCTCACGGGCCCGCATCCAGTTGCGGTTGCCCATGACGGTGTTGATCTCGCCGTTGTGCGCGATGAAGCGGAACGGGTGGGACAGCGGCCAGCTCGGGAACGTGTTCGTCGAGAACCGCGAGTGGACGAGGGCGATCGCGGACTCCATCCGCTCGTCGACCAGGTCGGGGAAGAAGTGGTCGAGCTGCTCGGTGGTGAGCATGCCCTTGTAGGCGATCGTGCGGCTGGACAGCGACGGGAAGTAGACATCGGTCTCCTTCTCCGCACGCTTGCGCAGGCAGAACGCCAGCCGCTCCAGGCTCATCCCGAGGAGCCGGCTGCCGGCCGCCGCGACGAACAGCTGGCTGAAGGTCGGCATCACCGACAGCGCGGTGGCGCCGAGGCTCGAGGGGTCGGTGGGCACCTCGCGCCAGCCCAGGACGGCGAGGCCCTCCTCCGCGGCGAGCTCCTCGATCCGGCGGCGGGCCTTCGTGACCGCCTCGTCGTCACCCGGGATGAACGCGGTGCCGACGGCGTAGGCGTGGCGGCTGGGGAGCTCGAAGTCGACGACCTCACGGAAGAACCGGTCCGGGACCTGGAGCAGGATGCCCGCACCGTCGCCGGAGTTGGTCTCGGCGCCCGCGGCTCCGCGGTGCTCGAGGTTGCGCAGCGCGGTCAGCGCCTGGTGGACGATCTCGTGGCTGGGCACCCCGCACAGGGTCGCCACGAACGCGACGCCGCACGCATCGTGCTCGTGCTGTCCGTCGTACAGCCCCTGGGGCGGCGGGAACGCCTGCATGTGCACTCTCCCGTCGTCGTCGTGCGCGACCTTCACGTGGTCGTGCGGCGTGGTCTGAGCGTGCTGGGACGACATTGGCCCATGCGGAGAGTTCAGCGTACCGCAGGGGAGATCCCCCACCGCCGTCCGCAGGGCGAGACGGACCGGGCAACATGTGAGACGAGCCGGTTCCTCAGGTCCGTCGCGCAGGGCTCGTTTCGTGCGTTCGTCGTGCGCGGCAACGCTGACCCGTCGCAGATGGCGGCGTAGGACCCGGTGAGCCGTCGCAGATGGCGGCGTGCGACCCGGCGAGCCGTCGCAGATGGCGGCGTACGACCCGGCGAGCCGTCGCAGATGGCGGCCTCGGGTCGATCGCCATCTGCGACGGGTCAGTGCCGGTCCGATCGCCATCTGCGACGGGTCAGCGCCGATTCCTTCGCCATCTGCGACGGCTCGCCCAGTCAGGGGTCCTTGGCGGTGGAGGAGGACCCGGTCTCGCTCGCGGGCACGTCGTCGGGGTCGTCCTCCTGGTCGGTGCTGTCGTGGGGCTGCTCGGGCGGGACCCCCGACTCGGCCGCCGGCCCGCGCCCCTCGACGTAGGGCGAGGACTCCCGGCCGGGACGGGCGCGCAGCGACCAGACGAAGTACGCCGCCGCGAGCACGAACAGGATGATCGACATCCAGACGCCCCAGCGCAGCCCGAGCACGTTGTCGAGCTCGATGGTGTCGATCCGCAGGCTCTCGATCCAGCCGCGACCGGCCGTGTAGATCATCACGTAGAGCGCGAACACGCGGCCGTATCCGAGCTTGAACCGGCGGTCGGCCCAGACCAGCAGGCCCATGCCGCCGAGGTTCCACAGGCACTCGTAGAGGTACGTCGGGTGGAACGTCGCGAACTGCTCGAAGCCGTCGGGCCGGTGCGCGGCGTCGATCTTCAGACCCCAGGGCAGCGTGGTGGGCCGGCCGAACAGCTCCTGGTTGAAGTAGTTGCCCCAGCGCCCGATCGCCTGGGCGAGGAGCAGTCCGGGCGCGAGCGCGTCCATCAGGGGCAGCATCAGGATGCCCATCCGGCGGGCGGCGATCGTCGCGCCGAGCGCGCCGCCGGCGATCGCGCCCCAGATGCCGAGGCCGCCGTGCCAGATCTCCAGCGCCTCGATCGGGTGCTTGCCCGCCCCGAAGTAGAGGTCGTGGTCGGTGGCCACGTGGTAGAGGCGGGCGCCGACGAGCCCGAAGGGCACGGCCCAGATGGCGACGTCCGAGACCTGGCCTTTGATGCCGCCGCGCGCGACCCAGCGGCGCTCGCCGTACCAGACCGCGGCGATGACGCCGGCGATGATGCACAGCGCGTAGGCCCGGATCGGCAGCGGCCCGAGGTGCCAGACGCCCTGGCCGGGGCTGGGGATGAACAGGGCCGCCAGGTGCGGCGAGACGACGGACACGGGTCAGACCTTCTTCTTGAGCAGCGCGTGGATGTCGGTGGCGAGCTCGGACGGGGACACGGTGGCACTCCACACCAAAGGCGCCGTGTCGTGGCCCCCGACCGCGATCACGGAGGTGGTGTGGCTGACCTCGTAGCCGCCCGACGGCAGCCGCTGGCCCTTCTTGATGAACACACCGAGCGGCTTGCCGAGCCGGTCGATGGTCGAGATCGGCCCGGTGAGGCCCTCGAACGCCGGGTTGAGCCGGTCGAGGTACCTGCGCAGCACGTGGCTGTCGTCGCGCGCCGGGTCGGTGGTCACGAAGAGCACCTGCACCTGCTGCTGCTCGGCCTTGTCGAGCTTCGCGTACGCCGAGGCGATCGTGCCCATCACGACCTGGCAGACGTCGGGACACTTCGTGTAGCCGAAGAAGACGACGTTCAGCCGGCCCTCGGTGTCACGCGTGAGCGAGAACGGCTTGCCCGCCGTGTCGTCCAGCGTCACGTCGGGCACGCGGTACGGCGTCTCCAGCAGCGCGCCCGCGTAGCCGTCGTTGTCCGAGGACGACACGTCGGAGACGACGCCGTTGCCGCCGTTGTCCCCCTGCGAGCCGCAGCCCGCAGCGAGCAGCCACACGACGAGCAGGGCCGCGGCGAAGGTCCGCGGCCTAGCCACGTCGGACGCCGTCGGCGAGGTCGGTGGTGAGCGTCCGCAGCGCTGCCAGGCCGGAGGCCTTGTCGGGGGCGTCGAGGAGCGCCCGGACGAACGCAGACCCGACGATCACGCCGTCGGCGTACGTCGCGACCTCGGCGGCCTGGTCGCCGTTCGAGACACCGAGGCCCACGCCGATCGGGAGGTCGGTGACGGCGCGGATGCGCTCGACAAGCGGGCCGGCCAGCGCCGAGGTCGTCGTACGCGCCCCGGTCACCCCCATCACGGCGGTCGCGTAGACGAAGCCGCGGCAGTGGCTGGTGGTCATCCGCAGCCGTTCCTCCGTGGAGCTCGGGGCGACGAGGTAGATCCGGTCGAGGCCGTGCGCGTCGGCAGCCGCGTCCCATTCCTGGCCCTCGTCGGGGATCAGGTCGGGCGTGATCAGGCCGGAGCCGCCGGCGCTGGCGAGGTCGGCGGCGAACCGGTCGACGCCGTAGCGGTCGACCGGGTTCCAGTAGGTCATCACGACGGTCGGGACGCCGGTGGCGGCGACCGCCTCGACCGTGCGGATCACGTCCGTCGTGCGCACGCCGCTCTCGAGCGCCGCTGGGCCGCGGCCTGGATGGTGGGTCCGTCCATCACCGGGTCGGAGTAGGGCAGGCCCGACCTCGATCACGTCGCAGCCGGCGTCGACCATCGCCTTCATCGCGTCGATCGCGCCGGGTACGTCGGGGAAGCCGGCCGGTAGGTAGCCGACCAGCGCCGAGCGGCCGTCCGCCCGGGCCTTCTCGAAGGCGACGGAGGTGCTCACGCTGACTGTCCCCTCGGACGTCTCCCAGGCCGAACCACTCGATCGCGGTGCCCATGTCCTTGTCGCCGCGGCCGGAGAGGTTGACCAGCAGGGTCTGGCCGGGCCGCTCCGTGGCGAGCCGCATCGTGCCCGCCACGGCGTGCGCGGACTCGATCGCCGGGATGATCCCCTCGGTGCGGGCGAGCAGCGCCATCGCGTCCATCGCCTCGGTGTCGGTGACCGGCGAGGTACGTCGCGCGCCCGGTCTCCGCGAGGTGCGCGTGCTCGGGGCCCACGCCGGGGTAGTCCAGGCCCGCCGAGATCGAGTGCGACTCGACCGTCTGGCCGTCCTCGTCCTGGAGCACGTAGGTGCGAGCGCCGTGCAGCACGCCGCTGTCCCCCGCCACGATCGTGGCGGCGTGGCGGCCGGTCTCGACGCCGTCGCCGCCCGCCTCGAAGCCGTACAGGGCCACGTCGTCGTCGAGGAAGGCCGTGAACAGCCCGATCGCGTTGGAGCCGCCGCCGACGCACGCCGTCGCGGCGTCCGGCAGCGCGCCGGTGAGGTCGAGGCACTGCTGCCGCGCCTCGTCGCCGATGCCGCGGGTGAACTCGCGCACCATGCTCGGGAACGGGTGCGGGCCGGCAGCCGTGCCGAAGAGGTACGCCGTGTGGTCGACGCTGGCGACCCAGTCGCGCAGCGCCTCGTTGATCGCGTCCTTGAGCGTGGCGCTGCCGGAGTCGACCGGCACCACCTCGGCGCCGAGGAGCTGCATCCGGGCGACGTTGAGCGCCTGCCGCTTGGTGTCGACCGAGCCCATGTAGACCGTGCAGTCGAGACCGAAGTACGCCGCCGCGGTGGCGCTGGCGACACCGTGCTGGCCGGCACCGGTCTCGGCGATCACCCGGGTCTTGCCCATGCGCTTGGTGAGCAGCGCCTGGCCGAGCACGTTGCGGATCTTGTGGGCGCCCGTGTGCGCCAGGTCCTCGCGCTTGAGCAGGATCCGGGCGCCGACCTTGGCCGACAGCCGCTCGGCCTCGTACAGCGGGCTGGGCAGCCCGGCGTAGTCGTGCAGGATCGCCTGGAAGGCGCCGGTGAACTCCGGGTCGGCCATCGCGTCGTGCCAGGCGGCGGTGAGCTCGTCGAGGGCGGCCACCAGCGCCTCGGGCATGCACCGTCCGCCGAAGTCGCCGAAGTAGCCGCGCTCGTCGGCCAGGTGCGCTGCTCATAGCCTCACTCCCGTCATCTGCGCGCACGGCACGAGTGGGGTCGCCGTCGCGCACCAGTGCCTCGCCGACCAGGACCACGTCGGCTCCTTCCGCCGCGTGGCGTTCGACGTCGGCCGGCCCGCGGATGCCGGACTCGGCCACCGTGACCACGCCCGGCGGAAGCGCCGGCGCCAGCCGGGCGAACGTGTCCGGGTCGACCTCGAGGGTCTTCAGGTTGCGGGCGTTGACACCGACCAGCTCGGCACCGAGCTCGACGGCACGCTCAGTCTCCGCCTCGTCGTGCACCTCCACCAGGACGGTCAGGCCCAGCGCTCGCGCCTCGGCGTAGAGCCGGCCGAGCTCGTCGCCGGGCAGCGCGGCCACGATCAGCAGCACCAGGTCGGCGCCGGCCTCGCGGGCCTCCACGCAGCTGGTAGCTCGATGACCATGAAGTCCTTGCGCAGCAGCGGGGTCTCGACGGCCGCACGCACCGCGCGCAGGTCACCGAGGCGAGCCGCCGAACCGGCGCTGCTCGGTGAGCACGCTGATCGCGGCCGCACCGCCCTCGGCGTACGCGCGCGCCAGCTCGGCCGGGTCGGCGATCTCCGCGAGGTGACCCTTGCTCGGGCTCTGCCGCTTGACCTCGGCGATCACGCTGATGCCGGGAGCGCGGAACGCCGGCATCGGGTCGCGCGGGGCCGGACGCGCAGCGCGGCCAGCTCGCGGAGCCGGCCGAGCGGGAGTCTGTCGCTCCCGTTCGGCGAGGTCCTCGCGCACGCCGGCGACGATGTCGTCGAGCACGGACATGGCAGACCTCACTTGTGTTCGATCGGGGATCGCATCAAGCGTCTCACGCGTAGAGCGCGGAGCCCCACGGGGTGTTGCGCACGACCGTGAACACCAGCAGCAGCACGAGGTACGCCGCGACCAGCGGCGGCGCACCGCGGCGACCGGACGGTCGTCGGGACGTGCCCGGTCCAGGTGCGCCAGAGCCACCACGCCCAGAGCGCGAGGAGGAGCGGCATCGAGGCGACGAAGAACAGGTTGCTGCCGGCCGCCGCGGCGACGTGCCCGTGGGTCAGGTCGTTGACCGCGCGCAGGCCGCCGCAGCCCGGGCAGTCCAGTCCGGTCAGCAGCTTGAACGGGCAGTAGGCCCCAGCTGCCCTGCTGGTGCGGGTCGTGCAGGCGCAGCGCGACGGTGGTCGGCCAGCACCAGCCCGCCGAGCACGAGCGGCGCGCGTCGTCCGGAGGCCGCGACCACGGCCGGCCTCGGTCGAGCACCACGGGCTCGGTCATCAGTGCCATCAGGGCGTCGGCGCCGTAGCCCATCTTCGGCGAGGATCGACCCCGACGACGCCGGCGATGGGCAGGAGGACGGCGCCGATCCAGACGATCGGCCAGCTGTAGGACCATCAGCCCGATGCCGGCGACCACGAACGCCAGGATCGCGATCCCGACGGCGGTCCAGGCCGCGACGGTGTTGCCGTGGTTGTCAGACATGCAGGGCTCCTCGACGGGCGGCTGCGGACGTCGGGGTCAGTCTAGCGGACGTCGAGCCGGTCAGCGCGTGGTCGGGTCGTGCCCCTCGTCGATCGCCTTCCAGAGCTCGCGGTTGCTCGCGTCGTCGCCGTCGCGGTCGACCTCGGCCGGCGTGCGGCTCGCCGGCGGGCGCGTCGTAGCGGGTGCCCATCTCGGGCCAGTCGCGGCACCGGGCGGACGGCGAGCACGGTGGCGACCACGCCAGCACGGCGGCGACCAGCGAACGTCCAGTACCAGCCGTCGAGGTGCCGGCCGTGGTGGCACGGCTGGTCGCGACCTGCGCGCGGACGACGGCGGGCCCGAGCACCGCGCAGGCTCAGCAGGCCGAGCGACTCGACCACGGCCGAGCACCGTCAGCACCCGACGCATCCAGCGCCGGGTCACCAGCAGCGACGCCCCACGTGGCGAGCAGCAGCAGCGCCACGGCGCCGGCCAGCGGGAACCTGTCGGCCGGCTGTCGCACGGCCGGCCGAGCACCAGGTCGGCCGGTGCTCGGCGTGACGTCACCCACGGCTTGTTGCCGGCCAGCGCCGCGAGCGCCGGCCGAGGCGAGCCCGAGCAGCACCACCGGCCCGAAGCCGTGCGGCGCGGTGCGGCCTCAGCCACCGAGGCAGACCGTCGTCGAAGCAGGTGCGGGTGCCGGTGTGGCAGGCCGGGCCCTCCTGGTCGACGCGTGACCAGCAGGGTGTCGCCGTCGCAGTCGAGCCGGACCTCCTTGACCCACTGCCGGTTGCCCGAGGTCTCGCCCTTGACCCAGTACTCCTGGCGCGAGCGGCTCCAGAACGTGGTGCGGCCGGTGGTCAGCGTGCGGTGCAGCGCCTCGTCGTCCATCCAGCCGAGCATCAGCACCTCGCCGGTGTCGTGCTGCTGCACCACGGCGGGGACCAGGCCGTCGCCGTCGCGCTTGAGGCGCTGCGGCGATCGGCGGGGTCGAGCGGGGCTGGTCATCGACTCCAGTATCCCGGCGCTGACCGGTCGCCGCTCGGCTCGGCTCGGCGCCGGGCTGACTGCCTGGCTGGGCGACCCAGGACGCGTGCAGCCGGCCGTAGACGCCACCCTCGGCGACCAGCCGGTCGTGCGGCCCGCGCTGCACGACCCGGCCCTTGTCGAAGACGATCACCTCGTCGGCGTTCTCGGCGGTGGTCAGCCGGTGGGCGATGGTGACCGAGGTGCGGCCGTTCATCAGCGCCTCCAGCGCCCGGCCGATGCGCACCTCGAGCTCGGGGTCGACCGCGCTGGTGGCCTCGTCGAGCACCAGCAGGTCGGGGTCGGCGAGGTGCGCCCGGATCAGCGCGACCAGCTGTCGCTCGCCCGCGCTCATCGACTCGCCGCGCTGGCCGACCCGGGTGTCGAGGCCCATCGGCAGCGTCTGCCAGCCAGTCGGCGAGGCCGAGCTCGGTGACCGCCGCGTCGTACGTCGTCGGGGCTGGCGTCGAGCCGGCCGTAGCGGACGTTGGAGAGCAGCGTCGAGTCGAACAGGAAGCCCTCCTGCGGCACCAGCACCACCCGCCGCCGCAGCGCGTCGAACGCGATCCGGCGCAGGTCGGTGCCGTCGAGCTCGATGTGGCCGGCGCTCGGGTCCATCAGCCGGGTGAGCAGCTTGGCGAAGGTGGTCTTGCCGGAGCCGGTCTCGCCGACGACCGCGACCCGGGTGCCGGCCTCGACGTGCTCGGTGACGTCGCGGAGCACCAGCGGCCCGTCGGGGTAGCCGAAGTCGACGTCGCGGAAGTCGATGTCGAGCGCGCCCGGACGGCAGGTCGGCGCCCTCCGGCCCGGGGTCGTCGAGGTCGGCCGGGGTGTCGAGGATGCCGATCACGCGGCGCCAGCCGGCGACGGCGTTCTGGGCGTCGGTGAGCACCTGGGTGCCCATCTGCACCGGACCGACGAACAGCGTGACCAGGAAGGCGAAGGCGAGCACCTCGCCGGAGGTGATCGTGGCCGGCCGAGGCCGAGCATGGATGCCGATCACGATCACGCCGGCGTTGGCCAGGCCCGGCCGAGATGCCGCCGAGCGAGAACGAGAACGCGGTCAGCCCCTGGGCCCGGGTGCTGGCCTGCTGGTAGCGGGCGATCGACTCGTCGATCCGGACCTGGGTGCGGTCCTCGATCGCGTGGGTGCGGACGACGGCGGCGCCGACGACCGGCTCGGAGATCGCGGAGAGCATCACGCCGACCTGGCGGCCGCACCACGCCGTAGGCCGCGGAGAGCTTGCGCTGGAAGTAGCGCAGGGACAGGAACAGCGGCAGGAAGCAGACCCAGACCACGATCGTCAGCTGCCAGCTGTAGAAGAGCATCACGCCCGTGGCCACCACGACCTGGCCGATGCTGATGATCCCGACGATGCCGCCGAACACCAGGAACTGCGAGACCTGGTCGACGTCGCTGGTGACGCGCGAGACCAGCGCGCCGCGGCGCTCGGTGTTCTGGGTGAGCAGCGGCAGGTCGTGCACGTGCCGGAACGCCTTGATCCGCAGCGTGGCGAGGCCACGCTCGGCGGCGGTGAACAGCCGCGCAGGTCATCAGGTACGACGAGGTGCCGGTGACCACGATCGCGACCGCGGCCAGTACGGACATCGTGCACCACGAAGCCGATGTCGATGCCGCCGGTGCCGTCGCTGCCGTTGAGCCCGCGGTCGAGCGTCTGCTGCACCGCGATCGGCACGACCACCCGCCCGGCGGTGCCGAGCAGCGCGAGCAGCAGGGTCACCGCCAACCCCTCGCGGAGCTCCGGCGAGTAGTGGAAGCCCTGACGCAGCGTGGCCAGCGCGGAGATCTCGTCGCCGGACGCCATCGAGGTGTTCTCGGGCGTGCGGTCCACGGTGACGCCGCTCATGCGTCCTCGCGCCTCGTAGGCGTTGACCAGCCGCGCGTAGGCCTCGTTGCGGGCCAGCAGCTCGTCGTGGGTGCCGCGGTCGGCGATCCGGCCGTCGGCGAGGAACAGGACCTCGTCGGCCAGGGCGATGGTGGCCTTGCGGTAGGCGACCAGCACCATCGTGGTGGAGCCGGTGCGCTGCCGCATCGCGGCCAGGATGCGCTGCTCGACCTCGGGGTCGACCGCCGAGGTGGCGTCGTCGAGCACCAGCAGCCGCGGGCGCCGGACCAGCGCGCGGGCCAGCGAGAGCCGCTGCCGCTGGCCGCCGCTGAGGGTGGTGCCGCGCTCGCCGAGCCGGCTGTCGAGGCCGCGTCGGCAGCGCGGCCACGAAGCCGTCGGCCTGCGCGGTGCGGAGCGCGGCCCAGACGTCCTCGTCGGGCACGTCGTCGCCCAGTGTGACGTTGCCGCGGACGGTGTCGTCGAACAGGAACGCGCTCTGCGGCACCAGCGCCGCCTGCTCGGCCAGTGCCCCGCGCGTCGAGGTCGCGAAGGTCGATGCCGTCGACGCGGATCGCGCCGGCGTCGGGGTCGACCAGCCGCATCAGGAGCGAGGTCAGGGTGCTCTTGCCGCTGGCGGTGGCGCCGACCAGCGCCACCGTGCGACCGGGCTCGACCACCAGGTCGAGGTCGTCGAGCAGCCGCTGGCCGGGCACGTAGGAGTAGCCGAGGTGGTCGACCTCGAGCCGGGCGCCGGCCGGGGGTGGAGTCGTCGGGCAGCGACGCGGCGCCGTACGACGTGTCGCTGCGCTCGTCGAGCACCCGCTGGACCCGCTGGTAGCCGACCACGCTGCGCGGGAACTCGCCGACCAGCCAGCCGATCGACCGGATCGGGAAGGCAACGATCATCAGCAGGTAGGCGACGGTCACCACGTCACCGGCGTCGGCCGTCTGCGTGCTGACCCGCCAGCACACCGACGCCGAGCACGAACAGGATGCCGAGGTTGGGCAGGCCCTCGAGCAGCGGGTCGAACGCCGCCCGGATCCGCCCGGCCCTGATGCCCATGTCGCGGAGCTGGTGGGCCTTGACCCGGAAGCGCTCGGTCTCCTCGGCCTCGCGCCCCATCGTCTTGACCACCATGGCGCCGTCGAAGGACTCGTGCGCGATCTCGCTGAGCTCGGCGCGGAGCGCCTGGATGCGCGTGATCAGCGGGCGAGGAGAGCCGCTGGTAGGTGATGTTGGCGACGATCACCAGCGGGAACACGAGCAGCCCGACCACCGCCATCACGAGGTCGGTGACCAGCATCTGGCCGACCGCGATCACCATCATCGCGATCGTGCCGACCGCCATCGGCAGCGGCGCGATCGGCGACCACGCGGCCTCGACGTCGGAGTTGGCGTTGGACAGCAGCTGCCCGGTCGGGTGGCGCTGGTGCCACGCCATCGGCAGCCGGAGGTACTGGCGGGTGACCTCGCGCCGGTAGGACGCCTGCATCCGGTACTGCATGACACCGGCACCGAGGCGACGCGCGACGATGCCGACCGCCCGCAGGATCGCGACCCCGAGGAACAGCGCGATCACGGCCACCGCGATGCCGACCGATGTCTCGCCGGTGCGGAACGCGGGCAGGACGGCGTGGTCGGTGGCCCAGCCGAGGACCCACGCGTCGGCGACGGTGAGCGCGCCGAACAGCACGCTGCCAAGGGTGGAGAGCGTGAAGATCCACGGCTCGCGCCGGATCGCGACCCCCAGCACCCGGAACCCGTCGCGCAACGTCGACCGACGGTCGTCGGCGAGCGTGTCGACCTCGATCTCGGCCGGCGCGGTGGGAGTGGTGGTCACAAGGAGTCAACTTACGTGCGGGATCGGTATTCCCTCCCCTTGATATCGGCCGGCGCCGACACCGCCCGGGGACACTAGCTCGGCGGGTGCCCTCGCTCGCGCAGTCCGAACGCCAACGCCTCTGCGACACGGCCCTCGTGGTCGGCCCGGACGCCCCGACACTGAGCGGGGAGTGGACGGTCCAGGACCTGCTGGCGCACCTCGTCGTACGTGACAGCGATCCCGTGGGCGGCCCGGGCATCGTGCTCCCGCCGCTCGCGTTCCTCACCGAGCGCCGGATGCGGGAGATCGACCGCACGGACTTCGCCAACCTCGTCGAGCGGGTCCGGCGTCCCGCGCTGTGGGCGCCGGCCCGGCTGCCACCGCTGGACAAGGCGCTGAACACCCTGGAGTTCTTCGTGCACCACGAGGACATCCGGCGCGCCCAGCGCGGTTGGAAGCCACGGGAGCTGACCATGGGCGAGCAGAAGCAGCTGTGGAAGGCGATCGGGTACGCCGGCCGTGGCCTGGCCCGTCCGTCCGGGGTGCCCGTGGCGATCCGGTGGGAGGAGACCGGCGTCGAGACCACGCTGCGCCGCGGCGAGAAGCCGGTGATGCTGACCGGCGACCCTGGCGAGATCACCCTGTTCCTGTTCGGCCGCGACCAGGTGTCGGACTGGCCTTCGACGGGCCGCTGCCCCAGGTGGCGAAGCTGCGTCACGCGGGGCTCGGGCTCTGAGGGGCGTGTCGGGCGTCAGTTCACCGACACGTGCACGTGGTCGTAGTGGTTCGCGGTCGCGGACCCACGGTCGGACATCGACCGCCAGCCCTCGCTGCCCCGCTCTTGCGTGAAGATGTGCTGGCGCCAGATCACGTCGTAGAGGTCGAGCGTGGCCGCGTGCGCGCGCAGGTACTCGGCGATCCGGGTGCCGAGGGCGACGTCGGAGGTCATGATGTCGATCGCCTTGCCGCTGGCGTGCTCGCCGTGGGCGTCCCAGCCGCCGTACGAGGTGATCTCCGGGAACGCGTGGCACACCGCGCGGTAGACGCGGATGGCACCCGAGGTCAGGCCGTTCTCGACGCTCCCGTCGGGACAGGGCCCGCTGGCGATGCCCCCGGCAGACTCCGGTGTCGGGTCCGCCTCCGCCGTCGGGTCCGCCGTCGGTGCCGGGTCCGACTCCGGCGTCGGGTCGGGCTTGTGCTTGGCGAGGTACTTGGCGGTCACCCAGCGGTAGTCGCGCGACTTGGTGAGCACCTGGGCGTAGTCGCCCGCGGTAATGCCGGTCGCGACCAGCTTGGCGCCGCTGTCGATGACGGTGAGCACCTTGGCCTTCTCGCGAGGCTCGGTGCGGAGCTTCAGGTCGGCGGTCGCGTAGCGGGTGAGCTTGTGCAGCTTCGACTTGCCCTTGCGGGCCACCTGGGCCATCCGGTCCGCGGACCGGGTCACAGGCTCGATGCGGTTGCGAGCGGCCGCGGCGCGGGACACGTCGATCGTGGCGATCGTGTGACCCAGCGTGCGGGCGGGAACCGTGCGGTCCGCGTGACCGGCGTTGGCGACTCCGACGCCGACCACAGCGAGCGTGAGCACCGGTGCGGCGATGGCGGCGATCCGGACGGACCGGTTCTGGTGTCTGGCCTTGTGAGGGTGGGAGTGCACGTGGCGATCTGGAGCCGTGGGCAAAGGCTTTCCAATTCGTCGGGGGCAGGGACAACGAGCCAGCCATGCAACCACACCTGTGAGGAGGTTGCACAATCAACCAGACGTGACGCCCGACACCTCTAAGCCCCCGACGCCGGTGTCGATCACGACCTTGCGAGTCAACCCCGCGACACGGTCACGGGTCAACCACCGGACATTTCGGACGCGTCCTCGACCCGCTGGTGGCCGGTCCCGTCGGTGTCGTCGAGCCAGCCCTCGGGAAGTACGACGCCGCGCCGGGGGCTGCCCTGACGACCACGCGGGGTCCCCAGCTCGGCCACCGGGAACGGCTCGGCCGGATCCAGCTCGGTCAGCAGCAGGTCGAGCTCGCGCAGCGACGAGACCAGGGCCAGCGCGTGGCGCAGCTGGCCGCCGGCACCGAACCCCTTGAGATACCAGCTCACGTGCTTGCGGAACTCCTTGCAGCCGCGCTCCTCCCCCATGTGCCGGGCCAGCAGCTCCGCGTGGCGCCGCATCATCGCGCCGACCTCGCCGAGTGTGGGCAGGGTCGCGACCTGCTCGCCGGCGAAGGCCGCGGCGAGGTCGCGGAAGAGCCACGGACGGCCAAGGCACCCGCGGCCGACCACGACCCCGTCCACGCCGGTCTCCTCGATCATCCGCAGCGCGTCGCCGGCCTCCCAGATGTCGCCGTTGCCGAGCACCGGGATGTCGACGTGCGCGACGAGCTCGGCGATCGCGTCCCAGTCGGCCTCGCCGGAGTAGCCCTGGATCGCGGTGCGCCCGTGCAGCGCGATCGCCGCGATCCCGGACTCCTGTGCGATGCGGCCGGCGTCGAGGAACGTGAGGTGGTCGTCGTCGATGCCCTTGCGGGTCTTCATCGTGACCGGCACCCCGTGGCGCTCGCCGGCGGCGACCGCTGCCTCGAGGATCTGGCCGAGCAGGGTGCGCTTCCAGGGCAGGGCCGCGCCGCCGCCCTTGCGGGTCACCTTGGGTACCGGGCAGCCGAAGTTGAGATCGACGTGGGCCACGCCGTACTCGGTGCACAGGATCTCGGTCGCCTTGCCGACGTACGTCGGGTCGGTGCCGTAGAGCTGGACCGAGCGGACCTCCTCGCTTTCGTCGAAGACCAGCATCTGCCGGGTGGTGGCGTCGCCCTCGACCAGCCCGCGGCTGGTGATCATCTCGCAGACGTAGAGACCCGCGCCCTGCTCCGCGCAGAGCCGTCGGTAGGCGGCGTTGGTTATCCCGGCCATCGGCGCCAGGACGACAGGAGTGTCGACCTGCAGCGTGCCGAGCCGGAGCGGTGCGAAGGTACGGGAGGTCAGGAGGACGCCTTCTTCGGGTGCTTCTTCTTCTGGGCGGGCTTGACCACGGTGCCCTTCCAGACGATCGGAGCCTCGGCCATCACCGGTCGGTAGCTGACGCCGACCAGCTTGGTGCCGTGAGGCATCAGGAACATCAGGCAGGTGCGCGTCGAGGCACCCTTGGCGAAGCTGCGCGGGAGCGGACCCGACGGGCACTTCGTGAACGAGGTGGTGAAGCCGGACGCGCCGATCAGGGTCTCGTCGTCGGCCAGGCCCCAGAGCGGGATCGCGGACCGCCCGATCTGGCCGTCGCCGACGTTGGCCACGCCCACCTTGACGTAGTACGGCGTCGAGGCCTTCGCCGCCCGGTTGAGGTCGTAGCGGCTCAGGTCGCTGATCCGGCCCTGGTTGATGCGCCGCACCCTGAGCCGGAGCGCCGTGCTGCGCTTGACGTTGGGCGCGAACCCCACCGTGGCGGCCTCGCCGACCTTCAGCTCGGTGCCGGGCTCGGTCAGGGTCACACCGGGCGGCGCGGAGACGCTCTCAGTCGGGAGCGAGACCGTCGGATCGGCGGTGACCTGGTCCTGCTGCTGAGTGCCGCACCCGGCGAGGACGAGCGCCACGGCGGTCGCCGTTGCGAGGTTCCGTGCGGAACGCGCGGCCGACAGCGGGTGCTTCACGCGGCACATTGTGCCTCCGCGCCGCGACATGATCGGCGCGAAACGCAGGGCCGAGGCGAGCGGCGCCCGGGTGGCCACCAGCTCAGCACCCCACCAGCCGTCGGGCCAGCCAGCCCTGCACCTGGTCGAGCGCCACCCGCTCCTGGTCCATGGTGTCGCGCTCACGGATCGTGACGGCCTGGTCCTCGAGGGACTCGAAGTCGACCGTGATGCAGAACGGCGTGCCGACCTCGTCCTGGCGGCGGTAGCGCTTGCCGATCGCGCCTGCGTCGTCGAACTCGACGTTCCAGGCGCCGCGCAGCTCCTGCGCGAGGTCCTTGGCCTTCGGCGTGAGGTCGGGGTTGCGGCTCAGCGGCAGCACCGCGGCCTTCACCGGTGCCAGTCGCGGGTCGAGACGCAGCACCGTGCGCTTGTCGACACCGCCCTTGGTGTTCGGTGCCTCGTCCTCGGTGTAGCTGTCGATCAGGAACGCCATCAGGCTCCGGGTCAGGCCGGCCGCGGGCTCGATCACGTAGGGCACGTAGCGCACGTTGGCCGCCTGGTCGAAGTACGACAGGTCCTTGCCTGAGTACGTCGAGTGCTGCGTCAGGTCGAAGTCGGTGCGGTTGGCGATCCCCTCGAGCTCCTCGAAGTCACGACCGGAGAAGCCGAAGCGGTACTCGATGTCCACCGTGCGCTTGGCGTAGTGGGAAAGCTTCTCCTTCGGGTGCTCATAGTGCCGCAGGTTGTCGCGGTCGATGCCGAGGTCGACGTACCAGCGCGTGCGCTCGTCGATCCAGTACTGGTGGAGCTCCTCGTCGTCGCCGGGCTTGACGAAGTACTCCATCTCCATCTGCTCGAACTCGCGCGTGCGGAAGATGAAGTTGCCGGGAGTGATCTCGTTGCGGAAGCTCTTGCCGATCTGGGCGATCCCGAACGGCGGCTTCTTGCGGGTGCTGGTCACCACGTTCTGGAAGTCCAGGAAGATGCCCTGCGCCGTCTCCGGACGCAGGTAGTGCAGGCCGGACTCGTCCTCGATGACGCCGAGGTAGGTCTTGAGCATCATGTTGAAGTTGCGCGGCTCGGTCCACGCGCCACGGGTGCCGCAGTTGGGGCAGGCCAGCTCGGCGAGGTCGACCGAGTCGGGGTCGTCGATGCCCTTCCTGGTGGCGTAGTCCTCCTGCATGTGGTCGGCCCGGAAGCGCTTGTGGCACGACTGGCACTCGGTGAGCGGGTCGGTGAACGTGGAGAGGTGGCCGGAGGCCTCCCAGGTCTTCGTCGGCAGGATCACGCTGGAGTCCAGGCCGACCACGTCCTCACGGGCAGTGACCATGAAGCGCCACCACTGGCGTTTGATGTTCTCCTTGAGCTCGACACCGAGCGGGCCGTAGTCCCAGGCGGAACGGGTGCCGCCGTAGATCTCGCCTGCCGGGAACACGAACCCGCGGCGCTTGGCCAGCGAGACGACGTTGTCGAGCGCGGTCGGGGGCTTCTTCATCGGGGGGTGCTCCTGGGGTTGGCCCGGCTGGCTGCCGGGTCGTGGGGACGAAGGACCCAGCCTAGTCCGGCATCCCGCGCCCGTTCACCCGAGTTCCCGCGCACCGGGCACGTTGAGCTCGCCGTCCAGCGACTCGTACGCCGACGGCTCGTCCAGCGCGCGGCCCAGCAGCGCGACCGCACCCAGCTTCACGTCGTACGTCGAGAGCGCTCGGCGGTAGCTGCCGACGTCGGCCCAGCGGGTGACCATCGTCCAGAGCTCGGGATCGTCGACGTTGCGGCCGAGCTGCCCGTCGGCGTAGCCGCGCTGCCGGGCGAGCACCGCCAGCGCCGCCTCGAGGTCCACCCGGAAGGTCTCGCCCTCCGCGAGCGGGACCCGGAACCTGTTGACGACCAGCACGCGGCCGACCCTACCGTTTGACAATCATTCTCAACAGGACTGAGAATCATTCTCATGTTGCGCGTCGTCGCCCCCGTCCTGGCCCTGGCCGTGGCGGCGTCCGCGCTGACGGGCTGCGACGCGCAGGACGACGGCAGGGTGCACGTGGTGGCGGCGTTCTACCCGCTGGCGTGGGCCGCCGGGCAGGTCGCGGGGACGAACGCCGCGGTCGAGGACCTGACCACGCCCGGCGTCGAGCCGCACGACCTCGAGCTCACGGTGCGCCAGACCGCGGCGGTCTCCGCCGCCGACGTCGTGCTGTACGAGAAGGACTTCCAGCCCTCCGTCGACTCCGCCGTGAAGGAGAACGCCCAGGACACGCTCGAGGTCGGCAGCGTCGTCGACCTGGAACAGACCGACGACGGCGTCGACCCGCACTTCTGGCACGACCCGGCACGCATGGCCGACTACGTGGACGCGGTCGGCGCCAAGCTCGCGAACGTCGACCCGGCCCACGCGCAGGGCTACCGGTCACGGGCTGCCGCACTGCGCGGCCGGCTCGCGCGGCTCGACCGTGACTACGCAGCCGGGCTGAAGAACTGCCGGGTGACCACGATCGTGGTCAGCCACGACGCGTTCGGCTACCTGTCGAAGTACGGGCTGCGGGTGCAGGGCATCGCGGGCCTGTCCCCCGACGCCGAGCCGTCGGCCAGGCACATCCGCCAGCTCCAGGACCTGATCCGCAGCGACGGCATCACGACGCGTGTTCTCCGAGACGCTGGCCTCCCCCAAGCTCACCGAGTCGCTGGCCCGCGACCTCGCCCTGCGCAGCGAGGTCCTCGACCCGATCGAGGGCGTGCAGGAGGACGCCCCGTCCGGCACCGACTACCTGTCCCTCATGCGCGGCAACCTGAAGAAGCTGCGAGAGGGCGAACTCCTGCTCATGAACGACCAAGTGCTCGCCCTCGCCGACGTCGCCGTCTCGCTCGGCGGGCGGCCGGTACTGCGCGATATCGACCTGACCGTGACGCAGGGCGAAGTGGTGGCCCTGCTCGGCGCCAACGGCTCCGGCAAGTCGACCCTGGTCCGCACGGCCGTCGGGCTGCACCCGATGCGCACCGGCTCGGTCCAGCTGTTCGGCACGCCGCTCGCGTCGTACGACGCCTGGCAGCGGGTGGGCTACGTGCCGCAGCGCTCGTCGGCCGCGACCGGCGTCCCCGCGACGGTGTGGGAGGTGGTCGCGTCGGGGCGGCTGTCCCGACGCCGGCTGCTCCTCCCCCTGGGGCGCGCCGACCGGGCCGCGATCAGTGCGGCGATCGACGCGGTCGGGCTCGGCGACCGCACGAGCCAGCCGGTTTCGACCCTCTCCGGCGGTCAGCAACAGCGGGTGCTGATGGCGCGGGCGCTCGCCGGCGAGCCCGACCTGATGCTGCTCGACGAGCCGAACGCGGGCGTCGACGTCGACAGCCAGCACCGGATCGCCGACACGCTCGCCGAGCGAGCCGCCGCCGGCGCGACGCTGCTGGTGGTGCTGCACGAGCTCGGCCCGTTCGCGCCGCTGATCCGGCGCGCGATCATGCTGCGCGAGGGACGGCTTGTCTACGACGGGCCGCCCTCCGGCGTGGTCGACCTGCACGACGCTCAGCCGTTCGGGGGGCACCACCACCCTGCCCGCTCCGGGCCGGACTTCGTGCCCGATGTCCGGGCACCGTTCGAGGGTGGCCGCTGATGCTGGACATCCTCCTCTCCCCGTTCATGCTCCGGGCACTCGTCGCCGCGGCCGCCACCGGGCTCGCGGCGCCGGCCGTCGGCACCTACCTGGTGCAGCGCCGGCTCTCGCTCATGGGCGACGGCATCGGACACATCTGCGTCACGGGCGTCGCCCTCGGGCTGCTCACCGGCACCTCACCGGTGCTGGCCGCGATCGTGGTCGCGGTGCTCGGGGCCCTCCTGATCGAGCTGATCCGGAGCACCGGCAAGGCGAGCGGTGACGTGGCCCTGGCGCTGCTCTTCTACGGTGGTATCGCCGGCGGCCTGGTGCTGATCTCGCTGGCCGGCAACAGCGCGTTCGCCTTGCAGGGCTACCTGTTCGGGTCGATCACCTCGATCTCCGCCAGCGACGTGTGGGTCAGCGTCGCGCTCGCCGCGGTCGTGATCCTGCTGTCGCGTGACGTTGCTCCCCCAGCTGTTCGCGGTCGCGCACGACGAGGACTACGCGCGCACCGCCGGGCTCGACGTCCGCGTCTACAACGTCCTGATCTCGGTGCTCGCCGCGGTCACGGTCGCGGTCTCGATGCGCACCGTCGGACTGCTGCTGGTCAGCGCGCTGATGGTGGTGCCGGTCGCCACGTCGCAGCAGTTCGCCCGCGGCTTCCGGTCGACGATGGCCGGCGCGATGGTGGTCGGGATCGTCGCCGCGCTGATGGGGGTGGGCACCTCGGCGTTCGTCGACGTACCTCCCGGGGCCACGATCGTGCTGGTCGCGCTGCTCGGGTTCGTGGCCACCTGGCCGGTCGGGATCGTCGTGCAGCGCCGCCGCCGGGCGCGGGTGCCGTTCCCGGCGGACCCGGTGCCCGAGCACGAGACAGTGGGCGAGACGCACGGGCACGAGCACGGCCCGCACTGCGGCCACGTCGCCGTCGAGCACGGCGACCATGTCGACTACATCCACGACGGACACCGCCACGCGGCGCACGGAGGTCACTATGACGAGCACTGACCAGGGCCCGGTTCGCCCGACGCGGCAGCGCAAGGCGATCGCCGCGGTGCTGGGCACGAACGAGGAGTTCCTCAGTGCCCAGGAGATCCACGACCTGCTGCGCCGCGGCGGCGACTCGATCGGGCTCTCGACGGTCTACCGCACGGTGCAGGCCCTCGCCGACGCCGGCGAGGTCGACGTGCTGCGCACCGAGGGCGGCGAGGCCGTCTACCGCCGGTGCAGCGACACCCACCACCATCACCTGGTCTGCCGCTCGTGCGGCGCGACGGTCGAGGTGGAGGGCCCCGCGGTGGAGAAGTGGACCCGCGCGGTCGCCGCGGAGCACGGCTACTCCGACGTCAGCCACACGCTGGAGCTGTTCGGCACCTGCCCGGCGTGCGGGTGAGGGTTGTGGGTGGGCGGCGTGCTCGCGCCCGGGAACCGCGCATTTGCGAGGTTGTCGGGGTCTCGTCGGGCCTGGGCACCCCCACAACCCCGCATATGCAGAGATCCGCGGTACAGCACCTGCCCGCATGCGGGTGAGGCTGGCTGGGGCCGGCGCCCCGTCCCGGAACCACGCATTTGCGAGGTTGTCGGGGCCTCCGAGCGCCCGCGCACCCCCACAACCCAGCAAATGCGCAGATCCCCGCCCCACCCACCCGCCACTAGAGTCGCCACCGTGCCCCGCCGTACGCCGAGGACCCAGCCGGTGCGTCCGCCCAACCCGCACCCGTCGGGCGCGCGGCCCCCGGCGGTGCCGAAGGACCTGGTCCCGGCGCACGTCGCGATCATCATGGACGGCAACGGGCGCTGGGCGAAGGCGCGGGGCGAGCCGCGCACGGTCGGGCACGAGCAGGGCGAGAGCAGCCTGTTCGACGTGGTCGAGGGCGCGATCGAGATCGGGGTCAAGGCGATCTCGGCCTACGCGTTCTCGACGGAGAACTGGACCCGCTCCCCGGCCGAGGTGAAGTTCCTGATGGGCTTCAACCGCGACGTGATCCGGCGCCGCCGCGACGAGATGCACGAGCTGGGCGTGAAGGTGCGCTGGGCCGGCCGCGCACCGCGGCTCTGGCGGTCGGTGATCAAGGAGCTCCAGGTCGCCGAGGAGCTGACGAAGGACAACGACGTCCTCACCCTCACCATGTGCGTCAACTACGGCGGCCGCGCCGAGCTCGCCGACGCCGCCGCCGCGATGGCGCGCGACGCGCAGGCCGGAAGGCTCAATCCGGACCGGATCACCGCGGAGACGTTCGAGCGCTACCTGTACGTCCCCGAGCAGCCCGACGCCGACATGGTCTGGCGTACGTCGGGCGAGCAGCGGCTGTCGAACTTCATGCTGTGGCAGGCGGCGTACTCCGAGATGGTGTTCACCGACGTGCTCTGGCCCGACGTCGACCGCCGCGACCTGTGGCGCGCGATCGAGATCTACGCCGAGCGCGACCGCCGTTACGGCTCGGCCTGAAACACCAGCTGCTCGGCGAGCCGGCCGCCGTGCTCCTCGATGAGCCCGCTGCGTACGAAGCCGTGGCGCTCGTAGAGGCGAGCCGCCTCCGGGTTCTCGAGCATCACGAACAGGTGCGCCCGGAGCCCCGCAGACCGGGCCATCTCGACGATGGCGTCCAGCACCAGGCCACCGAGCCCCTCGCCCCGACGCGAGGGCTCGGTCCACATCGCGACCACCATCAGGAACCCCGGGCGCTCCCCGGCGAAGCCCGCGCCCATCGCGACCGGCCGGCCCTCGTCGTACACGAGCACCGAGCCGCTGCCGGCACGGTCCCGCCACACGTCCTCGGTGTGGGCCTCCTCGCGGGCGAGGTCGGACCCGAACGCCGCCGGCGACTCGGCGAGCGCGCGCAGCCGGATCGACCGCCAGTCCTGCCAGTCGTCGGGCCCGATTGTGCGCAGCTCCACCATGCCGGCAAGGGTGGCAGCCGGTCTGCCGCCCCCGCGACCGATATCTTGCGGTCATGACGGTCGTGTCGGAGCGGATCGGACAGTTCTTCCACGAAGGTGCCCGGCTGGAGTACACGGAGTACGGCGGCTCGCACCACGGCGACCACAGCTGGGTGGTCCTGCTGCACGCGCAGCTGATGCCGCGCCGGATGCAGCAGCCGCTGGCCCGGGCCCTGGCCGAGGCCGGCAACCATGTGGTCACCCTCGACCTGCTCGGCCACGGCCGGTCCGACCGGCCCGACGACCCGCTGCTGTACTCGATGACGGCGTTCGCGGAGCAGGTGGTCCACCTGCTCGACGAGCTCGGCGCCGAGGACGCCGTGATCGGCGGCACCTCGCTCGGGGCCAACGTCTCGCTCGAGGTCGCGGCCCTCGCCCCCGAGCGGGTGCGGGGGCTGATCGTGGAGATGCCGGTGCTCGACAACGCGCTCCACGCCGGGCTGCTCGCCTTCGGGCCGTTGATGTTCGCGGCCCGCTTCCTGCCGTTCACGGTCGACGGCGTCCGGCTCGCCACCCGGGTCGTGCCGCGCGGGCTGGTGCCGTTCTGGGCGGGCATCGTGCTCGACACGCTCAACCAGCGCTCCGGTCCGATGGCGGCCGCGCTGCACGGGATGTTCTTCGGCCGGATCGCCCCGCCCTCGAAGGTGCGCGAGACGCTGACCATGCCGGCGCTGATCGTCGGCCACCGGCGCGACCCGATCCACCCGGCCGCCGACGCCGCGATGCTCGCCGAGGAGATGCCCGCCTCGAGGTTCGAGGAGGCGAAGAGCATCTTCGAGTGGCGGTTCGCCCCGGCCCGGCTCGACGCCCTCGCCGCCGGCTTCGTCGCGGACTGCTTCGACGCCGAGCGAGCCGACCGGGCGCGGCAGGTCCGCTCGACCTAGGCCCCGGGGGACAATGACCGGGTGCCCCTCTACAGCGACGAAGCGATCGTGCTCCGCACGCGCAAGCTCGCGGAGGCCGACCGGATCATCACGCTGCTGACCCGCCAGCACGGCGTGGTGCGGGCGGTCGCGCGGGGGGTCCGTCGTACGTCGTCGAAGTTCGGCTCGCGGCTCGAGCCGTTCACCCACGTCGACCTCCAGCTCGCGGTGGGGCGCAACCTCGACACGGTGACCCAGGCGGTCACACGCGACCCGTTCGGGGCCGTGATCAGCGCCGACTACGACCGCTACACCGCGGCCTCGGTGATGCTCGAGACCTCCGAGCACCTGGTCGCGGAGGAGCGGGAGCCGTCGGTGCAGCAGTACCTGCTGCTCGTCGGCGGGCTCCGGGCGATGACCGCCGGCGAGCGCCGTCCGGGCGACGTGCTCGACTCGTTCCTGCTGCGCTCACTGGCGGTCGCCGGCTACGCGCCCTCGTTCGACGCGTGCGCGCGCTGCGGGCTCGAGGGGCCGCACCGGGCGTTCAACCCCGCCCACGGCGGCATGCTCTGCCCCGAGTGCCGGCTGCCCGGCTCGGCCCACCCGGCACCCGAGACGGTCACCCTGCTCGGTGCCCTGCTCGCCGGCGACTGGCCCCTCGTCGAGACCGCCGACGTGCGGTCGCGCAAGGAGGCGGCGGGACTGGTCTCGGCGTACCTGTCCTGGCACCTCGAGCGCGGGCTCCGCTCGCTGCCCTACGTGACCCGTTAGGACACTACGTGCGCGCGACGTAGAGGCCCTTTCCGGCGTCGCGCGCCGAGACGCACAGGCCCACCAGGTCGTGCAGCACCGCTGTGGCCTCCGCCGCGGACACCCCGCCGGCGCGGAGCTCGTCGGTCGTCGCCCAGCGGGTGCCGAGCTCGGCCACCTGGTCGGGTCCGACGGAGGCGAGGGCGTCCCGCACGTCGTCGGCCACCCGGTCGACGTTGGCGGTGACGTACGTCAGCCCGGGCGGCTGTACGCCGTCGCTCAGCTCGGCGTACAGGCGCCCGACGTGTACTTCGGGGTCGACCCAGGTCGTGTCCATGACGTCGTCACCGGGTGTGCCGTCGTCGGACACGAAGAAGTCGATGCGGTCCGCCATGGCTTGCCCCCTGCGATGAGGTCAACAGCATGACAGGTCGGCGGAGGACCGTCAGCCCACCCGGTTGACCGCCGAGATCACGGCCTTCAGCGAGGCGGTGACGATGTTCGGGTCGAGGCCGACGCCCCACACGATGTCGTCACGGACCACGCACTCGACGTACGCCGCCGCGATCGCGTCGCCGCCCGACGACAGCGCGTGCTCGGCGTAGTCGAGCACACGCACGTCGAACCGCTCGTCGCCGAGCTCGTTGATCGCGTTGACGAACGCCGCGATCGGCCCGTTGCCGCTGCCCTCGAGCGTGCGGAGCTCACCATCGACGTACACGTTGACGGTGAGCGCGTCCTTCTCCCCGGCGGCGGAGGAGGTGTGCACGGAGTTGAGCCGGAGCGGCTCGGTGCGGCTGAGGTACTCGGTCTGGAACGCCTGCCAGATCGCCTCCGCCGACATCTCGCCGCCCTCGCCGTCGGTCTGCCTCTGCACGGCGCCGGAGAACTCGATCTGCAGCCGGCGAGGCAGGTCGAGCTTGTGCTCGGCCTTCATGATGTAGGCCACGCCGCCCTTGCCGGACTGGCTGTTGACCCGGATCACGGCCTCGTAGGTGCGGCCGACGTCCTTCGGGTCGATCGGCAGGTACGGCGCCTCCCACGGGTGCTCGCCCACCGAGTGGCCGGCGTCGTCGGCCTCCTTCTCCAGCGCCTCGAGGCCCTTCTTGATCGCGTCCTGGTGGCTGCCGGAGAAGGCCGTGTAGACGAGGTCACCGGCGTACGGGTGCCGCGGGTGGACCGGGAGCTGGGTGCAGTACTCGACGGTGCGCCGGATCTCGTCGATGTCGGAGAAGTCGATCATCGGCTCCACGCCCTGGCTGAACAGGTTCAGCCCGAGCGTGACCAGGTCGACGTTGCCGGTGCGCTCCCCGTGGCCGAACAGGCAACCCTCGACCCGGTCGGCTCCGGCCATCTGCGCCAGCTCGGTGGCCGCCACAGCGGTCCCTCGGTCGTTGTGCGGGTGCAGGCTGATCACGGTGTTCTCGCGCCGGGTCAGCTGGCGGCAGAACCACTCGATCTGGTCGGCGTACACGTTGGGCGTCGCCATCTCGACCGTCGCCGGCAGGTTGAGGATGATCTCTCGGCCGTCCTCGGGCTGCCACACGTCGGAGACCGCCTCGCAGACCTCGACCGAGAACGGGAGCTCGGTGCCGGTGAAGATCTCGGGCGAGTACTCGTAGCCGATCACCGTCGTGTCGAGCCAGTTCTCGGCGTGCTTCATCACCAGCTCGGTGCCGCGCACGGCGATGTCCTTGATCTCGTCCTTGCCGGCGTGGAAGACCACCCGGCGGAAGAGCGGCGCCAGCGCGTTGTACATGTGGATGTTCGCGTGGTGCACGCCGACCAGCGACTGCACGGAGCGCTCGATCAGGTCCTCGCGGGCCTGGGTGAGCACCGAGATCGTGACGTCCGCGGGCACCTTGTCCTGCTCGACCAGCTGCCGCACGAACGCGAAGTCGGTCTCGGAGGCGGCCGGGAACCCGACCTCGATCTCCTTGTAGCCCATCCGCACCAGGAGGTCGAACATCATCATCTTGCGGGCCGGGCTCATCGGGTCGATCAGCGCCTGGTTGCCGTCACGCAGGTCGGTCGAGAGCCAGCGGGGCGCCTCGGTGATGGTTCGCGACGGCCAGGTGCGGTCGGGAAGGTCGATCGGCGGGAACGCGCGGTAGCGGTGCACCGGCATGCCACCGGGACGTTGGGTCGAGACGAACCGCTCGCTCTGCAGGGTCATGATCTGTCCTTCGCTGGGTGGTCGGAGCCGGAGCATCACGGAACCCCGCAGCGAGGAGGCCCGGTCGCTAGACCTCGCTGCGGCAGCGAAGGAGGAGGCTGCGCGTCATGACCCCCTCAGCGTAGCGCCCGGACGAATCGGGGTGAACCCGGCGACCGGGTGCTGATCATGGTGACGAACCGGTCACAGACCTTGACCCGAACCGGTCGTACCGGCTCCACTGTCCCGGCGGTGGGACGCTCGGGCCAGCGGCAAGACCGCCGGCGCCGCGTCGGACACCCCGTTCCGGTTCACGCTCAGCAGGACCACCCACACGGTCAGCTCGACCTGGTACACGGTGGTGCCGGGCAAGTCGGGTGTCGAGCGCGACATGAAGCAGGCCCTCTACCAGGGTGACGCGACGACGCTCAACGTCTACGTGGCGAACATCGGTGGTGGCGACCTGCCGTGGAAGTACGGCCAGGGCGACACCCTGACCCACGAGGTCGGCCACTGGCTGATGCTCGACCACACGTTCCAGGGTGGCTGCTCGGCCAGCGGTGACGGCGTCGCGGACACCCCGCGCGAGGCGCACCCGCAGTTCGACTGCCCGACCAACGCGGACACCTGCACCGGCCCCGGGCAAGGACCCGGTCCACAACTTCATGGACTACACGCAGGACTCCTGCATGGACATGTTCACGCCGGGTCAGGCCAAGCGGATGAGCGACGCGTACATCGACTTCCGCGACCCGACCGCCGGGAGCTGACTCAAACCACGTCCGGCCCGGCAAGATGTGCCCATGCCTGTCACCCGAGGGTTCACCGGCAAGCGGCGGGCCGACCGCGCGGTGCACGCCGACCGGCTGCCGCCGGGCCAGTACGACGCCGGCACGGACTGGCCCGCCCTGACCGCCGAGGCCACGCCACGGGTCGACACCGAGCAGTGGACGATGGTCGTCGACGGGCTGGTGCGCACGCCCCGGACCTGGGACTGGCGCGAGATCCACGCGCTCGAGGGGTCGACGTACTACGGGGACATCCACTGCGTGACGACGTGGAGCAAGTTCGACACGACGTTCACCGGGGTCAGCGTCGACACCCTGCTGGAGCAGGCCGGGCCGATGCCCGAGGCGGCGTACGTGATGGCGCACGCGACCACCGGCTACACCACCAACCTGCCGCTCGAGGACGTCACCGGCGGCAAGGCCTGGGTGGTCTGGGAGTTCGACGGGCGTCCGCTGCCGGTCGACCACGGCGGACCGGTGCGGCTGCTGGTGCCGCACCTCTACTTCTGGAAGTCGGCGAAGTGGGTCACCCGGCTGGAGCTGATGGACCGCGACAGGCCGGGGTTCTGGGAGCAGAACGGCTACCACGACCGCGGCGACCCGTGGCTGGAGCAGCGCTACCAGGGCGACCCGTGAGTCCGGCCCCGTGACACTCGCCCCGACGGGCGCGTGGACCACCGGCACGCTGGCGGAGGTCGAGCGGTCCGACCACCTCGTGCGGCTGCGGTTCGAGGTGGCCGACCGGGTGGACCACCTGCCCGGCCAGCACTACGTGCTCCGGCTCCGCGCACCGGACGACTACACCGCCCAGCGTTCCTACTCCGTGGCCTCCGACCCGGACGACCCGCTGCTGGAGCTGATGGTGGAGTGCCTGCCCGACGGCGAGGTCTCGGGGTTCATGCACGACGAGGCGCGGGTCGGGCGACGTGTTCGAGCTGCGCGGTCCGATCGGCGGCTGGTTCACCTGGTCCGGCGAGGTGCCCGCGGTCGCGGTGGCCGGCGGTTCCGGCGTGGTGCCGATCGTTGCGATGATCCGCTACGCGCGCCGGCTCGGCCTGGAGCGCCTGCTCCGCGTGGTCGCCGTGGCCCGCACCCTCGATGCGCTCCCCTACGCCGAGGAGCTCCGGGAGTACGGCGCGCTCGTGGCGCTCACGCGCGAGAACCTGAACGGCCGGGTGGCCGCCCCGCCCTACCCGGAGGAGGTGGCTCCGCTGGTCGAGGGCGCCGAGCGGGCCTACGTGTGCGGCTCGGTCGGGTTCGCGTCGTACGCCCAGCGACTGCTCGGCGAGTCCGGCATGCGCGCGGACGGGATCCGGGTGGAGCAGTTCGGCGCCTCGGGCTGACTGGCTGTCCCTTCGCCCACGCCTCCCGGTGAGTCGGAGCCGCCGGGAAGCCCGGCCAGCACCTGCTCCCATCGCGCGGCCACGCGGTCCAGCGCGAGCTCGGCGACCCGGGCCCGGCCGGCGCCGCCGAGACGCTGCCGCTGCGCCGGATCGGCCAGCAAACGCGACAGCGCCTCGGCCAGTCCTGAGACGGACTGGGGCTGGACCAGCAGACCGTCGACGTCGTCGGTGACCAGCTCGGCCGGCCCGGTCGGGCAGTCGTACGTCACCACCGGTGTGCCTGCGGACATCGCCTCGATCAGCACCATCGGTAAGCCCTCGAACCGCGAAGAGAGGACGAAGACGCCGGCCTCGGCCAGGCGCTGTTGCAGGTCGGGGGTGAACCCCTCGAGCCGAACGCTCGAGGCCAGTCCCCTGCTCTCGATCATCCTCTCCAGCCGCGGCCGTCGCGGACCCTTGCCGTAGATATGCAGCGTCCAGGTGGGATGCGCCCGGTGCACCCGCGCCCAGGCCCGGATCAGCAGGTCGAAGCCCTTCTGCCGGTTCAGCCGGCCGGCGGCCACCACCACCGGCAGCCTCTCGTCTCCCCTCGAGGCGGCCGGGGCGACAGCCGGGTTGGGCAGCGCGAGTACCGGGACGCGCGGACCCAGCAGCTCCCGGTAACGCTCCGCATCGCCTCGGGTGAGGGTCGTCACGAGTGCGGCGCGGGGATACCAGCGGCGGTAGAGCCTTCGCAGCGAGGGTCCAGCGCGGCCTAGGTGCAGGTGCTCCTGGAGCACCAGCGCGACGCCGGTGGGGGCGGATCGCGCCAGCGCGAGGTTGATGCCGCACCGGGTGCCCACCACCACGCTGTCTCCTTGCGTGCGCAGGTAGCGCCACAGCATCAGGTCCCCGGCCAGCGAGTACTGCGAATAGCGAGCGTCATGCCGGGTGCTCAGCACGCTGGGCACCCGACGCAGCAGACCGAGGAGCACCCGGGCCAGCCGCGCCCGTGCCCCTCGCGGTGGCCCGTCGGCAGCTGCGAAGGGCATGAGCGGGCGCAGCCGCACGCCCTGGGGCAGCTGGATCTGCGGCTCGGCCAGGTGTCGGTACACGCTGGCCACCTCGACGTCGTGCCCGCGGCGCGTCAGCTCACCGGCCAGGAGGAACGTAGTGCGTACGGTGCCACCGCCCAGGTAGGCGTTGAACAACACGAATCGCACCCGCATGGGCCGACACCTCCTCCTGCTCAAGTGTCCGCGGTCGGTGTGCCCCTTGGCGGCTGCACGTTGGGATAGTACTCACGCCACGTCAGGCTCGGCGCATGGCAACGCTGCTCGTCGTCCACCAGTCCCCCGGTGGTCGTGCGGCCGGCGCTCGAGGCGGGCGGTGCGCTGGCCGACGACGTGACCCGCAAGCGATGGCTCCGGGACGGCGAAGCCGTTCGGGCTCTACGTGGGCGCGGAGGACAAGGAACGCGCGTACGAGCTCGGGGGCACGCTCGCGGCACTGCTTGCCGACTGAGCCCGGACCCGGACGCGTTCGCGTCCGGCGACCACGACCGCCTCGGCCAGGAGGGCGAGCACGTCGGGCAGCCGGCGCTCCGCGCGGTCGTTCCAGCGGGCCAGGTCGCGCACCCGCGCCAGCCGGACATCCGGCGGCGCGACCCAGCGGATGCCCACCTCGTCGCGATACAGGGTGTGCCAGACCAGGTCGAGGGCACGGGCGGTGCGCTGGCCGCCGCCGCCCGCGTCACGGATCGAGGTCACCAGGCAGACGCCGTCGTACGTCGCCCAGGTGCCCTGGGCCCAGCCGGCGCCCAGCACCTCCTGCGCGTCGGCCAGGACCGTCTGGATCATGCTGAGCTCGGCCAGCCGGGCAGACACCCGGTCCTGGTGCGCCAGCCGGCGTCGTTCGGCGCGCTCTGACCGCCGCCCTGTCAACAAGATCCCCGTCATGATCTGATCGTGCGCCCGAAGCGGCCGGATGTCGAGAGTCGGATGCGGCTCAGATTCGGGTCGCAGAGACCCCGCCGATGCGACCCTCCCGGAAGGCGTCGACGAAGAGTGCGTGGTCCTTGCGCACGCGCCCGGCGTAGTCGATGCCGAAGTCGACCAGATCGGCGACGAACTCGCCCTCACGCTCCTTGAGCGCGTCGGCGATCGCGTACTCGGTCTGGAAGCGCACCAGCGACTCGTCGCTGTCGGCGTCGGAGGCGCAGTGGATCTTCGCCGTCGCCCGCCCCAGGTCGCGGAGCAGGACCTCCATGTCCTCGGGCTCGTTGATGTCGTCCCAGACCAGGTCGGACTCGTACGGCGACAGCTCGTCGACGACGTAGCCGACCCCCTTCAGCGTCGTGTAGCCGAGGAACTGGTCGGAGTGCACCTGCAGCGAGCGCTGGCTGATCGTGGTGCGGTGGCCCTCGTGCTCGAAGTACTCCTGCGCCTCCGCGATGTCGATCACGCGCGACAGTGCCGGCACGTTGGCCTGCTTCATGGATAGCACCACGTCGTTCTCGAGCGCCTGGTTGTACCCCTCCAGCAGCAGGTTGTACGCCGGCAGCCCGGCGCTGCCGATGCCGAACCCGGAGCTCCCGACGATGTCCTTGACGTCGTAGAACAGGTCGCGGACCACGCGCTTGTTCTCGGGGATCGTGGTCAGGTAGCGCCGGAACGCCGCCATGACCGACCCGAACTCGGCCTTCGGCAGCCGCCGCACGCCGGGCCCGTCGCGGAAGCGTCGCTCGTCGTCCACGATCTCGCTGACCCCGTCGAGCATCTCGATCCGGCTGGAGAGCCGAGCCTGCCTGAGCACGCCGTTGACGACACCGGTCGTGTTGTCCAGGCGCAGCGCGAACTCGCCGTCCTCCGTGCCGTCGACGTACCCGTGCACCTGCCCCAGGTAGGCGTCGAGGTAGACCTGCGAGAGCCCGCGGATCGCCTCCTCCGGGAGCGCCTTCTGCCAGCCCATCAGTGCCAGAGAGGCGAGGAAGCGCCGAAGGTCCCACGAGAAGGGGCCGAGGTAGGCCTCGTCGAAGTCGTTGACGTCGAAGATCAGCTCGCCGTGGGAGTTCATGTAGGTGCCGAAGTTCTCGGCGTGCAGGTCCCCGTGGATCCACACCCGGCTGGTGCGCTCGTCCGCCCACCGGTCCCGGCCCTTCGCCACGTCGTGGTCGAAGAGGCAGGCGGTGCCACGGTAGAACGCGAACGGGTCGGCGGCCATCTTCCGGTACTTGCCACGGAACGCCACGGGGTCCGCCTTCATGAGCGGCGCGAACGCCTCCTCGAGGACGTCGATCACGAGCTGCTGACGCTTGGGGGCAGGGGCCATGGCGCGACACTAGTGCCGCACTGGCCGCAGGTACCATCGCCGGGACCTGCCCGCTCCGACCACGTCGAGGTCACCCCCCGTGCCCACCCCGCCCGTCGTACGACGCCTGACGCTGCCCGCGCTGGGCGCGGTGCTGGCGGTGCTCGTGCTCGCCGGCTGCGCGGACAAGGTGTCGTCGACGGGCAAGACCGAGGCCGACCGCGTGACCACGCCGGAGCTGGGCACCTGCCACGCGCTCGACCCGCAGGACGTCGCGAAGGCCAGCGACGCATCCAAGGCGGTCTCCTGCTCCGGCGACCACACGGCGGAGACATTCGCGATCGGCACCTTCCCCGACCGCTTCGCATCCGCGTCGTACGACGACGCGGACCTGGGCCGCTTCATCTTCGACACGTGCGGCAAGGCCTACCGGTCGTTCCTCGGCGGCGACGAGTCGGAGACCATGCGCTCGCTGCTGAGCTGGGCGTGGTTCCGCCCGACGGAGCAGGCGTGGAAGGAGCAGGCACGCTGGTACCGCTGCGATGTGGTCGGCGGCCCGGTCGGCGCTTCGTCGTACCGGACGCTGCCGCGCACGCTCAGGGGATTCATGACCGCTCGGCCCGACGAGGACTGGACGCTCTGCGCGCGGGGCACCAAGGTGGCCGGGTCGGAGAAGGTGCCATGCTCCACGAAGCACGACTGGCGAGCGGTCACCACGATCAAGCTCGGCCAGCCCGACGACGCCTACCCCGGCGACCGGATCGCGCAGATCCGGAGCCAGCAGTACTGCTCCGACTCCGTCGGGGCCTGGCTCAACTATCCGGCGACCAACTACGACTACGGAGTGACGGTGTTCCACGAGGCAGAATGGAAGGCTGGCAACCGACGGTCGATCTGCTGGGCGAGGACGGACACGTGACACGACGTACGACGGGCGCCCTGGTCGCTGCCCTGACGGCGACCCTGCTGGTGTCGGGCTGTGGCTCGGCGCTGAAAGCGGCGAAGGTCGACGCCAAGGCCGAGGCGAGCGCCACCGCCACCCAGTCGACGCCCGGTCCTCCGCCGCCGGCGCCGAAGGTGGGCAAGTGCTACGACCTCAGCTACAAGGAGAGCCTGCAGGGCACCAGCAAGGCCGACCCCGTCCCGTGCAAGGACAAGCACACCTCCGTGACGATCTACGTCGGCGAGTTCGACCCGATCGTCGACGGCCACCTGCTCGCCGTCGACTCCGTCGAGGTGCAGGCGCAGATCGCGGAGGCCTGCCCGAGCAAGGTGGGCGACTGGGTAGGCGGATCGAAGGAGGACCAGCGGCTGAGCCGGTTCAAGGCCACCTGGTTCAGCCCGACGCTCGCGGCGTCCGACGCGGGTGCGGACTGGTTCCGTTGCGACCTGGTCGCCAAGCGAGGGGAGAAGTCGCTCGCCGCGATCACCGGCACCAAGGGGGCGCTCGACGACTCGGCCGCGCTCGACACCTACGGCACCTGCAGCACCACCGATCCCGGCGACAAGAAGAAGCCCTTCGAGGCGGTGGTCTGCACCGAACCGCACTCCTGGCGGGCGGTTTCGGTAGTGGACATCGACAAGGACGCCGGCTATCTGGGGCCGCGCACCCAGAACGTGGCAGACGCGGAGTGCAAGGCTCAGGCCCAGCAGCGGGCGACCGACCCGCTGAAGATCAAGTGGACGTTCCAGTGGCCCAGCCAGGAGGCGTTCGACGCCGGCCAGCGCTACGGATTCTGCTGGGTGCCGGACAAGGCCTGAGCCCCGCGCCGAAGCGCTGCTCCTAGAAGCCGAGGCGACGGAGCTGGCGCGGGTCGCGCTGCCAGTCCTTGGCGATCTTGACCCGCAGGTCGAGGTAGACCGGGGTGCCGAGCAGCGCCTCGATCTGGTGGCGGGCCGCAGTGCCCACCTCGCGCAGCCGGGCGCCCTTGTGGCCGATCACGATGCCCTTCTGCGAGTCCCGCTCCACGAACAGGTTGGCGTGGATCTCCAGCAACGGCTTGTCGGCGGGGCGATCCTCCCGCAGACCCATCTCCTCGACGACGACAGCGATCGAGTGCGGCAGCTCGTCACGGACCCCCTCGAGGGCGGCCTCGCGGATCAGCTCGGCCACGATCGCCTCTTCGGGGGCGTCGCTCAGGTCGCCGTCGGGGTAGAGCTGTGGCCCGTCGGGGAGCAGGCCGACCAGCAGCTCCTCGAGCAGCTTCACCTGGTCGCCGGACCGGGCGGACACCGGCACGATCTCGGCCCACTCGATGCCCGTGGACTCACCCAGTGCGGCGATGTCGAGCAGGTGCCTGCCGATCTGCTCGCCGGTCGCGAGGTCGGTCTTGGTGGCCACCGCGACCTTCCTGGTGCGTCGTACCTTCGCCATCTCGTTGACGATGAACCGGTCGCCGGGGCCGACCTTCTCGTTGGCCGGAAAGCAGACCGCGACGATGTCGACCTCCGCGAGCGTGGTCTTCACGAGGTCGTTGAGCCGCTCGCCGAGCAGCGTGCGCGGCCGGTGCAGGCCCGGCGTGTCGACCAGGATCAGCTGGGCGTCTGGGCGGTGCACGATGCCACGGACGACGGTGCGCGTGGTCTGCGGCTTGGAGCTGGTGATCACGACCTTGCTGCCCACGAGCGCGTTGGTGAGCGTCGACTTGCCGGCGTTGGGGCGCCCCACGAAGGACACGAAACCACTGCGGTGCTCGCTCATCGGGGTGGTGCTCATCCGGGGCCCCTCGCTGCGTCGTAGTCGGCCCAGATCTGCTCGTCAGACTTGCCCTCGCGCTTGCCGCGCGCGTAGATCGGTCCCGGGTCGACCGCTCGCGCCCGGCGACCGCGCGCGCCGCTCCAGTAGCCCATCACGTCGAAGGCACCCGCCGCGAAGCCCACGTCGTGACGCAGGTAGCGCCGGATGTCGCGCATCTGGGCGGACTCGCCGGCCATCCAGAAGTAGCCGGGCCCCTCCGGCCAGCCGATCCCGCGGACCACCTCGGCCAGGGCGCTGTCCCCGTCACCGGGGGGCGTCAGCCAGCGGACGTCGGCGGCGGCGGGCAGGTCCGGGTAGGCGTCCGATGTCCCCTCCGGGGCCTCGACGTACGACGTGGGCGCGAGCCCGGGTGCGTGGTCGGCGACCCACTCGTGGATCCGCGCGAGAGCGGGAAGGCCGGTGAGGTCGGCGACCAGCAGCAACCAGCGGGCGTCGTCGGGCAATGTGAAGGAGCCCTTAGGCACCGAGATCCCGACCTCGTCGCCCACGCAGTCACCGCTCGCCCACCCGGTGACCAGTCCCTCGGCGTGCACCACCACGTCGAGCACGATCTCCCCGGGGGTGGCGGACCGGACCGTGTAGTAGCGGGTCTGGAACTGCCCCGGCACGGTCAGCGCCACCCACTCGTCCGGCACGCCGCTCGTGGTCCAGCCGGTCAGGCCGAGCCGGAGCCGGACCAGGTGGTCCGACAGCACGCGACGCTCGAGGACGCGTGCCGGCTTCGGCGCACCGGCTCGGGAGGACATGCGCCGAGGCTATCCGCCCCTGGGACGGTCCCTGGTCGCCGACCAAGCCGGCGACGTGACCCGTCGGACACGGCCCCGGGGTGCGTGCGATGATCCGACTCATTGCGGAGCCGGTCGGAGGGGTGCACGTGGCGGTCGACATGACCCGGGACAGGCGTCCTCGGGCCGACCGGGTGCAGTCCGTGGACCGCGCCGTCGAGCTGCTCCGGGCGGTCGCCGCGGCCAGTGGCTCGGACTCCGGCGCCGCCTCGCTGGCACAGATGTGCGGGCTCAACCGCGCCACCGCCTGGCGGCTGCTGATGACGCTCGAGGAGCAGGGCATGGTGGCCCGCAACCCGCACAACGGCTGGTTCACGCTCGGCCCCACCTTCCTCGAGCTGCGCGCCTCGGTCGGTCGTGACGGCCTGGTCGCGGCCGCCCGTCCGGTGCTCGAGCGGCTCAGCCTGGAGACCGGCGAGACCGCCTGCCTGGGCCTGATCGACGGCGACACGGTGCACTACGTCGCCGAGGTGATCCCGGCCATCGCCGACGAGGAGAGCTGGCTCGAACACCGGGTCGACCTGCACGCCGCGTCGATGGGCAAGGCGTTCCTGGCGTACCTCGAACCCGGCCGGGTGCGCGAGATCATCGGCGACGAGCCGCCGCGCTACACCGACGCCACGATCACGAACCTCGAGCAGTTCCTGGCCGAGCTCGACCAGGTGCGCGTGCGGGGCTATGCGGTGTGCAGGGGCGAGATGATCATCGGCTCGTGGGGAGTCGCGGCACCGATCTTCGGCTCCGTGGGCCAGCCCGTCGCCGTGCTCTGCCTCTGGGGCCCGGACCACCGTGGCGGCGCCGACCGGTTCGACGCTCTCGGCCGGCTCGCCCGCCGGGCGGCGCAGCACCTCAGCCGCGCGTGGCCACAGTGAGATGGCCGTCCTCGCAGCTCACCTCGCGGGTGGCGACGTGCATCCTGCGCAGGACCTGATGGACGGGAGCTGTCAGCTGCCCCAGGTCGGGCGCAGCGGGAACCCAGCCCGCCCGGTGGCGTCGGTCTTCACCGCGAGCACCTGGTGCAGCTGGATCTCGTTGCGTCTCGAAGCCGAGCCGCGAGCCGGCCATGTAGAGGCCCCACACCCGCGCCGTGCCCTCGCCCACCTCGGCGACGCACTCGTCCCAGTTGTCGACGAGGTTGCGGCACCAGCCGGCGAGCGTCATCGCGTAGTGCTCGCGCAGGTTCTCCTCGTGGCGCACCTCGAGCCCGGCGTCCTGGATCTCGGTGATGATCCGGCCGGAGCCGGTCAGCTCGCCGTCGGGGAACACGTAGCGGTCGATGAACGCCCCGGTGTCCTTGGCGGCGTTGTCCGGCCGGGTGATGCAGTGGTTGAGCAGCCGCCCGCCCGGGCGCAGCTTGTCGCGCAGGAACGCGAAGTACGCCGGGTAGTTGCGCACCCCGATGTGCTCGGTCAGGCCGATCGAGCTGATCGCGTCGAAGTCGGTCTCCGGCACGTCGCGGTAGTCCATGAACCGCACCTCGGCCAGGTCGGTCGAGCCCCTCGCGCTCGATCGCCTCCTGCGCCCACAGCGCCTGCTGCTCGGACAGCGTCACGCCGAGCGCCCGCACGCCGTACTCGCGGGCGGCGTGCCGGACCATGCCGCCCCAGCCGCAGCCGACGTCGAGCAGCCGCATGCCCGGGCTGGAGGCCGAGCTTGCGGGCGACCAGGTCGTACTTGAACGCCTGCGCCTCCTCCAGCGTCGCGTCCGGCGCTGCGGGTAGCACGCGCAGGTGTAGGTCATCGACGGGCCGAGCACCAGCTCGTAGAAGCGGTTGGAGACGTCGTAGTGGTGGTGGATCGCCTCGGCGTCGCGGGTCTTCGAGTGCCGCAGCCCTCGACCACCCGGCGCCACCGGGGCAGGTGCTCCTGCGGCGGCGGCGGCGGCGGCTTGAGCTGGGCCAGGCCGAGCCCGCGGATCATCCGCAGCGCGTCGCCGACGGGCGGCATCCGGAACGCGCGTGTGCTCCTTCATCAGCGCGATCGCGTCGTAGGGGTCGCCCGGGTGCACGCCGGTGACCTCGAGGTCGCCGGTGACGTAGGCCCGGGCCAGGCCGAGGTCGCCCGGCGCGGTCAGCAGGTAGCGCAGGCCGCGCTCGTTGCGCAGGTGCAGCCCGATGCTGCGCGTCGGGCGGGCCGGCGCTGCTGCCGTCGTACGCCGTGAAGCGCACCGGGAGGCCGCCCTTGATCAGCCGGTCGATCATCTCGCCGATCCTCAGGTCGGCCGGCGTCGTCGTGCTGACCGGCCGGTTGTTCGGTCGAGCGTCATCTGCTGCTCACCGCCTTGTCGTAGAGCGTGCTGAGCCTGGCCTCCGGGTCGTAGCGCTGCTTGACCCGCGGCCAGGTTGGCTCCGTCGTAGAGCCGGTCGAACGTCTCGCGGTCGTAGAACGCGTCGGAGTACAGCGACTTGTGGCCGCCGAGCTCGGGACCTGCTCCTCGACCGCGCGGTTGATGGCGCCGTCGGCGGCGCGTCGGCGCCGATCGTGGACGGTGCCCCAGAAGCCGACGTTGACGTAGGTCGTGCCGGCGCGCAGCGGGTAGAGCGGCCAGGTGCGGGCACTGCCGGGACCGTCGGGCTCGCGCAGCCGCAGCGGGCAGAGCCACACCGGGCGCATCCCGACCCGCTCGTCGAACCAGGCGAGGAACTCGGCGGAGCCGGTCGACGGGCATCTCGATGTCCTGGATGACCCGCTCACGCTCGGGCCGACCCGCGCGCGGCGTCGAGCCGGCGCACGACGCCGAACCGGTGCGTCGAGGCCGACCAGCCGGTGGTAGACGTCGCAGCGGCGCCAGCGCCGCGGCCAGAGCCGCCGCACCCGCGGGTGCTGCAGCGCCGAACGCGCCGGAGCACCAGAACCAGTCGGTGTCCCAGCGCCACAGGTAGTCGTAGCCGGTGAGCACGTCGGTCGCGCGCTGCCGCAGCGACTCGGTAGTAGATCTGCTGGCCGGTGTAGTCGCTGGTGCGGCACGCCGGGCTCGGCCTCGCGCCCAGCGGGCCAGGGTCAGGTAGGCCTCGCCGGGGCGAACACGACGCCGTCGAGGCCGTCGACCGGCTCGCCGTCCCAGGCTGCGGGTGTCGGTGATCTCGGCGATCGTCTTCGGCGAGCAGCCCGAGGTCGTCGAACCGCACGTGGCGCAGCGCCACGTACGGGCGCGATCGGCTCGAGCTCGATCCGCAGCCGGGTGGCGTAGCCGAGGCGAGCCGTAGGAGTTGGGGAAGGCCGCGAACAGGTCGGCGTGCTCGTTGTCGGGCCGTCGCCGTGACCACCTCGCCGGCGCCGGTGAGCACGTCCATCTCCAGCACCGACTCGTGCGGCAGCCCGTTGCGGAACGACGTCGACTCGATGCCGAGGCCGGTGACCGCGCCGCCGAGGGTGATCGTGCGCAGCTGCGGCACGACCAGCGGCATCAGGCCGTGCTGGCAGCGTCACGTCGACGAGGTCCTCGTAGGTGCACATGCCCTGCACGTCGGCGGTGCGGGCGACCGGGTCGACCGACGATCACGCCGGTCGAGACCGCAGACGTCGAGCCCCGGGGCGTCGGTGCGCCGACGCGGGGCCGGAACAGGTTGGAGGTGCGCTTGGCCAGCCGCACCGGGTGCGCCCGCCGGGATGCGCGCGTAGGACTCGACCAGCCGCGCCACCGCAGCCGTGTGTGCTCCTCGCCCCGCCAACGCCACACGCAAAGGCTACCGACGACCGGGGACGGTGCGCACCGGGTTCCACTAGGTGGAGACAGTCTCCGCCACGTTGCCTCGCAGGTCAGCGCGGTGGAGCGGCACGCCGGCACC
The DNA here is from genome assembly GCA_963707475.1 of uncultured Actinomycetota bacterium. Lineage (GTDB taxonomy): Bacteria > Actinomycetota > Actinomycetes > Propionibacteriales > Nocardioidaceae > Marmoricola. The sequence goes on from CAVPQC010000005.1 coordinate 1,914,955, forward strand.
AGCGAAGTCGCGCACCACGGCCAGATCGGTGCCGGCCACGTCGGTCGCCTCGGTGAGCACGACCACCGCCTCCGCCCGCGGGAGCCGGAGGCCACGGCCATCGCCACGGCGACCCCGATGGCGGACACGCGCAGCGACGGCAGGTCGACGGTCGCGGCGGCGTACGTGCGGCCGTCGGCGTCGCGCAGCGCGGCGCCCTCGGCGGCGCCGGTGCGGGCCCGGGTAGCGCGCGCCAGCGTCACCAGCTTGCGGTCGTCGGGGTCGCTGAGCTCGGACACCGCATCGTAGGGACGTCGACTGCCCAGCCAAGCGGGACGCGCGTCCCTAGGATCGGGCCGTGCCCCTCTCCCCTGAGCTCGTCGACCTGGCGCGCGCTTACGACGTCGTGACCGACTACGTGGACTGGCAGGGCCGGCAGGTCGACGTGCCCACGGCGACCGTCGAGGCCGTGCTGTCCGCGATGGGCGTCGACCTCGGCGACCCGGCGTCGGCGCTGCGGCGGCGCCGCGAGGACGCGTGGCGACGCGCGCTGCCAGCCTGCGTGGTGGCGACCAGGGTACGGCACGGTGGGTGCCGGTGCACGTCACCGCACGGCGACGCGGTGCAGGTGGTGGCCGAGCTCGAGGACGGCACCGTCCGCGAGCTGGCGCAGGTCGACCACTGGGTCGAGCCCCGCGAGGTCGACGGCCGTCTGGTCGGCGAGGCGACGTTCGAGGTGCCCGGCGACCTGCCGCTCGGCTACCACCGGCTCCGCGCGGCGCTCAGGTCGCCGCGAGCGAGCTCCGCGCCGCTGATCGTGACGCCCGCGTTCCTCGGCCTGCCCGAGTCGCTCCGCGCACCGGACGCGGGTGGGGTTTCGCGGCCCAGCTCTACAGCGTGCGGTCACGACAGTCCTGGGGCGTCGGCGACCTCGCCGACCTGACCGACCTCGCCGAGTGGTCCGGCGACCGAGCTGGGCGCCGACTTCGTGCTGGTCAACCCGCTGCACGCCGCGGAGCCGTCCGCGCCGCTGGAGCCCTCGCCGTACCTGCCCGACGTCACGGCGGTTCTTCAACCCGCTCTACCTGCGGGTCGAGGAGGTGCCGGAGTACGCCGCGCTGCCGGCCGCCGGCCCGCGCCGAGGTCGACCGGCTCGCGGCCGACGTGCACGCCGCGCTCGACGGCGCCGACGTGATCGACCGCGACACGGCCTGGACGGCGAAGCGCGCGGCGCTGCGAGATCGTGCACGCGGTGCCGCGCAGCGCCGAGCGGGAGGCGGCGTTCCGGCCGCACTGCGAGGCGGAGGGCGACGCGCTCGCGACTTCGCGACCTGGAGCGTGCTCGCGGACGAGCACGGCACCGACTTCCGCACCTGGCCCGCGGACCTGCGCGACGCCGACCTCCGGCGCGGTCGCGGCGTGCGCACGTGGCGCGAGGACGCGGTCGACTTCGAGACGTGGCTGCAGTGGGTGCTCGACGAGCAGCTCGCCGCCGCGCAGGCCAAGCGCCCGCCGGGCCGGGATGGCGCTCGGCACCATGCACGACCTCGCCGTCGGCGTGCACCCCGGCGGCGCCGACGCGTGGCGGATGCGGTCGACGTACGCCGCGGGGGTCACGGTCGGCGCGCCGCCGGACCCGTTCAACCAGCTCGGACAGGACTGGAGCCAGCCGCCGTGGCAGCCGGACCGGCTCGAGGAGAGCGGCTACGCGCCGTTCCGCGACCTGGTCGCGCGCCGTGCTCCGGCACGCCGGCGGGGTGCGCGTCGACCACGTCATCGGGCTGTTCCGGCTGTGGTGGATGCCGGAGGGGCAGCCGCCGTCGCGAGGGCACCTACGTCCGCTACGACCACGAGGCGCTGATCGGGGTGCTCGCGCTGGAGGCGCAGCGGGCCGGCGCCGTCGTGGTCGGCGAGGACCTCGGCGTGGTCGAGCCGTCGGCGCGCGACTACCTGCGCCGCCGCGGCATCCTCGGCACCTCGATCCTCTGGTTCGAGCGCGACGACGACGGCCACCCGCTGCCCGCCGAGCGCTGGCGCGAGCTGTGCCTGGCGTCGGTGACCACGCACGACCTGCCGCCCAGCGGCCGGGCTACCTCGCCGGCGACCACGTCCGGCTGCGCGAGCGGCTCGGCCTGCTCACGCGCCCGGTGGACGAGGAGCTGGCGGCCGACGACGCCGAGCGCGAGTCGTGGCTGGCCGAGGTGCGCTCGCGCGGGCTGCTGCCCGACGGACGCCGACGTCGAGCAGACCGTCCGCGCGCTGCACGCGCTACCTCGCGCTCACGCCGTCCCGGCTGCGCTGCGTCGCGCTGACCGACGCGGTCGGCGACCGGCGCACCCAGAACCAGCCGGGCACCGTCGACGAGTACCCCAACTGGCGCGTCCCGCTCTCCGGCCCCGACGGGGCGCCGCTGCTGCTCGAGGACGTGCTCACGTCTTCGCGCGCGGCGGACCTGGCGGCGACGGTGCGGGACCCCGGCGGGAGGTAGTCCGAGGTCGAGATCACAAGATCCGGCCACGGACCGGTGCTCTTCGGCACGGGTATGGCGCTGGTTGAGGATGCGCTGCAGCCGTCCGGTGATCGAGCAGCGAGCGCCAGCGAGCGAGTGTCGAGACCAGGGTGCCGTCGCGGCTTCGGGTCCGTGGGTGGCGGAACGACGCAGCGACGGGTAGAGGTACGGCGCGGGGTCGCGGTCTGCTCCCGGGTGGGGCAGGGCTGTGGTTGGCCCCTCCGGTGGTCGAGCAGCGAGCGCCAGCGAGCGAGTGTCGAGACCAGCTCCCGCGCGGTTCAGGTCCTGGGTGATGGAATACGCAGCAGACGGGGAGAGGTACGGCGGCGGGGTGGCGGTCTGCTCCCGGGTGGCGCAGGGCTGTGGTTGGCCCCTCCGGTGGTCGAGCAGCGAGCGCCAGCGAGCGAGTGTCGAGACCAGTCCTACGCGGTACAGGTGGACTGTGGTGGAAAGGCGCAGGGACGGGGAGGGGTACGGGGCGGGGTGGCGGTCTGCTCCCGGGTGGCGCAGGGCGGTGGGTCGCTCTGGTGATCAAGCAGCGAGCGCCAGCGAGCGAGTGTCGAGACCAGGGTGCCGTGGCTTCGGGTCCGTGTGTGGCGCAAAGACGCAGCGACGGGTAGAGGTACGGCGCGGGGGCGCGGTCTGCTCCCGGGTGGGGCAGGGCTGTGGTTGGCCCCTCCGGTGGTCGAGCAGCGAGCGCCAGCGAGCGAGTGTCGAGACCAGGGTGCCGCGGCGGCTTCGGGTCCGTGTGTGGCGCAAAGACGCAGCGACGGGTAGAGGTACGGCGCGGGGGTGGGGTCGGGCCTCGGGTTCGGCACGGTCCTTGAGGAGGCGCGCCACCTCTCCGGTGGTCGAGCAGCGAGCGCCAGCGAGCGAGTGTCGAGACCCACCGTTGAGGGCTCCAGAAAGACTTTTCGAAATACTTCTCCACAGCTGTCCGGAAATACCGCATTCCCGGTCCCGGGAGTGTCGGTGGTCGATGCCAGAATTCCCTGTATGACAACGGCATTCGACGACACCGGGCAGCACCCGGTCACGTCCACGATCGCCGCCATCACCCAACAACTGCACGAGGTCGCCGACCTCGGGCTGTGGACCCTGCGCCCGGCCGAGACCGAGACCAACCTGACCGCCCTGGCCCAGCTGCGGCACCAGATCACCGAGCTCGAGCTCCGCCACGCCCACCACGCCGACCGCCTCGACCTCGGCGCGGAAGCACGGTGCCGCCGACACCGCCGCCTGGTGGGCCAACCCGACCCGCCAGACCAAACGGGACGCCAAACGCCGCCTGGACCTCGCGCAACGCGCTGGACTGCGACCACGAGCCGGTGAAGGACGCGATGGCCGCCGGCCAGGTCTCCGAGGACCAGGCCGTGGTGATCGTCAAGGGCGTCGACGCGCTCCCGGTCGAGCACCGCCGCGAGGCGGAGAACCACCTGATCGGCCTTGCCGCCGAGCACGACCCGGTCGCGCTCCGCCGGATCGCACACCACATCCTCGAGGTGGTCGCCCCCGAGATCGCCGAAGAACACCAGCTCAAAGCCCTGCAACGCCAAGAAGCACTCGCCGAGGAAGCCTGCCGGTTCACCATCGCCGACGACGGCCACGGACTGTGCCACGGCCGGTTCACCCTCCCGGCACCGGTCGGGGCGATGCTCAAGCAGGCGGTGCTCGCGATCAACTCACCCAAGCACCGCCGCCACTCCGGCACCCCCAAAGGGCTCGGGCACGCGTTCAGCGAGTACGTCACCCGCTACCCGACCGACCGGCTCCCCCAGGCCGGCGGCGTGGACGCCACGATCGTGGTCACCATGACCCTGGAGAACCTGCTCGGCGACAGCCAGGCACCCGGCGGTGTTGGACACCGGGGACCCGATCACCGCCGACCAGGCCCGCAAGCTCGCCTGCGAGGCCGGGATCATCCCGATGGTCCTGAGTGGGAAGTCCAAGACCCTCGACCTCGGCCGCCGCAAACGCCTCTACGACCGCTACCAGCGGATCGCGATCAGACACCGCGACCAGCACTGCACAGCACAAGGCTGCGACTGGCCCGCAGCCCTGTGCCACGTCCACCACAACATCCCCTGGAGCCGCGGCGGCAAGACCAACCTCGCCGACGGACGCCTGCTCTGCCCGCGGCACCACTCCTACGCACACAACCCGAAGTACGAGATGAAGACCATCCCCAACGGACGCGTCGTCTTCAGCCGGACGTAACCACCGAGTTGTCGCTTCGTCACCTCAAGTCAGGAGCGGCTGGGCCAGTTCACCCGTCGCGTCAGGACTCTTCGACTGCGGGATCCAGGCCGCGCCAGCGAGTCAGGACAGGCCGACGATGGTGCCGTCGTCGAGGAGGTCGATCCGGGCGGCGGCGGGGATCGGCCGGCAGGCCCGGCATCGTCATCACGTCGCCGCAGACCAGGACCACGAAGCCCGCGCCGGCGGAGAGCCGGACCTCGCGCACGTGCAGGTCGTGGCCGGTCGGTGCGCCGCGCAGGGTGGCGTCGGTGGAGAACGAGTACTGGGTCTTGGCCACGCAGATCGGCAGCCCGCCGTAGCCGTCGGCCTCGAGCCGGTCGAGCCGGCGCTTCGCCCGCCGTCCCAGGTGACGCTGGACGCGCCGTACAGCCGGTGCGCGAGCGTCTCCGCCTTCTCCTTCAGCGACACGTCGTCGGGGTAGGTGAACGCGAACGTCGACTCGGTCGGCCCCCTCGAGCAGGTCGAGCACGCCCTTCGCGAGGTCGGTGGCCCCGGCGCCGCCGTCGGCGAAGTGGGTGGCGGGGAAGGCCCGGACGCCGAGCTCGTCGACCAGCTCGACCACGCGGCGTACCTCCTCGTCGGTGTCGGCCGGGAACCGGTTGAGCGCGACCACGCACGGGATGCCGTAGACCTCGCGGACGTTGCGCAGGTGGCGGGCGAGGTTCTCCATGCCGCGCTCGACGGCGCCGAGGTCCTCCGTGGCCAGGTCCGGTACGTCGACGCCGCCGTGGAACTTCAGCGCCCGCACCGTGGCCACCACGACCGCGGCGTCCGGACGCAGGCCGGACTTGCGGCACTTGATGTCGACGAACTTCTCGGCACCGAGGTCGGCGCCGAAGCCGGCCTCGGTGACCACGTAGTCGGCCAGCCGCAGCGCCGGTCCGGGTCGCGATCACCGAGCTGCAGCCGTGCGCGATGTTGGCGAACGGACCGCCGTGCACGAAGGCCGGCGCGTGCTCGAGCGTCTGCACCAGGTTGGGCGCGAGCGCGTCGCGCAGCAGCACCGCCATCGCACCGTGCGGCGCCGAGCTCGCGGGCGGTGACCGGCTTCTTCGACGCGCGTGTAGCCGACCACGATGTCGCCGATCCGCCGCTTGAGGTCGGCCCACGACTCGGTCAGGCAGAAGATCGCCATCAGCTCGGAGGCGACCACGATGTCGAAGCCATCCTGGCGCGGGTAGCCGTTGGAGAGACCGCCCAGCCCGACCGTCGACGTCGCGCAGCGCCCGGTCGTTGAGGTCGAGCACGCGCTTCCAGTCGACCGAGCGCACGTCGATGTCCGAGCGCGTTGCCGTGGTGCACGTGGTTGTCGATCAGCGCCGCGAGCAGGTTGTTCGCCGCGGCGATCGCGGCGAAGTCACCGGTGAAGTGCAGGTTGATGTCGGTCATCGGCACCACCTGGGCGTAGCCGCCGCCGGCCGCGCCGCCCTTCATGCCGAACACCGGGCCCATCGACGGCTCCCGCAGGCAGGCCATCGCCTTGCAGCCCCAGCCCGTGCAGCGCGTCGGTCAGGCCCGACCGTCGTGGTGGTCTTGCCCTCGCCGGCCGGGGTCGGCGAGAGTCGCGGTCATCAGGATCAGCTTGCCCAGCGGCCGGTCGTCGAGGGAGTGCAGGTAGCCGAGGTCGACCTTGGCCTTGTCGTGGCCGTAGGGCACGAGGTGCTCGGCCTCGATGCCGAGCTCCTCCTGCGCCACCCTCAGGATCGGGTGCAGCTCCGCGGCGTTGGCGATCTCGATGTCCGACAGCATTCAGTTCCTCTTCCCCGTGGTCATCTAGCGACGCCCATCCGGCGCAGCATCCCCGAGCGCTCGTCGGAGTCCGGCAGCGTGCGCAGGTTGGACTCGACGTTCATCCGCGCGATCGCCGCGCCGGCCTTCGCCACCTCGCCCGCGGCGACGAGGTCGGCCGCAAGCCCGGCCCTCGCGGACGGCCGCAGCCGGTCGATCAGCACCAGCACCTCGACGGCGGTCTCGACCACCCGGGCCTGCGGCTCGGCGGCGCCGAGCAGAGCCGTGTCGATGGCGGTACGCCGGGATGCGTCGTCGCGCGGCAGCGCCCACGCCGCCGCCACCGCCGCGAAGCGACTCCTCGTCGTCGGCCGCGAGCTGCACGCCCGCGCGCGACCAGCCCCTCGGCCGCCTCGACCAGCGGGTCTGCGCCGCAGTAGCGCGCCACCATCGCGACCAGGGCCGCCGCCTGCGCGGTGCAGAGTGCGGCGACGGACCCGCCGGCCGGCGTCGCGCTCCGCGCCGCGAGGCGGTCGAGGAAGTCGGTGACCGTCCCGGCCGTCTGGTTCGCGTCGAGGACCACGGCGCCACGCTAGCGCTGCCGCGTGCCCGAGTCAGCGGATCCGGTCGCGCGAGATCCCCGAGAGACGCCGCTGCGGTGGCCGGGGCGGTCGGTGACCGTGAGGACCGGCCGGATCAGGACGGTGCCGATGCGGTGGCGACGGCCGGCCCCGGACTCGGCCTCGAACAGCAGCCCGTGTGCCTCGACCACCGAGCCCGGGATCGGCACCTTGCCGAGGTGCTTGGCCATCAGGCCGCCGACGGAGTCGACCTCGTCGTCGTGGATCCGGATGCCGAAGATCTCGTCGAGGTCGTCCACCGGGTAGCGCGAGGACACCCGGGTCGATCCGTCCTCGAGGGTCTGCACCTCCACCGCCGCCTGGTCGTGCTCGTCGGCGATCTCGCCCACGATCTCCTCGAGGATGTCCTCGATCGTGACCAGGCCGGCGGTGCCGCCGTACTCGTCGACGACGACCGCGACGTGGCGCTGTGCGGCCTGCATCTCGCGCAGCAGGTCGTCGACCGGCTTGGTGTCGGGCACGTAGTACACGGGCCGCATCACCGAGCTCACCTTCTCGCTGCTCTCCGCGTCGTGCCGCTCGAAGACGCGCTGCGAGATGTCCTTGAGGTAGGCGAAGCCGACGATGTCGTCGAGGTCGTCCTCGATCACCGGGATCCGGGAGTAGCCGCTGCGCAGGAACAGCGACATCGCCTGCCGCAGGGTCTTGTTGCGCTCGATGTAGACGACGTCGGTGCGGGGCACCATCACCTCGCGCGCGATCGTGTCGCCGAGCTCGAAGACGGAGTGGATCATCCGTTGCTCGCCCTGCTCGATCAGGCTGGACGCCTCGGCCAGGTCGACCAGCTCGCGCAGCTCGGCCTCGGAGGCGAAAGGTCCCTCGCTGAAGCCCTTGCCCGGCGTGATCGCGTTGCCGACCAGGATCAGCAGCCGCGGCACGGGACCGAGCACCCGGGTGAGCCCGAGCAGCACCCCGGCCGAGTCCAGCGCGATGCGCTCCGCGTGCTGCCGGCCCAGGGTGCGTGGGGCGACCCCGATGCCCACGAACGAGATCACCAGCATGATGCCGATCGACGCGAGCACCGACGGCCAGCGCTCGACCAGGACGGTCGAGGTGGTGCCCTGGGCACGCCGAGCGCGTCGAACACCAGCACGGTGGCGATCACGATCGCCGAGATCTCGGCGAGGAGTCGCAGGAACAACGTCGTGTTGAGCACCCGCGGCGGGTCGTCGAGGACCGCGAGCACCTGACGGGCACCCGGCCGGTCGGCCTCGGCGAGCTCCTCCGCACGGGCTCGGGAGAACGTGGACAGGGCGGCTTCGGCGCTGCTGAGCAGTCCGGCGACCACGACCAGCCCGATCACGACCACCAGCAGCACGGGACTTTGCCCGCTCATCCTCTGGGGTCCCCGGGGAATCGGGAGCGCAGCGAGCGATTCGCTGGGGTGTTCACCTCCGGATCACGGCTCCTCCGCGGTCAGGGACTGCCCGCGGCTGACGCCCTGCCACTCGGCGAGCAGGCGCGCCTGGAGCCCGAACATCTCGCGGTGCTCCTCGGGCTCGGCGTGGTCGTAGCCGAGCAGGTGCAGGATGCCGTGGACGGTCAGCAGGTCGATCTCGTCGGTCGTGCTGTGGCCGGCGGTCTCGGCCTGCGTCGCGGCGATCGCCGGGCACAGCACCAGGTCGCCGAGCACGCCCTCCTCGGGCTCCTCGTTGACCGCTCCCGGGCGGAGCTCGTCCATCGGGAAGGCGAGCACGTCGGTCGGCCCCTCCTTCTCCATCCACTTCTCGTTGAGCTCGGCGATGGTGTCCTCGTCGACCGCCTTCACGCACAGCTCCGCCAGCGGGTGGACCCGCATCCGGTCCATCACGAACCGCGCCAGCTGCTGGGTGCGGCGGGCGTCGATCGCGAGCCCGGACTCGTCGATCACCTCGATGGTCACTGTCGCTCCAGGTCAGCGCTCGTGACGACGGTCGGTCGTCGAGCGCGGTCCGCTGTCACGTCGGGCGTCGAACTCGTCGTACGCCGCGACGATCTTGCCGACCAACCGGTGCCGGACCACGTCGTGCGCGGTCAGCCGGTTGAAGGAGACGTCCTCGATGCCGTCGAGGATGCCCTCCACGACTCGCAGGCCGCTCTGCATGCCGCTCGGGAGGTCGACCTGGGTGACGTCACCGGTGACCACGATCTTGGAGCCGAAGCCGAGCCGGGTCAGGAACATCTTCATCTGCTCGGGCGAGGTGTTCTGCGCCTCGTCGAGGATGATGAACGCGTCGTTGAGGGAGCGGCCGCGCAGGAACGCCAGCGGCGCGACCTCGATCGTGTTGGACGCCAGCAGCTTCGGGATCGACTCGGGGTCGACCATGTCGTGCAAGCGCGTCGTACAACGGCCGCAGGTAGGGGTCGATCTTCTCGCTCAGCGTGCCGGGCAGGTAGCCGAGCCGCTCGCCCGCCTCGACCGCCGGCCGGGTCAGGATGATCCGGTTGACCTGCTTGGCCTGGAGCGCCTGCACGGCCTTGGCCATCGCGAGGTAGGTCTTGCCGGTGCCGGCCGGTCCGATGCCGAAGACGATCGTGTGCTTGTCGATCGCGTCGACGTAGCGCTTCTGGTTCAGCGTCTTCGGGCCGGATCGTGCGACCACGGTTGGACAGGATGTTGAGGCTCAGCACGTCGGCCGGGCGTTCGGTCGTCTCGGCGCGCAGCATCGCGATCGCGCGCTCGACGGTCTCGCCGGTGACGCCCTGACCGGTGCGGATGATCGTGACCAGCTCGTCGAGCAGGCGCTCCGCGAGCGCGACCTCGGCGGGCTCGCCGCGCAGGGTGACCTGGTTGCCGCGGACGTGGACGTCGGCGTCGAACGCCTTCTCGATCAGCCCGAGGTGCTCGTCACCGGGTCCGAGCAGGGACACCATGTTGATGCTGTTGGGGACGACGACGACGTGGGAGGTCGTGGGTACGTCGGCGCGCTCCCGGTTCTGATCTCTGTCATGGATGCCCGTGCGGGCCCTCTCGGTGTGGTGGTCGGCCCTTTCATGTTACGGGAGCACCCTGCGCGGGTCATCACGATTGCGCTACCCGGGCGTGCGGCATGCTAGGAGGCGGAACGACGGGCAGGAGGACGCATGGACGACGAGCACTACGAACGTGGTCACGGGCTGCCGCCGTCGGGCGACCCCGGTCACTCGGACGACCCGCTGGCAGTCGGCGTGCCCGCGGCACTACGGCACGCCGGACGCGGCCCGGATCGGGCTCGACCGCAACACGCCCGAAGGCGCCGAGATCGCGTTCTTCTCCCAGCTCAACGGCAGCAAGCCCTCGCACCGGGTGGTGGCGTGGGTGGCGCTGTTCCTGATGTTCGGCGTGCCGGTGCTGCTGCGGCTGATGGACTGGCTGCACGTCTGAGCGTCAGCTCGTGTGGTGACCAGCAGGATGCCGAGGCACATCTCGTCGGTGCTGCCCTCGCCCCATACGACGTAGCGGTCCGGCGCGCTGCTTCTCGAACGACGGCTGCTGGTCGCGCAGCGACTGCGCGTGGTGGCAGGTCACCCGCACCGTGTCCGACGGCTTGAGGTGGTACGGCGCGACCGGCTTGCTGCCCTGGTCGTCGAAGTTCCAGACCGGGATGTCGAGCAGCGTCCGCGCCCGCGGCGTGCCCGGGTTGGCCTCGATCTTGATCGAGGTGCCGAGCAGGTGCATGTGTCCGGCGCACGCCCCGCACGGTGCGATCGCCGGTCGATCGTGCGGTCGCAGTGCTGCACGTTGCCGGGCGACGATCTGCTGCCGCACAGATCAGGTGCAGCAGGTCGGCGGTGTAGCCGGCGACGCCGAAGCGCTTCTTCACGTCGGCGACGGCGGCGGCACGGTCGCACAGCGGTGACGCGTCGTGGTCCGTTGCGGCACGGCAGCTCGACCGGCGCCGGCAGCAGCATCGTGTGCAGCGTGGTCACGTGGACGCCCGGCTTGGTCTCGCGCAGCACTACCGAGCTCTGGTCGGGCTGCGTGGCCGGCGAGCAGGTTGTAGTGGATCTGTACGACGATCCGCGAGCCCTTGGTCAGCGGCGTACCGAGGCCCGTGCCGTAGCGCCGCTCTCCACCGCCGGGCGCCCAGGCACCCAGCCAGGGTGCGTCGTCGAGTCCGGGGTCGTTGTCGATGCCGGAGTTGCCGAAGCAGGTCCAGCCGTCGCCCGGGCGTCTCGGCGTCCTTCGCCTCGGCCTGCTTGACCTTCGTCGGGCGGCACCCGGAACAGGATCACGTGGTGCACCACGTGCGAGGTTGCCGGGCCGGATGTCGTAGCCGGTGATCGCGGTGTCGTGCGCGAGCTTCGGGTCGAGCAGGAAGCAGTGGTAGTCGTCGGTGCCGACCCCGTTGGGCGGCGACGGCGTGTAGGGCTTGGCGAGCCGCAGCACCTGCTTGACCTCGCCCTGCGCAGCGGGATCGGCTTCGCCGGCTTGGGCGTGGTCGGGGCTTCTCGTCGACCGCGGCGCGCCGTCGTGCTCGCGCGCCGGGTGAGGCCGAGGCCTTCGGGGCCGGCGCCGCGGCGTGCGGCGCGCTGCCACACGCGGCCAGGACCAGCGCGAGCGCGGCGGCGGCGACGACCGCGCGGAGCCGCGGCTCATCCCGGGGGCCAGCCCATCGACCGGCCGCCGAGCACGTGCAGGTGGGCGTGGAACACGGTCTGGTGCGCGGCCGGCCCGGTGTTGAACACCAGCCGGTAGCCCTCCTCGAGACCCTCGGCCTCCGCGACCGCGCGCGCCGCGTCGATCAGGCGCGACCGCGGTCTCCGGCTCGCCGGCGGCGAGGTCGGCGGCGTTGGCGTAGTGGCTGCGCGGGATCGACCAGCACGTGGGTCGGCGCCTGCGGCTGGAGGTCGCGGAAGGCGACGGTCGTCGGCGCTCTCGTGCACGCACGCTCGGCGGGGATGTCACCGGCGACGATCTTGCAGAAGAGACAGTCGGGGTCGCTCACGGTCCGAGCATAGGTGGGAGACGGTCGCTCCGGCGTGTCAACCAGATCGGGCACGCTCGCGCGTGGAAGTAGCGTGAGAGCAGTGCTGACCCGGCGCGCGGGGGTGACCATGACCGACGCGGACGCCGCGCTCGAGGCGCTCTACGACGCGCACTTCGTCGGCCTGGTCCGGCTCGCCGTCCTGCTGGTGCGCGACCACGGCGTCGCCGAGGAGGTCGTGCAGGACTCGTTCGTCGCCGCTGCACCGGCGGTGGCACCGGCTGGACGACCCGGACCGGGCGCTCGGCTACCTGCGCACCACGGTGGTCAACAAGGCACGGTCGGTGCTCCGGCACCGGGCGGTCGTCGCCCGCAACGTGCCGGCAGCCGCTGCCCGACGCGCCGGGCGCCGACACCGCATCCCTCGACGGCGAACGGCGACGGGCGGTGCTGGACGCGATGCGGGCGCTTCCGCGCCGGCAGCGCGAGGTGCTCGCCCTGCGCTACTACCTCGACTTCTCCGAGCGCGAGATCGCCGAGACGCTCGGGATCAGCCAGGGCGCCGTGAAGTCCCACGCCTCGCGTGGCGCCGCCGCCCTCCGTGACCTGCTGGAGGACCACCGATGAACGACCGACGAGCGTACGACCCACTCGACGACGGACCTGCGCACGCTCCTGCGCGACGCGGTCGTCCGACGTGCACCCCGAGCCGGCGCTGCACGCGATCCGGCAGCGCACCCGCGGCCCGGCCGCAGCACGGGTCCCGCACCTGGTCTGGTCGGGCTCGCCGCGGCCGTGACGGTGGCCGCGATCGTCGGGGTGGTGGTCGTGACCACCCAGCGCGGACCGGGGTCCGACTCCGGCCCGGTCGCTTCCCCCACCGCGAGCACGAGCGCCGGACCCAGCGCGTCCGCCACGGCCACCACGGTCCCGTCGACCGAACGCGCCCTCGGCATCTACTACGTCGGCGACACGCCGCAGGGTCCGCGGCTGTACCGCGAGTTCCACCGGCTGCGCGTCGCCGACGGCGCTGCCGGGCGCGGTCGGGCCGGCCATCGCCCAGGCGCTCGACCGGGCCGACGACTCCGACTACCGCGACCTGTGGCCCGACGGCACGCGGGCGTCGGTGCGAGGTGCCACGGGCTCCGAGCTGACGCTCTCGCTGAGCAACGCCCGCACTCGACCTGCGCGACCGGCCGGCCGGGACGTCGGCGGCAGAGGCCGAAGCTGCCGTGCAGCAGCTCGTCTACACGACGCAGGCAGCCTTGCAGCAGCGGCTGCCGGTGCGGTTCCTGATCGACGGCCAGGACACACCGACAGGCTGCTCGGGCGTCGACGTGTCCCGTCCGGTCACGAACGGGCCCGCGCTCGAGACCCTCGCCCTGGTGAGCATCTCCGAGCCGCAGGAGGGAGTCGAGGTCACGGGATCGTTCCGCGCCAGCGGCGTCGCGAGCTCCTTCGAGGCGACCGTGCCCTGGGAGATCCGGCAAGGGCGACGAGGTCGTGAAGCGCGGCTTCAGCACCGCCTCCGGCTGGATGGACAAGCTGTATCCCTGGCAGACCGACCCGATCACGGTCGCCGACCTGCCCGAGGGCAGCGTACACGTTCGTGGCGCTCGACCGACGACCCCTCGGACGGCGAGGGCGCCGGCCCGACCAGCGACACCCGCACGATCGTGGTCCGGCGCTGACCACCGATGGCTACCGTGAAGGAATGAGCACCGGCCGGCCCTGGCTGGCCACGACGGCAGCCGCACTCGTCGTGGTCGGGATCGTGGCCGCGATCTCGGTGATGGTGCAGTCCGGGCAGCCGGTGACCGAGCCGCCGCGCCCCAACCCGACCTCGCTACCGACGAACTCGCGCACCGACGGTCCGGCGCAGCCGCAGGACGTGACGGTGCCGGTGTACTTCCTCGGTCGACACCGCGCAGGGCACCCGCCTGTTCCGCGAGTTCCGCCGCTACCAGGGCGTCGCCGGCTGGTCGAAGCTGCGGATCGCGGTCAACGGCGCGATTCTCGGCGACACCACCGACCCGGACTACCGCACCGGCTTCCCCAAGGGCACGTCGGCGCAGGTGAGCCTCGGCACCTCGACGGTGACCGTCGACCTGCGGGGCGACGACGACCTGACCGCGCCCCGTCCGGACGCCGAGATCACGCTCCAGGCGGTCGTCCACACCGTCGACGGGGTGCAGCAGGCGCGGATTCCGGTGGAGTTCAAGATCGACGGCGCCAGTGCCGACACGGTGCTCGGGGTCGACACGGCACAACCGCTGTCCCGCGCGGCCGCGGACGACGTGCAGGCGCCGGTCTGGATCGTCGACCCGGGCAACGAGTCAACGGTCGACTCCCCGTTCACGGTCATCGGGACTGGCGGCGACGTTCGAGGCCAACGTCCAGTGGGAGCTCAAGGACGGTGCCCGCGTCGTACGACGGGGGTTCACGACAGCCGCCGAGTGCTGCACGACGTCGCCGTACTCCTTCGCCGTCACTGCGCCGCCGGGCACCTACACGCTGGTCGTGCATGACACCGACGCGTCCGGAGGTGGCAAGGTCAACCGGGACACGAAGGAAGTCACGGTCCGCTAGCCGCGCTCACCTCAGCGGTCGCGGGGAAGGTGTTGGTGTTGCCCAGCGGATCGCTTGCCCTGACCGTGTACGTGTACGACCCGGGGGGAACGTCGGTGTCCGTGTACGACAGCATCGGGAAGCTCCAGAAGGTGGAGTCCGCCGTCGTCGTGTATACCGGGGCGGCAGTCCCGGAGCGGTAGACGTCGTAGGTCAACGCCACGTTGTCCATGTCGTAGGCGGACTGCCAGGTGACGCGGACCTGTCCGCCGGCCAACGCCTCGGCAGTGGGGTTGGGCGGGTCCGACGCGCGGACGGGACCGCGCTCGTTCGGTGCCATCGACGGCACCGCGAACCGCACCAGGCCCTGTTGGGCGACTCCGTTCACCGAGGGGAACTCCCCGCCGAGCACGATGTAGTCGCTGTTGCCCGACGTCGTCCAGGCCGCCTGGTTCTGTCCCGTGTAGGAGCCGATCGACAGGGTCGGGAACCACTGCAGGAGCTGGGAGGCACCCACGCCGCTGTAGTTCCAGCCGTAGTTGTCGGGCCCGATGTTCGTCGTGGTCGGGTATGTCGTGAACGCCAGGGCGTGGTGCGCGAACTGGCCCTTCTGCGGGAACGAGCGGATCCACTTGCAGTCGTGTGCGTGGCTGACCGTGTAGACGACCTCGCCGACCGGGAACGCATCGTAGGTGTCTCCGTGACAGTCGTTGGCGTAGTGGAGGGCGCCGGTGCTGGGTGCCGCCGAGAACAGCCCCTCGAAGTTCCCGCTGCGGTGCCAGTGGAAGGCGGTGCCGTAGATGTTGGTGCCGTCGGTGCTCAGGCTGGTGATGCCGGAGTCGGTTCCGGCTTCCCTGATCTTCTGGTTCGCGGCCCAGGGCCGGTTGGCCCCGGTCACGGCGTCGACGGAGCCCATCGCCGAGGTCCGAATGCCGTTGAGCCTCGAGAACCGGCCGCCGACGATCACCCGCTGACCGTCGGGAGTGAGGACCATGCTCGTGACCTGTCCGTCGTCGGCCCTGGGTGCCCACGTCCGCACGGCGCCGTCGGACGCGCGGAAGGAGGCGAGCCGTCGGCGGGTCCGACCGTTGGCGCTGAAGAAGTTGCCGCCGACCCACACCGTGCTGTCGTTGGCCGTCACTGTCGACACCTTCGAGCTGACCGTGGGACGGAAGTACGGGTTCAGCGCGTTCGTGGTCGTGTCGAAGGCCGCGACGTGGCCTCGGGGACGCCCGTCGACGGTGGTGAACTCGCCGACGACGTAGACCCGCGAGCCGTTCGGCGACTTGACGATGCCGAGCCCTCGCCCGTTGAGCTGGTGCGAGAACGAGGCGACCCGGCTCCCGGTGGTCACGTCGAAGGCGAAGATGTTGTTCGCGGCGACCTGGCCGTCTCCGCCCTGCGCCACGCCTGGTGGGCGGGCCGTGGTGAAGGCTCCCGTGACGTAAGCGGTGTTGCCGACAACGACCGAGTCCCAGACCACGCCGTTGACCTGCCAGGTCGGGAGGCCGTCCGCCGACACGGTGGCCGGTGTGCCCGGCGCCGGCGTCGTGTCCCCGCTGGCACTTCCGGGGAACATCAGGAGGCCCGGCATGCAGGCACCGACCAGGACCGCGCGGAACAGGCGGCTGCGGCGACGCGGATTGCGGTGCCGATGGGCGATGGCGGTGTTGTCCATGAGCAAGTCCATTGCGAGTTGGGGTCCGCCGCCGCGGTCCCGGGTTGGTCGACGGTAGATGAGTGTCCGCCGGCGCGCAGCGTAATGAGAAAGCCGGCGTCGGATCCGGGATGAACCTGCCCGAAACAGGGGTTCCTCACACTTCGACTCGCCATGGGCTAGCGAAGCTGGGCCAGGTCAGCCGTTCGGCATCTCGTATCCCTCCCGCTCGCGTAGCAGGCACAGCTCGTTGCCCTCGGGGTCTTGCAGCACGATCCAGCTCGGGTCGTCCTGGCCGACGTCGACCCGACGGGCACCGAGCGCGAGCAACCGGGCCAGCTCGGCCTGCTGGTCGTCGGGCCGGAGGTCGAGGTGCAGCCGGTTCTTGACCGTCTTCCCCTCGGGCACGCGCAGGAACAGGAGGTCCGGGCCGACGCCGGCCTCCGGACTGCTTTTCGGTGGCTCGAGCACCACCTCCTGGTCGCTCTCGTGCGTCCGCCGCCAGCCGAGCGCCTCCTGCCAGAAGTCGGCGGCCCGGCGCGGGTCGGCGGAGTCGATGTCGAGGCACTGCCAACGAAGCGTCATGGACGCAGCGTGCCCCGCCCGTCCCCGGTCGCGAATAGGTTTTTCCCGTGCAGCTTTCCGCCAGAGCCCTCCACCGGACCCTGCTGCTGCGCCAGCACCTGCTCGAACGCACGACCACCTCGGCACTCGACCTGGTCGGCCACCTGCTCGGACTGCAGGCGCAGGACAACCTGCCGCCGTACCTGTCGCTGGCGGCGAGGATCGAGGGCTTCGACCCGCGCGAGCTGTCGACGGCGCTGGAGGAGCGCACGGCCGTGCGGTTCTTCACGATGCGCGGCACGGTGCACCTGCTCACGGCCGCGGACGCCCTTGAGCTGCGGCCCTGGGTGCAGCCGTTCCTCGACCGGGTCAACGAGCGGAGCCGGATCAGCGCGCCGTCCCAGCACGTGCCCCCTCAGGTGTTCCGGGCGGCGGTCGAGAAGGAGCTGGCCGGTGACCCGGTGCCGTTCGCGTCGCTGAAGGCGGCACTGCACGCGCGGTTCCCGGACGCGCCGGCCGAGGCGCTCGGGCACCGCGCCCGCGAGCGGGTGCCGATCCTCCAGGTGCCGCCGCGCGGCCGCTGGCGACGTGCCGGCGGTGTCGTCTACGCACTCGCCGACCGGTGGCTGGGTGCGCCGTTCGCCACCCCCGACGTGCCGGGGCTGGTGCGGCGCTACCTGCTCGGCTACGGCCCGGCGACCGCCTCCGACATGACCACGTGGTCCGGGGTCACCCGGCTGGGTCCGACGTTCGAGGCGCTCGCCGGGGAGCTGGAGACACACACCGACGAGGCCGGCAAGGTGCTGTACGACGTGCCCGGTGCCCCGATCGCCGACCCCGACATGCCGGCGCCGCCGCGCCTGCTGGGCAAGTACGACAACGTCTGGCTCTCGCACGCCGACCGCGACCGGGTGGCCACCCGCGAGAAACGGCAGCGCTGGATGGGACCGAACGGCGGCGTCGGCAACATGCTGCTCGTCGACGGCGAGATGGAAGGCATCTGGAAGGTCACCGACGGGCGGGTGTCGCTGGACCTGTGGCGCCGACTGAGCCGGGCCGAGCGGGCAGCGGTGGACGAGGAGGTGGCCCGGGTCGAGGCCCTGCTCGTCGTACCGGCTGAGTAGCGCAGTTGCCGCGTTGACGCATCAGTTGCGGCACCGCACTAACTGCGGTATCCTCGTCGCCATGGCCACCACCAGACCTGTGGGACGTGCAGTGACGGCGGCGCAGCAGGCGCTCGGACGGGTCGACCCCGACCGGCCCTCGGAGGCCCTCCCCCATCTGCGGGAGGCGTCCGAGCGGCTGGCCGAGGCGATCGACGAGGCGATGGCGGCGGTGATCCTCGAGGAGGGCGGCAGCATCCGCGCGGCGGGTGCGCTCGCCGGCCTCTCCGAGAACGCCGTCGGCCCCCGTCTCGCCCGCACCGCGCCGCTCGCGGCGTACAGCGCGGACACCGGGCGGGTGACGGCCAAGGGGGTCGAACGCGCGCTCTACGACCTGGAGCGTGGCCACGTCACCCCCGACGACGACGTCGCGAAGCCGCCACTGCGGTTCCGGGCCCGTCGGAGCAAGGACCACTGAGCCCGGACCGGCCGGGCTCAGCGCACAGCAAGGAGCCCGCCATGACCGACCCGAACCTCACCCACCTGTACTTCCTGCTCGACCGTTCCGGCTCGATGGTCTCGCTGCGCGAGGACACGATCGGCGGGTTCGACACGTTCATCGCCGAGCAGCGCACCGCGCCCGGCCGGTGCCGGGTGACGCTGGCCCAGTTCGACAACGAGTACGACGAGGTCTACGCCGATCGCGACATCGCGACGGTCCCCTCGCTGGTCCTCGTCCCGCGCGGCTCGACCGCCCTGCTGGACGCGCTCGGCCGGCTGGTCGTGACCGCCGGGGAGCGGCTCGCGGCGCTGCCCGAGACGGAGCGGCCGGGCAGCGTCGTCGTCGGGGTGATGACCGACGGCTACGAGAACGCCTCCCGGGACTGGACCCACGACCGGATCAAGGCGCTGATCGAGCAGCAGTCGCACGCGTACGGCTGGCAGTTCCTCTACCTCGGCGCCGACCAGGACGCGATCGAGGAGGGCGCGAAGATGGGCTTCGCCGCCGGCAAGTCGATGACCTACTCCCGCGGCAAGGCCCGGGACGCGATCGGCCACCTGAGCAAGAACGTCGGCAGCTACCGCGCGGCCGTGGCAGGCGGTACCGCCCCGGTGGCCGCCCAGGCGCTGACGGACTTCAGCCAGGAGCAGCGGGACGACGCCGTCTGAGGGGGTGGGGGTCTCTTGCCGGGGCCCGGCGGCTGGCGCTGGGCCCGGCGGCGCTGGGACCGGCGGCGCTGGGACCGGCGGCGCTGGGCCCGGCTTCTGCGCATTTGCGAGGTTGTCGGGGTCGCGCGCGCCGTACCGACCCCGATAACTCCGCAAATGCGGCGATCGCGGGCCGGGCCACCCCGCCGACCCGCGCTACCCCCAGCGCCGCGTGCGCGCCAGCAACGCCGCGACGGCGGCCACGCCGGCCGTCGAGGTGCGCAGGACGGACGAGCCGAGCCGCACGGGCTCGGCGCCGACGGCGGCGAACGCGGCTAGCTCGGCCTCGGAGATGCCGCCCTCGGGGCCGACGACGACCACGATCCGGCCGCGGCCGGGGATCGGCAGGTTGCCGATCGGTCCCGACGCGGCCTCGTGCAGCACCACCGGCACGCTGGCAGCGCCCAGCAGCGCGGCCACCTCGGCGGTGGTGGCCGGCTCGGTCACGGCCGGGAAGTGCACACGACGGGCCTGCTTGGCAGCCTCGCGCGCGGTCGCCCGCCACTTCGCGAGCGACTTCGCCGCGCGGTCGCCGCGCCAGACGCTCACGCAGCGCTCGGCGGCCCACGGCACGATCACGTCGGCGCCGACCTCGGTCAGCACCTCGACGGCGAGCTCGCCCCGGTCGCCCTTCGGGATCGCCTGCACGACCGTCACCAACGGCTCCTCGGCGGGCCGGTGCGTGACCTCGTCGACGTCCGCGGTCAGCGACGCCTTGCCGACCTCGCGCACCGTGCAGGTCGCGGCCGCGCCGAGCCCGTCGGTGAGCACGATCCGTTCCCCCGCCCGCAGCCGGCGTACGACGACGGCGTGCCGCCCCTCCTCACCGGCCAGCTCGACGCTCGCACCGGGCGACAGGGTTCCCGTGTCGTCGTGCACGAACGTCGGCAGCGTCACTTGAAGGCGTCCTTGAACCGCCCGAAGACCGACTTCTGCGCCGGCTGCACCCGGCCGTCGGGCGCCTCCTCCTCGCGCACCTTGGCCAGCTCGCGCAGCAGCTCCCGCTGCCGTTCGTCGACCCGGGTCGGGGTCTCCACGACGATCGTCGCGACCAGGTTGCCGCGCTGCTGCTGACCGCGGAGGCTGGGGATGCCGTGGCCGCGCAGCACCTGCTCGGTGCCGGACTGGGTGCCTGGCCTTACGTCCAGCTCGACCGAGGTCTCCAGCTTCGGGTCGTCGGAGTCGAGGTCGGCCTCGAGCAGCGGCAGCGTGATCGTGGTGCCGAGCGCGGCAGCCGTCATCGGCACGGTCACGTGGCACAGCAGGTCGTTGCCGGCCCGGGTGAAGACGTCGTGCTGCTGCACCCGGATCTCGACGTACAGGTCACCGGCCGGACCGCCCCCGGGACCGACCTCGCCCTGCTCGGTGAGCTGCACCCTGGTGCCGGTGTCGACGCCGGGCGGGATCTTGACGTTGAGCGCCCGGCGTGAGCGCACGCGCCCGTCGCCGGCACACTCGCGGCACGGCTCGGGGATGATCTCGCCGTAGCCGCGGCAGGCGGCGCACGGTCGCAGCGTGCGCACCTCACCGAGGAACGAGCGCTGGACGTGCTGCACCTCGCCCCGGCCGTGGCAGGTCTCGCACGTGATCGGGCGGCTGCCCGGCGCGGCGCCGGAGCCGGCGCAGGTGGTGCACAGCACCGCGGTGTCGACCTTGAGCTCGCGAGTGGTGCCGAAGCCGGCCTCGGCGAGGGTGATGTCGAGCCGGACCAGCGCGTCCTGGCCGCGACGCATCCGCGGACGGGGCCCGCGCCCGCCGCCGGCAGCGGCGCCGCCGAAGAACGCGTCCATGATGTCGGTGAACGAGAACCCGGCACCCTGTCCGCCGAAGCCGCCCTGGCCGCCGAACGGGTCGCCGCCGAGGTCGTACATCCGGCGCTTGTCCGGGTCGGACAGCACCTCGTAGGCGGCCGAGACCTCCTTGAACTTCTCCTGGGCCGCAGGGTCGGCGTTCACGTCCGGGTGGTACTGCCGGGCAAGCCGCCGATACGCCTTCTTGATCGTGTCGGTGTCGGCCTCGCGGTCGACGCCGAGGATCGCGTAGGGGTCCAACTCATTCCAACTTTCGTCGTCAGGTCTCGTCGAGAATGGCCGAGACGTAACGCGCGACGGCGCGTACGGCGGCCATGGTTCCGGGGTAGTCCATGCGGGTCGGTCCCACGATGCCCGAGCGCCGCCAGGGCGTCGGATCCGGGGCCGTAGCCACTCGCCACGACCGAGGTCGCCGAGAGCTCCTGGAGCGGTCCCTCGTGGCCGATCCGCACGGTCACGGTCGGCGACGTGCCGGCCTCGCCGAGGAGCTTGAGCAGCACGACGTGCTCCTCGAGCGCCTCCAGCAAGGGCTTGAGCGAGGTGTCGAACGCGTCGCCGAACCGGGTCAGGTTCGCCGTGCCGCCGACCACCACCCGCTCGTCGGAGCGGTGGTCGGACATCGCCTCGACCAGCGTGTCGGCGATCCGGCGCACCAGCGGCCGGCGTCCCGGGGACACGTCGTCGACCAGCGCCCCAAGCGCGACCGCGGCCTCGTGGATCCGCTCGCCGACGGCGACCCGCTGCACCTGGGTGCGCACCTCGACCAGCGCGTCGTCGTCGGCCACCGCCTCGTCACCGAGGTCGACGATCCGCTGCTCCACGCGGCCGGTGCTGAGGATCAGCACCGCCAACAGCCTCGTCGGCGCCAGCGCCACCAGCTCGATGTGGCGCACGGTCGAGCCGGAGAGCGTCGGGTACTGCACGATCGCGACCTGGTGGGTCAGCTGCGCCAGCAGCCGGACGCTGCGCCAGACGACGTCGTCGAGGTCGACGGCGCCGTGCGAGGAAGGTCTCGATCGCGCGTTTCTCGCCCAGCGACATCGGCTTGATCCCGGTGAGCCGGTCGACGAACAGCCGGTAGCCGGCGTCGGTGGGCACCCGCCCGGCGCTGGTGTGGGGCTGGGTGATCAGTCCCTCCTCCTCCAGCGCCGCCATGTCGTTGCGGATCGTGGCCGGCGAGACGCCCAGCCGGTGACGCTCGACGAGCGCCTTGGAGCCGACCGGCTCCTGGGTCGAGACG
Organism: uncultured Actinomycetota bacterium; assembly: GCA_963707475.1. Taxonomy (GTDB): domain Bacteria; phylum Actinomycetota; class Actinomycetes; order Propionibacteriales; family Nocardioidaceae; genus Marmoricola. The sequence continues at coordinate 1,937,109 of CAVPQC010000005.1, forward strand.
TAGTCCTGGACGATCGCCCGCAGCACCGCGAGCCGTCGTTCCTCCTGCATGGCGACCTCCCCTCACGTGCTGGCACTCGTACGGCGTGAGTGCCAAGACTACCCGGGGCGCCGGAACATCAGGCAGTGGTCGCTGGCGATCCCCGGCAGCAGCGTGTCCCACGCGACGTACGTCTCACCGAGCAGCTCCAGGTGCTCCGAGAGCGCCCGCGCCACGTCCCAGGCGAGCGGCGTGAAGACACCGGCCTCGGTGGTGTTCGCCACGTTGACCACCACGTGCCCGCCGGGCGCCAGGACCCGGGCGACCCGGCCGAACACCTCCGCCAGCGAGGCGAGGTAGCCCGCATAGTCGCCGGCCTCCACCTGGTACGCCTGCAGCGGGTCCTCGGGGTGGTCGTTCAGGGTCATGTACGGCGGGGACGTGAAGCACAGCGTGACCGGTCCCGCGTCCAGGCCCGAGACCAGCGTGTCGACGTCGCGCGCATCGCCCTGGACGACGGCCGAGCCCGTCCCGATCCGGCGTCGCACCTGCTCGACCCGGTCGGGCATCAGCTCGATCCCGAGCGCGCGCCGGCCGAGCCGCTCGGCCACGACCAGCGTGGTGCCGAAGCCGGCGAACGGGTCCAGCACCAGGTCGCCGGGCTCGCTCAGCTCCTCGACGAACTCGGTGACCAGTGACTCGGTGAACGTCACCAGCTCCTGGTCGTCCGGCGGCCGCTGCTCCAGCAGCTCGTCGAGTCGCTGGATCAGGTAGGGCCGCACCCGGCCATTCTGCCCACCGGTCGTAGCGTGGTGCGCATGCCGACCCTGCGTGAGCTGCCCCGCGACGCCGGCTTCGTCGAGGTGGCCGACCGGGTCTGGGTCGCGCGCCACGCCTGGTTCGACGTCAACGTGAGCGTCGTCGCCGGGTCCCGCGGGCTGCTCGTCATCGACACCCACGCCTCGGACAAGGCCGCGCGGACCGTCCTCGACGCGCTGCGCCGCCAGGTGCCGGGCGAGGTGGTGGCCGTGGTCAACACCCACGAGCACTTCGACCATGCCTACGGCAACGGTGTGTTCCGGGCGGCGTACCCCGGCGTGCCGCTGATCGCGCACGAGGAGGCCGCCGCGAAGCTGGCGACCGTGGCCGCGGACCCACCGCCCCCGGAGCCGGACGAGGACCCCCGCGTGGCCGACGTGTACGCGACCGACGTCGTGCCACCCGACACCACGTTCGCCTCGGTGCGCGTGGTCGACCTCGGCGACCGCGCGGTCGAGCTGGTGCACCCGGGCCGCGGGCACACCGGCGGCGACGTGGTGGCGCGCGTGGACGACGCGGACGTGCTCTTCGCGGGCGACCTGGTCGAGGAGTCGCGCGACCGCGACGGCGTGCCCGGCTACGGCCCCGACTGCCACCCGATGGAGTGGCCGCTGACACTCGACCTCGTGCTCGACCTGCTCGGGCCGTCGACCCTCGTGGTGCCGGGACACGGCAACCCGGTCGACAAGGACTTCGTGACCGAGCAGCGCGGCGCGATCGGCGTCGTCGCCGAGACGATCCGCGACCTCGCCGGCCGCGGGGTGCCGCTGGCCGAGGCGCTGGACGCGGCCGAGTGGCCGTTCCCCCGCAGGGAGCTCGCCGAGGCCGTACGACGGGGCTACGGGGAGCTGCCCCGCGCGGCCCGGCGGCTGCCGCTGGTCTGAGTCAGGGCAGCGCCGCCGGAACGGGAATCAACACCAGGTGGTCGGTCGGGACGATCGCGTCGTCGTACCCACCGGCGAGGAGGACCGTTCGCGGCCCCACCACGCTTGCGGTGCGGAACGAGAGCCGCGGGAGCACCGGGTCCGGCGTCGCGCGTCGACGACCCACCGCAGTCGGTCGCGAGCACGAGCGTGCCCGCGACCAAGTCAGGCACGGACCCGACGTCAGTGCCGTCGCCGGGCCGACCGGAGCAGCCACCAGGCGACCACGGCGACCAGCAGCAGCCACGGTGCGTGCAGCAGGACGACCAGCAGGATCACCAGAAACGGCAGCGGCCCCAGTGGGCCGAGGGGACCCCGGCGACGGGGCGCCCAGGCCGGCCGGCGGTACGACGGACCCGCGAGCGCCGCCTGTCGCGCAACGACCTCCGGCGCCACCACGTTGCCGTGCGGGCAGTGGCAGGTCGCGGAACAGGGGCGGCAGCTCGAGGTTCGTGCGGGCCGCCCAGACCAGGTCGACGCGCTCGTCGTACTCGGCCTTGTCCAGGCGCCCGGTGGCGTAGTGCTCACCGAGCGCCTGGACGGCTGCGTCGCGGTCGCCGTCGGAGATCCGCCATGTCCCGTCCGAGGCAGCCGGGTCGGTCATCCGGGGTCCCCGGCGAGGCGCGAGCGAAGCGAGTGGCTTGTGGGGTGATCACTCCGGGTCACCCTCGGCGAGGATCGTGTAGAGCTTGCGCCGGGTCTCGGCGAGCACCTCGTGCGGCCTCCTCGACCTGCGCGGTGGTGCCGGTCGACGCGATCTGCCAGATGGCGCCCATGGTCTGGCCGATCACCTTCTTCAGGTCGCTGCCGTCGTCGGCCTCGGCCTCCTCGTCGAACGGCGCCCAGACGGCCGCCATCTCGTCGGGGTGCTCGGCGACGTAGCCCCGTCCGGCGTCGGTGAGCCGCAGGACCTTGCGGCCCGCGTCCTCCCCGGTCGCGAGCAGGCCCTCGTCCTCGAGCTGCTGGATCGTCGGGTAGACCGATCCGGGGCTCGGCTTCCACGCACCGTCGGTGCGCTCGGCGATCTTCTGGATCACCTGGTAGCCGTTGAGGTTCTGCTCCACGTCGGCGTGGAGCACGTCGAGGATGGCGGCGCGCACGTCGCCCCTGCGGGCACGCGGACCCGACCGCTGCCAGCGTCCGCGACCGCCACCGAAGCCGACGGCCGGCTCCCGGCCCCATGCCGTGCCCGAACATCTCGGCCACCCACGGGGGCGGCCCGCCCGGCCGGCCGCCGAACCCACCTCGGGCTCGACGGTCACCGGGACCGTTCCAGTTCGTGCATGTGCGGTGTCCCATGTCGGGACCCCCTTTCCTGTCGTCTCGGATGTGGTCGGGAGCCCCGCTCAGGTCGAGCGAGTCACTCCCGATGTAGTAACGATATATCGCGAACATTCTCGACACAAGCCCCCCGCGTGCCTCCCCGGCAGCCGGACCCTTCGCCCCTACCGTGATCCGGATGACTGACCACGACCGCTACGGCACCGACGTCCTCAACACCGACTGGCGCGCGCCTCGGCGTGGCCGCGCCGTCGAGATCGACGCCGACCTCGGGCTGGTCGTCGAGGAGGTCACGCACCGACTGGTGCGGCGAGATCGTCAAGGTCGAGCGCGACCTCGGCACGGTGACACTCGAGGACCGGCGGCGGCGGCGCCGCACGTTCCCGCTCGGCCCCGGCTTCCTGCTCGAGGGCGTGCCGGTGATCCTGGTCGCGCCCATGACCAAGCGCCGCCGGCCCAGCCGACGCGCACGGCGTCCGGCTCGGTCGCGGTCCCGGGCACCAAGGCGCGGGTGGCCCGTGCCAGCCGGATCTTCGTCGAGGGCCGGCACGACGCCGAGCTGGTCGAGAAGGTCTGGGGCGACGACCTGCGGGTCGAGGGCGTGGTGGTGGAGTACCTCGACGGCATCGACGACCTCTCCGAGCAGCTCCGCGACTTCCGGCCCGGCGCCCGAGCGCAAGGTCGGGGTGCTCGTCGACCACCTGGTGCCGGGCTCGAAGGAGAGCCGGATCGCCCAGGCCGTCGCGAAGAGCCCGATCGGCGAGCACGTGCTGATCGTCGGGCACCCGTACGTCGACGTCTGGCAGGCCGTGAAGCCCGAGCGCCTCGGCATCGAGCGCTGGCCGACGATCCCGCGCATCGATCGAGTGGAAGAAGGGCGTCTGCCAGTCGTTCGGCTGGCCGCACCGCGACCAGGCCGACATCGCCCGCGCCTGGAAGCACATCCTCGGCCGCGTCTCGTCGTTCACCGACCTGGAGCCGGCGTTCCTCGGCCGGGTCGAGGAGCTGATCGACTTCGTGACCGGATAGTCCCGATCGCTCGAGCACCCGGCGCACCGACGACGGGATGCCGAACGATCGGGACTATCCGGAGGGGTCAGGGCAACAGGTCGCGGACCACGCCGTCGGCGAGCAGGCGGCCCCGCGCGCGTGAGCACCAGCCGGTCACCGACCACCTCGGCCAGCCCGGCCGCCACCGGTGCGTCCACCCGGGCCGGGTCGTCGAGCACGTCCAGCGGCAGTCCCTCGGCCAGCCGGACCTCGAGCAGCACCCGCTCGACCCGGCGGGTCTCGTCGTCGAGCACCTCGCGGGCGTGCGCCGGGGACGATCCGGCGGCGATGCGCGCGGCGTACGCGGTCGGGTGCTTGACGTTCCACCAGCGCACGCCGCCGACGTGCGAGTGGGCGCCCGGCCCGACGCCCCACCAGTCGGCACCGGTCCAGTAGAGCCGGTTGTGCTCGCACCGGGTGTCCGGCCCGCTCGCCCAGTTGGACACCTCGTACCAGCCGAGCCCGGCCGCCGCGAACGCCTCGTCGGCGAGCGAGGTACTTGTCGGCGAGGTCGTCCTCGTCCGGCATCGGCAGCACCCCGGAGCGCACCTGCCGCGCCAGCGCGGTGCCGTCCTCGACGATCAGGGAGTACGCCGAGACGTGGTCCGGCCGGCACGCCAGCGCCGCGCGGACCGACGTACGCCAGTCCGCGAGCGACTCCCCCGGGGTGCCGTAGATCAGGTCGAGGCTGACCTGCCCGATCCCGGCGGCCCGCGCCCAGTCGACGACGCGCGGCACGCGCTCCGGGTCGTGGGTGCGGTCGAGCACGGCCAGCACCGAGCGGCACCGCCGACTGCATGCCGAACGAGACCCGGTTGATGCCGCCCTCCGCCAGGGCCGCGAGGTCGTCGGGCGTCGACGCTGTCCGGGTTGGACTCGGTGGTCACCTCCGCATCCGGCACCAGCCCGAACGCGTCTCGCACCGCGTCGACCACGGCGACGAGGTCACGTGGCGGCAGCAGCGTGGGCGTCCCACCGCCGAAGAACACCGTCGACACCGGCGGCGCGCCGTCGCCGAGCACGGCGCGGGCCTGCCGGATCTCGGCCACCGCCTGCGCGGCGTACGACGCTCGCGAAGCCCCGCCGCCGAGCTCCTCGGCCGTGTAGGTGTTGAAGTCGCAGTAGCCGCAGCGGACCCGGCAGAACGGCACGTGCACGTAGATCCCGAGCGGCCGCTGCCCCAGGCCGGCACGGGCGGGTTCGGGGAGCCGGCCGTCCTCGGGGGCCGGGTCGCCGTCGGGCAGGGCGCTCGGCACTAGGCGGGGGCTCCCCCACCGGGCGCGGGATCCTCGTCACCGTGATCCGGGAGCGCCGACGCCCCGGGGGCAGGAGCACCCGGCATCGCCTCGACGCCACCCGGCAGCGGGCCCCGGGCCTGCAGCGCCTCGGGGCTCAGCCCGGCGTCGGACTTCCCGGCCTTCGAGGTCTCCAGAACTTCCAGCCCATGTCCGGAGCCTAGGCGCTCAGACCGGCACGTTCAGCGTGGCGACGAAGCCCTCCTCGACGCTCCCGGTCACCTTCGCCATCTGCAGCGAGTAGCCGTCGGCGAACACCAGGTCCGTGGCCAGCGAGGTGCGCTCGAGGTTCGCGACGCTGGCGTCGTACCCGTCCGCGTTCTCGTAGACCTCCTGGCAGACGTCCTCCGGCAGCGCGATCTGCGAGGTGCGGAGCCGGTTTCCGGCCGACGTGGCGTCGTCGAGCGTCGGGTAGACCTCGAAGTGGATGTGCGGCCAGCGGCCGTCGTACGCCGCCGGGAAGATGCTGGTGAACTCGAGCGCGCCCGCGGCGTCCGCCTCCTGGACGCCGCGCAGGAAGTTCTCGTCCGCGACGTTCTCGGAGTACATCGAGTACTCGCCCTCGCGGCTGCAGTGCCACAGGTAGACGGCCGCCCCGGCGTACGGCGAGACGTCCTCGCCGCTCACGTCGCGAATCTTCAGCCGGATCGTCAGCGGCACTCCCTCGGCCGTGCCCGACGCGTCCCCGAAGCTGCCGGTGATGTCGGAGCGCACCACCCCGCTCTGGCCCAGCGCGTCCGGCCCGTTGGACCCGTCGCCGGGGAACGGGCCGGCCGTCTCCTCCGGGATCTCCCCGTCGGCGACGTTGGCCTCCGACGGCGAGGAAGGCCCGCCCTGGTCCCCGCCGGAGGTGCCGACGACGACGGGCTGTCGTCGGAGCCGCAGGCCGCCACGGCGACCGTGGCACCGACCCCACCGAGGACAGTGAGCAGCCGACGCCGGGCGAGGAACCTCGGCAGGTCGTGGGACAGGCCCTTGTCGTGGTCGTGCAGGTCGTCGTGCGCGCTCATGTCCCCATCGTGACGACCCGGCCTGTGCGTCTCCTGTGCGGTGACCCGCCCTGTCATGTTCAGACCAGCCAGAGCACGGCGTACGGCGGCAGCCACACGTTGCCGTCGTCGTCCCAGGACAACGGGTCGCTGGTCAGCGCGTCGATGAGATGCGCCGCGCCGAGCTCGTGGATCTGCCGGCCCGGCCAGCGGCGCGACTCGGGCGTCACGTTGTGGACGCCCACGAACAGGCCGACCGGGTGGTCGCGGATCGTCACCAGGATGCCCGGGTCGTCGACCGGGCCGATCCGGGTCTCCACCGAGCCGTGGAAGTGAGCGAGCGTGGCGCGGGTCCGGATCAGGTGGGCCAGGTCGGTGAACACCGTGCCCGGCACGGTGCGCACGTCGTGCCGTCGCGACGCCCGCTCCAGGTCCAGCCGGGGTCGGTTGGCCCAGCGGTTGTCGTTCTCGTGGCCGGGCTCGTCCGCCCAGTCCGGGTCGTTCGGCTGGCCGAGCTCGTCACCGCTCCAGATCACCGGGATGCCGCCCCAGCCGACCACGAGCGCGTGCGCGAGCCGGAGCGCGGCGACCGCTCGGTCATCGACGGCCTCGGCGCCCAGCGCCTCCTCGGCGGCCTCCAGCCCGATCAGGCTCGCGGCGGTGCCGCTGGTGCGGCGGTCGTCGTTGTCGGGGTTGTGCTGGAAGACCAGGCCGCGAGCGCCCGAGCCGTCGAAGTCGCCGGCGTACCAGTCGGCGAGGAAGCGCCGGTGCGCCGCGCCGGACAGCCCGACCGCGGCGGCGTCCTCGTCCATGATCGACCAGCCGATGTCGTCGTGGCAGCGGAGATACGTGAGCCAGGTGCCCGACGACGGCTTCGGCGGCAGGTGCGACAGGGCGTGCGCCGCGAGCCCGACGTCGCGGCTGGCCAGCATCGACCAGACCTGCACCATCAGGCTGTTGTGGTAGGCGAGGTCGCTCACCTTGCCGGTGAAGTGACCGGCACCGAGGTAGGCAAGCAGCTCGGTGGGCGCCACGATCGCCTCGGCCAGGAACGCCACCGCGGGGCACGCGATCCGGGCCACCGCACGCAGCACCTGGGTGAGCGCGTGCACCTCCGGCTCGCCCTGGCAGGCGGTGCCCATCCGCTTCCAGATGAACGCGATCGCGTCGAGCCGGAGCACGTCGACGCCACGGTTGGCGAGGTCGAGCACGATGCCCGCGAACTCCAGCAGGACCGCCGGGTTGGCCCAGTTGAGGTCCCACTGGAACTCGTTGAACGTGGTCCAGACCCAGGCCGCCGAGGTCGTCGTCCCAGCTGAAGCTCCCGGGCGCGAACTCGGGGAACACCTCGGGCAGGGTCGCCTCGTAGCGGTCCGGCTCGGTGCGGTCGGGGAAGACCAGGAAGTAGTCGCGGTACGCCGGGTCGCCGGCCCGCGCGCGCTCGGCCCAGCCGGTGCTCCCGGGCGACGTGGTTCAGCACCAGGTCGAGCACCAGGCTCACGCCGGCGTCGTGCAGCCTCCCGGCGAGCGCGGCCAGGTCGTCCATGGTGCCGAGGTCGGGCCGGATCACCCCGTAGTCGGCGACCGCGTAGCCGCCGTCGTTGTCGCCCTCGCGCGGCAGCAGCACCGGCATCAGGTGCAGGTAGCCGACGCCGAGCTCGCGCAGGTAGCCGATCCGCTCGCCCACCGACGCGAGGTCGCCGGCGAACCGGTCGGCGTAGGCGGCGTAGCCGACCAGCGCCGGGTCCTGCAGCCAGTCCGGGCGCAGGATCCGCTCGAGGTCCCGCTCGTGCAGGACGTCGGAGCGGGCTGCGTACGCCCGGGCCGCGAGGTCGACCAGCCCGTCGAGGACGACCGGGGCCAACTGCGCGCCGTACACCGACTCGACACCCGAGACCGAGGTCCGGGCACCATCGGGCGAGACGGGCCTCGAACATGGCGCGGCGGTCACCGGACAGGGGTCGGAGGCTCGCCTCGGCGGCGGAGGTGAGCGAGATCTGCGTGTCGATGCCCTAACCGTAGAGGGCAGCGATCTCGTCCTTGTAGTTGTCCTCGACGACCTTGCGCTTGACCTTCAACGACGGGGTCAGCTCACCGGACTCCACGGTCAGGTCATGGTCGAGGATGATGTGCTTCTTGATCGTCTCCCACCGGTTGAGCCGCTGGTTGAGCTGGTCGACGTACTCCGCGACCATCTGGCGGCAGGCGTCCGACCGCACGATCTCCGTGTACGACGCGCCCTCCTGCCCGTTGCGCCCGGCCCACTCCTGGAGCGCCTCCGGGTCGAGCGTGATCAGCGCGACCACGAAGTTGCGCTCGTTGCCGTGCACCAGGAACTGGCTGGCGTAGGGGCAGATCGCCTTGAACTGCGACTCGATGGCAGACGGCGCGATGTACTTGCCGCCGGAGGTCTTGAACAGGTCCTTCTTGCGGTCGGTGATCCGCAGGTAGCCGTCCTCGTCGAGCTCGCCGATGTCACCGGTGTGCAGCCAGCCGTCCTCGAGCGCCTCCGCGGTCGCCTCGTCGAGGTTGTGGTAGCCGTCCATGATGTTCGGGCCCTTGAGCAGGATCTCGCCGTCGGCGGCGAGCTTGACCTCCTCGCCCGGGAACGCGGGGCCGACCGTGCCGAACTTGTACTTGTCGGGGTGGTTCACGAAGGCGCCGGCCGAGGTCTCGGTCAGCCCGTAGCCCTCGAGGATCACGATGCCCGCGGCGTGGAACCACTCGGCGATCTCGCGGTTGAGCGCCGCGGCACCGGAGATGAAGAAGCGCACCTGGCCGCCGAAGCGCTCGCGCACCTTGCTGAACACGAGCCTGTCGAAGACGGCGTGCTGCAGCTTGAGCAGGAACGGCACCGGCTTGCCCTCGCGCTGGAGCGCGTCGTACCGGAGGCCGACAGCGAACGCCTGGTTGAAGAGCTTCTCCTTCAGGCCACCCTCGGCCTGCTGCATCGTGTTGATCCTGCCGTGCGCCTTCTCGAAGATCCGCGGCGCGGCGCCCATGAATGTCGGCTTCACCACCGCGAGGTTGTCGATGATCTTGTCCACACGGCCGTCGACGGCGGTCGGGAAGCCGCATGCGAGCTGCGCGGAGAGCAGCACCTTGCCGAACGAGTGCGCCATCGGCAGCCAGAGGAACTGCAGGTCGTCCTCGGAGAGGATGTCGTAGGCCTGGATCACAGCGCCCTCGTAGGTCCAGGAGTCGTGGCGCAACCGGACGCCCTTGGGCTTGCCCGTGGTGCCGGATGTGTAGATCAGGGTGGCGAGGGCCTCGGGGCTGATGTCCCGTGAGATCCGGTCGATCTCGTCGGGCTCGGTGGCCAGGCGGGCGTCACCCAGCGTCGCCAGGTCGTCGAGGGCGATCACCCAGTCGCCGTCGGTCTGAGCTCGTCGAAGGTGACCACCTTCGAGACGTTCGGAAGCTCGTCGCGGTGCTCGACCAGCTTCTTGACCTGCGCGTCGTCCTCGGCGAAGACCACGTGGCAGTCGGAGTCCGCGAGGATGTAGGCGACGTCATGTGGAATTGGTCGAGGGGTAGACGGTCGTGGTGGCGGCGCCGGCGCACATGACGGCGAGGTCGGCGAGGATCCACTCGTAGCGCGTGCTGGAGGCGATGCCGACCCGCTGCTCACGCTCGACGCCCAGTGCCAGCAGGCCTGAGGCGAGCTGGCGGACCCGGTCGCCGGCCTGCGCCCAGGTCATCGACGACCACGTGCCGTCGGCTTCCGGGTAGCGGTAAGCCTCGCTGGAGGGTGAGGTCTTGACGCGGTCTAGGAACTGGACAGCGACGTTGGGCGGGCGGTTGTCGATGACGGACTGGTTATAGGCGAGGGCGCCGGACATGGTGGGCTCTCCTGCCGTGGAAGGGCTCTGGTTGGAACGTAACCTAGGTCACCGCGGCAACGGCCGGGTAGCAAGGGTAGACCGCGACCGAGGTCCTGGCAGGCAGAAGATGTTGAAGTTGTGACCATTCAGGTCTTGCCGTGACGGCAGTTGCGGGGTGAGAGTGCTCCGGGCGGGGGCGCCACGGTCCCCGCGGGATGCGGAGGAAACCTGCCCATGAGCGACGCGCGACGAACCGGCCACAGGGCGATCGGACTCCTTGCGACACTGGCGGTGGTACTGACCACGGCAGTGGTCACCCACCAGTCGGCCGTTGCCGCTCCGGCGGCGAAGGTGCCCACCAAGCACCACGGATCGGCCCTCGGTGAGAAGCAGGACTACGACGCCCGCCAGGGGCAAACGGCGACCAGCAAGGGTGCCGTGTCGCGACAGGCCGCGAGGTCGTCCTCTCGTCCCGCGACCCAGCAGCTGCGCCGCAGCCTCGGTGACCAGGCCATCGTCGAGATGGACGGCACCACCGGCACGGTGCGGGTCGTGGCCCGGCTCAACGGCTTCCTGACCGCCGGCAGCAGGAAGCCGAAGCCCAAGGTGGTGATGGACTACGTGTCCAGCCACCTGGCGGCACTCGGCCTGACGCGGAACGACCTCGCGACGTTCAACCTGCGTCGCGACTACGTCGACATCATCGGCACCCACCACCTGTCGTGGACCCAGTCGGTCGAAGGCGACCCGGTCTTCGGCAACGGCCTCCAGGCCAACGTCAACAAGCACGGCCGGATCCTGAGCCTGGGCGGGTCCCCGATCTCGGGCCTTTTCACCCCGAAGCGGGGCACCCAGCACGTCGCCACCAAGAATGCCGCTATCGCGAAGGCCCGGGCCGACGTGTCGGAGCCCACGAAGGCCGGTCCGCGCGACACCGCGAAGCGCGTGGTCTTCGTCGGCCCTGGCGGTCCGCGCGCAGCGTGGCAGGTGGTCACGATGTCCTCGCAGCGGCCGACCCTCAGTGTGGTCGACGCCCGGACCGGAGCCGTGGTGTACCGGCGCAACCTGCGGGACGACGCCCGCGCCGATGACGACACCGGCACGCGCACCGCGGCCGCGGCGGCCCTCACCTCCAGCGGGCTGGCGTTCCGGTACTTCCCCAAGCACGTGCCCGGTGGGACGCCGGTCCGCGTGAACTTCACCGAGCGAGGCTGGCTCAGCCCCAACGCGGGGCGGCTCCTCGGCAACAACTCGCACACCTACTCCGACGTCAACGACAACAACCAGCCGAGCGCCTCGGAGGAGATCCCGCCCTCGTCGCCGCACCGCTGGAACTACAAGCTCAAGCCGTTCCACCTGGCCGACGTGTCCTTCTGCGACAACCCGTACCCATGCTCGTGGGACCCGAACACGCCGTTCTCCTGGCGCACCAACCGCGCCCAGAACGGGACCCAGGTCTTCTTCTTCGTCAACAACTGGCACGACCACCTGGCGGCCGCGCCGATCGGCTTCACCGAGGACGCCGGCAACTTCCAGATCGTCAACAGGTCGGGCAAGGGCGCCGGCGGCGACCCCGTCGACACGCAGACCGACGACGGCGCGAACACCGACGCCGGGCTCCCCGACGGTGGCCACATCGACAACGCCAACATGGACACCCCGCCGGACGGCCTCGCGCCGACCATGCAGATGTTCCTGCAGCACCAGCCCGGCACGTCGTACCCCGACGGCGACCCGTTCTCCCCGACCAACGTCGGTGACGAGGCGGACACCGTCTACCACGAGTACACCCACGGCCTGTCCAACCGGCTGGTCGTCGACGCGACCGGGCTCTCGACCCTGGGCAACGTCCAGGCCGGAGCCATGGGCGAGGCCTGGAGCGACTGGTACGCCATGGACTTCCTGGTGGCCAAGCGCCTGCAGGCCAACAAGGCCGGCGTGGCCGACCTGCAGATCTTCCAGTACGACGGCGAGGGCGTGTTCCTCGACCGGACCCAGCCGATCGACTGCAAGGTCGGGTCGACATCGGACCTGTGCACCGGTGGCGCGACGGGTCACGGTGGCGGTTACACCTACGCCGACTACGGCCACATCGGCGGCAGCCCCGAGGTGCACGACGACAGCGAGCTGTGGTCGGAGACCCTGTGGGACCTGCGGGGTGTGCTCGGCTCCGCCAAGACCGAGATGCTGGTGACCCGGGCGATGGAGCTGGCCCCGTCAAACCCGTCGTACCTCGACATGCGCAACGCCATCCTGATCGCCGACACCGCGGCGTTCGGCGGCCATGACCGGGGCACTGTCTGGAAGGTGTTCGCCCACCGCGGCATGGGGTTCTTCGCGGGCAGCCTCGGCGGTGACGACACCAACCCCGGTGCGGACTTCCACACCCCGCCGGCCAACCACGACAAGGGCACCATCACCGGCACCGTGACCGACGCCGACACCGGTGCGCCGGCACCCGGCATCACGGTCTCCCTGGCCTTCCAGGGTGCTCCGGGAGCGGCGAACCCGTCCGACATCACCGGTTCCGACGGCACGTACTCGCTCGGCCCGGTGCGGGTCGGGACGTACCCGAAGATCACCGCGTCCGGTGCCGGCTACGACCCCGCCCGAAGCACGGTCACGGTCACCAAGGCCGGTGTCGTGAAGGACTTCACCGTCCGACGGGACTGGGCGGCCTCCAGCGGGGGCGCGTCCATCTCGGACTTCAACGGCCCCGACTTCGGACCGGCATGCGGGCCCGACAAGGCGATCGACATCAGCCAGGCCGCCGGCTGGGGCTCGACGACCGGCAATGACGACGGGGACCCGACGAACGTCTTCGTCCCCAAGTTCGTGGTGATCGCGCTGCCTGCAGCGGTCGACGTGACACAGTTCTCGGTCGACCCGTCAGCGACGTGCGGCGACGGGGGCAGTGCATCCACCGGGGACTTCAGGATCGAGACATCCCCGGACGGCACCACCTGGACCGAGGCGGCCAGCGGGACGTTCACGGTGGACGACCGCGGTCGGTTCAACCCGATCACGCCCAGTGCGGGGGCGGCCGGGGTCAGGTTCGTTCGGTTCACCATCCTCGGCAACCAGACCCCGGACTTCGCCACCAACTGTCCGGGCGGGGCGTTCTCGGGCTGCTCGTTCACCGACCTGACCGAGATCGAGGTGTACGGCGCGCAGAGCTGACGGGTCAGGGACGGATGGCCCGCTCCGACGTGGCGAGGTACTTCTCCACGCGCGAGCGGGCCTCCGCGACCAGGTCGTCGACCTGGAGCAGGCGCGGCAACTGGTCACGGCGCGTGGTGAGCGCCCGGAACATCGCGGTCACCGTCACGTCGTGCGCGGGGCGGTCCAGGACCTCGATAGCGTCGCCGGACTGCAGCACGCCGTCCTGGACTACGCGGAGGTAGGGGCCGGGACGGCCGACGGCGGCGAAGCGTCTGACCCACGCCGTGTCGTCGTACCCGCTCACGCGCTGCCAGCCGCGGAAGTCGTTGCACGGGATCCGGATCGAGGCGACCTCGAGGACGGCCGTGCCGATCTGCCAGCGCTCCCCCACCAGCGCCTCGTTGACGTCGATGCCCTCGGTGGTGAGGTTCTCCCCGAACTGGCCGTCGCGGATCGGCCGGCCGAGCTCGCCCTCCCAGAAGTCGAGGTCCTCGCGGGCGAAGGCATAGACGGCCTGGTCGACCCCGCCGTGGTGCTGGGTGTCGGAGACCTGGTCGCCCTCGAGCCCGAGCCGGTCTGCGTGCACCGGACCGTCCACCGGACGCTTGTCGATCGAGGTTCGCCCGATGTCTGCCCACTCCGCCTGCCGCGGATTGCCGACGTTCACTGACCGGAGCCGTGCCATGAGCGATCGTCGCAGGCACCGGGACCATCCGGGAAATTCTTTCGGCCGGCCGTCGGACCCGGCTCTCGCTTTCGTGGAGGAGCCGAGATGAAGGCGGTGGCCTGTTGAGATCGCCCTCCGGACCCGTCGAGATCGCCCTCCGGACCCGTCGAGATCGCCCTCCGGACCCGTTGAGATCGCCCTCGGACCCCACGACGCAGTGCGGGATACGTGTCGCCTCTCCCTCCCACGCGCACCTGATTACAGGGCGGCAGCCACAACTCGACGGGGTCGCAGGCACAACTCAACGGGTCCGGAGGCACAACTCAACGAAATCCGAGGGTCAGTCCTGAACGGCTTTGGCGATCGCCACGCACTCGGTGGCATCCATGCCGCCCATGGCGTTGCAGACCATCCGGAACACGACCCAGTCCCGGGCCCGCGACTCGTCCAGCCCGGCGGCGTCCACGATCGTGTGGAAGCGCCGGCGGACCCCGTCGCGCACCCCGCCCGCGAGCTCCTCGAACCGGTTCCACAGCATCGGCGCCACCTCGTAGTGCGGGTCGCCCGACATCGGCTTCGGGTCGATCACCAGCCACGGCTCGCGGTCGCCCGCCAGCACGTTCTGGTAGTGCAGGTCGCCGTGGATCAGGGTGCCGTCACTGGCCGGGTCGGCGGCGAACGCGCGCCCGATCGCCACCGCCTGCCGCACGAGCCGGGGCGGGATCGGTGAACGAGTCGGCAGGGCCTCGAGTTCGGCGGTCCAGCCCGCGACGTACGACGTGAGCGTGCGGAGCTGCGGGAGCGCCGGCACGTGCAGCCGGGCGTACGACGCCGCGACGATCTCGCACGCCTCCAGGTCCCACAGGTCGGTCAGGTCCTCCGGGTGCAGCCGCTCGAGGAGCAGCGCCCAGCGGTGCGGGTCGGCCCGCAGGAGCTCGACCGTGCCGGCACCCGCCCAGCGCTTGAGCGCGAGGTGCTCGTGCTCGGCCTCCGGGTGTGGGGTCACCACCTTCAGCACGGCCGGTCGACCGCTCACGGTCCGCACCGGGGCCACCAGCGCGGTCGCGCCCCGCATGGTGGCGCCGTCGGGTGTGAGCTGCCAGTCCTCGAGCAGCTCCCCGAGGACCTCCCGGAGGCTCAGGGCGACTCGATCCAGTGGTCCGGCGGGAGCTCGGGCCGGTCGGGCACCGGACGCTGATCCTCGGTCCAGCCGTCGCCGAACGCGTCCTGCACCACGCCGCGCCAGAACCGTCCGGCGCCGACATTGTCGTGCTGGAACGCGATCGTCCACGGGCGCGGGTAGCGGCCGATCACGTCGAGCGCGAGCTGCCGCCCCCATCCCGAGCGCCGGGCGCCGGGCACCACCCAGAACGCCGTGATCGACCGGCACTCACCACCGATGCCGTCGACGAGGGCCAGGCCCACCGGTGCGTCCTCGCCCTGCTGCGGGTGCGGGTGCCAGGCCAGGAAGCCGGCGTGGCCGTCGCTGCCGGGATGCGCGTCGAGGGGCTCGTGCTTGTAGCGCCCGTCCGACCACGGGAAGCTGCCCGTGAGCAGGTGCGCCATGTCGTTGCGGTAGGCCTGCCACATCCACTCCACGATCGACCACTGGTCGTCGCGTACGGGTCGGACCTCCACTACTTCTTGCCCTTCTCCCCCGGCCCGCTGGTGGACAGCGCGGCGATGAAGGCCTCCTGGGGGACCTCGACGCGGCCGACCATCTTCATCCGCTTCTTGCCCTCCTTCTGCTTCTCCAGCAGCTTGCGCTTGCGGGTGATGTCACCGCCGTAGCACTTGGCGAGCACGTCCTTGCGGATCGCGCGGATCGTCTCGCGCGCGATCACGCGGGCGCCGATGGCGGCCTGGATCGGCACCTCGAACTGCTGCCGCGGGATCAGCTCGCGCAGCTTGCCGGCCAGCATCACGCCGTACCCGTACGCCGCGTCGCGGTGCACGATCGCGCTGAACGCGTCGACGGTCTCGCCCTGGAGCAGGATGTCGACCTTGACCAGGTCGGCGGCCTGCTCGCCGGTGGGTTCGTAGTCGAGCGAGGCGTAGCCCTTGGTGCGCGACTTCAGCTGGTCGAAGAAGTCGAAGACGATCTCGCCGAGCGGCAGCGTGTAGCGCATCTCGACCCGGTCCTCGGAGAGGTAGTCCATGCCCTCGAGCTGGCCGCGCTTGGACTGGCAGAGCTCCATGATCGTGCCGATGTAGTCGCTCGGGCTGAGGATCGTCGCCTTCACGACCGGCTCGCGCACCTCGGCGATCTTGCCGGCGTTGGGGTACTCGCTCGGGTTGGTCACCACCTGCTCGGAGCCGTCCTCCATGAGCACCGCTGTAGACCACGTTGGGTGCGGTCGAGATCAGGTCGAGGTTGAACTCGCGCTCCAGCCGCTCGCGCACGATCTCCATGTGCAGCAGGCCGAGGAAGCCGCAGCGGAAGCCGAAGCCGAGCGCGCCGGAGGTCTCCGGCTCGTAGGCCAGCGCCGCGTCGTTGAGCTGCAGCCGCTCCAGCGCGTCGCGCAGCGTCGGGTAGTCGTCGCCGTCGATCGGGTAGAGGCCGGAGTAGACCATCGGGTTGGGGTGCTTGTAGCCGCCGAGCGCCTTCGTCGCACCGTGGTGCTGGCTGGTGACGGTGTCACCGACCCGGGACTGGCGGACGTCCTTCACGCCGGTGATCAGGTAGCCGACCTCGCCGACCCCGAGGTCGCCGGCCTTGACCGGCTCCGGGCTGATCACGCCGACCTCGAGCATCTCGTGCACGGCGCCGGTCGACATCATCTTGATCCGGTCGCGGTGCGTGAGCTTGCCGTCGATCACCCGGACGTAGGTGACCACGCCGCGGTAGGTGTCGTAGACGGAGTCGAAGATCAGCGCCCGCGGCGGCGCGTCGGCGTCACCGACCGGCGCCGGGGTCTGGGCCACGATCTCGTTGAGCAGCTGCTCGACGCCGACGCCGGTCTTGGCGGAGACCCGGAGCACGTCGGACGGGTCGCAGCCGATGATCCCGGCCAGCTCCGCGGCGTACTTCTCGGGCTGCGCGGACGGCAGGTCGATCTTGTTCAGCACCGGGATGATGTGCAGGTCGGCGCCGATCGCGAGGTAGAGGTTGGCCAGCGTCTGCGCCTCGATCCCCTGGGCCGCGTCGACGAGCAGTACGGCGGTCTCGCACGCCTCGAGCGACCGGGACACCTCGTAGGTGAAGTCGACGTGGCCCGGGGTGTCGATCATGTTGAGCACGTAGGTGCCCGGTTCGGCGGCTGCGTCGTTGTCGTCGGGCACGGTCCACGGCATCCGCACGGCCTGGCTCTTGATCGTGATCCCGCGCTCGCGCTCGATGTCCATCCGGTCGAGGTACTGCGCCCGTGCGTTGCGCTCGTCGACCACACCGGTCAGGTGCAGCATCTGGTCGGCCAGCGTGGACTTGCCGTGGTCGATGTGGGCGATGATGCAGAAGTTCCGGATGACCGCGGGATCGGTCTTGCCCGGCACGGGCGCGGCGCTGTTCGAGGACACGAAGGGCTTTCGAGGAGACGTCGAGGACGGAACGCCAATCCTCCCACGCGGGTGCGTGCGGGGCGAAAACGTCACTCCGGGCTGGCCAGGAACTCCTTGGACTTGGCGATCGCGAAGCCCCACCCCTGCTCGAGCGTCGGCTGCGGGGGTACGGCGATCTCGTCCGGGTTGGTCACCACGTCGAGCAGCACCGGACCCGGGTGCGCCATCGCCTCGCGCACCGCGTCGTCCACGTCGTGCGGGTCGGTCACGCGGATCCCGCGCAGCCCGATCGCCTCGGCGACCCTCGCGAAGTCGGGGTTGTGCAGGACGGTGCCGAACTCCGGCAGACCGACCTGCTCCATCTCCAGCTTGACCATGCCGAGCCGGCCGTTGTCGAAGACGACCAGCTTGACCGGGAGGTCGTGGCTGACGGCCGTGATCAGGTCGCCCATCAGCATCGACAGGCCGCCGTCGCCGCAGAAGGCGACGACCTGACGCTTCCGGTCCAGCGCCTGCGCCCCGAGCGCCATCGGCATCGCGTTGGCCATCGAGCCCAGGTTGTAGGAGCCGACCAGCCGTCGCCCGCCGGTCATCCGCACGAACCGGGAGAGCCACACCGTCGACATCCCGGTGTCGGTGGTGAACACGGCGTCCGCCGCGGCGTGCCGCTCGACGGCCGCCGCGAGCAGCTCAGGGCGGATCCGGACGTCGGGGTTGTCGACCTTGCGCCGCAGCAGCCCCTTCGGCTTGTGGTCGTAGTCCGGGTCGGTCAGGTGGGACTGCCGCCCGTGCCACTTCTGGTACGCCGCCCGCGCGGCCTCGAGGTGGTCTCGGCTCTCGTTGCGCCGGAGCTGCGGCAGCAGCTCTGCCAGCGTGAGCCTGGTGTCACCGACGAGCGCCTGCTGCACCGGCGGTCCGGCGCCCGATGTGCTGGCCGCGGCTGTCGAGCTGCACGACCACCGTGTCCTTCGGGTAGAACTCCCGGTAGGGGAAGTCGGTGCCGACCAGGAACAGGACGTCGCAGGCGGCGAACGCCTCGGCCGTCGCCGGGTTGCCGATCAGGCCGGACTGGCCGATCTCGAACGGGTTGTCGTCCTCGAAGCCCTCCTTGGCCTTCAGCGTCAGCACCATCGGCGCCCCGAGCGCGTCCGCGAGCTGGAGCACCTCGTCGCGTGCGTGCCGCGCGCCCTGGCCGACCAGCAGGGTCACCCGCTCGGCCTCGATCAGGACCTTCGCCGACGTCGCGGATCGCGTCGGCTGCGGCTGCCGCAGGCGGAGCGGCGGGCACGAACCGCGGAGTCTCGGTGTCCTTGGGCAGGTCGCAGGCCACCGACGTCGCCCGGGATGCGACAGCACGGCGACGCCCCGCTCGGCGAGCGCCGCGTTGACCGCCTCCTCGAGCAGCGCCGGGATCTGCTCGACCGAGGTGATCGTCTGGTTGAAGCACGCCACGTCGGCGAACAGCTGGTCGTTGTCGACCTCCTGGAAGAAGTCGCTGCCGATCTCCTCTCGCGGCACCTGACCACAGATCGCCAGCACCGGGACGTGCGACTTGCGGGCGTCGTACAGCCCGTTGAGCAGGTGGATCGCACCCGGGCCGACCGTGCCCATGCAGACCGCGAGGTCACCGGTGAGCTGGGCCTGTGCGCTCGCCGCGAAGGCCGCCGACCTCCTCGTGCCGGACGCCGATCCACTCGATCCGGTCCTCGCGCCGGATCGCGTCGGTCACCGGGTTGAGCGCGTCGCCGACGACCCCCCAGACCTGGCGCACGCCGTGGTCGGCGAGGGCGTCGATGATCAGGTCGGCGATGGTGCGCTTGCTCATGGCTCTCCTCAGGCTCGGAACGTGTCGGGGTCGGCGAGCTCCCAGTCGCCCCGCCAGCCAGCGGGGGCGCTGTGCGAGCAGCTCGCCGGGAGCGAGGTGGTCGAACATGTCGGCGTAGCTGAGCACACGCTCGTGGTCGATCGCGGCGGCGCAGCATGTGCGGCCGCAGCTGGTCGGCTCCGGTCAGGCCCATCGAGGCCAGCACCTGCCTGGCCTGCGCCACGGTCTGCTGCTGGTAGTGGAAGACCCGCTCGGTCTTGTCGGGCACGTCGAGGGCGCGCATCCGCTTGGGGTCCTGCGTGGCGACCCCGACCGGACAGGTGTTGGTGTGGCAGGTCTGGGCCTGGATGCAGCCGACGGCCATCATCATCGCCCGCGCCGAGTTGGTGTAGTCGGCGCCCTGCACCATCCGCTTGACGATGTCGATGCCGGTCGCGACCTTGCCGCTGGCGCCGACCTTGACCCGGTCACGCAGACCGACGCCGACCAGCGCGTTGTGCACCGTCATCAGCCCCTCGGTCAACGGCGTACCGATGTGGTCCTCGTACTCCAGCGGCGCCGCGCCCGTGCCGCCCTCGCCGCCGTCGACCACGATGAAGTCGGGCGTCACCCCCTCGGCGAGCATCGCCTTGCAGATCGCCAGGAAGTCGATGCGCGAGCCGAGGCACAGCTTGAAGCCGGCCGGCTTGCCGCCGGCGAGCTCGCGCATCCGGGCCATGAACAGGACCAGCTCGCGCGGAGTCGAGAACACCCGGTGGTACGACGGGGACACGCACTTCTCGCCGGCCGGAACGCCGCGTGCATCGGCGATCTCGCGGGTGACCTTGGCTCCGGGCAGCACACCGCCGATGCCGGGCTTGGCGCCCTGGCTGAGCTTGAGCGAGACCATCTTGACCTGGTCGTCGGCGGCCGTGTCGCGAAACTTGTCCGGGTCGAAGTCGCCGTCCTCGGTGCGGGCGCCGAAGTAGCCGCTGCCGATCTCCCAGACCAGGTCGCCGCCCTGGCGGTGGTACTTGCTCAGCCCGCCCTCGCCGGTGTCGTGGGCGAAGCCGCCGAGGCGCGGCCCCCGCGTTGAGCGCCGTGATCGCGTTGGCACTGAGCGCGCCGAAGCTCATCGCGGAGACGTTCATCAGCGCCATCGAGTAGGGCTGGGTGCAGTCGCGGTCCTCCGATGGTCACGCGGGGCTCGGCATCGGGCACGTCGACCGGCTTCGTCGAGTGCACGAGGTACTCGTAGCCGGGCTCGTTGACGTCACGCTCGGTGCCGAACGGCTGCTCCTCCTTGAGCCCCTTGGCGCGCTGGTAGATCGAGGAGCGGGTGTTGCGGTCGAACGGCCGGCCGTCGTAGTTGCGCTCGATGAAGTACTGCTGCAGCTCGGGCCGGATGTCCTCCATCAGGAACCGCATGTGCCCGAGCACCGGGTAGTTGCGCAGGATCGAGTGCTTCTTCTGCACCAGGTCGTAGCACCCGACCGCGAGCAGGAGCAGCAGCACCGCGACCAGGACCCACCAGCCGGGACCGCCGATCGCCCCCGCGATGACCGTGACGACGGCGAGGAATCCGAGGATCCCGACGACGAAGAAGCGCAGCACGTCCCGACCCTAGGGCCGGCGCCCAACCCCCGCCTCACCTGTGGGGAGGAGTCAGCGCGTCGGCAGCCAGTAGCGGAGCTTGACCCCCCGTTGGTCCTCGAGCACGCCGCCGGCCGCCTCGATCACGCGGCGCGAGCCCTCGTTCGTGTCGTCGCAGGTGACCAGCACCTGCTCGAGGCCGAGGTCCGCCGCGTACGGGCAGCACCGCGCGGAGCATCGCCGTCGCGTGGCCGCGCCGGCGCCGGCTGGGCCGGACGTAGTAGCCGACGTGGCCGCCGACGTCGCGCAGGAACTCCGTGAGCCGGTGCCGCACGCTGATCCGTCCGAGGTAGTCCTCGCCGTCGACCCACCACCAGGTCGTGTGCGGGACGATGCCGATCCTGCGCGGCGTGGTCTCGGCGCCGTCGGCGCGGACCGTGGCGACGTACTCCGCGAAGCCCTCCGGGCCGTTCCACTCGGCGCGGTACCGGGTCTGCTCGCTGCCCAGGTAGGCGGCCTCGGCCCGGTTGCCCTCAGCGACCACCTCGCGCATCGCCTCCAGGAACGACTCCCGGACGCGTACGTCGGGCGGGACCAGCTCCGGCATGGCGGAAGTCTGGCAGCGCGGGTGCGTGCGCGAGGATGCCGGTCATGAGCGACCGCCCCGGCCTGCGCACGGATCTCGCGCAGGTGCCGCACGGCCGCACGGCGCACCGGCTCACCTGGCCGCTTCCTGCCGGCGTACCTGCGGGCCGTGGTCGAGCAGCGGCTGGGCTCGCCGGTCGTGGACGCCGTCTCCACGGACGCCGGGTTCACGCCCGGGTTCGCGTCCGTGCTCACCGGCGCGGACGGCAGCCGGGTGTTCGTGAAGGCGGCCAGCAAGCAGGCCCAGGCCGACTGTCGCGCGGGCGTACCTCGACGAGGCACGCAAGCTCCGGGCGCTGCCCGCCGGGCTGCCGGCGCCGGCGCTGCGCTGGGTGCACGACGACGCGGACTGGGTCGCGCTCGGCTTCGAGGCGGTCGACGGCCGGCCGCCGCTGCGACCGTGGCGACGCCGACCGAGCTCGACGCGCGCGCTGGACCTGGCCGAGGCGATCGCGGCGGCCACCGACCCGGTGCCGCCCGGGCTGCGGCTCAGGACCGTGGTGGAGGAGGTGCCGCCACTGGTCGGCGCCTGGGACCGGGTCGCTGCCGACAGGCCGCACCTGTCGCGAGGCCCGCGCACTGGCCACGGCGTACGCGTCGCTGCCGGACCGGGCGTTCTGCCACACCGACCTGCGCGACGACAACGTGCTGCTGCTCGACGACGGCTCGGCGCTGCGCCTGCGACTGGAACTGGCCGGCGCTGGGTCCCGCCTGGCAGGACACCGTCGACCTGCTGGTCTCGGCGTACGGCGACGGGCTCGACGTGGAGCCGATCCTGGCCGCGCGGGCGCTGACCCGCGACGTCGACCCCGAGCACGTCGACATGTGGCTGGCCGCGCTGTGCGGCTTCATGGTGGCGAGCTCGTCGCGCCCGCCGCCCCTCAACTCGCCGCACCTCCGCACGCACAGCATCTGGTACGCCGAGGCGCTCTGGGGCTGGCTCTGCGATCGACGCGGCTGGGAGTAGCGCACGATTTGGGCGCCGAAGCGGCCCGCTGATATCGTTGACCTTCGTGTCTGGGCCAGCCCCGGACACCCTCATGTCGATCCACCACCACCCAGAATCCAGCAGAACGAGGCTTGCCCCGTGGCGAACATCAAGTCCCAGATCAAGCGCAACAAGCAGAACGACGCTGCGCACGAGCGCAACAAGGCGGTCAAGTCCGCGCTGAAGACGGCCGTGCGCAAGTTCCGCGAGGCCGTCGAGGCCGGCGACGCCGACCAGGCGAAGAAGGCCGCCGCAGACGCCGCGCGGGCGCTGGACAAGGCCGCCTCCAAGGGCGTCATCCACAAGAACCAGGCCGCCAACCGCAAGTCCGCGATGACCAAGCAGGCCGCCTCGCTCTGAGCTGACGCACCGAGCTCGACGAAGCGCCGCACCCCTCGGGTGCGGCGTTTCTGCGTGTCCGGGCCGATGCGCCTAGCGCGCGCTGCGCAGCCGGACGATGGAGAGCACCATCCGCTCCAGCGCGTAGGACGGGTCGCTGGCCTGGCCCTTGACGTCGGCGTCGGCGCGGGCGACCACCCGGATCGCGTCGGCGATGCCGTCGGGCTCCCAGCCGCGGGCCTGCTCGCGGAGGTCGCGGAGCTTCCAGCCGCGGCACGCCGACCTCCCGCATCAGGTCGGCGTCGCGCGAGCCCGCGCGGCGCGCTCTTGAACTTGGCCAGCGACCGCAGGCCGGTCGACATCGCGCTGCTCACCAGCACCGGCGCGGTGCCGCGGTCGAGCGCCCAGCGCAGCTCCTCGAGCGCCTTCGCCGTGCGACCCATCAGCGTGTGGTCGGCGACCGTGAACGACTTCGCCTCGGCCCGCCCGCCGAAGTACTGCTTGACCATCTCGGTGGTCACGCGGCTGGCCGCGCGAAGTCGTTGGCCAGCTGGCTGGCGGCCGCCGACAGCGCGCGCAGGTCCTGCCCGACGGCCTGCACCAGGAACGCCGCCGCGTCGTTGTCGATGCGCACCTTGAGCTGGCGGAGCTCGTTGACGACGAAGCCGGGGAACTCGCGGGTGGTCAGCGGCACGCTCTTGACCTCGGTCACGCCCGGCGCCTTGCGCAGCTTGGTGAGCACGCCGCTGCCCTTCTGGCCGCCCGAGTGCACCAGCACCAGGGCGACGTCGTCGGCCGGCTCCGGCGGCGTAGCCGACGATGCCGTCGACGGACTCCTCCGGCAGGTCCTCGAACCGGCGGACGACGACGCAGCGGGTGCTGGAGAACAGCGACGGCGCGCTCAGCTCGCCGAGCGTCGCCATCGTGAGCTGGTCGGCGGAGGTCTCGCTGAGCTCGGCCTCGGCGTCGTGCGCCCGGACCGCGGACCGCACCTGGAGCGATCGTGCGCTCGGCGAGGAACTCCTCCGGGCCGGTCACCAGGGTGACCCGCCCGAGCACGTCGGACGCCACTGGACCTGCCATGGCGGCAGCCTCTCACGCACCGCGGACAGTCGGGCTCAGGGCCCGGGGCCGGGGAGTCGACGGGTGACGACCTGCAGGCCGTGGTCGGAGACGACCGCGATGTCGCCGTCCCGGTCGGTACGTCGGACGGTCAGCGCCGGCCCGCGCCAGCAGCCGCAGCGTGGCCGGCGCGGGATGGCCGTAGTCGTTGTGCCGGCCCACCGAGATCACCGCGAGCCGGGCGCGCAGCCCGCGCACCAGGTCGGGGTCCTGCTCGGGCGCTGCCGTGGTGGGCCACCTTGAGCACGTCGACGTGCAGGGAGCCCACCCGCGCCGCCAGCCGCTCCTGCGAACCGGTCTCCTCGTCGCCCATCAGCAGCATCCGGATCCCCCGGGACTCCACCAGCAGGACGACGCTGGCGTCGTTGGGCGGCGACTCCGAGTCGGGTGGGGTCGAGCCGGTGGGCGCCAGCACCTGCCAGCGCAGCGGCTCCGACCGTGGGCCTGCTCGCCCACGGACGCGACGCGCAGCCGGCACACCCGCCCGCGCCGCCAGCCGGCTCACCTCGGCCGCGCCGCCTGACGGCTCGGCCAGCCCGGTCACCTCGATCGCCCCGACCCGGCGGCCACGGAGCACACCGGCCAGGCCGTCGACGTGGTCGGCGTGGAAGTGGGTGAGCACCACCAGCGGCACCCGTCGTACGCCCAGCCGCCGCAGGCACCCGTCGATCGAGGGCCGGGTCGGGACCGGCGTCGACCACGACCGCCGCACCGTCACCGGCGTCGAGCACCAGCCCGTCGCCCTGACCGACGTCGCAGGCCACCAGCACCCAGCCCGCGCGGCGGCCACCCGGGCGTCGGCAGCGGCACCAGCATCAGCACCAGCAGCAGGACCGCAGGTGCCGACCGCCCAGCCCCGTCGGGCCAGCAGCGCCCCGAGCACCAACGCCAGCCAGCCGCAGACCAGGGTCAGCACCAGCAGCGGCACCGGCCCGGACGGCCAGCCCAGCGCTGCCGAGGGCAGCGCCGCCGACCGGTGCGCGACCGCGATCACCCAGTCGGCGCACCAGGTGGCCGCGGTGCCGACCGGCCGCCCGAGCGGCGCCCAGACCGAGGACAGCAGGCCGCCGCCGAGACCGAGCACGGTCGCCGGCGCCACCACCGGCGCGGCGAGCAGGTTGGCCACGACCGCGACCAGGCTCACCTGGCCCGAGATCGCGGCCACCACCGGCGTGCACGCGAGCTGCGCCGCCAGCGGGACGGACAGCGCCTCGGCCGCCCACCGCGGCAGCCACCGGCACAGCGCGTCACGCCAGCCCGGCGCCAGGAACACGATCCCCGCCGTCGCCAGCACCGACAGCGCGAACCCGACCTCCCCGGCCAGCCACGGGTCGAACAGCATCAGCACCAGGACCGCGAGCCCGAGCGCGCGCGGCCCGCGCTGCCGACCGTTGCTGCCCATGCCGACCAGCGCCACCGAGCCCATCACCGCTGCCCGCAGCACGCTCGGCTCCGGGCGGGCCAGCAGCACGAACCCGACCACCCCCAGGGCACCGGCCACGACCAGCCCACGGGCCCGGACACCGACCGCCCGCGCGAGCACCAGCAGCGCGCCGACGACCAGCGTCAGGTTGGTGCCCGACACGGCCAGCAGGTGGGTCAGGCCGGCCGTGCGGAAGTCGGTCGCCGTCCGTTCCGGCAGGCCGACGTCGTCACCGTCGACCAGCGCCGGCACCAGTGCGCGCGGCTCGGACGGCCGCTGGGCCACCGACTGCCGGATGCCCTCCCGCACGTGCGCGGCACCGCGCAGCAGCGGTCCGTCCCGCGCCAGCACCTCGGGCTCGCCGTGCGCGAGGTAGACCGCGCCGAGGTCGTCGCCGTCGGCCGGCGACAGCCGGCCGGACGCCCGCACCGTCTCGCCGAGGTGCAGCGAGCGCCACCCGGCCGGCGCGATCACGAGCACCGGCTGGTGCAGCCGCCAGGTCAGCCCACGTGCTGCGACCCGGGTCGCGGCCGCCCGCACCAGGACGTAGCTCGAGAACCGTCCCTCCTTCACTATCGGGTCGCCCGTGAGCTCGAGCCGAACCTGGGCGGTGACCTCCTCCGCGGCGAGCCGCGGCAACGGACCGGCACGAACCACCTCGATCCGGAGCAGCGCACCGCCCGCCACCACCACGGCGACCAGCAGCCAGACCACGAGCTCGGCCGGCACGCGTCCGCCACGACGCCACCGCGACCAGGACCAGCGCGCCACCGGTGACGACCAGGGCGCCGTCCAGCCAGACCGGGAGGTGCAGCCCGGCCAGCGCGGCCAGCCAGGCGACCACGCCCAGCGCCGGGGTCCGCAGGTCGGCGCCTGGTGCGTCCGTCGCGTCCGCGTGCTCGGGCTCGTCGTGCTCGTGACCGGCCACCTCCTCACAACGTCACGTGTGGTGCGATGTCGGCGAGGGTCTTGTCCCCGATGCCGTCGACCTCGAGCAGCTCGTCGACGGACGTGAACGTGCCGTGCTGCGGTGCGCCAGTCGAGGATCTTCTGCGCCGTCACCGGCCCCACGCCCGGGAGCGTGTCGAGCTCCGACAGGCCGGCGGCGTTGAGGTTGACCAGCGCGCCGGCCGCGGGTGACCCGCCCGCGGCACTGGGTGCGACGCCCGGCACGCACCGGTTGCCCGACCAGGATCTGCTCGCCGTCGACGAGCGGTCGCGCCAGGTTCAGGGAGGTCAGCACGACCCCGGGACGCGGACCACCCGCCCGCCGGATCGCGTCCTGCACCCGCGACCCGGCGGGCAGCGTGACGATGCCGGGCCGGCGTACCTTGCCGGCGACGTCGACGACCACCTGGCCGGTGGGCACAGCCGCCGCTGCGGTGCCGGCCGGAACGGCGGGCGAGGCCTCCGCCGTGGCGGACCCGGCGGCGGTCACCAGCCGCGGAGGAGGTACGGCGTCCGCGTGGGCGCCGGACCGCACCGCCAGCCAGCAGGCCACCGCGAGCGCCACCCCGACCAGCGCCAGCACCACCACTCCGTGCTGCCCGGACAGCCCCACCCGCCCGCGCAGCGCCTCCGGCACCCGGTCGGCGAGCCAGCCCGGCACCCGATCACCCGGACCGGCCCGCCGGCCCCGCGCATGCCGACCGGGATCGCGCACCGGCGCCGGCACGCCGAGCGCCGCCGGACCCACCAGCGGTGCCTGCTCCCGGGTCCAGAACTCCTCGTGGTCGTCGGCCTCCTGCTCCCGATCGGGCTCAGGGCGCAGCCCCGCGAGCTCGGCGCGGAGCAGCTCAAGGCGTCGCCGCGCGACCTCGGACACCTGGTCCCGTTCTCGCCTGCGCATGGACCGAACCTAGGGAGCACGGGCGCCGGTCGACAGCGCCCGCGTGCTCCCTGTGGACAACCCAACCGGGCACCCGGCCTGGGGACGCGAAACGGTCCGTGGATACCGTCGGAGCATGCGGATCACCATCGCCGGAGGACACGGCCAGATCGCCCAGCACCTCGAACGCCAGCTCGACCGCGGCCGGTCACGAGGCCGTCGGCCTCGTGCGCAACCCCGACCACGTCGCCGACCTCGAGGCCAACGGGGCCGAGGCGGTCGTGCTCGACCTGGAGGACGCGAGCGTCGCCGACGTCGCGCGAGTCCTCGACGGCTCGCACGCCGTCGTGTTCGCCGCCGGCGGCGGACCGAACTCCGGCGTCGAGCGCAAGGAGACCGTCGACAAGAACGCCGCCATCCTGCTGGCCGACGCGGCGGAGGAGGCGGGCGTGGCGCGCTACCTGATGATCTCCTCGATGGGCGCCGAGGACGCCGACCCCGACAGCGACGACGTGTTCCAGGTCTACCTGCGGGCGAAGAAGGCGGCCGACGACGACCTCCGCCGACGCGACCTCGCCTGGACGATCGTCCGCCCGGGCCGGCTCACCGACGAGCCCGGCACCGGCCTGGTCCAGGTCGGCGACCTGCCGCGGGGCAGCGTCACGCGCGAGGACGTCGCCGCGGTGCTGGTGGCGGCGCTCGACCTGACCAGGACGGTCGGCAAGACCTTCGACCTGCTCAACGGCGACGACGAGATCGCGGAAGCGCTCCGCAAGGTCTAGACGAGTAAGTCGCGGACCGCGACCGCCACCGCCACCATGCCCGGGCCCACGTGGGCCCCGAGCACGGCGCCGACCTCACCGAGCCAGACGTCGCGATCGGCGAGCCCGTCGGCCAGCCGATCGCGCAGCCTGCCGGCGAGCTGCTCGGCCCGCTCCGGGCTCGCCAGGTGCGCCACCGCCACGTCGACCTGCGCGGACCCGGCGGCCTCGACCGCGAGCTCCTCCAGCCGGGCCAGCGCCTTGCCCGACGTACGCACCCGCTCGAACGGACCCACCTTGCCGTCGTCGATCCGCAGGATCGGCTTCACCGACAGCGCCGAGCCGAGGAGGGCCGCGGCGGCGCCCATCCGGCCGCCGCGACGCAGGTACTCCAGCGTGTCGACGTAGAACAGCGACGTCGTCGACGCGGCGCGGGTCCGGGCGGCGTGCGCAGCCTCGGCGGCGTCGGCACCAACGTCCGCCGCGTCAGCGGCCGCGAGCACGGCGAAGCCGGTGGCCATGCCGACCTGGCGCGAGTCGACGGGCACGACCGGCACCGGGCTGTCGCGCGCGGCGAGCTGGGCGGACTCGTAGGTGCCGCTGATCTCCGCGGACAGGTGCACCGACACGATCGAGGTCGCCCCCTCGGCCGCGGCCGCCCGGTAGGCCTCGAGCATCGCCGCCGGCGTCGGCCGGCTGGTGCTCACCGGCCGTCCACTCCCGCAGCGACTTCGCGACCAGCTCGGGCGTGGCCCCGTCGGACCCGTCTTCGTCGGCGCCCGGCGTGAGCGCCTCGTCGTACGACACCGCGCCGATCACGACCTGCAGTGGCACCACCCGGATCCCGCGCGCCCGCGCCACCTCGGCCGGCAGCGAAGCGGTCGAGTCGGTGACGATGGCGACGGACATGCCGGGAAGGCTACCGACCGCTCACGGCTGTCCGCGCCCAGCGCGAGGGTCAGCTCGAGCACGGACTCCGGGTCGTCGAGGCGCTCGCCGTACAGCTCGCGCAGCTGGCCCACGCGGTAGCGCACCGTCTGCGGGTGCACGTGGAGCAGCCCGGCCACCTCCTCGCGCCGGCCCCGGCACAGCAGCCAGGCGCGCAGCGTCTCGGTGAGCTTCTCGGCGCTCGCCGGGCGCAGCTCGGCCAGCGGCGCCGAGCGCCCGCGTCCGCAGGTCGGCCAGCGCCTCGTGGTCGGCCTCCAGCACCAGCCGCGCGAGGTGCCGGTCGGTGTCGAGCGCCGCGCCCGCTGCCCGGACGAAGCCCGAGGTCGCGCGCCCGCACCGCCCGGAGGTACGACGAGCGCGCCCGCCGCCAGCCCACGGCCGGACCGACCACGGCGTGCCGGCCGTCGAGCGCGCGCAGCAGCACCGGACGCGTCACGTCGGGCACCAGCAGCACGGCCACCTCGTCGCTGTCGAGGCCGGGCAGGTCCTCACCCGCGACGAGCGTGCGCGACCCCGAGCGCGGCCTCGGCACCCCGCACCTGTCCCGGCGGCAGCAGCACCGCGGTCAGCGTCTTCGGCGGGGCCCACTCGGCGCGCTTCGGCGGTCGCCTCGAGCGTCGCGGCGAGGCGCCGGTCACCAGCTGACGGGCGAGCCGCTCCAGCAGCCGCTGCCGCACCCGCCCCGAGGTCTCCAGCTCGTCGGCGTGGCCGGCCGCGCTGGCCGCGGACAGCTCGTCGATGTAGGCGAAGACCAGCTCGGCGAACGCCGCCACCTGGTCCGCGCGCAGCCCGGCCGCGACGGCCCGGTCGGAGAGCAGCCGCCAGGCGACCCGGGCGCCCGTCCGGTACGCCGCAAGCAGCGCCTCCATCGACCGCCCGCGCGGGCCTCGCCGCGGCCCAGCCGGTAGGCGCCCTCGACCACCGGCGCCGAGCGGCGTGCCGGCGTCGGAGCCGCCTCCGCGTGCGCCCAGCTCGAGGAAGCCGTCGAGCGCCAGCGCCACCGCGTCGCGGATGGTGCGGCCCATCGGCCCCGCGAACGCGTCGCGGTAGCTCGGCACCTCGGCCACCACCACCGCCACCACCTGCTCGGCGACGCCGTGCCGAGCTCGTCGCGCAGCGCGGCGAGCGACGATCGGGTCCAGCCGGACCTCCGGCTGGGATTCGGTCACCATATTGTTCGCCACGAACAATTCACAAGATCAGATTCACGTGGTCACGACCATGACTTTACCTCCTGCGTCGGCCACGACTGGGAGCATGACGACGACTCGACTCCGCTGGCGCGACCGCGCCACTCCGCCTCGCCGAGGCCGTCACCACCCCGCTGCTGCCCGGCCGACTACCTCGACCTGTTCGCCCCGCTGCGCTCCGGCGCCGACCTGCGCGGCCGGATCGACGAGGTCCACCCCGAGACCGCCGACGCGGCCACGATCGTGATCCAGCCCGGCGCCGACTGGGCCGGGCACATGCCCGGCCAGTACCTCCGGATCGGCATCGACGTCGACGGCGTCCGGCTCTGGCGCGCCTACTCGCTGACCCACGGTCCGCGCACCGACGGCCTGATCTCGATCACCGTCAAGGCCGTCCCCGACGGCATGGTGAGCAACCACCTCGTCCACGCCGCGCCGCCCCGGCACCCTGGTCCACCTCGAGCAGGCGGCCGGCGAGTTCGTGCTGCCCGCCGACGGCGGCAAGCTGCTCTTCGTCACCGCCGGCTCCGGCATCACCCCGGTGATCGGGATGCTGCGCAACCTGTTCCCGGTCACCGACTCCGGCGTCGTCCGGCTGCCCCGCAGCGACGCGCTTCGACATCATCGTCGTGCACGTCGCGCCGACCGAGCCCGACTCGATCTTCCTCGACAACCTCCGCGAGCTCGCCGACGCCGGCGCGATCACGCTCGTCGCGCGGTACGACGACGAGCACGGCGTGCTCGACGTCGCCGACCTCGCGGCGCTGGTGCCCGACCTCGACGCGCGGATCACCTACGCCTGCGGGCCGGCCGGCCTGCTCGACGCGCTGGCCGACCACCACGACGCGACCGCGGCCTCGAGCTGTTCACCGAGCAGTTCCGCGTCCACCAACCGGGTCGCCGGCGAGCGGCGGCACGGTCACCTTCGCACGCACCGGCACCATCGTCGAGGCCGACGGCGCCACCCCGCTGCTCGACGCCGGCGAGGCCGCCGGCGTGCTGATGCCGTCCGGCTGCCGGATGGGCGTCTGCTTCGGCTGCGTCCTGCCGCTCAAGGAGGGCTCGGTGCGCGACCTCCGCAACGGCGAGGTCACCACCGCCGAGCCCGGCGACGGCGTGAAGATCCAGACCTGCATCACCGCCGCCGCCGGCCCCTGCCACCTCGACATCTGATCCAGCTCGAAACCCCGGACCCGATCCGAAGGAGTCACCATGACCACGATCCAGAAGAAGCCCACCAACCCGATCGCCCACCTCACCGCCGACGGACATCGAGGAGCTCGGCCGCGAGCTCGACGCGATCCGGCAGTCCGTGCTCGACACCCGCGGCGCCGACGACGCGGCGTACATCCGCAAGGTGATCGACGCCCAGCGCAAGCTCGAGCTGGCCAGCCGCGCGGTGCTGCTGGTCTCGATCTTCCCGCCGGCCTGGTTCGTCGGCACCGCCGGCCTCTCGGTCGCCAAGATCATCGAGAACATGGAGATCGGCCACAACGTCATGCACGGCCAGTGGGACTGGATGCGCGACCCGAAGATCCACTCGACCACCTGGGAGTGGGACAACGCCTCGCCCGTCGGAGCAGTGGAAGCACTCGCACAACGAGCTGCACCACACGTACACGAACGTGATCGGCAAGGACAACGACCTCGGCTACGGCATCATGCGCGTCGACGAGGAGCAGCGCTGGCACCCGATGTACCTCGGCCAGCCGCTGTGGAACTTCATCAACGCCTGCTTCTTCGAGTACGGCATCGCGGCGTACGACCTCGAGCTCGGCAAGAACCTGGCCAGCGAGAAGCGCCGCAAGAGCCCGGCGTTCCAGGCCCGCGCCAAGCAGTCACGCTGAAGAAGATCCGCAACCAGATGACCAAGGACTACGTGGTCCACCCGCTGATCTCCGGACCGTCCGCGCTGAGCACCCTGTCGGCGAACTTCACCGCCAACCTGGTCCGCAACCTGTGGACCCACTC
Organism: uncultured Actinomycetota bacterium; assembly: GCA_963707475.1. Lineage (GTDB taxonomy): Bacteria > Actinomycetota > Actinomycetes > Propionibacteriales > Nocardioidaceae > Marmoricola. Next base: position 1,969,208 of record CAVPQC010000005.1, read on the forward strand.
GGTGATCATGTGCGGCCACTTCCCCGAGGGCGTCGAGACCTTCGAGAAGAAGTCGATCGACGGCGAGACCCGCGGCGAGTGGTACGTGCGCCAGATGCTCGGCTCGGCCAACATCTCCGGCTCCAAGGCGATGCACTTCATGACCGGCAACCTGAGCCACCAGATCGAGCACCACCTGTTCCCCGACCTGCCGAGCAACCGGTACGCCGAGATCGCGCCGCAGGTGAAGGACGTCTTCGACCGCTACGGCCTGACCTACGTCGACCGGCTCGCTGCCGAAGCAGGTCGCGTCGCGCCTGGCACAAGGTGATCCGGCTGTCGCTGCCCAACGGCTTCGAGAAGGCGCCGCTGGCGACGGTCACCGCGCTCACCAGCAAGCAGGGTCGCCGCGAGCTGCGCCGGCGCCCGGCCGCCTGAGCCCGTCTCGGTGGCCGTCAGGGCGCCGGTCGGGCCACGAGGTCGCTGAACCCGGCGACCAGCGGGGCGTTGGTCGCGGCACTCGAGAGGTAGCTGGTCAGCGCGATCCCACCCGGCGCCTGCAGGCCGGCCGCGGAGTCGGTCGCCGTCGTCAACCATGTCGCGGGCTCCGCGTCCGTGCCCGGCCACACCTTCGCCCGCACCGTGGTCGGCGAGGTCCCGGTCACCTGCATCCGCACGCGCAACGCCATCCCCGGCGCGTAGGTCAGCCCCGTGACCGTCTTGTCCGCCGCGAGTGTCGTCTGGGTCCCCGCGACCACCTTGACCAGCATCACGCTGACCTTGTTGGCGGAGGTCAGAAGCACCCGGGCGCGGTACTCGTTGTTCGCTGAGACCCGACGACCGGCCACTGTCAGGTAGTACCCCGCCGACAGCTTGTCGACGTTGAAGGCGAAGGTCAGGTCCGTGTCCGCGCTGCTCGCTCCTGCCAACGTCGCCGTCACCTGGGTGCCCGCTGCTGCGTGCCGGATCACCCCGACCCCACCGGAAACCGAGAAGGCCGACGCCGTGCCGGTCAGCGACCAGGCGCCGCCGACATCTGCCGTGCCCCATCCATTCGTCACCGTGCGTGCGAAGGTGTCCACCGCCGACGGCAGCCCGGCCGGAGCCGTGACCGAGACCTGGTGGGTCACCGAGTCGGTCAAGCCACCCGCATCGGTCACCGTCAGCTTCACGTCGTACGCACCAGTCGCCGCGAACGTGTGGCTCGGCTGCGCCCCCGACGCCGTCCCACCGTCACCGAAGGTCCACGCGTAGGACACCGCGCCCTCAGGATCCGAGGACGTCGTCGCGTCGAACCCGCACCCCAGACCGGTGCACGAGGACGTGAACCTCGCCGTAGGCGGCTGGTTCAGCGGCGGAGCCGTGACCACGACCTGATGGGTCACCGAGTCGGTCAAGCCACCCGCATCGGTCACCGTCAGCTTCACGTCGTACGAGACCCGCCGCCGCGAACGTGTGGCTCGGCTGCGCCCCCGACGCCGTCCCACCGTCACCGAAGGTCCACGCGTAGGACACCCCGCCCTCAGCATCCGAGGACGCCGTCGCGTCGAACCCGCACGACAGGTCCGTGCACGAGGAGGAGAACCGCGCCGTCGGCGGAGCGTTCGGCGGCGGCGCCGTCGGCCGGGCTGCGAGGTCGCTGATCCTGGCCACCGCAGGGGCGTTGGTCGCGTTGCTCGACAGATAGCTCGTCAAGGCGATCGCGCCCGGTCCCTGCAGGCCGGCGGTGGAGTCGGTCGCGCTCACCAACCAGTCGGGCGGCTCGGTGCCCGGCGCCGGCCACACCTTGGCTCGCACCGTGGTGGGCGAGGTCCCGGTCACCTGGAGGCGCATCCGCAGTGGCATCCCCGCTGTGTACGTCAAGCCGGTCACGGAACGATCGGTCGAGATCGAGGTCTGCACGCCGCCGACCAGCCTGGTCAGCAGCACGGTGACCTTGTTCGCGGACGTCACGAGCGCCCGGGCGCGGTACTCGTTGCCCGCCGAGATCCGGCGCCCCGTGGCGGTCAGGTAGTAGCCGGCCGTCAGCTTGTCCACGTTGAACCCGAACGTCAGGTCTGTGTCACTGCTGCTCACCGCGCCCATCGTGGCGGTGACCTGCGAGCCCGCCGCCGCATGCCGGATCGACCCCGTGCCGCCTGCCACGGAGAACGCGGACGCGGTCCCGGTCAGCGACCAGACGCCCCCGACGTTCGCCGTCCCCCAGCCGTTGTTCACCGTGCGGGCGAACGTGTCCACCGCGAACGGCGCGCCGGCGGGAGCCGTCGCCACCACCTGGCGGGTCACCGTGTCAGTGGCGCCACCGTTGTCAGCGACGGTCAGCCTCACCGGGTAGGTGCCCCCGGCGTCGTAGGCGTGGTTGGGGCGCACGCCTGTTCCGGAGCTGCCGTCGCCGAAATCCCATGTGTACTGCTGCAGGGTGCCGTCGGGATCGGAGGACGCCGAGGCGTCGAAGCTGCAGTTGAGCTGGCTGCAGGAGCTGGTGAACGCCGCGGCGGGTGCCGTGTTGCCCGGGCCGGGGGTCCACACGTCGAGGATCGGGTGGGCGGTCGCACTGTTGGCCAGCGGTGCGAGACCGAAGGCGTCCTGCACAGTCCGCAGCACGTCGTAGTGGTCGATGCGCTCGCTGTAGGTGCCCGGTGTCACCCGCTGCCCGGCCAGGATCGTCGGGACCCGGTTGTTGTCGGTGTTGTCGTCCTCGTCGAACGTGAGCACGAAGAGGCTGTTGTGCGTCTTCGCCCAGGTGACGTAGTCGCCGAGGTGGCTCTGCAGCCAGGCGTCGCCCTGGGCGATGGTCCCATCGTGCATGTCGTTGTCGAGGTTGGGGATCACGAACGAGACGGCTGGTAGGTCGTCGAAGTTGGTCGGGAACGCGCTGAGCGGCTGGTTGGTGCTGGCCGGCAGCGAGGGGAAGTTGACCCACGGGCTGTGCTTGGCGGCGTACCTGCCGCTGGTGCATCCGGTGAAGCCCACGCTGGGCAGGCTCTCGCTGTAGCCCGCGAAGGTGCGACCCGACGCCAGCAGCTGGTCAGCGAGGCTCGGAGCGGCGAAGGAGTGCGGGCAGCTGTCGTCGGTGACGCCCTGGGTCGAGCCCGAGAACAGGCCGATGTAGTTCGGCTGGCTGGGGTGCGTCAGCGCGAAGGACTGCGTGAAGTTCGCGTTCTGCTGGGCCAGCGCGTTGATGAACGGCGCACTGGGGTTGCCGATGAGGTTCTGTGCCGAGTGGTTCTCGTCGACCACGATCACGACGTGGTCGGGCCGGGGCACCGTAGTGGTGCCGGCGACGGCGCTGTCGGGTGGGTGCCACGACGCACAGCAGGCCCACGAGGACAGTGACGAGCCCGACCGATGTCGCACGCTTCCGCACGGCCGTTCACCGCCCTCCCCGGCTCCGCAGCCCAAGCGCCGCTGGAGCGAGACGCTAGCCGTTGCGCACCGCCAGGATCGCGTGATCGCCCCTCACGTCACCCGGACGTCCTGCTTGACCCGGATTGTGCCGTGACCCCTCTAGACCAGTCGCTGTGTGCCTCGCAGCACCCGGTCCGGTGCGCGACACAGGACCTGACAGGATCTGCGGGTGTTCCGCCTGCTCAAGGTCCTGCTGGTGCTCGCCGTCCTCGCTGCTCGTCGTCGACCGTGGCGCCGACTACCTGGCCGAGCAGGCAGCGGCCGGTGAGCTCCAACGCTCGCAGGGACTGGCGAGCAAGCCGGACGTGTCGATCACCGGGTTCCCGTTCCTGAACCAGTTCGCCTCCGGCCACTACGACCACGTGATCGTGACCGCGGACGACGTGCGCGTCGGCACCGCGGACACCTCACTGACGCTCGCGAAGGTGCGGCTCGACTTCCGCGGCGTCACCGCGTCCCGCGACTTCACGAGCTTCCGGGCGGAGTCCGCGACGGCGCACGCCACTGTCGGCTACGCCGAGCTCGAGCAAGACGCTGGGGATCAAGGTCGGGTTCGGTGGCGACGGCAGGGTCACCGCCAGCAAGGAGTTCACGTTGCTCGGCCAGACCTTCCGGCCCACGATCACGGTCGAGCCGAGAGTCGCCTCCGACGCGCTGACCTTCGCCGGCTCGCAGATCGGCGGCGGCCAGAACCTCCCGGCCAGCGTCAGCGCCGCGCTCCGCGAGATCTTCGGCGTCGACCTGTCCCTCGAGGACCTGCCGTTCGACGTGAAGGTGACGGCGGTCAGGGTGACCCGGACCGGGCTCGAGCTGACCCTGGCCGGGAAGGACCTGAGCTACCAGCCGCCCCGCTGAGCGAGTAGACGAGGCGTCACCCAGCGACGATGTTGACCAGCTTCGGGCGCACGCACGATCACCTTGCGGACCGGGCGGCCGTCCAGCGCCCGCTGTACCGTCTCGTCGGCCAGCGCCGCGGCCTCCAGGTCGTCCTCGGAGATGTCCGGGCGAGACCTCCAGCCGCGCCCTGACCTTGCCCTGGATCTGGACGACCGCGGTCACGGACTCCTGCACCAGCAGCGCCTCGTCGACGACGGGCCAGCTGCGCGCGGGCGACGGTGGGCTGGTGGCCCAGCCGCTCCCACATCTCCTCGGCCGTGTACGGCGCGACCAGCGACAGCAGGATCGCCACCGCCTCGGTCGGCCTCGCGCACGGCGGGGTCGGCCGGGACCGCAGCCGGAGTCGATCGCCTTGCGGGTGGCGTTGACCAGCTCCATGACGCGGGCGACCATCACGTTGAACCGGTAGCCCTCGACCAGTGCCCTCGGCCTCGTGCACCGTGTGGTGGGTGACCTTGCGCAGCTCGGGGTCGCCGCCCGCGGCCGGCAGCCCGACCTCGCTGGTGACGTCACCGCTCAGCCGCCAGGCCCGCTTCAGGAACCGCAGCGAACCGGCCGGCGACATCTCCGCCCAGTCGATGTCGTCCTCGGGCGGCCCGGCGAAGACCAGGGTCAGGCGTACGGCGTCCACTCCGAACTCCGCTAGTTGGTCCCCCAGACTGACGCCGTTGCCCAGCGACTTGCTCATCTTCTTGCCCTGGTTGATCACGAAGCCCTGGTTCAGCTGCGCGGAGAACGGCTCGACGAAGTCGATCATCCCCATGTCGTGCAGCACCTTGGTGAAGAAGCGTGCGTACAGCAGGTGCAGCACCGCGTGCTCGACGCCACCGATGTAGATGTCGGTCGGCATCCAGCGCCGGACCAGCTCCTCGTCGAACGGGCCGTCCTCGTAGCGCGGCGAGCAGTAGCGCAGGAAGTACCACGACGAGTCGACGAACGTGTCCATCGTGTCGCTGTCGCGCTTCGCCGGACCGCCGCACTGCGGGCAGTCGACGTTGACCCAGTCGTCCGCGGCGGCCAGCGGGGAGACGCCCTTCGGCTTCAGGTCGGCGCCCTTCAGCTCCGGCAGCTCCAGCGGCAGCTCGTCGTACGGCACCGGGACCTCGCCGTCGTCGGGGCAGTGGACGATCGGGATCGGCACGCCCCAGAAGCGCTGCCGGCTCAGCAGCCAGTCGCGCAGCCGGAAGTTGACCGTGCCCTCGCCGGCGCCCCTGCTCCTCCAGCCACGCGATGATCGTGCGCTTCGCCTCGTCGACCTCCATGCCGTCCAGCGAGATGTCGTCGTGCGACGAGTTCACGGCCGGACCCTGCCCGACGTACGCCTCGCCCTCCCAGCCCTCCGGCGGCTGCACGGTGCGCACGATCGGCAGGTCGAACTTCGTCGCGAAGTCCCAGTCGCGCTGGTCCTGACCGGGCACGGCCATGATCGCGCCGGTGCCGTAGTCCGCCAGCACGTAGTCGGCCGCCCACACCGGGATCTGCTCGCCGGTGACCGGGTTGGTCGCGTGCACGCCCAGGAAGACGCCGGTCTTCGGCCGGTCGCTCGACATCCGGTCGATCTCGGAGGACTTCCGGGTCTCCTCCAGGTAGGCCTCGTACGCCGGCCGCTGCGCGTCCGTGACCAGCTCACCGGCCAGCGCGGCGTCCGCCGCGACCACCATGAAGGTGGCGCCGAACAGGGTGTCCGGCCGCGTCGTGTAGACGGTCAGCGTGTGCTCGGACTCGGCGGTCGAGCCCGGCGAGACCACCGGGAACCGGACGTGCGCCCCTTCGGACCGGCCGATCCAGTTGCGCTGGGCGGTGATCACGCGGTCCGGCCAGGTCTTCTCCAGCGGCACCATGTCGTCCAGCAGCCGCTGCGCGTAGTCGGTGATCTTGAAGTACCACTGGGTCAGCTCACGCTTGGTGACCTCGGCCCCGCAGCGCTCGCAGCGGCCGTCGACGACCTGCTCGTTGGCCAGCACGGTCTGGTCGTTGGGGCACCAGTTGACCGGGCTGTTCCTGCGGTAGGCCAGCCCGCGCTCGCGGAACTTCAGGAACAGCCACTGGGTCCACCGGTAGTACTCCGGGTCGCTCGTGTTCAGCCGCCGCGACCAGTCGAAACCGACGCCGTACCTCTTGAACGACTCGTACTGGGTCTCGATGTTGGCGTAGGTGTAGTCCGCCGGGTGAGCGTTGTTGCGGATCGCGGCGTTCTCCGCCGGCAGCCCGAACGAGTCCCAGCCCATCGGGTTCAGCACCTCGTAGCCGCGCAGCCACCAGTAGCGCGCGATCACGTCGTGCAGCGCGGTCACCTCGGCGTGGCCCATGTGCAGGTCGCCGCTCGGGTAGGGGAACATCGTCAGCGCATAGCGCTTCTCCCGCGGGGAGTCGTCGTCCGCGCGGAACGGCTGCATCTCGTCCCAGACCGGCAGCCACTTGTCCTGCGTGGCCCGGACGTCGTACGTCTCCGGCTGGTCGTCCTGGTGCTCGTTCATCAGATGTCATCCTTGCTCGTGGGGTGTGCCGGGCACAAAAAAGCCCCTCGCGCACGAGGGGCAGCCGCATCGGTGTACCGATGCGGCTAGGCAAGAAGCTGAACGGACCTCATGGACACCATCTTAACCGACGTCGTCCTCCGGTTTCCCGAGCATCAGTGGCAGCACGTCGAATGCCCGCTCGACCAGCCGGGCAGCGGCCGCGGACTCGTCCTCCACATGCTCGAGGACCGCCTTCTCGAAGATCCCGTCGAGCATCGCGTAGGCAACCGGTGACGACAAGGCGCAGGCACGCCCGGACAGCTCGGCGTAACGGTCGACGACGCGCCAGATCATCTCCTCGAGCGTCGCGTCGATCATCTGGACGGCTCCGCGGAAGTCGGCCTCGAACATGCTCTGGTTGCGCAGGTCGTACCAGAGCCGGTGCATGGTCGGCTCCTCCAGCAGGGTCTCGCCCAGCTTGGCCGCGAAGCGTTCGCGCAGCTCCTCAGCCGTGGCCGCGTCCGCGACGATGTCGTCGTAGCGGTGCACGCAGCGGGCCTTGTAGAGGCGCACGCCATGGATGATCAGCTCGGTCTTGTCCGCGAAGTAGTAGTGCAGGACACCGTGGGAGTACTCCGAGGCGGCCGCGATGTCGCGCAGGGACGTGTTGGCGTAGCCGAGGCGGCCGAGGGTGGCAAGTGCCGACTCGGCGAGCTCGTCGCGGCGGCCGTCGTACTTCTCCGGCGGGCGCCTCGGACCCCCCTGCCCGCGCTCCACCGTGGTCGTCATGGTCACATCCTAGGGCGCGCGGGAGCCCGGAAACGGCTCCCGCACGAGAATCTTGACGATTGTCCAAAGAAATCTTGACGACCGTCCAAAATCGCGCGACGGTGTGACCACCCACACACATTCCGAGGAGCTGGCATGACCGTGTACGAGCTGAGTGGCAGGAAGGCCCTGGTGACCGGAGGGGCGCAGGGACTCGGGGAGGGCATGGCACAGGCGCTGGCCCGGGCCGGCGCGACCGTGATGATCGGCGACGTCCAGGACGAGGCCGGCGCCGTCGCCGCGAAGGGTCTCGAGGGCGACGGGCACGGGTTCGTGCACCTCGACATCACCGACGACGACAGCTGGTCCTCCGCCGTCGCCACCACCGTCGACCACCTCGGCGGCCTCGACATCCTGGTCAACAACGCCGGCGTGGAGATCACCAGCCTGGTCACCGAGCTCGACGCGGCGGACGTGCGCACGATGCTCGAGGTCAACGTCCTCGGCACCGCACTCGGGCTCAAGCACGGCCTCCGCACGATGCGGCCCGAGGGCGCCGCGGGCAACGGCGGCAGCATCGTCAACATCGCATCGGTGGCGGCGACGATCGCCTTCCCCGGCATCTCCGTCTACTCGGCCACCAAGTCCGCCGTCGACCGGCTCACCCGGGTGGCCGCGATGGAGTCGGGCAAGCTCGGCTACGGCGTCCGCGTCAACTGCATCTACCCCGGCCTGGTCCCCACCGCGATGGGCGCCGGACTGGCCAAGGACGTCGCCGACCTCGGGCTGTTCGCGTCGCCGGAGGAAGCGGTCGGCGCGGTCATCGAGCTCACCCCGGCCGGCCGGCTCGGCGAGGTCGGGGACATGGCCGACGTCGTGGTGTTCCTTGCCTCTGACGCCGCCCGCTTCGTCACCGGCGCCGGCCTGTCGGTCGACGGCGGCATGGGCATGTGACCGGACCCTTCGAGACCAGACAGGACGAAAACCCATGAGCGACAGGCCCGTCATCGTCTATGGCGCCTCCGGCTACACCGGACGGCTGATCTGCGAGTACCTACGCGAGTACAACGTCCCCTTCGTCGCCGCCGGCCGTGACACCGGCAAGCTGGACGCCTCCATGGGCTCCAACGTCGCCGGCATCGAGACGGCGCAGTACGACGTGGCCGAGGTGAGCCATGACGTCGAGTCACTCACCGAGCTGTTCAAGGGCGCCTCGGTCGTCTGCAACACCGTCGGACCGTTCAGCCGGTTCGGCCCGGAAGTGGTGGAGGCGTGCCTTGCCGCCGGCGTGCACTACACAGACACGACCGGCGAGCAGGACTGGCTGATCACCTGCGACGAGCGGTACGGCGACGACTTCGCCGCGGCGGGGCTGCTGCTCTCGCCGGGCATCGCGCAGATGTACACGACCGGGGAGATCGCGGCCCAGCTCTGCCTCGACCAGCCGGGTCTCGACACCCTGGACATCGCCGTGTTCTGGGGTGGCAGCCCCACCATCGCGTCCACCCAGACGATCCTGTTCAACGCCGCGCTGTCGGGGGCGCACTATCTCGAGCAGAACGCGTACGTGCCGTTCGACCCGGAGGCCGGTCACTACCAGCTCGCCATACCGGGCCAGCACGAGCTCGCGCTCGCCCTTCCCTGGGGAGGGACGTCGCACCCCGTGTGGTTCCGCAAGGACCCGCGTGTGGCCAACGTCAAGGCTGTCGGGGGGGTGTTCAACAAGGCCCTGATGCAGGGCGTGCCCCAGATCGTCGCCGCCGCACTCGAGGCCACGAAGGACATGGAGACGGCCGAGAAGTACGCCGCCCTCGAGGCCACGGCAGCCCAGGTGATGAACGTGATGCCACCACGGGAGAACCCGCGCCTGAACCGCTCGCTGGACTCGGTGCACGCGTCGGGACCCCTGGGACGTGCGCACTGTGTCATCCACGGCAACCAGAACTACAAGCAGACCGGCCTGCTGCAGGCCTACGCCGCGTACTCCCTGCTCCAGCAGCCGCCCCGGCGGGTGGGGTTCGCGTCGGGCTGCCAGGCGTTCGGTCACCACGAGCTGCTCGGCGTGCTGCGCAGCTTCGGGCTGGTCATGCAGCCGCAGCTGACCATCCACGGCTGAGGGCAGACACATGCGTCTCGTCGACTACCTCGACAAGGGCGCCTCGCTCGGGCCGGACGCCGCGTGCCTGACCACGGACGGCGCGTCGATCAGCTACGCGGACGTGCAGGCACTCTCGCGCCAGGTCGCCGCTGCACTTGCGCGCCGCGGCGTCCAACCGGGCGATCGGGTGGCAATCCTCTCCGCCAACGACCCGCGCGCGTTCGGCAGCGTCTTCGGCATCTCGCGGGCCGGCGCGGTGTGGTGCCCGGTCAACCCCCGCAACGAGGCGGCCGAGAACCGCGAGCTGCTCGGCCTTTTCGGGTGCAAGGCGCTGCTGTTCCAGGCGTCGTACGCCTCCCTGGTGGCGACCATCGCACCCGAGCTCCCGGAGCTGAGCGTGCTGGTGTGCCTCGACGACCAGGTCGACGGCGCGACCGGGTGGGCGGACTTCGTCTCGGACCAGGAGGCCGAGGCGCAACCCGTCGACGACGTCGTCACGATCGTCGGCACCGGCGGCACGACCGGGCGCCCGAAGGGCGTGATGCTCACGGGCACCAACCTGGAGACGATGACCGCGCTGACCCTGATCGGCTACCCCTTCGACGGGCGCCCGGTGTATCTGGCGCTGGCACCTCTCACCCACGCCGCCGGAGTGCTGTGCTTCCCGGTGCTGGCCCTCGGCGGCGAGGTCGTGATCATGCGCACGCCTGACGTGACCCGGTTCCTCGAGCTCGTCGAGCGGCATCGGGTGACCCACACCTTCCTGCCGCCCACGGTCGTCTACATGCTCCTCGGCAGCGACCACCTCGACACGACGGATCTGTCGTCCCTGCAGTGCTTCTGGTACGGCGCGGCGCCGATGTCGGCGACCCGGCTCGAGGAGGCGCTGACCCGGATCGGTCCGATGGCACAGCTGTTCGGCCAGACGGAGGCGCCGATGATGATCTCCACGATGGCCCCGGCCGACCACTACCTGCCGGACGGCTCCGTCGCCCGCGACCGGCTCTCGTCGGCCGGTCGTCCCGCGCCCCTGGTGACGGTCGGGATCATGGACGATGGCGTGCTCCTGCCACGGGGCCGGCGTGGCGAGATCGTGGTGCGCAGCTCGCTGGTGATGGCCGGCTACTACCGCGATCCGGAGGCGACGGCGGAGGCCTCGCTCCACGGCTGGCACCACACAGGCGACATCGGCTACCTCGACGACGACAACTTCCTGTTCATCGTCGACCGCGCCAAGGACATGATCATCACCGGCGGCTTCAACGTGTACTCGACCGAGGTCGAACAGGCACTGATGGCTCACCCCGCGGTGCAGGACTGCGCCGTGATCGGGCTCCCCGACGAGAAGTGGGGCGAGCGGGTCGTCGCGGTGGTCCAGCCGAAGGGGGCACTCGACCCGGCCGCGCTCACGGCGTTCGTCAAGGAGCGCATCGGCAGCGTCAAGACGCCCAAGCAGATCCTGGTCTGGGACGACCTCCCGCGGTCGAAGGTCGGCAAGGTGCTCAAGGGCGAGATCAAGCACCAGCTCCAGTAGGACGAACCGCTTGCCGACCCTGTCACCCGACGAGGGTCGGCGTGCCGGTCAGTCTTGTCTGCGGCCAGCCCAGAGGTAGGCCAGCGGTCCGAACGGCTGGACCACGAACCCGAGGAGCCAGACCACCTTCGGCCCACGGACCTGTACCGACGGGCGTCGGGCCAGGTCACGCAGCGCGATCGTCGTGATCACGGCCTCGACCGCACCGCCGGCCACGATCAGCCGCCGCTGCCTGTCGGTGAGGTCTGACCAGGTCTTCTTCGCCTTCTCCGTCACAGGGCGACGGTACCGCCGCACCCAACGCGCGCGTGGCTGAGTGCTCGGAGGGCGGCGGGCTCTCCCGGCGGGCGCTGGGGTGGGCTGGGTGGTGCGCCCGCCGGGAGGGGCCGCCGCCAGCCACGCCGCGGTCGACCTGGCTTGGCGACCACCCTCGCCCACCGCCGGCGGCACCTCCGCGGCCACCGTCCACCGGACCACTAGGGTCGAAGGCATGAAGGTTCTGATCACCGGCGGGGCGGGATTCATCGGGTCGACGACGGCCAAGGCGCTCGAGGAGGCCGGGCACACGCCGGTGATCCTCGACTCGCTGCTCGACCGGGCCGCTGGCGTTCGTCCGCGACCGGATCTTCTACGAGGGCGACATCGCCGACCGCGACCTGCTGGCCCGGGTCTTCGACGAGCACCCCGAGATCGAGGCCACGATCCACATGGCGGCGCGGATCAAGGTGCCGGAGTCGGTGGAGCAGCCCTACGAGTACTACCGCGACAACGTGGCGAAGTCGCTGGAGCTGTTCGACCAGCTCGACACAGCTCGGGCAAGCCGCGGGTGCTGTTCTCCTCCTCGGCGTCGCTCTACGCGCTCAAGGACGAGTTCGAGGTGGTCGAGACCGACCCGCTCGCGACCACCTCGCCGTACGCCCGCACCAAGCTGATGATGGAGATGGTGCTCCAGGACATGGCCGCGGCCACCGACCTGCGCGCGATCATCCTGCGCTACTTCAACCCGATCGGCTCCGACCCCGACCTCGAGTCCGGCATCTACGACAAGGAGCCCTCCCACGTGCTCGGCCAGCTGGTGATGGCGGCACGCGGGCAGAAGGACCACTTCACGATCACCGGCACCGAGCACCCGACCCGCGACGGCACCGGCATCCGCGACTACGTCCACGTCTGGGACCTCGCCCGGGCTCACGTCGCGGCTGTCGAGCAGTTCGACAAGGTGCTCGCGGCGGAGGGCGCGCCGAGCGCGATCATCAACGTCGGCACCGGCGCCGGGGTCACCGTGCGCGAGCTGATCGCCGCGTTCGAGAAGGTGTACGGCGAGAAGGTGCCGGTCCAGGAGGCGCCACCGCGTCCCGGGGACGCCGTCGGCGCCTTCGCCAACGTGGACAAGGCGCGCGAGGTGCTCGGCTGGACGCTCGTCGCTGTCCCTCGAGGATGCGATCGACGCCGCGCTCAAGTGGGGCGCGAAGCGCGAGTCCGTCCTCGGGTACGAGTGCCATGACGATCCTCGACCTGTTCCGGCTCGACGACCGCGTCGCGATCGTCACCGGCGCCTCCTCCGGGCTCGGCGTCGCGTTCGCGCAGGCGCTCGGCGAGGCCGGGGCCGACGTGGTGCTCGGCGCCCGCCGCACCGACAAGCTGGCCGAGACGCAGTCGACTCGTCGAGTCGACCGGACGCCGGGCGCTCGCGGTCGCCACCGACGTGTCCGACCCGGAGTCCTGCCAGGCACTCGTCGACGCGGCGATGGCGGAGTTCGGCCGGGTCGACATCCTGGTCAACAACGCCGGTGTCGGCACCGCCGTGCCCGCGACCCACGAGACGCCCGAGCAGTTCCGGCAGGTGATCGACGTCAACCTCAACGGCTGCTACTGGATGGCCCAGGCCTGCGGCCGGGTGATGCAGCCCGGGTCGATCGATCGTCAACATCTCCTCGGTGCTGGGGCTCACCACGGCCGGTCTGCCGCAGGCGGCGTACGCCGCGTCGAAGGCGGGCCTGATCGGGCTCACCCGCGACCTCGCGCAGCAGTGGACCGGCCGCAAGGGCATCCGGGTCAACGCGATCGCTCCGGGGTTCTTCGAGTCGGAGATGACCGAGCAGTACCCGCCCGGCTACCTCGAGCAGCAGCAGGCGCGGATCCCGGCCGGCCGCAAGGGCGAGGGCGTCGAGCTCGCCGCCACCCTGGTGTGGCTGGTGTCCGACGCCGGCGGCTACGTGACGGGTCAGACCGCTCGCCGTCGACGGGGGCATGACGATCACCTGACGGTCGCCACGGATTCAACCGTCACTCAGGATTCGGCAGACGTACGTTGGCCTCCATGACCCCTCCGGTGCGCTGGCTCCTCGTGCTCGTGGTGGCCGCTCCTGGTGCTGGCGCCCACGGCCGTCGTGCACCTGCTCCCGGCCCAGGGATCGTCGATCGACGCGACGGCGCTCGCGGACAGGATCGACCAGGTCCGCAGACGCACTGCGTGGTCCGGCGAGGTGGCGACGCAGGGGGCGCTGCAGGTGCCGGTGAGCGACTCGTTCAGCGGCGTCGCCCGGCTGCTTCGGCGACAGCACGACGCTGCGGGTCTGGTGGCGCGACGACAAGCACTGGCGGGTCGACCGCACCCGCGCCAGCGGGGAGACCGACCTGTTCCGCGACGGGGACGACACCGTGAAGTGGAGCTACGAGTCGGAGAAGGCGACGTTCACGCCGTACTCCAACGTCCGGCTGCCGAACGAGTCCGACGTGCTCCCCCCGCACGCTGGCCGCGCGCCTGCTGTCCGGTGCGCACGCCGGCGAGCTCTCGCCGCCTCCCGTCGCGGCGCATCGCCGGCCACGACTCGGCCGGCCTGCGGCTTGTCCCCGCCGACACCCGCTCCACGATCGCGCGGGCGGACATCTGGGCCGACCAGGAGTCGGGGCTGCCCACCCGGGTCGAGGTGTACGCCGACAGACGCCCCCAGCCCGTGCTCACGACCGAGGTGACCTCGCTCGACCTCGGCGCCCCGAACCCGAAGACCCTGCGCTTCTGCGCCCCACGCGGGCGTCCGGATCGACCACAGCCGGGCGCTCGACGAGGCGGCCGGCGCCAACGCGTTCGCGCCGTTCCAGCCGCCGGAGGTAGTCGCCGGCCTTCCCCGGCGCGGCTCGCCGGCAGGACCTCGGCGCCGTCGGCATCTACGGCCGGGGTCCCACCGCGCTGATCGCGTTCCCGCTGCGCACCTTCGTCGCCTCCGAGCTCCGCGACCAGCTGCTCAGGAGCAAGCGGACTCACGAGAACGGCGCCGGGCGTCGGGATCGAGGTCGGACCGCTCTCGGTGCTGCTCACCGCACGGCGACGCACGCGTCGTACCTGCTGGCCGGCACGGTCACCCCCGAGACGCTGGTCGCAGGCCGCGGTCGACGTGCGTGACGGCGTCAGGCTGACGCCGGTGATCCGCACGCACGGCCTGACCAAGGCGTTCGGCCCGGTGACGGCGGTCGACGGGATCGACCTCGACGTCCGCGAGGGCGACGTCTACGGCTTTCTCGGCGCCAACGGGTCGGGCAAGACCACGACCGTGCGGATGGTGCTGGGCCTGGTGCTGGCCACGAAGGGCACGATCGAGCTGTTCGGCGAGCACGATGCCGGCGGCGGCCGGGCACGGTGCTCCCCCGGGTCGGCGCCCTGGTCGAGGGACCCGGCGCCTACCCGCACCTGTCGCGGTCGCACCAACCTCGCCACGTTCGACGCCGCCGGTCGTCGCGGCACCGGACCGGCGCGACCGCCGCAGCCGGATCACCGAGGTGCTCGAGCAGGTCGGCCTCGACCCCGGCGACCGGCGTCCGGTGCGCACCTACTCGCTCGGCATGCGGCAACGGCTCGGGCTGGCCGCGGCGCTGCTGCGGACGGCCGCCGCTGCTGGTGCTCGACGAGCCGACCAACGGACTCGACCCGCAGGGCATCCGCGAGATCCGCGAGCTGCTGCTCGCCCTCAACGCCGCGGGCACCACGATCTTCCTGTCCAGCCACCTGCTCGCCGAGATCGAGCAGATGTGCACGCGGGTCGGCGTGCTCGACCGCGGCCGGCTGGTCGCTGCAGGAGCAGCTCGACACGCTCACCGCGCCCGACCGGACGCGATCCGCGTGCGCACCCCCGACGTACCGCGGGCGATCGCGCTCCTCGACGGCCGCGTGCGAGACCACGACGGCGACCGCGAGGTGGTCGTCCGCGGCACCGACGCCGCCGAGCTCAACGCCTCGCTGGTCGACGGCCGGCGTACGCGTCGAGGAGATCGGTCCGGTACGACGGCTGCTCGAGGACGTCGTGCTCGAGGCCAGCGGAGGGCATCCGATGATCCGGGTCGAGCTGGTCAAGATGCTGCGCCGGCCCCGCACCTGGGCCACGATCGCGGCGCTCAACGCGCTGCCGACGGTGATCGCGATCCTGCTCGCGGTCACCGACCTCGGTCCGCGCCCGGGCAAGGGTCCGCCGTTCCTGTCCGCGGTGCTCACCGACGGCACGCTGTTCCCGCTCGCGGCGCTGGGCATCGTGCTGCCGCTGTTCCTGCCGGTCGCGGTCGCGGTGGTCGGCGGTGACGCGATCGCGGGCGAGGCCGCAGGCCGGGCACGCTGCGCTACCTGCTGATCCGTCCGGTACGACGCGGGCACGGCTGCTGGTCGCCAAGCTGGTCAGCGTCGTCGCCTTCGTGCTGCTCGCGGTGCTCGTCGTCGCGTTCGTGGCCTACCTCGAGGGCCGGTTCCTGCTCGGCCAGGGTCCGGTCGACCGGCACCGTGAGCGTCTCCGGCACCACGCTCAGCCAGGGCGAGCTCGTGCAGCGCACGATCGATGGCGTTCGGCTACGTCACGCTCTCGATGCTGAGCGTCGCCGCGATCGCGCTGCTGCTCTCGACGATGACCGACTCCGCGATCGCCGCCGCGCTCGGCACGATCGGCTTCCTGATCGCCTCGACCGTGCTGCTCGGGCTCGACGCTGCGCACGCGATCCGGCCGTACCTGCCGACGCGCTACTGGCTGTCGTTCGTCGACCTGTTCCGCGACCCGATCCGGTGGGAGCGGCGTGGTGCGCGGCGTGCTCGGCCAGCTCGCCTACCTCGTGGTGTTCCTCGACCGCGGCGTGGGCGAACTTCGCCAGCAAGGACATCAACAGCTGACCCCGGTCGGCG
Organism: uncultured Actinomycetota bacterium; assembly: GCA_963707475.1. Lineage (GTDB taxonomy): Bacteria > Actinomycetota > Actinomycetes > Propionibacteriales > Nocardioidaceae > Marmoricola. The sequence goes on from CAVPQC010000005.1 coordinate 1,985,509, forward strand.
CCGCGGGACGGTCGGTGCCCAGCGTCGCGGCCAGGGCAGCGCAACGTGACCGGGTCGCCGGGCAGGTCACCGTGGCTGGTGCGCGCCCCGGGGCACAGCTCCTGCACCTCGAGGTTGACCGCGCCGTCGAGCTCGGCGGTGTCCGTCGGCGACGACGATCCTGTCGCTCGTCGAGCGAACGGTGACCCACCGCGGACCGTCGGGTGTCTCGTCGCCGGCGTTGAGCTGCCGCACCAGCTCGCTGTCGGTGGCGAGCTGCTCGCACGCCGTCGGGCACGAGCCGACCGCGTCCTGCGCGAGCTGGGCGACGTCGGTGCCGTGCTGGGGCGACCCGATCGTCAGCACCCGTCGTACGACGGAGGCGCCGCCCTCGTCGCGCACGTACAGCCGCGCGATCACTCCGCCCGGCCGAGTAGCCGACCAGGTCGACCGACGTACGCGTCGCTGCTCGCGCAGGGTGCGCTCGACGAGGTCCGCGAGCCGCTTCGCCTGCGTGCGCAGGTCGCCGGTGCCGTCGCCGCTGGGCCGGAAGACGACCGCGGTGCGGCCCTCGCGCCGTACCTCGGCGACCAGCGGGTCGAGGTCGGACACCGTCGCCGCCGTACCCGGGAACCAGCACCACCGGACCCGGTCGCGCCTGGTCGGCCACGGCCTCGCCCCGCACCTGACGCACGGCCACGACCGCGATCGTGACCACCACGGCCAGGACGACCAGCACCAGGAGCGTGAGCACCAGCCGGCGTCGGGCGGGCGCGAGGGACGAGAGCACGGGTCCATGGTGCCGGGTGCGTGGGTGGTGGGGTTGCGGTGCGCCCGGCAAGCCCGCAAATGCGTTGTTGCGGTGGTCGGCGGCCGGCGCATCGCCCCCACAACCACGCAAATGCGAAGCTGCCGGCGCAGCCGCCCGCCGCTTAACCCCAGCCCAGCGTCCGCTACCCCACCAGCAGCCGAACCAGCAACCACAGCAGCGCGATCGCGGGCATCCCTGCCTGCACGACCGCAGCCCGGGTCTTGGCCGGGTCGGAGCTCAGGAGCACCAGCGCGGCGGCGACCATCGAGCCGCAGCAGAACGTCACGAGGGCGAGTCCGGACTCATGGTTGCCACCCGTGGTCAGACCGATGCCCGCAGCGGTGCCGATCGCGAGGAACAGGTTGTAGAACCCCTGGTTGTACGCCCACGGCCGCATCACGGCCGCCTCATCCGCGCCCTTCACGCCGAACACCTTCCACGTCGACGGCTGGTCGAAGCGCAACGACTCCAGCACGAAGATGTAGACGTGGATCACGGCGGCCAACCCGGCGAAGACCAGCGCTGCGGTCAGCATGCCGAGCAGCGTAGACCGCCTGGGATGGCGCTAGTGCACGGGCGGACCGTTCTCCTGCTCCGCCTTGTCCCGGGCCAGCGCTGCCTCGTCGACCACGGTCGGCCGGATCATCGCCCACGCCTGCATGCCGCCGGCGAAGAGCAGGAGCGAGATCCCGACGATCAGGTTCGGGTTGCCATCCACGGGGCCGGCGGTCGCGCGCGAGCCGCCGAAGATCCCGGCGAGCACGAGTATGACGCCGTAGATGCCCATCAGCGCCGCGATGAACGTGCGGATGTCGAACGCGCCCGCCGTGTGCTTGGTCTCCGTGGAGTCTGTGGTGTCTGTGGTGTCGTCTGTCATGGTTCTCTCCTCACCAGAAGATCAGGTTCAAGCCGATGACCATGACGAGGGCGATACCGGCCAGGATGTTCGGCTTCTGCCACCAGGGCAGCTCCCCTTCGTTCTCGTCGTGGAAGTCCTGCTTGGGCGTCAGGCTGTAGACCAGCCCACGGAGCTCGGACTCCTTGCGTGGTGTGGTCACCATCGTGACCCCGGCGCTCACCAGGATGTCGACCACGAAGGCCGCGCCCGCCGCCACGAAGCTGGCGCCCTGACCGGACAGGCTCAGCCAGCCCTGCGAGAGGGTGCCGAGCGCATCCTCGCTGGCGATGCCGACCAGGACCGCCGCCAGGGTGCCGCTCACGAGTCCGGTCCAGCCTGCGGTCGCGGTCATCCGCTTCCAGAACATGCCGAGGATGAACGTGGCGAACAGCGGCGCGTTGAAGAAGCCGAACAGCGTCTGCAGGTAGTTCATGATGTTCGTGTACGACGCCGCGAACGTGGCCGTGCCGATCGCGATCAGGGTCGCCGCCACCGTCGCCACCCGGCCCACCGTCAGGTAGTAGTGGTCCTCCTTGTCCTTCACCACGTACGTCTGCCACAGGTCGTAGGAGAACACCGTGTTGAAGGCAGAGATGTTGGCTGCCATGCCGGCCATGAACGAGGCCAGCAGGCCGGCGATCGCCAGCCCCAGCATGCCGTTGGGCAGCAGGTCGCGGATCAGGTAGAGCAACGCGTTGTTGTAGTCGGGCGTGCCGCCGTTGTTCTTCGGCTGGGAGATCTCGGTGACGATGACCGCGGCGATCATGCCCGGGAAGATCACCATGAACGGCACGAACATCTTCGGGAAGGCGCCGATGATCGGCGCCCGCTGCGCCGCCGAGATCGAGTTGCTGGCCATCGCCCGCTGCACCTCGACGAAGTTCGTGGTCCAGTAGCCGAAAGAGAGCACGAAGCCGAGCCCGAACACGATGCCGACCACGGACCAGAACGGGCTCGAGAACCCGGTCAGCGCCGTGCCCGGCCACGACGAGAGCTGCTCGGCTCCGCCGGCGCTGGCGGCCACCTTGTCCTGGAGGCCGCTCCATCCCCCGACCTTGTTCAGGCCGATGATCGTCAGCGGCAGCAGCGCCGCGACGATCACGAAGAACTGGAGCACCTCGTTGTAGATCGCCGCAGAAAGGCCACCCAGCGTGGTGTAGGTGAGCACGATCGCCGCCGCCACGATCAGGGAGACCCAGAGCCTCCAGCCGAGGATGACCTCGACGATGTTCGCCAGCAGGTACAGGTTGATGCCGGCGATCAGCAGCTGGGCCAGGGCGAAGCTCAAGGCGTTGACGAGGTGGGCGCCGGTGCCGAACCGCCTGCGCATGAACTCCGGCACCGAACGGACCTTGGAGCCGTAGTAGAACGGCATCATCACGACGCCCAGGAACAGCATCGCGGGAACCGCACCGACCCAGAAGTAGTGCACGGTCGGGATGCCGTAGTTGGCGCCGTTGGCGCTCATACCGATGATCTCGACGGCGCCGAGGTTGGCGGAGATGAAGGCCAGCCCGGTCACCCACGCCGGGAGAGAGCGTCCCGACAGGAAGAAGTCCAGGCTGCTCGAGACCGAGCGTCTGGCCATCACGCCGATGCCGAGCACGAAGACGAAGTAGGTGGCGATGATGAGGAAGTCGACCCAGTTCGTATCGAGTCTCAGATCTGTTGCCGCCAGGACCACCATGAGAGCCTCCCGATCGGGCTGCGTCACTCCCGTGTCACGCAGCGTCCATCGGGCACGCTACTCCTGATCGGCCCGCTGTCACTCACCCCTTCGGTCGGCTGGCACGCCGTGTTCAGCCGCCACGTCGCGTGAACGGCGAGTCCGGACGCGGCACCGGCACCTCGTCGGCGACCAGGTCGGTCCACTCGGCGTAGAAGCAGACCAGGTCGCGCACCGGCTCCGCGTCGTGCAGGGGGTCGGGGTAGGACCAGGCCAGGTCGGCGGCGTCGGGGACGCCCGCGAGCGAGTGGTACGTGGCCCGTCCCTTGTAGGCACAGACCGTGCGCGTGTCCGACGGATCGAGGAGGTCCATCCGCACGTCCTCCGGTGGGAAGTAGTACCGCGTCGGCAGGCCACTCTCGTACAGCGCCCGCGCGTTGCGGCTGTCGGCCAGCACCTGCCCGTCGTACGACACCACGAGGTGGCGGTGCGTGGTCAGTACGTCGATCCTGCTGAACGGATCGTGCGGGTGGCCCGTCACCGGGGTGTCGTCCTCGGTCCAGTCGAACGGCGCCCACGAGAGCAGCACGTGGTCACCGAGGTCGGCGTCGTCGAAGCGGTACGCCGCGCGCTCGAGCACCCGGTCGGCGACCACCACGTCGTACGACTGACCGGCGGCGAGGTGGACCTCGAACACCTGCATCGGAGGCAGGACCGGCGGCACCGGGTCGGGCGGGGTGACGTTGTCGACCGGCACCAGGCCCGCGGACACCTCGCCGACGGGCACCGCGTAGAGCGGCACGATCCGGTGTGGTTCCCACACCAGGCAGGCGGCCATGGTGTCGGCGACGGGATGACCGTCGAGCGAGACCCGGATCCGACGCGACACCGGCTGGAAGCGCAGCTCGTCGCGCAGCGAGGCGAGATGGGCGCCGAGGTGGGTGGCCATGACTCCATGGTTCGCCCGGAGCCGCCGTTCGGCAATCCCGCGAGCCCCGCGGAGCCGAACCCCTGCGGGTCCCGCCGCTCAGTTGTTGAGGATGCGGGCCTTCTGAGTCTCGAACTCATAGTCCGTGAGGACACCCTGCTCCTTCAGCGCCGCGAGGTCCTTGAGCTGGGCCAGCTTGTCGTCCATGCTGGTTTCCGGCGCTGGCGCTGACGCCGGAGCCGGCGCGGCGTAGACAGGCTGCTGTTGCTGCGGCTGCTGCTGCTCGTAAGCCTGCTGGTCCTGCTGGGCCCAGCGTCCGGCCTGGCGCCGGGAGACCCGGTTGGACACGGCGGTGGCCGTGCCGGCAATTGCAGCGGTTCGCGCGACTCCGCGAATAAGTCCTGGCATCGTTCTCTGCCTTTCTCTGGTGGCTCAGCCCGCGGTAGCGGGCGGGGAGGCTTCGGCCGCGGCGAGCAGGGCCTGGACAGGAATGCGACCGCTCGCGACCATCTGCGCGCCGCCGCGCCTCAGCTCGCGGGCCAGGGGTGCCGCCCACACGTTCTCGTACACGAGGACTCCGGCCGAGGACCCGGGCTCCAGCACGCCCCCGGCCTCCGCGATGTCGTCGTCGTCGAGCAGTCCCGACGTCGCGCCCTCGAACACGGCCAGGTCCAGCTGACCGTCCCCGTCGAAGTCGGCGATCGCCATCCCGTGCACGGACCCGTCGGTCTCCTTCATGACGAAGGCGAAGTCGAGGATCCGGATGATGCCCCGGTCGACGAGATCGACCAGCAGCGGCAGGCCCTTCCCCGTCATCTTGTTGCCCGGGAACTCGACCACCAGGTAGTCGACCGGACCCATCTCGTCGATACCCGTGGGGTCCGACTGCTCAACGTCGTCGGTCATCGATTCCTCCTGACGATCTCGGGGACGGCCGCCTCGACCGTTCATGGTGGGCCAGACCCGGGGTCTCACTGGGTCCGGTCCCGCCTCGGTCGAAAACCTACACCGCGAGCCACGGCCGGCCTCATCCGGTGCGGGTGAAGCCGTGACCGGACTGCCTCAGGCTGGGACCCTCCCGGCCGTCAGGTCTCGGGCTTGCCCGCCCACGCGAGTGGAATGTCGGCGCCGCCCTCCTGAGCACCTGGCCCATCCGGAACGACGGGGCCCCGGCTAGCAGCCCGGGCGGGACGAACGAGAACAGCCGGCCCAGGTCGGCGAGATCGGCGTGCGAGTTCATCCGCATCATCAGGAGGTTGTCGCACTGGGAGACCACGTTCTCGTGGACCTTGTTCGGGCGCTGGGTCGAGACCAGGAGGTAGAGGCCGTACTTTCGTCCCTCGGCAGCGATCTGCACCGTGCGGTGCGTCGCGATCCGGCTCACCGGGTCTGCCGGTTCGGCCGCGCAGACGTTGTGCGCCTCGTCGATGACGACGAGGCACGGCTCACGCTGGGAGCGCGTCGCCGACGGTGCAGCGCGTCCCGACCGGGCACAGCTCACGGCCGGGTTCTGCTCTCGCTCTCGAGCGCCACGAAGGAGCCACGGGCCAGAGCCAGGTCGTGCAACGAGGCTTGGAGCTCGAAGGTGTTTCCGTCCACCGAGGTGACCCAGGGCGAGTGAACCCCTCACGTGGCCGGGACCGTGAACGTCTCGCCGACCTCGAGGACTCTCGTCGCGCACCGGGGCGCTTCCCGCTGCAGTGCCGCCGTGAAGTCCGGCCCACCCGCTTCCATCCAGCCGCGGGGCCAGGACCGGCCGGCCGGCACGTGCAATGTCCGCCAGTGCACGGGGATCGCCCACCGGGCGTCGATCCGGTGGCACGCGACGGCGGCCTCCTCGGGTCCCATGTGGCCGGGCGACAGTCGCGGTCCCCAGCCGCCGATCGGCACCAGGGCGAGATCGATCGGGGCACCTGCCAGCGACGGCAGGTCCTCCATGCTGTCGAAGAGCTCCGTGTCTCCCGCGAGCCAGACCACACCGGAGGGTCCGCGGACCAGGTGACCCACGGCCGCGTTCGGCCGGTGCGGCATCGGTCGCGCGGCATGCACGGCGGGCGTCAACCGGACCTCGACCCGCCCGTCGCCGACCGGCATCCACTGGTCCTCAGAGAGACCCACACCGACGAAGCCCTTCCGGGTCACCCAGGCGGCGTTCTCCGGCGCCGTGATCACCGGAAGCTCACCGAGGAGCCGGAGTGAGCCGAGCTCGGCGTGGTCGTGGTGGAGGTGGGACAGCAGGATCGCATCGGCCCCGTGCCAGGCCGCGCGCTCCGGGGTCTGGCCGCGTCGCCGGAGGATGCCGGCGTGGCGTTGGAGCAGCGGGTCCGCCACGATCCGGACGCCGTCCAGGTCCAGGACCACGGTCGAGTGACCGAGCCACGTGACTTCGATGCTCATCGAAGCCCGTCAGCTCGTACGTCGCGACCGGTCGGCGTGCTCGGCCCGGTAGATCGCCTCGTCGGCCGCGATATGGACGATCCGCGACACGGCCCTCCCGACTCCGTAGAGCACGACGATTCCTCCCGCGACGGCGGCCAGCCGGTCCCAGCGGACGTCCCCGGGGTGCACCATTGGGGCCTCCCTTCCTCGAGTCGACGAGTTCATGCTGCGGCGGTCTCCACCCCGTGTCCTCATCCGTCGTGGGTGACCCCGCGGATTGTCGGGCGGAGCACCAGCTCGAGAAGCGCTGCCACGACAGCGATCACGAGCGCCCCAGCGACCGCGCTGCCCAGGCCTTCGATGGAGAGCCGCTCGCTCAGCCCGGCAGTCACGGCCAGGAGCACTGTGTTGACGACGAGTGCGGAGGCACCGTAGGTGAAGGCGGTCAGGGGGAAGGCCGCCAGGTACAGCAGCGGACCGAGCACGGCGTTGACCAGGCCGAAGATGACCGAGACGATCAGGTACGTCGGGAGTCCCCCGCTGACGTTGATGCCGGGGATCAGCGCGGTGGCCACCCACACCGCGGCGGTCATGGTCATCCAGTTGTAGAGCAGGCGCACGATGGCCAGCAGGTCCCCGCGGCTGAGACCTGCCGGCTCGCGCGGCTGCTCGGGCGGCGGCCCCTGCTCCGGGTCGAAGAGGCCGAACCTCGTCTTGAGCCGTCGGATCCACGGGTCCAGCGAAGCGTCGAACTCGGCCCCGGCCACGGTGCTGGCGACGAGCACTCCCGCGGCGGCGAGCAGCCAGCCGATGATCGAGATGGTGATGCCGAACAGCCCGAAGTCCTCGGTGGAGCTGGTCACCGCCTGGGGCATGTACACCGTCGTGGCCACGCCGAAGGCCGTGGTCGCAGCCCCCGCGGTGGCGCCGCCGAACAGCAGCCGGCGCCAGTGCACCTGGCGGTTGAGCAGCAGGTACGGGATCGAGGTCCACAGCACCATCCCGGTCACGAACGTGACCGGCAGCGCCCACAACCAGTCGGGTGGGAACTGCCGGAACAGGCTGCGGGCGCCGTATGCGACCAGCACCTCGATGATCAGGACGACCAGACCGAGAGCAGCGAACAGGCCGCCCAGCACCCCGGACTTCTCCTGCTCCCACGCGGCGCGGAACATCCGCTGGAGTCGGCGGGTGAACGAGACCCCCGAGAACAGCAGCAGGAAGGCGCTGAAGATGCCCACGCCGCTCGACCCACCGGCCGGCGTGGTGAAGAGCTGGGTCACCGCGTCGGCCGAGTCCCCGGACAGCCCGAACTTCCTGATCAGGCTCTGGGCGACGGCGTCCTCGTCACCGGCGGGGGCGAGGGCGCCGGCAAGGATGAGCAGCGGGATGAGCGCCGTGAACGCCTGTGAGGAGAGCACGATGCACCGGTCGAGTCCCCCGATCCGGACGAAGCGCAGGACGCAGCGACCCAGGAACGAGCCCTGCGCGCGGCTGGTGAGCGCAGCTAGGTCGTCCTTGGACCTGTCGAAGGGCGACTGGATCCCCATCCGCGCGCCCTCCTGCCGCTCGATGGTCCGCATCGGCGACACCGATTGTCGAGCGACCCGGCGCGGCCGTCGTCATCCGTCATGGGTGAACCTTGCGTGGCCGGCCGCATGCTCCTATGTGGTTCCCGTCCGCGCCCGGGCAGGATCTCACTGCAGGGCCGCGGTCAGCCTCATTACGTTGTCCAGGTAGGCCGATCCTCGGGAGCGGGCCATCCAGTCATCGAGTGTGAGCTCCTTGGAGATCGCTCGGTAGGTGTCCTCCACCTTGCGCATCTCGGCGACGACCTCTGGTCCGAGGAGCATGAGCGAGACTTCGTAGTTCAGGCCGAAGGAGCGCATGTCCATGTTGCTCGAGCCCAACACCGCGACGTCGTCGTCGACGCTGAAGAACTTGGAGTGCAGGATCGCAGGCGCGGGATACAGGTAGATCCGAACTCCCGCGCGCAGCAGAGCCTCGTAGTAGGAGCGCTGGGCGTGGTACACCATGAACTGGTCACCCGCCTCGCTCACGAACAGCTCCACGTCGACCCCGCGCTGGGCCGCCGTCGTGATGCGCGTACAGCAGCGACTCGTCAGGCACGAAGTAGGGGCTGGTGACCGAGAGCCGACGTTGTGCCGAGTACAGCAACGTCGTGAACGCACGCAGGTTGTTCTCCATCGCGAAGCCCGGCCCGCTGGGGATCACCTGCCCCTCGATCTCGCCGGTGGACGGCGACGCCGTACCGATCTCCTCGGTCAGCTTGACCCCGGTCTCGCTGTACCAGTCGGTGGCGAAGAGGAGGTTGAGCGCGCTCACAAGTGGACCTTCCACCCGCGCCACCAGCTCGACCCACTCGCGCCCGAGCTCGTGGTTCTTCGGCTTGTTGTAGCCCGGCTCGATCAGGTTCTGCGACCCGGTGAACGCAACTACGCCGTCGACCACCAGGATCTTGCGGTGATTGCGCAGGTCTGGGCGACGCCACTCGCCCTTGAGCGGCTGGATCGGCAGCATCGGGTGCCACTCGATCCCGGTCGCGTCCAGGCGCGCCTTGAACTGCTTGTACCCGGGGATGCCGCGTGACCCGAGGTGGTCGAAGAGCAGACGGACAGTGACCCCGCGCTCGACTGCACGCACCAGCGCCTCGTAGAAAGGTCCCGTCACCTCGTCCCAGGAGGTGATGTAGAACTCCACATGCACCCAGGTGGAGGCGGCGTCGATCTCGGCGGTCATCGCGGCGATGGAGTCCTTGTACCCAGGGAACAGGGCAACCTGGTTGCCGGGCATGGCCGGCTGCGCCCCCAGGTTCCGGTTCAGGGTGGCCACCGACCCCACGTATTCGGGCCCGGGGAAGTCGTGCTCGAGGGTGGGCACCTGCGCGGTCCGCTCCGCCACGAGGGCGTTGACCTCGGCCTGCTGCTCGTGGCGCCGACGCCCCAGCCGGGTCCGCCCCAGCATCAGGAAGATCACGAGCCCGATGACCGGGATGACCATGATCACCAACAGCCACGCCATACCACTGGAGGGACGCCTGTTCCTGGGCACCACTCCCAGCGCGACAACCTTGATCGTCAGATCCAGCAGGTACAGCGCGGTTGCAATCCAGGGAGCCATGCCGGTCAGCCTGCCGTCCGGGAAGCCAACAGTCCTCACCCACTGTGCGTGAGTTGCTCGCCCCAGCTTCGTGGGCCCCGGGTGAAGCCCACTGAGTCGACGCGAGGCGCCCAGATCGGGCGCCTCCAGGATCTCGTTCCCCGGCTCATGCCGGCTCGACGGCAGGCTCAGGCTGAGGCTCGTCCTCGGGGTGCCCGCTGATCAGCGGGAGGATCCAGCCCGCCTCTGGGTTGGCCTCGACCAGGATCGCCCTGAACAGCAGGCTCATCGGTACGGCGAGCAGGGCGCCCAGGGGTCCCAGCACCCAGGTCCAGAAGATGAGGGAGAGGAATGTCAGCGACGTCGACAGCCCCACGGCATTGCCGACGTACCGCGGCTGGATGATCGACTGGATCACCAGGTTGACCACGCAGTACACGACGATCACCGCGAGCATCAGGCCCGGCCCTCCCTCCAGCAGCCCGACCACGGCCGGCGGAATGATGCCGATGACGAACCCGATGTTGGGGATGAAGTTCGTGACGAAGGCGAGCACGCCCCAGACGAACGCGCCCGGCACGCCCAGCAACGCCAGGGCGACTGTGTCGATCACGGCGACGATCAGGCCGAAGACAGCCGAGACGCCGAGGTAGCTGCGGGTGCCCCGCGCGAAGGAGCCCAGCGCGTCGACGAGGTGGGGACGGTGCTGCCGGACGTTCTGCAACAGTCGCGCGACCTGGGCGGAGTCGAAGGCAAGGAACAGCAGCAGGGTGATGACGAAGAACAGGTCCGTCAGGATGGACAGGACGTCGGACAGGAGTGACGTCGCGGCGTCGACCAGACGGCCGACGTCCATGGCACCGGCCACCGCGTCGACCTGGGCGGTGCCGACGCCACGCGCGGAGAGCCAGTCCCCCGCCCCGGTGACCAGGTCGTTGATCTGGGGCGCGTACGTCGGCACCAGCGCGGCGAGCTGACCCACGGAGACGATCATGGCGAGCGTCATCAGCACGATCAACGTGTACGCCGCAATCAGCACCACGATGGATGCCGCCCACGCCGGGAGCCGGCGCTCCAGACTCGCGCGCAGCGGATGGAACACGATCGTGATCGAGAGGGCCAGCACTACCGGGCCAACGATCCCCGCGGCCGACCTGAGCCCGGCTATGACGATCACGATTGCGGCCGCGCCGACGAGCAGGGTGGTGGTGCGTGACTGCTTCATGCCGTGCTCCTCGGGAGGTCCGTCCGGTGCCCCAGCGAGTCAAGGATTCCGACGAGGTGCCGGTGGAGGCTGTCGCCTCCGAGGATCGGGTTCGGTCGGCGCGAGCAGGTCGGTCGGGGCCAGGACGAAGCCCCGGTCCTGCCAGCCGCCGAGCCCGCCGTGGCAGCCGACCAGAGGCTCGAAGGCCGCCACGTCGAGGGTGTCGGGGTCCAGGGCGCTGTTGACGTAGAGGTCGGGCGCCTGGGCCATCAGCGTCGCCGACAGCAGCATGGCCGGCGCGTGTGCACCGAACGTCGCGAGCGGGTCGACGCCCTCGACCTCCCCGGTCGCGAGGTGGTGTCGGCCGGCTGCCCCGATCGCCACCGGCCCGTCGTCGCCCAGGACCGCGACGAAGCCGATGCCCGGATGTCCGGCGAGCCCGGGCACGAGCGGAGGGCCAGCGCGCGGTCGAGCTCGGCCAGCGTCAGGCGCTCCGGCTCGGGCACGTAGACCAGCCCGAGGTTGCCGCTGCCGAGCACGATCAGCTCGGCGCCGGCCTCGGCCTTGCTTGGCTCGATCCGCGTCTCCACGCCGCGAGAGGCGGCGCGTGCACGCCCGGAGGCGGCTTCCCCCCGACAGGTCCTCGAGCACCGAGTCGACGCGCCCCCATCCCTCGACGCTGCTCTCGATCCCGGTCGTCTCGGAGTGCGTCAGCGACTGACACAGCTCGGCCGAGACCGAGACCGTACCGCGACGGCGAACGGTTCGCCCTGGGACTGACCGTGGTCGCTGAGCAGCACGATGTGGTAGCGGCGTGGCGCTCCGTGGGCCACGTGCTCCAGGACGGCGAGGACCTGGTCGAGGCCGGTCAGCGAGGCCAGGGACTCGATCCGCGTGCTTCCTGCGTGGTGCGCGATCTCGTCGTAGTCGACGTAGTCCACGTAGATGCTGCGGGCACCGCGCATCATCTCCTCGCACACCACGGCCGTGTTGAGGTCACGGAGCAGGCCGTTGCTGAAGGCGCGCAGCCCGGCGAACGTCCACGAGCGGTGCACGCGCGGGTGCACCACCAGCCGCCTCTGCTTGACCGCCTGGAACCGTTCGCGGACGATCTCGGCGATGGTCCGCGACAGGCTGCGGGAGAGACCGTCGGGGCGGAGCAGGAAGCGGGCGAAGACCTCGCGGGTGCGCCGCGAGCCCCGGGTCACCTCCAGGCGGCTCATCGTCATCGACGCCCTGGACGCATCCCCCGTGAACAGGTTCGAGATCGAGACCCCGTCGTCGGCGAGCAGGCCGTGACCGGTGCTGGCCCGGGCCTCGATGATCGCGGCGTCCGACGGGACGGTTGGCGACGAGGACCCGGCCCAGCTCGCGGTCGTACCAGCGGAACGCCGGCACGCCGGCGGCGCGTGCCCATGAAGGATCGCCTGCTGGGAGGCCGGCGTGGTGCAGGGCATCTGCACGATCCACTCGTGCAGCGTGTGGGAGCCGCTGTCGATCCAGCGCCGCAGGGTCGGCATGGACCCGGATTGCAGCGCCCACTGCATGACCGGGTAGGACACGCCGTCGAGCTGGATGAAGACGACCCCGTCCACGTCGGGGTCGCGACACCTCCTGCGCCCGGAGCCGCAGCAGCGATGGCCGCGAACGACTCGTCGGTGCCGGCGCTGAGGAGCCAGGCCAGCAGGGTGCCGAACGCGGCGGCGATCCAGGCGGCGGCGACCGCGGTCCAGAAGGAGTCGAAGCTGGCACCCGGGCACGACGGCGAGCGCCAGCTGCATCACCAGGGCCTGGCCGAACAGCGTGGCCAGGGCCACCGCGACCCAACCGATCAGGGCGCTGAGCTCGACCAGGACCGGACGCACGATCATGCCGACCAGACCCCGTGACGGCGGCAGCCACGACCAGCGGCGTCCAGGACGTGTAGGTGAAGCCGGGCAGCAGCTCGGCGGTCAGCAGGAGGGCCAGGAACGAGAGGAACCACGAGACCAGCAGCCTGACCACGTCGGCGGTGCGCGGAGTGCGCCGGTTCCACGACGCGATCTCCGCGTGCCTGTTCGACGCCTCGTCCGGGTCCACGTCAGGCCGCCGGCAGCAGGTCGAGGTACCCCGGGCTGTGCAAGGTGACGCCAACGGTGGGGTCGGCGAACCACCCGGGATCGTGGTGCGGCCGCTCGACGTTCATGACGAACGGACGCCGGTCCTCAGGAGAGGACCTTCACCCTGGCCTGCTCGTACTCGGCGCCGGTGATCACACCGCCGTCGCGGAGCTCTTCGAGCTCGCGCAGCTGGTCCGCCATGCTCTTGGTCCCCGCCGCCTCCTGGACGTAGGCGCGCATCCTCTCCTCGTTGGCCTGCGCAGCCTGCGCGGTCCTCTCGTTCATCGAGCCCCCGCGGGCGATCAGGTAGATGAGAGCGCCGATCCACGGCAGGACGATCAGGAGCAGCGTCCACAGCGCCTTGCCCCCGCCACTGAGCTCATGGTCGCGGAAGATGTCACTGAGGATGGAGATGATCAGCCAGATCCAGGCCAGCAGCAACATGAACCAGAACGTCGAGACGATGACGTCCCACAGACCGAAGTCCTGCATGGTCTCTCCTTGCGTAGTTCGTGTCGGACATCAGGTGCCGACACTGACGAGGAGAGCATCTCGATCGAGCACCGTCGCTGGCTCACCCGTCGCGGGTGACCGAGCGGCGACCCGGCCGGCAGCTTGTCACCGCCGTGGTCGCCGTCGTCGTGGCCATTCCTGCCCGTGGCTACGCAGGCAAGTCCTGGTTCACACGTAGTCTTCGGACCCTTCGGCGCCATGCGCGGTCACGGCGTAGATCACCAGGATGTCCAGGGCGATCATGATCGCCGACCACACGGGGTACGCCGACAGGAACGCGAGGTTCAGCAGGGCGCTGAGCAATGCGACCCCTACGGCGACCACGCGCGCCCACGTGGCCCCGACATAGAGTGCCACGCCGGCGGCCGCGACGAGCACGCCGAAGACGATGTGGACCCATCCCCACGTCGTGTAGTCCACGTTGACCACCAGTCCGTTCTTGCCGACCAGGAAGTATTCGTCCTTGAACAGCGCCACAAGCCCGGCCACCGCGTGGAAGGAACCGAGCATGAGCATCATCGTTCCCGCGAAGACGACCCACCCGTACCAACCAGTCCGCTCGGCCCTCCGGACCGAACCTGATGCACCTGCTGCCATGCTGCTTGCCATCTGAGGTCTCCTCTCGACCATCCGGTGGCACCAGCATCCGAGGGATGGCCGCGCGCAGCCTCACCCACACCGGGTGACGTCTCGACGGGTCTTGTCGCGCAATGTTGGGGTGCATGGAGCGCAGCCATCAGCCACCAGTCGCGACGTACGAGATCCGCCTCCGCGGGATCCCGCCGGAATCGCTGCGCAAGCTGTATCCCTCGATGGCGGTGCGTACGACGCCGGCGCAGACCGTCCTGTTCCGTCAGGTCGAGGGTGTGAGCGAGCTGGACGAGCTGCTGGAGGAGCTCCGGTCGGTCGGGTTGGCACTGAGCGAGCTGCACATGGAGCCACCCGGTCCTGCGTCGAGGGTTGCGTCGTGAGCGGGACCTGTGAGGTCCGGGTCGAGGGCGTGGTCGGCCTGGCCATGCTGCAGCACCTGCACTGGTCCCACCGCGTCGTCCCGGAGCACACCGTCCTGAGAGTGGCCGCCACCGCGGCGGATCTGCCGAACCTCCTGCAGGCGCTCACCGACGCCGGGCTCACCATCGAGAGTGTGCGCCCGATCGACTCAGGGCCGGCGCGCTAGCAAAGGCCCAGATCGCGACCCCGGCGCACCGCGTCCACCCGCCGGCTGACGCAGAGCTTGCCGAAGATCCCCTTGAGATGCGTCTTCACGGTGTTGGGCGAGACGAACAAGGCACTCGCGATCTCCTCGGTCGAGTACATCTGCGCGAGGAGCTCGAGCACCTCCCCCTCGCGCTCCGTCAGCGTTCCCACGACGCCGGTGTCCGCGGAGCCGGCAGCCGCCCGCACCAGCGGCTGGCGGGATCTCGAAGGCGGGAACGACGACACGAACTCTCGGTGCGCACGCATCAGGCCGACGTCGCGCGCGAGGTAGCCACTCAACCACGCCCAGTCGTGCGCAAAGGGTCTGCGAAGGCCCTCCGCGCTGCCCACGCGGAGTGCTCGGTCGACCAGGAGCCGGGCGCGCTCCACGTCCCCGTGATCCTGGGCGAGGCGGGCCTCAAGGAGCCACGACCGGATCTGGAGGCCCACCGGGGCACCGGCGACGGCCGGCACGACCGTGCCCAGAACCGCTCGTGCGCCGCGCATGTCGCCGATGTCCCAGCGTGCGACGGCGGCCAGCACGGAGGACCCCGAGGCCTCGCGTGGCGGCAGCGGGGTGACCAGGGCCAGCGCCCGCTGCGGTTCCCCCGCCGCGATCAGGAACTCGGCCGAGTCCACGGCGAGCAGGTCGTGGAACCACTCCGCGTTGCCGGCGGCCCAGGTCGCGCCCGTGGCCTCGGCCAGGAGCCGCAAGGAAGCCTCCGGCTCTCCCTCCGCCGTCAGCAGTCGTGCCTGCGCCAGGAGGCTGCTGGCCACCAGCCACGGCTCCCACCCACCACCGGGCACGACGCCGGCCAGCTCGAGCCGCTCATGCGCCTGCTCCAGCTGGTCACCTTCGAGATGGACCCAGGCGTGGGCAAGGTGGGCGTGCGTGACGCCTGCGCTTTCCCAGTCCCCGGCGAGCCCCAGGACCCGGTCGGCGTAGAGCGTGGCGCGACGCAGGTTGCCCCGGAACGCCTCGAGCAGGGCGAGCTGTCCCTCACAGTCGGTGCGGGCGGCACATTCATCAGGTACCCCGGACGCAGCAGCCCCACGAGCGAGCGTGTGGGCGGCCTCGTGCAGCCGTCCTGCGAGCAGCTGCAGGGACCCCAGATGGGCGTCGAGCAGGACGGGGAGCTCGGGGAGCTCGGTGAGGACCGCGACCGGCAGCTGGTTCATCAGGAGCCGCGCCTGGCCCTCGTAGGCCGTGCCCGCCGCGACGTCGCCCCGGAGCCGCGCCTGAGCGAGCCTGGTGCAGGCGATCCCGAGACGATGCGCCAAGGGTCCGCTCACCCCGTCCGTGGACCGGATCCGACCGAGAGCCACCACAGCTGATTCGCCGTCGCCACGGCACACGGCGAGAGCAGCGCGCAGCACCGGCTCGGCATCGCTGACCGCGTCGATCTCGGCGGTGGCGCGGACGATGGCGTCCGCGGTGCCGGCGAGGAGGCGAACCACAGCGTGGGACGTCACCAAGGTGGTCGCCACCTCTGACCAGTCGCCGAGTGCGAGGGCCTTGCGCACAGCGGTCAGCTCGCCCACGGGAACCGAGTCGGGCAGGAGTCGGGAACGGCCGAAGGATCCGTCCGTGCGCACCTCGACCAGCGCGTAGCCGGACACGGGGAGCTCCTCGGTCTCGGACGCCCAGGGGATGGTCGTCGGCTCGGGGAGTTGCGATGTGGCCAGGGAATACATGTCATCCGCCTCGATGTAGTCCGAGATCACGAAGTTCCGTAATTCATCGCGCAGGGACGGGTGAGGCGTCGTCATCCCCGGGGCGATCTCACCCGGGTGAGATCGAGGAGTCGGCCACGGGCTCAGATCAGGTTGTTGCGCCGGGCAGTCCGGACCGCCTCATCGCGCGAGTGCGCGCCGAGCTTCCGGTAGATGGCGTGGGCGTGCGTCTTCACGGTGTTGGCGGACAGGAACAGCTCGCGCGCGATGTCGCCGAGGCTCAGGGAGCCCTGGAGCATGCGCAGCACGTCCAGCTCGCGGCCGGTGAGCGATTCGCCCGGACCCGGTGCGTCGAGCCGCTCCCGCAGGAGCTCCTGGACGGCCGCCAACCGGGCGCGCATCGCGCGCATGCCCTCGTCGTAGCGGTCCATGCGGGTGCCGAGCTCCTTGAGCAGGTCATGGGCTGTGACCAGCAGGCCGGCGGCCACCGCCACGCGGGCCGTTCCGAGCAGGTGATGGATGCTGCCCCAAGGGTCCTGGGTGGGATTCCGGCGGCGCATTTCCAGACCCTTGTTGAGGGTCATCATCGCGTCATCGAGCTTGCCGGCTGCCGCCTGGGCCTGCCCGAGAGCGGTCCATGCCAGCGATACCTGGGGCATGTCGCCCAGCCCGCGGTCCACGACGAGCTCCATCGCGAGCTCCGCGCGGTCACGACTGCGATCAGGCTCGCGACGCTCGGCGTCGACGAGCGACTCTGTGGCAAGGCTGAGCACGCGGACCAGTACCGGGGCGGCGTCGTTGGAGGACGACTTCGCGAGCACGGCCGATGCGAGCTCCAGGTCGCCCTGGACGTACGCAGAGTGCCCCAGGGCCGCCTGGGAGAGCGCATAGTACGGCGAGCTGCTGTCGGTCTCGAGCTCGACGGCACGTTGTGCCGCCGCCGCCATGTCGACCGGTCCGCCATAGCCGAAATGCCCACGGATCATCGCGATCGCGGACTCGACCGACCGTGCGCCGTCCGGGAGCGGGCCGATGTCACGGAACTCCTCCAGCTCGGTGAGGAGCTTGTTCAGCGTCTCCTCGTGACCGCACAGCGCCGCCATCCACGCGGCCGTCACCCCGGAGGCGGGGTCGTCGGCGACGGACCGGCTTCCGATCGCCTCGAGCCACCCAACGACCGTCGCGGCTCGATCGGTGTCGACGTAGGACAGCCAGTTCTCCCGCACCAGGACCGCAGCGTCGGTGGGCCGGCCAGCCGCGAGGGCGTGCTTGACCGCCTCGTCGACGTGGCCGTGGTCACGGAACCACTCGAGTGCTCGCGAGTGCAGGGCCTGGACGCGCTCGGGACCCTCGAACTCGAGCTCGATCCGGGCCACCGCCGCGAACAGGTGGTGGAAGCGGTACCAGTGGCGTTCGTCGTCCAGTGGCACGAGGAACAGGTTGCTGCGCTCGAGGTGGGCCAGGATCGCGGCGGATCCCGTGCTGTCGCGGACGAAGTCGCACAGCGGCGCGGAGAACCTGTCCAGGACGGACATGCTGACGATGAACTCCCGGATCTCGTCGCTGTGCCGGGCGAGCACCTCCTCGGTGAGGTAGTCCACGACGAACCTGTTGCCGCCACTGAACTGCCGCACGAACTCGTCGGGGTCGCTCCGTCCGGCGAGCGACAACGTGGCGAGGTACAGACCGGCCGGCCAACCCTCTGTCCGGTCCACGAGCCGGACCAGCGATTCGTCGGACAGCACGACGTCCACCCGGGACAGGAGTGTCGCCGCCTCGTCGAGGGTGAAGTTGAGGTCGGCGGCCCTGATCTCGGCGAGGCGTCCCGATGCGCGCAGCCGCCCCAGCCGAAGGCCCGGATCCGCGCGGGTGCAGATCACCAGGTGCGCCTGCGGTGGCAGGTTGCGGGTCAGGACCTCGACCTGGTCGCGCACCGCAGTGTCACGCAGCACATGGAAGTCGTCGAGCAGGATGACGATGTCGTCGGGCATCGCAGCCAGGGCGCTCAGCATGCGCGGGAGCACCCCCGTCATGATCTCGCCGGTGGCCGCGTCCGTGATGTCGCCGACGTCAGCGGGCACCTTGCAGCCGACCCGTTCGAGCGCCACGGCGAGGTGTCGCCACAACCGGCCGGGGTCGTTGTCTCCGGGATCGAGGGAGACCCACGCCGCCCGGGGATTCCCGGTGGCGGCCAGCCACTGCGAGATCAGGGTGGTCTTGCCGTACCCGGCCGGTGCGGAGACCAGGGTGACCGGCACCTGGGTGGCCTCATCGAGCCGGGCAACGAGTCGGGCACGGTCGACCCAGTCGTCGCGTGTCGGCGGTCGGTGGAACTTCGCGTTCATGAACGAGTCGGCCGACGCCGTGGTGGTGGGGGGCCCATCTCCGGGATCCCTCCTCCCCATGCTCGGTCGTGCCATGGTTCCTCCCACCCCGACAATATGGCACGTACCTGGTTCACCTCGGGCTCTAGGCTGTCGTGTCGTGCCCCACAGCATCAGCGCCGTACCGGCATCTGGACGACGTCCCCGAGCTCCCCTGGCGGCTGCTTGGGTGGCCAATGCGGTCGACTGGTAGGACTGCTTCGCCGCCTACGGCGCAATCGCCGTGGGGTCACACGCCGGTCTCTTCCAGCCGACGATCGGACCACGACGCTCGTCTCTGGTCACCGCAGTGCTGCTGGCCACGTCGGGCGTGGGCTGCTCCCGGGGGACGGCGCCGTCAGTCCTGTTCCTTGCGGACGTCGAGGAGCACGAGCCCCTCGCGGCGCAGCGCCTCGAGCAGTCCGTGCAGCTCGGCCTCGTCCGCCAGCACGGCGTGCATCGTGGTACTCGCAGGATCGTTCTGGACCGTGACGTCGGAGAAGTCCTCGAGCAGGCGAGGCAGCACCTCCCCTGCCACGCGGATCTCGTAGGCGGCTCTGGCCATGGCCACCTCGATTCGTCGGGCCGGCTGCGAACCCGACCAACCTCCTCCGGCTGGACGGAGAGCGCGTCACCCACAGCGGGTGACGTCTCTCGCTCCCGGCTGCCGCACCGTGGACGGATGACCGATTCCGGAACCGCAGGCCCGCACCCCGGCTCCGCCGAGGCCGAGGTGGCGCGCCTGCAGGCGGAGCTCGCACGACTTCGCCAGGAAGTGCCCGAGCCCCGCGGCCGACGACGAGGATGGTGGCGCCCGGTCCTGGCCGGCTTCCTGGTGGCGGTGGCCGCGCTGCTCGCTCCGTTGTCCGTGCTCGCGACCTGGGCCAGCGGCCAGATCGAGGACACCGACCGGTACGTCGCCACCGTCGGGCCGCTCGCGAACGACCCGGACGTGCAGAAGGCGATTGCGGCGCGCGCGGAGCAGGTGATCTTCTCCTACCTCGACCTCGACGCAGCCATGGGGGAGCTCACGCAGGCGCTCAGCGACCGGGGGGTGCCACCCAGGGTGGCGGCAACCCTGCAGGCCGTCGCCGGGCCCCTCGCCTCCGGGATCCGGAGCTTCGTGTCCGACCGGATCCTCGCCTTCGTGCAGTCAGACGCATTCGAGCAGGCCTGGATCGAGGCAAACCGAACGGCGCACTCCGAGCTGGTGGCCGCACTGACCGGCAACGGCGGTGGCGCCGTCACGATCAACAACGGGGCCGTGAAGGTGAACCTGGCAGTGGTCATCAACACGATCAAGCAACAGCTCACCGATGCCGGGTTCGCTATCGCGGACCGGATCCCTGAGGTGGCTGCGAGCTTCACCATCGTCCAGTCCGGGAACCTCGAGACGGTGCAGACCCTTCTGGGTGTCCTCGACAACCTGTCCACCTGGCTGCCCGTGCTGGGGCTCGGGCTCCTTGCCCTCGCGGTCGTCCTGGCGCGGGATCGACGGCGCATGGTGCTGGCCTCCGGGATCGCGGTCGCCGCCTCGATGCTGTTGCTCGGCGCGACTCTCAACGCCATTCGACCGTTCTACCTGAACGCGCTGCCGGCGAGCTCGTCCGCTGCGGCCGCGGGAGCCATCTACGACCAGCTGGTGTCCTTCATCCGGCTCGCGCTCCGCGGCTTGCTGGTCGTGGCCCTCACGGTCGCTGTCGTCGCCTGGCTCAGCGCGCGAAGCGGCTCCGGTGCGGCGGCCAGGGGCGGGCTCGTCCACGGCATCGACGTCGTGCGCGTCCGAATGTCACGAGCGGGTCTGCAGACCGGCAGGCTCGGCGTCGTTCTCGGGCAGTACCGCGGTTCGTTCCGCGTCGGGATAGTGGCCATTGCGGCACTTGCCTACCTCGCCCAGGACCACCCGACCGGAGGGACCGCCTTGGTGTTCGTCATCGTCACGGGACTGCTGGTGCTCGTGCTGGAGCTCCTGGCGACCCCTCCACAACCGGCGACCGCGGCACCCGGGGAGGTCGCCGAGCCATGATCGGGCCTCAGCCAAGGACAGCGCGACCAAGGAAAGGGACCCTGAGGCCGTGACCACGTTGACGGTGTGGCGTTACCCGACACCGTTCGGTGCCGACAAGGGCGAGCTGCAGCTCAAACAGCTCGTCGAGCAGGACGCCCTCGTCGTACACGACGCCGCCAGCGTCATCTGGATGCAGGACGCCGAAGCTCCCAAGGTGCGACACCTTCGGCACGACACGGCGAAGTCAGCCGGACGCGGAGCGCTCTGGGGCGGCCTCGTCGGCATGCTCGTGCTGAATCCCGTGGCCGGTGCCGCCGCCGGCGCCGCCGCAACTGCCGCGGCGCACAGGCTGCGGAGCACCGGCATCGACGAGCAGTTCCTGGGCACGGTGCGGGAACAGCTGGTGCCAGGCACGTCGGCACTGATCGTGATCAGCAGTGACGCCCGTGAGGAGATCGTCGGCCCGATCCTCGCGCGCAGCGAGGCCACCCTGATCGCCACCGACCTGCCCGAGGAGGCACGCCGCCGGCTCGACGACCTGCTGGCACCGCCCCCGTGATCGTCGACGGCGGGAGCGCCCACCGCCCCGGCTCATCCGTTCCGGGTGAGCCGCGCGCCGTGCTGTGCTCCTAGCGTCTCCAGCGCAACAGCTCCCCTGCGTCCCCGTCAGGAAGGACTCTCTCCATGAGCACGACCGATCCCCGCCGCGAACGCAACACGTCAGTCGGTGCGTACGGCGTCTCAGTGTTCGCCGGCGTCATCCTCGTCACCCTGGCGTCGTTCCAGATCCTCGAGGGGTTGTCCGCCGTCCTGAAGGACAGTGTCTACGTCTCAGGCCTCAACTACGCCTACGCGATCAACCTGACCACGTGGGGCTGGATCCACCTCGTCATCGGAGTGATCGGCGTGGCTGTCGGCATCGGCATCCTCGCCGGCCAGGCCTGGGGACACATCCTCGGCATCGCCTTCGCCGTCATCTCGGCGCTGAGCCAGTTCATGTTCCTGCCCTTCTACCCCTTCTGGGCCCTCTTGCTGATCGGCATGAACATCCTGGTGATCTGGGCGCTCGCCAACCGCCTGACCGAGACGTGACCCAGGTCGGGCCGACGACCGGAGACTCCTAGAGCGGCGGCACCGGGTCGCCGGGCCGGAGTCGATGGCGCAGCCCCCAGGCTCCCCATGCCAGCGCGCCCAGCGGGATGGGGAGCCAGTACGACGCGAGTCGGTACAGCAAGGTTCCGACCGCGGCCTGGTCGGCGTCGACCCCGGACAGCACGAGCAACGTGGTCAGCCCGGCCTCCACGAACCCGAGCCCGCCGGGGGTGATCGGGACCATCGCCAGGGCCAACGCCACAACATAGGCCAGCAGGACCAGAGCCGGGCGGATGTGGGCGCCGACTGCGTACAGCGCCGCGACCAGGGCCGCATAGTCGAGCAACCGGTTGGCCGCGGCGTAGACAAGGGCTCCATGCCATCGGCCGGCGAACGCGGCCGCGACCTTGTCCCGCTGGACGATCAATGCGGCCGCGGCAGAATCTGCCGTGACCTGGCGACGGACCACGTGGATGAGGCGCCCCGCGACGCGGCCGACCACGAGCACGAACCGGTCCCAGGTGAGCATCATCGTGCCGAGTGCGACGACGACGACCGCGAGCAGGAACGAGACCAGCAGCCCGAGCTGGAGCTGACGGGCCGGGGGCGGACCGATGATCACCGCGGGCACGGTGAGGACGGGCAGGGAGAGCAGCACTCCGGTGCTCATCAGATTGGTGGCGGCGAGGGCCGTCGCGACGACGGCTCCGGGTTGCCCAGCCTGGACCAGGATCTTGCCTTGGACGACTCCGCCAGTTGCCGCTCCACCCGGCAGCACCTTGGACGCTGCGTTTCCTACCACCTGCGACGTCGCGACAGCCGTCCAGGACGTGTGCGGAAGCGCGACGCGCAGCAGGGCCCAGGTCGCGGCAAAGCTGGCGAGCTCCAGCACGAACAGGACGCCGAACCACCAGGGCCGCACCTGGCCAAGGTCCGGCCAGGCACCCAGCAGGGTGATCAGGCTGGGGATGACGACGTAGATGCCGAACGACGTGACGACCACGCCGACGGTGCGCCATCCCCACCGACGGACCGCGCTCTGGAGCCACGTCACGCGCCGCCCCCCGGTCCGCTCACGACCGCCTCAGGTCCGTGGCGCCGTCGTGACGGCGCGTCGGGCAGCCGAGGACAGCAGGATCCACACGGAGAGCACCACCACGACCTCCACGGCAGCGGTGCCCACCTGCACCTCCCGGGCGGCGTCGTACCCGAACGGGACCACTGCGAGGCCGATCCCGATGAGCGCCATCAGCCAGCCGAAGAAGACCAAGGGGCGGGGCACCCCGAGCAGCAGCAGATGCAGGATGCCCGCGGCACAGAGCGCCAGGACTGCCGCACCGGCCGGGTACGACGCCCAGTGCGACCAGCCCAGGACGCCGCGCTCCGTGGCCGGAAGCAGCGTCACGTCCACGAAGGTCTCGACCACCAGCACGCCGACCGCCGCGACCAGGGCCGCGATCACCACGGTGGCTGCCGCCCCAGCCCAGAGCTTCTGCGCGTCGATTCTCATACCGTCGTCCATGTCGCACCTCTCCCCTCGGCCCAGCCAGTCCTCTTCGGGCCTCCTTGGACGGACGGCCCTCGAAGTCCAGCGCGTCGCTGAGGTCGGTGGCGCCGCCACCGGCCCGGTCAGGCTAGGTCCGGCCGCCGGGTGCCCGTTCACCTGCTGCGGGTGAACCTCGCCCGGCCTCGCCGAGGCGAAGAACCCGCCGCCGCCGTCAGTGTGCGAAGAACTCGAGCGCGGTCCTGGTCTTGGTGGCCTGCTCACCTGACAGGTCGATGCCCCGCTCCTCGAGGTAGACCCGCGACTGTGCCGCCACCTGGAACGCCTCGGACGGCGCACACTTGGTGGACAGCTCCAGAAGCCGGGACCCGTCCGGGTAGATCCACAGCTCGACCACCAGCCGGCGGTCGTATCCCGGGGGCATGTACTTCAGCTTGAGCACCGTGATCGGGCCGAGGATGGACAGGTCGTCGATTCCCGTACCTTCCGGCGCGTGCTCGGCGAAGAAGGCGCGCTGCCCTTTGGTGAACAGCGACTGCGCGGCCCGGTCGCCGTCCACAGCCTCCTGCACCTTGCCCGCGCGCAGTGACGCCTTGAGCCGGCCGGAGCACACGAAGCCGCCAGGCCCGGCGTCGACCTCCACGCCGAAGCCAGGCTTGGCCCGCAGCTGGGCCGGAAGCTCCTGGGGTACGACGGGCCGCAGCTTGACCACGGCGTCGTCGCCGGCCCTCGTGCGTCGCGCCCGGACGATCACGCCCCGCTCGTTGAGAAGCAGGTCGCGGGTGTCGAGGAAGAACACCTGGCTCACCTCGGCATTGAGCGGATCCATGTGGAGCGCCCGGGCGGCCGACCGCTGGTCACCGTCGGGCACGGTCAGCTTGAGCTCGACCGAGTCTGCCCCCTCGAGCAGCGTGAGCAGTCGCGCCAGCTCGTCGGTCGAGAACCTGGGAGCCGGTCGGGTGTTGGTCATGGGGCATTTCTCCTCGGGTCTTCCGCAGATCCTCACCCTCGCGGCCCCGTGTTGCGGCAGCATCACCCTCGTGGGGTGAGACGGCCCCGGGCCAGTGGCGACACTCTGGAAGGCGATGACCCAAGTGGTGCAGGTACCGCGGCGCGACACGCCGGGCGTGGTCGCACGCCCGGACCGGCAACAGGTGGTCGACGCGGTCGTCGCGGTCGTCGTGGAGTCACTCGGCGCGGGCATCGTGATCGCGCGGACCGCGACGAGGCTCGCAGCACCGGTTACCCGGCTCGCGTGGCGCCCGCCGCTGGTGCCGACGTCCCTGCAGCCCGCCACGCTGGTGGGGGTACTCGCCCGGCGGGGTGCGGCACACCGGGTTGCGACGGAGCAGCAGGTCGGGCGCGTGCTCGATGCGTGGACCCCGATGCTCACCGAGACCGTCCTCGCGCGGCTCGACCTCGACGCGATCATCCACCGCGTCGACATGGTGGCGATCGTCGACGAGGTGATCGCCGGCGTCGACCTCCCCGCGATCATCCGGGAGTCGACCGGCACGATGGCGTCCGAGACGGTGCGCGGCGTACGGATGACCGGCATCACCGCCGACGACGCGATCAGCCGTACCCTCCGCCGACCGCTCTTCCGCCGGGCGCGACCGGCGCCACCAGCAGGACCGGCAGCACCGATGCCGGAACCGACGTGACCGACGGTGCCCCGGTCGTCCCGCAGGGAGCACGTCCGTACCAGGGCGCCAACGCCGGGGTAGCCACCCGTGTCGTCGCCGCATCGATCGACGTCGTCCTCGTCGGCCTGGGCCTGCTCGCGGGCTACGGCGGCTACGTCGGCCTCCGGCTGCTGCTGGACCCGCGCGGCTACCAGCTTCCCGACCCGTCGTTGTCGGCCGGGATGACCGCGTTCCTCGTCGTGCTCGTCCTCTACCTCAGCGTCCTGTGGGCCACGACCGGCCGGACGTACGGCGACCACGTCATGGGGATCACCGTGGTGAGCGGTGACGGATCCCGGATCGGCCCCGTCCGCGCGATCGTGCGTGCCGTGCTGTACGCCGTGTTCCCGCTCGGGCTGCTGTGGTGCGCGGTCAGCGCAAAGCGGCATTCGCTGCAGGACATCGTGCTCCGCACCCAGGTCGTCTACGCGTGGCTCGCGCACCCGGTCGAGAGCCACGCACACGACGTCGCGGGTGGACCCAGGGGATCCTGAGCGCATGAGTCACCCGCAACGGGTGAGCATCGGGTCGACGCGTTCGCGCAGTCTCTGCGCATGGGTGAACACTCGCTGTCACAGCGCCTCGCCGCGGAGTTCCTGGGCACGTTCGTGCTGGTGTTCGGTGGCTGCGGCGCGGCCGTGCTGGCCTCCGGTGTGCCCGATGTCGGCATCGGGTACCTGGGCGTGGCCCTCGCGTTCGGCCTCACGGTGCTCACCATGGCCTATGCCGTCGGACACGTCAGCGGTGGCCATTTCAACCCGGCAATCACGCTCGGGCTCGCGATCGCCGGACGGTTCCGGTGGAAGGACGCCCTGCCGTACGCCGTGACCCAGGTCGCCGCAGCCATCGCGGCCGCCGCCGTGCTCTTCGTCGTGGCGAACGGCAAGTCCGGGTTCGACGCGAAGGCGTCTGGCTTCGCTACCAACGGCTACGGCGACCGCTCACCACAAGGCTACTCACTCCTGGCCGTCCTCGTGGTCGAGGTGGTGCTCACCGCGATCTTCCTCTACGTCATCCTCGGCGCGACCGACACCCGGGCGCCGAAGGGCTTCGCGCCGATGGCGATCGGACTGGTCCTGACCCTGATCCACCTGGCCAGCATCCCGGTCAGCAACACCTCGGTGAACCCGGCCAGGTCGACCGGTCCGGCCCTGTTCGCCGGCAGCGACGCACTCGTGCAGCTGTGGGCCTTCTGGGCCGCACCGCTGGTCGGCGCCGCCATCGCCGGGGCGACGTACGCACTGCTGTTCGGCAAGGACAAGGTCGTCGCGCCGCTCCCCGAGGCGACCGAGGCCTGAGCGAGTTGGGTGGGACGGGGGCCGTCGATGTTTTCTGGCGGAGCCTGTCGAATTCCCAAGGTATCTATGCCTTCCGGCCGGACTTCCCAATGCTTTCTGCCGACGCCCGGTTTGGCCGAAGAATTCCGCGATACCTTGGGAATTCGTCCCGCTACGAAGCCGATCCTCGGTGGAGCAAGTCCACGACATCTGATGGCCCGATTCATCCGCAACGTGTGAGGACAGCCGCCGGTTCGTACGCCGAGAGTGGAGGAAACCGATCGAGGAGCGTGTACAGGTGAGAGCGTCGACTGCCGTGGCCGTGACCGTGCTGGTGCTAGGTGGCGGGAGTCTCGCCGCGTGTGGTGGTGGTGATGAACAGTCCCCCAAGCCCGCCTTGTGCGGTTCGGTCAACGATCTCGGTGACGCCGTCGGCGAAATCTCCGACATCGACTTCTCCTCGTCCGGCGCTCTCAAACAGCTGAAGAAGGGAATGGAGACGGTCGGTCAGGACCTGAAGGACGTCCAGGCGCAAGCCAAGAAGGAGTTCTCGGCCCAGATGGACCGGACCCAGCAGACGTACGACGACCTCTCCGCCAGCGTGATCGCGGCCGCCAATGACCCGTCGGCCGCATCCCTGAAGGCCGTCGACAGTGCCTTGTCCGCCTTCAGCGACGAGACACAGACCCTGGTCAACGACGTACAGACGACCTGCTGACCCGGTCGACGACACCCGCCGGGCGGCCCCGGTCCGTTCCGAGGGTCAAGAGAGCTCCTCGAGCAGCTCGGCAGCGATGATTCGTCCTGCGGCCTCGATCAGGGCGAGGTGCGAGAACGCCTGCGGGAAGTTGCCGAGGTGGCGGCCGGTCTCCACGTCGAACTCCTCGGCGAAGAGCCCGAGCGGGGATGCGATTCGCAGCAGCCGCTCCATCAGGTCACGGGCCCGCTGCTCCTCGCCGATGATCGACAGCGCGGACACCAGCCAGAACGAGCAGATGAGGAAGGTGCCCTCCTTGCCGGACAGGCCGTCATCGGTCTCGTCGGTTCGGTAGCGAAGCACGAAGCCGTTCTCGGTCAGCTCGTCGGCGATCGCGAGCACGCTCGCGCGAAGCCGCTCGTCGTCGTGTGGCAGGAACCCGAAGATCGCCGCCAGCAGTGTGGAGGCGTCCAGGGCGTCTGTCTCGTAGTGCTGACGCAGGACGCCTCGGTCGTCGACGCCGTGGGCGAGGATGTCGGCCTTGATCTCATCGGCGGTGGCCCGCCAGGTGGCCTGCAGGTCGGGGTCACCGCGGATCTCGGCCAGCTTCGACGCGCGGTCAAGGGCGACCCAACCCATCAGCTTGGAGGACACGTAGTGCTGGGGCTTGCCGCGGGCCTCCCAGATGCCCTGGTCGGGTTCGCCCCATACGTCGGTGGCGCATCGGGCCTGCGTCTCCACGATCGGCCAGAGCCGCCGCGGCAGGCGTTGGCTGCGTCGCGTGTGCAGCAGGATGGAGTCCAGGACGGCGCCGAACACGTCGTTCTGGCGTTGGTCGAACGCTCCGTTGCCGATCCGCACCGGCCGGGCGCCCGCGTAGCCGGACAGGTCATCGCGAGTGGACTCCGTCAGGTCGCGTCGACCGTCGATCCCGTACATGATCTGGAGCGCGCCGGTCTCGGTCGGCTCCAGGTCGGCGACGAACTGCATGAACTCGTCGGCCTCCCAGTCCAGGTTCAGGAAGTGCAGGGCCTGGAGCGTGAAGGTGGCGTCGCGCATCCAGGTGTAGCGGTAGTCCCAGTTGCGCTCGCCGCCGGGCGTCTCCGGCAGTGACGTGGTGAGCGCGGCCACCGTGGCCCCGGTCGGCATGTACGTGAGGCCCTTGATGGCCAGCGCCGAGCGCTGGATCGGGTCGCGCCACCGGTGGTCGGGCATCCGCGCCCGTCCCAGCCAGGTGCGCCAGAACCGCGTGGTGGCGTCCAGGCGACCGTTCGCCTCTGCGACGTCGGCCGGCGCGGCGAGTCCCTCGGCCCACGACAGTGCGCAGTAGCATTTCCTCGCCGGCCGCCAGGACGTGCCGGGCACGGACCCGGTTGCCCTCGACGCCGAGCGCGAGGTCGGTCTGCAGCCGGATGGTCTGGCCCGCGCCGGTCGCGTCGGCGGTGTGCCGGCTGCCCTCGACCAGGCGTCCATTCGGCCGGCGTCCGGCCGTAGTCGAACGCCGGCTCGCACACGAGATCGATCTCGACGGTGCCCTCCAGGCAGCGGACCGTGCGCACCAGGAGGTGGTCGGCGTCGTCGTCGGCGGGCGGTCGGGTGTGCGGCGTGACCTCGTCCTCGGTCTCGCGTGGACCCATCGTCAGTGCGTCGCGGACCAGGACCCAGCCTGACGGCGTCTTCCAGGTCGTGGTCAGGACATTGGAGCCGGGCTCGTAGACCCGCGCGGTCGGGTGGTTGATCCCGAAGGGGCCGAGCCTGAAGTAACCCGCCTGACGGTCGAGCAGGGTTCCGAAGACGCTCGGGCGAGTCGAAGCTGGGGACGCACAACCAGTCGATCGCGCCATCGGGCGCGATCAGGGCACCGGTGTGGCAGTCGGACAGGAACGCGTAGTCGGCGATGGGCGGGAACGGGGAGGGTGCCGCGGCGCTCTGGCGTGGTCTCGGCGTTCATGACGCCACCCACGGGCTGTGCCAACCGCCGTACTCCGCGGTCAGCCCGTCGGCCTCCGAAGGCCCCCAGGAGCCGGGCTGGTACACGTGGACGGGTGGTGGCGCGTCGAGCAAGGGCTGCATGACCCGCCACGTCTCGTCCACGCCGTCCTGCCGGGTGAAGCGCGTGCTGTCCCCGACCAGAGCAGCGTGCAGGAGCACCTCGTACGGCGTGGCCCCCTCACCGCCTTGCTCGGCGAACTCCATGTCCAGGTCGATCCTCCCGACCGCCGAGATGTCGGTTCGTCGTGCGTCCAGGATCAACCTGATCCCGGTCGATGGGTCCAGCTTGACGACGAGCTGGTTGGCTTCGGTGTGCGACCCCATGAGCCCGAAGCCCGAGCGGCGGGGGACGCTTGAACACCAGTCGCAGCTCGGTCTGGGTCACGGGGAGGCGCTTGCCGGTCCGGATGAAGAACGGGACACCTGACCATCGCCAGTTCTCGATGTCGAGACGCATCGCCGCGTAGGTCTCCGTGGCTGAGTCTGCGGCCACTCCGTCGATGTCGAGATACCCGTCGTACTGTCCCCGCACGTACTGAGCAGGGTCGGCCTCGACAACGGAGTGGAACAGTGCCACCTGGGCGTTCTTGATCGTCTGCGGGTCACCGCGCGACGGCGCCTCCATGGCCGCTGCAGCGACGACCTGCATCAGGTGGTTGACCACGACGTCGCGCATCGCCCCGACCGGGTCGTAGAAATGGCCCCGGTCCTCGACACCGAAGTCTCTCGGACATGTTGATCTGCACGCACGACAGGTAGTTGCGGTTCCACAACGGCTCGAGGATCGCGTTCGCGAACCGCAGGTGCAGGATCTCGTCGATCCCCATCTTGCCGAGATAGTGGTCGATGCGGAACAGCTGGGACTCGTCGATGTACTGGTGCAGCTCGTCCGCCAGCTCGCCGGCGGAGGCCTGGTCGTGTCCGAACGGCTTCTCCACCACGACACGAGCCGATCTCGTCAGATCCGCCTCAGCCAGACCCTGAACGACCTTCCCGAAGAGGAACGGCGGGATCTCCAGGTAGAACACGGGACACTCGGCGCCCTCGATCGCGCCGCCGACACGCTGGTAGGTGTCCGAGTCGGTGAAGTCGCCGTGGACGTACTGACAGTCTCGCGGCGAACCGGTCGAACACCGCGGGGTCGATGACCTCGCCGGTGCCCTGGATCGACTCGCGGGCGCGTTCGACCAGCTGGTCCCTCGTCCAGTCGTCGACGGCGACGCCGACGATGGGGCAGTCCAGGAGGCCGCGCGACTCCAGCCGGTACAGCGACCGGAACGTCATCACCCTCGCGAGGTCGCCGGTGATCCCGAAGACCACCAGGACGTCCGCCGGGCGCTGGTCGGCCCCTTGCGGCCGGCCGCTCTCAGATACGTTCGGAACTTCCGTCGCTGCCATCGTGCTTTCTCCTCTGTGGCGCGAGGCGTACCCGCGCCTTGGCTGCCAGGGGACACCCGGGATCGTCAGGGCGTCCGCCCCCGTCCCGATGATCCGGCCTTCGGCCGGCGTGCGGTCATCCCCGGTGTGGGTGAGGACGACGCACGCTCGCCGGGAGATCGATCCGGTCGACGCGCGGCACGTGCGGGAGACCCGGTCACCCGCCTGTACAAGGGAATCCGCCATGGCAGATGACCAGCACTACGACGTCGTCATCATCGGGACGGGAGCCGGAGGTGGCACCCTCGGGCACCGGCTCGCCAGCAGCGGCTCGAAGGTGCTCTGGCTCGAACGTGGCCCTTTCCTGCCGCGCGAGCGCGACAACTGGGAGACCCAGGCGGTGTTCGTCCGCGGGAAGTACCTCGCGCCGGAGGTCTGGTACGACGGACACGGCCGCGAGTTCCAGCCCGAGGTGAACTACTACGTCGGCGGAAACACCAAGTTCTACGGCGCGGCGCTGTTCCGGCTGCGGCCGGAGGACTTCGGCGAGCTGCGCCACCACGGTGGCATCTCGCCGGCCTGGCCCATCTCCTACGACGACCTCGAGCCCTACTACACGCAGGCCGAGCACCTCTACCTCGTGCACGGCGAGCACGGCGAGGACCCGAGCGAGGGTCACGCGAGCGCGCAGTACGCCTATCCGCCGGTGTCCCACGAGCCCCGCATCCAGCAGCTGAGCGACGACCTGGAGAAGCTCGGGCTCCACCCGTTCCACCTGCCGGTCGGAGTCAACCTCCAGGAGACGGAGCCGGGCAGGCCCGCCCGGGCCAGCGCCTGCATCCGTTGCGACCGGGTCGACGGCTTCCCGTGCCTGCTGAACGCAAAGTCGGACGCACAGGTCATCTGCGTCGATCCTGTCCTGTCCCGGGACAACGTCACCCTCGTGACCGGTGCCCACGTGCAGCGTCTCGAGACGGACGCCTCCGGGCGCACGGTCACGGGCGTCGTCACAGCGCTGGACGACGGATCCGAGACCACCTTCACCGGTGACATGGTGGTCGTGGCCTGCGGCGCGGTGAACTCGGCCGCCCTGCTGCTGAGGTCGCGCGCGGACCGCCATCCGGAAGGGCTCGCCAACAGCTCGGGAGTGGTCGGGCGGAACTACATGCGACACAACAACATCGCCCTGATGGCTGTCTCGCTGGAGCCCAACCCCACCCGGTTCCAGAAGACGCTGGCGATGAACGACTGGTACCTGGGCGCCGACGACTGGGAGTTCCCTCTCGGCGGGATGCAGATGCTGGGCAAGTCCGACGACGAGGAGATCCGCGCCCAGGCGCCTCGCTGGGCCGGTCGGCTGTCCCCGGACATGCCCTTCGAGGTGCTGGCTCACCACGCCGTCGACTTCTGGCTCTGCGGGGAGGACCTGCCGCAGGCCGAGCAACCGGGTCACGGTGGACCGGGACGGCGCGATCCATCTCAGCATCGACGAGCAGAACAACGTCGAGGGAGTCCAGCGACTGCGCCACAAGCTCGACGGGATGCTCGACCAGCTGGGGATGCACAAACACCACCTGCTCGACCGCAGCCTCTACCTGCACAAGAGCATGCCCATCGGAGCGACGGCCCACCAGGCGGGCACCGTCCGCTTCGGCAGTGACCCCGCCTCGAGCGCTCTGGACGTGAACTGCAAGGCCCACGACCTCGACAACCTCTACGTGGTGGACACGAGCTTCTTCCCGAGCATCGGAGCCGTGAACCCCTCCCTGACCGCCATCGCGAACGCCCTCCGCGTCGGCGACCATCTCATCGAGCGCCTGAGCTGAACCGAGGTTGCCATGAACAACCACCGGGTGGTCATCGTCGGAGGCGGCTTCGGCGGGCTGTTCGCCGCGAAGTTCCTCCGGCGGGCACCCGTCGACGTGACGCTCGTCGACGCCCGGAACTATCACCTCTTCCAGCCGCTGCTCTACCAGCTCGCGACTGGCATCCTCTCGGCCGGGGAGGTCGCGCCGCCGATCCGGGACATCCTGCGCCGGCACCACAACGTGACCGTGGAGATGGCCACGGTGTCACGGGTTCGACCTGACTGCTCGGACCGTGACGGCCAGGCGACCCGACGACGCCGTCGCGCACCTACGAGTACGACAGCCTGATCGTCGCGACGGGAGCCGCCCAGTCGTACTTCGGTCACGACGAGTTCGCCCGCTTCGCACCCGGCATGAAGACGATCGACGACGCCCTGGAGCTGCGCGGCCGGATCTTCGGCGCCTTCGAGATGGCCGAGAACGAGGAGGATCCGGAGGCCCGTCGCGCCTGGCTCACCTTCGTCGTGGTCGGGGGCGGTCCGACGGGCGTCGAGGTCGCCGGTCAGATCGCAGAGCTGTCACGCACGGGCCTCAAGCGCAACTTCCGTCGCATCGACCCGGCCGAGGCGAAGGTCGTGCTCGTCGACGGCGGCAAGGAGATCCTCGCGACGTTCGGTGACCGGCTCTCCGAGAAGGCGGCAGGCGAGCTGCGCCGGCTCGGCGTGACGATCCGGACCGAGTCCATCGTCACGGGCGTCGACGCCTTCGGAGTCGACGTGCGGACAGCCGGACGGGTCGACCCGAGCGAGTCGTCTGCCGGACGAAGATCTGGGCTGCGGGCGTGCAGGCGTCGCCACTGGCCGGCCTGCTCGCAGAGGCCAGCGGGGCGACGTGCGACCGCGCCGGTCGGATCGCCGTCCTCGATGACTGCACGTTGCCCGGCCATCCCGAGGTGTTCGCGATCGGCGACATGATGGCGCTCGACGACCTCCCCGGTGTCGCCGAGGTGGCCATGCAGTCGGGGATCCACGCCGCCAACACGATCAAGCGCCGACTCGAGGGCAAGGAGGCAGCGAGGTTCACCTACCGCGACCTCGGCAGCATGGCGACCATCTCCCGCTTCCATGCCGTGGTCAGCTTCAAGAAGCTGCGGCTGTCCGGGTTTCCTCGGATGGTTGATGTGGCTCTTCGTGCACATCACCTTCCTCACCGGCTTCAAGAACCGTCTCTCGGCGATGTTCCACTGGACGGGCACGTTCCTCGCCGGCGGCCGCGCCGAGCGGACGATCACGGTCCGCCAGGTGATCGGTCGGGTCGCCATCGAAGAAGCAGGCGGTGAGCGACCTCACCCGGCACCTGATCGAGATACCCGAGCACGCACGGCACGCCGGGACAGGAGGAAACACGCACCGATGCGTGACTGACGTCGCTGTCGAGTGCGGCCTCGTCCGTCGATCCGGTGCCGTGGGCGCGGTCCCAGATGGCCTTCACCCTCGCGTTCCACATCATCCTGGTGCCCCTGGGGGTGTCGTGGTCGGTGATGACGCTGATCGCCAACTACCGGGGCATCAAGCACGACGACCAGGACGCGATGCTGGTCGCCCAGCGCTGGTCGAAGTACATGGCGGTCACCTTCGCGGTGGGGGCGGTGACCGGGACCGTGCTGTCCTTCGAGTTCGGCCTGCTGTGGCCCAGGTTCATGGGTCAGTGGGGTGCCGCGTTCGGGGTGCCGTTCGCCTTCGAGGGGATCTTCTTCTTCACCGAGGCGGTCTTCATCTCGATCTACATCTTCGGGTGGCGCCGACTGAAGCCGTGGGCCCACTTCTGGACCGGTGTGCCGATCGCGGTCGCGGGCATCTTCGGCAGCATCTCGGTGGTGGCGGCCAACGCCTGGATGAACTCCCCCCAGGGCGTCACCCTCGACTCGGCCGGCAAGGTGACCGACGTCGACCCGATGGGCGTGATCTTCAACGACGCGATGCCGTTGATGGCCGCGCACATGGTGGTCGCGGCGTACCTGGTCGGCGGCTTCATGGTCGCCTCGGTCTACGCGGTCGGGATGCTGCGCGGGCGCACCGACCGCTACCACCGGATCGCCTTCATCATCGCCTTCACCGTCGCTGCGATCGCGACGCCGGTCCAGATGGGCGTGGGTGACGGGCTGGCGCGTTGGGTCTACGACAACCAGCCGACCAAGTTCGCCGCGATCGAGATGGTCCCCAAGACCAGCAGCGACGTGCCCGAGGTGCTGCTCGGGCACCTCAACTCCGAGGGCCAGGTGGTGGGGGGCATCCCGATCCCGGGTCTGGCCTCGATCCTGTCCGACCCGAGCACCGGGACGTCCACGGACGTCCAGGGTCTCGACGAGACGCCCGGCGAATGAGCGGCCCACGATCCACGAGGTGAACGTCGTGCACCTGGCCTGGGACGTCATGGTCGGGGTCGGCACCTTGCTGTTCCTGCTGACGCTGTGGTGGTGGGTCGCCTGGATCTTCCGACGAGACATGCCCAGGAGCCGGTGGTTCCTGCGGGCCGCGGCCGCATGCGGGGTGCTCGGCGTGGTCACCCTGGAGGCGGGCTGGACGGTCAGCGAGGTCGGCCGGCAGCCGTGGATCGTCTACGAGAAGATGAAGGTCGAGGACGCCGCCACCGCGAACACCGGGATCTGGATCACCTTCATCGGGGTGGTGATCCTCTACCTGGGGCTCGGGATCACCACGATCCTGGTGCTGCGCCAGATGAGCCGCCGGTTCCGCGACGGCGGCCGCTCCGGCGAGGCCGACGTCCCGTACGGGCCCAGCGAGCCGATCGAGACCGGCGGCGCGGTCGATCCGGCGGACGAGCGGAAGGTGCCGCTGTGATGGCTACCACGGCGGCGCTGATCCTGTTCGCGGCGATCATGACCTACGCGGTCTTCGGCGGCGCCGACTTCGGCGCCGGCTTCTGGGACCTGGTCGCGGGCGGCACCAAGCGCGGCGGACGGCCTCGCGAGGTCATCGACCACGCCATCGCTCCCGTCTGGGAGGCCAACCACGTGTGGCTGATCTTCGTGTTCGTGCTGCTGTGGACCTGCTTCCCGGAGGCCTACGCCTCGATCACGCTGACATTGTTCGTCCCGCTGACGCTCGCCGCGCTCGGCATCGTGCTTCGGGGCGCGAGCTTCGCGTTCCGCAAGGCGGTGTTCCGCACCCGCGACCGGCGCAACTTCGGCGCCGCCTTCGCCGTTTCGTCGGTCCTGGTGCCCTACTGCTTCGGCGCCGTGGTCGGTGGCATCGCCTCGGGACGGGTGCCGGCCGGGGGCAAGGCCGGCGACCCGTGGGACAGCTGGGTCAACCCCACCTCGGTCCTCGGCGGGGTGCTCGCGGTCTGCCTGACCGCGTACCTCGCGGCCTTCTTCCTGGTCCGCGACGCCGACCGGCTCTCCGACGAGGCCATGGTCGCCTACTTCCGGCACCGGGCCACCGGGGCCGGCGTCGCCGCCGGCGTGGTGGCGGTCGTCGGGATCTTCGTGCTCGCCAACGACGCGGAGTACCTCTTCGACGGGCTCACCTCACAAGCCCTGCCGCTCGTGATCCTCTCGGCCATCTGCGGCCTCGGCCGCCCTCGTGCTGGTCACCCGCGGCGTCCGCCGCGGCGCGCGCCTGGCCGCCGTGGGCGCGGTCGCGAGCGTCTCCTGGCCTGGGGCGTGGCGCAGTGGGACTACCTGCTCCCCGAGTCCTTGACCGTCTCCGCGGCGGCCGCGCCATCGGGCACCATCACCGCCGTGCTGGTCGCCACCGGACTCGCAGCGGTCCTGATCGTGCCCGCCTTCGTGCTGCTCTACGTGCTCGACCAGAAGACACTGCTGCCCGAGGAGGGCATGCCCGAGCCCGGCGACGGGGTGCCGCGGGCCGGGCACGCGTAGCTTCACGGGGCAGCGGGTGTGGTCGTCTCCGCGGGTGCGGACTCGCTCGGACGATGGATCAGGACAGCGAGGAGGGGGAAGAACAGCACGGACAGCACGCCGGCGCCCACGAGAGCGGCGGAGTTCTCCGGACGCATGGTGCCGCTCGCCAAACCGATCTGGGTGAGGGCCACGATCAGCGGAAGGGTGGTGGCGGTGCACAACATCAGCTGGGTGCGCTGGCGCATGCCCAGTGCGCGCCGATAGACGAACAGCACGGGCAGGCCCCGCACCAGCAGGAGCAGGAACAGGAAGACAGCCAACCGGGCCGGCGACTCGCGGATCGACGCCACGTCGACCCCCATCCCCGCAGAGACGAAGAACACCGGGATGAAGAACCCATAGCCCAGCGCGTCGAGCTTGGCCTCGAACGCGTGCGCGTCACCAGGCGCCCAGCGTCGAAGGACGGCTCCAGCCAGGAACGCGCCGAGCACCACGTCGAGTCCGAACTCGCCGGCCACGACCAAGAGCCCGATCAGCAGGACCATCGACCACCGAAGTGTCGTCTGACCGGTCGTGTCCGCACCCTCGGCGACGATGTTCGCGAGCCGCCGGCCGTGCAGTATCCGTGGAGCGGCGGCGAGCACCAGAGCGATCAGTCCGATGGCAGCGATCGAGATGAGAGCCGAGAGCCGGCTGTTGACGCCCAGGAAGATCGCAATCGCCAGGATCGGCAGGAGCTCCCCGATTGCGCCCGAGGCGAGGAAGTAGCGGCCGAAGGCGCCGCCCAGCATGCCTTGTTCGCGCAGCGTCGGCAGTACGGTGCCGAGCGCCGACGTCGTCAGCGCAAGAGCCACGGGCACGAACGCCTTGACGTAGCCGAGCGCGGCCAACCCTCCCACGACGGCTGTGGAAGCGACCAGCGCGATCACCCACGCCGTCAGGGCCAGCTTGCCGGAGCGCGCCAACAGCAGCGCGGGGTCGATCTCGAAGCCGGCAAGGAGGAACACGAACCCGAGGCCGACGTTGGCGATCAGCTGAAGTTCGACGTCGGGCTGGATCCCGAACCCCTGTGGCCCGATCAGGATCCCGCCGAGCAGGAGGAGGACGACCTGCGGGATGCGCTGGTGCGGGATGAGTGCGGCGACAATGGGGGCCATGGCCGAGATGACGGCGACGACCAGAAGCTGTTCGAGACCCGTGAAGAGATCCATGGCGGGTCCTCAGCCGAGGCCGAGGCGGTCCGGAACGAGTGCCATCTCGGAGTCAGTCGGGTCCGGGGCGTGCGCCCGGACCATCCGATCGAGCGACTCCTGCAGCCGGGCGACGGGCTCGTGCCACAGCTCGGCGTCAGCGCTCAGGTCCGCGAACGCCGCAGCCAGGCGGCGGGTGACGTGCCACGATGCGGCACCGCACTGGCTGATCTCGCGGAACGCCAGCTCGAGGATGTAGGCCGACGAGGTGGTCGGCTCCACCAACCGGACGACGCCGCCGTCGTCGGCGTGCATCCCCGACGGCACTGGCTGCCGACCGATCCGGAGCAGGAGATCGTGCAGCCGGTCGATCACCTGCACCGCCGTGGACGTCTGGTTCAGGGCGGGCGACAGGGCCTGCGTACCGACGTCGACGAGCTGTCGGATGCCGAAGATCGGATCCTGGTAGAGGGTCCGGGACCGTCCCAGGTCGAGGCAGGCCAACAGCTGCCGGTCGTCGGGTGGGCGGCCCCCGTGGACGGCGAACACCGCGCCCCCAGTGGGCACGAACTCGCCCACGCGTGGCAACACCTCGATCACGCATCCATGTGTCGCAGCCAACAGGACGAGCCGGTGCCGATCGACCCCGAGCACCGTGCCCAACACGCCTGCGAAGCCACGCGTGTCAGCCGACGGCAGGCAGATCACCTGTGGCGCTTCGTCGAGCTTGGGAAGGGTCGCAGCGAGATACCGCTCCGCCGGTGGGAACGACCGGCTGATCGCGATGCGTGCCTCGTTGGCAACGGCGGTGATGACCCACCCGACTTCGAGCAGGCGCATGGTGGCGGTGACGTAGACGATGAACACCACGACGGACAAGGCCAGTAGTCCCACCGCGACGGCCACGGTGCGCGAGGCGGCCGCCGGGGTGTCGACGTTGTCGAAGGCCAGGGCGGTCAACGCGAACGTGAACGCGGCAAGGAAGACCCCGAACGCGGTCTTGGTGACCGCGGAGCGGACGAAGGTGCGGATCACCCTTGGCGACAGCTGCGAGCTGGCCAGCTGCAGAGCGACGAGAGTGATCGCGAAGACCACGCCGACAAAGGTCAGCATCGAGGAGGCCATGACCTGAAGCAGCCCGTCCGCGGTGCTCACGCGGGTCAGGTTCCCCAGCCGCCAGTCATCGGGAATGCCGAGCAGGTCCGGCTCGGACACGACGATGCCGAGCAGCAGCCCCCAGAGGATGAAGGCAAGCGGAATCGACCAGAACCGCTCCCGCACCCACTCGCTCCCACGGACGGTCCGGTGCGACCACCGGGAACCGACAGGCAGTGCCCAAACGACGTTCCGGGTCTCAGCCACCTGAGTCAGTATGACGGCACTGCGCGCCTGAGGTCATCTGTCGCGGTGGGGTGCTTCCGAACGCAGGCTTCATCGGCCGCCTCAGTTCCGGGCTGGTCAATGCGTCGGCATCTCGAGGCCCTCCTCCTCGGGCAGGACCACCTCGTTCACCATCTCCTCGATCTCCTCGGTCGGGAGCGCGACCGACAGCGCCCAGTAGTAGATGATCACGCTGAAGATCGCCGTCACCGCGATTCCCGAATAGTCGCCGAGGATCGGGTCGTCCATCGGACCGAACGAGCTGATGAAAGTGATGATCCCCATGCCCGCCAGGTAGGCAGGCAGCCACGCGGCGGATCGCCAGTGCAGGTGCGGCGACTTGTCGTTGAGGTTGAAGACCCGGCTGATCCCCAGGATCGCGTAGCCGATCAGGATGGCGACCCCCAGCTTCCAGTCGGTGGCCCAGGTGGACCACAAGATGATCAGCCCGGAGATGGTGAACCCGAACGGCGCCATGAAGCCCGCCGCTGGCAGCCGGTACGGACGGTCCGTATCCGGCAGGCGCCTGCGGAAGGCTCCGAGCGACAACGGGGCGCCGGCGTACATCAACACGCTGGCGCTGGTGATCAGCCCGACCAGCGACTGCCAGCTCGGGAACGGGAGGAAGCAGATGCAGCCGGTCACGAAGGCGGCGATCAGGCCGACCCACGGCACACCGCGGTCGTTGACCCACTCGAACGGCGTCGGCACGTAGCCGTTGCGAGAGAGCCCGTAGGAGACTCGTGAGCTGCCCGTGGTGTAGATCAGGCCGGTGCCGGCCGGGGAGATGATCGCGTCGGCGTAGACGATCGTCGCCAGCCAGCCGATACCGAGCAGCGTCGCGAGCTCCGCGAAGGGACCCGTGAACAGGGTGTACAGGCCATCTCCCTTCGCGGCCCAGGTCTTGCCGATCGCGCCATCCGGAAGGGCCAGGAGGAAGGCCGCCTGGAGCGCGACGTAGACGACGATGCCGACGATCATCGCCCCGATGATCGCGATCGGGATGTCGCGCTTGGGGTTCTTCGCCTCGCCGGCCAGCTGGTCGGCCTGCTCGAAGCCGAGGTAGCTGAAGATGATGCCGCTGGTGGAGATGGCGGCGAGGATGCCGTGGAACCCGTCGGGGCTGAAGCCGTCGGCGGCGGTGAAGTTGCCGGTGTTCAAGTTGCCGATGGACAGCACCAGGATCACCAGCAACGGCACCGCGATCTTCCACCACGTGGCGGCGCTGTTCACGGCCGCCAGCTTCTTGATCCCGAGGAAGTTGATGGACGTCAGCAGCGCCATCAGCAGCACGGCGACGATCAGGCCGTTCGTGGTCAGCACCTTGGTCGTCGGGTTGAGCCAGCTCTGGGCGAACGAGTAGTGCTGGGCGTAGGTGATCATGGCCGAGACCTCGATCGGCGCCACGGTTGCGGCCTGCAGCCAGGAGAACCAGCCGAACGACGCACCGGCGGCGCCCCCGAAGGCGTAGTGGGGGAAGCGCGCGGTGCCACCGGAGACCGGGTACATGCCGCCGAGCTCGGCGTGGATGAGCGCGAGCACCATCATCATCAGGCCACCGACGATCCACGAGATCATCGCCGCAGGACCTGCTGCGATCAGGCCCGTCCTGCGCGCCGAACAGCCAGCCGGACCCGATGATCGAGCCGACCGACGCCCACATCAGGCCGATCAGGCCGACCTCGCGCTTCAGCGAGGTGGAGCGCCGAGCAGGCGCCGGGGCGGGGGATTCTTGAACCGACATACCGTGCGACCTCCAGAGGGCAACAGCCGAAGGTCTCGCCGGATGGTCAGACAATGCACAGACTAGGACCTGCGACCCGCTCAGGCGAGCACCGAAGCACATCGATCGGCTTCGTGTCCCTCACAGAGACGGGCGCGTCGATGACGAGAGTCGGCGCCGGTCAGGTCGTGACCGGCCGCCCCTCGCTCAAGGCTGCCGGAAGCTCGGGTGGTCGTCGACGATCTGGACGGTGTTGCGCATGGCCCGATTGTCGTCCTCGGGTCAAGTGACCGACATACGGCTGACCCGCACCGTGGTTGGGGGGTACCCGCACCCACGAACGCCTGCCTGCCCCATGGTCCGGCGTCCGCCCCGCTGGAACGGTTGTGGCATCACCGAAACCGAGGAGCGCAACCGTCATGGATGCACGGAATATCGCCACGCGGCTCACCCGGGATCAGCCGGACCCGCAGTCCACGCGCGGCCAGGTGTTCGCGGACCAGTACGACGGCATCACCCAGTCGGCCGCAGATGACACAGGACGATCAGATGGGGCACCGATGGACGGCAATGTACGTCCGCCGCCTCGGTTGCCGAGGCTGGGCACCGAGTGGCGCCTGGTGGCTCTGGCGGTCGGGACATGGGCGGTGCATGTGGCGACCGAGACGGTGCTCAGGGCGGGCCACGCCACTGTTCAGGAGCCCCTGGAGCCGATCGGTGTGGCGTCCGTCCTCGCGGTCCTCGCCCTCATCGCATTCGGCCGGCCGGGACTGGTCCTGCGGGCAGCGTTCGCAGTCCTGATCGGTGTAGCGGCCGCCGCGAACGGCGCGGTGCACGTGTACGACCTCACGGTCCATCGCCACGGAACGGGTCTCGCGGGTCGCGGCTCGACCTTCGCGGAGGTCGTCCGGGACGTGGGCGGCGTGGCCACCCTCGTTGCCGGCATCGGGCTGCTGGGCCTGGCGATCGTCCTGCTCTGGAGAACGCGGCTCGCGCGAGCGCCGGGACCACGATCCTGGTGGCGTCGGTGTGCACGCGCCGTCGCGGCGGTCGTGGGCACGCTCGCGCTGTTGCTGCTGGTCGTGTTTCCCATCGGGCTCGGCACGGTGCAGACCCACCGACTTCAGCACGCCTCCACCGGACCTGTCCCACCCGGCTACCAGGACGTGGAGTTCGTGGCCTCTGACGGAGTCGAGCTGTCCGGCTGGTACCACCCCTCGAGGAACGGGGCCGCCGTCCTGCTCGTGCCCAGTGCCAGTGGCACCCGAGACTCGGTCCGTGCCCACGCCCACCTCCTGGTCAGGCACGGCTACGGCGTGCTGGCCTACGACGCGCGCGGCTCCGGGGCGAGCGAGGGCGTTCGGAACGCCTACGGCTGGGGCTGGCGCGCAGATGTCGATGGTGGGATCCGGTTCCTCTCCACCCGACCCGACGTCCAGCCCGGCCACATCGGCGGCATCGGCCTGTCCACCGGCGCGGACGTCCTCATCGAAACGACCTCCGCACCTGTCCGTGGCGGGGACCAATTGGCAGCGGTAGTGGCCGACGGAGCAACCGCTCGCTCAGCTGACGATCTCGCCCCGCTCGAACCCGCGCTGAGCGACACCCTCAGCGACCTGCCCCTGCGGGTCACCTTCGGCGTGATCTCGCTCCTGTCCGGCACCCGCCCCGGCCCACCGCTTCGTCAACTGGCGGCCCACCGCGGCGTCCACTCCCCGCCGATGCTGCTCGTCGCGAGCGGCAGCATCCCCCAGGAGATACCCCTCAATCGACGCTACGCCTCAGCAGCACAGGCTCAACTCTGGACACTGCCCAAGATCGCGCACACGCGCGGCATCTACGACGCCCACGACTACGAGGACCGTGTGGTGGGGTTCCTGGACCACGCCCTTCACGTGCGCCACGTCGACTGACCGCCATGGGCAGCGCGACCAGCGCAAGCCAGAGGAGATTCCGGGCCGTCTCGAACAGCAGCAGCGACATCAGTTTGATCTGGTCGCTTCTCCGGCTCCAGTGGGATGGGCGGTGGTCGTGGGGGTCCCGAGCGGGGTGACTGAGATGAGGGTCGTGCCGAGGTTGCGGATCTTGGCGAGCAGGCCGTGCAGTTCGGACTGGTCGCGCACGACGCCGCGAAGAGTGGTGGTGCCGTCGTCCTCGTGGGTGACGGTGAAGCCGTCGAACCAGGTCGACCAGTGCTGGTCGAGGTGCCCGCCGATGCTCAGCTCGTACGAAGTGGCCACATCGGGTGGTCGCGGAGTCATGACGCGCCGACCAGGGCGATACGGGCACGCTTGGCCCGTCGAACGAGCGGGGCGGCGGATGACCCACTCGGCGACGGCGAGGTTGATGGCCCAGGCCGCCGCCATCATCAGGTCGGTGCGGACGACGCCCGTTCCGAAGAGGGCCTGGCCGAACCCGACGGTGAATGCCTGGGTGCCGGCGCCGAGCGCTAGCGCGTACGCGCGGGTCATCCAGGCTCGGTGGCGGGCGATGTTGCGGTTGCGGATGGCGACCACGCCGAGGATGAGGCTGACGCCCATCCCCGAGCTGACCAGCAGCCGGGTCGCCCAGAGGATGTCACCGGTGCCCTCCTTCTGGGGGTAGGCCAGCGTCATCCACAGCCCGGAGAACGCGACCGCGAGGCCGAGTCCGACCAGGAGCCGTCCGGCTCGGCGGTGCCAGCCCGGATGGCGGCGGCGCAGACGGGCCGAGAACTGGAAGGCCCCGAGCACGGCGTAGCCGACGGCGGCCACGATGTGCACGACCAGTGGGATCGGGGACGCGACGAAGCGAGCGTCGGTTGGCAGGACCTCGGGTCCGCCCAGCACCTCGATCAGGCGCCCGGTGCCGCCCGCGACCGGAATCACGGCCAGCGCCAGCAGGGCTGGCGGCACCCACCAGCCCGTCCGGCGGCGCCGCCGCCGAGCCGGGTCCGGTGGCGAACCGGTGCCGGGCTGTGAGACGAGGGCGGTCGGAGGCGGCGAGGTCTTCATTCGACGACGCCTGCCGTGCTGGGCTGTGGGGACTGGACGGCGGTGTCGACGGCGACGGCGGTCGACCGGGTGCGGCGTCGGCGCGGGCGACCTTCCACAGCGAGTAGCCCAGGGCGATCATCGCGATGCCGTTGGGGAAGGCCAGGAGGCGGTAGAGGGCGTCGGGCATCATCGCCAGAGCCGGCGGTGGCGAGGCCGGCGACGGCGAGCAGGGCTGCCGCCCACCGGGTCAGGACGTGGGCGCGGTACAGCGCGACGCCGAAGAGCAGGCTGCCGACCAGGTAGGCGAAGCCTCGCACCTTGATCATCGTCTCGAACGCCCCGATGTCGCCGTGCACGGTGCCGCGGCCGGTGTTGACGGCGATGGCGTCGTTGACGAAACCGGGGTTGGACGACGCCACTTCTGGCAGCACGTAGGCGGCGGTGAAGGCGATGCACATGATGCCGAGGTAGCCGGCGGCGAACACCACGTAGCCGATGAGCCCGAGGAGCCCGTGCTTGCGGATCTGGTTCAGGTACATGCCGGTGATGCCGACCAGGGCCAGTGCGGCCATCAGCCACCTTGAGCGTGTCGCGGACGCCCACATCGGTGGTCTGGATCGAGATGGCGTTCAGTTGCGGGTGGTTGATCTGGACGCCGATGAAGATGGCTCCGGCAGCGGCGGCCGCGACGCCGGCCCATCGGGTCAGGGTGTTCGGGGTGATGGTCATGTCTGGGCCCCTTCTCGGGTTGGTCCGCGGCCGGTGC
The DNA here is from genome assembly GCA_963707475.1 of uncultured Actinomycetota bacterium. GTDB lineage: Bacteria > Actinomycetota > Actinomycetes > Propionibacteriales > Nocardioidaceae > Marmoricola. The sequence continues at coordinate 2,029,700 of CAVPQC010000005.1, forward strand.
CGCGGGGATACCTGAAACCTAGGAAGGGAGGAGGTCCGTGCGCGTCACCACATGATGTGACTGACGATGTGAATGGGCTGCCCCGGGCCGGGGGTTCTGCCTAGAGGAGATCCGTGCTCGTGGGCCCGTCGTACGGCCGCGGCACGGGTCCTGACGTCGAGCTTGGTGAAGATCCGCTTGGTGTGGGTGCGCAGGGTGTTGAGCGAGACGTAGAGCTCAGCGGCGATCTGCGGCCCGGTCAGCTCGGAGTCCAGGAGCCGAAGGACGTCGATCTCGCGTTGGCTCAACGGGTCGACCAGCTGCTGCGCCACAGGTTCGTCGGCCGATTCCTGAGCTACGGCGAGCAGTCCTCGCGCCCACGCCCGCACCACCTCCCGATCGCGGTCGATGCTCTCAGCAGCGTCGCGCACCAGCGCCAGCATCGGTGCGCCCTCATCGAGGAACAGGCGGACGTGGTGTTCCGGCTCCGGTGCGTCGGTCAGCGCCTGCCCCAGGACACCGAGCGCTGTTCCGCGGTCGCCGTTTGCATGGTGGGCGAGGGCCTGAAGCATCCGGATCTCCAGCAGGCTGCCGCCGCGTCCCGTGTCGGCGGCCGCGTCGTGGAGCCGGCTCGAGCAGCGTGTGGACGGCGATGAGCGGGGACGTCGTTCCCGTCTGGGTGGAGCCCTCTGCAGCGCGATGTTGGGCCAGGAGCAGCCGGCCCAGGGTGAGGTGTTCGTACTCGTGCAGGTAGTCCGGGTCGTCGTCGGCGCGGATTCCTTGTTCGCGAGCCCACGTCGCTGCCGAGTCCAGGTCGCCCGTGGAGAGGTGGACCCGTGCCCGCATCGCCACGATCGGTCGCACGTCGGGGTAGAAGCCGTGCCGGTACAGCGCCGCGGCCTCCTCGAGCAGCCGCGTCGCCGCTTCGTGGTCGCCGCGGGCTGCGCGCACCTGGGCCATGGCCATGGGCCACCGGTGCCGGTTCTCGGTGATGGAGCCTCGCTCGGCCAGGACCCGCGCCGTCTCCAGGTGTGCCTCGGCGCTGGCGAGGTCATCGATCTCCCGGTCGAGCTCGGCAAGGCCGACGTGCAGGTCGGCGGTGGCCCGGGGGTACGGCTCGCCGTTCCCGGTGACGGTCGCGAGCGCCTGCTCGTAGAGCCTGCGTGCGCGACCGGGTCGTCCGGCAGCAACCCACATGTCGGCGAGGTTGACCGTTGCGTCCAGCTCGTCGACCAGGTTCCCCGCGGCGTGCAGGCTGTGCACGGCCTCGGAGAACGTGGCGATGGCCTCTTCGATGTCTCCGGCCGCCCACGCGGCCAGGCCGAGGAACCCGCCCGCGCCGCCTCGCACCAGGTGGTCCTCGGGTCCGGCGAGGTCGAACGCGGCTCGGGCGTGGCGCACGGTTCCGGCGACGTCGCCTCGGGCCTGGGCCAGGGAGGCTCGGTAGACCAGGATCGTCGCGGGTGCCGTGCGAAGGTCGTCGGTGTCGGCCCATGTGGCCGCCAGGTCCCGGTCGTGGGTGCCGGCCTCCAGTGCCGCGTCGGCGTCATCGAGGCGGGACTCCAGGCCGTCGAGGTCACCGGTCATCATCTGTGCCCAGCCGGCCACGATGCTCAGCACCGGACTTCGACGGACGACGGACTCCGGCAACGCCCCGGCCCAGCTGAGCAGCAGGCTGTCGTGTCGCGCGCGACGAACCTCGGGCAGCGCTTCCTCCACCAGGAAGGCCGCCCGAGTGAAGTCCTCGGCGATCAGGGCGTGCCGGACCGCGTCCGCTACCAGGTCGTGTGACGCGTACCAGTCGCTGGCCAGCTCGTGCAGTTGCGGGACCACGTCGGGGTCCTCGGCGAGCAGTCGTGCGTGCAGTACGTCGGCGAACAGGTGGTGGTAGCGGTACCAGGTGCGCTCGGTGTCGAGCGGCACGACGAAGAGGTTGGCGCGATCGAGGTCCGCGAGCATCGCGGCTCCGCTTGTCTGTCCACTCACGGAGTCGCAAAGGGGGCCGGTGAGCCGCTCGAGGACCGCTGTTCGCAGGAGGAAGTCGCGAACCGCGGTTGGCTGGCGCGCCAAGACCTCGTCGGCAAGGTAGTCGATGACGAACCGGTGGCTCCCGGTGAATGCCTCGATGAAGTCGGTGACCTCAGGCCTGGTCGGGATGGCCCGCAACGACAGGGCGGCGAGCTGAAGACCCGCGATCCAGCCCTCGGTGCGCTCCTCGAGTGCATCGACGTCCGCGGCGTCCAGATTCAGGCCCATCGCCTGGTTGAGGAACTGCTCTGCCTCACCTGGGGTGAAGCGGAGGTCGGCGCCGCGGACTTCGACGAGCTGCCCTCGGCTGCGCAGCCGCGCCACGGGCAGTGGCGGGTCGGCGCGGGTGGCGATCATCAAGTGCAGCTGGTCGGGCAGGTGGTCGAGGAGAAACGACATGGCCTCATGCACCTCGGGCGCGGTCAGGACGTGGTAGTCGTCCATGACCAGGACCCACTGCACCCCGGGTTCGCACTCTCCCGCGCGAGCCACGGCGTTGACCAGCGCTGTGAGGGCGGCTGTTGCATCACGGGGCAGGTGGTCCAGGACCGCCGCGGCCCCAACGTCCACGCCGACCGTTTCGAGGGACGCCACCAGGTGCGTCAGGAGCCGCGTCAGGTCGTTGTCCGCGTCGTCGAGAGACAGCCAGGCGGTGTGGACGACTGGGTCTCGCTGACCCACCTGGGCGAGCCAGTCGCTGAGCGCGGTGGTCTTCCCGAACCCGGCGGGCGCCGACACAAGCGTCAGGCGATGGCTCGGATCGAGGGTGGCGTCGAGCTGTTCGGCCAGTCTGGTGCGCGCGACGGCCCGCGTGCGCCGGGAGGGCGCGAACAATTTCGTGGCAAGCACCGCAGACGGCACCCACGGATCATAAGAGCCGTGCGGACCGGGCAGGTGTCCGCATCTGGCAGCGGCCTGGAGGCCCAGATGCGGGCCAGAGCGCCCGAAGCGGCTGGCTGGCTGGCAGCTCGGTTCCGGATCCCGGCTCCCGCGTGTTCTAGGCTCGGCCACATCGCCCCGACGCCCAGGAGGGGAGCTGTGGTGGCAGGCCCCTTGGTGGAGACCAAGCTCTTCCTCCCGCAGCCTCGCGGTGACGCCGTGCCGCGCCCCCGGCTGACAGAGCTGATGGACCGAGGGCGACGGGTCAGGCTCACCCTGGTCTCGGCACCAGCCGGCTTCGGAAAGACGACGCTGCTCGCCAGGTGGCTCACCGCGGCCGCGGACCAGCGGTCGGTCGCGTGGCTGTCCCTGGAGGAGGCTGACAGCCAGCCCACGTTGTTCTGGACCTACCTGGTCACCGCAGTACAGCGGGCGGTGCCCGAGGTCGGGGACAGTGCGTTGGCGCTGCTGCAGACCCGCCAGCCGTCCTTCGACAGTGTCCTGGCAACCCTCATCAACGAGATGAGCGCGACGCCGACCGAGCTGGACCTGGTCCTGGACGACTACCACCTCATCGACACCCCGGACCTGCAACCGAGCGTGGCCTACCTGCTCGAGCACCTGCCGCCCCAGGTGCACCTGATCATCAGCACCCGGGTCGATCCCGCGCTGCCGCTGGCCCGGCTGCGCGCCCGGGGCGACCTGGTCGAGATCCGTGCCGCCGACCTGCGCTTCACGCTGAGCGAGGTCGCGGCCTACCTCAACGACGTCGCCGCGCTCGAGCTCACGCCAGCCGACATCGCAGCACTGGAGACGCGCACCGAGGGCTGGATCGCCGCCCTCCAGCTGGCGGCGCTCTCATTGCGGGAGCGTGCCGACACGGGTTCGTTCATCGCCGCGTTCGCCGGCGACGACCGCTACATCGTGGACTACCTGGCCGAGGAGGTGCTCAATCGCCAGCCGTCGCAGGTCCGCGACTTCCTGCTCGCAACCTCCATCCTCGACCGGTTGAGCGGACCGCTGTGCGAGGCCGTCACCGGCAACAGCGAGAGCCAGGAGATGCTCGAGCACCTGGATCGCGCCAACCTGTTCCTCGTCCCGCTGGACGGCACCCGCCGCTGGTACCGCTACCACCACCTGTTCGCCGAGGTCCTGGGAACCCACCTCCTCCACGGACGGCCCGAGGAGGTCGCCGACCTCCACCGCCGCGCCAGCCGGTGGTACGACGAGACGGGCGACCCGATCCTCGCGGTGCGGCACGCGGTCGCTGCCGGCGACATCGACCGGGCAGCCGACCTCGCCGAGCTCGCCGTGCCCGCGCTGCAGCGCGATCGGCAGGAGGCGACCATCGCCGCGTGGCTCGCGGTCATCCCGGACGAGGTGGTGCACAACAGGCCTGTGCTCGCCCTCGGTTTCATCGGGGCACTGATGTCGAGTGGCCAGTTCGACAGTGTCGGGGAACGCCTGGACGACCTCGAACAGCACCTCCAGGCAACGGGGCCTGAGGGTGAAGCTGGCGGGCCAGCCTCGGGGACGGTCATCGTTGACCGGGACGAGTGGGACCGGCTGCCCGCTGCGATCGAGCTGTACCGGTCCGCGCTGTCGCTGATCCACGGCGACCCTGTCGCGGCCATCGACCATGCCGACCTGGCCACCTCCATCGCCGCCGTCGATGACCACCTGACCCGTGCCGGAGCCGCCGCCACGGCTGGGCTCGCGCGGTGGGCCGGTGGCGACCTGGAGGAGGCGCACCGCTCCTACACGGCCTGCGTGGAAGGGCTGCGACGCGACGGACACATCTCCGACGTGCTGGGGTGCTCGATCACCCTGGCCGACATTCGCATCACCCAAGGTCGGCTCACCGACGCCTTGGGGACCTACCAGGAGGGGCTGCGCCTCGCCGAAGACGACCCCCTTCCGGTGACGCGGGGAACCGCCGACATGCACGTCGGCATCAGCGGGGTCGCGTACGAACGCAACGACCTGGCCACCGCGGCCCACCACCTGCAGCTGAGCCGAGAGCTCGGCGACGCCGCAGGTCTGCCACAGAACCCCTATCGCTGGCGCGCCGCCGAGGCGCGCCTGCTCGCAGCGCAGGGAGACCTGCCGGGGGCAATCGAGGTCCTCGATGAGGCCGACCAGGTGTATTTCGGGGACTTCGCCCCGAACGTGCGGCCCGTCCCGGCGCAGCGCACTCGACTGCAGCTTGCTCGAGGAGACCTGGCCTCGGCGACATCCTGGGCGGCCGCGCACGAGCTGGCCACCGACGGCGAGCTCTCCTACCTGCGCGAGTTCGAGCACATCACCTGGGCGATGGTGCTCCTCGCCCAACACCTGGCCGGGCGCTCTCCAGATGCCCTACATGTGGCGAGACGGCTGCTCGAGCGGCTGCTGGCCGCAGCGGACGCGGGCGGCCGGACAGGCAACGTGATCGAGATTCTGGTGCAGCTGGCTCTGGCATCCCAGGCCGAAGGTGTCCGCAGGCGTGCCACGGACCTGCTCGGTCGTGCCCTGGCCCTGGGCGAGCGCCAGGGCCACGTCCGGGTCTTCCTCGACGCAGGACCAGCACTGGCTACGGTGCTGCACAGCGTCGCGCCAGGCTCGGCCGGCGGGCGCCACGCGCGCGCAGTTCTCGCCGCCGGTGCGCAGGAACCGCCGCCGCGCGACGAGCCTGCCGGGCGCCGTACACCTGCGAGACCGGCGCAGCCGCTCGTCGACTCGCTCAGTGAGCGGGAGCTCGACGTTCTGCGGCTGCTCGACAGCGACCTGCCTGGGCCCGCCATAGCTCGCGAGCTCAGCGTGTCGGTGAACACGGTGCGGACCCACACCCGCCACATCTACGCCAAGCTCGGCGCAACCACCCGACGCGAAGCCGTCCGCGAAGCCGCGCGGCTGGGTCTCTTGGGCCATCCCAGGCGCTGACCGTTCCACGGCGTTCACGGCTGCGTCTCGATTCGAGCTGGCGAAAGAATCACCAACCCGCTCACCAAGTGTGATGACGCCTGCTCACCAAGTCCGCTCCTAGCGTGCACGCACCGCACCACTTAAGGAGCACCAATGAACACCCCGCCCATCGACCGAGCACCCCACTCCGGTTGGTACCTGATCCGGATCAAGGGGCGCCTCCCGTCGCGCTGGGCCACGCGCTTCGCCGGGATGACCCTGACTCCCGGAGACGACGGCACCAGCCTCATCCAGGGTCTCGTCATCGACCAGGCCGCACTGCACGGTCTGCTCCAGCAGGTCCGAGACACGGGCCTGCCCCTGATCTCGGTCACACAGGCTGGATCCGACCCATCCGCCAGTTCCACAGCCCCCATCACTCACCCCCGATAACCACGCAGCGCCAACGAAGGAGAAAGTCATGACCACCACCGCCCGCACCCCCGCCAACCCACTTTCCACGCGCGCGCCGATGGACCCGTTGCGACGGACCGCGTACGTCGTCGGGGTGCTGTTCGTGATCACATACATCACGTCCATCGCCGCCAAGTTCGCGTTCTACCCGCCGTTCCTCGACAACGCTGACTACATCGTCAGCGGCGGCGAGGACACCCGCGTGCTCTGGGGCGCGTTCTTCGAGATGATGCTCATCATCGCGAACATCGGCACCGCTGTTGCGCTGTACCCCGTCCTGAAGCGGCGCTTCCCGGCACTGTCCCTTGGCTTCGTGACCGCACGAGTCATGGAGTCCGTCTTCATCGGCGTCGGCGTCCTGGCGGTCCTGACCCTTGTCACGATGCGACAGGACTTCTCCGGCACCGACACTGCCGCCCTCGCCCCTGTCGGGCACGCTCTAGTCGCGCTCCAGGAGTGGACATTCAACCTCGGCCCCGCCTTCGTAGTCGGCGTCGGCAACGGCCTGATCCTCGGCTACATGATGTACAAGACCGGCCTGGTGCCGCGCGGCATGGCGATGCTCGGACTCATCGGCGGCCCCCTCATCGTCCTGTCCGGCACGGCCGTCCTGTTCGGACTCATCGACGCCGGCTCCACCGCGCAGACCCTCGCCAGCATGCCGGAGTTCTTCTGGGAGCTCAGCTTCGGCATCTACCTGATCGTGAAGGGTTTCAAGCCCTCACCCATGACCACCGGAATGGTGGACGGACGATGATCACCGTCGAGGAGAATGGTCGTCCGCTACCTCGGGGATGATCTCAGCGGCGACCCGCTCGAGACGATTGTTGACCGTCCTCTCACCGGTGAGCTGCGCCATCGCCCTGGACTCCAGGACCAGGGCGCGCGCGTCTTGGAGATGGCCGTGATGCGCAAAGGCTTCTGCGCACAGGAGAAGATGCACCGGGGACAGGAGCCGGAGGCTGAGCGCCTTGCACTCGGCGTACGCCGCACGCGCCGTGTCCGCACCCCTTTCGTCACCGTCCATGGCGGTGGCCCACCCGACGATGATCCGCGACAACCGCAGGTAGGGTGTGTCGCCCAGTTGCTGGCCCAGCTCCAAGGCGGCTGAGGCATGGTGCATCGCGGTACCTGCGGCGCCGCGCACCGCAGCTTCCCAGCCGGCGAAGTGCTCCACCACCACCAGCTCGTTCGGATCGGATCTGGCTCGATCTCGGGCCCGGTTCAGGTGAGCTTCGGCGCCGGCCCAGTCCTCGACGAGAACCGCGTTCATGGACCGCAGCGTGGGCGTGGAGACGCGTAGCGGGACGAGCCAGGGATCAGGGTTCTCGAGGGTTCGCTGCCGCACCTGCTCCGCCAACTCCTCGGAGCGGCCGAACAGCTGGTCGGCCGATTCGAACCTTCCGGTCGCGAAGTGACAGATCGCGGCCACGTGCAGCACCATCGCCTTGATGCTGTCGGGCAGCTCCCGGGCCAACGCCCGCTCGGCCAGTTCCAGGGCCTGACCGGATCTGCCCTCAACGAAGCGAACGACCTGGGCGCCCCACCAGGCGAGTGGGTCGGTCTCCGCCAGCGAGATCGCCCCGTGATCGATGGGCTCGTCGTCCTCACCGAAGATGCGGGAGTCGGGCGGGCCCGAGATCAGGTTGCTCTGCAACACGAGGCGGGTCCTGAGCTCGAATCGCAGATTCGTACGACGGGCCGGGTCGCTCACGCGGGTGCTGAGCTCCAGCGCGGCGCGGAGGGCACGCTCAGCGAGGTGGAACGACGCTCGGCTCCGTGCATCGTCGGCGACGGTGATCAGGTACGGGATCGCGGCATTGGCCCCCACCACCGACTCGGCGAGGACGAGGTGGCGGGCGATCTCCACGACCACTTCGGGAAGCATGGTCGGCGACTGCTGCTCCTGGGCCTGCATGACCTCGGCGATGCGGGCGTGCATGCGTGCCCGCCGGCTGGCCGAGAGCGTCTCCTCGAGGGTCTGGCGCACCAGGTCGTGGCTGAGGAGGAACCCGCCGGATGCCGGGTCCTCGATCAGCAGGCTGCTGGCCACGGCCGCCTCGGCGTCGTCGAGGGCGGCCTCGTCGCTGAGCCCGGTGACGCCGGTCAACAGCGGGATCTCCGCAGGGCGGTTGAGCAGGGCAACGACGTTGAGCAGCGACTGGGTGCGGTCGGGCAACCGGTCGATGCGTCGGCGGAGGACGTCACGCACCTGATGGGGAAGCACCGTGTTGACCGACGGCACGTCCAGGCTCCGTTCACTGGTCAGCAGTCGTAGGAGCTCGGTGACGAAGAACGGGTTGCCCCCGGTTCTTGCGACGAGCGCCGGAGCCAGTGCGTCGTCGGCGCTGTCAGGGTTTGTACGGCGCACGAGCTCCTCGACGTCCGCGGTCTTGAGTCCCGTCAGGGGGAGCCGCACGGTGTCAGCGCGGTGCCGCGCCGCCACCGCATCGATCGCGTCCGTCACCTCAGGCGCCTCCTCGGCACGCAGGGCCACGACGACGACCACTCCCTGAGGCACGAGCTCGTCCGCGGCCAGCGCCAGCAGGGCCAGCGTGTCCGGGTCCAGCCAGTGGGCGTCGTCGACGAGAAGCGCCAACGGCCGGGCCACGTGTGCCTGACCAAGCAGGTCGACGACCGCCCGGTAGAGCCGGGTGCGAGCAAGCACCGGATCGGGCGCAGGTGCGGACCCTTCACTCTCCGGGGTCGTCGCGACGCTCGGGTCGAGCAACGCCAGTGCTGCTGCGGATCCTCCGGTCCGGGCGGCCTCGGTCACCTCGGGATCGGCTGCGACCAGCTGTCGAAGAATCGCCACCCAAGGCCACAGCGCAGGCGAGGCGCCGGCACTGACTCCTCCTCCTCTGAGCACCAACGCTCCGGACGCCCGCAGGCCGGCGGCCACCTCCAGGAGCACGGCGGACTTGCCCATGCCGGCGGGTCCGTCCACCACCACGAACCGTCCCCGACCCCTGGTTGCGTCCAGCGCCACTCGGTCCAGCGCCTCGGAGACGTCATGGCGTCCCACGAACCCCGCGGCGACGCCCGCGTCGCGCTCGGGCGCGGTTTCCACGAACCCAAGCCCCGCAGGAGCCCACCGCGGCAATCGCGCCTGATGTTCCAGCTCAGGGGCCTGGGTGAGGATCTGCTCGTGCAACAACCTGGCTTCCGGCGACGGGTCAAGGCCGAGCCCCTCGGCGAGAGTCGCACGGAGGTCGTGAGCAGCGTCGAGTGCCTCGCTCTGTCGGCCCAGCCGGTACAGCGCCAGCATCAGGGCGCACCAGGCACGCTCGCGGTAGGGGTTCTCCGCCACCGCGTGACGGGCCATCTCGGCCACCTCGGCGGGTCGTCCGAGGTCCAGTTCGGCCCACAGGAGCGACTCGATGGTCGCGACCCGCAGGTCCTGGAGCCGGGCCTTCTCCCCCACGGCGAAGGGCATGTCGTCCAGGTCCGCCAACGCTTCGCCGGTCCAGAGGGCGAGTGCTTCGCGCAGCTTCGCAGCCCCCGCCTCGACGTCAGCCTCCTCGAGCAGCGAACCTCCTTCGCGTGCCAGGTCGACGAATCGGACGGCATCCACATTCTCGGCCGGCATCATCAGCGCCCAGCCGGGCGGTCGAGTCAGGATCCGCGGTCTCGGCTGGTCTTCCGACGCGTCGCCGGGCTGGGACTCGGAGATGGTGCGTCGCAGACGAGAGATGTATGACTGCAGCGACAGGGTCGCCTGTGCGGGCGGCTCGTCCCGCCAGAGCTCGTCGACCAACCGGTCCAACGCCACCGGCGTGTTGACCTGGAGGGCCAGCAGGGCGAACACGGCCCGCTGCTTGCGGCTTCCCAGCCGCAGCAGCACCCCGTTCGTCTCGGCGGATACCGGTCCGAGAAGCCGAACCCTCACCCATGCAGTATGCGCTCGGGAGCGTTGCTCCTCACCATCAGCGACAAGGCGTAGAACCGGTCCCTGTTCACGCGTCAAGGATCAGTCAAAGCCGCGCCTGCAGGGTGTTGTCCGTGTTCAAGACGCCATGCTGATCGGCCCCTCTCGGAGAGGTGTCCGAGCAAGCCTCTCGCCCCAGAGTTCGCCACGATAGAAGGACCCCGACATGACCACATATGACACCCCGCTTCAGACAATCCAGATCCCCACCTGGACCCGCGGCACGGTGCTGAAGGTGTGGGCGGCGGCCGCGATCCCGATGGCGATACTGGCCTGGGTCGTCGCCCCGTTGCTGGCTCGGTCGGTCTTCTCGGGGCCCACCGCCCTGCCACGAGCATTGATCCTGACCCTCGGGGCCGGGCTGATCTGGCAGTTCGCCCTCGTGCTCATCGTGGTACGGCGCGAACAAGGATCCCTGCAATGGCCAGTGGTCAAGAAGGCACTCTGGCTCAATGCGCCGATCAGCCCTCGCACCGGAAAGCGCAGCAACCGCCTGTGGTGGATGATCATTCCGCTGATGGTGCTGCTGGCCCTCGAAGAGTTCTTGCCGGCACTCCCGACACCCGCCTCCCGGGACGCCGGGCTCTTCTTCGGGTCCGACGCCGGACAGTCGTTCATGTCGGGCAACTGGGTCTGGTTCGTCATCCTGGTCGTCCAGTTCGTCTTCAACACCGCCCTCGGCGAGGAGCTGCTGTTCCGGGGCCTCCTGCTGCCCCGCATGGGCACCTTCGGTCGAGCCGACTGGGTGGTCAACGGCTTCCTGTTCGCGTGCTACCACCTGCACGAGCCGTGGGTGATCCCGCAGACCTTCCTGGTCGACACGTTCGCCGAGGCGCTGCCCTCACGACGCTGGCGCAGCTCGCTCATCGGAATCGCGGTGCACAGCGGACAGACGGTCTTCTTCATCGTCATCGCACTCGCACTCGTGCTCCGCTGACCGACAACGGACGAAGGAGAACCACCATGTCCACCGTCGCCCTTCCGCACCTGAAACGAGTCGCCGTCGACCGGCCGGTCACCACCCTGTGCGTGGTGGTCATCGTGCCCACCCTGGCGCTGCAGACCGGTCTGCTGCTTGCCGGCGTCGACCTCTTCCCCGGCAAGCTCGCCGAGCTGGTGCTCCTGACCCTCGCCGCCACTTTGATCACCTCCTGGATCGGTGGGCGCGGCGCCGTACGACGGCTCTTCGGCGGGCTGACCAAGTGGCGGATCGGGGCCGGACGCTGGGCACTGGTGTTGATGGCCATGCCGATCCTCACCGTCGGCGTCGCCGCCGCGACCGGAACCCTGCACTCCCCCGAGCACGGCTGGACCGGCGAAGTTCTGACCTACCTGGTCCTGTTCGCGCTGATCGCCCTCACCGGGAGCCTGTGGGAGGAGACCACCTGGTCCGGCTTCGTCCAGCTCCGCCTCATGGACCGGCACGGCCTGCTGGTCGGCTCGATGCTCACTGCGATCCCGTTCGGGCTGATCCACCTGCCGCTCGCGTTCGAGGCGGACGGGTGGACCGGCACGACCTGGTCGGAGGCGTTCATCAACTGGGCGTTCCTGCTGGGGGCGCTGCCGTTCCTCCGCTACGTCATCGGAGTCCTCCTGGTCGACACGCACGGCAGCGTGCTCGCAGCAGCGATGCTGCACGCATCCTTCAACGCCTCCGGCGCCTTGTCCGTGGTGCCCGACGGCTGGCAGTACGTGCCGGCGCTGGTCATTCTCACGGTCCTGGTGACGGTGCAGCGACGACTCTCCGGCCGGTCACTGGTCGACGCCCGCATTGACGCCGGCGCTGACCCAGCCTCCGCCCCAGCCTCCGCCGACCCAGGGGCACGACCCGAACAGCTCGACTTGATTCGAGAGGAGCACACACGATGACCAACACGAGACCGCAACCAACCTTGGGCCGGGTCCTGGGCCCAACGACGGACAGCGAGACGGTGCTGCGCAGCGCCGGTGCCGAGCGGCGGCGCGGCCGGATCGCTGCCTGGACGGGCTCGGCCCTGCGGGATGTCGTCTACTGCGGAGCCGTGTTCGTTTGGAGCATCGCGTGCTTCACCATTCTCGTCACCGGCGTCGCCGTGACCGCCTCTCTCCTGTTCCTCATCTTCGGTGTCTTCGTGTGGATCGGGTTCGTGCACGTCCTGCGCTGGACCACGTGGGTCGACCGCAGGCTCGCGGGCTGGCAGCGCCACGAGCTCGTGCCGGCGACCTACCGCCGACCGACCGACCGTGGGTTCATCCCCTACCTGCGCGCGCTCAGCTCGGATCCGCAGACCTGGAAGGACATGGCGTGGCTCGGGGTGACGTCGGTCATCGGCTTTGCCGGGGGGCTCGCGGTCATCACCGCGGCCGGTCTGGCCGCGTCGTACGTGTCGATGCCGCTCTGGTACTGGGCGGCCTCGAACCCACGCCAGCAGTACGGCGTCACCAACCTCGGCTTCCTCACCGTCGACACCCTGGGGGAGGCCGGCATCGTGGCCGCGATCGGACTCGTTCTCATCCCCTTCGTCCTGCTGCTGGCGCGCTGGTGCGCGGCGATGCACGCCGCACTCGCCGTTCGCATGCTGGCCAGCGACGCGACCCATGAAGCACGGTTTCCCGATCCTGAGGAGGCGACGGATGCCTGCCTTCATGCGCGAGCCAGGTGACCAGCGGGCACGGCAATTGGTCTTGCGCCCGATCCAGCCCGACGGACTGGCCGGCGGCGCTCACGCCGTGAACAGTGAAGGACCGGGTGAGGGCACTCAGAAGTGGGAGTTCGCTGATCCCTGGGGAACCGACGAGGGATCGGCGGCCGCGCTGGCGGTGACCCGTCGCGTGGCCGACGTGGTGACACTGCTGCGGATCTGGATCAGCGACGGCGCGCCAGCCGAGACGACCCGACTGCTCGTGGAACAGCTCGTCGCAATTCTCCGTCGGACCGATGCCTCCATGGTCTGTTCCTCGGTCGAGGACGGGGCCGTGCGAGAGGAGCTCCTTGCTGCCGGGTTCGTGCCGCTGCCGGGCGAGCTCGGTGCCGAACCCAGGCGGATCATCCTTCAGCTCTGAGCGCACGGAACCGACGGGGCGGCTATGAGTCGTGTTCGAGGGCGGCTTCGTGCTGCTCGCCGGACCCGCCGGACAGGCGTGGTGCGACCCAGCGGGTCGAGTCGCAGAGGACCTCGACGTACCCCTCGTCGCTCATCGGGTCGCGGCTGACGGATCGCTCGTCGACCGCGCGCAGTCGTTCCCGGAGGCCTTCGGCACCGGCGACGACGGTGCCGTCGCCCTGCGGCCCGACGGCGTCGTGGCGTGGCGAACGACCGCTGTGTCGGCGAACCCCCGCGCGGATCTCGAGCAGATCATGCACCGAGTGCTGTCGCGTAGGCGCTCTTCTGCCCCCAGAGCGCATCTCTCGTGAGACCCGCTCTGGCGTTGCCGAGAAGGCTCCCCCCTGTCGTACCCTGCGGAAAAACCTCGCCGATGGAGACTCGATGACAAAGCTGACGATGCACGAGGACCTCCCGTTCGACGAGACGACGACGCCGCCGCGGGTGTCCACTGGCGATCTCCCGGTGACTGCGGAGATCCGGCAGCTCGTTACCGAGGCTTACGAGCGCTACCGGGACGACAGCAGCGGCACCGTCGCGGACTACATTCCCGTGCTGGCGGAGGCCTCCCCGGATCTGTTCGGGATCGCCGTGGTCGGACCCTGGGGCCGGTCGTTCGAGATCGGGGATGTCGCTGCGCGGTTCTCGATACAGAGCATTTCGAAGCCGTTCGTGTTCGCCCTCGTCTGCGACGCGCTCGGGTACGAAGAGGCTCGGCTCCAACTCGGCGTCAACAGCACGGGCTTCCCGTTCAACTCGCTCATGGCGGTCGAGCTCAACACTGAGCGGACGATGAATCCGCTGGTCAACGCCGGCGCGATCGCCACCACCAGTCTCGCGCCGGGCGCCACGTCAGACGAGAAATGGGCGTCGATCCGAACCCGTCTGTCGATGTTCGCGGGACGCGAGCTCACCGTGAACGCCGAGGTCTACGCCTCCGAGTCAGCCACCAACATGCGCAACCAGGGCATCGCCCATCTCCTCAAGAGCTACCAGCGGCTCTACTTCGACCCCGACGAGGCGACTGACATCTACACACGCCAGTGCTCACTGGACGTGACCGTCCACGACCTCGCGGTGATGGCGGCCACCCTGGCCAACGGCGGCGTGAACCCCACCACCGGCGAGACGGTGATCAGACCCGGCGTTTGCCGACGAGTGCTGGCAGTGATGGCGAGCGCCGGACTCTACGAGCTGTCAGGCGACTGGCTCTACCAGATCGGGGTCCCGGGCAAGAGTGGCGTCAGCGGCGGCATCGTGACGGTCTCCCCAGGCAAGGGCGGGCTGGCCACGTACTCGCCGCCCCTGGACGCGGCCGGCAACAGCATCCGCGGCCAGCTGGCGACCAAGTACCTCGCCGAACGTCTCGGGCTCAACCTCTTCGCGTCCGCTCCCGCCGAGGGCTCCCCGCCCCGGTACTGATCTGTCACGCCGCGACCGACGAGACCGCCCGGGACCGGGCGGTCCCAGATCCAGGAAAGCTCGAAAAGTGTCCAGTGGTCTGTCCGTCTGGTGGAGTTGAGGACTCGAACCCCTGACCCCCTGCACGAGAGGTCGGCGGCGAGGTGCTGATCGAGCACCGGGACGCCGACTTCGTGGCCTACGTCATCGAGGACGTCCAGGCGCGGCGGCGAATCGGGGAACGCGCCCGCCGGGCGTCGTAGCCGTACCCAGCTTCCTGCTCTCGGTGCTTCTCCACAGCCGTGACGGCTCGGCGAGCGCCTCCGCGTCCATCGCGTTAACCCGGACAGCAGCGCACTTCCTTCGAGAGGACGTACCCATGTTGATGGCCCACGTGGCCACCCTCGCCGAGGCCCGCTCCTACCTGGCCGCTCTCGTAGACCATGCACAGGTCTTCGAGGCATCGGTGGAGTACGAGCGGGTTCTGCTCCACCTCGACTTCATCCACGGCAACGACGGCCCCGCGCACGACACGGCCGCGCTGAGCGATGACCGCGAGGTCCTCTACGCCCTCGCTTCGTGGCGCGTGCCGGAGCTGCGATGGACAATCAAGCATGCCCGAACCTGGGCAGTCCCTGGACCCGCTGTCGCACGGCAGGGCTGGAACCAGAGACATTTGCCGCCGTCGATCTCGGATGACGCCATGGAACGCGGTCGACAGCAGCGTCACTCCGCGCGGCAAGTTGGGTAGGACCGATTGCATCTCGTTCCAGGAGGCTACGGGCTCACTCGGTGTGCGTCACACGTGAGTCGAGGCAGGTGCTGCGGTCTTTCCCCCGCCTTTCGGCGCGGCTGCTGGACCGGCGTCAAGTAGCGTCGGCTGGGTGCCGGACCCCTACCGACTGGAGCGCTTCGTCAAGGCGCAGGATGGTGTCCACGCGCGGGCCCTGAACGAGTTGCGTGCTGGCCGCAAGGCGAGCCATTGGATGTGGTTCGTGTTTCCCCAGGTCGTCGGCTTAGGTTCCTCGCCGACGTCGCAGCGCTACGCGATCGGCTCCCTCGGGGAGGCGCGCGCCTACCTAGATCACCCTGTGCTCGGTTCGCGGCTGGTCGAGTGCGCCCGAGCCGTCCTCTCCCACCCACATCGGACTGCTCGCGAGATCATGGGGTCACCCGATGATGCGAAACTTCGCTCGTCGATGACGCTCTTCGCCCTGGCTGCCGGCTCAGAGCCGGTGTTCCAGCAGGTGCTGGACACATTCTTCGCCGGCGAGCGTGACCCGCGGACTGTCGACATACTGCACTGACGAGCCCGGCCGCGGACCGGCATCCAGTGCTTCGCGTCGCTGTCATCGTGTTTCGCGTTGCCGCAGACCGACCATTAGGGCAGTTCCGCCGAGGAGGAAACCGAGCAGACCTTCGATAGCGCGAACCGCGTCATTCCAGCCGCTTGGCGGACGCGCGGAGCACGTAGCTGAGATCGGTTCGGAGCACTGGTTGGTGAGGTCTGGCAGGCTCGAGATCATGTTGGTTGAGGCCAGTGGCATAGCGCGTCCCGACACGGTCTGGCGGCGGTTCATCAGCCCGTCGCAGTGGCCGTTGTGGGCGCCGCAGATCCAAGACGTGACATCCGCCGATTCTGCGTTGCGGCTGGGAGGCACGGGCCGCGTCCTGGGACCGGGTCCGTTCGCCGTCGACTACGAGGTCATCGAGGTCGATGCTGGCCTGCGGGTCTGGTCGTGGGAGGTGGGGATCGGGCGTGCGCGGGTGCGGATGCACCACTATGTGCTGCCGACCGCGGAGGGCGGCAGCCGTGCACTCATGCAGGTGCACGGTCCGGTGGCTGTCCCTGCTCAGGCCTACCGGCCGGTGGCACGGGCAGCACTGCGCCGTCTGGTTGCCATGTCTTCGCCCGCGCCGGCGGCGGATGCGCCGAGCGTGGACGAACCAATGATCGAGCAGGGTCCGCCTACCGAGGTGGTCCGCAGGTTCGATTTCGCCTTCTCCCCCGCCTACGCCGCGGCCGCCCGCCCGTTCGGCATCACCGCGGCCACATCGTCGGTGGAGGTCGGCCCCCATTGGCTCTTCGTCCGATACGGGCCGTGGAAGCTGCTGACCCCGCGTGCCAATGTCGTTGCTGCGCGTGTCACCGGCGACTTCCGCTTCGTAAAGACCGCCGGTCCCCCACATCTGTCGATGAGCGACCGCGGCGTGACGATGACCAGCAACGGCGACCGGGCACTGTGCTTGGAGTTCGCCAAGCCCGTGACGGCCATCGACACCGCCGGTGTCATCCGACATCCGGGCGCGACCCTCGCCGTTGCCGACCCCGAGGGCCTGGCAGCAGCGCTAGGTGTGGGTGACTGACCGCCGCCACGAGTGCCGCACGTGTTGGGCCTTCTCCGGCTTCTTCCGCCGCCGCGACGACGACGCTTGGGACCTGCCTGTACTTCCTCTAACCGCAACCGAGGTCGACCCGCAACGCCGCGGCCGCGGTGGGCGGCTGCAGCCGCGCCTATGGGCCGCGACAAGGCACGTGTCCGGGATCAGCTCAGTCCCGTTCTCAAAACGTTGGTTCGAATGAAGTCGATCGCGTCGCGGCGGTCTCTCCGCGGCGATAGGTGAATGACCTGGCCTCCCAGTGAAGCGACCATTGCAGGCCATGCGCCAGGAGGTCAGCCGTCATGCGCTCCACCATGAAGTCCCACAGAAGCCGATGCGACAGGTAGTCGCCAGGACTGGTGACCTGAAAGACATGCACGATGACGAACCTCTTGGCGGGCCGTTGCTCGCTTCGCAGGAGCGGCCAATACTTCATCAGGTTCGTGAGGCCGGCTGCGCTCTCGTATTCGACGACGACGGTCGCCCTAGAAGGTATGGGGGACCGCTCTTCGTGAGTGGTTGCGGGCCGGGGCCTCACTCACAAGATTCGTGGATTACCGAGCAGGGGCTGCCAAAGCCGACCGTCAGCCCCTGAGGGCCGTGAATCCCCTCAACCACTCACCGCCCAGATGCCTCATATCGCCGCCTGACGGCGCGGGCCCCGTCTGTCTGGGTCGCTCGACAAGCGCCGACGGTTATGTGTCGATGGCGTCGGCCAGGGCTTCGTCGATCGCTTCCTGGGCGGTGGTCCGGTCGATATTGAGGAGCCGAACGGTGGCGACGAAGCCTGCGGCAGCGCGGCGGAGCTCGCTGAGCTGCTGGGTTGGGTCGAGGACACTACGGTCGGTGATCAAGGTGCCACGTCGTCGATGCGTCGATGCCACCCCGGCCTTCTCCAGCAGCGCGTACGCCTTGGCGACGGTGCCCGGTGCAAGACCTAGGTCGGCGGCGAGTTGTCGAATCGGCGGGAGGCGGGTCCCCGCCGGTAGGACGCCGTTGTCCGCCAGGGCCGTGACCTGTGCGCGGATCTGTTCATAGGCAGGGATCGGCGAGGTGGTGTCGACTATGACCCTCATGCGGACGCCGGCGCCGCTGTCTGCAACAGTGCGCGATTCACACGGGGTAGGCGACTGAACCAGAAGACCAGGACGGCCGCGAACGCCATGAGCCCGCCGACGTCCTGAAAGGCGGCGTAGTGATCGTGCCACCAGTACAGGTAGTGGCAGTCGGTTACGGAGGTGCATGCCTGTGACATCAGGGGTTCGGCGCTGAGGGCACCGAGCCCGCCAAGCAGCAGGAGCCCAAGCGCGGCGGCCGCCCCAGAGGCGGCGCGTGCCGACAAGGCTCGAGTCAGGAGGTCGACTTGAGCCGCCCCGACACGATCCAGCGGAAGGGGTCGCGCGGTGAGCGCGCGCAACGTCAATCGCCAAACCAGGAGAGCGGCGAGTGCCAACACGGCCGTCCCTATCAGGACACTTGTCGGGAACCATGCCGCGGTCGCCAATACGCTGCCGGTACTGTCCTTGAACCGCGCCACGCCAACGGGATGGTCACCGAGCAGTAGCACCGGGGCTGCTAGGCACGGGACGAGGGTCAGCCACGGAAGAACCTGCGCCCAAAGCGGCAGCAACCACGCCGGGGCACGTGGCGCCAACGACGCGGCGTGCGTGGTTCCGCTTTGCCGCAACGCGGGGGACGCGAACTCCGCCACACCGGATCCGATCAAGTAGCCGGCCAGGAGCAGCGAGAGGTCCCAGCCACCATCTTCAACCGAAGGGCCCAGCAATCCGAGTCCCGACGCGATCAGCACTCCCCCCGCGCCCCACCACCGCGCGCGCCGCACACGAGTTGCGTATGCAGCCAGCGCTTTCGTGTTCTCGTCGTCGACAGCGATGCCGTAGCGCCGCAGCAGCAAGCTCTGTGCTCGCGTCGATCCGTGCAGAGAGGCCTCGAAAGTCTCGATTCGGTTCACGCGTCTCACACCCCTATGTGCCAGGAGACTGACACAAAATCTTGTGTACCGCAAGCCTGCTACAAAACGATTGATGGCCCTCCCGTGCTCCTGCGCGTGTCAGCAGCGCGTGGCTGACTATCAACCCTCAAGCTCTACGATCGGATGTCACCACTCGCCCGGGCGTGTACGTCTTTGCGCCTCGATGCGGCGCCCTCACGTCAGGTCGAGGGAGCGGCGGAGGAAGTCGACTTGGAGGAGGAGCAGGTTCTCGGCGACGACTTCGTCGTTGGCCATGTGGGTCATGCCGGTCAGCGGCAGGAACTCGTGGGGCCGGCCGGCGGCCAGGAGCGCCCCGGACAGGGCGAGGGCGTGTGCGGGATAGACGTTGTCGTCGGCCAGACCGTGGATGATCATCAGCGGTCGGGTGAGCCCCGGCGCCAGCGGGATCAAGCTGTTGCGGTCGTAGATGTCGGGGTCGACGTTGGGATCTCCGAGGTACCGCTCGCTGTAGCAGGTGTCGTAGAGCCGTTCGTCGCTGGTCGGGGCGCCGGCAATGGCTGCGCCGAACACGTCGGGGTGGCGCAGCACCGCCAGGGCCGCAAGGTATCCGCCGAAGGACCAGCCCCGGATGCCGACGCGAGCGGTGTCGAGGTCGTCGGGGAACCGTTCGGCCACGTCCCGTACGGCAGCGGCCTGGTCGTCTGCGGTTCCGACCCGGTCATGAAGAGCCCGCCGATCCCAGACGGGGCCGTTCCCGGCGGTACCGCGTCCGTCGCAGACGATGACGACGAACCCTTGGTCGGCGAACCACTGCGAAGCCAGGTAGGCGTGAGCGCTGTTGAGGACGCGCCGCCCGTGCGGGCCGCCGTAGGGGTCCATCAGCACCGGAAGCCGACGAGACCCTGGCACGTGACCGGTAGGGAACAACACCGTGGTGGGCATGCCGCTGTCCCCGGCCCGGAACGTGTGCGCTTGGGAAATCAGCGGAGGCCGCTCGGCGTTCGAGGGAACCACTGTCGCCTGGCCGTCGCCGAGGCGCACCGTGGTGACCGCCTCCGCCTCCTTCAAGGTTCGTTGGGTCACGACGACTCCACCCCTGCTCGCCGACCCGGTGGCATACCCCGTGGGGTCGCTCAGCATCTCCACCGTCCCGTCGAAGCCGAGCCTGGCCAGGGCCCGGGCTCCGAGCCCGGGGATGACCGCGGCGACCGCCGCATCAGCGCAGACGGCCAGCACCTCGTCGACCAGCACGTCCGGAGGCGTGAACGCCTCACCGTCGAGGTAGAGCCGCCGGCTGTCTGCCACGTCGGCGCTGGTGACCAGTCGACCATCGGGCACCAGCATCGGCGTCCCGGGCAGGAGCTCAACCCAGGCGTCATCGGACACCTCTTCACGCACCGTGGTGCGGCCGGTGGCCGGGTCGAGATCCCGGTACTGCAGCGTGCGCTGGTCCCGAGTGAGCACGGTGATGACTGGTCGCTCCCCACTCCATACGACGTGAGCCAGGTACTCCAAAACCTTCCCGTCCAGCTCGACATCGCTGCGCCAGTCCACCGGCACGGGCGCGCCGCCGTCGACCGGCACCACGGCCAGCGACACCAGGGCGTTGGCGGTGCCGCACTGGGGATACCTGGTCGCGCGAGGGGGCAGCTCGGGATGGGCCGGATCAGAGATGTACCAGACCGACACCGGGGTCTCGTCGTACCGCTCTACCAGCAGCCGCTCACCGTCGGGGGCCCACCAGAAGCCGTGAGACCGGCCCAGCTCCTCAGCCGCGATGAACTCGGCCAGCCCCCAGACCACTTCGTCCGCGTCGCCCGGGTCCGGAGCGACCAGCAGCCGCGATCCACCGCCGTCGAGCTCGACCACGTGTACCCCGCGATCACCGGCGAAAGCGACCCGGCGACCGGTCGGATCCAAGCGCGGATCCACCACTGCGACGTGGGTCGTCAGCTCGCGGACCGGGGCCTCTCCCACCAGGTCCACCACGAACAGCCGCGATGACAACGCGAACACGGCCCTGGTCACCGCGTCGTCGGTGCTGAACGCGGTGATCCCGGCGGTCTGCACCCTGGCACGCTCGCGACGCGCACGTTCCTCGCCCGTCAGAGCCTCCTCGGACTCGGCCAGCAGCTCAACGGGGTCACAGAGCCGGCGCTCCGCCCCGCTCGGCAGCTCACAAACCCAAAGCCCCAGCTCGCGCGTGGTACCCGACTCCGACCTCACGAACACGACCCGCTCACCGTCGGGACTCACCACCAGTTCGCGCGGAAGTCCCAGGCTGAAGTTCAACGTGCGCGCAGCCAGGCGAGGGAAAGAATCCACGACCACCGCCCGATCCTCACACACCGGGCACCGGCCGGCCAGGTCCCGGATCCAGCGATGACTCCAGGTGGAGACGGGTGTCTCGTGCCACCGCTCGTTGGCGGCGATCTGCTTTGACCTCGCTCGAATGGTTTGCGGGCTTCAACGAAGCGCTTGTTCGACGATCCATTGGGCGGCCTTCAACAGCGGCCCTTGGTCATCACTCGCACGCCCTCCCTCAGATGCCTCAGTGAATGGAGGGCCTTGCATCGGCACGTCGTATCCGAAACGGCGTCGTGCACGCCTTCCTAGTGCGGGATGGACTGTTCAGAAGGACCGCGAGCGGTGGCTATGAGGATGCGTGCTACACAGTCGCGTCCCTCGCCCGGGCCCGAGGACAGATCGAAGCGGCGAGCAGTCTCGGCAACCAAATGCTGTCTGCGAACGGTGGCGCGATGGTCGCGTCCGGCGCATGGGTTGCCGTAGCCAAGCCGGGCAGCGACAGCATCTCCGTCGCACCGGCGCGTGCGTGCATCCGAGCGTGTGTGCCTCGGGTTGTCTGGCCGGAGGCCGGGGAGTGGTAAGCAAGGCCCGTGCTCGAGAACTTTGACAGCTGTGACATCGAGGTCGATGGAGCACGCATCCACGCCGCCGTGGGCGGCGACGGGCCACCTGTGCTGCTCCTGCACGGCTACCCGCAGAGTCACGTGATGTGGCACAGGCTCGCTCCGGACCTGGCCGACCAGCACACAGTCGTCCTCGCCGACCTACGTGGGTACGCCGACTCGTCCCGACCAGCATCGGTGCGCGATCACGCCTCGTACTCCAAACGCCTCATGGCCGCCGATCAGGTCGGACTCATGCGGCGGCTCGGCTTCGAGAACTTTGCGCTCGTCGGTCACGACCGCGGCGCCCGAGTCGCGCACCGACTCTGCCTGGACCACCCCGAGGTGGTCTCCCGAGTCGCACTCCTCGACATCGTCCCGACCAGGCACGTGTTCACCCACGTCGACCGCGCCATGGCACAGGCGTACTACCACTGGTTCTTCCTCTCCCAGCCCGCAGACCTACCCGAACACCTGATCAGCGCCGACCCGGGCTACTGGGTGCGACGCAAGCTCGCACAGTGGTCGGGCCCCGCCGGGATCGAGGCCTTCGCGCCCGAGGCGGTCGAGGAGTACGTCCGCTGCTTCAGCGACCCAGACGTGATCAGGGCAAGCTGCGAGGACTACCGCGCCGGCGCATCCATCGACCTTGAGCACGACGAGGTCGACGCTGCAGCCGGTCGGCGCGTGGAGTGCCCCATGCTCGTGCTCTGGGGCGCCGAGGGCTTCGTCGGCAGCGCCTACGACGTTGTTGACGTGTGGAACAACTACGCCACGGACGTGCGAGGCCAGGCGCTCAACTGCGGCCACTTCCTCGCTGAGGAAGAGCCCGACGCGACCCTCACCGCCCTAGACGAGTTCCTGGCCGTTCCCGGCTCGGGAGACCTCTGAGCGCGGGTGTTGCCAGCCATGCTCGAGAGGCGCGTCCTTCCGCAGCGTAGGTGCACCCGCAAGACGCGCGACCAGTGAGAACCGAGTCGCTCCCCGTCACGATGTGCGTCGGCTTGCGGTCCGCGTTTGCGCCGAGCTGTCCCGGGGCCAAGATGTGGGTCAGCGCTCGTCTTCGAAAGCCACGCGGTCGTGCTTCAGCGACGGTGTCTACTCTTCCCGCGGCTCTGATGACTTGTACGCCATCGTCGATGCGCCTGGCCGTGAGGCAATGCCAGCGATCGCCGGCACCGTCGTCGGCCAGACCGGTGCGCTGAGCAAGTACGAGACCGTCGTCTTGCTCACGTCGGCTCAGAGCGACGAGGCCGCGAACATGTCTGTCGGCTACTCACCGCCAGGAAGCTGACATCCCAACGAACACCGACAGTCCCTGAACACTGTTCGGTCATCGCTCCAGTGCCGGCGGAGTCTCCCAGGGACGAAGCTGCGGGCCAGCGCCATCCGTCTGCCTCCTCACGCTCTCTGCCGTTGTCTGGTCGGGAGGTCAGTGTGCCCGCTAGCGCGTCTCGGTCTCGGGCAGCAGCAGCGCCGCACAACACTGAAGCGTGGACCAGCGCAGCGCCGCATACCCATGGAATAGCGCGGCGCGGGAGGGCGAGGCTCTCGACGTACGCATCCCACTGGGGCTCCTCGACGCGACGTCACTGCTGGGTGGTTCGACCAGTCCCATATGAGCGTGCCGCTGTCCCTTCCTGGTGCTCCGGTTACTCCATTGTGGCACCTACGCGGGTCGAGTTCGCCAGAGGACGAACGTCCTACTACCGCCCAAGCACATGCGCGCTGTGGCGGTTGTAGGCCCTACGGACACTGGCATCCGCGACCCGACGAGGAGCAGTCTCACCACATCGTTCACACCGCCCGGAACCCGTCCGGGCCCCACCTCTGGAGACATCTCATGAAGACATCCCGCTCCGTCACTCTTGCCGCCACAGCCTGCGTGGCCTTGTCCACACTGGCCACCATCGCCCCCGCTCAGGCCAGCGGAGGTGCCACCGCCGTTGGGACCTCAGGTTCGTGCAGCGCAACGTCGACCTGGAAGCTGAAGGCCAAGCCGGACCTCGACCTCGGCACGATCCAGATCGAGTTCGCGGTCGACAGCAACAAGGCCGGCCAGACCTGGGCCGTCCGCTTGGCCGACAACACCACGACTGTCTTCTCCGGCCGACGCACCACGCTGGCGCCGAGCGGCTCGTTCACCGTCAGGCGCCTCACGGCCGACCAAGCAGGCACCGACATCATCAAGGCGCGAGCCACCAATCCGGCCACCGGCGAAGTCTGCTCGGGTCAGGTGCGGCTCTGAGCGGGCCGACCTGGGATGCCACCAGGACCATTTCGGACGGCTCTCCAGCCACCTCGCCCGCTGTGCGCTGTTACATGGGCGAGGTGGTTGGCGAGGAGTCCGCGGCTGACGCCCTCGCGATCCGCGACGGACGCACCGTGTGACGGCGGTACACCGAAACGTCAAGCAATGCGGCCATGGTCGTCCCGTACGCAAAATCTGCCCAGCTGGAATCACCGTCACGCACCTATCGGCGTTTGTCGCACTTCGCAAGAGCCCGAACCCACACCGATGGGCAGTGGAGCGCCAAACGGTGACGCGTTCAGGCCGGACCCGACTCCTCGAAAATCGTGATGTGCAGTTCGCCGGGCGCAGGTGCCACGACTTCGGTCCCAGCCTCCGCCAGCAGGCCGGTGGTGTCGGCAGTGTTGTCGACCTCGAACGCGACCCGCAGTCGCGGAGCCACCCGGTGGCCCACCTCGACCTCGTCGATCATCGCGACCTGCGCGGGTTTGGACAGCTCGAGCGTGGCGCGACCGGCTTCGAGGATCACAACGTGCTCGCCCTTGTCGCCCGCGAGGTCCAGCTCGACTGTGCCCCTCGATCGAAGGTGAAGCCGAGCTTCCAATGGAGCGCAAAGACGACGGTGGTGAGCGCTCAGCCGTGCCCGGCGACATGATCGGCCAGCACGTCGCGCCAGGAGTGACGTGGTGTGTAGCCGAGAAGGTCCCGTGCCTTGTTGATGGCGTAGAAGGTCTCGTCGCGACCCATCTCCCGGCGCACCTCCACCTCGTCGTAGAAGCGGTCACGGATCTCCTGCGTCGTCGCAGCCACGGACATGTCGGCGTTGGCGACGTTGAAGACCTCGTAGCCCAGCCCGTTGGTCTCGAGGCAGCACTGCACCATCTGGCCCAGGTCGCGGACATCGATGTAGGCGAACAGGTTGCGGCGCCGCAGCGACGGGTCGGTGAGGAAGGCAGGGAACATCTCGGCATACTCGTGCGGCTCGATGACGTTGTTGATCCGCAGACCGTAGACGTCCGCCCCGGTGCGGGCGTGGAACGCGCGCGCCGTCACCTCGCCGGCGACTTTCGACATCGCGTAGGCGTCCTCGGGGACAGTCGGGTGGTCCTCGTCAACCGGAACGTAGAGCGGGCGCCGCTCACCCTGGGCGAAGCAGATCCCGTAGGTCGTCTCCGAGGAGGCGAACACGATCTTGCGCACCCCCAGCCGAGTCGCCGCCTCGAGCACGTTATAGGTGCTAAGGACGTTCGTGGCGTACGTCGCTGCGTCCGAGGCGAGCAGGATCGCCGGCACCGCGGCGAAGTGCACAACGGCGTCGTAGGTGGGCTTCTTGGGCAGGTCCAGCTCGTCGAAGGTCGCCAGCCCGGCGAGCGCCGAGTAGGTCTCACCGGCATCGGTGAGATCGACCCGAAGGTCGGCGACCGCTGGGTGCTCCAGCGGGACGAGGTCGGCGTTGGTGACGTGGTGGCCCTGCTCAGCGAGGTACGGCGCGACGTGCTTGCCAGCCTTGCCGCTCCCACCGGTAAAGAAGATGCGCATGGGAGCCTTCATACCCCGAAAGTGTTGGGCAAGCCCCATCGGCACGGACCTCATGGGCGCTCCGGCATCCCGTCCCTGAGATCGACCAGGATCGACGAAGCGATCATGGCGCAGGTCGTCAGCGCTTGAGCGGGCTGACGGCGCCACACAGCGCGCGGCCACCGGCGGCCCCGGCGACTTCGGAAGCGACTCGCCACTGGACCCAGCGGCAGGCGAGGCGACGGATGAGGCGCCCAGGTGGCGTGCCTGCCAAAGACGCCGATCGTCACGCGCGCGGCTTCACTGGCGCACCGGCCGGGACCGCCCTCGGGATCTCCGCAACCCTCGTCCACCACGACACGCAGGCCGTTCAGGTTCGCGGTGGAGGCCCGTGCGTCGATGGTGACGGAGTACTCGGTGCCGGTCGAACATCACTCCTCGTCGAAGTTCCCGTCGGCCTCGACTGAAACACCGTCCACCTGGACGCCGAGCCGCTCGGCCTCGTCCAACCTGCTGCGGATCCTCTACTCGCGAGCGGGCGACTACCCCGCCGGGGCCGACCACCTCCCGGCCGAGGCGTTCTCGCCCAACACCGCGGCGGGCGCGTGTCCGCGCTGCCACGGTCTGGGTGTCGTGCACGACGTCACCGAGGAGCTGCTCGTCCCCGACCCGTCCCTGAGCATCCGCGAGGGCGCGATCGCCGCCTGGCCCGGTGCCTGGCAGGGTGCCAACCTGCGCAGCATCGTCACCGGTCTCGGCATCGACATCGACAGGCCGTGGCGCAGGCTCAGGAAGAAGGACCGCGACTGGCTGCTCTTCACCGACGAGCAGCCGTCGGTGCTCATCGAGCCCGAACCCGATCGCGTCGACTACGGCTACTACGGGAAGTTCTGGAGCGCGCGCAAGCACGTCATGCACGTCCTGGCCGACTCCAAGAGCGAGCGGATGCGCGAGCGGGCCCTGCGGTTCGTGGAGGACGCGCCCTGCCCGGACTGCCAGGGCAGCGGACTGCGGCCGGAGGCCCTCGCGGTGACCTTCCTCGGGCGTTCGATCGCCGAGGTCAACGACCTGCCGTTCACCCAGCTGGTCGCGCTGCTGCGGCCGGTCGCCGAGCTGCCCGAGGAGGCCAACGAGGTCGCGGTGCGGATCTGCGCTGATCTGGTCGCCCGCATCGAGGTGCTCCTCGACCTGGGCCTGGGCTACCTGAGTCTGGGACGGAGCTCGACGACCCTGTCGCCCGGTGAGGCGCAGCGCCTGCGGATCGCCACCCAGCTGCGTTCCGGGCTGTTCGGGGTCGTCTACGTCCTGGACGAGCCCTCCGCCGGCCTGCACCCGGCCGACGCGGAGCCGCTGCTGGATGTCCTGGACCGCCTGAAGGCGTCCGGCAACTCGCTGTTCGTCGTGGAGCACGACCTCGACGTCGTACGGCGTGCGGACTGGGTCGTCGACATCGGCCCCGGTGCGGGCGAGGCCGGGGGCCGAGTGCTCTACAGCGGCCCGGTGGCGGATCTCGAGGACGTCACCGAGTCGGCCACCAGCGCCTACATGTTCGGTCGCGCCGAGCGGCTGGTGCACGACGTGCGTGCCCCGCAGGGCTGGTTGCGGTTGGCCGGTGTGCGCCGCCACAACCTGCGCGACCTGTCCGTCGACATCCCGCTCTGCGTGCTGACCGCCGTCACCGGGGTGTCCGGTTCCGGCAAGTCGACCCTGGTCAGCCAGGTGCTCGCCGAGGACCCGACTGCCCTCGCGTCGTTCGACCGACTGGTGCTCGTCGACCAGCGGCCGATCGGCCGGACGCCGCGGTCCAACCTCGCGACGTACACGGGGATGTTCGACGCCGTGCGGAAGCTGTACGCCGCCACGGACGCGGCCCGGGCCCGCGGCTACGGCGCGGGCCGCTTCTCCTTCAACGTCCCCGAGGGCCGCTGCGAGACCTGTCAGGGCGAGGGATTCGTCTCCGTCGAGCTGCTCTTCCTGCCCGGCACCTACGCACCCTGCCCGACGTGCCACGGCGATCGCTACAACGCCGAGACGCTCGAGATCACCTACCGCGACAAGAACATCGCGGAGGTCCTCGCCCTGTCCGTCGACGACGCCGCGACGTTCCTCGCCGACGTGCCGGCCGCCGCACGCAGCCTTCAGACGCTGCGCGAGGTGGGCTTGGGCTACCTGCGACTGGGACAGCCGGCGACCGAGCTCAGCGGCGGTGAGGCACAACGCATCAAGCTCGCCACCGAGCTCCAGCGGGCGCACCGCGGCCACGCGCTCTACCTGCTCGACGAGCCGACCTCGGGACTGCACCCCGCGGACACCGCGCTCCTGCTGCGCCAGCTTCACCGGCTCGTCGACGCCGGCAACACGGTGGTTCTCGTCGAGCACGACCTCGACGCGATCGCCACCGCCGACTGGGTCATCGACCTCGGCCCGGGCGGAGGAGACGCCGGCGGTCGGGTCGTCGCGACCGGCACGCCGGCCGACATCGCGAAGGCCGACGGCAGCGCGACCGCGCCGTACCTCGCGCGGCGGCTCGAGCGGACCTGAGCTGGCTCCGGCGGGCCGACCGGCAATGGCTCCCGCGACCAAAGTGCAGAGTGTTCGACACTGCCGCTGACATCTCCGAAACCAAAAGCCGACGCCGTTCGAGCTCGCTTCGGTCAGCGCCGCGGCGCGTCTTTTCGGCACCTGGGAGGCAGGTCAGCGCCCTGGCCGGGCGGATCAAGTGCCATTCGCCGCTCGCGCCTGAGCGGGAGGACCGGCAAGGCTCAGTCGTGGACGACGTCGTAGGCGACGAAGAGCAGGCCGTCGCCGAGGCGCTCGGCTCGGGTGAGGCGCAAGGACTCCGGTGCCCCTGCTTCAAGCAGTCGACCGCCGCGGCCGACCAGGGCCCCGAAGACGAAGAGGCGCAGCTCGTCGACCAGCTCGTGCTCCAGCAACGTCTGCACCAGGGTGCGACTGCCGAAGACGACGATCCTGCCGTCGACCTCGTCCTTGAGCCGCGCCACGTTCTCGGCGACATCCCCGCGCAGCACGGTCCCGTTCGCCCACGCGGTCTCGGTCAGCGTGGAGGACACGACGTACTTGGGGAGCCCGTTGAGACGGTCGGCCCAATCGCCCGAGCGGTCGTTCCAGCGCTTGGCGAACCAGGCATCGGTCCCCCTGCCCAGCAGCAGCGCGTCGGTGTCGAGGGCCTCCTCGAACTCAAACTTCGCCCAGGCGTCCTGGTCGGCGGCCGACTTGGCGTTGAACCATCCCCCGCCGGGGCCGTCCTCGCCGGTGGGGTTCTCGACGACGCCGTCCAGCGTCATGTTGGTGTTGACCACAATGGTGCCCATCGGTGTACTCCTTCTCTCGGGATGTTCGGTACGACAGGTCAGACACCGACTCCCAGGAGAAATGGGCGTGGGTCGAGCGCCCAGTTCGCGCCTCGCGCGGTGTCGGTACGAGGACATCGACTACGACGAGCGAGACAGTGATCCCATGAGCGACTTGATCTCCCGGGCGCAGGCAGGCGACGAGGAGGCCTTCCGGGCACTGACCGAACCGCATCGACGCGAGCTGCTGGTGCACTGCTACCGGATGCTCGGCTCGCTCCAAGATGCCGAGGACGCGCTGCAAGACACCCTTGTCGGTGCGTGGCAGGGGCTCGGCACCTTCCAACAACGAGCGTCGATGAGGACCTGGCTCTACCGGATCGCGACCAACCGTTGCCTGAACGCGTTGCGGACGACCAAGCGCCGACCGGCCAAGGCCTGGGACGTCCCCGGAATGACAGCGCCTGACCCGACCCGATTGGGCCAGGCTCCCTGGTTGGAGCCGTTCCCGGAGACACTGCTCGAGGGTGCCTACGACCTGCCGCTGGGACCGGAAGCCCGCTACGAGCAGACCGAGTCGATCTCGCTCGCCTTCGTCGCCGCGCTCCAGGTACTGCCGCCGTTACAGCTCGCGGTCCTCGTGCTCCGCGACGTGCTCGGCTTCCCCGCCACTGAGGTGGCCGGAATGCTCGACCGGAGCGTCGATTCGGTCACCAGCGCGCTTAAACGGGCCCGGTCCACGTTGGAGCGCTCCCGACCGGTGCTGGCCGAGCGAACGCACCGAGCGGCGCTGGGATCGGCGGCCGAGCAGGAGCTCGTGGCTCGATTCGTGGCGGCGTACGAGGCGGCGGACGTCGCCCGCGTGGTGGCGCTGCTGACCGACGACGTCTTCATGTCGATGCCGCCGATCCCGTTCGAGTACGTGGGTCACAACCCGGTCAGGCAATTCCTCGAGCTGCTCTTCGGCGCCCGCCAGTTCTCCCTTGTCCCGACCCGGGCCAACGGGCAGCCGGCCTTCGGCGCGTACGTGGTCGGGGCCGACGGCGTCCGACAAGCCAGCGGGCTCATCGCCTTGACCGTCACCGACCGGGGGATCAGCGAGCTAAGCAGGTTCGAGACGTCCCTCTTCGACTGGTTCGGTCTCCCACCCGTCCTAGAGGTGCCAGAGTCGGACGACTAATCCGCTCGCCCAAGACGTGCGTCAGCCGCGTCTGGGTCACGCACCACGGGCTTGCGGCACCAGAGAGCGGGTGGAAGGTCGACTCGACACATGCAAGTTTGGGCCGGCAGATCGAGGCCCTGCGTCATGCCCGCCGACCACATATGGACAAGGTTGAGGGTCCGATGTGGTTGATGGGCACGCGGCTGGCCAAGATGAGTTCGTGTTTGGACTCGAGATGGTCGTATTGCTGGGTGTCGCCCTGGTCGCCTGCGGCGCGCTCGCGCACCGCTACCCGATCGCGCCGGCCATCCTCCTCGTATTGGTGGGGGTGCTGGTCGGGTTCGTGCCGCACCTACGCCAGGCTCAGCTGCCGCCGGAGGTCGTTCTACTCGTGTTCCTGCCCGCGTTGCTGTACTGGGAGAGCCTGACAACCTCGCTGCGGGAGATCCGCAACAACCTGCGGGTCGTGGTTCTCACCAGCACCGCGCTGGTCGCCGCCACTGCTGCCGCGGTCGCCGCCGCCGCTCACGGACTCGGCCTCGCATGGGGGCCGGCCTGGGTCCTCGGCGCCGCGCTGGCCCCGACCGACGCGACGGCCGTCGGCGTCCTAGCCGGCGACCTGCCGCGCCGCACGGTCACCGTGCTCCGCGCCGAGAGCCTGATCAACGACGGCACCGCCCTCGTCCTCTACGGGCTAGCCGTCAGCGTTACGGTCGGCGAGCAGCAGCTCACCGGCTGGCACGTGACCTGGCTGCTGGTGTGGTCCTACGTCGGAGGCCTGCTCGCCGGCGCACTCATCGGACTGCTCAGCTGGCAGGTGCGCCGCCGGATGGACGACCCCATGCTCGAGAGCATCGCAATGCTGGTGACCCCCTTCGCCGCGTTTCTGCTGGCCGACGCCACCCACGCCTCCGGCGTTCTGGCCGTCGTCGTCTGCGGACTGTTCATGAGTCAGGTGACGCCACGCATCACCGGTGCCCTGACCCGCCAGATCGCCCTCCCGTTCTGGGCGCTGTCCACCACAGTGCTCAGCAGTGCGCTCTTCGTCCTGATCGGAGTCTCGGCCCAGTCCGCCTTCCGGGAGTTGAACAGCACCTCCATGTTGCGGGCACTCGCCGACGTCCTCGTCGTCACCGCCGTCGTGATCGGGGTGCGGTGGGCGTGGGTCTACACCACGCCCTACCTCATCCGGCTCCTCGATCGCCGTCCCGCCCAGCGATTGCGTCGGGTCCCGGCGCGGCAACGCACCGTCAGCGCAGTGGCAGGGTTCCGCGGCGCCGTCTCGCTCGCTGCGGTCCTCGCCGTGCCACACACACTTGACTCTGGCTCCCCGTTCCCCGACAGGGACCTCATGGTGCTGATCGCTTGCGGCGTCATCATGCTCACCCTCCTCCAGGCGCTGTTCCTGCCGTCGGTTGTCAGGTTCGCGCGACTGCCCGTCGACACGTCGGTCGCCGAGGAACTCCAGTTCGCCGCCGAGTACTCCCTGGACGCAGCAATCGATGCTGTGGACACCACTGCCAGCGAGCTCGGCAGCGGCGACATGGTGGTCGAGCGGGTGCGTCACGAGCTGGACAAGCAGCGGAAGTTGGAGGCGGCCGCCGGTGCACAAGGTGACCCAGCCATCCAGCACGACGACCAGTACCGAAGCCTCTCACTCGCGCTCATCGGCCGCCGGCGCGAGGCGCTACTGGAACTGCGCGACGAGCAGCGCATCGACGACATCGTGCTGCGCCGAGTGCAAGCACGTCTCGACCAGGAGGAGGTGCGGTTCATGCGTGCGAACCCTCTCGAGTGAGACGCGTCAGGACAACGAAGGCGAAGAGGAAGACCTTTGAGTTCAGCCATGAGCAAGTCAGAGCCTCCCGGCCGGTCGGGCTCATGAGGGAATGAACACCGTGGCTGCCGCAATCGTGACGATGACTTCCCAGTCGTGCCGCGTCCGTGACGCCCGCACTGACAGACTTGCCCCGATCCCGCCGGTGCGGCCTATCAGCCGCGAACAGGCGCCAGTCCTCCAGGACGGGATGGCAGGAAGGTTCTCCTCAGGATCATCGGACGACGTATGCGATCACCGCCAGCCGGACGAGGGATCCGCTGATCCGCAATGCGCAAGAGATCGAGCGTGGGACGGGCGACGGAGAGCCTCAGCGTTTGGTGATGTCCTCGGCGGCGTCAATCGTTTGCAGTTGAGCAACCGTCCGGTGCACACGCCAAGATCCGGTGTTCAGACTGCCGAGGCTTTCAACTTCGGTCTCGGGATCACGGGGTACAGGAGCGATCCCAGAAGACTTAGGAAAACGATCAGCAGCACCCAGAGCACTTT
Source organism: uncultured Actinomycetota bacterium (assembly GCA_963707475.1). Taxonomy (GTDB): domain Bacteria; phylum Actinomycetota; class Actinomycetes; order Propionibacteriales; family Nocardioidaceae; genus Marmoricola. The sequence continues at coordinate 2,062,168 of CAVPQC010000005.1, forward strand.
GCTCTCATCCGCCTCTGCCCAACGTTGATTCGTGATGCGTATAGCGACACACCAGGCTCCAGATCCAGAACCCGATCGTGAGGAGAACTAGAAGTGACCAGACCATGGCTAGCTGTTAGGGCGTTCGCCCCATCTATGCCGCCGATTGCGCGACTCTGCTGACGAGCCCTCAAGGACGAGCGTGCGCCCTTCAGTTCACCTCGAGTAACGACAAGCAGTCGCTGCTATGTCAGTGCGGCCACGGTCCGCGCCGGGGACACCGCCGCCCGACCTACGCGGACTGACAGAGACGCACTGGCAGCGCACTGACGAAGACGGATGACAAGACGACGCTTCGGTGCTCGAGCCGGAGTCATACGAGCAATCTGGGCATGATCGCGATACGGCGGCACCGAGTGCTGGCTAGCGCTCCGGTGCCGGGACCTGGAACAGCTCGAGGGTCACGCCGTTCGGATCCTTGAAGTAGACGAAGGAGCATCCGGCAAGTGGGCCTTCGTTGATCAGCAGGGGTTCTGCGAGGAAGACCACACCCCGCGCCTGCATCCTCTCGTAGGTCTCGCGGATGTCCTCGACGTGGAGGCAGATGTGCGTCGAACCCACGTCTGCGTTGCTGCGTTCGTTGCTCTCCTGCCGGGGGTTCAAGTATCTCAGCAGCTCGATCGAGGAGCTGCCGAACCTCAGGAACGCGAGCTCCAGCTCCGCATTGGGCACGCCGACCGAGGTCGACAGCTCCGGCCCTGACGACGTGGCACGGAACTCGCATGTCGTGTCGAAGGTCCGGGTGTACCAGTCCACGGACTCGTCCATGTCGCGCACGGTGATGCCCACGTGGTGCAGCTCTCCGACCTTGCTCACGCAGCCTCCATCCCTCAGCACCGGCGAACAGGCGGCATCAGATTCGGCGCCCTGCCCTGCCTTGTTCAGTGAAACTCTACATCTGCGACGTGATCTTGAGGAAGCCCTGCTCAGGCATTGACCGGCTGAGCGCTCGCGTGTTTAGTAAGACTACCCACGATCATCGGTCGACTCGTGACGGGCGGCACCGCCGCAGCCCTCCACCCGCGGCATGGGAAGGGGCTCATTCATGGGCCGAGTACAAGACGCCTCGATCCTCGTTACCGGCGCGGGGAGCGGCATGGGCAGGGCGATCGCGACCAGGCTCGCGAGCGAGGGAGCCATCGTGGGGGTCCTCGACCTTGATCTGACCGCTGCGCAAGAGACCTGCGCCGAACTCACGGAAAGTGGTTGCTCCGCCATTCCGCTCGAGGCGGACGTCAGCAACCGGGGCCAGATGATTGAGGTCTTCACGCAGTTCGTCGCAGCGACCGGGCGGCTGGATGTCTTGTTCAACAACGCTGGCTTCAACAAGCCCCTCCACTTCCTGGACGTCACCGACGAGAACTGGCACGCGATCATGAACGTCAACGCGCTCGGCACCCTGATCGGGATCCAAGAGGGGGCCCGCCGGATGATCCCCACCGGCGGCGGAAAGATCATCAACACCTCCTCAATAGCGGGCCGACAGGGCTACGCCAGCTTCGCCCCATACTCCGCCAGCAAGTTCGCCGTCAACGCTTTGACCCAGGCAGCCGCTCGAGGCTTGGCCGAGCACAACATCACGGTCAACGCCTTTGCCCCAGGCGTCGTACAGACGCCGCTCTGGACCCAGCTCGACGCCGACCTATTCTCGATAGGGGACGCCGACCAACCCGGCCAGGCCATGGCCGACTTCGGCTCGGACATCTTGCGCGGTCGTGTGGCAACCCCAGACGACATCACCGGGACGGCCCTCTACCTGGCTTCGAGCGACTCCGACTACATGACGGGTCAGGTGATCATGATCGATGGCGGGATGGTTCTCGTGTGACTCCGCGAACCGATCAGCTCGGGATGTGACAACACAGCGCCGACAGCGAGGTCATGCGTCGCCCAGCAGCTCGTCGGCAACCCGCTTGCCGATCTCCAGGGACGCCGTCGCCGCCGGAGACGGGGCGTTCAGAACGTGGACCTCCCCCGGCCGACGCAGGAAGTGGAAGTCGCCGACCAGGGAGCCGTCCCGTCGCAGTGCCTGCGCCCGCACGCCGGCGTGAGTCGGCACCAGACCCTCGTCAGGGATCGCCGGGACCAGCTCGCGCAGGCTGGCGGCAAAACGCTTGCGTGACCACGATCTGGCCACCTCGTCGAATGCGGTGCGCCAGTAGCGGCGGCCCAGCCGCCAAAGGCCAGGCCAAGTGACGGAGTCCCACAAGTCGCCGGTGGCGACGTCGCCCCAGTGGTAGCCCTCCCGGGCCAGAGCCAGGACCGCGTTGGGCCCCGCATGGGTCCCGCCGCCGATCATCCGGGTCAGATGAACCCCGAGGAACGGCAGCGACGGATCGGGCACCGGGTAGATCAGACCCTTGACCAGCCCTGCATATGCCGGCGTCAACTCGTAATACTCCCCCCGGAACGGGATGATCCTGACGTCCGGTCGTGCGCCCGCAACTGCTGCAATCCGGTCGCTGTACAGGCCTGCGCAGTTGAGCAGCAGATCCGCGCTCACCTCCCCAGTCGACGTACCGACCACGGTCCGCTGACCAATCCGGTCGATCCGCTCGACGGTCTCTGCCAACCTGATCTCCCCACCCCGCTCGGACACGAGCCGGGCGAGCACGCGGCTGACTCCGACGTAGTCGACGATCGCGGTGGACTCGACTCGGAGCGCGGCGACGCATGACACCGCGGGCTCGTACTCGAGCGCCTCCGCCCTGTCGATCAGGCGACACGGCACCCCGTTGGCCCGTCCGCGGCGGAGCAGCTCATCCAGCGCGGGGAGCTGGCTGGGGTTGGTCGCCACGACCAGCTTGCCGCACTGCTCGACCGCGACCCCGTGCTCGCGCGCGAAGGCGAGCATCGACGCCGCACCCGCGGTCCCGAGCGTCGCCTTCATGCTGCCGGGCTGGTAATAGAGCCCCGAGTGGATTACCCCGGAGTTGTTCCCGGTTTGGTGCGCCGCGACGATCGGTTCCTTCTCCAGCACCGTGACCCGAACCCCGCGCTGCGTCAACGCGTATGCCGAGGCCAAGCCGACGATGCCGGCGCCGACCACGACGACATGCTGAGGGTCGGTCACCTCGCTCACTCTCCCAGCGGTCGGCCCGCCAGCCGCAGGTACTCTGCCAAGGCGGTCTCGTCGCGCTCTGCGAACCCGGCGTCGACCGCTAGCGCCAGCACGTCGAGGTTTGTTCGTGCCTGCGGGAGGTTGGCGCCCACGTCCGCGGCCAGGGCGAGTGCCAGCCGGATGTCCTTTGCGGCCAGGTCGAGGCGGAAGGCGACCGGCAACTCATTGGGTCGCTCGAAGCTCGCGCGTCGGTACTGGACGAACGGCGCCGCGACGGCGCTCTCCACGAGGACGGCGTAGGCATCGCTCCGTTCGATGCCGGCCCGCTCCGCGAGGACCAGGGCCTCGGAGACCGCACCGTTCAGGCTGTGCAGGATCGCGTTGACCACGAGCTTCATCGCGCACCCGGCGCCGCTGGGTCCCATCGCGATGACCGGAGCTCCGAGGTGGTCGAGCACCGCTCGTGCCCGCTCAACGGCGTCGGGTTCGCCCGCGGCCATGATCGTCAGCGTTGCGGCGGTGGCGGCAGCGACGCTGCCCGACACCGGGGCGTCGATGAACGCCGAACCCTGTTTGGTGATGAGGTCGTGCAGGGTGGCCACGGTACTTGGGGACACCGTCGCCATGTCGACACACACCGCGCCGTCGGGCAGCGTTTCGAGGACCCCGTCCTGGCCGAGATAGGCGCCCAGTAGCGCGGCATCGTCGGCGAGCATGCTGACCACGAAATCGGCCGATCGCACCGCTGCGCCCGGCGTCGGCGCGACGGCGGACCGGTGCTCGCTGGCGAACGCCTCCGCCGTGGCCGCAGTCCTGTTCCACACCGTCACCTCGTGTCCTCGGGCAACGAGATTGGCCGCCATCGGCAGACCCATCCGGCCGAGTCCGAGGAACGCGACCGCACTCATGCCAGCAGCCGCATCGGCTCCTCGAGTGCCACCACCAAGGCCGCCATCCAGCGCGCGGCGAGAGCGCCGTCGATGGCGCGGTGGTCGACAGAGAGGACCAGCGACATCACGGAGCCGACCTCGAGCGCGCCGTCGACCACGACGGCCGCGGGCAGCGCGGCTCCGACGGCCAGGATCGCCGACTGCGGCGGGTTGATGATCGCGGAGAACGCCTCGACGCCGTACATGCCCAGGTTCGTGACGCTGATGCTGCCGCCCTCGAGGTCACGCTGCTGGAGCTTGCCCTCGTTCGCTTGCTGGACGAACTCGCGCACCCGCTGGGCAATTCCGCTCGGAGATGTGCTCCCGACATCCCGGAGCACCGGCGTCACCAGTCCACGGTCCCCGGCGATGGCCACCCCAACGTCCACGGAGTCGTACCGGCGAAGCGCGTCGTCGGTCCAGGTCACGTTCGCCTCGGGCACCGCAACGTGCGCCGTGGCCACTGCTCGCACGACCAGGTCGTTGACGGAGAGCCGCTGCGGCGAGACCTCGTTGAGCTGCTGGCGCAGGGAGATCAGGGCGTCCACCCGCACCGACCGGGCTACGTAGAAGTGCGGGACGGTCTGCTTGCTGGTCGTCAGCCGCGTGGCCACCGCCTTCCGGAGCCGGGAGTGGGGCAGGTCCGCGTAACCGGCGCCCGCTGTCGCGCGGGTCTCTTTGGGCACCGCCTTCTCTGCCGTCGTCTCGTCGGTCGCCAGGCCGTCCGAGGTCGCCGATGTGGATCGTGCCGCGTCCTCGGCGTCCTTCTTGAGGATTCGGCCGTTGGGACCCGTGCCGGTGACGGTCTCGATGTCGATCCCGGCGTCTGCGAGCACCCGACGGGCAACGGGTGTCGCGAAGATCCTGTCCCGCGCCTCGCCGGAGGGGCGTGGGTCGACCTCGGGCTCGGGCGCCGTCTCAGGTTCTGTCGCCGCGTCCACCGTCCCGGCCGGCGTCTGCGGCTCGGCGGCCTCGGGCTCCTCGCCTTCGCGGGGATCGGTGGCAGCCGAGCCGGAGCCGTCCGTTCCGTTCAGGCCGAGCTCCGCCAGGAGGGCGTTGAGGTCCGCATCGAGCTCCGCGTCGGTGCCGATCAACGCGATGGCGGATCCGACGTCAACGGTGGTGCCGTCTTCCACGAGTCGACGCAGGACCACACCGCTGGTGTCGGACTCGACCTCGACGATCGCCTTCTCCGTCTCCACCACGGCGACGGGGGCGCCGGCCTTCACCAACCCGCGCTCGTCGACGAGCCATTCTGACAGGATCACCTCGGTCGCCCCGGCGGCGACTTCGGGCACTCGTAGCAACGTTGCCATGGGAGCTCTTCCTCGATTCTGTCGGCCGGTCAGAAGTTCGGGAGACGCCGGAGGGCGGCGACGACTTCCTCGGTGCGTGCGATGGCCGCGCGTTCGAGGACCTTGCTGATGCTCGGCGACGCCGTTGCGCCCGTTACCCGGTTGACCGGGGCGTCAAGCCAGTCGAACAGCCTGCGCTGGATCTCGTCGGCCAGCCATCCGCCGTACGACGTGCCGACGGCGCCCTGCTCCACGAGCAGGACTCGGTTGGTCTTCTGCACGCTGGCGGTGATCGTGTCCCAGTCCAGCGAGTCCCGGTCGAGCCAGCGCAGGTCGATCAGGTCGGCCGACACCTCCGGGACCTGCTCCAGCGCCTCCAGACAGTGGTTCACCATGGACAAGTAGGAGATGACGGTGACGTCGTTCCCCTCGCTGCGCAGCGCCGCCTTGCCGACGGGGATGCAGTAGTCCAGGTCGTCCATGGGGCCGGTGTCGGTGCGCGAATAGAGATCGACGTGCTCCAACATCACCACCGGGTCGTCGCAGGCGAGGGCGGTGTTCATCAGGCCGACGTAGTCGAAGGGGTTCGACGGGGCCACGACGCGCAGCCCCGGCGCGGTGGTGAGGACACCGGCCGGGTCCATCGAGTGCTGCGAGCCGTAGCCCGTGCCGGCAGCGAGCTTGCTGCGTAACACCAGCGGGACCGGGCTCTCGCCGCCGAACATGTGCCTGGCCTTGGCGATCTGGTTGAAGATCTGGTCCGCGGCCACCCACATGAAGTCGGCATACATGAACTCGACGACCGGCCGGAACCTTCCGTCGAGCGCCATGCCGCCGCCCATGCCGGCGAACGCGTTCTCGCTGATCGGGGTGCCGAGGACCCGGTCGGGGAACTTCTCCAGGGCACGCCGGGTGGCGCCGTTCGTGCCGCCCTTGAGCCCGGCGACGTCCTCACCGAGGACGACGATCGAGGAGTCCTCCTCCATCCGGCGCCCCATCACGTCGCTGACCACGTCGATGAAGCGGCGCTCGCCCAGTTCGCCGTCGAATGAGTCCTGCTCCTCGTATCGGCTCCCCTCGAGCTCGCTCAGGTCACCGCGGATGCCGACGTCGACGAAGCTCGGGTCGGGCCACTTGTCCGCCTTGACCTGACGCTGGCCCGGCTTCCCGTCGGGCACCGGCTCGAACAGCTCTGCGCCGATCGACCCCATGGCGTCGCGGATCTCCTGGGCGGCCACCTCCAGCTGGTCGGTGGTGCTGAGCTTGCGGCGCAGCGCGTGCTTCTTCAACAGCTCCAGGGGGTCGCGGTCACGCCAGCTGGTCTCCTCCTCCTTGGTCCGGTAGCCGAACGCACTGCCCGGGAACGGGCCGTTCTGGTGGAAGTAGCGGTAGACCTCGGCCTCGACGATGGTGGGGCCTTTGCCGGCGCGCATGTGGGTCAGCGCCTCGTCCGTCGCCAGGCGTACGGCGAGCGGGTCCATACCGTCGACCCGCCAGCTGGGGATGTCGAACCCGAGCCCGCGGGCGGAGAGCCGTGGCTCGGCCGTTGAGGTCGAGAGCGGGGTCGAAACGGCGTACATGTTGTTCTCGATGAAGAAGCAGACCGGCAGCTTCCACGCGGCGGCCAGGTTGAACGACTCGAGGACCGAACCGATGTTGACGGCACCGTCTCCGAAGTACGTGACCGTCACCGCATCGGTGCGCGACCGGCTCTGGTTGAACGCAAAGCCCAGCGCCTGCGGCACCCCCCCGCCGACGATGGCGTTGGTGCCCATGGCGCCGGCCTCGCGCCATTGAAGGTGCATCGAGCCGCCACGCCCCCGGCAGAAGCCCTCGGCGAGCCCGCAGATCTCGGCGAGCGCCCGACGGAGCACGGTGCGCAGGTCGTCGGTCAGCTCAGGGAACCCATCGTCCCCGGACGGTGCGACGTGCCCGAACGCCTTGGCCAGGAACTGGTGGTGGCCGCGGTGCGAGCCGTTCACGAAGTCGTCGGTCCGCAGGTCGAGTATCGACCCGACCGCCCCGCCCTCCTGTCCGATGCTCGAGTGCGCGGGCCCGTGCACGAGGCCGTCGGCGGCGAGCTCGAGGACGTACTCCTCAAAGACCCGGATCCACAGCGTCTGGGTCAGCATCCGGCGCAGGTCCGCCGGCGCGAGAGCGTCCCAGTCGGACGTCGCCGTGGTCAGCTCGAGCCACGGCGAGGCAGCGGTCAGCTTCTTCCGTCTGGCCATCGTCATCTCCGTATTTGGATCCATTTTATTCGGCTAGGTTGCACGATCAGGGCTAGCATTCGACACTTCCGTGCGACCCATGTCACACGCTAGGTGCATAATGGATCCATTGCAAGGAGACGGAGGAATCATGGAAGAGGCCTTGGGACCCCTGCCCGGGGTGCGCCGCGTCGATCACATTGGGGTGACCGTCCCCGACCTCGAGGAGGCCACCAAGTTCTTCGTCGACCTGCTGGGCTGCGAGTACCTGTACTCGCTGGGACCCTTCGCCCATGAGGACGACTGGATGAGCCGACACCTCGGGGTGGCCGACGAGACGGTGATGCGGCGGTTGCACTTCTTCCGGCTCGGCGGGCAGGCGATCTTCGAGGTCTTCGAGTACGACGCTGCCGACCAGGTGCAGCAGCCGCCCCTCAACAGCGACGTGGGCGGGCACCACGTCGCGCTCTACGTCGAGGACCTCGACGCCGCAGTCGCCCACCTGCACCGCGCGGGGCTCCGCGTGCAGGGCGAACCGACGGCCAGCAGCGGGCCTAGCGAGGGCCAGCGCTGGGTTTACTTCCTCGCGCCGTGGGGCATGCAGTTCGAGCTAGTCTCCTACCCGCATGGCAAGGCGTTCGACAATCGCGTCTGAGGACCGATGATGCCCGTGCAGCCGCACCGCGAGGAGCACCCCAAGTGACCGACGCCGACGCCACGTCGCCGGCCACCGTGGCCAGCCAGCGCATCGCCGACCACGTCCGTGAGCAGATCTTGGCCGGCCAGCTGAAGCCGGGGACCCGTATCCGGCAGGACAGGCTCGCCGCCGAGCTGGATGCCAGTCGGCTTCCTGTGCGCGAGGCGCTGCACATCCTGCAGACCTCCGGACTGGTGACCCTGCAGGCGAACCGGGGCGCCTGGGTGACCCGGCTCGACCAACGCGACTGCGAGCAGAGCTACGAGATCCGCGAGCGCATCGAGCCGCTGCTGCTCCGGCACAGCATGCCCCGGTTGTCGGCCCAGGACCTGGCCGAGCTGGACCGGTTGCAGGATCGGATCGAGGCCACCGCCGACGTCGAGGAGTTCCTGGTCCTCGACCGGGCACTGCACTGGACGTCCTACCGGCACAGTGAGGCGCCGGAGTTGGAGTCGATCATCGCCCGGCTCTGGGACACCACGCACCACTACCGCCGCGCATTCAGCTATCTCGCCGGGGAGACGCGGCGCTGGATCATCAACGCCGAGCACCGGCTGCTGGTCCAGGCCCTTCACGACGGTGACGCGGTCGAGGCCGAGCGGATCCTGGAGACGCACATCCGGCGCACCCGGATCGAGCTCCGCGCCCACCCCGAGGTCTTCGACACCGGCTTCGACATGGGTCTGCTGACCGAGCGCACCACCTGGTCCGACTGACTCACCCCGCGTGCTGGCGTGCCCGGTCCAGGCCCGCGACCAGCTGCGCCGCGTTCGCCGGCTCAGCCTCGCAGCGGCCGGCCTCGATCAGGTGGGCGAGATCCACTGTGAGCGCGTTGGCGGGTGCGCTACCCCCGAGACGCTGCTGCTCCCGAACGACCAGTCCGTTGATCTCGTCGACCTCGCTGCGCCGGCCCTTCATCCAGTCCTGCAGCACGGTGGTCCGGGTTTCCGGCAGCGTGAAGTGGTGGAGCACCTGGTCGAACAGCTGCTCCACGTACTGGTCAGGATGGTCGAGGTCGGCGTCCACCAGCCCGAAGATCGGGCGCACCCGGCTCCCGGTGACCAGCGCCGTCCGCACCGCCTCACGGCCAGCCTGGATCATGAAGTCCCGCATGCCCGGCAGCGCGACGGCGTCGGCCAGCGGCAGGTCCAGGATCGCCGAAGGCACCAGCTCAGCGGCGTTGACCACGAGCTTCATCCACTTCGACGAGCGGATGTCGTCCGAGACCTCCACGGTGCCCGCGGCAGAGAGGATCTCGGCGACCTCGCCGGCACGGGCGTGTGCCCGCGGGTCGATGCCACCGACGGCGAACCAGGAACGCTCCCGGGGGCTCTGCCGGTCCACCACGCCCGGCTCGAACATGTTCGAGGACACTTCGATCACGCTGCCCAGCGTCCTGGTCGGGCCGATCACATCGGCGATGTCATCGACCGTCATCCCGTTCTGGACGCCAACTACAAGTCCGCCGGCGGCTACCAGCGGCCTGATCAGCTCACAGGCCCAGCGTGTGTCGTACGCCTTGACCAGGACAAGGACCAGGTCGAACGACTGACGCTGGGTGGCCACCTCGCAGAGATGGATCGCGTTCACCCGGGTGGTCTCGACGGCGCCGGGCGTTTCCACCCGGATGCCGTGCGCGCGCATCGCCTCGACGTGCGCAGGCCACTGCTCGACGAAGGTCACGTCGTGGCCGGCGTTGGTCAGGTCGGCCCCGATGGCCGCCCCGTTCGCGCCGGTACCGACCACCGCGATCCGCGGGCTCATGCGAGGAGCTCGTCTCGGACGAACTCGAGCTCACGCGCCACGTAGTCGGTGATGTCCCCAGTCTTGAGGTGGGCCGGGAGCACGTCCCAGGTGTAGGTCTCGATCTCTAGGTGGTCAGACAACGGCGTCGCGCGGTGGGCTCGCAGCGCGTCCTGCACGGCGAACCGGGTGGTCCGGAACGGGCCGATCTCCTCCAGGAAGACGGGCACGTGGAAGTGCGTCCGGATCTCCGTCGGCCGTGGGTCTCGCTCGAAGTCGTCGAGGGCCTCGCCGAGGTTGAGGAACTGGATCACCTTTCCGCCGCGCCGCATCGTGGTCTGGCTGAGGTAGATCGTGTCGGTGAACTCCCGGAGCCGTGGTACCTGCTCGAGGGTGAGCTCCTCGACCCAGAGCGCGGCCGCCTCCTGGAGCTTGAAGATCGGGACGCCGGCGTCGACCAGGCTCTGCAACGAGGCCGCGATGTCCTCGAACCCGACCGACTGGTGACCGATGTCGAACACCACCCCGAGATGCCGGCGCACCAGGCCCTCGGCCTCGGAGATGGGAACCCTGGCGATCGCGGCCAGCTCGCGGACACCGCGCGGTGCATGCAGGCGCTGGGTGAAGTACGTGACCGCGTCCTGGGTCGACTCGAGGTAGCACGCGGGCTCGGGCTCGAGGGCCAGCTTCACGCGGCGACCGGTCCGCGCCTCGAGGTCGACCAGGTGGGCGACCACCCGGAACAGGTTCGTGGTGAACAGGTCGACGTAAGCCCCATCAGTCACGTTCGGCCGGAACGCCAGAGGCGCGGTCTGGATGCTCGGGCTCACCCCAGCCGGGCAGATCTCGGCCAGGATGTCGGCCACCTTGTTGGTGTAGGTGACCCGCTCCTGGGTCGTCCAGTCCGGATCGTAGACGCGCTCCATCACGGTTCCCCCCTTGAAGGGCCCGTAGGGGAAGGCATTCACCGTGTAGACGTACAGGTCGTTCGCGGCAAGGAAGGTCCTCAGCTCCGACCGCTCACCGGGGTCCGCGGTCAGCGTTTCCGCGGACGCGGCCGAGATCCGAAGTGAGACCCCGAAAGGTTCGTCGGGCGAGACCCGATTCTTCACGTCCGGGAGGTAGGTCTCGAGACTCTCGCGCATCTCAGCCCAGGTGTCCCCGGGATGGACCAGGGTGGAGTAGGAGAGGTGTCCGAGACCGTTGCCGAGGTCCATGGGGCGTGTCCTGTCTGCCGGCAGCGCCAGCACCGACCGCCGTGCGCGGTCCCAATGGGACAGGTCGAACAGCAGGAACTGACAAGTGTTCAATGGTGGTGAACACGAAGGTAGGCGCGTGTCCGGCACGTGTCAAGCGGTAGGCCAGCCAGCCTCAGTGCCGCTGCCCGTGGACGAACCAGATGCCCTCGAAGGGGATCTCCCCCGGGTTGTGGAGCACGTGCGGGATCGTCGAGTCGAACCCGAGCGACTCCCCCTGGTGCAGCAGGAACAGCTCGTCACCGACGGTCACCTCGACCTCGCCGGACACCACGTAGCCGTACTCGTAGCCGTCGTGGGTCATCAAGTCGCCGCCCGCAGTAGACGTGGCACCCGGCGCGTAACTGATCTTCATGAAGTTCACCGCGTGCTCCGGAGTGGCCGCCAGGCGCTCCCAGACGACTCCCTCGGCCATGGTGAGATGCGGACGGTGGGTGGGGTGCACCACCGACACCCGGTTGGAGTACTCCGAGGGCTGCCACGCGTGGATCGGATCCATCCGACCGCTGCCGTTGCTCGTGAGCCCGGCGTCGAGGTGTCCGTTGCCGGCGTCGGCCGGCGCCGGCCCTTCGCGGTCTTCGAAGAGCTCGTCCACGGAGACGTTGAGGAGCTTGGAGAAGGAGTACAGCGTGGCGACCGACGGCTGCGACTTGCCGTTCTCGATCTGCGAGATCAAGGACGGTGACACCTCCGCCTGTCGGGCGAGCTCGCGCAGGGTCATCCGGGCGCCCTGCCTGGCAACCTTGAGCCGCTGGCCAAGATTGTCCATCGGTTTCCCCGCCCAGCTCGGTGCAACGTGATCGACGCAGCCTCAGCGTCGAGACCGCAGGATTTAAGCGGCACTGCACGTTCGCGGCTGCGGTCGCGTCCAAGATACACCGGACTCCGGGTTGATAGGCCGTTACGGTGCGTCCTGGAGCAGTCTAGCGCCCTTGCTGTTCATCACCACGAAACAGTAGGGTCACGATCAGTCGACCACGGAGGTCGCGACCGACACACCAAAGGACGAGTGCAGTGGCAGCTTCATCGAGCGGACGACGCGCTCTCGTGGTCGGGGTCACAGGGATCGTGGGCCAGGCCGTGGCCCGGAACCTGGTCGCCGACGGCTGGGAGACCGTCGGGCTGTCCCGGAGCGGCGCCTGCACGATCGACGGCGTCACCTCCCTGCGCGGCGACCTGGGCGACCCGGCGTCACTGTCAGCGGCCCTTGCGGACGTGGCTCCGGCGCTGGTCGCGATCACCGCGTGGACCCGGATGGACACCGAAGCCGAGAACATCGCGGTCAACGGCGGCGCGGTTCGCAACCTCCTGGCCTCTCTCGAGCCCGCTGGGTCGGTGCGGCACGTCTCCCTGATGACCGGGCTCAAGCACTACCTGGGGCCGTTCGAGGCGTACGCGGTCGGCAAGATGGCCGACACCCCGTTCCACGAGGAGGAGCCCCGGCTTGACTCGCCGAACTTCTACTACGCCCAGGAGGATGCGCTGTTCGAGGCGGCCGAGCGGGCTGGGTTCACCTGGAGCGTGCACCGCTCGCACACGGTCTTCGGATTCGCGACGGGCAACGCGATGAACATGGTGCTCACCATTTGTGCCTACGCGACCATCTGCAAGGACCAGGGCCTGCCGTTCATCTTCCCCGGTTCGGAGACCCAGTGGAACGGTGTGACCGACGTGACCGACGCCGGCCTCCTCGCGGAGCAGATCGTCTGGGCCGGCTCCACTCAGGCCGGCCGGAACCAGGCGTTCAACACCGCCAACGGCGACGTGTTCCGGTGGCGCTGGCTGTGGCCTCAGGTGGCGGCGTACTTCGACGTGCCCTGGGAGGGCTTCGAGGGCGCGCCCCGCACCCTGGTGGCCGCGATGACGGACATGGAGCAGGTTTGGGGTGACATCGCGCAGCGGCACGGCCTGGTGGAGGCGGACCTCTCGAGGGTTGCGTCCTGGTGGCACACCGACGGCGACCTGGGCCGTGACATCGAGGTGGTCACGGACATGAACAAGAGCCGCAAGGCCGGGTTCACCTCGTTCCGGGACACCCGGGAGAGCTTCTTCTTCTACGCCGATCAGTATCGACAAGCTCGAGTCATCCCATAACTCGCCCGGTTGCGTGCGCTAGCCGGGCAGCTGGGCGGCGAGCTCGATATGAGCCTTGATCGTCGACTCGGGATGATGGGCCGCATCGAGGGCGTCGAGCGCGGCGTCGATGTCGAACCGCTGGGTCACCAGGGCGGAAAGGTCGATGCCGCTGTTGGCGAGGAAGCGCAAGGTCTCGGGCCACACCCCGGGTGAGCCGATGGAGCCGGTGATCCGCAGCTCCTTGGACTGGATGAGTCCGAGCTTCGCCGGCGCCTCCTGGCCGACGTCGATGCCGATAAAGGCGACCCGGCCACGGAACGCTGTGAGCTCGAGCGCGCGCGCCATGACCGCGGGGCGTCCGCTCGCCTCGACGACCATGTCCGCGCCCCGGCCGCCGGTCAGCTCCTCGAGCAACGTGTCGACGCCGTCCGGGTCCACGGTGTGGTGGGCCCCCAGCGTCTCCGCCGCCGTACGGCGATCCGCAGAGGGTTCGACCACGACTACCACCGAGCCCATCGCCCGGACGGCCGCGACCACCGCGAGCCCGACCGGTCCGGCGCCGAGGACAACGACGGTGTCGCTGGCGTCGACACCTCCGGCGCGGACCAGGGCGTAGTAGGCGACGCTGAACGGCTCGACGAGCGCTCCCATCGTCCAGGAGAGCTCGTCGGGAAGCTTGTGCAACCACTCGGGACGAGCGACGAAGAACTCCGCCGCCGCGCCGCTGATCGAGAATCCGAAGTGGTCGTCACCGATCACACACTCCCCGACGACTCGGTCGCCCGGCACCACGCCGCTGACCTTGTCGCCCACCGCGACGACTTCGCCGGACCACTCGTGGCCAGGGATCAGCGGGTAGGAGAACGGGATGATGTAGCGGCCCTCGAGCAGGTCGATGTCAGAGTGGCACACCCCCACCGAGCGCGCCGCCACGAGCACCTCGTCGTCGGCGATAGTGGGGACCGCGAGGTCCGCGACCTCTGGCTTGTCCTGTGCTGCGTACTGCAATGCCTTCATGCCTGCTCCTCGCGTGTGGGTGGGTCAGTGCGCCTCGACCAGGACCTTGACCTGGTTGCCGGTCGGCGAGAGCAGCGTCTCGAAGCCGCGTTCGACGATGTCGGCCATCGGGATCTGGGCGGTGACCACTTTCTCCACGGGGAACCGACCGCTGGAGATCAGGCTGATGATGCGTGGCCAGTCCGAGACGGGATAGCACCAGGTGCCGGCCAGGGTGATGTCGTGCTCGGCGAGCGCCATCGGGTCGATTGAGGCCGGCTTGGTGTGCAGCCCGGTCTGAGAGATCCGTCCGGCGGACCGAACCGCGGCGATCGCCGTCTGCAGCGCGCGCTCGTTTCCGGAGCACTCGATGACTGCGTCCACGCCGATCCCGTCGGTACGGTCTTTGACCCAGGCTGCGACGTCGACCGCCGACGGGTCGACGACGTCGCCGACACCAAGGCTCTGGGCGAGAGCGGAACGCGTCGGGTTCATCTCCGAGACGATCACGTCGGCACCGGCGGCGGATGCGTACAGCGCGGCCAGCGCACCGATCGGGCCAGCCCCGGTGACCAGCACGGTGTCGCCCGGTCGGACACCCGCAGTGTCGACGCCGTACGCCGCCACGGCGCCGGGTTCGACCAGCGCACCCTGGAGGTCGCTGACCTGGTCGGGCAGGACGCTTAGGTGGCTGGCCGGCACGACCGCGAGCTCGGAGATACCGCCCCAGCTGAAGCTCAGCCCCACGCATGCCATCGAGACGCAGAGGTGGTTCAGACCGCGCTTGCAGTAGTAGCACTGCCCGCAGAAAAGAAGCGGCATGACGGAGACCCGCTGGCCGGCCCGCACGCCGGGTACCCCGCTGCCGACTTCCAGCACCTCGGCTGAGAACTCGTGGCCCAGGATCTGCGGAAGGCGCGACTGGTTCAGCGGATGGGGGTCGGAGGGGATCACGATCGGGCCCATCGCGTACTCGTGGAGGTCGGTGCCACAGATGCCGCACCATCTGGGCCGAAGCAGCACCTCCCCAGGCCCCGGGCCGCTCGGGGACGCCACGTCCTCGACGCGGATGTCGTGGTCGCCATGGAACACAGCTGCTCTCATGAGGTCAGGTCCTTCGGGTCGTGGGTGGCCGGGTGTTGTACGGGTCAGGCATCGGGTGCCAGCGCGGGGTCGAAGAGGACCTTGCCCTCGAGCTGTCCGGTGGCCAGACGCTCCAGCTGCTCTGGCAGGTCCTCGAGGGGCCGTACCGAGTCGAGCAGCTCGTCGGCAAGGCTGGTCGTGGCCAGGATGTCCAACGCTGCCGCGAGGTCCTCGGCGCACACGTGCGCGAGCGTCGTGGCGACCGAGATCTCCCGCATCACCAGGGTGTGGATGTCGACCTCCTGCTGTCCGGACGGGAGGCCCACTTGGAGGATGGTGCCGCCGGTGCGGACCAGGGCGATCGCGTGGTTCAGCTGGCCGGGTGCGCCGCTTGCCTCGATCACGACGTCCGCGCCACGCTCCCCCAGGGCTGCCCGGACCTCGGCGTCGGTCTCCGGCCCAACGGCGATCGTCCGGGCTGAGCCGAGCCGGGCAGCCCGGTCGAGCCGAGCCCCTGCGAAGTCGATGACGGTGACGTCGACGTCGGCAAGGAACCGGAGGCCGGACAGCACAAATGACCCGATAGCGCCCGCGCCGATCAGCACCACCCGGTCATCCGCCGTGGCCCCGGACCTGCGCGCCGCGTGCAGCCCGACGGCCATTGGCTGGGCCAGGCCGGCCTTGTCGATCGGGAGCCCTTCGGGGACCGGCGCGAGGACCCGTTCGGGCACGGCGACCTGCTCGGCCATGCCGCCGGCCACGTTCAAGCCGAGCGTGTAGTAGCGCTGGCAGATGTTGGTGCGTCCTTCGTGACAGCGGTCGCACTCACCACACGCCACCCCGGCCCCGGAGGCGACGACGTCGCCAAGGCCGAATCGCCCGCCGTCGGCGGTCCCGACCACCTCGCCGACGAACTCGTGGCCGAGAATCATCGGCCCGATGTGGGAGGTCACCGGATGTGGCTTCGTCACCGGGAAAGTCCGCGGCCCGCTGGACCACTCCGTAGCGTCCGTGCCGCACATCCCGCTGCGCAAGACCCGGAGCAGGACCTCTCCCTCGGCAGGCTGGGGCGGGTCGACGTCCTCCAGGCGCACGTCGTGGGAGCCGTGGTAGACCGACGCCCGCATCACACCTCCACGGGGGCGCGCTCGCCCCGACCCTCAGGGGTGTTCAGGTGTGACTGCGAGCTGCGTACGACGGGCACTTGGCCGCCGACCGAGAAGTACCTCTGGCCGGCAACGAGCAGCTCCTCGGCTGGGAACTTCGTGACCACCTCGCACCCGTCCGTGGTCACCACAAGCTCTTCCTCGATACGCGCAGCGCCGATCCCGTCGGCCGAGGGCCAGTAGGTTTCGAGGGCGAAGAACATGCCCTCCTTCAGCACCTCGGGATGCTCGATCGAAACGAGCCGGGAGAAGATCGGCTTTTCCCAGATGGACAGCCCGACCCCGTGCCCGTACTGCAGAGCGAACGCCGCCTCCTCGTCGGGGAACCCGAACTCCTGGGCGGTCGGCCACACCTTCACGATGTCCGCCGTCGTGGCTCCCGGCCGGACCAGCGCGATGGCGCGGTCCATGTACTCGCGGGCCCGGATGTAGGCGTCGTTCTGTGCCCGGCTGGCCGACCCGACGGCGAAGGTCCGGTAGTAGCAGGTCCGATAGCCGTTGTAGCTGTGCAGGATGTCGAAGAACGCCGGGTCCCCGGGCCGGATGATCCGGTCGGAGTAGACGTGCGGGTGCGGGGAGCAGCGCTCGCCGGAGATCGCGTTGACGCCCTCGACGTACTCCGACCCGAGGTCGTAGAGCACCTTCGAGACCAGCCCGACCGTCTCGTTCTCCCGCACCCCGGGACGCAGGAACTGGTAGAGCTGTTCGTACGCCGCGTCGACCATCGACGCGGCCTGGGTGAGCAGGGAGATCTCGTCGGCGGTCTTGATCGAGCGGGCCTTGAGGAAGACCTGCTGTCCGTCGACGACGTCGACGCCCGCCTTCTGCAGTGCGAAGAGGATCGGCAGCTCGATCACGTCCACGCCGAGGGGCTCATTGAGCAACCCGAACTTCTCCAGCTCCCGCTTGATCTTGCGGGCTAGCTCGTCGGCGACTCCCGCCTCCGGGTTGAACGCCCCCCGGAGGGTGGAGATCCCGGCCCGGGCACCGGACTCGGCGCGTGGCCGGACGGCCCCGTGGTGCGGGGCGTGCGGGTCGGCGTCCATCTCCGCGGTGGTGGAGGAGAGCCACGGGTTGTACAGCTGGTGGTGCCGCGCTGCGGACCCGAAGTCCCAGACGATCGGGTCAGAGTTCCGGGTCAGGAGGGCGAAACGGATCATCTTGTCCATCGCCCAGGTACCGATGTGCGTGGCCGACATGTAGCGGATGTTCGAGAAGTCGAAGGCGAGCAGGGCGCCGAGGTCGGAGCGTTCCAGCTCGGCCTTGAGCCTCGCCAGCCGCTCCTCGCGGAGCCTGTCGAACGAGATCCGGGTTTCCCAGTCCACCGCGTTGGTGCCGAAGGTTGCTGTGCTCATGGGGTGTGATGCCTCTCTGTCCGCCTGGGTGTGAATGGTCGACTTTCCGCGGTCCGGTGCGCCGGGTTCGGCGACGCCCTCAGGTGACCATGACCTGCTTCTGCCGACGCGAGCGGACCAGTGTGTAGACGACCGCGGCGACGAGGATGAGCAAGCCCTGGAAGTAGTACTGCGACGTGGACCCGAGGCCGAGGAACGTGGTCGCATTGAGCAGCTGCTGCAGCAGGACGGCGCCCATCAGCGTGCCGACGAACGTGCCGCGTCCGCCGAGCAGGCTGGTGCCGCCGAGCACGACCGCGGTGACGCTGGTCAGCGTGAACGCCGGACCCTGCGACGGGTCCCCGATGCCGTACTGGGCCATCAGCATCAGCGCCCCGAGCACGACGCACAGCGACGAGGCGACGTAGGCGAGAATGATCGTCCGGTTGATACTGATGCCGATCCGTCGGGCCGAGTCCTCGTTGGAGCCGACCGCCCGCAGCTGCCAGCCCCAGGGCCGGCGTCGTAGCGCGAACTCCATCGCCAAGCGTCAGTGCGACGAACCCGATGAACGCCGCGGGGATCGGGCCGAACGTGGTAGTTCACCGCGTCCTGGAAGGACAGCGCTGATGAAGCCGCCCTGGGTGGACCGCAGCAGGAACGCGAACCCACCGAGCGCGATGTAGAGCGTGAGCGTCGCCGCTATCGGGGTGAACTTGCCGAACCGGATCAGCGACGCCGTTGATGAGCCCGACGACGACCGCGCACCCGACCATCACCGCGAGCCCCAGGATCATCTGCCCTGCCGATTTGCCGTCGTTGACGTAGAACGGAGGCCACGACGACGAGGAAGCCCGCGAGTGGCCCGACCGATAGGTCGATGCCGCCGGTGAGCAGGGCGATGTTCTGCCCGAGGGCGATCAGCCCGATGGCGGTGGCGGCGGTGAGCAGGTTCGCGATGTTGAAGGTGGACAGGTACCGGTCGTTCCCCGGGGTGATGTAGACGGCGAGACCGACCATCACGACGAGCAGCAGCACCGAGGGTGTGTAGTCGCCCTGGATGAACCGGCGCAGCGCCGGTGCGCTCGCCTCCCGTCGTGCGGCGGCCTCCTCGCACCACCTCGGTGGTCGAGGTGACCGCGGCGGCGACGATCCGCTCCTCGGTGACCTCGGCGCCCACCAGGGTCTCGACGACGTGGCCTCGCGACATCACCAGCACCTGGTCGCAGAGCCCTTCGAGCTCCTTGGCGTCGGAGGACGCGACTATGACCGGGACGCCGCGCGAGGACGCTTCGCGCAGGATGCCGTAGATCTCGGCACGGGCGCCGACGTCGACGCCCTGGGTGGGCTCGTCGGCCACGAGCAGCGGGGGGTCCGAGAGCAGCGCCCGGGAGATGACCACCTTCTGCTGGTTGCCGCCCGAGAGGGCGGAGACCGGGGCGTCGAGGGATGGTGCCTTGACCGAGAGGGATCGCAGGGAGCCGCGCACCTGCTCGACCTCGCGGCTGCGGCTGAGCAATAGTGGGCCGGCGAACTTCTTCAGCGCCGAGAGCGCCGAGTTCTCGCGCACCGACAGGCTCATCATCAGGCCTTCGGCGAGCCGGTCCGCCGGCATGTAGGCGCACCGGTTCAGCAGGTCGCGACCACCGAGCTGGGTGCCTTCGACCTGGACGGTGCCGCTGAAAGACTCCAGCCCGGCCAGGGCGCGGAGCAGCTCGCTCTGTCCGTTGCCGACCACACCTGCGACGCCGATGATCTCGCCGCGTCCCGCGGAGGCGGAGACCGAGACGAACCCGGGACCGGTGAGGTCGGAGAGGACGAAGTTGGGTCGTGCCCGTGGACTGCCTCGAGCTTGGGCGGGAACGTCGAGTCGAGCTGGCGTCCGACGATCAGCGCCAGCAGGTCGGCGTCGGAGATGTCGGTCGACCCGGGACGTGCCGCGCACCAGACCGTCGCGAAGCACGGTGACGCGGTCGGCGAGCTCCCGGACCTCGGCCAGGCGGTGCGTGATGTAGACGACCGAGGTGCCGGCCGCCACGACGTCGCGCACCAGACGGAACAGCAGCGCGACGGCGTCGCCTCCGAGCGGTGCGGTCGGTTCGTCGAGGACCAGCAGCTTTGGCCGGACCGCGAAGGCCTTGGCGATCTCGAGCAGGTGCTTCTCCGCGAGGGTCAGCGTCTCGACCCGGTCCCTGAGGTGCACCTGCAGGCCGACGCCCATCGAGCAGGTCCTGGGCCGCCTGCGTCGTCGACGTACCGGCGAACACGGACCTGGGCAGCGCGACCTGGAGGTTCTCCAGGACGCGTCAGGTCGGGCAGGACCGCGGGGTGCTGGTGCACGATCGCGATCCCGAGGGAGGTCGCGGTCCGTGGGTTCAGCCCGCTGATCGGCTCGCCCTGGAACCGGATGCTACCTGCGTCTTGCTGGACGGTGCCGGTGGCGACGTTCATCAGTGTCGACTTGCCGGCGCCGTTCTCACCGAGGATCGCGTGCACCTCGCCGGGGAGGATCTCGACCGAGACGTCCGTGAGCGCGGCGACACCCGAGTAGTGCTTGGAGATGTTGGCCATCTCGATAGTTGCTTGCGTCGTCACCTCGACGGTTTTCTGGGTCACTGTCATCCTTTGCTTGTATCGCGGGCCTCCAGAACTCGGGAGCGGTCGATGCGCCCGACCGACCCCCGAGCGCGGCGCTGGGTGCGGTTGCGTGCCTTCAGTTGCCGAGCTTCGCCTGCTCGGCACCGGGCATCTCAGCCGACAGGTAGGTGTCGCCGGGCAGGCTCGGTTTGCACTGCACGCCGTTCGGCTGCTTGCTGACGGAGTCCTCGAACACCGGGCCCTTGAACGAGTCGGCGGTGGGGATCTTGCCACCGGTCGCCTTGGCGATCGCGTAGTCGATTGCGAGCCGAACGTTGTCGTTTCCGGTGGCGACGGTGATCATCTTGAACGGACTCTTCGCCTGGCTGTCCTTCCAGAAGCAGCTCAGCGAGTTGCCGTCGGAGGTGGCCAGCGCGGGGATGTCACGCCCGCTCTTCGGGAACAGCGGCAGCGAGCTGACCAGTGTGGGGCCGAAGTCGGAGACGATGACGTCGATCTTGGGGTACTTGGCGATGTCCGCCGTGAGCAGCTGCTGGGTCAGGGTCGGGTCCCAGTTGGTCGGCTGGAACGGGGTCTGGCCGATGAACTTGTAGCTGCCCGGGAGCTGGTCGCGGAGGGCGTTGTACTCCGTGGTGCTCTGGCTGTTGCCGGCCGGGCCACCCAGGAACAGGATGTTCCCGCCGTTGGGGACGTTCTTCTTGATCCAGGCAGCCCAGTTGTTGCCGTCGTTGGCGAAGTCGTCACCGATCCACTTGTCATAGTTGGTGCCCGCCTTGCCACCCGGGTCCACTCGATAGGGAACGGTCACGACGCCGGCCCTGAAGGAGTCGGTCAGCGCAGGGAGGACTGCCTTGCCCGCGTCGGGGAAGACCACCATCGCGTCCACGCCGGACGAGACCATGCCCTTGATGTCGGAGATGGCCTTCTGGACGTTGCCCTGGCCGTCGGCGTACTTGAACCCGGTCACGCTCGGGCACTTCGCCGCCTCGTCCTTGCCGGAGGCTGTGGTGACCAGGCGCCAGCTGTTGCCGCCATACCCGTCGAGGAGGGCGAGCTTGATCTTGTGGGTTCCGCACCATGACGGAGCACCCTTGACGTGCGTGACCTCGCCGCCGGGGCCGTTTGCCTGGCCCCCGGAACTTCCACAGCCGGCGAGGACCATAGACACCGTCGCGGCTGAAACACACATCGCCGCAAACCTGGTGCGAGACATCATCTTTCTCTCCTCCTGTAAGGGCGCAACGACCTGTCGCGCTCTGCCGGCCCGGGGCCGAATTCCGTGTGTCGCAGCCTCAGCCATGGGCAGCGGCTGGTTCGTTGCGGTTCGTGAGGGCGGCGACGATGCCGCCCCAGTTGACGGTGTAGAGCGAGATGCCGACGGCGAGGGCGGCCGCCTGCACGAGGGGCGAGATCGCCGGCGAGACACCCAGCACGCTGACCAGCTGGATCAGCTGTTGGAGAAAGACCGCGGCGATCACGGTGGGCAGCGGGTAGCCACGCCCTCCGAGCAGCGACGTGCCGCCCAGCACCACGACCGCGATTGAGGGCAGCAGGAAGGTGTCCCCGGCGAACGCCGTCGGCTGCGAGGTGATCCCGGCGATCAGGATGCCGGCCAGGCAGTAGAGAAGCTGGGCCCAGACGTAGCAGAGCGATCGGTAGGTGCGGACCTTCAGCCCCGCCGCGCGAGCCGCACGGGAGTTGGCGCCGATCGCTTCGAACCGCCGACCGCCGACCCTCAACTTCACCAGGACGGAGACCACGAGAAGCGCTCCGAGCGCGAAGAACACAGCGTGCGGGACGCCAGTCGTCGACCCGCCGGCGACGTCCCCGAGGAGTCGGGTGGTGATCCTCGGTCGTCCGCCGGAGATGCCGAGGTTGACGCCGTACAGCAGTGCGTTCGTACCCAGCGTGGCAATGATCGGATTGAGCCCGAGGCCACCGATCAGCAGACCGTTGAGGACACCGGCGCCGATCGCGAACAGGACAGCGAGCATGATCGCCGGAAGCAGCCGCGAGCTGTCACCGTCCGGGATGTGCGTGACGATCACCAGCGCGAGCGAGATGCCACCGGCGACGGAGAGGTCGATCCCGCCCTGCTGGACCACGAGCATCTGTCCGAGTCCGGCGATCGCGAGGACGGCTGCGACCGGGAGCATCCCGGAGAATGAGGTCGAGGAGACGCTGGCGGGGTCGAGCAGTGCGCTGACGATGAACAGCAGGATCGTGGCAGAGCCGATGGTGACAAGCCCCTTGGAGACGGAGAAACGCGAGCTCCCCAGGGAGGAACCGCTCTTCTGCTCGTCCCGAACTGCCACGAACGCTCCTTGAATTGGCTGTGATGCCGCTCACGTGTTGAGCAGCACTGTACAAAGTTGCGTGACGGTTCACAAGGTCCCTTGGGCGCGACTCACCTTCGAGACCAACCTGTGACGCGGATCGGGTCGGCCCCGCTAGGAAACCGGGCGACCCACGGCGACAGCACGTCTGGGCCGGTGCCGGCTCTTGTCAACCGAACCCGCCAGGCCGGCATCTCGCTGGCGCGGGGGCTACAGGAACATGACGACGTTCCTGGTTGAGAAAGAACCTGGCTTCGGCGAGACGGCCCCGGACCTGTCCATCCCCGGCAAGATCGACAAGATGGGCTACAAGGGCGTCGACACGACCGAAGCCATCTCCGAGAACCACGAGTCTCGGCCGGCCAGGTGCTCGGCGAGAAGCCAGGCCAAGGTTTCTACCAGATGATGGACGGCGTCGAGGCGGGCCATGTAGACATCGCCGCCCGCGCGGTCGGTGTCGCCAACGGCGCCTTCGAGCTCGGCATCTCGTATGCCCAGCAGTGCGGGACCTTCGGCAAGCAGATCGTCCAGCACCAGGCGATTCTGTTCCAACTCGCCGAGATGGCCACGAAGGTCGAGACCGCGCACGCGATGCTGGTTCGCGCCGCCCGGATGAAGGACCGCGGGGAGCGCAACGCCGATAATCATCTTCTGGAGCTCTGCGGACACCGGTTCAGTCCAGCGGCTCCAAAAGCTCCCACTCCGCATCGTGCTGGCACACCAGCCCGCCTAGAGCGTGTCTGACGGATGTTGGCGGGGGTTCACTCCAGTCTTGAGCTCATGACGCGCACTTCGCTGTTGAGCGATGAGATGTGGGCCCGGATCGAGCCGCTGCTGCCGCTGGAGTGACCATCGGCCGGTGGTCGAGGCGATCTGTTGGCGGTTCCGGACCGGGTCGCCGTGGCGGGCCGCGATCGTCGCCGCGCGAGCACAGAGACTCACCGTCCACTCCGATGCCAGCGCGGAGACCCTCCACCAGGCCGACGGGCTCTTCCACCGGATCGACGCCCGACTGGTCCAGGTCATCGAGCACGGCACCTCCGAACGCCTCTACCTCCTGCGCGTGAAGCTCCCGCAACTCCTGGACCAGAGCGAGGGCCTCGTGCACCAGACCCGGGTCCGCTACGTCCCGGTCGACTCCCCCGTCCACCGACCTGCTGGAAGTCGTCCGGTTGCGCCTGCGGCCCCCACCCGAGCAACCCCATGCACCTCAAGCCGGAGCGTGTGGCCGCGCCGACTTCGAGGCCGCGATCACGCATCGACCGCCCCGCAACGGGTGACACGAGATGGCCCTTCCATCTAGCACCACGCCCGCCGTCCACGGCCGCACAGCCGATGCGAACCGACGAGATGACATCGAGACGCTCCTGTCCGTCGAGCAGGGCATCGACCTCCATGGCCTTCCGGTCAACGCGCTCTACCAGTGGCCCCACAAGGGCACTAGGCGACCGCCTTCCGCGTCGGCCGATACCTCGGCTACGACCCCCGCCGATCTACGAGCCCGGCTCGAACGCACGCAGAAGTGACTCATGGAGTGGGTTGAGCGCCCGAGCGCCTGGGCACAGGGCCAAACAAGATTGCCGATCTCGCTGTTGTCGATGCGAACGTACGCCTACCCCGACGGGTCTGCCCGAGACCTGAATCGAGTCTGGCCAGAAACGTCCAAACGCCGCCTCTGACTGAATCGGGCTCCGGTCCTGGCCAGCTCCGGCGTTTCCGCTATCGACATCCCGTGAGCGCATCTGGAGAAGAACACGGATGGCTCGATGCGAGAACCCACTCAGCGTGGAGATGGTCTCGCCTGCCAACAGTTGATAGGGAGCGTGCAACCCGGAGGGTTGCCAACGGGCCGCGAGACTCGCCACGCCCCCTGCTGCGCGCACTCGAGCCGCGACGGGCAACGCCTCGTCCCGATCGGGCTGCGGACGCGATCCGCCGAGAGTTGTCACGTCAGTAGCCCATGGCGCCCAGAATGACGCACCCGGAATCGGGAGTCGCTTCAGGCAACCGAACCAGATGAAGGTCGCCTAATGGAGCCAAGCAGGCCGTTCGTGAGGGCGACGTCGGCGGGCGATGGTTCTCGGTTGCTGTTGGGTCACCTGCAGTCGAGGTCGAGGTCCTCGATCGCGGGTGGTTGGTGGTCATGCACCTCCCGGAACCCTGTCTCTTCGGATATGTGTCTCCTTCACTCCCCGACCATCTCAGCTGTGCTCACTCGAGCACGGGGGCGGTGTGCTTGTCTCCAAGCACACCGCCGTGCTGACGCTGCCTCAGACGACCGGCAGGGACGGCAGATCCTTCCGCAGCCGGTCGGCCGTGCGCAGCGCGAGCGCCGCCAGGGTCAGGGTCGGGTTGGCGGTGCCGACCGTGGGGAACAGCGACGATCCGGCCACGTACAGGTTCCGAATGTCGTGGGACCGTCCGAAGGCGTCGGTGACCGAGGTGTGCGGGTCGTTGCCCATCGCCGTGGTGCCCATCATGTGACCGGCGCCGAACGGGAACTCGACGTGGTGTCGCTCGGTGGCGTTCAGCGCCGTGAACAGCCGCTCGTGCAGCGCGGTGGCCACCGTCATCCCGTCTCGCACGTAGGAGCCGATGGTGAACGCGATCCGGGGCCTGGGGAGGCCGATGGCGTCCCGGTGGTCGAATGCCGGGACGATCCGGTTCTTCGGGTTCGGCAGCTGCTCCATCAGCGAGCCGAACCGGAACTCCCTGGACACATGGTCGCGCCAGCGCCGCGCCAGCTCGGCACCGCCCTGACGGAGACCCACGAACGGCTCGCCGTCCGGCTGGGCGGTGAACTCGAAGGTAGGGTCGCCGATCGGGAACTTCCAGCCGTCGTTGCCGACCTCGACCCGGAACGCCGAGCGCAGGTCGCGCCGACCGGACTGCCGGGTGGACTCGATCCCGGCGGTGGACAGTGGCCCGCGCTGACCGAACACCGGCTGCCCGGACAGCGCGTACGACAGCTGGATCGGGTGGTCCATCAGGTTCCGGCCCACCTGGTCCGAGGAGTTGCCGACACCATGACCGCCGTTGGCGTTGAGCATGATCTTCGGGGTCTCGATGGCGTTGGCCGCCATCACCACGGCACGGGCCAGCACCGTCTCGTCGGTGCCGTTGGGACGCCGGTAGACCACACCACGCGCGGTGCCGTCGGTGTTGAGCAGGATGTCGTGCACGACCGCGTCCGGGATCAGCTTGGCTCCGTGCTCGGCGGCTTGGTCCAGGTGGATCAGCGCGTCGTACTTCGCCCCGATCGGGCAGATCGGGATGCAGTTGGAGTTACCGACGCAATGGTGCCGGTCGTTGAAGGTCTCGGTGTTCCGGGCCTGCGGGGTCGACTCGACCTTCAGCCCGATGGTGCGGGCCGCCTTGTCGATCACCGAGTCCAGGTACGAGGTGGGCACCCTCGGCATCGGGAAGCCCTTCGACCGGGGCGAGCCCTGGTCGTTGGCGCTGTCCCCGGCCACGCCGATCGCGTACTCGGCCTTGACGTACCACGGCTCCAGGTCCGCGTAGCTGATCGGCCAGTCCACGCCGACCCCGAACAGGGTCTTCATCCGGAAGTCGCTGGGCAGCAGCCGCGGGGTGGTCCCGAGCCAGTGCCAGGTGGTGCCACCGACGATCCGCTCGTAGGTGGAGCCGAACGGGTCCGGGCCGTCCTGGATGAAGTAGCCGGTTCCGGGTACCCCGATCTCCAGCACGGTGGGGTGCGGAGCCCAGGCGGTATTCGGGTACGGCGACTCCGGGACCTTCGCGGTCGCAGCCCGGAACACCTCCACCGCCTCGTCCCGGTCGACCGGCGGACCGGCCTCCAGGATGATCACCCGCACTCCGGCCTTGGCGAGCTGGAAGGCCACCAGCGCCCCGGCGACACCGGAGCCGACCACGACCACATCGGTGCGGATCATGACGGCTTCTCCTCCCAGTCGGGGAACCCGAGCGGGGTGGAGGACACCACGGCAAGGTCTCCGTCGCGTAGGGACTCCCAGGCCAGCGCTTCGAGATAGTCAGCGGTCCGGTCACCGACCAGCCCGGAGTACCAGTAGACGAGGACCTGCTGGGCGGTGGCCGCGTTCGTCGGGTCGTCGAGGGCACCGGAGGCGAGAATCGCGTTGAACGTCTTCGGGTCGCCAGCCCGGACGGTGGCCTGGACCAGCTTCTTGAGGTCGGCCGGGTCGAGTGCGGCCTGGTACTGCGCGCCGACCTCGTCGCGGAGGCTGAACTCGTTGTCAGTGAGTGCCTTGCTCAGTTCCATGAACTCGTCCAGGGTGACTGGACCGGTGGTGACTGCTTCTGCCACAGAGGGAAGGGCTGCGACCAGCGCACCCCCACCTGCCATCGCGAATATCTGTCGTCGGGTGGGGACGAGTGGGGGGTTCATGTCGCTACTCCTGCCTGATTGCAGTCCAAACTAGACCTTTTCGGGAAATTTCGGACTCTACGGACTGATCCGTGGGTGGCCGAGCGAGCCTGAGCGGGCACACACCCTTCCCTGCATGGGTTTCTGAGCTGTCTAGGTCGTCTGATGGACCGGACGCCGCGGGCGCCCAGAACAGGACGATGCAGGCGCCGACGACGCCTGTGCGGTAGCTACGGGCGTGCTCGTCGTACAGGTGGCGACGCCTCGCCATCCCTTGAGCCGGTTGAAGGCGCTCGAAGACGTTGCGGGTCCTGTAGAGCTCGGCATCGAAGCGGGGTCTGCCGCCGTGGCTGCCCTTCTTGGCGTGGTAGGCGATCTGGTCGCTCTCCTCGGGGATGACCACGCGGATTTCCCCTGCCCCGTATGGCTCTTCGGGTCACGGGATAGGAATAGGCCGCGATCCCGCGATCCCACAGTCCGGACGACAGCTCGGGCAACCACCGCTCCCGGCTGCGGGGCGTGGATGTCGACGATCAGCAGCAGCAGCTCTGGATTGTCGCCAGCCTGTCCCGGGGTGTACCGCACCGGAGAGCGGTCGCCCGCGCCCGACGACACTGAGGTGGGTCTGCTGCTCCATCCACCTCGGGAGCGAGCCAGTCCGCGCAAGGGTGGTGAAGTCGACCGAGCCCACTCACTCCAAGTCCGCGACCGCGTGAGCCTGACCCTGCAACTCGACCAGCCGGATCAGTCTGGCGTCGACACGGCCGTGGGACGCACCCACGGGGCAGCGGTGCGAAGCACGCGCACCACCACGGCACCCACGTCACGGTCCTCGACGACGGTTCAAAAGCCTGATCGCCTGGCGCGCTTGAGCCGCGAGTCGTGCCTTCCGATGGGTGTGTCCTTCCGCCGCGAGAGCGGCCGGTCACCCAGAGGCGGCTCTCGTCGGTCTGAGAACGCATCGGATTGAGGCGTAGCGTGCTTGCTGACGGAACCCCTTGCAGCTTGGGAGGAGTCTTGACCGACCGGGAACCCGAACTCCGTATGCACGCCGGGGCTGAACGCCACGTGATCGGGCGGACGGGCGGCCACATCGGGCAGCCCCACCGACGCCATCAGCCCGTCGTCCAGCGCCAGCACCTCCGCGGCGTGCACCGGCCACGCTTCGTGGCGGTTCGGGATGTACAACGTCCGGCCCCACCAACGCATGTACGCACACCGCAGTCTCGTCACCACCACCCTCGGCGCGACCGGGCTGGCCCTGGCCGCGCTCGTCTCCATCGGCGCCGCCCAGCCGGCATCGGCGGCGACCACCTGCCAGCTCGACGTGCACTCGCTCAAGGCGCTGGAGGTCAATGACAACGACGGCACCGACGAGGTGCTGCTGCGGCTGGGCGGCGACAAGACCGCCGTCCAGACCTATGTGCTCAACCAGAAGCGCTTCAACCTGGGCACCAAGGCCTTCCAGGGCACCATCGGGAACTCCTGCCCAGGCCAGAAGGCGCTGCCACGCCACCTCTAGGAAGGTTCGGCGTATAGCCGATCCCGGTCCGCGCTGCAGCGCGGGCGCAGGAGTCCGAGAGTTCCGCGGCCGTGCTGCCATGCCGCGGCACCCAGATGCGCGCTGGGGACGGACTTCAGCATCTGGGCCCGCTGGCAGCCGGGGCAGCCGCCGCAGCCGCTGTACCGTGCCACCAGGATCGGTGAGCAACCGTAGGAGCTCCGTGAAGGTCGGATGCATAGGGCTTGGGGACATCGCGCAGAAGGTCTATCTGCCGGTTCTCGCGCTGCAGCCCGGGATCGACTTGCACCTCCAGACCCGCACGCCGGCGACACTTCACCGCGTCGCCGAAAGTCTGCACGTCACGCAAGACCGGCGGCACACCGACCTCGACGGGCTGCTCGCGCAGGACCTCGACGCGGCGTTCGTCCACGCGCCCACCGCCGCCCACCCCGAGATCATCACTCGGCTGCTTGAGACCGGCGTGCCGACGTACGTCGACAAGCCGCTCGCCTACCGACTCGCCGACTCCGAACGGCTGGTGCGCCTCGCCGAGAACCGAGACGTCAGCCTGGCGGTCGGATTCAACCGGCGAAACGCGCCGGGGTACGTCGCATGCTTCGACCACCCGCGCGACCTGATCCTCATGCAAAAGAACCGGGTGGGGCTGCCCGAGGAGCCGCGCAAGATGATCCTTGACGACTTCATCCACGTCGTCGACACGCTGCGGTTCCTGGTTCCCGGCATGGTCGAGGACGTGACGGTGCGCGCCCGCCTCGAGGGCGGCCTGCTGCACCACGTGGTGCTGCAGCTGTCCGGCGACGGATTCACCGCGCTGGGGGTCATGAACCACGTGAGCGGTTCGGCCGAGGAGATCCTGGAGGTCTCCGGACGGGACTCCAAACGGCAGGTCCTCAACCTCGCAGAGATCATCGACCACAAGGGTGAACCGACTGTGCGTCGGCGCGGCGACTGGGTGCCGGTGGCCCGGCAGCGGGGCATCGAGCAGGCCGCACTCGCCTTTCTCGACGCCGTCCGAGCGGGCAAGGTGCTCAGCGCCCGGGACGCGCTGGCGACGCACGAAATGTGCGAGCGGGTCCTCTCCGAGATACCGACGCGCCCCCCGGCACTCTGAACCACCGAGATTTCTCGGCAAAGACCCCGGCGCGGATCAGCGGGCCGGCGAAGCGTGGGGCCGGGTCGGCGACGTGGCGTCGGCGGACGCGTGACGGCGCCAGGCTCGCTGCAGACCTGCGTCTATCCGCCGCGTGTCGGCACCACTGGGACGTCCTATGCCAATGAGCGTGCGCGTCCAAGCCGACCGTGGCACTGCGTGCCGCGTGCGGCTCTAGCCAGCATCACGCTGTTGCGGCTCATCGCCCACCCCGAGGGCCGTGCGCTGGGGTCGAACATGGCAAAGGCGCAGAAACGCAACGCCGCCGTCGAGCTCGTCAGCTCCGGTCCGGAAGCGAGGCGCGAGCTGCCACGAATCACTCTCCAGGCATCAAAGTCTCGCCGTCGATCTCGTCCGCAAGCTGCTCAGCGGCGAAGTAGGGACGTCCGACCCTCCACGCTGAACGCACGCGACCCTAGCGTCGGCGATTGACGCGGAGGCAGACTTTCCCGATCCCCAAGGACTCCGTCAGAACTCGTCCGGCGCGCCCCGAGCCGACGATGAACCCAAGGATGGACCTCCACCCGCGTTGGTCAGGTGCTAGTGCTCTTGGTCGCCTTCTTGGCCGCTGTACCGGTCGCCTTCTTGGTCGTACCGGTCGCCTTCTTGGTCGTACCGGCCGCCTTCTTGGTCGCCTTCTTGGTCGTCTTCTTGGCTGTCGAGGCAGCCTTCTTGCCGGCATCCGCGGGCTGGGGTGGGAACCACACCGCCTTGGTGGCCTTGGCCTTCGCCACGAACGAGGCGCCGCGTGCGGCCCACCTCTCTCTATCCGTGACGCTCTTCCATCCGCTCTTGATCTCGATCATCGACTGCGTCCTCCCCTTGTGGTGCATCGCTGGCGCCCGCCCTGACCCGGAGGTCGATTTCAGGGTAGTCGGAGGCAGTCGACTTACCGATGTCGCTCAATGTCGCCGGGCATGATTCCGTCCCGTGCGGTTCCTCATGCGCGCGCCGCGCGGGCCCGCGCGATGACCTCCTCCACCACCTCGGACTTGGCGTCCGCGTAATCCTGAACGCGCGTCCAGCTCCTGGCGGCGAGCCGCCGCTTCGTCTCCTCATACAGCGCCCGCTCATCCTCGTTGACCCGAAGCCGGTCCCGGAACAGCAGCATCCGCTCCGCCTCCTCGGAGCCCACGGCGAAGACGTGGATCTGGACCTCGGGGTCATGGGCCCTGAGGAAGCGGTGCTGGTGCCAGTCCGGCTCACGAACGTGCAGCAAGAAGCCGGCCGCCTCGAGCCCGGGAACGTACGCCGCCTCGTCGCTCGGTTCTGGCACAAGCAGGAGCACGTCGAGGAACGGCTTGGCGGCCAGCCCTGGCACCGATGTGGAGCCGACGTGCTCCACGACCACCGCCACCGATCCCAATGCCTGCTTGATCCGAGCCGCCACCACGGCGTACTGCTGCGGCCACCCGGGATCCGGGGGCGCCAAATGGATCGGGCCCTTGTGACCGCGCGGAGGGCGGACGAACTCCGGACCTGCGGACACGCTCTGATGCTCGCACACAACCGGGGGCGACGAGATGTTCTCGCCCGCCAACATGCGATGGGGAGAGTGCAGACCCGACCGGCGTGGCGGGCGTCGATGCCGGGCCGTTCGGTCAGCACTTTTCCGAACGTGCGTCAGCGCAACGCCGCCACTCCGTTCCGACAATGCGGTCGCCGGTGTCACCCGGGCGACGCCCACGGCGAGAACCGCCGCACCCTGGCTGGTGCGGGCCTTGTCTGCCTCCTCGTCGGTGAGTTCGTCGCCGCGAGCGTCCATGCTGCGAAGCCGAGGAACGCGACGCCGGCGACGATGGAGATCCAATGCTGATTGCCGGCGAAAGGTGTCACCGATGAAGTAGCCGATACCGACCGAGGCGAGGTGCACCAGGGCTGTGGCGGCGGTGATGCCGATGAGCGCGTCACGCGGCCGATTGGCGGGCGGCGAAGGTCATCGCCATGAGCTGGCTCTTGTCGCCGAGCTCGGCCACGAAGATCACGGCGGTGCTCAGCAGGAAGGCGTACACGGGACTCGTTTCCTCTACGGCCTTGGCCGGAGCACCCTTCGGGACCGCAGCCGTCCACGAGTTGCTCGTCACATCCGCAAGCTGCGGAGCGTGCGCTTGGAGACGCACGCAACTGCCGCAGACTCCGGAACTGATTGGTGGCGCGGCAGCCCTGGGATTCGGCCGCCAGACAGGTGAGCCAACTTGGAATCGGCGATCCATCGCCCTGTACGTGGCCGAGGGAACATCCGCACATCAGCGATCCGGGCGTTGCAAAGTCATAACGTCGCGTTCAGCTCGCCGCGAAGTCCGCCTTGCCACAAGGCCGGTGCTGACCTCACCAGAGAGGCACTGATTGACGGAGAGGCGGCCGGGGAGACGACGTGAGGCAGTTTCGCGGCATGCGTTCGCGTAGGCGGCGGAGCGACCGTCGTGGAAGGTGAACGCGGTCTCGTGCCCTGCTACAGGGTCTTCGAAGCGACGAGGTGGGCGTGTTCTGTCGCGAACGCGCGCGCTGCGGAGACGAAGCCGTCGAGGTGCCGCTCGGTCAGGGCGAGGCTGAGGGCGAGGTAGCCGCGCTCGGCTATGTAGTAGCCCCGGGCGAGCAGGTCGTGGAAGAGCAGGCGGCGCCAGCGGGGGTCGACCTCCGCGATGTCGGACCACTGCTCCACGGGCCCCGGGGTGGGGTGGATCGTCATCATCGAACCGGTGCCCGTCACGCAGAACCGGAGCGGGGTCAGCGCGTCGCTCAGCTGGTCCCGGAGCCGATCCCCGCGGTCGTTGAGCCGTTTGAGCGTGTCGGCGTCGAGCAGCTCGGTGACCGCGGAGCCGACCACCATCGTGAAGGCGTTGTTGTTGAAGGTGCCGCCATGGGTGAGACCACCTTGGGCAGGATCGAACGCGGCCATGACCCGCCGGGGGCCGCCGAAGGCCCCGAAGGAGAGGCCACCGCCGAAGTACTTGCCCAGCACCGTCAGGTCGGCGTGGACGCCGTACACCTGCTGCGCCCCGCCCACGGCCAGCCGGGACGTCATCACCTCGTCCATGACGAGGAGCGCGCCGTGTGCCCGAGTGAGGGAGCGAAGAGTCGAGAGGAAGTGCGGGGAGGCAGGGATGCAGCCACCCGCGCCGAGCATCGGTTCGACCAGGACGCAGGCGATCTCGTCCCCGTGGTGGGTGAACTCGGCCTCGACGGCGGCGGTGTCGTTGTAGGGCAGGGTCGCGAAGTCGAACGGCACCCGCAGCGGCGCACTGCCGGGCAGGAACGTCATCGGACCGCCGTGGTACGCGCCCTCGAAGGCGACGACCCGGTCACGCCCGGTGACATGGCGGGCTGTGAGTACCGCCATCAGGTCCGCCTCGCTGCCCGAGTTCGTGAATCGCACCTGGTCGACCGAGTCGAACCGCTCGACCAACGCCCGGGCGAAGGTCGTCTCGGGCTCACCCATCGCGCCGTACCCCCACCCCCGGGCGAGCACACTCCGCACGGCCTCGGCCACCTCCGGCCGACGACCCAACAGACCCGCCGAGTAGTCCCCGAGCAAGTCGACGACGTGCTCGCCATCGACGGTGGTGAGCACGGCCCCCTTGGCACGGTCGATGCGAATGCCGAAGGGATCCGTGTGGAGCACGGAGCGCGTGTTGCCGCCGGGCATCACCTCGGCCGCCGCCCGAGCGAGGCGCGCGCTCTTCGGGTGGCGACTGCGGAAGCGACGCGTGGCGTCGTCAAGGGCGTCATCAAGGGAGTCCGTCACGCGGCTCAATCTATGGGCCGGCCTGCAAGCGGCACAGTCATATCGCCGCGACTTCGGCGCCGCTACTTGGTTGGTTCTAGCGTCGGGGAAGTGCCTCACCAAGTGGAGGGCGATCGGTGGCGGGGCTCGAGCCCAGGTCACCCGGAGGCGCCCGATGAGCACGACCGCGCTGCTTGCGTTTCAGCCCGACACGATGACCCCGGCCCAGCTCGCCGCGGTGTCCTTCCTAGCCCGGTACTCCGGGCATACACACAAGCTCTACGCCTCTCCGCTCCGCCGTTGGTTCAGCTGGTGCGAGACCAACGTGCTGGACCCGCTGGTGGGAATCCAGCGCGCGCATGTGGAGCTGTACATCCGGCATCTCGGCGACTCCGGGCTGATGGCCTCCTCGGTGAACACGTCGATGCACGCGGTCCGCGGGTTGTTCCGGTACGCGCACATCGATGGGATCATCGTGGCCGAACCGGCGGTCTACGCGCGCCTGCCCAAGGTGCATCCCGACGAGTCCCGCACCCAGGGCCTGGATCGTTTGGAGCTGATCCGGTTCCTCCAGGTCGCCCAGACCCTCAGCGTCCACCACGGGCCCTGGCATTCCTGCTCGGCGTCAACGCGCTGCGGGCCTCCGAGGCGGCCGCAGTGCGGATTGAGGACTACGCCGAGACGCTGCGCGGACACCGGGTGCTGCACCTGGTCGGCAAGGGCAACAAGCCCGCGACGCCTACCGGATGGTCGCGCGGATCGCCAAGGCCGCCGGCGTTCCTCGGCACATCAGCCCGCACTCGCTGCGCCATGCGGCGATTACCAACGCCCTGGACGCCGGCGTCCCGCTCCGCGACGCCCAGATCCTCGCCGGGCATGCCGATCCGCGCACGACCGAACACTACGACCGCGCCCGCGGCAACCTGGACCGCCACGGCGTCCACTTCCTGACCGCCTACGTCGCTGGCGTCTAGCGCGACCACCGACCGCCAACCGTCGGCAGGGTCGCGTCCGCTCCGCCCACTATGACGCGCCAAGGGTGGATCCCTGGCCGAGTGCTCATACTCAGTCGACAGGATGCCTAGCTGAGTAGCCGCGCGGATGCCGTTAGTACAGAAGGGCAGGAGCGTTGAGGCATGATGCGCATGCTCCTGGACATGGCCGTCCGGTCGGTCACCCTCCTCGTGCTCTCCGAGGCGGTCGCCGCGCTCTACGCGGCGGCAGAGCCCAATGACGACGGCCTCGGCACCGGCCTCACCGTCATGTTCGTACTCGTCTGCGCCGCGGCTGGCTGGGGGCTCTGGGATGGGTTCCACCGCAGTCCAGTACGGCTGTGCGTGACGTGGGTGACGATCGGACTTGTCGTGTCGATCGGCACGACCCTCTACTCGCACCTGCGGTTCGGCGAGTGGTCGTGGGCCGAGCTTGCCAACGACTTGTCCAGCGGCCTCGTCTTCTGGGCCGCTCTCATCTTCGTTCCGGCGATCGTCTGCGGCATCGGGCAGTCGGCGGCGCGTCGAAGCGACACTCGAGCACGGTCACGCGAGTCGGCATCCCCGCACGGCTAGAGACACGTTTCTCTGGTCAATGCGTCAGTCCGCGATCGACCCTCGTGTCTCGTGTCCGAATGTCGCCCGACACGTCTCCCGGATCTGCCGATGAGCCAGTGTTGTCTCGGGCCATGGGGGAGACTCGGCCGCGACGCACCCGCCCGCTGGAAGTAGCCGGCAAAATTGATGGCGGGAAGGGGTGTCGCCG
Source organism: uncultured Actinomycetota bacterium (assembly GCA_963707475.1). Classification (GTDB taxonomy): domain Bacteria; phylum Actinomycetota; class Actinomycetes; order Propionibacteriales; family Nocardioidaceae; genus Marmoricola. The sequence continues at coordinate 2,097,510 of CAVPQC010000005.1, forward strand.
TCCAAGTAGTCGAGGTCGGAATGCGGTAGCGGTGGTTCGGTCGCCTTCGGCGGGATGGGCGACTAGCACACCAGGGTCACGGTTCAGCAGAGGCGTCGCGCCGCGGATGCTGGTGGACGACGTTCAGTCCAACGGCACACGTGCGAGTTCCGCGCGGGAGGTGACGCCGAGTTTCGTGAAGACGTTGCGCAGGTGGAAGTCGATGGTGCGGGGGCTGAGGAATAGCTGCGCGGCCACCTCCTTGTTGGAGAGCCCCTGATTGACGAATCGTGAGACCTGCAGCTCCTGACCGGTCAGGCCCGCGACCTTAGACGTGCCTCTGCGCTGGGCGTTCTCCCCCGAGGCGCGGAGCTCCTGGGTAGCGCGCTCGGCCCAGGACGCGGCGCCCAGGTCCTCAAAAGTCCCGAGCGCGGAACGGAGGCGGACTCGGGCGTCAACCCGTCGGCGGTGGCGGCGCAGGTACTCGCCGCATGCGAGCTCGGTGCGAGCTTGCGCGAACGGACGTCCGCCCTCTGCATGGAGCTCGAGCGCCCAGCGGAACAGTCCTTCCTGTGCGGCTGGTTCGGCGGTGAGCGCGTGCCCGTGCGCGGCGACCGCTGCCGCCCAACGGGCACCGGTGCTCTGGGCGAAGGTGACGAGCTCATCGCTCCACGTGACTGCGAGTTCCGGCTCTCCGGCGCGGACGGCTGCCTCGATGCGGTCGAGGGCTGCCTCTCGTCGGACCAGTCCGGAGCTGATCTGGCGCAGGTGAGCGAGCGCGCGGTCTGGTTGTCGTGACAGGTGTAGGCCGATGGCCCAGCGGCGCAGGTCGTAGATGAGCTCATCGAGCACACCGGTCGGGTGCGATGTGCTGACCTCTGTCGCCTCTGCCAGCCGCGCGTCGAACGCGTCGTCGCTGCGTAGCGCACCCAGTACGGCGAGCCATGCCAGCGGGAACGCGCTGAGACTTGGCTGTCCCGTCGCGCGGGCGATGCCCAGCGCTTCGGATGCGCCCGCGAGGGCTGCGGTCCACTTGCCGGTACCGACCTGGCTCATGACGTTGCGGGTCAGGGCGTGCCAGACGGTGATGAGGGAACCTGAGTGCCGGGCCCTGGCCAGCAGGAGGCCGTGGAACCGTTGGGCGCTGACGTCGTCTCCCAGGTGCAGGCCGGCGATGGCGAGATTGGGCAACACAATCTGGTCCCCCGGTGGGAACGCATCCGGGATCTCGAACGCGGCCTGAAGCGCCGGGGTCGCCAACGCCCACTCCTGACGTCCGACGTGGGTCAGACCGACCAGCAGTGCAGCGAGGCAGCGCGCTCTAGGCGAGCTAGCCGCGTCGACCGGACCGGCGAACTGTGCCGGGTCTATGCCGATGCCGGAGTGGCCGCCGAAGCAGGCGAGCTCGGTGGCGACCGTGGCCATCTCGCGCGCCCGGTCGGGATCGATGGTGGCCACCTGCTGGGCGGCGATGAGGAGCATCTGGTGGGCGATCTGGACCGAGCCGGTGTTCCACTCGATGCGTGCCCGGAGGCTGGTGAGGTCCGCGCGTATCCGGTCATCGACCACGTCACGTTCGGCTGCCCGCGCCAGGCTGTCGCTACGCGCCGGCTGTCCGCTCAGCCAGGCGCTCAGCGCGGCCCCGAACAAGCGCCGCGCGCGCGGGTCGACGGCGGCGGTGAGCTCGGCGGCTCGTTCCCAGGCGGCAGACGCGGCCTCGTGTCCTCCTCGACGTCGAGCGCGTTCGGCCACCTGGTCGAGGCCGTGGGCAACCTCGGCGTCCGGGCCGTTGGCGGAGCCGGCGAAGTGCCACATCCGCCGGTCGAAGTCCGCAGGGTCCGACAGGGCCTGGGCGAGGGCTCGGTGCACGCGCCGGCGCTCGGTGCTGGTCGCGGATCCGTGGATCGCCGATCGCACCAGTGGGTGCTGGAGCTCGACGTGCTGATCGCGGACCGTGAGCAGGTGCGCGGTCTCCAGGGTCTCCACGTCCGCATGTCCGGCGCCAAGGCTTGTTGCGGCGCGCAGAACCACGTCGAGGCGGCCGGAGTCCTCGGCGGCGGCAACCAGCAGGAAGGTCTGGACCCTCGCGGGCAGCTGCCAGTATCGCTCGAGGTAGATCCGTTCGATGCCTCGCGTCAGCGGGAGCTCGCGCGGAAGTGCGGTCTGTCCGGCGAGCTGTTCGGGCTCAAGTGCCGCCGGCATCTCGACCAGCGCCAGAGGGTTCCCGCCCGTCCGGTCCCGCAACCGGTCGGCGACCTCGAGGGGGACGGTTCGTCCCGCCTTCGCACTCAGCAGGTCACGCGCGGCTTCCCGCCCGAGTCCCTGAAGCCCGATGTCAGGCAGGTCGGGGGCGTCGAAGCGCCGTACGTCGCCTTCGCGGGCGCCGAACACGAGCGCGACCCGGTCCGACTGCACACGTCGGGCCACGAAGAGCAGCGCCGCTGCGGAGGCGTCGTCGAGCCAGGGGGCGTCGTCGATGACGCCGAGGACCGGTGTGGCCTGGGCGCGGTCTGAGAGGAGGCTCAGCGCCGCCATGAAGACCAGGAAGCGGTCTCCACCGACGCTGTCGGCCTCGCCGAAGGCTGCGCGCAAGGCATCCGCCTGCGGCTCGGGCAGGTCGCCGACGCCACCCATCGCGGGCTGGAGGAAGCGCTGCAGGGCAGCGAAGGCGAGCGGGGACTCCGACTCGACTCCTTGGGCGCGGAGCACCTCGAAGCCGTGAGCCTGTGCGATCAGATCGTCCAGGAGGGCCGACTTCCCCACCCCTGGCTGGCCACGTACGACCACGGCGCCGCCGCGCTCGGCGCGGGCGTCGTCCAGGACTGCCGCCAACGCGGCCTGCTCGGCGACGCGCCCGTACAGCACGACCGCATGCTAACGCCGCCCGTTCCGCGAGGCTCTCGCCGATTGCCCGGCAGAACCCGGCGATTTCACCGGCGCGAGGTCACCGGCACTCCGGCGACTGTGGAGACATCAAAGACGTTGTCCCTCAAAGGCAAGGAAGCCCCGTGAACGACACCATCTCCCGAACCGCCTCCTCCGGCGAGGCGTTCTACCTCTCCCACAACGGCCACAAGTTCGGCCCGTACACGGTCCCCGAGCTGCGGACGATGGCCAAGGCCGGACAGCTCAAGGCGCACTCCGAGGTGCATCGCACCACCGACGGTGAGCTTTTCCCGGCCCGCGACATCCCGTGGGTGTTCTCCGACAAGTCCTGGCTGGTCGCGGTCCTGCTCTCGGTGTTCCTGGGGGTGTTCGGCATCGACCGGTTCTACCTTGGCCACATCGGAGTGGGCCTCGCCAAGTTCTTCACCTTCGGTGGTCTCGGCCTGTGGGCGCTGGCCGACGTCGTCCTCATCAGCGTGCACATGGTCCGGGACTCCGCGGGACGGCCACTGCGATGACACACCCGGGAACCACCGAGGCCATCGCTCATCAGACCAAGTGGCATGGTACGACGTCCACAGCTGCCGGGCGACGGCGCCGAACCGCCGAAGGAGTCGGGTTCATCGCGCTCTGGATGACCCTCGGATTCACCCTGTCCCTCAACGACGACCTCTACCTCCTGCTCGGCATCCCGCTCACCATCTGCTTCCAGGTCGTGGTGCGCAGGCGCCCACTACGCGAGCTCTGGGCGCACGACACAGCCGGGTTCTCCCTGGACCGGCGGGGGATGCTCCTCGCTGGAGCTCTGATCGTGACCCCGACCTTCTTCCTCATCCGGGCCGTGTCCGAGAGGGACTGGGTGTGGACAGCCGTGATGGTCACGACCTGCGTCGGCGCCGTCGCCGCGGCGTTCGCCATCCGGGCAACGACCCTCACCCAGGTCTTGCGGGCCGTGAAGGTCCCGCTGGTGGTCGGCGTCGGCGGCATGGTCCTGGCCTTGGGCGGCGTCCATCTCGCCGAGGGGGTCCCGCTTGAGCCAGCGGCGATGATGACCACGGTCCTGCGCTACCTGCTGGTCTTCTTCCCGGCCCTGTTCATTCTCGAAGAGGTCGTCTTTCGAGGCGCCCTCGACGCCCATCTCCACCACGATGGCGAGTCCCACGGGTTCGTCTCGGCTCTCCTGGTCTCGGCAGTGTGGGGATTGTGGCACCTGCCGATGAACAACGGCCCGGTCCTGGTGACCCTTGTCAGCCTGCTGGCCGTGCACTGCTTGGTTGGGATACCGCTCTCGTTCGCATGGCGACGCACTCACAACCTCGCTGGCCCAGCCCTGGCGCACGCCGCGATCGATGCGGTGCGCAACGCGCTCCTGATCGGTCTGTGAGAGCACCGACATGAACCCCAAGGACCAGGGCCCGGGCGCCACATGCACGCCAGCCAGGAACAGAGATGACATGACCTCGCCACCCGACCACATCGCCACCACGTCTGCACGGACTTACGGTGAGGACACCGAGCCCAGCTCGGGGCGCCAGTCCCTGACGACCCGGCGAACCACCAACACCGGTGCCGGGACCACGCACGGAACGGCGATGACCCTGTCCCGAGACCACGCCCAACCACACGCTCTGGACGAGTCGACTCCCGGCCGCCCGGGGTCACCCTCGCCCGGGACCCGGCGACGCCCTACCCCCGGCATCCAGGCCATCGCGGCTGCTGGTGTAGCTCTCGTCTGGGTAGTTGCCGGGCTGCTCCTGGGTGCCGATCTCCTCGGGTTCCTGCTCCTGGCTATCCCGTTCGCGGTGGTCGCCCAGCTGGTCCGGCGAGCACCGCTGCGCCAGCTGTGGTCGCGCGACGCCACGACCTTCGCGCGCCGCCGGCGCGGCAAGGCGGTCGTCGGTGGGGTCCTGGTCCTGCTCGTCGCCGCTGTCGTCGCGGACAAGGCAGGCACCTGGGTCAACGACGGCTGGAAGGCCCTGGCGTTCCTGGTCCTGCTCCTCGTCGGCTACGCCGTCTCGCGCCGCCTGTTCGTCGCTGTTGCCGTCGCGGTCGGCGTCGTCAGCGCAGTAGGCGTCATCCTCGCCCCGGGTCTGGCAACTACCCGCTCCGGCGACCCCGTTGTCCTGGGTCACCTCGCGCAACAGCAGGGCATCGGGCAGCTCGACGGTTTTCAAGACCTCGCCGTCGCCGAGATCGACGTCAACTCCGCCAAACCCATGCGGCTGGCCGGCGTCGGAGCCACCTCGAACACCCCGATGGAGGTCGGCTCGATCTCGAAGGTCATGACCGGCTTGGTCATCGCCGATGCGGTACGACGAGGCGAGCTCCACATGGGCGACGCGGTCTCGACATATCTGCCCGAGCTCAGCGGCTCACCAGCAGGCGGGGTCACGATGCGCGAGCTCGTCACGCACACCGCCGGCTACGCCAACTTTGGTCCATCGGTGCTCAGAAGCGCCGCCTGGCGCGCACCACTAGGACTGAACTTCCTCGGGCAGAGACGCGCTGCGTTGATGTCCGACGCCCGCACCGGCACCCTCGGATCACGCGGTCACTTCGCCTACTCCAGCCTCGGGGCCGCGGTCTCCGGCCAAGCCCTCATGCGGGTCGCTGGGATGAGCTACTCCCAGCTCATGGAGTCACGCCTGTTCGCCCCCCTTGGCATGACGCGCACGTTCGTTCAGACCAACCCCGAAGTACCCGGCGGTAAGTCACCGTCCGGGCTGGCCGTCCACCCATGGGTCCAGGGCGCCTACGCACCCGCTGGAGCGGTCGTCTCCACCACCCACGACCTGGCGCTACTCGCCACCGCACTCCTCAAGGACGACGCACCCGGGATGGACGCGATACACCCCATCGCTGCGACCGATCAGGCGAACACCCAGGTCGGGTACTTCTGGCGGGTCAGCCACTGGCAGACCGGCCAGACCATCACGTGGCACGCCGGGGAGACCGGAGGCTACGACTCCTACCTCGGCCTGGACCGTGCAGGCGGCCGCGCGGTCATCGTGCTCTCCGACGTCGCCACCGAGCAGACCACCAACCTCGGAATCAACCTGCTGGCTCAAACACGCTGAGCTCGTCCAGCACCGGCGGGCAAGTTGCACGATCATGCCTATGAGCGGACGGGGCTCCCGATGACAGTCCCCCGTGAGGTCCGCCTAAGGGTCAGGTAGTCGTGCTTGTGTTCCGGGGTCTAACCGTTACCCTTGTCTATGGGATAACGGTTAGGGGTATGAGGTGCAACAGGAAGCCGTGCTGGCGTTGCTGGCGAAGGAGCCTTCCCACGGCTACGAGCTGAGGGCCAGGACCGAGCGTGCGTTGGGTCCACTGGCGGCGGGATTCAACGCCGGCCAGATGTACGTGACGCTGGGCCGGTTGGAGCAGGCGGGACTCGTGACGTCGACGCGCGGCGCGGCGGCCGAACGTCCCGAGCGTCGAACGTACGAGCTCACGGCCGCTGGTCGGGAGCGGGTCGAGGAGTGGCTCACCGATGTGACATGGCCGCGCCCGGATCTGACGAACTTCCATCTCAAGCTGGTGGTGGCAGCCGCGGGTCGGTTGGCCGATCCGGTCGCGCTGGTAGCGGCGCAACGGCGCGAGCTGGTACGGCGACTGCGAGACGCACAACGTGCGGCGATGGACGAGCCCGACGGGGCCGATGCCTCGCTATTGCTTGAGGGTGTCGTCCTGCGGATCGAGGCCGACCTCACCTGGCTGGATGCCTGCGAACGCGTATGGGGAGGCGCCCAGTGAACACCGTGGTCCGATTGGTCGGGCTGTCCAAACACTTCGGCAAGGGTGAGGCCCTGGTCCGGGCGGTGGACAGTGTCGACCTCGAAGTCAGCGCAGGCGAGGCAGTGATGGTCACCGGGCCCAGTGGCTGTGGTAAGTCCACGCTGCTACAGCTCATGGGCGGCTTGGACCTCCCGACGGCCGGCGAGGTCTGGGTCGGGGAGCGCCGGATCGACCGCACTTCCGAGCGAGCCCGGGCACGGCTGCGTCGCGCCCACGTCGGCTTCGTGTTCCAGGACTTCCACCTGATGGACGAGCTGACTGCGTTGGAGAACGTCGAGCTTCCCGCACTGCTGGCCGGCATGTCGACGGGCCGTGCCCGCCAGCGGGCAACTGCAGCGTTGGAGGAGATGGGCCAGGCCGATCGGGGACACCACAGGCCGGCGCAGCTGTCGGGTGGTCAGAAACAGCGCGTCGCTATCGCCAGGGCGGTGGTCAACCATCCCACGGTGCTGCTCGCAGACGAACCGACCGGGAACCTGGACAGTGCTGCGACCAATGAGGTCCTGCGGCTCTTCGACGGTCTGCGCGCGAACGGGCAGACCCTGGTCGTCGTCACTCACGACCAGCGCACCGCCGCCACTGCCGACCGAATCGTGTCGATGCGCGACGGTGCGCTAGTCGAGGACCACGTACTCGCCCCGAGCACAGCCAACGCCGCCGAGATCCTCTCCGGTCAGGCACTATCGTGAGTCGGATCCGTCTCGGCGCCCGTCTGGCCTTCGCCGACCTGCGACGACGGTCCATCGAGACGATTCTGCTTCTGCTCGCGTTGTCCGTCGCCGCGACCACCTTGACCATCGGACTGGTCCTGCACGGGCAGACCGCCGCCCCGTACGCGGTGACCCGGAACCGGACGGCCGGGCCGGACGTTCTCGCGCTCCTCTTCCCCACACCCGGCAAGACCGTGAGCGCCGCCGACCTGACACGCCTCAAGGCGGCAGCTGCCCGCCCCGGTGTGGCGGCCAGAAGCCGCGCCTTTCCGACCACGTGGGCGCCGATCGAGACCGACGACGTCCGCGGGGTCGCCCAGGTGCAGGGCCGCGACCTCGCAGCCTCGACTGTGGACCGCCCGGAGGTCGTCAGCGGTCGGTGGGTCGGTGGCCGGGGTGTCGTGGTCGAACGAGCCTTCGCCCAGGCTATGGGGGTCACCGTCGGAGACACGGTGCTGCTGGGTGGACGGCAAGTTCTCGTCGTCGGAATCGCGGTCTCGGCCGCGCTCCCGCCGTACCCTCAGCTCTGCACCGTGGGCTGCATCCTCGACCGCCCCAACTGGTTCTCCGCCCAGCCCGGTCTGGTGTGGACGACCAGACACCAGGCCGTAGCGCTTGCCAGCCGCAACGAGCCACTGGTCTGGTTCCAGTACCTCAAGCTCCACGACCCCAACACCGCCCCTGCGTTCGCGTCGGGCAGCACCAGCAACGCTCCGCCCGACGGCAGCCCACAGTTGACACCCTGGCAGGACATTGCAGGCCGTCAGGCCGAGCAGCTGGTCAACGAGCGCGTCGCGGTCGTCTTCGGAAGCACTCTCCTGATCATCCTCGCTCTGGCCACCCTCGTAGTTCTGGTCGGTGGCCGCATGACCGACGAGGTACGACGGGTCGGCATGCTCAAAGCCGCAGGCGCCACACCCGGGTTCGTGACCAGACTCCTGCTCACCTCCTACCTCGCCATCGGATTGCTCGCCACGGCTCTCGGCATTGCGGCTGGCCGTCTCTTCGCCCCCCGACTAGTGACGCTGAGTGCAGGACTCCTCGGCCACGTCGGTGCCACCACCCTCACCATGAGCCAAGCCGCCACCGTCACAGGATGTGTACTAGCCGTCGTGGTCCTCGCCTGCGCCGTACCAGCGTGGCGAGCAGCCCGCACCAGCACCCTCCAGGCACTCACCGACGGCAACCGCCCACCCCGCCGCAACCGACTCGTAGTCACGGTGTCCGCCAAGCTGCCTACCCCAGCTTTGCTCGGAATGCGCCTTGCCGTCCGGCGACCTCGGCGTGCCGTTCTCACCACCCTGTCGGTCGCGGTCGCGGTCTGTGGCACCGTCGTCGTCCTCTACGCCCAAGCCAGCCTGAATGCCGACCGCGGCAACGTCGGCGGACCCGTAGACCCCCAAGCCGCCCAACTCCACACCGTGACCACCACCCTGACTTTGCTGCTCGCCGTCATGGCCGCCGTCAACCTGGTCTTCGTCACCCGGGCCAGCGCCGCCGATGCACGCCACACCCTCGCCGTGGCACGCACTCTGGGCGTCTCACCCGCGGAAAGTGCCACCGCCCTCGGACTGGCCCAGCTCATCCCCGCCCTCACCGGACTCGTCCTCGGGCTCGTCACGGGGACCCTCCTGTTTCACGCCCTCTCGAGCTCTCACCCAGTTGCGCCGCCCACCGCACAGTTGATCGGGATGGCGATCCTCACCGTGATCCTTGTAGCGGCCCTCACCGCCGGCCCCGCCAGGATCGAGGCCCGCCGCCCCATCTCGAACGCCCTCCGAGACACCTGAACGAAGGTCTCGGTAACAACCAAAAGGTCTCGGTAACAACCAAACATGACACGAGAACGGTGATGCCCATCGTCCAGTGCCTACCCGGCTGAACGCACCCATCTGCCGATGACAGCGTGTGCCTACCCGGGCTCAGCTCGAAGCCGTGGCGATGACCTTAAACCGTTTGGTGATCACCGCCGTGGTAATCGAGAACAAACCCGGCCGCCACGTCACCGTCCATACGTCGCAAATCCTGGCGCTGGGCCCGCTACCGGGCCGAGGGTGAGTCCGCGTTCAAGGCTCGCTCTCCCCCGAAATGACATCGACCAACTCACCGAAGAATCTGGACTCGCAGCATGAAGGTTGACTCAAATTTCCGGCTTCGCCGGCCCTAGCCTTGTAGGTCATTCCGCGTGTGACTGTCGAGGACTCGCTTTGTATCGGACACCGAGCCGGCTGGACGAGCTCCGGAGCGCACGTCGGCGCTGATCGCTGAACCCCGCGGCAGTGGGCTCTGTCCGCGCCACACCGTCCACAACCACCCACCAACTACGCTGCCGGGACCGACCCACCGTCCCGGAAGCCTGCAATGACCACCACCCGTTCCAGAGTCGCCGTTCTCGGGGTCGCGTCGCTGGTCCTCTGCCTCACCGGTTGCGGCGGCACCCCGACGTCCGGCCCGGGCACCAAGGCCACCTCGCCGTCTGCTGGGGGCTCGACCCCCTTATCGAGCCCCGAGCAGCCCGTGGACCCCTGCAAGAACCTGAAACCGGCCACGGGTCGCCCAGCAAAGGTGTTCGGCGGAAAGTCGGTGAGTGCCGGCTACTGCGAACTGCTCCGGTTCACCCTCGAGGGTTCCTTCCAGCCCGCCCTGATGCAGACCCGAACGTTCACTCCGCAGCTGTTCCGCCCGTTCCGCGCGTACCTGACGCCGGTGGCCCGCAAGACCTGGGACCGGGACGTGCTCTCGGTCAGTGCCTCCGGCACCGCCGCGCGACGAGCCTTCAACAGCCTGTTGGCGATTACGTACCTCGACGTCACCGGGCAGGGCTACACGCTCGGCAACGCGCAGTCGGCACGACCGGTGACCCACCGAACGTTCTTCGCGGGTCGCGCCAGCGTGGCGAACTCCCACGGCGCGCGGCGGCTCAACCTGGCCCTGAAGGTCGGTTTCCACTTCAACCTGACGAAGAAGGCGACCGGCGACTCGGTGGAGGTCGCGGGCACGAAGACGGTCGTCTACACCCTCGAGAAGAACCCGGTCGCCAGCAAGAACAAGCCGTGGCTGATCGACGGCTGGCGTGGGACCAGCCAGTTCGGGAAGGTCAAGCCGGCGACCGGGCCGTAGTGCCGCACCTCGCGCTGACCCTCAGACATCGGCAGCCCAAACCGTGAGCCGCCAAGCCGAGGCACGTGTCAGGTCGTGTTCAGGCTGGCCTTCCTATCCTCATCGGGTGCGAGTCGAGATGGCCCGTGGCGTCCTCGGTTCCGTCGTGATCCTGATAGCCGGCCTGATCACTTCACGTGTGCCGCGATCGTCGTGGCCGGATCGGCTCGACGCAGCCGCGGCGCTGCGGGCGTCGTCGGTCGCCACCACGTTGGCCTTCGTGCTGCTGTTCGTGGGGCTGGTCCTTCTGACCAGCGCCTGGCTGTCCCTCGGGCGGGCTGTGCGAGGCGAGCCCGACGGCACGGCGCGGGTCAACATCGCGGCCGTTGCCTGGGCGGCACCGCTGCTCCTGGCGCCCCCGCTGTTCAGCGGCGACGGCTGGAGCTACGTCGCCGACGGCTACATGACCGGCCATGGCCTTTCGCCGTACCTCGTGACGCCGTCGGCGCTGCACGGGCCGATCGTCGACGCGGTGAACGCACACTGGATGACCACGACCACGCCGTACGGGCCGGTGCCGCTGCTGTGGGGTGGGTTGTTCTCGCGCGTCACGTCGGATCCGTGGGCGCTGATGCTGGCCTACCGCGGCCTGGCTTTGGTCGGCGTCGCGATGCTGGCGTTTGCGATCCCCCGTCTGGCGCGGGCGGCCGGGCGTGACCCGTCGACCGCCGCCTGGCTGGTGGCGCCGGCGCCGCTGCTCGTCGCCCACGGCGTGGGCGGCCTGCACAACGACGTCCTCGTTTCGGGTCTGATGGCGATGGCGCTGTTGGCGACCGTTCGCCACGGCTGGATGCTGGGCGCGGTCTTCGGTGGCACGGCGGCCGCTGTGAAGGCCCCCGGAGCCTTCGTGTGCGTGGGGATCGTCCTGCTCGCCTTGCCGGTGGGGGCCTCGCTCGCGCTGCGAGCCCGGCGCACGGCGGGGGTGGCGGCCGTCGCGTTGGCGACCCTGGTCGGCTGGGGACTGGTGGGCGGCCTGGGGATCGGATGGGTCCACTCGCTGGCCGTCCCACTGTCCTCGAACTCGGTGCTGTCGGTACCGACCGACCTCGGCAGGATCGTCGGTGCCGTGCTGCCTGCGGGTCCGTGGCCCCCCGGCGCGCCGACGACGCTGGCGCAAGCCGCCGGCATGCTCGGGATCGTCGCGGTCGCCCTGACGGTGCTGGTGCGGACCCCGACCGGGGACCCGGGCCGGGCGCTACGCGGGGTCGCCCTCGTAATGGTTGCGGTGACCGCCCTCATCCCGGTCGTGCACTATTGGTACGCCCTGTGGTGCCTTCCGTTGCTGGCCGCCGCCCCCCTGCGCGCGCGTGCGGCGTCGCTGGTGGTGACGACGACCTGGGCGCTCGGTCTGGTGGCGCCGCTCGACTTCTCCCTGCACGTCCCGGGCGACAACCTAATGGTGCTCGGCGCCCTCGCGTGCGCGGTGGTCGTCGCACTGCTGGCGCCATGGCCGGAGACTTCCGGTGTTGACCCAGGCCGCAATGCCGGGGAGGTTCACTTCAGCTGGGCTTTCGACCCGATGACAGTCGCACTCGCGCGCCTCCTCAACGCCCCACGTCAGCGGAAAGTCACGGCGCGAACCCGGTCGGTCACGAGCGGGGACTCGCCGCCGACGAGGTAGGCGGCGCCACCGACGACAGCCACCGCGGTGTCCGCCAGAGGCGACCGGCAGCTTCCCCGCTCGGATGAAGCGATGAGTCGCGGGGTCGAACCACCACATCTGGCTCGTCATCGACGTGGACCCGGTCCGCCCGCCGAGCAGTAGGATTCGGCGGCCGAAGGCGATCGCGGAGGCGTGGCCGAGCGGGTGCGGCAGGTGGGTGACGACCTGCGCCTTACCTGTCGTCGCGTCGATCCGCTGGACGGCCGTCTGCTGGGCACCGGAGCGCTCGCCGCCGAACAGCCACACGGCGCCGCCCTGGGCGACGCCTGCGGCGTAGCGGACCGGGACCGGGAGCGACCCGATCACCATCCAGGAGGCGCCGTCGCGGCTCGCCAGAACGGAGGGTACGGCGGGAGTGACCGCGTCATAGCCACCGATCACCAGCGCCCGACCGCCGACGGTGAACGCGGCGAGGTCCGAGCGGGCCTGCGGCAGGTGACCGCCGACCGTCCAGCCACCCGGGCGTCGGACCTGGACCACGTCCTGCTCGCTGGTGTTGCCGCCACCCAGCACGACCGGGCGGCCGCCGAGCAGCACGCCCGCGGTGTCGTGCACCGGTACCGGGAGGCTCGCGTAGCGGCTGGACATGGCCGTTCGTGGGGTCGAGCCGGTAGGCCGTGGCCGTGGACTGGTCCCCGGCCACCAGGCCGCCGGCGACCACCAGCTTGCCACCCACGGCGACGACCGCCTCGCGGCCGAGTGGGGTGGGCAGCCGCCACGGGAGGGTGCGCACGACGAGGTGCTTGGGGGCCGCGGCGGTCTGCCGCGCGCTGGTCGCTGGCGCGCTGGGCGACGCGGGTGCCGTGGACCGGTCTGGCGCCTCGGTCGGCGCAGAGCCGCACCCCGCGACGCACGACCAGGGAGGCCACCGCGAGGGCTGCTCTCACCGCAGGTTCCCCGTGTGCCCGAGCGAGTACCGACCGGGCTGCGGCCAGACCAGTAGGCCGTGCGGGTTGCCGCCGACGTGGATGTCCGCGACCAGCTTGCCGGTGCGAGTGTCCCAACCGTAGACGTCGCCGGTGTAACGGCCCGACAGCCAGAGCGTTTTCCCGTCCGCGGAGACGCCGCCCATGTCCGGCGTACCTCCGGGCGGCGTCTTCCAGGTGTCGACGAGCTTGCGCTGGGCGAGTGAGAAGACGCTGACCTCGCCGGCCATCCGGTCGGAGACATAGAGGTACTTCCCGTTGCGGCTCGGATAGATCCCGTGCGGCATCGCTGGCATGTTGGTGGAGCCGATGACCTTCAGGTGCCGCCAGCCGATCCGCAGGAGCTTGCTGGTGTTCATCGCAGCCACGTAGAACGACCGTCCGTCGGGTGCGAGCCGCACGTCCTGCGGCTTGCTGTTCGACGGCAAGTGCAGCGTGCCGATGACCTTCTCGGTCGTACTGGACACCTTGAGGATCACGTCGCTGAACTCGCAGCTGACCAGGAAGTAGCGGCCGTTGGCCGAGAAATCCGCGTGGTTCGGACCGGTGCAGGCCGGGTCGGTCAACTTCTTGCGCACCGCGAACGTCTTCGGGTCCGTGAAGTTGATCTCCTGGTGCTCCTCGTCCATCACGATCGCGCGTTGGCCGTCGGGGGTGAAGTAGAGGTTGTACGGCCGGTCGACGGGGTAGGACTTCACGATCCGGGCGGTCATCGGGTCGAGCTGCGAGATCCGGTCAGACGCGCTCGCCTCGACGTACAGCCGCGACATGTCGTACGACGGCGTGACGTGCTGTGAGAGCGACCCGGTGTGCAGTACCCGCACGACCTTCCGCGTGCGCTGGTCGATCACCGTGGTGACGGGGGCACCGTACGCGTTCGGCACGTAGAGATACGCCGGCGCATGCGCGACGCCCGCCTGCATGCGGCCGGGCACGTCCGCGGCGTACACGTCGCCGGGAGTCGGTGTCGGCATCCCTAGCAGCGGTCTGCGGAACGGCGCGGGCACGCGTGCACGGGCGACCGTGTGCCGTCCAGATGGCGTCGCGAACGGACTTGCGCTCTGCGTGGTGGATGAGGGGCGACTCGCGCCGACCGGCGAGTCGTCGCGGTCGAGCGTGAACCCTGCCACCACGATCCCGGCGGCGACCAGTGCGGTCAGCAGCCGCACGGGCGTGACGGAGGCGGGTGGCATCGGGGCCGCTCTGTTCGGGGAAAGGGCTGGACCACGCTATGACCGCGAACCTGACCGCCACCTTAATGAGCCGACCCGCCGACGACGGGCTCGGCGGCGTGCGCGAGGCTGGACGCCGTAGTGGAGGTCAGTGGTGTCAGCGCGTCGGTCGAAATCCGGCACGGTCGGAGGCGTGGGAAGCGTTCCATACCCGGGTGGTTGGTGAGGCGCATCGCGGCTTGGCGATGGACTCTGGCGCCTGCGGTGCTCGAAGCGTTGCTCGAGTCGATCCGCGGGCGTCGCAACGGGTCTGTTGGCCCCCCTGGCATCAAGGTCGCACCAGACCTGTTCGGTCCGCGGCAATGCGCCCTATCTGCCGGCCGCGTGGGTGAGTTCGTCGAGCTCATCGGCTGCGGCGCCGATGCTCGTGTTGAGAGTGTGGACGCCAGCAGCAACGTCGGCTCCGGACGCGCCACCGGTGCACACCAACGGGGCCAGGTCATGGGTTAGCAGTCGCTTGACCACCGCGCCCGCCGCTGGGCGGTCTTCGGGGGTAACCACTGACAAGACGGCCGCTCGGGCTGGGCGGCCGCGCACCGCCGCTTCCCAGCTGTTCACCGGGACGTTGGCCCCGAGGTAGAGAACGTCCAAGCCTCTCCTGCGGACGGCTGTGGCAAACGCCAGTGCGCCGAGGTCATGCTGGCTGTCAGCGGGCAGCCCGATGACGACCGATGCGCCTTTGGACCGTGCTGCCGGCTCGCCTCGAACGCAGCTGAGAGCCGCCGGTGGACCGCGTGGCTGGCCGCGTGTTCTCCCGCTACGTCGATCTCCCCACGCACCCAACCTTCGCCCAGCGCCTCGAGGGTGGGAAACAGCCACGAGTCGACGACGTGCTCGAACGATCCGAGAGCGAAACCGGCATCGAGGCTCTCCTCGATCCCAACTGGATCCATCCCTGCGGCCGAGGACAAGAAGAGTTGCATATTCGTGACCGCGCTCGAGGGATCCTCACTGTCCGAGGTCTCGTGGCGGTCAACGGGCTCCACGAGAGTGGGGGCCGCCCCGCTGCTGACGGCGCTTGCGGCCGCCTTCGGAGACCAGCCGGCCGTCACAAGCCGGCGCATGGTCGAGACAGCCGCCAGGGCCGCTTCGTCGTAGAGGCGGTACCCGGACTCGTTCCGACGCGGTGCCACGACGCCGTAGCGCCGCTCCCACGCGCGCAGAGTGGCTTCCGAGACGCCCGTGATCCGGGAAGCTTGTTTGATCGTGTACATGGTTTGTACAGGGTAATCCCGAAGAACCCTCTACAAACCCTAGACAGAACGGTGAGTCGCACCTAGTCTCGACCGAGGACGGACACGTGCTCGTCAACGCGCGTTCATGAGAAGAGGGGTAAACCAGCGATGAGACTGGCACCGTACGAGCCCGGGCTCGGTCACCGGGTTCCCCCGGAGGCCACGGGCAATCGGCTTCACCCAGCGCCAGGCGTGGAGTCTCTGCGTGGGCGGCAGTTCGGGGACCTGTGGGACCGCCACGGCAGGTCCGTCTACGCGCTCGCGTACACGCTCCTTGGTGACGAAGAGGCAGCCACCCGGGCCGTGACGTTGGGAATTACTGACCTCGCCCGTTCGACCGACAGCGTGTCGACCAAAGACGCCCGACGTTCCATGGCTCGCCATGTGTACTGGCGCAGCCAGGACATCGCCGACAAGACCCCCAGAACGATGGATCTACCGCCGGCCATGGTGTGGCTCAGCCAGCTCGCCCAGCTTCAACGCGCGTGCCTGGCGTTGTGTGTATTCGGTGGGCACACCCATCGAGAGGCGGCAGGTCTGCTCGATGTGCCACCCGTGATGGCGGCCGAACTGCTGACGGCTGGCCTGGGAGAACTCGTCCGCCTCGCTACGGGCGAAGTCTCCACCAGCGCTTGAACAGTCTCGTCATTTCGGTTGACGTCGTCCGCAGAGCCCAACTGGCCTTGAAGTGAGGGTAGATCCAGATGATCGAGGCACGCCAACTGACCAAGCGCTACGACAGCAGGCTCGCTGTCGATGCGTTGTCCTTCACCGTTGAGCCCGGGATCGTCACCGGATTTCTCGGCCCGAACGGTGCCGGCAAATCCACAACGATGCGCATGATCATGGGCCTGGATCGGCCCTCCTCCGGTTCGGTGCTCGTCAACGGCAGGCGATACGCCGATCACGAGGACCCCCTGCGTCAGGTGGGAGCCCTGTTGGAGGCTCGAGCAGTCCACCCAGGACGCAGCGCACGCAACCATCTGCTCTCCCTGGCTCTCACCTGCGGTATCAAGCGGTCTCGCGTCGACCAGGTCCTCGACATGGTGGGCCTCACCGACGTGGCACGCGAGCGGGTGGCAGGCTTCTCGCTCGGCATGGGCCAGCGACTCGGCGTGGCCGCCGCCCTATTGGGGGACCCCCAGACGCTGATCCTCGACGAGCCCGTCAACGGGCTGGACCTCGACGGCATCCGGTGGATCCGAGCCCTTCTCACCAGGCTGGCCGACGAGGGTCGGACCGTCTTCCTCTCTTCCCACCTGATGAGCGAGATGGCGGTCACAGCCGACCACGTGATCGTCATCGGCCAGGGTCGCCTTCTCCGTGACCAGCCCATGACCGACTTCATCACCGAGGCGTCCGTGGAATCGGTGCGGGTGGTCACCCCCGAACGGGACCGACTCGCGGAACTGCTCCGCCGTTCTGGGGCGAGGGTCACCAGCGCCGAGTCACCCCCCGACGGCGGCCACCGGGCCGGTCACCCCGACCACAATCCTGACGGCGCGATGACAGTTGCGGGCGCCAGCAGTCGCGCAGTCGGCACCTTGGCAGCCGATGCCGGGATCACTCTGTGGGAGCTCGCCCCGCACGCCGGCTCGCTCGAGGACGCCTACCTCGCCCTGACCCGCGAGTCGTTGGACTTTGCTGAGGTCGGCGACGTGCTCCAGAAACCGCGGGCGCCGCGGCCCCTCGACAACGACAAGGAGCTTGGCATCATGACCACCTCGACCGACGGCCCGCTCCCCACCCACTCCGCGGTGCCCGGCGTTCCGAGCCAAGGGCCGACCCGCAGCCCTCGCCCCCACGAGCAGGCACGCGGCCGGGTCGACGGGTGCGTCACCCAAAGAGGCGTCATCGCCTCCGAATGGCTGAAGTTCCGCAGCTTGCGCTCCACCCTGCTCGTCCTGGTCGCCGCCGTCGCCGGCATGGTTGTCTTCGGGGCGATCATCGCCTACAACACGCGCAACCCGGCCGGACAGGACCCCGAGGACCTCGTGGCTTCTGGTCCCCTCCAGGGCTACTACCTCGGCCAGCTCCTCATGGGTGCTCTCGGCGTCCTGGTAGTCAGCGGTGAGTACAGCTCAGGCATGATCCGGGCGACCCTGGCCGCGGTCCCGAAGCGACTGCCGGTCCTGATCGGCAAGACCATTGTCTTCCTGGTTGTGGTCGGCATCTCGATGATCCTGGCTTCGATTGCCGCCTTCCTCGTGGCCCAGGCCGTGCTTTCTGGCTACCGACCTACCGCCACCCTGTCCGACGGTGACACCCTGCGGGTCGTCATCGGTACCGGCACCTACCTGACGCTGGTCGGCCTCCTGGGTAGCGCTTTCGCCTGGATCGTCCGGAGCACGCCGGGAGCTCTCGTCGCCACGTTCGCCGTCATCCTGGTCCTACCAATCCTCTTCGAGCTCGTTTTCCCAAGCTGGGGTACCTACATCGCGGCCTATCTGCCCACCGGAGCCGGCCAGAGCTTCTCCACCAACCTCCCCCAGCCCCACGCCCTCTCACCCTGGCTCGGTCTCGGACTGATGACCGCGTGGGTGACCACCGCCCTCGTTGCGGCCGCCGCAGTCCTGAAACGCTCAGACGTGTGAACCCAGCCCCTCGCATCGAGACGCACCCGGCCTCATCGCGCCGAATCGCTCATCCCCGCTATCGCCTCGTAGGCGGTCGTCACCTCGATCGTGACCGACCCCTTGTGGCGATTCCATCCCGATCACGACGACGCTCTGCGTGCTCCTGCATGCAAACCTTCCGCCGTTCGATCCCAGATCGAGCTCCGACATGCCCGGTCCCGGGGTAAACAAGTACCCCGAGAAGCCGGTGCGTCATTTCACCGCGAGTGATGGTCCAGCCAGCGCGGCAATGTCGAAGGGCGACAAACGCCGGTGCCCGGGATGCGCCAGAAGCGGTCGGGTCGGTTGTCCTCCTGGGTCTCGACAATTCGGCGCTCGCCGCTCCCAGATCGACAGCCGGCCGGCCGGGAGCTGGATCTGATCTTCGGTCTGGCCGAGCGCCTTATCGGTACCGGTCGGGTAGATCTCGGCCCGTGCCACGACCCTGACGCGACGCCTGCCGTGCTCTCGGAAGGATCCAGTCACGAGCGCCGAGGACGAGACGCTACTCCAGGGAACCCGAACTCCGTATGCACGCCGGGGCTGAACGCCACGTGATCGGGCGGACGGGCGGCCACATCGGGCAGCCCCACCGACGCCATCAGCCCGTCGTCCAGCGCCAGCACCTCTGCGGCGTGCACCGGCCACGCTTCGTGGCGGTTCGGGATGTACAACGTCCGGCCCCACCAACGCACGTGCAGTCCCCAGCGTGCGCTCACGAAGTCGTCGAGCTCGGTGCTCTGACGTCGTGCGCCCGCGCGGACCACGACGTGGCTTCCCACCCGGCCACCGGGACGGCGGACGCGCGCGTCGTATGAGTGCACATCGTCAATGACCCGGTAGCGCATCCGTGCCCAGCGGTAGGGCAGCCCGAACACCGCACGCGCACCGAGTACCACCGCCGCCCTTTCGGCATCGAGGCTGAGGAACACGATGCCGCGGCGTCCTGTGTCATCGACCGAATACAGGCGCACGTTGGTCTCCAGGAACGACCCGAACCACGGAACACCAGGACCACGGACGATCCCGGCGCCGACCATCCGGAACGGGATCAGTCCGACGTACGTGAGACCGTCGAGGGTGTCTGGCCGGACACCGGGCGGCATCCGGTGCGCGACCTCCTCCGGGTTGACAGCCCAGTGCAGGAAGGTCAGGTCGCGCCAGCTCTGATTCATCATCACCGAGCCGGTCATCTCCGGCGCCTCCGTGGAGACGGGCTCCACGCCTGGGTCGCTCACGCTTCCAACCTTAGGCACGCGCTCGAGTACGGTCCGCGGCGATTGGCGCCGACCGCGGGATCATGCCTGCCGCAGTCGCGCACACCGCGACAGCGCGTGCCAACCCGAACGCTTGCCTACGAGCCCTTGGATCCGAACCGTCATTACGACGACCGGGACTGCACTCGCACGCACTCCGCATGCACAGACAGCGGTTCACGGGATCGAACTTCTCGCCGACCGCGGGTAAGTCATCGCTTGCGGCCGAGCGAGCACCCACATTTGACCGTTCCGCCTTTCCAACCCGCTCACCCGCCGAACACGAACACGTGCTCTGTCCGCCATCCCGACGTTGCGCAAGCGCGTCTTTCCGCCGCCATCGAGCGCCACGCCCATCAGCTCAGGCGGACCCGCGGGTCTGAGTCGAGGTGTTGGAGGAGCGCGTCGGTGAGTTGTTCAGGAGCCTCTTCGGCCATGTGATGGCCGGAGTCGATGACGGAGGACTTCACTGGCAGTCGGCACCAGGACTGCCATACTCCCGCTGGATCTCCGTATAGATCACCCATGTCGTCGTAGCGGGACCAAGCCACGAGGGTGGGGCACTGGATGAGTCGGCCCTCGAGCCGGGACTCTTCGTCGTGTCGGCGGTCGACGTGGAGTCCGGCTCGGTAGTCCTCGATCATTGCTCGGACGGTCGCGGGTTGCTTCACGGCCTCAATCATGTCGGCGTAGTTGTCTGCGCCCATGGAGGCGGCGTCCGGGCGGTACCAGGCGAGAGGATCGGCATTGATCACTCGCTCGGCGTGCGGCGAGGCGCCGAGGAAGAACCAGTGCCACCAGGCCTCTGCGAACTCGGCTCCTGCTCGCCCGAGGGCTTCCAGGATGGGCACGCTGTCCAAGACCGCCAGTGACGTGACGCGGTCGGGGTAGTCGAGGGCAGTGCGGTAAGCGACGTAGCTACCTCGATCATGTCCGACGACTGCGAATCGGGGTTGCCCGAGTCGTGAGGCCAGTTCGGCGATGTCCTCAGCCATAGCGCGATCGCAGTAAGTCAGGTGTTCCGGGTCGGGGACGGGTTTGGCGGAGCGACCGTAGCCGCGAAGGTCGGGGCAGATGACGAGGTAACCAGCGGTGGCCAGCCGAGGCGCGACCTCATGCCAGGTCGTATGGGTTCTTGGGTGGCCGTGGAGAAGGACGACAGCGGGTCCTGCTCCTCCGACGCGTACGCGAAGGGATATCCCCGGCGCTACCACGACGTCTCGGATCTCGAATCGTGCGAACACAACGTCACCTTTGCACGCCCTGGTCGGTGGTGGAAACGTTCGAGTTGCCACGATCCAGACCTTGAAGAAGGGCACGTCCTACCGCCGCCTGTCGGCGCGCGTCGACGACCGGATTTGCCGAGATCCGGATGCAACCGATTGTGCGTCACCCGCCGCCACGGCGCCATCCGCAGCAGCCCGACGAGCGCGCTAAGGGAGCCCCAGCCAGCTGGTCACGTCATTGGTAACATCCTCAGGATGTTGGTGCGCCCAACCTGGGCGGGCGGCTGGCCGAGGTCTCATGCGCCCCGCTCATCCAGCATTTTCGGTCGTACCTCAGCGTCCCCGCGAGGCACTTCGTAGAGTGAACATTGATGAGTCGTCAGCTACTGGTCCGAGCAGCTACCGGGACAGCGGCCATTGGAGCCGCCGGACTCGCCTTCGAGCTGGCGGTACCCGCTCGACGGAGACGGACCGTGTCGTCGATGAGCGACTTGGTCGAGGACTGGGGCGCCCATCGCCGCATCCCCGGTGTGCAGCTGCGGGTGGTACAGCATGATGAGCTGGTCTTTGAGGGGGCCTCAGGACACACGACGCGCTGGGGATCGCGGAGGCTTCGTCCGTCGGATCAATTCCACGTCGCCAGCATCGGCAAGCTGTTCACCGCAACCGCCGCGCTTCGGCTCTGGGAACGAAACCTGCTCGACCTCGACGCTCCGGTCTCCGAGCTCATCGGGCGCGACCTGGTTACAGGACTCGTCGTCGCCGGCGATGCGGACTATTGGCGAGGCATCACGGCACGTCGGCTGCTAAGCCATACCGCTGGCCTGGGCAACAGCGACCGGCATCTCCGGTTCCAGCTCGACATCGCTGCGCGCCCCCGACAACGACGTTCTCCGGAAATGCTCATCGCACGTGCCCGGCGCATCGAGCCCGCGGGCCGACCCGGCGAGCGTCAGAGCTACTCCTCCCCCGGCTACTTTCTGCTCGGTCGCATCCTGGAGGCGGCCACCGAGCTTCCATACCACCAGGTTGTGCGCAAAGAGGTCCTCGAGCCCATTGGCATGACCGCGACCCAGGAGTCGACCAACGAGTGGACCCGCGGTACCGGGGAACTGCACCACTACGTCGGTCCCTATGACCTGTGGAACGCGCACCCGAGCTTCGAGTTCGCCGACGGGGGATTCGTGACAACGGCAGAGGACCTGTGCCGGTTCGGTGTCGCCATGATGAGCGGCGAAGCGTTCACTCGTCCCACTACTCTCGCCGAGATGTGTTGCAAGCAGCCCACATCGGTCCCGGTCGCCGATTCCAGTTATATCGGTCTCGGCGTCAATGTCGCTATTGATCGCCGCGGCCGCCACCGGCTTTACCATCACGGCTACTGGGGCACAGGACTCGTCATGTTCCCCGAGGCTGGCCTCGTCCTCACGTATTCGCTGGGACAGAGCCGCTCCGCCTTTGGTGCGTTCGAGGCAGCAGCGGTGGAACTGGCATGGAGCCAAGCGGGGCAATGACTGGCCCGCCGACCGGATCGCGAGCCGCTCAAGACTCGTCGCGCCTTCGCGTAGTTCGGCCACACGGCGCAGTGGAACCAGGGCCACCAGCTGGGGCATACCGAGCCGCGTTGTGGGCGGCCACGCTCGCCCGGATCTGCCGCATAGCGTGTCCGCTGGCGCCCACTGAGCTGCCGCTCAGTGGGCGCAGATAGGGCACGACCTGGAAGTCGTTTACGCTCGCTGACGCGGGCCAAGCACCCCGTGCAGGCCAAGGGCGCGCCCGAGAAAGACGAAAGCGGTGACCGTGAGCGCCGCTTCCACGGCCGCCGCCACTCCCGCTTGAGCGACGGTGCCGTGATCGAGCGAGTCCCACGCGAAGGCAGCCGCCATCGCGACCAGCACGGTCGGGACTAGTAACGCAACGGGATGCTCCCGCCACGCGAATCCGGCCAGCGCCGCGGCATCGGTCAAAGGCGGCCGCACGACACTCGGAGGGTGCGGGTCGAGCTTGCGCGCGAGCGAATAAGCGCGGATAACGCTCGCGACTGCGATAGCCGCGACAGCGGGACCCGAGAGAATCCGCCACGCTGCCGTGTGCCCGGGAACGGCGGCGCCGACCGCGAAGATGGTCAATAGAGCGAATCCGAGTGCGTACGCGTTGCGGCGACACAGCAGTGCAACATCAGCCGGCGTGCCTCTCTCGCTGCGCATCGCCGCGGCCTGCAGCAGAGCCAGGACCAGCGACACAGCGGAGACCTGAGCGGCACCGAAGAAGACCGCCGCCCACCCCAGTGGCGCGGACGCGTGGGCGTCGGCCGCGTTAATCATCGCCAGGGCGGAGCCCCCCACCCCCACTACCCCGACGGCCGACACGGCGGTTGCCCGACGGGCCCGCCGGGCCGCCACCTCCAGCTCAAACGCACGAGCCAACTCTGCCGCGGACCCGAAGCGGCGGATCGCCTCCTCCGTCCCGAATGCCGCACTCGACTCCGTCAAGTGCTCCCGACACTCGACCAGCAGCCTCCGCCGCGACCGACCACGTACGTGCAAGGCCTTCGCGAGCTCGTGCAAGAAGTCATCGACGGCGGTCACAGGAGACCACCCAGCACTCTGTCGACTCCGGCGGAAAACACCTTCCACTCGCGGGCCGCCGTCTCGGCCTGACGTCGGCCGGCGCCCGACAAGCGGTAGATCCTCCGCCGTCGACCTTCCGCCCTGGCCCACGAGCTCGTGACGAATCCCAGCCGCTCTAGGCGCTGCAACGCGGGATACAGCGATCCCTCCGGCACGGCCAACTCGCCGCCGCTGCGCGCCGCCAGCCGCTGACTCAACGCGTAGCCGTGGCCGGGTTCCTCAACGAGGGCAGCAAGCAGCAGACCCTCAAGGTGCCCACGAATCAGGTTGGTACCCACGGTCTCACTATACATAGACAGTCTAGGTATCAAGGGGTAACGAGTCTGCGACCTCGACCTGGAGAGGCGAACGTCCGCATCTGCAGATAGCGTGCGCTGCGGCCATGCGGCCATGCGGATCTGCCGCGATCCGCTCGTGGCGATGAGCGGATGCTGGTGCTAGCCGTGGTACATCGGGGCCGATTCTCCGTAGAACGCCCGTCTGACAGCTCCGGGTAGGGCTTTTCCTAGAGCCTGAGCCGCCTCCACAGAACATCCCACGGTGAACTCGATCTCCTCGTCGACCTCGCATGCCTCGTCCGGGGCCATCGACAACCAGTCCCGATCAACCTACGCCGCAGCCTCGGACCCGCTGCTTACCGCCCAGATAGCAGCGGGTGCAGCCGAGCAATGATGGCGCCTACGCTCCAGGGATGGCAACGCTCGAAGACGTCGCCCGGATCATCGGCGAGTTGCCCGAGGTCGCCGCGGGGGAGCATCAGGGGCACGCGACTTGGTCGGTGCGCGACAAGGGGATCGCATGGCTGCGGCCGTTCAGCAAGGCCGACCTCACGCGCTTCGGCGACGAGACACCACCGGCCGGGCCGATACTCGCGGTCAACACCAGGGACCTGCACGAGAAGGAAGGCGTGCTCGCCGCCGGCATTCACGGCGTGTTCACGATCGAACACTTCAACAACTACCCCGCCGTGCTCGTCGAGCTCGGTGTCATCGACGAGCGAGACCTCCGTGACCTGCTGGTCGACGCCTGGCTGGCGGTGGCGCCAACTGAGCTCGCCGAGGGTTTCGACGGTTGAACCGTGGACTCTCAGATGTGCCTGGCGATCGGGAGATCACCTATTTACCATCCACCACAGTTCGCCGCCTCAGCAACCTCACATGGACGCTGTCATCTCGGGGCTACACCACGTCGCTGCAACCGTGATGATCCCCACCCTCTCGCGGAGCCTCCGCGCCCGGAGGGATCAAAACTACGTCTTACCGCGACAGGGCGCCGTTGCGACGCACTCTCATGCTTGTGCGGGCGATCATGTGGACGCGGCGGAGAGTCACTGCGGCGGAGCTGAGCCGACGTGGTTCGGATCAGCAGCAGCGGGCGCTGGTGACGGCACGTTGCCCGTCGTCGACCGGACAACAAGTTTCGCCGGCAACACGACACTGCGCGGGTGTTGGCGCCCTTGGTCAAGCCGTTCCACGGCCGCCTTGACGGCCGCCGTCGCCATCATCACGGCATCTTGTCGAACGGTAGTGAGGTCCACGAAGGGCAGACCGGCGATGCGGCTGTCGTCGTAGCCGACCACGGACATGTCGTCTGGCACCTTCACACCAGCACGTATCAGGTAGTCAAGCACCCCCAGAGCGCACTCGTCGTTCGCGGCAATGACAGCAGTGGGCGGGGGCCCCGAGGCGAGGATCTGCTCGGCTGCGCCAGCGCCTGCCATCTCTGTGTACTCGCCAGGAAACACTTGCGCGAACTCACCCAGGTCGTGTCGCCGCATCGCGTTTCGGTAACCGCGTCGTCGCTGCAATGCACCCGGCCCGCTGCCGCCGTCGATATAGGTAATGCGCCGGTGGCCCAGGGCTACAAGGTGCGCGACGGCCTCACCCAGGCCGCGGCTGTCATCGCTTCGCACCACATCGATGCCTGGGGCTGGCGACGGGAGACCTATCGCAACGACGGGCACCCGACGTGCGATGTCTCGAAGGACATCGGTGTCGCTTCCGACACCCAAGAGGAGCACCCCTTCGCAGCGGTTTCCGAGCAGCTCGTCGATTGCCTTGCGCTCGCTTCGCGTGTCTGTCAGTGCACTCAGGACAACGCGATACCCGAGTGTCTCAGCGGCTGAGTAGATGTGCTCGGTCAACTCGACGGCGAAGGGGTGTCGCATGCGGAAGAGGACGCCCAGCTGCCGGCTACGCCCGCTGCGCAGCAACGAGGCCGCGTTGTCGCGGTGGTAGCCGATTTCCTTGGCGGCGCGAAGGACCCGATCTCGTGTTTCTGGGCCCACTCCCGGCGCATTTCTGTAGACGAGAGAGACAGCCGATTGCGAAAGCCCCACCCGCGCCGCGACGTCGCGCATGGTCGGTCGGTGTCTCGGGCCCGCAACCTCTTCTGGCTCGAGCGATGAACCGTCGTTCTTCATGGCGTCTCGTCTCCGGGGGTTGACACTCTCAATGTGACCATGCTCTCATACTGTTTCGAACTACTAGTACGTACCAGTGATACTACTTCCAGTGGCCCGAGCAATGTAGGGGCGACTCGGCGAGAACTCCTACGGAGGAACAGCATGGAAACCCACACCAAACCCGGGCAGTCACATCTGCCCCCGCTCACGCGGGGGCCGCACTCGAAGCGCCTAGGGCTCGTAGCTGTGGTCGCCACCTTCGGCGGGTTGCTGTTCGGCTACGACACCGGCGTCATCAACGGCGCGCTCGAGCCGATGAAGGACGACCTCGGCCTGACCTCCGCTACTGAGGGCTTCGTGGTCAGCATCCTGATCTTCGGCGCCGCGATTGGCGCCCTGATCGGCGGACGGCTCGCTGACAAGTACGGGCGCCGCTCCAACATCTTGATGCTCGCCTGCATCTTCGCGTTCGGCACCATCGGCTGTGTGTTGTCCCCGACCTGGGAAGTTCTGGCGTTCTTCCGGTTCATCCTGGGTCTGGCCGTGGGCGGCGCCTCTGCGACCGTGCCGGTCTACCTGGCCGAGGTCTCTCCGGTCGAGACCCGCGGCAGCATGGTCACCCGCAACGAGGTGATGATCGTCTCTGGCCAGTTCGCGGCCTTCGTCATCAACGCAATCATCTTCAACATCTGGGGTGAACACGACGGCGTGTGGCGCTGGATGCTGCTGGTCGCAGTACTCCCCGCGTTCGCACTGTTCTTCGGAATGCTCAAGATGCCCGAGAGCCCGCGTTGGCTCACCTCCCAGGACCGCAACGAGGAGGCCCTCGGTGTCCTCAAGCAGATCCGCTCTGATGAGCGCGCCGAGGCCGAGATGGACGAGGTGCACCGCCTGGCCGAGGAGGAGAAGCAGGCGCAGACCGGCGGCTGGGCCGATCTCGCTGTCCCGTGGATCCGCCGCCTCGTGATCATCGGGATCGGGCTGGGCGTGTTCCAGCAGTTCACCGGAATCAACTCGATCATGTACTACGGCAGCCAGCTCCTGGAGGACGCCGGCTTCTCAGCCAAGGCGGCCATCATCGCCAACACCGCCAACGGGCTGTTCAGCGTGCTCGGGATCACAGTAGGCCTCTTGTTGATGAACAAGGTCAACCGGCGCACGATGTTGCTGGTCGGCTTCGGACTCACCACGTTCTTCCACCTGCTGGTGGGACTGTCGGCGAAGTTCCTCCCGGACGGCGACATCAAGCCCTACTTCATCTTGCTGTTCGTCATCCTCTTCGTGTTCTGCATGCAGGCCACGATCGGCCCCCTGGTGTGGCTGCTGTTGGCGGAAATCTTCCCGCTCAAGATCCGCAGCTTCGCCATGGGCGTCTGCGTCTTCTGCCTGTGGTCGGCCAACGCCGTGGTGGCGTTCGGCTTCCCACCCATGG
The DNA here is from genome assembly GCA_963707475.1 of uncultured Actinomycetota bacterium. Taxonomy (GTDB): domain Bacteria; phylum Actinomycetota; class Actinomycetes; order Propionibacteriales; family Nocardioidaceae; genus Marmoricola. The sequence goes on from CAVPQC010000005.1 coordinate 2,124,661, forward strand.
TGGCCGCGGTCGGCATCGCCTCGTCCTTCTTCGTCTTCGCCGCCCTGGGGGTGCTGGCCTGGATCTTCATCTACACGATGGTGCCGGAAACCCGTGGCGTGTCCCTCGAAGAGTTCGAGGAGGAGATGCGCGACGCGCACTCCTGACCCCCTGACACGATCCAACAGAAAGGCATCCCCCCTCATGTCTGTACTGGTTGCTGTCCCCGACAGTCCCGAAGGTCTCGCTGCGCTCGCGGCAGGGGTCACAGAGGCTGAGCTCCTCGGCACCGACCTCATTGTGATGAACCTCGCGCTGAAGCCGCTGGACACCTCATCGATCCCCAACGGGACTCACGTGAAGGTCCTCGAACGCGCCGGCAAGTCCGATCGCGACCCCGCCGAAGCTGTGCTCGACGAGATCAAGGATCACGACATCTCTCGCCTCGTGATCGGGATCAAGCGACGCACACCGGTCGGCAAGGCCGTGCTGGGCAGCGTCAGCCAGCGGCTGCTGCTCGACTCACCGGTGCCCGTAATCGCGGTCAAGCTGAACGACCAGAAGAAACGGCGAGTAGAGATGCCATGACGGTCACCGGCACCGCGACGCGATACAACCCGTTTGCCCCAGACTTCTACACAGACGACCCGTTCGCGGTCTACCGCTGGATGCGTGACGAGGCCCCGGTCTATCGGAGCGAGCAGTGGGGGTGGTGGGCGCTGACGCGGTTCGAGGACGTGCGCGCAGCCATTCTGGATCCGGACACGTTCCGCAGCTTCGAGGGCATGGACATCGACGACAGCGCCCTCGAGCAGGCCCCGCCGGGGTCGCTACCGAACATGGACAACCCACGGCACGACGAGATCCGTCGGATCGTGCAGCCGTACTTCCTGCCGCGGCGGGTGGCTGAGCTTGAGGAGGGAATCCGGGCGGTGGTGCGCGACCTGGTCGACTCCTGGCGGGACCGGGGCGCGGTCGATCTGGCTGAGGACTTGGCCTGGCCGATGCCGTTCGACGTGTTCTTCCATGTGATGGGCCTGCCCAACCGGCGGGAGAAGGACCCGGAGCAGCTCGCTCGGCGGGATCAGCTGGAGCGGTGGACGCACGAGCTTAAGGACCGGGTGCCGGGTACGCCGCATCTGACCCCGGTAGCCAGGGCGGCCACCGCCGGGGTGCAGCAGTACTTCATCGACCTGTTGGAGGAGCGCCGCCGGCACGGCCGCGACGACCTGGTCACCCACTTCGTTCGCAGTGACGTCGACGGTATCCCGTTCGTGTCTGAGCAGGTCACGCCAACGTCTGAGGTGAGCGGGCTGATGATGGTGCTCTTCCTCGGCGGTGTGGAGTCCACCGCGGGGCTGACCGGCAACCTGTTCAAGCTGCTGGCCGAGAACCCGGACCAGCGAGTACTGCTGCAGCGCGACCCGACCCTGATCCCGGACGCCCTCGAGGAGGCGTTGCGTTTGATCACTCCTCTGCAGCTGACAGCACGGACCACCACGCGCGAGGTCACCCTGCATGGTGTGACGATCCCTGCTGGCGGCCGAGTCGTTCTGCTAACCGGCGCCGCGAACCGCGACGAGCGGCAGTTCCCAGACCCCGATCGGTTCGATATCAACCGCGGCCGTTCCCGTCATCTCGGATTCGGTGAGGGCGTTCACGGCTGCCTGGGCGCGCCGTTGGCGCGTCTGGAGGCGCGCATCGCGTTGGAGGAGGCGCTCCCGGTGCTCGGCGACTATGAGCTCGCCGCAACGCCCACCTTCTACCCCAGCTCCCCGAACATGTACGTATGGAAGAAACTCCCGGTCACGTTCCCGGTGTCGGGGCGCCGGCCGTCAGCTGGAGTGAGCGACGGGCACCCCGCCCACGTTGAGGAGGTCCGTCACCGGACGACTAGCGTCACGCTGGTTGCCTCGGAGTTCATTGCGGAAGCGCGGGTGGCGGCGAAGCGCGACGTCGCGGATGGCGTCGCCACCCTGTTGCTCCGCGACGTCAGTGACCATCCGCTCCCCGCCTGGGAACCGGGCGCGCACGTCGACCTGATCCTGGACTCGGCGCCAACCCGGCAGTATTCGCTGTGCGGCGATCCCAGCGATCGTGGCGAGTACCGGCTGGGCATTCTCCGTGACCCGGATGGTCGGGGCGGCTCCACGTATGTACATGACCAGCTCTGCGAGGGCGATGTGGTACGCGTGCGCGGCCCGCGCAACAACTTTCCTTTCGTTCCTTCACCCCGGTACCTGTTCCTGGCTGGAGGCATCGGGATAACGCCGATTCTGCCGATGATTCGAGCGGCGGAAAGTGCCGGCGCGGACTGGCGACTGGTCTACGGCGGCCGCACGCGCGAGTCCATGGCCTTCCTCGACGAGCTCTCGCAGTATGGCGACCGCGTGGAGGTGCGGCCGCAGGACGAGACGGGTTTGCTGCCTCTCACCTCCCTGCTCGGCACCCCCGAACCGGAGACGGCCATCTACTGCTGCGGCCCCGAGCCGCTGCTCGCGGCGGTGGAAGCAAACTCGACCCGCTGGCCGCCCGGTGCTCTGCACCTGGAGCGGTTCGCGCCAAAGCCCCAGGCGGAACCCGTGCGCCAAGAGGCGTTCGAAATCGTCCTCCAGCGAAGTGAGCTCACCCTCACTGTCCCCCGGCAACGCTCGATCATGTCGGTCGTCGAGGAAGCAGGCGTCGGGGTGCTGTCCTCATGCGCAGAGGGGACTTGCGGCACCTGCGAGACCCGGGTGCTCGACGGCGAGCCGGACCACCTCGACTCGGTGCTGAGCGAGGTGGAGCGCCGCACAGGCGACTGCATGATGATCTGCGTCTCGCGCTCGTGCACTTCACAGCTCGTCTTGGACCTGTGACCTCCCTCAGAGAACGGAGAATCAACGATGCAGTACAGGATTTTCCCGGCAACCGGCCAGTCGCTGAGTGTGCTCGGGTTCGGGGCGATGGGCTTCGCCGGCTGGTTCGGAGCGATAGACGACAACGACGCTATCCGTTCCCTTCACACCGCTTTGGATCTGGGCATCAACGTTGTCGACACAGCACGTGCGTACGGGCGCAGCGAGCAAGTGGTGGGAGCCGCGCTCCGGACGTGGTCGGGACAGCGGCCGTTCGTCGCGACCAAGATCCAGCCGCGCGGCCCACAGCACCAGTTCGGAGCGCCAGCGCCGGTTGAGGAGGTCTTCCCCAAGGGCTGGGTGACCGAGAGCTGCGAGACGTCCCTGCGTGAGTTGGGTCTGGACAGCGTCGATCTGATGCAGCTGCACCTCTACTGGCCCACCTGGGGACACGCGGGGTACTGGATGGACGAGCTGCAGGCGTTGAAGCAGGCCGGCAAGACACGATCGATCGGCATCTCGATCCCGGACCACCGTCACGACAGCGCCATCTCGCTCGTCGAGAGCGGCCTTATCGACTCGGTGCAGACCATTCTGAACGTATTCGGCAGCGAGCCGCTCGACACCTTGATTCCGATCTGCCAGTCGAACAACGTCGCGGTCATCGCGCGTTGCATCCTCGACGAGGGCGGACTCACCGGGACTCTCACCGAGGGCGCAAGGTTCGGGCCCGGCGACTTCCGCCACGGCTACTTCGACTGGACCGTTCCACGCCGCGCATACATGGCCAAGGTCGACGCGCTGCGCCCCTACGTTCCCGAGCACGCCTCCTCACTCGCTGCTCTCGCGGTGAAGTTCGCCATCCATCACCCCGGCGTCACCACAGCCATCACCTCGATGCACGTCGAGGAGCACGCGCGGATGAACGTTGCCGCCGTCGACGAAGACCCCCTGACGCAGGACCTCTTCTGGCGACTGCGGACGTCGCACCGGTTCGAGGTCAACCTCAGCAACCGCGACGCCTGGCCTGTGGCGGCAGCCGAGGAGGTCGGCGCGATCAGCGGCGGCGTTTCCCGATGACCACGTCGCGCACGGCGGGCTCCGCCCAGCCGGTTCGGTGGGTCGAGCTCAAACCCGAGGAGTTCCTCCACCGGCTCGCCGTGCGGCCGCTGGCATACCTACCGATGGGCATGGTGGAGCCACATGGGCACGCCGCCGCGTTCGGACTTGACCTGATCAAGGCCGAACACTTGTGTGATGAGGCTGCGGCGCGGTTCGGCGGGATCGTCGCGCCGCCGCAGACTTACCACATCCACGAGACCGGCTTCCACGGCACCTGGCTCGACGAGGTGGTGGGCGACGTCAACCCCAGACTCGGTGGCCTACCGCCGGATGTGGTGATGCGCTCCCTGCTCTTCCAGCTCCGCGTCTGCGTGAACGCCGGCTTCCGGGCGGTCCTGGTCGTGTCCGGGCAAAACGGCGCGCAGGGCGACCTGAGGCTCGTCGCGGACGAGTTCATGAAGCTCGTCCCCATCCCCGTCGTCGTCCGTAGCGACCCGGAACTTGTGCGCGACACATTCCCCGGCGACCACGCTGGCAGATATGAGCTGAGCCAACTGCTCCATATCCGACCCGATCTCGTCGACATGACCCGCCTTGACCGAGTGTCCAGCGACCCGCTCGGCAGGTTCGCGCAGAACCCCGATGCGCACGAAGCCACCGCGGAGTACGGCGAGCAGGTCATCGAAACGCAGATCGCCCGAATCGGCGAACTCGCCGACCAAGCCGGCCTCGGGCCCCCCGACCTTCCGACCCTCACATTCGACGACGTTGAGCCCGCGTGGGCCGCGGTCGAGCGGCAGCGACCATCATGGGTCAGCTACGGCCAAGTCTCTGGCTGATACGTGCAAAGGTCTTCACGGAGCGGTGGCCAAGCCTCGCCTGACTCGAAACGCACTATGCCGCGATCAGTGTGCGACTTTTCCACCGCCTGTGACTGCCAAGAACTAATGCCACGATGCACACAGCACCGCTTCTGAACCGGGCACCGCACTCCCTTCTCCCCCGCTGGGCGCCGCGGCCATCTCGCCGAAGCGAGCATCGGCAGCGTGCAATCCCACGCTCAGTTGTGACCGAACCTGATGGAGTAGTTCTCGCCCGCCAACATGCGATAGGGAGAGTGCAAGCGTCGGGCTACAGGCCAGCCACGTCCACAGATGCCAAGCTCGACCTGGGGCCATCCACCACAGTCGCGATTAACCTAGGCCGCATCATCGGGCGCGCGGCTTAGCCCAGAATGTACGGCGATGATCCCGCTCCGTCGGTTTCCGTTGGTCGCGACGAACCTTTCTCCCGCCTCACAGCGTGTATAGATCAGAAGAACCATGGGTGTCGGGCGGGTCCCATCCGCGAGGAGGCGGCATGCGAACAGTCAGCGACGTCGCCGCGTTCAGTGAGTTCGCGGAGGCATGCACGCCCTCGCTGTTCCGCACTGCATACCTCATGGCCGGCGACCACCAACTGGCCCAGGACCTCTTGCAAGAAGCACTGATCAAGACGTTGGTCGCCTGGCCCCGGCTGCACGACCGGGCCGACCTCCAGGCCTACACGCGACGCATCATCATCACCACGTCGATCTCGTGGCGTCGTCGCCGTTCCTTCCATGAACGTCCGACCGACACGCTGCCCGAAAGAACCGGCGTCGATCCGGCGGAGGCCGTTGCCACCCACCGCGCCGTCGTCGCTGCGCTGCTGACCGTGCCACCCCGGCAGCGAGCGGCGATCGTGCTGCGCTACTACCACGACCTCACCGAGGCCCAGACGGCCGACCTCATGGGCAGCTCGGTGGGCACGGTCAAGAGCCAGGTCGCAGCCGGCCTGAAGCGGCTCCGCGAGTCGCTCGGTGGGAGCTTCGACGAGCTGACGACGGGTGAACGAGAGGCGGCGTCATGACCGAGTCCCTGGCCGCACTGCTGCGCGGCGCCGCCGACGCGGTGGGCGGCCCCCAACTGGACGTGGCTGAACTCGTGGTGCGGGCGCGGAAGCGTCAGCGCCGGCGCCGGCTCACCGCCGTAGCGGGCGCGACCGCCCTCGTCGGTGCGGTCGTGGTGGGCTCCTTCGCGATCCGGGGTGGTCAGCCGCACGACCTCGAGCCGGCGCCCTCGCCCTCCCCCTCGCCCACCGGCGTGGTCCCCACGCATGACACCACGCGTCCCCTGGTGTACGCGGCGGGCTCGACCGTCCACGTCGGCGAGCGCAGCATCGATGCGAACGCCAGAGTGATGTTCGTTGACGCCACGGACGACGGCGTCGTGTTCATCACCGACCGCGACAACCGGCTGTGGTTCGACGACGGAACGACGACGGAGCCCATCGGCCGCGTGGCCCTCCTCCACGTTGGGGTGTATCCGGTGAGCACCGCCGATCCGGGATCCCTCGTGGTCTGGAAGGACGGAGTGAGCCCCGGGCGGACCCTGGAGGGTGACGAGTTCGTCGTCTACGACACCGCGCGACGGACGGAGGTTGCTCGACTTCCATTCACCGGCGCCTACAACGACGTGCTGCACGTCGACGCGGGCCACGTGTTCTTCAACCCCGACAATCGCACCCCGGGATGCTGGGTACGCGACGTCCAGGTCTGCTCCGATCCGCACCTGTTCCGCCACGACGTGGCCTCGGGACGCACCCGGAGGATCTCGAAGGGCACGTTCGAGGCCGACCTCAGCACCCAGAACCGGATGCTCGTGCTGGCCGAGCCGCGGGGCGACACCGACACGGTGTTCACCGGCACCGGAGCCCACTTCAGGCAGGACGGGCGCCGGCTGGTGCCCACCGACTCGAACGGCGACGACACGTCCATCACCCGGATGAACGGCGACCAGGTCCGGCTCCGGTTGCCCGACGGCTACGCGGCGGCCAGGGACAACATCGGGGTGGTGCAGTGGCTCTAATGACGATCGGGTCGTACTGGAGGTCGACCAGGACCCCGACGACATCGGGTTCGGGGATGCCTACAGGGCAGGGCTGGTCGACCTGGCAGTCTGCAGGCTCCCGGACGGCGTCTGCCGCATCGCGGTGCGCGTGTCGACGGTGCCCTATCTGGCTCCCGGGTAGTGAGGCACCCGCTGAGCTGCTCAGGATCGTGACGTTCCCCGGGCGTCCGCCCTCACACACGGTCTCCAGACCCTGGCCGAGCCTCAGCCGCGACACTTCGCCCAGAATGTGGCATGCCATAAACAGAGGCGCACGCCGGCGGATCAAGCCGGAGACCCGCGAGCGGGAGCGCAACAAGGCCGTAATGGAGGTGCTCTCCTGGGAAGTAGGAGCGAGCGCCACGGCGGATCGTCATCGAACCTATTGGCGATGCCCGCGCGGCGCCGCCTCATAACGTCATTGCGTGCATCCCACGGGTGCCCCGTGTGAGGCGTGGCTCCGTGAGCTCTTGGATGACCCTGGGGTGCTCCTCCTCGACGAGCCGGCTTGTTGACCACGGGGCGCTGCGAACGCACCCGGACGGTGACGCGAACGGCGTACGGTCATCAAATGTGGGGCCTGCCGCTATCCGACCTGTGCGCTGGGCGGTGGTGGCAGTTTCGTTGACGTTGTCGCCGTGGCCGCTTTCGTCTTTGCCATGGTCAGACTTGGCTTCGACACTGCCATCCAGGTCGTCGCGTTCTACGTGGAGGAAGGCTGGAACTATGCAGTCCGCATATACCGGCCACGCTCCGAGATTCTCGACGGCGCCCTGGACCTTTCCGACTTGAACCCGCTTCCTGACTGACCTGGGTGCGTCCGCACATCGGCAGGGTTCGAGCTTCACCATCTGCGGCCGGAAACGGCCGCAGCGCATGCCATCTGCGGCATGGTCGGATGTTTGGGGCACTAGGGTCGCTGTGTGGCTGAGCATGTCGTGGCGTTGGATCTCGGTGTGAAGTGAGACCGGCACGGACCCGAAGCGATCCTCCCCTCCGATGACCTCGGATGGTGCTCGCGCTGAACCCTCATCACGATGACCGTGACCGGCGTTGTGTGGTCCCTGTTCTGGTCCGGGCTCGCTCCGCCTGCTTGTCAGATCCGAATGACGAAGCGATCAGCGGTCATCGCCTCTACGAAAGTGGGTGGAGCGATGTGCTGTGGGCTGGGGTCGTCGGCGACAGCAACGACATCCTTGCTCTGGAGAAGCGCAACCGTGCGCACCCGAACCACGATCCCCTCGCGGTTCGAAGGCCTGACGCATCCCTCATTCTGACGAAGGAGTGCGTGGTCGAGGTGGTCGCCGAGTCGGCCCCTGTTCAACGGTTCGAGGGAACGACGTTGGACACGGCATCCACCGCCATGCGCGGCTAAACCGACGTCCTCAAATGTCCACGAACAGATCGCCTGGCATTCCGGAGCAGGCTAAGCGTGATGAGGGCTGCTGGCTGCGCGGGCCGCGTGCCGCCGTACCCGGTCGCGGTTGCCGCAGTCCTCCGAGCTGCACCAGCGTCGCCGGTGTCCGCGGCTGGTGTCGACGTAGGCCCAACCGCAGGCGGGGTCGCTGCAGAGTCGGACCGGACCGGGAGGGTCGGTCAGCTGGTCGAGCAGGTCAAGAGCGATCCGGCGGGCCGGTGTACGCCCGTTGAGGACCCTGACCTGCCACGCCACCCGGCCCTCGAACGGGATGAGGGTGCTGTGCTGCAGGGCATCGCTGATCGCGGCACGCAGCGGCCGCAGCCGGGGTATGTCGACGTCGACGAGGTGCGCGGTCAGCGTCTCTCGCAGCGCGAGGAGCGGCGCGCGTACGTCGATCCCCTCGAGGTCGTGGGCCTCCGTCTCAGAGATCACGCCCGCGCGCTGACACCAGACCAGGCAGTCAGACCCGTCGCTGAGGTGATCCTCGAGTCGCGCGACATCGCCCCGCCAGCTCACCGTGTTCACCAGGTCGAGGCAGGGTCGCCCACCGACCAGTCGGATCGTCGCGACGCGGGAACCCAAGGTGGACATGGTCCCATGCTAATGGTTTTGCATGTCTAAAGCCATTAGCCTAGTGTCGGACTCGGAGGTGATCCCTTGTCATCGACCAAGACCCGGGCGGTGCGCGCGTCGGCGACGCTTGCACTCCCGACGGCCGCGTTGGGCGTCACCTTCGGGGTGCTGGCCGCCCCGATCCTCGGTCCGCTGCCGGCCATCGTGATGTCCGCCGTGGTTTGGTCGGGCGGTGCCCAGTTCGGCGCGCTGACGGTGCTCACGGGAGGCGGAGGAGTCGCCCTCGCAGCAGGAACGGGGCTGTTGGCCAACGCTCGCTTTCTGCCGATGGGGATCGGCTTCGCCCCGTCGCTGTCCGGTTCACCCCTTCGTCGAGTACTGGCCGGCATGCTGGTCGTCGATGCATCCTTCGCGCTCGCGCACCAAGGTGAGGGCAGGTTCGACCCCGAGGTCGTGGTGTGGTCGGCACCGCTCCAGTACCTGGGTTGGGTGCTCGGGACCATCGCCGGAGCCCTCGGCGCCTCGACGTTGGCAAGTCCGAAGTCGTTGGGACTCGATGTGCTCTTCCCGGTCTTCTACCTCGGACTGCTGGTCCCCGAGCTGCGTGCCGCAGGGCGTCCCCTCGCGGTGGCGGCGGCGGCCACCGTGGTGGCCTTGGTGCTGATGCCGGTCACGCCCGAAGGGGTGCCGGTCCTCGCCGCCGCGGCGACGGCACTGCTGGGTCTGAAGGGTTTGGCATGACGTGGGTTCTGGTCCTCGTCTTGGCGACTGGGACCGTCGCACTCAAGGTGGTCGGCCCGATCTTTGCCGGAGGGGGTACTCCACCGGCGGCGCTGACCCGGGTCATCGCCCTGCTGACACCGGCACTGCTCACCGGGCTCGTGGTCACCAGCACGTTCGGATCCAGCCACGGCCTGGTCATCGATGCGCGTGTCGCCGGCGTAGGGCTGGGCCTCGGCCTGCTCCTGCTCCGGGCGCCGCTGGTGGTGGCACTGGTCGCCGCGGCGACAGCCGTCGCCGTGATCCGGGTGCTGATCTGACCCGTCGTTGACCGGACCCGCGGCCGTTGTCGCCGACTCACCCGCGCGACCTGGCGCACTGTCCTCGGCAAGAGCGCGCGGATCGCGGATAGGACGTCTGTGAATCCCGGGCATGGTGACGCCTTGGCGGGACCGTCAGTGAAGCCCATCGTGCCTGGGAACAGTTCGGAGATTCGGAGCCCACTGCCGCCCAGGAGTCGCTAGCCCATGTCAGGCGAACGCTTGATTGGCTGCGGCAACGACCTCGTCGTGAGGCACGTCGCGCAGGTGCTGGCCGACGTTCCACCGGTGCCCGAACGGATCCTCGAGCTGACCCTGCAGGTCACCCCAAAACGTGTCGGCCAAGGGCTGGCGGATCGTCGCGCCGGCCGCCACAGCATGCGCACGTGCGGGCGTCAACGTGGCCGCTGACCCGCGGGCGTCCGAGCAGTGGTTGCGTCGGTCCAAAGCGCCGGACCGAATCCTGACCTATGACGAGCGCTCCGCACGTTGCCAGCGACCGACCGGGTGCGACCGCACCCCTAGGTCGTTGACCGGAGACAGTGACCCGGTTGTGTCGCTGGCTCAGGAGGGTGGCCAAACGTCGATGGTGCGTTGCAGGTTGATGGTCCACTTCGGTGAGCTGGCTCTGAGCAACCGGCGGGTCTAGCACGGCTCCGCTAGCGGCCGCCGCGCGTATCCCCGTCCCCAGCGCTTGGCGTCGGCATCTTTCAGCAAGAACCCGGACGCCCCGGCACGAAGGGCTGAGTAAACGACGTCCACGTCTTGGAACGTCGTCAACATGATGACCTTGACGGACCAATCCGGCTGACCTAAGCGCTTCGTACACCGCGGTCCACCCCGGCTTGCTGATGCCGAGCGTCCCGGCGGCTTCGCAGGGGGTGGCTCACGGTCACCTTTGCCTGGCGCGTCAGTCCACCGTTGCTCGCCTGCCCGCGGACTCTTCGAACACGGTGATCTGGAGGTCTCCGGGCGCCTCCAGACGGGAGTTGATCGATCCCCACGGTGTGCGGACAGGGGGGGCCAGCAGCGCCGCGCCGGCCTGGGTGAGGTGATCGGTGACGTCGCGGGCGTCGGCGACCTCGAAAGCCACCCTCAGCTTGGGGCTGACCCGTCTTCCCACCTCCACCCGGTCGATCATGGCCACCTGCTCCGGACTGGAGATCTCGAGGGTCGCGCGGCCCACATCGAGGATCGTCACCCGCTCACCATTCTCGCAGTCGAGCCGCTCCTCCTCTGCTGCCCCGAGCGCGTCCCGGTAGAACCGCACCACGTCCTGGTAGTCGTCGGCCTCGACGACCAGTCGCATCTGGAGCACGCGGGTGGGCGGCATCACCGTGCAGTCGGGCGGTAGACGAGCTCGAGGGTGCGGCCGTCGAAGGTGCGGCTCTCGAGCAGCTCGAGGTCGAAGTCGCCGAGGCCCGCCAGGACAGGACTGGTCCCGGTCTTCCCGGAGATCACCGGAAAGATCGTCACCTGCAGGCGGTCGACCAGCCCGCTTGACAGGAGTGCCCGGTTGAACGACAGGCTACCGCCGGGAGATCGAAGCGGGATCTCGGACTCCGCCTTCAGCCGGGTCACGACGTCGACGGCGTCACCGCGCTCGATGGACGCGTGCGGCCAACCGAGGGTGTCGTCCAGCGTCGAGGACACCACCGTCGCCGGCATCTCTCGCAACCGGAGGTTCCACTCGTCCATCAGGTTCGGGTCGGTCGCCGAGGACCAAATCTCCGCCATCTCCCGGAAGGTGGTGGCTCCGAACACCATCCGCTGCTCGGTCTCAAACGTGGCCGCACGGTGCTCGAGGAGCTCGGGGCCCTGTTTGCTCCAGTAACCGCCCCAGTTGGCGCCGTCGGCGTACGAGCCGAAGCCGTCGAGGGTCGAGAAGACGTCCCAGGTGTACACAGCGGTCATCAGAGTCCCTTTCATCCCGCGAATACGAGGGTGGAGGTCGGCGGTCTGACCAGCGTGCGCCGCAATGAGTGATGAATCCAATGCACTGTTGTCATCGAGACGATCTCGATCCACGATCGGTGGGTGGACCTGCAACAGCTGAAGTACGTCGTCGCCGTAGCGGAGCTCGGCAACTTCACCCGAGCCGCTGAACGATGCTTCGTCGTGCAGTCGGCGTTGAGCCACCAGATCGCCAAGCTCGAGCAGGAGCTGGGCGCCCGGCTGTTCCACCGCACCAGCAGGTCGGTGGCACTGACCCCAGCGGGCACGGCGCTGCTTCCCGCCGCGCGCGAGTGTCTCCGGGCCGCGGAACGAGCTCGCGCCGAGGTCTACGCGGCAACCGGCGAGATCCGCGGCCGCCTCGCGGTCGGGATGATCCCGACCGCAGCCGCAGTCGACGTACCGGCCGTGCTGCGAGCCTTCCATCGCCAACACCCGCAGGTGCGGATCAGCCTGCTCACCGGCGGCAGCGACCTCCTCGCCGACCAGGTTCGCGAGAGCGCACTCGACATCGCGTTCCTGGGCCTCGCCGAGGACGTCGAGCTCCCGCACCTGAGCAGCCGGCCGCTCGGGCGCGACCCGTTGGCCGCGCTGCTGTCACCTGACCACCGGCTCGCCGGGCGCACCCGCATCCGGCTGCAGTCCATTGCCGGCGAGGACTTCGTGGACTTCCCCGCCGGAACCACCGGCCGGGTGCAAGCCGATCGGGCCTTCTCCGCAGCAGGCCTGCAACGCAACGTCGCCTTCGAGATCACCGATCCCCACATCATGGCGCGCCTGGTGTCCGAGGGCCTCGGCGTCGCCCTGCTGGCCTCCACCTATGCGAGGAGACTGCCGGGGATCGCGGTCGTGCCGGTGACGAACACCTCCTTCCGCATCGAGCACCTGACCTGGAGTGAGCTGGGCCCGACGCCAGCGGCAGCGGCCTTCGTCGATCGCGTGACGCACCTCGTCATGCCTTTGCCGAATCCGGTGGCAGACTGACTCCGGGAGCGAGTCGCAGCGCTGAGGGGATGACCGGTGCCCACCTTGTTCGATCACGCGGGCGGTGAGGACGCGATCCATCGCCTGGAAGAGGCGTTCTACGCCAAAGTGTTGACAGATCCGTTGCTCCATCCCCTGTTCGGCGCCGGGCAGCCGCAACACGTCGACCACCTGACCGCCTTCACCGCCGAGTCCTTCGGTGGGCCGGATCGATTCACCCGGGACCTGGGCTTTGCGCACCTGATCGAGGTTCATCGAGGTCTGCGCATCTCCGAGGAGCAGCGACAGCGGTTCGTCGAGCTCTACCTGCTCGCCCTGGACGAGAGCGACCTGCCGCGCGACCACGACTTCTGGGACGCGATCCGAGAGCACCTCGATTTCGGCACACGAGTGGCGATGCAGAACTCGCACGCAATCACCGATGAGGAGCTGCACCCCCTGCGCGAGGTCCCGCGCTGGACCTGGCCAGGAGACGATGGCGAACCTCCAAACAGAAGAGGCCGCGGAAGCGACTAACTCGCCCCTCAACGCGTACAGCCTCCCCATCGCCGTCAGCAGACCGGTGGTATGCGAAGCGAGATGACGCCGAACGTTGGGCGCCGAGACGCCTGCGAGCTGTCCGAAACTAGCCAGGTTGAGCGGCCAAGTTGTCGCGGTTACAACCTCAGTCGAATGCTCTGCTGGCAACTGGACCACAGGCGCGATGACCGCTGCAGCGATTCGTGCTCCAGGTCCCAGTCGTCCAGCCAGGTGGCGGTCCTGGGCTGTCTTGCACGCCGAAATGGGCTTTGGCCGTGGGCCTGAGCCCCTAAGCCATCACCAAACCTAGACGGGAACCTATTCACCTCAGTCACGGGTGGAAATAACCCAGTGGACGCGCACATCTCGGCTTAGGCGCGCTAATCGTGGCATGTCAGGGCGTTGCACCAGTCAGTAGATCACTACCGTTTCGTGATGATGCGCATGCGTTCCTCCGGGGTGATGAGGTGGTCGGGTTGTCGTGTGCGTCGTCGCCGAGGTCGATCTGGACGCGGTGGATGCGCCCGGAGAACTGGCTGCCCCGGCTGGTGTAGTCCTCGCTAACGGGGGTTCGGGTGTCCGAGCCGACGTCGAGGGTCTCGTCGCCGGAGAACGCCAGTGGCACGGTCGACTCGATGCGTCCGGTCGCGACCTGGATGCCGTCGAGGTACAGGTCGGCGGTGGCTCCCTTCCCGAGCCCTCCCCCGTCGTAGGCGAACTACAGGCGGACCTGATGGTCTCCGGTTGGCACCGCCCGTTCAGCCCGTACGTGGGTGCGCTACATCCCGAACAGGTTGTAGCAGTAGGTCGGTCGGCCTTCGTGCAGGTAGATGCTCCAGCCACCGAGGGCGCCACCCTGGGCGACGACCACGCCATCTGCGCCGCCGCCTGTGACGGTGAGGTCCGCGGTGACGGCAGGGGACTTGTTCTTCACGTTGAGCACGACGTTCTCGGTGAGCCGGACTATGCCACCGAAGCGCACCTGGCTGTTGCCGCGGATCAGCGAGGGGCGTCCGGCGAGATCGGAGTTGAAGCGTTCGATCCTGCGGTCGTCGAGCGGAAAAACCTTGTGCTTCGGCCGGTGATGCGCCGCCTCCCTGTGCGGCCACAAGTGCGTGGACTGCAGACGGATATGCATCTCGGGGAGATCTCGACCTCAAGCAAGGGTTGAGGGTTGGATCATCGGGGTATCACACAGGGGAGTGGCACCTTCGCCTCGGTCATTTGCTCGTTTAGGGAGGGACCCATGGAGATCATCGGAGTCATCATCGCGGGCATCGTCATTGGCCTGCTCGGCAAGTTCGTTGCGCCTGGCGACAAGGACAACATCCCGCTCTGGCTAACCGTCATCTGCGGCATCGGGGGCGTCATCATCGGCTGGTTCATCTACACCGCGTTCGGCGGCAACGACACTCCCGGCATCGACTGGGTCCGCTGGCTCGTCGCCATCGTGTGCGCAGCTGTCCTAGTGGTCATCGCCTCCACCATGACCGGCCGGAATACGTCCAGGAATCCGCTGAAGTCGTAGGCCAGCGCGCCGGGCACGCTCGACGCCCTGCAGTCAGTGCTCCATCAGCGGCCCACTAGCGTCGTTCTATGCCGCGATCTGCTCGTGATGAGGTAACGATCCTCGAAACCTGGTTCAGCTACCTTCGGCAATGAGCAGCGAGTCGTTCCAGCGATGCTTCCAACTTGCCGACCGTGGTCGCTCGCGCGCGAGGCAAGCGCTTCTCGTCGGTCACTTCAGTCCAAGTAAGTATGTGTGACGCGCATGAGCGTCAATTCGATCGAATCGAGCTCCCATCGCCACAGATGTCCGGGCGGCTCCTGCCCCAGCTTGGCCGGCCGATTCGCGACCTGGTGAGCTTGGAGGCGGCCGACGAGCTGGTGCCCGCGGAGCACCGCAGGCCGTACTCGAAGTCGGGCGGGTACCGGCCGTTGGAAGAGTTTCGGCTCGACGGCACGAGGCGGAGTGGTTCCCGGCGCGCTGGGCACACACCGACGACCTGTCCGGGTTCGCTATTGACGCCTGAGTCTCTCCGCGGACGGTGCGCGGCTCCTGGTCAGCATCGAGGTCAAGGACATCGAAAACTTCATGGTGTTAAATATCCGATAACCGGTGTCATGGCATTCTGGTCTGTCTTTTGCGCTTACCTGCTCGTAACGGCAGAAGCTCAGCTCACAACATCCCCAGAGGCGTGGTGAGGGCGATGTCTTGCGGGGTCTCGGGCGCATCCTTCGGGATGAAGCGCAGCCCCTCTTGCTTCGGTACGTTCGGTGAGCGCGGCACATCGGTTGCGTTTCCGGGTCCTACCGAGGAGAACACATGAGCAATCCTTCGAGTTCGAAAGTCTGAGAAGCCCTCAGACCAGCTCGACACCCGAGAGTCCCAGCGGACCCTCCGAGTTGCAGACCTCGAAGGGCAACACCACCATTGCCGACAGCGTCGTGCAGAAGATCGCCGGCGTCGCGGCTGCGGAGGTCTCCGGGGTGTATGCACTCGGCGGTGGCGCGGCAAGGACACTCGGTGCCATCCGGGAGCGGATCCCGGGCTCCTCCCAGTCGGCCGGCCAGGGTGTCGCGGTGGAGGTCGGTGAGCGTCAGGCCGCGATCGACCTTGACCTGGTGGCCGAGTACGGCGTCTCCATCGTCGAGCTCAGTCGCGCGGTAAGGCGGAACGTGATCTTGGCGGTGGAGGGGATGACCGGGCTGGAGGTGACGGAAGTGAATGTCGCCGTGAACGACATCCACCTGCCCAGCGACGATCAAGAGGATGCCCAGGAATCTCGGGTCCAGTGACCGGCTCCGGGAGCGTGCCAGCGCAGGACATGGGCGATGTCGACGCGATCGCGGCGGCGACGCTGGCGTGTCCTGCGGTGGCCGGGCTGCACGAGGGCGGGAATCGGGCGGTGGCCACGTATCTTCCCGGGACGCCGGGTGATCGGTGTCCGGGTTGAGGATCGCCGCGTCCTCGTGTCGGTCGTGCTCGCCTCCGGCTCCTCCGTGCGGTCGATCGAGGCACAGGTGCGCAGCGCGTTGGCGCCGCATGTCGAGGGTCGCCGGGTCGACGTGCACGTGGCTGACGTAGAGACCGCGGTGGAGCCCTCGTGGAGAGCGTGACGGGGATGTCCGTGTCCAGGGAGACGGACGAGGAACGTCGGCGACGGCGACGGGCACTGATCCGTGCCCACCACCCCGACATGGGTGGGGATACTGCCGAGTTCATCCTGCTGCTCCATCACCTCGACCAGGAGCGTCCCGTGAGCCAGAGCTTTCCAGAGATGAGGTTCGTCCGCCGGCGCCGCTGGTGGCAGGGCGCGGTGTCGCCGATTCCACCGTTTCGACGTACCTCACGGCGGCCGAAGCGCGTCGTCTGATCCGCCGGGCGCAAGTCCATCTCAGCCCGTTCTTCTACTGGAGGTTGTCATGCATCCCACTGTGATCGGACTCTTCTGCGGCCTGCTCTTGGGGCTCGCGTGGGCGACGGGAGGATTCGAAGGCCTCGTCATCACAGCCGCGTTGGGCATCATCGGCTTCGTCGTCGGCAGGGTGGTCGCCGGTGACGTCGACCTCAACCAGTACTTCGGCGGGTCTGGCCGCTCGTCGCGGTGAACGCAACTACTCTCGGTGAGTCCGTACCCAACATGGACGCAACGCCTCGCGCCGAGCACTCCGGGCCGGTCCTGCCGGAGGAGCGCGGGCGGTTGACGGTGGACGACCGGGTCGTCGAGAAGGTCGCCGGTTATGCCGTCACGTTCGTGCCGGACGCTGCCGCCGCGCCGCGCCGCGTGCTCGGCGTGAAGATTGGCGGCGGCGAGGCCCGATGACGCCGCCAGCGTTCAGGCTCAGGTGCAAGATGACATCGCCACCGTGCAGGTCGCCATCGCGATGCGCTGGCCCAGATCGGTCCAGAAGGTTGCGGACGAGGTCCGGGAGCGCATCCGCTCGGAGGTCACAGCCATCACCGGAGTGCGCGTGGACCATGTCGACGTGGAGGTGGTCTCGATGACGCTACCGGACTCAAAACCGAGGGTGACGTGACGGCCACGAACTGGGTGACCCGAGTCGTCTCCGCCCTGCTGGCGTTGGTCCTCCTTCTTGGCTCACTGCTGGCGGTGGTGGAGATTGCGGCCGCAGCGCTGGGGCGCGCCCCCGCGCTGGTTCCCTACCCGGAGTGGACCAGTTGGCTGCGCACCCACAGCTGGAACGACTGGATCGTCAACGCGGTGCTGTGTGGGCTCGTCGTGCTCGGGCTGCTGCTCTTGCTGCTCGCCTTCCGTCGCGGCAAGCCAGCGTCGCTGGCGTTGAAGAGTGGTACCGATGGCGTGGACATTACCGCCTCCCGACGCAGTGTGGAGAAGTCGCTCGCAGCCGCCGCCGCCCGCACGACCGGCATCGCCGGAGCCAGCGCATCTGTGAACCGTCGTACCGCACGCATCGATGCACGGACGGTGGCCCGCTCCGAGCCCGGACTCCGCGAGGAGGTGGAGACCGCCGTAAGAGGACGTCTGGATTCGCTCGGCCTACAGCGACGCATGCGCACTCGGGTTGGTCTCACCACGAAGGACACGCGATGAGCAGTCGTGCGAACGCCATCAACCGGGTCGTGCTGACCGTGCTCGGTCTGCTCCTGCTCGCCGCCGGAGGTCTGGGACTCGCCCTCAGCGTCGGCGCCTTCGGGGCACGGCCGCGCCACCTCTCCCGTGCTGCCCCAGGAGGTGAGCACCTTCCCCGACGGGCGTCCATGGTTCTGGTGGGCGGTAGCCGGGGCGCTCCTCCTGATAGCAGTGCTCGCGCTCCTGTGGCTGCTCACCCAGCTCAAGACAGATCGGACGACCCGGTTGGACCGGACCACAAGTGCCGCGGGACGGCTACACGACACTCCACGCGAGCGCCCTCACTAACGCCGTCGAGGACGAGGCGCTCGGGATCACCGGTGTGACCAGCGCGTCGGCGAACGTGCACGCAACACCGCGGGCAGCACGTGTCCCTCCGCGTGGAGTTGGCCGACTCCGCCGACATCGGCGAGGTGCGCAGTCGGCTGGAGAATGAGGTGGTCGCGCATCTCCGCGAGGGAGTCGGTGACCCACGCTTTCCCGTGACCATCGAACTGCGCCCGGGCGCCAGCAAGACCCCGCAACGCTCAGTAGTCTGAAGCGGTTCGCGCGTCAGCTGAGCCCGTCCCGTCGAGTCCCGGAGACTCCCACCTCTGAGGCTCCGATGCAGGGGACGTACGACCAAGTACCCGGAGGAAGTCCGGGAGCGTGCGAGCGGACACGGCAGCACACGAAGCGACGAGTGCCGATGCGGCTCGGCCAAGTCCAGCCAGCGCTTCCGATGGCGTTGGGGAGCTAAGACTGCGTTGGCTGAAGGGATTCACGGTAGTTCTGCGGTGGTATGGCCCCGATACTGCGCGATAGTCGTACGACCAGGGAGGACCACTACAGAGCAGGAACCGTCCCTGCGCAGATGCGCGCTCTTGCAAGAACCACTTCTGCGGCCGGGACATGCTGGACGTCGATCCGTCATACAGCCCTGGGGTTACCGCCTCGAACCTGGCCACCCCGCGTTCGCGGTGACGGGCGTCATCGCCCGGGAACCCAGAGCTTCGAAGAAGGCGATCCTCATTGAGGGCCGGAGTCAGCTTCCACTCCTGACGGAGACACGTCTTGTGATTGTGAATGGACGTCGCGGGCTCGCGGGAACATTCACTCCGCACGTTACGCCCCACAGGATTACCCGCGATCCACCGGATCAGGTATCGGCCTCCGGGTCCGCTTCTCGACCCCCGGAGGCCTGGTCCCTCACCACTCCGCGGCCTGATCAGGGCTTACCCCCGTGTACCCCAGGAGACGAAGTCGCATGCGCATGCCATTCGTGGCGTCTCCCCGCCGGAGGTGCGACTGGTCAAACGTGCTCGTGGCCCCCCCGTGGGTGCGAGCGCGGCCAGCCGCCCCATCGCGCACTCAGTCAGATGCACTCACATGCCGCGATCCGCTCGGACGAACGTGCGTCATACCGCCGCGATAGTGATTCGACGCCGATGCCTGGCCGATCGGGACGGGGCCGTCGAGGGTCGAACCACCACATCCGGTCGGCAGTGGATGGTGGGCGACGTCAAAGGCCTGGCCGGTGGCTGGGTCGATCCGCGGTTACCCCGGCCAGGGCAGACCCGGATCCGGGGCCGGAGTCGCTCCGAGCACCTTGCAGGCGAAAGCCATCACGAACACCACTTCCGGAGCGGTGACCGTGACCTCGTCCTCAGGGGCCGGCGCCGGCCCCGGGGGCGGGTCGACCGGTTGGAGCACCTGCTGGACCGGGAAGTCGAAGCGCTGGATCCGGTCCATCGCGCGAACCGCGAGCTGCCCCTTCATCGGGACCCGGCGCTGGGACACGGACAGCTCCGGCTCCGGCCCGGGATCGGTCACGGCCTCGGCGGCCATGAGCGGCGCGAAGCGCGCGATCCGCAGGGCCGGTGCGTCCTCGGCCCTGGCCCGCGTGAACAGTTGCATGTGCTCGTCCGCCGACACGGCGTGCCGCAGCACCTTCGCCCGGATCGTCCAGTCGGGGTGCTCGGGCGGTGGTTGCTCGACCACCACCGGTGGGCTCTCGATCACCAGCTGGGTCAGCGCGGGCTCGATGAACGCCAGCGCTCCGCGGCCCGGCGGGTCGCCGGCAACCGGCCGGGTGCGTGTGACTGCGATGTTCCGGGCCAGGACCAGCTTCGTCACGTACGCCGGGCAGCGCCCCTGAGGCGGTTCCGCACCGTCGGAGAGCGCCTCCCCACCCGGACGGAAACGCCAGGCGCGAGACGTGAGCATCGCCGACTCGAACCACGGTCGGGTGACATCGACCGCCATGAAGTCGAAGGCAACCGACGTCACCGAGCCGACCGTCGGGCTGTCGTGCAGCGCGGCGGCCAGCTCCGGCGCCGCCGACCCGGCAGCGGCGTCCAGCTCGGGCCGGTCCATCACCATCCTCGGCCACGGAACCTCCAGCGCTGCCGACGGCGCGAACCCGGAGGGCACGAACCGGTTGCCGGTCGGCGAGGTCTGGAACGACGCCGGCATCCCCGGGTCGAACTGGGCGCGGTAGCGCGACCAGGTGACCGACGGGTCCTTGTCCGCCAAGGTGGCCGCGGTGAGCCGCGCCTCCTCCACCTCGTCCTTGTGGCCGGTGTCGCGCCAGGCCTGCCACGCCTGGTCCTTGGCCCCGGCCAGCTCGGCGGCCTGGGGCCCGTCCTTGCCGTTGCGCCAGGCACTCTCCGCGGCCAGGTACGCCGCCTGCGCCGCCTGGTAGTCCAGGACCACCTGCGAGGGCGGGTCCGGCGGCTCCGGCGCGAAGGTGTGGAGGTAGCCGTAGGCCCGCTGGTAGGCCTGCTCCTCGGCGGTCGTCCGCTCGCTGGTGGCGAGCTCGGCCCCGAGCACGTCGGCATAGACGTCCCACAGGTGCCGGTCAGCGGCGTCAGTCGCCCAGACCTGGCTCACCCGCGGCAGCCGGTTGACCAGCTCCGAGAGCTCGGCGAGGGTCGCCAGCTGGTTCGCGGTGAGCCCGTCCGGTGACAGGAAGTCCAGGTCCTCGGTGCGGTAGGCGACCGGCGCAAGTGGGAAGCTGAGGAACTGGCCGTCGGCGGCGAACACCTCCTGCACCTTTGCGGCGATTCCCTTGACCGCGACGTCGTCGACGCTGCGGGCCGGGGTGTCCTCGGGCATGGCGTTGCTCCGTCCTGGTGTGGTGGGGAGTCGTTCGGCTCAGGTGAAGTCCTCGGGCTTCAGCTCCGGGAGCGGGTCGGGCGTCTTGCCCAGCAGGTGGTTGAGGAACGCGATCACCTGCATGCCCGGCACCGTGATCGTGGCGCCGTCGCTCTCGGAGTGGTAGTGGTCTCCGCTCTCCTTGTGGTTGTAGTCGCCCGAGAGCGTGAACGGACCCCAGCCGACGCTGGCGTTGGCCCCCACTTCGGAGGAGTACTGGTGGTAGGCCTCGGAGAACGCGGATGACGTGATCCGCACGTTGCGCACGAACAACATCTGCATCGGGTAGCCCACGAACAGGCCGTTCGGCGGGGTGGCACCGTCGGACGGCATCTGGTCGAACATCCAGCCCTCGCCCGGCCGCAGGGTCCAGCCGCGGTTGACGAAGAACTCCGGGTAGAACCAGGGCCGGATGATCTGCACCTGCGTCATGTCGAAGTCGAGCGAGAACTTGTCCACCGTCATCGTCGTGTCGTGGGTCTTCGACTCGCTGTGCACGCCGCCCTCGACGCTCCAAAAGCCGAAGTTGACCCCGCCGCCGGCCGACCACGACGTGGACTCGTCGTGGCTGGTCGTGTCCAGCATCGCGTGGTCCATGTGGTACGACGTCCAGCCGGGCGCCGACGCGAAGTCGCCCGGCGCCAGCGTCGTGTAGTAGAAGCGCTCACCCGCCGCCGTCGCGTTGACCAGGGCGTCCTTGTAGTAGGAGTCGAGTTGCTGCTTCCACAGCAGCATCGAGCGCTGGGTGACCTGCTGGATGTAGGCGTTGATCTTCTCGACGTCCTCCTTGTACCCGCCGGACGCCCAGGCGTCGGACGCCGCCTGCACCTGCATCAGGTAGAGCTGGGCGTTGTTCGACCAGTCCATGACGGCGGCCTTGCCCTCGGGTCCGCTGGCGGCCTGGGCGGCCACGCGCTTGTTGTTGTAGGCCAGCTGCTGGGTGATGTACTCCTGCTGCTTCTGCTTGTACGCCGCCAGCATGGGACCGTCCTCGGTGACCTGCTTCTCCTCGTCGGTGACGATGTCCTTGACCGTCCTGGTCGTGCGCAACAGACCGCGGAACTTCTCCAGCTTGGCCTTCTGCTCGTCGGTCAGCTCGTTGTCGACGACCTTGGAGAAGCGCAGGATCTCGCCGTACAGCTCGCTGAGCCGGATCCCGGCCTCGTTGCGGTAGACGCCCTGCTGCTTGTCGTTGCTATAGCAGGCCTTGGGGTCGGGGATGAAGTCGACCTGCATGGCGAAGTTGAACGCGTTCTGCAGCATCGCCTTCTCACCCTCGGCGTCCTTGGCGGTGCCGAGTCCTGTGGCCGCGAAGTCGAAGTCGCGCTCGGTGTAGGGCAGCCCCGGCGAGCACCAGGTGACGAACGAGTCCTTGCTCGGCGGCAGGCTTCCGTCGCCACCGCAGATCGTGTCGTACATGGTGTTGCGGAAGACGGCGCCGAGGTCCTTGAGGGTGTAGGGCATGACAGTTCCTTCGTGAGTGGATGAGCGAGCAGGTGAGCAGGGGGGGACGGGGTGGGTCAGGCGCCGGTGGGCGACGGCCAGTCCAGGCTGGGGTACGCGGCCAACAGGCTGGCGTTGCCGTCGTCGCCACTCTTCTGGCAGGCGGCTGCCCAGAGCCGGTCGAGGGCGGCATGCGGGTCTCCGTCGTTCTGGGCGATCAGCAGAGTGACGGCGTTGTGCAGGGCCGTGCCGCGGGTGCCGTCGGCCAGTTCCTTCTGGGCCTCCGAGACGCCGTCGTCCCACCACTCCTTGTTGAGCGTGTCCTGGTCCGGGCCGAGCAGGTTGTTCTGGAACGCGGGCTCCGGGGGAGCACCCATTCCCATCGCGTCGTAGACGACCGTGTAACACCAGCCGCGCATCCGGCAGCCGCGCTCGGGAGTCTCGGTGGCCTTGATCACCTCGAGGGTCATCTCGACCACGGTCTTGACCATGCCGGCGGGACTGAACTCGAAGCCCGCCAGGGCTTCCTTCATCGCGTTTGCCGCCTCGAGCCCCTGGAGCACCTCCTTGGCGTGCGGGATGCCGTCGACGAGGACCTCGCCGCTCAGCCAGGACTGCATGGTCTCGACCAGAGTGGCGGGCGGGGTTGGCGTCTCGGGAAGGGTTCCGCCGGGTGTGGCGCCGGTGATCGGGTCGAGCGTGGTGCCGTTGACGTCGGTCAGGACCCGGCTTCCGTCCGCGCCGATGGTGAGCGTCGCGAAGTCGGAAAAGCTCACTGTCGCGGTGCCGTCGGGGTAGTTCACCCGCGACGTCCCGTCAGGCCAGGACACCGTGGTGGTGCCGTCGTCGTTGGAGGTGGTCGTGGATTCGTCACCCTCGACGGGGTCGACGTGGGCGAGCTGGTCTGGCGTTGGCATGGTCGGCCTCGTTCGTCAGGTGGAGCGGTGTGGGGTGACGAAAGGAAGACCCACGCGAGAACGGATAAATACGTGTGCTCCGGGCGAATTGCCGCAACGCGACCTCTCAGCCGACGGGCCGTGCTACGTGCGTCGCGATACTCCTGGCGCGTCGGTGTGGCCCGCGGCGGGTGATGTCCGTGAGCGGCCAGTCGGCTCCGAACGTCGACGAGTCACGCTTCACGTTGCACGACCGGGCCCAGAGTGGGCCGAGGTCACCGAGGAAGAAGTGAGCCTCCACCGTGTCTCGCTGCCGCCGACACTCGCGTCATACCGCCGCCTATGGGCGCCGCCCGCCGGACGCTCGGTTCGTCGCGCTGGCGCGTCACACCGCCGCCTATGTCCTGTCAAGGGTGGATATCCGTGGACACAGGGCGTGCCGACGCGCTGTCCGCCTCGGTTGGTCAGTTCGAGCGCGCCGATCGTCCGGCAGGGGGCCCAGCCGCCGGCCCTCCACTTCACGACTCAGGCGACGTCGCCGTCGACGCCCTGCTCGACGGCTGAGTCGATCGCGTCGAGGACTTCTTCTTCCTCGTCTGTCCCGGGACGGGCGAGCAGCGTGCCGTCCGGGTCGACCGGGTCGACCGGGCGGAGGGTGCGCTGCAGTACCTCCGCCGGACTGAAGTCGATCGAGAGATCGGGCTCGATGTAGTGGGCCTCGGTGATCGCCTTTGAGGTGTGGCCCAGATGTGCGGCCGCCACGTCGACCCCCATGCCGCGGGCGAGCACCGTCGCCCCAGTGCGGCGATACCAGCGCGGGGTGATGCCCGAGTTCTCCAGTCCGGCCAGGACGAGGAACTCCCGGAAGGTGCGCCGGAAGTTGTGCTGGCTCAGCGGGCCGCCGTTGCGGCGGTTGGCAAAGATCGTCCGGTCCCGGTCCTGCGGGGGCATCTGCGCGATCCTGCGCCGGATCACCCGGGCGGCGAATACCGGCACCGGCACCTGCCTGATCGACGTCTCGGTCTTCGGGTGGTCCTGTCGGAAGGTTCCCCGGCCCTCCCGGTAGCCGACCGTGCCGCGGACGTGGGCGACCATGCCCTTCTCGCCGTCGGAGATGTCGCAGGGCCGCAGTGCGAGCACCTCGCCGGGGCGCATCGAGGTGCCCAGGAGCACCTCGATCGCGTCTTTGACCTGCCCGTCGGGCTTCGGACCCCTCACACCGGGTCCTGTCCGCCAGGCTGCGGCCGCTGCCCGGATCGCCTGCACCTGCTCCAGCGTCATCGCCTGCACCTGGTTCTTCGGCTTCGCCAGCGGCGAGGTGCCCTCGACCGGATTGCGCGGCATCGAGTCGTGCCGCAGCGCGAACCTGAACAGCTGATTGAGCACGGTCCGCGAGTGCTTGGCCCGCGAGTAGGAGACCCGGCGCTCGGACTTGAGGAAGTGCTCGACCCGCCCGGTGCTGATCTCGCCCAGCGTGTAGTTCTCGAAGAACGGCGACGTGAGCCGCAGGTCGTCGCGGTAGTTGTCCTTGGTCCCCTCCGAGATGTCGCGGAGCTCCAGATCGGCGAGCCAGAGCTCGGCGAGGTCCGGGAAGGGGCTGGCCAGGCTGAGGACTCCCCCGCTGCCGTAGCCGGTGCGATCCAGCAGCCGCCCCTTGAGCAGCGCCTGGGCACCCTTCTTCGACGTCGCGGTCGCGGTCACCCTCCGGAGCCGGCCGTCCAGGTCCCGGTGCCGGGTGCTGGCCCGGTACCGGCCGCCGATGTCGTTGACCGCGACCTCGCCGAACGTGCCGAGGACGGTTCTGGGTCTCCCGCGGGTCACCGAGCGCCCCCGGGTGATGACGGGTGTGGTCCTCGCACTCGAGTCGCGCGAGCCAGGCCTCGATCTCGCTCTGCCGGAAGCGGAGCTGGCGGCCGACCCGGAAGCCGGTCGGGCCGCGTCCCTTGCTCCGCAGGTCATAGAGCGCCTGCGTGCTGACCGAGAGCTCGGTGGCGAGCTCGGCGATCGTGAAGACCGGCTCGAGAGCGTCCCGGGTGGTGTGAGTGGTGTGTGTGTGTCCATGACACCGAGGTGGGCGAGGCCCACCGAGGCTGGTCGAGACCGCCCGAGAGCGAGCGGTCTCAGATCGAGGGACGTTCGAAAAGTGTCCAATAAGTGGCCAGTGGCCATGTCCTGCTCCTCTTCCGAGGTTCGGACATGGCCGCTGACCTGTGCGTTTGGTGGAGCTGAGGGGACTCGAACCCCTGACCCCCTGCATGCCATGCAGGTGCGCTACCAACTGCGCCACAGCCCCATTGCCCGGTGGGCAACTCGGGAATCTTAGCCAACGGGTGTGTCGGACGCGAAATCGACCGGGTGCCCTCCCGGACTCGCCGTCTCGTTGTACGACTCCAGACGAAGCCGACCCGTGGTCCGGCTCTCCTTCAGGATCGCCCAGGCGCAGTTGTCCATGCCCCGCACGGTCGCCTCGAGCGCCTGCAGGCCAGCCCAGGACCCCGAACATCCCGGCCCGCGCGCACCAGCCGTGGAGCACCACGATGCCGGTCTCCCCCGGTGCGAGGGCCTCGAGGCAGTCCTGCAGGGCGGGCACAACGCGCGCGGTCATCTCGGCGACGGACTCGTTGCCCGGGACGGCGGGTTCCTCGCGACCGGCCAGCCAGGCCGCGTGCTCGGCCGGGTACTTCTCGGCGAACTCGTCCCGCGTGAGACCGGAGCGCGCGCCCTGGTCCTTCTCCCGCAGCCGCTCGTCGTAGACAACCTCGAGCCCGGTTGTCCTCGCGACGTACGCCGCGGTCTGCGCGGCCCGCCGGAGGTCGCTGGACCACAGGCGCACGGCGCCGAGCGCGGCGAGGTACGGCGCGGCGGCGGCAGCCTCCGCGTGACCGGTCTCGTCGAGCGGGACGTCGAGCTGGCCCTGGGCGCGCTCCTCGAGGTTCCACGCCGTGCGCCCGTGCCGGAACAGCACCAGACGGCGGCTCACGACACCGGGAGGTCGATCGTCGGGCAGTCGCGCCAGAGCCGTTCGAGCGCGTAGAACTGCCGCTCCTCCTCGTGCTGCACGTGGACCACGATGTCGGCGTAGTCGATCAGTACCCATCGCCCGCCGCGCTCGCCCTCGCGGCGGATCGGCTTGGCGCCGATGCCGCGCAGCTTGTCCTCGACCTCGTCGACGATCGACTTCACCTGGCGCTCGTTGCTGGCGGAGCAGAGCAGGAACGCGTCCGTGATCACGAGCTGCTCGGAGACGTCGAACGCGAGCAGGTTGGAGGCCAGCTTGTCCGAGGCTGCCCGGGCGGCAGTGGTGACCAGCTCGATGGCTCGTTCGGTGGCGGTCATGCGGGGTCCCCGACGAAGCGCGAGCGAAGCGAGTGGTTTGGTGGGGTGCTCATGTTCCGTCCTCGGGGGGATAGAGGTCGTGCTTGGCGAGGTACTGCACGACGCCGTCGGGCACGAGGTACCAGACCGGCTCGCCGGCTGCGCGGCGCTCGCGGCAGTCGCTGGAGGAGATGGCCAGCGCCGGGATCTCGATCAGCGTGAGCCGCTCGGTCGGGATGCCCGCGAGCAGGCTCGGGTCCATCTCGTAGCCCGGGCGGGTGCAGCCGACGAAGTGCGCCAGCTCGAAGAGCCGATCGGCGTCGCGCCAGGTGAAGATCTCGCCGAGGGCGTCGGCACCGGTGATGAAGAACAGCTCGGCGCCGGGGTAGACGGCGGCGAGGTCGCGCAGCGTGTCGATCGTGTACGTCGGTCCGCCGCGGTCGATGTCGACCCGCGACACGGTGAACCGCGGGTTGGACGCGGTGGCGACCACGGTCATCAGGTAGCGGTGCTCCGCCGGCGAGACCACCCGGTCGGCCTTCTGCCACGGCTGTCCGGTGGGCACGAACACCACCTCGTCGAGGTCGAACCAGGCCTGCACCTCGCTCGCCGCGACCAGGTGGCCGTGGTGGATCGGGTCGAAGGTGCCGCCCATCACGCCGACCCGACGGCGTCCCGCGTGCGACGAGCGGGCAGCGGGCGCAGCCGTCGCCGGGGCTCAGGAGTGCTCGCGACCGGCGCCCATCGTCAGCAGGGCGAGGAGCGCCCCGAACAGGATCACCAAGGCCAGGCCACCGATGATGTACGGCGTGGCGCCGACACCGGACTCCGCCGCGAGCGGCACGACAGTGAGGATCGACATGCCGTGATCCTAACGGGACGTTGCGGTGCGGGGGCGAACGGTCACTTGAACACCAGGTGCGCGCCGCCGAGGATCGCCCAGAAGAACAGGGTGCGCCCGGCGATCCCGGCCAGGAAGAACACGAAGACGTTCATCCGCAGCGTGCCGGCGATCATCGCCATCACGAAGAACGGCGGTACCCCGACCAGCGCGGACACGAACGTGACGAGCCCGCTCACTCCCGGTCGGTTCTGCACGAAGTCGCTCCATCGCTGGAACTGCGCCTGCCGCTTCGGTGTCTCCAGGCGGCGTTTCAGCCATCCGATGTCGAGGGACTCCCGGCAGACGAAGTACCAGACCAGCTTGCCGATGTTCTGCCCGAGGGATCCGATGAAGGCGAGCTGGAGCGCGGTGGCGTCGGAGCGGGCGTACGCGACGACGATGTACGTCTCCATGTTGAACACCGGCACCACGGAGGAGACCATCCCGAAGAACACGGTGAGCGCGAACAGCTTCACCTCGTGTGGCCGGCTCCCGTGACCACGTACTTCGTGGAGGTCATCTCCGGCAGCCCCATCGGCCCCCGCGCGTGCAGCTTCTGGGTGGAGATGCCGATCTCCGCGCCGAAGCCGAACTCGCCGCCGTCGGTGAAGCGTGTGGACGCGTTGACCAGCACTGCTGCCGAGTCGACGGCTGCGACGAAGCGGCGTGCCGCGGCCTGTGAGCCGGTGACGATCGCCTCGGTGTGGCCGGTGGAGAAGTGCCGGATGTGACCGAGCGCCGCGTCGAGATCCGGTACGACGGCGGCGCTGATCTCGAGCGCGAGGTACTCGGTCGCGTGGTCGTCGTCGGTCGCGGGCACGACGCCGTCGTACGCCTGGAACGCGGGGTCGCCGTGCACCGTCACGCCCGCATCCAGCAGGGCGGGGACGACCACTGGCAGGAACGCGTCGGCGACGTCGGCGTGCACCAGCAGCGACTCGGCCGCGTTGCACACCGACGTGCGCTGGGTCTTGGCGTTGAGCACGATCGCGAGTGCCATCTCGAGGTCGGCGTCGGCGTCGACGTACACGTGGCAGTTGCCGACCCCGGTCTCGATCACCGGCACCGTCGACTCGGTGACCACCGACCGGATCAGGCCGGCGCCGCCGCGCGGGATGAGCACATCGACCAGGCCACGCGCACGCATCAGCGCCTTGGCCGCCTCGTGCCCCTCCCCGGGCACGAGCTGGACCACGTCGGCCGGGAGGCCGGACGTGACCGCTGCGGCGCGCAGGGTCTCCACCACCGCGGCGTTCGTGCGACGGGCGCTCGATGACCCGCGCAGCAGCACGGCGTTGCCGCTCTTCAGGCAGATGCCGGCGGCGTCGGCGGTGACGTTGGGCCGCGCCTCGTAGATGATGCCGACCACACCGAAGGGCACGCGTACCTGGCGGAGCTCGAGGCCGTTGGCGAGCGTCGAGCCGCGCAGCACCTCGCCCACGGGGTCGGGCAGCCCCGCGACCTCGCGCAGGCCGCGGGCCATCGCCTCGACCCGGTCGTGGTCGAGCCGGAGCCGGTCGACGAGGTGCTCACCCATGCCGGCCGCCTCGGCCGCAGCCACGTCGTCGGCATTGGCGGCGAGGATCGTTTCGCTCTGCTCGACGAGGGAGTCGGCCATGGCCAGCAGGGCGGCGTCCTTCACCGCGCGGGTGGCGAGCGCGAGGTCGGTGGCGGCGACACGGGCGCGCCCGGCCGCCTCGGCGACCCGTTCCTCGACGGTCCCGTCGTTGCTCACGGGATCAGGCTAGCGAGCGACCTCACGCGGACAGGCCGTAGCCCTTGCTCAGAAGGAGAACGGACGCAGGTTCTGCGAGCCGGTGAGCACCTCGTGGCCCTCGTCGCGGTTGCGGTGGATCGAGCGCTCGACCACTTCGAGCCCGACCACCTCCCAGCGGGGCAGCCTGGAGCTGTCGCGGTGCTCGTTCCACATGCGCAGGGCGAGCGAGGCAACGTCGATCATCGACTCCCCCTCGTCCCAGAACTTGATCTCCGCGCCGGAGCTGGTGAAGCGCATGGACTCGAGGAACGGCCGCTCTTCGGAGAACCGGAGCAGGGCCGAGCGCATCAGCATCGGCTCGACGGGTTCTCCCGAAACCGTCACGGTCACGTGCCAGTGACGTCCGTCCTGGTTCACGGGCACCTCGTTTCTGCACAGCCATGGACCCCGGTGGGGTGGTGACAGACAGTCTGCGGCAGACGCGGGGCGGTACGCCAACGAATCGGAAAATCGTGAGATGACTTTCCGCGTTCAGCGGTCGAGGACGACCAGGTCGTCGCGGTGCACGACCTCGCGCTCGTACGCCGCGCCGAGCTCGCGGGCGAGGTCGCGGGTGGACCGTCCCAGGAGCGTCGGCAGCTCCGCCGCGTCGTAGTTCACGAGCCCCCGCGCGATCGTCGTCCCGTCGGGAGCGAGCAGGTCGACCGGGTCGCCGGCCACGAACCTGCCCGAGACGCCGGTGATGCCGGCGGGCAGCAACGAGGCCCTCCGCTCCGTGAGCGCGCGGACGGCACCCTCGTCGAGGTGGATTGCGCCCTTCGCCTCCGTCGCGTGCGCGAGCCAGAGCTGCCGGGTGGGCCGGCGGCGGCCCGTCGAGTGGAAGAGGGTCCCGACCGAGCGTCCGGCGAGCGCGTCGGCGGCGTGGTCGGCGGAGGTGAGCACGACCGGGATGCCGGCGCCGGTCGCGATCCGGGCGGCCTCGAGCTTGGTCTGCATGCCACCGGTACCGACCCCGGAGGAGCCGGACCGGCCGACCACGACGCCGTCCAGCCGGGTGACGTCGGCGACGTCCTCGACCAGGGTGCTCCCGGCCCGTGACGGGGGCCCGTCGTACAGGCCGTCGACGTCGGAGAGCAGCACCAGCACGTCGGCGTGCACCAGGTGGGCCACGAGGGCGGCGAGCCGGTCGTTGTCGCCGAACCGGATCTCGGTGGTGGCGACCGTGTCGTTCTCGTTGACCACCGGCAGCACCCCGAGCTCGAGGAGCCGGGCGAACGTCTGGAAAGCATTGCGGTAGTGACTACGCCGGGTCACGTCGTCGAGCGTGAGCAGGACCTGGCCGGTGACCACGCCGTGGCGGGCGAACTCCTCGGTGTAGCGGTGCACGAGCAACCCCTGGCCGACCGACGCGGCCGCCTGCTGGGTCGCGAGCGCCTTCGGACGCTTGCGCAGCGCCAGCGGCGTGAGACCCGCCGCGATCGCTCCCGATGAGACCAGCACCACCTCGGAGCCGCGCGCCCTGACCGTCGCGAGCGTGTCGACCAGGGCGCGCACGCGCTCAGGGTCGATGCCGCCGCCGGCGGTGGTCAGCGACGACGATCCCACCTTGACCACGACGCGCCCCGCGGCGCCGACCCCCGTGCGAGTGCTCATCGCTTTTCCGGGCCCCGGCGGCGGGAGCTCTTCGACAGGCTCAAGAGGGTCCGCAGCGAGCGGCGTCGTGGGGTGTTCATGGCTTCAGATGTCGTTCTCGAACGAGGGTGCGGCCGGTTCGGGCTCCTCGTCGGCGAGGTCGGGATGTCCCAACCGTCGCGCGACGTCGGCGCGGGTCTCCCCCTCGCGGCGGAACGGCATCGCCTCGTCGATCTCGCGGCGGCGGACGGCTGCCGGACGGGTCTGGTTGAACCGTTGGTCCTCGCCACGGCGGCCGAGCATCTCGGCACCGGCGTCAAGGCCGGGCTTGAAGTCGAAGACCACTGCGTTGGCGACGTCGCCGATCAGCACCGAGTCGCCCTCGACCGCGCCGAGCGCGAGCAGCTTGGCCTCCACACCCAGCCGGTTGAGCCGGTCGGCGAGGAAGCCGACCGCCTCGTCGTTGCTGAAGTCGGTCTGCCGGATCCAGCGTTCGGGCTTGGCACCGCGCACCCGCCAGGCCCGTTGTCCTGAGCCTGTCGAAGGGTCGCCGGTCTCGCGCACCGTGAACTCCTCGCCGGTGCCGCTGGTGCCGGCGGGACGCAGCACGATCCGCTTCGTGACCACGGTCGGCTCCGCGGCGCGCCGCTCGGCCACCACCCGCGCCATCGCGAACGACAGCTCGCGCAGGCCCTCGTGGCTGGCCGCGCTGACCGGGTACACGTCCCAGCCGCGGGCCCCCACGTCCTCGCTGACGATGTCGGCCATGTCGCGGCCGTCCGGGACGTCGATCTTGTTCAGCGCCACGATCCGTGGACGGTCGTCGAGCCCGCCGTACGACGCGAGCTCGCTCTCGATCACGTCGAGGTCGGACATCGGGTTGCGTCCCGGCTCCATCGTGGCCAGGTCGACGACGTGCACGATCGCTGCGCAGCGCTCGACGTGCCGCAGGAAGTCGTGGCCGAGCCCGCGGCCTTCGCTGGCACCCTCGATCAGGCCGGGGACGTCGGCGACGGTGAACGTCGTGTCTCCGGCGCGCACCACCCCGAGGTTCGGCACCAGCGTCGTGAACGGGTAGTCCGCGATCTTCGGCCGCGCCCGGCTCAGGGCGGCGATCAGGCTGGACTTGCCGGCGCTCGGGTAGCCGACCAGGCCGACGTCGGCGACCACCTTGAGCTCGAGCCCGATCACCCGCTCGTCGCCGGGCTCGCCGAGCAGCGCGAAGCCGGGCGCCTTGCGCTTGGAGGAGGCGAGCGCCGCGTTGCCGAGGCCACCTCGGCCGCCCTCGGCGATGACCATCTCGGTGCCGGCACCGACCATGTCGGCGAGCACGGTGCCGTGGTCGTCGGACACGACGGTGCCGTCGGGCACGGGCAGCACGAGGTCCTCGCCGTGGGTGCCGTTGCGGTGCCCACCGGCGCCGTGACCGCCTGATGTGGCCCGCCGCAAGCTGTTGTGGTGGTAGTCGATGAGCGTGGTGACGTCGGGGTCTACGCGCAGGATGATGCTGCCGCCCGGGCCGCCATTGCCGCCGTCGGGTCCGCCGAGCGGCTTGAACTTCTCGCGGTGCACGGACGCGACGCCGTTGCCCCCGCGTCCCGCTGCGACGTGCAGGGAGACCCGGTCCACGAACGTGGGGACGGCCATCGCTTCCTCTCGACTGTGAGGTCGGAACGACGAAGGGCGTCTCCGGCGATCCGGAAACGCCCTCGTCAGTGGCTGGGTGAGGTCCGGGTCACTCCCCGGCGGGGACGACGTTGACGACCCGGCGACCACGCTTGGTGCCGAACTCGACATTGCCGCCAACCAGCGCGAACAGCGTGTCGTCACTGCCGCGGCCCACGCCGGAGCCGGGGTGGAAGTGGGTGCCGCGCTGGCGCACGATGATCTCGCCGGCGTTGACCAGCTGGCCGCCGTAGCGCTTGACGCCGAGGCGCTGGGAGTTGGAGTCGCGACCGTTCTTGGTCGACGCCGCGCCCTTCTTGTGTGCCATGAGCTCAGTCCTTTGCTGCGGTTGCCCCGTCCCCGGTGGAGGAGTCGGGTCAGAGGGAGATGTCGGTGACCTTGACCTGGGTGTACTTCTGGCGGTGACCCTGGCGCTTCTTGTAACCGGTCTTGTTCTTGTACTTCTGGATGACGATCTTCGGGCCCTTGGTGGCGCCGAGGACCTCGACGGTCACGCCCGCCTTGTCGAGCGAGGAGAGGTCGCTGGTGACCTTCTCGCCGTCGACCACCATCACCACGGGGAGGGTCAGCGACTCGCCGGGGGCGGTCGCGACCTTGTCGATCTCGATGACGTCGCCAACAGCAACCTTCTGCTGCTTGCTGCCACTGCGCACGATCGCGTACACCGCGACTCACTCTCCTCGATGGTTCTTCGAAATGTCCGGGTCCGCGCGTCTCGCCGGGGCGCGCACGTCACCACCGATGGTGGAGGGAGTGCGTCGACACGCAGAGGCGGCGTGCAGGCACGCCGAGGCTCCACTTTACGGGGCGGGCAAGACCCCGGTCAAAACGGGAGCCGGTCAGCGCTTGCGGGAGCCCTTGCGCTTGATCGGGACATGCAGGACGAAGCCGCCCTCGGCGTCCTCCGCATCCTGCCCGTCCTGCCCGTCCTGCCTGTCGTGCCGCGCTGCCGCGTCGGCGTCGCCGTCGTGCTCGTTGACCTGCGTCTGAGCGAGCTGCGGCTGGGTGCTGACCGGCGGGCCGGCGGCGCGCCGCGCGGACCGGCGCCGGGTGGACGTGACAACCGTGGGCGCGGCCGGCTCTGCAGGCTGAACCGGCTCGGCAGGCTGGACCGGCTCGGCAGCCTGGACCGGCTCGGCAGGCTCGCCCTCCTCGACAGGTGCAGCCGGCGCCGGGGTGACGTCGCTGGCCAGCGGCTGCTCCGGCTCCTCCAGCGTCTGCGCGGAGACCGGCTCCGGGGTGTCGGCGGCCTCCTTGCCCAGGTCGAGCTCGGGCTGCGTGTCCTGCTTGACCGGCTCGGGTGTCTGGTCGGGCTCGTCGACGGGCTGCTTGTCGGCGTGCTCACGCGCCATCGCGGCGACGTCCCGGGGCGACGGTGCGGCCACGGGGCCGTTGGTGCCACCGCCCCGTCCGCGGCCGGTGCGGCCACGGCGGCCGCCGCGCTTGGCGTCGTCGTCGAGCTTGGTGCTCGGCTCGATCGGGTGGTCGTGGACCAGCAGGCCGCGGCCCTTGCAGTGCTCGCAGTCCGTCGCTGAACGCCTCGAGCAGGCCGGTGCCGATCCGCTTGCGGGTCATCTGCACCAGGCCGAGCGAGGTCACCTCGGCGACCTGGTGCCGGGTGCGGTCGCGGCCGAGGCACTCGACCATCCGGCGCAGGACGAGGTCGCGGTTGGACTCCAGCACCATGTCGATGAAGTCGACGACGATGATGCCGCCGATGTCGCGGAGCCGGAGCTGGCGGACGATCTCCTCGGCCGCCTCGAGGTTGTTCTTGGTCACGGTCTCCTCGAGGTTGCCCCCGGAGCCGGTGAACTTGCCGGTGTTGACGTCGACGACGGTCATCGCCTCGGTGCGGTCGATGACCAGCGAGCCGCCGGAGGGCAGCCAGACCTTGCGGTCGAGGCCCTTGGCGATCTGCTCGTCGACGCGGTACGTCGCGAACAGGTCGCGGCCGTCGTTCGCCTCGTCGTCGGGGCGGTAGCGCTCGAGCCGCTCCCGCAGGTCGGGCGCGACGTGGCTGACGTAGCCGTCGACGAGGTCCCAGGCATCGTCACCCTGGATGATCAGCCGGGTGAAGTCCTCGGTGAACAGGTCGCGGACCACCTTGAGGGTCAGGTCCGGCTCGCCGTACAGCAGCTGCGGCGCCTTGCCGGCGGCGACCTTCGTCTCGATGTCGCCCCACCGGGCGGTCAGCCGCTCGACGTCGCGGGTCAGCTCGTCCTCGCTGGCGCCCTCGGCGGCGGTGCGCACGATCACGCCCGCGCTGTCGGGGACGATCTCCTTGAGCAGCGTCTTGAGCCGGTTGCGCTCGTTGTCGGGGAGCTTGCGGGAGATGCCGCTGGTGGTGCCGTCGGGCACGTAGACCAGGAACCGGCCCGGCAGGCTGACCTGGCTGGTCAGGCGCGCACCCTTGTGGCCGACCGGGTCCTTGGTGACCTGCACGAGGATCGGCTGGCCGGACTTGAGCACCGACTCGATCTTGCGCGGCTGGCCGTCCTTGGCGCCGAGCGCGTTCCAGTTCACCTCGCCGGCGTACAGCACGGCGTTGCGACCCTTGCCGATGTCGATGAATGCCGCCTCCATCGACGGGCAGCACGTTCTGTACCCGGCCGAGGTAGACGTTGCCGATCAGGGAGGTCTGCGACTCGCGGGCGACGTAGTGCTCGACGAGCACCTTGTCCTCGAGCACGCCGATCTGGGTGAGGTCGTCGCGCTGCCGGATCACCATCACCCGGTCGACGGACTCGCGGCGGGCCAGGAACTCGGCCTCGCTCACGATCGGGGCACGGCGGCGTCCGGCCTCGCGGCCCTCGCGGCGGCGCTGCTTCTTCGCCTCGAGCCGGGTCGAGCCCTGGAGCGAGGTGATCTCGTCCTCGGGGCTGCGGGACTTGCGGACCCGGGTGACGGTGTTGCTCGGGTCGTCGGAGGAGTCGCGGTCGTCGCCGGAGCGGCGACGGCGGCGGCGGCGTCGGCTGGCGGAGGAGGATGCCGCCCTCTTCGGCGTCGTCCCCGCCCTTCTCGCCCTTCTCGCCCTTCTCGTCCTTGTTGTCCTTGTCGCGCTTGTCGCGCTTGTCGCCCTTGTCGTCCCTGCCGCTGGCACCGTCGTCGGCGCTGCGGTCGGTGCTGTCGTCGGACGTGTCCTCGGACGTGTCGTCGCTGTCGCCTCCACCCTTGCGGCGGCGGCGGCCGCCACGGCGGCGGGGCCGGCGGCGAGTGCCCGACTCGTCGTCGTCCGCGGTCTCGCCGGCGTCGGCGGTCTCGCCGGCGTCCGAGCCGTCACCGTCGGCAACGGGCTCGGCGGCCGGCGCCGACTCCGTCGACTGGCTCCGCTTCGGACTCGTCACTGCTGGGCGCTCGCCTCGGCGGCCTTCTTGCGGGTGCGCTTTCGGGGGCTAGCCGCGGCCGCGTCCGGGACCTGGAAGAGGGGCACGGTGGCGACCGCGCGCGACGAGCCCTCGGCCTCAGCATCGGCGGGCTCGGTGAGCGGCTCGGTGAACGGCTCCGCGACCGGCTCGGAGAGCGGCTCCGGGGCCGGTGCGGTCTTCTTCGCGGCGCGCTTCGCGACGGCCTTCTTGGAGGTCTTCCTGCGCGGCCACCTTCTTCACCGGCGGCGCGTCCTCGGCCTCGGGTGCCGTCTCCGCTTCGTCTTCGGCCGGCAGTGCGGTCTTCTTCGCGGCCGCCTTCGCGGTGGTCTTCTTGGCGGTGGTCTTCTTGGCGGCCGCCTTCTTCGCGGTGGCCTTCTTCGCGGCCGCCTTCTTCGCGGTGGCCTTCTTGGCGGTGGTCTTCTTGGCGGGGCCTTCTTCGCGGCCGCCTTCTTCGCCGGCAGGGCCTGCTGCTCGGCGTCGTCGCTCAGCGGGAGCGGCGCGTCGACCGGACCGGGCTCCTGGCCGGAAATCTGGTCGGGGGTCTGGTCGGAACGTTCGCTGTCGAGCATGGTGCTCTCCTCGGCACCGAGCCGGGACCGGAGCCCCACCGCGGTGCGGTGTCGTCCGTCGTCCGCCGGGGCGTACGACGTGAAGCCTTCATGGGCGGCGACACCCTCCGTGGTTGCCGAGGGGCGGTTCGTCGATCACCGACCGCGGTCAGCTGGCCGAACGGGTTCCTGTCACGAACCCTGGGTGTCGGCCGCGTCGCGGTCGGGTGACAACGGATCACCCACCGTGCCGTCGCGAGGATCGAGCGGACCCTGGGCCAGACGCTGCTGGACTGGTGCAGCGCTCAGGCTCAGACCGGCGATCTCGCGTAGTCCGGCGAGAATGTCGTCGGGTCTCACGGACGGCATGCCGTGCCGTAAAACCAGTTGCAGTATCGCACACGGAAGGTCCGGAACCGGACCGTCAGGCCTCCCTCGCCTGGTTCGGCGGCGAGTCGCACCACCGCGGCGCGGGCGTCGAAGCGTGCGCAGACCCTTCTTCGTCATCCGTTCCACGAGCACCTCGTCGATCGCCAGGAAGCCGCTCGACGGCCGTCCTGCGACGGTCGGCACGTCGACCCCGGTGAGCGTGATCCGCCAGTGGCTCGCCTCGAGCCGGTCGGCGAGCGATCCGCCCGCGGACGGCACCACCTCGAGCACGTCGAGCCCGTCCGGGAGCGACTCGTCGAGCTGCGGCGTGGACGGCGGCCGGGTCGACCACCTCGGCGAGCGCGATCTCGAGGTACTCGGCCTCGCTGGCGGAGCCGGTCGGAGCCGCGCCGGCGTAGGAGATCCGGGGGTGCGGGTTGAACCCCGACGAGTACGCCATCGGCACCCGGGCCCGGAAGACCGCGCGCTCGAAGGCCCGGCTGAAGTCGCGGTGGCTGGTGAACCGCAGCCGCCCGCGCTTGGCGTAGCGGATCCGCAGCCGCTGGACTGGCGGCGCCTGCTGCTCGGGTTGCTCACGCACGCCCGAAGGCTACGGCGGTCCCGAGCCGAGCAGCCACACGGCTCCGTACCCCGCCGCGACCACCGCGGCCGCGGCCGCGATCCCCGCCTGCCATGTCATCCGTCGTACGGCGAGCCAGCCGGCGATCGGGAGCAGCAGCGGGAACGCCGGCAGCAGGTAGCGGGGCTTCGAGCCGAAGTAGCCGGACGTGACGAACGCGAGGACCACGACCGCCACCGAGTAGACGAGGAGCGCGAGCGGGAGGCCGTCGCGGTAGCCCCAGCCGACCAGTGCTCCGAGCGCGATCACCCCGGCCACGATCGCCAGGCCCGGCCACGGGGACGGCGCCGCCAGCATCTCGCGGAGCCGGCCCAGGAACGCGGCACCGAAGTCGATGCCGTTGTGCCAGCCACGGGTCACCGCGAAGTAGCCGAGCAGGTCGTGGGTGCGGGAGGCGACGAACAGCAGGTAGCCGAGCAGGCCGAGCGGCGCCAGCAGGATCGCCTGCGCCCGTTTCCACGGGTGCCGCGGCGACCGGCGCAGGTCGAGCGCGGCCGCGACGACGACCGCGGCCACCAGTGCCGCGCCGGTCGGCCGGGTCAGCCCGGCCAGCAGGCAGAGCCAGCCGGCAGGCACCCAACGCTCCGTGAGCACGAAGTACAGCGACCACGCGGCGAGGGCGGTGAACAGGGACTCGGAGTAGGACATCCACTGCACGGCGCCGACCGGCAGCACCGCCCAGAGCAACACCAGCAGCAGCCCGGCGCGCTCACCTTTGAGCAGCTCGCCCACCCGGTAGATGCCCACCGCCGCGACGACCGACGAGAGCACCGCGACGAACAGCCCGGCCACGGCGAAGTCGCTGCCGATCGCCACCCCGAAGACCCGCTCGGCGACCGGGAAGAGCGGGAAGAACGCGTAGTCGGAAAGGAGCCGCCCGTCGGGGTGCTGGACGACGGTGCCGTAGCCCCGGTCCGCGATGCCGGCGTACCAGCCCGCGTCCCAGCCGGTCAGCACGCGCAGCACGTCCCGGTCGGCGACCTGCGCGGCGAGCAGGAGCACACCGAGCACGACCGCACGCACGGCGACGTACAGCACGGCGGCCCGCACCCACGGGATGTGACGGACCTCGCGGAGCTCCTGCAGCCGGCTCACGACGGGTGCTCCCGGGCCAGCGGGGACTGGTAGATCGACCGCACGACGTCACCGCCGAGCCACGCCGTGAGCCGGGCCGCCTCGGCCTCGAGCTGCGCCCGCGCCCCGCGTGGCAGCCTCGCCAACGGGACCAGCACCACGGTCCCGTCGTGCGCCTGGGTCCAGCCGCCGACGATACGGCCGTTCCACCACATCGTGGGGCCCCCGTTGCCGTTGCTGTCGAAGATCTTCGCGGCGTGCTCGCCCAGGTAGAAGTCGCGCTGCTTCCATCCCATCGTGGTCGGGTCGAGGGCCGGCAGCAGCGCCGCCCAGTCCTCGGGCGCGGCTACCTCGTCCACGTCGTCGGGCAGCAGCCAGGCCGGGGTGCCGTCAGCGAGCTCCACCTCGACCGCCGAGACGTCGGTGAGCGCGCGGCGGACGGCACCTTTGGTCGCGCCGAGCCACCACACAACGTCGGCCTCGGTGCCCGGACCGAACGTGCGCAGCCAGCTCTCCACGAGCGCGGCGTAGCCGGCCCGCTCGTCCAGCGCGGTGACCTCCTCCCCCAGCCACTCCGAGGCGAGGGTCCAGTAGGGGCGTGAGGTCTTCCAGCCCCCGTCGTTGCGGCCCCGCAGCACGACCCCGTCGGCGCCGAGCGTCGAGAGCACGCGCGGGGCGACGGGGAACTCGCCGCCGTAGCTCTTGCCCGGCGATATCTGCAGGCGTGCGTCGAGCATCGGGATCCGTTCGCGCAGCATCGTCGTGGTCGCGGGCGCCGCAGCCAGCTCGGCCAGCACCGCGGCGCACACCTCGCCGGAGCCAGGCCGGCCCGTCCGAAGCGAGCCCGGCGGCCTCGACCTCCTTGGCAAGCCGGGCGCCGAGCTGTGCGGCCACCCGGGCGGAGGCCGAGCCCCACACCGCGGGCAGCAGGTCGCGAGGGAAGGCGAAGACCGTGCGGCGCATCGCGAGCTGGCGAACAACGGTGCGCTCGTGGAACAGCGCCCGCTCGATGTCGTCCCGCGTCGCCCCCGAGCGCGCGTGCGCGGAGAGGTAGACGTTGGCCGGCTCGGTCGCGTGCAGGCAGGTCATCGCCTCGACGGCCGCCTCCACCGTGGCCACTCTCGCCGAAGGCGCCAGTGCATGCCGCACCGCCAGCCGCCCCCGGCGCTCGTCGTCGCTCACTCTGCGCACTGCCTCATGGTGACGTACCGGACACCGGCGAGGTACTGAGCGGCGCCGGTCGGGTGGCTGACAGAATCGTCCGGTGTCCGCCGCACCCGCCTCCTCCCCGCCGGAGGAGAGCCGGTTCGCGCGGGTGCTGGTGGTCGTGGGGATCGTGGCTCTCGCCTTCAACCTGCGGCCCTCGGCGGTCAGCGTGGGCCCGGTGCTCGACGAGATCATCGCCGGCCTCGGCATGTCCGCGGCCGAGGCCGGCGTGCTCACCTCGCTGCCCGGTGCTCGCCTTCGCGGTCTTCGGGGCCCTTGCGCCGCGGCTGGCGCGGCTGGTCGGCGTCCACCGGCTGACCACGCTGGCGCTGGTCGGCGTCGTGGTCGGGCTCTATCTGCGCAGCCGGGCGGACGAGGTCTGGGCGTTCCTCGCGTTCTCGTTGCTCTCGCTCGCCGGCATGGCGACCGCCAACGTGCTGCTGCCGTCGCTGGTGAAGCTCCACTTCCCCGACCGGATCGGCCTGATGACGTCGATCTACTCGACCGCCCTCGCGATCGGGCTGACCTCGGCCTCCGTCTTCACCGTGCCGATCAGCGAGGCGTACGACGGGTGGCGCTCCGGCCTCGCGGCATGGGCGCTCCTGGCGGCGGTCGCGGTGGTCCCCTGGCTCGGCCTGTTCCGGCACGACCGCCCGGCCGACCTCGAGACCAGCGAGGGCAGGATCGGCCTCGGCGAGGTGGCCCACACCCGGCTCGGCTGGCTGATGGCGCTGTTCTTCGGGCTGCAGTCGCTGCAGGCGTACTCGATCTTCGGCTGGTTCGCGGAGGTCTACCGCGACGCCGGCTTCTCCGCGCACACCGCCGGGCTGCTGCTCGGGGTGATCACGGGCATCAGCATCCCGCTCTCGTTCGTGATTCCGACCCTGGCAGCGCGCATGGACAACCAGGCGCCGCTGATGTGGGCCCTGATGGCCTGCTACCCGATCGGCTACCTCGGGCTGATCCTCGCGCCGCGTCAGGGCGCCTGGGCGTGGGCACTCGTGGTCGGGGTCGGCACCTGCACGTTCCCGCTGATCCTGACGTTGATCGGTCTGCGGGCACGCACCGCCGGCCGGGACCGCTGCGC
Source organism: uncultured Actinomycetota bacterium (assembly GCA_963707475.1). GTDB lineage: Bacteria > Actinomycetota > Actinomycetes > Propionibacteriales > Nocardioidaceae > Marmoricola. The sequence goes on from CAVPQC010000005.1 coordinate 2,165,549, forward strand.
TCTCCGGGTTCACCCAGTCGACGGGCTACCTGATCTCGGCGGTCGGGCCCTTCGGCGTCGGGCTGCTGCACGACCTCACTGGGGGCTGGACGGTGCCGCTGGTCGCGTTGATCATCGTCTCGGTGCCCCAGCTGATTCTCGGACTTGCCGTGTCGCACCCGTCGTACGTGGAGGACCAGCTGCGCACCCGCGGCGACACGGCGCCGGCGGTCAGACCACGCTGAGCGGGAGCAGCCGCTGGCCGGTCGGGCCGATCTGGATGTCGGTGCCCATCTCGGGGCAGACACCGCAGTCGTAGCAGGGGGTCCAGCGGCAGTCCTCGACGTCGATCGAGTCGGCGTCGAGAGCGTCCTCCCAGTCCTGCCACAACCAGTCCTTGTCGAGGCCGGAGTCGAGGTGGTCCCAGGGCAGCACCTCGTCGTACGAGCGCTCGCGGGTGGTGTACCAGTCCAGGTCGACGCCACTCAGCGCCGTCTCGCAGGCCGCGATCCAGCGCTCGTAGGAGAAGTGCTCGCTCCAGCCGTCGAACCGGCCGCCGTCGCACCAGACCTGCTCGATCACGGCGCCCACCCTGCGGTCGCCGCGGGAGAGCAGTCCTTCGATGATGCCGGGCTTGCCGTCGTGGTAGCGGAAGCCGATGGCCCGGGCGAACTTCCGGTCCGAGCGCACCTCCTCGCGGAGCTTGCGCAGCCGCTCGTCGGTGGTCGCGGAGTCGAGCTGCGAGGCCCACTGGAACGGAGTGTGCGGCTTGGGCACGAACCCTCCGATCGAGACCGTGCAGCGGATGTCGTTGCGGCCGGAGACCTCGCGGCCCTTCGCGATCACCTTCTTCGCGAGATCGGCGATCTGCAGGACGTCGTCGTCGGTCTCGGTGGGCAGGCCGCACATGAAGTAGAGCTTCACCTGGCGCCAGCCCGAGGAGTACGCCGCCGCGACCGTGCGGATCAGGTCCTCCTCGGTGACCATCTTGTTGATCACCTTGCGCATCCGCTCCGAGCCGCCCTCGGGGGCGAAGGTCAGGCCCGAACGCCGGCCGTTGCGCGAGAACTCGTTGGCCAGGTCGATGTTGAACGCGTCGACCCGGGTGCTGGGCAGGCTGAGGCTGACGTTGGAGCCCTCGTAGCGGTCGGCCAGGTCCTTGGCGACCTCGCCGATCTCGCTGTGGTCGGCGCTGGAGAGCGAGAGCAGCCCGACCTCCTCGAAGCCGGTGGAGCGGATGCCGTTCTCGACCATCGCGCCGATCGTGGTGATCGAGCGTTCGCGGACCGGGCGGGTGATCATGCCGGCCTGGCAGAACCGGCAGCCGCGCGTGCAGCCGCGGAAGATCTCGACGCTGAACCGCTCGTGCACCGTCTCGGCCAGCGGCACCAGCGGCTTGGCCGGGTAGGGCCAGGCGTCGAGGTCCATCAACGTGTGCTTGTGCACGCGGTGCGGGATGCCGGGCAGGTTGGGGGTGACGGACGCGATCGCGCCGTCGGCGGCGTATGCCACGTCGTAGAAGGCCGGCACGTAGACGCCGCCGCTGACCGCGAGCCGGCGCAGCAGCTCGGTGCGGCCTCCCGGTCGGCCCTCGGCCTTCCACTCGCGCACCACCTCCGTGATCGCGAGCACCACCTCCTCGCCGTCGCCGAGCACGGCGGCGTCGAGGAAGTCGGCGATCGGCTCCGGGTTGAACGCCGCGTGGCCGCCGGCGAGCACGATCGGGTCGTCGTCGGTGCGGTCGCGCGCGTGCATCGGGATGCCGGCCAGGTCGAGGGCGTTGAGCATGTTCGTGTAGCCGAGCTCGGTCGAGAACGAGAGACCGAACACGTCGAAGTCGCGCACCGGCCGGTGTGCGTCGACGGTGAACTGCGGGATGCCGTGCTCACGCATCAGTGCCTCGAGGTCGGGCCACACGGCGTACGTGCGCTCCGCGAGCACGTCGTCACGTTCGTTGAGCACCTCGTAGAGGATCTGGACGCCCTGGTTGGGCAGGCCCACCTCGTAGGCGTCGGGGTACATCAGCGCCCAGCGGACCGTGGCCGCGTCGTCGCCCCACTCCTTCACGGTGGCGTTGAGCTCGCCCCCGACGTACTGGATCGGCTTCTGCACCAGCGGGAGCAACGGCTCCAGGCGCGGGAAGACGGACGAGGCCGTGAGGGAGGGCATGGCGCCAAGGGTACGTTTCCGGGCGCGGTCGCGACCAATCGCGAGGGGGGCGGCGGCCTAGGCCTTCTGGCAGATCCACCAGCGGGTACGCCGCTGGAACCGCCAGGTCAGATTGGTAGGTGCGTCAACAGACGTCGATCCCTTGGGAATTCGACCGGCCCCTACCGCCCCACCAGCACCCGAGGCGCGACGGACCGTGTCGGGAGCGACCCGCCGGAGCGCAGGTGGATGTTCTGGAGCAGCCCGATCGCCATCAGTGACGCGAACATCGACGACCCGCCGTACGACACCAGCGGGAGGGGGACGCCGGTGACCGGCATGATCCCGAGGCACATGCCGATGTTCTGGAACGCCTCGAACCCGAACCAGCACGCGATCCCGGCCCCCGCGACCCGGCCGAACATGTCGGCGGAGCCGAGCGCGATCGCCAGCGCCCGCCAGATGACGACGCCGAGCAGCGCGATCAGCAGTCCGGCACCGACCAGGCCGAGCTCCTCGCCGGCGACGGTGAAGATGAAGTCGGTGTGCTGCTCGGGCACGAAGCCCGAGCGGGTCTGCGAGCCGTGGAACAGTCCCTGCCCGAACAGGCCGCCGTTGCCGATCGCGATCCGCGCCTGCGTGGTGTTGTAGCCGGCCCCGCGCGGGTCGAGCGCGGGGTTGGTGAACGCCATGAACCGGTCGACCTGGTAGGCCTTGAGCACGCCCATCGGTGACCGCGGCAGTCGCCGCGACGACCCCGGCGGCGAAGAGCGCCAGCAGCCAGCGACGGGGGGCGCCGGCGATCGCGAGCACGCCGAAGACGGTGGCGCCGAGCACGAGCATGGTGCCGAGGTCGGGCTGCATGAGGATCAGCACGGCCGGCAGGCCGGCGATCGCCAGCATGAGCAGGACGTCGACGGTGTTCACACGGCTGTCGGCGCGAGCTCTCGAGCCGCTCGGCCATCACCAGGGCCATGCCGATCACGACGGCAAGCTTGGCGAACTCGGCCGGCTGCACGGACATCCCGCCGAGCACCAGCCACGACCGCGAGCCGTTGATCGTCGAGCCCATCACCAGCACGAGCAGCAGCCCGATCACCGAGGCGACGTACACCAGCGGCGCGAGGATGCGCACCCACCGGTGGTCGGTGGCGAGCACCATGACGAACAGCACGGAGCCGATCGCGATGTTGACCAGGTGGCGCTTGAGGTACGCCGTGTCGTGACCATGGGTCAGCGAGTCGTTGGTCGACGTCGACGACCACACCAGCAGCGTGCCGACCACGATCACCAGGCCGACCGCGACCATGAGCGTCCAGTCGATGCCGGGCGTCCGCAGCCGGGCGCGGTTGGGCGGGACCAGGGTCATCAGTTCACCGTTCCCTTCGGCGGCAGGATCGAGCCGTCGGAGGCGAACACGGGCAGCCCGGCGGGCGGCGTGGTGCCCGGGATCACGGCCCGCTTCGGCTTCACGTCCATGCCCTTGACGCCGTAGAGCGACTCCCAGATCTTGCGCACGTAGGGACCCGACGTGCCCGAGCCGGTGCCGGCCTGGGTCACCATCATCACCACCACGTAGTCCTTCGTGTACGTCGCGACCCACGAGGTGCTCTGCTTGCCGTAGACCTCGGCCGAGCCGGTCTTGCCGCGGATCCTGACCTTGTCCAGCGGGAAGTCGATGAACTTCCAGGCCAGCGTGCCGACCCGGGGCGTGCCCTTCAGAGCGTTGTCGACGTAGCGCAGCGCGGCCTTCTTCGCCTTCACGTGGCCCTGCACCTTCGGCGGGATCTTCTTGATCACCTCGCCGGTCGGCGAGACGACGGCCTTGGCCACGCGCGGCTCGTAGAGCGTGCCGCCGTTGGAGAGCGCCGCGTAGGCGCGGGCGAGCTGGACCGGCGTGACCAGGGTGTCGCCCTGGCCGATCGAGAAGTTGACCGCGTCGCCCTCGCGGTACAGGTTGCCCTCGAGGCAGAACTCGTGCGCGAATACCCGGAGGAAGCCGCGTCGCCGAGCCCTTCTTGTCGATCTTGCAGTAGTAGCCCTTCATCGCCTTCCAGTACGACAGCTTCCAGTGCCGGTCGGCGATCCGGCCGCTCGACTCTCCCGGGATGTCGATGCCGGTCTGGCTGCCCATCCCGAAGCCCTTGGCCCCGGAGACCAGCGGGTCCTTGGCGTTCACGTTGCGCGGGTCCCTGCCGAACTGCGACCAGAACTTGCATCCCGACCCGGTAGAAGAACGAGTCGCAGGAGATCTGCAGCGCATGGGCGAACGTGATCGGCCCGTACGACGCCGACTCGTAGTTCTTGAACCAGCGGTTGCCGACCTGGACCCCGCTCGAGCAGTCCAGCAGCGTGTTCTGCGGCGAAGCCGTTGCTGAGCGCCGTCGCCGCCATCAGCGGCTTCCAGGTCGAGCCCGGAGCGAACTGGCCCTGCGTCGCCCGGAACAGCAGCGGGTTGTCCGCCTTGGCGGAGTAGAGCCGCTTGAGCTGCTTGGAGGTGATGCCGCCGACCCACTGCTTCGGGTCGTAGGTCGGCTGGCTCGACATCGCGACGACGCGGCCGTTGTGGGCGTCCAGCACGACGACGGCGCCGGAGTCGGCGACGTAGTTCTGGTGCGTGACCGGGTCGAAGGTCTTGCGGGCGGTCATCGATCGCCTCGTGCAGCGACTTCTCGGCCACCGCCTGCACCTTGGCGTCGATCGAGGTGACCAGGGTGTCGCCCGGGCTGGCGGCGACCTCGCTGTCGTCGCCGAGCACCCGCCCCATCGAGTCGACGGCGACCCGCTTGTAGCCGGGCATCCCGCGCAGCCAGCGGTCGTAGTGCTTCTCCAGGCCCGGCCCGGCCCACGTCGGAGGCGCCGTTGACCGAGCGGTCGTCGTCCTTCTGCGCCTCGACTTCAGCTCACCCTCGGTGATCGGGCTCAGGTAGCCGAGCAGGTGGGCAGCGTTGATGCCGAACGGCGCCGGGTAGGCGCGCACGCTCTGGGCCTCGGCGAGCACCGCCGGGAAGTCCTCGGACTGCTCGAGGATCGTGACCGCGACCTTCTGGGGGACGTCCTCGGCGACCGGCACCGGCTGGTAGGGCGAGCCGTTCCAGCAGGTGCCCTGCTTCGAGCCGGGCTCGCCGCAGATCAGGGAGCGGGCCCTGACCTTCCGGTACGGCTCCTTCACCGCCCGCGCGACCCGGTGCAGCAGCTGGTCGCGCTCCGCCTCGCCGAGCTTGTGGAAGAGCGTGCGGTCGAGGCTGACCACCCAGCTGGTGCGGTTGGCCACCAGCGGACGCCCCATGTCGTCGACGATCAGGCCACGGGCCGGTTGGACGACGAGCTCGCGGACCGACTGGTCGGCGGCCTGCGCCTGGTAGGCCTCACCGCTGAGGATCTGGATGTACCAGAGCCGGGTGAGCAGGGTCAGGAACAGCGAGAGCATCATCACCTGGAGCACGAACAGCCGCCACCGGCTGCGCTGGCCGAGGTTCGGCCGGATCAGGACGGCTGCCATCAGAGGATCGCCTGGGGCGGGCTCAGCCGCCGGAACAGCGGAAGGAGTACGGGCAGCAGGATCGCAGCGATGATCACGTCGAGGAGCACCCCGAGCAGGATCACCTGGCCCATGTCGCCGACCGGCATCGCCCGGTCGTGCAGGACCAGGCCGCTGAGCGCGAAGATCGAGGTGCCGATGAAGGAGCCGGCGGCCACCGCCAGCACTGCTCCGACCGGCGACCCGGCCTCGTGCCGCAGTCGGCCGGCCAGGAAGCCGACCACCACGAGCGCGAGCGCCCAACGGCCCACGAGGTGGTCCGCCGGAGGTGCCAGGTCGACCAGCAGGCCGGCCAGGAAGCCGACGCCGGCGCCGAACTCCGGCCCGCGCACCAGCGCCGCCGCGATCACCAGCACCAGGGCGACGTCGGGGGCCACGCCGTCGACGGCGACCTGGCCGAGGACCGCGGTCTGGAGGACGACGGCGACGACAACGAGCACGGTCAGGGCGAGGCCTCGCAGCAGCGTCATTCGGGGCCCCCGGCGAGGTTTTTCGGGGTCCCCGCCAATGCGTGAGCGCAGCGAGCGGTTTGGTGGGGTGAAAGGCGTGAGCGCAGCGAGCGGCTTGTTGGGGTGATCACTTGATCTCTCCGTCTGCGTGGATCAGCTTGCGGTCACCGTGGGTGCCGCGGGGCACCACGACGCCGACCAGGTCGAGGGCGCTGAAGTCGACGAACGGATCGATCACCGCCTGCTTCGACAGCTGCTGGGGGGTGCTGTAGACCGACTCGATCCGCCCGATCGGGATGCCGGCGACGTACGGACCGCCCGTGCCCGAGCCCCACGAGACCACGACGTCCTTGCGCGCGGGGGTGGCCGCGTCGTCGACCAGGTCGAGGTCCAGCCGTGCCTTGCCGCCCACGGCGCCGCGGCCCTTGATGAAGCCGATCTTCAGGGTCGAGCCGAGTCGGCCCCCGACGACCGAGTCGCTGTCGACGATGAGCAGCACGGTCGCGGTGCTGCGGCTGGCCCGGATCACGCGGCCGACCAGGCCGTCGGCGTTGACCACCGTCGAGTCCGGCTTCACGCCCGCGTCGGTGCCGGCGTCGATGGTGACTGCGCGGGTGAAGGACTGTGCGGGACCGATCCCCACCACCCGCGCCGGCACCAGCGCGTAGCCGGTGTCGCGTGGCGGTGCGCACGAGCCCGTCGTACTCGGCGAGCCGGTTGCGGTCGGTCGAGGTGGTCGCGAGCTGGCTGCGGAGGTCGGAGTTCTGGGCCTCGAGCGTGGCCACGTCGTGGCGCAGGTCGCGGTTGCTGCCGAGACTGCGCGCGACCTCCTTGAACGGGCGTACGGCGGTTGCCGCGCCGGCCTCGACCGGCCCGACCGCGGTGCCGACGGCGTCGCGCACCGGGTCGACGGGCGACACGTTGCGGGCGTCGAGCGCGATCAGGGCGAGCGACGCCAGGACGAGGAGAACGAGTGCCCTCACCCCGCGTGTGCCGTGGTCTCGCTTGGGCATCGGCCGCACTACCTCCGGGGCTCCGAGAGCAGGACCTGCTGGAGCGCCTCGAACTCCTCGACGCACTTGCCCGCGCCCATCGCGACCGAGGTCAGCGGCTCCTGGGCGACGTGGACCGGCATCCCGGTCTCGTGCCGGATCAGCTCGTCGAGCCCGCGCAGCAGGGCACCGCCACCGGTGAGCACGATGCCGCGGTCCATGATGTCGCCGGCCAGCTCGGGAGGGGTCTGGTCGAGGGTCGCGCGGATGGCGTCGACGATCGCGTTGACCGGCTCCTCCATCGCGTGCCTGATCTCGGAGCTGGAGACGTCCACGGTGCGGGGCAGGCCGGAGACCATGTCGCGGCCGCGGACTTCGGCCTGCACCTCGTTCGGCACCGGGTAGGCCGAGCCGAGCGTCATCTTGATCTCCTCGGCGGTGTGCTCGCCGAGCATCAGGCCGTGCTCCTTCTTCATCCAGGCGATCACGGACTGGTCGAGCTCGTCGCCCGCGGTACGCGCGGACATGCTGGAGACGACGCCGCCGAGCGAGATCACGGCGACCTCGGTAGTGCCGCCACCGATGTCGACGACCATGTTCCCGGTCGCCTCGTGGATCGGGAGCCCGGCACCGATCGCGGCGGCCATCGGCTCCTCGACGATGTAGACGCGGCGGGCGCCGGCGAGGTAGCCGGCCTCCTTCACGGCGCGGTGCTCGACGGTGGTGATCCCGCTCGGCACGCAGATCACCAGCCGCGGCTTGGCGAAGTAGCGGCGGCGGTGGACCTGCTGGATGAAGTACCGCAGCATCTGCTCGGTCGCGTCGAAGTCGGCGATCACGCCGTCCTTGAGCGGGCGGATCGCGCGGATGTTGTCCGGGGTGCGGCCGATCATCCGCTTTGCCTCGTGGCCGACGGCGAGGACCTCATGGGTGGCCGTGTTCATGGCGACGACCGACGGCTCGTCCAGGAGCACGCCGCGGCGCCGTACGTAGACAAGCGTGTTGGCGGTGCCGAGATCGACCGCCATGTCGCGGCCGATGACGCTGTTGGCCATGGGTGTAGCCCCGTTCGCGCTCGATGTTGCAGGGGAAGGGTGGGTCGCCGAGGCGCTAGCGACCCCTCAGGTTGAAGCGTAGGAGCGCGCGACCGTCCACCAGTGCAGGGACACGCGGTGTCGGTGGGACGAATGTGACGGGTGTGGTCGGGGGCGGTGGGCGTCGTTTCCCCGCAGCGGGGCCGACAACGCCGCATTTGCGAAGTTGTCGGGGTCAGGTCGTGTCGCCGGGCCCCCGGAACTCCGCAAATGCGAGGTCCCCGCGGCGGGCGCCTGCCATCACCCCAGGTTCGGGGAACCAGATCCCGATCTCCCGGACGGCCGACTCCGGGGAGTCCGAGCCGTGCACCAGGTTCTCGCGGTTGGAGAGCGCACAGGTCGCCGCGGATCGTGCCCGGGGCGGCCTTGCGGCCGTCGGTCGCGCCGTTGGCCGCGCGCACCACCTCGACCGCCTCGTCGCCCTCGAGCACGAGCGCCACCAGCGGGCCGCTGGTCACGAAGGCGCGCAGCGGCGGGTAGAAGGCCTTCTCCACGTGCTCGGCGTAGTGGCGGTCGGCCTGGGCGGCGTCGATGGTCCGGTGCTCCATCGCGACGATGGAGAGGCCCTTGGCCTCGAACCGGCCGAGGACCTCGCCGACGAGGCCGCGCCGGACGGCGTCGGGCTTGAGCAGGACGAGGGTGCGCTGGGTCATGGGCGGCAGCCTAGCGACGGCGCCCGGCTGCGGCGAGGTCTGGACGGAAGGTCTGGGACGGTCGGGTTGTTGTCCGGCGAAGATCCCGATCTCGAGGAGTCACCCATGCGCGCAGTCCAGTTCGAGCAGTACGGCGACCCCGGCGTCCTGCACGTCGGCGACGCACCCGACCCGCACGCCGGTCCGGGGCAGGTCCGGATCGCGGTCGAGGCGTCCGGGGTCAACCCGTTCGACTGGAAGGTCCGCTCGGGGATGCTGAAGGACGCGGTGCCGCTCGACTTCCCCCACGTCCTCGGCCTCGAGGCAGCCGGCGTCGTCGACGAGGTGGGTGACGGCGTGGTCGGGGTCGCGGTCGGTGACCGGGTCTTCGGCAACGGCTCCGCGACGTACGCCGAGCTGGCGGTGCTGAAGGCGTTCGCGCCGATACCGGGCGCGCTGACCATGGCCGAGGCGGCAGCGCTCCCGGTGTCGGTCGAGACCGCCGCCCGGCTGCTGGACCTGCTCGAGCTGCACCCGGGCGGGCTGCTCGTCGTGGACGGGGCGTCCGGCGGAGTCGGTACCGGCCTCGTCCAGCTCGCGGTCGCGCGTGGGCTCACCGTCGTCGGCACCGCGTCCGAGGCGAACCACGACTACCTGCGGGAGCTCGGCGCGATCCCGACCACGTACGGCACAGGACTCGCCGACCGGGTGCACGCGCTGGTCGACCAGCCGGTGGCGGGGGCGCTCGACCTGGCCGGCAGGGGCGGCGTACCCGACCTGGTGGCGCTCACCGGCGACCCGGGCCGGGTGGCCACCATCGCCGACTACGGCGCGGCGGCGCAGGGCGTGACCGTGAGCTACCGGCGCCAGCGCCTACTACGCGCTCGGCGAGGTCGCCCGGCTGGTCGAGGAGGACAGGTTCCGGGTGGTCGTGGACGAGGAGATCCCGTGGACGGAGGCCGCACGGGCGCACGAGCGCAGCGAGTCCGGCCACGCGCGAGGAAAGCTCGTGCTCGCCGTCGGCTAGACACGTGGACCCTGGGCGTCCCAGGTCGCGCGTTCGGTGTCGATCTTGCGGCCGAGGAGGTACGCCGTGCCCCACAGCAGCAGGAAGATCCCGCCCAGGAAGAACATCGTCGCGACCTGGAACCCGACCGCGATCGCGGCGACCTGGATCGCCCAGCCGAGCACGTAGGCCCAGCGCATCCGGAGCAGCCCGGCGACCACCAGGCAGGCAACGCACAGGCCGAGCCCGATCCAGAGCGCGGTGGCGGTGTCGACGCCGGCCACCGCGATCAGCACCGGGGTGCACAGGCCGAGCGCGATCGCTTCGAGGGACAGGATCGCGGCGCACAGCCGCCGGGTCATCGCGCCGGACACGGACCGGACGGGCTCAGCCACCCGAGCGGCTCCGCAGCAGCGCCCGGGCCTCGCCGACCGTGACCACCGACCCGGTCACCAGCACCGCACCCGAGCCGATCGCCTCCCCGAACACCCCGCCGGCCTCGGCCAGCGCCGCCGCCTGGTCGATCGCGTCGGCCAGCACCGGCGCGACCGAGACGCGGTCCTGCCCGAAGATCCCCAAAGCCGACCTCGGCCAGGTCGGCGGCCGGCATCGAACGGTCGGTGGAGTTCTGGGTGCAGACGACGTGCGCGAGCACCGGCTCGAAGGCTCCGAGCAGGCCCTCGTGGTCCTTGTCGGCCATCACCCCGAGGACGCCGATCAGCGGGTCGAACGCGAACGAGTCCCCGATCGCCTCGACCACCGCCTCCGCCCCGTGCGGGTTGTGGGCGGCGTCGAGCACGATCGTCGGGCTCCGCCGGATCACCTCGAGCCGGCCGGGCGAGGTCACCTCCGCGAACGCCTCACGCACGACCTCGGCGTCCAGCGCGTCGTCGCCACCGACGAACGCCTCGACCGCGGCCAGTGCGAGCGCGGCGTTGTGGGCCTGGTGCGCGCCGTAGAGCGGCAGGAAGACCTCCTCGTAGGACGCGCGCATTCCCTGCAGCGTCAACAGCTGGCCGCCCACCGCCGGCACCCGGGTGGCCACCCCGAACTCGAGGCCCTCGCGGGCCAGCGTCGCGCCCACCTCGGCGCACCGCTCCCCCAGCACCAGGGCCACGTCCTCGTCCTGGACGGCGGTCACCACGGTCGCGCCGGGCTTGATGATCCCGGCCTTGTCACGGGCGATCTCCGCGGGCGTCGAACCCAGGTACTTCGCATGGTCGACGGCGATCGGCGTGATCACCGCGACCTTGCCGTCGGCGACGTTGGTGGAGTCCCAGGTGCCGCCGAGGCCGACCTCGACCACGGCCGCGTCGACCGGGGCGTCCGCGAACGTCGCGTACGCCATCGCCGTGACCGTCTCGAAGAACGACAGCGGATGGCTGTGCTGGACATCGACCAGGTGCGTGTACGGCGCGATGTCGTTGAACGCCGCGACGAACTGGTCCTCGCTCAGGGGCTCGCCGTCGACCACGATCCGCTCCGTCATCGACTCCAGGTGCGGACTGGTGAACCGTCCCGTGCGCAACCCGAGCGCCCGGACCAGGCCCTCGATCATCCGCGCCGTCGACGTCTTGCCGTTGGTGCCGGTCAGGTGCACGACCGGGTAGCCGTCCTGCGGGTCGCCGAGCAGGGCGAGGAAGTCCCGGATCCGGTCCAGGGTGGGGTCGATCCGGGTCTCCGGCCACCGCGAGAGCAGCGCGTCCTCGACCTCGGCGTACGTCTGCGCGAGGCGGGGTGCGGAGGCGGCGGAGGTCGGTCCCGCCATGTCCGAGTCAGACATGTCGAACAAACCGCACGATCAACGCGAGTTCTTGCGCCTCTCCGGGAGCGTCCCCGAGATCCTGGGACAACGACGACATGGAGCCCACCCTACGGGGCAGGCGCCCGCAGAACCGGTTCGCGGGTCGGAGCCCCCGGACCGTAGGATTTCGGTCCATGACCGAGACCTTGCACGACCCGGCACCGGAGCAGTCGACGAGCGCAGTCCGCGCCGTCGCCGTACCGGACAAGCCGGCGCTGGAGGGCCTCGAGGCCAAGTGGTCGGCGCGCTGGAAGGCCGACGACACCTACGCCTTCGATCGCACCCGCCCGCGCGAGGAGATCTACTCGATCGACACCCCTCCGCCGACCGCCAGCGGGTCGCTGCACGTGGGCCACATCTTCAGCTACACCCACACCGACCTGGTCGCCCGCTTCCAGCGGATGCAGGGCAAGTCGGTGTTCTACCCGATGGGCTGGGACGACAACGGCCTGCCCACCGAGCGCCGGGTGCAGAACTTCTACGGCGTGCGCTGCGACCCCTCGTTGCCGTACGACCCCGACTTCACACCGCCGGAGAAGCCGGACCCGAAGCGGCAGGTGTCGATCTCGCGGCCCAACTTCGTCGAGCTCTGCGAGGCGCTCGTGCTCGAGGACGAGAAGACGTTCGAGACGCTGTGGCGCACGCTCGGCCTGTCGGTGGACTGGAAGCAGGACTACACGACGATCGGCCCGAAGGCCCAGCTCGCCAGCCAGCGTGCGTTCCTGCGCAACTTCGCGCGTGGCGAGGCCTACCTTCAGCAGGCGCCGACCCTGTGGGACGTCACGTTCCAGACCGCGGTGGCCCAGGCCGAGCTCGAGGCGCGTGAGTACGCCGGCGCCTACCACCGGATCTCCTACCATCGGCCCGACGGCACACCGGTCTGGGTGGAGACCACCCGCCCGGAGCTGATCGCCTCGGCGGTTGCGCTGATCGCGCACCCCGACGACGAGCGCTACCGGGACCTGGTCGGCACCTCCGTCACCTCGCCCGTGTTCGGGGTCGAGATCCCGGTCGTGGCGCACCCCGCCGCCGAGATGGACAAGGGTGCCGGCATCGCCATGTGCTGCACGTTCGGCGACCTCACCGACGTCACCTGGTGGCGCGAGCTGCAGCTGCCGGTCCGCACCGTGATCGGCCGCGACGGCCGGCTCCAGCGGGAGACCCCGGAGTGGATCGACGGCAACGGCCGGGCGGCGTACGACGCGCTTGCGGGCAAGACTGTCTTCAGCGCCCGCGAGGCGATGGTTCAGCTCCTTCGTGAGTCCGGCGACCTCGACGGTGACCCGAAGCCGACGCAGCGGATGGCGAACTTCTACGAGCGCGGCGACAAGCCGCTGGAGATCGTCTCCACCCGGCAGTGGTACATCCGCAACGGCGGTCGTGACACGGAGCTCCGGGCCGAGATGATCGCCCGCGGAAGCGAGGTGACCTGGGTGCCGCCGCACATGAAGCACCGCTACGACAACTGGGTCAACGGCCTCAACGGCGACTGGCTGATCTCGCGCCAGCGCTTCTTCGGGGTCGCCTTCCCGGTGTGGTACCCGCTCTCCGACGACGGCGAGCCCGACTACGACCACCCGCTGACCCCGACCGAGGACCAGCTCCCGCTCGACCCCTCGACGGTCGCCCCCGCTGGGTACGACGAGGAGCAGCGCGGGAAGCCCGGTGGCTTCGTCGGCGACCCCGACGTGATGGACACCTGGGCGACCTCGTCGCTCACTCCGCACATCGCCGGCGGCTGGGAGAGCGACGACGACCTCTGGCAGCGCGTCTTCCCGATGGACCTGTGCACCCACGCCCACGAGATCATCCGCACCTGGCTGTTCTCCCGGGTGGTGCGCGCCCACTTCGAGAACCACGTCGCACCGTGGTCCATCGCGATGATCTCCGGGTTCATCGTTGACCCCGACCGCAAGAAGATGGCCAAGTCCAAGGGCAACGCGATCGTCCCCGACGAGATCCTCGCGAAGTTCGGCGCGGACGCGGTGCGCTGGCGCGCCGCGATGACCCGCCCCGGACTGGACTCCCCGTTCGACGAGACCCAGATGAAGGTCGGCCGCCGGCTGGCGATGAAGGTGCTCAACGCCTCGAAGTTCGTGCTCGGGTCGGTGGGTGCCACCGAGACCACGACCTCGATGGTCAACCACCCGGTCGACGACGCGCTGCTGGCGCGGCTGGCCCAGGTCGCGCGCCGCGCCACCGACGCGTTCGCGGCCTACGACTACACGACGGCGCTCGAGGCGACCGAGACGTTCTTCTGGGAGTTCTGCGACGACTACCTCGAGCTGGTCAAGGAGCGGGCGTACGGCGCGCGCGGCGAGGCCGGGCCCGACTCCGCCAGGGCCACCCTGGCGATCGCGCTGCACACCCAGCTCCGGCTGCTCGCGCCGTTCCTGCCCTACGTGACCGAGGAGGTCTGGTCTTGGTGGCAGGAGGGCTCGATCCACACGCAGGCGTGGCCGACCGCGGCCGACCTCGGCTCCGCCGCCTCGGTCGACGACGCCACGCTCGACGCGGTCGCGGCCGCCCTCACCGGGATCCGGGGCGCCAAGTCCAGCGCCAAGGTGTCGATGCGGGCCGAGCTCGCGAAGGTCACGATCACCGGGCCGGCCGCCGCCGTGGCTGCGATCGAGGGTGCTCGAGGGGACCTGCGCAACGCCGGCAAGATCAGCGGCGACCTGGTGCTGGTCGCCGCGGGCGACGGCACGCCGATCGAGGTCGATGTGGAGCTGGCCGCCACGGACTGACGTCAGGACCGTCGGTCAGCCGGCGCCACCAGGCGGGTCGCCACTGGTAGGCCCCGGGTCGGCCGGCAGCGTGGCCGGGTCGACCACCACGGTCGCCTCGGCAAGGGCCTGGGCGTCGGCGATCATCTCGGCCCGTACGTCGGCAGCGGTCTGCACCTTGGTCGTGAGCGCGTCCTTGGCCTGGGCGAGCGTGGCCGCCGCCTCGGCGGCCGATTCAGCCCGCGCCTCAGTGACGATGGCTCGGACCCGCTCCAGCTCTTCCTTGGCGACTCCGGTCGCCGTCCCGTAGGCAGCAGCGGCACGTTCCCGCTCGGCGTCGATCCTCGCGGCGAAGGCGCTGTCCGTCTTCGCCAGGTCGGCCAGGGCCTGCTTCCGGTACGTCCGGGCCGCCGCGACGTTTCCGGACCGCAGCTTCTGCTGGTACACGTACTGGATCTTGCGCAAGGTCGCCTGGCGATCCTTGGCGTAGGCCCGCACCTCACGCAGTCGCTGGTCAGCCGCCTTGTGCGCCGCCGTACCGGCCTTGTCGAGGGCCTTGCCGTAGGCCGAGAGTGCAACGGACCACTGGTCCTGACTCGTCTCCTGGACATCCGCTGCTTCCGCGCGGACCTGATCCCGCACCTCGCCGAACTGCGCCTGGGCCCTCTCCACCCGCGAGCTGAAGGTACGTGTGGCCCGCTCTCGGACCGGGGCGACGAACGCGGCGACCGCGTCGAGGAGGTGCTGCACCACGACCTCGACGTCGCTGACCTGCGCGGATGCCGCGTCGGCCCGGATCGCGGCCTCCTCGGCGTCGTCCACCTGCTGGGCGCAGGCGGCCTTGCCCTGGAGGCGGAAGCAGAGCCTGACGATGCGGTTCGTCTGCAGCGCAGCTGCCTTGGCCTGGCTGGCATAGGCCCGGGCCGCCTGCAGGTCGTCGCGGGCTGTCTGCAGCGTGGTCGGGCCCGTGGGCACCGGAGGCGGGCTGCCGATGTGGCGGGGGCGCGGGATGTGGACGCGAGACGGGTGTCGGTTCGTGGGCGCGCGATGTGCGCGTGGGACGGTCGCGGTGCGGGACGGGGTGGCGACAACCTGGACCACGTCTCGGATCGACCCCGCGGCCGGCGACGCGGCCGGCGGCGCGACCGGCAGCGGCACTGGCAGCGGCACTGGCGGCTCCGCCTCGGGCGCGGCCGGCTCCGGGACCTCCCCGACGGCGCTGATCGCGGTGCCGAGGAACGGGGTGTCCAGGTAGCGGCCGTTGGCGCCGGACGCCGCGATGGTGTCCAGCAGGTGTGCGGGCGCGACCGGGACCAGGATGCCGAGGCCGCCGATCCCGTTGCCGAGGAGACCGCTGCGAACCGACTGGCCGACGATGGACGAGCAGACGAGCGCGACGAGAACAAACGCCACGAGGGGACGCTTGTGCTCAGCGCTCATCATGATGCGCTCCCAATCCGAGAGGTGCTGGGGGTGGCCCGACGAATCGGGTGAATACCACCGTATTTGGGCACCTCAGACCGGCGCTGAAGATTGCCCAAAGCGCTCGGGCTGGTCTAGAGCAGCTGGCTGGGATGTGCTCCCCGCTCAGTGGGGCTTCTGGGAGTGCCCCTTCTGGTCCTGCTTCTGGTGGCCCTTGTGGAGCCCGTTGTCGTGCCCCTTCTGGTCCTGCTTCTGGTGGCCCTTGTGGAGCCCGTTGTCATGCCCCTTCTGGTGGCCCTTGTGGAGCCCGTTGTCGTGCCCCTTCTGATGCCCCTTCTGGTGGCCCTTGTGGAGCCCGTTGCCGTGCCCCTTCTGGTGCCCCCTGTGGACCCCGTTGTCGTGCCCCTTCTGGCGGTCGGTGGCCTTCGCCGTGTCATGGCCGCGGTTCAGCTGGTGCGATGGCCCCTGGTGGTCTGTCCGCTCCGGCGGGGCGACCACCGTTGGGACGTGCTTGGTCGGGCCCGGCGAGCGCGCCGGCGTGCCGCGAGCGGGCGCGACCGTCCGGGCGCCAGAGGTGGCAGTTGAGGCTCGCCGGGGCGGTGCGTCCTGCCGGCCGGCGGCCCGCGTCGACTCGCCGGTTTTGGACCGGGCGACGGTGCGCGCCACGACGGTCGGGGACGCGATCGGCACAGTTGGGGACGCGATCGGCACGGTCGCGACAGCCGTGGTGACCGGCCGGCTCGGCGGCGCCGGATGGGACACGGCGATGATGGCCCGACCGACGTACGGCACGTCGCCCCCGCGGCCGTTGTCGCCGGACGCGTGGATCGTGAACAGCATGTCCGGCGCGATCGGGACCAGGACGCCGAGCGGCAGCCCGCGGTCGACGAGTCCCTGGACCGTAGCGGTGCGCAGGGACTGGCCCACGACGAGGGCGCACGCGAGAGCTACGAGGACGAACGCCGCGAGCGGGCGTCTGTGCTCAGCTCTCATGTGGGTGCACTCCATGTACCGAGAGGGGGGCGGACGATTGGAGCGTAATCGGGAAGGGCCGGGAGGCGCAGCGGATCAGGTGTCCCCGGCGGCGGCTGTCTAGTCCGGGGTCGACCGGATTTGTCCGACTCGGACGTCGCGCGCTAACAGGCTCCTTGACCTGCTGGAAGGACCCTCAGGCCGACTTCTTCTTCTTGGTCTCATCCGGGCGCTCCACCAGCGTCGGCGCCTCGTGGTCGGTCACCACGCCGTCGGTCACGATCACCTTGGCGATGTCGCCGCGGGACGGCACGTCGTACATCACGTTGAGGAGCGCCTCCTCGATGATCGCCCGCAGTCCGCGAGCACCCGTGCCCCGCTCCATCGCCTTCTCGGCGATCGCGGAGATCGCCTCCTCGGTGAACTCGAGCTCGACGCCGTCGAGGTCGAAGAGCTTCTGGTACTGCTTGATCAGTGCGTTGCGCGGCTCGGTGAGGATCTGGACCAACGCGGCGTTGTCGAGCTTGTTGACGCTCGCGATCAGGGGGAGCCGGCCGATGAACTCGGGGATCAGGCCGAACTTCACGAGGTCCTCGGGGCGGACCTGGCTGAACATCTCGTCGGAGTCGCGCTCGGCGGAGTTGCGGATCTCGGCGGTGAAGCCGAGGGTCTTCTTGCCGACCCGCTGCTCCACGATGTGCTCGAGCCCGGCGAAGGCGCCCCCGACCACGAACAGGATGTTCGTGGTGTCGATCTGGATGAACTCCTGGTGCGGGTGCTTGCGCCCACCCTGGGGCGGCACCGAGGCGGTGGTGCCCTCGAGGATCTTCAGCAGCGCCTGCTGCACGCCCTCACCGGAGACGTCGCGCGTGATCGAGGGGTTCTCCGCCTTGCGGGCCACCTTGTCGATCTCGTCGATGTAGATGATCCCGGTCTCGGCCTTCTTGACGTCGTAGTCGGCGGCCTGGATCAGCTTGAGCAGGATGTTCTCGACGTCCTCGCCGACATAGCCGGCCTCGGTCAGTGCCGTGGCGTCGGCAATCGCGAACGGGACGTTGAGCATCCGCGCCAGCGTCTGCGCGAGGTAGGTCTTGCCGCAGCCGGTGGGGCCGATCACGAGGATGTTGGACTTGGCTACCTCGACCACGTCGTCCTTGGAGTGGCGCCCGGCCGCGGTCGTGTTGACCACCCCCGCCTGCACCCGCTTGTAGTGGTTGTAGACAGCCACCGCGAGGGACTTCTTCGCGGTCTCCTGGCCGATCACGTAGGAGTTGAGGAACTCGAAGATCTCACGCGGCTTGGGCAGCTCGTCGAGGCCGACCTCGCCGGTCTCGTTGAGCTCCTCCTCGATGATCTCGTTGCAGAGGTCGATGCACTCGTCGCAGATGTAGACGCCGGGCCCGGCGATCAGCTTCTTGACCTGCTTCTGGCTCTTCCCGCAGAACGAGCACTTGAGCAGGTCGCCCCCGTCACCGATGCGTGCCACTGGCGACGTCTCCCATCATCCGGGTCGAGACCGAACGTCTCGACAACTCACGTGGTGCGAACAACCAGATCGAAGGTACCTGTTCGTGCCCCCCAACGGGCGAGGACACGACATGACCCGCCGACCCGGGCTGTCAGGTCAGGCCCGCCCTCATACGGGCACGGCCTTCCGCGACTCGAGGATCTGGTCGATCAAGCCGTACTCGATCGCCGCCTCCGCGGTCAGGATCTTGTCGCGCTCGATGTCGTTGTTGACCTCCTCCGGGGTCTTGCCCGAGTGGTCGGCGATCAGCTTCTCGAGCAGCTCGCGCATCCGGAGGATCTCGTTGGCCTGGATCTCGATGTCGGAGGACTGGCCGTAGGTGCCCTCGGTGTAGGGCTGATGGATCAGGATCCGGCTGTTGGGCAGTGCCAACCGCTTGCCCGGCGCACCGGCGGCGAGCAGCACCGCCGCCGCGGATGCCGCCTGACCCAGGCACACGGTCTGCACGTCGGGCTTGATGAACTGCATCGTGTCGTAGATCGCGGTCATCGCCGTGAACGAGCCACCGGGGCTGTTGATGTAGATCTGGATGTCGCGGTCGGGGTCCATCGACTCCAGGCAGAGCAGCTGGGCCATCACCGCGTTGGCGATGTCGTCGCTGATCGGGGTGCCCATGAAGATGATCCGGTCCTCGAAGAGCTTGCCGTAGGGGTCGATCCGGCGGAAGCCGTACGACGTGCGCTCTTCCCACTGCGGGATGTAGTAGTTCATGTCCGTCCTCAGTCCTTGGCGGCGCGCGCGGGGCGGCCCTCGTCGGCGGCCTGCAGCGCACTGGTGATCACGTGGTCGATGAAGCCGTAGTCCTTGGCCTCGGGGGCGGTGAACCAGCGGTCGCGGTCGGCGTCGGCCTCGACCTGGGCGAGCTCCTGCCCGGTGTGCTGGGCGATCAGCTCGAAGAGCACCTTCTTGATGTGCAGCGACTGCTGGGCCTGGATCTTGATGTCGGAGGCCGAGCCACCCATGCCGCCGGACGGCTGGTGCATCATGATCCGCGCGTGCGGCAGGGCGTAGCGCTTGCCCTGGGCCCCGGCGCAGAGGAGGAACTGCCCCATCGAGGCCGCGAGGCCCATGCCGACCGTGGCCACGTCGTTGGGGATGTAGTTCATGGTGTCGTAGATCGCCATGCCCGCGTCGACCGAGCCGCCGGGCGAGTTGATGTGCAGGAAGATGTCGCCCTCGGGGTCCTCGGCCGAGAGCAGCAACAGCTGGGCGCAGATCGCGTTGGCGTTCTGGTCACGCACCTCGGAGCCGAGGAAGACGATCCGCTCGCGCAGCAGGCGCTGGTAGATGTGGTCGTCGAGGCCGTACGACGAGGAGGCGCCGTTCATCTGGTGGCCCACACCCGTCAGGTCAGTGGAAGAGTCAGTCACGCAGCCGACCCTAGACGGACCGACCCCCAAATCCATGGGCAACCACCCCGTGTTCGCCCAGAGCGGAGAACGCGGCGAAGACCCAGATGCGGCGGTGCGTCTATCTGGATCGTGGCCTCGATCTGATCCGGGTCCGTCATCGGCGCTCCTGCCGCTCTCCGGTGCGGCCGTCGGTCAGCCAGCTGCGGATCGCGGCGTAGACGTCGTCATGGTTGAGCAGGTCGAAGTGGTCGGCGCCCGGGACGTGCAGCACGTCGGCGCCGGGGAACATCTCCCGCCCACCGCGTGGCTTGCCGACCGCCGACGGGTAGCGGACCAGCAGGTCTCCGGCCACCTCGCCGACCGGGTGCCGGCGCGAGCGGGTGACGGTGCCGGCGACGAGGTGGTAGCGCGCGTGCGGCAGGTTGCGGACGTCGTCCGGCAGCCCGGCGCGGAGGTCGAGGATGCCCACCGAGCGGTGGTCGAGGAACCGGCCGAACGGCGCCGACTCGGGCAGCAGGGACAGTCCGGACGACCCGGCGGTCAGCGCCCGCGCGATCGGCGCACCGAGGTGCGGGGTGCCGAGCGTGACCACGTCGGTGACCAGCAGGTTCCACGCCGGGTCGGCGTCGGAGACGACGGCACAGGCGCTGCGCATGATCAGCCCGCCCATCGAGTGGCCGACGAGCGCGATCCGGCGGACCTCGACCGGCCACACGGCGACCAGGTCGTCCATCAGCGCGGCCATTGCAACGCCGTTCTCGCTGAGCGTGAGCCCGGAGTTCGCGCGCAGGTAGACCGGGCTCCAGCCCTGCTCGGCCAGCCGCTCGCCGTAGCTGCCCCCGGTCTCGTGCCGACGCCGGTCCCAGTAGCTCTCGGTCTCGCTGAGCCCGTGCAGGAACACGACCAGGTCGCCGGTCGCCTCCGGGAACGCCGCACGCAGGCTCTCGGTGTCGAGCGCCACGTCGTGGCCGCGGCGTCGTACGGCCATCGTGATCGCGAGCTCCGGATGAGCGTCGCGGATCCGGTCGCCGAACAGCCCGTTGAGGGCCGACACCACGAACCGCCCGCGCGGCGACTCCTCGAGCCGCGTGCCGATGCCGGCGCGGTCGGCGCGCTGAAGCCCGGTCGTGACCGCGCCCAGCGCGGCGCCGACGCCGCCGTACACGACACCCGAGATGCCGCCGTGACGCGCGTGCTCCTCGGTGCGGTGACCGGCGACCAGGTCGGACACTCCACGCACCCGCCGGCTCACGGCGCCGTGGACGTCGCGCACGGTGCCGAGGATCGCCGCCTGGGCCAGGTCGGTGCCCAGCGCCAGTGCGCCGAGGGTGCCCGCTCGCTCAGTGGACAGGTGTTCACTCGACATGCGTCGAGTGTAGGCAGGGCTCACGCCCCAGGGCCTGGAGGGACACGCGCCAAACCGTGGGGAACCACGCCCCCGGGATCACTCCGCGGAGGCGGGCTCCGGTGTCCCCTCGGGCTCCGGCTCGCCGATGCTGCCGTCGGGACGGAGGTTCTTGAGGTCGACCACGTTGCCGGAGCTGTCGGTGACCGTGGCGGTCTCGACGATCTTGGCCAGCGCCTTGCCGCGCACGACCTCGGCCACCATCTCGGGGATGTGGTTGTGCTCGACCATGTGCTTCATGAACTCGTTCGGTTCCTGGCCGGACTGCTGCGCCCGGCGCACGAGGTGCTCCTGGAGCTCCTCCTGCTCGACGCTGATCTCCTCGGCCTTGGCCACCTCGTCGAGGATGAACTGCGCGGCCATCGAGTCGCGGACCCGCTTCTCCATCTCGGCCTCGAACTCGTCGACCGTCTGCTTCTCGTTGTCGAGGTACTGCTCGAGCGTCATGCCGGCGAAGCCGAGCTGCTGCTGGATCTCCTCGCGGCGCCCGCCGATCTCCTGCTGGACGACTTCGTCGGGCAGCGGCACGTCGGTGGCGTCGAGCAGCTTCTCCAGGACGGCGTCGCGCGCGGAGGCGGCCTGCTCGAGGCGCTTGCCGCGCTCGAGCCGGGTGCGCACGTCGGCGGTGAGCTCGTCCATGGTGTCGAACTCGGACGCGGTCTGGGCGAAGTCCTCGTCGAGCTCGGGCAGCTCCTGCTCCTTGACGCCGCTCACGGTGACCGTGACGTCGACCTCCTGGCCCTCGCTGTCACCCCCGAGCAGCTGCGACGCGAACGTCGCCTCGTCGCCTGCGGACATCCCGGCCAGCACCTCGTCGATGCCGGGCAGCATGTCGCCCTTGCCGACCTGGTAGCTGTAGTCGCTCAGCTCGCCACCCTCGATCGGCTCGCCGTCCTTGGTGGAGGCGACCAGGTCGATGGTCACGAAGTCGCCGTCGGCGGCGGCCCGCTCGACGTCGTTCAGGGTCGCGAAGCGCTCGCGCAGGCTGCTGGACCTGCTCCTCGACGTCGGCGTCGGAGACGGTGAGGTCCTCGACGCTGGCCTCGATCCCGTCGTACGACGGCAGCGTGATCGGCGGCCGCACGGCGACCTCGGCGCTGAACTCGAGGGTCTCGTTGTCCTCGAGCCTGGTGATCGCGATCTCCGGCTGCGCGAGCGGCACCAGGTCGTTGTCCTGGAGCGCCTGCACGTAGAGCTTGGGCAGCGCGTCGTTGATCGCCTCGTCCAGGACGGCGCCACGGCCGACCTGGCGGTCGATCACGGGCGGAGGGACCTTGCCCTTGCGGAAGCCGGGGATGTTCACCTGCTTCGCGATCCGCTGGTAGGCCGCGTCGAGGCTCGGCTTGAGCTCGGCGAACGGGACCTCGACGGTCAGCTTTGCGCGGGTCGGGTCGATGCTCTCGACGGCGCTCTTCACAGGGTCAGCTCCTTGGTGCACGCATACATGACAGTGGCCGCGCCTCGACGCGAGAGCGCGGGCTGGCGGCCGATATTCCAGCCTACGGCACCGTGCACGAGCGACGAAATGCGTCCGCCGTGGCACCGGTCACGGTGGCACCGTGTCGGGGCGACAGGACTCGAACCTGCGGTCTCCTGCTCCCAAAGCAGGCGCGCTAGCCACTACGCTACGCCCCGTGCGGCGACCCCTGAGGGCCTCTGCGAGCGGATGACGGGAATCGAACCCGCGTCATCAGTTTGGAAGACTGAGGCTCTGCCATTGAGCTACATCCGCATGCCCCGCATGCGCTCCGGGGCGGACCCATGGTGCCACAGCGGGACCGCGCCTCACGAACCCGACTCGGCGTCCGCCGGGCGCTCCCCCTCGCCGAGCCAGCGCCGGTGCACGATCAGCAGCGCGCGGTCGTCGTCGCTGCGCTCGAGCTCGTCGACGAGATGCACCTCGGCTCCCTCGAAGCCGGTCTGCAGCAGCCGCTGTCCGCGTCCGGCGAGCTTGTCGATGCCGCTCTGGATGTCGCGGCGCGGGTCCTCGACGAGGCCGTCGGTGTAGAGCATCAGCGCGTCGCCGGGCTGGATGGTGCCGCGCACCACCTCGATCTCGAACGTTGCGCAGTACGCCGAGGATCGGGCCCTCGGAGTCGAGCACCGACCATTTGCCGGACCCGGCGTGCAACCAGACGGCCGGCGGGTGCCCGGCCTTGCGGAGCTCGAAGTCGCCGGTGGCCAGGTCGAGGTGGAGCTGGATCGCGGTCGCGAAGCCCTCGGCCCAGTTCTGGCGGAGCAGGTACTGGTTGGCGGCGGGCAGGAAGTTCTCGGTGGGGACCGCGGCCAGCAGACCGCCGAACGCACCGGACAGGAGCAGCGACCGGGTGCCGGCCTCGACCCCCTTGCCCGAGACGTCGACCACCACCACCGAGAGCACCCCGTCGGAGACGTCGGCGTCGGCCACGATGAAGTCGCCGGCGAACGCGTGCCGCCGGACGACCGCAGCACCGACTTGGCGTACCACTGGTCGGGCAGCGTGGCGATCCGCGCCTGCCGCATGATCCGGTCGCGCAGGTCGACCAGCATCGACTCACCCTTCGGCCCGGCGATGCCGAGCCGGGTCCTGCTGGAACGACGACCAGGAGGATCAGGAAGCCGAGCGCGAACGTCACCACGACCATGATCACGTCCGGTGTCGCGGTCGGCGGCTTGAACGCGATCATCACCGAGACGCACACGAGCGCTGCGACGACGAACCACGGCAGGGTGCGCGGCCCCAGCCACAGGCTGCCCAGGAACATCGGGATCAGCATCGTGCTGTAGGGCACGTACGTTGGCCACAGGCAACCGGCGATGGTCAGCAGGAGCATCGGCACACCGAGAGCCAGCAGCGCCGGAGCGTCGGTATAGACCATCCGTCTCCGGATCCGGGTCCACCGCCGCTGGAGGACATGGACCGGCGACCCTTGGTGTCGCTCGGACAAGACTCTGACCTCGGGCTTCTCGGGCGCAGGGACGGTGTACGGGCGGCGGCTCGAGCCGTCGTCCCCAAGACTAGACATCGGAACGCGCCCGTGAGCGGAAACGCGGCTGACAGCGCGGACACCAGAAAAGGTTGCGTCCCTTGAGCACCGTGGTGCGCACCGTGGTGCCGCAGACCAGGCACGGCTGTCCGTTGCGCCGGTAGACGTAGACCTCGCCCCCGTGGTCGTCGTGGCGCGGTTGCCGGCCCATCGCCTCCGGCGTGTGCTCCGGCCGGACGGTGTCGATCCGGCCGGTGCGCACACCCTCGGCGAGCAGCCCGACCAGGTCGACCCAGACCTCGTCCCACTCGGCCACGCCGCAGCGACCGGCCCGGGCGCAGCGGGTCGAGCCGGTGCCGGAAGAGCACCTCGGCCCGGTAGACGTTGCCGACCCCCGCGAGCACCTTCTGGTCCATGAGCAGGTCGCCGAGCGCCCGGTCGCTGCGGTGGATCCGGCGCCACGCCCGTTCCGGATCGGCGTCTGGCCGCAGCGGGTCCGGTCCGAGGGCCCCGACGACCGCGTCGCGCTTCTCCCTGGAGACGAGGTTGCACTCGATCGCGCCGCGCAGGTCGGCGTACGACGTGAGGTTCTCCAGCCGGAGCCGCACCTGGCCCACCGGCAACGGCGCCGCACCCGGCATCACGTCGAACTTGCCGATCAGCCCGAGGTGCACGTGCACGAACCGGTCGCCGGCGAACTCCACGAACAGGTGCTTGCCCGCCGACTCCGCGGCCACCAGCAGCTGCCCGTCGAGCACCGCCGCGTCGGCCGCGAACCGCCCCTGCGGGCTGCTCACGCGCACCGGTCGTCCCCCGAACGCGACGTCCAGCTCGGCGGCGAGGCGGTGGAGGGTGTGCCCCTCAGGCATCGGGTCCGAGACCCGCGGCGGACTCCGGCAGCGGTGGCAGGTCGCCGGTGGCCTCGTAGTCGGCCAGCATCGCGATCCGTCGCACGTGACGCTCCTCGCCGGTGAACGCGGTGCCGAGGAAGATCTCGATGAACCGGGTCATCTCGTCGACCGTGTGCATCCGGCCGCCGACGGAGATCACGTTGGCGTCGTTGTGCTCGCGGGCCAGCCTCGCGGTCTCCTCGCTCCACGCCAGCGCCGCCCGCACGCCCGGGCACCTTGTTGGCCGCGATCTGCTCGCCGTTGCCGGAACCGCCGATCACGACGCCCAGGCTCCCTGGGTCGGCGACGACCGCCGCCGCGGCCCGCAGGCAGAACACCGGGTAGTCGTCGAGCGCGTCGTACACGAACGGTCCGTGGTCGACCGGCTCGTGCCCGTGGTCACGTAGCCAGCCGAGCATGTGCTCCTTGAGCTCGAGGCCGGCGTGGTCGGAACCGAGGTGAATCCGCATGGGCGTAAATGTAGTGGGAGGGGATGTGATCCGGTCTGGTCGGCTCGGACGGCCGCCCGTGTGCCGCCTCCCGACCGGGGTCGACGCTGCTCGCCGAGGATGCCGTGTCGGCCACGACGCCCTGCCGCCGTCTCGGCAGGCGATGGGCACGACCACGGCCGATCGCGCCAGCCTGAGGGCTGCGACGGTGGGCGCCGCCAGCCGCCACGACGGTGCCCGCGCGGCCGATCCGCCGACGCGTCGCACGCCATCCCCGGCGTCCGGTCGACCGCCGTCATCGCGTCGGCTCGCGGCCCCGAGCGTTGCACCATCCCCGTGCGACGGCTCGGCCGACCACACGACTCGGACCGTCCCCACCCAGATCCAGCGCAGGCGAGACCGGGTGGGGGCGGGCGGAGCCGGCACCGGCGGGGCGACGGCAGGGAGCGTAAAGGGTGGCGTGGCGGCGACGCGGCGCGCTACCGCAGCGCACCGCACCGCCGACACGGCATCCCCAGCGACTGCCGTCGCTCCGCAGGGGCGCGCCGACGCCGACGCTGGACCCTCGAGCCCCGAGCCGTTGACCCCACTCATCCCCATCCCGGCCGACCATCTGCGACGGCTCACCGCCCCCAGCTTGACCATCTGCGACGGGTCAGCGAAAACACGACCAGTTCCCACCCAGATCCAGCGCAGGCGAGACCGGGTGGGGGCTGCGGAGCCGGCACCGGGCGCCGGCCGACGGCAGCGGAGCCTAAAGGGTGGCGTGGCGGCGACGGCGGCGCGCAACGCGGAGCGGACGCTCGCGGCCGACACGGCATCCCCAGCGACGGCCGACGGTAGGCGACGCAGCGGCGCGCCGACGACCGGACCCTCGAGCCCCCGAGCCCCTGACCCCTAGACCCTCCCCCGCGAGCCGGGCGAGCTCCTCGTCGACGATCCCTGGGTCCAGCTTCGTGAAGACCGGCGTCGGCTTGGCGATCGGGGTGCCCACGGTCAGCGGGTGCCGGCCCCAGGCCCGCGTGTTGCGGTAGTCGCCGGTGATGATCGGGTACGACGGGCCTCCGTCGAGGTCGTCGACCTCCTCGATCCGCGGCATCGGCGCGACGTCGCCACTGCCCCCGAGCACGCGGTCGATCGCGTTCGAGCTCTCGGGCAGGAACGGTGCGAGGAGCACGTTGCAGTCGGCCACGCACTGGGCGGTCACGTGCAGCACGGTGCCGAGCCGCTCGCGCTGGTCGTCGCCCTTGAGCTGCCAGGGCGCCTGGTCGGAGACGTACTTGTTCACCTCCGAGACGGTGCGCATCGCCTCGCCGATGGCCGCCTTCTGCCGATGCCGCGCGACCAGGTCGCCGACGCTGACGAAGGCTTGCTCGACCTGGTCGAGGAGCGCGGTGTCCTCGGCGGTGAGCTCACCGGCCCGGGGGATCTCGCCGAAGTTCTTCGCGAGCATGGTCGCGGTGCGGTTGACCAGGTTGCCCCAGCCGGCGACCAGCTCGTCGTTGGTGCGCCGGACGAACTCCGCCCAGGTGAAGTCGGCGTCCTGGTTCTCGGGGCCCGCCGAGCACAGGAAGTAGCGCAGCGCGTCGGCCTGGTAGCGCTCCAGCACGTCGCGGACGTAGATGACGACGCGCTTGGAGGAGGAGAACTTCTTGCCCTCCATGGTGAGGAACTCGCTGGAGACCACCTCGGTCGGGAGGTTCAGGTCGCCGTACTCCCCCGGCTCGCCGCCCTTGTCGCCTCGGCCGTCGTAGGCGAGCAGCTCGGCCGGCCAGATCTGGGAGTGGAAGGTGATGTTGTCCTTGCCCATGAAGTAGTAGGACAACGCCTCCGGGTCGTTCCACCACTGCCGCCACGCCTCGGGGTCGCCACCGGCCTCCGCGCCGCGCCGCGCCCACTCGATCGACGCCGACAGGTAGCCGATCACCGCGTCGAACCAGACGTAGAGCCGCTTGGTCGGGTTGTCCCGCCACCCCTCGAGGGGGACGGCGATGCCCCAGTCGATGTCGCGGGTCATGGCGCGCGGGCGGATCTCCTTGAGGATGTTCTGGCTGAACCGGATCACGTTCGACCGCCACAGGCCGGTGGCCTCGCGCTGGTCGAGCCACTCCCCCAGTGCCTCGGCCAGCGCCGGCAGGTCGAGGAAGATGTGCTGGGTCTCGACGAACTCCGGGGTCTCACCGTTGATCTTCGAGCGCGGGTTCTTCAGGTCCTGCGGGTCGAGCTGGTTGCCGCAGTTGTCGCACTGGTCGCCGCGTGCGCCGTCGTACCCGCAGATCGGGCAGATGCCCTCGATGTAGCGGTCGGGGAGGGTGCGCCCGGTGGACGGCGAGATCGCGCCGAACGTCGTCTGCTCGACGAAGTAGCCGTTGTCGTGGACGCCCCGGAACAGCTGCTGCACGACCGCGTGGTGGTTGCGGGTGGTGGTGCGCGTGTAGAGGTCGTAGGCGAGTCCGAGCGAGACGAAGTCCTCGACGATGAACCGGTGGTTGGTGTCGGCCAGCTGCTGCGGCGACACCCCGGCCTCGTCGGCTGCGATCAGGATCGGGGTGCCGTGCTCGTCGGAGCCGGAGACCATGAGCACGTCGTGCCCCGCCATCCGCATGTAGCGGCTGAACACGTCGGAGGGCACGCCGAAACCAGCCACGTGGCCGATGTGGCGCGGGCCGTTGGCGTACGGCCAGGCGACGGCGGACAGCACCTTGCTCATGCCGGAAGCCTAGTGAGCACCCACGACCCGATGCGGACCGTGTTCCATTTGCCGGGAGCCGTCGGTACTTTCGAACCTCGCGAACTCGCAGGAGTGCCGATGTTCCACCCCGTCCGTGACGTACGACGCAGCGTGCTGGTGGTCGGTCTGGCGCTGCTGGTCGGCATGTGGAGTCCGCTGCGCGCCGAGGCAGCGTCCTCCCCCGGCACCGGGCCGGCGCAGAGCGGCTATACGCCCGCGCCGTACCCGATCGGCTGGACCAAGGTGGACTCCGCGACCCCGGTCCCGGGGTCCTACGACCTCGACGTGGCGTCGTTCAACATCAGCGTGATCCTCGGTGACTCCTCCACCGCGCACGCGCCCTGGTCGACCCGCCGGGCCAAGGTGGCCAGGGAGCTCCTCGGGCAGCAGCCCGCTGACCAGCCCGGACCGTCACCCGACGTGATCGCCCTCCAGGAGGCCGACACCAGCCGCAAGCTCGCCGACGGCGTGACCACGCAGTACACCGACCTCGTGCACGCGCTGAACACCTACGCCACCGGAGCCGACCACTACTCCGCGATCGCCGGCATCGCGGCCGCGACGCACCTCGTCTACAACGACGCGACCGTGAGACTGGTCCGCGGCGGGGCCCTCAAGTGGGACGCGCAGGAGTCGGTCGTGGACGGGGCCCGCTACATGTTCTGGGGCATCTTCGAGACCAGGGCCACGGGAGACCGGTTCTTCTTCGCCAGCAACCACCTCGAGACCGCCTCGGAGACGGTGCGCCGCCAGCAGTGGCAGCAGCTGATCCGCGACGTGCCGACGATGGCCGGCGGGCTGCCGATCGTCCTCGGCGGCGACTTCAACTCGCCGCGCAAGGCCACCAACCCGACCGCCGGCGTGATGCTCCCGAAGATGTACGACGCCGGGTTCGGCGACGTCCTGGGCCAGAACGGCCCGGGGATGGTCCACGTCGTCGGCAACCGGACCCGGTCGATCGTGCGCGGCAACATCTTCTCGCTGAACAGGTGGAGGCGGAACATGAACCACTACGCGAGCAGCAACGACATCGGGCAGAGCATCGACTACCTGTTCGCCACGAACCGCCTGGTAGTCAAGCGTTGGCAGATGGTCGTCGACGACGCCAAGGACTTCTCGCTCGACGGCACCATCCCCTCGGACCACAACCTGATCAAGGCCACGATCAGGTTGCCCTAGCGGGCCCTCCGCCAACCGCGGGGTTGACAGCTGCTCAGGTGAAGTCGAGCTCCGCCGTGCGGCTGCGCTTGAGCTCGAAGAACAGCGGGTACGACGCGAGCAGCAGGGCGCCGTCCCAGAGCTGGCCGGCCTCCTCCCCGCGCGGCGCCTTGCTGATCACGGGACCGAAGAACGCGGTGCCGTCGATCGAGATCGTCGGGGTGCCGACGTCGTCACCGACCTGGTCCATGCCGGCGTGGTGGGACTTGGCGACGGCATCGTCGTACGACGAGTCGTCCATCGCGTCGGCGAGCGACACCGGGAGCCCGGCCTCGGCCAGGGAGTCCTCCACCATCGCCCGGTCGCGGTCGCGCTTCTCGAGGTGGATCCGGTTGCCCATCGCGGTGTAGAGCGGCAGTAGCACCTCGTTGCCGTGGGCCTGCTCCGCGGCGATCAGCACCCGCACCGGACCCCACGCGGTCGCGAGGAACTCGCGGTACTCGTCGGAGATGTCGTCCTTGTCCTGGTTGAGGTAGGCGAGGCTCATCACGTGCCACTCCACCTGGACGTCACGGACCTTCTCCACCTCGAGCATCCAGCGGGACGTGATCCAGGCGAACGGGCAGGCAGGGTCGAACCAGAAGTCAGCTTTGCTCATATCGGCGCAACCGCTCCCCGGCGCGGGACATTCCCGGCAGTCACGGGCGACCGTGACCGCACCCGCGCGCGGGTGGCCTTGGCCGGGTGCAATGATCTCGCCATGCCTGGAACCAACCTCCGCAGGGACGAAGCGCAGGCCCGAGCCGCGCTCCTCGACGTCACGTCGTACGACATCGAGCTCGACCTGACCACCGGCTCGACCACCTTCGCCAGCACCACCACGATCGAGTTCTCGAGCACCACGGCCGGTGCCTCGACGTTCGCCGACCTGGTCGACGCGACCGTCCACGAGATCACGCTCAACGGTCGCTCGATCGACCCGGCGACGGCGTACGTCGACAGCCGGATCGAGCTCGACGACCTGGCCGAGAGAAACACCCTCGTGGTACGTGCCGACTGCACCTACAGCCGCTCCGGCGAGGGTCTGCACCGCTTCGTCGACCCGGTGGACGACCGCGTGTACACCTACACGCAGTTCGAGGTCTCCGACGCGCGACGCGTGTTCACCAACTTCGACCAGCCCGACCTCAAGGGCGTCTTCACCTTCCACGTCACCGCCCCCGCGAGCTGGGTCGTGGTCTCCAACGCGGTCACCCCCGAGCCGCAGCCGGCGGGCGACGACGCCTCGGTGTGGCACTTCCCGGCGACCAAGCGGATGTCGACGTACATCACCGCGGTCATCGCCGGCGAGTACCACGAGGTGCACGACGTCTACGAGGGCAAGCACGGCGACATCCCGCTCGGCCACTACTGCAGGCAGTCGCTGGTGGAGCACCTCGACCGCGACGAGGTCGTCAAGATCACCAAGCAGGGCTTCGCGTTCTTCGAGGAAGCCTTCGACTACCCCTACCCGTTCGGCAAGTACGACCAGCTCTACGTGCCGGAGTACAACATGGGCGCGATGGAGAACGCCGGCGCCGTGACGCTGCGCGACGAGTACCTCCCGCGCAGCCGCCAGCCGCGCTCGTTCTACGAGTTCCGCTGCAGCGTGATCCTGCACGAGATGGCTCACATGTGGTTCGGCGACCTGGTGACGATGAAGTGGTGGGACGACCTGTGGTTCAACGAGTCGTTCGCCGAGTGGGCCTGCTACCACGCCGAGGTGGAGGCGACCGAGTACACCGACTCGTGGACCGGCTTCGCCAACGCCCGCAAGCAGACGGGCTACCGGCAGGACCAGATGCCCAGCACGCACCCGATCGCGGCGGACAACTACGACCTGCACGCGGTCGAGGTCAACTTCGACATGATCACCTACGCCAAGGGCGCCTCGGTGCTCAAGCAGCTGGTGGCATGGGTCGGCCTGGACCCGTTCCTCAAGGGCCTGCAGCAGTACTTCAAGGACCACGAGTACGGCAACTCCGAGTTCACCGACCTGCTGTCCGCGCTGGAGAAGTCCTCCGGCCGTGAGCTCGAGGGCTGGGCCCAGGAGTGGCTGCAGACGGCGGGCGTCAACACGCTCGCCCCGGAGTTCGAGCTCGCCGACGACGGCACCTACAGCCGACTCGCGGTCCGCCAGACGGCGCCGGCCGACTGGCCGACGCTGCGCCGGCACCGGCTCGGCATCGGGCTGTACGACGAGGTCGACGGCCGGCTGGTCCGTCGTACCTACCTGGAGACGGACGTCGATCGGCGAGCTGAGCGAGGTGCCCGACGCCGTGGGCGAGAGGCAGCCCGACGCTGCTCCTGCTCAACGACGGCGACCTCGCCTACGCCAAGATCCGGCTCGACGAGCGGTCGCTCGAGACCGTCGTCGGCGGCCTCTCCAGGCTCGACGACTCGCTGGCGCGCGCGCTGTGCTGGGGCGCCGCGTGGGACATGACCCGCGACGCCGAGATGCGCGCCACCGACTTCGTCGCGCTGGTGCTCGGCAACATCGGCACCGAGACCGACGCCTGGGGCGTCAGCCGGATCCCGTCCTACGCGTCCTCCGCGGTCAACGCCTTCTCGGCGCCTGCCAACCGGGCGTTCCTGCAAGGCCACGTGGGAGCGCGGCCTGCGCAAGCTGCTGGAGGAGGCCGAGCCGGGCAGCGACCACCAGCTGACGTTCGCGCGCAGCTTCGCCGCCGCGGCGCACAGCGACGAGGCGCTGGGCGACCTACGAGGCGCTGCTCGACGGATCCCTCACCTTCGAGGGGCTGGCCGTCGACCAGGACCTGCGCTGGGCGTTGCTCACCGGGCTGGCCGCTGCCGGCCGGGTCGACGAGGCCCGGATCGCCGACGAGCTCGCCCGGACAACACGATCTCCGGCCAGGAGCACGCCGCCGGCGCGCGTGCGGCACGTCCGGACGCGGACGCGAAGGCGGAGGCGTGGGAGGCCGCCGTGGTCAGTGGCGACACCCCCAACGAGACGCAGCGCTCGGTCGCGGTCGGCTTCATGCGGGCCGGCCAGGACGAGGTGCTCGCGCCGTACGTCGACCGCTACCTCGAGGCCGCCCACGACATGTGGGAGCGGCTGGGGCGGCAGCGCGGCTCGGTGGCGCTGGAGTACATCTTCCCGCGGCCGCTGGCCTCCCCGGAGCTGCTGGGCAAGGTCGAGCACTGGCTCGAGACCACCGACGCCGACGCCACGGCCAAGCGGTACGTCGCGGAGGGCCGCGCCGACGTCCAGCGCTACCTCGCCGGTCAGGCCAAGGACGCCGAACCCGCCTGACCGGTCATCGGGTTGTCGGTGTGGAGGACCTGCGGCGAGCGCGCCGCGCCGGCGAGCTGCTGGAGCCCGCGGGTGATGCCGCCGACGAGGTCGCCGGAGGCGAAGTCGGTCTGCATCGCGGCGGCGGCGAGTGCGACGGCGCCGTCGTCGAGCACGCGGCGCACCTCCGCGCCGGTGACCACCTCGAGCATCCGCGCGGCGGGGTCGACCATGAGGAGCACGCTGCGCGCGGGCGTCGCCAGCGAGGCGTGGAGGCGCTCCGCGAACGGCCGCGTCGCGCCGTCGGCGGCGCCGACGTAGACCGAGAACTCGTAGCGGCAGGCCGTCTCCGCCTCACGAATCGCCTTGTCGATGGCGGCCCGCTGGCCCGCGGAGAAGCCGTCAGACGTCGCGGACATCAGAACCGGGCACCTGCCCCGCCCTGGTCACCGGCGGACTCGAGCTGCTTGGGGTCGACCTGGTCGGCGCCGGCGACGCCCTTGAGCGGTCCACCGAACCACTCGCCCTCGCTGCGCCAGGCCTGGCCGGGCTCGTAGGAGTCGCCCTTGATCAGGGACGGCAGCGCCGCCAGCAGGGAGATCACGATGAACAGCCCGAGCGGGATCAGGAACAGCACCATCAGCGCCTCGAAGCCCGAGACGTCCGGGGAGTTCTCCCAGCTCGACGGTGTGTCGGCCGAAGCCGGGACGGCGAGCATGACGCCGGCCACGAAGGCACCGGCGAGAACGGACCGCACGGCCGTCCGTGCGGCGGGTCGGTGAGTCATCACACAGGCAGGATAGCCAGTTGCGGCTTGGGGGTCGCGGTCGAGGTTCCGTAGCCTCCGACGCATGCGTTTCCTGGACCTTCCCCCCTTGATCGACCTCCCTCACTTCACCCCTCGCGAGATCGCCGAGTCCGGCGCCGACGTTCTGACCTGGCTGACCGGCGAACCGCTGTACATCATCGGGTTGATCGTGTTCGCGTTCGTGGTGCGCTGGCTCCTGCACCGGCTCGTCGACCGCCTCGTACGACGCGCGGAGACCGGCGTGCTGCCGGCCCGGGTGTGGCGCAACGGCCACCCCAAGGAGAGGTCGAGGAGCTCCAGCACGATCTCGGCCCGCCGGGCGCTGCGGGCCCGCACCATGGGCACGCTGCTCAAGAGCATCATCAGCGCGGTCGTGTTCACGGTGCTGGTGATCATGGTGCTGGCCGAGCTCGGCTACAACATCGCGCCGATCCTGGCCGGCGCCGGTGTCCTCGGCGTCGCGGTCGGCTTCGGCTCTCAGTCGCTGGTGAAGGACTTCCTGTCCGGCGTGTTCATGCTCGTCGAGGACCAGTACGGCGTCGGTGACGTGGTCGACGTCGGATCGGCCACCGGCACCGTCGAGGCGGTCTCGCTGCGGGTCACACGGCTGCGCGACGTGGACGGCACGGTCTGGTACGTCCGCAACGGCGAGATCCTCCGGGTCGGCAACATGAGCCAGAACTGGGCACGCACCGTGCTCGACATCCCGGTGGACTACAGCGAGGACCTGGTGCACGTGCGTGAGGTGCTCAAGGACGTCGCCCACTCCCTATGGGTCGACGACGACTACCAGAAGGTGATCATCGAGGAGCCCGAGGTCTGGGGCGTGCAGTCGCTCGACGCCGACTCGGTCGTGGTCCGGGTGACGCTCAAGACCGCGCCGATGGAGCAGTGGAACGTGGCCCGCGAGATGCGCGAGCGGGTGAAGGCGCGCTTCGACCTCGAGGAGATCGAGATCCCCCGCCACCAGCGGATCGTCTACCAGCACGAGGCCGCCACCGGCGCCTCCCCGTCCGACGCCGCACCGCCGGGCGCTGAGTAGCCCTACTCAGACCGGTTGAGTCGCCGAACCGGTCACACGGACCCGGTCCTGACCTCACCATCGACTCATGAGCAGACTGAGTGACCCCACTGTGTGCCCCGACTGCCGGGGACAGGTCTCGCCGGATGCTGTGTGCACGGCGTGCGGACTGGCCCTGACCGGGCCGCTGGCCACCCGGCTGTGGCGGGCGATGCTGACTGCCGACGACCTCGTCGAGCAGCTCCGCCGGCAGCCGGTCGCCGCCGCGGTGCCACAGGCCTCCACGCCGGTCCCGGTGCCCGTCGAGGACACCTCGCCGCACTTCCCGTCGATGCCCCGGCCGGCGAGTGACCAGCCGGCACTGCCCGCACGCTCCGGTCTGAGCGGGCGGGCGGTGCCGGTGATCCTGCTCGGGCTCGGTGGTCTCCTCGTCTTCGTCGCGGTGAGCCTGTTCCTCGCCGTGACCTGGGAAGTGCTCCCGCTCGCGGTCAAGGCGGCCCTGATGCTGGGCTTCACGGCGGCCGTCGGCGGCATCGCCGCCCACCTCTCGCGCAAGGGACTGCGCGGCTCGGCGGAGGCGCTGTGGGCGCTGGTTGCCGCGCTGCTGATGCTCGACCTGGGTGCCGGCTACACCTCGGGCCTCTTCGGCCTCGACCAGCTCTCCACCCGGTCGGCGCTCACGCTCGCGGGCGGGCTCCTGGTCGCGCTCGGCGGCGGCGTCGCCCTCTGGGCCCAGAGGACCCGGATCGCGCGTTGCGTGGCGGCGGAGTGCACGATGGTCGCCGGAGTCCTCCTGGTGACCGCGGTGCAGGGCGTGAGCACGAACGGGGCGGACGGGCTCCGCGAGGCGATCGCCGTCCCGGTGCTGGTCGGCCTCGGCCTGCTGCTGCGCGACCGGCTCCGCGACGCGTCGTACGCCGTCACCGGCATCGGCGTGCTCACCTGGGTGCTGCTCGCCGCGAACGGCGTGGGCAGCGCGTTCGAGGCGGAGACCCGAGCCGCGTTCTGGACCGGTTTCGACGGCTGGCCGCTGCTGGTGGCGGCCGGGTACGCCGCGCTGGTCGCCTCCGTCCGCACGCTGACCCCCGAGATCCGCAGCATCGCGGCCGGCTCCACCCTGGTCGGGCTGTCCCTCCTCGTGCTGCTGCCCGCGGAGTGGAGCACCCGCGAGGTGCTGCTCCTCGCCGCGGTGGTGCTCGCATTCGCCGCCGTGACCCGGTTCACGCCGGCGCCCTGGTCCACGGCCGCGCCGGTGCTCGGCGGGACCGTTGCCGCGGTCGCGGCGGCGGCCACGGTGCTGCTCCCGGCCGGTCTGGCGCTGGCCTTCGCCGATCAGCACGATGCCTGGTCGACCGGGCCCCACACGCTCTTCCCGAGCGTCGACGACCCGTCGCCGTGGACGCTCGCGGCCCTGGTTCTGGCATCCCTGGCCCTCGTCGCCGCCGGCGTGCGGCGCGACGTCCAGCAGCTGCGCATGCTGATGGCCGTGGGTCCGGTCGTGCTGGCCCTGGCCGCCGCGTCGGGCGTGGCCGGAGCCGGTCAGCCGTTGTGGGTGGTCGTGGCCGCGCTCGGAGCCGTCACGGTGGTCGGCGTCGTCGCCGCCCTCGTGCCGCCCGTTCACAGCCAGGCGGTCTGCCTGATGCTGGGCGCCGAAGCCCTGGCACTGTCCTTGGCGGTCGCCAGCCGCTCCGACCTCGTGCTCGCCGTCCTCGCCAGCCTGCTCGCCGTGCTCGCGGTGGCTGTCACGGCCCTCCGCCGCGAGGCCGCCCCGGCAGTGGTGCTCCTGGTCGCGCTGGCGGTGGACGGCTGGGCGCACGTCGCCGACGCCGACATCCTCACCCGGTCCGACCTGCAGACCGCCGTGGCGTGTCTCTTCCTGCTCGGGACGTCGTACGTCATCCGGGTCGGGGTCGCCCGGGTCCTGACCGAGTCGGCGGCCGGGGTGGTGGCCGTGGCCGCCCTCGCCCTGGCCTCCGGCACGGCCGCCCACCTCGCCGCGATCCTCACCGTGGTCGGCACCGCGGTCGCGCTGCTCGCCGTGCTCCGCCACGACCGGGTCCACCTCGGCTGGGTGGGCAGCGCGGTGCTCACCGCCGGCACCCTGGTGCGGCTGGACCTGCCCACCAGCATCGGCGCCGAGGTCTACACCCTCCCCGCCGCCGCGCTCCTGATCGCCGCGGGCGTCCACCGGCTGCTGCGGGAGCCGACCACCGGCACCTGGACCGTGCTCGGCTCGGGCCTGACCCTGGCTCTCGTGCCCAGCCTGCTGATCTCCCTGCCGGAACCGAACTCGCTGCGTGCCTTCCTCGTCGGCATCGGCGCCGCGGTCGCGCTGGTGGTCGGGATGGAGCGTCGCTGGCAGGCGCCGTTCCTGGTCGGGGCGGCGGTGCTCGGCGTGCTCGCCCTGCGGTTCCTGCTCCCGCTCGCCCAGGAGGTCCTGGCCAACCCGCTCGGCGCCTGGATGCTGTTCGGCTCGCTCGGCGCCGCCTGCCTGGCGGCCGGCATCCTGTGGGAGCAGTCGCTGCGGAACCTGCGGCTCGCCTCGCGGTACGTCGTGGCCCTGCGCTGAGGTCCCTCGCCGGGTCCCGGCGGTCGACCCCGCCCGGCGCGTCGTCGGCCCGGCCGGGAGAATGGCCGGGTGGACAGCTTCTACGACGAGATCGGCGGGGACACGATCGCGCGGATCGTCGCGAGGTTCTACGAGGGGGTCGCCACCGACGAGGTGCTGCGGCCGATCTACCCGGAGCAGGACCTCGGCCCGGCGCAGGAGCGGTTCACGCTGTTCCTGCAGCAGTACTGGGGCGGCCCGACGACGTACTCGGACCGGCGCGGCCATCCGCGGCTGCGGATGCGACACGCGCCGTTCAAGGTCACCCCGCTCGCGGCACAGCACTGGCTCATCCACTTCCGCGCGGGCCTCGACTCGGTGCAGCTCACCCCTGAGCAGGACGCGAAGTTCTGGGACTACGTGACCCACGCGGCGCAGTTCATGGTGAACACGTTCGAGGAGTGAGCTCCTCAGCTCAGGCGATCTCCCCGAGCAGCCGGTCGCGCTGGCGCGGGTTCATCTCGGTGGCGCGCTGGGTCTCCTTGTCGAAGGCCACCAGCACCACCCGGCTGCGGGCCAGCACCTCGTCGCCGTCGCGGATCTCCCCGACCAGCACCGCCGACTTGCCGCCCACCTCGGCGACCCACTGGGTCACGTCGTACGGCTCGAGCCGGAACAGGATCGGCCGCCGGTAGTCCACGTCGGTGTGCGCCACGACCCAGTTCGACCAGGGGCCGTCGTCCTCACGCGGCAACGAGCGCAGGTACTGGATCCGTGCCTCCTGGAAGTACTCGAAGTACTTCACGTTGTTGACGTGGCCGTAGGCGTCGACGTCGGACCAGCGCACCCACATCGGCAGTGTGTGCCGGGGCCCCGGCTCCGGCACGGCAGGCACGCGCGGCGCCTTGTCGAAGCCCGGCTCCAGCAGTGCCTGCAGGGCGTCGCGCTCCACGGGGCTGATCCGCCGCGGCCGCTCCTCGGCGAACACGTACGGGGTGAGCAAGGTCGTGGCCCGCACGTAGACCCGGCGCTCGCCGTCGTCGCCGTCGTCGTAGATCTCGTAGGCCATCGTGAACGTGGCCGCACGCAGCTCGCTGACCCAGGACTCGACCTTCACCGGCTCGAGCCGCCAGGGCAGCGGGGCGTGGAACTGCACCTCGTGCCGCACCACGACCACACCGTCCGCGAGCTCCTCGCTGCCCCGTGCCGGGGCGTGAGCGGCGAGCATGTCGATGCGCGCCTCCTGGAGGTAGTCCACGTAGGTCACGTTGTTGACGTGACCGAGCATGTCCATGTCGGCCCAGCGCATCGGGCACTCGTAGACGTGACGCATCTCGTGATCGTGTCAGACGCGACGCCCCGCCCGCATCGGCACGGTCGGCTGTCCTAGGCTGCGGACACCCGACCAACAAGGAGCACGCATGCCCGAGGCAGTCATCGTTTCCACCGCCCGCTCCCCCATCGGCCGCGCGAACAAGGGGTCCCTCACGGAGCTCCGTCCCGACGACCTCACGGCCACGATCATCCAGGCGGCGCTGGACAAGATCCCCGCGCTCGACCCGCAGGACATCGACGACCTGTACCTCGGCTGCGGCCTGCCGGGCGGCGAGTCCGGCAACAACATGGCCCGGGTCGTCGCGGTCCTGCTGGGTTACGACCGGCTGCCCGGCGCCACGATCACCCGGTACTGCTCGTCGTCCGTGCAGACCTCGCGGATGGCGTTCCACGCGATCAAGGCCGGCGAGGGCGACGTGTTCATCTCCGCCGGCGTCGAGACCGTCTCGCGGTTCGCCAAGGGCACCTCCGACCACTGGCCAGACACGCACAACCCGCTCTTCGCCGACGCCACGCGTCCGCACCGAAGAGGAGGCCGCGGGTGGCCAGGACTGGCACGACCCCCGCGAGGACGGCGCCCTCCCCGACGTCTACATCGCGATGGGGCAGACCGCCGAGAACGTCGCCCGGCTCCGCGGCCTGGACCGCAAGGAGCTCGACGAGTTCGGCGTCCGCAGCCAGAACCTCGCCGAGAAGGCGATCGCCGACGGGTTCTGGGAGCGGGAGATCACGCCGGTCACCACGCCCGACGGCACCGTGGTCAGCGCCGACGACGGCCCGCGGGCCGGGGTGACGTACGACGCGATCGCCGAGCTCAAGCCGGTGTTCCGCCCCGACGGCGTGGTCACGGCGGGCAACTGCTGCGCGCTGAACGACGGCGCGGCAGCGGTCGTGATCATGTCCGACACCAAGGCCGCCGAGCTCGGCCTGACCCCGCTGGCCCGGATCGTGTCCACCGGCGTCACCGGGCTCTCTCCGGAGATCATGGGCCTCGGCCCGGTCGAGGCCTCGAAGCAGGCGCTCGCCCGCGCGAACATGAGCATCGACGACATCGACCTGGTGGAGATCAACGAGGCGTTCGCCGCCCAGGTGGTCCCGTCGTACCAGGACCTCGGGGTCGACCTCGACCGGCTCAACGTCAACGGCGGCGCGATCGCGGTCGGCCACCCGTTCGGCATGACCGGTGCCCGGCTGCAGAACACCATGCTCAACTCGCTGCAGTGGCACGACAAGACCACCGGCCTGATCACGATGTGCGTCGGCGGCGGCCAGGGCATGGCGATGATCGTCGAGCGCCTGAGCTGAGCCGGACACTCCCAGCGGACGCACGAGGGCCCCGGACCAGCTGGTCCGGGGCCGCTGCGTTGCGATGTGTGGCTCAGGCCTGGTCGAGCACGGCCTCGATCGCGAGGTGGATCTGCACCTTGTCGCCGACGAGGACCTTGCCGCCGTCGACGATGCCGTTGAAGTTCACGCCGAAGTCCTTGCGGTTGATCTCGGTGGTGGCCTCGAAGCCGGCGCGGGTGCCGCCCCACGGGTCGCCGCCGATGCCGAGGAACTCGACGTCGAGGTCGACGGTCCGGGTCACGCCCTTGAGGGTGAGCTCACCGGTGGCGGTCTGGCCGTCGAACGAGGTGGTCGCGAACGTCATCGGGCCGTGGTTCTCCACGTCGAAGAAGTCGGCCGAGCGCAGGTGGCCGTCGCGGCCGGCGTCGCGGGTGTTCACCGAGTTCAGGTCGACTGATGCGTTCGCACGCGTGTCCTCGAGCGTCTCACCGGTGGTCAGGGTGCCCTCGAACGTCTCGAACTGGCCGCGGACCTTGCTCACGAGGTGGCGGACGGTGAAGCCGACCTCGGAGTGGCTCGGGTCGATGGTCCAGGTGCCGGCGACCCAGTCGGTGCCGGTGGCGATGTCAGTGGTGCTGGTCATGCGGTGCTCCTCGGTCTAGGTGGTTGAATTTTCAACTCACCTGCCGAACCGAGGCACCGTGGGGGTTATTCCCGACTCCCCTAGACTTTTCGCCCATGACGGGGAGAACAGCTGACACGGCCGAGGTCGACACCGGGACAGCAGCAGGCACGCGCTGGCTCGACGAGGGCCAGCAGCAGACGTGGCGCGCCTACATCATGGGGACCCAGCTCCTCCTCGACCGGCTCGACCGCGACCTCCGGGCGGAGTTCGGGATCTCGATGACCGAGTACGAGATCCTGGTCCGGCTCTCCGAGTCTCCCGGCCGACGGATGCGGATGGCGCTGCTCGCCGACGCCCTCTGCCACTCGCGCAGCCGGGTCACCCACACGGTCGCCCGGATGGAGAAGGCCAGGCCTGCTGAACCGGTCAGCGCCGCCATGGACGACGGCCGCGGCGTCGAGGCCGTGATGACCGACGAGGGCTTCGCACTGCTGGAGACGGCGGCGCACACCCACGTGGAGGGCGTGCGGCGCAACCTCGTCGACCTCGCCGACCCGGACGGACTACGCGGCGCTCGGCCGGGTCATGAACCGGGTCAGCGACCGGCTGCTGGCCGGCATGCCGGCCGCCGCCGACATCCGCTGACCGACCCTGGCCCGCTCAGTCGCGGGTCAGCCGGCGGTGCGTGACCCGGTGCGGGCGCGCCGCCTCGGCGCCGAGGCGCTCGATCTTGTTCTCCTCGTAGGACGCGAAGTTGCCCTCGAACCAGAACCACTTCGCCGGGTCCTCCTCGTCGCCCTCCCAGGCCAGGATGTGCGTCGCCACGCGGTCGAGGAACCACCGGTCGTGGGAGGTGACCACGGCACAGCCGGGGAAGTCGAGCAGCGCGTCCTCGAGCGAGGACAGGGTCTCCACGTCGAGGTCGTTGGTGGGCTCGTCGAGCAGCAGCAGGTTGCCGCCCATCTTCAGGGTCAGCGCGAGGTTGAGCCGGTTGCGCTCACCACCGGAGAGCACGCCGGCCTTCTTCTGCTGGTCGGGGCCCTTGAAGCCGAACGACGCGACGTAGGCGCGTGAGTTCATCTCGAAGTTGGCGACCTTGATGAAGTCGAGCCCGTCGGAGACGACCTCCCAGACGTTCTTCTGCGGGTCGATGCCGCCGCGGCTCTGGTCGACGTAGGAGATCTTGACGGTCTGGCCGACCTTGAGCTCGCCCGCGTCGGGCTTCTCGTCGCCCGATGATCATCCGGAACAGCGTGGTCTTGCCGACGCCGTTGGGGCCGATCACGCCGACGATGCCGGCGCGCGGCAGCTTGAAGTCGAGGTCGTGGATCAGCGGCCGGTCACCGAAGCCCTTGTCGAGGTCGTCGGCCTCCAGCACGATGTCGCCGAGCCGCGGACCGGCCGGGATGTTGATCTCGGAGGTGTCGATCTTGCGCATCCGGTCGGCCTCGGCCGCCATCTCCTCGTAGCGCGCCAGACGCGACTTGCTCTTGGCCTGCCGGGCCTTGGGGTTGGAGCGGACCCACTCCAGCTCCTTCTCGAGCATCTTGGCGCGCTTGGCGTCCTTCTGGCCCTCGATCTTGAGCCGGCCCTGCTTGGTCTCGAGGTAGGTCGAGTAGTTGCCCTCGTAGGGGTGCGCCTTGCCGCGGTCGAGCTCGAGGATCCACTCGGCGACGTTGTCGAGGAAGTACCGGTCGTGGGTGACGGCCAGGACGGCGCCCGGGTAGGCGGCGAGGTGGCCCTCCAGCCACTGCACCGACTCGGCGTCGAGGTGGTTGGTGGGCTCGTCGAGCAGCAGCAGGTCGGGCTGCTGGAGCAGCAGCTTGCACAGCGCGACCCGGCGTCGCTCGCCACCGGACAGGTTGTCGACCAGCACGTCGGGCGGCGGGCAGCGCAGCGCGTCCATGGCCTGGTCGAGCCGGCTGTCGAGGTCCCACGCGTTGGCGTGGTCGAGGTCGGTCTGCAGGTCGCCCATCTCGCCGAGGAGCTTGTCGTAGTCGGCGTCGGGGTCGCGCGAGCTCCTCGGAGATCGCGTTGAAGCGGCGAGCTTGCCCTTGATCTCGTGCGACGGCCTCCTCGACGTTCTCGAGGACGGTGCGCCCCTCGCTCAGCGGCGGCTCCTGCTGGAGCATGCCGACCGTCGCGCCCGGGTCGAGGATCGCGTCGCCGTTGTTGGCCCGGTCGAGGCCGGCCATGATCTTGAGCAGCGACGACTTGCCGGTGCCGTTGGGGCCGACCACGCCGATCTTCGCGCCGTGCAGGAACGACAACGTGACGTTGTCGAGGACGACCTTGTCGCCATGGGCCTTGCGCACGTTGCGCAGGGTGAACACGTACTCAGACATGCCTGCGAGCCTACGGGGAGAGGGCGCCCGCTCCCCAATCCTCCCGCGGTGGCCGTGCTCACGCCGCCGGCGCCTCGCGCGGCTGGCCCTCCGAGTCGAGCTGCGGCCCGTCGGGGTCGAAGCCGTGCACCAGCTGCTTCACCTCCTCGCTGTCCTCGGGGGCGTTGGTGCGCTCCTGCCGGGTGACCCGCAGGAACTGGCTGGTGCCCTTGCTGAGGTCGTGGCCCACGAAGCTCGCCTCGACCACGTGGGTCACCGACGGCGGCTGGCCCTCGCGCTCCCAGACGTCGACTCGCACCCTGCCGTGGACCACCACCGCGTCGCCCTTGCGCACCGAGGCGGCGACGTTGTTGCCGAGCGTGCGCCAGGCGTGGACGGTGTACCAGGAGGTCTGCCCGTCGACCCACATGCCGTTGCGGAGGTAGCGCGGCGTGCAGCCCACCCGGAACGTCGACACCCGGGTGCCCCCTGCCTCGCGCGTGTTGACCTCGCCGCCGACCCAGCCCTGCAGGGTCACCCACGACTCGTTCATCTCCGACTCCTCTCGTCGTGCCCGTGCGACGAGCCAACCGCGCGCGCCCGATGTACGGGAGGGTGGCCGCGCGGGCTGTGGACGACGGCCGACGGAACGGGCGCTGTGGACGCGAAACGTCAGCACGAGCGCGCGCTGGAGCCCCTCGCGGGCCCGCCGGTAGGCGTCGAGCTCGACGTCGATCGGCTGCAGGATCATCCGCTCGGTGACCTCGCCGATCGGCGCTGCGCAGCCGCTTCTCCGCGGCTCGCGCCCGCGACCGGGCGCTGATCCCGACCAGCACCCGGCTCACGAGGGCCAGCAGGACGCCGAGCGGCCGCGCCACCGAGCAGCAGCGCCGTCGGCAGCGTCAGCCCGCCGTAGGACGGCAGGTCGGGCGTGGAGACCTGCAGGTAGCCCATGACCGCGAGCGACGCCCAGCCACACGGCACCGGCGAGTGCTGCGACGATCAGCAGCCACTGGAGCACTCGCACCGCCTTGCACCACGCCGGGCACCGTGCCCACCCCCATCGGGGTCTCCCCCACGGACCGGTCGACGGCGTCCGCGAAGTCCTCGCCCTGTGAGACCGACGCCTTGCGGATCGCGGCCACCCACGGCCGGGACATGCCCTCGGACACCTCGTCGGCGACGTGGCGGACCGCGGTGTCGACGCGTGCCCGCTGCACCCGGGTGGCCTGGGGCACCGATGACGTGGAGGTCGGGACCAGCTCGCTTGCCCGGCAGCACCGAGGTCGAGGTGCAGCCGCTTCAGCGGGTCGGGGCGTAGCTTCGAGAGCCACGCGGTGGGCGGCCAGCCGGTGGCACGGGCGGCGCGCATCCGGGACGAGCGCTGCACCGCGTCGACGACCACCGGCACGCCGGCGGCGTCAGCCACGGCGTCGTTGAGCTCGTGAC
Source organism: uncultured Actinomycetota bacterium (assembly GCA_963707475.1). Lineage (GTDB taxonomy): Bacteria > Actinomycetota > Actinomycetes > Propionibacteriales > Nocardioidaceae > Marmoricola. The sequence goes on from CAVPQC010000005.1 coordinate 2,209,482, forward strand.
CGGGTGACGTTGCTCAGGTCGCGTGGCGTGGCCCTGCCGCAGGCCTCGTCGAGCTTCTCGGCCGCGTCGTGCACGTCGATCCGGAACCGGGACCGGCTCGCCTTCTTGTCGGCCGACCCGCTTGGACGATCAGCTTCTTGAGGTCGGCGATGCCGTCGCCGTCGCGCGGCCGAGGTGGCGATCACGGGCACGCCGTCGAGCCCGTCGAGCGCGAGCAGCCGCTTGACGTCCTCGACCATTCCCTGGCGACGCGTCGCGCGGCACCTCGTCGATGTGGTTGAGCACGACGATCATGACGTCCCTGTGCGAGGCCATCGGCTTGAAGAAGCCCTCGTGCACCGCCTTGTCGGCGTACTTCTGCGGGTCCAGCACCCAGATCATCAGGTCGGCCAGCACGATCAGCCGCTCCACCTCGAGGTGGTGGCTGACCTCGGTCGAGTCGTGGTCGGGGAGGTCGAGCAGGACCAGGCCCTTGAGGTCCCGCGCGGCACGTCCCGGCGTCGAGCATGGAGTCGCGCGTGGTCTGGTGCCGCAGCGGGATGCCCATCCACTCGAGCAGTTCCTCGGCACCACCCGGGCCGCCCCAGATGCAGGCGGTGGCCCACGACGTCGTCGGGCGTCGTACGCCGACCGCGGCCAGGTCGAGACCGGTCAGCGCGTTGAACGTCGAGGACTTGCCGGAGCCGGTGGCACCGGCGATCGCGACCACGGTGTGCTCCGGGGAGAGCCGCAGCCGGGTGCCGGCACGCTCGACGATCGTCGCCGCCGGGTCGACCGCCGCGTCGTCCAGCCGCCCGCGGCACGCCTCGACCGCCTGGTCGAGCCCGTAGATCTGGTCGGCCAGGTCGGACTTGCGCCCCAGCAGCCGCCGGGCACCCTCCAGCAGCGCGCTCACCCGTCACCCTCTGTGTGCTCGCCTCGGTGATGTGCGGCGGCTCGCGGGACCGCGCTCTCCTCCCGTTCTGCAATCCGCTGCGCGAAGCGGAGGTCGTCGACCGCGCCGCGCCACCTCCCGGATCTCCTCCGAGGACGTCGTGGAGATCTCCTGCTTGTCCAGCCGCTCGACGAAGCGTCTGCGCTCGGCGTCGAGCAGCGCCTGCACACGCTGGTTCAGGTCCTGCCGGGCGGCGGTGGCCAGCCGGCGTACGGCCTGGTCGCCGAACACCGCCTCCAGCAGCTTCTGGCCGACGACGGCGCTGCCGCCGGCGATGCCGACCTCGGCGCCGGTGATGCCGGCGGTGGAGGCGAACACCACCACCATCAGCGCGACACCGAGCCCGTTGACGCCGTAGGCCAGGAACCGGGCGGTGGTGCGCTTGTCGGCGCCTTCCTTGCGGACCAGGTCGAGCACGCCCTGCTGCCAGTCGCGCACGGCGCGCTCGCTGCGGGCGCGGAAGTCGCGCGAGGCGCGCGCCAGGTCCTGGCCGGCCCTCGTCGAGCAGCCGCCGACCGGCCTCCAGGGACTGCCAGGCGGCGGCGCTGCGCTCGGCGGCGTTCTCGGCGTTCTCGAGGATCAGGGTGTGCAGGCCGGACTCGACGGCGACCGTGACCCGGCCCGCCTGCTGGGGCTTGCCCTTGACCGCGTTGCTGATCCGGTCGCGCAGCCAGCTCACCTTGGACTCCAGTCCGCGGAGCAGCTCGCCGGTGCCGACGAACTCCTGCCAGCGGGCCAGCACCTCGCCGCGCAGCAGGGTGCCGTCGGCCGACGCCTCGTCGATCGTGCGGACCGCGTCGTCGTAGGCCTGGTCGACGTCGCGCAGCAGCCGCGCCTGCATGTCGACCTGCTCCATGGCGGCGTCGGCGACCAGGTGGGACTTGGCGGCGAGCGAGCGGATCGCGCCCTCGAGGGTCTGCTTGACGACGCGGGATCGCGCGTCGGCGTCGGCGGCAAGTGCGCCCAGCCACTCCTTGATCTCGGCCACTTCGGATGCGGCCAGCAGCCCGTCGTTGTCGACGTCGCTCTCGCGCACGGCGAACAGCGGCGAGTCGCGCAGGCCGCGGGCGGTCAGCATGCGGGCCAGGTGGCTGCTGACCTCGGCTACGGCGGCGGGCGGCGTGCGGTCGAGCACGATCGCGACCGCCGCACTGCGGTCGGCGGCCTGCTTGAGGAAGTCCCAGGGCACCTGGTCGGCGTACCGCGCCGCCGTGGTCACGAACAGCCACAGGTCGGCCGCGGCCAGCAGCTGGGTCGCCAGCACCCGGTTGCGCTCCTCGACGGAGTCGATGTCGGGCGCGTCGAGCACGGCCAGTCCCGGCGGCAGCGAGGTCGTGGCCACGAGCTGGAGGGCGTTGGGGTCGGTCGTGGGGTTCGGGGTGCGTTCGAGGTCGGGAAGGATCCGGTCCTGGCCGAACCAGCCCGCGTCGGCAGGGTTGTGCACGAGCACCGGTGACCGCGTCGTCGGCCGGAGCACGCCAGGCGCGGTGACGCGGGTGCCGACGAGCGAGTTCACGAGCGTGGACTTGCCGGCGCCGGTCGAGCCGCCGACCACCGTCAGCAGCGGGGCGTCGATCTGCACCAGCCGCGGCAGGACGTAGTCCTCGAGCTGGTCGATCATCTCGACGCGGGCGACACGGCGCTCGGCGACGCCGGGGAGCTCCAGGGGCAGCGTGGTCCGTTGCAGTGCGTCACGGAGACGCACCAGCGTGGTCAGCATGCGCGCCGACGACGGACTGGTCGCAGCTCCCGTGGCCACGCCGCTCACTGTCCTCCTCCGGCAGGCATGGCAAACGTCGCGGCATTTCCGCCGGCGATGGAGGGCCACACGACGCCCGGGCGGAGCTCGCTCATCGTGTCGACGAAGTACTGGCCGCGCTGCGCGAAGTCGTGCGGCGCCGTACCGCGCAGGAAACGGCTGTGCAGGAAGCCGAGCTCGATCGCCTGCTGCTGGTACGCCGCCATCGTCGACCGCGCCTCCGACCGCCGACCGCCTCGGCGTTGCGGCGTGCCTCCCGGCGCGCGGGCAGTCGGACCAGCCACGGGAATCTCCGCCGGGTCGATGAAACCCCGCTTGGCGCAGTCGGTGAGCGCCTCGGCGAGCAGCACCGACTCCCGGCGGCGCGCCCAGATCGCGAACCCGACGATCAGGAAGAAACCCGGGACCATGACGAACAGGTAGGTGAGCACGAAGCTCTTGCCGCCGCCCAGGAAGATCGAGCCGTTCCAGGCCGCGTGGGCGCCGACCGCGAGCAGGAAGCCGACCAGCGGCGCGAAGAACCGCACCGCCGGCTTGCGGCTGCCGACCGCGATCCCGATGCCGATGCCGGTGAACGCCGTGAACAGGGGGTGCGCGAACGGGCTGAACACGCCGCGGATCACGAAAAGCGTGATCGCATCCCCGATGCCCGCCGGATCCGCCGTCGCCCCCGACGTCCGCCGCCGAGAGGTAGAGGATGTTCTCGGTGAAGGCGAACCCGATGCCGACCATGCCGGCGTACACGATGCCGTCGAGGATGCCGTCGAGCTCGTTGCGCCGGAACCAGAGCAGCAGCAGGATGAACAGCCCCTTGGCCGCCTCCTCGGTGAGCGGGGCGACGACGGCGCCGGAGAACGACCGGGGCGCCTCGAACGCGAACTCTCCGGCGATCTGGAGCACCAGGGCCGAGCTGCTCGCCACGAACGCTCCCCAGCCCAGGCCGAGCAGCAGCAGCGAGCGCGGCTCGGGCTCGTAGCGGTCGAGCCAGACGAAGCACGCGATCAGCGGCGCCACCGGTCCGCGCGGCCAGCACCACGCCGACCACGAGCGCACCCGGAGCGCTCGACATCAGCAGCACCAGCGCCATCACGCACGCACCCAGGAACATCACGACCGACACGACGATCGTGAAGGCGGCGCCGCTGCGGCGGGCGACCGGGGCTGCAGGCATGGCAGAACCCTACGGGTCGCGGACCGCTCGCCCACATCCACGACGGGGTGCCTCGGTCGTACAGTTGAAGGATGGCGGACAGCACCCCGACCCAGTCATCGACCCAGTCATCGATGGGGGAGTCGCACGACCCCGCCGTGCCCCCGGCGTACGCCGAGTTCATGCGCACCGGCTGGGGAGACCGGGAGCTCGACCTGCCGGCGCACCCGATCACCCCGTGGGCCCGGGCACGCCGCGAGCGGCTCTCCGAGCAGTTCAGCGGCGAGCGGCTGGTGGTCCCGGTCGGCGGGTTCAAGGTGCGCTCCAACGACTGCGACTACCGGTTCCGCGCGGAGACGGCGCACACCTGGCTGTGCGGCAACCAGACCTCCGACGCGGTGCTGGTGATCGAGGGCGGCGAGGCGACGCTGTACGCCCGCCCGCGCAGCTCGCGCGACACCGACGAGTTCTTCCGCGACCGCAGCTACGGCGAGCTCTGGGCCGGCCGTCGGCCCTCGCTGCGCGAGATCTCCGACTCGCTCGGCATCCGCACCCGCCACCTCGACGAGCTCGGCGAGGCGCTGGGCCGCGCCGGCAAGACCCGCGTGCTGCGCGGCGTCGACGCCCGGGTCGACTCCGCCGTCACCGGTGACGAGGCCGCCGACCAGGAGTTCGCCAAGGTGCTCGCCGAGCTGCGGCTGGTCAAGGACGAGTGGGAGCTCGGCGAGCTCCAGTCCGCCTGCGACATCACGACGCTCGGCTTCGAGGACTGCGTCCGGGAGTGGGACGACGTGCTCCAGCACGGCGAGCGCTGGATCGAGGGCACGTTCTTCCGGCGGGCGCGCGCGATGGGCAACGACATCGGCTACGACTCGATCGTGGGCGGCGGCTCGCCACGCGACGACGCTGCACTGGATCGAGAACACCGGCCCGGTCACGCCCGGGCGAGCTGCTGCTGCTCGACATGGGTGCCGAGGCGTCGTCGCTGTACACCGCCGACGTCACCCGCACCCTGCCGGTCGGCGGCCGGTTCACGCCGCTCCAGCGCGACCTCTACAACCTCGTGCTCGAGGCCCAGACCCAGGGCATCGACGCCGTACGCCCGGGTGAGCCGTTCCGCGGCGCGCACCACGCGGCGATGGACGTGCTCGCGCACGGCCTCGACGACCTCGGTCTGCTGCCGGTGTCCGTCGACGAGGCGCTCGCCGACGACAACAAGACCTACTCGCGCTGGACTCTCCACGGCGTCAGCCACATGCTCGGCATGGACGTGCACGACTGCGCTGGCGCCGACCCGGACATCTACCCCCGCGGCGACCTGACCGAGGGCATGGTGCTGACCGTCGAGCCCGGCCTGTACTTCCAGGAGGACGACCTGCTCGTCCCCGAGGAGCTGCGCGGCATCGGGATCCGGATCGAGGACGACATCGTGGTCACCGCCGACGGCTGCCGGAACCTGTCCGAGGCCCTCCCGCGCGACGCCCGACGCGATCGAGGCGTGGATGGGCGCGCTTCGACCCTGAGCGCCGGTCGAGAACGAAGGCGCCGTGTCAAGTCAGCGGGACCGGGTGCGGGTGATCGCCCACTGGGATGTGGTACGTCGAGGTCGAGCGGACCTCGGTGGCGGGCACCACCCAGGGAGCGCCGTGTGGGCGTTCACCCATCACCCGCCTGCACCGCCCACTTCGGCGGAGAGCAGGAGCAGCCGGTTGAGCAGGTCCGCGGCTCGGGCAACCTCCTCACGCTGGCCGCTGACGAGCAGGTCGAGGAGCAGCCCCCGGGCGGCGCCAAGTGCGAGGCGCGCATGGGTCTCGGCCTGAGCCTCGGGGATCCCGATCGCGCGGCAGAGGGCGGTGACCGACGGCAGCCACGCCGCGATCAGCTCGTCGCGAAGGGCCGCGGCGTGATCCTTGCCCTGCATGGCGTTCGCCGCGAGCTCGAAGAACAACGGGCCATAGCGCAACGTCGCCTCGACGGTCTCCTCCCAGTACCTCGCGGCGGCCTCGAGGGGCGGCAGGTCGGTGTCGTACGTCGCCGTCATCAGCGCCCGCTGCCGTGCCTCCACCTCACGCGTCACCTCGGCGAGCAGGCCCCCGCGCGACCCGAAGTGATAGATCAGCATCCGATGGCTGGTGCCCAGCGCCTCGGCGATCCCGCGCAGGCTCGTGTCCCCGATGCCATTGCGGCCGAAGTGCTCGAGCGCGGCCCCGAGAAGACGTTCGCGCGGCGTCGTACCGACCGGCTCCGCGGCGCGCTGCCTCACGCGGCGGAAGCTCGGGTGACCCGTGTGTCCAGGCTCGCGGCCTCAAGCTCGATGTAGCGCTGCGTGAGTCGACCCAAGATCATGGCCGCGATGGCGCCCATGGGTCCGGTCTGCTCGATGCTGAGCGTGACCTTGGAGCCGTTTGCATCGGGGACGACCTCGTGTCGGGCGATCGTCTTCATCCCGGGTCCCTTGGCCGCCCAGGTGAAGCTCCGACCGTCCGCGACCTCGGTCACCTCCCACAACGCGCGCGGCAGCTTGGGTTGGCGAACCCTGGCCCGCGAGCCGACCTGGAAAGGTCCGTCGTCGAGGGGGTCGACGCTGTCTATCGTCGGCGTCCACTCCGGCCAACGAGCGACGTCGAAGAGCACCTCCCAGACCGACTGGGTGGGCGCGTCAATATGTCTGGTGGTCTCGAAGAATCGTTGCATGTACCAAATGGTACACCGATCGTGCGGTCGTACAACACCCCCACTCGAGCCCGCGGCCGACGTTGGAGTCATGGATCCCACCGTGGACCGGATGGCGCGCCAGGTGCCTAGCCGCGTCCGACGTTCAGACCCACGGCGAGCACCTGATCGACCTCGATTCCGGCTGGCTTGCGCACCGCACCCTTCAGCGGGATCAGATACCTGCCGTCCTTGGGGAACAGTGCCGTCCCGAACTCGATGCCGCTGATGTGCACCACGACCGGCACTTGGCCCCAGTACTCCAGTCCCTTCGCGGCAAACTTGATGTCCTCGCTCTCTTCCTGGGGTATGCGCACGAAGTAGAACGGTGCAGGGCCTCGCCACTCGATCACGAGCCCTTCGAACTCGAAGTCCATGAAGCTCACGCAGCGAGTATTGCGCCACTGGAGTCGCGGGTCGGACCCGGACTGATGATCGGCCGCTTCCCCTGGGCGGCGCGTCAAGGTTTTCTTGACAGCCATCCACTCGTCAAGGCAACCTTGACGACATGTCAGCCACTTGCACCCGCCCGCCTGCCTGCGAGCCCGAGTCCGCCCACCACACCTTCGCCGACCTCGCGGCAGAGCTCGCTCGAGCCGTCGACCCAGATGCGGTCACGGCAGCTGTCGAGTCCCTCGTCACCCTCGCACTCCGTTGGGGGACTCGGGAGACGTGGGCGGCCTGGGACAGCTGGAGCAGCCCGAGTGAGACCGCGTCACCCCCAACCGACTCCGCTCGATCGTTCACCTTGTTCAGCATCCGCGAGGAGAAGCCGGGCCCGCGCTGGCAGGCTCTCTTCGCCGCCACCTGGCCCGCCTACCGCGCGTGGTACCTCCAGGACGGAGACGACGCGCGGCCCGACCTCGCCACGGCTCGAGCGCAGCTGGCCACGCACATGCCGGAGCTCGTCTCGACCTGGGAGGCCATGGTGGCCCTCACCGGAGACGACGACGTCGCGGCCCGCCTGCTGACGCTGTGGGATGCGCCCGCGTTCGCCCCCGGCTGCTCACAGGCAGCCCAGGTCGGCGAAGACCCGGTGATGGTGCGCAACTACGACTACAACCCCGACCTGTTCGAGTGGGTCGTGTATTCCAGCGAGTTCAACAGCCGCAAGGTCATCGGCACCAGCGACTGCCTTTGGGGGCTTCTCGACGGGATGAACGACGACGGGCTGGTCATCTCCCTGACGCATGGTGGGCGTCAGAGTTCCGCCCCGGGGTTCGCGATCCCCTTGGTCGTGCGCTACCTGTTGGAGGTCGCCGACACCGTTGACGCGGCACGAGCCGCACTCGACAGGCTCCCGGTCGCCGCGTCCTACAACCTCACCATGATGGACGCCACCGGTGCGGTGGTGACCGCATTCGTGTCACCGGGCAACGCGCCGGAGTACACCGACTCGGCCGTCGCGACCAACCACCGCGGGCGAGTGCCGGAGCGCCCCGAGCACGCACGCGCTCTCCGAAGTGTGGAGCGCCAGGACCACCTCCTGGGGTTGCTGGACGAGCCGACGGAACCTGCGGCGCTGGCCGCTGCGTTCCTGCAGCCCCCGCTCTACAGCCGCCGGTACGCACAGGGTTTCGGGACCCTGTTCACGGCGGCGTACCGGCCACGCAGCCGGGAGCTCACCTACTCTTGGCCCGGAGCGAGCTTCACACGCACGTTTGACTCACCCGAGGACAACATCACGGTGTCGCTCCGGGAGGGCTGAGTACACCGCACCGACAGACCCGCAGGAGGCGACATGGCGGTCCACGGCGATGACCTCGACCAGCTCAGCTCGAACGAGCTTGGCGTCCTCGCACGCGACGCCATGTCGATCCTCGCGCTGCGTGGCGACCAGGCGTCCTTCTCGGAGCTCCTCACCATGAGCGCTCATGCCGGTCAGTGCCTCGGTGAGGGAGCCCGCCGCCTGGCCTCAGCCGAGTCCTGGACCCACGTCGCGGACCTGTCGGGAGTGTCGAGGCAGGCGGTGTGGTCGCGATGGCGCGTGTGAGTACCGTCGCGTGGCCCCAGCGCTGGGCTGGTTTGGTCAGGAGGCCTGCACGGGCTCGACGACCACGTGCTCGATGTCGATGTCGTCGTAGCGCTTGCGCGCCTCGTCTACGACCCCGTGGTGCAGCCAGGTCGAGCGCTCCTCGGGATGCGTGGAGATCACCACGTGGTCGGGTCTGAACTCGCGCACTGCCTTGTCGAGCGCGAGCAGCGGTCGATAGTCGCCGAGCTCCCCGCGCACGGTGAGGCCGCGCGCCTGCAAGGTCGAGAGCGTCTGCTCTAGCCGCTCCTCGGCGGCCCGCGTGGTCGCCTCCCAGACGAACGCCGCTCCCTCCCGGTCCGCCTGACCGGTATCGACGGGGTTGGCCGGTACGACGACGAGGTACTCCGCGCGGTCACTGCCCTCGATGCCCAGCAAGGTGTCGTGCAGCTGCTCGCCGACGAGGGTCTGGTTCGCGAGGACGAGGATGCGCTCCGCCGCACGACCGGAGGGTCCGGCCTTCTTCGCCTCGACCTCCTCGGCGCTCATGGAGCCACCGCGCCAACGGGTCACGCCGTAGAGCGCGAGCACGACACCCCACGACAGCAGGCTCAGCACCAGCTGCGAGCGGGTCGCGTCGGTGAAGAACATCTGCAGCAGCACACCGATGATGCCCAGCGCGGCGGCGATGGTGAGGTACGGGAAGAACCACATCTTCACCGTCAGCTTGTCCTCCGGGGTCTGCCGCCGCAGCACGTACTGCGAGAGCGCGATCAGCAGGTAGACGAACAGGATCACCGCACCGGAGGAGTTGAGCAGGAAGAGGAAGACGGTGTCGGGCGAGACGTACGCCGCAATCACGCACAGGAAGCCGACCACCGTCGAGGCGAGGATCGCCCACACCGGCACCCCCCGGCCGTTGACCCGGATCAGGGCCATCGGCGCCTCACGGCGACCGGCGAGCACGAACAGCATCCGCGAGGCGGTGTACAGCCCGGAGTTGAGGCAGGACAACACCGCGGTGAGCACGACCGCGTTCATCAAGTCGTCGGCGCCAGGGATGCCCATCTCGGTGAATGCAGCGACGTACGGCGACGCGCCGAGCTCGGTGTCGTTCCACGGGAGGATGCAGACGAGCAGGAAGACCGACCCGACGTAGAAGGTCAGCACCCGGAAGATCACGGACTGCGTCGCCTTGGCGATCGCCTTCTTCGGGTCGTGCGACTCGGCTGCCGCGACCGTGGCGATCTCGGCGCCCACCATCGAGAAGACGACGACCACGATGCTGGAGAAGATCGCACTCGGGCCGTTGGGGAGGAAGCCGCCGTGATCGGTCAGGTTGCTGAAGTCCAGGTTCTGGTTGGGCCACAGACCGAGCACGAACAGCGCGCCCAGGACGAGGAAGGCGATGATCGCCACGACCTTGATCCCGGCGAACCAGTACTCGAACTCGCCGTACGACTTCACCGAGATCAGGTTGGTCGCGGTCATCAGGACCATGAGTCCAAGCGCCAGCATCCAGAGCTGCGGACCCTTCCACCAGAACTGGATGATCTTCGCACCGGCGGTCGCCTCGAAGCCGACGACGATCACCCAGAAGTACCAGTACAGCCAGGCGACCGAGAAGCCCGCCCAGCCGCCGAGCGCCCGGCGCGCATAGTCGGCGAACGAACCTGTGGACGGGTTGGCCGTCGCCATCTCGCCGAGCATCCGCATCACGAGGATGATGAGGACGCCTGTGATCAGATAGCTGAGGAACGCAGCGGGCCCTGTCTGGTTGATGACGACGCCGGAGCCGACGAACAGCCCAGCCCCAATGACGCCGCCGATGGCGATCATCGTGAGGTGGCGTTGCTTCAGCCCACGCTGGAGGTCGGTGGGCTCCAGGCCCGGGTCGGTGTCTACGGTGTCGGCCATCTCTGCACCTGCTTCCTCGAGAAGTCGGTTGCGTCCGTCAGACTTCCCGTAAAGGGAGGGAATGACCTGCTTGGGATGCTAGCCGTTCTCCAGGCGTCCGGGAACAGTTGCCGAACTTGTGGCGAAGACCTTCAGGGTCGACTGGACCTCATGTCAGTCGTGCGGCCTGAGGTGAAGCCAGGGGCGAGACAGCTCGAAGGCACGGCCGGAGACCACCTTCGGCTCGATCTCAACGACGTTGTACTTCAGCGTCGGCACCCATGGCCGCAGCGGAACGTTCTCCGCGCGGTGTGCCTCGTCCTCTGGAAGCAGGCGCGCAGGTCCTCGCACCACGACGCTGCGCGCCCAGTCCTCCCCGTAGCGATCGATCTCGAACGCCACCTCGGACCCCATCACGACCGCCAGAAGCTTGCTGCCCTCGGCCGTCCGGAACAGCAGGGAACCACCCTCAACCGCGTAGTTGATGGGCGTGATGTGCACCTCGTCGACGAGGCGGAAGGCAAGTCTCCCGAACTCCTCGTCACGCAACATCTCCCAGCACTCTTCCCACGTCAGCACGCTGACCGCCTCATCAGTCATGACGGTGACTCCCCTCGCTCTGCGTCGGGGTCGCTACCCCGTCTGCAATCGACGGTAAGCAGGGTTCGTGGGCGCCAACAAGGACCAATGGTCCCGAGTCTGCAAGAGCTTTCGGAGATGAGCCAGAGCAGCCGGTGCGCCGGACGTTGCCCGGGACCCGCGGGTCAGACAGACTCGGGCGATGGCGGTGGAGAGGTCCGTGATCGAGACCATTCCCGGTCTGCTGGCCGCCGCCGCCGACAGAGACGCGGGCGCGACGTGGCTTCACACAGACGAAGGCACGCTGACCTTCGGCGGCGCTTACCGTCAGGTGGCCCGGCTCCGGGAGCGGCTCCGTGACGCCGGCGTAGGTCGCGGCGACCTCGTGGTGGTCACGGCTCGCACCACGCCGTCGTACGTCCTGTGCTGGTTGGCGCTGGCCTCGCTGGGTGCCGTGACCGTTCCCACCGACCCGGCCAGCACCCTCGCCGAGCTCACCGGACTCATCCGTCAGGTGAACCCCGGGGTGATTGTCACCGACGCGGCTCTGCGGCCTGTTGTCGCCGAGGCAGGTGCACCGCTCCCCCTCGAGGTGCTTGACGTCGACGAACTGCTCAGCGAGTGGACCAACGAGACCGCCGTTGCCACTTCCGGGTTGGAGGGGACCGTCGGCCCCGACGACCTCGCTGTTCTCATCCCCACCTCAGGCACCACCGGAAAGTCCAAGCTCGTCATGCAGACGCACCGCTCCTACGCGATGGCAGGGGTCGGCTTCCCGTACTGGATGGAACTGACGGCCGAGGACCGGCTGATGACCTCCCTGCCCTTGTTCCACATCAACGCACCGGCGTACTCCGTGCTCGGCTCGCTCGCGGTGGGGGCAGGCCTGGTCCTGCTGCCACGGTTCTCGGCCAGCGGGTTCCTGGACTCGGCCCGACGCCATGGCGCGACCGAGTTCAACGCCATCGGGGCGATGTTGGAGATCCTGATGCGTCAGCCGGTCCGGCCCGACGACGGCGAGACCGACCTGAGACTCTGCTACACCGGCCCCTCTCCGGCTCGAGAGTGGCAGGAGGAGTTCGAGCAGAGGTTCCGCCTGCGGGTCGTCTGTGGCTACGCCTTGTCCGAGTCGCCGTACGGGCTGATCTGGCGACACGGCCAGCGGCCTTTCGGCACTCTCGGCTCCCCACGCCAGCACCCCACGCTCGGCACGGTGAACGAGGCCCGCGTGGTGGACGGCAGCGGGCGCGACGTCGCGACCGGAGAAGTCGGCGAGCTGCTGTTGCGCAACCCGACCATCACGCCGGGCTACTGGCAGATGCCTGAGGAGACCGAGGCGACGGTGGCCGGCGGCTGGCTGCACACGGGCGACCTCGTCACCGCGGACGTGGACGGCACCTACACGTTCGTCTCGCGCGTGAAGGAGGTGCTGCGGCGGCGCGGCCTGAATCTCTCGCCGACCGAGGTCGAGGAGGCGATCGCGTCGCATCCCGACGTCCTCGAAGTGGCTGTCGTTGGGGTGCCCTCGGAGATGACCGAGGACGAGGTCAAGGCCTTCGTCGTCGCGATACCCGACCGGAGGCTCGACTTCGAAGAGCTGCGGGTCTGGACCGCCGCACGGCTCTCCGCGTTCAAGGTCCCCAGGTTCTGGCAGTCCCTGGACGCCCTCCCCCGCACCCCCACCTCTCGAGTGGCCAAGCACCGCCTCCCCGTGGGCCACCCGACCGATGAGTACGACGCCCAGCCCGACGTTCGCCCACCAGGAACCCAGGCGCGCAACGACCCCTCGGACTAGATGCTGAAGAACAGGTTGAGGAACCGGTCGGCGAGTTCGGTGTCGCCGCGCACGGTCCCGCCGTTGGTCCGTCCGAACGCCCTCAGCACGAGACTGGCCGCGTCGAACTCGAGGTAGGCCGGCAGGCTCTCGATCTCACCGGTCTCATAGGTGAGACCGTCGCCGCTGACCGAGACCCGGTAGTCACCGGCGTTCCTGCCGGTGACCCGGACGCCGATCGTGAACGACTCGGTCACGGTCTCGGCACGGACCGTCCCCTGCCAGATCGCGAACATGAACGGCACGAGCAGGTCGGCTGCCTCGCCTGACAGCGCGTGGCCGCGACCGCTTGTCTCGCGGATGTCCCACGAGTGCACGCCGTAGTCCATCAGCTGACCGGCAGCGTAGAAGAACGCCGGCACCGGCCCCATGTACGCGTGGGTGACCATCAGGCCGGTCCAGTCGTCGGGACCGAGAGCCTCCAGCATCCCGTGCATCTTCTCGAAGTCGACGCGCAGTCGCTCGATCAGCTCCGCTTGCGGCACACCACGGAAGGCGGTCGCGCCCTCGTTCGCAAGCTGCGCCATCAAGGGAAGTCCGTGCGGCTCGGGCACCTGGCCGGTCCCTCGCGCCGCGTCGAAGGCGCGGAAGTAGCCCTCGGTCGTGTCGATGATGTGACCGACGACGTCTCGCGTCGACCAACCGGCACAAGCAGTGGGCGACTCCCAGACGTCGGGTCGTTCAGCCAGGGCGAACATCCCTTCGGCCTCGTCACGCACCACCCTCAAGATCGTCGGCTTGCCCTCGTAGGTCATGGCGTTCCACTCGCTCATGCAAACACCTCTCTTTGTGGCGGCTGATGGTGGCTGTGGGTACGCCGCTACTCGTCCAGCTGGTGGCCACCGAAGAACATCAGCGGATCGCTCAAGAGCTCGATCTGGATGCCGTCGGGGTCCTTGAAGTACATCGACTCCTCGATGCCGAGGTCGGGTCCGGCGTAGGTCACGCCTTCGGCCTCCAGCCGCTTCTGGGCCTGCTCCCACTGGTCCCGCGGCATCGAGATCGCGATGTGCTGAACCCCGCCGATGGCCTCGATGCCCGGCTCGAGACCGAGCCCCGGGAAGTCGAAGAAACCCAGCAGCGTCTTGTTGCCCAGGTCGAAGAAGAAGTGTGAAGAACCCTTGTAGTCCCGGTTCTCGACCAGCTCGACCAGCGGGAATCCGAGCACGTCCTGGTAGAACCGGATCGTCCGCTCGACGTCCGAGCAGATCAGGGCCGCATGATGGATCCCGCGCCCCGGGGAGACACGCTCCTCGGCGGGACGAAGGTACTGCTCACGAAGCTCGGCCCGCCGCGTCTCGAGCTCGCCCAACCGGGACTCGTCCAACAAGGTTCCCTACCCCACTCTCTGCCGCGCCCATGTGGTTGAGACCACAACCACACTATTCACCCTCGAGCGGGCGCGCGGAAGGGCCGGTTCCTGGCACATGCGCGGAGTCAACGACGGTCGGATGAGACGATGCCGAGCATGACGGGCACCACCGGCACCCATACTGCGAGCAGCCTCCCAGTCAGCGACACCGAAGCCCACATCGAGCTCAACGAGGCCTACGCCGCGCACAACTACCACCCGCTGCGGGTGGTGCTGTCGTCCGGCGAAGGCGCCTGGGTCAGCGACGTCGAGGGGCGTCGCTACCTCGACTGCCTGTCCGGCTACAGCGCGCTGAACTTCGGCCACTCCCACCCCCGCCTGGTGGCCCGCGCGCAGGAGCAGCTGGGCCGGCTGACGCTGACCTCGAGGGCGTTCTACAACGACCAGCTTGGCCCGTTCGCCCGCGACCTCGCGCAGCTGACCGGTAAGGAGATGATCCTGCCGATGAACTCGGGCGCCGAGGCCGTCGAGACCGCGATCAAGGTCGCCCGCAAGTGGGGCTACCTGGTCAAGGGCGTCCCGGAGAACCAAGCGACGATCGTCGCGATGGAGGGCAACTTCCACGGACGGACCACGACAATCGTGTCGTTCTCGACCGACTCCGTCGCCACCGCCCACTACGCGCCGTACACCCCCGGCTTCCGGCTCGTGCCGTACGGCGACCTCGCCGCCCTCGACGCCGCCATCGACGAGTCCACGGTCGCCGTCCTGCTCGAACCCATCCAGGGCGAGGCCGGCGTGATCATCCCGCCGGAGGGCTACCTCCAGCAGGTGCGCACGCTCTGCAACTCCGAGGGCGTCCTGATGATCGCCGACGAGATCCAGTCCGGCCTCGCCCGGACCGGGCGGACCTTCGCCTGCGACCACGAGGAGGTGGTGCCCGACGTCTACGTCCTCGGCAAGGCGCTCGGAGGAGGCCTCTATCCAGTGTCGGCGATCGCCGCCGACGGCGACGTGCTCGCGGTGATCACGCCGGGCACCCATGGCTCGACCTTTGGCGGCAACCCGCTGGCCGCGGCGATCGGCCGCGAGGTGGTCGCCATGCTCGACACCGGTGAGTTCCAGAAGCGCGCCGAGACCCTCGGCGGCAAGCTGGCTGCCGGCCTCGGGGAGCTCGTCGGCGAAGGCGTCGATGCGGTGCGGGCCCGGGGGCTGTGGGCCGGCGTCGACATCAGCCCCGAGCTGAGCACCGGCCGGCACGTCTGCGAGCAGCTGCTCGACCAAGGCATTCTCGCCAAGGAGGCACACGGCCAGACCCTCCGCCTCGCCCCACCTCTGGTCGCCTCCGAGGAAGACATCGAGCTCTTGGTCGACACCTTTCACACCATCTGCTCCGGTTGAGACAGCCAAGTCCTGCCGTCCAAGACCACTACGGCGAGGACGCGCACAAGGCATCGGCGTACTCGCTGAACTCCTTGGTCGTCATCGTCTGGCCGAACTGGTAGCGAAACCGCACGAGCGCGAACGCGTGCGCATCCTGGGCCGAGAACCCGTCGAACGGCTGCGAGGCGCAGGCGTCCTCGAGGATCACCACCTTGATACCGGCCATGCTGAGACCGTCGGAGGTGGTGCCGACGCAGATTGGAGTGGTCAGCCCGCCCATGACCACGGTGTCCCAATCGTGCTCGGCGAGGATCTCCAGAAGATTCCCGGCCACGACCGCGGAGAACCCCGTCTTGCGCATCACCAGATCCTCCGGTTCGACCAGGCCGGGATAGAACTCGGCGTTGTCTCGCCCGGACATCAGGGGATGGTGGGCGACGACCTCCGCGAGCGGCTCACCGCTGGGTCCCGGATAGTCGCTGGGGTAGCAGATCTCCCGGCACATGACCACCCGGCCTGCAGCGCCACGCCAGCTCGCCGCGGCCTTGGCGAAGTTGGCAACCGCGGCGGCGGCGTCGGGGGTGTGCTCCCACGCACCGTCCCCGAACCCCTGCTGGAAATCGACCCCGAGCAGGACTGTGTGATCAGGTGCGCTGGTGTCCGCGCGGGTCAGCTGACGAGCGCGGTCAGGTAGTAGCAGTCAACCTCCGGCGTCCCCCCGTAGCCTTTCGGCAGGTACGGCGCCGGTCCCGTGATCTTCGGCGGCGTCCACACCCCCTCGTTCTCTAGTAGGTCAACCACGGCCTGGCATCTGCGGGTGTGCCACAGGTCCGCCCGCTGCGTCGCGACAACGAGCCCTCCCGGCCGGACCACTCTCGCGAACTCGCGCCATACAGCCTCGACCTCCGGGAGGTAGGTCATCACCCCCACGCAGACCAATGCGTCGACGCTGTCATCCTCGAAGGGGAGTGGCTGCTGGAGGTCTGCGTGCGCGACCGAGTCATACGCTCCGCACTGCTGAGCAATCTCGAGAGACGCCTGCGAGATGTCGAGCCCGAGGATCTGTCCCGCGAACCCTCGTGCGCGAAGCGCTCGGCCGACGAGTCCGGTGCCGCATCCGACGTCGAGGGCCGAGCCCGCCTCAGGGTGGCGGGAGACGACGGCCTCCGCCACCACCGCGGGAGCCTGGTAGGACCACGAGATCAAGTCGTCGTCGTAGCCCGCCGCCCACTCGTTGTACCGGTCGGCGACCTCTTGAGCATCGCTCGTGCCCTGTTGCAACCAATCGCCGATTGGACCAGCTTCGGGAGCCATCGCGCCAGCGTCTCACGCAAGAGCATCGTTGTCCCGACAAGGCTTGGCCTGGCCCAACCGCAGCAGCACGTCACCTCGATGGCGACTTCGCAGGGGTGCCCTTCACGATCTAGTCTGACCGGGTGCTCACGAACCGGTCGGCGCCGCACGCACGAGTGACCCCCGTCCTGACCGTGGCCGACGTCCGATCGGCCGTGGCGTGGTACTCCGAGGTCTTCGGCTTCGTCGAACACGTCCGCATCGGCGACGGGCATCGCTCGCAGCTCGGGCTACCGGACGGGCCGCCGGCCGAGCTGGTGGTGGCCGAGGTTCGGCCGGGACGGCGAACGCCGGAGCGTGAACGCTCGCACCAGGTGATGCTGAAGGTCGCCGACGTCGCGAGAGTGATCGAGACTGCGGTGGCACGGGAGGCCCGCGTGGTCGATCCGCCCCACGACTGGGAGTACGGCGAGCGGCAGGCCACCATCGATGACCCCTTCGGGCACCAGTGGGTTCTCAACCAGACGCTGACGGACACCGCACCCGAGCAGTGGGGTGGGAACACCGTGACTCCTCGTTCGCCGACCTGGTAGCTGTGCGCTTCGACGATTGATGGCAGTCGCCCTGCGGGCGTCATCCTTCCCGAACGGACACCCTCAATCGTTGTGTGCCTCCAGGTAGGCGGAGATCACCGTGGCGGGCATCCGTCCCCTCGTACTTACCTGCATCCCTTGTTCCTTGGCCCAGGCACGGACGGCCTCGGACTGTCCGCGCGGTGCCGTGTTGGCTGCGACGCCGGATGCGGACCGCTTCCTCGTTGCCGCCGGTCGGCCATGGACACGTGCACTTCGGGCGGCCTTCTTGCCGGAGGCTCTCTTGACCGTCGACTTCGAAACTGGCGACTCGACGGCTGCCCTGGTTGCTGGGGTCCGCTTGGCAGCCGACTTCTTGGTCCCTTTAGCCGCAGGCTTCCTCAACTCCGTGTCTCCCCGACCGGCTGCGGAAGCGGACCGGTTGTCCGGTTCTGCCGCCACTGCGCCGCCGGTGCTCACGTCGACCCCCTCGGGCACCGCGGGCGACTCCTCCGCCTTGCGCGGCAATCGGTGCCGCCCGTAGGCACGACGGAGGACGCCGAGGGCATCCTCGTAGCTGTCCTCCCGTGTATCAATGGTGATGCGCATAAGACTCACTCCCAACCTTCGACCCCCGCGCCTGTGATCCTCCCATCACGCCAAAGGCCACCGCCATCGCGGCCGAGAACACGCGCATAGTTGGAACACGGGCTGACTCCTTGGGAGGTGCGATGTCGGAGAGTGAGCGCGACGAGGGGTTGCCGGGACCGCGCCGGGCGCGACGCGGCGATTTTGAATCCATGTACGTGGCGGGGCGGCCGCCCTGGGACATCGGCAGGCCACAGGCCGCGTTCCGCGAATTGGCCGATCGCGGCCGTCTGGTCGGGCGTGTACTGGACGTCGGCTGCGGCACCGGCGAGCATGCCCTGATGGCTGCGGCGATCGGTCTCAACGCGACCGGTGTGGACGCAGCGGCCGCTGCGCTCGAGATCGCGAGGCGAAAAGCGATCGAGCGCGAACTCAGTGCCCGCTTCATCACCTGGAACGCGTTGCGTCTGGCCGATCTCGGTGAGTCTTTCGACACTGTTCTCGATTGTGGACTTTTCCACGTGTTTGACGATCCCGACCGACCGACGTTCGTGAATGCCTTGCGCGCTTCGATGCCGCTCGGCGCTCGGTACTACATGCTCTGCTTCAGCGATCTCGAACCCGGCGAGTGGGGCCCGCGTCGCGTCCAGCGGGCCGAGATCCGGGCCAGCTTCAGCGACGACTGGCGCGTGGAGACGATCGAACCGGCGAAGCTCGAGATCACGGTCGAACCTGGAAGCGTCAGCGCCTGGCTGGCATCGATCGTGCGAGTCTGAGCGCCGATGCGGGTTCACCCGCAGCGGGTGACGGTTCCGCGGCCAGCGATCCGCACAATGACGTGAGGACAGGCTCACCACGTGGGCCGAGGGAAGGATCCACGTATGGGATGCCTGCTGGCAATGCTCGCCGGGTTCGCGCCTCGAGTCGCGCTGGTGCTCATCTGGATCTTCACGAACCTGGTGGACCGCGCCTTCACCGGCTTCCTCATCCCGCTGTTCGGGCTGATCCTCTTCCCCTACGCAACCCTGTTCTACGTCCTTGCCTACAACCCGGTGACCGAGGTGAGCGGCTGGGGCTGGGCCCTAGTGGTCTTGGGCTTCCTCTTCGACATCGGGCACTGGGCTGGTGGCGGCGCGACCGGTCGACAGCGATACGCCAGCGCCTAGGGCGCGTCTGATCGCCGACGTGTCCACGCGGCTCAGTCGGCTACGTAGAACATCCGCTTGTTCACAAACTCGTCCATGCCAAGCGGCCCGAGCTCACGTCCGAACCCGCTGCGCTTGACACCGCCGAACGGCACCTCGGCCCCCTCCCCCGCTGGGGTGTTGACATTGGACATGCCCACTTCGAGTCGAGAGGCGACCTTCGTGGCGCGCTCGGTATCGGTGCTGAACACCGCTCCGCCGAGCCCGTAGTCGCTGTCGTTGGCGAGTGCGAGTGCCTCGTCGTCGCTGGAGACCGAGTAGACCGCCGCGACCGGCCCGAACAGCTCCTCACGATAGGCGCGCATGTCCTTGGTGATCCCGGTGAGCACCGCAGGCGAGTAGTACGCCGCCGGGCCCTCGCCGAGCACGCCGCCAGCATGCAGGGTGGCGCCCTTGCTTACGGCGTCCTCGACCTGCTCGGCCAGGTTCTCGGCCGCGGCTCGCGACGACAGCGGGGCGAACGTACCCTCCGACGGTTCGGCCGGATTCCCGGGCCGCAGGTCCTTGGCAAGCTCGGTGAGTCGGGCGACGAAGCCGTCGTAGACGTTGTCCATCACGATCAACCGCTTGTTGGAGTTGCACGCCTGACCGGTGTTGCTGATCCGCGTCTCCCAGGCGAGGTCCGCAGCTGCGGCGACGTCATCGGTGTCCAGGACGATGTAGGGATCAGAGCCGCCGAGCTCGAGCACGCACTTCTTGAGGTTCTTCCCAGCGATCGAGGCGACCACCGCACCTGCCCGCTCCGAGCCGGTCAGCGAGACACCGGCGATGCGCGGGTCACCTATGATCTGCTCGATCTGGGCGTGGGAAGCGAACACGTTGACGTACGCGCCCTCAGGCAGCCCGGCGTCGACCATGATCTGCTCGACTGCGAGCGCACACTTGGGTACCGACTCCGCGTGCTTGAGCACGATCGTGTTCCCGAGCATGAGGTTGGGAGCCGCGAACCGGGCGATCTGGTAGAAGGGATAGTTCCACGGCATGATCCCCAGCAGCGGCCCGATCGGGAGCCGCTGGACCATCGCCTTGCCTCCGGAGAAGGTCTTGATCGGCTGGTCAGCCGCGAGCTCGGGCCCCTCGGTCGCGAAGTAGTCGAAGATCTCGCCGCAGAACTTCGCCTCGCCACGGGACTCGCCCAGTGGTTTGCCCATCTCCTCGGTCGCGATCGCGGCCAGCTCCCGCCGTCGCTCCACAAACAACTCGCCGATCCTCTTGACCGTCTTGGCCCGCTCCGCGATCGGCACATCCCGCCATACGCTGTAAGCCGTCTGAACCGCAGCGAGCGCCGCCTCGATCTCCCCATCCGTCGCGTACTCGAACGTCTCGACGACCTTGCCGGTAGCGGGGTTGACCACTCGGTAGGCGGGTCCAGATGTGCTGATGTCGCTCATGGCGTTCTCCCTCGTTCGCTAGCGCAGTTTTCTCCGATGCCGAACCTAGCCCCTCAACCAATCCTGTGAGGAGGTGCCACTGAAGGCCGACAAGGACGCTATCCACCGCCCCACGTCTTTTCGGCCCAGTCGGACGACTCGCACTACGCTCGGTCCGTGGATGAGGGTGCGCTTGCCGTCCTTCTCCAGAGGCATGCGACGGCGCAGGGTGTTCCCGGGATGGCCCTCGGGATCTCCCGGCAGGGAGAGTCGGTCGCGGCGTACTCGGGTGTCGCAGACGTTCGAACCGCGAGTCCGGTGACGGCGTCCACCCGGTTCGGGATCGGCTCGCTCACCAAGTCGATGGTCGCATCGGCTTTGGCGGTCCTCGACGCCGAGCATCAGCTGTCCCTGGACGACCAGGTGGCCGCTCATGTTCCGGAGCTGCGGCGGTCTTCATGGGCGGCAACCGCGACCCTTCGCGACCTCCTGGCGAACCGGTCGCCCGTACCGCTGCGAGCGGCCCTGGAGTTCGGGTTCGACACGCACGATGGCGACGACGACCAGGCCTTGGCCCGGTTGGTGGAGGAGATCGCCGGCGAGGCGCCGTCCGACGAGCACTGGTCCTACGCGAACGCCGGTTGGTGCGTGCTGGGGCGGACGATCGAGACCGTGACCGGGTTGGCCTGGGAGGAGGCCATGCCTCGGCTGCTTGCGCCGGCAGGGCTGTGTGAGACGACGTGGACGACATCCGCGATCGCCGACCGCGCGGTCGGGCATGACGCATCGTCGGGCCCGACCATGCCGGTCGAGCCGCTGCTGTGCCGCGCCTTCAGCCCCGCGGGTGCCACCATCGCCTCGACGCTCGGCGACATGCTCAGGTACGCCGCCTGGCATCTTGCAGACTCGGTGCCGGCGCCGTTGCGCGAGGTCCACGCTGACGTCGCGATTCACGGCTGGTTCGACGCGTGGGGCTTGGGACTCGGCCGGTTCGACTGGGGTGGCGCCGAGGTCTGGGGCTGGGACGGCGTGGTCAACGGACAGCGGTCGGTCCTGCGGCTGCTCCCGGATCGAGACGGTGCCGTGGTCGTCCTCAGCAACGGCAGCGCCGGACGCGCCGCGGCGCGCTCGGTCCTGGCCGAAGTGGTGCCCGCATGGTTCGGGGTCCAGGTCGCGACGCTGCGCCTGGACCCGTCACCCGACGTGCCCGAACAGCTCACGCCGTACGCCGGTGCCTACGGCTGGCCCGATCGCCGAGTAGACGTGACCGAGACCGCCCGCGGGCTGCTCGTCTGCGAGGACGGCATCGCCAGGGAGGCTATGCCACTCGACCATAAGACGTTCCTGCTCGACCGCGACGACCCGGACACGCCCACCATGACCTTCGACGACTTCGACCGGGCCGGGAGGCCGGGCGTGCTCTACGACATGGTTTGGGGACTCGGGCGCCTTCCCAGAACCACGCCCTGAACGACGGTCTACAGCGGGGCCATCGACTCGAGGATGTGGTCGAGCTCCTCGACCGGCCGGCCGGGCGGGAGGGTGATGGCGGGCAGCTCGGCGCCGGCGGCGTACCAGCGGTCGAGCGCCGACCGAGCCCGGTCGGCGTCTCCCCAGAGCGTGAGCTCGTCCAGCAGCACGCGGGCGGACTCCGGTACCTCGAAGGTGCGCGGGGTCGGGTTGGCGGCAAGGACCTCGTCGACCGCGTCGCCGTGGCCGTATCGGCGCAGGGTCTGGCAGTACAGCGGGCCCATGCTGACCAGGTAGAACGACACCCACCACGAGGCCAGCCCGCGCGCCTTGGCGGGGTCGGCGGCGACCGCCGTCGGTATGCACGGGTCGATGCTCGGGAGCGGACGATCAGGCGCACCACGATCATGCCCCTCCCTGAGCAGCCCGACGGCAGCACCCAGGCCAGAGATCGGTAGCAGGAACGGGGTCCAGCCGTCGGCCACCTCGCCCGCCAGCCGGGTGGCCCTCGGACCGAGCGCGGCGAGGTGGATCGGGATCTCCCCCGTGGGGGTCACTGCCAGCCTGAGCGGCCGGTTCGCGCGCTCGGTCGAGGGGTCGAGGCGTTCGCCGTTCAGCAGCCGACGTACCTGCCGTGTCACCGCCGCCAGCCGCTCGACGGGTGCCGTGAACGCCACGTCGTGGAACCCCTCGGCCAGCGGCGGGCTGCCGGCCCCGAGACCGAGGACGAAGCGACCACCCGAGATCTCGTGGAGCGACGTAGCCAGCATCGCGATGCTGGCTGGGCTACGGCCCCACACGTTGAGTACGCCGGTGCCCAGCGTGATCCGGCTGGTACGGGTCGCGACCTCGGCCAGCAGCACCGCGGCGTCGTGGCCCCATCCCTCGGCGAGGAAGAAGGCGTCGTACCCCAGGTCTTCCGCCCGCTGCGCGACATGGAGCACGACCGCGCGCCGGGTCTCCATCGGAGTCAGGCCGACGGCGAGGCGTTGCCGGGCCATGCCTGCACTCTGCGCCCCGGGCTGCGCTCGTGTACAGACACCCACTCCGTGGTCTAGGTGCGAATCTGGATGGACGCCCGCCGCTCTCGTGTGGACGGGCGACCGAAGCGTGGCCCCGCCTACCCCTCACTTAGGCGGGACCCACTCCGTCTCGCCGGTCACTTCAGGTACTTCCGGGGAGCGGCTTGTTAGCAATACGCTAACAGATTTGTTGACGGGGCGCCAACTCCGTACAGTGGTCGCGTGAGCACACCGCCGAAGTACCACCGCCTGAACGCCGCCGAGCGTCGAGACCAGCTCCTCGACGTCGCCAATGTGCTGCTCGCCGAAAGCGGGTACGAGGAGGTCACGGTCGACCACGTTGCGAAGGCGGCCGGTGTCGCGCGAGGGCTCGTGCACCACTACTTCGGCGGTCGCAAGGAGGTCTACCTCGCATTGCTGGAACGCCTCGCTGCCGGCCGGGAGGAAGAACTCAGGCCGCCACTGGGACCCAGCGCCCGTGCGCGCGTGGCTGACTCGGTGTCGCGCTGGCTGGACTGGACCGAGGCGAACCGGACGATCTACCTCGGCACGATCGCACCCGGTGAGGACATTGCCGACCCCGACGTCAGGCGCGCGGTCGCCGACCTGGTGCGCCGCGCCGTCGTGCAGCTCGCGGCGTTCCACGCCGATATCGCCGAGGACTCCCCACGTCTGCGCCACGCGCTGGAATGCTGGACCGGTCTGAACCGGGCCGCGACCCGACGCTGGCTACGCGGCGACGCCACCCGTGAGGCGACGCACGAGCTTCTCGCCTCCACGCTCGAACACGTCCTGCTCACGTTCGGCACGATCCCTGCCGGCCACTGAGCCTTCGGGACTTCCGGGTCACCGCCCGCGAGTGCCCGCGGCGAGCACCTTGCGCAGCGCTCCCGCCAGGACCTCGGCCTCGCGCGCGGTGAGGTGGTCGGCGAACTCACGCTGCACCGCGGCGACGTACGTCGGTGCCGCCTTGCGCAGCGCCGCCCGACCTGCGGGGGTCAGGGCCGCGAACGCCGACCGACCGTCGTCCGGGTTGGGCTCCCGGGACACCAGCCCGGCCCGCACCATCTCGTCGACGACCCGGCTGACTCGCGTGCGGCTGACAGCGGCGACCGAGCCGAGCTGGCCCATGGTGAGACGCCGTTCCGGCGCGGCGTTGAGCTCGAGCAGCACGTCGTACCACGTCAGCGGCAGGCCGTGGGTCTCCTGAAGCTCGCGGTCGAAGCGCGGCACCAGCGCGGCGTGCACCTTGAGCAGCGCGCCCCACGTGTCGGCGAGGTCTCCTGTCATGGCTTCACACTAGCAGGTCTTGTGCGTGCGCACACACTTTGATATAACTATGTGCGTTCGCACGTAACTTCTCACGAAGGAAGAAATCGCTGATGACCACCCTGCTGCACATCTCCGCCTCCCCCCGCGGCCAGCGCTCCGAGTCCCTCGCCATCGCGGCGACGTTCCTCGACGAGCTGCGCGCGACCCAACCCGATGTCGCCGTCGAGCACTGGGACCTCTGGGACGGCACCCTGCCCGAGTTCGGCCCGCCCGCCGCGGCCGCCAAGATGGCGATCTTCGCCGGCGCCGACCCAGAGGGCGACGAGGCCACCGCATGGCGCGCCGCGCGCGACGACGTTCGAGCGCTTCGACTCCGCGGACTACTACCTGTTCACCGTGCCGATGTGGAACGCATCGGTGCCCTACATCCTCAAGCAGTTCATCGACGTCGTCAGCCAGCCCGGCATGATCTTCGGCTTCGACCCCGTCACGGGCTACACCGGCCTGCTGGAGAACAAGCGGGTCGCCGTCATCTACACCGGCGCGGTCTACGGCCCCGACCGCGGTCCAGGCTTCGGCAACGACTTCCAGCAGCCGTACTTCGAGGACTGGCTGCGCTGGGCCGGTGTCGACGACATCCGCAGCATCGCGTTCCGCCCCAACCTGGCCACCGCCGACCCGGAGCCCGGACGCCGCGCCGCCCATGCCCAGGCCACCGAGGTCGGCCCGAGGGTTCCTGTCCCCCATGGAGCCGGCCCTGCTGGCGGGGTGACGCACCCGGACCAGTCCAGTCCCGGCTTCGTCCTGGCAGTCCGCCGGCGAGGTCGGCTGCCCGCGCCGCAGGTCACCAGGCGGCGACCATCGACTGACGAAGGCCGAGGAGGTTACCGTTGGCGAGCCGGACGACAGCGAGCCTCGCCCCGGGGGCCTCGACGACCCCGGAGGCGCCGGAGCCGATCAGCGCTTCTCGGGTCTGCTCGATGTCGTCGGTGTCGAGGAAGAGCAGCGGCTCGTCCACCCAGGGCAGGGAGGTCAGCGCGATCTCGATGTCCGGTCCCTTGAACACCGCGAAGTCGGCTTCGCCGGGTGCGGTCTGCTGACCGCTGCTGGAGAAGGTGGGACCGGTGCCGAACACCGAACCCGCTATGGGTACGCCCACCATCGCCACCGTCGTCTTCCCGGCCAGCAGCGCGATGATCTTGCTGAAGGCTCGCATCGACGAGTCCGCCGTGTCGGACAGCCCGTGGGGAGGTCGAGCCCTACCGGCTCGTCCTGCGAGGTGCCCGGTGGTACCTGCTGGGCTGGGACCTCCGACGAGACGACTGGCGGACCTGCCCAACGGTCGTCGCTTCCGGCCGCGCCCCGACCCCGAGGGTGGCTTCGAGCGTTACGTCGTGCGGGCACTGGAGACGGCGCCGTGGCAGAGACGCTATCGGGTGCGCCTGCTTGCCCCGGCCGATGCGATCCGCGAACGGGCACCCGCCTCGGTCGAGATCGAGCCCGATGGCGACGACGCCTGCGTCGTCACGGTCGGCTCCGACGATGCAGCCATGGTCGCGAAGTACCTGGCCTGGTGGGATGCGCCGTTCGAGGTGCTCGACTCACCCGAGCTGCTCGTGGAGGTCAGGCTTCTCGCCCAGCGGTACGCCGACGCGTCGCGCCGTTCCCAAGCGTCCCGAGGCGTCAGCCGAGGTGGGGCCTGAGCACCGGAAGAACGTCCCCTGTAGTCGCATCCTGGTGCTCGGCGCAGACGACCTAGGATCGCGGGGTGCAGGCCAGTCAGACTCCCAAGAAGGACAGGACCCAGGTGGCGCTGGTTCTCGATGCGGGCGGCGCTCGCTCGGCATACCAGGTTGGCGCGCTGGAGGTACTGATTCCGGCTCTGGCGGAACACGGCACCCGGCCACGCGTGCTGGTCGGCACCAGCGCCGGTGCACTGCTCACGGCCGCGCTCAGCGGGACTGCTCACCTGGAACCGGATGAGCAGATCGCGCGCCTCAAGAGCGTGCTCAGCCAGACCACGAAGCAGCACGTGATGCGGCCGTTGTGGAAGCAGTTGCCGGAAGTGCTCGCACGCTACACATCGGAGACGTTAGGTCTGTCGTACTTCCGCCTGCGTGGGTTGTTCGGAAGCCAGCCGCTCGCCCACACCCTCGCGAAGTTCATCGACTGGGAGGCCCTGCACCGCAACGTCGCGGATGGGGTCATCGAGACCGCGGCTGTCACAGCGTCGTCCGTCCGGACCGGGCGAGTCATCATGTTCACCGAGTCCGGTTCCCCGCTACCCCACTCGGCGCCCGAGTACCACGGGCGGTTCGTCGCAAGCCGGCTTGACGTCCCCCACCTGATGGCCTCCGCGGCGATCCCGGTTCTGTTCCCCGCCGTGCACGTCGATGAGCCCGCCGAAGCCGCGGGATGGTACGTCGACGGCGCCACCCGCCGTCGAGCGCCGCTCGCTCCGGCGCTCGAGCTCGGTGCCGACCGTGTGGTTGTGGTCGGCACTGGCGGACTGCGCCCCCCGTCAGACACCGAGTTGGACCGGGTGGCCGTCGACTTGGGAGACGCCGGGGCTACGCTGCTCGGCGCGGTCATGGACGACCCCCTGCGGCACGACCTGCGGCGGCTCGCGGAGCTCAACGCACTGACGCGGGATGCCGAGCTCGCCCCGGTTCTGAAGCGTCACCGCGCGGCACGCGGCCAGGCGGCGTACCGCACGGTCCCCTACGTCGCAGTCGCGCCCCAGGACGGAGCGGAGATTGCCCGCACCGCGATGGAGGTCTTCCGCGCCAACCACGGCTCGCTACTTCGCACCCTCGGCGATCCCGACCTGCAGGTCATGCACCGGTTGCTCGGCAGCGACAGCCCGCTGCAGGGCGAGCTTCTCTCCTACCTCATGTTCGACCCCGATTTCTTCGCGGCCGCTTCCGCGTTCGGCCACCGCGACGCCCTGCTATGGGTGGAGCAACACCCCGGCCTGTGGCGGACCGATGGGCTTGACGCCGAGCAGTAAGGTCCGTCGACCGCGCGATGCACCCCGCTTTCACCCGCGTCCGGCGACCTCTAGACCCACAGATTGGTCTGGTGGTTGTCCTGACGAAAACCCACTCGGCTGCTGCTGGCAGTACCGTAGGCGAGCATGCTCGGCTTCGGATCTGCCACGGCACCTCGCCGGGGTGTCCCTCGACGAGGTGCGCGTGACGACCTGACCGGAGGTGCTGTCGTGAAGGTGCGACCAGGTGCAGTGGTCCGGGGCGCCGGGGTGGGCCTCGCGTGCCTCGCGTCCGGCGCGACCAAGCGCTCGCGCATCCTGTTCGCGGCGTACGCGGTGGGTTGGCGACTGGACAAGCCCGGTCTCCAGGTCTTCGTCGTGATCCCCGACACGGAGGAGCCGTGGAAGCGCGCCACGGTGCCTTTCGCAACCTCCGTGGCGTCCTGGTCGACGGTGATGCTGCTCACGGCAACC
The DNA here is from genome assembly GCA_963707475.1 of uncultured Actinomycetota bacterium. Taxonomy (GTDB): domain Bacteria; phylum Actinomycetota; class Actinomycetes; order Propionibacteriales; family Nocardioidaceae; genus Marmoricola. Next base: position 2,237,268 of record CAVPQC010000005.1, read on the forward strand.
GCCCTGCGTCGAACGGGCCTGCCGGCACCGGTGGTTGCGGGCCTGCTCGGAGGCGCTGTGGTGGTCCTCGACTCCCACCTCGCCGACCTGGGCGAGGAGCGCGACACGGCCGCGGCTGCGGAGTCCCACGTCGCGGCCGATTCCGCCGACGGCTGACGAAGGCATCCGCGTTGACCGGTTCACGCCTGACCAGCCGCCCTTCCGCGCAGTAGGTCCCGCTGGGGAGTTCGGGCACAGCTCAGCCAGCCAATCGGGGATACTGACCGGGGTCAGAGCAGCCAACGGAGCCATAGCTACACGAGGGTCATCCCGATGCTTGTCCCGATGTAAGTTCCGACCCGTCGCCCCCGTAGCTCAGCTGGACAGAGCAGCGGCCTTCTAATCCGCCGGTCACAGGTTCGAATCCTGTCGGGGGCACCCGCAAGAACCGCCCCGGCATCGTCGCCGGGGCGGTTCGTTCTTGCCTGGGTCTCAGGACCAACTGCAACCCATCTACTACCTAGTATAGTAGATGAGGCTCTGACTGCTCAACCTCGGGTCGGCGGCGGGATGGTGACCCGGCCCAAGTTCCAGGGGCTACGCCGCAACCTGACGCTCTCCGGCGAGGTCGCCGCCGGGCTCCACGAGCAGCGGGCACGGCACAACGGAACCGCGCCGGGCAGACTCGTCAGGTCTATTCCACGGTTTCGCCACACGACTCGCTCGTTGCGGCCTACGCTTTGAGGGCGGCAAGCTCGGTGGCTCGAACTTTGTCGGGGGAGAGTTACTGCGCAAGCCATACAACAGCCCTTGGAGACCCGAGACTCCAGGGGCTGTTGTCTGCGCCACCAGTTCGGCTCCGTTTGTGCGGCGAGATGACTACGGGGACACCGGTCAGCTGAGTTCCCGGAGCAGATGGGGAGTGACGGTCACGGACTCGCACCTGGAAGCTCTCGTGGCGTCCGGCCGGGAGTGAGGAGTGGGCGTTCGCCGTTCCACGTTCTTGTTCAGGTACACCGTCTTGCCACAGATGTGAGCTACGGGCCGGTAGTGCTGCAGGATCGTCGCACCCAGCGAGCCTGGCGGGGGTGGACGGTGCAGTCGACGAATGGCGACGACCCAGGTCGGCGCAGCCGGGCCGGCCAGGAGCTCCTTGAGCCTCGCCCTGCCTGGATCGCGCGTACGTGCGGGGAGCCCCCACAGGTACGGATAGGGCGAGGGCAGGCCAGCGGCATAGTTGACGTTGGATCGCCCGGGAACGGTGACGATCGAGTCATCTGCTCTGGACGCGCCGGCGATGGCCTTGCCCACGAGCTCCTCGGCGGTCTGCGGTGGCGAGACCATGAGCACAGACCATCCAAGGAGTGCCATCACCGCTGTGCCGACGCTCAATGCGCGCGCCCACGACTCCCGGGCAGCCACGATGCCGGTCAATGCGGCCACGGCAACGACTGGCTGGATCAGGTAATGCAGCCAATAGCTCGTGCCGCCTGCCACCGAGAGGAGGTCGAAGGCGACCAGCACCAGCAGGGCGAGAACGGAGGCCCGCCGGTTTCGGCGTCGCAGACCCCAGACCGCGACCCACACGATCAGCAGCAACAGGCCGCTGAGAAGTGCTGCCACCCCCAGCTCCAGCACGCGGTTCCAGGAGATTCCGGTCAGACCTCGCGAGGTCGCCCGCGCGGCGTCGATCCGGAATGGATACATCGCGTAGAAGACGGCACCGAGAGAGGTCCCATGGGCAACCGTCCAGGCGGCGACCACGCCACCAAACACCATCACACCTGCCAGGAACGCCGCCGCATGCCTGACGACCTTCCCGACAGTGACGGAGCCGAGCAGCAGCCCAATCAGGAAGAGAGCGGTCGCGAACACAGCCACGTCTGCGACGTTCTGCTTGGTCAGGATGGCCGCGGCTCCCGCTGCACCTCCCGCGAAGGTCAGCGTCAATCCGCGCCGCCCATCGGCAGCAAGACCGCTGAGCAAGCACCCGATCCCCGCGGCCACGAACGGTGCGGCCAACAGCTCGCCGTCAACCATGAACGACCAGTGGAACGGGGTGGATAGCAGCGCTGCCCCGGTCACGGCCGCCCACTGCGCCGCACGAGGACCGTCAAGCAAGCGTGCGATCCACGCGATGCACACGACCGTGACGGCGGCCGCCAGGGCACCGAGGTAACGCAGCGCTTCGAGGCCCCCGAGTCGGTCGGCGAGACCGTACAACCCAATCAGAAGGGGCGGCCGGTCCACCCAATAGTTGCCATACAGCGTCTCATCGGTTGACGAGCCCCCAAGACGCCATCCGCTCCCCACCGTCAGGAACCCCGCTTCATCCGGCCACGCGGGCAAACCGAGCAACGCCAGTCGCGCTACGACCGTTCCGACAACAGCAGCCGTGATCACGTAGGAGGTCCGTACCTGGAACTGACGGTCCTGCGTCGTCGGCATGGGCGCACACCTCGCGCTTGTCTGGTCGCCGGAGTTCGTAGCCGGAACGCCCCAGCGCGGCCGACGTCCCTCCCGATCGCGTCGCCCCCGGATAGCTACACGATGCACGCGAGCCACTCAGGACGGACCCGCCTTTTCGGGCGAAATGCAACATCCAGACCGTTCCGTCCCGGCGGGGGAGCCGGGCCGGAGCGGCTGACTCTGGCGGGTCCCGGGATCCCGGCGTACGGTGCCGAGCAGGGAGAAACCACGACCGCGCAGCCTCACCTGCCTGGTCAGCCCGGCCGACGTGAGCCTGACTCGCGACTTGCGCCCACCGGACGTCCGACGACGCGGCAGCGCAAGATTGGGGCCGCATGTCGGCGCGCTGGGGCAGCTCGGATCGGCGCGGCCTGCGCGTGACGGTCACGGGTTTGGTCCAAGGTGTCGGTTTCCGACCGTTTCTCCACGCCCTCGCCCACGAGCTCGGCCTCAGCGGCTGGGCGACCAACACGCCTGACGGCGTGCTCGCCGAGGTCGAGGGGGCGCCCGACCCCCTCGCCGCCTTCGTACGACGGGTACGAACCGACGCGCCCACCCTCGCCGACGTGTGGACGGTCACCACCGAAGCGATCGCCCCGATCGGCGGCACCGGCTTCGAGATCCGGGAGTCGAGCACCGGCGCCGGCCGCACCCTGGTCTCGGCCGACGTCGCAACCTGCCCGGACTGTGTGCGCGACCTGACCACGCCGGGCAACCGGCGCCACCGCCACCCGTTCGTCACGTGCACCAACTGCGGGCCCCGGTTCACGATCGTCACGGCCCTCCCCTACGACCGGCCGAGCACCACGATGGCCGGCTTCGCGATGTGCCCCGACTGCGCGGCGGAGTATGCCGACCCGGCCGACCGCCGGTTCCACGCCCAGCCGATCGCGTGCCCCGTGTGCGGGCCGACCCTGGCCCTCGAACAGCCCGGCGCCGCGCGCCGGGAGGGTGAGGACGCCCTTGCCGAGGCGAAGCGCATGCTCGCCGACGGCGCTGTCCTCGCGGTCAAGGGCCTGGGCGGCTACCACCTGGCCTGTGACGCCTCAGATGCGTCCGCCGTCGGGCTGCTCCGCAAGCGCAAGCAGCGTGGCGACAAGCCGTTCGCGGTGATGGTCGCCGACGCCTACGCCGCCGACACGGTGGTCGTGACCAACCAGACCGAGCGCGACCTGCTCACCGGCCACCACCGGCCGATCGTGCTCCTCCCCCGGCGCGACGGGCCGGCCGTCGAGGTCTGCGTCGAGGTCGCCCCCGGCAATCCCGACCTCGGCGTGATGACGCCGTACACGCCCCTGCACCACCTGCTGCTCGACGACGGGCGGGTGCTCGTGATGACCAGCGGCAACGTTGCCGGCGAACCGATCGTCATCGACGACGAGGACGCCCACGTGCGGCTGGCGGGCCTGGCCGACGCCTGGCTCACCCACGACCGGCCGATCCACGTGCCTTGCGACGACTCGGTGGTGCGCGTGGTCGACGGCGAGCCGCTCCCGGTCCGGCGCTCCCGGGGCTACGCGCCGCTGCCGCTGCACCTGCCGTTCCCGTCCGAGCCGGTGCTCGCCGTGGGCGCCGACGTGAAGAACACCTTCTGTCTCGCCGCCGGCCGACAGGCCTGGATGTCGGCCCACGTCGGCGACATGGACGACTACCGCACCCAGCAGGCGTTCACCGCCGGCGAGCGGCACCTCGAGATGCTCACCGGCATCGCGCCCGCGGCGCTGGTCGCCGATGCGCACCCGTCGTACCGCTCCGCCGCCTGGGCCCGCACCCATGCCGACGGGCGGCCGGTCCACCTCGTGCAGCACCACCACGCCCACGTCGCCTCCACGCTGGCCGACAACGGACACCCCGGTGACCGACCGGTGCTCGGCATCGCCTTCGACGGCACCGGCTACGGCACCGACGGCGCGGTCTGGGGCGGTGAGTTCCTGCTCGCCGACTACGCCGGCGCTCGTCGCGTGGCACACCTCGGCTACGTGCCGCTACCCGGCGGCGACGCCGGCATCCGCAACCCCTGCCGGATGGCCCTCGCCCACCTCCACTCGGCCGGCGTCGCGTGGTCGCCCGGGCTCCCGAGCGTGACCGCCGCCAGCACCGACGAACGCCGGGTCCTCGCGCACCAGCTGGAGACCGGCCTGGCCTGCACCCCCACGTCCAGCATGGGTCGCCTCTACGACGCCGTCTCGTCGCTGGTCGGCGCCCGCCACCGCATCGAGTACGACGCCCAGGCCGCGATCGACCTGGAGTCCGCCGCTCGCCGGGCCGTCGACGCACCGGGCAGCTACACGTTCGAGGTGCCCGACGACCTCGGCCCGGTCTCCTGCGCGCCGGTTATCCGCGCGGTCGTGGACGACGTCGCCGCCGGAGTCGCCCCCGATCTCGTCGCCGTCCGCTTCCACCGGGCCGTCGTCGGTCTCGTGGTCGACGTCGCCACGCGTGCTCGCGAGCGCGAGCAGGTCGCCGAGGTGACGCTCTCCGGCGGCGTCTTCGTCAACACGCTCCTCACCGCCGGGTGCACGCGCGCCCTGCGCGAGCACGGCTTCGTGGTGCTCCGGCACCGGCACGTGCCCCCCACCGACGCCGGCCTGGCCCTCGGCCAGGTCGCCATTCATGCGCACTCCCCCGACTTGGAGCCGCACGCACACGACGAGAGCGCGGTGGAGCCGCGGGAAACGGAGCGCACATGTGTCTAGCAGTGCCCGGCAAGGTGACCTCGATCTGGGAGCAGGACGACACGCCCATGGGGCTGGTGGACTTCGGCGGCGTGACCAAGGAGGTGTGCCTGGCCTACGTGCCGGACCTCCAGGTCGGCGAGTACACGATCGTGCACGTCGGGTTCGCCCTCCAGCGCCTCGACGAGCAGTCCGCGCTCGAGACGCTCGAGCTCTTCCGGCAGATGGGTGAGCTGGACGCCGAGTTCGGCGACCACTGGGGCCGTGCGGCCACCGAGTCCGGGATGCCCCGGCCGGCCGGCACCGACGACATGACAGCAGGCGAGACCGTAGGACGGGAGACGCGATGAAGTACCTCGAGGAGTTCAGCGACCCCGAGCTGGCCCGACGCCTGCTCGACGACATCCACCGGACGGCCACGCACCCCTGGGCGATGATGGAGGTCTGCGGCGGACAGACGCACTCGATCATCCGCCACGGCCTCGACCAGCTTCTGCCCGACGGGATCGAGCTGATCCACGGCCCCGGCTGCCCGGTCTGCGTGACCCCGCTGGAGATGATCGACAAGGCACTCGAGATCGCGTCGCGACCCGACGTGATCTTCTGCTCCTTCGGCGACATGCTGCGGGTGCCAGGTAGCGACAAGGACCTGTTCCGGGTGAAGAGCGCGGGCGGTGACGTCCGGGTCGTCTACAGCCCCATGGACGCGCTCGCGATCGCCCGGGCCAACCCGACCAGGGAGGTGGTGTTCTTCGGCATCGGCTTCGAGACCACCGCCCCGCCCAACGCGATGACGGTCCACGAGGCCAGACGGCTCGGCATCGAGAACTTCAGCCTGCTGGTCAGCCACGTCCGGGTGCCCCCTGCGATCGAGGCGATCATGACCGCCCCCGTGTGCCGCGTGCAGGCGTTCCTCGCGGCCGGCCACGTGTGCACGGTGATGGGCACCCGGGAGTACCCGGAGCTCACGGAGAGGTACCAGGTGCCGATCGTGGTCACCGGCTTCGAGCCGCTCGACATCCTCGAGGGCATCCGGCGCGCCGTGCACCAGCTCGAGGAGGGCCGACACGAGCTCGAGAACGCCTACGCCCGGGTGGTCTCCGACGACGGCAACCCGACCGCGCGCCGGATGCTCGACGACGTGTTCGAGGTGGTCGACCGCAGCTGGCGCGGCATCGGGATGATCCCGCAGAGCGGCTGGCGGCTCTCCGAGAAGTACCGGGAGTACGACGCCGAGCACAGGTTCGCGGTCACCGGCATCGACACCCACGAGTCGACGGTCTGCCGGAGCGGCGAGGTGCTCCAGGGGCTGCTCAAGCCCCACGAGTGCGAGGCGTTCGGCACCGCGTGCACGCCGCGCAACCCGCTCGGCGCCACGATGGTGTCCAGTGAGGGCGCCTGCGCGGCGTACTACCTCTACCGCCGGCTGAGCACGCCGCCGCAGCAGCGGACGCCCGCAGAGGAGGTGAGCTCCGTTGGTTGAGTCTCGACAAGCTCGACCACCGGAGAGTCAGCTCGACCACCGCAGACGCTGCCCACCCCGGCGGTGCCGGCGCCCGACTTCGAGGGCTGGACCTGCCCGGTGCCGCTGCGGGACAGTCCGCAGATCGTGATGGGGCACGGCGGAGGAGGAGCGATGACCGCCGAGCTGATCGAGCACCTGTTCCTGCCGGCGCTCGCCAACGAGCGGCCCGACCGGCTCGGCGACTCCGCGGTGCTCGACCTCGGCGGCGCCCGGATCGCGTTCTCCACCGACTCGTTCGTGGTGCGCCCGCTGTTCTTCCCCGGCGGGAGCATCGGCGACCTCGCGGTCAACGGCACGGTCAACGACCTCGCGATGAGCGGCGCCCAGCCGGCGTACCTCTCGGCGGGGTTCATCCTGGAGGAGGGCACCGACGTCGCGGTGGTCGCCGCCGTCGCCGACCGGGTCGGCGCGGCCGCGCGGCAGGCCGGCGTCGAGGTGGTCACCGGCGACACCAAGGTCGTCGATGCCGGCCACGGCGACGGCGTCTTCGTCAACACGGCCGGCATCGGGCTGGTGCCCGCGGGCGTGCACATCGGGCCGCACCGCGCCGAGGTCGGCGACGTGGTCATCGTCAGCGGCGACATCGGCGTCCATGGTGTCGCGATCATGAGCGTGCGCGAGGGACTCGAGTTCGGCACCGAGATCCGCAGCGACTGCGCCCCGCTGTCCGGCCTGGTCGCGGCGATGCTCGCGGTGACGCCTGAGCTGCACGCGCTGCGCGACCCGACCCGCGGCGGGCTGGGCACGGCGCTCAACGAGATCGCGTCCGCGTCCGGCGTCGGCGTCGAGCTCGACGAGGGCCGGATCCCGGTGCCGGAGATGGTGCAGAACGCCTGCTCCCTGCTCGGGCTCGACCCGTTGTACGTCGCCAACGAGGGCAAGCTCGTCGCCTTCGTGCCGCCGGACCACGCCGAGGCGGTGCTGGCCGCGATGCGGGCACACCCGTACGGAGCGGACGCGGCGGTGATCGGCACCTGCGTCCCGGAGCACGCCGGCATGGTGGTGGCACGCACCGGGTTCGGCGCCACCCGTGTGGTCGACGTCCCGATCGGTGAGCAGCTGCCGAGGATCTGCTGATGGCGATGAAGTTCCTCGTGCTCTGGCAGATCGACCTGGGGCTCCTGTCCCAGGCGCTGGTCAAGGCGATCGCTCGGATGCCGGACTACGGCACCGACCTCGAGCGCCGCGGCAAGGTGACCGCGCGCTACCACGTGGTCGGCGCGCACGGTGGCGCGTGGATCTACGAGGTCGACTCGCACGAGGAGTTCGAGCGGCTGCTGGCGACCGCACCCGTGTTCAACTTCGCGACGTACGACGTGCGCCCGCTGGCCGACATGTCCTCGGCCGGGCTCGAGGCGGCGCCGTGACCGAGCTCGGCAGCCACCGCCACCACGTCGTGAGCGAACGACTGCGCGAACGACGCCGTGACCTGGGGCTGACCCAGAAGGAGGTGGTGTCCCGGCTGCGCCGGATGGGCGTGACCACGACCAACAAGGCACTCTCGAGCCTCGAGCACGGGGCCGGCCTCGACGTCGCCAAGCTCCCCGAGCTCGCCTGTGCGCTGGAGTGCACGCTGACCTGGCTGGTGGGGCTTACCGACACCCCCGGGCGCTGGCAGCCCGACGGGGAGCACTGGCCGAGGCACGCGCAGCCCACCGGGGAGGTCGCGGCAACCATGCCACCGCTGCCGCCGGAGCGGGTGACCCTCAACGGCACGCCACCGATCCTCGGGCCGGTGGAGTTCTGAGCGTTGCGCCGAGCTTGCGAGACGCAGGACAGCGATGAGGTTGAGGAGCGGCGGCACGCACCGGAGCGAAGCGACGGCACGTGCCGACGCGTCTCGAGACCTGAGCGCGGAGCTCACATGTTCCGCATCCGCAGGTAGCGCTGGATGTCGGGCCACTGGGCCTTGGCCGTGGCCGCAGCAGCGGCGATCACGCCGAGCAGCAGGAGCTTCTTGAACATCGGTCCTCCTCTCACGCAGTGATCCGCGACGACTCACGCCGCACGACGTCCAGCACCATCTTTGCCGCAGTGTCCAGGGCAGCCTCGACGGTCTCCGAGAGCCCGATGCCGTCCTCGAGGCGCTCGGGCGTGCAGCCCACGACCAGCACCCGGTCGACCATCCCACCCAGCGACGGCAGCAGCGCCAGTACCCCTCCCGGCGGAAGGTCGTGGGGGTCGAGCGGCGGTGGCTCCTCCGGCCGTGATCGCGGCCAGGTCCGGCTCGATCACGTAGAGCGAGCCGGGGGGGCCATCCTGCCGGGCGACGGTGTCGACCAGCACCAGGACGTCGTACCCGTCCATCAGCTCGTAGACGAGGTGCACGCTCCGGATCCCGAAGTCGACCAGCTTCGTGCCCTCCGGCAGACCGACACCGGCCAGTCGCCGCGCCACCTCGACCCCGAACGCGTCGTCGGACCTGAAGATGTTGCCGACGCAGGCGACCAGGATCCGGCGGCTCACAACGGGTCACCGGCCCGCGACCGCAGCGGCTCGACCTCGTCCGGAGCGAAGTACAGGTAGCGCCCGTGGGCCTCCTTGAGGTCCGCGCCCGGGTCGTCGTCGATCGTGACCGCGAGGTGGCGGCCGTAGTCGACGTCGTGGAACACGGCCGCGACCGTCGCCTCCCGGCCCGCCAGGAACATGTCGAAGGCGTCCGCGCGGCGCTTGCCGGGACGGAGCACGACCCGGCTCCCCCGGCCGACCTCGACCCCGCCGATCGGGATCGTGTCCGTCTCCGGGTCGACGGAGGAGTCGGCGCCCGGGTCCCACCACGGCGTCTCCGGCGAGGCCGGCTCCGGCACCCCACCGTCGGACGGTGCGGTCATCGCGTCCACGTAGCGCACCGTGCCGTGCAGCCGGTCCCACAGGTCTGGCCCGATCGCGTCCACCTCGTCGAGCAGCGCCGCGGTGCGGGGGTCGGTGCCACGCGCCTCGCGCTTCTCCTCCTCGGACAGGGTCATCGTGCGCAGGCTGAGCAGCTCGTCGACCTCGAGCGCGTCGAAGAAGGCCGAGGCGCTCTCCGGCGCCACGTGCGCGTGGTCGTAGAGGATGATCGGCGAGGACAGCATCACCGTGGCGTCCTCACCCGGGTTCGCCAGCACCGGGAAGGCGCCCTCGTTGGTGCACTGCGCGACGTAGCCCTTCGCCCACTCCGGCGGGTCGAGCTGGGACACGAAGCGTCCGCCGTCGACCCCGAGCAGCAGGTGCGCGGCGACGAGCGCACGACGCAGCCAGGCCGGCCTGGTGCCCCCGGGCTGCTCCGTGGCCGGGGTCAGGTTGCGCACCCGCACGCCCACCTGCACCACGCCGTACGGCGAGGGCGGCCGCGCGACGGTCACCTCCACGCCGAGCCGCACGGGCTCCCGGGTGCGCACCAGCCGGCCCACGACGCGGCCCTCGTCGTGGACGTCCTCGAGTTCCTCCCCGCCGGGGACGTCGATGGTCTGCTCGAAGGAACCGGTGGTCGAGCCATCCCCGGTGGTCCAGCCATCCCCGGTGGTCCAGCATCCCCGGTGGTCGAGCCATCCCCGGTGGTCGAGCCTGTCGAGACCAGCGGCACGGTGATCGTGGCCTCGCGCTCGACGGCCTCGTCCCACGGCACGTGGGCCGTGGTCGCGGTGTCGAGCCGCTCTGCGTCCGCGAACCCGTCCTCGGTCGCCCGCTGCACGGCACGTCGCTGCACGTGCAGGAACCGGACCTGCACGGTGAGCTCGCCGGCCCGGCCCTCCACCACGACGCCGGTGCGGAGGGTGTCGTGCTCGGAGGAGTCGCGGGCGACCACGTCGGCGGGCATCAGCACGCCCCACTGGAAGCGGACCTGGTTCTTGGGCGAGGTGGCGCGGTAGGGGTAGAGCACGTACCCCTCGTAGAGCACGGCGTCGGCGAGCGCACGCGCCGCGGCGAACCGATCAGTCTTTCGGGGTCCCCGGCGAGGCGTGAGCGAAGCGAGCGGCTCGCTGGGGTGCTCAGTCATGGCCCGCCTCCTTGAGCAGCCGCTCGATCGCGTCCTCCCAGCCGGCGAGCTGGTGCTCGGTGCGGTACGCCGCCAGGCGGTCGAACGTGTAGCGGTCCAGGCGCAGCCAGGCCTGCCCCGGGAAGTGGGCGTCCATCGCCTCGAGCCAGGCCTTGACCGGGAGCCCGGCCCTGGTCTCGGTGTGCCACGCCACCGGCGATACCTCGAGCGTTCCGGGGGCACCGCTGAACACCGTGCCGCTGAACAGCAGCAGCAGCGGGACCTGCCCCTCCTCGAGCGCCGCGAGGTAGCGGTTGGCCGCGACGTGGAAGTCGTAGCTGCACGGCAGTGACAGGTCGAACTCGGTCTCCCCCACGAAGCTGGGCAGCAGGTGCGAGAGGAACGCGAGCTGGAGCGCCTGCATGGTCGCGCCCCAGCGCTCACGCACGCCGAAAAGATCGGCCATCGCCTCGCCCTCAGCCTCGGTGTAGCCGCGGCGACGCGGCTCGATCCGGACCTGGCACCGGATCGCAGCCGCGTGCACGCGGACGCCGGGCGGTCCGGAGGCGCGCATCCGCAGTGTGACGGCGGGTGCGGCGGCGAACCGGTCCGGTTCGATCGCCGTGCAGGCGAAGGTCAGCTCGGGCATCTCAGACTGCCCTGCCGGTGCTCTGGCCGCGACGGTCGAGCGCCTCGAAGAACGCCGCGATCCGTTGCCAGACTTCGTCGCCGCCGTGCAGCCCCTCCCAGTGCTCGCGGACGATCCCGACCAGCTCGTAGCAGACGTCGATCGGGGTCACGTGAGCACTGAAACCGCGGTCGAGGTGGCGCAGCAGCACCGCCTCCACGTCGGGCATCATCCCGGCGATCTCCGGGTTGGCGTCGAGCACGGCGGTCCAGGAGGCGAGGTCGAGCGTGGACTCGGTGGCGCCACCCGGTCCGGGGTAGAACGCGTGGAATGCGTCCTCGTCGCTGTGCCGGAAGAAGAACGCGAGGTCGACCGGGATCTGGAGGCCGTCCCAGTCCGCCTCGTCGAGCACCAGGTCGTCGAGCGCGCGCACCGTGTCGCCGACGCCGCGGAAACGGGCGCCACCGGCGCCGTCGGGGGCGAAGAGCAGGTGGCACGGCCGGCACACGCACAGCAGCCGATGGTCGTGGGTGTCCGCGACGTGTCCGTGCCGCCCGGTGATCCCGACCCCGCACATCTCGCAGGTCTCCTCTGGCGCCGGCGATGTCGTCGAGGCCGACTCCTCCGGCGCCGGCTGCGTGAGCCGGCGGAGGCCGGCGAGGCCGGGACTCATACCGACCCCACCGGTTCTGGCACGGACACCCGCCACCCGACGCCGTCCGGCAGCATCGGCACCGGGACCAGCGCCCGACCGTCGTCGGACACGCTGCGCCCGGCGTGCCGCAGGTCGAACCGGCTCGCGCAGGCGGGACAGGTCAGAGTCTCCCCGTGCAGGGTGCCCCCGACCAGCCCGGAGGAGCACGCCGGGCACCGGTCGCGGTACGCGACCACCGCGGCGTCGGGAAGACCGGCGACCAGGAGCGGTTCGCCCGCAACCTGCGCGGGCGAGACCGCTCCCGGCGGGACGTCGACGTCGACATGGACCCAACCCGGGTCGCCGCCCTCACGCGGGCCACCGTAGGGCTCGATCTGAAGCAGCGGAGGGTCGGCAGAGACCACACCCTCCACCTCGACGGCGAGGACGTCCGGAGCCGCGGTGAGTATCGCGTCCTCGATCGCGTTCTGCACGGTCATCGCGGACGACGGACACCCGTCGCAGCTGCCCTCGAGCCGGAGTCGCACGATCCCGTCGGGGTCCACTCCGACGAGGGTCACGCCGCCGGCGTGGGAGCCCGAGGTAGGGGCGCACGCGGTCGAGCGCCCCCTGCACCCGGGTCAGGACGTCGTCCGGGTGCAGGTCGTGGAGGACGAGGAGCGGCCCGACGAGGTCGTCCTCGGCGAGGGTACGCAGCCGGTCGGGCTCGTCGGGCCCGGCAACCAGCTCGACGGCGCGCTCCAGCCCCGCGCCGTAGAGGCCGACCAGCGACCGGACCAGCTCCTCCACGCGCTCGTTGACGGCCGGCGTCACACCCTGCTGCACCTCGTCGAGCAACGTGTCGATCCGCTCGGCCAGGTGTCGGGCCTCGTTGGCGTCCATGCGTCTCCTTCGGTCAGGGGGTGTCGCCGATCCGGTCCAGCCACGCGTACCAGGCGTCCATGCCGCTGCCGTCGCGCACGGACAGCGGCAGCACGTCGACGCCAGGGTTGACCGCGCGGGCGTTCTTGGCGACCACGTCGAGGTCGCAGTCGACGTACGGCAGCAGGTCGGTCTTGTTCACCACCACCAGGTCGGCGGCGGCGAACATCTGCGGGTACTTCAGCGGCTTGTCGTCGCCCTCGGTCACGGAGACCACGACCACACGGCGGTGCTCGCCCACGTCGAACAGCGCCGGGCAGACCAGGTTGCCGACGTTCTCGACGAACAGCAACGACCCCTCGCCCGGGTCCAGCGAGCCGAGTGCCCGCTCGACCATCGAGGCGTCGAGGTGGCAGCCGGCACCGGTGTTGACCTGGACGGCGTTGGCGCCGGCGCGGGCGATGCGCTCGGCATCGGCCGCGGTCTCCTGGTCGCCCTCGATCACGCAGACCTCGCGGCGGCCCGAGGTCTCGGCGATGGTGCGCTCCAGCAGCGAGGTCTTGCCCGATCCCGGCGAGCTCATCAGGTTGACTGCCCGGATCCCGCGCCGCTCCAGCCAGGCCCGGTTGTGTGCCGCGAGGTGGTCGTTGTGCGCGAGCACACGCTCCTCGATCGCGAGCAGGTCCGGTGCTGGGCTGGACGGCGTGTGTGTGCGAGTGCGCGTGCGACTCCCCCGGCTGGCCACAGCCGCAGGTCACGCACATGCCGGCTCACTCCGCACGGCTACCGACGTGACCATCAGGTCGTCACCGGCAACCACGCCGACGTCGGCGCTGCCGCACCCGCAGAGCAGAACGTGGTCGTCGCAGGGCGACTCCGCTCCGCAGGTGCGGCAGGCGATCCGGCCCGGCACCGTCTCCAGCTCGAGGGTCGCGCCCTCGAGCCGGGTGCCGGCCGTGGCCATGTCGAAGCAGAACTGCATCGCGTCGGGCAGCACCCCGGTCAGCGCGCCCACGCGCAGCCGGACCTCGGTCACGTGACGACCCGTCGTACGCCGCTCGACCAGGTCGACGACGTCGGCGACAAGGGACATCTCGTGCATGGCGAGAGACCCCTAGTAGGGCTTCACCGGCATCTGTGGGGTGTGGTGCTGGTCGACCACGGTGCCGCCGCCGGTGTACATGTGCACACCACACGGCAGGCACGGGTCGAAGCTGCGCACGGCCCGCATGATGTCGATGCCCTTGAACTCGTCGGGCGGGTTCTCCTCGAAGATCGGCGTGTTCTGCACCGCGTCCTCGTACGGTCCCGGGGTGTCGTAGCCGTCGCGGACGCTGCCGTTCCACGGGGTCGGCGGGTAGGGGTGGTAGTTCGCGATCTTGCCGTCCCGGATCACCATGTGGTGGCTCAGGACACCGCGGACCGCCTCGGTGAACCCGACGCTGACCGCCTCCTCCGGCACCTCGAACGGGGTCCAGGTGTCGGTATGACCGGCCCGGATCTCCTCGAACGCCTTGTCCACGAAGTGCAGGGCGGCGGCGGCGGAGTAGGCCTGGAAGTAGGTCCGCGCCCGGTTGCGCTCGAGGGCGTTGCTCCACTGCGGGATCTTCCACTCGAAGCTGACCGCCGGCTTGAGGGCGGTCCGCGGCAGGTTGATCTGCACACTGCTGCCGGTCGCCTTCACGTAGCCGCCGATGTCGACCAGGCCGGAGAGGGCGGTCGACCACAGGCGTGCGATCGGGCCGCCGCCGGTGTCGAGGGCCAGGTGGTCGGTGCCGTCGTACCAGCGCGGCGACATGGTCCAGCTGTAGTTGGCGTCGAAGTCGCGCTTGCCGGGCTTGGGGATCGTGTGCTGGTTCCACGGGTGTCGGCGGTCGACCGGGTTGCCCAGCGGGTCACGCTCGACGAAGACCTCGCGGTTGGTCTCGGCCCAGTCCTCGTAGTACGAGTGCCCGAGCAGGATGCGCATGCCGAGGTTGATGTCGACCAGGTCGTTGGTGACCAGGTTGCCGTCGACGATCACACCCGGGGTGACGAACATCTTCCTTCCCCAGTTGCTCATGTGGTCGTAACGGAAGTCGCAGTGGGCCGGGTCGTTGAGGCTGCCCCAGCAACCGAGGAGCACGCGGCGCTCGCCGACGTGCTCGTAGCCGGGCATCGCCTCGTAGAAGAAGTCGAACAGGTCGTCGTGCAGGGGCACGACCTTCTTCATGAACTCGACGTAGCGCATCAGCCGGGTCAGGTAGTCCGTGATCAGCTGGATCGTCGGCACCGTGCCCACGCCACCCGGGTAGAGCGTCGACGGGTGGACGTGGCGCCCCTCCATCAGGCAGAACATCTCGCGCGTGTAGCGGCTGACGTGCAGCGCCTCGCGGTAGAACTCGCCCTCGAGCGGGTTGAGCGAACGCATGATGTCGCCGATGGTGCGGTAGCCGTGGTCGGCGGCGTGCGGCGCCTCGGTGTTGTTCGCCTTGTCGAGCACACCGGGGTTGGTCTCCTTGACCATCCGTTCGCAGTAGTCCACCCCGACCAGGTTCTCCTGGAAGATGTTGTGGTCGAACATGTACTCCGCGGCTTCGCCGAGGTTGATGATCCACTCGGCGAGCTGCTGGCGGAGCGATGCCGTAGGCCATGTTCTGGTTGTAGACGGAGCAGGTGGCGTGGTTGTCACCGCAGATGCCGCAGATGCGGCTGGTGATGAAGTGCGCGTCTCGCGGGTCCTTGCCCTTCATGAACAGGCTGTAGCCGCGGAAGATCGACGAGGTGCTGTGGCACTCGCGCACCTCCTTGGCCTTGAAGTCGATCGTCGCGTAGATGCCGAGGCTGCCGACGATCCGGGTGATCGGGTCCCACGACATCTCGACGACGTCGTCGGACTGGTGCTTGGTGCTCGTTGCCATGTCGTTGTCCTCCGTCACCAGGTCTTCGTGAAGCCGGTCCGGAGATCACGGCCCTTGACGCGCCACCTGGGTTCCTTGTTCAGGGTGCTCGTGGTGAAGCCGCGGAGCCGCCTGATCGCGGACCCGTAGAAACCGCTGGCGGCCGACGAGAGCTTGCCGCCCGGTGGCTCGTCCATGAACGGCATGAACTTGTCGGGGAAGCCGGGCATCGTGCAGCCGATGCAGATGCCGCCCACGTTGGGGCAGCCGCCGATCCCGTTGATCCAGCCGCGCTTCGGGACGTTGCACATCACGACCGGTCCCCAGCAGCCGAGCTTGACGATGCAGGTCGGCTGCCCGTAGGCGTCGGCGAACTGGCCCTGCTCGTAGTAGCCGGCGCGGTCGCACCCCTCGTGCACCGTCGAGCCGAACAGCCACTGCGGCCGGAGCTCACTGTCGAGCGGGATCATCGGGGCCTGCCCGGCGAGCTGGTAGAGCAGGTAGACCAGGGTCTCGGAGAGGTTGTCGGGGTGGATCGGGCACCCCGGAACGCAGACGATCGGCAGCCCCGCCTTGGACTTCCAGTCCCAGCCGAGGTGGTCGGGCACACCCATCGCGCCAGTGGGGTTGCCGGCCATGCCGTGGATCCCGCCGTACGTCGCACAGGTGCCGACCGCGATCACGCCGGTCGCCTTCGGCGCCAGCCGGTCGAGCCACTCCGACGTGGTGCGCGGCTGGCCGGTCTCGGGGTCGTTGCCGAACGCGGCCCAGTAGCCCTCAGGCTTGATCGTCTCGTTGGGGATCGAGCCCTCGACCACGAGCACGAACGGCTCGAGCTCACCGCGGTCGGCCTTGTGCCACCACTCCATGAAGTTGTCCGCGCCCTGCTCGGGGCCGCACTCGAAGTCGATCAGCGGCCAGTGGACCGCGATCTTCGGAAGCCCCGGCAGCGCCCCGAGGACGATCTCCTCGATGCTCGGCTGGGTGGCCGCCGTGAGGGCGACCGAGTCGCCGTCGCAGCTGAGCCCGCCGTTCATCCAGAGGATGTGGATGACACCCTCGTCCGTCTCCTGCGCCGCCTTTTCCTCTGCCGTGGTCGACATCGCACCGTCCTCGTGTCCGTGTCCGATCGACCCACAGTAGGAACGCGGGTGGAGCCGGGTCACCGGCTGGGCACGACCCCCTTTGGCCGCATTCGTGGAGTCGCGGATTCGAGGACCCGGGACCGCGTGTCGCACCCGGGTCGGGGGGTCGCGGTGTCGTACAAAAGAATCGGCCCAGCGGAGTATGAGACCGCTGGGCCTGTGCCTTTCCCCTAGGACTTTCCGGCACCCTGGTAGGCGTCGATCTCGTCCGTCAGCCGCCGCTTGCCGGCGTCGTCCAGGAACGAGACCCGCACCGCGGTGCGTGCCAGGTCGGCCACCCCTGCCTCGTCCAGGCCGAGCAGGTCGGCGGCGATGTCGTACTCCCGGTTGAGGCTGGTGTTGAACATCGGCGGGTCGTCGCTGTTGACGGTCACCACCACGCCGGCGTCCCGGAAGGTCGTGATCGGGTGCTCGGCGAGCGTCGCCACGGCGCGGGTCGCGATGTTGGAGGACGGGCAGACCTCGAGCGGGACCTGCTCCGCGGCCAGGTGCGCAAGCAGGTCGGGAGTCCTGGGCTGCCGACGTGCCGTGCCCGATCCGCTCCGCGCCGAGGTCGCGCAGCGCCGACCACACCGTCTCCGGTCCCGTCGTCTCCCCGGCGTGCGGTACGGCGTGGAGCCCGGACGCACGGGCCCGCTCGAAGTGCGGGGCGAACTGCGGCCGGGGAACTCCGATCTCCGGACCGCCCAGGCCGAAGCCGATCAGGGCGTCCGGGGCGTGGTCGAGCGCGAAGCCCAGGGTGTCGTCGGCCGCCGGCAGCCCGGCCTCGCCCGGGATGTCGTAGATCCAGCGGAGCACGATCCCGAAGTCGCGCTCGGCGGAGACACGGGCCTCCTCGATCGCCTCGGTGTAGGCCTCGATCGGCATTCCCGCGGTCGCGTCACGCGGGAGCACCGACGTCCAGGGGGTGCACGTCAGCTCGGCGTAACGGACGTTCTGGACCGTCGCCATCTCACGCGCCACCTCGTAGGTGAGCAGCCGGATGTCGTCCGGCGTGCGCAGCAGGTCGACGACGGCCAGGTACACCTCCACGAAGTGCGCGAAGTCGCGGAACGCGAAGAACTCCCGCAGCCGCTCGGGGTCGCTCGGCACCGGGCCGTCCGGGTGGCGCTCGGCCAGCCGCGACACGATCTCGGGTGACGCCGAACCGACGTGGTGCACGTGGAGCTCGGCCTTGGGCAGGCCGGCGATGAACGTCTCGAGGGTCATGCGGGTGATTGTGCCGTGGGCGGCCGCTACCCGGCCGCGAGCTTCTCGAGCCGGTCGGCCAGGTCCTGGATCGAGCTCCCCTCCAGCGGCTTGCCGTCGACGAGCACCGTCGGCGTGCCGCGCACCCCGGCGCTCGCGGCGGACCTCTCGACCGCGTCGAAGAACGCAGCGTTCGGCGACCCGAACGCGTCGAGCACCTTCGGGTCGGTGACACCGGCCTTCCGGGCGAGCGCCCGCAGCGCCGCGACGCTGGGCTTGTGCGCGGCCTGCTCGTAGGGCTGCTCGTCGTACAGCAGGTCGTGGAACTTCAGTGCCTGTGCCGGGGTGCCCTGCTGCAGCACGGTGGCCCAGGCGTCGAGGGCGCGCCGGGAGTAGTCGTCGGGCAGCAGCTGGAACGGCCGGTACTCCACCTGCACACTGCCCTTCGCAGCGTCCTGGTGGAGGAAGTCACGGGTGGACGTCTCGAGCTGACGGCAGAACGGGCACAGGAAGTCCTCGTAGACGACCACCTTGTGGGGGGCGGCCGCGTCGCCGACGACCAGCGAGTGGTTGCCGGCGTGCGCCACCGGCGTCTGCGCGGCCGCCGGGTCTGGGGTGGTGCTGCTGCCGGACGTGACCCACACCCCGGTCGCGATCACGACCGCCAGCAGCACCAGGATCCCGGTCGTGATCGCCAGCCGCCGGTTGCGCTCTCGGCGGGCGGCGTCAGGCGACGACACGGGCATGGTCCTGCTCGGGCGTCGTGCTGCGGGCCGGGAACAGAAGGTTGTCCACGGCGTACGGCGTGCGCGGACGTACGACGAGCCACAGCGAGAGCAGCAGCAGCCCGATGTCGCGGGCGATCTCCCAGGGGTACCGGTCGATCGCGTTCGGGTCGGGACCGCCGCTGCCGAAGCAGCCGCAGTCGATCGAGATCCCGCGCGCCCACACAGAGACGATGCCGGCGATGAACGCCATCTGGAGGAGGGTCGAGACCACCGCGGCCGGCCGGGTCAGCAGCCCCAGCAGCAGGCAGGCGCCGACCACGACCTCGAGCATCGGGAGCACGTGGCCGACCGGGCCGGTGAGCGACAGCGGGAGCACCTGGTAGGCCCGGACCGCGGTCACGCTCTCCTCGGGGTGGGGCAGCTTGAGTGCGCCCGCGACGACCCACACGACGCCGAGGACCAGACGTGCCACGACGCCGACCCACCTCGCCATGCGGCCACAGTAGGTCGGGCCGACAAAACGGATGGGTAGGGTCGTCAACGTGAGCGACCGACTGGTGTGGATCGACTGTGAGATGACCGGGCTCGACATCCGGGCGGACGCCCTGATCGAGGTGGCGGCACTGGTCACCGACTTCGATCTCACCGTGCTCGGCGAGGGGGTGGACATCGTGATCAAGCCCCCGCCCGAGGCGCTGGACCAGATGGTGCCCTTCGTCCGCGAGATGCACACCACCTCCGGCCTGCTCGAGGAGCTGGACGCCGGCACCACCCTGGAAGACGCCCAGGCGCAGGTGCTGGCCTACGTCAGGCAGCACTGCGCCGACGGCAGCCGGCCGCCGCTGGCGGGCAACACCGTTGCCACGGACCGGGCGTTCCTGGCCCGGGACACACCGGAGCTCGAGGCGTTCCTGCACTACCGGATCGTCGACGTGTCCTCGATCAAGGAGCTGTCGCGGCGCTGGTTCCCACGGGCGTACTACAACGCACCGGACAAGAACGGTGGCCACCGTGCCCTGGCCGACATCCGCGAGAGCATCGAGGAGCTCCGCTACTACCGGGAGGCGGTCTTCGTGCCCTCCCCCGGACCGGACAGCGACGAGGCCCGTCGGATCGCCGCGATCCACGGCGGCGCGCTCACCGGCGCCGAACCCGGTTCGGAGTCTGGCGGGTAGGGCCCGTATCCAGGTCCTCGGCCGTCGCGAGCGTCGTCATGCGCGTGCGATGGCAAGGCGCCGGAGGGAAGGCGTGGCAGCGCCACGTCGACCGAACGGCAACGCAGCCAGCGTGCGTGCAGGGCGGCGCGCAGCAGGTCTAGGATTTGGATAGGGGCCCTTGATCGCTAGACTCCCTGCGCAGCCGTTTCCGGCTGCACATGGTGGGCGTAGCTCAGCTGGTAGAGCGCCGCGTTGTGGTCGCGGATGTCGCGGGTTCAAGTCCCGTCGTTCACCCCGAAGAGCCGAGCGGGCCGGGGGCACGTCCCCCGCCCGCTCGCTCGTCCTTGCTCAGCCCTCCTGCAGGTGCGTCGGTGCACCGTGCACGGCGGGGATGGTGCCGAGCTTGCCCTTCTGGAAGTCCTCGAACGCCTCGACCACCTCGGACCGGGTGTTCATCACGAACGGGCCGGCCCAGGCGATCGGCTCGTTGATCGGCTGCCCGCCGATCACCAGCACGTCGAGCGCCGGTGTCCGGCTGTCCTGGCTGCCGTCGGCGGCGACGGAGACGAAGTCGCCCGCACCCAGCACCGCGAGGTTGCCGGTGTGGACCTGGGTGCCGTCGATGCCGATGGTGCCCCTGCCCGCCGAGCACGTAGACCAGCGCGTTGTACGACGCGTCCCAGGGCAGCTCGAGCTGCGCGCCCGGGGCGACCGTCGCGTGGACCATCGCCATCGGGGTGTACGTCGAGCCGGGGCCGGCGACCCCGTCGACCTCGCCCGCGATCACCCGGACCAGGGCGCCGGCGTCCGACGAGGCGGCCAGGCCGACCTGGCCGGCCCGGATGTCCTGGTACCGCGGGGCGTTCCACTTCGCGTCGCGCGGCAGGTTCACCCAGAGCTGGATGCCGTGGAACAGGCCACCGGACATGACCAGCGTCTCCGGCGGGGCCTCGATGTGGAGCAGCCCGGAGCCGGCGGTCATCCACTGGGTGTCGCCGTTGGTGATGGTGCCGCCGCCACCGTTGCTGTCCTGGTGGTCGAAGATGCCGTCGATGATGTAGGTCACGGTCTCGAAGCCGCGGTGCGGGTGCCACGAGGTGCCCTTGGGCTCGCCCGGTGCGTACTCGACCTCTCCCATCTGGTCCATGTGCACGAACGGGTCGAGGTCGCGCAGGTCCACCCCGGCGAACGCCCGTCGTACCGGGAAGCCTTCACCCTCGAAGCCGGACGGCGCGTCGATCACCTGCTTCACTGGACGCACGCGATCACCCAGCCCGGGCACCCTGACCCGGTGCAGCACAGTCAGGTCGTCGACGGTCACAGCAGGCATGTCGCCACCCTCTTCCTCAGGTCTTTCCGCATCAACAGTAGTTGAACCTTCAATATTTCACAGCGCCCAGGTGCATGGTCCGATCCGGCACCTGCCTGCGCTCTCAGAGGGCCTCTGACCAGCGGTTCCTCATCGATTTCATGTGCGCTCAGGCCGCTGGTAAGGTTCCACTCGCTTCGCGCGCCATTAGCTCAATTGGCAGAGCAGCTGACTCTTAATCAGCGGGTTCGGGGTTCGAGTCCCTGATGGCGCACCCAACCGCAGGTCAGGGACCTTCACGGTGCCTGGCCTTCTTCATTGCCCATTGCTTTGCCATTACTTTCGTCAGACTCGAAGACGGGCCCTAATGCGGCGTCCAGGGCGACCGCCGTCTGAGAGTCCACCGCGCGACGTCATGGCCTATGAGGACGGGGAGGTCCGCCAGCAGTTCTCCATCGCCTTCGCAGCTCGACTGCTCGGGGGCGAGGCCAGGACGAGCAGCGAGAGCAAGCGCGTCGAATGGGTGAGCCCAGGAGACATCGACGTCCTCCCTATGCATCCAGGAATGCGTCTGCGGCTTCAGCACTACCTTGAACATAGATCGAGTCCCTACATCGGGTAGCCGACCCGGGCGGCAGCCCTAGCGCAGCCCGCCTCCAAGTACGGACGTGATCGCTCAATCGCAGTGTGGACCGGATCAGACGCTCCGTACCTCTCCAGGATCTCGTCGATCCGCGCCGCGACGGCCACCCGCTGGCCAGCCGGCCCCGACACGAGATCCGCCAGGATGAGCAGGTCGAGGTCTCCCTGCTCCGGACGAGCGAATAACCCGAGCCGTGCCGTCAGGCCCCGCACTTCGGCTTCGAACTCTGCGCCCGTATGAAACGCAACTAGCGAAACGACTGCTGACGACGCTCGTCGACCCATCAGATATTCGGCTCCGTCGATTGCATGCTGTCCGCAGTTCGCGAGCGCGGCAGCGTAACCGACGTCGTGGAGCCAAGCGGCAGACACCAACTCATCACCGTGCTGGGAAAACTCCGCCCACTCCTGCGCCGTCTTCGCAACGAGACAGACGTGATTCCATCGGTCACCGCTGCCATCCAGCAGCTCGCGAGCGATAGCTTCGCTGTCACTTACCCCCCATTGCACAAGTCCACGATAGGAGACTCCGCGGCCTGAGACTGGCGGTCTTTGACATCCGCACCTGCCGACGAGCGGGCGAGAAGTCGGGTCAGCCCTTCGACGAGTGGCTCACCGTGCAACCGGGAGGCCCTGGGATTAGCGTTGACACCCTAGGCAGGCTGCGTATCTTCAGAACCACAATCGCCGCGCTGGAGACTGTCCTCATGCTGGGCCGACCTTTCGCATCACCGTGATACGCAATGCGATCCTGCTTGGGTCCACAACGTGTGTGTTCCTCGGCACCTTGTTTAGGATGTGGGACTCCGTCGCGGAGGCCGACAAGGACGCCGAGTTCCTCGCGCGCACGTCAAGCGAAGAGTTGCACCGCCTCTTCAGATTCTTCACGATGCTCGGCAGGCTTGAGCATGCGGTGGCCCCGGACCGGTACATGTACTACCTGCGGACAGCACAGGGCTGGTTCTTCCTGGCGGTGGGTGCATTTGGAGCCCTGCTTCTCGCCATCGGCCATGTGATCTTCTCCTGAGTGCGCATCGCCGCCTGTGCTCGGCAACCATCCGCAACTGCCGCAGATAGCGTGCGCTGCGGCCATCCGGACATAGCCGCGATCCGAGCGCTGCGCTTTCCCGTGGCGGCCGCCCGCATCCTGGAACACGGCGATGGGGAACCTGATGTGGTCGAGCTATGGCTAGCCTGCCCGGCATGACCCGAGTAGAACGCTACGAACACCGGTCCGAGATCCCGATGATGCTGCTCGCGGTCGCGTTCCTCGTCGCGTACGCCGTGCCGGTACTGGACCCGGCCCTCGACCCCGACCTGCGTGCCAGCCCTCAACGTCCTGTCCTGGGCCGTCTGGGCCGCGTTCGCGTTGGAGTTCGCGATCCGGCTCTGGCTCGCTGAGGACCGCTGGCACTACGCGAAGCGGCACTGGTACGACGTGGCGCTGGTGGTGCTCCCGTTCCTCCGGCCGTTGCGGCTGCTCCGGGTGCTCGCCCTCGCGCGGGTCCTCAACCGTTCCGCGGCAGGGTCGCTCGTGGGCCAGGTCTCCACATACGTCGTCGGCGTCAACATCGTCGCGGTCGGGCTCGGCTCGCTCGCGGGGCGGAACGCGTGCCGTGCAAGCGCTCCACTTTCCCGTTCTGGTTCGGCGATGCCGGCTCGGTCAGCCGGTGGGTGATCCCGTTCTTGCGGCAGATCTTGTCGAACAGCACCTCCCCGGCCGGCGCTTTCCAGACGCGTACCAGATCCTCAGCAGGGGCCCGGAACGAGGCGCTGCGCTGACCCAGTCAAAAGTGGTATAGCGCGCTTGCCTCGGTCTCGAATGTGGGTGGACGATCGAGTCAGCACCCACCAGGAGGCACCATGTGGTTCTGGATCATCGTCGGCTTCGTCCTTGTCGCCATCGCGGTCATGTACTGGCGGAGTCAACGCGCGGTGAAGGCCAGCGGGAACAGCCTGGGCGGGATGCAGACGCGGGCCGCGGATCGTAGGAAGGCGGACCGTAGGAAGGGCGACGGCCAAGACGGGCCCAACTTCAGGGGGGTCGCAGGCGGCGGGGTTGGGTAGACCTGCACCGTCCGGGGCAGCCGATCGGGCGCAGTCGCCGGCGCCTGCCCCGCTGCGTGCCCGGTGCCGTCGCGGAGTCGCTGGCCGCCTGGGGTCGGCGCATAACTGGTCTGCGTGTCGGTGACCAACGCGGCGCACCCCCGTCGAACACCTTGCCGGAGGTCGCACCAGCGGGCTGCTGAGTTGCCTGGCCCGGTAGGGCCGCGCGGGAGAACACCGCCCGGGTGAGTGAGGGTGCGCCGAGGTTCGACACGGTCCGGCACACGGTCGAGAACGTGCATGACTCGAAGCTGGCCAACCAAGGCGCCGCGACCGCGCGGTGGACAGCCGCGCTCGAGGGCAGTGCAGCCCATCCACTTCCTCGCTGCGCAAAACGGTTTCCCGGCTGCACGATCCGCGGTTCCTCGCTGCACGGTCCGAAACGCCCGCGCACCATCTCAAGCAACGCCGGATCGCGGAGATCCGGACCGTTCGCTCAGGCGCTGGCCCGGTTCGGGGTGCCCGATGAGGTGCTGAGCGATAACGGCAAGCAGTTCACCGACCGGTTCGGGAAGCACACCGCACGGCCGGTCGCCCCGCTCGACCACCTTCGCCATCACACAGAACCGGGAATGGTCATCGACACCGGTGACCACCTTGGCCTCACGCAGCTCCCCGGTGCTGGGGTTCACCAGCCACAGGCCGCCCACGCTGTCGATCTGCCACAGCTGCATCGCGCCCGATCGCTCGAAGCGTCGATACGAGCTGCGTGGCCGTTTGCTGGGCCTTGGCGTGACCAGCCCCCGACGACGCAGGATCCGGTTGATGGTCGCCATCGACGGCACGGCCTGGCCCTCCACCGGCCTACGCAGCAGCTCCAGACGGATCCGCTTCGCACCCCACCGCGGATGCTCGCGGCGCATCTCGGCCACCAGCACTGCGATCCCGGTCGCCACCTGGTGCGGACAGCCCTGCGGGCGATGCGAACGATCCGCCAGCCCCCCAACACCCTCGACCAGATACCGACCGATCCAGGTATGCAGCGTCTGCCGCGACACCCCGACCTGGCCGGCCACCTCACTGACCCTTGCCCCCGACAACACCGCCCGGACCGCGTCCAGCCGCTGCTCGACAACCGACAACACGATCAGTGCCAATCCCGCCCTCCCTGAGTCGAGGACGCCCCACGGAAGCGTCGAACTCAGGGTGCCGATCACGGCCGCGTCGCACATCAGCTGACGGACGTCTGTCGCACATCACCCGACGGAGCACAAGGCAGGAGCTCGATGACTGTGAGAACTTTCTGTACTTCGTCAAGGCGCCGGCTCCGCCGGCGCAGCCGCGGCTGCGGGCGGGCTGCCGCCCGTCCTCGCCACTGCCCTTCCGCGGACGCACTGGTGACGAGATGACGTTCTGACGGCGCCTATGGACCTCTGTCATGCCACGGTTTACGCCACGTCCATCAGTTCGACACGCCGCGATAGCGCCGTCACCGACCAGCACCGCTCCAGACCCTTTTCTGCAGGTCAGCGGCATGTTTGACCGCTAGCCGGCGCTCCCTCGAAACGCCTCAACCATTCTCAGCGGGTTCGGGGTTCGAGGCCCTGATGGCGCACCCACCACCGCAACACCGAGCCAACTGAGGATCTCGGCGCGGTGCCGCACGTCGTCGACGATGACCTCCGCGAGCTGCACGTCATCCATCGATGGAGCCAGCCAGCGCTTTCGGTGACCCACGCGCCAGCTGTGGGAGGCACCGCCGACCGCCCGTGCGGTGTGTGCCGGTGATGTTGATGCGCGCTGGGCCGACTCCCCCGATGCCGCGCTGGGGGGGGTTGCCCGGCATCGGGGGGTCAGGCTCGGACAGATCCTTCAACGGTTGGTAGGTAGGAACCGTTAGGACCTGGCCAGCTGTAGGCCGAAGCCGTTGTCCATACGGTATGTGCGCCGAGGTGCCGGCCGACATTGCACGATGGTCGTAGGACCGCCCCCCGAAGGGTGATGGTTCGGCGGCCGATCGGAGTCGTGGCCGCCCCGCCCCAACGACGTCCCTCACGCGGACAGGGCGGCCCATTCGATGGTAGTCACGGACTTCACGCCGTGGGCCTGAGATCGCGCTGGTCTTCGCGGATCCGGTCAGCCGGGAAGTCGCCGGTACGACCCTAGCGTTCGATAAGCCGGTCGATAGTCGGGACACGAGCGGCTCTCCACGAGCCGCTTGGCTACTATCCACGGTAGTAGCTGCCCGACGACCAGTCGCCCTAGCCTCGTCCGCGCAGTGTCTCCGGCTGTCATCGCCACCGGTCGCCCAAGCACGCGCGTAGGTGCGCAGAGGGCTGGGCCACCAGGGCGAGCCAGCGGAGCTTGGGCCCGAAGCACCAGCGATGTTGCCGTTTCCGGAACCACCGTCGGCTGGCACCCGCGACCGACCCGGCTGCGCAGCGGGCGTTGCCCGTCGTACTTCCCTAACGGACCTGCCGCTTCCCTAGCCATCTATCGCAAGGGAAGAGGGTGATTACCACGGTCCCGTGGTAACTGGCAGCCGCCGCCCGCCACCCCTCGGGGTGGTTCGGCGCCCCCTCCACGCGGGTAGACCCGTTCGGTAGCCCGCACGCGCGGGCCCAAGGAGGGACGAAACATGAACATGACCACCGTCATCGTCATCGTGATCGTGCTCGTGGTGCTGGTCGCGCTCGGGGTCGCGCTGATGCTCCTACGGAACCGCAAGCGTGACCAACAGCGCGAACAGGCCGCCGGCCTCCGCCAGGAGGCCACGGCACACGTCGCGGACCACGCGAAGAGCGAGGCCGCCGCCCGCGAGAAGGCGGCCGACGCCGAACGGGCCCGGGCTCAGGCCGAGCGCCTCGAGGCCGAGGCAGCGGAGCGTCAGCGGGCGCTCGACGTCGACCGCGCCCGGCACGAGGACACGCTGCGCGAGGCCGACCGGCTCGACCCCGACGTCGACACCAAGCACCCGGACTACACCCCGGGGGGCGGCGCCCCGACAGAGGCGAACACAGCCGAGGCGACCACAGCTGAGCCGGCCACAACCGGATCGACCACAAACGGGACGACCACAAGCGGGACGACCACAAGCGGGACGACCACAAGCGGGACGACCACAGGTGAGGCGACCACAGCCGCCGATCCGGCCGCGCGTCCTGTGCACGACCCGGCGACGGACCCCGCGACCGACCCCACCGACCCGGCACAGCCGCGGCCGGTGAACGAGGAGCCAGGCACGCACCGCGCCTGAGGCGCCGCGCGAGCTCACGGCGGCAGTCACCCGTGTCGGTGACTGCCGCCGCATCGTCTTGTCCCAGGGGTTTCCGACCGGACGGGGGCCGGAAACGCCGCTGGGCAGCGCACGGGGGACATGGGTCTCATGGTGGCCGTCCTGGCCGTTACCCATCTGGTGATCACCATCCTCGCCGCGCGGATCACCCAGCAACCACGGGTCAGAGGTAGAGGCCGGTCGGGCTGTCGCCCGAGCCGGTCGGCGGCGACCGCGTGGATGTCACGCTCGCGCAGCACGACGTACGTCTCGCCGTGCACCTCGACCTCGGCCTTCTCGTCCGGGTCGAAGAGCACCCGGTCGTCGACCTCGACGGTGCGCACGTTGGCGCCGACGGCCACCACGCGCGACCAGGACAGCCGGCGGCCGCCCATCGCGGCCGTGGCCGGGATCAGGATGCCGCCGGACGGAGCGGCGCTCACCCTCGTCGCCGTCGACGGCGACGAGCACCCGGTCGTGGAGCATCCGGATCGGGATGCTCGTCCCCCGAGCCCGGGTCGAGCGGTCGGGGCTTGCTCACCGACGATCTTGCGGATCACCACGAACAGCACAACCACCCCGCGCGACGCCACCGGCGACCTTGACGATGTTGTCGCGTGCGCGGCGCGCCCTGACGGCGTCGACGAAGTACGCCTTGATCGCCTGCCACCTGGCGGCGCGCGATCGTCTTCGGGCTGGCCCGGTAGAGCAGCTGGTCGATGTTCTGCGCCAGCCGCTCACGGGTCTGTTCCATCTCGCGCTCGATGGACTCGCGCCCGGAATCGGTTGTCGCCACGAGTCAGCTCCTCGTTGTCGGGTTCGACGTACGGCGGCAACGCTATCGCGGTCGCTCGCCCGGGCACTCCGCCCGGGAGGACTCGTACGTTCGGCGCCAGGCCCGATCGGGCCGCACCAGGCCACCGCCGACCAGGAGGAACCCATGAGCGACCGACTCGCCCCCGGCGACACCGCACCGGACTTCACGCTGCCGTCCGACACCGGCGACGAGGTCGTCGCTGAAGGACCTGCGCGGCAAGAAGGTGATCGTGTACTTCTACCCCGCCGCGATGACCCCGGGCTGCACGACGCAGGCCTGCGACTTCACCGACTCGCTCGACTCCCTGCGCGGCTGCCGGCTACGAGGTGCTCGGCATCTCCCCGGACAAGCCGGAGAAGCTCGCGAAGTTCCGGGAGCGCGACGGGCTCGACGATCACGCTGCTCTCCGACGCCGACCGCTCGGTGATGAAGGCGTACGGCGCGTTCGGCGAGAAGAAGCTCTACGGCAAGACCGTCGAGGGCGTGATCCGCTCGACGTTCGTGGTCGACGAGGACGGCAAGCTCGAGCTGGCGCAGTACAACGTCAAGGCCACCGGTCACGTCGCCAAGCTGCGGCGTGACCTCGGGCTCGACGCCTAGACTCGGCCGCGTCGCGCCCGTAGCCCAATTGGCAGAGGCACCAGGTTTAGGTCCTGGCCAGTGAGAGTTCGAGTCTCTCCGGGCGCACGGGGTTCGGTGCCGGCGTGCTGTGGCCGGGCGACGAACGTTCGTCGCGTTTGCGAGGCATGCAGGGCTCGCAGTGCGCGGGTACGGCCGCCGACAACCACGCATCCGCGACGCTGCGTCAGGCCCGCTCAGCGCGCGCCGAGCACCTCGACGACCACCGGGGCGATCTCGCGCAGGGCCCGGCCGCGGTGGCTGATCGCGTCCTTCGCGTCGGCGGTCATCTCGGCGGAGGTGAGCTCGCCGTCCTGGTCGTCGGGCACGAACAGCACGTCGTAGCCGAAGCCGCCCGCGCCCCGCAGCTCGCGGATCACCCGGCCCGGCATCGCGCCGTGGACGACGACCTCGTCGACGCCGCCGTCGCCGTCGGGGTAGCAGAACGCGACGGCGCAGCGGAACTCGCGCGCCGCGGCGCTCGTCGGGTACGTCGGCGAGCTGGTCGAGCAGCAGCCGGTTGTTCGTGGCGTCGTCCTTGCCGTGCGCCGACAGCGTCCCGGACCAGCGCGCGGACAGCACGCCGGGCATGCCGTTGAGGGCGTCGACGCACAGGCCGCTGTCGTCGGCCAGCGGTGGGCAGCCCGGATGCGGCCAGGCCGGCCCGCGCCTTGAGCAGCGCGTTGCCGGCGAAGTCCGGGGCGTCCTCCACCGGCTCGTCGTACGGCGCGACGTCGCCGAGCCCGAGCACCGGTCACGTCGGGCAGCGGCTCGCCGAGGATGCGCTGCATCTCGGCCAGCTTCTTCGGGTTGTTCGAGGCGAGGAGGACCTCAGGCACCCAGCGCCTCCCGCTGGATCGCGGTCAGGTCGGCGCAGCCCTTCTCGGCGAGGCCGAGCAGCGCGTCGAGCTCGGCCCGGTCGAAGGTCGCGCCCTCGGCGGTGCCCTGCACCTCGACGAACGAGCCCGTCGCCGGTCATCACGACGTTCATGTCGGTCTCGGCGCGCACGTCCTCCTCGTAGGGCAGGTCGAGCCGCGGCACGCCGTCGATGATCCCGACCGAGATCGCCGCGACCGAGCCGGTCAGCGGGCTCGCCCGTCAGCGCGCCCTCGCCGCTTGAGGTGGGCGACCGCGTCGGCGAGCGCGACGTACGCGCCGGTGATCGCCGCGGTGCGGGTGCCGCCGTCGGCCTGGAGCACGTCGCAGTCGAGCACGATCGTGTTCTCGCCGAGCGCCTGGTAGTCGATCACCGCCCGCAGCGAGCGGCCGATCAGCCGGGAGATCTCGTGGGTGCGGCCACCGATGCGGCCCTTGACCGACTCGCGGTCGCTGCGGGTGTTGGTGGCCGAGGGGAGCATCGCGTACTCCGCGGTCACCCAGCCCAGCCCGGAGCCCTTGCGCCAGCGCGGCACGCCCGACCGAGGCCGAGGCAGCGCACAGCACCCGGGTGCGGCCGAACTCCACGAGCACCGAGCCGGCCGGGTGGTCCTGCCAGTGCCGGGTGAGGGTGATCGGGCGGAGCTCGTCGTCGGCACGGCCGTCTGCGCGCAGGGGGCTGGTCATGCCGTGACGATAACGGTGGCTCGGGCCCGGAAGCGGGTCCGGGTCTCCTCCGAGTACGCCGGAAACGGCATCAGATGTCGTACACGTGACCGGTGCGGGCCAGCTCGAGCGGCCCGGCGAACGTGCCCATCGCCTCGGCGAGCACGGTCTGCGGGTCGTACCAGGGCGGGATGTGGGTCAGCAGCAGCCGCGCCGACCCCGGCCCCGGCGGCCACCTCGCCGGCCTCGGCCCCGGTCAGGTGGATGCCGGTCGGGCTCGTCGTGGCCGGAGAGGAACGACGCCTCGCAGAGGAACACGTCGGCGCCCTTCGCCTGCTCGGTCAGCGCGTCGCAGCGGGCGGTGTCACCGGAGTAGACGAGGGTGCGGCCGTCGACGCTCACCCGCAGCGCGTAGGCCGTCACCGGGTGGAACGACCTCGCGGGCGGAGACCGTGAACGGGCCGACCGTGAACGTCGCCGTCCGGGTAGTCGCGGAAGTCGTACTCCTCGGTCATGCCCGGGTCCTCGTCGAGGTCGTAGGCGCGGGCCATCCGGCCGGCGGCGCCGGCCGGGCCCCACACCGGGAGCCGCGGCTGCGGCCCGTTCGGGTGGTACTTGCGCATCACGTAGAAGCCGCACAGGTCGAGGCAGTGGTCGGCGTGCAGGTGGCTGAGCAGGATCGCGTCCACGGTCAGCGGGTCGACGTACGTCTGCAGCGCGCCGAGCGCCCCGGAGCCCAGGTCGAGCAGCAGCCGAAAGGCCCGCCCGTCGTGCTCGGCCTCGAGCAGGTAGCAGCTCGCGGGCGAGCCCGGCCCCGGGTAGGACCCGGAGTTGCCGACGACGGTGAGCCTCATGGCGGATCAGGCTAGCCGTCGCCCCCGCCACCGCGCGGCCGCCGCGACGGAGGAAGCCTTGCGGACCACACCCCTTCGGACAAAGATTCGTGCCGGCCATTGCCAGCAGCACGAACGTTTGTTTGGATCACCCGAGTCAGGGGCTCGCAACCCGATCGGTTGCGGGCCCTCATCTCGGGTGAACGGAGCACATACCCATGCGTCGAAACCGACGTGTCACCGCTCTGGGACTGACCGCCACGGCCGCCATGGTCGCTGCGCTGGTCCTTCCCTCCGGAGCAGCAACAGCCAAGCCAGGGGACGACGGCAGTCCGAAGGTGGCCAAGGGCAAGAGCGGAGACGTGAAGAACGTCGGCCCTGACTACAACCAGGGCAAGAAGGTGCCGTTCAACAAGAAGAGCCTGGCCAGGTTCAAGGCCCAGGTGCAGCAGCAGAACGCCCGCCAGGCCAACGGCGACCACGAGGTCGGCGACCAGCTCCGCTGGCTCGCCCTCGACGACAACACGGGGCAGATCTACTTCAAGACCTACACGATGCGTGGCCTCGGCGACCACATCCAGGTGTGGGTCGCCGACGACCGTGCGTTCCCGGCCGGTGACTGCCGCAACGCCCTTGGGCTCACGGACATCACCGACGCCCAGGTGAACAGCTTCATCGACGAGTTCGACGGCAACATCTACCCGAAGGAGTCCGCAGTCGTTCTCGACGCCCCCGGCCCGCGACGGCTCCAAGGCGCAGCTCGGGACGAACTGGCAGGTCTCGCCCGCCCAGGCCGATGACATCGCCGTGCTGGTCGACAACGTCCGGGACGCGAACTACCTCGACCCGTCCACGCCGGACGGCCAGACCTACATCGCGGGCTTCTTCTACTCGGTGTTCAACAACCTCCTCGACCGCAACGTGATGACCATCGACGCGTTCGACTGGCTGCACCGCACCGGCGCCACACCGCCGGACGACAGCTCCGACCCCGCGTACGCCGCGTGCGCCCAGTCGCAGAACCAGTCACGGCCCTACGGCGCCTCGCGTCCCCACCTCTACGAGGGCACGTTCGCGCACGAGTACCAGCACCTCCTCGAGTCCTACGAGAGCCCGGGCGAAGCCTCCTGGGTCAACGAGGGCCTGTCCGACTACGCACAGAGCCTGGTCGGGTACGTCGACACCAGCACTCCGCCGTCCGACCCGGCAGCCGACGGCCACATCAAGTGCTTCACCGGCTACCAGCCGCCGCAGTTCGGTGGTCCGGAGAACTCACTGACGCTGTGGGAGGACCAGGGTGGTCCCGAGGTCCTGTGCGACTACGGCGCTGCGTACTCGTTCATGATGTATCTCTTCGACCACTACGGCGAAGCCTTCATGAGTGCCCTGCACCGTGAGGACCTCAGCGGACTCGCGGGCCTCGACAAGGTGCTCGACCAGTTCGGCTCGAAGAAGTCGGGAATGGACACCATCCACGACTGGGCCGCGACGATGGCGCTGGACGCGCAGCTCGACAAGGGCCGCAAGCTGACCGGCGGTCGGGTCTCCGACTTCACCGTCCACGTCACTCAGCAGCAGCATCAACTGGGGCAACACCCAGGCCTACGACTCTCCGGGAGCCCCGCCCAACGGATCGGACTACGTGCGACTGCGCGACGCCGCAGGCAACCCGCTGAGTGCCAAGGCGCTGAAGTCGATCACGTTCAAGGGCGCGCCTTCCCTGGAGCCCGAGGCCGTGGAGTGGGCGTCTGACTCCACTCCGCCGGACGGCACCACCACCGACATGTCGTGCGGCAACGCGATCCCGGACGGCTCGGGCCCACAGGCGCTCTACAGCGGTTGCGGATCCAACCTCGACCGGTCCCTCGTGCGCTCGGTGAGCGTGCCGGCGGGTGGCGGGCAGCTGTCGTTCGACACGCTGTACGACACCGAGGAGGCCTGGGACTTCGGCTTCGTGCAGGTGTCCACGGACGGCGGCAAGACCTACAAGTCGCTCGCCACGGAGGACACGACGTCGGCGCACGACCCCGACGCGGTGGCCGGCGCGGTGGACAACCTGCCCGGGCTGACGGGTGACTCCGGTACCTGGAAGACGGAGCACGCGGACCTGACGCCCTACGCGGGCAAGACGATCCTGCTCGGCTTCCGTTACATCACCGACGGTGGCGTCGACGAGGGTGGCTTCTGGGTGCGGAACATCAACGCGGCCGGCACCACGCTCCCGACCACACTCGACGGATGGCAGACGATCTCGCAGGCCAACCCGACGCCGTCGCCGGCTACACGGTGCAGCTGATCGGCTACGACGCCAAGGGCAAGTCCTGGATCTACCGGATGCCGCTGAACAGCTCGTTCGGCAGCACGCTCACGGGTGCCCGCCTGAACACGGCGCTCGGCAAGAGCGCCACCACGGTGGCCGCACTGGTCATGCAGGACGACCCGACCGAGAGCGTGACGCAGTACGCGCGCTACACGCTCACGGCCAACGGCGTGACCCAGCCGGGCGGCTGACCGAGGGTGGTTGCTCGGCCGTCAGCGACGGCGGCCGAGCAGCCACCACAGCCCGACGAAGGGCAGGACCGCGGGCACGTAGCCGTAGCCCTGCCCGAAGTCGGACCACACGGTCTGGTCGGGGAACGCACCGGGATCCAGCAGGCTCCAGGTGCCGACCGCGACCACACCGACGAGCTCGACGAGGACCGCCGCCAGCGCGAGCCGGCGGCGGTCTCTCGCCATCGCCGTAGGTGGCCACGCAGTAGACGACACCGGCGAGCGCCGACAGCGCGTAGGCCAGCGGCGCCTCGGACGCCTTGGTGGCGAGCTGCACCACGGAGCGGGCCGTGGCCGCCACCGCGAAGATTCCGTAGACGAAGACCAGCACCCGGCCGAACCCAGTGCTGGTCGCCCCGTCCTCGCGGCTCACCGCGCCGCCCACAGGTCGTGGAGGCGCAGGAACAGCACCGGCAGCGCGAGCACGGCCACCAGCAGCACCGCCGTGCCGGAGCGGGTGCGCTCCGCCGCCGACCAGAGGAAGCCGATCGGCAGGATCAGCAGCGCGCCCGACCAGGTAGCCGACGTACGCCGCGACGCTGAGGTCGCCGTGGTCGCCGAAGACCTGGACCAGCCCGATCACGAGCTGCGACGACGAGCCCGGCCTCGAGCGTCGCGAGGCCCACGAGCGTGAGGGTGCCGGGCGAGCCGGTCACGGACGATCAGCACGAGCAGCCCGAGCGCCACGACGGCGCAGACCACCGAGAGCACGAGCTGGAGCGTGGTCACCGCTGTTGCTTGCGCATCGCGGACAGCCCGATCAGGCGGGTGACCACCATCGCCAGGTAGAAGACGCCGGCCACCTGCTCGAACATCACCACGCTCCGGGCGTGCGGCTTGACCGGCAGGATGTCGGAGAGCCCGGTGCTCGAGAGCGTCGTGAACGACAGGAACAGCAGGTCGCTCCAGGTGCGCGGGTCCTTGGGGTTCTCGAAGGCGATGAAGCTCTCCGGGTAGATCGCCTGCACCACGACGTAGAGGTGCGCGAACGCCCACGCGATCACGGTGAAGACCGCCCCGACGGCGAACAGCTCGTCGGTGGTCACCTTGTCGTCGGCCAGCATGTAGCGCAGCAGCGAGAACGCCGCGTAGAAGTAGAGCACCGCCTCGAATGCCGAGCTGTACGGCGCGAGGCCCGCGTCGTCGGTGACCATCTGCACCAGCAGCAGCACCACCGCCGGTATCGCCAGCACCACACCGACCCAGGTCAGCGTCGGGGTCTGTCGCACGGCGAGCAGGGCCAGCCCGAGCACCACCAGCCCGAACACCGCGATCAGCGCGCGGCCCGCCGCGGAGCTCTCGAGGAACGGGTAGATCAGCACGCCGAGGAGCTGGGCGAAGAGCAGCGTGGCGCACGGGTTGGTGCGCAGGAACGTGATCGGGTGGCGCCGGATGCCGGTGATCATGCGCGGATCCACGCGAACTGGGAGACCTGCTCGAGCTCCGGGCCGAGGAACCGGCGCCCGATCGCCTCGAACTCGCCGGGCTGGCCGGTGGTGAGGAACCGGTGCACGGGGAGCGCGTCGGTCCCGCGGTCCAGGCCGTCGGGCGACGAGCACCCGGTAGACGTCCTTCGCGGTCTCCTCCGCGCTGGAGACCAGCGTGACGTCGTCGCCGAGCACGTAGGAGATCACGCCGGTCAGCAGCGGGTAGTGGGTGCAGCCGAGGATCAGGGTGTCGATCCGCTGCGCGCAGCAGCGGGTCGAGGTACTCGTGCGCCGCGGCGAGCAGCTCGGGCCCAGAGGTCTCGCCCGCCTCCACGAACTCGACGAAGCGCGGGCAGGCCCGCGTGGTCAGGCTCGTGCTCGGGGCGCGGCGGCGAACGCGTCGTCGTACGCCTGCGACTCGGCGGTCGCGCGCGTGCAGATCACGCCGATCCGGCCGCTGCGGGTGGCGGCGACGGCGCGGCGGGTGGCGGGGAGGATCACCTCGACCACCGGCACGTCGTAGCGCTCGCGGGCGTCGCGCAGCACGGCGGCGCTGGCGGAGTTGCAGGCGATGACCAGCAGTCTTCACGCCCTGGTCGACGAGGTGGTCGAGGCACTCGAGGGCGTACTCGCGCACCTCGCCGAGCGGCTTCAGGCCGTAGGGCTGGCGTGCGGTGTCACCGAGGTAGAGCACCGACTCGTGCGGCAGCTGGTCGATCACGGCCCGAGCCACGGTGAGCCCACCGAAGCCGGAGTCGAAGATGCCGATCGGCGCGTCCGTCACGCGTGAAAGGCTAGACGGTGGTCGAGCCTGTCGAGACGGTGGTCGAGCCTGTCGAGACGGTGGTCGAGCCTGTCGAGACGGTGGTCGAGCCTGTCGAGACTCACGCCCAGAGCTGGCCCTCGAGGCGCTCCTCGGCCTCGTCGACCGTGCCCTCGTAGGCGCCGGTGGACAGGTACTTCCAGCCGCCGTCGCAGACCACGAACACGATGTCGGCGCGCTCGCCGGCGCGTCACCGCACTTCGCGGCCTGGCCGAGCGCCGCGTGCAGGATGGCACCGGTCGAGATGCCGGCGAAGATGCCCTCGGGCTCGAGCAGCTCGCGGACCCGGCGCACGGCGTCGCGCGGGCCGACCGAGAAGCGGGCGTCGATCAGCGTCTCGTCGTACAGCTCCGGGACGAAGCCCTCGTCGAGGTTGCGCAGGCCGTAGACCAGCTCGCCGTAGCGCGGCTCGGCGGCGACGATCCGTGACCTCGGGCACGTGCTCGCGGAAGCAGCGGCCGGCGCCCATCAGCGTGCCGGTCGTGCCGAGGCCGGCGACGAAGTGCGTGACCGACGGCAGGTCGGCGAGGATCTCGGGTGCCGTGCCCTCGTAGTGCGCGAGCGCGTTGGCGGGGTTGCCGTACTGGTAGAGCATCACCCAGTCGGGGTGCTCCGTCGGCCATCTGCTTGGCCACCCGGACCGCCTCGTTGGAGCCGCCGGCGGCGGGCGAGGAGACGATCTCGGCGCCCCACATGCGCAGCAGCTGGCGGCGCTCCTCGGAGGTGTTCTCGGGCATCACGCAGACCAGCCGGTAGCCCTTGAGCGCGGCGGCCATCGCCAGCGAGATGCCGGTGTTGCCGGACGTCGGCTCGAGGATCGTGCAGCCGGGGCGGAGCGTGCCGTCCTTCTCCGCCATCTCGATCATCTTGAGCGCCGGGCGGTCCTTGATCGAGCCGGTCGGGTTGCGGTCCTCGAGCTTGGCCCAGAGCCGGACGTCGGGCGACGGCGACAGCCTCGGCAGCCCGACCAGCGGCGTGTTGCCGACCGAGTCGAGCAGGCTGTCGTACTTGGTCATCAGCCACCGGCGACGGCGGGCAGGATCACGACCTGCGCGCCGTCGGAGAGCTCGGTGTCGAGGCCACCGGTGAACCGGACGTCCTCGTCGTTGACGTAGACGTTGACGAAGCGGCGCAGCTCGCCGCTGTCCTCGACCAGCCGCTCCTTGATGCCGGGGTGGTTGGCCTCCAGGTCGTCGACCAGCGCCCCGAGCGTCGCGCCCGTCGCCGTCGACGGCCTTCTCGCCGCCGGTGTACGTGCGCAGGATGGTGGGGATCCGGACCTCGATGGCCATGGTCAACCTCGGCTGCTCGTCTCGATGATGCTCGACGTCTTCCTCGGTGACGTCGCCGTCGACGATTCTGTAGGACCTGAACTCCACCGGGCCCTCACTATTCCCGTGCTCCCGCGTGCTGACCAGCACGTAGTGCGCGTTCGGCTCGTTGGCGAGGCCGATGTCGGTGCGGCTCGGGTAGGCCTCGGTCGCGGTGTGCGAGTGGTAGATCGACGACCGGTTCCTCGTCGTTGGCGTCCATCTCCTGGTAGAGCCGGAGCAGGTCGGTGGAGTCGAACTCGTAGAACGTCGGCGACCCGGCGGCGTTGACCATCGCGCACGTGCCGGGTGGCGCGGTCGCTGCCCTCGGGGCCGGCGACGATGCCGCACGCCTCGTCGGGGTGGTCCCGCTTGGCGTGCGCGACGATCGCGTCGTACGTCGCCCGGTCGAGTCTCAGCACGCGGACAAGCGTAGGCGTGGCGGCCCCGCGCACCGATCGCTGACCAGCGTGCGGACGCCCTCGCCGGCGACTCGAGAGCACCGCAGATGGACCCACCGACCGCATCAGGCAGCCGAGCGTCCCTTTCGGGGCCCTTCGGTCCACCCTGGGTGCTCGGCGACAGACGCGAGCACACTGCGAGTCTGGTCGCGCTCGTGCATCACGTCCTCCCAGGCGAACCGGAGCACGCGCCAGCCGGCGATGACCAGCCTGTTGTAGCGGCGGCAGTCCTGGCGCAGAGCAGCCCTGCTCCCGTGCCACGAGAACGAGTCCGCCTCGAGGACCAGGTTGCGTGTCACGTCCACGAGGTCCGGGCGCACCCCCTCGACCCACACCTGTGGCTCCACCGCGAGTCCCACCTCCAGGGCCTGAGCGCGGAGCACCGACTCGAAGGGGTTGGCGGCGAGTCCGCTGGCGGCGGCGGCCACACGCCGTACCCGGGCCGAGCCGGGTCCCTGCGCCGACCGCGCCAACGCACGCAGCCGGTCCTGCCCGAAACCGTGGCGCAGGGCGGAGTCGGCGACCGCCAGCGCGTCATCGAACGGCAGCGCCCGCAGGCAGTCGACCAGTGTCCGCTCCGGCGTCGTGACCCCGTCGTCGATCTCCCAGATATGCAGGTCGGCCCAGTGGAGGTGAGCAGGCGAGGTCCGCGGACGCCGATGCTTGGGAACCGTTACGTGTGGCCGGGCAGGCGGGAGCGCGACCTCCCAGCCCCACCAGACGGCTGCGGACAGGTGGGAGACCACGCCCCGGTGCGCCTGCGCGGCCGCCACCGCTTCGTCGGCCACCGGCAGGGCGTAGCGGTCTCGGGCCAGCCGCACCACCTCGCCACCGGCGAGACCCTCCTCCAGCAGTCGTCGCGAGGAGAGGCGGAGCATGGTCCTGCGGTCGGCGAAGCCGCCGCACCTGACCAACGCCTCGACCACGTCCATCCCGCGAGTGTGCATCGGATCACGGCGACGCGTCGGACACGATCCACAGGCAGCTGTCGATTCCGGCCTCGCCCGTCCGTCATCCCGGTGACAGACTCACCACACGAGCTCGAGAGGACCGCATCATGACCGAGTACGCCATCCTGCTCCCACGGCAACGAAGCCCAGTGGGAGAACGCCTCCCCTGAGCACCGGGCCGCCATGTACGCCAAGCACAACGAGTTCGCCGCCAAGCTCGCCGAGCGCGGGCACAAGATCGACCGGAGGTGCCGAGCTGACCAGCTCTCGCGAGGCCGTGGTGGTCCGCCACGGGGACGGCGGTGTCGCGATCACCGAGGGCCCGTACGCCGAGACCGTCGAGCAGCTCACCGGCTTCTACACCGTCGAGTCCGACGACATCGACGACCTGCTCCAGGTGGCGGCGATGCTGGCCGGCCCCGAGGGTGGGGTCGAGGTCCGCGCCTGCGTCGACCACTCGGGCAGCCGCATGAGGCGACGCTGACGTCGTACGACGCCGAGCTGGGCACGGTCTGGCGCGACGAGTGGGGCCGGTTGCTGGCCCTCCTCGTCGCCCAGTACCGGCGCCTCGACGTCGCCGAGGACGGGCTCGGGGACGCGTTCGAGTCCGCGGCCCGGGCTTGGCCGCGTGACGGCGTGCCCACCAACCCCGCCGCCTGGCTGCTCACGGCTGCCCGGAGGCGGGTGATCGACCGGCTCCGTACCGAGGCGGTGGCCGCTCGCACGCTGCCGGCGCTGGCCGTCGAGGTCGGACCTGCAGGAGAGGGCGGAACGAACCATGGCGGACGCCGGGGAGGTGCTGGTCGACGAACGTCTGCGGCTCGTCCTTCTCTGCGCGCACCCGTCGCTCGCGCCCGAGCACGCAGCGGCGCTGACGTTGCGGCTGGTGCTCGGCGTGTCCACCGAGGACATCGCGAGGCTGTTCCTGGTGAGCACACCGACGATGGCGGCTCGGCTCACGCGGGCCCGCAAGCGGCTGGCCGGCGCCGCCTTCGACGTGCCCTCCGGACCGGCGCTGGTCGAGCGGGTCGGCGCGGTCGCTGCGATCGCCCGGCTGGCGTTCACCGCCGGCTACGCACCCGGCTCCGGCGCCGACGTGCTGCGGGCAGACCTGGCCGGCGAGGCGATCCGGCTGGTGCGCGTGCTCCGGTTGACGTTGGCCGCGTCCGGCGCGACCGTGCCCGGCGACCTGTCTCGCGAGCTCGACGCACTGCTCGCGCTGATGCTGCTGCAGCACGCCCGTCGCGACGCCCGGGTGCGGTACGACGGAGGCCGACCGCGGCTGGTCCTGCTCCCCGACCAGGACCGGTCCCGCTGGCGTGCCGACGAGATCGGCGAGGCGCTGGACCTGCTCGGGCCGCACGTGCTCGCGCCCGGCTCGCCGTACCTCCTCGAGGCGCTGGTCGCCGCCGAGCACGCGGTCGCCGCGAGCCCGGACGCGACCGACTGGGTCCGGATCGCCGCCCGCTACGCCGAGCTCGAGGAGCTGACCGGCTCGCCCGTCGTCCGCCTCAACCGCGCCGTGGCCGTCGCCGAGGCAGACGGTCCGCTCGCGGGTCTGGCGCTGCTCGACGGCCTCGACCTGCCCGGTCATCGGCTGCCCGCCGTTCGCGGCGAGCTGTTCCGCCGGGCGGGCCGCGAGCGGCGAGGCGCGGGCCGCCTTCGCCGCGGCCCTCGAGCTGTGCGGCAACGACGCCGAGCGTGCCCACCTCGAGGAGCGGTTGGGTTCGGGCTGAGCCTGTGGGAGCCGGGGCCAGATACCACGGTCCCGTGGTAACCGGCCACTTCCCTAGCGCAACATGCATAGGGAAGGGGCTGGTCGACTAGGGAAGTGCCGCACAGATCCGGACGGCGTGATCACGGACTTCGGTCCGCCACGGGTACGGATCAGCCCGTCAGGCTCTCGACGAGCGTCTCCTGGAGGAACGCGAGCCAGTTGTAGATGTCGTGCACCGGACCGCGGGGGTCGTCCTCGGGCAGCTCGACGCCAGAAGTCCTCGTCGCCCTCCTCGACCTCGAGCCGGGTGCCGATCGCGAGCCGCATGTCGGTGAACGACCGCAGCCAGATCTGCGCGGACTCCCGGTCGAGCTCGACGTCGACGAACAGGCCGTCCTCGGGCGCGTCGGGGAGCCCGGCCTCCTCGAGGGTGTCGATCACCAGCGCGGCCGCGTCGGCCTTGCCGTTGCGCAGGCTGGCTTCGGTGAAGCGGCGGAAGTCGGCGGCGGCCTCCTCGTCCTCGGGGTACGCCGTGGGGAACAGCCGGGCGAGCACCGGGTCGTCCGGCTCGGTGGTCGGGCCGGAGAAGTCGAGCAGCGCCTCGAGGTCGTCGGTGGTGTGCGGCGTCGCCTCCTCGTTGCGCAGCAGCTCGATCAGCTGCCCGGCGAGCGAGCGCAGCAGGTCGGCCTCGAACGCGCTGAACGTCGCCACGCAGGTCTTGCTGCGCCGGTGCCGGCTGAAGCCAGGGTTACGGGACATGGGTCAAGCGTCTGCCTTCTGCATCGTGGCCCACAGGCCGTACTCGTGCATCGCCTGGACGTCGCGCTCCATCTCCTCGCGACTGCCCGTGGAGACCACCGATCGGCCGTCCTCGTGGACCTCCATCATCAGCTTGGTGGCCTTGGACTTCGAGTAGCCGAAGTAGCTCTGGAACACGAAGGTGACGTAGGACATCAGGTTGATCGGGTCGTTCCACACGATCGTGACCCAGGGCCGCGCGAGGAGCGTCTCCTCGTCGACCTCAGGGTCGTCGAGCTCGACGGGACTGGTGGACACAGCCGTCATTGTGCCCAATCCGGCACTAGCCTGCGGCAGTGACCTCCACGGCCGCCTCGACTGCGCTGCTCACGGACCACTACGAGCTCACGATGCTGCAGGCCGCGCTGGCCGACGGCACCGGGCACCGACGCTCGGTCTTCGAGCTGTTCCCGCGCCGGCTCCCCGAGGGCAGGCGGTACGGCGTGGTGGCGGGCGTCGGCCGCGCCCTCGATGCGATCGAGCAGTTCCGGTTCGGCGACGAGGAGGTCGGCTTCCTCCGGGATGAGGGCGTGGTCGACGACGCGACCGCCGACTGGCTGGCCGGCTATCGGTTCTCCGGCGACATCTGGGGCTACCCCGAGGGCGAGACCTACTTCGGCTACTCGCCCCTGGTGGTGGTCGAGGCCGGCTTCGCCGAGGCGGTGGTGCTGGAGACACTGCTGCTGTAGCATCTACAACCACGACGCCGCGATCGCCTCCGCCGCCTCACGCATGACCTGGGCCGCTGGTGACCGCCCCTGCATCGAGATGGGGTCCCGTCGCACGCACGAGGAGGCGGCGGTCGCCTGCGCGCGGGCGGCGTACGTCGCCGGCTTCGCCACCACCTCGAACCTCGCCGCCCGTCAGCGTTACGGCGTGCCGAGCGCCGGCACCAGCGCGCACTCGTTCACGCTGCTCCACGACACCGAGGCCGACGCCTTCCGCTCGCAGATCACCGCCCTCGGCTCCGGCACGACGCTGCTCGTGGACACCTACGACGTCGCCGAGGCGGTGCGGGTCGGCGTCGAGCTGGCCGGCCCGGAGCTCGGCGCGGTCCGGCTCGACTCCGGCGACCTGGGCGTGCTCGCCCACGAGGTACGACGCCAGCTCGACGACCTCGGCGCTACGAAGACCCGCGTGATCGTCACGTCCGACCTCGACGAGTGGGCGATCGCGTCGCTCGCGTCCGCGCCCGTCGACGGGTACGGCGTGGGCACCCGGCTGGTCACCGGCAGCGGCCAGCCGACCTGCGGCTTCGTCTACAAGCTGGTGGCGCGCGAGGACGCCGGGGGCACGATGGTCGGGGTCGCGAAGAAGAGCAAGGACAAGATCTCGATCGGCGGCCGGAAGTACGCGCTCCGCCGGCTCACCCCTG
This sequence comes from uncultured Actinomycetota bacterium, assembly GCA_963707475.1. GTDB lineage: Bacteria > Actinomycetota > Actinomycetes > Propionibacteriales > Nocardioidaceae > Marmoricola. The sequence goes on from CAVPQC010000005.1 coordinate 2,279,608, forward strand.
CGGGCACCGCGGAGGCCGAGGTGATCGGGATCGGCGAGCCGGCCGAGAACGACGGCGACGACCGCGCGCTGCTGGTGCCGCTGGTGACCGACGGCGAGGTGGTCGGCCGCGAGCCACTGGCGGCCGCTCGGCAGCGCCACGCCGCCGCCCGCGCCGAGCTCCCCCGGAGCGCCCGACAGCTCCAGCACGGCGAGCCGGTGATCCCGACGATCCACGAGGGCGGCTACCCCTCCTAAGGATTGAGCACCTTCGCGTCGGGCACGGCCTTGAGCGTGCGGAACCGGTTGTCCGCGCTGACCTCGACCAGGTCCGTGATCAGCAACCGGAACGGCGTGCGCCCGGCCGGGATCTCGATCCGCACCCGGAACGCCGCAAACCGGCCGTGGATCGTCGGCGGCCCGTCGAGCACCGCGTCGAACGCGACCTGGAACCGCTCCTCGAAGAACCCCCGGATCGCCGCCTGTCCGACGTTGGCGCCCTCGCCCACGGGGTCGTCCTGCGTGGCGTCCTCCGTGAAGGCACCCACGCAGCCGTCGACGTCCTGCGCGTCCAGCGCGGCGACGTAGCGCTCGATGAGGTCGGTGATCTGCTCTCGGCCCGGCACGAGCCAAGCCTTCCATGCGCCGGTACGGCGCTAGCCTGCGGGCATGACGCGTGCACTGATCGTCGTCGACGTCCAGAACGACTTCTGTGAAGGTGGGTCGCTCGCCGTCTCCGGTGGCGCCCGCGTGGCAAGTGACATCGGGGAGCTGCTGCACCACTGGTCCCGGCGCGACGACCAGGCCCCGTCGTACGACGTCGTGGTGGCGACCAAGGACCACCACATCGACCCCGGCCGGCACTGGTCCGACCAGCCCGACTTCGCCGAGACCTGGCCGGTGCACTGCCGGGTCGGCACCGATGGCGAGGCGTTCCACCCGAACCTCGACCCGCAGCCCTTCGACGCGATCTTCCTCAAGGGCGAGCACGCGGCGGCGTACTCCGGCTTCGAGGGCCGTACGACGGGCGGCCTGGGCCTGACCGAGTGGCTGCGTGGGCACGACGTGGACCAGGTCGACGTGTGCGGGATCGCCACCGACTACTGCGTGCGCGCGACCGCGCTCGACGCGGTCGGCAACGGCTTCGCGACGTCCCTGCTGACCCAGCTCTGCGCCGGTGTCGCGCCGGAGACCACCGAGACCGCGATGGCGGAGATGCGCGAGGCCGGGATCAGCATCGGCTGATCCCGGCCCCTCTGTGCGGCCCCCGACTACCCGGTCAGAGACCCAGCTGTCCGAGGATCTGGTTCAGCAGCGTCGCCAGCTGACCCAGCAGGCCCTGGAGGCCACCGCTGAGCAGGTTGGCCACAGAGCACAGCAGCTGGCCGAGCAGGCCACCGGCGGGCACCGCGGTGATGTTGAGAACGACCCTGTTCAGGTCGACGACCAGGCCGAGCAGGTCGAGGTGCAGCGGGCCGAGGACCAGGTTCAGCACGCTGCACGAGATGACCGGTACGGCCGAGTTACTGATCGCGCTGGAGGTGCTCGTACCCGTCCTGGCGCTCTGCACAGGCATGGTCACAGCCTGGCTGACCCCCTCGGCGGCCTGCCCGGTCTTGGTGACCGTGCCGGTCACGATGCCCCGGGCGAGGACCTTGCCGGCGGCGGTGGAGACGAACCTGGTGGGGACGAAGACGCCGGCGAACTTGCCGGCGGCCGAGGTGAAGTTCACGGGCGAGGAGAGCTTGCCCGTGGCCGTTTGCGCCGCGATGCCGGTGCGGGCGGCGTTCTGCTCTCTCTTGGAGACGTCTCCCTTGGCCTCGGCCGAGGTGGAGATTGTCGTCATCATGACGATTGCAAGAAGGCCTGCGAGCAGGCCGATGCGTGGGTAGAACTTGCGGTACATGTGAAGTTTGTCCTTCCGCGTTTCCCCGACGCCCTTCCAACGTAAGGAATGCGCAGGCGCGGCACTACACCCGAGGGGACCTGTCCGCGCGGCGTCAGGCTGGCGTACCCTCGGCGATCGCGGCCCCTGGCTCAACGCCCCCCGAACCTCGGCCGCCGCTTCTCGACGAAGGCCTTCATGCCCTCGACCACGTCGCCCGTGCGCAGCAGCAGCGACTGGCCGGCCCGCTCGCGCTGGAACGCCGTCGGCAAGGCAGCGAGCGTCGCGGCGTTGACCGCCTTCTTGGTGGCGGCGAACGCCAACGGAGCGCCGGCCGCGAGCCGCGCCACGATCGTGGCCAGCCCCGCCTCGTACTCGGCGTCGGGGAACACGTGGGACACCAGCCCCGCGTCGTGGGCCTCCTGCGCGCCGATCACGTCCGAGAGCAGCGCGAGCCGCATCGCCCGGGCGCGACCTACCGAGGCGGCGAGCGTCGCGGTGGCGCCCCCGTCGGGCATCAGCCCGATCTTCGTGAACGCGAGCGTCAGTGCCGCGGAGTCCTTGGCCACGACCAGGTCGCAGGCCAGCGCGAAGGACATGCCGACCCCGGCCGCGATGCCGTTGAGCCCACACACGACCGGCTTGTCGAGGTCGGTGATCGCCCGGACCACGTGGTTGGCCGCGTCGACCGACCCCGCGTCGTACTTCTGCTCCGGGTGGTCGCCGGTCAGGTCGGCCCCGGCACTGAACGCGTCACCCGTGCCGGTGAGCACGACCACGCGTACGTCGTCGCGGGCATTGACCGTCCGGAGGTGCTGGAGGGTGCCGGTGATCATGTCGCCGGTGAGCGCGTTGAAGGTCTCGGGCCGGTTCAGGGTGAGCCAGAGGGCTCCGTCGTCGAGCCGGGTATCGAGGTCTGTGCTTCTCGGGGTCCCCGCGGAATCCGAGCGAAGGGAGTGACTTCGTGGGGTGTTCTCCATGAGCGCATCCTGTCAGGCGGGCGGGGCGAAGGCGGCCCTCCGAGCGGCGCGACGCAGGGTGGCCAGGACCGCCCTGCCGGTGACCATGATCAGCACGAAGTTCGTCAGTGCCCGGCCGATGTCCCAGCCGAGCGAGGTGGTCAACGAGTAGATCAGGAACCGGTGCAGGTTGGCCCACACCGGGTCGCCGGGCACCAGGCTCAGTCCGGTGCCGACGCCGATCCCCTGGGGCCAGCCGTAGAGGTTCATCGCGATCCCGTAGAGCAGGCCCGCCACGGCGCCGTACGTCGCCAGGAACGGCACCTCCCAGCGTCGCGGCACCGGCGGGAGCAGCCCGGCGCCCATGCCGACCCAGGCGGCGCCGAACATCTGGAACGGCAGCCACGGTCCGACGCCGCCGGTGATCAGCGCGGACGCGAACAACGTGGTCGCGCCGAGCACGAAGCCGAACCCGGCCCCGAACACCCGACCGGCCAGCACCAGCAGGAAGAACACGGTCTCCAGGCCGGCGGTGCCCGCTCCGAGCGGGCGCAGGGCCGCGCCGACGGCGGCGAGCACGCCGAGCATCGCCACCGCCTTGGGATCGAGCCCGCCCTCGGTGATCTCGAGCAGCACGACGGTCATCAGCACCGGCAGCAGGACCGCGAACACCATCGGTGCGCGGCTGTCGCCGGTGAGCACCGACCCGGGCTCGACCACCAGCGGCCAGGTGAAGGCGAGGATCCCGCCGGCCGTGGCCAGCAGGACCGCCAGCGACGACCGGGGTCGCATCGCGATCACACGGGGGTTCATCCGGCGAGGCGTCCTCGGGGTCTGCGCGGAATCCGGACCGGGCGGGTGGTGCTGGCCGACGCTCATGTCGCGGCGCTCCGCACCTGGTCGACGGTGAGCCAGCCGCCGCCGAGGACCTTGGAGACCTGCGGGGCGTAAGCCGGCGAGGACACCAGCACCGGGGTCGCCGGGCCGTCGACCACGACCTCGCCCTCGGCCATCATCACGACCCGGTCGGCGGACTCGGCGACGAACTCGACGTCGTGGGTGGAGAGCAGGACGGACATCCCGTCGTCGGCCAGTTCGCGGAGCAGCCGGGCAAGCGCCGCCTTGGCGGGGTAGTCGAGACCGCGGGTGGGCTCGTCGAGCAGCAGCACGGCCGGGCGTGCGGTGAGCTGGATCGCGAGGACCAGCGCCAGCCGCTGCCCCTCGGAGAGGTCGCGCGGGTGGGTGTCGTCGGGGACGCCGGGCACCACTCGGTCGAGGAGGCCACGACAGGTGCCCGGGGTCGTGCCGGTCTCCCGGTCGGCCTGCGCGCACTCCTCGCCGACGGTGGGGAGGTACAGCAGGTCGGCCGGGGTCTGCGGCACCAGCCCGACCGCGCGGCGGCGGGCATCCGCGCCGAGGTCACGGGGGTCGCGGCCGCCCACGTCGACGCGGCCCGCCGTACGGGCGCCGGTGCCTTGGAGCGCCCAGAGCAGGGACGACTTGCCGGCGCCGTTGCGGCCCATGAGCGCGGTGACCTCGCCAGTGCGCAGCGGCGCGAGCGTGACGTCGTCGACCGCGGTCGAGGTGCCGTAGCGGACCGTGACGGCGGTGGCGCACAGTGCGACGTCGCCGTCGGACACGAGCTGTATCGGGGCGTCCGCGAGCGAGTCGCGCAGGTCGCCGGCCCGGCGGTAGGCGTCGCGCACCGACATCGGGAGCGGGGTCCAGCCCGCCCAGCGGCCGAGCTCGACCACGGGCGGGGCGATCGTCGAGTGCGTCATCACGTCGGCGGGAAGACCGACGCCGACCCGGCCGTCACCGACGTGGACCACGCTGTCGGCGTACTGCAGGACGCGCTCGACGCGGTGCTCGGCCATCACGACGGTGACCGCGAGGTCGTGCACGAGCCGGGTCACGGCGGCCAGCACCTCCTCCGCGCCGGTCGGGTCGAGCGCCGACGTGGGCTCGTCGAGCACCAGCACCCGTGGGTGGGTGGTGAGGACGGAGCCGATCGCGACCCGCTGCTGCTGGCCGCCGGACAGGTCGCGCAGGTACGCGGCGCGCAGGTCGGTGATCCCGAGCAGGTCGAGGGTCTCCTCCACCCGCTTGCGCATGGTGGCGGTGGGGAGTCCGAGCTGCTCCATGCCGTAGGCCAGCTCCTCCTCCACCGTGTCGCTGACGAAGCCGGCGAGCGGGTCCTGGCCGACCACCCCGACGTGGCCGGCGAGATCGCGGGGGCGGTGGTCGCGGGTGTCGAGTCCCTGCACCAGCACCCGGCCGTCGAGGCGGCCACCGGTGAAGTGCGGCACCAGCCCGTTGATCGCGCCGAGGAGCGTGCTCTTGCCGCTACCGGTGCGGCCGACCACGAGCACCAGCTCGCCCTGGTCGATCGCGAGGTCGACGTGCTGGAGCACCGGGGCGTCGTGGCCGTCGAAGGTGACCGAGACGTTCTCGAAGCGGATCGCGTCAGTCATCGTCACCCCGGTACGGCCGGACGGGCGGCGGGGTGATCACGGCCGGGAGCGCCGCCAGCACGATCCCGACCAGCGCGGTCACGGGCAGCAGCGGCGCCGCGAGGGGCTGGGTCTGGAGATCCATGCTGAGCGGGTCGGTGCCGCGTGCCCAGAGCATGCCGGCGGCGCAGCCGATCCCGCAGAGGACGGTGAGGGTCTCGGCCAGCAGCCACGGGTCGGGCCGGTACGTCGTGACCAGCACGGCGCGTCCGGAGAGCCAGATGCCGGCGGCACACATCGCGACGCCGACCGACATCACCGGGATCCCCATCCAGAGCGGGCTCCGGGTCGGGTCGAGCACGCCGTACATGCCGAGGCTCACGGCGACCAGTCCGCCGAGCGTGATCGCCGGGAACCAGGCCGCCCGATGCCGGTCAGTGTGGCTGCCGTACCCGCGCGCCTCCATGGCCGAGGCCAGGAGCAGGGACCGGTCGAGCGTGTCCTGCAGCACCGGGAGCGCCACCCGCGGGACCACCCGGAGCCCCCGGCCGGCCTCGCCCCGCAGGTGGCGGGCGCGCATCACCCGCTGGACGCTCTCGGCGAGCTGCGGCGCCACGCTCACCGAGACCACGACGGCGGTGCCGAGCTCGTGCAGGGCGCGGGGCAGCGAGCGCAGCAGCCGCTTCGGGTTGGCGAGCGCGTTGGCGGCACCGATCGCGATGATCAGCACCGCCAGCCGGAGGCCGAGGCAGGCCGCCGCGAGGAGTCCCTCGAGGAAGACGGCACCGCCGAGCTGGATGCCAGCAGCCCAGTCGGGCAACGGGATCGACGGCAGCCGCACCACCAGGTGCACGCCGAACTTGAACCCGACCAGGACGTAGAACACCAGCCGCGAGACGATGACGACCCCGCCCAGGATGACGTACAGCCGGAACGCGCGCGCCCACGGCGACGAGCCTCGGCGGTTGGCCACGACCAGCCAGACCGAGCAGAACAGCAGGCCGAGCAGCAGCGGGTTCGTGGTCAGGCCGGCCGCGAGGGCCACCCCGATCGCCCAGCCCCACCACGCGACGGGATGCAGGTCCCGCGTCACCGTCGGGTCATCTCCGGCGGACCACCGTCACGACTCCGGCCGTGCCACCGATCAGGAGCAGAGCAATTGCGCCCCACCACCAGGGCAGGGTGCCACGACGTGCGGGCTCCGATGCGGGTGGCGCCGACTGCGACGCCGAGGCGTTGGCGATGTCGCTGCTGTTCGGCGACGGCGTGGCACTCGCGCTGGCGACAGCGGCAGCCGCAGCCGGCTTCTTCTGCGCCTGCTTTGCCTTTGCCTTGGCCTTTGCCTTGGCCGTGGCCCTCGCCTTGGCCGTGGCCTTCGCCTTGGCCTCGGCCTTCACCGCCGGGCTCTTCGCATTCGGGGTCGTGCTCGGCGACGACGCCGAGCCCGCCTTGGCGCTGGAACCTGCGTGCGGCTGTGAGGACGGAGTCGGAGCCGGCTTCGGGCTCGGCTTCGGGCTCGGCTTCGGGCTCGGCTTCGGGGACGAGGTCGTGCACTTGCTGGCACCGCCGGGGGCCGCGCCGCAGTCGAAGCGCCAGCCCTCGACGGAGCCGGGCGCCGGGTTGTAGGTGCCGGCCCCCTCGCTGCTGTAGATCCAGGCGGCACCGGGGCTGGAGGCGTGCCAGTACGACCAGTACCGCGGCTTCATGCAGTCCCGGTTGCCCGGGTTGCCGTTGATCGTGCAGACGAAGCCGGGCTCACGCGGGGAGAACTGGTAGCTGAAGCCGGCGGAGGCCAGCGCCTCGACGCCGGTGCCGGGGTCGCCGTTGGTGCACCGGGTCACCCGGCCGCCGCCGAGGTACTGGACGACCACGGTCACCTGCTGGGCCGAGCACGCGGTGGCCTCCGCCGTACCCCCCGTCGCGACGAGGGGTACGGCGAGCAGCAGCGCGAAGAGGGCCCTCCTCAGCATGCGAAGGCGGGCGCGCTCGCCTTCGCGCCGACGTTGGTCACCTTGTAGAGCGGCACCGGGGCGAAGCCCAGCGTGGCCTGTGGCGTGGCCCGAAGATCCAGGTCATTGAGCGTCGCGTCGGCGCCTTGGCCGTCGGCCGTGGCGAACCGGGCCGGGTCGTACGCGACCGCGCCGCGCATCGGAGCGGGGAAGTCGCACGTGTAGCGCAGGGACCGCAGGAAGAGCCGGCCCTTCGTGGCCAGGGCACGGTGACCGGTGGTGTCGAACGCGAGGACGGCCAGGCCGGTGCTGTTCGAGTTCGGGGTGTTCGTGGGGCCGGCGCCCTTGACCCCGCCGGCGGCGTTCATCTGGGTGTTCAGGTAGCCGATCGCGCGGGAGATCCGGGTCCTGACCGGGCCGGTCTGCGGCGCGGCGAGCAGGCCCTGCACCGCGAACGAGGTGGCGTCGGTGTCGGCCTTCTCGTTGTGGGAGCACTGGATGACGGAGGGGTCGAGCCGGAAGCCGCCGTTGGGGCACTGGCCGTTGGCCAGGAACGGGACCGCCTTGGTGCCCAGCGACTGGCCCGCCTTGCGCAGGGAGGCAACAGCCAGGGCCTGGGTGATCGTGTTCGAGAAGTCGCCGAACTGGGACTTGTCCTTGAACTGACCTGTGGTGGTCTGCCGCGCCTTGAGCCGTGCCAGCAGGTTGAAGCCGCCGAGGAAGCCCTTGGGGGTGCGTCCCTGCGAGAGCGAGACCAGCAGCGCCTTCGCGGTCGCGCCGGCGTACGACTCGGTACCGGTGCCGACGTACGAGCCGATGTTGTTCGCGACGAATGTCGTGGCCCGCGCGGACTCGGCGTCCCCGACTCCCGCGGCGTCCATGGCGATCACCCCGTCGAGCGTGAGTCCGTAGTCGGGGAACTCCGTCCCATTGAAGACGGTGTGGAAGTGGTGATCGTGCGTGGCCAGGTAGCGCTGCAGGGCGCCGCCGGCGTTCTGGGCAGGGACGGACTGCTCGGCCTGCGCCGCGCTGGGCACCAGCACGAGCGAGGCGACGACCGCCGCGACGACGGCGGTCAGCAGGGAACGGCGCTGCCGGACGGCGGCGCGAGGGGTGGGTGTGGTGTGCACGGGGTGGTGCCTTCCTCATTGCGGTTCGTGACGCGAACCCGGATGAGGCGGTGACGGAGTGACCGGCAACGGGACCATCCAGGCTCCGTCCCGTTGACCTCGACGGTAGATGGAGCCGCTGCGAGCCCCAGGCATTCCGACTCACCACCTCGGAGGTGGCCTACGGCTGCGGGTCAGTGCCGGAATCGGACCGGCTTCCCCTGGCGCTGGCGGTGGTGGTCCGACTGCCCGAGCAGGAGGACCGTCGCTGAACATAACACGCTTCAGGGGCCCCACTTCTCGACGAGTTTGGTGATGACCGACATGTTCCGGTTCGTCGCCGGACCGAAGGTCTTCTCGAAGACGTCGTTGCCCGTCTTGGCCTCGTGGTACGGCTTGCTCAGGATCAGATGGCCGGCCCGTCTGCCGACGCGGACGTACTCCCCGTCGACCTCCCGCTTCTCGAACTCCGCGACGTCCTTCGCGCTCGCGGACCCCTGCAGCAGTGAGACGTAGTGACCAGTCATCGGCGCACCGTGGTCGGCCGCGAAGCGCTGCGCGTCGTCGTACACCTCGGAGAGCTCGGCCGCCGTGAACAGGCAGACCGGCACCGCGAAGCCGCGGTCGGCCTCCATCGCCTTCTCCAGCGCCTGGCGCACCTTCTCCTTCGATCGCAGGGCAGTGCGGAACCGCACGTTGCCGGTCTGGATATGCGTCTCGACCTCCTCGAACCCGGCGGCGGACAGTGCGTCACGCAGCTCCGCCATCGGATACTGGCGCTTGCCCACGTTGACGGCCCGGAGGAACGCGATGAAGGTCGGCATGGATCACATGATCGTCCGCCGGTACGACGAGCGCGACCTGACCCGCATCGGCCTCATCCACTCCCGCAGCCGGCAGGCGGCGTACGCCGGGCTGGTGCCGCCAGACGCGCTCGCCCGGGTCACTCCGGAGGAGCAGGTCGAGGTGTGGCGGGTACGGATGGCGACGCTTCCCTCCCCCAACGCTCCCCTTGTCGTCGAGGTCGACGGCGAGGTGGTCGGCTTCGCCGTCGGGCGGCTCACGCCCGACACCGGCGCGGAGCTCACCGCGATCCACGTGCTGCCGGAGCATCGGGGCACGGGGGCAGGCAAGGCACTGCTGGACGCGGTCGTCGCAGCCTTCGGACGGTGGGGAGTGTCCGACGCCCGGCTGCACGTGATCGCAGGCAACGAGCGCGCGCAGGCCTTCTACCGCCGCAACGGCTGGCACCTCCGAGGCTCGGCCGGCACCCACGAGATCGGCGGTGCGACCGTGCCCGTCCTCGAGTACGGCTTGGTCGTATCCGGCTGAGCGACGTCAACCACGGGTTGACTCTCGACTCTCGTCAACCTAGAGTTGACGCATGACGGAACCACTCCCGAGCACCTCCCCGATCCGGCTGGACGACCTGATCGCCGCCATCAAGAAGACCCACGAGGACGCACTTGAACAGCTGTCCGACGCGGTGCTCACGGCGGGACACCTCGGCGATGTGGCGGACCACCTGGTCGGGCACTTCGTCGACCAGGCCCGCCGGTCCGGCGCATCCTGGACCGAAATCGGGCGGAGCATGAACGTCACCAAGCAGGCGGCGCAGAAGCGGTTCGTACCGAAGGAGCAGGCCGACCTGAGCGCCAACTCGGACTTCAGCCGGTTCACCGCACGGGCACGCAACGTGGTGATGGCTGCCCACAACGAGGCAGTCGCCGCGGGCAACGCAGAGGTGCGTCCCGAGCACCTCGTGCTCGGGCTCCTCGCCGAGCCGGACGGCTTCGCCCTCCACGCGCTCGAGGCGCAGCAGGTCACCGCCGAGCGACTGCGGGCGGCGGTCACCTTGCCGGACGCCGTCGACGAGCCACCGTCGCTCGTGCCCTACAGCCGCGCGGCAGCCAAGGCGCTGGAGCTGACGTTCCGGGAGGCGCTCCGGCTGGGTCACAACTACATCGGGACCGAGCACATCCTGCTGGCCCTCCTCGAGCACGAGGCCGGCACCGGCCCGCTCAGCGACCTGTCCGTCGACAAGGCCGCGGTCGAGGACGACGTGCTCGAGCGGATCTCGTTGCTGCGCGACGCGTTCGGCTGAGCCTCGTCCTCTGTCCGGGGACAGAGCACGGGCGAGACCTCGGAGGGACGTACGACGGGCGCGACCACGAGTAGCCTGCCGACATGACCAGCCGGGCGGCAGAGCCCGCGTACGACGCCGGTGCCTGGGCCGTGCTGTCGCACCGGCTCTCGCCCTACGCCGACCTCGCGCTCGGACTGGTCGCTGCCGGGTTCGCCGTGGCCTCGTTGCTGATCACCTCACCCGCCTCGATCGACCCCCGGCTCCACGAGCCCGACGCGCTGGCGGTCGGCGCGACCCTGGTGGCGGGGCTCACGCTGGTCTGGCGGCGCCGGCGACCGGTGGCTGCGTACGCGGTGTTCGTCGTCTGCTGCCTGGTGGTCGTGCTGCGCGGCCACTACATCGGGCTGCTGTCGGTGATCCTGCTGTTCAGCCTGTACTCCCTGGCCGCACACGGCCACCGACGACGCGACGGCGTGGCAGGCCTGGTGGTGGCGCTGCTGGTGTTCGTCGGGCTGGCGCTTCTCGATATCCCCGACCTCGGCACCTCGGACCTCCTGCAGGCGTGCGCACTGCTGCTGGCCGCCTGGGCCGTGGGCGACGCGATCCGGTCCCGACGCGGCCAGGCCCGGGAACGGCTGCAGATCGCGGAGCAGGAGGCGGCGAGCGCCCGGGACCACGCGGCACGTGCCGTCGCCGAGGAACGTCTGCGCATCGCCCGGGAGCTCCATGACGTGCTGGCACACCACATGTCCCTGATCGCGGTGCAGGCAGGCGTCGGCGCCCATGTGATCAGGACCGACGTGGACGCCGCGGCACACTCCCTCGAGGTCATCGCCGAGACCAGCAGGAAGGCACTGACCCGGACCCGGTCGACGCTCGGTCTGTTGCGGGACGAGGACCATCCGGGCAACGCCCCGCCGGTGGAGGGACTCGACGACCTCGACGACCTCGTCGCGGACGTCACCCGAGCGGGTTTGCAGGTCTCGACGACGGTCACCGGAACACCGCGCCCCCTCGACCCGGGGACCGAGCTCGCGGCCTACCGGATGGTGCAGGAGGCGCTCACCAACGTGCTCAAGCATGCAGGCCCGGTAGAGGCGCACGTGGGCCTTACCTACACCCGGGACGCCCTCGAGGTCGAGGTGCTGGACTCCGGACCGGGCGCCCTCCCGCCGGCGATCCACGTCGCATCCGGCGGGCACGGCCTGGTCGGTCTGAAGGAAAGGGCGAGGATCCTGGGCGGATCCCTGGAGTACGGCGTGCGGGGTGCCGGCTTCCGCGTCTCCGCGCGCCTCCCCACCACCGACGCGGAGCACGCGTGATCCGGGTCGCCGTGGTCGACGACCAGGAGCTGGTGCGATCCGGGTTCGTCGTGCTCCTCGGGTCCAGTCCGGACATCGAGGTTGTGGGCGAGGCTGGGGACGGGCACGAAGCCGTCGAGCTGTGCCGTCGTACCTCCCCCGACGTGGTGCTGATGGACGTCCGGATGCCGAAGATGGACGGCCTCGAAGCGACTCGCCGGATCCTGGCCGACCCGCACTGCTCGGCCACGCGCGTCCTGGTGCTCACGACGTTCGACGACGACGAGCTGGTGCACGAGGCACTGCGTGCCGGCGCCAGCGGGTTCCTGCTCAAGGACACCCGGCCCGCGCAGCTGCTCGAGGCGATCGACGTGCTAGCCGCTGGAGATGCGCTCATCGCACCTCGCATCACTCGGCGCCTGATCGAGCACTTCGCTGCGCAGTCGCGGCGTGTGGTGCCACCCGAGAACGACGGCCTGACGGACCGCGAGCGCGAGGTCCTCGTCGCCGTGGCCAACGGCCTGTCCAACCAGGAGATCGCGGACCGGCTGCACATGGGCTATGGCACCGTGAAGACCCACGTGAGCCACCTGCTGACCAAGCTGGACTGCCGCGACCGCGCCCAGTTGGTGATGCACGCCTACGAGAGCGGCATCACCGTCCCGGGACAGAACTGACCTCTACCTCGGGTCTCACCACGGAGAGACCTCGGCGGGATGTGGCGCCACCCCCTCGGACGCGAGATTGGTGGAGCGGTCAGACAGGCCGTCCATCCAACGGAGGTTCCCCCCATGTCACGACCACTCCGCGAGCTCACGACATACCTCGTGATCGCGTTCTCGATCGCCATCGGCATCGCCGTGGCATTGCCCCACGCCCATTTCGGCGTCCTGCTCAGTGCGCTGGCGCCGGTGACGGCGGTGCTGATCATCACGGCCTTCGCCACGCCCCGCGGCAGCCGCCGCCGGCTCTGGGGAGAGTTCGGGCTCCGGCGTTCCGGCAAGAGCACCTGGCTGTTCGCCATCCTCGTCCCGATGCTCCTTGCGGGGATGGCCTACGGTGCGGCGCTCGTCCTGAACGTGGCCGACCTGCGTCACCTCGATCTCAGCACGATCGGCGTCGCATCCTGGACCCTGAACCTCGTCGTCTCGCTCGCGTTCATGACCGTCCTCTTCCTGGGTGAGGAGATCGGCTGGCGCGGATACCTCCTCCCGCGGGTCCAGCAGCTCACCAGCCGTCGCCGCGCCGCACTCGTCACCGGGTTCATCCACGGTTGTTTCCACCTGCCGCTGATCCTGCTCGCGACGACGTACGACGAGTTCGGCAGCCGCTGGATCGTCGCCCCGATGGTGGTGCTCACGATCACGATGGGCGGCGTCTTCTACGCCTACCTGTGGGACCGCACCGGTTCTGTCTGGCCGGTCTCGATGGCCCACGGGGCCGTCAACCTGGCCTTCGGCTTCGGCGCCAGCGCCGTGGTGGCCGGCTCGGCCGACGATTTGGCCCACGTCGCCGGCGAGAGCGGGATCGCGACGTTCCTCGCGGTCGCCGTGGTGGGGGCGGTGTTCCTCGCCCGTGCCCGGGTGTGGCGCACAGACCGCGCCCCGGAGATGGAGGAGACGCGGACCCTCGCGCCCGTCGCCTGAGCCGGACTCCCTCGACCCGGTGGTCGTCAGCAGTTGCTGGCACCACCGGGTCGAGGTGTTTGAGCTCCCCGGTGGTCGAGCCGCGAGAGTTGTCTGGTGGTCGAGCAGCGAGCGCCAGCGAGAGCTCCCCGGTGGTCGAGCAGCGAGCGCCAGCGAGAGCTCCCCGGTGGTCGAGCAGCGAGCGCCAGCGAGCGAGTGTCGAGACCACACTGCTGACGGCTTCAGAAACTTTCGAAAATACTTCCCCACAGCTGTCCGGAATGCCGCATTCCCGGTCCCGGATTGTCGGTGGTCGGTGCCAGAATTCCCTGTATGACAACGGCATTCGACGACACCGGACAGCACCCGGTCACGTCCACGATCGCCGCCATCACCCAACAGCTGCGCGAGGTCGCCGACCTCGGGCTGTGGACCCTGCGCCCGGCCGAGACCGAGACCAACCTGACCGCCCTGGCCCAGCTGCGGCACCAGATCACCGAGCTCGAGCTCCGCCACGCCCACCACGCCGACCGCCTCGACCTCGGCGCTCAAGCCGGTGCCACCGACACCGCGCGCCTACTGGGCCAACCGACCCGGCAGACCAAGCGGGACGCCAAACGTCGTCTCGCTCTCGCCAACGCGCTGGACTGCGACCACGAGCCGGTCCGGGACGCGATGGCCGCCGGCCGGTCTCCGAGGACCAGGCCGTGGTGATCGTCAAGGGCGTCGACGCGCTCCCGGTCGAGCACCGCCGCGAGGCGGAGAACCACCTGATCGGCCTTGCCGCCGAGCACGACCCGGTCGCACTGCGCCGGATCGCACACCACATCCTCGAAGTCGTCGCCCCCGAGATCGCCGAAGAACACCAGCTCAAAGCCCTGCAACGCCAAGAAGCACTCGCCGAGGAAGCCTGCCGGTTCACCATCGCCGACGACGGCCACGGACTGTGCCACGGCCGGTTCACCCTCCCCGCACCGGTCGGGGCGATGCTCAAACAGGCGGTGCTCGCGATCAACTCACCCAAACACCGCCGCCACTCCGGCACCCCCAAAGGGCTCGGGCACGCGTTCAGCGAGTACGTCACCCGCTACCCGACCGACCGGCTCCCCCAGGCCGGCGGCGTCGACGCCACCGTGGTGGTCACCATGACCCTGGAGAACCTGCTCGGCGACAGCCAGACACCGGCGGTGCTGGACACCGGGGACCCGATCACCGCCGACCAGGCCCGCAAGCTCGCCTGCGAGGCCGGGATCATCCCGATGGTCCTGGCTGGGAAGTCCAAGACCCTCGACCTCGGACGCCGCAAACGGCTCTACGACCGCTACCAGCGGATCGCGATCAGACACCGCGACCAGCACTGCACAGCACAAGGATGCGACTGGCCCGCAGCCCTGTGCCACGTCCACCACAACACCCCCTGGAGCCGAGGCGGCAAGACCAACCTCGCCGACGGACGCCTGCTCTGCCCGCGGCACCACTCCTACGCCCACTCACCCGAAGTACGAGATGAAGACCATCCCCAACCGACGCGTCATCTTCAGCCGCACGTAGGCCGACTGCGACGCGGATCGCCACGCTCGACTTCACGCAGAAGCGCGCCCCGCAGTGGTGCCTGACCTGCCTCAGCTGTTGCTGAAGACGGCGGGACCGCCGTCGCCGTCCCCGCCGTCCCCACCACGGTTCGCGTCGGGGCCGCGGCCGGCCCAGGTCCAGGCGTACGCCGGGTCCTCCACGGCCAGGCCGGCCTCACCGACCTCGAGCGGGCGGAACGTGTCGACCATGACCGCGGACTCGTCGAAGTACTCGACCCCGATCGACGCCTCGACCGCCGACGGCTGCGGGCCGTGCGCATAGCCGCCGGGGTGGAGCGAGATCGAGCCGATGTTGATGCCGGAGCCCTTGCGTGCCTCGTAGTCGCCGCCGACGTAGAACATGACCTCGTCGGAGTCCACGTTGGAGTGGTAGTAGGGCACCGGGATCGACAGCGGGTGGTAGTCGACCTTGCGCGGCAGGAAGTTGCAGATCACGAAGTTCCAGCCCTCGAATACCTGGTGCACCGGCGGTGGCTGGTGCACCTTGCCGGTGATCGGCATGAAGTCCTCGACGTTGAACGTGTAGGGGTACAGGCAGCCGTCCCAGCCGACCACGTCGAGCGGGTGCGTCGCGTAGGTCAGCGTGGAGCCGACGATGCCGCCAGGACCGTTGCCGCGGTGCTTCACCAGCACCTCGACGTCCGTCGCCCTCCTGGACGAACGGCTCGCTCGGGCCGTGCAGGTCGCGCTCGCAGTACGGCGCGTGCTCGAGGAACTGGCCGAGCCGCGACAGGTAGCGCTTCGGCGGCGCGATGTGGGAGTTGGCCTCGATCGGGTACAGCCGCGACTCCTCGGCCGGCAGCCACCGGTGCGTCGTCGCCCGCGGGACCACGCACGTAGTCACCGGTCCGGTAGGACAGCACCCCGAACGACGTCTCGACGGTGCCCGAGCCGGCCTCGACGTAGACGCACTCGTCGCCGATCGCGTTGCGGTAGTACGGCGAGGTGCGCCGAGCGACGACGTACGAGATCCGCACGTCGCCGTTGCCGAGCACCAGCCGCCGACCGGTCACCGGGTCCACCCCGGAGGTCGAGCCTGTCGAGAGGTCGTGCAGCTTGAGGTGCCGCGGCTTCAGCGGGTGGTTCGGCGTCGTGCCCTGGTCGGGCAGGTCCCAGACCTGGCTGTCGACGATCGCCGACGGCACACCGGCGTGGTAGAGCAGCGAGGAGTCCGAGGAGAACCCCTCCTCACCCATCAGCTCCTCGAACCGGAGGCCGCCCTGTCGGGTCGCGATGCGCGGTGTGCCGGGTGGGCGGGATGTCGCCGACGGATCTGTAGTACGCCACGTGCCCACCCTGCCGCCCGTGTCATAGCGTGGCAACCATGCCCCCGGAGAGTCCCGCGTTCCTCGATGCGCTGGTCGACGACGCCGCCATCTTCCCGCCCGGCAACGTGCCCCTGGACCAGGCCGTGAAGGAGCACCGCGAGCACCGCGAGGCGCCGTACGCCGCCCTGGTCGGCGGCTTCGTGGTCAGCGACACGCGGCTCGCCGACCTGGCCCCGCTCGCCGACCGCTGACCGACCGCTGGACCTGCAACGTCGTGGTCACCGGCGGTGCCGGCGCGCTCGAGCCGGCGGTCCGCTGGGCGACGCGCCGACGGGCTCCGGCTCCGCGCGCTCGAGATCGCGCTGCGCGACGCGGCGGACTCGGCGACGACCTCGCTCGCAACGCCTCCCGCGTGGTGGCGATGGTCGACAACCTGCGCAGCGAGATGGGCGACGACGTCGAGGTGTACGTCGAGCCGCCGCGACGTGCCCTCGTCGCCGACCAGGCCTGGCTGGCCGCGCTCGACGAGATCTCGATGGCCGGACTCCGGCTCAAGTTCCGCACCGGCGGCGTGACCGCCGACGCGTTCCCGTCCGTCGCCGAGCTCGCGTCGAGCATCGACGCGGCGCTCGACCGGGAGACACCGTTCAAGTGCACGGCCGGGCTGCACGACGCGGTCCGCCACACCGACCCGGAGACCGGGCTTCGAGCACCACGGATTCCTCAACGTGCTGCTCGCGACCCGCGTCGCGCTGGACGGCGGTGACGTCGAGGCGGCACTGTCGTCGCCGGCAGCCGGCCGCCCAGCTGCCCGACCCCCGACGCCTGCGCGTCGGCGCGGCGCTGGTTCACCTCGTTCGGCTCGTGCAGCGTGCTGGACGTCCACGAGGACCTCGTGGATCTCGACCTCTGGAAGGACGACGCATGAGCAGCTGGGTCGAGGGAGCGGCGGGCTCGCCGTACGACGTGGACAACCTGCCCTACGGCGTGTTCTCGACCGCAGCGCGACGCCACCGCGGGTCGGCGTCCGCATCGGCGACTTCGTGCTCGACGTGGCGCCGGTCGCCGCGGCCGCAGCAGCCCGAGCTGGCCGCACGCCTTCGAGGCGCCGTCGCTCAACGCGATCATGGCCACCGGACGCCCGACCTGGACCTCGCTGCGCGCCTGGTTCACGCGGCTGCTCACCGACGAGGCCGAGCGCGACCTCGTGGAGCCGCACCTGGTCCCGGTCGACCGAGGTCACGTTGCACCTGCCGTTCGAGGTCGCCGACTACGTCGACTTCTACTGCTCGCTGCAGCACGCGACCAACGTCGGCAGGATCTTCCGGCCCGACGGCGAGGCGCTGCTGCCCAACTGGCGGCACCTGCCCGGTCGGCTACCACGGGCGCGCCGGCACGGTCGTGGTCAGCGGCACCCCGGTGGTGCGGCCGCACGGCCAGCGCAAGCCGGCCGACGCGGACGCACCCGTCTTCGGCCCGAGCCAGCGCCTCGACATCGAGGCCGAGGTCGGGTTCGTCGTCGGCGCACCAGCAGGGTCGGGAAGGCTGGCCGCCGACGACGCCCCCGATCATGTGTTCGGAGCGTCCTGCTCAACGACTGGTCTGCCCGCGACATCCAGGCCTGGGAGTACGTCCCGCTCGGCCCGTTCCTCGGCAAGTCGTTCGCCACCTCGATCGCCGGCTGGGTCACGCCGCTCGACGGCGCTCGACGCCGCCCGGGTCGACCTGCCCGGCAGGACCCGGCGCCGCTGGACTACCTGCGCGTCGACGGCAAGGCCGGGCTACGACATCGCGATCGAGGTGCTGCTCAACGGCGAGGTGGTCAGCCGCCCGCCGTACGCCGCGATGTACTGGTCGCCCGCCCAGATGCTCGCCCACATGACCTCCAACGGCGCCTCCCTGCGCACCGGCGACCTGTTCGCCTCCGGCACCGTGAGCGGCGACGAGCGCGACCAGCGCGGCTCGTTCCTGGAGCTGTCATGGGGCGGCACGCGAGCCGTTCACCGCCGGTGGCCGCGAGCGCACCTTCCTCGAGGACGGCGACGAGGTCACGCTCCGCGCCACCGCCCCCGGCGCCCTCGGCGGCCGGATCGCGCTCGGCGAGGTGACCGGGACCGGTCCGAGCCGTGCCGCGTGAAGCCGCGCCCACCCGGATGTGACATTACATAGGTAGCCTATGTAATCTGGTGCGCATGGACCGGATGCACGACCTCAGCAGCGACCTGATCGTGCTCGTCGGCGCGCCTGGTCCGCGACGTACGACGGCACAACGTCGACATCCCGGCGGCCAGCACCCGGCTGATGAGCCTGCTCGACGAGCTCGGACCGAGCACCGTCGGCCGGCTCGCCGAGCAGGACCGCTGCAGCCAGCCCACGATGACCGGACTGGTCAACGGCATGGTCGAGCGCGGCTGGGCCGAGCGGACGCCGCACCCGGACGACTCGCGCGCCAACCTCGTCTCGCTCACCTCGCTCGGCCGCCGCAACGCTGGCCACGCTGCGCCGGCACAACGCCGACCTGGTCGCCGAGCGCATCGCCGCGTCCGGTCGCTCCGTCGACGACCTCCGGACCGCGGTCACCCTGCTGCGCGACCTCTGCCCACCACCCGGAAGGAACCTCGTGACCTCCACCGTCCAGCACGCCACGACCCCCTCGCGCCGCCGAAGGAGTCGATCCTCCAGCAGCCGCGCGCCGTCTGGGCGGTCGCGTTCGCCTGCGTGATCGCGTTCATGGGCATCGGCCTGGTCGACCCGATCCTCAAGCCGATCGCCGACCAGCTCGACGCGACGCCGAGCCAGGTGTCGCTGCTCTTCACCAGCTACATGGCGGTGATGGGCGTCGCGATGCTGGTCACGGGCGTCGTCTCCAGCCGGATCGGCGCGAAGCGGACTCTGCTGTGCGGCCTGCTCCTGATCATCGTGTTCTCCGCGCTGGCCGGCTCCTCGGACACGATCGGCGCGATCGTCGGCTTCCGCGCCGGCTGGGGCCTGGGCAACGCGCTGTTCATCGCCACCGCGCTGGCCACGATCGTGATGGCCTCGCGCGGCTCGACCGCGCAGGCCGTGATCCTGTTCGAGGCCGCCCTGGGGCTCGGAATCGCGGCCGGACCGATCGTCGGCGGCCAGCTGGGCGAGCTCTCCTGGCGCGCCCCGTTCTACGGCGTCGCCGTGCTGATGTCGGTGGCGCTGCTCGCGACCGCGTTCTTCCTGCCCCACCACTCCCCCGGCGGCCCGTCGTACGTCCCTGATCGATCCGTTCAGGGCACTGCGCTACCCGGGTCTGCTGACGATCGCGATCACCGCGCTCTTCTACAACATGGGCTTCTTCACGCTGCTGGCGTACGCGCCCGTTCCCGCTCGACATGACCGCGTCACAGGTCGGCTGGATCTTCTTCGGCTGGGGCCTGCTGCTCGCGATCACGTCGGTCTGGGTGGCGCCGATCCTGCAGCGCCGGTTCGGTTCGGTGCCGGTCGTGCTCGGCTCCCTGACGCTGTTCGCGCTCGACCTCGCCATGATGGCGCGTGCTCACCGACTCCAAGTCGGCGCTCGTGGTCGGGATCATCGTGGCCGGCGCGTTCCTCGGCGTCAACAACACCGTGATCACCGAGGCCGTGATGGGTGCCGCTCCGGTCGAGCGCCCGGTGGCCTCGGCGGCGTACTCGTTCGTGCGCTTCGGCGGCGGCGCGATCGCGCCGTACGCCGCCGGCAAGCTGGGCGAGAACGTCTCGGTGCACGCGCCGTTCTGGATGGGCGCCGCCGCGGTCGCAGTCGCGGTCGTCGTCCTGGCCGCCGGGCGGCGGTTCCTCGAGGGCGAGCAACCGGGCGCGGACAGCGAGGAGCAGGCCGAGGCGGTCGCGGTCGGGGATGTCAACTAGCGCTCAGCCGCAGCGGTTGGCCTCCAGGTCGGCGTTGCTCATCTGCTTCGCGGGCTGCGGGGCGGCCACCTGGGCGAACCCACCCCTGAGCGTCGTCACGCCGGCCTCGTAGCGGGCGCCGGCGATGCTCGCGAGCTTCTGCTCGTCGACCTTGAGGGCAGTGCTCAGCGCGGAGCTCAGCGCGTAGCCGGGCACCGTGATCAGCATGTGACTGGGGTCGTAGGTGAGGAAGGCGGCGACCGTGCCCGACGGCCGTGCCTGTGTCAGCTGGCTCTTGAGCGAGCCGCTGAGCAGGGGCAGGGCCGCCGCGATGTCGAGGTGACCCTCGATCAGGCCCTTCCCCTGTGAGGACTCGGGCACGAAGGCGGTGAGCAGCTCGACCGGCAGGGGCACCTCGTCGGAGTCGGCGACGTCGAGGGCGAAGCGCTGGGAGAGCTCCTGCGAGGTGGTCTTCAGCCAGCAGCCGCGGGACGGCTTCTTCCACTGGTCGACCTGCAGGAACGCGTCCTTGCCGACGATCGCGAGCCGGGCGGTGGCGTTCCTGCCGCTCGAGGTGTCCGGCACCTGGAAGGTCGCCGCGAGCTGCTCGTCGTCGAGGGAGTACCGGCCCCGGATCGAGCTGATCTCCTCCCCCGTCGGCTTGCGCGTGACCTCGCTGAACCTGCTGTCCGTGCTGCGACGCGGTCCTGCAGCGCCTGCATCTGCTTGGCGAGCGGGCCGGAGGCCGTGGTGCGGGTGCTGCCGGAGGTCGTGCTTCGGGTGCTGCCGGAGGCGCTGGGCGAGGACGACTTCGCGGTGCTGGGGTCGCCGTCGGAGCCGCAGCCGGTGGCCGCGAGGACAAGGAGTGCACAGGCTGCCGCCAGCCGGATCTTCACAGGGGGCATGAGGCAGGACGGTACCTGCGCAGGCCAAGAGGATGCTGAGTGGATCACGACGATCTCGAGGCAAGGCTCAGAGGTTGCCGCGCGCCTCCTGCTCGCGCTCGATCGCCTCGAACAGCGCCTTGAAGTTGCCCTTGCCGAAGCCCAGCGAGCCGTGCCGCTCGATCAGCTCGAAGAACACCGTCGGCCGGTCGCCGAGCGGCTTGGTGAAGATCTGCAGCAGGTAGCCGTCCTCGTCGCGGTCGACCAGGATCTTGCGCTTCTGCAGCTCCTCGATCGGCACCCGTACGTTGCCGATGCGGGCACGCAGCTCGGGGTCCTCGTAGTAGGAGTCCGGGGTCTCGAGGAACTCGACGCCGTTCGCGCGCAGCGCGTCGACGCTGGCCGAGGATGTCGTTGGTGGCGACGGCGAGGTGCTGGGCGCCGGCGCCGCGGTAGAACTCGAGGTACTCGTCGATCTGCGACTTCCGCTTCGCGATTGCCGGCTCGTTGAGCGGGAACTTGACCCGGTGGTTGCCGTTGGCGACCACCTTGCTCATCAGCGCCGAGTAGTCGGTCGCGATGTCGTCGCCGATGAACTCCGCCATGTTCGTGAAGCCCATGACCTTGTTGTAGAACTCCACCCACTCGTCCATGTGGCCGAGCTCGACGTTGCCGACGATGTGGTCGAGCGCCTGGAACAGCCGCTTCGGCTCGCCCTCGCGCTTGACGTGGCTGCTGGTCGCGGTGACGTAGCCGGGCAGGTAGGGCCCGTCGTACCTCGAGCGGTCGACGAGCGTGTGTCGGGTCTCGCCGTACGTCGCGATCGCGGCGACCCGGATCGTGCCGTGCTCGTCGGTGACGTCCTCGGGCTCGCGGACGACGGTGGCGCCGGCCTTGCGGGCCTGGGCGATGCACCTGTCGACGTCGGGGACCTCGAGCGCGATGTCGACGACGCCGTCGCCGTGACGGCGGTGGTGGTCGGCCAGCTGGCTGTCGGGGTCGACCGCGCCGTTGACGACGAACCGGATCGAGCCGGACTTGAGCACGAACGACTTGTGGTCGCGGTTGCCGTTCTCCGGGCCGGAGTAGGCGACCAGCTCCATGCCCCACGCCGACTGGTAGTAGTGCGCGGTCTGGGTCGCGTTGCCGACCACGAAGACGATCGCGTCCCAGCCGGTGACCGGGAAGACGTCGGACTCCTCGTCGTACTGGACCAGGCCGACGAGCTGCTGCAGCTCCTCGAGGCTGAGGCCCGCCTGAATCTCTTCGTCGGTCAGGGCAGGGATCGCGGTGCCAGAAGTCTGTGTCATGCCCGGAGTCTGCCCACCACAGACAATGTGTGCAAGAGTGCTGGGATTCACTGGTGCAAGTTGACCACTCAGGAGTCAGACGATGGATGATCTCGACCGCAACCTGCTCGAACTCTTCACCGCCGACCCTCGGATCGGCGTGCTCGAGGCGTCGCGCCGGCTGCGGGTCGCGCGCGGCACCGTGCAGGCCCGGCTCGACAAGCTCACCACGCGGCGGCGTGATCCGCGGCTGGGGCCCGATCCTCGACCCCGCCGCGATGGACCACCCGGTCACCGCGTTCCTCACCCTGGAGATCCGCCAGGATCCGGACTTCGGCGCGCACGACGCGATCGGCCAGGCTATGTCGCGGATCCCGGAGGTGCTCGAGGCGTGCACGATCACCGGCCCCGGCGACATGTGGTGCCGCGTCGTCGCCCGCTCCAACACCGACCTCCAGCGCGTGATCGACGCCGTCCTGTCCATCCCCGGCATCGTCCGCTCCTCGACCGTGATCGCCCTCGCCACCCAGGTGCCCTACCGCGTCCAGCCCGGTCTGGGCGTCTGACCTCCGCCCCCTAGACCGCAGCGGGCGAGAGTCGGAGCGCACGCGCGGCGAGCCCGCAGGGCGCGCCCTGACAGGCGCTGGGGTGGGTGGGTGGTGCGCCTGGCAGGGCGCGCCCTGCGTGCTCGTCGTGGCGCACGGCCCCTCGAAACCCAGCGCCTGCCACACACACAAACCCGGCCGGTGTCACAAGGACACCGGCCGGGCCGTTGCGCGGCGGACCGTCAGTCGGTGACCACCGCCTTGAGCACGTCGACCTTGGCGGCCGAGCGGGCCGGGCCGACGGCGGCCAGCACGCCGGCCACCGCGGCCAGCGCGACGTACAGGGCCACCTGGAGCGACCGGGCATCGAGATCGCCTTGATCCCCTCGTCCTTCAGCGCCTGCGACAGCGCCAGCCCGATCCCGATCCCGAGGGCGGCACCGCTCAGGGCGCCGATCAGCGAGATCACGACGGACTCCCAGCGGACCATCGCCCGGACCTGGCCGCGGGTCATGCCGACGGCACGGAGCAGGCCGAGCTCACGGGTGCGCTCGAACACCGACAGCGCCAGCGTGTTGACGATGCCGAGCAGGGCGATCACGACCGCCAGCAGCAGCATCACGGTGACGAAGGTGAGCAGCTGGTCGATGAACCCGCTGGCCTGCTTCTCGAAGCCCTTCTGGTCGAGCACCTGGGCGTCCGGGTGGTCGGCCAGGGCCGTCGAGATCGCGCTCCTGCACCGTCGCTCTTGTCGGCGCCGGCAGCCGAGCGTGACCAGGCCGGTCGACACGAGCTGCGGGCCCGCGAAGGCGTTCTGCTCGGCGATGCTGAGGACGAAGTCGTCACCGATCCAGCCCTTGCCGTCGTAGATGCCCACCACGTGCAGCCGGTGCTTGCCGGTCGCGGCGAACTCCGCCGTGACGGTGTCGCCGAGCTTCCAGCCGTGCGGTCGCCGCAGCGGCCTTCGAGACCACGACACCCGTCGCTGCCCAGGTCGCCGACCGAACCCTGCGAGACGTCGAGGTTCATCACGTCCTCGGCCGTCGCCGGGTCGACCGCCGAGTAGGACGAGTCCGCCTCGTCGAAGCGCGCCTCTCCCCAGCCGTTGGCCGAGACCTCGGTCCACGCCGTCGACGGCCTTGACCGCCTCGATCACCGAGGGGCTGAAGCCCCGGGCCTGGGTGCTCGAGCGTCGTGACGAAGAGGTCGGCGTTGGTCTGGTCCGAGATCACGTCGCCGAACGACGCCTTCAGCGAGGAGGCGAAGACACCCATGCTCACGACCAGGGTGAGGCCGATCATCAGGGCGGCAGCCGTCGACGAGGTACGACGCGGGTTGCGCATCGCGTTCTGCTTCGCCAGCTCGCCGGGCAGGCCGCGCAGCCGCATCGGCGTGCCGATCAGCGCCGCGAGCGGACGGACCGCCAGCGGCAGCGACGGTCATCACGCCGACCAGCGCTGCCACCAGGCCGAGCCCGAAGAGCTTCATGCTGGCCCCGCCGTACAGCGCCGAGAGCATCCCGGCGACACCGGCCGCGGCGAGCGCGAGACCGACCAGGCCGCGCTTCGCATCGACGGCCGCTCGGCGCCCGGGGTCGACTCGCGCAGCGCCTCGATCGGCAGCACCTTGGTGGCGCGACGGGCCGGCACCAGCGCCGCGACGACCGTGACGAGAGTGCCGACGAGCAGCGAGACCCAGATCGGTGCGCGGCTCGATCTGCAGCGACGTGCTCGGCAGGCTGAAGCCCACGACGGCCATCAGCACGTTCAGCCCCTTGGCGACGCCGACGCCCGAGGGCGATGCCGACCGCCGACGCGCCGAGGCCGACCACGACGGCCTCGACCAGCAGGCTGCGCATCACCTGGCGACGGGTGGCGCCGATCGCGCGCAGCAGCGCGATCTCGCGGGAGCGCTGGGTGACGATCATCGTGAACGTGTTCCAGATGATGAACGAACCGACGAACAGGGCGATCCCGGCGAAGATCATGAACAGGACGCTGACGAACTTCAGGCTTCGTGGACCGCGTCGGCGTTCTCCTTGGCCACGGTGCGCGCCGGTGACGGCCTCGGTGCCGTCGGGCACGACCGCGTTGAGCCGCTCGGCGAGCTCGGCCTGGCTCACGCCGTCGGCGGCGCTGCACGTCGATCGCGTCGAAGAAGCCGGGCGTCGCCGAGCACGCTGCTGCGCGGTCGCGGTGTCGAAGTACGCCGACGTGGTGCCGCCGAGGTCCTTCTCGCCACCGAAGCCGACGGTGCCGACGACGGTGAACTCGCTGCGTCGGACCGCTGGAAGAGGACCTTGATCGTCGAGCCGATCGCGATGTGGTGCTCCTCGGCGCTGGTGGCGTCGATCGCCACCTGGTCGGGCCGGCCGGCGCCGTGCCGGAGAGCAGCTCGCACGTCGCCGCGCAGGCCGCTCGTCGGCGGCAGGCTGTAGCCCATGGTCGGTGCGCCGCCGCTTGGTGAGGACGGCCTTGCCGTCGTTGTCGGTGAGCAGGGCGTAGCCGGTGACGCGCCCTCGGCGGCGCGGACGCCGTCGACGGCGCGGACGTCGGTCGAGGACGCAGGCCGAGATCGGGCCGCGGCTGGTGCCGACGCCGTCCGACTGGGTGTAGGGCGGCCTCGGTGCGCACGACGGCGTCGGTGCCGGCGGACACCTTGCCGAAGAGCTGGTCGAAGGCCGAGTCGCATCGTGTCGGTCAGGACGAGTGTGCCGGCCAGGAACGCGACGCCGAGCGCGATCGAGGCGGTGGTGAGGACGAGGCGCAGCTTGTGCGCGAACATCCCTCGGAGGGTGGCGGTCAACATGGCGTCAGGCTCCCAGGTGCTTCATGTAGTCGAGTACGGCGTCGGCGGTGGCGGCGTGCATCTCGTCGACGATGCGACCGTCGGCGAGGAAGAGCACCCGGTCGGCGTAGCTCGCCGCGGTCGGCGTCGTGGGTGACCATGACGACGGTCTGGCCGAGCTCGGAGACCGCCGTGCGGAGGAAGCCGAGCAGCTCGGCGCCCGACCGGGAGTCGAGGGCGCCGGTCGGCTCGTCGGCGAAGACGATCTGGGGCCGGCGAGGCCAGCGCACGGGCCGCGGCGACCCGCTGCTGCTGGCCACCGGAGAGCTGCGCCGGCCGGTGCGACTGAGCGACCGGTCAGGCCGACGGTGTCGACGATCGACGCCGACCCACTGCTCGTCCGGCTTGCGACCGGCGATCCGCATCGGCAGCACGATGTTCTCCGCGGCGGTCATCGTCGGCAGCAGGTTGAACGACTGGAAGATGAAGCCGATCCGGTCGCGGCGCAGCAGGGTCAGCGCCTTGTCGTTGAGCGAGGTGATCTCGGTGTCGCCGAGGTAGACCTCGCCCGACGTAGGCCGGTCGAGACCGGCGAGCACGTGCAGCAGGGTCGACTTGCCGGAGCCGGACGGACCCATGATCGCGGTGAACTCGCCTTCGCCGAGGCCGACGGTGACGTCGTCGAGAGCGGCGACGGTGGCGTCGCCGGTGCCGTAGAGCTTGCTGACGCCCTGCGGCACGGGCCGCGGTGGCGGTGGTGACGTCGGGAGCACTGGTGATGACGGACATGGTGGTTGTCTCCTGTGGGTTGTGGCCGTCCGGTCGAGCGGCGTTCCACCAGCACACCGGTTCCGCGGGCCGGCGCCCATCGGGCTGGACGCACGCTCCGCGGGCGCTGTCCCGCAAGGTGTCGGCGGGCGATCGTGCGGCCAGCCCCACCCCCGGGGTGCGGGACAGGTCCCTCCCCCGAAGCGCCGTGGGAGGCGCACACTGCGGACATGACCTCGCTCGCGGCCCTGCGCCGGCGCTCACGGCGCGAGTGGCTGGCCGCCGCGCTCGTACTGGCCGGGCTCGCCGGGTTCGTGCTCCTCGTGTACGTCGTCGTGGTGCTGGGAGGCGGAGTCCTCATCGGTCACACCACGTCACCCGACGTCACGCTCTCGGTGCTGGCCACCGCTGTCGTCGCCCTGGCCTTCGGGCCGGTCCAGGCCCGGCTGGAGGCGCTCGCATCGCGTGCCGTGCACGGCGGCCAGCCCTCGCCGTACGACGTGCTCGGCAGGTTCTCGCAGAACGTCAGCAGCCATCCGGCCGAGGAGCTCCCGACCCGGATGGCGCGGGTGCTCGCCGACGGCACCGGAGCAGCGTGGACGCAGGTGTGGCTGGTCGTGGGTGACCGCACCACGCTCGCCGCGACCTGGCCACCGGACGCCACCCGGGAGCCCGCGGCGGGCGAACCTGCGCCCACGCACGACTCCGCGCCGGGGCGACACTCCCGCCAGGTGCGCCAGGGCGGGGAGCTGCTCGGCGTGCTCGTGGTCCAGGAGCGGGAGCACGTGCCGCTGACCTCGGTCGAGGAGCGGCTGTTCGCCAGCCTGGCGAGCCAGGCCGGGCTGGTGCTGCGCGGCGCCCGGCTCCGCGCCGAGCTGGAGGGCCGACTGGTCGAGCTGACCGCGCGTGCCGGGGAGCTGAGCGCCTCCCGCCAGCGGATGGTGGACGCCCAGGACGCGGAGCGCCGACGTCTGGAGCGTGACATCCACGACGGTGCGCAGCAGCACCTCGTCGCGCTCGCTGTGAACCTGCGGCTCGCCGAGACGCTGGCGCAGCGTTCGCCGGAGCGCGCCGACGTTCTCCTCGCCGCCCAGGAGCAGGCGGCCGTCGACGCCATCGAGACCCTGGTGCACCTGTCCCAGGGCATCTACCCGCGACAGCTGGCGGACCACGGGTTGGTCGCTGCACTCGAGGTGGCGGTCGGCGGCAGCCCGGTGACCGTCAGGGTCATCTCCCGTGACGTCGGGCGCTATCCCTCGCCCGTGGAGGCTGCGGCCTACTTCTGCTGCCTGGAGGCGGTGCAGAACGCCGCCAAGCACGCGGGTGGCTCGAGCATCTGCGTAGAACTACGCGCTGAGCCCGGAGTCGCTGGTCTGCGTCATCGACGATGACGGGTCGGGATTCGAGCCGAAGGCGGTATCCGCCGGCAGCGGCCTCGCGAACATGCGCGACCGCGTCGAGTCCGTCGGCGGGCGGCTCAGCATCGGGACCTCAGGCTTAGCTGGCGCGCGGATCCGGGCGTGGCTCCCCGTGGAGGGCAGCTGAGTGCGCGCCCGCATGGCTTGGCTGCTGGCCGGCCTCAGTCTGGTCCTCGTCGTCGCCGACGCCGTCGTCACTGCGCAGTACCGGGCCCTTCTCTCGGAGGCAACGGTGGCGGTGCACGGGTTCCCGTTCGTCAACCTGGCAGTCCTCGGCTGCGCCATGATGGGCGCGCTGATCATCTCCCGCGACGACCGGCACCCCGTCGGCTGGCTGCTGGTGCTCGTCGGGTTCACCAGCGCACTGTCCCTCGTCACTGAGGCCTACAGCATCTGGGTCGTCAGCGAGGGCGGTCCCGGCTCGAGAAGTCTGGGCGGCGTCTTGGGATGGACCTCCGTGATCACGGGCGGACAGCTGGCGATCGGGGCGATCGCCCTGATGTTCCTGCTCGCGCCGGACGGGCATCTGCTCTCCTCGCGATGGAGGCACGCCGCGAGAGCCGTGGCGCTCGGGGCGCTGCTGTGTGCTGCGTCTTTGCTGACCACGGACCCGACCCAGTACGACGTCCAGGCCCGGACGGACGCGGATGGTGCGGCGCAGGCAGTGGTGTACTCGCTCGGTTTCGTGCTGATCAGCGTCGGCCTGCTCGTCTCGCTCGTCTCGATGCTGGTGCGGTGGCGCAGGGCGCAGGGCGAAGAGCGGCAACAGGTGCGGGTGATCGCCGCGTCGGCCGGGCTGGTCAGCATCGGGCTCGCGGCCCTGATCATCGTCCAGAGCTTCAACGGTGGGCGTCAGACCTGGGCGTCGTCACTCCCCCTCTATGTGTCGTTCCTCCTGCTGCCGATCCTGTTCGCGGTCGCCGTGCTGCGCTACCGGCTCTACGACATCCAGGTGATCATCAACCGAACCGTCGTCCTGGCGATCGGGTCGGCCTTCGCCGGGATCGGCTACGTCACGCTCGTCGTCGCCGTCGGCGACAAGGTGGACCAGCAGAGCGGCGGGTTCTGGCTGTCCCTGCTGGTCACGGCACTGGTCGCGCTCGCCTTCCAGCCGCTCCGGCGGCAGGTCACCAGGCTGGCCAACCGCCTCGCCTTCGGCTCCCGCGCCCAGCCCTACGAGGCTCTGGCGGACTTCAGCCGCCGCCTCGCCGAGACGCCGACCACGGACGCGGTCCTGCCTGCCGTCGCGGAGGCCGCCGGCCGGGCGGTCTCCGCTCGGCGGGCGACGGCCACGCTCGGGGTCGCCGGTGGGGCGACCCACAGCGCGGCCTGGGGCGACGCCTCGGCGGAGGGCACCGTCGCGCACGTCGTACCGGTCCGCCATGGAAGCGCCATCCTGGGCCGCATCGAGGTGCACGTCCCCCGTGGCCGTCCCGTGTCCGACTCGGACGAGCGGCTGCTCACAGCCCTGGCCGACCAGACCGCCGTGGCCTTCCGGAACACCGCTCTGGAGGCCGAGCTCGCCGAGCACGTGGCCGAGCTGGACCGCACAACCCGCGAGCTCGCACGCTCGCGGGCGCGGATCCTGGAGGCGGACGACGCCGCGCGCCGCGCGCTCGAGGCCGCCATCGAGCGCGAGGTGATGCCGCACCTCGTCGCGCTGCCCGAGGGGCTGACCCGGTGCCGGACCGCCATCGCGGACGGCAGCCCCGTGAACGGCATCGACCTCCTGGTCAGCAGCACCAACACCGCCCTCGAGTCCCTGCGGGAGCTGACCCGCGGCGTCTTCCCGACCCAGCTGGCCAAGGCCGGACTGGAGCCCGCCCTGCGGTCGCTCCTGGGCCGGAGCGGGTCGTCGCCCCGGCTGTCGGTGGATCCCTCCGCGGCCGGGCGCTTCTCGGCCCGGGTCGAGGCTGCCGTCTACTTCTGCTGTGCCGAAGCCGCCCGGACCGATCCGCGGACCGGCCGCGGTCGAGCTGTCCCGCGATGGGGACCACCTGATCCTGCGCGTGCTCGGAGACGCCGCCGACCCCACCGATCGGCAGGCGATGCTGGACCGGGTGGCCGCCGCCGGGGGCTCGCTCGAGGCTGAGCCGGGACTGCTGCTGGTCACGGTCCCGGTGGGCGAGGACCAGCCGGCGTACGCCCTAGCGGGAGCCGTCGGCCCAGGCCGCTGAGAGCCGGTCGGGCCCGAAGGCAGCCTTGGCGACGTACGACGCGGCGCCGCAGCCGTCGAGGTCGAACTGGTCCTCGTCGTACGTCGAGAGCAGCACCACGACCGGCCCGCCCGAGCCGGACGTCAGCCGCCGCGTGGCCTCGATACCGTCGATGCCGGGGAGGTTGACGTCCATCAGCACGAGGTCCGGGCGCAGCTCGTTGGCGGCCGTGAGCGACTCCTCGCCCGACGTGGCCGACCCGACGACGACGAAGCCGTCGGTCTCCTCGACCACCGCGCCCATCGCGCGGCGGAACGGCTCCTGGTCGTCGACGATCAGGACACGGACCTCTTCCACAGCACACCTCCTGCCACCATCGTCTCCCGATGGGATCCGGGTCGGCAGGGGGTTGCCCGCAAGGTCTGGTGGGGATATCCCCTCACCGCGCGGCGGCCCCGCCGCCGGTGGCGTCGAGGAACGCCAGCACCGCCATCACCCGGCGGTTCACGTCGGACTCGTGGACCAGGCCTAGCTTCTGGAACACCGAGCCGACGTGCTTCTCAACCGCCCGCTCGCTCATGAAGAGCGCCTTGGCGGTCGCAGCGTTGCTCCGCCCGGTGGCCAGCTCCTGGAGGACCTCGCGCTCCCGGTCGGTGAGTCCCAGCAGGGGCGAGCTCGTCTGGTTCGACTTGCGGGCCATCAGCCCCTCAACCACCTTGGGGTCGAGGGCGGACCCGCCCCGCGCCACGTCGTGGAGGGCGCGGACCAGGTCGTCGACCTGGGTCACCCGCTCCTTGAGCAGGTAGCCGAGCCCCTCGACCCCCTCGGACAGGAGCTCGAAGGCGTAGTCCTCCTCGACGTACTGCGACAGCACGACCACCCCGGTTTGCGGGTACTCGGCCCGGATCCGCTTGGCCGCGTCGATGCCCTCGGTGGTGAAGGTGGGCGGCATCCGGATGTCGGTGAGGACGGCGTCGGGCCGGTGCGCCGCCACGGCAGCGTGAAGCGCGCCGGGGTCTGCCACCGATTCGACCAGGTCGATCTCGGCCGTCTCGGTGAGCAGTCCGGCCACGCCCTCGCGCACCAGGTAGTTGTCGTCGGCGAAGACGACCCGCACCGTCATGGGCTCACTGTAAGGCGCGGCCGCCGAGCGGTCGGAGACATACGGTCCTGCGGGCGCCGTGCTGTCGCCCGGAAAGTCACCCGCGCGAGGGGTACGGGCGTCGCGGAAAGGTCAGGCGCCGCGGGCCCAGTCCCGGATCTTGTCGATCCGCTCGGCGAGCTGATCGGCGGAGGCGACGGCGGCGGCCGGGCCACCGAGCTCCTTGCGGAGAGCGGTGTGCGTGGCGCCGTGCGGCGCACCGGTGCGGTGGTGCCAGGCGGCGACCAGGGAGTTCAGCTCGCGACGGAGGACGGCGAGGCGCTCGTGCGTGGCGACCTCGCGCTCCGCCGCTGGTTCCGTACGACGACGCAGGTGGGCGCGGTCGGTCTGCCGCTTCTGGAGCAGGTGACGCACCTGGTCCGGCTCGAGCAGGCCGGGGATGCCGAGGAAGTCCATCTCCTCCTCCGAGCCGACGTGCACCTCCCCCGCGTGGCCGAACTCGTCGCCGTCGTACAGCACCCGGTCGAACGTCGCCTGCGACCCGAGGGCCTCGAACGGCAGCAGGCCCTCGTCCGTCACCTCGGTGGCGCCGTCCCCCGCCCGCGCCAGCAGGTCGGCCTCCGCCGCGAAGATGTCGTCCTCGTTGCTGATTGTGCGGCCCAGCGCATGGTCGCGCTCGACCTCCATCTCCGAGGCGTGGCCGAGCAGCAGCGGCACCGATGGCAGGAAGATCGATGCGGTCTCGCCGCGCGCCCGGGCGCGGACGAAGCGGCCGATCGCCTGCGCGAAGAACAGGTTGGTCGAGGTGGTGGTCGCGTAGACACCGACGGCGAGGCGAGGCACGTCGACCCCCTCCGAGACCATCCGCACCGCGACCATCCAGCGGGCCTCCGATGACGAGAACCCGCTGATCTTCTTCGAGGCAGCCTTCTCGTCGGAGAGCACGACCACGGGCTTCTCCCCCGCGACCGACGCCAGCACCTTCGCGTAGGCGCGCGCCGAGTCCTGGTCGGTGGCGATCACCAGGCCACCCGCATCTGGCATGTGCCGGCGCACCTCCGAGAGCCGCTTGTCCGCCGCCTCCAGCACCGACGGGATCCATGCCCCCGCCGGGTCGAGCGCGGTCCGCAGCGCCTGCGCGGTGAGGTCCTTGGTCAGCGGCTCACCCAGCCGGGCCGCGACCTCGTCGCCGGCCCGGGTGCGCCACTGCATGGTGCCGCTGTAGGCCAGGAACAGCACCGGCCGTACGACGTGGTCGGCGAGCGCGTGCCCGTAGCCATAGGTGTAGTCGGCGACGCTGCGCGGGATGCCGTCGGCGCCCGGCTCGTAGCGCACGAACGGGATCGGGTTGATGTCGGACCGGAACGGCGTGCCGGTCAGCGCCAGCCGGCGCCGGGCCGGCTCGAACGCCTCCCGCACCGCCTCGCCCCACGAGAGCGCGTCACCGGCATGGTGCACCTCGTCGAGGATCACCAGCGTCTTGAACCGCTCGGTGCGGATCCGGTGCGCGAGCGGGTTCACGGCCACGCCGGCGTACGTCACGGCGACGCCGACATAGTCAGCGGAGGTCTTCCCCGCCCGCCCGGCGTACGACGGGTCGAGCGGGATGCCGACGCGCGCGGCCGCCTCCGCCCACTGGGTCTTCAGGTGCTCCGTCGGCGCCACCACGGTCACCCGGTCGATGACGCGTCGCGACAGCAGCTCGGAGGCGACCGTCAACGCGAACGTGGTCTTGCCCGCCCCGGGCGTCGCCACGGCCAGGAAGTCCTTCGGCGACTCGGCGAAGTAGCACCCCAGCGCCGCGGTCTGCCACGCCCGCAGGCTCGGCGCCGTCCCCCAGGCCGCGCGGTCGGGCCACGCGGGAGGCAGATGGTCGAGCGGTGTGGGCTGGTCCTCGCCCGTCACGAGGCCCTGGGGGTCGCGCGCATCGAGGTCAGGCTCACGCGTCGCCTGCCTTCATGCTCTCCCAGATCTGCTGGCACTCGGGGCAGGTCGGGAACCGCTCCGGGTCACGGCTGGGCACCCACACCTTGCCGCAGAGCGCGACGACGGGCGTGCCGTTGACCATCGCGTCCATCAGCTTGTCCTTGGGCACGTAGTGCGAGAACCGCTCGTGGTCGCCGTCGTCGGTGCTGACCGGACGCGTGTCCTGCTGGGTGTCCTCGAGCACGTCGGTCCCGAATCCCGGTGCCTGCTTCGTCACTGCCGCATCCTAACTGCTCCCGGCTCAGTTCTGCGTCGGGTCCGCGGGGTACGTCGCGAGCCAGCTGAGCGGCTCGGGCTGCCGGCGGAGCACACGCCGCCAGAGGCCGTCGGGCGTCGCGTCGAACAGGTCGTCCGGTGCCCCGGCCACGACGTACCAGGCCCCCTCCTCGACCTCCGCCTCGAGCTGCCCGGCTCCCCAGCCGGCGTAGCCGGCGTAGATCCGTATGCCGTGGAGAGCGGGCACGATCACCTCACGTGGGGTGTCGAGGTCGATCAGTCCGGTGCCGTCGAACAGCGGCCGCCAGCCGACCGGTTCCGACCCCTCGGCAAGCCGGGCGACGGCGAGCGCGGAGTCGGTGCCGACCGGACCGCCGCGGAAGAGCACATCGGGCTCGCCGACCACCTCGGCCCAGCTCTCGAGCACCTCGCCGACGGCGACCTTGCTCGGGCGGTTGAGGATCACGCCGAGGGTGCCGTCCTCGTCGGTGTCGAGCAGCAGCACGATCGTGCGTGCGAAGTTCGGGTCGACCAGCGTGGGGGCGGAGACCAGCAGCCGACCGGCCCGCAGCTCCAGCCGGTCGATACGAAGGTCGACGGGCTCCACCCCTCCATCGTGACACGCGGAACCGGCTCCCGGGAGCACCCGAACGTGCTCAGGCGGCCAGGGTCTCACCCCTGGAAGCTGAGCCGACCGCCGGCGGCGTCGCGCGGCAGCAGCTCGATCCAGGTGTGCCCGGCCGGGATCTTCATGTTCCCGGCCCTGGTCTTGAGCACCAGTGCGCCGGCCGGGCCGGACTTCGCCCAGGTGCCGCGCACCGCCTTGCCGCCATGGAAGACGACCGCCTTGCCCGCGCCCTTGTAGATCGTCTCGGGCACCCGGTTGCCGGCTGGGTCGAGGTAGCCGGCGTCGCCCTCTCGCACCCGCACCACGATCACCGTGTCGGGCCGGAAGTCCTTGCCGGCCGCGGCGTTGGAGTTGGTGTTGACGTACTTCCCGCCGCGGTAGCGCCACTCGGTGGTGTGTTCCCGCGAGAAGCGCGCCTGGATGGACTTCGCCTCGGCGCCGCCCGAGAAGTCCTTCTCGGTGCCCCACGACAGGTACGGCTGCGGCACGTCCTTGGGGCTCTTCATCGTGCCGACGAGCCGCTTCAGCTGCACGAACAGGTTGTACGGCGCCGCGCGCCCGTTGTCGCGGTAGAAGCCGGTGTCGCCGTTCTCCCGGAACTTCACCCCGGCCTTCCGGAGCCGGGCGATCGTCGGGACGCGCGGCACCACTGGTGACGATCGTGGCGTCGACGGGCTTCACCACGCCGATGTCGGAGGCCCGCATCGAGCGCACCGGGCCGACCACGCCGGGGAGCCTGGAGTCGTAGAACGCCGCGAGTCGGGTCAGGCCGCCCTCGACCAGCTCCTCGGTGACCAGGTCGGCCTTGCGGAGCCCGATCTGCGGGCGCGAGGAGAAGGTGTTGTCGAACTTGACCACCAGCGGCGGATGCGTCAGCGCGGCGTCGTGGGCGTCCAGACCGGTCAGGGGCCAGGTGGCGCGCAGGACGATGCCGTTGCGGGTCTTCTGGGCGCTCGGGCGCTGTCGTCCTGCCTCGTGGCCGCCAGCGGGCCGCCGCCACAGCCGGAGGCAATCAGGGCGGTCACCGCGGCGAGCGCGGCCAGCGCGATGCGCGCACGGCGTCGAGGCATCTGCATGGCGCCAATGATGACGGAGCGAGCCCAACCAATCGGGTACCGGGACGCCGGGCGGGTCGCCTCCTCTCAGCGAGGTACCGGGGCGGCTAGGGCGCGTCTGATGGATCCATGGCCTGCTGCGCGCCGCCCGAGATCCATCAGACACCCCCTAGTGGCGGTGGTGCCGGGCCTCCGGTGTCGCAGCGTCCCGGCCCAGAAGTGGTGCGTCCACGGGCGCGCCCGCTGCACCCGCTTGCCCGGTTTCGGCGCGTGGAGCATCAGCCGGTGGCCGTGCCGCCAGCCCAGGAAGATCGCGACGTGGTAGACCCGGCCCTTCTCGGTGGAAGAACATCAGGTCGCCCCGCTGCAGCCGCATCGGCTTGATGTGCCGCACCGCCGGTACTGCTGGCGCGAGGTCCGCGGTAGTGGTGCCGGAAGCCCCGCCTTGCGGTAGGCGAACCAGACGAGCCCGGAGCAGTCCCAGCGGTTCGGGCCCTCGGCGCCGAAGCGGTACTTGTCCCCGCGCTGGCGCAGCCCGTAGGTCACCGCCCGGACCAGCCGCGGGTGCGCCTTGGCGTACCGCTGCTTGGCGGTGAGGTGGTGCGCTGGTGGTGGTGCGCGCCGCCGCGCGTCAGCGCGGTCAGCGACGGTCCCGACCACCGCCAGCAGAGTGACCAGCGTGACGGATGTGACACGTTGGACGAACGACATGGGCCAAGACCGTACGCCGCTCCGGCCCTCAGGTCACCCGACCCGACACAACCCGCTGCGACTCAGATCTTGGCGCCGCCGTCGACGTACAGCGTCTGCCCCGTGATGTACGACGCCTCGTCGCTGCACAGGAAAGCCGCGGCGGCGGCGATGTCCTCCGGCGCCCCGACCCGCTTGATCGGGTTGGACTCGGCGGCGGCCTTGCGGAAGTCGTCCACGTCGACGCCGAGCCGCTTGGCGGTCGCGTCGGTCATGTCGGTGGCGATGAAGCCGGGCGCGATCGCGTTGACGTTGACGTTGTAGCGGCCCAGCTCGAGCGCCAGCGTGCGCGTGAAGCCCTGCACGCCGGCCTTGGCAGCGGCGTAGTTCGCCTGGCCGCGGTTGCCGTTGGCGGAGACGCTGGAGAGGTTGAGGATCTTGCCGTACTTCTGGTCGACGAACGTCTTCTGCGCGGCCCTGCTCATCAGGAAGGCGCCCTTGAGGTGCACGTTCATCACCGAGTCCCAGTCGTCCTCGGTCATCTTGAACAGCAGGTTGTCGCGCGTGATGCCGGCGTTGTTGACGAGCACGTGCAGCCCGCCGAGCTCCTCGAGGACGCGGGCCACGGCGGCCTCGACGGACGCTGCGTCGCCGACGTTGCAGCCGATCCCGACGGCCTTGGTCGCGCCGAGCCCCTCGGCGGTGGCCTGGGCCTGGGCCTCGTCGAGGTCCAGGACGGCGACCGAGGCGCCCTCGTCGGCGAACCGCTTGGCGGTGCCGGCTCCGATCCCGCGTGCTGACCCGGTGACGACTGCCACCCGTCCGTCGTAGCGACCCATCGCGCTGCTCCTCTGCTCGTTCCGGCTGGTCGCTGGTCACTCTAGGAGGACGCTGTTCAGTTCCCGATCTGGGGGTGCTCCGCGATATCGTCGCCCGCGTGGGAGAGCCCCGATTTCCGGTTCATGGTGGTGCTCGCTGCCGTGATGACGGTCGCGACCATCCTGGTCTGCTCTGTCCAGGGGCTGCCGATCCGCGACCCCGACGACGACACGCTGGGTCCGGCGTACGTCCGGTTTCCGCTGTTCCTGCTCGTCGCCTTCCTGTGTGACGTGCTCCCCCGAGTGGTGCTGCGTCACCGCCGCGAGAAGGAGGCCTACGTCGCGTCCTTCCGGGCCGTGCTCCACGAGCGTTGGCTTCCGAGCCAGGTGCGGTTCATGTTCATCGGACTGGCCGGCTGGTACGTCGCCTACGCGACGTTCCGCAACCTCAAGAACGCCGTCCCGTTCGTCAACGGGTCGCTGTGGGACGACACCATGGACGCGGCTCGACCACACGCTCTGGCTCGGCCACGACCCGGCGTCCGTGCTGCACGCGGTCTTCGGCCAGGGCGTGGCCGCGTCGGTGTTCTCGCTGATCTACGTGGCCTGGATCGGACTGATCCCGCTGACCCTGATGTGGGCGCTGGTCTGGTCCCGCAACCACGCGCTCGGCTCCTGGTTCGTGACCGCGTTCGCCGTCGACTGGGCGCTGGGTGCGGCGACGTACTTCGCGTTCCCGACGCTCGGGCCGGTCTACTCCGACCCCGGCACCTTCGCCGGTCTTCACGAGACCACGGTGACGTCCCTGCAGAGCTCGATGATCGCCGACCGCTCGATCGTGCTCGGCGACCCGACCGGCCACCACGCCCTGCAGTCCATCGCCGCGTTCGCGTCGCTGCACGTCGGCCTCACGGTCACCGTGTGCCTGTTGGTCGAGCTGGTCGGGCGCACGCCGGTCGCTGCGCATCGCTGGCCTGGGTCGTTCCTCGTGCTGACCTCGCTGGCGACGGTCTACCTCGGGTGGCACTTCTTCGTCGACACCCTCGGCGGCGTCGTGGTCGGCGCGGCGGCGGTCTGGGTGGCCGCGCTCGCCACCGGCAACCACGTCGGCTGGCGACCTCGACTGGTGCGCCAGCCGAGGCGGGAGTCCTCCGCGGGTCAGCCAGAGCCTGCCAGCGCGGCGCTGACCCGCGCGGCCCAGTCGTCACGCTCGGCCACGTCGACGTACTTGGTGCGCGGCCAGAAGAACCCGCGCAGCCCGTCGCCCTTGGTGCGCGGCACCACGTGGCAGTGCAGGTGCGGCACGGACTGCGAGACGGTGTTGTTCATCGCGACGAAGGAGCCCTGAGCGCCGAGCCCGTCGACCATCGCCTGGGCCAGCCGCTGCTGCGCCGCCAGGAAGCCGTCGCGCAGGCCGGCCGGCAGGTCCGGGCAGCGTCACGACGTGCACCCGCGGCACCAGCAGCACGTGGCCCTTGAACACCGGCCGGACGTCGAGGAAGGCCACGAAGTCGTCGTCGGACCACACGATCGACGCCTCGGTCTCGCCGGCCGCGACCGCGCAGAAGGTGCAGGCCGCGGTTCCCATGACGCAGACGCTACCGACACTCCAAATGAGGGAATTGAGGGAAATGGGGGATTGCGCCCTTCCGCCTACTGAGGGGAAGGTGGGAGGTGCCTGATCGGCCGCCACAGCCTTCGGGGGGATCGGGCCGAACCGAGGAGTCGTTCATGTCCCATCGTCGTTCCCTGCGCGTCCTGGTCGCCCTGGTCGGAGCATTGGCCCTCACCGCAACCAGCGCCTTCGCCGCCGGAATTCAGGACCCGATCCCGGCCCCGATCCCGCCCGCCGGCGTGGACATCGCCCTGGAGACTGTGGCGAGCGGCTTCGTGTCGCCCGTTGCGGCTGCCCGGGCACCGGGCGACGGGCACCACCTGTTCATCGCGGACCAGAACGGGATGTTGTGGGGCGTCACGGTCCGTGGCCACGGCCACGGACACGGCGACGGCGATGGCGACCGCCACGGCCACGGCGGCGACGGCGCCGGCAAGTGGCTGGTCGCCGATCTCTCGGGGCTTCTGGTCGAGAACCTCGCCAAGGTGATCCCCGGCCTGGCGTACGACGAGCGGGGGCTCCTCGGCGTGGCCTTCGACCCCAAGTTCAAGCACAACGGCCTGCTCTACACCTTCACCTCGGAGGACCCGACCGATCCACCCGACTTCACCACCCAGCCCGGCGAGGCTCCCGGCGGTGGTCAGGCCGTGGTCACCGAGTGGAAGGTCGAGAATCCCCACGCGAAGCAGATCATCGTCGATCCCGCCTCCCGCCGCGTCCTGATGCGGGTGGACAAGCCCCAGTTCAACCACAACGGCGGGGAGCTCGCGTTCGGTCCGGACAAGATGCTGTACATCTCGCTGGGAGACGGCGGCAACGCCGACGACGAGGGTACGGGCCACGTCCCGGGCGGCAACGCCCAGAGCCTCGCTGCCGGCAACGTGCTCGGCAAGGTGCTCCGGATCGACCCGCACGGAAGCAACTCCGCCAACGGGCAGTACGGCATCCCCGCGGGCAACCCGTTCGTCGGCGCACGCGGGGCGGACGAGATCTGGGCCTACGGCTTCCGCAACCCCTACCGGTTCTCCTTCGACCGCAAGTCCGGGCGACTCCTGGTCGCCGACGTCGGCCAGAACGACATCGAGGAGGTCGACGACGTCCATGCCGGCGGCAACTACGGCTGGCGGGTCAAGGAGGGCACGTTCCTCTTCGACCCGGGCGACGCCGCCAACCCCAACGACGGCTCGGTGACGGCGAACTCCCCCGGCGCACCGGCAGGGCTGTCCGACCCGATCGCCCAGTACGACCACACCGCCCCGGGCGGGGTCCGCTGCGGCGGAGGCGCCCCGCCATCGGCTTGCCAGGGCATCGCCGTCGTCGGCGGATATGTCGCGAAGCACGTGCACGGGCTCAAGCGCCACTACGTGTTCGGTGACTACTCGCGGGCGTTCGCGCAGCCGCTCGGTCGTCTGTTCGTGCTGCGCCACGGACAGGTGGAGGCGCTGCCAGACCCGGGCATCGCGGTGTTCGGCTTCGGGCAGGACAAGCATGGCGACCTCTACGTGCTCGGCAACACCACCGGTGTCCTCTCCGGCGACACCGGAGTGGTGCTGAAGATCACGGAGGCGGATGACTGACCCGGCCGCCGTCGAGGGCCCGCCCGTACCGCTCGGAGATCAGGCGTACGGCGTCCGCGAGGTCGGGCGAGTCCTCCACCTCGAAGTCGGTGTCGAGCGCACCGAGCCAGAACGCGATGTCCCCCGGGCTGCGGGCTCCGATCTGCACGCGGCACCGGTCGTCGCCGAGCGGTTCGATGCTGCCCTGCGTCCACGAGCCCATCCGCTGCTCGACCAGGGCCGCCGGCGCGTGCACGACGACCCGGCCGCTGACCTTCATCTGCACCTGCCGGGTCTTGGAGGCGACGTAGCCGGCGATGTCCTCCGCCGGCAGGTCGCGCAGCGCGAACCGGTGGCCGACCGAGCGGGTCTCCGCCATCCGGTCGACGCCGGAAGGTGCGCCAGTCGTCGCGCTCGACGTCGAACGCGACCAGGTACCAGCGGCGGCCCCAGTTGACGAGCCGGTAGGGCTCGACCCGACGCTCGGTCGCCGCGCCTGAGTGGTCGGAGTAGGCGAACCGGGTGACCTCGCGGTCGCGCGCGGCCCCGGCGAGCAGGGCGAGCACCTTGCCGTCGACGTCGGCGCCGCGGCGACGTCCGGCGACGCGCACCGTGTGCGCCTGCAGCGCGTCGACCCGGCCCCGGAGCCGCTTCGGCAGCACCTGCAGCAGCTTGGTCAGTGCGCGCAGCGCGGTCTCCTCCAGGCCGTCGACCGCTCCCCCGCTCGCCGTGCTCAGCGCGACGGCGATCGCCACCGCCTCGTCGTCGTCGAGCAGCAGCGGCGGCATCGCGGTGCCGGCGGAGAGCCGGTAGCCGCCGACGGAGCCGCGCGTGGCCTGCACCGGGTAGCCGAGGTCGGCGCAGCCGCTCGACGTCGTTGCGCACCGTGCGCTGGCTGACGCCGAGCCGGCGGGCGAGCTCGGGACCCGGCCACTCGCGCGGGCGTCTGGAGCAGCGAGAGCAGCGTCGAGGAGGCGTCCGGAGGTTTCTGCCATGGAGCCCAGATTAGTTCCCATCAGGAAAGAAACGTGCCTGTTGCAGCTGGTGAAGTGAGGTCATCGCACCGACCCCGCACGAAGGAGCACTCGATGACCACCCTGCTCGCGCCCTCCAGAGACCGCGACCGAGGTCGACCCCGGCTGCCGAGGCGCCGCTCCGCGCCGGGCACATGTGGGCCGGCTTCGCGGTGATCCTCTCGGCGATGGTGCTCAACATCCTCGACTCGACGATCGTCAACGTCGCCGCGCCCGGCGATCCAGGCCGACCTGTAGATGACCACCTCGTCGCTCGAGTGGGTCGCGGCCGGCGTACACGCTCGCGCTGGCGGTCGGGCTGATGGCCGGTGCGCCGGCTCGGCGACATGTTCGGCCGCAAGCGGATGCTGCTGGTCGGCCTGGCCGGGTTCGTCGTCTGCCTCGGCGCTCTGCTCGCTTCGCCTGGTCGGCCGACGTGCTGGTCGCGTCGCGGGCGCTGCAGGGGCTGGCCGCCGCGGTGCTCGTGCCGCAGGGCTTCGGCATGATCCGCGACGTCTTCCCGCCGCAGCAGATCGGCAAGGCGTTCGCCGCGATGGGACCCGCGATCGGCCTGTCCACGGTGCTCGGGCCCGGTCGTCGCCGGGCTGCTGATGAAGGCCGACCTGTTCGGCAGCGACTGGCGTGCCCTGTTCCTGATCAACCTGCCGATCGGCGTGTTCGCGCTGGTGCTGGGGATGCGGGTGCTGCCCGACGGCGCGCCCGTCGCACCGCGGGCTTCGACTCGACGGCGTCGGGACGGCGCTGCTCGCGACCGCAGTCTTCCTGCTGGTGTTCCCGCTGGTCGACGGCCGCACGCAGGGCTGGCCGACCTGGATGTTCGCGCTGCTGGCCGCCTCGGTGCCGATGCTGGCCGCTGTTCGTCCTGCAGCAGCGGGCGCGACTGCGTGCCGGTCGGACGCCGCTGGTCGAGTTCAGCGTGCTGCGCAAGCGGTCCTACGTGTCCGGCGTCGTGTTCACGCTGGTGTTCTTCGGCAGCGTCGTCGGCTTCTCGCTGACCACCGGCCTGTTCCTGCAGATCGGGCTGGGCTTCACCGCGATGCACGCCAGCCTGTACCTGGCCGCGATGGCGGTCGGCGCGTTCTTCGGCGCCGGCGTCGGCGCCTGGGCCTCGACCGCAGTCGGCCGGCCGATCCTGCACGTCGGCCTGGCGATCATGGCGCCGGGTCGCGCTGCTGTACGTCGTCGCTCCGGGCGGCCGACGGCGGCGTCGGCTCGGCACCTGGCGCCCGGGCCTGTTCGCTCTTCGGCCTCGGGATGGGCATGATCTTCGTGCCGCTGTTCAGCATCATCATGGGCGAGATCGACGACCACGAGGTCGGCTCGGCCGCCGGCCTGCTGGAGTCGCTGCAGCAGCTCGGCGCCTCGCTCGGGCGTCGCCGTCCTCGGCACCCTGTTCTTCGACGGGATGGCGCTCGAGGACGGCGGTCCGCAGGCCGCGATGGCCGCCGGCCGGCACCTGGTCGCGGCCGAGGACACGCTGCTGCTGGTGATCGGCGTGATCGCGTTCGCCTGGGCGATCGGCTGGCTGCTGCCCCGCAGGGCGCGCGCGATGTCCTGACCATCCCTGGTGGTCGAGCCTGCCGAGACCCCGGCTCCTGCCGGGGTCTCGGCCCGACAGGAGCCCGCGCGCTTCTGAGGGAGCCCTGCGGGGGAGGCCGGGGTCGGGTCAGGGCCAGGCCCGATGGTGTGGCGTGCATGCATCGCGCACAGTAGGTGTCAGGGCAGAAGCCCTCTCACACCGACCCGAAGGACGTGCACCGCCATGAACGACATCCACCAGAGCTTCGCCCACCAGGGCCTCG
This sequence comes from uncultured Actinomycetota bacterium, assembly GCA_963707475.1. Classification (GTDB taxonomy): domain Bacteria; phylum Actinomycetota; class Actinomycetes; order Propionibacteriales; family Nocardioidaceae; genus Marmoricola. The sequence goes on from CAVPQC010000005.1 coordinate 2,322,017, forward strand.
TCCGGCCGCAGGAGGGACGGGTCCTGGGTGGCGTCCTCGCCGGCCTGGGCCGACGCTTCGGCCTCACACCGTGGACCGCGCGACTCCTCTTCGTCGTGCTGCTCATGATCGTCCCGGGCAGCCAGATCCTGGTCTACCCGCTGCTGTGGATCCTGATGCCCGCGGAGGAGACGGTCGCCCACTACGTGCCCGTGAGGACGTCGTCCCCCTCGGCGTGACCCGGCTCAGCTCCAGCCGGCGCCCGGGCCGGACAGCTTGTTGTTCACGGACTGCCGCTTCGCGTCGGCAACGGCCCCGTCACCGGGGTTGTTGTGGAAGCTGCCGCTGGGACGCCCGCGGCCGACCCACCAGCCGGCGGCGAGCACGACGGCGAACACGACGATGACGATGGTCCAGAACATGCTGACCCCCTGGGTGTCGGTGGAGCGAGAGTACACGCAAGGCCCGTCGGCCGTGTGCCTACGCGGGCTTCTCCACAGCTAGGTCGAGCCAGTGCGCCAGGTCGGCGATCTCCCGGTCGACGGCGGCGGCCATGGTCTTCGTGAACGCCACGTCGCGGTGCACCGCAGCCACACGCAGCACGCCCGCATCACGCTCGGCCTTCGCGTCGAGCTTCCCGACCAGCCGATCGCCGTACAGGATCGGGAGCGCGTAGTAGCCCCACCGCCGCTTTGCCTCGGGTTTGAACATCTCGAGGTTGTAGTCGAAGTCGAACAGCTCGGCCATCCGCTTGCGGTCGTGGTGGAGCCGGTCGAACGGTGACAGCAGCGCGGCCCGGCCGGCGAAGGGCTGGCCGAGCTGGGCGGGATCGACCCGCCAGCGCCCGCGAACCCCCTCGACGATGGCCGCCTCACCGGCGTCACCGACGTTGAGCGGCTCCACCGGCCGCTCCTGGCCGGTCGCCCGAGCGATGCCCAGCGCGGCCAGCCGGCGCTCGTCCTTGACCCGCTTCGCCTCCGCCAGTGGCACCGGCGGGTCGTCGGGATAGACCCGCGACGCGAGGTCGTAGAGCTTGCCCTTGCCCTCTCCCCCGGCCGCGGCCACCTCCCCGCGCTGCACCAGGGAGTCGAGCATCATGGTGACGTTGCGGTTGGCGTTCCACCCCGACGACGACCAAGGCACCAGGCAGGTGTCGGGGATCTCGCTGCGCGGCAGCGGCCCGTCGGCGCGCAGCCGCTCGAGGACGTCGCGCCGGAAGTCGTTGTTGGCCAGGACCCATTCGTACCGGCCCTGCTGCCACTCGCCCAGGTCGACCCCGTCGCGGAACCCATCCATCTCGGCGCGGTGAAGTGCCATGTCGGCGGCCGGCATCAGCATCCCGCGGAAGTCGACCAGCGCCTGCTCGTCGATGGCGTCGCGCAGGTCCTGCGGAGAGTACGACGCGCCCAGCCGGCTCCACAGCACCAGGTCGGCGCTCGGCGCGATCGCGCTGGTCGGGTCGAGCTGCACGACCGTGAGATGACGCACCGTGTCCAGGAGATCGGACGGTCGATCCTTCGCCAGCAGCTGGGCGCGTACGGCGATCCGGCGGGCGTCGGCGCGGCTGAGCTCGTGGACCCTGGCCATGCGTCGAGCGTAGGGCGCGCCGAGCGGATCGGCCGCCGCTCTCTAGACTCCGGCGATGGACCTGAGCGAGTACCTCACCTCGGACGCCACCACGCTGGCCGGGCTCGTCGCCGCCAAGACGGTCACCGCCGGCCAGCTGCTCGGCCTGGCCCGTCAGCGATCCGACGCAGTCAACCCGACACTCAACGCTGTGGTGATGCCGTTGCCGGAGGTCGCGGACGCCCGGGCTGCCGACCCGTCCCTGTCCGGCCCCTTCGCCGGAGTGCCGTTCCTGGTGAAGGACCTCGGCCAGGAGTACGCCGGCTTCCCCACCTCGTGCGGGTCACGGGCCCTCGCCCACGACGTCGCAGACCGGCACGCCCTCGTGACGCAGCGCTTCCTCGACGCCGGACTGGTGATATTCGGCAAGACGAACACTCCCGAGTTCGGTGCAAAGGGGGTCACCGAGCCCGAGCTCTGGGGCGCGGCGCGCAACCCTTGGCGCACCGCCCACACCCCCGGCGGCTCGTCGGGCGGGTCGGGCGCCGCGGTCGCCGCCGGCATCGTGCCGGCGGCCGGGGCCAACGACGGCGGGGGCTCGATCCGGATCCCGGCGGCCTGCAACGGCCTGGTCGGCCTCAAGACCAGTCGCGGGATCGGCCCCTACGGTCCGCAGACCGGCGAGGTGATGTTCGGAATGGTGACCCAGGGGGTGGTCTCGCGCACGGTGCGCGACAGCGCGGCCCTGTTCGACGCGATCATCGGACCCGACCACGGCGCCGCCTACCAGGCCGCCCACCCGTCGATGCCGTTCACGGAGGCGATCACGCGACCCCCGGGGACGCTGCGGATCGGCTTCTCCTCGTCGTCCGCGATCAACGCCGCCCCGGACCCCGAGGCCGTTGCCGCCGTCGAGTCCGCCGCGGCGCTGCTCGCGGAGCTCGGGCACCAGGTCGAGCAGGTGTCACCTCCGCACGACGACGAGGCCCTGGCCCGCGACTTCCTCACGATCTGGTTCGCCCAGCTTCATGGTCAGGTCGCCGACGTGAAGCGGCGCCTCGGAGCGCGCAACAGCGAGTTCGAGTCCGACACGCTCGCCAGCGCGGAGCTGGGCCGGGCGGCGGGGCTGGTGCCGTTGATGCTGTCGCTGGCCAACGTCAACGACCACGTCCGCGCCCTCGCCGGGTTCCACGAGACGTATGACCTCTTCCTCACGCCGACCCTGGCCACACCGCCCCCCGCGATTGGCGCGCTGACCGCCACCGGTGCGGTGCAGCGGGCCTCCCGGGTGGTCGCGAAGACGCGAGCGGGCAAGCTGCTGGCGGCGTCGGGGATCCTCGACCAGCTCATCGCCGACCACATCGGCTGGGTGCCCTACACGCAGCTCGCGAACCTGACCGGGCGTCCGGCGATCAGCGTGCCGCTGCACTGGACAGCCACCGGCCTCCCCCTCGGCGTCCAGCTCGTCGGCCGTCTCGGCGCCGACGGGCTCCTCCTGCAGCTCGCCGCCCAGCTCGAGGAGGCGCAGCCGTGGTTCCACCGCTACGCCGACCTGGACCCGGCGCTCGGCCTGCAGTCGTCCGGCGCGACCTGAATCCGGTCGGGGACCCCTGGGCGGACCACACTCACCGGCGTCAGAACCCGACCGCGCCGGTCGGCGCGACGTCGGTGCGCAGCGCTCGCCAGAGGTCGCGGGCCGCGCCGGGGCGCCGCTCGGCGACCAGGCCGGCACGGGCGAGGGCGTGCACGTTCCCCGCGCCGAGGTAGGCGGCGCCGAGCGCCTCGATGGGGAGCCGAAGGTCGGCCTCGGCATCGGTGTGCTCGACCTCGGCGGATCCGGCGTCGGCGTGCAGGCGCCAGCGTCCCTCGTTCCAGGGTGCTCCGTGGTCGACCACGTCGATGACCACGTCGCACGGCGCGCTCCAGGCCCGGTCGGTCAGCGCCTCCGGCAGGTCGACCAGCCGGACCCAGAGGCTGTCGAGGGTCGCCACCGAGACCACCGAGCGCGGTCCGCCCGCCCAGAGCAGCAGCGGATCGTCGACGCCGACGCCGCTGAGCCGGACGCTGCCGGTGAGGTCGAGGTCGACCAGCCGGCGCAGCAGGGCGAGCCGGGTCACGGGGTCACCCTGGATCGTCCACACCTCGACCTCGCCCGACGGTCGGTCCTGCTCCCACTTGTGGGTCCGCCGGAACATCGCGAACCCGACCTCCTGACCGTCCCGGCTCGCCACGAGCACCCGCCACGGCTCCTTGCCGCGCAGGTGCTCCGGCAGCTGCAGGCAGATCCGGTCGTAGTACTCGGCGCAGCCCACGACGGCGCCGAGCTCGGCGGAGGCACTGTGGCACTCGCGCATCCGGTGCGCCATCCCGGGGTCGGAGATCGTCGCTGTCCGGATGGTGACGGCGGCGGCTGCCACGTCCAGCTCGGGTGCGGTCAGCGCCGTCCCCCGCGACAGGACGACCTTGAGCTCCAGCGAGGCCAGGCCGTAGCCGTACCGGCCGTAGATCGCGGGCTCGCTCGCGTGCAGGGCGGAGACGTGGGTGCCGGGATCGGCGCGCACCTGCTCGAGGTGGTGGCGCATCATCGCGGTGAGCACGCCTCGCCGCCGGTGGTCGGGATGGACACCGACCCAGGTCAGTCCGGCGCAGGGGAGCGGCCGGAGGCCGCCGTCCGGACCGGGCGCCATGAGCGTGAGCGGGTAGACCCCGTAGACCCCCGCGTACGTCGTCGGGTCCGCGCCGTCGACGTCGGCTGCGAACCGCTGGCTCGGCGGCACGCCGGTCAGCAGCAGCTCGGTCGAAGACGCGGAGACCTCCGGGAACCACACGGTCTGGTCGGTGGCCAGGAAGCGTTCGGGATCCGCGGCGCGGTCGACCCGGATCGGGGAGTCGCTCATGGGGCTAGCCAACCCCTCATCGCCTCCATGAGCCAGTGGTGTTGGGTGGGTACCTCTGCTCTCGAACGTCGGCCGCTACATGAGCATTGCGCAGACGTCCTGGCTCGTGCCTGCCGACGTGAAGGCCGTGATGGTGCCGGACGGATCCATGGTGGCCCGGAAGTCGCCGGTGAAGAGGTAGGTGCGGCCAGTCTGGGTGTCTCCGGTCCCGATCGGCGCGGGCATGCGAACTGGCTTGCTCGCCGACGCGTTGGGAGCGAGCGCCAGTGCGCACCCCAGCAACATGGCCACCGCAGCGGCCAGGAGCCCGCCGCATCGCCGGTTCCTTCCGGGGCGTGGCGGGGGCGGCGATCGGAGCAGCGCTTTGATTCCGGTCGACCCGGGTGGCCGACCAGCGGACCGGGCTTGTCCGCGCCCGAACGACGCTACTCCTGATCGGAGGCAGCCGCGCTAACCCGGCTGGACCACCGTGATGACGACGTTGCCTACCTTCTGCCCGGTCTCGACATACAGGTACGCGTCGACGATCTCCTCCAAGGTGAAGAGCCGGTCGACCACGGGGCGGAACCGCCCGGACGCGATGCGTTCGCGAAGGTAGTCCACGATCTCCTGGGTCTCGATCGGCAGTGGGAGCATCACTCGCCTGCCGCGCGCCAGCCGCGTCACCGTCGGCAGGACGACGTTCTGAGCCCACGGTCCGAGGTCGGTCGTCAGGATACAGGCCGCGCTGCTTCAGCACCGGGCGGCACCGTCCGATCGAGCTCTTCCCGACCGCGTCGAGGACGACGTCGTACTGGTGGTCCTCCTTGGTGAAGTCCACGACGTCGCGGTCGATGACGCGGTCTGCGCCCAGCCCGCGCACCAGCTCGACGTGGGCCGTCCCGCATACGGCGGTCACCCGCGCGCCGAGGTCCGCGAGCAGCTGAACCGCGGCGCTTCCGATCGCGCCCGTGGCGCCGTTGACCAGCACGTCCTGGCCGGCGCTGATGCCAGCCTTCCTGATGATCGACAGGGCGTAGTGCGCACCCTCGGTGCCCGGGGCGACCTCCTCGAAGGACAAGCCGGCAGGGACCGACGCGACCGGCCCGTCTTCCGGGATCGACAGGAGCTCGGCATGCGCGCCGAACCGTGGGCTGTAGCCGAACACCCGGTCTCCGGCAGAGAACCGTGTCACGCCCGGGCCGACGGACTCGACGACTCCCGCGAACTCGTTACCGAGTATGGTCACGCGCGGCCGGACGAGGCCGGTCAGCGCGCGGACGAAGAACGGCTTCGCAGCTCGGACGCCGCAGTCGGTTCGGTTCACGCTCGTCGTGTGCACCGCGACCCGCACCTCGCCGTGACCCACCTCCGGGGCCGGCACGTCGGTGATGTGCACGACCCCCGGCGGGCCGTACGTCGTCCGCACGGCGGCCCTCATGCCTCGGATCGTAATCGCCCTCGGGGACGCGGTGACCGAACTCGCGCCTTCGTTGGCGTGCGGCGCGACGGGCTCGGAATGATGCACGGTGTCCGACGCATCAGTGGAAAGGACACTGTGATGACCGTTGCCGAGCCGGAGGTCCGCGTGGCGGCCGGGGCCCTGCGCGGCAGGCTGGAGTCGGGCGTGGTGGTCTTCAAGGGCATCCCGTTCGCCGAGCCACCGGCGCGGTTCGCCGCACCCGAGCCGGTCGCGGCATGGGACGGGACACGCGACGCGCTGTCGTACGGCCCGCCGCCTCCCGCAGTCCGGCCTCTTCGGCATGGACGCGCTCGCCGAGTCCGCCGAGGGCTGGCTGACGGTCAACGTGTGGACGCCCGACCTGGCCGCGAACCTGCCGGTGATGGTGTGGATCCAGGGCGGCGGCTACCTGTTCGGCACGTCCGGCCTGCCCGAGTACGACGGCGGCAGGCTGGCGCGGGACGGCGGCGTTGTCGTGGTCACGTTCAACTACCGGGTGGGCATCGAGGGATTCGCCCAGATCGACGGAGCGCCCGCGAACCGCGGCCTGCTCGACCAGGTCGCCGCGCTGGAATGGGTACGGGACAACATCGGCGCGTTCGGCGGCGACCCCGGACCAGGTCACGGTGTTCGGCCAGTCCGCGGGCGGCGGGTCCGTGGCCGCGCTGCTGGCGATGCCACGGGCGGCCGGCCTGTTCCGCCGCGCGATCGTGCAGAGCATGCCGGGCACGTTCTTCACGCCCGAGCTGGCCGCCGACATCGCCGGCGTCCTCGCGGCCGAGCTGGGCCTGAAACCCACCGAGCTGGCCACGGTGCCGCCGGGCGCGCTGCCGGCGGTCGGTGACGCGGTCATGGCGAAGATCGGCCGGTTCGCGGACCGTTGGGGCCTGGCCGCGCACCGCAAGGTCCCGCTGGCGCCCGTCGTCGACGGCGTCAACGCTCCCCACCGATCCCTGGCAGGCGCTGGCCGGCGGTGCCGCTCGGGACGTCGACCTGATCGTCGGGCACGTGCGCAACGAGCAGCGGCTGTTCGCCCTGATCGACGGCATCCTCGGCCGGATCACCGAGGAACAGGCGGCGATCGCGCTGAACCTGTTCGCGCCCGGCCCGGACGGCGTCGCCGCAGTACCGCGCGGCCGGTGGCAGCCCGGACGAGTTGTACGACCAGGTCCACTCCGACTGGCTGTTCCGGATGCCGTCGCTGCACCTCGCCGAGGCGCACACCGGCCGTACCCACCTGTACGAGCTGACCTGGCCGGCGCCGGGCATGGGTGGCGTTCTGGGCGCGTGCCACGGACTCGACGTGCCGCTCGTGTTCGGCAACCTGACCAGCGGCCAGCCGGCCATGCTGCTCGGCGACGACCTGACCGAGGCGGAGATCGTGTCGGCGCAGATGCGTGGCTCGTGGACGAAGTTCGCCACCGACGGGGACCCCGGCTGGCCGGCGTACGACCGCGAAAAGCACCTGACGCGGGTCTTCGACACCGAACCGGCGGTCGTCCCGTACCCGGAGGAGGTCTCGCGCCGGATCTGGCAGGACCACGTCTTCTCGGTGTTGCCGTTGATCACTCGGGCGTGAAAGGGCGGGATCGGCGCACGGCCCGCCCCCCTCCACTTCTTCGCGCTCGGCGAGACGGGAGCGATCGCGCCGCCCTTCGCCTCGCGGGATCCCGGCATACTGATCCGTGATGACGGACGACCCGGACGCCACGGAGCGGATCCAGATCGACTGGACCCGAGCGGTCGCGGGAGCCCTGGCTGCCGTGGCCTCGGCGGTCCTCCTGTCGACGCTCGGGGCGGCTGGCACGATCATGGGCGCCGCGATCGGCAGTCTCGTGGTGTCCGTGGGCAGCGCTTGGTTCGCCCAGGGCCTCTCGACGAGCAAGCGCACGCTCACGAAGAAGCAGAAGGGCGCGGCCCAGAAGGTCGGCGTCGCACATGCCGAGGTGCTGCGGGCGACACGCGTCGATGACACCGCGGCCAAGGAGAGTCATCTCGACCACGCCGAGGAACGGCTCGAGGAAGCGCAGGAGGAGCTCGACGAGGCGATCACTGCAGCGGCGCCGGTCAGTTGGAAGGAGCGGCTGTCCCAGTTGCCGTGGAAACGCGTGGCGCTCGTGACCTTGGCGTTGTTCGTGGTCACCCTGCTGGTGATCACCGCATTCGAGCTGGTTACCGGCCGCAGCGTCTCCTCGATGACCGGCGGATCCGGCTCCGGTGACACCACGATCTCGCAAGTCAGTGGACACGGCTCCGGCGGTCGTGACCAGCAGAAGCCCGAGGAAAGCCCGACCGCATCCGTCAACCCACGTGACACGCCGCAGCCGTCCGACGAGCCGACGGTCAGTCCGTCGCCCTCGCTGGACCTGGAGCCGACCCCCACCGAGTCGGCGTCCCCGACCGAGTCGACGACGCCGACACCCGCGGAGACGATCGTGCCCTGACGCGTGGCCTGCCCGCGCACCCGGTCCCCCGCTGGTTCCACTCCCTCTACCTCCGTGAGGAAGGACTGGAAGTCTTCACGGGGTGGGTGTCAACGTGCAAAGTGTTGGCTAGGAGCAGGCTGAGGATCGGCACCCACCAGGAGAGCCAGATGAGTATCGAGCTGAACCACACGATCGTCCAGGTGAACGACCGATGGGCTGCCGCTCGCGATGTCGGCGAGGTGCTCGGTCTGCCTGAGGCGACGCCATACGGTCCGTTCGCCGAACTGAAGCTGGACAACGCCGCGAGCCTGGACTTCATGGACACCGAGGGCGACATTCACGGCCAGCACTACGCCTTCCTGGTCAGCGAGGGGGAGTTCGACCTCATCCTGGGTCGCTTGCGGGACAACGACCGCCAGTGGTGGGCGGACCCCTTCAAGCGTCGACCGCATGAGATCAACCACGAGGACGGTGGCCGCGGCCTCTATTGGGAGGGCCCGGACGGGCACTGGCTGGAGATCATCACCCGTCCATACGGCAGCGGCGCCTGATCTGCGGATCGGCTCAGGACGCGTTCACCGGCTCCAGTCCGTCCAGTTCGCCGTCGGAAGGCTCGACCGGGCGCGTCGCCGGCAGGTGCTCCTCCGGGTGGCCCTCGACGTGCAGCTGCGGCAGGCGCCGGCGGAGCCACGCGGGCATCCACCAGTTGCCGGCCGCCCAGCAGGTGCATGACCGCCGGCACCAGCAGCATCCGGACGACGGTCGCGTCGATGAGGATCGCCGAGGCCATGCCGATGCCGATCACCTTGAGGACCAGGTCGGGCTCGGGATGAAGGCGGCGAACACCGCGACCATGATCGCCGCGGCCGCGGTGATCACCCGGCCGGTGCCGGCCAGCCCTGCGACGATGGCCTGGCCGTTGTCGCCGGTCCGCAGCCAGGCCTCGCGCATCCGGCTGACCAGGAACACCTCGTAGTCCATCGACAGCCCGAACAGCACCGCGAACATCAGCACCGGCACGAACGCCGGCAGCGGGGTCGGCGTGTCGATGCCGACCAGCTGCCCGGCCCAACCGCCCTGCAGGACCAGCGCGACCACGCCGTACGCCGCGGCGACCGACAGCAGGTTCATCGACCGCCGCCTTGAGCGCGACCGCGACGCTGCGGAACGACACCAGCAGCAGCAGCATCGACAGCAGCACCACGCCGCCGATCAGCAGCGGGATCCGCTTGGCGATGTTGTGCGGTGCTGTCGATCGAGGTCGCGGTGACGCCGCCGACGTGCACGGTCAGGCCGGTGCCGGCGATCGCGGCGGGGAGGACCGTCGTCGCGCAGCGTGGCGCACCAGGTCCTCGGTGGCCGGGTCCTGCGGCCCGGTCGTCGGGATCGACGGTGAGCACCGCGGTGTCGCCGGCCGGGTTCACCGTCGGCGGGGTCACCGCGGCGACGCCGGCGTCGTGACGCTTCGCTCAGCCACGTCCTGAGGCCGGCAAGTGCCCGCTCACCACCCGTGGCCGGCAGCTCGGCGACGAGCAGCAGCGGACCGTTCGCGCCCGGGCCGAAGCCGGCCGCGATCAGTGGTCGTACGCCTGCCGCGGCTCGTGGACTCCGCGCGTCGTTGCCCGCGTCCGGGAAGCCGAAGCGTACGCCGAGGAACGGCGCGGCCAGCGCGAGCAGGATGACGACGCCGGTCACGGCCGCGGCGACGACCCGGTGCCGCGCGACGAACCGGCTCCAGCGCGAGCCAGCCGCGGATGGGCTCGACGTGCCCGCCTGCGGCGACGACCACCGTGCGCCTTCGGCCCAGCGGGAGCCGCAGCCGGTCGATGTGCCGGCCGAGGTAGCCGAGCAGCGCCGGGAACAGCGTGATGCGCGGCGGCCATCACGACCAGGACCGCGACGATCGTGACGACGGCGGCGCCGCGCATGAAGGACAGGCCCATCGCGAACAGGCCGAGCATGCTGATGACGACGGTGCTGCCGGCGACGCAGGACCGAGCGGCCGGCGGTGTCGAGCGTCGCGACGGTCGCCGTCTCCGGGTCCAGGCCGGCGGCCCGCCACTCGCGGAAGCGGGTGACCATGAGCAGCGCGTAGTCGATGCCGATGCCGATGCCCATCATCGTGGCGAGCGAGGTCGACCAGTCGGGCGCGGCGACGAACGAGATCACGACGGTCGTGAGCGTGCTGCTGACGGCGAGGCCCGGCGACGGCGACGAGGATCGGCAGGCCGGCGGCGACGACCGAGCCGAACGTGAGCAGCAGGATGATCGCGGCCGCGAGCAGGCCGATGCCCTCGGAGCCGATCGCGCCCTGCTCGGCCTGCTGCGATCGTCTGGCCGCCGAGCGAGACCTGCACGCCGTCGTGCGAGGCGCCGTCGGCGACGTCGAGCAGCTGCTGGGTGTCCGCGATCGGCATGTCCGTCGGGTTCACGACGTCGAGCCGGGCGTGGGTCAGCGATGGTCGTGCCGTCCGGGGCTGATGCTGCCCGGGGCGGCGTACGGGTCGTCGACCGCGGCGACGTGCGGGACCTCGCGCGAGCCCGGGCGAGCAGCGCCTTGCACGTCGGCCCGGACGGTGGGGTCGCTGGGCACCGCGCGTCGGCGTGGACGACCACGTCGACGGTGTCGCCGGACTGCGGCCGGGAACCGCTCCTCGAGCAGCTGCTGGGCCTGGCCGGAGTCCGAGCCGGGGGCGGAGTAGTCGGCCTTGAACGTCGCCGCCGAAGGCCGAGGCCAGCGCGACGGCGACAGCAGGGCGGCCAGCCAGGCGAGCACGGTACGGCCGCGACGGCGGAACGCTGACGCCGGCGAGCCGGCCGAGCGGGCCGCGGCTGACCGAGCGCCGGCAGCGGTGTGGTTCTGGCGGGACGGGGTGGCGGTGGCCATCAGGGGACCTCTTCGGGCCGATGGAACGTTACGCTCCATAACAAACACGATGTCGCGTCACTTGTCAAGAGTCTTCACTTCTGTGAAGATGCTTAACGCAAATCGTTCGCCTCCCGTGCCAGGAGGATCCGTGCCGGTCAGCACCGCCACCCCGACCCGTCGCGAGCGCGCCCGCGCCGCCACGATCGAGGAGATCAAGCAGACGGCGCTGGCGCTGATGCGCGAGCAGGGCACCACGGACGTCCACTTCACCGACATCGCGCGGGTGATGGGCATGACGCCGCCGGCGCTGTACCGCTACTTCGCCGACCGCGACGAGCTGCTGACCGCCCTGATCACCGACGCGTACGACGATCTGGGCGCGACCGTGGCCGCCGCGCGCGACGGTGTTCCCGAGGACGACCTGGCCGGCCGCTGGGTGGCCGCGGCTACGGCGTACCGGGACTGGGCCAGAAGCGAGCCGCAGCGGTTCGCCCTGATCCTCGGGCTGCCGGTGCCCGGCTACGTCGCGCCCGAGGAGGGCCCCACCACCGACGCCGCCAGGGACGCGATGGCCCAGCTCGCCGATCTGTTCATCCGCGCGGCCAACCTCGGCCGGCTCGGCCGCCCACTGCTGGAGGAGGTCTCTCCCCACGTCGTGAGCTGTGCGCACGACAAGCACCCCGAGCTCGACGGCATCGTGCCGCCGGAGAGCTTCCAGGCCATGATCCACGCCTGGGCGACACTGCATGGCTTCACGTCGCTGGACGCCTACGGGCAGTTCGACTGGATGAGCCCGGAGGCCCGCGACGCGCTCTTCGCGAGCACGATCAGGATGGCCGCCCTGGCGGCGGGGATCCCGGTCGAGCACACGATCAGCTGAGGGTTCGCACGGCGACCCGGAGGCGGATGCGGATGCGGATCAGTGACACCAGCGACCTGTGGTGGAAGACCGCGGTCATCTATTGCCTCGATGTGCAGACGTTCATGGACTGGAACGACGACGGGATGGGCGACTTCACCGGCCTCGCCGAGCGCCTCGACTACCTCGCCGAGCTCGGGGTGACGTGCCTGTGGCTGATGCCCTTCTACCCGACCACGGACCGCGATGACGGGTATGACATCACCGACTACTACGGGGTCGACCCGCGCCTCGGCAGTGCCGGTGACTTCGTCGAGGTGGTCCGCACCGCCCGTGACCGCGGCATGCGGGTGATCATCGACCTGGTCGTCAACCACACCTCCGACCGGCATCCCTGGTTCCGGGCGGCGCGATCGAGCAGGACATCGCCGTATCGCGACTTCTATGTCTGGCGGGCCGACGAGCCACCCGACACGACCCAGGAGGTGACGTTTCCTGACAAGGAGAACAGCATCTGGGAGTACGACCAGAAGACTGAGGAGTGGTACCTGCACCGCTTCTACCGGACCCAACCCGACCTCAACATCACCGACCCACGCGTCCGCGATGAGATCGTCAAGGCGATGGGCTTCTGGCTGGAGCTCGGCATCTCGGGCTTCCGGGTGGACGCGGTGCCGTTCATGCTGGAGACGACCGGCGTCGACCAGGCGGAGCTGGACCGCTTCCCGGACCCCCACGAGTTCCTGCGCCACCTGCGGTCGTTCGTCGGTCGGCGCACCGGCGACGGCATACTGCTCGGCGAGGTCAACCTGCCGCACAAGGACCAGAAGACGTTCTTCGGGGGCAAGGACGGCGACGAGCTGACCATGCAGTTCGACTTCATCGGGATGCAGAACCTGTACTTGTCACTGGCCCGGCAGGACGCTCGCCCCCTGGCGCGGGCCCTCCGGCAACGGCCGGCCATCTCCACGGAGTCCCAGTGGGCGACCTTCGTCCGCAACCACGACGAGCTCACCCTGGACAAGCTCTCGGAACCTGAACGGGCCGAGGTCTTGACCGCCTTCGGGCCGGACCCGGAGATGCAGCTGTACGGCCGCGGACTGCGGCGACGGCTGCCGACCATGCTCGATGGTGACCCGCGGCGGATCCGGATGGTCTACAGCCTGCTGTTCTCCCTCCCTGGCACTCCGGTGCTGTTCTACGGCGAGGAGATCGGAATGGGAGAGAACCTCGACATCGACGGACGGCTTGCCGTACGCACACCGATGCAGTGGAGCGACCAGCGCAATGGTGGCTTCTCGAACGCCGCACCGTCGCGACTGCGTCGGCCGCTCGTGCAGGGGGCGTTCGGGCCCGAGCACGTCAACGCCGCCGCTCAGCGCAGCGACCCGGATTCCCTTCATGCGTTCATCGGACTGCTGACCAAGCGATATCGCGAGTCGCCGGAACTCGGCTGGGCGGACTTCTCGGTGCTGGACCAGCCACACCGTCAGGTCCTGGCTCACGAATGCGTGTGGGACGACCGACGCATCGTTGCCGTGCACAACCTGGGCCCCGAGAGCTGCACGGTGCCGCTGAACCTCGAGCGCTGCGACAGCAGCCACCACCTCCTGGATTTGTTGCAGGACTCCAACGGCCCCGAGATCGACGATCGAGGCCGGGTCGAGTTAACGCTGGAGGGCTATGGCTACCGCTGGCTGCGGCTGATGTCCCGCGACAGCCGGCGGCTGGCCTGAGCAAGCGACCGCAGGCGCAGCGCGAGCTCACGCCCGGCTCAGAGCTCCCCACCCCAGTTCGAGGACGCACCGCTAGCCACGGCGGTCGCCCCGACTCGTAGCAGCACCGATCTTGAATTCTGGAACTGGCGCTGTATGCTTTAACTATGACATTAGATAAAGAGGTAAGCGGTTCGGAAGGATCCTCGTCGCCGGTCGAGTTCCGGCTCGATCCGACGTCGGGAATGCCGACGTACCTCCAGATCGTCCAGCAGGTCGAGCACGCGCTCCGGCTGGGCTACCTCAAGCCCGGCGACCAGCTGCCCAAGGTCCGCGAGGTCGTTGCGTCGTTGGCGATCAACCCGAACACCGTGCTCAAGGCGTACCGCGACCTGGAGCAGAAGGGCCTGGCGTCCGGCCGACCGGGCCGGGGCACCTTCATCGACGCCTCCCTCGGCAACGCCACGTTGCCAGCGTTGACCGACCTGCGGCGCAGCCTGCGCTCCTGGCTGAAGAAAGCTGACGGAGCCGGGCTCGACGAGGACGGCATCGTGGCGCTGGTGACGAGCACGTTGCGGGATTTCTCTGAACGCCGCGACGTGGAGAACATGCGCGGCGAGCAGACGACGTCGGACAAGGCTGCCGGAGGGTCGCATGAACATCGTCGAGACCGCGGGACTCGGGCCGTCGGTACGGCAGCACGTGGGCGTTAAAGGACTGCACCCTCGACCTCCCTGCCGACCGGATGGTCGCCCTGATCGGACCGAACGGCGCAGGCAAGTCCACTCTTCTGAACATGATCGTCGGCCTGACCGCTCCCGACCGTCGGCCAGATCACGGTGCTGGACGGCCAGCCGGCCGGATCGCTGGCCGCCCTGGACGGGATCGCGTTCGTGGCCCAGGACATGCCGCTGTATCGCCACCTGTCCGTCGCGACATGGTGCACCTGACCCGCAACCTCAACGTCAGCTTCGACACGGCCTACGCCCGCCAAGCGTCTGACCGAGTTGGGCATCAGCCAGAAGCAGAAGGCCGGGAAGCTCTCCGGCGGACAACAGGCGCAGCTCGCGCTCAGCCTCGCGCTGGCCCGGCACCCGCGCCTGCTCGTGCTCGACGAGCCGACGGCTCCGCTCGATCCTTTCGCCCGGCATGACTTCATGGCCTCGGTGATGACCGCCATGGCCGACGACGGCATCTCGGTGGTGCTCTCCTCGCACATGCTCGCCGAGCTCGAACGGGTCGCCGACCATCTGGTGCTCATCTCCAACGGCCGGGTCCGCATCGACGGGCCGGTCGACGAGCTCGTCGCCGCACACCGACTGATCACCTCGCCGACCACCCGCGCAGGCGACATCGCAGGGCTGGGAGGTCATCGAGTCGAGCTCGACCGGCGCCCAGACCCATCGACTCGTCCGCCTCGCGTCGCCGGACGGCGAACCTGCCGCCCGACAGCGAGTCGCGTCCGGTCGGGATCGAGGAGCTGACCCTCGCCTACTTCCGCAACGGCGCCGCGGCACCGAGCCCGACCCTGACTGGAGTGGCCCGATGACCACCGTTGCCTCCGCCCCCTCCGTTGACCTGCGCCCGGTCCCCTGGCGTCGCCTCGCCTGGGTCACCTGGCGCCGCTACCGGATCACTCTCGCAGGTCGACGGTCGTCCTCGTCGCGCTCGCGGTGAGTCTGATCATCTCCGGTCACCAGATGCGATCGGCGTACGACACGTTGCAGGCATGCAGCCCGACGACGTCTGCCAAGTGTCTCTTCCTCGATCAGAACTTCCACGACAAGTACGGTTCGACCGGCTTCGTCGGCCCGCTACTGCTGCTCCTGCCCAGGCATCCTCGGCGCCTTCGTCGGTGCGCCGCTGCTCGCCCGGGAACTGGAGACCGGCACCTTCCGCTACGCCTGGACCCAAGGCGTCGGACGGATGCGGTGGGCCGTCGCGCTCCTCCTCCCCGGCGCTGTCGGCATCGCCGTCATCATGGCTGCCTTCGGCGCCCTGATCAGCTGGCACCAACAGCCGCTGGTCGACTACGGCGCCAGCGGCCGATTGGAGACTTCGATCTTCCCGGCGACCGGTCTCGCCGTGGCCGGATGGACCCTGGTCGGCCTTCGCGCTCGGCGCGCTAAGCCGGCCTGGTCTGGCGTCGAGTGCTGCCGGCAATGGCAACAGCGTTCGCCCTCTGGTTCGGTCTCGCCTATCTCGCTGCCCAGGTCTTCCGCATCCAGTACCTCGCGCCGCTGCGGACCACCAGCCTTCACCTGTCGCACCGAACCTCGTCGTCAGCCAGTGGTGGACCAAGCGCGGCATGCGAGTCAGCGAAGCCGACATCAACAGCAAGCTGGAGTCGCTCGGCGCCCACGTCAGCGGCAACCAGTGCAGGTGCATGTCACCCCCGGCGCGGTCGACCCGTTCCAGTACCTGCTCCAGCACGGCTACCAGCAGGTCACCAGCTACCAGCCCGACAGCCGCTTCTGGACCTTCCAGTGGATCGAGTTCGGATGGCTCACAGCCCTCGCGCTGATCCTGCTCGGAACCACCTTCTGGCTGCTACGCCGCCGAGCCGCCTGAATGCCAACGGCCGACGCGTTTGGCGATCGCTGCGTCATCGTGAGCAACGCAACCTCCGCTTTGAGCTGCGGGTTGAGGTAAAGCCGGACCTCGGCTTGCCGCGAAGGGGCGTGCCGGCCGGGGTGCGGACGCCGGTTGTTTCCCCCCTCCGGCGACATCGCCGTGCACGGCGGCGCCCAAGCGCCCACTGCAGGGCGTCCGCAAAGGTCGGGACAGCGTTGCGCCTGCAATCACCTCGAGGACCTACTGGAACGCTTGACGAAGCCGTGGTCCACGCCCCACAGGATCGCTTGACTGCGTGACTCCACACCCATCTTTCGGTACGCCGACCGGATGTAGGACTTCACCGTGTTGATGCTCAGGTGGGACCGGACTGCGATCTCTTCGTTACGCAGTCCTTGCGTGATCAGCGCGAGGATCCCGGCCTCTCTCTCGGTGAGGCCGAGGACATGAGCGGGCCAGGTGCCTGACGACTCGGCATCCTCGGCGCCACCGAGCATGAGGATCTCACCGTCCCGAATCCGTTCCAGGGCACCGACCAGTTCTTCGGAGATCATGGCCTTGGAGAGCACACCGTCGGCGCCGTTAGCGCGTGCGGCGTTCATGAATACCCGGGAGGTGTGCACCGTGTAGAGCACCAGGTGTTGGGCCTTCACCTCCGGCCCGAACGCCAAGTCGGTTGCGAAGGTGTCGTAGAGGGCAATGTCGGCCGGCGCACGGCTGGGAGCGGAGGCGGTGAGCTCGACGATCTGGACCCGACCATCGAAGGGCTCAAGCATCCTGGCCAGGCCCTGGACGACCACCTCGTAGTCGTTGATCAACGCCAGGGTGACGGGCGTGGGGACGGACATCAGCAGTGAACTCCTTGGTTCGTGCGACACCCGAGATGGTGGAAGTGCCGTGAGGGAACAGGCCCAAGGATGGAAGATCAGCGCTTTTCAGGCTGGTCTTGGGCCCCGTGTCTTCCTCGAAAATGCGGATACCCGGGACGTGTGGGTGCGAAACACCAGCCTCGAGACCGCCAGCACGCTGCTGCGGCACTGGGACGTCGCCCGTGCATGCCGGTTTGGAGACGCACCCAGAAGGGAAGACTGTCCGCACACGGTGGCTACTCGGGCTCCGACCAGTAGCACCTTGCCCTCACAATCAACCGGACGGAGTCTCACATGTTGTGGACCATTCTGATCATCCTGGCCATCGTCGCGCTGGTCCTGTTCATCCTTGGCCGCACCCGTGGCCGTCGGGGCGTCTGAAAAGCTGAGGACGTCCTACTTCATCCTGCTCCCGAACGAGCTGCACGGCGCGCGTCCGGACCATAGCGGCAGCCGGCTGATCCTCCAGCTCAGCTGAGCTGCTCAGGAGACGGATCGGCGAGCAGCGTTCGAGCGAGTGTTTCAAGCCGTTTGCCCAGCGTCCGCTCTCCCGACAGGTCAGCCATCGCGTGCGACTTGCGGGCCAGAGCGCGCGCCTCTTCGAGATGACCGTGCCGCGCGTGAGCCTCGGCGCAGAGCAGCAGATGCACGCTGGCTTGGAACCGGAGGCCGATCGCCGCGCACGCGTCGTAGGCGGACCTCGCCTCTTCGGCACCGCTCTCCTCGCCGAGCATGGCTCGTGCCCATCCGAGCATCACCCGCGCCATCGGGAGGTAGAAGGTGTCGCCGAGCCGCACGCCGAGCTCGCGCGCCGCAGCGGCGGCGTCCCGAGCGATCTCCACCTCGCCCAGCACCGCTGCGTTCCATGCGGTGAAGTAGCTGACCAGGACGAGCTCGGGCACAGCGGTGCCGGCGCGCTCCCGGGCACGTTCCAGATGCGTCTCCGCGGCGGACGTGTCGCCGGTCAACACCGCTGCGGCCGAACGGACCGCGGGCGCGGACACCAACATGGAGGGCAACCACGGCGCGGGCTTCCCCGCGTCATCCTTCTCTGCTCGCTGTCCGAGCTCCTCGGCCAAGGCCAGGTGTCGGTCAGCGTCCTCGAGGTCGCCGAGCTCGAAGGACGACAGCCCCATCACCGAGTGCACCACCGACTCGATGACGACGGGGAGCTTTCGGGCCAGGGCGACCTTGGCGTCCTCCCTTGCTAGTGCCGGCTCACCGTCCACCACGTGACGGACCTGGGCGCCCCACCACGCGGTGGTGTCCGTGACGACGTCGATCGACGCTCCATTCCCGAGCTGCACCTCCCCGAAGATCGGCGAGCCCGCTGAACCAGAGATCACGTTGCTCTGCAGGGCCAACCGGGTGCTGAGGTCCTGCATCAGCGCAGTCCTCCGGCTCGGGTCGGGAACCCGCCCGCTGAGGTCGAGCGCGGTGCGCAGTGCGCGCTCCGCGAGCCCGAACGCCGATCGTTCGCGGGCGTCGTCCGCAACGGTCACGAGGTAGGGGATCGCGGCATCGGGGCCCAGGACCGGCTCTGCCAGAACCAGGTGCCGAGCCAGCTCGACCACCATCTCGGGCAGCAGCGCCGAGCCGCGGTCCAGCTCTTGCATCACCTCGGCGATGCGTGCGTGGATCCTCGCCCGACGGATGCCGGACACGGACTCCTCCAGGGTCTGGCGCACCAGGTCGTGCGGCAGGTCGAACCTGCCCGAGATCGGGTCCTCGACCAGCAGGCTGCTCGCCACGGCAGACTCGACGTCGTCCAGCACCGCTTCGACACTGAGGCCGGTGACACCGCTCAGGATCGGGACCTCGGCCGGACGGTTGAGGAGGGCGACGCAGACCAGCAGGGCCCGAGTCCCTGCCGGAAGCCGGTCGATCCGCCGACGAAGGACGTCGCGCACCTGATGCGGCAGCACGGTTTTCACCGACGCGACATCGAGCCGTCTCTCGCTGGCGAGCAGCCGCACGAGCTCGTTGAGGAAGAACGGGTTGCCTCCTGTCCTGGCCACGAGTGCCCGCGCGAGCTCGTCGAGATCGCTCACGTCTCCAGTACGACGCAGGAGCTCCGCCACGTCCTCGGCCCCAAGACCACTCAGCGGCAGTCGCACGGTGACCGCGCGCAACCGTTCCTCAACCACCCCGATTGCCGCGGCCACCTGCGGCGCCTCGTCGTTGCGCAACGCGACTGCGACGACCACACCCTGGGGCACCAACTCGTGCGAGGCCAGCGCCAGCAGCGCGAGGGTGTCGGCGTCCAGCCAGTGGGTGTCATCGATCAGCAAGGCCAGTCGCCGGCTGCGGTGCGCCGCAGCCAGAAGGTCCACGACGGCCCGATAGAGCCGAGTCCGCGCCAGCAGCTGGTCCGCCCCCGGGTCAGTCCCGGAGTCGGGTGGATCGGTGCCGACGCTGGGATCGAGCAGGGACAGCGCGGATCCAGAGCCCCCGGCGCGAGCCGACGCGGCCAGGTCAGGGTCGGCGGTGACCAGCTGACGCAAGACGGCCACCCAGGGCCACAGCGCCGGGGTGGCGCCGGCGCTCACCCCGCCACCGCGGAGCACCAGACCCCCGGAGTCCTGCAGGCGCTCGGCCAGGTCCCGCAGGATCACGGACTTGCCGATGCCGGCAGGTCCTTCCACCACGACGAAGCGACCCTCCCCGGCACTTGTCCGGGCTACGATGCGCGCGAGCGCGTCGGTCGTGGCCCGGCGGCCAACCAGCACGCCGCCATGGGTGGTCGGGGCCGGCGCCGCGGTTGCGGACCCGACAGCTCGGAGGTCGGATTGCAGGACCGGCGGAACCCGGGGCACGTCGAGCGCCGCGTCCTGGTTGAGGATCTGCACCTCGAGGTTGCGCACCTCTGGGGAGGGATCGAGGCCGAGGCCCTCAGCCAGCACTTCTCGGAGCTCCGCGGCCACCGCCAGTGCGTCAGCCTGCCGGCCCTGCCGATACAGGGCCAACATCAAGGCACACCACGCTCGTTCGCGGTACGGGTTGTCCCTGACCAGACGACGGGCCGCGTCCAGCACCTCCGCCGTCTCGCCGAGATCCAGCTCGGCCCACAGCAAAGTCTCCATGGCGGTGAGCCGCATGTCCTGCAGCCGACTCTTCTCTGCCATTGCGAACGGCATGTCGTCGAGGTCCGCGAGGGCGGTGTCACCTGTCCAGAGCGCCAGCGCTTCGCGTAGCCGCGCAGTGGCTGCCACGGGGTCGCTGGCCTCGAGCAGCGTGTTGCCCTCCCGGATGAGCTCGGCGAACCGGACGGCGTCCACCTGCGCGGATGGCATCACCAGTACCCACCCAGGAGCGCGCGTCAGGATCGTGGGCGCATCCTCGCCTCCCCCTCGGTGTGCCTCGGAAAAGGTGCGCCTGAGTCGGGAGATGTAGGACTGCAACGACAGGGTCGCCTGAGCCGGTGGC
The DNA here is from genome assembly GCA_963707475.1 of uncultured Actinomycetota bacterium. Classification (GTDB taxonomy): domain Bacteria; phylum Actinomycetota; class Actinomycetes; order Propionibacteriales; family Nocardioidaceae; genus Marmoricola. The sequence goes on from CAVPQC010000005.1 coordinate 2,342,638, forward strand.
TCGTCCCGCCACAGCTCATGGACCAGACGGTCGAGGGCCACCGGACTGTTGACGTTCATCGCCAGGAGCGCGAGAACCGCGCGCTGCTTGCGCCCGCCGAGGCGCAGTCCCACTCCTGCGTGCTCGGCCGTGACCGGCCCGAGCACGCTGACTTTCATGCGTTGAGTATGCACGGGCTCGTTCCCCGCGGACCGCCTGCTTCGACAGCCGCCTGAGCGCCGTCACAGATCGTGCAAGCCCACCGCGGTATGGGAAGACCAGCCGGCTCCGCAGGGTCAGCCTCGGGTCAATCCCTTGCCGCGCGAGCACCCGGTCCCGTGACCGAGGTGTTCCTCGCGGTCGGGTCGTAGAAGTACGTCGTGAGCAGGCCGAGGCCGACCCCGAGGGCGTAGCCGGCCACCACCTCGGTGAGCGTGTGCACCCCGAGCATCAGACGATCAAGCCCGACGACAAGCGCAGCCCCTAGAGCGATGAGCTGGACCAGACGCTGCTGGACGAGCCGCCGGACGAAGAGCGTGGAGAGCACACAGGTGGCGGTGGCTGCTGCCGCGATGTTCGAAGCGTGACCGCTCGGCATGGCACTCGAGGCGTACTCCAGGATCGGGTCCACGACCACGGGCCGCGGCAGGACAACGGCCAGCTTGAGCAGGTTGGTGACCAACGTGGTTCCGGCGATCACCAGCACGACGTACAGTGCCGCACGCCTTTGATGCCTGACCAGCAGCAACCCCGCCACGCCCGCCGTCACGATCGTGGTGGCCACCGTGCCGAACCCATATGAAACCCACACCAACGGCCGCTCGAGCCAGGGCGCGGCCTCACGCCACCAGGCAGGACCGATCTGAAGCGTCTGGTCCAAGCGGTCGAGGGTCTCGGGAGACCGCACGGCCAACAGACACAGGGCCAGGCAGACAAGGACATTCGCGGAGCCCCATACAAGAAAACGCCGACGGACTGGAGCCGTGAACGTCACCCGATCCAGTATGCCCCTTTAGTCGGGACGAGCAGCGAGAACCCCGAGCCCAGCGTCACGTGGTCGGACAGGAATCGACCGTCCCGGTCAGGTTTCCGACACCTGGTCCGACTCGAACGCGGGATCGTCAGCGGCAGGCGCCACCGGCAGAGAGACGCGGGCAACGAGGCCTCCCGCCAACCCAGCTTCCAGGGCCACCGTGCCACCCGTCTGGTGCACGAGCTCGCGCACGATGGGCAAGCCGAGTCCGCTGCCGCCGGCGTCACGGTCACGGGCCTCGTCGAGACGGGTGAACCGGTCGAAGACTCTCTCGCGGTCGGGCTCGGGGATGCCGGTGCCGTCGTCGGACACCAGCACCTCGACCGACGACCCGCGCACCTGTGCCTCGATGTGCACCGTGCTCGCCGCGTGCCGAACGGCGTTGTCCACGAGGTTGCCGAAAACCCGCCGGAGCGCCTCGGGGTCCCCCAGCACCACGGCGTCCGGCAACCCGCCGGTGGTCACGCCCACGCGGGCGTCAGCCTGACGGCGCGCCACGTCCAGGAGGACGTCACGCAGGGCCACTGCTTGCGGAGGCTTCGCAGGCGCAGCCTCCCGGTCGAGCCGCGCCAGCACCAGCAGGTCCTCGACGAGCGCGGCCATCCGGCTGACCTCTGCGTGGAGATCGCGGGTCGTCTCCGTGTCCTCGCCGAGACGCTCTGCGACCTCGAGCTGGGTCTGCATCGAGCTCAGCGGGCTGCGCAGCTCATGGGCTGCGTCAGCCACGAACGCCCGCTGCCGCGCGCGCGAGGCCGAGAGTCGGTCGAGCATGGAGTTCAGGGTGACCGCGAGAGCGTGCACCTCGTCACGTGACGCGGGAACGGGCAGTCGCGAGTCCTGCCCCGTGCCCGAGATCCGGTCCGCGGTCGACCTGAGCATCTCCACTGGTCGAAGGGCCGCTCCGATGACTCGCCATGCGATCAGTGCCAGCGCGAGCAGGAGCAGCGGGTACGTGGCGAACAGAGTGAGCCTGAGGATGCGTTGGCTGTCCTCGATGTCGTCGATGCGCTGCGCCACCACGACCGTACGACGGGCATCTGCCGGTCCCGCTTCGGCGGCGGAGACGCGCAGCGGCGAGTCGAGTCCCACCCGCGATCCGGAGACCTGGGGATGATCACCCTTGAGCGCCTCGGCCACCTCGGCTGGTGTGAGCAGGGCGGTCAGTCGATCGCCGTTCACCGAGGCGCTCAGGACCCGGTTGTCGGAGTCCACGACCTGCACGATCTGGCTGCCGGTGACCGGGATCGGGTCCGGCAGCCGGTCCCGGTCGACCAGGTCCGTGACCTCGGCCACGGTGGCCTGGCCCGCGTCGTCGATCGTCCGGAAGCTGCACGAGGGTGAGGACGCCGTACAGGGCGAAGCTTCCGATCGCCAACGCCACCGCAACGCCGATCACACCGATCACCAGCAGACGGGCGCGCAGGCTCAGCCGCTCCCAGCTCCGGGTGCGGGTCATGTCGTGAGGCGGTAGCCGGAACCGCGCACGGTCTCGACCACCTGTCGACCCAGCTTGCGGCGCAGGTAGCCGACGTAGACCTCGACGGCGTTGGGGTTCACGTCCGCCGCTGCGTCCCAGACGTGGTCGAGGATCTCGATCTTGGTGATCAGCCGGTCGGGGCGACGCAGGAGGTATTCCAACAGCCCGAGTTCCCTAGGGGTCAGCGCCACGGCCACACCATCAACGGTTACTCGACGGGTGCTGGGATCGAGCCTGATGTCTCCAGCTGCGAGGACTGGGGGCCGCGCTTGCGGCGTACGTCGCATCAGGGCTCGGAGCCGGGCCAACAGGACCACGTATGAGAACGGCTTGGTGAGGTAGTCATCAGCCCCGTAGTCCAGCCCGTTCGCCTGGTCGTGCTCCCCAGCCCTGGCCGAGAGCATCAGGACCGGGACCCAGTTCTCCTCCGACCGCAGAGCCTGGACCAGCTCGAACCCGGAGAGACGGGGCAGCATCACGTCGAGCACGATGGCGTCGAAGTCCCCGTGTCTCGCAAGTTCCAGACCGGTGGCGCCGTCATTCGCCACCTCGACGATGAACCCGTCGTCGACGAGACCGCGGCGAAGAGCACGTGCCAGGCGCTGTTCGTCCTCGACCAGCAGTAGCCGCATGGCCCCAGACTTGCACGCCTGGCGCTGCGGACCCACCGGTCTCTCAGCGATCTCACAGCGACCCTGGTGCACGCTTTCCCCATGAGCCTGTTCACCCGCCGTCCCTTCCTGCGATGGCTCGTCCCCGCCGTCGCCGCCGTCGTCCTCGCCGCGGGAGGTTCGGCTGTCGGGATCCTCACGGCGAACGCCCGCGGAGGTTTGCCGGAACGCAGTCCCGCCCAGCTCCTCGTGGACGTCCAGAAGGCGCGGCTCGACGGTCTCTCCGGGACGATCGTCCAGAACGCCCACCTGGGTCTGCCGAGCCTTCCCGGCGTCGGGGGCGCTGGCAGCTCTGACATGACCTCCCTCGTCTCCGGCTCGCACACGCTACGGCTGTGGTACGCCGGGCCGAACCGGGTCAGGCTCGCGCTGCTCGGATCCCTGGGCGAGTCCGACCTCGTGCGCAACGGCACAGACCTCTGGACCTGGTCGAGCAGGGACAAGAGCGCGACACACCACAAGGTGTCGCTCACGAAGCAGGACACCCCAGGACTCCTGACAGACACCGCTCCGGTGACTCCGCAGAAGGCCGCGGATGCCGCCCTCTCGGCAATCGGCCCCACCACCAAGGTGAGCACGGACGGGACGACGGTCGTGGCCGGCCGGAACGCGTACGAGCTTGTGCTCCAGCCGAAGCACGCTGGTTCGCTGGTGGAGTCGGTGCATATCGCGATCGACGGCAAGACCCACATACCGACCCGTGTCCAGATCTTTGCCCGGAACAGTCAGGACCCCTCCTTCGAGGTCGGCTTCACCGAGTTCGATCCGTCCACCCCGGCCTCCACCGCGTTCAGCTTCAACCCACCCCCGGGCACCAAGGTCACTGACGGGTCCACCCCGAAGTCCCACGAGGCGCTGCCCAGCGACGAGAAGGGTCTCCGGCGCCCCGCGGACCGGGCTTCCTCCGCGGCGGAACCCAGGATCGTCGGCACCGGATGGACCACCGTGGTCGTCGCCAAGCTCCCCGCGGGCGCCACCTCCGAATCCGGTCAGGTGAGCCGGATGCTCGACGTCCTGCCCACGGTGAGCGGCACCTGGGGCTCTGGTCACCTGTTGAAGGGCACCTTGTTCTCGGCGCTCATCACCGACGACGGCCGGGTGGTTGTGGGCTCGGTCACGCCGAAGGCGCTGTACGCGGCACTAGGCAGCTGATGTCGGAGGTTGCCGTCGCCACCGCTGGCCTCACCAAGCGGTTCGGGCATCAGGTCGCTGTCGACTCCCTCGATCTGCTCGTCCCAACGGGATCGGTTTATGGCTTTCTCGGCCCCAACGGCTCGGGGAAGACGACGACGATCCGGATGCTGCTCGGTCTGGTCAGGCCCACGTCCGGCAGCGTTGAGCTGCTCGGTCGCCCGATGCCTGCGGACGGCCCCGACGTACTCGCGAGGGTCGGTTCACTGGTCGAGGGGCCGGCGTTCCACCCCTACCTGTCCGGCCGGGACAACCTGGCCAGGCTCGAGTCGGCCGACCGCACGACGGACCCCCGGACCGCGCGAGCCCGGATCGACGCCGCCCTGGATCGTGTAGGGCTGCTCGTCGCAGCCACCAAGCGCTACCGCGCGTACTCCCTGGGCATGCGCCAGCGGCTGGCCATCGCGAGTGCGCTGCTGCGTCACCGCGATCTGCTGGTGCTCGACGAACCCACCAACGGACTCGACCCGCAGGGCACCCGCGAGGTCAGGACTCTGGTCGGGTCGCTGGCTGATGAGGGCGCCACCGTGCTCGTGTCGAGCCACCTGCTCTCCGAGGTCGAACAGATGTGCAGCCACCTCGGCGTGATGCATGCCGGGCAGATGGTCGCCCAGGGCACCAGCGCCGAGGTCAGGGCCGGAACCGAGGCCCAGGCAGTGCTCGAGACCGACCAGCCACAGGAAGCGGCCCGCATCATGCGCGAGCTCGGACTCACGGAGGTGCGGACCAGCCACATCTCTGCCACCGGCAAGCTCGGCAGGATCTCACCGGACAAGATCGTCGCGGCGTGCGTCCACCAGGGTGTGCCCGTCCTCGGCTTCCGGGTCGGCGCCCCGTCCCTCGAGGACGTCTTCGTCTCGCTGACCGGGGAGGGCTTCGATGTCAGTGGCTGATCAGGTAGTGGTGCACCGAACGCGGACGCTCTCCACCAGGTTCCTGCGCTCGGAGCTGCGGTTGATCTTCGGTCGGCGCCGCAACCTGGGCGGGCTGCTGGTGCTGGCCAGCGTTCCCGTTCTCATCTCCATCGCGGTCAAGGTCTCCTCCCCCGGTCGCGGTGGGGACGGACCTGACTTCTTCAGCTCGATCACGGACAACGGTCTGTTCGTCGCACTCGCCTCTCTCACTATCGAGCTCGGGCTCTTCCTGCCCCTGGCGGTCGCAGCGATCTCGGGAGACTCGATCGCCGGCGAGGCGAACATCGGGACCTTGCGCTACCTGCTCGCCGTACCGGTGCAGCGCGCCCGGCTACTTGCGGTCAAGTATCTCGCCATCGTGATCTTCTCCCTCGTCGCAACCTTGACGGTGAGCGTCACCGGGATCGTGATGGGGCTCGCCCTGTTCGGCGGCGGAGACATGACCCTGCTGTCCGGCACCCAGATCGGGTTCGGCGCGGGCCTGCTGCGGGTCATGGCCGCCTCGCTCTACCTCGCCGTCTGCTTCGCATCGCTCGGCGCGGTGGGCTTGTTCGTCTCGACCCTGACCGAGCAGCCGATCGGAGCCATGATCACCGTGGTCATCTTCAGCACTGCCAGCTTCATCGCTGACAGCATCCCCCAGATCAGCTGGCTGCACCCGTTCCTGATCACCCACCACTGGCTCGCGTTCGGGGATCTCCTCCGGTCCCCGATCGCCTGGGACGGCGTACAGCAAGGTCTCTACGTCGCGCTGGCCTACATGGTCGTGTTCTGGTTCTTGGGGTGGGCGCGCTTCACCGGCAAGGACGTCACCAGCTGACCGCCCAGCACGGCGCCGCTATCCAGCGAGAAGGAATGGGTCCGTCTGGAGCACCGAGTGCCGCGATCGCCTCGGGATGTCAGGAGCCTCCAGCAGGGGCAGCCCAGGTGCCGGCGGCGGGACGCACCCGCAGGTGTCCGAGCACGCGAGGTAGACGTGGGTCGGGTGTCCACAGCTGGCGCAGGGCGGGTCATGCGAGAGCCGGGTGATCGTGTCTGGTGCCGTGTCCCACATGACGGTGCCCCCCAATGGCCGAGCGGTTTCGAGACTGTGTGTCCACCATCGCGCCGAGGAGGTCGCATCCTCAATCGGACCATGGTCCTAGGTCTAATGGACAGGCGGCCGCGGAGCGCGGCGCCGCGACCGCGTCAGAGCTCGGCGCGCAGGATCGACGCCGCGCCGGCCATGGCGCGCATCTTTCCCTCGGCACTCGCGCGAGGGAGGTACTTCATCCCGCAGTCGGTGGCGATGGTGATCCGGTCCGGCGAGGTGTAGGGGAAGGCTCGGCGCACCCGGTCGGCGACCACCTCGGCGGACTCGACCTCGTGGTCGGACAGGTCGATGACGCCCAGGATGATGGTCTTGTCGCTTAGGTCCTTCAGCACACCGAGGTCGAGACCCGACTGTGCAGTCTCGATCGAGATCTGGTCAGCCGAGCAGCCGGCCAGCTCGGGGAGGAACGAATACCCTTCGGGCCGGTCGTGGATGATCGCGGCGTACCCGAAGCAGATGTGGACAGCGGTGGTGCCGGTGACGCCGTCCAGTGCAGCGTTGAGCGCCGTGAGGCCGTACTCGCGGGCCGCGTCGGGCCGTGCCTGCATGTACGGCTCGTCGATCTGGACCAGATCGGCTCCGGCGGCGTGCAAGTCCTTGATCTCGGCGTTGACCGCGGCGGCGTACGCCAGAGCCGCCGACGCGAGGTCCGGGTAATGGTCGTTCTGCGCCTGCTGCGACATAGTGAACGGGCCGGGCACGGTCATCTTGACCGTGTGGTCGGTTCTCGCCTTCAGGAACTCCACGTCGCGGACCCCGACCGGCCGCGGTCGCACGATCGGTCCGGCGATCCGCGGCACCGGATTGGGATGCCCGCTGCGATCGAGGGCCGTGCCAGGGTTGTCGATGTCGACGCCCTCGAGGGCGGTGCCGAAGTGGTTGCTGTACGACTCCCGCCGCATCTCGCCGTCGGTGATGATGTCGAGTCCCGCCTCCTCCTGGGCGCGGATGGCCACAACCGTGGCGTCGTCCTGCGCCTGCTCCAGGTATTCCGGCTCGACCCGCCACAGTTCTCTCGCACGCACCCGCGGGGGGAAGCGGCCGGCCAGCCTGGACCGGTCGATCAGCCAGTCCGGCTGGGCGTAGCTGCCCACCAGCGAGGTCGGCAGGATTGGAAGCGGAGAGACGGTCTCGATCACTCTGATGACTCTAGGGCTGCCGCCGCCGGTTGAGGAGGCCATCCACTTCCCTCGCTCGTTGACTTGACCCTGCGGGTTGATCGACCCGGTAGCCGGGTCTGCGTTTGGGGACGATCGTGTAGACGTAGCAATCCAGGTGATCGTCGAGCTGAAGGTAGGACTGGATGAATGAGCGCACCCTGATCCTGCTCCGGCATGCGAAGTCGGACTGGTCCGGTCACGAGGCCGATGCCGCCCGGCCACTGGCCGAGCGCGGTCGGCGTCAGGCACCCGACGCAGGCAGATGGCTGGCCGCGAACATCGACAGCATCGACCTGGCCGTCGTGTCACCCGCCAGTCGCGCTCGGAGCACCTGGGACCTCGTTTCGGCTGAGCTGGACCTCCCTCCACGGACGCGTATCGACGATCGCGTGTACGCCGCGTCGTGCGATGAGCTCCTCAATGTCGTGCGGGACCTGTCCGACGTTCTCGAGACGGTGGTCCTGGTCGGCCACAACCCCGGGCTCGAGGACCTTGCGTCGCTTCTCACGGGTGAGCGGGCGCCGATGCCCACCTCGGCTCTTGCGGTGATCACGATGTCGGGCACCTGGTCGACGGCAGGTCACCATTCAGCGGTGCTGCGGGCGTCCGGCAGGCCACCTGTAACGTGATCGGTGTCCGCGCATCAGCTGGTGAACGAATGTGATCCGGAGGCTCGATGGAACCGATCTCATCCTCATCAGACCAGGCCTTCCTGGAGGAGCTGCGGCGGCACCGTGCGGAGCTGCGCGATTCGATGAGTGCGCTCGAAGATGCCCTTGCCGCGCCCGCCACCGCCGACCACGCGCGCTGGGCGCAACGCGTTCACGTTGCGCTGGTCGAGCTCTCGGGCGACTTTCGTGAGCACATCGACATCACCGAAGGTCCCAACGGGCTGTATCGCGACCTCCTCGAGACCTCGCCACGCCTGTCCGGCGCGGTCGCCCGGCTCACTGGCGAACACGCGTTGATCCGCGGTCAGGTCGACGACGTGCTGGCTCGAGTGACGGCACCGGACGTCATCGAGGACGTGGACCGGGTCCGCGACCTGGGTACGACGCTCCTCGGGAGACTCGTGCGTCACCGCCAGCGAGGTTCCGACCTCATCTTCGATGCCTACGATTACGACATCGGCGGCGAGACCTGAGCGGCCCCACAGCACCGAATCCGGACGCGATACCTGAGTCCGTTCCGCGACACCTCGACCTGATGAGCGTCGTTTCGGCTCCCCCACTCGACGGTCGAACCGCGCCGGCGGGGGGAGCGTCGGGGGCGGACCCCCCGCCAGCGCGACCTCCGTTATCCCCGCCGTCGCTTGGACCAAACCTGGCGGGAACCCAAAGTCTGGTCTGGGCATCCGCGGCGTCCGGTCCATCAGTCACGACCTAGTGTCGTCACGTGAACGCGACAGGTGAGCCGGTGCCCTTCGAGGTGTACGAGCCCGGCGTGTACCTGCATGGCACGAAAGCGGCCCTCGCAGTCGGCGAGATGCTGGTGCCCGGCCGAGAGTCGAACTTCGACGACGGCCGAGTGATGAACCACGTCTACTTCACCGCGACCCTCGACGCCGCGGTCTGGGGCGCCGAGCTGGCTGCGGGTCAGGGCCGCGGGCGCATCTACATCGTCGAGCCGATCGGCGAGCTCGAGGAGGACCCCAACGTCACCAACAAGAGGTTTCCCGGGAATCCGACGCAGTCGTTTCGCAGCCGCGAGCCGTTGCGCGTGGTGGGCGAGCTCGTCGACTGGGTCGGCCACCCGCCGGAGAAGCTGCAAGACATGCGGGACGGACTCGCTGCGTTGAAACGGCAGGGTGCGGCCCAGATCGAAGACTGAGCCGCAGGGCCGGGACCAGTCCTGCCGGCGCGATCATAGGCACCCTGCGCGCAGGCGGCTGGATCGCTGCTGACTACGCGGCTCCGAAGCTGGACGAACTCCAGGCATCCCGGAGCATCCTCGCGAGCGCCGGCCCCGAGCTTACGTCCAGAAATGACGCGCGATCCAGCCGTCCACCAGGGGCATGGCCAGACCTCGGAGTGGCGGTTGGCGCATGCCAGTCGACTCCATGGCGGCTCTCGTGCTGGGCTGCGCTCGGCCGATGCGGCCGTCACGATGCGGGATCGGCCCGGCCGAAGCGGGCCATCCACACCGTCGCGGAGCGCTGACGCAGCGCATCCTCCTGGGCGTTGACGCTTCGCAGCTCGTCGTCTGCCCACCGGCCAGGGCGACGTGGACCGCCGGATCGATCCGAAGGAGGATCTGCTTGCGCGTGGCCGGCACTAGTACAGCGAGCCTGTGTTGACGATCGGCGAGGCGGGCGGTCACCACTCAGGACGACCATGAGGTTACTGACCGGCACCTTGCGCCCCTCGTCGGACGGACGATCCCACGCTCGCTGAGCGGTTCGAGCGCCATCCCCACCATGCCGACGGCGCCCTCGACGATTCGGGACCGGGCGGCCACCACGGCGTTCGCCTGCTGTCGGCGCAGCATCGCCTGGGCGATCTCCGATCCGTACGCCAGGTGGCTGATCCGCACTTCGACGATCTCGACACCCGCGACCACGACTCGCTCGGCCAAGTCCCGAGACCCTTGACGGACGGGCGTTCTGGGACGCGTCCACGCGCAGCACGCCCGCGGCGACATGGTTCGCCGGATGAGTTCCCCCTGTGGGGGTTGGGTATCCCGACGACCGGGGTTGGTCGGAGATCTACCCCCTTGCGTTCTGGGCCATGGTCGGCCGCTGCGAGCGGATCGGATTGGCGATGCGCGGCCTGGCAGATGGAGTCGTCGGGAGGCGCGGCGCGGACGTAGGCAACAGCCGCGCGCATCTGAGGTGACCCGTCCGGAATCTGAGGTATGCGCCCGATGCCGGCGGCGCTGTCGGGGACCGACAGTCGTGTCCTGAGGTCGGGCACCAGACCCGGCCCGGGACAAGGAGTCACACCATGTACACACACCGCAGTCTCGTCACCACCACCCTCGGCGCGACCGGCCTGGCCCTGGCCGCGCTCGTCTCCATCGGCGCCGCCCAGCCAGCCTCGGCGGCGACCACCTGCCAGCTCGACGTGCACTCGCTCAAGGCGCTGGACCTCAATGACAACGACGGCACCGACGAGGTGCTGCTGCGGCTGGGCGGCGACAAGACCGCCGTCCAGACCTATGTGCTCAACCAGAAGCGCTTCAACCTGGGCACCAAGGCCTTCCAGGGCACCATCGACGTGGACATCGTGGAGAAGGACAACGGCCAGACCACCACCATCGGCTCGGTGAACAACATCCAGTGCAAGAACACGCCGCTGACCACCAAGGACCGCAGGGGTTTCGGCGCGATCTACCGGGTCGCCTTCTCCGTCCGGTGACGGGCCGTCCCCGGGCGCCGGGAGAACCGGATACGCGAGGCCTGCGGTCCGACCGGCCGCAGGCCCCGCTGGCAGGCCTCAGGACAGGCAGCGGTGCACGCGCCGTTCACCGGCGGTGAAAAGGAACAAGGAGAGGCTCATGGCCGCGTCAAGAATCATCGAGGAAGAGTCAGGCACCTGGTCGGGGCTGCGTCACAAGCACAATGGCTACTACGCCGGCGACTTCAGCGATGCCCCGTTCCGACCGCTCGTGCCCGTATCCGGGTCGAACCCGACGAGGCTGACCGTGAGCGCAGGACGGCCACGGACGCGACACGCAGAACCGGGCCTGGCGCGGTGAAGCAGATCCCGTGCATGCACACCTTGCCCCGCGTCACCCTCCCGCGACCGGAACGTTGACCTGAATCGCACCAGCGACTCTCGGCTGGCTAGTACCGCACACTGAACTCCGAGCTTCGGCTCAGCCTCACCTCGCGCACCTCGACGCGATGGACTTCAGCCGAGGGAGAACCCTCACGACACCAGGCCAGCATGCTTTCCACTGCGTCTGCCGGCCCCTCGAAGTGACCGAGTACGGCACCATCCGGCTCGTTCTGCACCCACCCGACCAGCTCGAGTCGCACGGCCTCCTGAGCGGCGTACCCCCGGAACGAGACGCCCTGCACCTCACCCGAGACCCTGACCTCGACTGCACGCGACATGCCATCCAGAATGCCATGTGCACGGACGCAACCCGGCTGCACGGCGTAAGTCGGGGTCTACTCAAGCCAGCCAGGAAAATGCGGGGAATGGGCCTCGTGGGAAGAGACTTTCACGATCGCGGCGAGCGTGCCGGCCGCCGGGATCGACCGAGCAAGGTCAGCGGAGCGCGGCTGGCTCACCGGCGCGGTGGACGCGGGCCTCCAGGATCGACACCCGGCTGCTTGTGGGACGACTGATGTCAGCTGCAGGCCGGCCGCGTCGAACAATGCCGCGTACTGCTGGTCGGTGCGCTCACGGCCACCGGGCAGAACCAGCATGTTGAGGTCGGAGAACGCGGCGTCGACCTCGTGGCCCGGCCGGCCGAGGAGGGTCTCGACGACCAGGACGACACCACCCGGTTGGAGCCCAACCCTGCAAGCGCGCAGAATCTCGGCACACCGCGCATCGGGCCAGTCGTGCAGGATTGACTTCAAGAGGTAGCAGTCGGCCGCCGGAACGGCGTCGAAGAAGCTCCCACTCGTCGCCCTCCATCGCGATGCGACGGAATGCGTGGCCTTGCCAGTTGGGCTCCGTGCGACGACGTGCGGCAGGTCGAACACGGTCCCGGTCAGATGCTCGTGCTTGGTGAGCACCGCCTCGAGCAGGACGCCGTGCCCACCACCGACATCGACGACACTCGACAAGCCCGCGAAGTCGTACGCACTAGCCACGGCGTCGGCGACCAGCGAGCTCAGCGCTGACATGTTGTCGTTGAAGATCGCGTTCTGTTCGGGTTGGCTCCGTCGATATGTCCACACGTCCACGCCGTGCAAGGCCTCGAACGCGTTGTCAGCGGTGCGCACGCTGTGACCGAGGTGGGCCCACGCGGCCCATGTCGCGGGGTCCGTCAAGGTCCGGGCCAGGGGACGTAGCGACCCGGGTACGTCGGACCGTAGTCCTTCGCCGAGGGGTGCGAGCGCGAACCGCCCGTCTTCCTGCTCGTCGTACACTCCCACAGTCGCCAGTGCACGCATCAGCCGGTAGAGGGTTGCCTGGTCCGCCGACGTCGCCGCAGCGAGATCGGCGATGCTACGCGGTCCGGACGCGAGCTCGTCGGAGACGCCCAGATCCGCGGCCACGGCCAGCGCCGCTGAGAGCCGGAATCCAGTCACCATCGCCCACAACTCCTCGCGATCAGCCATGGCCCGGATGATCCTTCCCGATCGCCGAACCCGCTACCGGACAGCTCCTGCGCGAGCACGACCAGATCGGTTCGCCCTCAGGCAACGCCGCGCTCGTCGACCATCGCGCCAGCTGAGGCGCCCAGTGACGCGCGGATTCCGAGCCGCAGCTCCTCGGCGAGGTCGAGTCCATCCGTCGACCGGGACCGCCAGGCGATGTGGCCGTCGGGCCGAACCACGACGGCGCCGTCGGCCGCGAGCCCGTACAGGGTGGTGAACGCCCGGGCCGGGTCACGGAGCACCTCGCCGCCGACGATTCGGACCGACACGGTCACGCCGAGCTCGGCCGACACCAAGTCGGCGGCGCGCCGCCAGCACCGCCCGTCGGGCCCGGTGAATATCGTGATTCCGGGTCCGAGCAGGTCCAGGGTAGAGACCTGCTCGCCGTCCCGCGTCAGCCACAGGTGCGGGAGTCTGGCGCCCGGGCGTCCGGTGGGACGCCAACTGTCCTCGGCCGGCCCGTCCGGGCAACCGTCGTCGGCGAGGGCGCCACTCTGGTAGGTGATGCCGATGTCAATGGCGAGCGCGTCCAGGTCCGGGCTCGTCGGCGTCTCGGACCGCGCGGCGTTCTGCGCGCCGACCGGCCGGCGCTCCTCTGCGTAGGTGTCGAGCAGGTGGTCCGCCGCCCAGCCGCGGAGCACGAAGCCGAGCTTCCAGGCGAGATTGTGGGCGTCCTGGATAGCGGTGTTCATGCCCGTGCCGCCGCGCGGGGTGATCCGATGCGCGGCGTCCCCGACCAGGAAGGCGTTCCCGACGCGATAGCGCTCCGCGACCTGCGCGGCGAACGAGAACGCACCGATGCTCAGGATCTCGACCGGGAGGTCCGGCACCCCCGATGCGGCCCGGATCATCGCAGTGACCCGGTCACCGGTGAAGTCCTCGATGCGCTCGGTGCGCGGGTCCCAGGTCTGGGCGAGCACCCAGCGGTCGTCGTCGCTGGTTGGCAACATGACGGTTAGGCCCGCCGACCCCGGGATCATGTTCAGCCCGTGCACCACCGAGCCGACGTGGGACCGGAGCGGAGCGCGGAACAACACCGAGACGATCTCCTCCAGATGGTCCGACCCCATCATCGCGACGCCCAGCATGGACCGGACCGCGCTTCGGCTGCCGTCCGCACCGACCAGAAAACGCGACCGGACAGCCATCCGTCTACCGCTCGAGTTCCGCAGGGTCGACATGATCCCGGTCCGGTCATGCTGGATCGCCACGATCTCCGTGCCGAAGCGAACGTCGGCACGGAGACCCGTCAGGTGTTCGAGCAGCACTGGCTCGAACGCGTCCTGCGCCACCACCGCATACGACGTCGGGCTGACCCGCCGCGCCTCGTCCTCGGACGGGAAGCCGAGCGGGACGGTCATGCCCTCTGGCGAGACGAGAGTCGGCGCCACCCGTCCCAGCGGGAGAGCGTGGAACTCGCGTTTGCGAACCCGGTCCTCCAGTCCCCACTCGCGGATGATCTCCATCGACCGCGGGCTGACTGCTGTCGCTCGGGGGAAGGTCGAGAGCTGCGCGTGCCTCTCGACGAGCATCACCCGCACGCCCTGCCTGGCCAAGCCGATGGCCGTGACCAGTCCAGCCGGCCCTGCACCGACGACGAGGACCGACGTGGTGAGTACCTCGACACCGTTCGTGACGTTCTCCTGCATGTCTTCTCCTTAGATCTGAGAGTCCGACATATTCATCGGACAGCTTGTCTTTCATCGGACACTGTGACTTGTGTCGGACAAACTGTCAACCCAAATGTGTAGGCTGACCTCATGGCTGGGGACGGGCGGCGCTACGTGCAGAACATCAGGGCCGCTTCGGCGGAGGTGACAAGGCGTCGGATCCTCGACGCCGCGAGTGACTTGCTCAGCCAGGAGCCTGCCCAAGGGATCAACCTCGATCGGATCGCGCGGGAGTCAGGCGTCGCGCGGTCGACGATCTACGTCGCGTTCGAGTCGCGCACGGGACTGTTCCGCGCCCTTGCCCGCGATTTCCTGGATGAGCAGCGCTTTGATCGGCTGGTGGCGGCTGCGTCACACCCCGACGCGCGCGAGGCGCTCCTCGGAAGCCTCCGCGAAGGCATTCGACTGTACGCCGCGGGACGGGACCTCGGACGTGCGCTGTTCTCGATGTCAGTGCTGGATCCGGACGCCGCCGAGGCCATCGTCGTGCTCGAACACGGCCGGGCCCCAACGATGCGTTCTCTGGCCCAGCGCCTCAAGGACCAGGGCTATCTACGGAAGGGGGTCGGCGTGACCGAGGCGTCTGATGTGCTCTGGGTGCTCACCAGCTTCGACACGTTTGACCTGCTCTTCACCGGCCGCAACCTCTCGGAGTCCACGGTCGCGAAAAGAGTTCTGTCGATGGCGGAGCACATGCTTCTCGCCGAGAGAAGCATGCCTACCTGACCAGCACGGCGATGGGGCACAAGCACACGGTGCTTCCGGGCTCAGAAGCCGCCGTCGAAGCCACCGCCGTCGAAGCCACCGCCGTCGAAGCCACCGCCGTCGAAGCCACCACCGTCGCCGCCACCGCCGTCGCCGCCACCGCCGTCGAAGCCACCACCGTCGCCGCCCCAGTCGCCGCCCCCCAAACCGCCGAACATCGTGCCTCCCACGAACATC
Organism: uncultured Actinomycetota bacterium; assembly: GCA_963707475.1. Lineage (GTDB taxonomy): Bacteria > Actinomycetota > Actinomycetes > Propionibacteriales > Nocardioidaceae > Marmoricola. The sequence continues at coordinate 2,358,046 of CAVPQC010000005.1, forward strand.
CACGTCAGCGGGCCGAAGGCGCCGAAGTAGCCCATTGCGTAGGGCTCATAAGCGCGGCCACCCTGCCAGTAGGGGACCCGCTGCGCCCCGACCATCACCTGGCGGACATCAGGATCGGCGCCCGCACGGACGCGCTCGGCATCAAGGGCGCAGGCAGGCACGTCTCGCTCAACGCCGCCCGGCGGGACGTACAGCACGTCCGCGACCGAGAGCCCGTGACGCGGGTCGAAGAAGCACGGCGGACGTCTGGTCGGCAGCGCCGAGCCAGCGACTCGGGCGCGCACGCAGGCGATGGCGTAGCGTCCGTCCTCGATGATCTCGGTGACGTGCCGGATGTCGTCGGGTTGGGTGATCGAGTCGCCTGCCAGCTTGGCCGCCTCGTATGCATCGAGCGCACGCTGGTAGTCCGCGTTCGCGCCATCATCGAGCTGGTGACCACTCATGTCGAGGTCGAGCGCTTGCAGGTCCTCGCCGAACGCAGTGATGTCCTCGAAGGCCAGCTTCCTCACCGGGGCCAGCTCCGCTTCGCGCCGAGTCAGGTCGCGCTCCTTGTTACGGCGTCCCGCCACGAGGACGACGGCTCCCAGCGCCACGATGACGAGCACCAGCAGGATCAGCTCCATGGCTGGATCCTACGTACCCGCCGAAGGTCGCCCAGGGTGAGGATTGTTGCGAGCTTGCACCGTAGTTGCCCGCCACCGCAGACTGACCGTCAGCTTCGCAGGGGCTGGCTCCCACGGTGTCACTGCTCGGTGCGCAGCATCCCAGGTCAGCTGTGCAACTAAGTTCCATAGTTGCTCGGGGTCCCACCTGTCCCTAGAGTCACAACATGAGTGAGTCCGCGCCGCAGGACCGAGCGTCCGTGGGTGCCGCCACCTATGAGCCCCTGATCGTGCTGGACTCTGTGGACAAGTGGTTCGGCGACCTGCACGTCCTCGTGGACATCAACCTGACCGTCGGCAAGGGCGAGGTCGTGGTCGTGATCGGTCCGTCGGGGTCCGGAAAGTCCACGCTGTGCCGCACTATCAACCGTCTCGAGACCATCGACAAGGGCACCATCAGCCTCGACGGCGCGCTGCTGCCCGAGGAGGGCAAGGCACTCGCCGCCCTGAGGGCCGAGGTCGGAATGGTCTTCCAGAGCTTCAACCTCTTCGCCCACAAGACGATTCTGGAGAACGTCACACTCGGCCCGATCAAGGTGCGCGGCAAGAGCAAGAGCGAGGCCGACAAGCGTGGCCACGAGCTGCTCGAGCGGGTCGGTGTGAGCGAGCAGGCCGAGAAGTACCCAGCCCAGCTGTCGGGTGGTCAGCAGCAACGGGTTGCGATCGCCCGGGCACTGGCGATGGACCCCAAGGCCATGCTGTTCGACGAGCCGACCTCGGCACTGGACCCCGAGATGATCAGCGAGGTCCTCGAGGTGATGGTGGACCTCGCTCAGCGGGGGATGACGATGATCGTCGTCACCCACGAGATGGGCTTCGCACGTACGGCGGCCGACCGGGTCGTGTTCATGTCCGACGGCGCGATCGTGGAGGAGAACACCCCCGAGGAGTTCTTCACCAACCCCAGGTCAGACCGAGCCAAGGACTTCCTCGGGAAGATCCTCAAGCACTGATCCTCAAGCACTGAGCGAGACAAGGGCCGGGAACCGGCCCGGGAACAGGAGTAGAGATGCGACTTACATGGACAAAGGCTGTGGTGGTTGGCCTGATGCTGGTCGTCACCACTGCGTGTGGTGGCAACGCGGGCAGCGACGACAGCGGCAAGAAGGTCGAGGCAGACAAGGATGCCGCCGCGTCCCTCCCCGCCGGCAGTCACATGAAGGAGCTCGCCGACAAGGGCGAGATCACCATCGGTGTGAAGTTCGACCAGCCCGGGCTCGGTTTCAAGGACGCAGCGTCCGACGTACCGACCGGCTTCGACGTCGAGATCGCCAAGATACTCGCCGCCGGGCTCGGCATCGATCCGGCAAGCAACAAGGTGAAGTGGGTCGAGACCATATCTGACAACCGGGAGCCCTTCCTACAGAAGGGCAGGGTCGACCTGGTTCTCGCGTCGTACTCCATCACCGACGAGCGCAAGCAGATAGTCGGCCAGACCGGCCCCTACATGCTCACCGGCCAGCAGGTCCTCGTGAAGAAGGACAGCAACATCAAGGGCATCGAGGACCTCAAGGGCAAGGAGGTCTGCTCGGCAGAGGGGTCGACCTCGCTCGAGAACGTCAACGCGAAGGGCGCCAAGGGGGTCGGCGCCGAGACGTACAGCGCGTGCGCCGAGGACGTCATGGCCGGAAGCGTGCCGGCCATGTCCACCGACGGTTCGATCCTGCTGGGTCTCGCGGCGCAGAACGAGGGCGAGCTGAAGGTGGTCGGCGACGAGTTCTCCGAGGAGCACATCGGGGTCGGCTATCCCAAGCAGTACCCCGAGATGTGCGAGTGGATCAACGAGACGCTGCAGAAGTCCTTCGACAACGGTGACTGGGCCGATGCGTTCGAGAGCACGCTCGGCAAGTCTGGCTCCGAGACACCGGAGCCGCCGAAGCTGGACGCCTGCAAGAGCTGAACCCGTAGCGGCCGGGGTGGTCTCACCACCCCGGCTCGTCACGTCCCCCGACCCGACATCCCGAAAGGCGGTGCCCGGTGAGCGTCCTGTTCGACAACTGGGATCTCCTCCTCGTGGCATTCGCCCACACCGTCCTGCTGTTCCTCATCGCCGGCGTGCTCTCGATGCTGTTCGGCACCGTGCTGGCAGCGATGCGCGTGGGGCCGATCGGGGTGCTCCGAAAGGCCGCTGGCGTCCTCGTGACCCTGGTCCGAAACACCCCGCTGCTGATCCTGCTCGTGTTCTTCCGGATTGCGGGCCCCAAGATCGGCATCCAGTTCAACTGGGTGAACATCGTGTGGGGGGACATCCGGATGACCGCCTTCTTCGCAGCCGGGGTCGTGGCGCTCACCCTCTACACATCGGCGTTCGTCTGCGAGGCCATCCGGTCCGGGATCAATGCCGTCCCGGTCGGTCAGGCGGAGGCGGCGCGCGCCATTGGACTGCCATTCACCGACGTGATGCGCAGTGTGGTGCTGCCGCAGGCCTTGCGGGCATCGGTACCGCCGTTGGCCAGCGTGCAGATCGCGCTGCTGAAGAACACCACCGTCACCGGTGTCTTCGGTGTCACCGAGGCGTTCTCGCGAATGCGGTTGTTCACCAACGACTTCGCGACCGAGCGGGTCGGCATCTTCATCGGGTTCGCCCTGATCTTCGTGCTTCTTGTCGAGATGGTCTCCTTCGGGGCGAACCGGCTAGAGCGTCGTTGGCGGATCGCATGAACGCGCGACGGGACCCGGCATGAGCGCCAGCCTCCTCTTCGACAACCCCGGACCGCGCACCATCGCCCGCCACCGGACGTACACCGTCATCGCGGTGGTCGCACTCATCGCCATCGTCGGCTACGCGGTGATCCGACTCGCGGATGCCGGTCAGTTCGAGTACGACATGTGGGAGGTCTTCATCACCCCCCGCTACGACGAGGTGATCCTCGTCGACGGCGTGCTGAACACCCTGAAGATGGCGTTCAGCGCGATCATCGGTGCCGTCGTGATCGGAGTGATCTTCGGCATCGGCAAGCTCTCCGACCATGCCTTTGTGCGCTGGCCGTGCTGGGCCTTCGTGGAGTTCTTCCGAGCGGTCCCGGTGCTGCTGCTGATGGTGCTGTTCTACTACCAGTACGGCATCACCCGTGGCGACACCGGCGCCTACTGGAGCGTGGTGTTCGCGCTGACCGTGTACAACGGCGCCGTGCTCGCCGAGGTGTTCCGCGCGGGTGTGCTCGCTGTTCCAGCCGGCCAGGCGGAGGCGGCGTACGCCATGGGCATGCGGAAGAGCCAGGTGATGATGATCATCCAGCTGCCGCAGGCGGTGAAGATCATGATCCCCGCGATCATCAGCCAGTGCGTCGTGGCACTGAAGGACACCAGCCTCGGGTACGCCGTGACGGCCCCGGGTCTGACTGCGGTCGGCAAGCAGATTTACGTCGGGTTCGCCAACTACGTCCCGACCGTGATCGTTATCGCGGCGATCTACATCACCCTCAACCTCATCCTGACCGCGATCGCGACCTGGGTGCAGAAGAAGTTCGTCGGTGAGCACAAGATCGACATGTACAAAGTGGGCGGCGGCATGGCCACCGGCGGCGGTTTCTGATCCGGCTCGGCTCTTCTTCGGTGTGACCCAGCCTGATCGTGCATCCGATGACAACGCGTCCTTCCGCCGCGATAATGCCTGATCGCGCCAGCGCATGAACGGTGTCTAGTCTGACCGGCATGAGCACTCTCCCGCGCAGTGCAGCAACCGAGCAGGGCGTCGACCCACGCGCTGTCCTGGCGTTCCTGGATGCGGTGGAGACGGATCCGGCAGTCGAGCTGCACAGCCTGATGGTGCTGCGGCACGGACACGTCGTCGCCGAGGGCTGGTGGGCTCCGCACACGCCCGAGCGGGCTCGTTTGCTGTACTCGCTGAGCAAGAGCTTCACCTCCACGGCTCTTGCGTTCGCACTCAACGAGGGGCTGGTCGACCTCGACGACACCGCGGTGTCGTACTTCCCGGAGTTCTCCGACCAGATCAGCGACCCACGCAGCCGGGCGATCACGCTGCGACACCTGGCGTCGATGACCAGCGGACACGACCGCGACATGTGGGGCGAGGCAGTCGAGCGTGACCGCGACGAGCTGGTTCGCGGATTCCTGCTGTCTCATCCGGACAAGGCGCCGGGCAGCGTGTTTGCCTACAGCCAACCCTGCACCTACACCCTTGCGGCGATCATCCAGCGCCGGGCCGGCCACCGGCTCAGCGAGTACCTCCGCCCGCGGCTTCTCGACCCGCTCGGCATCGGCGACGTCGGTTGGCAATGCTGGCCAGCGGGGCGCGAGCTGGGCTTCAGCGGCCTGTTCGCCCGCACCGAGGACGTCGCCAAGCTCGGCCAGCTCTACCTACAGCGCGGCCGCTGGGGCAAGGACCAACTGGTCCCCGAGACGTACGTCGAGGTCGCCACGTCCCCGCAGATCGACACCCCGGGAACGGAGGACCCGGACTGGCGACAGGGGTACGGCTATCAGTTCTGGATGGCCCGCCACGGCTACCGCGGCGACGGCGCCTTCGGTCAGTTCTGCCTGGTCCTGCCCGAGCAGGATGCCGTGGTGGCGATGACCGGCGGCACCGAGGCGACGCAGACCGTGCTGGACCACGTGTGGGACCACCTTCTTCCCGGGCTCGGATCCGCGTCCCCCGTCGAAGCCGCACTCCCGGAGCTCGAGAAGCGGCTGCGCGGCTTGCACCTGCCGGCCCGCCGGACCCAGCCGAGCCCCGGGCGGTGGGAGGACTGGACTGCCGCCCCGTTCCCGGCGTCCTCGGCGACGGGCCCATCCTCCTGGGCGGCGCTCACCTCGGTCGCCGTGGAGAGGAAAGATGATCGGCTGGAGTTCAGCATCAACGAGCGGGACAACACCATTGCCTTCGCAGTCGCCAACGGGGAGTGGCTCGTCTCCGAGCCGCGCGACGCACACGGCGACGCCGTACCTGTCGCCGCATCTGGTGGCTGGGTGGACAAGCAGACCTTGCTGGCCGAGGTGATCTTCCTGGAGACACCACACCGGATGGACCTCGTCTGCTCGCTACCAGCACGAACCGCGGATGCATCGTGGCGCGTCACACCGCTCGACGGGGGAAGGCTCCAGACCCTGCACCGCCCGCGATGAGATGCCCGTTGGTGGTTGTATCCGGTGTCTTCCTCATGCAAGGTCGCAGGACTACTACGGAGGAGCAGAACCATGCCGGAGCTCATGGTCGACGTGATCACCTCGCTGGACGGGTTCTCGTCGGCGGAGGGTTGGCCAGGCTTGTGGGGGATGGGCGGCCCCGAGTACTTCGCTTGGCTCGACGGGGATGGCGCCGGCACGTACACCTCCCTGATGGGCGCCACTACCTACCGCCTGTTCGCCGGGTTCGTCGACTCCGGCCAGGAGGAGATGGGCAGGCTGACCGACATGGACAAGATCGTGTTTTCCTCCACGTTGGAGGAGCCGCTCGCCTGGGCGAACACCCGTCTCGTCTCCGGTGACGCTGTGGAGGTGGTCCGTGCCATGAAACGGGACGGCGACACCTCCCTGCGCACCATCGGCAGCCTGAGTCTGTGCCGGTCGTTGCTGACCGCCGGACTGGTGGACCGGTTCCGGGTGGTTGTCTTCCCGGTGGTCAACGGAGCATCCGGCCGCGAGCATTTCTACGCCGGGTGGCCGGACGTGGCCCTCGAGACGGTCGACCACCGCACCTTCGACGGCCGACTGCAGATGATGGAGTTCTTGCCCCGGGTACTGGATGGTCCACCCGACTGACCTGGCGTTTCAAGAGTCAACGACTGGGGATCACCTCGCCCGCGCGTACCGCGAGCCCTCACACCAGAGAGAATCTGGCGCAGGACTCTGCGGGTCCTGGCCTGCCGAGCCGGACCTTCAGCCAGCTGACCTGAGCGAATCGCGCTGACTCGATAGCGTGCAACGCATGCCCATCAAACTCGAGAACGTCGGCATCGCCGTCCGCGACCTCGACGCGACGATCGCCTTCTTCACCGACCTCGGACTGACCGTCCTCGGCCGTGACACGGTCAGTGGAGAGTGGACCGACACAGCCGTCGGCCTCGACGGCAACCACGCCAACATCGCCATGCTCCAGACGCCAGACGGCAACGGTCGCCTCGAGCTCTTCGAGTACATCCACCCCGACGCGATCGAGACGGAGCCCACCCGGCCCAACGAGATCGGCATGCACCGCGTGGCCTTCTCGGTCGACGACATCGACGAGGCCCTCGAGATCGCCGCGAGGCACGGCTGCCACCCGCTGCGCGGCGTGGCGACCTACGGGGACGTCTACAAGCTCACCTATGTCCGCGGCCCCAGCGGCATCATCGTGATGCTCGCCGAGGAGCTGAAGAGGAGCTGACTCCGGGTCGATCATCATCGGGCGCCCGGCAGGTGCCCGCCGCATTGTGCGAAACTCGAGGAGATGCAGACTCGCTCGGGTGATTTCGAGTTGACGATGGACGAGCTGCGCGCGATTGCCGGGTATGGCGTCGCGTGCGCCGAACCTGTACTCGCGCTCTTCGAGAAGGCATGTCCCGATGACCCTCGCGCGGCGTCCGCTCTGCAAGCCGCGCGACTCTTCGCCGATGGGGCACCGCGTTCGCGCCTCCAACGGAGCGCCGCGACCGACGCCCACCGCGCAGCCAAGGACGCTACGACCGAAGCAGGCCGGCACGCAGCGGGCGCAGCAGGAGATGCCGCCGCGGCGGCATACCTCCATCCGCTGGCCAAGGCAACGCAGGTGCGCCACATCCTGGGGGCGGCCACCCATGCCGCCCGGGCGGCCGAGCTCGCGCGGGGTGATGACCCGGTAGTCGCGGAGTACATGATCACCGCCGCCGCCAAGCGAGCCACGCCGGTCGTCCTTGACGTGCTGACCCGCTATCCGCGGGCGCCGAAGGGGCGCAGCCGGGTCCCGGTCCTCATGGAACGACTCGACACTCTGCTGCGGGATCCACCTCCGAAGCCGCGCGTGGTCGACGACCCCGGGCCGTTCTTTCACGGGACCAAAGCCGACCTGCGTCCCGGTGACCTACTTACCCCGGGCTGGCGCTCAAACTACGGTTCGGGGCGTCAAGCCAAACACATCTACCTGACCGCCACACGTGAGGGTGCGCCACTGGCTTCAGAGCTCGCTCGCGGCGAGGGGCCCGGACGGGTGTACCGAGTTGAGCCACTCGGCCGGATCGAAGACGACCCGAACGTCACCGACAAGCGCTTCCCCGGGAACCCGACCCGGTCATACCGAACGACCGAGCCACTGCGGGTCATCGAGGAGATCACGGGCTGGAAGCGTCCTCCGCCGGAGATGATTCAGCGGATGCGTGAGCGCATGGCCGAGCTGGCGGAGCTCGGGATCGAAGCAATGGACGACTGACCGTGAAGGGCCGTCGCGCGCCCTGCCATCCTGCCCCCGCGCCCATGACAGCAAGGGCGATCACTCCGATCCTGCCTGAGAAACCCCGGAATCACCGTTTCGGCGGGCTGGGACAATGGCGCCATGGCGATCCTGGAGGGCCTGCTGACCGTGGGGGCGATGGGCCTAGTGCTGTATGCAGTGATCCGGGCATTGCAGAGCAGACCGGGGCACCCGGCAGTGGCCGCCGGTCAGTGGCGCGCCGCCCACTACGACGTCAACGGCCGCACACGAGTGGTGGTGCACAAGGTCGGGCGCGGTGGCGCCGAAGTCCTAGACGAGCACGTCATCGCCGAGATCCCGGTGGATGATCCGGAATACGACGTACTCTTCATGACCGCCATGGCGACGGCACGCCAGCGCAAGGCAATCTTCGAGACCGAGGAGTAGGCGGCCGCCCCGGAGGATGATGCCGCGGGCCCACGAGGGCTTTGCCACCGCAACCGACTCGGCCTGGTTCCACCACCGCGTGCAGGCGGTGATGGAACCAGGCGACCGAGCGGGGGCGTGTCCGTGTGGTCAGCCGATGCGCCAGGGCAGGCGGTGCCGTGGTACGACGGGCGCCCGGGTCACGGAACCCGTCGGTGCTCTCCAGCACCACCTTGCCGGTCCTGGTGTTCAGGGTCCCGATGTCGATCAGGACGAAGTCGCCGTCGTCCTTGGGGACCACTGCCACGAAGTCCAGGTGCCGGAGCCTGGTGCGGAGCCTCGCGGTCTCGCCGCCGGGGATCACCTTGTCGAAGGCGGCCAGGCCGTTGGAGAACCTGCCGGCGAAGAACTCCACGGTCCGGTCGTTGCTGTTCACGATGCTGACCCTGGCGCGCGCGACCACGTGCCCGTGCCGGTCGAGCCTGAGCTTGCGGGTGAGCGTGGGCACCACGTTGTCCAGACCCTCGACGGACATGGTGACGGTAGCGGTGCGGAAGTAGTCGCCGTCGGTGATGCCGTAGCTGAACTGGTCGGTCCCGGTGGGTGTCCCGGTGTTCGAGAAGTACTCGATGGTCCCGTCCCCGTTGACGCAGGCGAAGCCGTTGCGGGGTTGAGTGAGCGTGATCACCGAGAGCACGTCACCTTCGGCGTCGGTGTCGTTGCCGAGCACGTCGACCACGGTGAAGTCGCCGGCCAGGACGGGTGCGGAGTCGGGGTTCGCGACCGGGGCGGTGTTCCCGGCAACGACGTGGGACCGCGCGGTCATCCCGGCGCACTCGTTGTCTGCCGCAGGTGCGGCCGCGGCGCTGGAGGTGACCGCGAAGCCCGACAAGACAAGCGAAAGAATCGCGACCGTGAGGGTTCTGGGCCTGGGTGCCATGGTGGTGGTTCCTTTCAAGAGGATAGATAGGTGAGCTGGCAGGCTCCCGAGTGAGTCATGTGTTCATTTGCGACGCTTCACGAGCGGAGGGGACGTCTCGGCTAGTCCGAAACGGCCTCTCTGTGTAGCGGGTCCGTGTTGTGCGATTGCGGTCGGCGCGACCAGCACGTGAGGCTGGCTCGACGTCGCCGATCCGCCGTCGGCCACGCCCGGGCCGCTGGAACTCGCCGATCGGGCGCCGCTGGTTCTCTCGCGGATGCAGGCCTCGATGCCCACTCGGGCGAGGTTGGATTCGACGGTGTACATGTCGGGCTCCGGCTGTGGGATCGACTCGGACAGGATGAGTCGATCCTGAGTGGGCGCCGAGAAATCTTCTGTTTCCCTTCCAACACACCGGCCGTCCGGTGCAAGACGGTCGCCGTACCGGCGCAGCAGGTCATCCGCAGCAACCTCGACGGGCCGGCTCGCGGTTCAAGTCCCGGGCCCGCCCAGGAGCGCTTACAGACGAGCGCGCCTTCGCAGACGTCCTCGGGCAACCGCCTGTCGGCGCTGGTGGCGCCACCGCCGACGTGGAGAGGACCCGATCGGGCTTCCTGGCACAGATGTCCAGCGGTACGGTCCCCATGTGCGGATCGCAATACTGGGAAGCGGCGTTGTCGGTCAGGCGCTTGCCCGCGGCCTTGCGCAGCATGGCCATGAGGTCCGCATCGGCACCCGCAAGGACCAGGTGGACGACCTGCCGGTCGGCACACCCTCAGAGGTCGTGAAGGACGCCGATCTCGTCTTCCTCTCCGTGTTGGGAACCGCCGCCGTCGACCTGGTCACCGGCCTCCAGGACGAGCTCCGAGGCAAGGTCCTCATCGACACCACGAATCCCCTCGACTTCTCCTCTGGCGGCCCGGGCCTCTTCGTCGGACATAGCGACTCGCTCGGGGAGCAAGTCCAAAGGGCCGTTCCTGGCACGCACGTCGTGAAGGCATACAACACCGTCGGCAACGCCAACATGGTGGACCCAGACCTTCGCGGCGGGCCGCCGACCATGTTCATCGGCGGCGACTCCGAAGAGGCCAAGCGCACGGTCACCGCGCTGCTCGAGGCCACCGGATGGGATGTCGTCGATCTCGGTGGAATCGAGACCAGCCGTTATCTGGAGCCCATGTGCATCGCTTGGGTTCTCCACGGCATACGCACGGGCAGTTGGGACCACGCGCTTCGACTGCTCCGAGGCTGAGTGGCGGCTATCTGCTCAGCAGGACCGCGAGGCCGGTGCCGATCCCGGTGAGGACGAGCGCCACGACAAGGACAACGGCAACGAGCTTGGTGTTCATCGCTCTTGCTTCCCTCCAGACGTCGATGCTGCGTGCTGCCCGTGCTCCACTTGGTCAGCGTAGGACCAGGTGTGGGTGGCGCCGTGGCTCAGACGGGGCGGGATGCGCCTGATGGCCGGATCAGCGCCGGCCGTCGTACCAGTCGAGGACACGCAGTGCTCGCAGGGTGTTCCAGCGGCTCGGACGCCCGTCGCCGTCCTCGAACGCGAAGTGGGTCTCGCCAGGGTGGGTGTTCTCGAGCAGCCAGGTGCCGTCGGGCTGCCGCTTGTCGCGGACCAGCTGGACCGCCTCGGCGACGCGCTCGTCGGGGGCATCGCCGGTGCGGCGGAAGTAGTCCAGGGAGCGCAGCACGTCGTAATGCCAGCGCGGCGGCCACGAGAACTGCAGCCAGCGCTCGGCAGGCACGTCACCGGTGGTCTTGCGCCGGAACAGCCGCCGCTCCAGCAGGTACTCCTCAGCACGACGGCGGGCCGCGGCCACTGGCACCGCTCCCCGGGCCAGCTCGTACTCGAGCAGACCCTCGAGCACGCAGATCACCGAGTCGAACGAGGACACGGTGGCGCCGTTCTCGGCCTCGCAGTTCCAGCCGCCGTCGTCGAGCTGATCGGCGAGCAGACCCCTGACGAGGCCGTCGACGTCGGCGCCGAAATAGGCGCCGATCGAGAGCGTCCGGCCGTTGATGCACGGCTCGACCTCGCCATCGAAGAACGCCTGGCCGTCGTGCTCCCAGCGACAGTTCTCCGCGACCAGCTTGGTCGTCTCGCGGGCAGCCTTGCAGGCCGGGTCGAGGCCGAGGTCGCGCAGCAGCATCAGCGTGGACAGGGTCGAGGTCCACGGCTGACCGTGGGAGAAGTCCGGCTGGATGCCGGCCCGCCAGTTGTCGGCGACGTACCGCGGGAAGCAGGCGCCGCCGGCCCACTGACCATCGGGATCGCGCAGGGCGAGCAGGCGGGCTCCCCAGCCGTCACTCTCGACGCGAGCGCGCTCGACCGCGACCTTCTCTGCCGGCGCGTCGGCCAGGTCGCGGAGCACCTGCCACCGGATCGCCGGGTCACCGTCGAGCAGCCAACCTGTGACCTCCATGGCGCGATCTTCGTCCGCCCAACGCCTCCTGTCGACACGCAGCGCCGGCTCACGGGGCCGCAGCTCGGCGGTCCCGGTGTCACGGATACGGCCCCGGAAGGCCGCGGCGTACTCGGCGCGGCTGAATTACCGGCGTGAAGTAACGTCGGCGGGGTGGATATGGATCCCTCCGGCTGGAGCGCTTCGTCTAGGCGCAGGAGGGTGTCCACGCTCGGGCGCTGAACGGGTTGCGCGCTGGCCGCCGCTGCTCCAGCAGGTGCTGGACACGTTCTTCGCCGGCGAGCGCGACCCGCGGACGGTGGACTTACTGAACGCATGAGCCCGGAGGCGCGGTGGATCTGCGTCCGGCTTCAGCGTCGAGTCCGACCTTTCGCTGAGCGGAACAGGGCACTCCGGGACGACGCGCGCGCGAGTACGCTCCGAGACATGGCAGCGCGCACGCTCCCGCCGTTCCGTGCCGACCACGTCGGCAGCCTGCTGCGACCGCCGGCGCTGCTCGACGCGCGGGCCCGGCACCGGGCCGGCGATCTCGACGACGCAGGGTTGCGGGCGGCCGAGGACACGGCGATCCGCGACGCGGTGGCCCTCCAGCGTGAAGCGGGCGTGCGCACCGCGACCGACGGCGAGTTCCGTCGTACGTCGTGGCACATGGACTTCATCTACCAGCTCGAGGGCGTCGACCCGACCGACCAGAAGCTGGCGGTGCACTTCCACAACAAGGCCGGTGACCTCGACTTCGAGACCGCGGCACTGAGCGTCCACGACCGGGTACGGCTCGGGCACACGATCTTCGGGGACGCCTTCGAGTACCTGTTGGGAGTGACGACCGGCGACCAGGTGCCGAAGCTGACCATCCCCTCGCCGAACATGGTCCACTACCGCGGCGGCCGGGCGGCGATCGACGAGTCGGTCTACGCCGAGCTCGAGCCGTTCTGGGCGGACCTCACCGCGGCGTACGCAGAGGAGGTCCGCCGTCTCGGGGAGCTCGGCTGCACCTACCTCCAGCTCGACGACACCAGCCTCGCCTACCTCAACGACCCCGAACAGCGCGCGATGGTCGCGGCCCAGGGCGGGGACCCCGAGCACCTGCACGAGCAGTACGTCGCGAACGTCAACGCCGCGATCGCCGGCCGCCCGGAGGGCATGCGGGTCACCACGCACATGTGCCGCGGCAACTTCCGCTCGTCGTGGGCGGCCGAGGGTGGCTATGACTTCGTGGCCGAGGTTCTCTTCTCGCAGCTCGACGTGGACGGCTTCTTCCTCGAGTACGACGACGAGCGGTCCGGCGGCTTCGAGCCGCTGCGGTTCGTCCCCGAGGACAAGCAGGTCGTGCTCGGCCTGGTCACCACCAAGACCGGCGAGCTCGAGGACAAGGACGAGCTGAAGCGCCGCATCGACGAGGCGTCGAAGTACGTGCCGCTCGAGCAGCTCTGCCTCTCGCCCCAGTGCGGCTTCTCCTCCACAGTGGAGGGCAACGAGTTGAGCGAAGAGCAGGAGCGGGCCAAGCTACGGCTGGTCGTCGAGACCGCCGAGGAAGTCTGGGGGTAGGTCATGGCACTACTGGACGGCGTCGCGTGGGAGGGCAAGGTCTTCAAGGGCGGCGCATGGACCGACGGACGCGGCGGCACCTACGCCGTCGTGGAGCCGGCCACCGGCAACGAGCTCGGCACGATGGGCCAGGCGGACGCCGAGGACGTGGCCGAGGCCGCCGCCTCAGCGGCGGAGGCGCAGAAGGAGTGGGCGGCGCTCCCGCACACCGCGCGAGCGGCCGTGCTCCGCAGAGCCGGAGACCTGTGGGCCGAGCACGCCGACGAGATCCGCGACTGGAACGTGCGCGAGGTCGGCGCGATCCCGCCGATGGCCGACTTCGCGATGCACGTCGCGGCCGAGGAGTGCTACCAGGCCGCGTCGTTGCCGGGACAGCCGATCGGCCAGGTGCTCCCCAGTGAGCAGCCCCGGCTCTCCATGGCCCGCCAGCTGCCGGCCGGTGTGGTCGCCGTCATCTCGCCGTTCAACGTCCCGATCATCCTCGGCATCAGGTCGGTGGCCCCGGCGCTCGCTCTCGGGAACGCCGTGCTCCTGAAGCCCGACCCGCGCACGGCCGTCACGGGCGGCACGGTGATGGCGCGCATCTTCGAGGAGGCCGGGCTGCCGGCCGGCGTCCTGCAGATGCTCCCCGGTGGCAAGGACGTCGGTGAGGCGATGGTGACCGACCCGCACGTCCGCGTGATCTCGTTCACCGGCTCGACGGCGGTCGGCCGGTCGATCGGCGAGCTCGCAGGCCGACACCTCAAGCGGGCCCACCTCGAGCTGGGCGGCAACTCCGCGCTGCTGATCCTCGACGACGCGGACGTCGAGAAGGCGGTCGGGCTGACCGGCTGGGCGTCGTTCCTCAACCAGGGCCAGATCTGCATGACCACCGGCCGCTACTTCGTCGCCGACGGGATCTACGACGACTTCGTCGACCAGCTCGCTGCGAAGGCCGGCCACCTGCCGGTCGGCGACCCGGCCACCGAGCAGGTTGCGCTCGGTCCGGTCATCGACGAGCGGTCGCGGGACAAGATCCACGGCCTGGTCACGGCGAGTGTCGACCAGGGCGCGCGCCTGGCCGCGGGCGGGGAGTACGACCGGCTCTTCTACCGGCCGACCGTGCTGGCCGAGGTCCCACTCACCTCGCCCGTCTTCACCGAGGAGGTCTTCGGCCCGGTCGCTCCGGTCACCAGGGTCTCCTCGGTCGAGGAAGCGGTACGGCTGGCCTCGGAGAGCGACTACGGGCTGTCGCTCGGCATCGTCACTCGCGACGTGATGCGCGGACTGGCGCTCGCCGAGCAGATCCCGACCGGCATCGTGCACATCAACGACCAGACGGTGAACGACGAGGCGAACGTCCCCTTCGGCGGCGTCGGCGCATCCGGGCTGGGCCGGCTCGGCGGCGCGGCCGCGAACATCGAGGCGTTCACCGAGACCCGCTGGATCACGATGCGAGGGGAGCCGGCGAGCTACCCGTTCTGATCGTCGTCGGTAGGGCGCAGATGTTCCCGACAGTTCAGATGCCCGTCGTGCGGTCGAACTTCCGAAGGCCGTGAGCGGCGCCCATGCCCTGATCCGCGTGATTCAGGGAAGTGCGTCCCCTTCGCCGCCCGTCGGACGTGCAGCCAGTACGTCCGCTCATGCTTGTGATGCCGGTGTGCGCATGCGTGTCGGTTGCGCGGAGTGGCGCGCCGCTCCGTGCAGAGGCTGTCCGCGTGGCTCGGGCGTGACGACCCTGTCGCCAACGCGGCCCCGGAGGAGCGGACCTTGGCCGAGGTGCTGAGCTGACCCTAGGGTGCGACCATGCCTGCGCAGCGCTCCACCTTCACCTCGCCCGTCGACGACCTCGAGCTGGCCACCTACGAGTGGGACGTCGCCGATCCGCGCGGCGTGGTGCAGGTCGCCCACGGCCTCGCCGAGCACTCCGTCCGCTACGACCGGTTCGCGCGTGCCCTCAACGACGCCGGCTACACCGTCCGCGCCAGCGACCACCGCGGGCACGGCGCATCGATCGCAGTGACGCCCGGCGACTTCGGTGCCCCCGGGTTCGAAGCGCTGATCGCCGACATGGCGGCGTACGGCGCGAGCCTGCGCGGCGACTCGCCGTTGTTCCTCTTCGCCCACTCGATGGGCTCGTTTGCCGCCCAGTCGGTGATCCTCAACCACTCCGAGCAGTACGCCGGGGTCGTCCTCTCCGGCAGCACTGCCCTCGACCTGCTGGCAGCCGGCATGGCGGAGGCCGAAGGGCCCGTCGGGCTCGAGGCCTTCAACGCCGGCTTCGAGCCCCGCACCGGATACGAGTGGCTCTCGCGCGACGAGACCGAGGTGGACCGCTACGTTGCCGACCCGTGGTGCGGTTTCGACCTGCCGGACGAGACGGTGCCGGCGCTCTTCGGTGCCGCCGGGATGCTCGCGGACCCGACCGCGCTCGCCGGCATCCGGGCCGGCCTGCCACTGCTGCTCGTCTCGGGCTCCGAAGACCCACTGGCCGGTGGCGGACAGCTCGTGGAGGTGCTCGGCAAGCGCTACCGGGACGCTGGGATGGTCGACGTGACGGTGAAGCTGTACGACGGCGCCCGCCACGAGATCCTCAACGAGATCAACCGCGACCAAGTTACCTCCGACGTCGTGGACTGGCTGGACGCACACCGGTGATCGGGCGCACCACGTTCCCGGGGTGAGAATGACCTGAGCCGAGGCGACGCCCGGAGCCGCGGTCCGCACGGTCACATGGGTGGTCTGGGACTACGACCTGGACGTGGGGGTTGGCCCGAGCTCGTCCAAGGGAACGTCCCGGTCGCTGATGCCCCCCGCGATGGCTGCGCACACGTAGAGCACGCTGGTCAACAGGGACAGGACGAACAAGACCGCCAGCGGTAGGGCGAAGGCGCCGTACTGCGGCTTGTCCAGCGACCACGCGACGATGACCTGCAGCAGCTGCTTGATCAGGCCGACGGCCACGGCACCGATCAGGCTCGAGATGAGACGAGGGCGTCGAGCCGGACGGATGCCGCCGAGGGTGCCCAGCAGGATCCACATGATGAGCGTGTCGATGGCCAGGCCCACCAGCAGACCGACGCCGACCAGTGCCGCGCGAGCCGGCGCGGAGTCCCATCCGATCGCGTCCAGCAGGGGCTGGATGAGGCTCGAGGTCAGGCTCGCCGAGGCGAATGACACCGCAAGCAGCGGCGTCACGACGAGGAGAAGCAGCAGGTGGCGGGCCTTCGACTTGACGAAGGTCCTCGGATCGGGTGGGGCGCCGAAGATCACGTGCATCGAGCTGCTGGCCCCGCGGACCGCGCTGAGCGTGGAGTAGAGCAGCAGCACGAGTCCGACGACCCCCGCAGTGCGACCCGTCGAGCGCAGCTGCTGCGGGTCGATCCCGTTCTCTCCGACCAGGTTCGGCAGTGCGTCGCCGAGGATGTCGGTCAGCTTCTCCGCGAGCTGGTCGGCACCCAGGATCGCGATCACGCCGTACGTCAGGGCGAGCAACGACAGCAGTGACAAGAACAGGTAGTACGCGGTACCGGACGTGAGGAGAGCGACGTTGGCATGGGAGTACCGGCGCAGCGCGCGATAGCCAATGCCGCCCACGGCGGTTCGGTCCAGCTTCTCGGCGAAGGCGGGGACCTCGGCAGGCGGCGGGTCGATGGGCGTCCCCACGATCGGTGGCGGCGCCGCGGCTGATGCCATGCGGACTCCAGATCGTCACGCGTGCCGTTGGCCCTCGGCAGTGGTTCCTCATCGTAGCGGGGTCATTCGAGGGGCCGGAACCTGCGAAATGACGGTCGTGCCCGCGAACGGCGACTGCGCCGGCTAGGGGTCCCTCAAGCGGCATCTGATGAGGAAGATCGCCGGCGCCAGACCCGGAACCCTCGGCACCGACACCTCCCACTACTACGTGGACACCGAGCTCCGGTCAGCGTGTCGCCGGGGTGTGCGAGGCCGGGAGTCGCTTGCTCATCTGTTTCTGCACGAACCGGATCGCGGGTCGCGGGGCAACCTTGATGGCGAGGCTCATCAGTCGGGAGTCCGGGCCGACGTAGATGTGCAGCTTGTCCTTCTCGATGCCGTTGATCATGATCGTGGCGGCCTTGGCGGGCGACAGGATCGGCAGCTTGCCCTGGGCATCGGTGGGGGGCCATTCGAGGCCTGAGTTCTCGGAGATCCCGGTGTCGACCGCGCCGGGGAAGATCACCGCGACCCGGACGTTGGTGTCGAGCAGCTCCGCGTAGAGCCCCTCGGTCAGCAGCCGGACGGCCGCCTTGCTCGCGCCGTAGATCGTCTGGCCCGGGAACGGGAAGAACCCGCCCATGCTCGACACGTTGGCCAGGTGTGCTTCGGGTCGGGACGTCAGGTGGGGCAGGAACGCCCGCACCATGTGCAGCGTGCCCATCAGGTTCACGTCGAGGACCCGCTGGATCGTCGCGTCGTCGAGCTCGGCCACCGAGACGAAGGGCTGGATGATCCCGGCGTTGTTGATCAGCCCGTCGACGACCCCGTGCACGGCGACCACCTCGGCGGGAAGTCCCCCGACGGCGGCGCGATCGGTGATGTCCACGACGTGGGTAGACAGGCGCGACCTCGGCCGCGCCCGCCGCCTCGGCCGTGTCGTCGAGCCCGGCGCGATTGCGGTCCACCGCCGCGACGCGAGCCCCCCGCCGGAGCAGCTGCAGCACCAGCTCGCGGCCCATGCCACTCCCACCACCGGTGACCACCCAGACCTTGCTGCCGACCTTCATGCCAGACTCCTCGCTCGCCTACCGCGCCGCCATGTGGCCTGCACGCATCGTTGCCGGACGTAGCCGAGCGGTGCAGCCTTGCGGCGGCCGGTGGATGGTGCCCTGCGGCGGCCCGTGCGCCTCGGCGAGCTCGCCGAGGCCTCGGTCATCGCACAGCCACCCGCTAGGGCACCATCCAGCTGAGCACAGGCGTGGCCTGCAGCCCCACGATTGCGCACATCAGGACCAGCAGCAGCAGACTCCAGCCGATGACCTTGCGGAAGATCACGCCCTCGTTGCCCGACAGCCCGACCGCGGCCGCGGCGATGGCGAGGTTCTGCGGACTCACCATCTTGCCGAGCACACCGCCGGAGGAGTTCGCGGCCGCCATGAGCACCGGGTCGAGCCCGCGCCTTGGTCGCCGCCTGCACCTGAAGGGCGCCGAACAGCGAGTTCGACGACGTGTCGGATCCGGTGACAGCCACGCCGATCCACCCGAGGATGGGCGAGATCAGCGCGAAGGCCCCACCGGACCCGGCCAGCCAGACGCCCAGCGACGTCGTCTGGCCCGACAGGTTCATCACGTAGGCCAGGCCCAGCACCGCCATCACAGTGATGATCGCCGAGCGCAGCTCCACCAAGGTCGCGACGTACGTCTTGAGAGCCCGGGCCGGCGACACCTTCAGGATCACCATCGTGATCAGCCCCGCGATGATCAGCAGGGTGCCGGCGGCCGGCAGCCAGTTGAACTTGAACTGGGTCGCCACCGGGTCGCCCGCGTCGTTGAGGATGTCGAGCCCCGGCCAGTCGAACAGGTAGGTCCACGGCGCCTTGGCCAGGTAGTCCACGACGGCCGGGATGTTGGTGATCGAGAAGATCACGATGATCACGAGGTACGGCGCGTAGGCCCTCATCACGTCGCCCCGGTTGTCGACCGACAGCTGGCGGGCCCCACCGCCGGCCGCTGCCCCCGCGCCGGCGCCTTCTCCCGTGCCTGCACCGCGCGTGGTGGTCGCGCCACTCCCGGCGCCGACCCGCGCGGACTCGCTGGAGGCGCCCGCGTGGACGCGCTCCTCCTCGCTGACCCGCTCGGCCGTCAGCACCTCGGCCGGCTGCCACACCCGCAGCAGCAGGACCACCGAGCCGGCCGACAGCAGCGACGCGACGATGTCGGTGAGCTGGACGGAGAGGAAGTTCGACGTCACGAACTGGGCGAGGCCGAACACCGTGCCCGCCACCATGGCCGGCAGCCAGGTCTCGCGCACGCCGCGCCGGCCGTCGACGATCAGCACCAGGATGAGCGGCACGAACAGCGCGAGGATCGGTGTCTGCCGCCCGACCATCGACCCCAGCGAGTCCAGAGCGTTGGCGTCGGAGAGTCGCGGGTCGTTGCTGACCCCGGCGGCGATCGGCGCCAGCGTCACGATCGGGATCGCCAGCGCGCCGAAGGCGACCGGCGCGGTGTTCGCCACCAGCGCGACGGTCGCGGCCTTGATCGGCTTGAATCCCAACGACATCAGCATGACGACCGAGATCGCGACCGGTGTGCCGAACCCGGCGAGCGCCTCGAGCAGCGCACCGAAGCAGAAGGCGATGATGATCGCCTGGATCCGCTGGTCGGGGCTGACCTTCTCGAAGGAGAGGCGCAGCACCTCGAAGTGGCCCGACGCCACGGTGAGGTTGTAGATCCACACCGCATTGATCACGATCCACAGGATCGGGAAGAAGCCGAACAGGGCGCCGTTGACCGCGGCGCTGAGTGCCTGGCCCGGCGGGCATCCCGAACAACACGACGGCAACCACGATGGCGGCCGCGAGGGCGATCAGACCGGAGATCCAGGCCCGCACCTTCAGCCCGCCCAACAGGATGAACAGGACCGCCAGGGGGATCAGGGCGCACATGGCACTGAGGAACAGCGAGTCACCGACTGCTTGGGTGTTTTGATGGAACTGGTCGAACATGGTTCAACTCCGTTGGCCGTAGCGGGTTATCCAGGGGTCAGGGTGGTCGCGGGCAGCCCGCGCAACGAGGCGTCGAGGACCTCGACGGTGTGGGCCATCCCCATCGGGTGGCCGGACCGCTCGATCGCCGAGGTGACCTGCATGAGGCAGCCCGGGTTGGCGGTCACCAGCACCTGCGCGCCGGTCGCCACGATGTTGGCCGCCTTGCGGTCGCCGAGCTCGCGGGCCGGCTCGGGGTTGATGATGTTGTAGATGCCTGCGGAGCCGCAGCACAGCTCTGGCTCGGCGATCTCCTTCAGCTGCAGCCCCGGTATGGCGTTGAGCAACGTGCGCGGCTGGGACCGGACGCCTTGGGCGTGCGCCAGGTGGCACGCGTCGTGGTAGGCGATGGTCAGCTCGAGCGGGTGCCGCGGCGCGACAGGGCCGAGCTCGGCGAGGATCTCCGTGACGTCGCCGACCTTCTCGGCGAACGCCCGCGCACGATCGGCGTAGGCCGGGTCGTCGGCCAGCAGCTCGGCGTACTCCTTCATGGTCGAGCCGCAGCCAGCAGCGTTGACCACGATGCGCTCGACGCCGGTCGCCTCGAAGGTGTCGACGAGGTGACGGGCGAACCCCTGCGCCTCCTCCTCGCGGCCGTTGTGCACCGACAGCGCGCCGCAGCAGCGCTGCTGCCGCGGCACGACCACGTCGCAGCCCTCGGCCTGCAGCACGCGGGCCGTGGCGGCGTTGACGCCGGGGAAGAACGCCCCCTGCACGCAGCCGGTCAGCAGGCCGACCACCGCGCGGCGCTCGCCGGTCGCCGACGATGCGCTCGGGCAGCTTGTCGGGCTTGCCCAGCCGGGGGGCGAGGTTCTCCATGGCGGCCAGCTGCGGCGAGAGCTTCTCCAGCAGGCCGGTGGCCCGGATCCGCCGGTCGAGGCCGGACCGTTGGAAGGCACGCAGCGGCCCGCGAACCAGGCGCAGCCGCCTCGGGTGCGGGAACAGCGCGAAGATCAGCGCCCGCAGCGCCCTGTCGCTGCGGGTCCGCTCGTGACGCCGCTCGACCTGGGCCCGGGTCTGCTCGATGAGCCGGTCGTACTGCACCCCGGACGGGCACGCGGTGACGCAGGCCATGCAGCCCAGGCACCGATCCCAGTGCTGCACCATCGAGTCGGTCATCGGCTCGCCCTCGAGGCCCTGCTTCATCAGGTGGATGCGGCCCCGCGGGGAGTCCATCTCCTCGCCCCACAAGACGTAGGTCGGGCAGGTCGGCAAGCAGAACCCGCAGTGCACGCAGTCGCCGATCAGCGCCGCGTCGGGCGGGTGGTGCTCGTCGAACGCGCCGCCCGGCGCCGGGATGCCCAGGTCGACGATGCTGCCCATCTTGCCGAGCTCGCCGTGTTCCTGCTTCTGGTCAGTCACTCAGATGCCTCCGACGAATCGTCCCGGCGCGAGCCGGTGGTCCGGGTCGAACTGGTCCTTCACGCGCCGCATCAGCCCCAGGGCCGGGACGGCCCCCCACACGTCGACGGCCTGCTTGACCTCGGGTGGGGCGTCGACTACGACCGCCGCCCCCTGGTGCCGCGCACATGTGGCGCGCAGCCGAGCCACGGCCTCCACCGCCCGCTCTGCGTCGGCGACCGCCGCGTACAGCACCCCGGTCCCGCCCGATCCGCGCACCGAGGCACCAACCTCTCGGGCGGTCCGCAGCACGTCGCGCAGCCCCGAGAGCACGCAGGTCAGCTTCAGCCCGGTCTCCCCCGGCTGCCACGGGTACGACGACCAGCCGACTGGCGCATGCTCGGTGACCTCGGCGTGCTCGCCGAGCAGCTGTCGCGTCGTGCGGACCCGACCCTCGACACCCTCGGCCTTCCCGCCGAGCAGCACCGTGACGGTGGCGCGCCCATCGACGGGCTGGTCGACCTCGACCGCAGCCGGCACCACCTGCGCGTGGACGACGGACTGCACCGCGTCGTGCGCCGCGGCCGGGTCGTCGACCTCGATCCAGACCCAGCGCTGCACGGGGGGGTCAGGGTGGAGCCGGAACAACGCCTCGGTGACGACCGCCAGGGTGCCGAACGATCCGATCATGAGCTTGCCGAGGTCGTAGCCCGCGACGTTCTTCACCACGCGGCCGCCGGCCTTGGCCACCACGCCGTCCGCGCGGACCACCGTGATCCCGATGAGCAGGTCGCGGGCGGTGCCCACCAGCACCCGCTGGGGACCGGAGGCGTTGGTGGCCAGCGTGCCACCGACGGTGGCACCGGGCACCGTCTCGTCGAGCACGAGCCGTTGCCCTTCCTTGCCGACCAAGGCCTGCAGCTCGGCGAGCCGGACGCCCGCCTGCGTCTCGACGATCAGGTCACCGGCCTGGTGGTCGAGCACCTCGTCCATCGCGCCGAGGTCGACGAGCACGTCGGCCGAGCGGGGCGGCATGCCCCACGTCATCTTGGTGCCGCGGCCACGGGGGACCACGGTGAGGCCGTGCGCCGCCGCTGCCCGGAGCACCTCGGAGACCTGCTGCGTCGAGGTCGGGCGGGCGACCAGGCCCGGCACGACCAGGTCGACGAGGTCGTCCTCACCGGCGGTGCGGACGTCCTCGCAGGCGGAGGTGACGCTCTCGCGGGCGGCGTCGTCCATCTGGTCGCGCATGGCTCCTCAGAACACCTCCGCCAGGCCGGCTTCCTGCAGCGGGTGGGCACCCTTGTGGCGGCCGGGGACCTCTCCGCACAGCCGTGGGGTCGGGAACACCTTGCCGGGGTTGGAGATGTTGTCGGGGTCGAAGGCGCAGCGCACCATCTGCATGGTGTCGAGGTCGTCCTCGTCGTACATGCGGGGCATGTACTTCGTCTTGTCCACCCCGACGCCGTGCTCGCCGGTGATGGAGCCGCCGTGCTGGATACACAGGTCGAGGATCGCGCCGCTGACCCGCTCGGCGGCCTCGCTCTCGCCCTCCTTGGACTCGTCGAAGAGAACCAGGGGGTGCAGGTTGCCGTCGCCGGCGTGGAAGACGTTGGCGACCCGGACGCCCGAGGAGCCCGACAGGTCGGCGATGGCCCGCAGCACCTCGGGCAGCGCGGTGCGCGGGATGACGCCGTCCTGCACGATGTAGTCCGGGCTGATCCGGCCGACCGCCGCGAACGCCGACTTGCGGCCCTTCCAGATCAGCGCCCGGTCTTCGGGGTCGGTGGCGAGCCGCTGCTCGAACGCGCCGTTCTCGGCGCACAGCCGCTCGACCTCGTCGTACTCCTGCGCCACCTCGACCGCCGCGCCGTCCAGCTCGATCACGAGGACCGCGCCGGCCCCCTCGGGGTAGCCGCACCGCACGGCCTCCTCGGCCGCCTCGATCGCCAGCGCGTCCATCATCTCGATGGCCGCCGGCAGGATGCCGGCCGAGATGATCGCCGACGTGGCCGCACCCGCTTGGTCGGTGCTCTCGAAGCCCACCAGGACGGTCCGGACCTCCTCGGGCAGCCGCACCAGCCGCACGGTGGCCGACGTGACGATGCCGAGCGTTCCCTCCGAGCCGACCACCGCACCGAGCAGGTCGTAGCCGGGGGCGTCCGGGGCGCCGCTACCCAGCTCGACGACCTCGCCCTGCGGCGTGACGAACTCGGCGCCGAGGACGTGGTTGGTGGTGAAGCCGTACTTCAGGCAGTGCGCGCCACCGGAGTTCTCCGCGACGTTGCCCCCGATGGAACAGATCTGCTGGCTCGACGGGTCCGGGGCGTAGTAGTAGCCCGCGGGGGTGGCGGCGCGGGTGACGTCGAGGTTGATCACACCGGGCTCGACCACCGCGCGCTGGTCCTCACGCCGGACCTCGCGGATCGCGCGCATCCGCGACGTCACGATCAGCACGCCGTCCTTGTGCGGCAGCGCCCCGCCCGAGAGCCCGGTGCCCGAACCCCGTGCTACATAAGGGATCTGGTGCTCGGCGCAGGCCGTCACGACCGCGGCCAGCTGGGCGGTGTCCTCGGGGATCACCACCAGCGCGGGCGTCACGCGGTAGTGCGCGAGCCCGTCGCACTCGTAGGTGCGCAGCCGCGCGTGGTCGCTGATGACCGCATCGTCGGGGAGCAGTTGCCGGACCCGGGCGACGACCTCGTCCAGCGCAGCTCCGCTCGCGGCCGCCACCGTCATCGGGAGCTCGTCAGCTCGCGCTGCTTACGGCTGGCTCGGCGCCTGTGCAGGATCGGCTCGGTGTAGCCGCTGGGCTGCTCGAGGCCCTCGAACACCAGCGCCCGCGCGGCCAGGAACGCGTCACCGTCGAAGTCCGGCGCCATCGGGGTGTACGTCGGGTCGTCGGCGTTCTGCTCGTCGACCACCTTCGCCATCCGCCGCAGGGTCTCGTCGACCTGCTCGGGCGTGACCACTCCGTGGTGCATCCAGTTGGTGACGTGCTGGGCCGAGATCCGGCAGGTGGCCCGGTCCTCCATCAGCAGCTCACCGGTGATGTCGGGCACCTTGGAGCACCCCACGCCCGCGTCGATCCAGCGGACGACGTACCCGAGGAGGCTCTGCAGGTTGTTGTCGATCTCGGCCTGCCGGTCCTCCTCCGACCACGAGTCCGGGTCCCCCAGCGGGATCCTCAGCAGGTCCGCCCGGGTCGTCCGGCGGCCGCCCTTCAGCTCCTCCTGACGGGCCCGCACGTCGACCTGGTGGTAGTGGAGGGCGTGGATGGTGGCCGCCGTCGGCGAGGGCACCCAGGCGCAGCTGGCGCCGGCCTCGGGGTGGCCGATCTTGGTGGCCAGCATGTCGGCGAGGCTGTCCGGCGCGGCCCACATGCCCTTGCCGATCTGGGCGCGGCCGAGCAGCCCGCACTCCAGGCCGATGTCGACGTTGGAGTCCTCGTAGGCCTTGATCCAGGTCTCGGACTTCATGGCGCCCTTGCGCACCATCGGGCCGGCCAGCATCGAGGTGTGGATCTCGTCGCCGGTGCGGTCCAGGAAGCCGGTGTTGATGAAGGCCACCCGCTCGCGTGCCGCCGCGATGCACGCCTTGAGGTTCAGCGAGGTGCGCCGCTCCTCGTCCATGATGCCGACCTTGATCGTCAGCGGCGGCAGGCCCAGGACCTCCTCGACCCGGCCGAACAGCCCAGTCGTGAACGCGACCTCCTCGGGGCCGTGCATCTTCGGCTTCACCACGTACATCGACCCGGTGCGGGAGTTGCCCAGCCGGGACTCCCCACGCAGGTCGACCATGCTGCCCAGGCCGCACATCAGCGCGTCGAGGATGCCCTCGGGCACCTGGTTGCCGTCGCGGTCGAGCACCGCGTCGGTGGTCATCAGGTGGCCGACCTGCCGGATGAACAGCAGCGCCCGGCCGTGCACCGTGACCGTCGCACCGTCGGGCGCGGTGCAGGTGCGGTCGGGGTTCATCGCCCGGGTGAAGGTCTTGCCGTTCTTGGTCACCTCCTCCTCCAGCGTGCCCTGCATCAGCTTGAGCCAGTTGCGGTAGCCCACGACCTTGTCCTCGGCGTCGACGGCCGCGACGGAGTCCTCGAGGTCCATGATCGTGGAGACCGCCGACTCCAGCACCAGGTCCTTGACCCCGGCCGCGTCGGTGCTGCCGATGGAGTCCTCCGGGTCGATGGCGATCTCCACGTGCAGGCCGTGGTGGACCAGCACCACCGCTTCGGGGGCGCTCGCCTCGCCGCGGTGACCCACGAGCTGGGACGGGTCGGCGAGCCGGACCGCCTCGCCCTTCACGGCCACGGCGAGGCCGTCAGCGTCGACGGTGTACGACGTGGCGTCGGCGTGCGAACCGGAGGCGAGCGGGAAGTGGTCGTCGAGGAAGGCGCGGCCGCGGGCGATGACCTCCGCCCCGCGCACGGTGTTGTAGCTCGAGCCCGGCGTCAGGTCGCCCTCGCGCGGCACCACGTCGGAGCCGTACAGCGCGTCGTAGAGCGAGCCCCAACGGGCGTTCGCGGCGTTGGTGGCGAACCGGGCGTTCAGCAGCGGCACCACCAGCTGCGGCCCAGCGATACGGGCGACCTCGTCGTCGACGTTGTCGGTGGTGACCTGCACGTCGTCGGGCTCGTCGAGGAGGTAGCCGATCTCGCTCAGGAACGCGGTGTACTCCTCCGCATCGGGCCGGCCGGGATGCGCCCGGTGGAAGTCGTCGATGCGGGCCTGCAGCTCCTCACGCCGTGCGATCAGCTCGCGGTTGCGCGGCGCCAGGTCGTGGACGATCGCGTCCAGACCCGCCCAGAACGCGTCCGGATCGACCCCCGAGCCCGGGAGCGCCTCCTCGGTCACGAAGCGGTACAGGCTCTCGGCCACGCCGAGCCCGCCGATCTGGACCCTGTCGACCATGCCAACCTCCGAGATTGCACGTCGTGGACCTTGCTTTCTGTCCACTGGAACCCTAGGAGGAATGGCGCGGAGGGGAAACACCCCCAGGGGGTGTGACGAGTCCACTCCGCGATACGGACCGTCGCGCCCCGGTCAGGCGGTGATCGCGAACCCGCTCCCGGTGACGGCCTCGCTGCAGACGGCCTCGTCCTCGTCCCCGGTGCCGCCGCTGGCCCCCAGCGCGCCGAGGAGCGTGCCGTCGCGGTAGACCGGCACCGCACCGGTCTGCGGCGTGAACCGCCCGTGGGTCATCGAGGTGATGGCCTGCGCGAAGTTCGGCATCGGCGCCATCTTCTCCTTCTGGGCGTCGCTCGGGACGCCGTACGCCGCCGCGGTCCAGGCCTTGCCCTGGGCGACGTCGGCGCTCACCCACGGTGCGCCATCCATCCGCAGGAAGGCGAGCAGGTGGCCGCCGGCGTCCATCACGGCGAAGGACATCGCCAGACCCTGGTCGGCGGCGGCGGCGCGGGCAGCACTGCAGAGGCCGGTGGCCTCGTCGAGAGTCAGCATGCGGCCAGTGTGCCGGAACTGACGCTGACGGGCTCCCTCCGCTCGCACCCTAGGGCGCAGTCGGTCAGGTCGCGAACGGCAGCGAGCCGATGCTTGATGCTGCCCGGATTCGCGCATCGTTTCGGGCTTGCACTCGTCACCAAGCGCCGAGATCGACCCTGTCGTAGGTGAACTGGTTGCCGTCATCGGTCAGGGATGCGTTCAGCGAAGGCGAGTAGGTGCGGACCTGCACCTGGCCTTGGGCAGGGTGGAAGCGGAACAGGCGCAGGTAGCCCTGACTGCCGCCCTTGAAGGTCTGGAAGTTGGTCAGGGTCTGGTAGACCGGCCGGCCCGCGTCGTTCGGAGCGACCAGGCGTGCAACGGACCAGGGCTTGTCCGGGCTGACGGTCTGGACGACGTGCCCGTTCAGGGTGAACTGGACGTTGGCGTGCCTGCGCACGAACTTCTGCCACATTTGTAGCCCGTCGTTCCAGGTCGGGTTGTGGTGGTGGGGCAGGGTGCCGTCGGCGGGGTTCGTGGTGCCGCGCAGGTTGCCGTCGGTGCCGAGGTAGTCGTGGGTCAACATGATGACGTGGCGGTGCGGGTACTGGTCGACGACTTTCCCGGCCCAGGCCAGCACGTCGTCCTTTGCCCCGAAGTCGAGGTTGAGCACCATCAGGTCAACCCCTCCGGCTGAGAACAGGCGGTAGGCGTTGCGGTAGTCGCCGGGCCGGTAGTGGCCGGTGTCGTGGTAGTCGTCGAAGCTGGCGATGAACTGGTTGTAGCGGGTCGGATACTTGGCCCTCGGGGGCGGCCTGCTGAGGATCTCCTCGTCATGGTTGCCGGCAGCTGCGACGAAGGGAACCTTGCCGTCGAGGTAGTCGAACGAGGAGCGGGCATTGGCCCACTGAGTGGTCGAGCGCATGTCGTTGACAATGTCGCCCTCCTGCAGCACCACGGCGATCCGCTCGGTCGCGCGATGCGTTACCAGCCATTTGGTCTGTGCGGCCAACACCCCCGGGCGGTTGGCGCTCTCGAACTGGGTGTCGGGAACGACGGCGACGGTGAAGAAGTCGTCGGACTGCGCATGTACCTGCACGTTGTCGAACGTCGTCGACGAGGAACCCCAGGTGTAGAGGCCGATCTTCCCGGTGGCCGGTGGCTCGTCGACCGCCTGCAGCACCGGGCTTCCGTTGAGGTAGACGTTGACGCTCGACCCCACGGACAGCACCCGGATCCGGTACTTGGTCCCGGGTCGGTAGCCGGCATCGGTTTGCGCAAGCAGCGTGAACTTCCCGTCGACCTTCTTCACCAGCCGCCGGTAGTGACGCTGACTGTCCATCGAGAACCGCAGGTAGTTGTTCTCGTCCTGGTAGTGGAAGACCACCCCGATCCCGTCGTTGTCGGGCGTCGATGCGGTCACCGAGTAGTCGATGTTGGCCCAGGCGGGGTCGCCGCTCACGAGCACCGTGCCCGGCTTGCCGAGGGTGGAGCGCGACGTCGCGCCGCCGTAGATTCCCCGCCTCTGTCGCACCACGCCGTTCGAGGCGGCCCACAGGGACGAGCCGATCGTCCCGGCCTGGTCGACGCGAGACCAGCCGGTCAGCTTGTTGTTGTTGAAGGTGTCGATGAAATCGACCGAGTTGGGGACCGACGCTTCCGCCGCACCGGCCGCCGAACGGACTGGCCGCGCCGATGCTTCGGGTACGAGAGTCAGCGCTGTCACCGCGCAGACAACAACGATGGCCAGCCGCCCCATACCTCCCCGCCAGCGTCGTGGCGGCGCTTCACGCCTGGTGCAGCCCGAGACAACAGCCATTGCGGAACCCTCCGTCGAGACGCGGCGCCCTGCTGGATCCGCTAAGGAAGTGACCTGGTCCGGCCACCCACGCAGCCCTGCGACCGAAGTCGCGGCAAGCCTGCACCACCGAAAACCCCTGCTACAGCGAAACGGAACAATCCGGCGTCTGGTCTAGAAACTTTCCGAGTCCGATCCGGGGACCGGCAGATCTTCCCGGATGCCGGATATCCAGACGCTTCGGACCGCCGGCGGACGGTGACCAAAGTAGCGGCAACGCGCACCGTGTGGATGCAAGCACCCGCCGAAGCTTCGGTTTATTCTGAGCGACCAGCAGTGAGGGCAGGTTGGTCGCTTTCGCTCGGGAGTCGATCTGGGGGTCACCTTGGGCCTTGTCGCGCGGGAGTCGTCGCCACCACTCCCGCGTTTGACGCCGAGGGCGGACGTGCAGGGGCTGCGCGCTGTCGCAGTGGCGATGGTGATTTTCGATCACGCGGCCGCGCCGTGGCTGCGAGGCGGGTTCGTTGGCGTCGACGTCTTCTTCGTCGTCTCCGGGTTCCTCATCTCATCGTTGCTGCTGCATGAGGTGACCGCTACGGGTCGTGTCCGTATCGGCCACTTCTACGCTCGCCGGGCGAGACGGATACTTCCAGCGGCCACCGTGGTCCTCGTCGCCACCTCCGTGTTCGCGGCCGTCGAGGTCTCGACGACCAAAGTGGTCGAGATCGTCCAGGACGTGCGTTGGGCTGCGTTCTTCGCCGCCAACGTGCACTTCGCCCGGCTCGGCACGGACTACTTCGAGCAGGACCGCGCCGTGTCGCCGGTGCAGCATTTCTGGTCCCTGGCGGTGGAGGAGCAGTTCTACCTGGTCTGGCCGGCCTTGCTGCTTGTGATCGCGTTGGCGTTCGCGGCTCGCGGCACGCTGAGAGCCGTAACGGTCCTCCTGTCAGTGACCTGGCTGCTGTCGCTGATCTGGTCGGTTGTGCTGACCCCGCGCTCGCCCACGGCATCCTATTTCTCCTCTGCAACTCGTGCCTGGGAGCTGGCAACCGGGGCCCTGCTCGCGCTGGCCGGGCACCTGCTCCCACATATACCCCGGTTGGCTCGGCACGCGCTCTCCGCGCTCGGGCTGGTCGGACTGGTGGTCGCGGCCGTCTCCTACGACGCCTCCACGCCGTTTCCGGGCTGGCACGCGTTGCTGCCCGTGCTGGGTGCGGCCGCGCTGCTCGCCGGTGGAGCGGCGGGTGAGGTGGGAGCGGGCCGGCTGCTGACACTGCCTCCACTTCGCTATCTCGGGGACATCTCGTACTCGCTGTACCTTTGGCACTGGCCGGTAATCGTGCTCGGAGCCAAGTACGTCGGCCGCTCACGCAGCACGACGGAAACGGCGGTGACGCTCGCCGTCGTCCTGGCCCTGTCCGTACTGAGCTACCACCTGGTTGAGAACCCGATCCGGCGGTCGCGGGGCCCGATACTGTCCGGCCGGCGCGCACTAGCCATGTGGCCAGTGGCTCTGGCATCCGTTGTGCTCGCCACCGTGTGGGCGGGGACGCACGCGACGAAGGCCTTCCAGGAACGGGTTGCGGGAGCAGGCTCGGCCATCGCCCGGGCCGCTGTCGACGACGCCCCTCCGCGTCCGGTACCCATCGCCAGGCGCCTCGCGAAAGCTGCCCGGCTCGTCGACGCCGATGCCCCCATCCCGTTCCCACTGCAGAACCTCGACGGGCTGAAGAATGACGTCTGGCAGTCCCATTTCACCTGCTACTCGTCCTGGAACGACGTAGGTCACAAGATCTGTCCCCTCGGTGACTCAGACGCCAAGAAGACCGTGGTCCTCTACGGCAACTCGCACGCTGGCATGTGGGCCCGTTCCTTGGGTGCGCTGGGACAGCGCGGCGGCTACCGCGTCATTCCGTTCGTGAAGGTCGGCTGCTCCCCCTTCAACGTCGCGCAGAAGCATCAAGGTGCGCCCTACCCCGAGTGCCCCGCATTCCGCCGCTGGGCACTGCACCGGATCGACGAGATCCATCCAGACGCGGTGGTGCTCGCCCACGGGGGCCAGTTCACCGTTCAGCCGCCGCCGGGCCAAAGCTTCGGTGAGATGTGGACCAACGGCGTCTCCTCGGCGGTACGTCACATGCGCCGCCTCACACCGGAGGTGAAAGTCATCTCCGACATCACCAACCTGGACTTCTCGCCCGACGACTGCATCACCGATCCGGACTCGACGATGTCCTCGTGCCTTGCCCGGGAACAGAAGATCACCCAGGTCGGCAACTCGATCACCCGCCGGGCGAGCGAGCGACTCGGCGCCGACTTCGTCGACGTGACCGGGCTGGTGTGCCTACGGCGCCAATGTCCGATCATCGTCGACCACATCGTCACCTACCACGACGCCGGCCACCTGTCGGAGACGTGGACCAACGCGGTCACCGACGAGTTCGGGCACCTGCTGAACCTGTTCCCTGCTCACCCCTGATGGGCGCGGGTGCGACAACCTCAGCAACAACGACCCCGCGGTGCTTACCTGGATGTCCAGGATGTCTCGGGCGGCTCACCTCGACTTCGACGCGCGCGTCAGATTCAGTTCGGCCCGACGGTGCAGGAGCGCACGCTCGCTCTCGTTTCTGGTGCGCGCGGCCGCCTCGGTGAACGCCTCGCTCGCCTGCGCGTGTAGCCCGGCCCGTTCGAGCAGGTCTCCGCGCACACTCGGCACGATCGGCGAGTCGCCGAGCACACCGGCGTCCAGCTCCGCCAGCACGGCAAGCCCCGCGTCCGGGCCGAACGCCCGCCCGTACGCGACCGCCCGGTTCACCTCGACGACCGGTCCCGGCGCGGCGTTGGCCAGGACGTCGTACAGAGCCGCGATCCGGCGCCAGCTCGTGTCCTCGGCACGCTCTGCGCGGGCGTGCTGAGCGGCGATCGAGGCCTGCAAGAAGTACTTCCCGACCGGCTTCCCGCGCGCGGCGAGCAGCTCGGCCTGCTGCAGGGCGGCCATCCCACGCCGGATCAGCAACTGGTCCCACCGCGTCCGGTCCTGCGCCTCCAGCAGGACCGGCGCGCCGTGCTCATCGAGCCGGGCCGCCATCCGCGAGCCCTGGATCTCCAGGAGCGCCTGCAGCCCGAGCACCTCGGGCTCGTCGGGAGCGAGGGCGGCCAGCATGCGCGCGAGTCTCATCGCCTCGCTCGCCAGGTCGGGACGCATCCAGTCCTCGCCGGCGGTGGCTGTGTAGCCCTCGTTGAAGATCAGGTAGATCACGGCCATGACGTCGTCGAGACGCCTGGTCCGCTCCGTTCCCGTGGGCAGCTCGAACTCGGCGTGAGCCGCGGACAGTGTCTTCTTGGCCCGCGAGATGCGCTGGCCCATGGTGGATTCGGTGGCCAGGAACCCGCGGGCGATCTCGGCGGTGGTCAGTCCTCCGACCAGACGCAGCGTCAGCGCGGCCCGGGACTCGGCAGTCAGGCTGGGGTGGCAGGACAAGAAGATGAGCCGGAGGACGTCGTCCTCGATGTAGTCGACCTGGCCGTCGAGGTCGGGCATCTCCTCCTCCTCTCCGCTGCGGGCGTGCTCCAGCTCCGCGACCTTGCGGCGAAGGCTGTCGGCGCGCCGGAAGTGGTCGATGCCGCGCCGCTTCGCGATGGTCATCAGCCACGCGATCGGGTTGTCCGGGACGCCGGTTGTGGGCCACTGCTCGAGCGCGGCCACGAGTGCGTCCTGCGCCAGGTCCTCGGCGAGCTCCACATCACGGGTCATCCGGGTGAGAGCACCGACGAGGCGGGCCGACTCGGCCCGCCACGCGGCGAAGATGGCCTCGGTCGGGTCATCCGCACTGGTCTCTGCCGGCACGATGCCAGCGTAGTGAGTCCCGTTCAGTCGCCGGGCGCCTCGGGGCCTGTGGAGATCTGGCGCAGCGTCGAGATCACGGTGACCTCGGGCCAGTGCTTCGCGTGCAGCTCGGCGAACTCCCGCTGATCGGCCACGGCCTCCTCGAGGGTGTCGTACTGCATGATGGCCCAGCCGCCGACGACCTCCTTGGCCTCGGCGTACGGTCCGTCGACCCGGCTGACCTCGCCCTGGCGGACCACGAAGTTCACGGCGTCCTCAGTCCCGTACAGACCGCCGCCGTCGAGGAACACACCGTTGGCGGCCCGTTCGCCGATGTAGTCGTCCATCGCGTCGAACAGCGCCTGCGGCGGCGTGCCGACGCCCTCTTCCATCCTCACGAATCCCATGAAACGCGGCATCTTGATCACTCCTACTGGTTGCCGGGGAGTTGCTTCTCGCACGTACGTCGAACGGCTGCCAGGCTCTTCGACATCGACCATCGAAGTTTCTTCAACTGTCTCATTCCGGGACCTCCGCGGCCTGTTGCTGTGCCTAGCGTGGGGAGCAGGACGCCAACCGTGCGCGTCCTCCTGACCCCAGCTGGAGGAACCCATGAAGGCACTCGTCTACCACGGCCCGGGGAAGAAGTCCTGGGACGACGTCCCCGACGCCGCGATCCAGGACCCGACCGACGTCGTCGTACATGTCGACACCACCACCATCTGCGGCACCGACCTGCACATCCTCGCCGGTGACGTCCCGGCCGTGACGGAAGGCCGCATCCTGGGCCACGAGGCGGTAGGCACGATCACTGTGGTCGGCGACGCCATCAGCTCGTTCAAGGTCGGCGACCGGGTCCTGGTGCCGGCCATCACGCGGTGCGGACGGTGCGAGTACTGCCAGCGCAACATGCCCTCGCACTGCCAGACCGTGGGCGGCATCGGCTGGATCTTCGGGCACCTGATCGACGGAACCCAGGCTGAGTCCGTTCGGGTTCCCTACGCGGACACCTCGCTGTACCACCTGCCAGAGGACGTCTCGGACGAGAAGGCGATCTTCCTGGCCGACTCGCTGCCCACCGGCTACGAGGTCGGGGTCCTGGCCGGCGGCGTGCGCCCGGGCGACACCATCGCGGTGGTCGGCGCCGGAGCCGTTGGCCTCTCCGCGATCCTGACCACGGGACTGTGGGGGGCGGCACGGGTGATCGCCGTCGACACCAACAAGTTCCGCCTTGAGAAGGCGGTGGACTTCGGAGCGACGGACACCGTCGAGGTCGGACCCAACACCGTCGCCGATGTTCTTGCGCTCACCGACGGTCTCGGCGTCGACGTGGCGATCGAGGCGGTGGGCTACCCGGAGACCCTGCTCAGCGCGGCCGCCATGGTCCGGCCGGGAGGCACCGTGGCCAACATCGGCGTCCACGGCACCCCCGTCGAGGTGCCGATGCAGGACCTGTGGATCCAGAACATCAGCATCACCATGGGACTGGTCGACACCGTGTCGATCCCCACGCTGCTGAAGATGGTCGCGAGCGGCAAGATCCCCAGCGAGAAGATGGGCACACACACCTTCACCTTCGACCAGCTGGACGAGGCGTACGACGTGTTCAAGAACGCCGCGGACAACCTGGCCCTCAAGGTCGTCATCCAGCCCGCCTGACCGTGGCGACCTATCGGTTCCTCGACGCCATGGGCCACGTGGTGGCCCAGCAGGACTTCGAGGACCATGCGTCAGCGATCGCATGGGCGGCCGAGGGGGACGACGATCTCGAGGAGGTGCAGCGAGTGGAGTATCTCGGCCCGGAGGGCGACTGGCGCTGGGCCGGGCCGCTGCTGGGCTGAGGCCGGCCGCTCTCGTGGTACGCCCATCTGTGGCAGTCTGGACGCGCGCGGCTCCGCCCGAGGGTCGTCCGCCGGGAATCGAGGAGTCGATGTGGCGCTGATCGAGACCACCGGCCTGCACCATGTTCGACTGACCGTCCGCGATCTCGCACGCTCCCGCGCGTTCTACGAGGAGGTCCTGGGCTTCGAGGTCGCTGCGGCGTCTCCGGGCGACCCCCACGACCCGGCCGTCCGTTCGGACCCCGCGCAGCTGTATGGCGGCGTCGTCTACCAGACCAACGGGATCCTGTTCGGACTGCGACCGGTGGCCGCCGCGGAGGACACGTTCGACTCCGAGCGGACAGGGTTGGACCACCTCAGCTTCTCGGTGTCTTCTCGCGACGCCTTGCTGGCAGCCGCGTCGGCCCTGGAGGAGCGTGGCGTTGTCCACGGGGAGGTCATGGACCTGGCCGGGTTCGGCATCGCGATTCTCTCCTTCAGCGACCCCGACGGGGTGCACCTCGAGTTGACCGCACCGCTGTGACTCGCCGAAGGCGTAGTCAGTAGCGCGGCCGCTCCCGGGACGGTGAGAGCGCCGATCAGGAGAGGCTCTGGCCGCGAAGGTCAGCACCCGGTGGTTTCAAACCCGGTTGCGCCGGGGTTCGCGGGGGCGTGTCATGGCTGAGCCCGACGACTCCCGACCGCGAAGGCCCCGAATGTCCGAGCCCGCCGCCAAGGCCGACAGTGAGTTGGCAGCGGAGCAGGCGCACCTCGCAGCGTCGCGCGCTCAACTCGCCCGGATGCGGGAGCGCACGGCGTCGTTGGACGCCGCGGCGGCGGGCGACTGGGTGAGCCGGGAGTATCTCGAGTCGACCTTCGCACTTCGGATGAAGCAGCTCGCGGACGACCCGTCGGTCGCATTGTTCTTCGGGCGGGTCGACTACGAGGTCGGCGAGGAGTTCCACATCGGACGGCGGCACGTCTCCGATCCGGCCGGTGAGCCGATGGTGATCGACTGGCGGGCGCCGGTCAGTCGGCCTTTCTACCGCGCGAGCCGCACCGAGCCGATGGGGGTGACCTTGCGCCGGCGATACGGCTTCCAGCAGGGCCGCCTCACGGCGTACGAGGACGAGCACCTGACCGCTGGGGAGGCCGAGGAGCACTCCGCGATCCTCGAGACCGAGATCGAGCGGCCGCGGGTCGGCCCGATGCGCGACATCGTGGCGACGATCCAGCCGGAGCAGGACGTGATCGTCCGCTCCGAACTGTCACAGACCATCTGTGTGCAGGGCGCCCCGGGCACCGGGAAGACTGCGGTCGGCCTGCACCGTGCGGCGTACCTGCTCTACGCCTACCGTGAGCAGCTGAGCAGCCGAGGGGTGCTGGTGGTCGGCCCGAACGCCAGTTTTCTGCGCTTCATCCGCGACGTGCTTCCGGCGCTCGGCGAGATCGACGCGAAGCAGACCACGATCGTGGAGCTTGTCTCCGACACCCTCGCCCGGCTGCAGGCCCGCAACGGGATCCGCGGCGAGGACACCGCGGCCGTCGCCACCCTCAAGGGCGATGCACGGATGGCTGCGGTGCTGGATCGGGCGCTGTGGTCACACGTCGCCGCGCCCACCGAGGGCCTGGTCGTTCCGCGCGGGTCGCGCCGATGGCGGGTCGCGACCTACGAGATCGACGAGGTCATCGCCGCCCTCCGGCACCGAGGCGTGCGTTACGGCGCCGCGCGGACGATGCTGCCCCAGTCCCTTGCGCACCGGATCCTGCTCAAGATGGAGCTCGCCGGCGATGCCCCAGACGACCGGGTCCAGGACGCCGTCGCCCGCAGCAAACCGGTCAAGGACTACGTCAACGCGATCTGGCCGGCCGTCGACCCACCCCGGCTGCTGTGGCGTCTCCTGTCCGACCCGGCGTTCTTGGCGGATGCCGCCGACGGGATCATCGACCCCGCCCAGCAGGAGGCCCTGCTCTGGCCGAGGCCGCCGCGCTCGGCGGGCGTCGCCCGCTGGTCGCTGGCAGACGCGGTGCTGCTGGATGAGGCCGCCGACCTGGTGCAGCGCACGCCATCGCTCGCGCACATCGTGGCGGATGAGGCCCAGGACCTGTCACCGATGATGCTGCGGGCACTGGCGCGCCGTTCGTCGACCGGCTCCCTGACCGTGCTCGGTGACATGGCCCAAGCCACCACGCCCTGGGCCACCCGCACCTGGGCCGAGGCTCTCGGACACCTCGGCAAGCCGGACGCACACATCGAGGAACTGACCCGCGGCTTCCGCGTGCCCGGAGACGTCATCGAGTACGCCGCCCGCCTGCTTCCCGAGATCGCGCCGGGACTGTCTCCGCCAACGTCCGTCCGCCGCGCCCGAGGCGACCTGTCGGTCCTCACCGCAACCGGCCCACTAACGGGCGCCGTCCTCGCGCAGGTCCGGGCCGTCGTGGAGCGTGAGGGGTCCATCGGCCTGATCGCGCCCGACGCGCTCGTGCCCGCACTGGGAGCCGTCCTCACCGCGGCCGGCCTGGGGTTCGCACTCCTCGGCGCGCAGGACAGCGCCGAGAACGAGTTCGAACAGCACCTCGACCTGGTGCCGGCCACCTTGGCGAAGGGCCTGGAGTTCGACCACGTCCTGCTCGCGGAGCCCTCCGCGATCGTCGCCGCCGAACCCGACCGGGTCACCGGCCTACGGCGACTCTACGTATGCCTGACCCGGGCCGTAACCTCGCTGGTTGTCATTCACCAAGCGCCTCTCCCGGACGAGCTCGCGGGTTGAACATGTGTCCGTGAGACGCGTCACGAAGCGGTTCCGTAATTCGGATCTGGGCATCGGCGCTGCTTACAATCGTTCGGCCCTGACGACCCGGGGCCGCCTCCGCTCACGCCGAATCCTGTCCACGGAGGTGCCAATGACCCGACGGGCAGGAGCGGGGAACGCGAAGCTTCACGGTCCGCAACACGCGGCCCTGGGGCTGTAGCACTCCCACAGCAGGGACGTGGCCAGGCATGCTCTCGCCTGAACCCGGCAACCCGACTCCGCAGGCGCACGGAGGAACTGCATGCGCATGCGCACGCTCATTTCAACTGCCCTCATTGCATCTGCCGCACCGGTGATGGCGTTGGCCGCACCTTCCGACGCGGCGTCGCTCAGCACCTGGAACCGGCTCGCACGCTGCGAGTCCGGTGGCCGCTGGCACATCAACACCGGCAACGGCTACTACGGCGGCCTGCAGATCAGCTCCTCGACCTGGCGCGCTTATGGCGGCCGGCACTTCTCACGGCTCCCGAGCCGGGCAACGAAGCTTGAGCAGATCCGCATCGGTGAGCGGATCAAGCGCGGGCAGGGTTGGCGGGCATGGCCGGCATGCTCGGCCCGCATCGGCCTGCGCTGACCCTGGCGAGTAGCCGAGCGCGCACCGAAAGGTAACGGGTGTTGGGCACGTCTCACACCTGATAGCCCGCGTCGGCCAGAACGTTGCGACCGACTGCCATGCAGCGGGCTCGCCTTTCCGGCATGGTCGTCCAGTAGTACCAGATCATCAGCGTGATGGAGAGTGCCCAAGCCCGGCCGCGCAGCCACGTCGCGTCGTCGACGCCGACTTGCCTTCGAAACAGGTCCCTGGCGGGGGGATCAAGTACTTCCCAGGCCACGACGAGGTCAACGGTTGGGTCGCCGACCGACAAGCCCCCGAAGTCCAGGACGGCGGCCAGGGCTCCGTCACGTACCAAGAGGTTCTCGGCTGCCAGATCGCCGTGGTACCAGCGCGGCGTCGTACGGTCTGCCGCTCCGGACAGCTTCATGGAGTCGGCCCAGATCTTCTCGGCGGCGCCGAGATCGAGGTCGAAGTCCTTCAAGGACCGGCAACGCTCGATGTTCTCTCGCGTCGCCTCGTCCATCGTCGCGAGCGGCTCGCCTCGGTACGAGTGCAGGGGTGGGTTGTGGACCGCCCCGGTGGGCACCTCCGCCTGCCGCAGGGCGTCCAGGACGGTGGCCAGGTCGTTGGCCAGGATCTCGCGACGCGGGGCGATGGATGTGTCCGGACCGACCACCTCGGGGTGGGCCCCATCGATCCAGCGGACCACTGACCAGCGCTCCGGATAGGCGTGGTCAGGTTCAAACACGGCAACCACCTCCGGCACGGAAACGGGCAGCAGCGGCCCCAGCAGCGGCAGCCATGTGGCCTCCTTCGAGATGCTCGCCGACCCACCGCGCTGGCGCGGCAGTCGCACCAGGAGCTCATCACCGAGACGGAACAAGGCGTTCGTCGAGCCGCTGGCTTCCAACCGGCGCACCGGCGCGTCCGCGTGGGCAGGCATCGCTCGCCGCACCAAACCCTGGACCAGTTCCTCATCGACCGGAATCTCGTCGGAATGCAGAGCTCGAGCCACACCTGGACTCAATCCCACGGCGTGGTCACACTGCAATCCAGTTTCAGACGCATGATGTTGCCGACGCCGAGGCACGCAGGCGCTGGTATCCGCCACGATGGCTGGTCACCGGAAAGCGTGAGCAGGAAGCCGCCGCAGTGCCCGCTGCGGCTCGGCGACCCCTGCTCAGCGTATGTCCCGGGCGCGACCGGGCCTGTGGACTGTCCCACGGTGGCGCTCGTGATGTCCGACCCCGACCTTCGGGAACGGCTTGCTGAGCTGCGCCGGGAGTACCTGAGCGGTCCGGCCCCAGCCCGACGCACCCGAAGTCGTGTGCACGTGCGGTAGCACGGTCACTCTCGGCCACGGCTTCGTGGTGTCGCTCCCGAAGACTCCCCCGTCTCCGCTCGGCGTGCTTCGCCGACGCGACCGAGGGCGACGATCGCGGCGCGCGCATGGGAGACTCGGGCTGCCGAGGACTGGCATTGTTCGGGCACGCAGCGGCCGAGACGCCGTCGCCGTTTCGCGGCGTCCCCCCGGAGGGGGCTGGTCCTCACGATGGAGGAACAATGCCGATGGAACGTGCGGCCGCGTTTGGAGCCTATGCGGCGGCGTCGTGGCTGGTCTTTTGGACAGCCGTCGACATTGCTGCTCCAAAGAGCGTCGCGCCCGACACCCTCTTCGCGCTGGCGCCCTTGATCGTGTGCGCGGTGATGTCCTGGCGAGCCACTGCAATGTTCGCTGTCGCCGCCGTGGCACTGGTGGTCTGGTCGGGTCGGTTGAACGAGGCGTGGCCTCAGCCACAGCAATGGATACGCCTCACGGATGTCGTCCTGGTTGGCGCGGCTGCCGTGGGCATCGCCTACATCCGCGTCCGACGGGAGCAGCAGCTGGCTCGGGTCACCAAGATCGCCGAGACCGCACAAAGGGCCATCCTGCCGAGCCTGCCTGCCGGGACCGATGGGCTGCGTATGGCGGCCCGGTACCTGTCCGCGGCCGAGGACGCCGTTGTCGGGGGCGACCTCTACGACTGCTGCCTGGAGGGCTATACCCGGGTCCTGGTCGGCGACATGCGTGGCAAGGGCCTCGCCGCAGTGGAGCAGGCGGCCCGAGTCATCCGCGCGTTCCGGCAGGCAGCGGCCGCAAAGCATCACCTATCGGACGTTGCCTCGAGCATGCACGCCTACTTGGAGCCCTTCTTCGGTCCGGAGGAGTTCGCCACCGCCCTCCTGGTGGAGTGCTCACCGGACAGCATCACACTCACCAGCGCCGGGCATCCGCCGGCCGTCCTGATCGGCCGCGATGGTGTGGTCAGGTTCTTGGAGGTGCCCGCCGGGTTGCCCCTCGGGATCGGAGACGACTTCACCGAGACGACCGTGGCATGGGGCCCCGGAGACCGGCTGTTGCTCTACACCGACGGCCTCAGCGAAGCGCGGAACGGCGGCGGTGAGTTCCTGCAGGTACTCGACGCGTGCGCACCGCTTGGTTCCGGCTCGATCGAGGACGCTCTGGCAGCGCTTCTCGACGAGGTCCGCCGACATGTCCCCCACGGGGACCTCGGTGACGACCTTGCTGTCGTCATGCTGGAGCACCCACCGGCGGTCTCCGCGCACCCCAACCAGGCATCGCGCCAGCAGCCGGCTCACTGGTCCTCCGCCACGCTCATCGCTCCCTCACGACGTTGAGCAGCGGGCACCGGGTGGCCAGTCGCCGCGGTGGGGGAAGGGGTTCACACCGCAAGCTGGGCCAGCTTCGCCTCGACCAGGCGTCCGACCAGGTCGTCCGGTAGCGGTTCGTCGATCGCGAAGTGCAGTGACCCTGACGTGCACTCATATCCCGCGAGCTCGTCGGCGAGCTCGGCAAGGACGTTGCCGCTGTGTGGGAGGTAGGCGAGGTGGTTCTTGAACGCCGCGAAGCCGGCCACCACCTTCCCGCCGACCCGGAACGCCGGCATCCCGTAGGAGATGCCCTCCTCCGCGTCTGGAACCGCGGCCCGGATCGACCGGCGTACGGCCTCGAGCGTGCTGCGTTTGGGCTCGTCTACTGCGGAAAGGTAGGCGTCGATCTCGTCTGCACCCATGACGAGAGTCTCCCCCAGATGGGTATCCCGGGCGATTCGGAGGCTCAGCTGCTTGCCCGAGTGAGGGCAATCTCCCCCACGATCAGCGGGACGGTGTCGGTGGCGCCCACAGCGACCACCCGCGCGAAGCGAACGGGACCTCCGTCGTTGACGAGCCGTGCCCGTAGCCGCTTGCCACCGACGATGCCCAGCGTGCGCCAGGTGCGGCCGTCGACGGACACCTGCACGCGGGCGTCGGCACTGACGGTGTGGCGCGTGACGCCCTTGTCGCCACCAGGGGGTGGTGGGTACGTCGTCAGTGCGTTGCGGCTGACCGTGACCGCACCGACCTGCTGGATCCGACCCAGGTCGACGGTCACCTTGGCGCCAGCGGTCTCGCCGATCCACTGCGTGGTGACGGTCCCGTCGACGGCGGCCTCGGCGGGCTCGGCGGTGTCCGGGTCTGCGATCGCCGGTCGGCACCGGGCCAGGTTGGTGGTGGGCGACAGGTCGGGACGGCGTGTGGGCAGCGTCATCGTCGAGCGCAGCAGCGCGGTCCCGGCGGGCGACTCGACCCGCACCGGGCGACCGGACACCAGGCGCACGACGGTTTGTCGTGGTCCAACGGCGACCTGGAGCACACGGCCTCGCCAGTGCAGGGCGCTTGCAGTGACGCCGGTCAGCTGCGGAGGAAGACTCGGGTCGAGGTGGACCCGGTCTGCGCGCCACCGGAACCCGGTGTAGCCGTACAGGAACTCCTGGAGGAAGCCGCCGGTCCCGGTGGTGAAGGTGAACGCACCACCACTGCGCGACTCCGCGAA
This sequence comes from uncultured Actinomycetota bacterium, assembly GCA_963707475.1. Taxonomy (GTDB): domain Bacteria; phylum Actinomycetota; class Actinomycetes; order Propionibacteriales; family Nocardioidaceae; genus Marmoricola. The sequence continues at coordinate 2,399,530 of CAVPQC010000005.1, forward strand.
CTGGTCGTACGGCGGGCGCAGGAAGGGGTCGACGCTTCGGCGGGTGAAGCTGAATGCCGCGCATCCGGGTGTGCCGAGGGCGGAGGTCACGATCGAGTGGATCGCGTCGGTCATGGACGGCCCACCCGGATCCGTGCGTGGAACGTAGTAGTCGAGGTCCGCGGCGGTCGTGTCGTGCGACTGCTGGTGCTCCCACGGGTAGGAAAGGAGGGTGACGTCGGCCTGTTTGACGGCGTTGCCGGGGTAGCCGGCGTACTCGGGATGCACGCCCGTCTGCGCATCGAACAGGATCCGCAGGCCGCGCGCGACCCTGGTCCAGCTGGCGTGCGCGGGTCGGCCCAGCTCGCGGGCCGCCGCGCGTGCGAAGCGGAGCGCCCGGGCGGCGGACATGTTCGTGTACACGCTGTCGTCGACGCCTTCGGCGTACTCGTCAGGCGGGATGATGTTGCGGATGCTGTAGGAGCCATCCGCGTTCCGCGTCGCCCGGTCCGCGTAGTAGTCGGCGATGCCCCTGAGCATCGGCCAGCCCCGGGTCGCCAGCCAGTGCCGGTCGCCGGTCGCCAGCCAGAACTGGTGCACCGCGAGCGAGATGTCCGCATTGACGTGGATCTCGAGCTTCCCGGTCTTGGCGAACGCCGGAGTCTCCTCGCTGCCGCGCAGCGCACTCTCCCACGGGTACCGGGCTCCTCTCCCGCCGGTTTTCGTCGCGTTGGCACGCGCCGCCCGGAGGCGGTCGAAGCGGTACCGCAGGCTCGCCCGGGCGATGGTGGGCTCGGTGGCCAGCAGCGAGGGGTACATCCACGTCTCGGAGTCCCAGAAGACGTGCCCGTTGTATCCGTCGGAGGAGAGGCCACCCGGCGAGGGCGCCCACGGGGTGTCGCTGCGGACGCTGGCCAGCAAGGCGAAGAACGACGCCCGCACCTGGCGCTGCAGCCGCGCGTCGCCGGAGACCAGGATGTCGGAGCGCCACAGTCGTGCCCACGCTGCGTCGGAGGCGCGCCTCAGGCTGAGGTACCCACGCTCTGCGGCGTCCCGCGAGGCGATCAACGCCCGACCGTGCGGGTGTTCGGCGTCCGAGCCGGTGGCCACCCCGACGTACTTGGTGATCGTGTAGGTCTGGCCACGACGTACGTCGAGGGCCACTGCCTGCTTCGCGGTCAACGGGTCGCCGGAGGCCACGGCGTGCACCGGGCCACCCACCAGCGTGGACGCCTCCGTCGCCCGTACTCCCAGGCCCTCACTCGCGACGTCCACCCACTGGCGGCTGGAGGCGTGGCCGGTGCCCTTCGGGTCGAGCAGCTCGGCCGCCCGGCCGTCGAGGGTGTCGGTCACGGTTACCGGCCCACTGAACCGCGGCACGATTCGCAGCCGTACCACGGCCACGCGACGGTGGGCCCGGTCGGGCGTGACGTCGTACCGGAGATCGACCTTGCGACCCGCGGGCGAGGTCCAGGTCAGCGACGTGGTGAGCGTGCCGGTGTGCACGTTGAGGGCCTGCCGGTACCCGGCGACCTCGCCTCGAGAAAGCGCGTAGGCGCCGCTGCCGTCGTTGTAGGACAGGGTCGACCAGGCCGGCAGGGCGGCCCGTCGCTCCACGGGCGGCTGCGGCGGCGAACCAGGTGGGGCAGATGGGATTCCGAGGGCGTACAGCCCGTGCACCTCTGACTGAGTGGGCAGCGGATCGTTCTGGCCGGGCAGCCTGACCTCGGCGAACCCCTGGCCGTCGAAAGGCTGGCGACCAGCCAGGTAGCCGTTCCCCACGAACGCCGGAGCCATTCCGGGGCCACCCGGCGTCGTGGTCGCGAGTACGAACCCAGCCCCGCCGGAGTCGGCGCGACCGAGCGAGCCGGCCGCTACGTCCTCCTGGTGTGCAGCCGTGGACGGGCCGGCGAGGCCAAGTCCCGTGCAGAGGAGCGCCGAAACCGAGACCGAGAGCCACGCGCCGAACCGCATGCTTCGTACTACGCCCCCGGCGGTCACCCACGCAACACTCTTCGGGGTGCAAGGTGCCTCAAGGTCGGATGATGCGCCGTTCGATCGCGGCCGCAACCGCGCCGGCCCGGGTGTCGACGCCGAGCTTGGTGTAGATGTGCGAGAGGTGGGACTTCACGGTCGCCTCGGAGACGAAGAGCTCGCTCGCCATCTCCTTGTTGCCCAGGCCGCGCGAGAGGAGCTCGAGCACCTCGACCTCCCGATCGGTGACGCTGCTCGCGCCGGGGATGGTACGGCGGACCAGGGTGGCCGCGACGGACGGCGCGAGCACGGTTTCGCCTCGGGCGGTGGCCCTGATGCCGTCGAACAGGTCCTTGGGGGGAGCGTCCTTGAGGAGGTAGCCCCGTGCCCCGGCCTCGAGTGCCCGGAGGATGTCGGACTCGGTGTCGTAGGTGGTCAACACGAGCACCTCGGGCGCCGAGTCGAGTCCTCGCAGGGCCGCGGTCGCGTCGGCCCCCCCGACCCGTCCCGCGCCCAGGCTGAGGTCCATCAGGACGACGTCCGGCCGGTCCGCGGCCACCACGGCCAGAGCCTGCTCGAGCCCGTCGGCTTCGCCGACCACGGCCAGGTCGCCCTGCCCGTCGATCAGGGCGCGAAGGCCCGCGCGTACGACGGGGTGGTCGTCGACCAGGACGATCCGGATCACGGGGTTCTCTTCAGCGTCAGCAGTGGGAAGCGCACCGATACCGTGGTCCCCTCCCCCGGTGCGCTCTCGATGTCGGCGTGGCCGCCGAGCGTCGTCGCGCGTTCCCGGATGCCGGCCAGGCCGCGGCCGCGTGAGCCTCTGGGCAGGACCTGACCGGGCACGAACCCACGTCCGTCGTCGCGGACGTCCAGAACCACCTCGTCGACCTGGTAGGTCAGGGTTATCGCCACCCGTTGGGCGTACGCGTGCTCGACCACGTTTGCGAGCGCCCCCCGAGCCGTCCGGACCAGGGCCGCGGCGGCCTCGGCCGGGACCGGGACCGGAGAGCCGTCGACGCGCACCTCCACGCGCATGCCCGGCGCCGCCTGCTCGGCCGCGCGGCGCAGAGCGGCGGGCAGGGCCGACGCGGTCCCGCCGTCGACCGCGAGATCGGCCGGCGCCAGGTCCCGCACCACGAGGCGGACCTCGTCGAGGCCGTAGCGGGCGGTCGAGGCAGCAGTGCGGACATGCTCACGGGCGGCGGCCGGCTGGGTGTCCCACACCTGCTCGGCTGCCTGGAGGAGCAGGTTGATGCTCGACAGGCCTTGCCCCACGGAGTCATGGATCTCGCGGGAGAGACGGGTGCGTTCGGCGAGCGCGCCGGTGCGCTGCTGCTCCTCCCCGAGGTCGGCCTGCGCCTCGACCAGGCGGTCGAGGAGGTCTTGACGGGCCCGCGACTCCAGGTCGAGGGCGCGGTACGCCAACACCGTGACCAACGCGACCGCGATCGGCCCGGCCACCTGTGCGGGGTCCACCTCGTCGGTAATGCGGAGCCAGGCGATGGTGACCAACACGGTCATCGCGATCACGGTCGCGACGGCCCAGCCGAAGGGCAGCACGCGCAGCACCGCGAAGGCGACCGGCACTGCACACCACGCAAACGACGGCGCCACCAAGGTGAGCGCTCCCCAGAGCACCACCATCCCCGTGACCCAGACCGTCGGCCACCAGGAGCGGCCGGGTAGGAGGCCCCGCGTCGCGTACGCCACGGCGAGCAGCAGTGCACCCGCCAGCACGGCCACGCCGATCGCGCCCACGCCGTGACGGGCGACGTACCGCGCCGCGCAGGTCATCAGCAACACCACGAGGACGGCCAGCAGCCAGCGATCGAGGCGCGCCGCAGGTGCGAGAATCCCGTGCACGCCGGCGCGCTCCGTGCCGGAGTGCGTCGCGGGTGGGGTCATGGTCGGACCAGCGTAGGGAAGCCGCAGGTCGACGGCATCAACCGATCGGCTATCGAAACCTGACCGACTGCCCGACGCCCCGGCCCCGGGGGTGCAAGCACCATGGAGCCACCAACCCCGACCCCAGCCGAGGAACGAGAGCCATGAAGCGCACCTCCCTGATCACCAGCACCCTGCTCGTCGCCGTCGCCGTCGGTTCCACGCTCAGCGCCGCACCGGCCGTTGCGCACAGCGACCACGGTCGCCCCACGACCTACCTGCTCACGGGCGACACCGACAGCCCGGTCGGCTCGAAGTTCGAGGGCATCGGCGCCGACCAGCGGCGCGGAGTGTTCTACGTCAGCGAGGTGACTGGCGGTGAGATCCACCGCGGAACGGTCCGCTCGGCAACTACGGCCGAGTGGCTCGGCGGAGACGGCACCGACGGCCGGTTCACCGCGCGCGGCATCACGGTGGACAAGGCGGGCCGCGTCTACATCGCCGGCGGCCCCAACGGCAACGGCACCGGTCGCCCCGACCTCTGGGTCTACAGCGCCAGCGGCACCCTGCTCGCGGCGCTTCGTGCACCGGGGACCGACGTCTTCCTCAACGACGTGGCGATCGGTCCGGACGGAGCGGCGTACTTCACGAACTCCAACGACGCCCAGGTGTTCCGGGTCGCGAACGCCGGCAACGGCTGGAAGGCGAGCCTGTGGGCCGACGCGACCGGCACCATCGAGCGCGAGGACGGCTTCAACCTCGGCGGCATCGTGCTCACCGCCGACCGCAGCGCCTTCGTGGTTGCTCAAGGCAACATCGGCCGGCTCTGGCGCTTCTCGACCCGGACGGCCACGGTCAGCCCGGTCGAGACCGGCGGGGTGGACCTCAAGGACGCCGACGGGCTGGTCCGCCAGGGCAACCGGCTCACCGTCGTCCGCAACTTCAGCAAGATGATCGCGACGTTACGGCTCACCCACGACGGCCGGCGCGCACTGCTCCTCGACCAGAGGGCCAGCTCCGCCGACCGCGTCCTCACCACGGCCAAGACATTGCGCGGCCGGATCCTGTACGTCGACAGCAAGTTCGACGAGGCCGTCGCGACCGGACCGTACGAGGTCATCACGGATCCGACCCGGTGAAGCGCGTCGTCCTCGCCGCCCTCCCCCTTGCGCTCATCCTGGCCGGGTGCGGGGCTGGTCCCACGACAATGTCCCCGGAGCCCTCCCCGGACAGCGGCCGGAGCAGCAGTCCCGGCACGCCCGCCGAGTCGGCGAGGGGGAGGACCGACTCGGCGAAGGCGACGTCCGGGAAGCAGATCGCAGCGCTGAACCGCCGGCTGCGCGACGCTGCGTGGGCGAACGACGTGGCCCGCGCCCACCGGTTGATCCGGCAGGGAGCCGACGTCAACGCGAAGGACAACACCGTGCAGTCGGCCTACCTCATCGCCACCAGTGAGGGCTACCTCGACCTGCTCCGGCTCACGCTCCGCGCGGGTGCCAGGATCAACGACAAGGACAGCTGGAACGGCACCGGCCTGATCCGCGCCGCGGAGCGCGGCCACGGCCTTGTGGTCGGTGATCTGCTGCAGGCGGGCATCGACCGCGACCACGTCAACCGGATCGGCTACCAGGCGATCCACGAAGCGGTTTGGCTCGGCGAGGACACGTCGACGTACGCAACCACCGTCCGAGCGCTTGCCGCGGGCGGCGTACGGCTGACCGGCCGGTCGACCTCGGCCGGCCTCACCCCGTTGGAGATGGCCCGCGAGCGCGGGTTCGACGGACTGGAGAGCATCCTGAGGAATGTGACCACCGCCGATCGCCCGACTGATCCCGACGCCGCCCTCCTGCGCGCGGCCGCGGACGGTGACGCCGACGCGGTCGCCGTCGCGCTCCGCGCGGGGGCTGACATCGAGGCACGCGACGAGCACGACCGCACGGCACTGCTGCTCGCCGCGACCTACGACCAGGTGCCGGTCGCCAGGGTGCTGGTGGCGATGGGGGCCGACCCCGACGCCCTCGACGACCGGCACGACACGCCGTGGCTGGTCACAGGTGTCACGGGAAGCGTTCCGATGCTCGAGACCCTGTTGCCCGCCAGCCCGGACCTCACCGTCCGTAACCGGTTCGGTGGCCTGTCCCCGATCCCCGCCAGCGAACGCGGCCACGTCGCATACGTGCGCCGCGTCGTGCGGACCGGGGTCGACATCGACCACGTCAACGACCTCGGCTGGACGGCACTGCTGGAGGCGGTCATCCTCGGCAACGGCGGCAAGAAGCACCAGGAGATCGTGCGGATCCTGCTGGCGGCAGGCGCCGACCGGGCCATCGCCGACCGCGACGGCGTCACCCCGTTGCGCCACGCCGAGCAGCGCGGCTACCACGAGATCGCTGCTCTGCTGCGCCGCTGACGCTGCGCAGCGGCTGCAGCCGTGCGGCACTCGTTGGTAGGTTCGGCGCGATGCAGTCACTCCGGGACGCGGTGGACCGAGCGGCGGAGCGCACCGGGTTCTCCGGCGTGGTCCGCGTCGATCGCTCGGGCGAGGCTGAGTTCGCCACGGCCTACGGGTACGCCGACCGAGCCCACGGGGTCCGCAACACGGTTGAGACCCTGTTCGCGACCGCGAGCGGGACGAAGGGCCTGACGGCACTGACGGTCATGAGCCTGGTCGAGCGTGGGACGCTCGAGCTCGGCACGACCGCCCGTTCGCTGCTCGGCGAAGACCTGCCCCTGATCGCCGACGACGTGACGATCGAACACCTGCTGGCACACCGGTCCGGGATCGGCGACTACCTCGACGAGGACTCCGTCGACGACAGGGGCGACTACGTGATGCCCGTGTCGGTGCACGAGCTCGCCACGACCGAGCTGTACCTGCCGGTCCTGGACGGGCACCAGACCGCTTTCCCCGCCGGCGAGCGGTTCGCGTACAACAACGGCGGCTATGTGGTGCTCGCGCTGCTGGCCGAACGGGCGAGTGGCGTGGACTACCAGCAGCTGGTTCGCACCCTGGTCTGCGAGCCCGCGGGCATGGTCGACACCGCGTTCCTGCGCTCCGATGAGCTCCCCGGACGCGCTGCCCTGGGCTACTTGTCTGTCGACGGCCCGAGGACGAACGTGTTTCATCTCCCAGTGCTCGGTAGCGGTGACGGCGGCATCTACTCGACCGCTGACGACTTCAGCGCCTTCTGGGACTCACTCTTCGCCGGACGGATCGTGTCGCCGGAGCGGGTCGCCGAGATGGTGCGTCCGCACAGCGACTGGCCGGAGGAGTCCAAGCGCTACGGCCTCGGGTTCCACCTTCGCGCTAGGGGCGACGGGGTCTGGCTGGAGGGGTACGACGCAGGCGTGTCGTTCGCCAGCCTGCACCACCCCTCGTCATCGATCACCTACACCGTCATCTCGAACTGGACGGACGGTGCCTGGCCGGTCGTCAGGCTGCTTGACGACCGGCTCGGCATCTGAGACACGCCACGATGTGGCGGGCCGGTCCGGTCGGTCTGGTCCGGGCATAGTCTGGCGCCCGTGACCCAGGTCGAGTCGGTCGACGACGACCTCTCCCGGACCGACGACCCTCAAGTGCTCGGATCGAGCGCCCGGAACGTGGCGTTCTCGCTGGTCATGGGCGGGATGCTCCTGGCAGCGCTCGACGGCACGATCGTGGCCACGGCACTCCCGACGATCGTCGGCGATCTCGGTGGCGCCGAGCACATGAGCTGGGTGGTGACGGCCTACCTCCTGACCCAGACCATCGCGACGATCCTGGGCGGCAAGTTCGGGGACCTGTTCGGGCGCAAGTCGATCTTCATCGGCAGCATCGCGCTGTTCACGGTTGCCTCGATGCTGGCCGGCCTCTCCGAGTCGATGAGCTGGCTGATCGGGTCGCGCGCGCTGCAGGGCATCGGCGGCGGCGGCCTGACGGTCACCGCGACCGCGATGATCGCCGACATCATCCCGCTGCGTGAGCGGGGCAAGTACCAGGGCGCCATGGGTGCTGTCTTCGGAGGTACGACGGTCCTCGGGCCGCTGCTCGGCGGCTTCTTCACCGACCACCTGTCGTGGCAGTGGGTCTTCTACGTCAACGTGCCGATCGCGCTGGTGATCATCCCCCTGGCGGTCAGGCTGCTGCCGTCCGTACCCACCTCCGGGCGCCCGGTCTTCGACACCCTGGGCATCGTGTTCATCTCACTCGGTTCTGCGGGACTGATCCTGGCTACGAGCTGGGGCGGCACCCAGTACGCCTGGGGCTCACCGACCATCATCGGCCTGGTCGCCGGGGGCGTGGTCTTCCTGGGCTGCTTCATCGCGGCCGAGAGCCGGGCGGCCGAGCCGATCCTCCCGCTGCGACTGTTCCGGCGCAACGTGTTCAGCATCAGCGCTGTGCTCAGCTTCGTCGTCGGCTTCGCGCTGCTGGGCTGCATGACCTTCCTGCCGACGTACCTGCAGTACTGCCAGGGCGTCAGCGCCACCGTCTCCGGGCTTCGCACGTTGCCGATGGTGCTCGGGCTGATCGTCGCGTCGGTGAGCGCCGGCAACGTCGTCACCCGCACCGGCCGGTATCGGGTCTTTCCGATCGTCGGGTCGGTCGTGATGGCGCTCGGCATGTGGTGGCTTTCGCACCTCGACCAGCACTCCACGACCCTCGAGACGTCGGGCGCGATGCTGGTGCTCGGGATCGGGATCGGCCTGTCCATGCAGGTGCTGACGATCATCGTGCAGAACACAGTGGAGTATCGCGACCTGGGCGTTGCCACCTCCGGGGTCACGTTCTTCCGGACGATGGGCAGCTCGTTCGGCGCAGCGGTCTTCGGCACCATCTACGCCAACCAGCTCGCGCCGAATCTCGCCAAGGCGGTCGCTACGACCGGCGCCGACCCGACCCAGGTGACCAGCCCGGCCGGGGTGCAGGCCCTTCCGCCTCTTCAGTTCGACGCGGTCGTCGCGGCCTACGCCGACTCTCTCCAGAACGTGTTCGCGTCGGCGATCCCGGTGGCCCTGATCGCGTTCATCGTGGCGCTGTTCCTCAAGCAGGTGCCGATGCGCGGGCTGACCCGTCCCGGGGCTTCCGACATCGGACCCGCCTTCGCCATCCCCGATCAGCGGACCGCCCAGGAGCAGCTCGAGGGCCAGGTGGTGCGGATCCTCCAGACCCGACTGCCGGAGGCTGCTGCCACGCTCCTCGAGGCCTCGCGAGCGGGACTCGACGGCGTCCAGGTGTGGACCCTCCGCCAGGTCGCGATCCAGCAGATCCACGCCCATGGCCCGACGGACCCGTACGACATCGCGGCCTCCCACCGGGTGCCGATGGCGCTGATCCGGCCCGCCATCGACGACTGCATCAGCCAGGGCCTCCTGCTCGAGGCCGAGGACCGCGTCGAGCTCTCCGAGCAGGGACGCGAGCAGTTCCGCGCGTTCGTGCGCGAACTCTGGGCCTGGCTCGTCACGGAGGTCGAGATCGCGAACGGAGAGCCCCTAGACGAGCAGGGTCGCGACGACCTCCGCACGATTGCGCGTCGGCAGATGCTCTCCGACGACCCGGTCACCGAGCCGAAGGAGCTCGCCCAGGCCGGCGGCTGAGCGGTTCCCTGCAGGCCCTCTAGCTCTGCCCGCCGTGGTCTGGAGCGAAGACTCCTGCGAGCACCTCGACCAGCCGCTCGTCCCCGGCCTCCGCGGCCTCGAGGAGGCGTTTGGTGGGCGCGTGGGCGAGACGACGCACGGCGCGGCGCACCCCCTCCTCGATGGCCGGCCGGACCTGGTCCGGATATCCCAGACTCGCCTGCTTGGCCTGGCTGGCTGCCCAGCTGTCCACGTCTGCCCGCAGCCGACGTACCGCTCCGGCCGCGGACCTGCCGGCCATCCAGCGCAGGTAACGGGCCAGCTCTCCGTCGACGATCTCGTTCGCACGGACGAGGTCCTCGGTGACCCCTACGCTCCCGGGAGCCCCGGCCAGTCGCATGTCGTCGAGGTCGATGAGCCGGACACCGGCCACCGTCCGCACCGCCGGGTCGACATTTCGCGGCAGGCACAGATCCATGATCAGCAGATCCGGCTCCGTGCCGGTGCGTGTCCCGGCCAGCCTGGCGGCGTCCAGCAGCCGGTACGGCGCCGCTGTGCCGAACACCGCTACGTCGGTCACGGCGAGGACGTCGACGAGCGCGCCGAGGTCGACGACGCTCGCTCCCGATGTCGCCAGCTTCTGGGCATGCCGCTTGGTTCGGTTGCACACCGTCACCGCGGCCCCCAGGCGCGCCGCAGTGACGGTTGCCTCGGTGGCAACCTGCCCGGCGCCCACGACGAGCACCCGGCGGCCCCCGAGGCCGCCAACAAGCTCCGCCGCCGCCCGACGCACCGCGGCTGCCGCAACGGATCGACCGTCCTCGCTCAACCGGGTGCTGCGGTGCACGCGGCGCGCGGTGTTGACTGCACTCGCCATCAACCGCTCCAGATGCAGCCCACCGAGCTCGGCCTTGCGACTCGCTTCCGCGGCGGTCCGAACCTGGCGGACGATGTCCCTCTCGCCGAGCACGAACGACTCGAGGCCGGCGGCCACCCGGAGGAGATGGCGGATCGCATCGGGCCCGGACAGCACGGTGGCTGCCTCCTCGACCTCTCTGATACCCAGCCGTCGAGACCCGGCCACGGCCGCAACCAGCGCACCGGGGTCCGCGGGGCCCCGCCAGCAGGCGTACACCTCGGTGCGCTCGCACGTGGACAGGACGCAGAGCTGTTCGGCGCCGGTTCGCGCGCGGAGGTCGAGAAGTGCGGGGTGAAGCTCATCGGGACTGAAGGAGACCGCCTCGAGCACGGGCAGGGGGACTCGGCTGCCAGAGATCGAGAGGCAGGCGAGCGTGGTCATTTGATGGCCCCGCTCCTGAGCAGCGCGAGGACCGTCGCGACCGTGGTCCGATGCGATCCCGTCGGCGCCGCATGCTGGTAGGCCCGGAGGTCCCTCGCGGCGGCCGCAGCTCGGTGCAGACCCATCGCGCGGATCAGTCCACGTGTGTACAACGCCTCGGGGTAGTGCGGATGCGCCCTGAGCCCCTTCGTGACCAGGGAGTCGGCCAGACGTGCGTTGCCCGCCTTGAACGCGACCAGGCCGAGGGCAGTATTGGCTTCGACGTCTCCGGCGTCGATCCTGGTCGCCGCGAGATACTCCACCGACGCGAGCTGCGGCTGGCCGGCAGCCGTGTAGGCCCGTGCCAGCTCGACATGAGCAGCAGCCTGTCCGGGATGTGACTTCACCTGTGCGACCGCCTGCTCGACGTCAGCCAGGGCGGCCTTGGTGACCCGCCCTCCGCCTCCTGTCGAGGACGGGGCGCCGGTAGTCGTCGACGGCTGCACCGGCGCGGGAGAGGCGGAGCCGCCGGTCTCGGGCTGCGGCTCCCGCTGGTCGACGGCCCGGACGAGAAGCACCATCACCGCGGCAGCACTCAGCACCGCTACCCCAGCGGCGACCACACGACGGCTGCGTCGGCCCCCCGTGGTGGGCCCGGCGTCGGTCCGCATCGCGCGCGTCGTGGCCGCGCGATCAGGCTCGGGCGGCAGGTCGGCCTGGCCCGCCAGGGCGGCTGCTGCCTGCGCCTCGAGCCCACTCCGCAGTCTCCGGTGCTCCAATTCGGCAATCCGGCCGGCGGCGAGGTCGTCGTCGAGGTCTCGAAGCTGGCGCAGCAGTGAGCGGGACTCTGCCGCGCTCGTCGTCGGCTCGCGGGCGGCATCGCGCCGGGCGACGAGGAACGGACGCACGAGGCCCGCTGCGACCAGGGCGCAGAGCACTCCGATCAGGACGGCGTAGATCATGGTTCCTCCCGGCTCAGCTGCACCAGCGCGTCCTCGAGTCGGCGCCGGGCCTCGTCGTCGAGCGGCAACGGCTCGCCGTTCAGGCCCGCTGGCGTCGGTGAACGCAGCCCTCGACGAAGCACTGCCGCACCGATGAGGGCGGCGCCGGCGAGGAGCGCGAGCGGTGCAAAGTTGACCGCCCGTCCCCAGCCGTGCTCCGGAGGAGACATCAGCACCGAGGTCCCGTACGCCGAGACGAACTCCTGGCGGATCTCCTCCGGCGCGGCGCCGTCGGCCAGCCGTTCGCGGATCTGCGCGCGCATCTGGCGGGCGAGGGGCGCCGGCGAGTCGGCTGCCGAGAGGTCCTTGCACACCGGACAGTGAAGTGCCGCGGCGATGTCGTGTGCCTGTTCTTCCGCAGTCGGGCGAGCCGACCTGTCGGCGAGCGCAACGGCTGCCAGGGCGACCAGGGCGGCCAGGAGCGCCACGACGACCACCGCGTCCGTCGCGGTCCACCTGCGCCTGGTCATCGGTCCCCCTTGGACATGACGTCGTCGATCCGTCGGGAGAGCTGCGGGTACGTGACCGGGCCGACGAAGCGGTCCACCAGCTGGCCCTTGGGGTCGACGACGTACGTCTCCGGAACTCCCCGGATTCCGTACGCGAGGGCCGCCGAGGAGTCGCTGTCACTGACCACCGGGTAGGAACCTCCCGAGGTCGCGGCGTACTGCCGTGCGTCCCCGGCCGCGTCCTGGAAGTTCACACCGACGACGACCACTCCGGCGTCACGGTATCGCTGCCAGGTCCGGTTCAGTGCCGCCTGTTCGGCGCGGCACTCGGCACACCACGAAGCCCAGAAGTTGACCACGACGACGTGCCCCCGGAGCTGGGCGAGTCGCACGGTGCGCTGCGTACGGCGGTCGAGGGCGGGCAGGACGAAGGTCGGCGCCGGACGTCGCACGAACTGTCCGGTCGCCAGGGCGCCCCGGTGACCAAGCCCGAAGGCGAGCACGGTCGTGACCAGCACCACGGCGACAGCGACGGCACCGACAGCCCAGACCTGCGTGCGGCGGGTGGCCATCAGGAGGCTCCGACCCCGGCCGGCACCCGCTCGCGGCGCGGGTCTGTCTGACCACGGGGCATCCGGTCGACGCGACGACGGGACCAGCCGGCGGAGAGGCCACCGATCACCATGAGCAGCGCTCCGAGCCACACCCAGTTGACCCCCGGGTTGTGGTAGAGACGGAAGGTCGCGGACTCCCCGTTGCGTTGCAGGCCTATCACCGAGGCGTACAGGTCCCACACCGGCCCCCGGTCGATCGAGGGTGAGCCGATGGGCTCCGACGCGGCGGGATACAGGTTCAGGCGGGGTGTCAGGGCTCCGGTTGCCGCACCTGGACCGTCGGTGACCGAGAGCCGGGTCGTGAGCACCGTCCGCTGGGGTTCCCGTGTGGTCGTGAGTCCGTCGTAGCGCAGCTCGTGGCCGCCGAACGCGACGCTCTGCCCTTCAGACAAGGTCACTTCGGACTGCTTCCCCAAACCGGACGACGCGATGACCCCGGCGGCAAGGACCCCCAGCCCCACGTGCACCAGCAGGCCTCCGTAGCGCCGCCCGCCGCGTCGGAGCGCACCTCGCTGGTGACGCCGCCTCGACCGCACCACACCCGTGAGCAGCTCCTGCCCGTTGGTGACGATGACGAGGGCGGCCAGCCCGAACCCCGCCGCGGCCTCGATGTGCCGGGCTCCAGCGAATGCTGCGGCGACTGTCACCGAGCCAGCCACGATGACCGGGAGCCGGAGGGGGGCAAGACGACGGCTACGACGGGTCGCCCGCCACGGAAGCATCGGTGCGGTGCCGACCAGCAGGAGCAGGAGGAGCAACACAGGGGCGAGCGCGCTCTCGAAGTACGGCCTGCCGACGCTGATCCGTTCACCGCTCACGGCCTCGACGATCAGGGGGGCCGTCGTACCGAGCAGGATGATCGCGGTCGCGGAGAGCAGCAGCACGTTGTTGCCCACGATGGCCGCCTCCCGGGTGAGCAGGGAGTCCATGCGGGCCGGCGACCGGAGTGAGGGGATCCGCCACGCGACCAGACCGAAGCCGCCGAGGAGGACGACCACGAGGAAGCCGAGGTACGCGGGTCCCACTCCCGACTCGGTGAACGCATGGATCGAGGTGAGGACGTTCCCGCGGGTCAGGAAGGTCCCGAAGGTCATGAGTGCGAACGCCGCGATGACGAGCACGAGGTTCCACAGCGATGCCATCCCCCGGCGTTGCTGGAGCATCACGGTGTGCAGGAACGCCGTCGAGACGAGCCAGGGAAGGAGCGCGACGTTCTCGACCGGGTCCCAGGCCCAGTACCCGCCCCAGCCCAGCACGGAGTAGGACCAGAGGGCGCCGAGCGCGAGTCCGATGGTCAGGAAGCACCACACGGCGAGCGTCCACCGACGGATCTGCGCCACCCACTGCTCGGATCCTGGACCCGCCAGCAGCGCCGCGATCCCGAAGGCGAAGGGCACCGTGAACCCGATGAACCCCAGGTACAGGAACGGCGGGTGCACCGCCATCAGCGGGTGGTTCTGCAACAGCGGGGACGGGCCCCGGCCGTCTGCCGGAGCCGTGGCGAGCGTTGCGAACGGCCTGGCTGGACCGTTGATCAACAGCAGGTAGAACAGCTGCACGCCGAACAGCACGCCCAGCGCGTAGGGAAAGGTCAAGGGGTGGCCCTTCCGGAAGCGCCACGCCACCGCGCCGATGAACCCGGCGAGGATCAGGTTCCACAGCAAGAGCGATCCGTCATCGGCCGCCCACAGGGACAGCACCTTGAAGAACGTCGGCGTGCCCCGCGAGGAGTTCTCAGCGACGTACCGGATCCCGAAGTCGTCCCTCAGCAGAGCCACGAGCATCGCCGCGTTGACGACCACGACGACGCCGAGCACCGCGAAGGAGGTTCGCCGCGCGCTCTCCACGAACGCCGGCCGGCGGGTGCGGCCGCCGAGGAACGCGGCGACCATCCCGTAACCGGCCAGCGCGAGCGCGATGACCAGTCCTAGCTGCCCCAGGTGTGCCATCCTCAGCCACCCTCCGGCCGGTGCCCGGGCTCGGGGGCACGGTAGTCACCGTCGTGCTTCACCAGGAGCGTGTCGGAGTGGAACCGTCCGTCTCTGCCGAGCGCGCCCTCGAGCACGACGCCCTGCCCGGCACGGAACATCTCCGGCACCGGGCCCGTGCTGAGCACCCGCATCGTGTTCACGCCGTCACTGACCACGAATCGGAGCGCGCTCGGCTCTCGATGCAGGCTGCCCCGTACGACGTACCCACCCAGTCGGACGCGCTGGTCGACGTCGGCCTTGTGCCCGACGCTGATGTCGGTGGGGGTCAGGTAGTAGACGAAGCTGCCGGTGAGCCCCCGCACCGCCACCCACCCCAGGGCGCCCACAACGATGGCAAGACAGACCACGAGCCGCCACCGGGCCGACCACCGGACCGGCCGTCCGGGGGTGCCGGCGGCGGGCGGTGGCACCGGGGACGCTCCACCGCTAGTCGTCGGTTCGGCCGTGAGGGTCATCGTCCGTTCCCTCCGTCCCGCATCGGACGACCGGACAACGTGGCGATCAGATGGCGAGCACGGCGGCCCCTGCGAGCCAACCGCCAGCGGTACCACCCAAGTGCTGCGGCAGTGACCCCGTAGCCAGCGACCAGGTAGCCGATGTCATGCACGACGTTCACCTCCGACCGGCTGCGGGCTGGCGGGGGCCGGGCGCGGTGCCCTCGCCCGGGGCGACGGGCGTGACATCACCGTCGATGCGGCGTGGTCCTCGAGGCGGCCCACCCGGAGCCGGACGGCCATCAGGTAGCCGTAGGCCACGGAGAAGGCCACGGTGCCGAGCAGGAGGGCTGCGAGCATGCTCGGGTCCATGGTCGGCGTCCCGGGGCGGATGACGGTGGCCTCCTGGTGCAGCGAGCGCCACCAGACCACGGACATGTGCACGATCGGTACGTCGACGAACCCGACGACTCCCACGACTGCGGACCAGTGAGCCCGACGGCTGGGGCTGTCCGCGACGTTGCGCAGCGACAGGTAGCCGACATAGATGAGCAGCAGCACAACGGTCGTCGTCAAGCGTGGGTCCCAGGTCCACCAGGTGCCCCACACCGGCCGTCCCCACAGGGAGCCGAGGATCAGGGTGAGCACGCAGAACAGCACACCGATCTCCGCGGACGCGACGGCGACGCGGTCCCACCGGATCCGACCGGTCCTCAGGTAGGCGACGCTGGCGAGGAACACGACACCGAAGGACAGGAACGCCAGCCACGCTGCGGGGACGTGCACGTACATCAACCGCTGCACGTCCCCCTGCTCGGCGTCGGCCGGGACGACCGCCAGCGCGAACACCGCGGTGGCGGCCAGCCCGAGCAGCGTCAGCCACCCGAGCACCCGCTGGGCACGGCGTGTGCCCACCGTGACCAGCAGGCGATCGAGGACCTTCATGGTTTTCTCCTTGGGTAGACAGCGACAGCTACAGGGACTTCAGGTACTCGACGAGGTCCTTCTGCTGAGCGGTCGTCAGCCCCAGGTCGAACGTGCTGTTGTAGTGCCGCACCACCGCGTCGAGGTCCGGGAACCGACCGTCGTGGTAGAAGCCGCCCTTCTGGTGGCTCCAGAGACCACGCAGCGGACTCGTGCGGTACATGTGGGTCGGCGACCGGTCCGCCTGGAAGTTGTCGATGCCGATCTCCTCGCCGCTGTGCATGTTGAAGCCGGGCTCGGAGAAGGTGGGCGCCACGTGGCACGTGGAGCAGGTGGCCTGCCCCATGAACAGGTTCTTGCCGCGCTGTGCGGATGCCGCATCGAACGACCCCTTGGGGGCGCGGGGCGCGGCAAGGGCCAGCTGGTAGGCCTCCAGGGCGGGGAGCTTGGGAGAGATCAGGTCGACCGCAGCCTTGGTGTGTCCGAACCTGTTCTCCGCAGCGATCGGGAACTGCTTGGCGTCATCGAGTCGCGGGTCGTAGAAGGTGCCCTGGCCGTGCATCTCCAGGTTGGCCACGAACGCGTTCCAGTAGGTCACCGAGCCCCAGCCAGTCGACGTGTGCTGGTTGACCCCGAGGAGTCCGAACGCAGGCGGGATCAGCGTTGCCGCCGTCTTACCGTCGGGACGGAACGCCTTGCCGTCCATGAAGAGCTCGGCGTCGAACTTGCCGGGTCCCCACGCGGCCAGCACGGCCTTCACCGTCGCCACATCGGTGTGGAGGAGGTTGGCGACCGGCTGGAGGTTGGGCGCGAGCGAGACGATCGCACCCACGTTGAGATCGCGGTTCGCCCAGCCGTCGAGGCGCTTGCCGATGCCGGGTGCGAAGGAGTCGTCGACGGTCGAGTGACACAGCGCGCACTCGATGCCGACGGAGCGCAGGCTTCCGTCGGAGGCGAAGAAGCCTTTCACGCCGACGACCGAGTTGAGCTTCAGCAGCGCCAGGGTGACGGCGGGGTCGTCGAGGTTCACCTGGCCCTTCGCGAGTGCGTCGCGGACGCTCCAGGGAAGGGCCGCGACGTCTACCTTGAGGCCGACGGCGAGAGCCGTCTTCGGGCTCACGCCCGGTCCGACACCGCCGTTGTCAGCTCCGGCGATCGCCTGGTTCAGGTGCAGCGTGTCGCCCCAGAACTTCTCGTCACCGAAGGTGTCGAAACGGAAGGTCGCACGCCCCTGCCGCACCAGGACCTTGGCGGCGTGGTCCACGCTGTCGTCGGAGGGGGCACGCGTCGTTTCGACGTTGGAGGTGGCGGCCGTGGCCTGGAAGGCCACAGCGACCACGCCCCCGAGCGCCAGCACGCCCAGCGTCGCGAGCGTCCGAGTACGCGGACGGCGAAGGGACCCGGGACGTGGAGCGGGTTCGCCGTGGGACCTCTGCTCCACGGGTGTTGGCTTCGCCATGATTTGGACCTCCTCTAACAGTCATACTTTTATGTTTTAGAAAGAGTCTTCCTGCCTGCACGCCCTGTCAAGAGCGACTGGACATCAGTCCTCGAGCAGGTGGCCGTAGACCAGGTATCCGGTCGCGAGGAAGGCGGCGTCGAAGGCCGCGAGCACGCCGAGCCAGCCGGCGACACCTTCGGTACTGCCTTGCGCCAGGCTCGAGGTGGCCCTGATCGCCCCGATGACCACCGGACTGACCAGCGGCAGCACCAGGATCGGCAGGGCGGCCTGTCGCGCGCCGATGACGGTGAGCAGGCCGAACAGGCTGCCCAGGGAGCTCAGTCCGATCGCCCCGAGAACCAGCGTGAGGGCGAGCAGGAGCGGGGCGCGATTCAGGGGGAGCCCGAACAGCACTGCGACCATCAGTGCGGTGGCGGTGACCAGCACCAGTACCTGGGTGGCGGCCGCGATCGTCTTGCCGAGGTACACCGCGCCCTTGTGCACGGGTGCGAGCAGCAGCCCCTCGAGAGCGCCGGCGTCAGCCTCGCTCTGGTACGAGCGATGGAAGAGATCCACCGCGGCGAACAACCCGGCCAGCCAGAGCAGACCGGGTGCCGTCGCCTGGAGCAAGGTGCGGTTTGGTCCCAGAGCGAACCCGAACGCGAGCAACATGGTGGCCGCGAACGGAAGCACGGCGCCGAGGGCCTGCCGACTGCGGATCTCGATCCGGAGGTCCTTCTCCGCGACGGCCCACGCGACCCGGAGGGTCGTCGCACGGAGCGTCAGCGCGCGCGGCGCCAGGGTTCGGAAGGTGACGTCCTGGAGCGTCATCGAGAGGTCATCTCCACGCACTCCAGGCGCCCGGACTCGAGCTGCACACGACGGTGCACCGTGCCCTCGACCGGCGGCTCGTGGCTGGCCAGCAACACGGTCCGACCGCGGCGCTCAGCGTCGGCGAGAAGGTCTGCGACGATGCCCCGCGCGTCCACGTCCAGGCCCGCGTACGGCTCGTCCAAAAGGATCAGGTCAGGGTCGCGCATCAGGCAGCGACCAAGGGCCAGACGTTGTCGCATCCCCTGGGAGAAGCTCGACGCTCGTACGCCGGCAACCTCGTCGAGGCCGACCCGAGCGAGCGCCGGGAGGGCTCGGTCTGCATCGATGCCGTACATGCGACACACGAACCGCATGTTCTCCAGCGCGGTGAGCTGGCCGTAGAACCGAGGCTGGTGGCCGAGGAGCTCGACCCGCGCGCGGATCTCCTCGCGCTCGCGCAGCAGCGAGAAACCAAGGACGGAGCCGTCGCCGAACGTCGGTGACAACGCTGTTGCAACCAGGCGCAGCAGGGTCGACTTTCCCGATCCGTTGCCCCCGCAGACCCAGACGATCTCGCCGGGTCGCACGGTCAGCCGCACCTGACGGACGGCTGGCAGCCCGTCGAAGACCCGCGTGACCCCGCGAAGCTCAACCACGTTCTCCGTCACGGCGGACCCTCTCTTCTAACAACCACGGTCATGGTCGTTAGAAGGACGCTAGAACCTCTTCGCGCCCTCCGTCAACACTGGGCGGCCATGGGGGGCTTCCCTTCGGCATTTCTAAAGACCATACTCTTGCTTCTTAGAAAGGCGGGGCTGTGCCTGCAACCGACTACGCACTTGCGTTCAGTGCCGGGGTGATCTCCTTCGCCTCCCCCTGCGTGATGCCCCTTGTGCCGGTGTACCTCTCCGTGACCACGGGACTCGCCGTGAGCGAGCTGTCCGGTGAAGGGACGCATCTGGTTTCCAGGGTGGGCCGCGGTGCGGGGCTCTTCATTCTCGGCTTCTCGGCGGTCTTCATCAGCCTCGGTCTGTCCGCCACCGAGGTCGGGGGCCTGCTGCTCGGACACCGGGTGCCGATCACCCGGCTGGCCGGAGTGGTCGTCATCGCCATGGCCGTCTTCATGCTCGCGGGTCCCCGCATCGGTGGACTCCGCCTCTCCCGCGAGTGGCGCTTCCACCCGCGCCGGGTGCCGCGGCATCCGATCGCGGTACCGATCGTGACCGGGGCGGCGTTCGCGTTCGGCTGGACGCCCTGCATCGGCCCGGTTCTGGGGTCGATCCTGGCGATCGCCGCTGGGCATGGCGGCGTCCTCCACGGGGGAGCACTGCTGGCGACCTACTCCGCGGGACTCGGCGTACCGCTGCTCGCCACCGGCCTGGCATTTCATCGTGCCGTCGTCCCGATGGGGTGGGCTCGACGGCACTCCGTCGCGCTCTCGTCACTCATGGCGGTGATCCTGCTCGGCTATGGCCTGCTGCTCGCCTTCGACCGGCTGTCGTGGCTCACCCTCACGCTTCAGGCGCACCTGACCGCGTAGCCGTCTCTCGCCGACAACGGACGCTAGCGCCGCCTGGCCTTGACGCAGCACAGCCCCGGCTCGGGATCGAGGACCGCCTCGAGCGCGTTACATCCCAGCTCGTCGAGCAGGCCACCGATCAGGGCCAGGTTCATGCCGCAGACCAGCTCCCGGTGCTCGTGAGCGAGGCGGTCGAATGGGCAGTTCACCAGACACAGTTCTTCGGCCGAGGCGCGTGGCTCGTACCCGTGCCGCTCGAGCACCTGCGCGACACGGTCCATCTCCTCGCCGGCAGAGACCTGCTCCTCGGCGGCCATCAATCGGCCTCGCTCCTCGGCCACCACGACAACGGACTCCCCCACCGACCGGTCCTCATCGACCGAGCGGTCGATTGCCTCAGCGAGGATGTCTCCGGCGATGTCGTAGCTGCGAGCGGGCAGGGACACACTGACTTCGCGCTGCGAGCGCCGATAGAGCTTGGCCGGCCGCCCAGCCCCCGGCCCCGTGCGTCCCGTGAGCCGTCGGAACTCGACGTCCAGCAGCCCTTGCTCGACCAGCCGGTCGAGGTGGAACCTCGCGGTGTGCGGCGACATGTCACAGGCTGAAGCGGCCTCTTCCCTGCTGACCGACTCCGGTTGGGCCGCCACGAACAGGTAGAGCGTGCGACGCGCGGGTTCCGCGAGGGCGCCAACGCCAACCACGTTTGAGGCAAAGTCATCGCTCACCCCGGTCACTCTCCCCGGGCTCGCACGGAGGAAGCGACCAGATCGACAACTGGCGTGGGCACCTCGTCACGCTATCTCAGGCAGCCAATGTCCGTGCAGCCTGTTGATCCGCGGGCAACACGGCAATTCGGCATCGCAGCGGCAGCCGCGCGGCTAGCCTTCAGCAATGGGTATCCGCGCGGCTGGCTACCCGCACAGGCTGGTCGCCGCGTGGCGGAGCGGGACCCCCAAGAGCCAGCGGCACGTCGCCCTGATCATGCTCTCCATCATCGCCGCCTCGTTCGTCGTCTCGGTCGCCGCTCCGGAGGGGATGCCGCTGGCCGCGTACTTCGTCTGGTTGTTGATCGCCATGATGCTGCTCCGGTTCCGGCCGCTGGTCTTCGTGGTCGCTGCGAACGCCGTAGCCGGAGTGTTGGCCGTGGCGATCACCGGGCCGGTCACCGGGTCGCGCGCGATCGAGATGGCGGCGTTCGTCATGGCCGTGCTGCTCGTGCTAGCGGTGGCCAGCCGGCAGCGAAGCGGGTTGCCGGCGATCCTGAGCGAGGCGTTTCTCGTGGACCTGCGGGACAGACTGCAGGCGCAGGGCAAGATCCCGCCGCTGCCCGAGGGGTGGGACTCGCAGAGCGCGATGATCGCCGCCCACGGCGGCACGTACGCCGGGGACTTCCTGGTGGCCGACCTGAGCGAGGACCGAAAGCAGCTCGAGCTGATCCTGGTCGACGTCTGCGGGAAGGGAACCGGTGCGGGTCCGGCTGCGCTCCAGTTCGCGGGGGCGCTCGGGGGGCTGATCGGCGCACTGCCGCCACGGGAGCTGTTCCGTGCGGCAAACGGCTTCCTCATCCGGCAACAAGACGACGAGGCGTTCGCAACCGCGGTGCACCTGCTGGTCGACCTCGAGGAGGGCAGCTACCAGATCACCAGCGGCGGCCACCCGCCGGCGCTGCGCTGGGACCTGCCTTCGTGTGAGTGGGTCATCGACAACGCACGCGGTACCGCCCTGGGTGTGCTCCGCGCGCCAGAGCTGCATGTCAGCAAGGGCCGACTGCTCCCGGGCGAGGCGCTCATGTTCTACACCGACGGCGTCGTGGAGGCGCGCGGCAGCGACATCGACGCCGGCATCGCGTGGTTGCGGCGTGCGGCACGCAAAGCGATCGGCCACGGCTTCGGCGGCGCGGCGTGGCGGATCATCGGGCAGGTCGAAAGCGGTGATGATGACCGGGCAGTCCTCATCCTCAGCCGGACGGCGGTGCAGTCGGCGGCGGTCGACCGGTCCTCGGTGGCCTGATCCTGGGGGTCGGAACCCCGGGGTGCGTCGCGCGCCCTAGGCGGAGGGAGTGGTCGAGGCCAGCAGTCGCCGCGCACGCCGACCAAGATCGTTCAGGTCCACGCGACCCGCGTCGGCCGCGGCTGCCAGTCGCGCAGCCAGGTCCAGCGCCTCGTCGAGCTCGGGCCCGGCGATGGCGGCCTCCTGGCCCATGTCGCGGAGAATCGTGACCTCGGTTCGCGAGGCGATCAACGGGTCGGCGACTCCATCGATCCAGACTCGCGTGCGGCGGCCGTCGCCGCGTTCCTCGCCGGTGATTCGCTCGAGCGCGAAGATGCGGTCCGCACGCGCAAACTTGCCGAAGCCCAAAGCCACCATGCGGGAGTCCGACGCCACGCGATCATCTTGACACCAGCAACCGACGTCTGCGCGGTCACGCCCGCCTCGCTGCGAGGTGCAGCCGGCAGGCGCCCGGCCGGGCGAGCCGGAGTAGCCGCAGCGGCCCGGTGCCGAAGAGTCACCAGGCACGCTGGACACAGGGTGCAGGCATCACTTCCGGGCTGCGGCCGGACTTCAGCGCGCGGACCGGGCAACATGGGGGGCATGGACGGGCAGGACGTGACCGCCAGCCAGGCGCTGGACACCGCGCAGCCAAGGCCATGGCCTTTAGCTGCATCCGACGTCCTCCTGGCCGACGGCATGATCGCCGTCATCCGCTCGCTCGTCCCCGGTGACCGCGAGGGGGTGCTGGCCCTGCACGAGGGCGTCTCGGAGGACACGCTCCGGCTGCGCTTCTTCACGCCGAGCCCGGCCGCCGGACGGGCATACGTCGCGCGACTTTTCGACGAGTCCAACAACGCGTCGGTCGCGTTGGTTGCCGTGCTTGGCGGGCGCATCGCAGCACTGGCGACCGCCGAGCTGCTGTCGCATGAACGCGCGGAGGTCGCCTTCCTGGTGTCCGATGAGGACCGAGGCCGGGGGCTCGGCAGCCTGCTCCTGGAACACCTCGCGGCACTGTGCCGCGAGCACGGGGTCACCCGATTCGAGGCCGAGGTGCTCGCGGACAACTACGGGATGCTGGGCGTCTTCCAGGCTGCGGGCTTCGCTGTGACGCGCAGAAGCCAGTACGGAGAGGTGTCGGTCGAGCTGCGCACCGAGGTGTCCTCCGCCGCCCTGGATGCCGCGGACCGCCGCGAGTGGCGCTCCGAGGCGCACTCGTTGCGCCCGCTTCTGTACCCGCAGAGCGTCGCGGTGGTGGGCGCCGGGCTCGGCACCGGTGTGCTCGAGGCAATCCGAACCGGGGGCTTCTCTGGCCGACTCTATGTCGTGCAACCGGAATTCGATTCCGTGGCCGGTCTGCCGGCCTACCGCAGCCTGGCCGCGATCGGGGAACCCGTCGACCTCGTGGTGGTCGTGGTGCCTGTTGGTCAGGTCAGCTCGGTCATGGCCGACGCCACCGCGGCGGGCGCGCGTGCAGCGATCATCGTGTCGTCCGGCCTCACCGGCCCTGACGGGCTGGGTGTGGCCGCTCAACAGGAACTGCTGCGGACGGCCCGGGCCCACAGCGTCCGCGTGGTCGGTCCCGACTCGCAGGGGGTGCTGTCGCAGGGGCCGGAGATGCGCCTCAACGCCACCTTCGCTCGGGCCCTGCCTGGGCCGGGCGGGCTGGCGATCGCCTCGCAGTCGGGCGGGGTCGGGCTGACCTTGCTCGACCTGGCCCGCGACCTGGGCGTCGGCGTCCACTCGTTCGTCTCGCTCGGTACCAAGCTCGACGTCTCCAGCAACGACTTGTTGGCCGCGTGGATGGACGACGACCAGGTCGCTGCCGCAGCACTCCACCTGGAGTCCTTCGGCAATGCGCTCAAGTTCGCCCGGACCGCCCGCCGCTTCGCCGAGCGCAAGCCCCTGTTGGGAGTCCTCGGTGGTCGTTCGACTGGCTCGGCGATCGGCGTCGACGCCCTCTTCGCCCAGGCGGGCGTGATCCCGTGCAGGAGCGCCACCGAAGTGGCCGAGACCGCGGCACTGCTGCTCGGGCAGCCGATGCCGGCCGGCTACCGGGTCGGAGTGGTCACGAACGCGGGCGGGATGGGCACGTTGGCGGCGGATCTTGCCGACGCCGAAGGGCTCTCGGTGCCGAAACTGTCAGACGAGGGAAGTGCGGCCGTGCAGCGGGCCGTGCCGGGTGCAGTCCGCACCGACAACCCGGTCGACCTCGGGGCCGACCTGTCCCCCGCCGCACTCGAGGCCGGCGTGCGGGCGTTGCTCTCCTTGACCGAGCTCGATGCGCTCGTGGTCGTCCTCGTCCCCACCAGCCTGGCCGACCCCAGCGGGCTCTTCGACGCGCTGTCCCGGACCCGGGCGCAGTCGGACCGGCCGGTCCTGCTCGTGGCCTCCAACGCAGCCGAGCATGGACGCCCCGAGGGTGTGACCGTCTACCGGACCGCGGAGGCAGCGGTCGGGGCGCTGGCGCGCACGATGAGGTACGCCGCATGGCGACGGGTCCCGGCCGAGGATCCGCCTGCGGCGCTCGGCGTACGGGCCGCCTTCGCCCGCGCGTGGGCCATCGAGCGTCTCGCCGCGCGCGGCGGGACGGCCGAGTGGCTCCCGGCATCGGCGAGCGCCGAGCTGTTGGGGTCATACGGCGTCGAGCACGTCGGTGTCGAGGCGCGGGATGCCGACGGGGCCTGCCGGGCCGCGGCGGCGATTGGCTTTCCGGTCGTGGTGAAGGTGGCCGACCCGACGGTTGTGCACAAGACTGACCGTGGGCTGGTGCGAGCCGGACTGCTGACGCCGGCGGAGGTGGTGGCCGCCGTTGACGCCTTCCGCGCCGAGCTGGGCAGCGACTCGGTCGACGTCCGCGTGCAGCCGGTGCTCGCCGGCGTCGAGGTCGCCTGCGGGGTGGTCCGCGACTCGGTGTTCGGGCCCCTGGTCCGGATCGCCGCGGGTGGCGTCGCGACCGAGGTCTTGAAGGACGAGGTCTACCTGGTGCCCCCGGTGTCCAGCGCCGACGTGGGAAGGGCCATGCGTGGGCTGCGTCTGTGGCCCCTGCTCGAAGGCTACCGGGGCAGCGAGGGGGTCGACGTGGAGGCGTTGGAGTCGATCCTGGTAGGCGTGGGCCAACTCGTGGTCGACGTACCCGAGGTGTCCGACCTCGACCTCAACCCGCTACTCGTCGCCCCAGACGGTGTGCACTGTGTCGACGTGAAGGTGCGGCTGCATGCTCGCGACGCGCTCGACGCCGGCATCCCACGGCGCCTTCGCTCCCCTTGGTAGTCAATCCCGGCCTCGGATCACAGCGAGCGCCTGCCTCGCGATCTCCCACTCCTCGTTGGTCGGCACTACGAGTACCTGCACGCGGCTGACGTCGGTGGAGATCGCCCTCGGGCCCTGGAGCGGTTCGGCATTGCGTGCCTGGTCGATCTCGATCCCGAGCAGCTCGAGGCCGGCCAGACTGGCCGCCCGGAGCTCGGGGGTGTACTGGCCGACTCCGGCAGTGAAGACGACCGCGTCGACGGAACCGAGCACGGCAAAGTAGGCCCCGATGTACTTGCGAATCCGGTAGGCGTAGACGTCGAACGCAAGCCGGGCAGCCTCGTCGCCCCGCATGCGTAGCGCCAGGACCTCGCGAATGTCACTGTGGCCGGTGAATCCCTTCAGGCCCGAATCGCGGTTGAGGGCGTTGTCCACGGCGTCGATGGACCAGCCGAGCTCGCGGCACAGGTGTGCGTGGATGGCAGGGTCGAGGTCGCCGGACCGGGTTCCCATGACCAGCCCCTCGAGCGGGGTGAAGCCCATCGACGTGTCGACGGACCGACCGCCGCGGATGGCCGCTGCCGAGGCCCCGTTGCCCAGGTGGAGGACGATCAGGTTGGTCTCGTCGACGGGTCGGCCGAGAAGGCGCGCGGCCTCCCCGCTGACGAAGGCATACGAGGTGCCGTGGAAGCCATAGCGGCGGATCCGGTGCTCCTCGCGCCACGCCTGAGGCACGGCGTACGTGTAGGCGACGGGTGGCATGGTCTGGTGGAACGCGGTGTCGAAGACCGCCGCCTGGGGTACGTCGGGGAACAGCCTGCGGGCGACTCGCAGCCCCTCGAGGTTGGCCGCGTTGTGCAGCGGCGCGAGGGGCACCAGCTTTCTCACCTCCTCGATCAGCGCGTCGTCGACGAGAGCCGGATCGGCGAAACGGGAGCCGCCGTGGACGACGCGATGACCCACCGCAACCACCTCGGAGTCCGGAAGCGAAGGCCCGTGGGTGGCGAACGCAGCCAGTGCGGCGGCCAGCGCTTCCGCGATGGTCGCGAACACGCCCTCGGAAGTGTGCCTGCCGTCGCCGGTCGAGTGCTGCAGCCGTCCGCGCGCCTCGCCGATCCGCTCCACCGACCCGATCGCGGGCGCCGCCCCGGTCTCGGCATCGACGAGGCTGTACTTCAGCGACGACGACCCCGCGTTGAGCACCAGCACGTGGGAGCTCACGAGCGCCCCCGGGCCTGGATCGCCGTGATCGCGATGGTGTTGACGATGTCACGCACGGTGGCGCCACGAGACAGGTCGTTGACCGGCTTTCGCAGTCCCTGGAGGATCGGGCCGACCGCGAGCGCGCCTGCCGAGCGCTGCACGGCCTTGTAGGTGTTGTTGCCCGTGTTCAGGTCGGGGAACACGAAGACGGTGGCGTGTCCGGCCACCTTTGAGTCGGGGAGCTTCGTGCGCGCCACCGTTGCGTCGATCGCGGCGTCGTACTGGATCGGACCTTCGATCGGGAGATCCGGCGCCCGCTCGCGCACCATGGCCGTGGCCTCGACGACCTTCTGCACATCACTCCCGGAGCCGGAGCTTCCGGTCGAGTAGGACAGCATCGCCACGCGCGGGTCGACGCCGAACGCCGACGCCGTCCGGGCCGAGGCGATCGCGATGTCGGCGAGCTGGGAGGCGGTCGGGTCGGGATTGACGGCGCAGTCGCCGTACACCAGTACCTGGTGGCGCAGGCACATGAAGAACACCGAGGACACCACCGAGACGTCGGGAACGGTCCGCACGAACTCGAGCGCCGGCCGGATCGTGTGGGCGGTGGTGTGGGCCGCGCCCGAGACCATGCCGTCGGCCAACCCGAGCTCGACCATCATCGTCCCGAAGTACGACACGTCCAGCATGAGGTCTCTCGCGCGCTCGAGGTCGACTCCCTTGTGGTGGCGCCGGGCGTGGTACTCGGCGCCGAACCGCTCACGCAGCTCACTGTCGAACGGGCTGACCAGGCGAGCCCCTGCGAGGTCGACGCCGAGCATCGCCGCCCGCGCCTGGACGGCGCGGGGGTCACCCAGGATGGTGAGGTCCGCGATTCTTCGGCGCAGCACGATGTCGGCGGCCAGGAGGATCCGGTCATCGTCACCCTCGGGCAGCACGATGTGGCGCCGTTCGGCCACGGCAAGGTCCAGCAGCTGGTGCTCGAACATGAGCGGCGTGACCGTGTCGCTGCGCGCGATCTCGAGCCGGTCGAGCAGGGCGTCACCGTCGACGTACTCGTCGAACAGCGCGAGCGCCGTCGCGACCTTGCGTGGCGAGTCCTTGTGCAGACGTCCGCGAAGGGCGGAGAGCGCGGTGGCGGTGTCCTTGGTGCCGAAGTCGGTCTCGATGATCGGCATCGTGGTGTGCATGCCCTCGATCAGGCTGCCGACCTGGGGAGCCAGCGGGATGCCGCCGTTGAGGACGATCCCGGACATCTGCGGGAAGTTCGCGGACACGTGGGCGGTGAGGACACCGAGGACCACCTCCGGCCGGTCTCCCGCGGCAACGACCACGGCGCCGTCGAACAGCCGGTCCAGCACGTTGGGCAGGGTCATCGCGGCGATGACGAGGCCGGTGGCCTCCCGCGCCAGCAGCCGATCCTCGCCGCTGACGAGCCTGCCCTCGCAGGCCAGCATCATGTCGCCCACCGACGGGGCGATCAGCAGGGGTTCGTCGGGCAGCGCGAACGCTGGTGCGTCGAGCCCGGCGAGCGCGGCGAGCACATCGTCGCGGGTGGCCGGGTCCGCGCGGTTGGCCACGACCGCGCACAAGGAGCCGAGGTTGGCCTTCAGCTCCGCCACGGCCACCTCTGCCGTGGTCTGAAGCTCCTCCGGAGTCTTGCCGTGCGCGTTGACGACAAGCACCACCGGGGTCCCCAGGTTGGCCGCGACCCGGGCGTTGAAGGAGAACTCCGTCGGTGCCCCGACGTCGGTGTAGTCACTGCCCACCACGACCACGGCGTCTGCCTTCTCGGCGACAAGGTGGTAGCGCTCCACGATCCGGCCCAGCGCTGCGTCCGGGTCTCGGTGCAGCTCGGAGTAGGTCACACCGGCGCACTCGTCGTAGGACAGGGCAACGGCATCGTGAGCGACCAGCAGGTCGAGCACGTAGTCGACGGAGTCCTGCTCGCGTACGACGGGGCGAAAGACCGCAACCCGCTCGACCCGCTTGGACAGCTCCTCGAGGATCCCGAGAGCCACCGTGGACTTGCCGGTGAAGCCTTCGACGGCTGCGACGTACACGCTCCTGGCCACGGTCCGAGACTATCGGCCGACGCCGGACAGGATCGCCCTCGTAGCCTGATCGTGTGGCCACCTTCATCTTCACCGTCGTCGGCGATGACCGACCAGGACTTGTCGCAGTACTCGCGGCCCCCATCACGGCCCACGGCGCGAGCTGGGAGCACGGTCAGATGTCACGGCTGGCGGGCAAGTTCGCCGGCATCGTGTTGGTGACGGTCGCCGACAACAGGTTCGACGCCCTGGCCGCTGACCTCAGGACGCTCAGCACCCAAGGTCTACAGATCACGCTCGAGCGCACCGACGAGCCCGTCGAGCGCGCGTCGCAACGACTCCACCTCGAGCTGCTCGGGGACGACCATCCCGGCATCGTGGCAGAGATCTCGGCCTTGCTCGCCAGCCACCAGGTCAGCATCGAAGAGCTGACCACCAACGTGCGCGAGGCACCGATGGCCGGGGGAATGCTCTTCGAGGCCCGCGCCCTGCTCAACGCCCCGTCGACAACGAGCACCGACTCGCTTCGATCAATGCTCGAGGGGCTCGCCCACGAGCTGATGGTCGAGATCCGACTGTCGGACGACTGAGGCGCAAACGATCGAGGATCTCGGCGAGCGCGTGGTTCGCCTTGTGGACATGGCCCCGCTGCGACGTGTGGTCAGACGACGCTGAAGCCCGGGGGCAGGCTGCGCCGGCCCGTCATCGCCAGCAGCAGGTCGGGGCCGAGGCCGCGCTGAGCCGCGGAAACCGCCCCCAGCGAGGAGGCCTCCTCGACCGCTCGTGGAGGCAGGTCGACGGGGATCCCGGTCGCGGCCGCGATGTCGAGCCCGTGGACGCACAGCTCGAACGTCCGCGTCGGCAGGTACGCCGCGACCCGCATGCCGCCCACAATCGTGTGCACGACAAGGTCGGGTGCGGTCGCTTCGGCCACCCGGACGGCCTCGACGACGAGGGCGTGGAACCGGGACGCTGGATCGTCACCGAGGTCGCGCCCCGCCTGACGGCCACGCTCGGTGACCGCGTCCGCGTCGATGGTGCCCGCCGAGATGGCGGTGAAGTACGCCGACGCCGAGAGCACGACCTCCTCGCCGACCGGACGGGCGAGGTAGTCGATGACCGTGACCAGCGAGCGGCTGGTGTGACCGACGAGGTCGCGCACGGTCCATTCGCCGAGCCCCGGACCGTCCCATGCGTCGTGGGGGATCGCAGCGATGGCGTCACTCACCGAACGGGCCGTGGCCGCGAAGGTGGGCACGACAATGCTCATGCGAGTCAGTCTCGCAGAGCCCCGGCCCAGAACGGTTCCGGCGACCGTCCCGCATCGGTCGCCCGGTGTGTTGGCAGGCGAACAGAAGATTCCTCGGCGTGCACACAGGATCGACTCATCGCACTTATCCGACTCGATCCCACATCAGGAGCCCGACATGCCCACCTTCGAAACCAACCTCGCCCGACTGGTCATCGAGGACCGCGTCCGCGAAGCGAACCAGCAGCGCCTGGCCCGCGAGTGCCAGCGACGCGAGCAGCCCTCCACCGCTCCCACCGCCGTTCGGGAGCCCCGGCGCCATTCCCGTCTGTGGAGCCTCGTCCACCCCCGCCAGGCCTACAGCTGAGGCGGGCTTCGAGGGCCAGGCCGACTGCCCCGGCGCCGGTTCATCGCGCATCACCGTTGCCTGGCTTCGGCTCACCAGATCTAACACTTGGAGAAGCTCATGTCCGCACCCACCACACCTCTGACCGAGCCTCTGCACGAGGCACTACGCAGGGAACTGTCGCGACTGGCCCAGCACGAGGAGGACGTCGCCGCGAGCGAAGCAGCACGCGTCCACTACTGGGAGACCATGCCGGTCACCGTCGCCATCCACCGCCAGTGTGCTGCTGCTCTGCGTGCGGCAGCCGAGGAGCTCCCTACGCCCCGCCACTCGCAGCCCGGCCGCGCATGATGCTCGGCACCCCGCACAGGGGACAGGGTGCCGCGTATCTCCCGTCGGCCGCCGCGGAGTGCAGTAGTGGCGGGCACACCCAGAGCCCGTCAGGTGTGTTTCACTGACAGCGTGTGGCGGCTGCTGGAACCGCTGCGGGCCGAGGATCGCGAGGCGTTCCTCGCACTGGTCCGCCGTCGAGCGTTCGCACGCAACGAGGTGCTCTGTCACGAGGGTGACCCGGCTGACTCACTGCACCTCGTGGAGCACGGCCACCTCGCAGTCCACGGTGGTCTCGCGTCCGGTGCCACAGCAACCTTCACGATCCTGTCACCCGGTGACTACTTCGGGGAGCTCGCGCTGCTGCGTGCGGACCACCGGCGCACGGCGA
This sequence comes from uncultured Actinomycetota bacterium, assembly GCA_963707475.1. Classification (GTDB taxonomy): domain Bacteria; phylum Actinomycetota; class Actinomycetes; order Propionibacteriales; family Nocardioidaceae; genus Marmoricola. The sequence goes on from CAVPQC010000005.1 coordinate 2,430,208, forward strand.
CTGTGACCGCGCTCGAGCCGAGCCGTACCCTGGCGGTCGCGGCCACGGCCTTCGACGCACTGTGCAGCCGCAACCCGGGCATCGAGCGGATCGTCTCGGCCCTGCTGGCGGACCGGATCGACATCCTGAGTCGACGTCTTCTGGAGACCATGTACGAAAGCCTCGATCGCCGTGTGTACCGGCGTCTCCTCGACCTTGCCCGCTCCTACCAAGGCCCGGGGGGCACCGCCACGATCCCGTTGAGCCAGACCCAGCTCGCGAACCTCGTGGGGGCGACCAGGCCGTCGGTCAACCAGGTCCTGCAGCGACTCGCAGAGCTCCACGTGGTCAGGCTGAGCCGTTCGCGGATCGAGGTCCTGGACCTGGCGGCCCTGGAACGGCGGTGCCCGGGATGACCCGGTGCGCCGGCACCGCCCCGGGTTGGCCGGGCGCGTGACTGGGGCGTCGGGGTGGCCGAAGCATGCTAACCATGGCACGTCCCAATCGGGAACATGCCATGGCGGCGGTGGAGCTGGCGGGAATCGAACCCGCGTCCTAAAGCGCCGTACCAGGTCTTCTCCGGGTGCAGTTCGTGATCACGTGTTCTCAACCCCGGCACTCCCACGAACAGGTCGCCGACGGGCTCAGTCAGGAAAAAGTCCCGATCAACCCTCCTGACAGGAGTCGATCAGCAAGCCTCCTAGATGAGGCCAGGGTCCGGGACGGAGGCAGATGCCCGGTCTGACCCTTCGGTCACTGCTCAGGCAGCGAGAGCGAAGTCAGTGCGCTTAGAGTTGGCACTTGTGGTTTCCAGCGAACGTTTACGAGATGACGCTGGCTTCTCGACCCGCTTCTCCTGGGACTAGCGTCCCCAGTCGAAACCAATCAGCCCCTCTTGAGTTGTGATTCCCACTGTACAGAGGAACGCCGACAGGGGTGTCATCGATTCCTGGCCAGCCCGGTCAGCGTCGTACCCAAGCCTCCAGCAGGGGTACGCCGGGGCCGCTGAGCTCGCCGAGCCGGGCGTCGCGCCCGGTGAGCGTCAGGCCCAGGGCACGCACGGGTCCGTCGACCTCCGGTCCGGAGCCGTGGGTCCACTCGGAGTCGGCTGCCACCAGACGTACGGCGGGGAGCCGGCCGTGCACGAACCCGCGACGCGCCGCCGCACTCGTGAGGAACCCGAGCACGACCTCCCAGCGCTCGACCGGACGGCGGAAGTCGATGCCGAGCGGCACCAGGATGTCCTGCCCGTGCACCAGCACCTCGGCGAGCGGCGCCGCCGGCGGCATCGTCGGCGGCCGGAACCGGTTGCCCGCCTCCGCCCGGAGACCGGCGACCACCTGGGCGGTCGTCATCCGCTCCATCGCGCGGGCCACGCTGAGCTCGCTGGCGTCGTGGAGACTGCCGCGGGCGCGCACCAGGTCGGGCAGGAACCCGCGCACGCCGCGCACCAGTGGCAGCACGAGATGCGTCGCGACGGCGCGCGCGGTCCACGCGCCGCACAGGCTCGGCGTCTCCCACTGCTGTGCGGTCAGGCCGGCCAGCACCTCGGCGAGCACGAGCCGCTCCTCGGCGACCGCCGGCCAGGTGTCCATGCCTCAGTCTGTCAGCGCGGTGGTGGCGCCGAAGAGGGCCTCGCCGTTGCGCCAGCACACGGCGCGCAGCCAGTCGTCGTCGAGCCGCGGCTCCCGGTCGCGCAGCCGCTGCAGGCGCGTCGAGCGCGTGCCGGTAGGGGTACGGGATGGTCGGGAAGTCGCTGCCCAGCAGCACCTTGCCGTCGCAGGTCCGCGAGCCGCGGCAGCAGCGCGTCGGGGTACGGCGCGGCGGCGTCGAAGAAGTCGGTGAACATCATCGTGGTGTCGAGGTACGTCCGCTCGTACCGCTCCGCGAGGTCGAGGAACGCGGCGTACTCCGGGGCACCCGAGGTGCGCGACCACGACGGTCAGCGTCGGGTGTCGCGCGCAGCACGCGGCGCAGCGGGTCGGGCCCGGTGAACGCGTTGCCGACCGGCCCGGAGCCGGCATGGATGACGACCGGCGTGCCGGCGTCGGCGAGCGCGCCCCAGACGTCGTCGAGCAGCGGGTCGTCGAGGTGGAACTCCCCCACCTGCACGTGCACCTTGAACACCTCGACCCCGGCCGCGACCAGCTCCGCGACGTACGACGCCGCCTCCGGCTCGGGGTAGAACGTCGCGGACCACAGGCACTCCGGCACCCGCTCGGAGAAGCCGCGCGCCCAGTCGTTGAGGTAGCCCGCGATCCCCGGCCTGTGCGCGTAGGGCAGCGAGCTGAACCGGCGTACGCCGAGGCTCCGCAGCTGGTCGACCCGCTCCTCCTCGGAGCCCCGGTAGCGGATCGGCCACTCCCGCCCGATCTTCGGGCCGGCCAGGTCGAACTGCGCCCAGACCCGCGCCTGGATGTTCGGGCGGCAGGAAGTGCGTGTGCACGTCGTACGACGCCGGGCAGGCCGAGGCCGCCGCCAGAAGTCGACGACCTCGTCGGCGTCGGCAGGCTCGGCGCCAGCGGGCTACTCCATGCCCTTGGACCGGCGACCGAGCGCCTGCTGCTTCTCGCGGTTGGCCTGCCGCTCGGCGAGCGCGTGCCGCTTGTCGTAGGTCTTCTTGCCGCGGGCGAGCGCGATCTCGACCTTGGCCCGGCCGTCCTTGAAGTACAGCGACAGCGGCACCAGCGTGAACCCGCGCTCGTTGACCTTGCTCTCGATCTTGTCGATCTCGTGCCGGTTGAGCAGCATCTTGCGGACCCGCCGCGGCTGCGTGGTTGGTCCACGTGCCCTCGGTGTACTCCGGGATGTGCACGCCGTGCAGGAACGCCTCGCCGTTGGTGATCTCGCCGAACCCGTCGCCGAGCGTCGCGCGACCGGCCCGCAGCGACTTCACCTCGGTGCCGACCAGCACCAGGCCCGCCTCGAACACGTCGTCGATGTGGTAGTCGTAGCGCGCCTTGCGGTTCTGCGCGATCAGCTTGCGCCCGACTTCCTTGGCCATGGGGTCATTCTGTCAGCCGGGGGCAACGGCCGGTTACCACGGTCCCGTGGTATCCGGCCGCTTCCCTAGCGCATGTACGCGTAGGGAAGTGGGTGAACACCACGGGACCGTGGTATCCAGCCTCGACCTCAGAACCAGTCCATCGGGTTCCGCGGCTGCCCGTCGACCATCACCGTGAAGTGCAGGTGGCAGCCGGTGGACCAGCCGGTGGTGCCGGCGTACGCGACGCGTGTCGCCGCGCCGCACGACGCTGGCCGGTGTGGGCGCGGTAGCCGCTGATGTGGTTGTAGATCACCGCGACGCCGTGGCCGCGCACCCGACCGAGGTCGAGGATCAGCCGGTTGCCCCAGGCGGACTGGTAGTACTCCGAGATCACGCGACCGTTGCCGGCGGCCTGCAGCGGGGTGCCGCAGGGGGCGTGGAAGTCGGTGCCGTCGTGCAGACCCCAGTAGCCGTAGATCGGGTGCCGGCGCCAGCCGAACGGCGAGGTGACGTAGCCGGGCACCGGGCGCATCAGCGGCCCGTCGGTTGCCCTCGTTGACGCTGTGGCGCGCGCGGGCGGCCAGCATCCGTGAGATCCGCCGCGTCTCGCGCTTGCTCTTCCTCAGGGTGCGCTCGTCGGCGTGCTTGGCCCGCAGCGCCGCGCGCCTGCGCGGTACGACGGGCGTGCGACCAGGGCGGTCACGGCGTCCTCCGCGCTCGGCCGCCTTCGTCTCCAGCCGCTGCCGGAGCACGAGGTTCTCGGCGGCGGCCTTGCGCTTCTGCTCGACCTGCACCTTCGCGTCCTGCGACCTTGGCCTCCTTGACCGCGAGCAGCGTGCGCGCGGTCTTGAGCTGGTCGAGGGCGGTGGTCTCGCGGTCCATCAGGTTGCCGACCGTCTTCAGCTGCGTGGTGAGGTCGGAGGGGTTCTCGCGCCTTGAGCATCGCCCACAGCCCGATCAGCTGCGGGTCGGCCTGCTGCATGCTCTCGGAGGCCATCTCGGCGAGCAGCCGCTGCTGGACCTTGACCTTCTCGCGGCCCGCGGCGCAGGTCGTCGCGGGCCTGGCTCAGCGCCACGCTCGGCCTGCGACCAGCTCGTGCTGCATCTGCTCGTCCAGCGTCTGCGGCGGCGGCCAGCTTGCCCCTGGTGACGGCCAGCGTCTGCGCGGGCCGGTGCAGCTGGGCCTGGGCGGCGTGCAGCTGCGCGGTGCGCCTTGGTACGCGGCCTGCGAGGAGTCCTCCAGGTCGGCCCTGGCGGCCTTCACGCGCTGCTCGACCTTGTGCTTCTTGTGCTTGAGGTCGTCGGCGTGGGCGATGGGCGCGGCGGCCGGAGCCGAGGCCACGGCGAACGCGATCGCGGCCACAAGGACGCGCTGCCGCGTGGTGGCGGGGAAGTTGCGAACCACGAGGGTCTGCCTTCGTTCAGAGGGGGAAGTTGAACGAGGCGACCGTAACCCGCAGGGTCAGACTTTGAGGTATTTGCGGGTCAGTACGAGTGTCGGGACCATCGTCAGCACCACGCCCAGCAAGGCGATCCAGCCGATCGCCTGCACGGCGTCCCACCAGTCGATCCAGTCCACGATCGTGGAGTTCGGCCGCAGCTGTCCGTAGATCACGACGTACATGAACGCGAACAGGGTCGACCGCGGACAGCGCGATCCCGATCAGGGCGGCGACCAGGGTCTCCATCAGGAACGGCAGCTGGATGTAGAGGCTGCCCGGCGCCCACCAGGCGCATGATCCCGATCTCGCGCCGGCGCGCGAACGCCGCCAGCCGGATCGTGTTGCCCACCTCGAGGACCGCCGCCAGCAGGAGCACGGCGGCGATCCCGATCGCGCCCCTTCTGCATCCAGCCCAGCCAGAAGTAGATCGGCTCGAGCAGCGTGTGCAGGTCCTGCACCGTGTTGACGCCGTCGAGTCCGCCGACGGCCGACTTCACCCCGTCGAACTTCTGGGGGTCGTTCAGCGTCACCCGGTAGGACTCGTTCATGTCCTTGACCTGGACGGAGGAGAAGATCTCGCGGTCGGTCGCGTTCTGCGACTGGTAGACCTTCTTCAGCGCGTCGTACGCCTGCTGCTTGCCGCGGTACTGGTAGCCCTTCACCTGCGGGCTGGTCTTGAGCACCTGCTCGATCGCCTGCCTTCTGCGGGTCGGTGACGTCACCGCCGGCGCAGTGCGGCGTGCGCGAGTTGGCGTTGCACAGGAAGACGGTGATCTGGAGCTTGCTGCCCCAGTAGTCCTCCGCCCGCTGCGCCTGGGCGTTGAGCAGCAGCCCGACGCCGACCAGGGTCAGCGAGACGAAGATGGTCACGACCAGGGCGACGGTCATCGACACGTTGCGGCGCAGGCCGGTGCCGGTCTCCGAGAAGACGTACCTCAGCTGCATGGGTTGAAGTGCTCCCTTGTCAGGTGGCTTGTCAGGTTGCGGTCTGGTCGTCAGTGCTGGTAGCCGTAGACGCCACGGGCCTGGTCGCGTACGACGCGCCCGTCGTCGAGCTCGATCACGCGCTTGCGCATCTGGTCGACGATGCCGGAGTCGTGGGTGGCCATGACGACCGTGGTGCCGGTGCGGTTGATCCGGTCGAGCAGCTTCATGATGCCGACCGATGTGTTCGGGTCGAGGTTGCCGGTCGGCTCGTCGGCGATCAGGATCATCGGCCGGTTGACGAACGCCCGGGCGATCGCGACCCGCTGCTGCTCGCCGCCGGACAGCTCGTCGGGCATCCGCTGGCCCTTGCCGTCGAGGCCGACCATCTCGAGCGTCTCGGGGACGACCTTGTTGATCTGCGCCCGCGGCTTGCCGATCACCTGCAGCGCGAAGGCGACGTTCTCGGCGACGGTCTTGTTCGGCAGCAGCCGGAAGTCCTGGAAGACGGTGCCGATCTGGCGGCGCAGCGCCGGCACCTTCCAGCTGGCCAGCCGGTTGATCTCCTTGCCGGCGACGTAGACCCGCCCGCTGGTGGGCCGCGTCTCGCGCAGGATCAGCCGCAGGAAGGTCGACTTGCCGGAGCCGGAGGCACCGACGAGGAAGACGAACTCGCCCTTCTCGATGTCGACGTTGACGGCCTCGAGCGCCGCCTTCTGCTGCCTGGCGTACGTCGAGGTGACGTTCTCGAATCGGATCACGAGTCTCTTGGGCCGGCTCTCGGGGGCAGGGAGGGGTCGTGCGGGTCATGCCCGTCAGGGCACGTCCGGCCGATGGTCGAGTCTAGGTGACCTCCCAAGACGGGCAGCCGCAGGGCATCCCGCTCGGGGTTTCGCCTATCTTGTGCCCATGCCCCGCTCCCCCCGCGACCGTGCACCCGCCTGCCCGGGCCGTCGCCCCGGCCGTGCTGGCGCTGGTCGCCGTGCTCGCGCTCACCGGATGCGGCACGAGCGAGACCCCGAAGTCCACGTCGACGCCGGCGCCGACGCCGATCGGCCAGCTCAACACCGACGCGATGACCCTGGCCCGGGTCGACTTCTGCGCGCTGCTGCCCGACCCGGCCGTCCGCAAGGCGCTCGGCGGCGGGCTCGGCGACCAGGTCGTCGTGGCGCAACGGCGAACGTGCCCTGATCGACACCGACACCCGCGACGTCGCGCACGAGTACGGCTGCGCCTGGACCCGCGCACAGTACGCCGCCAGCGCCTGGATCTACGCGCGCCCGATCACCGCCGAGTTCGCCAAGGCGGTGCTCGACAAGACCTCGCACGCGGAACGGCTGCACGGTCGAGGCCGGGCCGCGACTTCGGCAGCCCGCACCAGCAGCAGACCTGCACGCTCCCCGACGGCACCAAGCGGGTCCGGCTCGGCCGGGCTGTTCAAGGACACCTTCCTCACCTGCCAGGTGCAGGCTCCGGCGAAGGCGGACGACCAGGCGCTCGCCGAGCGCGCCGACGCATGGTGCGTGCAGGTCGCCAACGCGACCAACATCGCCCGGTGAGCCGCGTGGCAGCGTCAGCCGGTGGTCGAGCCTGTCGAGACTCGCGGTCTGCTCGGCGCCGCGGCGCCAGCGGATGCCGGCCTCGAGGAAGCCGTCGATCTCGCCGTCGAGCACCGACTGCGGGTTGCCGGACTCGTAGCTCGGTGCGCAGGTCCTTGACCATCTGGTACGGGTTCAGCACGTAGTTGCGCATCTGGTCGCCCCACGACGCCTGCACGTCGCCGCGCAGCTCGTCGAGGTGGGCCTTCTCCTCGGCCTTCTTCAGCGCGAGCAGCTTGGCCTTGAGGATCACCATCGCCGAGGCCTTGTTCTGCAGCTGCGACTTCTCGTTCTGGCAGGACACGACCATCCCGGTCGGGATGTGGGTCAGCCGGACCGCGGAGTCGGTGGTGTTGACCGACTGGCCGCCGGGGCCGGACGAGCGGTAGACGTCGACCCGGACGTCCTCCTCGGGCAGGTCGATCTCGTCGGTCTGCTCGAGCACCGGCACCACCTCGACCGCCGCGAACGAGGTCTGCCGGCGGCCCTGGTTGTCGAACGGGCTGATCCGCACCAGCCGGTGGGTGCCGGCCTCGACGCTGAGCGTGCCGTAGGCGTACGGCGCGTGGATCGCGAAGGTGGCCGACTTCAGGCCGGCCTCCTCGGCGTAGGAGGTGTCGAAGACCTCGACCGGGTACTTGTTGCGCTCGGCCCAGCGCGTGTACATCCGCATCAGCATCTCGGCGAAGTCCGCGGCGTCGACACCGCCGGCGCCGGAGCGGATGCTCACGATCGCCTCGCGGGCGTCGTACTCCCCGGAGAGCAGGGTGCGCACCTCGAGCGTCTCGACCGACTTGTGCAGCCGGGCCAGCTCGCGCCTCCGCGTCGGCGAGCGCGTCGGCGTCGTTCTCCTCGCTGCGCCATCTCGACCATCAGCTCGAGGTCGTCGAGCGGCTCTGCAGCGAGGAGAAGCGGTCGATCTCGCCCTGGAGCGCGGAGAGCCGGCCGGTCACCCGCTGCGCGTTGGTCTGGTCGTCCCACAGGTCGGGGGCGGCGACCTGCTCGCCGAGGTCGGCGATCTCGGTCTCCATCGCCGGCGAGGTCGAGCACCTTGCCGATGGTGCTCATCGTCGCCTGGAGCTGCTTGATCTCGGAGTCGAAGTCGGGGCCTGCCACAACGGGCAAGCCTACCGGTGCGTGCCGAGTGCCTACGCCGCCACGAAGCGGATCTTGATCACCCGGTCGGTGTCGCCGCCGTTGGCGGTGGTGATCCACAGCGAGTCGTCCGGGGCCAGCATCACGGTGCGGATCCGGCCGAACGTGTTGTGGAAGAAGCGCACCTTCGAGCGGAGCCCCGCGCCCCTGATGTCGACCCGCCACAGCGACTGCCCGCGCAGGGCCCCGATGTAGGCGTAGCCCCCGCGGATCGCCATGCCGCTCGGCGAGCAGTCGGCGGGGTGCCACTTCACGAAGGGGTCGAAGAAGCCACCGGGACCGTCCGGGCCCTCCACGGTCGCCCAGCCGTAGTTGCGGCCCGGGGCGATCTGGTTGAGCTCGTCCCAGGTGTTCTGCCCGAGCTCGCACGCCCACATCCGGCGGTCGGCGGCCTGGTCGATGCCCTGGGGGTTGCGGTGGCCCCAGGAGTAGATCCGGTCGTCGCCCGCCGCGCCGATGAACGGGTTGGTCGGCCACGGGTTGCCGTCGCGGTCGATCCGGAGGACCTTCCCGCCCAGCGACGCCTTGTTCTGGGCCAGCGGCTTGTTGCCCGACTCGCCGCAGGTGACGAAGAGGCTGCCGTTGGCAGCGAAGAAGAGGCGGCCGCCGTTGTGGATGCTGCCGTGCGGGATGCCGGTGAGGATCACGTTGGGGCTGCCCAGCACGCCGCCCTCGTAGGTGAACCAGGCGACCCGGTTGTCGCTCGGAGTGCTGTAGTACGCGTAGACGCGGCGGTCCGCGGCGAACCGCGGCGAGACCGCAAGGCCGAGTGCGCCGTCCTCGCTGCCGCTGTGGGTCGAGGGCAGGGTGGCCACCTCGCTGAACCCACCTGACCTCCCGATCCGGATCAGCCGGCCGTCGTTGCGCATGCAGCACAGGGCGCTGCCGTCGGGCAGGAAGTCGAGGCCCCACGGGATGTTGAGTCCGGCTGCGAGCGTCCTGCTGAACCGTGGGACCGCGGAGGCCGGGGCGGCGGCCGCGAGTCCGGTGGCCGCGGCGAGCGGAGTGACTGCGGCCGTCTTGAGCAGGGTGCGCCGGTGCATGTCATCCACGGTCACACCGCCTCGGGCGGTTGGCAACGGCCCGCGGCGCACCCACGACGAACGGGTGCTAGATGGGTAAGTCCAAGGGGGGTGCAAGCGAGCGCCGCTCAGCGCGTGCGAGCGTTCTCCCGGGGTCCCCGGCGAATCGGGAGCGCAGCGAGCGATTCGTTGGGGTGGTGGCTTGGCGGAGGAGGGAGCCGTGGCGGAGCCACGGCGACTGACGAGAACGCAGCCAGCGTGCGTGATGAGTGGGGCGCAGCGTGCTCCCCTTGGACTTAGTCATCTAGGCCCGCGGGGCACGCTCGGAGACCAGCTCGACCAGGTCGGCGATCGAGTCGACGACACGGGTCGGCCGGTAGGGGAAGCGCTCGACGTGCTCGGGACGGGTCGACCCGGTGGTGACCAGGATGGTGCGGATGCCGGCCTCCAGCCCGGAGATGATGTCGGTGTCCATCCGGTCGCCGATCATCACCGTCGACTCCGAGTGCGCCTCCAGCCGGTTGAGCGCGCTGCGCATCATCAGCGGGTTGGGCTTGCCGATGAAGTAGGGCTTCTGGCCGGTCGCAGTGCTGATCAGCGCGGCCACGGACCCGGTCGCGGGCAGCAGGCCCGCGGCGCTCGGTCCGCTCACGTCCGGGTTGGTGGCGATGAACCGCGCGCCCGCTTCGATCAGCCGGATCGCCCGGGTGATCGCCTCGAACGAGTAGGTGCGGGTCTCCCCGAGCACCACGTAGTCCGGGTTGCGGTCGGTCATCACGTAGCCGATGTCGTGCAGCGCCGTGGTCAGGCCAGCCTCGCCCACGACGTACGCCGACCCGCCGGGGCGCTGGTCGAGCAGGAACTGCGCGGTCGCCAGCGCGGAGGTCCAGATCGCGTCCTCGGGCACGTCGATGCCGCTTATCAGCAGCCGGGCGCGCAGGTCGCGCGGGGTGAAGATCGAGTTGTTGGTGAGCACCAGGAACGGCAGCCCGGTGCCCTTGAGCGCCTCGATGAACTCCTTGGCACCCGGGATCGGGTCCTCCTCGTGGACCAGGACGCCGTCCATGTCGGTCAGCCAGGTCGCGATCGGGCGCGGTTCGCTCATGCGGCCCATTGTGTCGAGGGGCGCCGGACCTGAACCGCCGGGTCTGTCTTCCCGCCACCGATCCCGGCTGTTCACCCGGGGCGGCACCGCGCTGGTCCTTCCTAGCCTCAGGCCACTTGACGAGCGACATGAGAGGAAAGCGGTGGCGAGATGAGCATTGAGGTTCTCGACCTGGTGATGGGGGAACGGGCCGGAGCGGCCGCTGCGATCGCGGTCGCGACGGCCTCCGCCATGGGGTTCGCCACCTCGAACGCGCTGCAGCACCGGGTCGCGGGCCGCGTGCCCGGATCGGTCAGCGGGGCCTTCGAGGTGCTCGGGCACCTGGTGAGGCAGCGGCTGTGGCTGGTCGCGACGACCGTCTCGTGCGTCGCCCTGCTGCTGCACGCGACCGCACTGAGGCTCGGCTCCCTGGCCCTGGTGCAGCCGATGATGCTGGCCGGCGTGGTGCTGGCGGTGCCGCTGCGCGCAGCCGTGGAGCACAAGGTCCCCTCCGCGCCCGAGCTCCGCGCGGTCGTCGTGACCGTCATCGGGCTGGCTGCGTTCGTCGTCTGCGTCAACCCGCGCCCCTCCGAGGCACCGGCCCACGTCGGAGCCGGAGCCGCGTTCGTGGCCGCCGGATTCGCGCTTGGCGTCTGGACACTTCGCCGTGCCGCCCATTCGGGAGCGAACGCTCGCCAGCGCGCCGGCCTGCTGGGTGCCGGGGCCGGGGTCATGTTCGGCCTCACGGCCGGGCTGCTCAAGGTCGTCACCAACGAGGTCGCTTCGGGACAGCTCGCGACCTTCGGCTTCCTGATCTCCTTCGGCTGCCTGGTCGGCGCCGGCCTTCTGGGTACGGCGATGAACCAGCGCGCCTACCAGATCGCGCCGCTGTCGTTCTCGATGCCGGTCGTCAACGTCGTCGACATCGTGGTCGCCATCCTGTTCGGCGTCCTCGTCTTCGGGGAGGCCCCGGCGCACAGCCCGGGCCGACTGCTCCTCCAGGCCGGGGGCCTCGCCCTCGCAGTGCTCGGGCTGCGCATGATCGCCTCCCTGAAGGAGCACGGGGCGGCCAGTGCCTGCCAGCTGTTCGAGGCCAGGCAATGAGCGCCCTCCTGTGGCCGGTGGTGGGCACCCTGACCGGACTGCACGCCGCGACCTGGGGCGCGTTCAAGGACTCCCGGTTCGAGGGCTTCCGCGCCTCGAGCTTCGCGCGCAGCGTCTGCCTAGGCCTGCTGGTGTCCTTTCCGGTGGGTCTGCTGACCGGTTCGGACGCACGCGAACAGGTGCTGGTCCTGATCGGGCTCTGCTACGCATCGGAACGGCTGATGACCGAGTGGTGGAAGACGTTCCTCCGCGAGGACCCGCAGGACGGATACGCCATCCCGATGCGTCTGGCGGTCGGCGGACGCACCGTGGAGAACCGTGCTGCCAGGTACGGCGTGGGGCTGGCCATCGCGGCGGGCCTGGCACTGGTGTGCGTCACCGGGCCAGGTCTGCAGGAGCACCTACCCGGGATGCCCACCGGACTGCTGGTCGTCGTCGGGGGCATGGGCGGTTGGCTGACGGCCGTCGGCGGCGCCTGGAAGGACGCGCCCATCGAAGGCTTCCAGCGCTGGAAGTTCCTGCGCAGCCCCGTCGTCGCGACCGTGTGGGCGGTCGTGCTCGTGCCGTTCACAGTGGACCTGGTGCTTCTCGCCGTCGCCGCGGGAGGTGCCTCGGTGGCCACGATCGAGACCTACAAGACGTTCCTGGCCGGGGGGCCACCCGGCAAGTTCGCGGCCAAGCCGGTTCGCCACCCGTACGCCGGCGTACGCCGGGCATGTCGCAGCCTGCACGCCGGCCTGTACGCGGTGCTGGCCTGCGTCCTCGCCGTCGACCTCCTCTCGAGCACGTCACCCGCGCCGGGACTGTCGCGGCCCACCGGAACGGCCTCCCTCCTCGTCGTCGCGATGCTGTCCACCGCACTCGGTTCGCTGGTCGTGGCAGGTGCGAAGTCCGCTAGCGTCGAGGCTGAACGAGGCGACCGGTCGGATGACCGGTCCAAGGGACTGGTGAGCCATGCCGACCTTCGTCGGACGGTCAGCTGAACTGGGCCTGCTGCGGACCCGGCTCGACGAGGCTGCCGCCGGCCGGCCACGGACCGTCGTGCTGGAGGGCACCGCCGGAGTGGGCAAGAGCGCCCTGGCGCACGCGTTCTCCTCCTCGCTGGACCCGGCCAGCGTGCTCAGCGCGTCGGGCGACGAGGCGGAGACCTTCCTCCCGTTCGGCGCACTCATGCAGCTGCTCGGATCGCGATCGGCGACCTGGCCGGACCCGTTCGCGGCCGGCCGGCACGTCCTCGAGATCCTCGACCAGCGGCATCGCGACCAGCCCACGGTCTTCGTCGTCGACGACGCCCACCTCGCCGACACCGCATCGCTCACGGCGCTCACGTTCGCGCTGCGCCGCCTGCAGGCCGACCGGGTGCTGGCCCTGGTCACGGTGCGTGACACCGAGATCGGCCGGATCCCGTCCGGTCTGCTCCGGCTCGCCGAGGCGCAGGACGGCAGGATCCCGCTGTCCGGGATGGGTGTGGACGAGGTGCGGGCGCTGGCGGCGTCGCGGGGTCATCCACGCCTCTCGCGACGAAACGCGGAACGGTTGCGCGAGCACACCGGTGGCAACGCCCTGTACCTCCGCGCCCTCATGGACGAGCTCTCGCCCAGTGCCCTGCGGCAGAGCGGGCCGCTTCCGGCACCGCAGTCCTACGCGCTGCTCACCCTGGGCACCCTCGGCGCGCTGTCCGACGAGGCGCAGCGCCTGGCCCGGGCGGCCGCGATCATGCCCGACGGCACCCCGCTGCTGATGACCGCAGGAGTCGCGGATGTCGCCGACCCCGAGGGGGCCGTCGAGGAGCTCGTCCGCGCGAACCTGATCACCTGCCAGTACGCCGACGACGGCCTGCGGATCGGCTTCGCACACGCCCTGGCGCGTGCGGCCGTGCACCAGGACCTGGGCCCGAGGGAGCGATTGGACCTGCACACCCGCGCCTCCCGGCTGACGACGGGCGAGGCCGCGCTCCTGCACCGGGCGGCCGCCGCCCACGGCCCGGACCCGAGCTTGTCCGCCGAGCTCGCCGAGTGGGCGCGCGAGCTGGAGCGCGACGGGAACGCCCACCGTGCCGCGACCATGTTCCTGAAGGCCAGGGCGCTCGGTCCGCCCGGTCCCGATGGCGACGCCCACCTGATGGACGCCGCGAACCTCTTCCTGATCGCCGGCGACGTCACGTCGGCGAAGGAGGTCGCGGCGAGACTCGAGGAGCTCCCGGCAGGGGCACGACGCTTCTACCTGCAGGCCAAGATCGCCTGGCTCGGTGGCCAGCCGGCGGCCGCGGAGGAGCTCGCGACCCTGGCCTGGTCCCGGGCCGAGGAGCTCGACCGGAGCGGGCGCGGCACCCTGGCCGCGATCCTGGCCCAGCTGCACAACGTGCGCGGTGACGGACGCGCCGCCGCGGACTGGGCCGGCCGTGCCCTGGCCGAGGAGCTCCCCCCGGACCTGGTCGACTCGACCGCCGCGGCCCGGGCGATGGGACTTGCCTTGATCGGGCGCAGCCGGGAGGCCCTGGCTGCGCTCGGATCACTCGTCGCCGACCCGACGAAGGTCGGCAGTGACGGACAGCACCGGTTGACCGCTCGCGGGGCACTGCGAGCAGCCCTGGACGACCTGCCCGGCGCGCGCCGGGACCTCGAGGCGTTCGTGGGCGCGACGCGGGGAGAGGTCGCACCGCAGCGACTGGTGGCGATGGGCGTGCTGGCCGAGGTGGACTTCCGCCTGGGTGACTGGGACGCCTCCGTCACCCTCGCCGAGCACGCGATCTCGCTCGCCGAGGACAGCGAGCAGCTCTGGGTGCTGGGATTCCTGCACACCGTCGCCATGCAGGTGTACGGCGGGCGCGGGGCGTGGAAGCGCGCCGAGCAGCATCTCGACGACGCCCGCCGGATCGCCGGCATCCTCGGCGACCCGGCCACGTTCGCCGCCTGCGAGAACGCCGGAGTGCTCCTCGCGTCGTACCGCAGCGAGCCCGGCGAGGTCGTGGAGCGGGCGCAGCTGCTCGTGCTGCTGGACGACGGCCCGACCGTCGAGCCGGGCTGGCTGACCTGGCCGGCGCCGTACGTGTCCGCTCTCATCCAGCTCGGCAGCCTCGACGAGGCCCACTCCGCGATCCGGACCTTCGAGGGGACGGCCCGGGAGCGCGGGTCACGGTCCCGGTTGGCGGCCCTGGCACGGCTCCGCGGCGAGCTCGCCACCGCACGGCGCGAGCACCCGGTGGCCCGTGAGGCCTTCGAGGAGGCGCTGCGCCTGGGCGACGGCGTCGCCGACGCCATCGAGCAGGGTCTCGCGCTCGCGTCGTTCGGCCGCTTCCTCAGGCGCCGGGGGGAACGCCGCGCCGCCCAGGACCGGCTCCAGGCCGCGCGCGAGCGCTTCGTCTCCATGGGAGCGACGCCCTTCGTGGATCGCTGCGACGAGGAGCTGGCCGCCGCCGGGCTGACCCCCGAGCCCTCCGAGCGTTCGCCGATGGAGGGGCTGACTCCGCAGGAGCAGATCGTGGCCCGGCTCGCGTGTCGGGGCCTGACCAACAACGAGATGGCGAGCCAGCTGGTGCTGAGCGTCAAGACCGTCGGCTACCACCTCACGAACGTCTACGCCAAGCTGGACGTGCACTCGCGCACCCAGCTGATGGCCAAGATGTCCCGCGGGTGACCGTCGGCGAGGCAGGATGACGGCATGCACCTCTGCTCCGCGGTCTCCCCCACCGACGACGAGCGGCGCACGGTCCTGCCCGGTGACCGGCTGGTCGCCGCCGATGTGGTGATGGACCGGGCGTTCACCCTCGACGCGACGCCGGCGCAGGTGTGGCCATGGCTGGTGCAGATCGGCAAGGACCGCGCCGGCTGGTACTTCCCGCGCTCCATCGAGCGTCTCTTCCCCGCCGGTCGTCGTGGCGCACGCCGGATCCGGCCGGAGTTCCAGGACCACGAGGTCGGCCAGGTGATCTCCGACTGGGGCGGCCGCGACGCGACCCTGACCGTGGCCCAGATCGACCCGGAGCGGGCGCTGGTCTACCGCTCGCAGCGCGGCCGGGTCTCGTTCTCGTGGGCGCTGGTGCTGACCCCGGTCGGGGCGCACACGCGCGTGCACTCGCGGGTTCGCCTCGGGCCGGTCCGGCGTGAGTGGCTGGCGGAGCACGGCGGGGGCGCCTTCGACCTGCTCACGATCTGGGGGCTGGCGGCCGGGCTTCAGGAGCGGCTGCGGGAGCAGCGGTGACGGCGGCGTACGACGTCGGCTTCCTGGGTCCGGAGGTCGTGGTGCCGGAGCCGCAGGCGGCGATCGCCGACGACCTGGTCGTGGTCGACGGCAGCACCCGGGTCGACTACGCCCACTACTCGCTGGCGATGAGCCGGTCGCGGCGGCTCGCGCGCTGGGTGGCGTGGAACATCGACGGTCTCGCGCTCTTCCCGGGGGACTCGATCCCGCGCGACGACCAGGAGTTCAAGCTCGACCCGCGGTTGCGGCCGGAGGACCAGACCGGCGAGGCGGTGTACACCGGAAACGACCTCGACCGCGGCCACCTCGCCCGCCGCGCCGACCTGCTCTGGGGCACGCTGGCCGACGCTCAGCAGGCCAACTCCGACTCGTTCTACTTCACCAACATCACCCCGCAGATGAACGACTTCAACCAGTCCGTCCGGCACGGCCTCTGGGGTCTGCTGGAGAACGCGATCCTCGAGCAGACCGGTCTGGAGAAGCGGCGCGTCAGCCTGTTCGCCGGACCGATCCTCACCGACGACGACGTGCCCTACCGCGGCACGCTGGTGCCGAAGGCGTTCTGGAAGGTGCTCGTCTACGTGCTCGACGCCGAGCTCCGCGCGAGTGCGTTCGTGCTGCAGCAGAAGGTGGATCCCGGCCCGACGATCGACCTGGGCGAGTTCGCGCCGTACCAGGTGGACCTGCTCGACCTCGAGGACCGCACGCAGCTGCACGCACCCTGCGCTCGAGGCGCTGCCCACGGCATCGCGACGGATGCCCGGCGGCCGGCTTCTGGAGTCGCTCGACGACGTCGACTGGTGACCGGTTAGGTAGAACGAGGACCATCGAGGAGGCATCCGTGTCCGAGTCCACGACCCGCTCCGCCGCGTCGTACGACGTGGCCGCCGTGCGGGCCCACTTCCCGTCGCTCCGGGACGGCACCGCCTACTTCGACGGGCCCGGTGGCACCCAGACCCCCGACGTGGTCGCCAAGGCGGTGCACGACACCCTGCTCTCCCCACTCGCGAACCGTGGGTCCGCGACGCCGGCCGAGCGAAACGCAGACGCCGCCGTCGTGGGTGCCCGGTCCGCCCTCGGTGACCTGCTCGGCGCCGACCCCGGCGGCATCGTCTTCGGGCGCAGCATGACCCAGCTGACCCTCGACCTGGCGCGCACCCTGGCCAAGGGCTGGGGTCCGGGCGACGAGGTCGTGGTGACCCGGCTCGACCACGACGCCAACGTGCGCACCTGGGTGCTGGCCGCCGAGGCCGTGGGCGCCACCGTCCGCTTCGCCGACTTCGACCCGGAGACCGGCGAGCTGGCACCGAGCCAGATCGAGCGGGTGATCACCCCGGCCACCAGGCTGGTGGCGGTCACCGGCGCCTCCAACCTGATCGGCACCATGCCCGACCTGTCCGCCATCGCCGAGGTGGTGCACGCCGCCGGGCGCCCTGTTCTTCGTCGACGCCGTGCACCTGGCTGCGCACATCGGTATCGACATGGCGACGTCGGGCGCGGACTTCGTCGTCTGCTCGCCGTACAAGTTCCTTGGACCGCACTGCGGCGCCCTCGCCGGGCGACCGGAGATCCTGGCGCGGCTCGACCCGGACAAGCTGCTGCCCTCGCCCGACGTGGTGCCGGAGAAGTTCGAGCTCGGGACGCTTCCCTACGAGCTGATGGCCGGGACCACAGCCGCCGTCGACTTCCTGGCCGACCTGGCGCCCGGCGTCGCCGCGGACGGTGGCTCGCGCCGGGAACGGGTCCTGGCCTCGATGGCCGCACTCGAGCAGCACGAGGAAGGGCTGCGGGTCCGTCTCGAGGAGGAGCTCGCCACCCTCCCGGGCGTCACCCTGCACTCCCGCGCGGCACGTCGTACACCGACGGTGCTCGCCACGTTCGCGGGCCACGACCTGCAGCAGATCCGGCACTTCCTGGCCGAGCGCGGAGTGAACGCACCCGCCGGCTCGTTCTACGCCTACGAGGCGTCGCTCCGACTCGGTCTCGGCACGAGCGGTGGCCTCCGTCTCGGGTTGGCGCCGTACTCCGACGACGATGATGTCGACCGGCTGCTGGCGGGGCTCGCGGCGTTCTTCAGTCGGTGACCAGCACCCAGGCAGAGCCCCACGGCCCGAGCACGAGCGGGTCGACGACCGAACCGGTGAGCACGTCGGTCCCCCGGACTGTCAGCGGCACCTCCTCCGCCGTCACGTTCGTGACGCAGAGCAGCTCGTCGGGGGTCCCCTCCCCGCGACGCACGGCGAAGACACGGTCGTCGAGACACTCGATCCGTTGCGTGCCGAACGGCGAGAAGGCCTCGTGCTGGCGGCGTACGTCGAGCAGGTGGCGCAGTCCCGTCGAGCACTCCGCGGCGACGCGGGTCGTCGAGCAGCTCGGCGATCGAGCTGGTCGGCGTCGAGGACGGCGCGGTTGATCCGCCGGTTGATGCGGCTGGTCACCATCGCCCTCGAGGTCGGGGTGCGAGCCGACCAGGGAGTGCAGGTAGACCGCGGGCACGCCGAGGAACCGTGAACAGGATGCTGTGCGCGGCCAGGGACTTCGCCACGACGACCTCCGGGTCGCGAGCCTCCTCGGGTGTGCACAACGCGTCGAGGTAGCTGAGGTTGAGCTCGTAGACCGAGCGCGGCCCGTCGGACCGGGCCGCCCACGAGACGCGCCCTCCGTGCGAGTGGGTGCGCTCGCACGAGCGCATCACGCTCGGCGTCGTCGAGGATGCCCTCGGTCGCCCGCAGCCCGATGCCGTCGTGGCTGGCCAGGAAGTTGAACCAGGTCGCGGTGTCGCTGACCGGACCGACGCCCGTCTGCCCACGTGCTGAGCCGGACGGTCGAGCCGGCGACGAAGGAGTGCAGCACCAGCGGCGGGAGCGCGAACTGGTAGACGAGGTGGGCCTCGTCGTGCCCGTCGCCGAAGTAGGAGATGTTCTCGGCGTGCGGCACGTTGGTCTCGGTCAGCAGCCGGGTGCCCGGCGCCACGTGGTCGACCAGCGCGCGCCACATCTTGATCACCGCGTGGGTCTGCGGGCAGGTGCAGGCAGGTGGTGCCCGACTCCTTCCACAGGAAGCCGATCGCGTCGAGCCGCACCGCGGACGCGCCCTGCCGAGGTACCCGAGCAGCACGTCGGTGAGCTCCAGCAGGGTCCTCGGGTCGCGCACGTCGACGTCGACCTGGTCCGGGCCGAACGTCGTCCAGACCTCGGTCTCCCGGCCGTCCGGCCGCGGGAAGGCGTGGAAGAGCGGGGTGGTTCGCGGCCGCACCACCTGCGACGTGTCGAAGTCGGGGTCCCGCTTCGACGTAGAAGCCGGCGTACGGGACTCGCCGTCGGCGAGCCAGTCCTGGAACCACGGGCTGCTGGCTGGAGGTGTGGTTGGCGACGAAGTCGAACATCACGCGCGTGCTCCGCCGGCCAGGTCGCCACGTCGTCCCAGGTGCCGAGGGCGGGATTGACCTCGCGGTGGTCGACGACCGCGAACCCGTCGTCGGAGGTCCACGGGAAGATCGGGCAGCAGGTGGACGTCGCTGACGCAGGTCGCCCACATGGTCGTGCAGGAAGGCGGCCAGCGTGTGCAGCGGCGCCTCGCCCTGGCGTCGGATGCCGTCGCCGTAGGTGATCAGGTAGCCGGTCCGGTGGGTCGGCGGCCGCATCCGTCGCGGCCGGCGAGCGTCCGCGTAGCGTCTCGGCCAGCGCCACCAGCCGCCGCGTCACCGTCGCGTGGTCCGTCGGGTAGAGCAGCTGCGAGGTACGGCGCGATGCGCGCGGCCAGCCGGTCGGTCCCGTCGCTCACCGAGCGCCCTCGACCTGGGCCAGCGCCGCGGACTCCGCGACGACGTCGGCCGCCAGCGGGCCGCGGTCGCCGCCGGCCGCCAGCAGGTCGCGGACCGTGGCCAGCCCCCAGTCGTCGAGGTCGGCGACCCGGTCCGAGAACGAGCGCAGCCCGCCGAGGCGGCGGGCGGCCTCGGCCCACCGCTCCCGCTGGGAGTACGACGGTCGGGCGACCACGCAGTCGGGGTCGTTCGACCCACAGCCGGCCCTGCTGCCAGGCCCGGGCGGCCAGCGGCATCAGTCCGCGCAGCCCGGTCGAGCCGTCCTCGCCGCCCTCGTGGAAGGTGTCGGGGGAGACGCGCATGGCGTCGACGAGGCCCGACGCTCGGCAGCAGCGGCGCACCGCAGCCGACCAGGTAGACGTCTGGCCCCATCACCTCGCGGACCAGCCCGAGCCCCGCGCGGTAGGCGGCTACCGGGTCGGCGTCCTCGCGGCGCCGGCCGGGCACCGCGCCGCCGTACAGGAAGTCGAGCTTGAGGTAGTCGACGCCCAGGTCGACGCAGATCGCTGCAGGTGCCTCGGCCAGCAGCTCGCGAACGCCGGGGTGGGTGAGGTCGAGGCCGACGAGGTCGCTGGCCCCAGTTGCTGCCGGCCGGTCCGACCAGCCAGTCGGGGTGCTCGCGGGCCAGCGTGGTGTCCGTCACCGACGAGGAACGGTGCCAGCCAGATGCCGGCCCGACGCCCCGCCGCCCGGACCTCGGTCCACCAGCGCCGCCAGCGAGCCGAACCGCTCCGCCGGCCGCCAGCCCCTCGCCGAGACCGGGGCTCCAGCCGTCGTCGACCTGCACCACGTCGACGCGCGAGGTCGTGCTCGTCGAGGTCGCGCAAGGCCTCCAGGACGTCGTCGGCGGTGACCTCCTCGAAGTAGCGGTACCAGGAGCACCACACCGTGCGGCGGGCCGCGAGCGGCCGCGGCAGCGGCCCGGCGAGCTCGTCGCCGTACGGCGACCAGCGCGCCTCGTCGCCGTCGCGGGGTGCTCGTGACGTCGACCGGGCCGGTGCTGCGCGACCACGCAGCCGTCGGCGACCACCGTCGGTCCGTGCAGCGTCGGCACCGCGAGCGGGTCGGTGCGTGCGCGTAGCAGCGGGCCGGCGCCCCGTCGCCAGGGTCGACGACGAGCAGGCCCTCGCCCTGGACGCCCCTCGGCCCGACCGGCGTGCCCGGCCGGAACCGCATCAGGTGCTGCCAGGTCTCTGCCGGGACCGCGTCCGGTCGCGCCGGCGGCGTACCAGGTGGCCGGGCTCCAGCTCTGCCAGCCCTCGGCGTAGACGCGGGCGGCGGCGGGATCGACCGGGACCTCGTCGACGACGGCGTCCGCGTCGTCGCTCACGTGCCCGACCTCCACGGGACTGCCCGCCACGCTCGGCGGACTCGCGGGCCGCCAGCACCAGCCGCACCGACTCGCGCCGCGTCGGCGGCGGAGTTCTCCGGCTGCGCGGTCCTCCGCCACCGCGCACATCAGCTCGCCCATGCGCCGCCGCGAAGCCGTCGACGAACCACGCCCCGCGCAGCGGCGACGGGCGTGACGGCGTGTGCCGTCGTCGATCTCGAGGCGGTCGGAGTCGAGCAGCACGCTGCCGCGCAGCGTGCCGGTGGTGCCGTGCACCCAGAACGGGCAGCCGGGCTCGGACGAGCCACGTTGCTGCCGGTGATCCGCAGCGATCGCGGTCGCGCCAGTCGTCGCGGTGCCAGTCGACAGCGTCGCCGCCCACGGGTTGCGCGCCTCGTCGGGCTGGCCAGGCACGCGGGAGTCGACGGCCTGCACGCGACGACACCCGACCGGCGCCGCCGTCGGCGAGCCAGCGTGCGGGTGATGTCGACCCAGTGCAGCAGGTAGTCGGTCAGCAGCATGTGCGGCACGTCGTCGAACGGCGTGCCGACCAGCGGCGGCAGCGGCTTGTCGTGCAGGTGGGTCACCCCGACGACGGTCGCCGATCCGCGCCGTCGCGCACGCAGCAGGGTCGCCGCGCGCCACGGCGGTGCCCAGCGACCGTTGTGGTTGACCGCGACCCGCACGCCGGCCGCCTCGGCGCGGGCCAGCAGCGCCGGGCAGCCGCGTCGAGGTCGGCAGCGGACGAGCGTCAGCGGCTTCTGGGCGAGCACGTGCTTGCCGGCGTCGATCGCGGCCTCGATCCAGTCCAGCCGTCCCTCGGGCCCGGTGGCGAGGTCGACGAACCGGACCTCCGGAGTCGGCCAGCAGCTCCTCGGCGCTGGCGTAGACCCGTCCCACGAACGGGAACCTGTCGCGGATCGTCGCGGTCGTGGCCGGGGTCCGGCTCCAGACGCCGGTCACGCCGACGCCGTACTGCTCGTACGCCGGGAGGTGGGCGGACTGGGCGATCGTGCCCGCGCCCAGGATCGCGACGCCACCGCGGTCCTCGGGGAAGCGCGGCCCGGTGTCGAGCCGGCTGGCTCACGCGCCTCCGGTGCCGCCGGGAACCGCAGCACGGCCTGCAGGACTCGCCGGGTCGCCCCGGTCGAGGCGCACGAAGACGCTCGCGACGTCGGCGGCGTCCACGACGTCGGTGACCAGCGACCGCACGTCGACCCGGCCGCGCCGGACCTGCTCCATGAAGGTGCGCACCAGCCGGGGCTGGTCCCAGCGCGGGCCGAGCGCGACCGGGGTGCCGGAGATCTGGCTGGCGACGATGCGGACCCGGTTGTGGTGGAACTCCTCGCCGAGCCGCAGGTGCACGGCGCCGCCCTGGTAGAAGCCGGAGCGCGACCACGGTGCCGTCGACGACGACCGAGCGGACGGCCTCGTGGAGGGCGCGGTCGTTGCCGCTGAGCTCGATCGCGCTGTCGACGCCGCCCCGCCGACCAGGCCGCGGACCAGCGGCGCCGGCTCCGCCGGCGCACGTCGGCGCCGACGACGTCGCGGCCCCCATGGCGCGCGCGGCGTCGAGCCGGTGCGTCGACCGGTGTCGACGGCGACGACCTCGGCCCCGGCGAGGACGGCCAGGCGGGTGGCGAGCAGCCCGATCACGCCCTGACCGAAGACCGCGACCCGGTCGCCGAGGCGCGACCTCGGCGGCGAGCACGCGCGTTCAGCGCGATCGAGCCCGACCCGGGCGAAGGTGCCCGAGACCGGCTCCTGTCGCCGTCCACAGGTCCGCTCAGCGACCGCGGCCGCCGGCAGCACGGCCTCGCTGCGGTGACCCCAGATGCCGTGCACCACGTCGCCGACGGCCGGGGCGCGCCGACGTCCGTCCGCGACCTCGACGACCTCGCCGACCTCGGAGTAGCCCCACCCCTCGACCGGGTAGCGCGAAGGTCGGCGTCGCCGTCGACGAACAGCCGGCGCTCGGCGTCCCAGGTGCGCGGTGAGGTACGGGTTCGAGCCGCGGTAGGCCGTGAGCTCGGTGCCGGCGGAGATGCCGGAGTACCACGTGCGCACCCGCACGGAGCCCGGCACGAGCGGCTGCGGCGTCGCACGGCACCAGGGCGACCTCGTACGGCGCGGTGAAGGACACGACCTCGGGCACGGGCCAGCGCCTGGCTCGGCACGGCGGCTCAGCCCTTCTCGGCGCCGGCGGTCAGGCCGCCGGCCAGCCAGCGCTCGCTGAGGAAGAACAGCACGATGATCGGCACGGTCAGGATCACCGAGCCGGCCATCAGCACCGTCGTCGGCACCTCGATGCTCCCGGCCAGCTGGGACAGGCCGAGCGAGACCGTCCAGTTCGTCGCGGTTCTCGACCAGGAACAGCAGCGCGAAGAGGAACTCGTTCCACGCGATCATGAAGACGAACAGCGCGTTGGACGCGATCGCCGGCAGCGCCAGCGGCAGGCTGATGTGGCGCATCGCCTGCAGCCGGGTGCAGCCGTCGATCGCCGCCGCCTCCTCGAGGCTGGCCGGGATGGTGTCGAAGTAGTTGCGCAGCATGTAGATCGAGACCGCCGCGATCTGCGCGACGTAGCACGATCAGCAGGCCGCTCAGCGTGCCGCGCTGGCTCGATCCGGGTGAAGAACACGAACAGCGGGATCGCCAGCAGGATCGCCGGGAAGAAGTAGACGCCGAGGAAGAGGGCGCTGATCTGGCGGCGGCCGAAGAACTCGAGCCGGCTCACGGCGTACGCGCCCGGGATCGGCGACCAGCAGGCTGAGCACCACGGTGCCGACGGCGACGATCGAAGCTGTTGCTGATGAAGGTCAGGAAGCCCTGGCCGCCGTCGTCGGTGGAGGCGAGCACGTCCGGTAGGTGCCGAAGTCGATCTCGCCGGGCTTGGGCACACAGCGCGCCCGGGTCCTGCAGCACGGCGTCGAGCGGCCGGAACGACAGCAGCACCATGTAGTAGAAGGGGAACAGGCGTGATCAGCAGCAGCAGGAAGACGATCGACTCAGCGGGCGGAGGACGCCGAAGACCCTGCCGCTCGACGCGCGTCGCGGCTCGAGCATCCCGGTGCTCATGCCACCTCCTCCGACCGGCCGAAGAGCTTGAGGTAGACGGTGACCAGCACCGCCAGGATCGCGGCCAGCACGAGCGCCTGCGCGGCGGCGGCGCCGATGTCGCCGCGGTTGATCAGGTAGTCGTAGACGCGGACCGCGACCACCTGGGTGCCGGAGCCGCCGCCGGTGAGCAGGTAGATGTCGTCGAAGTTGTTGAACGTCCAGATGAAGCGCAGCACGGTCAGCACCGCGATCGTCGGCAGCAGCTGCGGCAGCACGATGTAGCGGAACCGCTGCGAGGGCGTGGCGCCGTCGACGATCGCGGCCTCCTCCAGCGACTCCGGGATCGCCTGCATCCGGGCGGTGAGGAACAGGAACGCGAACGGGAAGGAGCGCCACCCCTCGAACAGCATCACGGTGAGCAGCGACATGGCTCACGTGCAGGTCGATGCCCGAACAGCGATGACCGGCTGGGCCGAGCTGAGGAACGCGATCGGCTCGTCCCAGCCGAGCAGCGTGGTGCCGTAGTGGTTCACCACGCCGAACTGCGGGTTCAGCATCGTCTTCCACACGAACGTCGCAGCGACGACCGGCGCGACGTACGGCATCAGCATGCAGGCGCGGACCAGGCCCCGGCCGCGGAACGGCTGCGCGCAGCGCCAGCGCCGCGACCAGCCCGAGGCCGATCGCGCAGGCGGTCCCGACGACGGAGTAGACGAGCGTGGTGACCAGGGCGTCGACGAAGCCGGGCGAGGTGAGCACGTCGGCGAAGTTGTCGAGGCTGTAGTCGCCGATGATGCCCGGTGCGCCGCAGGTTGAGCAGCCGGACGTGCTGGAAGGCCAGCGAGACCGTCCACAGGATCGGCAGCACGACCATCGCGAAGACGATGACGACGGTCGGGCGAGATCAGCAGGTAGCCGGTCCGGCGGTCCTCGCGCGCCCGGGCGGACCGCGCCTGCCGCGGCTCGCCGTCGGGCGCCGGGTCGGCGTGCCTCGGCGGTCGGGCCGCGGCGGCGAGTCGGCGGGACTCGTGCGGTCCACTGGCGAGTCCTGCGAGCCGCTCGGATCGCGTCGGCCGCCTCCTTGGCCGCGTCCTGCGGCCGCGGTGCCGTTGGCCACCTCGTTGACGGCGTTGGCCACCGGCTGCTCGCCCTGGATCGCGCCGAGCAGGTCGCCCTGGCCCTGCGGGATCGCCCAGCGCGACAGGGTGTCCGCGCCGCTGGTGAGCGCGTCGATGACGTCCTGGCTGTAGAAGTCCGAGAGCGGCGCCTTGGTGTCGACGCCGACGTCCATCGCCGGCCCAGGCGTCGGCGTACGTCGTGTCGCCGGGCGTTGTCACCGGCGCGGACCGGGATCTTGCCCTCGGGCGCGATCGCGATCCATGGCTCGTAGCCGTCGGTCATCATGTACTCGACGAACTTCTTGGCCGCGTCGGTCGACGACTCGGCCGGGATGGTCCACGAGGTGATCTCGCCGAAGGTGGCCGGCTCCGTCGCCGGACGGGCCCTGGATCGAGGTGACCACGCCGCTGTTCTTGGCCAGGTAGCGCCGGGTCGGTCTTGCACTCGGGGCAGGTCGGCAGGGCGTCGTTCCGCAGGCCGGCCATCTCGTCGAGGATGAAGCTCGACCAGATCAGCATCGCGCCCTGGCCGGCGAAGTACGGCGCCCGCGTGGTGTCGACGTCCTGCGCGCCGGTGACCGAGTAGTTCTGCTGGCAGCTCGCCGTAGAAGTCCAGCGCCTCGACGCACTCGTCGCTGTCGAAGGTGACGTCACCGCTCGTCGTTGACGAGCTCGCAGCCGTTGCCCAGACCGATCTCCTCGAAGGTCTGCTCGGTGAAGGCGTCCCCGGCGACGTTGGCGCCGATGAAGCCGGCCACGTCGGCGCTGTCGAGCGTCTTCGCGGCCGCCAGCACGTCGTCGTACGTCTCGGGGGCGGCCGAGCCCGGCCTCGTCGAAGAGGTCCTTGCGGTAGACCAGCAGCTGGACCCACGACTCGCTGGGCACGGCCAGCTGCGTGTCGCCGTCCGCGGTGAGCTCGAGGGCGCTGTCGGTGAACGTGTCGCGGTCCAGGTCGTCGATCACCGCGGCCGACGGCGTCGGTGTCGATGAGCTCGTTGGACGACAGCGTGCGGACCTGGCCGAGCGGGAGGCCGCCGATCACGTCCGGCAGCGTCGCCGGCCGCCGCGTTCGAGGTGAGGATCTGGTTGAACTGGTCCTCGGCGACCGCGACCAGCTCGACCTTGATCCCGGTCTTCTCGGTGAAGGCATCCACGATCGTCCTGGGTCGCGGCGACGCGGTCGGGGAGGTCCTCCTCGATCCAGACGGTGATCGAGTTGCGCGCCGCCGCCGCCTCCGCCGTCCCCGTCGTCGGAGCTGCAGGCGGCCAGCGAGGCGAGCCACGGTGGCGGTCGACGAGCAGCGGCGGCCGCGGCGGCGCGACGTCGGGAGCGGTGAGTGGACATGGGGCCTCCGGGTGAGTGGTCGCACTTTTGTCTAGACACTGGACCTATGTCACACAGACTGTCAAGCATTAGTCGTGTGTTCGTTATACTCAAGCCAGTCGACAGGCGTACCTCGAGGGCCTACGGCGGATCAGGTGCGGTGCCCACCGGACCCGGCGACATCCTCGACCTGATCCGCCACGGACGGGCCACCACCCGCGGCGACGTGCTCGAGGCTCACCGGACTGTCCCGGTGACCGTCGCTCAGCGCCTCGACGCGCTGCTCGGCGGCCGGAATGATCGTCGAGGGCGAGACCAGCGAGGCCACCGGTGGACGGCGCCGCCGCAGCCTGGCGTTCAACACCTCCCAGTCCCACGTACTCGTCGCGCCGTCGACACCACGCACACCCGGATCGCGGTGACCGACCTGGGCGGAGCGATCCTGGTCGAGGACCGATCGACGTGCCGGTCGAGCGCCGGCCCTTCCGAGGTGCTGGACCGGATCGTCCTCGGCGACGGGCGCCGCTCCTCGGCAAGAGGGACCTCGAGCCGGACGACCTGTGCGGGCTGGGCCTGAGCCTGCCCGGGCCGGTGGACCCGGATCTCGGGCCGGCCCAGCCAGCCGCCGATCCTGCCCGGCTGGGACGCCTACCCGGTGGCCGAGCACCTGCAGGCCGCGCTGCCCGGCGTCCCGGTCCTGACGGCGAACGACGCGGACGCCGCCGCGATGGGCGAGTACGCCGCCGGGAACGCACGGCGTCGAGATCGTTGTGCCTGGTCAAGGTCTCGACGGGCATCGGCACCGGCATCGTGATCAGACGGGCGCTCCTACACCGGGGTCGACGGCGGCGCCGGCGACATCGGCCACGTGCGCGTGTCACCCCGGTCCGAGGCGTGGTGCCAGTGCGGCATGCAGGGCTGCCTGGCGGCCGTGGCCAGCGGGCGCGCGGTGGCCGCGGAGCTGCGGCGCTCGGCTTCGAGGCCGCTTCAGGACGCGACGTACGCGCGCTGCTGCAGGCAGGCGAGCCCGACGCCGCGCGTCTGACCCAGGCGGCCGGCAGGCGCATCGGCGAGGTCCTGGCCACCGTGGTGTGCCTGCTGAATCCCGAGGTGGTGCTGGTCGGCGGTGCACTGGCCTCTGCCCCACTGCTCGCCGGCATGCGCGAGACGCTCTACCGCATCGCGCTCCCGCGGGCGACCCGGCACATGGCGCTCCATCTGGGTAGCCTCGGCGAGGACGCCGCGATGGCGGGGCTGACGCGGCTGGTCGTGGACCAGGAGTTCTCCCCCGACACCGTCAACGCGAGGCTTCGCGCGTAGCGTCAGCCGGTGACCAGCACCTCGGACGCCGCGTCACCGGAGACGACCGGCGCCGGCCGACGCCCGGCACGTGCAGCGGCAGTCGAGGGCGCTGCGAGGCGCACGACCACGACGTTGTCGCGCGTGGTGACCCGGACCCGCAGGCCCGGGTACTTCGCCCGGGCGCCGGATCGGGCGAGGTAGTCCTGCACGTAGCGCTCGGCCGCGCGCGGGTCGATCCGGGCGCGCTTGCCGAGCCCGTGTGTGTACACCTGGTCGCCCTGCAGCCCGTCGGTCGCGGAGAGGGCCGCCGCGTCGGCGAGCGAGTTCATGCCCTGCCGGCGCAGGTACGCCGCAGACGCGTCGACGACGACGGCGACCAGCGTCGCGAGGATCAGCGCGAAGCCGATGATCAGCGGGGTCACGCTGCCGTGCTCGTCGCGGGTCACGGGCGGTCCTCGCGGAACGTGCCGTACGGCGCCTGGTGCACCGCTTGCACCGAGATCCGCGGCGTGTTGCCGCCGAGCGCGTCGGGCATCAGCGGCAGGTCGACCGACGAGTGCACCTCGGCGACCACGACCGATCCGGGCGAGAGGCAGTTGTCGGGGTGCGGGTCGCAGCGGATCACCAGCCGCATCGGCGCACCCTCGATGCCCTGGTCGGCGAACGCCAGTCGCGCCGCCGCGCGCGCCCGCGCGTAGGCGCTGTGCTCGTCCGGCGAGGTGATGAACGCGCGCCCCGCCGACCGGGCCGCCGTCGAGGTGGCGTACGACGTGCGCTGGGTGTCGAACACCGCCAGGACGACGTACAGCAAGGGGATCAGCAGCAGGATCGCCAACCAGATGAACTCGATGATCGCCGTCCCCGACTCGTCGCGCGCCCGGCCGGGGGACTCACGGCGCCTGCTCCTTCACGGCGTGGCCGTCGACGTCGACGCTCGACGCCGGGGCCCCAGAGCCCGAGCGCCGGCACGACCGCGTGCACGTGCACCACGACACCCGGCACCCCGTCGACCGTGGTGTCGCGGGCGCTCACGTCACGCGCGAACCGGTCCGCGACGGCACCACGGATCTGCTGACGGGTACGGGCCGCGGCGTCACCGGGACCACGGTCGATCGTGGCGCCGCGTCGCGCGCCCTCGTGAGCGGCGGACGCCAACGTGTTGTGCACGAACATCACCAGCGCGACCTGCATGATCCCGAGCACCAGCGGCACCAGGACCAGGCTGACGAGCACGAAGTCGACGACGGCCGACCCGCGCTCGTCACGCACACGCGCACACGGCTCAGCCGGAGACCGAGCGCAGCGCCTGCGCGCAGCATCGACCCGAGCTGGTCGCCGGCGATCGCCCACAACGCCCCGACCAGACCGGCGGTCATCACCGTGATCAGCACCCACCCGGGCACGTCGCCGCGCTCGTTCCTGCGCTCGGCCGCGGCCAGCAGGAGGATCCACATCTTCGTCATCTCGCTCTCCGTTCCTCGGTTCGTCATGGGGTGACCAGCCGAAGGCCGACCAGGCCGGGCCAGAACGCGAACACCACGGTCACCGGTAGGACCAGGAAGACGACAGGCACCATCATCAGGACCTCCTTGCGCGCACCGGACTCGATCAGCGCCCGCCGGCCGGCCTCGCGGACGTCGGCGGCCTGGGCGTGCAGCACGTCGGCGAGCGGGGTGCCGCGCTCGACGGCGATCGCGAGGCCCTCGGCGAAGCGCGCGACGACAGGCAGACCGGTGCGCGCGGCCAGGTCGTCGAAGGCGCGGGTCGACCGGGGTGCCGGTGCGCACCTCGGCCAGCACCCGGCGCAGGTCGGAGGACAGCTCGCCGTGGGTCGCGTCGTACGACGCGGTCGAGGGCTCCGACCGGACTCTCCCCCGCCGCGACGGCGAGGGCGAGCAGCTCGGCCACGGTCGGGAACTCCTCGAGCACTCGGCGTTCGCGCTGCGTGACCTGGCTGGTCAGCCGGTTCTCGCGGAGCAGCACGCCGGTCGCGAACGCGGCCAGACAGAAGAGCAGCAACGGGATCGCGCGGTCCGGCGCGCGCAGCGAGACCAGCAGGGACGGGACCGCGGCGGCCACGAAGGCCGACCAGCCCCCAGACCACCTGCTGCACCCGGAAGTCGTGGACGGTGAGCTCGAGGTTGGCGCGCTCGAGCCGGCGCCGGATCGACGCCGAGCCACCGAGGATCCGTTCGACGCCGTCGGCGGCCGCACGCAGCGCGGGTCCGAAGACGCCGGCGACGGCGTTGGTCGGGACGGTCGCGGGACGGGTCGACTCGAGCTGCGGCAGGTCGCGGAGGTAGGGCAGCACCCGCACCTCGAACGGCGTACGGCGGGCCGCCAGCACGCGGTCCAGCACCAGCAGGAGCCCGGTGCCGAAGCTCGGCGCCGAGCAGGACGCCCCACACGGTCGGCGTCACGAGAGGATCCGCCGCTCGACCGGGCAGCCGTCCGATCCGCACCATCAGCCGGTAGGCGACCAGACAGAGCAACGCGCCGCCGGCGAGCACGACGACGCCGGCCGTCGACGCGTAGCGGCCGATCACGTCGCGCTGGAAGCAGAGCAGGAGCAGCACCAGCCACGGCGCGGCGACCGCCAGCCGCGCACCGTTGACGGTCCAGCGTCTGGCGTGACTCCAGCTCAGAACGGGTGCGGGCGTCGTCCCGCAGGAAACCGGACAGGCTGCGCAGCAGCCGGCCCAGGTCGCCACCGCCGACCTCGCGCGCGACCCGCAGCCCCTCGACCACCCGGTCGCCCACGGGGTCGGCCAGGCGCTCCTTGAGCCGGTCGAGGCTCTCGCCGAAACGACCGGTCACCTGGTAGTCGAGCGCGAAGCCGGCGAACGCCGGTCGCAGCGGCTCGGGCCCGCGGATCGCCAAACCGGACAGCGCTTCCGGCAACGACATGCCGGCGCGGACGGCTGACGAGAGGTTGTCGACGGCCTCCGGCCAGACCTCGGCGAACTCCCGCTGCCGACGCCGCGCCCGGCCGCGCGTGATCGCGACCGGCAGGTAGGCGCCCATCGCGCCGAACGCCAGCGCGACCGGCAGGGTCCCCGAAGCGACCTGGATCGCCAGCGCCGCGACGACTCCGCAGGCGAGGCAGAGCACCACGAACCCGGTCGACCGACACCCCACCGAGCCCGGCGCGTGCCAGCAGGCCGTCCAGACGCCCCGGCCGCCTTGCCCGCTGGGTGCGCGGCACGGCGAACGCGGACCAGATCAGCAGCAGCCCGACGCCCAAGACCGAGACCGACGAGGACGCCCATCAGCCGGCCTCGCGCAGCAGGGCGTGGACGTCGATGCCGGCCCGCTCGAAGCTCTCGAGGCGGCTCGGCATCCCGGCGGCGCGCACCAGCCGGTCGCCGGTGCGGTGGAAGATCGGCTCGGTCTCGATGATGTCGTTCTCGACGCGGCCGGGGACCGCCACGATCTCGTTGACCCGTCGTACGCCGTGGGCGTCGAGTGCCGAGGTGCACCACGAGGTCGGTGGACGGCGGCGACGGTGGGGACGACGAACCGGGACGAGATGTTCTCGCCGGCCAGCAGCGGCAGCGTGCACAGCTTGACCAGCGCCTCGCGTGCGCTGTTGGCGTGGATCGTGGCGAGACCCGGCAGCCCGGCGTTGAGGGCCAGCAGCAGGTCCAGGCACTCGGCCGACCGCACCTCGCCGACGATGATCCTGGTCGGCCGCATCCGGAGCGCCTCGCGCACGAGGTCGCGCAACGTGACCTCACCCGTGCCCTCGAGGCCCTGCTGCCGGGTCTGCAGCGGCACCCAGTCGGGGTGCGGGAAGCGCAATTCGAACACCTCTTCGGCACTGACCACCCGGTCGCCACCGGGGATCGCCGCAGCGAGGCAGTTCAGGAAGGTCGTCTTCCCCGCCTGCGTGCCGCCGGCGACCACGATGTTCAGCCCCGCCAGCACGGCGGCTTCCAGGAACCGTGCGGCCTGTCCGGTGAGGCTGCCCAGCTCGACGAGATCGGCCAAGCGGGCCGCGCGAAGCACGAACTTACGGATGTTCACGGCCGCGAACCCGCGCGAGATGCCCTCGAGGACGACGTGCAGTCGATGGCCCTCGGGCAACATCGCGTCGACGAACGGCTGGCTCAGGTCGATCCGGCGGCCGCTCGACTTGAGCATCCGCTCGACCAGCTCCTGCACCTGCGCGGTGGTGAGGATGGTGGTGGTCAGCTCATGCCGGCCGGCGCGGGCAACGAAGACCCGCGACGGTTCGTTGATCCATATCTCCTCGACGTCGGGGTCGTCGAGGTACGCCTGCAACGGCCCGAACCCGGCCACCCGCGCCACCAGCTCGCCGACCACGCCGCTCGCGTCGGCCACCGGAGCAACGACCCCGGTCAGGCTCCGCTCGTCGTGCGCGCGGACCACGTCCTCGGCGAGATGGCGCACCAGCGCGACGTCGCGCTGCGGGTCGACGCCTTCACGGCGTACGGCGTCGCGCACCTGCGCGTCGAGGTGGTCGACCAGCGAACCGGCCGAATCCCCGCGGTGCGCAGGGCGGGCGAGTTGTTGGCTCACACGGATCACTTCCCGAGATTGTTCGACCAACTCTTACGCGTCGAAGGGGTCTCTTGAAAGCGTCTGCGACGAATCTGTGGACAGTGGTACGCGTGTGATCAGCGGAGGTCTCGGCCCGTGGACCGAGGCTGCAGCACGAGATGCCGCCCTTCAGCGACAAGGCACGAAGCGGCGCAGCTTGCCGGTCGCTGGGTCTCGAGCGAGGTTCGGCGCACGGCGGACCGTGACGTCAGGGTTGGCGAGTCCGGCTCGGGTGAGCGCGGCACCGAGTTCATCCCGGAGGGACTCGACGTCGAGCGTGCGCTCGGCGACGGCGCTGACGTCGATCCCTGTCGTGGTCTGTCGAACTTGGTACTCCAGCACGTCGGGCGACCTGACCATCGCGGACCGGATGACGAGCGGGTGGATGGTCACCGCGCCGTACCGGAAACTGTCGTCGGTGCGACCCTGCACGCGGGCGCGCAGGTGTCCCTGCCCGGCTGCGGTCGGCTGCTGGACGAAGGTGTCGGTCAGCTCGTAGCGGATGAGCGGTTGCAACCGGTTGCCCAGGTTCGTGACCAGGACCGCGGCGCACGGCGTTCCGGGCCGGACCGTGCGGTACTCCTCGTCGACCAGCTCGATGATGCACCCGTCCTCGGCGAACGTGATCACGTCCGCGTCCGGGTCGCTCGCGCCGACCAGCCCCTCGGAAGACCCGAAGCTGTCGATCAACGGGGCTCCGAAACCCTCCGAGATCGCCGCTCGCAGCTCGGCGGTGCAGGTCTCGCTGGTGCAGGTGACCATCATCGGTGCGATCCGCAGGCGGCCTGCCTGTCGCTCTCTGGCAAGGCGCGCCAGCACGGACGGATAGCCGTAGAGCGCGGGAGCCTGCAGCGCGTTGAGACGACTGACGATCTCCGGCAGGGGCTGGGTGACGGGCACACTCAGGAACCTGAACGGCAGGGCCGTGTCGCCTTCGCACAGCGGCGCCGCGATACCGGTCGCGTGGACGGGCGAGCCGGCCGCGACCATCGCGATCGGCAGCCCACCGGGCGGCGGTCCGCCCATCGCCTCGATACGCGCGACCAGGCCGCGCACCAGTGTGCCGAAGAACTGCACCGCAGCTGGTACGTCGAGCACGAACACCCCGCGCTGGCCGGAGCTGCCACCCGAGGTGAGGGCGAGGTAGGAACCGAGCAGGGTGGCAGGTTCGGGACCCGCCCCGGCCAGCGCACGCTCCGCCTCACAGCGGGTGAGCCGGCGGTCGGTGAACACGTCGTCGAGCTCGGTCATCATCTCTGACTTGGTCATCACCGGCAGCTGCGACAGGTCTCGCGCGTCGACCGCGTCGGTATCGATGCCACGCAGCCGGCGTGCGTGGAACCGGGAGTGCTCGACCGCATGGGCCAGCAAGGCGCTCAGCCGGTGCTGCTGGTGCACGGCGATCCGATCACGGCTCCAGGCGATCCGGGCAACGTGGTCGGGAAAGCTTGCCAGCAGAGCGGTCTGCAGGTTGTCACGGAGTGCGCGGAACGAGTCTTGCTGAGTGGTTGTGGTGGGCATCGGGCCCTCCTGGGTTTGGTCTGTCTGCAACAGAGTCCTCATCGGACCCGACCACCACGAGTGCCCGGCCCAACAGGTCGACCAGGTGATCGAGTCGGAGCTCCGACGTGCCGGAAGCCCTTTCGAGGACGCGGCCAGCATCGATCGCGATGATCAGCTCGGCGAACGCGCGGGGCGGGTAGGCCGACGTGAGTCCGGCCCGGGCCAGGACGTCTGCGATCGCCTCGGTGAAATGGTCGAGGGTGCGGGCATGCAGCGCGGCGTAGCGGGCATTGAGCGCTGGGTCACGCGCAGCGATGACCCGGAACTCGATCAGCAGCCGGGACCAGTCGCCACCGTCCTCGGAGAGGCGGGCGTTGGCCTGCAACAGGGCGTCCAACCCCGCCAGCCCGGCCAGGCCGGCGCAGACGCGCCTGTTGTGCTCGGCCCGCTCGGCGATGCGTCGCTCGAGCAGCGCGAGGAACAGGTCCGGCTTGCCCGCGAACTGCGAGTAGACGACTCCCTTGGAGAAGCCGGCCTCCTCGGCGATGGCATCCAGTGTGGCGCCGGCGTACCCACGCTCGAGGAACACCCGACGTGCAGCGGCCAGCACCAGCTCGCGGTTTCGCTCCCCCTGCTCCGCCCGGGTCAACCTGGTCGCCATGGCGAGAAAGCTAGTACCATCAGTATTTGGATGTCAATGGTTTTTGGATACCGATGACATTAGTTCATTGGCCGCGACTCAGGACCTGAGCGTGCTCGGCGTTCAGACCACCTTGTCGTGCGGGCGTCCGGGGTCGTCCTCGATGGCATCGTCCTGGCCCGCGCGCAGCGCCTCGAGCTGCGCGCAGATGGCGACGCCGAAGAAGAATGCGATGGCACTCATCAGCGACCACAGCAAGAGCGCGACGATGCCGGCCAGCGGGCCGTAGGTGCTCCCGAAGGAGCCACTGACGTGCACGTACGCCGCCAGCGCGGCCGTTGCGCCCATGCTCAGCGTGACCGCCACACCGGCACCGAGCGCCAGCCACGACAGTGCAGGCTGGCGACGCCGGGGGGCGTGGTCGAGCAGTACGGCGATCGCGAACACCAGCAGCACCAGCCCGAGCGGCCAGCGCGCGACCTGGAACGTCCGCCGCGCCCCCTCGGGCCAGTCGTAGGTCTGGGTCATCGCGTCGGCGAACGACCCGCCGGCCACCAGCAGGAGGAAGCCGAGCCCCAGCGGTATCGCGAGGATCGCCGTCAGCGCTGCCGCACGGCCGTACTTGGACACCGTCCGCCTGTCGCGACGGATGCCGTAGATCCGGTTTGAGCCGCGCTCGACCTGGCCCATCGCGGTGGTCATCGACAGCAGGGACAGCAGCAGACCGAGCGTCAGCGCGACCTCGCCGGCACGCGCGCTGCTCTTGGGGCCGGTGACCGCGCGGGCGAGGGCGTCACCGGTTCCGTGGCCGGGCGAGACCTGTTCGATCGTCCGAGCGACCACCTCGGCCGGCCGCTCCTGGTCGAGGTCGGCGGCCAGCCCGGTCAGCGCCAGCAGGAACGGGATCACTGCCAGGCTCCCCTGCAGTGCCAGCGCCCGGCTGCTGGTGAAGCCGTCGCCGAACCGGAACCTCAGGAAGGCGCCCTTCGCGATCACCCACGGCCCGTGGCGCCGCGCAAGGTGCCAGGCGTCCTCGGCGTCCAGCTCGTCGCCGTCCATCTCGACGGTCACGGGGACGAGGCGAGCGGTGGTCACCCGGTCATCCTGTCAGCGGACTCAGCCCGGCGGCACGACCAGACGGCTGTCCGTGCCGGTGCCGTGCGACGGGTCGCTGCCGCGGACGTGCAGCGCGATCTCCGACGCGGTCGCGCGGTAGAGCCGGAGGTCGGCCTCGCCACGAAGCTCCTCCGGCGCTAACGCCCGGGCGCCCTCGCCGACGTGCGCGAACGCCGTGGCGCACGCCGTCTCGAGCTCGTCGGACGAGACCTCCTCCGCCGTGCCGGTGACGTAGACCGCTGCCGTCTCCCGCGGCAGCCTGGTGGAGTCGAAGACGACCAGCTCGACCCGGGGGTCGCGGCCGATGTTCCTCGAGTGCTGGGCCTTGGGCGACGAGACCCAGAAGAAGGTGTCCTCGCCGTCGGCGGTGAAGTAGACCGGCGAAACGCGGGGCGAGCCGTCGGGCTGCACGGTACCGAGCACCAGGTAACGGTTGGCGCCGAGCACGGTGCGGACCCGGTCCTGGAGGTCGGTCACGACACGAGTATCCGACGTGACGCGCGCTGCGGCGAGCGCGTCCTTCTGGTGGCCGAGAGACGAGCGCGTTTCCCGGTGGTCGAGCAGCGAGCGCGTTTCCCCGGTGGTCGAGCAGCGAGCGCGTTTCCCCGGTGGTCGAGCAGCGAGCGCGTTTCCCCGGTGGTCGAGCAGCGAGCGCCAGCGAGCGATGTCGA
Source organism: uncultured Actinomycetota bacterium (assembly GCA_963707475.1). Classification (GTDB taxonomy): domain Bacteria; phylum Actinomycetota; class Actinomycetes; order Propionibacteriales; family Nocardioidaceae; genus Marmoricola. Next base: position 2,466,153 of record CAVPQC010000005.1, read on the forward strand.
GACCGCGACCCCCGCGGCTGCGGGAGGTCGGTGGTGGAAAAGCGCAGCGACGGGGAGGTACGCCGGGTGGTCACGGGCTGCTCTCCGGGTGCCGCATGGCGGTGGTCGAGGAGACGGCCAACTCGCCTTCGGATCGCCTATCTTCCCTAGCCGAATGTCGACTGATTCCACCCTTGGACCCGAACACCTGTTCGACTAGAATGGGCCCATGACCTCGGGAGCCAGCCTCGACACCGCAGCGGACACCGCTGTCGGGGTGCTCGCGTTCGCCCGGGACCGCCGTGCGGTCGCCGACGCCGCCGAGGTCGACCTGCTCCGCGCGGCCTGCTCGTGGGCGGACCTGCACCCTGGCGGAGTCGATCGACGACGCGGTCCGGTTCGGCGACACCCCGGTCCCGGTCGCCGGAGACGGTGCCCCGCTGGTCGCGGAGTTCTGCGTGGCCGAGTTCGCGGCCGCCCTCGGGCTGCCCACCGAGACCGGGAAGGCCTACCTCGGTGAGGCCCTCGAGCTGCGGCACCGGCTCCCGCGCACCTGGGCCCGGGTGCGAGGCCGGGGACCTGCCGGCGTGGCGGGCCCGGCGGATCGCCCGCGCCACGATCGCCCTGAGCCCGTCGCGGCGGCGGGGTTCGTCGACGACCAGGTCGCGGGGTTCGCGCACCGGATCCGCCCCACCGGGGTGGACCGGCTGGTCGAGGAGGCGATCGTGCGGTTCATGCCGGACGAGGCCCGCCGTCGCCGGGAGGCCGCCGACGACGGCCGGCACGCCCACGTGCACACCCACCAGGTGTCCTTCGAGGGCACCGTGTGGGTGGAGGCCGAGGTCGACCTCGCCGACGCCCTGGACCTCGACACCGCGCTCTCGGTCGGCGCCGCCCGGCTGGCCGACCTCGGCTCGGCCGCCTCGTTGGACGTGCGCCGCTCCGAAGCGCTCGGCCAGATGGCCCGGCACCAGCTGTCGCTGGACCTCGACACCACCACCGACACCGAGACCACACCGGCCCAGACCTCGGGCCGGCAGGTGGTGCTGCACGTCCACGTCTCCGAGGACGCGATCATCGCGGCACGCCCGACGAGAAGCTGCATCTGGCCCGGGTGGCGAACACCCGCTCGCTTCGTCGACGCCGAGCAGGTCCGCGCCTGGTGCGGTGTCCCCGGCACCACGGTGACCGTGAAGCCGGTGCTCGACCTGACCGAGAAGATCCACGTCGACCAGTACCAGGTCCCCGACCGGCTCGCCGCCCAGGCCGCCGAACGGGACCTGACCTGCGTGTTCCCGTGGTGCACCCGCCCCGCGGAGGCCTGCGACAACGACCACGTCATCCCCTACTCCGAGGGCGGACCAACGGCGAGTGACAACATCGCGACCGCTCTGTCGTCGCCATCACCGGCTCAAGACCCACCACTCCGGTTGGGGCTACACCGTCCTGGAACCCGGCTCCTACCTGTGGCACCTCACCGCACGGCTACCAGTTCCTGCGCGACCACCGCGGCACCACCGACGTCACCCGCGACAAGACATCGCACCCGCCGGACCAGTAGCGACCCCGCCCCACACCCCGCGCCAGACCGACTCTGCGCGGGGCCACCGGCATGTCTCCGTGCGGATCGAACGCCCGGCACCACCTTCCCCACCCCAGCCCGCGAGCACGAGAGTCGGTGTGGGCGGGCCGGTGCGGGCGGGGTGCTGCCGGCAGGGAGCGTAAAAGGCGGCATGGCGGCGCCGGAGTGCGCAACCACGGCAGACGCCGTCGCCGACACGGCAACTCAGCGACTGCCGGTAGCGACCCGTCAGTGCCGGAAGGGACCAGACCCTCGAGCCACCGACGCCTGACCCCCTCAACCCACCAGGATCTGCCGGGACGCGTGCTCCGGGGGCGCCACCCGCCGCTTCGCGATCAGGGCGGCGACGTCGTCCGGGAACGGCGTCGACCGCCCGGCGGCGGTGTCGACGTGCACGCCGAGGATCTCCTCGGTCGCGCGCAGCCGGCCCTCGGCGTACAGCTCGTGCCAGATCCAGAGCAGCTTGCCGGTCGCACCGATCACCCACGACCGCGATCTCGAGCTCGACGCCCGCCGGCCACCTGGTCGAGGTAGCGCACGTGCGCCTCGACGGTGAACAGCGAGGCGGCGTGCGACGCGCGGTACTCCGGGCCGAGCCCGACCGCGTCCATCACGGCGTCGGTGGCGTGGCCGAGCACGAGCACGTAGTACGGCTCGGAGAGGTGGCCGTTGTAGTCGATCCACTCGTCCAGCACCGGCTCGCGCCAGACGACCGGCTCGCCCGACGGACTGCGTCATGCGCGGCCGAGTGCGCGCAGGACCGCGATCACGCCGCGCGTCGCGCTCGGCGACCAGGTCGTCGATCGAGCGGCCGGCCGCCTCGCGCTCGCAGCCCTCGACCACCTCGTCGCGCAGCTGCGGGGTGAGCTCGGCGCGCCTCCAGCCGGGTCCACGGCGACTTCAGCGACGGCCCGAAGTGGTCGAGCATGTGCGCCATCCCGCCCTGGCCGCCGGCCAGGTGGAAGGTCAGCATCGGCCCCTGCACCGGCCAGCGCAGGCCCGGCCCGTCGGTGATCGACAGGTCGATCTGCTCGACCGTCGCCTCCCCCGCGGCGACCATGTGCAGCGCCTCGCGCCACAGCGCCTCCTGCAGCCGGTTGGCGATGAAGCCGGGCACCTCGCGGTCCATCGTGATCACCGACTTGCCGGCGCGCGGTGAAGAACTCCGAGGTCCACGCGACGGCGTCCGGGTCGGTCTGCTCGCCGCCGACCACCTCCACCAGCGGGATCAGGTACGGCGGGTTGAACGGGTGGCCCACCACCGTGCGCTCCGGGTGGGCGCACTTCACCTGCATGTCGGTCATCGGGTAGCCCGACGTCGACGACGAGATCACCACGTGCGACGGGCGTCACCTCGTCGATCTCGGCGAGCAGCCGGCGCTTGAGCTCGAGGTCCTCCGGCGCGCTCTCCTGCACGAAGTCGGTCTCCGCGACGGCCTTCGCCGAGGTCCGGCTCGTAGCGGAGCCGGTCACGGCTGCGCGCCGTCGCGCAGGCCGAGCTCGGTCAGCGCCGGCCACGCCGCGTCGACCAGGTGGCGCAGCCGCTCCTCGGCGCCGGGAGCCGGGTCCCACGCGACCACGTCGTACCCCTTGGCCAGGAAGTAGGCCACCCAGCCACCGCCGATGACACCGGTGCCGACGCAGGTGACGGTGCGGACGGCCGCGGGGTCCGGGCGGCTCGCCGTCATCTCAGGACCTCGGCTTCAGGTGGAGGATCTCGCGGCCCTCGTCCGGGGTCGCGACCTCGCAGCCCATCGCCTCGACGATCGTCCTCGCCCGCTCGACGAGCTGGGCGTTGGTGGCCTTGACGCCCGCGGGAGAGGTACAGGTTGTCCTCGAGCCCGACGCGCACGTGTCCGCCGAGCAGCACCGACTGCGCCACCCACGGCATCTGCATCCGGCCGAGCGCGAACGACGCCCACACCGCGTTGTCGGGCAGCTGGTCGACCATCGTGGCCAGCAGCAGCGGGTCGGCGGGCGCGCCGTACGGGATGTCCATGCAGAGCTGGAACATCGGCGGCGCGTCGATCAGGCCCTCCTCGACGAGCTGGCGGGCGAACCACAGGTGGCCGGTGTCGAAGATCTCCATCTCCACGCGGACGCCGAGCTCCTGGATCTTCTTCGCGCCGTCGCGCAGCATGTCCGGGGTGCTGACGTAGACCAGGCTGCCCTCGCCGAAGTTGAGGCTGCCGCAGTCGAGCGTGCAGATCTCCGGGCAGGATCGCCTCCGACGTGCTTGAGCCGCTCGACGCCGCTGACCAGGTCGGTGCCCTCGACGAAGTCGGTCGGGTTCTGCGGGTCGAGCATCAGGTCGCCGCCCATGCCCGCGGTGGTGTTGACGATCACGTCGACGTCGGCCGGCGCGGATCCGCTCCACGGCCTCGCGGTAGAACTCCACCTCGCGCGATCCCTTGCCGGTCTCGGGATCGCGCACATGGACGTGCACGATGGTCGCGCCCGCACGCGCCGCGGCGATGCCGGACTCGGCGATCTGCTCCGGGGTGACCGGCACGTGCTCGGACTGCGACCGACGGTGTCGCCGGCCCCGGTGAGGGCGCAGGTGATCATGACCTTGCGGTTCATCGTGTGCTTCACGGTGGTGCCTCCTGCTCGGTGGTGCTGGGTTGTGCGGGTCCGAGACGTCTACAAGCGGCTCGCGGCGAGGGCGACGGCCGGCAGGCCGAGGTAGCTGAGGTCGCGGTACTGCCGGTCGGCGAGGACGTCGTCGTAGGGCCACTGCGAGGTCTTCACGACGACCGACGTCGAGGTCGCGGTCGACGTAGGCGAACTGGCCGCGGCTGCCGTCGGCGGTCGCGCGCCGCCCGGTGGTCGTCCAGCGGCCACCAGTGCCAGCCGAAGCCGGCGTGGGTGGTGATGCTGCTGGGCAGCCGGCCCGGTCGCAGGAACGGGTACGGCGGCACGCGTGCTCCGGTGCGACCCAGTCCGGGTCGAGCACCTGCTCGCCGGCGACGGTGCCGTCGAGCTGCGAGCAGCCCGATCCGGGCCCAGTCGCGGGCGGTCGCGGCGAGGCTGCCGCCGGCCATCGGGACGCCGGCAGCGTCGGTGCCGACGAAGGCGTCCGACGGTGCAGCCGAGGGTGCGCCAGAGCGCGCCCAGCGCCACGTCGTACGACGCGCCGGTGGCGCGCTCGCGCACCCAGTCGAGCACCTGGGAGTCGGCCGTGCAGTACTCGTAGCGAGTGCCGGGCGCCGACCGCGGGCCGACCCGGGCCAGCAGCGCACGCGAGTCGCCACCGTCGGCGCCGAAGCAGGCGATCAGCCGGCTGGCCGCGCTGGCCGGGTCGCGGTGGTCCTCCACCCAGTCGACGCCGCTGGTCATGGTGAGCACGTCGCGCACGCGTGCACGGGTCGTAGCCGCTGCCGGCCAGCTCGGGCACGTGGTCGACCACGCGGTCGTCGAGGCCGAGCGCGCCGGTCCGCACGGCGACGCCGACCAGGTGCGCGAGCGCGGACTTGGTCATCGAGGCGCCGAGGAAGCAGTCGTCGGGGCCGAGCCCGTCGGCGTACCACTCGTGCACGACCTGCCCGTGCCGCAGCACGACCAGCGAGGTGCCGTGGGTGAACGGCGTTCCACTCCGGCGAGGTCGAACATCCGGCCGGCACCGGCGATCGCGACCTCGAGGGGCTGCGACTCCCCCGGCAACGGCGTCGAGCCGCCGGCGAGGACGGTGCGGAACGACGTGCGCCAGGCGCGTCGTCAGCCGCGTGCTGCGGGTTGACGAAACTGGAGTCCCGACGAACCGGGACGTGGCCTCGGTGCTCATCAGTCGATGCGCGGACTGTTGGCGAGCAGCCGCTTCGTGTACTCCTCCTGCGGCGAGTCCATGACCTCGACGACGGAACCGGCCTCGACCACGCGGCCGGCGTTGAGGATCTGGACGCGGTCGGCGATGGAGCGCACGAGCGCGAGGTTGTGGGTGACGAAGAGCATGCTGATCCCGCGCGCAGAGCCGCAGCGACTCCAGCAGCGAGACGATCGAGCCCTGCACCGAGACGTCGAGCGCCGAGGTGATCTCGTCGCAGACCAGCAGGTCGGGCTCGGCGGCCAGGGCCCGGGCGATCGCGACCCGCTGCCGCTCGCCACCGGAGAGCCGGCTGGCCTGGTACTTCAGCACGGCCGGGCCGAGCGCGACCTGGTCGAGCAGCTCGACCACCCGCTCGGTCGCGGCCTTGCCACTCGGCGATGCCGAACAGCTCCATCGGCCGCTTGACGATCTGCTCGATCGTGAGCCGCGGGTTCAGCGAGAGGTACGGGTTCTGGAAGATGTACTGGATCCGCTTGCGGTCAGTGGCGCTGCGGCTTGCGCGAGCCGTGGCCGAGCTGGGTGCCCTCGAACTCGATCCCGCCGGTCCACTCCTTGTGCAGGCCGCCGACGCAGCGCGAGATCGTGGTCTTGCCGGAGCCGGACTCGCCGACCAGCGCCACCACCTCGGCCTTGCCGACGTCGAAGGTGACGTCGAAGACCACCTGCTTGTGGCCGTAGAAGACGCCGAGGTCCTCGAGGCTGAGGATGATGTCGCGCGGCTTGTCGGGATCGGTGTCGGGCACCGTGCCGCGGGAGATGTCCCACGTCGCCGATCTCGCCGGCCCGGATGCAGCGCACCTGGTGGCCGGGCGCGATCTCGCGGAGCTCGGGCACGTCCTGCTTGCAGGCGTCGACCACGAACTCGCAGCGGTCGTGGAACCGGCACCCGTGCGGGCGCGCGCCGGGCGCCGGCGTGCGGCCGGGGATGCCGCTCAGCGCCCGGGCCTGGCTCAGGTGCGGGATCGAGTCGAGCAGCGCCCGGGTGTAGGGGTGCGTGGGCGCGGCGAAGATCGTCTCGCGGGCGCCGAGCTCGGCGATCTGGCCGGCGTACATGACGGCGACCCGGTCGGCGATGTTGGCGATCACCGCGAGGTCGTGGGTGACGTAGAGCGCGGCGACACCGTGCGTGCGGCACAGCTCCCCCATGGTCTCGCAGCACCATGCCCTGCGTGGTGACGTCGAGACCGGTGGTCGGCTCGTCGAGCACCAGCACCTTCGGCTTCGGCAGGAACGCCATCGCGAGCGCGACGCGCTGCACCTGGCCACCGGAGAGCTGGTGGGAGTAGCGGCGCAGGAACTCGTCGTCGTTGGGCAGGCCGACCTCGGCCAGGCCGTCGCGCGCTCCCTGGAGTCGGGTCTCGGCCGTGCCCAGGCCTCGGAGCTCCATCAGCTCGACGATCTGCTTGCCGATCCGGATGCTCGGGTTGAGCGCCGAGGCTGGGTCCTGGGGCACGTAGGCGATCTCCTCGCCCCGGAGCTTGCGCACCTGCTGCCACGGCAGCGCGAGCACGTCGCTGTCCTGGAAGAGGACCTTGCCGCGCTCGAAGAGGGCACCGGCGCGCGTGTAGCCGAGCAGCGCGGTGCCGACGGTGGTCTTGCCGGAGCCGGACTCGCCGACGAGACCGACGACCTCGCCGGGCTTGAGCACCAGGTCGATGTCGTCGACGACGTCGACGCCCGGCCGGGCAGTGAGGCCGATCCGCAGGTCCTGGATGATGATCCCGCCCGCGCCCGCCGTGCTGGTCGGCGTGGCAGGGTCCTCGGTCGCGGCGGTCATCAGCGGTCCCCTCGGTCGGCGAGCTGCGCGATGCCGTCGGCCATCAGGTTGGTGCCGATGGTGAACAGACCGATGATCAGCACCGGCGCCAGCACTGCCCAGGGCTGGGTCGAGAGCGCGAGCCGGTTCTCGTTGATCATCTGGCCCCAGTTGGCGGCGTTGGGGTTGGGAGAGAAGCCGAGGAACCCCAGGGCCGCGACCAGTCCGATCGAGTAGGTCAGCCGCAGGCCGGCCTCGGCGAGCAGGGGCGCGTTCATGTTCGGGAGCACCTCGGCCATGATCACCCGCGAGCGCTTCTCGCCCAGCGCCTCGGCGGCGTAGACGAAGTCGCGGGAGACGATCCCCAGCGCGACGCCACGGGCCACGCGCGCGACCCGTGGCGCGTGCGAGATGCCGACGAGCAGGATGATCATCCAGGCCTTCGGCTGGGCGACCGCGGTGAGCACGACGAGCGCGAGCAGGATCTGCGGGAAAGCGAGGGCGACGTCGTTGAGGCGCATGATCACCTCGTCCCACCAGCCGCCGGTGTACGCCGCGACGACGCCGATCGTGATGCCGACCACCATGCCGAGCAGGGTGCCGAGCACGGCGATCACCAGCACGATCTGGCCGCCGTACAGGAGCCGGGACCAGACGTCCTGGCCGAGGTAGTCGGTGCCGAGGAACCCCTGCTTGGCGAAGGGTGGGCCCACCACCTCGTTCTCGCCGTACGGAGCGAACAGGGGGCCGAACAGGGCCATCAGCGTGACCAGCAGGGTGATCACCAACCCGGACATCAGCCGCCGCTGCCGGGTGACCTTGGCCAGGGTCCTGGAGGCGGGCGCGGGCGTCGCGGAGGCGGAGTCGGCACGGTCGCTCATCCGGAGATCGCCGTCCTGGCACGCGGAGTCAGCAGGATCGAGAGCAGGTCGGCGATCAGGTTCACGCCGACGTAGATCGTCGGCGATGATCATGCTCAGCGCCTGCACCATCGGCACGTCGTGGTTGCTTGACCGAGTCGACGAGCTGGAACCCGATCCCCGGGTAGTTGAACAGCGTCTCGACGATCACCACGCCGCCGGCCAGCCAGGCCAGCTGGAGCGCGATCACCTGGATCCCCGGCACCACCGCGTTGAGGAGGGCGTGCTTGCGCATCACCACGGTCTCCGGGATGCCCTTGAGTCGCGCCAGCTCGACGTAGTCGCTGTCGAGCACCTCGAGCAGGGTGGCGCGCACGATCCGGGAGACGTACGGCGAGACCGCCAGCACCAGCGTGAGCACGGGAAGGATCATCGTCTTGGGCACGTCCCAGGGATGGCCGCCCGTCGGGGTGAGGGTCACCGCCGGCAGCCAGTGGAACACCGTGGTGGAGAACAGCGCGATGAGGAGGATGCCGATCACGAACTCCGGCAGCCCGGCCAGGCCGAGCAGCACGGTCTGGATGATCGTGTCGCCCCGCCGGCGCCGGTAGTTCGCGGAGATCATCGCGATGCCGAACGCGACCGGGATCATCACCAACGCCGAGAGCAGCACCAGAACCAGCGTGTTCAGGACGGTGGGGCCGATCTGCTCCGAGACCGGTTGCTGGTTGGCGAGCGAGGTGCCCAGGTCTCCCTGGAACAGGCCGCCGAGCCAGTGCAGGTAGCGCACCGGCAGCGGCTCGTCCAGGTTCAGCTGCGCCGTGAGCTGCGCGACCCGCGACTTGTTGGCAGCGAAGTCCCTGCCCAGGATCGCCCTGACCGGGTCACCCAGCGCGGTCGTGGCGACGAAGACCACGACCGAGACCAGCCACAGGGTGAGGATCGCGAGCCCGATCCGGCGGGCGAGCCACAGGGCCCAGGCGACCGCGCCGTGCTGTCCACGCGGCGGCGCAACGTCCGCCAGCGGTTCGGGGAGCGTTGCGACCGAGGTCATGGCTTAGACCGAGACGGTCTTGAAGTTGTAGGAGCCGAGCGGCTGGTAGACGCTGGGCTTGAGGCCCTGCACGTTCTGGCGCGAGGCCGTCGATCTGGTTGCGGAAGCCCCAGATGATGTAGCCGCCCTCGTTGTACTCGATCTCCTGCGCGTCGTGCAGCAGCGAGTTGCGCTTGGTCTCGTCGGTCTCCCGCTGGGCCGCGGCGATGAGGCCGGCGAACCTCTGGTTGTCGAAGTGGGTCTCGTTGTAGGTGCCGCCCTTGAGCGCGCCCACCGCGGCCTGCGGGAGGTAGAGCCGGGTGTTCCAGAAGTCCTGCGCGAACGGGTACTTCAGGTAGTCGTCGCCGTAGAACGGGTTCTTCTTGATCACCTTCACGTCGACGCCGGCCTTCTTCGCCTGCTGCACGAACAGCGACGCCGTGGCCGGCGCGACCGAGCCGATGTCGTCACCGGTGAACAGCTGGACCTGCAGGCCCTCCTGGCCGGCCGACTTGAGCAGCGCCTTGGCCTTCTCGATGTCCTGCTCGCGCTGCGGCAGGTCGTCGGCGTAGGCCACGTCGAACGGCGCGTAGAGGTCGTTGCCGAGCCGGCCGTAGCCACTCAGGGCGTTGGAGATCATCTGCTTGCGGTCGCAGATCAGGCGCAACGCCTGACGGACACGCACGTCGGAGTACGGCTTGAGGTCGACCCGCATCGTGAACGGCACCCAGGCGCCGGACTTGGACTCCAGGATCTGGCCGCCCTGGTTCTTCATGGTGCTGATCAGGTTGTAGGGCAGGTTGTCGACCGTCTGCACCTGCCCGGCCTGGAGCGCGTTGACCTGGGCGCTCGGGTCCGGAGAAGTCCTGGATGTGCAGCTCGTCGACGAACGCCTTGTCGCCCCAGTAGTCGTCGTACCTGACGAACACGCTGTTCTTGCCCGGCGTGAACGACTTGTACTTGAACGCGGCGGTGCCGACGGGGTTCTTCGGGTCGTAGTCCGCCGGGACGATGCCCAGCGTGTACTCCGCGAGGAGGTTGTCGAGCAGGGCGTAGGGCGACTTGAGCTTGATCACCACTGTGCTGTCGCCGGACTTCTTGGTGCCGCCGAAGTCGAGGATCGGCGCCAGCGCCGTGCCCGCGGACGTCGGCGCCTTCGGGTTGGCTACTCGCCGCAGCGTGAAGAGCACGTCGTCGGCCGTGACCGGCTTGCCGTTGTGGAAGGTGACGCCCTGGCGCAGCTTCACCGTCCAGGTCAGCGCGTCTTTGGAGGACTCCACCGACTCCGCGAGCGCCGGGGCCAGCCGGTAGTTGTTGTCCCAGATCAGCAGGGGCTCGTAGAGGTTGAACACACGCGCAATGTCGGGGTTGGTTACCGACGTTGTGCGCGTCGAGGCTGTCCTTGCTGCTGCCGCCGGTGGCGCCGTGGGTGAGGGTGCCGCCCGTCTTCTGGGGGCCGCTGTTGCCGCCGCCGCCGCCGCCGGAGCCGCCGCCGCAGGCGGCCAGCGAGCCGGCCCCCGCCACGCCGGCAGCCGCGACTCCGGAGTACCGGAGCACCTGTCGTCGAGAGAGGCCCTGCTGACCCAAAGGGGATCCGGTCTGGTTCGCCATACGAACACCTCCGCGTAGGATGCGAACATAAAACCTGCCCACGGGTAGGTCAAGCATTGTCAGGAGGTGTCTCATGGCGGATTCGTCGCGAGACGCATCGGACTCGCAATCCTCCGCCGCGCGCCTCGCGGGTGCAGTCCGTCGACCGCGCCGTCCGCCTCCTGCATGCCGTCGCCGCTGCGTCGGGCACCCAGGCGACCGTGACCTCCCTCGCCGCGGCGTGCGGGCTCAACCGCGCCACCGCCTGGCGGATCCTGATGACGCTCGAGGCCGCGGGCATGGTCAGTGCCGACCGCGTTACCGGGCAGTACGCGATCGGCCTCGCCCTCGTCGAGCTCGCCCGCTCGGCCGGGGTCGACGCCCTGGCCGCCTCTGCGCACGTCGTCCTCGAGCGGCTCAGCAGGCAGACCGGCGAGACGGCCGCCCTCGCGGCGGTGCGCGGTGGCGGCCTGACGTACGTCGACGAGGTCGCCCCCAGCGCGATCGTCGCCGTGAGCGGATGGCGCGGCCGCGTCGTGCCCCTGCACGCCACCTCCACCGGCAAGGTGCTGCTCGCGTTCAGCGACCCCAGGAGACGATCGCCCGGATGACTCGGCCCCCGCTGCGCCGCTGGACGCCGACCACCATCACCGACCACGACGCCCTGCTCGATGAGCTCGAAGACACCAGGCGGCAGGGCTACGCCGTGTGCCGCGGCGAGTACGAGGAGTCGGCGTACGGCGTCGTCAGCGCCGGTGCTCGACTCCGCCCGGCGCCCGGTCGCCGTGGTCAGCGTCTGGGGCCCGGCCGACCGGGTCACCGACGCCCGGTTCGAGGCACTCGGCGCGCTCGTGCGAGACGCCGCCCTGAGCCTCACCAACGCCTGAAGGGTCCTCGCGGGATGGCTGCATCCAGCAAGCGAGCGCAAGCGAAGCGTGTCGAGATGTTTGGGAGCGCCACCAGTGGGCACCTAACTGATATCCGCCGTATCTCGGGAGCGGCGGATTCCCCTGTGTACAGGCGGTCCTGAATCAAGGACGGAACAGGTCGCCGTGCTCCTCGACCCGCTCGAGCACCTCCTCGAAGCGCAGGTGGTCGAGCTCCAGCGGGTCGTCGGCGCCCGCCTCGATCTCGTCCCAGGTGCGCGGGGCGGCGACGGTCGGCCGTCGCGTGCCGCGCAGGGAGTACGGCGAGATCGTGGTCTTGGAGCCGGTGTTCTGCGACCAGTCGAAGAAGACCTTGCCCGAGCGCCGGGCCTTGGTCATCTGCGACAGCATCAGCTTCGGGTGCTCCTTCTCCAGCTCCTCGGCGATCGCGTGCACCCAGTCGCGCACCTCGTCGGCGTTCTTGCGGCCGGGCAGGTCGGCGTACAGGTGCAGACCCTTGCTGCCGCTGGTCACCGGGCAGGCAGTCGAGGCTCGTCCCGCGCCAGCCGGTCACGCACCAGCAGCGCCACCTGCGCGCACTCGCCCAGTCCCGCGCCGTCGCCCGGGTCGAGGTCGATCACCAGCCGGTCGGGGTTCTTCGGGCGGCCGTTCGTCCCGACCTTCCACTGGTGCACGTGCAGCTCGAGCGAGGCGAGGTTGACCAGGTAGGTCAGCGACGCCAGCCCGTCGATGACCGGGAAGTGCAGCTCGTCGCCGTTCCGTGCGCGACGAGCCGCGCGAGCCGGTCGTCGGCACCTTGGCGATGCGCAGCCACGACGGGGCACCGGCCGGCGCGTTCTTCTCGAAGAACGAGGCTTCGCGGTGCCGTTGGGCCAGCGGATCCGGGTCACGGCGCGGTCGGCGACGTGCGGCAGCAGCACCGGCGCGACCTGCGCGTAGTAGTTGAGCACCTCGCCCTTGGTGGTGCCGGTCTGCGGGTAGAGCACCTTGTCCAGGTTGGACAGCTTCAGGGTGCGGCCGTCGACCTCGACGTGGACCTCGTGTCAGCCATGAGCCCATCCTCACAGGTCGTCAGGGGTCGAGGTCGGTGCGGACGCCGCGGTACGCCGGCTGCCGGAGCCGGCCGTCGGTGGTGACCCGGAGGTACTGCACGTCGACCACCACCACCGGCTCGCACCCAGACCGTGCCCGAGCGCGTCGATCCGGGGCACGTCGAGGAACGGGTCGTCGTCGCGCACCAGCGGGGCGAGCAGCGTCGGCGAGCACGCCGCCCGGCCTTGCCGGCGATGCCGCTGCCGACCCGTCCGCGGTAGACGAGGCCGTGCGACGTCGGCTGCGCCGACCAGCACCGCACCGAGCCGGTGGTCGCTGTCGGTCTCGTGCCGGTAGCCGCCGACCACGAACGACCCGGTCGGCCGGATCGGGAACTTGAGCCAGTCGCGGCTGCGCGCTCCCCACTGGTAGCGGCGAGGTCACCCGCTTGGACACGATGCCCTCGAGCCCCTGCGCTCGGCGGCGGCCAGCAGCGCCTGCCCGTCGTCGTACGTCGCGGGCACCTGCCACGAGACGTCGTCCAGGCCGATCTCCTCCAGCACCGTCGCGGCGCTCGCTCCACGGGAGCGCGGTCGAGGTCGCGGCCGTCGAGCCGCAGCACGTCGAAGGCGAGCAGCGTCACCGGGTTGGCCCGCGGCCAGCCGGCGCGCCTTGCGGCGCGTCGGTGATGTGGATCCGGTCGGCGAGGCCGCCGAACGTCGGCACCTCGCCGTCGCCGAGCGCCACGATCTCGCCGTCGAGCACCAGGTCGTCGGGGACCTCGCGCGAGCTCGGCCAGCTCCGGGAAGGCGACGCTGAGGTCGCGTCCGCTGCGCGACCAGACCCGGACCGCGCCGTCGGCGACCTCGACGAGCGCGCGGATGCCGTCCCACTTGACCTCGTGCACCCACTCGGTGCCGGTCGGGACGTGGTCACCCCGGGTGGCGAGCATCGGTCGTCGGTCAGGGTGCAGGGCACTTCCCGCCCGTCACGACCTCGACCGAGACGCAGGTGTCCGGGCCGCCCAACGTAGATCCGGAGGTCGGTCGGCGCCCAGCTCGCACGCGCATGCCTGTTCCCCTCGCAAGGGTTCCCGATCGAGCCGTCGCAGCCAGACACCCAAGTTGCGTCCCCGCCCGAGTGGCGCGGTCGTCCGGTCATGGTAGGTCACCGACCTCGGGCGCGGCGCCGCCATCGCCGGGGGCGGTTACGGCTGGCGTGGACGTACGCCGCCCGGCATGCTGGCCCCATGCGAGCCATCTGGAAGGGTGCGGTGTCGTTCGGGCTGGTCAGCGTGCCGGTCAAGCTCTACTCCGCCACCGAGAGCAAGGACATCTCGTTCCGTCAGGTGCACGCCAAGGACGGCGGCCGGATCAAGTACCAGCGGGTCTGCTCGATCGACGGCGAGGAGGTGCCCTACTCCGACATCGCCAAGGGCTACGAGACCGAGGACGGCGAGATGGTGATCCTCGACGACTCCGACATGGAGGACCTGCCCGTCTCCAGCAGCCGTGAGATCGCGGTCGAGAAGTTCGTGCCGAGCGAGCAGATCGACCCGATGCTGTTCGAGAAGTCCTACTACCTCGAGCCCGAGAAGACCGGCGCCAAGCCCTACGCGCTGCTCCGGCAGGCGCTGCTCGACTCCGACCGGATGGCGCTGGTGACGGTGGCGCTGCGCAACCGGACCTCGCTCGCGGTGCTGCGCGTGCGCGACGACGTGATCGTGCTGCAGACGATGATGTGGCCCGACGAGATCCGGCAGCCCGACTTCGGCTCCGTCGGACACCTCCGACGCCAAGCCGGCCGAGGTGAAGATGGCCAACATGCTGGTCGAGACGCTGGCCGGCGACTTCGACCCCGACGAGTTCGAGGACGACTACCGCGCGGCCGATCGAGGAGCTGGTCAAGGCGAAGATCGAGGGCGGCGAGGTCAAGCGCACCCCGCAGTCGACGAAGACCTCCGGCGAGGTGGTCGACCTGCTCGCCGCCCTGCAGAAGAGCGTCAACGCGGCGAAGTCCGCCCGCGGCGAGGCCGACGAGGAGGACAAGCCGGCGAAGAAGAAGTCGGCGGCCAAGAAGTCCACGAAGAAGTCCGCGGCCAAGAAGAAGCCTGCCAAGAAGGCGAGCTGACGCTCCCCATCACATCGGCGCGGTCAGCGGCCAGGGCCGGCTGACCGGGAGTCCGTCAACGCCGAACTCCGGCCGGACCGTGCCGAGGGCCAGGGTCGGCGGCAGCGGGTCTGATGGGAGGGACGAGCGCCCGAGTGACCCAAGAGATTTAGCCCAACGAGGTGTGACTCCGGCCACAGGTGGGCAGATAGCCGAGCAGGAGCTATCTCGAGGAGGCGTCATGTCCGGCGTCGAGACCGGCACGATCAAGACCGACATCCCGGCACGGCTCGACCGGCTGCCGTGGGCCCGGTGGCACTGGCTGGTGGTGATCGGGCTCGGCACCGTCTGGATCCTGGACGGGCTCGAGGTCACGATCGTCGGGCTCGATGTCCGACGCCCTGAAGCCGGCGAGCACCGGCCTCGGCATGACCAGCGCCGACATCGGGCTGGCCGGCGCGATCTACGTCGCCGGCGCCTGCGTCGGTGCGTTGTTCTTCGGCCAGCTCACCGACCGGTTCGGCCGGAAGAAGCTGTTCCTGATCACGCTCGGCGTCTACATGGTGGCGACCGTGCTCACCGCGTTCTCGATGAACCCGACGTGGTACTTCGCCTGCCGGTTCATCACCGGCACCGGCATCGGCGGCGAGTACGCCGCGATCAACTCCGCGATCGACGAGCTGATCCCGGCCAGGTACCGCGGCCGCGTCGACATCGCGATCAACGGCTCGTTCTGGGTCGGTGCCGCCGCCGGTGCGCTGCTGACGATCCCGCTGCTCGACCCCGCGCGTCATCGACCCGGCCATCGGCTGGCGGCTCGCGTTCGGTCTCGGCGCGATCCTGGCCGTCGGCATCCTCTTCGTGCGGCGCCAGGTGCCGGAGAGCCCGCGCTGGCTGTTCATCCACGGCCGCGAGGAGGAGAGCGAGACGATCGTCCGCGACATCGAGGACACCGTCGAGGAGGAGACCGGCAAGACGCTGCCGAGCGTCTCGGAGACCCTCACGATCCGCCAGCGCAAGACGATCCCGCTGCCGCTGATCGCGAAGACCGTGTTCACGCTCTACCCGAAGCGCACCGTCCTCTGCTTCTCGCTGTTCGTCGGCCAGGCGTTCCTCTACAACGCGTTCTTCTTCACCTACGGCGACACGCTGTCGACGTTCATGGGCGTCAAGCAGACCGGCTACTACATCGCGGTGTTCGCGGTCAGCAACTTCCTGGGCGCGATCCTGCTGAGTCGGCTGTTCGACTCGATCGGCCGGGTCAAGATGATCGCCGGCACCTACATCCTGTCCGGGGTGCTGCTCGCCGTCGCGGGCACCATGCTCGGCGACCTCACGGCGGTCACGCTGACCATCTTCGGTGCGGTGATCTTCTTCTTCGCCTCGGCCGGCGCCAGCGCGGCGTACCTGACCGCCAGCGAGGTGTTCCCGATGGAGACCCGGGCCCTGTGCATCGCGTTCTTCTACGCGATCGGCACCGCCGCGGCGGCATCTCCGGCCCGCTGCTGTTCGGCAAGCTGATCGACGACGCCTCGGCCGACAAGGACATCACCGCAGATCGCGATCGGCTACTTCATCGGCGCGGTGCTGATGATCGCCGGTGGCATCGTCGAGATCTTCCTCGGTGTCAAGGCCGAGGGCCAGACGCTGGAGGACATCGCCAAGCCGCTGACCGCCGAGGACGCCGACACCGGCACCTCCGGACCTCGGACGCCGTGCCGGCGAACGCCTGACGAGGGGAGCCGCCGATGCCGATGCCACCCCCGAAGCCGTCCACGGAGGGCCACGCGCGACCGCCAGGTCATGGCCGAGGTCGGCCAGCTCGACTCGGGCGCTGCACACCGAGGGCTCGCAGTCGCCCGAGTCGCTGACCCGACTGGTCGGAGCGAGCTACTGGGAGGACCGGTCGCTACGAGCGCGCGCTGGCGTTCGCGATCGCCGACGGCCACGTGGTACGGACCGCGGACGGCCGGCTGGCCGCCACGTGAGGGCGACTCAGCCGGCGACCCCGCAGCGTCGGATCGCCAGCACCAGCAGGGCCCGCGTCACCGCCACCACGTCGGCGATCTCGACGTGCTCGAGCGGGGCGTGGGCCTGGAGCGGGTCGCCCGGGCCGTAGTGCAGCGTCGGGATGCCGCCGATGCCGGAGTACAGCCGCAGGTCGCTGCCGTAGACCTCCGCGGCCAGACGCGCGGCTGCGGAGCCCCGTGTCGACCACGGCCGTCGGTCGACCTCGCCGACGAGGGGGTGCTCGGGGTCGAGCCGGCCGCTGCCGAACTGGCCGCCCGGCCAGGTCACGACCGGGCGGTGGTCGCGCAGCCACGGGTCCTTGAGGCTGGCCTCGGCGACCGCGTCCTCGAACACCGACCGCGCGGCCTGCGGCTCCTCGCCCAGCAGCACGCCGTACCTGTCCCTCGGCGACCAGCCGGTCGGGCACGCTGCTGGCCCAGTCGCCGGTGCGTGACCGTGCCGATCGACAGCGCGTAGGGCAGCGTGCTGGTCGCCGAACAGCGGGTCGACGACGGCGTTGCGGTCGGCCTCCAGCGCGAGCAGCGCGGGTGCGATCGGCAGGAACGCCTCGAACGCGCTCTGGCCCCTCCAGCCGCATGGCTGCCGTGCGCCGAGCGGCCGGGCACCTCGATCCGGAAGGTCAGCGCGCCCGCGTTGGCCACCACCAGCCGGTCGCCGGTGGGCTCGGTGATCACGGCCGCCTCGGCGCGGTGGCCGCGGCGCAGCGTCGCGAACGCGCCGAGCCCGCCGTCCTCCTCGCCGATCACGCCGTGCACGGCCAGCGGCCGCTCCAGGCGTACGCCGGCCGCGCGCAGCGTCTCGACGACCGCCACGTTGGCCGCGAATCCGGCCTTCATGTCGCAGGCGCCACGTCCGTAGAGCCTGCCCTGGTGCACCTCCGCGGAGAACGGGTCGCTGCCGCCCCAGGTCTCCGGGTCGCCCGGCGGTACGACGTCGAGGTGGCCCTGCAGCACCAGCGCCGGGCGTCTCGTCGCCCGCGGCGTGACCGCGGCCAGCCCGAACGCCTGGTCCCGCTCGACCTCCGCGCCCGGGAACCACGGGTCGGCGCCAGCTCGTCGAGGTCGATCTCCCAGTGGTCGACCTCCAGGCCGGCGTCGGCGAGCATCGCCGGCGGCCACCTCGACCACCTCGACCTCGGCCGGCGTACCGGACACCGACGGCACGCGCACCAGCGTCGCCAGCCGGTCGACGAGCGCGTCCTCGTCGAGGTGGTCGAGGACCCGCTGTTCGGTCGGGGTGAGCGGGTGCGCCCATGGCGCGAGGCTAACGGGCGGGAGGCCGTGGTATTCGGCCCCAGCCCAAAGCCCGCCCGGATGTCAAGCACGCTTGACATCCTCGGAAATGTCAAGTTTCCTTGACACATGAAGAACGTCGTGAAGGAGCTGCGGAGCAGCCAGGGCCTCTCGCAGGCGACCCTGGCGACCTCCGTGGGTGTCTCGCGGCAGACCATCAACTCCATCGAGTCGGGTCGCTACCTGCCCTCGCTGCCCCTGGCGATCGCGCTGGCCCGGTTCTTCGGGACAACCGTCGAGGAGGTCTTCGATGTCGACGCATGAGAGCACCGTCCGCAACCGCAGGTGGGTCACACCGGTCACGGCGCTGGTGATCGGGCTCGGCTACCTGGTGGCCGGAGTCCTCGGCGACAACCTCGAGTTCGGGGTCTTCGGACTCGTCCTGATGGTGGTCGTGGGCGGCGCGTTCTGGCTCATCGGCACGCGCAGCGAGACCGTGGCCGGGCTGCTCGACCGCCGCGACGAGCGGATCAACGCCATCGACGCATCGGCGAGCCTGTTCGCCGGGATGACCACGACTGGCCGTCGTGCTGGGCGCGTTCATGGTCGAGATCGCGCGCGGCCAGGACGGCATGCCGTACGCCGCGCTGGGCGCGGTCGCGGGCGTGGCCTACGTCGCCGCCCTGGTCTGGGGCCGACTGCGGCGCTGAGCGATCAGCCGGTCTCGAGCAGCGAGCGCACGACGCGCAGGCCGACCGAGAGCCGGGCCAGGTCGGCGCCCTCGTCGGCGCAGATCTCCTGCAAGCGTGTCGGCGGCCCGGCGACACCAGCACCTCGTCGGCGTTCCTCCCACGCGGCCACCCGGGCCGCGGCGTCGGTCGTCGGACGACGTGCTGGCCAGCGCCTGGGCGGTCAGCTGGGCGTGGACCGCGTGCAGGTCGTCGCGCAGCGCGGCGCGCGCCATCGTCTCCCAGCGGTCGGTGCGCGGCAGCGCGAGGATCCGGTCCACCAGGGTCGGCAGCCCGAGCCGCTCGCCGAGCGCGAAGTGCACGCGCGCCACCTCGAGCGGGTCGACGCCGTCGCGCGACGGCGGTCTCGACGATGCCCATGATCATGTACGCCGGCGGCATCGCCGCCACGCGGCTGGCCAGGGTCTCCGGCACGCCCTGCGCGACCAGCGCGTCGCGGCGGTCCTCGAACGTCGTCCGTCTCGCGTCCGGTCAGCAGCTCGGGCAGCGCCGGCAGGACGCGCTCCGTGACCACCTCGAAGTGGTCGACGGTGGCCTCGCTGTCGAGCGGCGGACGGCGGTTGCTGACCAGCCACCGCGAGGCCCGCTCGACCAGCGTGCGCACCTCGATCCGCATCCGGGTCTGCACCGCGGCGTCGATCTGGTTGTCCCACGTGGTTGATCTCGCGGAGCAGGCTTCGCCGTGCCGAAGATCTCGCGGGCGATGAAGTTCGCCCGGGTCAGCTCGACCACGGAGGCGCCGGTCTCGCCCGCCAGCCGGTGCAGGTAGGTGATCCCGGCGCCGTTGACCAGGTCGTTGACGATCTGGGTGACCACGATCTCGCGGCGCAGCGGGTGGTCCTCCATCGCGCCGCCGGTAGTCCTGGCGCATCGCGTGCGGGAAGTAGGAGTACAGGTCGCTGCGCAGGAACGGGTCGTCGGCCAGGTCGGTCGCCAGCAGCTCGTCGGCAAGCCCGATCTTCGCGTAGGCCAGCAGCACCGAGAGCTCGGGCGCGGTGAGGCCCTCGCCGCGCTCCTTGCGGGCCGACCACCTCGCGACGGCTCGGCAGCGCCTCGAGGTCGCGGTTGAGCCGACCGGTGCGCTCGAGGGTGCGCATCCAGTCCTCGTGCACGTGGAGCAGTGCTGGGCGACTGCGCAATGGAGTTGGCGAGCGCGAGGTTCTGCTCGTAGTTGTCGTTGAGCACGAGCCGGCCGACCTCGTCGGTCATCGAGGCGAGCAGCTCGTTGCGACCGTCGCCGGTGAGCTTGCCCGCGTCGACCACCCGGTCGAGCAGGATCTTGATGTTGACCTCGTGGTCGGAGGTGTCGACCCCGGCCGAGTTGTCGATGAAGTCGGTGTTGATCCGGCCCCCCGCCGCGGCGAACTCGATCCGGCCGCGCTGGGTCAGCCCGAGGTTGCCGCCCTCACCGACGATCGCGCACCGCAGGTCGCCACCGTCGACGCGGATCGCGTCGTTGGCCTTGTCGCCGGCGTCGGCGTGCGACTCTCGTCTCGGCCTTCACGTAGGTGCCGATGCCGCCGTTCCAGAGCAGGTCGACGGGCGCCTTCAGGATCGCCTTCATCAGCTCCGGCGGCGAGAGCGCCGGCGACGTCGCCCTCGAGTCCGAGCGCGGCGCGGATCTCCGGGGTGAGCGGGATCGACTTCTTCGTGCGCGAGAAGATGCCGCCGCCCGCGGAGATCAGGCTGCGGTCGTAGTCCTGCCACGAGCTGCGCGGCAGGTCGAACAGCCGCTGCGCTCGGCGTACGACGTGGCCGGGTCGGGGGTCGGGTCCAGGAAGATGTCGCGGTGGTCGAAGGCCGCGACCAGCCGGGTGTGCTCGGAGCAGAGCATGCCGTTGCCGAAGACGTCGCCGGACATGTCACCGATGCCGACGGCCGTGAAGTCCTCGGACTGGCAGTCGACGCCGATCTCGCGGAAATGCCGCTGCACGGACACCCAGGCGCCCTTGGCGGTGATCCCCATCGCCTTGTGGTCGTAGCCGACCGAGCCGCCGGAGGCGAACGCGTCGCCGAGCCAGAAGCCGTAGTCGATGGCCACCTCGTTGGCGATGTCGGAGAACGTCGCGGTCCCCTTGTCGGCCGCCACCACGAGGTAGGAGTCGTCGGCGTCGTGACGCACCACGTTGACCGGGGGCACGACGGCGCCGCGACCAGGTTGTCGGTGACGTCGAGCAGGGCGGAGATGAACGTGCGGTAGCAGCGGATGCCCTCGGCCAGCCAGGCGTCACGATCACTCGGGTCGGGCAGCTGCTTGCAGACGAACCCGCCCTTCGCGCCCACGGGCACGATCACGGTGTTCTTGACCATCTGCGCCTTGACCAGTCCCAGCACCTCGGTGCGGAAGTCGTCGCGACGGTCCGACCAGCGCAGCCCTCCCCGGGCGACGGAGCCGAAGCGCAGGTGGACGCCCTCGATCCGCGGTGAGTAGACGAAGATCTCGAACTTCGGCCGCGGCTCGGGCAGGTCGGGGACCGCCGAGGGGTCGAGCTTGAGCGCGAGGTAGGAGTGCGGCGGCGGGTCTCCGGAGCCGTCGTCCTCGCGCTGGAAGTAGTTGGTGCGCAGCGTCGCCTTGATCAGGGTCAGGTACGACACGCAGGATGCGGTCCTGGTCGAGCCCGGCCACCTCGTCCAGCGCGCGGGCGATCCGGGACTCCAGGTCCTCGCACTTCGCCGTCCGCGCCTCCGCGTCGGCCGCGATGTCGCCGTTGCGACCGGGGTCGAAGCGGGTCTCGAACAGCTTGACCAGGTAGCCGGTGATGTCGACGTTGGAGCGCAGGGTGTCCTCGATGTACTCCTGCGAGTACGGCGTGCCGCCCTGGCGCAGGTAGCGCGCGTAGGCCCGCAGCACCATCGCCTGCCGCCAGCTGAGGCCGGCGGCGAGCACGAGGGAGTTGAAGCCGTCACTCTCGTTGCGGTCCTCCCAGACCGACTGCACGGTCTCCTGGAAGGGCGTGATCGCGGACTTCGGCCAGGGCTTGCGACCAGCGCAGGCCGAAGTCGTAGATGTGGGTCGGGTGGGGCATGCTCCTCGAGCTCGTAGGGCCGCTCGTCGACGACCTCGACGCCCATCGCCGAGAGGGTCGGCAGCACCTCGGACAGCGACAGCGGTCCGCCGGTGCGGAAGATCTTGAGCCGGGCGTCGCCGGTGCCCTTCTTCGGGTGCAGCGCAAGAGCGAGGCCACCTTCTCGCATGGCGGCCACCCGGCACAGGTCGACGGCTCCGGCGGCGGGGCTGTAGTCCTCCTTGTACGCCTCGGGAAACGCGTCGCCGTACAGCTTGACCAGGCGGGCGCCCTCGTCGGTGTCGGTCGCTTCGAGCACGGCCGCGGCCAGGTCGTCGTCCCAGGAGCGGGCCGCCTCGGACAGCTCGTGCTCGAGCTCGGCGGTGTCGACGTCGTTGAGCTCGCCGTCCTCGGGCGGGCGCACCACGAAGTGAAGACGTGCCGCGAACGACTCGCTGACGCGCGCCGTGAAGTCGACGCTCGTCACCGCCGAGTCGCTCCTGGAGGATGTGCGAGATCTTCTCGCGGACCGTCGTGTTGTAGCGGTCGCGGGGGAGGTAGACGAGGCAGGACAGGAAGCGGCCGTAGCTGTCACGGCGCAGGAACAGCCGCAGCTGGCGGCGCTCGCGCGTGTGCATGACCGCGTCGGCGATCGGCACCAGGTCGTCGACCGGGAGTCTGGAAGAACTCGTCGCGCGGGTAGGTCTCAAGCACGTCCATCAGCGCCTTGCCGGCGTGGCTGTGCGGCTCGTAGCCGGCCCGCTCGATCACCTTCTGGGCCTTCTCGCGAAGCACCGGGATCCGGTTCACGGACTCGGCGTACGCCGCGGAGGAGAAGAGGCCGAGGATGCGCCGCTCTCCCACCACGTCGCCTGCGGCGTCGAACTTCTTCACGCCGATGTAGTCGAGGTGCACGGGACGGTGCACGGTTGCCCGCGAGTTGGCCTTGGCCAGCACCAGGAGGTGCTTCTCCCTGGCGCGCGCCTTCGCCGGCGGGGGCAGCTTGCCGAACGACGGCGACTGCATCTGGTCGGCGCGCAGGATGCCGAGCCCGGTGCCGGGCACGGCACGCAGCATCTCGTCGTCGCCGTCCTTGACCAGGTCGTACTCACGGAAGCCGAGGAACGTGAAGTGGTCGTACGTGCAGCCAGGTCAGGAACTCGCGCCCCTGCGCGATCTCGTCGTACGGCAGCGGCGGCGGGTCGCTCTCGAGGTCGGCGACGATCGCCTCGACCGCAGCGTGCATCCGCCGCCAGTCCTCGACCGCTTCACGGACGTCCAGGAGCACCTTGAGCAGGGTCTGCCGGACATCGTCGGTCTCGTCCTCGGGCATGCGGTCGATCTCGACGTGCATCCATGACTCGCGGTCGACGTCGTGGGCGTCGGTGGCCGCCGCGTCGTCCAGCACCTCGCGCAGCTCGCCATCGAGGCTCCGTCGTACGACGAACTGGGGGTGCATGACCTGGTGCACGATGTGGCCGGCGGCGTCGAGCGCCATGCTGACGGAGTCGACCAGGAACGGCATGTCGTCGGTGACCACCTCGACCACCGTGCGGCCGCCGCAGGTCCAGCCGTCGTGGTCCTGGGTCGGCGTGAACAGCCGGACGTTGGCGGTGCCCTGCGGCCGGTGCCCGGCCAGGTCGAGATGGTGCAGCACAGTCGCCCCGAGGTCGCGCGGGGTGCGGTCGAGCAGGTCCTCCGCGGGGACGTGGCGGTAGTAGCCGCGGATCAGCGCCTCGAGGTCGACCCCCTGCATCGGCGGCAGTTCCTGGGCGTGCGCGAGAACCTCCTCGAGGATGGCTGACTTGCGTTCGTCGAAGGCCGCTGACACGTCTTCGAGGTTAGTCCTCCCTCGTTGGCGGTCGCAGGCGCCCCTAGGCGAATCTGTCTCGTCGACGAGACGGCGTCGAGAGGGCCAGGCGGGGACGAGGAGGCGCGTCCGCTGTCCGGTGGTCGAGCAGCAGGAGCGAGCGTGTCGAGACCAGTCCTGCGTGGTTGCGGATGGTGGGTGGTGGAAATACGCAGCGACGGGGAGGGGTACGGCGCGGGGTGGCGGTCTGCTCCCGGGTTCGGCATGACGCTGGTTGAGGAGGTGCTGCAACTGTCCGGTGGTCGAGCAGCGAGCGCCAGCGAGCGAGTGTCGAGACCACACCGCTGACGGCTCCAGAAAACTTTCGAAATACTTCTCCACAGCTGCCGGAAATGCCGCATTCCCGGTCCGGGACTGTCGGTGGTCGATGCCAGAATTCCCTGTATGACAACGGCATTCGACGACACCGGGCAGCACCCGGTCACGTCCACGATCGCCGCCATCACCCAACAGCTGCACGAGGTCGCCGACCTCGGGCTGTGGACCCTGCGCCCGGCCGAGACCGAGACCAACCTGACCGCCCTGGCCCAGCTGCGGCACCAGATCACCGAGCTCGAGCTCCGCCACGCCCACCACGCCGACCGCCTCGACCTCGGCGCTCAAGCCGGTGCCACCGACACCGCCGCCTGGTGGGCCAACCAGACCCTCCAGACCAAACGGGACGCCAAGACGGCGCCTCGCTCTCGCCAACGCGCTGGACTACGACCACGAGCCGGTCCGGGACGCGATGGCCGCCGGCCGCGTCTCCGAGGACCAGGCGGTGGTGATCGTCAAGGGCGTCGACGCGCTCCCGGTCGAACACCGCCGCGAGGCGGAGAACCACCTGATCGGCCTTGCCGCCGAGCACGACCCGGTCGCACTGCGCCGGATCGCACACCACGTCCTCGAAGTCGTCGCCCCCGAGATCGCCGAAGAACACCAGCTCAAAGCCCTGCAACGCCAAGAAGCCCTCGCCGAGGAAGCCTGCCGGTTCACCATCGCCGACGACGGGCACGGACTGTGCCACGGCCGGTTCACCCTCCCCGCACCGGTCGGGGCGATGCTCAAGCAGGCGGTGCTCGCGATCAACTCACCCAAACACCGCCGCCACTCCGGCACCCCCAAAGGGCTCGGGCACGCGTTCTGCGAGTACGTCACCCGCTACCCGATCGACCGGCTCCCCCAGGCCGGCGGCGTCGACGCCACGATCGTGGTCACCATGACCCTGGAGAACCTGCTCGGCGACAGCCACGCACCGGCGGTGTTGGACACCGGGGACCAGATCACCGCCGACCAGGCCCGCAAGCTCGCCTGCGAGGCCGGGATCATCCCGATGGTCCTGGCTGGGAAGTCCAAGACCCTCGACCTCGGACGCCGCAAACGCCTCTACGACCGGTACCAGCGGATCGCGATCCGACACCGCGACCAGCACTGCACAGCACAAGGCTGCGACTGGCCCGCCAGCGCTGTGCCACGTCCACCACAACACCCCCTGGAGCCGAGGCGGGAAGACCAACCTCGCCGACGGACGCCTGCTCTGCCCGCGACACCACTCCTACGCCCACAACCCGAAGTACGAGATGAAGACCATCCCCAACGGACGCGTCATCTTCAGCCGGACGTAGTCGTCCCGGAGCGTTCACGCACGCGCCTCCCGGAAATGCCGGAGCTGGGCCGTAGGGTCGGCCACGTGATTCGACGATGAGCAAGATGGACGCGCTCCGTGCCATGCGCGAGGCGCGCTACGCCGAACGAGAGGCACGTGCTGCGATCCCCGCCGCGCCGCCACGTGCGCCGGCGGAGCCGATCGCGACCGACGACCTGCTCTGCGGCCACCGCAACATGGGCGGGCGCACCTGCACGCGCGAGCAGGGTCACGCCGCCAAGAGTCACCGCTACTCCTGACCTCGGGCGTCAGGGCGAGGCAGCGAGCACGTACCTGGTCCCCACGACGCTGGGCGCGTAGCCGGCCGGCCCGAAGGCGTCCGCGAGGGCGGTCGCCGCGCGCCAGCCGGTGCAGTGACCGGGCGCCACGAACCGCGGCTGGACGAGGTCCGCGAGGTCCTTCACGGTCTGGTCGATCCGGGGCTCGACGCTGGCGCCCGCGAGGTGGTAGCCACCCAGCAGCAGGTCGACCGGCGTGCCCGGGAGGAGACGCCGGGCCTCGAGGCCGACGTTGACGATGCCCGCGTGCGAGCAGGCGGAGAAGACCGTGGTGCCCCGACCGCGGACGCGGGCCGCGAGGAAGCGCTCGTCGCGGATCTCTGGGTCTGAGGCCCCCCGGCCGCCACGCCAGGTGTGGTGCTCCTGCAGCCCGGTCTCGTAGCTCGTCGTACGCGGGATGTCGCCGCTCGCGAGGAAGAGGCCGCCGGCGACGGGGTGGGCGTCCGCGTGCCGGACGATCTGCCCGCCGGCCGCCTCGATCGCCGCGAATGTGGGCTCCTCGGGCAGCATCGCGAACTTCCCGAGCGCGGTGAGCAACCCGCGCTGGTCGGGACGGTCCGGATGTACGTCGACCAGGAGCGGCGGGAGGCCGGCGGCTGTGCGCGCCTGGGTGACGGCCGCGACGACGGTCGGGATCGCGCCGGTGTGGTCCCAGTGCCAGTGGGATACGAAGAGCACGTCGATGCTCGCCAGGTCGACGGCCAGCCGCTCGGCGTTGGAGAGCCAGACGTCACCGTACGGGCCCACGTCGAACAGGGCGGTCGCGCTCCGGTCCCCGGCCCGCGCCGTGGCCAGGGCGGAGAAGCCGTGGCAGGCGACGCACAGGTGGTCGAGCGTGACCACCATGTCGTGGCCGTCGTGGTCGCCGATCGAGGGTCCGTCGAGCAGGAAGACCATTTCCGGCAGCTGGGGCGCGCCGGGGGTGATCGACGACAACGTGTCGGTGGCGTTGTCGACGACCACGGTGACGCTCAGCTGGTCGAGCTCGACTGTCTCGACACCCAGGGCAGACGCCATGGACCCATCGTCCTACAGCGCGGAGCGGAGGCTCCACAGCAGTGGGTAGTACCGCAGGTCGAGGCGGGAGCGCAGGTAGGAGGCGCCCGTGGAACCGCCGGTGCCGGTCTTGCCGCCGATCATGCGCTCCACCATCACGACGTGCCGGGCGCGCCAGGCGGCGGCGAGCTCGTCGTGCTGCAGCAGGGCCTCGGCGAGCGCCCACACCTCGGCGTACGACGAGCGGTCGTGGGCGACGGTGCGCAACGACGCGGTGATCGCCTCGTCGGAGGAGGTGTCGAGGCCGGTGCGGTCGAGGACGGCCACGAACCCGTCCCACAGGCTCGGCTCCCCGAGCCGGCGGTGCAGCCGGGCGGACTCGGCGTCGCTCAGGCCACGGAACCGCTTCAGGTAGCCGTCGTCCTTGGCCCCGGAGAGGAACTCGAGCTCGCGGAACTGCACGGACTGGAAGCCGCTGGCAGGCGCCAGTCGCTGCCGGAACTCGAGGAAGTCCTGTGGCGTCATCGTCTCCAGCACGTCGATCTGCTGCACCAGCACGCGCTCGATGACGTGCATCCGGCTCAGCAGGTGCCGGGCCCACCAGAGCCGGTCACTCCGGTCGTCGTCCGTGCCGAGCATCGCGTCGCGCGCCGACACCGCCTCGTGCAGCAGCTGCTGGAACCACAGCTCGTAGACCTGGTGGATGGTGATGAAGAGCAGCTCGTCGTGCGCCGGTGGGTCGGACTCGAGGTGCTGGCTGTCGAGCAGCTGCGCCAGCCGCAGGTAGCTGCCGTACGTGAGCCGGGCACCCTGCTCGCCGAACCTGACGTCATCGTCGTCGCGCTGCTGCTCCACGGGCGCCACCGTAGCGCCGTCACCTCCGCGCGGCGACGACGCGCTCCCGAGGGCACCGAGCCCGAGACCGGGCCACGACACCGGGCCACGACACCGGAGCGCCGCCGAGAGCGTCCACCACGTAGACGAACCCGAGCGCTGTGGCCAGGACGCAGGTCGCCAGCTGCGCCACCGGGAGCACGCCCGCGCCGCGGGTGTCTGACTCATCCACGCGAGCACGGTATCGACGGCCGATGCAGCATGATGTCCGGCATGAGTTTCCGCGCCGTCGTGACGGCCTGGCTGAAGGGTGAGCGGTGAAGTCGATCAACTACGACCTGCGGTACGACGGGGCGACTGCGGAGCAGGTCTACGCAATGCTCGGTGAGCAGGCCTTCCGCGAGCAGGTGTGCGACTTCCAGGGGGTGCTGCGCCGGACGGTGTCGGTCAACGGCGTCCGGCTCCGGCATGAACGTGTCGATCGACCAGGTGCAGGCGGCGCACGGCATCCCGTCGTTCGCCAGGAAGTTCGTCGGCGACGAGATCAACATCGTGCAGAAGGAGGCCTGGTCGTCCCCGACCGCGGCTGCCGTGAACGTCGAGATCCCCGGCAAGCCCGGCGAGATACGCGGCACCGTGTCGATCACCGAGGACGAGGCCGGCACCACGGAGAACGTGCGGATGGATGTCAAGGTCGGCATCCCGCTGGTCGGCGGCAAGATCGAGGTCCTGATCGCGGAACTGCTCACCAAGGCACTGCGCGCCGAGAACCACGTCGGCCGGCAGTGGCTGGCCGAGCGCGGCTGAGCCCGCTCACTCCCCCCGCTTCTCCTCCGCCGCCTCCCGGCGCCGGATCCTGATCATCACGGCCGCGAGCACCAGGAACGGACCGAAGGCGAGCAGGTAGACCAGCACCTGCTCGATGGGGTGCAGGCCGCCCGAGGTGCTCGGCCGGCATCACGGTCAGTCCAGGTCCGGTGCCATGTACGGGTAGCGGTAGTCCGTCGGCGGGTCGAACGTCTCCTTGATCGAGCGGGGTGACGTCCAGCGCATCAGGTTGGCCGGGGCGCCGGCCTTGTCGTTGGTGCCCGACGCCCGCGCGCCGCCGAACGGCTGCTGCCCGACGACGGCGCCGGTCGGCTTGTCGTTGACGTAGAAGTTGCCCGCGGCGTAGCGCAGCGCCTCGCGCGCCCAGGCGATCGCGCCGCGGTCCTGGGCGATGATCGCGCCGGTCAGCGCGTACGGCGCGAACGACTCCATCTGGGCGACGACCTTCTCGAACGGTGCGTCCTCGTAGACGTGCACCGCCAGGATCGGGCCGAAGTACTCGGTGTTGAACATCTGCGTCGGTCGGGTCCGTGGACTGCACGACCGTCGGCCGCACGAAGTAGCCGACCGAGTCGTCGACCTGGCCGCCGGCGAGGAGCGTCAGGTGGTTGTTGCGGCGCACCCGCGCGATCGCCGCCTTGTGCTTGGCGAAGGCACGGTCGTCGATCACGGCGCCCATGAAGTTCGAGAAGTCCGTGACGTCGCCCATGGTGATGCCCGTCGACCTCGGCCAGGAAGTCGTCCTTCATCCGGTCCCAGACCGAGCGGGCGACGTAGGCCCGCGAAGCGGCCGAGCACTTCTGGCCCTGGTACTCGAACGCACCACGGATCAGCGCGACCCGCAGCACGTCGGGGTCGGCCGACGGGTGGGCGACCACGAAGTCCTTGCCGCCGGTCTCGCCGACGATGCGCGGGTAGGAGCGGTACGACGTGATGTTCTCGCCGACCGTGCGCCACAGGTGCTGGAACGTCGGCGTCGAGCCGGTGAAGTGGATGCCGGCCAGGTCGGGGTGGCTGAGCGCCACCTTCGAGACGTCGAGCCCGTCGCCGGGGAGCATGTTGATCACGCCCGGCGGCATGCCGGCCTCCTCGAGCAGCTCCATGGTCAGCGACGCGGCGAGCTGCTGGGTCGGCGACGGCTTCCAGATCACGGTGTTGCCCATCAGTGCCGGGCGCCGTCGGCAGGTTGCCCGCGATCGCGGTGAAGTTGAACGGCGTGATCGCGTAGACGAAGCCCTCGAGCGGGCGGTGGTCGGTGCGGTTCCAGATGCCGGGGCTGTTCGCGATCGGCTGCTCGCCGAGGATCTGCGCGGGCGTAGTGGACGTTGAACCGCCAGAAGTCGATCAGCTCGCAGGCCGCGTCGATCTCCGCCTGGAAGGCGGTCTTGGACTGGCCGAGCATGGTGGCGGCGTTGATCCGTTGCCGCCACGGGCCGGCCAGCAGGTCGGCGGCCTTGAGGATCACCGCGCAGCGTTCGTCGAACGGCATCGCGCGCCAGTCCGGGGCCGCGTCCAGAGCCGCCTTCACGGCGGCCTGCGCGTCCTTCGTGCGTGGAGTTCTTCAGGACGCCGAGCACGTGCTGGTGGTCGTGCGGCTGGACGACCTTGATCTCCTCGCCGCCCCCGGAACGCTTCCGGCCGTTGATGTGAGCGCGGCAGCGTGTGCTGGCGCCGCTCGAGCCGCTCGAGCTCCACCTGGAGGGCGGCGCGCTCGGGGCTCCCCGGGGCGTACATCAGGTTGGGCTCGTTGACCGGTGCCGGCGGCTGGGTGACTGCGTCCATGCCGCGATGTGTCACCTCCGCGGGCTATCCCCAGTCACCGCGAGCAGGTCGGCGATCTCCTGGGTCGCGTACCAGCCCGAGGTCGGGCAGGTCCCCGCCGCCGTCGGGTCGACCTCCGCGGTGTCGGCGTGCACGGCCTGCACGCGGCTCCAGTCGACACGCCGCGTCCGGGTCGGCGACCTCGCCGACGACGACCACCCGGCGGCCCGGCCCGGCGAGCAGCGCGGCGGACGCGTCGGCGGCCGCCAGCAGCGCGTCGTACTCCGACTCCTCGTCCTCGTCGGCGGCTACGAATCGCTCCGCCGTCCGCCGGCACCGACCCCGCGTCCACGTAGCGGCGCAGGTCGTCGAGCGTGGCGGGCACGTAGACCCTGTTCATGGGTGCGGGCGCTTCCGCCCGCGCGGCGCGCGCGGCCGGGTGTCGCTGGCGGAGTCGACCAGCTCGTCGAGCGCCTCGCGGATGCACTGGCCGAGCACGTCGACGTCGGGTAGCGCGTCGCGGTCGGCGTTGAGGCCGTAGTAGACGGACCCGTCGTACGACGTGACGCCGATCGCGAGCGAGAAGCCGGGCAGCAGCGGCGGCACCGGGTAGGTCTCCATCATCTCGGCGCCCGGCGGCGAACATCGGGAACTGCGGACCCGGCACGTTGGTGATCACCAGGTTGACGTCGTGGTCGTTGGTCAGCGCGACCCGCGTGCCCAGCGCGTGGAACGTGGTCGGCGCGAAGCCGGCGACGCCCGCGATCCGGTCGGCGGCGACCGCCTTGCCGGTCTCGCTGTGCGCACTGGAGCGCGTAGGAGACCTGGTGCAGGCGCACCACCGGCGAGGTCTCGCCGATCGGCAGGTTGAGCAGGTGGCCGACCACGCTGCTGCCGAGCGAGGTCGGCTCGCGCTCCTCGTCGATCACGCTCATCGGCACCAGCGCGCGGAGCCGGCGGCCGGCGTTGACGGCCTCGGCGCGGGTCATCAGCCAGGACGCGGATCGCACCGGTGATCGTGGCCAGGATGACGTCGTTGACGGTGCCGCCGTGCACCCGGCGGACCTTGCGGTAGTCCTTGAGCGCCGTCCGGACGAAGACCACCCGGCGCTGCTCGGACGGCTCGAGGTTGAACGCGTACTCGGCGGTCGGGCCGCCGGTTCGACAACACGGCGGCGACGGCACCGAGCCGGCCCGCGGTCCCTCCCGCCGTACGACGGAGCGACGCGGCCGTGCTGCGGGCGGTGTCGATCGCCACCGACGGCTCGGTCAGCACCTCGGCCACCGCGCCGAGCACCAGACCGGCCGGGCTCTGCTCGCGGCTCGGTGCCCAGCCCTCGTGCACCAGCTGACGCGGGCCGGGGTCGACGTCGAGCAGGACCTGTCCGATGTCGACGGTCGAGCTGCCGTCGACGAGGATCTGGTGGGACTTCGAGAGCAGGGCGATGCGACCACCCTCGAGCCCCTCGACGAAGTACATCTCCCAGAGCGGCCGGGTGCGGTCCAGCCGCCGCGACATGATCCGGGCGACCAGGTCGCGGAGCTGGTCGATCGAGCCCGGCCGGGGCAGCGCCGAGCGACGCACGTGGTAGGCGAGGTCGAAGTCCGGGTCGTCGACCCAGACCGGGTTGGCCAGCCGCCCGGGCACCTGCCGCGGACACCTGGCGGTAGCGCGGCACGAACGCGATCCGGTCGTCGATGTGGGCGACCAGGCTGTCGTAGTCGAAGCCCGAAGCGCCCGGCTCGAAGATCTCGACCGTGGCGTTGTGCATCGGCGTTCGCGCCGTCTCCCGGGCCAGGACCGCCAGGTCCTTGCCCCGCAAACGCTCCGTCATGCTTTGCCGGGGTCCCCGCGGAGGCGGGAGCGTAGCGAGTGCCTTCGTGGGGTGATCATGCAATGCGCCTCTCAGCCTGGGAAATCGGTCCGGTCCCGTTGCCGGCCATGAGATTCTGACAGACATGGACCGGACGGCAGGCGGCGCGCTGCGGTGGACGCGCGCCCTGCTGCTCGCTGTGGTGGCGATGGGATCCGGCGTGATCGCCCACCTCACGGCCGACGGCCGGCTGCCCGGACCGGCGGCGCTCGGGCTCCTGTTCCTGCTTTGCGTCGCCGGCGCCGCGGCCCTCCTCGGGTCGGCCCGCGTCCACGCTGCGGGTAGTGGTGATGACCGTCGCCGGCCAGACGTTCGTGCACGGTTTCCTCACCGCGCTGTCGGGTCACCGTGGCGACCCGCCGCTGCGCCGCGTGGTGGCGACACCGGCCCCAGTCCCGGCCACGGTGCCGACGGGGCAGGGGCGCAGCGGCTCGTACTTCGACCTCGTCTACGCGCCGGTCCACCCGGGCACCGGCGCACAGCTGGTGCTGCCGGCTCCCGTGCAGCACCTGATGGCCGACCTGAGCGGACCGCACGCCGTGATGGCGCTGGCCCACGTCGCCGCCGCGGTTGTCGTCGGGCTCTGGCTGGCCGTGGGCGAGCGTGCGCTGTGGCACCTGGTCGTGCTCGCCGCCGACGGCACCCGACGCGTCGTCGAGGCCGCCTGCTCGTCGTACGCCCGCTGGCGGTGGGGCGCCCGTGGCGCCCGCGCCGCTCCCCCTGCATGACGACGGGCCGCGTCCCAGGCTCCAGTCAGGTGCTCGATCTCGTCGTCGTCCGACGCGGCCCGCCGATGCTCCTGGCTGTCTGACGTCCATCCGCCGCGCATGGCGGCCCCCGTACACCTTCCAAGGAGCACCACCATGTCCTTTTCCACCCCTGCCGCCCGCATGGTCGCGGCCGGCATCCTCACCCTGGTCACGTCACTCGGCGTCACCGGCTGCGGCAGCGACACCGGCGGCACCAGCAGCAAGGACCCGTCCACCGACGCGTCCGCGCAGAAGCTCGACGTCTCCATCAAGGGCAAGACGATCACGCCCACCAACAAGCGGATCGAGGTGAGCAAGGGCAAGCCGCTCACGATCACGATCACCTCCGACCGCTCCGGTGAGCTGCACGTGCACTCCTCGCCCGAGGAGGAGATCGCGTTCGACAAGGGCACGACGACCAAGAAGCTCACATTCACGACTCCCGGCGTGATCGAGGTCGAGGAGCACGTGAGCGACACCCTGATCGCCCAGCTCGAGGTGCGATGACGTGATCGTCGTCCCGATGCACGGGCTCGGCGGTGCTCGCGACCTGCCGATCCCGGCGTCGCTCGCGATCAGCGCCGCCGTGGCCGCGCTGGTGATCTCGTTCACCGTGCTGATCGTCGCATGGCGGACCCCCCGGTACGACGCCCGCACGCAGGGGCGTCCGCTGCCGGACGGGTTCGCCCGGCTTCGTCGACGGCCCGCCCCTGCGCTGGACCCTGCGGGTGCTCGGACTGGCCGCGTTCTGCTACCTCGGGTGGGCGCTGGTCGCCGGTCCCGACGTGGTGACGAACCCGGTGTTCGGGTCGTTCTACGTGCTGCTCTGGGTCGGCATCGTGCCGTGCCTCGCTGCTGCTCGGCCCGGTCTTCCGGGCGATCAGCCCGATGCGGACGGTGCACCTGCTGCTGGCCCGGGCCACCGGGGGCGACCCGGGGTCCGGCGTCACGACGTACCCGCCGTGGCTCGGCTACTGGCCGGCATCGCTGGGGCTCTTCGCGTTCGTCTGGCAGGAGCTGGTCAACGAGAGCGCGACGTTCCTCTCGTCGGTGCGCCTCTGGCTGGCCCTGTACGTCGGGGCGATGCTGGTCGGCTCGGCGCTCTTCGGGGACACGTGGTTCAAACGGGCCGACCCGTTCGAGGTGTACTCCACGCTGATCGGTCGGCTCTGCCCGATCGGCCGGCGCGGGCGACGGCCGGCTGGTGATCCGCAGCCCGCTCGCCAACCTCGACGGGGTCGAGGTCGCCCCGGGCCTGGTGGCGGTGATGGCGGTGCTGTTCGGCAGCACCGCGTTCGACAGCTACAAGGACAAGCTCAGCTGGGTCGACTTCGTCGGCCGCCAGTCGCCGCCGCCCCAAGTCGTGAACACGCTCGGGCTGCTCGGCTTCTGCCTGGGCGTGGCGATCACGTTCTCGCTGGCGGCGATGGCCACCGGCGTGCACATCAGCACCCCGCGGCGGCAGCTGCCCGGCCTGCTGGTGCACAGCCTGGTGCCGATCGTCGTGGGCTACATGACCGCGCACTACCTGTCGTACTTCGTGGAGCAGGGGCAGACGACGGTCATCCAGCTGAGCGACCCGATGGTGAACGGCGCCAACCTGCTGGGCACCGCGAACTGGAGCGTGGACTACTGGCTCTCCGGCCATCCGTCGTTCCTCGCCGACGCCAAGGTGCTGGCGATCGTGCTCGGCCACATCACCGGTGCGATCGCGGCGCACGACCGCTGCGCTGCGGCTGCTGCCGAAGCAGCACCAGGTCACCGGGCAGCTCGGCGATGCTGCTGGTGATGGTGCTCTACACCGCGACCGGGCTCTACCTGCTGTTCGGGGCCTGAGAACTAGCGGTTGCGGGCGCGGCGGCGACCACGCGTCGCTGCTGCGACCGTCTCCGGCGCGAGCGCGTCGACGACCTCGGCGAGGGCACGGCGCAGCGCCGAGTCGCCGGTCTCGGGGAGCGCCTGTCCGGCGACCAGGGCGCGGTCGCAGGCGGCGCGGTCGTCGGGCAGGAAGTGCACACCCGCCGGTCGGGCGAAGCCTTCGACCATGCCCGCGGATGTCGCGCTCGGCCCAGCCCAGGCTGTCGCGCATCCGGTTGACGACGACCCGCAGCTCCCCCGCGGGGCGGGACTCCCCCAGCTCGACCAGCCCGCGCGCCAGACGGGTCAGTCCCACCGGGTCGGCGGCGCCGACCACCAGCACCTCGTCGGCGGCCCGGAGCGCCTCGAGGGTCATCCGGTTGCGGCCGGCACCGGGCCTGCCGAAGTCGCTCTCGGTGTCCTCGAGGGCGAAGCCGGTGTCGACGACGACGTCGGCTCCCTCGGCGGACCGCTCCAGGATCTCCGCAGCCACCCCGTCGCGCACCTCCGGCCAGCGATCGGCGCGGGGCAGCCCGGTCAGCACCTCGAGCCGCTCGCCGACCGTCCGCCGTGTGGCCGCGAACCGCCGGCGGTCGAGCTCGCCGGCGTTGGCCAACCGGGCCGCGGCGAGCAGTCCCGGAGACCTCGTCGAGGACGCCGAGGTGCTGCGCGACCGAGCCGCCCCAGGGGTCGAGGTCGGCCAGCACCACCCGCCGCCGTCGCCTGGACAGCTCCGCGGCGACGGACACCGCGACGGTCGTGCGCCCGGGAGCCCCGGCGGGTCCCCAGACAACGACGACGCGACCGGCCTCGCTCTGCTCGCCCGGCTCGGGGACGGGCAGGTCCGGGTCGGGCTCGGGATCGGGCACCAGGTCCTCGGTGGTGGCCCGTCGTACGGCGTCGGCGAGGTCGGCGACGGCGTCCACCGGCAGCACCTCGACCACGCCGATCCGGGCCAGCCCGCGCACGCCCTCGGCGCCGACCGCGAGGGTGCGGACGTCGTGCCGCAGCAGATGGGTGACGGCTGCCGCGTCGAGGCCGGGCAGCTCCGAGGAGACCACGGCGACGTCGGCCTGGCCGGACCCGGCCGAGGCGAGCAGGTCGGCGAGGTCGACGCAGCGCTTGAGCACGACCACTCCGGCGCCGGTCAGGGCCTGGAGCGCGCCCGGACTCCCACGGGGCACCGGCGGCCGTGACCAGCACGGCCGTGCGGTCCCCGGCGGCCATCGCTTCAGCCCTGCCGGGTGATCACGACGCGTCCGGCCGAGGTGCGGCCCAGCGCCGGACCCAGCTCGGTGGCCCGCTCGCGGGTCACCCCCACGATCACCTGCCGGGTGCCGGTCGGGGCCAGGCTGTCCTCAGGGGTGGGCGCCTTGACCACCACCACGTCGTCGAGGACGAGGTCGGCGTCGGCCAGCCGGTCGGCCGTGGTCGCGGTCTGGGGCGTCACCCAGACGTCGATCACCGACCCTTCGCGCACGGTCGCGGGCACCTCGTCGAGCTCGACGGACACCGGCACCTCGACCAGCGCCTGGTCGGCGCCTGCCAGCGCCTCGCGCGGGAGCAGCTCGCCGGACCCGACGGCCCGCTCGAGCACGGCGTCGTCCGGCAGCGGCGCATCTGCGGAGAGGTAGCGGTCGGCGTCCTCGCGGCTGTCGAAGCGGATCTTCGTGCGCTGCACCTCGGTGGCGTCGACCCGGGTGCCGGCGGGCAGGTCGTCGCGCACCGCCCAGACCCCGACCGAGTCGTCGGCCGCGGTCAGCACCTTGACACCGACCAGCACCGACGCCGCCACGATCACCAGCCCGACCAGGATCCGTGGGTCGCGCCAGCCGGGCCGGTGATGCCGGGTGGCCGGGGGTACGTCGGCGGTCATGCTCACTCCTGTCCCTGCGCCCTGCTTCCCTCCTACCCCCGATCCGGGTCCGAAACCCGGTCGTCCACAGGCTGCGCCGGGTCGGCTTCACCGATCGTGTTCACAACTGGCACAGTGATCGACATGTCCCCCAGCCCGAGATTCCTGTTGCTCGCGGACGTCGCCGAGATCCTCAACACCTCCAGCGCGCAGGTCTACGCGCTGGTGCGCCGCGGTGAGCTGCGCGGGATCAAGATCGGTGGTCGTGGCCAGTGGCGCGTCGAGGACGCGGAGCTGGAGAAGTACATCGCACGCATGTACGACGAGGCCAGCCAGTTCGTCGACCAGCACCCGTTCTCGGAGTCCGAGGCGGACGCCGAGCAGGAGAGCTAGCGGACCCGCTCCTGCACCGCCGCGACCGCCGCCAGCGGCACCACGTCGTAGCCCTCGGTCGGGGGGTCGCCGGCCAGCCGCAGCTCCGCGAAGTCCGCGCCGAGCCGCAGCAGCCGTCCCTCGAGGCTGCCGCCGTCGACCAGGTGGAGCAGGCACTCGGCTCCGTCGTCGGCGAGCCGCCGCAGCACGGCCCGCAGCGGCAGCCGTCGGAGCGCGCCGAGCGCGTCGTCGGAGACCGCCCGCGCCGACGCGCCCCGCAGTACGGCGACCGCGGCGTGCCGCACGACCCAGGCCCGGCCGGTGGCGTCCTCGACCAGCAGCCAGTCGGCTCCGGTCCGGGTCACCGTGCCGGCGAGCGTGATCCCGCCGAGCAGCCGTAGCCGGACCGGCCGGCCGACCAGCGCGTGCAGCCGGGAGGCGATTGCGACGTGGGCGTACTCCGCGCGGGTGCGGTCGGCGACCTCGAGGTCCCGCTCCTGCAGGTGCAGACCCTCGGCCTGCTGCTCGAGGTCGTCGATCAGCGCCAGCACGGATCGTTCCCACCGCACGGTCTCCTCCTCCCCGTGGCCGGGCCCCGGGAAACGCCTGTGGATCGCCGGTTGACCTGACGCGCGAACGCGGGTTAGAACAGGCAAACACACGCAAACGCAAGGTTACGACATGGTGGCTTTCACTTCGGGGAGCCGGCTCCGCACGGCCGTCACCCTCCTGGCGCTGCTTGCGGCCGGGCTCGGCTGCTGGCGCGGCTGTGCCGGCGACCGGGCCGCGGCTCTGTCGAGCCACGCCACGCTCGCCGACCTCCTGACCGGCGCCGCCGCCGTGATCCTCCAGGTGGCGCTCGGCTGGCTGCTCGTGGTCACGCTGCTGCTGGTGCTCGAACCCCGCGCCGGACGCGAGCTCACCGGGCTGGCCGGCTGCCCCGGCGCCGTCCGACGGGCACTGGTGACGCTCTGCGGGGTCGCGTTGTCCGGAGCAGCGCTGGTGACACCGGCGCAGGCGCACGGGGACCACTCGGCGTTCCAGGAGAGCAGCCTCGACGGCCTGGCGCTCCCCGACCGCACGTCCGGCCCGGAGCGGCCTCGCCCGGCTGCCGCGGCGCACGCGGTCGTGGTGCGCCCCGGCGACACGCTGTGGGCGATCTCGGCCGACCGGCTGCCGCCGGGGGCGGCACCGGCGGCCGTCGACCGCGCCTGGCGGTCGCTCTACACCGCCAACCGGGCCGTGATCGGCCCCGACCCCGACCTGATCCGCACCGGCACCGAGCTCCGGCTGCCGCCCGTCTTGCCGCCCGTCTTGCCGTCCGTCACCGAGGAGGAGAACCGATGAACCCCCGCATCCCACGCCCGCGCACCCGCTCCGGCGTCGCCGGGGTGACCCGGCTGGCACCGCACCCCTGGTCGCCGGTGGTGCCGGTGGCGGTCACGCAGGGCACACTCGCCCTCGACCTCGACACCCACCCCGGTCTACCGCCGGCCCCCGAGCTCCACGTGGTGACCGGCGACCGGGGAGACGTCGATGCGTGGGCTGCGCGGTTCGCGCAGGCCGTGGTCGAGGTGATCGGCGGCGACCGCAGTCCGCACCAGCTGATCCGATGCACGTCGCCGGCCGTCCATGCGGACCTGCTCCGGCGTACGGAGGCGCTCAACCGGGCGGGTGCTCCAGAGCTTCGGTCCCGCCGACTGCGCGCCCAGGTGCGCAGCGTGCACGTGTTCCTGCCGTCCTCGGCCAGCGCCGAGGTCAGCGTGCACGTGCGCCACGGTCAGCGCTCGCGCGCGATCGCTGCCCGGATCGAGCAGTTCGACGGCCGATGGATGTGCACGGCCCTCGAGTTCGGCTGACTTAGTTTCGGGTCAGCCGCCCGCGCGTGTCGTCTCGCCGGTCGGACCGCCCGGGGCGCCATGGCAGCGCTTGTACTTCTTGCCCGACCCGCAGGGGCAGAGCGCGTTGCGGCTGATCCCCGAGTAGGGGTCGTCGGCGTTGGTCACCGTCTGCCCACGCACCTCGGCCTCGCCGTCCTCGCTGGGAGCGGTGTAGGTGAGATGGGTCGGCGTCTTCGGCGCGTCGAGCCCCTTGGCGGAGATGTGCGGCGCGTGCGGGGCCGGGCCGGCGAGTGCGGCCAGCGGGCTCTCCGACGCGGTCGCGGCGGCGCCGGCAGGGGTGAGCTCGAACTCCTCGGGCTCCTCCTCGACCTCGACCTCGACCTCGATGTGGAACAGGAACCCGACTGTCTCCTCGCGGATCCCCTCCTTCATGGCGTGGAACATGTCGAAGCCCTCGCGCTGGTACTCCACGAGCGGGTCGCGCTGGGAGTAGGCGCGCAGGCCGATGCCCTCGCGCAGGTAGTCCATCTCGTAGAGGTGCTCGCGCCACTTGCGGTCGAGCACCGAGAGCAGCACCCGACGCTCGAGCTCGCGCATCACCTCGGAGCCGAGCTCCGCCTCGCGGGCCTCGTACTGAGCCTGGGCGTCGGCGATGAGCCGCTGCCGCAGGTCGTCGCGATCCATCCCGTCGCGGCCGCCGGCCTCCTTCTCGAGGTCATGGTGGCGGAGCGAGATCGGGTACATCGTGCGCAGCGCGGTCCAGAGCGCGTCGAGGTCCCACTCCTCCGGGAAGCCCTCTGTCGCAGCGTTGACGTACGACGCCACGGCGTCGTCGATCATCAGCCGGATCTGGTCCTGCAGGTCGGCGCCCTCGAGCACCTCGCGACGCTCGCCGTAGATGACCTCGCGCTGCCGGCTCATCACGTCGTCGTACTTGAGGACGTTCTTGCGGCTCTCGAAGTTCTGCGACTCCACCTGCGACTGGGCCGAGGCGATCGACTTGGTGACGGACTTGTTCTCGATCGGGACGTCGTCGGGCACCTTGAGGGCGAGCAGCACCCGGTCGACCCAGTCGGACTTGAACAGCCGCATCAGCTCGTCCTCGAGCGACAGGTAGAACCGGGACTCGCCCGGGTCGCCCTGACGGCCGGAGCGACCGCGCAGCTGGTTGTCGATGCGTCGCGACTCGTGACGCTCGGTGCCGACGACGTACAGCCCGCCGAGCTCGCGCACCTCGTCGTGCTCGGCCTTGACCTGGCCCTCGACCCGCTGCACCGTCTCCGGCCAGGCCGCCTCGTAGTCCTCGGCGTCGTCCATCGGGTCGAGGCCCTTCTGGCGGAGCTCCTGGTCGGCCAGGAACTCCACGGAGCCGCCGAGCATGATGTCGGTGCCGCGGCCGGCCATGTTGGTGGCCACCGTGATCGCGCCCTTGTGGCCGGCGAGCGCCACGACCTTCGCCTCGTCGGCGTGCTGCTTGGCGTTGAGCACCGTGTGCGGGATGCCGCGCTTGCGCATCAGCTGCGCGAGGTGCTCGGACTTCTCGACGGACACGGTGCCGACGAGGACCGGCTGGCCCTTGCGATGCCGCTCCTCGATGTCGTCGACGACGGCGTTGTACTTGGCCTCCTCGGTGCGGTAGACGAGGTCGGCGGAGTCGACGCGGGCCATCGGCTTGTTGGTGCGGATCGGGACCACACCGAGGCGGTAGATCTTGTCGAACTCGGAGGCCTCGGTCATCGCCGTGCCGGTCATGCCGGAGAGCTTGTCGTAGAGCCGGAAGTAGTTCTGCAGCGTGATCGTGGCGAGGGTCTGGTACTCCTCGCGGACGGTCACGCCCTCCTTGGCCTCGATCGCCTGGTGCAGGCCGTCGTTGTAGCGACGACCGGACAGCATCCGCCCGGTGTGCTCGTCGACGATGAGCACCTCGTCGTTCATGACGACGTACTCCTTGTCGTTGCGGAACAGCTCCTTGGCCTTGATCGAGTTGTTCAGGAACGAGATCAGCGGGGTGTTGACCGAGTCGTAGAGGTTGTCGATGCCGAGGTGGTCCTCGACCTTGGTGATGCCCGGCTCCAGGATCGAGATCGTGCGCTTCTTCTCGTCGGTCTCGTAGTCGACGTCCTTGACCAGCCGCGCGGAGATCTGCGCGAACTCGGCGTACCACTTCACCTCGTCCTGCGTCGGGCCGGAGATGATCAGCGGCGTGCGGGCCTCGTCGATCAGGATCGAGTCCACCTCGTCGACGATCGCGAAGTTGTGGCCGCGCTGGACGCACTCCTCGAGTGAGTTGGCCATGTTGTCGCGCAGGTAGTCGAAGCCGAACTCGTTGTTCGTGCCGTAGGTGACGTCGCAC
This sequence comes from uncultured Actinomycetota bacterium, assembly GCA_963707475.1. Lineage (GTDB taxonomy): Bacteria > Actinomycetota > Actinomycetes > Propionibacteriales > Nocardioidaceae > Marmoricola. The sequence goes on from CAVPQC010000005.1 coordinate 2,506,937, forward strand.
GCGTAGGCCTCACGGCGGTCGTCCTTCGACATCTCGGGCTGGATCACGCCCACCGTGAGCCCGAGGAAGTGGTGCACCCGGCCCATCCACTCAGCGTGGTACTGCGCGAGGTAGTCGTTGACGGTGACCACGTGCACGCCCTTGCCGGAGAGCGCGTTGAGGTACGCCGGAAGCGTGGAGACCAGGGTCTTGCCCTCACCGGTCTTCATCTCGGCGATGTTGCCGAGGTGCAGGGCCGCGCCGCCCTCGATCTGGACGTCGAAGTGCCGCTGTCCGAGCACCCGCTTCGCGGCCTCGCGGACGGTCGCGAAGGCCTCGGGCATGATCTCGTCGAGCGTCTCGCCCTTCTCGAGGCGCGCCTTGAACTCGTCGGTCATGGCCCGGAGCTCGGCGTCGCTCATCTCGACGAACTCGTCCTCGATCGCGTTGACGGACCGCGAGATCGTCTCCAGCTGACGGAGGATCTTGCCCTCGCCCATCCGCAGGACCTTGTCGAACAGCGACACGTGGAACTCCCAAAGGTTGGTGCTTCGCAGAATGCGGGGCAAATGTTACTTGGGTCGGTCGAACAAAGCCGTCCCCGCATTGTCCAACGTCCCACGCCCGGGCGGGCGTTCCCAACCCCGGGGCGGACCGGGTCCCCACATTTGACGAGAGTCGGGGTTGACACGAAAGCATATTTGGTGTCAACTCAGACTGACATGAAGACGCGACGTACGTACACCATGGGCGCCCGGGCGGCGGCCGTCGAGGACACCCGGCGGCGCATCCTCCAGTCCACCTTCGACCTCGCAACCGACCGGAAGATCGCCGACATCTCCCTCGAGGACGTGGCCGGCGGAGCGGGTGTCAGCGTCCAGACGGTGCTGCGCCGTTTCGGCAGCCGGGCCGACCTGATCGACGCGGCCTTCGCGTTCGCGCAGGACCAGGTCGTCGAGGAGCGTCGTGCTCCTGTCGGCGACGCCGCGGCCGCGGTCCGGGTGGTGGTCGACCACTACGAGCGCCGCGGCGACACCTCGCTGCTGATGCTCGCCCAGGAGGACAGCGACCCGCTGGCCCGGCGGGTGACCGACCAGGGCAAGCGCCTGCACCGGGCATGGATCGCCGAGGTGTTCGGTCCCCTGGTCGACGACGACGAGGTCCTCCTCGACCTGCTCGTGGTGGCGACCGACGTCTACACCTGGAAGCTCCTGCGCCGCGACCGCGAACTCTCCCGCGCCAACACCGAGGCGCGCATGAAGACGTTGGTGGCCTCCGTCCTGGCCACCACAGATCCGGAAGGCAGCTGAGATGAGCAACATCCTCCTCGTCACCTGGGACGGCGGCGGCAACGTCCCGCCCGCCCTCGGCATCGCGACCGAGCTCCGGTCTCGCGGGCACGCCGTGCGGGTCCTCGGTCATGCCGGGCAGGCCGCGAACGTGGGTGGGAGCGGGTTCGAGTTCACCGCCTACCCGACGGCGCGCAGGTTCGACGCCGTCGAGGCGAACTCCCCCATCGCCGTGATCGCCACGTTCGGGGACCGCGCCCTCGGCCGCGACGTCCTCGACGAGCTTCGTCGTCGCCCGGCCGACGTGGTGGTGGTCGACTGCATGCTGGTCGGCGCGATGGCAGCGCTCGACGACGCCGGGGTGCCGTACGTCGTTCTCCAGCACCTGTACGACGCGTTCCTGACCGGCGGCTGGCTGAAGGGCCCGATCGGTCTCGGCTGCGGGTGAAGCGGCTGCGGCCGAAGGCACGCCTGGACCACGCCCGGCACCGGCTGGTCGCCTCGCTCCCCGCTCTCGACCCGGCGCACGGCGAGGGTCAGTCGCCCAACGTCGTCTACACCGGCCCGGTCGTCGACGGGACGCCCGCCCATGCGGACGAGCCGACCGTGCTCGTCAGCCTCAGCACCTACCACTACGCCGGCATGGCCGAGGTGCTGCAGAACGTGCTCGACGCCGTCGCACCCCTGCCGGCGCGGGTCGTGGTCACCACCGGCCCCGTCCTCGACCCGGACGCCTTGCGCCCGGCGGTCAACACCGAGCTCCACCGCTGGGTGCCCCACGCCGAGCTGATGCCGCAGGTGTCCCTGGTGGTCGGCCACGGGGGCCACGCGACCACCATGGCCGCGCTGGCACACGACCTGCCGCTACTCGTGCTGCCGATGCACTCCATGCTCGACCAGCCGATCGTCGGCCGCTCGGTGGAGGCCGCCGGTGCCGGACGGATGCTGCCCAAGAAGTCGACCCCGGACCAGCTCCGCCCGGTGATCGAGCGGCTCCTCGGCGACGGTCCGCACCGCAGCGCTGCGGCGCGCCTCGGACACGCCATCCGCGAGTCGCGCGGTGCGGCCACGGCCGCCGACCTGGTCGAGCAAGCGTCTACGCCTGCCGCAGCTCGTCCCTGACCGGCTCGGCCAGGTCGCCCCGCGGGCACACGACGATGTCGTCCAGCTCCAGCCACGAGGCCAGGTCGCGCAGCTCCTCGGCCAGCTCGTGGGCGGTCTCCGGCGGTGCGTGCTCCTCGGCGTACGACGCCAGCACCAGCAGCCGGCCGGACTTGCGGTCGGCCTTGAGGTCGACCCGGCCGACGATCCGGTCGCCGAGCAGGAACGGCAGCACGTAGTAGCCGTACTCCCGCTTCGGCGCGGGCACGTAGATCTCGATCCGGTAGCGGAAGCCGAACAGCCGCTCGCGTGCGCTCGCGCTCCCACACCACCGGGTCGAACGGGCTGAGCAGGGCGCGCGCCCGCACCCGTCGCGGAAGGGTCGCGTCGCGGTGAAGGTAGGCCGGTCGCTTCCAGCCCTCGATCGTCACCGGGAGCAGCTCACCGTCGTCGACCAGTGACCGGATCGCCGGCTTCACCTCGGCGACCTCCATCCGGAAGTAGTCGCGCAGGCACTGCTCGGTGCCGACCCCGTGCGACATCGCGGCGCGGCGGACCAGCTCGCGGTGGGCGTCGGCCGGTTCGGGCGTGGGCGTCGTCAGCACGTGCGGCGGCAGCACCCGCTCGGGCAGGTCGTAGACGCACTCGAACGCCGAGTTGCGGGACGCGATCGCGAGGTCGCCGACCAGGAAGAGGTAGTCGAGCGCCTTGCGCGCCTCCGACCAGTTCCAGCCCCAGTTCGTCTTGTCGCGCGGGGCGCCGTCGTCGAGCTGGCGGGCCGTCGACGCGCCACGCCGTCTGCACCTCCTCGAGCATCCGGGCGACGAGCTGCGGGTTGGAGCGCTGCCAGTCGCCCCAGCGCGGGTTGGTGCGGTAGCGGTCCATCCGGTGCTGCATCACGGGCCACAGCTCGACCGGCATGAACGCCTGCACGTGCGCCCAGAACTCGATCACCCGGCGCGGCTTGCGCTCCGACGCTCGACGCAGCAGCGCGTCGTCGTAGGGGCCCATCCGGGAGAACAACGGCATGTAGTGCGCGCGCCGGAGCACGTTGACCGAGTCGACCTGGAGCACGCCGGTGCGCGCTAGCGTGCGCGACAACGTGCGCATCGTCGGCGTGGTGTGTCGCGGGTCGCGGAACCCCTGGGCGACGAGCGCGATGCGACGAGCCTGCGCGGTGCTCAGCGATTCCACGGCCCGACCCTAGAGGCAGGCGGGGACAGTCTCGGGCCCGCCCGGATCAGGGCAGATCCAGCAACTTCTCGCGGACGGCGTACATCACGGCCTCCATCCGGGAGTGCAGCTGCAGCTTCTCCAGGATGTTGCGGACGTGGTTCTTCACCGTGTTCTCGCTGATGAACAGCTGCTTGGCGACCTCGCGGTTGTTGAGGCCGGTCGCGACCAGGCGCAGCACCTCGAGCTCGCGGTCGGTGAGCCGCGGGGTCGGCACCTGCTCGCGGTCGGTGCGCGACATCTCCTTGAACTCGTCGAGCAGCTTGACCGCCATCGACGGGCTGATCAGCGACTGGCCCTCGGCGACCACGCGCACCGCCTGGGCGACCTCGTCGATCGAGGAGTCCTTGAGCAGGTAGCCGGAGGCGCCGTTCTTGACCGCCTCGTAGAGGTCGGCCTCCTCGTCGCTGACGGTCAGCATGATGATCCGCGCGGCCGGCACCAGCTGCTTGATCTCGATGCAGGCCTCGAGCCCGGTGCGCTTCGGCATCCGGACGTCGAGCAGCACGATGTCGGGCACCACGTTGGCGACCAGGGTGGCGGCGGAGATCCCGTCGCCGGCTTCGCCGACCACCTCGATGTCGGCTTCGACACCGAGGAGCATGGTCAGGCCGCGCCGGAACAGCTCCTGGTCGTCGACCACGACGACCCGGATCGGTTCTGAGCCCGGCACTTTCCCCGGGACCTGTTGGCAATCGACACGCCCCGATCATGGCAGATTCTCCGGTTTCGCTGCGCGGTGCGCTCAGCGGATGCCGAGCGAGATCACCCCGTAGTCGTAGCCGCGGCGCCGGTAGACGACCGAGGGCTTCTCGGTGTCCTTGTCCACGAACAGGTAGAAGTCGTGGCCCGACGAGCTCCATCTCGTAGAGGGCCTGCTCGAGCGTGATCGGCGTGGCCTCGTGCTCCTTCTCGCGTACGACGAGGGGCCCGTCGCCGGTCACCGTCACCGGTCCGACGCTTGCGCTCGATCGCGCCGTCGTCGATGTCGTCGCCCGTCGTCGACCGGCACGTTGGCGAGGGCCTGCTGCACGGACTGGGGCGCGCGCTGGCCGCGGTGCACCTTGCGCCGGTCGGCGGCGCGGCGCATCTGCGCCGTCATCTTGTCCAGCGCCAGGTCGAGCGCCGCCATCTTGTCCTCGGCCGCGGCCTCCGCGCGCACGACCGGTCCCCGCGACTTCGCGGTCAGCTCGACGCGTACGGCCTTGTCCGGCTTGGCCTGCTCCTTCTCGACCTGCACCTCGACCCGGATCAACCGATGGTCGTGCTTCTCCAGCCGCGCGAGCTTCTCCTCGACGTGCTGCACGAAAACGATCCGAGACCTCACAGTGACGTCCGCTGACCACGATGTCCACGCAACCGACCTCCTAGGTAGAACGGCACGACCCGGAGCCTTGGGCGTCCGGGTCGTGGATGGAGTCTGCGTCCATGTACTGACGTTAGAGGGTCGGGGGTGATCGGGCTAGGGCGGGTCCCTCCGCGCCGACGGATGCCGGCGTCTCGTGGCGGCGACGCACGCGATGCCGAGCACGGGCACGCCGACGGCGGCCGAGCGCGCGCTGCGCCTCCCGAGCGGTGGCGCCGGTGGTGAGCACGTCGTCGCACACGACCGCGGCGACCGGATCGCCCGTGCGGGCCAGCGCCCGCAGCGCGACGGTCGCGGGCGGCCATCGAGCCGGCGAGGTTGCGCTGCCGGTCCGCGGCGTCCAGCCCGGCCTGGTCGGCGACGGTCCCCGTCTGGCGCAGCAGGCGGTTCGTGCGGACGTCGTAGCCCTGGCGGCGGAGGATGCCCGCCGCGTGGCGGGTGACGCGCAGCATCGGGTCGTGGCCGCGTGCGGTCACCACCGCTGCGCGGGACGGCACCGGCACCAGGAGGGTCCGCCCGCACGGGCGTGACGAGGTCGCGAGCCGCGACCGCGAGCACCTCGCCGAGCGGTCGCACGAGGGCGAACGCCCGGCGCTCCTTGTGCGCCAGCACCATCGCCCGCAGCAGGTCCGCGTAGTCGCCACCGACCACGGCGGGCGCCAGCCCCGGCGGGCAGGGGTCCGGGCTGGTCCAGACGGCCCGGTCGGGAAGCAGCCCTCGGCAGTCCGGGCAGAGCAGCCGACCGGGCCGCCGGCAGCTGCACGCAGGCCGAGCCGGCGACCAGGTCCAGCCAGGCGTCCAGCACCTGTCCAGCGTGCTGTCGCGGACGCGACGAGGGCGAGCCGTGCGCCCCGGCCTGTGGAGTCAGCGCGGAGTCAGCCGGCGTACGTCGGCGCGCGGAAGCCGGCGACCGTGCCCGCCGAGACCCAGTGGCCCTGCGCGTCGAGCCGGACCACCCGGCCGCCGGCGACCTCGAGGTAGACCGGCAGGGTGCTGTCGGGCGAGCCCGCCACCGACGGTCGCCCGGCCGCGCCAGAGGTCGGGCTGCACCTGCTCGGGGTCGCCGGGTGAGCCGTCGAGGGACACGAAGGCGACCTGCGACACGTCCTGCGAGCGGCCCAGCACGGCGAGGTCGTTGGGCGAGCGCCAGGACAGGTCCACGATCCGGCCGAGGTCGTCGGGCAGCCCGGCGATCCGGTGCGCGGGGGTCGGCCGGATCAGGTCGCCGGCGTCGGTGCGCAGACAGGTCGGCCGACATCAGCCGGTCGCCCGCGGTGGTCGCCACGACCGCCACCAGCCGCGTGCCGTCACGGCTGACCACGAACGCGCGCACGTCGCGCCCGGTGACACCCGGCACGTCGACCGGCGAGACCTGGCCGCCGGAGCGGTGGTAGGACGCGCGCGCCCCAGCGGCGTACGGTCGACCAGCCACAGCCCGTCGAACATGTCGTACGTCGGGCGCAGCACGTCGGTGCCCTCGTAGATCCGGCGCACGTGCTCGCGCCGGGTCCAGGCGAACACGGTGCCCCCGTCACCGCCCACCTCGGCGATCCGGGACTCGTCGACGGAGACGGCGATCGACCGCAGCGCGTAGCCGGGCCGGCCGAACGGGCCCGGCGCCGGCACCGTGCTCCCGCGTCGGTTGCCCACGATCCGCCCCTTGTCCACGCCGAACAGCCGGTCGGAGGCGTCGCGCACGGTCGGGGCGAACGCGTCGCCCTCCTGCACGCTGAAGTCGCGGCGGCCGTCGGGCAACGGCACCGGGGCGTCGCCCGAGGTGATCCGGATCCGGGTCAGCCCGGGCACCTGGCGCAGCGTCCACGCCAGCTGGGCGACGACGCGGTTCAGCCTCTTCGGCGAGAGCCCTAGCACCTCGCTCGCTCAGCGGCACCTCGGCCGTCCCGTCGGCGATCGACCGGCACCGACGAGGTCGAGCTGGGTGCTGAGCGGGAAGGCGGTGCGGGTCACGTCGGCGAGCCCGGCGCCCGGCCCGGCCAGCAGCGCCCGTACCAGCGTGGACGCCCGCTGCTCGCCCCGCGGGAGGTAGATCCGTTCGGGCACGAGCACCCGGTTGGTCTGGTCGAAGAAGTAGAGGTTGACCGGGGCGAACCGGCTGTCGAGGTACCACTCGGGCACCACGACGGCGTCCGGCGGGTTGGCGATCCGCCACTCCCCGTCGTCGCGCACCAGCCGCAGGTCGAGCCGGCCGTTGCCCGCGTCGACACCGCCGAGCCAGCCTCCCCGGGAGTCGAGGTGCTGGGCGTCGCCGAGCGTCACGCGCACCCCGTCGGGCACCGGGTCGATCGCGCTGGACTGGTAGACCACGGTCGAGCGGTTCGGGTTCCACGCCGGCTGCGCCGTAGGCGGTGAGGAAGCTGCGGGCGACGGAGGTGCTCAGCGGCACGGCGGTCATCGCCAGCAGGAAGCCCTTGACCACCTGGGTCGGCGAGTCGCCCTTGCCGGGACCGGGCGGCGCGAACTGGGCCGTGTCGTTGGGTGAGACCCGCACGGCGTCCGCCGGTCGCGGTGCACGGCACCCGACGTGGGCAGCAGCGAGCACCCGGCGACCAGCAGCATCACGGCGAGCAGCGCCACCAGGACGCGCTTCATCGGGGGCCGGCCTGGTGCGTCGTCGGGCACCAGCGGCAGCGGGCTGTGCGGGATCGGGTCGCCGACGCGACGCGGGAGGGTCAGCCGGAACAGGGCGCCCTCGCCGGGTCGCCCCCACGCCTGGAGCTGGCCACCGTGCAGCCGGGCGTCCTCGAGCGAGATCGCCAGTCCCAGCCCGGTGCCGCCGGTGGTGCGGGCGCGCGCCGGGTCGGCCCGCCAGAACCGGTTGAAGACCATCGCGCGTCTCACCCGGCTTGAGGCCGATCCCGTGGTCACGCACGGTCAGCGCCGCGGCGTGCTCGTCGGCGGACACCCGCACCTCGACGTCGTTGCGACCGCTGGGGTCCTGACCGGCGCGTGGTCGATCGCGTTGGTGACCAGGTTGCGCACGATGCGCTCGATCCGTCGTACGTCGGCCTCGGCGACGCACGGCTGGTCGGCGACCACCCGCACCTCGACCCCGCGCTGGAGCGCAAGCGGCTCGGTCGCGCTGACCACCCGGTGGGCCACGTCGACCAGGTTGACGTCCTCGAGGTCGAGCACCGCCGCGCCCGCGTCGAACCGGCTGATCTCGAGCAGGTCGGCCAGCAGGGTCTCGAACCGGTCGAGCTCGCCCTGCAGCAGCTCGGCGGCGCGCGCGGTCACCGGGTCGAACTGGTCGCGCTCGTCGTGCAGGACGTCGCCGGCCATGCGCACGGTCGTCAACGGGGTGCGCAGCTCGTGGGAGACGTCGGACACGAACTGGCGCTGCACCCGCGACAGCTCCTCGAGCTGCCGGATCTGGCGCTGGAGCGCGTCGGCCATCTGGTTGAACGACGTGCCCAGCCGGGCGATGTCGTCCTGGCCGACGACGTGCATGCGCTCCTCGAGCCGGCCCGACGCGATCCGTTCCGCGACCCGGCGGGCCAGCCGGATCGGCGTCACCACTTGTCGCGCGACCAGCCAGCTCAGGCCGGCCAGCAGCATCAGGAGCAGGACGCCGGCCGTGATCAGGGCGTTCTGGAGCAGGCTGAGGGTGTCGCGCTCCTCACTCATCGGGAAGATCAGGTAGAGCGCGTAGTCGCCACCGTCGGCGGGCAGCACGATCTGGCTGCCGACGACCACGCCCGGCACGTCGTCCTCGGCCTCGCCGGGCAGGTAGCGGATCTTGGTGAAGGCCCAGGCGGTGCCGGGCGTGCCTCCACGCTCTTGCGCAGCGAGGACAGGCACGCTGCTCGACTCGACGCCCGGGCTGGAGGTGGTGCCCGGACCGGTGTCGAGTCCGCGCGAGGTTCCGGCCACCGGCCCGACCAGCGACCACGACGAAGCCGCGGACCTTGCCGCGCTCGACGAGGTTCTCGGAGAGCTGGCTGCAGCTGGGTGCCGGCGTCGAAGTCACGGCTGCCGGCCTGCTTGAGCCGGCTGGTCGCCAAGGCGGTCTCGCTCTTGGCCTCGGCGAGGGACGCCTCGACCCGGTGGTCGACAAGACCGCCGGTGATCTGGCGCAGCAGCAGCCAGCCGACGACACCGACCACGATCGCGGAGAGCAGCAGCACCGAGACGACCACGCGCGCCTGCACCGAGCGTCGCCAGACGGTCAGTCCCCGCCCGACCAGCGCGTGCAGCGACTCGCGCGGACGGGGCGGCGGTGGTGTCGGCCCGGCTCCGGCCGGGAGCGTGGGGGCGCGCCTGGTGAAGGCGCCCGACGCCGGGTCGCGCGACGTACGCGCGGCGCTCCCGGCCCCCGGTCGGCCCTGGTCGAGGTCAGGCGTGGTGGGCGGCACCGCCGCCACCGGCCTTGTAGCCGACCCCGCGCACGGTCAGCACGATCTCGGGGTTCTCCGGGTCGTGCTCGACCTTGGCGCGCAGCCGCTGGACGTGCACGTTGACCAGTCGGGTGTCGGCGGCGTGGCGGTAGCCCCACACCTGCTCGAGCAGCACCTCGCGCGTGAACACCTGCCACGGCTTGCGGGCCAGGCAGACGAGGAGGTCGAACTCGAGCGGGGTGAGCGCGAGCGCCGTGTCGCCGCGGGTCACCGAGTGCCCCGCCACGTCGATCACGAGGTCGCCGATGTTCAGCGACTCCGGCGGCGCCTCGGAGAGCCGGCGGACGCGGGCCCGGATCCGGGCCAGCAGCTCCTTCGGCTTGAACGGCTTGACGACGTAGTCGTCGGCGCCCGGACTCGAGGCCGGCGACCACGTCGATCGTGTCGCTCTTCGCGGTCAGCATGACGATCGGGACGCCGGACTCGGCCCGGATCTCGCGGCACACCTCGATGCCGCCCTTGCCGGGCAGCATCACGTCGAGCAGCACCAGGTCGGGCTGGTACTCCCGGAAGGCGGACATGGCCGTCTCCCCGGTGGAGCAGATCCGGCTGCCGAACCCTTCGTTGCGCAGCACCAACGACAGCATCTCGGCCAACGACGCGTCGTCGTCGACCACGAGCACGCGTGTGCGCAGCGCTTCGGAGCTGGTCACGGCATCCTTCCCCTTGAGGTCATCCCCCCGAGTCTGTCCTCAGAGTGTGCCCCCAAGGGTGAACCTGCTTCGTCTCGAACGGGTCTCAGTAGCGGTAGTGGTCCGACTTGTACGGGCCCGTCACCGGCACGCCGAGGTACGACGCCTGGTCGGTGGTGAGCTCGGTCAGCGAGACGCCGAGGGCGCTGAGGTGGAGCCGGGCGACCTCCTCGTCGAGGTGCTTGGGCAGCACGTAGACGCCGACCGGGTACTCCTCGGTCTTGGTGAAGATCTCGATCTGCGCGAGCACCTGGTTCGTGAACGAGTTCGACATCACGAACGACGGGTGGCCGGTCGCGTTGCCGAGGTTCATCAGGCGACCCTCGGACAGCACGATGATCGTCGTACCGACCCCCGCCTCGCTGTCGGGGAAGGTCCACACGTCGACCTGCGGCTTGACGTTCTTGCGGTGCACGCCCTCGAAGGACTCCAGACCGGCCATGTCGATCTCGTTGTCGAAGTGGCCGATGTTGGCGACGATCGCCTGGAACTTCATCCGCTGCATCTGCGCGACGGTGACGACGTCCTTGTTGCCGGTGGCCGTGATGATGATGTCGGCGACCGGGAGCACCTCGTCGAGCGTGGAGACCTGGTAGCCGTCCATCGCCGCCTGCAGCGCGCAGATCGGGTCGATCTCGGTGATGATGACGCGGGCGCCCTGGCCGCGCAGCGACTCCGCGCAGCCCTTGCCGACGTCGCCGTAGCCGCAGACGACGGCGACCTTGCCGCCGATGAGGACGTCGGTGGCGCGGTTGATGCCGTCGATCAGCGAGTGCCGGCAGCCGTACTTGTTGTCGAACTTGGACTTGGTGACCGAGTCGTTGACGTTGATCGCCGGGAAGAGCAGGGAGCCCTCGCGCATCATGTCGTAGAGGCGGAGCACGCCGGTGGTGGTCTCCTCGGTGACGCCCTTGATCGAGTTCGCGATCGGGGTCCAGTAGTTGTCGTTGGCCGCGAGCTGCTCGTTGAGCACCTGGAAGACGATCTTCTGCTCGGCGCTGTGCGCGGTGGCCGGGTCGGGAGCCTTGCCCGACTTCTCGGCCTGGACGCCGAGGTGGACGAGCATCGTGGCGTCGCCGCCGTCGTCGAGGATCATGTTCGGCATCGTGTCGCCCCAGTTCAGGATCTGCTGGGTGCACCACCAGTACTCCTCCAGGGTCTCGCCCTTCCAGGCGAAGACCGGCACACCCTGCGGGTCGTCCGGGGTGCCGTCGGGACCGACGACGACCGCGGCGGCCGCGTGGTCCTGGGTGGAGAAGATGTTGCAGGAGACCCAGCGGACCTCGGCGCCGAGGGCGACCAGGGTCTCGATCAGCACGGCGGTCTGGATGGTCATGTGCAGCGAGCCCGCGATCCGGGCGCCGGCCAGCGGCTTGTCGGCGCCGTAGCGCTCGCGCATCGCCATCAGGCCCGGCATCTCGTTCTCGGCGAGCGTGATCTCGGTGCGTCCGTAGTCGGCCAGGGAGAGGTCAGCGACCTTGAAGTCCATGAGGTGTCCTTGCGAGTGAGAGGTTGTGTCGGGCAGCGCACAGCGAGCAGGTAGGCAGCGTGCGTGTGCGAGCGTCTGGCCACGATCTCGTGCGCGAGGCGCAGCCTCGATTCTAGAGCGAGCCGCGCGCGCGGCTCCAATCAGCGCGCGCCGGACGTCCTCCGCGCGGAGGCGCGGACTCCTCCGGCCGGACACCGGGCTCGACGTAGATCACGCGGGCGGTCGGCTCCGCCTCGCGGACGGCCGCCTCGGCGCGGTCGATCGCCGCCGCGACGTCGGCGGCGGTCGCCGTCGGCGGGCACGCGCGACCTTGACGGCGACCAGCAGCTCCTCGGGGCCGAGGTGCATGGTGCGCATGTGGATCGACGCCGTCGATGCCGTCGGCCCGCTCGAGCGCCTCGCGGATCCGGAGCCTGCGCCGGCCGCGACGCGGCCTCGCCGAGCAGCAGGCTCTTGGTCTCGATGCCGAGCACGATCGCCACCGCCACCAGGAGCAGCCCGATCAGGGCGGTGCCGGCGACGTCCCAGTAGAGCGAGCCGGTGAGCAGGCTCATCCCGACCCCGATCAGCGCGAACACCGAGGCCGATCAGGGCCGCGAAGTCCTCCAGCAGGATCACCGGCAGCTCGGGCTGCTTGGCGCGCCGGATGAACTGCACGAACGTCGCGTCGCCCTTGATCTTCGACGGTCTCCATGATCGCGGTGCGGAAGGAGAAGCCCTCCATCCCGATCGCGACCACGCAGCACCACGAGCGGCACCCACCACCAGCGCGAGTCGAGGAGCGAGTCCTCGGGGTGGCCGTGGGCCGCGTGGACCTCGTGGAACTTGTGGTACGCCTCGTAGAGCGCGAACAGGCCGCCGACGCTGAACAGCACGATCGCGACCAGGAACGAGTAGATGTAGCGCTCGCGGCCGTAGCCGAACGGGTGCTCCGGCGTCGCGTCCTTCTTCGGCCTGGCGGCCGCCGAGCAGCAGCAGGCCCTGGTTGCCGGAGTCGGCCACCGAGTGGATCGCCTCGGCCAGCATCGACGAGGCGCCGGTGAGCAGGAACGCCACGAACTTCGTGAGCGCGATGCCGGTGTTGGCCAGCAGCGCCGCCACGACGGCCCGGGTCCCACCCTCAGCAGACATGTCGGGCAGGCTATCGGCCCGCGGGGCACGACCTCTCAGCCGAGGCCGACCTCCAGGTACGTCGCCGCGAACTGGCCGGTGGCGAGCAGGGCGGCGTAGCGGGCCAGGTCGCCGTCGGCCTCGCTGGTGACGGTCTCGACGCGTACGCCGCGGCGCTCGGCGGCGGCGAGCGAGCCGGGACCGTGACTGGCGGACCGTCGACTCCTCGGAGGCGTCGTCGAGGATCACCAGCGCTGGGACGCATCTCCCGGCCGTCGTCGACGTCGGCGAACGGGTCGGCGAAGACGTCGGGCTCCGGCGCCAGCTCGATCACCGGCAGCAGGTGCTCGACGTCGGCCGCGAGCGCCGCGCGGCCGGTGGCGCGCCGGATGGACTCGGCGACCCGGCGAGCCGCGCGCGCGGCGAGCACGGTGCCGCCCCAGAGCATCGGGCTGGGTGTCGGCGATGGCGCTGGCGAGGTTCTTCGCCGGGTTGACCGCGATGTCGCGGAACGGCGAGCAGTTCACCGCCACCTCGTCGAGCGCGTCGGCGACCACGCCCGGCTTCGACGACCGGCGCGAGGTCGAGCAGGTCGAGGAGCTCGAGGACCACCACCGCGGTGGCGAGCTGGTCGCCGGTGACCGTCGGCAGCACGATCGAGTCGCGGCCGGCCGCGTGCTCGGCGACCAGCGAGCGCTCGGGACAGGCGACGACCAGCTGGCAGCCGCGACGGACCGCCTCGGCGACGGCGGACGCGGTGTCCTGGTCGCTGCCCTGCGGGCGCGAGCACGACGACCAGGTCGAGGCTGCCGGCCCAGCCGGGCAGCCGCGGCCCGGGCCAGGCCACGAACGGCACCGGGCACCACGGCTCGAGCACCGCCCGCAGCAACCGGGAGTCCGGCCCCGCGGCGACCACCGCCCGCGGCCGGCTGCCGCGGATCTCTCGGTGGCCCGTCGTACGCCGGCCTCGGACTCGCCGGCCTCGCGTCGTACCCGCGCACCTGCCTCCGCGAGGTGCGCAGCGAGACGTCGGCGCGGGCGAGCGCGGACTCGTCGTCGAGCAGGCTGTCGTCGAACACGTCGCCGTCCTCAGTCCGGCTTGCGGGCCTCGTCGATCAGCAGGATCGGGATGTCGTCGCGCACCGGGTAGGCGTAGCCGCAGCCGCCCGCGACGCAGCTCGGAGCTCGCCGGCCTCGTCGACGGACAGCGACTTGCGGCAGTTGGGGCAGACGACGATGTCGAGCAGCATCGGGTCGAGGTTCATGGCTCTCTCCTGATCACCGCGAGCACCGGTCGCGGACGTCGGTCATGATCGTCGCATCCCGGCCCTCGACGTTGAGCCGGAGCAGGGGTTCGGTGTTGGAGGCGCGCACGTTGAACCAGCCGCCCGGGAAGGTCACGGTCATCCCGTCGAGGAGGTCGATCTCGGTGGCGCTGTCCGCCCATGCGCCCTCGCAGCTCCGCCAGCACGACCCGCTGGTCGTCGACCGTGGAGTTGATCTCGCCGGACGCGACGTAGCGCGAGTAGGGCGCGAGCAGCCTCGGACAGGGGCCGGTCGGTCTCGGCGAGCGTGGCGAGGGCGTGGAGCGCCGCGAGCATGCCGGAGTCGGCGCGCCAGAAGTCGCGGAAGTAGAAGTGGCCGGAGTGCTCGCCGCCGAAGATCGCGTCGGACTCCGCCATCGTCGCCTTGATGAAGGAGTGCCCGACACGCGTGCGCACGGGCGTGCCGCCGTGCTCGATCACGATCTCGGGTACGGCGCGCGAGGTGATCAGGTTGTGGATCACCGCGGAGCCGGGGCTCTTCGCCAGCTCACGGGTCGCGATCAGGCCGGTCAGCGTGGACGGGTCGACGAGCTCGCCCCGCTCGTCGACCAGGAAGCAGCGGTCGGCGTCGCCGTCGAACGCGAGGCCGATGTCGGCGCGCTCCTCGCGGACGCGGGCCTGGAGGTCGACGCAACGTGGCCGGGTCGATCGGGTTGGCCTCGTGGTTGGGGAACGTGCCGTCGAGCTCGTAGTACATCTCGACGACGTCGAGGTCGACCTTGCCGAGCACGGCCGGCGCGGTCAGGCCGGCCATGCCGTTGCCCGCGTCGACGACGACCCTGAGCCGACGGCCGGCGACGGGGGCCAGCGTCAGGAGGTGCGCCGCGTAGGCGTCGAGGAGGTCCTGCTCGGTAGTGGTGCCGGGCGTGTCGGCCGACGGGCACGTCGTCGGCCTCGGCGCGGTCGCGGATGTCGGCGAGTCCGGTGTCGAGGCCGATCGGAACCGCTTCGGCGCGGCACATCTTGATCCCGTTGTACTGCGCGGGGTTGTGGCTGGCCGTGAACATCACGCCCGGGCAGCCCGAGGTGGCCGGAGGCGAAGTAGAGCCCGTCGGTCGAGCACAGCCCGATCAGCACCGCGTCGGCGCCGGCCCGGTTGGCCCCGCGGGCGAACGCCTGCGCCAGCCCCGGCTGACGACGGCCGCATGTCGTGCCCGACGACGACCCGTTCTCCCCCGGTCACCGCCACGAACGCCGCCCCGACGCGCTCGGCCAGCACCTCGTCGATCTGGTCCGGCACCGTGCCCCGCACGTCGTACGCCTTGAAGACGGCGCGCAGGTTCTCCCCGTCGGTGGTGGCCATGTCGGAAGCCTAGGGGCCGGGTGGCGTGGGCGACTCCCCCGGTGGTCGAGCGGCGACGTCTGTCGCCCGGTGGTCGAGCAGGGACGTCTGTCGCCCGGTGGTCGAGCAGGGCGCGTCGCCGGTGGTCGAGCAGGGACGTCTGTCGCCCGGTGGTCGAGCAGCGAGCGCCAGCGAGCGAGTGTCGAGACCACACCTCGCGGCTGCGGGTTGTCAGTGGTTGAAAGCGCAGCGACGGGGAGGTACGGCGGTGCTCGCCGTCTGCTCCCGTGGCGGCGCTGACGGTGGTTGAGGAGGGCGCGCAGCGCCCGTCTCGAAACCCCCGCCATACCGAACGGAGCTACCTTCGGATCACCTTAATTCTAAGGGGAAAGTCGACGGATTCCACACTTGATTCGAACACCAGTTCGACTAGAATGGAGCCATGACCACGACGGCACCCGACCTCGACACCGCAGCGGACACCGCTGCCGGGGTGCTCGCGTTCGCCCGGGACCGCCGCGCCGGCCGCCGACGCCGCCGAGGTCGACCTGCTCCAGCGCGGCCTGCTCCTGGGCGGACCTGCACCCGGCGGAGTCGATCGGTGACGCGGTCCGGTTCGGCGACACCCCGGTCCCGGTCGCCGGACCGGGTGCGCCGCTGGTCGCGGAGTTCTGCGTGGCCGAGTTCGCGGCCGCGGTCGGGCTGCCCACCGAGACCGGCAAGGCCTACCTCGGTGAGGCACTCGAGCTGCGGCACCGGCTCCCGCGCACCTGGGCCCGGGTCGAGGCCGGTGACCTGCCGGCGTGGCGGGCCCGCCGGATCGCCCGCGCACACCATCGCCCTCAGCCCGGCGGCGGCGGGGTTCGTCGACGACCAGGTCGCGCCGTTCGCGCACCGGATCCGCCCCGCCGAGGTGGACCGGCTGGTCGAGGAGGCGATCGTCCGGTTCATGCCGGACCAGGCGCCGACGCCGCCGGGAGGCCGCCGCGGACGGCCGGCACGCGCACGTGCACACCCACCAGGTGTCCTTCGAGGGCACCGTGTGGGTCGAGGCCGAGGTCGACCTCGCCGACGCCCTCGACCTCGACACCGCGCTCTCGGTCGGCGCCGCCGGGCTCGCCGACCTCGGCTCGGCCGCGTCGCTGGACGTGCGCCGCTCCGAGGCGCTCGGCGAGATGGCCCGCCACCAGCTCGTCCTGGACCTCGACACCCGACCGACACCGAGACCACAGGCGCAGCGGCAGGTGGTGCTGCACGTCCACGTCTCCGAGGACGCGATCACCGCACCGACACCCAGCCCGACCAGAAGCTGCACCTGGCCCGGGTGGCGAACACCCGCTCGTTCGTCGACGCCGACCAGGTCCGCGCCTGGTGCGGTGTCCCCGGCACCACGGTGACGGTGCAGCCGGTGATCGACCTGACCGAGCAGCTCCACGTCGACCAGTACCAGGTCCCCGACCGGCTCGCCGACCAGACCGCCGAACGGGACCTGACCTGTGTGTTCCCCTGGTGCACCCGCCCCGCGGAGGCCTGCGACAACGACCACGTCATCCCCTACGCCGACGGCGGCACCACCAGTCAGCGACAACATCGCGACCCTCTGTCGTCGCCACCACCGGCTCAAGACCCACCACTCCGGCTGGGGCTACACCGTCCTGGAACCCGGCTCCTACCTGTGGCCTCACCGCACGGCTACCAGTTCCTGCGCGACCACCGCGGCACCACCGACGTCACCCGCGACCGGACATCGCACCCGCCCGACCAGTAGCGACCCCGCCCCACACCCCGCGCCAGCCACTCTGCGCGGGGCCACCGGCATGTCTCCGTGCGGATCGAACGCCCGGCACCACCTCCCCACCCAGCCCGCGAGCACGAGAGTCGGTGTGGGCGGGCCGGTGCGGGCGGGGTGCTGCCGGCAGGGAGCGTAAAAGGCGGCGTGGCGGCGCCGGAGTGCGTAACCACGGCAGACACCAGTCGCCGACACGGCAACTCAGCGACTGCCGGTAGCGACCCGTCAGCGCCGGGCGAACCAGACCCTCGAGTCCCCGAAGCCTGACCCCCCTCAGACCTCCCGCACCGCGCCGAGACCCTCAGGCCGTCGGGTCCCGCAGCACCCGCAGGTGCCCGCGCCGACCGGTCTCGCGCATCGCCGTCCTCGGCCTCCGGGACCGGAGCCGGGCGGGCGGCCTCGCGGACCAGGTTGGCCAGTGCGAGCAGGTCGTCGTTGGAAGGCCCGTGCGCGTCGAGGTCCGGGGCGAGCCGGAGCACCTCCCAGCCGCGGGGGGCGCTCATGCGCTCGCTGTGCACCTCGCAGAGGTCGTAGGCGTGCGGCTCGGCGTACGTCGCGAGCGGGCCGAGGACAGCGGTCATGTCGGCGTAGACGTAGGTCAGGGTCGTGACCGCGGGACGCCCGCAGGCAGCACGGGAACAGCGGCGGCCAGTGGTCACGACGGCGACGCTACCCCCGGCACGGGACGGCGCCGATTAGGCTCGCGGACGTGAGTACGCCGACGCCCGACCCGGAGCTCGAGGGCCCCCGGAGCCGGACCGACCTGCGCGACCGGCGCGGGCGCGGACCGCGGGGTCCCGACCTGCTGCCGAGCCCGCTGTCGCCCCGCGGCGTGCCTGCCAGCCGGACCCGGGGCGAGCGGTTCGACGCCCTTGCGGTCGCGGTGCTCGACGACATCGAGCAGCGCTGGGAGGACCGGATGCCGCCGGTGGACCTGGCCGTCGAGGAGATCCCGGTGATCGCGTCGGACTGGCACTCGCCACGGGTGCCGCTCGGCTCGCTGGTGCCGGCGACGGCGACGTCGCGGGCGCGGATCGTGCTGTTCCGGCGGCCGATCGAGCACCGCGCGGAGGGTCCGGCGGAGCTGGCCGCGGTGATCCTGGCGGTGCTGGTCGACCAGGTGGCCGACCTGATCGGGGTCCCCCCGGCCGAGGTGCACCCGGACTACCCCGCCGACGACTGAGGCTAGCCCGGCGGGTCGTACTGCGGGCACCCGCAGCGCCGCGAGCACGGGCGTCAGCGGCAGGCCGACTGCAGGTCGTCGCGGTTGACCAGCACCGAGCCGGACACCTTGCCGTCGGCCGAGGTCACCACGACGGACGACGCCTTCGGGTCCAGCCGCATGGCGATCGTGCTCTGGTCCGGCACCGCCGTCTCCGCCTGGTCGCGCTCCTTGCCCGTGCTGCCGTACTGGGTGACCGTCACCGTCGTCCCGTCGCCGCCCGCGGTGAGCAGGAGCGTGCGCTGGCCACCGCCGGAGGGCAGTGCCGTGGCGGCGGGTCCGGTCCACGGCGCGGCAGGTACGGCGTGCACCAGGTCGGTGCGGCCCGGGCGAGCACGTAGCCGGCCCCGATCGGCTGGTCGGCGTCGACCAGCACGGAGGTGTTCGCGTTGCTCACGAAGTCACCGAGCGGGATCGCCACCACGGACTCCGGCGGCATCGTCGCCGGCTGCAGGCCCTTGGGCGTGAACGCGCCGTCCTTGGTGCTGAGCCGGATCTTCGCGACCGCCCCGCGGTTGCCCGGGTTGGCGAGCACGAGCGTGTCCTGGGCAGTGGTCGGGCCGGCGCGCTTCTCGGGCCGTTCCCGGATTTCCGCGCGTCGGGCTTGGGCAGACCGCTGAGGACGACGTGTCGGGTCGGTCCGCTCGCGTCGGGGATCCACTCCGCGACGGGCTTGGCGGCGGGTCGCAGGACGTCGAGCACGTGGTCGTCGAGCGCCGGCCTCCACCAGTCCGCGCGAAGCTTGCACATGGATCGAGAGGTTGCCCTGGGACGGCGCGACCTCGGAGAGCTTCAGCGAGCGGTTGCCGCCGCTCGGGATCGTGATGCCCCGCAGCCCGGGGCTCTCGACGGCACCGTCCGGCCCGAGCACCGCCACGTCGACGATGGCCGGCCCCGAGCGCGGGTTGAACAGCTCGAGCCGGGAGAAGTGTTCCGGGCTGGCGCCGGCGCCGACGAACCACCACGACGCGCGCGGTGAGGAGCACGCGGTCATGCCGCTGCCCACGTTCTTCGCCCGGGTGGCGTACACGCCGCGCGTCGCCTCGCCCGTCGCGGTGACGGTCAACGGGTCACGTCCGGGTCCCTTGACGGTCATGGTGCCCGCGGCCGGGATGTGGAGCGGAGTGCCGTCGGCGCTGACCGTCCCGTGGTCGACACCGGGCAGCAGGCCGACGACGCTGGTCGAGTCGACGTCGCTCGCCGGGCAGACGACCTGGCGCTCGTCGGGCCTGGCGGTCAGCTCCGCCTCGTGGCGTACGACGGCGGGCGTGGTCGCCGCGCCGGCCACGGCCAGCCCGACGCCGGTCGCCACGACCAGCAGCACCAGCAGGACGGCCGGGACCCGGCTCGGCCTCGCCGCGCCGACGTCGTGGGGGGCCCGACGGGATCCGGAGGTGGTCACGACCGCTCCCGCCGGGTCGGGAGCGCGAGCACGATGCAGGCCACGATCGCGACCAGCTGCAGACCGGCGAGCAACCAGCCGTGGAACGGCTGCGGGTCATGGTTCATCGAGCCGGCGGAGGCGCGATCCTGCAGTCGCCAGGCCGCAGTCGTGGGTCGGCGCGCTGGCGCGGGAGAACCCGGTCGCGGCGTCGAGGCTGCCGGCGACACTGGCGCTCACCGGGGACGGTGCGTAGACGTAGGAGACGCCGTAGTCCGCCAGCGCCTGCGCGTCGTCACCTTGCGGGTCGCCGAGGACCCGGCCGACCAGCCGCGTCAGCGCGTCGTCCGGCGGGGTCAGGGCGGCGATCGCGTCGTCACCGGTGCGGAGCGGGCCGTCGCGGAGCACCTGGTACTCGATCGCCGGTCTTGCGGCCGCCGCGCACGACGAGCACGCCGTTCGCCGGGTCGCTCTCGGACAGGTCGCTCATGTAGCTGGGCACGCTGCGCACCGCCGACCGGTCGAGCGGCCCCTGGGTACCGCCGACCACCCACCAGGCGACGCCGCCGACCACGGCGACGGCCGCACCGACCAGCCCGACGGCCGCGACCGGCTGCCGCCAGCCGAAGCCTGCCGTGGTGATCCGCTGCCACACGCCGTCGCCGGCGATCACGGCGGCGCTGATCAGCGCGCCGAACAGCACCACGACCAGGAACCCCACCCAGACCCGGACCTGGCCGTCGACGCCGGGAAGGTCGACCCGCGCCCGTGCCACGAACGCGATCATCCCGCCGGCCAGCGCAGCCACGGCCCACGCGACCAGCACCCGGCGTCCGGGTGTCCGCGCGGAACCCGGCCACCAGCCCGGCCACGAGCAGGCCGGCACCGATCCACGCCGGGGCGTTGCCTGGTCCGCCGGCGCGGGCGGTCGCCAGGTCGAGCGCAGGTCGGCAGGCTCGGGAGCGCGCCCACCCGGCCGGCCTCGACCAGCCAGGCGTCGAGCGTGCGGGGCGACGCCGAGCACCCACGGCATCAGCAGGAACGGCATCGCGACGACCACCACCAACGGCGCCGTCCACGAGCGCAGCCGCCGCCAGTGTGCGGGGTCGCGGCTGACGCCGACCGCGATGGCACCGAGGGCGATCAACAGCTCCGAGCAGCCAGGCGACGGGCACGAACGCGGTCAGCACGGCGGCCCCCAGCGCCGTCCGCCAGACCGAGCGCCAGCGCCGGTCGTCGTCGATGCGCCCAGAGTCCCGAGCGCGCTGGTCGCGACCCAGGGCAGCACGATCGCACCGGCCACGGTGCCGAGGCGGCCCTGTGCGACCGCACCCGTCATCACCGGCAGCAGCCCGTAGACCACCGCGCCCCACAGCGGAGCCACACGGCCGGGCACCAGTCGGCGGAAGAAGCGGAGCGCGGACAGCGCGGTCAGCGGCACGCTCAGCAGGAAGATAGCCGAGACCAGCCAGCCCGGGTGGCCGAGCAGCAACGTGCCGCCCACCGCCAGCGGCAGGAGGTACGCCGGGGCCGGCGCGGCCGAGCCGGTGCCGAGCAGGTGGCTGGCCTCCACGTAGGAGCCCCACCAGTGCGACAGATGGGCCGGGGCAGGCAGCAGGGCGCCCCCGTGCAGCGGGCCGCCGGTCAGCAGGTCGCGTGCCGCGACCAGGGCGAGGAGGAGGCTGCCGACCACGAGCCAGAACCGCGGGTTGCGCAGCAGCAGCCCGACCAGCCCGCGCTCCTGGCTGGCGGCGGCGTCGTCGGCGTCGACCAGGTCGGCGCTTCGTACGCTGCGCCCGCCCACCGCCTCGCGGGCGACGTCGATCGCGGCCGTGCCGACGTCGCCGACGTAGTCCAGGCCGTGCCGGTAGGGCAGCCACGGCGGGGCGAGCAGGTGCCGGACCTCCTTGGCGGTGCGGAGGTTGGTGACCCCGCGCTGCCGCCGCGCGGCGAGCAGCCGGCCCGGCCGGCCGACGACGGAGCCGAGGGCGACGATCTCGTCCCAGGCCTCGCGACGGCGCGCGCACCAGCAGGAACCCGAGCGCCCGCAGCAGGGTGCCGAGCGTCGAGCCGCAGGATCCGGAACGGCACACCGCGGCCGGAGCCGTTGGCGAGCAGCGTGACAGATCGCCGCCTGCCGCTCGTGCGCGGTGGTGGTACGCCGCGAGCCGGGACGTGCGCTGGCCCCGGTGCGCCGCCTCGGCGTGGAACACGCAGGGCCTCGGGGATCACCATCGTGGAGTGACCGGCGCGGGCGGCGCGCCAGCCGAAGTCGATGTCGTTGCCGAAGAACGGCAGCTCCGGGTCGAAGCCGAGCTCGTCGAGCACGTCGCGGCGGACCAGCATGCCGGCGGTGTTGACCGCCAGCACCACCCGGCGCTCGTCGTGCTGGCCCTGGTCGTACTCGCCGCGCTCCAGGCCGGTCTCGCGCCGCCCGGTGCCGGAGATCGTGACGCCGAGCTCGATCAGCCGACGCAGCGAGGGCCACTCGCGGAGCTTGGGCCCGAAGATCGCGACCTCGGGGTGCTCGCCGCCGCGGCCAGCAGCTGCTCCAGCGCGTCGGGGATCGGGCGCGGAGTCGTCGTGGAGCAGCCAGACCCAGTCCGGCTCGGGGCCGGTCGGCGGCGGGGATCCGGTCGAGGCCGGCGCGGACCACCTCGCCGTACGACGGCGAAGTCGTCGACCTGGTGCACGTCCCAGGACGCCGGCGCTGGCGCAGGATGTCGACGGACTCGTCGTGCGGAGCCGGTGTCGAGCGCGACCAGCCGGTCGGGCGCGTGACGTCTGCTGCTCGACCCCGGCGAGAACGGCGGGCAACCAGCGGGCACCGTTGTGGCTGACGAGGAGGACGGAGACGGGCACGGCGCAACCCTAGGGCCGGGCGTGCAGCCTCCAAAACCGAGACGGACCGGCGTCGCTCCGTGGCGCCGGTCGTGCTCGGCTCAGACGGCGCGCTTCTTCAGCTTGCGCCGCTCACGCTCGGACAGCCCGCCCCAGATGCCGAAGCGCTCGTCGTTCTGCAGTGCGTACTCCAGGCACTCCCCACGGACGTCGCAGGTCAGGCAGACCCGCTTGGCCTCGCGTGTGGAGCCACCCTTCTCCGGGAAGAACGCCTCCGGGTCGGTCTGCGCGCACAAGGCCCGCTCCTGCCACCCGTTCTCCTCGGCGTCGTCGCTGTCGAGCAGATAGAGCTCTCGCACGGTTTCGCCCTTCGACCCCAGGATGGCCCCGAGACCTGACTGGCCACCAGCTCTGTTGGATGATGTTCCTCACACCCGCCCGCCTTGCGACGGAGAAACACACTGGTGTGATTACATGCCTGTCGCTCCGGTAAGTCAAGCGGAACGGCGAACCTGGTCCGACCCACCTGAAGGAGCGCTCAGTGTGCCCGAAGCGCCCGGTCCCTCCGCGTGCACTGCCCCGCCGGATCACCGTGCTGTCCGGCGGCGTCGGCGGCGCGCGCTTCCTCCAGGGCCTGCTGCGCCTGGTCGCGCGCACCGGCAGCGACACCGAGGTCACGGTGATCGCCAACACCGGCGACGACATCTGGGTGCACGGCCTCAAGGTCTGTCCGGACCTCGACACGGTCATGTACACCCTCGGCGACGGCATCGACACCGAGCGCGGCTGGGGACGCACCGACGAGACCTGGCACGCCAAGGACGAGCTGGCGGCGTACGGCGTGGAGCCGACCTGGTTCGGCCTCGGCGACCGCGACCTCGCCACCCACCTGGTGCGCACCCAGATGCTCGACGCCGGCTACCCGCTCTCGCAGGTGACCGAGGCGCTGTGCCGGCGCTGGCTCACTCCCGTCTTCGGGGAGAGTCTGCGGCTGCTGCCGATGACCGACGACCGCACCGAGACGCACGTGGTGATCGACGACCCGGACGGTGGCCGCCGGGCGGTGCACTTCCAGGAGTACTGGATCCGCCTACCACGCCGACGTCCCCGCCTCCGAGGTGGTCGTGATCGGGCTCGACGACGAGCAGTCCCGCCCCCGGCGTCGTCGAGGCGATCACCGGACGCCGACCTGGTGATCGTGCCGCCGTCCAACCCGATCGTGTCGGTCGGCCCGATCCTCGGGGTGCCCGGGGTCCGCGAGGCCGTGCGCGCCACGTCGGCACCCGTGGTCGGGCTCTCCGGCATCGTCGGCGGCGACCACGTCCGCGGCATGGCCCGCCAGGTGCTCGGCATCCGCGGCGTCGAGGTCAGCGCGGCCGGGGTGGCCGAGCACTACGGCGCCCGCTCCGCGGCCGGGGTGCTCGACGGCTGGCTGGTCGACACCGTCGACGCCGACCTGGTCGAGCGGATCGAGGCGGCCGGCATCGCCTGCCGGCCGTGCCGCTGATGATGACCGACCACGACGCCACCGCCGACATGGCGGCCGCCGCGGTCGACCTGGTCCGCCGATGACTGGTGGCCGGATCGAGGTGCTCGCACCCGACGGGATCGGCGAGGTCGCCGCGGGCACCGACCTGGTCGACCTCCTCGTCGACGGCGTTTCCCGACCTCGCGGACGGCGACGTGGTCGTGGTCACCAGCAAGGTCGTCAGCAAGGCCGAGGGTCGTACGACGCCGGGCGAGCGCGAGGACGCGCTCGCCGGGGAGACCGTCCGGGTGGTCGCGCGCCGCGGCCCGACCACCATCGTCGAGAACCACCTCGGCCTGGTGATGGCCGCGGCGGGGATCGACGCTTCGAACGTCGAGGCCGGCCAGGTGGTGCTGCTCCCCCACGACCCCGACGCCAGCGCCCGGGCGCTGCGCACGGGGCTGCGCGCGACCACCGGGCACAACGTCGCCGTCGTCGTCACCGACACCGCCGGCCGGGCCTGGCGGCACGGGCCAGACCGACCTCGCGATCGGCGCGGCCGGCATCGAGGTCCTCGACGACCACGCCGGCCGCGTCGACGGCTACGGCAACCCGCTCGCGGTCACCGCGCCGGCGCTCGCCGACGAGGTCGGCCGGCGCCGCCGACCTGGTCCCAGGGCAAGCTCGCCGGCCGGCCGGTGGCCGTGGTGCGCGGCCTGGCGGCGCACGTGCTCCGCGCCGGCGACGACGGACCCGGCGCCCGCAGCCTGAACCGGCCGCTCGCCGAGGACATGTTCGCGCTCGGCACCCGGGAGGCCGTGGTCGCCGCGCTCGCCGGGGAGTCGGCCGAGGCGTTCGGCGCGCCCGCACCCGCGGCGGACGACTGGTCGCCGCGCTCGCGCGGGTGGGCGTCACCGCGACGGCCGACGGCGACCGGGTCCGGCTCGCCGCCGAGGCCGGCCACGGCAGTCCGTGCGGTCGCCCACGCCCACGGCTGGGTGTCCGATCGGGACGGTCCTGCCGTGCTGCAACCGTACTCCGTAGACTCACCTCGGTTCCGTCGACCCGTCCCGCAAGCTCGTGGCCAAGTCGAAGAACGTGGAGCGCAAGGCGAAGATCGAGCAGCTGCGCCGCGAGCAGCAGCGCAAGGAGCGCCGTCGCAGCATGGCGATCCTCGGCGCCTGCGGTGTCGTCGTGGTCGCCCTGCTCGCCGCGGCGCTGATCCCGTACATCAAGAACTAGCGCGCGGACGACAAGCTCAAGAACACCGCGCTGAACAAGCTCGGCGTCTCCGAGGCGTCCGCGGGCTGCTCGCCGATCAAGAAGGAGACCGCTGAGGGAAGCGGGCAGCACATCACGCCGCCCACCCCGATCAAGTACGACTCGACGCGCCCTCCGGCGTTCGGCAAGCACTGGGGCAACTTCCTCACCGGCTCCGAGATCCGCCCGTTCTACACCGTCTCCGACCGTCCCCGAGATCGAGCGGCTCGTCCACAGCCTCGAGCACGGGCACACGATCATCTGGTACGACGACACGATCACGCAAGGGCAGCAGCGACTACAAGGCGCTCGAGGCAGATCGCCACGAAGCTCGGGCATCGACACCTACGTGATGGTCGCGCCGTGGACGACGAAGCGACGGCGCATCGTTCCCGGCCGGCAAGCACATCGCGTTGACGCACTGGACCGGCCCAACGAACCAGCAGGGCATCTGGGAGTACTGCACCAAGGCCAGCGGGCCGGTCGCCCAGACGTTCACCGACAAGTACCCGAAGGACAACGCGCCGGAGCCCGGCGCCGTCGTAGGTCTCAGACCTCGCCGCGACCGCGCTCGCGGAGCAGGTCGACCACGCCCTTCACGTCCTGGGCACGCGTCGGCGGACGCGACCAGCAGCGCGTCGCCGGTGTCGACGACGACCACGTCGTCGAGCCCGAGCACGGCGACCACGCGGTCGCCGGACGGTACGACGAGCCCGGTGCTGTCCTGCACCACCACCGGCGCCGGGTCGCCCAGCACCCGCATGCCGCGCGTCGCGCCCGGCAGCAGGTCGGCGAGCGAGCGGAAGTCACCGATGTCGTCCCAGCCGAAGCTCCCGGGCACGATCGCGACCCGACCGGCCGCTGCGGCCGGCTCGGCGACGGCGTGGTCGATCGCGATCTTCTCCAGCGCGGGCCACCGCGTCCTCGATCGACGTCGGGTCGGCCGCGATCGCGCGCAGCCCGGCGGCGAGCTCGGGGTGGTGCTCGGCGAGCAGGTCGAGCAGCACGGTGGCCCGGGCCACGAACATGCCGGCGTTCCAGCGGTAGTCACCCGACGCCACGTAGACCCGCGCACGCTCCGCGTCGGGCTTCTCCACGAACTCGACGACCGTCCGCGCCGTCGGGAAGCCGGACAGCGCCTCGCCCGCGCGGATGTAGCCGAAGCCGGTCGTCCGGCCTCGTCGGCTCGATCCCGATCGTGACCAGCAGCCCGGTGTCGGCCACCTCGGCGGCCTCCCGCACCACCGCCCGGAAGGCCGTCCGTCGTCGCCGATCACGTGGTCCGCGGCGAACGACCCGATGATCCCGGTCGGGTCGTCGCGCTCGATCGTGGCGGCGGCCAGCCCGATCGCCGCCATCGAGTCGCGTGGCGCCGGCTCGGCGATCACCTGGGCGGCGCCAGGTCGGGCAGCTGGCGGCGTACGGCGCCCTGGTGCGCGGCACCGGTGACCACGAGGATCCGCTCGCCGACCAGCGGGAGCAGCCGGTCGACCGTGGCCTGCAGCAGCGTGCGCCCGGTGCCGGTGAGGTCGTGCAGGAACTTCGGCGACGCGGCCCGCGACAGGGGCCAGAGCCGGGTGCCGGCACCGCCCGCCGGGATGACTGCCCACAACCGCTCGACCGCATCCGCCATGGGCGTGATCCTAGGGTGCCGGGTGCTGACGACCTTCGAGCAGGTGCTGGTGTCCCGGCTGCGCAACGACCCGGGCCGGCCACTCGTGACGTTCTACGACGACGTCACCGGCGAGCGCACGGAGCTGTCCGTGACGACGTACGCCAACTGGGTGGCGAAGACCGCGGGCGTGCTGACCGACGACCTCGGACTGGACACCGGCGACCGGGTGGCGCTCGACCTGCCGTGCCACTGGCTCGGGCCGGTGTTCCTGGGCGGTGCCTGGCTGGCCGGGCTCGAGCTGGTCACCGACGGCGAAGCGGACGTGGTGGTGCACGGGCCCGACGGGTCCGAGCGTGCGGCGGACCAGCGGCTGGGCTGCGCACTGCTGCCGTTCGCGGTCGCAGCGCGCGAGCCGTGGGCCGACGGGGTGCTGGACTACGGCACGCTCTGGCCCGGGCAGCCCGACGCGTTCCTCGGGCTTCCGGGCGGTGCCCACGACTCGCGCTCGACGGTGCCGACCAGGCGGCGCTGCTCGCCCGCGCCGCGTCGTACGACGGCGGTGACGCATCGCGTGCTCACCGACCTGAACCCGGTGGTCGGCGCCGGCATCGACCTGTTCGCCGGCACCCTGGTGCAGGGCGGGTCCGTGGTGTGGACGGCCCGCCCCGACCCGGAGCTCTGGGCGCGGCGGGCCGGTTCCGAGCAGGCCACGCGCGAGGTGCGGCGGCGACCTCTCTCTCCTAGCCGCCCAGGTCGTACTTCGCGAACCCGGCCGCGACGAAGCGCCGCGCTCCGAGCCCGGTGCCGGACCTGGAGCCCGGGACCAGCCACAGGTAGCCCGTCGGACTCTCGCGTGCCAGCAGGTCAGGCACCCGGTCGCCGTCGACGTCGCCGGCGCCCACCACCCAGTCGTAGCTGGTGTCGCCGGTCTTCGCCAGCGCGGCGGCCGCGTCGGCCCCGACGTACGGCACGTACGTGCCGTCCGAGGAGACCGAGCAGCGAGTCCGGCGCCGCTGGTCGCGTTCCAGAGACCGACGCCGATCTGGTTGAACGACCGGAGCCTGGTCGGCGCCCGGAACCGGTGCTTCAGGCCGGTCTTCCCGTTGCCCGGGAAGATCGTCATCATCCCGCCGGGCTCCTTGCCGACCAGGTCGGGGTGGCCGTCGCTGGTCACGTCGCCGACCGGCGCGATCCGGCGGAACTTCGCGAAGCCGGTGCCGAGCAGGACCTGGGTCCCGAAGCGGCCGCTGCCGTTGCCCGCGCAGAGCCAGAGGCCGTCGCCGCCGGCCGCGCCAGGTCGCGAGGTCGGCGTGGCCGTCCCCGTTCCAGTCTCCGACGTTCATCAGCCTGGTCCGTCGGTCGGGCGCGTCAGGTTGCTGGTGACCGGTGCGGCACACGTTCGTCCGGCCGTTCCCGGTGATGATCGCGAGCTTGTCGCCGAGCACCCCGATCGCGTCGGCCCTCGGGTTGCCGATCAGCTGGCCGCCGGAAACGGCGTGCCAGCCGCGGAGCGACCGGAACGGACCGAGCGCGTGGGAGACCGAGCCGGTGCCGGTGCCCGGCAGCACGTCGATCATGCCGGTGTCGCCGTGCCGCAGCACGAGGTCGGGCCGCTTGTCGCCGGTGAAGTCGCCGCCGCCGAGGAGCGCGTCGACACCGGTCATCGACACCGGCAGCACCTGCGGCGTGCCCAGCGACGTGCGCCGGCCCGGGAAGAACCAGCAGCCTGCCGTCGCGCGAGTTCGCGACCAGGTCCGGGCGCCCGTCCTGGTCGAAGTCACCGACGCCGTAGGGACGGTGGTAGGGCCAGGCTCGCCGCAATCACGACCGGCTTGCGGAACGTGGCCTTGCCGGTGCCCGGGAGCAGGACCAGCCGTTTCTGGGCGTCCCTCGCCACCAGGTCGGCGTTGCCGTCCTTGTCGAAGTCACCGGCCGCGGTGAGCCAGGTGTAGCCGGCGTACGCCGCGGAGACGCCGATCCGATGCCGGAAGCCGCCCAAGCCGTTGCCCGGCAGGACCGCCGCATGGTGCGTCTGGCTGTTGCGGACGAAGAGGTCGCCCTTGCCGTCGCCGGTCAGGTCACCCGGTCGCCACGATCGCGTCGTACGACGTCCAGTCGCCGGCCGTGAGCACCTTCTTCGTGAACCCGACCTGACCTTGTGTCGGCACCACGAGGATCTTGCCGGTCGCCTTGTCCCGGACGAACAGGTCCGGCCACGCCGAGCCGAGCACGTTCGAGCGCGCGGGCAGTGCGCTCGCGGGCTGCGGAGTGATCTTCGGACCGACCGGCGGCACGGCGGGGGGCGTGGGCTTCGGAGTGGGCTTCGGAGTTGGCTTCGGGGTGGGCGTCGGGGTCGAGGCCGTGCCCTTCTGGATGCTCGCCGCCATCTGCCGGATCTTCGGGAGCTCTGCGTAGAGGTACTTGCCGGGGCAGGCAGTCTGGCCGACGTCACGGTGGCCGTTGATCGCCTGCAGGTAGCGGTCCTTGACCCACAGCTTGGTGGCGTCCGCCTTGATGTCGTACATCGAGAGCTTCCAGGCGAACAGCTGCGGCGTAGGCGTCGATCACGGCCTGCCGGCGGCTGGGCGATGTCGAAGTTGCCGATCGCCGACATCGCGAAGCCGACCTCGTTGTAGCCGAGCGTGTGCGCACCGATGACGGCCTTGTTCGACGCCGCCGCACCGGCCCTCCCAGATCCGGCCGAACCGGTCGACGAGGAAGTTGTAGCCGATGTCGCGCCAGCCGCGCGCTCTCCACGTGGTACGCGTAGATGCCGCGCAGCAGCGCCGGCACCTGGTCCCGGGTGTAGTCGTTCGCGTTGACCGTGTGGTGCACGAAGCCGGTCTTGATCGTGCCGTAGTTGGGCAGCGCTCTGGCTCGCGGAGCTTCTCGTCGGCACCCCACTGCGCGCGGGAGAAGATCTGCGGCTTCGGGCGCCGGCTTCATCGCGGAGAGCGCGACGTCGCCGGTGGCGGCCCCGGACGGCGCAGCCGGCGGCTGCGGCGCTGGGTCGACCTTCTGGTTCGGCGAGGTCAGGTTGCTGGTGTCGATCGCGGGCGCCTCGGTTCGGCCCGTCGTCGCGCCCGGGTCGATCATCGCGAGCGCATGCCGCGGGGCGCCTGGCCGGTGAGCGGTGCAGCGCGCGGACCTGGACCGCCTGCACGTGGCCGACGACGCTCGGGTCGGTGCCGGCCCGCGCGTGCGGCGCGCCTCGGCACCGTCGGCGCCGTGGTCGTCGTGGTACTCGAGCTTGCTCCAGGCCGACCAGACGCCGTGCTTGCGGTGCGGACGTCGACCCGGATCGCGTTCTCGGCGACGTGGTCGCTCTGGTCCCAGGTGACGCCGACCGTGGCCAGGCCGGTGGCTGTCTCCGGCATGGAGACGACGGCGAGCCTGAGCCCCGGAGCGGCAGGCTTCCCCACCTGCCGCTTCGGGGTGCTCGGCGCTGACGCTCGGCTGGCTGCGGTCGATCTCCGTGGAACGCCACCTGGCGCACCTTCGGCGTCACCGGCCGGGTCGCGACGTAGGCGTCACCGACCGCGACCGCGGGGGCCACGGTGCTGGCGTCGGGCGCCGGTCTCGACGATGTCGAGGCTCACCACGCCGGCCGCTGCCACCGCCGTCGCGAGCACGCACGCGGTGACCAGCAGCTGCTGGCAGAAGGTGACATATCGGGTCTTGCTGACATGCATGTGACAGCGCTCCAGGTGTGGGGGAAGATTCACACGAGCCCCAAGTGTCACACCATTAACATGGGACACGACAAGCGATTTGCCGACCAATTACATGCGTGTAATTAGCGAATTACAGGACTGTTATTCAAAGCATTTCTTGAATGCGAGCGGGAGGCCTTTTCGAAAGGCCGCCCTCAGACCTCGGAGCCGAGCTCCTCGTCCGCGTGCTCCTCGTCGCCGTCTCGTCGTCGTACTGCAGGAACTGGATCCCGCCGTCGACGCTGCCGTCCGGCGTGGTCTTGGAGTCGTAGTTCAGGTGCCCCGACTCCAGGACCAGCACCCGGTCGCACATCGAGCGCACCGACGCGGTGGCGTGGCTGACGTAGAAGATCGTGGTGCCCTCGGCCCGGATCTCCTGCATCTTCTTCATGCACTTGCGCTTGAACGGGCGGTCACCGACCGCGAGCACCTCGTCGGCCAGGAAGATGTCGGCGTCGACGTGGACGGCGATCGAGAACCCGAGCCGTGCGTACATCCCGGAGGAGTAGTGCGACACCGGGGTGTCGAGGAACCGGCCGATGTTGGCGAACGTCGACGATCTCGTCGAACTTGCGCTTGGTCTCGGCCTCGCACATGCCGAGGATCGCGGCGTTGAGGAAGAGGTTCTCCCGACCCGTCAGCTGCGGGTGGAAGCCGGCCCCGGTGGCGATCAGGCCGGCGATCCGGCCGCGGGTCTGAGCACGGTCCCCACGTCCGGCCGCATCACGCCGTTGATCAGCTTGAGCAGGGTGCTCTTGCCGGACCCGTTGAGCCCCATCAGGCCGACCGACTCGCCCTGCTCGACGGTGAAGCGAGACGTCGGTGAGGGCCTGGAAGGTCTCGCTCAGCGGCAGCCGGCGCGCCGTCGCGACGGCCATCTGCTTGAGCGTGCGGTGGTACTGCATCGTGAACGTCTTGCAGACGTCCTCGACCACGATCGAGGTGGTCGCTGAGGGGGTGACATAGGTGTTCAGAGCCTCTCGGGGAACTTGTACTCGAGACGGGTGAAGATCCTCTGCGCGACGACCACAGGAGCACCAGGCAGGCAGCGAGCGTGATCACGCCCCGCTCCAGCATGTGCGGCGGGAAGACGGCGGCCCTGCTGTCGCCCTGGCCGTTGGCGACGTTGACGCCGTGCCAGAAGAAGCGCTGCAGCAGGATCACGGCGTCGGCGACCGGGTTGGCCATGTAGAGCTGGTACAAGCACGGGGTGCGTGTCGGCGTAGCCGGCGACCCGGGTGAACGGGTACATCATCGGCACCATGAAGTGCATGAACTGGGTGATCGTGCCGACGATGTTCTGGAAGTCGCGGTAGTAGACGTTGATCGCGCTGAACAGCAGCGCCAGCGCCACCGAGAAGGGACCAGCAGGATCAGCGATCCCGAGCAGCACCGGAGGCGATCCCGGTCAGGTCCGGTCGTGAACCCGGCGAGCGAGGCAGAAGAAGACCAGCAGCACGATCTGCGGGAAGGTGTGGATCAGACGCCACGATCACCTGGCGAGACCGGGAAGATCTCGCGCGGCATGCGCCATCTTCTTCACCAGGGCGCGGTTCATCCAGATCGACCGGGTGCCGCCGCCGAAGGTCTCGGAGAAGTAGTGCACGAAGACGATCCCGCAGAACAGGTGGATCGCGAAGTTCGGGACGTTCTTGTGGAAGTCCAGCAGCACGCCGAACACGAAGTAGTAGACCGCGAACCGGATCGCCGGCTGGATGTAGGACCACAGCAGGCCGAGCAGGGACGCGGAGTACATCTGCGCGAGCTCGCCGGCGGACGATCAGCCGCAGCAGGTAGGGCTGCCTGGAGTACCCCGATCAGACCCCCGTCGGGTGCCGGCGAGACCAGCTCGGCGTCGACCACACGCGCCTTCACGCGGGCCGTCCATGGCGTCGACGGCGGGCATCGAGTCGGCCTTGCGCTTGGCCTGCTGCCGGGCCCGCTGCGCCGCGCGCTTGCGGTCCCCGCGGCTCAGGATCCGTTCCTTCTGCAGGGGGTGCTGCTGTCCTGGTCGTTGCTCACGGGCGGCCCCTCGACGGAGGCGGCGAAGGTCTTCTCCCACTCCTCGGGCGAGGTGATCGATGCCGAGCGCCTGGCGGTAACGGGCGGCGAGCTCCGACCACTCGCGGTGCAGTCGCCGGTGGATCTCGACGTCACGCCGGAGCAGGTCACGGAAGTGGTCGGGGTCGCGCTGGTAGAGCGCCGCGGACGTGCCGTCGGGCATCGAGACCACGGCGGAGTCGTAGCTGGCCAGCCGGTACCACTTGGCGTCCATCGCGGCGATCTCCGTCTCCGGGTGCTTCCGGGAGAGCGGGCGGACCTTGCTCAGCTGCCGGATCGGGGCCAGCGCGGCCGCGATCAGCAGGTCGCCCTGCGGGGCACCTCGGTGTCGTCGTCCTTGCCTCGCCGCGGCGGCTTGCTGCGCCGGATGTGCGGGAAGGCGTCGCGCTCGGCCTCGAGCACCGCGTCGGGCCACTGCTTGCGGAAGGCGTTGATCTCCGGCAGGACTCGTCGGCAGCGTCTCGTGGAGTCGCTCCGGACCCGGCGAAGACGTCCTCGATCGCCTTGTGCCGGAGCTCGACGGTGGAGTACTGCATCGAGACCAGGTGCTTGACCGAGTGCGCGAAGCTCTCCTGGACCAGCGACCCGCCCCGGGGGTACGGCGAGTGCAGCAGCGCCGCGATCAGCCGGTTGCGGTGGTGGAAGTAGGCCTGCCAGTCGAGCGCGTCGTTCTTGTCGGTCCACGGGATGTGCCACACCGCGGCACCCGGGAAGCGTCACCGTCGGGTAGCCCGCCTCGCCGGCGCGCAGGCCGAACTCGCTGTCGTCCCACTTGATGAACAGCGGGCAGCGACAGCCCGATCTCGCTGCAGCGTCTGCATCGGGACCAGGCACATGAACCAGCCGTTGAAGTCCACGTCGATCCGGCGGTGCAGCCAGCGCGCCGAGCGCAGGTTGCGCGCGGAGAAGTCCCAGTCGTTGAGCACCGTCGACGGGCGAGCGCCACCAGAACTTGTAGCGCTGGACGATCTCGCCGAACGAGTGCAGGACCGACCGGTCGTAGATGCTGAACATGTGGCCGCCGACGATCGTCGGCCGCTTGGCCAGGTCGGCGAACGTGACGGCGCGGATGATGCTCTCCGGCTCGCAGATCGACGTCGTCGTCCATCATCATCACGTACGTCGCGGTGCCCTTGCGGACGGCTTCGTACTGGCCGCGGGCGTAGCCGCCGGAGCCGCCGATGTTGCCCTGCTCGATCACGCGCAGCTTGTCGCCGAGCGCGGCCTGGGCACCCGGGAACTCCGGGGAGTCGACGACCTTCTGGCTGCCCTGCTCCATCACGAGCACCTCGTCGAGCAGGCTCCGTGCACGCCGGGGTCGTCGCCGAGCTGGGCGAGCAGCTTGCCGCAGAAGTCGGGGCGGTTCATGGTCGTGATCGCGATCGTGAGGCTGCCCGGGTCGACCCGGTCGTCGGGCACCTCGGCGTCCCAGACCGCCTCGACCTCGACCGGCTCCTCGCCGGCCACCACGTCGTACCAGTACCAGCCGCCGTCGACGAACGGCTTGAGGGACAGGTCGAAGGTGAACTCGCCCTTCGCGTCGGCACCCGTGCCTGCCGATGTCCACGCGCTGCGAGCGGCCGTTGGCCATCGAGCGGTAGACGGTGACCGCGGCGCCCGGCGCCGGTGAGGGCGACGGTCAGCCGGACGTCGGTGACGACCGTCCAGCGCCGCCAGTAGCCGGCCGGGAAGGCGTTGAAGTAGGTGCCGAAGGAGAGCTCCTCGCCGGGCTCCAGGCGCAGCCGGTGCCGGCCGGTGATCTGGTCGGGGTGGACCGTGTGGCCCGACGAGGTCGACTGCCGGAGCTGCGCGGCGTTGATGTCCTTGGCGCCCCGGTTGCCGCCGATCGCGTACTTGTCGGCGTCGAGCACCGCCGGGTCGGGGTCGACGTACAGCGCCAGGACGTCGATGTCCTTGTCGCTGGGCAGCACCTGGCGCTGCAGGATGCGACGACCTGTGGTCGTGGTCGAGCCTGTCGGACCTGCGTCATTCGTCGACTCCTCCGGACTTCAGCTCTGCGCCCTCGGCGAAGTGCGGCCGGAGCTTGTTCTCGAACATCGACAGCGCCGACCCGATGGCCATGTGCATGTCGAGGTACTTGTAGGTGCCGAGCCGGCCGCCGAACAGCACCATCGGCTCGGCCTTCGCCTTCTCGCGGTACTCGCAGCAGCTTGTCCCGGTCCTCGGCGGTGTTGACCGGGTAGTACGGCTCGTCGTCCTCCTCGGCGAATCGGGAGTACTCGTGCACGATCACGGTCTTGCCCGAGATGTAGGTGCGCTCGGGGTGGAAGTGCTTGAACTCGTGGATCCGGGTCCAGGGCACGTCCTGGTCGTTGTAGTTCATCACCGCGCAGCCCTGGAAGTCGTCGACCTGCTTGACCTCCGCCTCGAGGTCGACGGTGCGCCAGGACAGCCGGCCCTCGGAGTTGCCGAAGTACTCGTCGACCGGGCCGGTGTAGACGATCGGGACCTTGCCCTTGTACTCGTCGGCGACGATCCGCTCCGGGTCGAACAAGTCGGTCTCGAGCCGGACCTCGATGTTGGGGTGGTCGGCCATCTTCGTCAGCCACGCGGTGTAGCCGTCGACCGGCAGGCCCTCGTAGGTGTCGTTGAACCACCGGTTGTCGAAGTTGTAGCGCACCGGGAGCCGCGTGATGATGTCC
This sequence comes from uncultured Actinomycetota bacterium, assembly GCA_963707475.1. Classification (GTDB taxonomy): domain Bacteria; phylum Actinomycetota; class Actinomycetes; order Propionibacteriales; family Nocardioidaceae; genus Marmoricola. The sequence continues at coordinate 2,542,231 of CAVPQC010000005.1, forward strand.
GCGCTCAGCCGGGTCGGGTCGGTCTGCCACTGCTTGGCGGTGTAGCCCTTGATGAACGCCTCGTAGAGCGGGCGCCCGATCAGGCTGATCGCCTTCTCCTCGAGGTTCGACGCCGTCGGCGGTGTCGATCTCGCTGGCCTGCTCGGCGATCAGGGCGCGCGCCTCGTCGGGCGTGTGCATCTTGCCGAAGAACTGGTTGATCAGCGCCGAGGTTCATCGGCAGCGAGTAGACCTGCCCGTCGTACTGGCCGAACACCCGGTGCTGGTAGTTCGTGAACGAGGTGAACCGGTTGACGTAGTCCCACACCTTCTCGTTGGAGGTGTGGAAGAGGTGCGCGCCGTAGACGTGCATCTCGATCCCGGTCTCCGGGTCGGCCTCGCTGTAGGCGTTGCCGCCGAGGTGGTGCCGCCGCTCGACCACCAGGACCTTGAGGTCGAGCTCGCTGGCACAGCGTTCGGCGATCGTCAGTCCGAAGAGGCCGGAGCCGACGACGACGAGGTCGGGGTTCAACACACACTCCTGGGTTGGGGCTTCGGGCCGCCAAGGGCCGCAGCGAGTCTATCTACCGGCGGCGGCCAGACGGCTCCGCCACGGCGGGAACGTGGCGCATCCCACGTGCGGAGCGGATCGCGCGGGTCACGTTGGCCGCCTCGGCCCGACCGCCGCGCACCGGCGACAGCAGCAGGACGGCGAGCACGATCAGGTACGGCTTGCAGCCTCACCAGCAGGTTCTCGCCGTAGCGGAAGTGCACCACGAAGAGGTTGCGGTACATGTAGAACCCCTTCCAGCCGGCGAGGTCGTGCTGCTGGTCGAAGTCGAGCTGGCGCACCAGCACCGCGTCGCGCACGGCCCAGATCCGGTAGCCGGCGCGCCGGGCGCGGATCGCGAAGTCGACGTCGTCGTAGAAGATGAAGTACGACGGGTCGGGCAGCCCGATCCGCTCGACCACCGTCGCGCCGGACCATGAACCCCTCGAACGCGACGTTCTGGCCAGCTCCACCCGCTCCGGCATCGCGTCGCGGGTGCCGTAGGTGGTCTCGACCATCGCCGTCTTCGGCTTGATCGCCAGCGGGCTGGCGAGGTCGAACACGGTGGCCGCCTTCTCCACCAGCCGGCCGTGGAGGTCCTCGCGCACGGCCATCAGGCACGCCTCGTCCTGGGCCAGCAGCACGTCGAGGCAGTCCGGCGCCGGCACGACGTCGTCGTCCATCAGCCAGATCCGGTCGTAGCCGCGGTCGTAGGCCTCCCGCACGCCGAGGTGGAAGCCGCCGGCGCCGCCGAGGTTGCGGTCCTCGTGGATCGCGAGCAGGCCCGCGTTGCCGGCCTCCTCGAGCACCTGTCGCGTGTGGTCGGTGCTGGCGTTGTCGACCACGATCACGGCGTCGGGCTGCGGGTCGAGGGCGGCCAGCCCGGCGAGCATCCGGCGCCAGCAGGTCGGCCCGGTTGAAGGTGACCACGACGACGGCGACGGTCTCCCTGCCAGTGGTCGATCCTGTCGAGACCTCAGGCAAGGAGGTACCTCCCGTGACCGGTGAAGTCGCCCCGCCAGCCGGCCGACCATCGCGCCCAGGCTCATCCGCAGCCGGCCCGGGTCGGGCGGGTGAACGTGTAGAACCACAGCGTCTTGACGAGGAACGCGAGCACGCCGAGCGCGCCGACGTACTCCTTGAGGTTGGCGACGTTGTTGCGGCACATGCAGTAGTGCTTCAGGTCGGACGGCGAGTGGTTGTACGTCGTGCGGCCGAACATCATGCGGCGTGCCGAGGTCGTCGGTCGCCGGGTGCCGGAAGCGCGCGGCGACGACGGTGGCGATGCGGGCGCCGGCCCGGCGGGCGCGCCAGAGGTACTCGACGTCGTCGCCCCAGATGAAGAACTCCTCGCGGACCAGGCCGATCCGCTCGACCAGGCTCGCGGGTGACGCAGCACCCCGTTGAACGGGATCACCACGTCGTCGACCAGTCCGTCGACGGCCGCCGCCTCGACGTCCGCCATCTGGTGCACGACGCGCGACCGTCCGGGCAGCCGGATCGGGAAGCAGAGCCGCGACTCGTCCTGCTCGGCGACGACGGCCGGGCCGACGAAGTCGTGGTCGGTCATGTGCGGCAGCAGGAGCTCCAGGCAGTCCGGACGCGGGGGCTCCGTCGTCGTCCATCAGCCAGACCAGGTCGGCGCCACGCTCGAGCGCCGCCGCGAGCCCGGCGTGGAAGCCGCCGGCGCCCCCGGTGTTGGTGGCCGAGCTCGACCACGGTCACCGGCACCGGCGACTCCAGCGCGCGCAGCACCTCGACGGTGTCGTCGGTGGAGGCGTTGTCGACCACCACGATCTCGTCGGGGAGCACGGTGCCCGCGCCCGGTCTCCGTGACCAGCCGGGTCACCAGGTCGCGCCGGTTGAAGGTGACCGCCACCGCGACGATCCGCGGCGTCGTACGGGGGGCATCGGGCACGCGGCGACCCTACCGGCCGCGAGGCTCGGGCCCTCGGGCGACCGTCAGCAGGCGGCGCCGAGGTCGTTGGCCTGGTTGGCGGCGTAGCCCTGCGTGGATGTTGCCGTAGCGAGCCACCCGTCGTGCCCGGCTTCGGCGGCCGCCTTGGCCGCCTTCCGCCTGGCGCTGGCGGCTTCGTGGACGGCGAGATCGCGCCGTCGACCGATCTTCTTGGTCTTGGCGATGTCGGGCCGGTAGGTGTCGATCATCGGCGGCACGAACGACACGGTCCTGCACCGGCTGGCCTGCGCGCCTTGAGCGCGAGCTCCATGAACCGGTCGAGCTCGGAGGCCGGGATGTCGGTCTTGACCATCGCGGTGCTGGCCTTGGCGATGTCGCCGAACTTGAGCACGACCTGCTTCGGGCTGAGCTGGTGCAGCATCGCGTTCATCACGCACTTCTGCCGCGCCATCCGCGAGTAGTCGTCGGCCGCCATCCGCGAGCGCGCGAACCACAGCGTGTCCGTCGCCGTTCAGCTTGCGGGTGCCGGGCTTGATGTAGGACTTGCCGTCGAAGTCGCCGATCGCGCCCTTCGGGATCGGGTCGCGCACGGTGCAGGGTGACCCCGCCGACGGCGTCGACGAGGTTGCGGAAGCCCTGGAGGTTGACCATCACGTAGTAGTTGATCTTGAGCCCGGTGACGCCCTCGACCGCCTCCTTGGTGGCCTCGACGCCCGGGTCGGCGTAGCCCTTGAACAGCGGGCGTGTGGTCGTCGGCCCAGGTGACCAGCGAGTTGATCTCGCAGCCGTCGCAGTTGTAGCCGTCGGGGAACTGCTCGTCCATCACCGAGCCCTTGGCGAACGGGAAGTTCTGCAGGTTGCGCGGCAGACCGAAGAGCACGGTCTTGCCGGTGTCGGCGTCGATGCTGGCCACGGTGATGCTGTCCGGGCGCAGGCCCCAGCGGGTCTTGCCGGAGTCGCCGCCGAGCAGCAGCACGTTGAAGCGGCCCTCGTGCGCCTGGTCACGACCGCCCGAGGTGAACATCGCGGCGATGAAGTCGCGCTGCACCGTCACCACGTGCGCGGCGAAGAGCAGCGAGCCGGCGACGGAGAAGCAGAGCACGCCGTTGATGCCGACCATCGCCAGCCGCTGCTTCTGCCGCAGCGCCAGCGGGTCGCCGAGGCGCCAGGCGTCGACGAAGAGGTAGGCCCAGCCGACCGCCAGCACCATCAGCCCGAACCGGATGATCCCGAGCAGGAACGTGTTGCTGAGCAGCCAGAAGACGAAGCTGTTCCAGACCAGGCCGACCACGAGCCAGCGAGCACGATGGTCGCGACCAGCGAGAACAGCGACGCGCATCGCGATCCGGCCGCGTGCGCTTGTTGCCGACGGCGATCTGGGCGGAGCCGGGCAGCACGAGGGTCATCAGCATCAGCGTGACCGCGCGCCGGAAGCGGATCCGGCTCAGCTGGGCACCACGCGGGCGACCAGTGCCGGCCCCTTCGTGCGACCCGGAGGAAGGTGCGGGCAGCATCGTGACCTCTCTGGTGAACTCGTCCGGCAAGTATCACCAGTCACAGGCGTCACACACGGTTCCGACGCGCCGACAGGTCTAGCCCTCGCGGGCGGCGAGGATCTCGGCCTTCTGGGCGAGCCGGTGGGCCCGCCGGATCTCCGCCTCGCGCATCCGGCGGACCTCTTCGTCGGTCTGCGGGTCGAGTGGCGGGATCTCTCGGGGCCGGCCCTCGTGGTCGACCGCCACGAACACCAGGTACGCCGAGGCGACGTGGACGGGCTCGTGGCCGGCCTGGTTCCACGGCTCGGACTCGACCCGTACGCCGACCTCCATCGAGGTCCGCCCCGCCCAGTTGACCTGGGCGACCGTGCGGACGATGTCGCCCACGTGCACGGCCGCGAGGAACGCCATCTCGTCCATCGCGGCGGTGACCGCCGGGCCGTTGCTGTGCCGGCCGGCGACCGCGCCCGCGGTGGAGTCGACGAGGCGCATCACCTCCCCGCCGTGCACGTTGCCGAGCAGGTTGACGTGGGTCGGGCCGGCGAGCAGCGAGAGGGTGACCCGGCTGTGCGCGGGGGTCAGCGGCTCGAGCATGCCCGCACGGTAGCGTCTCCGGGTATGCCAGATCGCGCGCGCGACGAGCCCGAGTACGACTGGCTCTACGGTGCCCGGGGCCAGGGCGGTGCAGGGGCTCCCGCCGCCGCAGTCGGACGATCCGGAGCCGACCCGGATGATGCCGGTGCTCCCGCGCCCGGAGACCTCGGGTGACGGCCCGGGCGGCCCGGGTCGTACGTCGACCACCACGCCGCCGCCCCGCCCCCGCGCTCGCCGGAGAAGCAGAGAAGCGGTCGCCGTGGCGGATCGTGCGGATCGTGCTGCTGGTCTGGCTGGTGTTCCTGATCGCGGTGCCGGTGTGGGCGTGGACCAAGATCGACAAGGTCGACGCGTTCCCGAGCGGTGACCGGCCGGACAAGCAGCCCGGCTCGACGTACCTGCTGGTGGGCTCCGACAGCCGCGAGAACCTCTCCAAGGAGCAGCGCAAGCGGCTCGGCACGGGCGACGCGGCGGGGCGCCGGACGGACACGATCATGCTGCTGCACGCCGGCCGCGGGCCCAACCTGCTGCTGTCGATCCCCCGCGACTCGCTGGTGCCGATCCCGGGCCACGGCACCACCAAGATCAACGCCGCGTTCGCGTTCGGCGGCCCGAAGCTGCTGGTCAAGACGATCGAGCAGGACACCGGCGTCCGGGTCGACCACTACGTCGAGATCGGCTTCGGCGGCTTCGTGAACTCCGTCGACGCCGTCGGCGGCATCCGGGTGTGCACGAAGGACAGGCTCGTCGACCCGCTGGCCAACCTGCGGATGTCGAAGGGCTGCCACCACGTCGACGGGATCACCGCGCTCGCCTACTCGCGCACCCGGCACACGCAGGCCAACGGCGACATCGACCGCGCGAAGAACCAGCGCAAGGTGGTCAGCCAGGTGGGCGACAAGGTGAAGTCGCCGTGGACGGTGCTCAACCCGGTGCGCTACTTCCGGGTCGCCGACGCCGGTGCCGGCTCGCTGCGGATCAGCAAGGGCACCGGCCCGTTGGCGCTGGCCCGGTTCGCGTGGGCGATGACCCGGGTCGACGGCTCGAGCGGCCTCACCTGCTCGATGCCGATCTCCGACCTCGCGGTGCACTGGGACCGTGAGCGCGCCCTCGCCCTCCTCAAGCTGGTGAAGGAGGACCGCACCGATGACATCGGCAAGGACCTCTGCACGCCCACCGGTCTCCCTGCCCGTTGAGTTGCGCCTCCGGCCCCGTTGAGTTGCGCCTCCGGCCCCGTTGAGTTGCGCCTGTGGCCTCGTTGGTGCGGTCAGGTCTCGACGCAGAACTCGTTGCCGCCGGGGTCCAGCATCACCACCAGGTCGGTGCTGTCGCGGCGCTGTCGGGGGCGCCCAGGTCGAGATGCAGATGGTTCTTGCCGACCTTCGGCTCCGGGACGGTGAACCACAGGTTCGGGCCGCCCCAGCCGGGGGCCTCCAGGAACGCCTTGTCCCCGATGGCGTCCTCGTCGACCTCCCCACCGAGGGCCGCGGCCCAGAAGCCCGCCAGCGTCGCGGCGGCGCCGCTCGCGCAGTCAACGCTGAGGGACTTCACGTAGGAGGGCACGTGTTGAGGCTAGCCCGCTCGGTCGTGCGACCCACCAACGTTTTCCGAGCGACGGAGCGCGAGGTCGCGTGCCTGCGCACCGGCCGGGCACTGCGGGAACCGCGGGCGCGAGACCCCACTCAACAGGGCGGGAGGCCCAACTCAACGGGGCGGGAGGCCCAACTCAACGCCGATCGCTGATCCGCTTCGCCTTCCCGAGCGACCGCTCCAGGGCGTGCGGGGCCAGGACCTCGACCCCGATCGTGACACCGATCCGATCCTTGACCCGGTCGGCCAGCGCGCGTCCGAGCGCGTCGCGATCGGCCCCCGCGTCGTACGCCTCGACCTGCACGGTGAGCACGTCGAGGTTGCCGGGGCGCGACAGCACACACAGATAGTGCGGCGTGAGTCCCTCGACGGTGAGGATCTGCTCCTCGACCTGGCTCGGGAACACGTTGACTCCGCGCACGATCATCATGTCGTCGGTGCGGCCGGTGACCTTCTGCATCCGCCGGAAGGCCGGGTACGCCGTGCCTGGGAGCAGCCGCGTGAGGTCGCGGGTGCGATAGCGCACGACCGGCATCGCCTGCTTGGTCAGCGAGGTGAAGACCAGCTCTCCCTCCTCCCCGTCCGGCAGCACCTCGTGGGTGACCGGGTCGATGACCTCGGGCAGGAAGTGGTCCTCCCAGATGTGCAGGCCGTCCTGGGTCTCGCCGGCTTCCTGGGAGACGCCCGGCCCCATCACCTCCGAGAGGCCGTAGATGTCGACCGCCGTGATCCCGCTCCGCTCCTCGACCGCACGCCGCATCTCCTCGGTCCACGGCTCGGCACCGAAGATGCCGATCTCGAGGCTGCTGCGGCGCGGGTCGATGCCCTGGCGCTCCATCTCGTCGAGGATCGCGAGGAAGTACGACGGGGTGACCATGATCACCCGGGGCCCGAAGTCCCCGATCAGCTGCACCTGGCGCTCGGTCATGCCGCCGCTGATCGGCACCACGGTGCAGCCGAGCCGCTCGGCGCCGTAGTGCGCACCGAGCCCGCCGGTGAACAGCCCGTACCCGTAGGCCACGTGAAGCAGGTCACCGGGCCGTCCGCCCGCGGCCCGGATCGAGCGCGCCATCACCTCGGCCCACGTGTCGATGTCGTCGCGCGTGTAACCGACCACCGTCGGCCGGCCGGTCGTGCCGCTGGACGCGTGGATGCGGGCGACCTGCTCGCGCGGGACCGCGAACATCCCGAACGGGTAGTTCTCGCGCAGGTCGGCCTTGGTCGTGAACGGAAACCGCGCGAGGTCCGCCAGCGAGGTGAGGTCGTCGGCGCCCACGCCGGCCGCCGCGAAGGCGGCCCGGTAGTGCGGGACCTGCTCGGCGCGTCGGAGCGACTCCCGCAGCCGCTCGAGCTGGAGCGCCTCGAGGTCGGCGCGGGACAGGTCCGGGATCTCTCCGCTCACGGCTTCAGGCTAGGGGGTGTCTGATGGATCTCGGCCGTCGCGAGCGTCGTCCGGTGCGTGCGATGGCAAGGCCGAGGAGGGAAGGCGCGGCAGCGCCGCGTTGACCGACGAGACGCAGCCAGCGTGCGTGCCGGGCGGCGCGCAGCAGGCCATGGATCCATCAGACCCCCCTAGGGCCCGCCATCGCCCGGCAGAAGGTGACGCAGCGGAGGGAGCCGCGGGCCCGAGCCCGTGACTCCCCTCACAACCCCCCTCTTTACCCCCTGGCTTCAGCCGACCACGCGGTAGCGGCTCAGCATGCCCGCGGCGATGTGGTCGTTGACGTGGCAGTGGAACAGCCATGTGCCCGGGTCGTCGGGCACCATGTCGGAGACCGTCATCATCCCGGGCAGGAGCTGGATCATGTCCGAGCGCATCCCGTTGGTGGTCACGGTGTTGCCGTGCCAGTGCGGCGTGTGGAGGTCCACCTCCGTGCCGAGCGTGTAGGTGTACCAGCGCACGCGCTGGCCGACCTTCATCACGGGCACCGGACCGTTGCCGTACACGTAGCCGTTGATCGAGTGCATCAGGTTGCTCTCCTCGAACCCCTCCTCGTCGTCGGGCGCCACCTCGTGCGGCGCCTGGGCGAGGTGCTGCAGGTTGTCGTCGAGGTAGAGGCTCGCGTTCTCGTTCTCGACGGTGAAGTAGGAGAAGATCTCACGGTCCACGTCCAGCGGCGTGGCGGTGTCCGGGTCGGCCTTGCCCTTGGCCGTGATCACCATCGGACCGACCAGGCCGGAGTTGGTGTCGGCGATCTCGTCGGTGTGCGAGTGGTACATCCACATCACGGACGACCCGTCCATGGGCCCTGGCCCGGCCCGCTCGGGCACCTTCCACGCGTACGTGTAGGTGTCGCCCGGCTGCACCGCGTCGTCGGCCTTGTCCTGGCCGCTGGTGCCGTCGGCGTACGGCGCACCCTCGGCGTTCTTCGCGTAGAACACGCCGTGCGGGTGGATCGACGCAGGGAACCGCGTGTTGTTGCGGAACACCACCTTGATCGTGTCCCCGACCACCGCCCGGATCACCGGCCCCATCATGCCCAGGGTGTCGTCGCACGGCTTCACGCCCGCTGCGCACGAGGTCGGCACCGGCGCGCGGTGCGTGAACGTGGCGTCGGTGTAGGCCCGGTAGAGCGACTTGCGGTAGACGTGCCCGATCCGGGTCGGGCCGTTCTCGACGAACACCTTCTCGTCGTCGTTCCAGGGACGTCCGGCGATGTCGTTCCGGTCGTCGGGTGCGTAGTCCCACTGCACCTCGTCGGCGGCGATGTAGTAGGTGCGCACGCGTGGGCTCGAGATCACCGCCGCGTTTGCCGCGATGCCCATCTTCATGTGTGCGTGGGACGTCGTCTGGACGATCCCGCATCCGGAGAGCAGCAGCCCGAGAACGGCCGCCCCCAACAGACTCTTCCGCATGGTCTTCCCCTCCAGGCCAGCGCGGTTCGCCGCCCTCGGGCACGAGACTCGGCGGGTGGAGTTGGAGGAACCTTTGCTGCGTGACGACCCGGTCAGCCGGCCGTCATCCGGCCGTCATGGTCGGGTTTCCGGATGGCGGTTGCGCCTTCTTGACGTCATGATGACGTCATTGCTCTTGACATTGACGTCACCGTGATGTCACAGTGGCGTCATGGAGCTCACGCCGTACGTCGACCGCCTCCGCAGCGACCTGTCCGACGCCGCCGCCGCAGGTGGCACCGAGGCCCAGGCCGCCGCCGAGCGCCTCGCGCTGGCCCTCGACCCCGCCACCCGAATGGTGCTGCTCGAGGCGCTGGCCCAGGCCGCGGCCGAGATCTCCGGATCGCTCGAGCACGACGCGGTCGACGTCCGGATGGCCGGGCGCGACCCCGAGTTCGTGGTCACGCGGCTGGCCTCCGAGATGCCGGCGGCACCGCCGCCCCCGCCGGCTCCGCCCGCCCCGCCCGAGCCGCCGGAGGACGACAGCCAGTCGCGGATCACGCTCCGGCTCCCCGAGTCGATCAAGGCCCGGGCTGAGGAGGCGGCAAACCAGATCGGGCAGTCGCTCAACGCGTGGCTCGTCGACGCCGTACGCGACGTCCTCGACGCCACCGCCTCCGGCACCCGGCTCGACGTCCACGTGGGCCGCAACCGGATCAGCGTCACCGGCGAGCCCGGCAAGCGCAAGCAGGTGCGCGGCTGGGTCACCTGACCCGCCGCCGCACCCGACACCTCACCCGCACCTCGCACCAGAACAGGAGTTCCGTCATGCACACCTTCGAGACACCGGGCCCCACGACGATCGTGGTCCGCACCGGAGCCGGCCACGTCACGGTCGCGGCCGGCGACACCGACACCACCACAGTCGAGCTGACCGCTCTGAACAGCGCCGGCGAGGAGGCGATCGCGCAGGCCACCGTGGAGCAGTCCCGGCACACCGTGGTCGTGCACCTTCCCAAGCACCGCTCCGGCCTGCTCCGGCATGGACCGTCGGTCGGGATCGACATCATCTGCCCGCACGGGGTCTCCCTCGACCTCAAGTCCGACTCCGCCGACCTGCGGGCCACGGGCCAGTTCCAGGAGGCGTCGTGCGCGACCGGCTCCGGCGACATCGACGTCGAGTCGGTCACCGGTGCCGCGAGGCTCAGGACCGGCTCCGGCACCATCACCGCTGGCGAGGTCGGCCAGGCGCTGTCGGTCAGCAGCGGTTCCGGCGACATCAACGTCGAGGCCAGCCGCGGCTCGGGCACGGTCAAGGTCGGCTCCGGCGACATCAGCATCGGCGAGGTCGACGGCCAGACGGTGACCAAGACCGGCTCCGGTGACGTCGAGGTCGGCCGGCTCGGCGGGTCCCTGGTCACCAAGACCGGCTCCGGCAGCCTGACCGTCCGCCGCGCGAGCACCGGCGCGATCAACGCCGCGGGTGCCAGCGGCGACATCACCATCGGCGTCGAGCAGGGCACCGCCGCCTGGCTCGACGTGTCCACCGTCAGCGGCCGCGTGAGCCAGGAGCTCGGCGAGTCCGCCGGCCCGTCCGACGACCAGAACCGGATCGAGATCACCGCCCACACCGTGAGCGGCAACCTGCGCATCCACCGCGCCTGAACCGACCGAGGGAGATCGAGATGAGAAACCGAATGAGCAGCAACGCCACCGGCGAGCGGGTGCCGACCCGCATCACCCCGCCGTTCGACCCCGCCAACGTGCGCCACCGAGTGCGCGCGCTGGTCGACCCGAGCGGCTGCAGCCGGATCGGGCTCTAGCTGGGGCCGGGTGCCGGGCCGGGTGCTTGGGGTTTCACCACGGTATGCAGAGCGACCCGCGCTTCCCACGATGAGCACATCGTGGGAAGCGCGGGTTCGTCATGGGCAGTACGTCGCCGCGTGCGATTTGCCGTGGTTATCCCGGCATACCGTGGTGGACCCGCGCTCCCCACGACCCACCTACAACGCCCGCTCCAGCAGCGCGCGGAACTCTGTGAAGTGCCGCTCGGCGGACGGCTCGTCGTACATCGGGGTGTCAGCCATCGTGTATCCGTGCGCCGCGCCGGGGTAGACCTGGTTGCTGGCGACGAGGCCCGCGGCGGCCAGGGCCTCGCCGAGCGCGGCCACCGCCTCGGCCGGCATCGAGCGGTCCTGGTCGGCGTGGCCGAAGACGAACTCCGCGCGGGCGTTGCCAAGACCACGGTGCGGGCTGTCCGGGTCGTCGGTGACCAGGCCGCCGCCGTGGAAGCCGCCGACCGCCGCGACCTCGTCGGGGTGACCGGTGCCGGCGCGCACCGCGAGCCGGGCGCCCATGCAGTAGCCGACGGTGGCGACCGGGCCGTCGGCGACACCATCGATCCCGCGTAGCGACGTGAGGTACGCCGCGATGTCGGGCACCGCCTGTTCGGGGGTGAGCCTGCCCACGCGGGGCATCGCCTGCTCGAAGAACGCCTCGCGCTCGCCCGGCTGCGTCAGGTCCGCGTGCGGCCCGACCTCGTCGACCGAGCCCTCGCGGTGGAAGACGTTGGGCGCGAGCACGACGTAGCCCCAGCTCGCGATCCGGTCGCACATCGCGGCGATCTGCGGCCGGACCCCGATCGCATCCATGAAGAAGAGCACCCCCGGCCCCTCACCTGCGGGCGGGTGGGCGACGTACGCCTCCGCCGTGCCGTCCGGGACCGGGATCTCGATCAGGTTCAGGTTCATGGAGAGGCAGGCTAGCCCCGGGCGGCGGGAGGCAGCCCGTCGTACGCCGCCTCGGCGGCACCGAGGGGGTCGGCCGGGAGCTCGCGCACCTGCTCGCGGCACCACGGGCTGACCGGCCGGGTGCCGTCGAGCACGCCCGCGCGGAACGCCGCCCACGGCACCCACTCGACGTCGTCGACCTCGTCCGGGTCGGCCCGCACGGGGTCGGTGGTCGGGCGACGAAGACCGGGCACATCTCGTTCTCCGCGGTGCCGTCGTCCATCACGGCGCGGTAGCGGAACCGCGGCAGCACCAGCCGCAGGTCGGCCAGGGCCGAGGCCGAGCTCCTGGCCCACCCGCCGGCGGACGGCGTCGCGCGATCGCCTCGCCGGGCGCCGGGTGACCGCAGCAGCTGTTGGTCCAGACACCGCCGAACGTCGGCTTGTCCAGCGCCCGCTGGGTGACCAGCAGCCGGCCCTCGGCGTCGAAGACGTAGCAGGAGAAGGCCAGGTGCAGCGGGGTGTCGCGGTGGTGCACCTCGCTCTTCGCCGGTGCCGATGGCGCTGCCGTCCTCGTCGAGGAGCACCACCTGCTCGACCGCCTCCGTGCTCACGCCGGCCCTCGCCAGCTGGTTGACGGCGGCGCCGAACACCCACGGGAGCCGGGCCGCGGCGGGCACGATCCGGCGGCGCAGCACGGCGCGGCCGGGTCGCCGCGAGCAGCCCGTGGGTGAGCAGGTCGTGCCGCCACCCGAGCCGCCGCCACGCCGGCTCGTAGCCGCTCGGGCGCGCCCGGCGCGAACGCGTCGACCGCGGCCCGGGCCTGGGCGAGCCCGAGCGCGATGCCCTCGCCGGTGAGCGCGTCGACGTAGCCCGCGGCGTCGCCGACCAGCAGCACCCGGCCCGCGACCCGCCGCGGTGGAGCGCTGCCGCAGCGGCCCGGCGCCGCGGACCCGGGAGCGCGGCAGCGCCCTCGAGCCGCTCGCACAGGCGCGGGATGCTCGCCGAGCAGCTCGTCGAACGCCGCGCTTCGCGCTGCCGAGCAGCGCGACGCCGACCAGCCGTCGGCCACCGGCGTCACGTAGGCCTCCGCCGGTCGGCGCCCAGTGCACCTCGACGAAGGGCGTCCACGGCGCGACCTCGACGTGGCGCGCGGAGCCCGAACCGGCGGCGGCCCGCGGGCCGGCCCGTCCAGCCCGAGCCAGCCGGCGCACCGGCGAGTGCAGCCCGTCGGCGGCGACGAGGTAGCGGGCCGGCTCGCCGTCGACGAGCACGTGGTCGCCGCGCTCCTCGACGGCGCCCACCGCGACCGGCTCGACGGCGACCCCGGCCTCGGCCACCGCCGTCGGACAGCGCCGCGTGCAGCGTCGTACGGCGGACGCCGCGGCCGGGGCCGGGCCGGAACGTCGCGTCGCGGCCTCGGCTCGCCGTCGACGTAGCGGATGCCGGCGATCGGGCGCCCCTCCGGGCACACCCCGAGCCGGCGAGGTCGGCCACGGCCGCCGGCATCAGCCCCTCGCCGCAGGCCTTGTCGATCGGGCCGGGGCGCGGCTCGCGGACCACGACGTCGAGCCCGGCGCGGGCGGCGTACAGCGCGGTGGCCAGGCCGACCGGGTCCGCCGCCGGCGACGACCAGGTCACGCACGGACAGGTCCGCTCGTCGTACGCCGGCAGCGTGCGCCAGGGCGGCGTTCTCGACCCGGATCCGCACGGTCAGCAGCACGGCGTTGGCGACGCGTGAAGACGAGCGCGGTGATCCAGGCGGCGTGCACCAGCGGCAGCGCGACGCCCTCGACGACGACCGCGACGTAGTTGGGGTGGCGAGAACAGGCGGTAGGGACCGCGATCGCACCGGCGCCAGGCCGGGCACGACGATCACCCGGGTGTTCCAGCGGCGGCCGAGCGTGGCGATGCACCACCAGCGCAGCGCCTGCGACGCGAGCACCAGCGCCAGCATCGACCAGGCGAGCACGGCCGGCACGTCGGGCCGTCGCACCCAGGCCTCGACCAGCGCGCCGACCAGCAGTCCCGTGTGCAGCACCACCATCACCGGGTAGTGCCCGCGCCCGGTCTCGCGCCGCCGTGCTCCAGGCTCCAGGCGGCGTTGCGCTTGGAGACGACGAGCTCGGCGAGCCGCTCGAGGCCGACCAGCACGACCAGGACGGTGAAGGCGAGCCAGGGTCGTCATCGGACTCGCTCCTCGGTGGCCCGGAGCAGCACCAGCTCGGAGCAGAAGCCCGGCCCCATCGCCATCAGCAGGCCGTAGCGAGCCCGGCCGCGGCGGCCGGTCGCGCAGGGTGTCCTCGAGGACGTGCAGGACCGAGGCCGAGGACAGGTTGCCGATCGCGGGCCAGCGAGTCCCAGGTCAGCTCGCACCGCCTCGTGCGACAGCCCGAGCGTCTGCTGGAGCGCCTCGATCACCTTGGGGCCGCCGGGGTGGCAGACCCACCAGCCGATGTCGGCCCGGGTCAGTCCGTGGTCGGCGAGGAAGTCGTCGACGTCGTCGCCGACGTAGCGCTCGACGACCGCGCGGCACCTCCGCGTCGAGCACGATCCGCAGCCCGCTGGCGGTGACGTCGAAGCCCATCGTGCGCTCGGAGTCGGGGTAGAGCCGGCTGCGGGTGGCGAGCACCTCGACGGCGCCGGCGTCGCGGTCCCGGCCGGCGGCCACGACCGCGGCGGCGCCGTCGCCGAACAGCCCGCTGGCCACCAGGTTGGGCACCGACACGTCGTCGCGCTGGACGGTGAGCGAGCAGAGCTCGACGGCGACCAGCACCGCGACGTCGTCGGGGTGGCCGACCAGGTAGTCGTGGAGCCGGGCGATGCCGGCCGCGCCGGCGACGCAGCCGAGCCCGACCAGCGGCACCCGCTTCACGTCCGGGCGCAGCCCGACGGCGGCGGCGATCCGCGCGTCGAGGGAGGGTACGGCGAGCCCGGTCACGGTCGCGGAGATGATCAGGTCGACGTCGGTCGGGGTCAGGTCGGCGGCCTTGAGCGCGTCCACCAGCGCCCGGGCCCCGAGCTCGACGGCGTGCTCGATGAACAGGTCGTTGGCCTGCGCCGAAGTCCGTCGAGCTCGCCGTACTCCTCCAGCGGCAGCACGAGGTGCCGGTGCTCGACGCCCGGCGTTGGCGTGGAAGCGGCGCAGCAGCCGCTCGTCGAGCCCGCCGGCGTCGCGATCACCGCGGCGAAGGCGTCGGTGATCTCGGCCTGCGGGTAGCGGTGCTCGGGCAGCGCGCCCCGGACCGACAGGATCTGCATCGTCAGCTCCTGTGCGCTCGGTGGTCGATGGGTGCGGTGTGCAGACGGGCGGGCACGAGCGCGGGCGACCAGGCCGCCGGCCAGCCGGGCGGAGATCCGGCCGTCGCCGAGGCCGAGCTCGACCAGGTCGTCGAAGACTCGCCGGTCCCGGCGCGCCGCCCGGATGCCGGCGTCGACGACGGCCGGCACGCTCGGCCAGCCGGGCCGCGATCCAGGTGTGCTTCAGGTGCCGGCCGAGCAGGCGGCGCACGGCGCGCCGGTGCAGCGCGCCCGGCGTGCGCCGGGTGCCGCCGCGGCCAGGGCGCCGGCGGCGGCCCGGCCGGCGGCGATGCCGGTGGCGACGGCGTAGTAGATGCCCTCGCCGGTCATCGGGTTGACCAGCCCGGCCGCGTCGCCGACCAGCAGCACCGGTCCGTCGGGCTGGTGCCAGCGCCAGCCCGACAGCGGCAGGTGGTGGCCGCGCCAGTCGCTCGCCCGTCGCCGCCGCGCCGGGGAGCAGCTCGCTCGAGCTGGTCGAGCAGCAGCGCCCGGGACGGCGCGGCGTCGTCCGCTCGTCGCGCCGGGAGCAGCTCGCCGTACCCGACGTTGGAGAGCCCGTCGCCGCGGTCGAAGGCCCAGGCGTACGCCGGCTGGCGGCGGTCGCCGTAGCGGATCACCTGGGTGCCGCGCCGCCCGGCGGGGTCGGCGCGTAGCCGCGGATCGCCAGCGCGCGCCGGCCCGGTCGCCGGCGTCGCGACCGCAGGACCGGACCACCGAGTGGGCGCCGTCGGCGCCGACCACGACCCGGGCGCGTGACGCGGTCGTCGAGCACGACCTCGTCGCCGTGGCGGCGCAGCGCGGACACCCGGTGCCGCGCGCAGCACCGCGCCCGCGGTCGACGGCGCCCTCCACCAGCCGGGCGTCGAAGACCTCGCGCGGGATGACGTAGACCGGCCGGGCCATGGTCGCGCGCGACGCGGGCTCGCCGCGGGCGAGCTCGAGCGTCGCGCAGCGGCGTCCAGCCGTCGGCGACGTCGTGCACGCCGACGGCGGCGAGGGCGTCGAAGCACGTGCGGCGCGATGCCGTCGCCGCAGGACTTGTCGCGCGGGAAGTCGGCGCGGTCGAGCAGCAGCACCCGCAGCGCCGGGTCGGCGTCGAGCGCGCCGAGCGCGGCGGCGGCGCCGGCCGGGCCGGCGCCGACGACGACCAGGTCCCAGCGACTCGTCGGCGCCGCGGTCATCGCGCCCCCACCAGCATCGCCACGTCGACGAGCGCCATCGCGATCGCGGCGCGGAACGGCGTCCGACCGCGCGCCGACCAGCGCCACGGACGGCGAGCGCGCCGACCACGAGCAGCGACAGCGCCGCCGGCAGCCAGCGCCGACCGGCGGCGCCGACCACGATCACGACCGAGGCCAGCACCAGCACCGCGGCGGCCACGGCCGGCGTCCACCGGGCGCCGAGCCGGTGCGGCAGCCCGCGGACGCCCGGTGGCCGCGTCGTCGGCCGAGGTCGGGCAGCACGTTGACGAGGTGGGCGCCGACCCCGAGCAGCGCACCGGCGACCGGCAGCCACAGCGGCGGCAGGCCGGACGGCCGGTCGGCGAGCGAGACGAACACCGGGAGCCGCCGAAGCACGACGGCGTACGGCAGCCAGGACCAGACGGTGGACTTGAGCCCGAGGTTGTAGGCCCAGCCGGCGGCGGTGCAGACCAGGTGCACGGCACCGGCGGCCAGCCCGCAGGCCAGGCCGAGCGGGACGGTCGGACGACCACGACGGCGACTGCCGCACGCGGGCGACGCCCGCTGGGAGGCGCGCCCGTCGCCAGCGGCTTGTCGGTGCGCCCGACGGCGCGGTCGCGGCCGCGGTCGACGAGGTCGTTGGACCAGCCGATCGAGAGCTGGCCGGTCAGCACGGCGCGCGACCACCAGCACGGTCCGCTCCGAGGCAGGTCGACCGCGACGGCGAGCAGACCGGCCAGCACGGTGACCGCGAGGGCCGGCACCGGGTGGGCGGCGCGGAGCAGCAGCACGGGGATCGGGTCCCGTCCGTCGCGACCGGCGGCTGCCGTCACGACGGATTCGTCCATGCGTCACGGTACCCAGCGGCGCCTGACGTCGTCCCTCCCCCATCGGCTGGGATCAACGCACCCGCTCGTTGCCGGGGTCGTACGGCGGGCGCAGCGTCACCCGCACCGGGTACCGGTCCCCGCCCACGTCGACCTCGTAGTCCCCGGACCGGACCCAGTCCGGCGTCACCGGGCCGGCGTCGGCGCCCCAGACGTAGGCCAGACCCACGCAGGCGCCGAGCGTCTCGCCCCATGCGGCCGAGGTGACCTGGCCCGACGGTGCCCCGTCCCGCAGCAGCAGCTCGCCGCCCCACAGCATCGGCTCGGCGTCCTCGACGACGAACGAAACGAGGCGCCGTCGCGGCCCCTCGGCCCTGGCCTTCTCCAGCGCCTCTCGCCCCAGGAACGGCACGTCGGTGCCGAGCTTGCAGGCGAACAGCAGACCGGCCTGCACTGGCGAGTGGTCGGGCGTGAGCTCGCGGCCGAACGCCCGGTAGCCCTTCTCCAGCCGCAGCGACTCGATCGCGTAGTACCCGCCCCGGCGCACGTCGAGGTCGGCGCCGGCGACGAGCAGGTCCAGGTAGACCCCGACCGCGAGCTCGACCGGCACGTAGAGCTCCCAGCCGAGCTCACCGACGTAGGTGATCCGGGTGGCGCGCACGCTCGCCGACCCGAGGTCGAGCCGGCGGCTGTCGCCGAACGCGAACGCCTCCGGGCCCAGGTCGGCGTCGGTGAGCCGCGTCAGGAGGTCGCGGGAGCGCGGGCCCATCACCCCGAACACCGCCAGCCTGGTCGTCACGTCGGTCACGCTCACGTCCTCGGGCAGGTGCCGGCGCAGGTGGTCCTGGTCGCGCACCGTGGTCGCGGCGCTGCTGACCAGCAGGAACTCCTGCTCCCCGGTCCGGGTCACGGTGAGGTCGGACTCGTAGGTGCCGCGGGCGTTGAGCAGCGCGGTGTAGACGGCGCGGCCGACCGGCACGTCGACGTCGGCGGTGCACACCCACTGGAGCCCGGCGAGCGCACCCGGCCCTGCGACGACGTACTTCGAGAACGACGTCTGGTCGAACACGGTCACCCCAGTGCGCGTGCTGGCCTGCTCAGCGGCCGACCACGGCAGCCAGTTCTGCTTGCCCCAGGCGTACTCGATCGCGGGGTTCTCCCCCGCGGGCGCGAAGTAGTTGGGACGCTCCCACCCCATCCGGCTGCCGAAGCCCGCGTTGTCGGCCTCGTGCAGGTGGTGCACGGGCGAGCGCCGGAACGGGCGCCCGGTCGTGAGCTCGCGGTTGGGCCACGGCACCGCGTAGTGCAGCCCGAGCACCTCGCCGACCCGGGCCCGGAGCCACGGCACGTTGCCCTGGAACGGCGCGAACCGGCGGATGTCCACCGCCGTGAGGTCGGTGCCCGGCTCACCCTCGACGATCCATTCCGCGAGCGCCCGGCCCGCGCCTCCGGCGGAGGCGATGCCGACCGAGTTGAAGCCCGCACCGACGAAGAAGCCACGTACCTCGGGCGCCTCTCCGAGCAGGAACTGGTTGTCGGGGGTGAAGCTCTCGGGACCGTTGTAGAACTTGCGGATGCCGGTCTCGTGCAACGCCGGGATCCGCAGCAAGGCACTGTCCATCAGCACCGAGAAGTGCTCCCAGTCCTCCTCCAGAAGCCGGAACTCGAACGGGTACGGCACCTCCTGCGGCGAGACCCACGGCTTTGCCTCCGGCTCGAAGCCACCGACGACCAGGCCGCCGACCTCCTCCTTGAAGTAGGTGTAGCCGTCCGGGTCGCGCAGCACCGGCAGCTCGGGGTGGACGCCGGCGAACGGCTCGGTGACGACGTAGAAGTGCTCGGCCGAGTGCAGCGGCACGGTGACGCCGGCGAGGTCGCCGACCTGCCGCGCCCACTGACCGGCGCAGTTGACCACCACCTCGGCCTCGACCAGCCCGCCGTCGTGCCACACGCCCGTGGCGCGACCGCGCTCGACCCGGACGCCGGTGACCCGGACCTGCTCGACGATCCGGGCGCCCCGCATCCGCGCGCCCTTGGCCAGCGCCTGGGTGAGGTCGGTCGGGTTGGCCTTGCCGTCGCCGGGCAGCCAGATCGCGCCGACCAGGTCGTCGACGGCCATCACCGGGTAGCGCTCGAGCGCCTGCTCCGGTGTGAGCAGCTCGCACTCGAGGTCGTACGCCGCCGCGGTCGCCGCCGTCCGCCGAAGCTGGGTCATCCGCTCCGGAGTCCTGGCCACGGTGACCCCGCCGCAGCGCTGGTAGCCGGCCGAGAGCCCGGTCTCCTCCTCGAGCCGTGCGTAGAGCTCGGTGGAGTACTGCACGAGCCGGGTGCCGCTCTCCGACGCGCGGAGCTGTCCGACCAGGCCGGCCGCGTGCCAGGTGGTGCCGGAGGAGAGCCGGCCCTGCTCGAGCAGGAGCACGTCGGTGCGACCCATCCGGGTCAGGTGGTAGGCGACGCTGGCGCCGATCACGCCGCCGCCGACGACCACGATCTCGGCCCGGTCGGGCACCTCCGCGCTCACCGGGTGCCAGCCGCGTCGTCGAGCAGATCCTCGAAGTCGGGCGCGCGCATCGCGGCCACCGCGCCGTCGTACCGCTCCATCGCCCATGCCCAGAAGTCGAACTCGAGCGGGCTCGCGGCGTGCTGGATGCAGCCCCAGAGGGTCCAGCCGTACTGCGCGACCACCGCCTGGAGCCGTACCCGGGCCAGCCGCTCGCGCGTCACCTCGCCGAAGTAGCCGGCGACCAGCGCCTCGGTGCGGTCCAGGTCGAGGTGGCACTCCTGCACGGTGTCGCCGAGCTCGAAGCAGGCGTCGTTGTTGCCGGCGTACTCGTAGTCGATCAGCCAGATCCTGGCGCCGTCGTCGATGAAGTTCGCGGCCAGCAGGTCGTTGTTGCACGGCACGGTGCCCGGGTCGTTGACGGCCAGCGCGCGCCGGATCCGGTCGAAGGCGTCCGCGTGGTCGAGGTAGTCATCCGGCATCCGGTGGCCGTGATCGCGGCAGGTGGCGAGATAGCCCTGCTGGAGCCGGAACATGTCGAAGTCGCCCTCGAACCGCTCGCCCTCGTGCAGCATCCGGATCGCAGCCGCCGCCCGGCGTACGACGTCGGGCCGGGTGAACGCCTCGTTGTCGAGGGTCGTGCCCTCGAGCCAGCCGATCACCAGCACCCCGAGGTCCGGCCGGTAGTCGAGCACCGGCGCGCCGACCCCGGCGCGCTCGGCCCGCTCGGTGTTGACGTGCTCGGCGTCGCGGTCGATCCCGAGCGGGTTGTGCTCACGGTCGCTGCAGCGGGCGACGTAGACCCCGTCCGGCGTGGTCACCTTGACGTTCCGGTTGGTCAGGCCGCCGGTGAGGTCCTCGATCCGCGTGCGGGTCGCGAGCAGCGGGATCTGGTCGAAGAGGTCCTCGAGATCGTCGTGCGTCAAGGCGAAGAGGGACACCGCCGCAGCATAGGAGCCGCGAGCCCTCCCGCGTCAGAGCAGGTGCGGAGGGAGGCGGATCACGCGGCCAGCCCGGCGTGCATCTCCCACACCAGGATCTCGGCCGGCTCGGTCGCGGTCACCTGCTGGCCGCCGGTCGCGGTGAACCGGACGGCGTCGCCCTCGGCCAGGGCGCCGGCACCCTCGAGCGCCACCGCACCGCGGGCCACGAACAGGTGGAGGTACGGCGCCTCCGGCAGCTCGACCTTCTGGCCGGGCTGCAGCCGCGCCGCGTAGAGCGCGGCGTACTTGTTGCGGATCCGGATCGCGGCCTCGCCGTCGTGGCGGTCCATGCCGGACGCAACGGGCACCAGGCCGCCGCTCAGCAGCGCGTCGTCGATCTCGAGCTGCTCGTAGCCGGGCGTGATGCCGCGCCTCGTCGGGGACCACCCACATCTGCACGAAGTGCACGGGGTCCTGGTGCTCGGCGTGCTCCTGGGCCAGGCGCCAGGAGTCGTTCTTCTCCGAGTGCAGGATGCCGGTGCCGGCGCTCATCCGCTGCGCGAGGCCCGGGTAGATCAGGCCGTTGTGCCCGGTGGAGTCCTGGTGCACGAGCGACCCCTGCAGCACCCAGGTGACGATCTCCATGTCGCGGTGCGGGTGCGTCTCGAAGCCCGTGCCGGGTGCCACGACGTCGTCGTTGTTGACCAGCAGCAGACCGTGGTGGGTGTTGGCCGGGTCGTAGTGCTGGCCGAACGAGAACGAGTGCTTCGAGTCCAGCCAGTCGATCTTCGTGGCGTCACGCGTCGGCGGCCCGTCGTACGTCGGTCTCGGGCGTCAGCTCGATGGTGCTCATCGTCTCGCTCCTCGCGGGGTCGGGATGGACGAATGCCCCAACCTAGATGATGTTTCAACTATTCCGACGACTGGTCCTCACGACCTACGCCTCCGCCTCGAGGGCGGCCGTGAGCAGCGCGACGAGCGCCTCGGTCTGGATGTCGGCCGACGACGAGACCTCCTCGTCGGAGCCGTCGAGGGCGCGGGCGGCGAGGCCTGCCTTGCCGTCGATCAGCTCCGCGATCCGGGTGTCGAGGGTCTGCGCGGCGATGATCCGCCACGCGGTCACCGGCTGCTCCTGGCCGATCCGGTGGATGCGGTCGATCGCCTGGGTCTGCTCGGCATCGGTCCACGAGAGCTCGGCGAGCACCACGTTGGACGCCACCTGGAGGTTCAGACCGACGCCGGCGGCGGTCAGCGAGCAGACCACGACGGCCACGTCGGGGTCGTTGACGAAGGCGTCGATCGCCTTCTCCCGCGCCTTGCGCGTCTGGTCTCCGCGGATCGAGGAGTAGCGCAGCCCGCGCTTCTCGAACGTCTCCTCCGCCTGGTCCATCACGTCGATGTGCTTGGCGAAGAAGACGACCTTGCCCACGCTGCGCGCCAGCTGCGCGGCGTAGTCGGCGGCCAGCCCGGCCTTGGCCTGGCCGATCCGGCGCATCATGCCGAAGACGTTCTCCTCGGACTTCGTGGTGGTCGTGTCCTCCCGCTCCCAGGTCGCGACGCGGCGGACCAGGTCGTGGTCGATGCCGTCGACGACGACGCCGGCGGTGCGCGTCTCGAGGGCGCTGTGGTAGCGGGCCACCAGCCGGCGGGCGAGCTCCTGCTCGGCCTGCCGGATCGAGCGGCCGGCCTCGTCGTCGAGCTCGACCGGCAGGTCGGCGATCCGACGGGCCGGGATGTCGGCGGCCACGTCCACCTTGCGACGGCGGACGATGCCCTGCTCGATCACGACCCGCCGGGCACTGGAGTAGAAGCCGCGGTCGACCGGGGTCAGCCCGGTCTCCTCCAGTGCCTCCATCAGCTCGGCGCGCGGCTTCTTCTCGTCGATCCAGCCGAGGAACTGCCAGATCGCCCGGAAGTCCTCGATGTCGTTGATCAGGGGCGTGCCGGTGAGCGCCATCATCAGCGGCCGGCCGATCCGGGTGCGGACCCGGTCGGCGAGCTGGCGCACGTGCTGGGACCGCTGCGAGCCCCGGTTCTTGATGAAGTGCGCCTCGTCGACCACCATCCCGCGGAAGCCGTGGTCGCCGAGCCAGCCGACGTGCCGGTCGAGCACCTCGTAGTTGACCACCACGATGTCGGCAAAGCCGTCGACCTCGTGGCCGTCGCCATGGATCACCGTCGCGGTGCGGTTCGGGGTCCAGAGCCCGACCTCGCGCGCCCAGTTGGTCTTCACCACGTTGGGGACGACGACCAGCAGCGGGTAGGCGTCGGCCGCCTGCGCCGCGAGCAGGGCCTGGGCGGTCTTGCCCAGCCCGGGCTCGTCGGCGAGCAGGAAGGTGCGGTGCCCGGCGGCGGCCGCGGCCACCAGCTGCGCCTGGTGTCGCATCAGCACCCGGCCACCTGATGCCTGCAGCGAGGCCGGCTCCGGCAGCTTCATGCACGACGGCGCCCCGTCGGTGGCGTCCTCGAAGGCCCGGAACAGCGGTCCGAGCAGCTCCCACGTGGCCAGCAGGCGAGGCTGCACCGGTCGCTTCGGCGCGTTGGAGAAGTCGGGGGTGAGGAACGGGTTGGCGAGCTGGCGCGCGACCACGGACTGCGGGACGACGCGACGCTCGTTGGCCGCGGGAGCATCGGACGCGTCGGGCGCCGGCGGCGCCTCGACCGGCGCCTCGAGCCCGGCGGCAGCCATCATGTCGTGCTTGAGGTCGCGGGCGCTGTCGGAGACGATCGCGTCCTCGGCCAGCAGCTGGAGCAGCGAGGTGTCGCGGGCCGCGGTCTTGGCCAGGATCGTGCCGATCCCGTCGAGCCGCTTGAGCTGCTCCGCGCGGTAGGCCTCGGAGTGGGACTGGTCAGCGCGCACCCGGGCCCGCTCCTCGCGGGCCAGCTGCGCGACGACCTGGAACTTGGTCCGGCCGGACGGCTTCACGGGGCCACGCTGGGCGCTCGCCTCCACCTCACGCACCGCGCGGGCGAGCACCGGGATGATGCCCTCGTTGTCGGTCTTGCGGGCGCGCGAACGGGCCTGCGGGGCGGCGGCACGGGTTGCCGTGCGCGTGCCACCGGTACTGCGGCGACGGACTCGTCGAGCCAAAGGGCTCCTCCTCAGGGCTGAACGGCGCGACCTCCGCACCGCCAGATCGACCTCACACCCGACCCGGGGGACACGGTGCGACGCCGTGTGGAGTGCTGCAGCTGCCCACTCCACGAAGCGACCGCGACGTTGACCGAGGGCCGGACGACGCGGCTCCGACCACCCTGCAGACTGCATCACGTCACTCGAACGAGCGGCGGTGCGGGGGTCGGTGCTGGTCCAACGATACCGCCTCGCGGCCCTGCGGACGAACCGAACCGCGGGTCGGACCGTCCTGGCCGTGCCGAGGCGTCAGAGCCGGGACTGGACCCCGTTGAGGAGCTGCCGTGCCATCACGATCCGCTGGACCTGGTTGGTGCCCTCGTAGATCTGGGTGATCTTGGCGTCGCGCATCATCCGCTCGACCGGGTAGTCGCGGGTGTAGCCGTAGCCGCCGAGCACCTGCACCGCGTTGGTGGTGACCTCCATCGCGACGTCGGAGGCGAAGCACTTCGCGGCGGCGCCGAAGAACGTGAGGTCCTTGTCGTTGCGCTCCGACCGCCCGGCGGCGGCGTACGTGAGCTGGCGGGCCGCCTCGATCTTCATCCCCATGTCGGCCAGCAGGAACTGCAGGCCCTGGAAGTCGGCGACCGGCGTGCCGAACTGCTTGCGCTCCTGGGCATAGCCGAGCGCGTAGTCCAGTGCGCCCTGGGCGACACCCACCGCTTGGGCGGCGATGGTCACCCGGGTGTGGTCGAGGACCCGCATCGCGAGCCCGAAGCCGCCGCCCTCGGTGCCGATCAGACGGTCGCCCGGGATCCGCACCTTGTCGAGGTAGACCTCGCGGGTAGGGCTGCCCTTGATCCCGAGCTTCTTCTCGGGCGCCCCGAACGACACCCCCTCGTCGTCCTTCTCCACGACGAACGCGCTGATCCCCTTCTTGCCCGCGTCGGGGTCGGTCACCGCGAACACCGTGTAGTAGTCGGAGACGCCGGCGTTCGTGATCCAGCGCTTCACGCCATTCAGCACCCAGTCATCAGCTTGTCCTGAGCCCGTCGAAGGGTCGCGCACGGCCCGGGTCGTCATGGCCGCCGCGTCGGATCCTGCCTCGGGCTCGGAGAGGCAGTAGGAGAACATCCCCTCCCCCGCGGCCACCCGGGAGAGGTACTTCTTCTTCAGCTCCTCGGAACCCTCGAGGATCAGCGGCATGGTGCCGAGCTTGTTCACGCTCGGGATCAGGCTGGAGGACATGCAGGCGCGCGCCACCTCCTCGATCACGATGCAGGTGGCCAGCGCGTCGGCGCCGGCGCCGCCGTACTCCTCGGCGATGTGCGGCGCCGCGAAGTCGGACGCGGCGAGCGCGTCGTACGACGCCTGCGGGAACTCGCCCTTCTCGTCCACCTCGGCGGCGGCCGGGGCGACCTTGGCGTCGCAGACGGCCCGGACGGCCTCACGGATCGCCAGGTGCTCCTCGGTGAGTGCGAACAGGGGCATGCCTTCGGTCATGGTCCGAATCCTACGTCGGGCTACTGGTCGGTAACCCACGGGTCAGGCTCCACCTCCTGGGGGTGGTTTCGGAACGTCCTCCCTGGGCAACGTAACCCGGCAACCCGACTGCGCACCCGCGCACCAGATGGAGGAACCAATGAACGACGACCAGCAGGGCCTGTCCGCCGAGGAGCTCGGCAGGCAAGGGGCCACCGCGCTTCCCGACAAGGAGGTCGTCTCGATCCTCGACCTCAACGCCGACATCAACCTGGCCGATCGACGCGGCCGCCCCGATCGACCTCGCGGTCGCCGCGAACGCCAACGTCGCAGCGCCGATCGACGCCGCCGTCGGCGCCAACGTCCTCTCCGTCGACTCCACCGCCCAGGCGCTCAGCGACCAGGGCGTGATCGATCAACCAGGGCCTGGACGCGGACGCCAACGCCCACGCCCTCCAGGACAGCGCCCTCGACCAGGGCAACGACACGGTCGGCACCGGCACGGCCACCGCGGACCCGGCCGCCACTCCGGCTGCCACTCCGGCGCGGCGCCGCGGACACCGGCCTCGACCCGGTGGTCGGTGGAGCGGGTGACGCCGTCGGCGGCGCCACGGCCGGCACGGTGGGCGACACGGCGGGCGGCCTCGGTGACGTGAGCGCCGGCGACGTCGGCAACACCGCCAACGGCGCACTCGACGGCGACCTGCTCAACGTGGACGTCAACGTCGACGCGGACGCCGACGTCGCGGCCCCGATCAACGGCGCGGTGGCCGCGAACGCCAACGTCGCGGCCCCGATCGACGCCGCCGTGGGCGCCAACGTCGGCTCGGTCGGCAGCGACGCGGTCGCCGTGTCGCAGCAGGACGCCATCATCAACCAGGACATCACTGGCTCGGCCAACGCGACCTCCGACCAGGCGTCCGACATCGAGCAGTAAGGGCGGCCCGCCCCGATGTCGGTCCTCGAAGGCTCGTCGACGGAACGCGACGACGCACCCGCGTCGTCGCGTTCCGGCGTACCCGCACGCGCGGACGGCGTCGAGCTGATCGGGGAGATGGTCGGCTCCGGCTACCGGGAGCCGCCGTCGCTGGCCCGTCGCGGGGACGGCCAGACCTTCCAGCTGACGACACTGCTCTACCTGGTGCTGGCCGCGATCGACGGCCGGCGGTCGTACGACGAGGTGGCCGAGCAGGTGACGGCGCGGCTTCGGCCGCACCGTCACGGCGGACAACGTGCGCACGCTCGTCGACGACCAGCTGCGCCCGCTGGGCCTGCTGACCAAGCCCGACGGCAGCCAGCCGGAGGTCAAGAAGTCCAACCCGCTGCTGGCGCTGCGGTTCAAGTACGCCGTCAGCGACCCCGAGCGGACCCGCCGGATCACGTCGCCGTTCGCCCGGCTGTTCAACCCCGTGCTGATGGCGGTGGTGCTGCTGGCGTTCCTGGTCGTGTGCTGGTGGGTCCTGCTGGAGCAGGGGCCTCGCGGCCGCGGCGCACGAGGCGTTCGACAAGCCCGGGCTGCTGCTGCTGGTGGTCGCGGTGACCGTGCTGTCGGCCGGCTTCCACGAGTTCGGCCACGCGGCCGCCGCGCGCCGGGGCGGCGCCATGCCCGGCGTCATGGGCGCCGGCATCTACCTGGTCTGGCCGGCGTTCTACACCGACGTCACCGACTCCTACCGGCTCGGTCGCGCGGGCCGGGTCCGCACCGACCTCGGCGGGCTCTACTTCAACGCGATCGTCGCGGTCGCCATCACCGGCGTCTGGTGGGCCACCCAGTACGACGCGCTGCTGCTGGTCGTGGCCACGCAGATCCTGCAGATGGTGCAGCAGCTGACGCCGCTGGTCCGCTTCGACGGCTACCACGTGCTCGCCGACGTCACCGGCGTCCCCGACCTGTTCCACCGGATCAAGCCGACCCTGCTCGGGATGCTGCCCTGGCGCTGGCGCGACCCGGAGGCGACCGTGCTCAAGCCGTGGGCGCGGGCCGTGGTCTCGCTGTGGGTGCTCGTCGTCGTGCCGATGCTGGCGTTCTCGTTGTTCACGATGGTGGTCACGCTCCCCCGGATCCTCGGCACGCGCTGGGCCAGCGCCGACGCGCAGTCGACGCTGCTCGGTCATGCCTGGGGCGACGGCGACTTCCTCGAGGTGGCCGCCCGCGGCATCGCCATCGTCGCGGTGGTCTTCCCGGTGCTCGCGATCGGTGTGATCCTCTTCCGGCTCGGCCGCTCGGCGGTCGTGAAGACCCTGCACCGCACGAAGGGCAAGCCGGTCCAGCGCGGCCTTTCCGGCCTGCTTGCCGCCGCCCTGGTCGCCGGGCTGGCCTTCCTGTGGTGGCCGCACGCGGGCACGTACCGCCCGATCCAGGCCTACGAGGGCGGCACCCTGGCCCAGGCGGTGCCGGCACTGCGCCCCGCGCCGTCGGACCGTCTCGTCGCCGGGCAGCACGGCACGCATCACCACCGGATGGAGCGACAAGGACGCCCGTCCCACCGCCGACAAGCCGGAGCTGGCCCTGGTGCTGGTGCCCAAGGACGGCTCGGGCACGGACGCCAAGTCCTGGGTGTTCCCGTTCAACAAGCCGCTGGCTCCCGGCAAGGGCGACAACCAGGCGTTGGCGGTCAACACCACCGACAACACGATCCGGTACGACGTGGCGTTCGCACTGGTCTGGGTCGACGACGACTCCCCCGCCCTGAACACCAACGAGTCGTACGCCTTCGCCAGCTGCGACAACTGCGCCGCCGTCTCGGTCGGGTTCCAGATCGTGCTGGTCACCGGCGACAACCACGTCGCGGCACCGGAGAACATCTCGGCCGCTGTCAACTACGACTGCGTCAACTGCCTGAGCTACGCGCTCGCCACCCAGCTCTTCCTGACCCTGGACGGTCCGTTGAGCGACGATGGCATGCAGAAGATCGCCGCCCTCTGGCAGCAGATCGCCGCAGTACGGCGCGCACATCGCCGAGGTGCCGCTCTCGGAGATCCAGGGACCAGCTCACGGACTTCGAGGAGCAGATCATCGCGGTGATCGAGGCGGAGCAGGGGCCGCTCGACCCGAACGCCGATGCCAACGCCTCCCCCAGCGCGACCCCGTCCGACGGGACGAGTCCCAGCGCGGGCAGCACCGACGCCGCCGACCCGAGTGCGTCCCCGTCCGACGGAACCGATCCCGGCTCGGACACCGACCCCACCGCCAGTGCCTCGGCGACGGACTCCGCGACGGACTCGGCCACGGACTCGGCCACGGACTCGGCCACGGCTGCGAGCGACCCGTCCGCGACGGCAGCGAGCACGCCGTAGGGGCGCTGGCTACCGTGGGCTCCATGAGTTGGCAGGACCCGGACGACGTGGCGTTCATGCTCGACGACTGCGAGACGTGGGCGGTCGTGGGCCTCTCCGGTGACCCGTCCCGCACTGCGTACCGGATCGCGGCGCTGTTGCAGCGACGAGGCAAGCGGATCGTGCCGGTGCACCCGGACGCGCCGACGGTGCTCGGCGAGCAGGGCTACGCGACGCTGGCCGACGTACCGTTCCCGATCGACGTGGTCGACGTCTTCCGGCGCTCCGACGCCGCCGGGGAGTTCGCCGACCAGGCGGTCAAGGTGGGCGCGAAGGCAGTGTGGTTCCAGCTCGGCGTGATCGATGAGGATGCGATCCGGCGCACCCGCCGGGCCGGAGTCCGGATGGTCATGGACACCTGCCCGGCGATCGAGTGGAGTGCCCGCTGATGGACCTCGTGGTCCGAGCGGGTCCGGGCGTGCCCGGCGGGCTGGTGATCCCCGAGTCCGAGCTGGAGGAACGGTTCTCGAAGTCCTCGGGTCCTGGCGGGCAGTCGGTCAACACCACCGACAGCCGGGTCGAGCTGTCCTTCGACCCGAGCTCGTCGCGGGTGCTCGACGACCGGCAACGCGCACGACTGGGCGTCGTACCGCTCACCGCCACCGCCTCGGAGCACCGTTCCCAGCACCGCAACCGGGTCGCGGCGCGCGAGCGCCTCGGCGACCTCGTGCGCGACGGCCTCGCCCCGCCTCCCCTGCCGCGGGTGCCGACGAAGCCCTCGCGCGGATCGCAGCGACGCCGGCTGGACGCGAAGACCCGACGTGGCCGCACCAAGGCGCTGCGCGGGCGGGTGCGGGACTAGCGAGCGCGGACTAGAAGCCGAGCTTGTGCGCGGACTCGCCGCGCACGGCCTTGCCCTTGGCCTGGGCGGTGGCGCGGAGCTCGGCCTGGAAGTCGAGCATCCGCTGCTGCAGGTCGGCGTCGGTCGCGGCGAGGATGCGCACCGCGAGCAGGCCGGCGTTGCGGGCGTTGCCCACGGCCACGGTCGCGACCGGTACGCCGGCCGGCATCTGGACCATGGACAGCAACGAGTCCATGCCGTCGAGGTACTTGAGCGCCACCGGCACCCCGATCACCGGCAGCGGGGTGACCGAAGCGAGCATCCCCGGCAGGTGGGCGGCCCCGCCCGCCCCGGCGATGATCACGGAGAGCCCCCGCGAGGCGGCATCGCGTCCGTAGGCCAGCATCTCGTCGGGCATCCGGTGGGCGGAGACCACGTCGGCCTCGTAGGCGACGTCGAACTCCTCCAGCGCCTCGCCCGCCGCCTTCATCACCGGCCAGTCGGAGTCAGAGCCCATCACGATGCCGACCCGGGGCGGGTCCGGGTGCTTCCTGCTCATCGCTCCTCGCTTTCGTCGCCGAGGTCGCCGCGGAACCATGCGGCGGCGTGCCGTGCCCGCTGGAGGCAGTCGTCGAGGTCGTCGCCGTAGGCGTTCACGTGACCCACCTTGCGCCCCGGACGCAGGCCCTTGCCGTAGAGGTGCACGCGCAGCCGCGGGTCACGGGCCAGCGCGTGCGGGTAGCCGTCGTACAGCCGGCCGGTCTCGTTGTCGCCGCCGAGGATGTTGACCATCACCGTCCACGGCGCGCGGGCGTCCGGGGCGCCGAGCGGCAGGTCGAGCACGGCCCGCAGGTGGTTCTCGAACTGGCTGGTGACCGCGCCGTCCTGGGTCCAGTGCCCCGTGTTGTGCGGCCGCATCGCGAGCTCGTTGACCAGGATCCGGCCGTCGGAGGTCTCGAAGAGCTCCACGGCCAGCACGCCGGTCACGTCGAGCTCGGCGGCGACGCGCATCGCGATCCGCTGCGCCTGGACCGCGAGGCCGGGGTCGAGGCCCGGGGCCGGGGCCAACACCTCGGCGCAGATCCCGTCGCGCTGCACCGACTCGACCACGGGCCAGGCGGAGACCTGGCCGGACGGCGAACGCGCGACGAGCGCCGAGAGCTCGCGCCGGAAGTCGACCAGCTCCTCGGCCAGCACCTGGACCCCGGCCGACTCCGCTGCGGCGAAGGCGTCGGCGCACTGCTCGGCCGCGTCGACGCGCCACACGCCCTTGCCGTCGTACCCGCCGCGGGTGGTCTTGAGGATGCAGGGGTAGCCGAACGCGGTCACGTCCGCAGCCGAGGTGACCACCGCGTTGCGGGGACACGGAACATCGAGTGTCGCAAGGCGTGCGCGCATCACGGCCTTGTCCTGGGCATGCACAAGCGCCCCGGGACCGGGGCGCACCGCGAGCTCGGCCTCCAGCGCGTGGAGGTGGTCGGTCGGCACGTGCTCATGGTCGAAGGTCACCACCGCGCAGCCCTTGGTCACCGCGCGCAGCGTCTCCAGGTCGCGGTAGTCGCCGACCGTGTGGTCGGGGATCACCTGGGCGGCGCTCACGCCCTCGGCCTCGGCGAGGAGCCGGAGCGGGATGCCGAGCGCCGCGGCCGGCTCGGCGAGCATCCGGGCCAGCTGCCCGCCCCCGATCACCGCGACCGTGGGGGCGGGGGCGTCGTTCACGGCACGACCCTATCCACCGGGCCGAGGTGCCCTAGGGTCCAGTCATGACGGCTGCGCCCGCTCGCACCACGTATGTCCTGATCGACGGCGAGAACATCGACGCGACGCTGGGTCAGGTGTTCGGTCGCCGCCCCGCACCGCAGGAGCGTCCGCGCTGGGACCGGCTGCTCGAGTTCGCCGAGACCAGGTGGGGCCAGCCGGCGGTGGGGCTGTTCTTCCTCGCCGTGAACGGCGAGCTCCCGATGGGCTTCGTGCAGGCACTGATGGCGATGGGTTTCCGGCCCGTGCCGCTGGCCGGCGCCGACCAGAAGGTCGTGGACATCGCGATCCAGCGCACCCTCGTCGAGCTCGGCAACCGCGAGGCCGACGTGATGCTGGCCAGCAACGACGGCGACTTCCTGCCCCAGCTCGAGCCGCTGGTGGGCGGGCGTCGTACCGGCCTGGTCGCGTTCCGGGAGTTCAAGAACACCGGGTTCCTGGCCCTGATCCAGCGGGGGCTGGAGTTCTTCGACCTGGAGTACGACGTGGCCGCGTTCAACGAGCGGCTGCCCCGGATCCGGGTGATCCCGATCGACGAGTTCGACCCCGCCGACTTCCTCTGAGCTGCGCCGTGCCGGTCACCGTCGACGACGTCCGCCGGGTCGCCCTCGGGCTCCCGCGCGCCTACGAGGCGCTGGTGCGAGACCAGGTGAAGTTCCGGGTCGGCCGGATCGTGTTCCTGGCCCTGTCCCGCGACGAGACGGTGATGGGCGTCGGGTTCCCGCGCGAGCTCCGCGCGGCCACGGTCGGGGCCGAGCCGGACAAGTTCTCGCTGCCGAGCCGGGGCGACATGCGCTACCAGTGGATCCATGTCCGGCTCGACGCGCTCGACCAGGCCGAGATGAGCGAGCTGGTGACCGACGCGTGGGCGATGTGCGTGCCGCGGAAGGTGCGCCGGGAGTGGTTCGGGGAGGAGTGAGGGTGGGGGATGTGCGGGGCGGGCAGATTCCACCAAGCCCTACACCCGCCTGACCGCCACCGGCTCCAGCTCGCCGAACCCCCGCACCGGCCGGGCGGGCAGCTCGCGGGTGACGAACTCGCCGGCCGGGAGCAGGTCGGCGGTACGACGGTCGGCGATCACTCGGTTGCGGCGGGCGACGGCGGTCATCCGGGCGGCGAGGTTCACGGCGCGGCCGAAGACGTCGCCGAGGCGGAGCACGACCGGCCCGGTCGCGAGCCCGATGCGTACGTCGGGCAGCAGCTCGTCGTGGCCGATCTCGAGGACGATCTCGGCGGCCACGTCGTACGCCTGATCGGGGCGCTCGCAGACGAACAGCACGGAGTCGCCGAGCGTCTTGATCACCCGGCCGCCGCGCCGGGCGACGGCGTCGAAGGCGCGGCTCTCGAACTGCTCGACCAGCTCGCCGATCTCGTCCTGGCTGTGCGCGTTGCTGTACGCCGAGAAGCCGACCAGGTCGGCGAACCCGATCGTCAGCTCGGCGGTGTGCAGGTCCTCGTCGTTGGCGCCCATCGCCTCGACCCGCGACACGGCCGCGGCGAGGTGCCGGCGCCAGGCGTAGATCAGCAGCTTCTCGAACGTCGGGCCGACCTGGTCGGCGATCCGCAGCGCGCTGCCGATCCGGCTGCCGGTGGCCTCGTCGCCGGCCTCCAGCTGCTCGACCCGGCGGACCAGCGTGGCGACCTCCCAGTCGGCGAGCCGCGCGATCGTCTGTCCCACGGCCCGGGTCATCCGCACCACGGTCTCCTCGTCGAGCGCGCCGCTCTCGATGGTCCCGGCCACCAGGCTCAGCGCCTCGACGTCGGCGGCGGTGAACGCGGCCTGGACGCCGGCGTCGGCGAAGCCGAGGGCACGCCAGAACCGGCGGGTCTGGTCGGCCGTGAACCCCGAGGCACGCGCCACGTCGTCGCTGGTCAGGTCCGGAGCCGCACCGAGGATGACATCCTCGAGCCGCGCTCGCGGGTCGTCCGGCTCAGGTGCCGTCATCGCTCCGCGCGTTGTGCATGTTGTAGAGGAGCTCGCTGATCTTCAGCTGCAGCCGCTCCACGCGCGGCACGTCGGGCAGCTCGACCCGGCCCACCTCGCTGGCGTCGGAGACCACGAGCGTCCCGCAGCCGAGCATCCGGTCGACCAGGTCGCGCTCGTAGGAGACGTCGCTGATCCGGTTGAGCGGGATGTCGTGACCGGTGCGGGTGAACACGCCGTGACGGGTGATCAGCCGGCGCGTGGTCACGGTGTACGTCGAGGCCAGCCAGTTCAGGAACGGCCACACCGCGAACACCAGGATCAGCAGCCCCGCCACGACCCAGCCGCCGTTGACGAAGATCCCGTCGGTGACGCTGGTCAGCCAGGCCGCCAGGCCCAGCGCCACCACCAGGATCAACAACGGCAGCAGCAACGCCTTGGCGTGGGTGCGCGTGCTGAAGACCACGCTCTCGCCCTCGTTGAGGAGCCTGCTCGGAGATCGCCACCGGCACATCATGTCATTCAGGACAACGCGCCGGGCGGGTTGGCCACGCGGAGGTGGACCACGTCCCCGGCGCTCAGCGCACAGGTCCCGCCGCCCGCCACGCGGACCACCAGCCGGCCCTGCGTCATCGACGTCCTCGGCCCGCCCCTCGACTGCCCCGCCCCCGGGCCGCTCGACCCGCACGTCGCGCCCGAGGGTCTCGCACTGCGCCCGGTACGACGCCCGCAGCCCGGTCGGGTCACCCCTGGACGACCGCCACCCGGCGAGCTCGCCGGCGATCCCGGCCAGCACCGCCTGGAGCAGGTCGGCGCGGTCGAGCGTCGCACCCTCCAGCGCCAGCGACGTGGCGTGCGGCACCGGCAGCTCGGTCTGGTGCACGTTGACGCCGACGCCCACGACCGCAACCGGGCCAGCCGGTCCGGCCACCCGCTCGACCAGGATGCCGGCCAGCTTGCGGTCGCCCACCAGCACGTCGTTGGGCCACTTCAGCGACGTGACGAGGGCGGTCGCGCGCCGTACCGCATCGGCGACGGCTACTCCCGCCAGCAGCGGCAACCACGGCCACTGCGCGTCGGGGAGCTCGGGGTCGATCACTGCCGAGAACGTCAGCGCGACGCCCGCGGGCGTCTCCCAGCCCCGGTCGAGCCGGCCACGACCGGCGGTCTGGTGGTCGGTGACCACGACCCGTCCCGGCACCGGCGTCGCCGCCGCGGCGGCGTTGGTGGAGCCGGTCGCGTCGACGTACACGACGTCCCAGGTGGGCAAGGAGACCGAGGAGAGCGCGCGCGAGTCCACCACACTAGTGTGGCGCGCGTGACCGCACACCCAGGCGAAGGCACCGACGTCCCCTCGGACATCGACATCCACACCACGTCCGGCAAGCTCGCGGACCTCGACCGGCGCATCGACGAGGCGGTCCACGCCGGCTCGGCGAAGGCGGTGGAGAAGCAGCACGCGAAGGGCAAGAAGACCGCCCGCGAGCGGATCGAGCTCCTCTTCGACGAGGGCACCTTCGTCGAGCTCGACGAGCTCGCCCGGCACCGGTCCACCGCCTTCGGGCTGGAGCAGAACCGGCCCTACGGCGACGGGGTGATCACCGGCTACGGCGAGATCGACGGCCGCCAGGTGTGCGTGTTCAGCCAGGACTTCACGATCTTCGGTGGCTCCCTCGGCGAGGTCTACGGCGAGAAGATCACCAAGGTGATGGACCTCGCGATGAAGACCGGCTGCCCGATCGTCGGGATCAACGAGGGTGCCGGCGCGCGGATCCAGGAGGGCGTGGTCAGCCTCGGGCTCTACGGCGAGATCTTCCGCCGCAACGTGCACGCCAGCGGCGTGATCCCGCAGATCTCGCTGATCATGGGCTCCTGCGCGGGTGGGCACGTCTACTCCCCCGCCGTCACCGACTTCACGATCATGGTCGACGGCACCTCGAACATGTTCATCACCGGTCCCGACGTGATCAAGACGGTCACCGGCGAGGACGTCACCATGGAGGACCTCGGCGGCGCCCGCGCCCACAACACCAAGTCCGGCAACGCGCACTACATGGGCACCGACGAGGAGGATGCGATCGAGTACGTCAAGTCCTGCTGTCGTTCCTGCCGCAGAACAACCTCGACGAGCCCCCGTCGTACGAGGATCCGGCGGACCTCGACGTCTCCGACCTCGACCGGTCGCTGGACGCGCTGATCCCCGACGGAGCCAACCAGCCCTACGACATGCACGACGCGATCACCCCGATCCTCGACGACGAGGAGTTCCTCGAGGTGATGCCGCTGTTCGCGCCGAACATCCTGGTCGGCTACGGCCGGGTCGAGGGCCGCTCGGTCGGCGTCGTCGCCAACCAGCCGCTGCAGTTCGCCGGCACCCTCGACATCGACGCCTCCGAGAAGGCGGCCCGGTTCGTGCGCACCTGCGACGCGTTCAACGTCCCGGTGCTCACCTTCGTCGACGTGCCCGGCTTCCTGCCCGGCACCGACCAGGAGTGGAACGGCATCATCCGCCGCGGCGCGAAGCTGATCTACGCCTACGCCGAGGCCACCGTCCCACTGGTCACGATCATCACCCGCAAGGCCTACGGCGGCGCCTACGACGTGATGGGGTCCAAGCACCTCGGCGCGGACATCAACCTGGCCTGGCCGACCGCCCAGATCGCGGTGATGGGCGCCCAGGGCGCGGTCAACATCCTGTACCGCAAGGAGCTCGGCGCGGCCGACGACCCGGAGGAGACGCGCGCCCAGTACGTGCAGGAGTACGACGACACGCTCGCCAACCCCTACATCGCCGCCGAGCGCGGCTACGTCGACGCCGTGATCACCCCGCACGAGACCCGGGCCGAGGTGGTCAAGGCGCTCCGGCTGCTGCGCTCCAAGCGCGAGACGCTGCCGCCGAAGAAGCACGGGAACATCCCGCTGTGAGGGCCGCCAGGCCCGAGGAGCGGGATGGAGCCGAGAAGTCCGTCATGCACGGAGGAGCGAAGCGGAGGAGTGCATGACTGACTTCTCGGCGATCCCACCGGGCGAGCAGGAGCGCGCGACCGAGCCGGAACCCGAACGGGGTTCTGTCGAGCCGCCCCTGCTGCGCATCGTGACCCGTGACACCACCGACGAGGAGGTGGCGGCGCTGGTCGCGGTCGTCTCGGCGCTGGCGGCCGCCGGGGCCGAGGAGCGCACCGGGCTACCGACCCCGGCGTGGTCGGCGCCCGCCCGGAGGGTCCGTCCGACGCTCCGCCCCGGCCCCGGCGCGTGGCGCGCGAGCGGGCTCCCGTGACCGGAGCGCTCCCCCGGCTGGTCCTGGCCTCTGCGTCGCCCGCCCGGCTGGAGACCCTGCGGCGTGCCGGGCTGCGCCCCGACGTCGTGGTCTCGGGCGTCGACGAGGACGGCGTCGAGGAGACCGAGGCCGCGCCGTACGCGCTCAAGCTCGCGCAGCTCAAGGCCGTGGCGGTGGCGGCGCACCAGCCACGATCCCTGGTGATCGGCTGCGACTCCGTGCTCGAGCTCGACGGCCGGATCCTGGGCAAGCCCGGGACGGCAGCCGAGGCGACCCGACGCTGGCAGGAGATGCGCGGACGTGCCGGGGCGCTGCACACCGGCCACTGCGTGATCGACACGCACCGGGAGGTCTGGATCGCCCGCTCCGCCGCGACCCGGGTGCGCTTCGCCCAGGTCTCCGACGAGGAGATCGAGGCCTACGTGCGCACCGGCGAGCCGCTCGAGGTAGCCGGGGCGTTCACGATCGACGGGCTCGGCGGTGCCTTCGTCAGCGGCATCACCGGCGACCCGCACAACGTGGTCGGGATCAGCGTGCCGTTGCTGCGGCTGATGTTCGACGAGCTGGGCTTCCGCTGGACCGACTTCTGGACGAGCGCCGACGGCTGACCGCCGGCGGCTCAGGTCGGGTTGGCCTCCGGCCAGCCGCCATTGACCCCACGGCCGCCCATCAGCAACACGGCCTCGGTCCGGCTGCTGGCACCGAGCTCGCGCAGGATCGCGTGAACCTCGCGCTCGACGGTGCGCGCGGACGTGCCGAGGACCCGCGCGATGACCTGGTCCTTCTCGCCCACCGCGAGCAACCGGCAGACCTCGAGCTGACGCTCCGACAGGGGCGGCTCGGTGCCGGCGGGAAGGATCGGCTCGGAGAGCGCGCGGGTGGCGTGCCAGTGCTCGACCACGGCACGGACCACCTCGGGCCGCGACGTGCTCCACGAGGAGCGCTCGCCCTCGGCCGTGTCGGGACCCTCGACCAGCAGGTCGGTCTCGTCGACGATCATCGCCCGGAGGAACACCGGGCCCAGCCGGGTCCGGGGATAGATCGAGGGCAACAGGGGATGGGTGCGCAGGGTGGAGGGACGCGTGATCAGCAGCGTCTGGACCCCGCGGTCGCGGGCCGCCCGTCGAGCCAGCGCGACCCCTGGCTCCTCCGGGTCGTAGAAGTAGCGCGGCTGGAGCACGCAGACCTGAGCCCGGGCGAGCGGCGCCATCCGTCGCAGCTCGACCACGAGCTGCTGGAGCCCGACGAGCCGTCGCAGGTCGTCGCCCGGGCGCTCGAGGGCCTCGCGGGTCAGCAGGCTCCGGATCGCGTCTGCCTGGGCACGCAGTCGGGTCACCTCGACAGGCTCGTCGAGGCCCGAGTGTCTTCCCCGTCGACCACGCTCGGATCCTGTCAAGAGGTGGCAGAGGGGGCAAGCGCCGTGACGGCGCGCCTCGGCGCGTTCCCCCGTCTCGCCGCGCCTACCGCGCCGTCCCGGCGGCACGAGCATGCTGGATGACCGTCGCGACTGTCGCCCATCCGGACGCAATTGTCGGAAACCCGCCGCTGGGCCACAGTCAGAGCCCGACGTCCACCGCCCGCACCTGGAACGCCTCGCACATCGAGCGCAGGGCGGCCGCGTCGTCGGCCGCGGCGGCCGCCCGCGCCGCCACGGTCACCCGGTGCAGCAGGTCCTGCCGGCCACTGGCCTTGAGCTGTGTCCGCACCGCGCGGATCAGCGGACCCGCCCGGCGCGCGCTCTCGGCCTCGAGATAGCCACGGGTGGCTGCCAGGACCAGTTCCTCGGCCTGGCCCACGGCCTCGCACACCACCGGGTCGGAGCTCGCGTCGTCGTTCAGCCCGGACAGGTCGACGAGACCGACCCGGTCCAGCATGCCGGCCGCGGGGTCGACGTTGCGCGGCACCGCCAGGTCGACCACGGTCAGCCGCCGCGTGCGCGCCCGCATCGCCTCCCGGACATGCGCGTAGGTGACCACCGGGCGGCTGGCGGAGGTGGCGCAGATCAGGAGGTCGGCACGCTGGATCCCCCCCACCAAGGAATCCAGCGCGCAAACGTTGTTCGCTCCGGCGAGCCGCGCTGCGTAGCTCTCGTCGCGCGCCGCGACCCGGAACGGGAGCCCGATCTCGTTCAACCGCTCCGCCGCCGAGGACGCCATCTGTCCCGAGCCGACGATCAGCACCTCGGGCAGCACCTCGTGCGACCCCCCGGGCGAACCACCGTCCACCGCGGCCACGCCGATGTCGACCGCACGTCGGGCCAGGGAGCGTCCCTGACGGCCGAGGCTGGTGCGCGAACGGACGTCGTCGCCGCATCGGAGCGCGAGCGGGAAGACACGGTCGAGCAGCGGACCCACGGTGCCAGCCGCGCGTGCCGCGCGAAATGCCGTCCGGACCTGCCGCTGGATGTCCACCTCTCCCACGAGGCGGGACTCCAGCCCGGCGGTGACCCGCAGGAGGTGCTCGACTGCGGGCGCGCCCACGCGCTGCTGCGCCACGGCGTGGATGGTTGCCGGCGGGACGCCCGCGTGCCGGGCAAGCGCCTCGACCAGCTGGTCGGGATCCGTGCGGGAGCGGGCATAGATCTCGCTGCGGCTGCAGGTGGAGAGAACGACGGCTTCGGTCGCGCCCAGCGCCGAGATCTCGGCCAGGAGCTCCGGAAGGGCGTCAGCGCGCACGGTCAGTCGTTCGAGCAGGTCCAAGGAGGCCTCGGAGTGCGAGACCCCCACCTGCACCAGCTGTTCCACCGAGATCGACATCAGCGCCCCACCCCACATTCCGCTCAGGGAATCGT
Organism: uncultured Actinomycetota bacterium; assembly: GCA_963707475.1. GTDB lineage: Bacteria > Actinomycetota > Actinomycetes > Propionibacteriales > Nocardioidaceae > Marmoricola. The sequence goes on from CAVPQC010000005.1 coordinate 2,581,074, forward strand.
CGCGCGCGGGACTTAGGGAAAAGTTGGAACGTCGCGCAAGGTCACTCGACGGGCAGTCCCAGGCCCCGGGCGATCAACATCCGCTGCACCTCGGAGGTGCCCTCGCCGATCTCGAGGACCTTGGCGTCGCGGTAGAAGCGGGCGACCGGGTACTCCTCCATGAAGCCGTAGCCGCCGAAGACCTGGGTCGCGATCCGGGTCGCGGTGACCGCGGACTCGGTCGTGTACAGCTTGGCCACGGCAGCGGCCTGCTTGAACGCCTTCGTGGACGCCGCACCCGAGCCACCGGCCTCCATCGAGTCCTTCATGGCGGCGGCGCGGTAGGTCAGCAGCCGGGAGGCGTGCAGCATCGTCTCGAGGTCGGCGATCTGGAAGGCGACGCCCTGCTTGCGGCCGATCGGCACGCCGAACGTGGTGCGCTCGCCGGCGTACTGGAGGCTGAGGTCGAGGCAGGCCTGGATGCAGCCCACGGCCAGCGCGGAGATCGCCACGCGACCGTCGTCGAGGATGGCCAGGAACTGGGCGTAGCCACGGCCTCGCTCACCGAGCAGGTTGTCCTCGGGCACGTGCGCGTCGTCGAAGCTCAGCGGGTGGGTGTCCGAGGCGTGCCAGCCGAGCTTGTCGTAGGCCTTCTCCGCGGTGAACCCTGGCGTGCCCGACGGCACCATGATCGTGCTGATCTCGGCCTTGTCCTTGCCGGTGGTCGAGCTCGTCGACGTCCCGGTGCGAGCGGTGACCGTGACCACCGAGGTGATGTCGGAGCCCGAGTTCGTGATGAACTGCTTCGCCCCGTTGACCACCCACTCGCCGTCGACCAGGTCGGCCTTGGTCTTCGTGGCGCCCGCGTCGGAGCCGGCGCCCGGCTCGGTCAGGCCGAAGCCGGCGAGCTTGGTGCCGGCGACCAGGTCGGGGAGCCAGGTCTGCTTCTGCTCGTCGGTGCCGTAGGTGAGGATCGGGTTGATCCCGAGCCCGACCGCCGCCTCGAGCGTGATCCCCATCGACTGGTCGACGCGGCCGATCTCTTCGATCGCGAGACACAGGCTCGTGAAGGCACCGTCCTCGCCCGACAGCCCGGCGCCGCCGAACTCCTCGGGCGTGGTCAGCCCGAACAGCCCGAGCTCGCCCATCTTGTGGACGACGTCGGTCGGGAAGTGGTGCTCGCGGTCCCACTGTGCGGCGTGCGGTGCGATCTCCTTCTGCGCGAAGTCCCGAACGGTACGTCGGAACTGCTCGTGCTCGGGTGAAAGTTCGAAGCTCATGGCCGCATCGTAGACCCGCGAGGTTAACGATCGCTAACCGTCCGATCGGGCGGTGGCCCGGGATGCCCCCCTGTGTAGGTTCGGAGAGCGTGCCGGGACCGGCGCGCATCCCGGCAACGAGGAGGCACCATGCCTACACGCACGGCACGCACCGCCTGGAACGGCGGCCTGCAGGACGGGTCCGGCCAGGTCGAGCTGACCAGCTCGGGACTCGACACCTTCGAGGTCTCGTTCCCCAAGCGTGCGGCCGACGACGCCGACGGTACGACGAGCCCCGAGGAGCTGATCGCGGCAGCCCACTCCTCGTGCTTCGCGATGCAGCTCTCCAACGTCGTGGCCGAGGCCGGTGGCACGCCGCAGTCGCTCGACGTCACCGCCGACGTGTCCCTCGGGAAAGACCCGGCGGGTGGTTTCATGCTCACGGGGATCAAGCTCACGGTCGAGGGCGAGGTCGACGGCATCGACGAGGCGGCGTTCCAGAAGGCCGCGGAGCAGGCCAAGGCAGGGTGCCCCGTGAGCAAGGCCCTGACCGGCGTGGAGATCACGCTGGAGGCCAGTCTGGCCGGCTGAACCGGGGCGATACTGTGGCGCGGTGCCGGAGACCACACCGCTGAAGAAGGTCCTGATCGCCAACCGCGGGGAGATCGCCGTACGGGTGATCCGCGCCTGCCGGGACGCCGGCATCGGCAGTGTCGCCGTCTACGCCGAGCCGGACCGGGACGCGCTCTTCGTGCGGCTCGCCGACGAGGCACACTCGCTCGACGGCTCGACACCGGGCGACTCCTACCTCGACATCGGCAAGATCGTCGCGGTCGCGGAGAAGTCCGGCGCCGACTCGGTGCACCCGGGCTACGGCTTCCTCGCCGAGAACCGCGACTTCGCGCAGGCGGTGATCGACGCCGGTCTGGTGTGGATCGGCCCGCCCCCGAAGGCGATCGAGAACCTCGGCGACAAGGTGAAGGCGCGCCACATCGCGGAGAAGGTCGGCGCCCCCCTCGTGGCGGGCACGAAGGAACCGGTCGAGGGCGCCGACGAGGTGGTCGCGTTCGCCGAGGAGCACGGCCTGCCGATCGCGATCAAGGCGGCGTTCGGCGGCGGCGGCCGTGGGCTGAAGGTTGCCCGGAAGATGGAGGAGGTCACCGAGCTGTTCGAGTCCGCGGTCCGCGAGGCGGTCTCGGCGTTCGGCCGCGGCGAGTGCTTCGTGGAGAAGTACCTCGACAAGCCGCGCCACGTGGAGACCCAATGCCTCGCCGACCAGCACGGCAACGTGGTCGTGGTCTCGACCCGCGACTGCTCGCTCCAGCGCCGGCACCAGAAGCTGGTCGAGGAGGCCCCTGCCCCGTTCCTCTCCGCGGAGCAGATGACAACGCTGTACGAGTCCAGCAAGGCGATCCTCAAGGAAGCCGGCTACGTCGGTGCCGGCACGTGTGAGTTCCTGGTCGGCCAGGACGGCACGATCTCCTTCCTCGAGGTCAACACCCGGCTGCAGGTCGAGCACCCGGTCTCCGAGGAGGTCACCGGGCTCGACCTGGTCCGCGAGATGTTCCGGATCGCGGCCGGCGAGGAGCTCGGGTACGACGACCCCGAGGTGCGCGGGCACTCGATCGAGTACCGGATCAACGCCGAGGACGGCGGCGCGAACTTCATGCCCGCGCCCGGCACCCTGACCGCCTGGTCGCCACCGAGCGGCCCGGGGGTCCGCGTCGACGGCGGCTACGAGGTCGGCGAGACCATCCCCGGCTCGTTCGACTCGCTGATCGCCAAGCTGATCGTCACCGGGCGCGACCGCACCCAGGCCCTCGAGCGGTCCCGCCGGGCGCTCGCCGAGTTCGTGGTCGACGGCATGCCCACCGTGATCCCCTTCCACGCCGCGGTCGTGGAGGACCCCGCCTTCATCGGCCCTTCGACAGGCTCAGGAGGGTCTGAGGGTGACTCCTTCGGCGTCTACACCCAGTGGATCGAGACCGACTACGACAACCAGATCGCGGCGTACTCCGGCGACGCCGCCGAGGGGGAGGAGCCGGCTGAGCGGCAGAAGGTCACCGTCGAGGTCGGCGGGCGCCGGCTCGAGGTGGTGCTCCCGGCCGGACTCGGCGGGCTGGCCGCGGGCGGAGCCGGTGCCCGGAAGCCGAAGCGCGGCGCGGGCAAGAAGTCCGGCGCCGCCGCCTCCGGCGACTCGGTCACCTCCCCGATGCAGGGCACCATCGTCAAGGTCGCGGTCGAGGACGGTGCCGAGGTCGCCGAGGGCGACGTGATCGTGGTGCTCGAGGCGATGAAGATGGAGCAGCCGCTCAAGGCCCACAAGTCCGGCACCGTCTCCGGCCTGCAGGCCGAGGTAGGCGCCACCGTCACCAACGGCGCCGTGATCTGCGAGATCAAGGACGCCTGAGCCGCGTGTGTTCGGTGGGTTGCGGTTGCGTCCACCGAGGAGCCCCCTCCCGGAAGCGCACCACCCAGCCCACCCCAGCGCTTCCGGGAGGGGGCTCCTCGGCGTGCTCACCCGTCGGTCCCGCGCGGCGACCGCCCGTCACGAACCTCAGCCGGCGTGCAGCTTCCAGATGCTGCGGCCGTGCGTGGCGGCGTACAGCGTCTGGTTCGACGGGTCGAGCGTCAGCCCGTAGACCGCCACCTGGGGCAGACCGGGCGTCGCCACCCAGTTGGTCGAGCCCGCGGCCTTGGTGACCACGCCGAAGTCCGTCGACGCGTACAGCGAGCCGGTCGAGGGCACCTAGACCACGTCGGTGATCGGCTGGTCGCCGAGGTTGCCGCTGAGGTCCTTTGCGGTGCCGGTGCCGGTGGCCGGGTTGACCCTCACCTCGTACACGTGGCCGCCGGGCGAGTACGCCGAGTAGCCGGAGTAGGAGATGAAGGCGTGGTTCGGGTTGTTCGGGTCGATCGAGATGCCGGACGGGAACCGCTGCGGCAGACCCAGCTTCACGTCGTAGCGCTTGTAGCGTGACCGCGGCCGGGTTGGCCTCGTTGGCGTTGGTCGAGACGTAGATGCCGGCCGAGGCGGGTGCCGGCCCACAGGGTGCCCGTGTTGCTGGCCGCCCGCTCGACGGCGACCACGTAGTTGGCCGTGTCGCCCCCGGACAGGTCGCCGGCGACCTTGCCGCCCATGGGCTTCCAGTCACCGCAGGGCGCGTCGAAGTCACCGCTGATCTCGTTGCAGTGCTGGTCGAGGTACGCCCGCTCGCCGCCGTTGTCCGTGGTCCGCCAGATGTGCTGCAGACCGTCGAACACCGTGCCCGCGACCTTCGGGTCGGCGGTGAACGGCGTGTAGAACGACGCCGCCTCGCCCGAGTCGAGCAGCGGGTCGGAGATCCAGTCCCAGCTCGGCGGGCTGCCGTTGTCGAAGCTGACGTCGTGCTGCGGTGCGAAGTAGGAGTGGTAGCGGATCCTGCTGGTGCCGGCGTTGAAGCCGGACTGCCCACCGTCACCGCCGATCGTCTCGACGAACCCGTCGGGATCGTCGCTCTCCCAGGTGCCGTTGTCCTGGGTGCCGCCCTGGATGATCCCGGCATCGCCCGCCGTCACGCTCGCGGACTGGAACTGCAGCGTCTGCAGGCCCTTGTTGAGGCTCTGGTTCAGGCTCGGGATCGCGGACAGGTACTGCTCGCAGTCGACCCGCTCCGGACCGATGAGCCCGCGCGCACCACAGTCGCTGCTGCGGTCGACGTACGGACCCTGCTGGCGCCAGATGCCACCGTCGGAGGCGCTGAAGAACACCTGCTTGCCCTGCCCGGTCTGCACGAACACGAGCGCGTGCTGGTCCGGGTGCAGGCCGTTGGCGTGGACCTGCCCGTCGTTCGTCATGTCCGTGACGTGCACGCCCGCGTCGGCCGAGCGCACGACCGAGCGGCCGTTGGAGCTGCCCGGACCGCCGAACGCCTGGAGCTCGTCGTAGTTCATCGAGCCGGAGAGGAACACCTCGTCGGGCCGTCCCGGAGGTGAGGCCACGTTCATGTCGTAGGAGCACTGGTCCTGGCAGAAGTTGTACGAGCCGTAGCCCGGGGTGCCGGGTGTCGGGTTGGACAGCAGCTTGAAAGCCGGCTTGGTGACGGTGGCGTCGTCGGTGCGCAGCAGCGCCGACCTGGCGTTGTCGAAGTACGTCGCGTCACCGAGGTAGATCCGGGTCCTGCCGCCGGGCAGTGACGCCAGTGGCGAACTCGATCCGGCTGTCGAGGCTGGTGGCCGGGTCACCCGGGGTCTTGATCGTGTAGATCTGCTGCCAGCTCCCGTTCGCGCCCTCGCGGAACAGGCCGTAGTCGAACATCGACGACGTAGGCCATGCCCCTGTGGGTCGGGTCGAACTTGATCTTCGAGATGCCACCGCGGAAGAAGTCCGCGCCGGTCGGCGAGCTCGGGTCGACCTCGTCGGAGTCCTGGCTCAGCGTGAGCTGCCAGGTCGCGCCGCCGTTGCGGGTCTCGTACAGGCCGACCTTCGCCGCACCAGGTGGGGTGAAGCGGCCGCCGTTGACCGACGACGAGCCGTGCCGCGCGACCGCGGTGCCGACCAGGATGTGCCTGGCGTTGTTGCGGGTCCACCGCGACCGCAGCGACCGACCGGTTGAGCGTGAAGTCCTTGCCGTTGGCGAAGGTCTGCACCTTGCTGAAGGTCCTGGCCCCGTCGGTGGACTTGTAGAGGCCGAGGCCGGCCTCGGAGTCCGAGGATCCGTTGGGCTCACCGGTGCCGACGTAGAAGCCGCCGCCGTTCGGCGCCCGGTAGACGGTGCCGATCGCGGTCGACGGGATGCCGGAGCCGATGTGGGTCCAGGTCGGGTGCGCCGCCAGCGCGTTGCCGGTCTTCCAGAGACCACCGCCGGCGGTGCCGGCGTACAGGTTGCAGCCGCTCGTCCGGCAGGTCTCTCCGGGCAGCAGCGACGGTGGTGCGACCAGAGACGAACGCGGGGGTGCCCGTGTAGGTGGCCTCCTCGACCTGGATGCCGCCGTCGGGGCCCGCCGAGGTCCAGGTCGGGACGGCCGCGGCGCGCGCGGCGCCCGCGGCCTTGCGCTGCACCGCACGACCCGCGGCGGTCGCGGACCGGCTCCGGGCCTTGCCGAAGGCGCGTGCCGCGCCCTTCTGCTGGGCGGAGGAGATCGTCTTGCGGGGCAGGGCGCGCTGGTCGTAGGACTCCTGCGAGGGCCCGTTCTTGATCTCGCCGCTGGCCTCGCCGCCGCTCTGCGCCAGCTTCTCGGACGACGAAGGCGAGCGGAAGCCGGTGGTCACCGAGCGCGGGATGCTTCTCGAGCGCCTCCCGCATCTCGTGCGAGCCGGAACGCTCGCGTTCGGCTTCGCTCTTGCCGCCCGACCTGGTCAAGGCGTAGGTGCCGGCGCTGACCGCCACGACGGCGACGACGGCGATGCTGGCGATGATGACGCGTCCACGTTGTCCGAGAGGCACGGGAGACTCCTTGGTGCTGCCACGTCGTCGGCCGAGCCCGGTCGACTGGCATGGAACCGGTGACCCACGGATGTGAGCCATTGTTCAACGTAGACCTGCGTCAACTATCTGGAAAGACACCCGCAGGGGTGAGTCGGTCGCCCGTCAGGCGCCGGTTCCTCCTGCTGGACGCCGGGCACCGCGGGGTGTCCGTGGCACTAGCGTTTGCCGCATGTTCGCGAAGGTACTGGTGGCCAACCGGGGCGAGATCGCGGTGCGCGCGTTCCGTGCCGCCACGGAGATGGGCGCCACGACCGTCGCCGTCTTCCCCTACGAGGACCGCGGCTCGGAGCACCGGCTCAAGGCCGACGAGGCCTACGAGATCGGCGAGCGCGGGCACCCGGTGCGGGCCTACCTCGACCCCGACCTGATCGTGCGGACGGCGGTGCGGGTCGGCGCCGACGCGGTGTACCCGGGGTACGGCTTCCTCTCGGAGAACCCCCAGCTGGCGGAGGCCTGCGCCGCCGCCGGGATCACGTTCGTCGGGCCCACCGCCGAGGTGCTGGAGCTGACCGGCAACAAGGCGCGTGCGATCGCCGCGGCCAAGGCCGCCGGTGTCCCGACCCTGCGCTCGGTGGAGCCGAACCGCGACGTCGACGCCCTGGTCGAGGCCACGAAGGAGCTCCGCTACCCGCTGTTCGTGAAGGCGGTCGCCGGCGGTGGCGGCCGCGGCATGCGCCGGGTGGACGTTGAGTCCGACCTGCGCGAGGCGATCGAGATCTGCATGCGCGAGGGCGAGGGCGCCTTCGGCGACTCGACCGTGTTCGTCGAGGAGGCGGTCACGGAGCCGCGGCACATCGAGGTGCAGATCCTCGCCGACGCCGAGGGCAACGTGATCCACCTCTTCGAGCGTGACTGCTCGGTCCAACGGCGGCACCAGAAGGTGGTCGAGATCGCGCCGGCGCCGAACCTGCCTGCCGAGCTGCGCGAGCGGATGTGCGCCGACGCCGTGAAGTTCGCGCGCGAGATCGGCTACCGCAACGCGGGCACCGTCGAGTTCCTGCTCGACCCGGAGGGTCACTACGTCTTCATCGAGATGAACCCGCGGATCCAGGTCGAGCACACGGTCACCGAGGAGGTCACCGACGTCGACCTCGTGCAGTCCCAGATGCGGATCGCCTCAGGCGAGACGCTCGCGGACCTCGGGCTCTCCCAGGACACGGTCACGCTGCGCGGCGCGGCGCTCCAGTGCCGGATCACGACCGAGGACCCCGCCAACGGCTTCCGCCCCGACACCGGCAAGATCACGACGTACCGCTCCCCCGGCGGCGCCGGCGTCCGCCTCGACGGAGGTACGACGTACACCGGGGCCGAGATCTCCGCCCACTTCGACTCGATGCTGGCCAAGCTCACCTGCCGAGGGTCGACGTTCGAGAACGCGGTGCAGCGAGCCCGGCGGGCACTCGCGGAGTTCCGGATCCGCGGCGTCTCCACCAACATCGCGTTCCTCGAGGCGCTGTTGAGCGAACCGGACTTCGTCGCCGGCCGGCTGACGACCAGCTTCATCGACCGGCACCCGCAGCTGCTCGGCGCGCGGGCAAGCGCCGACCGCGGCACCAAGCTGCTCAGCTGGCTGGCCCAGGTCACCGTCAACCAGCCGCACGGCGCCGCGCCGGTGTCACTGCGACCCGGCCACCAAGCTGCCCCCGCTCGACGCCGCGGTGCCCGCGCCCGACGGCACCCGGCAGCAGCTGCATCGCGCTCGGGCCGGAGGCGTTCGCACGGGCGCTGCGCGAGCAGACGGCGGTCGCGGTCACGGACACGACGTTCCGCGACGCCCACCAGTCGCTGCTGGCCACCCGGGTGCGCACCCGCGACCTGATCACGGTGTCGGGCCACGTCGCCCGGCTCACGCCGCAGCTGTGGAGCCTCGAGGCCTGGGGCGGCGCGACGTTCGACGTGGCGCTGCGGTTCCTGAGCGAGGACCCGTGGGAGCGGCTGACCCGGCTGCGCCAGGCGGTCCCCAACATCTGCCTGCAGATGCTGCTGCGCGGTCGCAACACCGTGGGCTACACGCCGTACCCCGCGGCGGTGACGAACGCGTTCGTGCAGGAGGCGGCCGAGAGCGGCATCGACGTGTTCCGGATCTTCGACGCGCTCAACGACGTCGAGCAGATGCGACCCGCGATCGAGGCCGTGCGCGCGACCGGGACGTCGGTGGCCGAGGTGGCGCTCTGCTACACCGGCGACCTCTCCAGTCCGGACGAGACGCTCTACACGCTCGACTACTACCTCGAGCTCGCCGACCGGATCGTCGACGCCGGCGCCCACGTGCTGGCGATCAAGGACATGGCCGGGCTGCTGCGCGCCCCGGCGGCGCGCACGCTCGTGAGCGCGCTGCGCGAGCGCTTCGACCTGCCGGTGCACCTGCACACCCACGACACCCCGGGCGGCCAGCTCGCCACCCTGCTGGCCGCGATCGACGTCGGCGTCGACGCGGTCGACGCGTGCACCGCGGCGATGGCCGGTACGACGAGCCAGCCCGCGCTGTCGGCACTGGTCGCGACCACCGACCACTCCGAGCGTGAGACCGGCCTCGACCTCGACGCGGTCTGCTCGCTGGAGCCCTACTGGGAGGCCACGCGCCGGGTCTACGCGCCGTTCGAGAGCGGACTGCCGTCGCCGACGGGGCGCGTGTACACGCACGAGATCCCGGGCGGGCAGCTGTCCAACCTGCGCCAGCAGGCGATCGCACTCGGTCTGGGCGAGAAGTTCGAGCAGATCGAGGACATGTACGCCGCCGCCAACGACATCCTCGGCAATGTGGTCAAGGTGACCCCGAGCTCGAAGGTGGTCGGCGACCTCGCGCTGCACCTGGTGGCGGTCGGGGCCGACCCCGCCGAGTTCGAGGACAGTCCGGCGAAGTTCGACATCCCGGACTCGGTGGTCGGCTTCCTCAACGGCGAGCTCGGCGACCCGCCCGGCGGCTGGCCGGAGCCGTTCCGCACCAAGGCGCTCGAGGGCCGCACCTGGAAGCAGCCCGTGGGCGAGGTCACCGACGAGCAGGCGGAGGGACTGGAGCGGCAGCGCAGGTCGACGCTCAACCAGCTGCTGTTCCCGGGTCCCACCAAGGAGTTCCACGAGTCGCGGGAGCGGTACGGCGACATCTCCGTGCTCCCGACCACGCCGTACCTCTACGGGCTGCGAGCCGAGGAGGAGCTCGAGGTCGAGATCGCGGAGGGCAAGACGCTGCTGCTCGGGCTGCAGTCGATCAGCGAGCCCGACGAGCGCGGCTACCGCACGGTGATGTGCACGATCAACGGCCAGCTCCGCCCGGTCAACGTGCGCGACACGTCGGTCGCGTCCGAGGTGGCCGCGCAGGAGAAGGCCGACACCTCGAAGCCGGGGCAGGTGGCCGCTCCGTTCGACGGCGTGGTGACCCTGCAGGTCGGCGCGGGCGACGAGGTCGCGAAGGGTGCGACCGTCGCCACCATCGAGGCGATGAAGATGGAGGCCTCGATCACCGCACCGGTGGCCGGAACCGTGGAGCGGCTGGCGTTCGAGGGCACGCAGCAGGTCGAAGGTGGCGACCTGGTGCTCGTGCTCAGTGGCTCCTGAGCCTCACCTGAACGTGAAGTACGTCGACCGCAGGCCGTAGATCGAGCGGAGGTCGCTGCCCGTGACCACCTTCGACGCGCTGCCCCCGACCAGGGTCACGTTCCAGACCCGCCCGTTCCACTCGCCGCCGCCCTCGCGGCTGGTGACCTTGATCTTCTTCAGGTCGCCGATCCTCGGGTAGCGCTTCTCGAGCGTGGTCTCGCTGACCTTGACGCTCCAGTCGTGGACGGGGTTGCCGGTCCAGGCGTCGTACGGGTCGCCCTTGCTCGGCAGGTAGGGAACACCGCCGGCCGACGTGCGGCCACCGCTGCTGGCGGAGAACTGCGTGAACGCCGCCTGGCCGCCGTACGTGAGGATCTGGCCGCTGGTCGCGTCGACGGCGGTGTTGGCCGCGGGATGCTCCCCGCCGTAGCCCTTGTAGACCTGGCAGGAGGAGGTGTCGCAGACCTGGTAGTAGCGGTCTGCGGAACTGCGCCCGCGACCACCAGGCGTAGGTGCGTGCGGCCACCGCCTGCGCCTGCACCGCCTCGGGGCTCCACGAAGCCGGCATCTCGGCCGGGACCACGCCCTTGACGTAGTTCTCGAGCGTCACCGAGTTGACCGTGACCCGGCTGGCCGAACCCGGTGCCGGAGACATGTTGTTGAGCTGGTCGCGGTAGACGCGGTTGCCGGAGGAGGTCACCAGCGTGAGCTTCCCGGACGTGGCTCGGAACGCCCCGTCGCCGGTGAGCACCGCCAGGCCGCCCGGTCGGTAGCGGTGCCAGGCGTTGGTCTTGTAGTCGACGACGGACGCGGTGCCGTCGACCGTGAGCCGCCACTGGGTGGCGCCCAGGTTCGAGGGCAGCCGGTAGTCCTTGTTGGTGCCCCGGTCGCGCACGTTCAGGCCGGGTTGGGCGAGGACCACGAGATCGCTGCCGCTGTGCCCGGAGATCAGCACCCGGAGCCAGCCGGCGGCCGTCGCGATCGCGGTCCCCGGGTAGTAGAAGCTCAGGATGTCCTCGTGCTTGAGGCCCTTGCGCGCGGCGCCGTTCGCGCCGTACTGCGACATTCCGTGTCCGTGGCCGAAGCCGTGCCCGACGATGGTGAACGACCCGGTGGCCGGCACCGTGAAGGACTCGCTCACGCTCACCGCCCCGGTCGGCGACGACAGCAGCGGTACGACGAGCGCGGCCGCGATCAGGGCGGCCGAGGCGCGGGCTGCGGCACGGGCGGCGGCGCGGATGGGCGTCATGGTGGTGATCCCCGATGCGGACGGCGGCAGGTGGTCGGTGTGACTGGTGTGACGAGCCAAGATAGCCCGGGAAATGGGCCGCGTGTCCTTTCGAGAAAGCGTGAAAGAATCACATTTCTGTGATTACAGAAACGTCATTTCGTGCGTTCAGTCCGGCCGGTGGTGGAGCTGCCGGGCGGCCTCGGCGACGGACCCGCTGATCGACGGGTAGACCGTGAACGCGTGCGCGAGCTGCGTCGGCGGTGAGCGACTCCGCGACCGCGATCGAGACCGGGTGGATCAGCTCGGAGGCACGCGGGGCGACCACCACTCCCCCGACCACGATGCCGGTGCCGGGGCGGCAGAACAGCTTCACGAAGCCGTCGTGGACACCCTGCATCTTCGCGCGCGGGTTGCCGGCCAGCTGGAGGGTGATCGACTCGACCGCGAGCTCGCCGGCGTCCACGGCGCGCTGCGAGACGCCGACCGTGGCGATCTCCGGCGAGGTGAAGACGTTGGAGGCGACCTGGCCGAGGTCGAGCGGCGCGACGGCGTCGCCCAGGAAGTGCCACATCGCGATCCGGCCCTGCATCGCCGCGACCGACGCCAGCATCAGGACGCCGGTGCAGTCGCCGGCGGCGTACACGCCCCGTGCCGAGGTGCGCGAGACCCGGTCGACCTTGACGAAGCCGCCGTCGTCGAGCGTCACCCCGGCCTCCTCGAGGCCGAGGTCGGCGGTGTTCGGCACCGAGCCCAGCGCCAGCAGGCAGTGCGACCCCTCCACGGTGCGGCCGTCGGTCAGGGTCACCGTCACGGTGTCGCCGTCCCGGGTCACGGACTGCATCCGGGACCTGTGCATCACGGTCATGCCGCGCCGCTCGAGCACGTCCTCGAGCACCTGGGCGGCGTCGGCGTCCTCACCGGGCAGCACCCGGTCGCGCGAGGAGACCAGGGTGACGTCGATGCCGAGCGACAGGTAGCCGCTGGCGAACTCGGCGCCGGTGACACCGGAGCCGACCACGACCATCCGGCTCGGTATCTCGGCGAGGTCGTAGACCTGCTCCCAGGTCAGGATCCGCTCGCCGTCCGGCACGGCGCTGTCGAGGATCCGCGGCGCGGCGCCGGTCGCGACCAGGACCGCGTCGGCCTCCAGCGTCCGCTCCTCACCGTCGGCCAGCTCGACCACGACGCGCTCCGGGCCGTCGAGCCGCGCCCGCCCGACCAGCACCCGCACGCCGTCGCGATCGAGGTGCCGGCCGATGTCGTTGGACTGGTCGGCGGCGAGCTGCTTCACGCGCCGGTTGACGCGGGGAAGGTCGACCACCACGCGGCTCGCCTCGTCGCCGGCGGCGTCCCGGAAGGTCACGCCCAGCTCGGGAGCGTCGGCGAGGTCGGCCATCAGCTCGGACGGTGGCGATCAGCGTCTTGCTCGGGCACGCAGTCGGTGAGCACGGCGGAGCCGCCGAGGCCGTCGGTGTCGACGACGGTCACGTCCGCGCCCAGCTGGCTCGCGACCAGCGCCGACTCGTAGCCGCCGGGTCCGCCACCGATGATCACCACTCGCTCCACGGCGCTCATCCTCCACGGCACAGGACGCCGGGGCCAAACCGCACGTCGTACCAGCGACCCGGGGTCCTCCCGCACTAACGTGACGCGCGTGACGCTGTACGCCGCCTACGGGACGAACCTCGACCCGGCACGGATGGGCGAACGGTGCCCGCACTCGCCGCTGCGCGGCGCCGGCTGGCTGCAGGGCTGGCGGCTCACGTTCGGCGGTGAGGACATCGGCTGGGACGGCGCGATGGCCACCGTGGTGCAGGACCCGTTCGAGCAGGTCTTCGTGGCCGTCTACGACGTGACCGACGAGGACGCTGCCCAGCTCGACCAGTGGGAGTCGGCCGACACCGGCCTGTTCCGGCGGCTACGCGTGCGCGTCGCGCTGCTCACCGGCGAGGTGGTGGCCTGGATGTACGTGCTCGACGCGTTCGAGGGCGGTCTGCCGTCGGCGAGCTACCTCGGCGTGCTCTCCGACGCCGCGGAGGCCGGCGGCGCCCCGGCCGACTACGTGTCCTGGATCCGCAGCCGCGAGTGTCGCTCGACCGGTCTCTGACGAACCTCGGGCATCGCCGCTTAGAGTGCCCCGGGTGAGCACCTCCCCCGACCCGCGCACCGCCGCTGCCGAGGCCGCCGCGGTGCTCCGCGAGAAGACCGGCGTCGAGAACCACGACATCGCCCTGGTGATGGGCAGCGGCTGGTTGCCGGCCGTCGACGCGCTGGGCGAGGCGACCGTGGAGCTCAGCTCGACGGACCTGCCCGGCTTCGCGCCACCGGCGGTGGCCGGGCACGCCGGCAAGATCCGGTCGGTGCGCGCCGGGGACCGCAACCTGCTGGTGTTCCTCGGCCGCACCCACTTCTACGAGGGCCTCGGCGTGCGCGCCGTGGTGCACGGCGTGCGCACGGCGGCGGCGGCCGGGTGCCGCGCCGTGGTGCTGACCAACGGCTGCGGCGGCCTGCGGGAGGCCTGGCAGCCCGGCACGCCGGTGCTGATCAGCGACCACATCAACCTCACCGCCACCTCACCGATCGAGGGCGCCAACTTCGTCGACCTCACCGACCTCTACAGCCCGCGGCTGCGCGCGCTGTGCCGCTCCGTCGACGGGTCCCTCGACGAGGGCGTCTACGTCCAGCTGCCGGGCCCGCACTACGAGACCCCGTCCGAGATCGGCATGATCCGCGCGATCGGCGGCCACCTGGTCGGCATGTCGACCACGCTCGAGGCGATCGCCGCCCGCGAGGCCGGCCTGGAGGTGCTCGGCATCTCCCTGGTCACCAACCTCGCCGCGGGAATCACCGGCGAGGCGCTCAACCACGAGGAGGTCCTCGCGGCCGGCCGGGCTGCGGCCGGCCGGATGGGCGAGCTCCTCGGCGCGATCGTGCCGCAGATCTGAGCGTAGGTCGCGACGTCCGGGCTGGATCAGCCCCCCAGCGACCAGTGGGTGCTCGGCTGCCACCGGCTGCCGTCGAAGGCGATCAGGTGCAGCCGGTCGACGCGTGCCGCGAACGGCAGCCCGGGCCCGACCTCCCGCTCAGCGAGCTCGAGCACGTCGTCGTCACCCTCCGCAACGGTCAGGTGCGGCACCGGGTCGGCGATCGTCCCGGCATAGGGCGGGTGCTCCGGCCAGCGCGCGGCGACCCGCGCGGTCAGGTCGCGGAAGTGCCGGTCCGGCTCGGGCTCCAGCCAGGCCACGCGCGGCCAGCGTCGGCAGCGCCCGAACGTCACGTCGGCAGCCGGCACGGACGCCGCGATCCCCGCCAGGTCGGCGCGCACTGCGTCGTCGACGGCGTCGTACGGCAAGGAACGGGAAGAGCACGGTCACGTGCGCGGGCACGCCGTATGCCGCTGACACGTCGTACGCCGCGCGCAGTCGGGCCACCACGGGCTCCGCCGACGGGATCGCGACGAGCAGCGCCGTCTGGCCGGCCACGAACCTGCTCATGCCTCGTCCCGGCCGACCCACTTCGAGAGTGCGGGCGGCTCCCATGCGGCGAACCGGTCGAGCAGCCGGGCCGGGTCGTCGTCGACGAGCAGCAGGTCGGCGTGCTCGCGCCGGATGAAGCCCTCGGCCACGGCATGGTCGAGGAATCCCACCAGGCCGCTCCAGTAGCCCGCCACGTCGAGCAGACCGATCGGCTTGGAGTGGATGCCGAGCTGCAGCCAGGTGAACGTCTCGAACAGCTCCTCCAGCGTGCCCGTGCCGCCCGGGAGGCAGACGAACCCGTCGGAGAGGTCCATCATCATCAGCTTGCGCTCGTGCATCGACCCGACGACGTGGAGCTCGGTCAGCGACTGGTGCGCGACCTCCTTCTCCTGCAGGGTCCGCGGGATGACGCCGACCACATCGCCACCGGCCGCCAGCACGGCGTCCGCGATCACGCCCATGGTTCCGACGTGCGCGCCGCCGTACACGAGGCCGAGGCCGCGCTCGGCGAGCACCGCGGCCAGCCGCTCGGCCGCGGCCGTGTAGTCGGGCCGGGAGCCGGGGCTGGAGCCGAGGTACACGCAGATCCGTCGCACGGAGGAACCCTAGTAAGTTGCCGGGGTGAGTGATCAGAGCGACCTGCTGGAGCGGGCCAGGGCGTGGGCCGACGAGGATCCCGACCAGCAGACCCGGGCCGAGCTCGGCGCCCTCCTCGAGGCGGCCGGGTCCGGCGACGAGACGGCACTGGCCGACCTGGCCGATCGGTTCGCGGGCACCCTCGAGTTCGGGACGGCGGGGCTGCGCGGGGCGCTGGGAGCCGGCCCGAACCGGATGAACCGCGTGGTCGTGATCCGCGCCGCGGCCGGGCTCGCGGCGTACCTGCGCGACCACGGCGCGGCTGACGGTGACTCCGTCGTCATCGGGTACGACGCGCGCCACAACTCCGACGTCTTCGCGCGCGACACCGCCGAGGTGATGACCGGGGCCGGGCTGTCCGCGCTGGTGCTCCCGCGTCCGCTGCCCACGCCCCTGCTGGCGTTCGCGATCCGCGACCTCGGTGCCGTAGCCGGCGTGATGGTGACCGCCAGCCACAACCCGCCGCAGGACAACGGCTACAAGGTCTACCTCGGCGACGGCAGCCAGATCGTGCCGCCGGCGGACGCCGAGATCGCGGACCGGATCGCGAAGGTCGGCGCCCTGGCCGAGGTCCCGCGCGGCAGCGGCGGCGAGGTGCTCGGCGACGACGTCCTCGACCGCTACCTCGACGTGGTGGCCGGCCTGGTCGGCGACGGACCGCGCGATCTGATCACGGTCTACACGCCGCTCCACGGCGTCGGCGGGTCGACGGTGGCGACGGCGCTCGAGCGGGCCGGCTTCGCGCCGCCGCACGTGGCCGTCGCCCAGGCCGAGCCCGACGCCGACTTCCCCACGGTCGCCTTCCCGAACCCCGAGGAGCCGGGCGCGATGGACCTGGCGATGGCGCTCGCGGAGGAGGTCGGGGCCGATGTCGTGGTGGCCAACGACCCCGACGCCGACCGGTGCGCGGTCGCGGTGCCCGGGCCGCACGGCTGGCAGATGCTGCGCGGCGACGAGGTCGGCGTGCTCCTGGCCGACCATCTGCTCCGGCAGGGACGCACCGGCGTGTACGCCGCGTCCATCGTGTCGTCGTCGCTGCTCGGCAAGATGGCCGAGGCGACCGGGCAGCCGCACCTGGAGACCCTGACCGGCTTCAAGTGGATCGGCCGCGTCGACGGCCTCGCGTTCGGCTACGAGGAGGCGCTCGGCTACTGCGTCGACCCGGGCCACGTGCGCGACAAGGACGGGATCTCGGCGCTGCTGCTGGTCTGCGAGCTCGCGGCCACGCTCAAGGCGGAGGGGCGCACGCTGCGCGACAGCCTCGACCGGCTCGCGCGCGAGCACGGGCTGCACGCCACCGACCAGCTGAGCGTGCGGATGAGCGACCTCGCGCAGATCCCGGCCACCATGGAGCGGCTGCGCACCTCACCACCCACGACCCTCGGCGGGTTCGACGTCGAGGGGATCGACGACCTGTCGCAGGGGTCGGCGGACCTCCCGCCCACCGACGGTCTGCGCTACCGGCTGGCCGAGCACGCCCGGGTGATCGTGCGCCCGTCGGGCACCGAGCCGAAGATCAAGTGCTACCTGGAGGTCGTGGTCCCGGTCGAGGCCGACGACCCGGAAGGCGTCGACGCGGCCCGCATCTCCGCGGTCGGCCGGCTGGACGCGATCCGGGCGGACGTACAGGCAGCCGCGGGCCTGTAGTCACTAGCCGAGGAACAACGAGACCAGCAGCGCGGCCGCGAGCACCGCGGCCGGTGCGATCAGCCACCAGGCCCAGTCACGGCGTACGGCGAGCGCCGGGTCCGCCGACTCGCGCGCGGCGTCCTTGGCCAAGGTGCCGACGTACTCCTCGAGCATGTCGGGCACGCGCTCGGTCGGCGAAGGGGTGTTCGGTGCGAGCCGCCCGACACCGAGACTGAAGGGTGAGGATGTCCCGGCGATCTCCCCGCGAGGCCGCACCATCTCGCGGGTCTTGCGGCCGACGGCGACACCGATGTAGCGCTTCTCGCCCACGTGCACATGGGTGGCCGAGCGCACCGACACCCGGCTGACCAGCGCCAACGGGATCGCGGTGGTCTCGAACGGGTTGACCAGCCGGAGCACGCCCGAGGTCACCCGCACCCGGGGCCGCAGCATGAACGCGTAGCTCAGGACCCCGAACAGCGCGAAGGCGAACGCGAGACCGCACGCCCGCCGCCGTGTGCACGGTGGCCAGCACCCAGACCATCCCGCCGACGGCGACCAGCAGGCCGATGACACCTGTCGTCGCGCCGCTGGTGGCGGGGAAGTCGAAGTCGCCGGCACGGGGCGGTGTCGCGGGTCGGCCGAGCATCTCGTCACCCTACTCAGGCGGCCACGACGACCACGGCCAGCAGGACCGCGAGCGCCAGGGTCGAGAGGATCAACGGCCAGATCAGGGTGCGCTCGACCCGGAGGTCGCTTCCCGTCGTCGTGCGCCCGTGCGTCGCGGGCGAGCCGCTCGACCCACTCCTCGAGGATGTCGGGCACCTGCAGCGCGACCGGCGGTGGGCGAGCTCCCGTCGGGCCGCCGGTAGCCGGCGAAGCTCTCGCTCCCCCGGCTCACCGTCCAGGTGCCGTTGCGGGACCTGGTGAGGTCGCGCGGGTCGCGACCGACGGCGACTCCGACGTACTTCTTGCGCCGCTCGCCCACGAAGACGTACGTCGCCGACCGCACCAGCACGCTGCGCACCAGCGGCAACGGGATCTCGACCACGTGGAACGGGTTGACCAGGCGTACCCGGCCGCCGCGGACCTGGATCCGGGGCCGCAGCATGAACGCGTAGATGAGCACACCGGCCAGGACCAGGCCGACCGTGAACTGCACCCCGAGCGGGGTGAACCCGTGCCAGGCGATGACCGTGATCGTGCCGGCCACGAAGGCCAGACCGAACCACCCCGACCAGACGCCGCTGGTGGGTGGGAAGTCGAACTCGCGGCCCATGGGATGCTCCATCGGTCGCGCGGTGACCCGGCGCATCTGGTCACCTTACGTTTCGCGTGCGGCGCCGTACCTCCCTAGACTCACAATCGTGACCATCCTGAACTCTCCGACTGCAGCTGGGGCCCAAGAGAAGTCACAGACGGCGGCGTCGGTACTCGCAGATGCGACCTCGTCCGACGCCTCGCTCCGCCGCTTCCTCCACGGACTGCCCGGTGTCGACCAGGTCGGCGCCGAGGCGCGTGCGGCCGGCCTCGGCACCCGATCGATCAAGACCACCGCCAAGGCCTACGCGATCGACCTCGCCATCCGGATGGTCGACCTCACCACGCTCGAGGGCAACGACACGCCAGGCAAGGTGCGCGCCCTGTGCAGCAAGGCCGTCCACCCCGATCCGGCCGACCCGAGCTGTCCCAGCGCGGCCGCCGTGTGCGTCTACCCCGACATGGTCCCGTTCGCGGCCGCGGCGCTCGGCACCAGCCCTTCGACAGGCTCAGGACAGGCGTCCGTGCACATCGCCGCGGTGGCCACCGCGTTCCCGAGCGGCCGCGCCGCCATGGACATCAAGCTGGCCGACACCAGGCACGCCGTCGACGCCGGCGCCCACGAGATCGACATGGTGATCGACCGGGGCGCGTTCCTGTCCGGCCGCTACCTCGAGGTCTACGACGAGATCGTGCAGGTCAAGGAGGCCTGTGCCAGACCCGACGGTCAGAGTGCCCACCTCAAGGTGATCTTCGAGACCGGCGAGCTCCAGACCTACGACAACGTACGACGGGCGTCGTGGCTGGCGATGCTGGCCGGCGCGGACTTCATCAAGACCTCGACCGGCAAGATCCAGCCGGCCGCCACGCTCCCGGTGACGCTGGTGATGCTCGAGGCGGTCCGTGACTACCGCGAGCTCACCGGCACCATGGTCGGCGTCAAGCCGGCCGGCGGCATCCGCACCAGCAAGGACGCGATCAAGTACCTCGTGATGGTCAACGAGGTGGCGGGCCCGGACTGGCTCGACCCCGACTGGTTCCGGTTCGGCGCCTCCACGCTGCTCAACGACCTGCTGATGCAGCGCACCAAGATGCAGACCGGGCGCTACTCCGGTCCCGACTACTTCACGCTGGACTGATTCATGGCTTCGACAAGCTCAACCACGAAGGCGCAAGCTCCCGCGTTCGCCTACGCACCGGCTCCCGAGTCCCGCTCGGTCGTCGACATCAAGTCGTCGTACGGACTCTTCGTCAACGGCGAGTTCACCGAGGGCCACGGCAAGGCCTTCAAGACGATCAGCCCGGCCACCGAGGAGGTGCTCGCCGAGGTCGCCGAGGCCGACGAGGCCGACGTCGACGCCGCCGATCAGGTCGGCACGCCGCGCCTACACCCGGGTCTGGTCGCGGATGTCGGGCGCCGAGCGCTCGAAGTACCTCTTCCGGATCGCGCGGATCATCCAGGAGCGCAGCCGCGAGCTCGCCGTCCTGGAGTCGATCGACAACGGCAAGCCGATCAAGGAGTCGCGCGACGTCGACATCCCGACGGCCGCCGCGCACTTCTTCTACTACGCCGGCTGGGCCGACAAGCTCGAGCACGCCGGCTACGGGGCCGACCCGCAGCCGCTGCGGCGTCGCCGCGCAGGTGATCCCGTGGAACTTCCCGTTCCTGATGCTGGCCTGGAAGATCGCGCCCGCGCTGGCCTGCGGCAACACGGTCGTCCTCAAGCCGGCCGAGACCACGCCGCTGACCGCGCTGCTGTTCGCCGAGATCTGCCAGCAGGCCGACCTGCCGCCGGGTGTCGTCAACATCATCACCGGCGCCGGTGACACCGGCCGCGCGCTGGTCGGCCACCCCGACGCCGACAAGGTCGCGTTCACCGGCTCGACCGACGTCGGCCGGGCGATCGCGAAGTCCGTCGCGGGCAGCCGCGAAGAAGGTGACCCTCGAGCTCGGCGGCAAGGCCGCCAACATCGTCTTCGACGACGCGCCGGTCGACCAGGCCGTCGAGGGCATCGTCAACGGCATCTTCTTCAACCAGGGCCACGTCTGCTGCGCCGGGTCCCGGCTGCTGGTGCAGGAGTCGGTCGCCGACGAGGTGGTCGAGCGGCTCAAGCGCCGGATGGCCACGCTGCGGGTCGGCGACCCGCTGGACAAGAACACCGACGTCGGCGCGATCAACTCCGCCGAGCAGCTCGCGAAGATCCGTGAGCTCGTCCGAGATCGGCGAGGCCGAGGGTGCCGGCCGCTGGTCGCCGCCGTGCGAGCTGCCCGACCACGGCTTCTGGTTCGCGCCGACCATCTTCACCGGGGTCAGCCAGGCGCACCGGATCGCCCGCGAGGAGATCTTCGGGCCGGTGCTCTCGATCCTGACCTTCCGCACGCCGAAGGAGGCGGTCGAGAAGGCCAACAACACGCCGTACGGGCTGTCCGCCGGCATCTGGACCGACAAGGGCTCCCGGATCCTGTGGATGGCCGACCAGCTGCGCGCCGGCGTGGTCTGGGCCAACACGTTCAACCGCTTCGACCCCGCGTCGCCGTTCGGCGGCTACAAGGAGTCGGGCTACGGCCGCGAGGGCGGCCGCCACGGACTGGAGGCATACCTTGCCGTCTGACAGCGACTCGACGTCCGCAAGACGTACAAGCTCTACATCGGCGGCGCGTTCCCCCGCTCGGAGTCCGGCCGCTCCTACGTCGTCAACGACGCCAAGGGGAGGTTCCTCGCCAACGCCTCCCAGGCCTCGCGCAAGGACGCCCGCGACGCGGTCAAGGCCGCCCGCACGGCGTTCGGCTGGCTGGTCGGCGCGCACGGCGTACAACCGCGGGCAGGTCGTCTACCGGATCGCCGAGGTGCTCGAGGGCCGCCGCGACCAGTTCGAGGCCGAGCTCCGCGCGGCCGAGGGCATCTCCGCGGCGAAGGCCCGGCAGTACGTCGACGCCGCCATCGACCGGCTGGTCTGGTACGCCGGGTGGTCCGACAAGATCGCGCAGGTCACCGGTGGCGCCAACCCGGTCGCCGGCCCGTACTTCAACCACTCCGCGCCCGAGCCGACCGGCGTGTCGCCGTGGTCGCGCCGAAGGGGCCGCTGCTCGGGCTGGTCTCCGTGGTCGCGCCGCTGATCACCACCGGCAACACCTGCGTGGTGATCGCCAGCGAGCCGCACCCGCTGACCGCGATCACGCTGGCCGAGGTGATGGCCACCGCCGACGTGCCCGGCGGTGTGGTCAACGTGCTCACCGGCCAGCGCGCCGAGATCGCGCCGTGGCTGGCGTCGCACATGGACGTCAACGGCCTCGACCTGACCGGCGTCGACGACCCCGACGCTCGCCCGCGACCTCGAGGACGCGGCCGCCGAGAACCTCAAGCGGGTGCGCCGCCCCGGCGACGAGGACCTGCTGGCGACCGCCGCGGCTCGACCGGATGACGCAGTTCCTGGAGACCAAGACGGTCTGGCACCCGATCGGGATCTGAGGACGTCGCTCAGTCCGTGATGCCCTTGAGCCGGCGACCGACCGCCTGCTCGACCTCGCGGGTCGCCTGTCGCTCGGCCAGGGCGTGCCGCTTGTCCCAGGACTTCTTGCCACGGGCGAGGGCGATCTCGACCTTGGCGCGGCCGTCCTTGAAGTAGAGCGACAGCGGCACGATCGTCAGCCCGCGCTCGTTGACCCGGCGCTCGATCTTGTCGATCTCCGCCCGGTGCAGGAGCAGCTTGCGCTTGCGTCGCGCCGCGTGGTTGGTCCAGGTGGCCTGGTCGTACTGCGGGATGTGCACGTTGTGCAGCCAGATCTCGCCGCCGTCGACCTCGGCGAACCCGTCGACCAGCGACGCGCGCCCGGCGCGCAGCGCCTTCACCTCGCTGCCGACCAGCACGATCCCGGCCTCCCAGGTGTCCTCGAGGTGGTAGTCGTGGCGCGCCTTGCGGTTGCGCGCGACGACCTTCTCGGGCTCCGCCATGGGCACATGGTTCCAGAAGGGGACGGTCCGCTCGTGCCCGGCGTCGTGGCTTTGCCCGGCTGCGTGCGGCCTACGTGCGGCTGAAGATGACGCGTCCGTTGTTCACGGTCTTCATCGTGTACTTCGGTGAGTGTGCGTAGGAGTGGTGCCGCGGGCACAGCAGGCGTCCGTCGGCGAGGTCGGTCTTCCCGCCTCGGCTCCAGGGGGTGTTGTGGTGGACGTGGCACATCGCTGCGGGCCAGTCGCATCCTTGTGCTGTGCAGTGCTGGTCGCGGTGTCGGATCGCGATCCGCTGGTACCGGTCGTAGAGGCGTTTGCGGCGTCCGAGGTCGAGGATCTTGGACTTCCCAGCCAGGACCATCGGGATGATCCCGGCCTCGCAGGCGAGCTTGCGGGCCTGGTCGGCGGTGATCGGGTCCCCGGTGTCCAACACCGCTGGTGCCTGGCTGTCGCCGAGCAGGTTCTCCAGGGTCATCGTGACCACGATCGTGGCGTCGACGCCGCCGGCCTGGGGGAGCCGGTCGATCGGGTAGCGGGTGACGTACTCGCAGAACGCGTGCCCGAGCCCCTTGGGGGTGCCGGAGTGGCGGCGGTGCTGGGGTGAGTTGATCGCGAGCACCGCCTGCTTGAGCATCGCCCCGACCGGTGCGGGGAGGGTGAACCGGCCGTGGCACAGGCCGTGGCCGTCGTCGGCGATGGTGAACCGGCAGGCTTCCTCGGCGAGCGCTTCTTGGCGTTGCAGGGCTTTGAGCTGGTGTTCTTCGGCGATCTCGGGGGCGACCACTTCGAGGATGTGGTGCGCGATCCGGCGCAGCGCGACCGGGTCGTGCTCGGCGGCAAGGCCGATCAGGTGGTTCTCCGCCTCGCGGCGGTGCTCGACCGGGAGCGCGTCGACGCCCTTGACGATCACCACGGCCTGGTCCTCGGAGACGCGGCCGGCGGCCATCGCGTCCCGGACCGGCTCGTGGTCACAGTCCAGCTGCTTCGCGAGCTCCAGGCGACGTTTGGCGTCCCGCTTGGTCTGGAGAGTCTGGTTGGCCCACCAGGAGGCGGTGTCGGCGGCGCCGTGATTCCCGCCGAGGTCGAGGTGGTCGGCGTGGTGGGCGACCCGGAGCTCGAGCTCGGTGAGCCGGTGCCGCAGCGCGGTCAGCGCGGTCAGGTTGGTCTCGGTCCGGCGGGTCGCGAGGGACCACAGCCGCGAGGTCCCCGAGCTGGTCGCAGGTCGGCGTGACGGCGGCGATCAGGACAGTGACCGGGTGCTGCCTCTGGTGTCGTCGAATGCCGTTGTCATACAGGGAATTCTGGCATCGACCACCGACAATCCGGGACCGGGAATGCGGCATTCCGGACAGCTGTGGAGAAGTATTTCGAAAGTCTTCTGGAGCCCTCAACGGTGTGGTCTCGACACTCGCTCGCTGGCGCTCGCTGCTCGACCACCGGACGGCTGGGCGCCTCCTCGACCACAGCCACGCCCCGAGCGCGGGAGCGGACCGCAACCCCGCGCCGTACCTCCCCCGTCGCAGCGCCTTTCCACCACCGACAACGCGAGCCGAACCGTCGTCCTACCACCGCACCCCCGAAAACCTGATGCGCACCAGCTACCCGAACCCTCACGCTGGGCCACCGTGACCGAATCTTCACCGGCCGATGAGTCCGGGCGGGAATGTCGGTCCATCCAGACAGACTTGAACCCACGGACGAAGGAGGAGAGATGACCGAGCAGCTGCAGGCGCCGCGGCGGGTGCCGCGCGCGCTGACGCCGTTCCGGCACGCCGGCTACCGGCGGCTCGCCCTCGCGCTCGTCCTCAGCAGCTTCGCCTCCGGCGTCTGGATCGTCGCGCTGGTGTGGGAGGTGATCCGCATCGGCGGGGGCCCCGGGCAGCTGTCCGCGGTCACCACCGCCAACGCCGTCGGTGTGCTGCTGCCCGCCCTCCTGGGCGGCGTGGTCGCCGACCGGGTCCCGCAGAAGCTGATCCTGCTCGGCGTCGCCACCGTGGAGCTCACCGGCATGACGCTGGTCGCCGTGCTCTCGCTCACGGACAACACCCAGATCTGGCACCTGGCCGCGGTCTCGTTCGCGACCGGTGTCGGCATGGCCTTCTACTACCCGGCGTACTCCGCGTGGCTGCCGGCGCTCGTGCCCGAGTCCGACCTGCTCGCGGTCAACGGGTTCGAGGGCATGGTCCGGCCGGCCATCGGCCAGGCGATCGGGCCCGGCGTGGCAGGTTTCGTGGTCGGCATCCTCTCGGCCGGCGCCGCCGTGTCGGTCGCCGCGACCGCGTCGCTGTTCGCGCTGCTGGCGCTCGCGACCGTGCCGCTGACGCCCGTACGACGCGACCTGGCCGCGCTCGCGGTCGGACACCCCGTCGCGTCCGCGGTGCGCGACATGCGCGAGGGATTCGGCTACATGGTGCGCACCCCGTGGCTGCTGTCCTCGCTGCTGTTCGTCTCGCTGATGCTGCTGCTGATCATGGGCCCGTTCGAGGTGCTGATCCCGTTCCTGATCAAGGGCCGGCTCGGTGGTGGGCCCGGCGACCACGCGATCGTGATGGCGGCGTTCGGCATCGGTGGCGCACTCGGCTCGCTCGGCATGGCCTCGGTCCGGATGCCGCGGCGCTACCTCACCCTGATGAACCTGATGTGGGGCGTCGGGTGCCTGCCGCTGGTCGCGATCGGGTTCGCCCCGTCGGTGGCGGTGGTCGTGGTCGCCGCGTTCGTGCTCGGTGCGATGTTCTCGGCGCCGATGGTGATCTGGGGGACGCTCCTCCAGACCCGGGTGCCCGCGCACATGCTGGGCCGGGTCGCGTCGCTCGACTTCTTCGTGTCGGTCAGCCTGATGCCGATCTCGATGGCGTTGGCCGGTCCCGTCTCGGAGGCGATCGGGATCCGCACCACCTTCCTGGTCGCCGGCATCGTCCCGGGCGTGCTGGCCGCGCTCGCGATCTGGCTGTTCCGGCTGCCGCAGGACGAGATCGCCCACCCGCTGGCGAGCAGCGGCGACAAGGCGCCCGAGCTCGAGACCGACTTCGACCCCGAGCCCGAGCTCGCGGGCTGCGTTTCCTGACCCGCCCGGTGCTGGGATGATGGCCCGGTGCGGGCACAGGTGATCGTCGTGGCCGGCCCTTCGGGGTCGGGCAAGAGCCGCCTCGCGGCACGGCTCGGGCTCCCGGTCCTCCGGCTCGACGACTTCTACCGCTCGGCCGGTGATCCGGCGCTGCCGCTGCAGCCGGGCGGCCTCGTCGACTGGGACGACCCGCGCTCCTGGCTCCACGACGAGGCCGTGGCCGCGGTCGAGGAGCTGTGCCGCACCGGGCGGTGCGACGTGCCGGAGTACGACATCGCGCGCGACGGCCGGGTCGGCCACCGGGTCCTCGACCTCGGCGGCGCCGAGCTGTTCGTGGCCGAGGGGATCTTCGCCCAGGAGGTGGTCGCCGAGTGCCGCGGGCGCGGGCTGGTCGCCGAGGCGATCTGCGTGACGCAGCACCCGATGGTCACGTTCTGGCGCCGCCTCGTCCGCGACCTGCGCGAGCACCGCAAGCCGCCGTTGGTACTGGTCCGGCGAGGCCTGCGCCTGGCCCGCGAGCAGCGGGCGGTCGTCGCGCACGCCGTCGCGCTCGGCTGCACGCCGATGTCCGCCGACGCCGCCCACGAGCGGGTCCGCGGGCTGGTGGCGCGAGCCTCCCGATGAGGGTCGCCGCGCTGTTCTGGCGTGTCCAGGGCCGGGTCGTCGACCGCGCCCGCGGGGTCGTCGCCCGGTGGCAGGACATCCCCCGCCCCTCGGCCGAGCCGCCGGGTCCGCTGCTGCTCGCCGGCGGCACGTTCCCGCTCGACGTGGTCGCCGACCACCCGCTCGTGCAGCCGGACGCGACGTCGTGCGGGTCGGCCACCCTCGTGATGCTGCGCATGCTCCGCTCCCCCGCGGACGCCGCCGAGGTGCTCGGCGCACCGGACCGCGACGCCGCGTTCGGCGCAGGCCGCACTGGCGGTACGGCGCCGTACCAACGCGCTGCGCGACGCCCGCGGCCGGGTGCAGCTGCCCTGGCCGGCGTCGCTCGGCACCCGGCCGGCCGCGATGATCCGGCTGCTGGAGTCACCCGCGGGGTTCGGCAACCCGCGGCTGCAGCTACCACAACGTCGTGATCGACCCGGCCGACCCCGACCCGGTCTACGACGCGATCGTCGCGTCGGTGCGCGCGGGGGAGCCGGTGCCGCTGTACATCGGCGACCACCGCTGGATGCAGCACATCGTGCTCGTGGTCCGCGCGGACGACGACCGGATCGGCGTCTACGACCCGGCGATCGGCCACGGCGCCGGGTTCACGCGGGACGAGTTCCGCCGCGGCGAGCTCCGGGTGGCCGGCTGGCGGCGCGCCTGGCTGGCGATCCTCGGGCTCGGTCAGCTGAGCGGCGCGAACAGGTCGACGCCGTTGCCGTCCGGGTCGTGCACCATGGCGTAGCGCATGCCCCAGAACGCGTCCCACGGCTCCAGGTGACCCTCCGCACCGGCGGCGGTCAGGGCGGCGTACGCCTCGTCGACCTCGGCGGGCGAGCCGGCCTGGAACGCCAACGACATCCGTGGCCCTCCGGTCGCCTCGGTCCACGCGGGTCGAACGAGCGGACCGTCTCCCGGGTGTCGAAGGCCAGCCGGACACCGCCCAGGTCGACCTCGACGTGCGGCTCGCCGTCGGCCTCGGCGGGGATCTCGAGACCGAGCCGGCGGTAGAAGGCGAGGCTGGCACGCATGTCGGCGACGACGACGCCGATGACGGCAGGAGTCAGGTTCATGCCTCGACGCTAGGCGTCGCGCTCAGCCGGCGTCTTGGACGGATCGGACACGTTCGTGCCGGAGACCGGTCGGGGTGACCCCGGCCAGCGCGCGCACGTCGCGGGCGAGGTGGGCCTGGTCGGCGTAACCCGCCAGCTGCGCCACCTCCGACCACGGGCGACCGGCGTCGGCCTGCCGCAGCGCCCGGACCAGGCGCAGCACCCGGGCGAGATGCTGCGGTCCGTAGCCGAACAACGGCAGGGTCCGGCGGTGCAGCTGGCGGGCGCTGTAGCCGGTCGCCTCGGCGACGTCGGCCACCGACAGCCCACGGTCGAGCAGCGTCCGGACGGACGCACCGAACCGGTCGGGCAGACCGGACCGCGCCCACGCCGCCAGCGCCCGACGGGGCGAGGCGGCCACCCGCTCGGTCAGCTCGCGAGCGCGTCGGTCGCCCCAGACCACGTCGAGCGGCAGCGTCCGGTCGTGGAGCTCATCGGCGGGGACGCCGAGCAGGCCCGGCCCACGACCGGCGTGCAGCCGCACCCCATGCATGGGCACCTCTCGGTCGCTGGTGTGCACGCGCGCCGTCGTGTCCGGCCCGGCGACCAGCAACCGCTCGCCGTCGAAGAGGAGGTCGAGGCATCCGTCGGGCAGGATCCGCTGCGTGCCCCGGACGCCGGTGCTGTGCCAGACCTCGATGCCGGGCGCGACCGCGCGCTCGTCGTACACCACTCCTGCACCGTACGACGCGGCGCCGACAGTCCGCGGTCCTAGGGAGCGCCGAGCGCGGCGTACCCCGGCTTGATCACCTCGTCGATCAGCGCCAGCCGCTCGTCGAACGGCAGGAACGACGACTTCATCGCGTTGATGGTGAACCACCGCAGGTCGGCCAGCCCGTAGCCGAACGCCTCGCTCAGCGCGGTCATCTCGCGGGTCATCGAGGTGCCGCTCATCAGCCGGTTGTCGGTGTTGACGGTGACCCGGAACCGCAGCCGGGTGAGCAGCCCGATCGGGTGCTCGGCGATCGAGGCGGCGGCGCCGGTCTGCAGGTTGGAGAACGGGCACATCTCGAGCGGGATCCGCTGGTCGCGGACGTACGCCGCCAGCCGGCCGAGCTCGACCGACGCCGTCGTCGGCGACCGTGATGTCGTCGATGATCCGGACGCCGTGCCCGAGCCGGTCGGCGCCGCACCACTGGATCGCCTGCCAGATCGACGGCAGCCCGAACGCCTCGCCGGCGTGGATCGTGAAGTGCGCGTTCTCGCGCTGGAGGTACTCGAACGCGTCGAGGTGCCGGGTGGGCGGGTAGCCGGCCTCCGCGCCGGCGATGTCGAACCCGGCGACGCCGCGGTCGCGCCAGGCGACGCTGAGCTCGGCGATCTCGCGCGAGCGGGCCTGGTGGCGCATCGCGGTCAGCAGCTGGCGGACCACGATCCGGCCACCGGCCGCCGCCTGGCCCTCGTCGAAGCCCTCCTGCACCGCAGCCACGACCTCGTCGAGCGTGAGGTCAGCCGGCGAGGTGCTGCTCCGGTGCGTAGCGCACCTCGGCGTAGACGACCCCGTCCTCGGCCAGGTCCTCGACGCACTCCCGGGCGACCCGGGTGAGGCTGCTCGGCGGTCTGCATCACCGCGACGGTGTGGTCGAAGGTCTCCAGGTAGCGCTCCAGCGACCCCGAGTCCGCCGACTCGGTGAACCAGCTGCCGAGCGAGGCGGCGTCGGTGCGCCGGCAGCTCGTGGCCGATCTCGCGCGCCAGCTCCACGATCGTCGCCGGCCGCAGCCCGCCGTCGAGGTGGTCGTGCAGCAGCACCTTCGGCGCCCTGCGGACCAGGTCGTGATCGAGGGCGGATAAGTTCGGCGATGTCGTCAGGCACGGCGCCATCCTGCCAACCGAGGAGTCCCATGCGCACATTCAGCACCGTCGAGGAGATCGAGGCCGCCGTCGGCGAGGAGATCGGCACCACGGACTGGGTCGAGATCGACGCAGGACCGCGTCGACCAGTTCGCGGACGCGACCGACGACCACCAGTGGATCCACGTCGACCAGGAGCGAGCCGCCGACGGGCCGTTCGGCGGCACGATCGCGCACGGCTACCTGACCCTGTCGCTGATCCCGTGCTTCGGCAGCCAGCTCTTCGCGCTCGAGCAACCCGGGCGCCAAGCTGAACTACGGCGTGAACAAGGTGCGGTTCCCCAACCCGGTCAAGGTCGGCGCCAGGATCCGCGCCCGCGCCAAGGTCAACGGGGTGATCGAGATGTCCGCCGGTCACCAGCTCACGATGGGCTTCACGATCGAGATCGAGGGCGAGGACAAGCCGGCCTGCGTCGCCGAGACGGTCGTGCTGCTGCTCGCCTGACTCGTTGACGACGGACCTCCGGCTTCGAGATGCGCCTCCGGCGCCAACGAGATGCGCCTCCGGCTCCAACGAGATGCGCCGTCCGGCTCCAAGTTCGTGGGACGGGAGGCACATCTCAGGGCTGCGGGAGGCGCAACTCAACGAGCTTCTCAGCCGATCCGGTCGATCACCAGCGGCGTGCGCCTCGTACGACGAGCCGGCCGGCGCCACGTCGTAGCCGTCCTCCAGCGACGCCAGGGCGCGCTCGAAGCGGTCCGGCTCGTCGGTGTGCAGCGTGAGCAGCGGGTGCGCCCTCGCGCACCTCGTCGCCGGGACGGGCGTGCCACTCGA
Source organism: uncultured Actinomycetota bacterium (assembly GCA_963707475.1). Classification (GTDB taxonomy): domain Bacteria; phylum Actinomycetota; class Actinomycetes; order Propionibacteriales; family Nocardioidaceae; genus Marmoricola. The sequence goes on from CAVPQC010000005.1 coordinate 2,610,953, forward strand.
CGCCGGCACCGGCCTGCACCGGGTCCTCCTTGCGGGCGCGGCCCGGCCCCGAGCCGCCATGCGGCCATGCCGACCGCCATCGCGTCCAGCCGGGTCAGCACCCCGGCTGGACGGGGCGGGGACCTCGTGCGACTCCTGCGCCGTCGGGAGCGAGGTCCGCCGACGGGTCGCCGTCCTGCGCCTCGATCATCGCGCTGCCAGGCGTCCATCGCCTTGCCCGAGGCCAGCACCTCGGCCGGGTCGACGTCGTCGCGCCCGGCACCGGCGAGCATCTCCGGGCCAGCGCCAGGGTCAGCTCGACCACGTCGGCCGGGCCGCCGCCGGCCAGCACCTCGACCGACTCACGCACCTCGAGCGCGTTGCCGGCGGTGCGCCCGAGCGGTGTGACCATGTCGGTCAGCAGCGCCACCGTGTGCACGCCGGCGTCGGTGCCGAGCGCGACCATCGTGCTGCGCGAGCTCGCGCGCCTGGTCGAGCGTCCTTCATGAACGCCCCGGTGCCGACCTTCACGTCGAGCACCAGCGCGCCGGTGCCCTCGGCGATCTTCTTGCTCATGATCGACGACGCGATCAGCGGGATCGCCTCGACGGTGCCGGTCACGTCGCGCAGCGCGTAGAGCTTCTTGTCGGCGGGCGCGAGCCCGTCGCCGGCGGCGCAGATCACCGCGCCGACCGACTCCAGCTGCGCGAGCATCTCCTCGTTGGAGAGCGCCGCGCGCCAGCCCGGGATCGACTCCAGCTTGTCGAGCGTGCCGCCGGTGTGGCCCAGCCCGCGTCCGCTCAGCTGGGGGACCGCGACGCCGCACGCCGCCACCAGCGGGGCCAGCGGCAGCGTGATCTTGTCGCCGACGCCGCCGGTCGAGTGCTTGTCGGCGGTGCGGCCGCGACAGCGCGGAGAAGTCCATCCGCTCCCCCGACGCGATCATCGCGCCGGTCCAGCGGGCGATCTCGCGCCGGTCCATGCCGTTGAGCAGGATCGCCATCGCCAGCGCCGACATCTGCTCGTCGGCGACGTCGCCGCGCGTGTAGGCGTCGATCACCCAGTCGATCTGGCTGTCGCGACAGCGTGCCGCCGTCGCGCTTCGGCGAGATCACCTCGACCGCGTCGTGCTGCTCAGCCATCGGCTGGCTCTCCGCAGGTTGTCGGGCCCGAACGCGTCGGGCAGCACCTCGGTCATGCCGGACCACCGCCGGAGACCGTCCACACCCGCAGCGTCGGGCCCGCCGTTCTCCCAGAGCAGCTGCCGGCAGCGACCACAGGGCATCAGCACGTCGCCCTGCCCGTCGACGCAGACGAAGTGCGTCAGCCGGCCTCCGCCGGTCAGGTGCAGCTGCGGAGACGAGACCGCACTCGGCACACAGGGTCACGCCGTACGCCGCGTTCTCGACGTTGCAGCCCGCCACCGTCCGGCCGTCGTCCACCAGCGCGGCGGCACCCACCGGGAACCGGAGTACGGCGCGTAGGCGTGCTGCATCGCCGCGGACGCGGCCTCGTGCAGAGAGCGCCAGAGGTTCTTCGGCGAGCTCGGGCCGGTCAGCCCTTGACATACGGTTCACCGTCGGCCGCCGGTGCCCGCACCCGGCCGACCAGCCCGGCCACCGCGAGGATCGTGGCGACGTAAGGCAGCATCGCCAGGAGGTTCGACGGGATGGAGGGGACGTTGATCGAGAGCATCGTCTGAAGCGCGGAGGCGAAGCCGAACAGCAGTGACGCGGCGACCGCTCCTCGCGGGCTCCAGCGACCGAAGATCAGCGCGGCGAGCGCGATGAAGCCCTGGCCGGAGGTGATGTTCTTCGCGAACGCACCCACGGAGCCGATGGTGAAGTACGCCCCACCGAGACCCGCCACCGCCCCGCCGAGGATCACGTTGCGGTAGCGCATCGCCGAGCACCTTGATGCCCACCGTGTCGGCCGCCTTGGGGTGCTCGCCCACGGCGCGCGTGCGCAGCCCCCAGCGGGTGCGGAACAGCGCACACGTCGATCACGATGATGAGCACGTACGTCAGGTAGACGACGATGTTGGCCTGGAACAGCAGCGGACCCACCACCGGGATGTGGCTGAGCACCGGGATGTTGATCTGGCGCAGCACCCCCGGGTTGTTCAGGGTGTCGGCGTTGGGCTGCATGAACGCGTCGTAGAAGAAGCCGGTCAGGCCGAGCGCGAACACGTTCAGGACGACGCCGAGGACCACCTGGTTGACGAGGTACTTGATCGCGAACAGCGCCAGCATCGCGCCCATGAGCGCGCCGGCGACCATCGCCCCCACCAGGCCGAAGTAGATGCCAACGACACTGCCGGTGAGCGCCGCTGCCCAGGCGCCGGCCAGCATCTGGCCCTCGATCGACACGTTGATCACCCCGGACCGCTCGCAGAGCACGCCGGCCAGGGCACCCAGGATCAGCGGGACCGACAACCCGATCGAGTTCCCGAGGAGCCCGACCAGGTCGATGGTCCGGCCGTCCCCGCGTGCGGACACCCAGCACAGGAACGCGACCATGAACGACACGAACGCGGCGGCGAGCCCCCAGGGCATCGCGCGGCGGCTCCACCCCCGGGCCAGCTGGTAGACGCCGAGCAGGACGATGACCACGCCGAGCACCAGTGCGGTCGCTCGGGCGGGAAGGACCAGGTCGGGCACGGAGAGCGCGTCGGTAGCGCCCATCTTCAGGTGCGCCTTGTTCCCGGACGGGAGACTGAGCGCGAGGAACCAGATCGTCACCAGGCCCAGCAGCACCAGGAAGGTCCCACTGACCAGGCGTTGCCGCCATGTGGTCTGGGTGATGACCTCGTGCTCGACGACGACGCTCTCGGGGGCCACGGCCGTGCTCATCCGTTCCACCCCTTCGCCAGCTCGGAGCCGACGCCGGCGTCCGAGGTCTTGATCCGGTAGATCGACCTGATCACCGCCGGGGCGGCGATGAACAGCACGATCAGCGACTGGATCACCGCGACCAGGTCGATCGGCGTGTAGCTCTGCATCTGGGTGCCGCCGGCGTGGAGCGCGCCGAAGAGCAGCCCGGCGAACACGATGCCGATCGGATTCGCCCGACCCAGCAGGGCCACGGTGATCGCGTCGAAGCCGATGCCGGCATCGATGTCCTGGGTGACCTGCGTGTTCGTGCCCAGGATCTGGCTGACCCCCGCGAGCCCGCTGAGCGCACCCGCGAGCAGCATCACCGTGGTGTAGCTGCGCTCGACACTCATGCCCGCCGTACGGGCGGCGAACGGGTTCGCGCCCACGGCGCGCAGCCGGAACCCGAGCCGGCTGTACTTGAGCAGCCACCAGGTCAGCGCCGCCGCCAGCAGGGCGACGAAGAGTCCGGCGTGGACGCGCATCGTGCTGCCGAACAGGGGAAACAGCTGTGCGTTGTGGTCAACGGGGTTGGAGATCGCCTGGCCGTACGGCGGCGCCTGGAACCCCTTGACGGACAGGAGATAGGCCAGGGCGAAGAACGCGATGTAGTTGAGCATGATCGTCGTGATCACCTCGTGCGCCCCGGTGCGGGCTTTCAGCCAGCCGGCGAGTCCCCCCCACAGCGCCCCACCGAGCATTCCCGCGAGGATGGCCGCGATCACGTGGATCCCCGCCGGCAGGTGCCAGTGGAAGCCGACGTACCCGGCGAAGATCGCACCGATGATGATCTGCCCCTGGCCACCGATGTTGAACAGCCCGGCGCGGAACGCCAGGCCCACGGACAGGCCGCCGACGATCAGTGGGGTCGCGTTCACGAGCGTCTCTGACAGCGGGTACAGGTAGCCGGTCAGCGTGCCCTTCGCAGCCAGCGTCGGGTTGAAGATCGCCCCCTGGAACAGTGCCAGGTAGGCACCGCCGACGGCCCTGCCGGCGGCAGTGAACGTGTCGATCGGGTAGGAGAAGAAGTAGGAGGCGGCCGCGCGGGTGTCCGGATCGGCGATGGCGATCAGGACCGCCCCGATCGCCAGCGCGGAGACGAACGCCAACGCGGTGACCAGGATCGTCTCGCGAAGGCTCGTGCCGGTGGGCCCCGCCGCGTCGCCCGCGGGTGCCGGCTCGGGTGCCGGGGACTCGCCGGCGGGCGCCACGTCCGACTCGGTGTTGCTCACGACGCCTCCTCGTGCTCCGGCACGGTGCCGGCCATCAGCAGCCCGACCTGTTCGGCGTCGGTCCCGCCGGGGACCTCGCCGATGATCTTGCCCCGGTACATGACGCCGATCCGGTCGGCGAGGCCCAGCACTTCGTCCAGCTCGCTGGACACCAGGATCACTGCGGCGCCGGCGTCGCGCTCGGTCACGATGCGCCTGTGCACGAACTCCATCGAGCCGACGTCCAGACCCCGGGTCGGCTGCGCGACGATGAGCACCTTCAACGGCCGGGTCAGCTCGCGGGCGAGCACCACCTTCTGCTGGTTGCCACCGGACAGGGTGGACGCGGGATGCTCGACCGACGACGTGCGTACGTCGTACTCGGCGACCCGGTCGAGGGCGTTCTGCCGGATCAGCTTCAGGTCGAGGTTCGCACCGTTGGAGTACGGCTTGGTGTCGTACAGGTCGAGCACCAGGTTCTCCGCGACCGTGAAGCTGCTGACCAGCCCGTCGTGCAGCCGGTCCTCGGGGACGTAGCCGACGCCCTGGGCCAGGATGTCGTCGATCCTGGCCTTCGTGACGTCGTGGCCGGCGAGCGTGATCCTGCCCCGCTCGACCGGGGTCAGTCCCACCAGCGCCTCCGTGAGCTCGGTCTGGCCGTTGCCCTGCACCCCGGCCAGGGCGTAGATCTCCCCGGCACGCACGGAGAAGCTGACGTCGTCGACAAGCACCTGGCCGGCATCGTCGACGATCCGGACGCCCTCCGCGGAGATCACCTCGTCGCCGGGCGCCGCCGGGTCCTTCTCGATGTTGAGCTTCACCGGGCGGCCGACCATCATCGAGGCCAGCTCGGCGGCCGATGAGTCCGGACTGGCCTCGCCGATCACCTTGCCCCGGCGGATGACGGTGATCCGGTCGGCGACAGCGCGCACCTCACGCAGCTTGTGGGTGATGAAGACGATCGACGTGCCCGCCGCCTTGAGCGTCCGCATCACCTCCATCAGGTCGTCGGTCTCCTGCGGGGTGAGCACTGCGGTCGGCTCGTCGAGGATCAGCACCTTCGCATCCCGGATCAGCGCCTTGACGATCTCGACCCGCTGCTGGACTCCGACGGGCAGGTCCTGCACGAGGGCGTTGACCGGCACCTGCAGCCCGTATCGCTGGGAGACCTCCTGCACCTCTCGCTGTGCCTTCTTCCGGTCCAGGAAGCCGAACCTCGTGGTGCGCTCGTGGCCCAGCTCGACGTTCTCGGCGACCGTGAAGACCGGGATCAGCATGAAGTGCTGGTGGACCATGCCGATGCCGGCCGCCATCGCGTCGCGGGGCCCGGCGAAAGTCACGGGCTGGTCGTCGACCAGGATCTGGCCCTCGTCGGGGTGGTACAGGCCGTAGAGCACGTTCATCAGGGTGCTCTTCCCGGCACCGTTCTCGCCGACCAGGGCATGGATCTCGCCGGGCTCGACGACGAGGTCGATCGAGTCGTTGGCGACGAGCGAGCCGAACCTCTTCGTGATGCCCCGGAGCTCGAGTTTCACGCGGCCTCCTCCTGTTTGCGGTCACCCTACGGGAGCCCAGCGGGGGAGCACCGGCGTCCGGTGCTCCCCCGCTGGGGCCGTGGTCCCGCCCTCCTCAGTGATCGACCCCGTGCGGGGTCAGGGTCACTTGGGCTGGCTGGGCGAGGTGATCTTGATCGTGCCGGAGACGATGCCCGCCTTGATCTTGGCCAGCTCAGCCTTCGTGCTCGCCGGGACCTTGGAATCGAAGTTGTGGAACGGAGCCAGGCCCGTGCCACCGTTGTCCAGGGTGCCGATGTAGCTGCCCTTCGGGAAGGCGCCCTGCGAGGCCGCCCGGACGTACACCTCGACGGACTTGGTCAGGCCCTTCGTCACGCTGGTGATGAAGTAGTTGCAGTACTGCGGCGCGCTCTGGCAGCCGTCGGTGTCGACCCACATCACGTTGACCTTGCCGTTGGACGCCTGCGCGGCCGCGCCTGCGCCAAGGCCGGTGCCACCGGCGACCGGGAAGATGATGTCCGCGCCCTGCTGGACGAACGCCTGGCTGATCTGCTTGCCCTTGTTCTGGTCGGTGAACGAGTTGGCGAACGTGCCGGCCTTCTGCTTGTTCTCGTTCCAGCCGAGGACCTGGACGTTCTGCGACTTCGTCTTGTTGAAGTACTGCACGCCCTCCCAGAAACCGTCCATGTAGATGGTGACCGGCGGGATGTTCAGGCCACCGAAGGTCGCGACCTTGCCGGTCTTCGTCATCGCGGCGGCGAGGTAGCCGCCGAGGAAGCCGCCCTGCGCGGTGTTGTACTGCAGCCCGTACACGTTGTCCCCCGCCGACCCGGCGTCGATCTCGGCGTACTGCTGGTCGGGGTTGGCCTTCGCGACCTTGGCCACCGCGGTGCCCATCAGACCGCCGACGGCGATCACGGTGTCGCAGCCCTTGTTGGTCTCGTTGGTCAGGTTGGGCTCGTAGTCGTTCTGCGAGTTCGAGGCGACGTAGGAGATCTTGATGTTGGAGTTGGCCTTGTTGGCCTTCTGCATGCCCGCCCAAGAGGACTGGTTGAACGAGTGGTCGTCCACACCGCCGGTGTCGAGGACCATGCACGCGGTGAGCTTCTTGCCTCCGCTGGTGCTGGTCTTCGTGTCGGCCGGCTTGCCACAGCCGACCGCGAGCAGGGCAAGCGCCCCGGTTACGGCGACGATCTTGGTTGCGTGACGCAAGGGATTGCCCTCCTGTTGAGCTGGTGCGCCGTCGAACGCGGCACACATGACGGCACACCCTAAACCCGGGTGAGTCCGCTCATGTAACCGGGCGCACCCGGCCCCATCAGTTGTTATCGCTCGGTGACCAAACGCGTGGTGATCGTGGTCAGCGCGGCGCGCGCGAGCAGCCGGGCGCCGATGCCGACGGCGCGCTCGTCGACGAGGAGGTTGCCCTGGTGGAGGTCGAAGGTGGGGCCGCCCGGGGTGCGGGTACCGAGCCGGAGCATCGCCCCGGGGACCCGCTCGAGGTACCAGGCGAAGTCCTCGCCGCCGAGGCTCTGCTGGGTCGAGACCACCGACCCGGGGCCGAGCACCTCGTGCGCGACCTGGGCGAGCAGGGTCGTGGCGTGGGGCTCGTTGACGACCGGGGGCACGCCACGCACGTAGCTGATCTCCGCATTGACGCCGTACGGCGCGAGGATCTGGTCGACGATCTCGCGGATCACGGCTTCGGCGTCGGCCCAGGCGACGGCGTCGAGCATGCGGACGGTGCCGCCGGCGCGCCCGGTCGCGGGGATCACGTTCTTGGCGTTGCCGGCCTGCACGACCCCCCAGACGACGCTGGCGCCCGCGCGGGGGTCGAGCCGACGGGACAGCGCGGCCGGCAGCTCGGTGACCAGCTTGCCGAGCGCGAACGTGAGGTCCTGGGTCAGGTGCGGCCGCGACGTGTGCCCGCCGGTGCCGCTCAGCTGGACGTCGATCGCGTCGGCGGCGCCGGTGATCGGCCCCTCGCGGAGGCCGACGGTGCCGACGTCGACGCTCGGGTCGCAGTGGAGCATGTAGATCGCGTCGGCGTCCTCGAGCACGCCGTCCTCGATCGCGAGCAGCGCACCGCCGGGCATGATCTCCTCGGCCGGCTGGAAGACCAGCCGCACCCGTGCCGGCAGCCGCTCGCCGAGGTCGGCCAGGGCCAGGCCCGCGCCGAGCAGCGCAGACGTGTGCACGTCGTGCCCACAGGCGTGCGCGACGCCGGCGACGGTGCTGCGCCACGGGTCGTGGGTCAAGTCGTCGACCGGCAGCGCATCGAGGTCGGCCCGGAGGACCACGACCGGCCCGGTCTCGGGCCCGATCTCCGCGACCAGGCCGGTGCGCTGGAGCGGTCGGGTGACGATGCCGGCGTCAGCGAGCCGCTTGGCGACGACGCCGGTGGTGCGCTCCTCTGCCCACGACAGCTCGGGGTTGGCGTGCAGGTCGCGGCGGACGTCGACCATCTCGGCCTCGAGCCGCGTGAGCGCGTCGTCGAGTGCCGCACTGAGTGTCCCGTCGGGTGAACCTGCCACGAGGGACAACCTTACTGTGGTGGTGCGGGGCGTGTGGGTGGTGTTGGGGACTTGGTGGCCGGCGCGCCTGCGCCGCAAATGCGAGGTTGTCGGGGTCGGCTCCGGCCCGCGGACCCCGTCAACCACGCAAATGCGGGGATCCCGGCGCCCGGCAACCCCCGACCCGCGCTCACCCCTGGTCGTACGCCGCGAGGATCCGGTCGGCGGCGAGGGTCGCCGGGAGGTCGCCGGCGAGGACAGCGGCCCGGATCTCCTCGCGGACCTCCTTGACCCCGGCCGACCGCCGCAGCCGCTGCTGGAGCTCGTCGCGGACCAGCGTCCAGGTGAACTCGAGCTGCTGGTCGGCGCGCTTCGCCTCCAGGCCCTCCTCCCCCAGCGACTCCCGGTGCTCGAGCACGCGGGCCCAGACGTCGTCGACGCCGGTGTCCTCCAGGCCGGAGCAGGTGAGCACCGGCGGGACCCAGCCCTTGGAGCCGCGGTGCACCAGGCGCAGCGCGCCGGACAGCTCCTTGGCCGCGGACCGCGCCTCGTCGGCGCGGTCGCCGTCGGCCTTGTTCACCGCGATCACGTCCGCGATCTCGAGGATGCCCTTCTTGATCCCCTGCAGCTGGTCGCCGGTGCGGGCCAGGGTCAGGAACAGGAACGTGTCCACCATCCCGGCCACGGTCACCTCGGACTGGCCGACGCCGACGGTCTCGACCAGCACCACGTCGTAGCCGGCGGCCTCGAGCACGATCATCGCCTGGGTCGTCGCCCTGGCCACGCCACCGAGGGTGCCGGCCGCGGGCGAGGGCCGGATGTAGGCGTGCGGGTCGGCGGCCAGCCGCGCCATCCGGGTCTTGTCGCCGAGCACCGAGCCGCCGGTGCGCACCGACGACGGGTCGACCGCCAGCACACCGACCGTCGAGCCGGACCCGGTCAGCTGCCGGCCCAGGGTCTCGATGAACGTCGACTTGCCGACACCGGGCACCCCGGAGATTCCGACGCGCACGGTTGGGCTGTCGACCGGCGCGGCGAGCTCGGCGAGCAGCTCACGCGCGGCCTCCCGGTGGTCGGCGCGGCCGCTCTCGACCAGGGTGATCGCGCGCGAGACGTCGGCGCGGCGCCGGGCCCGAACGCCCTCGACGAGCGCAGGGACGTCGTACGCCACGTCAGTGACCCAGCGACGACGACAGCTTGCCGAGCAGGTCGACTGCGGCGTCGGCGATCACCGTGCCGGGCGGGAACACCGCGGCCGCGCCCATCTCCATCAGCGTAGGTACGTCGTCGGGCGGGATCACACCGCCGATCACGATCATGATGTCGTCACGGCCGAGGTCGGCCAGAGCGTGCTTCAGCTCCGGCAGCAGCGCCAGGTGGCCGGCGGCCAGCGAGTTCACGCCGACGATGTGCACGTCGGCGTCGACGGCCTGCTGCGCCACCTCCTCCGGCGTGGAGAACAGCGGACCGACGTCGACGTCGAAGCCCATGTCGGCGAACGCGGTGACGATCACCTTCTGGCCGCGGTCGTGCCCGTCCTGGCCCATCTTCGCGACCAGGATCCGGGGCCGTCGGCCCTCGTCCTCCTCGAACTTCTCGGTCGCGGCCAGCACCGTGCGCATCGAGTCGCTGTCGCCGGAGGCCTCCTGGTACACGCCGGAGATGGTACGGATCACGGCCTGGTGCCGCCCCCAGACCTTCTCCAGGGCGTCGGAGATCTCCCCGACCGTCGCCTTGGCGCGGGCCGCGTCGACGGCCAGCGCGAGCAGGTTGCCCTCGAGCGAGTCGGAGGAGGTCGCCTCGGTGGAGGCGCCGCGCTCGGCGGACGCCGTCAGCGCGTCGAGGGTACGGCGGACCTCGTCGTCGTCCCGCTCCGCGCGGAGCTGCTCGAGCTTGGCCAGCTGCTGCTTGTAGACGGAGGCGTTGTCCACCCGGAGCACGTCGAGCTTGTCCTCGGTCGCCATCCGGTAGGTGTTCACGCCGACCAGCTTCTGCACACCGGAGTCGAGCCGCGCCTGGGTACGGGCCGCCGCCTCCTCGATCCGCATCTTGGGGATGCCCTGCTCGATCGCCTTCGCCATCCCGCCGGCCGCCTCGGCCTCCTGGATGTGCGCCCAGGCCCGCTCGGCGAGGTCGTGCGTGAGCCGCTCGACGTACCAGGAACCGGCCCACGGGTCGATCGTGTCCGTCGTACCGGACTCCTGCGCCAGCAGCAGCTGGGTGTTGCGCGCGATCCGTGCGGAGAAGTCGGTCGGCAGCGCGATCGCCTCGTCCAGCGCGTTGGTGTGCAGCGACTGGGTGTGGCCCTGGGTCGCTGCCATCGCCTCGATGCAGGTGCGCTGCACGTTGTTGAAGACGTCCTGCGCGGTCAGCGACCAGCCGCTGGTCTGGCAGTGCGTGCGCAGCGAGAGCGACTTCGGGTTCTGCGGGTCGAACTGGCCGACCAGCCGCGCCCAGAGCGCGCGGGCCGCGCGCATCTTCGCGACCTCCATGAAGAAGTTCATGCCGATCGCCCAGAAGAAGCTCAGCCGCGGCGCGAACCGGTCGATGTCGAGGCCCGCGTCGAGCCCGGCGCGGAGGTACTCGACGCCGTCGGCCAGCGTGTACGCCAGCTCGAGGTCGGCCGTCGCCCCGGCCTCCTGGATGTGGTAGCCGGAGATCGAGATCGAGTTGAAGCGCGGCATCCTCTCGGCGGTGTAGCGGAAGATGTCGGAGATGATCCGCATGCTCGGCTGCGGCGGGTAGATGTAGGTGTTACGGACCATGAACTCCTTGAGGATGTCGTTCTGGATGGTCCCCGTGAGCTGCTCCGGCGTCACGCCCTGCTCCTCGGCCGCGACGATGTAGAGCGCCATCACCGGGAGCACGGCGCCGTTCATCGTCATCGACACCGACATCTCGTCGAGCGGGATGCCGTCGAAGAGCTGGCGCGCGTCGTAGATCGAGTCGATCGCGACCCCGGCCATGCCGACGTCGCCCTTCACCCGCGGGTGGTCGGAGTCGTAGCCGCGGTGCGTGGCCAGGTCGAACGCGACGCTCAGCCCCTTCTGACCGGCGGCGAGGTTGCGCCGGTAGAACGCGTTGGACTCCTCTGCGGTGGAGAAGCCGGCGTACTGCCGGATCGTCCACGGCTGGGTCGTGTACATCGTGGGGTAGGGACCGCGCAGGAACGGCGCCAGCCCCGGGTAGGTGTCGAGCGCGTCGAGCCCCTCGAGGTCGAGGGCGGTGTAGAGCGGCTTGATCTCGATGCCCTCGGGCGAGGGCCACGGTGCGATCGATTCAGCCTCGGTGGTTTCGAGACCGGCTCGTTCCTCACCCTCCTCAACCACCGTGAGCGGCCGGCCGGCGAAGCTCTCGGGGACACTCATGCGAGCTTGCTCCCTCGTCCGGTGCAGGAAGTCCAGGGCGTCCACGCCCATCGCGCAGCTGTCGTCGACCGTCTCGGCGATCGAGCCTGTCGAGATCCCGGCGACGACCACCCACTGGGCGCCGGCCTCGCGGAGCGCCGTGACCAGCTCGGCACCCCACGCGTCGTACGCCTTGTCGGGGCCGGCCAGGCAGACCACCTGCTGGCCGGCGTACGCCGCCAGGACGCCCTCGACGCCGTCCGTCCTCCCGGCCGGGACCACGTCGATGCCTCCTGCCGCGAACAGGTTGCGGGCGAAGGTGGCGCGGGCGGTGTGCGCCGCGATGGGTCCCATCGTGGCCAGGAACACCCGGTCGGCGACCGGCTGGTCGCGGAGCCGCTCGAAGGCGTGTCCGTAGGGATGTACGACGAGCGACCCGTCGGCGTAGGGCCGCCGCTCGGGAAGCGTCTCGTGGAGGTTCGGGAACTCGGTCAGCCCGGTCAGCGGCCGCGTGCGCTTTGCGATCTGCGCGTGCCGTTCGGCGGCGACCTTGTCGATGCGCCCGGTCAGGGATCCGTCGGTGAGCGCCGCGAGGACACCGCCGGACTCCTCGATCGCGCCGAGCTCCGCCCAGCCCGCCCGGGCCAGGTCGTCGGTCAGCTTCTCGACGCCGAACGCGCCACCGGCCGGGTCGGTGACCTTGGCGACGTGGGACTCGGAGACCAGCAGCGAGGAGGTGTTGCGGGCGATGCGACGGCTGAACGCGTCGGGCAGCCCGAGCGGGGCGTCGAACGGCAGCACGGTCACCGCGTCCGCGCCGCCGACGCCGGCAGCGAACGACGCGACGCAGGTGCGCAGCATGTTCACCCAAGGGTCGTACTTGCTCATCATCGGCCGCGACGTGACCGCGTGCTGGCGCTGCCCGCGGACCTTGCGGTCCACGTCGCAGAGCTCCAGCACCCGTGCCCACAGCCGGCGCGCGGCGCGGAGCTTGGCGATGGTCGGGAACTGCTCGTCGGTCGCGGCGTAGCGGAACTCCAGCAGCGGTGCGGCCTCGGTCGCGTCGACCCCGGCGGCCTCCAGGACCCGGAGGTAGGCGATGCCCACGGCGAGTGTGTAGCCGAGCTCCTGCGCGTCGGAGGCACCGAGGTCGTGCACGGCCGTGCCGTCGACCACGACCGCCAGCGTGCCAGCCTCGCGTGCGAGCTCGGCGATCCGGGTCACGACCTGCTCCACGTCCTCGGGGACCCGGCCGCGACGGACGCCCGCGCCGATCGGGTCCGCGCCGAGGTTGGTGCCCGCGGCCGGGGTGACCCCCCGTTCCGCGATCACGGCGACGAACGCCTCCGCGGCGGGAACGGCGTCGCCGTCGGTCTCGAGCACCACCGGAGCCAGGTCGAGGAGCACCCCGTCGAGGGCCGTCGCGAGGTCCTCGTGCGGCAGCCCGGTCGGGCCGACCTGCAGCCACAGCGACGTGGCACCGTTCTCGAGGTCGGTGACCGCCGCCTTCGCGGTGGCTCCCGGGTCAGGGTCCGCGAACGCCGCACGCACGTCCCAGCCCTCCTCCGGGCGGGACAGCGTGCGTCCGCGGGTGTACGGCGCGTCGCCGGGGACGCCCGGGTCCGGCAGTCCCGCGACCAGGCCCGCGGTGCCGAGCGGCGGCACCCCGATCCCGTCCAGGGTGGGCCGGGTCAACGTGTCCCAGACCGCCGAGTCCGGGTCGTCGGCACCGAGCCGGCCGGCCTTGCGGAGCACGGCCGCTGCAGCCTTCTCCCAGTCCCGGACCTCGTGCGGCTGGCCGTCCGCAAGGGCCAGATGTCCCTCTGCGGGCGCCTTCTCGTCCATGGGCTCACCCTAGGGACGCCCACCGGAACGAACCAGCCGGTGTGAACAATCCGACGTCCCGAACGACATCCGGGCGTCATGCCGGGTTCACCGGCCGGACGCCTCGGCAGGTCAGCATCGGCGCGTGCGAGCGGCCGTCGTGACCGGACACTTCCCACCATCCCAGGAGCCCGTCGCGATCACGGTCACGCACCTGGTCGACGAGCTGGTGCGTCGCGGTCACCGGCCGCTCGTTCTCACGACTGGCGTTGGCCCGGCGACGTACCGCGGCGTCCGGGTGGTGCGGGTGCGCGAGGGCGACGCCGCGGCGGTCACGCGGGAGCTGGCCGGCTACCGGCCGGACCTCGTGCACGTGGCCGACCCCCGCCTGCTCGGCATGGTCGCGCTCGCGACCGCGCACCGGCTCGGGGTCCCGGCCGTGGTCACGCACCACTCCGTGGCACCGGGGCACGTGGCGGACTGGCTGGGCAGGCGCGGCGTCCCGACGCTCGCCTGGCGATCCGGGGTGGACACCGACCTGTACCGGCCGGGGATGCGCAGCCCCGCACTTGTCGAGAAGTGGTCGAAGCGCGGGCGGCTGCTGGTGGTGGGCCACGTCGGCGCGGTGGACCGGCCTCGGGTCCGGCGACAACTGGTGCAGGTCGGCAGGCTGCCCGGCGTGCGGCTCGTCGCCGTGCGTGCCGCCACCGGAGCGGACGGCCTGCGCTCGAAGGTCCCGGGCGCGAAGGTGCTCGGCGACATCAGCGGCATCGACCTGGCGCACGCCGTGGCGACGTACGACGTGCTGGTGCAGCCACGCCGGAAGGAGCTCGACTGCCACGGCGTACGACGCGCGCTCGCCAGCGGCGTGCCGGTCGTCGGGTACGCGGCCGGAGGCGTCCCCGACCTGGTCACGCACGGCGTGAACGGCCTCCTCGTCGACCCGCGGCAGCCGCACGGGATGCGCGACGCGGTGGCCGCCCTGGTTCGGGACCCCGGCCTGGTCACCCGCCTGGCCGGACCCGCCCGCGCCAGCGTCTCCGGTCGCACCTGGACCGACGCCGTCGACGAGCTGCTCGCGGTGCACTGGGCCGGCCTGCTCCCCCCACTCGCCTTGTCAGGCTGACCCGGCGCGGAAGTCGCCGAGCCGTCGCAGATGGCGACCCAGAGACCACCGAGCCGTCGCAGATGGCGACCCAGAGACCACCGAGCCGTCGCTGATGGCGCTGGGTCAGTGGCGCTGGCTCAACCATCCGCGCCGGGTCAGCGCCTCAAGAGCAACCATCTGCGACGGCTCGCGCGTGCGGTCAACCCGTGATCCTCAGCTCGCTCAACACGCTCTTGGAGACCGGGAAGCCGCTTCCGCACGATCGAGGACACGACCGTCCGGGTGCCGGTGGTGGTGGACATGGCTACTGCTCCTGTTCGAGGTGCTTCCTGAGGTGGGTGAGCGTGAGCCCCGCGAGGGCGCCGTAGTCGTCCAGCCAGCGCTGGGCGAGCTGCACGATCGGCACCGGGTTGAGGTGCACGAACCGCTGCCGCCCGACCTTGCGCGTCGTGACCAGCTCCGCCGCCTCGAGCACCCCGAGGTGCTTGAGCACGGCGTGCCGCCCGAGGTCCGGCACCGCGTCACCGAGCTCGGAGACGGTCTGCCCGTCCCGAGCCCGCAACGCGTCGAGGAGGGCGCGGCGCCCCGGGTCACCGAGGGCCTTGATCGTCGAGTCCGCCCCAGTCCCGACTCACGGAAGAGAATAGGTGACTAAATGGTCACCTGTCTACCGGCTCAGACCCCGAGCGCCACGAACGACGCCGCCGTCGCTACGGCCACCTCGTCCCCCGCCGCGTTCCTGCGCGCCTCGAGCAGGGCAGCCGCGAGGCCTGCGCCCGACGCCAGCGCCCGATGAACGTCGAGCATGAACGGCACCGTCGCCTCGTCGTTCACCTCGGCGACGCTGGCCAGCACGCCCGCCGTACCGAGCGACAGCAGCGCCGACGTCAGCCCGAGCAGCTCGTCGGCGCCGACCGGAACACTCACCCCGGAGTCGCAGGCCGACAGCACGAGTCGGTGCGGGGCGTGGTCGAGGAGCTCCAGGTCGTGCACCGTGAGCGGCCCGTCGTCGAGCAGCAGCGAGGAGAACATCGGGCTGTCCGGCCGGAAGTCTCCGTGGGCGGCGACGTGCGCCAGGGCAGCGCCGTCGAGCGCGGCGAGGCTCGCCTCGACCGTGGCCGCGCCGTCGCGCAGCAAGGTCGCGCCCGGGATCGTCCGGGCCAGCACGTCCACCTCGGCACCGCCGGTGCCCAGCCCGGGCCCGGCAATGAGCACCGTGCGCCCGTGGACGGCGGGCATCCGCGACCGCGCGCGTTGCCACATGAGGGCAGACGGCACCACGCTCACCGGCCGGTCGGAGAGTGCCGGCATCAGTCCACACGGCACCGCGTGCAGCCGGCTCGGTGGCGCGACTACCACCGGCCCGTCGCCCGGGACGGTGCCGCCGAGCAGCACGGCCTGGAGCCGCTCCCCCACCCCCGCCGTGCTGGTCGGCCGACCGCGCGCGGTCTGGCGCAGCACGAACCTCGCGGCCACCAGCGCCTGGAGTGCGGCGCCGACGGGTCCGATCGACCTCGCGCGCACCCGTCCCGAGTGGACCGTGATCAGGTGCAGCGCGCCGTCGATCTCGACCAGCTCCAGGAGCGTCGTGTCGCCGAGGCCCGACGAGCAGCGATGGCAGCTCGAAGCCAGCGGTACGACGGCGCGTGCCGGCGAGCAGGTGTCGCTGTTGGCGCACTGCCTGCTCGAGGCCGTCCGCTCGCGCCGCGGCCAGACCGGCGTCCTCTTCGTCCACGGCCTCGTCCAACCGGAGCGCCCGCGTGCGCAACGCAGCCAGGTGGGCCGCCTCGCCGGCGGGAGGCCGTACCGGCGGCTCGGCCAGAGCGGTCGCGCGCCAGCGCTCGCTCCAGGCGAGCAGTCGTCGGGCGTCCCCGCGCCGAGCCGCCTGGCGGAGCGCCAGCGAGGCGAGGTCACGACCATGCTCGGTGGCGAGCGCGCGCAGCTCGGAGCTGCCGAGCGTGGACCGGTACTCGTCCAGGGCGTCGAGCCCGCGGCCGCACGCCAGGAAGACGCCACGGGCGTCGCCGTCGAGCTCCCGGTCGAGCGCCTGTGCCGAGCCAGCCCGTGGCCCGGACCAGTGCCGACTCCCGGGTACCGGTAGTGCGCCGCGGCGACCAGGTGCCGGTGCGCAGCCCGCTGGCTCCTGCGCGGCTGTCGCCAGCCGGCCGGCGAGGAGCAGCGCGACCGGCGCCTCGTCGACCCGCAGCCCGACCAGCCGCTCACCCAGGGACCCCGCGAGCCGCGACCAGCCGACGCCCGCCGTCACCCCGCGCATGCCGTGCCTGGAGCGCGACCAGGTCGGCCCGAGCCTCCCACCACGCGCGTTCCTGGCGTCCGAACATCCTCCGCGCCTCGCGGGCCCGGCCCAGGGCCGTGTCCGGGTCGCCGCCGGCCAGGGCGGCGGTCGCCCCCGCGAACAGCAGCTCGGCGCGGTGCGTTGGCTCAAGCGAGGGCGCCGACATCGCCTCCTCGACCACGTCGACCGCCTCGCGGTCGAGGCCCGCGGCCTGGTAGGCGCGGCACCGATCGATCGCGAGCTCCGGCCAGGACACGCCCAGGGCCACGTACCCCGTGCCGCCTGGTCGTACAGCCGCAGGGTTGCCGGCAGGTCACCGCGGCAGAGGCGATCGCGCCCCGGTTCTGCACGGTTGCGAACACCTCGAGGTCCTGGCCGCACGCGCCGTGAACAGGCTCCGGCGCGCGGACGGCGTCGCGCTCGGCCCGGTCGAGCTCGCCGCGCACCAGGTGGATCGCGCGCCGGTTGCTGAGGGCGCGCGCCTCCCAGAGCGTGTCCCCGGACGCACGGAGGCCGGCCAGGGCGCGCCGCATGTCGATCAGCGCGTCGTCGTGCCGGCCAAGGCTCACCAGCACCGTGGCCCGCGCAGCAACACCCGCGCCCGCACCGCCCCGGGGTCGCATGCGCAGCCGCATCGAGCTCCTCGAGCCCTGCGCGCGTGCGACCCGCCATCACCAGGGCCGCGCCGAGGGTGCGCGGCACGTCGGCCACCCGGTCGGGCGAATGCGCGGTCCGCGACGCCGCGACGGCCCGGCCCGCAGCTCGACAACGGCCGCCGGTGGTCTCACCGGAGTCGCGCAGCACGATGCCGATCGCCTGGTGAGCGAAGGAAAGCGTCGCCGGGTCAGCCGTCCGGGAGACCAGCCGACGCGCCTGCGGCAGCGCGTCGGCGGGGCGGGCGAGCGCGAGCGCGGGGAGCTCTTCTGGCGCGACCGGAGCCGGGCCCGGCGTCGCGCTCTGGGGGCACACAAACGCACCTTATCGACCGCCCCGATTTGCGGATACGCTGATCGACATCTCGGGATCGAGACTCAACAACGGGGGCGCGAATGGCCAAGCACGAGCACCGCGACAGGCACAGCACGGGCGACGGCGACATCCCGCGAGCACGAGCGCCGACAGCGTGTTCGCGACCAGGTCGACATCATCCGTCGACGGCTCGAGCGACCTGGGCGAGGTCCGCGTGGCCAACAGCACCAGCGACGACGACGCCGACTTCGACTACCTCTACCGAGGTCGGCCACATCCTGGTCCGCGACGTCGACCTGCGTCGGGTGAGCGGCCGTGCTCGGCATCGAGGACGCCCGACGGACGCGCGCTGACGGACTCGTCAACGGGCTCACCCGGCTGCGGCTGCCCGACGGCGACGTGCTCGAGGTCGGCTCGAGCAGCTCGACGCGCAGGTGGGTGTCGGCGTCGCCTCCCCCGACCACGTCTTCTGGGTGACTCCGACGGTCACGCTCTGCCCGGCGACCGAGCCGGAGGAGCCACCGGTGCTGCCGCCGGTCCCGCCGCTCAACGCGCACACGCCGACGACGGCAAGCGGCGTGCTGGTCTCGGTCGTCGACACCGGCTGGCATCCCCGCGGCCGCCACCGATCCGCTGACGCCGTGGCTTGCGGGAGTCACCGGCGACGAGGAGGACGTCGACCCCGCAGCACATCCATCCGTACGCCGGCCACGGCACGTTCATCGCGGGCGTGGTGCGCTGCGTCGCGCCGTCCGCCGAGGTCCGGGTCGAGGGCTTCCTCGTCCACGGCGGCGCGATCTTCGAGTCCGAGATGATCGCGCAGCTCACGCGAGGCACTAGCGCTCGGCCCCGACATCATCAGCTTGTCCGCCGGCACGACCACCCGCGGCAATCGGCCGGCCATCGGGTTCGAGGTGTTCTACGACAACTTCCTGAGCCAGCTGAAGGGCACCGTCCTGGTCGCGGCCGCCGGCAACGACGGCACCCGCGAGCCGTTCTGGCCGGCGGCGTTCCCGTGGGCGGTCTCGGTGGGCGCGATCGACGCAGACGGAGCACCCGGGCATGCTTTCTCCAACTTCGGCAGCTGGGTGGATGTCTACGCGCTCGGCGTCGACCTGGTCAACGCCTACCCGCACGGCACGTTCACGTGACCCGGAGCCACCGCACGTCGGGCGAAGTCCGGCACTTCGCCGGGCTCGCCCGCTGGAGCGGTACGTCGTTCTCGACGCCGGTCGTCGCCGGGCACATCGCCGCCCGGATGAGCCGCACCGGGCTCAGCGCCCGGCATGCCGCCGACGAGGTGCTGGCCGAGGCCCGCGCCCGGGCGCGTGCCCGGCGTCGGACCGGTCGATCTGACCGGATCAGAGCGTGACCCAGGCGGTGCCCCGGGTGCGTCCGCCGGCACTCGACCACGAACCGCACCGGACCGGAGACCTCGAGCGGCCGCATGAACACTCCGGACTCGTCGCTGAGAACCTCCCAGCGGTCACCGGCGGGCGTCACGACGGAGACCCGGCACACCTGGCCGGGGATCACCTGACCGGTCAGCTGACCGCGGTCGACCTCGACCTCCAGGGTCACCTCGCGTCCGCGGAAGCCGAGGACCCGCGCGGTGTCCGCGCCGCGGACCAGCAGGCCGGCGCTCTCGGAGTCATGGTCGAGCTCGAGCAGCTCCTCGTCGATCGTGCGCCACGCGAAGGCGGCCCGGGCCGCGGCTCGCGCCCTCTCGGTCACCGCGCGGCTGTCGGCCACGGCGTCTCCCAGGTCACGGAGCAGGGTCTCGTCGTCGTCGTAGGGCATGGGTCTCACCTCCCCTGTGCTTCGGTGGTCGTGACGAAGGCGCGCATCGCCGCGCTGTTGCGCAGCTGGGCCAGCGCCCGGACCCGGGTCGGACCGATGCTGCCGATCGGGATCCCGAGCCGGGCGCTGATCTCGCGGTAGGGCAACGGAGGGTCCTCGAGCAGCAGGAGCAGCAGCGCGCGACGGTCAGCGGGGAGCTCGGCCAGGCCGTCGCGCAGCGCCTGGCGGCGCTCGTCGGCGAGGAGCACCTCGTCGAGCGCCGGGCTGGCTCGAGCCGCGCTCGAGCTGGGGAGAACCGGCCTGCGGGTCGACGGGCACCAGCCGGCTCTGCTTCTGGTGCGCCGGATGCACTCGCGGCGCGCGGTGGTGGCGATCCAGCCGGGCAGCGCGAGCGGCTCGCGGATCTCGTCGAGGTGCTCGACCAGTCGCAGCCACACCGTCTGGTTGACGTCCTCGGCCTCGCGCGCCGTACAGCCCGGTGCGTGCGATCGTGCCGCAGACGAGCGGCAGGTAGCGCTCCACCAGGGCAGTCCCAGGCGCTCTGGTCGCCGTCGCGGGCGCGCTCGACGAGGGAGGACACGCTGTCCACCTGCTCCATCAAGCCCCCTCGACGCCTGCCTCCGAGGCTCAAGTGGACACCCGGCGCGGGGGACCCGGCAACCATGACCAGGGGCTGGATGGCTGGGTCGACCATGGTCATCACGTCCGCGCCCTGACCGCCGCAGATGGCGTGCCGGGTCGGCCCTCCCCCTCGGCCGACCCGGCGGCCCCCGTGCGGGGCATCCGGGCGGTGGCGGCCCCCACCGCCCGGACGAGCACGCGCTCGCCCCGCCAGGTTGGGTCTGCCGGTCCTGAGCAGCACGACGCTCCGTGCACCGTTGCCCCGTTGCGTCCCATGACTGCGTCCCTTGCCCTGGCCCCGGCTGGTCCCGGGGTGTCATGAGTCAGACCCGCGGATCGGCGTGCTGATACACGTCGGGCGGAAATTTCTTGGCCGGCGCCCGCGCCCTCAGGCCCCGAGGTCCTCGCGACCGTCGTTGTCCCTGTTGCGGATCCCGATCTTGTTGCCCAGCCACACCAGCGGGTCGAACTTCTTGTCGACCACGCGCTCCTTCATCGGGATGATCGCGTTGTCGGTGATGTGGATGCCCTCGGGGCACACCTCGGTGCAGCACTTGGTGATGTTGCACATCCCGATGCCGGCCGCGCCCTGGGCCAGCTCGCGCCGGTCGTGCGTGTCGAGCGGGTGCATGTCGAGCTCGGCGTAGCGCAGGAAGAACCGCGGGCCGGCGAAGGCCGGCTTGTTCTCCTCGTGGTCACGTACGACGTGGCAGGTGTTCTGGCAGAGGAAGCACTCGATGCACTTGCGGAACTCCTGTCCACGCTCGACGTCGACCTGCGCCATCCGGCGCTTCCCGTCGGCGTCGGGCGGGCCGGGCTTGAACGACGGGAGCTCGGGCGGCCTTCTCGTAGTTGTACGACACGTCCGTGACCAGGTCGCGGATCACCGGGAACGCCCGCATCGGGGTGACCGTGATCGTCTCGGACTCGTCGAAGTCCGAGAGCCGGGTCATGCACATCAGCCGCGGCCGGCCGTTGATCTCCGCCGAGCACGAGCCGCACTTGCCGGCCTTGCAGTTCCAGCGCACCGCGAGGTCGCCGGCCTGCGTGGCCTGCACGCGGTGGATCGCGTCGAGCACCACCTCGCCGGTCTCCACGCTCACCGTGTAGTCGCCCAGCTCGCCACCGGCGGCGTCGCCGCGCCACAGCCGCATCTTGAGGTCGTAGCTCATTCGAAGAACTCCTTCAGCTCGTCGGGCATCACCGGCAGCGGCTTCTCCGCAAGGTCGACGCCGGTGCCGGCGGCGTCGAGGGAGACGACGAGGTTCTTCGTGCCCCACACATCGTCCGGTCCGGGGAAGTCGTCGCGGGTGTGACCGCCGCGTGACTCCGTGCGCGCGAGCGCCGCCTTCGCGATGCTCTCCGAGACCAGCAGCATGTTGCGCAGGTCGAGCGCGAGGTGCCAGCCGGGGTTGTAGGCCCGGCCGCCCTGCACCAGCAGGCGCTGGGCGCGCTCCTTGAACTTCTCGATCTCGCCCAGCGACCGCTCGAGCTCTTCGGCGGTGCGGATGATGCCGACCAGCTCGTTCATCGACTCCTGGAGCTCGGCCTGGATCGTGTACGGGTTCTCGGCGTGGCCCGCTCGGCGCCACCGCCGCCCTCGAACGGCGCGAGCGCCCGCTGCGCGGGCCGCCGTCGAGGTCCGCGTCGGCGACCGACGGCTTCGCGCCGCCCAGGCCCGCCGCGTACGACGCCGCCGCCTCGCCGGCCCGTCGACCGAACACCAGCAGGTCGGAGAGCGAGTTGCCGCCGAGCCGGTTGGAGCCGTGCATGCCGCCGGAGCACTCGCCGACCGAGTAGAGGCCCGGTGACCGCGCTCATGCCGGTGTCGGGCTCGACCTCGACGCCGCCCATGACGTAGTGGCAGGTCGGGCCGATCTCCATCGGCTCCTTCGTGATGTCGACGTCGGCCAGCTCCTTGAACTGGTGGTACATCGAGGGCAGCCGGCGCTTGATGAACTCCTCGGACCGGCGCGAGGCGATGTCGAGGTAGACGCCACCGTGCTCGCTCCCACGGCCGGCCTTGATCTCGGAGTTGATCGCCCGCGCGACCTCGTCACGCGGCAGCAGCTCGGGTGGCCGGCGGTTGTTCTTCTTGTCCTCGTACCAGGCGTCGGCCTCCTCGACGCTGTCGGCCGTCTCCGCCTTGAAGAACTCCGGGATGTAGTCGAACATGAACCGCTCGCCCTCGGAGTTCCTCAGGATGCCGCCGTCGCCGCGCACCGACTCGGTGACCAGCAGTCCCTTGACCGACGGCGGCCACACCATGCCGGTCGGGTGGAACTGCACGAACTCCATGTTGATCAGCTGGGCGCCGGCCCGTAGCGCGAGCGCGTGCCCGTCGCCGGTGTACTCCCAGGAGTTGCTGGTGATCTTGAACGACTTGCCGATGCCGCCGGTCGCGAGCACCACGCTGGGCGCCCGGAACAGCACGAGGTTGCCGGTCTCGCGCCAGTAGCCGAACGCGCCGGAGACCGCCCGGTTCCTGAGCCCGTCGAGGGGTCCTTGAGCAGGTCGGTGACGGTGCACTCCATGAACACGTCGATCTTGAGCTCGACCGCGCGCTGCTGGAGGGTGCGGATCATCTCCAGGCCGGTGCGGTCGCCGACGTGCGCGAGCCGCGCGTAGCGGTGGCCGCCGAAGTCGCGCTGGGAGATCAGCCCGTCCTCGGTGCGGTCGAACAGCGCGCCCCAGGTCTCGAGCTCGAGCACCCGGTCGGGCGCCTCCTGGGCGTGCAGCTGGGCCATCCGCCAGTTGTTGAGCATCTTGCCGCCGCGCATGGTGTCGCGGAAGTGGACCTCCCAGTTGTCCTCCGGCCACCGGTTGCCCATCGCGGCGGCGATGCCACCCTCGGCCATCACCGTGTGCGCCTTGCCGAGCAGCGACTTGCACACGATCGCCACCTTCGCGCCGGCGTCGTGGGCGGCGATCGCCGCGCGGAGCCCGGCACCGCCGGCGCCGATCACCACCACGTCGTAGTCGTGGGTCTCCCAGTCGCCGGTGGTCGGGTCGTGCGCGCTCATCAGAAGAACCTCGGATCCGTGATCGTGCCGGTCGCGAGCAGGTAGACGTAGAAGTCCGCGATCGCCACCGAGAACAGGGACAGCCAGGCGTAGCGGGCGTGGTTCTGGTTCTGCGTCGAGACCCAGGTCCACATCCGGTAGCGGACCGGGTGCTTGCTGAAGTGCCGCAGCCGGCCGCCGACGATGTGGCGGCACGAGTGGCAGGACAGCGTGTACAGCCAGATCAGCACCACGTTGGCGAGCAGCACCAGCGTGCCCAGGCCCATGTGGCCCCAGTCGCCGTCCTCGTCACGGAAGGCGAGCACCACGTCGTAGCTGAGGATCAGCGCGACGACCAGCGCGGCGTACCAGAAGTAGCGGTGGACGTTGTTGAGGATCAACGGCAGCCGGGTCTCGCCGCCGTACTTGGTGTGCGGCTCGGCGACGGCGCACGCGGGAGGCGACAGCCAGAAGGCCCGGTAGTAGGCCTTGCGGTAGTAGTAGCAGGTCAGCCGGAAGCCGAGCGGGAAGATCAGGATGATCAGCGCCGACGACAGCGGCCACCACGCGAACGGCTGCCCGAAGTCGGAGGAGCCCTCCACGCAGTCGCCGAGGCACGGCGAGTAGAACGGCGAGAGGTACGGCGCCGCGTAGTAGTCGGCGCCGCTGAAGGCCCGCCAGGTCGCGTAGATGACGAACGCGGTGAACACCACGAACGTGGTGAGCGGGTAGACCCACCAGCGGTCCTGGCGAAGCGTCTTCGCCTCGATCCGGGCCCGCGTCGGCCCACTCACTCCGGTTGCCATCGATGTCCTTCCGTGCCGCGATCACGTCACCGTCCGCCCGAGTCAAGCGTCCCGACGCCGGATGCGGAAGAGGGCGCGCCCATCGGGGGCACCCCGGTCGCGACGTCGTACGCCTCCCTCGCGGGTCGGAAGGCCCTATCCTCGCCTGAGTCATCGTGGCACCGCTCGGGAGGGGCCGTACTCGCACCGGGAGGCACGTGTGGAACGCCCATGAGCAAGCCGACGATCCTCTCGGTCGACGACGACCCGCTGGTCTCCGAGGCGATCACCCGCGACCTCCGTGAGCGGTACGGCGCGGACTACCGGATCGCGCGCGCCACGTCCGGGAGCGACGCCCTCGCCCTCCTCGCCGAGCTCGCCCTGCGGGACCGGCCGGTCGCCCTGATCGTGGCCGACCAGCGGATGCCCCGGATGACCGGGATCGAGATGCTGGAGCAGGCGCGGGTGCACGCGCCGGGAGCCAAGAACCTGCTGCTGACCGCCTACGCCGACACGGACGTCGCGATCCGTGCGATCAACGACATCGGCCTGGACTACTACCTGCTCAAGCCCTGGGACCCGCCCGCCGAGCGGCTGTACCCGGTCGTCGACGACCTGCTCGACGACTGGCGCGCGGAGAACCCCGAGCACACCTCGGACGTGCGCGTGGTCGGGCACCGGTGGTCGGAGCGCAGCCACGAGATCAAGACGTTCCTGGCCCGCAACCACGTGCCCTACCGGTGGTACGACGTGGAGCGGGACGACGAGGCCCGCCGGCTGGTCGGGCTGGCCGACGCCACGCCCGACGGACCTTCCGCTGGTGCTGGTGCCGGACGGCGAGACCCTGCGCTCCCCCACCACGCTGGTCCTCGCCGACGCGCTCGGACTGCGCACCCGGGCCGCGCAGCCGCTCTACGACGTGTGCATCGTCGGCGGCGGGCCGGCCGGCCTGGCGGCCGCGGTGTACGCCGCCTCCGAGGGGCTGAGCACGGTGATCGTGGAGCGCGAGGCACCCGGCGGGCAGGCCGGCACCAGCGCCGCGATCGAGAACTACCTCGGGCTTCCCGCGCGGGCTCAGCGGTGCCGACCTCACCGCGCGGGCGATGGCCCAGGTCTCGCGGTTCGGCGCCGAGATGGTGCTCGCCCGCGACGTGGTCGGCTTCGAGTCGCGGGGACCCGCGCGGGCGGTGCTGCTCGCCGGCGACGGGGGAGATCGAGGCCCGGGCGGTGATCGTGGCGTCCGGCGTGGCCTACCGGCGGCTGGAGGCCGACGGCGTGGACGCGCTCACGGGACGCGGCGTCTACTACGGCGCCAACGCCGGCGACGCGGCCCAGTGCGAGGGTGACGAGGTCTACGTCGTGGGCGCCGCCAACTCGGCCGGCCAGGCCGCGCTGAACCTGTCGCGGTTCGCGAAGCGGGTCGTGCTCGTGGTCCGCGGCGCAGACCTGGGCGCCTCGATGTCGAGCTACCTGGTCAGCCGGATCGAGGCGTCGCCGTCGATCGAGGTGCGGCTCCGCTCCCGAGGTGGTGGCGGCCCGGGGCGACGGGCACCTGGAGTCGCTGACGCTCGCCGACCGGGACTCCGGCGCCACCGAGGAGGTGCCGACCAGCTGGCTGTTCGTGTTCATCGGCGCCGCTCCGCGCACGGACTGGCTCGGCGCCGACGTGGCGCGCGACGAGCACGGGTTCGTGCTGACCGGACCCGAGCGACTTGCCGGACTCGGGCCGTGGCCGCTGCCACGCCCGCCGTACGCCCTGGAGACGAGCGTCCCCGGTGTGTTCGCTGCCGGGGACGTGCGGCTGGACTCGATGAAGCGGGTCGCCTCGGCCGTGGGCGAGGGGTCGATGGCGGTCCAGCTCGTGCACCGCTACCTGGCGACCGTGTGATGCGCGTCGAGGACCTCCGGCCGCTGGCGCTGCTCGACGGACTCGACGACGACCAGGTCGGCCAGCTCGTGTCCGACGGCGAGGAGGTGCCGATCGTGCCGGGCTCCGACCTCTTCCACGAGGGCGAGCACGCGGACAGCTGGTGGGTGCTCGTCGACGGCGCGCTCGACCTGGTCCGGGCCGTCGGCGGCGAGGAGACGGTGGTCCGCCGGATGGACACGCCCGGCCAGTGGGCGGGCGGCTTCCGCGCGTGGGACGAGTCCGGGGTCTACCTCGCCACCGGCCGCGGCGCCGTACCCGGGCGGATGCTGCGGGTGCCCGCCGAGGCACTGCGTGACCGGCTGCAGGAGTGGTTCCCGTTCGGTGTCCACCTGATCGGCGGCCTCTACGCCACGGCGCGCAGCATCGAGTCGACGGTCCGGCAGCGGGAGTCGCTGGTCACCCTCGGCACGCTCGCCGCCGGCCTCGCGCACGAGCTCAACAACCCGGCTGCGGCGGCGACGCGCTCGGTGGACGCCCTCGACGCCGTCTGCACGTCGCTGCTGGCCTCGCTCCGTCGGCTGGCCGACGGACGACCTCACGGCCGACCACTTCGCGCGGCTCGACGAGCTCCGGCAGCAGATCGCGCCGCGGTCGTCGACGCCCGACCCGATCCGGCTCGCCGACGACGAGGAGGAGCTCACCACCTGGCTGGAACGCCGGGGCGTGGAGCGCGCCTGGACGATCGCAGCGCCGCTCGCGTCCGCCGGCGTGGACGTGGCCTGGTGCGAGCGCGCGGCCGAGCTGCTGGTCGGTCCGACGCTCGAGCCGGGGCTCACCTGGGTGGCCAGCACCCTCTCGACCGGAGCGCTGATCGAGGAGGTGCGTGAGGCCACGCGCCGGATCTCCGAGCTGGTGGCAGCCGTGAAGTCCTACACCCAGCTCGACCGGGCCGCGATGCAGCCGCTCGACGTGACCGAGGGCCTCGAGAGCACGCTGGTGATGCTCGGGCACAAGCTGCGCGGCGGGATCACGGTGGTCCGTGAGTACGACGCCGACCTACCCCGGGTCGAGGGCTATGCGGGCGAGCTCAACCAGGTCTGGACGAACCTCATCGACAACGCCGTCGACGCGATGGACGGCGACGGCACCCTGCGCGTGGTGACGCGCCGAGAGCCCGGACGCGGTGGTGGTCGAGATCGGCGACACCGGCTCCGGTATGCCGCCGGAGGTGGTGGCGCGGGCGTTCGAGGCGTTCTTCACGACCAAGGACGTCGGCAAGGGCACCGGACTCGGCCTCGACATCGCGCGGCGGATCGTCGTGGAGCGCCATCGCGGCGAGATCGAGATCGACTCCGCGCCCGGCCGGACGGTGATGCGGGTCCGGCTGCCCTGCTGAGGCCGGACCACCCGGGGATATCTCACACGTCCCACCCAGCGTCCGGTGGCGCGCCGAGCGGTACCGTTCCCTTCGTGGCAACGAAGGATCCCCCGGCTACGACAGCCCACCCCGCCGTCCAGCGAAGCCTGGTGGGACAGGGCAGGTCGACACGCACCACGATCGCGCTCAAGCTGCTGATGGCGGCCAGCGGCCTGTTCTTCCTCGGTTTCGTGCTGACGCACATGTACGGCAACCTCAAGGCGTTCGGTGGCCAGGACGCCTTCGACGAGTACGCCGATCACCTGCGAACGTTGGGCACGCCGACCCTCCCGTACGCCGGCCTGCTCTGGATGATCCGCGTGGGCCTGATCGTGAGCCTGGTCGTGCACGTGGCGGCCGCGGTGACGCTGTGGCGTCGGGCGCGCAAGGCCCGGCCCGTGAAGTACGTGATGAAGAAGCGCACCGGCGCCACGTTCGCCAGCCTGATGATGCGCTGGGGCGGCGTCACGATTCTGCTGTTCGTCATCTGGCACCTGATCAACTTCTCGATCGGCCGGGTCAACGTGACCGGCGGCCCGACCGACGACCCGTACAACCTGCTCGTCGACTCCTTCCAGACCTGGTGGCTGACCCTCATCTACCTGGTAGCGATGGCGATGCTCGGCGCCCACCTCCACCACGGCATCTTCAGCGCCACCCAGACGCTGGGGCTCACAAGCAACGCCCGCTCCCGCACCCTGTCCAAGCGTGTGGCGTTCACCCTCGCGGTGATCATCGCCGGCGGCTTCTCGCTGGTGCCGCTCGCCGTCCTCTTCGGCGTCATCTCCTAGCAGGAGGAACCCTTGACCGACGTGAACACCGACCCCGACCCGATCGACGACGCCGCCGGCTACTACGAGCCCGGTGACCCGATCAGCGACACCAAGGCACCCGGCGGTCCGATCGAGCTGCGCTGGGAGACCCGCGAGTTCGAGGCTCGGATCGCCAACCCGGCCAACCGGCGCCGGCTCTCGATCATCGTGGTCGGCACCGGGCTGGCCGGCGCGTCCGCGGCCGCGACCCTGGGCGAGGCCGGCTACGTCGTCAAGTCGTTCTGCTACCAGGACTCACCGCGTCGTGCGCACTCGATCGCCGCCCAGGGCGGGATCAACGCGGCCAAGAACTACAAGGGCGACGGTGACTCCGTCTACCGGCTCTTCTACGACACGATCAAGGGTGGCGACTACCGGTCGCGCGAGTCGAACGTCTACCGGCTGGCCGAGGTCAGCCGCAACATCATCGACCAGTGCGTGGCGCAGGGCGTCCCGT
Organism: uncultured Actinomycetota bacterium; assembly: GCA_963707475.1. Lineage (GTDB taxonomy): Bacteria > Actinomycetota > Actinomycetes > Propionibacteriales > Nocardioidaceae > Marmoricola. The sequence continues at coordinate 2,639,351 of CAVPQC010000005.1, forward strand.
TCGCCCGCGAGTACGGCGGGCTCCTCGACAACCGGTCCTTCGGCGGCGTACAGGTGTCCCGCACCTTCTACGCACGCGGTCAGACCGGTCAGCAGCTGCCTGCTCGGGGCGTACCAGGCGCTCGAGCGGCAGGTCGCCGCCGGCACCGTGAAGACCTACACCCGCCACGAGATGCTCGAGCTGGTCGTGGTCGACGGGCGGGCCCGCGGGATCATCGTGCGCGACCTGGTCACCGGGGAGATCGAGACCTACTTCGCCGACGTCGTCGTCCTCGCCTCCGGCGGCTACGGCAACGTCTACTACCTGTCCACCAACGCGATGGGGTGCAACGTCACGGCCTCGTGGCGGGCGCACCGCAAGGGCGCGTTGATGGCCAACCCCTGCTACACGCAGATCCACCCGACCTGCATCCCGGTGGCCGGGGCGCACCAGTCGAAGCTCACGCTGATGAGCGAGTCGCTGCGCAACGACGGCCGGATCTGGGTGCCCAAGGACGCGATGCACGCGGACACCGACCCGCGGGAGATCGCCGAGGACGACCGCGACTACTACCTCGAGCGGATCTACCCGGCGTTCGGCAACCTGGTCCCTCGCGACATCGCCTCCCGCCAGGCCAAGAACATGTGCGACGAGGGGCGTGGTGTCGGCCCGGAGGTCGACGGCGTACGACGAGGTGTGTACCTGGACTTCACCGACGCCATCGAGCGGCTGGGGCGCAGCGCGATCGAGGAGAAGTACGGCAACCTCTTCGACATGTACGCCCAGATCACGGGCGAGGACCCCTACGAGGTGCCGATGCGGATCTACCCCGCCGTGCACTACGTGATGGGCGGTCTCTGGGTCGACTACGACCTGCAGACGACGATCCCCGGGCTCTTCGTCACGGGTGAGGCGAACTTCTCCGACCACGGCGCCAACCGGCTCGGTGCCTCGGCGCTGATGCAGGGCCTGGCCGACGGCTACTTCGTGCTGTCGAACACGATCCGCGACTACCTCGCCGACGGCCCGTTCGACAAGATCCCGGAGGACCACCCGTCGGTGGTCGAGGCGCAGGAGTCCGTGACGTCGAGGGTCGAGCACTTCCTGACCGTCAACGGCACCCGCAGCGTCGACTCGTACCACCGCGAGCTCGGCAACATCATGTGGGAGTACTGCGGCATGGAGCGCACCGCCGAGGGCCTGCGCAAGGCGGTCGACCTGATCCGCAGCCTCCGCGAGGACTTCCACCGCAACGTCAAGGTGCTGGGGTCCGCGGAGACCCTCAACCAGTCGCTGGAGAAGGCCGGCCGGGTGGCCGACTTCTTCGAGCTCGGCGAGCTGATGTGCATCGACGCCCTGCACCGCCGCGAGTCCTGCGGCGGTCACTTCCGCGCGGAGTCGCAGACCGAGGACGGCGAGGCCCTGCGCGACGACGAGAACTTCTCCTATGTCGCCGCCTGGGAGTGGGCCGGCCCGGACGGCAAGCCCGTCCTGCACAAGGAGAACCTCACCTACGAGTTCGTCGAGATGAAGCAGCGGAGCTACAAGTGAACAATCCCCACGCCGGTCTTGCTCTCGGCCAGGAAGGCGCTCGCCGATGAAGCTGACCCTCAAGATCTGGCGCCAGCCGGATCCCGTGACGACCGGGGCGATGCACACCTACGTGGTGGACGACATCTCCCCCGACATGTCCTTCCTGGAGATGCTCGACGTCCTCAACGAGGAGCTGAACGAGAAGGGCGAGGAGCCGATCGCCTTCGACTCCGACTGCCGCGAGGGCATCTGCGGCATGTGCGGGCTGATGATCAACGGCGACGCCCACGGCCCGCAGGTGACCACCACCTGCCAGCTCCACATGCGGTCGTTCACCGACGGCGAGACGATCACCATCGAGCCCTGGCGGGCCGACGGCGTTCCCGGTGATCAAGGACCTCTGCGTCGACCGCCGTGCGTTCGACCGGATCATCCAGCAGGGCGGCTACATCTCGGTCAACACCGGCGCCGCCCCCGACGCGCACGCGATGCCGGTGCCCAAGGAGCACGCCGACCGGGCGTTCGACACCGCCACCTGCATCGGCTGCGGCGCCTGCGTCGCCGCGTGCCCCAACGGCTCCGCCTCGCTGTTCGTCGGCGCCAAGATCACCCACCTCGGCGAGCTCCCCCAGGGCCAGGCCGAGCGCGACACGCGGGTGGTCAACATGGTCGCCCAGCACGACCACGAGGGCTTCGGCGGCTGCACGAACATCGGCGAGTGCACCGCCGCCTGCCCCAAGGAGATCCCGCTCGACGTGATCTCCCAGCTGAACCGGGACCTGCGGGTGGCGATGCTTCACGGGCACTGAGGGTCGGCCGGGGCCGGATACCACGGTCCCGTGGTATCCGGTAACTTCCCTCAGCGAATGCCCATCGGGAAGAGGCAGGACGCATAGGGAAGTCGCGCCCAGGACGTACGGCGCGCCGCCCACTGCTACGCCCGTCGATCGCGGCCCGGGCCGGCTACTCCACCAGCGGGATCGCCCGCTGCGGCACCCAGCCGGCGCCGTTGTCGAACGCGTAGAGCTGGAACTCACGCACCTCGAACTCGCACTCGAAGCCGGCCAGCTCGTCGAAGGCGCGGTCCAGGATCTCCTCGGGGCGGTGGTGGGCGATCGTGACGTGCGGGTGGTACGGGAACTCCAGGTTGACGTCGAGCGGTCCGCTGCACACGGACTTGGCGAGCAGCTCGCACTCGGAGATGCCCTCGACCACGTTGACGAACACGACCGGCGAGACCGGGCGGAAGGTGCCGGTGCCACGCAGGTGGATCGGGAACCGCTCCAACGAGCCGGCGGCTGCGTCGAGGTGGGCGACTCGACGTCGTCGAGGTGCCGATCGGCGAGGTCGGTCGGCGGCAGCAGGGTGATGTGCGTCGGGATCCGGCGCGCCTCGTCGTCGCCGAGCGAGACCCGGTAATCCTGCAGGTCCGGACCGCAGGGGTCCGGCACCGCGATCGAGACACCGATGAGGGGCACGAGGGAACACTACGGTGCACCGCTGGAGCGTGGCGAACCCCTGCGCCGTACGGCGGCGTACGCGCTTTGTACAGTTCACGACCGTGAGGAGTTCCGCGATGAACGACTCGTTCCGCGCCGCGGACGAGCGCAGCGCCGCGATCGAGCCGCGCATCGCGACGCACCCGGAGGAGTTCCGGATGCTCACCGGCGACCGGCCCACCGGGCGCGCTCCACATCGGGCACTACTTCGGCTCGATCGTCAACCGGCTCCGCCTCCAGGAGTACGGCGCCGAGATCCTGGTGCTGGTCGCCGACTACCAGGTGATCACCGACCGCGAGGTCGCCGGCGACATCCGCGGCAGCGTTCGCAACCTGCTCGCTCGACTACCTGGCGGCCGGGCATCGACCCGGAGCGGGCCACGATCTTCACCCACTCCGCCGTCCCGGCGCTCAACCAGCTGCTGCTGCCGTTCCTCAGCCTGGTCAGCGTGGCCGAGCTGCAGCGCAACCCGACCGTCAAGGACGAGGCCGCGTCGCGCGGGCATCACGTCGATCAACGGCCTGATGCTGACCTACCCGGTGCACCAGGCCGCGGACATCCTGTTCTGCAAGGGCAACGTGGTGCCGGTCGGCAAGGACCAGCTGCCGCACATCGAGCAGACCCGGGTGGTGGCACGCCGCTTCAACGAGCGGTACGGCGCAGACCTTCCCCGAGCCGGGCGCGCTGCTCTCGGAGGCCACCAACGTGCTCGGCACCGACGGCACCAAGATGAGCAAGTCGCGCGGCAACGCGATCGAGCTGCGGATGACGGCCGACGAGACCGCCAAGAAGATCAAGAGGGCGAAGACCGACAGCGACCGGCAGATCACCTACGACCCCGAGCGACCGGCCCGAGGTCGCCAACCTGCTGACCATGGTCGTCGCTGTGCGAGGGCGTGCCCGCCGCAGCAGGTCGCCGAGGAGATCGGCGACGGCGGCGGTGGCGGTGCTGAAGGCTCGCGTGACCGAGGCGGTCAACACCTACTTCGCGCCGCTGCGCGAGCGGCGCGCGAGCTCGAGGACGACCCGTCGTACGTCGACGAGGTGCTGCGCGCAGGGCAACGAGCGGGCCAACGAGGTCGCCGAGACCACGCTCGACGAGGTGCGCACCCGGATGGGGATGATCTACGCCTGAGTCCCGGCGAGCGCGCGCTCGGCGGCGGCCGTCACGTGCATCCGGGCGGACACCAGCAGGACGCCGATGCCGAGCACCGACAGGCCCGCGCCCACGAGCGCCGGGGCCGTGTAGCCGAGCCCGGCCGCGATCACGAGGCCACCCAGCCAGGCGCCGAGCGCGTTGGCGATGTTGAGCGAGGCGTGGTTCATCGCCGCACCGATCGTCTGGGCGTCACCGGCGACCTCCATCAGCCGCAGCTGCAGGTTGACCACGAGCACCGACGAGGCAACCGAGATCGCGAACAGGTTGCAGGATCGAGAGCCAGCCGCAGGTGCGCGGTGAAGAAGAACAGCAGGAGCAGCAGGCCGACAGCGACGGAGGAGATCAGCAGCGACCGGAACACCGACCAGTCGGCGAGCGTGACCGCCGAGGAACGTGCCCGCGGTCATGCCCGAGCCCGAACACCAGCAGGAACCACGGCACCGCCGACGACGAGCAGCCCGCCGACCTCGGTGATCGTCGGTGCGATGTAGGAGTACACCGCGAACATGCCGCCGAAGCCGACCGCGCCGACCAGCAGGGTCAGCCAGACCTGGGGCCGGCGAAGGCGCCCAGCTCGCGGCGCCCGGTCGCCTCCGGGGTCGCCCGGGCAGGCCGGCACGAAGAACAGGATCAGCAGCATGGTGACCGCGACGATGCCGGTCACGCTCCAGTACGCCGAGCGCCAGCCGACGTGCTGGCCGAGGTAGGTCGCCGCCGGGACGCCGACGATGTTGGCGACCGCCAGCCCGAGCATCACCAGGCTGACCGCGCGGCCCCGGCGCTCCGGCGGCGCCATCGAGGCGGCCACCAGCGAGGCCACCCCGAAGTAGGCGCCGTGCGGCAGCCCGGCGAAGAACCGGGCCGCGGTCAGCAGCCCGTAGCTCGCCGGCGAGGGCGCTCATCGCGTTGCCGATCCCGAGCCACGCCACCAGCACCAGCAGCAGGCCGCGGCGCGGGAACCGGGCGCCGAAGTAGGCCAGCACCGGGGCACCGACGACCACGCCGACGGCGTACGCCGAGATCACGTGGCCGGCCGTCGGGATCGAGACGCCGACGCCGTCGGCGATCTGCGGGCAGCAGCCCCATGGTCACGAACTCGGTGGTGCCGATCGCGAACCCGCCCATCGCCAGCGCCAGCACCGCCAGCGCGAAGTGGCGCGCGGTCACGGTGGTCGCGGTCGGCTGCTCGAGCGCCAGGGAGGTCACGTCAGGTCCAACATGCCACCGTCCGCGCCTATTCCCGTTTGCGCGCGCCCGCCGGACGTTGCGAGGGTCACTCCATGCGCTTCCCGCACGACGTGCCCGACCCTGACCGACGGCGTGGTCACGCTGCGCGCCCACCGCGAGGACGACGTCGGGGCGTTCTCGAGCAGTGCCTCGACCCGCTGAGCCAGGCCTGGACCGACGGTGCCGATCCCGTACACGCGCGACCACGCCCGCGGTTCGTCCGCGAGGTGATGCCCGGCGGCTGGGCTGACCGACCAGGAGTGGGCGTTCGCGGTGGCGTACGACGGGCACTTCGCCGGCACCGTTCAGCTGCGCGACGAGGGCGCACGGCGCGCCGAGGTCGCCTACGGCTCGCATCCCCGGATCCGCGGCACCGGCGGCATGGAACGTGCGCTCCGGCTGCTTCTGGACTGGGGCTTCGGCGACGACGGGCGCCGAGCTGGACACCGTCGTGTGGTGGGCCAACCGCGGCAACTGGCGCCTCGCGGCGGCTCGCCTGGCGGCTCGGCTTCGCGACCGACGTCACGCTCCGCTGGCGTGGCTCCCCCAGCGCGGCGAGCTGCTCGACGCCTGGGGCGGCACGCTGCTGCGCACGGACCAACCGTGCGGCCACGGCACGCCTGGTCGGCCGCGCCGACGATCGAGTCACCGCGACTGCCGCTCCGGCTCCGGCGGACACGCGACGACGACGCCGCGCGGATGACCGAGGCCTGTGCCGACGCGCTGACGGCGCACTGGCTCGGCGACATCCCGCAGCCGTACCAGCGCCGGCACGCCGACGCCTTCCTCGTCGCCTCGGCCGAACGGCGTGCGCTCGGCGATGCGCTGCACCTGGTCGTCGCGGACCGCGCGGACGACCGGCTGCTGGGTCTGGTCGGCCTCACCGGGATCGACCCCAAGCTCCGCTCCGCCGAGCTGGGCTTCTGGGTGCACCCCGACGCGCGAGGAGTCGGCGTCGCCACCGAGGCCTCGCGGTTGGCACTGCGACACGCCCTGCTACCCGATGACGAGGGCGGGCTCGGGCTGGTCCGCGTCACCGCCCGCGCCGCGGTCGGCAACGACGCCTCCCTCGCTGTGCTGCGCCGCAGCGGGATGCGACACGTCGGCACGTTGCGCCTGGCCACCCCCACCCGTGCCGGTCTCGCCGACGCGGAGCTCTACGAGACGGTTGATCCATCCACGCCCTAGCTGCCCAAGGTCGCGAGCGCGTCGTTGAAGGTGGACGAGGGGCGCATCACGTCAGCCGCCTTGGCGTCGTCGGGGCGGTAGTAGCCGCCGATGTCGGCGGGTGAGCCCTGCACCGCGAGCAGCTCGTCGGTGATCGTGGCCTCGTTGCTCGGCGAGCGTGCCGGCCAGGTCGGAGAACGCCTTGGCCAGGTCGGCGTCGTCGTCCTGCCCGGCCAGCTCCTGCGCCCAGTACAGGGCCAGGTAGAAGTGGCTGCCGCGGTTGTCGAGGCCGCCCACGCGCCGGGACGGGGACCTGTTCTCGTTGAGGAACGTCGCCGTCGCCCGGTCGAGCGTGTCGCCCGAGCACCTGGGCACGTTCGTTGCCGGTCACGTCGGCGAAGTGCTCGAGGCTGACGGCGAGCGCCAGGAACTCACCGAGGCTGTCCCAGCGGAGGTAGTTCTCCTTGACCAGCTGCTGCACGTGCTTGGGCGCCGAGCCGCCGGCGCCGGTCTCGAACAGGCCGCCGCCGTTGATCAGAGGTACGACGGAGAGCATCTTGGCGCTGGTGCCGAGCTCGAGGATCGGGAAGAGGTCGGTCAGGTAGTCGCGGAGCACGTTGCCCGTGACCGAGATCGTGTCCTCGCCCTTACGGATCCGCTCCAGCGAGAAGGCGATCGCGTCGACCGGCGACATGATCTGGATGTCCAGGCCCTCGGTGTCGTGGTCGGCGAGGTAGGTGCGGACCTTGGCGATCAGGTGCGCGTCGTGCGCGCGGCCCTCGTCGAGCCAGAACACCGCCGGCGAGCCGGACGCACGGGCGCGGGTGACGGCCAGCTTGACCCAGTCCTGGATCGGCACGTCCTTGGTCTGGCACATCCGCCAGATGTCGCCCTGCGAGACCGGCGTCTCCAGGACCGCCGTACCGGACTCGTCGACGACCCGCACGGTGCCGGTCGCCGGGATCTCGAACGTCTTGTCGTGCGACCCGTACTCCTCGGCGGCCTGCGCCATCAGGCCGACGTTGGGAACCGAGCCCATGGTCGCCGGGTCGTAGGCGCCGTGGGCGCGGCAGTCGTCGAGCACGACCTGGTAGATGCCGGCGTACGACGAGTCCGGGATCACCGCGAGGGTGTCGGCCTCCTCGCCGTCGGGACCCCACATGTGGCCCGAGGTGCGGATCATCGCCGGCATCGACGCGTCGACGATCACGTCGCTCGGCACGTGGAGGTTGGTGATCCCCTTGTCGGAGTCGACCATCGCGAGCGCCGGACCGTCGGCGATGCCCTGGTCGAACGCCGCCTTGATCTCGGCCGCCTGCGGCAGCGACTCGATGCCCTTGAGGATGCCCGCGAGCCCGTCGTTGGGGCTGAGTCCGGCCTTCGCCAGCACCTCGCCGTACTGCGCGAACACGTCGGGGAAGAACGCCCGGACGACGTGGCCGAAGATGATCGGGTCGGAGACCTTCATCATGGTCGCCTTGAGGTGCACGGAGAACAGCACGTCGTCGTCCTTGGCCCGCTGCATCTGGGCGGTCAGGAACTCGCGGAGCGCGGCCACGTGCATCGCGGTCGCGTCGACGACCTCGCCCTCGAGCACCGGCACCGACTCGCGCAGCACCGTGGTGGAGCCGTCGTCGCCGACCAGCTCGATCCGGAGCGAACCGTCCTTCGCGACCACGGTCGACATCTCGCTGGAGCGGAAGTCGTCGGCCTTCATGTGTGCGACGTTGGTGCGGGAGTCGGGGCTCCAGGCGCCCATCGAGTGCGGGTGGTTGCGGGCGTACTGCTTGACCGAGGCGGGCGCCCGGCGGTCGGAGTTGCCCTCGCGCAGCACCGGGTTGACCGCGCTGCCCTTGACCTTGTCGTAGCGGGTGCGGGTGTCCTTCTCCTCGTCGGTCTGCGGGTTGTCCGGGTAGGCCGGGAGGTCGTAGCCCTGCTCCTGGAGCTCGGCGATCACCGCCTTGAGCTGGGACACCGACGCGGAGATGTTCGGGAGCTTGATGATGTTGGCCTCGGGCCGCTTGGCCAGCGCGCCCAGCTCGGACAGCGCGTCGTCGACCTGCTGCTCCTCGGGCAGCCGGTCGCCGAACTGGGCGATGATCCGCCCGGCCAGCGAGATGTCACGCGTCTCGACGGCGACACCCGCCACTCCGGCGTACGCCTGGATGATCGGGAGGAACGAGTACGTCGCCAGCAGCGGCGCCTCGTCGGTGTGCGTGTAGATGATCGCGTTGTCGGTCACGCCCGAAACGTTATCGCGTCGGGGTCAGGGCCTGCGGATGCCGACCAGCCGCACCTGCTCGTGGCCGCCCGCCACGGTCTCCTCGGCCACGACGCCGATGCCTCGGGCGTAGTACTTGTGCTCGACCAGCTTCGGCTCCAGCGGGGTGGTGTCCTCGGTCTGGAGCACCCCGGAGTACGCCCCGGTGGGCCCGATCACCTTCTTCGTGAGGGAGAGCACCTTGCCGTGGTCCTCGGCGACGCCGTGGAGGTACTCCTGGGAGTAGGAGTCGTTGACGTCCGGGTGCGCGAGCATCGCGACCCCGGCGCGGGCGAGGTCCTTGCCCGCCTCCCACGATCCCTCGGTGTCGGGCTTGCCGCTGTCGTAGGCGGTGGTGGCCTCGCCGAAGTACCAGACGTTGCCGTCGCGGTCCTGGGCGTACCAGTCGTAGGTGTTCTCGACCACCTTCCCTGCGTCGTCGCGGACCACGTCGTGCACCACGACGGTGGTCACGCCCTGCACCACCCTGGTCTTGTTCGTGACCGTGACCACGTCCTTCTGCGGGCCGTCGTCGCCGTCGCTGGTGGAGGTCCACACCGTGCCCGGCGCGAGCGGGAACCAGGGGTTGTCGACGGTGTCCACGAAGTCGCCCGGGTCCGGGCTCGCTGTCGGAACGGTGACGCCGTCGACAGTCGCGGTGGGCACCTGCGGCTTGTCCGAGGATCCCGGGGAGGCCGACGTGCCAGTTGAGCCGCAGCCGGCGAGTGTGAGCAGGAGCAGTCCGGTCGCGGCGAGCGCCGGGGTGGTGCGGATGGTGGTCATGACGGCCACGCTGGCAGCGCCGTACTGAAGCCGTGCTGAAGGGGATGGACCACTTCAGCCCGTCTTCAGCGCGCGCGTGCCACCGTGGACCATGCGGATCCTCGTGGTCGACGACGACGCGGCGCTGCTGCGTGCGCTGCGCCGTGGCCTGGAGGCCGAGGGGTTCGCGGTGGACACCGCCGGCGACGGCACCGAGGGCGAGTGGCTGGCACGGGAGAACCCCTACGACGTGGTCGTGCTCGACGTGATGCTCCCCGGCCGCGACGGGTACGACGTGTGCGCGCGGCTCCGGGACGCGGGGATCGACGCACCCGTGCTGATGCTGACCGCCAAGAACGCGGTCTCCGACGAGGCCCACGCGCTGGACACCGGGGCCGACGACTTCCTGCCCAAGCCGTTCAGCTACCTGGTCCTGATGGCGCGGCTGCGCGCGCTGGTCCGCCGGGGTGGGGCTCGGACGCCTGCGCTGTTGACGGCGGGAGACCTGACGCTCGACCCCGCGGCCCACGCGGTGCGGCGTGGCACCCACCGCGTCGAGGTGACGCCGCGGCAGCTGTCGCTGCTCGAGTTCCTGATGCGGCGGTCGGGCGACGTGCTGTCGAAGCGCGAGATCCTCGACCACGTGTGGGACTTCGCCTACGAGGGCGACCCCAACATCGTGGAGGTCTACGTGCGGCAGCTCCGGCTGCGGATCGACGAGCCGTTCGGTCGCCATGCCCTGCAGACGGTGCGTGGCGCCGGCTACCGGCTCGACCCGGAGGGCGGATGACCAGGCTGTCGGTGCGGCTACGGGCCACGGTGGCCGCCACCCTGCTGGCGGCGCTCGCGCTGACGGCAGCCGGCATCGCGCTGGTGACGATCCTGGGCTGGAGCCTCACGCGCTCCGACGACGACCTCGCCCGGTCGCGGCTCGCCGACATCGCCGGCCTGGCCGCCGCCGGGGACCTGCCGAGGGTGCTGCGGGCGATCGGCGACGACTCGGTGGCCCAGGTGGTCACCGACGACGGAACGGTGCTGGCGCGGTCGCCGAACATCCTGGGCGCACCCCGGATCGCCGGCTTCCCGACGGGCACGACGCCCGTCGTCCGCACCGTGCGCGGGCCCGACGACCAGGAGACCGAGGACTACCGGCTCTGGGGGCAGCGCGCGGCGACGCCGGAAGGGCCGGTGACCGTCTACGTCGGGTCCAGCCTCGAGTCGGCGCAGGAGGTGACCGGTCGCGTGACCCGGCTGCTGCTGCTCGGGCTGCCGCTGGTGCTCGCGCTGCTCGCCGGCGCGATCTGGCTGGTCATCGGGCGGACGCTGCGTCCGGTCGAGCGGATCCGGGCCGAGGTCGCCGAGATCTCCGAGCGCGACCTGGACCGGCGGGTACCGCTGCCCGGCACCGGCGACGAGGTGCAGCGGCTGGCCGAGACCATGAACCAGATGCTCGACCGGCTCGAGAGCGCCGCGCTCCACCAGCGCGACTTCGTGGCCAACGCCTCCCATGACCTGCAGAGCCCGCTCACCGTGATCCGCACCGAGCTCGACGTCGCCGCCGCGCACCCCGACGCCACGGACTGGCCGCAGACCGTGCAGACGCTGCGGGTCGAGGCCGACCGGATGGAGCGGCTGGTGCGCGACCTGCTGTTCCTGGCCAGGGCCGACGCGACTCCGGCCGCCGCGCCGGGGATGGTCGACCTGGACGACGTGGTGCTCGAGGAGGTGGCACGGGCCCGAGCCGCAACGAGGCTCGAGATCGACACCAGCGCGGTGTCCGCGGCGCCGGTGCGTGGCTCCCGCGACGACCTGGCCCGGCTGGTCCGCAACCTGCTGGCCAACGCGTGCGCCCACGCCGCGTCGAGGGTCGTCGTCACCACCGGCCAGGTCGGCGACGCCGAGGTGCTGGTGGTCGAGGACGACGGGCCGGTGTGGCCGCCGAGCACCGGGCGCGGGTCTTCGACCGGTTCTACCGGGCCGACCCGGTGCGCACACGTGACGGCGCCGGCACCGGCCTGGGCCTGGCGATCGTGCGCTCGGTGACCGAGGAGCACGGCGGCACGGTGGAGCTGGACGAGGCCGGGGCCGGGGCGCGCTTCGTCGTACGCCTGCCGGTGGGATGAGCGCGACCCGCACTGACCGACCCCCGCCCGCGCTGCTAGCGTCGGAAACGACCCCACCCGCTAGGAGCCTCTCGTGCCCAACTCCCCCGTCAAGGTCGCTGTCACCGGCGCCGCCGGCCAGATCGGCTACAGCCTGCTGTTCCGTCTCGCGAGCGGTGACCTGCTCGGCAAGGACACCCCGATCGAGCTGCGGCTGCTCGAGATCGAGCCCGCCCTGAAGACGCTCGAGGGCGTCGTGATGGAGCTCGACGACTGCGCGTTCCCGACCCTGGCCGGGGTCGAGACCGGCGCCGACGCGAACACCATCTTCGACGGCGTCAACCTCGCCCTGCTGGTCGGCGCCCGGCCGCGCGGCCCGGGCATGGAGCGCAGCGACCTGCTGGAGGCCAACGGCGCGATCTTCACCGCGCAGGGCAAGGCGCTCAACGCCGTGGCCGCCTCCGACGTACGCATCGGTGTCACCGGCAACCCCGCCAACACCAACGCCCTGATCGCGATGTCCAACGCGCCCGACATCCCGCAGGAGCGGTTCTCGGCGCTCACCCGGCTCGACCACAACCGCGCGATCTCGCAGCTCGCCAGCGAAGACCGGCGCCCCGGTCACCGACATCACGCACATGACGATCTGGGGCAACCACTCCGCGACCCAGTACCCCGACCTGTTCCACGCCGAGGTCGCGGGCAAGAACGCCGCCGAGACCGTCGGCGACCAGGCCTGGATCGAGAACGACTTCATCCCGACCGTCGCCAAGCGCGGCGCCGCGATCATCGAGGCCCGCGGGTCGTCGTCCGCCGCGTCGGCGGCGTCGGCCACGATCGACGCCGCCCGCGACTGGCTGCACGGCTCGGCGGAGGGCGACTGGGTGTCGATGGCGGTCGTCTCCGACGGCTCCTACGGCGTGCCCGAGGGCATCATCTCCTCGTTCCCGGTCACCACCTCGGCCGGCGACTGGTCGATCGTGCAGGGCCTCGACATCGACGACTTCAGCCGCGGCCGGATCGACGCCAGCGTCGCCGAGCTCGAGGAGGAGCGCGACGCCGTCAAGGGGCTCGGGCTGATCTGAGCGCTCGTGGTGGTGGCTCGGCCTGCGGGTTCACCACGGTATGCAGACGAACATGTGCTTCCCACAATGAGCAACTCGTGGGGAGCGCGTGTTCATCGTGGGAAGTGGTCGTCAGGTCATGCGGCGCGTCGCAGCATCGCCCGCAGCCGGTCCGCGGTGCTCCTCGGCCGGTCCAGGTCGGCCCAGACCAGTCGCTCCATGCCGAAGCCCGTCGTACGCCGCAGCGCGTCCTCGCGCAGCTTCTCCGCCCAACAGGGCATCGGCGGGTGTCTGGCCCGGTCGCAGTAGCCGGCCGTACTTGACGCGCCCGTCGAACTCACCGAGCAGCCGGTGCCGACGCCAGGCGAAGTCGGTGGTGCCCAGGAGGACGCCGTCCGAGTCACGCACCTCGAACTGGAGCTCCGGAGCGGGGATGCCCTCGACGAAGAACAACCAGCGCGATCGTGACTCGCCCGGGGACTGGGCGCGACCGTCGGCCATCCGCACCGCCACCTGGAGATGCTGCGTGCCCGGCCAGTGCTGGACGACGTCGTAGGCGGACCCCAGGTCGTTCACCGAACCGAGGCGACGGAACAGGAACGAGTCCAGGGAGACCAGCGACGACTCGGTCGACCCGAGGATGCCGGTCTCCAGCGCGGCGCGTGCCGGAGCGGTGACCAGGCATTCGTCGAGCCGCACGACGTCGTCGTCGCCGAGGCACTGCGCCTCGTGATGCACGACATCGGGCTCGGTGCGACCCGCGCCACCGTCGAGCCTGGTCACGTGGACGCGATCGAGATCGACGCCCCAGACCGCGATTCCATGGAGGAGCGCAGCGGTCACGTGGCTGAAGCACACCCGGTCGCCGTAGGACCGGTGGACGGCTGCGGCTCGGATCAGGTGCCGCGCCTCGGCGTCGGCGCTCGCCCACACGTCGTACGGCACGTAGGCGCCGCGACGCACGCGGTGCCACAGCCTGCCGCGTACGGCGCGGGCGATGCTGCGCTCGTCGTACCCGAGCGCCAGGGCCTCCCGGGTCAGGAAGACCCCGTGCTGTTCGGCGATGACGGCGAGCGGATCCATCCGGTGAGGATGAGCGACGTTCGCGGTTCGGGCAACCGGGCGCAGCTGCGCCTGTGGACAATGCCGTCCGCCTCCCACGACGGAGCCGCGCTTCCCACGAAGTGCTCATCGTGGGGAGCGCATGTTCGGCTGCATACCGTGGTGAAACCTCCCATCCCGGAAACCCGGTCGCCCCCACCGGACCCGCGCTCTACGGTGCACGGATGGACACGATGCTCGCGGTCGGCAACGACCGGCTCTGGGTTGACGACGCCGGCGGTGACGGCCCGGCGGTGCTGCTCGTGCACCCCGGTATCCACGACTCCTCGGTCTGGGACCCGGTGCTGCCGCTGCTCGAGGACCATCGCCTGGTGCGCTACGACGCCCGCGACTTCGGCCGGTCATCGCCGTCCAGCGAGGAGTTCCTGCCGCTGGACGACCTGCTCGCGGTGCTCGACCACGTCGGGCTGGAGCGTGCCCATCTGGTCGGCAACAGCATGGGCGGGCAGACCGCACTTGCCGCGACCGTGGAGCATCCCGACCGGGTGCTGTCGCTGACCCTGCTCGCCCCGGGAATCAAGGGCTACGACTTTCCCGACGACGACCCGGAGCTCGAGCAGGAGTGGGAGGAGGTGGTGTCGTCGGGCGACCAGGCCCGGATGGTCGACCTCTACGGGCGAGTCTGGTGCGCGTCGGGTGTCGACGACGCGATCCGCGCCCAGCTGGTGGCGATGGTGGCGGCCGAGGAGCGTCACGACGGGTTCGAGCAGGACAACCCGGAGCAGTGGTCGCGCGCCGGTGACATCGCGGTGCCGACCGCCGTCGTGATCGGCGACCTCGACCTCCCGTCGATGGTCACGGGTTCCCTCGACCTCGCCGGCCGCATCCCGGGGGCGGAGCTGGTGCGGCTTGCCGGCGTCGACCACCTGCCCAGCCTGCGCGAGCCGCAGGCAGTCGCCGACGTCGTACGGCGGACGGTGGCACGCGCCGGTTGATCAGCGCTTCTCGGAGTCGCCCTCGATGACCACCTTGCGGAAGTTCTCGTCGAGCCGCACGTCGACGGTGGTGCCGTCGGTGCGGGTGACCTCGACCTCCCAAGTGGCGCCGTTCTCGGAGTCGCGCTCCACGGAGTTGGCGGTGCCGCCGTGGGTGAGCCGCAGCGCGGCGGCCGTGGCCAGGTCGGCATCGTGCCCGGTGACGGTGTTGTCCCCGTCGTCGTTGACGGCCGCGACGCTGGCGACCGCGCCCGCCGCCGCGACCGCGACGATTCCTCCGGTCAGGATCTTCTTCGCGTGCTTCATGCCTCCACGGTCGCGGACGGAGGCTGAAGCGAACCTGAAGGTCACTGGCCCGGCTGGTTCGGGATCGTGGCGGCCAGGAAGATCAGCACGAAGCCGGTGGCGGTCAGCAGGAGCACGTCGAACCAGCGACGGCGCACGCGCAGCATGCCGGCGTCGTACTCCCCGAGCGCGGCGCGCGCCAGCGCCGAGAGCAGCAGGGCGGCACCGACGATGGTGACCCCACGCCGCCAGGACGTGAAGCTGACGACGAGCAGCCCGACCAGCGTCGCCGCGACGACCACGAAGTAGAGCACCCCGCCGAGGGTCTTCGGCCGGTGGAGCGGGGGCAGCTGTCGGGTCACGCGGGCAACGGAATCGGGCTGTTTCGCTCGGCGATCTCGACGATGTTGGACAGCAGCATCGCGCGGGTCATCGGACCGACGCCGCCGGGGTTGGGCGACACCCACGCGGCCACGTCGGCGACCGATGCGGCGACGTCGCCCGCGATCTTGCCGTCGACGCGGGACACGCCCACGTCGAGCACGGCAGCGCCGGGCTTGACCATCGCGCCGGTGATGATGTCGGGCACGCCCGCAGCGGCCACCACGATGTCGGCCTCGCGCACATGGGCAGCGAGGTCACGGGTGCGGGTGTGACAGAGGGTCACCGTCGCGTTCTCCGTACGACGCGTGAGCAGGAGCCCGAGCGGCCGGCCCACCGTGATCCCACGACCCACCACCACGACCTCCGCACCCGCGATCGGGACGCCGTGGCGACGGAGCAGCTCGATGATGCCGACCGGCGTGCACGGCAGCGGCCCGGCCTCGCCGAGCACGAGCTTGCCGAGGTTGTAGGGGTGGAGCCCGTCGACGTCCTTGCCGGGGTCGACCCGGGAAAGCAGCGCGAACTCGTCGAGCCCGGTCGGCTGCTGGACGATGAAGCCGGAGCAGGCCGGGTCGGCGTTGAGCTCGTCGATCACCGCCTCCACCTCGGCCTGGCTGGCCGACGCCGGCAGGTCGCGCCGGATCGAGGTGATCCCGATCGCGGCGCAGTCCTTGTGCTTGGCGCCGACGTACCAGTGCGAGCCCGGATCGTCGCCGACCAGAACCGTGCCCAGGCCGGGGGTGACACCGTGCTCCCGGAGCACGGCTACGCGTGCGGTCAGCTCGGACTTGATCGTGCGGAGGGTGGCGGTGCCATCGAGGATCTGTGCGGTCACGGCGTCATCCTAGGGACGGGCACCACGGTCCCCGCGAGGTGCACAGGAATCACTCGACCACCGGAATCAGTGGAAGAAGTGGCGGGTGCCGGTGAGGTACATGGTGACGCCGCCGATGGTGGCGGCCTCGATCACCTCGTGGTCGCGGACGGAGCCGCCGGGCTGGACGATCGCGCGGACGCCGGCGTCGATCAGGATCTGCGGGCCGTCGGGAAACGGGAAGAACGCGTCCGAGGCCGCGAACGAGCCCTTCGCGCGGTCGCCGGCGCGCGTGACGGCGAGCTTGCAGGAGTCCACGCGGTTGACCTGGCCCATGCCGACGCCGACGGAGGCGCCGTCGTGGGCGAGCAGGATCGCGTTGGACTTCACCGAACGGCAGGCGCGCCACGCGAACGCCAGGTCGGCCAGCTCGGCGTCGGAGAGCGCCTCGCCGCTGGCGAGGGTCCAGGACGCGGGGTCGTCGCCCTCGGCGTCGACCACGTCGCGCCCCTGCAGCAGCAGCCCGCCGGAGATCGGCCGGAGATCGTTGCCGCCGCGCCGAAGCGGCGCGCAGACGAGCAGCCGGAGGTTCTTCCTCGACTGGAGCACCTCCACCGCACCGTCGTCGTACGACGGCGCGACCAGCACCTCGGTGAAGATCTCGGCCACCTGGGTCGCCATCTCCACCGACACCGGCACGTTGGTCGCGATCACGCCGCCGAACGCCGACGTCGGGTCGCACTCGTGGGCCTTGCGGTGTGCCTCGGCCACGTCGGCGCCGACCGCGATGCCGCACGGGTTGGCGTGCTTGATGATCGCGACGGCCGGCTCGTCGAAGTCGTACGCCGCCCGCCGGGCCGCGTCGCCGTCGACGTAGTTGTTGTAGGACATCTCCTTGCCGTGCAGCTGCGTCGCCTGCGCCAGGCCGGGCTCCGGCTGGAAGCCGTTGGTGTAGAGCGCGGCGCCCTGGTGCGGGTTCTCGCCGTAGCGGAGCACCGCCTTCCGGTCCCAGGTCGCGCCCATCCACGCCGGGTAGCCGGACCCTTCGGAGGTGTCGGTGAGCACGCTGCCCATCCATGACGCCACGTGCACGTCGTACGTCGCGGTGTGCACGAACGCCTCGGCCGCGAGTCGCTGGCGCTCCGCCAGGGTGAACCCGCCGGCGTCGACCGCCGCCAGCACGTCGGCGTAGCGGCCCGGC
Source organism: uncultured Actinomycetota bacterium (assembly GCA_963707475.1). Classification (GTDB taxonomy): domain Bacteria; phylum Actinomycetota; class Actinomycetes; order Propionibacteriales; family Nocardioidaceae; genus Marmoricola. Next base: position 2,656,845 of record CAVPQC010000005.1, read on the forward strand.
GAGGTGATGATCGCGACCGACGGGTGGTTCTTCGCGGCGGCGCGCACCATCGAGGGGCCGCCGATGTCGATCTGCTCGACGCACTCGTCCGGGCCGGCACCGCTCATCACGGTCTCGGTGAACGGGTACAGGTTCGACACCACCAGGTCGAACGGCTCGACCCCGAGGTCGGCCAGCTGCTGCACGTGGGAATCGAGCCGGCGGTCGGCGAGGATGCCCGCGTGCACCTTGGGGTGCAGCGTCTTCACCCGGCCGTCGAGGCACTCGGGGAAGCCGGTCAGTTCCTCGACCTTGGTCACCGGCAGGCCGAGCTTCTCGATCAGCGCGGCGGAGCCGCCGGTGGAGACCAGCGCCACGCCGGCCTCGTGGAGGCCGCGCACGAGGTCCTCGAGCCCGGTCTTGTCATAGACGGACACCAGCGCCCGCTTGATCGCGATCCTGTCGCTCATTGTCCGATCCGGACCTTCCTGTGCTCGATGGTGAAGCCTTCGCGCGCGAGCCTGCCGACGCTCTCGACGAGCATCACCCGCTCGGCGGCCTTGATCCGTTCGTGGAGCGACTCGACGGTGTCGTCGTCCTCGACGGACACCACGGTCTGGGCGACGATCGGCCCGGTGTCGACGCCGGCGTCGACGACGAACAGCGTCGCACCGGTCACCTTCACGCCGTGCTCGAGCGCGTCCGCCGCTCCGTGCATGCCGGGGAACGACGGCAGCAGCGCCGGGTGGGTGTTGAGGTAGCGCCCGCCGTACGAGTCCAGGAAGGCGGCGCCGGCCAGCTTCATGAAGCCGGCAGAGACCACCAGGTCGGGGTGGTACGACGCGCACGACTCGGTGACCGCCGCGTCCCAGGCCTCGCGGCTGTCGAAGTCCTTGACCCGGTGCACGAAGGTCGGGATGCCCGCACGCACGGCCCGCGCCAGCCCCTCGATACCGTCGCGGTCGGCGCCCACGGCCACCACGCTCGCGCCGTACGAGGGCAGCGCGGACGCGTCGAGCAGCGCCTGCAGGTTCGTCCCCGAGCCGGAGACGAGCACCACGAGCCGCGCCGGAGCAGTGGGAGGCGGGGACACGCGGAGAGACTAGGGCATGTCGCTCGAGCCTGGGCTCGCGCAGCAGGCCAGGGCCCGAGTGACGTGCCCTAGTCGCTGTCCAGCCGGACCTCGACGGTGTCCTCCTCGTCGTCCGGGGCCTCGCGGACGTCGTGGACCGTCGGCTGCGGGCGCGGTGCGGAGGTCCGGGCCGGCGAGACCTCCACGGTCGGCTCGGTGTCGTCGGCGACCGGGCTACGGCGCTGGAGGTAGGTGGTCACGAGCGCGCCGAGCAGTCCGCCGGTGCCCATCGCCAGCATCGAGGCGACGAGCACCTCGCCGGTCGACGCGCCGAGGTCGGCCATCCGCCCGTCGCCGAGCGCCCCGCCGGCGAACGAGGTGAGGATGCCGGTCAGCACCCCGGCGATGACACCGGACCCGAGCCCGCGCAGGGCAGCGAAGTCCCAGGCGCGCACCGGGTGCCGGCGCTGGACCAGCGCGACGGACACTGCGGCGACGAGCACCGGCAGCCCCATGAGTGCGGTGGTGAACCATGGTGTCGCGCCGTCGTCCGGCAGCGCCGCGAGCAGCGGGAAGGCCGGCATCGGACCGAGCTGGACCACGCTCGGGGACACCAGGGTGCCGGTGCCGACCGCGAAGCCGGGCCCAAGCAGGTAGGCGCCCCCCAGCAGCACGGCGTTGGGTGCGACGAGGGCGGTGAGCAGCACCATCATCAGCGCGTCACCGGCGTGCAGTCCCAGCCGCGAGACCACCGTGGCGGCCGACCCGGCGTCGAGCGCGAACGCGACCACGACCACGAGCGCCGAGCAGGCCAGGAAGCCGACCACGGTCGCGAGCGCAGCGCGCACCACTGGCCATGCCCACGACGGCAGCAGTGCACGTACGACGGGCCAGCGGCCCGCGCCGGTCACCAGCCCGCAGCCGCCGACGCCTCCGGCGAGCGCGATCGCGCCGAGCAGCGTGAGCACCAGCGACCCGGCCACCTCGGGGGTGGCTGCGAGGACGCAGGTGACGATCGCGACCACGACGTAGGCGCTGGTCATCAGCACGGTGCCGACCAGGAGCTCGCGGTCGTCGACCGGGGGCGAGGTGGCACCGGCCCAGCGACCGGCCAGGAAGGCGACCCACGCGAGCAGGGCGGTCAGCCCCAGCGGGACCACGGTGTAGGTCACTCCGCCGTACGTCAGGTGCGAGCCGTGGCCGAGCAGCCAGGCGTCGGCGCCGACCCGGAGGGCGTCGCGGGTGTCACCGTGCGCGCCGCCGTCGGCCAGGAACCAGCCGGTCACCGCCACCGCGAGGCAGACCACGAGCCCGGAGCCGGCCGCGACCAGCCCGGCCAGCGCCGCGGTGACGGTCAGCGGACGCCCGGCGGGCGCCTCGTGCCGGGCCGAGGCGGACGGGTTGCGGGTGAGCAGGTCGGTCATCTCGGGAGCCCCGCGGAGGCGTGAGCGATACGAGCTGCTTCGTGGGGTGAGTTCATCGCGGCCATCCTCGCCCGCGAACCGGAGGATTTGCCGTTCCCACGCCTGACGAGAGCCTCGTCACCATTGCCGCAGCGGACGTGAAAGTGCGCCCCGCCACCCACGTAACCTCGTCTGGCCATGACCGCCTCCTCCGACTTCGACGCCCTGTACGCCGCCACCTGGCGACCACTGCTGTTCCAGACGTTCGCCTTCTGCGGCGACCTCGGGACCGCGCGTGAGGCATCGTCCGACGCGGACCGCACGTGGCCCAGGTCGGCTTCGTGCCCGGCGACCGGCTCGACGTGAGCCCGGCGGCGTTCCGCGCCCTGGTGATCAGGGCCCACGAGCGGCTGTTCGAGCTGCCGCGGCCTCGGCCGACCTCGTCACCGAGCCCACGTAGCGGATAGTCCCGAACACCTGGCAGGTTCCAGAGGGCGGAAACCCTGTCAGGCGTTCGGGACTATCCCGGTCAGCGTCTCCAGACCTCGCGACGGTACGTTTCCCGCCATGACCACCACCACCGCCGAGGAGCTCGACGAGCGGAGCCCGCTCCGTGGCCGCCGGGAGCGCTTCGTCGTGCCCGACGGCGTGATCTACCTCAACGGCAACTCGCTGGGCGCCCTGCCCCGCGGTGTGCCCGAGCGGGTCCAGGAGGTGATCACCCGCGAGTGGGGCGGCGGGCTGATCCGGTCCTGGAACGACGCAGACTGGATCGGGCTGCATCGCCGCGTCGGCGACCGGATCGCGCCCCTCGTCGGTGCCGCGGCCGGCGACGTCCACGTCGGCGACTCCACCAGCGTCAGCCTGTTCAAGACCACGGTGGTCGCCCTGCGCCTGCGACCCGACCGGCGCGTGATCGTGGTGGAGCCATCGACGTTCCCCACCGACGGTTACGTCGCGCAAGGGGTCGCGCGGCTGACCGGGGCCGAGCTCCGCTGGTGCGACCCCGCCGACCCGCTGGCCGCGGTCGACGACGACGTCGCCCTCCTCTCACTCACGCACGTCGACTTCCGCACCGGTGCGATGTACGACCTGCCCGGCATCACCGCCGCGGCGCACGAACGCGGCGCCCTCGTGCAGTGGGACCTCTGCCACTCGGCGGGCGCCGTACCCGTGGACCTGACCGGGGCCGACGCCGATCTCGCCGTCGGCTGCACGTACAAGTACCTCAACGGCGGGCCCGGCTCCCCCGCCTTCACCTGGATCGCGCCGCGGCTGCAGCCCGACGTCGACCAGCCGATCACGGGCTGGATGGGGCACGCCCGCCCGTTCGCGATGGAGCGCGACTACGTGCCGCTGCCCGGCGTCGCCCGGATGGCCTCCGGCACGCACCCGGTGCTGGCGCTCTCGGCACTCGACGCCGCGCTCGAGGTGTACGACGGCGTGAGCATGGCCGACCTGCGCGCCACGTCGCTCTCGCTCACCGACCTGTTCGTGTCGCTGGTGTCGAGCCGCTTCGGCGACGCCCTGCCGGTCGTGACACCGCTCGACCACGCCCATCGGGGCAGCCAGGTCTCGCTGCGCCATCCGCAGGCCTACGGGCTGGTGCAGGCGCTGATCGCGCGGGGCGTGATCGGCGACTTCCGGGAGCCCGACATCGCGCGGTTCGGGTTCGCGCCGCTCTACGTCACGCACACCGACGTGCGCGACGCGGTCGAGCACCTCGCGGCCGTGCTGGACGAGGGCGAGCACCTCGACCCGTCGTACGCGGAGCGCAACGCGGTCACCTGAGGTCGCGAGAACTTTTCTGCCGCCAGGAGCATCACACTGGGCATGAACCTTCGCCCTCACCTCATCGCAACGACGATGCTGAGCATCACCATGACGGTGGTCGGTCTACCCGCCACCGCCCACGCCGCGCCCGTATGCGGCGGCATGAACGACTTCGACGGCGACCGCCACAAGGACATCGTCGTCGGTAGTCCCAACGCCACGGTTGGCGGTGTGCCGCAGGCCGGCCGGGTACAGATCCGGCTCAGCGCCGGCGGCGTGGTCAACCTGACCGCGCCCGGCATCCGCCGCGCCGGCGACCACTTCGGTGCCGCGGTCGGCGACGTCGACCTGTCCTCCGGGAGCGACGCGGTGAACTCGTGCTCGTCACTCGTGGTCGGCGCCCCCGGCCAGGACGTGAACGGCGAGGTCGACGCCGGCGCCGTCTACGTCTTCCCGACGCTTGCCTCGGCTCCCACCCGCCTCGACCAGAACTTCAACGAGGAGGCACCCGGCGTTCAGGCACGCGCGCACTTCGGCGCCCTCATCACCGAGCAGAGCACCGGAGACGCCGAGGGAGAGCTGAACCGCGCTCCGGTGTTCTACGCATCGGCCCCCGACTACGACCTCGGGGTGATCACCGACGCCGGCGTCGTCCAGCGGATCACGCTCACCATGGCGGAGTCCGGCCGGCCGTCCGTGGCATCCGTCGAGACGATCACCCAGGACGCAGGCTTCCGCTCGTCTGCGGAGCCGGGTGACCACTTCGGTGCCGCAATGAGTGCGACCCCGTTCCCCGACGAGCTGCTGGTCGGCGCGCCCGGAGAGTCGGTCGGCGGCGCGACCCGTACCGGGGCGATCACCTTCTGGACTCCCGAGTCGGTGCAGTACCTCCACCAGGACAGTGCCGGCATCCCCGGGGCCGCCGAGACCGGTGACGGCTTCGGTGCCACCATCTTCCTCGGCTCCGAGGTGGACATGGCCGCTCAGCGGATCGGCGAGGACCAGGCGATGCGGCTGTTCGTCAGCGCCCCGTTCGAGGACGTCAACGGCCAGGCCGACGCCGGCGCGATCACCCAGCTCGTGCTCGACCCGCCACTCCGTCAGGGCACGCGCAGCAAAGTGATCGTCTCCGGCGCCCGGTCGTGGACCCAGGACTCCGCCGGGGTCGCCGGCGGGGCCGAGGCCGGGGACCGCTTCGGGGTGGCGGTGGGGTCGCTGGACCTCCAGCCCTCCGACGAGAACGGCGGGAACATCCCCGACCCGGGCGCTCCACTGTTCGTGGCAGGCGCACCGGGCGAGGACACCGAGGGCGTCGTCGACGCCGGCGCAGTGCTGTCGCTCGGCGAGAACAGGTGGTACGACGAGGCGACCCCGGGCGTGCCCGGGACTCGCGGCAAGGGCGACCGGTTCGGCGCCAGACTCGGTGCCGCCAGGGACTTCGGGATCGGCGCCCCCGGCCCCGGTACCTGGTCGCGCGGACTCCTGGTCGGCGTCCCCGGCAACGCCACCGGCGACGGCGCCGTCGTGGTCGGCCTGCCCAACAAGCGGGTCACCGCGGGCACCCTCCTCACACCCCCCGCCCTGGACGGCGGCTACGGATCAGCCCTCGGCTCGACGCGCTGACCTCGGTAGTCCCGATCGTTTCGCACCTCCCGGACACCCGGGAAGGTGCGAAACGGTCGGGACTATCCGTGCGTGCAACCAAGAGGCCCCGTGGACCGTCGCCCGTCACATCTGCAGCAGGATCTCCCGCATCAGCTGGGCGGTCTCCGAGGGGGTCTTGCCGACCTTGACGCCGGCGGCCTCGAGGGCCTCCTTCTTAGCCAGGGCGGTGCCCGAGGAGCCGGACACGATCGCGCCGGCGTGGCCCATGGTCTTGCCCTCGGGCGCGGTGAAGCCGGCGACGTAGCCGACGACCGGCTTGGTCACGTGGTCCTTGATGTACGCCGCCGCGCGCTCCTCGGCGTCGCCACCGATCTCGCCGATCATCACGATCGCCTTCGTGTCCGGGTCGGACTCGAACGCCTCGAGCGCGTCGATGTGGGTGGTGCCGATGATCGGGTCGCCTCCGATCCCGATCGCGGTGGTGAAGCCGTGGTCCTTGAGCTCGAACATCATCTGGTAGGTCAGCGTGCCCGACTTGGAGACCAGCCCGATCGGGCCCTTGCCCGCAATCGTGTGCGGCGTGATGCCGGCGAGCGCCTCGTCCGGGGTGATGATGCCGGGACAGTTCGGGCCGATCATGCGGGTGGACTTGCCCTCGAGGTAGGCGAACACCTCCGCGGTGTCCTGCACCGGCACCCCCTCGGTGATCACCACCAGCAGGCCGATGCCCGCGTCGATCGCCTCGACGCAGGCGTCCTTGGTGAAGGCCGGCGGCACGAAGACGACCGACACGTCGGCACCCGTCTCGACCATCGCCTCCTTGACGCTCCCGAACACCGGGAGGTCCTTGCCACCGAGCTCGACCGACGTCCCGGCCTTGCGCGCGTTCACACCGCCGACGATGTTGGAGCCCGCCCCGACCATGAGCGTGGTGTGCTTGGAGCCCATGCCACCGGTCATGCCCTGGACGATGATCCTGGAGTCCTTGTTGAGGTAGATCGACATGCTCTTCTCTCCGTCTCAGGCGTTCGCCAGCTCGGCGGCCTTGTCGGCCGCGCCGTCCATGGTGTCCACCAGCGTCACGAGGGGGTGGTTCGCCTCGTCGAGGATCCGGCGGCCCTCCTCCACGTTGTTGCCGTCGAGGCGTACGACGAGCGGCTTGGTCGCCTCGTCGCCGAGGATGTCCAGCGCACCGACGATGCCGTTGGCGACCTCGTCGCAGGCGGTGATGCCGCCGAAGACGTTCACGAAGACCGCCTTGACCTGCTCGTCGTGCAGGATCACGTCGAGCCCGTTCGCCATCACCTCGGCGTTGGCGCCACCACCGATGTCGAGGAAGTTGGCAGGCGTGACCCCGCCGTGCTTCTCGCCGGCGTACGCCACGACGTCGAGCGTCGACATCACCAGGCCGGCACCGTTGCCGATGATCCCGACGGAGCCGTCGAGCTTGACGTAGTTGAGGCCCTTTGCCTTGGCCTTCGCCTCCAGCGGGTCGGCGGCGGCCTTGTCCTCGAACTGCGCGTGGTCCTGGTGGCGGAAGTCGGCGTTCTCGTCGAGGGAGACCTTGCCGTCGAGCGCTTCGAGCCTGTCGCCGGCCAGCCGCGCGAGCGGGTTGACCTCGACCAGCGTGGCGTCCTCCTCGACGAAGACCTTCCAGAGCGCCTGCACCAGCGAGACCGCCTGGTCCCTCAGCACGTCGGGGAACGCTGCCTCGTCGACGATCGCGCGGGCCTTGGCCTCGTCGACACCGGTGTCGGCGCCGATCGGGATCTGCTTCACGGCGTCGGGGTTGGTCTTGGCGACCTCCTCGATCTCCACGCCGCCCTCGACGCTGGCGATGCACAGGTACGACCGGTTTGCGCGGTCGAGCAGGAAGGAGAAGTAGTACTCCTCCTCGATCTGCTCCGCGGGTACGACGAGCACCCGGTTGACGGTGAGTCCCTTGATCTCCATGCCGAGGATCGCGGACGCGTGCTGCTCGGCCTCCTCCGGCGTCTTGGCGAGCTTGACACCGCCGGCCTTGCCTCTGCCGCCCGCCTTGACCTGCGCCTTGACCACGACCGTGCCGCCGATCTCCTCGGCCGCGGCGCGCGCGTCGGCCGCGCTCTCCACGGTCCTGCCGAGCGTCACCGGTACGTCGTGCTTGGCGAAGAGCTCCTTCGCCTGGTACTCCATCAGGTCCACGGTTCACCCGTTCTTCTCGGCCCGGCCGAGCGCCGGTGCGTGCGGGAGGTCTGCCTCGACCGACCCTAGTGCCGAAACGGCGAGGGTCACCACCGGGGCTAGGTTCCTCCCATGCTCTCCGCGGTCGGCTGGGGTGCCCTGGCGGCGTCCTCGCTCGTGCTCGGCGCGATCCTCGGGGTCGCCCGCTCCTGGAGCGACGGCTTGGTCGGCGCAGTGCTCGGCTTCGGTGCCGGCGCGCTGATCTCGAGCGTGGCGTTCGAGCTGGCCGAGGAGGGGCTCGCGACATCGGGACCGACCGAGGTCGCGATCGGGCTGGCCGTCGGCGCGGCGGCGTACTTCCTGGCCAACCGGCTGGTGGCCCGGATCGGCGGCCGCAGCTCACGCTCCACGGCGGGCGTCCCGATGGCCCTCGGCGCCCTGCTGGACGGCATCCCCGAGCAGGCCGTGCTCGGGATCGGACTCGCTTCCGGTGGCGGCGTCGGTGTCGCGCTGCTGGTGGCGATCTTCGTCTCCAACCTGCCGGAGTCGATCGGCTCCGCGACCGCGATGCGCGCGGCCGGCGAGGCCCGGCGACCGATCTTGCTGCTGTGGCTGGCGGTCAGCGTGGCGTGTGCCCTCGCCACGGTGGTCGGCTACGCCGTCGCCGACGTGGTCGGGCCGTCGGTGCGCTCCGGCGTGGACGGCTTCGCTGCCGGAGCGCTGCTGGTGATGCTCGTCGACTCGATGGTGCCCGAGGCGCGGGAGAAGGCGGGCGACTGGGCGGGACTGGCGACCGTGCTCGGGTTCGCGGTCGCGGCCGCCCTGTCCAAGCTGGCCTGAGGACACCTGTTCCGGCCGGCAACCGTGACCTCCATCCGGGGACGCTCGTTACCGGTGCGTAACCACTCCTGGGAGGGAACATGTCCGTCCGTCGCCCCCGCCTCGCCGCCGGCCTCACCTCCGGCGCCCTCGCCGTCACCGGCCTCGCCCTCGTAGCCCAGCCGCCCGCGCAGGCCGCGGACACGACGCCCGGCTACTCGGTCACGCTCGATCACCGTGAGGGTCAAGACCGGCCCGAGCAACGAACAGCCGTGCACGGTCAGCGCCGACATCTACAAGCCGGACGACGTCAGTGCCACACACAAGGCGCCCGCGATCCTCACCACCAACGGGTTCGGGGGCAGCAAGGACGACAGCAACGAGGCCGCCATCGGCAAGGGCTTCGTCAACCAGGGCTACGTGGTGCTCGCCTACTCCGGGCTCGGGTTCGGCACCACCACCTGCAAGATCTCGCTCGACGACCCGCAGTACGACGGCAAGGCCGGCCGCGGCATGGTCGACGTCCTCGCCGGCTCCCGCGGCTACACGCTCGACGACGGCTCCGGCACCACCGGCCGGATCGGCTACGTCGCGCAGGAGTCCGCCGGCGACCCGCGGGTCGGCATGATCGGCGGCTCCTACGGCGGCCAGATCCAGTACGCCGTCGCGTCGCTCGACTCCGCGGATCGATGCGATCGTCCCGATCATCACGTGGAACGACCTCTCCTACTCCCTGGCGCCGAACAACACCGACCTGAGCAGCGGCGTCACCTCCCGCACGCCCGGCGTGGCCAAGAAGGAGTGGATCGACCTCTTCTTCGGCGCCGGCATCGCCTCCGGAGCGCAGAGCGTGACCATCGACCCGGAGACCATGGCCGGCTGCCCGAACTTCGTGCCGAGGCCTGCCCGGCCGTCGCGCAGCTCAACACCGCCGGCTACCCCGACGACGCGACGCTGGCCATGGCCCGGCACGCGTCGGTGTCGACGTACCTGAAGAAGGTCACCGTCCCGACCCTGGTCGTGCAGGGCCAGAAGGACACCCTGTTCAACCTGCAGGAGGCGGTGGCGACGTACAAGTCGCTGCAGGCGCAGGGCACCCCGACCAAGATGGTCTGGCAGTCCTGGGGCCACTCCGGCTCCACCCCGGCCCCCGGTGAGCTCGACTTCGGTGCCGCGTCGATCAAGGGCTCCTACCTCGGCCGCCGGTTCCTGAGCTGGATGGACCACTACGTGCGCGGCAACGCCAGCGCCTCCACCGGTCCCGAGTTCGCGTACTTCCGCAACTGGGTGAAGTACGACACCTCGCCTGCGAAAGCGGGCACCGCGGTCGCCAACGCGTACCAGACGGAGACCACCTTCAGCGACAAGCCCACCGCCACGCTGTACCTCTCCGGGGTCGGCTCCCTGACCTCCTCCCCCGGCTCGGTCCGGCCCGGCTCCGCGTCGTACGCCAACGCCGCGGGCACTCCGACGTCGTACTCCGAGACCTCGGGGCTCGAGGGCGGCCAGGTGAACAACCCGCCGAGCGACGCGCCGGGGCACGTTCGCGGGCTTCCTGTCCGAGCCGCTGAAGGCAACGACCTACCTGGTCGGCTCGCCGAGGCTCCGCGTGCGCCTCTCGGCCCCGCTGGCTGAGGGCAGCCAGGCCACGCCGGGCGGCAAGCTGGTGCTGTTCGCGAAGCTGTACGACATCGCGCCGGACGGCACCAAGACCCTGCAGAACCGGCTGATCTCGCCGGTGCGCGTCGGTGACGTGACCAGGCCGGTGCAGGTGACGCCTGCCGGCGCAGGTGCAACGCTTCCCGAAGGGCCACCGGCTCCAGCTGGTGGTGGCGGCGAGCGACATGGCGTACGCCGGCAACCAGGTGCCGCAGCCGGTGACGATCGTGACCAGCAAGGGCAACCCCGGCACGTTGAAGCTGCCGGTCACGGCCCCGCTCACGTTCTGAGGCAATACCCCGTTGTCGAGCAGCGAGCGCATGCGACCGGGTCTCGACAGGCTCGACCACCGGGTGACGTACTACGCGGCGCCTTGCTTCTCGAACTCCGAGACCCAGCCGGTGATCTCGGACGTGGTCGCCCCCGGGGTGAAGATCTTGGCCACGCCGAGCTTCTCGAGCGGGGCGATGTCCTCCTCGGGCACGATCCCGCCGCCGAAGACGCCGATGTCCGAGGCGTCGCGCTCCGCGAGCAGCTCGACCAGCTTCTTGAAGAGCGTCATGTGCGCGCCGGAGAGCACGGACAGCCCGACCAGGTCGGCGTCCTCCTGGATCGCGGTCTCGACGATCTGCTCGGGGGTCTGGTGGAGACCCGTGTAGATCACCTCGTGACCGGCGTCGCGCAGCGCGCGGGCGACCACCTTGGCGCCCCGGTCGTGCCCGTCCAGCCCGGGCTTCGCCACCACGATCCTCAGCATGGACGCAGGGTATCCCGACGCCTCCCGGTGGTGACCTCGCGCACGGCAGTCCACCGATAGTGGGCGGTTTTGCATCAGTTTGAACGTGTTTCTGCCGGGTGGGAGTGCCTCGGGGGGTCACGTCGATTTCACTCCCCGTAACCCGTCCGTTACCGTTTCGCCCGGCTACGGGGACCGGCGACCGAGGGATATCTGAGCATGGGAAACCACCGGGCAGACAGGCGCAACACGCGACCTGTCACCGCGCGGACCCGGGACCGGGGCGGACGCCGTAGGGCGGCGCGAGCGCGACGCGCAGCCCTGACCGGGCTGCCGATGATTCCGACCGTCGCCGGCGCCCTCGCGCTCGCGGTGGCAGCCGGCGGTGCGGTCACGGCCGGTGCCGGAGAGGCGTCGGCACACGAGGCATCAGGCAGCACCACGAACGACCTCAACACCTCCACGGAGTTCGACACACTCGGCATCGACCTCAGCCTCGACGACCGGCAGCGCGCGATCTCGCGGGACAGCGAGCGAGACGCCCAGCGCGACGCGGCCGACGAGCAGCTGCAGAGGGCCGTCGAGTCCCAGGCCCGGCAGCGCAACGCCGCCCTCTCCTCGCTGGCGAAGTCCGCGGAGAGGCAGGCCAGCAAGATCGCCAGGAACCTGTGGGTGCTGCCGACCACCGGCTACCACCTGACGGCCCGCTTCGGGATGTCCGGCGGCCTCTGGTCGAGCAACCACACCGGCCTCGACTTCGCGGCCCCCTCCGGCACCCCGATCGTGGCCGTCGCCAACGGCACCATCATCGAGACCGGCTACGACGGCTCCTACGGCAACAAGACCGTCGAGAGGCTCAAGGACGGCACCGAGATCTGGTACTGCCACCAGTCCGCGATCTCCGTCCACAAGGGCGACCGGATCCGCGGCGGCAAGCGGATCGGCAACATCGGCGCGACCGGCAACGTCACCGGCCCCCACCTCCACCTCGAGGTCCGCCCGGGTGGCGGGGACCCGGTGGATCCCTACAGAGCGCTGGTCTACCACGGTCTCCGGCCCTGAGCGCTCGCGCGGCGAGCCACGCAGGGCGCTGAGGTCAGCAGGGGCGTTGACCACCGCGGGCTTGTCTGAACCCCAACCCGGGGTCTCAGCTCACAGCTTCTCCACCGGCGCATACCGCAGCAACAACCGCTTCACTCCCTCGCTCCCGAAGTCGATCGACGCCACCGCGTTGTCGGTGCCCGGTCCCTCGACCACAACCACCGTGCCGAGCCCGAAGCTGTCGTGCTGCACCCGGTCGCCCGGGTCGAGGTTGGGGATCGGCCGGGTCGCCTTCGCCTTGCTCTTCGCGTCGGCCTTGGCCGCCGCCGCGCCGAACCGGCGCTGCACTGCGCTCGGCAGCCGCTCGCCGAAGCCGTACGACGGGCGCCCCCACGACGTCTGCTCCGCCTGGGTGCGCCGCCAGTCGACCAGGTCGGCCGGCAGCTCGTCGACGAAGCGTGACGCCGGGTTGTGCGAGGGCGCGCCCCAGGCCGAGCGGACCACCGCCCGGGAGACGTAGAGCCGCTCGCGGGCCCGGGTCAGCCCGACGTATGCGAGCCGCCGCTCCTCCTCCAGCTCGGGCTTGTCGCCGAGCGAGCGCAGGTGTGGGAAGACACCGTCCTCGAGGCCGGTCAGGAACACCACGGGAAACTCCAGGCCCTTCGCGGTGTGCAGCGTCATCAGCGTCACCACGCCCGGAGCATCGTCCCCCGGCTGGTCCGGGATCTGGTCGGAGTCGGCGACCAGCGCGACCCGCTCCAGGAAGTCGGACAGCCCTGGCACCGGAGCGGCGTCGCCCACGTCGGCCGGGTCGGCCGACGGACCCACCACCGGGTCGTCGGAGAACTCCCGGGCGACCGCCACCAGCTCGGCGAGGTTCTCCAGCCGGGTCTCGTCCTGCGGGTCGTCGGAGGCCTCGAGCTCGGCGAGGTAGCCGCTGCGCGCGAGGGCCTGCTCGAGGATCACGTCGACGCGCTCGTCGGCGACCACCATCTGCTGGAGCTGTTCGATCATGTCGACGAAGCCCTGGATGTTGGTGCGCGACCGGGTGGCCAGGTCGGGCACCTCGTCGGAGCGCCGCAGCGCCTCCCAGAACGTGATCCGGTCACGGCTCGACAGCGACTCGACGCACGCCTCGGCGCGCTCGCCGATGCCGCGCTTGGGGGTGTTGAGGATGCGCCGCAGCGACACCTCGTCGTCGGGGTTGGCCAGCACCCGCAGGTAGGCCAGCGCGTCGCGCACCTCGCGCCGCTCGTAGAACCGCACCCCGCCGACCACGCGGTAGGGCATGCCGACCCGGATGAAGACCTCCTCGAACACCCGGGACTGCGCGTTGGTGCGGTAGAAGATCGCGACGTCGCCGGCACGCGCCTTGCCCTCGTCGGTGAGCCGGTCGATCTCCTCGGCGACGAACCGGGCCTCGTCGTGCTCGTCGTCGCCGACGTAGCCGACGATCCGGTCGCCGTCACCGGCGTCGGACCAGAGGTTCTTCGGCTTGCGGCCGTCGTTGCGGCTGATCACCGCGTTGGCGGCGTTGAGGATGGTCTGGGTCGAGCGGTAGTTCTGCTCGAGCATGATCGTGGACGCGTTGGGGAAGTCGATCTCGAAGTCCATGATGTTGCGGATGTTGGCGCCACGGAACGCGTAGATCGACTGGTCGGCGTCACCGACCACCATCAGCTCGGCCGGCGCCACGGTCGCGCTCCTGGCCCGCCTCGGGCGGCTCCTCCATCGAGTCGGCGCACAGCTCGTGGATGAGGGCGTACTGCGCGTGGTTGGTGTCCTGGTACTCGTCGACGAGGACGTGCCGGAACCGGCGCCGCCAGCTCTCCCGCACCTCCGGGAACGCCCGGAACAGGTGCACGGTCATCATCAGCAGGTCGTCGAAGTCGAGCGCGTTGGCGCCCCGCAGCCGACGCTGGTACTCGGCGTACGCCGCGGCGTAGGTCTCCTCCTGGTGGTTGCGGGTGTCCTTGGCGGCGTCCTCGGGGTCGAGGAGCTCGTTCTTGGCGTTGGAGATCCAGTTGAGGATCGCCCGCGGCTGGTAGCGCTTCACGTCGAGGTCGAGGTCGCGGCAGACCATCGTCATCAGCCGCTTGGAGTCGGCCGCGTCGTAGATCGTGAAGCTCGACTTGTAGCCGAACTTGTCGATCTCCTTGCGCAGGATGCGCACGCACGCGGAGTGGAACGTGCTGACCCACATGATCTTGGCGCGACCGCCGACCAGCTCGGCCACCCGCTCGCGCATCTCGGCCGCCGCCTTGTTGGTGAACGTGATCGCCAGGACCGAGCCCGGGTGCGCGTCGCGCTCGGAGATCAGCCAGGCGATCCGGCGCGTGAGCACGCGGGTCTTGCCGGAGCCCGGCACCGGCGATCACCAGCAGCGGCGCCCCCTCGTGGACGACGGCGGCGCGCTGCGGCTCGTTGAGACCCTCGAGCAGCTCGTCCTTGGTCGGGCGCCCGCGACGCCGCGGGCGCCCCGTCGGCGGCCTCGGCCGTCGGCGTCGGGCTCGGTCGGGAGGCCAGGGATCGGGAACTGGGCAGTCATCTCGGGCCAACCCTACGTGCGGACGCGGACAGGGCGGCGCCGCACACGTTGTCGTAAAACGCACATGCCGCGCCGACCCCGATGGCAGCATGTTCCGGTGCTGCAGACCGGAGTGGAGCAGGTGTCGCCGGACGACGGGCGCCCGCCTCATCCGCGGCCGCGACGACGAGGATGGAGAGCGTTCGCGGTGTCCGCGGTCGTGGTGTTCGTGGTCTCGGCCGCCTTTCGCGGCGCCGGCCCGGATCCGGACGTCGACCTCGGGGGTGTGCCTGCAGAGCCCACGTCCTACGGCGACGGGCACTACGCCTTCATGCAGATGCAGCCGGGCAACCCGGGCCTGCCGGTCGGCTACAACCCGTGCCGCACCATCCAGGTGGAGATCAACTACGCCAACGCCACGCCTGACATCTACGAGCTGACCGAGACCACCCTGGCGCAGATCAACCGCGCCAGCGGTCTGCACCTGGAGTACGCCGGCGCCAGCCAGCAGAAGCGGGACTCCCAGGACCTCACCGGCCGGATCCTGATCGCGTTCGACGACATCTCCAACGACAAGTCCCTGGAGGACGCCGCAGCCACCGGAGGCAGCCGCTCGTACACCGCCACCCCGGACGGGCTGACGAAGTACTACGTCGGCGGAGCGATCACCTTGAACACGGCGGAGTTCAACCACTACGGCCACCACTCCCAGGCGATCGTGCTCGGCCACGAGCTGGGTCACGCGCTCGGGTTGGCGCACACCACGGGCAACGAGATCATGACTCCCGGCAACTACGACGGCGCGGACTGGGGCCACGGCGACCTGACAGCGCTGGGCATACTCGGGAGTCTCCCCTGCCAATGACGCCAACCGGCAAGCCAGTCTTTGGCTGGCGGCGCTGGCTGGCGGCACACTCGCCGCGGAAGCTCGCACTTGCGGGGTTGTCGGGGTCAAGAACGTGGTGCGGACCCAGATAACCCTGCATTTGCGTGGTTCGCGGGAAGCGCGCCGCGTAGACACATCCGGCGAACGCCGGCGGACTTCACTCGGCGATAATTCCCAAGGGGTCAGGAATCAGGAATTTGTCGGGCATCGGCGGCGCAAACGGACATCCCACATCCCAATCGCTTCCGACTTCCCAACGAGAACTGGCGCTTCCAGCGGCGTACAGGCCCATGGATCCGCCAGAAAACCTAGATACCTTGGGAATTCGATCGCCCCGGCCTCGTCAACGATCAGATCAGACCGTCCTCGCGCGCCTGAGCCACGATCCGGCGTACGTCCTCCACCGACCCTGCCTCACCGTCGAGCAGCTCGTTGCGCCGCGCCGCGAACGCCTCGCCCAGCGCGCTACGTGAGTCCGCGGCGACACCGTCGCGGGCCGGGTTGAGGATGGTCAGCTCCTCCTCGGTGAGGTGATGGTTGACCACCTTCGCCAGCTCCTCCACGAGGTCATCGAAGTCGTCGCCGTCGAGCTGACCGGACTCGAGCACCGCGAGCAGCGCCTCGTGTCCCTCCGCGTGCTCCTCCTCGCCGTGCTCGGCCTCGTGCTCGTCGATCGCGTCCTTGCGGCGCAGCTTGGGGTAGACCTCCTCCTCCTCCGCGATCGCGTGGGCCACGTGCAGCCGGGCGAACGCGCGGCGTACGGCGTCGCGGTCGTCGCTGCTGTCGCGCAGCCGGCGCAGCAGGTCCTCGAGGCGGCGGTGATCCTCAAGGACCAGCTCCACGACGTCACCCGCGGCCGGTCGTCCCAGGTCGATGTCCATGGGCCTATCGTGCCGGGCATGGCCCGGTTCACCAAGGCGGAGCTCCAGGACTTCCGGGGCGCCGAGCTCCCGGACCTGGTCGGTCCCGGACCTGAGGCTGCTGTTCGTCGGGATCAACCCCGGGCTGTGGACCGCGGCGGTGCAGACGCACTTCGCCCACCCGGCCAACCGGTTCTACCCGGCGCTGGCGCTGGCCGGGATCCTCGAGCCGGCCGGTCAGCCCGTCGGACGGGATGACCGACGCCGACCGCGAGGCCTTCGTGGCCCGCGGCCTCGGGATCACCAACCTGGTCCAGCCGGGCCACTGCCCGTGCCGACGAGCTGACCGCGGCCGAGCTGCGCGCCGGTGGCGAGCGGCTGGTCGCGCTGGTCGACGGAGCACCGGCCCCGGGTGGTCGCGGTGCTCGGGATCACCGCCTACCGCAGTGCGTTCGGCGTGCGCGGCGCCGTACCGCGGGCGACAGCCGGAGCCGCTCGGCGGCGCCGAGCTGTGGGTGGTGCCGAACCCGTCCGGCCTCAACGCACACGAGACGATCGCCAGCCTGGCCGAGGCGTACGGCGCTGCCGCGCGGGCCGCCGGCATCCTGCCCTGAGCCCGCTCGGCCGACGTGTGACCCGGCTCTCGTGGCCGACATCACGCCGTAACCGGGGCACAACCGTGCCGTCACCTGGGTTCGGCACAGTAACAATATGAACGATCCAATTCTGAGGAGGAACGCCATGACGACCATGCGCCGACTGATGACCGCCATCGACAGCTACACGCTGTGGGCGTTCAACACGCAGTCCCCGCTGGGCCACCGCGGCTACCGCGGCTGACCCCCCAGCAGACCAGAACGCCGACGGCCGCCCGGGAGACCCCGGGCGGCCGTCGTGCTGCAACTTCTGGTGCCGCTCGTCGCTACTGCACCACGCCGAGCGCGTTGACGATGCCGTCGCCGTAGAACCCGTTGACGTCCAGCGAGCCCACGCAGTCCGCGGTGTACTCGCGGTCCGCGACCCTCCTGGGTGTAGTCCTGCGTGCCGCCCGCCGGGCAGGCGTGGTTGGTGGCCGAGTCCATCACCAGGTCACGTACGGCGTCGGGCTCGATCCCGAAGCCGCCGCGCCTTGGTCCTGCCGTGCGCGCTGATCGCCAGCGCGGCGACGCCGACGGCGTGCGGGGTGGCCATCGACGTGCCCTGGAAGAAGGCGTAGTAGCCGCACTTCGTGGTGCCCTTCGCCGGCTTGGCCTGGCACTCCTTCTTGACCCCGTCGCGATTCCGAGCGGCGTGATGTTGCCGTCCGCGTCGACCTCACCGGTGTCCTGGACGGTCACCAGCGGCACCGTGGACAGGATCACGTTCTCCGGCGTCCGGAACGACGGGGTGCCGAAGCCGTCACGGAACCAGCCACCCGGCGCCGAGACCTCGACCTCGCCCGACTGCGGCTCGGTCGACCAGTTGGAGTAGTCGGACTTGGTGGTCGACGGGCCGAGCGCGGTGACGCCAAGCACGTGCGGGCCCTCGGTCGGCAGGTCGTAGCACGAGTCGTTGTTGATCGTGCGCGGGTGGATCGGCTCGCCGAAGTCCGGGCTGGTGGGTCGGTGCCCGGGTTGGCCATGTCGGTGTGCCCGTTGCCGGCCGCGGCGAACATGGTGACGCCCTTGCTGTGCGCGTAGTCCAGGGCGCGGGTCATCGAGTCGATGATCACGTCCTGGTCGTTGGCCTGGGCCGGCGTGTCCTCCGGAGCGCCGCCGACGCAGTTGTACAGCCACGGGTCGACGTAGAACGACATGTTCACCACGTCGAGGCCGGCATCGCCGGAGTAGGTGAGCGCGTCGAGCGTCGGTCCTGCGAAGAAGAAACCGCTGTCCTGGCCCGCGCGCACCTCCACGATGTCCACGCTGGGCGCGACACCGCTGACGCCGAAGCCGTTCAGCGACGCGGCGATGGTGCCGGCGACGTGCGTGCCGTGACCGCCGTCGTCCTCGCCGATCGGGTCGACACAGCTTGGGTGCTCGCACGGCCCGTCGAATGACGGAATGTCCGTGACGAAGTTGCGGGAGAGCTGGTAGTCGAAGTTCGGGTGGATGTCCGGGTGGTCCGCCTGGACTCCGGTGTCCATCACGCCGACGCGCACCTTCGTGCTGCCGGTGGTGATCTCGTGGGCCTGGTCGGCCTTGACCATCCGCATGCCCCAGAGGTTCGAGTCGAGCGGGTCGCCACCACGGGTGCCCTTGGGGGCTCTGGCGGGCTCGCCACCCTTGCCCTTGGCGGCCTGAGGTGCTCCCGCTCGATCGCCTGCGGCTGCGCACCGGCGCCGACCCGATCGTCCGGTCGGCGGCGACGCCCTCGACGCCGGCGACCTTGCCGTGCGTGCGGAACGCGCTGTCGCGGCTGGTCACCCGCACCAGCCCGATCGCCTCGTTGACCGAGGTCACCGTCGCGCCGGTCGACCTGAGGTCGGCCACCACCCCTGAGACGGAGGTGCCTTTCTTGACCAGCACGAGATAGCTGGTTGCCGTGCCGGTCTGTCCGGCGCTGGTGCTCGTGACACCGGCCGATCCGGCCGATGTCGCTCCAGCGGGTCCCGCCAGGGCGGCTGCCACGAGTGCGGTCGCACCCAGGGCAGCGAGTGTTGACTTTCGCATAGGGAATCCTTCCGAGTTGTGATCCCGAACGTCCGAACCTAGGCGATGGCTGCCGTCCTCACTAGGGGCACGCCGGAGAACTGCCCTGTGGACAACTGCCCGGGTGTCGGTGGTCCGGGTCAGAGTGGGGACATGGACGAGATCCGCGTACGCACCCAGGACGAGCTCTGCCGGCTGTGGGAGTCATACCTCGGCGAACGTCGCCCCGACCTGCGCTCGCTGTTGCTGGCCTATCTCGACGTCAACGACCGGCCGACGCCCGTTCTGGCCGTCGACGACGTGCCCGAGCAGCCGGAACCGGTGACGCTGGGAAACCTGATGGAGATCTGCGAGGGGATCGTGTCCGACAACCACGGTGGCCGGATCGCGCTGCTGCTGGTGCGGCCCGGACCCCCGCAGCAGCGTCCCGGTGACCGCGCCTGGGCGGCGGCGATCCTAGCCACCGCGCGTCGGTCCGGGGTGCCGTGCGCGCCCGTGCACCTGGCCACCGATGACGGGGTGCGGGTCGTCGCGGCCGACGACCTGTTGCCGGAGACCGGCTAGCGCCAGCGCTTCTCGATCCGGCGGCGCTCCTGCTTCTCCATCCGGCGCTGCTGCTCGGCGAGGATCTCACCTCGGTTGATGATCACGCTCATCAGGCGGGCGCCGGTGCCGAGCATCACGAGGACCGGCCAGACGAGCCACCCATCGACCCGATCCTTGCCCGACGACGTCAGCACCCAGATCACCCAGCAGATCATGCTCGGGATCAGGAAGCTGCTCAACGCGCGCTGCCGGACCCGCAGGTAGGCCTGCTCGGCGCGTCTCTGGATCATGGCCGGGGTGGCGGCCACCAGCCCGGGGGCGCCGGAGTCCGGCGCCAGGTCCTTGAGGTGCCGGAGCAGCTCACCGAGGGTCTTGGTCGACTGAACGGCGGAGGCGCGCTCGTCGTACTCCTCGCGGTCGAGCCGGCCATCGGCGTACGCCGCGGACAGGGCGTCGAGAGCGACGTTGCGGTCGGCGTCCGAGGCGCGCAGCGGCGCGTTCGGCACCGCCCGTGGATCGTGGCTGAACCGCTCCCACGCCACCGGTCGCCCGTCGCTCATGCGCCGAGTCTAGGAACCCCACGACCAGCGGGCCTAGCCCGCCTGTCACGGGCCCCGGGGCGGTCAGCCGGCGAAGACCTCGACCATCGCGGTCGTGAACGCCGGCAGGTCGTCGGGCTTGCGGCTGGTGACCAGCTTGCCGTCGATGACGACCTCCTCGTCGACCCAGTCGGCACCGGCGTTCTCGAGGTCCGTGCGCAGGCTCGGCCACGACGTCATCGTGCGGCCGCGCACCACGTCGGCCTCGATCAGGGTCCAGGACGCGTGGCAGATCGCGGCCACCGGCTTGCCCGCGTCGAAGAAGCCCTTCACGAACGTCACCGCGTCGTCGTGGGCCCGCAGGGCGTCGGGGTTGGCCACGCCGCCTGGGAGCACCAGCCCGTCGTACTCCGCCGCGTTGGTGGCGTCGAACGTCGCGTCGACGTCGAACGTGTCGGCCTTCTCGAGGTGGTCGAACGCCTGGACGGTGCCGGGCTCGATCGAGAACAACCGGGGCCGTCCCAGCCGCTTCCTCGACCGCCAGCCACGGCTCGGTCAGCTCGATCTCCTCGATGCCCTCACCCGCGACGGCGAAGGCGATCGTCTTTCCGTGCAGCATGCTGCTCATGGTCTCGGTTTCCCTTCGTCGCCCTCCTGACTATCAGGGGCCACCGGGCGTCTCCACCACCTTGCGGGGTGGATCAGGACACCGCCAGCGTGCGGTGTTCCAGGGCCAGCAGGGTGAGCCTTCGCCTCCGGACCGCCGCGGTAGCCGCCCGGCCGTGCCGTCGGAGCGCACCACCCGGTGGCAGGGCACGACGACCGGCACCGGGTTGGTGGCGCAGGCGGTGCCGACGGCGCGTACGGCGCGCGGGCTGCCTGCGGCCGCGGCGACGACCGCGTAGCTCTCGGTCGCGCCCGTAGCCGATCTCGCGCAGGTGGTCGAGCACTCCGAGCCGGAAGCCGTGCGCCAGCCGCAGGTCGAGCGCCAGGTCGAAACGCGTGGCGGCGGCCGGAGAAGTACTCGTCGAGCTCGCGGGCGACGCGAGGTCCAGCCGCTGCGGAGCTGCGCAGGATCCGCGGGCTGACCTGCCGGCCAGCATCTCGAGCACGGCGTCGTCGACCCTCGCGCTCGAACGCGACGCGCACCAGGCCGCGGTCGGTGGCGGCGAGCAGCAGGCTGCCGACCGGGGTGTCGACGGTGCGGTAGCCGACGTCGAGCAGGTCGCTCCTCCTCGGCGCGCGCGACCAGC
Source organism: uncultured Actinomycetota bacterium (assembly GCA_963707475.1). Taxonomy (GTDB): domain Bacteria; phylum Actinomycetota; class Actinomycetes; order Propionibacteriales; family Nocardioidaceae; genus Marmoricola. The sequence continues at coordinate 2,678,336 of CAVPQC010000005.1, forward strand.
CGCTCGTGCAGCGCGGGCCATGGTGTCGTCGGTGGTCGCCAGGGGGTCGAAGATCGAGTTCATCGGGTGTTCTCCAGTCGCTCGCGCAGGTTCTTGATGCCGTCGGCGCTGGCCCGCCGGGCGGCCGCGTCAGTGCCGCCGATCAGCCCGGCCACCTCGCGGTGGGACAGGCCCACCGAGGTGGTGGTACGCGACGGCCAGCCGTTGCTTGTCGGGCAGCTCCTTGAGAGCGGCGTACAGCGGCTCGTGCTCGGTCGGGTCGGCGTCCGCGCCGTCCGCGGTCGGGCAGCTCGTCGGTCGGGACCGCATGCCGCTGCTGCGCCCGTCGTACGTCGATCGCCTTGCGGTGCGCGATCGTGACCAGCCAGGCCTCGACGTTGGCACCCTCGCCGAGGTCGGGGTAGGCCCGCATCGCGGACAGGAACGTCTCCGCCCAGGCGTCGTCGGCGTCGGCCGGCCCGAGCACGGCGCGGCACACCCGGAGCACGGTAGGCCCGTGCCGGGTGACGACCTGTTCGAAGGGCAGCACGTGGGGTAGACGCTCCGAGGTGGCGGGATGTGAGGTCAGAGGTCGCCCTCGTCGGTGCGGATCCGGCGGATCACCGCGTACACGTCAAGGCCGTGTTCGCTGCGCCACTCGCGCAGCCGCTCCTGGTCACGAGCGCGTTGCTCGTCGGACGCCGCGTGCCGGTCGTGGTGCCAGGCAAGCGCGTCCTCGGCGTAGGCGATGTAGGCGATCGGTCGCGCGTCACGGATCGCGTCGAGGGCGTCGATGGGGTCCCAGCCGAGCGCCAGCAGGATCGCGAACGCCGCGGACGGCCCGCGGTTGACGCCCATGTGGCAGTGCACGAGCAGCACCGCGTCGGGGTCGGCGAGCGCGTCGACGGCCCACGCCGTGAGCGCCTCGAACCACGGACCCGGCACTCGCTGCCCGGCGTCGTCGATGCCGTCGTGCCGGTAGTGCACGTCGGGCGCCAGGGCGGCGACCAGGGCGGTGTCGTCCCACTCCAGGCGTACGTCGAGGACGTGGGTGAGGCCGCGCTCGACCAGCTCGCGCACCTGCTCCTCGGCACGCTCGCGGTTGAAGGTGTCGAAGTCGCCGCCGACCAGCAGCTGGTCGGTGACGACGTGCGCGTTGGCGAAGACAGGGTGGTCCGCGGGTTCCCGGCTCATGGCGCCATCTTGGCCAGCCGGGAGGCGAGCAGGTCCACCCGGTCGGCGTTGCCGGGGAGGGTGACGTAGCGCTCGCCGTACAGGGCGAGCAGGTCGTCGTCGAGCCGGCGGACGGCGCCGGCCGGGTACTTGTAGGCCATGCGGGCCGTGATCCGCGTCGCTGTCGACGTCGCGGAGGGCGGCGGCGAGCTGGTCGGGCGAGGTGATCCCGAGCTCGTGCAGCAGTCCTGACATCCAGACGTAGTGGTCGGTCTTCGACCAGCCGGCGTCGGCGTAGCGGCCGACGAGGTACGTCGCGAGGTCGCGGGCGCCGATCCGCAGGTCGGTCTCCGGGGCGGAGGTCGCGCTGACCGTCATCTCGGCCTGGAGCCGGTCGCGGATCGTCGAGAACTCCCGGTCGGCGAGCTCGAGCAGCCCGGCGGCGAGGGTCAGCCGGCGGTCGAGGTCGGGCGCGTGCTGCGTCGGGGATCGTGCCCTTGTAGCGGATGTCGTGCTCGAACTCCGCCCAGGCGTGCTGGAGCACGGTGCGGATCTGCACCTCGAACTGCTGCCCACGCAGGGGTTCGAGGGTCGCGTCGTCGCTGACCTCGTCGGGGTCGAGCATGAGGTCGAGGTGGCGGCTCGCGTAGCCGAAGCGGCCCTTGCTCGCCGTCTCCTGGCCCTTGTCGCGGTCGGCCAGCACCCGGAACTGGCTGCCGAGCACGTCGACCGCCGCGACCACGTCGCTCTGCAGGTAGGTGACGATGCGGACGCCCGACCTGGTCGGCCATCTCCGTCAGCGGGTCCGTGTAGCGAGGCTCGTCACCGACCCGGTCGACCGCCTTGCCGGCGAACGACGCGACGGACTTGGCCCGACCGCTGATGCTCAGGTAGTTGATGCCGGCGTCGTCGAGGATGCCGGTCACCAGCGCGACCGCGATGTCGCTGGCCCGCTCCAGCGCCGGGAGCTGCGCGGTGTAGGCGGTGAGCGCCCGGTCGTGCGCCGCCTCGGCCCGGGTCGGCCGCGGTGCCGCGGTCAGTCCCTCGGGCAGGCTCGGGGTGACGATGCAGCCGGTCGCCAGGTCGCCGTACGTCGTGACCTGCTTCGGCTCGCGCTCGGCGTACAGCGCCACGTAGGCGCAAACCACGGCGTCCACCTGGTCCTCGACCTTGCGCAGGTCGCTCTTGCGGCTCGCCTCGCGCACTTGGGTTACCAGCTCCGCCCAGGCGGGGTTGCCATGGAGGCGCAGCGGCGTGTCGGCGTCGCGTAGGCCCTCGAGCAGCGTCATCAGCCGCATGAGCTCCGATCGCAGGTCGTCGAGGGCGCGCCCGCGCTTGTCCTTGTACTTCAGCGTGCGGCCGAGCCGGAACAGCGCGACGATCGCGGCGTGCGGATAGACCTCGATCGCACGCCTGCCGCCTTCAGAGCCCGGGTCGAGATCGAGACCGAGGCGCTCGGCCAGCCGGCCACCGCGTGGTCCGTCGCGGAACTCCGGCTTGCCGGTGTTCGTCGGGTGCGCACCTGCCTCGAAGGCCCGGAAGTCCCGGTTGAGCTCCGCCTCGGCCGGCCGGTTGCCGGTCGCGTTTGTCACCACCAGCGGGGCGTCGATTGCGACCAGGCACTCCCCCGCGACGTACGGCGCGAGAGCGGCGGCGATCGCGTCGTCGGAGGACTCGCTCGCGACGTGGAGCAGCCGCCCGTCGTCGTCGAGCACCGCGAGCCCGGTGGGGCGTCGTACGCCCCAGGCCAGGTCGACTCCCACGAAGTGCATGGTCCGACTCTTGCAGAAGCCGCCACCGAGGTCGTCAGCCGAGTAGCCGTCCGGCCGGGTGGCAGCCCGGTGCGCACGGAACAGCGTCCACTCCTCGTTCGGCACGACAGTCAGGGGATGTGCCCGACGGTTTCAGGCTCGGCTGAAGACCACGCGTCCGTTGGGGATGGTCTTCATCTCGTACTTCGGTAGTGGGCGTAGGAGTGGTGCCGCGGGCAGAGCAGGCGTCCGTCGGCGAGGTTGGTCTTCCCGCCGCGGCTCCAGGGGGTGTTGTGGTGGACGTGGCACAGGGCTGCGGGCCAGTCGCATCCTTGTGCTGTGCAGTGCTGGTCGCGGTGTCTGATCGCGATCCGCTGGTAGCGGTCGTAGAGGCGTTTGCGGCGGCCGAGGTCGAGGGTCTTGGACTTCCCACCCAGGACCATCGGGATGATCCCGGCCTCGCAGGCGAGCTTGCGGGCCTGGTCGGCGGTGATCGGGTCCCCGGTGTCCAACACCGCCGGTGCCTGGCTGTCGCCGAGCAGGTTCTCCAGGGTCATCGTGACCACGATCGTGGCGTCCACGCCGCCGGCCTGGGGGAGCCGGTCGGCCGGGTAGCGGGTGACGTACTCGCAGAACGCGTGCCCGAGCCCCTTGGGGGTGCCGGAGTGGCGGCGGTGTTTGGGTGAGTTGATCGCGAGCACCGCCTGCTTGAGCATCGCCCCGACCGGGGCGGGGAGGGTGAACCGGCCGTGGCACAGTCCGTGGCCGTCGTCGGCGATGGTGAACCGGCAGGCTTCCTCGGCGAGTGCTTCTTGGCGTTGCAGGGCTTTGAGCTGGTGTTCTTCGGCGATCTCGGGGGCGACCACTTCGAGGATGTGGTGTGCGATCCGGCGCAGTGCGACCGGGTCGTGCTCGGCGGCAAGGCCGATCAGGTGGTTCTCCGCCTCGCGGCGGTGCTCGACCGGGAGCGCGTCGACGCCCTTGACGATCACCACCGCCTGGTCCTCGGAGACCGGCCGGCGGCCATCGCGTCCCGGACCGGCTCGTGGTCGCAGTCCAGCGCGTTGGCGAGGCGAGGCGACGTTTGGCGTCCCGCTTGGTCTGCCGGGTGGTGTTGGCCCACCAGGCGGCGGTGTCGGTGGCACCGGCTTGAGCGCCGAGGTCGAGGCGGTCGGCGTGGTGGGCGATGCCGGAGCTCGAGCTCGGTGATCCGGTGCCGCAGCGCGGTCAGCGCGGCCAGGTTGGTCGGCGGTCTCGGTGGCGCTGATCGACCACAGCCGCGAGGTCGGCGAGCTCGTCGAGGTCGGCGTGGATCGCGGCGATCGGGCGCGACCGGGTGCTGTCTGGTGTCGTCGAATACCGTTGTCATACAGGGAATTCTGGCATCGACCACCGACACTCCGGGACCGAGAAGGCGGCATTCCGGACAGCTGTGGAGAAGTATTTCGAAAGTTTCTGGAGCCCTCAACGGTGTGGTCTCGACACTCGCTCGCTGGCGCTCGCTGCTCGACCACCGGAGAGGCCAACCACTGCCCTGCGGCACCCGGGAGCAGACCGCCACCCCGCGCCGTACCCCTCCCCGTCGCTGCGTATTTCCATCCATCCGCGGGGAGGGTCCACACCGCTCGCTGCGCTCGCTGCTCGACCACCGGAGAGCTCTCGCTGGCCGTGCTCGACCACCGGCGCTCGCTTGCGCTCGCTGCTCGACCACCGGAGAGCTCCCGCTGGCGCTCGCTGCTCGACCACCACAGAGGCCAACCACCCCCCATATCGCGCGCTCTTGCCTGTCGTCACGAGAGGGCAATACCGTGACCGGCATGGAGCTGCTGCCGTCGGCGCACGTCGACACCTTCTGCCGCGACCACCTGCCGCCGGCCGACCAGTGGCCCGAGCTGATCCTCGACCTCCCGGAGCTGCGCCTACCCCGACCGGCTGAACTGCGCGACAGCACTGCTCGACGACGTGATCGCCCGACACGGGGCCGACCGGCCGTGCCTGATCGGCGCAGGACGGCGCGACCTGGACGCTACGCCGACCTGCTGGCCCGCGCCGACGCCGTCGCCCACGTGCTGGTCGACGACCTCGGTCTGGTGCCTGGCAACCGGGTGCTGCTGCGCGGCCCGAACAACCCGTGGCTCGCCGCCTGCTGGTTCGGCGTGCTCAAGGCCGGTGGCGTGGTCGTCGCGACGATGCCGCTGCTGCGCGCCGGCGAGCTGGCGACGATCCACGAGATCGCGTCGCTCGACCGCGGCCCTGGTCGACCATCGCTTCCTCGACGACGGCGGCCGGGCTCGGGCTGCCGACGATCGCGTACGGCGGCGAGCGCACCCGACGACCTGACCCAGCGAGTCGCGTCGAAGCCCGACGACCTTCGACGACGTGGCGACCTCGTCGCGACGACGTGGCCCTGCTCGCGTTCACGTCCGGCACCACCGGGCCGGCCGAAGGCGACGATGCACTTCCACCGCGACCTGCTCGCGGTGTGCGACACCTTCTCGCGCCACGTGCTGCGGCCGACACCGGACGACGTGTTCACCGGCACGCCGCCGCTCGCGTTCACGTTCGGGCTCGGCGCCGTGCTGCTGTTCCCGCTGCACGCCGGCGCCTCGACGCTGCTGGTCGAGAGGGCGACGCCGGCCGAGCTGGCGACCCTGATCACCGAGCACGGGGTGACGATCTGCTCGACGGCACCCACGGCGTACAAGGCGATGCTCGCCGCCGGCGCCTCGCTCCCGACGCTGCGCACGGCGGTGTCCGCCGGCGAGCACCTGCCGGCCGCGACGTGGCAGGCGTTCCTCGACGCGACCGGGATCGCGATCATCGACGGCATCGGCTCCACCGAGATGCTGCACATCTTCATCGGCTCCGAGCGGCGACGAGATCCGGCCCGGATCGACGGGTCGCGCGGTGCCCGGCTACGTCGCGCGCGTGCTCGACGACGCCGGCAACGAGGTGCCGGACGGCGAGGCCGGGACGACTGGCGGTCAAGGGCCCGACCGGGTGCCGCTACCTCGCCGACCCGCGCCAGCGCATCTACGTGCAGCAGCGGCTGGAACATCACCGGGGACACCTTCACCCGCGACGCCGACGGCTACTTCTGGTACCAGGCGCGCAGCGACGACATGATCATCAGCTCCGGCTACAACATCGCCGCGCCCGAGGTCGAGGAGGCGTTGCTGCGGCCACCCCGGCGTCGACGAGTGTGCGGTGTCGGCGTGCCCGACGAGGCCCGCGGCATGCTGGTCAAGGCGTACGTCGTGCTCGCCGATCGGCCCGAACGCCCCTCTGTCACGGAGCTCCAGGACTTCGTGAAGGCGGCGATCGCGCCGTACAAGTACCCGCGCGCGGTCGAGTTCGTCGCCGAGCTGCCCCGCACCGCCACCGGCAAGCTGCAGCGCTTCCGGCTGCGCGATGCCTGAGCTCGCTCCGCGCCGGCTGATCCTCTCGCTCTACGGCCTCTACGCGCGCCCCGAGGGCAACTGGCTCTCGGTGGCAGCGCTGGTCGCGCTGATGGAGGACCTCGGCGTCGACTCGGCCGCCGTCCGCTCGTCGGTGTCGCGGCTCAAGAAGCGCGGCGTGCTCGAGCCGGTCCGGCGCGACGGCAGTGCGGGCTACGCCCTCTCCGAGGACGCGCTGGCCGTGCTGCGCGCCGGTGACGAGCGGATCTGGTCACGACCCCGCGCGACCGCGGCGGACGGCTGGCTGGTGGTGGTGTTCTCGGTGCCGGAGGCCGAGCGCGAGAAGCGGCACGCGCTGCGCTCGCTGCTCACCCGGCTGGGCTTCGGCACCGCGGCTCCCGGCGTCTGGGTCGCACCCGGCACGTCGTACGACGAGACGCTGGCGGCGCTCGAGCGGCAGGGCCTGGCGGCGTACACGGAGTTCTTCCGCGGCGACTACCTCGGCGTCGGCGACGTCGCCGCCCGGATGGCGCAGTGGTGGGACCTCGACGCGCTCGCGGCGCTGTACGACGAGTTCGACGACACCCATCGGCCCTTGCTGGGCTTGCGAAACCCGTCGCCGCGCGAGGCGTTCACGGCCTACGTGCCGATGCTCACCGCCTGGCGTCGGCTGCCCTACCTCGACCCCGGCCTGCCGCTCGAGCACCTGCCGGACGACTGGGCCGGCGTCACCGCGGGCGAGCTGTTCACCGCGCTCGACGAGCGGCTGCGCGAGCCGGGCGGCCGAGCACGCCGGCCCCGTCGTGCACGGCTGAGGTTCACCAGAGCCCGGGCTCGTCGGCCCACGACGTCGCGTGCGGCACCGTCGGCGCCTCCGCGATCTGTGCGTGGCTGGCGGCCACCGCGAGCGCGTCGACGAGGTCGTTCATCGGGTCGCCGGAGTGTCCCTTCACCCAGCGGAACGAGACGTCGCCCGCGCGTCAGCACCACCTCCACGAGCGGCTCCCAGAGGTCACGGTTGGCGACCGGTCGCTTCTGGGAGTTGAGCCAGCCTCGGGCGTGCCAGCCCTTCCACCAGCGGTTGCGGAAGCAGTTCACGACGTACGTCGAGTCACTGACCACCACCAGGGGTCCGTCCAGCGCGCGCACCGCCTCGAGCGCGGCCCGGACCTCCATCCGCTGGTTGGTCGTCGCCGGGTCGGGGCCGGCGGCCTGGGGTCCGTGCGGCACCGCCCAGGCCCAGCCGCCCGGACCGGGGTTTCCCCGGCAGGCACCGTCCGTGTACACCTCGCGCATCGGGCCAGCCTAGAACTAAGCCCGGTGCGCCCTCGAAGCCCTGGCCGACCAGAACCTCTGCGATGGATGTGTTTCCCTCGTCGGACGGGTGGGTGTAATCCTCGGCCAGGAGGTCGCCGGCCGCCGTGAGGGCGTCGCTGCCATTGATCGCATGGTAGATGTCCGCGCAGCCGAACCCCTCAGCCTCGGCGGTCGAGCACAGCATCCGGTTCCAGGCGTCGAACACCATCTTCGTCTTGCGGAACACCCGCTTCGGCACGCCGGGGTAGCCGATCCAGTCGTTGTACCGGTTGATCGAGCGCGGCCATCTCGGCAAGGAGCTGCGGGAGGGTGAGCCCGTTGTGCTCCGAGTAGTTGTTGACCGTGACCTTCCGACCGGTCTTGGCCTCGAGTGCGGTCGCATACCGGTTGACAAATCCAGTACACCCCGGGCAGTCCTCGGGACTGTTGTAGGCGGAACACGGCCATCACCCTCTCCGGAAGGCGTGTCCTCGCAGCGATTGTGCTCTGGCGCCAGGGCGCTTCTACCCGAGGACCGCGAACCCCTGCACTTCTACCAGCGCCTCGTCGTCCCACAGCCGACTGACGCCGATCCCGGCCATCGCCGGGTAGTCGGTGCCGACCAGCCGCTTCCAGACCGCGCCGATCTCGCGCGCCCGGGCCCGGTAGTCGTCCATGTCGACGATGTAGATCGTCAGCGAGGCCAGGTCGCGGGGCTCGCCGCCGGACTCGCGCAGCGCGGTCAGCAGGTTGCGCGAGCGCCTGCTCGAACTGCGGCACGAGCCCGCCGCCGACGATGCGGCCGTCGGCGTCCATGCCGGTCTGGCCGGCCAGGAACACCGTGGTGCCGGTGGCGACCGTGGCGTGCGAGAAGCCGGACGGCTTGGCGAGCCCGGCCGGGTTGACGCGCTTCATCACCGGTGATCCTCATGACTGCACCGCTCCCCCGTCGACGTTGAGTCCCTGCCCGTTGACCGCGCCGTTGTCGACGCAGAGCATCACCACCGAGGCACACTCCTCCGGAGTCGACCAGCCGACCGATCGGCTGCTGGCGCTCCAGGATCCGGCGCGCCTCGTCCTCGTCGCGCCCGGTGCGTCCGGCGATCGCGGCCACCGAGCCGTCGGTCATCGGGGTGTCGACGTAGCCGGGGCAGACCGCGTTGACGGTCACCCCGGTGCGCGCGACCTCCATCGCCGCCGGAGCGCACGAGGCCGAGCACGCCGTGCTTGCTGGCGGAGTACGCCGCGATCCGTGCGGCGCCGTGCTTGCCCGCGATCGAGGCGACCACGACGATCCGGCCCCAGCCTGCCTCGGTCATCGCCGGGCAGCGCGCGCCGGATGCAGCGGAACGGCGCGGTCAGGTTGAGGTCGAGCATCCGCTGCCACTCCTCGTCGGAGGTCTCCGACGAGCGGCGAGCTGACGCCCGGCGCCGGCGTTGACGACCAGCATCTCGACCGGTCCCCAGTGCGTCCTCGACCTGCGCGAACGCGGCCTCGAGCGCGGCCGGGTCGGTGACGTCGCGTCGGGACGACGAGCGTCTCGCCGGGCAGGTCCCTGGCCAGCGCGTCGAGGTCGTCCGGCCGACCGCGCCAGCAGCGCCACCCGGTGCCCGGCGTCGGAGAGCGCCCGCGCACACGCGGCGCCGATGCCCTTGCCGGCGCCGGTGACCAGCGCGACCCGGCCGTCATCGGCCCTGTCCATTCCGGTGGCCGCCTCTCGTTGAACGCGGCGTGGAACTCGGCGTGGTCGTGCGTGGTCATCAGCAGCGCCTGGGTCATCGCGTCCAGCTCCATCGCGCGAGCCGATCGGCATGTCCAGCTCGCGGGTGATCAGCGACTTGGTCTGCGCGTAGGCCAGCAGTCGGCCCGTCGGCCAGCCGGCGGGCCAGCGCGTCGACCGCGTCGTCGAGACCGTCCTCGTCGACCAGCTGGGTGACCAGTCCGTAGCGGTCGGCGGTCTCGGCGTCGATGGTGTCGCCGAGCATCAGCAGCTCGGTGGCGCGGCCGACGCCGACCATCCGCGGCAGCAGGTACGCCGCGCCCATGTCGCCGCCGGACAGCCCGACCTTGGTGAACAGGAACGCGAACCGCGCCGTCGTCGTGCACGACCCGGAAGTCGGAGGCGAGCGCGATCACCGAGCCGGCGCCGGCCGCGATCCCCTGGATGCCGGCGATGATCGGCACCGGGCACTCGCGCATCGCGCGGATCACCTCGCCGGTCATCCGGGTGAACCCGATCAGGTCGCGCGGGTCCATCTGTGATCAGCTCGCCGATGATCTCGTTGACGTCGCCGCCGCCGCAGAACCCCTTGCCCTCGCCGCGGATCACCAGCACCTGGGCGTCGCTCGCGGTGCGGCAGCTCGTGGAGCAGGTCGCGCAGGTCGGCGTAGCTCTCGAAGGTCAGCGGGTTCAGCTTCTCGGGCCGGTTCAGGGTCACCGTCGCGACGCCGTCGGCCACCTCGAACCGGAAGTGCTGCCAGTCCTCGGTGAGCGGGACGCTGCCGCGGTAGCGGGTCACTGCGTCTCCTCCTGGCGTGCTCGGACCAGGCCGCGCCCGATGATCGTGCGCTGCACCTCGGAGGCACCCTCGTAGATCCGCGGCGCCCGGACCTCACGATAGAGCCGCTCCAGCAGGTGGCCGCGTTGCAGGCCGCGCGCGCCGTGCAGCTGCACCGCCTGGTCGACGACCCACTGCGCGGACTCGGTCGCGAACAGCTTGGCCATCGCGGCACTGCTGGTGATCTCCGCGCGCGGCGCCCCGCCGTCGTACGACGCGGCGGCCGCGCGCACCAGCAGCCGTGACGGCCTGCACCCGGGTCGCCATCTCGGCCAGCAGATGTTCGACAGACTGCTGGTGGACCAACACGTCGCCGTAGACCTGCCGCGTGGTCGCCCAGTCGAGCGCGGCGTCCAGCGCGGCCTGCGCCATGCCGACCGCGAACGCGCCGACGCTGGGCCGGAACACGGTCCAGCGTGCGCATCGCGACTCCGAAGCCACCGTCGACCTCACCGAGCACGTCGTCGCGCTCGACCCGGACCCCGTCGAAGGTGAGCCGGCCGATCGCGTGCGGCGCCACCATGTCCAGCGGCTCACCGGACAGTCCGGGGCTGTCGCCCGCGCACCACGAACCCGGTGACGCCCTTGGCCCGGCTGTCGGCGTGGTGCGCGCGAACACCGAGTAGACGTCGGCCTCGGGGGCGTTGGAGATCCAGGGCTTCTCGCCGGTGAGCCGCCAGCCGTCACCGTCCGGTTCCGCCTGCAGGGCAAGGGCTGCCGCGTCCGAGCCGGCGTCGGCCTCGCTCAGCGCGAACGCCGCCACCACGCTCGCCGGCGGCCACACCGGGCAGCCAGCGCGCGCTTCGTCGCCGCGTTGCCGTCCAGCACGATCGGCGAGCTGCCGAGCCCCTGCAGGGCGAGCGCGGTCTCCGCCTCGGTGCTGACCGTCGCCAGCGTCTCGCGGAGCAGGCACAGCTGGGTGGCGGTGCCGTCGACCACGTCCGGAGCAGGCCGTGCTCGCCGAGCGCCTGCACCAGCGGCCGGTTGACCGCGCCGTGCACCGGTGCGATCGCGGCCAGGTGCTCGACCGCGACGTCGCGCACGCGGGCGACGTACTCGTCCTCGCTGGTCACCTCGCGACCGTATTGCGCCTTGACAACGCTCGTCAAGAACGCAATATGCTCGGTGCCGGAGGTCGAGACGGTTGCTCGAGACGGCCCAGGGCACCGTCGGCCACCTGGCGGCGGTTGAGGAGCGAGCGCCAGCGAGCGTCTCGAAACCGCCCGGAGGACAGCATGCGCATCGCGGTGATCGGCGGCGGCCCGGCGGCCTGTACTTCAGCGCGCTCGCCCGGCAGCTCGGCGACGGGCAGCACGAGATCACCGTCTGGGAGCGCAACGCGGCCGACGACACGTTCGGCTTCGGCGTCGTGTTCAGCGACGAGACGCTCGGCGGCATCGAGCACGCCGACCCGGCGGTCTACGCGGCGATGGAGCGCGAGTTCGCGGTCTGGGACGACATCGACGTGCACTTCAAGGGCGAGGTGGTCACCAGCGGCGGGCACGGCTTCGCGGCGATGTCCCGGCGTCGGCTGCTGGAGATCCTGCAGGCCCGGTGCGCGGCGCTCGACGTGACCGTGCAGTTCTGCACGGAGGCTCCCGACGTCGAGGAGCTCGCCGCGTCGTACGACCTGGTGATCGCGGCCGACGGCCTCAACTCGGCGGTGCGCACGCGGTACGCCGACACGTTCGGGCCCTCGCTCGACGTGCGCGACTGCCGCTACATGTGGCTCGGCACGGACAAGGTGTTCGAGGCGTTCAAGTTCTACGTCGCGCAGACGCCGTACGGCGTCATGCAGATCCACGGCTACCCGTTCGACGCGACCGGCAGCACCTTCATCGTGGAGATGACACTCGGCGGTCTGGGAGGCGGCCGGCTTCGGCGAGTACGCCGACCGCGCGTGGGCGCCGGGCGAGTCCGACCAGAAGTCGATCGACAAGATCCGCGAGCTGTTCGCCGACGTGCTCGACGGGCACGACGTGATGGCCAACAACTCGCGCTGGATCAGCTTCACCACCGTCCGCAACGAGCACTGGGTGCACGACAACGTCGTGCTGCTCGGCGACGCCGCGCACACCGCGCACTTCTCGATCGGCTCCGGCACCAAGCTCGCGATGGAGGACGCGCTGACGCTGGCCGCCTGCCTGCACGAGGAGGACTCGGTCGCGGCCGCGCTGGCGGCGTACGAGGAGCGAGCGCAAGGCCGTCGTGCTCTCCACGCAGCGCGCGGCGCAGGCCAGCCTCGAGTGGTTCGAGAACCTCGCGCAGTACGTCGACCAGGAGCCGCTCCAGTTCGGGTTCAACATCATGACCCGGAGCCGGCGGGTCACCTACGACAACCTGCGGGTGCGCGACCCGGAGTTCGTGGCCCGGTGCGACGAGTGGTTCGCCGGCGGACGGTCGAGCCTGTCGAGACCCCGCCGATGTTCCAGCCCTTCCGCCTCGGCGGACTCGACGCTGCCCAACCGGATCGTCGTCTCCCCGATGGACATGTACGTCGCGGAGGACGGCCTGGTCGGCGACTTCCACCTCGTGCACCTCGGCGGCAAGGCGCTCGGCGGCGCCGGCCTGGTGATGACCGAGATGGTCTGCGTGTCCCCCACCGGCCGGATCACGCCTGGGCTGCGCGGGCATCTGGGACGACGAGCAGCAGGCCGCCTGGGCGCGGGTCGTCGACTTCGTGCACGCCTCGCTCACCGGCGAAGATCGGCCTCCAGCTCGGGCACTCCGGCGCCAAGGGCTCCACGAAGCTGATGTGGGAGGGCATCGACGAGCCGCTCCCCGACGGCAACTGGGACGTCGTCGCCGCGTCGCCGGTGTCCTACAACCCGACCGTCAACCAGGTGCCGCACGAGCTGACGCGTCGACGAGCTCGACGAGATCCGCGACGAGTTCGTCGACTGTGCCCGCCGGGGCGCGGAGGCCGGATTCGACCTGCTGGAGCTGCACTGCGCGCACGGCTACCTGCTTGTCCGGCTTCCTGTCGCCCGTCACGAACCGGCGCACCGACGCGTACGGCGGCGACGTCGAGGGCCGGCTGCGCTGGCCGCTCGAGGTGTTCGCCGCGATGCGCGCGGTGTGGCCGGCGGACCGGCCGATGACGGTGCGGATCTCCGCCACCGACTGGGTCGACGACGGCCAGACGCTGGAGGACACGGTGCGGGTGGCGCAGGCGTTCGCGCACGCGGGCGCTGCGGCGATCGACGTGTCGACCGGGCAGGTCACCTCTGCGGAGCGTCCGGCGTTCGGCCGCTCGTACCAGACGCCGTACGCCGACGCGATCCGCAACCGCACTCGACGTCCCCACGATCGCGGTCGGCGTGATCTCGTCGTACGACGACGTGAACTCGATCCTGATGGCCGGCCGCGCCGACCTGTGCGCGCTCGGCCGGGTGCACCTCTACGACCCGCGCTGGACGCTGCACGCCGCCCTCGACCAGGACTACGACGGCCCCGCGGTCACCTGGCCGCTGCCCTGGCGGGCCGGGAAGCGCAAGCCGCAGACCGGCCGCTCCGACGGACCGAAGCCGCGGCTCCAGCTGATCCGTGAGGGCGCGACCGGCACCCGGCACCGCCGCTGGCGGCCCGGCACGTGAGCTGTCGGGACCACCGCTATGGGAGTTGTCCACAGATCGCACAGATGGCCTGTCCACTCGGGCCAGGCTCAACCTAGGGTGGCGGCATGACGATGGGTCCGGTGGAGATCGAGCGCAAGGTGCGCCAGCACGACAACGACATCACCGAGATCTACCAGATGCTCGCCCACATCCAGGGCGTCCAGGGCAGGCACACGATGCGGCTCGGGGAGCTGGGAGCCGCCTTGGGCATCGTGGACTCCAAGGTCGACGCCCTCGACCAGAGGGTCGACAGGTTGGAGACCAAGGTCGACGCCCTCGACATCAAGGTCGACGGGCTGCAGCAGAAGGTGAACGAAATCGACCAGAAGCTGGAAGCGCTCGACACCAAGGTCGCCGGGCTCGACACGAGGTTCGACGCCCTCGACACCAAGGTCGACGGGCTGGAGCACAAGGTCAGCGAAATCGACCAGAAGCTGGAAGCGCTCGACACCAAGGTCGCCGGGCTTGGCAGCAACTTCAAGAGTCTCGACACCAAGATGGGCATCGTCCTGGAGCTGCTGCAGTCGGGTCCGCGGGGCTGAGACTTCCGACCTGCCCCTACGTTTGACCGGGCCGGCTGCTATCTCCAGTTGCCGCAGGGGCGTGCGGAGCCGCGCCGTACACCAGCGCAGGGCGGGGTGGTGTCCGGCGGCTCCGCATCGATGATCTCCGCGTAGCCGTCGTCCGACTCGACCTCCCGCTCAGGTGTCCAGAACCTCTGCTCGAGGGAGTAGGCGTTGAGGAAGATCTCGCAGTCGCAAAACCCACCCCTGTCTCCGAGCCGTCGCTCGAGTGCCGTGGCCCGGGGCGCGGCCTGGTCACGGTAGCGACGGGCGAACCTCAGGGTCTCGTCACAGCCGAACTCGTTCAGCATGCGAGCGACGAAGCAGGCCAGGCACTCCCGTTCGCGCGGGCGAGTCAGCTCGTCGGCCAGCCCCTTCAGGAGATGTTCGGCCTCAGCGGCAATGTCTGTCTCGCTCATGCCGACGTTTCTATCGGCCGCCACCGACAGCGAGCCCGCTGATGTGTCGTTCAGCCGGCCAGGCTGCGGTCATTGGCGTTCAACGCCTTGGGGTGGGTGAGGATGATCGGCACCAGCGACGAGGGCGAGCAGATCATCACCTTGCGTGCCCAGCCCATATCTCGTCCTCACCGTCGACGCAGACCACCGGAGGGTCACGCCGACGCGGTCTGGGCGCGCCTCCCGTTGACAACGCGTTAGTGATGACTAACATATGGGAGTGCTGGACCCCCTGACTGCCGCTGCCGAGCCCAACCGGCGACGCATTCTGCAGCTGCTGGGATCGGAGCCCCGCACGGTGAACGACATCGCGGCGGAGTTCACGGTGACCAGGTCGGCGATCTCGCAGCACCTGCTGGTGCTCGCGGAGGCCGGGCTGGTGGAGGCCACGAAGGTGGGAAGGCAACGGATCTACCGGGTTCTGCCGTCCGGACTGCAGCGGTTGCAGGCCGAGATCGACAGGTTCTGGACCAACGAGCTCGACGTGCTCGCCACGGACGCGCAGAGGAAGAGGAGCACCGAATGACCTGCACCAGGACCACCACCCTCCCGGTGTCGCCGAAGGAGGCGTTCGCACTGATCACCGAGCCGGAACGGCTGCGACGCTGGCAGACCGTGTCCGCCGTGGTCGACCTGCGCGCCGGCGGTGACTTTCGCTGGACGGTCTCGCCTGGGCACGTCGCGGCCGGCAGCTTCCGCGAGGTCGAGCCGGGACGCCGGGTCGTGTTCGGCTGGGGCTGGGAGGACAGCGAGGAGCTGCCCCCGGACGCCTCGACAGTCACGGTCACCATCGAGCCGGCTCCGGAAGGGTCCACGGTGACGTTGGTCCACGAGGGCCTGAGCGAGAAGCAGGAGCGGATGCACGGCGAGGGCTGGGACCACTACCTCGCCCGCCTGGAGCGGCTGGCCACCACCGGCGACGCAGGGCCAGACGAGTGGGCCGCGACTCCCGACCCGCTGACGGCGGTCAGCGCCGCCGAGGCGGTGCTCGCCGCGGTGCAGCCCGTGCTGCGCAACCTGACCACCGAGGACCGCACCAAGCCGACGCCGTGCGCCGACTTCGACTGCCACGCCGTGGCGGTGCACCTGATGGGTTCCCTGGTCGGGCTCGGCGCGATGGCGGGCGTCACCGTGGTGGACGACGAGGGCACGTCGCTGGAGAACCGGATCTCGGTCATGACCGCGCAAGCGATCGACGGCTGGCGCACGGTCGACCCCGACGGCACGGTGATCGGACCCCGTGGCAACGAGATGCCCGCGTCGTACGCCCAGGGGCTGCTGCCCTTCGAGCTGCTCATGCACGGATGGGACATCGCCCAGGCGGCCGGGCTGCCGCTCAAGGTCTCCGACGAGGTGGTCGCCTACCTGCGCACGATCACCGAGCCGCTGATGCCGTCGGCCCGCGAGCGGGGCTCGTTCGGGCCCGAGGTCTCCCCCGCCGACGACGCCAGCCCGCTCGACCGGCTCGCGGCGTACGCCGGCCGCACGCCGATGGCCGCCTGATCTCTCGGACCACCCACCCTCCATAAGCCCAGACGACCAAGTCCATGTTCGGGTACCACGAGCCGATGATCCCCGCCGAGGCCGCACCGCCCGACCCGGAGCAGATGCAGGAGGCCATGAGTCATGCCGCCGGACGCCACCCACAAGCATCGGCAAGATCCGCACATCGCTCGCGGAAGGGCGGACAGCAGGCGGCAGCCAGGGCCAGCCACGCCTGACACCGTGAAGCCTGGGTGCACTCCTCCCTGATCACCGCCAAGGACTCCGGTGCGATCAGCACGCCGAAGAGCACCGCTGCCATGAACCCGGCCGCGGCGGGTTCCTCCGTCACCTCGTCGAGGACGAGGTCACACAGGACAACGGCCGGATCCCCCTCCCCAGCCACGCCCGAAGGCGGTCCGCCGGGGAGGTCACACACGAGGGACGTCGGCAGGCACAGAGAGAAGCCAGCCTCGAGACGGCCCGCAGCTCGCGCCTCGGCGAGGACGTTGAGCCACATCGTCCGCCCCAGGCTGGAGGCGCGGGCCACCTGAAGGGCGGTCGTGTCGTCGACCGTGAGCGGGCGCGACTCGAACATCAGTCCCGGCTCGGCCCCGGTCGACACCAGGCGACCGATCACACAGGTGTTGACGTCACGACCCCAAGCGGCGCCCACGTTGAGCAGCCGGACGGGTCGCGACGTGAGCAGGTCGACCGCGACCAGCTGGTCGTCCTGCACATCAACCAGCCGATAGCCGCTCATGGAGGCGAGCGCCCACCCATCGGCACCGTTGGCACGGGCGGTCAGAGCCGCGCTGGCACGCTCGGTCAGGAAGGCGTCCAAGCCGCCCAGATCGTAGGTGGTGAGCTGCGCGCACACCCAGTCCGCGGCGATCACCTGGTCGACGAAGTCAGGCGGCTCCCAACCGAGAGGGCGCTTCGGGTCGACGTCGGCGTACAGCGCGTCCGTCGTCATCTGCAGCGCCTCGCGCGGCCGCGTGTCATCGGACAGCAGGAGCCATCGGTAGGCCTGCTTGGCGATCCAGCGCGCATGAACCCAGGCGGGAGCGTCACCTGCGAGCAACGCCACCTCCTTGAGCATGTGCTCGCGCAGGCTTCCGGGAGCGTGAGGCCCGGCAAGGTGCAGCTGCAGGGCACGGTCGACGTCACCCTGCGCCTCGGCCGCTGCACCCGCCTCCACGGTGCGCCAGGCGTCCTCGTCGTACCGGGCGAGCAGGTCGTCGCGTTGTGCTCGCGGCGGCAGCACCGGCATCGTGCGACGCCGTCCCTCACGCGCTCGTCGTCGACGCTCGGCGCGACGGTCGTGCTCGGATCGGTTCAGCGACCTGCGGCTTCGGGAGTTCGGCATGGACCAACGCTGCGTCAGCAACCGCACAACTTCCAGTGCGAGTTGGTGCCCTGTGGAAAAGCTCCGCTGGGGCGACGCTAGGCAACCGGCGCCAGGATCCAGCGGCCGCCGAGGAGCAGCGCGGCCAGGTCGACGAGCAGGAAGAGGCCGACCCAGACGATGCCCGGCAGTCGCGTGAGCCGGGCCAGCATGTCGGCGTCGGAGGTGCGCGCCTTGCCTCGGCGGCGCTGGCGCTGGAGCTCCAGCACGGTCTTCGGTGCGGCGAGCAGCAGGAACCAGGTGCCGGCGTACGCCACCAGCGACTGCACGGTCCCGGTCGTCGCCCAGGAAACAGCGAAGGCCAGCGCGCCCGCGACCAGCACGGCCCACAGTCCGTAGAAGTTGCGGATCTGAAGCAGCAGGAGCGCCAGCAGCAAAACCGTCACCCAGAGCACGCCGAGGGCGTGCCCGCGGTGCAGGAGGTACGCCGCGGCGAGCCCGACCAGCGCCGGCCCGACGTACCCGGCGGCGTACATGACCACTACCCCGGGACCGGTCGCACGTCCCCTGGACACGGTCAGGCCGGAACCGTCGGCGTGCAGCCGAATGCCCCCGAGACGGCGGCCACTGAGCATCGCCGCGACCCCGTGGGCGCCTTCGTGGGCGATCGTCACCACGTGCCTCGCGATGCGCCAAGTGGCCGGAAACAGGACCACCGCGGCCGCCAGCAGGGCCGAGAGCCAGATCGCACCGGTCTCCGGCGCCGGCTGGCTGCCCACGACGTCGGACCACACTTGCTGCAGTCCGTCGCCCACCCCGCCACCGTAGAGGGAAGCCCCAACGGGACGAGTGGCTCCGAAACAAGGACAAAGCGCCCATCGGGTGGCCCCCTGGGCCCGCGGTCACCCGACGCCAGCTAGGGCCGCGCCGACCCTCGCCACAGGTGCACCGCCAGGACGACGACCCACACGATGGCCATCGCGGCCATGATGCCGAGCTCGACGACGCCGAGCCCAGCACTTGCGAGGTAACCGAGGATCAGGAAGATCGCGAAAAGCACCGGGATCGCGACCAACAATACCTTCATCGTCATCCTGACTTCGTGACGGTGGCAAAACCGTTACCGCCGGACTTTGCCAGCCAGTTGCCATTGTAGAGCGACCGGATCGACCCCCACGGACGCTCGTAGCAGGTGTGCAGGGCCAGGCACGGACCGTGCACCTCGCCCTTGCTCCGGTGGTAATACGCAGAATGCCGGTTCAGGCCCGGCAACGGGAACGGGTCGTAGCCGTTGTCGGGGTTGTAGAAGTGGTGCACGTACTCGCCCGGGATGAGCCGGTGATCCACCACGTGCACCGAGTCGATCCGCGTGAACTTGCGGTGATCGGTGGGGTGCGTGACCCGCCGGGTGGTCGTGTTCCAGCACGAGCGCGTGGACACCCGATAGCGCCACATGATGAACCCGAGCAGCGACCACCCGGTGGACCTGATCGCAATCGTGTGACAGCCGGTCCGGGCGTGTGCGGCGCTCGCAACGACGCCGGGCGTGTAGCCCGGGGCCAGCTCGCCACTGGAGTAGGTGGAGCGCAGCCTGGTGCCGGACGCGTCGTACTCCTTGACGGTGACGTCCACCGTCACCCGTCCAGGGGCATCGGCCGTGTCGAGACCAGGGGCGCGAGCCGTGCCGGCCGCCGACGCGGGACCTACCGCAAGGCCGGCCGTCGCGGCCGCCAACGTCAGTGCCAGCGCGACCCGGATGGATCGGTGAGTGTCGGCGATGCCGCGGACCTTGGCTTTCATCATGATCACCTCGTTTGACGATTTGTGCGGTCCCGGACGACCGCACATTCCGAGGAAATCATCACGCGAAGGGTAGGTAAAGAGGCCCGCGATGTCTATTTGAAAAAGTCACATTCAATGCACCGGTTCGATCACGGTGAACGCGGATTTTCATCATTCTTTGTCATGGATGTTCTTCCTCCCCTCACCCGTTCCGTAGAACTCTTCGATCATTTCTGGGAGCTCGACGAACGGACGACCGCGCCCAGCCGCCGGCCGCGCGTGCCCGGCGCAGCCCTGACCACGTCATCGCCGACCAGTGCCGGAGAACTCCTGGTGCGTGACGACGAGCTGCTGCTTGAGCGCGCCCTGGCCGATCTCGAGTACGACAAGCGCGGTGACGTGCCGCAGTCCGTCGAGCTCTCCGGGGAGCACGTCAAGCCGCTTGGCCTCGGAGATCACCGGATGACGGCGCACGACGCACTTCTCGAACGCCGACTCGTCAGCCTCGACACCTGAGACGTCGGACACCAGCTTGACCACTCGCCCCATGCCTCGGCGCCTCCTGTCGGTGCGGGCCCACGGCGCCGGCCCGGGTGACCGGCTGCTTGACACCACGGTCGCGCGCCCGTCTGCACCATCGCCAGAGCGCTCGAGGGCCCTGTGGACGCGGGCGACGGGAGTCGAACATGTGTGCGAGAAATGCACCGTCGGTCGCCCGAGCGGGGCCGGCGGTTGACGCGTGACCACAACGCGGCAAGGTGGACCCGTGGATGATGACTCTCTCTGGAGCGATCAGGACGACGACGAGCTTCTCGCCGCGTGGGCCGAGGTGGACCGCCGGGCGGCGGACGTGCTCCGCACCGCCTGCGCCGCGGTGCTCCAGGAAGCGCCCCCGCAGCCAGATCTCGCCGAGGAGGCAGGATCGCTGCGCCGCCGGATCGAGGCCTCGGCCCGGAGCGTCCACTACTTCGACGCTGCGTGCGGCTGGGCGGGTGCACCTCCGGAGGACGACGTCCAGGCGTGGCTGCAGGCGCTCGCCTCGACGATCTCGCCACCCGAGGACACCGGCGCCGCGGCCGAGGAACAGGCCGCCGTCCTCTCCTTGCAGCACGCCGACTGGCTGGGCGGCATCGTGGGACTTGTACGCCGCGGGGTCGGCGCCGAGTTCGACGCCGAGGGGTGGTCGCAGGACCTCGCCGCCCTTCCGGAGGTCGAGGATGAGTCCGAGGACCCGGACGACGACGTCACCGCCTTCTCGATGGCGGTTGAGGTCCTGGCGCCCCTGTGGGAGACCCTCGGTGTCGTCGACGAGGATCGGCGTCTGACTCCTGTTGGTCGGTGGGGGCTGCCGCACGCGCTCCTGTCGGCATGGGAAGCAGAGGGAACCACGCGGCCGGACCGGCTGGACGACGAACAGGCCGCCGTCGCTCTCGAGATCCTGAACGACGGCCCGATCACGATCGACCGCTTGCGCACCGAGCTCGCCGCCCGCGGGGTGTTCGCCGACAACGACAAGATCGAGCGGTCACTGATCTGGCGTCTCGAGGTGTACCAGCTCGAGGACGGTCGGCTGGTGCCGTACCTCGCGCTGCTCGAAGGAGCCGTGCTCACCCACGTGGTCCGCGCCGAGGAGATCGAGTCGAGCGTTCTCGATCCGGCGCCCGACCTCGTTCCGTTCGACTACCTCGCCATGGACGAGCTGCCTTGGCGTGGGGGCGGTCACGTGCAGAGCATGCATGCCAACCAAGAGGGCGCCGAGGGTCGCGCCGGCCTGCACGGACCGACAGGATGGCTTGCCGGGCTGGAGCCGGGCGACACGATCGGCCTCCGGTACGTCGACGGCGAGCTGGAGCTGGACCGCACCCCGATCATCGACGACGCCGATGCGCGAGCCCTGCTGCAAGCGACCGGCTGGCGATGCGCGCGACAAGCCGATGAGGAGGATCGCGAGTTCCCGGGCGTCGACGTCACCGAGATCGTCCTCCTCTCGCTGATCGAGCAGCCCGGCCTGTTCGACCGGCCGCTGGCTCCCCTCTCGGACCTGCTGGCCGACTCGGGGCTGGAGATCGACGGTTCCGCCGTAGGCGTGCCCGGTACGTCGTGGCACGGCGAGCCTGCCTGGCTCACCGACGCTCAGCGCGCGGCGTACCGCGCCTGGCGAGACGCCCTTGCTGCGCACCGCGATGGCGAGCTGCCGGAGGCCCCGGAGCTGGCGGCACTTTCCGAGGCACTCGAGGGAGTGGTCGGTGACCTTGTGGCGTACCAAGTCGCCGCCGAGCCTGACCGCGAGCCTCTAGTGGTGGCGGTACAGGAGGCGGTCACCGGGAAGGCGCTCGCCGCGCCGCTCTACCTGAGGGCTCGGATCGCGGAGGCCCGCGGCGACGTGCTGGCGATGAGCAGCCTGCTCGAGGCGTGCCTCGCGGCTGACCCTGATGCGCCCGACGCGGCCGCCGAACTGGCGGAGCTGCGGGCCGTGGCCGGCGACGCCGCCGGGGCGGAGCGGCTGTTCACGCTCGGCGGGCTGGAGCGGGACGCGATTGAGGTCAGGGCACTCCGGCCGTTCTTGTCCCCTCCCGCGGGTGAGACCGGAAGGAACAAGCCGTGTCCCTGCGGGTCGGGCCGGAAGTACAAGCTGTGCCACGGGCGCACGGCGCTGCACCCGATGCCCGACCGGGCGGCCTGGTTGGTGGTCAAGGTGGTCGGCTACCTACAGCGCGGACACAACCGGGAGCGGCTGCTGCACTGGGCCGGGCTGATGTCAGGCGAGGACCGATCCAGCCGAGAGACCGTGACCCTCGCCATGCACGACGCGACGACGTGGGACTTCGCGCTCTTCGACGGCGGCATCCTCGAAGACTTCCTGGCCCTCTACCGCCCGCTGCTGCCGCCCGACGAGGCACAGCTCGCCGAGAGCTGGCTGGCCACCGATCGCCGGCTGCTCGAAGTGACAGAGGTGACTCCGATGCGCCTCACTTGCCGCGACCTGGTCACCGGCGAGAGCCTGGAGCTGCGCGGCCGAACGCTGAGCCGTTCGGTGCAGTCCATGGATCTCCTCTTCGGGCGTCCGCTCGACTACGGCGACGGTCTCCTGAAGTTCTGGAACGACCCGGTCGACATCCCGCGGTGGCTGCGCCCTCGGCTCCTGGGCCTGCTGCGTTCGGGAGCCGGGCCTGAGGTGATCGCCGCCTTCTTCGCTCCCGCCAGTCGCACACCGGTCCTCCAGACGACCGAGGGCGAGGAGCTGGTGATGTGCACGGCGCGCTACGAGGTTCCCGACCTGGACGCGGCATGGCTCGCACTGAGTGGGGAGCTCGACGGCGACGGCGAGGTACTGCACCATGTCGTCGACGTGCCCGGCAGCCAACCACTGGTGCGCGGCACCGTACGCCGCGCCAGCGATCGGATCGTCGTGGAGACCATGGCACTCGAACGGCTGCGCAAGCTGCAGGCGGTGGTGCTCGAGATCGTCCCTGGTGCCCGACTTGTCGACGAGTCGACGCGTTCGGCTGCGGACGCGTTCGCCGAAACCGGTCCGGACATGCCCCCGCAAGGCGCCGCTCCCCAACTTGCGGCCGAAGACATCGCCGCTCTCGTCCGGCAGCACGAGGACCGCTGGCTCAGCGAACGCATCCCGGCCCTCGGTGGCCTCACACCACGTGAGGCGGCCGCCAACCCCGCGACACGGGAGGAGCTGATCGCACTGCTTGACGACTTCGAGTGGCAGGACCGGCAGACTCCCAACGCCTTCTCGATGGACGTCCACCGGATCCGGAGCGAGCTGGGCCTGAGCTGATCCCCGCGCAATGGGATCAGGTCGCCGTACTGCATCGGCACGGCGCCGTTCGCCTACGTGACCGGCCTACGACCCTTCGAGGTAGCGGTCCCGCGACTCGATGATCCGGGCGCGACGCTCGGCGACGAGCAGGTCCGGAGCGCCGAGGTCCATCTCGCCGTACTGGTCGTCCGGGTTCACCCCGATCGCCTTGAGGAACACTTCCGCGCGCTGGGAGATGGACCCGTGCACACCGAACCAGGCGAGCAGCTCCTGCACCTGCAGAGTCCCGCGGTACATCCCGACGGACTCGTTCGCGCGAGCGACCACCCACGCGACGGCTGCTGCCGCCCGCTCCGGCTTGCCCTTGCGACGGAAGATCTGCGGGTCTGCGACGGCGGCGCGGCTGAGCAGCCGACGCATCGCGGTCCGGTGCTCGACGTCGAGCAGCTCGTCTGCGCAGGCGTCGCAGAGCTCGAGCACGGCGCGGACCCGGCCGTGGATGTCGTCGGGCACCCCGGCCCACTCGAAGGGCTCGTCGGGGAGCGGCTCGTCCGAGAGGTTGCGCAGCATCAAGCGACCACCGACGGCCCGGTCCAGGCGATCGAGCATGTACTCCTCAATGGAGAAATCCTCGTCCGGATCGAGCTCGCCCGGTTCGAACACACCGGCCAGCAGCGCCTCAGGGCCTTGGAGCCGGCTGGACCGGATCGCGCGTTGGAACACCGGCTCCCACTGGTCGACCGCGGCGAGAGTCTCCGCCGTCAGCTGAGCGCGGATGTGACGCTGGTCGTGGCAGTAGCGGATGAAGGCCCGAAGCAGGTTCGGGGCCTTGGCCAGGAAAGACGGCTCCGCGACGATCTTGCGAGGGATCCAGTCCGCGAGCAGCATCTCCACGTTGACCGGGCTCCATCGGTACGGGTCGCCAGGTCCCCAGTCTGTTCCGAACCAGACGATGCTCTCCAGCAGTCCGCGCTCGTCGTCGTGGTCGAGCTTCCGACCGAACGACGAGCCGAAGAAGTCCTCCTGGATCCTGGCCTGTTCGTCGTCTGTCCATTCGTGACGCTCCGGCACTTCGCCACCGGTCGGCATCGACCGCACCAGCCACTCGACCAGCGGCCGACAACCGGGCCAGGAGTCGGTCACCAGCGGCGGATACATCATTGCGCCGCCGTCGATGGAGGCGGTGAGGATCGACCGAGACTGAGCTGGGTCGGCCTCGACGAGCTCCTGGTCGGCGTCGACCATCACCTCGCCCATCTTGGCCAGCACGTCCTCAAGATCCTCCGCGATCACGAAGGCATCCTTGACGACGGTGCCCAGGTTGTGGTCGACGTACACCAGGGCTGTGAAGCTGCTGCCGCCCGGCAGGCGTGCGTCGAGGAGGTAGTCGTCCCCGTCGCCAAGAATGTGGGTGAGCATCACCACCCGCGAGACGGTGACCTCGTCGAGGGAGCCGAGCCACTGCGGCATCGGCTGTCGTCGGGTCGTCAGCACCTTGCCGATCCGACTCGCGAGCAGCTCGTCCGCGACCATCGACCGGATCACGATGAGGGCGGCGGTTGTTTCTGCGTAGTCGGTGCCGACGAAGGAGTCGACGAGGTCGGTCAGCGTGATGACGGGCTCGGCGTTCGCATCGAACGGGTTGCGCGCTCTCGGGTCGACCACGGCGAGCAGGGTGCTCACCCCTTCGAGCAGCTCGGCCGGGTGGTCGGAGCGCAGGGCTTGGCGGAGTCCCTGGAAGAGCTCCTGGTCCGGCGCCGAGTCACCTCCGGGCCTCTCCTCGTGGGTCGGGATCGAGCGCAGGTGCTGACGCCGTCGCTGCGTCCGTCGGTCCGTGCGTCGTTTGCGAGCCATGCGTGAACCCTAAACGGCTGGCCAGGTTCACGGACCGTCGACGAACCCCAACCCGGTCAGTCGCGATCGCAGCTTCTCGTCTGCGGTAATCAGCTGCTGCTGCAGCCGTTCGGCGAGGGCCACGTAGACCATGTCGTAGAGCGGATGCTCGTCGTAACGCCGCGACAGGTCCCAGGCACGATCGAGATCGCGGGGCTCGTCGCGCAAGCTGATCGGCAGGCTTCGCAGCAGACCGAACGCCGCGTCGGCTGTAGCACCGTCCCACCGTGCGCGCCGTACGCCGGTGAGCAAGGCGTTGCCGACCTCCTCCATCAGCAACCGCGGCGCAGCCAGGTCGGCGCCGTCGGCCACGAGCTTGCCCAAGAGTCGACGTGCGGGAGCTCTCGCGTCGACGTCGGGAGCGACCCAGTCCACGACGACGCTGGCGTCAACGACCGGCATCACGCGCCGCGCGGTCGTCGAGCACCAGATCGGAGGCGGTGCGGGCACTGCCTCGCGTGGTCCGCAGCTGGGCCGCCCATTCGGCGAGCGAGCCCGGGCGAGGCGCTTCCGGGTCTGAGGACGCAAGTACGTCACTCCGCGGGACGAGCAGCTTGTTGCCACTCCTGGTCGCCGAGAGCTTGCCGGACCAGACCCAGCGGCGGATGGTCTCAGGCGTACGACCGGCCAACCGGGCGGCCTCTCGGACGTCGACCATTTCTACACCATCGACGACGATCACGTCGTGACATTACTACACCATGCAATAACGGCTGCCCTCGACCCAGCACCGCACGCCCGCGACGACCACCACTCGTCACAGCGGACATCCGGTTCGAACTGCGCCGGCGCCGAGGAGCGACCGCCGGCGTCTGGACCGACCTTGACTCTCAGATAAACCGGGCGTAGTCCTGACAAAACGGACTCCGAGGTCTTTACCACCGCGACAAAGCTGGACCTACCTGTTCGCTGGTGGAATTTCTCGCAATTCGCACTGGTCACGGAGGACGACGCCATGCGTTTCAACATCAGGGTGCTGCTCACGTGCGTCACGGCCCTCATGGCGTTCCTTGCGCTGAGCGCACCGACTCCCGCCTCAGGACAGCAAGCCCGCCATCACGACCACCATTCCGGTCAAGGTGACGGGCACCATGCCCCCGACGCTGCACGCCTGCTCGTCTCCGGGCTCGACGGTGGCCTGGGAAGCACGGTCGGTCCCGACGGTGCCCTGTACGTCGTCGAGGGTGTGGCCGGGCGGGTCACCCGGGTGGATCCCTCCACAGGCGCCACCTCGACCTTTGCCGATGGCCTGCCGCAACGCGTTGTTGACCCCGGTGGCGCCATGGACGTGGCCTTCATCGGGCACGAGGCATACGTGCTCGTCACGCTCGTGGGACCCGACGCCGGGGGCAGCAGCGTCGTCGGCGTCTACCACGTCGACGGACCGCATGATGTCTCCGTGGTCGCCGACATCGGCACGTGGGCGATCACCAACCCGCCGGTCCCGGCCTTCTTCGTCCCGTCGGGCGTGCAGTTCGCGATGCTGCCCTACAAGGGCGACCTCCTGGTGACCGACGGCCACCACAACCGCGTGCTGAGGATCGACCTCCAGGGCGACCCTGCGGACAACATCTCGGAGGTGATCGCCTTCGACGACATCGTGCCCACCGGGCTGGCGCGCAAGGGGCACAACATCTACCTGGCTGAAGCCGGGCCGGTGCCCCACCTCCCGGAGAACGGGAGGGTCGTCCGTTTCTCTACCCACTCGGCGACGGCGAAGGAAGTTGCCTCGGGTGCGCCTCTCTTGGTCGACGTCGAGTTCGCGCGCGGCCATCGGCTCTACGCCTTGTCACAGGGCACCTTCACGCCCGGCAACCCCGAAGGCTCTTCTGCCAACCCGGACACCGGCTCCCTGGTCAGGGTCCGGCACGACGGGACCATGACTCCCGTCCTCCAGGGACTCGACCGCCCGACGTCGTTGGAGATCATCGGTCACACGGCGTACATCGTCACGCTGACCGGTGAGATCTGGAAGGTCGGGCTGCGGCACTCCAGGCACTGAATCGGCAACGGGTCGTGTGCCTCGGGCAGGCCCTCACCGAGGTCGGTCGCCCAGCCAACGCTCAGGTCAGGCCGAGGCGGTTGGCCACACCGGGTCCGCCCATCTCCCTCACGACCTCGGGGTCCCCGACCACGATCAACTGGTCGGTGGCGCGGGACATCCCGACGTACAGCTTCTCCTTCGCACGCTCCTCGCACGTGCCGTCTCGTTGAGGCACAGCACGACGGCGGGACGCTCGAGTCCCTTGCAGCCGAGGACGTGACCGTAGAAGACCTCCTCCTCGTCCCAGAAGTCTGCGCCAGTAGCCGCGGTGACCGAGCCGCGTCGGTCTCCTCGACCTGGACGTAGTGACGGTGGCCGGTCGTCAGCAGCGCGACGTTGCCAGGGAACCAGCCGATGTCCAGCAGCAGGTCACGGCCTCGTCGGCGACGTCGACCGCCTTGTCGGCGGCGCCGGGATGAAGTGCACGTCGGCGCCTTCGCCACCTCGTGACGTCATCCGGGTCGGCGCGAGCGGGCCGAAGGCGGCGTGGATCTGCGTGTGTTGCGCAGGTTGTGGTCGAGGACCAGCGGGACGAGCGGCACCGGAGGCTGGCCGAACCTGGCGAAGATGCGCTGGTTCTCGTCGGAGTAGACGTACAGGCCGCCGGTCTCCTCGTCCTTCATCGCCCGCAGCAGCGGGGTCCACCAGTTGTCGGCGAAGTCCTGCGCCTCGTCGACGATGAAGGAGTCGAACCGGTGGCCGGGCGGCAGCTCGGCGGCCAGCTCGGCCATCCGGGACGGCAGCTCGTGCTCCCAGAAGTCGCTGTCCTCGCGGGTGCCGATCGGGGGCGCCCCACAGCGTGCCGAGCTCCTCGTAGGTGCCGACGAAGGCCGGGCGCTGGTTGCGGGGCCAGCTGCTCGACCGCGCGCTTGAGGTACTCCGCCGAGGCCGATCGAGTAGCAGAGCAGCGCGACCCGCTGGCCGGGACGGTCAGCGCGACCACCGGCGGTGAGCTGCTCGGGCCTGGGCGAGCGCCAGGACGGTCTTTCCGGAGCCGGCACCACCGCGCACCTCGACCCGGGCAGCAGCCGGGTCACCTGCAGCAGCATCGCCTGCTCCGAGGTGAGCCGGTCGGCGCTGGCTCTGACGCTCGGCGGCCTCGGCGTTGCGGTCGTAGCCGCGTGAAGCCCACGCCCGCTTGAGGATCTCGCTGATCAGCTCGACGTCGTCGTGCGTCGGGGCGCGCTTGCCCTGGCTGGCGCGCGAGCCGTTGTCCGCGACCCGCTGCGACCGAGCGTCGCCATGTCGTCGCGTCGTGCAGCGACCAGCGCGGGCAGTCGGGGGCAGCGAAGTCGTCCGGGAAGGCGGAGTACGGCGTGACCACCGCGTGCGCCCAGCGACCACGCCGCCGACGGGCCCATCGCGGGTCGGCCTCAACGTAGTCGCGGACGGCGTACTTCGTCGTACGCACCTGCTCGACCGGGTCGATCCGCTTCTTGCCACCCCCTGAACGCTGGCGACCAGACGTCGCCGTCGTACGAGACCGAGCCGCCCTTGACCTCGAGCACCACGATGCCGACCTCCGGCAGCAGGACCACCAGGTCCGCTTCGTGGTCCTTGTCCTCGTCAGTGATCCTGAGCCCAGCGATCAGGACCGCGTCGTTGGGAAGGGTGTCGTGGAGGCGTGTCCAGACCTCTTCCTCCGAGGGTGTCTGGAACTTCGGCTCCTCGGGACGCAGCTGCGCCGTCATCGACGCTCTCCTGCAGCACTCGGCATGGCATCGGTCCAACGCAGACCGCACGCCTCGCACTCCCGGTCGTAGCCCGGGTGGCAGCAACCGACGAACGCCACCCAGGCGGGAACATCGGGGGCTGGCGGTCCGCTCAGCAGGCCGATCATTAGGTGGCGCACGTCCCCCGAACCGCAACGGCGGCAGGAGCCGCGCCCTGCGTCGTACTGGACAAGCTCGTCGCCGGACGGCGGCAGCATCACGCGACGCTCCCCTGCTCAA
Source organism: uncultured Actinomycetota bacterium (assembly GCA_963707475.1). Lineage (GTDB taxonomy): Bacteria > Actinomycetota > Actinomycetes > Propionibacteriales > Nocardioidaceae > Marmoricola. The sequence goes on from CAVPQC010000005.1 coordinate 2,707,406, forward strand.
CCTGCACCGGGCTGACGGAGCCCGGCTCGTCGTCCTCGAGGTGCCGGAGCGTGCGGATCGCCTCGCGACCAGGGCTCTTGCGCCCATGAGGCTTTGCGGGCGGCTCACCGAGGAAGGTGTGGCCGCCGATGCGCGCCACCAGGTCTTGTGCGATCTGGTCGACCGTGGCACACATGGCGTCGACCACCCGCCGTAGCTCGGCCGGCAGGATCGGGTTGCCCGCGATCTGGCTACGCACCACGACGCGGTCGCGCCGCAAGGCGAAGGTGGGACCCGGCGAGTCACGGTTGAGGATGTTGAGCTCGAAAAGCGCCGCCTGTGTGTTCACCACGTCCACGACGACCTCGCTGAACACCTCGACCACGGCGATGTCGGCCCGCACCCGGACGAACACGACTGACTCGCCGCAGACGATGGGTACGTCGCCGTCCTCATCCTTGCTGGGAGCCTGGCCGATCACCTCGGTCAAGGTCGCATCGACGACGTCCACCAGCTCGTCCCGGTCCGCCGGAAAGGCCAGGGCAAGCGGATCCTGCATCGGCTGCGCACCCGGCTCGGGACTGCACAGGCTCACGAAGGAAGGGTGCACGACACCACTCACCTCGCGCAGGACCCGCACGATCGTGACCGCGAGCCACTCGGCGTCGTCGGTCTCGAACCGGCACAGGTCGTCGTTCTCGTCGAGGTCGAACCCGATGTCGTTGAGCGAGTAGATGTCATCGAGCTCAACGTCCGGGCGCATGAGGTCACACCGCAGCAGGTCCCCGAACCTGGACACCGCGAGGTCAGGGAACGGCATCTCGTCGCACTCATAACCGGCCGCATGAACGACGAAGAGATACGCCTCGCACCCCAGGGCCGTGATCCTCCCGACCAGCTGCTGCCTAAACCCCCGCCACGCGTCCTGCAACCCCTCGTCCCACGTGCCCTCGACGTCGTTCATCGACCACTCCCCCGTGTCCTCGACCAGAGCACAAATCTACGGGAGACGACCGACAGTTCTGGGGGCCAACCAGTCGAAGCGCAGTCCCGTTGCACTGATTCATCAAGCACCTGCACGAAGTGCCGGCTGTGTCACGTGGGAGCGCGCGATCGCCGCGTCCACCCGCAAGGAACGGCATATGGGTGGCAAGCTCAGGGCGACACGAGGGGGCGTTCAGTGCGCGAGGGTCTGTTTGAAACCGTAGTAACCCATGGGATGGAGCGAGAGCTCGCACTCTCCGATCTTCAAAGTGAGATCGCCAGCGTTGATCCGGCTGATCAACCGCACGTGATTGGTCGACACCTCAACGCCGCCTTGGCACGCCGACTCTCTGCTGAGAAAGATCCCGATCGTCGCCTTGAGCTTGTGAACCGGGTTCTCGAGCTTGTGGCCGAAACCGACGAGAAAATTCTCGCTCCGACGCGAGAGCTTCACGCGATGCGTGGTTCTTCTGGGCCTGGATCGGCGGTTCGCTACGACCGCAGACCAGCCACACCCCTGAATGATGTCGCGCTCCTAACCAACTCACATGGGGAGCCTTCGCTCGCCTCGGAGCTTAGGGCGGAGTTGACGTCGGCTGACTCCGTGGATCTTCTGTGCGCATTCGTGATGTGGCGTGGCGTCCGTTTGCTTGAGCGGGAACTCACCACTCTTCGTGACGCCAGTGTGCCCTTACGTGTCGTGACCACGACCTACATTGGCGGGACCGAGCGCGAGGCGCTCGATCGACTGATTCGTGATTTCGGCGCGGAGGTCAAGATCCAGTACGACGCGGCGCGTACCCGACTTCACGCAAAGGCTTGGCTATTCCATCGGAATACCGGCTTCGACACTGCGTACGTCGGATCCTCCAACCTCTCGAGCAGCGCCCTACTCGACGGGGTCGAGTGGAACGTTCGATTGTCGAAATCCGCCACACCGTCGCTGATGCAAAAATTCCGGGCCACGTTCGACTCCTACTGGAACGACAGCGCGTTCGAGACCTACGACCCCGATCGCGATCGTGACCGTCTCGACGACGCCCTGATCGAGGCGTCAGGTCGGGGCTCGCACGACCGGGTCACGATCTCCCTCTCTGGTCTTACTGTGACGGCGTACTCCTATCAGCAAGAGATGCTTGATGCGATTGACGTCGAACGCCATGTCCATGATCGCCATCGCAACCTGGTGGTTGCGGCGACTGGAACCGGAAAGACCGTCATCGCTGCTCTGGACTATCGGAGGCTGTGTGAAGCGGCAGGCGACGCCTCACCGTCGTTGCTCTTTGTCGCCCATCGAAAGGAAATTCTCGAGCAATCCCTGAGGACCTATCGGGAGGTCCTCGCCGACCCCGGCTTCGGCGAGCTTTACGTGGGAGGGGCGAGACCCGAGAGGTGGCGACATGTGTTCGCCAGCGTGCAGTCGTTGAGCGCATACGGCATTGACCGGATCCCGGCAGACGCCTACGAGATCGTGGTGGTGGACGAGTTTCACCACGCGGAAGCACGTACGTATCGGAAGATCCTCGACCACCTTGCACCCCGAGAGCTGCTCGGCCTGACGGCCACCCCCGAACGCGCCGACGGCGTCGACGTCCGCCAGTTCTTTGGAGGTCGTACTGCAGCTGAGCTGCGGCTCTGGGATGCCTTGGGAGCGGACCTCCTCTGCCCCTTTCACTACTTTGCTGTGGCAGATGGCACCGATCTGCGACGCATCAGCTGGTCCAAGGGACGCTACGACGAGGAGCAGCTGTCGAACGTCTTCACCGGCAACGACGTCCGAGCATTGGTCGTGCTGAAACAGCTGCGCGACAAGGTGACGAATGTTGGAGCGATGAGGGCGCTCGGGTTCTGCGTGAGCATCGCGCATGCCGAATACATGGCGAGAGTCTTCAACGACGCCGGCATCCCATCCCTTGCCGTCAGTGGCCGGACACCGCAGCGCGAGCGCGAGCAGGCGCTTGATGACCTGCGGCATCGACGAGTGAGTGCACTCTTCGCCGCTGACCTCTTCAACGAGGGCCTGGATCTACCTGACGTTGACACGGTGTTGTTTCTCCGTCCGACGGAGAGTTCGACGATCTTTCTTCAGCAGCTGGGGCGCGGACTGCGACGGACCCCCCACAAGGCGGTCCTCACCGTCTTGGACTTCATCGGATATCACCGCAAGGAGTTCCGTTTCAGCGATCGGTTCCGTGCTTTGACCGGCGCCACTCGACGCGGTGTTGAGCGCCAGGTGGCGGAGGGCTTCCCGTTCTTGCCGTCGGGCTCGCAGATCGTCCTCGACCGGCAGGCCCAGACGTTGGTGCTGGAGAACATTCGCTCACAGATCGCCAACCGGTGGAACCAGATGGTGGCCGAGCTTCGCGCGTATGGGGACCAGGATCTGCCCACGTTTCTTGACGAGTCCGGACTTGAGCTGTCTGACATCCTCCGGCGCGGCAGTCACTCATGGACTCGACTCCGACGTGATGCTGGCTTGCCGACGCTCCCCGGTTCTGAACGTGAGGATCAGTTGCTCAAGCGGATCCGCGCACTCGCCCAGGTCGACGACCCCATGCGCCATCGGGCTTATACGTCTCTCTTAGCCGACGATGCTCCTCCGTACGATCAGCTCTCTACGGCTGAGCAGCGGCTAGCCCGAATGCTGTACTACTCACTTTGGTCTGACGGCGGTGGGCACGCGTCGTACGCCGACGGACTGACCGCTCTTCGCCGGGAGCGGGCAACGCGAGCGGAGCTCAGCGCCGTGGTCGACCTCTCGTTCGACGCCGCGCGCCACCTAACGCTTGACCTGGGTGGTGCCCTGTCTGACGTCCCGCTAAAGGTGCATGCCCGCTACCAGCGTGAAGAGATCCTGGCTGCGCTCGACTTCCCACGTCGCCCCAACAGCTTCCGTGAGGGGGTCTGGTACTCCGCCGAACATGACGTGGATGCGTTCTTCGTGACTCTCAAGAAGTCCGAATCGGACTACTCCCCCACCACGATGTATCAGGACTACCCGATCAGTCCCACCCTGTTTCACTGGGAGTCGCAGTCCACGACCTCGAGTCATACCCCTACGGGTCAGCGCTACCTCTCAGGGTCAAGCACGGTTCTGTTGTTCGTGCGAGAAGAGCAGAAGGATGAGTTCGGCACCTCGCCTTACCTGTGCGTAGGCCCTGCCACCTATGTCACCCACGAGGGTGACCGACCGATCGCCATCACGTGGAGGCTTCAGCACGCATTGCCAACGGACTTCTTCAACACAGTCGCCGTAGCCACCCAGTAACAGGTCGCACTACCAGGACCGGCACACACCATGCCCGAAACAGAAGTTGGGCGTCCCGCCGTAGCGGGACACCCAACTTCCGATGCTTACCTCAGCTGCAGCCCGAGGTGCTCCCGCAGCCCTCGCACACGTAGCAGCTGCCGGCGGGGCGCATCTTGGTGCCGCAGGTCATGCAGAGCGGGGAGTCGACGGCGGTGCCGGTGATCTTCTCGAACAGCTCGGCGGAGGTGTGGGCCTCCTTGGCCGGGGTGCCGGAACTTCGCGCTGCTCGGTGCCGTGGGTGTCCTTGGTTTCCACGCGAGGCTTCGAGGTTTCGAGACGGCCTCGACCTCGAGGCCTCGCTCGACCACCGGGCAGGGCTCGACGGGCTCGGAGAGGTCGCCGATCAGCTGGTCGGCGCTGCCGGTGTCCTCGACGGGGGGCTCGTAGGAGCCGGTCTCGAGGTGGCGCTGGCGCTCCTCGGCGGAGTAGATGCCGAGGGCGGAGCGGTCCTCGAAGGACAGGTAGTCCAGGGCCAGGCGGCGCCAGACGTAGTCCATGAGGGACTGCGCCATCCGGACGTCGGGGTCGTCGGTGAGGCCGGCGGGCTCGAAGCGCAGGTTGGTGAACTTCGAGACGTAGGTCTCCAGCGGGACGCCGTACTGCATGCCGATGGACACCGCGATCGAGAAGGCGTCCATCACGCCGGCCAGGGTCGAGCCCTGCTTGCCGAGCTTGAGGAACACCTCGCCGAGCGAGCCGTCGTCGTGGGCGCCGGAGGTCATGTAGCCCTCGGCGCCGCCCACGGTGAACGACGTGGTGCGCGCGGTGCGGCTCTTGGGGAGGCGCTTGCGGGTCGGCCGGTAGACGACTCGGGTCTCGACAGGCTCGACCATCGAGGCGGCTCGCACCGGGAGCCAGGCTCGACCACCGAGGAGCCAGCCCCTGACGCAGCCGAACCCTTGGCGGCGACCGCCTTGTCGGCGCCCTTCGCCTTGGCGTCGGCCAGCGGCTGGCCGACCTTGCAGTTGTCGCGGTAGACGGCCGTCGCCTTGAGGCCGAGCTTCCAGGACTGCAGGTAGATGTCCTCGATCTCCTCGACCGTGGCGGTCTCGGGCAGGTTCACCGTCTTGGAGATCGCGCCGGAGAGGAACGGCTGGGTCGCCGCCATCATCCGCACGTGGCCCATCGGCTTGAGCGCCCGGGCGCCCATCGCGGTGTCGAAGACCTCGTAGTGCTCCTGCTTGAGGCCGGGGGCGTCGATCACGTGGCCGTGCTCGGCGATGAACTCGACGATCGCCTCGATCTGCTCGGCCTGGTAGCCCATCTTCTGCAGCGCCCGCGGGATCGTCTGGTTGACGATCTGCATCGAGCCGCCGCCGACCAGCTTCTTGAACTTGACCAGCGAGAAGTCCGGCTCGATGCCGGTCGTGTCGCAGTCCATCATGAAGCCGATCGTGCCGGTCGGCGCGAGCACGGAGGCCTGCGCGTTGCGGTAGCCGTGCTTCTCACCGAGCTTGACCACCTCGTCCCACGCCTTGGTGGCGAGCTTGTGCACGCCGGCGTCGTGGACACCCATCGTGCGGACCACGTCGTTGGCGGCCTGGTGCTTGCGCATCACGCGCTTGTGGGCGTCGGCGTTGCGGGCGTAGCCGGCGTACGGGCCGACGACGGCGGCCAGCTCCGCACTCCGCTTGTACGACGTGCCGGTCATCAGCGACGTGATCGCGGCCGCCATCGCGCGACCACCGTCGGAGTCGTAGCCGAGGCCCATCGCCATCAGCAGCGCGCCGAGGTTGGCGTAGCCGATGCCGAGCTGGCGGTAGTCGCGGGTGGTGTCGCCGATCGCCTCGGTCGGGAAGTCGGCGAAGCAGATGGAGATGTCCATCGCGGTGATGATCACCTCGACCGCCTTGGCGAACAGCGGCGCCGTCGAAGGTGTCGTCGTCCTTGAGGAACTTCATCAGGTTCAGCGACGCGAGGTTGCACGAGGAGTTGTCGAGCGACATGTACTCCGAGCACGGGTTGGACGCGGTGATCCGGCCGGTCTCGGGGTTGGTGTGCCAGTCGTTGATCGTGTCGTCGTACTGCAGACCCGGGTCGGCGCAGGCCCACGCGGCCTCGCTGATCTTGGTGAACAGCTCACGGGCGTCGACGGTCTCGATCACCTCGCCGGTGCCGCGGGCACGCAGCCCGAACTCGGTGCCGTCCTCGACCGCGCGCATGAACTCGTCGCTGACCCGGACCGAGTTGTTGGCGTTCTGGTACTGGACGGAGGTGATGTCGGCGCCGCCGAGGTCCATGTCGAAGCCGGCGTCGCGGAGGGCGCGGATCTTGTTCTCCTCCTTCGCCTTGGTCTCGACGAACTCGACGATGTCGGGGTGGTCGACGTCGAGGACGACCATCTTGGCCGCGCGACGGGTGGCGCCACCGGACTTGATGGTGCCCGCGGAGGCGTCGGCACCGCGCATGAAGGAGACCGGGCCGGAGGCGGTGCCGCCGGAGGAGAGGAGCTCCTTGGAGGAGCGGATGCGGGAGAGGTTGAGGCCGGCGCCGGAGCCGCCCTTGAAGATGAAGCCCTCCTCCTTGTACCAGTTCAGGATCGAGTCCATGGAGTCGTCGACGGAGAGGATGAAGCAGGCGCTGACCTGCTGCGGGGACTGGGTGCCGACGTTGAACCAGACCGGAGAGTTGAAGGAGAAGTACTGGTGCACGAGCAGCCAGGTCAGCTCGTGCTCGAAGAGCTCGGCCTGCGCCTCGTCGGCGAAGTAGCCGTGGTCCTCGCCGCCCTTGCGGTAGGTCTTCACGACCCGGTCGATCAGCTGCTTGAGGCTCCACTCACGCGCGTCGGTGCCGACGGCGCCGCGGAAGTACTTCGTGGTGACGATGGTCGAGGCGTTGAGCGACCAGAAGTCGGGGAACTCCACGCCGCGCTGCTCGAAGACGGTGTCGCCGGTCTTCCAGTTGGTCTGGACGACGTCGCGTCGCTCCCAGGTCAGCTCGTCGTACGGGTGCACACCCTCGGTCGAGAAGATCCGCTCGATCTTCACCCCCCCACCGGACTTCGCCGTCGCCGCTCCGCTTCGGGTGCGTGCGCTCCCGCTCACCGTCTCGGTCATGCTCTCTCCCTTGTCCCCGTCGGTCGTGCTTGCTTCGACTTCGGATGTTGGTGGCCCGGCGCGCAGCTTCCCCACTACGCACCGGGCTGATCGTGGTCAGCCCGTCGTGATCGGATCGGGCTGAGGAGGTGGTACGGCGAGCTGGCGCTCGGCGCGAGCAGCTCGCGATCGCCTGCTCGAAGTCGTCGGCGCGACTCGAAGGCGCGGTAGACGCTCGCGAAGCGCAGCTAGGCGACCTCGTCGAGCGCGCGGAGCGGGCCGAGGATGGCCAGGCCGACCTCGTTGGCCGGCACCTCCGCCCAACCGTCGCCGCGGAGCGTGTCCTCGACGGCCTGGCCGAGGCGGGCCAGGTCGTCCTCGGAGACCGGGCGGCCCTTGCAGGCCTTGCGGACCCCGGAGATCGCCTTCTCGCGGGTGAACGGCTCGGTGGCGCCGCTGCGCTTGAGCACCATCAGCTGCATCTGCTCGACGGTGCTGAACCGCTTCTCGCAGGACGGGCAGACCCGGCGCCGGCGGATCGCGCCGCCGTCGTCGGCGACCCGGCTGTCGAGGACCCGGGTGTCGGTGCTGCGGCAGAACGGACAGTGCATCGCGGGTCTCCTCTCGTGCCGGTCGGTCTCCCTAGTGCAACACCCGGCACCGACAGTTCCGTCCCTGCTCGCCGGATGGCCGGGACTGTGGACGAAACTGTGGACAACCAGGGGACATCCAGCGCTCCCTGTGGGTAAGCCACTCGATCCTGTGAGACTAGATGTGGAAAACCACAACGGTGTAACTACTAGATGTAGTGGTTACCGTACGCCGCCGCTCAGGGCCGTGCAACACCTTCCGGGAAGTTTTCGCGACCGGGTCACAGGGACCGGCATAACCGCAGGTCAGGGCACCCGAGACGGACCAGAGACCCGCGTGTCGGGGCGCATTCGGAGCGCCGTGACGACCGCCGACCGGGCGTGCCCCACAATGTCCCGGTGAGGGCCCACCGGGATCGGAGCACCAGAGTCCGGGCGGCGCTGCTGTCGGCCGCGGTGACCTGCACCGTGATCGCCTGGGGGCTGCTCGTCTTCGCCGCGATCGACTTCGGCGGCAAGGCCCGAGACGGGGAGCCCGGCAACTGGTGGTTCCTGGCGCTGGCCACCGTCGGCGCGATGGCGTGCATGTTCCTCGCAATCCTGCTCGGGAGCCGGTTGCAGTCCGAGCTGCGCGGGCAGGGCCCACCGACGCGCCTGCGGCGGACGGCGTCCAACGGCGGGAAGCACGGCGGCAAGCGCGCCGCTCGCTGAGGCGCCACCATCGCCCGACGGGCCGTCGTCCTGAGGTCTAGGTTCGGCCCATGACTTCCACCAGCGCACGGCTCCGGGCGGCGTACGTCGCCCTCGCGGCGACCGACGCCGTCCTCGCCGGCACCTCCGGCGCGTGGGCGCGCCGGGCCCGGCTCGTCACCAAGCCGCTGCTGATGCCGACCCTGGCCGGCTCGTTGCTGACTTCGGGCAGGGCGGCGCGCTCGCCGCTGCGCAACGGGACTTTGGTCGCCGAGGCGTTCGGCTGGGGCGGCGACCTGGCGCTGCTGCGGCACGGCACCCGGGCGTTCGCGGCCGGCACCGGATCGTTCGGGATCGGGCATGTCGCCTACGCCGCTGGTTTCGTACGACGCCGGGACACCGCCACGCGACTCGTGACCCGGCCAGCGACCCGGGCGCTCGCCGGGATCTGGCTGCTCTCGGCGCCACCGATGTCGCTCGGCGCCGCCCGCACCGCACCGGTGCTCGGGCCCGCGGTGGCGGCGTACTCCGCACTTCTCACCGCGATGACCGCCACCGCCCTCCACGCCGACCTGCCCCCTCAGGCACGCCGCCTGACCGCGGCCGGCGCGGTGCTGTTCCTGGTCTCGGACACGCTGCTCGGCGCCCGGCAGTTCCTGGTCGAGGACTCTCCACAGCGGCTGGAGACGGTGGTGATGGCGACCTACACCGCCGCCCAGCTGCTGCTGGCCGAGGGCGCCGCGCGGGCGTAGCGCCGGTGGTCGAGACGGTCGACGACGTCGCGGTGGCGGGGTCTCGACAAGCTCGACCACCGGGAAGGCTCGTCGCGGTGGGGGGTCTCGACAAGCTCGACCACCGGGAAGGCTCGACCACCGGTGGTCGAGACGGTCGACGACGTCGCGGTGGGGTGAAGCAGGGGCGGGACCGAGCGTCGTCGGTCCCGCCCCTGCTGAGTCCTCGGGTGAGGACCCTTCCCCATGCCGGCGACCTCGGGTCGAGGAAGGCCGCCGGATGTCTGCTGCCGGTCTACCGCCGCGTCACTGCGGCACGGCGAGCGTGTCGCCGACCTGGAGCGAGGAGCCGGACATCGAGTTGAGCTGCTGGATCCGGTGGACCATGTCGCGCACGTGGCCGGGGCGGGCGAGCTCGCCGGCGATGCCGTAGAGCGTGTCGCCGGGCTGCACCTGGACCACCCGGACCGGCTCGGGCGTGCCGGCCTCGCGGCCGGCGACGCGAACCCGCCGGAGAGCACCATCGCGACCAGCGCCGCGAGCAGGAAGCCCAGCACGACGACCAGTCGGCCGCGTCGGGTCAGCCGCAGCCGCGCAGTGGGTGACGGGCGCGGGAAGAACGCGGGCGAGATGCTCAGCGTGCTCATCGGTGACCTCCTGGGGGAAGCGCGACCCGTGTGGTCGCGATTGCGGTCGATGTCTCTCTCGAACAGATGTCTACCGGCCGCCACCGACAGTCGCCGGTGGCCTCCGCTCGATCAGGCGTTCGATCGAACACATGTACGATGTTAGAGCAGGTGTTCGAACGAAATCAAGTGGTAACCGAGCAACTGTTCGAAAAGCTCACGGGCACGTCCGATCCGACACGCGTTCGAACAGATGTTTGAAACGGCCGCTCTTCTGCTCTAACGTGGTGGTCCCCCACGACGACCCGTCCGGAGGCGAGGCACCGGCGAAGCACCGGTGGGATCAGCCTGGCGAAGAGCACGAAGGTCACCGAGCTTCCCGACGCACCGCCCGACAGCACCGGGCTCACCGCGCGCCAGCAGCGCATCCTGTCGTTCCTGCGCGAGTCGATCGAGAAGCGCGGCTACCCGCCGAGCATCCGCGAGATCGGCGAGCAGGTCGGGCTGGCGTCGTCCTCGTCGGTCGCCTACCAGCTGCGCGAGCTCGAGGCGAAGGGCTTCATCCAGCGCGACCCCAACCGGCCGCGGGCGCTCGAGGTGTTCCTGCCCGAGCTGATGGCGGCCCGCCGCTCGCTCGGCACACGCCGACGAGACGTCGTACGACGAGACCGGCGTCGGCGACGCGATGCCCGCAGCGCCGTCAACGTCCCGATGGTCGGCCGGATCGCGGCCGGTGGACCGATCCTGGCCGAGGAGCGGGTCGAGGAGTTCTTCCCGCTGCCGAAGACCCTGGTCGGCGACGGCACCCTGTTCCTGCTCGAGGTGGCCGGCGACTCGATGATCGACGCGGCGATCTGCAACGGCGACTACGTCGTGATCCGGCAGCAGCCGACCGCGGTCAACGGCGAGATCGTGGCCGCGCTGATCGACGGCGAGGCGACGGTGAAGACGTACCAGAAGCAAGGACGGCCAGGTCTGGCTGCTCCCGCACAACGAGGCCTACGAGCCGATCGACGGCAACGAGGCCACCATCCTCGGCAAGGTGACCGCGGTCCTCCGCATGTGACTGGCCGACGCGTCCTGAACACGCCGGGTGCGGTAGAACCGCACCGTGACAGTTCTGGTGTCGGCGGGGCCAACCTCGACGTGCTCGCCCGCAGCACGGCGCCGCTGCAGCCGCCGACCAGCAACCCGGGCGACGACGCGCACCGCCGGCGGCGTGGGCCGCAACGTCGCGGAGAACCTCGCCCGGCTCGGCACCCCGACCCGGCTGCTGCTCGCGGTCGGTGACGACCCGGCCGGGCCGGAGGTGCTGGCGCGCACCCGGTCGCCGGCGTGGAGACGATCGAGGTGCCCTGGGACGGCCCGACCGGCACCTACACGGCCCTGCTCGACGACGACGGCAGCCTGGTCGCCGGGGTGGCCGACATGGCGGCCACCGCGGCGATCGGCGCCGGACCACGTGGACCGACGCCGGCTGGTCGCCGACGCCGACTGGCTGGTGCTCGACGGCAACCTGCCGGTCCGCGACGCTGGCCCACGCGCTGCGGCTGGCCGACGCGGCGCGGCGTGCCGGTGGTGCTCGACCCGGTGAGCGCGCCGAAGGCCCGGCTGATCGCGCCGCTACCTCGACGGCGTGCGCGTGCACACGATCACCCCGACGACCGACGAGCTGGTGGCGCTGACCGGTGACGACGCGCCGCGACCGCCGCCGCGACGCTCCACGCGCGTGGGGTCGAGGTGGTGTGGCTGCGTGAGGGCGCGCGCGGGAGCACGCTGTTCCGCCGCGGACGCGGCCCCGCACCGGGTGGCCCTCCCGGCCGTCGACGCCGTCGACGTGACCGGCGCCGGCGACGCGATGCTGGCGGCGTACGTCCACGCCTTGTGGCGTCGGCGCCGACCTCGCCCCGGGCCGCGCTCGAGGGCGCCGCGGCTGCGATGCTGACCGTGCAGTCCGCCGAGACGGTCCGGCCGCGACCTCTCCCCCGCCCTGATCGACGCCGCCCTGGAGGCCGCACCGTGAACCCGCTGCTCCGGCTCACCGACGAGGTCGCCGACCGCGCTGGCCGAGGGCCGGCCCGTGGTCGCGCTCGAGAGCACGATCATCAGCCACGGCATGCCCTACCCCGACAACGTGGCGATGGCGCGCGAGGTGGAGCAGATCATCCGCGACGCACGGCGCGACGCCGGCCACGATCGCGGTGCTCGACGGCGTGCCCGCGGATCGGGCTCGACGACGACGGCCTGGAGCTGCTCGGGCTCCGACGACTCGGTGCGCAAGGTGAGCATCCGCGACCTGCCGTACGTCGTGGCGCGCGGCGAGCACGGCGCCACGACGGTCGCCTCGACGATGCGGCTGGCGGCGCTGGCCGGGATCCGGGTGTTCACCACCGGCGGGCTCGGCGGCGTGCACCGGGGCGCGGGCGCGACGTTCGACGTCAGCGCCGACCTGACCGAGCTGTCGCTGACCGCGGTGACCGTCGTCAGCGCCGGGGTGAAGAGCGATCCTCGACATCGGGCTGACCCTGGAGACGCTGGAGACGCTCGGGGTGCCGGTGCTGGCCTACGGCACCGACGAGTTCCCGGCGTTCTACACGCGCTCGAGCGGGTTCGCCGTGCCGCTGCGCGTCGACTCCGCCGAGGAGATCGCCGACGCAGATGCGGGCCAAGGACGCGCTCGGCATCGCCGGCGGGATCAGCGTCGCCAACCCGATCCCGGAGGCCGACGAGATCCCGCGCGACGAGATCGACGCGATCATCGAGCAGGCGCTGGCCGACCTGGCCCGGCTCGGGATCACCGGCAAGGACATCACGCCGTACCTGCTCGGCCGGATCGTCGAGATCACCGGCGGCGCCAGCCTGACCGCCAACATCGCGCTGGTCCGCAACAACGCCCACCTCGGTGCCGCGATCGCGATCGCGTTCGCGGGCTGACTGTTCGACGGCCCGCTGCGGTTTCACCACGGTATGCAGGGCAACCCGCGCATCCCACGATGTGCACGTCGTGGGAAGCGCAGGTTCGTCTGCATACCGTGGTGAACCGGCAGCCGCACCCGCCCACTCCGCGTGCGATCCGCCAAGCCGGCCAAGTGCGGTGCGAGCCACCTTCGGGTCGTCGGTGGTCCACATCGGCGGCAGGCTGGCGCGCAGGAACGAGCCGTAGCGGGCGGTGACCAGCCGCGGGTCGAGCACGGCGACCACACCGCGGTCGGTGGTGGTGCGGATCAGCCGGCCGGAGCCCTGGGCGAGCAGCAGCGCGGCGTGGGTGGCGGCGACCTGCATGAAGCCGTTGCCGCCGGCCTTGTCGGCGGCGCGCTGCCGGGCCGACATCAGCGGGTCGTCGGGGCGCGGGAACGGGATCCGGTCGATGATCACCAGCTGGCAGGTCTCGCCGGGCACGTCGAGGCCCTGCCACAGCGAGAGCGTGCCGAACAGACAGGTGTGCGGGTCGTCCACGAACTGCCGCGCCAGCTCGGGCAGCTGGGCGTCGCCCTGGGCCAGCGTGGTCAGGTGCGGCAGCCGTTCGCGCACCGCCTCGGCCGCGGTCTCGGCGGCCCGGCGGGAGGAGAACAGGCCGAGGGTGCGCCCGTCGGCGGCGTCCACCAGCTCCGCGATCTCCCGGAGCTGTGGCCTCGCCGAGTCCGTCGCGGCCCGGCGGCGGCAGGTGGCGGGCGACGTACAGGATCGCCTGCTTGCCGTAGTCGAACGGCGAGCCCACGTCGAGGCCGCGCCACGGCAGCACGCTGTCGGATGCGCTCCGCGACGTCCGACGACGACGACGACACGACGCGCTCGGACGGCCGCAGCCCGACCGAGGTCGCGACCGCGTCGAAGTCGCCGCCGAGCTTGAGCGTCGCACTCGTCATGACCACGGTCTTGTCGGTGAGCAGCTTGTCGCGCATGGTGCCGCAGCACCTGCAGCGGCGCCACGCACAGCTGGTTGCCACCGCGCTGCCGGTCGCGCTCGGCCACCCAGAGCACGTCGGCGTCGGCGTTGGCGGCCATCCGCTCGGAGGTCTTGAACAGCTCCTGCGCCCAGCCCTTGGCCTGGGTCGAGACCGCGTCGTCGCCGAGGTCCTTGGGGAACGCCGAGACCAGCGCCCGCGCCGCGTCGCGCACCAGCACGAGGGCGTCGGCGAGCTCCTGCGGGATCGCGTCGATCCGGCCAGGCGGCGTCGCGTCGATCGCGTCGCGCAGCGCGTCACCGGCGTCGGCCAGGTCGTCGGCCTCGGATCCGTCGACGTGACGTGACGCCCGGCGCGCGGTCCGGTCCACCTCGGAGACGGACAGCTCGTCGGTCGCGGCCTGGGTGACCCGGGCGACCAGCTCGTGGGCCTCGTCGATCACGACCGTGTCGTAGTCCGGGATCATCGGCACGCCCTCGACCGCGTCGATCGCCAGCAGCGAGTGGTTCGTGACCACCACCTGCGAGCGCATCGCGCGCTCGCGGGCACGCTCCGCGAAGCACTCGGCGCCGTACGGGCACTTCGCGGCCCCCAGGCACTCCCGGTGCGACACCGAGACCTGTCGCCAGATCCGGTCGGTGTGCCGCGGCGCGTGGTCGCGCTCGCCGGTGCCGCCGTCCTTGCGCCTCCTCCTCGACCCATTCGCGCATCGCGAGCACCTCGGCACCCAGCGACCCCTCCGGCAGCTCGACCAGCGCGCCCTGGTCGTCGGGCACGCCCTCGCGGATCCGGTGCAGGCAGGCGTAGTTGGAGCGCCCCTTCAGCACGGCGTACGACGGGGTCTCGTGGAGCACGTCCTTGACGGCCTCGACCAGCGCCGGGATGTCGCGTTCGACGAGCTGGTGCTGGAGCGCGAGCGTCGCGGTGGCGACCACGACCCGGTCGTCGTTGAGCATCGCCGGCACCAGGTAGCCGAGCGACTTGCCGGTGCCGGTGCCGGCCTGCACCAGCAGGTGCTCGCCGGACTCCATCGCCGCGGCGACCGCCTCGGCCATGTCGACCTGACCGGGTCGCTCCTGCCCGCCGAGCGCCGCGACCGCGGCCGCCAGCACCTCACGCACACGGGAGTCCGCGGCGGCTGACGCGGTGGCTGCATCGGACACCCGAGCACCCTATGTGTCGAACCGCACCGCCGTCGTGAGCAGGTCGCGGAGCTGTGCACCGGGCTCCATCTCCACAGGGTCCTGACCCCGACGGAACAGCCGCGCGGTGCGGTCGCCGCCGACCTCGCCCTCGTCGCCGGACACCCGCAGCCACGACCCCTCGCGCAGCCCGACGACCGGCACGTCGTTGCACTCGAGGAACTGCAGGATGCGCTCCTCGCGGGTCTCCCCCATGTGCGTGCTCGTCGGGTCGGGGTCCTCGTAGTGCGGGTTGATCTGGAACGGCACCAGCCCGATCGCGGCCAGCGACCGCGGCTCGATGATCGGCATGTCGTTGGTGGTCCGGATGGTCGGGCAGGCCGCGTTGCTGCCCGCGCTCGAGCCGACGTACGGCATGCCCTCGTGCACGTGGTCGGCGATCGCCCGGTCCATACCGCTCTCCTGCAGCGCGCGCGCCAGCCGGAACGAGTTCCCGCCGCCGACGAACACCGCGTCACTGTCCGCGAGCACCTGCGTCGGGTCGGCGCGCCTCGTGCACACCGTGCACCGTGCAGCCCAACGGCTCCATCGCTGCCCGGAAGGTCGCGGTGTAGTCGTCGTGCTCGGCCAGGGCGTAGGGCACGAACGCGACCCGCGCCCGGTCGGGCAGCCAGTCGCGAAGGATGTCGCGCACGTGCACCAGCAACCCGTCGCCCCGGCCTCCGGCGCGAGTTGGACAGGAGCATCAGATCCCGGGTCACGGCTACTCGGGCGGCTGCGGCGCCGACCCGGTGGTCGCGGGTGGGTCATCCGGCGGGTCGGCCGGGGGGAGGGCGGACGGCGCCTGCCGAGTCGACCTGCGGCGCCGCCGAGGCCGGGGGTACGCCGGGCGCCGGGGTGTACGTCGTCCCGACCGTCGGCGGGGGGTCGGTGCCGAAGTCGACCCGCGGCGCGGCATCCTGGCCCTCGGGCGCCTCGTAGAACTCGCGCCTGGAGACACCGGCCATGCCGACCAGGAACATCCACGGGATCGTCGAGACCATCGTGTTCAGCTTGGTCACGGCGTCGTTGTAGTACTGCCGCGCGAACGAGATCTGGTTCTCGGTGTCACCGAGCTGCCGCTGCAGGTCGAGGAACTGCGGGCTCGCCTTGAGGTCCGGGTAGGCCTCCGCGACCGCCATCACGTTGACCAGGGCCTGGCTGAGCTGCTGGTCGGCGGCCGCCTTCTCCCCGACGTCGTTGCCCTTGGCGGCCGCGCTGGCACGGGTCCGCGCTGCGGTCACCGCCTCGAAGACGCCCCGCTCGTGCGCGGCGTAGCCCTTCACGGTGTTGACCAGGTTGGGGATCAGGTCGGCTCGCCGGGTGAGCTGGACGTCCACCCCGCCGATCGCCTCCTGGGCTGCGATGTCGGTGGTGCGCAGCCTGTTGAAGCCGGAGATCACGAAGACCACCAGCCCGATCACCACGACCGCGATCACGATCACTGCAATCCACATGGGTTGGTTCCTTTCCTCACCCGGATCGACCGGGACGTTTGCGGTCACCACGAGCCGCCGCCGCCTCCGCCGCCGCCCCCACCACCGGAGAACCCCCCGCCGCCTCCGCCCGAGGACGAGGTCTGCGTGGCCTGGTACGACGAGATGGCCGAGTGCATGGTGGTGTTGAAGTCGTTCGCGAAGTCGGCCATGGAGCCGGCCGCCGCCGTACATGCCCGGGTAGCCACCGATGTAGTAGCCCGGCACCGGCGGCTCCTCCTGCGCCTCGACCCGGTACTTCTCGGCCCACTCCCGCGCGCAGCCGAACGCGACCGCCCACGGGATGTAGGCGGTGTAGAGCTCCTTGCGGCCGCTGAAGTCGAAGCGTGCCTCGCTCGACGGCGTCGACAGCACCCGCCGGAACCCACCGAGCCGCGACCAGGCCTCACGGCCCTTGGGGGTGCGGATCGTGGAGGCGCCCGGCGCGAGCACCGGCAGCGCGAAGACGGCGAACAGCCCGAACGGCAGCCCGATCAGCGACATCGACAGCGGGTTCCAGAAGAAGTCACGCCGCGGCGACCAGCAGCCCGCCGATCACGCCGACCGAGCCGAGCACCGGCATCGCCTTGAACTCCAGCAGCCCGTTGTGGCGGGCCCACTCCTTGACGTCGGAGTCGAACGACTTGCGCGCGACCTGCATCTGCTTGCCGACCTCCACCGCGTCGCGGTCGGCGTCGAACCGCTGGCCCGGCCGGACCCCGAGCTGGTCGGCGGACGGAGGCGGTCACCTCGTCGACCGGCCGGCCGTCGCCGTTCGCCCCGAGGAGCGACCAGCCGGAGGGGGTGCGCTCGATGGTCGCCATGCCCCGGTCACCCATCTGCAGCAGCGTGGCGGCGTACATCTCGTCGTTGATGCGCTCGGTGAGCAGGTAGGCGCCCTGGGCCGGGCCCATGCCGTCCGGCGGCGCGTACATGAGCGGGTACGGCGGGATCGGCTCGCGCACGCTCCGGCCCAGCAGGAACCCGGCGACGGCGGCCAGCAGCGCCAGCACGGCGAACACGATCGCGGCCGGCAGCGAGCGCCCGAAGACCGGGTCGAACCTGAAGCGTCCACGGCAGCGTGTGCTGGCCCGGCGACGGCACGTCGACCAGCGTCTGGATGGTGACCGGCGTGTTCGGGTCCAGGGCTCCGGTCTTGACGCGTGACCGTGCGGCCGTCGACGGTCGGCGTTGCACCCGCCGGTGCTGTTGACGCCGACCGCGCACTTCGTCTCCTGTCGGAGTGCCGGGGAGGCGTGACGGTCAGCGTCGCTCTGGGCGATCGGCATCCGCCAGCCGCTGGGGATCAGGTTCCAGTAGAACTGCGAGTCGGAGCCGCTGTCGGTGAGGACGCCGTCGACGCGGTAGGTGATGTCGTAGACGTGGGTGCCGCTGATCGTCGTGTCGGCCTCGCCGATGCGGGCGACCACGAACCGGCCCTCGCCCTGGTGCAGGATCGCGACCCCGTCGGATCTGCCGTCGCGGGTTACCACGATGTCCTTCGGCACGTAGCGCACGTGCGGCGAGTTCGCGTCGGCGATGTCGAAGAACCGGAAGATCCCGTGCCGCCCCAGCGGGAGGTCGACGGTCAGCGTCTCGTGGGCGCGCATGGTGCCGTCGGCGTCGACGTCGAAGGTGGCCCGGTAGTCGGTGATCCGCGCGAACTCGGGGGTCTCGTCGGTGGTGGAGAAGAAGTTGACGGCCGGCCAGAACATGGCCAGCACCACGACGAGCGCACCAAGGAACGACGCCCCCAACGCGTTTCATGGGCGGAGCCTACTGTCTCGCCCACCCCCGTCCGAGGACTATGCGGTGGTCAGCGCCTTCGGTGGCGTAAGGCGCCAGCTCGCCGGCGAGGTCCTCGTTGACCCGCGCGTGGAGCAGGGTGCCGTCGCCGGTGTGCTCGAGCGACAGCACCTCTCCGTGCTCGTGCGCCCGGTTGAGCAGGTCGCCCCGCGCGTAGGGCACCAGCGCGGTGACCTCGACGCCCGGCCGCGGCAGGTCGGCCTCGACGGCGGCCAGCACGTCGGCGATGCCCTCGCCGGTGTGCGCGGAGACCGCGACGCTGTGCGGCTCGCGGGCCTTGCAGCCGCGCGACCACCATCGGGTCGGCGGCGTCGACCTTGTTGATCACGATCAGCTCGGGCACCTGGGACGCGCCGATCTCGGCGAGCACCTCGCGGACGGCGGAGATCTGCCCCTCCGGGTCGGGGTGGGACCCGTCGACCACGTGCAGCACGAGGTCGGCGTCGGCCACCTCCTCGAGCGTCGAGCGGAACGCCTCGACCAGCTGGTGCGGCAGGTGGCGCACGAACCCGACGGTGTCGCTCATCGTGTAGATGCGCCCGTCGGAGGTCGTCGTACGACGGGTGGTCGGGTCGAGCGTCGCGAACAGGGAGTCCTCGACCAGCACCCCGGCGTCGGTCAGCCGGTTGAGCAGCGAGCTCTTGCCGGCGTTGGTGTAGCCGGCGATCGCGACGGACTGGGGATCGCGTTGCGGCGACGCTCGGCACGCTTGGTGTCGCGCGTGCCCTTCATGTCCTTGAGCTCGCGCCGCAGCTTGGCGATCTTGGTGTTGATCCGGCGCCGGTCGGTCTCGATCTTGGTCTCACCGGGACCACGGCCACCGATGCCCTCGCCACCGGCCGCGCGGCCGCCGGCCTGGCGGGACAGGTTGCCGCCCCAGCCGCGCAGCCGCTGCTTCATGTAGTTGAGCTGGGCCAGCTCGGTCTGCGCCTGGCCCTCCTTGCTCTTCGCGTGCTGGGCGAAGATGTCGAGGATCAGCGCGGTGCGGTCGATCGCCTTCACCTTGAGCTTGTCCTCGAGGTTGCGCAGCTGGCTCGGCGCGAGCTCGCCGTCGAGGATCACGGTGTCGGCGCCGGTCGCGCGGACGATCTCGGCGAGGCCCTCGACCTTGCCGCGGCCGATGTACGTCGCCGGGTCGGGCGACTGCCGGCGCTGGTACAGCGCGTCGAGCACCTCGGAGCCGGCGGTCTCGGCGAGCAGCGCCAGCTCGGCCATCGAGTTCTCGGCGTCCTCGACGCTGCCCTCGGTCCAGACCCCGACCAGGATCACCCGCTCCAGCCGGAGCTGGCGGTACTCGACCTCGGTGATGTCCTCGAGCTCGGTGCGCAGCCCGTCGGCGCGGCGCAGCGCGTGCCGCTCGGCGAGGTCCATCTCGCCGGTGGTCTCGTCTCGGCCTGCTGTCGGGGTCCGCGCTCGGAGACCGTCGAGCTTGTCGAGAGCGTCGGGATCATCGGCGTAGCCGGACTCGAACCCGTCGTCCCAGGTCTCGGTGGTCGCGAGCTCGTCGTCGAGCGTGAAGTCGTCAGGTGCGTTCGTCATCTGGTCACAGGGTAGGTCGCGGCCCGCGATCAGGCGAACGGAATCAGGCGACGCGCACCTGCTGCCGCACCACGGCGTCGAAGAAGTAGCCGCCGTCGTTGTACGGCGTGACCAGCGGCTGGGTGCGTCCGGTGACGTCGGTGGCCCGCGCCATCAGCGTGTGCTGTCGTCGCGCGCGCGGCCGGTATCCCGGCGAACGCGGTCCCGCCGGCGGTGCCGGCAGCCGCCTTGAGCGTGGTCCGGCGGGAGATGGGAAGGGTCAGGCTCGCCACCATACATAAGTGAGTTACTAGCCTTAGGATGACTTGCCGAGCGCCCGCCGGCGCGCCGTACGGTGGGGGCATGTCCGACACCGAGAGCGACCCGCAGACCGATCCCGAGGCCGAGGGCGGCGGCAACGCGCGCGAGACCGAGGTCCAGGAGAGCGACCCCAACGCCGACAGCGCACACGGGCTGTCCGGCGGCATGGGGGTCAGCAGCGAGCGCGTCGGCGACCTGCGCGGCACCGGCGGCGAGCAGGGCACGTACGGCGCCATGGACACCGACCTGCCGGCACCCGAGGGCGAGCTCCCGCCCGAGCAGTCCGCCAACCCGGCCACCGGCGAGCCGCACCCCGACCAGCCGCCGCTGAAGGACCACGGCGACCGGATCGGCGGCTAGGGCCGGGCGCGGGTCCTGCGGGATGCGGGGCCTGCGGGCGTCGGTCCCTGCATTTGCGGGGTTAGCGGGGCCTTGCGCGCGTCGCCAACCCCGACAACCGCGCAAATGCGGCGTTGCCGGGTTACCCGCGCGGCTCGTTCGCGTACTCCCCCGGCGTCAGTCCGGTGACCGTGCGGAAGTCGCGCGTGAGGTGGGCCTGGTCGGCGTAGCCGAGCCGGGCCGCGACCGTGGCCAGGTCGGGTGTCTCGCCGGCGGCGAGCAGACCGGCCGCCTCGTGCAGCCGCCGGCGCTGGATCAGCCACTTCGGCGACAGCCCGATCCGGCGCGCCGTGAGCCGCTGGAGCGACCGCTCCGAGAGCGCGAACTTCTCGCAGACCTGGCTCACCCGCTCGACCGTCGACTCGTTCTCGACGTACTCCACGACCGCGTTGACCAGGAGCCCCTCCTCGTCGGCCGGCGGCAGCGCGGCCAGCGCCTCCTCCAGCGCCCGGACCGCGGCCTGCTGTCGCGCCGGATCGGCAGGGGTGTCACCGACCGCGGCCCGCACCCGACCGGCCAGGGCCGGCCCGTCGACGTGGGCGAGGTCGTCGAGCGGCACCGCGCCGTCGGTCACCGACGAGACCGGGCCGTCGAGGAGCAGCGCACCGGCCGCGGGCTGGAGCATCGCGCCGAGGGCCCAGCCCGCCCCGGTCAGCTCGCGGGTCGTCAGGCCGCGTGCCGGCCCCACCAGCAGGGCGTACGACGGGGCGACGACGAGCTGGCAGACCGGGTACTGCAGCACCCGCTGGACCGTCGTACTCCCCTCCGGCAGCGACCACACCGGCATCCAGTAGCGGCGGACCAGGTCGGCCAGCCCGGGCGCCGGCGCGAACCGGTGCACGGGCGGGCTGTAGCCGTCGCGGTCGCCGAGGTGGGCGCGCTCGGCCGCGTCGATCCGGCGGTGGGGGTGCACGTGTCGGATTCTTTCAAGAACCCGGCGACCCGGATGCGGCAAGGTCAGGGGCATGACCCCGTTGACCCGGAGCTACCTGACCCAGGCCGACCTGTTCACCGCTGTCGTGGACGCGGCCACCGACTGGAGCGCACCCAGCCCGTGCGAGGAGTGGACGGCGACCGACGTGGTCGAGCACGTCGTGAGCACCCAGCGCGGCTACTTCGACCAGCGCGGGGCGGACCTCGGCGAGCTGCCGGCTGATGACCCGTCGGCCCGCTGGCACACCCACCTGCGGCAGGTGCGAGACGTCGTCGCGGACGACGGCTTCGCGACCACCGAGTTCGACGGCTACTTCGGCCGGACCACGGTCGACGAGCTGCTCGCGAACTTCTACGGGTTCGACATGACGGTCCACCGCTGGGACCTCGGCCAGGCGGTGGGCTCCCCGGTCACTTTCACCGACGACGAGCTCGACCGGATCGAGCAGGCCGTCGACGGCCTCGGCGAGATGCTCTACTCCAGTGGCGCGTGCAAGCCGCCGCTGGAGGTGCCGGACGACGCCCCACGCCAGCAGCGTGTGCTCGGACGCCTCGGGCGGCGCTGAGCGGAGCCGGCCGGGTCAGCCGACCCGCACCGGGTGCCGGACCACCGCGTCGAACAGGTAGCCCTCGTCGTTCCAGGCGGCGACCAGCGGCTGGGTGCGGCCGGCGACGTCGGTGGCGCGCGCCATCAGGACGTGGTCGCCCGGGGTGGCGCCGGGCCAGCCGAAGCGCCAGGTGGTCCAGGCTGCGCCGGGAGGGTCGAGCCGAGCGGTCGTCCAGGTGGCCCCGCCGTTGATGCTCACCTCGACCTTCGCGACGGCGCCGGCGCCACTCCAGGAGCGCCCGTGCAGCACGGCACCGCCCCACGCCGGGCAGGGAGGCCGGCTCCGGCAGCTCCCAGACGCTGCGCACCGGGTTCAGGGTCAGCGGCGGCGCGTCGTCGGGGAAGTCGCCGCCGGTCATCCGGTACCACTTCGTGTTCCAAGGCGACTCGAGCGGACGGGTGGCGACCTCGAGCGAGCCGAGCCACTTGATGCTGGCGACCCCGACCCAGCCGGGCACGACCAGGCGCAGCGGGAACCCGTGGTCGGGCAGCAGCGGTTCCCCGTTCATCCCCCACACCAGCAGGCGTGTCGTCGAGAGCCTTCGTGATCGGCAGCGGCCGGCGTACCGGACCGTTGTCGACGCCGTCGTCGTCCACGTAGCTCGGGTCGAGCCCGGTCGCCATCACGTCGACCGCGTCGTCGCGCAGGCCGAGCCGCTCGAGCACCTCGGCGAGGCGGACGCCCTCCCAGGTCACCTGGCCGATGCTCCCGAGGTGCCACGGTGTGCCCGGCGCCCCGCGGCCCTGCTGGGTGGCGAAGTAGCTGCGCCCGTTGCCGGTGCACTCGTGAGCGCAGGTCGTGCGCGTCACCGGCAACGCGCGGAGGTCGTCCAGCGTGATCACTGCCGCCCGGCGCAGCCCGTCGCCGTGCACCATCAGCGTGTACGTCGCCGCGTCGAGCAGCGGAGTCTCGGTGTGGTTGCGCACGAACAGCCGCGAGGCCGGCGTGTCACCGGGGCCGTGCGGGACGTCCCAGCGCATCTCGGCGTTGGTGCCGTGGTCGACGAAGTGCTGCGGCGGGAGCGGCTTGCGGATCGGCATCGACACGGCCGCCTCCGGCTCGCGGGGTGCGAGAGCGGTGGCGGGATCCATGGCGGCAGCATATCCGACTAGATTGGTCGACTTTGCGTACGGGGTGTCGGGAACGGCCGCGTGTCTTGACCGCAGCGAAGGACGGGGCCGCACCGGCACCACGGACCAACGATGTACCCCGACGAAGCTGGCCCCTGCGCTCGGGTGCCATTCGGGTGGACCGCGCCGCCCCCCTACCGCCCCGGCCGTACGACGAGCGCGGACCCGCCGCCCCGTCGTACCGGCTCGGAGACCGCGACCACCTGGCCCCGGTCGCGGAACTCGATCCCGGTCGCGGCGCCGATCTCCGAGGCGCTGCTCCCGGGCGGACCGGGCACCACGAACGAGTGCCCCAAGGCCCCCAGCTCTGCGCCGTAGGCGTCGATGAACGCCTGCTCGGCCGTCACGTCGGGGGTGTTGCGCTGCGAGGCGCGCGGCGCGGCGACCGCCTCCGGCAGCGTCATCCCCCGGTCGATCCGGTTGAACAGGATCTGCAGCACCGTGGTGATGATCGTGGAGCCGCCGGGCGAGCCGAGCGCGATGAACGGCTTGCCCTCGTCGAGCACGATCGTCGGCGAGATCGACGAGCGCGGGCGCTTGCCGCCCTCGATCCGGTTCGGGTCCGCCTCGTCGAAGACCGCGGTGAAGTCGGTCAGCTCGTTGTTGAGCAGGAAGCCCCGGCCGGGCACCACGATGCCGGACCCACCGGTCTGCTCGATGGTGAGCGTGTACTCCGCGACGTTGCCCCACTTGTCGCTGGCAGTGAGGTTCGTGGTCGACACGTTCTCGGTGTCGGGCTTCTGGTCCGGCCGTGTCGCGGAGTCGTCGTCGCACACGCCGTCGTAGCTGGTGACGTCACCCGGATCGACCTCCGGGTGGTCCGCATTGTTGAGCGCGTGATCGGGGTCGATCTCGCACGCCCGCTCCTTGGCGAACGTGTCGGAGAGCAGGTCCGAGACGGGCACGTCGACGAACGCCGGGTCGCCGACGTAGGCGTTGCGGTCGGCGAACGACAGCGCGCTGGCCTCGAGGTAGTGGTGCAGCGCGTCGACGTCGGTCATGCCGGCCAGGTCGAACTGCTCGAGGATGTTCAGCGCCTCCCCGACCGTCGTACCCCCGCTGGAGGAGGGCGGCATGCCGTAGACGTCCAGCCCGCGGTAACCGACGTGGGTGGGCTCGCGGCCGATCGCGCGGTACGCCGCGAGGTCGGACTTCTCCAGGAACCCGGGCGGCACCGGCAGCTTGGTGCCGGGACGCTTCGGCGGGTCCTGCACGGTCTTCACGATCTCGTCGGCGAGCGGACCGGCGTAGAAGCCGGCGATGCCCTTCTTCGCCAGCAGCTTGTACGTCGCTGCCAGGTCGGGGTTGCGGAACACCGAGCCCACCGCCGGGGCGTGCCCTCCGGGCAGGAACAGGTCCCGGGTGGAGTCGAATGCGCGGAACCGGAGCGCATGTTGTCCCGCGTCTGCTTCCGGAACGTGCGGTCGACGACGAAGCCGCGCGCGGCCAGCCGGGTGGCCGGCTTCAGCGCCTTCTTGAGGCTCAGGGTGCCGAAGCGGCGCAGCGCCTGGTCCCAGGTGGCGGGGGTCCCGGGGGTGCCCACCGAGACGCCGCTGGTGACCAGCTCCGGCGAGAAGCGGTAAGGCTCGGGAGGGCTGGAGTTCGGGTCGATGAACGCGTCGGGCGGCATCGAGGCCGGCGCGGTCTCGCGGCCGTCGATGGTGCTGACCTTGCCGGACTTCGCGTCGTAGTAGACGAGGAATCCGCCACCGCCGATGCCGGAGCTGTACGGCTCGGTGACGCCGAGCGCGGCCGCCGTCGCGATGATCGCGTCGGCCGCGTTGCCGCCGCGGCGGAGCACGTCGCGTCCGATCTTGCTGGCCTCCGGGTCGACGGAGCTGACCGCTCCCCCGCTGCCGACGCTGGTCGGGGTCTTGGTCGTGTAGTACTTCCCGCCACCCGGGTGCGCCTTGGCGTGAGCGGGCGCGAGCGCGAGCCCACCGAGACAGGTGGCGAGGGCGGCAGCGGCCGCCACGGACGAGCGGTGGGTACGACGACGGAGCATGTGGGCCTCCCGAGAACGGATCCGACACTTGAGCCTGCCCCAGCGCCGTCGGCCATGCAAGCACCGGAGGGGTGGCTGCGAGCCCACCCGATCAGCGGGTCAGCCGCACTCCAGCCCGTCCTTGGGTGGTTTCGCCTCGACCAGGTAGCGGGTCACGGCGTCGTCTACGCACGCCTTGCCCTGCGCGTAGACCGTGTGCCCGTCGCCGTCGTTCGTCAGCAGCACGCCCTTCGGCAGCCGCTTGGCCACCTTGACGCCGGACGCGTACGGCGTGGCCGGGTCGCGGGTGGTGCTGATCACCACGATCGGCGGCGAGCCCGGGGCGGTCAGCTTCGGCAGCGGCTGCGGCGGCGTCGGCCACAGCGCGCATCGCACGTAGTCGTTGACCAGACCCTCCCCGACCAACGGGTCCTTCGCGCTCGTCGACTTGGCGTTCGCGAAGACCTTCGCCGGCGACGTCGGCCAGGCGCTGTCGAGGCAGCTGACCGCGAAGTAGATGTCGAAACCGTTGCCATAGCTGCCGTCGGGCTTGCGGCTCAGGTAGCTGTCGGCCATCAGGACCAGCCGGCTGGCGTCGCCCTTGAGGCCCTCGTCGACCGCCTGCGACAGCACCGGCCACGAGTCCTTGCTGTACAGCGCGACCCCGATCGCGAGCTGGACCACCCCCGGGGTGGCCGGCCGGTCGGCCTGGGGCGCCGGGATCGGTTTCGCCTCCGCGGTGGCCACCAGCTTCTCCAGCTGGCCCCGCGGGTCGGCGCCGAGCACGCAGGAGCTGTCGGACTTGCAGTCCGCCAGATACCCCTGCAGGGCCTGGTAGAACCCGTCGGCCTGCTCGTCGGCGCCCTGGAGACCGGTCAGCTCGGTGTTGACCACACCGTCGAGGACCATGGTCCGGATCCGGGTCGGGAACAGCTGGGCGTACATCTGGCCGATCGAGGTGCCGTAGGAGTACCCGAGGTAGTTGAGCTTCTTCTCCCCCAGCGCCTTGCGGATCCGGTCCATGTCGCGGGCCACGTTGAGGGTGCCGAGGTGCGGCAGCACCTTCTTCTCCTTGCGGGCGCACTCGCCGACGTACGCCTTGCTGACCTTCAGGTACGCCGCCCTCTCGGCCGGTGTCGCCGGAGTCGGGTCGGCGTCGTACATCTCCTGCAGGTGGGAGTGGCAGTCCAGCGGAGAGCTCTTGCCCACGCCACGCGGGTCGAAGCCCACGACGTCCATCCGCTGCTGGACCTCCTTGGGGAACTGCTTGTTCTCCGCGAGGTCGATGCCGGAACCGCCGGGCCCGCCCGGGTTGACCAGCAGCGAGCCGACCCGCTGGTCGGGGTTGTCCGCTGGACGGCGGACCAAGGCCAGGGTGAGCTGCTCCCCGTCGGGCTTGTCGTAGTCGAGCGGCACGTCGAGGCTGGCACACTGGAAGGAGCCGTCGCAGGACTTCCAGTCCAGCGTGCCCGATGCGTCTGCAGAAGCGCTGGTGCTCGGTGCGCTCTGCGGCGGGACCGCCTTCTCGTCGCCGCCGACGCTGCAGCCCGTGGCCAGCACGGCCAGGGCCAGCAGTCCCGCGATCCCCCGCGCGGCGGTCACTTGGGGGGCATCCGGATGCCACCGTCGACGCGTACCGTCTCGCCGTTCATGTACGAGTTGCGGATGCACTCGAGCACCATGCTGGCCAGCTCGTCGGGGACGCCGAGCCGCTTCGGGAACAGCACGCTCTCGCCGAGCTTGGCCTTGAACGTCTCGGCCTGCTCGCCGTCGCCGTAGATCGGGGTGTCGATCAGGCCCGGTGCCACCGTGTTCACCCGGATCGCGAGCGCCGCGAGGTCACGCGCGACCGGGAGGGTCATCCCGACCACGCCGCCCTTGGACGCGGAGTACGCCGCCTGCCCGATCTGACCGTCGAACGCGGCCACCGAGGCCAGGTTGACGATCACGCCACGCTCGCCGGACGGCGTCGGCTCGTGCCGGCCAATCGCGGTGCCGGCCAGGCGGATGCAGTCGAAGGTGCCGATCAGGTTGATCTCGATCACCTTGGTGAACGCCTCGAGGTCAGCCGCGGACTCGAAGGTGCCGTCCTTGCCGACCGTGCGCTGCGCCCAGCCGATGCCCGCGGAGTTGACCAGGATCCGCAGTGGACCGAGCTCCTCGGCCTTCTCGACCGCGGCCTTGATCTGCTCGGTGTTCGTCACGTCGACGGCGACGAACGCTCCGCGGATCTCCTGGGCCAGGGCCTCGCCACGCTCGGTGTTGAGATCGGCCACCACAACGTGTGCTCCCGCGGCCGCGAGCTGACGCGCGACGGCGGCTCCGATGCCGGACGCCGCCCCGGTGACGACTGCGCTGGCTCCACTGATCTCCATGGGCCGGAGCATATGGGTCTCGACAAGCTCGACCGCCGGCGTTGTGGTCTCGACAAGCTCGACCGCCGGCGTTGTGGTCTCGACAAGCTCGACCGCCGATGTTGTGGTCTCGACAGGCTCGACCGCCGGGTGGCTCGACCGCCGGAGGTGTCAGAGGTCGACGAGCCCCTCCGCCACCAGCACCGCCGGACCGGTCATCACCAGCCGGTCGTCCTGGGTCCAGGTCACCTGCAGCGACCCGCCCGGCACGTCGACGGTGTACGGCACGTCCCGCTCGGCCTGGTCGCGCGTCGCGGCGACGACCATGGCGGCGCACGCCCCCGTGCCGCACGACCGGGTCTCGCCGGAGCCCCGCTCGAAGACGCGCATCGACACGTGCTGGGCGCCGAGCCACACCACGAACTCGACGTTGACGCCCTCGGGGTAGGTCGCTGCGTCGTACGACGGAGGCTCGGTGAGCGGTCCGGCGTCGTCGAGGTCCTCGACGATCGCAACCGCGTGCGGGTTGCCGAGGTCGACGTGGACGGCGGACCAGGCACGGTCGCCGATGCGGACCTCGGTCTCCTCCAGCACCTTCGGGACGCCCATGTCGACGCTGATCCCCTCGGCGCCGAAGGTCAGCGTCTTGATCCCGTCACGGGTCGCGATCGGCAGCGCGTTGCGCGGGTCGACGTCGGCGTGGGTGGCGAGGTAGAGCCCCAGCACCCGGATGCCGTTGCCGCACATCTCGCTCAGCGACCCGTCGGCGTTGCGGTAGTCCATGAACCAGGTCGCGTCGCCGCGGGCGGCCACCGCCGCCGGGTCGTCCGTCGCGTCGGTGCGCACCACCCGGATCACGCCGTCGCCGCCGATCCCGGTACGCCGGTTGCACAGGGTCGCGACCTGCTCGCGGGACAGCTCGAGCCGGCCGTTGGCGTCGGGCAGCGAGCACGAAGTCGTTCTCGGTGCCGTGACCCTTGACGAAGGAGATCTCCACGGCCCCATCGTAGGGAAGGCGAGGCCCGACCGAGGGCGCCCGGCAGCTGAATCGACCCCGGATTCCGCAGCAGAGTCACGAAAATATAGTCCAAAGAGGCTATGCCGCCACGAGCCGACCTGTGGAATGTTCGGGACCGGAAACATTTTGCCTGGAGGGGGCCGGGAGGCGGTGCCACGGATCGGGGGATCCGGGGGGGTCGGAAACCCGCGGCACCGCCTACCGGATAAGCCTCCGCCAGGCCGCGACGGCATCGGTGCCGGTCGGCACCCAGCGCACCCGGGGGTCCTTGCGGAACCACGCGTCCTGCCGACGCGCGAACCGTCGGGTCCCGACCACGGTGCGGTCGCCGCGACTCCTCCTCGGTCGACCTCGCCGGCCAGGAACGCCAGCACCTGTTGGTAGCCCAGCGCCCGGCTCGCGGTCCGGCTCTCCCGGAGGCCCAGCGTCTCGAGCGTGTCGTACCTCCTCGACCAGTCCGTCGGCCCACATCCGGTCGACCCGGCGGATGATCCGCTCGTCGAGGACGGCCCGGTCGATGTCCACGCCGACCTGCACGGCCTCCGGGTAGACGTACGACGGAGGCGGCATCCGCGCGACGAACGGACCCCCGGTCAGCTCGACCACCTCCAACGCGCGCACGATCCGGCGTCCGTTCGCCTTCTCGATGTGACCGGCCGCCTCGGGGTCGAGTCCCCGCAACCGGTCGTGCAGGGCGGCCGACCCCAGCTCGGCCAGGTCGTGCTCGAGCCGGCGCCGGACCACGGGATCCGTGCCGGGGAAGTCGAGCCGGTCGAGCACGGCCCGCGTGTAGAGCGCGGAGCCGCCGACCAGCACCGGCACCACGCCGCGGGCACGGCAGTCCTCGACCACCGCACGGGCCAGTCGCCTGGAACTCGGCGACGCTGGCTTCCTCGCGCACGTCGAGCACGTCGACCAGGTGGTGCCTGATGCCGCGCCGCTCGGCCACCGGCAGCTTCGCGGTGCCGATGTCCATGCCGCGGTACAGCTGCATCGAGTCGGTGTTGACCACCTCTCCGCCGAGGTGCTCGGCCAGGTCGAGCGCAAGCTCGCTCTTGCCGGCTGCGGTGGCACCGACGACGGCGATGACGGGGAGCACGGGCATGGCCTCAGTGTTCCAGCCACGGTGGCCGGAACTTGCCGGGCTTGGCGGTGGGTGCCACGGTTGCGGCATGGGATTCCTGGACGATGCGAAGAAGCAGCTCGACGAAGGCCGTCGACGACCACGGCGACAAGATCCGTGACGGCATCGACAAGGCCGGCGACGTGATCGACAAGAAGACCCAGGGCAAGTACACCGACAAGATCGCCCGGAGCAAGACCGCCGCCGACCGGTGCGCTGGACAAGCTCGACGGCAAGAAGACGAACCCCGGCGCACCCAACGGCACCGACCGGTCCGACGGGCTGACCCGGTGAGTGACACCCGCGAGCCCCACATCGACCCGCCGCCGCCCGAGGGTCCCGGCGGACCCGACTCCGTCCCCGACTGGGAGGCGGCCGAGCCCGACCCGCCGGTGCCCGACCAGCCGCTGTCGGCGCAGATCGAGGACGTGCCCGACGAGCTGGAGCAGCCCGAGGACCTCGACGAGGCCGACGGAGCCGGCTCGCGCGACGCCAAGGACCCGGCCGACGAGGGCCACGAGTCGCTGACCGAGCCGGCCGAGAACGATGAGGAGCAGCGGCCCGAGGAGCCCGCCTAGCTCGCGGGGACGCCGACCGTCGGCAGGCCGAGCGAGACGGCTGTCCGGATCGTGGGAGTGGTCGTGGGGGCCGTCGTACGCGCCTCCCACGCGTCGCCGGCGCGGGTACGGCGCACCGACTGGACCGGGCCGTCTGCGACCAGGTGGTGCGGGGCGGCGTACGTCACCCCGACCTCGACCATGTCACCGGGGACGCACGTCGGTGGCCGTGAAGTGGACCAGCCGGTTGTCCCGCGCGCGACCGGAGAGTCGGTGGGTCTGGCCGTCCTTGCGGCCCTCGCCCTCGGCCACCATCAGCTCGAGGGTCCGCCCGACGAGCGCCTTGTTCTCGTCCCAGGCCACCTGGTCGGCGAGCGCCACGAGCCGTTCGTAGCGCTCCTGCACGACCGCCTTCGGCACCTGGTCGTCGAGCTCGGCGGCCGGCGTACCGGGGCGCTTGGAGTACTGGAACGTGAACGCGCCCGCGAACCGCGCTCGCCCGACCACCTTCATCGTCTCGAGGAAGTCCTCCTCGGTCTCGCCCGGGAAGCCGACGATGATGTCGGTCGTGATCGCGGCGTCCGGGATCGCCGCGCGCACCCGGTCGATGATCCCGAGGAACTTCTCCTGCCGGTAGGACCGCCGCATCTCCTTGAGCATCTTGTCCGACCCGGACTGCAGCGGCATGTGCAGCTGCGGCATCACGTTCGGCGTCTCGGCCATCGCCGCGATCACGTCGTCGGTGAACGCCGCCGGGTGCGGTGAGGTGAACCGGACGCGCTCCAGTCCCGCGATCTCCCCGCACGCCCGCAGCAGCTTGCCGAACGCGAGCCGGTCGCCGAACTCGACCCCGTAGGTGTTCACGTTCTGCCCGAGCAGGGTCACCTCGGTGACCCCCTCCGCGACCAGCGCCCGGATCTCGGCCAGCACCTCGTCCGGGCCGGCGGTCCTTCTCCTTGCCGCGCAGCGCGGGCACGATGCAGAACGTGCACGTGTTGTTGCACCCGACCGAGATCGACACCCACGCGGCGTACGCCGACTCGCGCTTGGTGGGGAGCGTCGAGGGGAACACCTCGAGCGACTCGAGGATCTCGACCTGCGCCTCCTCCTGCACCCGCGCGCGCTCCAGCAGCACCGGCAGCGAACCGATGTTGTGGGTGCCGAAGACGACGTCGACCCACGGCGCCTTCCTCGTGATCTCGCTGCGGTCCTTCTGCGCCAGGCAGCCTCCGACCGCGATCTGCATGCCCGGGTGCCTGGCCTTCACCGGCGCGAGGTGCCCGAGGTTGCCGTAGAGCTTGTTGTCCGCGTTCTCCCGCACCGCGCAGGTGTTGAACACCACCACGTCGGCCCGGTCGCCCTCGGGCGCGGCGACGTACCCCGCGTCCTCGAGCAGCCCGGTGAGCCGCTCGGAGTCGTGCACGTTCATCTGGCACCCGTAGGTGCGGACCTCATAGGTGCGAGTCATTTTCGGGATCCCCGGGGTAACGGGAGCGAAGCGAGTGTCTTCTTGGGTGAAGTCATGACCAGAAGAGGGTACGGCGGGCGGGACCCTCCCAGACTGTGCGGCCCCGACCATGCGCGTCGCCGGTGCCCAGCATCACCTTGCCGTGACCGATGCCGTCCGCGTGCGCGGCGACGAGGGCGAGTGGCTACTCGGCGGCACGCCGCATCGTCTCGGCCTCGCTGGCCACGCTCTTGGCCAGGGACGGGTCGAGGAGCGGCTCGTCGGGCAGCGGCGCGTCTGTCTCCACGTCGGAGGCCTCGGCGACCTGGGCGATGCCCTCGGCCGCGGTGATCGGCTCGCCGTGCTCGGCATCCTCCGCGTCCTCATACCAGGTGTCGACGCGCTCGTCGTCGGCCACGCCGGCACCCCGGGCCGAAGCCGTGGGCTCGTGGGCGAACGCCTCACCCGGCACGGCAGGCTCGTCCACCTGCACGTGCTCGGCCACCTCGGCGGCGTGCCGCTCGCCCGGCTCGACCGGGACCCGCTGCGGCTCTGTCTTGCCCTCCGGGGAGGCGGCGTGCTGCTCCGGCATCGCGACCGGTTCGTACGTCTCGCCCGCGTCGCCGCGGACACCGGACACGAGGCCGAGTCCGGCGGCCACCGTGCCCTTGGCCAGTCCCACCGCGTTGAGGGCGGTGCGGACGGGGTGGCGGACGGCGAAGGTGGTGCCGTGGGCGAGGGTGCGGACGACGCTGGGGGTAGTCACGATGCTCCTTCTGTGGACGCTGGCGGGGGTGTCGCTTCCGATGATGCCGCACGCTCGGTGACCCAGAGCCGGATGACCCCCTCGATCACGACTGTCCCGTCGGCGCGGGTCCCACGCACCCGGACCGCCAGGTCGGGGTCGTCCTCGTTCCACTGGGCGGGGTCGGTCTCGGCCAAGCAGGTGACGTCGCTGTCGGCCCTGGCCGGGTAGGCGACCTCCATCCCCTTCGGGATCCACCGCTTGTGCGGCGGGATCGTGGCCTCCGCCAAGGCACCCATCGCCGCCTCGAGCCCGTTGCACAGCGCGATCGCGTGCACAGTGCCGATGTGGTTGTGCACGGCTCGCCGCTTCGGGATCACCAGCTCGACGTGGTTCGGCTCGAGCACCGTGAAGCGCGGTCGGATCGTGGCGAAGTACGGCGCCTTGCGGGCGAACGCGAAGGAGAAGATCCGGTCGCCGAGCGGCAACCGGGTCACCTGGCGGTGGAGGCGCAGGATCGAAGGCATGCCTCAAGTTACCAGTCGGTAACTGTCCTCAGGTCAGGTGCTCGGGGTCGACCAGGTCGGCGTCGAGCTCCTCACGGATCACCCGGAACGCGACCGTGGGCGGGTAGCCCTTGCGCGCGAGCATGCCGGTCAGCCGCCGGACCGCGACCTGCTGGTCGAGGTCGCGCACGGAGCGGAGCCTGCGCCGGACCAGGGTGCGGGCCGCCTCCACCTCGTCGTCGGGGTCGATCTCGTCGAGCGCCTCACGCGCGACCTCGTCGTCGATGCCCTTGCGCCGCAGCTCCTGGGCGAGGCCCGCCGGGCCAGCCCGCGGCCGGACGCGCCGCTGCTCGACCCAGCTGCGGGCGAACGCGGCGTCGTCGACCAGCCCGACCTCCTCGAACCGGTCGAGCAGCCGGACCGCGATCTCGTCGGGCACCTCACGCTGGGCGAGCTTGGCGGCCAGGTCGGACCGGCTGCGGGCCGGCCCGTGAGCTGGTCGAGCAGGATCTTGCGCGCCACCGTCTCCGGGTCATCTCGACCGCTTCGCCGACGCTCGCTGCTCGATACCGAGGCAGCCGGTGGCTGCTGGTTCCTCACGTTGCTCCTGGTCTCGACAGGCTCGACCGCCGGAAGCTCAGAAGTCGATGCCGTCGGGGTCGACCGGACCGTCGGCGACGAAGCCGTCGGCCGGCGCGGCCACGCATGGGCCCGATCCCGAGCTTCTCCAGGATCTTCTTCTCGATCTCGTTGGCGAGGTCGGGGTTGTCGCGCAGGAAGGTGCGGGCGTTCTCCTTGCCCTGGCCGAGCTGGTCGCCCTCGTAGGTGTACCAGGCACCGGCCTTGCGGACGAGGCCCGCCTCGACGCCGACGTCGATCAGGCCGCCCTCGCGGGAGATGCCGTGGCCGTACATGATGTCGAACTCGGCCTGCTTGAACGGCGGGGCGACCTTGTTCTTCACGACCTTGACCCGGGTGCGGTTGCCGACCGGCTCGGCGCCGTCCTTGAGGGTCTCGATCCGGCGGACGTCGAGCCGCACCGAGGCGTAGAACTTCAGCGCCTTGCCGCCGGTGGTGGTCTCCGGCGAGCCGAACATCACGCCGATCTTCTCGCGCAGCTGGTTGATGAAGATCGCGGTGGTGCCGGCGTTGTTGAGCGCGCCGGCCATCTTGCGCAGCGCCTGGCTCATCAGCCGGGCCTGGAGGCCGACGTGGCTGTCGCCCATCTCGCCCTCGATCTCGGCGCGGGGCACCAGCGCGGCGACGGAGTCGATCACGATCAGGTCGAGCGCGCCGGAGCGGATCAGCATGTCGGCGATCTCGAGCGCCTGCTCGCCGGAGTCGGGCTGGGAGACGAGCAGCGCGTCGGTGTCGACGCCGAGCCGCTGGGCGTACTCCGGGTCGAGCGCGTGCTCGGCGTCGATGAAGGCGACGATGCCGCCGGCGCGCTGGGCGTTGGCCACCGCGTGCAGGGCGACCGTGGTCTTGCCGGAGGACTCCGGGCCGTAGATCTCGACCACCCGGCCGCGCGGCAGGCCGCCGAGGCCGAGCGCGATGTCGAGCGC
The DNA here is from genome assembly GCA_963707475.1 of uncultured Actinomycetota bacterium. GTDB lineage: Bacteria > Actinomycetota > Actinomycetes > Propionibacteriales > Nocardioidaceae > Marmoricola. The sequence continues at coordinate 2,741,926 of CAVPQC010000005.1, forward strand.
GATCGAACCGGTCGGGATCACCTCGAGCGGGGCCCGGACCTCGTCGCCGAGCCGCATGACCGAGCCCTTGCCGAACTGCTTCTCGATGTTGGCGAGCGCCGCGTCGAGCGCCTTGTCCTTGTTTCCCGCCGCAACACCCATGTCTGTCCATCCATCCGATCGGTGACCGCGTTCCGCGGTCGGTTGCCTGGCTTGTCAGGACAGACGCTAGGCGGGGCCTCCGACAGTCCCGGCCCGCTGCTCCGGACCTGTGGACGGCCGACCCGTTCCGGCGCCTGTGGAGCAGCAAATGTATCCCGAACACCTGTTCGAGCGAACGTGTTCGGCGCGGCGTGTCGCGGAAACCTGGCGTCGTACGACGAAGCCCCCTCCGGCGTCGCTCCGGAGGGGGCTTCGTCGACGGCCTACTGCGTGATCCGGGTCAGCGGACCCGGGGTGTACGGCGAGTGCGCCGACAGGTAGTCGGCGAACGCGTCGATGTCGAGCCCGCCGTAGTACACGTCGGTGCCCTTCGTGAACGACGGGAACCCGTCGCCCCCGCCCTGCAGGAAGTTGTTCGTCACGATCCGGTAGGTCGCCGCCTTGTCGATCGGAGTCCCGTTCAGCATCACCGAGCCGTCCTCGGCGCCGACGCCGGGCACGAGCTTGTAGGTGAAGCCCTGCGAGATCTGGAGGATCTTGCGCGACGCACGGCGTTCGTGCCGGTCACCTGCTGCGCGAGCAGGTCGTAGATGTCCTGACCGGTCAGGTCCATCGACACCAGGTAGTTGTTGAACGGCTGGACCGAGAACGCCTCCTCGTAGGTGACGTCGCCCGCGGACCTCGTCCGGTACTTCGTCTGCGCGAAGGTGAGGTCGGTCCGGATGCCGCCGGGGTTCATGAACGCGATCACCGGCGTCTTGCCGTTGGTGACCGTGCTCGCGTCGGCGAGCTGGGCATCGGCGATCAGGTCACCGAGCTGGCTCTCGCCGTTGGTGCTCCCGAGCGGCGGGTCCTTCTTCACGTCGGTCGTGATCTGGCCGATCACCTTGCTCGCGATCGGCTGCACCAGCTCTGACGTAGTGCGCGATCAGCGAGGTCTGCTCGGCGTCCTTCTGCGTCGTGCGGGTCACCGGCATGTTCGCGCCCTCGACCGAGGCTGCGCACGATGTCGCGCTTCGCGCGGTCGTAGGTCAGCTCGGTGTCGGTGTAGAGACGGCCGAACGACGAGGCAGAGGTCAGCGAGCCGGTCGTGGCCCTTGGGGTCCTTGACGTCGCACACGTACGGCTGGTGCGTGTGGCCGGAGACCACCATGTCGATCTCGGGGTCGAGGTGCGACGCGATGTCGAGGATCGGCGGAGGCGACCGGGTCGAGCGACCCGCCCTTCGCGCAGGTGTAGTCGTACTCCGGGTTGCCGAGCACCGTGTCGCCCTTGGGGTTCGTCAGCGGCTGCTGCTTGGGCAGGCCGCCCTGGTGGAGCAGCACCACGATCGCCTTGACGCCCTTGCTCTTGAGCACCGGCACCAGCTTGTTGGCCGTCTTGACCTCGTCGGTGAACGTCGAGGCCCTGGATGCCGGCCGCGGTCACGATGTCGGGCGTGCCCTTGAGGGTCATCCCGATGAAGCCGATCCTGGCGCCGTTGACGTCCTTGATCGCGTAGGGCGGGAGGATCGTCTTGCTGCGTGCCCGGCGTAGCACGACGTTGGCCGCCAGGTAGTCGAAGTTCGCGCCGCTGAACGTGCCGTCCGGGCAGGAGTTCTGGTTGTTGGCGCCGTCGCCGTCGTCGATGCAGCCGCCGTCGGCCATGCGCTGGAGCTCCGCGTAGCCCTCGTCGAACTCGTGGTTGCCGACCGACGCTGACGTCGAGCCCGAGCTTGTTCATCGACTCGATGGTCGGCTCGTCGTGGAACGCGGCCGAGAGCAGCGGGGTGGCGCCGATGATGTCACCCGCGGCGACGGTCAGCGTGCTGTCGTGGCCCGCGCGCGCTCGCTCGAGGTGCGAGGCGAGGTACTCCACGCCCCCGACGTCCTGCGTGGTGTCGACCGGCTTGCCATCCGCGTCGAACGTGTGGCCGGTGACGATGCGCCCCGAGGAGCCGGACGGCGGCTCGAGGTTCCCGTGGAAGTCGTTGAACGACAGGATCTGGATCTGCTGCATCCGGTGCGGTTTGGGCTTCTGGCCCTGCACTGCCTCGGAGGGAGCTCCCAGTGTGGCGGCCGTGACCAGGGCGGTGACCCCCACGGCCAGGACGCCCAGCGGGCGTCGCAGTGAACGGACGGACATGTCTCTCCTCGTCGCCAAGCCCCGAGTGTCAGGGCGATCGCGCGAAGGCTAACCCGACGACCAGCGTCGTGCGAATCCGCTCGAGGTCACATCGCGGTGAATTCTGGGCGAGCCGTCAGCGATCGCGCTCGGGGAGGTCGAGCCGCGCCCACACGGCACGCCACACCACCTTGGGCGACTCCCCCGCGTCGAGCGCCTCGGCGACGGTGCGGCCGCCCAGCTCGGCGAGCACCTGCTGGTCGGCCCAGGCACGCGAGTACGCCGGGCCGAGCGCGGCGTCCATGCGTGCCCAGAACTCGGTGTGCCTCATGCACCCGTCCCCGACGCCCCGCTGCGGGCGACGTCCAGCCCCACGTCGTGGGCGTGGTGGACCATGTCGTGCGCGTGGTAGCGCGAGATCGACTCGACCGTGAACTCGCTGCCGTCGCTGCGCCGACCGCGGCGCGCCCTCTGGTCGCCGGTGACGGCGGCGTACCTCCCGGCGACCAGCCCGGCCGCCGCGATCAGCTCGAGGGCGACGGTGGCGGGGTCCTGGTGGTAGTAGGCCTCGGCGACCGCGGTGGCGTCCTGGTCCCAGTCCGCGAACTCGGGGTCGACCTCGTGCAGCATCAGCGCGACCCGTTCGTCGAACAGCAGGTGCACGTCACGCACGTGGCACGCGTACTCCAGCGGCGACCACACGTCGGGCGCCGGACGCTCGGTCACCCCAGACCGGGCCAGCAGCTCGCCCCAGGCCAGCGCATGGTCGCGCAGCAGCTGCGGGCAGCTCCTCGATGTCGAGCCGCTGCGCGTCGAACCCGCAGTCAGGGCACTCCCTCTGCAGCGCCCAGGTCCAGTCCTTGGTGTCGGGCTCGATCGGCGCGATCTCGCCGGGGTCAGGTCTCACGCGACCAGTCTGCCCGACCTGCGAGACTCCGCGCGTGGAGAGGACCGACATCCGCAACGCCACCGCCGCCGACCTCGCCGCCGTCGGCGCGATCTACGAGCACGAGGCCCTGCACGGGATCGCGACGTTCGACGCGGTGGGCCGGGCACCGGAGTTCTGGGCCGACAAGCTGGCCGGTCCGTTGCTGGTGGCCGAGGTGGCGGGCAGCGTGGGCGGCTTCGCGTACGCCTCGACATACCGCCCGCGGCCGGCGTACGACCGCACCCGTGAGGTGTCGGTCTACCTCGCCGAGGAGGCGCGGGGACGCGGAGTCGGGCGGGCGCTGTACGCCGCGCTGCTCGAGCGGCTGCGAGCCGACGGCGCGCACACGGCGCTCGCCGTGATCGCACTGCCCAACGAGGCGAGCGTGCGGCTGCACGAGTCGTTCGGCTTCGTGCACCGCGGCACGATCCGCGAGGTGGGCTGGAAGTTCGGTCGCTGGATCGACACCGGCTTCTGGCAGCTGGAGCTCTAGCTGTTTTCTAATGCGCGTCGAGGTGGTGGAGCAGGTTGTCCCCGAATCGCTTGCCCATGCCCGCGAGCACCGTGCGCATCGCGGCGGTGACGGCCGGGCTGGCGTAGCGGGAGAGCGGCAGCTCGGCCTTGACCCCGATCCTGATCTCGAGGTGGGTGCCGCCACCCGGCGCCTCGTCGAGCGCGTACCAGCCGTCGACCCCGACCCGCTCGCGACGGCCCCGGGGGTCGTGCGTCCACTCGATGCGGGTCGGCTCGGTGAACTTCATCAGCTCGGTGAACGACGGGGTCAGGCTGGTGGTGAGGATCGGTATCTTCGTCAGCTCCCACCGCCAGTGGTCGCCGTCGACCTCGATGTGCCGCAGGAACGGCGTCAGCTTCGGCAGCAGGTCGGGGTCGGTCAGCGCCGCCCAGACCTCCTTGCGGTCGGCAGGCACGACGGCCTCGGAGTGGTTGCTCGCCTCGAACCATGCCATCGCACCATCCAAGCAGGGGGTACTTTCCAGCGGCTGAGGAGGTTGCTCCCTAGGGTGAGGAGGTGACCGAACCGTCCCCCGACGAGCTGGTGGAGATCGCCCACCACGTCTTCGACCTCGCCCGTGCCGGTGACCACGTGCGGCTCGCGGCGTACGTCGACGCCGGCGTGCCGGCCGACCTCACCGACGCCTCCGGCAACACGCTGCTGATGCTCGCGGCGTACCACGGCCACGCCGACGCGGTCCGGGTCCTCGTCGCCCGAGGCGCCGACGTCGACCGGCTCAACGACCGCGGCCAGAGCCCGCTGGCGGGCGCGGTGTTCAAGGGCGAGGACGCAGTGGTCGGCGCGCTGGTCGAGTCCGGTGCCGACCCTCACGTCGGCCAGCCGAGTGCCCACGCGACCGCCGTGATGTTCGGGCGCGAGGAGCTGCTTGGCGGGTGAGCTGGGCGACAGGTCCGTGGGTCGGCCGGGGATGCGGTTTCCGCACACTTGTGCTCGGAACGAGGGCGCGAGTGCCGGCCGGCCGTCGGCGGAAGCTCGCATTTGCGTGGTTATGGGGGTCGACGACGCCGTGTGCGCCCCCATAACCACGCATATGCGGGGATGGAAGCACGCACGACCGCGCTCGTGCGAGCAGCCGGCGGAAGCTCGCACTTGCGTACTTGTGGGGGTCGACGACGCCGTGCGCGCCCCCACAAGTCCGCATTTGCGAGGAACACGGGCGCGTGCGAACACGACCCCCACCCAGCCCGCTCAGGTCAGCAGCAGCTTCTCGAGCCGCTTGCTCACGACACTCAGGCCGATCGAGCCCATCACCACCAGGTACCCGACGGACACCAGCGAGGCCGAGGTCACGTGTCCGGTGGTGAGCTCGCGGCACAGCACGACGCCGCGGTAGAGCGGGGTCGCCTCGACCAGCCACTGCACCCACTCCGGGTAGGCGGTGATCGGGAAGAACGTCGCCGAGAACAGGAACATCGGCATCGTGGCGAGCGTGATGAACTCGAAGTCCTGCCACGACCGCATGAAGCTGGTCAGCGCCATCCCGACCGCGGCCACCGCGAAGCCGATCAGCAGCGCCGCGGGCAGCGCGAGCACCGCCAGCCACGAGTGCGTCAGACCCATCGCGACCATCACGACGAGGAACCCGGCCGAGTACAGGCCGCTGCGCAGCAGGCACCAGGAGAGCTCACCGACCGCGATGTTCGTCGTGGTCATCGGGGTGGCCAGCATCTGGTCGAACAGCTTCTGGAACTTCAGCTTGAAGAACATGTTGAACGTCGAGTCCAGGATCGCGCCGTTCATCGCCGACGCGGCCAGCATCCCCGGCGCGACGAACTCGGCGTACGGGATCGCGTGCCCGTTGACGTCGAACGACTCGATCAGCTTGCCGACGCCGACACCGATCGAGAACAGGTAGAAGACCGGCTCGAGGAAGCCGGTGAGGAAGACTCCCCACGCGCTCTTGTAGGACAGGTAGTTGCGCAGCAGCAGCACCTGGGTCGCAGCGGCGAGCGAGAGGGACATCAGACGACCAGCCGTCGGGTCAGGCGACGTACGGCGAGCACGTGGCCGACGACCACCATCACCAGCAGGTAGACCAGGTGGACCAGGGCCGGCCCGGCGTCGAGGGTGCCGAGCGTGAGCATCCGGGCCAGGTCGACGCCCTGGTACAGCGGCGTCAGCCGGGCGATCGCCTCCAGCACCGGCGACAGGTTGCTGATCGGGAAGAACGCGCCGGAGAACAGGAACTGCGGGATCACACCGAGCCGGAACACCAGCGCGAACGACGACTCGTCGGGTGCGCCGGCCGAGAACGCGTAGACCGGCAGCCCGATCGCCAGCCCCACGAGCACCGCCACCAGCCACGCGCCCACCGCACCGAGCACCGAGTGGTAGACGTCGAACGGCGCGAGCACCGCCGCGAACACCGCCGACGTCAACGCCAGCCGGAAGACGATGAACCCGAGGTGCGCGTTGACCAGGTCGACCGGCCGCAACGGGGTGGCCTGCATGCCGAAGTAGACCTTCTGCCACTTCACCATGCTCATCACCGGGTACGTCGTCTCGCCGACCGCCGTCTGCATGCTCTGGGCGGCAAGCAGACCGGGCGCGATGAACGCGAGGTACGTCGGCGCTCCCTCGAGCTTGGCCGGGTCACCGGCGATGAAGCCGCCGAGCAGCACCCCCATCGCCAGCACGTAGAGGAGCGGGTTGACGAAGGACGAGACGACCGTGCCCTTCCAGGTGCGCCGGTAGACGGTCGCCCAGTAGTCCAGCTGGCGTACGGCGAGCTCGAACGACGAGGACATGAGTCAGTCGACCAACGTCCGGCCGGTGAGCCGCAGGAACACGTCCTCCAGCGACGAGCGGCGCACCAGGGTCGCGGACGGCATCAGCCCGCGCTCGTGCACCTTGGCGATCGCGTCCTCGCCGTCGTGGCTGTAGAGGAGCAGCCGGTCGGGCAGCACCTCGATCCGCTCGGCGAGGTCGGCCACCTGGTCGGCGTAGAGGCCGTGCTCGGTGACGCCGAAGCGGAGCTCGGCCACCTCGCGGGTGGAGTGCTCGCGGATCAGCTGCGACGGCGAGCCCTCGGCCACGATCAGGCCCTTGTCCATCACCACCAGCCGGTCGCACAGTTGCTCTGCTTCGTCCATGTAGTGCGTCGTGATCACGAGGGTCACGCCCTGCTGCTTGAGCCGGAAGAGCCGGTCCCACAGCAGGTGGCGGGCCTGCGGGTCGAGGCCGGTGGTCGGCTCGTCGAGCAGCAGCAGGTCGGGGTTGTTCACCAGCGACCGGGCGATCGTCAGTCGCCGCTTCATGCCGCCGGAGAGGTCGTCGACCTTGGCCTTGGCCCGCTCGGCGAGCTGCACGAACTCGAGCAGGTCGTGGGCGCGGCTGCGCACCTCGGCCCGCGGGATGCCGAAGTAGCGCCCGTAGACGTAGAGGTTGTCGAAGACGCTCAGCTCCGTGTCGAGCGTGTCCTCCTGCGGGCAGACGCCCGAGCCGGGCCCGGATCTCCGAGCCGTGCTCGGCCGGGTCGAGACCGAGGATCCGCAGGTCTCCGCCGGAGACCGGCGACACCGCGGCGATCATGCGCATCGTCGAGGACTTGCCGGCGCCGTTGGGCCCGAGGAACCCGAACGCCTCGCCTCGTCGTACGTCGACGTCGATGCCCTTGACCGCCTCGAAGGACCCGAACGACTTGCGGAGGCCCCGGGCACGGACCATCAGATCGTCGTGCCCCGGCTCGTCCACGAGGGACGACGCTATCCACTGGCGCCGACATGGGACACCCGGTTTGCTGGTGCCATGGACCTCGGCACCGGGCTGCTGATCGTCGCGACGTTCGGCACCGGGGTCGTGACCGGCCTCTTCGTGGCGTTCTCGGTCGCCGTGATGCCCGGGCTCAGAGCCACCGACGACGCGGTGTTCCTCTCCGCGATGCAGCGGATCAACGTCGCGATCGTCAACCCGTTGTTCCTGCTCGTGTTCCTCGGTTCGCCGCTGCTCCTCCTGGCGGCCACGGTCGTGGGACCGCGGAACGCCTGGCTGTGGGCCGCGTTGGCGCTGCACCTGGCCGGGTTCGCGGTCACTCCGGCGGTCAACATCCCGCTCAACAACGCGCTCGACGCGGCGACCGAGCCGGGTCCCGGTCGCGCGGCGTTCGAGCGGCCCTGGAACCGCGCGCACGCCGTGCGCACGCTGCTGATGGCCGCCTCGTTCGTGGCCTGCCTGGTCGCCCTCACGGAGGTGCCGGCCGGCTCCCCGGGCTGAGCCGTTCCATTGTCGGCGCCCTGAGCAAGGATGGGCGGGTGGACCACGTGACCGACGACCTCCCCGGGTTCAGCGACCCGACCCGGGTGTGGTTCGAGGCCGCGTTCGCCCGACCGACCACGGCCCAGGTCGGTGCCTGGCACACGATCGCGGCCGGCAAGCACGCGCTCGTGGTCGCACCCACCGGCTCCGGCAAGACGCTCAGCGCGTTCCTGTGGTCGATCGACCGGCTGACCGCGACCGAGCGGCCCGCCGACAAGCTGAAGCGCTGCCGGGTCCTCTACGTCTCGCCGCTCAAGGCGCTCGCGGTCGACGTCGAGCGCAACCTGCGCGCCCCGCTGGCCGGCATCCGGCACACCGCCGACCGGCTCGGCGCCGCGATCGCCGACGTCGCGGTGGGCGTCCGGTCCGGCGACACCACCACGGCCGAGCGCCGCAAGCTGGCGACCAGCCCGCCCGACATCCTGATCACGACGCCCGAGTCGCTGTTCCTGATGCTCACCTCGCAGGCGCGCGAGTCGCTGCGCGGGGTCGAGACCGTGATCGTCGACGAGGTCCACGCCGTGGCCGGCACCAAGCGCGGCGCCCACCTCGCGGTCTCCCTCGAGCGGCTCGACGAGCTGCTGGAGCGGCCCGCACAGCGGATCGGCCTGTCGGCGACGGTGCGCCCGGTCGAGGAGGTGGCCCGGTTCCTCGGTGGCGCCGCGCCCGTCGAGGTGGTGGCTCCGCCGTCGGAGAAGAAGTGGGACCTGAAGGTCGTCGTGCCGGTCGAGGACATGACCGAGCTCGGCGTCGTCGAGGAGGAGGTGTCCTCGGGGTCCGCCGCGGCCAGTGCCCGGCACACCTCGATCTGGCCGCACGTCGAGGAGCGCGTGGTCGACCTGGTCGAGCAGCACCGGTCGACGATCGTCTTCACCAACTCCCGCCGGCTGGCCGAGCGGCTCACGGCCCGACTCAACGAGATCGCCGCCGACCGGGCCGGTGGTCGCGGTCCCCGACCGGTGGTCCTCCGGCGGAGATCATGGCGCAGTCCGGCCAGTCCGAGGGTGCCGCCCCGCTGATCGCCCGCGCGCACCACGGCTCGGTCTCCAAGGAGCAGCGAGCCGTGATCGAGGACGACCTCAAGCGCGGCCGGCTCCCGTGCGTGGTCGCGACCAGCAGCCTCGAGCTCGGCATCGACATGGGTGCCGTCGACCTGGTGATCCAGATCGAGTCGCCGCCCTCGGTGGCCAGCGCGCTCCAGCGGGTCGGACGTGCCGGCCACCAGGTCGGCGAGACCTCGCGCGGGGTGCTGTTCCCCAAGCACCGCGGCGACCTGGTGCCCGACCGCGGTCGCGGTCGAGCGCATGCGCAGCGGCGGCATCGAGGCGCTGTCCGTGCCGGCCAACCCGCTCGACGTGCTGGCCCAGCAGGTCGTGGCCGCGACCGCGATGGACACCTGGGCGGTCGACGACCTGTTCGCCGTCGTACGCCGGAGTGCGCCGTTCGCCGGCCTCCCGCGGTCGGCGTACGACGCGACGCTCGACCTGCTCGCCGGCCGCTACCCGAGCGACGAGTTCGCCGAGCTCCGCCCGCGCATCGTCTGGGACCGCGTCACCGGCGACCTCACCGCTCGACCCGGCGCGCAGCGGCTCGCGGTGACCAGCGGCGGCACCATCCCCGACCGCGGCATGTTCGGGGTGTTCCTGGTCGGCGAGCGGGCCTCGCGGGTCGGCGAGCTCGACGAGGAGATGGTCTACGAGTCGCGCGTCGGCGACGTGTTCACGCTCGGCACGACGAGCTGGCGGATCGAGGACATCACCCACGACCGGGTGCTGGTCTCCCCCGCGCCCGGCCAGCCGGGGCGGCTGCCGTTCTGGAAGGGCGACACGCTCGGCCGTCCCGCCGAGCTGGGGGCGGCCGTCGGTGCCTTCACCCGCGAGATCGCCGCGATGTCCCGGCCCGACGCACTCGCCCGGTGCGACGGGCGCCGGCCTCGACGCGTGGGCCGCCGACAACCTGGTCGCCCTCGATCGAGGAGCAGCGCGAGACGACCAACGCGGTGCCCGAGCGACACCCGGCTGGTGGTCGAGCGCTTCCGCGACGAGCTCGGCGACTGGCGGATCGTGGTGCACTCGCCCTACGGCGTACCGGTGCACGCGCCCTGGGCGCTGGCGATCAACGCCCGGCTGCGCGAGCGCTACGGCATCGACGCCCAGGCGATGGCCGCCGACGACGGCATCGTGCTGCGGATCCCCGAGACCGACCAGGACCCGCCCGGCGCCGACCTGATCGCGTTCGAGCCCGACGAGATCGAGCAGATCGTGACCACCGAGGTCGGCGGCTCGGCGCTGTTCGCCTCCCGCTTCCGCGAGTGCGCGGCGCGGGCGCTGCTGCTTCCGCGCCGCGACCCGGGCCGGCGCTCGCCGCTGTGGCAGCAGCGTCAGACGCAGCGCCCAGCTGCTCGAGGTCGCCTCCAAGTACCCGTCCTTCCCGATCGTCCTCGAGGCGGTCCGCGAGGTGCTCCAGGACGTCTACGACGTGCCCGCACTGACCGCGCTGCTCCAGCGGGTGCAGCGGCGCGAGGTGCAGCTCGTCGACGTCGCCACGCAGTCGCCGTCGCCGTTCGCCCGGTCGCTGCTGTTCGGCTACGTCGCGGCCTTCATGTACGAGGGCGACTCCCCGATCGCCGAGCGCCGCGCCGCCGCGCTGACGCTCGACCAGGGGCTGCTCGCCGAGCTGCTCGGCCGGGCCGAGCTGCGCGAGCTGCTCGACCCCGAGGTGCTCGCCGAGGTCGAGTCCGAGCTGCAGCGGCTGGCCGACGACCGCAAGGCGCGCGACGCCGAGGGGGTCGTCGACCTGCTCCGGCTGCTCGGCCCGCTGTCGACCGAGGAGGTCCAGGCGCGGTGCACGGCACCCGACCAGGTCGTCGACTGGCTGTCGCTGCTCACCGAGGCGCGCCGCGTGGTCGAGGTGCGGCTGGCCGGTGTCGAGCGCTGGGCGATCGTCGAGGACGTCGCCCGGCTGCGCGACGGGCTCGGCGTGCCGGTGCCCGCCGGGCACCCCCGACGCGTTCACCGACCCGGTCGACGACCCGCTCGGCGACCTGGTCGCCCGGTTCGCCCGCACCCACGGCCCGTTCGTCACCGCCGACGTCGCCACCCGGCTCGGGCTCGGGGTCGCGGTCGCCCACCAGACCCTGGTCCGGCTCGCGGCGTCCGGCCGGGTGCTCGAGGGCGAGTTCCGGCCCGCCGGCACCGGCGCGGAGTGGTGCGACGCCGAGGTGCTGCGCCGGCTCCGGCGCCGGTCGCTGGCACGGCTGCGCCACGAGGTCGAGCCGGTCGAGCCGGCCACGCTCGGCCGGTTCCTGCCCGCCTGGCAGCACGTGGTCTCGACGGCTCGCCGCCGGGTCTGCGCGGCGTCGACGGCGTGGTCACCGTGGTCGAGCAGCTCGCCGGCTGCGCCGTACCCGCCAGCGCGCTGGAGTCGCTGGTGCTGCCGTCGCGGGTGGTCGACTACGCACCCGCGATGCTCGACGAGCTCACCGCCACCGGCGAGCTGCTCTGGGCCGGCCACGGCGCGCTGCCCGGGTCCGACGGCTGGGTGTCGCTGCACCTCGCCGACGCCGCTCCGCTGACGCTGCCCGACCCGCAGGAGCTCGACCTGTCGCCGGTGCACTTCTCGGTCGTCGACGCCCTGGCCGGCGGCGGCGCGTACTTCTTCCGCCAGCTCTCCGACGCCGTCGGCTCCACCGACGACCGGGCGATGACCGCGGCGCTGTGGGAGCTGGCCTGGTCGGGCCGCGTCGGCAACGACACGCTGGCCCCGCTGCGGGCGCTGGTCGGCACCGGCCGCGGTCGCCCCGCGCACCGGTCTCGCCGGCCGCCCCCGCGCACCCGCACCAGCACCCGGCCCGGCCGGCCGGCGATGCCGACCCGCACCGGGCCGCCGGAGACCGCCGGCCGCTGGTTCCTGCTGCCCCGCCATCGAGACCGACGCGACCCGCCGCGCGCACGCGGTCGCCGAGGGCATGCTCGAGCGGCACGGCGTGGTCACCCGCGGCGCCGTCGTCGAGCGAGCGCGTGCCGGGCGGCTTCGCCGGCGTCTACAAGGTGCTGTCCGCGTTCGAGGAGACCGGGCGCTGCCGGCGCGGCTACTTCGTGGCCGGTCTCGGCGCCGCCCAGTTCGGTGGCGCCGGCGCCGTCGACCGGCTGCGTGCGCTCACCAGGGACGACGCGCGACCGGGCGAGAAGCCCGACGTGGTCACGCTGGCCGCGACCGACCCGGCCAACCCCTACGGCGCCGCGCTCCCGTGGCCCGATGCGGGCGAGGGGGGCCACCGGCCCGGCCGCAAGGCCGGCGCCCTCGTGGTGCTGGTCGACGGCCTGCTGGTGGTCTACGTCGAGCGCGGCGGCCGCACCCTGCTCACGTTCGGCGACCGACACCGACGACCGACACCGACGACCTGCTGACGCAGGCGTTCGACGCCCTCGCCGGCGCCGTACGACGGGGCGCCCTCGGCCGGCTCACCGTCGAGACGCGCCGACGGCGAGACGCTCCTCGGCAGCGGCGACCGGAGCACCGCGCTGCGCCGGGCGCTGGAGGCCGCCGGGTTCGTGGCCACCCCGCGAGGGCTGAGGCTGCGTGCCTGAGGGGGACACCGTCTGGCGGACGGCGCAGACGCTGCACAAGGCGCTGGCCGGCGCGCACGTGTCACCGCCGACTTCCGGGTGCCGCAGCTGGCCACCGCCGAGCTGGTCGGCACCGGTCACCGAGAGCGCGTCGCGCGGCAAGCACCTGCTCACCCGGTTCGACACCGGCGACACCCTCCACACGCACCTGAAGATGGAGGGCTCCTGGCACCTCTACCGGCCCGGTGAGCGCTGGCGTCGTCCGGCACACGAGGCCCGGGTCGTGCTCACCGGGGAGGAGTGGACCGCGGTCGGGTTCGCCCTCGGCGTGGTCGAGCTGGTGCGCACCGACGCCGAGGACACCGTGGTCGGCCACCTCGGGTCCCGACCTGCTCGGACCGGACTGGGATCCCGCCGAGGCGCGTGCGCCGGCTCGCGCGCCGACCCATGCCCGCGCGCTCGCCGACGCGCTGCTCGACCAGCGCAACCTGGCCGGCATCGGCAACGTCTACAAGAGCGAGCTCTGCTTCCTGTCCGGCCTCCACCCGCGCACCCCGGTCGGTGCCGTCGACGACCTCGACCGGATCGTCGACCGCGCTCACCGCTGCTCTTCGCCAACCGCGACCGGGTCGAGCAGACCACCACCGGCGACCTCCGCCGCGGCCGGCAGCACCTGGGTCTACCGGCGCGACCGACAGCCCTGCCGCCGCTGCGGCACCCGGATCCTCGTCGACCAGCAGGGTCCCGAGGGTCAGGAGCGGGCCACCTATTGGTGTCCCACCTGCCAGCCCTCACAATTGACCCCGTGGACCTGCAGGAGCTCGGCGGCCCCAGCCGCGCTCTGGCGCCGCTGGGTACTCCTCGCGGCCGGACGCGCGGCGCTGGGCGACCGCACCTGCGAGATCCGGCGGCAGCGACTCGTGCGCCCACCTCGACGACGGCGCCGCGTGGCTGCGGATGCGTCGCTTCGCCGGCAACCGCGCTGTTCTGTGGGGGCACCATCCCGACCTGAAGCCCGACGTGTCGTTCCGCGACGAGCTGCTCGACACCGCCCCCGACTGGTCGTACGACGTGGACAGCGCGCATGCGGTCCGCGACGTCGGGTTCCTCGGCTGGTACGCCCACGGCAGCTGGTCGTCGGTCCCGCAGACCGCTTCCCGTCGAGATCGGGGCCATGCTCGCACCGATCGCCAGCGACGCCGTGTCTCGCCGACTGGTGGCGCACCACCTGGGCCGACGCCACCGACGACCACCTGGCCGCAGTGCTGAAGCGGCCGGACCGTCCGACGCTGGCCGCGGTGGTCGGCGCCACAGCGGCGACCCGCGCCGGCAAGCAGGTCGGCACTCGGGCAGGCGCTGGGCCGCGCGCCCGCTCTCGGCGACCGCGACCGCTCACCTGCGCCAGCAGGTCCATCTGCAGATGCGCGGCTCGGGCGAGCTCGGCGACCGCGGCCACCCGGCCCGGCCGACGCTGCTCCGGCAGTGGGCGCCGTGAACCTCACCGGCGCCCCGTTCCGGCACGCCGTCTGCGCGGTCGGCGTCGAGCAGGGCGGTGCCTTCGTCCCGTCCGCGAGCGACAGCGGCCTTCAGCCGACGCCGAGCAGCGTTCCCTCGACAACGTGCTGATGGAGCTCCGGATGACCGAGACCGACGAGACGGTCAGGCGCCTGGCTGTTCGCCCGGGTCACCAGCGACGGCCGCTCCGTCGAGGTCGAGCGCGCCTACGACACCTGGCCGGCCTGGTACGTCGCCCCGGCCGCCGGCCCGACCATGTCCGCCCTGCACGCGGAGATGGACCAGCGCGCCCCGAGCTGGCGTCCCGCCTGGGCGCGCCTGCTGCCGTCGGAACGCTTCTGAGGCGCGGCTAAAGCAGCCGGCGCTCGTTGGCCCAGCGGGTCAGCTCGTGCCGCGAGGACAGCTGCAGCTTGCGCAGCACCGACGACATGTGGGTCTCGACGGTCTTGATCGAGATGAACAGCTCGTAGGCGACCTCCTTGTAGGCGTAGCCGCGCGCGATCAGCCGCATCACCTCGCGCTCGCGCTCGGTGAGCCGGTCGAGGTCCTCGTCGACCTGCGCGACCTCGATCGAGCCGGCGAACGCGTCGAGCACGAACCCGGCCAGCCGCGGCGAGAACACCGCGTCGCCGGCCGCCACGCGCGCCGATCGCGTCGACCAGCTCCGGTCCGGTGATCGTCTTGGTGACGTAGCCGCGGGCACCGGCACGGATGGTGCCGATCACGTCCTCGGCCGCGTCGGAGACGGACACCGCGAGGAACCGGGTGTCCGGTGCCTTCATCGCGCGGTACGACGCATCACCTCGGCGCCGCCGCCGCCGGGCAGGTGCACGTCGAGCAGCACGACGTCGGGCCGGTGCGTGATCACCGCGGCGACCGCGGTGTCGACGTCCTCGGCCTCGGCCACGACGTCGACCGCGGTGCCGAGCTCGGCGCGGACCCCGCGTGCGGAACATCGCGTGGTCGTCGACGATCACGACCGGTCTGGCGTCATCGGCTCATCTCCTGTCGTCGTTCGGGCAGGTGCAGCCGCACCTCGGTGCCCTCGCCGGCGGTGCTGCGCACGGTGGCCGTCGCCGCCGTGCCGCTCCATCCGGCCGACGATGCTGTCGCGCACGCCGTGCCGGTCGTCGGCGATCTGCGTCGACCTCGAACCCGGCGCCGCGGTCGCGCACGAACACCTCGGTGCCGCGTTCGGTCGACCTCGGCGTAGACGTCGATCTGGCGGCGCCGGCAGTGCTTGGCGGCGTTGACCATCGCCTCGCGGGCGGCGAGCACCAGCGGCCGCACCGACTCCGGCAGGTCGCGGTCGCCGACGCAGACCACCTCGACCGGCACCCCGAACTGGTCCTCGACCTCGGCCGCGGCCTGCGCGCAGCGCCGCCGCGAACGTGGTGCCGTCGGTGCTCGTCGGAGGTGTAGAGCCACTGCCGCAGGTCGCGCTCCTGGGCCCGCGCGAGCCGGGCCACCGCGGCCGGGTCGTCGGCCGTCTTCTGGATCAGCGCCAGGGTCTGCAGCACCGAGTCGTGCAGGTGCGCGGCCACGTCGGCGCGCTCCTGCGAGCGGATCCGCTCGGCCCGCTCCTCGGTCAGGTCCGACGAGAGCCGGAACAGCCAGGGCCCGATCATCAGGCCCACCCCGAGCACCGCGAGCAGCGCCGCGATCACCGCGTCGCGGGCCACGCCGATGTTGCCGCCGCGCACCGCGAACAGCACGATCGCCCCGACCAGGAACGCGACACCCGCCACGATCCGCGCGTACGACGCCCAGCCGCCGAGCCCGATCACCGCCCGGATCGGGTCGATCCGGCCGGTCGTGTCGCGCCAGCGCTCGCGCTGCGCCTCGTCGGCCTGCCGCCAGAGCACCCCGATGCCGACCGCGGCGAGCAGCAGCGGCCACAGGAACACGGCGCCGCCGGTGAGCCCCGCGACGAGGGCGATCACCCCGATCGCGATCGCGGCCGAGGGCGACCAGCGGTCCGGCGTCGGCCAGGGCCATCGCCCGCCGGCCCTGCCGCTTGCCCTGGCGGGTCGCGGCCGAGAGTCCGGGTGCCGAGTCGTCGAAGTGCCGCTCGGCCGGCAGCAGCAGCCAGAGCGCGGCGTACGTCACGATCCCGAACCCCCCGATCGCGGTCGCGATCAGGAACGCGGCGCGCATCCAGAGCACCGGGACGCCGAGGTGCCGGGCCAGCCCGGACGCGACCCCTCCGATCAGGGCGTCGTCCAGGCTGCGGAAGGCGCGACGGGGCGGATCGGGGGCCCCGTCGTACGGGGCCGCGGAGGCGGGCAGGGGCTGGTTCATGTCGACCTCAATCGTCACACAGCCGAGGCCGCCGCCCCATGAGGTTGACCCCTGACCGGACCCTGACCCGGATCGCCCGGGGTACGGTCGAAATCAGGGTGCTTCCCGATGGTGGTCAGGTGCCCGGCCGCCAAGGATGGAGCCATGAACGAGACCCAGGACTCCCCCGGCGGCACCACCGCCACCCCATCTCCTCCACCCCAAGGTCTGGGACCCCGCGTCAGCCACGACGAGATGCGTGACCTGCGTCGGCTCCGTCGCAGCGGGACCGACCGCAAGATCGCCGGTGTCGCGGGCGGACTCGGGCGGCACCTCGACGTGGACCCCACCGTGCTGCGGGTGCTGTTCGTCGTCGCGGCGTTCTTCGGTGGCGCGGGGCTCCTCCTGTACGGCGCGCTCTGGCTGCTCGTCCCCGAGGACGGTCACGACAGCGCGGCGATCACCACGCGTGACGACACCCGCCGGGTGCTGCTGATCGTGATCGGCGTGGTCGCCGTCCTGATCCTCCTCGGCAACGCCTGGGGCAACTGGTGGTTCGGTCCTGGCTGGCCGATCGGCCTGGCCGCCGTCGCCGCCGTCTTGTACCTGGTCGGTCGTGATCGCAACCGCGCCGCGTCGCAGCCGACGTACACCCCCTACGCGCAGGCCGGCTACCCCCCGGCCCCGTCCGCCGCAACCTCCGGCACCCCCGGCGGCACGGTCACCGCGCCGGCTCCGCAGACCGGGGCCGGCGCCGAGCCGCCGATCGGTGCCGAGCCGCCGATCGGTGCCACGCCGCCGCCGCCTCCCCGCCCGGGCTGGAGCCCGCCGCCCTACGTGGCACCCCCGCCGCGCCCACGGCGCCAGGGGCTGTTGCTGTTCTGGCCGACCCTCGCCCTGGTCGCGATCGCGCTCGGCGTGCTGGGTCTCTTCGCCAACGCGGGCAACACCGTCGTCGACGCGGCCTACCCGGCGCTCGCCCTGACCGTGATCGGCGTGATGCTCGTCGTCGGTGCCTTCGTCGGCCGCCCCGGCGGGCTGATCCTGATCGGGATCGTGTCCGCCATCGCGATGGGCATCGCCAGCGCGACCGGAGGCTTCGAGGACGCGCAAGCGGCTGAACTACTCGCCGGCCTCGTCCAGCGATGTGCGGTCCGTCTACGCGTTCCAGAACGCCGAGCTGTCGCTCGACCTCTCCCGGATCTCCGATCCCGAGGGCCTGGGCGGCGACACCATCCACGTCAAGGGCGGAGCCGGCCGGATCGAGGTGGTCCTGCCCCGCTCCGTGATCGTCGACGTGGACGCAGACATCCGGGTCGTCGGCGGCTACAGCATCGGCGACAGCGACGGAGGCGGCTTCCAGCAGTCCCCGTCCGTCACCTTCGGCGGGTCCCCCGGTGACCCGATCGTGCACCTGGACCTCGACCTGCGGGTCGGCGAGATCGATGTGAGGCAGCGATGAGCAGCAACCGACAGACCGTGCCCAACGACACCAGGGTCAAGGTGGGTCACCTCGTGACCGGCCTGGTCTTCCTGGGCCTGGCCGGGAGCTGGGCGCTCCACCAGGCCGGCGTGATCGGCGACGTCGGGGTCGGCTGGCTGATGCCGGCCATCCTGGTCGTCGCCGGCGTGATCGGGCTGCTGGTGATGTTCGCCGGCTCGCTCCGACGCAACCGGCCCCCCAGCGAGATCCCCGGGAACCACGAGACCACCGACGACACGCTCGTCATCCACGAGGAGGAAGACCGATGAGCAACCCCGAGTCATACCAGCAGCCGGGAGCCGGGCCGAAGCGGCTCACCCGCAGCCGCGACGACCGGATGATCTCCGGCGTCTGCGGAGGCCTGGCCCGCTACCTCAACGTCGACGCCACCCTGATCCGGGTGCTGATGGTGGTCGCGTTGCTGGTCGGGTTCTTCACCCCCGGCCTCGCCTACCTGATCGCCTGGGCGCTGATCCCCGAGGAGGACTGAGCAACACGGGAGCCCAGCACACCACGTCTGGCTGAGGCGCTGGTGGTGCCCGGCTACGTTGTGCGGGTGACCGAGCGACGCCGGGAGATGCCGCTGGAGATCCTGGTCTTCGTCGTCGGCGCCTCCAGCCTCGGCGCCGAGATCGCGGCCGCGCGCCTGCTCGCCCCGTGGTTCGGAGCGTCCACCATCGTCTGGGCGAACACGATCGCGATCGTGCTGGTGGCGCTCTCGATCGGCTACGCGATCGGCGGCCGGCTGGCCGACCGCGACCCCACCGTCTCCGGTCTGTCCCGCGATCGTGCTGGCCGCGGCGGTGCTGATCGCGATCGTGCCGTTCGTCTCCGGCCCGTTCCTGCGGGCGTCGGTGAGCGCCTTCGACAACCTGAGCATCGGCACGTTCGTGGGGTCGCTGCTCGGGGTCAGCGTGCTGATCGCCGTGCCGCTGCTGCTGCTCGGCATGGTCTCGCCGTACGCCGTGCGCCTGAAGGTGGAACGGGTCTCCGACGCCGGCCGCGTCACCGGGCGGCTCTACGCGCTCTCGACCTTCGGGTCCCTGGTCGGCACGTTCGCGGCCGCTCTGCTGCTGATCCCGTTCGCCGGCACTCGTCGTACGTTCCTGGTGTTCGCGGTGCTGCTCGCGCTCGCGGCCCTGCCCGGGCTGGCGCGGTTCCGGGTGCCCGCGCTCGTGGTGCCGGCCGTGGTGCTCGCACTGATCGCGCTGCCCGACGGCACCCTCAAGGCCGGACCGCAGGGCGAGAAGGTGATCTGGGAGAAGGAGACCGAGTACCAGTACGCCCGGGTGCTCGAGGACACCTCCGGCCAGCGCATCCTGGAGCTCAACGAGGGGCAGGCGATCCACTCCATCTACCGGCCCGGTGAGTACCTCACCAACGGCTACTGGGACGCCCAGCTCGCGCTGCTCTGGGCGGGTCGCCAGCAGCTGCGGTCGGTGGCGATCCTCGGCAACGCGGCCGGTACGACGGCGCGCGCGGTGGGCCACTACTCCCCCAGCACCCGGATCGACGCGGTCGAGATCGACCCGGAGGTGACCGAGGTCGGACGCGAGCTGTTCGACATGAAGGCGCCGCAGCTGCACACGTACGACGCGGACGCGCGGCCGTGGCTGCGCACGCACCCGCGTCCGCAGGACGCGATCGTGATCGACGCGTACCGGCAGCCGTACATCCCCTTCTACCTGACCACGGTCGAGTTCTTCCGGATGGTCCGCGACCGCCTCGCGCCCGGTGGCGTGGCGGTGGTCAACGTCGGCCACCCCGAGGGCTCGACGAAGCTGCAGAAGGCGCTCGCCGCGACGATGCGCGCGGCGTTCGGCAGCGACCGGGTGTTCCGCGACGACAGCGAGCCGACGAACACGATGCTGCTGGCGACGACCACCGACGCCGACCCGGTCTCGTCCCTCACGCGGCCGCCGCGCCACGGTCCCGGCCGAGCTCGAGACCACGATCGACGAGGTCGCCGACCGGCTCCGCCCGGCGCTGACCGGCGGCCCCGTCTACACCGACGACAAGGCGCCGGTCGAGTGGCTGATCGACCTGTCGCTGGCGGACGTGGCGACGGCAGGAGAAGTAGCGCGCCGGCCACGGGCCGATTACCACGTTCAGCGAGATCGCATCCGCTTCCCCAGCGAGATTTCAGTGGGAAGCGGTAGGAACTCGCTGAACGTGGTAAGTCGCACCCCCGACCCGCCGTCACTTCGCCAGCGACCGCCCGATCACCTGGTTGGCGGCCCGCTGGAAGCCGGAGACGACCGCCTCCATCGTGAGCTGGCGCAGCCGGGCCATCTGTCTGCTCGAACCGCGCCTTTCGTCCTGCTCGGCGGCTCCCGCTTGCGGTACGGCGCCAGCACCCGGGTGCGCAGGATCTCGGTCAGCTCGTCGGCCAGCGCGTCCATGTGCCGGGTGATCGCGGCGTCGGCCTCGACCAGCGAGTCCACGGGCAGGTCGAGGTCGAGCAGCTTGATCGACACGTCGAAGCCCGGCAGCAGCACGAACTGGTCGCCCTCGCGCCGGACGGCGGAGGTCGCCTCCAGCCGGGCCAGCATGTCGTCGTCGACCGGGCTGCCGCGCGCGCAGCTCGAGCTGCCGGCGGGTCACGATCTCCTGCGGCGTCGCCCGCCACGAGGTCAGCATCACCCGCTGGATCGCGAGGTCCTCGACGGAGGCGTCGAGCGGCAGCCGGGCCAGGTACTTCTCGATCGCGGACAGCGTGAACCCGTGGTCCTGCAGCGCCCGGATCAGGTCGAGCCGCGCCCGGTGCTGCGCGGAGTAGTAGGCCATCCGGCCGCGCCGCTCGGCGGCGGCAGCAGCCCGAGGCCGGCGTAGTAGCGCGTCGTCCGCACCGTCATGCCGGTCACCGCGGCCAGCTCGTCGACGGTGAGCAGCTGCTGCTCCCGTCGAGCTGCCGCCTGCGCGGTCATCGCGCCCACCTTTCAGGCCGGAGCGACTCCGTTGACGTTGACAGTATTACTGTCACAGTATGAGGGCAACGCCCACGCCCGCCGACGTACCGAGGAGCAGCCGCCGTGGGGCCCGTGACATCTTCGACGACGAGCACGAGGCGTTCCGCGTCGGCCGTCGGCACCTTCCTCGACAAGGAGGTCGTGCCGTTCCACGAGCAGTGGGAGAAGGACGGCGTGGTCGACCGCGAGGTCTGGCGCAAGGCCGGCGGCCAGGGCCTGCTCGGCGCTCCAGCTCCCCGAGGAGTACGGCGGTGGCGGCACCGACGACTTCCGCTACAACGTCGTGATCGGCGAGGAGATGACCGCCCGCGGGGTGTACGGCGCCGCGTTCCCGCTGTTCAACGACATGATCGTCCCCTACCTGGTGGCCAGCGCGAACGACGAGCAGAAGCAGCGCTGGTTCCCCCGACTGGCGTCCGGCGAGCTGATCGCGGCGATCGCGATGTCCGAGCCGGACGCCGGGTCCGACCTGCAGGGCATCCGCACCACGGCGGTCGACAAGGGCGACCACTACGTGCTCAACGGGCAGAAGACGTTCATCTCCAACGGCATCCTCGCCGACCTCGTGATCGTGGTCGCGAGGACCGACCCCGACGCCGGCCACAAGGGGATCAGCCTGCTGGTCGTCGAGCGCGGGATGGACGGGCTTCGAGCGCGGCCGCAACCTCGACAAGATCGGCCAGCACGCCCAGGACACCGCCGAGCTGTTCTTCGACAACGTCGGCGTGCCCAAGGAGAACCTGCTCGGCGAGGAGGGTGCCGGCTTCCTGCTACCTGATGACGAACCTGTCGCAGGAGCGGCTCTCGATCGCGGTCTCGGCGGCGTCGGCGTGCGAGCACGTGCTCGCAGGAGTGCCTGTCCTACGTCAAGCAGCGCACGGCGTTCGGCAGGCCGATCGGGAAGTTCCAGCACACCCGGTTCACGATCGCGGAGATGGCGACCGAGACCCACATCGCGCGGGTCTTCATCGACGACTGCATCAAGCGCCACGTCGCCGGCGACCTCGACGCCGAGCACCGCGTCGATGGCGAAGTGGTGGACCACCGAGCTCCAGAAGCGCATCGTCGACCAGGGCGTCCAGCTCTTCGGCGGCTACGGCTACATGATGGAGTACCCGATCGCGCGCGCCTTCGTGAACAGCCGGGTGCAGACGATCTACGGCGGCACCACCGAGATCCAGAAGGAGATCATCGGCAGGTCGCTCGGCCTGTGAAAGGGGACCCCATGACCGACGTTCTCGTTGCCCGCAAGGAGATCGAGGCGGAGGTGGCGGGACGCACCCTCGTCGACGCGCTCGCCGACACCGCCGCCGCAGCACGCCGACACCCCGGCGTACTCCGACAAGATCGGCGATCGACGGCCCCGGCTGGCGCACGCTCACCTGGGCGCAGGTACGCGAGACCGCGCTCGACGCCGCCGCCGGCCTGGTCGCGCTCGGCGTCCAGCCCGGCGACTCGGTCGCGATCATGGCGACCAACCGCAACGAGCACCTGCTCGCCGACATCGCCGGCGTGCATGCGGGCGCGGTCCCGATGTCGGTCTACAACACGCTCTCCCCTGACCAGGTGGCGTTCGTGGCCGGTCACGCGGAGCCCGTCGGTCGCGTTCCTCGAGGGCGCCGACCAGCTCGAGCGCTGGGGGCGCGCGATCGCGGAGTCGACGACCCTGCAAGGCGGTCGTGGTGCTCGACGCCGACGCGGTGCCCGAGGGGTCGTCGTACCTCTCCTGGGAGCGTTTCTCCAGCAGGGCAAGGAGTTCCGGGCCGCGCACGCCGACGAGTGCGAGGAGCGTTGGCGGCCAGGTCACGCGCCGACAGTCCGGCCACGATCCTGTACACGTCGGGCACCACGGGTGACCCGAAGGGCGTGGTGATCACGCACCGCAACATGCTGTACGGCGCCGACAGCCGGCTGCGCACGTCCGGCAACGAGGGCGAGAGCATCGGCATCTCCTACCTGCCCTACGCGCACATCGCCGAGCGGATGCTCGGCCTCTACATCCCGCAGGTGATCGGCGCCCAGGTGCACCTGATCGGCGACCCCACCCTGCTGGTCGGGGCGCTCGGCGAGGTGCACCCGACACGCTTCTTCGGCGTACCGCGCGTGTGGGAGAAGATCCAGACCGGCATCGGCGGGCTGCTCGCGACGGAGACCGACCAGGCCAAGAAGAAGGCGACGGCCGACGCGATGGCGGCCGGGCTGGCCTACGTCGAGTCGCTGCAGACCGGTCACGAGACCACGCCCGAGGTGCAGGCGGCGTACGACGCGGCCGACGCCGCGGTGCTCGCGCCGATCCGGGCGATGCTCGGCCTCGACCGGGTGACCTGGGCCGGCAGCGCGTCGGCGCCGATGCCGCTGGAGACCGCGACGCTTCTTCGCCGGACTCGGCCTGGCGATCTACGACGTCTACGGGATGACCGAGACCTGCGGCTCGGCCACGGCCTGCGGGCCGGAGCAGTTCCGGATCGGCACGGTCGGCCGCGCCCAGCCGGGGATCGAGGTGACGGCTCGCCGACGACGGCGAGATCCTGATCCGCGGCCCGATCAACACCGTCCGGCTACCACAAGCGCCACGACGTCACGCGGCTGCTGCTCGACGACGAGGCGTGGGTGCACACCGGCGACATCGGCACCATCGACGACGACGGCTTCGTCGTCGGTGATCGACCGCAAGAAGGAGCTGATCATCACCTCCTCGGGCAAGAACATCGCCCCGTCGAACATCGAGAACCACCTCAAGGAGAGCCCGCTCGTCGGGCACGCCCTGGCCTTCGGCGACGACCGCCCGTACGTCGTCGCGATCCTCACGCTCGACCCCGAGATCGCGTCGATCGTGGCCGGCACAGCACGGGACTCCCGACACCGACCTGGCCGCGCTGGCGCAGGCACCCGAGATCCTGGCCGACGGTGCAGCAGGTCGTCGACGCCGCCAACGCCCGCCTGTCCCGCCCGGAGCAGGTCGAAGCGCTGGACGCTGCTGCCGATCGAGTGGACCGCCGAGACCGCCGAGCTCACCCCGACGCTCAAGCTGAGGCGCCGGGTGGTGCACGGGATGTACGCCGACGAGATCGACGCGTTGTACGCGTAGCGGGGTCGTCCGGGGCGCCGGGCGCTGCGGTTTCACCACGGTATGCAGGGATAACAGCGGCATATCGGGCGGGCCGCTCCGCTCCCCACGGCGAACCCGCGCTCCCCATGAGATGCTCGTCGTGGGAAGCGCAGGTCCGTCTGCATACCGTGGTGAAACCCCCACCAGCGCGCCCGCCACCCCCGTTGTTCGCCTGGGGTGAACAAGCCCCGCCCCCGGAACAAGCACCCCCACCCCAGAGTTGAGTGGTCATCTGTCAAGTCTTGAGAACGAGGGTGACCCGATGACCCAGCTGCCCCTGCTGTTCCTGCCCGACGTCGTGATCCTGCCCGGCATGGTCGTGCCGATCGAGCTCGACGAGGCCGCCCAGGCCGCGGTCGACGCCGCGCGGGCCGACCGAGAGCCACGAGCTGCTCGTGGCGCCCGCGGCTCGACGACCGCTACGCGTCGTACGGCGTGGTCGCCACGATCGAGAAGGTCGGCCGGTTCAGCCGCGGCGGCCCGGCCGCGGTGCTCCGCGCCGGCGTCCGCGCCGAGATCGGCAGCGGCGTCACCGGCCCCGGTGCCGCGCTGTGGGTCGAGGCGACCCCGGTCGGCGCCGAGCGAGCCGACCGAGCACACGCACGAGCTCGCGAGCGAGTACCAGAAGCTCGTCGTCGCGGTGCTGCAGCGCCGCGAGGCCTGGCAGATCATCGACCAGTTCGGCGTCGTTGACCGACCCCGAGCAGATCGCCGACACGGCCGGCTGGGCGCCGTACCTCTCCAACGAGCGCAAGCGCGAGCTGCTGGAGACGCCCGACGTCGAGCGGCGCCTCGAGCTGCTCATCGAGTGGACCCGCGAGCACCTCGCCGAGGTCGAGATCAACGACAAGATCGGCACCGACGTCCGCGAGGGCATGGAGAAGTCGCAGCGCGAGTTCCTGCTGCGCCAGCAGCTCGCCGCGATCCGCAAGGAGCTCGGCGAGGGCGAGCCCGACGGCGCCGACGACTACCGCGCGCGGGTCGAGGCGGCCGAGCGTGCCCGACGAGGTCCGCGACGGCGCTGCTGCGCGAGGTCGACAAGCTCGAGCGCTCCAGCGACCAGAGCCCCGAGGTGGCGTGGATCCGCACCTGGCTCGACACCGTGCTCGAGCTGCCCGTGGAGCACCACGACCGTCGACTCCACCGACATCGACGCGGCGCGCGCCGTGCTCGACGCCGACCACCACGGCCTCGACGACGTGAAGGACCGGATCGTCGAGTACCTCGCCGTCCGCGCCCGACGCGCCGCGCGCGGTCTCGACGTCGTCGGCGGACGCGGCAGCGGTGCCGTGATCCTGCTCGCCGGCCCTCCCGGCGTCGGCAAGACGTCGCTCGGCGAGTCCGTCGCGCGCACGCTCGGCCGGAAGTTCGTGCGCGTCGCCCTCGGCGGCGTGCGCGACGAGGCGGAGATCCGCGGCCACCGGCGCACGTACGTCGGTGCGCTGCCGGGCCGCATCGTCCGCGCGATCAAGGAGGCCGGCTCGATGAACCCGGTCGTGCTGCTCGACGAGGTCGACAAGGTCGGCTCCGACTACCGGGGCGACCCGGCGGCCGCGCTGCTCGAGGTGCTCGACCCGGCGCAGAACCACACGTTCCGCGACCACTACCTCGAGCTCGACCTCGACCTGTCCGACGTGCTGTTCATCGCCACCGCCAACGTGGTGGAGACCGATCCCGCCGGCACTGCTCGACCGGATGGAGCTGGTGACGCTCGACGGCTACACCGAGGACGACAAGGTCGCGATCGCCCGCGACTTCCTGGTGCCCGCGGCAGCTCGAGCGGGCCGCGCTGGACGCCGACGAGGTGACCGTGACCGACGAGGCGCTGCGCGAGATCGCCGCCAACCACACCCGCGAGGCCGGCGTACGCCAGCTCGAGCGGATCATCGCGAAGGCGTTCCGCAAGGCGGCGACGAAGCTCGCCGTCCGGTACGCCGGCCCCGATCACGGTCGACCTGCCGGTGCTCCGGGACCTGATCGGCCGGCCCCGGTTCACGCCGGACGCCCACGAGCGCACGTCCGTACCGGGCGTCGCGACCGGGCTCGCGGTCACCGGCCTCGGCGGCGACGTCCTCTACATCGAGGCGTCGTCGCTGCCGGAGGGTACGGCCGGCGCTCAGCCTGACCGGCCAGCTCGGCGACGTGATGAAGGAGTCCGCGCAGATCGCGCTGACGTTCGTGCGCTCGCACGCGGCCGAGCTCGGCGTCGACCCGGCCACGCTCGACAAGCCGGTGCACGTGCACGTGCCCGCGGGCGCCGTGCCCAAGGACGGGCCGTCGGCCGGGGTCACCATGACCACCGCCCTGGTCTCGCTGGCGACCGGGCGACCGGTGCGCGGCGAGGTCGGCATGACCGGCGAGGTCTCGCTGACCGGGCGGGTGCTGCCGATCGGCGGCGCTGAAGCAGAAGCTGCTCGCGGCCCAGCGAGCCGGGCTGACCGAGGTCTTCGTGCCCGCAGCGCAACGAGCCCGACCTGGACGACGTCCCGGCCGACGTGCTCGAGGCGCTCACGGTGCACCTGGTCTCCGACGTCCGCGAGGTCGTCGCGAAGGCGCTCGAGGTGGCACCGGCCGCGACGGTCGCAGCCTGACGCGGTCGAGTGCTGGAGTGGTTGCCCGGGCGACCACTCCAGCACTCGACTTGCCTATGCGCCCTCGGCCACCTGGTAGATCTCGTCCGCGACGAGCCCGTGGGCCTCGCGATGGACCTCGGCCGCGGCCTCCGCGCTGGGTGCGTCGACGAGGCAGGGTGCCACCCGCCTGCCGGAGCTGCTGCTGGCTGAGGTGCTGCGGCTGCATCCTCGCCACGGCACCGGTCACCGAGCTGGCGGCGGTGGCACGGCGGGTCGGCTACGACGCCGAGGAGGCGTTCAAGCGGGCCTGCGGGTCCGCACCCGGCGCCTGGCGAAGGGCACAGTGCCCGCGCTGAGGCTCACCTGGCGACGGGCAGCCGGCGAAGCATCGAGCCGCGGGCGGCGACGACGTCTCCGGGAAGTCGGTGATCACGGCGTCCACGCCGGCGTCGTACAGCTGCTCCGCGGCTCGCTGCGCCTGCCCGTGCGCATGGTCGGCGTCGCCCACCCGCAGGTCCGTCGGCAGGTGCTGGTTCTCCGCGCGGTGGGTCCACACCAGGACGTCGAGCCCACGCCGGTGCGCCTGGGCGACCAGGTCGGTGCCGATCACCGCGTCGCGCCGTACGCCGATGCCGGAGGCGTACGACGCCGCGACGGCGACCTCGCGCCCGGTGGGCGGCTCGTCGTGGAGCCGGACGAGGTCGTCGCCGGCCGCGCAGCCGCGAGCCGGCGCAGGACCACCGGGTCGAAGCTCATCCAGGTCAGGTGCGGACGCCGATACGGCGCGACCAGGTCGGGCAGCGTACAGCCCGACCGACGTCCAGGAACGCCGGGTGCTTGAGCTCCGCGTGCACCCGCAGCGGGATGCCCCGCCGGGCCGACTCGCCGTCGACGAGGTCGAGCACGTCCTGCAGGGTGGGCACCGGCCAGCGTGCCGTCGTACGTCGCGCTGGCCGCACGCTTGCGGGGCCACCGCTCGCGGCACCGCAGCGTCGCGGAGCTCGGCGAGCGTGAGGTCGTGCACGAACCACCCGCTGAGCACCTCGCCGTCCGACCTCGACGCGTGCGCCGCAGGTGCCGGAAGCTCCGGTCGCGTCGCGACGTCGGTGGTGCGCGACAGCTCGAGGTCGTGGCGGCAGACCAGCACGCCGTCGCGCGTGGCGTAGCAGGTCGAGCTCGACCGAGTCGGCGCCGAGCCGGAAGGCGAGCCGGTAGCGCCGGCGGTGTGCTCGGGTCGGTGCCCGCAGGCCCCGCGGTGCGCGATCACGAGCGGATCGGTCACGGCATCCAGCGTGCACGGCGGAGGTGACACCACGGTGACAGCGCCGACCAACCCGGCGTGCAGAATCGGCGACATGAGCCTTCCCACGATCGGCAGCCTGGAGTCCCACCCCGCCCGCGAGCGGCCCGACCTGGTCGCGCCACCGGTGGCGGCCGCACTGGCGTCCTGGGAGCACGGCGACCGGGTGGCGGTGGTCGAGATCGACCCCGAGCTCGCGGACACGGCCACCCTCAACGAGACGTACGACCTGCCGCCGGAGGCCAGCGCCAACTGCGTGGTGGTGATGGGCAAGCGGGCGGGCGAGGAGCGGCTCGCCGCGTGCGTGGTCCGCGCGGACACCCGCGCCGACGTGAACACCACCGTCCGGCACGCTGCTCGACGTCCGGAAGGCGTCGTTCCACGCCCACGAGCGCGCGGTCGAGGAGACCGGCATGGAGTACGGCGGGATCACCCCGATCGGGCTGCCGGACGGCTGGCGGCTGCTGGTCGACGCCCGCTGCGTCGACATCGATGTGGCCCTGATCGGCAGCGGCGTCCGCCGGTCGAAGCTGCTGCTCCCGGGAGCCGACCTGGGCCGGATCCCGGGCGCCGAGGTGGTCGAGGACCTCGCGCGGTGAGCACGTGTCTGGACCACCGATGAGTCCTGTCGGTGGCCCCCGTCAGAATGGACGACGTTCCTCAGGGACATCTCAGGGCAAATAACCCGAGGCGCCGACCGCCCTCTTCTGATGGAGTTTTCCCATGCATCGTCAGATCGCCGGCAAGCTGACCGGCCCCGTCATCAAGTGGTTCGTACTCGCCGTCTGGCTGGTCCTCGGGATCGGCGCCAGCGTGCTCGGCTCGCAAGCTCATCGACGTGCAGGACAACCAGGCCTCCTCCTGGCTGCCCGGCAACGCCGAGTCGACCAAGGCGCTCGACAAGCTCGACGGCGTTCCAGAACCCACAACGCCATCCCGACCACGGTCGTCTACGAGCGCACCGACGGCCTCACGCGCCGACGACCTCGCCGCGGCCAAGGCCGACGCCCAGGAGTTCGCCGACATCGAGGGCGTCACCGGCAAGGTGATCGGCCCGATCCCGTCCCAGGACGGCGCAGGCCGCGCAGACGCTGGTCACGTTCAACTTCGGCAAGGACGGGTGGAACAAGATGCCCGACGCCGCCGACGAGCTGCGCAAGATCGCACGATCAGTCGGGCGTGACCGTCCACGTCGCCGGCCAGGGCGGCCAGGCCGCCGACTCGGCCGAGGCGTTCGGTGGAATCGACGGCATCCTGCTGGTCTCCACCCTGCTCGTGGTGATCCTGATCCTGCTCGTGACCTACCGCAGTCCGGTCCTCTGGATCCTGCCGATCTTCTCCGCCGTGATCGGGCTGTTCACCGCGCAGGCCGTGGTCTACCTCCTCGCGAAGTACGCCGACCTGACCGTCAACGGGCAGAGTCAGGGCATCCTGACGGTGCTCGTGATCGGCGCCGGCACCGACTACGCGCTGCTGCTCGTCGCGCGCTACCGGGAGGAGCTCCGCCGCCACGAGGACCGGCACGAGGCGATGGCGTTCGCGCTGCACCGCGCCAGCCCGGCGATCTTCGCCAGCGGCATGACCGTGGTCCTCGGCATGCTGTGCCTGCTGATCGCCGAGATGAACTCCACGGCCGGCCTCGGTCCGGTCCTCGCCGTCGGCATCGTCGTCGGCGCTCGCGGTGATGATGACCCTGCTGCCCGCGCTGCTGGTGATCTGCGGACGCTGGGTGTTCTGGCCGAAGCGTCCGGCGTTCGGCTCCCCGGAGCCCACGGCGACCGGCTTCTGGGCCCGTGTCGGCACCCGGGTCTCGCGGCGTCCGCGCTCGGTCTGGGTGGGCACGGCCGCGGCCCTCGCGGTCGCCTGCCTGGGCGTCTTCACGCTGGACGCCAACGGACTCTCGAGCCGAGGACTCCTACACCAAGGAGTTCGACTCGATCGTCGGACAGAAGGTGCTCACCGCGCACGGGCTGTCCGACCAGTCCGCACCGCTCATGATCGTCGCCAACGGCGACAAGGCCGCCGACGTGGCGCAGGCCCTGTCCGGGGTCCCGGACCTCGGCGAGCCCAGCCAGCCCGCGATCAAGGACGGCGTCGCGTTCATCGCGGCACCGCTCGACAGCGACGCCTCCTCGCCGGCCTCGTTCACGGCCGTGAAGCAGGCGCGCAGCGCGGTGCACGCCGTGCCCGGCTCCGACGCGCTGGTGGGTGGGGCGACGGCGTTCCTGCTCGACGTGGAGAAGGCGTCCCATCGCGACAACCAGGTGATCATCCCGATCGTGCTGCTGGTCGTGCTGCTGGTCCTGATGGTGCTGCTGCGGGCCGTGACGGCACCGTTGATCCTGGTCGCGCACGGTGGTGCTGTCCTTCGGGGCCGCGCTGGGCATCAGCTCGCTGCTGTTCCAGCTACGTGTTCGGGTTCGCCGGGCGCCGACGCGTCGTTCCCGTTGTTCGTGTTCGTGTTCCTGGTCGCGCTCGGCATCGACTACAACATCTTCCTGATGACCCGGGTGCGCGAGGAGACACCAAAGCACGGCACCCGCAAGGCGTCCCTGATCGCGCTGTCCGCGACCGGTGGCGTGATCACGTCGGCGGGCCTGGTGCTGGCCGCCACGTTCGCGGTGCTCGGCATCGCTGCCGCTGGTGTTCCTCACCGAGCTCGGGGTCGCGGTCGCGCTCGGGGTGCTGCTCGACACGATGATCGTGCGTTCGATCCTGGTCACGGCGATCAACCTCGACGTCGGTCCGAAGATCTGGTGGCCGAGCCACATCGACACCGGCACCCGCACCGAGCCGACCAAGGACGTCGACGCTGGAGCCCGCGCCGACGCAGCTGAGGCCACCGAAACTCGGTGGCTGCGCACCCGCCCCGATCCCTACCGTGGGGCGGGTGCGCACGCTCCCTCTCGACGACCCCGGCACCGCCGACCACCGGTCGGCCGGTGCGGTTCCTGTGGTGGATGGCGAAGGGCCAGGCACGCACCCTGCTGGGCGGGATGATCGTTCGGCATCGTCTGGATGTGCTGCTCGGCGGTGATGCCGGCGGTGATCGGCAAGGCGATCGACGCAGGGAATCGCCGCACGTGACCCGCCCGCGCTGGTCGAGCTGGGCCGGCCGTGCTGCTCGGCATCGGCATCTGGTCGGCGCGGCGGCCGGCATCATCCGGCACCGGTTCGCGGTCACCAACTGGCTGACCGCGGCGTACCGCACCGTCCAGCTGGTGGCCCGCCACGCCACCCACCTCGGCGCGACGCTGTCGAAGAAGGTGGCCACCGGCGAGGTGGTCGCGATCGGCACCAACGACCTCGCCCACATGGGCAACCTGATGGACGTGAGCGCGCGCGCGGCCGGCGCGCTCGTCTCGTTCGTGGTCGTCGCGGTGATCCTGCTGCAGACCTCGTCCACGCTCGGCCTGGTCGTGCTGGTCGGCGTGCCCCTGCTGCTGCTCGCGATCGGGCCGATGCTGCGGCCGCTGCAGCGGCGCAACATGCGAGCAGCGCGAGATGATGGGCCAGCTCGCCAACCTCGCCACCGACATCGTCGGCGGTCTGCGGGTGCTGCGCGGGATCGGCGGCGAGCGGGTCTTCCACGAGCGCTACGCCGCGGAGTCGCAGAAGGTCCGCCGGGCCGGCGTCGCGGGTGGCCCGGCTGCAGTCCGTGCTCGACGCGCTGCAGGTGCTGCTGCCCGGCATCTTCGTGGTGATCGTGGTCTGGATCGGCGCGCGGTTCGCGGTGCGAGGGCCGGATCACGCCCGGCGAGCTGGTCGCGTTCTACGGCTACGCGGCGTTCCTGATGATGCCGCTGCGCACCGCGACCGAGTTCGCCAACAAGGCGATCCGCGCGGTCGTGTCGCGCACGGCGCGGATCGTCCGGGTGCTCGCGCTGGAGCCGGAGATCGACGACCCCGCGACCGAGGTGGTCCCGCCCGGACCCGAGCGCGGTGCTGCTCGACGTCGCGACCGGCGTCCGCGATCCGTCGCCGGGCTCGCTCACCGCGATCGTCACCGAGCCGCCCGAGCAGGCCGCCGAGATCGCCGACCGGCTGGGCCGGTTCCGCGACGGCGACGTGCGCTGGGGCGACGTCGCCCTCGCGGACCTGCCGCGACGCCTGGTCCGCGAGCGGATCGTGGTCTCCGACACCGGCGCGATGCTGTTCTCCGGCCGGCTGGCCGACGCAGGTCGACATCCGCGGTCGCGGCGCCGAGCCGCGTCGCCGAAGCGATGCACACTGCGTCGGCGTACGACGTGCTCGAGGCGCTGCCGGACGGGTTCGAGACCGAGGTGACCGAGAAGGGCCGCTCGTTCTCCGGCGGCCAGCGGCAGCGGCTGGTGCTCGCGCGCGCCCTGGCCGCCGACCCCGAGGTGCTGGTGCTGGTCGAGCCGACCTCGGCCGTCGACGCGCACACCGAGGCCCGGATCGCCGAGCGGCTGCGGGGCGCCCGTGCCGGGCGCACCACCGTGGTCACCACCTCGAGCCCGCTGATGCTCGACCGGGTCGACGTCGGTCTGCTTCGTGCTCGACGGGCGGCTCGTCGCCGAGGGCACGCACCAGCGACCTGCTGACCGACGTCGCCGGCGTACCGCGCCGTCGTCACCCGCGAGGTCGACGCCGAGGATCCGAGGGAGCGCGTCACGATGAGCGACGATGCTGCCCGTCGCCGACGGCACGCAGGTGCGGCGCTACGTGCGCGGCCTGTTCCGCCGGCACCCGCGGGCGATCGGCCACGATGCTGACCCTGCACCTGCTGGCCGCGGTCGCCGGGCTGGCCGGCCCCCGGCTGCTCGGCGACCTCGTCGCAGGCGGTCGACACGGGCACCACGGTCGGCCACGTCGACAAGGTGGTCGCTGGTGCTCGTCGGTGTTCCTGCTGCGTGCAGACGGTGCTCACCCGGCAGGCACGGTTCCTGCTCCTCCAGCCTCGGCGAGCAGGTGCTGGCCGAGCTGCGCGAGGACTTCGTCGAGCAACTCGCTCGCGCTCCCGGTCGGCGTGGTCGAGAGCGCCGGCTCCGGCGACCTGCTGACCCGCACCTCGCGCGACGTCGAGCAGCTCGGCTGGTCGGTGCGCTGCGCGCTGCCCGAGTGGATGATCGCGCTGATCACCACGGTCGTGACCCTCGTCGGCGCGGCCCTGGTCGGCTGGTGGGTGCTGCTGCCGTGCGCTGCTCGGCGTGCCGCTGCTGGTGATCGGGCTGCGCTGGTACCTCGCGCCGCGCCAAGGCCGGCTACCTGCGCGAGAGCGCGTCGTACTCGGTGATCAACGCCTCGCTCACCGAGACCGTCGAGGGCGCGCGCACCGTGGAGGCGCTCGGGCTCGGGCCGGCAGCGGCGTCGACCGGATCGACGGCGACATCGCCGAGTCCTACGCCGCGGAGCGCTACACGCTCGGCCTGCGCACCCGGTTCTTCCCGACCGTCGAGGTCGCCTACCTGATCCCGACGGTGGCCACGCTGCTGTTCGGCGGCTGGCTCTACCTGCGCGGGCGAGGTCATCGCTGGGCGACGTGACCGCGGCGACGCTCTACGTGCAGGCGCTGGTCGACCCGCTCGACCGGGTGGTCTCGATCCTCGACGAGCTCCAGGTCGGCGGCGCCTCGCTGGCCCGGCTGCTCGGCGTCGCCGAGGTGCCCGACGACCGCATCGTGACCGGCGCGCAGCCGCTCGACGAGCAGATCGAGGCCGAGCGACGTGCGGTTCGCGTACGTCGACGGCCGCGACGTGCTGCACGGCGTCGACCTCGACGTCGGGGTCGGCGAGCGGATCGCCATGGTCGGGCCGTCCGGCGCCGGCAAGTCGACCCTGGGCCGGCTGCTGGCCGGCATCCACCCGCCGCGCACCGGCTCGGTGACCGTCGGCGGGGTCGGTCTCACCGAGCTGCCGCTGACCGACCTGCGCGGCCACGTCGCGCTGGTCACCCAGGAGCACCACGTGTTCGTCGGCACGCTGCGCGACAACCTCGCGCTGGCGACCGACGAGCACGGTGACCGACGACGACCTGCTCGACGCGCTCGACGTCGGTCGACGCCCGCGACTGGGTGCTGGCGCTGCCCGACGGTCTGGACACCGTGGTCGGCGCCGGCGGCCGCGAGCTCACGCCGGCCGCAGGCCCAGCAGGTCGCGCTGGCCCGGCTGGTGCTCGCCGACCCGCACACGCTGGTGCTCGACGAGGCGACGTCGCTGATCGACCCGCGCGCCGCCCGGCACCTCGAGCGCTCGCTGGCCGCCGTGCTGCACGGCCGCACCGTGATCGCGATCGCGCACCGGCTGTTCTCCGCGCACGACGCCGACCGGGTGGCCGTGGTCGAGGACGGCCGGATCACCGAGTTCGGCTCCCACGACGAGCTGGTCGAGGCGGGCGGGTCGTACGCCGACCTGTGGGCGTCGTGGCATCGGTAGGTGGGTGGCGGGCGGGAGAATTCCCAAGGTATCTAGGTTTTCTGGCGCATCCAGGGGATGTACGCCGCTGGAAGCGCACGTTCTCCTTGGGAGGTCAGAAGAGATTGGGAAGTGGGATGTCCGCTTGCGCCCCCGATGCCCGACAAGTTCCTAGATACCTTGGGAATTCAACCGACCGTCCCTCACTCATGCACCCCCGAGATCGCCACCCCCGACCGCGTCTTGTACGCCTTGTTGATCGAGATCAGCACGGCGGTCAGCGGCTCGAGCTGGCGCGCCATCCGCAGCCGGCCGGCCTTCACGCCCGGGCGCCCGGTGACGGTCGAGGCGAGGTCGACGACCAGGTCGACCGCGTCGGCGTCGTCGCCGCAGACCAGCACGTCCTCGTGGACAGGTACTCCTCGTCGCCCCACAGCGACACCGCGGAGACGTGGTGGAACGCGCCGGTCACGCGCGCGGTCGGGCACCAGCGCGGCGGCCGACTCGGCGGCGCGACCGGTCGACGTCGAGGCCGTAGGGGCCCTGCTTGTCGAAGCCGAGCGGGTTCACGCAGCTGACCACGACCTTGCCGGCCAGCCCGTCCGCGAGCGCGGCCACGAGGTCGTCGTGCCCGTCGTACGGCACCGCGAGGAGGACGACGTCCGCACCCGCGAGCGTGTCCTCGTTGGCGGCGCCGGTCACCGACGCCGGTGACCCCGCGCCCGGCGATCTCCGCGGCCGCCTCGGCGGCCCGGTCGGCCGAGCGCGAGCCGATCACGACGTCGTGCCCGTGCTTCGCGAACCGGTAGGCCAGGCCCTTGCCCTGCGGTCCGGTGCCGCCGACGACGGCGATCGTGTGACGTTGCGCTCCCACGGGCGCTCCCTTCGGGTCGGGCCTGTCCGACGCGACCCTGACAGTATTACTGTCAGCGTATTGCCACGGCCCGCTCCGCCCACGACGGCTCGAAGGACTCCCGATGAAGCTCTCCCAGATGCTGATGTACTCCGGCAACCCGCGCGAGGCCGCCGACCAGGTCGTCGGCGCTCGAGAAGGCCGGCCTGGACACGGTCTGGGTGGCCGAGGCCTACGGCTTCGACTCCCCCACGCTGATGGGCTACCTCGCCGCGAAGACCGACACCATCGAGATCGGCGCCGCGATCCTCAACGTCTACTCGCGCACGCCCGGCGCGCTCGCCCAGACCGCGGCCGGCCTCGACAACGTCTCCGGCGGCCGCGCGATCCTCGGCCTCGGCGCCTCCGGCCCGCAGGTGATCGAGGGCTGGCACGGCCTGCCCTACGACAAGCCGCTGACCCGCACCCGGAGGTCATCGACGTGGTCCGGATGGCGCTGCGCCGCGAGCGGCTCGAGTACGACGGGAAGACGGTCACGCTCCCGCTCCCCGCCGACCAGGGCATCGGCCTCGGCAAGCCGCTGAAGATGCTGACCAAGCCCGAGCGCTCCTCGATCCCGATCTACGTCGCCGCGCTCGGCGCCAAGAGCGTCGAGAGCACCGCCGCGAGTCGCCGACGGCTGGCTGCCGTTCCTGTTCGTGCCCGAGCTGCACGACAAGGTCTGGGGCGACGCGCTGCGGGCCGGCGCCGCCAAGCGCAGCAGCGACCTCGGCGCCGCTCGAGATCTCCGCCGGCGGCATGGTCGCCGTCGGCGAGGACGTGAAGGGGCTGCTCGACTTCGCCCGCCCGATGGTCGCGCTGTACGTCGGCGGCATGGGCGCCCGCGGCAAGAACTTCTACTTCGACCTCGCCTGCCAGTACGGCTTCGAGGAGGCGGCCACCAAGATCCAGGATCTCTACCTCGGCGGCAACAAGCGCGACGCCGAGGCGGAGGTGCCGATGGAGCTGCTCGAGCTCGGCAACCTGGTCGGCCCGGAGTCCTACGTCAAGGAGCGGATCGCCGCCTTCCGCGAGGCCGGCGTGACCAACCTGCAGGTGATCCCGGTCGCCGACGACGCCCCCGCCCTGGTCAGCAAGGTCAAGGAGTGGGTGTCCTGACCCCCGCGGTGGTCGAGCCTGTCGAGACCCGCATAGCCTGATCCCGATGGACATCACCCCCCAGCAGGTACGGCGGGCGCTCGCGCGGGCCGACCGCGGAGCCAGCCTCGACCTCGGCGAGGCCACCGCCCTGCTGGCGGCACGCGGCGACGACCTGACCCGGTTGTCGACGATCGCGGCGCGGGTGCGCGACGCCGGCCTGGTCGACGCCGGCCGACCGGGCGTCGTGACCTACTCCCCCAAGGTCTTCATCCCGCTCACCCGGCTGTGCCGCGACCGCTGCCACTACTGCACGTTCGTCACGACGCCCGGCCACCTCGAGCGCGACGCCGAGAACGGGCAGGTCGCGGCGTTCCTCTCCCCCGACGAGGTGCTCGACATCGCCCGCCAGGGGGCGGCGCTCGGCTGCACCGAGGCGCTGTTCACGCTCGGCGACCGGCCCGAGGAGCGCTGGCCGGCGGCCGCGGACTGGCTCGACGCGCACGGCTACGACTCGACGCTGGCCTACGTGCGCGCGATGGCGATCCGGGTGCTGGAGGAGACCGGACTGCTGCCGCACCTCAACCCCGGCGTCATGTCGTGGGAGGAGATGAACCGGCTCAAGCCGGTCGCCCCGTCGATGGGGATGATGCTCGAGACCACGTCGACCCGGCTGTTCACCGAGAAGGGCGAGGCCCACTTCGGCTCGCCCGACAAGGACCCCGCCGTACGGCTGCGGGTGCTCGAGGACGCCGGCCGGCTGTCGGTCCCGTTCACCACCGGCATCCTGGTCGGCATCGGCGAGACGCTCACCGAGCGGGCCGAGTCGATCTTCGCGATCCGGCGCGTGGCCCGGCAGTACGGCCACGTGCAGGAGGTGATCGTCCAGAACTTCCGGGCCAAGCCCGACACCGCGATGCGGCACCAGGACGACCTCGGCCTCGACGAGTACGTCGCCGCGATCGCGGTCGCGCGCGATCGTGCTCGGACCGAAGGCACGGATCCAGGCACCGCCCAACCTGGTCGACCTCGCGGAGTGCCGCGCGCTGCTCGGCGCCGGGGTCGACGACTGGGGCGGCGTCTCGCCGCTGACCCCCGACCACGTCAACCCCGAGCGCCCCTGGCCGTCGCTCGAACGCCTCCGCGACATCACCGCGCAGGCCGGCTTCTCCTTGCAGGCAAGGCTGACCGTGCATCCGGAGTACGTCCGCGCCGGCGAGCCCTGGATCGACCCGCGGGTCTCCGGCCACGTCGCCGCCCTCGCCACCGACGACGGCCTCGCGCGCCCCGGCGTACGACCCGAGGGCCTGCGCTGGCAGGAGCCCGACGGCGGTTTCGCCACGGTCGGCGACGGCACCGGCCGCACCGACCTCCACGCCTCCATCGACACCGAGGGCCGCACCACCGACCGCCGCGCCGACTTCGACACCGTCTACGGCGACTGGGCGTCCCTGGTGGTCGAGCCCTCTCCGGTGGTCGAGCCTGTCGAGACCACAACGGGGGTCTCGACAGGCTCGACCACCGGAGCTACCCGACTTCGTCCGCCGCCATGCGCGCCGCCGAGAAGGACCCGGGCAACCTGAGCGACGAGCACGCGCTGACCCTGATGACGGCGGAGGGCGAGCTGCTGACCCAGGTGGCGGAGCTGGCCGACCAGCTGCGGCGGGACACGGTCGGCGACGAGGTCACGTACGTCGTCAACCGGAACATCAACTTCACCAACGTCTGCTACGTCGGGTGCCGGTTCTGCGCGTTCGCCCAGCGGCGCAACGACGCCGACGCCTACTCGCTCTCGCTCGACCAGGTCGCCGACCGGGCCGAGGAGGCGTGGGACCTCGGCGCGACCGAGGTCTGCATGCAGGGCGGGATCGACCCCGAGCTGCCCGGTACGGCGTACTTCGACCTCGCCGCGCGCGGTGAAGAAGCGCGTGCCCGACATGCACGTGCACGCGTTCAGCCCGATGGAGATCGTCAACGGCTCCAGCCGCACCGGCCTCTCGTTCGAGGACTTCCTGATCAAGGCACGCGAGTCCGGGCTCGGCTCGATCCCCGGCACCGCCGCGGAGATCCTCGACGACGACGTCCGCTGGGTGCTCACCAAGGGCAAGCTCCCGACCAGGACCTGGATCGACGTGGTCAGCACCGCGCACCGGGTGGGCCTGCCGAGCAGCTCGACGATGATGTACGGCCACGTCGACAACCCGCGGCACTGGGTGCAGCACCTGCGCGTGCTCAGCCGGATCCAGGACGAGACCGGCGGGTTCACCGAGTTCGTGCCGCTGCCGTTCGTGCACCACAGCTGCGCCGATCTACCTCGCCGGCGTCGCCCGGCCCGGCCCCACCCTGCGCGACAACGTCGCGGTGCACGCGGTCGCACGGATCCTGCTGCACGGCCGCATCGACAACATCCAGACCTCGTGGGTCAAGCTCGGCGTCGAGGGCACCCAGGCGATGCTCCGGGCGGGCGCCAACGACCTCGGCGGCACGCTGATGGAGGAGACGATCTCGCGGATGGCCGGATCCGAGCACGGCTCGGCGAAGACCGTCGAGGAGCTGGTCGCGATCGGCGCCGGCATCGGCCGCCCGGTCGCGCAGCGCACCACCACGTACGGCTCGGCGGCCGGTGCCGCCGGGAGCAGCGCCGCCGCGATCGTGTCCGCCACGAAGCCTGCGTAGCGGTCCAGCGACCAGCTCCGGCGGAGGACGAGCAGCTCGAACATCTCCGGGGAGGACACCGCGAACAGCACGTCCGACGCCCCGGCAAGGTCGACACCGGGACGCAGGTGCCCGGCGTCGGCGAGGTGGCGAGCGTTGTCGGTCATCCGCTCGAGGCGCGCGCGCTCCATCTCGTCGTACAGGCGTCGCATGGCGGGGTCGCCGACCGCAGCGTCCCGGACCAGCAGCAGCACCGGGACCACGCGCGGTGCCACCTCGGTGGCGAGCCGAGCCCAACCGAGGACCAGCGCCCGCGGATCCTCCTGTTGCCGGAGTGCGTCCGAGCGCAGCTCCGCCGGCACCGGCCCGGCACCTTCGAGGGCCCTCTGCCAGAGGGCCCGGACCAGGCCGGACTTTCCGCCGAACCTCTTGTAGACGGTCTCCGCCGACACCCCCGCTGCCTCCGCGAGCGCGGCCACGGTCGTGGTCGCGTAGCCGTGCGTCGCGAACAGCGTCCCGGCCGCCAGGAGCACGCGCTCGCGTCGCGCCCGCGCCGCGGCGCGTCGGCCGGACGCGTCGTACCGCCGAGGCTTGACCGGGACCTCCACAGGGCGCACACTCCTTTCAGGACAGTTAACTGTATCGAAAGAGGTGGCCCGATGGCGACAGCCGCGGCGGACGGAGCGGACCTGGTCACGCGGCTGCTCGATGCCACCAACGCCCACGACCTGGAGCGCCTCGTGGACTGCTTCACCGAGAGCTACGTCAACCACACGCCGTCACATCCGGCGCGTGGCTTCACCGGGCGTGACCAGGTGCGCCGCAACTGGACCCAGATCTTCGCGGCGGTGCCCGACCTGGCCGCCCGCGTGCTGGGGACGGCGCCCTCCCCCGACGGGATCTGGACCGAATGGGAGATGTCGGGCCGACGCAAAGACGGGGCCGACCACCTGATGCGTGGCGTGATCATCTTCGAGATCGACACGCAGCAGCACCGGGCGCGTGCTGCCCGGTTCTACCTCGAGCCCGTCGACCACGACCAGCTGGACGCCGACACCGCGGTCCGGGAGATCGTGGCCGGGCCATGATCCTGGTCGCCGGCGGCACGGGTCGTCTCGGTTCCAGCGTCGCCAACCGCCTGAGCCGGCGCGGCCTGCAGGTCCGGGCACTGAGCCGGGGAACCGTCGCACCCGATGCGCTCGATCCCGAGGTCGAGGTGCTGGTCGGGGACGTACGGGACGCGGCATCCATCCGCGACGCTGTCTCCGGGGCAGCGACGGTGGTCTCGGCGGTCCAGGGGTTCGTCGGCCGGGGTGGGGTGACACCGGAGAACGTCGACCGCGACGGCAACGCCCACCTGGTCGACGCGGCCGAGCGCGCAGGCTGCGACGT
The DNA here is from genome assembly GCA_963707475.1 of uncultured Actinomycetota bacterium. Lineage (GTDB taxonomy): Bacteria > Actinomycetota > Actinomycetes > Propionibacteriales > Nocardioidaceae > Marmoricola. The sequence goes on from CAVPQC010000005.1 coordinate 2,782,096, forward strand.
GGTGCTGGTGTCCGTGTTGCGTGCCGGGTCCGACGGCCCGATGGAGCTGACCCGGATGAAGTACGCCGCTGAGCAGCGACTCCGGGCCAGCACCTGCCCCTGGACCGTCGTACGGCCGGAGGCCTTCGCGCAGACCTGGATCGAGATCCTGCGGCAGACCGCCGGCCGGTCCCGTCGCCCCCTCGTGTTCGGCACCGGCGCCAACCCGATCGCCTGGGTGGACGTCGAGGACGTGGCCGCACTGGTGGAGCGCAGCGTCCTCGACGCGGCGCTGCGCGGGCGGGTGCTCGAGATCGCCGGGCCGGAGCACCTGGGTCTGGACGCGCTCGCCCGCGCACTGATGGCACACGAACGCTGGCCTGGCTCACCTCGACACGTGCCGCGGAGCGCCCTGCACCTGGCCGCCTGGACGCTGGGGCGCGCTCGGCCCGGCTTCGGCCGCCAGGTCCGCACCGCACTGGCGATGGACACCATGGACCCGGTCGACGTGACCACGACCCGAGCCGCCTTCCCCGACCTGCCGTGCACGGCGGTGTCGACCGTGGTGGGCCGGACATCGCGCGTCGTCAGCGGATAGAACCTCCCTCAGGACGTTGCGGTTTCAACGAGATCGGAGTAGAGAAGAATCCACCTACTCGGAGGTGCATCATGGCCACGTCGACGTCCCACCCGGCCGGCAGCAGCTGGCTTCCCTCGTTCCTGCGACGCGAAGCCACAGTGGCGCCACCGGGGTTCAACCGCTGGCTGATCCCACCGGCCGCGCTCGCCGTACACCTCTGCATCGGTCAGGTCTACGCGACCAGCGTCTACAAGAACGCGCTGGTCGCGCACTTCGACGCCAGCCTCACCGCGATCGGCCTCATCTTCTCGATCGCGATCGTGATGCTCGGCCTGTCCGCCGCCGTCGGCGGCACCTGGGTCGACCGCAACGGGCCGCGGGCCGCGATGGTCGCCGCGGCCCTGTTCTGGTCGACCGGCTTCATGGTGGCAGCGCTCGGGATCAGCAGCGGACAGCTCTGGCTGGTCTACCTCGGCTACGGCGTGATCGGCGGGATCGGGCTCGGGATCGGCTACATCAGCCCGGTGTCGACCCTGATCAAGTGGTTCCCCGACCGCCCGGGGCTCGCCACCGGCCTGGCGATCATGGGCTTCGGCGGAGGCGCGCTGATCGCCGGCCCGCTCAGCGCCCGGCTGCTGGCCTTCTACGACAGCGGGTACGACGCCAGCGACCCGGCGTCGATCGCCAGCGGCTCAGCGGTCGCCTCGCTGTTCGTCACGCTCGGCATCGTCTACCTCGCCTACATGCTGTTCGGCGCCTTCACCGTTCGGGTGCCGGCCGACGACTGGCAGCCGGACGGCTGGGACCCCTCGCAGGTCAAGCAGAAGAAGATGGTCACCACCGCTAGCGTCTCCGCCAGCAACGCGATCAAGACCCCGCAGTTCTGGCTGCTGTGGGTCGTCCTGTTCTGCAACGTGACCGCGGGCATCGGCATCCTCGAGCAGGCAGCACCGATGAGCCAGGACTTCTTCCGCGTTGGCGACACCTCCACGGTGAGCGCGGCCGCGGCGGCCGGGTTCGTCGGCCTGCTCTCGCTCGCCAACATGGGCGGCCGCTTCATCTGGTCCTCGACCTCCGACGTGATCGGGCGCAAGCCGATCTACATGCTCTACCTCGGGGGCGGCATGGTGCTCTACGTCCTGCTCGCCCTGGTCGGACACACCTCGACCGCGCTGTTCGTGCTGCTGGCGGCGGTGATCCTGTCGTTCTACGGCGGCGGGTTCGCGACGGTCCCGGCGTACCTCCGCGACCTGTTCGGCACGTTCGAGGTCGGCGCTATTCACGGCCGGCTGCTGACGGCCTGGTCGGCCGCGGGCGTCGCCGGACCGCTGATCGTGAACAAGTTCCTGGACGCAGAGGGCGAGCCCGGCAAGCTCACCGCCGCCGACTACCGGCTCGCGCTGCTGACCATGGTGGTGCTGCTCGCCATCGGGTTCGTGTCCAACCTGCTGATCAAGCCCGTCGCCGAGCGGTTCCACGAGCCCGACGACGCGTCGCTGCCTAAGGAAGGTGTTTCGGCATGACTGCACGCCTCGTCGTCGCCTGGCTGCTGGTGCTGGTGCCGCTGCTCTACGGACTGGTCGAGACCGTCCGCAAAGCAGCGACACTCTTCACCGGCTAGCCCGGAGCACGCTCAACCGCGGCCGCTGCTGGACCGGGCCCGGGAGGATGTCGCCTCTGCGTGAAGTCCGGGGCGCTCCGCGACCCGGAGAACGGTTGGTCGGGCAACGACACGCGGCCGGCGGCGACGCGCAACTTCCTGGCCTACTCGCTGCGCCCGCTCGGCACCGACCACGTCGACGTCTACCGCCCGTCTCCGCTGGACACCGCCGTCCCGATCGCGGAGACGATCGGGGGCATCGCCGAGCAGGTGGAGAAGGAGCACGTGTACCACATCGGCCTCTCCGAGGTCGGCCCGGAGACGATCCGGCGGGCGGCCGGCTCGGGCCGATCGCCGAGACCTACAGGCTCTCCGTCGCACAGCTGGCGATCGCCTGGGTCGCCGCCCAGGGCGACGACCTCCTGCTCGTCGTCGGGATGCGCCGCCACTCTCGCGTCGAGGAGGCGGTGCAGGCGATCGCGACCACCGTTTGACCCCGACGACCTGGCCGCGATCGATGACCCGGTGCCCGCCGGTGCGGCCGCCGGGGACTGCCACGCCCCGGCACAGCTCGCCCAGCTCGACAGCGAGTCCTGACCGGGTGCCCTCCGGGTCCACCACGAAGGCAGCTAGGTCAGCAGGTGCTCGTCGAGCCAGTCGTTGGCGAACCTGCCCGAGGGGTCGAAGTGCTCGCGCAGGGCGAGGAACTCGGGGAGTCGGGCGAACCGGCGTCCGGTGTCCGGTCCGTAGCAGAACACCTTCCCCCAGTGCGGTCGAGGATCGAAGGGTTCGAGCGCGGACTCCACGGCCGCGAGAGCCCGTTCGACCCGCGCCTGGTCACGCACCCAGGTGAAGTGGAAGGACGCCGTGTCGCGTCCGTACTGGGGACTGAGCCAGAGGGTGTCCGCGGCCACCGTCCGGATCTCCCCCACCAGGAGGACCGGACGCACCTGCGCGGAGACGCCGAGCAACGCCAGCGCGGCCTCGCGGACGTGCACGCGCGGCACGTGGTACTCGGACTGGATCTCCTCGCCGTTGCTCGGTCGGAAGCCCATCCGGAAGTGCGGCAGCCGGTCCTCCCACGGACCGGGCGACCCGAGCTGCGGCGTGCAGTTCACCGGGTCGAGACCGGGAAGGGGGTGCCGCTGACCATCGGCCGGGACGGCCCCGGCCAGAGTGGCTGGCCACGACTCCCCGACCCCGATCCGCCGCTTGACCCACACGCTGCCCGCGCGCTCGGCCCACCCGGTGAAGACGCTCACGCTGTAGCCCGTCGAGGTGATCTCGTCGAAGCCGTCGAGCAGCGCCTCCCACTCGAGACCCTCGTAGACCAGCTGTCCGATCTCGAAGGCAGGCTCCACGTCCAGCGTGAGACGGGTGACCACCCCGAGGGCCCCCAGGCTCACCACGCAGCCGTCGAACTCCGGCATCCCACGCCACACGGTCACGACGTCCCCCGAGGCGGTGATCAGCTCCACGGCGGCGACCGCGGTGGCGAGATTCCCGTTGCCGTCCCCCGAGCCGTGCGTCGCGGTGGCGACCGCACCCGCGATCGAGATGTGCGGGAGCGAGGCCAGGTTGTGCAACGCCACCCCGTGCGGCCGCAGATGTCCGGCCAGCTCACCGTAGGTGAGCCCGGCACCGCACGCCACGGTCATGGCCGACCGGTCGACCACGACCTCCGTCGGGAGACTGCCGACGGAGACAGCGCGCTCCCCGTCGGCGAGCGCGTTGAAGGAGTGCCGCGTGCCGATGACCCGTAACCGACGGTGCGACGCGACGACGGTCCGCAGCTCGTCGAGGGAGCCCGGCGCGAGCGGCTCGCCGAACGCGTACTCGTGGTTGCCCGCCCAGTTGAGCTGTCGGGAACCCGTGATCGGAGCGCTGGTCATGGGCCTCACCCTCGGTGTGTTGTCGAATCGTTACTGGACGTGACGGCGGTCACTCTATATGTTGTTGCGGACAACAATATGCTTCCGTCCGCCTCCGGGTGCCGGCCGGGTGCACGAGAAGAAACGCAAATGGAGGCGATGCGCGTGAAGCGGACGCACAGCTTGGTGCTGGCAGGACTCTTGGCTTCGACGATGGCGATCAGTGCCTGTGGAAGCAACAACAACAACGGCGACTCGGGTAGCAGCGACAGTAAGGGCAAGATCGGTGTGATCCTGCCTGACACGAAGTCCTCGGTCCGGTGGGAGAGCGCGGACCGTCCGGCGCTGGAGGCGGCGTTCAAGAAGGCTGGCGTCGACTACGACATCCAGAACGCTGAAGGCGACGCCGACAAGATGGCGACGATCGCGGACAGCATGATCACCGACGGCGTGACCGTTCTGGCGATCGTGAACCTGGACTCCGACTCGGGCGCGGCCATCGAGCAGAAGGCGGCCAAGCAGGGCGTCAAGACGATCGACTACGACCGGCTCACCCTGGGTGGCGACGCCGACGTCTACATCTCCTACGACAACAGCAAGGTCGGCGCCCTGCAGGGCAAGGGCCTGGAGAAGTGCCTCGGCAAGAAGCCTGCGAACGTCATCTACCTGAACGGTTCGCCGACGGACAACAACGCCACCCTCTTCTCACAAGGCGCGCACAGCGTTCTCGACAAGGTGGCTTCCTACAAGAAGGTCGGCGAGCAGGCCGTCCCCGACTGGGACAACGACAAGGCCGTCACAATCTTCGAGCAGCTGTACACGAAGGTGGACGGCAAGGTCGACGGCGTCTACGCCGCCAACGATGGTCTCGCCGGCGGCGTGATCTCGATCCTGAAGAAGAACGGCCAGGCCGGCAAGGTCCCCGTCACGGGTCAGGACGCCACGGTCGAGGGTCTGCAGAACATCCTCGCCGGCACGCAGTGCATGACGATCCAGAAGTCGGCAACGGGCCAGGCCGGTGCTCTCGCCGACGCCGCCATCGCGATGGTCAAGGGCGACAAGCCCAACACGACCGGCACGGTCCACGACGACACGGGCAACCGTGATGTGCCGGCGATCCTGCTCGACCCGGTGGCGATCGACAAGTCGAACGTCAAGGCGGTCATCGACTCAGGTGACATGAAGGCCTCCGACCTGTGCACGGGCGAGTTCGCCCAGCTGTGCACTGACGCTGGCATCAGCTGATCGACAGGTGGTGGCCCCCGGATCATCCGGGGGCCACCACTCCGGCCACGGCCGAGCACCCCACCAGCACCCTGCCCCCTGGAGGCCGCGATGAGCGACCAGACCCCCCTTCTCTCCCTGCGAGGGATAAACAAGACCTTCGGCGTGGTCCACGTGCTGCACGACGTCGACCTCTCCCTCTACTCCGGCCAGGTCACCGCTCTCGTGGGTGACAACGGCGCCGGGAAGTCGACGCTGGTCAAGTGCCTCGCCGGTATCCACCCCGCCGACAACGGCGAGTACCTCTTCGACGGCCGCCCCGTCTCGGTGCACAGCCCCAAGGACGCCGCCGCACTCGGCATCGAGGTCGTTTACCAGGACCTCGCACTGTGCGAGAACCTCGACATCGTCGAGAACATGTTCCTCGGGCGCGAGCAGACCAGGAACGGTCTGCTGCTCGACGAGACCACGATGGAGACCAGGGCACGCGAGGCGCTGACCTCGCTCTCGGTCCGCACCGTGAAGTCGGTGCGGCAGAGTGTCGCGAGCCTCTCCGGTGGCCAGCGCCAGACCGTCGCGATCGCCAAGTCGGTGCTGTGGAACTCCAAGGTCGTGCTCCTCGACGAGCCGACCGCAGCCCTCGGTGTCGCCCAGACCCGTCAGGTGCTGGACCTGGTCCGGCGTCTCGCCGACTCCGGTGTCGGGGTGCTGCTGATCTCGCACAACCTCACCGACGTGTTCGAGGTCGCCGACCGGATCACCGCGCTCTACCTCGGCCGGGTCGCTGCGGACGTCGCGACCAAGGACGTCACCTCACGTCAGGTCGTCGAGCTGATCACCACCGGCCACTCATCCGAGATCGAGGGCGCCCCGGCGCCGTCGACGGTCTGACTGCGAAGGATCGCTATGACCGACACCACCACCACCGAGCCGGAGTCCACCGAGGCCGAGGACGTCGGCTTCGCCTCCGACCTCACCCAGTCCACGACGCTAGGTGAGTCCGTCCGGGCGTACTTCACCCGGGTGCGAGGCGGCGACATGGGCGCCCTGCCTTCCGTGCTCGGGCTGGTCGTCCTGTTCGTCGTCTTCGGCATCGCAAACGACCGCTTCCTGTCCGACCTGAACATGGCCAACCTGATCTCCCAGTCCGGATCGATCATCATCCTGGCGATGGCGACTCGTGCCCGTGCTGCTGCTCGGCGACATCGACCTGTCCGCCGGGGTCGCGGGCGGCGTGGCGGCGTGCGTGATGGGCCTGGAGCTGGTCAAGCACGACCAGCCCTGGTACCTCGCGGTGCTCGCCGGCCTGGCCACGGGCGCCGTGATCGGCCTGATCATCGGCGTGCTCGTCGCCAAGCTCGGCATCCCGTCGTTCGTGGTGACCCTGGCATTCTTCCTCGGACTGCAGGGCGTCACCCTGAAGCTGATCGGCGAGGGCGGCTCGGTGCGGATCGACGACCCGGTCATCAGCGGCATCGCCAACGACAACCTCACGCCCTTCTGGGGCTGGATCCTCACCATCGCGGTCATCGCGGGCTACGCGACCATCACGCTGTGGGGCCACCACCGCAAGGTCGCCCAGAACCTCCAGCATCAGCCGCTGGCGGTCGTGGTGGCCCAGAACATCGCGCTCGCCGTGATCCTGCTCGCCGTCACCTACCTGCTCAACCAGAACCGCAGCGTCAACCCGAACTTCCCGATCGAGGGCATCCCGTACGTCCTGCCGGTGGTCGCGGTGCTGCTGATCCTGTGGACCTTCATCCTCGGGCGCACGACCTTCGGCCGGCACGTCTACGCGGTCGGCGGCAACTCCGAGGCGGCACGCCGTGCCGGCATCAGGGTCGACCGGATCCGGATCCTGGTGTTCATCTGCTGCTCCACCATGGCCGCGGTCAGCGGCATCGTCGCTGCGTCCTACGGCGGCAAGGTGTCGACCTCGTCCGGCGGCGGCAACGTGCTGCTCTACGCGGTCGGCGCAGCGGTCATCGGCGGCACCAGCCTGTTCGGCGGCAAGGGCAAGGCCCGGGACGCCGTCATCGGCGGCCTGGTGATCGCAACGATCGCCAACGGTCTCGGCCTGCTCGACCAGGCCTCGTACATCAACTTCCTCGTCACCGGTGGCGTGCTGCTGCTCGCGGCCAGCGTGGACGCCATCTCGCGGCGAAGGCGGTCCGCGACGGGCACGAGTTGAGCAAGAATCCGGACGGCCGTCCGGGAAGCGGGACCAACCAGGAGGGTGTACGACGGCACAACCTCGGCACCCTCCTGCGGCACGTGCACCGGGTGCGGCAGATCTCTCGTGCCGAGCTGACCTCCCTGATGGCGCTGAACCGCAGCACCATCGCTGGTCTGGTCGCCGAACTGGAGTCGCTCGGTGCCACGGAGCAGGCCAGACCCATCGCCGGTGCGCCACGGTGCGGGTCGACCGTCGACCGAGGTCCGGATCACGACGACCGGTCCCTACGTGATGGCTGTCGACGTCGCCGTGGGACGGCTGATGGTCGCCCGGGTGGGCCTCGGCGGTGTGGTCCAGGGCCGGGCGACGGCACCGCTTCCCGGCAAGCCCGACCCGGAGCAGGTTGCGCGCACGGTGGTCCGGCTAGTCTCCGAGCTGGTCGCCGGAGCCCCGCGGGGCGCACCGCTGGTCGGCATGGGAATCAGCCTTCCGGGCGTGATCAGGCGCACGGACGGCGTGGTCCGCTCCGCTCCCAACCTGGGTTGGCACGACGTCCCGTTCGGCGACATGATCACCGGCCGGCTGGGACCCGAGCTCCCGGTGTCACTGGGAAACGACGGAAACCTCGGTGCGCTCGCCGAGCACCTGCGGGGCGCGGGAGTCGGAGTGGACAACCTCGTCTACCTCTCCGGCCTGGTCGGGGTCGGAGCGGGCCTGATCATGGGCGGCGTGCCCCTGGAGGGGGCGGGTGGGTACGCCGGCGAGATCGGGCACATGCTCTACCGCGCCGACGGTCGGGTGTGTCACTGCGGCAGCCAGGGGTGCTGGGAGACCGAGGTCGGTGCCGAGGCGATCGCGAAGGCGATCGGCTGTCCCCCCGACGCAGTGACGTCCCTCTCGGAGTTCCTCGACGAGCTCGACGGCCCTACTCCCGAGCTCCGCGAGATCGGCCGGCACGTGGGCCTGGGACTCGCCAGCGCTGTCAACCTGCTGAACCCGCAGGTCATCCTGATGGGCGGCTACGTACGGTCGCTCTACGCGCTGGTCCATGCCGACGTCCTCGAGGCCCTGCGCTCGCGTGCCATGCAGGCGTCCGGAGAGTCGGTGACCCTCGAGGTTCCGGGGCTTGGCGAGGACTCCGTGCTGCTCGGTGCCGCCGAGATGGCCTTCGCACCCCTCTTCGAGGACCCGGTCACCGCGCTCTCCGGTTCCCGGATCGCACTGCCGGCCGACCTGGCGCACCCGGCGTCGTAGGCGGCCCGGCCGGGATCAGGGCACCGGGGCGAGGTCGACCTGTCCGCTAGGAACCGGCTGCAACGACCGCTCGGCGGCGCCCATCGCGGCGGCGTGGATACCGAGCGTGCTCAGCCGCAGGCTCGGGGGAAGGCGCAGGGACCATGGACCCCTTTTAAGTACGAGACATGAACCAAAGTCAACGAACCAGCGGGCTCAGATCGTGACCGGGAGCGCCTCGACGCCGTACACGATGCTCTGGGCTCGGTACGCGAGGTCCGCGGCCGGTACGGCGAGCCGCAGGTCGGGGAAGCGTCGCGCCAGCATCGGGAACGCCATCCGCAGCTCCATCCGTGCCAGCTCGGCACCGACGCAGCGGTGGAACCCGTAGCCGAACGCGAGGTGCGACCCGCTCGCACGCGCCAGGTCGACCCCGTCGCCGGGGGTGGCGCGCGGGTCGCGGTTGGCCGCCGGCAGGTGGGTCATGACCACCGAGCCCTTGCTGATCGGGATGCCGGCGACGACCACGTCGTCCTTGGCGAACCGTGCAAACGCCACCTGCACCACCGACAGAATGCGGAGCAGCTCCTCGACGATCGCGTCGACGTCACCCGTCTCGTTGTCCGGGTCGGCGACCAGCCGGTCCCACAGGTCGCGGTTCTCCAGCAGCACCGCGGTGCCGAGCGCGAGCATCGAGGCACTGGTCTCGAGGCCACCCGTGAACACGCCGTCGGCCAGGCCACCGAGGTCGAAGTCGTTGATCTCCTCGCCGTGCTCCCGGATGATCTGGCCGATCAGGCCGGGTCCCGGCTCGTGGCGCTGCCGGGCGGCCTCGGCGAGCAGGAAGTCGCGCGAGCCGCCGATCGCGCCGACGGTGCCGGTGCCCCCCTTCGAGACGTCGAAGCGCGCCGTGGCCAGCGAGCTGAACGTCTCCCGCTTCTCGTCCGGCATGCCGAGCAGGTCGCAGATCACCAGGAACGGCACCGGGAACGCGTAGGTCGGCACCAGGTCGACCGTGCCGTCGCCCGCGGCCGCGGCGCGCTCCACCTCGTCGAGCTGGTGCTCGATGATCGCCTTGATCCCGGGTCCGAGCCGGCGGAGCCGGCGCATCGTGAACTCGGGGGTCAGGAGCTTGCGCAGCCGCGTGTGCTCCGGCGGGTCGGTGAACCCGAGCCCGCCGAAGTCACCGTCGGTGGTCGAGCCCCGCCGGCCCATGTAGGGGCGGATGTCCGTCGAGTACGACGTCGTGTCGCCCAGCACCTCGCGTGCCTCGGCGTCGCCGGTCACCAGCCAGATGTCGAGGCCGAGGAACGAGGTCAGCTTGTGCACCGGCGCCTCGTCTCGCACCCGTCCCAGGCGGGCGGTCGGCGCCATCAGGTCCCGGTTGAGCGGCCACGAGAGGGTGTCGGGCACCTTGTCCAGCCGGGACAGGTCGATGCCGTCCGAGCGCGCGATCAGGGTGCGACGTACCGCACCCTTGATTGATGACACGACACCCATGTGCTGTCCTCCAACCCGCGCTGTGCCCTGCGGGATCCTACCCGTGCGGGACGGTCCGGACGTCGCGCGGGGGCCTGACCGCGAGCCTGCCGACACTCTAGGTTGGGTTCCATGAACACCCCAACCGACCACTCGCTCCGCTCGCGCTCGGCCGGGGACCCCGAAAGATGAGCGCCACCGCTTCGTCGTACTCGATCACCATGCGGCTCTACACCGACCCCGATCCCGGGGTGATCGGCACCGTCGCCACGACGATCGCGACGGCCGGCGGGATCGTGACCGCGATGGACATGGCCGAGTCGCGCCACGACCGGTTGGTCGTGGACGTCACCTGCTCCGCGCAGGACTCCGAGCACAGCCAGGCCGTCGTCGCCAAGGTCGAGGCGATCGAGGGCGTGACCGTGCACAAGGTCTCCGACCGCACGTTCCTGCTGCACATCGGCGGCAAGATCGAGGTGACGTCCAAGGTTCCGCTCCGCACCCGTGACGACCTCTCGATGGCCTACACCCCGGGTGTGGGCCGGGTCTCGCTGGCGCTGGCAAACAACCCCGACGACGTGCGCAAGCTGACCATCAAGGGCAACACCGTGGCGGTCGTGACCGACGGCTCGGCGGTGCTCGGCCTCGGCAACATCGGTCCGGGCGCGGCCCTGCCCGTGATGGAGGGCAAGGCCGCGCTGTTCAAGCGCTTCGCCGGCATCGACGCCTGGCCGATCTGCCTGGCCAGCCAGGACACCGACGAGATCGTGCGCGCCGTGGAGATGATCGCGCCCGGCTTCGGCGGGATCAACCTCGAGGACATCGCGGCCCCACGCTGCTTCGAGGTCGAGGCGCGGCTGCGCGAGTCGCTCGACATCCCGGTCTTCCACGACGACCAGCACGGCACCGCGATCGTGGTGCTGGCCGCCCTCACCAACGCCCTGCGCTGCGTCAAGAAGTCGCTGCCAGACGTGCGGATCGTGGTCGCCGGCGCGGGTGCGGCCGGCAGCGCGATCGTCACCCTGCTGCTCGCCGCGGGGGCCGGCGAGGTCACCGTCTGGGACCGCGAGGGCCTGCTGTCCCGCGACGACGACCAGCTGTCCGAGGCGAAGGCGCGGCTGGCCGCGGTCACCAACTCCGAGCTGCGCCGCGGCGAGCTCCACGACGGGCTCAAGGGCGCCGACGTGTTCATCGGGGTCTCCGCGCCCAACGTGCTGCAGCCCGAGTGGCTGGCCGACATGGCGGCCGACCCGGTCGTCTTCGCGCTGGCCAATCCCGACCCGGAGATCGACCCGGTGGCGGCGGCGCCGTACGCCGCGGTGGTGGCGAGCGGCCGCTCGGACTACCCCAACCAGATCAACAACGTGCTCGCCTTCCCCGGCGTCTTCCGCGGGCTCCTCGACGCCCGTGCCTCCGAGATCACGATCGACATGTTGCTGCGCGCCGCGGACGCGATCGCCCGCACCGTCAAGGACGAGGAGCTCAACGCCTCGTTCATCATCCCGTCGGTGTTCAACATGGAAGTGCCGAAGGCGGTCGCCGCGGCGATCAGCCACCGGGAGGGCTCATGAGCGGGGCCGGGATCCGTTACGACACGGTTGTGCTCGACGTCGACGGAACGCTGGTCGACACGGTCTACCAGCACGTCGTGATCTGGGCCGAGGCGTTCGCGGCGTACGACGTGCACGTGCCGCTGTGGCGCATCCACCGGGCGATCGGCATGGGCGGCGACCGGCTGGTAACGGAGGTGGCCGGCGAGGACGTGGAGCGTGATCACGGGGACGACATCCGCGGCAAGCACGACGAGCAGTTCGACAAGACCATCGACGAGATCCGGGCGCTGCCGGGAGCCGAGCGCCTCGTGCAGGACCTCCGTCGTCGCAAGCTGACCGTGCTCGTCGCGAGCTCGGGCCAGGCCGGGCAGACCGAGCGGCTGCTCGACCTCGTCGGCGGCGCGCGGCAGGCGGACGCTTTGACGACGAGTGCCGACGTGGAGACGTCGAAGCCGGCGCCCGATGTGGTCGAGGTGGCTCTCGCCCGCGTCGGCAAGGGTCCGGCCGTGGTGGTGGGCGACACCGTCTGGGACGTCCAAGCCGCACGGGATGGCGGCCACTACGCGGTCGGGCTGCTGTCCGGGGGCTTCAGTGAGGCAGAGCTGCGGGAGGCGGGCGCCGACCGGGTGTTCTCCACCACCGAGGAGCTCCGTCAGGCGCTCGACGACCTGCCTCTCCGCACGAGCGATCCGGGAAGCAACCGCTCGACGCGCGCATGAGCCAGTGCGGCACGGGCGGCGTTCATGCCCGCGGCGCCGTGGACCCCGCCACCCGGGTGCGCGGACGACGAGCCCAGGTAGAGGCCGGCGACCCCCGTCTCCGCGCGCCCGGTGCCGGGGACCGGACGGAAGACCAGCTCCTGGTGCAGCTGCGACGTGCCGCCGTTGATCGAACCGCCGACCAGGCTGGCGTTGCGTGCCTCGAGGTCGTGCGGTCCGAGGACGCGGCGGCTCAGGACGCGGGAGCCGAAGCCGGGCGCGAGGACCTCGATCCGTTGCTGCATGCGGTCGGCGAACCGTTCCTTCTCGCTGGCGTCCCACGTGCCGCGGATGCCACCCTCCCCCGCGTCGTCGGTCGCGTGCTGGGGCACGTGGGTGTAGGCCCACATCGACTCGGTGCCCGCCGGTGACCGCGTCGGATCGGTGGTCGTCATCTGGCCAGCGAGCAGGAACGGCCGCGCCGGCACCAGGCCCGCCGCCACCTGCGCCAACGCCTCGGTCGCGTCCGCGACGCTGTCCGCGACGTGCACCGTTCCCGGTCGGTACGGCGGGGTCCCCGCCCACGGCACCACGCCGTCGAGCGCCCAGTCGACCTTGACCGTGGCTGGGTCCAGCTGGAAGCGTTTCATGCCCTTCCGGGTCGACGCCGGGACGTCCGCGGGCGCGAGCAGCCGACCGTAGAGCAGCGGAGCGGTCACCGCCGCCACCACGGCCCGCCTCGCGCCGAACCGGGTCCCGCCGCGCAGCCCGACTTCGCGGGCACGGCCGTCGCGGACGACGATCTCGGACACCTCGGCGTCGCACCGGATCTCGCCTCCGCGCGCTCGCAGCCGGCCGGCCAGCGCCTCGGCGAGCCGGCCCGCGCCTCCCTCGGGGACCGGGAAGCCGACCGTCTGCCCGAGCATGCTCATCAGGATCGCCATCAGGCCGGAACCGGGAGCGTCGAGCGGGATGTCGGTGTGCCCGGCGTTGCCGGCCAGCAGCAGCCGGGGCGCGTCCCCGCCGAAGTAGCCGTTGCCCAGGTCGGCCGCCGGGGTGAGCAGCTTGCGCACCGAGACTCAGACCACCGGCACGCCGCAGCCGGGCGAGGATGCGCAGGCCGGGCCGCACCGGCGGGAACGGGGTCAGCAGCGCGTCGATCAGCGCCTCCCCCACGACGTCCCACTCGGCGCAGAGCTCGAGCCACGCCTCGCCGTCGCCGCGGTGCCGCTCCTCGGCCAGCGCGGCGGTCACACCGGGGTCACGGTGGAGCAATGCCCACGACCCGTCGCGCAGCGGGTGGCCCAGCACCGCCGGCGCGTGCCGCCAGACCAGGCCGTGCTCCTCGAGCGCGAACGAGCGGATCGCCCGCGAGGCCGCAGCCAGCGGGTAGAAGGCGCTGAAGGTGTCGTGCACGAAGCCGGGGTGCACCTCGGTGTCGCTCCGCACGGCGCCGCCCACGTCCGGCTGCGCCTCGAGCACCAGCACCGACCAGCCCGCGTCGACGAGCCGGTTGGCCGCCACCAGGCCGTTGGGTCCCGCGCCGACGACGACGGCGTCGTACGTGCTCACGCTCAGGCTGGGTCGGAGCGACGCTCGGCGAGGAACGCCAGCCGGCGCAGGGTCTCGACGTTGCGCCAGTGCAGGCCGAGGTCGCGGGCGGGCTTCGGCACCAGGAGGGCCGGCCCGGACTCCGCGTCCTCCTCGATCTCGACCACCGTCTCCGCACCCGAGCCGCTGAGCTGGATGGTGACGTGCGCGTCACCGGCCGGCCACGCCCTGGCGCGCAGCCGAAGCAGCGAGTGCGGGGTGCACTCCAGCACCGACGTCGTGTCGTCGACGAGCAAGGGCCACGACCCGACCGAGTGGTGGAGCCGGGAGCCCACGGCCGGCCAGGTGTCGTCGACCTCGCGCATCCGCGTGGCGCCTACCACCCACAGGGGGTAGAGCCACCCGTCGGCGAGCACGTCCCAGACGCGGTCGGGGGTGGTATCGATCCGGCGTTCGTTGCTGGCCATGGTTCCTGTCTACCCCTGGCGTAGAGCTCCGCGATGCCCCTGCGGGGGTGGAATCCCTTCGGGCACGCCCGTAGGGACGTAGGCGGCACGGGCCGGATGCGCGAGTCTGCAGAGACCTCCTCTGCTTCGAAAGGCCACCCATGTCGACCGACGCCATCGTGCTGCTCAAGAACGACCACAAGGAGATCCGCAAGCTGTTCACCCAGTTCGAGAAGGCCGGTGAGAACGCCCACGCCGCCAAGGGCAAGCTGGTCGACCGGATGATCGAGCTGCTCACCCAGCACACGTACATCGAGAACGAGGTCATGTACCCGCGCGTCCGCGCACTCCTCCCCGAGGTCGAGGACGACGTCCTGGAGTCCTACGAGGAGCACCACGTCGCCGACGTGCTGGTCGTGGAGCTCGCCGCGATGAAGCCGGACGCCGAGCGGTTCACCGCGAAGACCACGGTGCTGATCGAGAACGTCCGCCACCACATCGAGGAAGAGGAGCAGGAGTGGTTCCCCAAGGTACGTGAGGGCCTCGGGCGCACCGTGCTCCAGGACATCGGCGCCGAGATGATCGAGGCGCGCAAGCATGCCCCGAAGCGGCCCTCACAGCCCAGCGCTCTCAAGAAGACGCTCGACGCCGTCATCTCCTGAGCCGAACCGCACGCACGATCAGGCGTACGACGGGCGGGACCGGCATGCTGGTCCGGTGATCGGACGCGCGCACCACGTCGTACTGGACTGTCCCGACCCGGTGGCCCTGGCCGCGTTCTACGCGGAGCTGCTGGGACTGCACGTGACCTACCGCAGCGACGACTGGGTGGTCGTCTCGCAGCGGCCGGACACGTCGGGGTTCGCGTTCCAGCTCGCACCTGACCACCGGGCTCCGGAGTGGGGTGACCCGCAGCGGCCGCAGCAGGTGCACGTGGACGTGATGGTCGACGACGTCGAGGCCGCCGAGCCGAAGGTCGAGGCGCTCGGTGCCCGGCGGCTGGCGTCCGAGCACGGCTCGGTCTGGGCCGACCCGGCCGGTCACCCGTTCTGCCTGATCCCACGTCCGGGCTGGGCGCCGGTGATCGGCGGCTGAGTCCCGCCCACGCGCGGGCTCAGTCCTCGTGGTTCTCGGTGTCCGGCTCGCGCTGGGTGACCTGGTCGTCCTCGGTCGCGTTGCCGGCGGGCATCGCCTCGAGCGCCGCATCGCGCTCGCGCTCGTGGTCCTCGCTGGCCCCCCGGGTCTCGGGCGCGTCGGACGGACCGTCGTCGCGGGCGGTCATAGCGCGGACCGCTTCACGCGCCGGCGAAGCTGGATGATGCGCAGCGAGCCGGCGATCGCGGCGACCACCAGGCCGGTCACCACGGACGCGAGGAGCGCGACCGCCAGCGGCGTCTGGCCCTCCCAGCCGAGGAAGGCCACCTGCACCTTCTGGGTGTTCTGAGCGATGAAGATGATCAGGAGCACGAGCAGGATCGCGACCACGGCCAGGCCGATCCACACGCCGCTGGTGCGCGACCCGCGCAACGGGTCCTCGGGCGTGACCGGCTCAGGCTCACGACCGACCGGAGGGTCCTCGCCCATCGGCGTCGCGTCGGTGGGGTCGGCGTTCGCGGGCGGCCGGGCCGCGGTCGCGTCCGGGGCAGGTCGCTCCGGCGGGGTGGTCGTCATGCGGGCCTCCGAGAGTCGGGGACGGGCTGACGCCCGTCCGTGAGCAGGCTACGGGGAGACCCCGTCCGACGGCACCCCCACAGGAGGCTCACAGACACATCCCACGTGGGACCCAGCGGGCGCCCGGAGAGTTGTCATCACCAACGACTTCGGGAGCGACCGTGACCGACCAGCCCTCCAGCGGAAACCAGTGGGAACCGACCGACGACAGCTCCGGGAGCACCAACGACGGCCTGGTCGGCGGGGGCGACGACACGTGACGACGCTTTCCCAGGGACGCGCCGGGACGACCGTGCAGGGCAGCCCCGACCGGCTCGGCCGCCGCGCCCGCGTCGACGCCGGCGTCCGGCTGGCGGCCCTCTCCACCCTGTGGCTGTCGCTCCTGCTGGTGACGTACTGGTGGGTGACCGACCGCGGCGTCCAGGACCTGGCCGGCTGGGCCACCGGGCTGACCTCGGTCGGCCGCCTCAGCGGACTGGTCGCGTCGGTCCTGCTGCTGGCCCAGGTGCGTCTTGATGGCCCGGGTGCCGACGCTGGAGCGCGCGTTCGGACAGGACCGTCTGGCCAGGCTGCACCGGTTGGTCGGGCTTCACGTCGTTCACACCTGATGGTGTTCCACGTCGTCACCATCACCTGGGGGTACGCCGCCGGACGGCTCCTGGCGACGCCCGCGATGCTCTGGCAGCTGACCGTCGACTACCCGGGCATGCTGCTGGCTGCCGCCGGGACGATCTGCCTGATCCTGGTCGTGTTCACCAGCGTCAAGGCGGCCCGGCGCCGGCTGCGCTACGAGTCCTGGCACCTGCTGCACCTCTACGCCTACCTCGGCGTCGGCCTTGCCCTTCCGCACCAGCTCTGGACGGGCCAGCAGTTCCTCGGGTCCACCGCGAAGACCGTGTTCTGGTGGACCGCCTGGGCACTGGCCGCGGCCGCCGTCCTGGTCTGGCGGGTCGGCCAGCCGCTGCTGCTCAACCTGCGGCACCGGCTGCGGGTGAGCTCGGTGGTCGACGAGGGCGCCGGGCATCTGGTCGCGTCTACCTCACCGGTCACCGGCTGGACGAGCTCCGGGTCGAGGCCGGCCAGTTCTTCACCTGGCGCTTCCTGTCCGGTCCCGGCTGGACCCGCGCGAACCCGTACTCGCTCTCCGCGGCGCCCGACGGGCGCAGCCTGCGGATCACGGTCCAGGGCGTCGGCGACGGCAGCGTCGCGACCCGCGCGCCTCCGGCCCGGCACCCGGGCGCGATCGTGGAAGGCCCGTACGGCCGGCTCAGCGCCCGCGCCCGCACCCGTCGCAAGGTCGCCCTGATCGGCGCCGGGGTCGGCATCACGCCGCTGCGCGCGCTGGCCGAGGGCCTCGACGTACGCACCCGGGGAGGCGATCCTGGTCGAGCGCTTCGCCGCCAGCCGCTCTTCGCCCGCGAGCTCGACCAGCTCGCCCGCGAGCGCGGGCTGCAGGTGCTGCGCCTCCCCGGCCGCCGCCGGCGCCCGGACTCCTGGCTGGGTGACGGGCTGGGCGACGAGATGGCGCGGGTCGACGACCTCGGTGCCCTGCGGCACTGGGTCCCGGACATCGCCGAGCGCGACGTGTACGTGTGCGGCCCGGAACCGTGGACCGACCTGGTCCGGCGCACCCTCACGGCCGCCGGCCTCCCCCCTGCCCAGACTCCATCTCGAGACGTTTGCGTGGTGACCCGATGAGACGCATCGCCCTGTTCGGTGCTGAGCACCCTGTCCACCCTGGTCCTGCTGTTCGGCTACAGCACCTCCACCTCGGGGCCGCTCGCGACCAGCGCGCCGACCTCCATCCAGTCCGGCCCGATCACCAGCAGCTCCGGGTCGACGTCCGGGTCGTCCGGGTCCACGTCGTCCGGGTCCGCGCTCATCGGGGTCCACCTCGTCGGGCGGCTCCTCGTCGCGCTCGGGCTCGGGATCGAGCGCCACCGGCAGCACCGAGGTCACCGGCTCGGTGGCCCAGACCCAGTGGGGTCCGGTGCAGGTCCAGCTGACCGTGACGCGGCGGCACGATCACCAAGGTCACCGTGCTGCAGTACCCGAGCGGCAACGGCAGGGACCAGGAGATCAACGACTACGCGCTGCCGATCCTGACCCAGGAGACCGTCGACGCGCAGAGCGCCCAGATCGACATGGTCAGCGGCGCGACGGTCACCAGCAACGGCTACCTCGAGTCGCTCCAGAGCGCGCTCGACCAGGCGAGGCTGTGAGCGTGACGCAGGCATCGCCCGGCACAGCCGCGGTGCAGCGGCGGGTCGAGCAGGTCATGGGGATGCCGATCAGCCTCGCCCTGCGCGGGCGCCACGCACACGACGAGCGCGGTCGAGGCGGCCTGGCAGGCGGCGCTGGAGGTCCTGCACGAGGCGGACCGGGTGTTCAGCACCTACCGCGAACGACTCGGTGGTCTCCCGGCTCGGCCGCGACGAGCTCTCGCCGGAGGAGTGCCCCGACGGAGGTGCGTGAGGTCCTCGCGCTGGGCGAGCACGCCCGTGAGCAGTCCGGCGGCGCCTTCGACGTACGACGTGCCGACCCCGCCGGCGGGACCGTCCTCGACCCGAGCGGCGTGGTGAAGGGCTGGGCCGTGGATCGCGCGGCCCGCGCCTTCGACGTGCTGCCCGACACCGACGTCTGCCTCTCGGCCGGCGGCGACCTGGTCTGCCGCACCGGCATGGCCGGGCAGCCCGGGCTGGCGGATCGGGGTCGAGGACCCGCACGACCCGGCCCGGGTCGTCGCCGTCGTCCCGGTCCGGAACGGAGCGGTGGCCACCTCGGGGCTGGCGCACCGCGGAGCCCACATCGTCGACGCCCGCTCCGGGCGGACACCGGCCGACGTCGCCTCGGTCACGGTCGTCGGGCCCGACCTGATCTGGGCCGACATCGACGCCACCGCCGCCTTCGCCCTCGGCAGCCGACGCCCTCGACTGGCTACGCGGGCGCCGGCGTCAGAGCGGACTGGTGGTGTGGGCGGACGGCAGCACGTCGCTGTTCGGCGCCGGGAGCTGAAAGAACGGCCTCCTCAGGGTGCGTCGTCCGGGTCCGTCGCGGGACCCTCCTGCACGGCGCCCCCCTCGTCGGCCCACTCGTTACCCTCCGAGTCGTCCAGGGAGGGGTCAGAGGTCGTGTCGTCCCGCCCGGTGGAGGTCATGCCGCCGCTCCCGGATCGAAGACCACCTTGACGGTGCCGTCCGGCTTCTTCTGGAAGTTGCGTACGCCGTCGGGGCCTCGGCCAGGCGGCATCCGGTGGGTGGCGAACTGCTCGGTCGCCGAGCGGGTCGGCGTCGTCGAGCGAGCAGCGGCATGATGTCGTCGACCCAGCGCTTGACGTTGGCCTGGCCCATCCGCAGCTGGATCTGCTTGTCGAACATCGTCAGCATCGGCATCGGGTCGCTCTGGCCGCCGTACACGCCGATCAGGGAGACCGTGCCGCCACGGCGCACGGCGTCGATGGCGGTGTAGATGGCCGCCATCCGGTCCAGCGCCGACCTTGCTCATCAGCGGCGCCGTGAGCCGCTTGGGCAGCGCGTTGAAGATCCGCTGACCCACCTCGGCCACCGGCGAGCCGTGGGCCTCCATGCCGACCGCGTCGATCACCGCGTCGGCGCCCCGGCCGCCGGTGCGCGAACGCACCTCCTCGGCGACGTCGTCGACAGCGCCCAGGTCGATCACCTCGGCACCACGCGGCGCGCGCGCGGTCGAGCCGCTCGGGCACCAGGTCGACGCGCGATCACCCGGCGCCCTGGTGCAGCGCGATCCGGGTCGCCATGTCACCGATCGGGCCCAGCCCGAGCACGAGCAGCGTGCCGCCGTCGGGGACGTCGGCGTAGACCACCGACTGCCACGCCGTCGGCAGCACGTCGGAGAGGAACAGGAACCGCTCGTCCGGCGGGCCCTCGGGCACCTTGATCGGCATGAACTGCGCCTGCGGGACCCGCAGGTACTCCGCCTGGGCGCCGGGCACCTCGCCGTAGAGCTTGCTGAAGCCGAAGAGCGCGGCGCCCATGCCCTGCTCGCGGACCTGGGTGGTCTCGCACTGGGTGTGGAGTCCCTGGCTCGCACATCCAGCAGGGGCCGCAGCAGATCTGGAACGGCATCACCACCCGGTCGCCGACCTTCAGGTCACCGACGTCCGGGCCGACCTCCTCGACGATGCCCATCGGCTCGTGGCCGAGGACGTCGCCCTCGCCCATGAACGGGCCGAGCGTCTCGTAGAGGTGGAGGTCGGAGCCGCACAGCCCGCTCGAGGTGATCCGCACGATCGCGTCGTTCGGCTCCTTCAGGATCGGGTCGGGCACCTCCTCGACGCGTACGTCGCGTCGTCCGTGCCAGGTCACTGCCTTCATCGTCGGCTCCTCACATCGGGAGCCGGTCCGGTACCCGGCCCGCCACGCGGCATTCCTGCGCTTTGGAAGTTTGTTCGCACCTGCGTTGGGTACCTCCGCACGAGTCGACCCACGACGAGGACCACGTGAGCCACAAGGACGTTGCGCGCGAACTGGTGCGGGAGCACGGGCAGACCTACGCGGAGCAGGCAGGGATCACGCTGCGCGACAAGCCGTCCCCCCTCTTCCAGCTATTGGTGCTGACGATGCTCAGCTCCGCCCGCATCGCCGCCGACGTCGCTGTGGCCTCGGCGCGGGAGCTGTTCGCCGCCGGGTGGCGCACACCGGAGAAGCTGCGGGACGCTACCTGGCAGGAACGCGTGGACGCCTTGGTCAGGGGCGGCTACCGCCGATACGACGAGAGCACGTCGACGCAGCTGGAAAAGCTGGCGACCCACGTGATCGACGTCCACGGCGGCGACCTGAGGGGTCTTCGGCCGGAGTCGCACGCGGGCGTGGACGACCTCCTGGCAGCACTGACCGACGTGCCACGGATCGGCGACACCGGCGCCGCCATCTTCTGCCGGGAGGTGCAGGTCGTCTGGCCGGAGGTGAGCCCCTTCTTCGACAAGCGCGCTCTGGCCTCCGCTCGCGGCCGCGGGCTGCCCGCCGAGCCGGCGGCCCTGGCCGACCTCGCGCCGCGCGGCAAGGTGGCTGCCCTCGCGACGGCGCTGGTCCGTGCCGAGCTCGACGGCTGACTGCCGCTTGCAGGGCCGGACCCGGCCCGTTTGTGCTCCGTCGAGCCGGGTACCGGTCCGGTCCGCGCCGGTTGACCGGCCCGACTCGAGGAGGTTGTGATGCCCGGACGCAAGCCCGGACCGTCTGTCAAGGACGACAAGACGTACGAGGCGCTCCGCGACGAGGGCGCCAGCAAGGAGAAGGCGGCCCGGATCGCCAACGCGAGCGCCAACAGCTCGAGGTCGGCCGTCGGCCGCAAGGGCGGCGAGGGCGGCAGCTACGACGACTGGACGAAGGCCCAGCTCGAGAAGCGTGCGCGGGAGATCGGCATCGAGGGCCGGTCCTCGATGTCCAAGAAGCAGCTCATCGACGCCCTGCGCAACCACTGACGCACACGTACCTCACACGGAACCGACCCCGGAGCGTGCCAGGGTGAGGTCGTCGACGAGCGTCCGGTAGTCCGCGTCGCGGTCCTGCGAGCGAAGGACGGCCGCGGGATGCAGCGTGGGCAGCACCCAGTCCGGGAGCGGCGTGGTGTCGGTGGCGCCGGGGAAGTCGACGGGCCAGTCGGCCATCCGGCCACGCGACTCCCCCACCCGGAACGCAGAACCGAACACCGCCTTACCCGCCGTCCCGCCCAGGAGCACGATGCCGCGTGGTCGCACCACGCTGAGCTCGGCGACCAGCCACGGACCGCACGCGGCTACGTGCACCCTGCTCGGGGACTGGTGGATCCGCCGCTTGCCGCGCCTGCCCGACCAGCGAAAATGCTTGACGACGTTGGTGAGGAACACCGACTCGGGCGGCAGGCCGGCGTCGGCGAGTGCGCGGTCCAGCAGTCGTCCGGCCGGACCCACGAAGGGCTTGCCGGCGCGGTCCTCGTCGTCACCCGGCTGCTCCCCCACGAGCATCAGCGACGCGTCCTGCGGACCCCGTCCCGGGACCCCGTGGGTGGCGTCACGGTAGAGCTCACAGCCTTGGCACGCCTCGATTCCGGCGTGCAGACCACCCGGTGACATGTCGTCAGGCACCCACCAGCGCGCACCCGGGCGCTCCGTGCTCGCGTCACGCCGGTATGCGTTTTTCCCTGTGGGAGCCATGGCTGCCGGGTACCCACTAGGCGGGTGGCGATGCCGTTCACCGAGGCGCTGTGTCCCAGGTGCCCGAGATTCACCCGCACGGGCGTGCCCGGCGGGAGACGGGCTCGTTAGCGTGACGAGCACCGGCCCATGACGATGAGCCGCTGCGGTTACGGGTGACCGCGCCGTCCTTCGGCCAACGATCCACCGACATCCGCTGGAGCAAACGGCGGTGCGTCCTCTCCCTCGTGACGACGACGGCGGTGCAGCAGTGACGACCACGGAACGACCGCCGACCGGTCCTGCCGGCCGGCTCGCGGAGCACGGACTCACACGTCCCCAGCGCCGGGACCGCACCGACGACCTGCTGCAGCGGTTGCGCGACTGCACCTCCCCCGAGGAGCGGCACGAGCTCACTGACGAGCTGGTGATGGTCAACCTGGGGGTGGCGGACGCCGTGGTGTCGCCGTACCGGTCGCGCGGCATCCCGACGGAGGACCTGCACCAGGTCGCATACATGGCCCTGGTCAAGGCGGCACAGAACTTCGACAGCGCACGAGGGCATGACTTCCTGTCCTACACGGTGCCGACGATCCGGGGCGAGATCCGCCGCCACTTCCGGGACCACGGGTGGGTGGTGCGCCCGCCCCGGCGCATCCAGGACCTGCAGCGCCTGGTCTCGACCGCCAGTGCGGAGCTCGCGCGGGACAACGGCAGCGAGCCGACGCCGGACCAGATCGCCGTGCATCTCGGTGTGGCAGAGAGCGACGTCCGCGAGGCGATGGGAGGGGAGGGCTGCTTCACGCCGGCCTCCCTGGACCATCCTGTCGGTGACGGTGGCACCGCCAGCCTGGGCGACCTGCTCCCGGACGACGACCGTGGCTCCACGGCGGCCGAGGCCCGGGCGATGCTCGCACCCGTCGTACGAGGGCTGGCCGCGCGTGACCGCAGGATCCTCCGCCTCCGGTTCTTCGACGGCCTGACGCAGCAGGAGATCGCCGAGGACATCGGGGTCACGCAGATGCAGGTGTCCCGCCTACTGTCGCGCATCTACGCCGACCTGCGTCGTCAGCTGGGTCGTTTGCCGCCGGGATCCTTGGCGAGCTGAGAGTTGCCGCGAATCACCGGCGTTCCGATATTCTCGGAACATCGGTGTCCGCCTTCCGGGAGCACGAATCCATGTCCGCGCGCGACGGCTCTGCCTCCTACTTCGCCGAGCTCAGCCGTGACCTCTTCGGTGCCCCGCAGGAGGAGACGACGACCGACGCGGTGGTCAGGCGTGCGCTCGAGGTCGTCCCTTCCTCGCATCATGCGAGCGTGACCATGCGCCGGAATGGGGGCACCCAGACGATCGCGTCCACATCAGAGATGGCGACCGACTGCGACCGGCTCCAGTACGAGCTGGGTGAGGGGCCCTGCGTCGACGCGGCGCTCGAACAGGAACCGTTCGTGGCAGGAGACCTCCACAGCGACCGTAGATGGCCGACCTGGGGGCCTCGCGTCGCCGACTTGGGCGTGCACTCGGTCCTCAGCGTGCAGCTGTCCACCCCGAGCGAGGTGCTGGGTGCCCTCAACCTGTATGCCGAGCGGCGCCAGGCTTTCGACGGCGACGACGTGGACGCCGCCCTGATCTTCACCACCCACGCTGCCAACGCACTCGGGACCGCTCGGCTGGTCACCGGACTGCAGACGGCCATGGAGAGCCGGCACCTGATCGGTGTCGCGCAGGGCATCCTGATGCACACCTACGACCTCGACCTCGACCGTTCCTTCGAGCTGCTGCGCCGTTACTCCAGCACCACGAACACGAAGCTGCGCGAGGTGGCTCGTCATGTCGTGACCCACGGGTGCTTGCCCAGCACGAGCAGCGACTGAGCCGACGGTCTTCCGTCAGCGGCGTCCGCGCTCGCGCGACCCGCTGGCCTCGGCAATCAGGGTGCCGATCGACGTATCGGACAAGGCCAGCGCCAGCGCTGTCTGGGTGACTGTCCCCACCAGCTGGCCGTGGTCGACCACCGGTAGACGCCGGGTGGCGTGCTCGATCATCAGGCCGAGCGCCTCCTCGGCCGACGCGTCGGCCCGCACGGAGACGGGGGCGACCAGTCCGAGGTCGCACACGTGGGTGGTCGTCGGATCTGCACCGTCCGCCATCGCCCCCACGACCAGGTCGCGGTCGGTCACGACCGCGACAAGCGCCCCCGACTCGTCACAGATCGGGAGCTGGGGCAGGTGACAGTCCCGCAAGGTCTGCGCCACCTCGACCAGGGTGTCCCCCGCGCGGGCGCGCGCGGCCCTGGGCGACATCGTCTCGCGCGTCGTCACCATCGTCACGCCCCTTCACTCGTCGCGGAAGCGGAGGCCAGGGCTGGTCGTGATCTCATCCTCGAACTCTGTCGGGCTGGCGTCGACGATCGTGCGGCTCCGGCATCCTCATCGCCGGTACCCCGGTGAGCCCGTTTCACGCCACCGCAGGGGTGAAACGTCCTGCACAACGCGTGTCGCGCGTCCGGCGGGGAACGGGTCCCGCATGCACTTCCACCTCCGCGCGGCCCGCTCAGCGCCGCCGTACGCGCTTCCCTGTCCACGCCGGACGGCGCCACCGTGCTCGTCCCGGATGACGTCGAGGTGCTGGCGGACGACTCCCAGCTCGCGCTGTGGATGCTTCACCACCGGTGTTCGCGCGGATTCGACGGCGTTCCGTCAGAGCGGGAGCAGGATCTCGACCTGTTCGGGGTGCGCCAGGCGCTCGACGCCGGGTTCGAGCGGGTCGCCGGCGACGTACCTGCTCCGCGAGGCGGACGAGGAGCAGATGCTCGGATTCCTGCGTCAGCGAAGCATCCTCGGGCTCAAGGAGTCCGATCCCCAGTCGCTGCTGCTCGCGGTGCTTCCTGGAGGAGCGAAGGTCGCCCTGGCCGAGTTGCTGTACGACGAGTTCGGCGCCGGCCAGGCTGATCGGCTACACCAGCGGTTGTACGCCGATGCCCTGGGCGCATGTGGCCTCCACGCGTGGTACGGCGCCTATCTGCCCGAGGCCACCGCGGAAACGCTCGCCACGGACAACATCATGTCGCTCTGCTGCCGTCAGCGCCGTCTGCGAGGAGCCGCTGCAGGCCACTTCGCCGCGTTCGAGGCCACCAGCGCCATCCCGTCACGCAAGATCGCGGGCGGTATCGAGCGACTCGGCTTCCCACCTGCTGTTGCGGCGTACTTCCACGAGCACGTCGAGGCCGACTCGGTCCACGAACAGCTGGCAGCCCGCGAGGTCTGCGGACGCCTCGTGACCGACGAGCCCCACCTGCGCGCAGACGTCCTCTTCGGCGCTGCTGCCTGCCTCTACCTGGACGGGCGGGCGGCCGCGGCCCAGCTCGCGCAGTAGCGCGGTGACGCGTCATGTGGAGAGCAGGCGTCCTGAACGGTGACAACGGAGTCAGCATCCGACTCTGCCCCAACGCTGCTGGTGCGTGGCGCCGACTCCGTGCGCGACGAGAGAGGAGTGGAGCATTCGACCACGCGGCACACACAAGGCCCTTCCGGTCCGCTGAGCCTGCCTGATGTGGGCGCCACGTGCGGGATACGCGTGACCTGACCCGAGGCAGGACGCATGGCCGGACGCCGATCCGGGTACGGGGCGGGCATGCAGCTTCGGATCCTGCCAGCGGCGGTCCCGACCCTGGCCGGCGGTGGCGCCCGAGATCCAGGTCGTCGACTTCGGCCGGCTGCCGATCGCCTACGACGCACGCGTCCTGCAGCCGCGCGCGTGGACGACGGCGCAGGCGCAGTGGGCTGCCGAGATCCTGCCGGGGCTTCCCCCGGGGCCGGTGCTGGAAATGCGTGCCGCCGTGGAGGAGCTGACCGCAGGCAGGTTGGAGCCCGGCGACCGGCGGGTGTACCCCGGCCAGGGCGTGTTGCTGAGGCTGGACCGGAGCAGCCACTGAGTGAGAGCCCGAGAACAGGAGAGCGAACAGTGGAACCAATCCCGCCCACGCGTGAGGCGATCGAGAAGCTGGAGCGCCTCGGTGACACCGACGTCGAGCGGATCCTGCGACGCCTCGGCGAGCGGGTGGTCAGCGAGGTGCCCACATGTGTGGGTCTCAGCCTCACCTTGGTGGACGACAACGTCACTCTGACTCTGGTCGCCTCCGACCCGGACACCTCCCAGCTGGACGCCATGCAGTACCTCGACGGGGGTCCATGTGTCGAGGCCACGACGTCCGACCGGCTGGTCGAGATCAACGAGGCCGACCTGCTCGACGAGGATCGCTGGTCGCTGTTCGCCCGTGCGAGCGCCACACACGGAGTCCAGAGCAGCCTCTCGATGCCGCTCGTCGACCAGGGCCGCGTGGTCGGTGGCGTCAATCTCTACGCCTCCACCCGCGACGCGTTCCGGGGCCACCACGACGAGCTCGCGCGGTTCGTGGGCGCGCACGCGCCCGACGCCGTCAGCGATGCCGACCTGTCCTTCAGCACGCGGCTGCGCGCCGCCGCCGCCCCCGGTGTGCTGGCCGCCCAGGCCGACATCGACATGGCAGTGGGCTTCATCGCGGCGAGCCAGGGTGTCGACACGGAGATCGCACTGGAGCGGCTGCACGACGCCGCCGCCAGGTCGGGGAGCACGGCCGTGGAGGTGGCGCGTACCGTCATCAGGCTGCACCTGACCTGAGCGTGCGTCACGCCTTGTCGAAGCCCCGGTGGGTCTCATCGACCACGGTGCGCGCGAGCTCACTCACCGGGACACCCTTGGCCGCGGCCCGACGCACCAGCAGGTCGAAGGCGGCCGCCATGCCCACGTCGTGCTGGTAGGCAAGGACGCCCTTGGCCTGCTCGACCACCGAGCGTGCGGTCACCGCCTCGTGCACGCGCGCCGTGATCTGGTCGGTTGGCACGTCCGAGGCGTGCACCACCACCAGCGTGGCGAGATCGGCCACCATCCGCCCGATGGTGTCGCACTCCGGCGTGAGGACCGCTCCGCTCAGGAAGATGTTGAGGCCGCCGATGACCTGCTCGCGCCAGCGCATCGGATATGCATGGACGGCCGTGAACCCGTGGCGAGCGATTGCCTCGCCGATCGGGCCCCAGCGCTGCACCAGCTCGGCCTCGCCCGACGCGAGCACCGGGGCGCCCGAGGAGATCGCCTCGACGCACGGCCCCCGGTCGTGCTGCAGCTGGAGGAGCTCGAGCTCCTCGGCGCGGTGCGACGTGGCGCTCAGCAGCTCCAGTCCCGGCCGGCCGTCGCGCACCAGCACCGCAACCGCGCGTGCCGGATAGAGCTCGGCGCAGTTCTCCAGCAGCTCGCGAAGAACGTCGCCGGGGTCACGGTGCCCGACGATGCCGGACATCGCGTCGGCGAACGCCCGGATCGACGTCATCGGAGTGGTCATGCCTCGCCCCGGCCGTCGTCGTCGAGCCGGAAGTCCAGCTCGCGGGAGACCACCAGACCCGCGACCTCGACCAGCGTCACTCCGTGGGCGAACGCGTGGGCGCGCAGCAGCGCGAGGGCGTCCTCCGGCGCGATCCGGAGCTGGGCCACCACCATGCCTGTCGCCTGGTTCACCCGGTCACGGGACGTCCAGACCAGGTCACCGGGCTCGGACCGGTCGAACCCGCCGAGCACAGCGATGCCGATCGCGTCGACCAGGAACTGGGCGTCGCGCCCGTCGACCGGCTCACCGGCTCCATCGAGTCGGTAGAGCGACACCACCCCGAGCACGCTTCGGTCGGGCATCATCGGTACGGCGAAGAGCCGGATGCTCGGGTGCTCCTCCGTGAGCGCCGTCATCAGCATCGGCCACTGTGCTCGCTGCCCGCGCGAGCCGGACACCACCTGCACGGCGCTCCGATGGGCGTCGAGGCTGGGACCTTCCCTGAAGACGTCCTGGAGCTCCTCGATCCGCTGCGCGAGGGGCGTGGTGGCGCACACGGTCGCCCGCTCGGTGGGCGCGTAGCCGATCGTGATCGCGCCGCCGTCCATGGCCAGAACCTCGGAGAGGGCGACGACGAGCCGACTAGGCAGCGGTGCCGCCGGACGGGTGTCGGCGAGCCGCCGCGTGAGCCGCGCCAGGAGGGAACCTTCGTCAGTCACAGGCACCTCCTGCCTCTTCGAACGTACCACCGGCTTGGCCGCCCACCCGCCATGTCACTCGGGAGGCGAGTACGTTGGAGTAGTTCAGCCGCCCGGACCGACGCGCATGGCGCCTCCGCCGCTGTCGAGCGGGATGGAGGGTCGATGACGACCACCGTGTCACACGTCGCCTCGATCGCGGAGGCGGTGCGCACCCTCAGCCGCGATCACGACCTCGACCAGACGTTGGCCCGGATCGCCGAGGTCGCCGGCAGATCCGTTCCGGGCTTCGATCACGTGGGCATCTCGATCGTGACCCGCTCCGGCGAGATCGAGAACAGGGCGGCCACCGATCCACGCGCGGCGCAGCTCGATGACCTCCAGTACGAGCTCGGCGAGGGCCCCTGCCTGTCGGCGATGCGTGAGCAGCCCGTCGTCACGGTGCCGTTCGCGCGACACGACCAGCGCTGGCCGACGTACATGCCGAGAGCCGTGGCGTTCGGCCTTCGCGCCCAGCTCGCCGTCCGACTGTTCCTCGACGACGGCGGCACCTTGGGCGCGCTCAACTTCTACTCGATGTCGCGCGACACCGTGCACGTGGAGGCGGAGCCCCTCGCCGACCTGTTCGCGGCCCACGCGGCGAGCGTGCTCGAGTGGGCCCGCGAGGTCTCCGAGCTCAACACTGCGTTGGAGTCACGCAAGATCATCGGTCAGGCGATCGGCATCGTGATGGAGCGTTATGGGCTGCGCGAGGACCGCGCCTTCGCCTTCCTGGTGCGGGCGTCGTCACACGACAACGTCAAGATCCGTGACATCGCCCTCAGACTTGTGAACGAGGGCAACGCGCGCTGAAGAGACATGTTTAACATCCGCGAGTGAGCGGTAATATCGGGACGTCTTCGAACGGTCCAGAATCGGCCGTTGGCGCGCAGGTCGTGGTCCCGTTTGACCACAGCTGCGCCTGAGTTTGCACGCAGGGGTTCAGCGAGATGACAACTGAAGTCGCTTCGATTCGACCGGTCCCGACGAGCATCGTCCGGTCCCGGTCCGGCCCACGTGGCGCGGACCGATCCTTGACGGTGACCGTGCTCTCCGACTGCGAGCTGGTGCGCGACGGTGTCGCGCGGATGCTCGAGATGTCTGCTGCCTCGTTCGAGGTCCATGTGCCCGGTGCCGACGACGGCGACATCGGACCCGTCGACGTCCTGCTCGTCGATCCGGACTCCGACGGTCCGGCGTCGCCGAGCGTGACCGAGCTGTCCTTGGCGTACGGCGCTCGGCACGTGGTCGTGCACAGCTGGGACTCGACACCGCAGGCGGTGGAGGCGAGCCTCCGCCGGGGGGCCAGCGGTCACCTCGACAAGCGCCTCGATGCGGCGACACTCGCCAACGCGCTGCGACGAGTGGCCAACGGCGAGCAGGTCGTGCTGGTGTGTGACCACAAGCAGGTCGAGAACCCCGACGTCGCGTCCCTGGCCGAGCTCCACCATCTGTCGGTGCGGGAGGCGGAGATCCTGCGGCTGATCTCACAGGGCCTCAGCAACCAGGAGATCGCCGAAAGGGCGTACCTCAGCATCAACACGGTGAAGTCCTACATCCGGTCGGCATACCGGAGGATGGGCGTCGAGAGCCGTAGCCAGGCGATCCTGTGGGCCATCGACCGTGGATTCGGCGACGCGCCGGATCCGCAGGCGCCGGCGACGCCCGACGCCTCTCAGCGGATGGAGATCTGGGACCGGGCAGAGGGGACGAGCCGGCCGATCACCGGGTGACCGGGGAGCTCACCGGCGACCAGCAGACCACCCGAGGTCTGGGCGTCGGCCAGGAGCAGGAGCTCGTCGTCGTCGACGCGCTGGTCCAGGTGGGGGCGCACCCAGTCGAGGTTGCGCCGGGAGCCGCCCGGGACGTAGCCCCCTGCCAAGGACTCGCGGGCTCCGTCGATGTACGGCACGGCGGCGGCGTCGATCTCGGCCCCGACACCGCTTGCGCGGCAGAGCTTGAGCAGGTGTCCGAGCAGCCCGAAGCCGGTGACATCGGTGGCACAGACGATCCCGCGCTCAACGGCTGCCCGTGATGCGTCGCGGTTCAACGTCGTCATCGTCACCACCGCCTCCTCGAACACCTCGCCGGTGGACTTGTGCCGGTTGTTCAGGATGCCGAGACCGAGCGGCTTGGTGAGGGTCAGTGGCGTCCCGGGCGCGCCTGTGTCGTTGCGCAGCAGCCGCTCCGGGTGCGCCAGGCCGGTCACCGCCATGCCGTACTTCGGCTCGCGGTCGTCGATGCTGTGCCCGCCGGCCACGTAGCACCCGGCCTCGCTCGCGACGTCGGCGCCGCCTCGCAGGACCTCGCCGGCCAGGTCGAACGGCAGGTCGTCACGCGGCCAGGCCAGGAGGTTGACGGCGACCAGCGGATCGCCACCCATCGCGTAGACGTCGGACAGCGCGTTGGCGGCGGCGATGCGTCCCCAGTCGTAGAGATCGTCGACGACGGGCGTGAAGAAGTCCGCCGTGACCACCACCGCCCGGTCGCCGTCGATCCGCACCACCGCCCCGTCGTCGCCGTTCTCCATGCCGACGATGAGGTCGGCACCGGCGCGGCCTCCCGGCAGGTCGGCGAGCACGCGCTCCAGCTCACCCGCCGGCACCTTGCATGCGCAGCCCCCACCGGCGGCGTACTGGGTCAGGCGGAGCGGCAGGTCGAGGGTCATGGGTCCGGGGTACCCGACCTTGGCCCGTCCATTCAAGTCCGGGCGCGTGCCGCCATCCGCTCCCGCTGCGGTACGACCGTGTACTTCGGGTCGCGCGCCGACGCCAGGCCGGCCTCGAACACACCGAACCGGGTGACCACGGAACTGGCGACCAACGTCGCCCCGCAGATTGCCGACACCGCACGCGAGCGGCCGCTGAGCGTGGAGACGACCGTCGCGCCCAGCGTCATCCGCGACGCGAGCCGCATCAACCGACCCGGGCGTCCCCGCTCGTAGGGCTCGGCGACCATACCGAGTCGACGCTTGAGCAGCTCCGACGCGGTGAGCTCGATCGCCGCTCCCGCGATCGCCATCCGGCGGGCCGGGCGGCTGTGCTGCACGGGGGTCAGCAGGAGCGCCATACCGCCGGCGGCGCTGGCACCCGAGCCCGCGAAAAGGAACGGCAGCTCGCGGTGGGCCTCGTGCCAGGCGGGTACGGCGGTGTTGGCGAGCAGGGCGCCCGTGTACGTCGCGAGCGGCGGTCCGAACGCGGCAGCCCCGAGACCGGCCAGCCGTCCCAGCCGGGGCAGCCGGCCGGTCAGGCAGGACGCGGCTGCTGCCGACGAGAGTGCGCTGAACGGCGCGAGGATGAACGAGCCGACGGACAGCGGGGACGTCGGCTTGACCACGCGCAGCATGTGCAGGAACCGCTCGGGCCGGCCAAGGTCATGGACCAGGAACACCGTGCCGACACCGGCGCCCGACGCGGCGACGAGACGAGTGACCCGCTCGAGGGCGACGTTGCCGGTCAGCGCAGCCCCTTCTGCCAGCACCGCGGAGGCGCCGGCCATGCCGCCCAGGAAGAGGTAGAGCGGGACGTCGGGCGTCTTCCAGGTCGGGGTCTTGATGATCTGCCTGCCGTAGTAGGACTCGAACTCCGGCTCGGGGACCATGGTGCGTTCCCTCATCGGCGCCGTCCCAGGAACGACGCCACGCCGACCGCGGCCAGTGCGCTCGCGGCGGCGCCGACGTGCTTCCAGATCGAGCCGAGGTCGCGGGTCGTGACCACGGGGTCGGGTGGAAGTCCGTAGACCTCCGGCTCGTCGAGGAGCAGGAAGAAGGCGCCGTCGCCGCCGACGCCGTCGTCGGGGTCCTCCCCGTAGAGCCGGGCGACGTCCACACCCTTGTCGTGCAGCTCGGCGACGCGGAGCCGGGCCCGCTCGCGCAGCTCGCCGACCTCGCCGTACTGGATCGACTGGGTAGGGCAGGCCTGCGCGCACGCCGGGGTCTGGCCGTCCTTGAGCCGGTCGTAGCAGAGGGTGCACTTGAACGCACGGCCGTCGTCCTTGCGCAGGTCGATCACGCCGTAGGGACAGGCTGGCACGCAGTAGCCGCAGCCGTTGCAGATGTCGGGCTGGACGACGACGGTGCCGAACTCGGTGCGGAAGAGCGACCCCGTCGGGCACACGTCGAGGCAGGCCGCGTGCGTGCAGTGCTTGCACACGTCGGAGGACATCAGCCACCGGATGCCCCCGTCGCCCGAGGCCGTGGCCTGGTCCTCGCCCGAGGGAAGGCCGCCCTCGTGGGTGTCCCATCCCGGGGGACCCATGCCGGGGAGGCCGAGATCGGTCGTCGTCGGATGAAGGGGCTTCTCCACGAAGGCAACGTGGCGCCAGGTGCTCGCCCCGAGCGCCTGGGTGTTGTCGTAGGACATGCCCGGTCAGCTCGAACCCGTCGTCGGGGACCTGGTTCCACTCCTTGCAGGCCACCTCGCAGGCCTTGCACCCGATGCACACCGAGGTGTCGGTGAAGAAGCCCATCCGCGGCGCGTGGTCGTCGTACCCCGCGTCGCCGGTCACGTCGTCTAGTCGTCCCCACAAGGAACCCATCAGTCCGTGCCTCCGTTCGTCGGGTGCTGCGGGTCGACCCCGGCGCGCTCGCCGGTAGTCCGCGACGTACGCCGTGAGGTCGCGACCCCGCGGCCGGCGGCCGGGCCGGATGTCGCAGGTGCCGACCTTGTCCTGGATGTAGACGTTGGGGTCCATGGTGACGTTGACCAGGTCGTTCGGGCGAGTCGCCGGTCGTGATTCCGTTGGCACCCCAGTGGTACGGCAGCCCCACCTGCTCGACGATGCGGTCACCGAGCCGCAGCGAGCGCAGCCGGTCGGTCACCAGCACCCGCGCCTCGATGGCGGTGCGCGCGGTGACGATCGTCGCCCAACCCGAGGTGCTCGAGCCCTCGCTGACGCGCCAGCCGCGGGGAGACCTCGCAGAACGGCTCCGGCTGGAGCTCGGTGAGGTAGGGCAGCGTGCTGCTCATGGCGCCCGCGGTGTGGTGCTCGGTGAGCCGGTACGTGGTGAAGACGTATGGGAAGACCTCCGAGAAGCTCGGGTTGACCGGGTTGCGCGGGTCGTCGAGGCGTCGTCGCGCCGGGTTGCCCTGCTGGCGAGTGCAAGGGGTTGTGCACCGGTGACTCCGGCGGCTCGTAGTGGGTGGGCATCGGCCCGTCGGCCAGACCCGAGCGGGGCGAACAACCAGGCCTTGCCGTCGGTCTGCATGACGAACGGGTCGTGGCCGCCGATCGCGTCGGGACCCTTCGCGCCCTTGGCGGGCACGTGGTCGGGCGCCCGGTCCGGCACGAAGTCCGGCACGTCGACGGCCGACCCACTTGCTGCTGCTCCGCGTCCCACCAGACGTACTTCTTGCGCTCGCTCCACGGGCTGCCGTCGGGTGCGGCGGAGGCTCGGTTGTAGAGGATGCGCCGGTTGGCCGGCCATACCCAGCCCCACTCGGCGGCGACCTGGTCCTGCTCCCAGTGCGGCTTGCGGCGCCGGGCCTGGTTGACCTCGTCGGCGTAGACGCCGCAGTAGATCCAGCAGCCGCACGCGGTCGAGCCGTCGGGCTTCAGCTCGGTGTACGCCGACAGTGCCGCGCCGTCCGGTCCGGTGCCGTTGATCTCGCGCAGCACCGCCTGGCCGTCCGGCTCACCGCGCTCGTCGACCGGGTAGTCCCAGGCCAGGTCCAGCAGCGGCCGGTCCCGGTCGTCGGTGGAGCCGGCCAGCCGCTCGCGGATGCGATGCCCGAGCTCGTAGTAGAAGTCCAGGTCGCTGCGGGCGTCGCCGGGCGGGTCGACGGCCTTGTCGCGCCACTGCAGCATCCGCTGGGTCTGGGTGAACGAGCCGGCCTTCTCCACGTGCGTGGCAGCCGGCAGGAAGAAGATCTCGGTGCCGATCTCCTCGGTGACGAGCTCGCCGGTCTCGATCTCGGGGCCGTCCTTCCAGAACGTCGCCGACTCGATCATCTGCAGGTCGCGTACGACGAGCCAGTCGAGGTTGGCCAGCCCGAGGCGTTGCATCTTGCCGTTCGCCGACCCGACCGCGGGGTTCTCCCCGACCAGGAAGTAGCCCTTGCACCGGCCCTCGATCTGGGCCTTGACCGTGTTGTACGTCGAGTGGTCACCGGTGATCCGCGGCAGGTAGTCGAAGCAGAAGTCGTTGTCGGCCGTGGCCGCGTCGCCCCAGTAGGACTTCAGCAGGCTCACGGCGTAGGAGCGCACGTTGCCCCAGAACCCGGCCTTGCCCTCGTCGTCCGCGACCCACTCGTCCAGCGACTGGTGCTGCGATCGGCCTGCGGCATCGGCAGGTAGCCGGGCAGGATGTTGAACAGGGTCGGGATGTCGGTCGAGCCCTGGATGCTCGCGTGGCCGCGCAGCGCCATGATCCCGCCGCCCGGGCGGCCGATGTTGCCGAGCAGCGTCTGCAGGATCGCCGCCGTGCGGATCATCTGCGCGCCGACGGTGTGATGCGTCCACCCGACGGCGTAGCAGAACGCGCCGGTCCGCTCGCGCCCGCTGTTGCTCGTGAGCGCGTCGGCCACCTCGCGCGAACTGCTCGGGCTCGATGCCGCACACCTCCTGCACCATCTCGGGGGTGTAGCGGGCGAAGTGCCGCTTCAGGATCTGGAACACGCAGCTGCGGGTCCTGCAGTGTCTCGTCCCGGCGTCCCTTCCAGTGAGACGGGCGCCCCGCCGGAGCCGTGACTCTCGGAGCGTGCCGCCTGGTGTGACGCCCGCTGGTCGGCGCCCGGGGCCTCGTCCCCTTCGAACTCCTCCTCGCGCTGCTGCTCGTCCTCGTCCAGGTCCTCGGGCGGCTGGTATCGCCACGTGGTCGGGTCGTAGAGGCCGGTGTCCGGGTCGAATCCGGAGAACAGGCCGTCGAGGTCCTCGGTGTCGGCGAAGGCGTCGTCGATGAGGTTCGCGGCGTTCGTGTAGGCGACGACGTACTCGCGGAAGTCCAGGTCGTTGCTCAGCACGTGGTTGACGAGACCACCGAGGAAGGCGATGTCGGAGCCGGCCCGGATCGGGACGTGCAGGTCGGCCACGGCCGAGGTCCGCGTGAATCGCGGGTCGACGTGGATGACCTTGGCGCCCCGGCGCTTGGCCTCCATCACCCACTGGAAGCCGACCGGGTGGGCCTCGGCCATGTTGGAGCCCTCGATCAGGATGCAGTCAGCGTTCTGCAGGTCCTGCAGGTTGGTCGTTGCGCCACCACGGCCGAACGAGGTGCCCAGACCGGGCACCGTGGAGGAGTGTCATATGCGGGCCTGGTTCTCGATCTGGATCGCGCCCATCGCCGTGTAGAGCTTCTTCATGAGGTAGTTCTCCTCGTTGTCGAGGGTCGCTCCTCCGAGGCTCGCGATGCCGAGGGTGCGGCGGGTCCGACGACCCTCCTCGTCCTCCCACTCCCAGTACTCCTTGCGGGTGCGGACCACCCGGTCGGCGATCATGTCCATCGCCGTGTCGAGGTCGAGGTCCTCCCACTCGGTGCCGTGCGGCCGCCGGTAGCGGACCTTCGTCACCCGGCTCGGTGAGGTCACCAGCTGCTTGCTCGCGCTGCCCTTCGGGCACAGCCGTCCGCGGGAGATCGGGGCTGGCCGGGTCGCCCTCGATCTGGGTCACGCGGCCGTCCTTGACGAACACCTTCTGCGCGCAGCCGACGGCGCAGAAGGGGCAGACCGAGCTGACGACGGTGTCGGCGTCGACGGTGCGTGGCTGCAGCGTGCGGCTGCGGGCCGACATCGACGCGGCCCCACGGCCGAGCCGGTCGGGTCCGGTCAGCTGCCGGACCAGGGGCCACTCCGAGGAAGCGCTTCTCTCCCATGGGTCGAACCTACCCACTCCGACCCCCGGCCCGCCTCTGCCTCCAAGGGTGGTTTCGCGGCGGCGGACGGCCCCAAGATGGGTGAGTCCAAGGCGAGCACGCTTGCACCCCCCTTGGACTCACCCATCTACAGTGAGCCGCGGAGGCGTTCCTCGTCTGGTGACGGGCGCGGTCCTCAAAACCGTTGTGGCCGGGCATCCCGGTCAGGCGGGTTCGATTCCCGTCCGCCTCCGCCACGTCCAAGGAGAGAGCCTGGTGGACCCGAGACGTCGTACGCCGCGCACCGACACGGTCCTCGACGCGCCCGACGTCAGGGCCGCCTGCACGCGTCTCGGGCGGGCACGGGTCAAGGCGACCGTCGGCGAGGTGCTGGAGGCCTGCCGCCAGGGTCGGGTCGATCCGGACGACGTCCTGCCCGTCGTGCTCGCATCGCTGCCCCCGGCGGCCACCTCGTTGCGCCGGGTCCTCAACGCCACGGGCGTCGTGGTGCACACCAACCTCGGTCGCGCCCCGCTCTCCGCCTCCGCGGTGGAGGCGGTCGCCATCGCGGCCGGCGCCACGGACGTCGAGCTCGACCTCGCCTCAGGTCGTCGCGGGCCGCGAGGGTCCGCGGCGCTGGCCGCTCTGGCCGCGGCGGTGCCCGACGCGGGCGCGGTCCACGTGGTCAACAACGGAGCGGCCGCGCTCGCCCTCGTCACCTGCGCGACGGCGTTCGGCCGCGAGGTGGTGGTGGCACGCGGCGAGCTGGTCGAGATCGGTGACGGCTTCCGGATCCCCGAGCTGGTCGAGGCGGTCGGTGGTCGGCTGCGCGAGGTGGGCACGACCAACCGGGTGCGGCTGGAGGACTACCGCCAGGTGGTCGGCGACCAGACCGCGTTCGTGCTCAAGGTGCACCCGTCGAACTTCCGGGTGGAGGGCTTCACCTCCACGGTCGCCGTCGACGAGCTCGCCACGCTCGGCGTACCGGTGGTGGCCGACATCGGCTCCGGCCTGCTGGCACCCCATCCCCGGCTGCCCGACGAGCCCGACGCGGCGTCGTACCTCCGCGCGGGCGCCGCCCTCGTCACGGCCTCCGGCGACAAGCTTCTCGGCGGCCCGCAGTGCGGGCTGCTGCTCGGCGAGGCCGCCCTCGTGCAGCGGCTGCGGCGACATCCGTTGGCCCGCGCCCTGCGCGTGGACAAGCTGACCCTGGCCGCGCTCGAGGCCACGCTGACCGGGCCGGCGACCGCCGGTCTCGACGTCGCTCGCCACCCGTCCGGAGGACCTCCTCCGCCGCGCGGAGCGGCTGGCGGCGGCGATCGGCGAGCCGGCCCGCGCGGTCCCGTCGAAGGGGGCCGTCGGCGGTGGCGGAGCACCCGGCGTGGAGCTGCCGAGCGCCGCCGTCGCGCTTCCAGCCCGGTTGGCCGCCGCGCTGCGGCAGGGCGTCGTGCCGGTGGTCGGCCATGTCGGGGACGGCGTGCTGCTGCTCGACCTGATCGCGGTCCCAGAGGAGTCCGACGCCGCCGTCGCGGACGCGGTCCGGGCCGCGCTGGACCAGGACGCGTGAGTTGTACGTCGTCGCGACCGCCGGCCACGTCGACCACGGCAAGTCCACGCTGGTGCGGGCGCTGACCGGGACCGACCCGGACCGGCTGGCGGAGGAGAAGCGCCGTGGGCTCTCGATCAGCCTCGGCTACTGCTGGAAGCGCATCGACGGCGCCGGGGAGGTGGCCTTCGTCGACGTGCCTGGCCACGAGCGCTTCCTGACCACGACCCTGGCCGGGGTGGGTCCCGTCCCCGTCGCGCTCTTCGTGGTCGCGGCGGACGACCCGTGGATGCCGCAGGCGGCGGAGCACCTGGCCGCCCTCGACGCGCTCGGGGTGCGCCACGGGGTCCTGGCGGTGACCAGGAGCGACCTCGCCGACCCGGCGACCGCCCTGGCGCGCGCCAGCGACGAGCTGTCCCGCACCTCCCTCGCGGGCATTCCCTCGGTGGTCTGCAGCGGCAGGACGGGCGCGGGTCTCGACGACCTGCGGAGGGCCCTCGTGAGCGTGCTGCGCAGCGTGCCGCAGCCAGATCCCACCGCGGACGTACGGCTCTGGGTGGACCGGGAGTTCCACGTGCGCGGAACCGGCACGGTCGTCACCGGCACGCTGCCCGCCGGCACGCTGCGGGTGGGTGACCGGCTGCTGGTCGATGGCCGGCCGGCGCGGGTGCGCGGCCTCGAGTGCCTCGGCGAGCAGGTCACGCAGGCGTCGGGCGTTGCCAGGGTCGCCGTTGCGCTCGCCGAACGGCGCGACGACACACGACCGGTCCGGGTGCTGGTCACGGAGGACGCGTTCGACGCCGTGGAGGTGATCGATGTCCGGGTCCGGGGCGGGCACTCCCTGCCCGAGCGGCCCCTGCTGCACGTCGGTGCGACGTACGTCTCCGTGCACGCACGCCCACTCGGCGACCACTTCGCCCGGCTGCGTCCGGAGCACCCGCTCCCGCTGCGGGTCGGTGACCGCGCCCTGCTCCGGGACCCCGGCGACCGGTCGCTCTGGGGCGTCGAGGTCCTCGACGTCGACCCCCCCGCCCTGCGCCGACGAGGGTCGGTTGCTCGCCGGGCCGCGGTGCTCGAGACGCTCGACGGCACCCTGGCCGCCGACCTGGCCGCCCGCGGCCTGGTCCACCGCCCCAGCCTGCGGCGAAGAGGGATCCCCGGCACACCGGTGCCGGAGGACTCGCTGGTGCACGGCGAATGGATCCTGTCGAGACCCGAGACGAACCGCTTGCGCGTCGCGCTGAGCGAGCTGCGTCGACTCCTCCGCAGCGGGCATCACGAAGGTGGCGGCCGCGGAACAGCTCGGGCTCCCCCACCCCGGTCTCGTCGAGGCACTGGTCGCGCCGCCGTTGCGCGACGTCGCCGGGCGCATCGCCCGTGGGGACGACCTGCCCGACCGGCTGGTGGCCGCCGTCACGGCGTTGCGCGACGACCTCGCCGAGTCGCCGTTCGCGGCCCCCGACGCCGACCGGCTGGGCCGGCTCGGCCTCGAGCCCGCAGGTCTCGCGCGGCTCGCCCGTGACGGCCAGGTGCTCCGGTTGCGAGACAACGTCGTGCTGCTGCCGGGTGCCGACGACCTCGCCGTCCATCGCCTGAGCGAGCTGGAGCAGCCGTTCACGACGAGCCAGGCACGGCAGGCGCTCGCGACCAGCCGTCGCGTCGCGCTGCCGCTGCTGGAGCACCTCGACCGCACCGGAAGGACGGTGCGCCTGCCGGACGACCGGCGCCGCGTCAGGTGAGGACCAGCACGGCGACCGAGACCACAACGCCCATCACGGCGTACGACGCGTAGTCGTTGACCGAGCCGGTGTGCGTCCGTCGTACGGCCGTCAGGACCGAGGGCTCGGGGTGTCGCACCACCCACCGGGCCAGGACCAGGCCGAACAGAAGGGTCCCGCCGATCACCAGCGCTTGCAGGGGGTCGGCGTAGTCGAACGTGGCCTCGGCGGGCGTGACCCGTCCTCCGCCGGCGAGCGTCGCCCGCGCATACTCGGCGCCGTGCACGAGCGACCCGGCAGCCGGCCGGACCACGTGGTCTAGGACCAGCGTCGGCAGGGCGCCGAAGACGACACAGGCGCCCGCCAGCAGCCCGAACGCGACCAGCATGCCCGCGCCCGGGCGTTCGATGCGGTCGTAGTCGTCGTCGCGCCTGCGGAAGAACGCCAGGTACGTCGCCCTGGCCAGGGCGGCGACCGTGACGACCTGCGCAATCGTCAGCACGACCAGCTCGACCGGGTGACCACCCTCGAGCGCGTGATGGACCAGTCCGAGGGAGACGTAGCCGTTCAGGGGCGGCACGCCCGCGATCGCCGCCACGCCGACGACGAACGCGACCGTGACCACCGGACGATGCCGCGCCAGACCACCCATCTCCGACAACCGGGTCATCCCGGTGGCATGGACGATCGCACCCGCACACACGAACAGCAGCGTCTTGAACAGCGCATGGTTGATCAGGTGGTAGGTCATGCCGACCAGCGACTCCGGTGAGCCGACCGAGAGTGCCACCGTCAGGACACCCATCTGGGACACGGTGTCGTAGGCGAGCAGCCGCTTGAGGTCGTCCTGCACGAGCGCCATGGCAGCTCCGACCAGCGCGCTCACGCCCCCGACCACGGCGAGGAGACCCAGCACGTTGCCGCGGTTGGGTTCCTGCACGTCGAACACGAACCGGGCGATGCCCAGCAGGCCGAGGGTCACCAACAGCCCCGAGAACAGCGCCGAGACCGGCCCCGGGGCGGCGGTGTGGGCGTCGGCCAACCACCCGTGGAACGGCACCAGACCGGCCTTGGTGCCGAAGCCGCCCACCACCAGCGCGAGCGCGACCAGGTCCGCTGTGCGCGGGGCAGCCGCCATCGACGCGTAGACCTGGCCGTAGTTGAGCGCTCCGTGCCCCGCATAGACGACGGCCACAGCGACGAACACGAAGAACGCCGCCATGTTCGTGAGCACCATCGTCTTGAACGCCGCCTCCAGCGCTGGCGGTCGCTCGAGGAAGAAGCCGGTGAGGCCGTAGCTGGCGAGCGCGGCGACCTCGAACCAGACATAGAGGTCGAGCACGTCCGCCGTCAGGGCCGAGGCGACGAGAGCCGCCACCAACAGCTGGAACAGGCAGGCATAGCCGCCCATCTCCTTGCCGCCGAGCTTGCCGAGCTCCGAGATCGTCAGCAGCAACAAGACGGCGCCGATCGCCGTGGCCAGGAGCGCGAACGTGAGGCCGAACGCATCGGCGGCGAACGTCACGCCCAGCTGAGAGCCGTCGACGGGGTGCCAGTTGCCGACGTGCTCCACCAGGACCTCCCCGCCGTACACCTGCGGCGCGAGGAGGGCGAGCAGGACAGAGCTGACGACCAGGGCGAGCATCGAGACCGCGATCGTCAGCCGGGTCCACAGCCGGCCCAGCAGCGGCGCGGCGATGGCGCCGCAGATCGGTGCCGCGACTGCCAGGGGCAGCAGCGACGCGGACGCGCCACTCATCCGCGCAGCTCACGGACGTCATCGCTGTCGAGGGAGCGGTAGTGCTGGGCCACCCGTACGACGCCCGCGAGCAGCACCGCGGTCACCGCCACGCCGATCACGACGGCAGTCAGCGCGATGTTCTGCAGCACCGGGTCGGCGACGTTGCCGTGGGCGAGCTCCTGCTCGGTCGTTCCGGACGGCGGGTGCAGGAGCACCGGAGCGGTGGATCCCTTCCGGTAGGCCATCGAGATCAGGAGCACGTAACCGGCCGACTCCATCAGGCTCAGGCCCATCACGATCTTCACCAGGTTGCGCCTGGTCAGGACGGTGTAGACCCCCAGACAGAACACCAGGGCCGCGGCCACGTAGTTGACCAGGATCATTCGTCGTCCACGTCGTCCACGTCGTCCTCGTCGTCCTCGGCCCAGTCGTGCCGCATCCCGAGCAGGGAGAAGACGACGATCGTGAGCCCGGCACCGACCTCCACCAGCTCGCTCACCGAGAACGCCTGCAACATGCCTCCGCTGCGCAGGGACTGCTCCGGCCCGAGCGGGATCCAGTTCGCCGCGAACGACCCCTCCAGCGGCAGTCCGGCTGCCAGCACGCCCACGATCGCCGCCGCCCCGATCATCTCCACGACCTCGAGGACGCGCGGGCGCACCACAGCACGAACCCGGTCGTAGCCGAAGGCCGTGTGCACGAGCAGCACCACGCCGAGGAGCACCGCACCGGCCGGGAACCCACCTCCAGGGGAGTAGCCCTGGCTGACCAGGTACAGCCCCCCGACCAGCAGCAGCGGCAGGGCGACGCGCACCGCGGTCCGGGTCACGACGGTCATCGCCTGCGCGGTCTCGGGTGCCGGCGCGCCGAGCCCCTCCCGGTCGGGAGTCTCGGGCGCGTCCGGCGCACGACCCTCCTCGACCCGCTCCGCTCGGCGCGCGTCGTCGCTGGACGAACCGCCACGTGGCTGGTCGACGTCCTGCTGCTCGTCGTCGGCGGCCTTCTCCTCCCCGACGAAGCCGTGCCGCGCCTCCCGGGTTCGGGTCAGGACCATCACCGCGACCACGGCGGCGAGCAACAGGAAGGTCTCGCCGAACGTGTCCATGGCGCGGTAGCCGTAGACCACGGCGCTCACCGGCTCCGTGGTACGGAAGTCCGGAAGTGCACCCGTCATCGCCCGGCGTGCCACGGCCGGCAGCTCTGCGGTCTCGTCCGGCAGGCCGGTGAACGCCACGACGAGCCCGGTGAACACCCCCGCTGACAGCAACGCCGCCGTCCACCGTCGGTGCACCGGCTCCCGACCGTGGAGCTCGCGGTCCTTCCCCGTCGACTCGTCGTCACGCTCGACCACGGTGCGGCACTTGCCGATCGCGACCAGGTAGAGCACCGGGAGCGCGATCGATCCCACCACCACCTCGGCGTGGGCGACGTCGGGGGCTCCGAGCACGACGAAGAGCACGGTCATGCCCATTCCCGTCAGCGAGAGCGCCATGACTGCTCCGCTCAGGTTGCGCAGCCAGACGACGAGGACAGCGCCGGCGAGCACCCAGAGCAGGCAGACCACGTCGAGCACCCAGAACCAGGTCACGACTCCGCCCGTCGCGGCGCTGCCTCGCCGGGTCCGCGGGACACCGCGTGGCGCCACTGCGGCGTGCCCGTCTTGTACGCCGCCCGCGCCAGCGCATGTGAGGCTGCCGGGTTGAGGGTGAGCAGCAGGAAGCCGACCAGCACTGCGCGTGTGAGGTACGGCGGTGAGGCGCCAGCAGCCACCACCACGCCCGCCAGGGTCGGCGACGCCCCCAGCGTGATCGTCTTCGTGGCGGCCTGCACCCGCGTGTACAGGTCCGGCATCCGCCAGACCCCGATCGCCCCGGAGAGCGAGAAGAACAGCCCGACCGCACACAGGGCCACGGCGATCCCGGTCCTCACAGCAGCTCCCGCTCGAGAAGCCGCGCCCAGACCAACGTGCCGAGATAGCTGAACGACGCGGCCCAGAGCGCCACGTCGACGTAGATCGACCGGTCGGCGGCGACGGCGAAGAGCAGCAGGGACAGCGTGACCTGGGCTGAGAACGCGTTCAACGCGACGGCCCGGTCGCAGACGGTCGGGCCGACCGCGAGGCGCAGCACCAGCGGCACGGCGACCACCAGCTCCAGCGCCGCAACGGCGAGGAAGGCGGCGTTCACGCGCGGTCCACGATCGCGAGCAGGCGGCGCTCGACCGGCCCGTTCACGGCGTCGTACGGCTCACCTCGTGGCACCTCGACGCAGTGGTAGAGCATCGTGCGCTCGTCGAGGTCGACGTCGATGACCTGGTTGTCCACCACCAGCGACGTCAGCAGGCCGACCGCGCCGACCTGCCCGTCGGTCCGCGCACGCGTCCCGACGACGACCATCCCGGTGCGCAGCCGCGGGCGGGGCGTCCACACGCGCCGGGCCATCTGGAGGTTCGCGCGCGTGGAGTCGACCGCCAGCCCACCCACCAGGCGGAGCAGAGGCCCGAGCCGGCCCGGACGCAGCAGGGCCCAGGGACCGGGCACCGCGCCCAGCCGGCTGAGCGCGGCCGCTGCTCCGACGCTCAGCACCACGCCGGTCAGGAGCGACTCCACGGTCACGCTCAGGCTGAGCATCAGCCAGGCAAGGAAGCACCACGCAGCGAGACCCCGGGTGCGGGCCACGAAGCCTCGAGTCGCCACTCCCTCGGTCTAGCCGTCGCCCGGCCCGGGTGTCAGACCCCAAAGGCGGTACCGCCTGGTCCCGCGGGCGCGTGGCTAGCCGAGCGCCGGCAGGATCTCCTTGCCGTAGAACTCGATCATGTCGCGGTAGTGCGGGCCCATGTTGGCGACGTACAGCTCGTCGTAGCC
The DNA here is from genome assembly GCA_963707475.1 of uncultured Actinomycetota bacterium. Lineage (GTDB taxonomy): Bacteria > Actinomycetota > Actinomycetes > Propionibacteriales > Nocardioidaceae > Marmoricola. Next base: position 2,826,056 of record CAVPQC010000005.1, read on the forward strand.
GGCCGCTCGGTAGGACTCGACCTGGTCCAGGTGGGCCTGCGGGTCGGGGCCGGCCACCACCGACTCGCGGGTGGACTCCTCGGTCACCAGCTGCGAGGCCTGCTCGAAGTGCCGCGGCGACGGCAGCACCTGCGCCAGCTCACCGGGAAGGCCGCTGTTCGACCACAGGCGGTGCGCGTGCCCGACGCCCTCGTCGACGGTCGGGGCGTACGCGACCTTCGCCCCGGCCTGCGCCGGCTTGCCACCCGAGCCCTCCTTGAACCGGCGAACCAGGTCGGCGTCGGGCGAGGTCGAGATGTACCCGTCACCGATCCGCGCCGCGACGTCCGTCGCCTTGGGCCCGAAGCCCGAGACGTACACCTCGGGCGGGCGGTCGGGAAGGGAGTAGATGCGCGCGTTGTCGACACGGTAGTGAGGCCCCGACTGCGTGACGAAGTCGCCCTCCCACAACCGGCGCATCAGGGCCACGGCCTCCTCGAGCATCTCGAGCCGGACGTCGGCCGACGGCCACGGGTCGCCGAGGATGTGCTCGTTGAGGGCCTCACCGGTGCCGACGCCGAGGGTGAAGCCGCCACGCAGCATCACGGCGGAGGTCGCGGCCGCCTGGGCGATGATGGCCGGGTGCGTCCGGACCATCGGGCAGGTGACCGCGGTGGTCACAGGGAGCTCACTGACCTGGCTGATCGCACCGATCACGGACCATACGAACGGGCTCTCGCCCTGCTCGTCGTTCCACGGGTGGAAATGGTCGCTGATCCACAGGGCGCGAAAGCCCGCGTCCTCCGCGGCTCGGGCCTGCTCCACAAGTTCGGCGGCGGTGTACTCCTCGCAGGACAGGAAGTAGCCCATCGTCATCGTCATGGCAGGAGGTACCCACGAAGGCTCGGGTCATGCCGGTCGTTCGCGCGCGGGGAAGAAGGTCACTCCCACTCGATGGTGCCGGGGGGCTTGGACGTGATGTCGACGGTGACCCGGTTGACCTCGGCGACCTCGTTGGTGATCCGGGTGGAGATCGTCTCGAGCACGTCGTACGGCAGCCGCGCCCAGTCGGCGGTCATCGCGTCCTCGACTGGTGACCGGACGGAGCACGACCGGGTGGCCGTAGGTGCGGCCGTCGCCCTGCACGCCCACCGAGCGGACGTCGGCGAGGAGTACGACGGGGAACTGCCAGATGTCGCGATCCAGACCGGCGCGGGTCAGCTCCTCGCGGGCGATCGCGTCGGCGTCGCGCAGGATCTCGAGGCGTTCGCGGGTGACCTCGCCGATGATCCGGATGCCGAGGCCGGGGCCGGGGAACGGGTGCCGCCAGACGATCTCGGCCGGCAGCCCGAGCTGTTCGCCGACCAGGCGCACCTCGTCCTTGAACAGGGTGCGCAGCGGCTCGACCAGCTCGAACTCGAGGTCGTCGGGCAGCCCGCCGACGTTGTGGTGGGACTTGATGTTGGACGTGCCCGCTCCGCCGCCGGACTCGACCACGTCGGGGTAGAGGGTGCCCTGCACCAGGAACGCGACCTTCACCCCGGACGCGGCCGCACTGTCCCCGATCTTCTTGGCGAGGACGTCGGCCTCGGCAGCCTCGAAGACCCGGATGAACTCGCGCCCGATCACCTTGCGCTTCTGCTCGGGGTCGCGCACCCCGGCCAGCGCGTCGAGGAAGCGCTTCTCCGCGTCGACGACGTGCAGGTCGACGCCGGTCGCGGCCACGAAGTCGCGCTCCACCTGCTCGGCCTCGCCCTTGCGCAGCAGGCCGTGGTCGACGAAGACGCAGGTGAGCCGGTCACCGATCGCCCGCTGGACGACGGCCGCCGCGACCGCGGAGTCGACGCCACCGGAGAGGCCGCAGATGGCCCGCCCGTCGAGGCCGATCTGGGTGCGGATGCGCTCGATCTGCTCCTCGACGATGTTGACCATGGTCCAGGTCGGCCGGCAGCCGGCGATGTCGTGCAGGAAGTGCTCGAGCACCGCCTGGCCGTGCTCGGTGTGCATCACCTCGGGGTGCCACTGCACCCCGGCCAGCTTGCGGTCGACGTCCTCGAACGCGGCCACGGTCGCGCGCGGCGAACGGGCGTTGACGGTGAAGCCCGCGGGAGCCGCGACCACCTCGTCGCCGTGGGACATCCAGGAGACCAGCGAGCCGGGAAGGCCGTCGAGCAGCGTGCCCGGTGCCAGCACCTCGACCCGGGTGCGGCCGTACTCGCGCTGCCCGGTGTGCGCGACGCTGCCGCCGAGCGCCTGCGGCCATCGCCATGAAGCCGTAGCAGATGCCGAACACCGGCACCCGGCCGTCGACGAGGGCCGGGTCGAGCTGGGGGGCGCCCGGCTCGTAGACCGACGAGGGCCCGCCGGAGAGGATGATCGCCTTCGGCTGCCTGGCGAGCATCTCCTCCACCGGCATCGTGTGCGGGACGATCTCCGAGTACACCTTCGCCTCACGTACGCGGCGGGCGATGAGCTGGGCGTACTGGGCGCCGAAGTCGACGACGAGAACCGTGTCGTGAGCCGTCACGAGGTGCCTTCCTGGCCGGCGTCCGGTGAAGCAGCGAGTCTAGCCACCGCCGGCTCCGAAACTTCTTCCGGATTTCGCGCGTCCGGCACGTAACCACCCCGGCCCTCGGTCGTTGAGTATTCCGAGGCCTCGCCTACCCAGCGATCAACCCCGGGCGATACCTCGACACCGTCCGCGGTGCCCGGCACGTCCTGGGTCCTGGAGTCCCTCCCTCCCCAGTCAGGTCTCAGGTTTGACGCCTCGCGCCGCGGACGGCGTCGCTCCGGGTGACGTCCGGCGTCGCGTCAGCTCACGCCGACGATCGGGAGCCGTAGCGCCCCGGGCGCGTGCTCGGGCACCACCGGCAGCGCGGGTACGACGGGCGCCACTCGCTGGTAGCCCACGCCCAGCGGCGGGCGCGGGTCGGCCTCGCCCTTGTTCGGCCAGAACGCCATCGCCCGCTCCGCCTGGGCGGTGATCGTGAGCGACGGGTTGACGCCCAGGTTCGCGGAGATCGCGGATCCGTCGACGACGTGCAGGCCGGGGTGGCCGTAGAGCCGCTGGTAGGGGTCGATCACGCCGGTCTCCGGGGTCTTCGCCGATCGTGCAGCCGCCGATGAAGTGCGCCGTCAGCGGCCGGTTGAACGGCTCGCCGATCGAGCCGCCGGCCTTGCCGCCGATGATCTCGGCCATCTTGCGCACGGCCCGGTTGGCGACCGGGATCCAGGTCGGGTTCGGGATGCCGTGGCCCTGGCGTGAGCTCAGGTAACGGCGCCCGGTCACGTGGCTGCTTCGTCGTGAAGGTGGTGATCGAGTTGTCGATGGTCTGCATCACGAGCGCGATCACGGTGCGCTCCGACCAGTGCCTCACGTCGTACAGGTCCACGACGCTGCGACGCTCCTTCCACATCTCGCGCAGCCAGGTGCGCCAGCGGGGCTCGGGCAGGTCGCCGTCGGTGAGCACGGTCTGCAGGAACGACATCGCGTTGCTGCCCTTGCCGTAGCGCACCGGCTCGATGTGCGTGTGCTCGTCGGGGTGGAAGCTCGAGGTGATCGCGACGCCCGTGCTGTAGTCGACGCTGCGGTCCGGCGCGATCGCGCCGAGGATCGACTCGGAGTTGGTGCGCGACAGGTGGCCGAGCCGGTCGGAGATGCGGGGCAGATCGCCCTCGTCGCGCATCCGGTGCAGCAGTCGCTGGGTGCCGAGCGCCGAGGCGGAGAACACCACCTGCTCGGCCGTGAAGATGCGGGTGAGCGCGTCGCGGGCCGCGGGCCTTGGTGTACTTCGCGGTCACCTCGTAGCCACCGTTGTCGCCGGGACGGACGCGCGTGACCGTGGTCATCGGGTGGACGACCGCGCCGCGCGACTCGGCGAGGTACAGGTAGTTCTTGGCCAGCGTGTTCTTGGAGTTGTGGCGGCAGCCGGTCATGCACTCGCCGCAGTTCCGGCAGGGGCGGCGCGCCGGGCCGGCACCACCGAAGTACGGGTCCGGGACCTCGTCGCGGTGGGTCTGGCCGGGGCCGCCGAAGAACACGCCGACCGGGGTCGGGTGCCACGTGTCGCCGACCCCCATGTCGTCGGCGACCTGCTGCATCACCTCGTCGGCCGCGGTCACGACCGGGTTGTCGACGACGCCGAGCATCCGCTTCGCCTGGTCGTAGTACGGCGCCAGCTCCTCGCGCCAGTCGGTGATGTCGCGCCACTGCGGGTCGTCGTAGAACGGTGCGAGCGGCTCGTAGAGCGTGTTCGCGTAGACCAGCGAGCCGCCACCGACGCCCGCACCGGAGAGGATCAGGCAGTCCTTGAGGGCGTCGATCCGCTGGATGCCGTAGCAGCCGATCTCGGGCCGGAAGAGGTAGTTCCGGAGGTCCCACGAGGTGTCGGGGAAGTCGCCGTCCTCGAACCGGCGGCCGGCCTCGAGCACCGCCACCCGGTAGCCCTTCTCGGTGAGCCGCAGAGCGCTGACCGATCCGCCGAAGCCCGAGCCGACGACCAGGACGTCGTAGTCGAACGCCCCGTGCGCCGTCCGGTGGTCGAGCGTCCCTCCCCGGTGGTCGAGCGTCCCTCCCCGGTGGTCGAGCCTGTCGAGACCCTCACGGGCGACCGGTCTTCTTGAGGAACCGGAGGTTGGCGGTCATCACCTTCGCGTAGGTCTCGTCGGACATGCCCAGCATCGGCGCCAGCCGGATCACCTTCTGCACCGCGACCGACTGCGACTCGGTGAACCGCAGCACGCCCTCGCCGCCCTGGCGCCGGCCGAGGCCGGACTGCCGGAACCCGCCCATCGGCGAGTCGACGCTGCCGAAGCTGGCGCCGAACCCCTCGTTGACGTTGACGCTGCCGCACAGGATCTGCCGGGCGACCGCGCGGGCACGCTTCGTGTCGCGTGACCAGATGCTGGCGTTGAGGCCGTACGGCCCCTCGTTGGCGCGGCTGATCGCGTCGGCCTCGTCGTGGAAGCGGTAGACGGACACCACCGGGCCGAAGGTCTCCTTGCCGAAGCAGGTCATGTCGGGGGTGACGCCCTCGAGGATCGTGGGCTCGTAGAAGAGCGGGCCGAGGTCGGGCCGGTGGCGCCCCCCGGTGCGCACGGTGGCGCCCTTGGCCACTGCGTCGGCGACATGGGCGGTCACGGCGTCGAGCTGCTGCTGCGAGGTGAGCGAGCCCATGTCGCTGCCCCAGGCCAGGCTGGTGCCCAGGCTCATCGCCTCGGTGCGCGCGACGAACCGGTCGACGAAGCGGTCGTAGACCTGGTCGGCGACGTACATCCGCTCCATCGAGACGCAGAGCTGGCCGGCGTTGGAGAAGCAGGCGCGGACAGCGCCCTCCGCGGCGCGGTCGAGGTCGGCGTCGCGGAGCACGAGCATCGGGTTCTTGCCGCCGAGCTCGAGGGAGCAGCCGACGAGCCGCTCGGCGCAGCCCTGCGCGATCAGCCGGCCGGTGGCGGTGGACCCGGTGAAGCAGACGTAGTCGGCGCGGGCCACCACGGCCGGCCCGACCTCGGCGCCCGGTCCGGCGACGACCTGCCAGAGGTCCCGCGGGATGCCGGCCTCCTCCAGCAGCTCGGCGCCGATCAGCGCGGACAGCATGGTCTGGGCGTCGGGCTTGGTCACCACGGCGTTGCCTGCGAGGAGCGCCGCGATGCCGTCGATCAGGGCCAGGTTGAAGGGGTAGTTCCAGGGCGCGATGATCCCGACGACGCCCTTGGGCACGTGGTTGACCTCGACCCGCGTGAGCGCCGGGATCACCCCGATCCGGCGGGTGGTGTCGAGGTGCTCGCGGGCGGTGCGGCCGTAGTAGCGCGCGGTCAGCGCGACGTGCAGCGGCTCGTCGAACGCGTGCTTGCGGGCCTTGCCGGTCTCCCAGCAGATCAGGTCGATGATCTCGTCCTGGCGGTCGAGGACGAGGTCGTGGAGCCGCAGCAGCCGCGCCGCACGGTCGTCGAGGCTGGTCTGCGCCCAGGCACGCTGCGCCCGGCGCGCCCGCGCGAACGCCTCCTCGACGTCGGCCTCGCTGCTCTGCGGCACCTGCGCCGAGGGGCTGGCCGGTGATCGGGGTGTACGTCGGCTCGCTGCGCCCGGTCGTCGACACGATCCGGTCGGTGAGCGCCCTCACCGCGGACGGCTCGAGCGCGTAGGACGCCGCCGGGTCGTGCTCCGGGTCGGCGGGTCCGGTGACGGAGGGCTGGCGGGGGTCGAGGCTCATACTCGTGAATGTAAGTGACCGGGGTCTCACTCTCTACCCCTCGGTAACACGTGAGAGCCGAGTGCGCACGACCGAGGTCCGGACCGGGTGCGCATGCGACGACGTACGGCTACCCAACCGATAGGCGGTGCCCGTGCACGGGCGCAGGCGCCCTGACGGAAGTCGGACGCCGCGGAGACCTCCCAATCTTTTCTGACACTCCCAGGGGCATGCACGCCGCTGGAGGCGCCAGAAAACCTGGATACCTTGGGAATTCTGTGACGCGGGACTACCCGCCCTCCGGCTCGGGTGGCGTCTCCTTGCCCGCTCTCTCGTCGCGCGCGGCCCACTCGAGCAGGGGCGCGATGTCGAAGACGGCGTCGTCGATGCCGGCGTGCAGGTCGCCGATCTCCGCGTAGCGGGCCGGCATCGTCGCGATCGTGAAGTCGTCGGGGTGGCAGTCGTCGACCTCGTCCCAGCCGATCGGGGCGGAGACGGTGCCGATCGGGTTGCCGCGCACCGAGTACGCCGCGGCGATGGTGTGGTCACGGGCGTTCTGGTTGTAGTCGACGAACAGGTGCGCGGGGTCGCGGTCCTTGCGCCACCAGGTCGTGGTCACGTCGTCGGGCGCGCGCCGCTCGACCTCGCGGGCGAACGCCAGCGCGGCCCGTCGTACGTCCTGAGAAGCCGTGGTCGGGCGCGATCCGCACGTAGACGTGCATGCCCGCAGCCGCCGCTGGTCTTCGGCCAGCCGGTGGCGCCGAGGTCGTCGAGCACCTCGTGGGCGACGTGGGCGACGCGCTGCACGCGCTCCCACGGGCAGTCGGGACCCGGGTCGAGGTCGATCCGCCACTCGTCGGGCTTCTCGGTGTCGGCGCGCCGGCTGTTCCACGGGTGGAACTCGACGGTCGACATCTGCACCGCCCACACGACCTGCGCGATCTCGGTGACGCAGAGCTCGTCGGCGGTGCGGTTCCAGCGCGGGAAGTGCACCCGCACCGTCTCCATCCACGGCGGCGCACCCGACGGCAGCCGCTTCTGGTGCACCTTGTCGCCGGCTGACGCCCTTGGGGAAGCGGTGCAGCATGCACGGCCGCTCGCGCAGCGCGTTGACGATGCCGTCGCGAGACGGACAGGTAGTACTCGACCAGGTCGAGCTTGGTCTCGCCGCGGGCCGGGAAGTACTCGCGGTCGGGGTTGGAGATCCGCACGACCTTGTCGTCGACCTCGAGCTCGATCGCGGGAGACGCCATGCGCAGAGCCTAGGGTGAGCGCGTGGAGAAGGAGCGCGTCGAAGTCAGGTCACGGGCGGAGTGGCGGGCGTGGCTCGAGGAGCACCACGCGACGAGTCCGGGCATCTGGCTGGTGACCTGGAAGAAGGCCACGCCGGACAAGCACACGTCGTACGAGGAGACCGTGCTCGAGGCGCTCTGCTTCGGCTGGGTCGACAGCCAGGCCAAGGGCGTCGACGAGCTGCGGACCTCGATGACGATGACACCGCGCCGGCCCAACAGCCGGTGGACCCAGCGCAACCGGGAGCGGGTCGAGGAGCTCGAGGCGGCCGGCCTGATGACGCCGGCCGGCCGCGCGCAGGTCGACGCGGCCCACGCGAGCGGCGCGTGGGACGAGCTGCGCGACGTCGAGGCGCTCGTCGAGCCGGAGGACCTGCGCGCGTCCCTCGACGCGGACCCGGCCGCGCGCGCCCGGTGGCAGGCGCTGACCGCCTCGGCGAAGTTCCAGCACCTGCTGCGGCTGCACGACACCAAGCGCCCGGAGACACGGGCCCGGCGGATCGCGGAGATCCGGGCGGGTACCTAGAGCGGGACGCCGAGCGCGGTCAGCCGCTCGCGCAGCACGTCGATGCCCTGCCCGTGGTCCCAGAGCACAGCGGCGACGCCGATCTCGGCGGCAGCGTCGACGTTGACGGGCGCGTCGTCGACGAACACCAGCTCCCGCGGCGCGAGACCGAGGTCGTCGGCGATGTGCAGGAAGTACGCCGCCTGCGGCTTGGCCGCGCCGACCTCGCACGAGTAGTAGGTGCCGTCCAGCAGCTCGTCGTACCCGAGCAGGCGACGCATGTACGACGCCCGCAGGTTGTCCTGGTTCGTGGCCAGATAGCACGGGACCCCCACGGCGCGCACCGCCGTGACCAGCTCGCGCGTCTGCGGCAGGGGTTCGATCCGGCCCCAGAAGTCCAGGATCGCGGCGCGCCGGTCGGACAGCCCCTGCTCCGCGATCACCTCCTCGACGTGCGCCGCCATGTCGAGATCGCCGGCGAGCGCGGCGTCGAGGTCCGCCCAGACCGCGGCGGCGAAGGTGTCGACGTCCTTCCCCACGACGTCCGCGAAGACGCCCGGCCAGGACGGCACGCCGTGCTGGAGCACGCCGTCGGCGTCCCAGAGCACCGCGCGGGGAGCCACGTCAGTCCGTGCCGTGCTCGCGCAGGAACGCGAGGATCGGCTCGGAGAGCTCGGGTCGGCAGACCACGAGGTCGGGCAGCAGCACGTCGTCCTGGTTGTAGACGAGGGGTGAGCCGTCGACCCGGCTCGTGAACAGCCCGGCCGCGCGGGCGACGGCGACCGGCGCGGCGGAGTCCCACTCGTACTGGCCGCCGGCGTGCACGTAGGCGTCGCTCACGTCGCGCACCACGGAGATCACCTTCGCGCCCGCGGAGCCCATCGGCACCAGCTCGCCACCGAGCTGCTCGACCAGGGCCTGCACGAACGCCGGCGGACGGGTGCGGGAGGCGACGACGCGGGGCCGGTCCGAGGTACGCGGGCGGTACGACGGGCGGGGCGCCGGTGTGGAACGTCGTACCGAGGCCGGGCTGGGCCACGGCACCGGCGACCAGCTCGCCGTCCTCCCAGAGCGCGACGTGGATCGCCCAGTCGTCGCGCGGCGGCTCGGAGAACTCGCGGGTGCCGTCGACCGGGTCGATGATCCACACGCGGCGCGCGGTGAGCCGGGCCTTGTCGTCCTTGCCCTCCTCGGAGAGCACGGCGTCGTCCGGGCGGTGCCGGGCCATCAGCTCCATCAGCAGGTCGTGCGAGGCGAGGTCGCCGGCGTCCTTGAGCGCCTTGCCGGTCAGCCCTTCCTGGCGCACCTCGCACCAGCAGGTCACCGGCCGTCGATGCGGCCCATGCGGCGAACGTGTGGTCGTCGGCGCCCTCGGGCGGCGTACCCGGATCGAAGTCGGTCACCCGCCGAAGCCTATGCGTCGAGCCAGCCGACCCGTCGCAGATGGTCATGTTGAGCACGTTGACCCGTCGCAGATGGTCACGCCAAGCACGGTGACCCGTCGCAGATGGTCACCATCTGCGACGGGTCACCGCCACTCACACCGCCATCTGCGACGGGTCAGCGCGAACGAGTCAGGAGTTGAACTGGCCCTGGGTGCGCTCGAGGCCGACCGCGAGCAGGGACTCGACGGCGTCGGCGGCACGGTCGACCTGGAACACCAGCTCCTTGCGCTCGGCGGCGGAGTAGTTCGACAGCACGAAGTCCGCGGGGTCCTGGCGTCCCGGGGGTCGTCCGACGCCGACACGCACCCGGTAGAAGTCACCGGTGCCGAGGGAGGACCGCAGCGACCTCAGCCCGTTGTGGCCGTTGTCGCCGCCGCCCAGCTTGACCCGGAGCGTGCCGAACGGGATGTCGAGCTCGTCGTGGACCGCGACGATCCGGTCCATCGGCACCTTGTAGAAGCTCGCCAGCGCCTTCACCGGTCCGCCCGACTCGTTCATGTAGCGCCGCGGGCGCGCGCCAGTACGACGCGCGGGCCGGGCTGGCCGGGCGGCGTCAGCCGGCCCTCGACCACCTCGGCCCGGCCGGACTTGTGAGCCCGGAAGGGGGACCCCATCCGGCGGGCCAGCTCGTCGGTGACCAGGTAGCCGACGTTGTGCCGGGTGCCGGCGTAGTCGGGCCCCGGGTTGCCCAGGCCCACGACGAGCCAGACACCGGACGCCGGGTCGGTCGCCTCGGGGTCGGCCATCGCTCGCTTCAGGGGGTTGCGCAGGGTCACTCCCTGTCGGAGGAGCCCTCGTCGGCGGACTCGCTGTCGCCCTCGGCGGCAGCCGCCTCGGCCTCGGCGATCTCCTCGTCGGACTCGTCGCGCTCGATGCCGACCTCGGCCTCGGCCTCCTCCAGCTCGGCCTCGACCTCCTCGTCGGTCGGCGCGTGCGTCACGTTGACGACCATCATGTCGTCGTCGCTGAGCAGCAGCGAGCCGGTCGGGAGCACCAGGTCGGAGGCGTGGTACTGCGTGCCGACGTCGGCGCCCTCGATCGACAGCTCGATGAACTCGGGGATGTTGGTCGCCTCGGCCTCGAGGGACACGGTCGTGTTCTCGGTGACCACCAGGGCCCCCGGCAGCGCCTCGCCGACCAGGTGGATCGAGACGTCGACGGTGACCTTCTCGCCCTTGCGCACCTCGACGAAGTCGATGTGCTCGAGGAAGCCCTTGATCGGGTCGGACTGGATCTGCTTGGTGAGCGCCAGGTGCTCCTTGCCGTCGATCTCGAGGTAGAGCAGCGCGTTGGAGCCGCCGTGCTTGATCGCCAGCATCGTCTCGTGACCGGGCAGGCTCACGTGGATCGGGTCGTTGCCGTGGCCGTAGATGACAGCCGGCACCTTGTCGGAGCGGCGGATGCGGCGGGCCGCGCCCTTGCCGAACTCGGTGCGGGACTCGGCCTTGATCTTGATCTCGTCGGACATGCGGTGGATCTCCTCGTCATGCGTTGCGTGCGGTCGTGCAAGAAGGTGGTTGCCCGCGACCGAGACGCGAAAATGCACCGGGCGCGAACGGCACGGTGCATCACGAGGATACCGACCGCGTCGATCACGGAGGTCCCATCGCTGGGCGCTCCCTCGCCGAGGCAACCCATGAATCCTAGCCGGGGCAGGCGGTCCGCGCTAATCCGGCTACGGTCGCCAACGTGACCAACCGATCCCTCACGCGCGACGAGGCGGTACGACGGGCAGCACTCCTGGCCGTCGCGTCGTACGACGTCGCGCTCACGATCTCGGACGCCGCCACGTTCACCTCGCGCACCGTCGTGCGCTTCACCTGCTCCGCGCCCGGCTCCTCGACGTTCGTGGAGCTCGCGGACGCGCACACCTGGGTCGCCACCCTGAACGGCGCGGGCGTGCCCGACGAACACCGCCAGGGCAACCGGATCCGGCTGGACGGGCTGCTCGCGGACAACGAGCTGATGGTCGAGGCGACCCTCCCCTGCGTCACAAGCGGCGACGGGATGCACCGGTACGTCGACCCGGCCGACGGCGCGACGTACCTCACCGCGTTCTGCGGCAGTGACCTCGCGCAGCGGGTCTTCGCGTGCTTCGACCAGCCCGACCTCAAGGCAACGGTGTCCCTGTCCGTCACTGCCCCCGAGGACTGGACGGTGCTCGGCAACGGCCGACCGACCACGACCGACGACGGCGTCCGGCACTTCGCGACCACGCCTCCGATCTCGACGTACCTGTTCGTGGTGTCGGCGGGTCCCTGGCATTCGGTGGCCTGGGAGCACGCCGGGGTGCCGTTCGCCTGGCACGCGCGGGCCTCGCTGGCCGACGCCCTGGAGCGGGAGGCGGCGCATCTCCGCGAGGTCACCGAGGCCTGCTTCGACCACTACACGGACCTGTTCGACGAGCCCTACCCGTTCGACTCCTACGACCAGGTCTTCGCGCCAGGACTCAACTGGGGCGCCCTGGAGACCCCTGGCTGTGTCACCTTCCGCGACGAGATGCTCCCGCCCGACGGCGGGTCGCACACCGACAACCAGCTGCGCGCGATGGTGATCGCGCACGAGATGGCGCACATGTGGTTCGGCGACCTGGTGACGCTGCGCTGGTGGGAGGACATCTGGCTCAACGAGTCGTTCGCGGACTACATGGGCTACGAGGTGGCCCAGACGGCCGTCGGCTTCGAGGCGACCTGGGCGTGGTTCACGCTGAGTCGTGAGTACACCGGCTATGCGGCCGACGAGCGGCGTTCGACCCATCCCGTGGCACAGCCGACGGAGTCGGTGGTCGACACCGACACCGGCTTCGCGAACACCGACATGATCACCTACTCCAAGGGCAACGCCGTCCTCCGCCAGCTGGTCACCTCGCTGGGACGGGACACGTTCGTGGCCGGGGTCAACCGCTACCTCAACGCGCACCGGTTCGGCAACGCCGACCTCACGGACTTCCTCAGCGCCCTCGACGGCGCCAGCGACCGCGACGTCCGGGGCTGGGCCGACGCGTGGCTGCGGACGACCGGTTTCGACACGCTGGTCGTACGACGTGAGAACGGCGAGCCGGTGCTCCACCGCGAGGGATCGCGACCGCACCGCACGCAGGTCACGGCGTACGACGTGCGCGACGGTCGGCTCGTCACGGCCGGGCAGGAGCAGATCGACGTCGGGGACGGCCCCGTGCGCCTGGCCGCTCGCGCCGGCCAGGTCGTGCTGCCGAACTCCTCCGACGAGACGTTCGCCCGGGTGCGCCCGGACCCGGGGTCGTGGTCGGCACTGCTCTCGGGCGTCGGCACGATCGCGGAGCCGCAGGCACGGGCCGTGGTCTGGACGACGGGCTTCGACCTCGTCGGGCACGCAGCGATCGCTCCGTCGTCACTGGTGGCCGCCGCGCTCGAGCAGCTCCCCGGCGAACCCCTGCCGTCGATCTGGGAACCGGTGGTCGAGCGGCTGCTCGAGGTGACCCTCCCGCGGCACGTCGATCCTTCCGACCTGCCCGCGACCCGCGAAGCTCTGACCCGGCTGGCCGACCGCACCACGAACCCGGCGCTGGCACTCCCGGCGCGCCGGCTGATGGTGACGTGCACAGGTGACGTGGAGCGGCTGTCCGCGATGCTGGAGGCCGACCCGGACCCGGACCTGGCCTGGCGGATCCTGGTCCGGCTGGCCGAGCTCGGGGCGGTCGACGCCGACCGGATCGAGCGCTTCGAGGCCCGACGGCCGTCCGCGCAGGCGCGCACCGGCGCCGCCCGCGCCCTCGCCGCCCTGCCGACGACCGAGGCGAAGGAGCGCGCGTGGGTGGTGTTCTCCGCCGACGAGGTGGACAACCGGGTCTTCCACGCGGTCGGCCTCGGGCTCTGGACACCGGAGCAGGCCGCACTCTCGGCGCCGTACGTCGAGCGCTACCTGGCCGAGGCCCCGCTCTGGGCCGCCCGCCGGGGGCAGGGGTTCAGCCTCACGGTCGGCGGCGCCTTCCCGCGGCACGCCGTGGCCGAGACGACGCGCGAGGGGCTGCGCACCGCCCTCGACGGTGAGGTCCCGACGGTGCTGCGCCGGGCCTGGAACGACCGGCTCGACGACCTCGAGCTCGACCTGCAGGTCAGGCGTGCCCGTCGAACATCGAGGTGACCGAGCCGTCCTCGAAGACCTCCTTGATCGCGCGCGAGATCAGCGGCGCGATGGAGAGGCAGGTGAGCTTGTCGAAGCGCTGCTCGTCGTTGAGCGGCAGGGTGTCGGTGACGATGATCTCCATCGCCGGGCTGTTCTTGAGCCGGTCGACGGCGGGGTCGGACAGGATCGGGTGGGTCGCGGCGATGACGACGCCTGCGGCGCCGTCGGCCATCAGCGCCTCGGCCGCCTTCACGATCGTGCCGCCGGTGTCGATCATGTCGTCGACGAGCACGCAGATCCGGCCGTTGACCTTGCCGACCACGCGGTTGGCGACGGTCTCGTTGGGGCGGTCCTCACGCCGGGTCTTGTGGATGAACGCCAGCGGTGCGCCCCCGAGCCGGGCGGACCAGCGCTCGGCGACCTTGATCCGGCCGGCGTCCGGCGAGACCACGGCCAGCGGCTGGTCGCCGTACTTCTCCCGGACGTAGTCGGCCAGGATCGGCAGCGCCATCAGGTGGTCGACCGGGCCGTCGAAGAAGCCCTGGATCTGGTCGGCGTGCAGGTCGACCACGATCAGCCGGTCGGCGCCGGCGGTCTTGAACAGGTCGGCCATCAGCCGCGCGGAGATCGGCTCGCGGCCGCGGTGCTTCTTGTCCTGGCGGGCGTAGCCGTAGAACGGCTGGACCACCGTGATCCGCTTCGCCGACGCGCGCTTGAGCGCGTCGACCATGATCAGGTGCTCCATGATCCACTCGTTGATCGGCGCCGTGTGGCTCTGGATCACGAAGGCGTCGCAGCCGCGCACGGACTCCTCGTAGCGGATGTAGATCTCGGAGTTCGCGAACTCGTACGCCGACGTCGGCACCAGCCCGGTGCCCAGCTGGTGGGCCACCTCCTCGGCGAGCTCGCGGTGGGCGCGCCCGCTGAAGACCATCAGGTTCTTCTCGGTCGTCTTCTTCATGCCGCTCACGACGTGCTGCTCCTCGGGGGCGAGGGGGGTACTTCAGGATTGTGTCCCACGCTGTCCAGTTTCCTCGACCCCGGGCCCGGAATCGAGTGCGGCACGGGCCGCGTCGGCACTCGGGGTGCCCTCGCGCTTGCGGAACACCCAGCCCTCGATGTGGCGCTGCTGGCCGCTGGACACGGCGAGGGCGCCCGGCGGTACGTCGCGGCGGATCACGCTCCCGGCGCCCGTGGTCGCACCGTCACCGATGCTCACGGGTGCGACGAAGCTGTTGTGCACACCGGTCTTCACGTGCCGGCCGACGCTCGAGCGGCTCTTGGTCACGCCGTCGTAGTTGGCGAAGATCGCGCCGGCCCCGATGTTGGTGCCCTCCCCGATCTCGGCGTCGCCGACGTACGACAGGTGCGGGACCTTGGCGCCGGCACCGATGTCGCTGTTCTTCACCTCGACGAAGGCGCCGATCTTGCCGCCGGCGCCGAGCCGGGCGCCAGGGCGCAGGTAGGAGAACGGGCCGACGTCGGCGCCAGCCCCGATGACCGCGAGCTCGCCGTGGGTGCGCACCACCTTCGCACCCTGCACCGATCTCGACGTCCTTGAGCGTGCAGTCGGGACCGACCACCGCGTCCTCGCCGACGACCGTGGCGCCGAGGAGCTGTACGCCGGGAAGGATCGTGACGTCGGGCGCGAGCACCACGTCGACGTCGATCCAGGTGGTCGCCGGGTCGATGACGGTGACCCCCTCGGCCATCCAGCGGGCCAGGATCCGCCGGTTCTTCTCGTGCGCGAGCTCGGCCAGCTCGGAGCGGTCGTTGACGCCCTCGGTCTGGAGCACGTCGTCGATCGGGAAGGCGCCGACCATCCGCCCGGCCTCGCGCGCCAGCTGCACCGTGTCGGTGAGGTAGTACTCGCGCTTCGCGTTGTCGTTGGACAACCGCGGCAGCACGTCCTCGCAGGAACGCCGCGTCGAAGGCGAGGATCCCGCTGTTGATCTCTCGGACCGCCGTCTGCTCCGCGGTCGCGTCCCGCTGCTCCACGATCGCCGCGACGGAGCCGTCGGCGTCGCGGATCACCCGGCCGTAGCCGAAGGGGTCCGGCACCTCGCCGGTGAGGATGCTCACGGCCCGGCCGGAGCCGACGTGGTCCTCGGCGAAGGCCCGCAGGCTGGCGCCCTCGAGCAGCGGGGTGTCGCCGGTGGTGACGATGCACGGTGCCGGACTGGCCCGACCCGAGCGCCTCCATGGCGACGCGGACCGCGTGCCCGGTGCCGTCCTGGCTCTCCTGCACCGCGAGCACCACGTCCGGGACGAGCGCCTCGATGTGCGGGCCGACCTGCTCCCGCTGGTGCCCGACGACCGCCACCACGCGGGTCGGCTCAACGGCTGCGACGGCGGCGAGGACGTGGCCGATCATGCTTCGGCCGGCGATCGGGTGCAGGACCTTCATCGTCTTCGACTTCATCCGGGTGCCGCCGCCGGCAGCGAGGACGATCACGGTCAGGTCGGGCATGCGGCTCCTGGGGTCGGTGGTGTGGGTGTCAGCTCCCCGGGTAGGAGTCGAACCTACGTCGCTATTCCTGATTCAAAGTCAGGCGGGCCCTGCCGGCAGACCAACCGGGGATTGCAGAGAAAGGCTACGGGTAGCGGGACTCCCTCTATGTCCGGCAGACCAACCGGGGATTGCATCGAAAAGGCTACGGGTAGCGGGTCTCCCTCGATGTCCGGCAGCCCAACCGGGGATTGCATCGAAAAGGCTACGGGTAGCGGGTCTCCCTCTATGTCCGGCAGACCAACCGGGGATTGCACCGAAAGGCTACGGCTGCAAGAGGTTACGCGTAGCGGGGCCTCTCACCCGAACGAACGGTTGAAGCCGACGCCACCGTAACTTACGCTACCGTAGGTAAGCACGTACCCAGCTCCGAGGACTCCATGACCACCACCTTGCCGGACCAGACCACCCCCGATCGCGCCACGCTCGGCGGCGATCAGCAGTCCCGTAGGGAGCAGGTCGCCCTGGCCGTCTTCATCGCGGTCCCGTTCCTGGCGGTGTTCGCCGCGATCCCGGTCGCCTGGGGCGGCTGGCTGAGCTGGACCGACGTCGCGATCATGATCGTCATGTACTGGCTCACCGGGCACGGCGTCACGGTCGGCTTCCACCGGCTACTTCACGCACAAGTCGTTCAAGCCCAACCGGGTGGTGAAGATCGCTGCTCGCGGTCGCCGGCTCGATGGCGATCCAGGGGCCGGTCGTGCGCTGGGTGGCCGACCACCGCAAGCACCACAAGTTCTCCGACCGCGACGGCGACCCGCACAGCCCGTGGCAGTACGGCGACCAGCCTGCGGGCGCTGCTGAAGGGCTTCTGCGCACGCCCACATGAGGTGGCTCTTCGACGACGGAGCAGACCCCGCAGCGCAAGTACGCCCCCGACCTGATGAAGGACCGCGACATCGTCCGGATCTCGCGCCAGTTCCCGCTGTGGGTGGCGGTCTCGCTGATCGCGCCGGCCATCGCCGGCGGCCTGATCACGTGGTCGTGGCAGGGCGCGGTGACCGCGTTCTTCTGGGGCTCGCTGGTCCGGGTCTCCCTGCTGCACCACGTGACCTGGTCGATCAACTCGATCTGCCACACGGTCGGCGAGCGACCGTTCGTCTCGCGCGACAAGTCCGCGCAACGTCTGGTGGCTGGCGATCCCGTCGATGGGCGAGTCCTGGCACAACCTGCACCACGCCGACCCGACCTGCGCGCGCCACGGCGTGCTGCGCGGCCAGCTCGACACCTCGGCGCGGATCATCTGGCTGCTGGAGAAGGTCGGCTGGGTCGAGCGACGTGCGCTGGCCGGTCACGGAGCGGATCGAGGGCAAGCTGGTCGCGAACCGGCCGGTGGCCGACGCGCGGCGTGACGGCCAGCCCGCGCCGACGCGCGCAAGGCGCCGCGCGGCCGGATGACCGCGCGCCGAGCGCCGCGAGCAGCTGATCGCGTCGCGCGCGGCGCTGTTCGCCGAGCGCGGCTTCGACGGCGCCTCCGTCGAGGAGATCGCCGCGCGGGCCGAGGTGTCGAAGCCGGTCGTCTACGAGCACTTCGGCGGCAAGGAGGGCCTGTACGCCGTCGTCGTCGACCGCGAGGTGCAGCAGCTGCTCGGCGATGATGCGCGCGTCGCTGACCGCGGCCACGCCGCGGAGCTGCTCGAGCAGGCCGCGTTCGCGCTGCTCGACTACATCGAGCAGTCCTCGGACGGCTTCCGGATCCTGGTCCGCGACTCCCCGATCGGCTCGGAGTCCGGCACGTTCGTCTCGATCATCAGCGACATCGCCACCCGGGTCGAGCACATCCTGGTCGACCAGTTCCAGGCGCGCGGGTTCGACCCGAAGGTCGCGCCGATGTACGCGCAGATGCTGGTCGGCATGGTGGGCACGACCGGCCAGTGGTGGCTGGACGCGCGGAAGCCGGACAAGGACGTCGTCGCCGCGCACCTGGTGAACCTGGCCTGGAACGGGCTGGCGAACCTCGAGCAGGACCCGGAGCTGCGGGGGCGCTAGGGGTTGGTGGGTGGCCGACGCGGGTGGCGCCGGTCTGGTCGGCGCGGGCCGGGCGCCGCAGCGCGCGCCTCGGGGAGAATTCGCCCCGAAATCCCCGGCGAGGAACCAGCGACCGCCCGCGACTCACCCGCTGCGCCACCACGAACACCCGCCGGAACGGCAGCACGACACCACGCCCGTCGTCCGGGTACGCCGCCCGCAGGAGTCGCTTGAACTCGTCCTCGAAGCGAGGCCGCAGAGCTCTCGTCCAGCGCCTGCAGGGTCGGCCGGGCGCCGGTGCCGCTGACCCAGGTGAACACCGGGTCCTCGCCGTGGAGCACGTGCAGGTACGTCGTCTCCCAGGCGTCCACGGAGGTCACGAGCGGCTGGAGCGCGCGGAGGTACGTCGCGGCGTCGTGGGCGTCGGGCGCGGCCACGCCCGCGGTCTGCGCGTCGTACGGCGGCGTCGCGGCGAGGTCGCGGCGGATCGTGTGGCTCGGCTCGTCGAAGTTGCCCGGCACCTGGAACGCGAACCAGCCACCCGGGCGCACGGCCGTCGACCAGCGACGGCAGCAGGGCGAGGTGGTCCGGCACCCACTGGAGCGTCGCGTTGGACACCAGCACGTCGACCGGTGTCGACGGGGCGCCAGTCGCGCAGGTCGGCGACGTCGTACGTCACCCCGTCGTCGCGACCCCGCGCGGCGGCGATCATCTCGGGGGACGAGTCGAGGCCGGTCACGTGCGCCGACCGGCCAGCGCTGCTTCAGCAGGCCGGTGAGGTTGCCCGGCCCGCAGCCCAGGTCGACGACGGTCCGCGGGGCGTCGGCGGCGATCCGGCCGACCAGCTCCACGAACGGGCGCCCGCGCTCGTCGGCGAACCTCAGGTAGCGCTCAGGGTCCCAGGTGTGGCTCAATCCGCGCTCTCGGCCGCGGCCTCGTGGATCGCCCGCGCCAGGGTGAGGTCGCGGTCGGTGAGCGCGCCGACGTCGTGCGAGCTCGTCGTCACCTTCACCACGCCCGGGTAGCCCAGCGAGACGTCGGGATGGTGGTTCTGGCTGTCGGCGATGGCCGCGATCCGGGCCACCAGGGCGCCACCGGCGGTGAAGCTGCCGCACTCGTACGACGCCTCGGCGGTGTCGCCGGAGACCTGCCACTCGGTCAGGCCGAGCTGGGTGAAGTCGTCTGCAGTGGTCATGAACCGAGCGTAGGACCACCTTATCTTGACGTCAAGATTCTTGAGCGCACTAGCATGGCCCCATGCACGACGAGGTCGACCAGCTGGTCGAGGCGTGGCACCGCGAGCGGGCCGACCTCGACCTGGCCCCGGTGGAGGTGTTCAGCCGGATCAGCCGGCTGGCCCGGCTGCTCGACCGCGCCCGGCGGCAGGCCTTCACGGCGCACCGGATCGAGCCGTGGGAGTTCGACGTGCTGGCGGCGCTGCGCCGGGCGGGCGCGCCGTACCAGCTCTCCCCCGGGCGCCTGCTGCACGAGACCCTGGTCACCAGCGGCACCATGACCAACCGGGTCGACCGGCTCGCCGAGCGCGGCCTGGTCGACCGGCTGCCCGACCCGGGCGACCGGCGCGGGGTGCTGGTGCGGCTGACCGCCGAGGGCAGGAGCACCGTCGACGCGGCGTTCGAGGAGCTGCTCGCCCAGGAGCGCGACCTGCTCGCCGCGCTGCCCGGCCGACGACCGGGCGACGCTGGCCACGCTGCTCAAGACGCTGATGACGCCGCTCGGCCTGAGCCGGCTCACTCCAGCAGGGCCGCGGCCTCCAGCCACTCCTGCTCGAGCGCGTCGCGCTCGGCGGCCAGGCCCGAGAGCTGCGCGGAGACCGTGGCCAGCAGCCTCGTGGTCGGCCGCGTTGTCGAGCATCTGCTGGTTGAGCTCCGCCTCGCGTACGGCGAGCCGGGCGAGCTGCTTGTCCACCCGCGCGACGGTCTTGCGTGCCGCCCGTTCCTCCGCGCCGCCGGACTTCGCCTTGGTGTGACCGGTCGGCGCGATTCCGCCGACCGTTTCCGACCGGTCGGCGGACTGGGCGGGCACGTCTGCGACCGCTCGGCGGCGGTGCTCGAGGTACTGGTCGACGCCGCCGGGGAGCATCGAGACCTGGCCGTCGCCGAGGAGGGCCCAGGTCGAGTCGGTGACGCGCTCGAGGAAGTAGCGGTCGTGCGAGACCACGACGAGGGTGCCGGGCCAGCGGTCGAGGAAGTCCTCGAGCACGTTGAGGGTCTCGATGTCGAGGTCGTTGGTCGGCTCGTCGAGGAGCAGCACGTTGGGCTCGGTCAGCAGCAGCTTCAGCAGCTGGAACCGTCGGCGCTCGCCGCCGGACAGGTCGCCGAGCCGCGCGGTCAGCCGGTCGCCGGTGAAGCCGAACCGCTCCAGCATCGCGGTCGCCGATGACGTCGGAGCCCGTCGGAGAGCCGGGTCACCCGGCGCGATCGTCCTCGACCGTGGCCAGCACCCGCGCCTCCGGGTCGACCACGTCGATCGCCTGGGTGAGGTGCTGCAGCGCGACCGTCCGGCCGTGCTTCACCCGGCCGCTCTGCGGCGACAGCGTGTGCGCGAGCAGCGACAGCACCGAGGTCTTGCCCGCGCCGTTGACGCCGACGATCCCGACCCGGTCGCCCGGGCCCGAGCCGCCAGGTGGCGTCGCTCAGCAGCGTGCGCTCGCCGCGCACCAGGTCGACGTGCTCCATGTCGAGCACGTCCTTGCCGAGCCGCTGGGTCGCGAACTTCTGGAGCTCGAGCCGGTCGCGCGGCTCGGGCACGTCGTCGATCAGCGCGTTGGCGGCGTCGATCCGGAACTTCGGCTTCGAGGTCCGCGCCGGCGGCCCGCGCCGCAGCCAGGCCAGCTCCTTGCGCACCAGGTTCTGCCGCCGCTGCTCGCTCGACGCCGCCTGCCGCTGCCGCTCCGCCTTGGCCAGCACGAACGCCGCGTAGCCGCCGTCGTACACATCGACGACGCCGGCGCCGTTCGCCGCCGGGTGCACCTCCCACGTGGTCTCGCACACCGCGTCGAGGAACCAGCGGTCGTGGGTCACCACCACCAGGGCGGTACGACGGGCCGACAGGTGCTGCGCGAGCCAGGACACGGCCTCGACGTCGAGGTGGTTGGTCGGCTCGTCGAGGATCATCAGGTCGTGCGGCTCCAGCAGCAGCCGGGCCAGCGAGCAGCGCCGGCGTTCGCCGCCGGAGAGCCCGTGCACGACTCGGTCCAGCGAGACGCCGGCCAGCAGCTCCTCCACCACCTCACGCGTCGTCACCTCGGCGGCCCACTCGTGGTCGGCCTTGCCGCCGAGGACCACCTCGCGGACCGTGTGGCTGTCGTCCAGCTCGTCGCGCTGGTCGAGGTACCCGACCTGCAGACCGCGGGTGCGCGCGATCCGTCCGGTGTCCGGCTCCTCGCGCCCGGCGATCAGGTTCAGCAGCGTGGTCTTGCCGTCGCCGTTGCGGCCGACGACCCCGATCCGGTCGGTGTCGCCCGACACCGAGGCTGACGCCGTCGAGCAGGATGCGCACGCCGTAGGACTTGGAGACGCGCTCGAGGGAGACCAGGTTGGCCATCAGACGTACTCCACCACGTGGGCGCCGGCGACCGGACCGGTGGCCACCTGGATGCCGCGGTAGCCCTTGTCCAGCAGCGTGCTCACGCACCTCGTGCGCGCGTCTCCTGGGTCTCGACCAGGCCGAGGTACGTCGGCCCGGAGCCGCTCAGCAGCCGGTAGGCGCGGGCCTCGAACAGGTCGATGTCGGTCTGCTCGCAGGTCCGGTCGCAGGCTGAGGGCGGCCGACTGCAGGTCGTTCTCGAGGTTCCGCCCGAGCAGCCGGAAGTCGCGCGCCCGCAGGATCGCCCGCCATGTCGTGCACCCGCAGGTGGTGGTGCGAGAGCAGATCGGGATAGAGCCGGTCGTACTCCCGGTAGACCTCAGGGGTCGACATGCCGGTCGCGTTGGGCACGACCACCCACCACCAGGTGCCGGGGTCGTCGATCGGCGCGACCAGCTCGCCGCGACCGGTGCCGCGGGCGGTGCCGCCGACAAGCGCGAACGGCACGTCGCTCCCGAGGTCGGCGGCGAGCGCGCAGCAGGTCCTCGTCGGAGGTGTTCAGGTCCCACAGCCGGTCCAGGGCCACCAGCGCCGCCGCCGCGTCCGCGCTTCCGCCGGCCAGCCCGCCGGCCACGGGGATCCCCTTGGCGATGTGGATCGCGGCCGCACGCGCCACCCCGTGGTGCGCGCCAAGCATCCGCCCGGCCCGCGACCGCGATGTTGGACTCGTCCAGCGGGGCGCCCGAGCAGTCCACGTCGCCCGTGGGCTCGACCGAGACCGACCAGGCGTCGGCCTCGCTCGACGGTGACGTCGTCGTACAGGCTGATCGCCTGGTAGATGGTCAGGAGCGGGTGGAAGCCGTCCTCGCGGGGCGGCCCCACGGCCAGCCGGAGGTTGATCTTGGCCGCCGCCCGGACCGTGACGGCTCATCGGAAGATCTCCTCGGCGATGCGGGTGAACTGCCGGACGTCGAGCGACTCGCCCCGCGCCATCGGGTCGATCCCGGCGCGGCGCAGGGCGTCCTCGGCCGCCTCGGCGGAACCGGCGAGCGCACGCAGCGTCGGCCGCAACGCCTTGCGGCGGTGGGCGAACGCCGCGTCGACCACGGCGAACACGTCCTGGCGGCTGACGTGGGTCGACGGTGGCTCGCGGCGTGTCCAGGCGACCAGACCCGAGTCGACGTTGGGCGCCGGCCAGAACACGGAGCGGCTCACCGAGCCGGCCCGTCGGACGTCGGCGAACCAGGCGGCCTTCACGGAAGGCACGCCGTACACCTTCGAGCCGGGCGACGCGGCCAGCCGGTCGGCGACCTCGGCCTGCACCATCACCAGCCCGTGCTCCAGCGACGGGAGCAGCGCCAGCAGGTGGAGCAGCACCGGCACGGAGACGTTGTACGGCAGGTTCGCGACCAGCGCGGTCGGCGCCGGACCGGGCAGGCCGACGACCCGCATCGCGTCGGCCTGCACCACCTCGAAGCGGTCGGCCTGTCCCGGTGCGTACGAGGCGATGGTCACGGGCAGTGCCGCCGCGAGAACCGGGTCGATCTCGACCGCGACGACGTGGCGCGCGACCGCAAGCAGGGCCAGGGTCAGGGAGCCGAGCCCCGGGCCGACCTCGAGCACCACGTCGTCCCCGTCGACGCCCGCGTCGCGGACGATCCGGCGCACGGTGTTGGCGTCGATCACGAAGTTCTGTCCGCGCTGCTTGGTGGGCCGGAGACCCAGCGCGGCCGCGAGCGAACGGACCTCCGCCGGACCGAGGAACCTCGGTCCGGCGGAGGAATCGTCAGGTTCGCTCACCACACGGGCGAGCGTAGTCTCGACAGGCTCGACCTACGGTGGTCAGGCTCGACCTACGGTGGTCAGGCTCGACCTACGGCGTCAGGCCCGGGCGCCGCACACGGGCCAGGCACCGTAGCCGCCCTCGGCAGCGCGGACCCGTTCGGCTACGGCGATCTGCTGCTCGCGGCTGTTCTGGTCCGGCCGACCGGAGCCGCCGTACGCCTGCCACGTGCCGAGGCTGAACTGCAGCCCGCCGTAGTAGCCGTTGCCGGTGTTCGCCGCCCAGTTGCCGCCGGACTCGCACGCGGCGATCCGGTCCCAGGCGGAGCCGCCGCTGGAATAGTTCGGCGCTGGCGCCGGTGCCGACGCCGACGCGGGCGACGGCTGGGGCTGGGGCTGGGGCTTGGGCTTGGTGCCGACGTGCACGATGCGCGAGACCGGGGCCCGCAGCACCTTCGCCCTGAGCACCCTCTTCTTGAAGACGTGGCCGTTGTGGGTCACCACGCGGTAGGTCACGTCGCGGACCCCGGATCGGCCCTCACGGACGGTGCTGGTCTCGCCCTTGGTCATCGAGTCGTCCGCGCGCGTGACCGTGTCGAAGCTGAGCTTCTCGTGGCCGACGCGCACCTTCCTCTTGGTGACCTTGGTGAAGACGACCTTGTCGCCGTCCTTGACGAAGGAGTTGAGCGACGGTGTCACCTTGTCGTTCTTGTCGTAGCCGACGTGGAGCTTGCCGAGAACCCCGCGCACGGTGATCGCGCTGACGTTGCGCCTCTGCTTCTTCGCATCGGCGATCTTCAGCGTGAGCTTCTTCGGCGTCGCGATCCGCAGGGCCATGCCCTGGCGGTCGATGTCCGCCGAGCGGGAGCTCGAGTAGTCCGCACCGAAGAAGCGCAGGCCGAGCTGGTTCACCGCGCCGCGGACGGTACTGGCGGTGGTCCAGTAGGTGGTCTTCTCACCGTCCAGGTTCACCGCCAGCGGCCTGCCGTAGCGCACCGCGATCCGCGAGTCGTCCCCGATCTCGGAGTCCAGCGACGGAGCGACCACGTCGTGACTGTTGAGGTCGATGTGCTGGCTGGCGAGCAGGTCGCGCACCGTGCCTTTGAGGGTGTGCACCTCCCGCGTCTTGCCGTCGATGGACAGGGTCACGTTCTTGCTCACCGCGGCGTAACCCACGGTGGTACCTGCCACAGCCAGCACCACGAGGGCGACGAGTGCGATCAGCACGGACCTCTTCTTGCTCATGCGCGCAAGGGCGATACGCATGGGTTCTCCAGACGTCGATATCTCCGGGCCACGGGCGCCGATGTCGGCCGGCCCAGCACTCCCCCGGAGTGGAGCCAGCATCAAGTGGTGACATCGGCCAGTGGTTTGGTTCAAGTCCCGTTCCCGGCCAACAAGACATCGAAACTAACCGGAGACCTGCAGAAACCGCAAACGCGCCTTGTACGAATTGCCCCCGTTTGAGGCGTGTCCCTTGCGGATTCCGCCGAGTTGCCGTGGCGGAAGTCACGTTTGCCCGGCGTGTCGAACCGCCACAACGGGCACCGGCTGATATCGCCGACCGGTCAGCCCCAGGTGCCGCCGAACGCGCGGTCGGTGTTCGCGTCCACCGCACGGCAGAGCTCCTCGAGGTCGTCACCTCGGGTCTCGGCCATGGACCGCATCGTCAGCGGCACGAGGTACGACGCGTTGGGCCGGCCGCGGTACGGCATCGGCGTCAGGTAGGGGGCGTCGGTCTCGACCAGGATCCGGTCCTGGGGGGCGACCCGCAACGCCTCGCGGAGGGGCTCGGCATTCTTGAACGTGACCGTGCCGGCGAACGACAGGTACGCACCGCGGTCGAGGCAGCGTCGCGCGAACTCCGCGTCGCCTGAGAAGCAGTGCATCACCCAGCGGTCAGGGGCACCCACCTCGTCGACGATCCGCAGCACGTCGTCGTGTGCGTCTCGGTCGTGGATCACCAAGGTCTCGGTCAAGCGCTTTCGCGAGCTCGACGTGCCAGCGGAAGGACCGCTGCTGTGCGGACCGACCGTCTTCCCCGGTGCGGAAGTAGTCCAGCCCGGTCTCGCCGACGGCGCGCACGCGCGGGTCCTCCGCGAGGGTGACGATCTCTGCGAACGCCCGCTCCATCTCACCCTCCCCCGCGAGCCGCGGCGCCTCGTTGGGGTGCAGCGCAACCCCGGCGACCACCTGCTCGTGCGCGTGGGCGGCCTGCACGGCCCAACGTGCTCCGGGGAGGTCGCACCCGATCTGCACGATCCGGGTGACGCCGACCTCGGCGGCCCGGCGCAGCGCCTCACCGGCCTCCAGCCAGGCTCCGTCGGGTCCGTCGGCGATGTCGAGATGGCAGTGGTTGTCGACGACCGGGCGCGGCAACGGTTCGGGGGCCGGCGGTCGCTCGCGGTGGCGGCTGCGCCCGTCGTCTGTGTCGTGCCGGCTTCGGGTCGGCCTGTCCGTCATTCCGGGCCCCCGCCGAAACAGGAGCGAAGGGAGTGTTCTCGTGGGGTGATCCTCATGGCTTGTGCACCGCGTCGTACACCTCACGCTTGGGGACGCCGGCCCGGCGGGCGACGTCGAGGATGGCCTGCTTGCGGGGTGTCCCGGTCGCCTCGGCGTCCGCCACGAGTCCGGCCAGGCTGGCAGGGGCGGTGTCCACCTGCTCCGGTACGGCGCCCGCGACGACCAGCGTGACCTCGCCCCGCACCCCCTGGCCGGCCCAGGTGGCGAGCTCGGCCAGCCCGCCCCGCCGTACCTCCTCGTGGGTCTTGGTCAGCTCCCGGCACACGGCCGCGCGGCGGTCGTCGCCCCATGCCTCGGCCATCGCCGCCAGCGTCGCCTCGGTGCGGTGCGGCGCCTCGAAGAACACCAGCGTGCGTTCCTCGGCAGCCAGCGCCGCCAGCCGCCGGGCGCGCTCACCGGTCTTGCGCGGCAGGAAGCCCTCGAAGCAGAACCGGTCGACCGGCAGCCCCGAGACGGCCAAGGCGGTGAGCACCGCGCTCGGCCCCGGCACCGCGGTCACGTGGACGCCGAGGTCGACTGCGGCCGCCACCAGCCGGTAGCCGGGGTCGGAGACCGACGGCATGCCGGCGTCGGTCACCAGCACCACGCGCTGGCCGGCGCGGAGCGCCTCCACCAGCTGAGGCGTGCGCGCCGACTCGTTGCCCTCGAAGTAGGAGACCACCCGGCCGCCGACCGTGATCCCGAGCTCGGTGGTCAGCCGCCGGAGCCGGCGGGTGTCCTCGGCGGCGACCACGTCGGCTCCGGCCAGCTCGGCCGCCAGCCGCGGCGGTGCGTCGTCCACCTGCCCGATCGGGGTGGCCGCGAGCACCAGCACGCCGCCCTGCCCACTCACGTCCACGTCCGACATCATCCCAGCCGTACTCTTTCCCGCGTGCACGAGACCATGACCCCGGAGAAGCGCCCCGTGCGCACCCTGGGTCTGTCGCGCACCGCCGACGGCCGGACCGTTCCCAGCCTGCGCCGTCGCAGCGTCGCCGCGATCCGCGGCTCCGACGAGCTGGTCTCCTGGCTCGCGACGGCGGCGGTCACGATGCTCGCGCTCTTTCTGCGCCTCTGGGACCTCGGCAAGCCGCGAGCGTTCCTCTTCGACGAGACCTACTACGCCAAGGATGCGTGGTCCCTCGTCCACAACGGGTACGTCCTTGGCTACGTCTCCGACGCCAACGACAAGATCCTGTCCGGCCAGACCGGGCCCAAGCTCTGGACCAAGGACCCGAGCATGGTGGTCCACCCGGAGGTCGGGAAGTGGCTGATCGGAGCCGGCGAGGCGCTGTTCGGCATGGACCCGTTCGGCTGGCGGTTTGCGTCGGCAGTGATCGGCTCACTGATGATCCTGGTGATGGTGCGCACCGCGCGCAGGATGACCGGATCCACGTTGCTCGGCGTCGCAGCCGGCCTGATCATGTGCTTCGACGGGCTGCACCTCGTGCTGTCGCGGCTCGCGCTCCTCGACATCTTCCAGGCGTTCTTCGTGCTCTGCGCCGTGTCCTGTCTGGTCGCCGACCGTGACTGGGGCCGAGAACGGCTGGCTCGCCTCGCTCCCGCTGGGGTGGGCGCCGACTCCTGGGGCCCGGTGCGCGGAATGCTGTTCCGTCCCTGGCGGGTGCTCGCGGGTGTGTGGTTCGGCCTCGGCCTCGGCACGAAGTGGAGCACCGTCTTCGTGATCGCGGCGTTCGGCCTGCTGGTGTGGGCCTGGGACGCCGGCGCGCGGCGGCGACTCGGCGTGCGCGGCTCGGTGATGAAGGCCGCCGTGGTGGACGCGCTCCCGGCGTTCGGCTGGCTGGTGCTGCTCCCGGCCGTGATCTACGTGGCCACCTGGACCGGCTGGCTGCTGCACGCCGACGCCTACGAGAAGTCGCTGTCCAACACCCAGTACGGGCCCTACTGGGGGAACTACCTCAAGAAGCCGGCGCACGGGTTCCTCGAGCACGCGGTCAGGGCGTTGCGCTCGCTGTGGCACTACCACCACGACGTCTACAGCTTCCACACCGGCAAGGACCTCGCCAAGTCCACCCACGTGTACCAGTCCAACCCCGGCGGCTGGCTGATCCTCAACCGCCCGGTCGGTGTCGACGCCCAGCTCGGGATCAAGCCCGGCGTGCAGGGCTGCGACGCGCCCGCGGGGAGCACCTGTCTGCGCCAGGTGCTGCTGCTCGGCAACCCGGCGGTCTGGTGGGGCGGCACGCTCGCCTTCCTCTACGCCATCGGCGCCTGGGTCGGTCGCCGCGACTGGCGCTACGGCGTGGTCGTGGTCGGCGTGCTCGTGACCTGGCTGCCGTGGCTGCGGTACGACGACCGGCCGATCTTCAGCTACTACGCGATCGTGATCGAGCCGTTCCTGGTGCTCGGACTGACCCTGCTGCTGGGGCGGATCCTCGGTCCTGCCGCCGCGTCGTACCGGAGGAGACAGGTGGGGGCGATCGCCGGCGGCGTCTACCTGGTCGCGGTGCTTGCGCTGTTCGCCTGGTTCTGGCCGATCTGGACCGATCAGCTGATCACGACGCCACACTGGCTGCAGCGGATCTGGTTCCATCGCTGGATCTAGGCCGCGACGGGCAACGACCACCCGCGCTGATGGACGATGGCGAGCGAGCGGCCTACGGTCGATCCATGGGGAACCGGCGCTTCGAGGACAGGGCGCTTGGTGTTGTGGCGCTCGTGTTCACAGGTGCAGTGGTCGCCTGGGTCCTCCGACGCAGGTGGACCGACCACGACGTCAGCGACCCGGGTGTCTCGCTGTAGGCGGTCGGGCGAGTCCCCGTCAGCACGACGCGATGTCCCACGAGGAGGAAGACCATGGAAGACCCGAACGAGCGTGCCGAGACCTGTCCGGACTGCCAGTCGCTGGTAGCCGACCTGGAGGCCCACGAGCGCTGGCATTCCCGGCTGGTCGCCGATCTTGCCAAGGCCGTGGAGAAGGAGATCAAGCGGTCGGCGAGCCCCACCGGCTGACCTGCACCGAGCCTCGAGTCGCGAGCGTCGGCGCGGGGTGCCGGGCGGCTCGACGTCCACCGAGGAGACTCGGGCGAGCCGCGAGGAGGCGGGGCAGGCGATGCAGGCGGTCATGTCAACGCCTCAGCCGGTTGGTCCGCCCCCTGATGCTTCTGATCGCCCCGAAGCACGCGGCGAGGACGGCTCAGCGAGACGGCTCAGCGTCCGTTCGAGCATCGCGTGGGCCGGGGCGATCTGGGCGGTTCACCTGATCTTCGGGGTCCAGCTCCACGCGGACATCGGCGTCAGCCGACGAGACGTCCTCCTCGTCGGGGACGCCCTCGAGTTCGATCCTGCGTCCTTTGCGCTGCGTGCTCATGACATCCGGTACCCCACGCTGAAGAGAGCATGCTTGCCCGGTCCAAGAGGTTGCTGAGAAGCCCGGGGTCGAGGCAGACCGTCACTGCCTCGGCGAGAACGACCAGCAATGCTGGCGCCGGCTCGTGAACAGGTCCCGCACATGGTCCGTCCAGGTGTCTCGCTGGTGGCCTTCAACATTCGCGGCGAGCCTTCTTCTTCTTGGCTGTGGTCCCGGCCCGGGAGCTGTCTCTGGCTGCGTCACGCCCCGTTGGAAGCCTCGTGCCAGTCCCAGTGCACCTTGGGATAGCCCTCGTGCCGCGCCACGAGCACACCACACACGCGGCACGCGAGTGAGTCGGGGGAGGCTTCGTCGTAGATGTCCATCACGTCGGGCTCGGGGGCGTCGGGGGAAGATTCGGTCATGTTCGTCAACGTACGCCGGGCCGGTCCCAGATGGGCACCGTGTGCAAGGCTGGAGCCCGCTCGAGGGAGACCAGGAGCCTCCAGCGACGCCGACTCCGGACCCTGGGGCCGCACGGCTGCTCGGCCTGCCGAACCCCCGCGCGCGGGCGGGGGCGGTTCCTCTTCGGCGGGCCTGGGCGTCGGGAGCCGGTCAAGAGTCGGCCCACGAGCAGGGGGCTTGCCCCCAGCCGTTCCGTGTCCCGTTGAGGCAGCGAGAGTTGACCGATTCTGCCGCCGGGCCTCTTCTCCAAGCCGCTGGCTGACCTTCACGAGGCACCCGCCCTTCGGGTGGGGATGAGGCGTGTGAGTTCGGGGTAGCGGTCTGTTGGCCAATCCAAACCATGTATCGAGGAGGAACCATGACGACAGCGCGCGACATCATGTCGGGCAGCGCCGAGTGCGCGTCCGAGAACGACACCTTGGTAGACGCAGCGCGAAAGATGAAGGACCTTGACGTGGGGTCGCTGCCCATCTGTGGCGACGACGACCGCCTCAAGGGCGTCATCACGGACCGGGACATCGTGGTGAACTGCGTCGCCGACGGCGGAGACCCTTCCTCGGTGAAGGTCTCAGGTATGGGCGACGGCAAGCCAGTCACGATCGGTGCCGACGACTCCGTGGACGAGATCCTCCGCACCATGACCGAGCACGCGGTACGTCGCCTGCCCGTGATCGATGGGGACCGTCTGGTCGGGGTCGTCAGCCAAGCCGACGTCGCCAGGAACCTGCCCGACGACAAGGTCGGCGACCTCGTGGCGGCCATCTCGGCCGGGCCTGCTAACGGCTGACCAGCAGCGCCCTCGCCTCGTCGGCAATTTGGGGTGTGAGGCGCACACCGCGCGATGCTCCTCCATCGAATGCTCGAGGTGGACCGCTGGATTTGGGAGCCTGCCTCCACGTCGCGGGCGGACCGGAGCACGTCGAAGCTGGTGCACCGCGCTCGGCGTAGTCGCGATCGCTGAGAGCCTGCGCCACCGACGCAGCCATGGCGCTCCACGCCTGCGCCGTGTCCGGGCCGAAGGCGGAGTGGCGCTGCACCCGGTCGGCGAGCTGAGCGCGGACGAACCCGACGACCATGATGACGTCGCCGCGCCAACAGCAACAGGACCACCAGGGCGGAAGGCACCCGGCGCGGCAGACTCGAGCGAGTCGCTGCCGCAGACATTGACACGCTCCGGCGTCGCGGAACTTGACCCCCGGATCGGACCGGCGTCGTGGGTCGGCGAGTGGAACCCGAGAGAGAATCACGCATGGGCTTAGAGCATCACGAGGAGACCGAGCGCAAGTTCGACGTCGGTCCGGAGACGGTCTTTCCTGCCCTGAACGACGTTGAGGGTGTCGGTGCGGTCACCCAGCCGGCTGATCTGGAGCTGGAGGCGGTCTACTTCGACACCCCTGGTCTGGACCTGGCTCGCAACGGGGTGACGTTGCGGAGGCGAACCGGGGGGGACGACGCCGGATGGCACCTGAAGCTTCCCAAGGCCAGGGACACCCGCACCGAGCTGCGCCTCCCCCTGGGCCGGGCCACCAAGACGGTGCCGAAAGGCATCCTCCCCTCGGTCAGGGCGATCGTGCGTGATCGAGAGCTGGTGCCGATCGCACGGGTGCGCACTCATCGCCGGGCGTACACGCTCCTCGCGGAGGATTCCCTGGTTCTGGTCGAGGTCTGCGATGACGAGGTCCTGGCCGAACGGCTCCCCGGGCCGGACCGGGCTGGGCAGGCGTGGCGAGAGTGGGAGATCGAGCTGGTCGACGGCGACCCGGGGATCCTCGAAGCCATCGCCGAGCGACTTCTTGCCGTGGGCGCCACCCGAGCATCCGTCTCATCGAAGCTCGACCGGATCCTGGGCGACGCGGTCCCCCCGGCAAGACCCAAGCCCTCCACCAAGGGGTTGGCCCGCGGCAGCGCCGGTGAGGTGGTGCACGCCCAGCTGGCCGTACTGACCGACCGGCTACACAAGCAAGACGCACGATTGCGGGCCGAGCAGCCCGGCTCGATCCACAAGCTCCGCATCGCCGCCCGTCGGATCAGATCCGCACTCAAGACCTACAAGCCCCTGCTGGCACCGGGCTCCGCCGAGGCGGTTGCTGAGGAACTGCGCTGGCTGGGTCAGACCCTTGCCGAGGCACGCGACGCGCAGGTGCTGCGGGAACGACTGCGACTCCTGGTCGCATCCGAGCCTCCCGAACTGGTCCTCGGGCCGGTGTTGAACCGGATCGAGGAGGAGCTGAGGACCGCCTACCGATCCGGGCTGGAGCAGGCCCTGCGCGCCCTGGACAGTGAACGGTACTTCCGGCTCCTGGACGCCCTGGACCAGCTGGTGGCGTCCATGCCACTGAAACCCCAGGCCGACGCCCCCGCCAAGAAGGTCCTCCCGCGGCTGCTCAAACGCGACGGCAAACGTCTGCGTCGTGCAGTCGCACAAATCGGGCATCCAGAGGACCCCGGCCCAGCATGACCCCGGCCAGCATGACCCCGGCCAGCATGACCCCGGCCAGCATGACGCCGACCTGCACGAAGTCCGCAAGAAGGCCAAGCGTTTCCGCTACGCCGCCGAGTCAGCCCGACCGGTACTGGGAGCGCGAGCCAAGGCGCTCGCGGTCGCGGCGAAGCAGGTGCAGCAGGCGCTCGGTGAGCATCAGGACTCGGTCATCGCGCGCCGGCGACTGCGCGAGTACGGCGCGAAGGCGCACATCGACGGCGAGAACGGTTTCTCCTTCGGCCGGATGCACGCCCTCGAGCAGCACCATGCCGATGAGCAGGAACGTGAGTTCAACGCCGCCTGGGAAGCTCTCCGCCACAAGAAGCGGCACCGCTGGACCTGGACCTGACCGCCCTGACCTGACAAGCGCAGGGGCTGCACCCTTCGCTGGTGGTACGCCGGCGTACCGGGGAGTCCCGAGGCCACGGCCCGGAAACGACGAACCCGCCGATTCCAGTAGCCGGGGGGCTGGCCTAGGCCTGGGGATGGCCTCGTGGAACGGCGGGTTGTGTCGCTGGTGCTGGGCTGGGGGGCCCAAGAAGTACGGTACGGATCGATCACGCACGGTGACCAAAAAGTGTGCAAACTGAAACATTCAGATTTGTGTGACTGCATGTTTGTGCAACTCGGCCCGCTGGGAGCCTTTTCTCCTTATGGTTTCACTCGACGGGCTGGGGGGCCTGGATCGATGCGCGTGACACTCGGTGTCACGCGCATCGATGGTTTTCGGCCCCGGTCCGCTGTTCGGCCGGCCGGAGCCCTGTCATCTGTGGTCCAAACCGGGTCGCCGTGCGTACCATCCGGAGATGACGACCCGGGGGCGCGGGTGACGTCGCAGTGATGCCGAGTGGCTTCTTCCCTGCGACGGAGCCCGAGGCGGCCGTCTTCCCCCTCATCGAGCGGTTGTGGCCGTCGGTGCGCGACGAGATCGAGCGCCAGCAAGGGACCGACCTCACCGTCCATGCCGAGCTCCGGACCGCTCGCGCGGCAGACGGCGCGGTCGAGCTGAGACGGTTCTACTGGTCGACGCAGCAGGTGGACCCACGGTCGCCCTGGGGCTTCTCCGCGCGGACCGTCTACCGCGATGCCCACGTGGCCGCTCCTCGGCTCTTCGAGTTCCCAGCCGAACCGGCGCTGACCTGGCTCGGCGACGACCCCGGACCACTTCGGCACCGGGGCAACCCGCAGCGGGTCGACGTCCTGCGCTACATCCCGCTACGGAGGCTGACCTTCCGGGTGCACGATGGCGCAGAGCTTCCGCGCCGTGTCATCGCCAAGGTCAAGCGGGCCAGTGGCCTGAACCGGGCGGCAACCGCGTTTCTCGCCGTCCACCTGGCCGCGAGCAGACGACGGTCGGACGCGCCGACCGTGCCTCAGCTGCTGCGGCTGGACCCACCACGCCATGTGCTCTACCTCGAGGAGCTGCCAGGTGTTCCACTGAACGTCGCCATCGGCACCCTGGACCTGACCGCCGCACTGGAGCACCTCGGAGCGCTCCATCGTGCGCTGCAAGAGCTCGAGGTGGGCGGAATCACCGTGCGCCGGACCACCGGCGACTGGCTGCAGACCGCCCGTGTGGCCGCCACCCAGATCGGCCTGTTCGTCCCGTCGGCCGCCGGACCGGCCGAGGAGGTCTACGCCGAGCTCGTGCGCACGGCCCCCGCGGACGGACGCCTCCTGTTCTGCCAGGGTGACTTCCTTCCGGGACAGATCCTGTGCCACCCGACCGGCTGGTCGGTGATCGACTTCGACGACAGCCGGTACGCCGATCCGCTCTCCGATGTCGCTGCGATGTACGCCGCCCTGCCACGTGAGCTCGGTCTGCCGCCCGAGCAGGCCGAGCGGGCGCGGCGTACCTATCTGGAGGCGTACGCATCGCGCGCCGGCGAGCCCTTCGACGAGGCCCGCTGGCGCTGGTTCCTCGTGCTGCTCCAGCTCGCAGAGCTCGGCAAGCGGCTGATGAAGGGCCGGGTCGCCCCCGGGGAGACACAGGAGCTGCTCGAGCGGCTCTCGCGACGTGACGACGCCAGCCTCTCGTGACTCCGCTCAGCGTGCGAGCAGCCTGGCGACGTCGTCGTGCCGGCCCAGTTCCGCCTCGAGGTCCTGCTGCCACCCGGGCGTGTGCCGGCGGAGGTGCCGGTAGCAGCGGTTGACGAACTCGGCGTCTGCGCAGATGGCGAGCAGTGCGCCGTCGACTCCGGTTCCGGCGGCAGCGCTGTAGGACGACAGCAGCTGGTCCGCGACGTCCTCCGCGACGCCTTCGGGAAGTGCACGCAGGGCCAGGTCGACGAGGAACTCCGCGAGGTCGACCTCGGGGGGACCGTGCGTCATCGTGTCGAGGTCGACGAGGACGGGACCGTCCGCAGAGGCGACGAGCTGGTCGAGGTGGAAGTCCCCGTGGAGCGTGCAGACACGCTCGCGAGCGACGTCGCCGCGCCGCCTCGTCGAAGCCGCCAGCAGGTCGGACACGATCGGCTCGACCCCGGGGTGGGCATGGGTGAGCTTCGCCGCCTTCTTGCGCATCTCGGCGAGCAGGCCGTCGACCGACGTCGGCGGCGTCGGCCCGATCGCGGACCCGTGGAGAGCCGCCAGCAGTGCGCCGGTGGTCCCGGTGGCGCCCGCAAGCCCGCTCGGGGGAACCGCATCCGTCAGCGTCGGACCCGGCACGCCGCGCGTCCACAACACCCGGCGCACCGGGTCGGCGGCAAGCGGCTCGGCGACACGAAGCGGCTCCCCCGCTCCCGTCATGGACCAGAGAGCGCGGTGCCGTGCGGCGACAGCGTCGACCGAGCCGGCACCGAGATGCTTGGCGAACGCGGTCGGTCCGCCGACCTGAGCACCCTCGACCCGAAGGGTGGCGCTCGCCTCGGGCTGGTAGCGGACCACGGTGACGCCCAGCCCGGACCGCAGCCCGAGAGCCGCGCCGACCGCCGCCGGGACGACGCTCGGGGCGAGGGGCCTGGCGAGCAGGTCCGGCAACGCGGGAAGCTGCGGGTCCTCGGGGAACCGCCACACGACCAGGTCGTGCTCGGCGAGGTGGTCGCTGCGCCCCGACGGCCGGGCCGCACGATCCTGGCGCCATGCGGCCTCGCTGGTCGCGCGATCCGGAAACCCCTTCAGGTACAGCTGCACCGAAGAGCCCCCGTGCAGCGCGACGACGTACGTCGCCCAGCCTCGGCAACGCGATGACTCCGGGCGATGCGGGTTCGTGAGCCGTACGTCGACCAGCTGTGTGCTCGCGACCTCGCCGACCATCCCCAGCGTCACGGCATGGCCGGACAGGACGTCGCGCACCCAGGCGGCGTCAGCCAGGTCAGGAAGCCACATGCCGCTTCCTCCCGTCGCCACCTCGTACCAGGTGCCTCATTGTGCAGGACGCCGGTGGTACTACGACCGAAGTGCACTGGCTGCCACCGGGATGCGCTGGGACACTTGTGGCCAAGGCTTTCGAGGGAGGCGGGTCATGGACACGAGGGATGTGTGCGTTCTCGGTCTCGGCTACGCCGGGCTGCCCGTGGCCTGTGCTGCCGCCGGAGCAGGACACCGGGTCATCGGGTTCGACCCCGACACCGACCGCGTCGAAGCGCTGCGCCAGGGCCGCAGCCCGGTCGAGGACATCGAGGACCGCATGCTCGAGAAGGTGCTGGCGAGCGGTCAGATCTCCTTCACCGACGACGCCCGGGACATCCAGGGCAGCGACACGTTCGTCATCTGTGTGCCCACGCCGCTCAGCGACAAGACCCCTGATCTGACCATGGTCGACTCGGCGGTCGATGTCGTCGCTGGAGCGCTCCGACCGGGTGGCATGGTGATCCTCGAGTCGACGACCTACCCGGGTACGACGGAAGAGCGTGTCGCTTCGCGGCTGGTCGCGGCCACCGGCCTCACGGCACCAGACGACTACCATCTCGTCTTCTCACCCGAGCGCGTCGACCCGGGCAACCCCGACTACTCCCTGGTGAACACCCCCCGGGTGATCGGGGGGCTGGGAACGGCGGCGGGAGATGCGGCCGAGGCGTTCTACTCGACCTTCGTCGAGCATGTGCACCGAGTGTCGGGACCGCGCGAGGCGGAGATGGCGAAGCTGCTCGAGAACACCTACCGACACGTCAACATCGCGCTGGTGAACGAGATGGCCATCTTCTGCGAGGAGCTGGGCATCGACCTGTGGGAGTCGATCGGTGCCGCGTCGACCAAGCCGTTCGGGTTCGCTGCGTTCTCACCGGGGCCCGGGGTCGGAGGACACTGCATTCCGGTGGACCCGTCCTACCTCTCCTGGCGGGTTCGCCGGCTCGGATACCCGTTCCGGTTCGTCGAGCTCGCCGCAGAGATCAACGACCGGATGCCGTCGTACGTCGCGTCGCGCGTCGCCGCTCTGCTCAACGACGAGCGCAAGGCGGTCGCGGGCTCACGCATCCTGGTCCTGGGCGTGGCGTACAAGCGAGATGTCGGGGACATGCGTGAGTCGAGCGCCCCGGTCCTGATCCGCCGGCTGGAGAGCGGCGGAGCCGACGTGCGCTGGCACGACCCCCACGTCCCGGCGCAGGCCTTGGCCGGAACGTCGGCCGTGGCGGTCGAGGGCGAGCTGAGCGCCGAGGAGCTCGGTGCCGCCGATCTGGTGGTCGTGCACACCGACCACTCGGCCTACGACCCGGCGATGATCGTCCAGCACAGCAGCAAGGTCTTCGACACCCGCAACTTGACGGCGCACCACCCCGCGCCGCACGTCGTCCGACTCTGACCTCAGGTGACTGGCCGGACCCGGGTCAGGCGTCCGGCAGCGCCAGCTGGTCGAGGTGTGCGACCTCGGCCGCCGGATGCGCGGCAAGCAGGCCGAGCAGCGCCCCGACGTCGGCGCGGTCCTGGTCGGCCATGACCTCGTGATGCAGCATCACCCCGACCGGCCCCGGCCCCCGGGCCGTGTCGGCCAGCAGCTCGCCTCTCCCGGTGCGGTCCACGGGCAGCTTCCGCCGCTTGGCGAACCAGTCCACCGCCACCGGAACCTCGTGCAGACCGGGGACCCCCGCCACGCCGGCGGAGAGGTCCCTGGAGAGGATCGCGACGCCGAGGTCGCGGAGCACCTCGGCCGTCCAGGGGGCGCACCTGTTCCACGGTGGGGTGAAGACCGAAGAGAGGCTTCCCAGCTGCGAGCGGAGCAGGTCGCGGCCGGCGGCGATGTCATCGGCCTGCTCTGCTGCGGAGCGGCTGACGCCGAACTCACACTTGCGCCCCTCCGGCTCGTGGTTGACGTGCGCGAACCCGTGCTGGTGCACGGCAACGTCGTTGCGACCCGCTGAGTGTCGAGCGGTGAGCAGCTCCACCGTCCGGGGCGTGACGGCCGCGGGGATCGCGGCGACGTCCAGCGGCGTGCCGTGTGGCTCGAACACGTCGAGCAGCCGTTCCAGGGCGTCGTCGTCCCAGCCGGCGTCGTCGTCGCGGAAGAAGAAGCGCACCTGCTGGTCGCTGGCATCGAGCACGGAGCGCAGCGGGTCGAGCCAGCCGCTCACGAGACCACCTCGACGTTCCGCGCCCGGAGCAGCGACCTCAACAGCTCAGGGGTCCGGGTACGACCGTCGAGGTCGAGAGGGACGGCCAACGGCGTCCAGTCCAGGGCGTCGCGCACGGCGTCGGCGAACGTGTCTGCCGACAGCCGGTCCGGGTCGATGACGCGCACGGCACCGAGCCGTTCGAGCCGTCTTGCCCGTTCGGCCTGCTCGTCCTCGCGGCCCTCGCCGTACGGCACCACGACGGCCGGGGTCGCGCACCCGAGGATGTCCATCGTCGTGTTGTAGCCGACCTGGCTCACCGACACCGCCGACGCGGCCATCTCGGCGGCGAGGTCCGGCACGTAGCGGACGACGTCCAGCCCCGCCGTACCCGCCGCCGCGCGGGTGAGCTCGTCGACCTGGGGCTCGGGGAGGAACGGGCCGGTCACGACCACCGTGCGCAGGCCGTGGTCGGCGAGCAACCGCGGGTGGGCCGCGACCGCCGCCCGGAACAACGGCGCCCCGACCATCCCGCCGCCTGCCGACACGAGGACCCGGGCCTCGCGCTCCCGACCCGGCCCTGGCGTGGGTTCGCCGCGGACGAAGCCCGTGTAGTGGACCGGGGTGCGGAGCGGGTCGGTGGGGTGGAACGTCTCCTCGAGGGTCGCGAAGCGGGCGTCGGCGTGGACGAGCAGGGCGTCGAAGTACTCGTTCGCGAGCCGACCGGCCCGGTCGTCGTGCCCCTGCTGGTCGCGCCGGCTGCCCACCAGGATGTCGCGGAGGCTGCACGCCACCAGGGTGGTCGGGCGGTCGGCGTGAGCGGCCTCCAGCAGCGGCATCAGCTCGGGCGTGAACTTCTTCCGCCCGAACGGCCACAGCTCGATCAGGACCACGTCCGGGGCGGTCCCCCGGTAGGCCTCCAGGATCATCGCCTGGCGGAGTCGCACCGCCTCCTCGACCGTGAACCGCTCGTCACGGCTGACCAGCGCGTAGTCCGCGTCGAGCCCGAGTGCTGGCAGGTGCACGATCTCGAGGGACCCGGGCTGCGGGAGGTCCGCGGGCCACGGGCCGCCGTTCAGGAGCGTGACGTCGAAGTCCCCGGCCAGGCCGTCGGCCAGGTGCATCGAGCGCACCAGGTGCCCGAGCCCGACCGAGTGCTGGCAGTAGAACAGCAGTCGTGGTCGCCTCATGGTCGCCCGTCCGCACGGTCCTCGGTCCATCGGAGCGCCGTCACGAGCACCTGCTCCAGGACTGCCAGTGTGCGTACGTCGACCCGATGGACGGCGCGTGCTGCTCGCTCGACGAGGAGCGCCGCAGCGGCGTACCAGAGCAGGTCTCGGTGTTCCGGAGCCGGTCCGTAGGACGCGAGGAACGCGTCGGCCGCGGCTGCGGCGGTGTCGTCCGTGATCTCGTCCCCGGGGCGCGGGCACCACAGGCGCGCCAGCATGCCGCCGAGCTCGGCCGCGGCCGGCCCGGATCCGGCCTGGTCGAGGTCGACGAGGCTGATCCCGGCATCGTGCACCAGCACGTTCTTGGGGTGGAGGTCGCCGTGCAGCAGGACCTGCTCGCCCCGCGCCGGCGGCGAGAGGAGCAACGCCTCCACCAGGCTCTGCACGAGAGGAGCCAGGTCCGGTCGCGCCAGCTGCAACACCTCGGCCGCGGCGCCGAGCCGGCTGGGATCCAGCCGCGTGAACGGAGCGAACCCGTCGGTGGGCTGTCGATGCAGCACCGCGAGCCCTGCGCCGAGGGCAACCATCGCCTCGGGCAAGCGGTCCCGCGACAGCTGGTGGAGGGGCCGACCCGGGGCAGGAGTGAACAACGCCATGTGCCGGTCCGCCAGATAGGCGACCGCATCGGGCAGACGCAGCGGTCCGGCATCCGTGATCCCTCGTCGCGCGGCACGCAGAACGGCCACACTGCGCCGGCCCTCGTCACCGACCTGGACCTTCGCGAACCCGAGGACGCCGCCGGACGCGTCCTCGCACCGCACGGTCGCCGCCTTCTCCGGGGTGTACGCCAGGAGCTCGCTGCGCGACCACGTCCCGGCCAGCACCGCCCGCGTGGCAGGCGACGGGGACGTCAGCTCGGCGAGTCCACGCAGCTTGCGGTCCTCCGGGAAGACCCAGAACACAGTGTCGAGCGAGTCGTCGAACAGCACCGAGGCGGACGACGCGCCCCGGCGGATCGCAGCGTCGCGGGCCTGGACGAACTTGGCCGACGCCCTGCTCGCTGTGAACATGCGGGCGCTGACCAGCCGCGCACCGGCCCCGTCCTCGATGCGGTAGGTCGTCCGGAGGCTCTCACCTCGCCGGTACGTCGCGCGGACCCGGGTGCAGCTCCCCAGCGCCTGGCCACCCCCCTCGCCCCACAGCTCCCGGAGCCGTGCGCCGACCAGCGCGCCGTCGAGCAGGTCATCGCGCCGAGGAAGGGCCGGATCGGGCGCGAGCAGGGCGGTCAGCTGGGGAACGGGCGTCACGACGGCACTCCTGGAGCGCGCAGTGCGCTGAGGTCTCCGCGTCGTGCCAGGCGTGCCTCGAGGCGGGGAGCACGCCATCTGATGTGGTCCGCCGAGCCGTCGGGCAGATCCACCACCACGGCCCCCGACGTCGGGTGCACGGCGCGCAGTGTCGGAGCGCGGTCGTCGAGCCGGGGCGCCAGCAGCGTCACGACGTCGAGGTCCGTCTCGTGCGTCAGCGACGCAACCACGACCGGCGCCGCCTTCCTCACGCCGTACTCGGTGGAGGTCCACCCCCGCTCCGTCGTGACCAGCGTGGGACCGACGATGTCGAGGAACACGGTCGGAGTCGTGACGCGTGCCTGTCCCGCGCTCGGCGACTCGAGGTCGGGCGGCGGGTCGTCGGCAAGATGCCAGCGGATCGCGTAGTCGTGCGGTTCGGCGGAGCGCACCGTGTCGAAGATCAGCCAGTACTCGCCGGCCACGAAGAGCACTGTCCGCTGGTGCACGGCGTCGTACGCCGGACTGGTGACCTCTCCGCGCAGAAGGTCCACGCCGCCGACGGACTGCCGGTCGAGCAGCCGGCTGCTCATCAACGGACCCTTGGGCTTGCCACGCCGGTAGGGCTGCTGGTCGAGGTCGTCGACGCCCAGGGTGTTGTGCGCGGCGGTGCCCTTGAACCAGTGCCGCCAGTTGGGGCTTCCCTCGGCGTAGGTATAACGACCGGGGTCGACCACGAGCGGGCGGCCGTGCCCGTATGCCTCGACAGCGAGGGCGTCGTAGTGGCCGTGCCCCCCGTCGCCGAGTGGGCCGCAGCCGAAGACCAGGAAGCGCTCGTCGGGCATCGACTCATGCACGCCCCAGCCGCTGCGCTGCACGTAGTAGCCACCGACCGGGAAGTCGGCGCAACGCTCGGCCGGCGGCATGCCCTCGCGCCCCCGGGTCGCCACGTAGCGCAGGTCCGCGGCGTCGAGGGAGTCGGCCGCGAGCCCCAGCAGGTCCAGGTAGCTGTCGGAGTCGCTGTCGGACAGTGCGGGGACGTAGCCGTCGGGTCGGTGCAGGTGCATGCCGAACCGCAGGGCTGCGCGGAGTCGCTCGTCATAGGCGGGCGGGATGTGGCCGCCGAAGCGCGTGATGTTGACCCGCGCTGCCACGAACGAGCGCAGGGCGATCAGGTGGTAGTGGCTGGACCGCTCGCGGTGCACGCCGTCACTCCACACGTCGGTGAGCAGGTTGTCCTGGAGGTCGGCCCAGGCTCGTGACGCACGGACGCCCCCCGGGTCGAGGACGGGGAGGCCCAACGACACCACCAGGAGGGCGAACAGCTCGAGGGTGCGGTGGTTGCGCTCGGACGTGAGGTTGCTCGCGACGTGCTCGATCTGCGCGGCCAGGCTCGTCAGCAGCCGGTCCTCCAGCTGGGGGTCCAGCCCGGTGAACCCCGGCACCCGGTCGAACCCCTGCCAGGCGTACAGCCAGTTCTGCACCCGGCGGGCGGTGACCTCGGGCGGGTCGCAGTCGGGCTCGCGCTGGTCGATCCAGCTGGCGACCAGGCCCTGCCAGGCGTCGAGGTAGGTCCGGTCATCGGTGACCGAGAACGCGTGGGCGAGTTCGAGACCGAAGTAGAACTTGCTCCACTCGATGTGCCACTCCTCGTCGTCGGCGAGCCCGCCGTGGGTCCAGTCCGGCGGGTCTCCGAGGTCGAGGGTCACGCCCGCGTAGTGGAACCGGCCCACCACCGCGTCCCGAGCCACGTGCAGGTCCCGATGCTGAGCCTCGATCGGGCAGAACACCTGTCGCGGCCGGATCCGGGTGGCCGGTGGCCCCGCGGAGCCGTCGCGCAGGGAGGGCAGACCGCTCATCGCCCGCCGCTCCCGCCGGTCAGCAGCGACGCCATCCGGCCGGCGGTCGTCGCCGCGTCGAACCGCTCCTCGACCGTGAGGCGCCCTCGCTCCGCGAGCTGGTGCGCCAGTCCCGGGTCCTTGACCAGCCGGTGCAGCGCATCGGCGAGATCGACGGGGCGGTCGGGCCCGACGATCAGCCCGTTCTCGCCATCACGCACCAGCTCGGTGATGCCGGAGACACCGGTGGTGACCACGGGGACGCGGCAGGCCATGGCCTCCATCAGCACGTTCGGGATCCCGTCGCGGTCCCCGTCCTCGAGCACCCGGCAGGGCAGCGCGAACACGCTGGCTCGGCGGTACTCCTCGAAGAGGGCGTCCTGGGTCAGCGGGCCCAGGAGCGTCACGCGGTCCTCCAGCCCACCGGCAGCCACACGGTCACGGACCTCCTGCTCGCTCTCGCCGCTCTCGCCGACGATCACGGCCTCGAAGTCGAGGCCGCGATCCCGCAGCAGCGCGCACGCGTCCACGAGCGTGTCGAGCCCCTTCTTGCGGACCAGCCGTCCCACCGCCAGCAGCCGGACTCGCCCGGGCGTGTCGCGTGGCGCACCCGTTGCGACCAGGGGCTCGAAGTCGGCGTTGAGGCCGTGGTAGAGCACGTGCACCGGCGTGCGCGAGCCGAGCGACGACAGGTGCCGGCGGTTGGCCTCGGTGCAGGTCACGACGAACGAGGCGGCGTCCATCTTGCGCCGCAGCAGGCCTGCAGGGTTGAGCTCCTCGGTGTAGATGTCCTTGGCGTGGCCGGTGAACGAGAACGGAAGGCCGGTGATCGTCGAGGCCAGCCAGGTGACCGTCGTCGTGCCGTGCGCGAAGTGGGCGTGGATCCTGGCCACGTCCCCGGCCCGGTCGAGCCGGTCGGCCAGGTCCACGGCCCGAAGGAGCTCGAGGACGTAGAGCTTGCGGGGAGCCGCCCAGAACGTGCGTCGTGCGCGGACCGCCTGGGCGAGTGCCTGGCCGGCCGCTCGAGCCAGACCCACGGGGTGGCGCCGAGCGGTGCGGACGATCGCGGGGAGGAACAGTCCCCGGTTCGCAGCGAGCCAACGGGGCAGCTTCGCCCTGGTCAGCGATGTCGGTTGCAGCAGGTACTCGGGCCGCGTCCGCACCCGGCGTACGACGTCGTGGTGGACGTCTTCGTCGGCCGCCTTGATGACGTAGAGGCGAAGCGGGACGCCGAGACGCTCCACGCGGTAGATCTCGCTGGTGATGAACACCTCGGAGAGCCGTGGGTAGCCCTTGAGGACATAGGCGACGCGGCCGGTCCCGGTTGTTGCCTCAGGCATCGGCGCGCTCGGACTGGCGGACGTGCAAGGCGTCCAGGTGCTCGATGAACCGACGGGTGCAGGCCGCGAGGTCGAAGTGCGCCTCGACGTGGCGGCGGCCGGCTGACGCCAGCGTCGCGCGCAGCGCCGGCGCCCTCAGGGTGTCCAGGGCCTCGGCGAGCGCCTGGCTGTCGCCGGGACGGACCACAAGACCGCTCCCGGCTGCTCGGACGGTAGGACCCAGGGCGGAGACGTCGGAGACGACCAGCGGACGGCCGCTGGCCATCGCCTCGAGGGCGACGTTGGGCAGCCCGTCGCGGTCGCCGTTGCTGTCCACGACCGAGGGCACGGCCACGACATCGGCCCAGGCGTAGTCCTCGGGCAGGTGCTGGTGTGAACGGGGGCCCACGATCTGGACGCACCGCGTCACATCGTGATGGTGGATCGCCCTCTCGAGCGCCGTCTGCTCGACACCGGTGCCGACGATCCTCACCGTGACCGGGCCGCGCAGTCGGGCCGCCGCTGCGACCAGTGTCTGGAAACCCTTCTTCTCCACGAGCCGCCCCACCGCCAGCACCCGGAGCCGGTCGTCACCCTCGGCGCGAGCACGTGGGACGAACCTGCCGAGGTCCACACCGTGAGCCAGACGCCGCACCCGGGCACCGGCTACGTCGACGTGCTGCGCGACGTCGGCGTTGCAGGCGACGACGCCGAGCGCCGCCGCGGCGCGACGGGCCAGCTCGGGCGCAGGCACCTTGCGAGCGTCCAGGGCGTGCACACTGAAGCTGAACCCCACTCCTAGAGCCGATGCGGCGTGGGCCGCGACTTCCG
This sequence comes from uncultured Actinomycetota bacterium, assembly GCA_963707475.1. GTDB lineage: Bacteria > Actinomycetota > Actinomycetes > Propionibacteriales > Nocardioidaceae > Marmoricola. Next base: position 2,870,068 of record CAVPQC010000005.1, read on the forward strand.
CGGGCTGGTGGGCGAAGTAGCCGTGCACGCCGTCGACCCCCAGGTCTCCCAGGTCGGTCACGAGTGCCGCCGCCTGCTCGGCCGCATCACCGACGGGCAGCACCCGCAGGAGGGGGAGCAGCTCCTCGACTCCGGGCTGCGGCACTGCGCCGTCACCGGCCTTGGTTGCGTAGAGACGTGCGAGCATGCCTGCCCGGGACAGGGCGACGAGCTCGCCGACAGCGAACGTCTCGGAAGTCCGGGGGAACCCGCTCATCACGACCGCGAGTCGAGTCGTCATGCGGAGACCTCGCGGAGCGGATCTCGCGTGCGCACCCAGGCGAGCTGGGCTGCCAACCCCTCGCTGAGGGACGCGGTCGGTGACCAGCCGAGGTCGCGGCGGGCCAGCGCGACGTCCGCCGAGGTACGACGCACGTCACCGCGCTGGGACGGTCGACGGTCGAGCCGGAGCCGGGCGTGGGCGAGCGACTCGAGGGTCGCGATGACCTGCGTCATGGTCGCCTCCTCGCCACCGCCGATGTTGTAGACGGGGGCCGTAGCGTCGGCGTCCGCACATCTCACCGTCGCGTCGACGGCGTCGGCCACGTACGTGAAGTCACGCGACTGCGATCCGTCGCCGTACAGCTGGAACGTGCCGCCGGAGGCGAGGGCGTCGCAGATCCGACGCATCGCCATGTCCGGCCGCTGCCGGGGACCGTAGACGGTGAAGTACCGGAGCCCGGTGATGGCCAGGTCCGGGCTGCGATAGACCCTCGCGAGGTCCTCGCAGGCCCGCTTCGTGACGCCGTAGGGCGACCGCGGGAGGGTGGCGGTCGAAGCCTCGCGGCACGGGTGCGTCTCCGCGTCGCCGTAGACGGACGAGGACGAGGCCCACACGACCCGCGCAGTGCCGGCGGCCCCAGCCGCCTCGAACACACGTTGCGTGGCGACGAGGTTGTTGTCGGCATAGTGCTGGAAGCTCCGGCCGAAGCTGTCGCGAACACCGGCCTGGGCGGCCAGGTGGAACACGACGTCCGCTCCCGACAAGGCCGCCTGCCAGCCGTCGTCCAGCAGGTCGTGCTCCAGCAGGTCGAAGGCGGGTGCGCGGGAGAGGTCCTCGAGGTTCGACAGCTTGTCTTCCCGTGGGTAGTAGTCGGTGAAGCAGTCGACGCCGGTCACGCGCCAGCCGTCACCCACGAGCCGTTCGCACAGATGGGAGCCGATGAAGCCGGCCGCACCGGTCACCACCGCTCGCCGTACAGGTCCAGTCGTCATGTCCGCTCCACAGGAATGTCGTCGGGGATGCGCGCATCGAGAAACGCCGACGGATCGAGGTGCTCGAAGCCCAGTGGCTGCTGGGTTCGCGTGAGCCTCCGGAACGCCGAGTCCCTGGACAGCAGTCGGTCCGGGGTGTCGTACTCGACGATCCGCCCTGCGGCCATCACCGCAACCTGGTCGGCGCTCCGCGCCAGCGAGGTCGAGTGGGTGATCAGAATTGTCGTGCGGCCCTCGATCAGGCGCTGCAGCCCCGCCATCACCTGCGCCTCGCTCTCGGCGTCCAGACCGGTCGTCGGCTCGTCCAGCACGAGTACGGGTGGGTTGCGCAGCAGGACCCGCGCGATCCCGATCCGCTGCCGCTGGCCGCCCGAGAGGCCCACGCCCCCCGGGCCGAGCATGGTGTCGAACCCGTCGGGCAGGGACTGGATGAACGTGAGCGCGCCCGCCGCTTGGGCGACGTGCCGGATCATCTCCATGTCGGCGTCGGTCCCGTAGGCGATGTTGTCCCGGACGGTGCCGCTGAAGAGGATCGTGTCCTGGAGCAGGACTCCGACCTGGTTGCGCACCCAGCGCAAGGGCCACGACCGGGCGTCGCGGCCGTCGATCCAGACGGACCCGTGCGACGGGTCGTAGAAGCGCGCCACGAGGGCTCCGACCGTCGACTTGCCGGCGCCGGACTCACCGACGAGTGCAAGCCGGGAGCCCTTGGGCACGTGCAGGGAGACTCCGTTCAAGGCCGGTCGGTTGTCGACGTACCGGAAGTGCACGTCGTCGAGCCGGACCGTGCCCACCGCCGGGTGGTCGGGCTTCGAGCCGTCGGTGCCGTCGACCAGCACCATGTCCGACGACAGGATCTCGGCGATGCGCTCCAGCCGGGCCAGGGACCGGGCGGCACGGCTGGCTTGCTTCGCGATGTCCTTGAGCGGCTTGTAGATCTTGTTGGTGTAGGACACGACGACGATCAGGTCGCCCGGGCTGATCCGACCGTCGGCGACGGACATCACGCCGAGGACGAGAACGAGTGCCGTCGCGACCGCCCCGAGCACGTCGACGAGGGCACCGAAGCGCGCCTCGACGCGGGAGCTCTCCACACCCACCTGGAGCCGCTCGGCACTGGTCCGCTGCACTCGATCGTGCTCGAAGCGCTCGGTGCCAAAGGCCTTGATGACCTGCATGGCCGACAGCGCCTCGGTTGCCAGCGACGCGATCTCGCCCTCCTTGGCCCGCTGTCTGCGAGCCATCAGCCGGATCCGCTTCTGGTAGTGCATGGTCGTCGCCAGCAGAAGTGGTGTGACCAGGAAGGCGACGAACGCCAGCAGTGGGTCCAGCCAGAAGGTCACCGCGAACATGCCGACGAGCACGAGCGAGGCGGAAGCCAGGGTTCCGAGGGTCTGGGTGAACAGGTCCCCCACGGCATTCACGTCGCCGGTCACACGGTTGACGAGGTCGCCCGTGGGACGGTTCGCGTGGAACATCAGGGACAGCCGCTGCAGGTGCTCGTAGACGGCTGTTCGCAGGTCGTGGACGATCTGCTCACCCGACCTGCTCAACCAGAATTCTGCGAAGTAGTCGGCGAGCGCGCTGACGACCGCGATGCAGAGCACCAGGGCCGCGAGCCCGAAGAGCATCGTGAAGTCGTCGCGGTCGAGGTGGAAGCTCGTGCCTCGGCCCGTGACCAGCTCGTCGATCGCGAACTTCAAGGGCCAGGGTGCTGCGAGCTGCGCGAGCGTGAGCGCGACAGTCGACGCGGCGGCACCGACCAGCGCACCCCAGTGCCGATGCGCATGGTCCCAGAGCAGGCGCATCGCCGGGTTGTGCGGAGGTGCCGGAGTGGCAGCGCGGCTCATCGCGCGGCCCGCGTCGTGGCGAGATCGTTCAGCAGGCGGGCTGCCGCCTCTGCCCCGCCGAGATCGATGCCGGCGGCTTCGAGCTCGCCGTCGGCCAGGTGACGGGGACCCTGTCGCAGGAGCGTGGCGACCTCGGCCGGGTCCGCGCCGGTGTGGACCACGTCGGCCAGCCCCAGGGCCTGAAGCCGCGTCGCTCGGATCGCCTGCTCGGTTCGCGGGTGGCGACGGGGCACCAGGATCGGGCGATGGCCGGCCGCGAGCGCCTCCAGGGTCGAGTTGTACCCCGCCATGCACACGATGGCGGCGGCGCGAGAGAACCACGTGTTGCACGAGTTCGACGAGCTCACGATTCGGGCCCGGCCCGGGACCAGCTCGTCCAGTCGGCGGAGGGCGTCGGGTCCGGCGTAGGGCCCGGGGGCGAAGACCCCGGACATCTCGGGCTGCCGAGCGAGCAGCTGGCCGCCCAGCTCGAACACCGCTGCTCCGTCGCCTCCGCCGCCGGCCGTGACGACCAGCAGGTGGGGGTCCACTTCGCTCGGTCCGACCCGCTCCACGACCCAACCGCAGTAGCGCACCGGGAGTGCGAGGCCGTACTCCGCCGCATGGTCGACGAAGTGGCGGGCACCGTAGACCAGGATGTCGTCGTACATGTCTGCGACGCCTGCCCAGCCGAGTCCTTGCATCTCCTCCCGGACGACCGACGGCTCGTCGAGGACATCGCGCAGACCGAGCACCGCGGCGGCTCCGCACCGGCGCGCCAGATCGAGCCCCGCACGCAGCTCACCGGCCGTCCCGTAGGGGTGCCGGTCGACGACGACGACGTCGGGACGTTCCTCCTCGACCAGCCCTCGGAAGATCCGCTCGCGCTCTCGTACCGCGTCCTCGAAGGACAGCGTCTCGTGGCGATACGACCCGTCCGCTGCTTTCAGCAGGGGCGGCACCCGGTGGACGCGCATGCGCTCAGACTCGTCCAGCCAGCGTGGACGCGCCGTGAGTCCGGTGACCAGGCTCACCTCGGCCGCGGCATCGGCCTTCAGAACCGCTCGCGCGATGAGGCTGTTGCGGCGGACGTGGCCGAGACCGTACCCGTCGTGGGAGTAGAAGAGATATCGGCCCACCACAGTGCCCCCTTTCGCGGCGAAGAGGACCGGTCGGTGTCGAATGGTCGAGCAGTCTCGTTCTCGCCCGGTCCTGTTCAGCGAGATGCCCGGATCCCATCGTGACCCCTGGTGCACTCTCCCGACCAGTGGACATAGGTCTTAGGACTCGGCTCGAGCTGCTCAGAACCACGGCCGTCGACTCGTGGGCGGCGGAGCAGTCGCCCAACCCGTTCGGGGGCTGGCGTCGCATCCACGGCAAGTTCCAGCCGCAGCGCACGCCGTGGGCGCTGCTCGTCTTCCGTGCCGACTCCGGGGACACCGTCGGGTCCGGCTGCTCGAGCCGGACCCCGACATGGCCACCAAAGACCGAGGACGACTTGTGCCCGTCGGTGACCTCGGCGTCGCCGAGATCATGCCCTGCGTGGAGGATCCCGCGCTGCCGGGTCTGCGCTCGGTGCTCGAGGCACTGGAGGGTCCGAGGGTCGTGCGTTACCACCCCGGCAGCCGCTGCATCGTGCACGGCGGACTCGGACCCGCGGGCCGGTACGTGAAGGTGTTCGCCAGACAGCCGACGACCAGCGGGAGGCACATGACCGTTGGACGGCCTCGACCTCCGGAGCCCTCACGTTCGCCGTGGCCCCGCCTCGCAGCCGGGCTGCGACCGGACGACTGGGACCGGGCCGCGCGAGCGCTCGAGGAGGTCGAGGTCGCGTTGCGGACGCTGGCCAGCCACCTGTGACATCGGATGACCGGGGCGGCGCGGTCGGCCCGAGGCCGGGCGGCCCCCGAGCGAGGACCTGAACTGCGCGAGGTTCTGCCCGGGGACCTGAGGCGGTCAGTCACTGGCCCTGGCAGCCCGAGGTGTCAAACCGTTGACGAGGTCCGTCTCTGCTCCGAGTAAGCCACATGCGCCGGATCGACGCACCATCCCTGCGGCGGTTAGCTGAGAAAGCTGCTACGCGATCGGCGTCGCCCGGGTGAGGCCGACGACCCGCCAGACCCGGCCGCGGTGGGTGTACTCGGCGTTCATGCCGCGCGTCTCCGCGACCGCGAGCATGGCCGCCGGCGGATGGGTGAACGTCCGGAACGACTTGCCCAGCACCCGGAACGTGGCGTTCTGAGCGCTCATGAGCGCACGGCTCAACAGGTTGCGAGGTGGGTGGCTGAAGACGAGCAGGTGTCGGGCGTGGTCGGCGGCTGCCGCGAGGAGTCGCTCGTAGTCCGGGTAGCAGCACACCACCCGGTGCAGGATGACGATGTCGGCCGGCTCGACGGCCTCCGGGGTCGCGGCGATGTCGACGAGACGGCGGCTGACCCGGTCGCTCAGGCCGGCAGCCTCCGCGATCTGCGTCGCGTCGGTGTCGTAGACGTCGACGAGCTCGAGGTTCGTCGCGTGCTGCGCTCCTCGGCGGAGCAGCTCGAGCTGGATGTCGCCGATGCCACCGCCGACCTCGAGGACGGTCGCGCCGTCCACGCCGTGGCTGGTGACGAATTCGACGATGCGCGCCGCGGTCCTGTCGAGACCACGCTTGCGGTACCGGGACCTCAGGTGCCGTGAGAACCGGGGCCCGAACATGTCGTTGCACCCGCGGGGGTCGCAGCAGCCGCTCATGACTCGAGTATCGGACATGGGCACCCGGGGCTCACCCACGACGGATGATCCACCGCGGCTGGGGCGGCGTTACGTTCGCGGCCATCATTGCCTCTTCAACCGGCGGCGAGGCATCCGCCCGGGAGGGACTCATGTCCGACCAGCCCAACATCCTGGTCATCTGGGGTGACGACATCGGGATCAGCAACCTGAGCTGCTACACCGACGGACTGATGGGCTACCGCACGCCGAACATCGACCGGATCGCGGCCGAGGGCGTGCGCTTCACCGACTACTACGGGGAACAGAGCTGCACGGCCGGCCGAGCCGCGTTCATCACGGGCCAGAACCCCTACCGCACCGGGCTGACCAAGGTGGGAATGCCGGGCGCCGACATCGGACTCCGAGCCGAGGATCCGACCATCGCCACCGCTCTCAAGGCACGTGGCTACGCGACCGGGCAGTTCGGCAAGAACCACTTCGGCGACCGGGACGAGTTTCTCCCCACTGCACACGGGTTCGACGAGTTCTTCGGCAACCTCTACCACCTCAACGCCGAGGAGGAGCCGGAGCTCGACGACTACCCGAGCGAGGAGGAGTTCCCTGAGTTCCGCAAGAACTTCGGCCCCCGCGGCGTGATCCACGCATGGGCGAACGCGGACGGCACCCAGCGCATCGAGGACACGGGGCCGCTGACCAAGGAACGGATGAAGACCATCGACGACGAGGTGGTGCCCGAGGCACTGCGGTTCATGCGTGATGCCCGAGCGGCCGACACCCCGTTCTTCGTGTGGCTCAACACCACGCACATGCACTTCCGCACCCACGCCAAGGACGGGAGTCGGGGCAAGGCCGGCCGGTGGCAGTCGGAGTATCACGACGTCATGGTCGACCACGACGAGCTGGTCGGCGACGTGCTGGAGTTCCTCGACGCCGAAGGGCTGGCCGACGACACCATCGTCATGTACTCCACGGACAACGGGCCGCACATGAACTCCTGGCCGGACGCCGGGATGACGCCGTTCCGCAACGAGAAGAACTCCAACTGGGAGGGCGCCTACCGGGTGCCGGCGATGGTCCGCTGGCCCGGACACATTCCCGCCGGGCACGATCCTGAACGGCATCGTGTCCCACAACGACTGGTTCGTGACGTTGCTCGCCGCTGCCGGTGACACCGACGTCGCCGACCGGCTCAAGGCAGGGACCGACCTGGCCGGCACGACGTACAGAGTGCACCTGGACGGCCACAACCAGCTCGACTACGTCACCGGTGGCGCTGACGCCAGTCCGCGCCAGCACTTCTTCTACGTCTCCGACGACGGTGACCTGACCGCGCTGCGCTTCGACAACTGGAAGTTCGTCTTCCTGGAGCAGCGCGCCCGCGGCACGTTGAACGTCTGGGCCGAGCCGTACACAGCACTGCGCGTGCCGAAGATCTTCAACCTGCGGACCGACCCGTACGAGCGGGCGGACATCACCTCGAACACCTACTACGACTGGCTGCTCGACCATGCCTGGGCAGCGATCCCGGCCCAGGCGTACGTGGCGCGGATGATGAAGACGCTCGAGGAGTTCCCGCCGCGGCAGGAGCCGGCGGACTTCAGCATCGGCAAGATGATGGCGAAGCTCAAGACCGGCATCCCGAGCTCCTGACCTGGATGGCCACCTCCGCACGCACGCATGCGACCCAGATCGGCCTGTCCGGTGGCGGGTTCGCAATGGGCTCCGACGCGCACTACCCGGAAGAGGCACCGGTGCACCGCGTTCGGGTCAGCGCGTTCTCGATCGACGCGCATCCGGTGACCAACGACCAGTTCGCCGCGTTCGTACGCGATACGGGGTACACCACCGTGGCCGAACGTCCACTGGACCCGGCCGACTACCCCGGGGCCGCAGAGGAGAACCTCCAGCCCGGGTCGATGGTGTTCACGCCGACCTCCGGCCCGGTCGACCTGCGCCACCTGAGCCAGTGGTGGACCTGGACGCCCGGCGCCTGCTGGAAAGCACCCGAGGGCCCGGGCAGCTCGGTCAAGCGGCGCCCCGACCACCCGGTGGTGCACGTGGCGTACGAGGACGCGCACGCGTACGCCGCTTGGGTGGACGCCGCCCTGCCCACCGAAGCCGAGTGGGAGTACGCCGCCCGCGGCGGCCTCGAGAGCACCGCCTTCACCTGGGGCGACGAGGCGAGGCCTGGCGGACGGATCATGGCCAACACCTGGGACGGGCCCGACTTCCCCTGGCGGAGCACCCGGGAGAGCGGCTGGATCCGCACGTCGCCGGTGGCCAGCTTCCCGGCGAACGGTTACGGGCTGTTCGACATGGCCGGGAACGTGTGGGAGTGGACCGCCGACTGGTGGACCAGCCGGCACCCGGACGACCCCGGCAGCCCATGCTGTGCCCCGGAGAACCCCCGCGGCGGCGACCTCGAGTCGAGCTTCGACCGCGCCCAGCCGCAGTTCCGGATCGGTCGCAAGGTCGTCAAGGGCGGCTCGCACCTGTGCGCCGACACCTACTGCCTGCGCTACCGCCCCGCTGCCCGACGGCCGCAGATGGTGGACACCGGGATGAGCCACGTCGGCTTCCGGTGCGTACGCCGGCCCGACAACACCGAGCACGGAGGAGCTTGAGATGTCCGAGGATCCGCACCTGCTCCCGTCCTGGCGGCCGGGACCCGTCCGCGACGCCGTGACCGGATTCCTCGACGCGGCGACGGCGGTCGCGCCGCGGGACCGCGTGGCCTGCTTCGACAACGACGGCACCCTGTGGTGCGAACGCCCCAACTACGTCCAGCTCGACTTCTTCCTCGACGCCCTGCGAGCCCGGTCTGCCACGGACCCGACTGTGGCCTCGACCCCTGAGTTCGCCGCCCTGCTCTCCGGCGACAAGGCGGCAATGGGCGAGCTCGGCCTGACCCGGATCGCCATGGCCCTCGTGGGCCTCTTCGAGGGCATGACACCCGAGGCGTTCACGGAACGGGTGCGGGACTTCCTCGACCGCGCCGTCAACCCGACCCTCGGCGTGCCCGTCCGGGCGACGACGTACCGCCCGATGCTTGAGCTCATCGAGGCGCTCCGACGTCGCGACTTCACCGTCTGCATCGTCACCGGCGGCGGCACCGAGTTCGTGCGTGCCATCAGCCTGGACCTCTACGGCGTACCGCCCGAGGCGGTGGTGGGCACGATGGTGACGTACGCCTACTCCGCGGCCCCGGCCGGCCCGGACGGGATCCCCCGGCCCCTCCTCCGCCGGACCACCGGGCTGACCGGCGAGGCCAACGAGAGCGCCGCCAAGGTCTCCAACATCCAGGCCCAGCTGGGCCGACGCCCGATCCTCGCCGCGGGGAACTCGGGAGGCGACCGGCAGATGCTGGAGTGGGCGGCCGCCGGGGACGGGCCAACCCTGGCCCTGCTCGTCGACCACGACGACGAGCACCGCGAGTTCCGCTACCTCAGCTCGGCCGAGACGTTCGCCGAGAAGGAGCCGATCACCGAGGTCGGTGCACGTCAGGGCTGGACCGTGGTCAGCATGGCGGACGACTGGGAGTCCGTCTTCGTCGACGACTCCGTCGGCCAGAACAAGCCGTCGCCAGCCGGATGAACGTCCTCGTAGCCGTCCTCGTTGTCATCGTGGCGTCCACAGCGGCCATCACGACGATGCTGCTTGTGCGCCGCAAGGCACCCGATGGCAGCTACTTCCACGACGGCGATCGCGCGGCTGGAGTGTTCGGCGTGCTGGCAACCGGGTTTGCGGTTCTGCTCGGCTTCGTGGTCTTCCTGGCATTCGCCAGCTACGACGCCACGCGGACGGGTGCGGAGCAGGAAGCGCTGATCGTGTCGCAGCAGGTCGAGACGGCCCAGTCCTTCCCGGCGCCCGCGGACCGGCAGCTCACGGGTGAGCTGGTCTGCTACGCCCGGTCGGTCGCAGGCGTGCAGTGGGACCGGATGGAAGCCGGCACCCTGGGCGAGGACCTCAACCCCTGGGCGAGCGCGATGTTCCGAACGCTGCAGACCGTCGAGCCGCGCACCCCCAGCGAGCAGTCGGCCCTCGACACGTGGCTGAGCCAGAGGCAGGCCAGGGAGGCGGCCCGCAGTGACCGCATCCACGGAGCGGTCGGCGTGATCCCGACGCCGCTCTGGGTGGTGCTGTTCTTCACATCGGGGCTGATCTTCCTCTACATGTTGTTCTTCGCCGATAGCGGGGAGCGGGCGGTCGTGCAGGGGCTCATGATGGGCACGGTGGTCTCGGTGATCACGTCCATGCTGCTGCTCCTGACCTTCCTGGACCACCCGATCCACGACGGCGTCGGCGGGCTTCGTCCCGTGGCCATGGAACGGGCCCTGAAGGTGATCGACGAGGAGCTGAAGATCAGTGGGGCCGATGCCGCTCCCCCCTGCGATGCTCGCGGGAACGCGCGGTAGGCGGCTCGGGACTGCGCTGCGGCGTTGTCAGTACCCGGTGCCGATCTTGGTCTGCTCACGCTCAACCTGGTGGGCTCCGCCCTTCTTGTCGAGGGTCGAGCATGCGTCCGCGATGTCGCGGGTCAGCCGTTCGACCTGTTCGCGACTCATGGTCTCCTTGACCAGTGCCCGCATGATCTTCACCTTGTCGGCGTTGGGGGGAAGCGTGTACGCCGGCACCATCCAGCCCCGCTCCGCCGAGAGCTGCCACGCGATGTCCGACTCGTCGTACCCCGTGTGGTCGCCCGGACAGCCGGAACGCCACGAGCGGTAGCTGCTCCAGGTCGTCGCCGATCACTTCGAACCGGCCACTCTCGCGCAGGTTCGCCGCGAGCGCCTGGGCGTTCTGCTGCATCTGCTTCATCACGTAGGTGTAGCCGTCGCGGCCCGAGCCGGACGAAGTTGTAGTACTGCGCCAGCACCATCGACGCGCCCGTCGAGAAGTTCAGCGTGAACGTCGCGTCGGTCTTGCCGAGGTAGTTCTCGTAGAACACGAGATCCTGGGCGAGGTCGGACTCCTCGCGGAAGATCAGCCAGCCGATGCCCGGGTAGACGAGCCCGTACTTGTGACCCGACACGTTGATCGAGCGGACCTGCTCGAGCCGGAAGTCCCACTTGGAGTCTGGATAGAGGAAGGGCCACACGAACCCGCCGCTGGCGCCATCCACGTGGAGCGGGATGTCGAGGCCGCGCTCGCTTCTTGACGTCGAGAAGGAGGTCGTTGATCCCGACGATGTCGTCCATGTGCCCGGTGAAGGTCGTGCCCAGGACGCCCACGACGCCGATCGTGTTCTCGTCGAGGTGCGGCTCCACGTCCTCGGGGCCGATCGTGTACTTGCTCTCCTCGAGGGGCACGATCCGTGGCTCCACGTCGAAGTACCGGCAGAACTTCTCCCACACCACGTGGACGTCACCTCCGAACACGAGGTTCGGTCTCTCCGTCGAGAGGTTCTCTGCCTGACGGCGCTCCTTCCACTTCCATTTCAGGGACAGCGCGCCGAGCATGATTGCCTCGGACGACCCCTGCGTGCGGCAGCCGGTGGTCTCGCCGGGCGCGTTGAACAGGTCGGCCAGCATCCGGACACAGCGCTGCTCGATCTCGGCCGAGATCGGGTACTCGGCATGGTCGATGAAGTTGCGGTGCAGGTTCTCAGCGATGATCCGCTGGGCCTCTGGCTCCATCCAGGTCGTGACGAAGGTTGCCAGGTTTCGCTGCGGATCACCCTCGAGGTTGAGGTCCTCATAGACCAGACGAATCGCATCGGTCGGGCGCATCCCGCTCTTGGGGAACGCTGTCGCCGGCGCCGGTTCGGTCAGGAACCTGTTGCCGTAGAGCGCTACTGCTTCTGCCTCACTGAGTTTCGTCATGGCTTGTGCTGAACCGCCGTTCTTGTCGGAGTGGGTTTGTCGAAGACCTGGATGAGCCCGCCGACCGCGAAACAGACCGCTCCAGCGAGGGTCCCCCAGTTGACCAGGCCGATGTCGACGGCACTTGAGGTCGCGGGACGGGTGAAGGCCGCGAGCCCTGCGAGGAAGAACAGGACTGAGCCGAACTGGTTGACAGCCACCACCCACCAGTCGACCTGGTGGGCACGCACCCCGATGCGGCCGTCACAGACATCGAGCAACGCGAGGTGTCCCGACGCGAGGAAGCAGATGCAGCCGAGAATGTCGGGGAACCAGATCCATCCGTTGGACTGACGCGGCGTGAGCCCCGAGGCGAACGCCGCCACGAGGCTGACCGCGAAGAGCAGGGTCCCGACGAACAGTACGACCGCGCTCAGCCAACCGAGGTGATGGGGTTGGAAGCTCCACCACCTCATCCGATCGGCCTTGGCCGCTCCACGCTGGTCCTGGGAGATGTTGACGACGAGGAGGATCGAGGTGTAGCCGCCGAGGCTGAAGAAGAATCCACCGACCAGATAGGTGATGTTGACCAGTTCCAGGCTTCCGACCCCGAACTGGGCGAAGGCTGCGCCCAGGGCGAACAGGGAACCGCCGATGGTGAAGGCAACGGCGGCGACGCGGTTGATGCGGCCCAGCCGCCGGGCTCCCGCCACTTCGACCGAGTCGGCAATATCCTGACGCATGCTTGGCTACATCCCCGGACGTGCGATGGCATCCACGGCACGGGTGATCTCCGCGCCAGAGCTGTCACGCACCCGGAACCGCATCTGTGCGGGCTCACCCACCTTTCGCTCCTTCCGCAGTTCTCGACCCACCCTTCCCCTGCCAGCCGCGGTCGGCCTCATCCACAACGGGTGAGACGCTCAGTTCACTGAAGGTTGCTCCGCCGCTGGCAGCGCCACCTCGATCTGGGCAGCCACCTCGTCCAGGTCAGCAGCCAACGTCTGTTCCGTGCTGGTCGTGACGACCGTCGCCATCCGGGCGCGCGCAGCCCGGACGGTGTCACGGAGGACCAGCGCCCGGTCCCGGGATGTCTCGTCGGGAGCAGTGGCCTCCAGGGCGGTGAGCCGGTCCTCGGCCTCGGCGACGCGGGCCTCCCCGGCCACCCTCCACGCGCCCGCGGCAGCCTCGGGTGACCCGGCCCCGCGCACCTGTGGAATCAGGACCCGTCCGAACCACGCCACCTCGGCCTGGCTCGCTGACAGTTCCGCGAGCCACGCGTTGCGGCGTCGCGCCCGAACTATCAGCGGGATGCTCACGGCGCCGGCAACGAGGAGGAGCGCGAGGAGCCACCAGACCCAGCTCGGGACGTCCGAGGACTCTTCGGGGGTCCCCTCCGCCCCCTCGGAGGCCTCCGCAGTGGCGCTGGAAGTCGGACTGAGCGACTCGGTCGGCGACTCGGTCGGCGACTCGGTCGGCGACTCGCTCGGCGACTCGCTCGGCGACTCGGTCTCTTGCTCCGTGCTCCGCGTGGCGGTGGGCGACGCGGGGGCCGACGGGGAGATTGACGGGCTCGCCGGAGCGGACGTCACCGCTGGCGCCGATGCGGTCCGCGTGGCCGTCTCCCGGTCGCCCAGCGACCGGGTCGGGCTCGGCACACTTGGCGTTCTGGTGGCGCTCGCGGTCACCGAGGCCGTGACGCTCGGCGTAGGTCGCTCGCCGCCGCCCTCTCCGCCGCACGCGGCCAGCAGCAAGAATGCGCACGCCGCCGCCCCGACACGCACGCCACGAGCGGACGTGACGCCTCGATCACGCTCCGGGTCTGCGCTCATCTCGGACCTCTCGACTGCCCGTTCGAGCAGTGTGTTCCGACGCTGGGGCGCACCCACGTTAGGACGTGCCTGTCCAGTTGGGAATCACCCGCCGTGGATGATGGACGAGACGCAGAGACCCGAGAGCGAGGTCACCCGTTCGGGCTGAGCTCGCCGGCGACGTCCCGCTGCATGGTCTCCGCGATCGTTGAGACGTCGAGGCCCTGACCGAGCAGGACCGCGAGCTTGGTCAGGGCGGCCTCGGACGTCATGTCGAAGCCCGGCACAGCGCCAGCGCGCAACAACGCCTTCCCCGTCGCGTAGGCACCCGGTTGCACCGACCCCCTGACGCACTGCGTGACGACCACGACCACGATGCCTTCGGCGGTGGCGGCCTCGATGGCTGCCAGGAACTCCCGGTCCTCCGACGGGCCGTTGCCCGCACCATAGGCCTCGATGACGAGTCCACGCAGTGGCGGTTGGCAGAGGTTCGCAAGGATGGACGCGGAGAATCCGGGGAACAGGCGCATCGCTGCAACGCGCCCCAGTTCTCCGATGGCCAGCCCCGGGAGCCCATCGGGGGGACGGACGAGGGCGTGGTTCACGACGATGTCGATGCCGATCCTGGCGAGCGGCGGGAACCGGGGCGAGTCGAACGCATCGAGGCCCGAGGCATCCACCTTCGTCGCCCGGTTGCCTCTGAGCAGGACCTCCCCGAAGAGCAACGTGACTTCCTCCACCTGTGACGCCGCCGCGACCTGAAGAGCCCCGATGAGGTTCTGTCGGCCGTCACTTCGAGTGCGGGTGATGGGAATCTGCGAACCGGTCACGACAACCGGCTTGCCGAACGACGGCAGCAGGAACGAGAGCGCCGAGGAGGTGTAGGCCATCGTGTCGGTCCCATGCAGGACGACGAAGCCGTCGTGGTCCGCGCGGTGCTCGTAGAGGATCCTCGCAATGTCGCACCATTCGTCGGGCGTCGCGTTGGCGGAGTCGATTGGCGGGTCGAGCTCAAGGAACGCGATCGCCGGCAGCTCCCCCCTCGAGGTCTCGACGATCCAGTCAAGGTAGGGCGCCAGCGCACCCGCCTCCGGAGCACGCCCATCGGGGCTCTCGACCATGCCGATGGTCCCGCCCGTGTGCAGCACGAGCACGCTCCCGCTCATGGCCCGGCTCCCTCCATCGCGGCTGAACCGCCCGCGCCAACCGCAACGGGTTCCCGCCGCGACTACTGCCCGCTGGCTTCCTTCGCGTCACGCTCGAGTGCCTCTGAGTCGGCCTTGAGCTGCTTCTTCTGCATCTTCTCCGAGCGGCGCATGGACTCCTCGATCCTCGCCTCCATGTCCGTCACGCCGACGACGACCAGCCCCGCCTGCCCCTCGTCGAGGGACTCGCCGAGCTCCTTGAGGTCGCTGCGGCTCATCCCGGCGGCGGCATGCCCGGCAACCGCACCCAGAACGGCGCCGCCTGCGGAGGTGGCGGCGAGAAGTCCGCCACCGACGGCGGCGAACGGGAAGAGGGCAACCACGAGTCCGGTGGCCAGCCCTGCGCCACCACCGAGCACGCCCCCCACGCGGGTCGGGGTCTCGTGCTTCCGGGTGATCTTCACCTTGCCGTCCTCACGGCGGTGGATGACCGCGGCGTCGTAGCCGTCCATCAGCCGCTCTTCGGCGTGGAGCTCCTTGACCAGGTCGTAGTCCGCCTCGGCGGACTCGAGGTCGGGGTAGATCCCGACCAGGACTGTGAACGTGTCGAATGCCATGCGTACCTCCCAGACCGCCGGCGAACGCCGGCCCCGCACACGCTAGCCGCAACCGGGGTGGGCAGTCAGGGCCCCGTCGTTGCGCTCGGTGTCGGGGCGGTGTTGGCTGGACCCGCCACCCGGCTGCGGGTGGCGCGCTTTCGACCCGGATTCGACGCAGCATCACCGAAGAAGAGCGGATGATCAAGCCATCGACCTGCGGCGCCGTCCGGCTGAACCTGACCAGGCCCAGGGACGACCAGCCACCGCTGAAGTCCCCCGTTCGAGCAGAGGAGAGACTAGTGACCACCTTCACTGTCTGGAAGTTTGAGGAACCCGACGGCGCGGCGCACGCGGAGTCCTTGTTGAAGACGGCCGAGGACGACGGTCTCGTCACGATCGTCGACCACGCCGTCATGAGCTGGCCCCACGGCGCTTTGGCGCCAGAGACCCACCACCGGCACGACGACTCCAAGCGCGGTGCCGGCTGGGGCGCGCTCTGGGGCATCCTGGGCGGCGCGCTGTTCGCGGTCCCGATCGCCGGGGCGGTGGTGGGCGCCGGCTTGGGCGCTCTCGCGAAGGCCACCTCCGGCACCGGTATCACCAAGGACGACCTGGAGCGGATCCGGACTCAGGTCGTCCCTGGGACGTCGGCTCTGTTCATCGTCACCGAGAACGCCGACCTCGACCGCCTCGGGGAACGGGTTGACCGCCGAGAGGCGACGCTCATCTCCACCAACCTGACCGAGGCCGAGCGCAGCACCCTGATGGAAACTTTCGGAGGTGCCTGAGCCGCCGAGACGACCCGACCTGCTCGGCCTCGAGCGGGGAGGAGAGGGGGCGATCACCGGCACGGTCGTGTGCGCGGCAACGATCGCCTACAGCGCCGGCCAGGTCGAGACCGTGGGCCGCCTGTGCGTGACCATTCTCGGCGCGGTCGCCGTGTACTGGGTCGCGCACTTGCATGCGGTGACGATCGGCAGCGCCCTCACGCACCGACATCACCCCCTGGTCGCCGTTCGGCACGGACTCGCGGAGACGTTGCCCATCGCCGGGGCGTCCGTGGTGCCACTCGGGGTCCTCCTCGTGGCCACCCTCCTGGGAGCCGACCTGGGCACCGCGGCATGGGCGGCGCTGATCACGGCGATCGCTCTGCTCGCGACCTACAGCTACATAGCGGGCGCACGCGGCGGGATGGATATGTCGGAGCGCCTGTGGTGCGCCGCCGCGGGCGTCGGTGTCGGACTCCTCGTCGTCGCGCTCAAGGTCGCCCTTCACTGAGTCGCCCTGCACTGAAGGGGCGCCGCGCCCCGCCGATCACCTCGTCGCTCGGCTCTTGAGCCCATGTACAGTGCGCTCAGCCAGCCGTCTCGCGAAGGATCTCGCCATGCAAGAGCCGACCGCCGGGAAGCCGGAGTTCCGCCCGCTAGCCCAGCTGGAGTTCGAACCCACCGGGTGTCCGGTCTGTGGAGCAAGCGAGGTTCGAAACCCGCTGGAGAAGGAGTTCCAGGGTCTCACCCTGCACTTCGCCACCTGCCTCAGTTGTTCGACGCTCTACCAGAACCCGCGGATGACCGTGGACTCCCTGCGCACGATGTACGACTCTGAGGAGTTCTTCGAGGGCGGCGAGCAGAACGTCAACTACTACTCGTTCCTCAGTGGCGAAACCTACCTGCGGCGCACGGCCAAGGGCCGCATCGAACGGTTTCGGCCCGAGGTCCGGGGGACCAGGCTGCTGGAGGTGGCCTCGGCGGCCGGGTTCTTCCTGGCCGAGGCCAAGGCCGCGGGTTTCGACGCCGCGGGCGTGGAGTTCTCCAACCCGATGGCTGCCTACGCTCGAGACCGGTGGCAGGTCCCGGTCACGGCCGGCTCGATCGAGGAGGTCGAACTGAGTCCCGAGACCTATGACGTGATCGCGTCGTGGGGCGTGATGACGATCCTGCGCGATCCTCGAGCCGTGATGGCGAAGTTCCATGCGGCGCTGAAGCCGGGTGGTGTCTGGGCCTTCAACACCTACTCGCGGAACTCTCTGTGGGGGCGCGTGTTCGGCCGGCACTGGTACATCTTGGTGGCCAACACCAGCCAGATCCACGACGACGCGACCCTCCGACGACTGATCGACGAGGCCGGCTTCGACCTGGTCGCCCGCCGACGCGACCGACCGTACGCCAGCGTCGAACGGTTGCTGTTCGTGCTGCTGTCACACGCGCCGCACGGCGTCCGGGACGGGTTCTTCAAGCGGATCCACTTCCTCAACCGGTGGGTGGTCCCCCTGCAGGCACCGGACGCGTTCGAGTACGTGTGCGTGAAGCGCTGAAACTCGGCGTTCTCGTCGGCCGTCTGCGCTCTCGCCGCAGGTAGACAACCGCGGCGACGACGACCGCCTCGGCAGCCGGCCGCCTCGGACGAGTCAGCTCCGCACGGATAGACTACAAAGGTTGCACTGGTCAACGAGTCATTCTCTCGTGAGAGGCAGCTGAGATGGCTGAGAGCAGGGCCGACCCAGACACGGGTGAGCTCACGCCGCGTCAGATCGTCACTGCCATGAGCGGACTGGTCCTGGCGATGTTGCTGGCTCAGCTGGACAACATGATCGTCGCGCCGGCGCTGCCCACGATCGTGGGCGAGCTCGGTGGGCTCAACCATCTGTCGTGGGTGGTGACCGCCTACATCCTGGCCTCCACGGTGGCCACGCCGATCTGGGGCAAGCTCGGCGACATCTTCGGCCACAAGCACACGTTCATGGCCGCGATTGGGCTGTTCCTGATCGGTTCGGCGCTGTGCGGTGCGAGCCAGAACATGACCGAGCTGGTGCTGTTCCGCGGGGTGCAGGGGCTTGGCGCCGGAGGCCTGATCGTGGGCATCATGTCGGTGATCGGGATGCTGGTCTCGCCGCGCGAACGTGGCAAGTACATGGGCGTGATGATGGCGGTGATGCCGGCGGCCTTGATCGCCGGGCCGCTGATCGGCGGGTGGATCACCGACAACGCGTCGTGGCGGTGGGTCTTCTACGTCAACCTGCCGCTCGGGATCGTCTCGCTGGTGGTGGTCTGGTGGACGCTGCATCTCTCCCATGAGCGGTCGCACCAGGGCCGGGTGCTCATCGACTGGTGGGGCGCCGGCGTGCTCAGCGTGTGGATCACCTCGCTGGTGCTGGCCATCACCTGGGGTGGCCACCAGTACCCGTGGGACTCGTGGCAGATCCTGACCCTGTTCGCGGTGGCCGCGGTCGGCCTCGTGGTGTTCGTCGTGATCGAGCGGCGCGTCGCGGCGCCGATCATCCCGTTGCGGCTGTTCGGTATCGCGAACTTCTCGCTGGCTACCGCGCTCGGGTTCGTCGCCGGGTTCGCGATGTTCGGGAGCATCACGTTCCTGCCGCAGTACCAGCAGTTCGTGCAGGGCGCCTCGGCCACCAACAGTGGTTTGCTGCTGATGCCGATGATGATCGCGGCGATGGTGTTCTCCCTGGGCGGCGGGCAGGTGATCAGCCGTACCGGCCACTACCGGACGTTCCCGATCGTGGGCACGGTGCTGCTCGTCGTCGGGCTGTGGCTGTTCTCCACGATGGGAGTGGACACACCGACCTGGGAGACCAGCCTCTACATGGTGGTCCTCGGCGCCGGCATGGGCTGCCTGATGCAGACCACCTCGCTGATCGCGCAGAACAGCGTGACCATCCGCGACCTCGGCGCGGCAACCGGCGCCTCGACGTTCGTGCGCAACCTCGGCGGCTCTCTCGGCGTTGCCATCCTCGGCGCGATCTACGCCAGCCAGGTCACCTCCACCCTGACCGGGGCGGGCGTGTCCGGAGCCTCCACCGAGAGCACCGGCGGCCTTACCCCGGCGGTGCTGCAGACCCTCCCGCTCGCGGTGCAGGAGGTGGTCAAGCGGGCGATCGCGGACGGCACCCACTCCATCTTCCTGTTCGCCGCGGCAGTGACGGTGGCCGGCTTCGTGGTGTCGTGGTTCATCAAACAGGTGCCGCTGCGCGACTCTGTCTCGGTGCCCGAACCGACCGCCGAACAGGCCGCCGAGCAGGTCGAGTCCCAAATGATGTGAGCGGGCCCCGCCGCTGCGTTCCCTTGAGCCATCTAGCTCCCGAGAACGCAATCCCGTGAGAGGTGAAACCTGTTGGATGCAGCAATCGCGCCCCGTCAGCGGATCACGAAGTGTGGCGCCGAATGACCTGGGTGGAAGCGGAACGCGCCTCCTTCGCTGGCGCCTTCCGCGCCGCCGATCCCGATGCGCCGACGCTTTGTGCGGGCTGGTCGGCGCGTCACCTGTGCGCGCACCTGGTGCAGCGTGAGCATTCGATGCTGCGCAACATCTGGGACCAGGTGACCACCAGGACCCCCGGCGAGGAGCGGTTCATGCGGCGGCTGGTCGACGACGCGAGAACCCCTCACGGGTACGCCGCGCTGGTCGCCAGGTTCGAGGCAGGACCTTCCCGGCGCTCGCTGATGGGTCGCTTCGACGAGGCCCTGAACCTCGTCGAGTACGCCATCCACCACGAAGACCTCCGCCGCGGATCCGGTCCGGTCCCGCCTCGTGACCTGCCTGCGGCCGAGCTCGACGAGATCTGGCGTCGCGCGAGGCTGATCCTGAAACGGGCCTACCGGAAGGCGCCCGTCGGAGTCGAGCTCGCACCCGAGGGTGGAGCGGTCATGCCGGTGCATGGCGGGCCGAGCGCAGTCACCCTGGCCGGCTCACCTCTCGATCTCCTCCTGCACGCGTTCGGCAGACGCGGCGCCGCCGACGTACGCGTCGACGGCCCATCGGACAGCGTGAGCTCCTTCAACCAATGGGCGACTCCGGCATGAGCTGCGGTGCGGGAGCTGACTTGGCTTAGGTCCCGTGTCGAGGGCAAGACGCCCCGCGTATGGACGCTGCGGCTGTGGCAACAACGCTTTCTGGAGGACCAGTCACGTCAACCACGACACCGCATTCGTCTCTGCCAAGCGGCTCGAGAGCGCCGAACTGCGACTGCAAGAGTGAAGTGGGCATGAAATGCCCGGCGCGACTGTGCATCCGTTCCTCGAGCACTTCGAACGGGGCGCTCAAGTGTAGGAAAAAGGTGCCGGGCGCTGCCGCTCTGATCACGTCACGGTAAACGCGTTTCAGCGCAGAACACGTGGCTACCGTCGAGATGTCCTGGCGCGCGGATTCGGCGAGACGCAACGCAATGCTTTGCAGCCATGGCAGTCGGTCGGCATCTGTGAGGGCGACTCCTCTGGTCATCTTCTCGATGTTCGCCGGAGAGTGGAGCAGGTCACCCTCCAGGAACGAGAACCCCAGCAGGTCGGCGAGTCCCAGAGCGATCGTGCTCTTCCCAGTCCCTGAGACTCCCATCACGACCACCGTTGCCGGCTCGTGCGGGTCTTCTGGGTCCCGGTGGTTTGTCCGCTGGGGTCGACGTCCGGGGTCCCCGCTGTTCTGCGCAGTCACCGCGCTCCTCGTGACGAAGCCGCCTCCGCGCCCGTACGCGCAGGTGAGGCGGCGGATTCGAACTTACGATCCACTGGCGTGCATACGCAACCCAGGAGGCTTGCACATCGGCGCGCAGTCAGAGGTCGGGCTTCCATGCGGTAGGCGACCGACATGCGAACCATCAGGAACGCATCTGGGCCGATTCGCCAAGCCGCCGCTGCTAGTCTCCGCCCATGCCTGAGCAGTCTGCGGCCGCGTGCTACCCCGCCCTCTTGGCGGCGCACGGGCCTCTACCAGAAGGCGGTAGATAGTCGATGAGGAGCACTCTCAACGCGAACGATCGTCCGGTCGCGCGCATCACCGTCGGTGATGCCATCACCCGACTGATGCCCGAGGGAGTGCCGTTCCACTTCACGGCCTATGACGGCAGCTCGGCAGGCCCCGAGGACTCTCCGATCCACGTGCACCTGGAGAACCGGCGCGGCCTCTCCTACCTGCTCACAGCGCCGGGCGACCTGGGAGTCGCCCGCGCCTACGTCTCGGGCGACATCACGATGTCCGGCGTGCCGTTCGGCGACCCCTACGAGATCCTGATGAGGATGCAGCACGAGGCGGGCATCCGCGTGCCTACGCCCACCGAGACGCTGAAACTGGTGCGCGGACTCGGATGGAGCACCCTCAAGCCACCGCCCCCGCCACCGGAGGAAGCTCTGCCGCGCTGGCGCCGTGCGCTCGAGGGGCTGCGGCACTCCAAGGGGCGCGATGCGGAGGCGATCCACCATCACTACGACGTGTCCAACCGGTTCTACGAACTGGTGCTCGGACCGTCCATGACCTATACCTGCGCCGCGTTCGCGGAGGAGGATGCGACGCTGGAGGAGGCGCAGTTCACAAAGTACGAGCTGGTCTGCCGCAAGCTCGGCCTGAAGCCGGGGATGCGGCTCCTCGACGTCGGCTCCGGCTGGGGCGGGATGGTGCGGCACGCTGCGACGCACTACGGCGTTGAGGTCGTCGGGGTGACCCTGTCACGCGAGCAGGCGGCCTGGGCGCAGGACGCCATCAAACGCGACGGCATCGACCACGTGGCTGAGGTGCGCTTCGGGGACTACCGCGACGTGCCGGACACCGGCTTCGACGCGGTCAGCTCCATCGGCCTCACCGAGCACATCGGTATCGGCAACTACTCGGCCTACTTCGCCTTCCTCAGCGACAAGCTCCTGCCCGGTGGCCGACTGCTCAACCACTGCATCACCCGGCCGATCAATCGCACCACGGACACCGGTTACTTCATCGACCGCTACATTTTCCCCGACGGCGAGCTGACTGGATCGGGCCGAATTATCACCACGATGCAGAACGTCGGCCTGGAGGTGCGCCACGAGGAGAACCTCCGGGAGCACTACGCCCTGACGCTCAAGGCGTGGTCGGCGAACTTGGTGGCGCACTGGGACGAGTGCGTGCGCGAGGTGGGCATCGGCACGGCGAAGGTCTGGGGTATCTACATGGCCGGGTCCCGGCGTGCCTTCGAACGCAACGAGCTCCAGCTGCACCAAGTGCTCGCGGTGAAGCCTGACGCGGACGGCGACGCGCACTTCCCCCTGCGCCCCGACTGGCTCGGCTGAACGGCCTCCGTCGGACCTCGAGTGACAACCGCGGGATGCGGACCTCCGCAGTGGTTGATGCCATCGGCGTACACCCGTCGTGGTTGGAGCTGCGGATCTCCCGCGTGTCGGCTACTTTCCGCGCAGCCCGATCGGGTTGCCGTCCGCGTCGGCGAGCACGCAGACACGCGCCTCGGCTGCGACTTGACGCGGCGCGTCGCGCTCCGTGGCGCCGGCCGCGAGCAGGCTCTCGCGGATCATGTCGAGATCCTCGACGTCGGCAAAGGCCACCGGTCCACCGCCCTCGCCGGCCGGATTGAGACCGACTTCGAAGCCGTTGATGTTGTACCCGACGTAGTACGACTCGTCGGTGTGCGGCGAGCCGAGCAGCGCGGTATACACCGCCTTGGCGGCGTCCAGATCGGAGACCGGGATCACCAGGCTGCGGATGGTGGGGCTCATGTTCCTCCTCAGGGGTTTCGCGGTCTCGTTGTGGGCCGCGGCTTTGCCGGTGGTCACACGCTATGACCGATCAAGAGCTCACGTTTCGGGGACAGGACTCGCGTTGGCGAACTGAGACGGCAGCCACCGGTCGTGGTGGAGAACCACAGAACTTCGGGAGACGACCGGATGAACGCTCGCCGCTCAGGCGTGCGCATGCCGAGATGGCGTGGCCGGTTCCCCCTCCGCCTGCCGGTCGAAGACTGCGACGACCTCCTCGACCGAAAGCGACTTCGTCTCCGGCAAGAACTTCGAGATGAACACGATGGCCAGCACGCTCAGCGACGACAGGATCACCATCACGGTCGGCAGTCCGAACGCCGACTGCATGATCGGGAAGGCCTCGATGAGCGCGAAGTTCGCGATCCAGTTGACGCCCGCCCCTGTCGCGGCGGCGCGGCCGCGCACGGCCGTGGGGAACACCTCGCCCTGCAGCAACCAGCCCGTGCCGCCGACGCCCATCGCGAAGGAGGCGATGAAGATCGAGAAGCCGACCATGACGACGACCACCTTCGGGGTGCCGGTGAGCCAGGCGACGCCGACGGCAGCGACGAGCATGAACACCGCCATGCCGGCGTACCCCATCATTGCCAGCGGTCGACGGCCCATCTTGTCGATCCACCGGAACCCGAAGTAGGTCGCGATGACGTTGACCGCGCCCAGGATTGCCGCGGCGACCAGCCCCGCCATCGCAGCGTGCACCGCGCTGTCACCCGGCTGCTTGAACAGACCGCCGAGCAGCTGGGGCCCGTAGTAGAAGGGCACGTTGATTCCGGTGATCTGCTGGAACACGAAGAAGACAGATACGACGGCCAGAGCGCGTTTGACGCCGGGAGTCCAGAGTCGCTTGCGCTCGTCGTGCTTGTCGGCCTCCACCTTCTCGATCACACCCGCGGTGCGCCGGACCTCGTCTTCGGAGACGTCGACGCCGAGCTTCTTCAGCGCGGTGCTCGTGTCGGCGAACCTCCCCTGCTGGATCAACCACCGAGGTGACTCCGGCATGCGCGCACGCAGCAGAACGGCGATCACCGCAGGCACCGCACCGACGCCGAGGATGATGCGCCAGTCGGCCGTCTTGGCGGCGCCCGGCGCCACCGCAAAGATCAAGAGCGCCATCAGGTAGGACACCAGGATCCCGACCGTGATCATCCATTGCTGGATGATGCTCAGCTGCCCGCGGCGGCCCTTGGGGGCGAACTCCGCAATGTAGGCCGTTGCGATGGCGGAGTCGGCGCCGACCGCCAGTCCGATCAACGTGCGGGAGGAGATGAGCATGACGGCGTTGATGGTCAGCGCGGACAGTAGCGCGCCGACGGCGTAGATCCCCGCATCGGCCATCAGGAGCGACTTGCGCCCGAACTTGTCGGTGAGCGGCCCGGCAGCGAGCGCGCCCACCGCTGCTCCCAGGGAGGCGCCAGCGACGAGGTAACCGGTCCAGAACGGCGACAGGTGGTACGGGATGAAGTCGAGCACCGACCCGATCACCGCGGTGTCGTACCCGAACAGGAAGCCACCAATGCACGCCAGCGTCGCGAGGTACCAGTACAGACCGGTCATCGACGACGAGTCGAGCCCGTCCAGAACGCTTCCTTCCGGTTCGTTTCCCGTCTGCTTGGTCTCCGCCATGACAGCCTCCCGAGCTGGTTCCTCTGAAATCACGTACCCCGCACCTGGACATTGCAAACGCCCGGATCAGGCGCGACGCGGCTCACGTCACAGCGTTCGCGGCACTTGTCTCGACGCACCGTGCGTACGACGCAGGGGAACCTCAACACAGCGTCCAGCACCCAGGCGTCAGCGACATCGAGTCTTCTCGACAGCCCCTGGCGCGGTATGCGCCTCGGAATCAGCTCAGGTGTGCCCGATCGGGCCGGAACGGCGCTCCATGACCGGGCACGATCAGAGACGGCTTCAACTCGAGGAGCCTTGCACGGGAACGCTCAAGCTCCGCCTGGTCCTCGGCCAGCGGATCCTGAGCCGGGCCTTCCTCCGACCACCACAGGTGGGTGCAGGCCACGAGACCGTCCGCGGTTTCGACCAACGTAGTGATGTCTTCGGCTGTGTGACCGGGTGTCGCCATCAGCCTCACCGAGGCGGAGAGCTGGAATCCGTCTGCCGCTCTGTCGGTCCAGACGTCCGCCTCATAGATCGCCCAGACGTCGTGGAACCGTGCCCTTTCGAACAGAGCAGCGTTCAAGGTGTGGTCAGGATGATGGTGGCTGAACACCACATCGCCGACCTCAGCAGGATCAACACCCAGACCCGCCAACGGGTCGAGGATCTTGCCTCGGTTGGACACCATCCCGGGATCGACAATGACTGCCTGCCCCTCGTCCTGGATCAACACCACAGTGCTGGCCACCCGATCGTGGGCATACCCGGCACAGAGGACGTGTAGATCTGCGGTCATGCCACAACCTTCCCACGCCATCTGGCCCATGAGAGGACGCCAGCTACACGCACGGAGGCCCGGCAGGAGCGGTGCATGGAGGGCGGTCACAAGACCTCAACTACTGTGGGCCCGATCGGCTTCGACGACGCAGGAGCGATGGAGCATGGAGCGTTTGTGGACGTTCGACCGGTTGGCCGTCACGATGCGCCGGGTCGACTTCCTCGACCCCGCGCTGGCGGGCCAGCCTGACGCACGGGAGCGCGGTGTACGCGTCGAGATCAAGCCTGCGCAGTCGCAGGCGCGGGGGTCGGTCTACGCCTCTGACGTCGTCACGCTGGGCCAGGCCATGTGCCGGTGCGACTTCCTCGAGTCGGGACCGGGCAAGGCCGACCGGATGCACTGGCACCCCGACATGGCCCACGGCGAGCCTGGGGACCGGACGTTCGAGGACGGAATGCACGCCGATCCACGAGGCTGGTTGACCTCCTTCCTGCGGAGCGGGCTGCCTGACTACCTGCGCCGGAGCGGCCACGACATCACGTCGTACGCCGACGACCTCACCGAGATAGGGAACACAGCCGAGGAGATCGGGCGAGCGCTCGATGAGGGGCTCGCCTGGGCGCGGGAGCCTTGGCCAGACGTCGAGCACGACGAGCGCGGGATGGCGCTGGCGAGGTAGCTTGCCGCCGCCTTGCTCGATGTAGCCGGCTGGTTCACTGTCCATAGGCTCGGCCCTGCTGTCGCCGGAAGGTCTGCTTGAGCGCCCGCAGGCGATCGACTTGGAACGGACCCGAACCGGCCCTACCCGACCGATGACTTCTGCTCAGCTCCGAGGTCGTAGTGCTAGCAGCCGCGGCCACCGGCGCACCAACATCAAGGGAGACGAGCAAGCATGGCGACGTACATGACCATGGGCTACGGCGACCGCGCCGTCTACGAGGCACCAGCACAAGCTGTCCGCGATGCCTGAACCACGACCCAGAAAGGGTGAGGAGGCCGGAAGCGAGCTCTCGCCGCCGACCGTCACCCCGGTGCTCGTGGCCGAGTTGCTCGCCGAGGGCGAGCGGATGCCGGTCTACGTGCACGTCATCGACCATCCCGACGCGCGCGTGCTCGTCGACACCGGCATGACGCAGCTGCACCCGGCGGTGGCCGACATGGACCCACGCCTGATTCCCCTGAGCGCGCAGGCCGACTTCGACCTGGCCAGCATCGACCTCGTCATCAACACGCACCTGCACTTCGACCACTGCGGCGGCAACCACCTCTTCACCGGCAGGCCGATCTACGTCCAGCGCCGGGAGCTCGACGACGCGCGCAGCGAGGACGACTACACGATCCGCGAGTGGGTCGAGGCGCCCGGCGTGCAGTACGTACCCGTCGACGGCGCGCTCGAGTTGCTGCCGGGGCTCCGGCTCGTCCCGGCGCCGGGCCACACGCGAGGCTCGCAGGTAGTCGTCGTCGAGACGGGCGGGCGTCCAGTCGTCGTCGGCGGCGACATGGCGGTCTTCTTCGCCGAGCTCGACGAGCCGCGCACCGAAGGCCAGCGGCTGGTCCGCGCGCTCGACCCTGAGGAGGTCTGGCTCTCCCACGAGCACGAGCCGTGGCGGCCGTAGGTCGATCAGTACCTCTGAACTGATCGTCCACCCGCGGACCCGCACCGGGATAGGGCAGCCCCCATCGACCCAGCGAAGCGGAAGACGTCACAATCACTCCGTGCCATTGAGGATTCCGTCTCGCGACGGAACAGCGCTTTTCCCAGCACCGCAAGGGCATCCGGCACGTGCGGAATAGGCACCCACTGCCTGGCCCGGGCTGGACCGGGGCGGAATGGTCGGGGTGCGGCGATTCAACGCTCACCATCCACATGGACGCGGCATCGATCTGAGTACCTTGGATACTGGCGGGCCTTGGGCCGCCCCGCGCGTTCGGCTCACGCAATACACACAAGGCGGCCCCCAGTCCTCGGTCATCAACTCAGGTGCTCCACGCCCACCCTCAACCTTGACCGTAGGAGGGCCCGGTGATCGTCCGCACCCTCCTCCTGGTTCTGTTCCTTTCGACCATGTGGGCCGTCACCCCCAGCGCATCCGCTGCTACAGCCCCTGGTGCGAGCGCGCTGTGCCGCGTCACAGCCCATCGCGGGAACACCGGCGTCCCGCAAACCACCGCCACCGAGAACGGGCTCACCGCGTTCCACCGGGCGGTCGCCGCCGGCGCGGACTACCTCGAAACCGACGTTTCCTTCCACCAGACGCGCCTCGACAAGCTGCACTCGTTAGTCCCGACGGTCCGGCTCGCGCTCACCACCGATCACCAGGTGGCCGTGTCGACGGCACGCAAGTACGGGACACTGCTGCTCGCGTACCCGGCGCTGACGGCGGACTACGCGACCGCGTTGGGTGACGTGGCGGTGCACCCGTGGGTGGAGAACACGGCGGCTGCCGCCTGGTCGCGGGACCTGGGCGTGCTCGGTGCGCGGATCCCGGCAGATCGGGCGTCCAGCAGAGCGAAACTCCAACGCGCGCTACACGTCTGGATCACCGGCGCACGGGATCTGGCTCGTCAAGGCACGCTCCGGGAGAGCTCAGGGACGTCGACCACCCGGACGGCGACCAGCGGCCTACGTGGGACGGCATCCGCTAGGGCTCAGGTGGTGAAGCCGGCGTGCACATGGTCGTGGTGGGTGTCGTCGCTGAACCACTGCGGCGCCGACCCGAGCAGGTAGGGACCGCCGACGTTGTAGGACCCCGCGGCTGCTGCTGCGTGCATGTACTCGGTCACCAGCGCCCGTGAGGTCCGCGGGTCGACCACGGCGTGGCCGTCGATGCGCCAGGTGTCGAACGCGCGCCCCTGCGGGTGGTCGCTGAGCCGGTCGGTGCCGAACACGTAGAGGGGGTGTCCCGACCGAAGCACGCTGATCCCGAGGTGGTGGGACCTCGCCAGCGCCAGCATCGCCGTCAGGACGCTCGCGTGGATGGTGCCCGACTGCACGTCTCCTCGCGCGGCGGGCGGCAGGTCGATCCGGTCACTGGCCAGGACGCGCCGTGCGAGCGCGGACGGTCGTGCGAGGAGCCCCCGGGGTCGAGGGATGCACCGCGTCCACGCGCCAGGTGCTCCCGTGCCTGCTCAGGCGGACATCGAAGGTGCGCCCACCCGCGACGAGCCGGCTGGCCGTGCGCCGCCAGGATCGGGTCACGACCAGCACGCTGGCGCTGTCTGCGAGGAGGCCGCCGTACTGCGCGTCGATGACCTCGGTCGCCTTCGTCGCCGAGGTCCCTGCCCGCTCGATGTGCCGAACGGCGACGGTCTTGCACTCGGGTGCCTTGTCGTTGGAGGAGGCGGCCCATCGGCGTGCCACGGGTAGGGGTGTCGCCTTGGGAGACGGTGCCGCGGGGCCAGACGTCGCGGGTGCCGTGGGAGTCGCGGGTGCCCGGGTGCCGTGGACTGCCCGGTGAGTTGCTCGAGGCGCACCCGGTAGCGAGCGTGCCGAGACCGATCAGGAGCACGGTTCGCCGCGGCAGGTCCACCCCTCCAGCCTAGGCAGCCGACCACTGAGGGCTAACGGGTCAGGTGGTTGCCCCCGAGTTGGACGCCTTCGCAAGCCAGGTCGAGCGACAGCGCGCACCCGGGACGGTGCTGAGACGGTCCTGAGGAACGTGAAGCACAGAGCGCGCTCCGTCCGCCCATCGGCATTATGCACGTGATGCGACGCTTCCTGAAGCGCGCAGCACCCGGACCTCCCACGCGCGAAGCGGCGCCAGGTACGTCGCCCACCGCTGGATAGTTGCGCAGTACGAGCTCGGCGTCCTTCCATTCCTCCAGCCCCGCCCCGGACAGGTTCGAGAACCCGACTGGCTCAGACGAGAAGTTGGCCAGCACCAGTAGGCGGGTGCTTTCGTACGCCCGGATGAACGCGTAGATCGTGTCGTGGTCCGGCAGCAGCATGGTGAAGTCGCCGTACGCCACCGTGGGCTCGTTGTGTCGCAGTGCGATCAGAGCCCGGTAGTGGCTGAAGACCGAGTCCGGGTCGTCTATCTCGGCTGCCGCGTTGACCATCTCGGAGTTCGGGTTGACCGGCAGCCACGGGGTGGCGGTGCTGAAGCCGGCGTTCTCCGAGTCGTCCCACTGCATCGGCGTCCGGGCGTTGTCCCGGCTCATCGCCGCAGCGAGGCCGAGCACGCATCTCGGGTCCTGCCCACCGGCGGTGGCCGCGACGTAGTGGCTGACCGACTCGATGTCGGCGAAGTCCTCGACCCGGCCGAACCGGCGTTGGTCATGCCCAGTTCCTCTCCCTGGTAGACATACGGCGTTCCGCGATGCAGGTGAAGCACGGTGCCGAGCAGCTTCGCTGACAGCTCCCGGTAGGCAGGTGAGTCGTCGCCCAGCCGAGAGACCACCCGAGGTTGATCGTGGTTGTTCCAATAGAGGCTGTTCCAGCCGGTCTCGGCCAAACCGGACTGCCAGCGGCCGAGGCTCCCCTTCAGCGCCTCCAGGCCGAACGGCCGGACGTCCCACTTGGTCTCGCCCTGGTCGAGCGAGACGTGCTCGAACTGGAAGATCATGTCGACCTCGCCGCGCTCCGGATCGGTATAGAGCCGGGCCTCGTCGACCGTCGCCCCGGGCATCTCTCCGACGGTGAGGAACTGACCGGTACGGCCGCCGAAGACCTCTCGCCGCAGCTCGGCCAGGAACTCGTGGATCCTCGGGCCGCTCAGGAAGTGCTCACCGCCGTCACCGAAGACGTGGCCCGGCCGCACGCGACCGTCGGGCAACGCCACGTCCTTGGAGATCATGTTGATGACGTCCATCCGGAAGCCGTCGACACCGCGGTCAAGCCACCAGCGCATCATCGCGTAGACCGCTTCCCGGACCTCCGGATTCTCCCAGTTCAGGTCGGGCTGCTTCTTCGAGAACAGGTGCAGGAAGTACTCCTCGCTCGCCGCGTCATACTCCCAGGCGGAACCGGAGAAGAACGACTCCGAGTTGTTCGGTTCGGCTCCCGACACACCCGGCTCCATGCCCGCGCGCGCCGGCCTCCACCAGTACCAGTCGCGCTTCGGGTTGTCGGTCGAGGAGCGGGACTCCATGAACCACGGGTGCTCGTCAGAGGTGTGGTTCACCACGAGGTCCATCAGGACCTTGATGCCGCGTTCGTGCGCTCCGGCGAGGAGCTCGTCGAGGTCGGCAAGGCTCCCGAAGAGCGGGTCAACATCCTGGTAGTCGCTGATGTCGTAGCCGAAGTCGTCCATCGGTGAGCGGTACACCGGCGACAACCAGATCACGTCGATGCCGAGCGTGGCCAGATAGTCCAGCCGGCTCGTGATGCCGCGCAGGTCACCGACACCGTCGCCGTTGGAGTCCGCGAAGCTGCGTGGGTAGATCTGGTAGACGACAGCGCTCTTCCACCACTGCTGATCACTCATGACGGCAGTCTGCCCGGGCGCCGCAATTGCCCAAGGTCTACGCATAGGCTTGTTGACTCTGATGGGCGTGCTCGCGACAGCGTCCGCCTGCGGACGACGGGACGCGTCGTGGACAACCACGACGGTGGCCGCCAGCACTGCGGCAGCAATCCAGAGCGGTGCGGAAGGGCTGACCCACTCCTGCGTTTCCGCAGGTGGGACGGGGTCTACGAAAAGTGGAGCTGAGCGGATTTCGAACCCGGCCAAGCGCACGGGACCAAGGGTCGGCGGTGCGAGCAACCGCCCGCACCCCCGATCCGTCTAGGGAGTCATGCCCGCACCGTAGATGTCCTGATCAAGACCTCCGGCGTTGGGGCACGTGTCGGGTCCGAAGCTCCCGTCGGCGCCGGCGGTGCGGCACTGGAACACGTCGAACCCTTCGCCGCCCTCGTACCGCGGGTCGTCACCAGGTCGCACCTCGCGGGTGTCGGTCCATGCGCCGAAGGCGAACGCGTCCACGCTCGACACGTAGTTGTAGTCGCCGTGGAACGGCACCTGCCGGTCACCGAACATCTCGTAGTTCGGCATCTGGCTGCGCGTGGACAGTCTGGTCTCCGACCACGTGGCGCCGCCGTCACTCGAGGAGGCGCCGAACGTGTCCAGTCCAACCGTCGGCAGGTGAACTCCGTTCGCGTCCTTGGCCGTGGCGTTGCCTGGCGGGTTCTGGACGCTGTACCCGGGGTCGTTCCGGCTGTCGTGCCACACCGCGAAGAGCCTGCCGCCGTCCGCGTTGATGTCCGGGAACAGCTGGTGCCCGGTGGCTTCCGGCGCCAACCGGGTCGGCGTCGACCAGGTCGCTCCGCCGTTGGTGGACTTCGTGAGGTAGATCGACCCCTGGGCCACTCGCAGCGTGCCGTCCGCGGCGACAGGTGCCGTGTTGTACGTCGAGGTCGACGCGACCTCGGTGGAGGGCACCGATGCGTCGAAGACCATCCATAGCGTGCTCGGGTTGCCCTTCGGGTCAGCCGTGATGCGCGGCTGGCTGCTGTGCCGGAAGAACGTGTAGCCGCTCACGCAGGCGAAGGGGCCGGAGCCGCAGTCCCTCGAGTCGCCGGCCGAGCTCGGCGCCTCGTCGGACTCGGGACCGTCGGCGTTCTCGAAGGCCTGCTCGTGCGCCTCAGCTGCGGCTTCGGGGTCACCGGCGGTGTCGGCGGCGTCGAAGCCGTCGAAGTTCGCAGCCACCTGTGGGCGGGTGAAGTGCTTGCCGCCATCGGTGGACTTCACGAAGAGCATCGTGTCGCGACCGCCCTTGCCACGGGTCCCGACGAAGCCGTTCCAGACGACGTAGACGGTGCCGTCGCTGGTGACCGCGATGTCTGCGAACTGGTTGTCTGGTGACGTCTGCGAAATCGGTTTGGCGTTGCTGAACGTCGCGCCGTGGTCGGTGGAGCGAACGAACTTGATCTCGTTGTTGCCGTTGCCCTGGAACACGGACACCGCGCCGTACACGTTGCCCTCGAACGGGCTGTTGACGCCGCGGTCGACCTCGATCGCGGTCTTGTCATTGAACTTGCCGTTCAACGCGGCGCCGGCTGTTGCGACGATCCGCGTGCGCACGTAGTGCGCGGCGTGCTGGTCGTAGGTGGCGATCCAGACCACACCATTCTGCGGAGCCTCACGGTTGAACGCGTTGCCCATGTAGAAGAGCCGGCCATGGAGATCCCACGCCTGCACCGGGTCACCCGCATTGCTGATGCCGCGCTTGTGGAGCGGGCTGGCCTGGCCCTCGGGCGAGTTGTCCGTCGGATAGCCCGGAAGGAGTGAGTTGGTCCAGTTGCGGCCGGAGTCGGTGGAGCGGTAGAAGCCGGTCCAGGTGCCGCCGGCGACCTCGACGGTGCAGTAGTCGTTGGAGCCTGACGTCACGATCGAGGGCCTCGTCGCGTCGACCGCGGACGTGGGCTCGTTCGCCTGGCGCAGGTTGGTGCCACACGGCGCGATGGCATCACCCGGAACGATCGGGCGCCCATTGGCCTTCACGTACGGCGCGTCGACACTGACGGGACCGTCACCAGCCGACGTGGCCGCATGAGCCGGCAACATGGCCACCGGAGCGAGCGCAAGGGCTGCGACAACCAGCAGGCCGATCCGTACGCGTGAACGAGCCTTGTACTTGAGGGCGAGGGCAGACAACATCCAGGTGACTCCTTTGTCACGCGGCTAATGCCGCGATCGCGACCCCGACCACGGATCGGTGCCACACGAGCATCGACTCGCTCACCGTACGGCTGTCCCAACGACGCGGGAACCCCTCATCAGTCGCCCTTCTCACTGCATTGTCCGACATGGGCACCATCGCCCGATTCGTCGCCGAAACTCACCTCGCGAATCGAAACCGCACCACTACTCACCGCCTCCTGACGGCCCCATGTGCCGGGTGTGAAGTCACGTCGACTGGCCGGTGGACGATCCCGGCGCCCCGGACGAGCAGACCGTCCGTGGCATCGTCGGCGACCTCGACAGCGGGGTAAGTCGGTAAGGCCCTCCCGTACGTCGTTGGACGATCTAGAGCACGGCTCCATCATCAGCCGGGAATGTGGGGCGCGCGTACTTTCGGTCTCTGGGAAGGTTCCAATAGTGCTGTCGCCCTCCGGTCCAACCAGCTGGTCGACAGTGTGCACCCGGATCCTCGGTCCCGACTTGCGCCCAGGGAGCCGACCTGAGCGCGATGGTGGCTGCCGGCTCTGCACCACTCGGTCGGCAGCGGGTCTGGGTGCGTGAGCAGGTCTAGCTGCGGGCGTTCGTCGGGCTCTGCGAGGCCTGATGATCACGAATCACTGAGCCGTCGGGTTCCCGGGCGAACAGAGGTGACGTGGGGAAACTGACGGAGCAACTTGCGCTGGTTGCAGACGCCACTACGTCAGTTCCCACGCCGAAACGATACGTGCGCGAATTGCCCTGGCGGTTCAAGAGGCGGCCGCTGTTGAAGCGCGTACCACGAGCTCGGTGGCCAGTTCCACGTGGTTGGACTCGATCCTCTCGCCGGCGACCAGGCGGAGCGCCGTGCGCAGTGCGACCGCACCCATCTCCTGGAGCGGCTGACGCACCGTGGTCAGTGGCGGCGAGGCGATGCGGGCTATCTCTGTGTCGTCGAAGCCGACGATGCTGACGTCGTGGGGCACCGAGATCCCGGCCGAGCGGGCCGCCTCGATGGCGCCACATGCCAGCTCGTCACTCGCGGCGAAGATCGCAGTCGGGCGTTGCCCAAGCGTCAGCAACCGGGGCGCCCCGTGGAGGCCGTTCTCGTAGAGGAAGTCGTCGGTGCTGTGCACGTACTCCTCAGGCAGTTCGACGACCGCTTCCTCGAGCGCGGAACGGAAGCCGGCGAGGCGAGCCTGGCTGCACTCCGCCGACGCGCGGCCGCCCAGATAGGCGATGCGCTGATGGCCGAGGTCCACCAGGTGCCGTCCCGCTGCCTGCCCGCCCCGGAAGTTGGTCGACCCCACGCTGACGATGTCGGGCGAAGGGACATTCATCGGGTCGATCACGACCAGCGGAAGCCCCACCCGGGACAGCGCGGTGATCTCCTCGTATCCGAGCTCGTCGGTCACCGCAATCACGGCCCGGCGCCCGTTGACGGCGAGGTTCCGGGCCCAGGTGGCGGCCTCGACCTTCGCCGATGGGCGCTGGTCGACCGCCTTCACGCCGACAGTCACCGCCACACCGTGCTCGGCAGCGGCGACAGCAACGCCCTGGACGATCTCGGCGGCGTAGGAACCGATCCTGCCGCGGAGCGTCAACTCGATGGTCGGGTGTCGCTCGATGGTCTTCAGGTGGCCGCCGTAGTCGTGGGCGCGCAGCATCTCGTGCACCCGGGCACGGGTCGCCGGCGCGACGTCGCGGCGGCCGTTGAGCACCTTCGAGACCGTCGCGACCGAAACACCCGCGGACGCGGCAACGGTGGCCAGCGTGGTTCGGGGTTGGGTCATGGACATCTCTCGGGTCCTTCTGATGGGCGTACCTAGTGTGTCGTGCAGTGTCTGATCCGCACGGGCGTGTCCAACCGGCGGTCGTGGCCCACGATGCGGGTCGCACCCCTGAGCTGGACGGGCACCCGAGCTCGTTCGTCCGCGGCGGAGGTGCCAACGAGGAAATGCACCTTGCCTGCCTCCACGATCCGGTTGAGACTCGCGTCCGTGTAGGCGGTGCGGTCGGCGTGGATGTCGAAGGCGAGCTCGGCGGAAGATCCCGCATCGAGGTGGACTCGTGCGAAGCCGATCAGCTGTCGCAACGGTCGGGCGACGCGTGCCACCGGGTCGTGCAAGTAGACCTGGACGACCTCGTCACCAGTCCGGTCGCCTGTGTTCGTCACGATCACGCGGAGCTCCACAGCCTGGTCGGTGCCGATCTCCTCGGCGCTGGCGCGGATCTCGTCAAGCTGGAACGAGGTGTACGAGGCGCCGTACCCGAAGGGGTAAAGGGGGGTGGAGTCGACCGAGGTGATACCTGCACTCTCGATGCCACCCAACGGCGGCTGGAGGTACGTGCTGGGCTGCCCCCCCGTACGGCGCGGGATCTGCACGGGCAGTCTGCCCCCGGGGCACAGCCTTCCCGAGAGCACCCCGGAGATCGCGGACCCGCCCTCCTCGCCGGGAAAGAACGACTGCACCAGGCCCGCGACGCGGCCGTCGAGCTCTCCCAACGCGTAGGGACGGCCCGAGACGACGACCAGCACCACCGGAGTCCCGGTCGCCAGCAGCTCCTCGACGAGCTCGGCCTGAACGCCCGGCAGCTGCAGGTCTTCGGCATCGCATCCCTCACCCGAGGAACCGCGGCCGAACAGCCCCGCGAGGTCGCCAACGAAGGCCACACAGAGATCCGCGTCGCGCGCGGCTGTCACCGCCGCTGGAAATCCTGAGCGGTCCTCGCCCATCACGGCGCACCCGGCCGCGTGGATCACCTCCACCTCATCCAGCTCGGCCCGCAAGGCGTCCAGGGCTGTCGGGACCTCGATGCCCAGACCCGACCGTGGGTGGCGCGGCAGCACGTGGGTGGGGAACGCGTAGCAGCCCATGAACGTCCGGGCATCGTCAGCGCAGGGCCCTACCACGGCCAACTTCTGCACCATGGGGCGCTGTGGGCTTCTGATCGGAAGCGCGGTGCCGGCGTCGAGTAGGACCACCGAGCGCTCGGCGACCTCGCGGGCGAGGTCCCGGTTGGCCGGAGAGTCGAGGTCGATCTCGGCGGCGTGTGCGACCGACGCTTCAGGCGTCCACTCGGCATCGAGCAGGCCGACCTGCGCCTTGGTCAGGAGTGCCCGGCGGGCAGCCCGGTTGACGAGCGCCTCGTCGAGGGCGCCCGAGCGGACGAGCCGGACCAGCCCGGCGCCGTACCCGAGCGTGTCGGGCAGCTCTATGTCGATGCCTGCCTCAAGGGCCAGCGCACCGGCCGCGGCGTAGTCCGGTGCCACCCGGTGCATGGAGGCCAGGAACGGGACCGCCCAGTAGTCGGAGACCACTGTGCCCTCGAAACCCCACTCCTCGCGCAACACTTGGGTGAGCAGCCAGGGGTTGGCCCCGGCCGGGACGCCGTCGACGTCAGAGTAGGAGTTCATCACCGACCCAGCTCCCCCGAGCGCGATGGCCGCCTCGAACGAGGGGAGGATGACGTCGCGCAGCTCGCGCGGGCCCATCGACACCGGGCCGTGGTTGCGTCCGGCACGGGATGCGGAGTACCCGGCGAAGTGCTTCAGGGTCGCGATCACGCCGCCCGACTGGAGGCCCTGCACGTAGGCGGTGCCCAGCGAGGCAACGAGGTAGGGATCCTCGCCGAGGGTTTCCTCAACGCGTCCCCATCGATAGTCGCGTACCACGTCGAGGACGGGTGAGAGTCCTTGGTGCACGCCCAGCGCGGCCATGTCGCGGCCGATCGCCGTGGCCATGCGGCGAACCAACTCCGGGTCCCAGGTCGCACCCCACGCGATGGCGGCCGGATAGACCGTGGCGCCATACGCCGTGAAGCCTGTCAGGCACTCCTCGTGAACGAGGGCGGGGATGCCGAACCGGGAGGATCCCATCACGATGCGTTGCTGCCGGACCAGCTCGTCGGCCCCGTCGCTCACGGTGACCGGCTCACTCCCGTAGACCCGGGTGAGGTGCCCGAGGCCGTGGCGGCTCGCCTCAGCCAGCGGCACCGTGCCCGACGCCGCGAACACGTCCTGCATCGGCGCCACCTGCAGGTCGCTGCCCTCGACGCCAGGCTCGCCCGCCAGGTTGTTGCCCACCCAGCGGCTGCCCAGCTGCCCGACCTTCTCCTCCAGCGTCATCGCCGCGAGGAGTACCTCGACCCGCGCTGGCAAGGGCAGGGTCTCGTCCTGCCAGACACTCTCGGACTGGGTGTCGGTTTGCTGGGCCACGGGTTCTCCTGACACTCGGGCGGCGTCGGACAGAATCTCGAAACAAATTTCGGTCTAGCCTCGTGTTACGAGGCGACCCGGGGCACACTACCCCTCCTTGGACGACTTGAGAACGCTTGCGGCTCGTGGATCATCCGCGCTCAGATCGCAGGATGAAAACGTTTTCATGTGAGCCTTGACACCCTCCCTGTGCGGGCCTAGCCTCCCTTGCAATTGACTCTTGCCCGGAGCGAAACTTATTTCGGCCTGAAGCTTCGCCGAGTGGTCGCCCGCCGATGGGGCGACGAGTCGCACACTGACGAGCCGCGGTGGTCGCGGCCGTCGACGTGGAGGTGAACCATGGAACCGATGAACGCGTCCCGCCGGAATTTCCTTCGACTCGTGGGGCTCGGTGTCCCGGTGAGCGTGGCCCTCGCGGCCTGCGGTGGCTCTCCCACCAAGACCGGCGCAGGTGGCAGCTCGGGAGGCGGCAAGGGCGTCGCGACGTACTGGACCCTGTCGGGCAAGCCGCAGGAGGACATCCGCAACGACACGGTCGCGCGCTTCAACAAGGCCAACCCGAAGTCCAAGATCGACGTCACGCTCTTCGCCAACGACGCCTACAAGCAGAAGGTGAAGACCGCGATCGGCGCCGGCAAGGGTCCGACGCTGATCTGGGGCTGGGGCGGCGGTGGCCTGAAGAGCTACGTCGAAGCGGACCAGGTGATGGACCTGACCAGTTGGTTCGACGACAACCCGGACCTCAAGGAGAAGCGCTTCCCGGCCACGTTCGAAGCGGCCACGGTCAACGGCAAGTTGTACGCCCTGCCGATCGAGACGGTCACTCCGATCGTCTTGTACTGGAACAAGAAGCTCTTCGACCAGGTCGGAGCCGAGCCTCCGCAGTCATGGGGCGACATCATGGACCTCGTGCCGAAGTTCAACGCCAAGGGGATCGCCCCGTTCTCCCTGGCCGGGCAGTCGCTGTGGACCAACATGATGTGGCTGGAGTTCCTCTTCGACCGCATCGGCGGCCCCGACGTCTTCGGGAACGTTTTCGACGGCCAGAAGGGTGCTTGGAGCAACCCGGCGGCGCTGAAGGCGCTCGGCGACGCGCAGACGCTGGTCAAGGCCAACGGCTTCCAGAAGGGCTTCCAGTCCACGGTCGCCGACCAGAACGCTGACCAGGCGCTGCTGTTCACCGGCAAGGCCGCGATGATGGTGCACGGTGCATGGACCTACGGGTCGATGAAGGCCGACGGGGGTGACTTCGTCACTGGCGGCAACCTGGGCTACATGAACTTCCCGCCGGTCGACGGCGGCGCGGGTGATGCGTCGGCCACGGTAGGAAACCCTGGCCAGTATGTCTCCATATCGTCCAAGGCCAGCTCGGAGGCGGTGGATGCGGCGAAGAAGATGCTCACGACGACGATGCTCGACGACACCGAGGTCAAGAAGTGGGTAGACAGCGGCAACATCCCGGTGGTGAAGAGCGCGGGCGACCTGATCTCTGGCGTCTCCGACGAGAACGACAAGCCATGGCTGCAGTACGTCTACGACACCTCCAGCAAGGCCTCGGTCTTCGCTCAGTCCTGGGACCAGGCGCTGCCGCCCAGCCAGGCCACCCCGTTGCTGGACAACATCGGCAAGCTCTTCCAGCTGAGCATCAGCCCCCAGCAGTTCGCTGACAACATGAACAAAACCATCGGCACATGACCACCGATGCTCCCCCGGCCGCGCGCCCGCGTTCGTATCCGCGTGGCGAGCGGGCGGGGCAGCACGGGCCGGTGCTGTGGATGGCGCTGCCGGCCCTGGCGGTC
This sequence comes from uncultured Actinomycetota bacterium, assembly GCA_963707475.1. Taxonomy (GTDB): domain Bacteria; phylum Actinomycetota; class Actinomycetes; order Propionibacteriales; family Nocardioidaceae; genus Marmoricola. Next base: position 2,908,756 of record CAVPQC010000005.1, read on the forward strand.
TTCATGTGCTTCGCCGTCCTCCCGCTCATCGGCGTCTTTGCACTGAGCTTCACCCGGTGGGACGGGCTCGGGCCGATCCACCTCGCAGGCATCGGCAATTGGCGTTCCGTGTTCAGTGACTCCGACCTGCTCCACTCCCTGTGGGTGACCTTCGAGGTGATGCTCTACTCCTGGCTGGTGCAGACGCCCATCAGCATCCTGCTCGGCGTCTTCATGGCCGGCCAGCACCGCTACCGCGCCGTCCTCGCCGTGTTCTATTTCATCCCGCTGCTGCTGAGCGCAGCGGCGATCGCGGTCACCTTCAAGGCACTCCTGGACCCGAACTTCGGTCTCGGGCCCGGACTCCACTCGAGTCTGTTGACTCAGAACTGGCTAGGCGAACCGGCGCTCGCCATGGGCGTCATCATCTTCATCGTCTCCTGGCAGTTCATCCCCTTCCACTCGCTCATCTACCAGGGCGCGGTACGCCAGATCCCGCAGGCGCTGTACGAGGCCGCCGCCCTCGACGGGGCTGGCCGGATGCGCACGTTCCTGAGCATCACCCTGCCCCAGTTGAAGTACACGATCATCACCTCCTCGACGTTGATGGTCGTTGGGTCCCTGACCTTCTTCGACCTGATCTTCGTGCTGACCGCGGGAGGGCCGGGTGACTCCACGAAGGTCCTCGCCCTGGACATGTACCGACGCGGCTTCGGCGCCAACCAGATGGGACCGGCCAGCGTGATCGCGGTGATCCTCGTCATTGTGGGCCTGGCGATCGCCCTTGGACTGCGCAGGCTCGGTGGGGACGCGGACGAGAGCCAGCTGGAGGGAATCTGAGATGACCGCCCTCCTCGATCCCGCCGTCGACGAGCCGACCAGGCAAGCCTCACTGGCTTCCAAGCCCGCCGGCCACGGCTGGTCGGGACGCAACTGGCTGGCCGGCTTGGCAGGGTGGTTCTGGCTGGCCGTTGTCCTGGTACCGCTCTACTGGATCGTGATCACAAGCTTCAAGGCGCAGAGCGACTACTACCAGCAGAACGCCTTCGCGCCGTCGTCCAACCCGACGCTGGACAACTACCGCCTGGTGCTCCAGAACGACTTCCTGCACTACTTCGTAAACAGCGTCGTGGTGGCGGTCGGCACCACGGTTCCGACGATCCTGCTGGCACTGATGGCCGGGTTTGCCATCGTGCGTGGTGCCCGCAGCAGGCTGCTCAAACGGATCCACAGCCTGTTCCTGCTGGGTCTGGCCATCCCGCTGCAGGCGGCGATCATCCCCATCTATCTGGTGATCATCAAGTTGGGGTTGTACGACAGCCTGGCCGCCATCGCGATCCCGTCTATCGCCTTCGCTATCCCGCTCGCCGTACTGGTGCTGACCAACTTCCTGCGCGACGTCCCCCGCGACCTGTTCGAGTCGATGCGGCTCGACGGGGCGAACGAGTGGACCATGCTCTGGCGACTCGCCTTTCCGCTGACCAGACCCGCGCTGGTGACAGTGGCCGTCTACACCGGCGTCACGGTGTGGAACGGTTTCCTGCTGCCGCTGATCCTCACCCAGAGTCCCGACAGGCGCACGATGCCGCTGGCCGTGTGGAGCTTCCAGGGCCAGTTCCAAGTCAACGTCCCGGCTGTGCTGGCCTCCGTCGTGCTGAGCACCGTCCCCATTCTGGCGCTCTACACGATCGGCCGTCGCCAGCTGGTCAGCGGACTCAGTGAGGGGTTCGGCAAGTGACCCGGTGTATCGGACGCCACCTGGGCCTAGCTTCCGAGGAGGCCCTGCACTTCTCAGCCGAGTGCCTCTAGGGCGGCCCTTCAGGCCACCCGCGCGGTCGTCCCCCGGGCGATCAGCTGGGTGGGCACGATCGTCTCGACGGGTTGGAGGTCGGTGTCGGAGTGCAGGGCGTCGAGGAGCATCCGGGCACCGAGGCGGCCGAGCTCGGGGACTGGCTGGGCGATGGTGCTGAGGTCGAAGTACTCGGACAGCTCGTGGTTGTCGATTCCGATCACGGAGATGTCGTCAGGGACACGCAGGCCGGCCTCGCGTACGGCGTGCGAGGCGCCGATCGCCATCTCGTCGGAGCCGGCGAAGATCGCTGTGGGCCGGGGGCCGGTGGCGAGCAGGCGACGGCAGGCGGTCAGGCCACCGAGCGCGGTGAAGTCGCCGGTGACCTCCCAACCGGGCTCGATCCGCAGGCCCGCCACCTCCATTGCCAGCCGGTAGCCGAGCAGCCGTTCTCCGGGGGTCGAGAAGTCCAGGCCAGCGTGCTCGGGGTCGGGGACGCCGCCGAGGTGGGCGATGCGGGTGTGCCCCAGCCCGACGAGATGGCCAACGGCGGTCTGGGCTGCCTCGACGTCGTCGATGCGCACGCTTGACCAACCGGGCACGGCTCCGCCGACCACCACGACGGGGGAGCCCGTCCGCTCGAGCGAGGCCACCTCCTCTGACGTGGGGCGCAGCGCCAGCACCATCACCGCATCGACTCGCTTGCTGAGCAGGTAGGAGTGGAACAGGCGCTGACGCGCGGCGGGCTCGCCGGTGACGGTGTAGAGCAGCAGGTCGTACCCCTCCTGCCTCAGCAGTTCCTCGGCGCCGTGCACGACCGAGCCGAAGAACCAGCGGGTCACGTTGGGCACGACCACGCCGATCGCGTGAGTCTGCCCGCTGGCCAGGCTGGCGGCGTGCGGTGAGGCGACGTACCCCATCCGGTTGGCGACTTCGAGGACGCGATCCCGGGTCTCGGGTGACACCCGCGGCAGCCCGCGCAGCGCACGCGAGACGGTCGCCGTGGAGACGCCGAGCTCGCGGGCGACGTCCTTGATCCCGGTCATGGGTAGCTACTTTCGACGGCGAGGGTCCGGCGCACCTTACCGAAGGCGGCCCGGTCAGGTCCCTCGCTGCCGGATCACGTCGGCGAACCAGTGGTAGGACCGCTTGGGAGTACGACGCAACGTGGTCCGGTCCACGCTGACCAGCCCGAACGTCTTGGTGTACCCGTGGGACCACTCGAAGTTGTCCATCAGCGTCCACACCAGCCAGCCGCGGACGTCGGCCCCGGCGGACCGAGCCGCATCGATAGCTGCCAGGTGCGAGCGTAGGTAGGTGATGCGGTCGGCGTCGTCGACGCTGCCGTCCGGGAGCAGCGTCGCGTCGGCGTACGCCGCGCCGTTCTCCGTGACCACCAGCGGCAACCCGGTGCGCTGGTGGGTGTCGACCAACAGCCGCTCCAGGCTGTCGGGGTCGATCTCCCAGTCCATGTCAGTGCGCGGGTGGCGAGGCACGAACCGGAAGTCATCGACCCCGGGAAACGCGGCGCTGTCGGCGTCGCCCTTGGTGTCGATGGTCTCGCATTCGTAGATTGCCTCAGCCACGCGCGCGGGGGTGTAGTAGTTGATGCCCAGCCAGTCGGCCGAGCCGCGGACAAGGTCGAGGTCACCAGGACGGACCAGGTCGGAGTCCTCGAGAACGGGAGCGACGAGCAGCGTCCCTGCGTCGTACTTCCCGTCGACCAGTGGACCCAGCCAGATGCGGTTGCGGATGGCGTCGACGCCGTCCGCCGCGTCGGTCGCCGCCTCGGTCTCGGGGAGGACCGGGGTCAGGTTGAGCACGATGCCGACGCTGTCTGCCCCGGCCTCGTGCATCCGAGATGATGCCCAGGCGTGGCCCAGCAGGAGATGGTGGGCGGCGCGGTGCGCCTCGCCAGCGACCTGCTTGCCGGGGGCGTGCCGCCCCGAACCGTAGCCCAGGTACGCCGAGCACCACGGTTCGTTCAGGGTGGCCCAGAGCCGCACCCGGTCGCCGAGCCGATCGTGGACGGCCATCGCGTAGTCGGCGAACCGCTCGGGAGTCTCGCGCACAAGCCAGCCACCGCGATCCTCGAGCGGCTGGGGGAGGTCCCAGTGATAGAGCGTCGCCATCGGCGTGACCTCGCGCTCGAGCAGTCCATCCACCAGTCGCTCGTAGTAGTCGAGCCCGAGCTTGTTCACCTCGGTGGCACCGTCGGGCACGATCCGCGGCCAGGACAGGGAGAAGCGGTACCAGCGCACGCCGAGGCCGGCGACGAGCTCAATGTCGGGACCGGGATCGGGATAGGACCCGCACGCCACGGCCCCGTCGGACCTGTCGTCGATCGCCCCGGGCACCGCGGTGAGGGAGTCCCAGATCGACGGCCCCTTGCCGTCGGCATGCGGGGCGCCTTCGATCTGGTAGGACGCAGTCGCAACGCCGAACTCGAGGCGGGACGCGTCTGGAAGCGCGTTGCTCATACCTGACCTCACTTGACTGCTTGAATCCGAGGCGCAACGGATGTAAGCGTTTACGCAACGAAGAGTAGCAGGTCACGATCGGGCAGCGAAGATCTCTTCTGAGACACGCGACTGACGCGGACGTCATCCGCCGAGCAGGCGACCCACGTCCCGAGCCGTATTCCGGTAATTCTGCAGGACCTCCGGCGTGGGCTCGCCGGTGAAGACACGGGTGTCGAGCTCCCAGCGAGGCGGGTGGTCGTTTCCGCTGAGAGCCCAGGCGGCTTGACGCGCGGCGCCGCGGGCGACGTACTCGCCAGGCTCGGGCACCTCGACGGGCACACCGAGAATCATCGGCGCGAGCCCTCGTACGGCCTGGGAGCGGGCGCCGCCGCCGAGCAGAGTCACCCTGTTGATCGACACCCCCTGCCGGCGGACGGCTTCCGTGGCATCGGCCAGCAGGCAGAGCAGCCCCTCCACGGCCGCGCGGGCGAGATTCTCACGGGTCAGCGAGGTGAGGGTCATGCCGAACAGGCTCCCGGTGGCGTGCGGGAGGTTCGGGGTGCGCTCTCCCTCGAGATACGGGACGTGGACGAGCCCTTTCGCCCCGGGTGCGGCTGCGAGAGCGAGGGCGCTGAGCTCCTCGTGGCCCACGCCGAGCAAGGCCGCAGTCGCGTCCAGAACGCGGGAAGCGTTCAACGTACAGGCGAGGGGGAGGTAGGCGCCGGTGGCGTCCGCGAAGCCGGCGACCAGGCCGCTGGCATCCGTCGTCGGCGTGGTCGAGACTGCGGCGACCACGCCGGAGGTGCCGATGGAGATCGAGGTCTGGCCGACCTCCAGACCGATGCCCAGCGCGCCCGCGGCGTTGTCGCCGCATCCGGCGCCGAGGACGAGGTGCCCCCACCCCCGAGACTCGTCTCCGTGCCCGGCCTGTTGTCGGGGTCCGAGTACCGTGGGCAGGCGGATGTCGACCGCCTCCGACTCGTTGCGCCGGAGGGCGAGCGCCAACAGGTCACGACGGTACTGGTTGTTGGCGGGATCGAAGTAGCCCGTCCCCGACGCATCCGAGCGATCGGTGGTCAACGACCTCAGGTCGTCAGAGCCGCGGATGCGCCAGGTCAACCAGTCGTGGGGGAGGGCCACTGCGGCGATGCGGCGCGCGTTTTCGGGTTCGTGATCGGCAAGCCACCTCAGCTTCGCCACGGTCAGGGCAGCGACCGGCACTGAGCCAACCTCTCGAGCCCAGACCCGGGTGCCGGTCCCTTCGTCGCCGTCGCCGAGGTCCCGCACCAGGTCGCTGGCCGAGGACGCGGAGCGCACGTCGTTCCAGAGCAGCGCGGGACGGATCACCTCCCCGCGCTCGTCGAGTGCGATCAGCCCGTGCTGCTGGCCTGCCACGGAGACCGCCTCGACATCGTCGAGTCCACCGGCCCGGCCGACTGCCGACTCCAGTGCCTTCCACCACTCCTGCGGATCGACCTCCGTTCCGGGTGGGTGAGGTGCGGATCCTTCCCGCACCTGTCGCCCGTTAGCGGCGTCCAGGACGACGACTTTGCAGGACTGGGTGGAGGAGTCGATTCCGGCGACGAGCGTCATGGGCGGCTGGTCAGCTGATCAGGTGGGCGAGGGCGAGCTGTTGGAGCCTCACGAACCCGTAGTTGCGCTGCGCAGCGACCTCGGGGTCGAAGTCCTCGGGCGAGGCGAGAAGATCCGCAACGGTCTCGTTCTCGTCCAGTGTCGGTGTGGCCAGACCCAGGACGCCGGAGGTCGCCAGCGCTTCCTGGACCTCGGAGTCGGCGCGAAAGGCGCGTGCCTTCTCTGCCAGGAGCAGGTAAGTCTCCATACAGGCGCGCGCGGAGTCCCAGACGCCGTCCATGTACTCCGTCCGAGAGGGCTTGTAGTCGAAGTGCCGAGGTCCCTCGTAGCGTGGGGCCTCGGGGTTTCCGGGAAATCCGTTCTCGAGCAGGTCGACGGTGAAGAACGCCGAGATCAGGTCGCCGTGTCCAAACACAAGGTCCTGGTCGTACTTCAGGCCGCGCTGGCCGTTGAGATCGATGTGGAAGAGCTTGTCGCACCACAGCGCCTGGCCCAGGGTGTGGGTGTAGTTGAGGTTGGCCATTTGCTCGTGCCCGGTCTCGGGGTTGAGTCCGACGATGTCGCCGTGCTCGAGCTCCGCGATCAGCGCCAGGGCATGGCCTGCGGTGGGCAGGAAGATGTCGCCGCGTGGTTCGTTGGGCTTGGGCTCCAGCGCGATGCGCAGGTCGTAGCCCTGGTCCTTGATGTAGCCGGCGACCGCGTCCAGCCCCTCCTTGTAGCGCTCGAACGCCGAATAGACGTCCTTGGAGCCGTCGTACTCGCTACCTTCGCGCCCGCCCCACATCACGAATGTGGAGGCGCCGGCAGCGTGGGCCAGGTCGACAGCGCGGAGAATCTTGCGGAGCCCGAAGCGACGCACGCCGCGGTCGTTGGAGGTCAGGCCGCCGTCCTTGAAGACCGGGTGGGTGAAGGTGTTGGTGGTGACCATCTCGATCACCAGGCCGGCCGCGTCGGTCACCGACTTCAGCCTGTCCACCGCCTTGTCCTTCGCGGCCTCGTCTGCGTCGAAGGGATAGACGTCGTTGTCGTGGAACGTGATGCCCCACGCCCCCAGCTCAGCAAGCTTCTCGGCGTACTCCCAAGGCTCGAGCAGCGGCCGGGTCGCCACTCCGAACGGGTCCACTCCTGGCCAGCCCACAGTCCACAGACCAAAGGAGAACTTGTCCTCAGTCACCGGGTGACGCGTCATAATCTCGAACCTCCGCATTTTGTTGTGTCATAAAACATATTCGCGATTCGCGATAGGTTCAAGGGGTGAACAGCCGCGAGCCCCCCGTGGGACTGGCCAAGTCCGCCATGCCGCTGGGGACGACCGCGGGCGTGCGTGAAACCAATCTGTCGCTGGTGCTGCGGACCGCTCTGGCCGCCGAGAAGGATGCGCCGCTATCGCGTGCCGGGGTCGCCGCCGTGACGTCGCTGACCAGGTCGACGGTTTCCCGGTTGGCCGATGAGCTCGTGGCTGGACAGTTGCTGAGTGAGCACGAGCCTCCGGACCAGGCCGGCCCCGGACGTCCCGGGCGACCGCTCGTGGCAGGGCACGGGATCGCGGCATTGGGCATCCAGGCAAATGCGGGCTATCTGGCCGTTCGTGTCCTTGATGTGTCGGGTCAGGTGGTGGCCTCGGACAGGGTGGACGGAAGCCAGGCCGGTCGCGATCCCGGGACTGTCCTCGGCGAGCTGGGGAGCATCTGTCGAGACGTGCTCGCAGCTGTGCCCACCGGGGTCCGCGTGGTCGGGGCCGGGCTGGCGCTTCCCGGGATTGTGACCCGCAGTTCGGGGAAGCTCTTGCTTGCGCCCAACCTCGGCTGGCAGGAGGTGGACGTTGCGCCCTTGCTCGCGCTCCCGGAACAGCTCGGGGCAGGACTGCACATCGCCAACGAGGCCAGCCTGGCCGCAGTCGCGACTGCACGTGAGCGCCCCGGTCGCGCTCGGCGTTATGGCGACTTCGTCTATCTCTCCGGCGAGGTCGGCATCGGTGGCGCCGTCATGCTCGACGGCAAGGCCATGATTGGGGACCACGGATGGTTCGGCGAGGTGGGACACATCTGCGTCGACCCGCACGGTCCGGACTGTCCCTGCGGATCCACCGGGTGCCTGGAGCGGTACGCCGGAATGGAGGCGATCCTGAATGCCGCCGATCTTCCTCTTGACACCGACGTCGCCGTGCTGTCCGACCTGGCCCTGTCAGGAGGAGCGGCCGCGCAAGCTGCGCTGGAGCAAGCTGGATGGGCGCTCGGTGTGGCACTGGCCAGTGCCATCAACCTCCTCGACGTCCATGCGCTGGTCCTCGGCGGCCACCTGGGTCAGCTGTGCGAAGTCCTGCGCCCCACGCTTCAGAGGACGTTGGACGCGCGCGTGATCAGCGCCCGATGGGTGCGACCGTCGGTGCACGCGGCACCCGAGGACCCGGCCCCTGGCGCGACCGGAGCCGCCCTCACAAGGCTGGAAGAGGTGCTCGATCGGCCATCTCGATGGATCGCCACTGCGTGAGAGGCTGGTTACCTGAGCGCGACTTGACGTAGGACTCGATGACGTCGTACTAGCGGAGGTGGGCAGCGGCAGTGCCATCCACCCGGCTTGCGACCAGTTGCTGTACACCGCCGGTCCGGTTATGCCTTGGTCGTCCTGCCCATCAAGAAGGCGAGTAGCCCGTGACGCTCGACATCGACCACCTGCTGACCGAGCTGACTCTGGAGGAGAAGGCGTCTCTGACCAGCGGCTCGTCCTTCTGGTACACCGCTCCGGTGGAGCGCCTGGGGATTCCCAAGATCATGGTCTCCGACGGGCCACACGGCCTCCGAGCCCAGCCCGGCGAAGGTGACCACCTCGGCCTGGGCGGCTCGCTCCCAGCGACCTGCTTCCCCACCGCCTCGGCGGTGGCGTCGACCTGGAACCCGGACCTGTTGCGGCGGATTGGTCAGGCACTGGCTCAGGAGGCCCGGGCCTGCAACCTCTCGGTGATTCTGGGACCCGGCGTCAACATGAAACGCTCGCCTCTGTGTGGGCGCAACTTCGAATACTTCTCCGAGGACCCATACCTGGCCGGTGAGCTGGCTGTCGGCATCGTCAACGGCATCCAGTCCCGCGAGGTCGGCACGTCGGTCAAGCACTATGCGGCCAACAACCAGGAGACCGACCGGCTCCGGGTGGACGCCCAGGTCGACGAGCGCACCCTCCGCGAGATCTACCTGCCCGCATTTGAACGGGTCGTCAGGACCGAGCAGCCGTGGACGGTGATGTGCTCATACAACAAGGTGAACGGCCAGTCCGCGTCGGAGAACATCTGGTTGCTCGACACGGTCCTGCGTGGCGAGTTCGGGTTCGAAGGTCTGGTCGTCTCGGACTGGGGCGCGGTCTACCACCGGGTACCAGCGCTCCTCGCCGGCACCGACCTCGAGATGCCGCCCGCGGTCGGACGCAGTCCCGAGGCGGTCGTCGCTGCGGTCCAGTCGGGTGAGGTGCCGACCGAGGTCCTCGACGCCCGGGTCCGGGAGGTGCTGGAGCTGGTCGCCAAGGGCATGCCCGTGCTCGACCTCGACGAGTCATTCGACGCGGACGCCCACCACACCCTGGCGCGGGAGGCGGCAGCCGAGTCGGTAGTGCTGCTGAAGAACGACGGGGTGCTGCCGCTGCCCGCCGACGCGAAGATCGGGGTGGTCGGCGAGTTCGCCCGGAAACCCCGGTTCCAGGGCGCCGGCTCGTCGCAGGTCAACCCGACGCACGTGGACGCGCTACTCGACGAGCTCAGTGCGGTCTACGGCGAGGTCGCATTCGCGGCAGGCTACAGCCTCGGCGAGACCGGTGATGACGCGGCTCTGCTCGCTGACGCCGAACGAGTTGCCGCGTCGGCCCAGACGGTGGTGATGGTCATCGGATTGCCCGGGGCTGATGAGTCCGAGGGCTTCGACCGGACCCACATGAACCTGCCCGCCAACCAGCTGGCGGCGCTCGTGGCGGTGGCGGCGGCCAACCCGAATGTCGTGGTGGTGCTGGTGAACGGCTCGACGGTGGTCCTCGGTGAAGTGACTCCGCACGCGAAGGCGCTGGTCGAGGCGTGGCTGGGCGGACAGGCCGCAGGCGGAGCGATCGCCGACGTGTTGACCGGCAGGGTGAACCCCTCCGGACGCCTGGCGGAGACCATCCCGCACCGGCTGGAGGACAACTCGTCCCACCTCAACTTCCCCGGGGACTCCCAGGTTGTCCGGTACGGGGAAGGGCTCTTTATCGGCTACCGCGGCTACGACCAGGCACATCGAGACGTCGCGTTCCCGTTCGGCTTCGGGTTGTCCTACACCACCTTCACCATGTCGGATCTTAAGGTGGCCACCCGGGGTTCGGTGTCCGATGGCACGCTCGCCGCGACCGTCACGGTAACCGTCACCAACACCGGCACCGTTCCCGGAGCCGAGGTGGTACAGGTCTACGTGGCTGACGTCGAGTCCAGCGTGGCGCGGCCAGTGCGTGAGCTGAAGGGGTTCGCCAAGGTCTTCCTCGAGTCGGATGCCTCGCAGTCCGTGTCGATCGAGCTGGACCAGCGAGCCTTCTCGTTCTGGTCGACAAAGCTGCGGCGCTGGGTGGTCGAGGCAGGGGACTTCGAGATTGGCGTCGGCCCGAGTTCACGGCACCTTCCGCTGTCCGAGACCGTCTCGATCGAGGCACCCCGCCTCGCCGAACCACTCAGCAGGGACTCGACGCTGCAGGAGTGGATGGCCGATCCGAGCGGACGTCGGCTCATCGAGCGCGAGGTGGCCGGTGGTCAGCCCGCCGCCGTCCTGGAGGACGAGCTGATCCACGTCATTGGCACCATGCCAATGAGCACCCTTGCCAACTTCGGCGGCATGAGCCTCGACCACGACGCCTTGGACAGGGTCGCCAATGCCTGGCGCCAAGAAGCTGAAACTCCCCAATCCAGATCCGAATCTCTCAAGCCATGAGCACCTAACAAGGTGTTGGTGGTCTTGCCGCGAGCCTTCCGCACCCGCCAGCCGTCCGCGCTGGACCACGTAACGGGTGAAGCGGCGCGACGCAGAACGCGCCGTGTGCACGGAGCCAGCGTCATGCTGGATGGTCCGATGCGACGTGCATCCATTTTGCGGAGAGACAGACGGCATGTCGAGGTCTGCCTCTGAGGGCCCCGCTGATGGCCAAGACACCGGATGCGGGATCCAGTGGCCAAGCCGGGCGGTACTTTGATCCCGCGTGCGTCCGCTCGCGGCCCTGCTCGCTCCTCTCACCAGTCGACTCCTCTATCCCGGCGCGGAAACCAGGCTGCCCGGCTGAGGAGACGGGCCTTGAGCTGATGGTCGGCGGGATCGCGCTGCGCGGCTGGGAGGTCAATCCTGGCAAGGACCGGGCACTGGTGTACTACGGCGGCGGACCCGTGGCGGGGTGGGCGTACGTTCCCGTCGACGACAGCGAGATCGGGAATCTTGCTTGGGGCCTCGCCGTTGCCGAGAAACCCACTCAGCGTGGAGATGGTCTCGCCTGCCAACAGTTGATAGGGAGCGCGCAACCCGGAGGGGTTCCCACGGGCCCGCGAGACTCGCCACGCCCCCTGCACCTACTCGAGTCGCGACGGGCAACGCTTCGTCCCGATCGGGCTCCGGATAGCGATCCACCGAGAGTCACTTCAGTAGCCCATATCGCCCAGAATGCAGCATGAAGTGGCTTCGGGTCTGGACACGGACATCGATAGGCATGAACCGTCAAGCTCAACCAAAGGCCCCAGTTCTTGCTGAAACCGCTCGGGCAGTGCCGGATGGTGTGATGAGGGTGGCTCATGTCGCCCCGGGGTCGGCGTCCGCAGGTATGGAACGGGCGACAGCGACAAAGCGAGTAAACGTGCCGCACCAGCTGGATGTACACAGCATGGTCGTGCTGAAGTCGCTATCCGACACTCTTGGTCGTGTCGAGCCGGCTTTGTTCCCCCTGCTGGTTCCTCGGGTGTGTAATGGATTTTCCGGAGCGACCGCACTGACCGAGAGAACCTGGGGCCACCCGATGAGTCTGATCGTGCGCGGCGCGATGTGGATCGGGCTTTACCTGGGTGTTGCAGTCGCCCCGCTCGTCTTCGCCGTAGTCGACATCTCCGTGCCGGGCCGTGGGTTCGCCACGAAATTCTCAGCGGCGCTCGGGTTCGTCGGGCTTGCGCTGATGGGACTTGAGTTCGCGCTCGTGGCCAGGTTCCGCGCGGTCGCGGCGCCATTCGGCACCGACGCCCTGGTTCAGTTCCACCGCGAGATCGGCCTGGTGGGCCTCGCGTTCGTCGTCGCCCACGTCGCCATCTCCGCTCCGTGGGATCTGGTGATCCGGCTCTTCGCGGACGACACGCCCGCGCGTGTCAGGTGGGCGGTGCTGGCCACTGTCGCGCTACTGGCCCTGATCGCGTCGTCCTTGTGGCGCAAGCGGCTGCGACTGTCCTACGAGGCGTGGCATCTGCTGCACACCGTGCTCGCCGTGGTGGTGGTCGTGGCTGCCCTGATGCATGTGCTGCTGGTCGACTACTACCTCAGCTCCACGTGGAAGCAGGCGTTGTGGATCCTCATGTCGGGGGCATTCGTCACACTGGTGCTGTGGGTGCGCATCGGCAAGCCACTGGTGCAGCGTCGCCGCCCGTGGACCGTCGAGGAGGTCACCGCCGAGCGCGGCCAGACCACCACGCTCACGCTGCGGGCCACCGGACATGACGGATTCCGGTTCGCGCCCGGGCAGTACGGGTGGTTCGCGATCGGCCGCTCGTCCTTCTCGATGACCAAGCACCCGTTCTCGTTCTCCTCAAACGGTGACGCCGATGGTGTGGTCGCGGTCAGCATCAAGTCGCTTGGCGACTTCACCTCGACCGTGGCCGACCTCGATGTGGGTACGACGGTCTACATCGACGGGCCACACGGTGTCTTCAGCCCCGACCTGTACCAGGGACCGGGATTCGGGCTGATCGCGGGCGGAGTCGGTATCACTCCGATGGTGAGCATCCTTCGCACGTTGGCCGAACGAGGCGACCGGCGTCCGGTTGTGGCCTACATCGGCAACCGCACCTGGGAACAGATCACCTTTCGCGAAGAGCTGGACGAGCTCGCCGGCCGTCTCGACCTGACCCTCGTGCACGCCCTCAACCAGGCACCCTCGGGATGGACAGGTGAGACCGGACGTATTGATCAGCATCTCCTCCAACGGCACCTGCCAGCCGGGTATGAGCGGTGGCAGTTCTTCGTCTGCGCCGCCAACCCGATGATGGACGCCATGGAAGACGCTCTGGTCGCGTTGGGTGTTCCGCCAGGGCATATCCACACCGAACGTTTCGACTGGGTCTGAGAAGGAGCCGCACCATGCGTCATGCGCTCGTCACCCGCGTCGTCATCGCCATTGCGGCACTGCTGCTCGTGGCCTGCCTGCTGTTCGCTGCAACGCGTGCCTAAGTGGTTCCATGGTGACGGCATCCCGCGCCTACCGGGTCGCCTGGACCAGCCGTGACCGAGCGAGGTTCAGACCACCCCGTAGGCCAACATCGCGTCGGCAACCTTCTTGAAGCCCGCCACGTTGGCGCCCTTCGCATAGTCGACATAGTGGTCGCTCTCGCGCCCGTACTCGACGCATCGGTTGTGGATGCCCTCCATGATGTCGAGCAGCATCTGCTGCACCTCGGCCTCCAGCCACGGGCGACGCTGGGAGTTCTGACTCATCTCAAGACCCGAGACAGCGACGCCACCCGCGTTGGCGGCCTTGCCCGGTGCATAAAGGATCCGCGACTCCTTGAAGACGTGAACACCCTCCAGATCAGTGGGCATGTTGGCCCCCTCGCTGACACCGACGCATCCGTTGTTGACCAGCGTTCTCGCGTCATCGCCGTGCAGCTCGTTCTGGGTCGCACACGGCAGGGCCACGTCGCACGGGACCCCCCACGGTGTCTGCCCGGCGGGTAGTAGGTCGCTCCCGCGAACCGCTCGACGTACGCCGCGATCTGCCCACGGCGACGCGTCTTGTGCTCCTTGACCCACGCGATCTTCTCGAGGTCGATGCCGTCCGGATCGTGAATGAAGCCGTGGCTGTCGGACAGCGTCAGCACCTTGCCGCCCAGCTGGACACACCTTCTCCGCGGCATGGGTCGCCACGTTGCCGGAGCCGGAGATCGACGGCGGTCTTGCCCGCGAGATCGTCGCCCCGGGTGCCGAGCATGCTGGCGAGGAAGTAGACCGCGCCGTAGCCGGTCGCCTCCGGACGGACCAGCGATCCGCCGTACTCCAGGCCCTTGCCGGTGAGCACGCCGGTGAACTGGTTGGTGATCCGCTTGTACTGGCCGAACATGTAGCCGATCTCGCGGCCTGCCCACCCCGATGTCGCCGGCAGGGACGTCGACGTCTGCGCCGACGTGGCGGTAGAGCTCGGTCATGAAGCTCTGGCAGAAGCGCATCACCTCGTGGTCGCTCTTGCCCTTGGGGTTGAAGTTCGCGCCGCCCTTGCCGCCGCCCATCGGCAGCCCGGTCAGCGCGTTCTTGAAGGTCTGCTCGAAGGCGAGGAACTTCAGGATCGACTCGTTGACGCTCGGGTGGAAGCGGATACCGCCCTTGTAGGGGCCGATCGCGTTGTTGTTCTGCACCCGCCAGCCACGCTGGACCCGGATGTTGTTGTCGTCGTCCTCCCAGCAGACCCGAAAGCTGATCACCCGATCGGGCTCGGCCATCCGACGCAGGATCTGGTAGTGGTGGTACTCCTCCTTGTCCTCGATGAACTCGAAGACGTCCTCGGCCACCTCCTGCACCGCCTGGACGAACTCATGCTTCACCGGGATTGCGCTTCTTCATTCCCGCGATGAACTGCGGAAGATCGACGTGATCGGAAACGGCCATCGACTTGCTCCCTGTCCCAGACTCAACGTCAGATCCTTCAGCATCCGTGCTCACACCGAGGAGTGCAAGCACGCTGGCTTCAGACAAACAAGGCACTGGGCCGAGCACCTTGCGCTCGGGGTGGAGCAGACATCGGCCCTTGTCGCGGGTTCAGGGCGCACGAACGTACGTCATTTCGCCGCCTATCGGATTTCTTATGCGATCACTGCCGTGAGGCTTCGCGCGAAGCGTCCGATTTCACATCGACTTTCACATCGACCGCGTCACTGGAGCCTGGCCTCTTCACCACAGGCAGCGTCTCGTAAAGGCCCGCGCCGTCACGCGTATTTTGGTCAGGGAGTCGGCTTTTTGGCCCGGCAGGCGAGTGGCAGGCCCTGACGACGGCCCCTGACCCGCGAAGACACCTTCCACTGTCTTCCGCGTAGGGGTCGGTCTCGCTCGCGTGACGACCTGCATGGGACGGGCACAGCGAGTGGCGCCCGCCTCACCTCAGGACGTGACTCCGGTGGTGAGGTTGTAAGAGACCACCTGCGTGGTGCCGGTGGGCAACCTGTACCTGAACGTCATCGTCGCGAAGTTCAGCGACAGCGACTCGTCCGGGTTGTCTCCGCCGCTGCTCATGGAGAACCCCGTGACGAACGTCTGCCCGAGCGTGACCGTGAGGTAGTCGAGAGGGGTGCCGCCCGCACCAGTCAGGTTGGTGAAGAACAAGGTGGCGGTCGCCGACCCAACCCCGTTCAGCGACGCCTTGAGCAATGCGATGCTGAACGTGTCGGTCGCGTGCGTGAGGGTCACTTCGCTGACGTTTGCAGCTCCGGCCACGCGCGGCGCACCGCTCGCGCCCGAGACGGGCCGCCCCACCCCGAACTGGAACGAGGAGATCGGAATCTCGTTCGTGTGGTCACTGCTGGCCGGTCCCGTCGGAATGCCGGTGAACCGCATGTGGATGCCAGTAGCCGTGGACGCCGCGAGCAGCAGGTCGGACGGGTCGAGTTTCTTCGTCACCGACGGGCCCGCAATACGCGGGCTCGAGGGTGAACCCACGCTGCTGTGCGCGAGCGAACCGGCACCGAGAGCGGCCACCACGGCGAGGGCGACCAGTGTTCGGCGGACCAGGGTCCGCAATCCAGCGTTCATCATGAAGGCGCCTTCCAATTAAGGGGCGGCTGCAGCCCGAACGAAGGCGCCTCATCCATGGCCATGGACAATTGCATGGCCCTCATGACGTTTAGAGCGTGTCTGACGGATGTTGGCGGCGGTTCACTCCAGTCTTGAGTTCATGACGCGCACTTCGCTGTTGAGCGATGAGATGTGGGCCCGGATCGAGCCTCTGCTGCCGGACCGTGCGCCGCGGCGGGGTGGGCGGTGGAGCGACCACCGGCCGGTGGTCGAGGCGATCTGTTGGCGTTTCCGGACCGGGTCGCCGTGGCGGGACCTGCCGCGTGATTTCCCTTCCTGGCAGACCGTCTGGTGGCGTTTCGACCGCTGGGCCAAGGACGGCACCTGGGACCGGGTGCTGGTGGAGTTGCAGGGTCAGGCGCACGCGGTCGCGGATCTGGAGTGGGTGGTCTCGGTCGACTCCACCGTGGCGCGGGCGCACCAGCACGCCGCCGGAGCACGCACCAGCGCCACAGGGGGCAGGGTCGAATCACAGGATTCCGCGGCCTGAACCCGACGATCACGCGCTGGGTCGCTCCCGAGGTGGGTGGAGCACCAAGACCCACCTCAGTGTCGACCGGCGCGGACGCCCGCTCTCGGTGCGGCTCACCCCGGGACAGGCCGGCGACAACCCCCAGCTGTTGCCGCTGATCGACGACATCGCGGGTCCCCGCAGCCGGGAGCGGTGGTCGCCCGCGGTGTCGGCCGGACTGCGTGATCGCGGACAAGGCCTACTCCCATCCCTCGACCCGACGAGCGTTACGCCGCAGGGGAATCCGGGTGGTGATCCCCGAGAAGAGCGACCAGATCGCACACCGCGCCAACAAGGGCAGCCGCGGCGGCAGACCGCCCCGCTTCGACGCCGAGCTCTACCGGGACCGCAACGTCGTCGAGCGCGCCTTCAACCGGCTCAAGGGCTGGCGAGGGGTCGCCACCCGCTACGACAAACACGCTCGCAACTACCGCGCCGGAGTCATCGTCGCCTGCATCGTGCTGTTCTGGGCACCCGCGGCGCCCGATCCATCAGACACGGCCTAGTGACGTGCAGGACGCGTGTCAACCATGGCCGACCGCCTTGGGGGCGCCGGAGGAGAGGGCCGCGTCGATCGTGGCCTCCTCGTACCCACGCTCGGCGACCAGTGCGTTGGCGACGTCGAGGAGCTGGTCTCGACGCTCGTCGGCGTTCAGGCGCTGGTACCTCGGCGGTGTGCTCACGGGCCACCATGCAGAGTTGGCGATCCGTCAACTAGTTTATTAGCGTTCCGCCAATAATCTACTTCTCCCCGGAGACGAGTGCGGCGTGCAGCGCCGGTGATGAGGACGCCGGTGGGAGTGAGGACTCGTCTTCGTCCTATACCCGGGCGACCCGTCCAACTTCCGCGACGAGTGCGAGGACTTGAACAAGGACGGCGGCGACTACGAGGGGCTCTGTTGCGTTGACGGATCGCACGGTGGCGGTGAGGGTGGCTCGATGAAGCGCACTCGCCGTCCGGGACCGCCTGTGAGGATGCCGTCGGGGTTCACTGGATTCCGTTTCCCGCCCGAGGTGATCTTGTTGGCGGTGCGCTGGTACCTGCGGTACGGGTTGTCCTACCGGGACCTCGAGGAGCTGCTCGCCGAGCGTGGCATCGAGGTCGACCACGTCACCCTGTACCGGTGGGTGCAGCGGTTCACGCCGCTGTTGATCGACGCGGCCCGGCCGGTCCGGCACCTGGCCGGGGATCGCTGGTTCGTCGACGAGACCTACGTCAAGGTCGCCGGGGTCTGGCGCTACGTCTACCGGGCGGTCGACCAGCACGGCCAGGTCATCGACGTGTACGTGTCACGGCGTCGGGACATCGCCTCCGCGCGCACGTTCTTCACCGCTGCCCTGGCTGTTCACGGCGACCCGGGCGAGGTCATCACCGACCGGGCGCCGGCGTTGGCGAACGTGATCGAGGAGCTGCTTCCTGCCGCGTTGCACAACACCGGCCAGTACGAGAACAACCGCGTCGAATGCGACCACGGCCGGCTCAAGGCCAGGCTCCGGCCGATGCGCGGGCTGAAGACGGATCGAACGGCGAGCGTGGTGATCCGAGGGCACGCCTTCATCCAGAACCTCCGCCGCGGCCACTACGAACTCGCAGTCGACGCCGCGCCGCTGTTCCGGTTGGCCACCGCATTCGACGAACTCAGACCGGCCATCTGATCAGCACAGGCCCCAGGTCCCGCCTCAGCATGGCCTGCGATCGAACAACGCAACAGAGCCGCCGTCGGAGGAGTGAGCACCTGGCCAGACTCCTGTTGCCCAGCGCGTTCTGGGCCGGGCTGCTCTCCGCCAGAGCGGCGGTGGCGGGCACGACGATGGCGCCGCCGAGCAGTGCCGTGGTCGCAAGCGAGGCTGCGATCGAGCGGATCCTCATGAGAATCTCCCTAGGTCGTAGGCCGCCGGATGCGACCGTGTTGCCCTTCCTTTCGCCGGGACATGGCCGAGAGGTTGCCGATCCACGGGAATTTCTGCGTTTCTTTGACGGTTGGACTCACGAACGCGCCGCGGCCACCAGGATGCAAGGGCTGCCTCAGGTCATGCCCACGCTTCCCTGGAGGCCGACCGGGTCGGGGTGCCACCGGGACGACGACTTCGTTCCTTCGCAGGAACCACGGCGTCCAGGGCGGGTTGAACCGGGCATACCGCGGGGCGCCGACCACCTCCAGACCGGCCGCGTCCACGGCGGCAAGCGGCTGGGGCGGCCCGCTTCTGTGGAGCCGCGCGACCAGCGCCCCGAGAACCGCAGCGCGGCCGCGGTCACGGCCGGCACCCGGCGCGTGTGCACCGTGGTGTCAACCGGTTCCGGGAGATCCTCGGCACTGACGTCCGCTGCCATCACGAAACCCACGACGTGGCGCTGACTCTTGGGATCCTGCTCCTGCACGACGGGCGCGGTCATGGCCATCTTGCGCGAGGACCCGTTGTGCCCGCCGATGTAGCGGGCGAGCCTGGGGAACGCCAGGTTTCCGGCAAGCTCGAAGGGACCGCCGACCTCGGTCTCGGCGACGAGGTGGTCTGGATAGCGACGCAACTCGAAGTCGGGATACTTCTCGAGCACCTCGTACACCTGTTGCTCGGTCACCTGGGCACCCCCACCCGTTTCCTCACGCGCTCACCCTTCGACGTGGCGGTCACGAAGCCAGGGTGCCGGCGAAGATCTGCCAGGCCAGGGCGGACTTCGCGGTCAGGCTCAGCACGATGTAGACCTTCTCGCCGAACAGGTAGTCCCGCCAGCGCCCCATGGCGCGGTACTGCAGCCACTGGTTGAGGGCGAAGACGTTGAAGAAGACGAACAGCGACACGAAGATCGCGTAGACGAAACCGGGAGGCGAGGCCGACGACGTCGAGCCCGGCGACAGCAGGTAGATCGTGATGGCCAGCCACGGAACCACCCCGGCCACGCATCCGAAGCCGAACGGCAGCCAGCCACCGCTGCCTGGGTGCTCGTAGCGCTCCTGCAGCCAGCCGAACAGGATCATGGCGGTGTTGACGCCGAACAGGGCTACGCAGTGCCGCCACGTCGGAGATGCCGACCAGCTGGGCGATCAGGACGATCATCAGCGACGCGGAGAGCGAGTACTCGACCCACCGTGCGGGGTTGCGCTGACGGCCCAGATCCGCGACGTATCGCTGCCACCACGCGGTGCACACGAGGAGGTGCGCGAGCGCGGAGAGCGCTAGGAACCCGGCGACCGCGAGCCCGGTGGGGATGTCGAAGAGGACGACGGGGTCCAACGGCGTCGTACCCGGCGGCCCGGCCAGGTAGCTCGCGGTCACCGGCAGCGCGAAGTCGGTGGCGAGTGCGAGCACCGCGACCGCCTGGACCGCATGGAGCGCGGCTGCGCCCACGTTGGCCCTGCGCAGAGACGTGGTCTGGTCGGCGTCCAGCTCATTCATGGGCGTCCCCGTCACGCGAAGGTCGCGGTACCGCCGGCAGCGAGGCGCCCTAGCTCTCGCAGGCCGGTCGTCAGCAGGTCGGCCACTGTGCTGGGCGGTACGTCGAGCAGGGCAGCCGCCTCACGGTGGGTAAGCCCACCTAAGACGCACAAAGCAAGGCTCGCGCGCTGGACACGGGCCAGCTGGCTCATCCACACCATGACCGGCGACGGCAGTACCGCGCCGGGCGTCTCGCCGGCGGACTCCTGGGTGTGCCGGTACACGTGACGAACCAGGCACCGCGGAGCCTCCTGGGTCGACATGCCCCGAATCGAGGAGGCAACGTCGGCCATCGCGAGCCTGAGGGCCTCGGCAGCGCCAACCTCGTTTCCGAGAAGTGCGCACGCGAGCGCGTAGGCCGAGCCCCCGTGGCGGTCCCACAGGTCCTCAAGCTTCCGCTCATCGAGCTCGCGACCGACCGCGCCCGCAGGTGCGGTCTCAGCTTCGTCCCTCGAAGCGGTCCGGAGTCGTCGGGGCGGCGCCTGCACCATCAGTCCCACCCCGACCATCCCTCTCTGTGACCGCTGATAGCCATCCGCCCGGCGGTCGTGCTGCGCTCAGACCCAACTCTGCATGATGTCTAAGGTTTGTACAAGTTGAGGAGGCGACTAGTCTGTACAAACCATGTACACGATCAAGCAGGCTTCCCGACTCACCGGCGTCTCCGAGGCGTCTCTGCGCGCCTGGGAGAGGCGCTACGGCGTCGTCGTCCCGCACCGCAACGACTCGGGCTACCGCGTGTACGACGAGGAGGCCCTGGCGGCCATCTCGACCATGCGCCGGCTCGTGGACGACGGCTGGTCGCCGGCGGAGGCCGCGGACGCGGTTCGCAGCGGGACGGTCCCCGCCGCCGTGGACGAGGCAGTCGGCCGTGAGACCTCCGACGGTCGCCACCAGCCGAACGCGGTCACCTACATGCAACTGTTCCTGTCCTCGGCAGCACGGATGGACACAGCGGGCATCGAGGAGAGCCTCGACGGCGGGTTCGCGCTCGGATCGTTCGAGCACGTCGTCGACTCCTGGCTCTTCCCCACCCTCGAGGCGCTCGGCGAGGGCTGGGCACGCGGGGAGATCGACGTCGCGGGGGAGCACGCGGCCAGCCACGCGGTCCATCGGCGACTCTCCGCCGCGTTCGACGCGGCGGGCAGCAGGTCCAGAGGTCCAGCCGTCGTGGTCGGGCTGCCCTCCGGGCAGCCAGCACGACCTCGGTGCCCTGGCGTTCGCCACCGCCATCCGCAGGAGGGGCATGGACGTTCTCTACCTCGGCGCCAACGTCCCGGTGAGCAGCTGGGAGGCGGCGGTGCGCAGCCGCGACGCCCGAGCCGCGGTCTTGTCGGTTGTCACCCCGGAGGACCGCCCGGCAGCGGTCGCGGTCGCCGAGCGACTGCTCGGCCAGGCCCCGGTCCCGCTGGTGTGCACCGGTGGGGCATCCGCGGCGAACCTTGCTGGTGGAGTCCACACGCTGCCATCGAGCATCGGGGCAGCAGCCCAAGAGCTCGACCAACTCGTGCACGGAACCGACGACTAGCCAGAGTGCCCCTGTGGGGCCGCCCGTTCCGGGCTGAAAAGGGGTCTGCGGCCGCCCGGTGACGCTGTTGTCCTAAGGTCCCGTGAGGTCGTCGACTAGCCGGGTGGGGGACTGCGTTGTGGGCCCTTCAATGCTGCCGATCCGGTTGCCGGAGAGACGGTGACCGGAGTGCCGAGGTAGAGGCCGCAGGCGGTGTCGAGGGCGTCTTCGGGGCTGGTAGTCCTCGTGGCTGGCCTCGGTAGATCGAGAAGCCCCACCTACTGGCCGAGCCGCCGTAACGCAGCCGGCATAGTCGGAGCTGTTCACCGTCGGTGATGATGCCGGTGACGTAGGCGAACCCGGCCCGGTGCGTGACGTCGACGTCTTCGAGTTGTGGCCAGCGTTCTCGGGCCCGGGCGTGGAGCTTGTAGGCCAGTGAGGACTTGGTGGACTCGGGGACCTTGGGCATGCCATCCATGGTGGGCCAGGTGCCGGGCACGGCTGCGCACGGCTGTGTCTGGCGACGGCGTGTCGTCGCGGGAACGCGACCGCCGCGCGGGACAACGGTGTGGTGACCACGACCTCTTCCCCGGTCCTGATCATCCTCACCGACCGCGACCGCGTGGAGCTGGAGTCCTTGGCCCGCGCACGCAAGGCTCCGCTGCGATCGTGCAGCGGGCCTGGATCGTGCTGGCCGCTGCCGACGGCGACGCCAACGCCCAGATCGCCCGGGACCTGAGCCTGCACCTCGACACCGTGCGGACCTGGCGTGGCCGGTTCGCCGCGGACGGGATGAAGGGCCTGGCCGACCGGCCTCGCTCGGGACGCCCACCGGTGTTCGCGGCCACCGTGGTCGCCGGTGTGAAGGCGCTGGCCTGTGCGCTGCCCGCCGAGCACGGGTTGCCGCTGTCGCGCTGGTCGTGTCAGGACCTGGCCGATGAAGCCATCGCTCGCGGCATCACCGACACCGTGTCGGGGTCGACGGTGCGGCGCTGGTTGGCCGCCGATGCGATCAAGCCGTGGCAGCACCGGTCCTGGATCTTCCCCCGCGACCCGGACTTCGCCGCCAAGGCCGGCCGCGTGCTCGACCTCTACGACCGCAGCTGGGACGGCCGCCGGCTCCGCCGCGGACGAGTACGTGATCAGCGCCGATGAGAAATCCCAGCTCCAAGCGCTGCGCCGCCGCCACGACGACCTGCCACCCGGACCGGACCGTCCCCGGCGAGTGGAGTTCGAATACACCCGCGGCGGCACCCTGGCCTACATGGCCGCCCTAGTCCGAGAATGGCGGTGACCAGGCAGGCGGCAGCGTCCGGCGGAGCGCAGCGGAGCCGGATGGGTCGGGTGTTGTTGGTCAGGCCGCGGGTTCGAGGGTGACCTTGTAGCCGAGGGCTTCCAGGCTTCGGATGTGGTTTCGGCGTCTTGGCGTCGGGGTTGACGTGTCGGTCGTAGTGATCGGCTCCGAGGTCGTGGTAGCTGGCGTCCGGCGTGGAAAGCAGGTGCCAGATGATCACGAGTTGGGATCGGCCGGTCGCGACGATGGCCTTCTTCTTGCCACGGCGTCGGGCGATGCGTCGGTATCGGGCGCCGAGGAAGGTGTCGCTTCGGCTGGCGGTGATGGCGGTCTCGCCGAGCACCCGGGCGAGGTAGCGGTTGCCGTGGCCGGTGGTGCCGTTGCCCGTCTCCTTGCCGGCGCTGGCGTTGATCCCGGGTGCGAACTTGGCCCAGGAGGCGAGGTGTCCGGAAGTGGGGAAGCGGGTCATGTCGACCCCGATCTCCGCGATGATGATCGCGGCCGCGACTCGGCCCGATCCCGGGGATCTCGTCCGAGCGCGCGACCGCGTCAGCGAAAGGGGCCAGGTGCGTCTCGATCTGCGCATCGAGTGCGGCGATGTCGGCATCGGCCTCGTCGACACGGTCCAGCATCCGCGACAGCAGGAACCGGTGGTGGTCGTTGAAGGTGCCCACCGACAGCCCGGCGAACGCCTGTTCGAGCAGGCCGATCTTGGTGCGCATCCGGGCTCGGGCCAGCTCAGCCAGAACCTTCGGGTCGCGTTCCCCGGCGATCATCGCGCTCATCATGGCGCGACCGGAGACGCCGAAGATGTCGCTGGCAACGACCGAGAGCTTGATGCAGGCCTTTTCGAGCAGTTTCTCGACCCGGTTCTTCTCCGCGTTGCGGACCTCGACCAGGTCGGCCCGATACCGGGTCAGATCGCGTAACCCGCGGATCGTCGCGGTCGGGCACGAAACTGGGGCGCAGCATCTGCCGTTCGGCGACCTTGCACAGCCACACGGCGTCGAGCACGTCGGTTTTCGGCCGACCGGGCAGATGCTTGACGTCCTTGGCGTTGACCAGCCACGGCGACAGCCCGTGAGCCTCGAACAGGTAGAACGGTGCGCGCCAGTAGTCGCTCGTGGCTTCCATCACCACCCGCTCGACACCCAACTCGACCAGCCGGTTCGCCAGCTCGCTCAACGACCTCACCATCGTCGAGTGCGTGCTCACCTCCTGAACCCGCCTGCGACCGCCGTCGCGGGCCGGCAACCGCACACAGCACACGAGTCTCGGCCTTACCGATATCCAAGGCCGCGACCCGCTCGATGATCTGCTCATCGTCGCGTGACTCTGCGAACACCTCGACCCTCCTCTCCAGACGGACAATCACGGCAGCGACCGCCCGGGGGAATCACCAGGGCAAACAGGAAATCTGGTCCTCGCGCTCACACCGCCAGCCGTGTCCAGCGACCGGATCGGCAGCACCGAAACGCCCACCACGTGACTCCCGCACCCGGCTATCGCACGGCCTCGAAGGACCATAGACCCACGGCGTCACCGGGCGACCGCAGCCTCATTCTCCCGCCCGAACAGGCGCCCCGACAGGGGCACTTTGGCTAGACGTCCATCACGCCAAGGTGTTCGGCCAGATCGCCCCTAAGACCGGGATCGAGCCGTTCACCGACCTGGTCGACGAGGTGATGACCACCGAGCCCTACGCCAGCGCCCGACGGGTGTTCTGGGTCGTCGACAACGGCTCCTCCCACCACGGCTGGCGCTCGATCCAGCGGATGGAAGCCTGGCCCAACGCCCGCCTGGTCCACCTGCCGATCCACGCCTCCTGGCTCAACCAGATCGAGATCTACTTCTCCATCCTGCAACGCAAAGCCATCACCCCCGGAGACTTCGCCAACCTCGACGACCTCGCCACCCGGATCCTCGCGTTCCAAGACCGCTACAACACAACCGCCACGCCCTTCGACTGGCGTTACACCCGAAACGACCTCAACGCATTCCTCACCCGACTGGAAGCCCATGAACCACTCAGCCCAGCGGCATGACCCCCGAGGAAGTAGCGTCGATCACCACTAGTGGGTTGGTGTTTCGGCGGGTTCGATGTGCTTGCGCCGCGCGATGACCACGATGGCGATGACGACGTAGGCGAAGATCGCAAACACGCTGCCGAGGTAGGCCTGCTGGTCGACGAAGATGGCGGTGCCGCTGAGGATCATGAAGTCGAACCTGCCGTGCAGGATCGAGTTGAGGACGTTCGAGCGTGTGCTCGGCGGATGAGGTAGAAGAAGTAGCCGGCGAAGCTGACCGCGATCGCCTGTCGGATCGCCTTCCGCCGGTCCCCAGGGCGTTGGTCAGGTGCACGGCGCCGAAGAGGAGCGCACGACCAGAGGGCGACCCGGCCCTCGGTCAGTCCCTGCTCGCGCAGCGACGTGACACCGATCCCACGGAACATCCCCTCCTCACCCCAGCCGACGAGCAGGGAGGCGCCGACAAGGGCGAGGGTGAACCCGATCCTCCTGTCGGCCAAGTCCCCGTAGTCGATCGCCGCGACGATGCAGACGACCAGGAAGATCGGCACCGCCCAGACCCATCGCTGCGTCCGGTGATCGTCGCGAACACCGGCGCCGACCAACCCAGCGCGGCGATCGCGGCGTAGATGAAGACGAAGGCGGCACCGAGCGGGATCCACATCTTGACGCCACGTCGCGGGTGGTCGTGAATGCAGTCGCCGCGTCGAGCAGGTCCGGGCCAGGCGACCCCGCCCTGGATGATCGCCAGGTACGACCACCACGAGCGCGAATACCGGGTAGCTCAGTCTTCGGCCGTATCTCGACGCATCCTCGGTTTCCACCGGCGAGACGCTAACAGTGCCTGCGAGTCCGCCCGGATCTAGCCGCAGACAGCGTGCGGTGCGGCCACTCGGTTCGAATGGCTGGCGCATTTCGGATCACGTGCATAATGCCGAGGTCCAGTAACGGCGAGCACTCAGTTGATGACGGCCAGCCCTCGCCCGGCACGCTCTCGACGGACGCCGGCCCGGTACCAACCACCATGTGGTGCCATCAGAAGCGAGACGGCCACGCGATGATTCGGCCCAATCCGCGCGAACTCCCGGTGACCAGAGCGACTCTCATGCTCGTGCACCCATTCCAGTCCCATCTCATCCATCACCCGACGTACAGCCACGCAGTTGCGTCGGGTGCACGCCGCCCGCTTGAGGTCATGCGCAAGCGACCGCGCGGGCGCCGTGGTGCGATTGGGCGATTCCCATCAGCATGAGTGGACGACCGTCGTGCACGTACTTCGTGACCGGCAGCTGGAGCCGTGGTTGGCAGAGCGCGTCACGCAGCGCGCGACCGGGCGCGACTCCAAGCTCGGCATGCAGGATCCTGGCGCTGGTGACGTACTGGCGTTGAGCGGCGAGGTCGTCTCCCACGAGTCGATAGAGCCCGACGAGCAGCGCGTGACTGGCTGTCCTCATCGAGCCGCGACAGGGCGCTGAGTCGCACCGCATGTCCGATGGCAGTCTCATAGGCACGCTGGCTGACCGCATCGAGGGCAGCCGCCCGCAAGACCACGGCTGTGGCTACCGCCACTCTTCGTTGGGCGCCCAACAGCCATGAATCGAAGTCGAACGCTCCCCGCAAAGTGAATCCCTCGAGCAGCTCGGAGCCCAATGCCCGCACGCGGAACGCGTCTTCGCTCGGGCCCGCGAGCACGACTGAAGCGTCGACGACGACGCGAGGGCTGAGTTGGAGTCTGACCGGATCATCCGCGATAGTGATGTCATCGCCGAGTGCACGGCGCACTTCCGACAAGCCCCAGCGCAGTGCACGGAGCGGGTCGTCGGTCTTCTCGAACAACAGCGACGCCAGCTCCCGTCGGTGGCCGGCCGCTCGCACAGCAGCAGGTAGGCAAGCAGTGCCCAGCTCTTGCGGCTACGCATCCGGTAGCCCGGGTACGGCCCTTCGATACTTCGACGGCCGAGCAGGTGGACTCGGCGGCCGCCAGCCGCAGCAGCCCTCATGCCGGAGCCTGACCAGCGAGGCCGAGATCGCGATGTGGCTCGTACCCCGGGACATCCTCGATGCGGTGCCACACCGGCAGACCGCGTTCGCGGGCGATCGCGACATCTTGGTCTGCACCCGTCGAGGCACCCGGGAGTCGGAGCACCGCGTCGCAGTGTGCCAGCAGTCGCCGCGCGGTCGGGTACATCACCTGCTCGGCCAGCTGGTCGGTGACGGCCATGACACCCACCGAGCGCAGGACCGGCAACGCCACCCACTCACCGATCATCGGCACGTGCCCGGCCAGGAAGACCGGCCACGCGGCTTGTTCCAACCGGGCGAGGTTGGCCGCCATCAGATTCTCGTCGTCAGCGGTGCCTGATCGGTAGGGGCCGGCGATCAGGATGAGCAGTGGGGCGGTCATGTCGCTACACTAGGCATAACACGTATTAATGCGCAAGAACATGGAGGAGTGTGGAGTGCTCGCAGCACAGCGCCGGGACCTACTGGTGAATCGCCTACAACGCGACGGGCGACTGGTCGCCAAAGACATGGCCGCTGAGCTTGGGGTGACCGAGGACAGCGTTCGCAGGGATCTGCGCGAGCTCGCCGCGGCCGGGTTGTGCCAGCGCGTGTACGGCGGCGCCCTGCCGGTCTCACCGGCCGTCGTCGACTACGCCGCCCGCAGTGTCGTTGCCGTTGAGAGCAAGCAGCGGGTGGCAGCCGCCGCCGCGCGTCTCATCCAGCCAGGCACCACAGTGCTGCTCGATGGCGGCACGACGACCTTGGCCGTGGCCCGCGCCCTCCCTGCTGACCTGACGCTCACCGTTGTCACGCACAGCCCGACCATCGCCGCTGCGCTCGTCGACCACCCGACAGTCGAGGTGTACGTCCTCGGCGGCAAGCTTTTCAAGCACTCCGCGGTGACCTGCGGCGCAGCCGCCAGCGAAGCGGCGCAACTGATCCAGGCCGACTTGTTCCTCCTTGGCGTGACGGGAGTGCACCCCGAGGCGGGTCTGACCACCGGCGACCCGGACGAGGCAGCCATGAAGCGCACCCTCGCTGGCAGAGCGGCCGACACCTACGTGTTGGCGAGCAGCGAGAAAATCGGCGCTGCGTCACCTTTCAGCGTGCTGCCACTAGCCAGCGTCACTGGGATCATCACCGATGCGCCGCCCGAGCATCCCGTTCTGACTCAGCTCCGTCGCGCAGGAACCCTCATCCTTGGTACGACCGACTAGGCCGCCACCAACGCAGCGATAGTGATTCTGGTTTCCGGACGCCCGTTAAGGCGCTCATCGGGTTACGGCTGCCCCTGACGATGCGGCGGCGACTGCTATCGCTTCGACTTCGACCAACTGCTCGGGGTATCCCAGGACCATCACACCTAACAATGTGCTGGGCACGTCGTGGCCGCCGAAGGCAGCACGGACAACCCGCCAGGCAGTGACCAGGTCGTCACGCTGGGTAGACGCGACGAAGACGGTCGTCTTCGCAACATCTGCCAGCCCAACGCCTGCGGCGTCCAGGGCCACCGCGAGGTTTGCCATCACCTGTGTGGCTTGGGCAGCGACATCGCCGGGTGAGACCACGGCTCCCTCGACGTCGAGAGGACAGGCACCGGCGGTGAACACCAGCCGCCCCGGCGGCGTGATTGCCGCGTACGCGTACGGGCTGGTCTGGGCAAGCGCATTGGTGTGCACGAGTTCGACGAGTGTCATCGGGGAAGTCAAGCAGTTGATCTCGCCTGTCACCACAGGTAGCTCCGCGGGCGAACAGGCCGGCGACTGAAGGTGCTGCCATGACGAAGAACCCGACGGCGAGCCGGTAGGCCGGTCTCGGATCGTCACACCCTTCGTCAAACGCCGGCTTGGTGCCATCAATGCCGCAAGCCCGACGAACCGCGCCGGACCGAGCGACCAGCGAGGAACCAACATGGCACTGCTCATGGACGCACACACGCTCGAGGGCGCGTGTCTCAGCGCGCGACGTGGCCACGGCGCACCAGGCCGATCTCGCCACCCAAGGAGCCTACGGCGTGAGCTACGAGCGCCACTGGGTGGACGAGGCGGCCGGCAAGATCTCTTCTGCCTCGTCAATGCGCCGGATGCAGAGACCGCCCACACGGTGCACCGCAAGGCCCACGGGCTCGTCGCCGACGAGATCAACCAGGTCGCCGAGGGCGCCTGAGGCCCTGCGCCGTGCAACACAAGGGAGTGCGGCGCCGGCCACCTCAAGGCGATCCAGGGTCAGCCGGCAGCCAGTCCAGCCAGTCACCGCTCGTCGAGCGGCAAAGCCACACCGATGGAAAGGTACACAAGATGAGCTCCATGCACGAAGACATCGCTCGCGCGCTGGTCCAGGAGCGCCTGGCCTCGGCACGCCGCGGACAGTTGGTACGCCAGGTCAAGAGCGGTCGCCGCGACGCGCGTCGAGCCAACCGATGGGTACGTTCCCGGCCGGTGGCGAACACGATTGCTCCGTCGTCGACCCGTCGCCGAAACGCCGTCGACAGTGACAACCATGCTGCAGGGACCGATACCACTGGAGTCCATCCTCGAGCGGGTCGCTGAGCTGATTGTCGGGAGGGGGACGCGGACCGAGATGGCGACCCTTTGCGCGATGTCGGCCGCGACCGGTCACCTTTCTCCTGGGGCCGCGGCGGCGCTGGTGGACTGGGACGGCTCGGAGGCCGCCCGACTGCGCGCCTTCGGCGTCGTGCACGGAGTCGTCCTCCGGGACCTGGACGCCCAAGACCGCTCTCGGCTTCTCGCCCAGCTCACGGGCACGGCACGCGCCGTCACCTCGGTCGAGGGTCCCCGCGTCGACTCAGCGAACCGAGAAACGGACGGACCGCCGGATGAAAGCCGCAGCGAGGCGGCCTGACAAGCTGTTTTCGGACCACGTCGGTCTGTGCGGCGCTGGGCTCTGTGGTGCCGGAAAACACTCGGTCCCCGGTCCCACGAGGGTGCTCGGTACACGGGTCCGCGAAACCTGGACCAGACACGGGCATCCGTGGGCGGCCCTGCTCGACGCACGTTCACGCTCCATCCGTTCGGCGGACTCCATCTCGTCATCTTCAGCAGGGTGATCCGGCACTACCAGGGCGGTGTTCCCGCGCCAGAGACCGGCCGACGACGGCAGGGCGGGACCGGTGGCCATGCGAGCAGTAGTCCACGGCCTCCATGTCGGCTGGTTGCCGTGGATCCGTGTGAGAACACCACCGCGTCGACGCCTTGCACGGCCTCAGACGGCGACTCGAGGTGGGTGATGTCTCCCACGACCGCTTGGACATCGGCGGAAAGGCCGCGCGCTCGCCCGGGTGCTGCGCACCGGGGCGCGCGGACGTGGCGTCCGACCCGGACTCTCTCCTCGGCCACGTGGCGACCGATGCTGCCGGTACCGCCGATCACCAGAACGGTGCGAGGACGGTCGGTCCTCGGGTCATCGGTCGCCCGATCTGCGGGCGGCGCTTAGCGCCGTGCTAGGCCGTGTCTGATGGATCAGGCGCCGCTGGTGCCAGAAGAACAGCACGATGCAGGCGACGATGACCCCGGCGCGGTAGTTGCGAGCGAGTTTGTCATAGCGGGTGGCGACCCCTCGCCAGCCTTTGAGCCGGTTGAAGGCGCGCTCGACGACGTTGCGGTCCCGGTACGCACGCCGGCGTCGAAGCGGGGCGGCCTGCCGCCGCGGCTGCCCTTGTTGGCGCGGTGTGCGATCTGGTCGCTCTTCTCGGGGATCACGACCCGGATTTCCCTGCGGCGTAACGCTCGTCGGGTCGAGGGATGGGAGTAGGCCTTGTCCGCGATCACGCAGTCCGGCCGACACCGCGGGCGACCACCGCTTCCGGCTGCGGGGACCCCGATGCCGTCGATCAGCGGCAACAGCTGGGGGTTGTCGCCGGCCTGTCCGGGGTGAGCCGCACCGAGAGCGGGCGTCCGCGCCGGTCGACACTGAGGTGGGTCTTGGTGCTCCACCCACCTCGGGAGCGACCCAGGGCGTGGTCGTCGGGTTCAGGCCGCGGAATCCTGTCATTCGACCCTGCCCCTGTGGCGCTGGTGCGTGCTCCGGCGGCGTGCTGGTGTGCCCGCGCCACGGTGGAGTCGACCGAGACCACCCACTCCAGATCCGCGACCGCGTGCGCCTGACCCTGCAACTCCACCGGCGCCGGTGCCGTCCTTGGCCCATGGTCGAAACGCCACCAGACGGTCTGCCAGGAAGGGAAATCACGCGGCAGGTCCCGCCACGGCGACCCGGTCCGGAAACGCCAACAGATCGCCTCGACCACCGGCCGATGGTCACTCGCGCACCCCGCCACGCACGCTCAGAGGCTCGATCCGGGCCCACATCTCATCGCTCAACAGCGAAGTACGCGTCATGAACTCAAGACTGGAGTGAACCGCCGCCAACATCCGTCAGACACGCTCTAGGCCGGAGCCCGTTCTCGGTGGCGGTGGTTTGCGGGACGCCGGTGTTCCCGCGATGGGCTGTGATACGGCAAAGCGCGCCCGCACGGGGGTTTGTCGCAGATGCGCTGGGTGACGCCCCACACTCCGCAACCGCTGGACCAAAGGTGCGAACCCGACCCCCGACCGCCCTCGTGACACTCCCGATCGCCGGACGGGTCCGCGGCATAGTGAAGGTCAACGAGACCGTCGACCTGATCGGCCTCGGGTGGTGACTTGGCCGCTGTTGGCCGGGATCGGGGCGACGCCGGCGAGCATCGCGAACGCCGCCTCCGAGTGAACCGGCCGGGGTGGGACCACGCGCACAACACCGTCGCCGCCACGATCGGACCAACCCCAAACTCCACGAGAGGTCGGGCCGCCAGCTGCGGATGATGGTCACGATCGCCTGGTGATGCTCACGCGCCTCCTTCAACATCGCGTGCTCGCGACGAGCCAGCGACCGCAGCGCCACCACCGTGCTGGTCGTCTCCACGTCCCCCGAGGAGTGCACTCGCAGGTTCGCCGCGGTGTTGAGCATCGCGGCAAGCTTCTGGCCACGGAACCGGGCACGGATGGGCTCAGGCGCGGCGATCACCAGGCTGAAGACCTGCTGCTGAGCCTCGGCAGCGGCGTTGACCGCCGAACGGCGGGCGGCCAACAGCACTGACAGTGCTTGGCGTTCTCCGCCACTGCGAGGAGTTCCCAACTGGGGTCGAGCCATCGCTTCACGGGCTGCTCGGATCGCATCGAGCGGGTCCGACTTGGCGCCGTTGCGACGCGCAGCCCGCTTCGGGCGGTCCAGCTCGATGACGATCTCCGAGGACTCCAGCAGGTGCCGGCTCAGCCCGGCTCCGTGGCCGCCGGTTCCCTCGATCGCCCAGGCCCGCAACATCGCGTGCTTGTTGGCGAACACCACGAGCTCGGCGTAGCCCTCAGGCGTCGCATCGACGGTGATCTCGTCGAGGACACCACCGGTCGCGGTGTCGAGGACCGCAGCGGAGTGGGTATGGACGTGGGTGTCGACGCCGATGACGACATCGACCACCTCGCGCAGATCGGTCAGACTGTTCATGCGTTCTCTCCTTCGCCGGACGGGACGTGGTTCCGGTCCGGGACGGAGGCTCGGCAGGACTGTGATGAGACACGCCAGGCGCCGCTAACGCCAGGTGGTCAAGCTCCTGATCAGGCCAGCTCCTCCAACCGGGCCGGGGCCGGCGACCACGAGCGGACATGTCGCAGCAAGGCACGAAAGCCAGTCATTCCGGGGGTCACACCCGCGGTCACCAACCCACAGCCCACCACCATCAGGCTGCGAACGCGATCCTCACAGTCATTCCGCCGCCAATGACTGTCAAGCCATGATTCGTCGGCTCTTTGGCCGCGCTCCTGCACTCCTCCTGCGCTCCTCGTCCGGCAGCGGTGGGCAACGGACCACTTCGACGACTCCTACGTCACGGACGGTTCCGGGGCCGCGGGAGAACTAGCCGAGGTACCACCAGCGGCAGGCTAGGCAGGCCGCTGGTGCTCTCTCGGTGCCGCCCTGTGCCTAGTTTGGGCAGACGCTGGGGTTGGGATTGTCTTCGTCGATGCGCCGGAGGAAAGCAGGCCGGGACGAACGAGACCACGTAGACGTCGTCGACGCCTGCTGTGTTGTTGCGTACCACGTGCAGGTCGTGGCCCTGGTCGACGAAGGTCGATCCGAGCGGCGACCCAGGACCGAAGTTCTCCGGGGTGCTGCAGTCATGTGCGTGGTAGACGCTCAGCGTGCCCGACTTGACGATCACCAGGCTTGGTCCGGGATGGCTGTGCCAGCCGAACGTCCCGCCCGGCGCGATGACGTTCTCGATGATGTGGACGTCGGTGGCTCCCTTGGCAGAGATCTGGATCTTCCAGAAGTCCTTGGCGGCGCCCGGGTCG